>NC_003902.1:0-4947500 GCF_000007145.1 Xanthomonas campestris pv. campestris str. ATCC 33913
TTTTCTGCGCGCCGCAGCCAGCAACAGATGATCACACTTTGATGGATGCTTGGCCCCGCTGTCTGGAACGTCTCGAAGCTGAATTCCCGCCCGAGGATGTCCACACCTGGTTGAAACCCCTGCAGGCCGAAGATCGCGGCGACAGCATCGTGCTGTACGCGCCGAACGCCTTCATTGTTGAGCAGGTCCGCGAGCGATACCTGCCGCGCATCCGCGAGTTGCTGGCATATTTCGCCGGCAATGGCGAGGTGGCGCTGGCGGTCGGCTCCCGTCCGCGTGCGCCGGAGCCGCTGCCGGCACCGCAAGCCGTCGCCAGTGCGCCGGCGGCCGCGCCGATCGTGCCCTTCGCCGGCAACCTGGATTCGCATTACACCTTTGCCAACTTCGTGGAAGGCCGCAGCAACCAGCTCGGTCTGGCCGCGGCGATCCAGGCCGCGCAGAAGCCGGGCGACCGTGCACACAACCCGTTACTGCTGTACGGCAGCACCGGGCTGGGCAAGACCCACCTGATGTTCGCGGCCGGCAACGCGCTGCGCCAGGCCAATCCGGCGGCCAAGGTGATGTACCTGCGCTCGGAACAGTTCTTCAGCGCGATGATCCGCGCGTTGCAGGACAAGGCAATGGACCAGTTCAAGCGCCAGTTCCAGCAGATCGATGCGCTGCTGATCGACGACATCCAGTTTTTTGCCGGCAAGGACCGCACGCAGGAGGAGTTTTTCCACACCTTCAACGCGCTGTTCGACGGCCGCCAGCAGATCATCCTGACCTGCGACCGCTATCCGCGCGAAGTCGAGGGCCTGGAGCCGCGGCTGAAGTCGCGCCTGGCCTGGGGCCTGTCGGTGGCGATCGACCCGCCGGATTTCGAGACGCGTGCGGCGATCGTGCTGGCCAAGGCGCGCGAGCGCGGCGCCGAGATTCCCGACGACGTGGCGTTTCTGATCGCCAAGAAGATGCGCTCGAACGTGCGCGACCTGGAAGGGGCGCTCAACACGTTGGTGGCCCGCGCCAACTTCACTGGCCGCTCGATCACTGTGGAGTTTGCGCAGGAGACGCTGCGTGACCTGTTGCGTGCGCAGCAGCAGGCGATCGGCATTCCCAACATCCAGAAGACCGTGGCCGACTACTACGGCCTGCAGATGAAGGACCTGCTTTCCAAGCGCCGCACCCGCTCATTGGCGCGCCCGCGCCAGGTGGCGATGGCGCTCGCCAAGGAGTTGACCGAGCACAGCCTGCCGGAGATTGGCGATGCGTTTGCCGGCCGCGACCACACCACCGTGCTGCACGCCTGCCGGCAGATCCGCACGCTGATGGAGGCCGACGGCAAGCTGCGCGAGGACTGGGAAAAGCTGATTCGCAAGCTCAGCGAGTGAGCGTTTGGCGCCCTTCTCGCCCGTCTTGGAAAAAAGCGTGGATGAGTTGGGGCCAAATGCGGGAGAATCTGTGGATAAATGCGGCTGCAGCGTTGAGGCGAAAACTATCCACAGGTTTTCCCACCGCTCCAGGGGCACTAGTCCATAGACTTTCAAGCTCAAAATAGTTCTTGGAAACAATACGTTAGTGTGGTTGTCCGCCAAAAACGGCCCTACCATCACCACCAAGCTTTTGATTTATTCCACATCTTTAAAGCATAGGGGCACGGAACCACATGCGTTTCACACTGCAGCGCGAAGCCTTCCTCAAGCCGTTGGCCCAGGTGGTCAATGTCGTCGAACGGCGTCAGACATTGCCGGTACTGGCGAACTTGCTGGTGCAGGTGAACAACGGCCAGCTGTCGCTGACGGGGACCGACCTGGAAGTCGAAATGATCTCGCGCACCATGGTCGAGGACGCCCAGGACGGCGAAACCACGATCCCGGCGCGCAAGCTGTTCGACATCCTGCGGGCCCTGCCTGACGGCAGCCGCGTCACCGTCTCGCAGACCGGAGACAAGGTTACGGTGCAGGCCGGGCGCAGCCGCTTTACGCTCGCCACGCTACCGGCCAACGACTTCCCGTCGGTGGACGAAGTCGAGGCCACCGAGCGTGTGGCGGTGCCGGAAGCCGGGCTGAAGGAGCTGATGGAGCGCACGGCGTTCGCGATGGCCCAGCAGGACGTGCGTTATTACCTCAACGGCCTGCTGTTCGACCTGCGCGATGGCCTGCTGCGCTGCGTGGCGACCGATGGTCACCGCCTGGCGCTGTGCGAGACCGAGCTGGAAAAGTCCGGTAGCGCGAAGCGCCAGATCATCGTGCCGCGTAAGGGCGTCACCGAGCTGCTGCGCCTGCTGGAGGCGGCTGATCGCGATGTCGAGCTGGAGCTGGGCCGTAGCCATATCCGGGTCAAGCGCGGCGATGTCACCTTCACCTCGAAGCTGATCGACGGCCGTTTTCCGGATTACGAGGCGGTGATACCGATCGGCGCGGACCGTGAGGTCAAGGTGGACCGCGAGGCGCTGCGTGCGTCACTGCAGCGTGCGGCGATTCTGTCGAACGAAAAGTACCGCGGCGTTCGCGTCGAAGTATCGCCGGGCCAGCTGAAGATCAGCGCGCACAACCCGGAGCAGGAAGAAGCGCAGGAAGAGATCGAGGCCGATACCAAGGTCGATGATCTGGCCATCGGCTTCAACGTGAACTATCTGCTGGATGCGCTCTCTGCACTGCGCGACGAGCATGTGGTGATCCAGCTGCGCGATGCCAATTCGTCGGCGCTGGTGCGTGAGGCGAGCAGCGAGAAGTCCCGCCACGTCGTGATGCCGTTGCGCCTCTGACGCTGCGTTCCACGTGGAACACGAAGGGGCCCGGCTTACGCCGGGCTTTTTTGTGGGCCAAGGAACATTGAGACAGATGGCTCGCTGCCATCGACGTGCCTGCCGGCGTACTCGGGGTTTCTCAAGCCAATGTGCCTTGGTTTGCGGTCTGAGATGTCGTGAACGACCGTTGCTGCGAAGTCATGCGGATTGGCTGGGGCAGCGAGCTTCCGCGCACGCAGGATCGACTGATGACTGGTGTCCCGTGTCACGTGGCAATGGTGGGATATCGCGGGCTTGCTCTTGGCTGGCTCTGAAGACGTAAGAGCCATCACGAGCAATCAGGGAAGCGATTATCTGCTCTCTTCCAATCATGGCTCGAAAGCACTCGTGGTCTCGTGGCTAGAACACGGCGGCTATCGGCACACGCTCTCTGCTTCGGGTCGGCCTGCTCCGTAGAAACCTGAGATCGTCACTTGGTGAGGGAACATCATAAACACAGGGAACCAGGGTGCGAACAAGAGACTAGGTCTTCTGCAAAAGAGTTTCGTGCGATTAGAGCACGGCTTCGGAAGGTACTTTTGAGTTATGCACAACGTTCAAAGCTTTTAAATCTAGATAAATCTTAAAGGCTGGGTGGTGATGGTAGGGCCAGATTTCTCCGAAAAGTAGGTTAAGCATATGTTCTTAAACACTTTTGTGGCCTTGAAACCCTGTGTCTAGACCCGCTCAAACGCCCTGATTACCTGTGGATAAGCGAAACGGCCGCCATGGGCATTGAAACTGTCCACAACTTGTCCCCAGTTTGTCGCCGCGTGACGGAAACGTTTGCCGCAGCATGTCCACTGCCGATCACGTATGCTCCGCCCCGTCCGATGCCGGACTTCAAGGCCAAGCAGACCGATCGATGCATGTAGCGCGGTTGTCCATCCATCGACTTCGTCGCTTCGAAGCAGTCGAGTTTCATCCAGCCAGCACGTTGAATCTATTGACCGGCGACAACGGTGCCGGCAAGACCAGCGTGCTTGAAGCCCTGCATGTCATGGCCTACGGGCGCAGCTTTCGTGGCCGGGTGCGGGACGGGTTGATCCGCCAGGGTGGGCAGGATCTGGAAATCTTCGTTGAATGGCGCGAACGTGCGGGCGACAGCACCGAGCGCACACGCCGTGCCGGCCTGCGGCACAGCGGGCAGGAATGGACCGGCCGCCTGGATGGCGAGGACGTAGCCCAACTCGGGTCGCTGTGTGCCGCACTTGCGGTGGTGACTTTCGAGCCTGGCAGCCATGTGCTGATCAGCGGTGGCGGCGAACCACGGCGGCGTTTCCTGGATTGGGGCTTGTTCCACGTGGAACCTGACTTTCTGGCGCTGTGGCGTCGGTACGCGCGCGCACTCAAACAGCGCAACGCCTTACTCAAACAGGGCGCACAGCCGCAGATGCTGGATGCTTGGGATCACGAACTGGCCGAATCTGGCGAAACCCTCACCTCTCGGCGCCTGCAGTACCTTGAGCGGCTGCAGGAACGCCTGGTCCCGGTCGCAACGGCCATTGCCCCCTCGCTTGGCCTGTCTGCACTGACGTTCGCACCCGGCTGGCGCCGCCACGAGGTTTCGTTGGCGGATGCCCTGCTGCTCGCCCGCGAACGCGACCGCCAGAACGGCTACACCTCGCAGGGCCCGCACCGGGCCGACTGGGCGCCGTTGTTCGACGCTCTGCCCGGCAAGGACGCGCTCTCACGGGGGCAGGCCAAGCTTACGGCGCTGGCCTGCCTGCTCGCCCAGGCGGAGGATTTCGCCCATGAGCGTGGCGAGTGGCCCATCATGGCGCTGGATGATCTGGGTTCCGAGTTGGACCGTCATCATCAGGCCCGGGTAATACAACGATTGGCGAGCGCCCCGGCGCAGGTGCTGATTACCGCAACTGAACTTCCCCCCGGACTGGCCGACGCCGGCAAGACCCTGCGCCGGTTCCACGTGGAACACGGTCAGTTGGTGCCCACAACCGCTGCCGACTAATCCGCCGCGGCTGGCATGAGCCGGCTGGTATAATTGCCGCGCTATCCCCCTTTTCCCACGCGCGATACGGCTTCCGCCGTCCTCGTGCGTGTTGTGGAGCCAACGGCACGCGCATGACCGACGAACAAACCACACCGCCAACACCCAACGGCACCTACGACTCCAGCAAGATCACCGTGCTGCGTGGCCTCGAAGCCGTCCGCAAGCGCCCCGGAATGTACATCGGCGATGTGCACGACGGCACCGGCCTGCACCACATGGTGTTCGAGGTGGTCGACAATTCGGTCGACGAGGCCCTGGCGGGCCACGCCGATGACATCGTGGTCAAGATCCACGTGGATGGCTCGGTAGCGGTGTCGGACAACGGCCGCGGCGTTCCGGTGGACATCCACAAGGAAGAAGGCGTTTCCGCAGCCGAGGTGATCCTCACCGTGCTGCACGCCGGCGGCAAGTTCGACGACAACAGCTACAAAGTGTCCGGCGGCCTGCACGGCGTGGGCGTCTCGGTGGTCAACGCGCTGTCCGAGCACCTGTGGCTGGATATCTGGCGCGACGGCTTCCACTACCAGCAGGAATATGCGCTGGGTGAGCCGCAGTACCCGCTCAAGCAGCTGGAAGCCTCGACCAAGCGCGGCACCACGCTGCGCTTCAAGCCGGCGGTGGAGATCTTCAGCGACGTCGAGTTCCATTACGACATCCTGGCGCGCCGCCTACGCGAGCTTTCGTTCCTCAACTCCGGCGTCAAGATTGCGCTGATCGACGAGCGCGGCGAAGGCCGGCGCGACGATTTCCACTACGAAGGCGGCATTCGCAGCTTCGTGGAGCATCTGGCCCAGCTCAAGACCCCGCTGCACCCGAACGTGATTTCGGTGACCGGCGAGCACAACGGCATCGTGGTGGACGTGGCCCTGCAATGGACCGACGCCTACCAGGAAACCATGTATTGCTTCACCAATAACATCCCGCAGAAGGATGGCGGCACGCATCTGGCCGGCTTCCGCGGCGCGTTGACGCGCGTGCTGAGCAACTACATCGAGCAGAACGGCATCGCCAAGCAGGCAAAGATCACCCTGACCGGCGACGACATGCGCGAAGGCATGATCGCAGTGCTGTCGGTGAAGGTGCCCGACCCCAGCTTCTCCTCGCAGACCAAGGAAAAACTGGTCAGCTCGGACGTGCGCCCGGCGGTGGAAAATGCCTTCGGTGCGCGCCTGCAGGAATTCCTGCAGGAAAATCCGAACGAAGCCAAGGCCATCACCGGCAAGATCGTCGATGCCGCCCGTGCCCGTGAAGCCGCCCGCAAGGCGCGCGATCTGACCCGCCGCAAGGGCGCGCTGGATATCGCCGGCCTGCCGGGCAAGCTGGCCGATTGCCAGGAAAAGGATCCGGCGCTGTCCGAGCTGTTCATCGTCGAGGGTGACTCGGCAGGTGGCTCGGCCAAGCAGGGCCGCAACCGCAAGAACCAGGCGGTGCTGCCGCTGCGCGGCAAGATCCTCAACGTCGAACGCGCGCGCTTCGATCGCATGCTGGCCTCCGACCAGGTGGGCACGCTGATCACCGCGCTGGGCACCGGCATCGGCCGCGACGAGTACAACCCGGACAAGCTGCGCTACCACCGCATCATCCTGATGACCGACGCCGACGTGGACGGCTCGCACATCCGCACGCTGCTGCTCACGTTCTTCTACCGGCAGATGCCGGAGCTGATCGAGCGCGGCTACATCTACATCGGCCTGCCGCCGCTGTACAAGCTCAAGCAGGGCAAGAGCGAGCTGTATCTCAAGGACGACGCCGCGCTCAACGCCTACCTGGCCAGCAGCGCGGTCGAAGGTGCAGCGCTGATCCCGGCCAGCGACGAGCCGCCGATCACCGGCGAGGCGCTGGAAAAACTGCTGCTGTTGTTCGCTGGCGCCAAGGAGGCCATTGCCCGCAATGCCCACCGCTACGACCCGGCGCTGTTGACCGCGTTGATCGATCTGCCGCCGCTGGACGTGGTGCAGCTGCAGGCCGAAGGCGACGTGCATCCCACGCTGGATGCGCTGCAGGCAGTGCTCAATCGCGGCACCCTGGGCACGGCGCGCTATCACCTGCGCTTCGACCCGGCCACCGACAGTGCCGCCGCCTCGCTGGTGTCGGTGCGCAAGCACATGGGCGAGGAATTCACCCAGGTGCTGCCGATGGGCGCGTTCGAAAGTGGTGAGCTGCGTCCGCTGCGCGAGGTTGCGCTGGCCCTGCATGGCTTGGTGCGCGAAGGCGCGCAGATCCTGCGTGGCAACAAGAGCCACCCGATCACCAGCTTTGCGCAGGCGCAGGCCTGGCTGCTGGAAGAAGCTAAGCGGGGCCGCCAGGTGCAGCGCTTCAAGGGCCTGGGCGAAATGAACGCCGAGCAGTTGTGGGAAACCACGGTCAATCCGGACACGCGGCGCCTGCTGCAGGTGCGCATTGAAGACGCCGTGGCGGCCGACCAGATCTTCAGCACCTTGATGGGCGATGTGGTGGAACCGCGCCGCGACTTCATCGAGGACAACGCGCTGAAGGTTTCCAACCTGGATATCTGATCCGCCGCCTGCACCGCCGCATCGCCACGCGCGATGTGGCGGTGTGCGCCGCCCTGCAGGGATGACGATGAGCGCAGTTCTTCCGCCTTCCCCGGCGCCGGTGTCGGTGCCCGGTCCACCGTCACTGCGGTCCGCCGTGCTCGGTTTCTGCATCGATCTGCTGATTGCCATCGGCCTGTTGCTGCTGTTGAGCGTGGCCGGCTTTGCGGTGTGGGGCTTTCTGCGCAGCATGGGCGAGGTGCAGGCCGTGCGTGCGCAGGGCGGCAGCCCCTCCCCGGCCGCGATCATGGCCGCCATCGGCCAACCGGGCGTCATGGTGCAGCTGCTGATCGCGTTGGTCAGCACGGCGACTCCGGCGGTGCTGCTGTACGTCTGGCGTCGCCGTGCCACGCCCGCCGAACAGGCCACGTCGCGTGCCGCGATCCGGCGCCGGTCGACCTGGGGCTGGATTGCGGCCGTGGCCGCCGGCGTATTCATGCTCAGCAATCTGGTCAGCGTTCTGGCCTCGGCGCTGGGCATCAAGCCGGTGCCGACCAACCTGCCGCTGATGGAAGAAGCCATCAAGCAATGGCCGCTGGCGCTGGTCGTCTTTGCAGTCGCCATTGCGCCTGCCTACGAAGAACTGCTGTTCCGGCGCGTGTTGTTCGGGCGTCTGCTGGCGGCCGGGCGGCCGTGGCTGGGCGTGGTGCTCAGCAGCCTGACCTTCGCCCTGGTGCATGAAGTGCCCGGCATCAGCGGCAATGGCGTGGTTGCCATCGCCCAACTGTGGCTGGTCTACGGCGGCATGGGCGCGGCGTTTGCATGGCTGTATTGGCGCACCGGCACGCTGTGGGCGCCGATCCTGGCGCATGGCATCAACAACGCGACCGCCCTGGCAGCCCTGTACTTTTTTGGTCTCGGCTGACCCGCTTGACGAAAAGTTAAGACGACCCTGCCAAAATGCCCACAGGGTTCAAGGGGGATTGAATGAAAGCCAGGTTGTTGATCGTTGTTGCCGTCCTCGCGTTGACGGCGTGCGCCACCACTACTTCGCCAACCGGCCGCCGTCAGGTGGTAGGCGGCGTGACGCAAGACCAGCTCGACAAGCTTGGCGCGGAGTCCTTTGCGCAGACCAAGGCCAAGGAAAAGGTCAGCACCGACGGCAAGCAAAACGCTTACGTGCAGTGCGTGGTCAACGCCCTGGTCGCACAGCTGCCGCCGCAATGGCGCGAGACTCGTTGGGAGACCGCGCTGTTTGTCGACGACGAAGCCAATGCCTTCGCCCTGCCCGGTGGCAAGGTCGGTGTGAACACCGGCATCTTCACCGTGGCCAAGACCCAGGATCAGCTGGCCGCCGTGCTCGGGCATGAAATCGGGCACGTAATCTCGCGCCACCACGAAGAACGCATCACCCGCCAGCTCGGCGCCCAGACCGGCCTGGGCATTATCGGCGCGCTGGCCGGCGCGGCCTACGGCGATGGTGCCGCCAGTGCGGTGAACCAGGTCGGCGGCATGACCGCGCAAACCGTGTTCCTGCTGCCCGGCTCACGCACCCAGGAAAGCGAGGCCGACGTGGTGGGCCAGCGTCTGATGGCGCAAGCCGGCTTCGACCCGGCCCAGGCGGTGAGCCTGTGGCAGAACATGATGGCCGCCAGCGGTAACCGTCAGCCGCAGTGGTTGTCCACCCACCCGGATCCGGCCAACCGCATCCGTGAGCTGCAGGCCGACGTCAATGCCCTGCAACCGGTATATCAGCAGGCCCGACAGGACGGTCGAGTGCCCCGTTGTGGGTAATGGCGCCGATGCTGCACCACAGCACGGAAACCGTTTTCGGGAACTGAGACTTTCTGCTAAGTTTGCCGGCTCAGAATTTTCGTACAGCTTCCATTCCGCTTTTCGTACCGCCCAACGGCGGCTCGTCCGAGGTGAATCATGAAACTGCTCAACCGCAAGCACGCCCTGTTGTCCCTGATCATCGCCGCATCGTTGGGCGGGGCTGTCGTTACCGATGCGGTCGCGCAGTCGGACCGCTCGACCGAGCGGGCCAACCGCAAGTCCAAGAACAGCGGCAAGGCCGAAGAGCTGTACCCGCAGTCCACCCGCACCGCGCCGACCATCAAGCCGTCGTCCAAGCTGGGCAGCAAGCTGCAGAAGCTGATCGAAACCTTCAACAAGGGCGAGGATTTCCCTGCGGTGCGGGCACAGGCCGACGAGATCCTGGCCAACAGCGCTGCCAACGAAGCCGACAAGGCTCTGGCCGGCCAGCTGGCCGCCCAGGCGGCGTACAACATGGACGACACCGCCGCTGCCAAGACCTATCTGCAGCAGGCCATCGCCCTGAACGCGCTGGACAACAACGGCCAGTTCCAGTCGATGCTGATGCTGGCGCAGCTGCAGTTGCAGGATGACCAGCAGGCCGAAGGTCTGGCCACGCTGGACAAGTACCTGGACGAGAGCAAGTCGCAGCGCCCGGAAGATCTGATCCTCAAGGGCCAGGCGCTGTACCAGGCCGAGCGCTACAAGGAAGCCATTCCGGTGCTCAAGCAGGCCATCGCCGCCTCGCCCGAACCCAAGGACACGTGGAACCAGCTGCTGATGGCGTCCTACGCCGAAGCCGGCCAGACCGGTGAAGCCGTGGCCGCCGCCGAAGCGCTGGCCGCCAAGACGCCCAACGACAAGAAGGCCCAGCTCAATCTGGCCAGCATGTACATGCAGGCCGACCAGATGGACAAGGCGGCCGGGGTGATGGACAAGCTGCGCGCCTCCGGTCAGCTGACCGAAGAGAAGGAATACAAGCAGCTGTACTCGATCTACGCCAACACCGAGAACAAGGAAAAGGACGTCATCGCCGTCATCACCGAGGGCATGCAGAAGGGCATTCTCAAGCCTGACTACCAGACCTACCTCGCGTTGGCGCAGTCGTACTACTACAGCGAAGACGTGCCGAAGGCGATCGAGAATTGGCAGAAGGCCGCCCCCCTCTCCAAGGACGGTGAGACCTATCTGAATCTGGCCAAGGTGCTGCATTCGGAAGGACGCATCCCCGAGGCCAAGCAGGCCGCACAGCAGGCGATCGCCAAGGGTGTTAAAAAACCCGAAGACGCCAAGAAGATCATCAATCTGAAGTAAAAAAAGAAAATAAACCCCCGAAATCCCTGTGTTTTTAGTGGTTACAGGACTCGGGATTGGTATAAGCTTGGGAGTTCCTGCGGTGTCAAAGCCGTCCGAAAACCTGGGGATCATCACAGTGATCCGGGCCCCCACTGAAAGAGCCATTGGCGCATGACGGAACAACTCGTTATCCACAGGCATGACTATGATGCCGGGAACCAGGGTCTGAGCTGGGCCCGCATTATCGGCATTGCTTTCGTAATTGCCCTGCACCTTACTGCATTGATGATGTTGCTGATCCCTGCAGTAGCGCCGAAGGCTCCGGCCGAGAAGGAGCGCACCACCATGGTCACCTTGGTGGATGCACCGCCTCCTCCCCCGCCGCCGCCGCCGCCGCCGCCGCCGGAAGACAAGCCGCCACCGCCGGTCAAGAATCTGTCGCCGCCGAAGCCGTCACCGGTTCCGCCGCCGCCGGAAGCTCCGGTGGTCGACGTTCCCGAACCGCGTCCGAGCGATATCGTCACGCCGCCGAGCCCGCCAGCTCCGCCGGCTCCACCGAGTGACATCGGTGCCAGCGTCGATATCTCGTCCAAGAACATGAACCCACCGAAGTACCCGCCGGCCGCATTCCGTGCCGGTGTCCAAGGTGAGGTCATCCTGATCGTGGATGTGGATGCCAACGGCAACGTGACCAATGTGTCGGTCGAAAAGTCCAGCCGCAACCGCGACCTTGACCGTGCCGCGATGGACGCAGCACGCAAGTGGAAGTTCAACGCCTCCACTGTCAATGGGCAGAAAGCCGCCGGCCGCGTCCGCGTCCCGGTCAACTTTGCTCTGAACTGATCCACGGGCCGGCTGCGGCCGGCCTAGGATCCTGTCTTCCTTTCGCTCCACCCTTCATCACCACACACAACAAAGGTAAGCGTCATGCTGCAGGAATTCGTTATCGCCGCCGCTGCAGGGGGCTCCAATCCGTCGGCCGCTCTTTCGCAGATGGGCTTTGAGCACCTGATCACCGAAATGACCTCCAGCCCCGGCGACTTCGCCGTGTCCTGGGTCGTTCTGATCACCCTGATCGCCATGTCCGCTGCCTCCTGGTACTGGACTGTCATCAACATCTTCCGCGCCACCCGTCTGAAAAGCGCGGCTGACCGCGTCACCACCGCGTTCTGGGATGCCCCGAATGCACAGGACGCCATCCGCGCTATGGAAGAGCAGCCGGCTTCCGAGCCGTTCTCCAAGATCGCACTGGATGCAGCCCAGGCTGCTGCGCACCACCAGCGTGCCGAAGGCAGCACCGGCGGTATGGGCGAGAGCCTGAGCCGTTCGGAGTTCGTCGACCGCGCTCTGCGTCAGGCCGTGACCCGCGAAAGCACCAAGCTGCAGTCGGGCATGACCCTGCTGGCGACCGTCGGTGCAACCGCGCCGTTCGTCGGTCTGCTCGGTACCGTGTGGGGCATCTACGGCGCGCTGATCAAGATCGGTGCAACCGGTTCGGCCTCCATCGACGCCGTTGCCGGCCCGGTGGGTGAAGCGCTGATCATGACCGCGATCGGTCTGTTCGTCGCAATCCCGGCCGTGTTCGCGTTCAACTTCTTCTCCAAGGTCAACAGCTCGGTGATCGCCAAGTTCGACACCTTTGCCCACGACCTGCACGACTTCTTCGCAACCGGTTCGCGCGTTCGCTAATCCGGTAGTAAAGAACGCCTTCGCAACGATTTAGACGGAGCCCGTTATGGCCTTCAGTAGTGGAAACAGCGGCGGCCCGATGGCCGACATCAATGTGACGCCCCTCGTGGACGTCATGTTGGTGCTGCTGATCATCTTCATCATTACGGCACCGCTGATGTCCCACAAGGTCAAGGTGGAGCTGCCAGAGGCCAACTTGATCCAGAAGGAAGATGCGGAGAAGCGCGCCGCACCGATCACCCTGGCCGTCAAGGAAGACGGGTCGCTGTACTGGAACGACGAGCCGATCTCCAAGGAAGCCCTGGAGTCGCGCCTGTCCACCGCAGCACAGCAGACCCCGCAACCGCCGCTCAACTTGCGCGGCGACCGCACCACCAAGATGCGTACGATCAACGAGATCACCAAGATCGCGCAGGGTCAGGGCATGTTGGACGTCGGCTTCGTTGCAACCAAAGAGAAGGGGCAGTAAGCCATGGCATTCAGTACCGGTGGAAACCGCGGCCCAATGGCCGACATCAATGTCACGCCTCTCGTGGACGTGATGTTGGTGCTGCTGATCATCTTCATCGTGACCGCGCCGATCATGACTTACCCGATCGCCGTGGATCTGCCGCAGCGGGTGCTCAACCCGCCACCGCAGACGACCGAACCGCCGCCGCCGATCGAATTGCGGATCGACGCCAGCAACCAGGTGTTCTGGAACAACAGCCCGACCCCGGTCGCGCAGTTGCAGCAGAAGATGGAAGAAGTGGTGCAGGCCGATCCGACCAATCAGCCGGAGCTGCGCATCGATGCCAACGAGGATGCTGAGTACGAGGTGATGGCCAAGGTCCTCGCCGCGGCGAAGAACTCGCAGATGAAGAAAATCGGCTTCATGCAGTAAGACATCGCACGACCGCAACACAACAGTCATGACGCGACTGCAACGCCACCGGAAACGGTGGCGTTTTTTTGTGCGGCGATGACGCGAGGGTGCTGCGCATGCGCCTTCGATGCTGCCGATCAAATAGTGGATGCAATCGATGCGTCGTCGTTGATCCACGCGTGCGGACGGCAGCGATGCGATGTTGAAACGGCCTCGCTGATGAAGCGTTGTTTGGAAGTCATCGCCACGCCGTTGGTTTCTGTAGGTGTAGCGGTGCGTCTGATGCAGGCAATGCTCAAGGCATCTTGCGCTGCGTACCTATCAAGTGAGTCTTGAGAAAGACGCGCATTGCGATCAGTCGGCAAGCAATCGCACTAGCTGCAGATCGCTTCTATCGCATCGCATCGAACGCGATGCCTATCGCCGAGATGCATACAGAGATGCGCTAAGTAGTGCCGCGCACACGCAACGAGCTTGTGACGCGTTCTTGCGATTTCCGTGACAAACCAAACAGCTGACACGTGCATTCGAACGTGTGTGCAGTGGCTTGATGGGATGCCTTGATGAGATGACATGCAGAGCGACGTTCGCATGAGATCGACGAACGCTCACACATGCAAACCTGACGTGCATGTCTGCACATTCCGGTCCACATCTCATCGTCAGTCGTCTTGGGTATACCTTCTCCCGAAGTGCGAAGCATGCAGTTTCGTTAGAACCTGATTCCGCCCAACACGCGCCACTCACTGGCGCCGGCCGTGGCAACACCCAAGCAGCAAGCGCCATCCAATGGGTAAGTAGTGAAGCGATGGACGACATGCCGAGCGGCATTCGTATGCGATCTGCGGACGCTCATACATTCAAACCTGACATCCATCTAGAAACACACTTCCACTCCACCGAAACGCATCCGCCTTTCGGGCAACCTCTTCTTGAACATCGAATCTGATGTCTAGTCGGCGCTGAGTCCATCAATGCTGGCAACATCGCGTTGCCGCCTCCAAAAGCTCATGGCCATTTCGAGTACGGAGAGGCACGGGCTGAGTGGATACGAAAGTGCTTGGGCGAAGCGCGATTGCACGCATCGCAAGCTCGACTGTGCGGCCGATGCGCATGACGGACGCGCAGCTGCATGTTGCGTGGACTGCGCGCGGCTCGCTAAAACCCGGGCCTAGGCGGCTGTGGTCGCGCCGCCCGCAATAATCGCCAAGTAGGCGCGCACGGTCGGTTCCAGGCCCTGATACAGCGCCTCGCCGACCAAGGCGTGGCCGATCGAGACCTCCAGGACGTCGGGAACGCCGGCCAGGAAATCGGCCAGGTTGTGCTGGGACAGATCGTGGCCGGCATTGATGCCCAGGCCGGCCGCGTGGGCACGCCTGGCGGCATCGGCGAACAGGGCCAGGGACGGTTGCGATTGGCCGTGGTGATGGGCCTCGGCGTACGGGCCGGTGTACAGCTCGATGCGATCGGCACCCAACGCAGCCGCCTGCGCAATCTCCGGATTACCGGCATCCACGAACAGGCTCACGCGGCAGCCGAGAGTCTTGAAGGCGGCAATCAACGGCGCCAGCCGCGCGCCATCGCGGGCGAAATCCACGCCATGGTCGGAGGTGAGTTGGCCGTCGCCATCCGGCACCAGGGTGACCTGTTGCGGCCGCGTGGCCCGGCAGAGTTCCAGCAAGCCCGGATAGCCAGCGCGCGGCGGCGCGAACGGATTGCCTTCGATGTTGAATTCCACACCATGCATGCGCGTCAGTGTGCTGAGCGCGTAGACATCGTCAGCGCGGATATGCCGTTGGTCCGGGCGCGGATGCACGGTGATGCCATGGGCGCCGGCTGCAATGCAGCTGCGCGCGGCCTGCACTACATCCGGGTCCTGACCGCCGCGCGAATTGCGCAGTACGGCGATCTTGTTGACGTTGACGCTGAGGTGAGTGCTCACGTGCTGCTCAGGCCTGCGGCTCGCCGTCGCGCGCGGCCGTCAGTGCAGCGGCCTTGCGGGCTTCGGCAAGTTCGCGCAGCCGGCGCAGTTCGGCTGGGTCGATCATGCTGCCGGTGTCGCGCTGGGTATCGCCCATGCGTGCGGCGAACCAGCCGCGGGTCCACAGCAGCAACAGCAGCAGTGCCACCAGCAGCGATACGACCAGCAACCACACGTGCGGCGTGCTGAAGGCCAGCACCAGTGCACCCAGTGCCATAAGCAGAAACAGCCAGTGCATGACGAGCTCCCCGTTGAGTGGCGGCAGTGTAGCGCTGCGCCCGGCGTGGTTCCACGTGGGGCGCGGCGCTGCGGTCAGAGCAGCGGCGATAGCAGCCGCGCGAAGGCTTCCGGCAGGCGCGATCGCCAGAACGGCCGGCGCAGGTTGAAGCGCACTTCCTGTGCCTGGGCCATGTCGGTGCCGATCATGCCGGCGAGCTCGGCGGCTACTGCCTGGTCGCGGAACAGCATCGACAGCTCGAAGTTCAGCCGGAAGCTGCGGCTGTCGAAATTGGCGCTACCGACGATGCAGACATCGTCGTCGGCGATCAGCGCCTTGGTGTGCAACATGCGCGGGCCGTACTCGTAGATACGCACGCCGGCCTCCAGCAGTTCATCGAAATACGAGCGCGCGGCATAGGTGACCAGGCGCGAATCGCTGACGCGCGGGATCAGCAGGCGCACGTCCAGCCCGCCCAGCGCCGCAGAGGTGAGCGCCATGCGCGCGGCCTCGCCCGGCACGAAGTACGGCGTGACCAGCCAGACCCGATGCCTGGCTTCGTGGATGGCGGCCACCATCAGCCGGTGGATCGCTTCCCAGGACGAATCGGGGCCGGACACCAGCACCTGCGCATCGATGCTGCCCTGCTTGCGGGTGGGCACATCCTCCGGCCACAGTTGTTGGCCATGGAAGGCGCCCTGGGCCTGGCGGGTGGCGTAGAGCCAGTCCTCCAGGAACACCAGCTGCAGGCTGCGCACCACGTGGCCCTGCAGACGCACATGCAGGTCGCGAAACGCGTCGGGGCGAACCTGTTCGTTCTCTTCGTCGGTGACATTGATGCCGCCGGTGAACGCGATGCGGCCGTCGATGACGATCAACTTGCGGTGCGTACGCAGGTTCAACCACGGCCGCTTGAACGGCTTGAGCAGCTGGGTGGGATGGAACCAGGCGGTCTCCACGCCGGCCGCACGCAGCGTGCGCAGGGTGCGCCGGGTCATCGCCGAGGAACCGACTGCATCCATCAACAGCCGCACCTTGACCCCCGCCCGCGCGCGTTCCATCAAGGCCTCGCAGATCGGCATGCCGCTGCGGTCGGGCTGGAAAATGTAGTACTCCAGGTGGATGTGGTCGCGCGCCTGTGTGATCGCCTCGATGATCGCCGCATAGGTGGACGCGCCATCCACCAGCCACAAGGCTTCTGTCGCGCTGCTTGGGGCCAGGCCGGTGGTGGATTGGGCGATCTTGGCCAGCTCGGTGCAATCGGCATCGGGCGGACACACGCTGCTGTAGCTTTCCATACCCGAACGCGACCGCCCGCGGCGTAGACGCTGGCGTTTGACCTTTTGCGGGCCCAGCCAGTAGTAGATCAGCAGGCCCAGATACGGCAGCGCGGCCAGCGACAGCACCCAGCTCAGCGTGGCCACCGGCTCGCGCTTCTGCAGGATGATCCAGCTGACGATCCACAGCAGATACAGCACGTAGGCGGCGAAGAGGAGCGCTTTGAGGTGGGGAATGTCGGCCAGCCAATCCCACGCGCCCTGTGCAAGTGCGAGCATGCGCGGATTCTACGGCGCACACGCTGTGCTGCGATGACTGCCGGCTGCTGCCCTGGCGATCCTGGTAGCACATGCACGGGAAAGCTGCGGATTAGGGCTCAATGAGCGAAGGCACGTCTTGTTTTCGGTATGGGGGCTACCGAACGTCGTGCTGCAGTGCCCGTTGCCGAGGCGAGCGTTCTACTCAGACAGTGCAGGCAGCACATCGAACACGAAGGCTGAAACCTTTATCCGTGCAGCGGGCTGATCCCAGCAGGTGAGACGCGGCCGCCATAGCATGCCGGCATGGCAAGCGCGATCAAGGGCCGGGGTGCGACCGGCCATCTGCCCGGACGGTTCGAGGTCACCACGCCGCAGGCGGTGGACGATGGCTGGCACGTGGACGACAGCGACGAGTTCGCTGCGCCCGCATTGCGCACCCAGGTCACCGACGAGACCGCGCGCAGCATCATCAGCCGCAACCAGTCGCCGGACATCGGGTTCTCGCAGTCGGTCAATCCGTATCGCGGCTGCGAACATGGCTGCAGCTACTGTTTCGCTCGGCCCTCGCATGCCTACCTCAACCTCTCGCCGGGGCTGGACTTCGAAACGCGGCTGTTCGCCAAGACCAATGCGCCGGAGCTGCTGCGCCGCGAACTGGCGCGGCCCAGTTACGTGCCCAGCCCGATCGCACTGGGCATCAATACCGATGCCTACCAGCCGATCGAGCGCAAGCGCGGGTTGACCCGGCAGTTGATCGAAGTGCTGTGGGAGGCGCGGCACCCGTTCACGCTGATCACCAAGAGCGCCCTGGTCACGCGGGATCTGGATTTGCTGGCCCCGCTGGCGCGCGCGCGCTTGGTCAATGTGCACTTCTCGGTGACCACGCTGGATCCGCATCTGTCGGCCAGGCTGGAACCGCGTGCGTCCGCGCCGCATGCGCGCCTGCGCGCGATGCGCAGCCTGCACGAGGCCGGCGTGCCGGTCGGGGTGATGGCCGCGCCGGTAATCCCGTGGATCAACGATCACGAGCTGGAAGCGATCCTGCAGGCCGCCGCCGATGCCGGCGCCAGCAGTGCCGGTTACGTGCTGCTGCGCCTGCCGCACGAGGTGGCGCCGTTGTTCCGTGAGTGGCTACAGACCCACCACCCGCAGCGCGCCGAGCACGTGATGAGCACCATCGCCCAGCTGCGCGGCGGCAAGGACTACGACAGCACCTTCGGCACCCGCATGCGCGGCCAGGGCGTGTACGCAGACCTGCTGGCGCGCCGCTTCGCGCTGGCGCATCGCCGTGCCGGCTTCGACACCCGCCGCACTCCGCCATTGGACACCGAACAATTCCGCCGCCCTGCACCGCCGCCCAAACCGGTCAAGGACTCGCCGCAGGGGCAGCTGTTTTAGGGCGGGGAATCGGGAGTGGGGAATCGGGATTCGCAACGGCGAGAGCCACCGCAACAGCGCAGGTCTGCTGGTGCGATTCTCCATTGCCGATTCCCTATTCCCCGCCGTACAGCGCCTGCGCCGATTGGAACAAAATCCAGCTGGTGGCAATGAACTTATCGCCGCCGACCGGGCGGTTGCCGCGGTGGGTGTGGGTGAAGGCGGTGGGGGCGATCAGCAGGCTGCCGGTGCGCGGACGCGCCTTGCGTTGCTGGAACAGGAATTCGGTCTCGCCCTGTTCGAACTCTTCGTTGAGATACAGCGTCCACAGCAAATGGCGGTGCAGGGTCTCTGCGCCGGCGTCGCGCGGATACAGTTCGCAGTGCCAATATGGGTAGCCGCCCTGGTCGGCCAGATACCACTGCAGGTTGATGGCGCCCGGGCGCAGGCAGGTGCGCGCCAGGTCGCTCAAGGCCGCATCGCTCATCTGCGCGATGTCCTCGGCGACCAACCGGTGCGGAGTGCCATCGGCGGTGGTGACCTGCAGCATCAAGGGCGAAATCAACGCCTGCGGATACTGCCGCAGGTAGCGGAGCAGGCCCTCGAAGACGGCCTGTTGCAGGCGGTTTTCCACTGCCGCCCAGTCGGCCAGGCCGCTGATGCGCAGATCGCGGCTGTGCTTGAGGTCGGGGAACACGCCGCTGCCGATGCGGCCCGGCTGCAGCTGCTGGCTATCGCGCATGCGTTGCACGATCGCCGCGCAGTCGTCGCGCGAAACGGCGTCGTCGGTGATCTGGATGAAGTCGGGTTGGTCCATACGCAGGACCATAGCAACGTCGTCGCTGTGCTGCACAGCCCTGGGTGGCACAGCGGCACGCTCACGCACGCGGCGCCTGCGCAGCGTCGATGATCGTCGCGCTGCGCAACGGCGAGGCCAGAACGAGGTCGTGCCATTGGTCGTGGTGTTGATGCCCGCGGCGGCGCACCGCAATCAGCGACCAACATGCAGGCGACGATGCATCACTGGCTGCAACGCGAGGTCGCGCAACTCGCCTGTTCCGTAAAAGCACCATGGCTGTTGCACATGCGCGCAAGGTCGGCGGTGCGGTTGCGCTGCACTAACCTTCGGCCGGGATCTTCGCGCCGACATGGGTAGGCCCTGGATTGTGCATCGCCAAGCGCCCGTGCGTGCCAGTGCGCGCGTCGCTATCTGCCACGCCGTAGCGCGATGTACTGCCGCCACAACCAGAAAAACAGTGCTCGGGCTTTGATCGACTTTTACAGCGCATTCGCAGCCGCGCCTCAATGCGAAACCTCCATTGAGGCGACGCCCTGCGCCTCCGCCAGCTCACAGATGCAGCGTGCCCCGGCGCCTCGAATCCATGCCATGCAGACACCTGCGCCCAACAAAAAACCCCGCCGAAGCGGGGTTTTTCGTACGTCATGCAGCAGCGGCGATCAGAACTTGTAGTTGATCGACGCGGCCAGCACGTCGCCGTGCACCTTGTAGCTGCCGGCCAGCGCGTTGCCGGTGGCAGTGGTGGTGTCGCTGGTCGGATCGCTGGTGAACAGGTGCGTATAGCCGAAGTTGTACTCGGCCTGCTGCGACGGGCGCCAGCTCAGACCCAGCGAGACCCACTTGCGGCTCGCGTCCGGCACGCGCACGTCACGGTGCTCGGCGGTGGTCGGGGTCTGGTCATACGCCACACCGCCACGCAGGGTCAGCGTCTCGCTCATGCGGTAGTCGGCACCGATCGAGGCGAAGGTGGTGTCGCGGTAGGAGAAGTCCAGCACGCTGTTGGGCTGATTGGAGGCGAAGTCCACGGTCACCTGGTCGAACTTGCTCCAGGCGGTGCGGGTGACGTCGGCCATGATCGACCACTGCTCGTTCACGTTGTGGGTGAAGCTGGCGGTGGCGCTGGCGGGCAGGGTCACGGTGGCGCGGCCCTTGGTATCGATGAAGGTGCCCGGTGCGGCGAAGCCCAGCGCGGCAGCGGCATTGCCCGGCACGGTGAAGTCGGCGTCGCCGTCGGTGATCTTGTGCTCCACTTCCGAGCGGTAGCTGAAGCCGATGTGGGTGTTCTCATCGATGCTGAACAAGCCGCCGAGGGTGAAGCCCACTTCGGTGCTGTCGCCCTTGATGCGCGAGTAGCCATCGGCGCTGCCCGGCGCGAAGCCCGGTGCGCGACGCGCGGCCAGGATGCTGCCGAAGTCCACCGCGTTGCCCAGGTCGATATCCAGACGCTCCGCGAACACCGACGCGCCGAACGACACGTAGGGGTTCACGTCGTAGGAGAACGCGACGTTGAAGTCGATCGCCTGCAGCTCGGTCTTGGTGCCGTGGTAGCGGCCGGTCCAGTCGCGGTCGTATTCGGTCTTGAAGCCGAACGGCACGGTCAGCGACGTACCCAGGTGCATGTTGTTGTTCTCACCGAACGGCACGTGGAAATACGCTGCCGGGACCGGCGCGATCATGCCCGCGTCGCCGCCGTTACCGCCGGAGATCGGGGCGCCGTTGGCGTAGCTGCCGCCTTCGCCCTGGTACTTGGCCGAGAAGCTGATGGCGCTGACGTCGGCCTGGAACAGGCGGCCGTCCAGCTGGCGCATGCCGGCCGGGTTGTTGGCGATGATCGATGCGTCGTCCGGGGCGCTGCCCGAACCTGCGAAGGCGCGGCCGAGGCCCTTGGCGCTGTTTTCCTTCAGCTGGAAGGCGGCACCGTGTGCCTGGCCAACGGCCAGCACGCCGGCAATACCAACGGCCAGCAGGGTGGCGCGGCTGAGAGTGGAAGCGGTAGACATGAGTTGTTGCTCTCCGGAATAAAGACTGCAGTGGTCGGTACAGCGCCCGCGCCCAGTGGCCAACATGGCCCTGGAGCGCGCCGGAGACCCCCCCCCCGACATACGACGCCGTACGCAGTATAACCACGACGATTAACCGAACAATAACGAAGTGCGCGTTATCAGCCCGGTCAGGTTAGGGGTGGGTTCAGGACGGTGAACCCGCTATTGTGCCACTCCGATGTTTGTCTCGATCCCCTCCCGCAAGAAATCCGCGCCGCGCTGGGCGGTGCCGCTGCTGTTCGCGGCCGTCTGGCTGGCCTATCTGTGGTCGATCAGCCGCCCGACCGAGGCGCGCAATACGCTGTGGCTGGACTGGGGCGCGCTGTCCATCGGCGTCTCCAATCTCGGCGACTGGTGGGCCACCTTGCGCGACGGCAGCGTGCTGCGCCTGTTCACCGCGCTGTTCCTGCACGCGGACTGGTCGCACCTGTTGGGGAACCTGGTGTTCCTGCTGATCTTCGGGTTGCCGGCCGAGCGCATCCTCGGGCCCTGGCGGCTGTTGCTGCTGTTCCTGCTGGGCGGCGCGGCCTCCAACCTGGCGGCGATCTTCGCCATCGGCACGCCGGACCGGGTGATCATCGGCGCCTCCGGTGCGGTGTCGGCGTTGATCGGCACCTATCTGGCGCTGTTTCCCGGCGCCAAGCTCGGTGTGGTGCTGCCGCTGGGCGTGTTCCTGGAATTCATTCGCGTGCCGGCGCCATTGTTGATCGGTGCGTGGGCGGTGCTGCAGGTGGTGTTTGCCTATATCGGCCCGGCCTTCGGCATGGTGGCGTGGTCGGCGCACATTGCCGGTTTCGTGTTCGGCATCGTCTATGGGTTGTATGTGCGCGCGGCGATCGCGCGGCGGCTGCGCAAGCGCCACGGGTTCTAGCGCCCTGCCCTGCGCCTATAATCGCCGCATGTCCAAGCCCTTGTACAAAGTCACCTTCCTCAATCACGGCAAGGTGTACGAGCTCTACGCCCAGCACGTCACCGGCAGCCATCTGTGGGGCTTCAACCAGATCAGCGAGCTGGTGTTCGACGTGCATGACGGGTTGGTGGTCGACCCCACCGAAGAGCGCCTGCGCGAAGAGTTCGGCAACACCAAGGTGCTGCACCTGCCCATGCAGAGCATCGTGCGCATCGAGGAAGTGGAAAAGAAGGGGCAGTCGGTGATCCGCGATGCCACCACCGGCGACAAGGTGGTCACCCCGTTCCCGCTGCCGACCAAGCCACGCTGATGCGCATTCTGGTGCCGGACGATTACCAGGGCGCCGTGCGCGCCCTGCCCTGCCTGCAGCGTCTGCAGGGCCATGAAGTGCAGGTGCTGGGCGCGCTGGCCACCGATCCCAACGAATGGGCCGAGCGGCTGGTGGAAGCCGATGCGCTGGTATTGATCCGCGAACGTACCCGCGTGGACGCCACGTTGCTGCGGCGCCTGCCGCGGTTGAAACTGATCAGCCAGACCGGCCGCATTGGCCCGCATGTGGATGTGGCGGCCTGCACCGAGTTTGGCGTGGCGGTCACCGAGGGCGTGGGCTCGCCGGTCGCGCCGGCCGAGTTGACCTGGGCGTTGATCCTGTCCGCCAGCCGGCGCCTGACCGAATACCAGCGCGCCCTGCATCAAGGCCGCTGGCAGGCGCTGGGCGATTCCGCGTTGGGGCGCACCTTGCATGGGCGCACGCTGGGCATCTGGAGCTACGGCCGTATCGGCCAACGCGTGGCCGCATTCGGGCGGGCGTTTGGCATGCACGTGCTGGTGTGGGGCGGTGAAGTGTCGTGCGCGCAGGCGGCGCGCGATGGCTATGCAATCGCCGACAGCCGAGAGGCTTTGTTCGAACGCAGCGATGTGCTGTCGCTGCACCGGCGCCTGAGCGCGCAGACCCGGCATGACGTGACCACCGCCGACCTGCTGCGCATGCGCCCCGACGCGTTGCTGGTCAACACCAGCCGCGCAGAGCTGATCGCACCGGGCGCGTTGATCGCGGCCCTGGACGCCGGCCGCCCTGGGCACGCCGCCGTGGATGTGTTCGAGCGCGAACCGGTCCTGGATGCGCGCGACCCGCTGCTGCAACACCCGCGCGTGCTGGCCACCCCGCACCTGGGCTATGTGGAACGCGACAGCTACGCGGCTTACTTCGAGGCCGCATTCGACAACGTGCTGGCGTTCGCTGCTGGCACACCGCGCAACCTGGTCAATCCTGAGGCGTTGCTGGTTGCGCGTTAGGGTGTGAGGTTGCGTGGTTGCGTTGCGGATTGCTGCTGCGCCGTCGCTGCCGACGTCTCATGCGCGAACGGCTCGTCATCACCCGCTCTCCTAGAGTGATGTAGCGAAAACAGCTGCAGCAATACGCATGTGTCCATGCGGCTTCCCGCAAGCACGCGTCGTGGTCCTGCGATGCACCGTGCGCCCAAGAGGCACGACCGCATGTCTTGCTGGCCATCAATGACCTGCAGGGAGCACGCATGAGCGACACAACGGCGAGGTTTAGAACCCGCCGTATTGGTTGCAGCGTGGCACGCCTCACGCGCACGTGCGGCCGGCGTTATCCGGACTGGTCGTGCTGCTGCGCTGCGTATCGATCGCGGTGTGACGCATTCGCGCGATATGCAGTGCGTGCATTCCATGTCACCCAGCTTAGGTGGTGAGCGCGAATCACTGCATCGAGCAGCGCGGCACCCGCAAAAAGCCGGCAGAGAATCGTTATTGATGAAGTGTTTTCAACGCGCAACCTCAACGCGCAACTGCGTCGCTGGGAGAGTGCTTAGGCTAGGTGCCCTCGCCCAGCGATCCACGCTGCTGGCGATGACGCGCCAAAGACGCTCTACACGTTTAATGACGTGCACTGCTCAGAGTTCCTACGTATCGCGCGCATCAGCAAGTGAGTGCGACCAAGCGTGGAAGACCACCTGCACAAAGCGCCGGCATCTTGCTGAGAGTTTTTCAACGGCAAGAAGCTGTCGCCTGGCGACCGGCGATGCCGACGAAACGTACCGCTCTTCCGCAAACGTCATGCGTCCACTCACCGCACACGTCGCTGACAATGGCTGTAGGTTAACGGCACGATGCACTACGAGCCGTGTCCGACGCACTCATGCCCGCATGCACACCAGCACCAGCTGCGCACTGCGGGTGCACGTGGCACCCGCAGCACTGCCCGTTACTTGACCGGTTCGGCCGGCACAGCTGCCGGTGCTGGCGCCGCCGGCTTGGCCTTGTCCGTCGGCTCGGACGGCGTGGTCTGCTCGCTGGCGGGCGGGCGTGGTGCGGCGGGCTTGGGCTCGGGCGTTGGCTTGATGGCCTTGGGCTTTTGCGCTTGCGCCTTGGCCTTGCGCGCGGCCTGGGCCTTGGCAACAGAACCAGGTTGCTTGAGTTCGGCCAGCGCCTCGTTGATCGGGCCATCGCCCGGCAGCACGTCGCCGGCGCTGTAGCCCTCCTCACCTTCTGCATCGCCGCGCAGGTGGCCCGGTAGGGTTGCCTCGCTGAAGTCGGTGAGGCTGGCCGGCACGTCGGCGTCGCCGGGCTGCGGTTCGGGGGTGAGCATCACTTCGGGCACGATGCCGCTGGCCTGGATCGACTTGCCACTGGGCGTGTAATAGCGCGCGGTGGTGAGCTTGACCGAGTCGCCGTTGTCCAGCGGCAACACGGTCTGCACCGAGCCCTTGCCGAAGGTGCGGCTGCCGATGATGCGCGCGCGCTGGTTGTCGCGCAGCGCGCCAGCCAACACTTCCGACGCGCTCGCCGAGCCGGCGTCCACCAGCACCACCACCGGCGCACCGCCGAGCAAATCGCCCGGGGTTGCGTCGAACTTGGCGTCGCTGATGGAGATGCGCCCGCGCGTGCTGACGATGTTGCCCTTGTCGAGCAGATCGTCGGCAACCTGCACGGCCGAGGTCAGCAGGCCGCCCGGGTTGCTGCGCAGGTCCAGCACCAGGCCACGCAGCTTGCCGCCGGCCTGCAGTTGCTTGAGGTTCTTCTGGAAGTCGGCGCCGGTGTCGGCCTGGAAGGTGCTGATGCGGATGTAGCCATAGCCGGGTTCGAGCAGCTTGCTGCGCACGCTGGCCACGCGAATGGTTTCGCGCTGCAGGGTGATGTCGAACGGTTTGGCGACCTTGTCACGCACGATGGTCAGCGTGACCTTGCTGCCGGACTCGCCGCGCAGCGGCTCCATTGCCTTGCTGGCGTCGATCGGTTTGCCGTCGATGGCCACGATCACATCGCCCGCCTTGACACCGGCGCGTGCAGCCGGCGTGTCGTCGATCGGCGCAATCACCTTGAGCGTGTTGTCCTGCTGCTGCAGCAGTTCCACGCCGATACCGTCATAGGCGCCGGTGGCCTGTTCGTCGAAGGCCTCGGCGTCTTCCTTGTCGAAGTAGGTGCTGTGCGGATCCAGGTCCGACAGCAGGCCGCGCACGGCCGCGTGCATCAGCTTCTTGTCCTCGACCGGGTCCACGTAGGCCTGCTTGACCGCGTTGTACACGGCCACGAAGCGGCGGATCTCGTCCAGCGGCACCTTGGAGACGGCGGCTTCGTTGGCTTCCGGGTCGTCCGCGGTGGCCGGTGCGGCAGCGGGGCTGGCCTGCTGTGCCCAACCGGGCGACGCGAACAGGGCCAGCGACAGGGCAACGGACAGGACGGCTACGCGCATGAAGCACTCCGAAAAGAGAGAAGACGCCCCACAGCGCGGCGCTGGCTGGATTATGCGCGAAGCAGCGGTAAATCCGCGTTGAATCGCCGTCAACGCCGGCGTATGTGCGAAGCACCGGCAAGGCTGCGCGATGAGATCTGCTGCGGTGCTGCCGTCGGGACAGTCCGCAGCGACACTCTGGCGCCGCGAACTGCCGGCATGTGAGCGGCAACACCATGCAGCAAGCAGACGCCGGATAAGTGCGGCGCCCCATGCACTCAGCGGCGCTGCAGCCAGCTCGAAGGATCCACTGGCTGGCCGTTGCGACGCAGCTCGAAGTACAGCGCCGGCACACCCTGCCCGCCCGAACTGCCGACCTTGGCCACGGCCTCGCCACGCTTGATGCTGGCGCCCGCATCGCGCAGCAAGGTGTCGTTGTGCGCGTACAGGCTCATGTAGCCGTTGCCGTGATCCACGATCAGGATCATGCCGTAGCCGGTCATCCAGTCGGAAAACACCACCGTGCCATCGGCCACCGCGGTGACCGTGCTGCCCTTGGGCGCGCCGATCAGCACGCCCTTGCTGGTATGGCCATCCGGCAGCGTGGCGTTGAAGCGCGCCAGCAGGTTGCCCGACACCGGCCAACTCAGGCCACCGACCTTTGGCGCCGGTGCGTTGGCCACGACCTTGGGCGGTGTCTTGCCGGGGCGTTCCGGGCGATCGGTTTTGCCGCGCTTGGCCTGCGCGGCGGCTTCGGCGGCCGCACGCTTGGCCGCCGCGCGGCGCTCGGCTTCTGCCTTGGCCGCGGCTGCACGCAGATTGGCCAGCAACTGCTCCAGCGCCTTGGCATCCTGGCCCAGGGCTTTCTCGCGCTCGGCGCGCTGTTGATAGCGGGTGTCCAGTTGCGCAACGGTGGCGGCCTGCTGCGAGCGGTCTTTCAGCAGCGACGAGGCCTGTGCTTTTTGTTGTGCGCGTGCGGCGTCCAGCGCCTGGCGCCGCTCGGTGATTTGCTGCTCGACCTGGGTCAGTGCTTCCAGTTGCGTGGTGAGCCCCTGGATGCGCTGCGCGCGTGCGCTCTGCACGTAGCGGTGGTCGGCCAGCATGCGCGTGGCATTGCCCACGGTGTCTTGTGACAACAGCACTTTCAGCGGCGCGTTGCGGCCCACATGGTCGGCGGCGCGCAGCAGTGCGGCCAACTGCACGCGTTGCTCGCGCAGGCCACGCTGCAGCTGCGCGCGCTGCTGCTGCAGTTCGGAGAGTTTCTGTTCGTGCGTGCGCAGCGCGGTTTCGGTCTCGCTCAGCGCACGTGCGGTCTTGGCGACTTTTTCATCGGCCTGGCGCAGCTGCTGGGCGGCGGTGCCGCGCTTGCCTTCCAGGTCGCGGCGGTCGGCGCTGATGGTTTTCAGTTCATCGCGCAATTGCTGCAGCTTGCGCTCGGCCTCGCGCTGGCTCTGCGCCCCGGCGCTGGTGCCGGCCAGCAGCGTGCAGGCGAACACGGCCGCGGCCAGCCATGCGCGTGCGGGCGGGCTGCGGGTCGGGTGCGGCAATGGCGCGGCGGCAGGAGGCAAACGAAAGTTCCAGTGACTTCAGGCAGGTGCGCGATTGTAGCCAAGCATGGTGTGATCGCTGCCACGTTACCGATATCCGCCGCGGCGGGAGGTTCAGCATGAAGCACGCGCATTGGATCCTCGTGTTCTCCCTGGCCTGCGGCAGCGCCTGGGCCGATGAGGACATCAGCAAGGTCAATGGCCGCATCAGCGCCGAGGCCGGCAAGACCTACGGCGACCTGGAAACGGTCAACGGTTCCATCGAGATCGGCGCCGCGACGCAGACCAAGAACGTGGAAACCGTCAATGGCAGTATCCAGGTTGGCGAGCATGCCCGCACCGGCGGTGTCTCCACCGTCAACGGCGGCATCCGCCTGGGCAGCAAGGTGGTGGTGTCGGGCAATCTGGAAACCGTCAACGGCTCGGTGCTGGCCGAGCGCGGCAGCCAGATCAGTGGTGGCGTGGAAACCGTCAACGGCAGCATCGGGCTGGTGGAAACCGAGCTGGGCAAGGGCATCGAGACCGTCAACGGCGACATCACCGTGGGCGTGGGGTCGCACGTACGTGGCGGGATCCTGGTCACCAAGCCCAATTTCGGCTTCTCGTTCAAGCCGAACCGCAAGCCGCGCGTGATCATCGGCCCGAATGCGGTGGTCGATGGCCCGCTGAAGTTCGAACGCGAGGTCACCTTGTACGTGCACCGCAGCGCCAAGATCGGCGCGGTCACCGGGGCCACCGCGCGCAGCTTCGATGGCGATGTGGCGCCGGAGGACTGACGCGCTCACCACCGCCTGCGCCTAGAATCGGGAACCCCCGCCGCACCGAGGAGTCCCGATGCCCCGCAAGATCGTGTTGTGCCTGGCCGCCGCCGTTGCGTTGGCGGGCTGCAAGCGTGAGTCCGCCGACCCCGCCACCGCGCCCAGCGCGCAGGCACCTGCCGACAGCGCCCCCAGCGCACCGGTCAGCAGCCACGCCTTCTCGCCGGAACTGACCACCGGCGACTTTGCCGAGCTGGTCAAGACGCTGGCCTCGGACGCCTTCGAAGGCCGCGGGCCGGGCACGCCGGACGAAGAGAAAACGGTGACCTACATCCGCGACCAGATGCAGCGCATCGGCCTGCAGCCGGGCAATGGCGACAGCTGGTTCCAGGATGTGCCGATGGTGGAAACCACCGCAGACCCGGCCACCGCGCCCAGCCTGCGCAGCGGTGCGCAGAGCCGCCCGCTCACCTTCGGCACCGACATCGTGGTGGGCACGCGCACCGGCCAGGCCGAGGTCAAGCTCGACAACAGCGAGCTGGTGTTTGTCGGCTACGGCGTGGATGCGCCGGAGCAGCAGTGGAACGACTACGCCGGGCAGGACTGGAAGGGCAAGACGGTGGTGATGTTCGTCAACGACCCGGGCTTCCACAGCAACGACGCCAAGTTGTTCGACGGCAAGCGCATGACCTATTACGGCCGCTGGACCTACAAGTTCGAAGAAGCCGCGCGCAAGGGTGCGGCCGCCGCGCTGATCGTGCACGACACGCCCGGCGCCAGCTATGGCTGGGACGTGGTGAAGAATTCCTGGTCCGGCCCGCAGTACGACCTGCCGGCCAAGGACGACCCGGACCCGCGCCTGCCGGTGCAGGGCTGGATCAGCGCCGACATCGCCAAGCAGCTGTTCGCCGACGCCGGGCTGGACCTGGCGCAGGCCTACAAGGACGCCGGCAAGCGCGGCTTCAAGCCGGTGCCGTTGAAGGCCAGCTGGTCGGTGGACCTGAAGAGCACGATCGCCCAGAAGTCCTCGCGCAACGTGGTTGGCGTGCTGCCCGGCAGCACGCATGCCGACGAGGCGGTGCTGTACATGGCGCACTGGGATCACCTGGGCAAGCACGACGGCGAAACCGGCGACAACATCTACAACGGCGCGGTGGACAACGCCACCGGCGTGGCCGGCATCCTGGAAATCGCCGATGCCTTCGCGCACCAGGATCCCAAGCCGGCGCGCTCGGTGGTGTTCGTGGCAGTGACGCTGGAAGAATCCGGCTTGCTGGGTTCGAAGTACTACGTGGCCAACCCGAGCTTTCCGCTGGACAAGATCGCTGCGGTGATCAACCTGGATGCGATGTCGGTGGCCGGGCGCGCACGCGATGTCACGGTGGTGGGCATGGGCAGCTCGGAGCTGGAAGACATCCTCAAGCCGATCGCCGCCATGCAGGGGCGCACGCTGCACGGTGAGGCCACGCCGGAGAGCGGCTCGTACTTCCGCTCGGACCACTTCAACTTCGCCAAGGCCGGCGTGCCGGCGTTGTACGCCGACGGCGGCGAAGACCTGCGCGATGGCGGTACTGCTGCCGGCCGCGCAGCCGCCGAGGACTACGGCCGCAACCGCTACCACGCGCCTGGCGATCAGTACGACGCGGCCACCTGGAAGCTCGATGGCACCATCGAGGACCTGCAGGCGGTGTATGGCGTGGGCAAGCAGGTGGCGGCTGATCAGCAGTGGCCCAACTGGTATGCGGGCAATCCGTTCAAGGCCGCGCGCGACCGCATGATGGCCGGCAAGCCGGGTGCGGCCGCTGCGCCGGCGCCAGCGGCCAAGGAAGACGCCAAGCCTGCACCTACGCCGTCGCGCTGAGCTGCGGGCAGCCCCTGTGACCGCGCGCTGCGTGGTGACAGGGGCTGCAGCGGCTTGCTACAACCAGTGCGAAATGCTGGCACGTTGGGTCCAACGTCTGACGCACTTAGCGCCGAACAAAAAAGGGCCTCCGCATGGAGGCCCTTCGTTTGTGGCGAGTTTAAGAGCGGCTGACAAAACGTCGCGAGCAGTCGTCAGGTGGATGCGGACGGCGCGGAGGAACCGGAGTGTACGTCGGTACATGAGGATTCCGAGCACCGGCCGCGCCCGCCTGGCGGCTGCGCACTAGTTTTGATAGCTGCTCTAAATCGCAACGCACATCCCGCGCGGCCGCTGCGCGCAAGCGTTAGGCGGGAGCAATCAATCGTTATCCACGCTCACCACGTGCCCATCTTCCGGGTCGACGTGCAGGTCTACCTTCTGCCCACCGCTTTGTTCGGCATCGGCCTTCCACAGGCCATCTTCGAACTTGAGGTCATGCACCTTGGAATAGCCCTTGGTGGAGAGCGCTGCACGAATGTCGGCCTCGCTCATCTTGGAGGTAGTCTGGTCGCCATACACGCGGCCGGTCGTCGGGTCGATCCGCACATCCACATCCTTGCCGTCGCCGCTGCGCGCATCGGCCGTCCACACGCCGTGCTCGAACTTGATGTCGTGCACCTTCGTGTAGCCCTTGGCCGTCAACATGCTGCTGACTTCGGCGGAAGTGAGTGCCTTTGCCGGCTTGGCGGCGTCCTGCGCAAACGCACCGTGTGCGGTGAGGGCAAGTGCGCCAACCAGCGCGATGGTCATCAAACGCTGTGCCATGAGAGTGCTCCTAGCAGTGAAGTGCGTCCATGCTGGGCGTGGGCAGATCGCGGCGTGGTGAAAAAAACGACCTTATGTATTGCAAAAGTTCAGTTAGCTGACAACCGGGGAGCCTGTTCACCCGTGCTGCACGTAGCGTTTACACCTGCGAATGAGGTCGCTAAAAACGGTCGATACAGCCTAGCGCGGTCGTTGACCTCGAAAGCGCTCGATCGTGTGGGCGAGCAAGCAGAGAGCCGCTGTGCACCGGCGGCAATCGATTGCCACGACTGCCACGGCAGCCACGCGTACGTCATCGTCGCAATTCAGCAGAAAAATCTGCAGGAGCGCCCTGGGCGCGATGAAGCCCTACCGACCACGGTAACGCTCCATCGCGCCCAGGGGCGCTCCTACGAAAGGCGGGCATGCGACAACGTGTCAGCGTGTAGCGCGCGCGGCCTGCGGCGAGAGGATGACCATCTGCGGCTTGTCGGTGCCGTCCTTGTTCGGATGCACGTTGTAGGCGTAGCTGGTGTTCCACCATGCGCCCGCTGCCCACCATGTCCAGCCCAGCCAGACATCGGCGTAGTTTTCCATGTAGGCCAGCATGCCTTGCAGCGCGGTATTGCAGACGGCGTTGTTGGCGGTGCCGAACTCACCGAGAAAACCACGCTTGTTGTTGGTGCGTAGCCATTCGGTGAACGCACGCAGGCGATCGGCGCCGATGGTTTCACTGACGCAGACACTTGAGGTGCCGCTGGAATCGGCATCCAGATATTGATGCACTTCGAACGCATAGCGATTGAGAGGGTCGCTGATCGATGCCAACGCGGTTGCATTGGAATACCCATCGCTGGTCAGCGAGTGCCAGCTGTGTGCGCCGGTCCACAGCGCGCCCGGTACCAGGATCAGATTGTTGGCGCCGGTGGCACGGATCGCATCGATGCCTGCCTGCGCTGCACCGGCCCATTCGCTGGCAGAGATGTTGTTGGGCTCATTCATCAGCCCGAAGATCACGGCGTTATCGCTGTTGAAGATCACCGCCAGGCGCCGCCACAGATCGGCAAAGGTGGCGAGCGGCACTTCCGGCCCACCCATTTTATAACCGTAGTACTTGCTGTAGTTGTGGATATCCAGCACCAGATACATGCCCGATGCCTTGGCGCGTGCCACCGCTTGCTGCACCAGTGCCAGCTGCGCCGGATCCAGCTCGCCGCGTGCGGCAGGTTGCAGACGTTCCCACAGGATCGGCAGGCGAATCACGTTCATTCCAGTCCCAGCGAAATAGCTGTAATCGGTGCTGGCGGGATACATGTAGTCCTTGTTGAGGACGCCAGGTTTTTTCGATGACGCAAATTCCGCACCCGCCAAATTGACGCCGGCGTACTTGAGTGCACGCGTTTGTGCATGGCCCATCGGCAGAACACCGAGCAGCAGGAAGAACACCGCGCAGGACATTAGCCTGCGCAACCACAGAGAACACGACATGGAAACCACTCCTTCGACGACGGAAAAGATGCATCGCAGCCCCATGGCGTGCGATCGACGTTCGTTACGCTGCATCTGCCCGTTCAATGCATCACGCGTGCCAGCCGCGCATCGCGCGGTGGTTAAAGATGATGTGCGCAGGGGCTCACAAACAAACTGCGTTGTGGCCTGCACTTTATGCGGCGTGGGAGGAGCTGGCACCGGGTTCGTGCGGTTGTGCCTGCTTTCAAGGGAGATTGCGCTTTCACGCGTGACGCGACCGCGACGAAATCTCGACATGCGATTTGCTAGGCGACGAAAGCGTGACGCCAAATCTCCGGCTGCGCATGCAACCGACGCACTAGCAGTACAGGTCTACTGCGTGCGCCGGCTGCTGCGGTTGTACACAAGCGAACTGATCGATTGCCGTTATCGGGTGACGCGATGCGCGCGTGCGCTCAGGGTTTTCATCTGCGGCTTGTCGCGGCCTTGCGCATCGGGCTGCACGTTGAACGGATAGCTGGTTTTCCACCACGCGCCCGCGGCCCAGAACGTCCAACCGATCCACACATCGTGGTTGGTTTCGAGATAACCGAGCATGCCGTCGAGCGCCGCAGTGCAGGTTGCGTTATTGGCGGTGCCGAATTCGCCAAGAAAACCGCGCTTGCCTTGCGCGCGCAGCCAGCCGGTGAAACTGCGCAAGCGCTCCGCGCCGATCGTGCGGCTCACACAACCGGCACTGGTGCCGCTGGAGTCGGTATCCAGGTATTGATGGACTTCGATCGCATAGCGATTCAGTGGGTCGCGGATGTTCGCAAGCGCCACTGCATTGGACTGCCCGGCCACGGTGGAATACCAGCTGTGTGCGCCCGACCACAATGCACCGGGCACCAGAATCAGGTTGGTGGCACCGGTGGCACGAATGCTGTCGATGGACGCCTGCGCGGCGGCGGCCCAACTCTCTGGCGAGATGTCGTACGGCTCGTTCATCAGCCCGAAAATCACGGCGTTGTCGCTCTTGAACGCGATGGCCAGACGGCGCCAGAGATCGGTGAACGTGCGCACCGGCACCCGCTTACTGCCAATCTTCTGGCCGTAGTACTTGGCGTAGTTGTGCACATCGATAATCAGGTATTGATTGGCGGCCTTGGCGTTGGCCACTGCCTGCTTCAGCAATGCCAGTTGTGCCTGATCCAGCGGACCTTGAGCTTTGGGCTGCATGCGCTCCCACAGGATCGGCAGGCGCACGATGTTCATTTGCTTGCCCGCGAAGTACCTGTACTCGGACGCGGTTGGATAGCGGTAGTCGATATTGAGCACGCCCGGTTTTTTGGACGACTGGATCTCCGCACCGGAGATGTTGACGCCTGCGTATTTCAGACGATTGGGGCTTTGCGCCTGTGCGATGGACATCGTGGCGATGCACAGCATGACCAACGCGCAGCGCAGCAGCTGGCGTGGCCAGGAGGGGGAGGCAGACATGGGGTGTTCCTTGCAGTTGCGGGGGAGATACGCTGCCCGCAACGTCATGCCGCGCGACGCGGCCAACAGCGCATCTGTCTCTACCCTAGGCGCAACGGCACGCTGAAACTACAGATGCGAGGTATCACTCTTCCAAGCTGTGCGGTGTTTCGCAGTGGCGGCAGGATCTGGTCGACGCATCCGCGACAGAGGCACGTTTTCATGCCCATGTATGGAAGCGTGTGCGCAGCTTGAAACGGCGCGCGTGGCGCGTCGGCCAAGAGACCTGTGGCGAAAAAACTGCCTGGCTAAAAACACGGCATGCGGTGATCACTGCATGCACGGGCAGCCACACCGCAACGACCGCGGTGCGCCCGCGTGATCACGGTTGCCTATGTGGCTGCGAGCCGATGCACGCGCACGTGGCAGTTCCACCTACACGCCGCACAAACGGCGTGCCAGGTGACAGACACCGCCAACGTCGCGCGTGCGGCGCTCGCATTCGGCTGCGCTAAAGCGGCCAGGAAGCAGAGACGCAGACGCCAGGCAGGCGCGAGCGTGGAGGTGCATCGGTATGGACTGAGTGTCCACGCCAACGGCTCCGCGCATGCGCCTGCCTGGCGTTTGCTCGCTACATGGTGCTTGGGGCGCTTACTTGCCGGCGCGACGCGCGTGCTCGCTCAGGATCGACATCTGCGGCTTCTCGCTGCCGTCCTTGCCCGGCTGCACATTGAACGGGTAGTCCGGCTTCCACCACGCGCCGGCCGCCCACCAGGTCCAGCCCAGCCACACGTCGCTGTTCTTTTCCATGTAGCTCAGCATGCCTTTCAGCGCGTCGTTGCAGACCGCATTGTTGGCCGTGCCGAACTCGCCCAGGAAGCCTTTCTGCTTGTTCTCGCGCAGCCAGTCGGTAAAGCCGCGCAACTTGTCTGCGCCCACCGTGGCACTGGTGCATTCGGGCTTGGTGCCGCTGTAGTCGCCGTCCAGGTATTGATGCGCTTCGAAGGCCAGATTGTTGCCGGGGTCCTTGAGAATCTGCAGGGCCTTGGCATTGGAGACGCCGTAGCTGGTGCTGCGCCAGCTGTGCGCGCCGGTGTAGGCCGTGCCAGGCACCAGAATCAAATTGTTCGCGCCGGTCTTGCGGATGGTGTTGATCGCCGCTTGTGCGGCCGCGGCCCAGTCGGTGGAGGAGATGCCATTGGGCTCGTTCATCAGCCCGAAGATCACCTGCTTGTCGTCCTTGAACTCCAGCGCCAGGCGGCGCCACAGATCGGCCAGTGCTGCAGGCGGCACCTCGTCGGTGCCGATGCGCTTTCCGTTGTACTTGGCGTAGTTGTGCAGGTCCAGGATCAGGAACTGCTTGTTGGCCTTGGCGGCGGCCACGGATTTTTTGATCAACGCCAGTTGCGCCGCATCCAGCTCGCCATTGAGGGTTGGCTGCAGGCGCTCCCACAGAAACGGCAAGCGAATGGTGTTCATGCCCTTGCTGGCGAAATAGCTGAAATCCGCCGCCGCCGGGTAGGTGTAGTCCTTGTAGAGCGTGCCGGGCTTCTTGCGCGAGTTGAACTCGGCGCCGGAGATGTTGACGCCCACGTACTTCAATCCGCCGCGGGCGTTGTCTGCCTCCTTGGCATGCGCCAACGGCAACGTGGCGAGCAGGGCCAGCGCCAGTGCGGCAGCGTGGGTGCGGGTGGAGCGGGGGAGAGATGGGAACATGGGGGAGCCTCCTTCGGCAGTCGACGTAGGCGGCCGCAGGGGGAGGGCACGGCCAGCGAGGATGGTGCAGCGCCACACCATCGATGGTCAGCCTAGGGGCCTCGGCGTTAGCGCGCCATTCACGCGGGCAACGCTGATTTGATGATGCGCGAACGTCCAAAGCGCCATGCTGGCGCCACGGTCGAGTTCGCAAGCCGACTGGCAAGACGCACTGTCGCAGGAGTGCGACGGAGCGGTGTCCTAAGCTAACGCACCTACTTTTTTGCTGTCTGCGCCCTGCGCGGGCGGCGTTTCCGTCCCCTGGAGTATTCCCATGAGCAAAGCCCACGCCTACGCCGCCCAAACCGCCGACCAGCCGCTGGCGCCGTTCGTCTTCGAACGTCGCGCGCCCGGTCCCGACGATGTGCAGATCGACATCGCCTACTGCGGTGTGTGCCACTCGGACCTGCACACCGCACGCAACGAATGGCACAACACGGTGTATCCCTCGGTGCCGGGCCACGAGATCGTGGGCCGCGTCACTGCCGTCGGCAGCGCCGTGACCAACTTCAAGGTCGGTGACCTGGCCGGTGTGGGTTGCATGGTCGACAGCTGCCGCAGCTGCGCCTCCTGCCAGGAAGGCGAGGAGCAATATTGCGAACAGGGCTTCACCGGCACCTACAACGGCCCGATGTTTGGCGGCGGCGAGAACACCTATGGCGGGTACTCCGACCATATCGTGGTGGACCAGAAGTACGTGCTGCACATTTCCCACAGCGACAACCTGGCCGCCGTGGCCCCGTTGTTGTGCGCGGGCATCACCACCTATTCGCCACTGGCGCATTGGAAGGTTGGCCCCGGGCAGAAGGTGGGCGTGGTCGGCCTGGGTGGCCTGGGCCACATGGCGGTGAAGATCGCCAAGGCCATGGGCGCCACCGTGGTGCTGTTCACCACCTCCGAAAGCAAGCGCGCCGATGCGCTGCGCCTGGGCGCCAGTGAAGTGGTCATTTCCAAGGACGAGGCGCAGATGGCCGCGCAGTACAACACCCTGGATTTCATCCTCAACACCGTGGCCGCGCCGCACAACCTGGACCCGTTCCTCAATGCGCTCAAGCGCGACGGCGCGATGGTGCTGGTGGGCGTGCCCGAACATTCGCATCCGTCACCGGCGGTGTTCAACCTGGTAATGAAGCGCCGCACGCTGGCCGGTTCGTTGATCGGCGGCATCCGCCAGACCCAGGAAATGCTCGATTTCTGCGCCAAGCACAACATCGTCTCCGACATCGAAACCATCCGCGCCGACCAGATCAACGAGGCCTACGAGCGCATGCTCAAGGGCGACGTGAAGTACCGCTTCGTAATTGATATGGACACGCTGGCCAAGGCGGCCTGATCGCTGTTGTAGCAGGTGTAATGCCACCGCTTGCGTCGCTTATGACGCAGGCGTTGGTCAACGGTGGTCAGTTGACCTAGGGCTGAAGGAATATCTATCTACGCCGCAGTTTACTTGCAGTTTGGCACAATCTCGCGATTAGGCAATTAATGCTTGAATAGCTAGCTACTAGATCGTTCTTAAGTCGCTCATAGTTTAAGGCGACGAAAAATACTTGCAGCTCTGCGAAGGAACTCACCGAAATCAATTAGCCGGCAAGTTTGTCTTGAATGAGCTTCTAGATTTCCTATAAGTCGCAATGATACTTAAGATGTACTTAGATCCATACGCAATTAAGAATCCAGTGTTGTAAGGCACTGTCATTCCTGTAGGTTCACCGTTCTCATCAATAACATTCTCATATTCAACGCGAAACTTGGAGACGACACCCGCGACGCGAACTTCTTCGGGCTTGCCAGCAGGGTAAAAGAATAGTGGGCCTCCAGAAAATCCTTCGTTGTTAATGGCATCTATGTGGAGAATTTGCGGGTCATCGAGCTGGTATGAAGAAACGGTACCTTTCTTCGCATACGGACATGGCATGCCACCCATTAAATTCCCAACGTTTCCCCACATCTTGTATGGAAATCCAAGGAAGTATATATCTTGCCCCCAAGCAAGGCCCGCAATGGTTGGCGTTACAGGATAGCCAGCCGGACTGAGGCGTTGCGGTAACCTAAGGACTGAAATGTCTATTTCGCCCCTGCCATGTCCAACGACCTGAGCATTTAAGCTCTGCCACTTCTCGTCATGGAAGACCAGAATTTGAAATTCTTGATGCTCCTGACTAAGGAGGTGGCGCGCAGTACCAGAAATTCTTCTCCATCAATTTCTAAAGTAAAAGCAGTGCCATATGCCTCCGCTTTGATGAAAAATGTACGTAGTAGGATGTTAGAGACAACCATATAGCCGAGAGCCTCAAGTAAGTCATCGAGCAAAGATTAGTAATTAAATGGACTGTTCGGCAGCGACAGTAGCCATACCAGATGAGACTGCCTTAGAGAGGTATGGTTTTGGCGAATCATGCCCCTTAGATATGCGAGACGCATATGGCCCTCTATCAGTTGATTTGAACGCATCGTTGCGCCTTTTGGATGCATCAAGCCTGATGAGTTTGCAGCAACTATAATTGGGACGGGCGACGTGCCGTTGGTCAGCATATATGTCGCCAGCCAAGTACTTCTGCGAATCTGGTCCCGGAAGAGTTCGTCTCCCCAGTAATCGAGGGTTTCTAGCCACTCGTCGAAGTGGCCAATGTGCATGATTTCTGCATTGGTTAGGTTAGCTTGCGCAAAGACGAGCTGATCGATTGACCTATTCAGCCAATCGCGCTCGAACTCCTGCCAATGCCGGTGGACCCAGCTTTCGACGACATTGTGGAAAATTACTGAGCTGTTTCGGCCATCGAGCGTAGTAATCGTCGAACGACTCAGCGCCAGAGTCACCATACCCTTTGACGGTAGGGGCGATCATATCTTTGGTTAGCGAACGCTCACGCCGCAGCCGGCTCCTTGACCTGCGCTTTGACACCCAGCAGCTGCACGATGCTGCCGGCCGCATCGCGGCCTTCGGCCACGGCGGTGACCACCAGGTCGGCGCCGCGCACGCAGTCGCCACCGGCGAACAGGCGGGGGTTGCTGGTCTGGTAGGGCAGGCGGCCGTTGCCCTCGGCCGGGGCGACGATGCGACCGTTGCTGCCGGCCTCCACGCCTTGCGAGGACAGCCACTCCGGCACCGTCGGCGAGAAGCCGAACGCGATGATCACCACGTCCGCTTCCAGCAACGATTCGCTGCCTTCCACCGGCACCGCGTTGCGGCGGCCGCTGGCGTCGGGCTCGCCGAGTTTGGTTTCCACCACGGTCACGCCGATGGCTTCGTCGTCGGCGCCGGACTCGATCGACAGCGGCTGGCGGTTGAACAGGAAGCGCACGCCTTCTTCGCGCGCGTTGGCCACTTCGCGCGCCGAGCCCGGCATGCTGGATTCGTCGCGGCGGTAGGCACAGGTGACTTTGGCCGCGCCCAGGCGGATGGCGCTGCGCACGCAGTCCATGCCGGTGTCGCCGCCGCCCAGCACCACCACGCGCTTGCCGTTGAGGTCGGGCAGGGCGATCTGGTCTTCCCAGCCGGCGATCGGCCGGCCGTGCGGGTCGTTGCCGCTGACGATGCGGCTGTTCTGCACCAGGAAGGGCAACGCTGGCAAAACGTTCTTCAGGTCCTGGCCGTCCAGCCCGCCGTCGGTGTAGCGGTACGCGCCGGTGCCCAGGAACACGGCGTCGTATTCGCCGAGCAACTGTTCGATGCTGACGTCCTTGCCGATCTCCACGCCCAGGCGGAACTGCACGCCCATGCCTTCCAGGATCTCGCGGCGCTTGCCGATCACCGACTTGTCCAGCTTGAAGCTAGGAATGCCGAACTGCAGCAGCCCGCCGATCTGTTCGTAGCGGTCGTAGACCACCGCTTCGATGCCGGCGCGCACCAGGCGGTCCGCGCAGGACAGGCCTGCCGGGCCGGCGCCGACCACGGCCACGCGGTGGCCGCTGGGTTGCACGTTGCCCAGGTCCGGGCGCCAGCCCATGCTGAAGGCGGTATCGACGATGTACTTTTCCACCGCGCCGATGGTGACCGCGCCGAATTCTTCCAGCGTGCAGCTGCCTTCGCACAGACGGTCCTGCGGACACACGCGCCCGCACACTTCCGGCAGCGGGTTGGTGGAATGGCACAGCGCGGCGGCCTCGATGATGCGATCTTCCTGCACCAGCTGCAGCCACTGCGGAATGGCGTTGTGCACCGGGCACTTCCAGCTGCAGTACGGGTTGCCGCAATCCAGACAGCGGCCGGACTGGTACTGCGCGTCGGCCTTGTCGAACTTGCCGTACAACTCGCCCCAGTCACCGGACGTACGCAGCTCCACCGGGATGCGCGTGGGCATGGTCCGCGGCAGGTCAAGGAATTGGAAGGCTTGCTTGCGGCTCATAGGGGCTGGGAATCGGGAATGGGGAATGGGGAATCGGAACAGCGGGTCGCGACGAACGGGAAGAAGGGCGGGGAACCAGTTTTACAATTCCCGAGTCCCTATTCCCGATTCCCGGCGGCGGCTACGCCGCTCGCCTGAGCGACTCGGTCAACGACTCAATGCTGGCGGCCTTGGGTTTGACCAGCCAGAACTTGCCGATGTAGTCGCGGAACTCGTCGAGGATCTGTTGCGCCCAGATGCTGCCGGTCAGCTCGCGGTGGCGGCTGATCAGTGTGTGCAGGTGCTGGCGATGGTTTTCGAAACCTTCGGCGGAGACGCGGTGGATGTCGATCAACTCGTGGTTGTAGCGGTCCACGAAGTCGCGTTCGATATCCAGCACATAGGCCAGGCCGCCAGTGAAGCCGGCGCCGAAGTTCAGGCCCACCTTGCCCAGCACCAGCACCACGCCGTCGGTCATGTATTCGCAGCAGTGATCGCCGGCGCCTTCCACCACCGCCAGTGCGCCTGAATTACGCACCGCAAAGCGCTCGCCCGCGCGGCCGGCTGCGAACAGCTCGCCGCCGGTGGCGCCATACAGGCAGGTGTTGCCCACGATCGGGGTGTTGCGCGCTTCAAAGCGTGCGCCGCGTGGTGGGCGCACCACCAGCCGGCCGCCGGCCATGCCCTTGCCGACGTAGTCGTTGGCTTCGCCTTCCAGCTCCAGCTGCAGGCCACCGGCGTTGAACGCGCCAAAGCTTTGCCCAGCGGTGCCGCGGAAGCGCAGGTTCAACGGCGCATCGCTCATGCCGTGGTTGCCGTGCGCCCGCGCAATGGTGCCGGACAGGCGCGCGCCGATCGAACGGTCGGTGTTGTGGATCAGGAAGCGGTGGTCGCCGCCGGTCTTGTTGGCGATCGCATCGGCGAGCAGGCCGTCCATCTGCGTGGCCAGGCTGTCCGGCGATTCGTACAGGCGCTGGGCCGCGCAATGGCTGCCGTCGTACTGCGCATGGGTGAGCAGGCGTGACAGATCGACCTTGACGCCCGGACGCGGCGAGACCTCGAGCTGTTCCAGCAGATCGGTGCGGCCAACGATCTCGTCCAGCGAACGCACGCCCAGGTACGACAACCACTGGCGCACTTCTTCGGCCAGCAGGCGGAAGAAATGCTCCACGCGTTCGGGCAGGCCGGTGAAGTAGTTCGCGCGCAGGCGCTCGTCCTGCGTGGCCACGCCGGTGGCGCAGTTGTTGAGGTGGCAGATGCGCAGGTACTTGCAGCCCAGCACGATCATCGGCGCGGTGCCGAAGCCGAAGCTGTCGGCGCCCAGCAACGCGGCCTTGACCACGTCCAGGCCGGTCTTCAGGCCGCCGTCGGTCTGCAGGATGGTGCGATCGCGCAGGTCGTTGGCCACCAGCGCCTGGTGCGACTCGGCGACGCCCAGCTCCCACGGCACGCCCGCATAGCGGATCGAGCTGACCGGGCTGGCGCCGGTGCCGCCGTCATGGCCGGACACGGTGATCAGATCGGCGCCGGCCTTGACCACGCCGGCGGCAATCGTGCCGACGCCGGCATGCGCCACCAGCTTCACCGACACCAGTGCGGTCGGGTTGACCTGCTTGAGGTCATAGATCAGCTGGGCCAGGTCTTCGATCGAATAGATGTCGTGATGCGGCGGCGGGCTGATCAGGCCGATGCCGGGCTTGGCGTAGCGCAGCCGGGCGATCAGTTCGTTGACCTTGTGGCCGGGCAGCTGGCCGCCTTCGCCGGGCTTGGCGCCCTGGGCGACCTTGATCTGCAGCACCTCGGCGTTGACCAGATATTCCGGGGTCACGCCGAAACGGCCGGAGGCCACCTGCTTGATCTTGGAGCGCTTCTCGGTGCCGTAGCGGGCCGGGTCTTCGCCGCCTTCGCCGGAATTGCTGCGCCCGCCCAGGCGGTTCATCGCAATGGCGAGTGCTTCGTGCGCTTCCGGCGACAACGCGCCCAGGCTGATCGCGGCGGTGTCGAAACGGCGCAGCACATCGGCGGCCGGGGCGACTTCGTCCAGCGGGGTTGGCGTGTCGGCGCGCTTGAGCTGCACCAGATCGCGCAGCGTGGAGGCCGGGCGCGAATGCACCGCATCTACATACTTCTGCCAATCGCTGGCATCGCCGGTGCGGGTGGCGCGCTGCAGCGTCATGACCACGTCCGGGTTGTACATGTGGTATTCGCCGCCGTGCACATACTTGAGCAGGCCGCCCACTTCCGGCTTGAGCTGGTCGTTCCAGGCGCGTGCGGTGAGCTCGCGTGCTTCGGTGTCCAGCCGCGACAGGCTTACCCCGCCGATGCGCGCCGGCGTTTCGGTAAAGCACAGCTCCACCACGTCCGGGTCCAGCCCGACGATCTCGAACAACTGCGCGCCGCGGTAGCTGGCGATGGTGCAGATGCCCATCTTGGAGATGATCTTGGACAGGCCCTTGTAGATGCCCTTGCGGTAACGGCGGCCGATCTGCGACTGCTCGCCGCCCTTGCTCAGTTGCAGGATGCCGCGGCGGCCCAGGTCGAACAGGGTCTGGTAGGCCAGGTACGGGTACACCGCGGTGGCGCCGAAGCCGAGCAGGCACGCCATGTGGTGCGGGTCGCGCGCGGTACCGGTTTCGATGATCAGGTTGACGTCGCAGCGCAGGCCCACCTTGCACAGGTGGTGATGCACCGCGCCGGTGGCCAGCAACGCATGCGCCATCGGGCGGTCCGGCACCGGGTAACGGTCGGACAGCAGCAGCATCACCGCGCCATCGCGGGCGGCGGCTTCCACTTCCTGGCAGATGCGTTCCAGGCCGGCCTTGAGGCCTTCTTCGACGCTGTAGGACAGGTCGATCAGGCGATTACGCGCAACGTACTGCTCCATCTTCAGCAGCTGGCGCAGCTTGCGCTGGCTGAGCACCGGCGAATTCAGGATGACGTGGTTCACCGTTTCCGCGCCGGCATGGAAGATGTTGGTCTCCTTGCCGAGCTGGGTGGTGAGCGACATCGCGATGCCTTCGCGCAGCGGGTCGATCGGCGGGTTGGTGACCTGCGCGAACGCCTGGCGGAAGTAGTCGTACAGCGGCCGGGTCTGGCGGCTGAGCACCGCCATCGGGGTGTCGTCGCCCATCGAGCCGGTGGCTTCCTGCTCGGTCTCGGCCAGCGGGCGCAGGATCTGCTCCACTTCCTCGGTGCTGAGCTGGAACAGCTTGTGGTAGCTGCGCAGGGTCTGCTCGCTGAAGGGTTCTTCCACCAGCGACGGGTCGATCAACTCGGTCTGCAGGTAGGTCACGCCCTGCTGCAGCCATTGCTTGTAGGGCGCACGCGCACGGTTGATGCGGTCGATGGCATCGGAATCGAGCAGGTCGCCGCGCTTCAGATCGATCGCCATCATCTCGCCCGGGCCCAGCTTGCCCTTGCGGGTGATGCGCTCGGCCGGCAATTCCCACACGCCGGCCTCGGAAGCCACCAGGAAATGGCGGTCGGAGGTCAGCATCCAGCGCGCCGGGCGCAGGCCGTTGCGGTCGAGCATGCAGGCCGCGTAGCGGCTGTCGCAGGCCACGATGCCGGCCGGGCCGTCCCACGGCTCGGTGTTGAGGCCGTAGAACTCGTAGAACGCGGCCAGATCGGCGTCCTTGAACTCCAGCGACTGGGTCGCCGGCGGCACCAGGATGCGCAGCGCCTGCAGCAGGTCCATGCCACCGGCGATCAGCAGCTCCAGCATGTTGTCCAGGCTCTGCGAATCGGAGCCATGCATGGAGATCACCGGGTCGAATTCGGCGATGTCAAAGCGCGGCGTCTGCCACACCTTGCTACGCGCCTGCGCCCAGCGCCGGTTGCCTTCGATGGTGTTGATCTCGCCGTTGTGGGCGAGCAGGCGGAACGGATGCGCCAGCGGCCAGCGCGGCAGCGTATTGGTGGAAAAACGTTGGTGAAACACAATCGCGCTGGATGATAGATCGCTGCGCTGCAGGTCCGGGTAGAACGTGCTCAGCTTGTCCGGCAGCACCATGCCCTTGTAGCTGATGCCATTGGGCGACAGCGTGGTGACGTAGAAGTTGTCCACCTCGCGCAAGGCCTGCTCGGCGCGGCGGCGCGCCAGAAACAGCGCCAGGGTGAAGCCGTCTTCGGTCTGCTCGACGCCGGCATCGACAAACACTTGCTCGATGCGCGGCAGGGTGTCGCGGGCCAGCTGGCCGCACACGCTGTCATCGGTGGGCACCACGCGCCAGCCGCGGAACTGCACGCCGGCAATCTGCAGCTGGGTTTCCAGCTCGCTGCGACAGCGCGCCGCATCGGCCTCGTCCAGCGGCAGGAACACCACGCCGGCCGCATAGCGCGTGCCTAGCGTGATGCCGGCATCGCGGGCCAGCCCGCGCAGGAAAGCGTCGGGTTTGCGGATCAGCAGGCCGCAGCCGTCGCCGGTGAGCCCGTCGGCGGCCACGCCGCCACGGTGGGTCATGCGCGACAGCGCAGCGATCGCGGTATCGACCAGCGAACGGGAAGGCTGGTCGTCCAACTGCGCGACCATGCCAAAACCACAGGCGTCGCGTTCGTCGCGCGCGCTGTTGTAGAGACCGTAGTCGTCGAGCCCTTGGCGAGTGCGGGGGGCCATGTCTGCCTCTTTGCGATCCGGGAAAAACGGCGACGACGTTGCACCGCTCGACCATGGAGCGGTGCAGGAGATCACCGGATCATCGACTAAAACACAGTTGATGCGGTGCCGCAATACACCGTTACAGCTGCAACGAGAGCGGCCTGAATCCCTTGTGCCAGCAGGCTTGGCGCCCGATGGGAGCGCCAGGCCTGCTGGGTGCTCAGCCGCAGCGGACCGAGGTGATCATGTTCTTGGCGTCCACTTCCAGATTGAGCCGTTCGCCGTTGAACTCCATCGTGGTCATCTGGCCGGGTTTGAGCACACGCACCGCCTTGGCACCGGCGTCGTTGCGGGCTTGTTCGCTCACGGTTTCGGTCAAGGGCTGACCCACCAGCGATTGCACCTGGGTGGCATCGCAGGTGCCGATGGGCGGTGCGTCCGGTGCGGCAGCCGGTGCCGGGGCGGAGGCCTGTTCGGCGGCTTGCTGCGCCTTGGCGGAGACGGCTTCCTGCTCGTCCGGTTGCGGCTTGTTACAGGCGCTGAGTGCGGCCAGCACAACCAGCGTGCAGGCCAGGCGGGCGGTAGGCAGGACAAACCTCATCGATGACTCCAGCACAGGGGGATGGCCCAAGCATAAGCACAAACGCCGCCGCAGGCATTGCTTGCGCACGCTGCGTTGCCATGACGTTGACGCGGCCTAGTCCGGCCCGGCCCAACAATCGGCGCCAGCCTTCCGATGTGTGCGCCATGAAAGCCAACCGTGTTATTCGCAATGCCGCCGTCGCTGCCAGCACCGCGGGCAAGCTGGCCACCGTCGCCACCACTGCGGTGGCCGCCACCGCCGCCGTCACCACCGCTGCTGCGGTGGCCCAGGCCAAGGCCACCGCGCGTGCGGCCGGCCTGATCTATGTCAACGACCAGCAGCCCGGGATCAGCCGCCGCAAGGCTGGCAAAAACTTCAGCTACCGGGACGCGGACGGGCAGCGGGTGACCGATGCCGACACCTTGCAGCGGATCCGCGCGCTGGCCATTCCGCCGGCGTATACCGAGGTGTGGATCTGCGCCAAGCCCAACGGCCATCTGCAGGCCACCGGCCGCGATGCACGCCGGCGCAAGCAGTACCGCTACCACGCCGATTGGGCGCAGGTGCGGGGCGAAGGCAAGTTCGAGCGTGTGATCGCCTTCGGCGAAGCACTGCCGAAGTTGCGCCGCCGGCTGCGCCGCGATCTGCTGCTGCCGGGCTTCCCGCGTGAAAAAGTACTGGCCATCGTGGTGGCGTTGCTGGCTGACACGCTGGTGCGTGTGGGCAATGCCGAATACTCGCGCAGCAATCGCTCCTACGGGCTGACCACGCTGCGCAACCGGCACATGGAATTTCTGAAAGGCGGCCGCGCGCGGCTCAAGTTCCGCGGTAAGAGTGGCCAAGAACATGAGATCGAAGTCGACGACAAGCACCTGGTCAAACTGATCCGCGAATGCCAGCAGCTGCCGGGGCAGTCGCTGTTTCAGTACAAGGATGATGACGGCCAGCTGCAGCCGGTGGATTCGGGCGAGGTCAACGACTATCTGCGCGAGGCGATGGGCGAGGACTTCACCGCAAAGGACTTCCGCACCTGGGGCGGCACGCTGGCGGCGTTGCAGCGCCTGGCGCGGCTGCCCGTGCCCGAGCGCAGCAGCGAGCGGGCACTCAAGCAGGTGCAGAACGATGTCATTCGCGAGGTGGCCGATGCACTGGGCAACACGCCGTCGGTCTGCCGCAAAGCCTACATCGACCCTTGCGTGTTCGAAGGCTGGCGCGCTGGCGAGTTGCAGACCCTGGCCACCGGTGTGCGCGGCGAACGGCAATGGGAAGCGGCCACGCTGCGGTTCTTGAGCGCCTCGCGCGCCAAGGTGCGCAAGGTGGTGAAAGCGGCGAAGTCCTCGGCCACATCGGTCAAGCCAGCCAAGCGTGCGAGCAAGTGTGCCATCAAGCGGCCGACCACCACGAAGGCTGGAGCACGCAAGGCAGCGTGATGCGGCGCGTGTCCTGGCGTGGTGCCGAGGCGATGGCGGTGTGCATTGCTTCGGGTGCCTTGTGCGTTTGTCGCGCGACCTGTTGTGCGCGCGGTGCGTGACCGGATTGCGCGAATCAGCAGGCGTACGAACGGCGCTGCAGGCGGTAGGTAGTCGCCGGCGGCAGGTTGCGATACGTGCGCCCGATTTTGACGGCCTCCAGATCGAGCTGGTCGAGAATGCAGTCGGGCACCGAGCACTTCAATCCGTAGGTAAACAGATACATGCGGCCATCATCCTTGAGATGCAGGAAGGCACCGCGCACGATCGCCGCCACCTGGTGCATGGGCATGGTCAGCAAGCCCAGGCCGCAGATCACCGCATCCACGCGCCCGCCGTCGATGCGCGGCAGTGCTTCCAGGCCGGTCACATCCATCTGCAGCAGGTTGGCACGGGGAAACCGCTGTTTGAGCAATGCGGAAAACGCCGCGTTGTACTCCAGCAGCACCAGATTGTTTTCCTGCACACCCCTGTCGAGCATCGCTTCGGTGAACACACCGGTGCCGGGGCCGAGTTCGAGCACCCGCTCGGTGGTATGCGAGAGCTCGGAGGTGATCACCGCGGCCAGCGCGCGCCCGGATGGAAGGATCGCCGCAACCGATGCGGGCGCAGTGATCCATTCGCGAAAAAATGAAGTCCTGTACGAACGCGCCATCAATCCTCACACCGGTTGCAGAGTCTGGCTCAGGCACCTGCCGCCTACCTTGTGGATGCAGTGTGCCAGCACGCCGCGCAAGGCATCCACGCAAGGATGAGTCCGCCGGCAGTCTGTCGCGGGCGGTGGGATGTTTTCAACCGTTTGTGGCTGGGCGGGTGTTCGCGGTGGTGCGTGCGTTCAGTGCGCGCGCGATGTCTTTGTGGAGTAGCAACGTCGCGAAATGCATCCGCGCATTGGTCACGGCGCTGCACTGTGCGCGGTTGCTGACAGGGCTTCAGAGCGAGCGGCAACGGGCACTGCGGGGCGATGCGAACGCTCGGTCATGCAAGGATGTGCAGTGTGGATGGCAGCAGAAGACAGCTGCTGCCAACTAGACGACAGCTCAGCCGGCGACGTCGCACGGTCGCATGTGCATGTGCGTAGGCATTGTGTGGCGTTGCATACCGGCGCGATGCGTTAGCGACCGGCAACGGTCGGGACCATCGGAAAGGGTCGGGTGGCTGCCGGAGACACCGGGAAGAGCCAAGCGGCTGCCACAACGGCTCGCAGCCAGACCTTGCTCATGTTGGGCGACACGCCGTCTTGCGCGCATGCGGATGCCACTGCTTGCCGATGCCGCAGCCCAGCCTTGCTGGCGCTGCGCCAATTTTCGCCTGTCGGATCGTGTGGCACAGCGTTGCTGTGCGCGACGGTCGTTTGGAGAGCACTTCAACGTATCGGCATCAGGCGAACTGCAGGGCCGCAACCTGCGCGCATCGGCGTGGCTTCAACGCAATTCGGACCGATGCGCCATGCGTATGGTCCGCGCGTTGTGCCGCATGGCTTTATCCAATGCCATCGGCGCCCAGCAGACGTATGCGAATGCGCCGCGCTGGCGAGACGCCAGGCGGCGATGGCGCGCCGAAGCGCGTGCGGGCCTGCTCAGCCGCAATAGATGGCGGTGATGTTGTCGTTCGGGCCGGTCTCGATGGTGAGGTGATCGCCGCCGGTTTCGCTTGCGCCCTGGGCCGGGTCGGCCAGGCCGCTGGCGGTGGTGCCGCCGGTGCTGCGCTCGCCACGGCGCACGCTGACCTGCAGGCTGTCGCTATCCACGCGGGCGCGTTCCACGGTCTGCGCCGCGGCGGCCAGACCCACGGCGCCGCGTACTTTGTCGGTATGGCACTGGCCGGAGATCACGCCATCGATCGGCTGCACCTGCGCAACCTGGTTGGTGCTGCACGCCGACAGCAGCAGGACGGCGGCAAGCGGGGCGAGGGTGCGGACCATGGCGATCTCCAGCGGGAAGAATGGCCGCAAGCGTGAAGGCCGCGCTGTGGGGATTGGATGAAGACGCCGGTGCTTGCGACGCGTGTAGCGAACCGTTGAGCAGATGTCGCGCGCTGGTTGGGGCATCGGGTTCGCATGTGCTGCTGTCACAGCCAGTTGGAGGAGCGTGCCGCGATCAGTAGTCAGCGGTCAGCACGATCAAGCCTCCTTTGCAACGCGGAAGGACGCATATACGTTGCCGCTGTCCGCTCCAGTTGGTGCGAGGCGGCCATCAGCTATCAGCAGCCAGCGTCACGAAGGCCCTACCGTACTGCAACAGATGCCTACGCTATGTGCTGCGCAGCAGGCAATGACGCAACGCGCGCTGCGATCTAGGCGGCTCAGAGCCAAGCCGGCTGGCCACTGCCAGCAACCAGTCGATTACTTCGAATAGTGGACGACTTCACTCCAAATCTTCCGTCTAGTCGATCAATGCGGCGGCGCCTAGTCTTTCCCTCACCGGAGCAGACCGCTCCACCAACACCCCAAGGGGAACCGACATGAACGCACAACTGGCCTCCTTCCACGCCGATCCGCCGTCGCAGGGCGCGCCGACCGTGCCGTCCGCCGCCCGGCCGCGCCCGGTGGTGTTCCGTACCAGTGGCACCCGTCGCGGCCCGATCACCCGGCTGATGAGCCCGGGCGACCTGGGCCAGCTGGTCAAGCCGTTCGTGTTCCTGGACCTGTTCACCGTCAAGCCGACGGTTGGCGGGGCGCCGATGGGCATGCATCCGCATTCGGGTATCGCCACGCTGACCTACCTGATGGAGGGCGAGGTGGGCTACGAAGACAGCACCGGCAAGCACGGCACCCTGCCCACCGGCGGAGTGGAGTGGATGCGCGCCGGCAACGGCGTCTGGCACGACGGCATGCCGGTGGGCGGCGCGTCGGCGGTGGGTTTCCAGCTCTGGGTGGCGCTGCCGGCCGCCGAGGAGAACGCCCCGGCGCAAAGCCTGTATCTGTCGCCCGAGCAGGTGCCCAGCGTGGGCCCGGCGCGGGTGTTGCTGGGGCGCTATGGCCAGGCGCAGAGCCTGATCCCGGCACCGGCCGACATGACCTACCTCCGCGTGCAGCTGGCCGACGGCGAGCGTTGGCGCTACGTGCCGCCGGCCGGCCACGACGTGGCCTGGATCGCGGTGCACGGTGGGCAGCTGGAGGCGGCCGAAACCATCGCCAGCGGGCACATGGCGGTGTTCAAGGACGGCGAGCAGGCGATCGAGGTGACTGCGGTTGGCCCGACCACCTTCGTGCTCGGCTCGGCGGTCAAGCATCCGCACGATCTGGTGATGGGCCATTACTCGGTGCACACCAACGCGGCCAGCCTGGCCCAGGGCGAAGCGGAGATCCGCCGCATCGGCGCGCAGCTGCGCAGCCAGGGGCGCCTGGGTTGAGCAACGCGATCGGCGGCATGCGTGCCGCCGATCACTGCGCTGCACCCAGGACGGAGCAGCGCAACGCGCTGATGCCATTGCCCGCAGGAATTGCGCCACGCCACGCATCTCAGCCGTGCGCTGCAGTGCAGATGCGTCTTCGCACGATGTAGCCACGGCCTGACGCGCTGCAGCTTGCGCTGTTCTCCGCTTTCAACAGGGCGCTGTGACCACCACCCGTGTGCACAGCGCTCCATGACTCACCGCCAGACCACCGCAGCAACGCCTTCGGGCGTTGCCGCACCCCGCGCATCACTTTCCATCACTTCCATCAGAGACATCACCATGAAACTGCTCCATCTCGATTCCAGCATCCTGGGCGACTATTCCGCCAGCCGCCAACTCACCGCCAGCATCGTGGCCAAGTTGCAGGCCGCCGATCCGGCGCTGCAGTACACCTACCGCGACCTGGCGGCCAACCCGATCGGCCACCTGTCCGGCGCACATCTGGCGGCCGCGCAAAACCCACCGGCGACCAGACGCCGGAGCTGGCCAACGACCTGGCGCTAGGCGTGCAGGTGCTGCAGGAATTCCTGGATGCCGACACGGTGGTGATCGGCGTGGCGCTGTACAACTTCACCATCTCCACCCAGCTCAAGGCATGGATCGACCGCGTGCTGGTGGCCGGCAAGACCTTCCGCTACACCGCCGAAGGCGCGCTCGAAGGGCTGGCCGGCAACAAGCGGGTGATCCTGGCGGTGGCGCGCGGTGGCCGCTATGGCGAAGGCTCGCCGACGGCGGCACTGGAGCATGCGGAAACCTACATGCGCGCCGCGCTGGGATTCGTTGGTCTGCATCAACCGGAAGTGGTGGTTGCCGAAGGCCTGGCCCTGGGCCCGGAGGCACGCGCCGCCGGCATGGCCGCTGCGCAGGCGCAGATCGACGCCTTGCCGGTGTGATCCGGTGCTGGCGGTTGCATGCCGCTCGCAGCAACCGGTTGGCGCGGTGAGGTATCGCTGCGCCGACGTGATCTTCAAGCAGACACATCGAGCGATTGCATCGCTCGACGTGTGTTGTGGAAAGCGGTACAGACACCACTTGCGTACGCCTTGGCGCAGCGATCAACACGATTGCGCAGCCACCAGGCGGGCGTGGCTGGCGCTTGGAATCTGCAAGTACCCGTACACCCAGGTTCCCTGCGCGCGTCTGACGGTTGCGCGCTACGTTTTGTTAGCTGCACTTAGTCGCAAAACGCGCGCAGGAAATCATCGATCATCTACTCAACCAATGCCCGCGCACCGCGCTACATCGCATTCAAGCGCGCGCTGACCGCCTCGATAAACGCCGTCACCGCGCGCGGCTGATGCCGCCGGCTGGGATACAGCGCATGCACGCCCTGGCCATTGCGCTGGAAATCCGGCAACACCGTGACCAGGCGGCCTTCGGCCACATCCGGCCAGGTCAGTGCCTGCGGCAACAAGGCGATTCCCAGCCCGGCCACGGCCGCCAAGCGTAGCGCGCGCGCTGTATTTGCGGCAAAACGGGTGGGCACCTGCACTGTCTCGGCAAGCCCGGACGGACCTACCAGCGTCCAGCTGACGTGCCCGCTGGGATGCGGAATGCCCAGGCAATCGTGCTGCGGCAGCTCATCCAGGCGCAGCGGCCTGCCACGTGCCTGCAGATAACCTGGGCTCGCCACCAGCACATCGCGGTTGTCGGCCAGGATCGGCCGCCCCACGTAACTGGAGTCGGCCAGGATGCCGGCGCGAAATGCCACGTCGATGCGCTCGGCAATCAGATCCGCGCGCGCATCGCTGAGCAAGAATTCCAGGCGCACGCGCGGATGCGCGGCCAGGAAGTCGGCCACCCATTCGACCCGGAAGAAATCCAGGAAATCCGCCGGCGCTGCCACCCGCACCAGGCCAGCGACCTCCTCGCCACCGGCCACCAGCGATTGCCCGGCATCGGTCAGCCCGTCCACCGCATCGCCGCAACGTTCGTAAAACGCCTGCCCGGCATCGGTCAGGGTGAGCTTGCGGGTGGAGCGCTGCATCAGCCGCGTATCCAGCTGCGCTTCGAGCTGCTGCACGCGCCGGCTCACGCTATTGGGCGCGGTGCCCAGCCGGCGCGCGGCCTCGGCAAAACTGCCGCTACGCACGACCTGCACATACAGCGCAATGTCATTGAGGTCGATCACGGCAGGCACACCTTTGTCGGTCTGCGGTGAGTTTAAGCGCGCCGGGGATCAGGTGTTGTGCGTCGGACGGCAGGCGCTGATCAGGCCCGACGCGTCCCTGCATGGATGCGGTTGAACCGGTGTGCAGGCAAGCAAACAGCCAATTACGCGTAAGTGCCAACGTCGAGCACGGAGCGCGCAATGCCGAGTAGGAGCGCATTTGCGCGCGATGAAGCCTTCTCGGGAACGCCCCCTCGCGCGCAAGCGCGCTCCTACAAAAGCCACGGGCCATCGTCCCTGACAGCCCGCATGACAACGGCTCAGTCGAGCGTCTCCAGCAGATCCACCTGCCGGCTGCTCAGCAGCGGCACGATGCGTTCGACCACCAGGCTGCTGTAGTGCGTGCTGCTGCGGTGCGCTTCGATGGCAGCGCTGTCGCGGTAGCGTTCGATCAGCACGATGCACTCCAGTGCTTGCGGTGCATGCAGCACCTCGTATCCGAGGCAGCCGGGTTCCTGCAGCGACTGCCGCTGCAGCTCTGGCAGCAGCGCCAGCACTATGGCGCGCGCGCTGGCAGGCACGCTCCAGCGCGCCACCACCACGATGGGGCGGGCCGGCGCGCTCATGCCTGCACCTGCAGTGCGGCCACCAGTGCGTGCGCAAGCGGGCCGGCAGAGGCGGGGTTCTGGCCGGTGATCAGCGTGCCGTCCACCACCACATGCGGCTGCCAGTCTGCGCCGGCAACGTACAGCGCACCTTCCTCGCGCAAGGCGGATTCAAGGTCGAACGGCACATCGGCGCGCGCGTAGCCGTCCTCCTCGGCGGTGGAAAAACCGGTGACGCGACGGCCCTGGACCAAAGCGGTGCCATCGTCCAGCGTGATGCCCAGCAGCGCGGACGGGCCGTGGCAGACAGCGGCGACCAGCATGTCGGCCTCCCACGCCTGCTTGATCAACGCCTGCACATCGCGGTTCCCGCTGACATCCACCATCGGGCCCAGCCCGCCGGGCACGAACACGGCGTCGTAATCGCGCACGTCCACTTCCGACAACTTGCGGCTATGCGCCATGCGGCCGAAAGCCCTGCTGTGGCGAAACGCCAGCTGCGCCGCATCAGACGCGTCGTAGCCATCCTCCGGTGCCGCGCCACCGGCAGGCGAGGCGAATTCGATCGCGATGCCAGCCTGCTCCAGCACCTCGACCGGGTGCGCCACTTCCGGGAAGAAGTAGCCGGTGGGGCGCTGATGGGGACCGATCTGGCCGGCGTTTGTCAGTACGAACAAGACATGCTTGATGTGCATTGCGCTCTCCTTGAGGGTGGTTGAGTCCGGCAGCAGCCGGTGGAGAGACGATAGAAGGCGTGCAGTGCTGGCAGTAGACAGCGAGCGGCTGACAGATTGTAAAATTCAATAAGACAAATGCACTTGAGGCTGCCATGGCTCTGCTGGACGAACTGCGCGCCATGGCGATCTTCGCCACGGTGGTCCGCTGTGGCAGTTTCGCCGCGGCCGCGCGCGAACTTGCGCTGACCCGCGCAGTGGTCAGCCATCACGTGGGCGCGTTGGAAGCGCGCCTGGGCGTGCCGTTGGCGTACCGCAGTACGCGCAGCTTCAGCCTGACCCCGGCGGGCGAGGCGTTTCGCGTGCATTGCGAGCGCTTGCTCGACGAAGCCTCGGACGGCTTGCGCGGCATGGAGCTGTTGCGCGCCGAACCGCAGGGCGAAGTGCGGCTCACCTGCTCGCACCATTTCGGCAACAAACGCATCCTGCCCGCGCTGCTGGCCTTTCGCCGCCGCTACCCGGCGATCCGCCTGCACATCGCGATGGGCGATGCCAACGTGGATCTGGTGCAGCAGGGCGTGGATCTGGCGGTGCGTGCCGGCCCGCTGCCGGATTCCACGCTGTACGCGCGGCCATTGGTGCGTGAAGCCACCTTGCTGTGCGCGTCACCGGCGTATGTAAAGCGCTACGGCATGCCCACCACGGCCGCTGCGCTCAAAGAGCATCGCTGGGTGATCTACCCGCCCAGTCAGCGGCAGACGCAGATTCAGATCGACGGCGAACGCATCGACATCCCGGTGCAGGGCGACATCGTCACCGACAGTGCGGTGTCACGGCTGGCCTTCGTGCTTGCCGGCGAAGGCATCGCGCGCCTGCCCGGCTACGATGCCGCCGCCCCGCTGGCCGCAGGCGAACTGGTGCAGGTGCTGCCGCAGGCACAGACCGCACCGCTGGAGATCTACCTGGTGCATTCGAAAAAGATCGGCCCCAGCGCCCGATTGCTGCGCGACTTTCTGCTGGAGGTGGCGCGCGAGGGTGGCTGGTAGTGGCTAGCGGAAAAAACGCCGTGCGCCAAGGAGCCCGCTAGCGGGCGTGCATGTCCCACAGCTGCATGAGTTGCGTAATGGCCGCATCCATCGCCTTGAAGGTTTTGCCGTCCCTGGCGAGCGTGGATAGCCCGAGCATGAAGCTGTCGAACACGCACGTCAGCGCGGCCGCGTCGAGACCCGCTGCTAGGCTTCCATTGGCGATGGCGCGGTCCACGCACGCGCGGATGCCGGCGCGTGTGTGCGCACGCGAGCGCGTCAGCGGGGCAGAGAGCGCGGAGAACTCCGGCGACGGCGTGCTCATGACGCCAAGCGTCACCATGCAGCCCTTGGGATGGCCGCGTTCGCACTGCATCCTGGCCGAACGGCGCAGCGCAAGCTCCACGGCCTGCTTTGGCTCAAGCGAGGTGTCCCAAAATTGAACGGTGGCAGGGAACATCCGCCGACAGCGCGGTGGTGAAGCGCTGACCTGATGACCATTTGCACGCGGGCAACGCAGCAAGCCCGCAGTGGATGTAGCAAATAGTGCCTTCCAGTTAGAGAGCCTTTGCAAAACAGGCAGGCATCGAACCCGTGGTTTCTTTCGCGCGCGCACGCTGCAGGGCATCTTTGACTCGCGCGTGACTTGTACTCGCCCATCCAGCCGTATTGGCCGAGGCTAGCGGAACTTAAGACCGTAGCAGTCGTTTTGCACTGCCACTGAGCAGTCGTTGCGCCACTCACGCCCGCAGGCTCGCGCACAGCAACGCCGGTCGACCTTGCTGTCACCTCCTGCCCAAGCCCACCAACGGCACCCTGCCATCCGACCTATTGACTACACCTGTCGTCAGGCCTAGCGTAGCGACAACTGTAGTCAGGGAGTCGGACATGCGCGGCAAGACCATCGGGGACCAGGAACTGGCCCTGCTGCAACACATCGAAGAACAACGGCACGCCAGCGTCGGCGAAGTGGCGGCTGCGTTCGGTGAGCCGCGCGGGCTGGCGCGCTCCACCGTGCTGACCATGATGGAGCGCCTGCGCGCCAAGGGCTTCCTGCGCCGCAAACAGGCCGGTGGCATGTACCGCTACAGCGCCACCGCCGGCCAGGACGACGTGGTGCGCGGTGCGGTGGGGCAGTTCGTGGAGAAGACCTTGCAGGGCTCGGTCTCGCCTTTCGTGGCGTGGATGTCGCAGCGCGCCGAGGTCAGCGATACCGAACTGGCCGAACTCGAAGCCCTGGTTGCCAAGCTGCAATCGCAGCGCAAGGAGGATTGAGCCATGTCGCCTCTGATCGAATCGCTGTTATGGAAACTCGGCGCCACCAGCGTGCAGACCGCGGTGCTGACACTGGCGGTGTGGGGGCTGTGTCGCGGGGTGAAGCGCTTGCCGGCCGCCACGCAGACCTGGCTGTGGTGGCTGGTGGGCGTGCAGGCCGTGGTGGGCCTGTTGTGGAGCAGCCCGGTGCAGCTGCCGGTGCTGCCAGCGCATCACCTGACCACTGCGCTGGGTTCGGCCGACAGCCTGGCCCCGATGGCAAACGCCGCCGCGGCATCCACGGCCGCACATGCCAGCGCCACCGCGCAGGCGATGCAGGTCGGCGTCTGGCCCACCGTTGCGATGGCATTGCTGGCGCTGTGGGCGGCGGGCGTGCTGGTGCTGGCTGCCGGCACGGCGCGCGCCTATCTGCGCAGCCGTGCACTGGTGCGTGCGGCCGAGCCCTGCACCGACCACGCCTTGGTGCAGGCGTTGCAGATGGCCTCCGAAGCGCATGGCTTATCGCGCCCGCCGGCCCTGCGGTTGTCATCGCAGATCGATTCGCCGCAGTTGATCGGCCCGTGGCAACCGGTGTTGCTGTTGCCTGCTGCACGTCTGCCGCACATGGCCGATGACGATCTGGACATGGCGCTGACCCACGAGTTGATCCATCTGCGCCGTGGCGATCTGTGGTGGGGCTTGTTACCGGCATTGGCGCAGCACCTGTTCTTCTTCCACCCGCTGGTGCATCTGGCCGCGTGCGAATATGGCATCGCCCGCGAAGCCGCTTGCGATGCTGCCGTGGTCGCCGGGCACCGCCATTGCCGCCACGAGTACGGCCGCTTGTTGCTGCAACTGGGTGTGGCGCCGCGCCCACGCGGTGGCGTGGCGAGCGCGTCGCCCTCGTTTATCAGTTTGAAGCGCAGGCTGTCGATGTTGCAGGACACCCGCGCGTTTCCACGGCTGGCCGCCGCGATGATTTTGGCCGCAGTAGCGGTGTGCGGTGTGCTGCCGCTGCGTCTTGTGGCCAAGCCGGTACCGGTGACGTCTCCGCGCATGCAGCCGGTTGTGGTCACTGCCCCGGCAGCAGCACGCGCTGCACGCGCACAGGTCAACCCTGCAGACGCTGCAGCACCGATGACCGCGTTGCCTGCACCGGCGCTGCCGGCTGCGCCGGCGGAAGCGGCCGCCCCTGCCACGCACGGTGTCATCGCCGATGTGCTGGGTGCCGAGCCGCTGCATGACGCGGATGCGGACCCAGCGGACAGCGGCTGGAATCTCGACCTGGACCGCATCCGCCGCGATGCCACCCGTGGCGCGCAAGCCGCGGTGCACGATGCGCTCGCTGCCAACAACCAGGACCTTGAGATGCAGCAGGAGCGGATGCAGGACGCACAGGACGCATTACAGGAAGCACGCGAACAACTGGCCTCGTTGGGCCCGGAATTGGCCCAAGCCAAACAGGACGCGCAACAGCAAGCACGCGAAGCCGAGCAACAGATTCGCGAAGTGGCACAGCAGCATCGCCAGGCGCAATACGCGTATGCCGCTGCGGTGCGCCAAGCGGCCGCGCTGTCCCGGCAGCAGGCCGAGATGGGCAAACAGGCCGCACGTCAGGCCCGCATTGAGGCTGCGCGCGGGCAGCAGCAAGCGGCGCAAGCGCAACGGGAGGCGGCGCAAGCACAGGCAGATGCCGAACAAGCGCAAGCAGAGGCCGAACAGGCGCAAAACAACTAGGAGCCATCAACGACACGACGGCGCTCACGTCAGGCCGGCGCGTCCGGTGCCCGGAGCCGGCATGGACCACGCGCAGGCTCCGGCTCTGGGCGAAGCCGCTTCTCAGCGCGCCAGCTACACCGGTCGACGGCGCTCGCACCGTCTTGCCTGCCGCTGCAGCTACCGAACAGAGAAAGCCAATCGCAGCGGATTCGCTGCAGACCGCAGGTCGCGTCGGCAACCGTCTCTAGCGGCCACGCCTGTGCAACGCGTGGCGGACAGCCCCCGATCCGCTCCCGGCCGTGCACGGCCGGCAGAGCTGCGGGAGCGGTAAGCACTGCCTGACACCAGGCACCTGCCGGCGTCGTGCGATGGCAGCGCGCCAGGCAGCACCTGCATGACACGGGCCCGCCACAGCCCGGCACTTCCCGCGTGACGACGCTGCGCAGCGTCGGCAACGCCGTGGCCGCGTGATCGCTGTTTCCTCCCCCGCCGGTGCTTTACGCAGGCGGCACCTACCGAGCTGTGACCTTCGTGGAGATCTCCCATGATCCAGACCGCTTCCCCATTGCTGTGCCTACGCACCGCGTTGCTGCTGGCCATCGCCGCACTCGCCGGCCCCTCGCTGATCGCAACCGTATCCGCATCTGAACCCTCATCTGCATCGCATCCGCTTGCGTTGGCTGTGGTGCCGGCAGCGCCCGCCATACCGGTGCCGCCAGCATCTGCGGCGTCTCCTATCGCGCCAGCAGCCATCGCGCCAACAGTGCCTTTGGCACCTGTCGCACCCACCGGGCCCAGTGCAGCAGCCCCGGCAACACCGCGTGCCAGCGCAAACGCAGCGTGCGGCAAAACCGCCGCAATCACCCAGGACGAGGGCGATGCCTATGTGTTGGTGCACGGCGAGCAGCAGGTCATGCATGGCTCACGCAGCGATCTGCAGACCGCACGTGCCTACGCCGGTAATGGCCAGCGCGTGTTGTGGTTCCGCGCCGATGGCGTGCAATACCTGGTGCGTGATCCGGCGCTGATGCATCGGCTGAGCGCGGCACACGTCCGCAGCCGGCAACTGGCCGACGCCCAGGCCACCTTGGCGGCGCGTCAGCAGGAAGTGGGCGAGCGCCAGGCCGCACTGGCCGCGCAGCTCTCTGCGCAGACCGAGCCGCGCGCGCTTCAGGCCTCGACACGCATGCCCCCGGCCGCTGCGTCCGCATCCTCGCAGCAGGGCGCAATGCCCGACGCGCTGCAGGCGTTGGTAAAGGAGCAGCGTGCATTGGCCGACAGGCAGGCCGCGTTGGCGACCAAGCAGGCCGGTGCCTCCAAGCTCGCCACACGCGAAGCGCTAAAGGTGCTGCGCGAGGCATTGGCCCGTGGTCTGGTCACACGGGTTTCCGGTTAGAGCAGCTAATAAAAAAACTGCGCTCACCGCCAGGCGGGCGCAGTCGGTGCTCGGAATCGGCATGTACCCCTCGCACACGCCGGTTCTGAGCGCGCCGCCCACACCCGCCTGACGACCGCTCGCTACGTTGTGTCAGCCGCGCCTGGTCGCACCGTCTCGCCATCGTGCGTGGGCAAGCCGGACGCGCTGGTGCCGGTCTGCTCGCCGATACTGTGCAACAGGCGCAGACGGCGAGCGGACAATGACGTACCGGGTGGTGGTGTTGGGGGGCTTCGGGCATTTCGGCGCACGCATCGTGCGGGCGCTGGCGGCAACGGCGCAACTGCAGGTGATCGCGGCGGGACGGCATCCCGGCGATGTGGCGGCCCGGTGGCCGGATGTGGCGCCCGGTCGCATCGCGTGCTGTCGCCTGGATATCGACGCAAGCGATTTTGCCGCGCAATTGGCGGCCACTGCCGCCGATGCGGTAGTGCATACCGCAGGCCCGTTCCAGGGCCAGGATTACGCCGTGGCGCACACCTGCCTGCAGGCCGGCATGCACTACATCGACCTGGCCGACGGCCGCGCGTTCGTTCGCGATTTCCCCGCGGCAATGGATGCAGTGGCAAGGCAAGCGCAGCGTGTGGCCATCAGTGGCGCCAGCACCTTGCCCGCGCTGTCGAGTGCCGTCATCGATGCCTTGCTGCCGCGTTTTTCGGCGTTGCATGGCATCCGCATGGTGATCGCGCCCGCGCAAGGCACACCGCTTGGCCTGGCCACCGTGCGTGCGGTGTTGTCGTACTGCGGCACGCCGTTCGACTGGTGGCACGACGGCCGCTGGCAAACGGTGGTGGGCTGGGCCAGACCCACGCCCGTGCAGTTCGCGCAGCTCGCGCCGCGGCTTGCGTCGCCATGCGATGTGCCCGATCACGATCTGCTGCCGCTGCGCTATCCCGGCGTGCAGAGCGTGCAGTTTCGCGCAGCGTTGGAGGTGCCATTCCTGCAGCGCTGCCTGGCCGTTGTCGCCTGGCTGCGTCATCACGGTGTGCCATTGCCGATGGCGCGCCTGGCCGAGGTGTTTGCACGTGTGGCACGCTGGTTTGATCGCTTCGGCACCGACCTGGGTGGCATGCGCGTGGAGCTGCGTGGCACAAGCCATCCCCGGACCGGCGATCCCCGGCCGCTGCAACTGCAGTGGGACCTCACCGCCCCGATGCTGCACGGCCCGGAAATCCCGTGTTTCGCCGCGATCCTGCTGGTACGCAAACTTGCCGAAGGGCAGGCGTTACCGATCGGCGCGCATGCCTGCATGGGCTTGTTGACCCTGGCCGAATTCGAGCAGGAGTTTGCAGCGTGGCAGATGGAGACCGAGGTGTCGGACGTGCGTGTCTGAGGACACGCTGTGCACGAGCGCTGCAGACGCACGAATCACCACTGTGCGCAACACCTAGCACCAGTAGGTCACAACCAACGTGCAAGCGAGTAGAGCCCCTCTCCCCACGGGAGCGGGGTGAGGGTAGGGCCGCTAAAGATCTCAACGTCCTCCATCAACCACGCGCAACGTTGTTGCCATCACATGCAGCATGTAACGCGCTGCAGACGACTGTACAAACGAAATAGTATGGTTTGGCGCTATTGCAGATGCGCCGGCGATTGCGAATGGGCGAGGGTACGTACCCTCACCCCAACCCCTCTCCCGAGGAGAGAGGGGCTTTAGGGCGCTGCGCGTCCATACACACGGCCAATGATCAGCTTGCAGCGCCGCAGCAGGTGTCGTTACACGCACAACAGATGGCCCTACGCACTCAACTTCACACCTCGCGGAGCGTACGAAACGCATACATGTCGTTGAACGTGCAGAAGTGGAAACGCGGCACAGTGATCGGGCCGGCGGCAGCCAGGCGCTTCAGCCACACGCCCACCGCAGCGTGGTAGTCCGCCTGTTCGTCGGCATCGAGCGTTTCGCACAGATAGGCCAGCGAGATGTGGAACCGGTAGTGGCTGTAGTCCGGGCGCTGCAGCAGCGTCAGCGCCATCAGGCCCTTGCGCGCCGTCTCCAGCCGCTGCGCGGTGGCCGCATCGGCAGGCAGCAACGGAATCAGCAGATTGTCGTTGCTGCCGGTCATGGCCGCGGTGGGGTCGACCACAAACCGGCACGCCCCCAGCGGCGTGGTGTTGCGCTGCTGCAACCGCGACAGGAAGCTGGCGTTGATGTCGGCCAGCGCAGCATCGCGCGCCAGATCGCTCGGCCACGGCCCGTGCGCGCGGTCGGTTTCATTGACCCCGCCCAGCAAGGTCACGTGATAGCTGCTGGGCGGCAGCACGGCGAGCTTGTTGGCAAAGCCGTGCTCGGGCAGCTCGCGGTAGATGTCCAGCACCCGGTCGAAGCTGGCGTAGCCATCGCCCTGCTGCTCGAGATGGCCGACAAACGTGTTGCCGGCAAACGGCATCGGCCGCCTGGAGCGCAGGAACTTGCGGCCCACATCCGCAGGCGGCGCTGCACCGGCAAGCGAGGGTAGTGCGGTTGCCAGCAACGAGGCGCCGGCGGCGCCGGTGAGCAGGCGACGGCGGCTGAAGGTGGTATCCAGACATGACGACATGCTTAGCTCCTCAAAGTTTGACGTTGACGCCGACCATCACGGTGGGGGCCATCTTCCAGGCCGATTGCACATACTCCTGATCGCGGCCGATGCGGTATTGGTAGCCCTGGCCAGCCAGGTTGAGCACGTCCAGGCTCAGCGACACTGCCGGGGACACGTCCCAGCCCAGTTTCAGATCGATGCGGTCCAGCGGTTGCTGGTAACGGTTGCGATAGAACTCCTGCAGGCTGCTGTAATTGGGAAAGCGGTCATCCCACAGCTCGCCGGTGCGGCTCCAGGCCAGCGTGGCGCGCAGCGGCCCACGGGCGTAATTCAGGGTCAGATTCCACAACTGTTTGGGCTGCTGCGGCAGCACGTCCAGGGTGGTGCGGGTGCCATCGCCGAGCACCACCGGGTAGTCCACGTCCAGGAACGTGACATTGGCGGTCACCGACAAGCCGGCCAGCACGGGCAGCCACGGCCCCAGCTCCTTGATGGCCCCCAGCTCGGCGCCGCGCAGGCGTACCGGTCGGTCCACATTGCGCGGCTGGGTGACCAGCACCTGCTCGCCGTCGATGCTGTCCATCTGGCCGTAGCGGAAGATTTCATCGTCGATGGTCTTGTGGAACAGCGCGATCGACAGCAGGCTGCCGCCGTCGTCAAAGCTCCAGTCGTGGCCAAGGTCCAGGTTCTGCGAGCGGCGCGGCTGCAGGTCCGGGTTGCCCTGGTTGAGCGTGGGCGGTGTGCTGCCCAGCGTGAGCACGCCGCCGTTCAAGGCCATCTGGTCCAGGCGCGGGCGCCCGATCGAGCGCGAGACGCCAACGCGCAGCGTGCCGTTGGCGCTGGTCTGTAGTTGCCCGCTGAGCGAAGGCAACCAGTTGCGGTAGGTGCGCACCGCGCTGACCGGTGTCCAGGTGGTTCCGCTGAGCTGCTGGCCGGCGCTGGCAAAGCGTGTCTGTTCCAGACGGATGCCGCCAGCCAGCAGCCAGCGCTCGCCGCGCCATTGCGCCTGGGCAAAGCCGGCGCGCACCTGTTCGTCGACCCCATAGCTGCCGCTGTTCTGCGCGGTGGTGTCCACCACCCCGCGCGCCTGGCCGGCCAGGGCATCCCAGCGTGCATCGGCCAATGCCGGCTCGATGGTCATCATCTCCCTGTTGCAGCCCAGGGCGCAGGTCGGGCGGCCCAGCACGTCGGCCAATGTGTCAGGCAGCCCGTTCCAGGTGGTGCGCTGCACCGTGGTGCGCATATGCGTGCGGACCTGCCGCGCGCCCACGGCCAGCCCCAGCCCGCGGCTGTCCTCGTCCGTGTTGCGCCGCAGCTCCAGCTGCAGGTCGCCGACCCGTTCGGCGTAGCCGGTGCGCTCCTGCTGGTGATAGGCATTGGGGTAGCGCGCCGGGTCGTCGGCCAGGGCCGGGTCCAGGGGCGTGAAAGCGGGCAGCGTGCCGCTCCAGTCGAACCCGTACCCCAGCCGATTTTGCTGGAAGCGGTCCCAGGTCTGCGGGTTGTCCACCGTGGCGCGCGAGGTGCTCGCGCGCAGCGCGGCGCGCCACTGCGCCGGCAATTCGGCCAGCAGCTCGCCGTTGATGCCCGTCAGCGCGCGCTTCCAGCGCAACTGCCCCAGTTCGACGTATTGATTGAGGTTGTCGAGCGTGCCGCTCTGCGCGCCGGTGCGGGTCAGGCGTGCGCTGTTCTGCACCTGGGCGTTCTGGGTATTGCGGTCCGAGGCCTCACGCTGGCGGAAGCTGTAGCCGGACACATGGCCGCTGAGCGGACCCTCCGGCTGCCAGTCCACGCGTGCGGTCAGGCCGCGCCGTTCGCGGGTGTTGGCGTAGTTGTACCAGCGCCGTTCGCCGGGAACCGCAGCGCCGGTGCCCCCGTACGGCACCGGGTCGCGCGTACCGTCGGCGGCGTACCAGTTCAAGCCGCCGCCGTTTTCCTGCTGCGGCACCGAGATCTCGCGCCGCCATTGGCTCGCAGCGCCCAGGAAGGCGAACTGCCCGTCGCGACCGAAGCGCTTGCCCCATTTCAGATCGCCCTCGCCAACCGGCGAGCGGCCGCCGTAGCGGCTGCCCATCAAGTTGGCGCCGCCCTTGGCCGAGAAGGTGAGCAGGCCATCCGGGCGGCCGAAGCCGGTGGCGGTGACCAGGTTGGTAACACCGCCGATCGCGCCGCCATCGTTTTCCGGCAGGAACGACTTCACCACATCGATGCGGTCGACAAAGTTGGCCGGCAGCACATCCATCATCGCCTGGCGGCTGCCGATGTCGTTACTGGCAAAGGCAAAGCCGTCGATCAGCATGCTGTTGTAGTTGCCGTTGAGGCCACGCACCGTCACGTAGCGCGGCTCGCCCTGGTACTCCACGGTGCTGACGCCGGTGACCCGGCGCAGCGCATCGCCCACATTGAAGTCCGCCAGCTGCCCGATGCTGTCGGCGGCGACCGAGTCCACGACGGTGGGCGCGGCCTGTTTGGTGGCGATGGCGCGCGTGTTCTGCGACTGGAACGAGGTGCGCACCTGCACCGCATCCAGGGTCTGCGGCGAGGCATCGGCGGGCGCCTCGGCGGCCTGCGCCGGCGCCTGCATCCAGCCCGCCACGGCCATGCCCAGCGCGAGCGACAATGTGCGACGCTGCGCGATGCAGGCCGGGCCGGGCAGACACAGGAAGCCAGAAGGAGAGCGATGAAACAGACGCATGGCACGATCCGCACTGTCGGGCAGCCCCAACGTGGTGGCCGCAAGCCGATTAAATTAATCTGCTTAATTTAAGCTTATGTGACACCACCGGTTCTTTTGCCTTCCATGTCTTCCTTCTTCGCCCACGCGGCCATTCGTTCGCATTACCGCCGCCGCAGCGATGGCCAGGCCGCCGGTTCCAGCGAGCGCGCGCTGCTGGATCTGATCCGCAGTGCCGGCCAGCTGGCGCGCGCGGATCTGCCGCGCGCCAGCGGGCTCAGCGTCCCCGGCACCAAGGGCATCATCGACCCGCTGGTTGCACACGGCCTGCTCCAGCTCGGCCCGTCGCTGCGGCGCGGCCGCGGCCAACCCAGCGTCGAGCTGAGCCTGGTGCCCGACTATGCATTCAGCGTGGGCGTCTCGTTGATGGTCGATGGCATCGCGGTGGTGCTGATCGACTTCGCCGGGCAGGTGCGCGGCATGCGCCAGCTCACGGCGTTCCCGCTGACGCTGGACCTGGTCGCGGCGCAGTTGCCGGAACTGGTGGAGCAGTTGCTGCAGGCGGCCGGTGTCGACCGGCAGCGGCTGTTCGGGGTGGGCGTCAGCATGACCGGCCCGCGCATCGGCGATGGCACGCGGGTCAATCCGCCGCTCACGCTGGCCGCCGAATGGATGCAGGTCGAGCTGGACCGCTTCATCGCCGAACGCCTGCAGTTGCCGGTTTGGATGGACAACGACGCCCATTGCGCCGCGCTGGCCGAAGCCTTGTACGGGGTCGGCCGCCAGTCGCCGGATCTGGTCTATCTGACCATCGCCGACGGGTTTGCCGCAGGCGTGATCGCCGCTGGCAGCGTGCACCGCGGCGCGCACGGCAACGTGGGCGAACTGGGGCGCATCTCGGCCATCACCGGCAGCGCGCGGCCCACGCTGGAAAGCCTGCGCCAGGCGCTGGTCGCCGATGGGCATGCGCTGCCGGACCTGCACACCATGCTGCAGCACTACGATCCGGCATGGCCGCAGATCGAGGCCTGGCTGGATGCGGTGCAACCCACCGTGACCCTGGCGGTGGCGGCGATCATCGCGTTGATCGACCCGCGCGTCATCGTCTTTGGCGCGCGCCTGCCGGCAGATCTTGCGCAGCGGCTGATCGCCCGCGTCGCCTTCGAGCCGGCGCCACGGCGCGGCGTCGCATCGCCGTATCCGGCATTGCTGGTCGGGCAGGTGCAGGCACACGCCACGGTGCTGGGCGCGGCCATGCTGCCGTTCAAGGAAACGCTGTTCTAGCGCAGGCGATGGAGCAGCCGACGCGCTGCGCCGGCATTGCGGCGGAGCATCGTTTCGCATCGCGGCGGCATAGTTCGCCTCGGTTGCGCATTGTCATCTGCCAAGCGGTTTACTGGCCGCAGTGCTCTTGAGGTCGTCATGCGTATTGCTCTCTTGCAACCCGCCGCTACGCCCACCACCGCGCTGGCCACACCGGCGCACACCAGCGCGATCACCCCGATGGAGGTGCCGCAGCCGCCAGGCGGCAACCCGCCGTTGCGCGCACGCCCGCGTCGCCAGGCCGCCGTGCTACCGCCGCTGGTGCCATTGGACGACAGCGCGATGACCGGCAAGCAGGCATTGGTGGCGCTGGACGGCGAGTTCTCCGAGCAGCGCCTGGCCGAAGTGCAGGCGCACCAGATCACCTTGCAGGCCGCGCAAAGCGCGCTGGCCAAGCAGCTGCCACAGGCCACTCCCGCACCCAGGCCCGACAGCATCGCGGCACGCTTTGCCGCCGGAACGCTGCAGCCGGTGTATCTGGACACCGCCGCGTTCGACGAAATGACCGCCAGCTTGCCCGAGCACTCGCGTGCAGCGGCCGGCCCGGTGCTGGTCGATGCGCAGCAAGGCCGCATCGTCTTCGATCTGGGCCACGCGTTTGCGCCTGGCGATACCTTCAGCGATGCCGCACGCACGGCATTGCGCAAGGCGCTGGATCTGCGCGCCCATGGGTTGGAAACACCGGGCTGGCTAAAGCCCGCCGCGCCCACGCCCGCGCAGCCGCGGCGCAAGTTGCAGCAGGCCGCGCGCTACCACGGCCACGAGGTGCCGGCGCGCGACGGCGGCGCAGCGTTCTTCAAGCCCAACGACCACCATCTGGTGGCCGGCAAGGACGCGCTGCTGCGCAAGCACCGCAAGGAGCTCGTCCACGACGCGTATTTCCAGGCGCCCAGCACGCGCGCGCTGGGCAAGGACGTGATGGTGCACCGGGGCCTGTTCGACAACCACGCCGGCATCCCGGAAAACTCGCTGGCCGCCATCGATCGCGCTTACGAACACGGCTATCGCAACCTGGAACTGGATGTCGAGGTCAGCGCCGACGGCGTGCCGGTGCTGATGCACGACTTCAGCATTGGCCGCATGACCGACGACCCGCAGAACAGATTGGTCTCGCAGGTCCCGTTCGCGCAGTTGCGCGAGATGCCGCTGGTGATCCGCAACCCGGTCGACGGCAACTTCATCAAGACCGATCAGAGCATTGCCGCCGTGGAGCAGGCGCTGGAGCACGCGTTGCAGAAGCCGGAGGCGATGTCGGTGGCGCTGGATTGCAAGGAAGATACCGGCGAGGCGGTGGCGATGCTGCTGATGCGTCGGCCGGACCTGCGCCAGGGCGCCGCGATCAAGCTGTATGCCAAGTACTACACAGGCGGCTTCGATCAGTTTCTGTCCAATCTCTACAAGCACTACCAGATCAATCCGCTGCACTCGCAGGACGCGCCCCGCCGTGCCGCGCTCGATCGCCTGCTGGCCAAGATCAACGTGGTGCCGGTCTTCAGCCAGGGCATGCTCGCCGACGCGCAGTTGCGCGATTTCTTCCCGGGCAAGGATGATGGCCCGGAGGGGCTGGCCGACACGGCGGTGCAGTGGCTGGAAAGCTGGAACCGGATGCGCCCGGTCATCGTGGAGGCGGTGGCCACCGACCAGCAAAGCGCTGCGGGCAAGGCCATGGAGCTGACACGCACACGCCTGCGCCAGCCCGACTCGTCCTACGCGCAGGCGGCATTCTCGTCCGGCTACCGCTATGAGGATTTCTCGCTGCCGCGCGCCAACCACGACAAGGACTATTACGTCTGGCGCAACTTCGGCGAGATGCAGAAGCTCAGCGGCGAAGCCTTCGGCATCCAGCGCACCACCGCCGGTGCCTTTCGCGACGCCGGTGAAAGCCTGCTGACCGACCAGCCCGAAGAAGAACTGCTCGCGCTGCTGGAAAACCGCACCCTGGCGCGTGGCCACACCGGCATGGAACTGGACCTGCCGCCAGAGACGCCCATCGACAGCGCACGCGATGCGGCGATCGTGGAGCAGCGCACCAGCGAATTCCGCGCCGCGTCCAGGCCTGCCGACCCGGCGCATGTTGCGGCTGTGCGCGAAGGCCGGCTGCTGGATCGCTCGGCAGACCATTCGCACGATGCCGCCGCCAGGCAGGCGGTGGATGCACGCGCCGACGCGCTGGGGCTGCTGACCGATCAGTACCGTGGCGCACCGGTCACCCATTACCTCAACGAGCAGGCCAGACAGATCGAGCCGGGCGAGTGATGCCGGCGCACTGATGCTGCGCCGGTGCGCGTGACTTGGCGGCATGACCGCTCAGGTGCTCGCCAATGGGGGGCGGCCTTGCAGTGTTGCCGGTGGACATCGCCTCTGCCGGCAAACTGCACTGGCGCGCGCACCCAGGATGCCCGCATTGCGCCACCACTGCGCGTGGTCCGCCGCTCCTGCGCTACGGCGTCTCCAGCATCGGAATCACTTCACGGTCCTGCGCGTCCACCGCCACCAGGCGCTGCATCAGCAGCGACAAGGTCACCACGTCCTGGTGATTGTGCTCGGCCACGCGGCGCAGGTTGCGCGCGCTGCCGCCGCGCAGGTAACTCAACCAGGCGGCCGGGGCTTCGGAGCCGGGCAGGTCGTCTTCGCGCACCACGCGCAGCAGCTGCCGTTCGATGGTGGCCAGCTTGCAGTTCTCCCAGGTGCCGCGATAACGGCGCCGGGTGGGGAACAGCAGGTCCACATGATCCAGCGCAGAGATCGGGTCGCCGCGCCGCGCCAGCCGGTAGCGCGTCTTCAACAACGGCGCGTCGTAGCAGCGGCCGTTGTAGCTGGACAGCACCGTCTGCGGCGACAGCCAGCTGCGGAACAGATCCAGCATCGCGCTTTCGGCCGCCATCGTGGACATCATCAACTGGCGCACGCGCAGCCCGCTACCCTGCGTAACGTCGGTGTACCAATCGGCCACGCCGATCATGAAGGCGCGCGTGCCGGTGCCGCCGGCCAGGCCGGTGGTTTCGGTGTCGAAGAACAATAGATCCATCGGGTCCACCGCGTCCTCGCGCTTGGCGAACGCCAGCGACAGCGCCTGGCGTGGGATCGCCTGCGGCAGGAAGGCTTCGATCAGGTGCAGGCCGGGCGCGATCTCGTTGCCGGGCAGATGCCGGTCGGTGGACGCCGCGCGTACCGGCGCGTGCGTCGAGACCGCGCGCTCGCGCAGGCCGATCATCTTGCGCAGGCCGGCGATATCGGTACGTCGCTGCGGTGGCGGGTTGGATATGGGCGCAGCCGGCACGCGCGCCGCCGCATCGGCCGCCGCACCTGCCGGCTTGTGGCGCACATCGTGGTCCACCCAGGCAAACGCCGAGCTATCGCGCGCAGCCGCTGCAGCAACCGGTGCCTGCAGGGCGCGGCGCGTCATGGCCGGTGCGCTGGGCTGGGCACGCGGTGCACCGGCAGCCTCTGCGCTGCCGGGCTGCGCGCTTCGCACCGCCGCATCGCGCGGCAAAGCGCGTGACGCAGACGCAGCAGCACCCGGCGCAGGCTGGCGTTGCGCACGCGTGGGCATCACCGCATCGTCCTTGCGCGCCGTGGGTGTCAGCCCGCCGACCTGGCGGCGTAGCAGGCGCAAACGTTCTGCGCTCACCCCAGGATCGCTGCCAGGCACCGGCGCTGCCGGCGCACGCGTTGGCTGCACCGCCGCAGGCATGTCACCTGCGGCACGCGTGTGCGCATCGCCTGCCACTGCATCCGCACCGACTGCATCACCCGAGGTGCGCGCCACCGCTGCCGCGCGCAGCGGGTGTGCATCCGCCTGCGCATCGACCGCAGCGGAAACATCCGCACCATCCACTGCAGCGCCATCTGCAAGCGCCGCCGGCGCAGGCACATCGGCATGCCCGGCCTGACGCCGCAACAAGCGCAACCGGTCCGCACTCACGCTCATGCAAGCACATCCAGCGCCAGGTCATCGTCCACCTGGGTGGCATGCCGCAACGGCGCGTCCGCATCGAACAACAGCGCCAGCACCGTCAAGGCCAGCGACTTGGGCGACTCGCCCTTGCCTTCCTCATGCGCGGCCAGCACCGGGCCCACGCAGGCCGGGCAGCCGGCGCTGCAGTCGCAACGCCGCACCAGCTCGTCGGCGCGCTGCAGCAGCTCGGCCTGGCGCAGCCACAGCGGCTCGCTCAGGCCCACGCCGCCGGGGAAGTTGTCGTACAGATACACCGTGGGCACGAAGGCCTGCTGCAATTCCACCGCGCCTTCTTCGCCCTCGTCCACGCCGCGCAGCTGCCCGCGCCCGGTCTGGTCGGCCACCGCAAACCACGCGCCGTCGCCATTGCCCACGGCTTTTTGCAGGTCGCGCGCATCGGCCATCACCGCCACCGTGGCCACCACGTGCAGCGCATAGGCCGCACCCAGGAAACCATCCAGCGCATCCTGCTTGGACGCGAACGCCTTGCCCAGCGTGGCCTGCGGCAGCTGCCACCACACCGCGGTGGTGTGCAGTTCCTGGTCGGGCAGATTGACCGGCCCGTAGCCGATGTTCTCGTGCGTGTAGTAGCGGATCTTCTTGTAGCCGGACACGCGCCGCACCACATGCACCTCGCCGTGATGCGAGTCGCCGCGCCCGGCCACGCCGCCGTCGAAGCGGTCCAGCACCTTCAGCTTGGTGTAGTCGATGCTGTCGGTGTAGTAGTCCACATGCGTGCGCGTGACATAGGCCTTGCGGCCTTCCCAGTCCAGCCGCTCCACCTGGTACGGCGTGCTCTGCACCATGTGGATGGCGCCTTCGTACAAGGTCAGTGCCGCGGCCGAATAATCCACCTCGGCGATGATCTGCTGCTTGCCGTCGCTCTTGTCCACCACCACGAAGTTGCCGTCGGCCACCGAGCGCAGGCTCACCGCATTGGCCGGGTAGCTGTCGGCGATCCACTCCCAGCGGTCGCCTTCCTGGTGGATCACTTCGCTCTCGGCCAAGGCTTCCAGGAACACCAGCGGGTCGATCGGCCCGAACGGCTCGCTGGCAATGAACGGCAGCTCGAACGCCGCGCAGCGGATGTGGTCGAACAAAATCAGCGGCTGATCCGGCGCAATGCGTGCATGTTCGGGCGAGGCATCGGCGAAAAAATCCGGGTGCCGCACCACGTACTGGTCCAGCGGCTGCGAGCTGGCCACCAGCACACCCAGTGCCGGTTGTTGGCGCCGCCCGGCGCGGCCAAACCGCTGCCAGGTGGCCGCCACGCTGCCGGGGTAGCCATTGAGGATCACCACGTCCAGCGCGCCGATATCCACGCCCAGTTCCAGCGCAGACGTGGACACGATGCCGTCGATGGTGCCCGCGCGCATCGCACGCTCCACTTCGCGGCGCTCGGTGGGCAGATAGCCACCGCGGTATGCCCGGATGCGCGCGGGCTTGCGCGGGTCGTGGTCGAAGATGTCCTTGAGATACTTGGTCAGCACTTCCACCATCAGCCGCGTCTGCGCGAACACCAGCGTCTTCAGCCCGCTCTTGATCGCGATGCGCGCGATACGGTTGCTCTGCGAGCGTGCCGATGCGCGCAGGCCCAGGTCGGCATTGACCACCGGCGGGTTCCACAGCAGCACGTGCTTGTCACCGGTAGGCGCGCCGGATTCGGTGATGGCATGCACGCGTTCTTCGATCAAGGCCTGCGCGTGCGCATGCGGGTTGCCGATGGTGGCCGAGCACAGGATGAACTGCGGGTTGGCGCCATAGAACGCGCAGATGCGCTTGAGCCGGCGCAGCACGTTGGTGACGTGGCTGCCGAACACACCGCGGTAGGTGTGGATCTCATCGATCACCACATAGCGCAGGTTCTCGAAGAACTGCGCCCACTTGGTGTGATGCGGCAGGATCGCCTGGTGCAGCATGTCCGGGTTGCTCACCACGATGTCGCCATGCAGGCGGATCGCCTGGCGCGCATCGCCGGGCGTATCGCCATCGAAGGTGAAGGCTTTCACGCCCAGCTCGCCGGCGCGGTTGAGCTCCAGCAACTCGGCCACCTGGTCCTGCGCCAGCGCCTTGGTCGGGAACAGGTACAGCGCCTTGGCGCCGGCGGTCATCGCCGCGCTTACCACCGGCAGCGTGTAGCACAGCGACTTGCCTGAGGCGGTGGGCGTCACAATCGCCACATGCTCGCCGCGCTGGCTCGCCGCCCAGGCATCGGCCTGGTGGCTGTAGAGCTGGCTGATGCCGCGCGCGCGCAGCGCATCGGCCAGGGCCGCCGGCACGTCGTCGGGAATGGGCGCGTAATGGCCTTCGCGCCCGGGGATGGTGAAGCTGCCGGTGATGCGGTCGTGGTAGCGCCGCTCCAGGCGCTCGGTGAGCAATGCGCCGTCGCGGCTGGGCCGGCCATCAGTGGTGGCCAGGGCGCGTTCGGCGGTTTCGGTGCGGGGAGCGAGGGCAAACGGAGGCATACGGCGGCTCCCAAAGAGGGGCATGAGACAGGGGAGGTGTCTCAGGGTATGAGACCGCGGCCAAACCGGCGAGCCTGTGTCACTGAGCGGATTCAGCAAGCGGGTATCCTGCGCCGCCGCAGATGTCATCGGCAGCGCCGCGTTGGCACCGAATCACGCAGGAACTGGTGGCGTTGCAGCAGCGTTCCGTGGTGTGCAGCGTGCGTGGTTGCCGAACGTGCGCTAGGCGCGCAACAGGTTCACGTAAGCCTGGTAGCTGAAGCTCTGGCCGCGTGCACGTCCGGTGGTTTCCACCAGCACACCGATGTCCTGCAGCGTGGTCACCGCCGCGCGCGCTGTGGGATAAGAGACCTCCAGCGCCTGCTGCGCGCGATCAACGGTCAGCTTCGGCATGGTCGGCAGGAACTCGAACAGCCGCAGCGCCTGCAGCGTGCTGCTGCCGGTTCCCAGCACGCGCTTGCGATCGGCCGCGATCAACGCCGCAATCGCCACGATGCTGCGCTGGGCCTGTTCGGCAGAGGCTTCCACGCCCTCAAGGAAGAAGGCCACCCATGCTTCCCAATCGCCATGCGTTCGAATGGCCGACAGGTGCCGGTAGTAGTCGTTTTGCCTGGCTTTGAGGTAGCCGGACAGGTACAGCAACGGTTCGGGCAGCAACTGCCAGTGCTCCAGCAGCGCGGCAATCAACAATCGCCCGATCCGGCCGTTGCCATCCAGAAACGGATGGATGGTTTCGAACTGCGCATGCACCAGCGCAATGCGGACCAGAGGCGGCAACGTCGGGCGCGTGTCATGGATGAAGCGCTCCAGATCACCAAACACCTCGGCCAGGCGCTCGGCCGGCGGCGGCACGAATGCCGCATTCCCGGGCCGGGTGCCGCCGATCCAGTTTTGACTGGTGCGCATGCTGCCTGGCAGTGCGTGCGCGCCACGGACGCCAGCCAGGAGAATCCTGTGCGCCTCGGCAAGCAGGCGCAGCGAGATGGGCAATCCGGTGGGCGCCTGTAACTGCTCACGGACGAACTTGAACGCCTGCAGGTAGTTGGTGACCTCTTCCACATCGTCTGCGTTGGCCACTGTCAGCCCTGCCTCCTCGTCGAAGACGTCGGTCAGGGTGGCCTGGGTTCCCTCCAGTTGTGAGGTCAGCAGCGCCTCTTGCCGGACCGCGCTGTAGATCAGCCACTCGCTCGAGGCCACCAAGCCGGCCATGCCTGTCAGCCGCGCAAGGGCGACCTCGGCAAGGCGATTACGCTCCAGATACGCGGCCTGATCCAGCGCAGGGGCAGCCGGCGGCAGCGGCGCTGGAACAAACGCGCGCACGGTCTCGTCATGGGTCTTGATGACGGCATAGGAGCCGGTGACACGGGCCATTCAAGGATCCTTTCCTAGCAGTGCTGGCTATTAAAGAATGCCTTAATAAGACCGAGCGTTGTGAAACACCTCGTTGCTAAGCGATGGAGGGTCAGCCGGAGCGTGCTGCAGGTTCGGCCAGGTGCCGCATCGTCGCGGCGATGGCAACTGGGCACACGTGACATCAGCGCCAAACCGGCGAGCCTGTGTCACTGAGCGGATTCAGCAAGCGGGTATCCTGTCGGGCCCCACCGGGCCGCGCCATGCGGCGCCGGCGGGCTCCCCCACCTCGAAGACCTGCCGTGCCCGTGCCCCCCAGCGCTCTCGCCCCGCACTACAAGACCCCTTCCGCCCGCCGTGCCGACGTTGTGGTGCACGCCGCCGGGTTGTTCCTGGCCATCGTTGGCGGCGCCTGGATGATCTGGCGCGCGCATGCCAACGGCACGATGGTGCTGGCCACCTGCGTCTACGCGCTGGGGCTGCTGGTGATGTTTGCCTGCTCGGCGGCCTACAACTTCGCCCCGCCGCAGCGCCAGCCGATGCTGCGCAAGTTCGACCACGCCGGCATCTTCGTGATGATCGCCGGCTCCTACACGCCGTTCTTCCTGCTGGCGCTGGATGGCAGCTGGCGCTGGGCCATGATCCTGAGCGTGTGGGGTGTGGCCTCGTTCGGTGTGTTCGCCAAATTATTCCTGCCCGGCATCGCCAAGGGCTTCTGGGTGGCCATCTACCTGCTGCTGGGCTGGGCCGGCATCGTGGTGATCAAGCAGATCGTCGCCGGGCTGGACAGCACCGTGCTGTGGCTCATCGCCGCCGGTGGCGCGTTCTACACGGTGGGCGTGGGCTTCTACGTGCGCAAGTCCATGGTCTACAACCGCGCCATCTGGCACGCCCACGTGCTGGGCGGCGCACTGTCGCACTGGTGCGCCATCTGGCTGTGCCTGCGGCCGATGGGCGAGGTGTAGCGCGCTGTCGATGTCGTCGAGCAGTCGCGTATGCTCCTGGCTCGCTAGCATCGACACGTCATGGATCTATTGATCGCCTGACGACGTCGGCTTCCCATCAGAGCGCGCAGGTACAAGCACAAGGATCAGCACATCGTCGCCGTCGCGTGTGTAGATCAAGAGATATCTGCCGTCCTGGCAGGTGGTCAAACGCGTTCCCGGCAGCGGCCCAGAGTGATAGATGGCGGCACCATCCAGCGCGTCGCCCTCGGTTTCGATCCGGTCGTCCTGTTCACATGCGGCGGAATACATCTGCGGGTCGGGGATTTCGATCGCGCGCGCCAGTGCTGAGGTGAGCAATGCGGTGCGCGCATCCAGCGCGCTCTGCTTCCAGGCCACGCTCACGCACGCGTGCCCTTTGCAGCCAGTGCTGCCTCAAGCGCCGCACGTTGTTGCGTCTTGAGCGTCTCCATCTGCTGCTTCGCCTGTGCGCTGGAGAGTGCGGGGCGGGGGTCGGCCAGGGCATGCTCAGTCTGGGTGCGTAGCGACACCGCATAGCGTGCGTCCAACTCCTTGACATTCATCGCCTCGGAGCGTTCAGGCCGGCGCTTCGTCTTGCCGCCCTCGGCGTCCCACCGCGCAGCGTCCACATGAAGCACGTCCAATGGCATGCCCATCTCGCGCAAGACCTTCAACGCACTTTCGAAGCTGCCAAACCGGCGCGGCGCGTTCGCCTTGGTTGCCAGCACACGGGTCTGGTTATGGGTCTGCAACTGCACGGTCCAGGCACCGGCTTCCCCGATGACCGACGCCTGCCTGACCGCACTGGCGTCGACCAGGGCGCGTGCGGTCGCCAGCTTGACCAGATTGGTCGTGGCGCTGTCCAGTTAACGATTAAGAGCAGCTATCAAAACTACTGCGCAGCCGCCAGGCGGGCGCGGCCGGTGCTCGGAATCCTCATGTACCCACGTACACTCCGGTTCCTCCGCGCCGCCCGCACCCACCTGACGGCTGCTCGCTACGTTTTGTTAGCCGCTCTAAATGGCAATCACCTTGCCCTTGATCAGGGGCGCCAGCTAACGGCTGTCGGTCAGGCTCGCACCCTCACAGCTTGGTCTTCAGCACCGCCTCGAACGCCGCATCCGGCTCAAGGCTGTCTGAAAGCACGATCACCGAATGCAGCGTGCCCCGCGCCTGCACGCTGTATTCGAAGCCCACCTGCTTGCCGTTGCGGCTGAACACCTCGATCTCGCTGTACTCGCCGATCTCGCCCTCGAAGCGTTCCTGCGTGTAGCCGTGCTCCTTGGCGAAGTTCTTGGCGGCCGAGCGCGCGCCTTCCCAGACGGCATCTTCATAGTTGATGGGCTGCAGCAGGCTCACCAATTGCGTGGCACACGGCGTGGCGCTGGTCATGCCATAGCCATCGACGGTGCCCACCAACGGGATGCTGCTCTGGCTGCGCTTGGGCGTTGCCTTGACGGTGCAGCCAAGCTGTTGCAGCTCGGCCAGTGTGAAGTGCTCGGACTCCGGGCGCGGCGGGTCAGCGGTATGGCTGCCGTTGCAGGACGCCATCAGGCCAACCAGGGTCATGGGCCAGAGGATGCGGAAGGAAACGGTCAACAACGGCGACGTCCTTGTAAGAGTTGAGGAAACACATACCAAGTTTGGACCAGTGCGTAGGAGCGCACCTGGGCGCGGCCTAACGTCAGGCCTGCATGGCCAAAAGCCGGTGCATGCAACAGCAAGCGCACCACAACGCTGCTGCGTGAATACCTGCGTGGCGCTAACACCACCACGCGGCCTCCCAACCAGCACCACGCGTATGTACCCGCGCAGTCAGCACAACAGCATAGCCGGCAGGCGCGCAAAACGCCTGCCGCTTCCATCAGCCCACCACGCGCGGTGCCAACAGATCGCCCAATCCCACCCGGCGCAGCATCTCCGCACGCAGGCGATCGAGCACGCCGAAGCCCACGTCGGCACGGTTTACGCCTTGGCGGCAAACACCTGCTCACCCACCGCGCGCGCTGTGGCGTAGTGCGACTCCGGAAACTCGGCATCCGGCAACAACAGCAGTTCGGCAGTGCGCACCGGTGCACCGCAGAAGTCGAAGATGCCGTGGTTGATCTGCGTCTTCATCGCACCGAAGTAGCCATGCCGCGCATAGGTGCGCTCGTCCGCACCGCCAATGGCCACCAGATGTACGTCCAACCGCCCCAGCTTCTTGACGATCCTGCCGCTGTCGGCGTCTTCATCGAACGCCCAGCCCAGCGTAAACACCCGGTCGATCCAGCCCTTGAGTAGCGCCGGCATGCCCCACCAATAAATCGGGAACACCAGGACCACCGCATCGGCACGATCCAGCCGCGCATGTTCGGCCGCCACATCCGGCGCAGGACCGGCCCGCCGGGAATACAGCGCAATGTCGGCCTGGTTGAAGCGCGGATCGAAGCCTTCCTTTGCCAGGTCAGCTACTTCAAAGGTATGGGCCCCACCCGAGGCCAACAGCGCCTCGCCAATCTGCGCCGCCACCGCGTGGGTGTGCGAGCGCTGCTCGGGGTGTGCGACAACGATAAGGGCATGCATAGGCTGGGTAACTCCAATTGGGTGTGCACGCCAAGCGGCACCGCACGATACGGCGTGCTGGCTTGCGTCTGTACCAGCCATGCCGCAATGGCCGCAGCGCCACGGTGACGTTGGAGCTCGTCGTGCACCACTGCATCATTGACCAGGTGCGGCAGCAGCACGGCGGCATCGCCGGTGTTGCTGGCGGCAAAAAAGCAGGCGATGGCGTGGGGCAGGGCAAGCGACATGGCAGCGATGTCCGGTGCGAAACGTGTATGCCATGATCGGCAGCGGCATCACCTGCCGCAAGAACGCACGCAAAGGTAAGTCACGCACCCATGGGAAAGCCGCACACCCCGGACACCGCCGCGTGCGATGTCGAAGCCCTGCTCAACCTCATCGAAGGCCGCTGGAAACTGCTGCTGCTGTTCCACCTGTTCGACGGCAAGGTGCAGCGCTACTCGGACCTGGAACGGCTGATTCCCGCCATCTCGCAGAAGATGCTGGCCCAACAGTTGCGCCAGCTTGAACGCGACGGCCTGGTATTACGCACCGTCTACGCGCAGGTACCGCCGCAGGTGGACTACCGCCTCACGCCCTGGGGCCAGGCCCTGTGCCCCGCACTGGATGCCATGCTCACTTGGGGCCAGGCGCGGCAGCTGTTGCACGAACCCTCGCCGCAGTCATGACTCGGCACGCCGCTGTGGCACGCCGGCCTTAAAACATCAGGCACGTAGCGCGACGCATGTCGCCAGATAACTGGCACAAATAGCGCTTCGGTGGTCTTGGAGTATCTGCCGTATCGCGCGCTGCAACCAGCCTTGTGCGGCCAACATGATCGGCCTAGTTTCACCTCGCCACCACGGGGTGGCGAGGAGGTCACATACATGGCGACCAACGAGGACCACGTTTCGTTTGCCCGAGGCTGTTTGTACGGCAAGCCGCTGGACACCCGAGCCATGCTGGAGAGTTCTACTATGAATGATTGGCGGCCGTTCGAGTGTTCGTTGAGCGTCCGCTGCCAAGGATATGCCTTAGCAATAACCGGCCTAAGCTATTGCCGATGGCGTCATCGGTGTGATCCCGCATGAAGATGTCGCCTTGGACTGGCATGGTGCAAACATGGAAATCCAGCAAGTAGGCATCAGTGTCGTGCGTGAGGTATGGCCTGCTCGAGAGAATGGCTTAAGTGGGTCCGTATGCTTTGCTTTGTAGCTTGTTTGGCTATACTCAGCAATCATCATCCCGCGTGGTAGCCAAAGTGGCCAAATTAATTTGCTTATTTAATCATAAGGGTGGGGTGAGTAAGACCACTACGGCATTCAATCTGGGTTGGATGCTCTCATTAAAGGGTAAAAGAGTCATTTTAGCCGATTTTGATCCCCAATGTAATTTAACTGGAATGGTTGCAGGATTCCGTAAGTTGGATGATCTTGCTGGGCTTTACTCAGCCGCATGGCCAAATAACGTGCGCGACGCATTGTCCCCTGCATTCGAATCGCAACCTCGCAGAGTGGAAGGCGCGACTTGCTTTACTGTAAATGATCAAGTGCCTAACTTAATGTTGCTGGCTGGTCACATTGGCCTTGCGGAATATGAGACTACCCTTGGTGTCGCACAAGAATTAAGTGGCTCGCTGTTGCCTCTTCGAAATTTGCCGGGATCTCTTCGCTTCATGTTGGATGCCACTGCGGAAAAATACAACGCGGATTATGTTCTCATTGATATGAGTCCCAGTGTGGGCGCGCTTAATCAAAATCTTCTGACCACTTGTGATTATTTCATTGTTCCATTGCAGCCTGACTACTTTTCTTCTATGGCGCTGAATTCTTTGTCAAATGTATTGCCTAGGTGGCAACGGTGGGCGAAAACTGCCGCAGGCATCGAAACTTTGCTGACAGCCGACTATCCGTTTCCTTCTCCTCACGCTAAATTTATCGGTGCAATAGTCCAGAAATATAGGCCGCGGTTGGGCAAGGCCTCATCTGCTTTCCAGAGTTGGATTGATCGACTGAAGGTTGCGTTGGAAAAAGAACTGGTCCCTGCTTTAGCAAGCGTCGGAATGCTCGATATAGCTCAGTACCAAGCGCGGGCAGGCTCGCCGCCTTGGCAGCCTATTATGGAAGTTGCTGACTTCAACAGTCTGATCGCTTTATCACAAGATCATCAAGTTCCGGTTTATGCTTTGACTGCCGAGCAGGTTGATCAGCAGGGGGCAGTCTGGACGCAAACCCAGAAGAATATGGGTGTTTTTGGCAAAGCGTTCGAGGAGTGTGCTGAGAAAGTCATCGCTCTTGCAATATGACTCCCCTTCAGCTCTTCAACGAGGTATGGGTTCGCGCAGACCAACTGCGGCTTATGCACTCCTATATTGTAGGCGCAGATCTGGACTCAGTGTATCCAGACGAGGCACTGAGAGCTGAGTGGGTGATGCGCGTCAGTGCCCTCGATCTTTACATACACGAATTGATATCAAATCGTTTAGTAAGGATTTTTCAGGGAGGTCTTCATTCGCCTAAAGGATTTAGTAATCTCCGGCTAAAAGCAGAAACTGCGATTCGGTTGGCCACAGCGTCTCCTATGGACAGAGATGGGGGATTCGATCTGGATGTAAGAACGCAGCTTGCCTACTCCACATTCCAGATGCCTGATAAAATTGCTGATGGTATTCGACTTACTAGTGAAATCGAATTATGGGGTTCGTTAGCAAAGTATTTGTATCCGAACGAGCATCCCTCTAACTATAAAAATTTGACTAAGGGCCTTAAGGATGATTTGACAGCCATAATCGAACGTCGAAACAAGATTGCTCATGAAGGCGATCTTCAACCAAGTATGCCCAGAGAAGTTTGGTTCATCGATGTAGCGCAATTGGAGACCGTTACTTGCTTCTTATATAAACTCGTAAATGCTATAGAGGTAGTGGTCGGGGATTACGATCGCGCGCAAAGCGCAGCGCAATCTCTTGCCACATGTGTGGAGGGGCTGCAAGCAGTGCCTACTTCGCCCGCCATTGCTATTCAGATACCTGAAATTCCAGCTACCAATATTGCCATTACTCCCCCCGTGGCTCAGGAATTTCATGCGGATGGAGTTTTGTGTGCATCCGAAACCTCAGAAGCCAATAGTCTACATATGCCAACACTAAGGCTTGCCGCGGACGATCTGAATTTACATTCAAACTTTCGAGGGGGAGAGATCCCAACTACAGAAGTTCATTCCTCTAGCGATCCAATTGCAATACCTGAGGGACGATCCGAAACATCTGACTAGAATTAGATTGATACAGATATGGAAGCTAATGGGGTCAGGTTTAATTATCTGGCTCCATCGTCCTCATGGATGCAGCGACGATGTCTAGGCGGCCCAACCTCTCCAAGCCGACACCGCTGCCACCCACCCGCAGCAGCAGACACCTGCTCCCATCCATTGCGCAGCCCCTTCATCGCTTGCTCGCCCACACGGGCGTAACCCAGCTGTTTGGCTTCAGCGGTGCCCAGGCCAGGTAGCGCGACGATGGAATCTGACGGCGCGGGGCGCCCTTGGCGCTTTGCTTCGCTGCGCAGGGTCATGTTCTCGCTGCCCTAGCAGTAACGCACCAATCCCGGATGTTGGTGCGCGCGCTACTGCTCCTAGCTGAAGGGCGTGGTTTCCCGAAGCACTGAGTTTGCTGAGCCGCCCGCTGCCGAGATGTAACCCTCAGAGCGAGCGGGCCTGCCCCAATTGCTGCTGCACAACATCCTGTTGCTGGCTTCTCTGTATTTCCTCAGCTTTCGCCTGCTGCAGTGCCTCCACCTGCGTTAGACGTTGCTCCGCCGGAACAGACAGGGCTTCCTGCGTCGGCATGTGCGCCCTATTCGCAGCTGGATCAGGGGAAGCATTGCTCGCGCGCCACATATGCAACACTTCGCCGCTGCCCAGATTTGGAGTAGGTGTGTTGAATGCAAACTTCAAGTCGTCTTTCGCAGTGAAGCCTTTCTCAGCTGCCATCAGCATCAAGCTGGCACTGAGCCGCTCACTATTGTCATCCCAGGGCTTTCGGGCCTGGCGGTCTAGCTCACTGACGCCTTGGCGTACTTTTTCAAGCAAGGCACTGTCGATGGACGGATGTTGACTGCGGCCGCTTCTTTCATCGTTTGGAGCAGCAAGATCAAGCGCCGGGCTGACATGTTGGTGCGTACCCTGCGTATGCTGGAATAGCCCACGTGTGGGTGGGTTCGTGCTCGTATCCCAGTATGGCTGAGGGTTAGCCGCGCCGGTTTGGGAAAGATCAATCCCGTTATGTTCCAGCAACGGTTCCTTGAAGCGGAGGCGCTGCATATCAAGATGCATCTGGGGTGCAATGCCGCCCACCGGATGAGCGTGCGTCCTCTCGATATAGATGGCCCGACTGACTGCCCCTGCACCATAGTAGTTTGGGTAATCCGAGTCGCCATGAAATCCGATGCCGGTGGTCTGAGCTGTGGGTAGGCCTGGAGTTCCTCGCGGTTGTTTGTTGAAATAGTAAGCCTCTTGGGCGGCAACATTCTGCGGCGTCATCGGCAGCGATCCGTCGGCATTGAAGCTAATGGGGTCAGGCTGACTTATCTGGCTTCAATCTTCCCGTGGATGAGGCGACGATGTCTAGGCCATCTGACCTATCTATCTTGACACCGCTGCCACCCACCCGCAGCAGCAGACACCTGCTCCCACCCATTGTGCAGCCGCTTCATCGCTTGCCCGCCCACACACGCGTAACCCAGTTGTTTGGCTTCGGCGGTGCCTAGGCCAGGTAGCGCGATGATGGAATCTGACGGCGCGGGGCGCCCTTGGCGTTGTGCTTCGTTGCGCAGGGTCATGTTTTCGATGCCCTGGCAGTAACGCACCATGCCCGGATGCGGGTGCGTGCGGTATTGCTCGCAATTGAACGGCGTGGTGTCACGCGCCATGGAGTTGTGCGGCTGCCGCACCGGCGGGATGTACAAGTGCGTGGCCTTACCCGTGGCCGAGCGCATGCTTTGTGCTGCTGCGCCGTATGCGCACGCAAGCAGGCACAGCGCGGCCAATGTCAGCGCGCCGCGGCGCGCTGTGGTGATCCTGTCCATGGTGTTCCCCCTGTACGCACGGATCCTAGCCCACGTGTCACGCGCGCGGGTGGTTCAGCCCGCTTGAAGGGTCGTGCGTACCGAGGTGCTCACCTCGCTCAGATGCGGTGGATCGCTGTAGATCACCTTGAGCACAGGGCGCACTGAGTTAAGTAACACGCTGACGCGCCCCTCGGTCTAAAGCGAGTGCAGCTGTCCACGCTGCTGCTGTTCCTGCGACCGCTGCTGATCCAACACCTGCTCTTGCACGCGTTCCTGCGCCAGCCGTTGGTTCACCGTCTCAAGCTGCGTAAAGCTTTCCTGCACGGGTCGTTGTGCAGCCTCCGCTGTCGGCATGTGTGTGCGTAGCTTTGCGGGATCTTGCGGGCCACCCTGCACCACGAATACGTTCTGTGCGGCGGTCAGTTCTCTTGTCTTGTCACTGAGCAGCACATGGTCCACACGGGTCAAGCCATTGTCCTTGGCCAACGTCAGGAGACTTGCGGTCATACGCTCACTGGTCGCATCGAACGTGCGGCCGCTGGCCGCATCCAGCTGCTCCACCTTGCCGCGAATCTGCTGATGCATTGCGTGGTCCGGGTGGCCTGCATCTGCAGGCGTTAATAGCTGGCTTGATGGGGCAGGTGTTGCCATGGCTTGCGGGTTGATGTCACGCGCGCCCGTGTTCTTCAGCTGGACCATCCCGTAGCCGTCTTTGCCGAGGTCTACGATGTTGAACGTTTTTGCAGAACCCAGGTCCAGCCCATTGCGCTCCAGTTGCTCTGGCTCCAGCCCCAACGACTTGAGGTCGATGCGCACCTCCGGAGGCTGGCGATCATGGGCTAGATGATCGTAGTTTCTCGCAATATGGCTGATCGGGCCGACGCCGTAATAGTTGCGGTAGTCGGAGTCACTGTGCGGCCCAAGCGTGCCTCTGCTGTCGTAGAAGCACTGCTCTACAGCACGCGTCAGCGGCTTTCCACGCGCTTGGTCGTGTGTGGTCAGCGCCTCATAGCTAAGGCCCCGGGCAAACGCTGGGGGTGTCACATGCTTGTCAACGCAGCGGGTGACAGAGCGGTCCAACAGCATGCCTTCGGCATCCTCTGCAGATACGCCAGGGTTTTCATGCTTGATACGGCTGTTGAGTGCACGCAAGGCCGAGATCTCTGCTAATGCTTCGTCCTGCCGTGTCTTGTCCAGATATGCACGGGTCGGCTCTGTCAGATCTACCTGACTTTCGCGCTGAGAGTGCGCGTCCTGCATCTTCTCGCCCATGGTCCTGCCGAACTCCGCCAACGCATTGGCTCGATGTTCTGCCAAAACACCATGCATCGTCTCGTGGCCCAGTACTTCTGTCAGGTGATCGATGCGTGCGCGGCCCTGCCAATCCTGAAAGAGCGACCCACTGATGTTGAGCGTGCCTGCCTTTCCATCCTTGCCATCCTGAAAGTGACCAGCATTGTTTTGGTCATGGGAGACAGCGATAGCACCAATCTGCCCTTTCTCGATGGCGTTCCCCAATAGGTTGGACAGATATGGCGATTCGGAGATGGCCTGCCGGATGGAAGCTTCAGCCTCCTTGGGAAGGCTGGGGTCTTTCCTCATCTGCAAGAGCAGGGGCTCAATTCTTGGATCAACTGGCGTCACGCATCACCTCCATCGATCTGTGCGCCATACACGCACTCGCGTTTTGCGCCGCCGTCGTTGGTTTCGTAAATCATCAAGGCCACCGAGAAACCTTGCGCTCCGTTCTGGACAGGGCGCCAATGCTGCCGAAGCATACCGCCCTGGAATGGGCGCTGCCCGCCACGCGTGTAGCCCATAGCCTCGAGTTTCTTGGAAAATTCAGCTGCGTTCCACACGCATTGTGCATTTAGCGACAGCGCGGGATCTTGCTGATCGGGTAGGCCAATTAGCAGGTTGATAAAGGAATAGCCCTTCTTCTGCGGGCTGTGCGAGACATACAGCGTATAGCCGTGCGCGAGCGGAAGGCTTTTTAACACGCGCCGAGACACCGCCAGATCCTTTGGCGGCTCGAATCGGATGCCCAGGATCTCTTCCACCCGCCTGTAACTCATGTCGCTTGGCTGTTTTAGCGACGCCGCAAATCTCAACAGATTGGTCTCAATGTCCTGGATGCTGAGGGATGCGTTCTGACTCAGCCCGGCCGGCTCAGAATCTACGGCAGGTAGCGGCGATGTAGTAGCGGACAGGGCGCTAGCGTTCTCAGACGGCCGGGCGCACGCGCTCGGCAGCATCGAGATGAGCACCAAGAAAAGAAACAGCGTAAATGAGCGAAAGCGTGTCATTGATGTCGTATGAGCCAGCGCGGCGCGGTGATACGAGGGAAGGTACTCGCCCTCGCTCCAACCGGCCAGTCCGCCGGCCAGGCAGCTCACGCACGAACCAGACACACGCCCCTACCGCGCACCACCCAGATCCTCCAGCACATCCTCCACCTGCTCGGCCAGATGCTGCAGGCAGTGCGCCCATTGCTGCAGGGGAATGGCGGGCACGCCTATGGCGCTTTCGTTGCGTGTACGTGGGCTGGCCAGGGCGGCCAGCAGGCGCAGTTGGTCGCGCACGCGCAGCAGGTGGTATTGCGTGCCTTCGGACATCCAGTAACCGGGTTCGTTGTGCATGCCGCTCTCCTTGCCGTGAGGCAGCTCCCGCTGCACAACGCAGCGGGATGCCGGGAGGCTAGAAACCGCACACAGCCGGCGGGCTTATTCCCCTTGCGGGTGTTGTATTCGCCGCCCTCCCGGCGCAGGAACGCCGAGCCATGCCCGATCTTGCGACCGGACACAAAAAACCCACCAAATTGACGGAGGTGGGTGCCGCTGTGTGTGGAGTTTCTAGGCTCCGTTCGGGAGTGTGCTGCTAGGGCTTCTCAGGGTCAAGCCAGATGCAGCACGCGTGCGATTGGCCAAGGATGGCTTGTGCTCATGTAAGACGGCCTGCATGAAAAAAAAGGCAGAGGACGTACTCTTCCGCCGCAATGCTGGCGTGGTCGCCATGCATGCACGCCGCGGCTGCAGGACTTATCGGACAGGCGCCGCCTGGCTTGGCTCGTTCCTGCTCCGCGACACCTCGTGCTGCTGGGTGAGCACGCGTTCCTGCGCCAGCGTCTGATTGGCGGCCAGCAGTTGCTGGTCGGACTGTTCGACCGGTGTCTGGATGGCCTGGTCCACGTCCACATGCACACGCTTGTGGGCAGGGTCATCCAGGCGGCCCTCCACTGCGAACACATTGCCGGTTTTGCCCATCACTCCGTGGTCCACCGGCGTCAGTGCGTCTCTGCCAGCGACCGGTCACCGGCGCCCGGATACGCATCGCGGTTGTCCTTGCACACGGCCAACAGACTCCGGCTGATTCGTTCGCTCATGGCGTCGTACGGCTTGCCCGCACGAGGTGCGGCCGGGTTCGTTGTTGATGGGCCTTTGCTGCTTGCCGGTAACGCCGTGCAGGCGCCTGTCGAATTCCGCTTGGCCCATTCGTCGTTGTTGCGAAGGCCGGCATTCCGCCTGCCGCCGTCGTGCTCCTGCCGGGGCGCACAAGGAACCCGCAATGCGTGAGCTGAAATTGATGATGTCGGTGTCGCTGGATGGGTTTGTCAGCGGTCCGGCGGGCGAGATCGACTGGATGTTCAGTGGCGACCAGGCGGCCATTGCCTGGAAGGTGGAAACCGCCTGGAATGCCAGCTTGCATCTGATGGGCAGCCGGACATTCCAGGGCATGGCCAGCTTCTGGCCGACGGCCACCTCGCCGTTTGCCGCGCCGATGAACCAGATCCCCAAAGCCGTGTGTTCGGCACAGGGCCCGGCGGTGCTGGAGGTGGCCCGCGCATCACTCGCCGCTGCGCGCGCGCAACTGAGTACCCTGCCGGGCGCGCAGCTGCAGGCCGGCGCGGACAGCTGGGCCAATGCCACGGTCGCCAGCGGCCCGTTGGCCGATGCAATCGCCGCGCTCAGGACCCAGGACGGCAAACCGATCATTGCCCACGGCGGCGCCGCCTTCGCGCGCAGCCTCATCGCCCACAACCTCGCAGACGAATATGTGTTGGGCGTTTACCCGATCCTGCTGGGCAAGGGCGTGCCGATCTTCAACGACCTGCCGGCCCCCAGGCCGCTCACGCTGGTGAGCACCCACACCTTCCCCAGCGGCTTCATGGCGCAAACGTATCGGCCTGCGTAGAAGTGCCTGGTGCCGTGTGTTGTCAGCAGCGCGGTGGCTGCTGGACACAAGACAGCTGCGTCGTGCATAGCAGGGCCTGCCTTCCCGACATCATCCACGCGCCGTCTTGCATGCAGGCAGGTGATCATGCCGACGCGGCATTGATACGTGTGAGCGGGGCGTTGTGCACAAAATGCGTGCGCAGAGCCTTAAACGCCAAACGCCCCGGACAAGCCGGGGCGTTTGGCGTTTAACTCATTGGCGTAGTGCGCGTGAACCATTCAAACGGCGATGGCCCTCAACGCATCCCGCCTTCCATCGGCTGTGCACTACCCGCAGGCTGCAGCACTGCGCACCAAACCAACCTGACATGCGCACCACCTGCCAAACCTGCAACAGCAGCGCTGAAGCGAAGGAGTTACCTGGTGGACTTGGTCGCGTCGCGCACGTCGTCGGCGAGTTCGCCGGCCTTGCGCTGCACCTTGCCGATATTCTTTTCGGCGGCGCCTTCCAGTTCGGTGCTCTTGTCGCCGGTGACACGGCCGATGGCTTCCTTCACCGAGCCCTTGACCTGCTTGGCGGCGCCTTCGATACGGTTCTTATCCATGGGACGTTTCTCGTAGTTTGGGGAACCGGTCCAGTCTGTCTGGGCCGGTGTGAGCATGGTGTGCGTCTGTTGCTGCGATGCACACATGCGAATGCACTAGCTGGGCTGGTGCATTCGCGTCATCTACCCCGCGCTCACGGCTTGCGTGCAGGTTTCTTTGCCGGGCGGCCGGCAAAACCACGCTCACGCGCCCAGACAATGGCTTCGCCGCGGCTATGCACGTCGATCTTGGAATACAGCGCGGCCACATGGTTGCGCACCGTGTTGGGCGACACACCCAGTTGCTGCGCGATCTCCTTGTCGGCCAGGCCTTCGGCGAGCAGGCCCAGCACATCGCGCTCGCGGCCCGTGAGGTCGGCCACGCCGCAGCCGTGCGCCTGACGCGCTCAAGCGCACCGCCGAGCAGAAGGCATGCGAAGCCGGCGACACCGCCGCACGCGGTGTCTCGCGCGCTGCCTGGACCACGCTGGTGCTGCTGCTATTGGGCGCCGCCGTGTCGTTCGCCGCCGGCCGGGTGGGCCGGCGTACCGATCCGGTGGTGGAGGGGTGAGCCGTTGGCGGCGATGACGTCACCTGCCGACCGGCACTGACGGCATGCGCGTGCGAGCCGGGCCATCTAGGGGTGGCCCGGCTTTTTGTTGTACCTCCCGCCGCACGGCGTGTTGCGTGGCGGGGTGCTGTGATGCGCGGCGAGCAACGACGGGCGTTCGGTACTGTGGGTCATCGGATGCTGGCGTGCAGAAACGCCGGCAGTGGGCCGCAGACCTCACGTATGCGCTAGGTCGTGCATGTGCCAGCGGTGAAGCGCTGCGGGTGAGGTTGACAGCTCTGCGCGGTGCGCGTTGCCTTCAGACGAGCGGCAGCTGCGGGGCTGGCACCTGTGGCGTGCTTCCGGCGATGATCTGGAGCGGGGATTCCAGGGAATGGCAATGCAAGCGGACGCTGCAACAGGCGCGTATGGTGCGCGCACCAACTACGTCTTGATCGACTACGAAAACGTGCAACCCACCGACGCACGCTTGCTCAATCGCGATGATGTGCGGGTGTGGGTGTTCGTGGGCGCAAACCAGAAAAGCGTCTTGACCGATCTGGTCACCGAGCTGCAGGTGCTGGGCACGCGCGCCAGGTATGAGCGTTGCTCCGGCAACGGCTCCAACGCGCTGGATTTCCATATCGCGTATGTGCTGGGGCAACTCTCTCGCGACGACCCGGCCGGCTTCTTCCATATCATCTCGAAAGACACCGGCTTCGATCCGCTGATCGCTTACCTGAAACAGCAGAAGATCTTCGGCGCACGTGCTGCCAGCATCTCGCAGATGCCGCTGTTCAAGTCGATGGCCGCATCGGTGCATACGGCAGCTGCCGCACCGCCGCCACTGCCTGCCTCTGCAACGCCGCTGCCGTTGATGCCGCGCGCGCTGATTTCGGTTCCTGCCTCCAAGGCATCGGCGCCTGCGGCGGCCAACCAACTAGCCCCAGTAACGCTGTGCCCTGCGCAGACCTCGACCACGCCAGCCAGCGCGAACACACCGGCACCACCGGTCAAATCCACCGCCGCTACACATCCGGCCAAAGGCACCAAGCCGCCAACAGCGGCCGAGCGTCTGCAGAAGATCCGCGCCTCGTTGGCCAAGATGCCGGCGCGTGCGCGCCCCATCAAATTGACCTCGCTGCAGAATCACATCGCCGCGCATTTCCAGAAAGCCATCAGCGCTGCAGAGGTCAGCGCCGTGATCGCCGGGCTGCAGAAGGCCGGCGTGTTGCAGGTCAGCGAAAGCAAGGTGCGCTACTGCTGATCGCGCAGTGCGCGGGCTGGCTCGGCTGCACATGGCTGCGCGCAACTGCGCGCGCGTGCGCTGCCGGTCATGGGAGTGGCGAAGATCAGGCTGCACAGGTACGTCGTAGATCTGGCGCGCTTACCGTGCGCTGCTGATGCCAGTCACTCCACGCTCGCCGCCACCAGCCGCTGCCACAGCGCGGCATTGGCCGCCTCGTCCGGTTCCAGCGTGGCAAGCACGCTCAGGGCGTGGGTTTCGGTTTCGGCGCCGTGGCGGGCGAGCATGGCCAGGGCGGCGGCCAGGCGCCCGTAGCGCAATGCGCGCCCGAGCGATGTGGCCAGCAAGGTGCTGTCGTGCTCGGGGCGTTGTTCGTCCAGCGCGGTGCCGAGTTGGGCGGGCAGCTCCCAGGCCGTGGCGATGGTCTTGGCCACCGCGGCGGTGTGGCGGTCGACCAGGTGGGCGGCCACCTCCAGGCTGTACGGCACCGACGGCTGCTCGGCGTAGGCGTCGCGCAGCACGCGCAGGATCACCACCGCGCCCAGGCCTTGCAGCAGGCCGGCCAGTTGCGCCGACAAGGTGTCGCCACCGCGCTCGCGCACATAGGCGGCCGCGGCGGTGGCGGTGCGCAGCGCGTAGTCCCAGACCGCCGCCGGCAGGCGGGCGTACAGGCCACCTTCAAGGCTGAGCACTGGTTGCATCACCGCGGCGGCCACGATCTGGCGCACGCCTTCGGTGCCGATGTGCACCACCGCGCGCTCCAGGCTTTCCAGCGGGCCGCCTTGCGGGCGGTACAGGGCACTGTTGGCGATGCGCAGCAGGTTGGCGGCCAGCGCCGGGTCCTGCGCGATGATCGCGGCGATGCCGCGGCCGGACGCATCCGGGTCGTTGACCGCACGCATCAGCTGCGGCAACAGGTGCGGGCGCCGCGGCAGCAGCTGCGGGCGCATGTCCACGTGGTCGAGCGCGCTGACCGCACTGGCCAGCACGGTGGCCTGGGCGGGGTCGATGGCGGTGTCGGCATCGGCCAGCGAAGGGGTATCCATCACCGCGGCATACATGCGCCGCAACAACGGGCGCATCGGCGGCGGCTCGGCCATCACCGCGCGCGGCTCGGCTGTGCTTGCGGGCATGGCGGTGGCAGCGCCATCGGGTGCCGCTGGCGCGGACTCGGACACCGGCGCGGGGTCGGCGGTGGAGACGGCGGGCGGGTCCCCACGACGCGAGGCGGCGACCACGCCGAGCACGATGGCAAGCACCCCCACAACAGCCAACAGCACAATCACAAGCATCTTGGGAAATCGTTTGATCAGTGGCGCGACTATCCGCGAAGCGGGCCGTGCCGGCAACGTGGCACGCGCGCGGGCGCGGCCTGGCGCGGTCATGTCGATTTCCGGCGGCCTGGTGCGTCGTAGGGCAGAGGGTCGTCCTCTGCCAGCTGCGAGCGCCATGTCCACCGTCACCCTGCACCGTGTTCTGCGTGCCAGCCCCGAGCGGGTCTACCGCGCCTTCCTGGATGCCGCTGCGTTGAGCAAGTGGTTGCCGCCGCATGGCTTTACCAACACGGTGGAGCATCTGGATGCCCGCGTCGGCGGTACCTTCCGCATGGCGTTCACCCAGTTTGGCAGCGGCCAGCGGCACGCGTTCGGCGGCACCTACCGTGAGCTGGTGCCCAACGCGCTGCTGCGCTACGACGATGTCTTCGACGACCCGTCACTGCCCGGCACGCTGCTGACCACGGTACGGTTGCTGCCGTTGCCGTGCGGCACCGACCTGCACGTGGTGCAGGAGGGGATTCCCGAACAGATCCCGCTGCACGCCTGCTACCTGGGCTGGCAGGAGTCGTTGACGCTGCTGGCGTTGTTGGTGGAAGCGCAGCGCGCGGAGTGAACCTGGCGCCACAGCGACTGCTGCACGATCGATGCGGCGGTGCAGCGATGAGCGGGCTGTCTTCAGGTTGACCGCTGCGCTGCACGCGGTGCTAACGGGGACATCGCGACTATGCGTCACCAGCTGTGCAGCCCTAGAGCATCTAGGCAGCTTAAAGGGTGCAGGCATCCGCAGTTGGACCACTTTCTTCGACAGACCCCGTGCAGGCATGGAGGTCTGTCGCGCCGTGTGTGGCGTTTGCTGGATCAGGCGGTGTCGGTGCGGTTTGCCTTTTTCGTAGGAGCGCGCTTGCGCGCGATGTGGCGTTACCGGTAGAGCTTCTTCGCGCGCGAGCGCGCTCCTACGCGGCTGCTTGCGCGGTTACGTATTCTGATCGTTTGCGTGCTGGCCGCTCCAAGGTTTTCGAGCTGTAGTCGCACGCTCTGTGGCGGCTGTACGCCGAATAAGCGCACCAGTCTTGTCTACGTTGATGCTTTGGCAACCGCGACCAAGCTGCCTTTGTAGGAGCGCGCTTGTGCGCGATGGGGCGTTATCGGCAAAGCCTCATCGCGCGCAAGCGCGCTCCTACGTTGCATTTGCTTGGCGCGTCACGTGCTGCGATCGCTTGCACGTCATCGCCGCTACAACATCTGTCCTGAGCCGTGCGTTCTGTTCCAACGTCGAATGTGGCGGAGCTTGTCGCCCTGGCGTAATGATTTTGGGCCGCCCCTGCGGCACCCGCGACCAGGCCGCCTTTGTAGGAGCGCGCTTGCGCGCGATGAGGCGTTGTGGGTAACGCTTCATCGCGCGCAAGCGCGCTCCTACGAGGCGTCGATCGCGCGCGACGTTGACCGGCGTCTCTGCGTCTCCGCGTGCCGCGCTCGCGCGCAAGCCATCTACAACGTGCCCTGCTTCCACAGCCGTACGATTTCCGCCGGGGCGTGTTCTTCGGGGATGCGCAGCGGTTCGCTGGCGCCATCCCAGATGATGCTGAAGTAGCGGCGGTCGCCGCCGCCGGCTTGCGGGGCGGGGAGTGCATGCGCCAGGCACTGATCCAGCAGCGCGCCCAGGTGTTGGCGTTGCACCTCGTCCAGCTCTTCCAGCAGCAGCTGGCGCTCGCGGCGCATGGCCGGGAACGCGGCCACGCCACCTTCGCGTGCCAACCGCAACACGACACCCGGTTGCAAGGGCGGCAGTTGCACGGTCATGCGAGCACGCCCACGTCGCGCCAGGCCTGTTCCACCGCACTGGCCTCGGCACTGCCCGCGCCGTAATCGGTGCTGGCCACGCGCACGGTGAGTGCGGCGAAGGTGGCGAAGTCCGCACTGGCCGACAGCGCGCCACCGGTGAGGGCGCGGTACCAGATGCGCCCGGCCTTTTCCCAGGCGTAACCGCCGATGGCAACCGCGGCGCGCTGGAAGGCGCGGTTGGGAATACCGGAGTTGTAGTGCACGCCGCCGTCGTCTTCTTGCGTGTCCACGTAGGCGTCCATATGCGCCGGTTGCGGGTCCTTGCCCAATGCCGGGTCATCGTAGGCGGTGCCCGGCGCCTGCATCGAGCGTAGCGCCACGCCCTGCACGCCGGGCAGGAACATGCCGGCACCCACCAGCCAATCGGCCTGCGCGGCGTCCTGGCGCAGCGCGTATTGCTTGACGAGCACGCCGAACACGTCGGAGACCGATTCGTTCAAGGCACCGGACTGGCCCTGGTAGATCAGGTTGGCGGTGCGCTCGATGACACCGTGGGTGAGCTCGTGGGCCACCACGTCGATGGCGATGGTGAAGCGGGTGAAGATCTCGCCGTCGCCATCGCCGAACACCATCTGCTCGCCGGTCCAGAACGCGTTGTCGTAGTTGCGCTCGTAGTGCACGGTACCAAGCAGCGGCATGCCGGCATCGTCGATCGAGTTGCGCGCATACACCTGCTGGAAGAAGGCATGGGTGGCGCCGAGGTAATCGTAAGCCTCGGTCACGGCGACATCGTCGGTGGGCGGCGCACCTTCCTCGCGCACCAGCACGCCAGGCAGGGCGGTGCCTTGCCGGGCGTCGTAGAGATGCCGCCGCACCGCGGTGTCAGTGGTGGCGGTGGGCGCATCGTCGGCGCTGTCGCGCGCCAGCAACCCCTGCGCGCGGCGCTGGCGCAGCTGCGCGGTGATGTGGCGGGTGAGCTGCGCGCAGTGCCGTGCGCGCTCCGGTGCGGCCTGCGCCACGTGGTCCAGCAGATACGGCGGCAGGATGCCGGCGCGGCGGGGCGCAACAAACGCAGACATAGCGATCTCCACAGTGGGGGCTGCGCCGGCGACTATGCGCGGTGCGACTTTAGGAAATCGTTAGCTGCCAGCGGCCCTTGCCATGGCAGCGCGCTGCGGACCGGCTGGCGTTCATGCCAGCTGCGCGAGCGCCTGCGTGATGGGGGTGGGCCCATCCACGAATCCCACGGTCTTGCCGATGGTGGCCGGCGTGGCCAGGGTGGCGGCGATCACCTGCGCGACATTGGCGCGCGATACGCCCTCGGTGGTGTCGCTGCCCGGGTCGCGGGCGATGCAGCCGCTGGGTGGGTCCAGGGTGAGCCGGCCGGGCCCAAGCACGGTCCAGTCCAGCGTGGTGCCGCGCAGGTGCGCATCGGCAGCGGCCTTGGCCTGCGCATAAGCGAAGAAGCCATCCTCCGGGCTCACCCCGTGCTCCAGCCCCGCGCCCAGGTAGGACACCATCACGTAGCGCCGCACCCGCGCCTGCTCGGCCGCGTGCATCGAGCGGATCGCGGCATCGCGGTCCACCGCATAGGTGCGTGCGGCATCGCCACCGCCGGCACCGGCCGACCAAACAACTGCATCGTGGCCGGTGATGTGCGCGGCGATCGCCGCGGTGTCGGCATGTTCGATATCGAATAGCGCGGGTGTGGCGCCATCGGCGATCACATCGCTTGCGTGGTCGGGATTACGGAATAGCGCGGTGACGTGGTGGCCACCGGCCAGCAGCAGCGGGGTGAGCAGACGCGCCACCTTGCCGTGGCCGCCGATCAACAGAATGCGAGACATGGAGTTCCAGCCAATGCGCCTGCTGCGAGGCGTGATGACCTAGCGTGACGGCTGCAGCGCTAAGGCGATGTCATTGGTTGCGTTCGCAATGCGTTGGCAACAAATGCATGCGATGCCCTGACGCCGCCGCCGCGGTGACGCAGGGCGGCCACGGCATTTCCGCAGTTTGCCCGCGGCCGCAGCGCTGCCGGACAATGCGCCCGCCACGCACCGTGGCGTACCGGGCCCACCGATGACCGCACCGTCTGATTCCCACGCCCGCGTTGGTTGCGGCGCCTTTATCCGCCGCAGCGACGGCCGCCTGTTGCTGGTGCTGCGGGCACGCGCGCCCGAACAAGGCCACTGGGGATTGCCCGGCGGCAAGGTGGACTGGATGGAGACAGTGGAAGACGCGGTAGTGCGAGAAACCCTGGAAGAAACCGGTCTGCACATTCACCTGCAGCGCGTGCTGTGCGTGGTGAGCCAGTTCGAGCGGGCGCTGTCGCCGCCGCAGCACTGGGTGGCACCGGTGTACCTGGCCGCGATCGACGGCAGTGAAACCGCCGTGCTGCGCGAACCGGAAGCACTACATGACCTGGGCTGGTTCGCATTGGATGCGTTGCCCACGCCGCTGACCCGCTCGGCAACGCTGGCGGTACAGCAGCTGGTGCGTGAGGCGGCGGCTTGAGCGGGACATCCACATAGTGTGAGTGCTGCACGGGGTAGCGGTGCAACGGCGCGACACGCTTGCCACGTTGGATCCAGAGGTGTGTACACCGAAGCGGGCGCGGGGATACACCCCGGCATTGCGGCAGGTTGCCGCCAAGCGGTGGCCCCTGCTTGAAGAGACGGTGCGGCGGCGCGACCGGCGTCGTTAGCTCACGTGGCTCGACCGGCGCGCTCGATGCAGACGTGTGGCCTGATCAGGAACGCAGTGAGACACCTCCGGCATTTGGTACGCTGCCGCCAAGCGGTGTTGCTGTTTGAGGCGCGCCAAGTAACGGCAAGTAACGGTGCGCAACGCCTGCTTGCGTGTGTGGCCTGGAGGACGCTTCAGCGATTGCGCGTGTCGCATACAGCAAGCGCAACGGATGCAGCCCCGCCAGCACGGGCACAGAATCTTCTCGCAAGCCTCGCTAGGCTGAGTGCTGTTTCCGCTTTGCGAGCTGTTGTCCATGCCGTCCTCCGATCTGCGTGCCTTCGTCGTCCGTGTGGTCATCGTGCTGGCCCTGGTGGCCTACGCGTGGTTGCTGTGGGCGCTGTCGGGCCTGCTGCTGATGGTATTCGGTGCGGTGGTGGTGGCGGTGCTGCTGCGCGCGCTGGCCAGTTGGGTCACCCGCTATACGCCGCTGTCGGATGGCATGGCATTGGGGCTGGTGGTGGTCGTGGTGGCGGTGGGATTCACGGCGTTGCTGTGGTTGTTCGGCTCGCAACTGGCAACAGAGCTCGGCGCCCTGCAGCGCACCTTGCCGCAGGCCTGGGCGCGCTTCCATGATTGGGTTGCGGCCGGGCCGTTGGGGCCAGCGCTGGAAGAACTCACCCGCCAGGCACCGGCGCGCGTGTCCAATCTGGCGCCGCGTGCCGGCGCCTTCGCGCTCAGCATCACCGGTGGGGTGGCGAACCTGTTCCTGGTGCTGGCCGGTGCGGTCTATCTGGCCGCGCAACCGCAGCTGTATCGGCGCGGTGTGCTGTTGCTGTTTCCCGTGCAGGTGCGCGCCACCATGGACGACGCCGTGCGTGCCAGCGGCACCGCGTTGCGGCTATGGCTGCGCGGGCAATTGCTGGCGATGGTGGTGGTGGGCGCACTCACCGGGCTGGGCCTGTGGGCCCTGGGCATTCCCGGCGCACTGGCCCTGGGCATCATCGCCGGCTTGCTGGATTTCGTGCCGATCGTCGGGCCGATCCTGGCCGCCATTCCGGCCATCCTGCTGGGCTTTACGGTGAGCCCGCAGATGGCGCTGGCCACGGCGGCGTTGTTCGTCGTCGTGCAGCAGATCGAAGGCAACATTCTGCTGCCGTTGATCCAGCAACGCACTGTGGATCTACCGCCGGTGTTGCTGCTGTTTTCGCTATTCGGCATCGGCACGTTGCTGGGGCCCGCAGGTGTCTTGCTCGCTGCACCGTTGACGGTGGTGGCGTTCGTGCTGGTCAAGCGCCTGTATGTGCAGGAAGCACTGCACACGCCCACCTCCATCCCCGGGCAGAAGCACCACTGAGTAAGGCGTCTGCGTAAGCGGCAACGCTGCAATGCAAGCGTGTTGTCCAGGAATGGATGTGCCTGCTTGTGCGCTGCGCATCGCCTACGACGCGATCACTGCAGCGCCGTCTCCCATGGCAGCCGCGCACACGGCGCGCCGCAGCGCGCAGGCTATGCTCGTGTGTTGATCGAGGCCTGGGAGGGCATTGCATGACACACCATCGATGGACACGACGCATGCTGCTGGGGTGCCTGGCGCTGCTAAGCGCGGCGAGCGCGAGTGCGGCTGCGCCTGCAGTTGCAGCCGCATCGAGGCCGGCGGCAACGCAGGGCGTTCGGCATGTACCCGCGTTCGATCTGCCGGTGTCTGAGTACCTGAGCCCTGCGGCACGTGCGCAGGTCAGTGGCGACGTGGACCGCGGCGACCCGCTGGCCAAGGCCGACAACGCCACGCTGCTGCGCCAGCTGCCCACCATCCGCGCCGATACCGAACGTTGGGCCGCAGGCGTCATCGCGCAGATGCGCACGCGCTACGCGGTGGAGATCACGCCCGAGCAGTGGAACGGTGTACCGGTGCTGCGTGTACAGCCGCGCACGCGCACGCCCGAGCAGGCCAAGCGGCTGCTGATCGAATTGCATGGTGGCGGCTTTGTGATGGGCAGTGCGGCCTCGTTCGGGCTGATGGAAGCCATTCCGGTGGCGGCGATGACCGGCATCACCGTGGTGGCGGTGGACTACCGCATGGGCCCGGAGCACCAGTTCCCCGCGGCCAGCGAGGACGTGGCCGCGGTGTATCGCGCCGCTCTCAAGACCTACACCCCGGCGCAGGTGGGCCTGTTTGGCTGTTCGGCCGGTGGCGTGCTCACCGGCGAGGCGCTGGCGTGGTTTGCCAAGGAACAGTTGCCAATGCCGGCGGCGGCAGGCCTGTTCTGCGCTGCGGGCGACGCACGTTACCGCGGCGATTCGCAGCGCGTGGTCGCGGCGGTGAACGATGCCCTGCTACCTGATGTGGCAGGCACCCTGCCGATCATGGAAGACCTGTACTACGGGCCGGATGTGGATTTCCGCGACCCGCTGGTATCGCCGGTGTTCTCCGATGCGGTGCTGCGCCAGTTCCCGCCCACCTTGCTGATCACCGCCACACGCGCAGCAGAGTTGAGCAATGCGTCCTATACGCACGCGCGGCTGGTGGATCTGGGGCGCGAGTCGGACCTGCATGTCTGGGACGGCTTGGGCCACGCCTTCCATCTCACCGACACGCTGCCCGAGAGCCAGCAGGCCTTGCGGGTGATGGCGCGCTTTTTCAGCAAGCATCTGGGCCTGCCGCCGCCGCCACTACCAGCGTCACGCTAACGCGGCACACACACCGGCTACCCGCGGTGCTTACATCGGCTTGCTTAGGTTGAGGTCGACGGCGCTGTAATTGCATCGCTGACACTGAAACAGGAGAAACGACGGATGAGTCTGCAAATTCCCCAGGGTGCGTTGGTGGTGGTGGCCGATGGCGGCGAAGCGCGGTGGTTCACCAATACCGGCGACGAAGCCAAGGTGGTGCTGCGCCAGCATGCCCGCACCGATGTGCAGAACGTCGATGACGAAGGCCCGGCCGGCAAGATTCCGCCCCGCACCGCAGAGGCGGAACTGGACGAAATGACCTTCGCCAAGCAGCTGTCGCAGGCTTTGAACGACGGAGCGCTCAAGCACGAGTACAACCACTTGGTACTGGTGGCCGACCCGACCACACTGGGCCGGGTGCGCCCGCTGCTGCACAAGGAAACCCAGCAGCGCCTAGTGGGCGATTTGGCGAAGGACTTCACCAACCTGCCGCTGGAAGATATCCAGCGCGCGCTGTCGTAAGGAGCGCACGCAGCCATGGCGTTCGTGCGGGAGTACGCGGCGCAGGCGCCGGACCGTAGTGCGGTCGATGCGCAACCGGGGCTGCAGGTGCTGGAGTTCGGCACCGACTGGTGCGGCCACTGCATGGCCGCGCAACCGCTGTTGCAGAAGCTGCTGGGCGGTTATGCGAACATCGAGTACCGCAAGATCGAAGATGGAAAAGGGCGGCCCTTGGGCCGCTCGTTTCGCGTGAAGCTGTGGCCCACCATCATCCTGCTGCGCGATGGCGAAGAAGTCGCCCGCGCCGTCAGGCCGCAGACGCGTGAGGATTTGCAGGCCGTGTTATCGGCGTTGGAGGCGGTGGGGTGAAGCCGCTGGTGTGTTTCGGGCGGTCAGCTGTTCTGCTGGTATGAAGCACCGCTGCAGCACCCTGGCACATCAGGCAAACCATGTAGGAGCGCGCTTGCGCGCGATGAGGCGTTACCGGGAAGGCTTCATCGCGCGCGAGCGCGCTCCTACCAAAAGCAGGTTGTGCAGAAGTCGTTGCGCCTCCAGAGCGAGGGTGTTTGCAGCATCAATAACGCAAGCGCGCACCATGCAGAGATCGATAGCTCCGTAGGAGCGCGCTTGCGCGCGATGAGGCGTTACCGGAAAGGCTTCATCGCGCGCGAGCGCGCTCCTACTAAAAGCAGGTTGTGCAGAAGTCGTTACGCCTACAGAGTGAGGGTGTTTGCGGCATCAATAACGCAAGCCCGCACCATGCAGAAATCGATAGCTCCGTAGGAGCGCGCTTGCGCGCGATGGGGCTCTACCGGTAACGCCTCATCGCGCGCAAGCACGCCCCTACGACAAGCGGGTGCGGATGACTCATGCCTGCAAAACCACGCACTTGCTGAAGACACATTCAGGAAAACCCCTGAAATCAGGTCATCTCCCGCAGCGTCCCACGCTCGCGCCTGCAACGCTGTGCACGCTGGTGTAACATGTCGAGCTGATCAAGCCCTTGGGCACTGCCCACCCCTTGGTCGTCTGTCCCGCAGCGTCGCTGAGTTTACGCGGCCGTCCGGGAATGCCTCCGGCGTCGTCCACTGCATGTGCCTTAGCCGTGCAGCGCGTGATGTGCCGTGCCTAGCGTAGTGCCAGGGCGAGCAGGCAGCGATGGCCGCACCAGGAGACTTCCGCATATGCACGACACGCGCGCGATCCGCTCGCATTTCGGTTGGTTCAAACGCCGCCGCCAATTGCAACTCGACGAGGTCACCGTGGTGGACCGCGGCATGCTGCGCAAGGCCGTGGGCGCGGCCGCGCTGGGCAATGCAATGGAATGGTTCGACTTCGGCGTCTATGGCTATCTGGCAGTGACGCTGGGCCAGGTGTTCTTTCCGTCCAGCAGTCCCACCGCGCAGTTGATCGCCACCTTTGCGACCTTCACCGTGGCGTTTTTGGTGCGGCCGATCGGCGGCATGGTATTCGGCCCGCTTGGTGATCGCTATGGCCGGCAAAAGGTGCTGGCGGCCACCATGATCCTGATGGCGCTGGGCACCTTCAGCATCGGCCTGATTCCCTCCTACGCGCAGATCGGCCTGTGGGCGCCGGCGCTGTTGTTGCTGGCGCGGTTGCTGCAAGGGTTTTCCACCGGCGGCGAATACGGCGGCGCGGCGACCTTCATTGCCGAATACGCCACCGACCGCAATCGCGGCTTGATGGGCAGTTGGCTGGAATTTGGCACGTTGGGCGGCTATATCGCCGGTGCGGCCACCGTTACCGCGCTGCACATGGCGCTGAGCCAGGCGCAGATGCTGGACTGGGGCTGGCGGGTGCCATTCCTGGTGGCCGGGCCGCTGGGGTTGCTCGGCCTGTACATGCGCATGAAGCTGGAAGAAACCCCGGCGTTTCGCGCCTATACCGAACAATCCGAACAGCGCGAACGCGAAACCGCAGGCCAGGGCCTGATGACCCTGCTGCGCCTGCACTGGCCGCAGCTGCTCAAATGCGTGGGCCTGGTGCTGGTGTTCAACGTCACCGACTACATGCTGCTGACCTACATGCCCAGCTATCTCAGCGTCACCATGGGCTACGCCGAGAGCAAGGGCTTGCTGCTGATCATCCTGGTGATGCTGGTGATGATGCCGCTCAACGTGGTCGGTGGCATGTTCAGCGACAAGCTGGGCCGGCGCCCGATGATCATCGGCGCGTGCGCGGCGTTATTCGCACTGGCCATCCCGTGCCTGTTGCTGATCGGCAGCGGCTCGGACGTGCTGATCTTCACCGGGTTGATGCTGCTTGGCCTGGCGCTGGTGTGTTTCACCAGCTCGATGCCTTCGACACTGCCGGCGCTGTTCTACACCCCGGTGCGCTACAGCGCGCTGTCGATCGCCTTCAACGTCTCAGTGTCGTTGTTTGGTGGCACCACGCCGTTGGTCACCGCGTGGCTGGTGGAGCGCACCGGCGACCCATTGGTGCCGGCGTATTACCTGATGGGCGCGGCGGCGATCGGCCTGGTGACGATGCTGTTCGTGCGCGAAACCGCCGGGCTGCCGCTGCGTGGCTCGCCGCCGGCAGTGGCCAGCGACGCCGAAGCGCGCGCGCTGCTGCAGGGCGACAGCCCGGTCACAGTGGATGCGCAGTTGCCGTTGAGCGGCACGCCGTCGATCGGTCAGCCGCGCCCGGCGTAAGGCCGGGCGGTGCGCTCAGCGCAAGGCCGGGTCGCGGGTGTCGGGCATGTCCGGGTAGGGCATGCCCTGCCCGGTTTCCACGTAGCGTTTGAGGCTGCTGCCCAGGAAGAACTGCCAGCCCTGCGCACAGACCTCGAAGCACGGCGAGTCGCGGTAACCGGACTGCACGAAGTCCAGCCGCGTGCCATCGCTGGTGGACAGCAGATCGAAGCGCATCACCGTGCCCTCCCACGCGGTGGTGTCGAGCATGTTGGAGCGCTCGCAGCGCCAGCACACCTGCCGGTGGTCGGCACCGCCATCAATGCGCAGCTCCACCTGCCAGCCGTGGCCGCTCCAGTCCAGGCACACGCGCTCGCCCACTTGCCGCACCTCGCGCGTCCACCAGCGCGCCAGCTGGGCGGGCTCGGACAACGCGGCGGAGACCACCTCCGGGGCGGCGGCAATGACGAAGCGATGGCGGATCTCGCGGTTCATCGGTCACGGTGTTGCCTGCGCGGAGGCCGATGATCGCGCATCTTGCGCGCAACATGCAGTTTTCGCCGCGAAGGTTGCGCCCGCTTGTGCGCCGCTCACATGCGGCTGAGTACCATCGCCACAGGCCCCAAGACGATGACGACCGCCATGACGACGCTCCCGATCCCGGTAATGGATGCCGCAGCGCAGCACGATCTGGCCACAGCGCATGCGCTGCTGGAAAACCCCGGTGTGGCCGCACAGATCGCCAATACACTCGGCGCGCCCATCGAAAGCCTGGTGGCCAAGCGGCTGCCCAAGGTGGTGACGCGCAGCATCGATGGCGTCACCCGCCGCGCGCTGCAGGTGGCGATGAAATCCGCGCTGCTGAGCCTACGCGGCAAGACCGTGGCGCACGCGCCGGCCGCCACCGCGCGGCACACCCTGGCGGTGGCTGTGGCCGGCGGCGCTGGCGGATTCTTCGGCCTGCCTGGGCTGATGGTGGAACTGCCGGTGACCACCACGGTGATGCTGCGCTCCATCGCCGACATTGCGCGCTCGGAAGGCGAGTCCCTGCACGACCCGGAGACCGCGCTGGCCTGTCTGGAAGTGCTGGCGCACGGCGGCCGCAGCGTCAGCGACGACGGCGCCGAATCGGGCTACTTCGCGGTGCGCACTGCGATGGCGCAGCAGCTCAGCGCCGCCGCGCACTACGTGGCCGCGCACGGCTTCGCCAGCAAGGGCGCGCCGGCATTGGTGTCGCTGGTCTCGCGCATCGCCGCCAAGTTCTCGGTCAACGTGGGCGAAAAACTCGCCGTGCAGGCCGTACCGCTGGTGGGCGCGGTGAGCGGCGCCACGCTCAACACCTTGTTCATGCGCCACTTTCAGGCGATGGCACGCGGGCACTTCATCGTGCGCCGGCTGGAACGCCGCTTCGGCGCCGAGGCCGTGCGCCGCGCGTATGACGCGTTGCCTGCGCCACGCTGATCACACGGTGGCATGTGCATACCGCATGCGTAGCAGCAGCCTGCACCACGTTCGTAAGACACATCGGACCGGGCGCCCCGCGCTGACGCATCTGCTCAGGCATAGTGCCCGGCGCCGTGTAGAGCAATGCCGCTGCTTCGCGCTTGCTCCATCATCACCACGCGCACTCGGCGATTCGCCCTCTTTGGAAGTCTCCATGACCAAACCCTTTGCCCCCGCCTCCGCACGCAACCGCGATCCGATTCTGAGCGTGCTGCAGCGGTACTTCGCTGACCGGCAGCACGTGCTGGAGATCGGTGCGGGCACCGGGCAGCATGCGGTGCACTTCGCTGCAGCGATGCCGTGGCTGCGCTGGCAGGCCAGCGACCACCCGGACCATCTGCCGGGGATGCGGCAGTGGCTGGACGAAGCCGCGTTGCCCAATACGCCGCCGCCGGTTGCACTGCAGGCGGTGTTGACGCCCGCGCCGGGTCTGGCACCGGCGCCACCATTGCCGCCGGTGCAGGCAGGCACGCCGGCCGGGTATGACGCCATCTACAGCGCCAACACCTTGCACATCATGGGGTGGCCACAGGTGCAGGCGTTGTTTGCCGGCTTGCCTGCGGTGATGGCGCCGCAGGCGGTACTGGTGATCTATGGGCCGTTCAACCGCGATGGTGAATTCACCAGCGACAGCAATCGCGACTTCGATGCGATGTTGAGAGCGCGCGATGCGGCATCGGGTATCCGCGATGCCGCGGAGGTGGATGCACTGGCCGCGCAGGTGGGTTTGCAGCTGGTGGACGATGTGGACATGCCGGCGAACAACCGCTGCCGGGTGTGGCAGCGCGCTTGATCCTTCGGTGACGATGACGCCGCGCTTTTGCGTTGGAAGGAAATCGTTCGCGCCGTTGGCAACGCGGCACTGTCCTGTCAGGTGCGCCGCCGTTCCAACCACCACAACCCCGCAGCCACGGTGAGCCAGGCGAGCAGCCATGGCCAGCGTGCGCCGGGGTGCGCTGTTGGTGTGGCAGCGCTCGCGCGGCTGGAGCCGCTGGCCGCCAGTGCGGCGGTGGCCTCGCGCAGCTGTTGGCGATACAGCGCGGGCGCGTCGGTGGGCGCGCGCACAAACAGCCAGCGTTGGGTGGTGCCGGTCTGCAGGCGATGCCAGCCGGTGGCGGCCGGCCAGTAGCCGGCGCAGGGCGGCGCGCTGCCGCTGCGTTCGGGCAGCAGCGGGTGGCGGCTGCCATCGGGCGCTATCACGTGGGCGTCTGCGCCGACATCGCACAAGGTCATGCGTTGCTGCACCCAGCCGTCCTGCACTGGTGCGGGAAGTGCGGCGCCTGGGCGTGCCACCGCGCCGAGCAGTTGCGCCCACAGCTGTGCATGCAGGTCGCTGCGGCCCGCCAGTACCAGCGCGTAGCTGTCGTCGACCACGCTCACGCCGATGCGTCCGCGGCCGGCGCTGCGCCACCAGCCCAGCGCGGTGCCATCGTTGGCGCGTGCGGCGACGATGGCGTCTTGCACCTGTGGCTGCAGCGTGCGGCGTTGCAGGGGCGGCACGGCGGTGTCGGTGGTTGTGCTGCCGGTGTCGATGCCGGTGTCGGCCGGCGCCGCTGCCACGGCAACCGCGGTGCTGGTGTCGCCGCCGCTCACCGGCAGGCCGAGCGCGGCGAGCGCGCTGCGGGTGGCCGCATCCACCGGGCCGGTCACCCGCACCAGCACGCCCAGGCCGCGTGCGATGGCGGCGCCCAGCAGCTGGCGTTGTGCTGCGCTCAAGCCCAGCAGGCGGCGGGTGTCGAGCACCAGCACATCCAGCTGGTCCAGGCTGGCGGCGTCCAGGCTGGCCGTATCGCCCAGCTGCAGGCCGGCGCTCACGGTCACCTGGCTACGTACGGTCAGGCCGGCATCGCTGGCCCAGCGGCGCAGGTATTTGACCTCCGGCTGCGGGGCGCCGGCCAGCAACAGCAGCCGGACCGGCGGCACCGGGACCACCTGCACAGGCACCGCCAGATGCCCGCGCTCGGCGCCGGCTGCATCGCGCAGGCGCAGGCCGAACAGCACCTGCCCGGGCGCGCGCGCCAGGCCGCGCAGGTGCACCTGGCCGCGCGCATCCGGCGGGGCGCGGTCGACGCGTTGACCGGCCGGGTCGAGCAGTTCGACTTGCGCACCCGGCAGGCCCTGCACCTGCGCGGCGATGGTCAGCGCTTCACCGGGCGCCACCGACGGCGGTGCCCAGGCGGCGACCAGGCCGGCCGGTGCCGGGCTCGGCTGCACCCGCACCGGCACACGCAGGGCGTCGCGGTCGCGCGCGGGCAGGCCGTCGCCATGCACGATCACGACGGTGGTGCCGAGCGCGCGGCGCAGCGCGGTGGCCAGGTCCGGCATGCGGGCGACACCCGGCAAGCGCGGGGCTTCCGGCAACGCCACCCACTGCGTGGCCTGGCCCAACTGCGCCGCTTGGGTGCCGGCGGTGGCCACGTGCAGCGGGCCGCCGTCCTGCAGACGCGGCGGCGGCAACAGCACCGGGTAGAGCAGGGCAGCCAGCACGGGTTGGGCCGCAAGCAACAGCCATAGCCTGCCGCGCGGCAGCGGGTGGCGTGCGTGCGCGCGCAGCAACCGCAGCCAGCCCAGCACCACGACCAGCAGCAAGGCCGCGCCGACGATCCAGGGCAGGGCGACGTTCATGACTGCCCCCTCTGAGCCGCATCACGAAGCACCGATGCTGGCGGACGCCACGAGCGGTGCAACCCGCGCGGCGGAATGCTGCCGTGTGCTCGGCAGAACCAGGACCTGCGGGAACGGGATGCGGCAATCATCGGCGGCACGGCAGCGGTCATGGCTGTGGCGCCTCGCGCAGGGCATCCAGGTACCGCTGGCCGCGCGCGTCCGCGGCCGGGCGGCGGTGCACCTGGGCCGGCGGCGCGGTGACCGTGCGCCACACCAGGGCGCGCAGCTGCGCCCGGCACGCGCGGCAGGCCGGTTCGCTGCGCAGGGTCTCCACCGCGGCGGCCAGGCTGAGCGGGTCGGGCAACTGGTCCTGTGCGGTCTGCAGCCAGCGCGCGTAACGGTCGAGCAGCGCGTCGGGCACCGCGCCGTCTTCGTCCAAGGCGCTCCACAGTGCCAACGCGGTGGGGTCCGTTGGCGGGCGGGTGTCGAGCGCGGCGGGGCGGTCGCCCAGGCCATCGCGCTTGCCGGTCATGCGCCGGCTCGGGTCGATCGGCGGCAGCTCCGGGCCCACCCGCGCCAGGTAGATGCGCTCGGCCTGCTGCACCTGCTTGATGAAACCCAATGCCTTGTTGGCGTACGGCAGCGCGCGCTCGGGGTGGCCCTGGCGCAGCTCGCCTTCGGATTGCCACATCTGGTCCAGCGCGGCGCGCAGCAGGGCGCGGGTCTGCGGGTCCAGCAGGGTGGCTGCTTCGGCGTGGTCGTGGGTGTGGCCGAACTCGGTCAGCACGTCCTGTTCCTGACCAAACCCGCCGCGCGCCGGCTGCGCGTCGTCGTGGTCATGATCGTGTGGGTCCAGCGCGGCTGCGCCGGGTGGATGGTCGTGATCATCGTGAGCCTCAGCGGTGGCCTTGGCTGTGTGCTCGGCATGTGCGTGCTCGACGGGCGGTGCCGGTGCATCGGCGGTGGGCATGTCGGCCGTAGGCAGGTCGTCGGCTGGCGCGTCGCTGGTGGGCGGCTCATCGGCAGTGGGTGGCCCCTTGGGCGCGCCTTCGCTCTCTTCGCCCAGGAACTGGCCGTAGCGCAGCCGCAGCAGGCGCTGGTCCACGCCGATGGCGTCTGAACGCTTGAGGTAGGTGGCCGCATCCAGGCGGGGTTTGTCTTTCAGCAGCGCCTCGGCGTCGATGATGATCTGGCGCTGGCTGCGGAAATACGCGGGCAAGGTCTGCTTGACGCTGGCCTCCAGCCCGGCGGCCTGGGTCTGCTGGGGCGGCGGCCAGCGCAGGATCACGCTGGCGCTGCGGCCTTCCTGCGGGGCGGGTTGGCGGGTGTCGCGCACCACCAACTGGGCGATCAGGTCATCGCCGGCGGCCATGCCCAGCGCCTGCGGCTGCAGCGTGGCCACGAAGCTGCGCCGGGTGGCCGGGCCGCTGCCGGTGAGCGGGCGGCGCTCGGTGCGGAAGGTGATGTTCTCGCCGCTGCCCTGCGCCAGGGTCAGGCGCAACTCGGCGCCGGCAGCCACGGCGTAGTCGTCGCTGGCCTCGAAGCGCAGCGTCCAGGCACCATTGGCCGGCGTCCACAGCACCAGGCTCTGTTCGGGCGCCAGCACGCGCACCTGCGGTGGGCGGTCGGGTACCACGTCGAGCCGGTGCAGGCGGCGGTCGGCCGGCTGGCCGTCGATGAGGATGCGGTACAGCGTGGGGCGCTCGGCCAGCAGCTGGCCGTGCCAGTGGTCGCCGTCTGGCTGCCGGGTCAGCGGGAGCACGCGGCCGTCGTTGAGCCGCAGCGCCACCGTGCGCGGCGCCGGCTGCACCTGCAGCTGCCATTGCAGCCGGGTGCCGGCCGGGACGCGGCCATCCAGCTCCGGCAGCTCGGCCGGCGGCAACCCGGTGTAGGCCGGCGGCGTGCTGCGCAGCCGGGCCTGGCGCAGGGCGGGTTTGCCGGCTGCGGCGCGCGCGGTGGCGACTGGGTCGGTGGTGGGCGCGGCGGGCGCGCTGGGCTGTGGCCACACCAGCACCGCGACGCCGGCCAGCACGCCGAGCAGGGCCCACGGCCACCAATGCCAGGGCCAGGCCGGGCGCAGGTCGCGCGGGCGGGCGTGCAGGCGCTGCTCCAGGCGCTGGCGTTGCAAGGTCTGCAAGGGGCCCAGCGCGGCGGGCGTGGCGAATAGCAGGTCGCTGCTGTCGTCCAGGTCCGGCGCCTGGTTCAGGCGGCGGATCAGCCAGGCCTGGTCCAGCCGCCGCGCGGCTTGCCAGGCCGCCACGGCCAGCGCGGCCACGCTCGCCAGCAGCACCAGCCAAGCAGCTGTGCCGGCGCCCAGCCGCCAGCTCAGCAGCGCCGGCAGCAGCGCCAACGGCAACCAGAACAGCAGCACCGCTGCCGCGCGCCGCCTCCGTGCCGCCTGCCAAGCGCGTTGCAGTGCGGGCGTGCTCATGCCGCCCTCCCCCGGCGCGGGCCGGTGGCCAGCCAGCGTTCGATACCGAACAGCAGCAGCACCAGGCCGATCAGCCACGGCGCCAGCGGCTGTGGGTCGATGCTCAGGCGGATGGCCGGGCCACGCAGGGGGCGCACGGCCTGCGCCACCGCGCGCTGCGGGGTGGGACGCGGTTGCAGGGCCTCCTGCAGGCGGGTGGGGAAGTCGGCGTCCAGCAGCACCGGCAGCGGCTGTGGTTGCAGCGGTGCGGCCCAGCGCAGCACCTGGCCGCGCCCGAGCGCGGCGGCGTCCAGTACGCGGGCGCCCTGGGCATCACGCAACAGCGGCTGCAGCGGCGCGCTGAGCGAGGACGGCAACGGCGTGCCGGCAGCGAGCAGCAGCTGGCCGCCAGCCGCAGCCCAGGCAATGACCGACGCCGGCGGCGCGCGCTGCGGCAACCACACCACCAGCGTGCCCGGTGCCCAGCGGCTGGGCACCGCCGTCTCCGGCGTGCTGACCGGCAACGCCCCGGGGGTGGCCCAGGCGGCATGCACCGCGCGCAGATAGCGCAGTGCCGGTGCGGCGGCGGCATCGGCAATCACCTGCAGGCGCAGTGGTGCGGGGGGCGTGTCCGCCGGCACGGGCGAGCGCCCGGGCGCCACCTGCCACTCCACATGGCGACCCAGCTGCAGGCGCTGCGCATCCAGCCGGCCCCACTGCGCCGGCACGATCACGCCAAGCGTGCTGGCGGCGGGCAGGCTGGCGTCGAGCTCGCGCAGCAGGCTGGTGGCCGTGGCCGTGCTGCCGGCCCGCACCGCAGGCGCGGGCGTCTGCGCATCGATCGGCGGGAAGCCAGGCGCCAGCCACACCCACTGCGCATCGGCTGCGCGCGCGCGCAGGCGCACGGTGGCCAGATCCACCCCCGGGCTCACCGCAATGCGCGGGCGTGCATCGTCGTGGTCACGCAGCGCCGGCTCGGCCAACAGCACGGCCAGCGCCGCCAGCAACACCAGGCGCACCAGCAGCAGCGGCCATTCGTCGAAACGCACGCGGTGACGCGGGCGCGGCAGGGCACGCAACCAACGCAGCGCAGCGAAGTCGGTGGGGCGGTGCTCGCTGCGCCGCGCCAGATGGATCAGCAACGGCAGCACCAGGGCGGCGAGGGCGGCCAGGCCGGCGGGAAAGAGCAACAGCATCATCGCGCCGCTGCCGTGCGTGCGGATGGATGCGGCGATGCCTGCATGCGCGCCGATGGCGTGCGGACGTCATGCATGTCATGCGCACCGGCAGCGTTGACGCATGCCGCACCACGCCGCCGCATTGCACTGGCGAGAACGCAGCCGTGCCTCATCGCCGCGCCTCGCGCGCGAACAGCTGCCGCAGGGCCATGTCCGGCGGCGCATCCAGGTAATGCACGGCGTGTGCAATGCCGGCGGCGTGCCAGCGCGCCTGCCGCGCGCGCTGTGCCTGATCGAAGCGCTGCAGGTAGTCCGCGCGCATGGCCGCGCCATCGCCCAGCAGTTCCTCGCCGGTCTCCGGGTCGCGGAAGCGGTGCCCGCCGTCGAAGGGGAAGTCGCGCTCGTCGCAGGTCAGCACCTGCAGCTGCAGCACGTCGCGGCGTGCGGCGGCGAGTTTTTCCAGTGCCTCCAGCAAGGCATCGTCGAAGCCATCGCCGATCGACAGCACCAGCGCATGCGCGGCGATGCGTTCCCACAGCGGGCGCAGCGCGTCCATGCCCGGCCAGGCGCCGCCGGCCCGCAGCCCGTGCAAGGCCAGCCACAGCCGGTCGCGTTGACGCGGCCCGCCGCCGGCCGGCACCGCCACCAGCCCGCCGCCATGCACCGCAAACAGGCCGACCTGGTCGCCCTGGCGCAGCGCCACTTCGGCCGCGCAGGCGGCCAGTGTGGCCATCGCCTGCAGGCGCGTGCTGCCCGGGCGCGCCTGATCGGCCTGGCCGGCGGAGGCGGTGGCGTCGAGCAACAGCCAGAGCGTGAGCGGGCTCTCGCGCTCGGCTTCGCGCACAAAGAAACGGTCCGAGCGTGCGTAGAGTTTCCAGTCGATCTGGCGCAGCGCGTCGCCGGGTTCGTAGGCGCGGTACTGGGCAAATTCCAGCCCGGCACCGCGGCTGCGGCTGGCGTGCTGGCCGATGCCCTGCTGGCCCTGCGCGTTGCGCGCGTGCAACTGCAGGCCACGCAGGCGGCTGCGCAGCGCGGCGGGAATCAGGGCCGGCACGTCGATGCTCACGCGTGTGGATGCCTTACGCGGGGTACGGCACGGCGCGCAGCAGCGCGGCGATGACATCGTCGGCGCTGCGTTGTTCGGCCTCGGCGGCGAACGACAGCAGCAGGCGGTGACGCATCACCGGCGCGGCCAGTGCGGTAACGTCCTCGCGCTTGGCCGCCAGGCGGCCGTGCAGCAACGCACGCGCCTTGGACGCGAGCACCAGCGACTGTCCCGCGCGCGGGCCGGCGCCCCACTTGATCCACTGGCGCACCTCCTCGCTGGCCTGCGGACCGGGCCGGCTTGCGCGCACCAGGCGGTTGATCCAGGTCAGCAGATCCGCGCCCACGTGCACCTCGCGGACATGCTGCTGCAGCGCCTGCACGCTGGCCGCATCCATCACCTTGGGCACCTGCGCGCTGGCAGTGCCGGTGGTCTGGGTGAGGATGTCGCGCTCTTCCTGCTCGCTGGGGTAATCCACGCGCACATGCAGCAGAAAACGGTCCAGCTGCGCTTCCGGCAGTGGATAGGTGCCAGCCTGTTCGATCGGATTCTGCGTGGCCAGCACGAAGAATGGCGCCGGCAATGCATAGGTGGTGCCGGCGTAGCTGACGGTGCGCTCGCTCATCGCTTCCAGCAGCGCGGCCTGGGTCTTGGGCGGGGTGCGATTGAGTTCGTCGGCCAGCAGCAGGTTGGTGAAGATGGGGCCTTGCTGGAAGCGGAAATGCCGGTGTCCGGTGCCGTGATCTTCTTCCAGCAGCTCGGTGCCCAGGATGTCGCTGGGCATCAGGTCCGGAGTGAACTGCACACGCCGGAACTGCAGCTCCAACGCCTGGCCCAACGAGCGCACCAGCAGCGTCTTGCCCAACCCGGGCGCGCCTTCGAGCAGGCAGTGGCCGCCGGCCAGCAGGCCGATCAGCAGTTGTTCGACCACCGCCTGCTGGCCCACCACCGCCTGCGCCAACGCTGCACGCAGCGCGCCGAGTTTGGAGAGCTGTGCGGTGAGGAGGTCGTCATTGGGGGAGCTCATGCGGGAAGTCTCGTCGTGGGCGGTGTGCGTAGCGTGGTGCGTGTCATTGCAAGGGCGAGGGTGCGATGCGTGTGGATGTGGCGATGCAGGAGCGTGCTTGGGCGCGATGGGTGACCGGTAACGCCGCATCGCGCGCAAGCGCTCCTGCGGGGATGGTGGCTGCTCATCGCCTTTATCAAGCTATGCATCTCCAACTCGGTTCTGCAATGTCCTCTCTGACTTGGTAGGAGCGCACTCGTGCGCGATGCCTTACCGATACACCCGAACGCGCGCCCACCTGGCTCTATCAATTGGTCAATGCATACATGACGATGTTCACTGCAAACTTGGTGTTGTCTTCGGCCAGGAAGCGTTTGTTGCGCCAGTCGTAATCCCATTCGCAGCCATAGTCCTTGTTGCTGTAGAGCACCCCGAGCCGGCCGTCGATGGCGATGCCCTTGAGGTAGTCGTGCACCAGGTCGTCGCCCCAGCCATTGAGCTCGAAGCTCGTGGCCGGCGGGCCGTCCGGAAACGTGAAGAACGCGTTGTACAGCCGGTGGTTCTTTGGCAGTTTCTGCAGCGCACTCTTGCCGAAGATCGAGGCCATCTGCGCTTCGAACGAGGTGGCGAACAAACCATCGATATCGTGATTGCAGTCGTCCACAAACACGAACCCGCCATTGCGCACATAGCGTTCGAAATTGCGCCGCTCGGCCGGATTGAACTCCACCAACTTGTGCCCGGCCAGGTAACAGAACGGCGCCTGCAACATGCGCGGATCGGACAAGGCGATCACATGTTCCTGCGGGTCCACACGCAGCTGCGTGTAATCGATCAGCGAGGTGATCAGGTTGGACGGCATGCGCGCATCCACGTCCCAGTCACCGGAGTCGTAGCGCAAACGTGTAAACCAGAAATCGTAGTTGCCCGCCGCGCGCGCGCGCAACGGCAGCGCCAGGGTGGCGACGCTACCGAGCAGCAGGCCGAGCACGTGGCGCCGCGAAATGGGAGCCGGGAGACCGCGAAGGGGAGCCGCAGGCGCGCGCGCCTGCAAGGTATCCGTCTGCAAAGAGCGGCTTCTGCTCTTCGATTCCCGAATCCCCACTCCCGATTCCCGGCTCCGACTCACACCGCATCCGACAACGAGGTAAACGTGAAATCACGCAGCCGCATCGGCGGAATCATCATCACGTAGCTGGACTCGTCACCGGCCACGCGCACCGGCTTGCCCAACTCGTCGATGTTGTTGAGCATGATGATCGGCGATTCGTTGAAACGGAAATTCTTCACCGGGTATTTGATCTGCCCGTTCTCAATGTAGAACGTGCCATCGCGGGTCAAGCCGGTGAGCAGCACCGTCTGCGGGTCGACCATGCGGATGTACCAGGTGCGCGTGACCAGGATGCCCTTCTCGGTGCCGCGCACCAGCTCGGCAATGTTCTTCTCGCCACCGGCCATCAACAGGTTGCCCGGCTCGCCGATCGCACGCTTGCCGTTCTTCTGCGCCCAGAAGCGCGAATACTGCAGGTTGGCGATCTTGCCGTTTTCCACGATCGGCATCTTCTCGCGCGGCAGGCCTTCCTCATCCCACGGCAGTACCGCCGCACGCGGGTCCCACGGGTCGGCGGTGATGTTCACGCGCGGGTCGTAGACCTGCTCGCCGAGCTTGTTGCCGCCGCCCTTCTTGGACAGGAAGCTGCGGCCTTCATCGGCCATGCGCGCATCGAAGTAGCGCATCATGAACGAAATCAGGCCAGCGGCCGCGGCGGGCTCGAGAATCACCGTGTATTTGCCCGGTTCCAGCGCCTTGGCCTCTGCCGAATCGCTGGCCTTGCGCATCGCAATACGAACGTCCTGCTCGGCCTTGAAATCGGCGGCGTCTTTCAGGTTGCGCCCCACCCAGCCCGAGCCGCGGCCGTCTTCGGTGCGCACGGTGCAGGTGTAGTCGAAGCGGGCGCCGCGCTGATACCCGAAGTTGCCCTTGCTGTTGGCGAACGCGGTGAAGCTCTGGCCATCTTCCAGAAAGCCGGCGGCGATCAGGCCCTTGCCTTTGCACGGCGCGATCGAATCGGCGGCCACCTGCGCGCGGAACGCCGGGTCGATGGCTGCGGTGGATTCGCTGAAGGTGGGGCTGGCGGTGTAGGTCTGCTTGTCGACGGCCGGCATGAATTCCGGATTCTCCGGTGCCAGCCGTGCCAGGTCTTCGGCGCGGCGTACCACGCGTTCCAGCGAGGCATCGTCGAACTCGTTGATGGTGGCCACGCCCACGCGCTTGCCGAACGCCACCTGCACCTGCAGGTCGGTGTTGTCGACGATGCCGCTGGTGGACACGTTATTGAGCGCAAAACGGATGTTGCCGTCGATCGAGCCGGTGAGCTGTGCGGTGCACTCATCGGCCTTGGACAGTTTGATGACCTTGTCCAGGATGGCCTTGGCCTGCGCTTCGGTAAGGATGCTCATCTAGTTTTCTCCTGTCAGCCGAGCGAGCGGGCGGTGTTGATGACGTTGATGCCGTCGAAACGGGCGGTGGACGAACCATGCGACACCGCCGACGACTGGCTCGGCTGGCCCTTGCCGTCGAAGAACGAACCGCCCAGGCGGTAGTCGCGTTGATCGGCCACGGCGCTGCAGGCATTCCAGAATTCCGGGGTGCGGATCTGGTAGGCCACGTCTTCGAGCATGCGGGTGATGGCGCCGTTCTTGATTTCGTAAAACAGCTGGCCGCCGAACTGCGCGTTGTAGCGCTGCTGGTCGATGGAGAACGAACCGTCGCCGATGATGTAGATGCCGTTTTCCACGTTCTTGATCAAATCGCTGACGCTCAGTGGCGTCTTGCCGGCCGCCAGCGAGACATTGGCCATGCGCTGGAACTGCACGCTCGACCACGAGTCGGCGTAGCAGCAACCATCAGAGGCGGTCTTGCCGAGAATATGCGCCTGGTCGCGGATGGCCTGGTAGTCCACCAGCTTGCCGTCGCGGATCAGATCCCACTGCTTGGTCTTGACGCCTTCATCGTCGTAACCCACCGCGCCCAGGCTGCCGGGCCGGGTCTTGTCGGCCAGGATATGCACCTTGTCGCTGCCGTACTGGAAGCCGGCCTTGAGCTTGTCGAGCGTGGCGAAACTGGTGCCGGCGAAGTTGGCCTCGTAGCCGAGCACGCGGTCCAGTTCCAGCGGGTGGCCCACCGACTCGTGGATGGTGAGCCAGGTGTGCGAGGGATCCAGCACCAGGTCGTATTTGCCCGGCTTCACCGACGGCGCCTTGAGTTTTTCCTGCGCCTGCTTGGCCGCGGCGATGGCGTCTTCCTTCATGTCGTAGGACAAGCCGTAATTCACCACGCCGTTGGGCGAAACGAACTTGCCCGAGGCCGCACCATCCAGATACTCGTAGCCCAGGCCCATCGGCGCAGACAGCCCATCGCGGGTGCGGAACTTGCCGCTGGCCTTGTCGATGGCGGTCACGCTCATTGGTGCCCAGATGCGGTGCACGTCCTGGTCGATGTAGGAGCCATCGCTGCTGGCGAAATACTTCTGTTCGTTGACCACGAACAGCATCGAGTTGACGAAGTTGGCACCAGCGGCGGTGGCCGCGGCATTGACGCCGAGCAGCAAGTCCACCTTGTCCTTGATCGGCACTTCCATCGCATTTTTCTTGATCGGCGTCTTCCAGCTGACTTCGCCCACGCCGGGCGTGGGAGCGAGCTGGACCGGCGTGCCCTGCACCTTGGCATTGGCCTTGGCGATCGCGGTCGCCTGCTGCGCGGCCTTGGCCACGCCTTGCTCGGTGAGATCGTTGGTGGCCGCAAAGCCCCACGCGCCTGCCACGATCACGCGGATGCCGGCACCGATGGACTCGGTGTTGACCACGTTCTGCACCTTGTCTTCGCGGGTGATCACGAACTGGCGCAGATATCGGCCGATGCGCACATCGCAATAGCTCGCACCACCCTGACGCGCGGCGGTGAGGCCGGCATCGGCCAGGCGCTTCTTGCGGCCCACATCGAAGGGTGTCAACAACTGCTCGGCGGCAATGGCCTTGCCGAAGTAGGCAGGCACGATCAGCCCACCCATGGTCAGCCCGGTCAGGGCCAGGAAATCACGTCGCTGCACGGGCAACTCCCCACTAGTCCCGCGCGGTGCGCGGGTATCCATTTGACGCGCGGATCGCTGCCCACGCGTGTCGACCCCGATTCTTGCTGGACGGTGAATCCCGCGTCAAATGACTTTCGGCAGGGGTGTAGCGGCAATCGCTGTGCTCGCATGAGTCGAGCGGCACGCGCTGCCTGCATGCAACTGTGGTGAGCGGGGCTGGTTGCGTGCGCTTGATGCGCCATCGTGTCGGCACGCGATGGGATCGCTGAAAGGCGTGCATTCTCTTATTGGCGGTCGTGCAATGCGCGACGCGCACGCCCTCGTGCGCAGTGCCTGCTGCTTATAGCTCAGAGAGGCTAAAGATGAAGAGATCGTCTGCCGCGTGGCTGCAGGGCCCTTGCCCGGCCACCCTCGCAGGACACGCTGCAAGTACCTCCCTGTAAGCTCTTACGCGGCATCCACGCCGCGTAAGGTCCCGCGACGGTGAACGGGCAAGGACCAGTGGAGAGTGTCGGTTTGCGTGGTGCAAGCAGTGCATGACGTGCGTTGTTCGGATAACGGCGCGTCCGATCAGTGTCGCAGGGCAAACCGAGTAACACGCAGGCTTTCAACAAAGCAACCGACTCACTTTCTGGTGCGGTGTCCTCGCCGATTGCGGGACCGTGTGGCGGCATGGATGCCGCCACCGAGTCTACATGGACGTACTTGCGGCGTGTCCCGCGAGCGGCGAGGGCACCGCGCACTCGACCAACCAAGCTTTTGATCGCACCTAAACGACGCAACGACTTGCTGAGATTGTGGGTGTGTCTACTTGCTACCAGGACAGCTCTAACAAAGCGACCTAACAAGCCGTTTTTTGGCAGCTCTCAGCCCAACGAACGCGCGGTATTGATTACGTTGATGCCATCGAAGCGCGCGGTGGATGACCCATGCGACACCGCCGAGACCTGGCTGGGTTGGCCCTTGCCATCGAAGAACGAGCCGCCCAAACGGAAGTCGCGTTGATCGCAGACTGCGCTGCAGGCGTTCCAGAACTCCGGCGTGCGGATCTGATACGCGCCGTCTTCCACCAGCCGCGTGACCTGGCCGTTCTCGATCTCGTAGAACAGCTGACCGCCGAACTGCGCATTGTAGCGCTGCTGATCGATCGAGTACGAACCGCGCCCGTGTATGTACAACCCACGCTCGACGTTCTTGATCATGTCCGCCACCGCCAGTGGCGTCCTGCCCGGGGCCAGCGACACATTGGGCATGCGCTGGAACTGCACGTTCGACCACGAATCGGCGTAACTGCAGCCGTCGGAGGCGGTCTTGCCGAGCAGATGCGCCTGGTCGCGCGTGCATTGGTAGTCGACCAGGATGCCATCCTTCACCAGGTCCCACTGTTTGGTCTTGACGCCCTCATCGTCGTAGCCCACCGCGCCCAGGCTGCCCGGCTGGGTCTTGTCGGCGACGAAGGTCACCGCATCGCTGCCCCAGCGGTAACCGGCATCGCGCTTGTCCAGCGTGGCGAAGCTGGTGCCCGCGTAATTGGCCTCGTAGCCCAGCACGCGATCGAGCTCGAGCGGGTGGCCCACCGATTCGTGGATGGTGAGGAACAAATTGCTCGGGTCGATCACCAGATCGTACTTGCCGGCCTTCACCGACGGCGCGGTGAGCTTTTCGCGCGCCTGCTTGGCCGCAGCGATCGCATCTTCGCGCGCATCGTAGCTGCGCCCGTAGCCGATGAGCCCGCCAGGCAGGCGATGCTTCTCGCCTGCAGCGCCATCCAGGTATTCGTAGCCCATGCCCATCGGCGAGGACAATCCATCGCGGGTGCGGAACTTGCCGCTGGCCTTGTCCACCGCGGTCACCGTGAACGGCAACCACAGTCGGTGCACGTCCTGGTCGATATAGGAGCCATCGCTGCTGGCGAAGTACTTCTGCTCGTTGATCGCAAACATGCGTGAAGCCACGAACGTGGCGCCGGCATTCAACGCAGCGGCGTTGACGTCCATCAACAGCGCCACCTTGTCTTGCAGCGGCACTTCCATTGCGTTCTTTTTGATCGGTGTCTTCCAGCTGACCTGCCCGGCCGGTGTCACCGGCGCCAGCTGCACCGGCGTACCGCCCAGCCGCGCATTCGCCTTGGCGATCGCCACTGCCTGCCGCGTGGCGGTGGCCACGCCATCGCTGGTGAGCGTATTGGTCGCTGCAAAACCCCACGCACCATCGGCCAGCACGCGCACACCCACACCGCTGGATTCGGCGTTGACCACGTTCTCCACCTGCGCTTCGCGGGTGATCACGAACTGGCGCAGATACCGGCCCACGCGCACATCGCAATAGCTGGCGCCCGCGCTCTTGGCGGTGGTGAGCGCGGTGTCGGCCAGGCGCCGATTGCGCGCTGCATCCACCGGGCTGAGCAACTGCTCGGCCGCGATCAGGCGCGTGTTCGGCAGCAGCAACCCGGCAGCACCGATACCGGACAAGGTGAGGAAGGTACGACGGTCCACGTGGCGTTCTCCACTGAAGCGCACGCTGCGCACGTGCAAACCCCGAGGGTGGCGTAGAGGCGTGAAAATGGTCAAGTGATATGCACGGTGATCCGGCGAGCGCGAGCGGTATGGGTAGTACTGCGCTGTTCGACGGGGCTCGCAGTCCGCCTGCTGCCGGTCAGGCGTTATCAGGGCTGTCCAGCATGAATAAATGATTGAACTGCGTTGCCGTTTTGTAGAGGTGCCCGGCCTTGCGCAAGCGCGTGTAGTCGGCGTTGAATGTATCCTGATAACTACGCCCGATGAGAATTGGGGTGAGCAGAAGCCCGTCGCAAACCACCATGCCTTCGTATGCAAACACGCCAGTTTCTACAAACATTGGCGGATCGTGGGCCAACACATTCAGTGGGTCGGTTAACGCTCGAACCTCAAATGCACTTTCAGTTTCGGTGTCGAGGAAGACCGCATGGCGCTTGGTCTGTCGAAGGTAAATCCATCGCCTTATCTGAATGTTTCGCACGGCGCCGGCCACTGAAGATGCAAGTGGCTCGTCTAGCGTCCGCAGCGCATCTATAGTCTTGCCGATCAATCCTGGATTCTGCGATGCATAAGTCCTGGCAGTGACTAGGTCGCGTTGAGTGGACTTGGTTTTCAGCAGCCCGGCATCAGCCAGGATGCGAAACAAGACCTTCTTGTAGCCTTCGATGAAGAGCATTGCTGATTCATGTGGGATAAGCATGACCTATTACCTAAGACCTAAGAACTAAGACCTAAGACCTAAGACCTGAGATTGATCGTATCAACTGGCGTCATGAATAACTTCCGAAGTCAGCCTGTGGCCGGCTAACGCTCGCGGTAGCCGCGGCCGCACGCCCCCGCACTCACAAGGAGTCAATCTGCCAACCGTCAGTGACTAGCCGGAACGATGTCTGCTTGTGCAGCCATGACACCCATGGGCGTAGGTGTCATCGGGCCGTCTAATTTATGGGCAACCCAGCGGCCAAATCTCAACCCTGCGCCTTGTCGAACTCCACGTGATACCGCGTCGCCTCGGCCACCTCATTCTTCGAGCCCAAAAACACCGGCACGCGCTGATGCAGTTGCGTCGGTTGAATATCCAGGATGCGCTCGCGCCCCGTGGTCGCGGCGCCGCCAGCCTGTTCCACCAGCATGCCCATCGGGTTGGCTTCGTACATCAGGCGCAGCTTGCCGGGCTTGGCCGCGTCCTTCTTGTCCCAGGGGTAGATGAAGATGCCGCCGCGGGTCAGGATGCGGTGCACGTCGGCCACCATGCTGGCGATCCAGCGCATGTTGAAATCCTTGCCGCGCGCGCCGTCCTTGCCGGCCAGCAGGTCGCCCACATAGGCCTGCATGGCCGGTTCCCAGTGGCGCTGGTTGGACATGTTGATGGCGAATTCGGCAGTGTCTTCGGGCACGCGCATGTCGGCCTGGGTCAGCAGGAAGCTGCCTTCCTCACGCTCCAGGGTGAACGCGTGGGTGCCGTGGCCCAGCGTGAGTACCAGCATGGTGCTGGGGCCGTAGATGCAATAGCCGGCGGCCACCTGTTGCGTGCCCGGCTGCAGGAAGTGTTCGTCGCCGGGCTTTTCGGTGCCCTTGGGCGCGCGCAGCACCGAGAAGATGGTGCCGACCGAGACGTTGACGTCGATGTTGGAACTGCCGTCCAGCGGGTCGAACAGCAGCAGGAAATCGCCGCTGGGGTATTGGTCGGGCACTGGCTGGCTGTGGTCCATCTCTTCCGATGCGCACGCGGCGAGGTGGCCGCCCCAGGCATTGGCTTCGAGCAGGATGTCGTTGCTCAGCACGTCGAGCTTCTTCTGCGCCTCGCCCTGCACGTTGCCGGTGCCGGCATCGCCCAGCACACCGCCCAGGGCGCCCTTGCTGACGGCGATGGAGATGCGCTTGCAGGCGCGCGAGACGATGGTGATCAGCTGGCGCAATTCCGGGTCGATACGGCCGGCGTGTTGCTCTTCGATCAGGAAGCGGGTCAGCGAGGGACGCGACATGGAGCGGGCAGCCTGTGCAGGAAGTGGGCCGCCATTGTCGCCATTGCGCCGTTAGATTTCGATCACCGGCTGCGCGCTTTGCATCTTTGCGCGCCTATCGCAGCGCGCGTCGCCCACAAAAAAGCCGGGAGGCGTCAGCGCTCCCGGCTCTTCATCGCGCAAGCTGCGGCGCAGGATCAGCCGCGGCTGACCGTGGCCACGGCCTGGGCCACGTAGTCCAGATTGCGCTGGCTCAGCGCGGCCACGCAGATGCGGCCGGTGCCGACCGCATAGATCGCGAACTCGTCACGCAGGCGGTCCACCTGCGACTTGGTCAGGCCCGAGTACGAAAACATGCCGGCCTGGCGCTGGATGAACTCGAACTCCGGTGCGCCCAGCGCGGCCAGCTTGGCGACCAGGCCGGCACGCAACGCGTGGATGCGCTCGCGCATTTCGGTGAGTTCCTGCTCCCACACATCGCGCAGCTCCGGGCTGGTCAGCACGCCGGCCACCAGGGCGGCGCCGTGCGTGGACGGGCTGGAGTAGATCGTGCGGATGATGCGCTTGACCTGCGACTGCACCGCCTTGGCTTCGGCGGCCGTGGCCGAGACCACCGACAGCGCGCCCACGCGCTCGCCATACAGCGAGAACGACTTGGAGTACGAGCTCGCCACCACGTAGGTGTCGATGCCTTCGGCCGCCAGCAGGCGCACCGCGTACGCATCGGCCTCGATGCCCTTGTCGAAGCCCTGGTAGGCGATGTCCACGAACGGGAACAGGTTGCGTTCTTTCAACAGGCCGGCCAGCTGCTTCCACTGCTCGCGGCTGAGGTCGGCACCGGTGGGGTTGTGGCAGCAGGCATGCAGCAGCACCACCGTGCCCGGCTCCAGCTTGGCCAGGTCGGCCAGCATGCCGTCGAAGTTCAGCCCGTGGCTGGCGGCATCGAAATAGGTGTAATCCACCACCTCGAAGCCGGCCGCGCCGAACACCGCGCGGTGGTTTTCCCAGCTGGGGTTGCTGATGGCGATGGTGGAGGTGGGCAGCAGCTTCTTGAGCAGGTCCGCGCCCACGCGCAGCGCACCGCTGCCGCCAACGGTCTGCGAGGTCGCCACGCGGCCGGAGGCCACCAGCGCCGACTCGGCGCCGAACAGCAGCTCCTGGGTGGCCTTGTCGTAGGCGGCCAGGCCGTCGATGGGCAGGTAGCCGCGCGGTTTGGCATCCAGCGCGAGCTGCTGCTCGATCTTCTGCACGGCACGCAACAGCGGGATGCGCCCGTTTTCGTCGTAATAGATGCCAACACCCAGATTGACCTTGTTGGGGCGGCTGTCGGCGTTGTAGGCCTCGGTCAGGCCCAGGATGGGGTCGCCTGGAACCTGTTCTACATTTGCAAAGAAGGACACGGCATGACTCGCTGGAGGACGGAAGGTGGGGATACTGCCGGGCGTCGGGCCGCGGCACGGCCAAACCGCCTCATCCTAACAGGGCACGGCGCGGGGTAGCATGCTTCGTTCCGTACGAAACGATGCGGCCACAGTACGGATGAGGGACACTAGCGCCATGCCCAGACTGACCCTGTTGGCCGCCGCGTGCGGCCTGTTCGTAGCGAGCGCGTCGTCGCTCGCCCTGGCCGCCGACGCGGCCCCGCCGATTGCCGCGTTGCCCGCCGTGCAGGTGGATGCCGCACGCGTGCACGGCGTGGACGACTTCGACCTGCCGGCCTCGTTCACGGTGGTGGTGGCCGACGACGACAACCGCCGCGGCGCGCAGGTATCCGAACTACTGGACGGCATTCCCGGGCTGGTGGCGCGCGACCGCCAGAACTACGCGCAGGACACCCAGCTGTCGATCCGCGGCTTCGGTGCGCGCTCCACCTTCGGCGTGCGCGGCGTGCGCCTGCTGGTGGACGGCATCCCGGCCAGCATGCCCGACGGCCAGGGCCAGCTCTCGCACTTCAATGTACTGGGCGCGCAGCGGGTGGAAGTGCTGCGCGGGCCGTTCTCGGCGCTGTACGGCAACTCCTCCGGCGGCGTGCTGCAGCTGTGGAGCGCCGACGGCAAGCCCGGCGACCCATGGCGGCTGCGTGCCACCTACGGCAGCAATGCCACCGTCAATACCGGGGCGCAGTTGCTCGGCCAGCAGGGTGCGGTGCACTACAACCTGGCCGCGAACCACTTCGAAACCGATGGCTTTCGCGACCACAGCCGCGCCAAGCGTGAGTCGGTCAACGCCAAGCTCGGCTTCGACCTGGCGCCCGGCAGCCGGCTGGACCTTGTGCTCAACTATCTGGATGCCCCGGACGCGCAGGACCCGTTGGGCCTGACCCGCGCACAGGTTACCGCCGACCCGCGCCAGGCCACCGCCGTGGCCACGCAGTTCAACACCCGCAAGTCGGTGCGGCAGTCGCAGGCCGGAGCGATTTTCACCCAGCAATTCGATACCCAGACGCTGCGCCTGATGGCCTACGGCGGCCAGCGCAGCGTGGAGCAGTTCCTGGCGATTCCGGTGGCGGTGCAGCGCAATCCGCTGCACTCGGGCGGGGTGATCGACCTGGACAGCAATTACGAAGGCGCCGACGTGCGCTGGGCCTGGCAAGGCCAGGCGCTGGGGCGGCCGCTGCAGCTCACCGTGGGGGCCAACGTCGACCGCCAGCGCCAGCACCGCACCGGTTACGAAAACTTCGTCGGCACCACGCTCGGGGTGAAGGGCGCGCTGCGCCGCAACCAGCGCGATCAGGTCGAGAACGTGGACCAGTTCGCGCAGGCCTGGTGGCAGTGGAGCAACCGCTGGTCGGCGCTGCTGGGCGTGCGCCACAGCGCGGTGCGCTTCCGTTCGGACGACAACTACATCGTCGGGCGGAACCCGGACGACAGCGGCCAGCGCGATTATTCGGCCACCACGCCGGTGGCCGGCATCGTGTTCCGCGCCAGCGACGATCTGCGGGTGTATGCCTCGGTGGGACGCGGGTTCGAAACGCCCACCTTCAACGAACTGGGCTACCGCAGCGACGGCGGCGCCGGCCTGGCGCTGGACCTGGGCGCGGCGAAAAGCCGCAACGTCGAAGTGGGCACCAAGTGGCGCTCGCAAAGCGGTGCGGCGCTGGAACTGGCGCTGTTCCGCGCCGACACCGACGACGAACTGGCAGTGGCCAGCAACACCAACGGCCGCAGCACCTTCCGCAACATCGGCGCCACCCGGCGCCAGGGCGCGGAGCTGAGCTGGCAGCAGCCAATCGGCCAGACCCAGCAGGTGCAACTGGCCTACACCTTCGTCGACGCCACCGTGCGCGACGGCTACCTCACCTGCGCCAGTAGCGGCTGCGCCACGCCCACCGCACCGGTGGCCAGCGGCGCGCGGCTGCCAGGCGTGCCGCGGCAGCAGCTGTTCGCACGCTGGCAATGGCAGCCGTTGCAGTGGCAGTTCGCCGCCGAATCGGTGGTCTCCGATGCCACCGTGGTCAACGACCTAGCCACCGAGCGCGCCGCCGGCTACGCGCTGGTGAACCTGGAAGCCTCACGGCGCTGGACCACCGCCCACGGCGCGCTGCGTACCTTCGCCCGCATCGACAACGCGCTGGACCGCGCGTATGTAGGCTCGGTGATCGTCAACGACGGCAACGGCCGCTATTACGAACCCGGCCCGGACCGCACTTACACCGTAGGCCTGCAGTGGGATTTTGGCAGCTGACGGGCGCTCGCCATGAAGCACGCGCCCGACTGCACACTGCCTCGTAGGAGCGCGCGCGCGCGCGATGGGGCATTCCCATGACGCCTGGCCACGCGCGCGCTTCTGCTTCATGTGCTAAATGTCTCAAGTGTGTAGAGCGCCGCCTTAGAGCGTCACCGGGCACTTGATTGGCGCGGCTTGGCACGCATGCAGATGCACCAGACAACACCGCATCGCGCGCAAGCGCGCTCCTCCCCACTGACTGCTATCGCCTGCATACACGAGAGGCCCGCATGATCGTCGTAGACCACGCACCGGCCGACTGGTTTCTGCTGCGTGATGCAGATGATGGGTATTGGCTGGACGTGAACTGCAACATGTCTGCAACGGGCTTCTCGATCTTGCTGGCGTTGGATGCCGGTGAGCGTGACACCGTAGTAGCGCATGGTCACGCCGCTTGCCTGCAGCTTGCAGCGCAGGTACAGCAGTGCCCGCGGGATTTTGCCGCGCGTGACATCTCCTCGGTGCATGGCGCGCGCGTGACCGCAGCGGTGCACGCCTGGCGTGCGGCAGGTTCGGCATAGTCACGGCTGTCGGCAGGCAGGGCGCATGCACTACAGTCCACCGCACGCGTTCCGCGCGCGGCGCGGCAACGCGGTTACCGCGCAACTGTTCGGCGCACAAAACGTGCGTTGCGGTGAGAGAACGTCTTCGGCACGCAGGTCACACCGTCCCGCAAGAGGGTGTTCATGGTCCCGGGCGTGGGCATGCCGTATGCGATGGCTGAGCAAGATGACGGCATGTTGCTGGTCGAGCCACGTGAGCAGCTCGCGACATGGGTGAGCTCCACACCACCGGCAATGGCATCTGGATCTGTGGAGCGATAACGCCATAGTGCCCGCCGGAATCGTGATGCTAAGCTGCGGCCAAGCACACCGCACGGAGCATGTGATGCGTTCGATGATCTTGGTTTTCTTTGCAGCCCTGTGTGCCACCGGCGCGCAAGCGGTTGCAGCTGCACCTGCCACTGAACAGGCGCAACTGCGGGTGATCCGCACGTTTCCCGCCGATAGCCCGGCCGTGTCGCAGGTGCATCGCTGGTTGCTTGAGCAGCCTGCAAAGATGCGGCCACCAGCGACGGCCGCCGCGTTGGGCCAGGTGCGCACCAGCTACGTCATGCACGCGTCCGACCCTGCACGCCGGGCACTGCTGACCAGGACCGATGTGGCATTCCCGGAGCGGGGGCAGACGGGCGATGCAGTGAGTATCGACAGTTGTGCCGGCGACACACGCCTGCACTGGACCTATCGCTGGGACGCAACGTCAGCGCAGGCCGGCTGGCAGCTGCAGGCCTCGGAACTGGAGCGCGTGCCGGACTGCACGGCCGCGATGGCTGCACTGCCTGGCGCCGCATCGCAGGGTTGAGTCGCGCATGAGCCAGACACGCCCGCGCACGCACCGGCGTGGATTTCACGCCGGCTGAAGATTGCACGGGGGCGTTCGGCAATGACGCGCTGCAGCGCAATTGCAGCTCGATGCGCACTACGACAACTGCGCAGCGATGACGCAATGCAACAGCGTCGCGCGCACCATTGCGTGCAAATGGCGCTTGGGTATACACGTGCGGATTCGCCGCCTGCAGGAGACTCCGATGAATGCACTTCCTTCCGCCAAGTCCCTCAACACCGACCCGCAATCCATCTTCAAACCACGCTACGACAACTTCATCGGCGGGGCGTGGGTGGCGCCGCAGGGTGGTCAGTATTTCGACAACACCACGCCGATCACTGGCAAGGTGTTCACTTCGATCGCGCGCTCTACCGCGCCAGATATCGAAGCCGCATTGGACGCCGCGCACGCGGCCAAGGAGGCGTGGGGCAAGACCTCCACCACCGATCGCTCCAACGTGCTGCTCAAGATCGCCGACCGTATCGAGCAGAACCTGGAATTGCTGGCCTACGCCGAGACCTGGGACAACGGCAAACCGGTACGCGAAACGCTCAATGCGGACGTGCCGCTATGCGTGGACCACTTCCGCTATTTCGCCGGTGCCATCCGCGCGCAGGAAGGCGGCATCTCCGAGATCGACAGCGACACCATTGCCTATCATTTCCACGAGCCGCTCGGCGTGGTCGGGCAAATCATCCCGTGGAATTTCCCGCTGCTGATGGCCTGCTGGAAACTCGCGCCCGCCCTGGCCGCCGGCAACTGCGTGGTGATGAAGCCGGCCGAGCAGACCCCGGCCTCGATCCTGGTGCTGATGGAGGTGATCGGCGATCTCCTGCCGCCCGGCGTGCTCAACGTAGTGAACGGCTTCGGGCTTGAGGCAGGCAAGCCGCTGGCCAGCAATCCGCGCATCGCCAAGATCGCCTTCACTGGCGAAACCACCACCGGCCGGCTGATCATGCAGTACGCCAGCCAGAACCTGATCCCGGTGACGCTGGAGCTGGGCGGCAAATCGCCCAACATCTTCTTTGCCGATGTCATGGCCGAAGACGATGACTTTCTCGACAAGGCAGTGGAAGGTTTCGTGCTGTTTGCCTTCAACCAGGGCGAGGTCTGCACCTGCCCGTCGCGCGCGCTGATCCAGGAATCGATCTACGACACATTCATGGAAAAGGCGCTCAAGCGCGTGGCCGCGATCAAGCAGGGCAACCCGCTGGATCCCAACACCATGGTCGGCGCGCAGGCTTCCAGCGAGCAGCTGGAGAAGATTCTGTCCTACATCGACATAGGCAAGCAGGAGGGCGCCGAAATCCTGATCGGTGGCGAGCGCAACATGCTCGACGGGGAGCTATCGGATGGTTTCTATGTCAAGCCGACCGTGTTCAAGGGCCACAACAAGATGCGCGTGTTTCAGGAAGAAATCTTCGGCCCGGTGGTGTCGGTGACCACCTTCAAGGACGAGGCCGAAGCCCTGGCGATCGCCAACGACACCTTGTACGGATTGGGCGCCGGCGTGTGGAGCCGCGATGCCTCGCGCCTGTACCGCATGGGCCGCGCGATCCAGGCCGGCCGCGTGTGGACCAACTGCTACCACGCCTATCCCGCGCATGCCGCGTTCGGTGGCTACAAGCAGTCGGGCATCGGCCGCGAAAACCACAAGATGATGCTCGACCATTACCAGCAGACCAAGAACCTGCTGGTGAGCTATTCGCCGAAGGCGCTGGGGTTCTTCTGATGCAAGGCGAGCGGCATGTGGTAGGTCCATCCTGCCGCATGCCGCGGTGCGCTTGCCGCGAAGGGCATTGATGCAGACAAACGCCTTCACGGCGACGCGTCAGCAAGTTCGAGCAGACTGCTTGCCAGTGTGCAGAGCTGCTGAGCGAGCAACGGAGAGAGATAGTGCACAACACAACCGAGGTCACGTTACCGCTGCAGGTCATGGCGACCCTACCCGCACTGCAGCTAATCGACACCTTGCGTGCGCGTCACGGTGACGTGCTGTTCCATCAATCTGGCGGCTGCTGCGATGGGTCGTCGCCGATGTGCTTCCCGGTGGGCGACTTCATTGTGGGCGACCGTGATGTGCTGCTTGGCGAGATCGGTGGTGCGCCGTTTTATATCAGCGCGCCGCAGTTCGAATACTGGAAGCACACGCAGCTGATCATCGATGTGGTGCCCGGGCGCGGCGGGATGTTTTCGCTGGAAAACGGCGAGGGCGTGCGTTTTTTGGTGCGCTCGCGCCTGTTTAGCGACGACGAATTCGCGCAGCTGCAGCTGGCCAAGCGGGTGTAACCCTGCGCGGGGGTTGGCAGACGTGTAACGACCTCGCTTGTTGGCTGAATACCAAACAGCGCGCAGGGCCAAGATCAACCGCGCGCCCGGATCACTCGCCACAGTTTTCCGAGAAATTCCCAAGGCACAGCGCATCCAGTTCTGAATGCGCTAAAAGCCTCAAACACCTAGCGCTCGCGCTCACGACACCTTGGCGCAATTACCACGCCCTGGTAGGAGCGCGCTTGCGCGCGATGAAGCCTTCCCGCCGCAGCCTCCCGGCGCCTGCAACATGCCGCATGCAGTCCAACGCGCGCCGCTTACGGCGCAGTGCCGGGCGTCTTGGCGGGCGTATCGTCGTCGGCGGGAATGACGGTCTCGGGGGCATCGCCAGCGCCACGGTCTTCGTAATGTTCGGCGTCACGCTTGCCGTGCTGTTCGCCGGGGTGCGTTGGTTGTTCGCGCAGGGGGTCACGGGACATGGTAGGTCTCCAGCAGATGTCGGGTACGCAGTTCACCGCCTCGGCGGTGAAGGCGACGCAAATCGCAGTTTGCAAGCGAATTTCTCACGCATGGCTCACGGCGCCCGCGTTACTGCTGTGCTCCCCCAAACGCCAGCACGTGGAGTCCGCCATGCGCCCCCTGGACCGTCGCCCCGATCGTCGCCTGTTCAGCGCGCACGCTGCGCCGGCACCAACCGAGCGCAAGTGCCGTACGCCGCAGAGCGATGCGGTAGGTGTTGCGCAGGATTTCCACTGTTACAGCGTGGCCGATTTCCAGCGCCGTCGCCGGCGCGGCGGGCCCACCTGGCGCGATCTCTCTCCTGCGTATGCATTCGCCCGCGTCACCCACGCTGCCGACTGGCCACGCGGTGCAGATCTGCAATGCGAGCAGGCACTGGCCGCACAGTGGGAAAGCATGCGTGGCGATTCGCGGTTGGACTGGCCGCATGCCCGCGATGTGGTCGAGGACGCTTGGCTGGCGCTGGACCATATTCCCGATGCGGCCGTGCACGGAGTGGCGCACTGATGGCACGACCGATCTGGACCGGAACGCTGTCGTTTGGCCTGCTCAACGTGCCGGTGTCGCTGATGTCGGGCGAGCGCAAGGTGGACCTGCATTTCCGCATGCTCGATTCGCGCGACAAGAAGCCCATCCGCTTCGAGCGCGTCAACGCCGACACCGGCGACGAAGTGCCGTGGAAGGAGATCGTCAAGGCCTTCGAGTACGACAAGGGCAGCTATGTGATCGTCGAGGAGCAGGACATCCGCTCCGCAGCGCCGGAAAGTCACGAGACGGTGGAAGTCGAGACCTTTGTCGATGCCGCCGACATCGACCCGCGCTACTTCGAAAAGCCCTACATCCTGGTGCCCGGCAAGAAGGCCGAAAAAGGCTATGTGCTGCTGCGCGAGACCATGCGCGATACCGGCAAGGTGGGCATTGCCAAGGTGGTGATCCGCACCCGCGAATACCTGGCCGCCGTGATGCCGCAGGGCGATGCGTTGATCCTGCTGCTGCTGCGCTATCAGCAGGAAGTGGTGGACCCGGAAGATTTCAAGCTGCCGTCCGGGGCGGTGAGCGAGTACCGCATCACCGCCAAGGAGCAGGAGATGGCCAAGCAGCTGATCGAGTCGATGTCCGGCAGGTGGCAGCCGGAGGATTACCACGACGAGTTTCGCGGCAAGCTCGAGCAGATCCTGCGCAAGCGCATCCAGGCCAAGGGCGGCACCACGCAGGTGGACGACGAACCGGCCCCGCACGAAGACGCCACCACCAACGTGGTGGACTTCATGTCGTTGTTGCAAAAGAGCCTGCAAGCCAACACGCGTACCCCGGCAAAGAAAACCACGGCCGCGGCTGACACGGCGCCGGCCAAGAAAACCGCCACCAAGAAGGCGGCAAAGAAAGCGACCAAGAAAACCGCCACGAAAGCCACCAAGAAGGCGGCGCCGCGGCGCAAGGCCGGGTAAGCGCCGATGTCGTTGCGCGACTACACTCGCAAGCGCCGCTTCGACCAGACCCCGGAGCCGGCCGAGGACGCCGCGGCGACAGCGCATCGGCAGCCGATCTTCGTGGTGCAACTGCATCACGCCAGCTCGCGCCATTACGATTTTCGCCTGGAAGCCGATGGCGTGCTCAAGAGTTGGGCGGTGCCCAAGGGCCCGTCGCTGCGTGCTGGCGAAAAACGCCTGGCGGTGCAGGTGGAGGATCACCCGCTTGCGTACGCGGGCTTCGAAGGCGACATCCCGCAAGGGCAGTACGGGGCGGGGCACGTGCAGGTATTCGACCACGGCACCTGGCACTGCGATGGCGACGCGTTGGCGGCGCTGGATGCCGGCAAGCTGGACTTTGACCTGCAGGGCGACAAGCTGCGCGGTGGCTTTGCACTGGTACGCACACGCTTGCGTGGACGCCAGCCGCAGTGGTTATTGATCAAGCGCGACGATGCCCATGCCGCCGATCTGGACGCCGATGCGTTGGTAGCCGATTCCGATGCCACAGCGCAGGCGATTGAGACTCCATCGGCTGCAGCCGCACCGGCGCGCCGTGCCAAGGCCAGCCGTCGTCGACGCACGCCGGCCGAGGCGTTGGTGACAGAAAAATCCGCATCCGCCAGCCGCCCGCGTGCTTCCGCAGCCACACAGGCCCACTGGCGCACGCGCGCACTGGCCTTGCCGGGCGCGCGCGATGCGGCCTGCCCTACCGGCTTGCGCGCGCAGCTGACGTTGCTGCGCGCTGAGGCGCCGGATGGTGCGCAGTGGCCGCACGAGATCAAGTGGGACGGCTACCGGTTGTTGACCGATCTGGTCGATGGCCGGGCGCAACTGCGCTCGCGCAACGATCAGGCCTGGACGGACAGCTTTCCGGAAGTTGCCACGGCCGTGCAGGCGTTGCCGGTGCGCGATGCGCGCCTGGATGGCGAACTGGTGGTACTCGATGCGCAAGGCCGCAGCGATTTCTCCGCGCTGCAACGTGCCATCGACGGCACTGCGCGCCAGCCGTTGCGCTACCTGGTGTTCGATCTGCTCGGCGTTGCTGGCGTGGATCTGCGCGCCACCCCACTGCTGGAGCGCAAGCAGTTGTTGCGTGCGTTGCTCGGCGAAACGCCGGGCACGCTGGCCTATAGCGCGCATGTAATCGGCCGCGGACCGGAGGTGTTTGCCGCCAGTGCCGACAAAGGCTGGGAAGGCATCGTCAGCAAACGCGCGGACGCGCCGTACCGTGGCGGGCGCAGCGCCGATTGGGTCAAGACCAAGCACGAAGACAGCGACGAGTTCGTGGTGGTGGGCTACACCGACCCCAAGGGCGCGCGCAGCGGCTTTGGCGCCCTGTTGCTGGCACAGCTCGACGGCACGCAGCTGCGCTACGTGGGCCGGGTTGGGACCGGTTTCGATAGTGCGCTGCTCGGCGAGATCACCGCGCAATTGCAGGCATTGCACAGCCCGCAGCCCACGCTGGAATTACCCGCGCACATACCCAGCCGGCCGCGCGATGTGCACTGGGTGCGCCCGGTGTTGATCGCCGAGGTGGCGTTCCGTGGCTGGGCCAAGCAGGGCCTGCTGCGGCAGGCGGCCTTCAAGCGTTTACGCGAGGACAAACCAATGAGCGATCTGGGCGGCGACCGCGCCACACCGGGCAAGTCGCGGGGAGCACGCACGCGGACGGCTGCAGCTGCTGCGGGCAAGGCATCACGTGCTGCAGCGACGCGCACTGCGGCGGTATCGGCTGGCGGTTCGGCTGCGAAGCCGGGCAAGGCGGGCAAGTCGTCCACTGCAGCGGATGTCAGCACACCGTCGCGTGTCGCCAAACAACGTGTGACACCGGCCGCCAGTTCCGCTGCCAAGCCAGGAAAGCCGGGCAAGTCGTCCGCAGCGGCCACGGGCACTGCCTCGCCGCGTGCGGCCAAACGAGGTGCGGTGTCTACCGCCAGCGCATCGTCTACTCCGAAGTCGGGCAAGCGCAGCGTTTCCAGCGGGTCCGCAGCGTCCGGCAAGCCGGCCGCGCCGAGCAAGGCCGCATCGTCCAAAACGGCACGCACACCAGCTACGTCATCGGCAAGGAAAACCTCGACAGCAACGGCAGCGTCATCCATACGGAAAGCGAGGGCATCGGCCTCCAACGCGCCAGACGGCGTTGCCATTACCCATCCTGAGCGCGTGGTGTTCCCTGCCGCCGGCATCAGCAAGGGCGATGTGGCCGCGTATTACCGCGCGGTGGCACCGCTGGTGTTGCCGGAGATCGCGCGCCGGCCGTTGTCGTTGTTGCGCTGCCCCGATGGCGCTGCAGGTGCGTGCTTTTTCCAGAAGCACGAAGGCCGCCATCTTGGCGCGCACATCAAGGCGATCCCGCTGAAGCAGAAGAGCGGCACCGAAGATTATCTGTACATCGAGGATGTGGCCGGGCTGCTGGAATTGGTGCAGATGAACACCCTGGAGCTGCATCCCTGGGGCGCGCGGGTGGATGACCCCGAGCACCCCGACCGGCTGGTGTTCGACCTGGATCCGGGCGAAGGCGTGGCCTGGACGCAGGTGGTAGCCGCCGCACGCGAGATCCGCAGCAAGTTGCGTGCGGCCGGGCTCGAAAGCGCCGTGCGCCTGTCGGGTGGCAAGGGACTGCACGTGGTGGTGCCGATCGTGCCGCAGGCCAGCTGGGACCAGGCACGCGATTTCTGCGAAGCCTTCGCACAGGCCTTGGCCACTCAGGCCCCGGAGCGCTATGTGGCCACCATGAGCAAGGCCAAGCGTCACGGCGTGATCTTTGTCGACTGGCTGCGCAACGGGCGCGGCAATACCAGCGTGTGCTCGTGGTCGCTACGCGCGCGCGAGCACGCCACCGTGGCGGTGCCGCTACGCTGGGAAGAACTGGGCAAACTCAGCGGCCCGGATGCATTCCCGCTGGACAAGGCCGTGCAGCGCGCAAAGCGTCAGCGCAATGATCCCTGGGCGGATGTGCTGGCGTTGAAGCAGGTGTTGCCTGGCTAGGTGCCAGGTGCAGATTTTGTCCGGCTAGGTGCCAGGTGCAGATCATGCATGATGGGCCTGCGGCACTTTGCCGGTGGCGTGCGCTAGATATGATCGGAATAGCTGAGGGCAGCACCTCTCACGTAGGAGCGCGCTCGCGCGCGATGAAGCTGTCACGGGAATGCCTCATCGCGCGCAAGCGCGCTCCTACGACGGCCGACGGCTGCGGGAGTGCCGCGGCATCAGACCACGCACCAAGATTCGTCGGCTCGGCCTATGCGCCGTAGACCTCGATGCAATATGTGGTTCATTCGGGCATCAAGCCACGTAGGAGCGCGCTCGCGCGCGATGAGGCCTTCCCGGTAACGCTCCATCGCGCGCAAGCGCGCTCCTACGACGGCCGACGGCTGCGGGAATGCCGGGACATCAGACCAGGCACCAAGATTTGTCGGCTCGGCCTGTGCGCCGTAGACCTCGATGCAATCTGGGGTTCATCCGGGCATCAAGCCACGTAGGAGCGCGCTCGCGCGCGATGAGGCCTTCCCGGGAATGCCCCATCGCGCGCAAGCGCGCTCCTACGACTGCCGACGGCTGCGGGAATGCCGGGACATCAGACCAGGCACCAAGATTTGTCGGCTCGGCCCTGTGCGCCGTAGACCTCGATGCAATCTGGGGTTCATCCGGGCATCAAGCCACGTAGGAGCGCGCTTGCGCGCGATGAAGCCTTCCCGGGAATGCCCCATCGCGCGCAAGCGCGCTCCTACGACTGCCGACGGCTGCGGGAGTGCCGCGGCATCAGACCACGCACCAAGATGCGTCGGCTCGGCCCTGTGCGCCGTAGACCTCGATGCAATCTGGGGTTCATCCGGGCATCAAGCCACGTAGGAGCGCGCTTGCGCGCGATGAGGCTTTCCCGGTGATGCCCGATCGCGCGCAAGCGCGCTCCTACGACAGCTGTCGTGTCCGGAGAGGTGGGGTCAGACCAGACACAACGGATGTGCCGGCTTGGATTAGGTTCCATGTCTTCAATGCAATCAGGTGCGCGCGGCGGCATCGCAGGCCACGTAGGAGCGCGCTTGCGCGCGATGAGGCTTTCCCGGTAACGCTCCATCGCGCGCGCAAGCGCGCTCCTACGAAAGGCGCAGAGTTGGTTGCTGTGAGGTAACCATGTCTGTTGCTAGCTCAACCAACAGCAGCAAGCCCAGGACATCGAAAACCGTGCGCGCGCGATGCTCTAACGATTCCCGATTCCCGATTCCCGATTCCCGATTCCCGATTCCCGATTCCCGATTCCCAATCCCCAATCCCCAATCCCCAATTTCCAGCCTCAAGGCACAACCGCCGCCTCGCGCGTTACCCGGCTCAACGCGTCGCCGCTGATCTCGGCCACCGAATGCGTGCCGGTGAGGATCATCGCCACGCGCATCTCGCGCTCGATCAGGGTCAGCAGGTTTTCCACGCCGGCCTGGCCGCCGGCGGCCAGTGCGTAGACGAACGCGCGGCCGAGCAATACGGCATCGGCACCCAGCGCCAGCATGCGCACCACATCTAACCCACTGCGAATGCCCGAGTCGGCCAGGATCTTCAGCTCGCCCTTCACTGCATCGGCAATCGCCGGCAATGCGCGCGCGCTGGACAGCACGCCATCGAGCTGGCGCCCGCCATGGTTGGACACCACGATGCCGTCGGCGCCGAAGCGCACCGCGTCGCGTGCGTCCTCCGGGTCGAGGATGCCCTTGATCACCATCGGCCCGGTCCAGAACTCGCGGATCCATTCCAGGTCCTTCCACGAGATGGAGGGGTCGAAATTGGCCGCCAGCCAGCCGATGTAATCCTGCAATCCGGTGGGGCTGCCGCGGTAGGTGGAGATGTTGCCCAGGTCATGCGGTTTGCCGAGCAGGCCCACGTCCCACGCCCAGCGCGGGTGCGTCATCGCCTGCAGCATGCGCCGCAGCGACGCGTTAGGCCCGCTCATGCCCGAGTGCGCATCGCGGTAGCGCGCGCCGGGCGTGGGCATGTCCACCGTGAACACCAGCGTGGTCACCCCGGCGGTCTTGGCGCGCTCCAGCGCGTTGCGCATGAAGCCGCGGTCCTTGAGCACATACAGCTGGAACCACATCGGGCGGTCGATCGCTGGTGCCACTTCCTCGATCGGGCACACCGACACCGTGGACAGCGTGAACGGAATGCCGCGCGCAGCGGCTGCACGCGCGGCCTGCACTTCGCCGCGGCGTGCGTACATGCCGGTGAGCCCCACCGGTGCCAGCGCCACCGGCATCGCCAGCGTCTCGCCGAACAGCTCGGTGCTCAGGCTGAGATCGGACATATTGCGCAGCACGCGCTGACGCAACGCGATATCCGCCAGGTCCGAGACATTGCGCCGCAAGGTGTGCTCGGCATACGCGCCGCCATCAATGTAGTGGAACAGGAACGGCGGCAAGCGGGCTTCGGCGGCGGCGCGGTAATCGGAAGCGGCAGAAATGATCATCGAAGGCGGGGAGCGGCGGGGGCAGCCTCAGAGTGTAAGACGATCGCCCGTGGCGCGAACCGTCGCGGCCAACGCGCACACGTGGGTGTACAGCGATGCAGGCGGCCGCCGCGGATGTGCCCGGATGCGCAGCCGCGGCCGAATCACGGCATCTTCGCTATCACGCCGCTCCTGCGGCGGTGCCACAGCATAGCGGCGGCACCGCAGGCGCCATGCACACCGAATCGCTGTCCATCCCAACGAAGCGTAGCCACACGGGGATCCCGCTGTGACCACGCACGTGTTCACCACACCAGTGGCAGCAGGCGCCAGCTCTGGGTGGCGTAGTCGGCGTAGCGGGTGGGGAAGGCGCGGCGCAGCGCGGCTTCTTCCACGCGGATGCGGCGCAGGAAGACCCAGGTCACCGGCAGCACGATCACCAGCAGCGACAGCGCATTGCCCATGCCCAGCGCCATCCCGTAGAAGCACAGCAACGCGCCGGTGTAGGAGGGGTGGCGCAACCAGCGGTATGGGCCGCTCCGCACCAGCTGGTGGTCGGCCTGGATGGTGACATCCACCGTGAACCAGCGCGCCAGCACCTGGATCGCCCACACCCGCAGCCCCAGGCCGCCGGCGATCAGTGCACAGGCACCCCAGCGCAGCGGCTCCTGCCAGGCCGGCGGCCAGTGGCTGATGCCGGCGAAGGCCAGCCCCACCGCCACCGCGATCGACAGCGACAACACCCGCCACAACTGGCCCAGCGTGCCTTGGTCGTGCGCCCCGCCATCAGGGGCGCGACGTTGCCGGCGCAACCAGAGTTCGTAGCCCACCCAAAGCAGGCTGAGCGCGGTGAGCAGGTGAGATGCAGACATGGGTGACTCCAGGAATGAGGGCGGTGGTGAGGAGCGATGTGCCAGGGCGACGGTGTGCATGGTGGAGAAGGGCCGCATCTGCAAGGCCGGTGCTGCGGGTGCCCTGCAGCGTGTTTCCAGGGGCCTGCATCACCTGGCAGAACCGTCACTCGGCCAGTGACCCCAGTCTGCCCAGGCGCGGCACCGGCCACAGTGGCCGCAGGTCATCGATCCCACCTGCCGGAAGTCACTTTCTGCATCGCCGCCATTGCTGTTGGCGGGTGCGGCGGTCAGCATCGCCGCATGACAACTCTCCTGCGTGATCTGCTCAAACCCCTGAACCTGGCCGGCGTGTTCACCATCGCCGCGGTCGCCCTGTCGTTCGGCCAGGATCTTGCGCCGCACGGGCTGTGGCGCTGGGCCACGGTGATCGGCTTCACCGCCCTGTTCCTGTTTCGCGCGTTGCTGCCGCCACGGCCGCTGCCACAGCATGCGGCGCTGCTGCTGCAGGCCCTGCTGGCGGTGGCACTGATCTGGCTGGAACCACGCACCGGCACCTCGCCGGTGCTGCTGGTGCTGGTGGCCGCGCAGGCGGCCATGCGCTGGCCGCCGCCGCAGGTGCTGGCGCTGATGCTGGTATTGAACGCGGCCATGTACGCGGTGTTCGTGCTGGCGGGTGTGCCGCGTCCCTTCCTGATGGTGGCCATCTACACCAGCTTCCAGGCGTTTGCCGCGCTCACCGCCAACTATGCGCGCAGCGCCGAGCGCGCCCGCGATGCGCTGGTCTACGTCAATGCCGATCTGCTGGCCACCCGCGCGCTGCTGGCCGACAGCGCCCGCGACGCCGAGCGGCTGCGCCTGGCCCGCGAGCTGCACGATGTGGCCGGCCACAAACTCACCGCCATGCGCATCCACCTGCGCCTGCTGCGGGCCGAACCGGCGCTGGCCCCGCGCGAGGACCTGCGCATGCTGGAGCAGTTGTCCGGCGAGCTGCTGGGCGATATCCGCAGCGTGGTGCAGTCCTTGCGCGACGATGCCGGGCTGGATCTACACACCGCATTGCACGCGCTGGCCGCGCCGTTCCCGCGGCCGGCATTGCGGCTGCAGATCGATGCGCAGGTGCGCGTGAGCGACCCGCAGGTGGCCGAAGCGCTGGTGCGGCTGGTGCAGGAAGCGCTGACCAACGCCGCCCGCCACGGCGATGCCGACACGGTGACCGTGGCGGTGCGCTGCGACGCCGGCGCGTTGTGTGTGGACATCCAGGACGATGGCCGCTGCGCCGAGCAGATCCACGAAGGCAACGGCATTGCCGGCATGCGCGAACGCCTGGCCGCCCTGAGTGGGCAGCTCGACCTGCGCCGCGCCGCCCACGGCGGCCTGCACCTCACCGCCAGGCTGCCGGCATGAGCGCGCTCCGGATCGCCCTGGCCGATGACCAGGTGCTGGTGCGTGCGGCCTTGCGCGCGCTGTTGCAGCAGCAGGGCATCACCGTGGTCTGCGAGGCCGACGACGGCCAGGCCCTGCTCGATGCGCTGGCCACGCACAACGTGGACGTGGTGCTCAGCGACATCCGCATGCCCGGCCTGGACGGCATTGCCGCGCTGGAACAATTGCGCGCGCGCGGCGACCGTACCCCCGTGCTGCTGCTCACCACCTTCGACGACAGCGAGCTGCTGCTGCGTGCCTGCGAGGCCGGCGCGCAGGGGTTCCTGCTCAAGGACGCCGCGCCGGACGACCTGCACGAAGCCATCGCCCGCGTGGCCGCCGGCGAGACCCTGCTGCAGCCGGTCAGCACCGACCCGGTACGCGCCCGCTACCAGTTCCGCGACCAGCAGGCCCCGCGCGAGACCTTCAACGAACGCGAGGTGGCGATCCTGCGCCTGCTCGCCGGCGGCTACTCCAACAAGGAAATTGCCCGCACCCTGTTTCTGGCCGAAGGCACGGTGAAGAACTATGTCTCCACCATCCTGGACAAGCTCGGCACCCGCGACCGCACCCGCGCGGTGCTGAAGGCGATTACGTTGCGGGTGATTTGAGGGCGGCGCTGCTGCCATTCCATACCCGCAGCGCGACCGAGACTATAAGAGCGGCTAACAAAACGTAGCGAGCAGCCGTCAGGTGGGTGCGGACGGCGCGGAGGAACCGGAGTGTACGGGGGTACATGCCGATTCCGAGCACCGGCCGAGCCCGCCTGGCGGCTGCGCAGTAGTTTTGATAGCTGCTCTAAATCGCGGCGCCGCAGCTGCAGCGATCCGCGAGTACCGACAGCGGGCCGGTGCGCCCTTGCAGGCGTGCCGGCCCGCCAGCGCTTACTCCTGCGGCAGCTTGGAAATTGCGATCCCGACGATCAGCGGCTGCTCGGATGTCGTGGTGCCGGTGAAGCTTTGCCCTGATTCGCTCAGGCTCCAACCGGCCTTTTCGCTGCCGCCTTCGGCTTCGAAGGTGAACGGGCCGATGCGCAGCCCGGTCGAGACCTTGAACATCTCGGAGAACTTGCTGAAGGACGACTTGCTGGTGGTGATGGTGAAGGTCGGCTTGTAGCCCACGTACATACCGGTCTTGAGGAGACCGAAGAAGCCCTTCTCGCCAAACACGGCCTGGGTGCCGTCCTCGCCGAACGCGCTATAGCCCTTTACGAACGGGCCGTTGCGCTTGCTGCGCACGAACGGGCCGTTGTACCAGTCGCTGGGCTGGATCTGGATCAGGTCCAGCGCTTCGAACTCCACCGAAACGTCGAGTTCGTTGTCGGTCTCGAACTCGTCGATGCGCTGCCACTTGCCGGCGACTCGGACTTCCCAGAACAGCTGGCGAATCTTGGCCGAACCGCCGGCCCAGGTCTTGCTGTAGTCGTAGGCCGCATCGCGGTTGGTGAAGCCCATGGTGGCGCCCGCCGGGCCCTGGCCGGCCTGCACCGCATCAATCCACTCGCTGGCGCTTTGTGCCACCGACCAGTTAGGCACCAGCGGGAACTTGGACAGCGCCGGATCGTTGAGCTTGGCGTAGAAGTTCTCATTGGCCATCTGCTTCTGAGCCTCGCCCAGGCCCGGCGTGTTGGCCTGCACGACCAGCGCGTTGTAGGTGAGCTGCGCCTGGTCCATCTTGACCTGCATGGTGCTGATCTTGTTCTGCCAACCGGCGCCGGCCGGCGAACCCAGCCATTTGGTGAAGGTCGGGTCGTTGTCGGTGACATCGTCCTGATACACCGAGCGCGCCTGGTTGTAGGCGATGGTGTAGCCGTTGCTGGCGGCGGTCAGCGCGTCGTCGGCCGCTTTGATCTTCTGCCGCAGTGAGGCGTCGTCGGTCGCGGCCGGGATCACGTTGAGGAATTCCTGGTAGGCCTGGTTGAGGCGATCGCCGCTGGACACGAAGGCGCCGACCGCGCTCCATTGCGGCGACGTGGAGCAGAAGTCGTACTGTGCGGTGCCGATGAAGCCCGCCTGCTGCATCGGCCAAGCCCAGGTCGTGAACGGATAGACCATCTGGAACGTATCCGGGGTGGCCCCGATGGCATCGGTCAGCGCGCGGTACAGCAGGCCCCAGGGCTTCTGGTCGTAGTCGGCGGCCTGCAGCGCGGCGGCATCGGCCTGGCGACGCTGCGCGGCGGTCTGGCGGAACAGCGACACCGGGGAATCGTGCGCCTCGGCGGTCGGGGTGTCGGAAGCATTGTTGGTATGGGTGAGCATGGGTGCGTCTCGGTGGACCGCAGCGATTGCTGCGGCAGGTGCCTGGGGCCGCCGACATCGCGGCGGTGGCGTCCGGTCGGCACGGAGCCGGACACAGCCCACCCTGCCGCGCCGCGCCTCGGCGTTGCCTTACCGCAACCTGCCGGACTGCAAGCCTATGAAGCGCTTGGGATTTTTTCGCTGCATGGCGCTGGCGGGGTCGCCTGGTGCAGATGTGCAATACAGGTGGCGGGACGCGTCGGCCGCAACCGTAAGCTGTCCGTCAGGTCCGCGCGGCCGGTTGCCGGCAGGGTGGCGCTGCGGCCCACGCGCCGCCCGGAGACCGCATTGCGCGCTCCGGTCTCCGACCAGGACTACCGCCATGCGCTTGTTCCATAAGTTTGTCTTGCTGACGCTGTCGATGCTGTTCGCGGCATGCAGCACGCCCGTCCCGCGGGCCGCGCCCTCTGCGCCGCCACAGGCGCTGTTCAAGGGCACCGACGTTTCCGAAACCGATGTGATTGCACGTTCCAAGCAGGAAGGCTGCCAGCTGATCCCGTACGACACCAAGCGCAGCACCTGCGTGGACCAAAATGCAGGCCTGCATGACCCGACCGCCTGCGACGCGCTGGCATGCCAGAAGGCGGCCGGTAATGCCGCCAACCGCCTGCGTCTGGCGGCATGGCAGAGTTGCGTGGACCGGCGCACATTGATCAACGGCGCGTTCGACAGCACGCTCAAGGACCTGGACGCCTTCAAGAGAGGGCCGAGCTACAAGAACTGGAATCAGCCGGGCAAGAACGCGATGGCCACGCTGATCACCAAGATCAAGGCCGGCCAGCCGGGGCATGCAATCGCGCTGAAGAACGCAACCAGCACCCTGAAGGACTGCAAGAAAATCGTGAACTGAACCGTGCTCCCTGGCGGGCGTGGTCCGCCAGGGACACGCCGGTGCCGGGCCAAGCACGAAGGCCGTCCTCGGCGATGAGAGCCGCTCGGGGAAGCATCGCGCTCCGGTCCGCTGCGGAGTCCGTCATGCGCCTGGTCCGATACCTCATCGTGTTGATCGTCCTGCTCTCCACCAGCGCCTGGGCGGCACCCACCCAGCCCGAACTCCCCGGTGCCTGGGCACGCGCTGCGCTGCATACGCTGCCTCGAAGCGAGCGCGACCTCAAGGTGCTGATCACCCCCTGCGCGGTGGCACCGGGGGCGGCGGCGCCCCGGCCTTGCGCCAGCCCGGCGATCGCCGTGGGCTCAATGGCCTGCGCGCGCCACCGCCGCTGTCCGCCTTGGAACGGCCACGGCGGGGTACCGGGCGGGCTGGCCATCCGCGGCCAGATCAACGTGGCTTTCAGCAACGAGCCCGAGCCGGGCGTACGGTTGCAGCCGCACGCATGGGTGCGCGCAGGGGCGATCTGAAAGTGCTGGCAGCGCCCTGAATATCGGGCAGCGTGGGATCTGTCCGAGCGATGCGCCCGTCTTGCGGGCATGGTCCAGCGAACACCCCGACAACGCGCCGTTGCAGCATCACGCGCTCAGTCGGTACATCTCATCCACCTGTGACGCGCCATCGGCGGCAACGCAAACACCTGTCCAGCGGCCGGCCGCCAGACAGGTGCGGCCATGCCTTACTGCGGGGAGATTTGCGGGTCGTTCCCGACCTGCGGGTCGCAGCTGAAACGCGTCTCGCGCTGCATGTCTTCGACGATGACGGTGAAGAAGATCAGTGTGGCCCGGTCATTGGCATTGACGAAAGAGACCCAGCGGCCATCGCCGTCGTACTTGATCTGACTGATCTGGTTCTGCGAGTCCGAGCTGATCAGGTTTCTGATGCGAAAGTTGAAAGGCACAGCCTTGTCGAAGGCATATTTGATCGTCACGTTTCTCGCTAATGGCTCGAGAAGCATCAGGTCGGGCTCAAAGCGATAGATGTATTTGCCTTTCCCGGTATTACCGCCAAAATCGACGTAAGCAACGGAGAGCTCCGTGTGCATTTCCTTTTGTTCCGTCATGACTTGTCCTGTCCTTTGAAAAGCGGGGCATAGAGGGAGACGAACCCCGGGTGGCGGTAGCCCGCTTGGTACAGCCATCCGAGCTGTTGCGTAACGGCGGTGCGTTGCCCCAGATGCACGTGCGCGCGGATCCAGGGGTCAAGCAAATTCTTGTCGCGGCTGTTGCCCGCGTCCTTGCCGAGCACCGCCAGCGCGCGTTGCCACGCCGTGCGCGCACCGGTGTCATCGCTGGCGGCGGCGCGTTGTTCGCCGTGCCAGACCAGCGCCTGGGCCAGCGCTGAAATACCGACCACTTCATCGGGTTTTGCGCGGTGCAGGGTTTCCAGCCGGGCCACGATCGGGGCGAAGTCCTGCGCCAGCGGTGGTGCGCGCGCGGCCTGCATGCGCAGCGCGATGACCGCATCCAGCCATTGCCACTCCGGTAGTGGCTGCGCCTGTTGCAGCAGCTCGGCCATGGTCTGCTGCGCACGCGCCAGCTGCTGCGCGGCGTCCCCTGCGTGCCCATCCAGCGCGGCCACCCAACCGGCCTGCGCATAGGCGTGCGCCAGGTCGCGCCGCCACGCCACATTGTCCGGCTGCAGCGCCGCCAACGGCTGCAGCAGACGCAGACTCTCTCGCGCATCTTGCTGCGCCTGCACCAAGTGGCCACGCGCCAGCGCCAGGTTGGACGTGCGAATCAACGAGCCGGCCAGACGCCGCCGCCACGCATGTGCATCCGGGTCTTTATCCACCAGCACCCGCAGCATGGCGAGTTGCTCGCGATAGCCCTGCTCGGCCGGCGCCAGCAGGCCCTGGTTTTCCTGCGCAAGGCTCAGCCCCGAGAGGCTGTCGATCAATTCATAACGCAGCGATGCGTTGTCCGGTGTGCGCGCTACCAGCACGCGCTTGAGTGCGATGTCGCGCGCAAAAAAACCAATTGCCGTTGGGGCATTGCCTTGCGTGGTCGCCAGCATCGCCAGGTTGTTGAGTGCGTACGACAACTCCAGCTGCCAGCGCGGATCGTCCGGCTTGGCGCGCACCAGCCATTCGCTCGCGGCCAGATACTGCGCCCAGTGCCTGCGCGCCAACGGGAACTGCTTGTTGCGGTAGGCCATGGCGCCAAGCCAATACGCCGCCTGGCCGGTTTCCGCATGCGCCTCCAAGACATCCGGGGCAAGCGTACGTGCCTGCGCGGCGGTGGCTGCGGCGCGGGTGAAGGCCGCATGCGCCTGGTCCAGCTTGCCCTGATTCATCAGTACTTCGCCGGTGGTGCGCAGGGCGCGGGCGTGGTTGATCAGATCGCCGGCCTGCATGCTGGCATTGGGCAGTTCTTCCAGATACCGCAGTGCGCGCGTGCCCACGCTGTCGAGCAGTTTGAGATTGCCCACGGTGCGCAACTGCTCGGCCAGATCGCCCAGCATGTAGCCCACCAGTTGTTGCGCTTCGTCGCGGCGTTGTTCGGCCACTTGCTGCGCCTGGCGCGCCTGCCAGCCCAGCAGCAGCGACGCGCTGGCCAGCACCACCAGCAAGGCCGCGGCCGCGGCATACAGCCCGCGCCGTTGCCGGTGCGCGCGCTCGCAGGCGTGCAGGAACGCCAGGTCCAGCGCGTCCAGGTCCTGCGGCATGCGCCGCGCCGCTTCGCGTGCCTCGCTCAGGGGGCGGCCGCTGTTGAGCAGGTGATCGTCACGGCGGCCCTCGCTGGCCCAGCGTTGCGCGGCCAGTTGCAGGCGCTTGCGTGCCTGCAGCAGGCGGCGGTTTTCATGGATCCATTCGCTGGCGCGCGGCCATTGCCGCAGCAGGGCTTCGTGCGCCACCGCAAAGCCCGGCTCGCCGGCAACCAGTTCGCTGACGAACAGGCGCGCCTGCACGAAGGCATCCACCAGTGCGCGCGCGCCACTGGCATCGGGCAATGCCGACCACACCGCCCGCCGCGCGGTGACTGCTGCGCTGTCGGGGTGGATCACGCTCACCTGGGTGAGTACGTCGCCCAGGGCCGCCTGCGCAGGTGCGGGCAGGGCGCGGAAGGTCTGTTCTGCATGGTGCGCCAGTGCGCCTTCCAGTCCACCCAGTGCGCGATACGCGGCGAAGGTGAGCAGGCCATCGTCGCTGCGGCGTTCGTGCAGCGCCTGCAGCAGATGCTGCAGCAGCGGCAGTGCATCGGGTTGGCGCGCGGTGGCGTCGCGCAGCACATCGTCCAGGCGGCTGGCGCTGTCGTGGTCTTCTTCGAAACGCAGCCCGGCCATCGCCGCAGGCACGCGGATGATCTGGCCGATCTCGCCGTCGCGTGGCGGCAGCAGATCCACATGGCCATCGCCACGTTTGAGCTCCACCAGCTCCGGCACCGCTTCGATCAGCCGTGGATAGAAATCGCTGCGGGTCGCCATCAGCACCGCCACGTGCGCGCTGCTGCAGAGCGCCTGCAGCAACGCCGTGCACGCAGCACGGTCCTGCGCGGTGATGCCGGGTGTGGCCACCAGTGCTTCGGCATGGTCGATCACCAGCAACAGATGGCGGTGGGTCTGCACGGTCTCGCGGGCGGGGGCGGCGTGGCGCATCGCCTCGGCAATGGCCGCATGCAACGCCGCCGGCTGCGTCAGCCACTGCGTGCAGGTGGCCATCTGCGCGGCAGAAAACACCGCGCGCCCGTCCGCTGCCCACTCGGCCAATGCACGCGTCAGCGTGTCGGCCACATCGCCGCCGCGGCACGCCGCCAGGCTGCAATACGCCACCGCCACCGCCTGCAGGCCATCCAGCCCGCCGGGCTGCGCCAGCAACGGCACCACACCGGCGCGCAGCAACGAGGTCTTGCCGCAGCCGCTGGCCCCGCTGAGCAGCACCAGCGCGCGCTGGCTCTGCAACTGCGCGCGCACCGCGGCAAGCACCTGCGCAATGGCGTGGCTGCGGCCGAAGAACACCTCCGCATGGTCCGGGTCGAACGCGCGCAGGCCCACGTACGGGCTGCCGTGCCCCCACGCACCCATGCCCGGCAACGCACCGCGGTAATCCTCGGGAAAGATCACCTTCGGCAGCAGCCGGTAACCACGTTTGCGGATGGTTTCGATGAAGCGTGGCTGGCGGCTGTCGTCGCCCAGCTTGCGGCGCAGCTGGGCGATGGTCTTGTGCACCGGGTTGTCGCCATAAAAGCTGCCGTGCCAGACATCGATCAGCAATTGCTCGGCGCTGATCACCTCGCCGGCACGCTCGGCCAGCGCCACCAGCACCTCCATCATGCGCGGCTCCAGCGTGATGCGTTCGCCGTCGCCAATCAGCATGAGCCGCTCCGGCTCGACCAGCAATGGCCCAAGGCGGAACCGCGGGACAGAGCCCAGCTGCGTGACGCGCTCGCTTCGGAGGGACATTCGCTTGACTACCGGTCGTACAGCTGAAAGGGGCCTTGACGATCGCCAATAGGGCGCGGACAGGCACGGCACGGCAGGGCCGGAACATAGCACAGCCACTGGTGCCGAAATTCGACCATGGTCTCTGTTCGCCGCGCGGCGTCTGGGGTCACGCCAAGGTGTGCTGTGAAGGTGCATTGCGGGCGCCCACGCGCTGAGGTGAAGGCGCGCTGCCTCGGTATCGGCGGGCGGCGTTGCACCTGCGGCACAGGCACCGGTTGCGTGCGCAGCGCTGCCGACCGATGCGCTTCCATACAGCAGCGTGTGGAAGCGCGCGTAGTCCGATGCACGCACTGGCCGTCACGCCAGCCAGCGCATTCAGTGCCGCGCCGTTGCATGTCCGCGCGCTGCATGCGCACGCGCTGCCCGGTGCGCGCAGTGCATTGGCGCACAAGCGATTCACACCCTGCGTGCGTGTGTAAGCACCGCCTGGGTGGCGTGTGCGACCTACCCCAGCGCGCTGTCAGGCCCTAAGATGCCGCCAGCATCTTGCTGACCAGGAGTCCACGTTGATCATCCATCCCAAAGTGCGCGGCTTCATCTGCACCACCACGCATCCCCTCGGCTGCGAGCGCAATGTGCTCGACCAGATTGCCGCCACGCGTGCGCGCGGCGTGCGCAACGACGGCCCGAAGAAGGTGCTGGTGATCGGCGCATCCAGCGGCTACGGCCTGGCCTCGCGGATCACCGCGGCCTTCGGCTTCGGCGCGGACACGCTGGGCGTGTTCTTCGAAAAACCCGGCAGCGACAAGAAGGCCGGCACTGCCGGCTGGTACAACTCGGCCGCCTTCGACACGCATGCCAAGGCCGCCGGCCTGTACAGCAAATCGATCAATGGCGATGCGTTCTCCGATGAAGCACGCGCCAAGGTCATCGAGCTGATCAAGACCGACATGGGCGGGCAGGTGGACCTGGTGGTGTATTCGCTGGCCTCGCCGGTGCGCAAGCTGCCGAGCACCGGGGAAGTGAAGCGTTCGGCGCTCAAGCCGATCGGCAACACCTACACCGCCACCGCCATCGACACCAACAAGGACACCATCATCCAGGCCTCGATCGAGCCGGCCACCGAGCAGGAGATCGAAGACACCATCACCGTGATGGGCGGGCAGGATTGGGAACTGTGGATCGACGCGCTGGACAGCGCCGGCGTGCTCGCCAAGGGCGCGCGCAGCGTGGCCTTCAGCTACATCGGTACCGAGATCACCTGGCCGATCTACTGGCACGGCGCGCTGGGCAAGGCCAAGGTCGACCTGGACCACACCGCGCAGCGGCTCGATGCGCGCCTGCAGGCCAGTGGCGGCGGCGCCAATGTGGCCGTGCTCAAGTCGGTGGTGACCCAGGCCAGCGCGGCCATCCCGGTGATGCCGCTGTACATCTCCATGGTCTACAAGATCATGAAGGAAAAGGGCCTGCACGAAGGCACCATCGAACAGCTCGACCGCCTGTTCCGCGAGCGCCTGTACCGCGAAGACGGCCAGCCCGCCGAAGTGGATGAGCAGAACCGCCTGCGCCTGGACGACTGGGAGCTACGCGACGACGTACAGGACGCCTGCAAGGCGCTGTGGCCGCAGGTCACCACCGAGAACCTGTTCGCACTCACTGATTACGCCGGCTACAAGCACGAGTTCCTCAAGCTGTTCGGCTTCGAGCGCAAAGATGTGGATTACGACGCCGATGTGGATCCGGACGTGAAGTTCGATTGCATCGAGTTGGGTTGATTGTCGGGATTAGGGATTAGGGATTCGCAAGAGCCGTGGCGTCATGTCACGGCTCTTGTGCAGCACGCAGTGTCTTTGACGCATACGCTTTGGCCTGCCAGCCAAGGCGTTGCGACGAATCGCTGACGTGTCTGTACATCGCTAAAAAGCAGCGTCGTCCTTGAATCTCATCCGCACAGCATGGAGCGCACGACGTGTTGGACAAATTAATCATTTTTCTGCTGCTGGCCCTGTTGGTCAGCGTGATTTGTGCCGTGCTGTTGCGGTTCGCCACGCTGCACTGGTCACTCAAGGCCATCATCAATCTGGTGATCACTACCGCCGTTGTCTGTGCGGTGGTCATGCAAGACGGCTCGGCGCCACCGCTTCAGTTCGCACTGATGATCACGCTTTTTTTCAGCGTACCGGCCTCGCTGTGCGTGGTCCTGCTGAGCGCGGCGCTGAAATGGTTCACCAACAAACGCCGCGCCCGCGCGCCCGCCTGATACGCGTCAGCGCAGCGAATAACAGGTAGCGCGCTGATACGCGTCAGCGCAGCGACTAACAGGTAGCGCGCGCTCAGCGGAAAAGCGTCACGTCGATCGCGTCCGCCATGGCCGCATAGCCGGCATCGTTGGGGTGGAGCCGGTCGCGGGATGCAAAGCGGGCTTGAAGCTGGAGCGGATGCTCGGCATCGCGCAGCACCGCATCGAAATCGATCACTGCATCGAACGCGTGGCTGTTGCGGATCCATGCGTTGACCGTCTGCCGAGCCGCCTCTTTCTGCGGCGAGTAAAAGCCGGGGACTGTATTGCCGGCGAACGGCGTCAAGGTCGCGCCGATTACCTTGATCCCATGGTCGTGCGCGCGTGCGATGAGCTGCCGGTAGGCGCTGATCACGTACTCCGCGGTTCTCACCTCTGTCGGCGGCGCAAAGTAACGCGAACCGATCTTGACCCCCGGCGCGGCGATGTCGTTGATCCCTTCCAGCAGCACGATGTGCGTCACGCCCGGCAGCGCCAGGACATCCCGGTCGAAGCGGGCCAAGCCGCTTGCGCCGTACCCCTCATGCGACAACTGATTGCCTGCGATCCCGGCATTCACCACGGACAGGCCAGGGTCGGTCGCTGCCACGCGCTGTGCGAATTGGGCTGGCCAGCTGCGGTCAGCGTCGGTCGTGGACCCCGCACCGTCGGTGATCGAGTCTCCGAATGCCACCAGCAACCGCTGCGCACGTGCCTGCGGTACCAACACCGCACTGATCGCGATGGACGAGGTGGACGTCGCGGCCGGCGCGATGGACGTCTCTCGCGTGTGGTCGCCGGGTGTGCTCACCACCGCGCGCTTGAGCGCCAGGGAGTGCAGCGTGTTGGACGTGACCCGCTCCGGAAAGAACAGGCTGATGCCGACCTGTGCACCCGGCGCAACCTGCAGATCGACCGGGTCGCTGAGGATGGGAGCGCCTGCGGGGATGCTGACGGAGGACTGCCCGCCGAAGGTGAGCTGACGCAGCGAAGCTGGTTCCACGGTCGAAGCATCCTTCGCCACGGCGATGGAGGCCGACCCAATGGTCAGCGGTGATGCACTCAGTTCGTTGGACAGGCGTACACGCAGCTGGGTACCGCCGATGGACATGCGAACACGCTGCCGTACCGTCTGCCCGTCGATGTTTGCCAGCGGCTCTTCCGCATCGGCCTCCCCGGCCTGTGGGCTGGTTGCCCAGCTGGCAATCCATCCCGGCTGGGCTGACGGCGTCTGTGCGTAGGACGGGCAGGGGCATACGCCGCCCATCAGTGCGGCGACGAGGGCGGCGGCGATCGCGATGCGGCTCATGGCAGCATCACGGTCTGATGGGAAGCATCCATAGATATCTCGGAAAATCCGGAAAGGCCTGCAGTCTATCGAGAGGCGCCGGTCCCCGATTGAAGGGAAGGCAGCATGGGCAGGGGACGCCGCGCATCCCCCACGTCAGATTCCCCACTCCCGATTCACCGCTTCACATCAAACCGCGCATCGCCCACACACGCCTGCACATCGGCCACCGAGAGCGGATTGAAATCGCCCGGAATTGAGTGCTTTAAGCAGCCGGCGGCCAGGCCGAAGCGCACCGTGTCGTCCAGCGACCAGCCTTCGATCAGGCCGTGCAACACACCGGCTGCAAATGCATCGCCACCGCCAATGCGGTCGATGATAGGGGTGAGTTCTTCGGCCGGCGCAAACGCCACCGCGCCATCGCGCGGCACCAGCATCGCGCCCAGGCTGTGGTGGTCCACGTTATGCGCTACGCGCTGGGTGCAGGCCATCAGCTGCAGCTGCGGGAAGGCGGCAAACGCCTGCTGCGCGGCCGCTTCCACACGTGCTTCCAGCGTGTCTTGCGGGAACTCGCCGCCCAACACCACGCCGATGTCGCGGTAGTCCGCAAACACCACGTCCGCACACGCGAACAGGTCGTGCAGGATGCCGCGCGCATCGCCTTGCCAGCGCTGCCACAACTTGGGCCGGTAGTTGCCGTCAAACGACACCTTCACCCCGGCCGCGCGCGCGGCGCGGGCGGCGGCGAGCGTGGCCTGGGCCACATCGGCGCCCAACGCAGGGCTGACCCCGGACAGGTGCAGCCACTGCGCACCGTCAAGCAGGCGCGGCCAGTCGTAGGCATCGGCCGGCGCCAGCGCAAACGCCGAATCGGCGCGGTCGTACACCACCTCGCTGGCCCGGTGGATCGCACCGGTGGTGAGGAAGTACAGCCCCACGCGGCCATCCACCCGCCGCACGTGGCGGGTATCGACGGCGTGCCGGCGCAACTCGCCCAGCACCGCCGCGCCTAGCGGGTTGTCGGCCACCGTGCTCACCATTGCCACGTCATGGCCGAAGTGCGCCAGCGACACGCCCACGTTCGCCTCGGCGCCACCGCAGTGCACCTCCAGTCGCGGTTGCTGCAACAGCAGCTCGTGACCGGGCGCCCCCAGGCGCAGCAACAACTCACCAAAGCACAGGATGCGGGCACGACTCATACGGCAATTACCTCGGCTGTGTGGTGCGTCACGGGGTGGGGGATTCCGCGCGCGTTAGGATGACCATCGGTGTCATTCTAGCTGTCGCCTGACACGTCCGGCGATGACCATGATGCGACGCCCAGTGACGGCTTGCATCCCTTTGGGGCGAATTTGGTGACGTTTTCTGCTGCGCTGCAAGATGTTGCGGGGCGATTCAGCTGGTAACGTCGTTTTGACCAGCGGTGTCATTGCCGCTCACAACCAGACATTTCACATTGTTCATGGACCCTTGGGAGGGGAGGACATGCAATTTCGGACCACCAACCGGAAGACACCGGTTACCTTGCTGGCGCTGTCGATCGGCCTGGCACTGAGCGGCCACGCGGCCGCACAAGATGCAGCACAAACCCCTGCCGAACCTGCCGTGGACCTGGACACCGTCACGGTGACCGGTTACCGCGCCAGCGTGGAAAAGGCCCTGGACATCAAGCGCGGCGAAGCCGGCGTGGTCGATGCCATTGTCGCGGAGGACATTGGCAAGTTCCCCGACCTCAACCTGGCCGAGTCGCTGCAGCGCATCCCCGGCGTGGTGATCACCCGTGAAGCCGGCGAAGGCCGCGCCATCTCGGTCCGCGGCCTGGGCCCGGAGTTCACCCGCGTGCGCATCAACGGCATGGAAGCGCTCACCACCGTGGGCGCCGGCGACCAGAGCGGCGGCACCAACCGCGGCCGTGGCTTCGACTTCAACGTGTTCGCCTCGGACCTGTTCTCGCAGCTGATCGCCCGCAAGACGGCCTCGGCCGACGTGGAAGAAGGCTCGCTCGGCGCCACCGTCGATCTGCGCACCGCGCGCCCGTTCGACTACAGCGGCTTCACCTTCGCCGCCAGCGGCCAGGCCGGCTACAACGCGATGGCCGAAAAGGCCAATCCGCGCGTGGCCGCGTTGATCTCCAACACCTGGGCCGACAACACCTTCGGCGCCTTGCTGTCGGTGGCCTACACCGAGCGCGAAGTGCTGGAAGAAGGCTCCAACACCGGCCGTTGGGCCAATGGGCCGAGCAACGGCGGCTTCAGCGCCACCTCGCCGTTTGCCGCGGCGCGTTCGGCCGATGTCTATCACCCGCGTTTCCCGCGCTACACCCAGCAGATCCACGACCAGCAGCGCCTGGGCGTCACCGGCTCGCTGCAGTGGAAGCCCTCCGACCGCACCACGCTGTCGCTGGACATGCTGTATTCCAAGATCGATGCCAAGCGCGATGAGCACTACATCGAAGCGATCTCCTTCAGCCGCGGCGGCAATGCGCGCCCGGTGCTGGTTGGCAAGCCGGCCACCGTTGTGCGCAACGGCGAGATCCGCAACAACGCCCTGGTGTATGGCGAATTCGACAACGTCGATATCCGTACCGAAAACCGCCACGACGAGTGGAACACCGAGTTCAAGCAGATCAGTTTCGACGTGGAGCACCGCTTCAGCGACGACTTCAGCATGAACGCGCGCATCGGCACCTCGCGCTCCGCGCACGAGAACCCGGTGCAGACCACCATCATCATGGACAAGTACGACGTCGACGGGTACAGCTACGACTACCGCGGCAACAACCGCGCGCCGGTGCTGAACTACGGCATCAACCCGACCGATCCCACCGGCTGGGAACTGGCGGAAATCCGCCTGCGTCCGCAGACCGTGGACAACGACTTCGATACCGGCCAGATCGACTTCAACTGGAACATCAGCCCCGGCTTCCGCCTCAAGGGCGGCGTGCTGGCCAAGAACTACACCTTCAGCACGGTGGAGTTGCGCCGCGCCAACGAATTGTCGGTGCCGACCTTCGCCAATGGCACGCGCATCGTGCCGGCCGATCTCACCGAACAAGCCGGGCTCAAGGGCATCAACGGCAGCCCCGCTGCGTGGGTCGTGCCCAACCTGGATGCCGTGGCCGACCAGTTCGGCATCTACAGCAACAGCGGCACCTTCGCTGTGGCCCCGCGCGTCAACAACAGCCGTAGCGTCGAAGAAAAAGACCGCGGCGTGTGGTTGATGGGCGAGTTCTCCACCGACCTGGGCTCGATTCCGTTCTCCGGCAATTTCGGCGTGCGTTACGTGCGCACCGAGCAGGAATCCACCGGCTATGCGTTGATCAACAACGCACCGGCGCTGACCACCGTGGGCCGCAAGTACAACAACACGCTGCCCTCGTTCAACCTGGTCGCCGAGCTGGCACCGGACCTGCTGCTGCGTCTTGGCGCCGCCAAGGTGATGTCGCGTCCCGGCCTGGGCAGCCTCACGCCCGGCGTGACCGTGGCCGTGGCCGGTGGTGCGCGCACCGTGGCCGGCGGCAACCCGGATCTGGACCCGATCGAAGCCACCAACGTCGACCTCGGCCTGGAGTGGTACTTCAACGAAGGCGCGATGGTCGGTGTGGGCCTGTTCTACAAGGACATCGAAAGCTTCATCCAGACCGCGCGCGAAGTGCGTCCGTACTCCAGCAGCGGCCTGCCGGCCTCCTTGCTGGAAGGCACCGGCGCCAGCGTCAACGACGACTTCGCCTTCAGCATTCCGCTCAATACCCCGGGCGGCGAATTGAAGGGCGTGGAAGCCAACTACGTGCAGCCGTTTACGTTCCTGCCGGGCAAGTGGGCCAACCTGGGCGTGCAGCTCAACTACACCTGGGTGGATTCGCAGATCCAGTACCTGGCCAGCAGTGGCGCACCGGTGATGAAGAACGACCTGCTCGGCCTGTCGCGCTCGTCGTGGAATGCCACGCTGTTCTACGAAGGCGACACCTTCGCAGGCCGCATCTCCGCCACCAACCGCGACGACTACCTCACCCAGGCACCGGGTGCGGAAGCCGGCTTCAACGTGGACGGCGTGCACGGCATGACCGGCACCACCATCCTCGATGCGTCGCTGCGCTACAAGATCAGCAAGCAGCTGGAACTGAGCCTGGAAGGCATCAACCTCACCAACGAAGCCTCCGACGAATGGGTGTCGTCGCCGCGCACCGGCCAGCTGCCGCTGCAATACGGTGAAACCGGCCGCCAGTACCTGCTGGGCCTGCGCTACAAGTTCTGAGTGTCACCCGCCCGCTGCGCACACGCGCAGCGGGCCCCATTGCAAACGCTTGATCGCCGTGTATGCGCTGCCGAGACGCACGCATGCAACGCGGTGGGCGTGATGTTTCGTTCGACGCCGGTGGCCTAGGGGGGCTGAGCGCGTCATTGCACCCCAGTGCCCTGGAGAGAGCCGCATCATGCAAGCCCGTTCGTGTCGTCCTGCCCAAGAGGCGGGCGCCCGCCTGTCCGCCGCGCGTTTGTCGGTGGCCATCGTTCTGGCCTTGCACGGTGTTGGCGCTGCCGCGCAAACCGTGGGCCCACCGGCCACCCCGGCCGATGCGGTGGACCTGGACCGCGTGCAGGTCAAGGCCACCTATCGCGAAAGCCTGCAGCAATCGCTGGACGCCAAGCGCTACAGCGTGGAGCAGGTGGATGCGATCTACGCCGAAGACATCGGCAAGTTTCCCGATCTGAATCTGGCCGAATCGATGCAGCGCATCGCCGGTGTGTCCATCGACCGCGAAGGCGGCGAGGGCAAGCAGATTTCGGTGCGCGGCCTGGGCTCGGATTTCACCCGCGTGCGCATCAACGGCCTGGAAGCATTGGCCACCGCCGGCAGCGGCAGCGATGGCGTCAACCGCAGCCGTGGATTCGATTTCAATACCTTCGCCTCGGAACTCTTCAGCCGCGTCACCATCAGCAAGACCCAGTCGGCGCAGACCGACGAAGGCTCGCTGGGCGCCACGGTGGATCTGCGCGGCTCGCGCCCGTTCGACTTCGACGGCTTCGAAGCAGCCGCCTCCACCCAGTACGGCTACAACGATCTCTCGCGCGAACAAGATCCGCGTTTTTCCGGCCTGATCAGCAACATCTGGGCCGATGGCCGCTTCGGCGCATTGATGTCGGTGTCCTACAGCGAGCGGCATCTGCGCGAAGAAGGCTACAACCCGGTGCGCTGGGAGCACGGCAACTACCGCAACTCCAACCAGAGCACCGCCACCAACAACGGCACCTACGGCTTCTGCTCGCCGGTGGGCTACAACCCGCAGACCCCGCGTAACCCGTTGTCGAACGAAACGCGCGCCGGCGTGGGCTCGCAGGCCAACCAGGACCGCAACAACGGCTGGGGCAGCTACGGCATCAGCGCCACCACCTGCGGCACCGGCATCGCGCGCCCGGCCAACACACCGGAAAACATCCAGGCCTACGAAACAGCCACCGATGCGTGGATTCCACGCTACCCGCGCTACATCCGCACCGATCACGAGATCAAGCGCCTGGGCGTCACCGGCGCGCTGCAGTTCAAGGTCAGCGACGACACGCTGCTGAATTTCGACATGCTGTATTCGAAGCTGGACAAGGACCAGCGCGAAGATTCGGTCGGCGCCAACCTGCACCGCACTGCCAACTTCGGCGGCAAGACCCAAATTGCGGTGCGCGAAGCGCAAGTGGACGAGCAAAACCGCTTGGTTTACGGCGTATTCGACAACGTCGACTACCGCACCGAATCCAGCAGCATCGAAGAATCCACCGAGTTCAAGCAATTCAGCCTGGACCTGCAGCACCGCTTCAATGACCAGGTGCGCATGACCGCGCTGGTCGGCCATTCCACCTCCGATTACGAGCGGCCGGTGTTCTCGCTGGTGAGTTTCGACAACACCAACCTGGATGGTTTCGTGCTGGACCGGCGCGGTGGTGGCGACTACCCGAGCATGACCTTCCCATTCAATGCCGCCGATGCCAACAACTGGCAATGGCTGGGCTATGGCGCGGTGCCGGTGAACAGCAATGGCACTGCGCGCGGCACCAACATCAGCGAGGTGCGGCTCAACCCGCAGTCGGTGAGCAACACCTTCGACACCGCCAAGGTGGACCTGGAATTCAACATCAGCCCCACCTTCACCTTCCGCACCGGTCTGGCCTACAAGGACTACGACATGGAGACGTCGGAGTCGCGGCATGTCTCCTACGGGCGCCTGGCGCAGGGCTTGCCGGCCGGCGTGGGCGTGGGTGATCTGAGCACTACGCTGGATGGCTTTGGCCGCAGCTTGAACGGCAACTTCCCCACCAGTTGGGTGATTCCGGATTTCCAGAAAGTCGCCGACCTGCTCAACATCAATTGCAACTGCGACACCGGCGTGCCGGGCGGCGATTACCGGTTGGCCGATGTCGGCCACTTCGGTTCGTCCAACAACAATTTCCAGGTCAACGAAAAGAGCCTGGGCACCTACCTGCAGCTGGACTTCAACACCGACCTGTGGGGCCGCGCGCTACGCGGCAACCTGGGCGTGCGCTATGTGCAGACGCAGATCGCCGCCAGCGGCTATGCGCCGTGCACGGCCACCGCAAGCGGTGCGATTTCGCCAGCCTGCGAATCGTTCTTCGGCGTGGCCAGCGCTACTGCCGCGGCCGGCGAGCGCCTGCTGGTGCCCACCACCGTCAATCACAATTACCGCGACATCCTGCCCTCGTTGAATCTCTCCTGGGATGTCAGTGATGAGGTAGTGCTGCGCTTCGGCGCGGCCAAGACCATGGCGCGGCCCACGCTGGCCTATCTGTCGCCCAGCGTCAGCGGCGGCCCCACCCAGTTCTTCGATGACGGGCGCTTCTTCTCGATCAACCTGGGCAACCCCAAGCTCGACCCGTTCCGCTCCACCAACTACGACCTCAGCGCCGAATGGTATTTCCGCGAAGGCTCGCTGTTGTCGGCGGCGGTGTTCTACAAGGACATCGACAGCTACGTGCAGCGCACCCGCGTACTCACCACCTGGGAAGCGATGGGCTACTCGCTGGATCTGCTGCCGGCCGGCTTCACGCCGGACACCATTTTCAATGTGCAGAGCTACTTCAACACGCCCGGCGGCCCGCTCAAGGGCTTCGAGCTGACCTACCAACAGGCGTTCGATTTCCTGCCCGGCTTCTGGCGCAACTTCGGCATCCAGCTCAACTACACGCAGGTCGATTCCAAGATCAATTATCTGTTCAGCACCGCCGGCAACAGCAATACCAGCATCACCACCACCACCACCGAGCGCGACCTGCTCAACCTCTCGCCGCAGTCCTACAACGCCACCGTCTACTACGACGACGGCCGCTTCAGTGCGCGCGTATCCACCAGTTACCGCGATGGCTACATCAACAACATCCTCGCCCAGGAAGACGTCTACAACCTCGATGGCCAGCGCCTGGCCACCGCCGATGTCACCGGCAAATACAGCGTGGAAAACGTCGATTTCAACATGTCCTACAAGATCAGCGACCACCTGTCGCTGACGTTTGAGGCCATCAACCTGCTCGATACCCCCGACCGCCGCTACGTCGATTCCGCACTGGAACTGCCCGACAAATACACCGTCACCGGGCGCCAGTACTACGTCGGCGCGCGCTACAAGTTCTGACAGGAGAACCGCCATGCAAGAACATCGCAGACGCGTGTTACGCAGCATCGCCGCCAGCGCCGTGTTGGCGATGAGCGCACTGGGCAGTACCGCGGCCTTCGCTGCAGACCCGGTCTATACCGTGGCCAAGCAGGGCAACGCTGGTTACCGCACCGTGCAGGCCGCGGTGGACGCCGCCGTGCAGGGCGGCAAGCGCGCGCAGATCAGCGTCGGCGCGGGCGTGTATCAAGAGCTGCTGGTGGTGCCGGCCAACGCACCGGCATTGAAGATGGTTGGCGCTGGCACCACGCAAACCGTCATCACCTACGACAACTACGCCGCGCGCATCAATCCGGCCACCGGTAAGGAGTACGGTACCTCCGGCTCGTCCAGCGTCATCATCGCCGGCAACGACTTCACCGCCGAGCAACTGAGCTTCGGCAACCACGCGGGCCCGGTGGGCCAGGCGGTGGCGGTGCGCGTGGATGGCGACCGCGCGGCGTTCCGCAATGTGCGTTTCCTCGGCTACCAAGACACGCTGTACCTGCGCGGCGCCAAGCTCTCGTATTTTCTCGACTGCTATGTCGAAGGCACCGTGGATTTCGTCTTCGGCGCCGGCACTGCCCTGTTCGAAAACGTGCAGCTGCATTCGCTGGGCGATGGCTATCTCACCGCTGCTTCCACGCCGCAGGAGAGCGCACGCGGCTTCGTGTTTCGCAATGCACGCATCACCGCCGCCAGCGGTGTCTCGCGCGTGTTCCTGGGCCGGCCGTGGCGGCCGTACGCCAGCGTGAGTTTCATCACTAGCCAGCTCGGCGCGCACATCGTGCCCGAGGGCTGGAACAACTGGGGCAACGCGGCCAACGAGGCCACCGCCCGCTACAGCGAATACCAGAACACCGGCGCCGGGGCCAACCCGTCGCGCCGCGTGAAATGGTCACGCCAGCTCACCGCCGCACAGGCCGCTGCGCTGGACCGCTCCACCGTGCTGGGCTCCTGGAGGCCGTTCTGATGAACCGTTCGCGCACGCTGCACCTGTCCACGCTCGCCTTCGCCGGCGCCCTGTTGCTCGCACCATTGGCGGCCATGGCCGACCACATCGCCGACAACATGCTGCTGCTGCAGACCGCCTCCGGTGGCTGGTCCAAGCAGTACAAGGGCGTGGCGGTGGACTACACCCGCACCTTCACCGCCGCCGAAATCGCCGAGCTCAAGCAACCCGGGCGCAAGGACGACGCCACCATCGACAACAAGGCGACCACGTATGAAATCACGTACCTGTCCACCGCCTTCAAGAACGAAAAGAACGCCAAGTACATTGCCGCCGCACGTCGTGGCGTGGAGTACCTGCTCAAGGCGCAATACGCCAACGGCGGCTGGCCGCAGTTCTATCCGGACCTGTCGTCCTACCACCACCAGATCACCTACAACGACGACGCCATGGTGCGCGTGCTCAACCTGTTGCAGGACATCGGCGAGGGCAAGGGCGACACCGGCGCGCAGCTGCGTGGCAGCCACGGCGCACGCGCGCAGCAGGCGGTGACCAAGGGCCTGGAATGCGTGCTCGCCACCCAGGTCAAGATCGGCGGCACGCTCACCATCTGGGGCGCGCAGTACGACGAAGTCACGCTCAAGCCGGCCAAGGCGCGCGCGTATGAGCTCGCTTCGCTGTCGTCCAGTGAGTCGGTCAGCATCGTGCGGTTCCTGATGCGCCAGCCCAGCCCCTCGGCCAAGATCAAGACCGCGGTGCAAGCGGCCGCCACCTGGTTCGACACCCATCGCATGCGCGACCTGGCCACCAAGAAGATCGACGACCCCACCCAGGAAACCGGCAAGGATGTGATCCTCGTCGCGCAACCGGGTGCGTCATTATGGGCGCGCTTCTACGACCTGCAGAATCAACGTCCGCTGTATGCCAACCGCGAAGGCGTTGCATTGACCGACTACATGAAAGTGCCCAACGAGCGCCGCGTCGGCTACGCCTGGCATGGCACCTGGCCGGACAAGTTGTTGAAGGAGGACGTGCCCAAGTGGCGCGCCGCCAATGGCCTGTAAGGTGGGCTGAGCAAGTGCGTCTCCGCCACCGCCAACCAGGCGGTGGCTGCTTTACGTGGTGAAAAGTACGTGGTGAACAGTACGTGGTGAACAGTACGAGGTGAGCGTGTCGAAGGTTTTGTTGGGAATGCTGTGCATGATCGCGCTGCCGCTGAGCGCGGCCACCCCCACCGCGCCGGAACTGTTGTTCCGTGTCTCGGCCGACCGCAGCCTGGAGGCCGATGTCGCACGCGGCGATGGCGTGCCCAACTTCCGCGACAAGATCGCGCTGGTGCCCACCGGCAAACGCGGCAACGCCATCGAATGGGCCGACGACGGCGTGCTGTCGTGGAATGCGCCCGGCAACCTCTACACCCAGCGCGGCACGCTGAGCTTTTTCTGGCGCGCGCGCTACGCCGTTGGCGAAGCGCCGTTCGTGATCTTCCGCGTCGGCTACGCCGACCACACCAGCTGGGACATGGCCTGGCTGCGCATCGACTGGAACGGCCACGGCTTCGATGCCTTCGTCACCGACGCCAACCTCGCGCGCACCCGCGTCTCCTTCAAGCTGGATAAACATCCCACTGCCAGCGACTGGACCCACATTGCCTTCGCCTGGGATGAAACCCGCGGCGTACGCCTGTATGTGGACGGCAAGGAAGCCGCACGCGTGGACTGCGGTGCGCCCTGCGCCAACGGCGGCGCGCTCGACTTCGACGCCGCGCTCGACCAGTTCGGCCTGGCCGGCCGCGTGATGTCGCCGCACCAGGTGCAGAGCCGCTACAACTTCCTGCGCGGCAGCGACTTCGACGAGATCCGTATCTACGACCGCATGCTCGATGGCGCCGGCGCCGCCGCACTGGCGCGCCTGCAGGAGCCCACCAGCGCTGAAGCACCCACCAACGACGCGCAACACGCCGCCTTCCTGCACCGCTACGGCTGGGACAACGGCCACACGCCGCCTGCGCTCACCGCACCGGTCACCCGCATCCGCAAGGTGGAATTCACCGACGCGCGCGATCTCAAGCAATGGATGTGGAAGGCCACCGACGGCATCGCCGAAACCACCTGGCCCGGTGTCTACAACCGTTCGCGCCTGCCCGGCCGCAACGACTACTTCCAGCTGCCGGACTGGAACACCTACGTCGAAGGCGGCAAGGCGCTGGACCTCACCCTGCCAGACGAGCCGGTCAACCGCATCGAGCTGCGCGGCGCCGCCTATGGCCAGGCCAGCTACACCGCGCCCACCGCCACCGGTGCAACCAACGCGCAAGCGCAACCGTTGTTCGACCGCAAGCAAGGCGTGGTGCGCAGCGTGGATACGTTTGCCGAGCGCCGTGGTGGCACGCTGCGCTTTGCCAACACCGCGCAGGAAACCCCCATCCAGGAAATCTGGGCCTACAACGTCCAGCCGGGCGAGGTGCCCGCCGTCAGCGCGCAGCTCAGCTACACCGTGCGCAGCGACATCCAGCCCGACTACGACAACCTCGCCACGCTGCGCGATGTCATCGCCGGCCGCTACCCGCCGGGCGAGCGCCAGACCGTGGTCGCGCTGCCCACCAAGGCCCCGGCCCGCAAGCGCCCCAGCGACAAGACCGCCGCCAGCCGCGCGCAGCACCCCATCGTGCACATCCTGGTGCCGTCCAGCCTGGGCGACCCGCCGCCAGACCAGCCGCTGATGCGCAGCTGGTCCTACGGCTGGGAAAACATGCACGACGGCCTCGATGGCATCGCCATCACGCTGCCCGCGCTCAACCTGCCGGCCACCCATAACGGCAGCATCCCGCTCAACATCCGCATCAAGGACCCCATCTGGCCCGCACGCGACATGATCGATGTCTCGGTCGCGGTCGCCCCCGGCCAGGCCCGTACGCTGTGGCTGGATCTGCGCGATCGCATCCTGAGCAACGACAGCCTGATGCTCAGCATCGCCGCCGCCGCACCCGGCTTCGATGCCAACGCGCTCGATGGCACCCAGCTGCAGCTGGTGTTCAAGCCGCGCGCCGAGGCGATCAAGGAGCACGTCGCCGACCGCTTCAACCAGGTCAAGGACAACTGGGGTTTTCTGGTGGAAGAACACACCACCTCCAAGCGCCAGCTGCTCTACAAGCGCCTGGATGCCGACATCACCGACCTGCTGCGCGTCGACCCGGACCACGCCCTCGGCCGCCAGTACTGGAACGACATCAGCTACGCCAACCAGGGCGCGTTGCCTGTCGAGATGCCCAGCGTGCCCAAGGGCGTGCCGGCCTGGGCGTTCTGGCAGCTGCAAGACCTCAGCGCTACGCGCCGCTACATCCGCTGGTGGATCGAGCAGCGCCAGGTGGCCTACGGCGATTTCGGCGGCGGCATCTCCGACGACTCGGACCTGGTGCAGCAATGGCCCGGCGTTGCCCTGATGGGCGTGGACCCGGACATGCTCAACGCCTCCATGCTGGCGCTGTCCGATGCCAACTACCGCAACGGCATGTTCACCAACGGCCTGTCCACCATCGAAACCGACGAGCTGCATGCCTACGAAGAAGGCATCAACCTCAACAGCGCCCTGCTGTACCTCAACTGGGGCGACCCGCGCACCGTCGAGCGCCTGATGGAAACCGTCAAGGCCTTCGATAATGTCATCCAGGTCAACCCGCAAGGCCACCTGCTGTTTGCCAGCAACTGGTTCGGCGGCCGCAAGGTCTACCGCGAACCCAACTGGCAATGGCAAAAACCGTATTCGTTCCCGGTGGTGCACCCCGCCATCATCCTGGGCGCCTATAACGCCGACCCCAACAGCCGCCGCATCGTCACAGGATTAGCCGACGGCTATCTCGCCCACGCCTACACCAACGGCAAGGGCAACTGGGCGCTGCCCAACGAGATCAACTGGCAGACCGGCAAAACCCGCGGCGGCGAACTGTTCGAAGGCAGCGGCGGCGCCGACACCTTGCACACCTTCTGGGCCGCCTACCGCTTCACCGGCGATGCGCGTTACTTAAAGCCCATCAACTACCGCGTCGCCAACAGCGGCCCCAATGGCCTCTCGCTGCTCAACGAAAACTTCCTCGATGTCATGGGCAAGCGCAGCGACTGGAGCGGCAAGCTCATCGACGCCGCAAACAAGGACGACGGCAGCGCCCCGGACTTCCCACACCATGTGGCCTGGGAACAAACCGGCAATCTCGATTATCTCGCCACCCTCTACCGCAGCGAGGCACGCGAGAAACTGCAGAACTTCTACATGAACACCGAAGGCCACTGGTGGAGCGACCGCGTGGAATCCCCCACGGTCAACCTGCAACGCGCACGCCTTGGCGGCGTGGCCCTCAAGCGCAACCAGACCTACCCCGGCCACACCGTGAGCTGGCGCTTCAATGACCCAGAGGCCGCCACGCAAGTAGCCATCGCCATCCCCGCACCACAGCAAGACCGCTTCACCGTCATCGCCTACAACACGTCCAACAAAGCGCAGCGCGCCAGCATGACCGGCTGGAACGTCGCCCCGGGCCAATGGCGCATCACCCAAGGCGTGAGCAAAGCCAATGACGACAAGCTCGATGGCGCAGGCAAAACGCGCGAAGTGGCTTTCGAAAAAAGCGCATCCCTCGACATCGACTTCCCCGCAGGCCGCACCACCGTCCTGCAGCTCGAACGCATCGCAGCCACCACCCCGGTCGAACTACGCCCGGACCTGGGCATTGGTCATGGCGACGTGCGCGTGACTGCAGACGCCATTGAAGTGACCGTGCACAGCCTCGGCCATGCTGACGCGCCGGCCGGGTTTGTGGTGCTGGAAGATGCGCGTGGCAAGGAGTTGGCAAGAGCTGCATTCCCGGCACTTGCGGCACCACGCGATCTGCAGCCCATCACCACGCAGGTACGCCTGCCGCTAACCAACGCAGCAAGCGCAAAAGCCGCGCAACTGCGCGTCATCACCGACGGCAACGTCGCAGAGATTACCGACCTCAACAATAATCTCGCTCTACCCGCGCAGGCGAAGCCGGCAATCGCAGAAAACAGTCAATAACCCGAGACACCAAGCCCTTCTCCCGCACGCGGGAGAAGGTGTACGCAGGACGGATGAAGAAAAAGCCGATAAAGCCAGCGACCAGTCGCGCAAGCGCATTGACGCAACCCAAAAACTCGGCGAGGATCAAGGCACGCAGTATTAATGCAGCCGCAAAGCCACACATTTCTTCAGGGGGAAGAAACAATGTTGAGCAAGGGATGGAGCATCGTGGCACTGACTGTGGCCGCATTGGGATTGTTTACCGCATCCGCGCAGGCGCGTGTTAGGGCCGCCGGCACGCACCACACCACCAGTCATGGCGGCCACTACAGCGCAGGCCACGGCGCCTCGCACAAGGGTGGCAGCTACCGCAGCACAAGTACCAACAACCACTATCGGCGTCACAAGTCCTAGCAGGCCTCGAGCCAACGCCACTCGGAAGTGCAGCGTAATGCAAGAACTAGGACGCGAAGAATGCGCTATCAAAAACTCCTAAAGCTGCTGGCTGGCCTTGCCGGTGTCATGCTCGCGGCGACAGGCGCATTGCTGGTGGCGCTGGTTACAGCAGGCCAGGTACGTGAGGGACAGACGGGCGCATTGATCAGCGGCATCGGATTTCTGGTGATGGCCGCTCCTGCATTGGCAACGCCGTTTTCCTTACGCGCTGCCAAGCGATTGCTGATGCTGACACTGTGCTGCCTCGCGGCACTCGCGATTTGGCTTTCTTTCTGGCCGAAGGAGGGCGTGATGCCGACGCTCCAACTGCGAATCGCCGTCCTTGCGTTCCCGGCACTTCTGATACTCCGCATGCTGCTGGCTCGCCATCGCAAGGTGACGAAGCTTAGCGCTGACAGTTGATGCAAGCAGAAGCCACGATGTGGTGCGACTTAATTCAAACGCTAGGAAAATCGATGGATATGATTCGCGTCACCTCGTCGGCCATCAGCGCTATTGGCTACGACCCGGCTAGCATGCGTATGAAAATTCAATTCGTGCAGGGCCACACATACGACTTCTGCGGTGTGCCCTCGCACGTGTTTCAGGGGCTCCGCGATGCGGGGTCACAAGGCCGTTACTACAACGATCACATCCGTGACCGCTATCAGTGCTGACTGCTTCGCTTTGGGGCGTGCCGTAGCAACTCATTCAAGCCGAACCCGCTTAGCGTGTTTTTTTAATTCAGGCGTTAGAACTCATGGCAAGCATCGGAATTATCTTGCGAGCAAATGAAGAGTTGGATGAGTTGTCTGAGGACTGGGCGCCAGAGTCGCTTGGTTCAAGGGCAGATGTCCTGGCTGCAATCGGAAGTTGCATGCAAGCTGACGACACCAGCTTGGCACTAAATTTCCGAGTCGAGGAACCTGAGGACAGCGGAGAGCCGCGGACCATATCCGTATCAGGCGTCTGGGGCCAAAGAGAGTCTGCAATCTTGCATAGGTTGTGCAATCTGCTTGGTGCCCGATTCTACGATGCCGAGTCTGGGGATTTCATCGATTTATGAGTACTAAAAATTGATTCGAGCCGAACCCGATCCCTTTTGGCTTAATTCAAACGTTAGAGCGCACCAATCATTGTCGCCCCTAATTGAAGATTAGGCCCCAGACAGAGGAATGATTCATGGCAAGATGCACAGCACCAGTTCGTGGCCACAGTTCAGCAGCGGCAGCCGCCGCGTGTCCTGCTTGTCGCTACCGCAGCAGCTCTCGTTACAGCAGCGGAAATGGCGGTTCCTACTACCCATCAACGAGTAGCCCTAGCTATACCAGCTCAAGCAGCGGCAGTGGGCGCAAGAGCTCAAAGCCGCGCTGGTCAAAGACAGGATCGACTATTCTCTACACACCGGCCGAGGTGCAATCACTTGCACCGGTCCGCGAGGCTGTGGAGGTCCAGGTCGCGCGGCACCCAGACAAACGAGATGTATTTCTTTGCCACGCCTGGGATGATCGTCAGGGAGCTGCGAAAGAACTGCATGACCTTCTTGAAGCTGCAGGGGTAAAAGTCTGGTTCAGTGAGAAGGACCTTGGACTTGGCGTCCCTATGATGCGCGCAATTGATAAGGGCCTAGCCAACTCCAAAGTCGGCCTCGTGCTTGTGACACCTGCACTTTTGGCACGCCTTCCAAAAGAAAGTGTCGCAGACAAGGAGCTCTCAACACTGCTTGCGGGAAATCGACTTGTGCCTATCGTTCACAAGACAACATACGAGGCGCTTCGCGAGATAAGTCCAATGCTCGCTTCAAGAACGGGTCTTGACACCGCAGAGGACTCGATGTCTGAAGTAGCTGCAAAAATCGCTGAGCTAGTTGATTTCTAGGGGGGGGGGGGGGGCGCGCTCTAAAAAATTCTTGCAAGCCGACGTCGCTTCGCGGCGCGGCCTAACTTAGGCGTTAGGTGTCAAGGAGATATACATGGATTATTTAATTGAATCAAGGCCGATGCAGAAGTGGGATGTCCGGTTCTGTGATTTGGCCAGATACATATCAGCCTGGTCTAAAGACCCGAACGCTAAGGTTGGAGCAGTTCTCTTCTCGAAGAAGGGCGGAAATGTGTCAATTGGATATAACGGATTCCCTATCGGTGTTGAGGACTCCGCAGAGCGGTTGACTGACAAAGATGTAAAGTTAGAATTAGTCGTACACGCAGAAGTCAACGCCATTATCGCAGCAGGTGTTCGCGCAGAGGGTTCAACGATTTATGTATGGGGAAAACCAATTTGCGCGCGGTGCGCCGGTCCAATCATTCAGGCGGGAATAAAAAGAGTAGTTGCCCTTGCGCCTGGTGAGTCAGAATCTCATTGGGATAAAAGTGGAAAGACTGCTCGTGACATGTTCATAGAGGCAGGCATTACAGTTGATTTTTATACGGCTAACGAGCCAGTGACTACTTAGCAATTCATATAGATCGACACCGCTCGCGGAATGAGTTAATTCAGGCGTTATGCCCATAGAGCCGCCGTCCACTTCAGCAGGAGCATGCATGAACATCTACGCTGCAATAGATAAACTTAAGGATGGTCTGATCAACGGCGTCGGAGGATGAGCCCAACTACATCGGCCAGGCTGACGGCGCTCAGATCCTCGATTTTTTTGCCGTTTCCGGCGCGTTTGCAGGGTGTTGCCTGCGTTACAGGCGCACGCTCCCCATAGCAGGCAATAACTGCTTTCGCTTCATCCACAGGTTTGACAGCGCAAACAGCGTCAGCACCTGCGCGGTGTTCTTCGCCAGGCCGCGATAGCGGACCTTGGTGTAACCGAACTGGCGCTTGATCACCCGGAACGGATGCTCCACCTTCGCACGCACGCTGGCCTTGAAGTGTTCCCAGCGCTGTTCCCGAGCACGCTCCCGCTTGTTGCCGATGGCTTGAAGCACCGAACGCTTGGCAGCAATGAAAAATGCAGCCTCGCAGTCCTGCAGTTCTTCGCGCTTATCCGCACCGGTGTAGCCGCTGTCGCCAAACACGCTGTCTTCTTTGCCATGCAGCAATGCGTGCGTCACCGTGACATCGGCGACGTTGGCGGCTGTGCAATGGACGTGGTGCACCAACCCGGAAAATTCATCCACGCCGATGTGCGCCTTCATCCCGAAATACCACTGATTGCCCTTCTTGGTCTGATGCATCTCAGGGTCGCGCGCATGGTCGGCGTTCTTGGTCGAACTGGGCGCCGCGATCAGCGTCGCATCGACGATCGTGCCCGACCGCAGGCTCTGGCCCTTGCGCGCCAGATGCGCGTTGACCGCTTCCAGCATCCGCGCGGCAAGGCCATGGGTCTCCAGCAGGCGGCGAAAGTTGAGAATCGTGGTCTCGTCCGGAACGTTGTCCAAGCCACCGAGCTGGGCAAAGCGCCGCAAGGTCGGGATCTCGTGCAGTGCTTCTTCCATCGCCGGATCGCTCAACGCATACCACTGCTGCAGCAGATGAATCCGCAACATCGTCGCCAGTGCGTACGGCTGCCGACCTGGCCGCCCCGAGACCGGATAGTGCGGCGCGACCAGCCCGAGCAGTTGCTGCCACGGGACGACCTGCTCCATCTCGGCCAGAAAGATCTCCCGGCGCGTCTGCTTGCGCTTGCCCAGGCCCTCAGCGTCACCGAACGTCAGTTGCATGGATCACCCCTCAACATCAGGCGGGTAGTGTCGCGTATCTGTGGTGCGTTGTTCAGAGGTTCCTTAAATCCAGCATTCCGCGGTCCGTCGCGGATGCACAAGTTTTCTTAGACACCCTTCCTTCCAATGTACAAGAGCAACTCATAAGCGCTGTATATCTTGGTCGCGAGCACATCCATTCCAGCAGCCTGCGCGACGACTTGGAGGTCAATCGCTCGTACACCGACCACCTCAGCAAGGATGAATACGCAGAAATTCTCCACGAGAAGGGGGAAAACTTGATCATCTATCTCGACAAGCTTGAGTCGTGTGCAACTGCCGCTGATTTCGACCTAAACAGGCTCTAAGTCGAGCGGGCCAGGTTCACTTTAGGGCGATCTGACCCCTAAGGAAACAGCGGGGTAAGGTTTAACTAATAAGTCAATCTGACTCTGAGGTTTCCCCACATTTCCTCCTGGCAAATCAATCACTTGCGACGTAATTGCCTGGAAGAAAGTGCGCGCATGGCGCAATCTTCAAGGTGACTAAGCCAGAGAAGGTTGACGACCATGCGCGCCAGCGAAGTATTGCAGAAGTGCCTGCCCAACTCACTGTCCGGGATGCATGCGTTGCGCGAACGCGCGTTGCTGCATGCGGTCGAGGCGTTGTTGCACGGACGCAGGCTGACACTGATGGACATCGCACGTTCGTGGCCGAGCGCACTGCGGGTGCGCGCGCCGCTCAAGGCAGTTGATCGCCTGTTGAGTAATCGCAATTTGCAGGTCGAGCGATCAGTGATCGACCACGAGATGGCGCACTGGCTGCTGCGCGGCGCGCAGCCGGTAATCGTCATCGACTGGAGCGATCTGAAGCCAGACAAATCGTGGTGTCTGCTGCGCGCAGCGGTGCCGGTGGGCGGCCGCACGCTTACCTTGCTGGACATGGTAGTGCCAGGAAAGCAGCAGGGATCGCCTGGTGCAGAAAGACGCTTCTTGCAACAACTGAGGGCACTGGTTCCGGACGATGTTCGCCCGATCCTGGTCACTGACGCCGGCTTCCGGACACCGTGGTTCCGCGCTGTATCGGCCATGGGCTGGTGTTGGGTTGGGCGACTGCGCGGGCGCACGCAAGTCAAGCCGCAGGACGTGCGGGATGAAGCAGATCAGTGGATCGACAGCCGGAAACTGCATGTGTTGGCGTCCAATCGTGCATGCGAGTTACCGCCGATGCAGGCCAATCGCAGCGATCCACTCGATTGCAGGTTGGTGATTTACGCCAAGGCACGGCAAGGGCGCAAACAGTGCAATCGCCGCTCACCCGCCAAAGTCTCGCGTGCGTCATCGAGTCTGAAGGCCGCAGCGCGCGAGCGCGAGCCTTGGCTCATCGTTGCATCCCCGCAGCTGCAGGCGCCCAGCGCAAAGCAGTTGGTCAATGTGTACGCACGACGGATGCAGATCGAGCTTGCATTTCGCGATCTGAAATCACATCGCTACGGCCAGGCGCTGGAAGACAGTTTGACCCGACGCGGCGAGCGACTGCAGATCCTGCTGCTGATCAATACGTTGGCTGCATTCGCCAGCTGGTTGGCGGGGCTGGGATGCGAAGCGACCGGTATCGCCCAGTGGCTGTCTCCTCGCAACAGCACACGCAAGCTTTACTCCACGCTACGCATCGGCCGAGAAGCGCTGGTCAGGCAGTGGCCGATGGAACCCGTCTCACGGTGGATAGGGCGCTTGCGCGCACTGCCTGCGGCAGTGCGCGAGCAGATGACGCTTACGGTGTAAAACGTGGGGATACCTTAGAACCTGACCCCCCTTCCCTCCGCACGGGTGACGCCAGGCTTTTACCCGCAATCGCACCGGCAGCCTCATCTACCCGCAAGTGGCTGCAGCAATGGGCATCTCGATCAAGATGGTGGAAATGTACATTAGCCACGCACTGGCTGCGTGCCGGGCTGCTGCGTAGTTGAAGCCGATCAACAAGGCTTGACGAAGAAAATTTCTGCGGGAGATGATAACGATGATTTTTAGCTGCGGCATCTTGATGTCGTCTGCAGCATCGTCAGCTGCCAAAATTTGAAGGAATAGGACATGGAAGTTCTGAAGCCCCTGCGGCTGCGTCGTTACGCTTGCGCATTGTTGCTAAGCACTGTCTGCGGAGTCTGTGCGCAGGAGGTCAAGCAAGAATGGACGGTTTCTGCCAAGCACCCAGAAATTCCGACGACAACCGTTGGCGTTTTTGACAATCAACATCGTGCAATTGAGGCCATGGCGCAGATCGCTGGTCCTAGCGATGCAGAGTATGCGTATCGTTTAGCTACGCACGTAAAAGAAACAAAAACGAACGAAGACCAGACAGTTACGCTCACATACTGGCTTGGTAACGATCAACCATCCGATCCCGAATGGACTTACTCTGCACTAGGTAGCTCCTACGCAACTGAGGTCGAGATGGCTGCAGGTATTGAGTCCTTCTACACTCAATTTAACGAATGTGGCAAGGTTTCTCTGAAGCCAGCAACCGAATGGACGCCATATTCGGCGGAATTCGAGGGTCGTATTGATTCAAAACGTTTTGATGTTATAGCGAACGTGCTTTATTACGATGGAACGTGCTTACCCGTAGAGCACACTGGGTTCGGTACTCGCCAGCGCAGGCTATTCTGTCCTTTATATACGACCTGGAACGATGATTATCAAGCCTGTGTAAATCTGGAAATATTTGCTTACTTGACCGGGCCTTCTTTAGAGGATACGTGTTCGGTTGGCAATCCGTGCGATGTAAAGACCGGTGAAAAATCACAACCTGAACAGGATTTCGATCTTGGATGGATACGTCTCGTTCGAACGTTCCGGTCCTCGCAGGTTGGACGGCGATCGAACCTTGGGGCGGGCTGGTTCAACTCACATGAAATCAGTGTTTCTTCAAATGGCTCTCACGCAATACTTGCTGAAGGAAACGGGCTTCAACGTAATTTCGAATCGGTCGGAAATTCTTTTATTGCTTCTGATGGCTCTGGGGATCGGCTTGAGAAAATAGCCAACGGGTGGAGACTTTTTAGGTCGGAAACGGTTTCGGAATTTGATGCTACAGGCGCGTTGGGCTTGGTGTCGAAGGACGACGGTAGTTATCTTCGATACGCGTACGATCGATCCTCGAGGTTGGAATCGATTACGCACTCTACCGGACGCAAGTTGGTTTTTAACTACGCTGATGGCTCCCGTTATGCCCAGCTTATTCGAGTTGCGCTGGACGGAGTCGCGTTGGCTACTTACGCTTACTCTGACACTTTCCCGGACAGCGCGGTGCTGGAGAGCGTGACCCATGCGGACGGCCGGGTCAGGTCGTATCTGTATGAAGACGAGGATTTTTACCGCTTCCTGACCGGTGTGGTCGCGGAGGATGGAATGCGCTACAGCACATTCGCCTACAACGCTACGGGGCGTGTTGTGTCAAGCCAACATCACGATGGCGCAGACGGTGTGACGCTTGATTACACCGATGGCGCCACCGTTGTAACCGACGCGTTGGGGGAACAGACGACATATACGTTGAGCCAGCGTTCCGCAGGTCCTAGAAAAATAGATGACGTCACCGACAGCGCAGGTACTCTCAGCAGCGACTATCTGGACGCAAGTGTTGATTTTCGTCGGCGCTTGAGAGCTTCTACCGATCGTGCCGGGGTTATCACGCAACACGCCTATGCCGAACTTGCGGATGCTGGCGTGCCAGTCAATGTGCACACGGTCACCGAGGCGGCTGGTTTACCCAGTCAGCGAATCACAAGTACGCGCACCGCTGTCGACAGCAATCGATTGATGTCAGTTCAATCAAGTGACAAGCAAGTAGGCTATGTCCGAAATGCGCGACTGCAGCCGCAGCAAGTCATCACGACCGACGTCGCAAGTGGTCAGACCAGGGTTCTCAGTATGAACTACTGCGAGCCAGCCGATGTGGCTGCCGGTAGCGACTGTCCCGTACTTGGCTTACTGAAGTCCATCGATGGCCCGCGCACGGATATCGACGACCGTACGACCTACAACTACTACCCCATCGATGCCGCTGGGTGCCAGACCGGCACCGGACCGTGCCTGTACCGTAAGGGTGACCTCAAGCAAACTATCAACGCCCGCGGCCAGATCCGGGAAAATCTGAGCTATGACGCAGCAGGCCGCGTTCTTTCTGCCGTTGATGAGAACCGGGTACTAACCGATTACAGCTACCATCCGCGTGGTTGGTTGGCATCGACCACCGTGCATGGCGCGACTTCCGCGCAGAATCGCGTGACCACGTTCGAGTACTGGCCCACCGGCTTGGTCAAACGCATCACCCAGCCCGATGGCAGCTACGCCACGTTTGTCTACGACCAGGCCCAACGCCTCACCGATGTCACCGATACGCTGGGCAATACCCTCCATTACGTGCTTGATAAGGCTGGCAATCGTCTGGAAGAGCAGACCAAGGACGCGCAGGGTGCGCTCAAGCGCAGTTTGAGCCGTATTTACAATCAATTGGGGCAACTGGAAACGCAGGCGGACGCAGCCGCAAATCCTACCGACTACGCCTACGATGCAAACGGCAACCTGCGCTTGATCACCGACGCATTCGGTCGTAGAACCCTGCAAGAGCACGACCCACTCGGTCGGCTTGCGCGCACGTTGCAGGATGTCGATGGCATCAAGGCCGAAACCAACGTGGGTTACGACACGCAGGATCGCCCGCTGCAGGTCAAGGACCCGAAACGTCTGGACACGCGCTACACGTACAACGGGTTAGGCGACATCCTGAAACTGACCAGCCCGGATACCGGCGCCACCAGTTATACCTACGACAGCGCCGGTAACCGCGCCACGCAGACCGATGCGCGCGGCGTCATCTCCACCTATGGCTACGACGCGCTCAACCGGGTTTTGAGCATCAGCTACCCGACCGCCGCCTTCAATGTCAGCTATACCTATGACGTCACGCAGAACGTGTGCGCCAGCGGTGAGACGTTCACCGTCGGGCGCCTGGCCAAGCTCCAGGATGGCAGCGGTACCACCCAATACTGCTACAACCGCTTCGGCGAGGTGGTGCGCAAAGTGCAGACGGTCAACGGCAAGGTGTTGGTGCTGCGCTACGACTACACAACCGGCGGCCGCCTGCGGTCGATGGTCTACCCGGACGGCACCACGGTCGACTACGTCCGCAACGCACAAGGGCAGACGACCGAAGTTGGGGTGACTGCCTCGGCCGGCAGCCGCCAGCGTCTGCTGAGCGGAGCGACCTACTATCCGTTCGGCCCATCCGCCGGCTGGACCTACGGCAACGGCCGCAAGCTGGCGCGCACGTACGATCAAGACTACCGGCCGCAGAGCATCCAGGACACCCGCGCTGGAGGGCTGGAAATCGGCTTCGGCTTCAATTCCGTTGGCGACCTCACTGCCCTGACCCCGGCCGGCAACCCAACACCAGACCTTCGTCTGAACTACGACGCGCTCGGTCGACTCACTGCGCTCAAGGATGGCACTACCGAGGCGGTGATCGACGGCTATAGCTACGATGCCACCGGCAATCGTCTGAGTGCCAAGGTCGGCGCCGCCACGCAGGCCTACACTTATCCGACGACCAACCACCGTCTGAGCGCAGTCGCAGGCGTGGCACGCACCTACGACAAGATGGGCAACACCCTCACCATCGGCGGCAAGGCACGCGAATACCTGTACGACACCACCGGTCGCATGACCCAGGTCAAGCGCGCAGGCGCCGCGGTCATGAATTACCGCTACAACGGCCGAGGCCAGCAGGTACGCCGCTATCTGGGCACCACCAACACCTATACGCTTTACGACGAGGCCGGCCACTGGCTCGGTGACTACGACACCAACGGCGCACCTAAGCAGCAAGCGATCTGGCTGGACGACCTGCCGGTTGGGCTGCTGGCAAACGGCGGTCAGTTGCACTACATCGAACCCGACCACCTCGGCAGCCCTCGCGTTGTCGTCGATGCCGCCCGCGACGTTGCCGTGTGGAGCTGGAGCCTGAAAGGCGAAGCCTTCGGTAATACCGCACCCAACCAGGATCCGGATGGGGATGGCATCGCAATGGTGTTCGACATGCGGTTCCCTGGGCAGCGCTTTGATGCAGCGAGCGGATTCAATCAGAACTACTTTCGTGATTATGATGCCGCTACTGGTCGGTATGGGCAGAGTGATCCGATTGGGTTGGCGGGAGGAGTGTCTACCTATGATTATTCAAATGCTAATCCCTTAACCACCTCTGACGTATTTGGCCTAACAGGAAATCCTTTGTCTGGCTACAATCCGGCTCTAGGTCCAATAATTATTAAAACCCCTACCTCCAAAATAGGTTTTTTAGATAAATTATTTTCGTCATGGATTGTAGGGAAAGTCACGGGGGGTATAAGTACTGTTAATAAATACGGGCAAATTGTGCCAAAGCCGACTACTTTTCTGGGTAGGGCGAATATCTTCGTATGGGCAATGTCTCCAACGGAAATGTCATGTTCTGAACTGGATTGCGGTAAAAATAGTTTACCTGATTATTTTGAAAGGCAGCATCCAATCGAGAGTTGCGAGTCTGGAAATGAATATTGAGAGCAAGCGAAAAATCGCAGTCGTAATCTACTCCTTGCTACTTTTCCTGGGGGTTGTTGGAGCATGGGGTGCTTTTAATGGGCCGAGCTGGTGGACCTTGCCTCTTGCGCTAATCTGGCTGTGGATAGCTAATTTTTTGACTAAGTGTGTTGTCGCTATTATTCCAGGGGATTAAAAGTTTGAATATGCTGACTTGTCGCATTCAGCCCATCCTCCAGGTGGACCTACGGCAACGGCCGCAAACTGGCGCGTATGTACGATCTTGACTACCACCGCGCATCATCCAAGACACCCGCGCAGGCGGCTTGGAAATCGGCTTCGGCTTCGATGCTGTTGGCGACCTCACCGCTCTGACCCCGGCCGGCAACCCGACACCGGAGTTGCGACTGGATTACGACGCCCTCGGTCGGCTCACAGCGCTGAAAGACGGCGCCGCCAATACCGTGATTGGCGGCTACAGCTACGATGTCACCGGCAATCGCCTGAGTGCCAAGGTCGGTGGCGTCATGCAGACCTACACATATCCAACCACCAACCATCGTCTGAGTGCGGTGGCAGGCGTGGCGCGCACCTATGACAAGATGGGCAACACCCTCACCATCGGCGGCAAGGCACGCGAATACCTGTACGACACCACCGGTCGCATGACCCAGGTCAAGCGCGCAGGCGCCGCGGTCATGAAATACCGCTACAACGGCCGAGGCGAGCAGGTACGCCGCTATCTGGGCACCACCAACACCTATACGCTTTACGACGAGGCCGGCCACTGGCTCGGTGACTACGACACCAACGGCGCACCCAAGCAGCAAGCAATCTGGCTGGATGACCTGCCGGTAGGCCTGCTGGCCAACGGCGGTCAACTGCACTACATCGAACCCGACCACCTCGGCAGCCCTCGCGTTGTCGTCGATGCCGCCCGCGACGTTGCCGTGTGGAGCTGGAGCCTGAAAGGCGAAGCCTTTGGCAACACTGCGCCCAACCAGGATCCGGATGGGGATGGCACCGCGATGGTGTTCGACATGCGGTTCCCAGGGCAGCGCTTTGACGCAGCGAGCGGATTCAATCAGAACTACTTCCGGGATTACGATGCGGCGACTGGTCGGTATGGGCAGAGTGATCCGATTGGCTTAAGAGCAGGAATTGGTACATACGTTTATGTTGAAGGAAGCCCAGTTAGCCACGTAGATCCTTCCGGTCTATGTGAAGACAAACCAAAAGAAGACTGTCTTGATGCTGCTTTAAGTACCTACTCTATGGAAGAGTCAGTTAATTCGATTGTGGGATTTGGCGCCGGTTCCGCAATCTTTGGTGGGTCGGCGCAAGTAGTCAATAAATCAGCAATTAAGCCTCGCGGTGGTGTAGCAGGTGGAGGTCCCAGCGGGCGTTACACGAGCTACTCCAGACGTTACCTGGGAAATGGAGTTGGGAGAACCATTGGTAGACTCGGAATAGGAACAGTGATTAAGAGGGCAGGTATTATCGGGGCAGGGATTGGTGCAATAACAGAGCACGTTGAAGCGCTGAATGCTTTTATAAAATGTCGAGGTGCTCAGTGATCGACCATGCTGCTAGAAATATCGGAGTTGAACTCCTGCTTAAGCTGGATGAACATCGATTGTCTTCGGATGAATTTGAGGGTAATTGGCCAAAAAAAACTGACGATAATGCGGTTAAGTCAATCGGCTACTGGGTGTGGACTTTGTTTGACGATGAGCATGATTGCATCATTGAGATAAAAGAAAATTCAGAAGAAAAATTAATTTTGAGAAATTCAATTGAATTTTTAAATTCAGATCAAATTTTACATTTAAAGATGCTTGGCCGGTATGAAAAGATTAAAACAATATTCTCAGAGGGTACGGAATGGCTAGGGTGTGAATTGCCTTGGCATAAGAAGTGGCCTTTCCCTGAGTAGATAATCCATGCAGAACTGTGTAGGGGCCTTAAGAGGATGAATTGGCTTCGGTCCGGTCGGTACCTCATTGCCCCAACCCCGGCCGCCAACCCAACATCAGAACGTTGTTTGGACTACGACACGCTCGGCCGACTCACTGCGCTCAAGGATGGGACTACCGAGACGGTGATCGACGGCTATAGCTACGATGCCACCGGTAATCGCCTGAGTGCCAAGGTCGCCGCCGCCACGCAAGCTTATACATACCCAAACACCAACCACCGCCCAAGCGCAGTCGCAGGCGTGGCCCAAGAACGGGGTCAGGTTACGGTGCGCTCATGTTGCGGTGATCCAGTGCCACGAAGACCGGCGCATCCAGCAGCAAATCAGTGTGTCGGTGAAGCTTCACTTATCCCGCCGATACACCCCATTAAAACTCACACTCGCGCCGCCGCATTGCAGGTTGTCTGCAACGATCAATAAGTCGCCAAGCAGCTGCAGACGTACCGTGCAGTCATCCTCTCGTACTTCCAGACGGTTGCCCTCCGCAAAGCTGCGTGCGGTGACCGCGCCGAAGTGTGGGCCGCCGGGCACCTGCTCCGGGCTGGGATTGGCGCTGGGCCAGTAGGCGTCGCCATTGACGGTGATGCTGCCGTCGCCATTGGCGGTCAGCTGTAGCGTGTTGTCGCCGTTATGCCAGTGGGCGTTCCACGCACTTGCGGGTGGCGTGGCGGTGCTGGCGATGGGCTGCAGGCTGCGCTCGGCGACCCAGCCGGCACTGACGCCCACCTTGTTGGGATAGGACGCGCAGGCGTAGCCGCCACGGTGCTGGGCCAACACCACCACGTCGCCCTTGACCACGTAGCTGCGCTGCCGGCAGGCTACCTCGCCCTTGCTGGGGCAGCCGTCGCTGTCGTTGAGCAGATACAGGCGGGGTATTTCGACGCGCGCCAGCGTAAATCCTGACGGGCTATTGGTGAATGACCCGTTGCGGCAGTCGGCCGCTTCGTCATCGTGTGGCGCGGCATGCGCCATGGCTGACACCGACAACAGGAACAGCAAGCAGGCCTTGTGCATCTCGATCACTCCACGGGCAAGGCACTAGTGTGGCCTAACGTGGCGTGCGTTGTGCATCAGCGCGCATGACGTGAACCGGTGTCTTCTTCGGCCACGATGGGCGCCATGCGCGCGTGCGTTGCCGGAGGACAGCTGGGTTATCGCATGCAGTCACCGCTACCCAGTGCAGCTCAGACTAGGGCAGCTCAGATCGGCAACGCGCTCGACTTGCGGCGCAGGTAGTTGGTGATGGCGCGCCGCGTGGATTTGCCGCGCCACGAGGCCCAGCACAGGTGCGAGCCCACGGCGATCTGGCCGCCGCGATGTCCCAGCCCGAACCAGGTGCGGTCCGGATGGAAGGCGTCGCGTGCAGGACAGTGGATGCCTTGAAAACCGCACTCGCGTGAGAGGTAGAAGTTGGTGAGCCCCCTGGGCCCGGACACCATCGGAATCTGCCGGTGATCGGTCAGGCGCTCCGGCAGGTGCGCCACGAAGATGTGTTCGATCAGCGATGCCCAGAATGGGTGGCCGGCCGCCACCGTCGCGCTTGTTTGTTTTTCGTCAATACGACCGACACACGGTATTCGCAGGCGGAGTGTTTAGGTGTAGGGGTCAAGAATCGTTGCGGAGTTGCGCATGAGTGCAGTCACGGTAGGCATGATCGGCCAGGGGCCGGTTTCGGCGGGAGTGGGCCTGGTGCGTCCAGGGCGGGTCGTTGCAGGCGCCAAGCGCTGCGCAGGCCAGGTCGTTCCCTGCAACGCGGTGCGTTCGCGCACCGCTGCCTGCTGAAGGGGCGCGCCATGCGGATGTGTGTAGTGAATGAAGCGGCGGTTGCCGATCCATCCAGGCTGGAAGCGCGCTGCGTGGCGGCGCGTGAAGCCGGTTGTGACTATGTAGTGGTGGCGCCGCCGTTTGCGCATGACGCGCAAGGGCGCCTGGTGGAACCCAACGCCGGCGATGCCCAGGCGCAGCAACTGCAGACCTGCGTGGAGGCCGCGCAACGGGCGGGCGTCAAGCTGCTGCTGGATGTGCGCCTGGACGAGGTGGGCGGCTCCAGTGCGGTGGTGCGCGATAACCCGCAGTGGTTCCGCGCCCGCAGCACCGCAGTACCGGATCCGCGCCAGCCGCGTGCCACGCCCGAGGTGGCTGAGGCGCGCTTTGCCTATGCGCAGGAAGGTGCGGCGCTGGTGGAGTGGTGGAGTGCGCGCTTGCTGGAGTGGGTCAACCAGGGCGTGGGCGGCTTCTGTTTGCTACAGCCCCAGCAGATCCCCGCACAGCGCTGGCGTGAGCTGATCACCCGTGTGCATGCACAGGCGCCGGAGGTGATCTTCGCGGCGTGGACACCCGGGTTGGGTAGCGAAGCGCTGCAGCAGCTTGCCGGTGCCGGCTTCGATGCGGCGTTCTCCTCGTTGGCCTGGTGGGATGGCCGTGGCAGCTGGTTCTTCGATGAAGACGCCGCGCTGCGTGCGCTGGCCAAGCGGGTGGTGGCGATTGTCGAGGCTGCCGACGGCAGCAGCGCCGCACGCCGCGCGCAGCATTGGCAGCTGGCGAGCGCACTCGGTGGCGCCTGGGTGCTGGAAGACCATCAGCTGGAGTCGTTGCCGTTGCGCGTGCGCGCCACCGATGGCCCGCAGCCGGACAACGCCGGCCTGCGGCTGCGGCCGCTGTTGCGCGAAGGCACCGGCCTGACGGCGGTGGCGGTGGAGCCGCTTGGCGGGCTGCCCTCGCTCTTGCTGATCAACGGCGACCCCGATCATGTGGTGCCGGTGCCCGCACCGGATCTGTTGCGCCTGCTCGGCGACGCCGAGGCATTGGTGGCCGAAGACGGGCGTACGCTCTCCGGCTCCACGCTGGAGGCGCTGGAACCCGGCGAAGTGCGTGTGTACCGCAGCGTGCCGGCGCGGCACGTGCTGGCAGTCCCGCGCATGCGCCCGCGTGTGCAGACGGCGGCGGCGTGGCCACGGGTGTGCATCGAGTCGGTGACGCCATCGGTGGACAACGGGCGCTTCCCAGTGAAGCGCACCGTCGGCGACCGCATCTGCGTGGAGGCCGATGCCTTTTGCGACGGGCATGACCGCATTGCGGTAGCGGTGCTGTGGCGCCCGGCCGATGCCAAGACCTGGGCCAGTGCGCCGATGCGTGCGCTGGGCAACGACCGCTGGCGCGCGGAGTTCCCGCTCGAGCGCATCGGCACCTACGAATTCCGCGTGGAAGGGTGGCGCGACGTGTTCGCTACCTTGCATGCGGATCTGGAAAAGAAGCGCGCCGCCAGCACCGTGCTGCCGGTGGACGTGCAGGAAGCGGTGGCGGTGGTGCAGGCTGCGCATGCACGCAGCGAAGGCGCGCTGGCCACCCAGTTGCAGGACATCCTCACCCGCATCGGCGCACAGAGCGAGCCGTTGCAGCAATTGGCGATCGTGCTGGAGCCCGACACCGCGCAAGCGATGGCGCTGGCCGACGACAAGCCGTTCCGCTCCGAATACCCGGTGACGTTCCGGGTGGAATCCGAGCGCCGCGCGGCGCATTTCTCCAGCTGGTATGAATTGTTCCCGCGCTCGCAGAGTGGTGACGGGCAGCGCCACGGCACCTTCGACGATGTGATCGGGCGGCTGGCGCATATCCGCGCGATGAACTTCGACGTGCTGTACATGCCGCCAATCCACCCGATTGGCGCCAAGAACCGCAAGGGCCGCAACAATGCGGTCACCGCGCAGGATGGCGAACCCGGCAGCCCGTACGCCATTGGTGCCGCCGATGGCGGGCACACCGAAGTGCATGCCGAACTCGGCGGGCTGGAGGGCTTCCGCCGGCTGATCCAGGCCGCACGCGCGCATGGCCTGGAAGTGGCGTTGGATTTTGCAATCCAGTGCGCGCCCGACCACCCGTGGCTGCAGGAGCACAAGGACTGGTTCACCTGGCGCGCGGATGGCTCGATCCCGTACGCGGAGAACCCGCCGAAGAAATACCAGGACATCGTCAACGTTGATTTTTACGCCAGCGGTGCGGTGCCGGATTTGTGGAACACGCTGCGCGACGCGGTGCTGTTCTGGGTCAACGAAGGCGTCACCCTGTTCCGCGTGGACAACCCGCACACCAAGCCGTTCCCGTTCTGGGAATGGTTGATTGCCGATGTGCGCGGGCGCCGCCCGGACGTGGTGTTCCTGTCCGAAGCCTTTACCCGGCCGAAGATGATGTACCGCCTGGCCAAGTGCGGCTTCTCGCAGTCGTACACCTACTTCACCTGGCGCAACCACAAGCACGAGCTGCGCGAGTACATCGAAGAGCTCAACGACGGCGTGCCGCGCGAGTGTTTCCGCCCGCATTTCTTCGTCAATACGCCAGACATCAACCCGCTGTTCCTGCAGACCAGCGGGCGCAACGGGCACCTGATCCGCGCCGCGCTCGCCACCACGCTCTCCGGGTTGTGGGGCATGTACCAGGGCTTTGAACTGTGCGAAGCCACCCCGTTGGCGCCGGGCAAGGAAGAGTATCTGGACTCGGAGAAATACCAGCTGCGTGCCTGGCCCGAGCGGGCACCGGGCGACATCGTCGATGAGATCACCCGCTTCAACCAGCTGCGCCGCATGCACCCGGAATTGCAGTCGCATCTGGGCACGCGCTTCTACCAGGCGCACAACGATCAGGTGCTGTACTTCGGCAAATTTCTGGATGCCGGCTACCTGTCGCGCAGCCGCAGCATGGTGCTGGTGGCGATCAACCTGGACCCGCAGGCGGGCCAGGATGCCGAGGTTGAAATTCCGCTGTGGGAGTTGGGCCTGCCCGATCACGCCAGCGTGGCGGTGGAAGACCTGTGGGACGGCCATCGCTTCACGTGGCATGGCAAGACGCAACACATCCGGTTAGAGGCGACGCGGCCGTTCGCGTTATGGCGCATCCGCGCAGGAGAGGTCGCATGAATGCAGTTCCAGCCCTTCAGGCTGACGCAGAACAATCGGCAGTGGTTGCCGACCAGCTTTGGTACAAGGACGCGATCATCTACCAGGTGCACGTCAAGTCGTTCTTCGACTCCAATGACGATGGCATCGGCGATTTCCCCGGCCTGATTTCCAAGCTCGACTACATCGCCGAACTGGGCGTGGACACGATCTGGTTGCTGCCGTTCTACCCCAGCCCGCGCCGCGACGACGGCTACGACATCGCCGAATACATGGCGGTGCATCCGGACTACGGCACCATCGCCGACTTCGAGCAGCTGGTGGCGCAGGCGCATGCGCGCGGCATCCGCATCGTCACCGAGTTGGTGATCAACCACACCTCCGATCAGCATCCGTGGTTTCAGCGCGCCCGCAACGCGCCGGCTGGTTCGCCGGAGCGCGACTTCTACGTCTGGTCGGACACCGACCAGGAATACGAAGGCACGCGCATCATTTTCTGCGATACCGAAAAGTCCAACTGGACCTGGGACCCGGTGGCCGGCCAGTACTTCTGGCACCGGTTCTATTCGCACCAGCCCGATCTCAACTTCGACAACCCGGCGGTGCTGGAATCGGTGCTGGAAGTGATGCGCTTCTGGCTGGACCGCGGCGTGGACGGCCTGCGCCTGGATGCGGTGCCGTATTTGATCGAGCGCTCGGGCACCTCGAATGAAAACCTGCCGGAAACCCACGCCATCCTGCGCAAGATCCGCGCCACGCTGGATGCCGAATACCCGGACCGCATGCTGCTGGCCGAGGCCAACATGTGGCCGGAAGACACCCAGCAATACTTCGGCCAAAACGCCGACGAATGCCACATGGCGTTCCACTTCCCGCTGATGCCGCGCATGTACATGGCGATCGCGCGCGAAGACCGCTTCCCCATCACCGACATCATGCGGCAGACACCGGAGATCCCGGAGACCTGCCAGTGGGCGATCTTCCTGCGCAACCATGACGAGTTGACGCTGGAAATGGTCACCGATTCGGAGCGCGATTACCTGTGGCAGACCTATGCCTCGGACCGCCGCGCGCGCATCAACTTAGGCATCCGCCGCCGCCTGGCGCCGCTGCTGGAGCGCGACCGCCGCCGCATCGAATTGATGACCTCGTTGCTGCTGACCATGCCCGGCACGCCGGTGCTGTATTACGGCGATGAGATCGGCATGGGCGACAACATCCATCTGGGCGACCGTGATGGTGTGCGTACCCCGATGCAGTGGTCGATCGACCGCAACGGTGGCTTCTCGCGTGCCGACCCGGCTGCACTGGTGCTGCCGCCGGTCATGGACCCGCTGTACGGCTTCCAGGCGGTGAACGTGGAAGCGCAGATCCGCGACCAGCATTCGCTGCTGACCTGGACCCGCCGCGTGCTCAGCGTGCGCAAGCGCTACCAGGCGTTCGGCCGCGGCACGCTGCGCTTTTTGTACCCGGGCAACCGCCGCATGCTGGCCTACCTGCGCTGCTATCAGGACGAAACCGTGCTGTGCGTGGCCAACCTCTCGCACACCTTGCAGGCGGTGGAGTTGGACCTGTCCGAGTTCGAAGGCCGCGTGCCGGTGGACATCATCGGCGGTGGCAGCTTCCCGCCGATTGGCCGGCTGACCTATCTGCTGACCGTGCCGCCATTTGGTTTCTATGCGTTCCAGCTGGTCAGCGAAGGCACGCTGCCGGACTGGCATGTGCCCAGCCCGGTGCCGTTGCCGGATTACCGCACGCTGGTGCTGCGCAGCGACACCGAAGAGAGCGCCGCACTGCTGCCGCATCTGGCCACGCTGGAAGGCGAGATCCTGCCGGCGTGGTTATCGGCACGCCGCTGGTTCTCGGCCAAGGACCAGGCGCTCAAGAGCGTGCGCATTTCTCGGCGCACACCGTTGCCGGGCGATGAGCCGATGAGCCTGCTGGAGCTGGATGTGGAGCTGGAAGACGGCCACCACGAGTGCTACATGCTGCCGGTGGGCATCGTCTGGGAGCGCGAGCACCCGAGCACGCTGGCCGAGCAGCTGGCGCTGGCGCGCGTGCGCCAGGGCCGCGAGGTGGGGTATCTCACCGACGCGTTCGCGCTCAAGCCGATGGTGCGCGGCGTGATCGATGCACTGCGCCACGACGCGGCGCTGGATTTCCACGACGGCGACGATGCCTCGCAACAAGGCCAGGTGCGTTTCGAATCGACCCCGGCGCTGGCCGCGCTGGAGATTCCGGACGACCCGGAGATCCGCTGGTTGTCGGCCGAACAGAGCAACAGCTCGCTGGTCGTTGCGGACAAGGCGGTGTTCAAGCTGCTGCGCCACGTGGCCACCGGTGCCAATCCGGAAATCGAGATCGGCCGCCGCCTCACCGAGATGGGCTACGCCAATGCGGCGCCGCTGCTGGGCAGCGTGAGCCGGGTGGACGCGCAGGGCACCATCACCACCATCGCACTGTTGCAGGGCTTCATCCGCAACCAGGGCGATGCCTGGCGTTGGACGCTCGATCACCTGGCGCGCAGTTTCGACGAATACGCCACCGCGCAGACCGACGAAGCCCGCAACGAAGCGGTGGCCGGCTACGACGCGTTTGCCGCAGTGGTGGGCAAGCGCCTGGCCGAGTTGCACGAGGCACTCTCGCGCAGCACCGACGATGCCGACTTCGCACCACAGCGTATCGACCTGCCCACAGCCAACGATGTGGTGGGCGGCGTGGCACGCCAGGTGGAGGAAATGTGGGAAACAGTGCACGCCCGCCTGGGCGCCACCGACGATGCGGCCGAACGCGAGGCGCTGGAATCGGTGCTGGCCGAACGCCCGCAGCTGGATGCGCTGCTGGCCAAGGCGCCAAGCGTGCTGGCCGAATCGCTGTTGACCCGCGTGCATGGCGACTTCCACCTGGGCCAGATCCTGGTGGCGTTCGACGACGTGGTGCTGATCGACTTCGAAGGCGAGCCCGCCAAGCCGCTGGCCGAGCGCCGCGCCAAGGCCAGCCCGTTGCGCGATGTGGCCGGTTTCCTGCGCTCGCTCGATTACGCCAGCGAAGTGTCTGCGCGTGGCGAAGAGGGCACCGCCGCACGTGCCGGTGTGGGGGTGGATGCGCACCTGGATGACTTCCTGGTGGAATTCCGCCGCCGCTCCACGCAATCGTTCCTGGACGCTTACCATGCCGTGCTCGACGCCAGCGCGCATCCGTGGATCGCGCCGGCGGCGTTCAATGCGGCCACCTTGCTGTTCCTGGTGGAGAAGGCCTGCTACGAGGTGCGCTACGAAGCGGCGAACCGGCCGGGCTGGTTGATGGTGCCCATCCAGGGCTTGCGACGCATCCTGCAACGCGCGCGCGCTGGTGCGGGAGACACATGATGAGTGGAGTAATGACTGCAGTGACGAATCGATGGGACCCCGGCGTGACCCGCGCCCTGGCCGAAGCGCGGCACGGCGATGCATTCGCCGTGCTGGGCGCACATCCCAGCACCAACGGCCGCCTGCTGCGCACCTATCACCCCGGCGCCGAGCACGTCACCGCCGTGCTGGCGGATGGGCGCGAGGTACCGCTGGAAGCCGGCCCGGAACCGGGCCTGTTTGCCGGTGAATTGCCGGCGGAGGGGCGCTACCGCCTGCGGATCGGCTGGCCGGGCGGCACCCAGGACACCGCAGACCCGTACGCGTTCGGGCCGCTGCTCAGCGACTTCGACCTGCACCTGATCAGCGAAGGCCACCATCTGCAGCTGGCCGATGCGCTGGGCGCCAATGCGGTGGAAGTGGACGGCGTGCGCGGTACGCGCTTTGCGGTGTGGGCACCGAACGCCTCGCGCGTGGCGGTGGTAGGCGACTTCAATAGCTGGGACGCGCGCCGGCACCCGATGCGGCTGCGCCACCAGGCCGGCGTGTGGGAGCTGTTCGTGCCCGACGTGGGCCCCGGCGCGCACTACAAATATCAGCTGCGTGGTCCGCATGGGCATGAACTGCCGGCCAAGGCCGACCCGGTGGCACGCCGCGCCGAACTGGCGCCGGGCACTGCCTCGATCGTGGCCGACCCCACGCCGCACCAGTGGAGCGACGACGGCTGGATGGCCACGCGTGCGCGCCGCCAGGCGCACGACGCACCGATGAGCATCTACGAGATCCATGCCGGCTCCTGGCTGCGCGAGGAAGGCCTGGATCTGGATTGGGATGGCCTGGCCGATCGCCTGATTCCGTACGTGGCCGACATGGGCTTCACCCATGTGGAGCTGATGCCGGTGACCGAGCATCCGTTCGGTGGCTCGTGGGGCTACCAGCCGTTGGGCCTGTTCGCGCCCACCGCGCGCTTCGGCAGCCCGGATGGCTTTGCGCGCTTTGTCGACCGCTGCCACCGCGAAGGCATCGGCGTGATCGTGGACTGGGTGCCGGCACACTTTCCCACCGACGCGCACGGCCTGGCCCACTTCGACGGCACCGCGCTGTATGAACACGCCGACCCGCGCGAGGGCTTCCACCGCGACTGGAATACGCTGATCTACAACCATGGCCGCCGCGAGGTGTCTGGCTTTCTGATCGCCAGCGCGCTGGAGTTCCTGCAGCGCTATCACGTCGATGGCCTGCGCGTGGATGCGGTGGCCTCGATGCTCTACCGCGACTACAGCCGCAATGCCGGTGAGTGGGTGCCCAACATCCATGGCGGCCGCGAAAACTACGAAACCATCGCCTTCCTGCGCCGGCTCAACGAGGTGGTGCGCGAGCACGCGCCGGGTGCGGTGACCATTGCCGAAGAATCCACCGCCTGGCCGGGCGTGACCGCGGATGTGTCGCATGGCGGCCTGGGCTTCCACTACAAGTGGAACATGGGCTGGATGCACGACACGTTGCATTACATCGGGCTGGACCCGATCTATCGCCGCTACCACCATGGCGAGCTGACTTTCAGCATGGTGTACGCGTACTCGGAGCGCTTCGTGCTGCCGATCTCGCACGACGAAGTGGTGCACGGCAAGGGCTCGTTGCTGGGCCGCATGCCCGGTGACGATTGGCAGCGTTTCGCCAACCTGCGCGCCTATCTCGGTTTCATGTTCACCCACCCGGGGCGCAAGTTGCTGTTCATGGGCTGCGAGTTCGGCCAGCCCACCGAGTGGAACCACGACGCCGGCTTGCCGTGGCATCTGCTCGACGACGCACGCCACCGCGGCGTGCAGACGCTGGTGCGCGACCTCAACCACCTGTACGCGCAATACCCCGCCTTGCACGCGCACGACGACGACCCATCGGGCTTCGCGTGGCTGGTAGGCGATGACGCGGCCAACAGCGTGGTGGCGTTCCTGCGCAAGGGCAAACGCGGCGATGCACCGGTGCTGGTGGTGATCAACTACACCCCGGTGGTGCAGCAGGGGTATCGCCTCGGGGTGCCGCAGGGCGGCCTGTGGCGCGAAGTGTTCAACAGCGATGCCGGCATCTACGGCGGTGCCAACCTGGGTAACGGCGGTGCGGTGACTGCCGAGCCGCAGTCCATGCATGGCCACGCGCAGTCGCTACCGTTGCTGCTGCCGCCGCTGGGCGTCATCGTGCTGGCCCCGCAGGGCTGATCGACCGTCACCGCGCCCGGCCTGCTGGCCCGGCGCGGTGGCAGCTGCTAGATTGCGCGCCTTAGAACCTGTTCACGATCTTCTGAGTAATAGTGCCAAGAAGGCCAAATGGATGAACTGCAGGCTGGTGTTTAGTTTGCGCTCGCAGTTCTTCCATAGCCTTCGGTTCTTCTCCAGCCAAGCAAAACTACGCTCGACGATCCATCGCTTGGGCATGACCTTGAAGGTATGCAGTTCGCTGCGCTTGGCAATCTGCACCGTGAGCTGTTCGCCTAAAATCTCTCGCACGCCGTCGGCAAACCGTACTCCGGCGTAACCGCTGTCGCACAGTAAGCTTTGTACATGCGTCAAGTTTGACTGGCAGCGCTCCAACGCTTGCAGCGCACCTTTGCGGTCGGTCACCTCCGCCGTCGTCACCGCGATTGCATGGGGCAATCCCTGAGTATCAACAGCGATATGCCGCTTGATGCCCGACACCTTCTTGCCCGCGTCATATCCCTTTTGCCCTGCTGTGTCGGTGTTCTTTACGCTCTGCGCGTCCACGATCAAGAACCTGGTGCAAGCGTTGCGCTCCTGTCTGGCGCGGACCACGCCAACCTGATTTTTTAAGTGCCTGCTCCAGCAGGCTCACTCCCTCATCGTCGCACTCGCTCACTTGGCAAAGTACGAGGGCACGGTCCGCCACTTCGGAAAGTCGCTGGTGAGCGCTCGCCATTGGCAACCGGTTCGCAGCACGTACAACACTGCGCACCACACCTCATACACATCCACACGGCGTGGCTTGGTGCGCTTACGCGCTTGTTCCAGGATCGGCAGCACGTGTTCGAACTGCTCCCGGCTCATGTCACTCGGATAGATCTTTTGGCGCATCCGCATAGTCTGCACTGATCAGGAAAGATCGTGAACAGGTTCTTAGAGCGGCTGATAACACGTAGCGAGCAGCCGCCAGGCGGGCGCGGCCGGTGCTCGGAATCGGCATGTACCGACGTACACTGCGGTTCCTCCGCGCCGTCCGCACCCAGCTGACGACTGCTCGCTACGTTTTGTCAGCCGCTCTTAGCGGGTGACACCGGCCACGCCTCCGTTGGAGGCAGTCGTGCTGGTCATCGTTGAACAGGCAGCCCGGGGAGAGCTGCCGGGCACAGCCGCCGCCATGCCTCTTGTCGACCGTCTTCGCGGGAGAGCTGTGCGTGCGCGTTTTACAAAGGGTGGGTCGAACTTGGTGTGTGCGGCCGCGTGGAGCCGATTGGCCAGCGCGTGCGCGTCTGTGTGGGTGCCGCGGCGAACTGCTGCGGGTATTGCCGATCCAGCGCGCCGGCATGCAACGGCGCAAGCGCCGTGTCGAGACTTCAGCTGCATGGCATGGCGCTACGGCGTATGTGCGTAGTCGCGTCTGCGGTGGACTGCAAGGCCGCGCAGATGCATAGCCTGATGACGTGCCTTTACCTGTTGTGCGCGGGCGCTGCGGCGTGCGGTTTTTATCTCGCCACCGCGCATCAGTGCCTGTGGCTGCGCGGCCGCCCGCGCGCCCGCGTGCTGCGTGCAGGCGCCAGTGTGCTGCTGGTGCTGGCGGTTGCCTGCGCCATCGCCGCATCAGGTACCTGGGCCGGCGTCTTCTCGGCACTGACGGCAGCGATGCTGGCCGCAGTGGCCCTGCCATTTCTGGACGCCTGGCAACAGGCACGCATGCAACGCCGGCAGGTGCGCCATGTGGAGTAGATGGGCGGCGGCGGTGCTGCTCGGGTTGCCGCTGGCAGTGGGCGTGGTCGGTCTGTGCGCGGTGGTGCTGCCCGGCCCGCAGCGTAGCTATACGCTGGCTTGGCTGTTGCTGATGTTCCCGGTGTGGATTGGCGCCATGGCCTTGCCGTTCGTGTTTCGCAGCGCTGCGCGCGCCTGGCTGTGGTTGGGCGGGGTGACCGTGCTGTGCTATCTCGCGCTGGCAGCGATCAAGGCGCTGGGCTGGGTGGAGGTGATTGCATGAAGGTTGCAACCTTGCGCGCGTTTCTGTCCGTGCACAGCTGGATGGGCCTGCTGGCGGGCATGGCCTTGTTCATCGCGTTCTATGCTGGCGCCATCACCGTGTTCACGCACGCATTGAGCAGCTGGCAGACCACGCCGTCTGCCACGCAGGCTGCACCGGCGGACCCGGTGGCCGCCGCGCAAACCTTGCTGGATACCGTGATTGCCGCGCACCCGCAGGTGGCCGAGTCGTTCCTGGTGCTGCTGCCCGGCGAGCATGGGCCGCTGGCACGGGTGTATTGGTACGGCCCGCAGGCCGATGCCAGCGGTGGCATGCGCCAATACCAGCTCAGCAGCAGCGGTGCGCTGCTGGAACTGCCGCAGCGCGTGGGCTTTGCCGATTTTCTCTACGACCTGCATTTCACTGCCGGCTTGCCACGCATCTTCGGCACGTATCTGTTCGGCGTGGTGAGCGTGCTGTACGGGCTGGCCCTGGTCAGTGGTGTGTTGCTGTACGCGCCGGTGTTCTTCAAGGACCTGTTCGCGCTGCGCATCGGTGCCAACCTCAAGCGCCTCTGGCAGGACGCGCACAATGTGGTGGGCATGCTGTCGCTGCCGTTCCATGTGATCTTCGCCTGGTCCGGTGCGGTGTTGTGCCTGGGTGTGCTGCTGCTGGCGCCGTTCCAGTTTCTGGTCTTCGACGGCAAGTTGTTGCAGATCCTGGAGCCGGACTTCGAACTCACCCCGCATGTGGCACCGGCCAACCGCGCAGCGCCGGTGTTACCGATGGCGACCTTGCTGGAAAAGGCGCGCGCCGCCAGCCCCGGCTTCGTGCCGGAAAGCGTGAGTTACCACGACGCAGGCGATGCCAACGCGCGCGTGGAAGTCTATGGCCATCACGATCAGCGCCAGCTCAACACGTTGGGCGGTGTGGCATTGGAAGGCGCCACCGGCAAGGTGCTGCGCGTGCTCTCGCCGCGCACGATGCGCGCCGGTACCGCGGCCTTGCGTGGCCTGCAGGGGCTGCACTTCGGCAACTTCGGGCATGCGCCGCTGCAGTGGCTGTATTTCCTGCTCGGCCTGGGCGGCGCCTTCCTGTTCTACAGCGGCAACCTGCTGTGGATCGAGACACGCCGCAAGCGCCGTCAGCTTGCGCAGCCGCGTCGCACCCATGCGATGGCACGGCTCACCGTCGGTGTCTGTCTGGGCAGCGTGGCCGGGATCTCGGCGTTGTTCAGTGCCGCACGGGTGCTGCCGCCGGGTCAGGAGCGCGTGGTCTATTACGCGGTGTTCGCCGCTTGCGTGCTGTGGGCGGCGCTGCGCCCCACCGCACGCGGCGCGTATGAAGTGCTGCTTGCCTGCGCGGCGTTGACCGCGGCAATTCCGCTGGCCAGCTGTTTTTCCGCAGCGGGACCGGTGCTGCCCTGGCACGACACCCTGGTGTTGACCGTCGACGTGGTCGCCCTGGTCATGGCGTGGAGTTACTGGCAACTGGCGCGCGCCAGCAAGCGGCGTGGCGCGCAGGGCGACCCGAACAGTGTGTGGGCATGGTGATGGCCGTGGCGTCGTGCAGCGTGCGGCCTTTGCGACTTCGCCAACGGCTGTAGTGCCGTTGGATGGGGGCGCAGCAGTCAACGGCAACAGTCATCGCGTTGCACACTGACACCTGCTGGACGTCACAGGGCGCATGCTGTGCGGCATTGTTTGCAACGCTTGCCTTAAGACGATGCCCGCTGCCCAACGCATTGGTTTGATCTCCGACACGCACGGTCTGTTGCGGCCCGAAGCGGTGGCCGCACTGCAGGGATGCAGTGCGATCCTGCATGCCGGCGATGTGGGCGCGCCGGAGATTCTGCAGGCACTGGCCGCGCTGGCGCCGCTGCACGCGATCGCCGGCAATATCGATATCGCGCCCTGGGCAGCCGCGCTGCCGCCCACGCGTGATCTGGTGATCGCCGGCGTGCGCATCCACATGCTGCACGATCTGAAAACGCTGGCGCCTGATGTGCAGGCTGATGTCATTGTCAGCGGGCATTCGCACAAGCCGCTGGTGCACACGCGCGCTGGCGTGCTGTACGTCAATCCCGGCAGTGCCGGGCGCCGCCGCTTCAGCCTGCCGATCAGCGTGGGCACGTTGTGGCTGGGCGATGGCGCACCGCGTGCGGAGCTATGCGTGCTGGACGTGCGCTGACGCAGTTGCCGCGTGTGTGACGTGCACCACGCGCGCGGCCGCACACGCGCAGCAATCACGGCAACGATGACCTGGCCTGCACACCGGCGCGCCCATCCTCGTGCGCTGATTCGTTGCGAGGACCTCAGCATGAATACACGTCGCCAATTCCTGTCTGCTGCCGCGGCCGGCACCACGGCGCTGGCCGCATCGCCATTGCTGGCACAGTCGTCCGCACCCGGAAGCGTGATGCCCACGCGCGGCCGCACGGCGGCCTCTGCCGTGCAAACTAGCGCGCCGGCCAAGGGCGCACGTTATCGGCCGACCACGCGGTTGGGCTTTGGCGGTGTTGCAATCGGCAATGGGTTTGCGCCAGCCACCGATGCGCAAAGCGAGCAGACGCTGGCGGCGGTGTGGGCCTCGGGCGTGCGCTATTTCGATACCTCGCCGTGGTACGGGCTGGGCCTGTCCGAACGCCGCACCGGCCATCATCTGCATAACCATGCCGCCGATAGCTACGTGCTCTCGACCAAGGTGGGGCGCTTGCTGACCGCGACCGACAAGCCGCCGAAGACCATGTGGCAGCAACCGTCCCCGTTCGATTACCGCTACGACTACAGCGCCGCCGGCGTGCGCCGCTCGATCGAAGACAGCCTGCAACGGCTGGGCGTGTCGCAGATCGACATCGTGTACATCCACGACCTCTCGCCGGAGAACGAAAAAGACCTCGGCATGCCCTGGGAACAGCGCTTTGCCGAGGCCGCCAAGGGCGCGATGCCGGAGCTGACCAAGATGCGCAAGGAGGGCCTGATCAAGGCCTGGGGCTTTGGCGTCAATCGCCCGGAACCGGCCTTGCGTGCGATTGAAGAAGCCGACCCGGATATCTTCTTGCTGGCCTGCCAGTACTCGTTGCTCGACCACGCGCAGGCCTTGCATGACACCTTCCCGAAGATCGCCAGACACGGCGCCTCGGTGGTGGTGGGCGCGCCGCTGCTGGCCGGTTATCTGGCCGGGCGCGACCGTTATCTGTACGAGGGCACGGTGCCGGAGTGGGCGCCGGGCAAACGCCAGAAGGCCCTGGCAATCTGCGACAAACACGGCGTGGATCTGCGTACGGTGTCGCTGCAATTTGCTGCCGCACCGGAGGTGGTGTCGGCGGTGATTCCCGGCGCACGCACGGCCGAACAGGCGCAGGCCAATGCGGCCTCGATGCGGGTGGCGATTCCTGCCGCGCTCTGGGACGACCTCAAGCGCGCGCAGGTGATCGAAGCGGATGCGCCGGTGCCGGCGGCTGGATGATCTGACTGCCCGCTGCTGCTGCGAGGTGGTTTGGAGAAGGTTAGCGGCGCGCTGTGAGATGTAGCGCGCTGTCTCCATTGCAGTGCTGACTAGGTCGTCGCAGCACTGCAAGAAGCAATCGAACAGCAGGCGGCGTGCCCGCAGTCATGGCAGCGCGTGCCTGTGCAGTGAGCTGTTGCACGACAGCAGCACCAACGCAGAACATCACGGAATCAACAACGGCCGCAATGCAGGCACGTGCTGCGCCAACTCATCGGCGACGATCGCCGCAAACAGGTCTGCACCATCGGCGCCGAGATGCGTGTAGTCGAACGCGAGCTTGGCCTGGCCCATCGGTTCTGCGCTGGCGTTGTCCTGCGCCGTGGCAACGGCGGTGGTGGTCTTCGCCACTGACGCAGGCGCCGAAGAGGGCGCCACCGTCTGCGCCGGTGTCTTGCCGATGGTGGTGCCCGATTGCGCGGCAACCAGTTGCGCCGGCTCGGCCGGCTGCTGCGCCAGCCGCATTGCCAGCACCGGGCCCATGCCTTGCACCAGCGCCCGGCTGCGCGCGTGCAGGTCGATGAGTGGCACCTGCAGCTCGCGTGCCACCGCACGCGTGGCCGCTGCCCACGGCGCCAGGTCGTCGATCAACTGGCCGCGTTCGAACTGCCGCCGCGTCAGCGGCGTCACCAGCACCGGCAGCGCCCCGGCCGCACGCGCGTCGTTGACGTAGCGACGCAGGTTGGCCGGGAATTCAGTGGCCAGATCGGTGGAGCGCCCCGGTTTGCCGGGTTGATCGTTATGGCCGAACTGGATCAGCACCACCACCTGTCGATAGCCGCCGCTGCGCAGTTCCTTCAGCGCGATCTCCCACGAACCTTCGGCGCGGTAGTTGGACGTACTGCGGCCACCGCGTGCCAGGTTGAGGCAGCTCAGAAACGAGGTGACATGCTGGGCGCAGAAACTCGGTCCCCAGCCGCCTTGCACGGCGGTGGTCGAATCGCCGACCAACACGATCTTGCTGGCGGCCAACGGTGTGGTGGATGTCGCGGACACGGGCATGGTGGACGCAGACGCCGCTGGCGCTGCTGCAGCGGCCGTTGCAGCAGCGGCCGCCTGCGCCGACAACGCCGTGCACATGGCCAATAGTGTCAACGCCGCGAAAGAAAACATACGCATGGATCACCGTAGAGCAGGGCGGTCAGAACGTGCCGCGTTGAATGAAGGGGGCTTGTTGATACAGCTGCCGCTCGCCGCCGCGCGGGTCGTTCGCCAGCTGGCTGGGCACATCGAACAGCAGCGTCTCGCGGCGTTCCAGCGAGTACTGTTTCCAGCGCGGCAGGCTGCGATGATTGGGGTCGCCGTGACGCGCGAACGCGAGCAGGGCCGTGCTCATCTGGTCGGCCATCTGCTGCGCGGCAGGGCTATCGCCGGTACGCGATCCTGGCTGGGTAATGGTGTCGAAGACCAGCGGAATATCCAGCGTGTGGAAGGCGCCGAACTTGCCGCCGTCCAGTGGCGAGCCCCAGTCGAGTTGATACGCCCAGGTCGGTGCGCCCTGGCGTGCGCGTGCCTCGGCTTCTTCGATGGCGCCGCGCCAGGAGCGCCCCGCCGTGGTGGCCGCGAAAAACACCTGCGACGGCGTGTAATGCGGATACAGCCGGCGGTAGTGCGCAATCACCACCTGCGGCAGCAGGTCCACGTATTGCTGGGCTTCCAGCTTGGCCGGCAACGTGTCCCAGGTCAGCGCGAAGTTGCCTGCATCGTTTCCAAGAAATGCACGCGTTTCATCGCGTGTATTGCCAATCACCATCGGGATGCGCGCCGACTGCACCGGTGCGGTGGGCCAGAACGGATGCACCGGCAACGCGCGTGCGTCCAGCACCGGACCCAGATACAGCGCGCTGTTTTCCACCCGCGAGGGGTCGCGCACCTGCGCGGCGGCCAGCAGCTGTGCCGCCGGCAGGGTGCGAATGCGCGCCAGCGTGTCGGGTGACAGTTTCAGCGCATCCAGCAACAGCTGCGCGCGCTGGGTGGCCGCACGCGGGCCGGCGGCGGTGACCTGCTGGCCGCTCATGGTCCAGGCGCGGTGGAACAGCCCGCGCGCGGCCGGCATCGCCATCAGCGTGGCGATCTTGGCACCGCCGCCGGACTGGCCGAACACGGTGACATTGCCCGCATCGCCGCCAAATTCCGCTGCATGCGCGCGCACCCACTGCAAGGCCTGGATGAGGTCGAGCTGGCCGGCATTGCCGGAGTCGGCAAACGTCGCATCGCCGAGCTGCGCCAGGTACAGGTACCCAAACACATTGAGGCGGTGATTGACGGTGATCACCACCACATCGCCGCGCGTGCACAGACGGGTGCCGTCGTACAGCGGGTCGCTGCCGGAGCCGGTGGTATAGCCGCCGCCGTGGATGTAGACCAGGATCGGCCGCTTGCCACCATCGCGCAGCGCCGGCGTCCACACGTTGAGGAACAGGCAGTCTTCGCTGGTGGGTTCGCTGGCCTTTGGCTGCGGCGCGGCCGCACTGTACGCACTGGCATCGCGGATGCCGTCCCATGGCGTTTCCAGCACCGGCGCCTGAAAGCGCCGTGGCCCGGTGTCGCCCCCATAGGGAATTCCCTTGAACACGCAGATGCCCTGGCTACGGACACCGCGCACCTGGCCGCTGCGCACGCGTGCCACCGGTGTGCTGGTGTCGCGCGGCGGTGCCGGTGCGGCGGCGGCGCTCAGGCTGGGCACTGCGGCGGCAGCGCCGGCCAGCAGGCCGCCACACACCAGCAGGCGGCGGCGCGGATCAACGCGGTTGGCGCGCGTCACCGCGGCGCATCCTGCGGCGCGGCGGGTGCGCTGACCTGCTGGATCCAGGCCTGGGCCAGTTGCGGCCATGCAGCCAGGGTCAGCCCGGTGGTGCCGCGGGTGCCGAAGCCATGGCCGCCCTGCGGGAACACATGCAGCTCGCTCGGCACGCCGGCGCGCAGCAGCGCATCGTGCAGGAGCAGGCTGTTGCGTACCGAAACAACGGTGTCGTCCTGGGCATGCAGCAGGAAGGTGGGCGGCGTGCGTGCATCCACGTGCCATTGCGGCGAATACGCGCGCACCTTGGCCTCGCTGGGGGCATTGCCGAGCAGGCGCTCGCGCGAGCCCATGTGCGCGTTGGCGGCGTCCATGTCGATCACCGGGTAGATCAAGAGCTGGAAATCTGGGCGTGCGCTCAGCGTGTCGGCGCGGTCCACCGCCGGATACACCTGCGCGGCATAGCGGGTGCCCAGGCTGGCGGCCACATGCCCGCCGGCGGAGAAGCCCATCACGCCCACACGCTGCGCATCGATGCCATAGCGCGTGGCATTGGCGCGGATCAGCCGGAGCGCGCGCTGCGCGTCGGCCAGCGGTACGTCGGCGCCGTTGGGGTGGCCATCGCCGGGCAGGCGGTAACGCAGCACGAACAGGGTGATGCCTGCCTGGTCAACAAACCCCGGCACCAGCGAGGTGCCTTCGTTGTCCAGCACGATGCGCTGATAGCCGCCGCCGGGCGTGACCAGCAGCGCGGTGCCGTTGGGCCGGGCAGGGCGGTACACCACCATGTACGGCGCGCTGATCGACTGGATATAGCGGTCCGGCACGGCCGCATCGCTGCTGCGCTCCACGATGCGCTGCGGTTGCGGCAGCGCGGTGTCCCCCGGTGCCATTCCGGCCGGCCACAACGGAATACGGCTGGCCTGCTCGGCGGCGGTGTCCGCACTGGGGCGCTCGTCGGGGGCCGCGGCGGCGGCGCCAGCGCTGAGCAAGGCCAGGCTGAGAAGCATGCCCCGGCAGCCTTGTACGACAACGGAAACGGCACGCCGGGCGTGCCTGCGATCGGTGTATTGCATCGACCCCTCCCAGGGTTTGCTTCGCTGCGGCGCACATGTTTGCCGCACTGCACATTGCCAATGACACCGGTTTACCATATACAGCACACCGTGCCGCTGTCGATTGGCAGTGCAACAAAACATCCATCAGGGAGACACCCTTGAGCAACGACGCCGCCACCCCGCCTTCGTCCACGTCCACGCTGTCCAAGATTGCCCAGCGCTTCGTGGAGGCCCGCCGCGCAGGCGCGTCGCTGCCCGACTTTCCAGGGGAAATCCCCGACGATCTGGTGACTGCCTACCAGGTGCAGGACATCGCCATCAGCCAGTGGGACGACCAGGTGGTCGGCTGGAAGGTGGGCTACATCGCCGCCGAGCGCCGCGACCACTCCGGCGACGAGCGCCTGCTGGGGCCGATCTTCGCCAACAAGCTGTGGAATGCCACCGGTGGTACAACCGAGTTCCCGATCTACGAAGGCGGCTTTGGCGCGGTGGAAGCGGAGTACGTGCTGATGCTCGACGCCGATGCCCCGGCAGAGCAGACCCACTTCACCCCGGAGCAGGCCGCCCAGGTGCCGGCCACATTGTTCATTGGCGTGGAGATCGCCAGCAGCCCGCTGGCCACCATCAACAAGCTGGGCCCGCGCGTGGTGGTCTCGGATTTCGGCAATAACAACGGGCTGATCCTGGGGCCGGAAATCACCGACTGGCTGGGCCGCGACGAGGCCTCACTGACCGCGCAGACCCTGATCGACGACCAGGTGGTAGGCACGGGCGGCGCCACCACGCTGCCCGGCGGGTTGCGTGCGGCCTACGCTTTTGCGCTCAGCCGTTCGGCTCAGCGCGGGCGCCCGCTCAAGCGCGGTGATCTCATCGCCACGGGCAATGCCACCGGTATCCATGATATCGAAGTGGGACAGCGCGCCCTGATTCGCTTTGCCGGCTTCGGCGACATTTCCTGTACGGCTGTGTCCGCCAAATAACGCGGATGCAGTGACCAGACGCTTGGGAGGGCGCCAATGATCACTCGCAGACATTTCCTCGGTGCCGGGCTCGGCGCCGCCGCCGCCAGTCCCTGGCTGGGCGCCGGTGCCACCACACCGATTCCCGGCGGGCAGCTGCTCACCGCCACCGACGTGCACGTGGGCGACTACCCCACCGTGGAAGCGGTGCGCTGGTTCGGCAAGCAGCTCGAAGCACGCACCAATGGCCGGCTGAAGCTGCGCCAGTACCACTCCGGCCAGCTGGGCCGCGAGTCCGAGGCGATCGACATGGCGCGCTTCGGTGCCATCGACATCACCCGCGTCTACTCCGGTGCGTTGAACAACACCTTTCCGCTGACCCAGGCACTGTGCTTGCCATACGTGTTCGACTCGGTGCCCCATCTGCGCCGCGCCATCGACGGCCATGTCGGCGACAGCGTGTTGCGCAGCTTCGAACAGCGCGATCTGGTCGGCCTGGCCATCTACGATTCCGGCGCGCGCTGCTTCTACAACACCAAGCATCCGCTGCACCGCCCGGAAGATCTCAAGGGCCTGAAACTGCGCGTGGCCTCTTCGGACATCTTCCTCAAGCTGATGCGCATGCTGGGCGCCAACCCCACGCCGATGTCGCTGGGCGAGACGTTCTCGGCGATGGAAACGCACATGATCGACGGTGCGGAAAACAACATGCGCAGCTTCCAGTCCAGCCGCCATTTCGAAGCGGCGCGCTACTGGTCGCAGAGCGAGCATTCCTACGCGCCGGACATCCTGGTGATGTCGCGCAAGAGCTTCGAATCGCTGAGTCCGGCCGATCGTGGCCTGGTGGTGGAACTGGCGCGTGCGTCGGTGCCGGTGATGCGCACGCTGTGGGATGCCTCCGAGGCCACCGCGCGGCAGCAGGTGATCGATTACGGCGTCAAGCTCAATCAGGTCGACATGCCGGCGTTCCGCGCCGCCGCCGCGCCGCTGCTGGCCGAGTACCGGCGCCAGCCGGAGATCGAAGCGCTGTACCGCCGCATCCGCGATTTTGCATAGAGGTGACCCGATGACCGAACCCGCATCCGTCAACGTGCCGGTCGCGCCATTGCAGCGCGCGCTGGACCGCGTTTCCAACGTCGCCATCAGCGTGGCAGCCATTGCGCTGCTTGGCCTGGTGGTCGTGCAGGGCTGGCAGGTGTTCACCCGCTACGTGCTCAACGACTCGCCCAGCTGGACCGAGCCGGTGACCCTGCTGTTGCTCAGCACCGCGCTGAGCCTGGCCGCCGCCGCCGGCGTGCATACCAACCGCCATTTCGGCTTCTATCTGCTCGGCGAACACATGCCGCCGCTGGTGCGCCGCGTGTTCGACGTGATTCGCCCGGTGATGATCATTGCCATCGGCGCGGTGCTGGCCTGGTGGAGTGCGGTCCTGTTGCTGGACGGGCTGGACATCAAGATGGCCGGCGCGCAGATGCCGCAGAGCATCAACTATCTGCCGCTGTCCATTGGCGGCGCGCTGATGGTGGTGTTTGCCTTGTACAAGTTGTGGCGTGTGCTGCGCCCGATCCACACCGGAGGAGTGCGCTGATGGGCATCGCCATGTTGTTGGGAACCTTTGTGGTGCTGCTGCTGATCGGCGTGCCGGTGGCCTACGCCCTGGGCGCGGCCGCACTGGCCACGTTGCTGTATCTGGACCTGCCCACGGTGGTGCTGGTGCAGCAGATTTCCGCCGGTAGCGGCTCGGCGTCGTTGATCGCGATTCCGTTGTTTATCTTTGCCGGCGAGCTGATGCTGCGTGGTGGCATTTCCGAACGCCTGATCGCGCTGGCGTCATCGCTGGTGGGGCGTGTGCGCGGTGGCCTGGGCCAGGTCAGCGTGCTGTCGTCGCTGTTCTTCGGCGGCGTGTCCGGCTCAGCGATTGCCGATGTCTCGGCGGTTGGCGGCACGATGATTCCGCAGATGATCAAGCGCGGCTACGACCGCGATTACGCGGTGAACGTGAGCATGACCGCCGCGCTGGTGGCGTTGCTGGTGCCGCCTTCGCACAACCTGATCCTGTTCTCGGCCGCGGCCGGCGGTGGCTTGTCGATCGCCGATCTGTTCGCGGCCGGCATCGTGCCTGCGTTGCTGATGACCGCCGCCATGATGGTCACCGGCTATGCGGTGGCGCGCCATCGCGGCTACGGCACCGAGCCGTTCCCGGGCTGGCGTGCGGTGGCCTTGCGCCTGTTCGGCGCACTGCCGGGCCTGGGCCTGGTGGCGCTGATCTTCATCGGTATCCGCGCCGGCATCTTTACCGCGGTGGAGAGTGCGGCCATCGCGGTGGTGTATGCGTTGATCGTCACCGCATTGCTGTATCGGCAGCTGCGCTGGGCCGAGTTCTTCGCTGCGGTGACGCATGCCGCGCGCACCACCGGCGTGATCCTGTTCGTGATCGCCACTGCGGCAGTATTCGGCTGGTTGCTTGCGTACCTGCAAGTGCCGGCGGCGGCGGTGAAGTTCCTGCAGGCCATTGCCGACAGCAAGAACACCGTGTTGCTGATGATCGTGGTGATGCTGCTGCTGCTGGGCATGTTCATGGACCTGGCACCGAAGATCCTGATCTGCACGCCGATCTTCCTGCCGGTGGTCAAGGCCTACGGCATCGACCCGATCCACTTCGGCTTGGTGATGGTGCTGGCCGGCGGTATCGGCTTGATCACGCCGCCGATCGGCTCGGTGTTGTTCATTGGTACCTCGATCGGCGAAATCACCGTGGCCCAAAGCATGCGCACCATCTGGCCGTTCTGGCTGGCGGCGTTGTGCGTGTTGCTGATCGTGGCGTTCTTCCCGGAGCTGTCGCTCTGGTTGCCCAGGGCACTGCGCGCGTAAGCGCCAGTGCCGGCGGGAGTCTCCCGCCTTCATCCAGCGGCCGGCGCTCCAGGTGCCGGCCGCTGCATCGCCCCGCACACCGGGGACAAGGAGAGAGCATGCGGTTTCGAACCACCCCCCTGGCCCTGCGTTGGCTGACCACCGGGCTGCTGCTGTGCGCCAGCCTGGCCACCGCCGCCGACTGGAAGCGCGGCATCGAGCACCAGCGCATCGCCGATCAAGGCAATGGCACCTTCCTCAACCCGGTCTTGGCCGGCGACCATCCCGACCCGTCGGTGCTCAAGGACGGGCAGGACTACTACCTCACGCTGTCTTCGTTCGACGCCTACCCCGGCCTGCCGATCTGGCATTCGCGCGATCTGGTCAACTGGCAGCCGCTGGGCCATGCCATCACCCAGAACGTCGGCGCGATCTGGGCACCGGACCTGATCAAGCACGGCAAGCGCTACTACATCTATTTCCCGGCGCGGCGTGGCGACCAGGGCGAGCGCAGCAATTTCGTGGTGTGGGCCGACGACATCAAGGGCCCGTGGAGCAAGCCGATCGACATCGGCCTGGGCAAGTACATCGACCCCGGTCACGCAGTGGGCGAAGATGGCAAGCGCTACCTGTTCCTGAGCGGCGGCGACTATGTGCAGCTGTCCGACGACGGCCTGAAGGTGGTCGGCACGCCCAAGCACGTCTACGACGGCTGGAAATACCCGGAAAGCTGGGATGTGGAAGGCTATGCCCAGGAAGGCCCCAAGATCACCCGCCACAACGGCTGGTACTACATGACCACCGCGGTGGGCGGCACCGCCGGCCCGCCGACCGGGCACATGGTGATCACCGCGCGCTCGCGCTCGATCCACGGCCCCTGGCAGAACGCGCCCAACAACCCGATCACCCGCACCAAGAGCGCCGACGAGCCGTGGTGGTCGCGTGGCCACGCCACCCTGGTGGAAGGCACCGACCAGCGTTGGTGGATGCTCTACCACGGCTACGAGCACGGCTTCTGGACGCTGGGCCGGCAGGCCTTGCTCGACCCCATCGAGTGGACGCCCGATGGCTGGTTCGTGGCCAAGGGCGGCGACCTGGGCACCCCGTTGAAGAAGCCCAGCGGCCAGGCCCTGCCGCACGGCCTGGCATTGTCGGACGACTTCCGCGCCGCAACGCTGGGCCCGCAGTGGTCGTTCTTCAACCCGGCCGCCGATGAAGCCAAGCGCCTGCAGGTGGGCGATGGCGTGCTGCGCCTGCAGGGCAAGGGCAGCGCACCGCGCGATGCCTCGCCGCTGACGGTGATCGCCACCGACCAGGCCTATCAGTTCGAGGTGCAGATGACCGTGGCACCGGGCGGGCAGGGCGGGGCGCTGCTGTTCTACAGCGACAAGCTCTACGCCGGGGTGGGCAGCAATGGCGAACACTTCGTCATGCACCGCTACGGCGAAGAACGCCCGGCCAAGCTGGCGCCCAGCAGCAAGGGCGGCGCGCTGTGGCTGCGCGTCACCAATAACCGCCACATCGTCACCATCCACACCAGCACCGACGGCACCACCTGGACCAAGTACCCGGTGCAGATGGAAGTGTCCGGCTACCACCACAACGTGGCCGGCAAGTTCCTGGCACTGAAACCGGCGTTGTACGCCGCCGGGCAGGGCCAGGTTGAGTTCCGCAACTTCCGCTACCGCGCTCTGGACTGACCGTTCTGCATCGCCAGGCATGCCGCGGCGCCACTGGCCGCGGCCCGCCACAGGGTGCGAAACGGGACATCGGCAGGCTCCGCTAGGGCCTGCTGGCCCGCTGGCCGGTAGAATCCAATCAACTCGAACGGTTGACCGCTATGCCCGCCCGCAAGAATCCCGAAGAGGGAATGCCCGGCCTGCCGAAGGGCAAGGTAGCAACGATCAACGACATCGCGCGGATGTCGGGCGTGTCCAAGAAGACCGTCTCGCGGATCATCAACAACTCGCCGCTGGTGCGGCAGGACACCCGCGAGAAGGTCGAGGCGCTGATGCGCGAGGTGGGCTACGCGCCCGACCCGCTCGCCCGCGGGCTGGCGTTCCGGCGCTCGTTCCTGATCGGCATGGTCTACGACAACCCCACCGCGCAGTACATCGTGGACATGCAGTACGGCGCGCTGGACGCCTTGCGTGGCTCCAGCTTCGAGCTGGTGGTGCACCCCTGCGACAGCCGCAGCCCGGGCTATATCGAAGGTGTGCGCCGGTTTGCCCAGGCGCAGAAGCTGCACGGGGTGATCCTGGTGCCGCGTGCCTCCGAGGACCAGGCGCTGGCCGACATGCTGGCCGAGATCGGTTGCCGCTACACCCGCATCGCCTCGATCGCGCTGGACACCACCTCGCAGACGGTGATCACCCACGACCGCGACGGCGCGGCCGAGGCGGCCGACTACCTGCTCTCGCTCGGCCACCGCGACATCGCCCTGGTCACCGGCCCCAGCGCCTACCGCTCCTCGATCGAGCGCACCGCCGGCTTTGCCGACGCCTTGACCCGGCGTGGCATCGAACTGCCGCCCGAGCGCATCGTGGAGGCCGGCTACACCTTCGAATCGGGCGTGGCCGCGGCCGAAAAGCTGCTGCTGGGCAAGAAGCGCCCCACCGCCATCTTCACCGGTAACGACGAAATGGCTGCCGGTATCTACAAGGTCGCCCTGCGCGCCGGCATCAACATCCCGCGCCAGCTGTCGGTGATTGGCTATGACGACAGCTCGCTGGCCTCGCGCCTGTGGCCGCCGCTGACTTCGGTGCGCCGCCACACCCGCGACACCGGCCGCACCGCCGCCGCCATGCTGATCCAGCCCGACAACGCCCCGCAGCTACCCACCGCCAGCGTGCGCCCGCACCTGATCGTGCGCGACTCCTGCCAACCGCCGGAAGATTGAGCACGTAACGCCCCTCCCATTCGGGAGCGCGCGTTGCCTCGCACCCTCATCCGGCGCTACGCGCCACCTTCTCCCGATGGGAGAAGGGAGTGGGCCCCTCTCCCTCCGGGAGAGGGGTTGGGGTGAGGGTACGGCGGCAGACCGCCATCTGCGAAAGCTCAGCCATGAGCTTAGGTAGGAGGCGCATAAGCCTCCCCTGACCAAACCAAGCCGTGCCCCCGACATAGCGCGCAGCTTCGTACCCTCATCCGGCGCTACGCGCCACCTTCTCCCGATGGGAGAAGGGAGTGGGCCCCTCTCCCTTTGGGAGAGGGGTTGGGGTGAGGGTACGGCGGCAGACCGCCATCTGAGGAAGCTCAGCCATGAGTTCAGGTAGGAGGCGCATAAGCCTCCCCCCGACCAAACCAAGCCGTGCCCCCGATATAGCGCGCCGCCTCGCACCCTCATCCGGCGCTACGCGCCACCTTCTCCCGAGGGGAGAAGGTAGTGAGCCCCTCTCCCTTCGGGGCGAGAAGGCACGGCTTACGCGCCATGGGCGCGCGTGCCTTGGAGCGCCCGCGGCGCAAGCGCGGGCCGGGGTGCGGAGCGGGGGTTGGGGTGAGGGTACGGTGGCAGACCGCCATCTGAGAAAGCTCAGCCATGAGCTCAGGTAGGAGGCGCAGAAGCCTCCCCTGACCAAACCAAGCCGTGCCCCCGACATAGCGCGCCGCCTTGCACCCTCATCCGGCGCTACGCGCCACCTTCTCCCGAGGGGAGAAGGAAGCAGGCAGCCAGCAGCCCCCACCCACGCTCCGCTTTCGTGCACTGCGCAATGACACCGGTTTACCAGAGCCGGTAGAATGGCGTGGTGCGGGCTTTCATTCCCCCTCGCTTGCCACCGGAGATGCGCATGTCCCTCTATTGCAAGACCCATTACGCCACCCATCCGGACGCCCTCAAGGGCGCCAGCAACGACACCCTGCGCGAGCTCTACCTGCTCGACGGCCTGTTCGTCGCCGATGCGGTGACCCTCAAATACACCCACTACGAGCGCTTCGTGCTCGGTGGCGCCGCCCCGGTCGGCAAGACGCTGGAACTGCCCAAGCAGACCGAGCCCGCCTCGGCGGCCGGCCACCCGTTCCTGGAGCGGCGCGAGCTGGGCGTCATCAATGTTGGCGCCGGCACCGGCACCGTCACCGTGGATGGCACCGCCTATACGCTCGGGCCCAAGGACGGCCTGTATGTGGCGATGGGCAGCACCGAGGTGAGCTTTGCGTCCGCCGATGCCGCCAACCCGGCGCAGTTCTATCTGGCCTCGACCCCGGCGCATGCGCGCTTCGAGACCAAGCAGCTGTCGATCAAGGACGCGGTGGCACTGGAGCGCGGCGCGCTGGAAACCAGCAACGAGCGCACCATCTACCAGTACATCGTGCCGGCCACCTGCCAGTCTTCGCAGCTGCTGCTGGGCCTGACCGTGCTCAAGCCGGGCAGCGTCTGGAACACCATGCCGCCGCATCTGCACGACCGCCGCAGCGAGGTGTATTTCTACTTCGATCTGGGCGCCAACGACCGCGTGTATCACTTCATGGGCGAGCCCGACGCGCAGCGCCACATCGTGATGCAGAACAACGAAGCGGTGGTGTCGCCGCCGTGGTCGATCCACATGGGCGCCGGCACCAGCAACTACGCCTTCATCTGGGCGATGGGTGGCGAAAACCTCGATTACACCGACATGCACGTGCTGGATATCTGCCAGCTCAAGTAATGCCCCGCCGTCGCGCCAACGGGTGCGGCGGCCCCATCATCGAACGCGGCATGCCGCATCTGGAGCGATAAGGTAATGAGCAATCCGTTCAGTCTCGAAGGCAAGGTCGCACTGGTCACCGGTGCCAACACTGGCCTGGGCCAGGGCATCGCGCTGGCACTGGCAGAGGCGGGCGCCGACATCGCCGCCGCCGGCATCCAGGCACCGACCGAGACCGAAGAAAAGGTCAAGGCGATGGGCCGCCGCTTCGTCGCCATCGAAGCCAACCTGATCAGCATCGAGCCGGTGCAGCGCATCCTCGATGAAACCCTCGCCGGCCTGGGCCGCCTGGACATCCTGGTCAACAATGCTGGCCTGATCCGCCGCACCGATGCGGTGGATTTCAGCGAGCAGGATTGGGACGACGTGATGAACGTCAACCTGAAATCGGCGTTCTTCATGTCGCAGGCCGCCGGCCGCCACTTCATCACGCAGGGCAGCGGCAAGATCATCAACATCGCCTCGATGCTGTCGTTCCAGGGCGGCATCCGCGTGCCGTCCTACACCGCCAGCAAGTCCGGCATCGCCGGCATCACCCGCCTGCTGGCCAACGAGTGGGGCAGCAAGGGCGTGACCGCCAACGCCATCGCCCCCGGCTACATGGCCACCGACAACACCGCGCAGCTGCGTGCCGACCAGGACCGCAACAAGTCCATCCTGGACCGCATCCCGGCCGCGCGCTGGGGTGTGCCGGCCGACCTCGGCGGCGCGGCGGTGTTCCTGGCCAGCAGCGCCTCGGACTACGTCAACGGCGCCATCATCCCGGTCGACGGCGGCTGGCTGGCGCGCTGAGAAAAATGCGTCGTTTCCTTCTCCCACCGGGAGAAGGTGCCCGCAGGGCGGATGAGGGTCGGTATGCACGCGCACAACCCCGACATGCATGACGTCCGCCACGCAAGCACGCATCAACCACATTCCAACCAACTTCCCCAACGAAATCGGAGCATTCCCATGAAAATTGCACTCATGAATGAGTTTAGCCAGGCCGCCAAGAACCCGGTGATCCTGCAGCAGCTCAACGACGTCGCCAGCGAGCAGGGCCATGACGTGTTCAACGTCGGCATGGACGGCGACAACGACCACCGCCTGACCTACATCCACCTGGGCATCGTCGCCAGCCTGTTGCTCAACGCCAAGGCCGTGGACTTCGTGGTCGCTGGTTGCGGCACCGGCCAGGGCGCGATGATGTCGCTCAACGCCCACCCGGGCGTGTTCTGCGGCTACTGCATCGAGCCGACCGACGCCTACCTGTTCGCGCAGGTCAACAACGGCAATGCGCTGTCGCTGGCATTCGCGAAGGGCTACGGCTGGGGCGCGGAAATCAACGTGCGCTACATCTTCGAAAAGGCCTTCAGCGGCGAGCGTGGCCTGGGCTACCCGGCCGAGCGTCGCGAATCGCAGGCCGCCAACGCCGGCATCCTGACCCAGGTCAAGCAGGCCACCGCCAAGTCTTACCTGGACGGCCTGCGCGCGATCGACCCGGAGCTGATCAAGCAGGCGATCGGCGGTGCGCGCTTCCAGCAGTGCTTCTTCGACAACGCCCAGGACGCGGAGATCCGCAGCTTCGTCGCCGGCCTGCTCGGCAAGAGCGAAGCCGCTGCTGCCTGAGTGCAGTTGCATGCGCATGCCGGTGTTCCTGTCGCGGGAGCAGGCATGCGCCAGCAAGGCGAGTGCGTGAGACGTCGATGACGCTTCAGGCAGCGCGATCCTTCACCACCGGATGCATCACCTGCATCCGGTGGTGACACGCGCAGGATGCGGCAGTCAGTGAATGTCCTGCGTTGAATGACTCCGATGCAGGCGCTGACAAGCGCGCGTGCTTTGGAGTGAGCACGCCGCACGCGCGGGTCCGGGGCGCGTGTACGGCGCAAGACAGCCAACCGGCAGGCAAGCGCAGGGATCGGATCCACTCGATCAACAACCAGCGCCGGTGGTGTCGCTGACCCCGCGGAGCATCACGGCGTTCGTTAGTGATCTAGCCGACGCGCGAAGGACGGTTAATTGCCAAATCGAAGTACGCATCAAGCATGCATGCATGCGTCATTACCGCACTGCAGAGAGCGGCAAAACCAGATCCAAAAAGCAACAGCAGCAACAACATCGAACACAGAACCCACCACGGAGCCCCTCATGCGTCGACTGCTCATCGCCATGCTGCTGCTCTGCGCGCACGTTGCCCACGCCGCGCCCCATCGCATTTTCATCGCCGGCGATTCCACCGCCGCCGAGTACGGCTCGGACCGCGCACCGCAAGCTGGCTGGGGCCAGATGCTGCAAGGCTGGTTCGACCCGGCGCAGTGGCAGGTCCACAGCCACGCCAAGGGTGGGCGCAGCACACGCAGCTTCATCGCCGAAGGGCGGCTGGATGCCATCGCCAAGGACATCCGTGCCGGCGACGTGCTGCTGATCCAGTTCGGCCACAACGACGCCAAGCGCGAAGACGCCACGCGTTACACCGATCCGCAAGGTGACTACCAGCAGTTCCTGCGCCGCTTTATTGCCATCGCGCGCGACAAAGGCGCCACGCCGATCCTGATCACCCCGGCCGCGCGCTTGCTCTACGACTTCGGCGCGCTGCCCGACACGCATGGCCGCTACACCCTGGCCATGCAGCAACTGGCCGCGCAGGAGCAGGTGGGCCTGATCGATCTCAACGCCAGCTCCAGCGACTGGATCCGCGCGCTCGGCGAACAGGCGGCCAAACCGTATTTCCTGTTCGTGCCCGAACAAACCAAGGCCGATGGCACCCACTTCAGCCAGGCCGGCGCCACCGCCATTGCGTGCCTGGTCGTGCATGGTTGGGTGCAACTGCAGCCGGCGCTGAAACCCCAGCTACGCCGCGATGCCGATTGCGGCGCTGCGCCGGACACCGCCGCACGCCGTGCCGCGCAGGCGCATCCCTCGCTGGTCGTGCATGAGCGCGACCTGCCGCGCAGCCAGCCCGGCCCACATGGCGGTGCCGGCCCGACTACCGCCTATCCGTTCTTTGCCGACGCGCCGGAGTTGAAGTTCGTGCTGCGCAAGCGCGTGCTGCACAAGGGCGCCGGCATCGGCCTGCATCTGCACGACAAGGACGAGATCTACTACGTCGTCAGCGGTCGCGGCCTGTACGCGCTGGATGGCAAACAGTACGAAGTGGCCGCCGGCGATGCACTGCTCACCCGCCCCGGCAGCACGCATGCGCTGCAGCAAGTGGGCGAGGAAGATCTGGTGATCCTGCTGACGTATCTGGCTGCCAGATCCTGAGGCACTGTGCAGTGCGGTGCACGGCTCGATAACGCGATGCGCTGCTGAAAAGAATGCGCCGCTCGCCGAGCACGCAGCGCGTTTAACGTTGTTACCGCGTTACCGCGTTACCGCGTTACCGCGTTACGCGTTGTGGCGTTACCGCGTTGTGGCGTTGCATGTCGTGCAGCCGAGCGCATCAACCGCAGGCTGTCCGGTGCAGTGCGGCCGCAGGACTGCCACATCGAAGTGGTCTGCGGCGCGGCTCAACCACCAACGCAACTGCCTCAGGCCTTGTCCACCCCGTAGTGGATCAACCCCAATCGCGCCAGCGCGCTGGACTGGCGGTAATACACCTCTTCCCAGCCATCCACGCGCTGACGGTCGGTTTCGCTCATCGCATCGAGAATGTCTTCGATGCTGAGCAGGTCCGGGTCTTCTTCGAGCCGCTCGAACACCGCGCCCAGGCCATCGATCGCCTGGCGCACCTGGCTTGCACCCATCGCGGTGAGCGCCTGCAGCGCACAGCTGCGGGTCAGCGCATCCCAGTGGTCGAAGTAGCGCGCGTAGCCGCTGTCGCTCATGTCCGCGTCCAGGCGGGCCAATGCCACCAGCTCGCGCTCGCCCGGCGTCAGCGCATCGAAGCGGCCGCGCACCGCCACCAGCCGCGCCTGTGCGCGTGCGGTGCGTCGGTGCCACAACAGCATCGGCATGTTGAGCAGCCCCTGCGCACTGGGCGGCGCCACGGCCGGCCAGTTCACGCCATGGCTGTCGTCGGTGAGTTGCCACTGCGCGCGCTGCGCTGGCGTGGCCTTGGCCAGCAGCCGCTGCGCCTGGATCGGCTCGTCGATGCGCATGCCGTTGTCCAGCGTAAACAGCAGGCGCGTGTCGTCCAGCTCCAAGCGCCGGATGCGGAAGTGCGTCAGGTCCATGGGCAGCAACGGTGTGGGGAATCCCGACCTTAGTGCGGGCCGGGGATGCTGTCGAGTCGGTGCGCCGAGGTCGAGCGCGCTTGCGGTGTTTCGACCTGCTTGAACAATGCTGTGGTTAGCAGGCGATCCGCCACCGGTCGACCCGTGCAGGGAATGTGGAGTGGGCGCGTGGTACAGGGGAAAACACCAACATTGGTGCACGTGCCGACTCCTATCGACACCGAAGCACTTCTGGCAGCTGGCAGCGCTTGCAGCGATGCGGTTGTACCGGCGACGCATGCCGTGCGTCTAGCTCGCCTCAGGTAGGCGCTTCTCGCACCAGAGTGCAGGCGCTAGCGCGCCATCGTCATGTCATCGTCGACGAAGCGGCGCCGACGCCAACACGCCACGCCAGGCCGAACACACCGGCGCCAGCCAACCCCTCACACGTCGCCGTCGCGGCTCCAGCCTTCGCCGCTGCCGCGCTGCAGGACGTGGTCGGTTGCCAGCACCTCGCCGGCCGGCACCTGCGGCTGTTGCGCCAGCGCGGCATAGATCGGGGTGAAATCCGGGGCGGTGGCGTCCATCAGCTGCGTAAAGCTGTCGATGACGAAGTAGGTCTTTTGGAAACTGTCGATGCGGTAGCGCGTGCGCATCACCCGCTGCAGATCGAAGCCCACCCGGTTCGGCGCCGCCGATTCCAGCGAATGCAGCGATTCGCCCTTGGACGAGACGATGCCCGCACCGTAGATGCGCAACCCCTGCGGCGTGGCAATCAGGCCGAATTCCACCGTGTACCAGTACAGCCGGGTGAGATTTTGCAACGCGTCCGGGCCAATTCCGTGCGCCTTGACGCCACCGCGCCCATAGGCCTGCATGAAGTCGGCAAACAGCGGATTCATCAGCAGCGGCACGTGCCCGAACAGATCATGGAACAGGTCCGGTTCGGCGATGTAGTCGATCTGGTCCGGGCGGCGGATCCACCAGGTCACCGGGAAGCGCCGGTTGGCCAGATGATCGAAGAAATCCAGCTCCGGCAGCAGCCCTTCCACACCGACCAGCGTCCAGCCGGTGGTCGCCTGCAGCACCGCGTTGAGCGCGTCGAAGCGCGGAATCTGGGTGTCGTCCATGCCCATTGCGTCCTGCGCCTGCAGGAACTCATCGCAGGCCCGCCCGACCAGCAGCGCGCGCTGCCGCCGGTACAGCGTGCCCCAGGTGGCATGGTCGTCGGCGCTGTAACCATCCCACGGCTGCTCCACCACCGCGGTGGTGTAGACCGGCACATAGCCCTTGTCGGTGAGCTGGTTCTCGACGCGGCGCGGCGCTGTGTTCATGCGGTGTGGTTCCCGAAACGGATGGCTTCACCTTAGCCAAATGGCCACGCAACGGGATTGCGAATGTTGCGCACCGGCGGCCGTTAGACGCAAGATTCGTGCGTCATCGCTTGCTGCTGCGCAACATATGGATCAACCAATCGCCCTGGACCGCACCGATTTGCGCCTGCTCGCGCTGCTGCAGACGCAAGGGCGCAGCAGCAACGCCGAGCTCGCCGCGCAGGTCAATCTCTCGGCCTCGGCCTGCCTGCGGCGTACCCAACGGCTGGAAGCGGCCGGCATCATCGCCGGCTATGGCGCGCGCCTGGATGCGCGCGCGCTGGGCCTGGGCCTGCAGGCCTTCGTGCGGGTGCAGCTGGAACAGCACGGCCAGCCGGACATCGAGCACTTCGCCGCCGGCGTGCGCGGCTGGGACGAGGTCGTGGCCTGCTGGGCGCTCACCGGCGACATGGATTACCTGCTGCAGGTGCAGGTGCGCGACCTGGAGCATTTCTCGCGGTTTTTGCTGGATCGCCTGCTCAACGCCACCGGCGTATCGGATGTGAATTCCAGCTTCGTGCTGCGCACGGTGAAGGCCCCGGAAGGCTTGCCGCTCTCGCATCTGGCGTAAGCGCGTGGGGGCTTAGACCGCCGGGGTTGCCGGGGGCGTCCTCGCGCCAGCGAGCGCGGGACAGCGCCGTGCGCTTGCCCAACAAACGATAACGATTTACATTTGCATAACACTGGCAGCGTCCAGCCGTGTCCCCCGTCGAACCGCCAGCCCACCGGGCCAGCCAGCTTGTCGTCCGGGTGGATGCCGACGCGTGCCCGCCGCTTCCTGTCACTGACGCGCCGCGTCTGCCCGATCGATGAGACCCCCGATGCCTGCCAAGACCCTTCCTCTGGCCACGCTGTCCGCTGCGCTGCTGTGCGCATTGACGATGACGCCCGCCGCCGCGCGTGCCGCCGACCTGGCCGACGCCAATGCCGATGCCGATGCCAACGCCAAGACGCTGGACGCGGTGAGCGTCAACGGCACGGTGAGCCGCGCGCAGCCGGCCACCACCACGCGCCTGCCGCTGACCCTGCAGGAAACCCCGCAGTCGGTGAGCGTGATCGGGCTGCAGCGGCTGGAAGACGAGTCGCTTTTCAGCATCGACGACGTGATGCGCAACGTCACCGGCGTCAACGTGTCCTTTTACGACACCCAGCGCCCGCTGTATTTCGCGCGCGGCTTCCAGATCACCGACTTCCAGGTCGACGGCCTGCCCACCTATAGCGGCGCGACCAATCAGGAATACGACACCGTCTTCTACGACCGCATCGAAGTGATCCGCGGCGCCAATGGCCTGCTCACCGGCGCGGGCATTCCCTCTGCCACGGTCAACCTGCTGCGCAAGCGGCCCGGCAAGGAGTTCGATGCCTCGTTTGCGGTGAGCGCGGGCACCTGGGATTTCCGCCGCATGCAGGCCGACGTCAACGCGCCGCTGACCAGCGACGGGCGCTGGCGCAGCCGCGTGGTGGCGGCCTGGCAGGACCGCGATTACTACTACGACCGCTACCACGACACCAAAATGTCCGGCATGGCGGTGCTGGAAGGCGACCTGACCGAGAGCACCACCCTCACCGTCGGCTATCAGCGCCAGGACAACACCCCGGTCGGTTCGACCTGGGGCACGGTGCCGTTCTTCGCCGCCGATGGCACGCTGGCCAATCTATCCCGCTCAACGAATCTGGCACCGGAGTGGACGCGCTGGCAGCGCGAAACCAGCACCGCGTTCGCCAACCTGGAACAACGCATCGGCGAGGACTGGTTGCTGCGCGTCAACGCCGCGCACACCAAGGGCAACGTGCAGAGCCTGCGTGTGTACGGCACCGGGTATCCGGCCGCCGACGGTAGCGGCATGTTCCTGCGCACCGGTGTGGGCGAAACCGAAGACACTCGCGACAGCGTGGATGTGTATCTGTCCGGCGGTTTCTCGCTGTTCGGCCGCCAGCACGATGTGGTGGTGGGCGGCAGCTGGCAGGATCTGCAATCCACCTCGTACGGGTTGGCGCAGACCTATCCGGACGACTGGGCCACCTGCCCCAACGCCTTTGGTCCGCCCGAACGCTGCTATTTCATTCCCAACATCCGCAACTGGGACGGTAATGCGTCCGAAGTGACCTACGCACGCAACGGCCGGCGGAGCGAGGGGCGCACCACCCAGCGCGGCGTGTATGCCTCCACGCGGTTCCGCCTGGCCGACCCGCTGTCGTTGATCGCCGGCGCACGCCTGAGTTCGTGGGAAACCCGCACCCAGGCCTTCGATGCCAGCGGCGCCTACACCGGCACCAGCGGTCGCTATGAAGTGAGCGACGAAGTCACCCCTTACGTGGGCCTGGTCTACGACATCGTGCCGGACGTGTCGGTGTACGCCAGCTACACCGAAATCTTCAATCCGCAGAACTACCGCGACAAGGACAACAACCTGCTCGCGCCAGTGGAAGGCTCCAACCTGGAAGCCGGCATCAAGGCGCAATTGCTCGACGGCCATGCGATGGCCACTGCCGCCGTGTTCGAGGCCAAGCAGGACAACTTTGCCGTGCGCGACATGACCCAGCCGGAATCCTCGCTGCCGGACGGCAATTCGGCCTACATCGGCATCAACGGCACCAAGAGCCGTGGCTGGGAAATGGATATCAACGGCGAGATCCTGCCCGGTTGGACCGTCAATGCCGGCTTCACCCACGTCAAGGTGACGCGCCCGCCCACCGATGCGATCTACGCCAACCTGCCCGAGGATTATCTGCAGCTGTCCACGCAGTTGCGCTTGCCCGGCGCCTGGGAGCGCCTGAGCATCGGCGGCGGGGTGAGCTGGCAGAGCGCAGTGCGCGGCTTCAACATCGCGCGCCCCACCGGCGATGGCAGCGGCGCCACCACCCCGGTGACCGTGGTGCAGAACCCGTATGCGCTGGTGCATTTCAACGCCAACTACCGCATCAGCGAGCAATGGACCGCCACGCTGGCGGTGCGCAACGCCTTCGACAAGACCTACTGGGCCAACCTGGATTACCAGAACTACGGCGAGCCGCGGTTTGTCAGCGTGTCGCTGCGTTGGCGGTATTGAGGTGTTGCGGTTGATGTTGCGGGGTCATCGGTAACGCATCGCGGCCAAGGCCGCTCCTACAGGGGCGGCCTTGCGGCTGTTGCAGGGTGCCAACGGCGCGCATTGCCCTAAGAACGCGCCGGCTGTCGTAGGAGCGGCCTAGGCCGCGAAGCCATCCCGACACACCATCACCACACCCGGAACCGCCGTGCCGTTGTAGGAGCGGCCTTGGCCGCGACCACGTTCCGCCACACGTGCTGTTCTTCAACGCGCATTTCCACACACGCACTTCACATCACTCACAGCCGTCTATCGCCTGTCGCCAAAAACGCCCACATCAACCTTGCGCGTACTTCGTTGATCGGCCTGCGACGTACGGCTCACGCGCATCTACATCCGCACCAACACGCGCATCAGGGCGCCACGCATTCCTCATCCTTGCCGCGCAACTTCTGCCAGCGCGAGCGTTCTTCCAGGCAGCGCTTGTACGCCTCCTGCTTTGCCGCCTTGGCCTGTTCGGCCGCACTGCGGGTGGCGCTGCTGCGCTGCGCCTGCAGTTGCGCGATCTTGGCGCGGATCTGCGGCATCACCGCCATTGCCGCGCGTTCGCCTTCCAGGATTGCGGCGCCGCGCTGGTTGAAATCGGCCGAGCCGATGTCGTTGACCTTGGGGCGGATCACCACGTCGGCACGCTTGAGTTCGGCCTCGCCCAGGCGCTGGCCCATGATCGAGATCGACTGATTGACCGTGCCCAGCAGGTCGCCGGGATTCTTGCCGCTGGCCTTGCTGGAAATATCCACCGCCACCACGAATTCGGCGCCGAGCTGGCGCGCCGCATCCACCGGCACCGGGCTGACCACGCCGCCGTCCACGTAGTGGTACTGGCCGATGGTCACCGGCTCGAACACGCCGGGAATGCTGCTGGAGGCGCGCACCGCCTGGCCGGCATTGCCACGCACGAACACCGTGCGCTCACCGTCTTCCAGCCGTGTGGCGACCGCGGCGAATGGTTTGCGCAGTTTGTCGATCGGCTTGCCGCCGAGCTGTTCGTTGACGTAGTCCTGCAGCTTCTGCCCCTGCACCAGGCCACCGGAGAACAAGCGCACGTCGCGGATGCTGGTCTGGTCCAGCGCCACGGCCTTTTCCTGCATCTGGAACGCGTCCATGCCGCTGGCGTACAGCGCGCCCACCACGCTACCGGCGCTGGTGCCCGACACCACCACCGGTGCAAACCCGTTGGCTTCCAGCATCTTGATCACGCCGATATGTGCAAAGCCCTTGGCCGCACCGCCGCCGAGCGCGACGCCGATCTTCACCGGCTTGGGCGCAGTGGCAGACGGCGCCTGCACCACCGGCGCGGGCGTGGCGGGACGCGGTTCGCCCCCACAGGCCGAAAGCAGGCCGATCAGCGACAGCAAGGCAAGGGAGCGTGGGCGACGGAGCGCAGTCATGGCGACGGAAACGTAGTTGGAAAGGCGAGGGAGAATACACGCGCACCCCCTAACGCCGCGCGTCCCATTGGTCGCCTCGGCAGCCGGGCTGCGTCAGGGATCAGCACGGCGCGCGCTGCCACCTGCGGGCATACGCCTTCGGGAGCAATCACTGTGTCGCCGCGTACCTTCACCCGCCCGCGGCGTCGCGTGCGTGCCTGCGCGTGCGCTGCAGGCGCTCTGGAGTGCACATGCCGCCGGTGCGTAGACCGCGCCGCATCAGCGCCGCAGTAAAGCGCTTCGGTTAACCGCGGCTGGTGCGTTTACGGCAACGCGTCGCACCAGCCGCGGTCAACCAGTCTGCTTCGATCAGAACCGGTTGTCGCCATCCAGCAAGCGCCCCAGTCCACCCAGCACCGACCCTTCGCCGCGTTGTTGGCCACCGGCCTGCGGGGCGGCCTGCAGCATGCGGCCGGCCATGCGCGAGAACGGCAGCGATTGCATCCACACCTTGCCCGGGCCGGTGAGGGTGGCCAGGAACACGCCTTCGCCGCCGAAGAACATGCTCTTCAGGCCGGCGATGCGGCGCACGTCCATGTCCACGCTGGCGTGGTAGGCGACCACGCAGCCGGTGTCCACGTCGATGCGTTCGCCCGGCGCCAGGTCGCGTTCCACCACGGTGCCGCCGGCATGCACGAACACCCAGCCGTCGCCTTCGAGCTTCTGCATGATGAATCCCTCGCCGCCGAACAGGCCGGTGAGGATCTTGCGCTGGAAGGCGATACCCAGCGATACGCCGCGCGCACCCGCCAGGAAGCTGTCCTTCTGGCAGATCAGGCGGCCGCCGTGTTCGGACAGCCGCAACGCCAGCACGGTGCCGGGGTAGGGCGCGGCGAACGCCACCTTGGCCTTGCCGCTGCCGGCGTGCGTGAACACGGTGGTGAACATGCTTTCGCCGGTCACCACGCGCTTGCCGGCCGAGAGCAACTTGCCCATCAGCCCGCCGCTGCTGCCGCCCTGGCCATCGTGCGAGCCATCGCCGAACACGGTGTCCATCTGCACCGCGGCGTCCTTGTACATCAGCGCACCGGCTTCGGCGATGGCGCTCTCGCCCGGGTCCAGTTCGACCTCGACGAACTGCATGTCGTTGCCGACGATGCGGTAATCGATCTCGTCCGCGCGTGCGGCGCCTGTGCCGCTCAACTGCGGCGGCAGGCTGCCGGCGCCCTGCAATTCGGCCAGCTGGCGGGCGGGTGTCCAGCCGTCGAGGCCGTCGCGCCAGGCCAGCGCGTCGGGCTGGCGCTGCGCATGCGCGCGGGCGCTGGCGTCATCAAGCGGGCCGATCCGGTCGGCCTGTCCGGGAATATGGAAATACCACTGTGCCATCGGGACGACTCCTGTCTGCGGTGCGCCGAGTCTAAGCGCAGTGGCCGGCCCGCTGTCCCCTGCCCAACGTCATGGCGCGGCGCACCGGTTGGGCAGGGGTGGGGCGCCGCTTTCGCGCAGACATGCACGACCCGCCGCGTGCACATTGCCGCCGCCAATGCGCATGGCACGGCCGCCAGCTCAGCCCGCGCATCGCACTGCACCGCAAACCTTAGAGCGGCTAACAAAACGTAACGCCCGCCTGGCGGCTGCGCAGTCGTTTTGATCGCTGCGCTTAGCCAGCGCCCACCGTCGCCCAGTAGCGCTCGCCATCGCGTTGCACCCGCACCGGGCCATCGAACGCTGCAGACAAACGGTCGTCGGTGAGCATGTCCGCGCGGCTGCCATCGGCCAGGACACTGCCACCGCGCAGCAGGATCACCCGGTCGATCTCCGGCACGATTTCCTCGATGTGATGGGTCACCAGCACCAACGTGATGCCTTGCTGGGCGAGGTGACGCATGCTGTCGAGCAGGTGCTGCCGCGCCACCAGATCCAGGCCGGTGGAGGGTTCGTCCAGCAACAGCGCCTGTGGGCGATTGACCAGCGCACGCGCGATCAGTACGCGCCGTGTCTCGCCGGCCGACAGCTCTGCATACGGGCGCTCCAGCAACGGCAATGCACGCACCAGTGCCAGTGCTTCGCGTGCACGGGCGCGCATGTCGTCGCTGATTTCGCGGTGCGGCGGCACCACGTAGCTGGCGAAAAACCCGGAGAGCACCGCGCTTTCCACATCCAGCTCGGGCATCTGCGCCAGGTTGCCGCTGAGATCGCCGCTGACGATACCCAGATGCGCGCGCAGGCGGTCCACCTGCCAGCGCGTCTGCCCCAGCACTTTCACCGCGGGCTGGCCATCGCCACGCGCCAGCGGATACAGCTCGCGCGTGATCAATTTGATGAAGGAGGATTTGCCGCAGCCGTTCGGGCCCAGGATGGCGGTGTGCTGGCCCAGCGCAATGCGCATGCGCAAGGCGTGCAGCACGCGCACCTGGCCGCGGATCACGCTGGCCTGGTCGAGCTCGATCAGTGGCGGGGCATCGGGTGTGGCGGAGGAGTCGACGGCAACAGACATGCAGGTGGGATCGGGTAACGGGAAGGAAACGAGACGTGTGAACCGCTTTAGGAATGTAGGAGGCACCCTACGCATCCGAAGGGTGAAGTTTGCCGCCATCGCCCCCATCATGTCTGTATCCACCGACACGATGGCGCACTGCCTGGAGATGCCGATGTTGTCCGATTCGATCATCGACGTTCTGACCTCCGGCATCGCCGGCCTGGGCGTGTGGGGGATGCTGGCCGTGCTGCTGGTGTTCACCCAACTCACCATCTTCGCGGTGACCTTGTACCTGCATCGCAGCCAGGCGCACCGCGGTGTGGATTTCCATCCGGTCATCGCGCATTTCTTCCGTTTCTGGACCTGGCTCACCACCTCGATGATCACCCGCGAGTGGGTGGCGATCCATCGCAAGCATCACGCCAAGGTGGAAACCGAGGAAGACCCGCACAGCCCGCAGACCAAGGGCATCGGCCAGGTGTTCTGGCGCGGCGTGGAGCTGTACCGCGAAGCACGCGCGCAGCGGGCCGACATCGAGCAGTACGGCAAGGGCGCGCCCAATGACTGGATCGAGCGGCATCTGTACACGCCGCACGCCAACGCCGGCCCGATCGCGCTGTTGGTGGTCAACAGCGTGCTGTTCGGGCTGCCCGGTATCGCACTGTGGGCGATCCAGATGGCGTGGATTCCGTTCTGGGCCGCCGGCGTGGTCAATGGCCTGGGGCATTGGTGGGGCTATCGCAATTTCGAGTCCGCCGACACCTCCACCAACCTGACCCCGTGGGCGCTGTGGATCGGTGGCGAAGAACTGCACAACAATCACCATGCCTTCCCGAGTTCGGCGCGGTTTTCGATGCGGCGCTGGGAGCTGGACATCGGCTGGATCGCGATCCGCTGCCTGCAGGCGCTGGGCCTGGCCAAGGTGCTGCGGGTGGCGCCGTCGCTGGACATTCGCCCCAACATCGCCGTGCCCGATGCCGACACGCTCAAGGCACTGTTGTCGCACCGCTTCCAGGCCATGACCGACTACCAGCGCAACGTGCTCAAGCCGGCCCTGCGCGAAGAGGCCGCCGCCACCGGTGCCAAGCTGCGCCAGCTGCTACCGCGCCGCCTGCGCAAGGGCCTGGTGGACGATGGCCGCTGGCTCAAGCCCGATGCGCGCGAACAGTTGCAACACTGGGTGGCGCAACGCCCGCGCATGCGCACGCTGGTGGAATACCGCGCGCGCCTCACCGCCGTGCTGGAAGCGCGCAGCCACGATGCGTCCGAGCGGCTCAAGCAGCTGCAGCAGTGGTGCCATGAAGCCGAAGCCAGCGGCAACGCGGCATTGCAGGCGTATGCGGCACGGCTCAAGGGTTATGCGCTGAGTGGCACGTAACGCGAGCGTTGCGCGCGCGGGCGTTTGCGTGCCTGCGCTGCTGCACGCGCTGCCTCGTGTGCTGGCCTGTGGGGCACTGTGCGCAGTGGCGGTGGCCGCGCAGGCCCAGGTGCAGGACAGCCAGCAGTATCTGCAACGCATGGACACCGATGGCGATGGCCGGGTCAGCCGCGATGAATATCTGGCCTGGATGAGCTACGCCTTCGATCAGCGCGACCTGGATCACGACGGCGTGCTGCAAGGCGAAGAACTGCCGGGCCGGCGCGGCAAGCCGATCACCCGCGCCGCGCACCGCGCAACGCTGGTGGAGCGTTTCGCACGCCAGGATGCCAATGGCGATGGCTATTTGAGCGCGCGCGAACTGCTGGCACCACCGCGGTGAGACCTGCACGCAGGTGCGCCTTCGCGCCCGTCTGACGCGGCGCCCGGCAAGCTCGGCCGCATGTTCACTCTCGACCAGGTCAGCCGTCGCTACGGCCAGGCCATCGCCCTCGACCAGGTCAGCCTGTCGTTCGCCAGCGGTGTCACCACTGCGTTGATCGGCCCCAGTGGCGCCGGCAAGTCCACCGTGCTGCGCATGCTGGTGGGCCTGGAATGGCCGGACAGTGGCAGCGTCACCTTCGATGGCGCGCCATTGCGGCGTGATGCGCTGCAGGCGCAGCGGCAGCGCATTGGTTACGTGATCCAGGAGGGCGGCCTGTTCCCGCACCTGGATGCACGCAGCAATGTGGTGCTGCTGGCGCAGACGCTGGGTTGGACGCCGCAACGTATCGCGCAACGCCTGGAGACCTTGTGCGCGCTGTGCCAGCTGCCGCCCGCGCTGCTGGCGCGCTACCCGGCCGAGTTGTCCGGTGGTCAGCGCCAGCGCGTGGGCCTGATCCGCGCCCTGATGCTGGACCCGCCGGCGCTGCTGCTGGACGAACCACTGGGTGCACTGGATCCGATCGTGCGCTACGACCTGCAGGCGCAGATGCGCGAGCTGTTCGCGCAGCTCGGCAAGACCGTGGTGCTGGTCACCCACGACGTGGCCGAAGCCGCGTATCTGGCCGACACGCTGGTGCTGATGCGCGCCGGCCAAGTGGTGCAGCAGGGCAGTGCGCGCACGCTGCTGGAACAGCCGGCCGATGCGTTCGTGCAGCGCTTTCTCACCGCGCAGCGCAGCATCGGTGATGCCGCATGATGCGCGCGCCGTTGATGGCTTTTGCATTGTTGATCTGCAGCGGTGTGGCGCAAGCCGCGCAGGTCACCATCGGCTCGAAGAACTTCACCGAAGCGGTGATCCTGGGCGAGATCGCCACCGCTGCCGGCCAGCGCGATGGCGTGCAGGTGCAGCACCGCGCCCAGCTCGGTGGCACGCGCATTCTCTGGCGCGCACTGGAGACCGGGCAGATCGATGCGTACGCCGATTACACCGGCACGCTGGCGCAGGAATTGCTGCAGCTGCCCAAGGCCAGCCACGCCGAACTACGCGCCGCACTGGATGCACGCGGCCTGGCAATGACCGACTCGCTGGGCTTCGAAAATACCTATGCGTTCGGCATGCGCCGGGAGCGTGCGCAGGCATTGGGCATCCGCAGCCTGTCCGATCTGGCCCGGCATCCGGACCTGAAGATCGGCCTGAGCAATGAATTCATGCAGCGTGCCGATGGCTGGCCCGGCGTGCGCGGCGCCTATGCATTGCCGCAGCGCGCCACCGGGCTGGATCACGACCTGGCCTACCGCGCGCTGCAGAGCGGGGCCATCGAGGTCACCGATCTGTACAGCACCGATGCGGAAATTCCGTACTACCAGCTGCAGGTGTTGCAGGACGACCGCCATTACTTCTCCGAGTACCAGGCGGTATTCCTGTATCGCAAGGATCTGGCGCAGCGTGCGCCGACGATGGTAGCCACGCTGCAAGGGCTGCAGGGGCGCATCGATGAAGCCACCATGCAGCGGCTCAACGCGCAGGTGAAGCTGGAGCGCAAGAGCGAAGCCGCCGTGGCCGCGCAATGGCTGGGCGTGGCGCCGGCATCGGCCACCGATGGCCGCGTTGCGCGCTTGCTGCAGCACACCTGGGAGCACCTGGCCCTGGTGGGCATCTCGCTGGGGCTGGCCTTGGTGATGGCATTGCCGCTCGGCGTGCTGGCCGCGCGCCGGCCGCGGCTTGGTCAAGTGGTGCTGTCGCTGACCGGCGTGCTGCAGACCTTGCCGTCGCTGGCGGTGTTCGTGTTCATGATCCCGTTGTTCGGCATCGGCGCCAAACCGGCGATTGCGGCGCTGTTTCTCTACAGCTTGCTGCCGATCGTGCGTAACACGCATGCCGGGCTGACCTCGATTCCGCGCGAGTTGCGCCAGACCGCCGAAGCCATCGGGCTGCCGGCATGGACGCGCTTGTGGCGTATCGAACTGCCGCTCGCGCGCCGCACGATCGTGGCCGGCATCCAGACCGCGGCGGTGATCAATGTGGGCACCGCCACCCTGGGCGCATTGATCGGCGCAGGCGGCTACGGCCAGCCGATCCTCACCGGCATCCGCCTGGACGATATCGGCCTGATCCTGGAAGGCGCCATTCCCGCCGCCGTGCTGGCCTTGCTGGTGCAGGCGCTGTTCGAAGGCCTGGAGCGCTGGGCCACCCCGCGTGGGCTACGCCTGAGTCAGCGCGGTTGAGCAACTGCAAAGGTAGGAGCGCGCTTGCGCGCGATGCGGCTGTGCCGGGAACGCCCATCGCGCGCAAGCGCGCTCCTACAAGAGCGGGTGTCAGCACGTCCGATGATTGAGCGCCGCAAAGCAGCGCGATCCATGCACGCCTTGCGCCACGCAGACCCCCAACCACCTCATGACCCGTAGGAGCGCGCTTGCGCGCGACGCGGCTGTGCCGGCAACGCCCATCGCGCGCCAGCGCGCTCCTACGCGCATCCGGGCATGAGTCGCCCAGGAGCGGTTTGCAGGGCAAGCCTCATCGCGGTCAGGCGCGCTCCTACAAAGGCAGGATGCCGGCACGATCAAAGCTCAGCGGTTGATGACAGACAGAAGCACCCGCAGAAAACGCTCACCGCGTGCGCTACTCAGCAAACCCGAGCCACCGCATGAACCACGTAGGAGCGCGCTGGCGCGCGATGAGGCGTTACCGACAACGCCCATCGCGCGCCAGCGCGCTCCTACAGGCACCTGGGTCACCGCGCCGCACATCGGCAACCCACCATCACCCACGTGGCAGCGCAGCCACCAGCTCTGCAAGCGCCTGCCCGGTCACGCTCAGGTGCGGGGCAATGCGCAACCGTCCGTGTCGCTGCGTGCACACCGCGCCCAGCGCACGCAGCGTGGTGGCCACCGACTCCAGCTGCGCAGCCGGCGGTTGCAGCGCGGTCAGATGCGGCGCATGGCCTGGCGTGCACCAGCGGGCGAGCCCCTGCGCTTGCAGCGCGGCGTCCCACTGCGCGGTGAGCGCGCCCAATGCGTGCGCGATCCGTGCCGGTTGCCAGGCGGTGATCTGCTGCAAGGCGGCGGTCGCCATGGCCAGGCGCAGCGGGTCGGCCACGCCACCGGCGTCGTAGCGGCGCGCGCCGGTGCGGTAGTCGGGCGCTGCGGCAATGGGGAATTCCCAACTGCTACCCGCATCGCGGCCACTCCAGTGTTCTTCGATCGGCACACCACGTGTGCGCCAGCGTGGGGCCACCCAGAGCCACGCCAGGCCCATCGGGCCCAGCAACCATTTATGGCCCACGCTGACCACAAAATCCGGCCGCCAGCGCGGCAGATCGGTCGGCAACACGCCCAGGCTCTGGCTCAGGTCCAGCACCAGCGCCGCACCGCGCGCGTGCACGGCGTCACTGATGCGGTCCAGGTCCAGTTGCCGGCCATCCAGCCAATAGGCGTGCGGCAGGCTCACCACGCGCAGCGCCGCCGTCTCGGTGATCGCCCGCAGCACCGCCTCGGTCAAAGCCCCCCCCGCTGCCATCGGCACCGCGACGATCTGCGCGCCCACCTCGGCGCAGCGGCGCTGCCAGATCAACAGGTTGGAGGGGAACTGTCCTTCCAGCACCAACACGGCCTCGCCGCGTTGCAGGTGCAGGTTGCGCGCGGCAGTGGCCAGCCCGTGTGCGGCCGAGGGCACCAGCGCCACCGCATCGGTATCGCCATCGAACAGGCCCGCGGCCAACGCACGCAGTTGCTCGATCTGCTCCACCCATGCAGCGAACGACAACTGCCATGGCGTGGCCAGCGCATCGATGGCCTGGTGCGCCACCGTTTGCACGGCCCGCAGCATGGGCCCGCGTGCGGCGGCATCCATATAGGTCACGGCCGGGGGCAGCACAAATGCCTGCTCCCGCTGCGACCAATCCAGGGGTGTGGGTAGCGAACGGAACAACGGTGCGGCGCTCATGCGCACAGCTTAACGCGCAGCGACATGCCACCCACACGGCGCGTTCACGGTCGCTCCCCAAGCATATGGCGATGTCTGCACAATCACCCCTGCTGGTCGACCACCAGCAACAGCAGCTGACGCTGTTGGAACGCTACGCGCAGACCCGTGCGCTAAGCGATCGTCTTGCCGCACCCTTGAGCGCGGAAGACGCCATGGTGCAGAGCATGCCCGACGCCAGCCCCAGCAAATGGCACCTGGCACACACCACCTGGTTCTTCGAACGCTTCGTGTTGCAGGCCGACCCGCAGTACGTGGTGTTCGACCCGGCGTGGGATTTCCTGTTCAACAGCTACTACCAAAGCGTAGGCCCGATGCATGCGCGCGCGCGCCGTGGCGTGTTGTCGCGGCCATCGCTGCAACAGGTGCGTGACTACCGTGCGGCCGTCGATGCGCAGATGCAGCGCCGCCTGCGCGATGGCCTGCTGGACGAGGCCACCTGCACCATCGTGCAGCTGGGCATCCAGCACGAGCAGCAGCACCAGGAACTGCTGTTGACCGACATCAAGCACGCCCTGTGGAGCAATCCGCTGCAGCCGGCCTACCGGGAGGCCCAGCCCGTGCCGGCGGCGGCGTCTAGCGCCTTGCGCTGGCATGCGCGCGACGAGCAGATCGTGGAGATTGGCGCAGCGTCGTGGCCACAGGCCGAGGCCTTCGCCTACGACAACGAATCGCCGCGCCACCGCGTGCTGGTCGGTGCGCATGCACTGGCGCACCGTGTGGTCAGTAATTCCGAATACCAGCAGTTCATCGATGACGGTGGCTACCGCAGCGCAGGCGCCTGGCTTAGCGATGGCTGGGCAATGGTGCAGGCGCAGGGCTGGCAGCATCCGCTGTACTGGGATGCGGACGGGCGCGAGTTCACCCTCGAAGGCTGGCGCGTGCGCGATGCGCATGCGCCGGTGTGCCATCTGAGCCTGTTCGAAGCCGACGCGTTCGCGCGCTGGGCCGGTGCACGCCTGCCCACCGAGGCCGAATGGGAACAGGCCGCCACCGGCATTGCCGTGCACGGCAATTTCGTCGACAGCGATGCCCTGCATCCGCGCGCGGCCGACGCGGTGGACACCGGTCTGCAGCAGCTGTTTGGCGATGTGTGGGAATGGACCGGCAGCGCGTATCTGCCGTATCCCGGCTTCGCGCCCTGGCCCGGGTCGCTGGGCGAATACAACGGCAAATTCATGAACGCGCAATGGGTCTTGCGCGGCGGCAGTTGTGCCACGCCTGCCAGCCATGTGCGCGCCAGCTACCGCAACTTTTTCCCCTCCGATGCGCGTTGGCAATTTGCCGGCGTGCGCCTAGCCAAGGATTTGCTGTGAACGCCGCCGCCCACGCCACCCAACGCGCGCATGCCGCGCTGACCGATCTGCGCCCGCAGCCGGACGACATCACCGCCGATGCCCTGGCCGGCCTATCGCCGACGCCCAAGACGCTGCCGTCGAAATATTTCTACGATGCGCGCGGCTCGCAGTTGTTCGAAGCGATCACCCGTCAGCCCGAGTACTACCTCACCACCACCGAACTGAGCCTGCTCGAGGCCAGCATGAGCTCGATCGCGCAGGCGATCGGCGCGGGCGTGCATGTGGTGGAGTACGGCAGTGGCAGTGGCCGCAAGACCGAATTGCTGCTGCAGGGCCTGCGCGATGTGGTGGCCTATACGCCGCTGGAAATCTCGCGGACCGCGCTGCTGGAAAGCACCGCACGCCTGGCCGAGCAATTTCCGCAGATCCAGATGTTGCCGGTGTGCACCGACTTCACCCGGCCGCTGCAGCTGCCGGCCGCGCAACGCCCGGCACGCCGGCACGTGGTGTTCTTCCCCGGCTCGACGCTGGGAAATTTCACCGACACCGCTGCGATTGAATTGCTGGATGCGATGCGCCAGACCATGGGCGCCGACGGCTGCGCCTTGATCGGCATCGATCTGGACAAGGATGCCGCGCTGATCGAGGCGGCGTACAACGATGCCGCCGGGGTCACCGCGGAATTCACGGTGAATCTGCTGGCACGCCTCAACCGCGAGATCGGCAGCGATTTCGACCTGGAGGGTTTCCGCCATCGCGCGGTGTATGCGCGCGAACGCGGCCGCATCGAAACCTTCCTGGTCAGCCAGCGCGCGCAACGTGTGCACGTGGGTGGGCAGGAATTCACCTTCACCGAAGGCGAGGCGATGCAGGTCGAATACAGCTACAAGTACACCGACGCCCGCTTCGCCGAACTGGCCGCCGCGGCCGGCCTCAAGGTGACGCATGGCTGGAACGATGCCAAGGATTGGTTCGGTCTGCGGTTGCTACGCCCGCTCTGACGCAGGCCGCACGCGATGCAGGTACCTGACGCCGCGCAGATGGCGGCGCTGATCGTCGACCTGCTCGCACGGCGTGAGCCGCAGCACTCGATCTGCCCGTCGGAGGTGGCACGCGCACTCAGCGAGGATGCCGCGATCTGGCGCGCGCTGATGCCGCAGGTGCGCGCCACCGCGGCCGCACTGGTGGGCGAGGGTGTGGTGCGCATCACGCAGCGTGGCCAGCCTGTGGAGCTGGGCACGGTACGCGGCCCGATCCGTTTGATGCGCGGGCCACGCTTCCCGCGATAACTGCTGCGCTTGCGATCGCGTGCAGGCAGTACACGCACGGTCTGGGAGCCAGCACGTGATCCAACGCGACCTCAAACCTAAGACCTCGCATCGGTCACGCAAACCCGCTGACCGCGCAGCCAAACCGCCACTGCCTGTGGCGCACGATCGACGCCACGCATCCCTCATCCGTAACGCACTGGCAGCTTATGCCGCCTGCACCACATGCAGCGCCTTGGGGTTGCGCCATTGCGCCAACAGGGCGGCTTCGCGCGCCTTGGCCTCGTGCAGGTGCGCGTCCTTGACGTGCCCGTAGCCGCGGATGTGTTCGGGGATGCTGGCGATCTGCGCGGCCAGGCCCACGTTGTCGTTGTCCAGGCGCTGCAGCAGCGTGTTCACCGTTGCCAAATAATCGGCAATCAACTGACGCTCGCCGCGACGTTCGGCGGTGTAGCCGAACACGTCCAGTTTGCCGCCGCGCAGGAACTTCAACCGTGCCAGCAATTTGAAGGCACTGAACATCCACGGCCCATATTCGCGTTTGATGGGCTGCCCGTTTGCATCCTTCTTGGCGAACAACGGCGGCGCCAGATGGAAGCGCAGCTGGTAGTCGCCCTCGAACTGCTGCTGCACACGGCGCTGGAAGTCGCCGCGCGTATACAGCCGCGCCACCTCGTACTCGTCCTTGTAGGCCATCAGCTTGAAGGCGTAGCGCGCCACCGCAGCGCTTAGCGCGGTGCTGCCCGGTGCGCGTTGCGCTTCGTGCGTGCGCACGCGCTCCACCAGCGCACGGTATTGCTGGGCGTAGGCGGCATCCTGGTAGTCGGTGAGGAAGTGCACGCGCCGCGCGATCGCCTCGTCCAGGGACTGCGCCAGCTGCTCGTCATCCAATGGATGCACCGGAGCATCGCCGTCAGCGTGCAGCGTGTCGGCATCGGTTTGCGCCAGCGCGCGCGGCGCACTCTGGCCGCTCATGTCGTGGTCTTCCCAGCTGCCCGGCCCGCGCGATGGCGGTGTGGCGGCATGCGCGTGGGCGGCCGTGTCCAGCGCAGGTGCCAGGCCTGCGGCGCGTTGTACGGCCGGCAGATCGACCGCCGCCAAACGCCCCCAGGCGAAGGCCTGCTGATTCATCGCCACCGCCGCGCCATTGAGCTCGATCGCGCGCATCAACGCCGCGTGCGACAACGGCACCAGGCCGTGCTGCCAGGCATAGCCGAGCACGAACAGATTGCTGGCGATGGCATCGCCCAGCAGCGCGGTGGCCAATTGCGTGGCGTCCAGCAGCAAGGGCTCCTGCCCGCCGAGAGCAGTGCGTACCCCCGCAATGATCTCGGCTGCCGGGAACTGCAGATCCGGCTGCGTGGTGAAACTGCCCGGCATCGCTTCGTAGGTGTTGAGCACCACCTGGGTGCGGCCGTCGCGCACCTTGGACAAGGCCCAGTAATCGTTGACCACCACCATGTCGCAGCCCAGCACCAGGTCTGCTTCGCCGGCGGCGATACGCACGGCGTGGATGTCGGCGGGCTGGCGCGCGATGCGGATATGCGTGGTGACCGCGCCACCCTTTTGCGCCAGGCCGGTCTGGTCCAGCACCGTGGCGCCCTTGCCTTCGAGATGGCCGGCCATGCCCAGCAACGCGCCGATGGTCACCACGCCGGTGCCGCCGACGCCGGTGATCAGGATGTTCCAGGGCTGCTCCAGCGTGGTGCGTTGTGGCGGTTCGGGCAGGGCGTCCAGCAATGCACTGGCATCGCGCTTCTTGCCCTTGCGCGGCGCGCCGCCATGCACGGTGACAAAGCTCGGGCAGAAGCCCGACACGCAGGAATAATCCTTGTTGCAGTTGGACTGGTCGATCTCGCGCTTGCGCCCGAACTCGGTGTCCTTCGGCAGCACCGACACGCAGAAACTCTTCTCGCCGCAATCGCCACAGCCTTCGCAGACCAACGAATTGATCATCACCCGCTTGGGCGGGTCGATCAGCTTGCCGCGCTTGCGACGGCGACGTTTTTCGGTGGCGCAGGTCTGGTCGAAGATCAGGATCGACACGCCCTTGATGGTGCGCAGCCGCTGCTGCACCGCATCCAGTTCGCTGCGATCGTGAAATGCCACGTCGCTGGGGAACCGCTCGCGCCGGCGCGTCCATTTGCCGATGTCATCGCTCACCACCACGATCTCGTGGATGCCTTCGGCACGCAGCTGGTGCGCGATGTCCGGCACAGTGAGCGTGCCGTCCACCGGCTGCCCGCCGGTCATCGCCACCGCGTCGTTGTAGAGGATCTTGTAGGTGATGTTGACGCCGGTGGCCACCGACTGGCGGATCGCCAGCGAGCCACTGTGGAAATAGGTGCCATCGCCCAGGTTCTGGAACACGTGCGGCGTGGCGGTGAACGGCGCCTGCCCCGACCAGGTGACGCCTTCGCCGCCCATGTGGGTGAAGGTGTCGGTCGAGCGGTTCATCCAGGTCACCATGTAGTGGCAACCGATTCCGCCGAGCGCGCGCGAGCCCTCCGGTACCACCGTGGAGGTGTTGTGCGGGCAGCCGGAGCAGTAGTGCGGCACGCGCGGGAACAGCGCGCGCGGCAGCGCCATCTCCGCTTCCTTGGCCTCCATCCAGCGCAGGCGCTGTTCGATCGATGCAGCAATGGCCGCCGACGGCAGCGGGAAGCGCTGGATGCGCTTGCCGATCACCGCGGCGATGGTGGCCGGGGTGAGCTCACCGGTGGAGGGCAGGATCCACGCGCCGTGTTCGTTGTACTTGCCCACGATGCTCGGCCGCGCGCCGGCGCTGGCCGGCCAGTTGTAGAACAGCTCTTTCATCTGGCGCTCGATGAAGGCTTTCTTTTCTTCCACCACCACGATGTCGTCCAGCCCGCGCGCGAACGCGGTGATCCCCACCGGCTCCAGCGGCCAGGTCATGCCCACCTTGTAGACGCGGATGCCGATCTGCGCGCAGGCCTGCGCATCCAGGCCCAGGTATTCCAGCGCCTGCAACACGTCCAGATAGCTTTTGCCGGTGGTGACGATGCCCAGCCGTGCCTGCGGCGAATCCAGCACCAGCTTGTCGATGCCGTTGGCACGCGCGAATGCCTGCGCGGCGGCCACCGCATAGCGGTGCAGGCGCATCTCCTGATCCACCGGCGGATCCGGCCAGCGGATGCTCAGCCCGCCCGGCGGCAGTGCGAAGTCGTCCGGCAGCACGATCTGGCGTGCGAACGGGTCCACGTCCACCGAGGCAGAGGATTCCACCGTTTCGGCGATGGTCTTGAAGCCCACCCAGCGCCCGGTATAGCGGCTCATCGCCCAACCGAGCAGGCCCATGTCCAGGATGTCCTGCACGCCGGCCGGGTTGAGGATGGGCATCATCGCGCTGACGAATTCGTCTTCGGACCCATGCGGCAAGGTGGAGCTGCGGCAGGCATGGTCGTCGGCGGCCAGGGCCAGCACGCCACCAAACGGTGAGGTGCCGGCGGCATTGGCGTGCTTGAACACGTCGCCGCTGCGGTCCACGCCCGGGCCCTTGCCGTACCACATGCCATACACGCCCTGGACGGTGGCGCCCGGGAACAGGTTGGTCTGCTGCGTGCCCCACACCATGGTGGCGGCCAGGTCCTCGTTGAGGCCCGGGGTGAAGGTGACCTTGGCCGCCTCCAGATGCGCACGCGCCCGCCACAGTTCCAGGTCCAGCCCGCCCAGCGGGCTGCCGCGGTAGCCGCTGACGAACCCGGCGGTATCCAGCCCGGCGGCCACATCGCGCAGGTGTTGCATCAGCGGCAGCCGCACCAGCGCCTGCACACCGGACAAATAAATGCGGCCGTCGGCACGCGTGTATTTGTGTTCCAGCGTGTAGTCCGCATCCACACGGCCGATCTCCGGCGTGTTGGCAGAGGCGGGGGATGAAAGTGCAGCGGTACTGGTCATGGCGTGCCCGGAAAGGGTGGCTGGAACCTGGGGATTCCAAAACGGCGTGCAAATTGTAACAGTCGCCTTTCACGCGCCCGTCCGCCTGCGGATGCACAGCCGCCGCGCTGCGGTTAGGATGGGGACGGGAAGGGGTCGTTTGCTGTCAGGGGATAAAGCCAGTGAAGAAGCAATACGCATGGGTCGCCGCGTTGGCCCTGCTCGGGGGCGTGTGGTCGATGGCGCAGGCGCAGAGCCTGCCCAAGCCCAAGGAGTTCTATTTCGACGAAGACCGTGCCACGACCAAACCGGTGGTGGCCGTGCAGGGGCAGGGCGATGCGGTCGTGGATCGGCTGGCCGGCATGGTGCAGCGTGACGCACGCGCCGCCGAGCCACGTGCACAGCTTGCCGCGCTGGCCTATGCCGGTGGCCGCACACAGTTAGGCGACGAGCTCTACCAGGGCGCGCTGGCACTGGTGTCCAACGGCAGCCAGCAATACCGCGCCATCAGCTGGAACTACGGCTGGGACCTGTTGCGCGCCGACAAGGCCGACAAGGCCCTGCAGCACTGGGCCAACCTGGCCAACGGCCGCCCGGCCACGCCGGCATGGTTGCCCACCACGCTGGCATTGGGGCTGTGGCGCGCCGGACGCAAGCAGGAAGCAGTCGAGTGGTACGCCGCCGCCGTGCGCACCTGGCCGGACCGTTGGGGCAGCACCGCCAACTACGCCAGCCTGCTGCCGGAGTGGCGCGAGGCAGACCGCGCCAGCCTGGCCGAAGTCTTCGCCGCCTGGCAGGCCAACCCGCCCGCGTTCCCGTAAGCCAACCGCGCGCGGCAGTGAATCTGCAGCGCGCGGGTAACGCCGCATTGGCGATACAGCGTGGCGCTGCAGTCCGGCGCTGAAATCGCGCTGTGCGTCGTCCGCATTCGTGCAGGCCATGGTGGCGTTCGTTGCGCCATCACTCGCCGGGCAGGCGGCTTGCGCAAGCCAGCGTTGTCATCCAGGCGGTGTCATCGGCGATCTGTGCTGAGTAACGCGCAGACCAGGTGAAGTGCGTCGTCCCGCGCTGCAGTCGGTCGCAAGCCCGGCACGCACGCTATGCGATCCTGCACACCCGTTTCGAAGACATGACCACGCCATGGCGGTGGATGCATTTGCGTTGATCCTGGCGATGCTGGGGCTCGGGTTGGTGTTTGCACGGCTGCGCGTGCTGCCGGACAACAGCGCCGATGTGCTCAACCGCATCGTGTTGTACATCTGCCTGCCGGCCTCGGTGCTGACCTATGTCCCGCGGCTGCACCTGGATGCCTCGCTGGGCGGCGTCATCGCCACGCCCTGGCTGCTCACCGCCCTGATCGTGCCGATGCTGTGGGGCTGCAGCCGTCTGCTCGGCGTGCCCCGCGACGAATACGCCGCGCTGCTGATGTGCGTGGTGTTCACCAACTCCAGTTTCATCGGCTTTCCGATGGTGCGCGCGCTGATCGGCGACCACGCCTTGCCGTATGCGGTGGTCTACGACCAGTTCGGCACCTTCGTGCTGCTGTCCACCTTCGGCTTGTACGTGTTGGCACGCTACAGCGGCGACACCCCGCCCACCGCGCGGATGATCCTGGCGCGGGTACTGCGGTTTCCGCCGCTGTGGGCGCTGGTATTTGCGTTGACGCTGATGCCCGAACAGCCGCCGGCCTGGATCGGTTCGGGGTTGAAGAGCCTGGCCGATGCGATGTTGCCGCTGGTGATGCTGGCCGTCGGGTTCTCGCTGCAATTGCGCTTGCCGGCGCAGGAACTCAAGCCACTGGCGCTGGGCTTGCTGTTCAAGTTGGCGGTCATGCCGGTGCTGGCATTGCCGCTGTCGTGGGCGCTCGGCCTGCAGGGCCAGATGCTGCAGACCAATGTGCTCGAATCGGCAATGCCGACCATGATCACCGCCGCGGCGCTGGCGATTTCGCACCGCCTGGCGCCACGTCTGGCGGCGGCGATGGTGGGCTACAGCATCCTGTTGTCGCTGCTCACCCTGCCGGCCTGGGCATGGCTGCTGGCGCGCCTGGCGGCTTGATGCGCGTGCCCGTGCATGAAATGCTGGCCGGCGGCGCATGCGCGCCCTCACAGGACAAGGCACACGGATGCGGACTTCACGATTGATCGGCAGCACGGTGCTGCTCTGGCTGGGCAGCGCGTGCATGGCCTCCGCCGCGCCCGCCGCTGCTCCCACGGCTGATCCCACCAACGATCCGCTGGTGCAGCAGTGGGGACAGCAGGTCGGCGAGACGCTGCAGGCACGTCTGCGCAGCATGGCTGACAGCGGCAAGCCCGGGCCGCTGTATCTGGCCGGCCTGTTGTGGATCGACACCGAAACTGATGCCGAGTCCGACGCTGCGCGCGCCGGCTACGCGCCGCTCCAGCGCGCCTGGCTGCAACGCGCGCTGGACGCGCGGCCGCGCGACCTGCTGGTGGCGCGGATGGAAGCGTTGGGCTGCCCCGCTGGCTTGCGCTGCGACCCGCTCGCCGCGCTCGCCTTCCTGGAGCAGGCCGATGCCGGCAACGCCGATGTGCATCTACGCGCCTACGCATCGGCGCAACGGCGTGGCGATGCCGCCGCTGCCGAGCGCGCCTGGCAGGCCGCGGTGCAGGCAGACCATTTCGACAGTGGCGCGTTGGCCCTGGGCCAGGCCTTGCACGCTGCTTATGCCGATGTGCAATGGCCGGTGCTGACCTCGGTCAGCCTGCGCGCGCAGCTCGATGCACGTGGCCTGCCCTCCACCGGCGCAGACACCGCGATGCTGTTTGCAATGGCGGCGTGGTCCGCGCACGCATTGCCGGCATTGAGCCCGCTGGTACGCCGTTGCGATCCGGCCACGGTAACTCCAGCGCTGCGCGACGAATGCATGGCGGTGCTGGGCAATGTGGCCAAGGACGAGTCCACGCTGGCCACCGCCCTGATCGGTGCAAAGCGCATGGCCAGCCTCAGCAGTGGCGCCGATACAACGCGGTGGCAGGCCCGGGTACGCGAGCTGGCATGGCTGCAGCAGCAACAGCAGGGCCTTGCCGGCGCTGGTAGAGGCCTGGTGTCCGATGGGGATGCGGTGCTGGCTCACGGTGAAGTGCCGGCCTTGCGTGCGCTGCTGCAGCGCCAGGGCATTGCCACGCAACCGCCGGCCGGCTGGCAGCCGAGCGCTTCGGTGCAGTAAGGCTGCGGGCAGCACGCGCGTCGGAGCAGCAGGCAGCGCGGTTGTCTTGCGGATGAGCAGGTCTTCAACTGCAGACTGATCGACAAGGCGCCTGGTTGGTGCGCGCTGCCGATCGGCCACACCCATCACGCTTGGTCCCGTGTCCGCTGATCTTGCTGGCTCGGGCGTTGCGTTTTGGAGGTATCACCACAGCGCTGGCAAAGCGCTACGCATGATGGCTGGTGCCAACGCCTGCGTTCCCGCACGCACACGATGCTGCACTGCGATAGGCAATGCCGTAGTGCGTTTAACGTGTTTCGACTACTTCCTCACCCGGCCGCGGTGTACGCTGCCGGCTTGCTCCCGGAAGCGAGGCGTGCATGAAGACAGTCCTGGTGGCCGGCTCCAAAGGCGGCGTTGGCAAGACCACGATCGCCACCAACCTCGCCGCACACGCGGCATTGCAAGGCCAGCGCACCGTGCTGGCAGATGCCGATCCACAGGGCTCGTCCACCCGTTGGGCGGAACGCCGCGCCAGTCTGGAAAGCGCGGTCCTGCCGATCGACGCTACCCGGCGCCGCAACTGGCAGGCCGCCGTGCCCGATGGCACCGACCAGCTGATCATCGATGCGCCGGCCGGCGCGATGGCCGATGACCTGAGCGGCTTCCTGGACCATGTCGACGCCATCGTGGTGCCGGTGCTGTCCTCGGCGCTGGATATCGAAGCGGTGGTCGGCTTCCTCAACACCCTGGCCAAGGTGCCGCGCGTGCACCAGCGCAAGCTGCCGGTGGGCCTGGTGCTCAACCGCGCCCGGCCGTGGACCCAGACCTCGCAACAGGCCGCCGAGATGATCGGCAGCTGGCCGTATCCGCTGGTGACCCAACTGCGCGACACCCAGGCCTATGTGGTGATGGCCGGGCTGGGGCGCAGCTTGTTCGACTACCGCTCTGCGCAGGTGCGCGACCATCAACAGGACTGGGAGCCGCTGTTGAAGTGGCTCAAGAAAGCCTAGGACCGGAAAGCCCTTATGCGCGAACTGATCTTGCTCCGACACGCCCACGCCGAACCGGCCGACACCGGCCAGGCCGATTTCGACCGCCCCTTGTCGCCGCACGGCATTGCCGAGGCCGAAGCCGCCGGCCGCTGGCTGCGCGAACAACACCTGGTACCCGACCGCGTGCTCTGCTCGCCGGCCCGGCGTTCCCGCGAAACCCTGGAGGCGGTGCTCGAGCTCACCGGCTACATCGAACAACGCCTGGACGAGCGCATCTACGAGGCCACCCCGGGCACCCTGGCCAGCGTGCTGGACGAGCACCGCGAGGCCGAACGGCTACTGCTGGTGGGCCACAACCCGGGCCTGGAACGCCTGGCCGCGCTGATGCACAGTGGCCAGACCGGCGACTACCGCGGCATGCCCACCGCCTCGATCGCCCTGCTGGCGTTGCCGCTGGATGCGGCCATCGAACCCGGCATCGCCCGGCTGACCGCCTTCTGGTGGCCTTGATCCGTGCCACTGTCGCTGCGCTGGGTAGCCTGGCTCGCGCTGTGGGTCGCGTTGCCCTGCGTGGCCCAGCAGAAGGTGCATGCCATCGACCCGGTGCAGTCGCGCTTCGGGTTCGAGATCAGAACCCGCTTCGGGATGAAGATCGAGGGGCTGTTCCCGCGGTTCCGGGGTGAGCTGACCGAATCGGCGGACGGGCACCAGCAGGTGCGCTTCCGTCTGGATGCCGCACAGGTGGAAATCCCGGGCAAGGACCGCTACACCGCGTGGATGCGCGGCGAGGATTTCTTCAACGTGGCGCAGTATCCGGTGGTGGAATTCGAGTCGTTTCCGTACTCCGCCGAGGTGGTGAAGCAAGGCGGCGAGATTACCGGCAACCTGACCATCCGCGGAATCACCCATGTGGAGACCCTGCATGTGGTGCCGGCTGAATGCGCGCGGCCGGGCTATGATTGCGATGTGATCAGTCGAGGTACGGTCCTGCGTGGACGTTACGGAATGAATGCGTGGCAGATGGCCCTGGGCGACAGGGTGACGTTCATTCTCCGTGGGCGGCTGCAGGAGGTCCGGCGCCCGTGACGTCCTTGTTGAGGATTCTTGTGCTGGCAACCTTGTTGCTCGGCACCGGATGCGCCGGCCTGTCGCAAACCGAACGTCACCGCGCCGCCGGCATTGCCGTGGCCGCGCGCAGCACCGTGGTGACCTGCACCCAGGCCGATCGCTGCGCCCAGCCCTCGCCGCTGCGTGCGCTGGGCGGCGACGCCATCGCCGCCTCCACCGCTGCAGCGCCACGCCACTACGCCACCATCGTGGACCACGGCGAGGAATCGCTGGTTGCGCGGTTGAACCTGATCCGCAGCGCCACCCGCAGCATCGACCTGCAGACCTACATCTTCGACAAGGACGACAGCGCCCGCATGGTGCTGGACGCGCTGACCGCCGCCGCGCAACGTGGGGTCAAGGTGCGGATCCTGATCGATCAGCTCTCGGCGATCGCCGATCTGCAGATCCTGGGCGCGCTGGCCAGCAGCCACGAAAACCTGCAGCTGCGCATCTACAACCCCACCTTCGGCAAGGTGAAGCTCAACTACTTCGACTACGCCGGCAGCGTGGTGTGCTGTTTCCGCCGCTTCAATCAGCGCATGCACAACAAGCTGCTGGTGGTGGACGATGTGCTCGGCGTGGTTGGTGGGCGCAACTACCAGGACGACTACTTCGACTGGGACAGCGAGTACAACTTTCGCGACCGCGATGTGATTCTGGCCGGGCCGGAAGTGCGCGCGATGGCGGTCAACTTCGATGCGTTCTGGAACGCGCGCCGCAGTGTCCCGGCCGAGCGGCTCAACGATGTCGGGCGGTTGTTGCTGGACGACGGCCCACAGACCATGCCGCCGGCCAAGTTCCGCCGGCCCGAGCGGGTGGCGCGGGTGGACCGCGAAGCCAATGACCCGCAGTTCGTGCAGGCTGCCTTCGTGGCCCCGGCAATGCCGGTACAGCGTGTGCTGTACGTGGCCGACCTGCCGCAGAAACACCGCAAGGAACATGGCGCCAAGGCGGTATCCACCGCGCCGGAGCTGGACAGCCTGATCGCCGGAGCGCAGCAGGAAGTGCTGCTGCAGACGCCGTATCTGGTGTTGTCCGATCCCGCGCAGGAAATCTTCCGCACCTTGCGCAAGCGCGCGCAGCCGCCGCGCATCGTGGTGTCCACCAACAGCCTGGCGGCCACCGATAACCCCATCGTGTATGCGCTGTCGTACAAGTTCAAACGCCGCAACATGCGCGAGTTGGGCTTCAACGTGTATGAGTTCAAACCGTTCCCGCTGGATGCGCCGGTGGACTACGCCAACCTGCTGCCCGACCCGCTGACGGCCGCCGCGGGCGAGGCCGCCGAGAACGACCGCAGCAATCGCCTGATCGGCGGCAGCGCGGCCGGCAATGCGGTGCGTGGTAGCAGCGGTGGTAGTGGTGGCGGCGGGCGTACGCCCGGCGGCAGCGATGTCGACCGCCGCGTGCTGCGCACCGAAACCCGGCCCTCGTTCCTGGGCACCCGCGCGGTCAACAAGCCGTTGCCGGTGACGCGCGCCGGTGCGCGCATGGGGCTGCACGCCAAATCGCTGGTGGTGGACCGCCGCATCGGCGTGATCGGCACGCACAACTTCGATCCGCGCAGCGAGAACTACAACACCGAGGCGGCGGTGGTGATCGACGATCCGCGCTTTGCACAGGCGCTGGCCGCCAGCATCGAGCGCGACATCGCCCCCGACAACGCCTGGACGGTGGCGCCGCGGGAAAAGCCGCCGGTGCTCAGCGGCTTGAACTACAGCGTGGGCAAGGTGTCCGAAGCGTTGCCGGTGCTGGATTTCTGGCCGTGGCGCTACGCCACCAACTACGAATTCCAGCCGGGCCCGGGCTGCCCGTTCCCGCTCAAGCGCCAGGACCCGCAGTTCCGCCAGTGCTACGTGGCGGTGGGCGATTTCCCCGAGGTCAATGTTGGCCCGAAGTGGCTGCTGGTGCGGATGCTGACCGCCTTCGGCGCCGGGCTGGTGCCGATCCTCTGATCGGCATTACCCGCTGCAGTGCGTAGAGCTGCGCGTGCAGGCGTACCGCGCGTGCATCACGCAGCAGCGCCGCATGTGCTGAAAAAACGCAGCGCACATGGGCGTGCAGGCAATCGCATCGCACCGTGTGGCCCAAACGACCAGGCAGTTGAATCATCGCGCGGGCTCCCGGATGCTCTTACGATTCCCGATTCCCGATTCCCGATTCCCGATTCCCGATTCCCGATTCCCGATTCCCGATTCCCGATTCCCGATTCCCGATTCCCGATTCCCGATTCCCCAACTCGATCCCATGCCCATGCGCTTTCGTGAACCCGTCGACCTCGCTGCCCTCAACGCCTCCAGCCGCGACACCTTGATCGCGCAGTTGGGCATCGTGTTCACCGAAGCCGGCGACGACTGGTTGCGCGCCACCATGCCGGTGGATACGCGCACCAAGCAGCCGTATGGCCTGCTGCACGGCGGCGCCTCGGTGGTGCTGGCCGAAACCCTGGGCAGCAGTGCCGGCAACCTGTGCGTGGATATGACCACCCAGATGTGCGTGGGCCTGGAAATCAATGCCAACCACCTGCGTGCGGCCTATCAGGACGTGGTGATCGGCACCGCGCGCCCGGTGCATGTGGGCCGCAGCACCCACGTCTGGGACATCACCATCGATAACCCGGCCGGCAAACGCGTGTGCGTCTCGCGCCTGACCCTGGCGGTGGTGGCGCGCACCAATGGCTGAGCGCGCCCGGCGTGCGCATGGGTGGAACAGCGCCGCCCGCTCCCGGCACTGCGCGTCGGCCGTGCTGCTGTCACAATAGTGGCGCCTTCCTTCCCCGTTCCGGTCCTGTTCCTCGAATGAGCGAGTCATCCCTGCCCGCCACGCGCGATGCCGGCGGCGCGCTGCGTTGGTTCCGTTATCTGTATCGGGTGCCATTGCTGCTCGTGCACCTGACGGTCTGCCTGCCGATCACCATGCTGTGTGTCGTGGCGCCGCCGCTGGCGCGCATCCGTACCGGCCGCGACGACACCCTGGACGAGCGCATGATCCGCTGGTGGCAGGGCACGCTGATGCGCATCTTCGGGTTTCGCCTGCGCCGTTTCGGCACCCCGTTGCCCGGCGCCACCTTGTTCGTGGCCAATCACGTCAGCTGGGTCGACATCTCGATGCTGCACAGCCAGCGGGTGATGGGCTTTGTGGCCAAGCGCGAAATCGCCGGCTGGCCGCTGGTGGGCTGGCTGGCCACCAAGGGGCAAACCATCTTCCATCAGCGCGGCAACACCGAGTCGCTGGGCGGGGTGCTGCAGGAAATGCTGCTGCGCCTGCGCAGCGGCAAGCCGGTGGGTGTGTTCCCGGAAGGGCGCACCCGCGGCGGTACCGAGGTGGGCCCGTTCCATGCACGCATCTTTCAGGCGGCGGTCGAAGCCGGTGTGCCGGTGCAGCCGGTGGCGTTGCGCTACGGCGAGCGCGGCAATGCACAGGCCGTTGTGGCGTTCGGCGAGCGCGAGAGTTTCTTTGCCAATATCGTGCGGCTGCTCGGCGAGCGCTCACGGCTGGCGGAAGTGCATTTTCTCGAGCCGATCGGCGCGCTGGATATCGACGGGCGGCGCCGTCTGGCCGACACCTCGCGCCAGCGCATCCTTGCCGCGATGGAGTCCTGAGGCGGCCATGCGCCTGCCGCTGCCAGCCGTCGCGCCAGCTGCGCCAACGCGCGCATGAACGCCTCCGACTACCAGCCGCCGCGCTGGCTGCGTAATCCGCATGTGCAATCGGTGCTGGGCAGCAGTGCATTGCGCCGCATCCGCAGCCGCCAGTTGCTGGCCGCCGCCGGCGCGCGCACCAGCGAGCACATCCTCGATGGCGGCGACGGCGTGCGCTTGCAGGGCTGGATGAGCGTGCCGCCGGGCGATGCGCCGGTGCGTGGTACCGTGTTGCTGCTGCATGGCTGGGAAGGCAGCGCCGAATCCAACTACATGCGGCTCACCGCCGCGCGCCTGCTCGGGCTCGGCTACCAGGTGTTCCGGCTGAACTTCCGCGACCACGGCGGCACCCACCACCTCAACGTGGACCTGTTCCATTCGGACCGGGTGGACGAAGTGGTCAACGCGGCCGCCGATCTGTGGCGGCGCTTTCCATCGCAGCAGCTGCTGGCGGCCGGCTATTCGCTGGGCGGCAATTTCGCGCTGCGGCTGGGCCTGCGCGCGCCAGCGGCGGGCCTGCCGCTGGTGCGGGTGGCGGCGGTGTGCCCGCTGCTGGATCCGGCCGCGACCATGCAGGCGCTGGAAGATGGCCCGCAGTTCTACGATTGGTATTTCCGCCGCAAATGGCGTGAATCGCTGCTACGCAAGCGCAAGCTGTTTCCCGAACAACACGGCTACGACGACGCCACCCTGGCGCTGGACATGCGCGGCCTGATGGCGTGGCTGGCGGTGCAACACACCGGGCACGGCTCGCTGGAAGCGTATTTCGACAGTTATTCCATTGCCGGCGACCGCCTGGCCGGGCTGCAGGTGCCGGCCGACATCCTGATGGCCGAAGACGACCCGGTGATTCCGTTCGCCGATTTCGCCGGTTGGCAATTGCCGGCCCACGCGCACCTGGAAATCGCGCGCTGGGGCGGGCATTGCGGCTTCCTGGAAAATGCCCGCGGCGACGGCTTTGCCGAGCGCTGGGTGGCCGAACGCTTGAGCGGCATCGCCTAGGTCGGCAGCGCAGCGCGCATCGCTACAATAGCGGTTTGTCCTGGACACCCCGCCGCCATGCAAGACGCCATTCTCCAAGCCCTGCGCCGCAATGCAGCCGATGATGCCGTGGCGCTGGCCCGCGAGTGGGTGACCAGTGCACCGGACCTGTCGGCCGCGCACCGCTGGCTGGGGCTGTCGTTGCAGCAGCAGGGGCAGCCGGTGCTGGCCCTGGCCAGCATCGAGGCCGCGCTGGAACTCACCCCGGAAGACGCCGACCTGCACCTGTTGCGCGCCGGGCTGTTGCTGGCCGTGCGCGATGTGCCTGGTGCCGATGCCGCGCTGTCGCGCAGCACCACGCTGGACCCCAACCAGTTCAATGCCTACGTGATGCAGGCGCATCTGGCCGTGGCGCGTGGCGACCTGGACGAGGCCGAGCGGCTCAGCCGCACCGCCGCACGCCTGGCGCCGGAGCATCCGCAGTTACTGGCGGTCGATGGCGTGGTGGAGATGCGCCGCGGCCAGAGCGATCGCGCGCTGTCGCTGCTGACCCGTGCGGCCGAGCAGCTGCCCGACGATGCACGGGTGATGTTCGCGCTGGGTTTTGCGTATCTGCAAAAAGAACACTTTGCCTTTGCCGAGCGCGCGTTCGAGCGGGTGGTCGAATTGAATCCGCCGGGCACCGCATTGCGTGCCTTCATCGCCCAGCTGGCACAGCGCCAGGGCCGGCTGGACGATGCGCTGAGTGCAATGCAGGGCGTACTGGCCCAGCCCGGTGGCGACATCCCGGCGATGCGCCGGCTGGCCGGTGAGATGGAATTGCAGGCCGGCCGTCCGGACCAGGCGGTGGCGCACCTGCGCCTGGCGCTGGCCCATTGGCCGGCCGATCGCCGCACCCTGCACGCGCTGCTGAGTGCCTGGGAGCGGCTGGGCGCGGTGGACGATGCCCGCGACACCCTGGACGCGGCGCTGGCCACCTCCAGCAATGCGCACGACCTGTGGCTGGCCCGCCTGGCGGTGGAGCCGGTGGGTGGGCCGCAGGCGCAGGCGGTGATCGAGCGCTGGCTGCTGGGCATGCCCGAGCACCTGCCGGCGCTGGAGGCACTGATGCGCGTGCACGACATGCAAGGCCATGCCGACGAGGCAGAAATGGTGGCGCGGCAGATCGTGGCGGTGGAGCCGGGCCGCATCAGCGGCGAGCAGCGCATTGTCGAAGCCCTGCTGCAGCGCGACCCGCCGGCGGCGATCGCCTGTGTCGAATCCTTGATCGAATCGTTGCCCGCCCCGCAGCAGACCGTGCTGCGGCCGTGGCTGGGCAATGTGCAGGACCGCGCCGGCCAGCCCGACGCCGCGCTGGCCACCTGGATGCAGTTCCACCGCGAACAGGCCCAGCACCGCCTGCCGTTGCCGCCGCAGGCCGCCAAGCCGTCGATGCAGTGGCCACCGGTGGGCAGCATTCCGGACACGGTGAGCGCGCGCCCGCTGTTTGTCTGGGGGCCGCCCGGCTCGCATGTCGAACGCTTGATCGCGGTCATGGACGCCGCCACCCCGCTGGTGCGTGGCGACCGCTACGGCAACACGCCACCGTCCGATGCGCTGCAGAGCTACCGCACCGTCGAGCAGCTGGGCAATGGCGAACTGGCGCCGCTGGCGCTGGTGGAAGGCTGGAAGGCGCAGCTGCCGCGCCGTGGCATCGACGACGGCAACGTCATCGACTGGCTGCTGTGGTGGGACAACACCTTGCTGACCGCGCTGCGCCCGCACCTGCCCGAGGGCCGCCTGGCAATCGCGCTGCGCGACCCGCGCGACATGTTGCTGGACTGGCTCTCGGCCGGCGCGCCCGCGCCGCTGGCGCTGCAGTCGCCACAGCAGGCTACCGACTGGCTGCTGACCATGCTGGAACAGGTGGCGGTGCTGCACGAACGCGACCTGTACCCGCATCGCATCATTCGCCTGGACGGCATCGAAAGCGACCCGCAGGGCATTTCGACCGCGCTGGAACAGGCGTTCGGCCTGACCTTCCCGCTGATCGAACCACGCGGCCCGGCCCGGCTGGCCGCCGGCCGCTGGCGCGATTACCGCGGCGTGCTGGGCGCGCAATTCGATCTGCTCACCCTGATCGCGGTGCGCTTCGGGTACCCGCAGGACTGAGCGCGGCGCCGGGCCGGGCCTAGACTGGCTCCGCTTGCCGCTTGCCGCTTGCCGCTTGCCGCTTGCCGCTTGCCTGCCCGCCCGCCCGCCCGCCCGCCGTCCTGCCGCCGCTCCGCGATGGATGCGGCCGGTGCTTGGGAGAGTGGTGCATGACACGGCACGCCAAGCACGCACCCCCGCTTTCGTAGGAGCGGCCTTGGCCGCGATGGGGCGTTACCGATAAAGCCCCGCGCGGCCAAGGCCGCTCCTACGAGTTGCGTCGCTTGCGATCTCTCGCCGTGGCGATTGGACATAGGTCCACATCACACGGCGTGGCGTCGTTGGACGTGTCGCCATTGATGCGCACTGGAAGCGAGACGCGTCGGGAGCCCGCTTCGCACAGTGCTCATGGTGAGCGCTTCGCAGCTGCTTCCGGCATGACCTGACAGCTGCACACGACCAGTCCCGCAAGCACTACCGCTTTCGTAGGAGCGGCCTTGGCCGCGATGAGGCGTTACCGATAAAGCCCCTCGCGGCCAAGGCCGCTCCTACGAGTTGCGTCGCTTGCAATCTCTCACTGCGGCGATCGGTCATGCGTCCACATCAAGCGGCCTAGCATCTTCGACGTGCCGCCATTGATGCGAGTTGGAAGCGAGACGCGTCGGGAGCCGGTTTCGCACAGTGCTCATGGTGAGCGCTGTGCAGCTGCTTTCGGCATGACCTGACAGCCATACACGACCGGTCCCGCAAGCACTACCGCTTTCGTAGGAGCGGCCTTGGCCGCGATGCAGCGTTACCGATCAAGCCCCTCGCGGCCAAGGCCGCTCCTACGCGCGAGCTGCGTTCCGGGAAATGCATGAAGATCGTCTCGCTCGCTTCCGAAGTGCTGTGACCGGATCACACGCGCACTGAGCCAAACAGGCCCTGGCCGTCACACCCCACCCGGCTGCGCCACAGAAGGTTCCACCGCGATGGCTTTCGCTGCCGCGCCGAGCCAGGCACCCTGGTGACCCCGATTCCACGGAGACCCTGTATGCGTCTGACCAGCCACAGCATCGACAACGGCAAGCCGATCCCCACCGAGTTTGCCGCCGGCACGCCGGAGGGCTTTGCGCCCAACCGCAACCCGCATCTGGCCTGGAGCGAGGTGCCCGAAGGCACGCGCGGCTTCGCGCTGCTGTGCCTGGACCCGGATGTGCCCTCCGTGCCGGAAACGGTGGGCCGCGACGATGTACAGATCCCGGTGGATCAGCCACGCACCGATTTCGTGCATTGGGCCATGGCCGATATCCCCGCAAGCGTGCGTGAGATTGCGGCCGGCAGCTGCAGCGATGGCTTTGTGGCCAAGGGCAAGCAGCAGCCGGCGGGCCCGGCCGGCGCGCGCCAGGGCCTGAACTCCTACACCCAGTGGTTTGCCGGCAATCCCGACATGGCCGGCAACTACCTGGGCTACGACGGCCCGTATCCGCCGTTCAACGATCTGCGCATGCACCGCTATTTCTTCCGTGTGTTCGCGCTGGACGTGGCGCAACTCGAACTGCCGACGCTGTTCACCGCCGCCGATGTACTGTCAGCGATGCAGGGCCACGTACTGGCCGAGGCGGCGTTGCACGGCACCTACACGCTGAATCCTGCGCTGCGCTAAGCCCGGAGGCAGCGCTCTGAATCACGTGCAGCAACTTCTGCTCGGCGGCCGCAAGCGGTGGTCAGCATCGCTCCTGCGCCGAGACGCGCGTCACTCGGGCGGCCCGTCGCCTTACGTAGGAGCGCGCTTGCGCGCGAGGGCATTCCCAGCAATGGTGCCGCGCTGCAATCGCGCTGCAACAGCCATCGTGCTGGTTGGCTCCAGCAGCATCGGCGGGCAGTAGCCGATGCTGCTGCAAATGGCCATTACGTCAGCGGTGCGTGGCCCTGGATGACGTAGCAATTCGCTTGGCGGATCCCTGAGCCACGGCGCGTGATTGTGGCAAAGCATCCTGGAAAAGCCTGCCACGCGAAGCACCGCGCAGCTCACCACCCATATCGCAATCTTAGTCAGCAATATCGCGAATGCCCTCTCGCGCAAGCGCGCTCCCACCGAATCCTGCGCTGCGCTGAGCCTCGGAACAGCACTCTCAACTACGTGCAGCAACTTCTGCTTGACCGCCGGAAGCGGCGGTCAGCGTCGCTCCGGCGCCGAGACGCAAGTCGCTTGGACGACTCTAGCTCTCTCGTAGGAGCGCGCTTGCGCGCGAGGGCATTCCCAGCAATGGTGCCGCGCTGCAATCGCGCTGCAACAGCCATCGTGCTGGTTGGCTCCAGCAGCATCGGCGGGCCAGTAGCCGATGCTGCGAATGGCCGTTAATTCAGCGGTCCGTGGCCCTGAATGATGTAGCAATTCGCTTGGTGGATCCCTCAGCCGCAGCGCGTGATCTCGGCAGCGCATCCATGGGAACGCCTACACGCGAATCTGCCGCGCAGCTCACCGACCACATCGCGCGCATAGGCAGCAACCCCGGGAACGCCCCTCGCGCGCAAGCGCGCTCCTACGTCTTAGCCACACGGCTTAGCCGCGCGCTTCCAGCAGCTGCTCCAGCACGTAAACCGGCGCTTCGCGTTCGTCGCCGCTGGCCGGATAGCGCGTCACGCGCAGCAAGGTGCGAATGCCGGGTTCGTGGGTGAAGCCCTCGATTGGCTGATCGAGCGGTTGCCAGCCATCGGCGCTGTCCTGCAGCACCGCCTGCGTCGCCTGCAAGTGCTCGCGCACCTGCAGGCACTGGCGGGTGGGCGCCGTGGTGCAGGGCGCGGTGTCGCCGGCTACCTCCAGCCACATGGTTTGCCCGGGCCCACCGAAGCGGGTGTCGGCGGTGGGCTGGCCGGCGAACTCCAGGCGTGTGCCGTCGGTGCGGGTCAGGCGCAGGGTCGGCAGGGGGGCTGCGCTGTCCAACGCAACCGCAAAGCGTCCCGAGAGCAAGTCGCTTGCGGCGCGTTCCTGTGCCATCCGCCGCGATTGCGCGCACAGCCGTTTGCTCGACACCACCCGGCCGATCTGCAGGTGCGCGGCTTCCACGGTGTACGCCGCGCCGAGCGCATTGCAGGTCTGGCTGACCTGCAGGCGTTGCGCGGTGAAGTCCAGCTGCAGCGGTGGCATGCCATCGACAAACAGGCTGCGCAGGGCAGTGCCGTGCGCATCGTGGGCGCGTTGCAGCTGCCAGTGATGGATCTGTAGGGCGGCGCGCAGCGGTGCGTCCTGGGAAGAGCGTTCGGGCATCGCGGTTGCGGCAGGAGTCGCTGGCGCTGGCCCACCCGCCGGCGCGGCAGGTGGCACATCGCGCCCGCAGGCAGTTGCACCGATGGCCAGCAGGGCTGGCGCTAGCAACACGGCACGCATCGATGGCTCCCGGGCGGCGGACCCGCTCAGTGATACCGCCAGCGGGCTGCCGGGGCAATGACGGCCGTCACTGCCCCGGCATCGGCCGGCTCAGGCGGCCGGCAACCACAGCAGCAGCGCGGCGCCGAGCAGGATGCGGTACACCGCAAATACCGTGAAGCGGTGCTTCTTGATGTAGCCCAGCAGCCACTTCACCACTACGAAACCGGTGAGGGTGGCCGCAATGAACGCCACCGACACATCGGTCCAGTTCTCGCTGCCAAAGCCGCCTTCCTTGTACATCTCCAGCAGCGCGTAACCGCTGGCAGCAAACATGGTGGGAATGCCGACCATGAACACAAAATCCGCCGCCGCCGAGCGCTTGCTCAGGCCCAGCAGCATGGCCAGGAAAATCGCCGAGGCCGAGCGCGAGGTGCCCGGAAACACGCCGGCCACCACCTGGGCCAGGCCAACTGCGATCGCCACCTTCCAGGTGACCACGTCGCGCTCGGGCAGCTTGCCGGCAAAGTGTTCGGCCACCAGCATCCACACGCCGCCGATCAGCAGCGCCCAGGCCACCGGCTGGATGGTTTCCGGCAATTGCCAGCCGGCTTTGCGCACGATCAGGCCGACCACCGCCGTGACCAGGAAGGCCACGCCGATCTTGAGCACGTAGTCGCGATTGGCGCGCTCGCCCAGGCCGGTGGCCAGGGTCCACAGCTTTTGCCGCAGCGCCAGGCAGATCGCCAGGATCGCGCCGGCCTGGATGACGATATTGAAGAAATCCGAGCGGCGTCCGAGCCATTGTTCGGCGATCAGTAGGTGGCCGGTGCTGGAGATCGGCAGAAATTCGGTGAGGCCTTCGAGAATGCCCAGCAACAGGGCGGAAATGAGGTCGGACATCGGGCGGGAGAGGAGTGCGGGGGGAGGTGAAAGGATAGTGCATTGCGGCATGCACCATTTTGGTGCACGATGGATTCGCTTAGCACCAAGGTGGTGTTGAGCTTGGTTGGGCGATCTCGAATGAGGTCAGCAAAATCAACAACTTGTGAAGCGGCGCAGCTTGGCATGGTCCCTGCTGTAGTACCGCCCACGAGCCACTTAACTCCTGCCGAGGTTTCTTCCGATGTCCGTGGAAAATGTTGAAAAGCTGATCAAGGACAACAAGGTCGAGTTTGTCGACCTGCGCTTCGTCGATATGCGTGGCGTGCAGCAGCACATCACCTTTCCGGCCAGCATCATCGAGCCGGCGTTGTTCGAAGAAGGCAAGATGTTCGACGGCAGCTCCATCGCGGGTTGGAAGGGCATCAACGAGTCGGACATGGTCCTGCTCCCGGACGCGGGCACCGCTTACCTGGATCCGTTCTTCGCCGATCCGACCATCGTGCTGACCTGCGACATCCTCGACCCGGCCACCATGCAGAGCTACGAGCGCGATCCGCGCGGCATTGCAAAGCGTGCCGAGGCCTATCTGAAGTCGTCCGGCACCGCCGATCAGGCGTTCTTTGGCCCGGAGCCGGAATTCTTCATCTTCGATTCGGTGCGCTTCGCCAATGACATGGGCCACACCTTCTTCCAGGTGGGTTCGGAAGAGGCGGCCTGGAACACCGGCGCCAAGTACGACGGCGGCAACAGCGGTTACCGTCCCGGCGTGAAGGGTGGCTACTTCCCGGTGCCGCCGACCGACACCCTGCATGACCTCCGTGCGGAAATGATCAAGACGCTGGAGCAGGTCGGCATCGAGACCGAGGTGCACCACCACGAGGTGGCGACCGCCGGCCAGTGCGAGATCGGCACCAAGTTCAGCTCGCTGGTGCAAAAAGCCGACGAACTGCTGACGATGAAGTACATCATCAAGAACGTCGCCTACCGCAACGGCAAGACCGCCACCTTCATGCCGAAGCCGATCGTCGGCGACAACGGCTCGGGCATGCACGTGCACCAGTCGCTGACCAAGGGCGGCGTGAACCTGTTCTCCGGCGACGGCTACGGCGGCCTGTCGCAGATGGCGCTGTGGTACATCGGCGGCATCTTCAAGCACGCCCGCGCCATCAATGCCTTCGCCAACTCCGGTACCAACAGCTACAAGCGTTTGGTTCCTGGTTACGAAGCTCCGGTGATGCTGGCCTATTCGGCGCGTAACCGATCGGCCTCGTGCCGCATTCCGTGGGTGACCAACCCGAAGGCGCGCCGCATCGAAATGCGCTTCCCCGATCCGTTGCAGTCCGGCTACCTGACCTTCACCGCGCTGATGATGGCCGGCCTGGACGGCATCAAGAACCAGATCGACCCGGGCGCACCGAGCGACAAGGATCTGTACGACCTGCCGCCGGAAGAAGAGAAGCTGATCCCGCAGGTCTGCTCCAGCCTGGACCAGGCCCTGGAGGCGCTGGACAAGGATCGCGAGTTCCTCAAGGCCGGCGGCGTGATGAGCGACGACTTCATCGACGGCTACATCGCATTGAAGATGCAGGAAGTCACCAAGTTCCGCGCCGCAACGCATCCGCTGGAGTACCAGCTGTACTACGGCAACTGAGTTCCACCGCGGTGATGGCGGAGGCCCCCCCTCCCACCTCCGCCATCGCCGCACATGTTCGAGGGTCCATGGCAGGTGCCGTGGGCCGCTAGGGGACGAGAGAGTACACAGCACGCGGTGCGCGGGCCTGACCTCTCCCACGAGGCGGATGCATCGCATCCGCTGGGGTCTGCGCCACCGTGTGACGATTCATCAGGAATCGGGGATGCCGGGGTTGGCATCCAGGTGAATGACACCGCCGGTCGGCGCAATGCCGGCCGGTTCTTTCCACCATTCGGGGTATGCGCATGAAATTGATCACCGCCATCATCCGGCCGTTCAAGCTCGACGAGGTCCGCGAGGCCCTGTCCGCAGCTGGCGTGTCGGGTATCACCGTTACCGAGGTCAAAGGCTTCGGCCGGCAGAAGGGCCATACCGAGTTGTACCGCGGCGCCGAGTACGTCGTGGATTTCCTGCCCAAGATCAAAATCGAGACGGTGGTGACCGACGACCGGCTGGATGCGGTGGTCGAGGCCATCCAGAACGCCGCCGGCACCGGCAAGATCGGCGACGGCAAGATCTTCGTGACCGCGATCGAGCAAGTCGTGCGTATCCGCACCGGCGAGATCGGCGCCGATGCGCTCTGACCCCACCCACCCCGGAGTCCCTATGAAGACAGGTCTTGTTGCCGGGTGGAAAGCCCGGTTCTACAGCGTCTGCATGCTGATGCTGTTCAGTGCGCTGGTGGTTGGCGGCTTGGGCAACGCGCAGGCTCAGTCCGGCGCGCAGGTCACCCCATTGCCGACCGAGCCGGTCACCACCGAACCGCTCCCCACCGCACAGCCGGCCGCCGCGCCGGTTGCGGCGGCCGAGGCGGCGCCAGTGGTGGAGAAGGGTGACGTCGCCTGGATGCTGACCTCCACGTTGCTGGTGCTGCTGATGGTGGTGCCGGGCCTGGCGCTGTTCTACGGCGGCATGGTGCGCGCCAAGAACGTGTTGTCGGTGCTGATCCAGGTGGCGGTGGTGTTCTCGCTGCTGGTGGTGCTGTGGGTGTTCTACGGCTACAGCCTGGCGTTCTCCGGCGAAGGCCCGTGGATCGGCAATCTGGACAAGGCCTTGCTCAAGGGCGTGACCATCGAAACGTTGTCGGCCACCTTCACCAAGGGCGTCAGCCTGCCGGAATACGTGTTCGTGGCGTTCCAGGCCACCTTCGCCGGCATCACCGGTGCGCTGATCGTCGGTGCGTTTGCCGAACGCGCCAAGTTCGCTGCGGTGCTGCTGTTCTCGGTGATCTGGTTCACCTTCGGCTATCTGCCGCTGGCGCACATGGTCTGGGCCACCGGCGGCTATCTGTTCGGCTTGGGTGCGCTGGATTTCGCCGGTGGCACGGTGGTGCACATCAATGCCGGTGTCGCCGGTCTGGTGGGCGCCTACTTCGTGGGCAAGCGGGCCGGGCTCGGGCGTGAGGCGATCAAGCCGCACAACGTGACCCTGACCTTCGTCGGTGCTTCGCTGCTGTGGGTGGGCTGGTTCGGCTTCAACGCCGGTTCCAACCTGGAAGCCAATGCCGGTGCGGCGCTGGCCTTCCTCAACACCTTGCTGGCCACCGCAGCCGCGGTCCTGGGCTGGTCGCTCACCGAGAAGATCATCAAGGGCAAGTCCTCCGCCCTGGGCGTGGCCTCGGGCATGGTCGCCGGCCTGGTCGGCATCACCCCGGCCTGCGGCACGGTGGGCCCGTTCGGCGCGATCATCATTGGCCTGGCGGCCGGCGTGCTGTGCGTGTGGGGCGTCACTGGCCTCAAGCGCCTGCTTGGTGCCGACGACAGCCTGGACGTGTTCGGCGTGCATGGCCTGGGCGGCATCATCGGCGCGATCCTCACCGGCGTGTTCTCGGCGGCCTCGCTCGGCGGCCAGAAGGGCGGCGACTACGACATGCTGCATCAAGTCGGTATCCAGGCGCTGGGCGTGGGCATCACGGTGGGCTGGATCGGCGTGGTGTCGGTGGTGGGCTTTGTGGTCGCCAAGCTGGTGTTCGGCCTGCGCGTCACCGAAGAAGCCGAGCGTGAGGGGTTGGACATCACCTCGCACGGCGAAGCTGCTTACGAGTCCTGAGCATGACCGCCCGCGGCCAGCGTGCCGCGGGCCGCACGACGACCCGGCCGGGAGTGCCCGCGCCGGGTCTGCTGTCCCCCGGCCCGGCACCAAGCGCCGGGCCACGTTGCCGAGGTGCCTGCATGACCCGCCCCACGCCCCTCAGCCCCGAGTGGTTGCGCGCTGGCCCGCTGCACGTCCTCGCCCCAGTTCCCTCATCTCCGGGTATTGCCCCGTCGGCAGCTGTGCTGCGCCGGTCGGGCGGTGCTTGCACTAAATTGGTGCAATGCTGATGTCGTCATCCACGCCTTCCCTCGACAGCCTTGGTACGCCGGTGGCCTGGGCCGACCGCGACGGGCGCGTGCTGGGGGTCAATCCCGCGTTCGCGCGCTGGCTCGGCGTGAGTGCGCGCCGGTTGGTGGACCAGCCGCTGGCCGCGTTGGAAGTGCAGGGCGACGCGCTGGCGCGCTTTCTGCTCAACGACGAGCGCGACATCCTGCGGCTGCACCGGCTGGCGCTGGGCCTGCCCAATGACGCGCCGCGCTTTGCCGAAGGTTGGCTGTCGCGGCTGGACGACGGCGGCTGGCTGCTGGAAACCCATCCGGTCGACGAATTCCCCGCGCTGGACCCCACCCACGCGTTGCCCAACGCATTGAGCGCGGCGCTGAAGGGCTTGGCCCACGAGCTGCGCAACCCGCTGGCCGGGCTCAAGGGCGCCGCCCAGTTGCTGGCGCGCCGCGCTGCCGGGCGCGACGAGGACGAGCGCGAGCTGATCGAGTTGATCGGCACCGAAATCGAGCGCCTCAACACCCTGCTCGAACGCCTGCTCTCGCCCTCACCCCTACGCCCGCACGAGCGCCTCAACATCCATGTGGTGCTCGAACGCGTGCTTCGCCTGGCCGAGGCCGAAGGCGGCTGGTCGGTGCAGGTGCAGCGTGATTACGACCCCAGCATCCCCGACATCCTCGGCGACGTGGACCGGCTCACCCAGGCGGTGTGGAACCTGGTGCGCAACGCCTTCCAGGCCGGCGCCACCCGGGTGACCCTGCGCACCCGCGTCGAGCATGGCCAGCGCATCCGCGACCGCGTGCACGCCATGTCGCTGCGGCTGGAAATCATCGACGACGGCGGCGGTGTGCCCGAAGAACTGGCCGAGCACCTGTTCCTGCCGCTGGTCAGCGGCCGCGCCGAAGGCAGCGGGCTGGGCCTGGCGCTGGCGCAGCAGGTCTCGCGCGAACACCACGGCACGCTGACCTATCGCTCGCGGCCGGGCCATACCGTTTTCACCCTGCTGCTGCCCGAGCTGGCCGGCGATCACGACAAGGAGCATCTGCATGGCTGAGGCCGCCGCCGTATCCCACCGCATCTGGGTGGTCGACGACGACCGTTCGGTCCGCTTCGTGTTGTCCACCGCCTTGCGCGATGCCGGCTACGCGGTGGACGGTTTCGACAGCGCCGCCGCCGCGCTGCAGGCCCTGGCAATGCGGCCCACACCGGACCTGCTGTTCACCGACGTGCGCATGCCCGGCGAAGACGGCCTGACCCTGCTCGACAAGCTCAAGTCCAAGCACCCGCAGCTGCCGGTCATCGTGATGTCGGCCTACACCGACGTCGCCAGCACCGCCGGTGCCTTCCGTGGCGGCGCGCACGAATTCCTGTCCAAGCCGTTCGACCTGGACGATGCGGTAGCGCTGGCCGCGCGTGCACTGCCCGACGCCGATGCGGCGGTTGAAGACACGCTCGGCACGCCCGTGGCCGAAGGCTCGGCCGCACTGATCGGCGACACCCCGGCGATGCAGGCCTTGTTCCGTGCAATCGGCCGGCTGGCGCAGGCGCCGTTGTCGGTGCTGATCAATGGCGAGACCGGCACCGGCAAGGAGCTGGTGGCGCGCGCGCTGCACAACGAATCGCCGCGTTCACGCAAACCGTTCGTTGCGCTCAACACCGCCGCCATTCCGGCCGAGCTGCTGGAAAGCGAGTTGTTCGGCCACGAAACCGGCGCCTTCACCGGCGCCACCAAGCGGCACATAGGCCGCTTCGAACAGGCCGACGGCGGCACGCTGTTTCTGGATGAAATCGGCGATATGCCGCTGCCGCTGCAGACCCGATTGCTGCGCGTGCTGGCCGAGAACGAATTCTTCCGTGTCGGCGGGCGCGAGCTGATCCGCGTGGATGTGCGCGTGATCGCCGCCACCCACCAGGACTTGGAAGCCCTGGTCGAACAGGGCCGCTTCCGCGCCGACCTGCTGCACCGCCTGGACGTGGTGCGGCTGCAGCTGCCACCGCTGCGCGAACGCCGCGGCGACATCGCGCAGCTGGCGGAAAACTTCCTGGCCATGGCCGGGCGCAAGCTCGACATGCTACCCAAGCGCTTGTCGTCTGCCGCGTTGGAGGCGCTACGTCAGTACGACTGGCCCGGCAACGTGCGCGAACTGGAAAACGTGTGCTGGCGCTTGGCCGCGCTGGCCACCGCAGACACCATCGATGTGGTGGATGTCGATGCCGCACTCGCGCGCGGTGGGCGCCGCGTGCGCGCCGGACGCAGCGATGGGCAGTGGGACGAGATGCTTTCCAGCTGGGCGGCGCAGCGCCTGAGCGAAGGTGCGCAGGGCCTGCACGCCGAAGCCCGCGAACGCCTGGACAAAACCCTGCTCGAAGCCGCACTGCAACTCACCCAGGGCCGCCGCGCCGAAGCCGCCGCTCGCCTGGGCCTGGGCCGCAACACCGTGACCCGCAAGCTGGGGCCGGGGCGCAAGCGGCGCTGAGGTACGTCGCGCGCCGCGTGGGGGTGCGGCGTGCTGTCGCTGTGATGCCCGCAAGTCCTCGTGTCCTGCGTACGTGTCTCCACACGTCCATCCGCCAGCAGGGCGAGCGGATTGCGTGGTTGGAAGAGGAGGTTCTCATCGCTCACGCGAGCCTGCTGTGCGCCATTGAGTGTCCTGCTCACCAACGGCGCGCACACAACAACGCCACGGCCAAGCAGGCCAGGTGCTGCATCAATCTGCGCAGAGGAGGAAGTATGTCAGCCCCGCGTGCTGCAGCGACTTGCGGCGTGCGCCAGCAGGCGCTAGACGCGCGAGGCATGCAGTCGTATCGGGCTAGTGCGCATGCGGCATTCGCGTTGAATGCGCCGTGGAAAGTCCCGCCCGCTGATCGTACGCGTGCGCGACATCGGCGACGGCAACCACGTGAGCATCATGTCACTTCCGCGCGTTGCAGCTGTTTGCGGCGAGCCCGCAGCAGTCGCTAGACGCGCTGCGCCTATAGTCGTATCTGGCTAACGCGAGTCAGACGCTCGCGTTGATTGCGCCGTGAGAAGTCCAACTCACTGATCGTACGGGCGCTGGACACGGCGGCGACAGGCAGTCGGTGGAATTGCTCATCTGCAGATGAGTGGGTTGTCAGTCGATCACGCTGCAGCTGCACTGCTCAAAACGCTGGAAACCGCTGCCTGCGCACAACCCGCGCACGCCGCTTGCCTGTAGCGCCGTGCCGCACCGGTTTCTCGCATGACGCGCGTACGTCAGCACCTGATCGGCGCGGTGCGCGATGCGCTTGAGGCCTATCCCGCTGGCCCATTGCCCGCCGATGCCGGCGAGGCGGCCTTCTATGCCAAGGCCTTGCAGCGCTTCGATGCGCTGGCGCAGGCACGCGATGTGGCGCTGCCGCCGGGTGTGTCGATTGCGTGGTCACGGCGCTTCGGGTTGCACCAATCCCTGCTGCCTGCAGAACCGATGCCGCGCGCATGCCGCATCACGAACTGCCCGTCGCGCGTTCGTCAGTCAACACCGGCGCCCCCGTCATCGGTGACTCCATCCGCGTCCGTCACCCGTACACTGCCGGCCTGCCGCACGGCGCATTTCATGACACGTGAACATGCGCCCGCATAGGTTTCAGCCTGATCAGGAGAACAGCTCGATGCGTTACCGGTCGTCCACCGTCGTTGCCCTTACCGCTTTGGCACTGGCTGCCTGCAGCAGCACGCCACCTGCGCCCCCGACGCCGCCGCCGGTGCCTGCGCGGGTAGTCCCCGTGCGCGCGGTGCAGCAGGCCGAAGCGCCGCTGGCATCGGCCTCGGGCAGCCTGGTGAGTGGCCGGGTGGTGTTGGTGCCCGCGCTGCGCGGCATTCGCCTCACCGGCACCGTCGGTGGTCTGCGGCCCGGTGCGGTCGCCGGCTTCCATGTGCATGAGCGTGGTGATTGCAGCGCGGCCGATGCCAGCAGCGCCGGTGGGCATTTCAATCCCACCGGCGCAGCGCACGGCCGTGCCGGCAACGGTAGCCACCATCTGGGCGACATGGACAACCTGCGCGCCGACGCGGAAGGCGTGGCGCATCTGGACATGATCCTGAGCGATATCACCCTGGGCGATGCCGCGCCCAGCGACGTACTCGGCAAGGCGCTGATCGTGCATGCCGATGCCGACGACTACCGCAGCCAGCCCAGCGGCAACGCCGGTGCGCGGCTGGCCTGTGGCGTCATCCGTGCCACCAAGTGGCAGACACCGCCTTCGCAGCCCTGAGCCGTGGGCACCCATGCCGCCCCCGCGGCGTCTTTTGAGGAGTGATTCATGCGTATTCTTCCCACCACCCTGTTCCTGGCCACCGCGCTGGTCCTGACGGCCTGCAAACGCGACGAGCCCGCCCCGGCCGAACCAGCGCCCGCCCCGCAGGCCGGCACCCCGGCCGAAGCCGCCCACGGCGGCGAGCATGCCGCCTCGATGGTCACCGAAGCAGCGGCCACCACCACCGCTACCGCCGAGCTCAAGCCGACCAAGGGCAATGAGGTCAAGGGCACAGTCACCTTCAAGACCGTGGACGGCGCGCTGCGGGTCACCGGCCAACTGAGTGGGCTCAAGCCCAACAGTGAGCACGGCTTCCACATCCACGAGAAGGGCGATTGCAGTGCGCCGGACGGCAGCAGCGCCGGCGGCCACTTCAACCCCGCCCAGACCGACCACGGCATGGTCGGCGCCGACCCGCATCACGGTGGCGACATGCCCAACATCAAGGCCGATGCGCAGGGCAATGCCAGCATCGACGGCCCGGTGGCGAGCAACGTCAACCTGGGCAAGGCCGACCAGTCCGACATCGCCGGCCACGCCGTGATCGTCCACGCCGACCCGGACGACTACAAGACCCAGCCCACCGGCAACGCCGGCGGCCGCCTGGCTTGCGGCGTGATCACCACCGACAACGCGCCCGCACCGACCAAGTAATGGTCAATGGTCACGCCGCGGTGGATGCCACGGCGTGACCACACAGCGATGCCCACAGAACACGCACACGTGAAGGGAACNNNNCTCNCNCTCNAATATCTTTTACCGGGGACGCCGCCTGACCGATAACGCCTCATGGGGCGAGCGCGCTCCTACCAGTGTCTTGGCGGCTCACGAGCCGACGGCGGCGATGCACTCAGCAACCTGCGCATCAACAGGGCGACCGCTTGCTATCGCACACCATGGGTGTAACGCGATGCCTGCAGAACACGTAGCACCGTAGGAGCGCGCTAGCGCGCGATGAAGCTTCACCGAAGGCGCAGCCTCCCGGTAACGCTTCATCGCGCGCAAGCGCGCTCCTACCAGTGTCTTGGCGGCTCACGAGCCCACGGCGGCGATGCACTCAGCAACCTGCGCATCGACAGGGCGACCGCTTGCTATCGCACACCATGGGTGTAACGCGATGCCTGCAGAACACATAGCACCGTAGGAGCGCGCTCGCGCGCGATGAAGCTTTACCGAAGACGCACCTCGCCGATAACGCCCCATCGCGCGCAAGCGCGCTCCTACGCGTGCAATGTTGACTCGCGCGCCGAAGACCGAGATGCATTCAAACGGCTGGCGCGTAACGTGACTGCCGCCTGCTCACCAAGCCAGTTGAATCGGTCTGATGACGCGCGTTCTTGATCCCATGCGCAGCACACAGCACACAGCACGCCGCGATAGGCGCACCGCACCAATTAAAAACGCCTCAATAATTAGGCCAAAGCCCCGGTGTCGCCAATTCGACCAGATGGTCGTCGGGATCGCGGAAATACATGCTCTGGCCACCGCCCGGCCATTGCGTGCGGCCTTCGATGGCGACATCGCACGCGTGCAAATGCGCTTCCCAGGCCGCCAGCGACTCGGTGGCGATCGCCAACGCGTAATGGGTGTGCCCGTGGCCGTCGTGCGGCGGAATGGTGCCGCCTGGCAGGCGGACGGTGGTGGTCGTGCTGCCTTGCAGAAACAGCAGCAACACCTGCGCAGGCGCAATCGCATAGGCAGCCATGCGTGCATCGCGGTGCATCGGCTGCAAGCCCAGCACCTGCGCGTAGAACGCACAGGCGCGGTCGAGATCAGCCACGTATACTCCGGTCTCCAGCATCCCGCGCAGGGCGGGTGCGGTGGAGGCCGGCGCCGAGGTCATGCGGCGAGCGCCTGCCGCGGATCCTGGCCAGGCTCCACATGCACGTACAGCACCGGCAAGCCGTGGGCTTCCAGCACGGCAGCCATCTGCCGCTGACGGGCGAGGTATTGCTCATAGACGCCGCGCAGGCGTTCGCAATTTTCGCGTTCGTGCGCGTAGTGGTCGCACCAGCCAGCCGGGTCGAACAGGGCAATGCGCACTTCGCCGCCGACATAGCGCAGCACCGGCTCGGGTGCCTGATCCAGCCACTCTTCAGTTTGCGGGGCGAGAAGCGCCGCTTCGATCAGCGGCCACAGCGGCGCCAGGCCCTGGTTGTCGTACTGCATCGACATCATCGCCGCCAGGTCGTGCCCGGTGAGATAACGCGCGTGCTCGATACGCGCACCGAAGCTTTCCTGTGCCAACAACGCGGTATCGGCCTGGGCCATGCCCTGCGCCAGCAGCACTTCTTCCATGGCATCGGCCACGGTCGCCAGCGTCTGCGGATCACCGGAGAACAGGAACGGCAGCACCCGCAGGCCGCCGCCGGTGAGCTGCGCATCGGCCTGAAACGGCAGCGGAATCTCGCCGTGCGCATCGGCACCGAATGCCAGCACGCGCGGGCCTTCATCGCGGCCCGGGGCGCGTGCATGCAGTTCTTCCAGGCGGCGGTGCAGCGGCCAGCCCGGCCGCAGCACTTCGGCGGGATCGAAATGCGCCATCGCCACGCTGAGCTCCAGCGCGCGCACTTCAGGGATCCACTGGGCCAGGTCGCGGCCGATGCGCTCGGCCAGCATGCCGGCCTGCGCAGGCGCCAGCGCCCCACGCGTGGGGGCGGTCCCGCCCGTCAGTTCCAGCGCCAGGACACCCATGGCGGTCATGCCGTGTTCGGTCGTACTCATGATTCGCGGTTGGCCCATCACAGGGTCGAAGCTACACTGCGGCCATTATGCCTGCCGGCCCTGTGCAGGCCATGTCCCCGAGTCCCTCATGCAAGGTCAGCCGATGCCCGCAGCCCGTCCCGTCGCCATCCTGGGCGGCGTTCGTATCCCGTTCTGTCGCCAGAACACCGCATACGCGGACGTGGGCAACCTGGGCATGTCGGTGCGCACCCTGGGCGCGCTGGTCGAACGCTTCGGGCTGCATGGCCAGCAACTGGGCGAGGTGGTGATGGGGGCGGTGATCAAGCATTCCTCCGACTGGAACCTGGCCCGCGAAGCCGCGCTGTCGTCGGGCCTGTCGCCGCTCACGCCGGGCATCACCCTGCAGCGCGCCTGTGGCACCAGCCTGGACTCGGTGATCACCATCGCCAACAAGATCGCGCTGGGGCAGATCGACTCGGGCATCGGCGGCGGCTCGGACACCACCTCCGAGGTGCCGATCGTCTACGGCAAGAAGCTGCGGGCGCGCCTGCTGGCCGCCAACCGCGCCAAGGCCACCGGCGACAAGCTCAAGGCGCTGCTGCGCGGTTTCAAGCTGGGCGAGCTCAAGCCCGAGTTCCCCGGCGTGGCCGAGCCGCGCACCGGCAAGAGCATGGGCGAACACTGCGAAGACATGGCCAAGGAATGGAACATCTCGCGTGATTCGCAGGACGAATGGGCAGTGGCTTCGCACCACAAGTTGGCCGCCGCGTATGAGCGCGGGTTTTTCGATTCGCTGATTGCCCCGTTCCGTGGCGTGTCGCGCGACAACATCCTGCGCGCCGACACCTCGCTGGAAAAGCTGGCCACGTTGCGCCCGGCGTTCGACAAGACCTCCGGCCGCGGCACGCTCACCGCCGCCAATTCCACCCCGCTCACCGATGGCGCCGCCGCGGTGCTGTTGTCCAGCGAAGCCTGGGCGCTGGCCCACGGCCACACGCCGATGGCCTACCTGCGCGATGCACAGGTCTCGGCGGTGGATTTCGTGCATGGCGAGGGCCTGCTGATGGCGCCTACGGTTGCAGTGCCGCAGATGCTGGCGCGGCACGGGCTGACCTTGCAGGACTTCGACATCTACGAGATCCACGAAGCCTTCGCCGCGCAGGTGCTGTGCACGCTGCGCGCCTGGGAGAGCGAGGATTACTGCCGCAATCGCCTGGGACTGGACGCGCCGCTGGGCCGCATCGACCCGGACAAGATCAACCCGCTGGGCTCCTCGCTGGCCACCGGCCACCCGTTTGCCGCGACCGGCGCACGCGTCGTGGCTACCGCAGCCAAGCAGCTGGAAGAACGCGGCGGCGGACGTGCCCTGATTTCGATCTGCACCGCCGGCGGCATGGGCGTGGTGGCGATCGTGGAACGCTGACGCTGCTGTGCAGCGTGGGAGTGGGCATTCGGGATTGGGGATTTCGCAAAAGCAGACGCGGACTCCTGATTTTACGAATCCCCAATGCCCAATCTCCAATCCCAAACCTGCAAGGACGCATGGATGTCGACGGACGAGTTCCGCGAGCCACCCAGCCTGTACCTGCCGCGGGCGAACGGCGATGTGTGGCGCGAGGGCGACGTGCTGGTGTGTACGGCGGGCGCCAATCTGCCGCCACGATGCGTCAAGTGCAACGCGCCGGCCGACATGCCGCCGCGCCGCTACATCTTTCATTGGCACCATCCGGTGATCTATGCGGCGCTGCTGCTGGGCGTGCTGCCGTACGTGATCCTGGCCATCGCGCTACGCAAGCGCAGCGCGCACGTGCTCACCCTGTGCGCGCAACACGAGCGCCGCCGCGTGCGTTATGTCGCGGTGGCGATGGCATCGGTGTTGGCATTGCTGGTGTGCGGGCTCTCGATCGATAGCCAGTTCCGGTGGCTGATCGGTGCCGGCGTGATGGCGGTGATGCTGTTGATCGGCCGCCTGGGGTCGCGCGTGTTGTCGCCGACGCAGGTCGACCACGTGCAGGCACGGTATCTGGGTGCCTGCGATGCATTCCTGAGCGATCTGCCGCCACTGCCGCAGGCAAAGCGCCAGCGTTGATGCAACGTGGCGCAGCCGTGGCGTGCGCGGCTGCAAGGCCGAACAATTGCATCGATTACACGAGGCGATCATCCGGCGTGATCGGGCCGGATGGTGGGGTTTCATGGGCCACCACGATCGGGCCGCGGATGGATTGCTGCGGCATGATCTCCAGCACCGGTTCGCCGCGCGCGGCGCGCAGTGCGTTGGCGTAGCAGTGCTGCGCGGAGAGCAGGTCACCGGCCGCCGCAAACCCGTGGCCCAGTTCTTCCCAGGCATCGGCACCGGCGCCATTGGCCAGTGCGCGGTGCAGGAATTCTTCGGCCTGCGACCATTGTTGCTGATGGCGCGACAGGCGGGCCAGGGTGAGCAGCAGTCCGGGGCTGTCCGGATGCTGGGTCAGCCAGCGCTGGGCACTGGCACGCCGCGAATCGTATTTTTCCAGCGGCAACACGCCGTACAGGCGCACCAGCGATTCGTCCCACTGCGTATCCAGCGCCTGTTCCAGGCTGTGCACCGCAGCATCGTCCCAGTGCAGCACGGCTGCGCGTTGGGCATAGGCGCCAACGACGGCCGGGTAGGTGCGCAGCGCTTTCGGCAAGGCTTCCCAGCGTTCGGCCAGGGCGTTGGCATCGCCGGCCTGCAGCAAGGTCTGCTCGGCCAATGTGGCCTCCAGTGCACTGTAGGCCTCCGGCGCCAACACCGCCTGCTGACGCAGGGCGCCGAGTTGGCCATAGGCCTCGTCGGCGCGTCCGATCTGCGCCAGTGCATGCGTGCGTAACAGCAGGCCGCGGGCCGGCAGCGGCTGGGCGGCGGCGCTGTCGAGCGCATTGATCGCATCCACCGGGCGCTGCTGCGCCAGATGCCGCTCGCCCTGCAGCAGTGCGTGTGCGGTGGGGTCGCGCTCGGCCAGCTGCTGCGCCAGCGCCGTGGCCGAGGCCACGTCACCGCGCGCATCGGCCACGCGCACGGCGCTGGCCAAGGCAATGCCGCTGACTTCTTCGTCCTCGCTGGCGTTGACCAGCAGGCGCTCGGCACGCTGCCACTGGCCGTGATCGGCAGCGCGCAGGCCTTCGATCAGGCGCGCACGGCCCTTCTTGCGGCGGTACTTGCCCCACACCCGGAACGGCAGGCTGATCAGCGTCCACAACAGCCAGAGCACCAGCAGCGCGATGACCAGGATCAGCACCGCCTGCGGCATGGCGGCGCGGTAATCGTTGCCGCCCACGCTGACCACCACATTGCCCAGGTCGTAGCTGTTCTGGTGCGACAGCCATTGCGCGCCCAGCACGCCCAGCGCCACGGCAACCAGCAGGATCAAGACGGTACGCAGCACTTTCATTGTGTGGATCTCCCTTCACGCATGGCCTGCAGTTGCAGCAGGGTGGTGCCCAGTTCCGGCAGGCGCGGACGCAGTGGCGCTTGTTGCAGTTCGCGCAGGCGCGTGCGTGCCTGGCGGCGTTGCGGCGAGTCTGGCCACAGCCGCGTGGTCCAGGTGTCCACGCGCCGTAAGGCGTGCGCGAACCCTTGCGCATCACCGCGCTCGGCTGCTGCACGCGCCAGGCTGACTTCGATCTGCAGCGCATCGCACGCGGCTGTGCGCTCGCCGCCGGTGATCAAGGCATCGCCACGGCTCGGACGGATTTCCACCAGGGGCGAGAGGGCCTTCTGCCACCAGGGCAGTGCGGCCTCGCTGTCCTGCGCGCTCTGCTCGGGCAGGCGCTGCAGGTCCGTTGCCAGGCGATCCAGCCCTTCACCAACCTGCGCCTGCGGGCCGGGACCCAGGCGATCAAGGGCGTCGCGCTCCTGCACCAGCGCCTGGCGCAGATTGAGATAGCCCGGGTCGTCGATGCCGTTGAGCGCGCCATTGGCCAGGGCGTAAGCGCGTCGTGCGCCATCGGCATCGCCGGCGATGCTCAGCCGCTGCTGGCCAAGCCGCAGCAGCAATTCCACCTCGTCCAGCCGCAGCGCCTGGGCGCCATGCCGGTTGGGATCGGCCAACTTCTGCACAGTGTCTTCGAGCAATGCGCTGCGCTGGCTCAGCCCAAGCATTTCATCGCGCAGCACGCGGTTGGTGGCGGCGGCATCCTGCAGGCGTTCGTTGGCCAGGCGCTGGTCGCGGCGCAGGGTGTCGAGCAGTTGCTGGGTCCCGTCCCAGCGTTGCTGCTGCGCCTGGGCGGCCTGGATCTGGGTGTCCTGGTAGCTCTGCCATGCGCGCCACCCGAGAAACAGCGCCACGCCCACGGCCACGATCGCCACGACGAGCAGCAGCCAGGCCAGGGGGAAACGTCGCGCAGGAGCGGGCATGTCGGTCATTCGGGCATCCTCGGGCGGTCACGACAGGCGCAGGCGCCGCAGTCATCCGCCACAGCATGGCGTGTGGCCACAGACACCTGCAAGCTGTGCTTGAGTCCGCAGTTCAGCAAGGTGGCGGCGGCGTCATGATCGCAGCGGCGGCGGCCGCCAACTGCGCAGGCAGTGGGCCTTCGGAGCGATGGACCTGCACGAAGCCCGCAGCGCGCGCAGCCTCCAGCATGCGGTCGCTGGAGGCGACCACCGGGCGGGTCTTCAATGCAGTGGCCAATGACGGCGGCAGCTGCTGCACGATCAACGTCAGCGCTTCACTGCTGCTCAAGGCCATCACGCTGCGTGGCAGCGCGCTCTCCAGCGCATGCAGCGTCGACGCACGCAGCCGGAGCGCAACACGCTGATACACATCTGCGCGCAGGATCTGCGCACCGCGCTGCTCCAGCGCCGGCGACAGCGTGCCGCGGCCGCCGGGCGCGGTGATCAGGCCCACGGCGTGTAGCGGGGCATCGAACACCGGCAGTGCCAGCAGGCCTTCGCTGTCCATGCGCGCCGGGCGCACCACCGCGTCGATCCCGCAGGCCTGCAGCGCCCGCGCCGTGCCTTCGCCCACGCTTGCCCACTGGGCCGGTCCAGGCCGCTGCAAGGGCAGCAGCCGGTGCGCCGCGTGCACGGCGGCCGGGCTGGTGAACACGACAATCGGCGCGCCCAGTGCCTGCCGCAGCGCATCGCGTGCCTGCAGCGTGTCGTTGATCTGCAGGCGCCATGGCGACACCGCCAGCAACTGGCCGCCATGCCGGGCCACCGCACGCCGCAGTGGCGCGTGCTCGCCGCTGGGACGCAGCGACAGCAGGGTCCAGGACGTGGCAGTTGTGCGCGTGTGGGTCATCTCGGGATTATGCGAGAGCAGCACGTAGACCGGGTCGGGTCGGCTGCTGTCGATGTCGTCCTTTGCGTATGGAACCAGCGGGCCTTCCGCCGATGCAGTGCGAGTCCGCCGCGCACTCCCAAGTAAGACATCAGTCTCATTTCGTAACTACTTGCAAATACTGTGAATCACGACACGCTTTGGGGCACCAAAAACCCGGAACGGTGCCGTGATCAAGTCCTACTTCATCAACATGCAGCGGTGCGACGACCGATTGCGCGCCATGTCGGCCCGCTTCCAGGCGTTGGGTGTGCCCTTCGAACGCATTGCGGCGGTCGATGGACGCACCCTCACACCCGAGCAAATTGCCGACTTCGCGCGCCAGCGGCCGCTGGAAGGTTCCGGCGATGCCTTCAGCACCGGCCCGCGTACGTGGACCGCGTCCAATATCGGCTGTTTCCTGAGCCATCAGGCAGCGTGGCGCATTGCGGCCAACTCCGACGACGCCTACACCGCGGTGTTCGAAGACGACATGCATCTGTCCGACGCGTTGCCGGCTTTATTGCGCACGACCGATTGGTTGCCTGGCGGCAGCAGCATCGTGCGGCTGGAACCCTCCTACAACCGCATCAAGCTCGAAGGCAAGGTCACCGCCGTGGCGGGCCGCCAGTTGCGGCGGGTGCGTCCGTCGACGTACCAGCATTGCTGGCCGGTCTGCGCCGGCGCGCTGATCATCAGCCGCGATGCGGCACGGCTGCTGCTGGCTGCAGAAGCGCGCTGGCACACGATGGCCGACATCTTTATGTTTGGCTGGAACGAGTCACCGGTGGCGCAGCAATTGTCGACTTACCAGCTTTCGCCGGCGGCCTGCATCCAGGACAAGTTCTTCCACACGGCGCCCGAACAGATCGTGTTCACCAGCACCATCGATGCACCGCTGACACAGGCACAGAAGCAGCGCAGCGCGCAATGGAAGGCCAAGGCGACCGCATTGCTCCGTGTAGCGCAAGGCTATCGGAAGGTCACCTTCGTACCCTGAGTGCGGTACTGCATGAGAGCAGTTTTACCATGCGGTACCGCATGTCATTTAGGTGCACAAGACGCTCGCAGGACATTGCGGCATGATGCCAACCCTTCGCCGTCTTGCAGCCTTTGCCGATGACCCTTCCGTGCACGCTCGCATCCGCCCTGCACTCGTTGCAGCAGCAGTTCGTCGCCATGCCACCGGTGCTGTCGATGGGCATTGCCGTGGACGGGCTGCATGACGGGGCCTTGCGACTGCGCGCGCCGCTGCAGGCCAACGTCAACGACAAGGCCAACGCCTTCGGCGGCAGTCTGGCCTCGCTGATGATACTGGCCGGGTGGGGATGGTTGACCTTGCAGCTGCAGTTGGCCGGGCACGATGCCGATGTGTACGTGGCCGACAGCCAGCTGCGCTATGTCGCACCGGTGTACGAAGAGCTGGTGGCAGACGCGGCGCCATCGGCGGCCGGCAACTGGGAGGTGTTTCTGGCCACCTTCCGCCAGCGCGGCAAGGCACGCATCGACATGCGCGCGCAGGTGGCGTTGGAGTCGGGTGCGGCGGCGGCGACGCTGAGCGGGCGGTTCGTGGCCTTTCCAAAACGGTAGGATGCGGGCCTGGTCCTTGGGGAAGGCGCATGCGTGCAGTGATGGGAATGGTGGTCCTGCTGGGGTTGGCCTTGGTCAGCGGCCTGGCCACCGCCGGCAGCCGGGCGCAGGCGCGTGCGCTGGAAACCACTCAGGCCGCCTACACGGCGGCGGTGCGCTGGAGCGATTTCGATGCCGCGCAGGGCTTCATCGAGCCGACCTATGCGCAGGCCCACCCGCTCAGCGAGCTGGAACGTTCGCGCTACGAGCAGGTGCAGATTTCCGGCTACCGCGAACTGCGCGTTGGCGAGACCGACACCGGCGATCTGCGCCGGGAGGTCGAGCTGCGGGTGATCAACCGCAATACCCAGGCCGAGCGGCTGGTCCGCAGCATCGAGGTGTGGCACTGGGATGCCGAGCGCAAACGCTGGTGGCTGACCACCGGCCTGCCGGACCTGTGGCAGGGCCAATAGCCTTCCGCCTGTCCACCCAGCGTGGCAGTGGCCGTCGCGTACGCCAGCTGTGCGACAATTCCCGCCCGCTTCATCGACCGTGATCTCAGTGAATTTCGAAGAGCTGCAGGCCTTTGTGGGCCGCAACCCCATGCTGTCGCTGGCCCTGGTGGGCCTGACCATCGCCATCATCGTCACCGAGATCGCGCGCCTGTTCCGCGGCTATCGCGCGCTCAAGCCGGCCGAGCTGACCCGCCTGATCAACAGCGAAAATGCGCTGGTGATTGATCTGTCGCCCACTGCCGATTTCGAAAAAGGCCACATCGCCGGCAGCCGCAACGTGGCGCTGGCCAAGTTCGACCCAGCCGGCAAGTTGCTCGCCAATGCCAAGTCCTCGCCGGTGGTGGTGGTCTGCCGCAGCGGCAACGCCTCTGCCGGCGCTGCCAAGACGCTGAAGAAGGCCGGCTTCGAGCAGGTCTACTGGCTGGAGGGTGGCATTGCCGCCTGGCAGATGGCCGAGCTGCCGCTGGTCAAGGGCCGCGCCTGATCTGCCTTGTGAGGCGCCGCGCAAGCCCCCATTGCTTGCGTGAGATACTGCGTTTTCACGTCTGCATCACTCAACGTTGCATCCATCGAACTGTTTTCTGGAGTTAGGAATGTCCGACGAAATCCTCAACGGCGCCGCTGCGCCGGCCGACGCCGCTGCTGGCCCCGCTTTCACCATCGAAAAGATTTACGTCAAGGACGTTTCTTTCGAATCGCCGAACGCCCCGGCCGTCTTCAATGACGCCAACCAGCCCGAGCTGCAGTTGAACCTCAACCAGAAGGTGCAGCGCCTCAACGACAACGCGTTCGAAGTCGTGCTGGCTGTGACCCTGACCTGCACCGCCGGTGGCAAGACCGCCTACGTGGCCGAAGTGCAGCAGGCTGGCGTGTTCGGCCTGGTCGGCCTGGAGCCGCAGGCGATCGACGTGCTGCTCGGCACCCAGTGCCCGAACATCCTGTTCCCATACGTGCGCACCCTGGTCAGCGATCTGATTCAGGCCGGCGGCTTCCCGCCGTTCTACCTGCAGCCGATCAACTTCGAAGCGCTGTACGCCGAAACCCTGCGCCAGCGTTCGCAGGGCGAAACCTCGCTGGCCGATTCCGAGCCGGCCGGCAACGCGTAAGCGTTGTTGCGCACCGGATGAGCGATCCGACACAGAAAATCGCCGTTCTCGGCGCCGGTTCCTGGGGCACGGCCCTGGCGGCGCTGGTTGCCCGGCACGGTCACCCGACCGTGCTCTGGGGCCGCGATGCGGCGATGGTGGATGCCATCGACCGCACCCACGAGAACCCTCGCTATCTGCCAGGCATTGCCCTGCCGGACAGCCTGCGCGCGACCACCGACCTGCAGCAGACCATCGCCGGCGCCAGCTGGATCCTGGTGGTGGTGCCGTCGCACGCGTTTACCGAAACAATCAAGCTGCTCGCGCCGCTGCGCCCAGCTGGCGCGGGCATCGCCTGGGCCACCAAGGGCTTCGAGCCGGGATCCGGGCGCTTCCTGCATGAAGTGGCGCGCGACATCCTTGGCCCCAGCGTGCCGCTGGCCGTGGTGACCGGGCCCTCGTTCGCCAAGGAAGTCACCCTGGGCCTGCCGACCGCGATCACCGTGCACGGCGATGACGCCGCGTTTGCGCAGGTGGTGGCCGATGCCATGCACGGGCCCACTTTCCGCGCTTACACCGGCGATGACATGGTCGGTGCCGAACTGGGCGGCGCCATGAAGAATGTGCTGGCGGTTGCCACCGGCGTGGCCGATGGCATGCAGCTGGGCCTCAACGCCCGTGCCGGCCTGATCACGCGCGGCTTGAACGAGATGCTGCGCCTGGCCGCGGTCATCGGCGCACGGCCGGAAACATTGATGGGCCTGGCTGGCCTGGGCGATCTGGTGCTGACCTGCACCGGCGATCTGTCACGCAATCGGCGGCTGGGTCTGGCGCTGGGACGCGGGCAGAGCTTGAGCGATGCCATCCGTGAGATCGGCCAGGTGGTTGAATCGGTGCAGACCGCCGACGAGGTCATGCGTCAGGCAGAGCAGCATGGCATCGAGCTGCCGATCTCCAACGCAGTGCGTGCAGTCCTGCATGGCGAGATCACCCCGGAAGCGGGATTGAAGGAATTGCTGGCACGCGAGCGCAAGCCCGAGTATCCGCAGACCTTGTTTACCTGAGCCCTGCGTGCGTTGCGTACGTGATCCAAGACAACAAAAAAGCCCGGCATTGCCGGGCTTTTTGTTGGTGCGGCGCGTTTCATGCTGCCGCTGCAGTGCAAACGAGGCCAGGCTGCTACCAGCGCTGACTGTGCAATCGTGTGCTGAGCAGTCTCGGGTTCTACATGCTCTTAGGGCCGTACGCCGGATTGGCGACGCGTGTCCATCGCAGAATCTCCGTGCTGCGCATTGCGCGCCAAGATTAGGGAGGCGTATCAGCAACACCGTGCTTTCGACCAGTGCGCCAGGGTGACGCGGCAGAAGCTGTCGTGTGCACACGTGTCAGCTTCGGCGCTGGGAAGCCGAGTCTGCGAAACGCGCCGGCTTGCACAGGCGCATGCATGCGCATGCAACTCCGACCGCACAAAAGAAAGAAGCCCGGTCGGGGGACCGGGCTTCCGATGCAGCGCGGGAGAGAGTCGCGCTGCAGTCAAACGTGCGGCTTACCAGCTGAAGCGCGGGCCGACCGACCATTCCTTGTTGCCGTCGCCATCCATACGGATGTCGCCGTTGATGCCCCAGTTCTGGTTCAACTTCACCTGGGCGCCAAGGCGGCCGTAGAAGTTGTCGCCGAGGTCGACGCCACGCTTCTTGGAGAAGTCTTCGTAGCCAGCCAGGGCATAGACTTCGAAGTGCTCACCGAAGGCGTTACGCAGACCGGCTTCAACGCTGTAGCCATCGAAGCTAATGTTCGGGGTGTCCAGGTCCAGCTTGCGGTAGGCAACGCGGGCAACGAAATCGGTGCTCGTTGCGATCTCGTGGTTGTAGCCCACACCGACGCCCCACTGCTGGAAGTCGGAGTTCGAGCTCTCGAACACACTGTCGTTGTCGTCAGCGTTCTGCTTGCTGTAATCGCCGAACACATGGAAGTTCGGAGCGAAGGCATAGGACGCCTTCACGCCCCAACCATCTGCATCGCGACCTTCGGTCGGGGTGCGCACGTAGTCGCCTTCGACGAAGTTGTAGGAGAGGTTTTCGGCAGCGGAGGCCGCAAACGGCAGGGCAGCGAGAAGGCCGAGGGCCAGCAGAGAAGTCTTCATGGTCGAGATACCTGTACTTATGGTTTGGGCCGGCGCTGAGGCGAATGCCGTTCGCTGCCGAGATGTAAATTCTCCGTTATTCGATGGAACGCGACATGAATTTGGAACTGACCGGTTGATGAATCATCGCGCCAAGTTCAGCTGCGCTTTCTTGTGGCTGTCAGCGTATGCGAGTAGCGCACGTGCAAAGCGTGACGCAGCGTTACGTGCATCCTAGCGATGTGATGATGGCGTGTAGGTTTCGCACAAAAACACTGCAAATCCTGCATCGCGCTGTTGCAAGCGAGCACATCGCCGATACGCGCGCACTGGGAGCATAGGTGTCCCCAGAAGAAGCGGAGCAGCATCGTGGCGAAGAAGAAGACGGTGGCGCGGTTCATGGCCGAAACGCTGGAAAGTGCCGGGGTGGAGCGAATCTGGGGGGTGACCGGCGATAGTCTCAACGGGCTGACCGACGCATTGCGCGAGATGCATAGCATCGAATGGATGCATGTGCGCCACGAAGAGGTGGCGGCATTCGCGGCCGGCGCAGAGGCCGCGGTGACCGGCAAGCTGGCGGTGTGCGCCGGCAGTTGCGGGCCGGGCAATCTGCATTTGATCAATGGGCTGTTCGATTGCCACCGCAGCCGGCAGCCGGTGCTTGCCATCGCCGCGCATATCCCCTCGTCCGAGATCGGCTTGAGCTATTTCCAGGAGACGCATCCGCAGGAGCTGTTCCGCGAATGCAGCCACTTCGTCGAGCTGGTGACCAACCCGGCGCAGTTGCCGGAGGTGCTGCACCGTGCGATGCGCACAGCGATCCTGCAGCAAGGCGTGGCCGTGGTGGTGATTCCCGGCGACATCGCGCTGATGGAGGTCGACAAACACCTCTCTGCCGCGTGGCCCGTGCTACGTGCACCGCGGCTGCTGCCGGCGGCCGAGGACGTGCAGCAACTGGCGGAGATCCTGCAGCAGAGCAAGGCGGTGACGTTGCTCTGCGGCAGCGGCTGTGCCGGGGCGCACGATGCGGTGGTGGCGCTGGCCGACACGCTGGGCGCGCCGATCGTGCATGCGCTGCGCGGCAAGGAGCATGTGGAGTGGAGCAACCCGTTCGATGTCGGCATGACCGGCTTGATCGGCTTCAGCTCCGGCTATCACGCCATGCTCAATTGCGACACCTTGATCATGCTGGGTACGGACTTCCCGTATCGCCAGTTCTATCCGAAGGACGCCACCATTGTGCAGGTGGACCGTGACCCGGCTGCACTTGGGCGTCGCACGCCCTTGCAGCTGGGCATTGCCGCCGATGTGGGCGAAACCATCGCTGCGCTGTTGCCGCAGCTGGAGCGGCGCGAGGAGCGCGGCTTTCTGGACAAGTCGCTTGCGCACTACCGCAAGGCGCGCGAGGGGCTGGACGAATTGGCGGTGCCGGCGGACGAAGGCGAGCCCCTGCATCCGCAATTCGTCACCCGCCTGATCAGCCAGATTGCCGACGAAGATGCGGTGTTCACTTGCGACGTGGGCACGCCGACGGTGTGGGCCGCGCGTTATCTGCGCATGAACGGACAGCGCCGCCTGCTGGGCTCCTTCAACCACGGCTCGATGGCCAATGCGATGCCGCAGGCGCTGGGTGTGCAGGCGGCCTGCCCGGGGCGACAGGTGATTTCGCTCTCCGGCGATGGCGGGTTTGCGATGTTGATGGGCGACTTCATCTCGCTGGCGCAATTGAACCTGCCGGTGAAGGTGGTGGTGTTCAACAACGCATCGCTGGGATTTGTGGCGATGGAAATGAAGGCGGCCGGGTATCTGGATACCGGTACCGAGCTGCGCAATCCGGATTTCGCTGCGATGAGCAATGCGATGGGCATCCTGGGGCTGCGCGTGGAGACCTCCTCGCAGCTGGAGCGGGCACTGCGCCAGGCGTTCGCGCATTCGGGCCCGGCCTTGGTCGACGTGCGCATTGCCACGCAGGAGCTGGTGGTGCCACCGGCGATCAAGCTGGAACAGGCCAAGGGCATGGGCTTGTATCTGCTCAAGGCGGTGATGAGCGGGCGGGGCGATGAGGTGCTGGCGCTGGCCAAGACCAACCTGCGCTGACACCGCGCTGCGCGCACACTGCACGTCTCCTCTCGGATCGCACCCATGCCCCGTTCGTTGTTGCGGCAACTGTTGCTGATCTGGATCGTGATCGTGGCCGCCTGCATCGACGTGGCCAGCATGCTCTATGGGCTGTATCAGCAGACCGAAGGCGTGCGCCTGGACCAGGCACGCCAGCAACTGCAGGCGCAGTGCGGGCGCATCGTGCAGCGCTACACCGGTGCCAGCGAGGCCGCCCGCGCGGGCGATAACGGCGCGGGGCTGGCCGCGGTGGTGGTGCGCTGGTGGCCGCTTCGCTGATCGAAGGCTGGGGCGTGTTTCCAGTGCAGATGCTCGATGGCCTGGGCGCCGGCTTGCAGAGCGTGGCGGTCCCCGCATTGGTCGCGCGGCTGCTGCATGGCACCGGCCGGGTCAACGTGGGCCAGGGCGCGGTGATGACCGTGCAAGGGATCGGTGCTGCATTGAGCCCGGCATTGGGCGGCTGGCTCAGCGCCGCCTTCGGCTACCGCACCGCGTTTCTGGTGCTGGGCGCTATCGCGCTGCTCGCGGTTGCGCTCTGGGCGAGCTGCCACACGGTGCTCAAACAGGCAGTGGCTGCCGGCGCGGCGAGGTGATGCGCCTGGCTACTGCCCGCCTGTGAAGTTCCATTGTCGCCACGCCTCGAACACCATCACCGCCACGGTGTTGGACAGATTGAGGCTGCGATTGTCCGGGCGCATCGGCAGGCGAAGCCGGTGCTGCGGCGGGATGGACTCCAGCACCTCTGCCGGCAGGCCGCGTGTTTCGGGGCCAAACAGAAAGGCATCGCCATCGGCAAACTGCGGTGTGTCATAGCGCACGGTGCTGCGGGTACTCAGCGCAAACACGCGCTTGGGTGCGAGCGTGGCCAGCGCAGTGGGCAGGTCCGGATGCACCTGCAGACGCGCGTATTCGTGATAGTCCAGGCCGGCGCGCTTGAGCTGCTTGTCGCTGAGGTCAAAGCCCAGGGGCTCGATCAGGTGCAGGCGCGCGCCGGTATTGGCGCACAAGCGGATCACATTGCCCGTGTTGGGCGGAATTTCGGGTTGGAACAGGATGACATCGAGGACGGGGGCTGACATGCGCGCAGTGTAGCTGCGCCGCGCATGGGCCGGCCGGTAATGACCGGCCGGCAGTTACTGGCCCAGGGTGGCGCTGACCAGTGCTTCCAGCTCGACCGGGGTGGGCTGCAGCTGCGGCACCGGCAGGTTGACGATGACCTGGCCGACCAGCGCACCCAGTGCAGCAGCGGCGTGGCCGGTGGCAGCCTGCGCGGTGGCGGCAGCGGTATGCACCAGCAGGTCGGCGCGCTGTTCGGCGGTCGGACGCACCTGCACGGTGGCCAGGGTCACGATGCGCGGGCCGGCCTGTTCGGCGGCCAGGGCAGCCAGTTGCTCGGTCGAAGGGCGCACCTGCACTGCGTTCAAGGTGCGGATGCCGCTGCTGCGCTCCAGCGTCTGCTGGGCGATCTGGTCGACGGCCGGGCGGACCTGCACGGTGTCCAGCGTGGTGAGGGAAGCGGCATGCGCGTTGGCAAAGGAGGCGCCGGCAATCAGGGCGGCGGCGAGGGCGATGCGCAGGGTCTTGGTGGTCATGGCGAGGTCTCTTGGTGTGGGTGATCAGTGGTGTGGTAGTAAGGTAGTACACCGTTTCGGTAGCTGCAAGAACTTTCGGTGCTGTTTTTATTTTGTTCAGCGTGCAGTCATATTTTCTGGCAGCGCACGGGGCGTTGGATGGCTGCGATAACCAGAGCAATCGCCGTGCCATCTTTAAGTCGTTGTTTTTGAAGGCGGCGGTGCCGCATGGGGCTGTCCGCATCCGGACAACCGGACACCGCCTCGGTCGGGCGGACGCGCCGGACCAAGGCCTGGGCGGGAGCGCAGCGCACACCGGGGGCCGCCGGTCGCCTCTCGGTAGCGCGCCTTATTGCCAATTCAGGCAGCTACGGCACAATCCGGCTTTGCCCTCAGGTGTCTGTCTTATGCGCGTGATCCTGCTGTCTGTTCTGGTTGCCGCCACCACCGCGGCCTGCACCTGGGTTCCCATCGAACAGAGCGGCAAAGGCGTGCAGGTCCTGCCCGCAGGCCCTGTGCCAGCTGGCTGTCAGCAGCAGGGCGAAGTGGTGGTGACGGTCAAGAGCAAGGTCGGTTTCTACAATCGCAACCCGTTGCGGGTGCAGGAAGAACTGGAAACCCTTGCGCGTAACGAGGCGCCCGGCGCCAATGCCAACACCGTGCAGGCGCAAGGCCAGCCGCTTGATGGCAGCCAGCGTTTCAACGCGTTCCGGTGCCCGCCGCGCTGAACCGTTGGGCTGGGGCGAGCGCGGGGCAAATGTAAAGATGCGGTAAAAGCGGCCAGCAGATAGAATGGCGCCCCCTCGCCTGACGCCATGGCGCTACTTCGATGCTCTTCCAGAATGTCTCCATCGCGGGACTGGCGCATATTGATGCGCCGCACACGCTGACTTCCAAGGAAATCAACGAGCGCCTGCAACCGACCTACGACCGTCTTGGGATCAAGACCGACGTATTGGGCGATGTTGCCGGTATCCATGCACGGCGCTTGTGGGACCAGGATGTCCAGGCATCGGACGCCGCCACCCAGGCTGCCCGCAAGGCCCTGATCGATGCCAACATCGGCATCGAGAAGATCGGCTTGCTGATCAATACCTCGGTGAGCCGTGATTACCTGGAGCCGTCCACGGCCTCCATCGTGTCCGGCAACCTGGGTGTCAGCGACCACTGCATGACCTTCGACGTGGCCAACGCCTGTCTTGCCTTCATCAATGGCATGGACATCGCTGCGCGCATGCTCGAACGCGGCGAGATCGACTACGCCCTGGTCGTGGATGGCGAAACCGCTAATCTTGTTTACGAAAAAACCCTCGAGCGCATGACCTCGCCGGACGTCACCGAAGAAGAGTTCCGCAACGAACTCGCTGCATTGACGCTGGGCTGCGGTGCGGCCGCGATGGTGATGGCACGTTCGGAGCTGGTCCCCGACGCGCCGCGCTACAAGGGCGGCGTGACGCGCTCGGCCACCGAGTGGAACAAGCTGTGCCGGGGCAACCTGGACCGCATGGTCACCGACACCCGCCTGCTGCTGATCGAAGGCATCAAGCTGGCGCAGAAAACCTTCGTGGCCGCCAAGCAGGTGCTGGGCTGGGCCGTGGAGGAGCTGGACCAGTTCGTCATCCACCAGGTCAGCCGCCCGCACACTGCGGCGTTCGTGAAGTCCTTCGGCATCGACCCGGCCAAGGTCATGACCATCTTCGGTGAGCACGGCAACATCGGCCCGGCCTCGGTGCCGATCGTGTTGAGCAAGCTCAAGGAGCTGGGCCGGTTGAAGAAGGGCGATCGCATCGCGCTGCTCGGCATCGGTTCGGGCCTGAACTGCTCGATGGCCGAAGTGGTTTGGTGATCCGTCGCTGATGACGTGTTAAGAAAATTGGATTTTTAGAACACGTTCCATCATCATGTTCGTTCTAAGAACATGAGTGAGGCAGGCATGGAAAGCGTGTCGAAGTTCATCGCTGAGCTCCCCTACAACGATCTCCCGCTGCTTCCACCAGCGGGAGATATCGAGACGCGGAGCCTGCTCAAGGCTTGCATCAATGCGCGAACTGCGTTGGCGGAGCTAAAACAGGCAACAGCGTTGCTGCCAAATCCTACGGTGCTGATCAATACAATTCCGATGCTTGAGGCTCAGGCCAGTTCTGAGATCGAGAACATCGTGACGACGACGGACGAACTTTTCCGATACGCCGAAGATCAGGGCAAGGCACAAAAGCCTGCTACCAAGGAAGCGTTGCGTTACCGCAGTGCGCTCTACGAAGGATTTCAGTCGCTAAAGCAGCGGCCTTTGTGTACAGACACCTCAGTTGTCGTCTGCAGCCGTATCAAGGCGGTGCAAATGCAGATCCGTCGCGTGCCCGGAACTGCTCTGGCCAACGACCAAACTCAGCAGATCATCTACACACCGCCGGTTGGCGAAACGCTGCTGCGCGACAAACTGGCCAACTGGGAACGCTTCATCCATGAAAACACCGACATCGATCCATTGATTCGCATGGCTGTCGCGCACTATCAATTCGAAGCGATCCACCCGTTCACGGATGGCAATGGCCGCACCGGGCGGGTACTGAACTTGCTGATGCTCATCGAGCAGGGCTTGCTTGATCTGCCAGTGCTCTATCTGTCCCGTTACATCATCCGCAACCGCAGCGACTACTATCGCCTGCTACTGGATGTGACGCGGCATGGGCATTGGGCCGAATGGATTCACTACATGCTGGCTGCCGTTGCCGAAACCGCTGCATGGACGACAGCGAAGATCCAGGCGATTCGAGGACTGGAGGCGCAGGCCCGCGACCACATTCGTGACCACGCTCCCAAGGCATATAGCCGGGAGTTGGTGGACGTGATTTTCAACCAGCCTTACTGCCGTATTCAGAATGTCGTCGACATGGTGGGGGTCACGCGCCAGACCGCCGCACGGCATCTCAAAGAGCTTGCGGATATTGGTGTGCTGCACGACCAGCGCCAGGGCAAGGAGAAGCTATTTCTACACCCGGCGTTTCTGCGCTTGCTGACAAATGACGACAACCAGTTACCCGCCTACCGCGTGCCTGCGCGGAACGTGGAACCGAACACATGACCAACAAATACGATCATCTCGACCGTCAAACCTTGATCGGTCTACTGCAGCGGCGCGATGCCGAGCGGCAGCTGGGTTTGGTATGGGAGCGCGACGAGATCGAGGCCGACCAGGCACTCAACGACGATTTTGTCGCGTTGTCATTGGACGCTGGTTTAAGCCATGGTGAGGCACCGTGGGACAACCTGATCATCGAAGGCGACAACTACGACGCGCTGCGTGCGCTGCGGATGACTCACAAAGGCGCGATCCGCTGCATTTATATCGACCCGCCTTACAACACCGGTAATAAGGACTTCGTCTACAACGACCGTTTCGTCGACAAGACTCACCGGTTCCGTCATTCGCTGTGGCTGGAGTTCATGTATCGGCGCCTGCAGCTGGCTAAAGAGTTGTTGGCTGATGATGGAGTTATTTTTGTCAGTATTGATGACAATGAGGTGTTTCGACTTGGAATGTTGATGGACCGTGTATTTGGAGAGAATAATTTTATTGCCAATGTTATTTGGCAAAAAGTCTTTTCCCCAAAAGGGACAGCACAACATTTCTCTGACGATCACGAGTATGTGATTATTTACGGGCGTGACAAAAATAAATGGCGACCTAACTTGCTTGCAAGAACGGCTGCTCAAGATCGCGCCTATAAAAATCCTGATGATGATCCCCGCGGCCTTTGGACTTCGGGAGATCTTTCAGCTAGAAATTACTATTCCAAGGGAGTCTATTCGATTGTCGGCCCAACTGGCCGAGTCATCGCAGGCCCGCCTGCAGGAACGTATTGGCGTTTCTCCGAAGAAAGATTTAAAGAGCTGGATGCGGACAATCGTATTTGGTGGGGCAAAAGTGGCGATAATATGCCTCGACTCAAGCGGTTTCTAGCAGATGTCCAGCAAGGCACGGTTCCACAAACACTTTGGACTTACGGCGAAGTCGGTCACACGCAAGATGCAAAGAAGCAGCTACTTGAAGTCCTCAATTTTAATTCTACAAATGATGTTTTCTCTACCCCTAAGCCCATCCAATTGATGGAGCGAATACTAAGCATCGCCAGCAAGCCGGGTGACACTGTCCTTGATTTCTTTGCAGGCTCGGGAACGTTTGCTCAGGCAGTTGCCAAACTAAATGCTGAAGATGGCGGCAATCGTAAGTTCATCCTGGTCAGCAGCACCGAAGCCACCGAGGATACGCCTGACAAGAACCTCTGCCGCGATGTTTGCGCCGAGCGCGTGCGTCGTGTGTTGGGTGGCTACACCAATGCCAAGGGGCAACCGGTTGAGGGCCTGGGTGGCGGCTTCGCCTACTTGCGTACCCGTCGTATTCCGAAGCATCGGTTGGCGCTCAAGCTGGACCACGCGGAGGTTTGGCATGCGCTGCAGCTATTGCATCAGCGGCCGTTGTCGTTCTGGCCTGGCGGCGGTTTTGCCAGTGATGGCGAACTGGCCTATCTGGCGGATTTCCAGGCCGCACATGTAGAACAGTTACGTGAGTGGCTGCGGACCCGCACATCGGCAGTCGCTGCCGTCTATACCTGGTCGACGGAACGGCTGAACGGATTGCTGGGAGAGCCAGCGGCCGACTTGTCTTTGTTGCCCTTGCCGCACCACCTGCGCGAACGCTTCGGACGTTGATATGCCCATGCCACTGAAAGAGTTCCAAACCGTCATCTGCGACGGGATCGTCGCCCAGTTCGGTGAGGTGCGCGCGCTATACCGACAGATCGCCGCCGCAGCACCGGAACGCATTGACGAGGCGCGTCGCAAGGACGCTGCCATCGTATTGCAGGCACCGACTGGCGCTGGCAAGACGCGCATGGCGATCGAGGTGATGCGCCGCGTGTCGATCGAGGAACGGGTGTTGTGGTTCTGGTTCGCGCCCTTCACCGGGCTGGTCGAGCAATCGCGCAAGGTCTTGAGCAATCAAGCGCCAGAGCTGGCGCTGCTGGATCTGGATGCGGACCGGCAGCTGGACGCCGTGCGCGGCGGCGGCGTGTTCGTGGTCACCTGGGCGTCGTTGGCGGCACGCAAGGCCGAGAGCCGGCGCGCGCGCCAGCGCGGCGATGCCGGCATGGCAATCGATGACGTGATCGCAATGGCGCGCGAGCAAGGCCTGCGTATCGGCTGCGTAGTGGACGAGGCGCATCACGGATTTCAGCGTGAGACTCTGGCACGGGCGTTCTTCTGCGATGTGCTGAAGCCCGATTACGCACTCCTGATGACCGCCACGCCACGCGACGCTGACATGAAGGCCTTCGAACGCACGACTGGCTATTCCGTCGGAGAGCCTGCGGAATGGGCTTCGGTCAGCCGTGCCGACGCAGTCGATGCGGGCCTGCTCAAGCGCGGCGTGCGGATGGTGCGTTTTATCGCCCGCGATGGCGATACCGCGCAGTTGGTGGATTTCGAACATCTCGCATTGCGCGAGTGCACACAGATGCATCGGACCATTCGCAAGAACTTGGCAGATGCGGATATCGCACTGACGCCATTGATGCTGGTGCAGGTGCCGGATGGCAAGGTTGCGCAGGAGGCGGCACGGACGTATCTGGTGGAGCAGCTGGGATTCGATGCGACCGCCGTTCGTGTACATACCGCTGCCGAACCTGATCCGGATCTACTGTCGTTGGCGCAGGATCCAACGGTGGAAGTGCTGATCTTCAAGATGGCCGTGGCGCTGGGGTTCGATGCGCCACGTGCATTCACCCTGGCAGCATTGCGCGGCGCGCGCGACCCGAGCTTCGGGGTGCAAGTGATCGGCCGCATCATGCGCCGCCACGCCCTTCTACAGGCGCAGGCGGTTGTACCGCCTGTTCTGGATCACGGATATGTATTTCTTGCTAATTCTGAGTCACAAGAAGGTTTGCTGCTAGCCGGCGCCCAGATCAACACACTCACCACGCAAGCACCCGAGCTGGGGACGCAGACGGTTGTCACCATGATCGGCGATGGTGCCTCGCTGCAGGTCGTGCGCAGCGGAGAGCCTCTGAGCCTGCTGGTATCGCGCGCAGGGGTGCACGTGTTGGACGCCGAAGCAGAGAGAGATGCTGTCTCCTCGGCGGGCACTACGAGTGATGTGGCTGATGCGCTGGTGGGGACCCCGTTCGCTGGGATGGCGAATGCGACCCAAGCCGCGCTGGAAATGTTCGGGGGCGAGGGTGCTTGGCCTGCTCGGGCCACAAGTGTCGCTGGTGCATTTGTGTTGGCTCAAGAGAGCATGTATCGGTATCCGCGTCGTCCCGATGCTCCGGATCGCTTGCGTGGAGAACAGTTACCGCCGGTGTCAGCTGATTTCGAGGCAGGCCTGGCTGCGCATGTCGATTTCTCACCAGAAGTGCTGGCCGATCGCCTACGTGGCAAGGTGCAGGTCCAGCGCTTGGACACAGACCTGTTTGCTGGTCATCGGGTCACAGAAGATGGAAGCGACCTTTGGGCCAATCTTTCGCCGGAAGCTGTCGCCGAAAAAGCCGAACAGATCCGATTGCGGCTCGTAGAAGCCAACGACCGCGAGCTATACCGCAGACTATTGGAGCGTTTCGTTCGTGCGATCGAAGCGTCAGGCGCAGAAGTGCCTGAAGACGAAGAGCTGCAAATGCGCCAGTTGGACCTCTTGCTGGTTAGACGCCCTCGGCTGCTGCGAGAGGCATTCAAAAGCCTGCGTCAGGGCCAAGTGCTCGATGTCGATGTGCTACTACCGGCCGAGTTGTTCAGCGATCAACCGCTGCGCTCAGCCAATCGCGGGCTTTATGGCGTCTTTCCAGCTGGTTTGAACCAGGATGAGCTAGCCATTGCGGAGCGCCTGGATGCGAGTGCCCAAGTGCGCTGGTGGCATCGCAATCAACCCAAATCAGGCATCGGTCTCTATCGCTGGGATGAGGGAGACGGCTTCTACCCTGATTTCGTGGTGTCTGTCGCAGAACGTTCCGCTCCAGGTATTGCGCTGCTGGAGTTGAAGGGCGAGCACTTGTGGGGCAAGCCCAGTGAAGTGGACAAGAGTGCGGCAATCCATCCCGATTACGGTGCTGTTTTCACGGTCGGCCGTAAGCGCGGCGAGCGTGATTTCTTCTATCTACGCGAGTTGGGTGGACGCCTACAACGCGCGGGTTCCTTTGATTTGGATCGGATGCGATTTACATGACCTACCCCGGCTATTCCTTCACCCCCAAGCGCCTGGATGTGCGCCCCGGCATTGCGATGTCGTATCTGGACGAAGGTCCGAGCGATGGCGAGGTGGTGGTCATGCTGCACGGCAATCCGTCGTGGGGCTATCTGTGGCGGCATCTGGTGAGCGGTCTGTCTGATCGCTACCGCTGCATCGTGCCCGACCACATCGGCATGGGCCTGTCCGACAAGCCCGACGACGCGCCCGATGCGCAGCCGCGTTACGACTACACGTTGCAATCGCGCGTGGACGATCTGGACCGCCTGCTGCAGCACCTGGGCATCACCGGGCCGATCACGCTGGCGGTGCACGATTGGGGCGGCATGATCGGTTTTGGCTGGGCGCTTTCGCACCACGCGCAGGTCAAGCGCCTGGTGATCACCAACACCGCCGCATTCCCGCTACCGCCGGAAAAGCCGATGCCATGGCAGATCGCGATGGGCCGGCATTGGCGGTTGGGCGAGTGGTTCATCCGCACCTTCAATGCGTTCTCCTCCGGCGCCTCGTGGCTGGGCGTGTCGCGGCGGATGCCGGCGGCTGTGCGCCGTGCCTATGTCGCCCCGTACGACAACTGGAAGAACCGCATTTCCACGATCCGCTTCATGCAGGACATCCCGCTGTCGCCGGCCGATCAGGCCTGGTCGCTGCTGGAGCGCTCGGCGCAAGCGTTGCCGTCGTTTGCCGACCGCCCGGCCTTCATCGCCTGGGGCCTGCGCGACATCTGTTTCGACAAGCACTTTCTGGCCGGTTTCCGCCGCGCGCTGCCGCAGGCCGAGGTGATGGCGTTCGACGATGCCAACCACTACGTGCTCGAAGACAAGCACGAGGTGCTGGTGCCGGCAATCCGCGCGTTCCTGGAGCGCAACCCGCTGTAGGACAAGTTTCGCATCCGTGCGTGCGCGCGCCGTGTGCGAAGTGGATGCACCGGGTAATGCGTGCATCGCGCAGGTCCGGATTGGATCGCACTGCGGCTGCGCCGTATGCGCTGCTGTGGCCAGGCCTTACAGCGTAGGCAGCGGGTTGCGTTGCGCGTCGTCCACGCCAACCCAGTCGGCTTCAGTGAGCGCGTGCAGGCCATGTGCCAGCCGCGACTTGTCGCATTGCGTGCTGCGCTCGCCGAACTCCAGCGATGCCGGCACCGCGGCACACGATGACGGGCGGCGGTCGTGGATGCTGCAACGGCTGTAGCGGCCGATGTCTGCGTCCAGCGCAATGCAGCGTGGCTGCGCTTGCGAGGTGCCACGCATCACCCGTTCGTGCGTACGCAGTGCATCCGTCAACGCAATCGGTACCCTGCCGCCCAGCGCGGGATCGGCTTCGCTCCAGTGGAAACTGACGCGGAAGTAGGCGCAGCAGGCGCCGCAGGTAAGGCAGGGGTGTGCCATGGATGCCGGGCCTTGCGCGGCGAAATAGCGTGGAGAGCGCGGCATTCTGACCGAATCACGGCGCGATACAAGGGGCACGCGTGCAGGCGGGTTAGCGGTTCATGCGGTGGCGGTTGCTGGTGGCCGGCGGATCACCGGACTTGCCAGAAAACGCGCGGTGGTGCGCCGCGTTTGCTGGCGATAGCGCGCGCTGTTCCAGTCGATATTTCCAGCGTGTTGACGCATCTGCAGCTGTGCATGCAGGCACGCTGCGAGCGGCCTGTCTGCAGCATTGCGAGCCAGCCAATGCATGCGACCGAACGTTGCAAGCGCAAGCGACCGGTGCCATAGGCACGCATGGGTGATAATGGACGCATGACAACTCTCTGCAATATCGCCGCCTCGCTGCCGCGACTGGCGCGCGAGCGCCCCGATCAGATCGCCATCCGCTGCCCGGGCGGACGCGGTGCCAATGGAATGGCCGCCTACGATGTGACCCTGAGCTATGCCGAGCTGGATGCGCGCAGCGATGCGATTGCCGCCGGTCTGGCCTTGCACGGCATCGGTCGTGGCGTGCGTGCAGTGGTAATGGTGCGGCCATCGCCGGAGTTCTTCCTGCTGATGTTCGCCTTGTTCAAGGCCGGTGCGGTGCCGGTGCTGGTGGATCCGGGCATCGACAAGCGCGCACTCAAGCAATGCCTGGACGAAGCGCAGCCGCAGGCCTTCATCGGCATTCCGCTCGCACAGCTGGCACGGCGCTTGTTGCGCTGGGCACCGTCGGCCACGCAGATCGTCACCGTGGGCGGCCGCTATTGCTGGGGTGGGGTGACGCTGGCACGCGTGGAGCGCGATGGCGCCGGTGCCGGCAGCCAGCTGGCCGATACCGCGGCCGATGACGTGGCGGCGATCCTGTTCACCAGTGGCTCGACTGGCGTGCCCAAGGGCGTGGTGTATCGGCACCGGCATTTTGTCGGGCAGATCGAGCTGCTGCGCAACGCGTTCGACATGCAGCCGGGCGGCGTGGACCTGCCGACCTTTCCGCCGTTCGCGTTGTTCGATCCCGCGTTGGGCCTGACCTCGGTGATCCCGGACATGGACCCGACCCGTCCGGCCACCGCCGATCCGCGCAAGCTGCACGATGCGATGACGCGCTTTGGTGTGACGCAGCTGTTCGGCTCGCCGGCATTGATGCGCGTGTTGGCTGATTACGGCCAGCCATTGCCGAACGTGCGCCTGGCCACCTCGGCCGGCGCACCGGTGCCGCCGGATGTGGTGGCCAAGATCCGCGCGTTGCTGCCGGCCGATGCGCAGTTCTGGACGCCGTATGGCGCCACCGAATGCCTGCCGGTGGCAGCGATCGAAGGCCGCACCCTGGATGCCACGCGCACGGCCACCGAGGCCGGTGCCGGCACCTGTGTCGGCCAGGTGGTTGCACCCAACGAGGTGCGCATCATCGCCATCGACGACGCGGCGATTCCCGAGTGGAGCGGCGTGCGCGTGCTGGCAGCGGGCGAGGTGGGCGAGATCACCGTGGCGGGCCCCACCACTACCGACACCTACTTCAACCGCGATGCGGCCACGCGCAACGCCAAGATCCGCGAGCGCTGCAGCGACGGCAGCGAGCGCGTCGTGCACCGCATGGGCGACGTTGGCTATTTCGATGCCGAGGGGCGCTTGTGGTTCTGCGGCCGCAAGACCCACCGCGTGGAAACCGCCACCGGCCCGCTCTACACCGAACAGGTAGAGCCGATCTTCAACGTGCATCCGCAGGTGCGGCGCACCGCGTTGGTGGGTGTCGGCACGCCCGGTCAGCAGCAACCGGTGCTGTGCGTGGAGTTGCAGCCAGGCGTTGCGGCATCGGCCTTTGCCGAAGTGGAAACTGCACTGCGCGCAGTGGGCGCTGCGCACCCGCACACCGCAGGAATTGCGCGTTTTCTGCGCCATTCCGGCTTTCCGGTGGATATTCGCCACAACGCCAAGATCGGCCGCGAAAAGCTTGCGATCTGGGCGGCGCAACAACGTGTGTAAGTGCAGGCAGCAGGGCGATGCTGTCAGGCGCAGGCGTATCGCCAGCGCAAGTGTCTGCCGCTGTCGTGTGTTTCCTTCTGCAATCGGTGTGATGTGATGAAGATTCTGGTAACGGGTGGTGGCGGCTTTCTCGGGCAGGCGCTGTGCCGTGGATTGGTGGCGCGTGGACACGAGGTGGTGAGCTTTCAGCGTGGTGACTATCCGGTGCTGCACACCTTGGGTGTGGGCCAGATCCGTGGCGATCTGGCTGACCCGCAGGCGGTGCGGCATGCGCTTGCCGGCATCGATGCGGTGTTCCACAACGCGGCCAAGGCCGGGGCGTGGGGCAGCTACGACAGCTATCACCAGGCCAACGTGGTGGGCACGCAGAACGTGCTCGATGCATGCCGTGCCAATGGCGTACCGCGCTTGATCTACACCTCCACGCCCAGCGTGACCCATCGCGCCACCAATCCGGTGGAAGGCTTGGGCGCGGACGAAGTGCCGTATGGCGAAGACCTGCGCGCGCCGTATGCGGCGACCAAGGCAATTGCCGAACGCGCGGTGCTGGCAGCCAACGATGCACAGCTGGCCACCGTTGCGTTGCGCCCGCGCTTGATCTGGGGGCCGGGCGACAACCACCTGCTGCCGCGTCTGGCGGCACGTGCGCGCGCCGGGCGGCTGCGGATGGTGGGCGATGGCAGCAACCTGGTGGACAGCACCTACATCGACAATGCGGCGCAGGCGCACTTCGATGCGTTCGCGCATCTGGCGCCGGGCGCTGCGTGCGCAGGCAAGGCGTACTTCATCTCCAACGGCGAACCGTTGCCGATGCGCGAGCTACTCAACCGTTTGCTGGCGGCGGTGGATGCACCAGCGGTGACGCGCTCGCTGTCGTTCAAGACGGCGTACCGCATCGGTGCGGTGTGCGAAACATTGTGGCCACTGTTGCGTCTGCCAGGCGAAGTGCCGCTGACGCGGTTTCTGGTCGAGCAGCTATGCACGCCGCATTGGTACAGCATGGAACCGGCGCGGCGTGACTTTGGCTATGTGCCGCAGATCAGCATCGAAGAGGGCCTGCAACGGCTGCGATCCTCATCTTCCCGCGACATCTCCATCACTCGATAAAGACTGGCACATCCACAAGATACGCCTGCGCCGATTCGGCACGACAACTTCTGGACACATTGCCATGCTGCATTACGCCATCATCTTTTTCGTCATCGCCATCATCGCCGCCGTGCTGGGCTTCAGCGGTATCGCCGGTGCGGCGACCAACATCGCCTGGATCCTGTTCGTGGTGTTCCTGATCCTGGCCGTGATCTCGATGTTCCGTCGCGGCAAGGTCTAGTCCGCGGCACGTCACGGCAGCGGCGCTGCCGGTTGACGATCACACGGCCCGCTTCCGCAAGGAGGCGGGCCGTGCGCTTTTGCGGCACGCAGAATTTGCCAATTACAGCGATCTTTCCAGGTATTGCACGCGTTTTCCGCTTTCCAACACGGACTCGCCGATCGGCTGAAAGCCCAACTGCCGGTGCAGCGCCAACGAGGGTGGATTGGCAGGCAATAGGTTGACTTCGCAGACCAGGCGCGCATGGCCTGCGGCGCGTGCGTCACGGATGAGTTCGTCATACAGCTGTGTTGCCAAGCCGCGTCGACGTGCGTGCGCGGCAACCACGATGCGGTCGACATAGACAAAGCGCGCGAAGCGTGCGGCCATCCAGGCGAAGTTCGCATTGGTGTAGATGGCGTGCTGATCCAGCGCGATGAGTAAGGCGTCGGCCGGATCCACCACCCGTGCATGCCAGGACTGCTGCAACAGGCTGGCGAGCGCATCAGGCGTGAGCCACGACAAGGCGCTGGCATCGGCGTTGTTGAGTGCCAACAGTGCTGCGTGATCGTACGGATGCACTGCACGCAACTGTGCCGCGGTCACGCGTGCGTGACCACGCTGCTGTACAGGCGCCCATCGTCGGCATGCCGCTCCAGTGCCAGCTCGATCAAGCGCGTAACCAGGCTGCGATAGTCCAGCCCGCTTGCCTCCCACAACTTGGGATACATGCTGATGCGGGTGAAGCCGGGCAAGGTGTTGACCTCGTTGATGACGATGCGCCCATCCGCGCACAGGAACACATCCACGCGCGCCATGCCGGCGCAGTCCAGCGCCTGATAGGCCTGTAGTGCGCACTGCTGGATACGGTGCTGGGTGTGGGCATCGATATCGGCGGGAATCACCGTCGCTGCGCCATCGTCGCGGATGTACTTGGTCTGGTACGAATAGAACGCGTCGTGCACCACCACCTCGCCGCACACGCTGGCCTGCGGCGTGGCATTGCCCAGCACCGCGCATTCGATCTCGCGCCCGGCGATCGCCGCTTCCACCAGCACCTTGTGGTCGTAGCGCAGCGCGAGCTCCAATGCAGCGCTGAACTCCTCAGCGCTGCGGACCTGGCTGACGCCGACCGACGAGCCCTGGTTGGCCGGCTTGACGAACAACGGCAGCCCGAATTGGGCAATCAGCGTCTGCACGTCGGCCTGCGCAGCGGTGTGGCGCGTGAAGCATGCGAACGGCGCCACCTCCAGGCCGGCATCGCGCAGCACCCGCTTGGCCATGTCCTTGTCCATCGCCACGGCCGACCCCAGCACGCCGGAACCGACGAACGGCAGGTTGGCCATGCGCAGCAGCCCCTGCAGCGAGCCGTCTTCGCCCAGCGTGCCGTGCACGATCGGGAACACCACATCGATCTGCGCCAACGCCTGTTCGGCATCCACCGCGCGCAGCTGCGCACTGGCGGCACCGGGCAGCACGGCCAGCCCGCGGCCGCTGTGGCGCAGCGCAATGCGGCTGGGGTCGTCGGCATCGAGCAGGAAACTCTCTTGTGCGCTGAGGTGCCACTGGCCCTGTTTGTCGATGCCGATCAGCACCGGCTCGAACCGCTGCGGGTCCAGCGCCTGCAGGATATTGCGCGCCGATTGCAGCGAGACCTCGTGCTCGGCCGACTTGCCGCCAAAGATGAGTCCGACCCGAATCCTGCGCATGCCTGCTCCTGTCATTGCTCCACGGAAGCGGCACAGGATGCCGCCGGCGCGGTGCCGAACGGAGGCGCCGGGTGCCTGCCCGAGCCGTGGCACATGCACCGGCCCACCGATGCAATGGCCCGGCCCGCGCCCGTCAAGCGGTTGCGACATGCGGGGACGGTAGAATGCGCCCATGCCCGGATCACTCTTCAACTCACTCAAGCCGCTCGCCGGCCAGGCCCTGCAGGCCGCGCTCAACCGCGCGCTGGCGCTGGACCCGGATACCCGCGACGCCCTGCTGCCGCTGGAAGGCCAGCGCATCGCACTGACCCTGGAGGCGCCGGCGCTGGCGCTGCAGATCCGCGTGCACGAGCGGCGGCTGCTGGTGGGCCCGGTGGATGCCAGCCAGGAGCCGGATCTGGCGGTGCGCAGCAGCCTGGCCGGCTTGCTCGGGCAGCTGCCGTTTCTGGCCAATGCCCGCCGCAGCGGGGCGCCGGCCGGCCGGCTCAAGGTCTCCGGCGATGCCGAGCTGGCGCGCCAGCTGCAACAACTGGCCGGGCGTTTCGATCCGGACTGGCAGCTGCCGTTCGTGGCGGTGTTCGGCGAGATCCTGGGCGTGCAGATCGCCAGCGCCGTGCGCAGCGCCTTGCAGCAGGCCCGCCGCAGCGCCACCGACCTGGCGCAGAGCGCAGCCGAATTCGTCACCGAGGAATCGCGCGACGTGGTGCCGCGCGCCGAACTGGAGGCCTTCCACGACGACGTGGATGAGCTGCGCGACGCTGTCGAACGCCTGGCTGCGCGCATCAATCGCCTGTCTGCGGCCGGAGGCACGCCATGAAGGCAATCCTGCGGGCAAGCCGCATTGGCCGGGTGATCCTGCGGTATCGGCTGGACGCATTGCTGGAAGGCACCCCGGCCGAGCGCTGGTTGCGCCTGGCCAAGCCGTTCGTGCCGCGTGCCAGTGCCGAAATCGCTGCGCAATCGCGCGGTGCGCGGCTGCGTCTGGCGCTGCAGGAACTGGGCCCGATCTTCGTCAAGTTCGGGCAGATTTTGTCCACCCGCCGCGACCTGATTCCGCCGGACGTGGCCGAAGAACTCACCTTGCTGCAGGACCGGGTCAAGCCGTTCGACGGCGAGGCCGCGCGCCTGATCGTGGAGCGCGCGCTGGGCCTGCCGGTGAGCGTGGCGTTTGCCGCCTTCGACACCACGCCGCTGGCCTCGGCCTCGATCGCGCAGGTGCACGCGGCCACCTTGCCGCCCGATGCCAATGGCCTGCGCCGCGAAGTGGTGGTCAAGGTGCTGCGCCCGGACATCGAGCGCCAGATCGACGCCGACATCGCGCTGCTGCATTCGCTGGCCACGCTGGTCGAGCGCACCCATCCGCGCGCCGACAAGATCCGCCCGCGCGAAGTGGTGGCCGAGATCGAAGGCACGTTGTCGGCCGAACTGGATCTGCAGCGCGAAGGCGCCAACGCCAGTGTATTGCGGCGGTTCTGGGAAGGCTCGGACGATCTGTACGTGCCGGAGGTGATCTGGTCGCACACCGCCGAGCGCGCGCTCACGCTGGAGCGCGTGTACGGCATCCCGTCCGATGACGTGGCCAAGCTCGACGCCGCCGGCATCGACCGCAAGGCGCTGGCCGCCAAGGGCGTGCGCGTGTTCTACACGCAGGTCTTCCGCGACAACTTCTTCCACGCCGATGCGCACGCCGGCAACATCTGGGTCGATTCGGACCCGGAGCGGCGCCTCAATCCGCGCTTCATTGCGCTGGATTTCGGCATCATGGGCCAGCTCTCGCAAGAAGATCAGTACTACCTGGCCGAGAACTTCATGGCGATCTTCCACAAGGATTACCGCCGCATGGCCGAGCTGCACGTGGAGGCGGGCTGGATGCCGTCCAACGTGCGTATCGACGAGCTGGAAGCGGCCGCGCGTTCGGTGTGCGAGCCGTACTTCACCCGGCCGTTGTCGGAGATCTCGCTGGCCGAGGTATTGATCAAGTTGTTCCGCGTGGCGCAGCGCTATGAATTGACGCTGCAGCCGCAGCTGATCCTGCTGCAGAAGACGCTGCTCAACATCGAAGGCGTGGGCCGCCAGCTCGATCCCAAACTCGACATCTGGGCCGTGGCGCGGCCGGTGCTCGAACGCATCCTGCGCGAGCGTTACAGCCCGCGCCGCGTGCTGGGCGAGCTGCGCAAGCGCCTGCCGGAGATCATGACCCACGCGCCGGACATGCCGCGCCTGGTGCATAGCTGGTTGAAGCAGCAGGTGGAAGGCCGGCACCAGCTGGACATCCGCTCGAGCGAATTGCGTGCGCTGGACCTGAGCCTACGCAAGCTGCAGACCCGCGTGGTCACCGCCATCACCGGCAGCGGGCTGCTGGTGGTCGCCGCCGTGTTGTATGGCCTGCATCCGGACGGCTGGTATCTGGGCACGGTGCCGGTGTGGAGCTGGATCAGCGGCGGCGCCGGCTCGGCAGCCTTGCTGATCGCCTGGCTGCGCCGCTGACACATTGCGATAGGTGGCCCGCTGCATTCGGCTGCATTTAGGCAGTGCCTGCAGCGGAGCCCCAGCGCGGCCCTTGAGTCGTGGCGCGGCAACGCAGTGGCATGCGCTGTCGGCGACGCGGATAATCCGCCGGTGAGCACATCCCCTGATCCATTGCAGATTCTCTACCAGGACGCCGTCCTGGCCGTTGTCGACAAACCCGCGGGCCTGATGGTCCACGACAGCAAGCTGGCGCGCGGGGAAGACGATTTTCTTGCGGACCGTCTGCGCGTGCAGCTGGGCCGCCCGATCTTTCTGGTGCACCGGCTCGACCGCGCCACCAGCGGCTGCCTGTTGCTGGCCTTCGATCGCGACACCGCCAGCGCGCTAGGCAAGGCCTTGATGGCCGGCGAGGTAGAGAAGGATTATCTGGCCATCTGCCGCGGCTGGCCCGCCGAGGAGCGCTTCATCGTCGACCACGATCTGGATGGCGGCCCGGGCAAACCGATCAAGAAGCCGGCGGTGACCCACTTCCAGCGCCTGGCCACCGGCGAGCTGGAGATCCCGTCCACCGGCTTTGCCACCTCGCGCTATGCCTTGCTGCGCTGCCAGCCGCAGACCGGGCGGTTTCGGCAGATCCGCCGGCATCTCAAGCACCTGTCGCATCACATGATCGGCGACACCAGCCATGGCGATGGCCGCCACAACCGCAGCTTCCGCATGCTCGGCATCCACCGCATGTTGCTGCATGCCGAACGCCTGGGCTTCCCGCATCCTGCCGATGGCAGGCGCATCAGCGTGGTGGCGCCGCTGGATGTGGAGTTTGCGAAAGCGTGTGCGTTGTTCGGGTGGGACGTGGCGGGGTTGCAAGGCACGACACACGTGCAGTGATGCGGCGTGGTCATTGATCTGTCCGTGCCTTAACGTCGAACGGCAACGTCTCTAGGCAGCCGTACCCTCACCCCAACCCCTCTCCCGACGGGAGAGGGGCTTGACTGTTGCTTCTCCCCCTCGGGAGAAGGTGCCCCGTAGGGGCGGATGAGGGTGCGAGCGAAGCCTGGTGAAGTTTGGATACACGTGCTGCTTCGCCGCTTACCGCCTTCACCCCAACTCCCTCTCCCGGCGGAGAGGAGCTTGACTGTTCCTTTTCCCCTCGGGAGAAGGTGCCCCGGGGGCGGATGAGGGCGCGAGCGAAGCCTGGCGGAGTTTGGATGCACGTGCTGCTTCGCCGCTTACCGCCTTCACCCCAACTCCCTCTCCCGGCGGAGAGGTGCTTGACTGTTCCTTCTCCCCTCGGGAGAAGGTGCCCCGTAGGGGCGGATGAGGGTGCGAGCGAAGCCTGGTGAAGTTTGGATACACGTGCTGCTTCGTCGCTTACCGCCTTCACCCCAACTCCCTCTCCCGGCGGAGAGGGGCTTGACTGTTGCTTCTCCCCTCGGGAGAAGGTGCCCGTAGGGGCGGATGAGGGTGCGAGCGAAGCCTGGTGGAGTTTGGATGCACGTGCTGCTTCGCCGCTTACCGCCTTCAACCCAACTCTCTCTCCCGGCGGAGAGGGAGTTGGAGCAGGCTTCTCTCACTGGAGGAAAGCTGGGGCACCGCCGGAATCGTCAATGCGATCGACCTGGCATCCGCATCCGCATGCTCATCCGCATCCGCATTCGCCGCAGCGATCACGCGGTTACGAATCCCCAATCCCGATTCCCCAATCCCTGCCCCTCACGGCTTCGCCGCAGGCGCCGCCGGAGTGTTGACGATCTGTTCCAGATCCTTCTGCAGGTCGGTAAACAGCGGCAGCATCTTCTGCTGGATGGCGCCCATCAGGTTCTGGGTCAGTGCCGGGGTCTTGTCCAGCAGGCTTTGGCCGGCCGAACTCTCGTAGAACTCGGCCATGGCAATCACGTCCTCGCGCGAGAAAGAGCGCTTGTACAGGTCCACGTACATCGGGCGCAGCTCCGACCACGACAGCGCCTTGCGCACGGTCTGGCGGGTGCGGTCCTGGATGCGCTGCAGCAGCGCCTGCTGGTCGGCATCGAGCTGGCGCTGCGCGGTGAGCTGGGCGAACTGCTGCTGCTGCATCGCTTCGATCTGCGGCAGCATGGTGTCGAGCATGGTCTGTGCGCGCGAAGCGGCCAGCAGCCGGTTGACGTCGGCATCGCTGGGCGCCTGGGCGCAGGCCACCGGCGCGGCAAGTGCCAGCGCCAGCAGCACCAGCAGGCGACGGGCATGGCGGCGGGCCGAAATGAAAGCGGTGGGTGTCATCGGAGCATCCTGCAGTCGGGGGACCGGCCGCAGCATACGGGATGACGCTGGCGTTCGCGCGCGCGTCCACGCCCGTCCCGATACAATCCGGCGCATGGCCAGTGAACCCATCCAGATCACCCCCAACCTGGCGATCCCGCCCGGCGAGATCGTCGAGCGCTTCGTGCGCGCGAGCGGCGCCGGCGGGCAGAACGTCAACAAGGTGTCGACGGCGGTGGAACTGCGCTTCGATGTGGCCGGCTCGCCGTCGCTGCCGGAACCGTTGCGTGCGCGTCTGCTGTCGCGGCGTGATCGCCGCATGACCGCCGACGGCGTGCTGGTGATCGATGCGCAGCGGTTCCGCACCCAGGACCGCAACCGCGAAGATGCGCGCGAGCGGCTGGCCGAGATCATCAATGCATGCCTGTCGGTGCCCAAGCGCCGCGTGGCCACCAAACCGAGCCATGGTGCCAAGCTACGGCGGCTGGATGCCAAGCGTGAGCGTAGCCAGATCAAACGTGGACGCTCTGCGTCCCACTGGGAGTAAGCGTGAGTGACACTGACCCGTCGTTGCCGCCGGTAACGCAGGCCAACATCCTGTTGCAACCCTCACCACCACGCATGCCGCGTGCGCATGGCCGCTTCGGCCGTTGGCTCGGCCGCACCGCGCTGCGGTTGACCGGCTGGCGGCTGGTCGGCCGGCTGCCCGACGAGCCCAAGCTGGTGATGATCGTCGCCCCGCACTCCTCCAACTGGGACGGTTTTCTCGGCTTTGCGGCCAAGTTCGCGCTCGGCTTCGATGTGCGCGTGCTGGGCAAGGCGCAGCTGTTCTGGTGGCCGCTGGGGCCGCTGCTGCGCAAGCTCGGCGCCATCCCGCTGGACCGCAGCTCGCCGCAAGGCACCATTGGCCAGGCGGTGCGGTTGATCCGCAACTCCGAGCAGATGTGGTACGTGATCACCCCGGAAGGCACGCGCAAGCGCGTCGAAAACTGGAAGGCGGGGTTCTGGAAGATCGCCTCCGATGCCAAGGTGCCGATCCTGCCGGTGTATTTCGATTACCCCAGCAAGACCGTGGGCATCGGCGAGCCGTTCTGGACCGGCACCGACATGGCCGCCGATATCGCCGCCGTGCGCACCTGGTACCGCCCGTGGCGCGGCAAGCACCGCGATACGCTTTGAGCCCACCATCCCCTGTTTGCGTGGTGGCGAGCGCCGGCCACGCCTTGCGAGGAACGCCAATGTCATCTGCCCGCGTGTTGTGCCTGTCGTTGCTGCTGTGGGCCACCGGCCCGGTGTGGGCCGCGACACCCATGCTGGTGATCCACGGCGGCGCCGGTGTGGAGAAATCCAGCCTGTCGCCGGAGGAACAAGCGCAGGCACGCGAGGCGATGCAGCGCGCGCTGCGTGCTGGCCATGCGGTGTTGACGCGCGGCGGTAGCGCGGTGGATGCGGTGGCCGCCACCATCACCGTGCTGGAGGATGCGCCGCAATTCAACGCCGGGCGCGGTGCGGTGTTCACCCACGATGGCAAGAACGAACTCGATGCCGCCATCATGGATGGTGCCAGCGGCAAGGCCGGCGCGATCGCTGGCGTGCACACGGTCAAGAACCCGATCCTGTTGGCGCGCAGTGTCATGGACCGCTCCAAGCATGTGATGCTGGTCGGCGACGGCGCCGAGCAGTTCGCGCGCGAGCAGGGCATCGCGTTGGTCGATCCCAGCTATTTCCGTACCGACAAGCGTTGGCAGCAACTGCAAAAAGCGCTCAAGGCCGAGGCCGGTGACCGCCAGGCCCAAGCCGAACTGGATCTGGAAACCGCCAAGCACTTCGGTACCGTGGGCGCGTTGGCGCTGGACCGCGACGGCCATCTGGCCGCCGGTACCTCCACCGGCGGCATGACCAACAAGCGCTACGGCCGCGTGGGCGACGCGCCGATCATCGGCGCCGGTACCTATGCCAACACCCAGTGCGCGGTGTCCGGCACCGGCTGGGGCGAGTTCTATATACGTGCGGTGGCCGCCTACGACATCTGCGCGCGTATGAAATATGCCGGGCAATCGCTGCAACAGGCGGCCGAGGCAGTCATCGATCAGCAGATTCCCAAGGCCGGCGGCGACGGTGGCGCAATTGCGCTGGATGCGCAGGGCAATGCCGCATTTCCGTTCAATACCGAGGGCATGTACCGCGGCTGGATCGGTGCCGATGGCACTGCGCATGTGGCGATCTTCAAGGACGAGGCGCTGTAACGCTGCTGCGCTTGCCCGGTAGCGCGTTGAAGACTGGCGCGTGCCAGCCCACTACCACATCCGGCGCGCATGACGACGCAGCGGCGGCCCAGGCGATGGCGCCTGGACGGCACGCGATCTCGCAGCCCCACTGCGTTCATCCATCCAATCCAACGGCACATGCCACACGCGACGAAACCCGCTAGCGTGGCCGGCTGCTGTTACCCACTCAGGAATTACACGCCATGTCGCGTACCGTCGTTCTGGCCGCTGCCATCACCCTGGCACTGGCTGCTTGTTCTGGAAAAGATTCGTCCGGTAAGGAGTCCACCACCGTGCCCGAGAAGACCGCTACCACCCAGACCCCGGATGCCGCGCCGAACCCGCTGCTGACCGCCAGCACGCTGCCGTTCCAGGCGCCGCCGTTCGACAAGATCCAGGACAGCGATTACCTGCCTGCGTTCGAAGAAGGCATGCGCCAGCATCTGGCGGACGTGCGCAAGATTGCCGACAACCCCGAGCCGGCCAACTTCGACAACACCATCGAGGCGATGGAGCGCAGCGGCGAAACGCTCACCCGCGTCTCGCGCATTTTCTTTGGCCTGGTGCAGGCCGATACCAGCGACGCCCGCCAGAAAATCCAGGAAGAGGTGGCGCCCAAGTTGGCCGCGCACCAGGACGAGATCAATCTGGATCCCAAGCTGTTCGCACGCGTCAAGGCGATCTACGACCAACGCGACACGCTCAGCCTGGAGCCGGAGCAAAAGCGCCTGGTCGAACGCCATTACGAAGAGCTGGTGCGCGCCGGTGCGCAGCTGTCCGACGCCGACAAGACCACCTTGCGCAAGCTCAACGTGGAGGAGACCACGCTCTCCACGCAGTTCCATACCAAGCTGGTGGCTGCCTCGGCTGCTGCCGCCGTGGTGGTCGACGACAAGGCCAAGCTCGATGGCTTGAGCGAGGGCGACATCGCCGCCGCCGCCGATGCCGCCAAGGCGCGCAAGCTCGATGGCAAGTATCTGCTGACCCTGCAGAACACCACCCAGCAGCCGGTGCTGGCTTCGCTGAAGGACCATGACCTGCGCGCGCAGGTGATGAAAGCCTCGCAAACCCGTGCCGAACAGGGCGACGCCAACGACACCCGCCAGACCATCCAGCGGCTGGCGCAGCTGCGCGCGCAAAAAGCCAAGCTGCTCGGCTTCGACAGCTACGCCGCCTACAGCCTGGGCGACCAGATGGCCAAGACGCCGGAGGCCGCGCTCAAGCTGTTGACCGACACCGTGCCGGCGGCGACCGCCAAGGCGCGCAGCGAAGTGGGCGAGATGCAGAAGGTCATCGATGCGCAGCAGGGCGGCTTCAAGCTCGCTGCGGCGGATTGGGACTTCTACGCCGAGCAGGTGCGCAAGGCCAAGTACGACCTGGACGAATCGCAGATCAAGCCGTATTTCGAACTGGACAACGTGCTGCAGAACGGCGTTTTCTACGCGGCCACGCAGCTGTATGGCATCACCTTCAAGCAGCGCACCGACATCCCGACCTATCACGCGGACATGAAGGTGTACGAAGTGTTCGATGCGGACGGCACCTCGATGGCGCTGTTCTACACCGACTACTTCAAGCGCGACAGCAAGTCCGGTGGCGCCTGGATGGATGTGTTCGTGGAGCAGGACGGGCTGACCGGCACCAAGCCGGTGGTCTACAACGTGTGCAACTTCACCAAGCCCGCCGCGGGCCAGCCGGCGCTGCTGAGCTTTGATGACGTCACCACCTTGTTCCATGAGTTCGGTCACGCACTGCATGGCATGTTCTCCAAGGTGAAGTACCCCTCGATCGCCGGCACCAGCACCTCGCGTGACTTTGTCGAGTTCCCCTCGCAGTTCAACGAGCACTGGGCGTCCGACCCGAAGGTCTTCGCCAACTACGCCAAGCACTACCAGACCGGTGCAGCGATGCCCGATGCCCTGGTGGAGAAGATCAAGAAGGCCAAGACCTTCAACAGCGGCTACGCCACCACCGAGTACTTGTCGGCGGCATTGCTCGACCTGGCCTGGCACACCCAGCCGGCCGATGCACCGCTGCAGGACGTGAGCAAGTTCGAGGTCGATGCGTTGAAGCGCTTCAAGGTCGATCTGGCCGAAGTCCCGCCGCGCTACCGCAGCACCTATTTCGACCACATCTGGGGCGGCGGTTATTCGGCCGGCTACTACGCCTATTTCTGGTCGGAAGTGCTCGATGACGACGCGTTCGAGTGGTTCAAGGAAAATGGCGGCCTGACCCGCAAGAACGGCGACACCTTCCGCGCCAAGATCCTTTCGCGCGGCAATACCGTGGATCTGGCGACGCTGTACCGCGATTTCCGTGGCAAGGATCCCAGCGTCAAGGCGCTGTTGGAAAACCGTGGTTTGACGGAGTAAGTGATGCGCGTGGGTCGTTGACGTATGCGCGTGTAGTGCATGCGGTTAGCAATCGAAACGGGATGGCCGCAAGGCCATCCCGTTTTTGTTGCGTCGCTTTTGATGCGCCGCGGTCGGCGCCGCATCATGCCGGTTGCGGCGCCTGATCATCCTCGATCTGCACGATCACTTCGTGCGACTGCGATGTGGGCGCTGTTCCCGGACGCAGCCGCTCCACTGCCTGCGGCAGGGTCAGCGACGGCGCGGCCTGCGCTGCGGAGGACGTGGCACCGTGCGGTTGGGTGAGCGCTTTGGCCTGACCCAACAGCTGTTCCACATCGTTGCCTTGCAGTAGCGCGTTGATCGCTCGGCTCGCCTTGGTCGCCCGACGCTGGGACAGCGCTTCGTTGGCCCCCCCCATCACGCCACGTAAGACTTGCTGCTTCAATCCGATGTCGGTGTCGCCCTCACGGCGATTGTTCTTGACGGTGATGGCGGTGTGCTGATTCAGCGCGCCGACCGTAGCCATGGTTCCGGACAGGGCAGAGATCGCCAGGGTCTGTGCGGTCGGCACGTTGCGCGTTCCACCCTGCGCCGCAGAGCTGGCCTTGCCGATCACCGAGGATGCCGCGCTGCCCAGCACGCCGAGATGGAACATCTGGCCAATGCGTTGGGCGGTCTGTGCGGAGAACTCGCGCGAGGTGTACTTCTTGGCGATATCGTTGATCAGTTGCTCCGACACCACCGACTTCTCGGCGCCGAGCAGCACCGCTGCAGCGACACCGTCTGGATCGAGTTCGTCCAACTTGCCTTCGCGCAAGGCTTGTAGATCCTGGCTCAGCAGTTTCAGTGCCTTCGCCGGGCCGGCGCCGTGGCCCGCTTGCAGATCCAGGTTGTCGGCGTCCGCCGTCCCCTGCGGCGAGGGCGACGCGGCCAGTTCCGCCTTGAGCGCTTTTTCCATCGACACCAGTCCGTTGATGACGCGTTTCACCAGAGCCTGCGTGGGAGACTGGATCAGTTTGCGCAGTTTGATCTGATCGATCTCCTCTGCCGCAACCGGCTCGCCACGTGCAAGTTTCAATTTACCCGTCTCGGTCAATACATCGGCGTACAGCAGATTGAGCTTGTTGTTGTAGTCCTGTTTTGCCTGTTCGTCGAAGCCGGCGGCCACATGCTGCGCAGCTGTCATCAACAGGGCACCGACGGTCTGCGCGGTCGGCGACAGCGCCCGCATTGCGCCGGTTTTGCTCAGCAGGCCCAGCATGCCCGCCAATGGCGAACGCAGGATGCGCGGGACGGCCTGCCAGCGATTGCCCATCCATTGCCGGTCGTGCGCGCCCTGGGTCATGACAAAGTCGTGCTGCGCCTGATGCAGGCGCTTTTCGGCTTGCAGCAATTGGTGGGCAGCGGCGATGAGGGCGTCAGTTGGCGGTGCGGCGGGAGTCTGGTCTGCGGCGCGCTTGAGTTGTCTGAAATTTTCTAAGCACCCGCTGAATTCGACAATATGCCTTTCCAGCGCCTTCGCAAGGTCCGGTAGCCAATGCTTGTCGTTGATCTGATTCTTGTCCGGCACGATGACGTGACCGCCATGCTCGCGGATGGATTCGCACAGGCTGACCACTGCCGACTGCTGGGCCGCATTCATCGGTGCGGCGACGGCCGCTGTTGCAAAGCCCAATCCTGCGCCTGCCCATGGCTGACGGGTTGCGTAGTTGATCCACGGCGAAACGATGAACTGCATCGCATTGTTTAGAAAACTACCGGTGGGATTGGGCATGCCGGACAACAGCGCGGTGCGTCGTAAGTCGGAAACCTCGACGTCGCTCAATCCCTGCGCCTGGTACCAAGCCATCGCATCCGTTTCGTGGATGCGGCTCAACAAATCTGTGTGTGTCGCTGCGCGTTCCTGCACGCCGGTGGTGTCCGGCAGTTTCATCGGCCTGACCTTGTTGATCAATTCGGCGGCCAGTTGCGGCTCGACGGCACGGTTGTTGTCGTCAGCCAGTTTCTCTTTGAGTCGCACCAGCGACGCTTTGCCAGGATGCGACGGCATTACAGGCTGCGAAATCTGCAGACCAACCGTGTGCAGGTGGCTAGCCGTATGAAATGCGTCCGCAGTGGCGTCTGCGGTCTCCTTGCCGCGCTTGTTCGGGCGGCTGGATAGCTTGGTCAATGGGCCACCGGGCTGGGCATCCGAATGGCTGGGCGAGGCATCCTGGGACGCTTCTTCTTCGATCTCATGGATGTGAGCACTCGACGCTGACACAGTGCGACTGGGCGGATTGGCAGATGCAGCAGGTTTCATCAGATTTCTCCTGGCGCTTGATGCAGTGGCGGCATCGATCAATGGCCGGTGCCGAGGAATGCGATCGCCTCGCAGCCCTGAGCTGGGCGCATTGTCGAGGGGCGGCGTGGTCGCCATGGCTCGAAAAGAGCACTGAGTTCAAGCACGCGACGAAACCGTTGCCGATGAAAGATCAAACTGCGGATCGCATTGCTCAGAGATTGAACCACTCTACAGTGTGCATCTTTGCCGGATAGCAGAACCGATGTCGCTGCACCCGAATCCCCCTGTAGGTGTGGGCGCCAAGGTCGGGTGCGCTGCTTCCCATGGCAGGGTTGGTGAAGCGTCACGCGGCGACGGGTGCCGCGCGCATCCGCGTGCGAGGTGTGCCATCAAAACGTCATGGCAACGCGTCGGCATGCCTCAGGCCAGTTACCGCGTCACCACCATTCCATCCGACGCCGCTGCCGCCGCATCCTGCCGCCACCAACGCACGCGATTGGCCGGCGCCTGCAGATCCACCCGCTCGCCCATGCACGGCGTGACCAGCGCAACGCCGGCGCTATCGGCCAACGCCACGATCCGGTCCAGCGGCTCCTGCCAGGCGTGCATGGCCAGATCGAAGGTGCCGTTGTGGATCGGCAGCAGCGTCTGCCCGCCCACGTCCAGATATGCCTGCAGGCTCTGCTCCGGTTGCATGTGCACATGCGGCCATTGCTGGTCGTAGGCGCCGTTTTCGATCAGCGCCACATCGAACGGGCCGAGCTGCTCACCGATGGTCTTGAAGTGCGGCGCGTAGCCACCGTCGCCGCTGAAGAACACCCGCAGCTCCTCGTGCTGGATCACCCACGAGCACCACAGCGAGCGGCCGCTATCGAACAACCCGCGCCCGGAAAAGTGCTGCGATGGCGTGGCGGTGAGCTGCACACCGTCCACGTTGAGCGAGTCCCACCAGTCCAGCTGCCGCACCTTGGCCGGGTCCACGCCCCAACGTACCAGTAAATCGCCCACGCCCAGCGGCGCGACGAAAACGCCAACGCGGTCGGCCAGTGCGCGGATGGTGGCGCGGTCCAGGTGGTCGTAGTGGTTGTGCGACAGGATCACCCCGGCCAGCGGCGGCAGGTCGGCCAGTGCAATCGGCGGGGCATGGAAGCGTTTGGGGCCGGCGAAGGAAAACGGCGAGGCGCGCTTGGCGAACACCGGGTCGGTGAGCCAGAAACCGCCGGCCAGCTTCAGCAACACGGTGGAGTGGCCAAGCCGGTACAGGCTGCGGTCCGGCGCGGCGAGCAGCTGCGCGCGAGTCAGCGGCAACACCGGCGGTGGTGTGGACGGTACGGTGTCGCGTGGCTTGTCGAAGAAGAACGTCCACAGCAACCGCAGCTGCTCGCCCAGGCGCAGCGAGGTGGTCAGCGTGGGCTGGGCGTTGCGAAACCGGCCATTGCGGAACTGCGGCGAAGCGGCATAAGCGGAAGAAGGGGGGGGCACGGGCGGAATCCGTCGGCGGGGAAGTGATTACACTGCACAGTGTAGTTTCCGCGACGTGAAAGTAAACTGCCCGGTGTAAAATCAGCGCATGTCCATTCACTCGTCCACTTTCGCTGCGCCGCAGCGGCTGACCGACCGCAAGCGTCACGCGATCCTGGAAGCGGCGATCGCCGAGTTCCGCCAGCAGGGCTTCGAGGCGACCAGCATGGACCGCATCGCGGCCACCGCTGGCGTCTCCAAGCGCACGGTTTACAACCATTTCCCCAGCAAGGACACGCTGTTCGGCGAGATCCTGCGCGGGCTATGGCAGCGCAGTGCCGAGGCGGTGAGCCTGGCGTATCAGCCCGGCCAGCCATTGCGGCCGCAGCTGCTGGAGTTGCTGCAGCAGAAGCTGCGGCTGCTGGAAGACCCGGCCTTCATCGACCTCTCCCGCGTGGCGATTGCCGAGGGCATCCACTCGCCGGCGCGGGCACGCGAACTGCTCGCGCAGCTGGGCAGCAAGGAGGAAGGCACCACCACCTGGGTGCGCGCCGCGCTGGCCGACGGCCGGCTGGTGGCAGTGGACCCGGCCTTTGCCGCACAGCAATTGCAGGCCCTGGTGAAGGGCTTTGCGTTCTGGCCGCAGCTGGCCCTGGGCCAGCCGGCCCTGTCGCCGGAAGAACAGGCGCAGGTCGCGGCGTCGGCGGTGGACATGTTCCTGGGCGTGTACGCGCGTCAGTGAGTGCGCATTGCGCGTGCCGGGCGTTGGCTCTTGGATGGCGGGCACGCGCGCAAGCCGCTACAGATGACCTGCGTCAGTCGGCACGTACGCATGCAAGCCGTGCTGCCTGCCGTCGGGTTGGCGCCCCAACTCCTGGAGACGCCCAGCTGTGCCGCCCACGACCTGCGGGTCACGCGCTTCCAGCGAAGCGGCCTGCAGGCCGAGCGGCCCCGCAGTCGCCGCTAGTCCTTCGACCACACCGCCAGCGCATAACCGTGCGGATCGGTGAAGTGGAAGCGCCGCCCGCCGGGAAAGGCGAACACCGGCCGGGTGATCTGCCCGCCGGCGGCTTCGATGCGCGCCTGGCTCTGTGCCAGGTCATCGGAGGCCAGCACCACCAGGGCGCCGCCGGGCTGCGGCGTGCCGTGGAAGAATCCACCGCTGAGCCGGCCATCGCGGAACTCGCAGTAGTCGGGGCCGTAGTCCTGAAAGGTCCACGCGAAGGCCTCGCCGTAAAAGGCCTTGGCGGCGGCGATCGAGGTGACGGCGAATTCGAGATAGTCGATACGGTGCTGGGTGTCCACGGCGGGTCCTTGCGAAGGCGAGGGCCCCAGCATGCCGGCCGCGCGCACCTGTGGCTTGGCGAAAACGGCCAACTCACCGCGCGTGTTGCTGCACCAGCTCGCGCGGCGCCAGCCCGGCCAACTGGCGGGCATCGCGTACCAGGTGCGGCGCATCGCCGTAACCTGCGGCCAGCGCGGCGTCGGTCAGGGTGCGGTGCCGGTGTGCAATGGCCAAAAAGCGCTGCAGCCGCAGAATCCGCTCCAGGGTCTTGGCGCCATAACCGAAGGCGGTCTGGCAGCGCCGCCGCAGCGCACGCTCGCTGATGCCCAGCGTGGCGGTGAGCGCGGCCAGCTGCATCGGCATGCCGGCCGCCAGCTGTGCGAACAGCCAGGCCATGGTCGGGTCGCTGCGGCCAGCGTGCTGCTGACACAGTGCCTGCAGCGTCAGCACGGGGTCGGCGCCGTCTTCGAGCCGGTGCTGCCAGGCCAGCCCGGCGGTGCCCCACAACGCGTCCAATGCCACGCGCTGGTCGGTGAGCGTGTGCAATGCGGTGCCCAGCACCGCCGTGGCCGCCCCGGGCGCCAGGCGCACACCGCTGAGCACGCGCCCGGCCGGCACGCAGGCCAGGTTGGCCGCGCGATCCGGCCCGGCCACGAACAGCTGCGCACCATCCCAGATCAGGTCGACATGCGCGTCAGGCAGCACCCGCACCGGCGCGTCCGCCGCCGCACCCTGGCGAAATCGCCAGCTGCACAGCAGTTGTCCGCGCAACGCGGCAGGTGCGGCGCGTTCGGCATAACGGCTCACAAGGTCGGTCATCGTAGCGGGCATGGCGCGTGGACGTAGAGCTCAGCGTAGCGCGCGCTCAGCGCTCGGAGTGACCACTCTCGTCGTAGCCGCGCGGGGTGAACAGGTCCGGCTGGATCAGTTCGATAAAGGCGCGTGCCTGCGGCGAGAGGTATTTGCCCTTGCGCACCACCACGCCGTAGCTGCGGGTGGGGAAATAATCCTTGAGCGAGCGTGTGGCGAGTTTGTCGCGGTCGGCGTCGGTGACGCAGATCGCGGTGACGATGGAAATGCCCATGCCCATCGCCACGTATTGCTTGATCACCTCCCAACCGCCCACTTCCAAGGCCACGGTGTAGGGCACGCGTGCCTGTTGGAAGATCAGATCGACCAGCCGATAGGTCACTTGCCTACGCGGCGGCAGGATCAGCGGATACGGCGACAGATTCTGCAGCGTAACTATCGGCTTGCTTGCCAGCGGGTGATCGGGCGGGGTGATCAATAACTGTTCGAAGCGATATACCGGCGCGTAGTTGAGGTCGGCCGGCACGTCCAGCATCGAGCCGACTGCCAGGTCCACCGCATCCTCGCGCAGCAGATCGGTGCCATCGGCGCTGATGGCGTTGTGCAGTGTCAGGCGCACGTCCGGATGGCGCGCGCGGAAGTTGGCCACGATGCGCGGCAGCAGGTACAGGATGGTGGAGCTGTTGGCGGCGATATTGAGCTCGCCGGCGTCCAGCCCGCGCACTTTCTCGCGGAAGGCGGCCTCCAGGCCGTCCAGGCTTTCCACCAGCGGCAGCGCCATGTCGTACAGCAGCTGGCCCTCGCGGCTGGGCGCCAACCGCCGGCCGGAGCGTTCGAACAGCGCCACCCCCAGGTCACGCTCCAGCGCCTGCAACTGCAGGGTCACCGCCGGCTGGCTCACATATAGTGCCTCAGCGGCGCGTGAGACAGAGCCCAGTCGCACCGTCTGGCAGAACGCGCGCAGCGGCTTGAGGCGGTCGGATTTGTAGGAAAACCGAGGGGTTGGCGCCATGGCTTTAGGGGTTTGCGCCTAACTATAAGTCAGGCTTATTTACAGCATTGATAAAACTGCTTTGTCAAATAGATTGCCGAGGCGCAGGTTGGAGCTCCGGATCACACCAGGATTCCCCCAATGTCTGCCACCGCCGCTTCCGCCCGTCCCGTCGCCGCTGACCGTGCCACTCCCGGCGTGTCGCTGACCACCCAGCTGGCGGGCCAGGCCGAGCTGCTCCCCGCTGCCGCGCTGGCCCTGCTGGTGTCGCTGCACCGGGCGATCGAGCCTGGCCGCCAGCAGCGGCTGGCGCAGCGTCGCAGCCGCCAGGCCGCGTTCGACGCCGGCCAGTTGCCCGACTTCCGCACCGACACCCGTGCCATCCGCGCCAGCGACTGGCGCGTAGCCGAACTGCCGGCCGCCCTGCAGGACCGCCGGATCGAGATCACCGGCCCTACCGATCCGAAGATGGTCATCAACGCGCTGAACTCCGGCGCCAAGGTGTTCATGGCCGACTTCGAAGATTCCACCGCGCCTACCTGGCGCAACCTGCTGGCCGGGCAGCGCACGTTGGCGGCCGCGGTGCGCGGCGAGCTCACATTCGATGCGCCCAACGGCAAGCACTACGCGCTGCGTCCGGAACACGAACGTGCGGTACTGATCGTGCGCCCGCGTGGCTGGCACCTGGACGAGAAGCACGTGTTGATCGATGGCCAGCCGATGGCCGGCGGCCTGTTCGATGCGGCGCTGTTCGCCTTCCACAACGCACGCACGCTGATGGCCAAGGACCGCGGCCCGTACCTGTATCTGCCCAAGTTGCAGAGCATGGAAGAAGCCGCGCTGTGGGAGACCGCGCTGGCGCATATCGAAGCGATGCTCGGCCTGCCGCACGGGCAGATCAAGGTCACCGTGCTGATCGAAACGCTGCCTGCGGTGTTCGAGATGGACGAGATCCTGCACGCCTTGCGCGCACGCATCGTCGGGCTCAATTGCGGCCGTTGGGACTACATCTTTTCGTACCTGAAAACCTTTCGCGCACATCCGGACCGCGTGTTGCCCGAGCGTGGCCAGGTCACCATGACCCAGCCGTTTCTCAAGGCGTATTCGGAACTGCTGATCAAGACCTGCCATCGTCGCGGCGCGCATGCGATGGGCGGCATGGCCGCGCAGATTCCAATCAACCACGACGAGGCCGCCAACGAACAGGCCATGGCGCGCGTGCGTGCCGACAAGCTGCGCGAAGTCAGCGCCGGCCATGACGGCACCTGGGTGGCGCACCCGGCACTGATTCCGGTGGCGATGGCGGTGTTCGACGAGCACATGCCCACCGCGCATCAACACCATGTGCTGCGCAACGATGTGCACATCACCTCCGACATGTTGATTGCCACACCGCCCGGCGGCATCACCCGCGCCGGTTTCGAGGGCAATGTCGAGGTCTGCGTGCGTTACCTGGCCGCGTGGCTGGACGGCAATGGCTGCGTGCCCATCCATAACCTGATGGAAGATGCGGCCACTGCGGAAATCAGCCGCGCGCAGCTGTGGCAGTGGCTGCATCACGGCCGCCATCTCGATGACGGCACCGCCATCGACCAGCACCTGCTCGACACCACTCTGCGGCAGTTGCCGGCGCGCCTGGGCACCACTGCTGGCGTGCCGGGCGGCGCACGTATCGCCGAGGCCATCGGCTTGCTCGACCAACTGAGCCGCGCCGAGGAACTGGCCGACTTCCTCACGGTGCCTGCGTATCGCCTGATCGACTGACCGCCGCGCGCATGCGCCGGCTACGGCAGGCGCATGCGCGCATACCGATGCACCCCAGAACACCCGCGTTGCAGCTGCGTGCTGCGCGCAATGGCAACGCCTTGCCTGCAATCACGCAGCACCGCACCACATCACACCGCCCAACACCGCTGCATTTGCCCCATCCCTGCCCGAGGAGACGCACGATGAGCACACCGCTGCAGACCGCCGAACAGATTCAGCATGACTGGGCCACCCACCCGCGCTGGGCCGGCATCACCCGCAATTACACCGCCGCCGATGTGGTGCGCCTGCGCGGCACCGTGCACGTCGAGCATTCGCTGGCACGGCTGGGCGCGGACAAACTCTGGACATCGCTGCATGCCACGCCCTTCGTCAACGCCTTGGGCGCGCTCACCGGCAACCAGGCGATGCAGCAGGTCAAGGCCGGCTTGAAGGCGATCTATCTCTCCGGTTGGCAGGTGGCGGCCGACGCCAATCTGGCCGGGCAGATGTATCCGGACCAATCGCTGTACCCGGCCGATTCGGTGCCGGCGGTGGTCAAGCGCATCAACAATACCTTGCTGCGCGCCGATCAGTTGCACCATGCCGAAGGCGATGATGCGATCGACTTCCTGCAGCCGATCGTGGCCGATGCCGAAGCCGGTTTCGGTGGCGTGCTCAATGCCTTCGAACTGATGAAGGCGATGATCGAAGCTGGCGCAGCCGGCGTGCATTTCGAGGACCAGCTGGCCTCGGTGAAAAAATGCGGACACATGGGTGGCAAGGTGTTGGTGCCGACCCGCGAAGCGATCGAGAAATTGAATGCCGCGCGGCTGGCCGCCGATGTGCTGGGCGTGCCCACCGTCTTGATCGCACGCACCGACGCCGAAGCCGCCGACCTGATCACCAGCGACGTGGACGACAACGACCGCGGTTTCACCACCGGCGAGCGCACTGTGGAAGGCTTTTTCAAGACCCGCAACGGCCTGGACCAGGCCATCAGTCGCGGCCTGGCCTATGCGCCGTACGCGGATGTGATCTGGTGCGAAACCGGCAAGCCGGACCTGGAGTTTGCCCGCGCCTTTGCGCAGGCCATCCATGCCAAGTTCCCCGGCAAGCTGCTGGCCTATAACTGCTCGCCCAGCTTCAACTGGAAGAAGAATCTGGACGACGCCACCATCGCCAGGTTCCAGACCGAACTGGCCAGCTATGGCTACAAGTTCCAGTTCATCACCCTGGCCGGCTTCCACGCGCTGAATTACGGTATGTTCCACCTCGCCCACGGCTATGCGCGCAGCCAGATGAGTGCCTTTGTCGAGCTGCAGCAAGCCGAGTTCGCGGCCGCAGAGCGTGGCTTTACTGCGGTCAAGCACCAGCGCGAAGTGGGCACCGGCTACTTCGATGCAGTGACGCAGGCGATTCAGCAGGGGCAGTCCTCGACCACCGCATTGCGTGGCTCCACCGAAGAAGCACAGTTTCACGGCGAGAAGGCGGCTTAGCCTGCAGCGGGCCGCCAGCGTGCCGACCCCGGGAGGGGGAAGGGTCCGGGAAACCGGACCCTTTTTTTGCGCTGAAAACCCGTCATTTCGTCTCTTTGTCTGTGAGAACAAGTGTGATCTGGTGCTGAACAAAGCCCTCATGTACGATTCGACGACGGGCCGGCGCTGCAGGTCGGCCTAAGGGATCTGGATGACCTGCCATACCTCCAACGGCGCCGTCGAACCGACTGGAAGCGTTGCCAAAACACTCTCCGATGGGCTGCATGCCTTGATGACCGCCGAAGAACTCGCGTTTTTCGCGCGTTTCGGCCGTATGCGCGAGATCGCCGCAGGCCAGGCCTTGTTCGAACGCGGCGCGGTGGGCACGCAGATGTTCATCGTGGTCACCGGCCAGATCGACCTGGATTTCGGCGAAGACCTGATGCTCAAGCATCTGGGCCCGGGCGAGTTCTTTGGCGAGCTCGGCCTGCTGATCGGCGACCACGCCCGCAGTGCCGGCGCCAGCGCTTCGGTCGACAGCCGCCTGATCGAACTGGCACACGACGATTTCCAGCGCCTGGTCGATCACGACCCGTCGATGGTGGCGCATTTCCTGCGCCGCTCCATCGTGCGCGTGGTCAATAACGAGCAATTGCTGATCCGCCAGCTGCGCCGCCGCAACCACGACCTGGAAGCGGCGCTGGACAATCTCTACGTCACCTCGCATCAGCTCAACCACACCGAAGAACTCAGCCGCACCGACGAGCTCACCGGCCTGCACAACCGCCGCGGCCTTGCGCTGCATTTGCAGGAATGTCGCCGCGGTGGCGGCGCGCCGGGCGTGGGCCTGATCCTGATCGACTGCGACCGCTTCAAGCACATCAACGACGAGTACGGCCACCTGGCCGGCGACCGCGTGCTGCAGAACGTTGCCCACGCGCTGCGCTCGGTGATCGCCGAAGGCGACCTGGTCTGCCGCCTCGGCGGCGACGAATTCTGCGTGCTGGTGGCGCAAGGTTCGATCGAGCTGGTGCAGCACATGGGCGAATGCATCGTCAACGCAGTGCAGGCGCGCCAGGCCAGCAGCCCGGATGGCTGCCACAGTTGCTCGGTGAGCGTGGGCGTCTGCAGCATCGACGCCAGCACCTCCTATAACGACTGGTATACGCGCGCGGACACTGCGCTGTACCAGGCCAAGCGCCAGGGCGGCAACAGCCTGTGCGTCTATGAAGCATTGCCGTTGGACAACAGCTAAACGATGACCATCCGCAGCCACGCACGCAAGGAGGCGTCGTCGGAAGCGATCCAGGCACCGCGTCTACGCACCCTGTTGTTGACCGACCTGTGCGATTCCACCGCGCTGGTCGAACGCATTGGCGACAACGCCGCCGCCGCACTGTTCCGCGAGCACGACCATCTGGTGGTCAAGCTGCAGCAGCATTGGCGCGGGCGATTGATCGACCGCTCCGACGGCTTGCTGCTGTTGTTCGATCGCCCGATCGACGGCCTGGGCTTTGCGCTGGACTACGCGCGCGGCCTCAAGCTGCTGGGCGAGACGCGCGACCTGGTCGTGCGTGCGCGCCAGGGCCTGCATGTGGGCGAAGTGCTCACCTGGCGCAACAGCGATGAAGCGGTGAGCATCGGCGCCAAACCGCTGGAAGTGGAAGGCCTGGCCAAGCCCACCGCGGCCCGCCTGATGTCGATGGCCCGGCCCGGGCAAATCCTGCTCTCGGCGGTGGCCGAATCACTCACCCACCGCGCCGCCCGCGAACTCGGCACACCCAGCGAGCGCCTGCTGTGGAAATCCCACGGTCGCTGGCGCTTCAAAGGCATGCCCACGCCGATGGAGATCTACGAAGTCGGCGAAGTCGGCCTCACGCCGCTGCGCGCGCCAAAGAGTTCTGCCAAGGCATGGCGGGATATTCCGTTGTGGCGGCGGCCGGCGGCGTTGCTTGCCGAGGCGCTATTGGTGACCACGGTGTGTGTTGCGATCTGGTTCTTCACCCGCGCCGAGCCCGCAATTGCGTTCGCCGAACGTGACTGGGTGGTGGTGGGGGATCTGCGGAACCTGACTGGCAACACGGTGCTTGACAACTCATTGGAGCAGGCACTGCGGATCAGTCTGGAGCAGTCGCGCTACGTCAATGTGCTGAGCGACATGAAAATGCGTGACACGGTGACGCGCATGAAGCGCGACCCGGACCGTGTGGTTGTCGATCGCGCCATCGCCTCGGAGATTGCGATACGTGATGGCGCCAGCGCCGTCATCCTGCCCACCGTTGCCGAGATCGGCGGCAAGCTGCGCCTGAGCGTGGAGCTGGTGGACCCGCGCACGCAGACCACGGTGTACTCGGAATTCGTGCAGGGAAATGGGCTGCCGTCTGCGCTCTCTTCGGTTGATCAGCTCACGCGAAAATTGCGTCAGGGCCTGGGCGAAGTAGTAGCCTCGATCGACAAGACCTCCGTCCCGCTACCGGCGGTTACCACGGCAAGTCTTGATGCGCTGCGCGCCTATGCACTGGGTGTGGATGCCACGGTCAAAGGTCAATGGCGCGAAGGTCTGGAGCTGTTCAATCGCGCCGTCGCCATCGATCCGGAATTTGCATTGGCGTATCTCGGCGCCGCCCGGATCAAGGTGGCGATATCAGACCGCACGGGAGCGCTTCCCTACCTCGACAAGGCCATTCGCTTTCGACAGCGCCTGCCGCAACGTGATCAGCTGTATCTGGACGCCTGGGCGGCAGAGTTACGTGCGCCGGACAAGGCGCTGTCGTTGTGGAGAACCCTGGCATCACTGTATCCGGACAACTTCGCCGGGACTGCAAATGCATCGTGGCATCTCTTCGAGGCCAACCGTTTTGCCGAAGCGCTGCCGTACGCGCAGGCTGCCGATGTACCGCAGGATCCGTTGCGTTCGATTGCCGCCGACCGCGTAGGCCGAATTTTGCTGGCCCAGGGAAAGCCGGAGGCGGCGCTGCAACGTTTTGCCACCTCCGGTGACGCCGATCGCGCTGGTCCGCTGCGGCGGCAAGCCAACGCGTTGGCGGTGCTGGAACGCTACCCAGACGCGCAGCGCGTGCTCGACCAGATCGTGGGCAATGGCTACAGCAATGATGATGTGGTCCCGTTGATCGACCGCACCAGCGTGGCGATCGATCAGGCGGATTGGGACGCGGCACGCAAGGCGATCGCGCGCGGCTTGCAGCACAGTCAACAACACGATGACTTCAACCATCGCCAGTTCTCGGTCATCGCAGCGACCACCGAGGCGTTGACCACGCCTTCCAGCGCAACAGCGACGCTGTTGAGGCCAACACTCGATCGCCTGGCCACTGCGGTCGTCAACGAGGATTGGGCAGCGGCCAACCTGCAGGACAGTGCAGCCATGGTGCTGATCGTTGCCAGTCAGGCGCAGCGCCATGGCGACGATGGCCTGACCGCGCGTGCGCTTGCAACGATCGAACCGGCACTCGCACACGAGACACCGATGCTTGCCGAGCTGCGTACCATCGTCGAAGCGCAGCACCTCGCGCTTGCGGGCGACACCAACGGGGCAATCGCACAGTTGCGGCCGCGCGAGGACGATCTGTTTCAGTCCCGTGTTGCGCTCTACAAGCTTTTGAGCGATGCGGGGCGGCATGCCGAGGCGTTGGCTCAGGCGCGTTGGCTCACGCAACAGCGCGGGCGCGCTTACATCGAAGCCAACGCATCGCAGACATTGCAGCCGCTCAACGTTGCGGATGCGCGTCTTGCCCAGTTGTGGGTTGCCGAGTCGTTGTACGCGCTTGGCCGCAACCAGGCGGCGCGCGAGCAGGCGCTGGCGTTTGTTCGCGCCTGGCCCGTCACGCGTCTGCCTGCTTACCTGCGCAGCAGGGTGGAGCGGATACTTTCCGATTCGAAGGCAAAGATGACCGTGTGATTGGTCTTTTCGGTCAGGTAGCTTTGCAGTTCCGCACGCGCCTGGGCGATGTCTTCCTTCGATGCAAGCTGTTGAGTGGTCATGCAGAAATAGGGCTCGCCTGCGACCGGTGCGCTGTCGTTCGCGCTCGCGCCACACGCGCCGATCTTGGCCAGTGCTTGTGCCGGATTGCAGCGAAAGCAGTCACGGAAGGTGTCGTCACTGGAAAGCAGTTCAAGCAGCTTGTCAGCGGTGGTTGCGTCTAACGGGGCATGGACGTTGTTGGCTGGGTCGGTCATCGGTCTGTTCTGAAGGGTGAGGGTGGGTGCAACGCCAGTGAGCTGACACAATATCGACCGTGCTCATGCGTCCTTGAGAGATCCCCATGCAACTACGTCGCTGTGCCACGCTATTTTTTGAACTTCGCGACGCTGCGGTGTTTGATCTCTCGCAGCTGCTCGCAGGAGGCGATGGTCTGCGTCGGCGCATCCGTTGCTTTGCGTTGGCGCCGCATCTGGATGCAGAGGTCGAAATCGCCGCAGCCGATCGCGAGTGGCTGAGTACATTGAGCAGCGTGCGCTGGTGCGCTGTGGATCAGCTGCCATCCTTGCCCGAGTCGCTTGATCAGTTGATCAAGCAAGGCCTGGTGATCAGTGATCAGCCAGAGCACGCACAGCACCGCAGCAACGACGAACAGGTCCAGCAGCAGCGCTGGTGGCCTCTGGCCGCGCTGTGGCATCGCTTTGCACGCTGGCGAGGCGAAGACAGCGTGGCAACGATGGAAGCACAGGGCATGACAACGGCCGAAGGCATGGTGGAGCGTCTCGGCGCACCTCCGCCAGAGGTGGTGGACCGTGGCGACGCTGGCCAGCGAATCCCGTTGCCGCGTGCCACGCCAGGGCCTTTTGATGCGCTGTTGGCCCGCCGCGTGACCTGCCGCAATTTCGACCCGCAACGTTTGCTCTCTGCCGAATTGTTGGGGCAGATGTTGGAGCGCAGCGTCATGGCGCGTGCGCGCGTCGAGGTGGGGCATGACACGGCGTTTCTAAAGAAGCCGGTTCCCTCCGGGGGGAGTCTGCATCCCACGGAAACCTATCTGCTGGTGCAGCGTGTGCAGGGAGTGGACAGTGGGCTGTACCACTATCGCCCGCTGGAGCACGCGCTTCAACGGTTGCCATCGCCTGCGCAGCCGCTTGCTGCTGTTGCGCGCAATGCCCTGTCAGGGCAGCACTGGTTTGCCGATGCGCCGGTGCTGATGATCCTGGCGCCACGCTTCTTGCGTAGCTTCTGGAAGTATCGCAATCACGCCAAGGCCTATCGCGCGATGATCCTGGACGTAGGGCATATCGCACAGACCGTCTATCTCAGTGCGACCGATCTGGGTTTGGGCGCGTTTGTCACCTCTGCCATCAATGAGGTCGACATCGAACAAGTGCTCGGACTCGACGGGCTGCAGGACGGGCCATTGGCCATCTGCGGATTTGGCTGGCGTGCCGAGCAGATGCGCAACACGGAGCTGGACCCTGGCGGTGCGATCTGGTCCCAAGCAGGTAATCCAGCGCAGGCTGGTAACCACGTGTAAGGCCAATTTCAAGCTGTCCGCGCCAACGATCCGAGAGGCGAGAGCGAGGCGCGCCACACGCAGCGCGTGCGCCAGACATCGGTTCCAGAATAGATAAAACACTGGCTGGCCCCAACGATACGGCCTGAATTTTCGCGCTGCAGAAATAACCACGTAGAGCGGTTCGTCGCCAGCGTCCACTGGCGACGAACCGCATCGCCAGGCCTACTTCCGAATCGCCTGCGTATGCGTCTTCAATGCATCGGCCAGGCCAGTGATGCGGTCTGCGCCCTCGGGCACGGTGATGCTGGAGCCTTCGAAGTCCGCGCCGATGGGTTGTGCGCGGCCGCCCAGGCATTGGCTCAGGAACCCTTCGGTCACTGCGTTGAACGCCTTGCTGTTCTCCGGGCGCTGGAAGCCGTGGCCTTCATCGGGGAACAGCACGTAGGTCACCGGGATGTTCTTGGCCTTCATCGCGTTGACGATCTGGTCGCTTTCGGCCTGTTTGACGCGCGGGTCGTTGGCGCCCTGGCCAATCAGCAGCGGTTTGCTGATCTTGTCGACGTGGCTGAGCGGCGAGCGCTCGGTGAGCCACTGCTTGCCGGCGGCGGTGGCCGGGTCACCCATGCGCTTGGTCAGTTGCTTGTAGAAGCTGGCCCAATAGGGCGGCACGGTGCCGAGCAAGGTGTTGAGGTTGGCCGGGCCCACGATGTCCACGCCGCACTTGAACGCGTCCGGGGTGAAGGTCATGCCCACCAGCGTCGCGTACCCGCCGTAGCTACCGCCCATGATGGCGACGTCCTGCGGCGTGGTGACGCCCTGCTTGACCGCCCATTGCACCGCGTCGAGCAGGTCGTAGTGCATCTTGCCGGCCCACTCGCCGTTGCCGGCGTTGGTGAACGCCTTGCCGAAGCCGGTGGAGCCGCGGAAGTTCACCGACAGCACTGCGTAGCCGCGGTTGGCCAGCCATTGCTCGTACGCGCCATAGCCATAACTGTCGCGCGCCCACGGGCCGCCGTGCACGAACAGCACCAACGGCACTGCTTTATCGGCCTTGCCATCATGGTTGCTGTCGGCCTCGGCCGGTAGCGACAGGTAGCTGACCAGTTTTAGGCCGTCGCGTGCGGCAATCTCCTGCGGCCACATCGGCACCAACGGTTTGCCCTCCAGCGCCGGGCGTGCGGAGAACAGCTTGGTGAGCTTGCCGCCATCGGCACGGTCGTAGCGGTAGTAGGTCAGCGGGGTTTCGGCGGCCGAATAGGCGACGATCCAGGTGCGGTCATCGAGCGTGCGTGCGGCAATGCCGGCATCGCCTGGGCCGAGGGATTTGAGCTTCTGCAGGTCGGCGGCGATGCTGGTGTCCAGCGTCTTCCACTCTTCGCGCAGATAGTCGGTGGACACGGCCTGCACCACGCCGGTCTTGGGGTCGTTCAAGGTGCTGCCGGCATCGGCGCGCGCGTCTTCGAACAGCAGCGTGCGTGCATTGCTGGCGGTGTCGATCGCGTACAGCGCGGCGGTATCGCGGTTACGCGAGTCCAGCATGTAGAGCGTCTTGCCGTCATCGGTGAGGCCGGCCGGCGCGGTATTGGTGACATCCTCGAACGGGATGCGGTCCACGCTCTTCCAACCCTTGCCCTCGGGCACCAGTAACTCGCGGCCGGCGTCATCGGTGGCGCGGGTGGCGTAGCGCAGCTGGTAATTGCCATCGAGCAGGTAGCTGTCCAGGCTGTCGGTGTTCTTCTGCACCAGGGTGCGTGTGCCCGAGGCCAGTTCGACCTTGTACAGGTCGTGCCATTTGGCATCCCGATCGTTCATGCCGACCATGATCGCGTCCGGATGCTGGTCGCTGATGCCGTACACCTCGGCGTTGGTCTTCTTGAACGGGGTGAGGTCCTTGCTGCTGCCATCGCTGAGGTTGACGGCATAGAGGTGGAAGTCCTCATCGCCGCCGGTGTCGCGCAGATAGAGCAAGGTGTCGCTGTGATAGGTCCAGTAATAACTGCGGATGCCGCGTGCGGTGTCCTTGGTGATGGCGCGCGCCTTGTCCGGCGCGTCGACCGGCGCCACCCACACGTTGAGCACGCCATCCAGTGGCGCGACCCAGCTGAGATATTTGCCATCGGGGCTGATGCGCACGCTGGCGCGCTCGGGATTGCCGAACAGGGCGTCGCGCGGGATCAATTCGGGCGCTGTGGCCGGCGCAGTCGCTGCCGGTGCCGCAGCGGGGGCGGCGGCGTCAGCGGTGTTGGCGGGCGCGGATTTGTCGCTGCAGGCGCTGAGCGCCAGGAGCAGGCTGGATGCGAGAAGCAGGCGTTGCATGAAAGCCTCCGGAGGGAACCTCGGCCAATCCAGCCGAAGCAGCCACGCTAGAGGCAGCGGCCGCCCCGGGGAACGTGCCGTTGGTCACGCTGGCGGATGCAACTACGCAGACGCGGACACGAATTCCACTAACGCGACACCGTCTGCGACCAGGTCGCCTTCGGCCACCAGATAGGCCTGCACGGTGCCGTCGGCAGGCGCATGCAGGGTGTGCTCCATCTTCATGGCTTCCAGCACCACCAGGGCCTGGCCACGGCGGACCGGTTCGCCGAGCGGCGCAACCAGCGCGACCACGCGGCCTGGCATGGGTGCGGTGAGGCCACCTTCGGCCTGCGCCGGTTGCTCGGCTTCGACCAGGGCATCGTGATGTTGGAAATGCGCGCGCTGCGCGCCACTGAGCACGGTGATGGCAGTGCCATCGCGCAGTATCTGCGCGCGCCATTGGCGGCCATCCATGTCCACACGCAGGTGCTCGCCGTGTGCGTGATAGCGCAGCGTGTGGGTTTGATCGGCACTGTCCACCTGCCAGCCATCGGCGGTGGGCCGCACCGCCAGTGTGCGGCGCTCGCCTGCGGCCTCCAGCACCAGCGTACGCGCGGCATGTGCGCCGATGCGCCAGCCATCGGCGAGTTGCCATGGCGAGAACGGGTCGGCCGGGTCGGCGGCGGCGTGCGGTGCGGCTTCGGCCACCAGCACCGCGGCCAGGCACCACCATGCCATGGGCGGCGGCTGCGGCGCGGGAAACAGCGCCGCCTGCTCGCGTTCGATCAGGCCAGTGTCCAGGTCGGCAGTCGCAAACGCCTGCGTGCTGACCAGCCGCGCCAGGAACGCGCTGTTGGTGGTCACCCCGATCGCATGGCAGTGTGCCAATGCGTCGCGCATGCGCGCCAGCGCGGCGGGGCGGTCGTGATCCCAGACGATCAGCTTGGCGATCATCGGGTCGTAATACGGGCTGATGGTGTCGCCCTGTTCCACACCGGCATCGATGCGCACGTGCGCGCTCGCGGCCGGCAGGCGCAGTTGCCGCAAGGTGCCGGTGGAAGGCAGGAAGCCGCGGTCGGCATCTTCTGCGTACAGGCGCGCTTCCAGGGCATGGCCATGGATGCGCAATTCGTCCTGGCGCTTGGGCAGCGGCAGGCCGGCGGCCACGCGCAGCTGCCAGTCCACCAAATCGGTGCCGGTGATCAGCTCGGTGACAGGGTGCTCCACCTGCAGCCGGGTGTTCATTTCCATGAAATAAAAATCGCCGTCCGGCCCGGCGATGAATTCCACCGTGCCGGCGCCCACGTAGCCCACCGCCCGTGCGGCATCCACTGCCGCCTTGCCCATCGCCGCGCGGCGCTGTTCGGTCATGCCGGGTGCGGGGGCTTCGTCCAGCACTTTCTGATGGCGGCGTTGCACCGAGCAGTCGCGTTCGAACAGATGCACCACCGCGCCATGGGTATCGGCGAACACCTGGATCTCGATGTGCCGTGGGCGCTCGACGTATTTTTCCACCAGCACATGCGCATTGCCGAACGCCGATTGCGCTTCGCGCTGACAGCTGGCCAACGCGTCTTCGAATGCTGCGCTGGCATCCACGCGGCGCATGCCCTTGCCGCCGCCGCCGGCGCTGGCCTTGATCAGCACCGGGTAGCCGATCGCATCGGCCTGTGCGCGCAGAAACGCAGGTGCCTGCTCGTCGCCGTGGTAGCCCGGCGTCAGCGGCACGCCGGCGCGCTGCATCAGCGCCTTGGCAGCACTCTTGTCGCCCATCGCGCGGATCGCTTGCGCGGGCGGGCCGATGAATACCACCCCTGCCTGCGCGCAGGCGTCGGCAAACCCGGCGTTTTCCGATAAAAACCCGTAGCCGGGATGGATCGCCTGTGCATCGCTGGCGCGTGCCGCGGCAAGGATGGCGTCGCCGCGCAGGTAGCTTTGCTGCGCCGGTGACGCACCAATATGGATCGCTTCATCTGCCAGACGCACGTGGCGCGCGTCGCGGTCGGCATCCGAATACACCGCCACGGTGGCGATGCCCAGCCGGCGGCAGGTGGCGATGACGCGGCAGGCGATTTCGCCGCGGTTGGCGATCAGCACCTTGTCGAAATACGGCTGGCCTTTGCCAGTGATGGAGGCGTGCTGGGGCATGTCGTGCTGGGTCATGGCAAAGCTCTCTGCACGCCGCCGTGGTGGCGGGTGGAAGGTCGAAGAAGAAACAACCGCTGCGGCAGGTCACTGCCCATCACGGCGCACTCCAAAGCTGCATCGTTGCATTGCGTTGCATTGCGTTGCATTGCGTTGCATTGCATTGCATTGCATTGCATTGCATTGCACTGCGCCGGCACGGCGCTGTGGTGCGTACGCACGTGGCGCGCTGCGGCCCCGCAGCCGAAAACACTCCTGCGTGTATCCACGCGCATCGTGTCGTTTCGGCGAGCCGGCACGCCGCATCTGCATCACATCCGGAACACGCCGAAGCGCGTGGCGTCGATCGGCGCATTCAAGGCGGCCGACAACCCCAGGCCCAGCACGCGGCGGGTATCGGCCGGGTCGATGATGCCGTCGTCCCACAGGCGCGCGCTGGCGTAATACGGGTGGCCTTGCTGTTCGAACTGCGCACGGATTGGCGATTTGAAGGCTTCTTCGTCGTCGCCCGACCACGCGCCGCCCTTGGCTTCGATGCCATCGCGCCGCACGGTTGCCAACACGCTGGCAGCCTGTTCGCCGCCCATCACGCCGATCCGCGCATTCGGCCACATCCATAAAAAGTTGGGCGAATACGCGCGGCCGCACATGCCGTAATTGCCGGCGCCGAACGAGCCGCCAATCACCACGGTGAACTTGGGCACCTTGGCGCAGGCCACGGCCATCACCAGCTTGGCGCCGTCCTTGGCGATGCCGCCGTGCTCGTATTTACGGCCCACCATGAAGCCGGTGATGTTCTGCAGGAACACCAGCGGAATGCCGCGCTGCGTGCATAGTTCGATGAAATGCGCACCCTTGAGCGCGGACTCGGAAAACAGGATGCCGTTGTTGGCGATGATGCCAACCGGGTATCCATGCAGGTGCGCAAACCCGGTCACCAGGGTGCTGCCGTAGCGCGGCTTGAATTCGTCCAGGCGCGAGTCGTCCACGATACGCGCGATCACTTCGCGCACGTCGTAGGGCCTGCGCGTATCAGCCGGAATCACGCCATACAATTCGTCGGCGGCATGCCGCGGCGGCAGCGGTGCCTGCACCGCCATGGAGAGCGCAGGCTTGCGCCAGTTGAGTTGCGCAATGATCGCGCGCACCCGTGCCAGCGCCTGTAGATCGTTGTCGGCGAAATGATCGGCCACCCCGGAAATGCGCGTGTGCACATCCGCACCGCCCAATTCTTCAGCGCTGACTTCTTCACCGGTGGCGGCTTTGACCAGGGGCGGGCCGCCGAGGAAGATGGTGCCCTGCTCGCGCACGATCACCGTTTCATCGCTCATCGCCGGCACGTACGCGCCGCCCGCGGTGCACGAGCCCATCACGCAGGCGATCTGCGGGATGCCTTGCGCAGATAGATTGGCCTGGTTGTAGAAGATGCGGCCGAAGTGATCGCGGTCCGGGAAGACCTCGTCCTGCAGCGGCAGGAACGCACCGCCGGAGTCGACCAGATAGATGCACGGCAGCCGGTTCTGCTGCGCGATTTCTTGCGCGCGCAGATGCTTCTTCACCGTCATCGGGTAATAGGTGCCGCCCTTGACGGTGGCATCGTTGGCCACGATCACGCATTCCACCCCGGACACGCGGCCGATCCCGGCCACCACGCCGGCGCAGGGCACCTGATCGTCGTACATGCCATGCGCAGCCAGCGGCGCAATTTCCAGCAGCGCACCGCCCGGGTCCAGCAGTGCATCGATGCGCGCACGCACCAGCAATTTACCGCGCGCGGTGTGCTTGGCACGGGCCGCCTCGCTGCCACCCAGCGCGGTGCGCGCCAGCGTGGCACGCAAGTCCTCGACCACCGCGCGCATCGCTGCCGCGTTGTGCTGGAAGCTCTCGCCGCCCACCTGCAGCTGGCTGTTGATCACGCTCATGATGGCTCCGTCAGGCAGTGCGTTCGAACAACTCGCGGCCGATCAGCATGCGCCGGATTTCAGACGTGCCGGCGCCAATCTCGTACAGCTTGGCATCGCGCCACAACCGCCCGGTGGGGTACTCGTTGATGTAGCCGTTGCCGCCCAGCACCTGGATCGCTTGGCCGGTGAGCCAGGTGGCCTTCTCGGCGGCATACAGAATCGCGCCAGCCGCATCCTGGCGCGTGGTGCGGCCGGCATCGCAGGCGCGTGCCACGGCATAGACGTACGCACGGCACGCGTTGAGCCCCACGTACATGTCGGCCAGCTTGGCCTGCATCAGCTGGAAGGTGCCGATCGGCTCGCCAAACTGCTTGCGCTCGTGCACGTACGGCAGCACCACGTCCATGGCCGCGGCCATCAAGCCGAGTGGTCCACCCGCCAGCACCACGCGTTCGAAATCCAGCCCGGACATCAACACGCGCACGCCGCCGTTGAGCGTGCCCAGCACGTTTTCGGCCGGCACTTCGCAATCGGTGAACACCAGTTCGCAGGTGTTGGAGCCGCGCATGCCGAGCTTGTCGAGCTTCTGCGCGGTGGAAAACCCGGGCATGCCCTTTTCGACGATGAAGGCAGTGATGCCGCGCGCACCGGCGCTGGGGTCGGTCTTGGCGTACACCACCAGCACGTCGGCATCGGGGCCATTGGTGATCCACATCTTGCTGCCGTTGAGTACAAAGCGGTCGCCGCGTGCCTCGGCGCGCAGCTTCATCGACACCACGTCCGAGCCCGAACCGGCCTCGCTCATCGCCAGTGCGCCGACGTGCTCACCGGTGCACAGCTTGGGCAGGTAGCGCTGCTTCTGTTCGTGGGTGGCGTTCTTGCGCAGCTGGTTGAGGCACAGGTTGGAGTGCGCGCCGTAGGACAGCCCGATCGCACCGCCGGCACGCGAAATTTCTTCCATCGCCACCACGTGCGCCAGGTAGCCCATGCCGCTGCCGCCGTATGCTTCTTCCACGGTCAGGCCCAGCAGGCCCTGCTCACCGAACAGCCGCCACAACTGCGCGGGGAAGACGTTGTCGTGATCGGCCGCCGCGGCAAGCGGGGCGATATGGTGGCTGGCGAAGGCGGCCACGCTTTCGCGCAGCAGATCGATGTCTTCGCCAAGCTCGAAATTCAAGGACGGCACATGCATGAAACGGCTCCGCTAAGGATCGGGACGTGCCGGTGGGAGCGGGCAGGGCCGCGCGGCGTGGTGACCAGCGTAGCGGTCCTGATCGAAGAAGTGAACTAAAATTCAACTATTGAACCCGAACTCATCTCATGGCTTATCGACGCTCCGCCCTGATGGAAGAACGCCTGGCCGGCAACCGCGAACGCATCCTGCACGCGGCCCGTGCCCTGATCGCCGAGGGTGGTTACCGCAATGCGCCGGTCACCGCCGTGGCCGCGGCTGCCGGGGTTTCTACCGGGCAGATTTACCGGCATTTCCCCTCCAAAGCCGACTTGTTCGTGGAAGTTTTGAATGCCGCCGTCCAGCATGAAATGGGCATCCTGCGCGCCATCAGCGCCGAGCCGGTGAGTGCGGCCGAGCGCCTGCGCAAGGCGATTGCCGCCTTCGTGCGGCGCGCGCTGGCTGGCCCGGCGCTGGCCTATGCCTTCATCGCCGAGCCGGTGGAGGGCGAAGTGGATGCCGAACGCATCCGCGGTCGGCGCCTGTTCGGCGAGGTCTTTCGCCAGTTGCTGGCCGAAGGCGTGGCGGCCGGCGAGTTTCCCGAGCAATCACTGGACGCCGCCGCGGCCTGCATCGTCGGCGCCTTCACCGAGGCGCTGGTCGGCCCGGTGGCGCCCAGCCGGCACGACCCGCAACAGGGCGAGCAGCTGGTGGAAGCCATCTGCGGTTTCTGCCTGCGGGCGGCGGGAGCGCGCGGGCCGGGCTGACAGCGCGCTGACTGTGCCGCGGCTGTGCTTCACCAGTGCGATTTGCTGTGCATATACTGTGCACTCACCTTGCCGGAGCCGCGCGATGGTTGCTGTCCTCAACCCCCTGGCCCTGACCGAACGCCTACGCGTGCCGGACCGGACCATCCTCTCGCCATCGGCGATGGCCGGCCTGCTGGATCTCTCCCAACAGGAACTGGCCGAACTCGCTGGCGTGCACCGCAACAGCCTGCGGGTGCACCCGGAAAGCCCGCGCGTGCAGGACTTGCTACGCAATCTTTCGCGCCTGCTGGTGGCAATGGCGCAGATCCAGCCGGATGAGCGCCAACTGGTGTTTCATTTGAAAAACACCCCGATCCCGGCGTTCGAATTCGCCACCTTGCTGGAGGTGGTCAAGCAGGGCCGCACCGACGATGCGCTGACCTATCTGCGCACCGTGGCCGCCGGAGCGGCTGGTTGAAGCTGAGCGCCCCGGCGCAGTGCACCTTGTATCGCGCGTTCACCCCACGCTGGGCGGCCGAGCCGCTGAGCGGCGCCGGCGCGGCGCGCTCGGGTGGACGCTTCAACCGCTTTGGGCAGCCGGCGCTGTATCTGTCGCTGCACCTGGACACCGCCGCTGCCGAGTACGCCCAGGCCGCGCCGTTCCTGCCGCCCTTCACCCTGGTGAGCTATCGCGCCGACCTGCCGGCACTGGCCGATGTGCGGCTGCTCGACGCGAGCTGGGATGCGCTGTGGGCCGACTGGACCGATGACTGGCGCAAGGCGCTGGTCAACAAGGTCGAACCGGTCAGCTGGGTGCTTGGCGACCTGCTGCGCGAGGCGGCGATTCCCGGGGTGATCTTTCCCAGCATGGCGCAGCCTGGTGGCGTCAACGTGGCGCTGTTCCTGGACATGCTGCAGCCCGAGCAGGTGTTGCACGTGCTCGACGATGGCCGGCTGCCGCGTGATGGGCGCAGCTGGGCAGACCCGGCGGCGGAACGTCCCCCGGAATAACCCGGCGCTCGGCCCACCCGCTGATCGACACCGTGTGCGAAACAGGTCATGGATTGTTTCGGCGACATGAGCCTGGTGTGGGTCGATCAACCTCTCGGCAATTCGGCATTGCCGTACCGCCCGGCGACGTTGCGCTGAGACGCGGCACTGCATGCAGTGCGCCATGGCCTAACCACTACGCGCCTTTACCCAGCCAAGGTGTGGCCTGCACGATCGCCATGGCTGTGCCGCCTGTGCCATCGGAAGTCACTCAGGCTTTCGCAACCGTCGCGCCGCGGTCGGCAGCAACGCCACGCGTCAGTGCAGCAGCGCGAACGCCATCCCGGCGACGACAGGTGCAGCAATGGCTGCCGGCAAGATCAGGCCGCGCCGGTACGGCAGCAACCACAGCGACAACACCGCCGCGCCTGCGCTCAGCGTGCCCAGCCACAGTACGCTGCCGATGCCCCAGCCTTGCGCCGACACCGCCAGCGCAAAGGTGACCAGCAACAGCAGCCATCCCAGCGCGCGCAACTGACGTGAGCGGGTCATGCCCAGCGCGCGCCCACGCACCTCGTGCTGGTGTTTTTCCATCGCCAGGCACAAGGCCGCGAAGCCGGAAAAATTCAAGGCCAGCAACAGCACTACGCTCATGCGCCTTCCTGCACAGGCAGCGCGTTTTGCGGCGCAGGCGTGGCTTGCGCGCGGGCCTTGCGTGCCGCGGCGGATTGCGGCGCCTTCCAGTGCTGCAGGCGCCAGCCCGCGATGCCCAGGCACACGCCCAGGCCCAGGCACACCAGATCCACGCCGGCCAATGCCCATTGGCCTGCCGGCACGGTCACGCCGAGGTGCAGGTCGGTGGTCAGCGCGTTGAGCAGCGGCACCAACGCGAACAAGCCTGCGCCCAGGTACAGCTGCCAGCTCCACATCGCACGCCGCGGCCACACGAAGGCGGCGAGCAAGGCGCCACCCCAGGCGGCGAAGAACAGATGTGCTTCCATCGCCGCACGCGCTTCCAGCGCCACCGGCACCAGCCGGTTGGCCCAGAAAAACGCGGCGAACGCGATTGGCAGGCCGGCCACCGTGCCGATGTTGAGCGCGTCCACCAGGCGCAGCCCGAACCCGATGCGTCCAGCCTTGGCATGCTTGGGGCGTTCTTTCACGGCCCACATCACCACGCCGCTGGCCACCATCAGGCAGCCGAGCAGACCGGAACCGAAGAACAGCGCGCGCATCCAGCCACCGGCGAAATGAGCGATATGCAGGCCCACCATCACCCCGCGGGTCTGGCTGGCGCCGCCGGGCGCGCCGCTGTACTGCAGGCGTTGCCCGCTGACGGCGTCATAGAGGATGGACGGCGCATCGTTGGATAGGTCGTCCGCCCGCTGGGTTACGCCCACCGCCGCATGCGCATCGTTGGGCAGCGATACCGCCACCGTGCCAACATCGTCGCCACGCCAGTCGCTGCGCGCGCGCGCCACAAACTCCTCCAGCGGCCGCATGCGCGCCGGCGTGCCTGCCGCGGTGCGCGTGTCCGCGACGCGATTGGCGGACTCTTCGTAGAACCGCATTTCGTTGTCGGGGTACTGCGCCTTGATGCCCCACGGCAGGTACATGAACATCAAGGTCACGATGCCGGTATAGGTGATCATCGCGTGGTACGGCAACGCGGTCACCGCGCTGACGTTATGAAAATCCAGCCACGAACGCAGGCCTTTGCCCGGGCGGAACGTAAAGAAATCCTTGAAGATCTTTTTGTGGGTGATCACGCCGCTGATGATCGCCACCAGCATGAACATCGCGCAGAAGCCGACGATGTAACGCGCCCACACCACCGGCAGGTAATGCAGGTCGAAATGCAGCCGGTAGAAGAAATCCCCGCCCAGCGTGTCGCGCGCGCTGATCGGGTTGCCGGTGGCCGGGTCGATGATGGCGTTGCCATACAGCTCGCGTCGGCTGAGCGTCTTGCCCGGCGGCGGCGCGGGATTCTGCCAATACATGGTCACCACCGGCGTGCGCGCATCCGGCAGCGTGATGTTCCAGCTTTGCGCATCGGGCGCGTGCGTTTGCAGATAGCGCTCGGCGCTGCGCATTGCCACCGCGCTGCTCACCGTGGTGGTGGGCAGTTCCGGGCGCATCCAGCGGCTGAGTTCGTCGCGGTAATAACTCGCGGTACCGCCCATGAAGATCAGCAGCAACACCCAGCCCACCAGCAGCCCGGTCCAGGTGTGCAGCCATGCCATCGATTGGCGAAACCCCTGCTTCATGCCGCGCCCCGTTGCAGCCACGCAGCGGCTGCGAACATGGCCACGGCCGGCACGCCGATGCCGACCCAGGCGCGCAGCACGCTGGCAGTGGCAAACGCCCACAGCGGCGCGCAGGCACACACCACGATGCCCACCAGCATGCTGGTCAGCACCGCCTCGCTGCGCGGCATCGGCAGCACCACTGCGAGCAGCAGGTTGGTCGCGCTGGCCAGCGCATAGCCACCGCCGATCGCGGCCACGCTGCGCCCAAGCACACCCAGCCAGGGGCGCTTGAACCAGGGAGCGGGCAGGGGCGAAGCCATGGACATGCGCAGGACGGTGGCGGCTTACTCGGCCAGGAAGGTCAGCGTGGTGATGTGGTGCACCACCGACACCGGCTTGCCGGCGATCTCACGCGTCACCGGCTCCTTGTTGGTCACCACCATGATGTGGCGGCCAGCACGCAGTGTTGGCAGCGTCACCTGGCCCTGTGCATCGGAGGTCAGCGTCTTCTGCCACTTCTGCGGGTCGATCAGGGTGACCTCGGCCTTGGGCAGCGGCTTGTTGCGATACATCACCGTGAACGTCTTGCCGTTGGCGGTGGTGGGCACCGGCTCGAAGTCGAGCTTGGCGCTGGTGCTGCTGCGGCCGGCGCGCGCGTAGTAGCTCACCGTCTCGAAGGTCTCGCCTTCGCCCTTCCACGGCTCGAACACCGCATCGTCCTTGAGCCAGGCATCGCCGGCGCCGGACAGTGGCGCTGTCAGGTACTCGCTGCCGCGCTGCAGGGCACCGGCCTCGCCGGCGGCGCCGAACACGGTCGGCTTGACCACGCGCTTGATTTCGTCCTGGCCGTGGTCGAGGGTTTCCTGCGCCGGCTCACCGAAATAGATGCGGACCGGGCCGCTGCCGTCGCGCTCGATCCAGATCTCGTGGGCCTGCGCGGAGGACAGGCTGAGGCTGGCCGCGGCCAGGCAGGACAGCAGGAAGGATTTCATCGGACACCTCGTCGAACGCGGGAGTGAGCGCGCTAAACGCGCCATCAGTGGATGGTAATGATACGCAATTCCCGCAACCGAGACCAACGCACATGCGGCGCTGCGGCATTTTTCGAGCGGCCGCGAGCGTGTCGCAACCTTGGATGCAACGCGTGCCCAGTCATTGCAAGGGGTGTTGCACAGAGCGCGACGCCGGGCGCGCAGAGCGGCGCGAACTGTGCTCTATACTCCGGCGCTAGCAGAGGTCTTCGACCAACAGCCAGGGGTGAGCGCGTGCGGAATTACGACCTCGAGTTCCTGAAAAAATTCTCGATGGTGATTGGCTTGCTGGTAGTGATCACTCTGGGCTTGATCGCCCTGGCGGCCTATCTGCAACGTGCGGTCCCCGATGAAGTGTCGCCCACAGCCGCCAAGCGCCTGCAGCAACGCATTGCGCCGGCCGGCGCGGTCTATGCAGGCACCACCGGCGCCGCGGCGCAGGCCGCCGCCCAGGCTGCGGCACTGGCCAAGGCCTCGTCGCAATCCGCCTACGGTGGCAGCACCGACGGCAAGACCATCTTCGACAACCTGTGCACCGCCTGCCACACCACCGGCGTGGGCAAGGCGCCGACGCTGGACCACTCGCATTGGGACGCGCGCATTGCGCAGGGCAAGGACACGCTCTACAAGCACGCGATCGAGGGCTATACCGGCCCGGATGGCGGCATCATGCCGGCCAAGGGCGGCAACCCCGCGCTTACCGAAGAACAAGTGCGCGCCACCGTGGACTGGATGCTGTCCAACCTGAAATAGGGGCTGTCCGCGCCAAAGCGCCACGTGTCATCGCGCTTTGCATGCTTGGGCTAACGACAGCGGGTGCGTAACATTCGCTGCGGCGGTATGCGTCCGCAGCGATGGCCGGCGCACTGCGTCATCCTGCGACTGCCGTGTCCTGCCTGCGCCGCCGTCCTGGCGGCGTTTGTGTTTGTCTTCCCTTGAACGTGTGGAGTGTCTCGATGCTGCATTGTCCGTTTGTCGTGCTGGGCCTGATCGGCCTGTTGGCGCCCGTGTTGTGCCGCGCCGCCGAAGGCGCGCCGCAGCGCCTGACCATTGCCGACGTGCAGGGCGAGGACACCCGCAGCCCGTTCGACGGCCGCCTGGTCGAGGTGGAAGGCATCGTCACCGCCGATACGCGCTTGGGTCTGGCGGGCCTGTTCGTGCAACAGCCCGGCACCGAGCCGCGGCGCTCGCACGGGGTGTTCGTGACCGGCGCCGGCGAGGCGCAGGTGGCGGTGGGCGACCGCGTGCGGATCGTGGGCACGGTGCGCGAGGTCGGTGCTGGCGGCGACGCCAGCCTGACCACGCTGCAGGCCACCACGCTCGAGGTGCTGGCCAGCAACCAGCCGGTGCCGGTGCGCATGCTCAGCGGGCCGCCGGCCAACTGGGAAGCACTGGAAGGCGAACACGTTCGCCTGGCCGCGGTCACGCTCAATGGCAGCGACCGCCTGGCCAGCAACGGCGAGCTGATCGCCGCCTTTGGTGGCCGGTTGTGGCAGCCCAGCGAAGTGGCCGCGGCCGGCACGCCCGCCTTCGCGCAGACCGAAGCCGACAACGCGCGCCGCCGGGTGTTGCTGGACGACGCGCGCAACGGCCGCACGCCAAAGGCCGTGTCCTACCTGCCGGCCGAGGCGAACTTACGTGTGGGCAGCCTGCTCAGGCAGGTCGATGGCATTGTCGATCAGCGCTACGACGGCCAGTACCGCATCCAGGTGCTGGCGCCGCTGACGCTGCCCGCACTGCCTGCGCCGGTGGCACCGCAGGTGGGCGGCGATCTGCGCATCGCCTCGTTCAACCTGGAGAACTTCTTCAACGGCAACGGGCGCGGCGGCGGCTTCCCGACCAAGCGCGGGGCGCGCACGCACGAACAGTTCCAGGCGCAGCTGGCCAAGCTGGTGGCCACCATCGTGCCGCTGCAGGCCGATGTGGCCGCGCTGATGGAACTGGAAAACGACGGCAACGACGGCGACACCGCCGTGGCGCAGCTGGTGGCTGCGCTCAACGCCGCCGGTAAGGACAAGGATTGGCGTTTCGTGGACAGCGGCAGCGGCCCGGGCGACGACGCGATCCGCGTCGGCATCGTGTACCGCAGCACCCAGGTCACCCCGGTCGGCAAACCGGCCACGCTGACCGGCGGGCCGTTCGACAGCCATAGCCGGGTGCCATTGGCGCAAGCGTTCCGCAGCAGCCGCGGCGCGACCTTCGTGGTGGTGGCCAACCACTTCAAGTCCAAGGGCTGCGGCAACGCCAGTGGCGCCGATGCCGATCAGCACGATGGCCAGGCCTGCTGGAATGCCACCCGCACCGAGTCGGCCAAGCGCCTGCACCAGTGGCTGCAGAGCGACCCCACCGGCGCGCAGACCAAGCTGGCCGTGTTGCTGGGCGACTTCAACGCCTATGCGATGGAAACGCCGATGCGCAGCCTGCGCGCCAGCGGCTGGCAGGACGCCTTTGCCGTGGTCGGCGTGAAGCAGCCTTACAGCTACGTCTACGACGGCATGAGCGGCCGCTTGGACCACGCCCTGCTGAGTCCGGCGATGGCCAAGCAGCTGCGTGGCGCAGCGGAATGGCACATCAACGCCGACGCGATGGACGATGCCGGCTATGCCAAGCGCAACCTGCCAGGCCCGTGGCGCAGCTCCGACCACGACCCGGTGCTCTTGGGATTCGCGCTCTGAGCGCACTTCCACGCGCGGCAGCAGCGCGCGCTGCTGGCCGATCACCCGCCGGCTGGGTCAGGCCAGCCGGCGGTGCGCCGCGGCCGGCACGCGTGCAGGCTTGCCCAGTGGACCTGCGTGTGCGGGCGGGGAGCGGGGTGTCGCCGGCCCTGCCTTGCCGAGCCGCGGCGAGCCGATCGCCCGGGGCGTGCGGCGCTTAGCGAGCGCAATGCACATGGCGGCGCAAGCGCAGGTTGACCAGATGGGCGCCGGCCAGCAGCAGGCTGCTGGCGACCGTGACCGGCGTCTCCAGCGCGGCACCCAGTAGCCCGCTGGCGCCCAGCACCAGCCCGGCCAGCCCGAACACCGCCAGCCCCCAGAGCGGTGCTGGCAACCGGTGGCGGCGATGGCTGCTCCAGAGTGCGTAGCCACTGAGCGGCACCGCGGCGGTGGCGAAGACTACATGCACCCATTCGGCTTGCTCCCAGCGCCCCAACAGCGGCAGCGCCGCCGCCAGCAGCGGCAAGGCCAGGCAGTGCAGCAGGCACAGGCTGGACAGGGCAATGGCCGAGCTGTCCAGCGCAGACGCAGAGGCGCGCATCGATCGTTCTCTGAAATGGCGAGTTGTTATACAGTAACATTTCTAGCCACGAGAGTTCGCCATGCCTGTCCTCGCTCCCCGCGATTCGCGCCTGCCCGTCACCGTGTTGTCCGGCTTCCTGGGCGCCGGCAAGACCACCTTGCTCAACCGCATCCTGCACAACCGCGAGGGGCTGCGGGTGGCGGTGATCGTCAACGACATGAGCGAGATCAACATCGATGCGCAGCTGCTACGCGAGGGTGGGGCGGCGCTGCGGCGCACCGACGAGACGCTGGTGGAATTCAGCAATGGCTGCATCTGCTGCACGCTGCGCGACGACCTGCTGCAGGAAGTGAAGCGCCTGGCCAGCGAGCGCCGCTACGACTATCTGTTGATCGAATCCACCGGCATCGCCGAGCCGATGCCGGTGGCGGCCACCTTTGCGGTGCGCGATGCCGATGGTTTCAGCCTGTCGGATATCGCCCGGCTCGACACCATGGTGACGGTGGTGGACGGCAGCCGTTTTCTCGAGGATTTCGGCTCTGCGGCCACGCTGGCCGAGCTCGGCCAGCAAGCCGGCCCGGACGATACGCGCGGGCTGGTGCAATTGCTTGGCGACCAGGTGGAGTTCGCCGACGTGCTGGTGATCAGCAAGTGCGACCAGATCGACACGCCGCGTCTGCACCGCCTGCATGCCGTGTTGCGTGCGCTCAATCGCGATGCGGCGATCGTCGATGCCGCGCATGGCGAGGTGCCGCTGCGGCAGCTGCTGGACACCGGGCGCTTCGACTTCACCCGCGCGCAGCTGGCGCCGGGCTGGATGCAGGAGTTGCGCGGCCAGCACACGCCGGAGACCGAGGAATATGGCATCACCAGTTTCGTCTATCGTGCGCGCCGGCCGTTTCATCCGCAGCGTTTTGCGCGCATGGTGCAAGGTGGGCTGCCGCAGGTGATTCGCAGCAAGGGATTTTTCTGGTTGGCCAGCCGCATGGATTGGGTTGGCGAATTGTCCAGCGTGGGTGGCGCGACCCAGACCAATGCAGCGGGCTTCTGGTTTGCCGCACGCCATCGCGTGGATGCGCATGCCATCGGCGAGCCGCTGCAGACCAGCATCACGCCATTGCCGTATACCGATATCGGCTGGCAGCGTCAGCAGACGCAATGCTGGACCGCGCCGCTGCCGCAACTGCACGAGGTTGGCGATGCCAGCGAGTACGCCGCGATGCAGCGGCTGTGGCACCCGCTATGGGGCGACCGTCGCCAGGAGCTGGCGGTGATCGGCGTGGACATGGATGCGCCGCGCACGCGCGCTGCGCTGGATGCCTGCCTGCTCAGCGATCACGAACTGCGCCAGGGCCCGGCGCAATGGCAACTGCTGGACGATCCGTTTCCGCACTGGCAGCGTTGATGGTGGATTGCATCACGCTGTCGACATCCGTTCGCCTGGTACCGGATGCAATCGGCAGCAGGCTGCATCCCCAGTACGGCGTGCGGATGTGCCGCACTGGGTGGCGTCGCATGTTTCACCTGCGGCTGCGCGCGGCGTGCACCTGCAAGCTGCGCTGTCCGGATCTTCAGTAGTAGCCGTTGTCGATTGCCTCTTGATGGGCATCTCTTTCTTTTTCGAAAGACTGTCGACGCTGTTCGGCGGTGGTGGGGATGCCTGACATCAGGCGCGGCGCTCCCAACCTTTCCAGCTGGTCGTCGGTGCTTCTGACGATCTGTTCCAACGCAAGCATGTTCTGGTAGCCCTGCATCATGCGTTGCAGGCGCCGTATCTGCTCCTTGGGTGCGTCGCCTTGCTTCAATGACTCCAGGCGCCGCTGCGCGCGTGCGTAGTTTCTGGCCAGGGCGGCTCTGTCGACGGATTTACGCCGTGCCTTGAGTACTTCGCGCCGGTTGTGCTGCATGGCGTCCATCTGCACCATGGCCAGGCCGCTGCTCGTGGTGCGCGGTGCGCGGATGTCTTCCATCGGTGCCAGTGCGACCAGCAGTGCCTCGAGCTGACTATCGCGGACCTCGTTGCGCCACGCGATCAGGGCCGCCCGTGTCTTGAGCAGGTGTTGCTCCTGTGGAGTTGCCTCGCGGTCCTCCATGAACAGCTGCTTTTGAATATCGCTGCACTGCCTGGTGATCTCTTCCAGTTGCAGATCCAGGCGGCGCAACGAGGGCTGCCGTCCGGGCTGGGGACGTGGGGAGGGCAGCGACGATTGCGCGGGCGTGATCGGCACCGGGGGCGATGCCGGCTTGTCGTGCTGCGGCGGCTGGCCCTCGTCACGGCGCATTCTTTCGGGAATGGGCGGTTGCATTCTCGGATCGACGGGGCGTTGCGGCCCGTGCAGTTGCTGCGCACGCGCTGGCTTGGGCGGAACCGACATCGACTGTCTTGTGGGCGGGGTCTGTTGCGGTTGCGGTTGCGGTCGCTGCACCCGCTCATGATCCGTTGCGTTGGGCACCGGTGGCTGCCAACGCTGATCGACGCGGGCCTGCGTTCCGTGCTGTTGTTGCGTGCGACCGGGCGTCACGGCTGCCGTGTGCGCAGGTGGGCTTTCCACTGTTTCAAGCGTTGGAGAAGAGCCCATGCACGTCAACGGCAACTGCTTGCGTAACGATGCCAGCGATTTACGCGCCGAGGCGAGCATGCCGCGATGGGATTTCGACGCGCCCTGTGATGTTGTTGACTTGGGAGCCTGAGAGAGCGGGTGCTGCGGTGACGCACCTGGAATCAACGGCGTCGTCTTGTTCGGATTGGCGCCGTGCGGTTCCGGGGCGACGCGATGGCGGCTGTTAAACAACTGACTCAGGCGCATCACACACTCCCTTGGGTCGTTTGCACGCATGATAGCCAGCGCTGCATCCCCCTCAAGGCGAGTTGCGAACCGGCGTCGCGCCGGCCGAATGCCGCCATCAGCCCAACCGCATGCCCCAGGCGATCGCTGCGATTGCCGGCGCCGCCAGCAACAGCCCCAACCAGCCGCGGCGGCCGATGCGCTCGCCAAATGCCAGCTTGCCGACGAGTGCTCCCAGGATGACCACGCCCAGGTTCATGCTGGCGAAGACGGTGGCCGGGCTATGCGGCAGTAGCTGATGGGCGCGCACGTAACACAGGATGTTGCCGAAATTGAGCGCGCCAAGCAGCACGCCGGCGAGCAGGTTGCGAAAGCTCAGGCGCGCAACACCGCCCCGGCGAACAACCTGCAGGCCAAGCATCAGCACACCTGCCAGCGCAAAGCACAGCGTCAACGACGTCAGCGACGGCGTACCGGCCTGTGCGATGTGCTTGAGCAACAGATCGATCAGGGCAAAGCCCAGCCACACGCCTGCCAGCCATGGCCAGCCGATCGAGGCCGGCGCTGAATCCGCACCGGCGGCCTGACGTGGCCGTTGCAGGATGCAGACGATGGCCAGCAGACCCAGACCCAGTCCCGCCAGCTTCCAGGCATTGACCGGTTCACCAAAGAGCGTGAACGCCGCCGCCAGCGAGAGCAGGAGCGACAGGCGTTGGGCAATGTCGGTACGGACGATGCCGGCGGTGGCGACCGCGCGTGCCAGCAGCATGAAGATCGACGGCAGCGCCACCGCCAATGCAAACAGTGCCAGCCAGGGCGTGGTCGGCGCGCGCAGCGTGTCCAGTGACGGATGCAGGGTCAGCCACGCAAGCAGCGCGGCAGTGGCGTAGTTCCAGGTGATCGCCTGCGCAGCGTCCAGGCGATAGCGCGGCAGCAGCTTGAGAACCACCGACACCAGGACACTGCAAACGACGGCAAACAGCAGAAAATGCATGGGCAACGCAACGAAGTGTGCAGGCAGGGCGATGAACGCGGCCGGCGGGGCGGCTATTATGACGGTATGTCCAATCCCTTATTCCCCACCGAATCGGCTGCACTGACGTTGGACGGGCCGGTCGGCCCGCTCGATGTCGCGGTCGATCTGCCCGAGCCGGACGTTGCCGTGCAACCGGTCACCGCCATCGTCTGCCACCCGCTCTCCACCGAGGGCGGCAGCATGCACAACAAGGTCGTCACCATGGCTGCGCGCGCGCTGCGCGAGTTGGGGATCACCGTAGTGCGCTTCAATTTCCGCAGTGTCGGCAACTCGGCCGGTGCGTTCGATCATGGCGAAGGCGAGCAGGACGACCTGCGTGCGATCGCCGCATGGGTGCGCAGCCAGCGCCCGGGCGACACGCTGTGGCTGGCCGGTTTCAGCTTCGGGGCGTATGTGTCGTTGCGCGCCGCCGGCTCGCTCGCACCGCAGGTGCTCATCTCGATCGCGCCGCCGGCCGGGCGCTGGGATTTCAGCGACGTGCAGCCGCCGGCACACTGGCTGGTGATCCAGGGCGATGCCGACGAGATCGTCGACCCGCAGGCGGTCTACGACTGGCTGGAGACGCTGGACCAGCAGCCCACGCTGGTGCGCATGCCCGACACCAGCCACTTCTTCCACCGCAAATTGATCGACCTGCGCGGTGCGCTTCAGCACGGTGTGCGGCGCTGGCTACCGGCCACGCCCTGAGTGCGACAGCTTGCAGGTGCATTGCCAGACGATGCGCCGTTGAACGGCGCCGGCCACGGCCGGCCCGCGGAGAAACACGATGAGTGAGATGACCCCGTCGCAGCGCTACGCCGCCGGCGTACAACGTGGCGACTGGCGCGCCGATCCTGCGCAGCAGGCGGCCCTGGCCGAGCTGGACCGGATCCACGAAGCACTGGTGGACAGTGCGCAGGACGGCTGGCTGGATCGGCTGTCGGCGTTCTGGAAAAAACCCGAGCCGGTGCGCGGGCTGTATTTCTGGGGTGGTGTGGGGCGCGGCAAGACCTTCCTGGTCGACCTGTTCTACGACGGCCTGCCGATCAAGCAGAAGTACCGCACCCACTTCCATCGCTTCATGCGCGGCGTGCATGAGCGCCTGCGCGAGCATGCCGGGCAGAGCGACCCGCTGGCCAAGATTGCCCAGGAATGGCGCGAAAACCTGCGCGTGCTGGTGCTGGACGAATTCTTCGTCACCGACATTGGCGATGCGATGCTGCTGGCGCGCCTGCTCGAGCGCCTGTTCGCCGAAGGCGTGACCTTGGTGACCACCTCCAACACCGCACCGGAAAACCTGTACGCCAACGGCTTGCAGCGCGACAGCTTCCTGCCGGCGATCGGCTTGCTGCAGAAGTTCTGCGTGGAGCTCTACGCCGAGGGCACCGAGGACTACCGCATGCGCGCGCTGACGCGGTCCCCGGTGTACCGCGCGCCGCTGGATGCGCAGGCCGATGGCTGGCTGGCGCAGCGCTGGGCGGAGTTGAGCGGCAATGCCGAGGCGCGCAGCGGCAACATCGAGATCGAAGCGCGCAAGATCGCCGTGCGTGCGCGTGGCAAGAGCATCGCCTGGTTCGATTTTGCCGCGTTGTGCGAAGGCCCGCGCGGGCCGGCCGACTACATCGAGATCGCCCGCGAATTCACCACCGTGCTGTTGGGCGGCATCCCCCATTTTGACCGCATGAACGAAGACGCCGCCCGCCGCTTCGTCAACCTGATCGACGAGTTGTACGACCGCCACGTCAATCTGGTCTGCACTGCGCAGGACGCACCGCCGGCGTTGTACAGCGGCCAGCGCCTGGCCGGCGCATTCGAGCGTACCGCTTCGCGCCTGATCGAAATGCAGAGCGCCGACTATCTGGCAACCGCGCATCGCGCATGAGTGCGCAGACGCGCCCTGCGCCGGGTCGCCACACGATCCGCGTCAGCGAAGACGACTGCGGGTTGGGCCAGTTTGGCGGTGGCGCGTGGTTGAGCGATGCGGCGTTGTGGCCCAGCGATCCGTCGACCGGCCGGCCCATGACGCCGATTGTCATGCTGACCGATCTGTTCCTGCCCAGCGTCTGGTTGGCCGACGACATGGCTGTGACGGTCTTCGCGGCACTGGGCCGCGAAAGCGACGCGTACAACCGGACAGCGCTGCGCACGTTCACCATCCACCAGCAGAGCGAGCTCGAAAAGATCGATGCTGGCCACAGCAAGGTGGTGTTGCACCGACGTGCCGCGCGCGAAATGGTGCGCGAGACGGTGATGCTCCCGCGGCATTTTGTGGGACTGCAGCCCTTCGACGAACGCGATGCTGAGGAAGAGGCCGAAGATGCCGACAACGGTGCGGGCATGAGCAAGCAGCTGGGCCGCCCGTACTGGCTGCAGGACCCCATCCATGCGCATCCGCGTCATTACTTCCTTTCCCAGTTCGTCGAGTCGGACCTGCGTCAGCAGGACCCCGCCTACGATGGCCTGTTCGCCGACGGGACGGGTTACCTGTTTGCGGAACAGCGCGCCAAAGTACTGCGCGAAGGCGATACGGCTGGCTATTTCTTCATCCAGTTCACCTGAGCCCAGCCAAGCCCGGGCACTCGGGCGGGCGAGCGCTGCTCGGCGAATGCGGTGACGTCCAACCGCACCGGCATCCTGCGAAAGACGCAGGTGCGCAGACGCACTGCAACTGGATAACGGAGGGCAGGTGGGTGCTGTGTACCGATCCACTGCCCCGAGTTTTCCCGAACACAGACACAGGTCCAGTTCGCTTCCAGCCACGCCCCCGGTAGCTGCCACGAGCCCAATCCTTCATTCATAAGAGTCGCTTGCAATTAAATCGCACGCTATGTAAATTGCAGCCCATGGACACCGCAACGCCCACCACCGATCGCACCAACGCCCTGCTGCAGCTGGACAACCAGCTCTGCTTCGCGCTGTATTCGGCCAACCTGGCGATGCACAAGCTCTACCGCGGGCTGCTGAAGACTCTGGACCTGACCTATCCGCAGTACCTGGTGATGCTGGTGTTGTGGGAGAACGATGGCCGCAGCGTCTCGGAGATCGGCGAGCGGCTGTATCTGGATTCGGCCACGCTGACCCCGCTGCTCAAGCGGCTGGAAAGCGCCGGTCTGCTGACCCGGACCCGGGCCGCGCACGACGAGCGCCAGGTGATCATCGGGCTTGCCGATGCCGGCCGCGCGCTGCGCAGCAAGGCGGGTGCGGTGCCGGAACAAGTCTTCTGCGCGTCGGCCTGTTCGCTGGAGGAACTGCGTCAGCTCAAGCAGGAACTGGAAAAGCTGCGTACCAGCCTGGGCGCCGCCTGACCAAGCCACGTCATTCATTGTTCTGCCAAACATGTAGGGCACGATTTAATAACTCGCTATTCAATGCGCAATCCGCGCTCACTCAGGAGAACCACCATGGCCTCACCCGAAAAAGTCCTCTACACCGCCCACGCCACTGCCACCGGTGGCCGCGAAGGCCGCGCCGTGTCGTCCGACAGCGCCCTGGACGTCAAGCTCTCCACCCCGCGTGAGCTCGGCGGCGCCGGCGGCGATGGCACCAACCCGGAGCAGCTGTTCGCAGCCGGTTATTCGGCCTGCTTCATCGGCGCGATGAAGGCCGTGGCCGCGCAGGACAAGCTCAAATTGCCGGGCGAGATCAGCATCGACGGCAGCGTCGGTATCGGCCAGATTCCGGGCGGTTTCGGTATTGCAGTGGAACTGAAGATCGCCGTGCCGGGCATGGAGCCGGCCGAGCTGCAGGCGCTGGTCGACAAGGCCCACCAGGTGTGCCCGTACTCCAATGCCACCCGCGGCAACATCGACGTCACCCTGACGCTGGCCTGATCCTTTCCCGGATATCCCCCATGAAACGCTACCCATCGTTGCTGCTGTTTGGCACGTTGGCGTCGGCAATCGGCGGCGCGCTTGCCGCGCCGACCGGTCCTGCCGCACCGGCCGCTTCCCCGAAAGTCCAGGCCTTCCTGGACGTCCTCAACTCCGCCGGCGGCAAGCCGATGGAGCAACTCACCCCGCAGCAGGCCCGCAAGGTGCTGGTGGACGCGCAGGCCGGCGCAACCCTGCCGGCCGCCGAGGTGACCCGCAAGACGATCACCGTCGATGGCAAGCCGCTCGGGCTGGTGGTGGTCAAGCCGCCGGGCAGTGCCGGCAAGACGTAGCCGGTGTACATGTTTTTCCACGGCGGCGGTTGGGTGCTGGGCGATTTCCCGACCCATTAGCGGCTGATTCGCGACCTGGCGCGGGCCTCGGGTGCGGCGGCGGTGTATGTGGACTACAGCCCTTCGCCGGAGGCGCGCTATCCGGTGGCGATCCACCAGGCCTATGCCGCGACCAAATGGGTGGCTGCGCACGGTGCCGAGATCGGCGTGGACGGCACGCGGTTGGCGCTGGTGGGCAACAGCGTCGGCGGCAACATGGCGGCCTCGGTCGCCCTGCAGGCCAAGGCGGCGGGCACCCCGGCCATCCGCTATGAAGTGTTGCTGTGGCCGGTAACCGATGCCGCGTTCGATAACGGCTCTTACCAGCAGTTTCAGCAGGGTTATTTCCTCAGCCGCAACATGATGCGCTGGTTCTGGGACAGCTACACCACCGACCCGGCGCAGCGCCGCGAGATCTACGCCTCGCCATTGCAGGCCAGCGTAGAACAGCTCAAGGGCTTGCCGCCGACCTTGATCCAGACCGCCGAACTGGATGTCTTGCGCGACGAAGGCGAAGCCTACGGCCGCAAGCTCGACCAGGCCGGCGTGGAGGTCACCGTGATCCGCTACAACGGCCTGATTCACGACTACGGCTTGCTCAACGCACTCAGCGATGTGCCGGCCGTCCGTACCGCGATCCGTCAGGCCGGCGACGCGTTGCAGCAGCACCTGGCCAAGTAAGGGCGGCTAACAAAACGTAGCGAGCAGTCGTCAGGTGGGTGCGGACGGCGCGGAGGAACCGGAGTGTCCGTGGGTACATGCCGATTCCGAGCACCGGCCGCGCCCGCCTGGCGGCTGCGCAGCAGTTTTGATAGCTGCTCTAATGCCGCACTGCTGGGCCGATAGCTGCGGCGTGGGCGTGTCTGCCTGCGCGGCGCAGGCCACCAGCCACAGCAGCGGGAGCAGGAAAACGCTGGGACGTATCGCACGCGCTTCGGGTCGGGGATTGCAGCATCGGGCAGTGGGCGCCGCTGCGCCATGGACAGAAAGTCAGGGTGCCGACAGGGGGGATCCGGCCAATGGTGGGTGTGAGACCAGCGATCAAGGCGACCGGGCAGCCGCAAGGCGGGCGCGGCCGGCGCCTGGACCCGCATGGACCCGTTGCTCCGCGGCGCCTGTACCGATGACGCGCCCCATGTTTTGTCAGCTGCTCTAAAGCGTGAACCGGGTCGAGCATCTGCGTCATGACATCGTGCAAACGACTGGATCACTGGATTCTCACGGCGTATGGTGTGAATTATGTTGCACAGCAGCATCGGAGCCCCGCAATGCTCGACTCACGCATCGAAAAGGTTGACCTGGCACTGACCGAGATCGCCCAGGACCCATCGGAGAAGGTGGCACTGTGGCAATGGGCCTGCCGCGAAATGCTGCATGAGACGCTGATCGGCATGCACCAGCTCTCGCATCTGGCCGGCATTGCACGGCACGTGGCCAACGACTGGCGCGCCCCGGTGGATGTGATCGCACCCGCAAAGCCCTACCTGGCGCCGTCGGCACTGGCCGACCGGCGCCTGCCGCAGGTGCTCGATGGCTTGGGCAGCACCCAGGACGACGCTGACCGCGCCAGCCTGTGGCGGCTACGCTACGCCAGCCTGATCGCCTCCACGCTGCAAGGCATGCAGGCGCTGGCCGAAAAGCACCGCATCGATCGCCAAGCGATGGCGATCAGCCAGTTGAATTGATTCGCAGCAGTAACGGTCGGCGCGCTGCGCCGACAGCTGTTTTCCAAGTGATACGCAAGTTGGTGCGCGTCAAACGCACGCGCAAGTCGCTAGAGCACAACGCAGTGCGCAGCCTGCGCACTAGCGCACCCTGCAACGTCCAAGCGCGACGCGCTTGAGGTGAGTGACGCGCGCAATGCGCCTAGTGACGCACCGCAGCGTCTTCCATATGCCGCCATGCCTGCCGCACGATCCAGCGCGCCTGATCCCAGGGCACCGATAACGTGGGCTGATACCGGTAGTAGCCATCCTGAAGAACTCGATACAGCTGCGCCTCGGTGGCGCGTGGGTAGGCCAGGTAGATGTCGTAGCCGAGCGTGAGCACGCGTGCGTAATCGGCGAAGTCATAGCCGCCCAGATGACCCTCGGCGTGGATGCCGCGCCAGTAGGAAATCTCGGCGTCGACATTGACGACGCGCTGGGTCGAAACAGATGCGGTGTGCATGGGTAGGACTCCGTGGTCGAGACTACCCCCCCTGTTTTTGCACCCTAGCAGCGCCTTGGCCGCGCAGCCAGCGCATGGCGACGAGCGGTGCAGCAGTACCGCAAAACCCGCACCGGCAGCGTGCCGGTACGGATGCAAACCCTCGCGTGTGTCGCAGTCAGGCTCAGTCCCAGTCGGGCGCAATCGCTTTCGGGTTGGCCAGGCGTTCGCCACGGTCCAGCGCGGCGATCTCGGCCATGTCCTGCTCACTCAGGTGCAGGCTCTGCGCCTTGAGGTTGCTTTCCAGATTCGCCCGCTTGGTCGAGGACGGAATTACCGAATAGCCCTGCTGCAGGGCCCAGGCCAGCGTGACCTGCGCCGGCGTGGCGTCGTGGCGCCTGGCGATCGCCTGGATTACCGGATCCTTGAGCACTTCGCCCACGGCCAGGGTCATGTACGAGGTGACATGGATGCCCTGCTCGCGCAGGAACGCGATCAGCGTGCGGTTCTGCAGGTACGGATGCACTTCGATCTGGTTGGTGGCGATCGCATCGGCGCCGAGGATCTCGATTGCCTGGCGCGTGAGCGCAATGGTGAAGTTGGAGACACCGATCGCGCGGGTCAGCCCCTGCGCCTTGGCATCGGCCAGCGCCTCCAGATACTCGCGCATCGGCACCTGGTCCTTGGGCGAGGGCCAGTGGATCAGGGTGAGGTCGACATAATCGGTGCCGAGCTTGCGCAGGCTTTCCTGCAGGCTGGGTTGCAGCGTGTCGCGGCTGAACCGGTCCACCCAGATCTTGGTGGTCACAAACAGCTGATCGCGCGGCACGCCGGCATCGGCAATGGCCTGGCCAACCTGCGCTTCGTTGTCGTAGATCTGTGCGGTATCGATGGCGCGATACCCCAGCGCCAGTGCGTTGCGCACCGAGTCGATGACAACCTGGTCCTTGAGGCGAAACGTACCGAGGCCAAATGCGGGGACAGTCATGAGGTTCCTTGCGTGTTGGGAGGTGGTAAATGAAGCAGTGATACGGATGCAGGTATGGCAGCGCGACTCAGTCGAGTGCGACCACGGCCTTGCCGAAGTTTTCGCCGCGCAGCAGGCTGATCAGCCCTTGTGGTGCGCTGTCCAGGCCGTGCAGCACGTGCTCGCGGTACTGGATCTTGTCCTCGCGCAGCCACTGGCCCATTTCGCGTAAAAACGCCGGCATCAGGCGGATGAAATCGTGCTGGATGAAGCCGCGCACGGTCAGGCGCTTGCGCAGCACCTGGCCGATGAAATCAGGCAGCCGATCCGGCCCGGGCGCGACCTGGCCGCGGCTGTTGTAGGTGGCCACCACGCCGCACACCGGGATGCGCGCGAAATCGTTGAGCTGCGGCATCACCGCATCGAACACCTTGCCGCCGACGTTTTCGAAATAGACGTCGATGCCGTCCGGCGTGGCGGCGCGCAATTGCGCGGCAAAATCCTCGGCGCGGTGATCCAGCGCCACGTCGACACGCAGCGTGTCGCGCAGGTAGCGGACTTTTTCTTCGCCACCGGCGATGGCCACCACGCGCAGCCCTTGCAGGCGCGCCAGCTGGGCCACGGTGGCACCGACCGGCCCGCTGGCCGCCGCCACCACCAGGGTTTCGCCGGCTTGCGGCTTGCCGATCTCGTGCAGGCCGGCGTAAGCGGTGAAGCCGGGCATGCCGTACACACCGAGCGCGGTGCTCAACGGCAGCGCATCGTCCTTGGGCAGCTTGCGCAGCGGCGCGGTGGGCTCCAGCACGGTGTGGGTCTGCCAGCCGCCGCCCAGCACCAGGAGCTCGCCTGGGTGGTAATCGGGATGGTTCGATTCCAGCACCTCGCCCACGGTGCCGCCTTCCATGACCGCATCGATGGCGACCGGCGCGGCGTACGAGGGGCCTTCGTCCATGCGACCGCGCATGTACGGGTCCAGTGACAAAAAGCGATTGCGGACCAGGATCTGGTTGTGCCCGGTTGGCGGCACCGGGGCGTCTTCGATGCGGAAGTTGTCGGTGCCGGGTTCGCCGTGCGGGCGTGAGGCCAGCACGATGCGGCGGTTGGTGAGCGATGTCATGCGAATTCCTCGCGGAAGGGACCGCGCAAGGCGCGGTCGTGGGGGCACAGCCGCCGTGCGGCTGCGCGAGGTGAGTGAATGGCGAGCGCGGTGGCGCAGTGGCTGATGCGGATCAGGCGCCGGCTGGTTCCGCTGCGCTGGCCTCGTCGAGCTGCGCGATCTGCGCATCGCTGAGCGTGATCTGCCCGGCCGCCAGCACGTCCTGCAACTGGGTCACGCTGGTGGCGCTGACGATCGGCGCGGTGACACTGGGGCGCGCGATCAACCACGCCAGCGCAATCTGTGCAGGCGTGGCGGTGTGGGTGGCGGCCAGATCATCCAGCGCCTGCAGGATGCGCAAGCCACGCGGATTGACGTATTGCTTGACCACCGAGGCACCACGCGCGCTGCTCTTGCCGGCGTCATCGGCGCTGCGGTACTTGCCGGTGAGAAAACCGCTGGCCAGCGAGTAGTAACTGATCACGCCCAGGCCGCGTTCCTGCACCAGCGGTTCCAATTCCTCTTCGAAGCCGGCGCGGTCGTAGAGGTTGTATTCGGGCTGCAGGCTTTCATAGCGCGGCAGGTTGTATTGCGCCGACACATCCAGCGCATCGCGCAGGCGCGCTGCCGTGTAGTTGGAGGCGCCGATCGCACGCACCTTGCCCTGTTCGATCAGCCGGCCGAATGCCGCCAGCGTGGCTTCCAGCGGAATCGATTCGTCGTCTTCGTGTGCCTGGTACAGATCGATCACATCGGTCTGCAGGCGCGACAGCGAATCTTCCACCGCCGCTGCGATGTTGTCCGGCGACAGGCCCGGGTGTTCGCTCCACTTGGCGACCTTGGTGGCGATCAGCACCTTGTCGCGTTTGCCGCTGCGGGCCAGCCAGCGGCCGATGATGGTTTCCGATTCGCCACCGCGATTGCCGGGCACCCAACCGGAGTACGCGTCGGCGGTATCGATCATGTTGAAGCCGGCATCGACGAAGGCGTCGAGCAACGCGAACGAGGTGGCCTCGTCGGCGCTCCAGCCAAACACGTTGCCACCGAACACGATCGGCTGGACTTGCAGGCCGGAGCGGCCAAGCGCACGGGAGTGGGGCATCACAGGGCTCCTGTTTCGAACTGACCACAGGATAGTCATGCCCGGTGCTGTTGCGTGTGACATCGGTGTGGATTCAGCGTTCCGCACACCGCGCTGCCGCGCTCACGGAAATTGAACACACCGCGCCAGGCGTGCGTGGTGCGGTGCAGCCTGCATGCTAGGCTCGCGCTACTTTTCCCGGAGGAGGGCGCTGCGATGATCCGCAACAAACTGGCCTGTGCATGCGTGGTAGGTGTGACATTGGCGATGAGCGCGCCGTTGGTGATGGCGATGAAGCCGGCGGACACCGCCACGCTTCCCGCTCCCGACGCGGCGTTGCAGGCGGCTATTGATGGCACGTGGCGCGACCGCGTGTACGTGCAGCGCGACGTGTACCGCCACCCGGGCCAGACGCTGGCCTTCTTCGGCATCAAGCCCACCCAGACCGTTATCGAGATCACCCCCGGTGGTGGCTGGTATTCGGAAATCCTGGCGCCGTACCTGCGCGAGAAGGGCAAGTACGTGGGTGCGGTGGTCGACCCGGCCGCGGTGCCGGAAGGGCGCAGCCGCGACTACGCGCAGCGTGCACGCGACGGCTTGGAAAAGAAGTTCACGGCAAAGCCGGACATCTACGGCAAGCCCACCCTGGTGGCGTACAACCCGACCGCGCCCAGCTTTGGTGCGGACAATTCTGCAGACCTGGTGCTGACCTTCCGCAACGTGCACAACTGGCGCATGGCGGGCCAGGCCGAGTCGATGTTCAAGAGCTTCTACAAGGTGCTCAAGCCCGGCGGCGTGCTCGGTGTGGTCGAGCACCGTGCCAAGACCGATGTGCCGGCCGATGACAATAGCGGCTACGTGGGCCAGGCGCAGGTGATCGCCATGGCCGAGGCGGCCGGCTTCACCCTGGCCGGCAAGAGCGAGCTCAATGCCAACCCGCGCGACACCAAGGACTACCCGGGGGGCGTGTGGACATTGCCGCCGAGCAACAGCCACGACGCAGCCGACGCTGCCAAGTACAAGGCGATCGGTGAGAGCGACCGCATGACCCTGAAGTTCGTCAAGCGCTGATCGCGGCGATGCGGTGGCTGCGCCGGTCAATGGGCTGGCGCAGCTTCTGCTGGGTTGATGGCAGTTGGTAAGTGGCGCGGCACTCTGCGTGTCTGCGCCATTTTTTTGTTGCTTTGAATTGGCTCAGGGCGTGGTGAGTGCTGCGCATTGCGGTGTACTTTTTGACGCATCAGTGCGCCGATGTAAGGCGTCTTGCAATGAGATCGACGAATTGCTCACTGATTTAATTCGTGAGTCGTAATTCGCAAACCGCAAACCGCAAACCGCAAACCGCAAACCGTATGAGCCGTAGATACTGGGTGCAGTGCACGTGCACGTGCAGAGCCGCTGAGCTACGCCGTACATGTATCACCGACACTTCGCTAAGGATCGGCGATGCGGGGTAACGGCGGATCAGCAGCCGCGAGCATGAGTGCTTGGTTGAAGCGATCGCACATGCTGTGCGACCTCCCAGAGGGAGTGGTGCCTTCGGGAACCAGGCAATAGCGCTTCATCGCCGTCGTCAGCGTGTGCCATGGAATGTGGAGTGCGCACCGCAGCTCCATGTGCTGACCGCGATTTCCCACGCGCTGCCGATTGCCCGATCATGTTGCCTTCCGCGATCTGCCTGGATGGGCTCCTGATGTTGGTGCTGTTGAACAAGCCGTACGGTGTGCTGTCGCAATTCAGCGACCGCTCCACGCCACCCAAGCGCACGCTGGCCGAGTTCGGCCTACCGCCGCAGGTGTATGCGGCCGGGCGCCTGGACCACGACAGCGAAGGCCTGCTGCTGCTCACCGACGACGGCCCGCTGGCGCATCGGCTGACCGACCCGCGCCACAAGCAGCCCAAGACCTATTGGGTGCAGGTGGAAGGCGACCCGGATACGTCACAGCTGCAGGCGCTGTGCGATGGGGTGCTGCTCAACGACGGCCCGACGCGCCCGGCCAACGTACGCAGGCTGGAGTGCGCACCGACGTTGTGGCCGCGCGATCCGCCGGTGCGTGTGCGCAAGACCGTGCCCGATGCCTGGCTGGAAGTGCAGATCACCGAAGGACGTAACCGCCAGGTGCGCCGCATGACGGCATCGGTGGGCCTGCCCACCTTGCGCCTGGTGCGGGTGGCTATCGGTGCGTGGTCGCTGGCGTCGCTACAGCCCGGGCAATGGCGTGTGGACGACGCGCGTGCGGTGCGGCCGGCGCGTTGATCGGCCGAGGCCTGGGTCATGCTGGTCACGTCCAGCCGCTGCGCTGAGAAGGCGGCCGGGCGTACAGGCGCGAACAGTGCTGATTGCGCCATCGATGCACGACGCTGCTCCGCGGTGCCACTGCCATACGGTCACCGGATGACGCTCGGTCGCGCAAATGGCTGCCAGCTTGCATGCAGTGTCTAGCGACTCACTGCTGAGTTGAAGACGCATGACGCATGACGCACGAACCAAGAACCAAGAACCAAGCCGCATGTGCATCCGGACATCGCCCAGAAACATCCGGTTCCACAACGAAAAACGCCACGGTGTCAGCCGTGGCGTCAAAGGGTGTTACAGCGCGGCTGCTTATTCGATGCCGTCGCTCGGTGTCACTGCACCGCGGCGCTGGTATGCGGCGCGACGGGCATTGGCGTTGCTCGCGTGCTCACGGTCCAGACGATGCACGTTGCCGCCCAGCACTTCCTGATCGCGCTTGCGCTTGCGATACACCGCATAACCGATCAGGCCGAGGCCGGCGACCGCTGCGGCGACCGTGACGGCCGGATTGCGCTTGACCAGCCGCGTGGCAACCTTGCCACCGGTGCGCACGGCACCGAGCGCTGCGCCCGTCTTCAACCACTCGCTGGCACCAGGGCCGAAGTGGCGCAGGCTGCTGCCGGCATGACGTGCCTGGTCGCCCGCATTGGAAGCCGCGTGACGCAGGTGGTCGCCGGCATTGCCTGCCAGTTCCAGGGCACGCTCCAGGGCGCGTTCGGTGATCACTGTCAGCTTGCTCATTGGGGGCGTTTCCTTTCTGAGTATCGTGGGGCGCAGTCTGTGCGCTGGCGCGTATAGGCAGTGTTAGCGCGGCCGCGCGCGTTTTGCTCGCGGTTAGGATTGGCGCACGGCGGGCTGCTCGGCAGCGCTGGCCGGGCACGGCGGTTGGCGTGGGGCAGAGCACGCTGCGGACCGCAGTTTTGTCTGGGCAAGCGCAGCGCTCTGCAGCTGCACACGCGTACGTGGCGCTATCCGCGTGGCGCGTGCCAAAACAAAACCGAGGCTTTCGCGCACAGGCAAATCCCGGGACTTGTCCTGCGTGCCGCATGGCCCGGTGCCAAGCCCACAGTTTTGCCGAGGTTCGCGCGTGCATCGCCCAGCACGCAATCCCTGCGCCCATGCAGCCGCACGATTGCCTCAGGTGCCCCTGGGTTTGGCCCGATGCGTGGCGTTGGCGGTCCAGGGATCGTCTGGCCAGGGGTGCCGCGGGTAGCGGCCTTTCATTTCCTTTTTGACGTCCGGGTAGGTGGTGGCCCAGCAGCTCTTCAGGTCCTGGGTCACCTGCAACGGCCGGCCGCCCGGGGAGAGCAGGTGCAGGGTGAGCGGGATGCGGCCATCGGCCACGCGTGGGGTTTCGGCCAGGCCGAACAGCTCCTGCAGCTTGACCGCCAGCACCGGCGGCAGCGGCTGCTGGTCGTGATCCAGCGCGTAGGTGATGGCACGCTCCATGCCCGAGGGCACGCTGATGCGGGTGGGCGCGTGGCGGTCGATGGCCTGGCGGCGCTCCCAGGGCAGCGCGGCCTTGAGTGCATCGCCCAGGCTTGCTTCGTCCAGGGCATCCAGCCGCGTCTTGCCGGCAAACGCCGGGCGCAGCCAGTGGTCGAGCGAGGCCAGCAGTGCGGTGTCGGAGAGGTCCGGCAGGCCGAGTTCCGGCATCCAGGCGCGCAGCGAGACCACCCGCGCGCGCCACTGGCGCAGCCCCTCTGTCCACGGCAAGGCATCCAGCCCGAGCTGGCGGACCGCCTCGGTGAGCGCGGCGGCGGCCTGGGCCGGGTCGACGCGGCCGGCCGGGCGGCTATCCAGCACGATGCGGTCGAAGCTGGACTGCCGCCGTGCAACCAGTGCGCGTTTGTCGGCATCCCACTGCACCACGTCCTGCTGCACGAAGCGCTCGGGCACGCTCTGGCGCAGATAGCCTTCGTCCACCGGTGCGGCGCGCAGCAACAGGGCGTCCTTGGCTTCGTAACGCAATTCGCTGGCGACCAGCCACGGCTCGCCACGCAGGTCGCTGTGGTCGAACAGGCGCGCGCTGCGGCCATTGGCCAGCAGGTAGCGCAGCGGGTCAGTGGGATGACGTGCGGCGATGCGGTCCGGAAACGCATGCGAGAGCAAATCGCCCAGCGCATGCGCCTCCACGCTGGTGGGTGGGGTGGCATCGCAGCGCAGGCGGCGGCGCCACTGTTTGGCGGCGGCATCGATCGCGGCCAGCGCACCGCGGTTGGCATCCGCGCCAGTGCGGCCCTGGCGGAACGCGGCCAGCGCCCGCCAGCGCGCAGCCAGCCCGTCGCCGCCCTGGCGGAGGGGGTGGCGGGCTTCCAGCAGTGCGGCCAGGTCACAGGCCAGCGCCAGTCGCGCCGGCGTGCCGGCCTGTGCCAGCAGTGCGGCCAGGCGCGGGTGCGTGGCCAGGGCCAGCATCCGCCGTCCCAACGCGGTGATACCGCCCTCTGCGTTCAAACCGCCCAGCCGCTGCAACAGCTCGCGCGCGGCGGCCAGTGCGCCGCCGGGCGGGGCATCGACGAAGCGCAGCGCATCGCTGCCCCAGGCGGCCAGTTCCAGCGCCAGGCCGGTCAGTTCCACCTGGGTGATCTCGGCGCGGCGCTGCGGCTCCAGCCGCTGCGATTGCGGCCACAGCCGGTAGGCCCAGCCGCTGGCCACGCGCCCGGCGCGGCCGGCGCGTTGATCGGCCGAGGCCTGCGCGATGCTGGTCACATCCAGCCGCGAAAAGCCGCTGTTGGGGTCGTAATGCGGCTCGCGCGCCAGCCCGCTGTCGATCACCACGCGCACGCCCGGCAACGTCACCGACGACTCGGCCACGTTGGTGGCCAGCACTACGCGGCGCCGGCCCTGCGGGTCGGGCTGCAGCACCTGGCTTTGTGCCTCCACCGGCAGCTCGCCGTGCAGCGGCAGCAGTTGCATTGCTGGATCCAGAGCGTCCTGCAAGGCCGCCTGCACGCGTGCGATCTCGCGTTGACCGGGCAGGAACACCAGCACGTCGCCAGGATGCGTGGCCAGCGCATGTTCCACCGCGCGGCGGGTCTGCGGCTCCAGCGCTTCGTCGCGGCGCGCTGGAAAATGCGCCACTTCCACCGGGTAGCTGCGCCCGGCACTGCTCAGCCGCGGGGCATCGAGAAAACTGGCCAGGCGCTCGCCATCCAGCGTGGCCGACATTGCCACGATGCGCAGGTCCTCGCGCACCTGGCTCTGCACATCCAGCGCCAACGCCAGGCCCAGGTCGCCGGCCAGGTGCCGTTCGTGGAATTCGTCGAAGAGCAACGCACCCACGCGTTCCAGCATCGGGTCGTCCTGCAGCATGCGGGTCAGGATGCCCTCGGTGACCACCTCGATCCGCGTGCGCGCGGAGGTCTTGTTCTCAAAGCGGATGCGGTAGCCCACGGTCTCGCCGACCGGCTCGCCCAGCTGGCGCGCCATGAACAGCGCGGCGCTGCGCGCGGCCACCCGGCGCGGTTCCAGCATCACGATGCTGCGGCCCGCCAGCCAGGGCGCATCCAGCAGCGCCAACGGCACCTGGGTGGTCTTGCCGGCGCCGGGCGGCGCTTCCAGCACCAGACGCGGATGGGCGGCGAGGCTGTCGCGGATCTGCGGCAGCAGCGGGGAAATCGGAAAGGCGGGGTCACTCATGCGCGGCAAGGATACTGGGGGCGGGTGGCGCGGGCGATGACCGGCCGTGTCCGGGACCGACCCGCACGGTGTCCGTGGCCCGTCCGCCGTGGCCTGCCGCAGACTTCAGTGCCAGGCAGGCGCGTCGATATCAATAGGACATCCTCCAGTGAATCTCCGATATGTCCTCCCCGTCCCCCCGCTTCATCAGTCTGCAAAGCAAATTGCTTGGCGCGCTCGCGCTGGGTCTATCGATCATCCTGCTGTGCGCGCTCGGGGGGCTGGGAACCGCGTGGTTGAGCCTGTCCGGCAAGGTGCCGCTGGAAGTGGCGCAGGCATCGGCGAGCGAAGAGGTCACCCGCGATTTCCGCATGCAGGTGCAGGAATGGAAAAATGTGCTGATCCGCGGCCGCGACCCGGCGCAGCTGGACAAGCACTTGAGTGCCTTCCGCGCGCAGGGCAGCAAGGTGCAGGCCGGTACCGAAGCGCTGACCAAGACCCTGTCGGATGCGCAGGCACGCGCGCTGGCGCAGGAATTCGCCAAGGCGCATCTGACTCTGCAGGCGCATTACGAAGCCGCTTTGGGCAAGTTCGCCGATGCCGGCTATGACACCCAAGTGGGCGATGCGCTGGTGAAGGGGCAGGACCGCGCGCCCAGCCAGGCCCTGGAGGCACTGGTGACCCGCGCCAAGACGCTGGCCGACGCCGCGGTGCTCGCCAGTGCCCAGGCAGCGCAGCAGAAGCTGGTGTATGCCGGCGTGGCGACGATTGCCGCGGCGCTGTGCCTGGTGGTGGTGCTGGGTTGGTGGATCCGCCGCTCCATCGTGCGCCCGATCGAAATCGTGGCGCGCGCGGCGCGTTCGGTGGCGGCCGGCGATCTGGCCGCACGTGCGGTGATCGGCAACCGCGATGAAATCGGCCTGCTGGGCCAGGCCATGACCCAGGTGGTCAGCACGCTCGCCGATGTTTCCAGCGCGCAGGCCGACATGGCGCAGCGGCATGAAGCCGGCGAAATGAGCTACCGGATGGACGCCGACGCATTCCCGGGCGCCTACGGCCGCATGGTGGGCGACACCAACGGCCTGGTGGGTGCGCAGGTGGGCCTGATCGGCGACATGTTGCAGGTGATGCAGCATTACGCGGTGGGCGACATGTCGGTGGACATGCCGCGTTTGCCGGGCGAAAAGGCGCGCATCACCGAAGCCATGGACACCACCAAGCACAACCTGGCCGCCATCAACGGCGAAATCCGCGGGCTGGTCGAGGCCGCGGCAGCCGGCGACTTCGCCACGCGCGGCAATGCGCAGGCGTATCAGTTCGAATTCCGCGGCATGGTGGACGGCCTCAATGGTTTGATGCACAACGTGGACCACAACCTGGGCGAGCTGTCGCAGTTGCTCAAGGCCATTGCCGACGGCGACCTGACCGCGCGCATGCACGGCAACCAGCAAGGCGTGTTCGCGCGCATGCGTGACGATGCCAACGCCACCGTGCAGCGGCTCACCGACATCGTCGGCGACATCACGCTGGCGGCGCAGACCATCCGCACTGCTTCGGCGGAAATTGCCGCCGGCAATGCCGACCTGGCCCAACGCACCGAACAACAGGCAGCCAACCTGGAAGAAACGGCCGCCTCGATGGAGGAACTTACCTCGACCGTGCGGCAGAACGCCGACACCGCGCAGCAGGCCAGTCGCGGCGCGCAGGCGGCAGCCGACATCGCCGGCCGTGGCGGCGACATGGTGGGCAGCGTGGTGGAGACGATGGGCGAGATCGAAGTGTCGTCAAAGAAGATCGCCGAGATCATCAGCGTCATCGACGGCATCGCGTTCCAGACCAATATCCTGGCCCTGAACGCCGCGGTAGAAGCTGCGCGCGCCGGCGAGCAGGGCCGTGGATTTGCGGTAGTGGCCTCGGAAGTGCGTGCGCTGGCGCAGCGCTCGGCCGGTGCCGCCAAGGAGGTCAAGCACTTGATCGACGCCTCGGTCGACAGCGTCGAACGCGGCAGTGCACGGGTGGAGCAGGCCGGGCAGACCATGCAGCAGATCGTGCAGTCGGTGCAGCAGGTCACCACCTTGATCGCGGAGATTTCTGCGGCGTCGCGCGAGCAGTCGTCCGGCATCGAACAGGTGGCACGCACGGTCAACGACATGGACGAAACCACCCAGCGCAACGCCGCGCTGGTGGAAGAAGCCTCGGCCGCGGCACGTGCGATGGAAGAACAGGCCGTGGAACTGAGCGAAGCGGTCTCGGTGTTCCGCCTGGATGCACGTCGCCCGCGTCTGGTGGCGGCTGCCTGAGCAAGCGCATCGACCTGGCGATGTGGCCGTGTCATCAGGCTGCATCGAGGTCATGCGTGTCGCAGCGTGGGTGCATTGCTCTCTTCTCGCACACTGCGATGCGTGCAGGGGCGGCGCACTGGCGTGCCGAGCTTCATCACCCGCAACGGCCGTTGCACGGCAGGTCGCGTTGGGGCGGCCGCGAGACGCCGTCAGCGGCGGTCAGAGGGGGCAACTGCTGCAAAGGAACCGGAACGTACGCGTCGTCCATGCCGGTTCCACGCACATGGCCGCCTGCCGGTTGAGCAGGCGTCTGCTGGTCGCGGGCTTACCCGGCTTCGCGCATGCGGGCGGTGAGGCCCTTGAGGAAGGCGCGTAGCAGTTGGTCGCCGCAGGGGCGGAAGTTCTTGTGGCCGGGTTGGCGGAACAGCGCCGACAGTTCCGGCTTGGACAGCGGGAAACCGGCGTTGGCGAAAATGGAGTGCATGTCCACGTCCTTCAGTTCGAAGGCCACGCGCAGCTTCTTCAGCACCAGGTTGTTGCCGACGGGGGTTTCCAGCGGGCGCGGCGGCTGGCTTTCGTCGCGGCCGCGGAAGCGCAGCACCAGGCCATCCAGAAAGCGCGCCAGCATCGCATCGGTGCAGGGCTCGAAACCGGGCTCGTCTTCCTTCTTCAGCCAGGCCTGCACCTGCGGCTTGTCGAGCGCGAATGCGGGGTCGGCCAGCTGGGCGATCTCCACCACCTTGTCGTCGCTGAGGTCGAGCATGTAGCGGATGCTGCGCAGTACATCGTTGTGAATCATGGCGGTTCCGGAGCTCCGGCGCGGTGCCGGAAAGCGGCCATTCTACGGGCGCGCGGTGAAACCGGGCGTGTGGTCGGTGCCGCTTGCGCCGGTGACGCGGCCCACACCGGCGCAGATCAGCTGCCGCGATAGGTGGAATAGCCGTACGGCGACAGCAGCAGCGGCACGTGGTAATGGCCATGCTCGCCTAGGTTGAAGACGATCGGCACCATCTCCAGGAACGGCGGGTCGGCCAGCGCGGTGCCGCTGGCCTGCCAGTAGCCGGCCACGTCGAACTCCAGCCGGTAGCGGCCCCTTGCCAGATGCAACGTGGCCAGGGCCGGGCAGCGCCCGTCGGCATCGGTGGCCGCCTCCAGGCACAGGGTGTCGCCGGCGAACAGGCGCAGCGTGACGCCCGCAGCCGGGCGGCCGGCGGCGGTGTCGAGCACATGGGTGGAGAGCGTGCTCATGCCACCGCCTGCGTGGGCTGTGGCCATTGGCCGACGAATTCGGCCTGGTCGTAGCCCAGGTAGGCCTCGACCATGGCCTGGCGGTCGTCCAGGAACAGCTGATCGGCCACCGCCCGTGCCAGCCGCGGCAGCGCCACTTTCAGCCCCGATAACGCCGCTGCAGACAAGCCGTGGTTGATCAGCGCCGAATAGTTGAAGGCGAACAGCCCGTCCACCGCGGCGGCATCGTCGGGCGTGCGGGGCAGTAGCTCGAATCCAGGGCCCAGGTAGGGGTGCGCGTCCAGCACCGGATTGGCCTGGCCGGGCGGGGCCTGGTAGCGGTCGGCCCAGCAGGCGATGCGCCCGGACAGCGCGGCCAGCTCCGGGCGCAGCCGCGGGTCGGTGACCAGGCCGGTGGCGATGGCCAGGAAGTCGAAACGGTGCTCGCCCTGCGGGGTGCGCACCACCACCACGTCATTGTGTTCTTCCACGCCCAGCCATGGCGCGTCCAGGTGCAGCGCAAAACCGGCATGCGCGCAGGCACGCTGGAAGGTGTCGTTGGTGGGCGGTTGGTTGCGGCCGAAGAAGCTGGCCATCATGCGGTACTTGTCGGCGTCGGGCAGGGCGGCGAAGCGTGGAATGATGCCGGCCTGTTCCATGTGGCGGATCGGGTTGACCCGCGGCAGCGCGGCGCGGCGCACGAACACCTCCGCACGCGCCACGCCCTGGTCCAGCGCGAAGCAGGCGTTGTCGAACGCCGAGGCGCCGCCGCCCAGGATGCCCACGCGCTTGCCGGCCAATGCGGCGTAATCGATGGGGCCGGAAGTATGCGCGTAGCGCTGCGCCGGCAGGGCCTGGGTGATCCACTCAGGCACCTGCCATTGGCCGCCGCCCTGGATGCCGGTGGCCAGGATGATCTTGCGCGCCATCAGCGGCGCGCCCATCGCCAGGTGCAGGCGATGGATGCCGGGCGCGGCGTCTGGCTCGATGCGCACCAGCTGGGTGGCATTGCGCACCGGCAGCCGCAGCGCCGCGCGGTACCAGCGCAGGTAGTCCATCCAGGTGCCGCGCGGAATCTTGTCCAGCGCGTCCCAGCCGGCGGCGCCGTGCTGCGCCTCCCACCAGGCGCGGAAGGTGAGCGTGGGCACGCCCAGGTCGATCGAAGTGATCTGCTTGGGCGTGCGCAGCGTCTGCATGCGTGCGTAGGTGACCCAGGGGCCCTCCTGCCCGGGCGGGTTTTCGTCGATCACCAACACGTTATGCACGCGCTCGCGTTGCAGGGCGAAGGCCGCGCCCAGGCCGCTCTGCCCGGCGCCGACGATGACCACGTCGTACACATGGCCGGCCGGATGCACGCGCGGGCGCACCCAGGGTTCGCCGCCGTGGGCGAGGCGTTGCAGGTCGTGTTGCAGCGCGTGTTCGAGTTGAGCCAGGCTCATGGCAATGCCTCCAGGCGCAGGTGCACGATCTTGCCGATCTCGGCGAGGGCGGTGGCGATTTCGTCGTTGCGTGGTGCGTCCAGGCGACGCTGCAGTTCGGCCAGGATCCCGGCCTTGTCCTGCAAGCGCACGCAGATCACGAAGGGGAATCCAAAGCGCTGCCGGTAGGCATGGTTGAGTGCGTGAAAGCGGTGGAATTCGTCTTCGTCGAGCCGGTCCAGGCCGGCCGAGGCCTGCTCGGCGGCGGAGGCGGCGGTGAGGGTGCGGTCGATTGCGGCCTTGCCGGCCAGTTCCGGATGCGCGCGGATCAGCGCCAGCTGATCGTCGGGTGAGGCGTCGTACACCACCTGCATCAATCCGCCAAACACATCGTCGAACGGGCGGCGGCGCGCAGCGCGTTCGACCACCCACGGCGAATGCTCGAACAGCGCGCGGTAGCGCGCCACGAAGGCGGCGGTGTCCAGCGCGTTGGCATCGATCACGCTCATGCGTGGCTGCCTTGCAGCGAGACGTGCGCAGCCACCACTTTCCAGCCATCGGTAAAGCGCACCCAGGTCTGGCTCTGGCGGCCGTGCGCGGTGCTGCCCTCGCGCACGAATTCCGCATGCGTGGTGGCAAGATCCTGGCCGAAGCCGTGCACCGCAACGTGCACGAGCTGGCGCTGCGGCGAGCCGCCACGACCGATGCGAAATGCACGGATCGCCTCGCTGCCGTACAGCACTTCGCCCACGCCATAGCGCACTGTGCTTGGCGCGGCATGGAACAGCGCATCCATCGCGGCGATATCGTCGTGCATCAAGGCGTGCTCATACGCATGGAATGCCGCGGTGACCTCGGCGATCACCTCCGGCAGATCGATGCTGGCCGTGTCGATGCTCATGCCGGGTGCACCTGTAGCCAGTGACGCGCGATGTCGATGCGGCGTGCAACCCAGGCATCGCCACTGGCCAGCACGTGATCGACAAAACGTGCCAGCGCTGCGGCACGCGCCGGCTTGCCGACGATGCGCCCGTGCAGGCCGATGGAGAGCATGCGCCCGCCTTCGCTGCGCAGCTGTTCGAAGCTGTCGTGCAGATAGCGGAAGAACGGCTCGCCATCGGCAAAACCATTGTAGGCGACGAATTTCATGTCGTTGACATCGAGCGTGTACGGCACGATCAGCTGCGCACGGCCGTGGCGCCGGTCGTAGTACGGCACGTCGTCGGCATAGCTGTCGGCGTCGTAGACGAAGCCGCCTTCCTCGGCCACCAGACGCGCGGTATTGGGGCTGGTGCGGCCTTGATACCAACCAAGCGGGCGGCTGCCGGTGACTTGCGTATGCAGGGCGATGGCCTCGGCCAGATGCGCGCGTTCGGTGGCTGCATCCACGTGCTGGTAGTCGATCCAGCGCAACCCATGGCTGGCGATTTCCCAGTCGGCCGATTGCATCGCCGCCACCGCCTCGGGATTGGCGGCGAGCGCGGTGGCGACACCGAACACGGTGACCGGCACGCCGCGCGCGCTGAACAGCCGATGCAGCCGCCAGAACCCGGCGCGGCTGCCGTATTCGTACAGGCTTTCCATCGCCATGGCGCGTGCGCCCGGATGCGACGGCGCGCCGACCATTTCCGACAGGAACGCTTCCGAACCGGCATCGCCGTTGAGCACGCAGTTTTCCGCGCCCTCTTCGTAGTTGATGACGAACTGCACCGCGATGCGCGCGCCACCTGGCCATTGCGCCGGCGGCGGCGTGGCGCCATAACCGACCAGGTCGCGCGCCGTACTCATGCAGCCGGCTCCGCATGCCAGGCGGCGCGTGCGGCTTCGACCGCCAGGCCTTGGGTGCACGCGTAGCCCTCGGCGCGCAGCACCGCTTCCAGTGCGGCCAGGGTGAGCAGCACCTTGTGCTTCATCGCGTTGTAGCCCATCGCACCGATGCGCCAGATCCTGCCTTGCAGCGGGCCGAACGCGGTGCCGATCTCGATTTCGAAATCCTCGCGCATGCGCCGCCGCACTGCTTCACTGTCGACGCCGTGCGGGATCACCACGCCGGTGACATTGCTCATGCGGTGCGCATCGTCGCCGAACACCTCCAGCCCCAGTGCGCGCACGCCGGCGCTGACCGCGCGGCCGGCAGCCGCATGCCGGGCGTAGCGCGCCTCCAGGCCTTCCTGCAAGGCCACGCGTGCGCATTCGCGCGCGCCGTACAGCATGGTGGTGGCTTCGGTGTGGTGATTGAGGCGCTTGTCGGACCAGTAATCCATGATCATCGCCAGGTCGAAATAATTCGAGGCGATGCGTGGGCCGCTGCCGTTGGCGATGTCCTCGCGCACGATGCCGCGTTCGACATGCCGCCGCGCAAAGATCGCCTCCGCTGCCGCGGCAGAGACAGTGATCGGCGCCGAGCCGGACGGCCCGCCCAGGCATTTCTGCAGCCCCGCGGTGACCACGTCCACCTCCCAGCGGTCGCTGGCGATGTCCATGCCGCCGATGGTGGCTGTGGCGTCTACGTAACTCAGCGCGCCGGCCGCCCGGCATAGCGCGCCTAGGCCATCGAGCGGCTGCGCCATGGTGGTGGAGGTGTCGCCGTGCACGGTGGCCACCAGCTTGGGTGCCACGCTTGCGATCGCCTCGGCAATCGCCGCCAGCGGCACCACCTCGCCCCACGGCGCATCCACGGTGTGGACGTCGGCGCCGAGCCGGCCAAGGATTTCGGTCAGCAACAAACCGAAGCGGCCGAAGTTGATCACCAGCACACGGTCGCCCGGCTGCACCAGCGACACCAGCGCGGCTTCGATGCCGGCGCGCGCCGTGCCATCGACCAGAAAGGTCCAGCGGTTCTGGGTGCCGAACAAGGGGCGGTACAGCGCCATCACCTCGTTCATGTAGGTGGTCATTTCCGGGTCGAACTGGCCAAGCAGGTCGGCCGCCATCGCACGCAGCACGCGTGGATGCGCATTGACCGGGCCGGGGCCCATCAACAGGCGTTGCGGCGGATCCAGTTCGCCGAAGGTGTGCAGGTGGCGCAGGTCAGGTGCCAATGGGAGCTCCGAAGTGTTCGATGAAATGGCGCATCACCGCCAGGGCGACCTCGGCATCGGCCGGGTCGACGTGTTCGTCCGGATGATGGCTGATGCCGCCGGCGCAGCGCACGAACAGCATCGCGGTGGGGCAGAGCGCCGCCATCACCATGGCGTCGTGCCCGGCGCCGGAGACCAGCGGCCGTGGTGTGATGCCTTGCGCGGCGACCGCTTGCGTCAGGCGGGCGATCAATGCCGGCGCGCAGGGGCTGGCCGCCAGCGCCTGCAGCGGCTCGACGGCGATGGCAACCCCGCGCGCGGCAACCACCTGCTCCAGGGCGCGTTCGATCTGCGCCACTGCAGCGTCGCGGCGGTGGTCATCGCCGGCGCGCACGTCCAGCGTGCAGTCCACGCGGCCGGGCACCACGTTGATGGCGCCGGGGGCGACCTCCAGCTTGCCAACGGTGGCAACCAGATCGTCGCCGCCACTGCGCGCAATCTGCTCGATCATCAGCAGCGCTTCGGCGGCCGCGCTCAAGGCATCGCGGCGCAGCGCCATGGTGGTGGTGCCGGCGTGGCCGGCGCGGCCGTCGAAGCGCAGCCGAAAGCGCCGTTGCGCGGCGATGCCGGTGACGATGCCAACCGGCAGCTGCGCGACTTCCAGCACCGGGCCTTGTTCGATATGCGTTTCCAGATACGCCAGCACGCTGCCCGGCACGCGCGCGGCTTCATGTAGACGTGCGGCGTCCAGGCCCCACGCGGCCAGCGCGGTGGCCACGTCGACGCCGTCTGGATCGCGCACGGCCAGGGCGGCCGCATCCAGCGTGCCGGCCACCGCGCGGCTACAGAACATCGATGCCGGAAAGCGCGAGCCTTCTTCATCGCCGAACCCAACGACTTCGATCGCAAACGGCAGCCGGCGCCCTTGTGCGTGCAGCGCGGCCACGCATTCGATGCCGAGCAGCACGCCCAGCGGGCCGTCATAGCGCCCGGCCGCGCGCACGCTGTCCAGGTGGCTGCCGATCAACAGCGCCGGTGCGTGCGCATGCGCGCCTTCGTAGCGCCCGACCAGATTGGCGGCCGCATCCAGGCGCACCTGCATGCCGGCCTGGCGCATCCACGCGCCCACCTGCTCGGTGGTGGCGCGATGCGCCGGGCTGAGCCAGCTGCGGAACAGACCGGTGGGGGTGTCGCTGAAGGGCGCCACGCCCAGCGCATCACAGCGCGCCACGGCCCGTGCGCCGGAGGCAACGGGGGCGTTGCTGGCTACCGCACTCAGCATGCGGTGATCCGGCAGTGGTGGGACAGGGCAAACGCAGCGGTGGGCTGGGGCATGTCTGCGTGCTCGATGTCGTGGCCCGTGTTGCGGGGCGGGAGGGGCGTCTCGACTATACGAACGTCGTCGTGTCGCCCCAAAGCGGTTTTTTTCGAGGTTGCCGTTGCAAAAAATGCGACGGGCCTGGAGCGAGCACCTGCACAGAGGAGCGCGGGGCATGCAGTAGCCGAATCCCGTGCTGCGCGCATCGCCGACCGGACGTGCCAGGCCCATTGCCGGACTGTTACAGTCGGTGCGGGGCATGAATCGGATTCACCAATGGCGCGCGATAATTTCAAGGACCTGCTGGCGCTGATCGCCATCGTGCGGGAAGGCAGCTTCACCCGGGCCGCGGCAAAGCTGGGGGTGTCGCAGTCGGCGCTCAGCCACACCATCCGCGGGCTGGAAGCGACGCTCGGCCTGCGCCTGCTCACCCGCACCACCCGCAGCGTGGCGCCGACCGAGGCCGGCGAGCGCCTGATCCAGACGGTGGCGCCGCGCTTTGCCGAGATCGAAGAGGCGCTGTCGGCGCTGAGCGAGATGCGCGACACCCCGGCTGGCAGCGTGCGCATCACCGCCACCGACTATGCCGCGCGCGAAATCCTGTGGCCCAAGCTGGCGGTGCTGCTGCGCCAGTACCCGGACATCAAGGTGGAACTGGTGGTGGACAACGGCCTGACCGACATCGTGGCCGACCGTTACGATCTCGGCGTGCGCCTGGGCGACCAGGTGGAAAAAGACATGATCGCCGCGCGCATCGCGCCGGACATGCGCATGGCATTGATCGCCTCGCCCGCCTACCTGGAACGCCGGCCGCTGCCCAAGACCCCGCAAGACCTCACCGCGCACCTGTGCATCAACCTGCGCATGACCACCGCCGGCGGCATCTACGCCTGGGAACTGGAAAAGGACGGCCGCGAGATCGCAGTGCGTGTGGAGGGCCAGCTCACCTTCAACAGCATCTATGAAGCATTGGATGCGGCGCTGCAGGGGTTCGGCATCGCCTTCGTGCAGGAAGACCTCGCCCGGCCGCACATCAAGGCCGGGCGGCTGCGTTGGGTGATGAAGGACTGGTCACCCACCTGGCCCGGCCTGCATGCGTTCTACCCCAGCCGCCGGCATTCCTCGCCCGCGTTCAACCTGGTGCTGGAGGCGCTGCGGCATAAGGGCTGAGGGTTGCGCTGGTGTTGGGACGCGGTCGAAATCCTGAGCGTGTATCTGGCCAGGGAGCTGGAACCGCGCAGTATCACGGCCAACACGGTGGCGCGCGGTGCCATTGCCACTGGCTTTCCCGGAGGTGCGGTGCGCGATACGCCGGCCTACACCAAGGCCTTTGCCGACATGACCGCGTTGGGCCGGGTGGGCGTGCCGGACGACATCGGCCCGATGGTCGCCAGCCTGTTGAGCGAGGACAACCGCTGGGTCACCGGGCAGCGGATCGAGGTGTCTGGCGGCCAGACGATCTGAGCTGGCTGAGGCGGTGGAATCAGCATGTGTTTGTTCGACTGTTTCGTTGGTGCTCGCCAGTCGTTTCGATGGGAAGCGCCGCGCACGAGCGCGATAGTGCGTGAAGCCCGCGCACTGCGCGGGTCTGCAACCCCGGAAATTGTAGTCGGCGTATCCGAATGCAATCGCAATCGCTGACGTCATCGCACACCACGTAGAGCGCGCTTGCGCGCGATGAAGCTGTCCCGGTAACGCCCCATCGCGCGTAAGCGCGCTCCTACGACCGCCGACGCGTGTGGGAGTGTCGTGACATCAGACCAGCCACAACAGATTCGCCTGTTTGGCAGAGGTGTGTCGTATGCGTGATTGTGACCGCCATCCGTGACGGCGGCGCACACCACGTAGGAGCGCGCTCGCGCGCGATGAAGCTGTCCCGGTAACGCCCGATCGCGCGCAAGCGCGCTCCTAAGACCGCCGATGCGTGCGGAAGTGTCGTGACATCAGACCAGCCACAACAGATTCGCCTGTTTGGCAGAGGTGTCGTATGCGTGATTGTGACCGCCATCCGTGACGGCGGCACACAGCACGTAGGAGCGCGTTTGCGCGCGACGAAGCTGTTCCGGTAACACCCCATCGCGCGCAAGCGCGCGCCTACGACCGCCGATGCGTGCGGAAGTGTCGTGACATCAGACCAGCCACAACAGATTCGCCTGTTTGGCAGAGGCGTTGCACGCGTGACTGTGACTGCCATCCGTGACGGCGGCGCACATCATGTAAGAGCGCGCTTGCGCGCGATGAAGCTGTCGCGGTGACGTCCCATCGCGCGCAAGCGCGCTCCTACGGCCGCCGATGCGTGCGGGAGTGCCGTGAGATCAGACCAGACACAGAGGATTCGCCTGTTTGGCAGAGGTGTCGTATGCGTGACTGTAGCCGCCATCCGTGATGGCGGCAGACACCACGTAGGAGCGCGCTTGCGCGCGATGAAGCTGTCTCGGTGACGCCCCATCGCGCGCAAGCGCGCTCCTACGACCGCCGATACGTGCGTGAGTATCGTGACATCAGCCCAAGCACGGCAGATTCGCCTGTTTGATGGACGTGTTTCATGCGTGACTGTGACCGCCATCCGTGATGGCGGCGCGCATCAGGTAGGAGCGCGCTCGCGCGCGATGAAGCTGTCCCGGTAACGCCCCATCGCGCGCAAGCGCGCGCCTACCGAGGCCATGTGCGTGGCCAGCCGGTGCCGCGTTCAGCACCGGGCGCATGACCTCCGCCCAAGCCTGAGTAGACAGGTTGCGCAGACGGCCAGGCAGCGGAAACGCACCCGATCCAATGAACAGCGCTCATAAGCCCATGCGCTTTGGCCAGCTTTATCGCACTGGCCATCCTGCGTACGCTGCGCAGCCTGGCGTTGCCCTTGTTGAGGCTTGCAACGCTGCGTGCGTTGCGGCGTGGGCGCTATGCGCCAACCGTGACTTCTTCAGAACAATGCCTCACAGCGCAGCGTGTGCGCATGCCACAGCTCGGTGCTCCCACGCCGTCGATGTGCGGTGCTAAAGCGCAGTGGCGCTCTCCCGTTCCAGTCTTCAAAGGATCCTGCATGTCTTCCGCATCCACTGCTTCCGCCGCCGTGCGCGCTGCGCCCAGCGCCAGCCGCCAGACCTGGAGTGCGGTGGGCTCGTTGTCGTTGTGCGTAGCGTTGTTGATCGCCTCCGAGTTCATGCCGGTCAGCCTGCTCACGCCGATCGCGGCCGATCTGCATGCCACCGCCGGCATGGCCGGGCAGGCGATCTCCATCTCGGGGTTGTTTGCGGTGCTGGCCAGCCTGCTCATCGCGCCACTTACGTCGCGCTTCAATCGCCGGCATGTGCTGATCAGCCTGAGCGCGGTGATGTTGCTGTCATTGTTGCTGATCGCCAATGCGCATTCGTTCGGCATGTTGATGGCGGCGCGTGCGCTGCTGGGGATCACCATTGGTGGGTTCTGGGCGCTGGCCACCGCCACGGTGATGCGCATGATGCCGGAAGAGGCGGTACCCAAGGCGCTGGGCATCGTCTACATCGGCAACGCGGTGGCGACCGCATTTGCCGCTCCGTTGGGTAGCTATCTGGGCGCGGTGATCGGCTGGCGTGGCGTGTTCTGGGGCATGGTGCCGTTGGTGGCGCTGACCATCGCCTGGCAGTGGCACAGCCTGCCATCCTTGCCTGCGCAGGGCGGCACCTCGCTGGGCAGCATCGCCGCATTGCTCAAGCGTCGCTACGTGGCGCGCGCGATGCTGGCGATCATGTTGGGCTTTGCCGGTGCGTTCTCTGCGTTTACCTATTTCCGTCCGTTCCTGGAGAACGCCGCGCACGTGGATGTATCGCACTTGTCGTTGCTGCTGCTCGGGCTGGGCCTGGCCGGTTTTGCCGGCACCTATGCCGCCACGGCCCTGCTGCCGAAGCGCTTGTTCAGTCTGCTCACGGTGCTGCCGGTGGCGTTGGGCGTGGCCACCCTGGCGATGCTGCTGACCAGCCATCTGCTGTGGGGCGTGGCAATCGCGATGATTGCGTGGGGCACACTCAATTCGGCATTGCCGGTGGCGTGGTCCACCTGGCTGAGCCGCTGCATCAAGGACGCACCGGAAGCCGGTGGCGGCCTGATGGTGGCCGCCATCCAGCTGGCCATCATGCTCGGTGGTGCACTGGGCGGCGTGCTGCTGGATCACGTCTCCATCGCCGCCACCTTCATCGGTGCCAGCGTGCTGCTGCTGGCTGCATCGCTGGTGGCCGGTAATGGCGCGCGGTTGCAGCCTTGACCGTGAAATCCTCCTCAATTTCGGCCCGCGCGGCGAGATGGTTTTAGGGTTTAGGCCGCCTGCTTTGGTGAGCCACTTACGCCTGATCTGGCTGGTGTTCCCAGCGACTCGTTTGCGTGTGCGATGTACGTGCTCAGCGGCTGCGAGAGGACATGCGGAGCTTGGGAGCGCGATAGGGTCCACGGTGCAACGCATGCAGCCTGGTCGCTGCTCAGGCGCCCGGTTTGCTGCTGCTACAAGACTTGATCCGTGCTGCGCTAGGTAGATCGGCTGCGTCTAAATCACCGCCAAACAGCAGACAGATCGAGCAAGCGAGCCGATCCATCTCATCCGCACAGGTGCTGACTCAAAGGAGGCCGAGCGGTCGCTGGCGCAACTGCCAACCGTGCCCTCACACATGCACTGAACACGCCATCGGCACAATCGATTGTCAGCCCCTCATGACAGTCACACGTTGATCAATGTCCTGACCCTCAATGCCCACATGGGCTTTGACCTGCTCAAGCGGCGCTTCATTCTTGCCGCGTTGCGTGAGGCCATTCGCGAGGTCTGCGCCGAGATCGTGTGCCTGCAGGAAGTCCTGGGCGAACACGCGCTGCACGCCCGGCGACACGCGCAGTGGCCTGCCGTGGCGCATTACGAATATCTCGCGGAAATGCTGTGGCCGCAGTTCTCCTATGGGCGCAATGCGGTGTATCCGCACGGGCACCATGGCAATGCGGTGTTGTCGAAGTTTCCTATCTCAAGTTTCGCCAATCACGATGTGTCCGTGCCCGGCCACGAGCCACGGGGGGTACTGCACGCGGTGCTGCAGGTGCCGGGCTGGTCGGAGGAGCTACAGGTGTTCTGCGTGCACCTCGGCTTGCACGAAGCGCACCGGCAGCAGCAGATCGGCCTGCTGTGCGCGCGGGTGGCTGCGCTCTCGGCCGATGCGCCGGTCGTGGTGGCGGGCGACTTCAACGACTGGCGGGCGCGCGGCCATCCGCTGCTCACGCGCTGTGGTCTGGTCGAGGCCGTCGAATGCATGCACGGGCGCGTGGCGCGCAGCTTTCCCTCGCGCTTTCCGGTCTTGCCGCTGGACCGCATCTATCTGCGCAATCTGCGGGTGGTGCAGGCGCGCGTCCTGTCCGGTCTGCCGTGGTCGCGGCTCTCCGATCATCTGCCGTTATTGGCGAGTATCGCGCCATGAGCCGGCAGCCCGCGCTCTGCTGGCGCCAAGGGCATCGCATGCGTCTGCTGGAAAATGGCGAGAACTACTTCGCACGCTTTTACCAGATGATCGCCGCCGCGCAAGACGAGATTCTGCTGGAAACGTTCATCCTGTTCGAGGATGCGGTGGGCCTGCAATTGCAGCAGCACCTGATCGACGCGGCACAACGCGGCGTGCGGGTACACCTGCTGGTGGATGCATTCGGCTCGTGCGCATTGTCCCCGCGGTACGCACGCGACCTTGCCGAGGCGGGCGTGCAGCTGCGCCTGTTCGACCCGGAGCCCACACCGCTGCGCAGGCGCATCAATATGTTCCGCCGCCTGCATCGCAAGCTGCTCGTCGTCGATCAGGCCATTGCCTTCGTCGGCGGCATCAATTATTCGGCCGATCAACTGGCCGGGTCAGGGCCGCAGGGCAAACAGGATTACGCCATCGAGCTGCAGGGGCCGGTGGTGTGTGATATCGCTGCCTTCATGCAGCAGGCCGCGCGTGGCAGCGGGGCCGGCGAGGGCTGGACGCCGGATCCGTCATCACCCGCATCAACAGCTGCCGAGAGCGGCGAGGTTTGCTTTATCGCGCGTGACAACGGCTCACGCTCGCGCAGCATCGAACAGGCGTACCGGCAGGCATTTGCCGATGCGCGGCAGGAAATCATCATCGCCAACGCGTACTTCTTCCCGGGCTACGGATGTCTGCGTGATCTGTGTGCGGCCGCGCGGCGCGGCGTCCACGTGCGCCTCATCGTGCAGGGACAACCCGACACCCCGCTTGCCTTGTTGGCAGCGCGTTTGCTGTACCGCCAGTTGCTCGCTGCCGGGGTGCAGATCTTCGAGTACTGCGAGCGACCGTTCCATGGCAAGGTTGCGGTGATCGATGGGTATTGGAGCACGGTCGGTTCCAGCAACCTGGACCCACTCAGCCTGGCACTGAACCTGGAGGCGAACGTGCTGGTACGCAACCATGCCTTCGCAGAGGTCTTGCGTGAGCGCTTGTAACGTTTGATGACGCAGGCACGAGAGGTCGCACCCAACCCTCACCACCCAGCCACCGCACCATCCGATCTTGGGTCGCTCGCACCACTCACCACGCCGGTGACCTCACGCACCAGGGCGCCAGCATGCCCCATCACCGAGCTATAGGCCGGTAACAGTTCGACGGCGTGGCCGGCGTCGCGCAGTGCTTGCACCACGGCCGGGTCGAAGCGGTCTTCCAGCTTCAACGTGGTGCTGTCGTCGCCCCAGGTGCGGCCGAGCAGCCAGCGCGGTGCGGTGATGGCCTGTTGCAACGGCATGCCGAAGTGGGCGTAGCGCGAGAACAGCGCGGCCTGGGTCTGCGGTTGGCCTTCGCCGCCCATGGTGCCGTAGGCCATGACGCGGCCATCGTCGAAGGTGGCCAGGGCGGGGTTGAGGGTGTGGAACGGTTTACGCCCTGGGGCGAGTGCATTCCAGCCGTCGGTGGCGAGGCGAAAGCTGCAGCCGCGATTCTGCCAGGTGATGCCGGTATGCGGCAGCACCAGGCCGGAGCCGAATTCGAAATAGGTGGACTGGATGCAGCTCACCGCGCGGCCCTGCGCGTCGATGGCGCCGAACCAGACGGTGTCGCCGGCCTGCGAGGGCTGCGGCCAGGGCAGGGCCGCGTGCAGGTCGATGCGGGCGGCCAGTGCGTCCAGCGCAGCGCTGTCGTCGAGCAGGGCTTGTGCGTCGAGCGTCATCCAGGCGCTGTCGCCGATGTGGGCGTCGCGAATCAGGAAGGCCTGTTTGGTGGCTTCGATCAGGCCATGCAGGTGCGCGAAACTGTCTGCCTGCGTGGCCGGCAGGCGGTCGAACAGCGCCAGGATCAACAGCGAGGCCAGCCCTTGCGTGGGCGGTGCGTGGTTATACAAACGTGCACCGGCGATGGCGACTGAGAGCGGCACGCTGGCCTCGGCGGTGTGTGTGGCCAGGTCATCCGCATGCAACGGGCTGCCGAGTACGCGTAGGTCGGCGGCGATGTCATCGGCGAGCGCGCCGCGGTAGAAACTGTCCAGGCCATCGTGCGCCAGCCGTTGCAGGGTGCGCGCGAGCTGGGGTTGCTGCAGCACGGCGCCCTCGTGCAGGGGCGCGCCGCGCGGCTCGAAGATGCGCGCATAGGCGCCCGGCAGGCAACGCAGTTCATCGCCCTTGCTGGCGGCGATGTGCGCACCGCCGAGCGTGATCGGCACGCCCACCTCGGCATGGTGGATGGCCTCTTCCAGCAGCTGCTGCAGCGGGAGCGTGCCACCACCGTGCTGGAGCGCAAGCGCCCAGCCGGAGACGGTGCCGGCCACGGTATTGGCGGCGCCCGGGCCGCGCCAGGGGATGTGGGTGTGGCCGCGATAGAAGTCCAGCGTGGCCGCCTGTGCGGCACGGCCGCAGGCGTCGATGGCGTGTACGCGGCCATCGGGTTCGTGGATCAGCCAGAAGCCATCGCCGCCGATGCCGGTCATGTGCGGATACACCACGGCCAGACAGGCGGCGGTGGCCACCGCTGCTTCGATGGCGTTGCCGCCGGCGCGCAGGATGTCGCGCCCGGCCTGCGCGGCCAGATGGTGAGGCGCGACCACCATGCCGCGGCGTGCGCGCAAGGTGTGCAGCATCAGCGTGTCTCCGCCGGTGCGCTGAACGCGAGCAGCCCATCGCGTTCGAGTTGCGCGGCCAGAGCGAACAGGCGGTCTTCGCGGCCTGGCGCGGCAATCAGCTGCACGCCCAGCGGCAAGCGACCCGGGCGCGGTAGCGGCGCGGCCAGCACCGGGCAGGCGGCCAGCCCAAGCGGCTGGGTGAAGATGCCCAGGTTGGCGCGCGCCGAGACCGGCAGGCCATCGATGATGATGCTCTCTTGGTCGATGCGCGGCGCCACGCCAGGTGTGGCCGGCGCGATCAACACATCCACGCGGTCCCACAGCGTGCGCATGGCCCGCGCGAACCAGTGCGCGAACTGCTGTGCATCGGCCACCGCGCTGGCCGGCAATTGCAAGCCGGCCAACAGGCGGTCGCGGGTGGCTGGGTCGAATTGGGCGGCCTGTGTGCTGAGGGCGTTGCGATGGCGGTGCCCGCCCTCGGCGGCGGTGAGCACGAACGCGGCGGCGCGCGCGCGTTCGGCGTCCGGTAACTCCATGATGGTGGTGCTGCCGATCGCAGTGAGCAGCGTGCCGAGGCCGGCCTCCAGCTCGGGATCGAGGTTGCGTTGGAACCAGCCGCCCAATTGCGCGATGCGCAGCGTCTCCACGCTGCAAGCGGGTACCGGGTGCCCGTGCATCACTTCGTAGACGCGGCGCAGGTCGGCAACCGAGGTCGCGAACGGGCCCACCACATCCAGCGCATCCACGAACGGGAACACGCCCTGCAACGGCAGCGTGCCGTGGGTCGGTCGCAACCCGTACACGCCGCACAGGGCAGCCGGCACGCGGATCGAGCCATTGGTGTCCGAGCCCAGTGCAAACGGCACCCATCCAGCCGCCACTGCGGCGGCCGAGCCACCGGACGAGCCGCCGGCCAGATGGCGATGGTCGTGCGGATTGGCGGTGGTGCCGTAATGCGCGTTGACGGTGGCAAAGCCGTAGGCAAATTCGTCCATGTTGGCGGTGCCCACCAGCACTGCACCGGCATCGCTCAGGCGCTGCACCACGGCCGCATCGCGCGTGGCCGGCGCGCTTTGTGCGCGCAGCGCAGCACCGGCGGTGGTGACCTGCCCGGCCACATCGAACAGATCCTTGACCACGAACGGCACGCCGGCCAGCGCGCCGCCATCGCTGCCGCCGGCCAGCGCGGCCTGCACGCGCGCGGCATCGGCCGCGGCGCGCGCCGGCAACAAGCGGGTGATGGCATGCAGGCCATCGTTGGCCTGATTGATGCGGCCCAGTGTCTGGGTGGCCAGGCGCGCCGCCTGTGCGGGCTGGCTGCGCGTGCTGCCGACGATGGAGGCGATCTGCCCGCGCGAAGTGCTTGTGTCCGGTGATGCGGGGCGCGGTGCGTTGAAGCTGGCGAGCAGCTGCGCGTGACCACGCAGGACCTCGGTGTTGCGATCGATGCCGGCCTGCCACTGCGCGGGGAGTTGCATGGGGTCACCTTGGGTTGCTGGGAGTGGTGCGGGTGCGTGGTGTCGCTCGAGCCCCTCTCCCGCCGGGAGAGGGGTTGGGGTGAGGGTGCCCCGCTAGTTGGAGATGTATCAGGTATGCGTTTACCTTGCTTGCCACCTACTCAACTGGCGCGGCGTCTTTATCGGGTGACGTACCCTCATCCGCCCTTCGGGCAACTTCTCCCGATGGGAGAAGGGAGAGCGGCAGTCCGACTGCTGGTGATTGCGGTGCAGTGAGGTGATCGACCAATAGCTGCTCAAACGCCTGCACATTCACAGCATGCACCACCGTCTGTGCCTGTTCGCCCAGTCCAGGCTGATAGCCCGGCGCCCACGACAAAATGTCGCCATAGCCTGCGTCGAACGCGGTGTTGGTGTCGATGTAGAGCGTTTCGGTGTGCGTCGCCAACTCGGGGCGCAGCCACACCGCAGTGGCCAGCTCGTCCCACATCGGAAAGCCGGTTTCGCGGCGACGCAATGCGTGGCCGATGGGGGTGTCGGCCGCGCTCATGCGCGCCAATAGCTCCGGGGTGAGTTCGGTGGCGGTGGAGGGATCCACCGGCACCATGGTGATCTTCCGCCACGGTGCGCGCATGACGATGCTGGCGGCTTCCGGGTCCCAGCGGATGTTGAATTCGCGGCGTGGCGAATTGACGAACTCGCGCGCGAATTGGCGCGCGCTCACGCTGTCGCGCTGCTGGCGTGGATTGAGGCTGCCGCCCATGTAGACCAGTTCGCGCGCCAGCGTGGCGAAGGCCGGGTCCAGGGCCTGCGCGAGGGCCAGGTTGGTCAATGGGCCAGTGGCAATGATGCTCACCTCGCCGGGGTACTGGCGCACCATGCGCAGCATGAACAGCGCCGCCGGTTCGTCGGATGCGCGCACCACGCTGGGGTTGCCCAGTGGCAGATCGGGCACCACGTCGTGCGCGTGATAACGCGGCGCACTCTGCACGGTGTCGCCATCCACCCAGTGTTTGGTCCATGCACCTTTCCACACCAGCTTGCCGTACAGCGCTTCCCACCGTTCGGTGGCCAGCTCGCTGTTGAGCAGCGGGTGCACCGGGCCGGGATGCACCAGAATCTGCGGCTGCCCGGCCAGTTCCAGCAGGCGGCAGCTGTGTGCGATCACCTCATCGCGCCAGATGTTGCCGCTGACCGCGCTGATGCCGAGCACCTCGACCTCCGGCGACTGCAGCAACAGCAACTGCGCGGGCGTGAAGCCGTCGATGTCGTCTTCGAGGATGACGCGGCGTTTGGATGGGGCGGCGTGCGAGTGGGTCATTGCGCTGTCGTCATGGAGGGGAAATGTATTGCAGCGGCGATGCAGCGGAAGTCGCGTTGTAGGAGCGCGCTTGCGCGCGATGAGGCGTTATCGGTGAAGCCTCTTCGCGCGCAAGCGCGCTCCTATGGGTTATGCGTCAGCTGGTGTTGTCTGCACTTTGCGCTGCTCCATCAGCATGCGCTCGTACTGCGCCAGATCGGTTTCAAGCTGCCATTGCAGCCGTGCCTTCTCGCTGCTCTGGCGAAATGCTTGGCACCCAGCATCATCGGTTTCGCGCTGTAATGCAGTGGCGCAGGCCTGCGCAGCTTTACCGTTGGCGCTCCACAGGCTCGCGCCCGGCAGGAAGCTGTACGTCAGCCCGTTGCGGGCGAGTTGCTTGAGCGTGGGGTACTCGATGCCCTGCTCCTGCACGGCGCGTTGATATTCGTGGGTCATGTCCGCGCGCGACACGCCGGCATCGTCGGTGGAGAGCACCACCGGCACACCCGCGCGCAGATACATGGCCAACGGATGCGCGGCCCCGGTGACGCCCAGGATCACATCGTTACTGGTGAGGTTGATCTCCACCGCTACCTGGTCGCGGCGCATGCGCTGCAGCAGCTCTTGCGCGTCGTCTTCGTAAGGCAGATCCACGCCATGACCGATGCGCCGCGCACCGGCATCCACCGCCTGGCGGATATGCGAGCGCAGCTGCGCCGGTGGCACCAGGCCCAGGGTCAGCTCGCCGGCATGCAAGGACAACGGCACGCCGGGGTAGCGCTGTGCGAAGAACCGGAACATCGCCATGTGGCGCGCGTAATCGGCCACTGCCACCGGGTTGTCCTCGGGCGCGACGATGTTCACCGCCACCGCGCGGCTGCCGCCGGCGGCCACGAGCGCATGGGCGAGCGCCATCTGCCCGAACACCTGCGGCGCAGGCAGCACACGCAACACATACGGCACATAGCGGTACTGCACCTGGCAGGCCGCGCGTGGCTGCGCCTGGTCACACTGCAGGACGTGGCGCACCTGCGCGTCGAGGTCGGCAAGGTTGCGCTGTGCGGCCTGCACCAGCGGTGGCAGCGCGTCCTGCAGTTCGCGCAGGTTTGCGGCATCGTCGGTGCCATGCCAGGGCAGCGCCTGCATGCGCTGCGCAGCGTCGTCCATCTGTGGTGGGTTGGCGATGATTTCCACGTACGGCACGCGGTCGCGCGCGGCCTGCTCCAGCACGGCGGCCACGGTGTCGGCCACGCGTGCGCGCACCACCGCATCGAACTTGCCGAAGGTGCTGAAGAACTGCCCGTGCCCGGTGGGTTGGGATGGGCTGGCCAGGTGGTTGCGCATCGACAAGGCATCCACCACCCGGCCATACAGCGCGACATCGCGCGTGGACAGCCCGCGTGCGGGCACCTGGCCGGCCACGCACGGCGGTGCGCGCAGGCTCAGGTCGTCCAGCTGCACGCAGGCGCCGTCTTCGCTGGCCCACTGCAGGTAGTCCTCGGCATACACCGAGCCGGAGAGATGGTTATGCAGGTCGCCGCCTTTGGGCATGGCCTGCAACCAACTGCGCAGTTGCGCCGATTGGCCGGCCGTATCGCGAAACAACTGCGCAACCTGCTGCTCGCGCGATTGTGCGGGCGCAGGCGTTTGGCGCGCCTGCGCAAGTGCGGGCAGCAGCGCGCACACGGTGAGGATCAGACAACGACGCAGCATGGGCATACAGAAAAAACTCGCAAGAAGGTGTGCCGGCGCGCATGCGCGCCCAGCGGAGGGGTAGCTTGCCTTGCAGTGTGTTGCACGGCCAGCGCGCTGCGTGCCTGCAGGCAGCGCGGTGCAGGCGCGTCACTCCAGCGCATAGCGCAGCACGAACAGGCCGGCGATGGCCCAGGTGGCTGGATGCACCTCACGCCAACGCCCGCTGCCTAGCCGGAGCACCGCATAGGTGATGAAGCCCAACGCCAACCCATTGGCGATCGAATAGGTGAAGGGCATCGCCAGCATGCACATGGCGGCCGGCAACGCTTCGCCGACATCGTCCCACTGCAGATGCGCGCACTCGCGCAGCATCACTGCCGCCAGATACAGCAACGCCGGTGCGGTGGCGTAGGCCGGCACCATGGCTGCCAGCGGCGAGAACAGCAGGGCCAGCAGGAACAGCGCGGCCACCACCAGCGCGGTCAGCCCGGTGCGCCCACCCACCTGCACGCCAGCGGCGCTTTCCACATAGGCCGTGGTGCTGGAGGTGCCAAGCAGCGAGCCGGCCAGGATGGCGCTGCTGTCGGCGAGCAGAGCGCGGTCGAACTGGCGGCGCTGGGCTGTGGTGCGCAGCAAGCCGGCGCGCTGCGCCACCCCCATCAAGGTGCCGGTGGCATCGAACATCTCCACCAGCACGAACACCAGCACCACGTGCAGTACCGCGGTCAATGCGCCTTCGCCAGCGTGGCCCTGCAGGGCACCGGCAATATCCAGTTTCAGCAAGGTGGGTGCCAGACTCGGCGGCAGCGCGATCACGCCCCGGTACTGCACCAGCCCGAGTGCGAGTGCCGCAGCGGTGACCGCCAGGATGCCGAGCAGCATCGCCCCGCGCACGCGCCGCAGCTCCAGCACGCCGATCAGCAGCAACCCGGCCAACGCCAGCAAGGGCTCGGGCCGGTGCAGGTCGCCCAGGGTGATCAAGGTCTGCGGGTGGGCCACCACCAGCCCGGCTTTCTGCAGGCCGATCACCGCCAGGAACAGGCCGATACCGGCGGCGATTGCGCTGCGTAACGTGGTGGGGATGCCGTCCACCAGCCACCGGCGCGCGCCGGTGAGGGTGAGCAGCAGGAACACGCAGCCGGACACGAACACCAGGCCCAGCGTCTGTTGCCAGCTGTAGCCCAGGGTGCCCACCACGCTGAAGGCGAAGAAGGCGTTCAAGCCCATGCCGGGCGCCATGCCGATCGGGTAATTGGCCAGCAGGCCCATCACCGCCGAGCCGAATGCCGCGGCCAGGCAGGTGGCCACAAACACCGCGCCGTGATCCATGCCGGTAGTGGCCAGGATGTCCGGGTTGACGAACACGATGTAGGCCATCGTGAGGAAGGTGGTGGCGCCGGCCAGCAGCTCGGTGCGCACGTTGCTGCCGTTGGCGGCAAGCGCAAAGTTGGGCCAGCGCATCAGGCGCGCCCCAGCGGCCGGCAAGCGGCGGCACAGCAGAACAGTGTCATCGGCAACATCTCATCGAACACAGGCACCGGCGCGTAAGCGCGGGCTGCGTATCTTGCACTGTGCGCGGTGGCATGCCGTGGACGTGTTGCCCGAAATGCGCAGTGGCCTGTGGATGGCGTTGGTTGGCAACGCCTGATGAGAAGGTTGCAGCGCGCCGTTGCGCCACGCGTGTGCCTGGGCGGCAAGCCGAGCGTGCTGATGTCTGCATCGCACACGGCACCCGGCAACCGCAACAGCTGACTCATCCTCGCGATGGATGGCAGAACGTGACGCAGCGGCGCCAGTGATGGCAGGGGTCGCTAGCGGGGACATGGATCACAGCGTGTTCGAGCATCGCCAACGCGCCCGCGCTTGATCGTTGCCGCGTCGGTCGCATCACGTGTCGGCCTTGCCGCGGTGCTCAAAGTTCCAGCACCAGCCGTGGCGTGCGGCTGCGCGAACAGCACAGGGTGATCTGCGTGTTCTGCGCGTGTTCGCTGTCGCTGAGCACGCTGTCGCGGTGATCGGGCACGCCATCGAGCACGCCGGTCAGGCAGGCCCCGCACATGCCTTGCTCGCACGACAGCGGCACCTCCACGCCTGCGGCCATCAGCGCACTGGCGATACTGCACTCGGCCGCCACCTGCACCACGCGCCCGCTGGCGGCCAGCTCAACTTCGAAGGCGTCGTCGGCGGCGTGCGGCACGGCCGGCGCGACCGCGGCGAAGTGTTCGCGATGCAGCTGCGCCGGCGCCCAGCCCTGCGCCAGGGCCAGCGCGCTGAAGTGATCCATGAACGCGGCCGGCCCGCACAGATACAGCTGGTCGCGCGCGTGTGCCTTGCGCAGTTCGGTGGGGATGTGCACACGCGGGCTCTCGCCCCCATCGCTCAGGTGCACCTGCACCTGGCCGTGCTGGAAGCCCTGCTGCAGGCGCTGCCCGAAGGCCACATCCGCCTGCCGGCGTGCGTAGTAGTGCAGCACGAAGGCCTCGCCGCGCGCTTCCAGCGCCTCGACCATCGACAGCAGCGGAGTGATGCCGATCCCGGCCGCCAGCAGCACATGGCGTTCGCCCGGGTGTAACGGGAACAGGTTGCGCGGCGTGGAGATCTGCAGCCGGTCGCCGGCCGCGAGTTGTTCGCACAGATGCCGCGAGCCGCCGCGCGAGGCGTCGGCCAGCTTCACGCACAACAGGTAATGGTCGCGCGCATGCGGCGCGCTGGCGATGGAGTACTGGCGGATCAAACCATCGGGCAGGTGCAGGTCCACATGCGCGCCGGCTTCAAAGGCCGGCAACTCCGCGCCGATCGGCTCCAACCGGATCGCCCGCTGGCGATGTCCCTGGTCGACGACTTCCGCCACACGCACCTCATGCAGGCTCATGCCGTCATCCTCGCCGGTCAACGCAGGAAAAAGTCGCTATAGCCCTGGCTGCGCAGGCCACGGCGATAGGCGATCGAACTGCGATCGGCGGGGATGTGCACTTCCAGCAGCGGGTCCAGCGGCAGGTATTCCGGGCGCTGCGCTTCCACCATCGCGCGGTCTTCCTCGAACACGCGCAGGTTGAAGGCATGGACGTCCTCCACCGGCAGATGGGTGTCGAAGTTGCGCGCAATCGGCACCAGCAGCCGGGTCTTGTGCTTGGACACCGGGCTGGCCGCGTTCATGATCACCAGCCGCTTGCCCGGCACCGGGAAGTGGATGGTGAGCGTGGCGGTGAACGGCAGGTGCACTTCGAAATGGCGCAGCCACTGGAAGCCGGGGTCAACGTCGGGCAGCGGCATGTCCACCGAATAGTTGGCCACGCTGCTGAGGTAATCGGCGTTGAAACCGGTCGGCGTTTCGGTGGTGGTGTAGGCCGGCACTTCGCGCTTGTCTGGCTGGGCGAAGGTGGCGGTGTGCACGAAGGCGAAATGCGCCACGTCGATAAAGCCTTCCAGCTGCCGCGCGGCACTGCCGGCGATGTCGAAGCCCGGGCACACAATCTGCTGGAAGCCGTCCTCGTCCCAGCCCGGCATCGGCGGGATCTGCACCTCGGCCGCGCTCACCCCGGCCGGCTTGGCCAGGCACACCCAGATCAGCCCGTAGCGCTCGGCCACCGCATAGGTGTGCAGGCGCATCTTGGCGGGGATGTTCTGATTCGGGCTGGCCGGGATGTGGTTGCAGCGCCCGCCCGCGCCGAAGCGCAGCCCGTGATAGGCGCACACCACCCCGGCGCCATCGGCGCTGCCCATGCTCAGCGGCACGCCGCGATGCGGGCAGACATCGCGCGCGGCCACCAGCTCGGCGCCCAGCCGGTACAGCACCAACGGCTCGTCCAGCAGCATGGCCTTGAACGGCGCCTCGCTCACCTCGCTGCTCAGCGCCACCGCGTGCCAGTGCTGGGCCAGGCGCTGCCAGTCGGCGGCCTCAAAGGTGCAGTGCAGCGGCAGGGCGGGGACGGCGACATCCATGGGGCGGTCTCTGGCGTAAGGCGGGAGCGGTGCCGGATTGACTCTAGGAAGCCGGGGGTGTGTGATCAAACATCGTTTTTCCGCCAAGCCATTGCAAAAAATGCAACGGCCAACCGAGCCCCGCCCCATGCTGACCTTCTCGCGCTTCACCCGCTACTTCATCGAAGTGGCCCGCTGCGGCAGCATCCGCAAGGCATCGGACGTGCTGCACGTGTCCGCCTCGGCGATCGACCGGCAGATCCTCAAGGCCGAGGAAGAGCTGGGCGCGCAGCTGTTCGAACGCCTGCCCGGCCGCCTGCGGCTCACTGCCGCCGGCGAGCTGCTGCTGGTGGACGTGCGCCAGTGGGAGAAGGCCTATGCGCGCACCCTGGAGCGCTTCGACGAGCTCAAGGGGCTGCGCCGCGGGCACGTGGAGATCGCAATGATCGACGCGCTCAGCGAGGGCGTGGTGCCGGCTGCGGTGGCGGCGCTGGTGCAGGAATACCCCGGCATCACCTTCAACCTGTCCACCGCGCGCAACCAGCGGGTGATGGAGATGGTGACCTCGGCGGATGTGGATATCGGCCTGCTGCTGGACCCAGTGAGCAGCGTGGACCTGGAGGTACGCGCGTTCGCCGACATCCCGCTCGGCATTGCGATGCCGGTGGGTCACCCGTTGAGCAGCCGCAGCGAGCTGCAGCTGAGCGAAACGCTGGAGCACCGCCTGCTGCTGCCGGCCGCGCCGTTGATCGTGGGCGAGCACGCCAAGGTGCTGTACCAGCGCCAGCACATCGACGTGAAGCGGCTCACCCACTGCAACGACGTACGCACGCTGCGTGGGCTGGTGCGGGCTGGCGCCGGCGTGGGCCTGATGTCGTGGCTGGACGCCGCCCCCGACGTGGCCGACGGCCGCCTGGCCTTCGTGCCGTTCCGCCAGCACCTGACCAAACCGATGACCCTGGCCCTGTGCGTGGCCCCGCAGCGCCAGCTCTCGCGTTCGGCACAGCTGGCGATCCAGGCGCTGGCGGCGAAGATCGACGCGATGGCGGTGCCGGCGGTTGGTTGAACCCCTCTCCCTCTTGGAAGAAGGGAGCAAAGCCCCTCTCCCGCGGGGCGAGAGGGCACAGTTTGCGCGCCACTGGCGCGCGTGCCTTGGAGCGCCCGCGTCGCAAACGCGGGCCGGGGCGCGCAGCGGGGGTTGGGGTGAGGGTACGGCGGCGCAGCAGTCGGTGCAGCACTTCTGAAGGCGCGTGGCGACGCGTTTGTCACTGCAGGCACTGACAGATGCAGGAGGCGCCATCCGGCGCTGCGCGCCACCTTCTCCCGATGGGAGACGGGACGCCAAGCGCATACAACTTCCGTTAGTTAAACTTGCCAGGCTTCCCCACACGACACCCGCACATGCAGTTGATCGATATCGGCGCCAACCTCACCCATGATTCCTTCGACCGCGACCGCGATGCCGTGTTGCAACGTGCGCGCGATGCCGGTGTGGCGCAGCTGGTGATCACCGGTGCCAGCCGCGAGCATTCGCCGCTGGCCCTGCAGCTGGCGCAGCAGCATCCTGGATTTCTCTACGCCACCGCCGGCGTGCATCCGCACCATGCAGTGGAATTCACCGCCGAATGCGAGCGGGAAATGCGCGCGCTGCAGGCCCAGCCGCAGGTGGTGGCGGTGGGCGAATGCGGGCTGGATTATTACCGCGATTTCGCGCCGCGCCCGGCCCAGCACAAGGCCTTCGAACGGCAGCTGCAGCTGGCCGCCGATAACGGCAAACCGCTGTTCCTGCATCAGCGCGATGCGCATGACGATTTCCTCTCGATCATGCGCGCGTTCGACGGCCGCCTGGGCGCGGCGGTGGTGCACTGCTTCACCGGCACGCGCGAAGAACTGTTCGATTACCTGGACCGCGATTACTACATCGGCATCACCGGCTGGTTGTGCGACGAGCGCCGCGGCGCGCATCTGCGCGAGCTGGTACGCAACATCCCGGCCAACCGGTTGATGATCGAAACCGATGCGCCCTACTTGCTGCCACGCACGCTCAAGCCGCTGCCCAAGGAGCGCCGCAACGAACCGATGTTTCTCTCGCACATTGTCGAAGAGCTGGCGCGCGACCGCGGCGAAGATGTCGCGGTGACCGCCGAAAACAGCACGGCCGCCGCGCGCGCATTCTTCCGGCTGCCGGTGCCCGCCACCGCCGCGTGAGTGCGGCGGCGGTGTTTACGCCGCCAGCAATTCCCAGCCCTGTGCATCGCGCAATCGCAGGCCTGGCTGCGGCGCGTCCACGCTGACGCGTAGGCCGCTGGCCCACGGCAGTTGGCGTTGTTGCGGAAACCAGCGCCGCGCCTGGTCCACCACGATCAACAGCCCGTGGTCGTCGCCAAGCGCGGCAAACCCTTCCAGCGTCGGTGCAAACGGCTGCACGCCGAAGTGATGGCCCACGCTGCTGGTTACCGCAGCCACATTGCTGCTGGGCAGCCCGATCTCGCTCAGGCACAGCAGTTCGCTACCGTGAAACGCACCCTGGCCGGTGGGTGCGTCCTGCAGCGCATTGCGGGCGATCAGTTCGAGCACGGCGCCATCGGGGCCGGCGAAATACACCGACTGCGATTGCCACACGCCATCGAGCTGGAAGCGCTCCTGGCCATGTGGGTCGGTGAGCAGCGCGGCACGTGCGCCGACCCAGGCAGCTGCCGCATCGAAGCGCGCAGGTGCCACATTGAAGGCCAGATGCACGCTACCCACCGGCTGCTGCGCCTGCACGCATTCCAACGTGCTCCAGCCAATGCGCACGCTGTTGCCGGCGAGCGGCAGCTGCAGCACATCACGATAGAAGCGCAGGGTGAGATCCGGGTCCAGACACGGCAACAGCAGATGACGCAGACGCATGGCAAGCACACCAGTCAGAAGGAGCGCCCATTCAACGACCTAAAGCATGGTTGAGGTCAAGCGGTTTGTCTGCAATCTCCGCACGCATGGAATGCACACAGGCACGTGCCCCTGTAGGAGCGCACTTGTGCGCGAACGCATTACCGGGAATGCCACATCGCGCGCAAGCGCGCTCCTACGTTGGCTGTGCACAGCGCAGCTAGCCCGCACGCGTGGAATGCACATAGGCACGTGCCCTTGTAGGAGCGCACTCGTGCGCGAACGCGTTACCGGGAATGCCACGTCGCGCGCAAGCGCGCTCCTACGTGGCTGTGCACAGCGCAGCTGCTGCGTATGCAGCCAGCACGCGTGGAGCGCACATAGGCACGTGCCCATGTAGGAGCGCACTTGTGCGCGAACGCGTTACCGGGAAAGCCACATCGCGCGCAAGCGTGCTCCTACGTTGGGTGTGCACGGCGCAGCTGCTGCGTATGCAGCCCGCACGCGTGGAGCGCACATAGGCACGTGCCCTTGTAGGAGCGCACTCGTGCGCGAACGCGTTACCGGTAAAGCCACCTCGCGCGCAAGCGCGCTCCTACCTGGTCAATGACACTGCAACCGTCTGCAGCCACTCACCTACTCTCAAATCAACTCCGCCAACGTCCACAAATGCCGCACCAATGGCGCGTTCTCCAGCGCTCCGGGCGAGACCGCCAAGGCCAGGCGGGCCAGCGGCATCTGGCCTTCGATGTCCAGATAGCGCACGCCGGGCAGCTGCAGCTGCGCCGTGGAGGCGGGCACCACCGAGACGCCCAATTCGGCGGCCACCAGGTTGACGATCGATGACATCTGCGGCGCTTCCTGGGTGATGCGCAAGGTCACGCCGGAGGCGCGGCAGGCCGCCAGGATCTCGTCGTACAGGCTGGAGCCGAAGCTGCGCGGAAACAGGATGAACGGCTCGCCGGCCAGGGCCGCCAACGGTGCACTGTCCAACGCGGCAAGCCGGTGCGCGGCGGGTACGGCAATCTTCATCGGTTCGTCGGCAAAGCGCAGCAACTGCAGGTCCGGCGGCGTGCTCAGGCCGTAACGCACGAACGCCGCATCCAGCTTTCCTTCGGCCAGGGCCACCAGCAAGCCGGCGGTGTTGGTTTCTTCCAGCAGGAGCTCCACCTGTGGCCACTGCCGGCGGAAATCGCGGATCAGCCGTGGCACCACCGGGTTGAACGCGGCCGAGGCGGTGAAGCCCAGCCGCAGCCGGCCGGATTCGCCACGCGCCACGCGGCGTGCGGTTTCGGCAGCCCGTTCCACATCGACCAACACCCGGCGCACCTCGCCCAGGAACGCCTCGCCGGCCGCGGTGAGCTCGGCGCCGGCATGGGTGCGACGGAACAACGGCGTGCCCAGGTCGCGTTCCAGTGCCTGGATCTGCTGGCTCAACGGCGGTTGCCCGATGCCCACGCGTGCGGCGCCGCGGGTGAAGTTGCCTTCTTCGGCAACGGCCAGGAAATAGCGCAGGTGGCGAAGTTCCAAGGTATCTGTTTCGCATATGGACGCTGCGACAATCATATATTGGACAGGGGGTGGGCCGGGGGACATTCTGGCCGTCCCACGTCTCGGTTGCGCTCCTGTGTCTTCCTCCGATTGCCGCCCCGGCGCCCTGTCCGCCGCCGCCCTGCCCGCAGACACGCCGGCAACCGGCCGCATCCGCCTGGCGTTGTTCCTGGCCGGCTTTGCCACCTTCTCGCTGCTGTACAGCGTGCAGCCGGTGCTGCCGGAATTTGCCCGCACCTTCGGTGTGGATGCGGCCACGGCCTCGTTGCCGTTGTCGCTGGCGACCGGTGCGCTGGCGATTGCGATCTTCTGTGCCGGTGCGGTGTCGGAGAATCTGGGCCGGCGCGGGCTGATGTTTGTCTCCATCGCGCTGGCCGCAGTGCTCAACCTGATCGCCGCCTTCCTGCCGCACTGGGGCGCGCTGGTGGCGGTGCGCACCTTGTCCGGCATCGCGCTGGGCGGGGTGCCGGCGGTGGCCATGGTCTATCTGGCCGAAGAGCTGCCGGCCAGCAAACTGGGCGCGGCCACCGGGCTGTACGTGGCCGGTAACGCGTTTGGCGGCATGAGCGGGCGCATCGTGATGAGCCTGCTCACCGACCACTACGACTGGCGTACCGCGCTGGCAGTGTTGAGCGTGTTCGACCTGCTGTGCGCGGTGGCGTTCGTGTGGCTGCTGCCGCCCTCGCGTCACTTCGTGCGCCGGCACGGCGTCAACCTGCACTACCACCTGCGCGCCTGGGGCGGGCATCTGCGTAACCGCCAGTTGTTGTGGCTGTTCTCGATCCCGTTCCTGTTGATGGGCGTGTTCGTCAGCGTCTACAACTACGCCGGGTTCCGCCTGGGCGGCGCGGAATACGGCCTGAGCCAGAGCCAGATCGGCATGATCTTTAGCGCGTACGTGTTCGGCATCGTGTCTTCATCAGTGGCCGGTGCGGCTTCGGACCGCTACGGCCGGGGCCCGGTGGTGCTGGCCGGCACGCTCACCGCCGCGGCCGGTGTGGCGTTGACGCTGGCGCATGCCTTGCCGGTGGTGATTGCCGGGGTAGTGCTGCTGACGATCGGGTTTTTCATTGCGCATTCGTCGGCCAGCGCCTGGGTGGGCCGGCTGGGCGGTGCGGCGCGTAGCCATGCAGCGTCGTTGTATCTGCTGGCCTACTACAGCGGTGCCAGCCTGGTCGGCGCGGTCAGCGGCTGGTTCTGGCAGCACGGCGGTTGGGGTGCGCTGGTGGCGTTCTGCGGCAGCTTGCTCGCCCTGGCCTTGCTGGCGGCGCAGGTACTACGCCGCAGTGCGGACGACTCGCGCCCGTATGGGCGCTTTGCGCCACATCCACCGCGCGGGGAGTAAGCGCCGCGCTATCTGCGATCGCTGTACGGTTGGTCGGGGTGCTTGCGTGCGCTCTGTCGCAAGGTCGGCACTCAAGTCCTCGCGGCCTGTGATTGCGCGCGCACCGGTTACGCGCGCCATTGCATCCGCGCGTCGCGCGACGTGCAACAACGGCAACCGTGCGTGCCGCATCACGCGCGCACCGCTAGATCGCGCCTGCGTTACTGCGTTTGCGTTGAAGGCAATGCTGGTGAGCGCGGCGCAGGCGCGCTGCCGGTGCTGGGGTCGTACTGCGGATGCGCCGGATCCATGCTGCGCGGCCCGCGCACGGGAACCGGCTGCAGCGCGCTTTCGCGCCAGGCGCGCACCAGCAGATCGCGCAGCATTGCCGCGCCGTCGCCGGCGGTGAGGTAGACCATCGCGCGGCCGTCGGTGCGGGAGGCATCGTCGAACGCACCGGCTTTTTCCAGGCGATACACCTGCTCGACGCGGCCGGTGCCGATGGCGAGAAAACCCAGCAACTGCTCGAACACATCGCCGTCCTGATGCGCCAAGGCCGGCATGCGGGTCAGCAAGTCCTGCGGAGTGAGCGCGATCTTGTCGATGTAGTCGCTCTCGAACTTGCCGTGCACCTTCGGGTCGGTGCTGTAGCCGTGGGGATTGGGTCCCTGCCAGCCATCGTGGTGGATGCTGTCGTGCTGCGGCTGCGCGCCGTCGCCGATGTAGTGCGCAAACCAGCTCACCAGGAACGCGCAGGTGCGCTCCAGTTCGCGCGTGTCCTCACCGGCCGCACGCAACGCGCGGATCTGGCGCATGGTGGCAACGATGCGTTCGTAGCCTTCGGTGGCTGCATACGGCAAGGTGCCGGCCCAGCGCACATTCATGCGCTCGGCGGCGGCCGGGTCGCGTTGTGCAAGGCGCCGCTGTTCGTCGTACAAGGCCAGCACGAAGGCATAGCGCGAGCGCGGCGGGTTGGCCATGAATGCGAACTGCTCGCGGAACCAGCCGTGGTTGGGATCTTCTTCGATCTTGAGGAACGGCTCGCTTTCACTACGCCAGCCATCGGGCAGCACCGCACCATCGGCAATCACCTGCACATGGCGCTTGAGAAACACCGGCCCGTCATCCGGCAGTGCCTGGAGGGCGGCGCTATCGATCGCCGCGTGAGCGCGTTTTCCCCAGGCCAGCGCAGCCGTGGGGGCGAAGCAGGCCGTCAGCAGGACGGCCGCAGCAAGCAGGGAAGGCTTCATAAGAATCCTGGTCGGGCGCGCGCCGGGCAGGGCCGCGGCGCACGCGAAAGCGGCGGTGGCCGGCGTGCTCAGAAGTGGTAGGTCACCACCAGCCGGGTGTTGCGCTCGTAGATCGGCCGCCCGTAGATGGGTTCGCGCGTGCCTTGCCCGGAGATGGTATCGGTGCGCGGGTTGCCTTCGGTCAGCGCAAAGGCGTTGGTGAGATTGTCCACCGCCAGCTGCACATCCCACGGCCCGTTGCGCACCAGGATGTTGGCCGCCAGCGTGTGATAGGCGGCCAGTTCGGTGGTGTTTTCCAGGTCGGCGTAGCGCTTGCCCACGTAGGCGTAGCGCAGCGAGGTATCCCAATCGAATGCGCCGGTGCTGAACAGCAGCGTGGGCCCGACGTTGCCATAGAGCTTGGGCTGGCGGTTGGGCATGTTGCCGTCCACATCGACCACCGCCACCGCGCCGTTGGCCACCACTTCGGTCAGGTCGGAGACCTTGGTGTCGTTGTAGGTGACATTGGCATCCAGGCGCAGCCACTGCGCTGGCGTCCACACCGCGGCCACTTCCACGCCCGGGTTGGTGACGCTGCCACGGTAATCCTTGGACTCGGCCGCACCAGTCAACGGATTCACCGCGCTGGTGCCGATGTTGTACGGGTCGTACTTGGTGTAGAAGGCCGTGGCGAACACATCCAGCGTGGCGAAGTTGAGCTTGGTGCCCAGCTCGTACTGCTCGGCGGTGGGAATGTTGACGTTGCCTTCGTTGGCGCCCTCGCTGGGCGCGCGGTGCGCACGCGAGGCGCGGCCGTAGACACCGACAATCGGGGTGAGGTCGTAGTTGAAGCCGGCGGTCCAGTTGGTCACGCCCACATCCAGCGCGGTCTGCGTGCGGGCACCGGTGAACAGCCGTGCGGCATCGTCGGCCAGGGTGTCTGGCATGCCCAACGTGCCGGTGGTGCGGGCCATGGCTCAGGCGCGGTAGCGATAGCGCTCGTGGCGCACGCCGCCTTCCAGGCGCAGCTTGTCGGTCACCTGCCAGGTATCGGCGATGTAGGGCGCCAGCATGCTGGTGTAGGCCTTGCCCTGGGTGCGGTCGGCGCCGTAGATCACCACGCCGTCCTGGGTGACGCCGCCGACAACCGCACCATTGGCGTCATAGCCGAGCAGGTCGATGCTGCGCGGGTTCTGGCGCATTTCAAACAGATAGCTCTGGTAGCGCGAATTGTAGGAACGCGCGTAATAGGCGCCATACAGGCCCAGCGTGATGTCGTGGGTGTCGCCGCCCCAGTCGAAGCTGCGGTGCAGGCGCAGATCGTCGGCGATGGAATCGGCGCGCACATCCATCGCACGGTACTGGCCCTGGATCACCAGCCCGTCGGTGCTGGCCGGATCGAAGCGGCTGCCATCGTCGGTGTACACGTAGCCCAACCGCGACAGGCCCGGAAACGCTGCGCTTGCGGCCGCACGGCGGCTGTTTGCATAGGCGGTGGCATCCTGCGGCGCGTTGCTGGAATACAGCGCGTCGAAGGTCATGTCCAGGCGATTGACCACCGCCTTGTTGGACAGGCTCCAGCCGTTGTCGAAGGCCAGGTCCAGGTTCGCGCCCAGATGGTTGAATTTCATGTGGCGGCCATCGGAGAGATCGCGCGCCTCGCGTTGCGGCTGGCCATTGGCATCGCTGGAAATGAGCGTGGCGTGCTGCAGTTGCGGCGCGCTCAAGGTGCCGGTGAAGCGGTCGATCAACGGGTCCAGCGACCGCGTGGTGTCGCGCGGGTCATACAGCGGGATCGGCATGTAGAACGCGTTCTTGTCGTCCAGATGCTTGGCGGTGAAGGTGATCTTGCCGTGGTCCAGCGTGTGCGTGAGGTTCATGCGGAACTGGCCGCCCTCATCGGCAGGAAAGCCCACATCCCGGTAACCATCGTTGCGGCGCACGAAGCCGCCGGCGGCCAAGTACCAGTCCTGCGCCAGCTTGCCCGACCAGTAGCCATCGAGCCGGTACAGGCCGGTATCGCCCACGGTGGTGCGCACTGCGCCTTCGGGCGTGTCGCCGCCCTGGCGGGTGACGAAGTTGACGATGGCCGCGGCATTGGAGGCGAAGATCGGCGAGGGCCCGCCGCGCACGGTCTCCACCGATTCGACCATCACGTCTGGCCGCACTAGCCCTTCGGTCTTGTAGAAGTAGCCGTTGTTGTCCGGATACGGGCTGATACCGTCTTCCTGGATCACCGCGAACGAGCCTTCATCGGGGATGCCGCGGATGCGGTACACGTTCTGCACTTCGCCGCCGGTGGATTCGGCGTAAATGCCCGGCATCGAACCGATCAGGCTGGTGAGGTTGAGCGGCGCCAGTTTGTCGATCTGTTCGGCGGTCATCGAGGTGATCGCATAGGACGCTTCGAACTGGCTCTGTGCCTGGCCGGCACCGGTGACGATCATGCGGTCGAGCGAAAAGATGCCGTCGTCGGCCGCACGTGCCGGCGGTGACGCGGTGGTCTGCTGCGCCAGCGCCGGGCCGGCAAGCGTGGAGGCAAGTGCGAGGGACAGGCAAAGACACAGCGGGGCGCGACGCAGTCCGGAGGCGATCCGGATGTCGGTGGTTGGCATGGCGGGCATGGGCAAGCGGGGGAGCGCGTCACTTTCGCGATGTCATATTGCAGATGCGTTGCGTGTGCGGCAGATCACGCAAAAAAGCCGGTGCAGTGCCTGGAACTGTGACGTATGCAGGCTTTACTTCGCTCTGTCATCGGCGCGTCCTGCGCTGGCGCTCGCATCGGCTGCGGCGTTGCACTTTGCATCAGTGATGGTGGCGTTCGCCAAGACGGTTGAAACGCAAGATTCAGCGTGCAGGTGGAGGTGAACGCCGCGCCTAACGCGCGCAGCGTGCAGCCAGGAGACGAGCGCAACCGTGATGCAGGCAGATGCGCCTGTGCTTGGAATCGCACCGCGCACCCCAATTGAAAAGCCATCTCCCGTGGCGTCTTTGCATCGTGAATCGCTTTGCGTCATCTCCCGTCCCATACACCTCGCCACTGCGCGCGTCCGTGGCAACGTGGGCATGAAGGATCGGCCTGCCAGGGTGCGCAACCAGCGCCTGCGCGCCGCGTGTAGCCCACTGCCGCCGCACCGGCCAGCGCTCACCGCAGCGCCTGAACGTGTTGCACCGCTACAGGCACGCGCGCGGGTGTTGTTGCACAGTGACCACACCATGACCGGAGTTGCACGATGACTGTTGCGATCACGCAGACCGGCCCGGCGCTGCAGGAGTTCGTCGAGCGCCATCAGCGCTTGTTCGTACTCAGCGGCGCGGGCTGCAGCACCGATTCGGGCATTCCCGATTACCGCGATCTGCAGGGCGGCTGGAAGCGCCCGCAACCGGTGACCTTCCAGGCGTTCATGGGCGAGCTGTCCACGCGCCAGCGCTATTGGGCGCGCAGCCTGGTGGGCTGGCCGCGCTTCGGCCTGGCGCGGCCCAACGCCACCCATCACGCCCTGGCCGCGTTGGAGGCGCGCGGGCAACTGGAGTTGCTGCTCACCCAGAACGTGGACCGCCTGCATCAGGCCGCCGGCAGCCAGGCGGTGATCGATCTGCACGGCCGGCTCGATGTGGTGCGTTGCATGGGCTGCGAACAACGCATGCCGCGCACCGAGTTCCAGTTGCTGCTGGAGCGCGACAACCCCGGCTGGGCCGACCTGGAGGCCGCCCAGGCGCCCGATGGCGATGCCGATCTGGACAACGTGGCCTTCGACAACTTCGTGGTGCCGGCCTGCCCGGCGTGCGGCGGCGTGCTCAAGCCGGATGTGGTGTTCTTCGGCGAGAACGTGCCGCGCGAGCGCGTGGAGCGCGCCTTTGCGCATCTGCAGGCCGCCGATGCGGTGCTGGTGGTGGGGTCTTCGTTGATGGTGTATTCCGGCTTCCGCTTCGTGCAGGCCGCCGCACGTGCAGGCCTGCCGATCGCCGCGCTCAACTTCGGGCGCACCCGTGCCGACGACCTGCTCAGCCTGAAGGTGGAGCAATCCTGCGCGCAGGCGCTGGCGTTCCTGCAACAGCCGCCGGACCCCCTGCACACGGCCACCGCCAGGTACCACAGTGCGCGTTCGGCATGACGCAGTGATCCATCGCAGCGGTTGTGCCCACGCGCGTGGCGCAGTGCAATGGGCATCCCTACGTCGCGTGTGGATGTCGCCTTGAGCCAGTTGTTCACCCCCATCAATTTTGGTCCGCTTGCGCTCGCCAACCGCATTGTGATCGCGCCGATGTGCCAGTACTCCGCACAGGACGGCCGCGCCACCGACTGGCATCGCATCCACCTGGGCACGCTGTCGCAATCCGGTGCCGCGCTGTTGATCCTGGAAGCGGCCGCGGTGCAGCCGCAGGGCCGTATCTCCTACGCCGACCTGGGCCTGTACGACGACGCCACCGAGCAGGCGCTGGGCGAGGTGCTGGCATCGGTACGGCGTTGGTCGCCGATGCCGATCGGCATCCAGCTGGCACATGCCGGGCGCAAGGCCTCCACCGATCTGCCGTGGAAGGGCGGCGAGGCGATTGCTCCCGACCATGCCAATGGTTGGCAGACCGTGTCCGCCTCGGCACTGCCGTTCCGCGATGGCCAACCGCTGCCGCAGGCGCTGGACGCCGCTGGCATCGATGCGGTGGTGGAGGCCTTCGTGACCGCGGCCAAGCGCGCCGAACGCCTGGAGCTGCAGCTGATCGAACTGCATGCCGCGCACGGGTACCTGATGCATCAGTTCCTGTCGCCGCTGAGCAACCAGCGCAGCGATGCGTACGGCGGCTCGCTGGACAACCGCATGCGGCTGACGCTGCGCATCTTCGATGCGGTACGCGCGGCGGTGTCTGACCAGATGGCCATCGGCGTGCGCATCTCGGCCACCGACTGGGTGGATGGCGGCTGGGACCTGCCGCAGAGCATTGCGTTGTCCAAGGCGCTGGATGCGCGCGGCGCGCACTACATCCACGTGTCCAGTGGCGGGCTGGACCCGCGCCAGCAGATTCCGGTGCAGGCCAGCTACCAGATACCGTTTGCCGAGGCGATCCGCGCGCAGGTGGACACGCCGGTGATCGGCGTGGGCCTGATCACCGAACCGCAACAGGCCGAAGCGATCCTGCGCGATGGCCAGGCCGATGCGATCGCGCTGGCGCGCGGCATCCTCTACGACCCGCGCTGGCCGTGGCACGCCGCCGCCGCGCTGGGCGCATCGGTCACCCCGGCGCCGCAGTACCAGCGCTGCGAACCGCGCGAAGCGCGTGGCGTGTTCGCCAGCTGACGCGCGCACAACCGACCATGGACCGATCATCTCGACCAAGCAGAGGGCATGCATGCCAATAGGATTTCTGGGGCTGGGCACGATGGGCCTGCCGATGGCGCACAACCTGCTGCGCGGCGGCTTTGAACTGACCGTATGGAACCGCTCGCCGGCACGTGCGCAGCCGCTGCGTGAGGCCGGCGCACACGTGGTGGAGCAGCCGCAGCAGGCCGCGCACGGCCCGCTGCTGTTTTCGATGCTGGCCGACGACGCCGCGGTGCGGCAGACGGTGCTCGACGGCGGCGTGCTGGATGCGCTGCCGGCCGGCAGCGTGCACGTCAACATGGCCACCATCTCGGTGGCGCTGGCGCACGAGTTGACCGCACTGCATGCCGAGCGGGGTATTGCCTACGTCGCCGCCCCGGTGCTTGGCCGCGTGGAGGTGGCCGAAGCCGGCAAGCTCAACATCCTGGCCGCTGGCGACGATGCCGCGCTTGCCCGCGTGCAGCCGATGTTCGATGTGCTGGGCCAGCAGACCTGGCAGATTGGCAGCGCGCCCGAGCAGGCCAACGCGGTGAAACTGGCCGCCAACTTCTGCCTGGCCAGTGCGATCGGCGCGATGGCCGAAGCCAGCGCGCTGGCGCGTGGGCATGGCGTGGATGCCACGCAGTTTTTAGGCATGCTCACCAGCACCTTGTTCGCTGCGCCCGCGTATCAAGGCTATGGCCGGCTGATCATGCAGCGCCAGTACACGCCTGCCGGCTTCACTGCCACCCTGGGCCGCAAGGATGTGGATCTGGCAATCCAGGCCGGCGCGGCGCGGCAGGTGCCGATGCCGCTGGGCGAGCTGCTGCGCAGCGGCCTGGACGAGGCAATTGCGCACGGCGATGGCAACGCCGACTGGGCGGTGCTGGCCGAGGTCTCCGCACGCCGTGCAGGGCAGGCCTAGCACCGCCAGCGCGTGCGACTGATGCAGTCGCGCGCGCTGTTCGCAGTGGCATCGTGTGCGAGCGGTGCCGTGCAGCACGGTGTGGCTACGATGGCACGCCGCTCAAGCACACGCGCTGCGCCAACCGCCGTCAACGACATGCGCATCAATCGCCCGCGTTGCGCATCTTGCGGTGTGTCCCGCAGGCATGACGCCTGGTGCGACGTGGCTGGCTTGAGGCCTGGCAGGCAAGCGGCTAAGGTGCCTGCTCGTAACAGCCGCCGCTCCAGGGAGGATGCGATGCGACACCCCAACATCAGGCCCGGTTCGACCGTGCACGCCACGCGCACATCGGCCCACGCCGGTGGTGGCGCACGATGACCAGCGCACCGGTCATCCATCAGGGCCCGGTCGGCCCGGACCATCCCGAGCATCCGGACCATCACCTGTTCTCACAGATCCAGGAAGCGGTGAGCGTGCTCGACACAGAACTAGGCAAGCCTACCGACGAGGCCAGCATGCGCATGGCCGCGCGGCTGCTGCCGCTGGCCAAGCAGCACGGCTTCGACCAGGTGGATCTGGTGGTGCTCAGCCGCCATCTCGGCGAGGTGGGCGAGAACGTGTTTCTGGTGCGTGGCGCGCTGGACGACCCGGCGCATTTGCGCGCCCACATCACCACCCAGGAAGCGATGGAGACCTCGGTCGACGCCTCGCTTGCGCAGCTGGACGAAATCAACCGGCGGCTGATGCTGCGCCTGCCGCCGCGCTGATCCTCATCGTCAGTGGCATGCGCACCGCGTCCTGCGATGCATGCCACTAGCGCAACAACTGCGATGCGTTGGTCAGCGGATCTGCATGCACGCCGAGCACAGTGCCCCGGTGCAGAGCTGCCGTGCGGCTGGCCCAAACGTTGCGCCGCGGCGCAACGTAAAAGTTACCGACGCAAGCACTGCGCCAGCGGTGTCATCCATTGGCTATCATCTCGCCGATGCGCTCTGACTACATCCTCACCCTGTCCTGCCCCGACCGTACCGGCATCGTCTATCGCGTGACCGGTCTGTTGTTCGATCTTGCCTGCAATATTCTCGACGCCCAGCAATTTGGCGACGACGAGAGCGGGCGGTTTTTCCTGCGCGTGCATTTCGACAAGCCGCCGCGAACTGACATCGCGCAGCTGGAGCAACAGTTCTCACAGCTGGCCGCCGGTTTTGAAATGACCTGGCAGCTGCACGATGCGCGCCGCCGCGCGCGGCTGCTGGTGCTGGTGAGCAAGCAGGGCCACTGCCTCAACGATCTGCTGTTCCGCATGCATAGCCGGCAGTTGCCGGTGGATATCGTGGCGGTGGTCTCCAACCACACCGACTTCGCACCGCTGGCGGCGTCCTACGGCATCGCCTTCCACCACCTGCCGGTGAGCGCAGACACGCGCGCCGAACAGGAAACGCAGCTGCTCGCGCTGGTCGAGCGCCTGCAGGTGGACCTGGTAGTGCTGGCGCGCTACATGCAGATCCTTTCGCCTGCACTGTGCCGCGCATTGGCCGGGCGTGCGATCAACATCCACCACAGCTTCCTGCCCAGTTTCAAGGGCGCCCAGCCGTATCACCAGGCGCACGCGCGCGGGGTCAAGATCATCGGCGCCACCGCGCACTACGTCACCGAAGACCTGGACGAAGGCCCGATCATCGAACAGGACGTCGCCCGCGTGGACCACGCCATGACCCCGCGCGACCTGGTGCGCCTGGGCAGCGACACCGAATCGCTGGTGCTGGCACGCGCGGTACGCCGCCATGTCGAACACCGCATCGTGCTCAACGGGCACCGTACGGTGGTGTTTCGCTAGCGGAGCGCTGCAAGCTCGCAACTGCAGCTGTCTCTCACCGCAGCTGCAGGCGCGTCACCGCGCGCGCGGGCCTGTCGGCATTGGGTGCCGTTACACAGCGTCTAACGAGGTTGCAGTGCGCACGCGGGCGTACTGCGATGGTGGGCTGCCAGTGTGGCGAGTGAAGGCAACGCTGAAACTGCTGGCCGAGCCGTACCCCACCCGCTGCGCCGCCTGCGCCACGCCAAGCCCCTGTTCTGACAGCAGCGTCTTTGCCAGCGCCATGCGCCATGCCAGCAGATACTCCATCGGCGTCACACCCATCGCACGGTTGAAGCGCGCAAAGAACGATGACCTCGACAGCGCCGCTTCCTTGGCCAATGCGTCGATCGTCCAGGCATGCGCCGGTGCGCCGTGCATGGCGCGCAGCGCCGCCGCCAGGCGTGCATCGGATAACGCCCGCACCAGTCCTGGAGTGGTGTCGCTCGCCGTCAGCGAGCGTAATGCTTCGATCAACAGCACTTCCAACAGTCGTGCAAGCACCACCGCACGGGCGGGTCGGTTTGTGCGCGCCTCCTCACCAACCAGATTCACCAGCGTGGTGAGCCGCAGCTCACCGCGCACATGCACCAACCGTGGCAGCAGCGACACCAGCAGCGCCGCATCCGGCGAGCCGAAGCTGCAATGCCCAATCACGATGCGAACATCCGCCGGGCCGTCCTGCGCGCCGATGCGGAAACTGCCATCGTCCGCCTGGGTCGGCACGGTGTGGGCTTGCCCGGTCGACGCCTGCGCGCTGGAGAGCGTGACAGCAAGCATGGCGGGTGCCAGCACAAAGTCGCCTGCTTCCAGCACATGCGCCTGGCCACCTTCAAGCGCCAGCCGGCACTTTCCCTCGATCACCGCGCAGTAAAACGGGCCGGGCGCATCGGAGCGGTACGCCGACCACACACCAGCGCCAAGGACAAGTTTGGAGAACCCTGGTGCCGGCCTCAGCAGCAGGACGACCTCAGCAAGCGGGTCGAGCATATTGGACTCTCGCTAATGGATTAAGCACTCTGGAATATCGAAAGTGCGACCTGGGCAGCCTAACGTAGATCCTCACACCGTCACCGAGGGCGCTTCATGCAAACCGTACTCATCACCGGCTGTTCGTCGGGCTTTGGCCTGGCAACCGCACATTACTTTCTCGAACGCGACTGGAACGTGGTTGCCACCATGCGCACTCCACGTGAGGACCTGTTTCCTGTATCGCCAAGGTTGAAGGTGCTGCAGCTCGACGTCACCGACGCCGCGAGCATCCAGGCCGCGATTGCTGCGGCCGGCACGGTGGACACGCTCGTCAATAACGCAGGCTTCGGTGCGCCCGCACCGCTGGAACTGACAAGCCTGCAGGCGGTACGCGACCTGTTCGAAACCAACACCTTCGGCACGCTGGCTGTTACGCAGGCGGTCTTGCCGCAGATGCGCGCGCGCCGCGCCGGGGTCATCGTCAATGTGTCGTCGAGCGCAACGCTCAAGCCACTTCCGCTGATCGGCGCCTACCGTGCGGCGAAGGCGGCGGTGAATGCGCTGAGCGAATCGCTGGCCGCCGAGCTGGAGGCGTTCGGTATCCGCGTGCGGGTTATCTCGCCAGGCTCCTGCGGTGAGACGGACTTTCGTGCCACCGCCCGCGCGGGTCTACGCGGCGCTGATGACGAGATCTATGGTGCGTTTATGCAACAGACGCTGGCGCGCATGAGCGCATCTACCGGCCCAGGGACGCGGTCGATCGACGTCGCGCAGGCCGTCTGGCGCGCAGCCACCGACCCGGCTGCGCCGATGTTTATTCCTGCAGGCGCAGATGCAGAACTGTGGGCTGCCGAAGCTGCCGAGCGTGGCTAATAAATCTCTTGTACGTCATGCGAAAACCAAACGCTGAGTCGGCCTAGCGCGGTGCCTAACTGATCGCGCGACACGCCATGAATCCAGCTGTGGAGGCTCGGTGGCGGCATCCATGCAACCACGTGGTCCCGCAAGCGTGAGGGCGCCGCACCAAAAAGGAGTCCGCAGCTAGGTCACAGCGGGCCATCGCGCTAGTTACATTGGCCTGCCGATGTGCGTCACAACTACACGAGAGCCAGCGAATCAGAAGAACGGCGTGCGCTTCTAGCACCATGTGCACCGACACCCTCGACTGGTCCTTGCCCGCTCACCGTCGCGGGACCTTACGCGGCATGGATGCCGCGTAAGAGCTTACAAGGACGTACTTGCAGCGTGTCCCGCGACGGTGAGCGGGCAAGGGCCCTCCAGCAAACCCGCAGATCATTCGCTCAAAAAACCAACCAATCCACACCGTTCAATCACCTCTCAAGGCAATCAAGAGCCGAGAACGCAAGCGTTGTATTAGCAGTGCTTGAGCAAGAGCACTGCCTGCAAGTAAAACGCTAGGTGGTCCCACGCATGCTGCGATGGCCGACACAAACGCCGGCCATCGCAGTGCACACCGCTAAGCCCGCATCACTTCGCCGCGTTGGCGTTCATCACCGCGTTGCGGCTGGCGTCCAGGTATTGCGCCGGGTCGCGCATGCCGGTGGTGTGGCATTGCCCGGTGGTGTGGCCCCGGTTTACGCCGCCCGGCAGCTGCGCATTGGCCTGCTCCACGGTGCCGTCTTCGGGGTCGTTCAAGACCAGGTCCGAGGCGGCGTTGCAGTAGTCGTTGGTGTACCAGTTGGTCTTGGCGAACGAGGTCGTGTAGTAGTTGACCTTGGCGCGCGCATCGGCGGGAATGCCGGCCAGCCAGGCCTTGGCGCCGTCGTAGGTGAGGTCGGTGTTGCTGCCGCACCCAACGCCGAACCACGAACCCACTGCAGCCAGAATGCCGGACAGGTTGGTGCCCTGGTACGGCGTGCCTACCGACTGCATCACGCGCCCACCGGTGGCGTTATCCAGCCCGCTCCAGTAGTAGGTGTACAGATGCAGCGCGGCCATGCCGCCCTGGCTGTGCGCCACCGTGGCGAACGAGGACCACTGGCTGGCGAACTGCGCCAAACGCTGTGCGAATTGATCGTTGCTGCGGTTCTGCTTGGCATCGATAAACGACGAGGCGTTGCTGAACTGCGCTTCCGGCCACACGCCGTTGGAGCAGTACCCATGCACCAGCACCAGCCGCGATCCGGCCGCCTGCGGTTGCGCCAGTGCACTGGCAGTGGCCAGCGTGCGTGGGCGCGGCCCCATGCGCATGCTTTCATCGATGCCGGCCGTGGCGCGCGCAATACTCGCCCGGCGCAGTGCAGGCAGCTGCAGCTGCAGCGGCAGCGGCAGCGTGTCGGCCTGTGCCAACGGGATGTAATGGTCCGGGTCTTCGATGCGCAGGCCGCGCAGCGTGAACGGTGCACGCGCACCGGCACGCGCCACCCAGCGCTCGTCCAGGCTCAACGGCAGCTGGCCTTGCTGCGGTGTGAGCATGCCGCCGATCCAGGCCACCGGAATCTGCTTGCCCTTGGCGTCGGTGCCCCACACCTGACCGAACACGCGGTAATGCGTGGGCGCCTGCCCGCGTGCGGCGATCGGCAGCCCGATACTCAGGCGCGTGCCGTCCGCCGCGCGTGCGCTGAGCGCGTTGCCGAGTAGACGCACAGAGGTGTCCAGCACGGGTAATACGTGCTCGCTGGTACGCACGAACGGCTGCCCGGCCTGGTCGCGGCCATGCACGATCACCTGTGCGATCCAGGTGCCGGCACTGGTCGGCTGAAAGCTGCCGCCATACACGCCATCGCCGGCAGCGCCGTCGTCGTGCTTGCCGTCATCGGCCATCGCAAACGTGCGCGCCGTGCCCTGTGGATCGAGCACGCGCAGGCTGGCCTGATCGATCTGCCCGGCCTGGCCAGCCAATAAGCCCGCGCCTTGTGCATCGCTGCCGCTGAGCAGCGCATTGAGCGTCAGCGACTGGCCCACCTGCTGGTGGCGATGCCGTGGATAGGAGGCCAGCTGCGTGCGCGGGTCGCCTTCCATCAACACATAGCCACGTTGCGCCGTGGGCGAGGCCGACTGCAGCGTCAGCGACCACACACCGTTCTGCGCAGCGTCCACTGCATAGCGCATGCCGCTGGTGCCGCTGTCGGCACTGCCGAGCCGTGTGCGTTGTGCTTGCAGTTGCGGCGCTGCTGCGGCGCGCGCGCCGGCAACGCGCGGTGCGGCCACGGCCGCGTCCCACTGCTGGTCACCGGCCAGCACCATGAAACGCAGGTGGCCGTTTTCCACCGGCAGGCTGCCCTGCCAGCGTGCACTGGCACCGGCCGGTGCGAGCTCCACCGGCAGTAATGCGCTTTTCGAAAGGATGGCTGATTCCGCCGGTTCGGGTGCGCGCATCTGCGCGAACTCTTCTGGCGGGCCGGCCAATTGTTTGGGCTGTAGCTCGGCCGCGCCCAGGGGCGCGGCGATGAGCGAGAGGGCGCACGACAACGACAACAGCGACGGCGTATGCATGGCAACAGCGCTCCTTGGAGTTGCAAAGTGATGCACTGCGATCGAACACAGCGGCACCGGATGCAGCGCCCCCTCGCTGCGATTCGCAGTCGGTTATACCCCGCATGCATGACAGTGCCGCTGTGCGCTGCAACACCTCACGCGCAACAAACAACCCTGCAGAAATAAATAGTACAGAGTGTGATCCAGGTCGTGGACCTGCCGATTCTTCGCACCTGCAGGCCGCAGAAAACCAGAGGTCTGCGGTTGATGGCGAACCCCGAAACTTGGCGGGTGTCAGTCCGCCAATGGACGCGCGTGGCGGGAGCGGTACTGCTCAACCCACGCGACAGACTGTGCGATGCCGCCGAATGGATAGAAGTGCAGGCTGACGTCTCCATGCGCTTCGCTGAGGCCGGCGGTGAGGCGATCCACAAAGCGATCCGGCCCCGCAGTCCCGAACAGCTTGCCGAGCGAGATGCCGTACTTGGAGAGCATCGATGCACATGCGCCAACACCGCACCGTGCGGCATAGCGTGCGAGCACTGCGACGCCCGCAGGACCCGGCACGCCCACATGCACGGGATGGGCAATGCCACGCGCGCGCAGCGCCTCCAACCACGTCAGCACAGTGTCGGCATCGAACGCGAATTGGGTGACGATCAGCGGCGCCATGCCGCGCTCGGCAATGCTGCGGCACTTGCGTTCAAGCACATCCCACTGCGCGCTTGCAGGCATGCTCGGATGGCCTTCCGGATGTCCGGCCACGCCGATGGCCTTGATGCCCGAGCGCTCAAACACGCCTGTCTCGATCAGCGACACGCTATCGGAAAACGGCCCAACCGCAGACGGCGCATCACCCGCGATCACCAGGCAACGTTCAACGCCGGCCTCATCGACGGCGCGCCTGACGAACGCCTGTAGCGCGTAGCGCGAGGCGATGCGCCGCGCAGACAGGTGCGGCATAGGCGCGAAGCCGAGGGCGCGCACCCTCTGTGCGGCGGCCAGTCGCGCATCGTCGTTCTGGCTGGGCAGGTAGGGAATGAACATGCTTGAGCCGCGCATGATCTGCGGCGCTGCTGCAGTCAGCGCCGGCATGTCGTGTGCGCCGACCTCCAATGAATAAGCATCGGTGATGGTGGCGGCGCGGCTGGGGGGATCCGGGGACATCAACGGCGGCGCCGTCCTGTGGTGATGAGTGGTTGGCTCGCGCACATCAGCGTTGATCGTGCGGGAGGGCAGCCATGCAACACGCGCGCCTGTGCGGTGGTGTCCGTCGGTGGAGTCACGGCGCAGTGCCGCTGCCATTGCCAGGCTGGCGTGCCAGTTCGATAAAGGCGCGCAGGTAGTCGATGGCGATATCTGCCTCGCGCGCCCCCAGAAAAATTTGCTTGGCGATGCCACGTGCACCCAGCCGAACCGGCACCACGTCCATCCTGGCGGCATATTCCTCCACCAGCCAGCGCGGCATGGCGGCCACACCGCGGCCACTGGCCACCATCTGCATCATGATGTCGGTGGTTTCGATAGCTTTGTGGCGCCTGGGCGTGACACCGGCCGGCAGCAGGAACTGGCTATAGATATCCAACCGCTCCAGGTCCACCGGATAGCTGATGAGCACCTCGCGTGTCAGCTGCGGCGGCGTGACGTAGGCGGCCGACGCCAGCGCATGACCGCTGGCCACCACAAGCACCTGCTCGTAGTCGAACACCGGCTCGAAGCGCAGCCCGGGCTTGTACAGCGGGTCGGGCGTGACCAGCAGATCGATCTCGTAGCCGAACAGGGCACCAATGCCGCCGAACTGGAACTTTTGTTTGACGTCCACATCCACATCCGGCCACGTGGCCAGATAGGGCGCCACCAGTTTGAGCAGCCACTGGTAGCAGGGATGGCATTCCATGCCGATGCGCAGCGCACCGCGTTCGCCCTGCGCGAACTGCCCCAGGCGCTCTTCGGCCAGATCCAGCTGCGGCAGCACCCGGTTGGCCACCGCCAGCAAATACTGGCCAGCCTGGGTCAGCCGCAAGCTGCGCCCCTCGCGCAGCCAGACATCGGTGCCCAGCTGCTGCTCCAGCTTTTTCATGCTGTGGCTCAGCGCCGACTGGGTCAGGTTCAACACGCCTGCGGCGGCCGTCAGCGAGCCCTGCTGCTCGACCTGCTGGACGATGGAAAGATGGATGCGCTCAAGCATTCAGATGATCCGAATTCATGGATTGTTGAAATAACACCATTTTACTTCATCGAATGCGCGCCCTAGCATCGGGGTTCGTCGTTTTAAGGCCATCTGCATGACTGTCAACGTGCCACACCCACTCCGCATCGTTGCGGTGTCCGGCGGGATGCAACGCCCCTCCAAGGCGGCCGCTCTGGCCGAGCACCTGCTGGCATTGATCGCCGCGCAGGTGCCGTGCGAACAGCATCTGGTGGAACTCGGGGCATTGGCACCGCAGTTCGCGGGTGCGCTCTGGCGCTCCCAGCTGTCCGCAACGGTGGAGCAGGAACTGGTCGCGGTGGAGCAGGCCGATGTGCTGGTGGTGACCACGCCGGTGTATCGCGGCTCCTTCACCGGGTTGTTCAAGCACTTCTTCGACTTCGTCCATCAAGATGCCTTGATCGACACGCCCGTCCTGTTGGCGGCCACCGGTGGCAGCGAGCGGCATGCGTTGGTGATCGACCACCAGCTGCGGCCGCTCTTCAGTTTTTTCCAGGCCCGCACGTTGCCGCTGGGCGTCTATGCAACCGACCGGGATTTTCTGGACTACCGCGTGCACAACGAGGCCCTGGCCGAACGCGCCAGGCTAGCGGTGCAGCGGGCATTGCCGCTGATCGCAGTGACGCGGCAGGCCAGCGCCATCGCAAAAGAAAACGTGGCCGCGGCTTGAGGGCCACTTGCCCACGGGCGCCTGGCTTGCCACCACGCCGCTGGCGGGCCACCGGGTCCGTTGGCGAATTGCTTGCCGGTCCAGCGTCCCTGCCTCCATCCAGCCAGCATCAACCGCTGCGCTGAAAACTGCGTTCGTATTGATTTCGAGAACAAGGCGTCAGTGTGCAATGACTCAAGAATTGACCTTCAGCATCAAGAGCCTCCGCTTCGATGAGGACTACCGTCCCGCGGCCAATACACGCAACACGACGAACTTTGCCAACCTGGCCAGAGGGCAGCGTCGCCAGGAGAATTTGCGCAACACGCTGGCGATGATCAACAACCGCTTCAACGACCTGGCGCATTGGGATAACCCCAAGCGTGACCGCTACGCTGTCGAACTCGACATCATCTCTGTCGAGATGAAGATCGGTGAGCGCGACACAGGCGATGCATTCCCGTTGATCGAGATATTGCAGCCCAGCATCCTCGATCAAACAACCGGCGCGCGTATCGACGGCATTGCAGGGAATAATTTCTCCTCCTATGTGCGCGACTACGATTTCAGCGTGCTGCTGCCAGCGCACAATCAGGACACATCCAGCTTCAGCCTGCCGGAGGGGTTCGGCAGCCTGCATGGCACGCTGTTCAAGCAGTTCGTGAACTCGGATACCTACACGGCGCGGTTCGCCAAGCCGCCGGTCATCTGCATCAGCGTCTCCAGCAGCAAGGTCTATCACCGCACCGGAAACCGCCACCCCATCCTGGGCGTTGAATACAGGCAGGACGCATTTTCGTTGACGGATCAGTACTTCGAAAAAATGGGCCTGCAGGTGCGTTATTTCATGCCGCCGAACAGTGTCGCTCCCTTGGCGTTTTACTTCCTCGGCGACCTGCTGAACGACTACACCAATCTGGAGTTGATCGGCACCATCAGCACCATGGAGACCTTCCAGAAGATCTACCGGCCGGAAATCTACAACGCCAATTCCGCCGCGGGGACCATCTACCAGCCGAGCCTGAAGCATCAGGATTACTCCGCGACCCAGATCGTCTACGACCGGCAAGAGCGCAGTCAGCTCGCGGTGACGCAGGGCAAATTTACCCAGGAGCATTTCATCAAGCCCTACGGGGACATTCTTGAGCAGTGGGCCTCCAGCCACGCTTTCTCGTCAACACCAACGCAAGACATTGCCCATCATGAATAAGCTGCTCCCCACCTCCACCGCCGGTAGTTTGCCCAAGCCGTCCTGGCTCGCGCAGCCCGAGAAACTCTGGTCGCCCTGGAAGCTGCAGGACGAGGAACTGACCGAAGGCAAGCAGGACGCGTTGCGCCTGTCGCTGCAGGAACAGCAGCACGCCGGTATCGATATCGTCAGCGACGGTGAACAGACCCGCCAGCATTTCGTCACCACCTTCATCGAACACCTCAGCGGCGTCGATTTCGAAAAGCGTGAGACCGTGCGCATTCGCAATCGCTATGACGCCAGCGTCCCGACCGTTGTTGGCGCGGTGAGCCGGCCCAAGCCCGTCTTCGTGGACGATGCCAAGTTCCTCCGCCAGCAAACCCGGCAGCCGATCAAATGGGCGCTGCCCGGCCCGATGACGATGATCGATACCCTTTTTGATGCGCACTACAAAAGCCGCGAAAAGCTGGCCTGGGAATTTGCGAAGATCCTCAATCAGGAAGCCAAAGAACTCGAAGCTGCTGGCGTGGATATCATCCAGTTCGACGAGCCGGCCTTCAATGTCTTCTTCGATGAAGTCAACGACTGGGGCGTTGCCACGCTTGAACGCGCGATCGAAGGGCTCAACTGCGAGACCGCCGTCCACATCTGCTATGGCTACGGCATCAAGGCCAATACCGATTGGAAGCAGACGCTGGGCTCGGAGTGGCGTCAATACGAAGAGTCGTTCCCCAAGCTGCAGGCATCCACTATCGACATCGTCTCGCTGGAGTGCCACAACTCGCATGTGCCGATCGATCTGATCGAACTGGTGCGCGGCAAGAAGGTCATGGTCGGCGCCATCGACGTGGCAAGCAACACGATCGAAACACCGCAGGAGGTGGCCGACACGCTACGCAAGGCGCTTCGGTTTGTGGATGCCGACAAGCTCTACCCGTCCACCAACTGCGGCATGGCGCCGCTCGCCCGGCACGTCGCACGCGGCAAACTCAGTGCCCTCAGTGCGGGTGCAGACATCATTCGCGCAGAACTGTCGGCGCAGTAGCGCACTGGTGATTTCGATGGATTGGCTGCCGTCGCATGTGCCGCGCGCTCAGCCTCATGAGGTGGAATCAGGTCGTTTGCGTGTCGAGTGTGCCGCGCGCGTACCTAGGCTGAGGCATGGTAGCTAACACCGCATGTGATGCTCGGCTGCCATGTGCAACGTCGATCAGGGCCCATGGTTGGCTCCCAGTCCGGGAAGATGGTAGGCCGATAGTGGGTGTGGCCTGGTTAAACCCTTGCTGCGAGGACTTGCTCGTCAGCGCCATCACTGGCCTTGTTAGGAACTGCACGCGCGGGGCGGCTACGTAACCCCGCAAGTGAAAAAGCTGCGAATTGAACGCGTTACATGTGGCTAACATTTGGTTGATGTGCGGTACCAAATGGTGCAGAATTTCGCCAACACACCCGCCACGCCTCTACAGCTTCTGCTGAAAGCGCAATTTGGCGGGTTTTTTTTGCCTTTGGCACAGGGAGGTGGGGACAATGCAGTACATGAAGGAGGCGTTGGACTACGCCCAGCAGATTCAGCAGTTGCAGGACCGAGGTCTCGCAATCGCCGATCCCGTCACAGCAGAACTCTATCTGCGGAGGGTTGGTTACTACCGCCTGATGGGCTATCTGTTTCCTTTGCGAGTTGCAGGCAGCGATACCTATCTGCCGGGCGCGAGCATGGACATCGCGCTCGGACTTTACGAGTTTGATCGTCTTCTGCGCCATCTTGTAGGCGAAGCCATTGGACATATTGAAGTGGCCACTAGGACGGCAGTGACCTATAAGCTGGCTCACGCCTACGGCAGCTTTGGCCATCGCAACGCGGCTAATTTCAGGGCAGACGGTGGGGACCGGCGCAGTTTGGGTAATTGGCACGTAATCTGGCTAAGAAAGGTCGACGACGAGGTCAGCCGTGCCCGGGAGACGTTCATAGAACACTACAGACAGCGATACACCACCCCACCTTTCCCTGAAGTGCCCATTTATATGGCCAGTGAGGTGATATCACTTGGCACGCTGTCCAAATTGGTGCGTGCCATGCATGGCGTGGATCAAACCGCAATTGCCGCTGAATTTCAGACGGCTGGACCGGTTTTGGTCAGTTGGCTTCATGCCGTCTCCGTGGTTCGCAACATGGCGGCGCACCATGGTCGGTTGTGGAATCGAGTTCTTGGCGTGTCGCCGATGATTCCCAGGCACGGGATCTGGGCGAGCGCGTCGTCGGTGGTTCCAGCAAATCGCCTATTTTTTGTGCTGTGCGTGTTGCATCACCTGCTCAAAAGCACTGCGGCCAATGTTACGCACTGGCGGACGACTGTCAGCAATCACCTGCGCCCTCTTCTGGTCGACGCGTCGCATAGAGCCGGCATGGGAGCCCCGGACAACTGGGAGACGCACGCGCTGTGGAGATGAGCAATGAGCTGCCAAGCGGTTGGCGCGCGGGCATGTTGGCAACGGCCGCCCGATAGCGCGTTTGAAGTGTGTGTGTAGCCCCGGTTGTCGAGTTGCGCGCTGCGCGCGACCGCGCAACTCGATGTCTTACACGCAATGCCACCAAAACAGGGAACTTCCGTAGTACCAGGTTCAGGGTAGTTACATCAGCTCAGTGAATCAGTAATTGACCTGCAGCTGCAGCCGCAGCAGATCGCCTTCGACTACCGGATACGGCGCAGTGGTGACGTCGGTGCGCTTCATCTTCGAATAGGCGAAGACCAGTTCCAGCGCATCCATCGGCTGCCATTCGACGCCGGCTTCCACTTCGTCCAGGCGCATGCGCGGCGCATTGGTATCGAACTTGGAACCGCCACGGTAGGTCTGCCACTTGAGGTAAGGCAGCAGCGTGCCGTAGTTGAAGTCGTGCTTGAACATCGCCTGCACGTAACCGCCGCTCAACGAACGCGTGCGGATACGCCGCTGCGCCACGTCCAGCTCCGGGCCGCGGCCCACGGTCCACTCGGCCTGCAGGCCAAACGGCTGCGGGTAATAGATGATGTGCGCGGCCACGCGTTGATCGGTGTAGCCGTTCGGCTCGGTGATGGTCGGGGTGAAGCTGCGGCCACCGATGTTCACCGCTGCCGCCGTCGGCACGAACTTGCCGGCGTAGGCATCGGCGCCCACTTCCAGGTACTGGCCGTTGGCGAGCTTGAACGGGTAGGTGGCGTGCACCACCGCATGCATGCCGTCGTTGCGCTCGGCGCGGTTGGCGCCCTGGCCGTTGTACACACCGGCACCGAGCACGCCGTAGTCGCCCGAGCCCTTCAGGCCGGATTTGACCAGGTCCTGGAAGCGTCCCTTGGCCACCGTGGGGCTGTAGTAGAACACCGCGCCGATGTCGCGTTCGTCGCGCAGGCCGGAATTGAGCGCGTCGGCTCGGTCCAGCGTCAAGCGGTTCTGGCTGGACTGCAGGTTTTCCCAGCCGTAGGGCATCTTCGACTGGCCCACGCGCACGCGGTATTCGCGCTTCTTGTCGAAGAAGATGTCGGCGTAGGCATCGCGCAGCTGCGCGAAGTTGGAGGTGGTCGAACCTGTCGGGGTGCTGGCGAAATCGGGCTGGAAGTACAGCGACACGTGCTCGTTGAGATCGCCGCTCAGCACCAGGCGTGCACGGCGGATGCCCAGGCTCTGGTCATTGCCGATGAAGCGGTCGCCGGGCGCACGCAGGTCCTGCGCATCGCCACCGATGCCCTGGTTGTAGCGGATCTGGGTGTAGCCGCGCAGGCTCAACTTGTCGTACCACTTCTTGGGCGCGTCGCTGGCGGCGGTCGGCACGGGCGCGGCCGCCGGAGCAGGCGGCGCTGCCTGGGCCACGCCGGTGCTGGGCGCGGTGGCCGTGACTGGTGCCGCGGGCGCTTCAGGCAAGGCGGATGCCGGCAGCTTGCCGTTCTCGTCCACCTGCACGAACTTGCCCAGCTTGTCGCGCCCGGGTGCTGGCTCGGCAAAGATCTGCTTGGTCTTGCGGTCGACGTACAGCTCCAGCTCGGCGGCCAGCGTGCTGCCGCTGGCGGTCGCGCTGAGGGCGCACAGGACGGTGGCGAGATTGCGTTTTTTCATGGATCCGGCTCGGCAAGGGGAACTGGGCGGCGGTGGCGTGGCCGGCCCAGGCGCTCCTGCAAGAAGGGCGCGTGCGGCCAGATGCCGGGCACCGTCATGGCGCTCCGCAGTGCTGCCGTAGCAGCGATGGGGTGCAGTTATATTTATGTTTGATGTCAGTTTGGTGACATCGGCAGCGCCATCCGACGGATGACTGTGTCAGCTGCATTTCCGGCAGATGTCAGTGCGGCGGCAGGCGCGGCGCAGTGCGCGCCTGCCCAGGCCGGGCGTCTACTTCCTTGGCGCGATGGCGCATGCGGCTAGCGCTGCGGGATGCGTGACCACGGCCAGGCGGTGCGGAGATACAGCGCTTTGGTGTCGCCTGTGTGGTCGGTAGAGCGCGGAGGGCGCAGGGATGCCCGTCCGATACCGCGCGGCTATCGGATGCAGGGCCTTTGTTCTGGGGGATCATCGGGGTTGGCGTTCTGCGTCTCGGAGCCAAGGATCCCCGCACGACACCATGGCGACCAAGCCTGCACGCCATCGGCAGCGACCGGAGTTGTGTTCCTTGCGCATCGGGCGCAGCAGCGACTCAAGCCACATTCGCTTTCAGTCGGCGCGACAGGCGCGGCCCAGGCATGCCGTCATGCCGGCAGCTGGGCGCCGCCTGCCTGGCGCCCTTCTGGCCGAGTGACCGGCGCGTTCGCTCCGGCTGCGTTGGCGGCAACAGATCTCCGCCGGGCCCACTCACCGTTCGCAGGACCTGCCTGCGAACGGCGCCGGGATCAGCCCGCCGGCTGCGCCGCCAACGCAGCGGCAATGGTGGCGCGCAGCGGGGTGGTGGGGCGGCCGATCAGCTTGCTCAAGGTGTGGCTGTCGTCGAACAGGCTGCCGCCGCCTGCGGACGCCGAGCACTGCGCCAGTACCTGGGCGAAGCCGGCCGGCAGCCCGGCCTGGACCAGGGCCGCGGCATAGTCCGCCTCCGGCATGTCGTGGTAGGCCACCGGCTTGCCCGCCTGCTGCGCCAGCTCGGCGGCGTAGTCGGCCATGCTGAAGGCTTGATCGCCTGCCAGCTCGTAGATGCGTCCGGCCTGCGGTTCGGCGGAGGCCAGTACTGCCGCCGCGGCGGCCGCGTAGTCGGCACGGGTTGCCGCGCTGATCCTGCCATCGCCAGAGCTGCCGATTACCGCGCCGTGCGCCAGTTCCGGGCCGATCGAGCCGGTGTAGTTCTCGGTGTACCAACCGTTACGCAGCAGCACGTGCGGCACGCCGCTGTCGCGCAGCAGTGCTTCGGTGGTCACGTGCTCGCCGGCCAGCGAGAGCGTGCTGGTGTCCGCACGCAGCACGCTGGTGTAGGCGAGCAGGCCCACGCCGGCACGCTTGGCGGCCTCGATCACGTTGCGGTGCTGCTCCACGCGCGCGCCCACCGCGTTGGAGGACACCAGCAGGACCGTGCCGACCCCGGCGAAAGCGGCGTCCAGCGAGGCCGGGTCGGCGTAATCGGCGCGACGTACGCTGATGTCGCGTTTTGCGAATGCCGACAGTGACGCGGTCTCGCGCGCGGTTGCTACGATGCGGCCGGCAGGCACACGCTCAAGCAACGCATCGACGATCAGCGCTCCCAGGTGTCCGCTGGCGCCGGTGACAAGAATCAGGGGGGAGGTGTGTGCCATGATGCGCTCCGTCAGGTATCGATAAGAGGTTTGGTCTAGTATTTAGACCGGAAGTCCAGCGAGCCTATTGTCGGGGTCGTCCCATCCTCCGCAAGGAGGCAGTTTTTTCTCCCCCTGGTTACCGTGAGATGCCCCTGTGAATGCGATTGCCCTGTTTCCGCCGCCGCCGTCCCTGGAAGGGCCGTTCGACGCCACCAAGTGCCCGGTGCGCGATGTGCTCGACCAGATCGGCGACAAGTGGACCTTGTTGATCCTGCTCACGCTGATCCCTGGCCCGTCCCGTTTCAGCGCCATCCAGCGCGCCGTGCCGGATATCTCCAAACGCATGCTCACCCAGACCCTGCGCAACCTCGAGCGCAACGGCATGATCACCCGCAAGGTCTACGCGACCAAGCCGCCGAGCGTGGAGTATGCGTTGGCCAAGCTGGGCGTGGCGCTGCTCGGCCCGGTCTCGCAGCTGCTCAACTGGGCCGGCGAACACCACGCCGACATCCGCACCGCACGTGAGCGTTTCGACCGGGCGCAGACCGCCGGCCTGATGGAAGCCAACGACCCGATCGCCTGACGCTGCGCGTTGCCGCGGTCACGGCGATCGCGGTGACCGCGGTGACCGCGGCAGCGTATGCGCGCGACGCTGGTGCACGCGTCAGGTCGCTCCTGCGATGCACCGGCATGCAAGGCGAACGTTGGACTGGGTGACTTAGGTGTTGGTCCTTCGATAGTGGGCTGCTGGGCGTGTATGCCTCAGCGCTCGTTTGGTCGCCTGCGGCAACGCCGCAGTCAGTCGGCTTCGCGCATCGTTCTGCATGCCGCTCATACCGCTCACACCGCTCTGACCGTGTGATGCCTTGTCGTTGCTGCTGCGCGCCGAGTGCTCGTCCTGGCGCGCAATCCTATGCGGTGGCGTATTGGCGCGGCCGCGACACCTGAGCGGATGGTTGTTGGCCCACTACAGGCACGGCCCAGGCAATCCAGTCGGGCCCACCACCGTTGCACGCGTCGGCAGCAGCGTTGCCGCACGCGCTGCCATCGGCCCGTGAAAACACACTCACAAAGGCGCGCGGCGACTAAACATCATGTTCTGGCTTGCACACCGGCCATCACCACAAACCGTTGCGCTGCAACGTGCAGCGTCATCCGCTATCGCAGCGATCAGAAATACCAATCGAAGCCGACTCAAGCGTAAGCGCCCAAGTCCGATAAGGCGACACCAGCCCGTCGGATTCAGCGCACATGTCCTTAGTCGGTTCCTCCTCACCCGCCGCCCGGCGTACCGCCGGCGTCGCCTTGCTGGCGCTGTGGTGCGGTTGGATCGCCGTTGCCTGGACCACGCCGCAGGCTGCTGCTGCCGGCGACGCCGCCAGCGCCTGGGCGCGCGTGCAGGCCAGCCTGCCGGCGCTGTCGACCGCACCAATGCTGGTCGGCGTCGTGGGTGCCTGCACCTGCGACGGCGCCGCCGATGCACGTGCCTGGGCGTTATTGAGCCAGGCGGTTCGCGCGCGCGGCGGGCGCGTCCAGCAGATCGATGTGCCGGCCCTGCATGGCAGCGGCTATGCGGTGTGGCTGCTCGGCGCCGATGGCCAGCCGCGCTATGCGGGCCCCGCGCAGGGCAGCGCGGTATGCGGGCGTGCCGGTGCGGCAGAGTGGCCGCGTTGGCTACCGCAGGTCCTGGCACGCCCGGCGGATGTCGCGCTGGTGGCACCGTGCGCCTGTGCTGCGGGGGTGTCGGCATGAGCAGCACCGCAACGCACGCACCCACCGCGCAGCTGGCCTCGGGCTACGCCAACCGGCTGGCGATCAAGGCCGACCGTCTCTTTCTCTGGCTCGCCACCTTACAGAGCGCTGGCTCGCTGGCGCTGGCCTGGTATCAGGGGCAGTGGACGCCCTTCCTGGCGGTCACGCTGCCCAGCCTGCTGCTGATGCTGTGGCAGGCGCGCTTCAATCCCGGCACGCGGCTGACCAGTGTGACCACCGCGCTGGTGCTGATGGCCTTGGTGGCTGCCACCATCCAGCAGGCACACGGGCTGGTGGAAATGCACTTCGGCGTCTTCGTGATCCTGGCGCTGCTGTTGTATTACCGCGACTGGCTGCCGGTGGTGGTAGCCGCCGCTGCGATTGCCGTGCACCACCTCGCGTTTTACTGGCTGCAGGCGCGTGGTCTGCCGGTGCAGGCCTTCAGTGCCGGCAGCGGGTTCGGCATCGTCGTGCTGCACGCCGGCTACGTGATTGTGGAAACCGCCTTCGTCTGCGTCATGGCCGTGCAACTGCGACGCCAGCTGGACGCGCTGGACCACGAAGCAGAGGCGCTGGCGCAGCTTGCCGACACGCTGGCCAAGGGCGACGCCTTGCCGCCTGCCATCATGCAGCAGCACTTTCGTGCCGGTTCGCTGGCGCAGGCGCTGGTGCGCATGAGCGCGCAGGTGCAGGAACGCATCACCACGCAACAGCAGCTGCTGCAGGAAAACCGCCGGATTCGCCTGGCACTGGATGCCTCGGCCATGGCTGTGGCCATTGTCGACACGCAGGGCGATGCGATCTACCGCAATCACTCCTTCGCACAATTGAGCGCGCGCAGCGATGCACACACCGTGCAGCAGGCGCTTGCCGAGGCCGCACAGCGGCGTGCTGTCGAAAGTGGCGCAGGTGCGCGCGCGCTGGGCGCACTGCAGCTGCAGGAGAGCGTCACGCCCGTGCACGATCACGACGGCACGCCACTGGGCGTGGTGGTGGAATGGCAGGACCGCACCCAGTCCTTGTTGCTCGAAGCGCAACTGACCACCGTGATTGCGCAAGCCACCCGCGGCGAGCTCGGCGCGCGGCTGCATGGGCATGCGCACGACAGCACCTTGGGCCAGCTGGCCGAAGGCATCAATCGCTTTCTCGCGGTTACCGAAGACAGCTTGCAGGACATGCGGCGCATGCTGGCGGCACTGGCGCACGGCGACCTGTCGCAACGCATCGATCGCCCCTGCGAGGGCGTGTTCGACCACATGAAGCGCGATGCCAATGCCACGGCCGATGCGCTTGCCCGCATCATCGTGCAGATCCGCAGTTCCAGCGGCGCCATCAATGCGGCCACCGGCCACATCCTGCACGGCAACGACGCACTGGAGCAGCAGGTGCGGCGCCAATCGATCACGCTGGGCGAGGCGGCGCAACAGATGCAGGCCGTGCTTGGCACCATGCAGCAGCACAGTGCGCAGGCAGCCGATGCCGATGTGCTGGCTGCCGCCGCATCGGAAGCGGCACGTGCAGGCGGCGACACCATGGGCAAGGCGATGGGCACCATGCAACAGATGGAAGCCGCCTCGCGGCGTATCCAGGACATCATCGCCGTCATCGATGGGTTGGCCTTCCAGACCAACATCCTGGCGCTCAACGCTGCCGTGGAAGCGGCGCGTGCAGGCGACGAAGGTCGTGGCTTTGCGGTGGTGGCCAGCGAAGTACGCGCGCTGGCACTACGCTCCTCCACCGCCGCCAGCCAGATCAAGGCGTTGATCGGCGAGTCGGTGGCGCACGTTGAAGCAGGTGTGCAGCAAGTACGCAGCGCTGGTGCCGGCATGCAGCACATCGTGACCACCATTGGCCAGGTGAGCAGCACGCTGAGCACGATTGCGGTCGCCTCCGAGCAAGAGGCCGGCAGCATCGCGCAGGTGCATCAGACCTTGAGTCGCGTGGATATCGACATGCGCGACGGCGTGCTACGCATGCAGGAGGCCAGCACCGCCGCGCGTGCCATGGGCGACCATGCCGCACAGCTGGAAGATGCAGTGAGCCTTTTTGTGGAAGACGCAGCGCCCACAGCGCAGAGTGCTGCAAGACAGGCACGCCATGCCGCGTGAGCAACGCTGTGGTGGTCTATCACCAACGCGGCGTCACCCGGCAATACGCGGCGTAGGCGGGGCCAAACTGCGCCGCCAATGCGCGCTCCTCCGGCAGGACCTGGAGCCGCGTGATTGCCAGCACGTAGGCACCCACCAGAACCAGGGCGGCGTCCTGCTGCAGCGACACGATCCAGCCGCCCAGCAGCAGCGCATGGCCGAGATACATCGGGTTGCGGGTGTAGCGATGCAGGCCGTGGTTACCAGCTGTGTTGCACGCTGCGGCGCGAGCGGGTTGATCGTGGTCCCGGCGCTGGCAAATGTCAGCTTTGGAAGCACATTCAACGCGATGCCCCCGAGCACACAGGTGCCGGCCATCAACATCCGGCCCGGCAGCGGGAGCGCGATGCCCGGTAACAGCGCTGCCGTGCCGGCGGCGATCACGCCCAGCAGCACTAGCAGCACAGGCGGTGGAACGCGTGTTTCTAGCCGTTGCAGCATCCAGACGCTCTACCGTGCTCAGTGCCGCAGGGAAGCCGGCGGTGACATGCCTGCAATCTTGCGCGTCATCGCTCGGCCGAGGTATCAACTGCCGGAGGCCGGCGTGCCCTTGCGTAATGCGCGCAGCTTGCCGGTGAACCAGGATTGGCTCGGTACCGCCGCTGCCCCGCCACATCGCACCTCGTACGGCTTGCCCGACATGCTGCTCTTGGTCGCAGCAAGTTCGATAAAGGATTCGGTGCTGGTGACCAGGCCCTTCTTCTGCAGGTAGTCGTACTTGCGTTGCAAATGCTCGCTGGCCTTGGGCGCCGAATACCACGACCCGTTGCGCGAGAACTCGCAGTTGGAGTTCTTCAACGCTGCGAACAGTTGGTTGATCTCCCGTGTCGTGGCAGGAGCTACGCCCTGCGCAAACGCCGATCCCGACACCAGCAAGCAGATGAGCCACACTTTATTCTTCATCGTGAATCCATTCGCCAAGCGTTGTTTCGGAAGATGCGAAGCATAGGCCAGATCAGCAGTGCCAGTATCGCTTTGCAGCCGCTGCCGTGCAGCGGGATCTGGCGCGTGGACGGCTGAATGATTGCGTGCGCCCAGAGCCACGGCGTCGCATGGGCGAAGGCTCACAACACCCTGCAGCACTGCGCCTCGGCGCGACCGAAGCTTCGCCGCTCTGATGCGCCGCTCGACCGTTCTCTAGGCAGCGCGTTCGCGCAGCTGGGAGACATTGCCTTCCGGGTCAACGGCATTACAGGCAACGAAGCCAGGGCCGCGCCACTGCGCTGGCAGAATTTCGCCGCCAAGCGCAGCTGCAAGCTCGACGAGCTGCGCGATGCTCGGGACGGTGAAAAAGAACTTGAGCGCGGTGTTCTCACGCCGGTTGGGCGGATCGGCGATGGTGATGGAGGCGGCGATTGCCTCAGGTACGGCATGGATGACAAGTTGCAGCGCGGCTGCGTTCAGCACAACCAATTCCTTGCTGGAATGGATCGCCTGCATACCCAGCACGCGCTGGTAAAAAGCCGCCACACGCTCAAGATCCTTGGCATAGATAAACAGGCCGGAGCTGGCAGCTTGTGACATGGCATGACCTCGGGTCTGGTTGGCAGCGCCTAGTCTGCCCCAACAATGCTCCAGGCAAGAACTAAGAGCGGCTAACAAAACGTAGCGAGCAGCCGTCAGGTGGGTGCGGACGGCGCGGAGGAACCGCAGTGTACGGGGGTACATGCGGATTCCGAGCGCCGGCCGCGCCCGCCTGACGGCTGCGCAGCAGTTTTGACAGCTGCTCTGATTACCAGGCAAAGCTACGCAAAATTCAAGCCTCAGCCCGCTAATAGCTTTGCCTACCGCGACAGCAGAGACGCCGTAAGCAGATGCGGCTCAGGGATCGGCTGGCGTATATCGCAGCAGATCGCTGCCGACAAAGTAGTTGCCGTAGTACTCGTTCTTTCGAAGGCCGGGGTGTGCTGCAAAGTCGATATAGGGCGCAGCGCAGTGTGGGCAGCGGAACGGATTCATATAGCGATAGGCCGACCCATCCGGTGCCAGCGGAAGCCGTTCTTCCAGTGCATGCAGCTGCTCGGGGTCCGGCTCTGTCAATGCGGCCGGACTGCCGGCAATGTGGTCCTCCACCGTGATGGTGTACCTGCCGGATTCCGAGTAGAAATAGCCCGCGTTGCTGAAGCCGGCGTGGTAGGAACGGATCAGGAAAGAACGTTTGCAGTGGTCGCATTCACAGGAAAGCAGTACGTTGCCGCCGGTGACTAGTCCACTGAAGTGCAGACCCCTGGCAAAAAGCCCCTTGCCTGCAAGTGCGGTACTGCTGACGCTGGCGCCCGGCAGGAAGAACGGCTGAAATCTGATCCCGTCTGCGTGCCCATTCGCAAACGCGTCTGGATCGAGCTGCTCGGTCTGGGAAATGACACAGTCTGCCTGGCACCCCAGGTTGGGATGTACGCGAATGGAGAAGTGGAACCATCCTGTTGCAGCACCAAGTTCATGCCGATGCACACCTCCCGCCGAGTCGGTAAATTCCAGGACGCTATCGGCTTTCAACCATGCGGAAGGCTTGATCTCACACGGGACATCACTCTGGCTAATGCGACACAACTCCCGCCCATCGGCACGAACAATCAGTAATGGAGCGGCTTGCTTCTTGAAGATGGAGAACATGCGTTCCTTGACGGTAATGCTGGAATGACAGATTGGAGCGCTGGCGCGAGCGCAGCAGAACAATTTTAGCTCTTCAAAACGTCAGACGCCGCGCTTGCCCTCGACGTTTTCCTCTTGAAGGCCATACCTACACTGGCAGGCGCAGTCAACGCAAAACCGAACTGCTGGTAGAGCTTATACGCCGCACCATCCGCAATCAGGCTGACATACGCAGACGCAGGTACTTCGCGTTCTATGTAGCTTGCGATCTCACCCATGACAGTCTTGCCCAGACCACGGCCCTGATGTGCTGGCAAAACCGCAATGTCCACCACCTGATAAAAACAGCCGCCATCGCCGATGACGCGCCCCATCGCTACCGGCTCGCCATCGCAAAGCACCTGCACGCTGAACAGCGAGTTGGGCAACCCGCGCTCGGCCGCTTCCAACGCTTTCGGGCTCAAGCCGCTTGCTTGGCGAAGATGACGATACGCTTCGATAGTCGGCGTTTGATGTACGACACGATACAGGGATGATGAGAGCATGACGGGAGTGCTTTAGGGATGGTCTGAATTTGATGGTGTTGTTACCAGTTCTTGGAAAAGGCCAATGACCGTAGCAAGCTCTGGATTATTCAAGGGCGCCATATCACGCGCGGATGCGGTGAGTGGCAAGAGCAAAGGAAGTAGTACGAGAAGTCTCATCAGAGGCCTAACGCCTGAATTAAGCCGACCCGCGAAGCGGGTTCGGCTTGAATGAATTGTTAGGCACTGCCGACACCTACAACAACGCCGATTGCCGGTGTGGTTAGGAACCAGACACCTGGCAGCCAGACGAGCTTGCGTGCCCGAAGCCACAGCGGTTTGAGGTGGGGCGGGATAGTAGACGACGGCTGTGTGATCCAGCTCAGCTCACAAAAATTGTTGTGGTAGCCAGGACCAAGACCAGGAAATTGCGTGAGGTGTTCCCAGGCAGCTCGATCAACGGCCAGAAGATCTTGACGAAAACGGATGTTGAGTAGCGCGCCAGCCCCGCCTGCAAGTGCAAGACTACCCACGGCATAAAGCGTGATTAGCCACTCTCGTGGACCGACCACTCCGAAACGAAGCAAAAGAACCCAAGCTGCCAAAATTCCCCATGCAACAAATAACCATCGAACTTTCATGCGGTGCCTAACGTCGGAGTTGACCGGCGACCGGCGGAGAGGACCGTAGCGAAGCGAAGGACCGCCGTTGGGCGTCCGTGTCGAACGACCTGTTAGACCGCAGGCCCGACCTCAAAGAACCGTACCCCAATATAACTTCACGGCTTCGGTCCGGGCTGGGAAGCACACCAAGCATTCAGGGCCACTTTGCCGACACTGGCGAGGACGAGCGCAATGAGTGGGGCGATGACGGCTGCGGCAACGCTTAGCTGCGGTGCTATTGCCACCGCCATCGCGCTCACTACGTATGTACGGGCAAGACCCTTTTCGCCGAAAAGCCCATCCCTTTCCTTCTTATATTTCTTGTCCCCGCAAAGAAAAGCGCGGATCTCCGAGCGCAAGTTATCCAGGAATGCCCCCTTGTCGCCGACGGGAGCCGACGCAGAGAAGCGGTAGGTGTTTTCAGCAGAGGCTGTAATCCAGGCTTGAGCGATATCCTCGTACGATGAGCCGGCTGACCGCAACTCCTGGATAGCGGAGCGCTGGAACTCTGGAAGCTCACCGACCCATTTGTCCGGGTCGTCTTGCAGCAATGTGTCGATGGTGTCCGTCATAGCTAGTACATCTTAGAAAGGTACTCCGACGATACCGCGTGCGTCGTCTGATGAAGAGTGTGCGGGTCGACTCCCCCCAACGATATGCCGCCGCCGCCCCCGGGGGCATAGGAGCCGACGAGCACCCCTACCAGCCGACCATCAGTCTTTCTGAAGATCGGACTGCCAGACTGCCCAGGGCGTGCCTGAGTATTTAGGACCAGGTGTTTTGCCTTGATGCCGCCGGATGCGATTAGAACTCGCGCCCCAATCTCAGCGTCTTGTTGCGTAAGAACCATTCGGCAGTGATCCGCGTGTGGGAAACCAAAACTGGCGACCTGCGTACCCACCGTTGCGTCATCTGCGCCACCTACCACCACACTCGACGTAGAGATTACATCTGCCTTAAGGACGGCGAGGTCATGAAACGGGTCAAGGGCGTGGATCTGCACAGGAAACGACCTGATGGAGGTGTCTCCGGTGTCTTGATAGTCGTGCAGTGCTGCGAGCGGCTTGAAGGCGAGGACAAGGTTCTGTCCCTCCGTCCCCGCCACGTGCGACGCTGTCGCGAAGAGACCGGGCTTGTCTAAAGCAAATGCAGTGCCCAAAAGCTGAACGCCCCCTGGCCCGTTGCGCCCAAGGGCAAAGACGAGATTCGAAACAGGACTGAAGTCGAACAACTGATGCCTCCAAAGATATGAATGCCACTGCTGAGTGTAAAGAAGGCCCATGCGGAGGGACGATACGGGGATTCTGTACTGCGGTCTAATGCTTGAATTAAGCCGAGTTGCGAAGCAACTTCGGCTTGAATGAGTTGTTAGGCAGTGAGTGGCCGCAAAGGTTGGATGATGCAACCATGCTCCCCAGCACTGCCGCCTGGGCAGAGTGTGCCACAGCTTGCGGGATGGAGCTTGCCCCAGCGAAGCAGTGGCGCGTGACGCCACCGAAGCCAACTGCAACGAGCGCAGCGCGGGAACGACGTACCAAGGCGAAGCACCGACTTACCGCAACCAGCAACGGTGATGACTGCTGTCCGGAGCCAACCGCATGCACACCTGCAAACTCACCGAAGCGGCGACCACCAACGCATTTGCTCCACCACGGCCTAACGCCTGAATTAAGCCGGCCCGCCCGACCAACTGTCCGCTCATTGCCGTAACGATGCGGGCCCGGCTTGAATGAATTGTTAGGCCTCAACCCAGTTACCGATTGGCAGCCGCAGGGATGTAGCCATTTCTTACCCAGGAAGCGCCAAATCCAAAGACGCAGACAAACATGATGATCTTGTCTGCTATCAATGCGATCGGCGGAAGCGACCCTGATAAGAAATAAAAAATTAAGTTAATGATGAAAACGGATCCCATCGCTAGGATGAGCTGCAGCCACGGAATTTTTGGTGCAGCAAACTTCATGCCGATAAGGCATACGCACAGCAATATTGGGAAAGCATAGCGCAGGAGACTACTGTCGCCATTGATCGCTCTATACCCCAGATAGACCATAGTGGCCGCAATAAGCAACGTAGCAATTCTGATTCTAATCGGTGAGAACCTTGGATCATTCATGATCTTCCCCTTTGAGGCCTAACGCCTGAGTTAAGCCGAGTTGCGAAGCAACTTCGGCTTGAATGAGTTGTTAGGCAGTGAGTGGCCGCAAAGGTTGGATGGTGCAACCATGCTCCCCAGCACTGCCGCCTGGACCAAGTGTGCCACAGCTTGCGGGAGGGAGCTTGCCCAGCGATGCAGCGGCGCGTGATGCCACCGAAGCCAACTGTACCGAGCGCAGCGCGATAACGACGTGCTAAGGCGAAGCGCCGAACTTACCGCAACCAGCAGCGGTGATGACTGCTGTCCGGAGCCAACCGCATGCATGCCTGCGAACTCACCGAAGCGGCGACCACCAACGCATTTGCTCCACCACGGCCTAACGCCTGAATTAAGCCGAGTTGCGAAGCAACTTCGGCTTGAATGATTTGTTAGGCGGCTGATCCATTAATGGACGCCGCTGGGCGGACCAATGAGGGAGTCAATTCCCTCATCCCGAATAGTGCGCAACGCCTCGTCGAGTGCGGCCTGGTCCGTTGCGAATAGGTCATCCCAGACGGTGGAGTTGTTGAACTCATCAACAGCCTCAAGGGTCCAGTCGGTGTCGAGCCCGCGATAGATCTCTAGGCGAACAGTGCGGCCATCGGTCGTGACGGAGCGGCATAGGGGCGAGGTAACAAGCTGATAGTTGTCCATGAAAAGTCTCAGTTGCGATTGTCTCTGTTCATCTGCCTAACGCCTGAATTAAGCCGACCCGCGAGGCGGGTTCGGCTTGAATGAATTGTTAGGCGCGCCCCCAGAAGTTCCAGAAACTGCGCAAAGCTGCAGGATCTCATCTAGACCCTCCATTAGCCATTCTGGGTGAGGTAATGCCGTGGGTCCACCGTAGCGTAGAAAATGACGTTTGTGCTGATCGCTGAGGTTGGTAATCAATGCCCGAGTTTGGTTGCTGATTGTGACGAGGCCGGAAAGCATTTCTGCAAGCTTTGCAAGGTTGTGCCTAGTATCAACCGCTTTAAGTTCCTGCGAAGTAACGTCGCGTTTGAGCAAAGCAGCCTTTAGAAGAAGCTCAATCACATGCGAAGCCAGGTAATAGACTGGAAGACAGGCCATTTTTGCGGGTAGGCCATTTTTGTCTTTGTCCATATCTGCGAGAAGCACGTTGATGCAGTGTCGAAAGGCTCCAGCGTGACCAAGGTACATAGCTCCGAGGAGATGAGTATCTTCCATAGCACCTAACGCTTGAATTAAGCCGAGTTGCGCAGTGGAGGCAACAACATGGCAAGCTTTATTTGCCATGTTGTTGCTGTAACGAAGCAAGTTCGGCTTGAATGAATTGTTAGGCGGTAATCAGTATGTATCAGCCTTCTATTTTCTATTTAGCGAGGCCAGACGCTAAAACACCTTTTCTCCCCTCTTCTTCGGAAACCAGCTCGACATTTGCCCCGCCCACGAAAACACCCATTTTGATGTATTGGCGGATGAAGTAGTTCATTCCTGATTGAACCGTGAACTTGAAATCATTATCGCTAAACTCGGACTCCGTTGACACTGTGTGCTCGCCAGGGTCGACCTGATTGTAGAAGTAGGTTTTGTTAGCGCTTTCCCCAAGCCGCTTGCCATCCATGTAGATGTCTTTTTTGAGCGCTTGACCCATAAAACTATTCCTGTACATGTAAACGCCAGCCTTTCCCGCAGGCGGTGGTGCGAAAGTCTTTAGCTCTGCATCTTGAGATGCAGGCGCCATAGGAACCGAAGCGCAACCGGAAGCCAGCAGAATGGCCGCCAACACCGCAACAAATTTTCCCCTCAACATGTGTATTCCTCTGTTTGTAATGGATCGAGATGAAGCTGGAACTGCCGCCTAACGGCTGAATTAAGCCGACTGGCGAAGCCAGTTCAGCTTGAATGAATTGTTAGGCATCAGGCTCCGATGCCCGTACGGCCACCACATCAAACCGCCACCGGTGATCCGGCGCCGGAGCTAGTGAATCACCCGCAAAGTACAAATACTCGTTGAAGTCCCGGGCTTGGCCAGGAGGAACCTTTATGTAGAGCGTTTCCCGCGTTTCCGCGACGACCACGCAGGGTGACGCGGCGGGCGGTTGTGGACACTCACTTACAGCGATCTCGAAATCGACTTGCGAAAGGGTGTGCTGCGGGGACGTATTTGTCACCCGACCTCTGAAACGGTAGCTACCGTACTCAGAAAGAATCTTCGTGTTGGTCACTCTAACTTGAGCGGCAGTGATCCGTGAATTGGCGAGACGCTCCTGATGTTGGTCATACAGGTAGTAGCCTCCGCCACCCACTGCGGCTAGCAATAGCAGCACACCGGAAAACTTGCGGAAGCTCGCCGACACAATTAGCAGGATGAGGACAACGATTGCAAAAAGCCACGCCATGAACTTTCCCCCTGATGCCTAACGCCTGAATTAAGCCGACCCGCGAAGCAGGTTCGGCTTGAATGAATTGTTAGGCCTAGCCTATCGGAAGGTCTCAGCCTTGAGTTGTTGCGATGACGGGTCCGACCTTTTGCGAGCAAGCTCATTCTTGAGTGGGACTAGCACAGAATCGGGAAAGACTGCGCCTGGCATGTTTGAATCATCAATCCAGGCGCTGGCGAAGGCGGCCTTGTCTTCTCGGAAGTACGGTGCAATAGCGCCGATCTTCTTGTTCGCGATCTCGGCAGAGAGTACCGCAATTGCCGCGTTGCGTTGGAGCTGATGCACCTCAGTCTCAAGACGAAGCACACGGTAACTGAGGAAAAGGCAGGCGACCGCAAGGACGGTAAGAAGGACTTTGGATGCCATAACCTCTCCAGCTAGGCCTAACGCTTGAATTGAGCCGAGTTGCGAAGCAACTTCTGCTTGAATGAGTTGTTAGGCAGTGAGTGGCCGCGAAGGTTGGATGGTGCAACCATGCTCCCCAGCACTGCCTCCTGGACCGAGTGTGCCACAGCTTGCGGGATGGAGCTTGCCCAGCGATGCAGCGGCGCGTGATGCCGCCGAAGCCAACTGCAACGAGCGCAGCGCGGGAACGGCGTACCAAGGCGAAGCACCGAACTTACCGCAACCCGCAACGGTGATGACTGCTGTCCGGAGCCAACCGCATGCCCGCCTGCGAAATCACCGAAGCGGCAACCACCAACGCATTTGCTCCACCGCTGCCTAACACCAGAGTTAAGCCGCGCCGCGAAGCGGCGTCGGCTTGGACGAATTGTTAGGCGCTAGGCCCGTTATCTACAAGCTTGACCGCCGCTAGCACAGATTGGCCATGCCTCGCGATGACGATGACCGCAGCGAGGCTGAAAAGCGAAAAGACTAGTGCAACCCAAAGCGACATGTGCCACAGAAGTGCGCTGAAGCTAACGAAGAGTGTAATCAGCCCAGCGATAGCTAGCCCGGTAGCTACCCCAATGCTTCCCACTTTCCGAAAGTGAGCATAGGAGTCTGGCCCATACAGCAAGTATGGCTGTACGTACTGCCAGACAACTATCCAGATCGGGATGCCCAGAGCAGCTGCAGCAAACGAGACATGCAGTGCAACGGAGGTCAGCTTGACCTGAAGAAGAACCAGGACAATCGCGGCGGAGAAGCTGCCACCGCCAATGGCCGCACTCCGCATCTGACCTAAGTAGCTTTCTGAAATGCGGCGCGTGACAGGCGCTAGCGTCGTTTCGAAGTTCGTACTCACCGCACACTTTCCTCCTAGCGCCTAACGCTTGAATTAAGCCGAGTTGCGAAGCAACTTCGGCTTGAATGAGTTGTTAGGCAGTGAGTGGCCGCGAAGTTGGGATGGTGCAACCATGCTCCCCAGGACTGCCGCCTGGGAAGAGTGTGCCACAGCTTGCGGGATGGAGCTTTCCCAGCGATGCAGCGGCGCGTGATGCCACCGAAGCCAAGTGCACCGAGCGCAGCGCGGGAACGACGTGCCAAGGCGAAGCACCGAACTTACCGCAACCAGCAACCGTGATGACTGCTGTCCGGAGCCAACCGCATGCATGGCCTGCGAACTCACCGAAGCGGTAACCACCAACGCATTTGCTCCACCACGGCCTAACGACGAAATTAAGCCGAACCGGGTAGCGGTTTCGGCTTGAATGAATTGTTAGGCCCCAAGCCGACGCAGCCTGCCCCACGACTGTCGGAGCCCCACAAGGTGCACCAGACCAATGGCGAGACAGATCGCCGAGCTCACGACCCAGAACGTGAGGCTGTTGCCAGGGAAGTAGGTCATGACCGGGACGAACGCCACACCGCGAAGGATATAAACACCTGTGACCGCTGTAAGGACTGTTCGACGTAGCGGAAACGGCCGGAATACGCCCGCGGCCGAGAGTGCGTACGCACCCCAGGTGGCCAAGACGGTGGCGATCGCGAGCGTGACCACTGTGGGGTACCAGCCGCCTTCAGCGTGAAGTTGCGCCATCTGCTCTCCGGCGCCCAAGAGGCGGAAGAGCGGCGCGCCCACTACCAAGCACGCAAGATGTGTCAGTGCTGCAACGCCACTCAGTGCGCCGCCGACGATGAGGAGCTTGTTAGTTGGGCCTTCCACGCGATCTCCCTTGCGGCCTAACGTCTGAATTAAGCCGCGCCGCGAAGCGGCGTCGGCTTGAATGAACTGTTAGGCAGATGCGCTCGCAACCCCGACGCCTCTGCCGAAGAGCTAGCATGCCACAGCTGAGCGGACTTGGAGCTTGCCCTCAGCTTGACCCAAGCCATTGGCGGCGCTAGATTTGCTGCAGGTGCTGAACACACCTTCGTAGGCGGAAGCCACTCCCGTTAGCCAAGTGGCTTTTTTGTGCCCCGCCTTTTTCTATGGCCGGGTGGCGCGCAGCTATGCAATACCCGAAAGGGGAAAACTGCGGGCGGCCCTACGACCGTGTTCAAGCACCCGGCCGCCTCTCTGAACAGGAGGCGAAATAGAACGAATCGTAGGAGTACACCGTGACTGCCAAGAAGACCCCGTCACCGAAGCCTCGCTATCTTACGATTGGCTACCAGGTTTACGAAAGCCGACACAAAGATCGGGAATGCCGCTACCGACCACGACAAGTGCCGTTCCTAAGGTTGAGTGGCGATTGGCTATCCGCAGCTGGCTTCGCGGTTGGTCAGAAAGCGCGAATACAAGTGACCGACCAAGGCATTGTGATCTTGCCTGAAGGCTGAGCTAGATAAGCTGCGGGCAAAGACTGTACATGCCCGCGGCATTTTGCTTTTTGATGCCTAACGCCTGAACTAAGCCGCGCCGTGAAGCGGCGTCGGCTTGAATGAATTGTTACGCCATTCTACGAGAGCAAGTCAGCAGCCTCGTAGCCGGCCTTGGTGATCTGGAACATCTCGCGCTTGTGGTTCAAGGCGTTGATGTAACCCGCATTCTCGAGCTCGTCGAGCGCGGATGTCCAGATAGCGCGCGAGCGGTCACTGCCTTCTTCAATTACGTTCTTCCCATTGACCTGAATAGCGCGACCGCCGATGTATGAAAGGTTCATGATGTGACCACTCAAATCTGATGCGCATTCTTTAAGCAGATATGAAGCCTCTTTTGATAGGCGCACTAAGTTGGTGGCAGGTTCAATGTCCGCAGTGAAGTTCCCGGCATCGCTCTGGAAGTGCGCATCATTGTTTAGCTTGAGCTGGAGCTGCCGGTAAAGCTTTGTCCGAAATTCTTGGAGGTCTGCATATGACTCGTACAGGCCGCGGGTTTGGCAAGACCGCTTGAACTCTTGGAGGCTTGCGTACTGCTCTGGCTCGATGCTCTCTGGAACAACTGGGGCTGATGAAAAGTAGAGCATTGTTGGCCTGCCGGCTTTGATGTGCTCCTCAATCTCTTCCACGCTCCCGCTAGCGTAGTCGCCGGTTGGAGTGCCGATTCGCGTCCAGAAAACTCCTATAAGCAAGTCGCAGTTATTAAGAACCTGCTTGTTGATTATCGCTTGAGGCCTGTCACCCATTTCAGGAACGGCGTGCGTCTCCCAACCAGCAGGCAGGAGCACGCGATGAGACCTTCTTGAATTGACAATATTCCATTCGGCTAGAAGCTCTCTGACGATGGCTCGTTCGGTTGAGACGTCGCCTGGAGAAGCAATCATCACTTCATAAACTGTCGCTGCATGACTCATTGGAACTCCGAAAGATCATGGCCTAACGCTTGAATTAAGCCGAGTTGCGAAGCAACTTCGGCTTGAATGAGTTGTTAGGCAGTGAGTGGCCGCAAAGGTTGGATGGTGCAACCATGCTCCCAGCACTGCCGCCTGGATCAAGTTTGCCACAGCTTGCGAGATGGAGCTTGCCCAGCGATGCAGCGGCGCGTGATGCCACCGAAGCCAACTGTACCGAGCGCAGCGCGGGAACGACGTGCCAAGGCGAAGCACCGAACTTACCGCAACCAGCAACCGTGATGACTGCTGTCCGGAGCCAACCGCATGCATGGCCTGCGAACTCACCGAAGCGGCGACCACCAACGCATTTGCTCCATCACGGCCTAACGCCTGAATTAAGCCGACCCGCGAAGCGGGTTCGGCTTGAATGAATTGTTAGCGCCCGCGCCGGGCAAGTACACAGGCGTACCGAGCGCGGCAGCGTAATGTGACTGAGATGAGAACGGCCAGTACGCCATGTCGCCGGCGGACCGTAGGCGACGGAAGTAGATGCGTCCTGCTAATCCAAGTGTCAGCAAGTTGCCAATAGTGAGAAGCGCAGACTGGCCGCGGGAGAGAACCGGCCAAAGGTAGGCAAGGCCTGACTTGAGAAAGAGGACGCAGCGAACTGCTGCGTCCCTTTGAGCTTGCGACAGCCTGTCGGCACCGACCAGGCGGTGCTCTCGAAGATCACAGTAGAGCAGCCATAGGAATTGGTTGTAGATCTCTCGGATCGCCGGATCCGCCGACTTTGGCACCCCATCGTCGAACTGGAAATTTGTGATACGAGCGCCAATGAGCCAGCGCGTTGACTCAGCCAAAGTTGCTCGAGCTTGCTGATCAATTGCCATAGGGCGCTAACGCCTGAATTAAGCTGAGTTGCGAAGCAACTTCGGCTTGAATGAATTGTTATACGCCGCGTAGCATCTGAGTGATTGCCTGTGACGCAACGGCAATAGCTGCTAAGACGGCACCTGCTGAGTTCCATCTGACCTGCGCCTCCATAGTCTCTTTCAACTCAGCACCGAAGAGTTCAAGGCCACCAAGGTTTGGCTTTTCGCCAGTCTTCTCGGCACGTTTTCGGCGCTTTTCCAGTGCGGCCTCCCGGGTCACTTTCACGTTGCTAGCATAGAGCCAAGCTCCAGCAGACATGAAGCCTGCAATTACGGAGAGCCACGTGAGTATCGTCACCAGCATGATTGCACCGTATAACGCCAGAATTAAGCCGAGTTGCGAAGCAACTTCGGCTTGAATGAGTTGTTAGGCAGTGAGTGGCCGCGAAGGTTGGATGGTGCAACCCTGCTCCCCAGCACTGCCGCCTTGACCGAGTGTGCCACAGCTTGCGGGATGGAGCTTGCCTCAGCGATGCAGCGGCGCGTGATGCCGCCGAAGCCAATTGCAACGAGCGCAGCGCGGGAACGACGTGCCAAGGCGAAGCACCGAACTTACCGCAACCCGCAACGGTGATGACTGCTGTCCGGAGCCAACCGCATGTACGCCTGCGAACTCACCGAAGCAGCAACCACCAACGCATTTGCTCCACCACGGCCTAACGCCTGAGTTAAGCCGAGTTGCGAAGCAACTTCGGCTTGAATGAGTTGTTAGGCAGAGAGTGGCCGCGAAGGTTGGATGGTGCAACCATGCTCCCCAGCACTGCCGCCGGGAACGAGTGTGCCACAGCTTGCGGGATGGAGCTTGCTCAGCGATGCAGCGGCGCGTGATGCCACCGAAGCCAACTGCAACGAGCGCAGCGCGGGAACGACGTGCCAAGGCGAAGTACCGAACTTACCGCAACCAGCAACGGTGATGACCTCTGTCCGGAGCCAACCGCATGCACGCCCGCGAACTCATCGAAGCGGCGACCACCAACGCATTTGCTCCACCACGGCCTAACGCCTGAATTAAGCCGAGTTGCGAAGCAACTTCGGCTTGAATGATTTGTTAGACGGCTGATCCATTAATGGACGCCGCTGGGCGGACCAATGAGGGAGTCAATTCCCTCATCCCGAATAGTGCGCAACGCCTCGTCGAGTGCGGCCTGGTCCGTTGCGAATAGGTCATCCCAGACGGTGGAGTTGTTGAACTCATCAACAGCCTCAAGGGTCCAGTCGGTGTCGAGCCCGCGATAGATCTCTAGGCGAACAGTGCGGCCATCGGTCGTGACGGAGCGGCATAGGGGCGAGGTAACAAGCTGATAGTTGTCCATGAAAAGTCTCAGTTGCGATTGTCTCTGTTCGTCTGCCTAACTAATATTGGACCGCCTAAAAGCGGTGTTGCGCCAAGTATCGACGAAGGCCGGATGGCTGGGAAGGGGGAATTCCTATTTCGTAATAGTGACTTGTCGGATAGCAGCCGACAATCTTGACGTCAATGCTGGTTGCGTTATCCGACGTTTGAGCCGGCGTATGAGTTACACCCGTGACGATGCAGGCGTAATGACGCGTCTGACCCCCAAGCTGTTGGATCAGGTCCGTGGTCGGCTGCGGCTTCGCCACTACAGCCTGCGCACCGAGCAGGCGTATGTGGGCTGGATCCGACGCTTCATCCTGGCCAACGGTAAACGGCATCCAGCGCAGATGGGGCAGGCAGAGGTCGAGGCGTTTCTCACCGACCTGGCGACGCGGGGCCAGGTGTCGGCCGGCACGCAGAATCAGGCGCTGGCGGCACTGCTGTTCCTGTATCGCGAGATCCTGGGCCTGGAGTTGCCCTGGATGGAGAACCTGGTGCGCGCCAAGCGACCGCGGCGCATTCCAGTGGTGCTCTCGGTCGAGGAGGTGACGCGCCTGCTGACGATGCTGGAGGGGGCGTGTCGGCTGATGGCGGGGCTGCTCTACGGCAGCGGGATGCGGTTGCTGGAATGCCTGCGGTTGCGGATCAAGGATGTGGACATGGTGCGTTGCGAGATCGTGGTGCGCGACGGAAAAGGCGGCAAGGATCGGCGGGTGCCGCTGCCGCGCAGCCTGCGAGGGGAATTAATGCAGCAGCGCGAGCGGGCGCTGCTGCTGCATGCCGCTGATCTCGCCGAGGGAGCAGGACAGGTGTTCCTGCCGCATGCGTTGGCGCGCAAGTATCCCTCGGCCGATGTCGAGCCCGGCTGGCAGTATCTGTTCCCCGGCGCGCGTCGATCGGTGGATCCGCGCAGTGGCCGAGTTGGTCTGCATCACGTATCGGAGGAGATCCGGCAGCGTGCGGTACATGCGGCACGGCGCCGTGCGGGGATCGACAAGCCGGCGACCTGCCACACCCTGCGGCATTCGTTCGCCACGCATCCGCTGGAGGCCGGCCACGATATCCGCACTGTGCAGGAGCTGTTGGGCCACAAGGATGTGGCAACCACGCAGATCTACACGCATGTGCTGGGGCGCGGTGCGTCGGCGGTGCGCAGCCCGCTGGATGGGCTGCATCTCAGCGGCGGGTGACGTTGCCGCCAATAAGAGCAGCGATCAAAACGACTGCGCAGCCGCCAGGCGTGCGCGGCCGGTGCCCGGAGTCGGCATTCCCCCGTACGCGCCGGTTCCGAGCGCTGTCCTCCCACCTGACGGCTGCTCGCTAAGTTTTGTTAGCGGCTCTAAAAAGCCACCCCACGCTGGGTTTGCAGTCACGCGTCGGGACGGAAGTCCCTTCCATCGTCCTATGCCGGGATACGACGAAGACCGCTAAATATCCGCGGTCTTCATCGCAATGCCTCAGCCGTCCAGCATCGCCTTGTCGCGTACCGCGCCCTTGTCCGCACTGGTCGCCAGCAACGCGTACGCCTTCAGCGCGGTGGTGACTTTGCGTGGGCGCACTTCCACCGGCTTCCAGCCCTTGGCGTCCTGCTCGGTGCGGCGTGCGGCCAGTTCTTCGTCGGAGACGAGCAGGTCGATTGAGCGCTTGGGGATATCGATGAGAATCTTGTCGCCGTTGCGCACCAGGCCGATCGCACCGCCCGCGGCGGCTTCCGGCGAGGCGTGGCCGATCGACAGACCCGAGGTGCCGCCGGAGAAGCGGCCGTCGGTGAGTAGTGCGCAGTGTTTGCCCAGGCCCTTGGATTTCAGGTAGCTGGTGGGGTAGAGCATCTCCTGCATGCCGGGGCCGCCCTTGGGGCCTTCGTAGCGGATCACCACCACATCGCCGGCTTTGACTTCGTCGGCGAGGATGCCCTTGACCGCCGAATCCTGGCTCTCGTAGACGCGTGTGTTGCCTTCGAAGACATGGATGGATTCGTCCACGCCGGCGGTCTTCACCACGCAGCCATCGCGCGCGATATTGCCGTACAGCACCGCCAGGCCGCCTTCCTGCGAGAACGCGTGTGCGACATCGCGGATGCAGCCTTCGCTGCGATCGGTATCCAGGGTGTCCCAGCGCGTGGCCTGGCTAAACGCAATCTGCGTGGGAATGCCGGCCGGGCCGGCCTTGTAGAACGTATGCACCTTGTCGTCGTCGACCTGGGTGACATCCCATTGCGCGATGGCGTCGGCCAGCGTGCGTGTGTGCACGGTGGCTGCGTTGGTGTGCAGCAAGCCGCCACGTGCCAGTTCGCCGAGGATGGACATGATGCCGCCGGCACGGTGCACGTCTTCGATGTGGTACTTGGGCGTGTTCGGCGCGACCTTGCACAGCTGCGGCACACGCTTGGACAGGCGGTCGATATCGCGCATGCCGAACGGCACTTCGCCTTCCTGTGCGGCAGCCAGCAAATGCAGGATGGTGTTGGTGGAGCCGCCCATGGCGATGTCCAGCGTCATCGCGTTTTCGAACGCTTCGAAGGTGGCGATGCCGCGCGGCAGTGCGGTGGGGTCTTCGCCGCCATACCAGCGATGGCACAGCTCCACCGCCACGCGCCCGGCGCGCAGGAACAGCTGCTCGCGGTCGGCATGCGTGGCCACCACGGTGCCATTGCCGGGCAATGAAAGACCCAGCGCTTCGGTGAGGCAGTTCATCGAGTTGGCGGTGAACATGCCCGAGCACGAGCCGCACGTGGGGCAGGCGCTGCGTTCGAACTCGGCGACCTTTTCATCGGAGGCGCTGTCGTCGGCGGCGATCACCATCGCGTCGATCAGATCCAGATTATGGTCGGCCAGCTTGGTCTTGCCGGCTTCCATCGGCCCGCCGGAGACGAACACCGTCGGGATGTTGAGGCGCAAGGCGGCCATCAACATGCCGGGGGTGATCTTGTCGCAGTTGGAAATGCACACCAGCGCGTCGGCGCAATGCGCGTTGACCATGTACTCGACCGAGTCGGCGATGATCTCGCGGCTGGGCAGCGAGTACAGCATGCCGTCGTGGCCCATCGCGATACCGTCGTCCACGGCGATGGTGTCGAACTCCTTGGCTACGCCGCCGACACGTTCGATCTCACGTGCCACGAGTTGCCCAAGATCCTTCAGGTGCACATGCCCGGGAACGAACTGCGTGAACGAATTGGCGATGGCAATGATCGGCTTGTGGAAATCGCCATCCTTCATGCCGGTGGCGCGCCAGAGTGCGCGGGCGCCCGCCATGTTGCGGCCGTGGGTGGAGGTCTTTGAGCGGTATTCGGGCATGGCGGGATCGACAACGTGAGCGAGCGATGGCTGGCAATTAGACCGCGCCAGGACTGTTGCTGCTGCAACCGTCGCGGTGCGTTCCGGTGATCTCGCACGGTAGCACGCAGCTGCCGGGTGAACAGACGGCCAAACGTGACTGCCACTGGGGCGATGACATCAAACGTCGAGCACGCCACCCCGCTGCGCCAAACGGTTCATCCATGTGCAGCAATAGCGCAGGCACTCGCAACTGCACGCGAGCGGCCGCGGTTTAGAGTGGCTAACAAAACGTAGCGAGCAGTTGTCAGGTGGGTGCGGACGGCGCGGAGGAACCGGAATGTACGTGGGTACATGAGGATTCCGAGCACCGGCCGCGCCCGCCTGGCGGCTGCGCAGTAGTTTTTTGATAGCTGCTCTTAGACTGTGCGCATGACCTCCACCCTTTCGTGCCGCTCCGGCTGTGCCGCGTGCTGCATTGCCCCGTCCATCAGTTCGCCGATTCCGGGCATGCCGCACGGCAAGCCGGCCGGTGTGCCGTGCGTGCAGCTGGATGCGCAGTGGGGCTGCCGCCTGTTCGGGCAGCCGAGCCGCCCGGCGGTCTGCGCCAGCCTGCGTCCTTCAGTGGAGATGTGCGGCGGCTCGCGGACGCAGGCGCTGGCGATGCTCGCCGCCCTGGAGCGCGCGACACAGCCTTGAATGTCAGGCGCGTCGTGCCATTGCGCACGGCCGACTGGAGCGCCGCGCTGGAACTGCAGGGATCGCTGCGGCTTAGCTGCGCCGCTTTGCGCGTTCCATGTCAATCCGGGCAACGCTGGCAGCGATGTGATCGAGCGGCGCGTGGCTCTGATGGACATGCCAACCTAGGCGCCGCATGCAGCGCGGCGTTGTTGCCGCATGCGTTGCATCCTCGCCGTAGCCGGGTGCGGTGACCAGGCAGCCTTCCTGGGCCTGCACTTGCACAGATGCCAGCCGGTCAGCCTGACCATTGCCGCACAGCGCAGTGCCACCAGCGACTATCGCGCTTCACAGCGCGGCAGGCGGGAAACATCTGCCAAGCCAAAAAGCCGATGGAGAATGGCGAAGCAGCGCCAGCCCCGCGTTCAACCGTTGCCGTTCGCCTTGCGACCGGCGAACACCCGCCTGATGCCGGCGCCCAGCGCCAGCACGCCGAACAACACCAGCTTCCAGCCCTTGGCCAGCAGCAGGCCCAGCTTGGCGAACAGCCCGGCCTTGGCCGCCAGGCCGCCGCCGATCAGGCCGGCCAGGCCATAGCTGGCAATCTTGTCGGTGGAGGGGTTGTGGTCGGCATAGCGCGCGCCCTGGTCGAACTCGGTCATCGGCAACAGCTGCTGCATGCCCTGGCGCACCTGGTCGAGCTGGCCGATGCCGGCGACGGCGTTGAGGCTGAGATAGCCGCTACGGCCCAGCACGCGGATGTCGTAGTTGAGCGTGTGCTGCTGGGCGCCGTCGAAGCGCAGCTCCTTGGCCCAGTAGAGCTTCTTGCTGCTGGCGTCGTAGCGCGGCGGTACCGCCCAGCCGAGCAGGTCGACCGTGCCGTAGCCCTGTTCACGCCGCGCAGCGTTGTCTTCGGCGGTGCCTTTCTGCATGTCGGCCAGCAGTTCGCTGTAGTCGATCTTGGCGGCATCCTCGTCGGACACATAGCCCTCATCGCTATAGGTCACCACCACCGCCCAGCTGTCTGGTGCATCCAGCGCAGGCGTGCGCGGCACGATCATGCCCAGCACGCTGTCGTCGGGCGGGTTGCCCCACAGCTGTTCGAGCACACGGCGCGTGTCGGCCTTGTCCAGATAGCGGAAGGCCGGGTCCAGATCGAAATGCGCCTTGGCCTGCGGCACGGCGATGTGGCCGTCGCGGTACTGCAGCGCAGCCAGCACTTGCGCTTCGTCGACAGCATCGGCCGGGATGGCGAACAGCAGCGGGCTTGCGACAAGCAGGCAAGCGGCCAGCAGGCCGCGCAGGACAACGGTGGTGTGCATGCAGGTCGAATCCATTCGATGGCAGCGTCCCCACGCCGCAGGCCGCCGACTTTGCCACGCGTTCACATGGCAGACAACGGGTCAGCCCGCGCTGGCCGCGCCCAGATACTGGTCCTTGAGCCGCACATAATGCTGCGCCGAATAATGCAGGCTTTCGATCTCCTGGTCGCTGAGGCGGCGCGCCAGCCGGGCCGGATTGCCCAGCCACAATTCCGCTTCGCCAACCACCTTGCCCGGGCCCACCACCGCGCCGGCACCGACAAAGCCGTAGCGTTTGATGGTGGCGTTATCGAGCACGCAGGCGCCCATGCCGATCAGGCACAGGTCTTCGATGGTGCAGGCATGCAGGATGGTGCCGTGGCCCACGGTGACGTCTTCGCCGATCACGGTCGGGTAGCCGCCCTTGTTGAACGGGCTGTGGTGGCTGACGTGGATGATGGTGCCGTCCTGCACGTTGGTGCGCGCGCCGATCTGCACAGAGTTGACGTCGCCACGAATCACCGTGCCCGGCCATACCGACACGTCGTCGCCCAGCTGCACCTTGCCGATGATGGTGCAGGCCGGGTCGACATAGACGCGCGCGCCCAGCTGCGGGGTGTGTTCCAGAAACGGGCGAATCGGGGTCACGGCACTCTCCGGCAAGTTAGCGTGCCGCCAACTGCGGGCACAGGTGGATGATACCTGTGCGGTGTGTGTTGCTGCGGCGGTGCTGCGCGATGGATGCAGATGGCATGGATGCGGGTTTTGGATGCTTGGAAGCGGTGCATCTCGACGCGTATTGGGTGAAGCTGTGTGTATCGCTGCAAGTGAGTCGCGCGTTTGAAGTCATATGCGGTGCTGTTGCTTGGTATGCGGTGTATCCGGCGATCTGACGGGGGACGCAGCGCGTCCGCTAACCACGATGCGTGCATGGTCAGTAACAGCTGACAAAACTAGTGCGCGACCGCCAGGCGGGCGCGTCCGGTTAGCGGAATCGGCATGTGCCGCTCGTACGCTCTGATTCTGGGCACATAGTCCATGACTACCTGACGACTGTTCGCCACGTCTTGTCAGCGGCTCTATTCGCATGGATCGTTTGTCGCGTTGCTATTCGCCAGTATGCGTTGCGCAAGGTCGCGCGACAGTGCGGACAATCACCCCACACGTGCGTCAGAGCGATCTCGAACAGCCAACGCGGTAGCGATGCGGCGACGAACGATGCTGCCGCGCAGGATCCGGTTGCCCGTCGTGCTCCATGCCTTGAGGCGCACCACACAAGCAGACAACACATCCGAACCTGGCGCCGCGCAAGCGAAGCTCATTGGGTCTGCATCCGATAAGCGCACACCACTGCGGGGATCAGCCTTGAACGGCACCCGCAATCGGCCTAGCGTGCAGGCCATTGCGACGTATCCGTTGCGTCTGTCGCAACACACACGGTTTTCGAGGGTGCGTCCGCGCGTTTTCCCATCGCGCAGCGTGGATGCACCTGTGCCACCGCTGCGCCACATCAGCCCCCCTCACAGGACACGCCAATGCTTCAAGGCACGCCAACTTCCGCGCACTTTGTTTTGGAGCGCATGACGCCGTTCCAGTGGAGGGCCGTGGCGGTGTGCGTGCTGCTGACGATGCTCGACGGCTTCGACGTGATGGCGATGGCGTTCACCGCCCCGCACGTGTCGGCCGACTGGCAGCTGTCGGGCAAGCTGCTGGGAGCGCTGTTCAGTGCCGGGCTGGTCGGCATGGCGGTCGGCTCGCTGGTGCTGGCGCCGTGGGCAGACCGCATTGGCCGCCGTGCGCTGATCCTGGTGTGTCTGGCCATCCTGACTGTCGGCATGGGCGCCTCCGCACTGGCAGGCACTGCCTGGCAGCTGGGCGCGCTGCGGGCGTTCACCGGTGTCGGCATCGGCGGCATGCTGGCCTGCGTGGCGGTGACTGCCGCCGAATATTCCACTGCACGCTGGCGCAGCACGGCGACGGTGCTGCAGGCCACCGGTTATCCGGTCGGGGCGACGATTGGGGGCGCGATTGCCGCGCTGCTGTTGCAACATTGGTCCTGGCCATCGGTGTTCTGGCTTGGCGCGTTCGGCGCGTTGCTCTGCGTCCCGCTGGTGCTGGCCTGTTTGCCCGAATCGCTGGAGTTCCTGATCGCCCGCCGGCCGCCCAATGCGCAGGCGCGCTTCAACGCGGTGCTGGCACGCATGGGGATGCCGCCGCATTCGCAGTTGCCGCTGCCGCCTGCGCAGGCGGCCGGGCAGGTGCAGGGGTATGCGGCCCTGTTCGTAGGTGCGCTGCGGCGGCAATCGCTGTTGATCGCGCTGGCATTTTTCTTGTTGATGTTCGCGTTCTACTTCGTGCTCAGCTGGACTCCCAAGCTGCTGGTGACCGCGGGCCTGTCGGCTGGCCAAGGTGTCACCGGTGGGGTGCTGTTGAATCTGGGCGGCATTGTGGGCGGCACGCTGTTCAGTTGGTTGGCCCTGCGTGGTCGCTTGTCGTGGCTCACTGCCGGCGCACTGGTGCTGGTGGCGGTGGGGATGGTCGCATTCGGGTTGAGCAGCACGGTGCTGAGTTGGGCATTTGCCACCGCGTTGCTGACCGGTGCCGCGCTGACGGCAGCGATGGGTGGGCTGTATGCGGTGGCACCGGTGGTGTTCACCGCGGCGGTGCGCTCCACCGGCATGGGCTGGTCGATCGGGATCGGGCGGCTGGGCGCGATTGCCTCGCCGCTGTGCGCCGGGGTGCTGCTGGATGCCGGGTGGTCGCCGGCCATGTTGTATCTGGCATGCGGCGTGCCGTTGTTGTTCGCTGCTGCCGCGGTGGTGGCGATGCGCCTGCCGGAGCGCTGAACCGCTCAGCGGGCATTGCCTATTGCCGGTTGGGGAGGCGGCTGCGGTTGCGCCCGGCCCAAAGAATCCTGCGCGGCTGCCGATAACTCCGCAGACCCGCCACGCCTGTGGTGGGCGCTATGCGGACCACTTGCAGACCAGCGCCGGCATGCTCAGAACCATCGACTCCGACCAACTCCGCCCCGGCATGTATGTCTACAAGCTGCTGGGCGCGTGGGTGCACCATCCGTTCTGGAAGACCTCCTTCCTGGTCGATGCCGACGATGTGGGCAAGATCCACGACAGCCGCATCGAGCAGCTGGTGATCGACACCGCACGTGGGCTGGACGTGGAAGCGGCTGCGCCCGCCGCAGTGGAAGAGCCCGCTCCGCCGGCGCCCACGCCTGCAGCCTCCGAACCACCAGTGGCTGCGCCTGTCGAACGCGCCGCACGCGCCGCTAACGTTGCGCCCAAGGTGGGCATCGAGGCCGAAGTGGTGCGCGCGCGCCGCATCTTCGAAGACGGCCGTAGCGTGGTGGAAGAAATGTTTCGCGACGTGCGGCTGGGCCGCACTGTCGACACCGAGGCGGCGATGCCGCTGGTGGAGGCCATCAACGATTCAGTGCTGCGCCATCCGCAGGCCTTGATCAGCGTGGCGCGGCTCAAGACCGCCGACGACTACACCTACCTGCATTCGATGGCGGTAGCCGGCCTGATGAGCGGGCTGGCGCGCCAGCTCGGCCTGCCCGATGCGCAGGTGGTGGAGGCGGCGATGGGCGGCCTGCTGCACGACATGGGCAAGGCGGTGACGCCGCTGGATATCCTCAACAAGCCCGGCAAGCTCACCGACGAAGAAATGGACGTCATCCGCCGGCATCCGCTGGATGGCCATCGCCTGTTGTTGGCCGGCGGCGTGCAGAACGCGGTGGTGCTGGAAATCGCCATGCATCACCACGAAAAGATGGATGGCAGTGGCTACCCGAAGGGCCAGGTAGGCGAAGAGATCTCGCTGATGTCGCGCATGGGCGCGGTGTGCGATGTCTACGATGCGATCAGCTCTGACCGGCCCTACAAGCGCGGCTGGGACCCGGCCGAATCGCTCAAGCGGATGGCCTCGTGGACCGGTCACTTCGACCCGGTGGTGTTCCAGGCCTTCGTACGGCGGCTGGGCATCTACCCGGTGGGCTCGCTGGTGCGGCTGGAGTCGCAGAAATTGGCGGTGGTGATCGAACAGGCCGCCGAGTCCTTGCTCAAGCCGAAGGTACGGGTGTTCTATTCGGCCAAGCTGCGCAGCCACGTGCTGGTGCAGGACATCGATCTGTCGCGTGCGGAGTGCCAGGACCGCATCGTGCAGATGGAAAGCCCCACTGATTGGGGCTTCCGCGATCTTGAGAAACTCTGGCTGCCGTAAGGCCTCTCGCACGTTTGACGCTGTGCAGGGTGCTGCTAGCGTTCGCGCGGTAATGATCGCCGGACCTTGTGCCGGATCAGCGCTCCGCGCAGCCAGTAGCCGCGTGGCGCTTCATCGCGCCTAGGCGCGCTCCTCCTCCAGGGCTTAATGCGTCACGTGCCCTGTAGCGCGCTCTGCGGCCGTCGCCGGCCGGATGCTGCAGCGGCGCGACGCTGCTGCTGCGCGTCCCAAGAGTCCACCTTGCGCCACCAGCCCGGCACTGCCGGCGGCCCGGCCGCGCTAGCGTCGCAGACCACGATGCGCCTCGTCTTCTCCGCCCAGCGCCATCTCACACCCTCAGCGTTGCCATGACACGGGCTTTGCCTCGTCTGGACGGGCGCTCACCACTACCAGCGGCCGCCAGCTTGGAGCCTAGCGAGCGCGACCATGCTGCGCTGCAGCTTGGCAATGTAGTTATGGTGCATAACTATTCCGGGACGCAATCATTGGCGCCCGGATCCCCATGCCGTACCCGCACCTGGACCATTCCGCTTTTCCGCCGCCGGTGCGGCGCCGGTGCGTGGTCTCCAGCATGGGCACTGCAGCGGCCGGCGCGCTGCCGCTGTGGTCGGCACAGCAGGCTGACCGCGCAACGCAAGCGATACCGGCACGCCCCGCCAGGTCTACAATGCGGCTCACGTCGCGGGCCGGCGTTGCAGGCGCCTGGCGCGCCGCTCCCTGGTTCGGTGATGGCCCTTGTCGCGAGAATCCTCATGCCTGCCACGTCCAGCGCCGTGCTGCTCCCCGATCCTGTTGCCACGGTGGACCAGGCGCGCCTGCTGCGGTTGCTGGGCTACCGCATCACCCGCACCGAGCTGCTGGTGCGGCGCATGTTCCAGGATTGCGTGGCAGCCTTCGACCTCAAGCCGGTCGACTTTTCGCTGCTGATGCTGGTGGACGGCAACCCGGGCATCAATCAACGCCAGATCGGCGACGTGCTGCATGTCTCGGCGCCGAATCTGGCCATCGTGGTGGCCCGTCTGGTGAAGCGGCGCCTGCTGCGGCAGGTGCGTGGGCGCCAGGACCGTCGCATGCAGCATCTGTCCTTGACCGCCACCGGGGCCAGCCTGCTGGCGCAGGCCGAAGCGGAGGTGCTGGGCATGGAACAGCAGCTCAGTGTGGTGCTCGGCCCCAGCGAAGCGCCGTTGCTGCGCGCGCTCGATCGCCTGGATCGCCTCGACACGCTGTAACCGACCACGCGCGCGCATCGCGCGACGGCACGTGCAGTACACCACGTATCCGCCAGTCCAGACTGCGATCCACGTTCAGTGGTCGTCGCGCTCTCAATCCGGGCGCAGGGTACTGGCCGCTGGTGCCCAACTACGCTGTCACCGCATTGCCCACGCCGCATTGGGAGATCAGTGCGCGCCTGAACTACATCGACACCTTGCGCAGCCACCGCCGGCCCAATCTTTCCGAGGGCGTTGCGTTCCGCAATGGCCAGGCCGGCGATGCGGCCTGGATCAACGTCGCCACCTCATGGGAGGTGGTGCGCGATGTGTGGGTCGGCATCAGCGCCTACTCCCTCATCCATTTGCGCGACAACCGCAGCAATGGCCAACGCGTGGCTAACAGTCGCCCGACCGCGTTCCATGCCGGCCCGGGCGGTGCCTGGCGCGTGGATGCCAACAACCTGTTGTTCGCCAATCTCTATCTGCAGGTGGAGGTCAAAAACGCGGCCTCCGGCAGCAACCTCAATGTGCAGTTCGTCCACGTGTTCTAGCGCCGGTGATGCCGGCAACTTCGGAGAAGGCAATGCGCTTGTTGAACAAGACCATCGTGGTGACCGGCGTGGCATCGGGCATCGGTGCGGAAGTGGCGCGCTTGGCGCGCTTTGAAGGCGCAACCGTGATCGGCATCGATCGCACGCCGGTGCATATGAGCCTGCACGGCTTCCATCAGGCCGACTTGGGCGATCCCGCTGCGATCGATGCGCTGGTGCAGGCACTGCCGGAACGGATCGACGCGCTGGCCAATGTGGCCGGCGTCCCCGGCACCGCGCCGCTGGAGGCGGTGGCGCGGGTCAACTACCTGGGCCTGCGTCACCTCAGCCACGCGCTGCTGCCGCGCATCAGCCGTGGCGGCGCCATCATCAACGTCGCCTCGATTCTCGGCGCCGAATGGCCGCAGCGGCTGGACCTGCACAAGCAGCTGGCCGCCGCTGCCAGTTTTGCCGACGGCAGCGCTTGGCTGGCCGCGCACCCGGTTGCGCACGACACCTGCTATCAGTATTTCAAGGAAGCCCTGATCGTGTGGACCTTGCTGCAATCGTGGCCGTGGTTCGCCGATCACGGCGTACGCGTCAACAACGTCTCGCCCGGGCCGGTGTTCACCCCGATCCTGGGCGACTTTGCCGCGATGCTTGGCGCCGAGCGTGTGCAGGAAGACGCCAAACGCATGCAACGCCCCGCGTATGCCGACGAGGTGGCCGAGGCGATCGTGTTCCTGGCATCGGACGCCGCGCGCTGGATCAATGGCATCACCTTGCCGGTCGATGGCGGCCTGGCATCCACCACTTTGTAAGTCCCCTTGGACCCCCAACCAGCAGGAGGCTCGACCATGCATGCGCTCCCCAGCATTGCGACACCCACGACCGCCACACCGGCGTGGCACGGCTGTATCTTCAATGGCGACTGGGTTCCCGGTAGCGGCGGCACGCTGCAGATCCATGAGCCGGCCACCGGCGGCCTGTTGCACGAGGTCGGCAAGGCCGATCTATCCGATGTGGAGGCCGCCATTGCGCAGGCCAAGCATGCCCAACGTGCCTGGGCAATCACCTCGCCGCGCGAGCGTGCAGCGGTGTTCCACCGCGCTGCGCAACTGATGGAAGCGCACCGCGCCGAGGCTACCTTGCTGATCGCGCGCGAGACCGGCGGCATCATGCCCAAGGCCGAGCGTGAGGTGAGCGAGGCGATTGCCTACTACCAGCAAGCGGCCGGGCTGCCGCTGCAGGCGATGGGCCAGGTGCTGCCAACCGCCGCAGGCCAGCTCAGCCTGGCCAGGCATTTGCCGCTGGGCATCATTGCGGTGATTTCGCCGTTCAACTTCCCGCTGATCCTGTCGCTGCGGTCGGTGGCACCGGCGCTGGCGATGGGCAATGCGGTGATCCTCAAGCCGGACCCGCGCACGCCGTATACCGGCGGTGTGATCATCGCCCAAGTGCTCGAAGAAGCCGGACTACCCAAGGGGCTGCTGCACGTGCTGCACGGCGGCGCCGACATCGGCCAGGCCCTGGTCGAAGCGCCGGACGTGCCGATGATTGCCTTCACCGGCTCCACCGCTGCCGGGCGCCGGATCGGCGAGCTCGCCGGCCGTCACCTGAAAAAGGTGGCGCTGGAACTCGGTGGCAATAATGCAGTGATCGTGCTCGACGACGCCGACCTGGAGCGCGCCGCATCGGCAATCGCCTTCGGTGCATACCTGCATCAAGGCCAGATCTGCATGGCCACCGGCCGTGTGCTGGTGCAACGCGGCGTGGCCGACGCGCTGACCAAACTGCTGGCCGACAAGGCACGCCACCTGCCGGTGGGTGACCCGGTCAGCGGCACGGTGGCGCTGGGCCCGATCATCGGCCAGCGCCAGTTGCAGCGCGTGCTGGACATCGTCGATGACAGCATCGACGCCGGCGCGGTGGTCGAAGCCGGCGCCACCCACGACGGCCTGTTCTATGCAGCGACCGTGTTGTCGAACGTGCGCCCGGGCATGCGGGTGTTCGATGAGGAAGTGTTCGGCCCGGTGATCAACATCACGGTGTTCGATACCGACGAAGAAGCCGCGGTACTGGCCAATCACGGCGAATACGGCCTGGTGGCAGGCATCATGTCGGCGTCGGTGTCGCGCGCCATGGTGCTGGGCGAGCAATTGCACACCGGCTTGCTGCACATCAACGACCAGACCGTGGCCGATGAGGTCATCAATCCATTCGGTGGCACGGGCGCTTCGGGCAACGGCACCAGCGTGGGTGGGCCGGCCGATTGGGAGCAGTACATGCACTGGCAATGGCTGACGATCAAGCACGCGGTGCCGCAGTACCCGTTCTGAGTGTGCGGCTGATGCCCGGCCGGTGGCTTACCCCGCCGCACGGAAGTGCGATGGGGAGCAGCCGGCGTGCCGGGCGAAAAACCGGCTGAAGTACGCAGCGTCGAAAAATCCAAGGTCGGCAGCCACCTGCTGCACGCTCATGCTGGTGTAGCGCAGGCTGCGCCCGGCTTCCAGCATGAGCCGGCGTTGCAGCAACTGCAGCGCCGAGGCGTTGGCCAGGCGCTGGCACACCGCGTTGAGGTGCCCGGGGGTGAGCCCCACCTGCGCGGCATAGCGGGCAATGGACCAATGCGCGCGGTAGTGCACATCGATCAAGGCCTGGAAGCTGCGCAGATGCCGCAGGCCTGGGTCCGCATGCGCAGCAGTGATTGCGTGGTCGTGGGCTTTTTCCAGCGCCGTGCGCGCGCACCAGACCAGCAGTTGCGCGGCCGCTGCCTGCATCGCCGCCTCGCGGCCGATGCGTTGCCGCGCGTGGTCGTCGGCAAGGCTGGCAAAGACAAGATCGAGCAATTGGCGGCTGCGCCCAGCCGCAAGTAGCTGCGGAGACGCTAACGCCTGACGCAACGCAGGCGCACCCTGCACGGTGGCGTGCACCAGCGGCATGCACAGCGTGGCGATATGCCCGCGCACCCGCGGATCGAAGTTGAAGCCATGCACGCACATCGGTGGCAACCAGATCACCGTGGCACCGCCGATGCGCTGTGTGCGGCCATCCAGATGCACGGTGGCCGGGCCACGTTGCACATAGAGCAACTGCGCCAGCTCGTCGTGCCGGTGTGGCGCAATCCGCCAATCATGCAGCCGGCTGCGCGCACCGATCGATTCCCAGTGCAGCAGATCCGGCACCGCCACGCCGTGTTCGCCATACAGGCCGAACGCCGGAACCGCTACAGCCGCAGATACATTACGCGCGCGTGTGGGCATCGTCGAAAAGTCCAAGCACTGCCGGCAATCATCCCTTCAATCGGGCGGCATGGCTACCGACACTGCAACGCATCGTCGCTGTAGGAACTCCGTATGCGCACCCAGGTTGCCATCATCGGCGCCGGCCCTGCCGGTCTGCTACTGGGCCAGCTGTTGGCGAACGTCGGCATCGATGCGGTGTTGATCGAGCGCCAGACGCCTGAACACGTGCTCTCACGCATTCGCGCCGGCGTGCTGGAGCAGGGCAGCGTGGCGCTGTTGCAGCACGCCGGCGTCGACGCACGCCTGCAGCGCGAAGGGCTGCGCCACAGCGGGTTCGAACTGGTCGTGGACGGCCGCCGCGAACGCATCGACCTGCAGCGCGCAGGTGGGCGCAGCGTGACTGTCTATGGGCAGACCGAGATCACCTTCGACCTGATGCAGGCACGCGAGCGCGCTGGGCTGCGCAGCTACTATCAAGCGCAGGACGTGGCGCTGTGCGACATCAGCAGCGCGCAGCCGGCGGTGGAATTCACCCAGCACGGGCGGCGTCATCGCGTGAGCTGCGATTACATCGTTGGCTGCGACGGCTTCCATGGCATCAGCCGTGCGGCGATTCCGCCCGAGCGGCTGCAACTCTTCGAGCGGGTGTATCCGTTCGGGTGGCTGGGGGTGCTGGCCGACGTGCCGCCGGTGCATGAGGAGCTGATCTACGCACGGCACGCGCATGGTTTTGCGCTGTGCTCGATGCGCTCGCCCAGCCGCAGCCGTTACTACCTGCAAGTGCCCGCCGGCACGCAGCTTGCGCAGTGGGACGATCATGCGTTCTGGGCGGAGTTGCGCGCGCGTCTGCCGGCATCGCTCGGCGAGCAGCTGGTGACCGGCGCATCGATCGAAAAGAGCATCGCGCCACTGCGCAGTTTCGTTGCCGAGCCCATGCAATACGGGCGGCTGTTCCTGGCCGGCGATGCGGCGCATATCGTGCCGCCGACCGGCGCCAAGGGCTTGAACCTGGCGCTTGCCGATGTGGGCCTGCTGGCGCAGCTGTTCGCGCGCTGGCATCAGCGCGGCGATGCGGCGGTGTTGCAGCAGTATTCGGCGCTGGCATTGCAGCGGGTGTGGAAAGCCGAGCGTTTCTCATGGTGGATGACCAGTTTGCTGCACACCTTCGAGGGCGAAGATGCATTTACTGCACGCATCCGCGATGCCGAGCTGGCGTATCTGCTGCAAAGCGATGCTGGCCGCACCACCGTGGCGGAAAATTATGCCGGCTTGCCGCTGGTCACCTTGCCTGATTGAGCCCCGCACACCAACGCGATGGCCGATCAAAGGGAAGCAAAAAGTGCCCTGGTACACGTCAAAGCGTCTAGCGGGCGAGCGAGCACGGCCGGTAGGGTGGCGGTGACGCGTGCGGAGCGCAACGTTGGCAAGGACGCGTCATTCCCCCAATCGTCGGCACTGACCGCCTTGATGGCATGCGAGCGGCAGGCTGGCCTCCCTACCCAGGAGTACCCCATGAAACAACTGTTCTCCCGCGCCCTGTTGCTGGTCATGCTGTTGGCGCCCATGGCGGCCTTCGCGCAGACCGCCGTCACCGCCAACCCCAACCACCAGAAACTGCTGATCGGCTCCAATTGGTCCGAAACCGCCAACAAGCGCCTGGTCTACGATTTCTGGCGCATCGTGTTCGAAGCCGGCCAGGTGCAGTACGCACCGATGTACATGGACAAGAACTACATCCAGCACAACCCGAACGTGGCCAATGGCCGCGATGCGTTCATTGCCTTCCTCACCGCGTTCGTGCCGCCCACCCCGGTGCAGCCGCGCGTGCAGTTGCCGCTGGTGGCGATCACCGCCGATGGCGATCTGGTCACGCTGGTATCGGTGCGGACCTTGCCGGACCCGCGTGATCCGTCCAAGACCTACACCACCACCTGGTTCGACATGTTCCGCATCGAAAAAGGCCTGATCAAGGAACATTGGGATCCGGACACGATTGCCGGGCGCGCCAATACTGGCGGCCAGTAACTGCTGCGACACTGCAGGGCTGCAGCGTGTAGCACTGCAGTGCGTAACTCACGCGAGTTGCCAACCTAACGTTGCGCCCACCGGATGGTGGGCGCAGTCTTTTCGGTGTTAGTGCTTAGCTGATGCGGAAGCCCATGGTGGCTTCCACTGCCTGCTGCCAGCCGGCATACAACTGTTCGCGCCGCTCTTCGGGCATGTTCGGCTCGAAGCGGCGATCCACCGCCCATTGTTTGGCGATCTCTTCGCGGCTGCTCCAGAACCCGGTGGCCAGGCCCGCCAGGTAGGCCGCGCCCAGCGCGGTGGTTTCGGCCACCTCCGGACGCAGCACCGGCACGTTGAGAATGTCGCTCTGGAATTGCGCCATGAAGTCGTTGGCGATCGCGCCACCGTCGGCGCGCAGCTCCTTCAGTTCGATCCCCGAATCGCTCTGCATCGCGGTGAGCACATCGCGGGTCTGATACGCCATCGATTCCACCGCCGCGCGCACGAAGTGTTCCTTGCTGGTGCCGCGGGTCAGGCCGAACACCGCACCGCGGATATCGCTGCGCCAGTACGGTGCGCCCAGGCCCACGAAGGCCGGGACGAAATACACGCCGTCGTTGTCGCCGGCACGCTCCGCATAGGCTTGCGAATCGCTCGCCTTGCCGAACATGCGCAGCCCATCGCGCAGCCACTGCACCACCGAGCCAGCCACGAAGATGGCGCCTTCCAGTGCGTATTCCACCTTGCCGTCGATGCCCCAGGCGATGGTGGTCAGCAAGCCGGCCTTGGAGGCCACGGCCTTGTCGCCGGTATTCATCAGCATGAAACAGCCGGTGCCATAGGTGTTCTTCGCCATGCCCGGTTCAAAGCACGCTTGCCCGAACAATGCGGCCTGCTGGTCGCCGGCAATGCCGGCAATGGGCACCTGTTCCCCGTAGAAATACTGGGTCTGGGTCATGCCATAGACCTCGCTGGACGAGCGCACTTCCGGCAGCATCTGCGCGGGCACGTCCAGCATCTCCAGCAGCTCGGCATCCCACTCCAGGGTGTGGATGTTGTACATCATGGTGCGCGAGGCATTGGTGTAGTCGGTCACGTGCACCTTGCCGCCGGTGAGGTTCCAGATCAGCCAGCTATCGATGGTGCCGAAGGCGAGCTCGCCCTTGCGTGCGCGTTCACGTGCGCCGTCCACGTGGTCGAGAATCCACTTGACCTTGGTGCCGGAAAAATACGCATCGATCAGCAGCCCGGTCTTGTCGCGCACCATCTGCTCATGGCCGGCCTCTTTGAGCTGGGTGCAGATGTCCTTGGTCTGCCGCGATTGCCAGACGATGGCGTTGTAGATCGGTTGGCCGGTGGCCTTGTCCCATACCACCGCGGTCTCGCGCTGGTTGGTGATGCCGATGCCTGAGATCTCGCGCGCGTCGATCTGCGCGTTGTTGAGCAGCTCGGTAATGGTGGTGTAGACGCTGGTCATGATCTCGCGTGGGTTGTGTTCCACCCAGCCCGGCTGCGGAAAGATCTGGCCGAATTCGCGCTGCGCCACGCCGGCCACCTTGCCCTGGCGATCGAACAACATCGCGCGCGAGCTGGTGGTGCCCTGGTCGATCGCAAGGACGTATTTCTTTTCCATCGTGCATTCCTCGAAACAAAGGCCGGCGCACCGCGCGCACGGCGTGACTGTCAGTGCAGCGGTGCGATCACGGCGGATCGAGTGGCGGCGTGGCGGCTTTTTGCAGGTGCAACACCCGCGCCGGCAGGAACGGCAGGATCAGCCACTGGTAGGCGAGGGCGCCCAGCGGGCCACCGATCAATGGCCCGACGATCGGGATCCACCAGTAGTTGTCCTTGGCCGGCAGTGCGGCTTCGCCCCAGCCGGCGAAATACGCGAACAGGCGCGGGCCGAAGTCACGCGCGGGGTTCATTGCCCAGGCTTCCAGATACCCCATCGAGGCGCCCAGCGTGGCCACCAGCAAGCCGATCATCAACGCGCCCGAGTTGGCGGTTGGCGCAGCCTCGTTGAAGCGCTCGGTGATGGCGAAGATACCGAAGATCAGAAACGCAGTGATGATGATCTGGTCCACCAACGCATGCATCGGCGTGACCGCAAGGCCCGGCGCGGTGAAGAACACCCCGGCAGCGCCGCCGGCTTCGCGGGTGAGCTGCTGCACCTGGTTGTAGTGGTCGATCACCGGCCCGTAGAGCTGGTAGACAATCGCCGCGCCAAGAAACGCGCCAACCACTTGCGCGCCCCAGTACGGCAGCACCTTTTTCCAGGAAAAATCGCGGAACAACGCCAGCGCCAGCGTGACCGCCGGGTTGGCGTGCGTGCCGGACACCGAACCGGTGACATAGATGGCCAGCGTGACCGCCAGGCCCCAGGCAATGCACACGCCCCAGTAGGCGTTTTGATACGGGCTGGGGTCGTAGAGGATGTACATCGCCGCGACCGAATCGCCCAGCGCGATGATGATGAACATCGCCACCGCTTCGGAGATCAACTCACCCACGAGTTGACGGCTCATGGGCGGCCTTGCGCGCTGCGCGGTGTATGGCCGTTGTGGTGTTGCGACGCGTCTGGCGACGCGCAAGTGTGTCTGGTTGTGCTCATCTCAGTTGCCCTCCACGAAATACCCATGATGATGCGCGGCGCGCGCGCCAGGATACGTTGCCAACGACCCTTCCTCGTTGGCAACGTCAGTCACGCTGTCAGGCCGGGACCACGTGCGTCTGCGCGTTGGCGTGCGCAGCTGGCCGCGTCTGCAGATACGCCTCCAGGCGCGCGCGCGCCTCGGCATCTACACGCAGGCCCAGTTTGCTGCGGCGCCACAGGATGTCGTCGGCGGTCTGCGCCCATTCGCGGGCGCACAGGTAATCCACCTCGGCCTGGTAGAGGTCCGCACCAAAATGCTGGCCGAGTGCAGCCATGTCCTGCGCATCGCCAAGCAGCTGCTCGGCACAGGTACCGTAGTTGCGCACCAGCCGCTGTGCGGTGGCCGCCGGCAGCCAGGGACGCGCAGTGCGCACACGCTCCAGCAGGCTGGCGATGTCGCGTTGTTCGCCGCCGGGCAGGGCTTCGCCACGCGCGGTCCACGCCGGCTTGCGCGCGCCCAGGGCCTGGGTCAGCCGGTCGACGGCTTCTTCGGCGAGCTTGCGGTAGGTGGTGAGCTTGCCGCCGAACACGTTGAGCAGCGGCGCGCCGTCGGTGAGCACTTCCAGCTGATAGTCGCGGGTCACTTCGGCGGCGTTGTCTTCGGCGTCGTCGAGTAGCGGACGCACCCCGCTGTAGTTCCACACCACATCCTGCGGGGTGATCTGCTGCTGGAAATACAAGTTCACCGCATCGCACAGGTACTGCACCTCGGCCGCGTCGATCTTGGGTGCGGACGGGTCGGCCTCGTAATCCACGTCGGTGGTGCCGATCAAGGTGAAGTCGTGCTCGTAGGGAATGGCAAACACGATGCGCCGGTCGGGTTGCTGGAAGATGTACGCGTGGTCGTGGTCGAACAGCTTGGGCACCACGATGTGGCTGCCCTTGACCAGGCGCAGCGCATGCTGGTGCGGCACCGCGGCCACCTTGTCCAGGAACGACACCGCCCACGGACCGGCCGCATTGGCCAGCGCACGCGACTGCACGGTGCGGCGGCGTCCGTCGCAGCCTTCCAGCTCCGCATACCAGAACCCGGCATCGCGCCAGGCGCCAACGCAACGCGTACGCGTATGGATCTGCGCGCCACGCTTGGCCGCATCCATCGCGTTGAGCACCACCAACCGCGCGTCCTGCACCCATGCGTCGGAATACACAAAGCCGGTGCGCAGCGACTCCTGCAGCGGCTGGCCAACCGGATGGGTGCGCAGCGACAGCCGGCGCGAGCGCGGCAGGCTGCGCTTGCTGCCGCCAAGATGGTCGTACAGGAACAGCCCGGCGCGAATCATCCAGGCCGGGCGCAGATGCGGCTGATGCGGCAGCAGGAAGCGCAGCGGCCAGATGATGTGCGGCGCTAGCCGCAGCAGTACCTCGCGTTCGGCCAGCGCCTTGCCGACCAATGCGAACTCGTACTGCTCCAGATAGCGCAGGCCACCGTGGATGAGCTTGGTGCTGGCGCTGCTGGTATGCGCGGCCAGGTCGTCCTGTTCGCACAGGCACACCGACAGACCGCGCCCGGCCGCGTCACGGGCAATGCCGACCCCGTTGATGCCGCCGCCGATTACCAGAAGATCGTATGTCTCGCCCATCGGTGCCTCCGTCCCGGCTCGCCCGCAAGCGCGAACCTAAGTTGTCATGTTCGAACATATTCGAACATGACGCCTTGCGGAGGCGTGAAGAGGCGTATGTGGCTGATCTGCAGCTTCTGGTAACAATGCGACTATTGATCCGCGTATTTCGATAGATATTAGCGATTGATGGATGGCGCGTGTGCCGCAGATCGCAGCAATCGCACACAAACGAACATTGTCCAGGCTTGGTCGGTAACCCCGGCCCGAGCCCCGCTGTATGCCGAACAGCACCACGTACATCAGCCGCCTGCTGGACCGCCGGGACAAGCCCTGCGGCTCCGGCCGCCCAGCCCTCAAGCGCGGGAGTCAGCCCGCGACGCCGGCCAGATGCACGCGCGTGCCAGCCTCGGCCAGCACCGTGCGCAGCTCCTCCGGCGGCGGCCGGTCGGTGAACCAGTCGTGCACCTGTGCAATCGCCCCCAGCCGCACCATCGCGTTGCGGCCGAACTTGCTGTGGTCGGCGGCCAGCAGCACCTGCCGAGAATGCTCGATGATCGCCTGGGCCACGCGCACTTCCTGGTAATCGAAATCCAGCAGCGTGCCGTCCAGGTCGACCCCGGAAATGCCGATCACCCCGAAGTCCACCTTGAACTGGCGGATGAGCTCCACGGTCGCCTCGCCGGTGACGCCCTGGTCCCGGCCACGCACCACGCCGCCGGCCACGATCACCTCGAAGCTGGGATTGGCGCTGAGCATCACCGCCACGTTGAGGTTGTTGGTGATCACGCGCAGGCCGCGGTGCTGCAGCAAGGCGCGCGCCACTTCCTCGTTGGTGGTGCCGAGATTGATGAACAGCGAGGCGTCGTCGGGAATGAAGCGCGCCACCTGCGTGGCGATCTGCTGCTTCTCGCGCGCCTGCAGCGCCTTGCGCGCCGCATACGCCAGGTTCTCCACGCTGGACGGCATGCTGACGCCGCCGTGATACCGGCGCAGCACGCCGGCATCGCAGAGCAAGGTTAGATCGCGGCGAATGGTCTGCGGCGTGACCTCAAAGCGCGTCGCCAGCCCTTCGACATCGGCAAAGCCCTGTTGACGCACCAAGGCCACCAACTGCTCTTGGCGCGGATTGAGTGCCGGCGCCGGCACGGTCCTGTAATGAGTCGACTCCATGCGCAGATCATCGCCCATGCGCGTGAGGATGCAAGCACGAGCATGGCCGCGCCGCGCTGGGCCAGAGCGACCACGGCAGTGGCCGCCTGGCCACTGCGATCACTGCGTGTCATACGCACCACCGGCCAGTCGATGGATGGTGTGCGGTGGCGAAACGGCTCGACTATGGCTGCCCCGAAAGGCGACGGGGTCTGTCGCTCACACCGCCGCGATGGTGTCGCATGACGCGACCCAAGCACGATGCCTGCGCGCTCAGTCGGAGCCCGCGCGGTAGCCGGTATCGATGCTGATGCTGCCGCCCACCGCACGCGACACGCACGCGCACAGCTTGCGATTCTCGCTGCGCTGCGCATCGCTGAAGAACACGTCGCGGTGGTCGATGTCGGCCGCCGTGTCGAGCACGTCCACCGCGCACAACCCACATTCGCCGCGTCGGCATTCGGCAATCAGCTCCACACCGGCGTCGGCCAGGGCGTCGAGCATCGATACGTTCTCGGCCACCTGCACTTCCATGCCCAGTCCAGGCAACTTGACCACGAAGGCCTGTGCCGGCACCCGCCCGCTGTTGCCGAAGGTCTCGAAATGCAGGCGCGCGCGCGGCCGGCCGGCGGCGTGCCACTGCTGGCGCACTGCTTCGAGCATGCCCAGCGGCCCGCAGACATAGACCTCGGCATTGGGCGACAAGGTGGCCAGTTCCGCGGCCAGATCCGGCGGGCCGGCCTGGTCGTCGCAATGCACTTGCAGGCGTGCGCCGAGCAGCGCCTCCAGCGTGTCCACATAGGCCATGGTGTCGCGTGCGCGGCCCACGTACAGCATGCGGAACGCCTGATGCCGGCGCGCCAGCCGCTGCGCCATGCCCACGATGGGCGTCACGCCGATACCGCCGGCAATCAGCAGGATTTCCTCACCCGCTTCATCCAGCGCGAAGTTATTGCTGGGTGGCGAAATTTCCACCACGTCGCCCGGTGCCAAGGTCCACATATGCCGCGAGCCGCCGCGGCTTTCGGGCATCTGCCGCACCGCCACCTGGTAGTAGCCATCGGCGCGGGGCTCGCCTACCAGCGAATAGGACCGCACATCCTCGCGCCCGTGGAGCTGCAGGCGGAAATCCAGATGGCTGCCCACCTCGAAACTGCGCGTGTTCGCGCCCGGGTCGAGCACGATCTCGCGCACGCCCTGGCAGGCATCGGCAACACTCACCACGCGGGCGTGGTGCCAATGGGTGTCTTTACGCATGCTGATCTCCTTGCTTCGATCCCGGTATGCGGCCTGCGCCTGGCGCTTGTGCAGCACGTGCGTGGCGTTGATGCGCTGCAGGCACTGGCGACAGCGCACGGGCCACGCGCGCAACGTGCAGCGGTGTTGATGCATCGCGCATGGCCATCACCCCACCATGCGCAAGGACAGGTCGCCGGCGCGCTGTTCGCGCGCGATCAGGCGGTCGATGACGCGCCGCGCCCACATGCCGCCGGCGTCCACGTTGAGGTTGTAGAACGCGTGGTCCGGATGCGCTTCGATCGCGCGTTGCTGGGCTTCCAGCACGGCTTCGTCTTCGCCGAATACGCCGGTGACGCCTTCGCGCGTGAGCGTGGTCAATGACTGGTCATGCAGCGCGTAGTTGCGCATGAATGCCCAGAAGTAATGGCAGGTGGTGTCGGTTTCCGGGGTGATGGTGTTGAGCACGAACCCGTTGACGCCCTGGCTGCGGTCACCCTGCGGCGCGCCGGTGCCGGTGATGGCCACGCCGACATCGATGGCGATGGTGCCCGGTGCTTCGAAATGGATGATCTGCCAGCGGTCCACCTTGCCGTGGTAGTTCAGGTGCCGCGCGATCTGGCCGGCCCAGAACGGCGGTGGGTCGATGTTGTGCATCCAGCGCGACACGGTCACCGTGCGGTCGCCGTGCACCACCTCGAACGGCGCTTCGGCCACTTCGTCCTGGCCGATACTCGAGCCATGCACGAAGGTTTCGTGGGTGAGATCCATCAGGTTGTCCAGCACCAGCCGGTAATCGCATTTGGCGTGGATGGTGCGGCCGTCGCCGGCCCAGGCCGGATCGTGCGACCAGTGCAGGTCCGGGATCAGCGCCACATCGGCCTGCGCCGGGTCGCCCGGCCACACCCACACGTAGCGGTGCTTTTCGGCCACAGGAAAGCCGCGCACGCAGGCCGAGGGGTTGATGGTTTCCTGCGAGGGCATGTGCACGCAGCGGCCCTGCGCGTTGTAGACCAGCCCGTGGTAGCCGCAGACCACGTCGTCGCCGCGCAGCTTGCCCATCGACAACGGCACCAGCCGGTGCCAGCAGGCATCTTCCAACGCCACCACGGCCCCGGCGGTGGTGCGGTAGAGCACCACGTCCAGGTTGCAGAGCTTGCGCGGGGTGAGCGCGTGCTTGACCTCGTGGTCCCAGGCGACGGCGTACCACGCGTTGAGGGGGAACAGCGGCTTGGACTGTGACATGACCGTGACTCCTGGGCTTCTAGGCAACCTGGGTAAGGACTGGCGCAAGACACTGCGCCCAACCCGAAGTTGACGCGCACTGCCGCGCTGGCGTCCGCTTGCGGGCGAAGTTATGTATACACCGGAGACAATGTTGGTGGCACAAGTGGCTGGTATTCATGTGCGATTATCGAATGACAATTTCGATAATCGGATTGACCGGCACGCAAACCGGGGCCTACCGTGGCGACACCGTGGTGTGCAGGAGTCTGGAATGGCCGACATCGTTTCCCTGTCCGAGGCCGTGGCACAGCTGATCGCAGATGGCGATTGCGTGGCAATGGAAGGCTTTACCCACCTGATCCCGCACGCCGCCGGCCACGAGGTGATCCGCCAGCGCAAACGCAACCTGCGGCTGGTGCGGATGACCCCGGACCTGATTTACGACCAACTGATCGGTGCCGGCTGCGCGTCGGCGCTGCGCTTTTCCTGGGGCGGCAATCCTGGCGTGGGCTCGCTGCACCGGCTGCGCGATGCGGTGGAACACGGCTGGCCTGCGCCGCTGCAACTGCGCGAACACAGCCACGCGGACATGGCCAACGCGTATGTGGCCGGCGCGTCGGGCTTGCCGTTCGCCGTGCTGCGCGGCTATGTGGGCTCGGACCTGCCCAAGGTCAACGACAGCATCCGTTTCCTGCAGTGCCCCTACACCGGGCAGACCCTGGCGACCTCGCCGGCGGTCAATCCGGATGTCACCGTGATCCACGCGCAGCAGGCCGACCGCCGCGGCAATGTGTTGCTGTGGGGCATTCTGGGCGTGCAGAAAGAGGCCGCGCTGGCCGCGCGCAAGGTGATCGTGACGGTGGAGGAGATCGTTGACACGCTCGATGCGCCGCCCAATGCCTGCATCCTGCCGCGCTGGGTGGTGAGTGCGGTCTGCGTGGTGCCCGGGGGCGCCGCGCCGTCGTATGCGCATGGCTACTCCGCGCGCGACAACCGCTTCTATCTGGCCTGGGATGCCATGGCCCGCGATCGCGCGCGGTTCCAGGCGTGGATCCAGGCCCACATCCTGGACACCGACGACTTCGCCGGGTTCCAGCGCGTGTATGCCGGCAGCCAGCACGCGGAGGCGGCATGAGCGACTACAGCACCAACGAAATGATGACCGTGGCGGCAGCACGTCGCCTGCCCGATGGCGCGGTGTGTTTCGTCGGCATCGGCCTGCCCTCCACCGCGGCAAACCTGGCGCGGCTGACGCATGCACCGGAGGTCACGTTGATCTACGAATCCGGCCCGATCGGTGCGCGCCCGCAGGTGTTGCCGCTGTCGATCGGCGATGGCGAACTGGCCGAGACCGCCGACACCGTGGTCTCCACCCCGGAGATCTTTCGCTATTGGCTGCAAGGCGGGCGGGTCGATGTAGGGTTCCTGGGCGCGGCGCAGATCGATCGCCATGCCAACCTCAACACCACCGTGATCGGCCCCTACGCCGCACCGAAGACGCGCCTGCCCGGTGCCGGCGGCGCGCCGGAAATCGCCACCAGCGCCAAGCAGGTCTTCATCATCATGCGGCAGTCCACGCGCAGCTTCGTGCAGACGCTGGATTTCATCACCACCGTCGGTCATCTGGACGGCGGTGATGCACGCACCCGCGCCGGCCTGCCCGGTGCCGGCCCCACCGTGGTGGTCACCGATCTATGCGTGATGGAACCCGACCCGGTCAGCCGCGAGCTCACCGTGACCGCGCTGCATCCTGGCGTGACCCAGGCGCAGGTCACCGCGGCCACCGGCTGGGCGGTGCGCTTTGCCGCAACGCTGACCGAAACTGCCGCACCCACCGCCACCGAGTTGCACGCCTTGCGTGCGTTGCAGGCACGCACCGCCGCAGCCCACGGAACGCAAGCGGCGGGAGCCGAGGCATGAGCGAGGTCTATCTGGTGGATGGCATTCGCACGCCGATCGGCCGTTACGGCGGCGCACTGTCCAGCGTGCGCGCCGACGATCTGGGCGCGGTGCCGATCGCCGCGTTGCTGGCGCGGCATCCACAGCTGGACCCGGCGGCCATCGACGATGTCTACCTGGGCTGCGCCAACCAGGCCGGCGAAGACAACCGCAATGTCGCGCGGATGAGTGTGTTGCTGGCTGGCTTGCCCAGTTCGGTGCCGGGCAGCACGGTGAATCGCCTGTGCGGCTCGGGACTGGAAGCGGTGGGCATTGCGGCACGCGGCATCCGTGCCGGCGAACTGGAGCTGGCATTGGCTGGGGGCGTGGAGTCGATGTCGCGCGCGCCGTGGGTGATGGGCAAGGCGGAATCGGCGTTCGCCCGGAACCAGCACCTGCACGACACCACGATGGGCTGGCGCTTCATCAATCCGCGCCTGGAAGCGACCTACGGCGTGGAGCTGATGGGCGAGACCGCCGAGAACGTCGCGCAGCGCTACGCCATCAGCCGCGACGACCAGGATGCGTTTGCCCTGCGCAGCCAGCAGCGCACCGCCGCCGCGCAGGCTGCCGGGTTCTTCGACGACGAGATCACCGCAGTGGCGGTGGCCGGGCGCAAGGGCGGCGAGCGCGTGCAGGTGATGCGCGACGAACATCCGCGGGCCGATGCCAGTGCCGAGGCCCTGGCGCGGCTCAAGCCGGTGTTCCGCCAGCCGGGCACGGTCACGGCCGGCAATGCGGCCGGCCTCAATGACGGTGCCGCCAGCCTGTTGCTGGCCTCGGCGCGCGCGCTGCACCTGCACGGGCTCACGCCACGCGCGCGGGTGCTGGGGTTTGCCTCGGCGGGCGTGGAGCCAACCTACATGGGCATCGGCCCGATCCCGGCCACGCAACGCCTGCTGGCGCGGCTGGGGCTGCAGATCGCGCAATTCGATGCGATCGAATTCAACGAAGCCTTCGCCGCGCAGGCGCTGGCCTGCACGCGCGCGTTCGGATTGGCCGACGATGCCGCGCACGTCAATGCCAATGGCGGTGCAATCGCGCTGGGCCACCCGCTGGGCATGAGCGGTGCACGGCTGGCACTGACGCTGCTGCGTCAACTCGACGCCTGCAATGGCCGCCGCGGGCTGGCCAGCATGTGTATCGGCGTCGGCCAGGGCGTAGCGCTGGCGATCGAGCGTGTTTGAGCGCCATGATCTCGCGCCCGCGCCGTTGCATGCCCACTTCATCGATCACGCTCACACCTGCGTCTGACGGAGATGCCGATGCACGACCTTCCCCCTGATACGCCGCCCGGCGATGTCCTGCTCGGCTATCGGCGCCCCCGCGCCGGCACGCAGCCTGCCTACCTGCATGCGCCGTATGCGTCCACCGCGTTGCGTGCGCCCACGCGTGCACCGATCGCCATGCCGGTCACGCTGTCGGAAGTCACCGGGCCACGGCCTTCGCAGATCACCCTCGGCGCGCATGCGGCCGACCTCACCGCCGGCTTTGCCGGTGAGCCACTGGGCGAGCGCATCATCGTGTCCGGCCGTGTGCTCGACGAAAACGGCGCGCCGGTCCGCAATAGTGTGGTGGAGGTCTGGCAATGCAATGCGGCCGGGCGCTACCAACACGAGGGCGACCGCCACGATGCGCCGCTGGATCCCAACTTTCGCGGCACCGGCCAGGTGCTGACCGACGCGCACGGGCGCTACGCCTTCAAGACCATCAAGCCCGGCGCCTATCCCTGGCGCAATCACTACAACGCCTGGCGGCCGGCGCATATCCATTTTTCGCTACACGGCGATGGCATCGGCCAACGCCTGATCACGCAGATGTATTTCCCCGGTGATCCGTTGCTCGCGCACGACCCGATCTACAACTGCGTGGACGACCCGCTGGCACGCGACCGCATGGTGTCCAGTTTCGATTGGGAGCACGCGGTGAGCGAATACGCGCTGGCCTATCGGTTCGACATCGTGCTGCGCGGCCGCAAGCAAACCGTCTGGGAGTGAGCCAATGAGCCTGCATGCAACGCCGTCGCAAACGGTTGGCCCGTACTACCGGCTGGGGCTGGAGCCCTTGTATCGCGCACAGATCGCACCGGAGCACGCGGCCGGCACGCAGGTGCAGATCAGCGGATGCGTGTTCGATGGTGCCGGCATGCCGGTGAGCGATGCGGTGCTGGAGCTATGGCAGGCCGATGCCGCCGGCATCTATGCCCATGCGCACGATCCGCGCTGCGCCGCGCACGACCCCAGTTTCGATGGCTGGGGCCGCGTGCCCACCGATGCACAGGGCCGCTACCGGCTCAGCACCATCCGGCCAGGCCCGGTGGCCGGTCCGAACGGGCAGCCGCAGGCGGCGCATCTGGTCGTGCTCGTGTTCATGCGCGGGCTGTTGCGCGGCGTGGCAACGCGGCTGTACTTCGCCGACGACCCACAGCTGAGCGGTGACCCCATCCTCGCGCTGGTGCCGCCCGAACGGCGCGGCACATTGCTGGCGCGCGCGCGCAGCGCTGGCGACTACGTGTGGGACATCCACATGCAGGGCGATGCCGAGACGGTGTTCTTCAGTTACTGATGGGCGCGTGCACTGAAACGCGTGCCTGACGAGGTAGTTGTTTGCACAGGTCGCCAGGGTGTTGGCGCATGCAACCACAGCCTCCAGGTCGCGCCATCGGCGTGGCATCGCGCCCGCGCAAGCGGGGTGCCGGTGCACCGCCGCCGCTCACGCGAGCCGCGCGTCCGGCACGCGCATGGTTGGCACCTGTGCGCATCGGTGCCATGCTCCGGCCACGCCAAGAGATGCAATGCATGAGTGCAACGTTTTCCCTGCTGGGCGGCCTGTTTGGCGACCCCGCGTGCGATGAAGTGTTCGACGATGCCGCGCGCGTGCAGGCGATGCTGGACTTCGAGTCCGCGCTGGCCCGGGCGCAGGCGCAATGCGGGGTGATTCCGCAGGCGGCCGCGCAGGTCATTGCCGCCCAGTGCCACGCAGTGCACTACGACCTGGCCGCATTGGCGCAGGCCACGGCACTGGCCGGCAACCCTGCCATTCCGTTGATCAAGGAACTGACCCGGCAGGTGGCCGCGCACGATGTCGATGCCGCGCGCTGGGTGCATTGGGGCGCCACCAGCCAGGACGTGATCGATACCGGCAGCGTGCTGCAACTGCGCGCGGCCTTCGACCTGCTGCTGCCGCGCCTGGACGCACTGTGCGCCTGCCTGGCGACGCTGGCCGCACGCGAGCGCGCCACCGGGCTGCCGGGCCGCACCCTGTTGCAGCAGGCGGTACCCGTGACCTTCGGGCTCAAGGCCGCCGGCTGGCTGGACGCCTTGCAGCGCGCACGCCGCCGCCTGCATACCGCGCGCACCGAGGCCTTGGTGCTGCAATTCGGCGGGGCCGCCGGCACCCTGGCGGCGCTGGAAACGCGTGGGCTGGAGGTGGCGCAGGCCTTGGCGCATACGCTGCAGTTGCCGCTGCCGGCGTTGCCCTGGCACACCGCGCGCGACCGCCTGGTGGAGGTGGGTTGCGCATTCGCGTTGCTGGCCGGCAGCCTGGGCAAGATCGGCGGCGATGTGGTGCTGCTGATGCAATCGGAAGTGGGCGAGGCGTTCGAGCCGGCGGCGGCGGGCAAGGGCGGCTCCTCGGCGATGCCGCACAAGCGCAACCCGGTGGCCGGCGTGGTGGCGGTCGCCGCCGCCGCGCGCGTGCCCGGGCTGGTGGCCACCTTGTTCGCCACGATGGCGCAGCCGCACGAGCGCGCGGCCGGGCAGTGGCATGCCGAATGGGAAACGCTACCGGAGATCGTGCGCCTGACCGCCGGCAGCCTTGCGCAGATGCAGGCCTGCCTGGCCGGGCTGGAACTGGACCGCACGCGCATGCAGGCGCATCTGCACAGCCACGGTGGCGTGCTCTACGCGGAGGCCGCGGTGTTCGCACTGGCGCGGCAGCTGGGCAAGTCGCAGGCGCATACGCTGGTCGAACATGCGGTGGCGCGTGCGCAGTCGGCAGGGCGTCATCTGCGCGAGGAGCTGGCCGACGATCCTCACGTGCAGGCAATGCTCTCGCCGGCACAACTGGAGGCGATCTTCGCGCCCGACAGCTGGCGTGGCATGGCGTCGGTCTGGATCGACCGCGTCCTGGCCGCTTCACCTTCCCCCTGACGGTGGCCCATGGCATTTCTCCAGTTGCCGACACATCGCCTGCATTACCGCCTGGATGGCACTGAAGGACGCCCCTGGCTGACCTTCTGCAACTCGCTTGGCACCGACCTGCACATGTGGGACGTGCAGCTGGAGGCGCTTGCGCCGCACTACCGCATCCTGCGCTACGACCGCCGTGGTCACGGCTACTCCGAGTCGCCGCCCGGCCCATACAGCGTGGCCGACCTGGGCCAGGATGTGATTGCGCTCTGGGATGCGCTGCAGATTGCGCGCAGTGATTTTTGTGGGCTCTCGATCGGCGGGCTCACCGGCCAATGGCTCGGCCTCAACGTGCCGCAGCGATTGCGGCGGCTGGTGGTCTGCGCCACAGCGCAGAAGATCGGCAGCGCCGACACCTGGGCCACACGGATCGAGCAGGTGCGCCACGACGGCTTGCCGGTGTTGATCGACGCCACGTTGCAGCGCTGGTTCACCCCGCACTTCGCCCTGTCGCATGCGCAGCGTCTGGACATGATCGCCGCCGCGTTCGTATCCACCTCCCCCGACGGCTACATCGCCTGTTGCCAGGCAGTAGCCGATGCCGACTTCCGTGGCGCACTGGAAGCCCTGGAGGTGCCATTGCTGGCCATCGCCGGCGACGACGATCCGGTCTGCCCGCCCACCGACCTGCGCGACATCGCCTATGCGGTGCCCGACGGCCAGTACGCGCAGGTGCCCGGCCGCCACATCTGCAACCTGGAATCGCCGGCAGCGTTCAACGACGTGCTGCTGGGTTTTCTCCAGGCCGAGTGAGCTTTCCCCCAACTGCAAGGACACCCGATGCACGAAGACGAACGATACCAGGCCGGCCTGCGCGAGCGCCGGCGCGTGCTGGGCGATGCGCATGTCGACCGCGCGCTGGCCGCGCGCACCGAGTTCACCGGCGAGTTCCAGGACATGATCACCCGCCACGCCTGGGGCACCATCTGGACCCGTGACGGCCTGCCCGCCCACACTCGCTCGCTGCTGACCCTGGCGATGATGGTGGCGCTGGGGTGTGATGAGGAATTCAAGCTGCATGTGCGTGCCGCGCGCAACAACGGCGTCACTGCCGCGCAGATCAAGGAAGTATTGCTGCAGGCAGCGATCTACTGCGGCGTGCCAGCGGCCAACCACGCCTTCGCGTTAGCGCAACCGATCCTGGACGCACAGGCGGCCGAAGGTGAGCCGGCAACCGACGGTTAGCTGATCGGCACGATCGCGATCGCAGATGGCACGGCACACCATGCACGCGTAACGGATGAGACGCGTCGGCGGCCGCAGCACACATCAACACAAAGACATCGCACCCGATGCCACTCCTCCGCCAGGAAAGAGGCAGGGCGCGTGCACGGCGCAAGACCGTGTTGTGATCGAAGATGGTCAAGCGCATGGACGCGCCTCGCATGCGTCGTACCGGCGGCGGCCGCGCACCAACCATGCAATTGCACCGTAGTCGCTCTGCGTTGGAGAGGGTTCGTTGAGAGAACGCCGTGATCAACGATGGAGAACCACCCGCACGCGCGCCGCAAGAAACATATCCGACAGCAGCGCATCCCCGCACTGGTTCCGCCAGCGCATCGCCTGATCGCCAGCGGCCATGACACACCGCCCGCACTACGGCGATGATGCAGCCTCCCAATACGCCGGCCTGCCGCGTCCTTGCAGCGCCGCCATCCACGAGGCTCCACATGATGCTACGTCTCGCCTGCCTGGCAGTGCTGCTGCTCCTTACCTGCGGCGCGCAGGCGCAACCACAGCCCGGCCCGGGCACGCAGCGTGCGCAGGTGCAGGCCGACGATGGCCAGCCACTGGTGGTGTGGTCGCGGCTGCCGGCACGGCCGCGTGGCACGCTGCTGCTGGTGCATGGGCGCACCTGGAGTGCATTGCCCAACTTCGATCTGCAAGTGGCCGGCGAGCCTGCCGACACGCGCTCGGTGCTGGCGGCGTTGGCACAGGCGGGCCACGCGGTGTATGCGCTGGATCTGCGCGGCTATGGCGGCACCGCGCGCGATGGCAGCGGGTGGAACACGCCGGTACGCGCCATGGCTGACGTGCGCGCCACGCTGACATGGATCGCCAAGCGCCATCCCGGTCTGCCGCCGCCCGCACTGCTGGGGTATTCCAATGGCGCACGGGTGGCCTTGCTGCTCGCCCAGACGCAGCCGGAGCTGTTGTCGGCGCTGGTGCTGTATGGCTTTCCGGACGATGTCGATGCCGCGCCGCAGGCCGCCGCCGTGCCCGCACAGCCGCCGCGTGAACGCACCACCGCCGAAGCCGCTGGCTCGGACTTCATCACTGCCAATGCCGCGCCCGCCGCCGTACAGAAGGCGTATGTGGCCGCCGCACTCGCGGCCGACCCGGTGCGCACCGACTGGCGCGCGATGGAGCAATTCGCCTACCAGCCCGAGCAGGTGACGCGCGTGCCGGTGCTGCTGCTGCGCGGTGTGGATGACCCACTCGCCACGCAGTCAGAGAATGCGCACCTGTTCGCACGCCTGGGCAGCGCCGACCGCAGCTGGGTCACCTTGCCGCACGCCGACCATGTGGCGCATGTCGAAGACAGCCATGCCGCCTGGGTGGACGCGGTGGTCGCCTTCCTGCGCCGCCCGCGCTGAACCAGCCGGACACGCTCAGCTGAGCAGGGCGCCCAAGCGCTGCGCCGCCTGCTTGAGCGGCTCCACCCACTGGGTCTGCATCGTCTGCAGGCTCACCCGCCCGGCCTGCGCACCGATATTGAGCGCGGCAATCACCTCGCCACGCAGGTTGCGCACCGGCACTGCGATCGAGCGCAGGCCGATCTCCAGCTCCTGGTCGGTCAGGCAGACGCCCTCGCGGCGCGCCCGTGCCAGCACCTCGAGCAGGGCGGCGGGCTGGGTCACGGTGCGGTCGGTGCGCGGACGCAAGGTGGTGCGTTCCAGATAGGCCTGCAGCGTGTCGGCAGGCAGGGCCGCCAGCAGCACCCGCCCCATCGACGTGCAATAGGCCGGCAGGCGGGTGCCGGGCCGCAGCCCGATCGACATGATGCGCACGGTTTCCGCGCGTGCCACGTACAGCAGGTCATCGCCATCCAGCACCCCCAGCGAGCACGACTCGTGCACCTGGTCGCGCAGGCCATCCAGCACTGGCTGCGCCGCAGCGGTCATCGACGAGGACGCGGTGTACGCACCGCCCAGCCCCAGCACCCGCGGCAGCAACACATAGCCGCGGCCCTGCTCACCCACATAACCCAGGGCCGCCAGGGTGTGCAGCACGCGCCTGACCGCGGCGCGCGAGATGCCGGTCTCCAGGCTGATCTGCGACATCGTCACCTCGCGCGCGTGCTGGGCGAACACGCTCAACACCACCAGCCCGCGCCCGAGCGAGGTCATGAAATCCGGGTCACCTTTGGCAGCGGCAATCTGCTGCATCAAGGCATGCGGTAGGCCGCGCTCGCTGCTGGCGATGGCCGGCGCGGCGGGACGTTTGCGGCGGGAAGAGGTGGGCTCGGGCATCGCATCGCGCTAGGGGCAGGTGCCTGCATGGTAAGCGCATCGTCCCAATGCATGGCCCCGGTCTCAGCTCGGCCCCGTACGGGGTGAGCGCTTCACCCTGCTTGACGCATAATCGTCACTGGTCTTTTTCCTGCGTTGGTTCCCTTCCTCCATGAAAACCCCCAAGGGCCTGCAACCGCTGATCGACGATGGCGTCATCGACGAAGTGTTGCGACCACTGAAAAGCGGCAAGGAAGCCTCCGTCTACGTGGTCAGCGCGGGCGAAGACATCCTGTGCGCGAAGGTCTACAAGGACATGGCGCAGCGCAGCTTCCAGGCGCGCGTGCAATACCAAGAAGGACGCAAGGTGCGCGGCAGCCGCCAGGCCCGTGCGATGGGCAAGGCCACCAAGTTCGGCCGCAAGGAAGCCGAGACCGCCTGGAAGAACACCGAGGCCGACGCGCTCTACCAACTGGTGGACGCCGGCGTGCACGTGCCCAAGCCGCGCGGCTATTTCCACGGCGTGTTGCTGATGGACCTGGTGACCGACGACGCCGGCCACAGCGCGCCACGGCTGGGCGAAGTGGAACTGGAGCCGGAACAGGCGCGCCTCTTCCACACCAGCCTGGTCGGCGACGTGGTCAAGATGTTGTGCCTGGGCCTGGTGCATGGCGACCTCTCCGAATACAACGTGCTGGTCTCGCCCGACGGCCCGGTGGTGATCGACTTCCCGCAGGTGGTCAGCGCGGCCGGCAACAACGCCGCACGCGACATGTTGCTGCGCGACGTGCACAACCTGCGTGACTGCCTGGGCCGGTTCGCCCCCGAGTTGCTAGACACCTATTACGGCGAAGAAATGTGGGCGTTGTTCGAAAAGGGCGAGCTGCGCCCGGACAGTGCATTGACCGGCCGTTTCACCTTCGACACCAAGCGCGCCGACGTGCGTGCCATCCGCGCCTCGATCGAGGACGCGCGCCAGGAAAACCTGATCCGTCAGCAGGGCCGCGAGGCGGCCGCCGAAGACGATTGATCGCGATGGCTGCAGCAGGTGTGGCTGCGGCGTTACCAGCGGCTAACGCTGCTGCCTAAAGCTGCTGCGGTCATCCGCAACAGCGCTTGGCTGCCTGTGTCTAACGGCACGCACACGTTACGCCAGCATGGACGATGCCCGGTGATGCGCCTGGCCAATACGCTGCATTGCAGTGACCTATCTGCATCGACATCACGCGCATGATCGAAACAATTGATGAGCCGTAATGGTTAAAGGCCATAACGATCTGGCAAGCTCGGCGTCTCTCATCGCTGCTGGAGTCCGTCATGGAATTCGATCCCGATGTCGTGCGCCTGTTCGTGCAGCTGCAGCAAGCGGGGCAGCCCCCGATGGAGGCGCTGCCGTTGCAGGAAGCACGCGCCATGATGCGCGGCATGGGAGTGCAGCTGGGATTTCCACGGCTGCCGATGGCGCAGGTGACCGACCTGCAGGCCGACACTGCCGCCGGCACGGTGCCGCTACGTCTGTACCGGCCGCCGGGCCTGAATGACACGCCCGCACCTACGTGTCTGTTCGTGCACGGTGGTGGCGGTGTTGTGGGCGATCTGGACTCGCATGACGACGTCTGCCGGCAGCTGGCGGCACGCACGCCGTGTCAGGTGCTGGCGGTGGACTATCGCCTCGCGCCCAAACATCCGGCGCCGGCCGGCGTGGAGGATGTCATCGCCACACTGCACTGGCTGGCCGAGCATGCCGACGCGGTGGGCGCCGATCCGCAGCGTCTTGCGATCTGCGGTGACAGTATCGGAGGTGGCATGGCGGCGGTAGCGGCGATCACTGCACAGCAGCGAGGTATCGCGTTGCGCTGTCAGCTGTTGCTGTACCCGCTGACGGATGCGCGCCCGGATACCGGCGTGCATCCCTCACGCGGCCGCAATGCCGAGATCCCGCCGCTGACCCGCAGCGCGGTGCAGTTCTTCAATCGCCTGTTGCTGCCGGACATGCGCCTGGCCGACCACTGGCACATCTCCGTGCTGCTGGCGCCGGACGTGGCCGGCGTGGCGCCGGCACTGGTGGTGCTGGCCGACCGCGACATCCTGCACGACGAGGGACTGCAATACGCCGAGCGCCTGCGCACCGCCGGCGTGGAAGTCACCCAGCGCACCTGTGTCGGCATGATCCATGGCTTCATCACCATGGGCGGCGTGATCCGTGCGGCCGAGGAAACCATCGAGCTGGCGGCGCTGATGCTGCGGCAACGGCTGCTGCCAGTGCAGCCACGCTTTGCCGCGTAGCCAACACGTGCCTCGGCGCGCCGGCGGCGCATTCAACGCATTACCGAAAGGCCGCGACCAAGTCGCGCGGCCTGTGCGTGCGCTCAGAAATTGAAGCGGAAGGTGGTCATCAAGACGTGGTTTTCGCGGTCGATCGTGCGGTTATTGACGAACTGATTCAAATACCCGACATCGACATTGGAGATTGCATTGAACTTCCAGTTGATGCCCACGAACACCCGGTTCTGATCGATGCCGCTGCGTGCGCCCCACTGGGTCTGATCCAGATTGACGAACAGCTCGTTGAATGCCACCCACGACAACTGCGGGCTCAGGCTGCTCGGACGCACGGCCCTGATCATCTGCCGCACCCGGTAGCCTTCATCGCTGAAGCCCTCGCGGTGGCGTTGCTCCAGACGCGTGCGGCTGGTGATGGTGATGTTGGCGATCGGATCGAACTGATACTGGAACTGCCCCCACCAGCGATTTTCGCGATTGGACGACTGCCCGGCCGGGTGGCTGATGATGGTGTCGTAGCCCATCCAGACACTGGCTTTGGGATTGAGCCGGTAGAACACGGCAGGGCGCAGGATCAATTGATCGAACTGCTCGCCTTCCTCGCGCCAGCGCGGGTGCACGTCCATGCTCCAGTAAAGATTCTCGACCGGCAGCTTGCCTTGCGCATACACGCTCAGCCAGTAACGCCCGTCTTCTTCGGTCTGGGCCGCCGCCTGCGAGGTGCTGCCCAGCATCAGCAACAGGGCGGGACAGGCGATTCGGTAGGTTGCCGTCAGCAGCGCACGCAGTTTGTTCATGATCAGGAAGTCGTCAGTGGTGCCTGAGCATACCAACTCGGTCGCGACCGCCATCAAACTTCGCGGCATCCGCCGTGCGATACGGCCCGATCACTTCGCACCGGGCGACATGAGCTCGCTGCGTGACATCTGTTGGCAATCAGCGCCTGCGTATCGGTGCCCTCGATCTCTCCCGAACGATCGGCCGAGTCGAGCAGACACGTGAGGGTTCTGCGGGTAACCAACTGCACGGCAGCCAGAAACATCCGTCACTCACGCCAATGCAGACTTCAAGACCGGGGCGGCGCGTGTGACGTCACGCCGCCGCTGTCCTGCGCACCGACCACTAGCGTCACGCCACCTGGCTGCGCCGCGCGCGTTCCAGGTGCACCAGCAGCAGCGAGATCGCGGCCGGGGTCATGCCCGGAATGCGCTGTGCCTGGCCGATACTTTGCGGGCGCACGCGTTCAAGTTTCTGCTGCACTTCCATCGACAGGCCACGCACGCCGGCGTAGTCGAAGCCTTCCGGGATCGGAGTCGTTTCGTGGCGCTGCTGGCGGGCGATTTCGTCGCGCTGACGATTCAGGTAACCGGCGTATTTGACGCCGATTTCCACTTGTTCGGCGACCTGCGCATCGTCCACGCCCGGGCCCAGCGTCGGCACCCGCATCAGCGCGGCGTAGCTGAGTTCCGGGCGCTTGATCAGGTCCAGCACATTGGTCTCGCGGCTCATCGGCACGCCCAGGGTGTCGACCACCTCGCGGCCCAGGGCATTGCCCGGCGTGGCCCAGAGTGCCGACAGGCGCGCAGTTTCGCGCTGCACCGCCTCCTGCTTGCTGGAAAAGCGTGCCCAGCGCGCATCGTCGACCAGGCCCATGGCGCGGCCCACGCCGGTCAGCCGCAGATCGGCGTTGTCTTCGCGCAGCTGCAGCCGGTATTCGGCGCGGCTGGTGAACATGCGGTACGGCTCGGTGGTGCCGTGGGTGATCAGGTCGTCCACCAGTACGCCCAGGTAGGCTTCGTCGCGGCGCGGCGACCAGGCCGGCAGCGCCTGCGCCTGGCGTGCAGCGTTGAGCCCGGCCAACAGGCCCTGCGCGGCGGCTTCTTCGTAACCGGTGGTGCCGTTGATCTGCCCGGCGAAGAACAGCCCGCCCACCGCCTTGGTTTCCAGCGAGGCTTTGAGCCCGCGCGGGTCGAAGAAGTCGTACTCGATCGCGTAGCCCGGGCGGGTGATATGCGCCTGCGCAAAACCGCGGATCGAGCGCACCAGCGCCAGTTGCACGTCGAACGGCAGCGAGGTGGAAATACCGTTGGGATAGATCTCGGTGACGTCCAGGCCTTCCGGTTCGACAAAGATCTGATGGCTGGTCTTGTCGGCGAAACGCACCACCTTGTCTTCGATCGACGGGCAGTAGCGCGGGCCAATGCCCTCGATCTGCCCCGAATACAGCGGCGAGCGGTGCAACGCGCCACGGATGATGTCGTGGGTCTGCTCGGTGGTATGGGTGATCCAGCAGCTGACCTGGGTCGGGTGGTCGCTGACCTGGCCCATGAACGACATCACCGGCAGCGGGTCATCACCTGGCTGCTCATCCATCATCGTGTAGTCGAGGGTACGCCCATCAATACGCGGCGGAGTTCCGGTCTTGAGGCGATCGATGGCGAACGGGCGCTCGCGCAGACGCGCTGCCAGCGTGGTGGCCGGCGGGTCGCCCATGCGCCCGGCCGCGTATTGGGTCTCGCCGACATGGATCTTGCCGGCCAGGAAGGTGCCTGCGGTCAGGACCACGGCCGTGGCCTCGAAGCGCAGCCCGGTCTGGGTGATCACCCCACGCACGCTGTCGCCTTCGGCGGCACCGTTGTGGATGATCAGATCGTCCACTGCCGCCTGGAACACGGTCAGGTTGGGCTGCGCTTCGACGATGCGGCGGATGGCGCTGCGGTACAGGTTGCGGTCTGCCTGGCAGCGGGTGGCCCGCACCGCCGGCCCCTTGGAGGCATTGAGGGTGCGCCACTGGATGCCGGCCAGGTCCGCCGCCTTGGCCATCGCCCCGCCCAGTGCGTCGATCTCCTTGACCAGGTGCCCCTTGCCGATCCCACCGATGGCCGGGTTGCAGCTCATCGCGCCCACGGTCTCGATGTTGTGGGTCAGCAACAGCGTGCGTGCACCGGCGCGGGCAGCCGCCAGCGCCGCCTCGGTGCCGGCGTGGCCGCCACCAATCACGATGACGTCGTAGCGATAGAAGGAGTCGGACATGGGCGTGGACCAGAAGCAGGAGGAAGACCAGCGGCCGCGAACGTAGCGGCTGAAGGGCGGTTTGCGGCATTAACACGTGAAATATGTGACTAAAGTCACATTATTGAACACTGGCACTCAAGTTGGCATGTTTCGTGCGGATATCCCCACTGCACCCGTCGTGGCATTGCGACATGGGCGCAAGGCTGGAATTGGAACAGGGGCCAGCCGCGCGTGCGATGGGGTAGCGTAAGGGCCGGTAGTCGGGGGACTGCCGGCCCTTAGTTTTATCTGCACGTCGCCAGCGCACACGCTCTGGCCTGCTTCGCAACGCTCCAATGCACAAAGCCCCGGCATGCCGGGGCTTTGTGCATTGGAGGCGCCGATATCCGACAGGGCCGGAACAGGGGGGATCCAGATTTCCCTGTCGGACATCGACATAAGTCGGTCAGTGGAGTGGCCAGGTCAGAAAACGACGTGGCGGGTCACACAGTGCACCTAGCTTGCAGCCAAGTGCAGACTGAACGCAAGCCCCCAACATTGCCAAGTGTGGGCTGCGTCGCAGTCAGCCGATCAGGGAATCTGCTGGCGCGTATTGCGTGGTGCGGTCTGCCGCTGGATCTCGCGGATCACCCGCGGCGGAGCGCCGATACGCGGCGGCTGCGCCGGACGCGGTGGCGCGCCGGTGGCTGGCGGCGGGTTGGGGCGCTGCGGGCGCGGACCGTTGGGCCGGCCATTCGGGCGCGGGCCATTCGGCCGGGGACCATAGTTGTTGTAGGGACGGTACTGCGGACGTCGATCGTACTCGCGGTAATAATAGCCGCCGCCGCCGCGATAGACCGGGTACACCGGATAGTCGTACAGACCGATCCCGCCGGCCCCGTAAGGGCTGCCATAGGAATACGGCGCATAGCCCGGCGGGTAGCGGTACTGCACCGCGGGCGCACCACGGTAATACCCACCCGACCCGGCGCCGGTGTAGTCGTACGTCGCGCAGCCGCTCAAGGCCAGCAGGCCGGCGGCAAGGATCAGACGGAATTTCATGGATGGTGCCCTCCTGCAACCATGGTGTCACTGTCGAACCGCGGCATTGAATCGGTCCTTAACTGTGCGGTGATGGCGCGTATGTTCATTGAACGAGCATGCGCGGGACGCCGACCCTCGACCGTGAAGAGTGAGGCGATACGTTAATCTTGGGAGCATGATCGAAACGCTTCTTCCTGCCTATTCCGACGTCCTGCAGGCGGCTGCACGCATTGCCCCGCACACCGCACCGACCCCGTTGCTGCGCTCGCACACGCTGGACACGCTCAGCGGTGCGCAGCTGATGTTCAAGGCCGAGCACCTGCAGCGCAGCGGTGCGTTCAAATTCCGCGGCGCCTGCAATGCGGTCTGGGCGTTGCCGGCCGAGACCGCCGCACATGGCGTGGTGACGCACTCTTCCGGCAACCATGGCGCGGCGCTGGCACTGGCCGCGCGCACCCGCGGCATCGGCTGCCATGTGGTGGTGCCCGAAGGCGCGGTGGCTGCCAAGCTGGCCAATATTTCCCGGCATGGCGCCACCTTGTGGCGCTGCGCGCCGACCATCGCTGCGCGCGAGCAGCTATGCGCCGAGGTCCAGGCCAGCAGCGGTGCGACCCTGGTTCACCCGTATACCGATCCGGCGGTGATTGCCGGCCAGGGCACCGCAACGCTGGAGCTGTTGCACGACAGCGGCGGCCTGGATGTGCTGGTGGCGCCCGTGGGCGGCGGCGGGCTGGCGGCCGGGGCGGCCCTGGCGCTGCAGGCTTCGCCCGGTTGCGCGCTGGTGCTGGCCGAGCCGGCGGGTGCAGCCGACACCGCGCGGTCGCTGGCGGCAGGGCAGCGGCTGGTGGACTTCGTTCCCGACACCGTGTGCGACGGGCTGCGCGGCACCCTGGGGGCGCCCAACTTCGCGCTGCTGCAGGCCGCCGGAGCGCAGGTCATCACCGTTGACGATGCCGCCGTGGTGCAGGCCATGCGCCTGCTCTGGCAGGTCTTGAAACAGGTGGTGGAACCGTCGTCGGCCATCGCGCTGGCGGCCGTGCTGGCCGACCCGGCGCGCTTTGCCGGGAAGCGGGTGGGCGTCATCTTGTCTGGCGGCAACGTCGACCTGGACGCCTTGCCGTGGGCCGCCGCGTGAGCAGGCCTTCGCGCGGGCTCGGCCTGTGGGGTTGGGGGTGGCGGCTGTGCATGCTGGCGCTGATCTGGCTGGTGGGCGTGGCCGGCTGGATCGTCTGGGTGGGCGACCGCGACCAGGCCGCACCGGCTGACGTGATCATCGTGCTGGGCGCGGCGGCCTACGACGCGCGCCCCTCTCCCGTGTTCGAAGAGCGCATCCGGCACGCGCTGGACCTGTATGCACGCGGCTACGCGCCGCATCTGCTGTTCACCGGCGGCTTCGGCAACGGGGCGCGTTTTGCCGAATCCCAGGTGGCGCGGCGCTACGCGCTGCGGCACGGCGTGCCGTCGGAAGCCATCGTGATCGAGACCAGCTCGCGTACCACCCGGCAGAACCTGCTGCAGGCGCGCGCGCTGATGGAGCGGCATGGCATGCACCGGGCGATCATCGTCAGCGACCCGCTGCACATGGCGCGCGCGCTGCGGCTGTGCCAGGAGCTGGGCGTGGATGCGCTGGCGTCGTCCACCCCGAGCACGCGCTTCCGCAGCTTCCACACCAGCTGGCGCTTCCTGTTGCAGGAGGTCTATTACTTCCACCGCGATCTGGTGGTGCAGGGCGCCTGATGCCGGGCCTATGATGGCGGCTTTCCCAGCGGCAGGTTCGAGCATGAGCGAGAGCAATCGGCAACGCGCCACCGGCCTGGTCCAGGCCTACTACGAGGCATTCAACCGCGGCGATTGGGACGCCATGCTGGCGTTCCTGGCCGAGGACGTCGCCCACGACCTCAACCAGGGTCCACGCGAGATCGGCCGGGCGGCCTTCGCCAGCTTCCTGCAGCGCATGAATGACAGCTACCGCGAGCAGCTGCGCGACATCGTGGTGACTGCCAATGACGAAGGCACGCGCGTCGGCGCCGAGTACGTGGTGCATGGCGTCTACCACACCACCGACGAAGGCCTGCCGGACGCGAACGGGCAGACCTATGTGCTGCCCGGCGGCGCGTTCTTCGATGTGCGCGATGGGCAGATCACGCGGGTGACCAATTACTACAACCTGCAGGAATGGATTGCGCAGGTGTCGCGCTGACGCCAGGGCTGTTGCGGTGCAGGTTGGCTAAATCTGCACTGGACTGCGTAGGAGCGCGCTCGCGCGCAATGAAGCGTTATCGATAACGCCACATCGCGCGCGAGCGCGCTCCTACGTGGTTGGTCGGGCATTGCAGTAGCTGACGGGCGTGGTGGTTTGCGTTACAGCAGCACGATGCCCACGACCACCAGCACGAAGATGCCCCACTTGAGCGTCTGGTAGAGCGGGTTGTTGCGCTCCTTCAGCGCCTTGGCCTTGAGCCGGGCGGCGTAGAAATACCGGAACACCCGGTTGATGCCGCCGGTCTTGTCGCCTTCCTGGTTCGGCGAGGCGCCGGCCGAGAGCAGGCTGCGGCCGACGAAGCGGTTCACCGCCGCCGCCCAGCGCCAGCGCATCGGGCGCTCGATATCGCAGAACAGGATGATGCGGTCCTGGTCGGTGTCGTTGCGCGCGTGGTGGATGTAGGTCTCGTCGAACATGGTCCACTCGCCGTCGCGCCAGCTGTGGCGCTGGCCGTCGACGTCGATGAAGCAGCGGTCGTCATTGGGCGTGGCCAGGCCCAGGTGCAGCCGCATGGAGCCGGCGAACGGGTCGCGGTGCGGACGCAGTTCGCTGCCCGGCGGCAGCTCGGCGAACATCGCCGCCTTGACCGTGGGAATGGAGCGCAGCAGCGCGGTGGTCTGCGGGCACAGCTCGGCCGCCGACGGGTGCGCGGTGCCGTACCACTTCAGGTAGAAGCGCTTCCAGCCGCGGCGGAAGAACGAATTGAAGCCGATGTCGGTGTAGCCGTCGGCAGCACGGATCTTCTGCATCTGCTGCAGCGCCACTGCCTCGTCGCGAATCAGCGTCCAGTTCGCGCGCAACGGGGCCAGCTCCGGAAATTCCTTGCCCGGATCGATGAACGGCGTGGTCGGCACCCGCGAACACAGATACATCAGCGTGTTGATCGGGGCCATGAAGGTGGAATGGTCCAGCAGCTGCCGGCTGAGCCGGTGGCGCACGCGACCGCGGTAATGGATGTACAGCGCTGAGGCAATGAACAGCGCGATGATGAGCCACTTCAACATTGGGGAGGCCGGTTGGGGGCGGGGGCCGTTAACTGGTGAATTCTACCGGTTGCAAGCGCCGAGCCTGCCTGATCGGGATGGGCCCGGCGGTAATACTGTGTCCTACCGATGACCGGCGACATGCGCCGGCAGGGTGTGCGCCGCTTGCGTGCGGTTGGCGCACCGTGGCGCGGGCGCCGGGGTGCTGTCGGAGGCAACGGGGACCGAAGCAGGCGACTGGTGCATGCCGCGGCCGCGCCTGCCTGGCGGCTGCGCGCGCGCAGTGATCGCCACGCTTAGTCCTGGCGGCGGCGGATCGGGATCGCGCCCACCGGCACGCTGGCGATGTCCTGCCCGCGTTCGCGGATCGGAGCGCCCGGCGCCGGTGCCCAGGCGTGCGCGTAGATGACTTCCCACGAACTGGGCAGGGTGCCATCGGGCCGCCGCAGGGGTTCGTAGGCCGCACTGGCGGCGGCGAAGCGGCCGCGGCCGGTCAGCGTGGCGCGGCGGTTGCTGAGCGCATTGGTGGCGCCCATCGCGCGCAACTCGCGCATCAAGGCCGGCAGGTCGTTGTAGGTGAGGGTGAACAGGTCGCGGTCCAGCACCGGGTCGCGGAAGCCGGACATCATCAGCGCATCGCCAAACTGCGCAATCGGCGGGAACCGGCTCACATGCGGGGCCGGGTCGGCCTGCGCGAAGGCCTCGCGCAGTTCGATCAACGTTTCCGGGCCGAAGGTGGAGCACAGCAGCAGGCCGCCGGGCCGCAACGCACGCCGAAAGCCGGCAAACACCGCCGGCAGGTCTTCCACCCACTGCAGGCACAGATTGCTGAAGATCACATCCACGCTGCCATCGGCCACCGGCAGCGCGCGGGCATCGGCGCAGACCTGCGCAAACGGCTTCCACCAACCCGCAGTCTTGCGCGCCTGGCGCAGCATCGGCAGTGCCTGGTCGAGCGCGATCACCTGCGCCTTGGGCCAGCGTTTCTTGATCGTGGCGCTGGCATGGCCCGGGCCGGCACCCACATCCAGCACCACCTTGGGCGCGGTGTCGCCGAGATAGTCGAGCGACTCCAGCAGGCGCGTTTCCACCTCGCGTTGCAGGGCGGCGGCGGCGGCATAGCTGCTGGCGGCACGCGCGAAGGCGCGCCGGACGTGGCGGGGGTCGAAAGTGCTGTTCATTGCCGCGCTATTGTCGCCGCTGCACGCCGCCGAGGGAATTGCCGCAGCGACACGGTGTGATGCGCGGCGGCGTGTTGATGCGCAGCGCCAGTGGCGTCAAAACGTGCCCGGGTAGGCGCCGCCGTCGATCAGCAGGTTCTGTCCGGTGATGTAGCCGGCCTGGGCACTGCACAGGAATGCGCAGGCCGCGCCGAACTCGTCCGGCTCGCCAAAGCGCCCGGCCGGGATGCCGGCGCGTTTGTGCGCGGCCACCGCCTCGGCGCTGGTGCCTTGTTGCTCGGCGATCGCGGCGAAGTTGCCGCGCAGCCGGTCGGTGGCGAACTGGCCCGGCAACAGGTTGTTGAGGGTGACGTTGTCGGCCACGGTGCTGCGCGCCAGCCCGGCCACGAAGCCGGTGAGACCGGCGCGCGCGCCGTTGGACAGGCCCAGGATGTCGATCGGCGCCTTCACCGCGCTGGAGGTGATGTTGACGATGCGGCCGAAGCGCCGCGCGCGCATCGCATCGACCGTGGCGCGGATCAGTTCGATCGGGGCCAGCATGTTGGCGTCGAGCGCACGCAGCCAGTCCGCGCGCTCCCACTGACGGAAATCGCCCGGCGGCGGCCCGCCGGCGTTGTTGATCAGGATGTCGACCTGCGGGCAGGCGGCCAGCGCAGCGGCACGGCCTTCGCTGGTGGTGATGTCGGCGACGACGCTGCGTACCTCACCCGCGCCGGGCAGGGCGCGCAAGTTGCTGGCGGACTGCTCCAAAGCCTCGCGGCCACGCGCGACAATCACGACATTGGCGCCTTCGCGTGCCAGCGCCTGTGCGCAGCCCAGTCCCAGGCCCTTGCTGGCGGCACATACCAAGGCCCAGCGCCCGGCGATTCCCAGATCCATGCGGTGCTCCTTCAATCAACGAATGCGCATGATCGGTGATCGCGGCTGCACGGCGTGTGGTGGTGGATCGGACAGTGTGTTGATTGGCGGTGGTCCCAGGAGTGATCTCGCATTGCGTGGCGATCAGCCGTGACTGCAATGGCTGTGAGAGGTGGCTGCGATGCGTGCTGCGTGATTGCCGCGGCTCATGGGCGCGGTGGCGCCAGGACGGCATGAGCTCATCATCTCAGGTGTGCGTTGTAGTTAATCGGGCGCACATCCTGCGCAGGATGCGCGCACCCGTCTTCTCATCCGGGATCAGCAGTTCGTCGATGCGGATTGAAACGCCTGAGTGGGTCGCGTACGCACAGCCCGGTGTACGGCAGCTTGTCGACGTACAAGCGCGTGTCCTTCAGGCCCGGCAGACGTAGCTGGCGTTGATCAGGCGCGAGGGGCTGTTGCACTGACCGTCGATAGCGACGGGAAACAAAAAAACAGTGTGCTGCGTGCAGTGCGATTCGCACTGTGGCGCGGAGAGGCGGGAGTGCGCCATGCGCGATCTTGGATGGTATGGCACCGAAAGCGGCTGACGAGATAGTTGCATCTGCAGCGTTCGCGCATTGCGTTATCGATGTACTGGGTAGGCTCAGGCCTGCGTCAGCGGAAGTGCACCCCATCCAACGCAGCTCACGATTGCTTGCGGCCAGTGAATCCTCACTACACGCCGCAGGCCGACGTGAAGCCTTCGCCATGCACCTGCGCGCGGGCAGATGCACCTTGCTGCCGCGTCGCATCACACACGGTGTGCATCTCTCAGGGCAGCGCTGCAACAAAGCGGTGCAACGCCTCGGCCACCTGGTCGGCGTGGCCCAGGAACGGTGCATGTCCGCCGCCGTCGATGGTGAGTGCCTGTGCGTGTGGCGCGCGCGCAGCCGCGGCATGCATGCCGGCGGCCGGCACCAGGCGGTCGCGTTGCCCGGCGATCCACAGGCTGGGCCGCGCAAGCGTTGCCAGCGCGCGGCGCAGGTCGGTGCGTTCGAGCAGGCCCAGGCCATCCTGCAGCGCGCTGGCTGCCGGTTCGCCGCGCGCGGTGAGCGTCTCGCGCAGGCTGCGCAATTCGCTGCGCGCATGCGCCGAGCCCAGCGTGTCCAGGGCGAGAAACCGGTCGAGCGTGCCGCGGTAATCGCGCGCAAGATCCTGGCCGAATTGCACGAAGACCTCGCGTTCCACCGCATCGGGCCAGTCGCTGCCACGCACGAAGCGCGGCGTGGCGGCGATCATCGCCAGCGCGCGGACCTGCGGTTGGGTGGCCGCTGCATGCAGTGCGAACAGGCCGCCCAACGACCAGCCCACCCAGACCGCCGCCGGCGTGGCCGCGGCGATTGCGGCCACCACGTGCGGCAAGGCCAGCGGCGTAGTGTCGTCGTGGCTGAAGCCATGCCCGGGCAGGTCCACCAGATGCAGTTGGTAGTGCGGTGCCAGGCGCTCCACCAAGGGTGCGAACACACCGCCATGCAGTGCCCAGCCGTGCAGAAGAACCAGTGCCGGCCCGTGGCCGATGACGTCGATATGCATGCGCGTAGTGTCGCCGATCACGCGTGCTGGGTCAGGTAGCTGCGGCCTCGGCGCGCAACGCGGCCACGCGTGGGCCAAGCCAACGCCACTGCGCACGTGCGTAGCCGCGCCAGCACCAGCGATCGGGCCAGCGCCACGCGCGCGCACGGTGTGCGGCGATGGCCGCGCTCAACCACGCCGGATCGAAGCCGTCCCACACGCCGGCCACGCTGTACACATTGCTGCGCAGCACCGGGTGCACGTCGTGCAACAACATCGTGCGCAGCTGTTCCAGCGAAAACGGCGACTCCGCCAGGCAGCGCACGATGCGCGCGTGCATGGCATCGACTGCGGTGTCCAGATACAGCTCGGCCATTGCCTCCCACACGCGGCGTTGCGCCGGCGTCGGGGTGTGCATACTCAGGCCAGCGCGCGCTGCGGCTGGCGGCTGACCACATCGCGCGCCTGCACGATGGCATCGACCAGGGCCTGCACCTGTTGCGGCGTGTGCAATGCCGACAACGTCACCCGCAGCCGCGCCTTGCCTTCGGGCACGGTGGGCGGGCGGATTGCACCGACCATGAAGCCGGCTTGCTCCAGCGCCGCAGACATCGCCATCACGGTGGGTTCCTCGCCGCACAGCAGCGGCTGGATGGGGGTGTCCGAGGCCATCAGTTCGAACCCATGCCGGCGCGCGCCATCGCGGAATGTGCCGATCAGTTCGGTCAGCCGCGTGCGGCGCCAATCGTCGCGACGCGCCAGGCGCACCGCAGCCAGGGTGGCGGCCACCTGCGCGGGCGGCAGCGCGGTGGTGTAGATGTACGGGCGCGCGGTTTCGGCCAGATGGCGGATCAGCGCTTCTTCGCCCACCACCACCGCGCCATAGCCGCCCAGGGCCTTGCCCAGGGTCACCAGTTGCAGCGGCACTTCGGCCACGCCGAGCCCGGCATCGGCCACGCAACCGCGGCCCTGCGGCCCCAGCACGCCCACGCCGTGCGCATCGTCGACATAGAACAAGGCCTCCTGCATGCGCGCGACCAGGCTCAGCGCACGCAGTGGCGCAACGTCGCCATCCATGCTGAAAACACCGTCGCTGGCGAGCATTGCCGCGCCCTCCGGCGCGCCCTTGAGCTGGCGCATCGCGCCTTCCACATCCAGGTGCGGGTAGCGGCGCAACCGGCAGCCGGCCAGGCGCGTGGCATCCAGCAGGCTGGCGTGATTGAGCCGGTCCTGCACGCAGACATCGTCTTCTTCGCTGAGCAGCGCCTGCTGCACGGCCAGGTTGGCGATGAAGCCGCTGCCGAACAGCAGCGCCGACGGATAGCCCAGCCATTCGGCGATGTCGCGCTCCAGCGTTTCGTGCGCGGTGTGATGGCCGCAGATCAGATGCGAAGCAGTCGCCCCGGCACCATCGCGCGCGGCGGCATCCTGCAGCGCGGCCACCACTTCGAACTGCTGCGACAGCCCCAGGTAATCGTTGGAGCAGAAACCGGTCAGCCAACGCCCATCGATTTCCAGGCGCACGCCGTCGCGGCGGCCCACCTGCCGCCGCACCCGCACCCGCTCCTGGGCCACGCGCAATTTGCGCAGCGACGAAATCCGTTCGTGCAGATCGGGGCGAGCCATGGCGTTCGTCGACAGCGGAAGAGGGCCGCTAGCGTAGCGTGCCGGGCCCAGCGCGCCCAGCCGGCACCGACGGCCGGTGCTAGCTGGGCGCTGATGCGGTCAGGCCGCGTGTTCGCACGCCGCGCCGCAGGTGATGTCCGCATGCACGGTGCCGGGGTGGTCGTGCTCGGCGGCGTCGACGGTGATCTGCATCGGGCGCAGGCCCAGCCGCTGGAACAACCCCTGGTCGCGCTCGGTATCAGGGTTGCCGGTGGTGAGCAGCTTTTCGCCGTAGAAGATCGAGTTGGCACCGGCCAGGAAGCACAGCGCCTGCAGTTCGTCGCTCATCGCCTCGCGGCCGGCGGACAGGCGCACCATCGACTTGGGCATGGCGATGCGCGCCACCGCGATCATGCGCACGAACTCGAATGCATCCAGGGGCTCGGTGCCGTGCAATGGAGTGCCGGGAACCTGCACCAACTGGTTGATCGGCACCGAGTCCGGGTGCGCTGGCAACGTTGCCAGCGCGTGCAACAAGCCGACGCGGTGCTCACGGGTTTCGCCCATGCCGACGATGCCGCCGCAGCAGGTCTTCAAGCCCACATCGCGCACGTGCTCCAGGGTGTTCAGGCGGTCTTGGTACTGGCGGGTGTGGATGATCGAGTCGTAGTAATCCGGCGCGGTGTCCAGATTGTGGTTGTAGTAGTCCAGCCCGGCGTCCTTGAGCGCGCGCGCCTGGCCGGCGTCGAGCATGCCCAGGGTGGCGCAGGTTTCCAGGCCCATCGCCTTCACCTCGCGGATCATGGCGGCCACCTTGGGGATGTCGCGGTCCTTGGGCGAGCGCCACGCCGCACCCATGCAGAAGCGCGAGGCGCCGGCGGCCTTTGCCTGGCGGGCCTTGGCCACCACGTCTTCGGTGTCCATCAGTTTCTGTGCGCTCACCCCGGTGTCGTAGCGCTGCGCCTGCGGGCAGTAGGCGCAATCTTCCGGGCAGCCGCCGGTCTTGACCGACAGCAGCGTGGAGACCTGCACCTCGGCCGGGTCGAAGTGGGCACGGTGCACGCTGGCGGCGCGATGCAGCAGCTCGGGAAACGGCAGCGCGAACAGCGCATGCAGTTCTTTGCGATCCCAGTCATGGCGGACGACAACGGACATCGGGGTTTCCTGACAGTCAGCGGCTTGGAAGCCAGGCAGTCTGGTGAGCATGGACGAGGCTGTCAACTTTACGCATCCGCATTCGGTTTACAGGTGGCCACAACGGCTGCTGCGATTGCTGCTGCCATCGCTGTGCCTGGTGTGCGCGGAGTCGGGCACCGACGATTGCGACCTGTGCCCGTCCTGCCGGGCGGCGCTGCCAGACCATGGCACTGCCTGCGCGTGCTGTGCCACGCCGTTGTTTGCCGCTGCCGGGCTCCCGTTGTGCGGCCAGTGCCTGCAGCACCCGCCGCCGCTACAGCGCGCATATGCCTGCTTCACCTATCGCTGGCCGGTGGACGGGCTGCTGCGACGCTTCAAGTTCCATCAGGATCTGGCGGCCGGCCGGGTGCTGAGCGAACTGATGGCCGCGCGCTGTGCCGCCTTGCCGCGGCCACAGGCACTGGTGCCGGTGAGCCTGCACCGGCATCGGCTACGCCAGCGCGGTTACGACCAGGCGCTGGAGTTGGCCCGGCCGCTGGGCCGCGCACTGCAGCTGCCCTGCCTGCCGCTGCTGCGCCGCGTACGCGCCACCGCGCCACAGTCCGAACTGGATGCCGACGAGCGCCGACGCAATCTGCGTGATGCGTTTCTGGCGCATGGGCCGCTGCCCACCCATGTGGCGCTGGTGGACGACGTCATGACCACGGGCGCCACCTTGCATGCAGCCGCACAGGCGCTGCGGCGCGCCGGTGTGCAGCGCGTGGACGCCTGGGTCTGCGCGCGGGTGCCGTGAGGGATGGTGGCTTGCGCGTTGTAGCGTTGCGCCGTGAGGCCTGGCCCGCAACGTTGTCGGCGACGGTCATCCAGTTGCGCCGCTATCGGTGTCATGACAACAACGCGCCGAGGCGACAGCGCGCCCGGGGATTGGCGCAGAGCGGCACATGGATGTGTCGCTGCGGCGAATCAGGCAGGATGTCTGACCGAGCCGAATAGCCGATCCCCGGGCGCGCTGTCGCAGCCCACCGAAGCCGGCGCCTGACAGGTGGAGCCATGCCGCAACCAAACCACTTTCCGCGCCCCGGCCCGCGGTTGCTGCGCGGGCGCTCCAAGGCGCACACCAGTGGCGGGCAACCTGTGTCTTCGCGGCCCCTGCGGGCTTAACGCGCGGCGCGATTAGCGCATCTACCCGCTAGCGCAACGCCAGCGACGCGGCGATGCCGACGAAGATCGCCAGGCCTACCCAGTTGTTATGCAGGAAGGCGCGGAAGCAGGGGCCGCGTTCGCGGTGGCGCGCGATGTGGAATTCGTAGGCCACCAGCAGCGCTGCGATGCCCAGCCCAGCCCAGTAAGCGATGCTGAGGCCGGCGCGCAAGCCCACCAGCACCAGGGCCGCGAACATCAGCGCATACAGCACGCCTTGCGCGATCAGGTCGTAACGGCCGAACAGGATGGCGGTGGACTTGCTGCCCATGCGGAGGTCGTCCTCGCGGTCGACCATGGCATACCAGGTGTCGTAGGCGGTGGCCCAGAGGATGTTGGCGGCGTATAGCAGCCAGGCCAGCAGCGGCACGCTGCCCTGCACGGCGGCGAAGCCCATCGGGATGCCCCAGCCGAACGCCATGCCCAGGTATACCTGCGGCAGATGGGTGTGGCGCTTCAGATAGGGATAGCTGGCGGCCAGAAACAGGCCGGGCACGCTCAGCGCCACGGTCAGCCAGTTGAGGCTGAGCACCAGCGCGAAGGCGACCAGCATCAACACCACGAACACCCACAGCGCCTCGCGGCCGGAGACCGCGCCGGTGGCGAGCGGACGCGACTTTGTGCGCTCTACGTGCGGATCCAGCCAGCGGTCGGCGTAGTCGTTGATCACGCAGCCGGCCGAACGGGTCAGCCAGACGCCAGCGGTGAACACGAACAAGGTCCACAACGGCGGCAGGCCCCCGGCCGCCAGCCACAGCGCCCACCAGGTGGGCCAGAGCAGCAGCAGGCTGCCGATCGGGCGGTCACCACGGACCAACTTCCAATACTGTCCCAGGCGCTCTGGCCACGTCAGCGCAGGGGCCATGGGCACGTTCTTGAAACCTTGCTTGCTCATGCTGCAAAGGGTAGCAGCGCCGCTTGGCCGCGGTCATGCGCTTGATGGTGTGGACGTCGCTGTTGGCTGCGGTTGGGCGCGCTTTTGAAGTGGGTTTTCAGGTGCGGGGCGCTGCAGCGCTGGAGGGATAGCCCCATCTTTGCGACCGCGCCGATAGATGAGGATGCGCTTCGGCTGGTGTGCGCGGAGGGATGCGCGCCGGGAAGCGGGCCACGGCCCAGGGATCACGCGCATGGCGCCGGTTCTGGCATAATGCGCGGCCAGGCGCTCGTAGCTCAGCCGGATAGAGTAGTGGCTTCCGAAGCCATTGGTCGGGGGTTCGAATCCCTCCGGGCGCACCAGATGAACCCTCCGGGACATCCAAGAAAGTCCAAAACCCCCGAGAAATCGGGGGTTTTTGTTGCCTGAGGTTTTCCTAGGTCCACCATGATCCATTGAAATCCAGGCTCGTAGGGGCATAGATGGGGGCACCAGCCCCCAGTGCGAAAGCGGATGCCCCCATGCCCCTGAGTGACGCCGCAGTGCGTAACGCAACGCCCGCTGACAAGCCCGTGAGACTGTTCGACGGCGGCGGCTTGTATGTCGAGATCTCGCCGAAAGGCGCCAAGCTATGGCGATGGAAGTATCGCTTTGGCGGTAAGGAGAAGCGCTTGGCACTGGGGGTCTACCCAGAGGTCAGCCTGGCGGAGGTGCGAGCGCAGCATCTGGAAGCACGCAAAGTCCTCCGGTCCGGCATTGACCCAGGTGAGAAGAGGAGGGTCGACAGGCTGGTGCGCGTTGATCGGTCCCAGCTCAGCTTTGCAGCTGTCGCTGCAGAGCTCCTGGCCCTGCATGGCAAGAAGAATTCCGTCCTGACGATGAAGCGCAATGGCAGGATCGTCGAAAAGGACCTCAACCCTGAGGTTTCCCCACATTTCCTCCTGGCAAATCAATCACTTGCGACGTAATTGCCTGGAAGAAAGTGCGCGCATGGCGCAATCTTCAAGGTGACTAAGCCAGAGAAGGTTGACGACCATGCGCGCCAGCGAAGTATTGCAGAAGTGCCTGCCCAACTCACTGTCCGGGATGCATGCGTTGCGCGAACGCGCGTTGCTGCATGCGGTCGAGGCGTTGTTGCACGGACGCAGGCTGACACTGATGGACATCGCACGTTCGTGGCCGAGCGCACTGCGGGTGCGCGCGCCGCTCAAGGCAGTTGATCGCCTGTTGAGTAATCGCAATTTGCAGGTCGAGCGATCAGTGATCGACCACGAGATGGCAGCACTGGCTGCTGCGCGGCGCGCAGCCGGTAATCGTCATCGACTGGAGCGATCTGAAGCCAGACAAATCGTGGTGTCTGCTGCGCGCAGCGGTGCCGGTGGGCGGCCGCACGCTTACCTTGCTGGACATGGTAGTGCCAGGAAAGCAGCAGGGATCGCCTGGTGCAGAAAGACGCTTCTTGCAACAACTGAGGGCACTGGTTCCGGACGATGTTCGCCCGATCCTGGTCACTGACGCCGGCTTCCGGACACCGTGGTTCCGCGCTGTATCGGCCATGGGCTGGTGTTGGGTTGGGCGACTGCGCGGGCGCACGCAAGTCAAGCCGCAGGACGTGCGGGATGAAGCAGATCAGTGGATCGACAGCCGGAAACTGCATGTGTTGGCGTCCAATCGTGCATGCGAGTTACCGCCGATGCAGGCCAATCGCAGCGATCCACTCGATTGCAGGTTGGTGATTTACGCCAAGGCACGGCAAGGGCGCAAACAGTGCAATCGCCGCTCACCCGCCAAAGTCTCGCGTGCGTCATCGAGTCTGAAGGCCGCAGCGCGCGAGCGCGAGCCTTGGCTCATCGTTGCATCCCCGCAGCTGCAGGCGCCCAGCGCAAAGCAGTTGGTCAATGTGTACGCACGACGGATGCAGATCGAGCTTGCATTTCGCGATCTGAAATCACATCGCTACGGCCAGGCGCTGGAAGACAGTTTGACCCGACGCGGCGAGCGACTGCAGATCCTGCTGCTGATCAATACGTTGGCTGCATTCGCCAGCTGGTTGGCGGGGCTGGGATGCGAAGCGACCGGTATCGCCCAGTGGCTGTCTCCTCGCAACAGCACACGCAAGCTTTACTCCACGCTACGCATCGGCCGAGAAGCGCTGGTCAGGCAGTGGCCGATGGAACCCGTCTCACGGGGATAGGGCGCTTGCGCGCACTGCCTGCGGCAGTACGCGGGCAGATGATGCTTACGGTGTAAAACGTGGGGATACCTTAGTATCTGGACCGATTGAGGTACTTGTAACAGAGGGGTATCGGTGTGCGTGGCAGCACTGCATTCGGAAGCGGTATAGCTGTCGCGTTTCGCACGCACCTGGAGCGTGTCCAATGTCCAGCTGTTGAATGCCGGCTCGGAAGTTTGGGGTGATGCAGGATCTTGTGCTGACACTGCGTCCTGGTTGAGCGAAGGCGCGGCGAGCAGTGCGGGCGAAGCGAGAGCAGCCGCAAGCGCGAACGCCAGGCGGGAGGGAGCGGACGGTGTGGCCCTGGAGGGATGCATGGAAACTCCAACAATGAGCGGGAAGGTCGAGATGTGACTGGCCATCAGAAACGATGGTCCACGGTGAACTCGACGCGCCTGTCGGCACCCCGCAGCCACTGGGTATCGGTGTAATAAGCCGTTTCGTAGAACGTCTTGTCGAAGGCATTGAAGACGCGGGCGGTCAGTCGGGTGGCTGGGCGGGCCTGCCAGGAGACCGTGACATCCGTGGTGGCATAGCCCGGAAGTTGCAACGTATTGGCAGTGTCCGCATAGCGCTTTCCGACATACCGAACACCCGTGGCGACCGTCCAGTCTGTAGCCACCTGCCAGCTCACCCACGCATTGGCCAAGCGCTCGGCGACGTTGGGCGGCACGTTGCCATCCCGAGAGACCGCGATGACCGGCGAACCAGTGGTCTCCAGAAAATCTTCGAACTCTGCCTTCAGCACGGTGGCGTTGAGATCCAGCGACCATGCCGGCGCGAAGACCCATGCCAAGGACGCCTCCACCCCCTTGGACGTTTGTGCGCCCACCTGGACACGTCGGTCCGGGTTCAAGGGGTCGCGGCTAAGCAAACCGGTCTTGCGAATGCGATAGGCAGCCAAGGTCCACTCGCCGCCATCAAAGCCCTGTTTGAAGCCAACTTCCACCTGCTTGCCTCTGGATAGATCAAATGCCCCGTTGTTCGGACTGATCATTAGCAGACCACTGATCGGGTCAGACGCTTGAGAGAACTGGGCGTAAAGCGTGGACGTTGGCCGGAGTGCAAACACCGTTCCGGTACGCCAGCCGGTATTTGAGTAAGTCTTTGAGAACGTCCGCTGCCCGCTGATCAGGTCGGTGCGCTGAACAATGGCACGGTCATGGCGGAGGCCTGCCAAGATGGACCAGCGGTCGGTCAGCGCCAAACGGTCTTCAAGGAAGAGCGAGTATTGCTCGGCGCTGTTGCGATACCGGGGGATATTCGGCGCGTCGCTAATGAACCGGCCCGGCACCGGATTGAACAGGTCCACCGGCCCGGAACTTCCCGAGTAGGTGTTATTGGTGTGCTTGAAGTGGGCTCGGTTGGCATCTACGCCAACGGCAAAGGTGTTGTCCATGTGGCCAAGACCACCCCGCAACCGCAGCGTGGAGGTCAGACCGGTCTGGTCCTGGTTGTGCGTGATCTGCGTGTTGTCGGAGCGGTCGATCAGCCCGGTTGTCGCGTTATAGACGTAGGCCTCGGCATTGCGCCAATCGCGCTGGCTGTCGACCTGGTAAAGGCGCGTGCGCCATTCAACCGTATTGTTGGGCGTCCACACCGCGTCGAGCTGGCTCCAACGGTCTCGGAACCGGATGACGCTGTCAGAGACGTTGTAGTTTTCGTGGCGCAACGCATTCAGCTGTTGGCCGTCCACCAATGGCGTGCCGAAGTAACGCATGGGGCGTTGATAGCCTTCTGCATGCGTCAGTGTGAATTGCAGGTCCGGCCGCGCTTGCCAGAGCAATGCGCCCGAGAAGGTGGCATCACCGTTGTAGCCACGATCCACCCAGCCGCTACTGTAATTGCCACTGACATCCAGCCGGTAGGCGAGGTTGGAGCTCAACGCGCCCCCGCTGCCGACCCCCAGTCGTGCCGTGTCCTGGCTGCCCACGGTAGCTCGAAGCTCGTTTTCCACCGGGCCAAAGTGAGGCTTCTTGGGCACGATGTTGACTACGCCCCCGATCGCGCCGTCGCCATAGATGACGGAGGCCGGGCCACGCAACACTTCGATGCGTTCGATCGACCACGTGTCAAAAGGGAACGTGACTCCCACGCCGCCGTACTGTCGGATGCCGTCATACAGACGCATGACCGACGCACTGTCGGTAAAACCACGGCTGGATAGGGCACTCAGGCCATTGCCTGGATGAGGCATCGCGCTGATGGCACCGGCCCAGGTGATAGCATTGTTTAGGTTGGCATTGCCGCGTGCGTTCAGTTGCTCACGCAAGATAACGGTCAGGCTTGCAGGAGTATCGAGCACGCTCAGACCGAGTGCCGAACCGGTCGAACTGATGTCAGTCAATGTGCCTGCGCGATCGTCGACGACCCGGACCGTGTCGAGCGTTCGGGGCGCTGGGCCTTGTTGTGCCAAGACTCCAGTGGAATGCAGCAGGAATGGAACGAGAGCCAAGGCTAGGCGTCCCGGACGGAGGACCGAGGGAAAGGAATGCATGGGTGGTTCCAGGTGGAATAGCGCCGTGGGCGCAAGCGGGCGTTGTTTGAGAACGACTACGCCGCCATCGGAGGGCCACGTGGACGATGCGCGGTGCTGCTGGCGAACCGCGGGACATTCGACGCACAAACGTCACTGCCGGCTGAGGCATGAGTGGGAGCGGCACGCCTCCAGGTCCAGTCATGCGGGGTGAGAAGAAGCGCTGCCAGCAGGCAGTGCTCGCAAGCAGCGTCGTGGGGCAGGGCGTGCTTGCCTAATTGGATTTGCCCTTCGCGACTACCCAGGGCCAGCGTGGCCGGTTTGGTTGCCAGCTGGTGGCCCGTCTCGCACATGGCCTCCATGACCATCTGCTGCGGCAGCGATTCAACCCACCGGCTGACAACCGGCGCAACCACCAGCAGCAAGGCCGCCATGGCGGCCCAGCTGCGGATAGCGTGGGCAAGGAATCTTCGAAGAGCCATGGGCGTGGGCGAGGATTGGCCGGTCAGCGCTTGGCTGCAGCGCCAAAGCGGGCGTTGACCTCGGTCCAGTTGACCACCGACCACCACGCCTTGATGTAGTCGGCCCGCTTGTTTTGGTAATGCAGGTAATACGCGTGTTCCCACATATCCAGGGCCAGCAGTGGCGTGCCGCGGTCGGACACGACATCCATCAATGGGTTGTCCTGATTGGACGTGGTGGTGATCGCCAGTGAGCCGTCTGGTTTGACGATCAACCAGGCCCATCCCGAGCCGAAAATTTTTGTGGCCGCCTCGGAGAACTTGGTTTTGAAGGCCTCTTCGGAGCCGAACGACTGTGCCAGTTTTGCCTTGAGGGCCGGCGATATCGTTCCTCCCTGGCCTGCGGGTGCCATCAGCGTCCAGAACAGGCTGTGGTTGTAATGGCCGCCGGCATTGTTGCGGACCGCCGCGTCGTACAGAGAGATATGGGCCTGGATGTCTTCGACAGACGTGGTCGACAACGCTGGGTAGTCTTCGACCTTGTTGTTGAGGTTATCGACGTAGGCCTTGTGATGGCGTGCGTGATGGATCTCCATCGTTTGCGTGTCGATGGCCGGTTCCAATGCATTGGTCGCGTAGGGCAGCGCCGGTAGCGAGAAGGCGACTTTAGGTGCGTCGGCTGCGACTGCAATATTTGAAAGTGCCAGCAGGGCGCTGAGGCCTAACGCTTTAATGGATCGGCAATTCATGGTGTTTTGCTCCGATTTCAAGAAGGACGAACAGGGTGCTAGCAGGCGTTTGGCATGAAAGCACAAGCGCACGGCGGACTGTGTCGGTCCGTTGGAGTCAGGAACTCTGGTCCTCAATTAAGAGCATCTAACAAAACTCCTGCGCAGCCGCCAGGCGAGCGCGGCCGGTGCTCGGAATCCTCATGTACCACTCGTACACTGCGGTTCCTAGGCTCCTTCCGCGCCCACCTGACGGCTGTTCGCTATGTTTTGTCAGCCGCTCTAAATCGTAAGGACTGCAGTGCACATGCACTTGCACGCGTCAACCTCACAACGTGCGACGACGCTTCGCCCTTGCTCGCGCAGGAGCAAATCGTTCAAACCGGGCACTCGACGGCTCAGTCTCGTCCTAGCAGATCCGCTACACCTCAACTTGGCAGCCATACAAGCCAATAGCCGCCAGCCCAAAGCAAAGACGGAAAAGATGCCGCACCGGAACGTTGTGTCAGGCGAGAACGACGGAAGGGGGGCCGCGGGCACCCAAGGTGCTTGAGAGCAGCGATAGGCGCGTATTAGCGAGCCTTGCTAATCGCCCGAAGCTGCCAGGGTAGCCAGTGAGGAGCAGTAGCACTGCAATCAACAGACTGATCAAACGGGCAGCAATCACGCAGTAATCACAGTCGACGCCCATGTCATGCTCGGCATGTGGGCCGGGCATTGGGCGTGCATTTGCCGTCTCATCGTCTGCGTCGTGATGGGGATAGACGTTGGATGAAATTGAAGCCGTCTCCAGCACGTCTACCGCATCGTGGTGATGCTGGTGGCGAGGCGTCTGCTTAAAACGCGAGCCATGCTGATGCACTACGTTGAGCGCTGAGGAGGCCGATGCTGCGGACTGCTTCAGGGCGCGACTTACCAACGGCGCAATGAGCATCAAGAGAATGGCGAGCCATGCGCAGGCAAGCAACCAGTGGTGGCGTCGTGAACGGTGCACATTCCGATTCTAATGGAAGCGGCCGACGAATGGTCTGTGGGCCAAGATCGTCGAAGGGCTGCGACAAAGTGTCGCAATGTGTGTTGGAGCAACGCCTGCCGCAAGGTCTGTCTGCCTTTCGCAAAGGTTTCAGGTAGCGAATACGCCAATGCCACATGCTCCATGCGCCGAGTAACCCACGGACGAGGGCGCGATGGTGAGCGCGTGTGTTGCTAGGCTTCGCTCACCGAGCCTCTGCTCGACACGTAGCATGTAGCCAACCAGTGTTTGGCGTAGTCGTACGCGGCGTTTCGGTCAGTGAAGGCAACACCGGATATGGATTGACGATGAAGTGTGATGCCGCCGGGCTTGGAAATAGGAGTTCGGGTAGGAATTTACCGTCAGCCGGTGAGAAGTGCGCCGTTAGCAGATAATCGCCCACGTGACGAGTTGCGGTAACGCCCAAGAGCATTTTTCCTTGATGGTGCCCAGCACCGTTGGTTGTTCGAAACATCACAAAAAAAGCCGCAGCCAGGCGCTGCTTGGTGGCGGATGATCATGGACGACAAGAGTCCAACAGGCAGTCGGTGTTAGGCGAGCTGGACTTTAGGTATTTCCCTCAGCAGCAGCGCCGGGAGAGGCGGTTGATCCGTCCCCAATATGAGGAGCGCACGTTTGCTCTCGCCGACTATTTCCAGTCGCCACTCGAAATACTGAAACAAATTGTTACTATGTAACAATAATTCTTGATGGGGAGTGTGCATGTTGCGTAGTCGAACTCTTGCGGTGACGGGAATGCTGTCAACGAGTCTTGCAGTGGCACTGCCAGCCTTCGCTGAAGATCGGGAAGCGAACTCGTCTACGCTGGTAGACAAGGAATTCGAGGTCATTACGGTGGGTAGCCGCTTCGGCGGTCGCTCGATGCTGCAGTCGCCAACGCCAGTGGACCTGATTACCAGAGAGGAGATGGAGCGCAACGGGCGCGTCGATCTGCTGCAGATGCTCAAGGTCGAAGTGCCCAGCTTCAACATCCCGCGCCCGATTGCATCGGGTGCCGGCGACTACCTCATGCCGCCGTCTTTACGGGGCCTGGGGCCGGGTGAGGTGCTGGTGCTGATCAATGGCAAGCGTCGCCACACGTCGGCAGATCTCAACTCAAGCAATGGTGTTGGACGCGGCGATATTTCGATCGACTTCAACGCCATCCCGTCCCTGGCCTTATCGCGCGTGGAAGTCCTGCGCGATGGCGCAGCGGCGCAATATGGGTCCGATGCAATCTCCGGCGTCATCAACCTCACCTTGGACCGCTCGCTGGAGACCGTGGCGCACGCCACTTACCTTGCTACCAGCAAGGGCGACGGTCAAACGCATGAGGTGGCCGCAGCGACGGGATTCCCCATCGGCAGGGAAGGCGTCGTGCGGCTCACTGCGGCCGTGCAAGACATCGCAGCCAGCAACCGGGCGCGTCCCGACACTCGGCAACAGTATTTCGGCGCCAACGCTGCTGGTGCGCCGGTGATGCCCTCCGGCAACTATGGCTCCGGGACAGGGCTGACCGCGCCCAATGGCAGGCTTGATCCCCTCGAAGCCGGTTTTGACCGGGACGTGTTCTTCCAGGGCACCCAGCCAAGCACCAATCGGCAGCTGTTCTACAACTTAGTGACGCCCCTGTCTGATGCGGTGGAGTTCTACTCCTTCGGCGGCCACAGCCGCCTGGATGGGGATATCACTTACTTCTTCCGGCGTGCGGGTCAGGACGAGACGGTACGTGCCATCTATCCGGATGGCTACAGCCCGATGCTGGATACACGCATCGACAACACATCGGTTGCGCTGGGTCTGCGAGGCCATGCGCTTGCAGGATTCGGTTGGGACCTATCCACGGTCTACGGGCGCAATACGCAGGACCTGTTTTACGCCAATAGCGTCAATGTCTCGCTCGGCGCCGGTTCGCCAACACGTTTCTATCGCAGCGGCGCCGACTTTGATCAATGGACAACCAATCTCGATCTGAATCGAGAGCTCGCCCTGGGCAGCTTCAGCCCACTGCGCTTGGCATTAGGCGCAGAGCATCGCTACGAGCAGTACCGGCTGTTGTCCGGCGCCGAGGCTGGCTACATTAACGGGGGCGTGCCCATCCTGGACGGGCCCAACGCGGGAAGGCCTGCGATTCCCGGCTCACAGCCGGGCCCAAGCAATGGCCCGGACGACAACGCGCTGCTGGACCGGAACAGTCAGGCGATCTACGTGGAAGTCGAGCAATCGCCTAGCGACCGCCTGCTGCTGAGCGCTGCCGCCCGCCATGAGCGCTACTCCGATTTCGGCAATACGACGAACGTCAAAATCGCGAGTCGTTTTCAGCTGAGCGAACAATGGGCGCTACGGGGCTCGTACAACACTGGCTTCCGTGCTCCAGCGCTGGCGCAGTCTGGTTACAACGCGTCCAATACGTTGATTCTCAATGGGGCGCAGGCGATCGTGCGTGTTGCCGCAGTGGGAACCGAGGCGGCGCAGCTGGCCGGGGCGACCGATCTCAAGCCTGAAACGTCGAACAACATTTCGCTTGGCACGGTATTTCAGGAAGGCAACTGGTCAGCCTCACTTGATGCTTATCAGATCAAGGTCCGCGACCGCATTGCGATTTCCTCGACGTTCCAGGACCCGCACCTGACCAACTACCTTGCGGCCAATGGACAGTCGGGATTCGCGGCGATTTCGTTTTTGACCAACGCTGTGGACACCGTCACGCGTGGCATGGATCTGGTCATCAATTATCGGCGACAATTTGAACTTGGCGGAGCACTGACCGGCACCTTTGCTGGCAATTACAACACCACTGATTTTGATCGGATTGCTGGCACGCCTGCACCAATTGCTGCGCTGGGCATCACCACGCCGCTGTTCGACCTGACCCAGCAGTTGCGGTACTCAGACAGTCAGCCTCGCGACAAGCTGATGCTCAACCTGAACTATACGCATGGCCGCTTCTCGGCAAACCTGACAAACACCCGCTATGGCCAAGTCTCCAGCGTGGCCCTGACTGGCAAGAACGCAGCGCAGGTTGCAGTGCTCACGCCGGGCTACGACACGCGCTTGGTGCCAGCCTCGGCCACCACCTACGACATCATCCAGACCTTTTCGCCAAAGATCATCACCGATCTGGAACTCTCAGCACAGGTGACGCCGGCCCTGCGTGTGAGCATCGGGGCGCAGAACCTGCTTGATGTGTATCCGGACGAGAATATCGCGTCCACTGCGGCCAGTGTTGCAGTGGGGACCAATGGCTCGGACAACGCAGGCACGCATCCGTATAACGCCACATCGCCGTTCGGCTTTACGGGTCGTGCGTTATTTATGCGCGCCGGTCTTACGTTTTAAGCACACGACGACGATGCTTGAAGCTCCACACCTGACAGAGGACGACTTGAATGGGCAATCGCAGAGGATTTTTGAAGATGTCCGCTTCGCTGGCTGCCGCGCCCCTGATTCCTGAGTCGTCTGCTGTGAGCAATGAACTAGACATTCCTGTTTCCAACAAACGCCCGCATGAGCTTGCACGCGACGAAGCCCACTGGCGCGCGGTAGGTAGACTCTATTCAATCCAAGAGGAAATCATCAACCTTGAGCACGGCTATTGGGGACAGATGTCCATCCCAGTAGAGCAGGCGTTGGCTCGCCACACGCACAGAGTCAATCGCGAATTGTCGTGGTATGCACGCCGTGAGTACGATCGCGATTTTCTGAAAGCGCGGGCGGCAGTTGCCGATGCTCTCGGTGTCAGCGTCGAGGAGCTGATGCTCACCCGCAACGCGACTGAGTCGTTCGTCAATCTGATCACCCAGTATGACGAATTGAGTTCCGGTAACGCGATCCTGTGGGCAGATGCCGACTACCCCGAGTTCAAGCGCATGATGTCCTGGCTCGCAGAGTCGCGGCAGGTAAGGGGAACGATGCTGAGTCTCCCGGCTGCGGGAACCGATGAGGATTACATAAGGATCTATCGAGAAGCCTTTGATGCGCTTCCGGATCTCAAGCTGATGTTGCTTACTCATGTCAGCAATCAACACGGTCTAGTGCTGCCAGTGCGAGAGATCGCGGCTATTGCCAAGTGCCGCGGCATCCACGTCATTTGCGATTGCGCACAATCCTGGGGGTTGCTCGACTTCACCCTTGACGACTTGAACGTTGACTGGGCTGTCTTCAATCTCCACAAGTGGATCGGCTCGCCGGTAGGTGTCGGGGCCCTTTACATGCGGCACGGAACACTGGTGCCTGTGAGGCCATTTCCAGGAGAGGACAGCAGTGATACGGATGTGGCCAATCGCGTGCACTTGGCAACATCTGACTTCGCTTCATTTCTTACTGTGCCTGATGCTCTCGCTTTTCACCGCGCTATTGGCGGCGCAAATAAACAAGCGCGGCTGAACTACCTCCGCGAAGCATGGGTCGCCAGCCTTGAAGGGTCGTCGGCGGTTGAGGTATTAGGCGCGACCGGATCTAAAAACGCATCGGGAATGGGGGCATTCCGCCTGCGCGGACAGACGTCGAAGGTGCAAGTGAGTGCACTCCAGACTCGCCTTGAGACAGAATTCCGCATCTTTACAGTGGTTCGAAACGATCTTGCTAGCGGAGCCTGTATCCGGGTAACTCCACAGGTATTTACTCCGCTTGAGCATGTGCAGGCGCTTGCTGACGCGATCGTTGAGATTTCGGTTACCGGCTAAGTGAAGCCGGCTTGACCGAATTTGCTGAAATGTGTCCGACAGCTGGCCTCTGCTCAGCAATGTCCGCTTGGTAAGGGCGGCACCGTGGGCCGACGTCCCCCCAATTTTGAGTAGCGCCTCAGTTTGGAGTCCAATTCCCTACCCCGAGGAGATTGGACGTGAAGAAACGTTTTACTGACGAGCAGGTCATCGGCTTTCTGCGCGAAGCCGAAAGCGGCGTCGCCATCAAGGACCTGTGCCGGCGGCATGGCTTCAGCGAGGCCTCGTACTACCTGTGGCGCAGCAAGTTCGGTGGGATGAGCGTGCCCGATGCCAAGCGGCTCAAGGACCTCGAGTCCGAGAACGCGCGGCTGAAGAAGTTGCTGGCCGAGCAGTTGTTCGAGAACGACCTGATCAAGGATGCACTGCGAAAAAAGTGGTGAGCGCACCGGCGCGTCGGACGCTGGTGCGCGAATGGATCGGGCGTGGTGCCAGCGAGCGTCGTGCGTTGGCAGTGATCGGCATGAGCGCCAGTGCACTGCGGTATTGCCCGCGCGAAGATCGCAATGGCGAACTGCGCGAACGCATCTGTGCGTTGGCACATCGCCATCGCCGCTATGGCGTGGGAATGATCTATCTCAAATTGCGGCAAGAAGGGCGCATCGTGAACTACAAGCGTGTGGAACGGTTGTACCGCGAGCAGCAGCTGCAAGTGCGCCGCCGCAAGCGCAAGAAGGTCCCAATAGGCGAGCGTCAACCGCTGCTGCGGCCATCGCAGGCCAACCAGGTGTGGTCGATGGACTTTGTGTTCGACCGCACCGCCGAAGGCCGGGTGATCAAGTGTCTGGTGATCGTGGACGATGCAACCCACGAAGTGGTCGCCATCGAGGTGGAGCGCGCGATCTCCGGGCACGGGGTGACGCGCGTGCTGGACCGACTGGCGCACAGTCGCGGTTTGCCGAAGGTGATCCGCACTGACAACGGCAAGGAGTTTTGCGGTAAGGCGATGGTCGCCTGGGCGCATGCCCGTAATGTGCAACTACTGCTCATCCAGCCAGGCAAACCGAACCAGAACGCCTACGTCGAATCCTTCAACGGCCGACTGCGCGACGAATGCCTCAACGAGCACTGGTTCCCGACGTTACTGCACGCGCGCACCGAAATCGAACGCTGGCGACGCGAATACCACGAGGACCGACCCAAGAAAGCAATCGGCGGCATGACGCCGGCTGCGTATGCCCAACATCTGGCAAACACCGATATCATCAACCCCGGACTCTAAACCAGGCCGCTACTCAGGGCGGGGGGACGTCGGGACGCAGCCGACGCGGAGCATCAGTCATTAGGGCTTCTGTCCATCCCTACCGCATCGGTGGCGCTGGCCTACATTCCATATCAGTGGTCTTCGTCTGTTCATCTATGGCTCATCTGTCCACTGCTGTCCATCCGCACCCAATCGAGCCCCAAAACGTTGGGGGCATCCATGGGGGAATCGGTCCGCTACTAACTTGATTAAATCCATTTTAAACAAACGATTACGCGGAATGTCCGAATCCCTTCGGGCGCACCAGACATGAGTCGGCCCGTTTGTGATAGCACTGCCATTGCAAACGGGCCGATCGCGTTTTCAGGGATGCGTGGGGCCATGGGCTGCCACAGGGCGGGTGTGCCCGCCCCGCAGTGCAGACCTTACAAGGGGTCTGGCGCCGGCGCGGTCGCCTTGGCCTGCTGCTTGCCGCGGGCGCTTTCGATGGCGCTGCGCAGCTTGCGGGCCGCACCGGTGACCGCAGACGCGGTGGTTTCGGCGCTGTTGCTGGCAGCGATGGGCGGCAGGCCGGCGACATGGGCCTCGATACTGCAGGTCCGATCCGCCGCACCGCCACGCTGGCCGTTCTCGTCGCGCAAATGCACTTCCACGCGGGTGATGTCGTGGGCAAAGTGCGCCAACTGCGCGGAACAGGTCTTCTCGACGTGCTGCACAACGGAGGGGTCATGCGGCACGTGGTTGTCGGTCTGGATCTGGATCTGCATAGGAGTCTCCTTCGCGGTCATCCGCTGCGTCTGCCGCAGCGGTGATTCGATTCTGCGACAGCCAACTGTTGGCACGAGGTGACAGCCCGGCGCCGACGTTCATGCGCTGGTTGGCTGGCGTCGGCGAGCCATGTGGTGGGGGACTGGATGCCCAGGCACGCCAGGGCGTGCTGACTGGCGAGGACGCCTGTTGTCGGGTGACTGCGGCTGTCCCTAGCTGCTTGCCATTGCGCGCACTCCGCATTCGCCTACGTGAGCCTGTCTGGCTTCGATCACATGCTCAACTCGAACGTGGACTGTCTTCGGCTCACGTGGCTCATCGCCCTGGACACGGTCTCGACATGCACACCGCTCGCTGGGCTTCCCGACCCGGTCGGTTCGCCGGCCAATGGGCCCACTACGTGCACTGCGGGTTCCAATGGTCTCCGCTGGTGGGCGCACTCATCGCTGAATCGGCGCGGCCGGGGTGAGCCGGATTGCCGGAACCGCTCCGGGCGGTGGCTTAAGATTGCGGGCTCTGCGCATCGTCCGCGCCTGCCCGATACCTGCCCGTGTCTGAATTTCGAGTGGTTCCAACTGCCCATCGCGGCGTCGTGCGGCGCCTGCTGTTGCTGGTGGCGCTGTGGATGGTTTGCGTGGGTGCTGCGGTGGCGCAGGACGAGGACACGCTGCAGGAAAATGCGCAGGCCCAACTCGACAGCATGCAGAAGGTTCTCAAGCAGGCCGAAGCGGGGCTGGACAAGTCCGATAAGGATCAGCTCGGCAAGCTGACCGATGAGGTCACCGGCGCGCAGCGGCAGGCGCAGGATCTAGTGCGCACGTTGGATCCGCCGCTGAAGGAACTCAACGTGCGGCTGGAGGCGCTTGGCGTCAAGCAAGCAGGCGAGCCAAAAGACCTGACCAAGCAACGTGACTCGCTGGCCAAAGAACGAGATGGGCTGGATGCCGAATCCAAGCGCGCCATGCTGTTGGTCTCCGATGCCAAGGACCTGGCCGATCGGCTCGAGCGCGAACGCGTGCAACGCTTCAGCGTGCAGCTCTCGACGCGCGTGGCCTCGCCGTTGTCGCCGGCATTCTGGAACCAGATTGCGCAGCAGTGGCCTGACGATCGCGCGCGCCTGCAGGCCTTGTCGGCCAGGACGGTGCAGATGGTGCAGGCCGGAACCGCCGCCAATGGCGTCGGCGGGCTGATCACCGGTGTGCTGATCGCGCTGTTGCTGGCCCTGCCGCTGCGCATCTTTCTGCGCCATCTGGGCCGGCGGTATGCCGCCTCGCGCGCGCCGGGCGGGCGCTTGCGACGCTCGGGGCTGGCATTGTGGTTTCTGCTGATCGGCACGCTGACGCTTGGAGTCGCGGCGTTTGTCCTGGTCGAAAGTATCCGCTCGCTCGGCCAAGTGGCGGAGGATCTGGACCAGCTGCTGACCGGGTTTGTCGCGGTCAGTCTGGTGGCCGCCTTCGTGGGCTCGCTCAGTGCCAGCCTGCTGATGAAGCATCAACCCAGCTGGCGGTTGTTCCCGCTGGATGACGCCACCGTCGATCGGCTGCGCGTGCATTGCCTGGCCACCGCAGCGGTGATCTGGTGCAGCGGCATGGGGTCCAAGATCAACGAGGCGGCGGGCAGCAGCCCGGCGTTGAATACAGCCACCGATGCGGTGGCGGCATTGCTGTATGCGGGGTTGATTCTGTCGGCGCTGGCGGGTCTGAGTCTGTCGTTGCGCGCGCACGCGGCCAATGCAGGCGTGGTCGATCCCGACAGCGACGCGCCACCACCGGTGGTCTCGCGCGGCGGCGGCTTCATCGTGCTGATCCGCCTGCTGGGACATCTGGCGGTGATCTTTGCGCTGATCGCCGCCTTGTTCGGCTATCTCAATCTGGCCTTGTTCGTGGAGCGGCAGATCATCTGGATCACCCTGGTCTGCAGCCTGCTCGGCTTGCTGGTGGTGTTCGCCGACGATCTGATGACCTGGCTGTTCAAACCCGATGGCCGTTTCAGCCGCGCGCTCGCGCACGCGCTCAGCATCGGCAGCGGGCGCCTGGTGCAGCTGGGATTGCTGATCTCGGCGGCGGCCCGCGTGGTGCTGGTGCTGTTGGGCATCGCGTTGCTGCTGACGCCGTATGGCGCAAATCTCAGCGTGGTGGCCGACTGGGCGGAGAACATCACCCACGGCATCAACATCGGCAAAGAGCTGGTGATCACCCCCGGCGATGTGTTCCGGGCGCTGTGCGTGTTCCTGCTGGGCATGGGGGTGGTGCATGTGGTGCAGCAGTGGTTGCTCAACACCTATCTGCCCAAGACCGAACTCGATGCCGGCGCACGTAACTCCATCAGCACGGTGGCGCGCTATCTGGGCTGGTTGATCGTGGTGGTGTGGGGCCTGACTGCGCTGGGCCTGGATCTGAAACGGTTGGCGCTGGTGCTGAGCGCGTTGTCGGTGGGCATCGGGTTTGGCTTGCAGGCGATCACGCAGAACTTTGTGTCGGGCCTGATCCTGCTGGCCGAGCGGCCGGTGAAGATTGGCGATTGGGTGCGCATTGGCGACCAGGAAGGCGATGTGCGCAAGATCAGCGTGCGCGCCACCGAGATCCAGGTCGGCGACCGCTCCACACTGATCGTGCCCAACTCGGAATTGATCACCAAGAGCGTGCGCAACATGACCTTGTCCAATCCGTTGGGCCGGGTGCAATTGCAGTTCTCGGTGCCGCTGGAAACCGATGTGGCCAAGGTGCGCGACATGCTGCTGGAGTTGTTTGCCGAGCACACCAAGGTGCTGGCCGAGCCGGCGCCAGAGGTGTTCATCGACTCGCTGGCAGGCGGCCACGTCAACTTCAATTCGTTTGCCTATGTGCGCAGCCCGCGCGATTCGTACGGCGTGCGTAGCGAACTGTTCTTTGCGTTGCTGCAGCGTATGGACACTGCCGGTATTGCGCTGCAATCGCCGCAGGAAATCCGCTTCAGCCGTGCGGGTGCGGCGGTGGCGCGCGATGCGGGCGATGCCACGCCTGCTTCGGAAGGCTGAGCTGGCGTGCGCGTGTGGTGCGCTGTTAATGCGTCAGCGCGGTGGAAGCGCGGCGGTAGGTCGGCTACGGCGTCATCTGGATGGTTCCAGGCCGGGTGGGCGGAAGGCGGTGCCTCAGCGCAGGAGGCATCTGACGTGACGACCAGCCCCCGCGCATCGTCCCTATCCGGTCACGCCGCGTGTCGCTCACCGTCTCTTCGTTCCGTCGACGAGCCGGAATAACGAATCGCCGCTGGCTTCACACATAGGACGACCGGGATTTGAATCGTCGCGCGTCCAGGCGCGGTCGACTGCCTGGATCAACCGTCTGATCTGTTGAGTGCGCGGTGCCCTCAGCGCTTCCGGGACACGCCGTGAATCTGTCCGTGGAGGCTCCTTAGCGTCATCCATGCCAAGGGTCGCGCAAACGGTGAGGACACCGCGCCGGAGAGTTGGTCGGTGGTCACCTGAAAAGCGGCGGTCGCAACATGCATCCGAAGTTGAGCCGGCTAACCACTATCGAACAGAGTGCATCAAACACTGCTTGTGCCATGCACACCGATCATCCCCACTGGTCCTTGACCGCCCACCGGCACGGGACCTTATGCGGCATGGATGCCGCATAAGAGCCTCCATGGACGGATTCACGGCGTGTCCCGCGCCGGTGGGCGGGCGAGGGCCCTGCAGCCAGGGCGCAGAACACATGCTTGGCTTTGGTGTCCGCTCCGGCTCCGGCGTTGCCTCTTCCACACCGCCTTTTTCAAACCAGGACGACTGCCTTTAGCTGCTGGCGTTCAATGCGCAGTGAAACCGACAGCATCGCCAACCCCGATGCCACACACGCCAACGCCAGCTTGGTCGAGCGCGCAACGGGCTTGCCACTTCAAGGGCTTGTCGCGAATGCATCCATGGAAACCCAGGTGCCGGCGCTGGTGTCGCCTCAATGCCCCGCACGCCGTGAGGACACCGCCTCGGAAGCTGCAGATCCATGTGCCACATGCCGCAGCAAACAACAGCAACGCCCGCCTGCTGGCCGTGCAGAGACCCGATCAGGAGCGATCCGCAACCGCGGTGTCCTTGACCAATGCCAGGTCGTCCACGCTCACCTCTTCGGTGTAGTCCAGCCAGGCGCGGATCTCCAGATCCTCCACTGCATGCTCCAGGCCGACCGGCATGCGGATGCGGCCGGAGGCGTCGGGCACCACCCATTGCTGGGCCAGCACCACCTTGCGTTCGGACGACACGGCTTCGACCCAGAACGCGCGGGTTGGGCGGCGTTTGGCGTAAAGCTCGAGCATGTAGCGCCCGGCCTCGGTCTTGCGCGCGGCCTGGGTGAGCATGATCGGCTGACGCACGCGCGGGCGCGGCGCTTGCGGGGTGACATCCAGCGGCGCATCCACGGCGATGCCGCGGGTGAGGTCGGGGTCGCGGTACAGCTTCATGTGCTGATTGCGATCCACCACCAGCGCACACCAGTCGCCATCGGCCGAGCCGTCTTCGAAGGCGGTGCAACGGTCCACATAGGCCAGCGTGCCGTCGCTGTGGGTGCGGTCGAACTGGCGCGAGGTGTTTTCCAGATACACCGTCTTGAGGTTGGTGTTGTCGTCGTATTCCAGTAGCACCGGCGGGCGCACCTGCTGCACGCCCACCACCACATCGCCATTGCCGTTGACACGCAACATGCGCGTGCTGCGCCCGGTCCATAACGTGCGTGCATAGGCCAGATAGCGCGGATAGTTTTTGCCGCTGTCACGACTGGCGGCAACGCTTGCACTTGGCGGGGCGTCATTGGCCAGCAGCGAGCGGCCGAAGCCCAGCGTGCGCATGCCCGGTTCCAGCAATTGCAGCAGCGTGGCGCCCGAATCCAGGGTGCTGCCGGCGCGCGTGACCACCTGTTGCGGCGGAATGTCCTTGCCGAGGAACAGCAACAGGTTTTCGCGTTTTTGCTTGGCCAGCACGTCGCTGAGATCGTTGGGCATGGCCAGGTGATCGGAGGCGATCACGATGATGGTGTTGCGGCCGTAGCGGCTGTTGCGGATGCGCGTGACCAGCCGACCAATCAGCCGGTCGCTGCACTTGATGGCATGCAGCAGCCCGATGTCACCCAGCGGGCTCTCATAACGCTGGTTCTTGCACGCCAGCGGCAGGTGGCCGGCAGGATGATGGGTGTCCATGGTCAAGGTGGTGAGCATGAACGGCTGGCCGGCGCGCGAGAGCGTCTGGAAGCTATCCCAGGCATCATCGAGCAAGACATCGTCGTGCACGCCCCATGCGGAGAAATGCTTCGGCGCTACCCCCTTGTCGTGGAAGTAATTCACGTCGTGCACCACGTCGAAGCCGTGGCTGGCCAGAAAGCTGCCCTTGCCGGCGAAGCTGGCATCGGCGCCGCCCACGTAGTGATTGCGGTAGCCCTGGTCCTTGAGATAGTCGCCCAGGCAACGCGCCTCGGGCAGGAACAGGCCCATGCGCCCCATGCTGTTCTCATCGCCTGGGGCAGTGGTTAGCGGCACGCCGCACATCGAAGCGACCATGCCGGCAATGGTCCAGCCGCTGCCTTCGGTGGAGGTGAGGTTGCGCACGTCCACTGCTTCGGTGGCGAGCTGGTGCAGATTGGGCATCAAGCCGGGAAACGTCGCTTCGTCGAAGTAGGTGCGCTCCAGGCTTTCGCCATAGATCCAGACGATGTTCTTGCGCTTTTGCAGCGGCTGCTGCGGCACCTGGTATTCCGGCACCACGGTGGCGTAATCGACCGGGCGCAACTGGTAGTACAGCCGCTTGCCATCGCGATACAGCGGGCTGACCGCCACGCTCACCAACAGCATCACCACGAACGCACCGAACACCGCACCGCCGCCACGCGGGCGCCGGAAACGGCGCACCCGCAACAGCACCAGCGGGCTGAGCGAGAGCAGCACCATGCCGATAAACACGGCGATGTAGCCGGAAAAATCGCTGACGCCGGCGCCGTCCATGTCCGCGCGCAGGTGGTAGAGCGTTGCGGCATTGACGCCGTCGCCACTGAGCCGATCGACCAGGCCCCACGCGCTGAGCAACAGCAACAATAACGACAGCAGCCCGGCTTTCAGCCACGCCAGACGCGGCGACGCCACCAGCAACAAGAGCAACAGCAACAACGACAGCGCCAAAATCCAATGCATGTGCAGCGTCCGTGGGGGAAAGAGGCGAGCACGCACCGCACGCTTTGCTCGCCGTGTCCTTGGCTTTCACGCGAAATGTGACACCGGGATGACGGACTATGCCGCGACAAAGCTGACTGAAATGTTTGTTGAGGGCCCTGATGTAGTGTTGCGGCCACTGTGCGCGCTGCTTTGCCAGGCGGGTTGCTTTCTCGCCGAAGCGCGTGTGGACGCGGGGGCGCCCTGCGCACGCTGCGCGATGCCGGCGTATTGGCGCGGTTCTGCCCGCTCTGACCTGCACGATTGAATGGCGCAGTGCTGGCCGTCAGAGCCACATGCAGTGTGGTGCAAGACGCGTGGGGAGCGAATCGTTGTCTGGAGAACGACTGATAGCGGCGCGGATTGCTATGGGGCATCAAACACCAGGCAGGAAATGCGCATGGCGTTTGTGGCGCTGCTGCCCAGGGACATCTTCGAATGCTCGCGCAGCTGCGGCATGTGTTCGGTGCGTTGGCGAACGCAAGCTAGGTGCGTGCGGTTGAAAGCACGCGTTCATTGCGCTGTTGCGCGATAGCGAGAAATCATCGGCGGTGCCGATCAACCGATCAACCGATCAACCGATCAACTGATCAGCCGGGCTGCCTGCGATCGGGCTGGCACCGGCGCTTTTCGCCAACCAGATGCGCCACGGCCGCTTTACGCTCTTCGATGATGTCGCAAGCCAGATCCATGCAGGCAACCACGACGCCGGCGTGCAGACACCTTTGACTTCAACGCCACTGCCACCGCCCATATGCGGCGTCGAACGCCTAACGAAGAACAGGCGCACAAGCAGCAGGCACCAACCATCCCGCGTTACCGGTGCCCACGTTCCTCACGTGCGCGCACGCGGCGGTCGAAGACCAGCGCACTGAGCACGATACCCAGGCCCAGGAACACGCCGAGCAGAAACAGCACCATCGCAATCGCGGGGTAGCCCCAGAGCTTGAGACCGGTCTCGATCCGCATCATCTGCGAGGACGCCATGATCAGCGCGGCGGTGACGATGCCGGCGGCGACGCGGTTGGCGATCTTCTGCAGGCTTTCCATCAGGTGCGACTCTTCCAGCCCGGTCACACGCATCTGCATGCGGTTTTCGGCCACCAGCGAGAGGATGTCGGACATGCGGCGCGGGCCTTCGCGCAGCAGGTGCTGCAATTCCATGGCTTCGCTGGCCAGGTTGGCCGCCGACATCGACTTCTTCAGGCGTGCGCGCATCACGTGCTGCAGGTGGCGTTCGACGATGCGGCGGGTGTCCAATGCCGGCGACAGCGCGCGGCACACGCCTTCCAGGTTCAGCAAGGTCTTGCCGAGCAGGCTCAGCTCCGGCGGGGTGCGCAGGCCGGTGGCGGTGGCAATGCGCACCAGGTCCAGCACCACGCGGCCCTCGGAGGTGGCGTCGTGTGCGGCGTAGCGGGCAATCATCTGCCCGGTTTCGCGCAGGTAGCGCTCCTCGTCGTAGTCCTCCAGGCGCGTGCTGAGCGCGATGGTTTCCTCGGCGACTTCTTCGCCACGGCCGTCCACGGCGGCAAACAGCAATTTGAGCAGGCGCTCGCGCAGGCGCGGTGGCACGTGCGCCACCATGCCCAGGTCGAAGATGGCCAGGCGGCCGTCGGGCATCACCCGCAGGTTGCCCGGGTGCGGGTCGGCATGGATTTCGCCATGCACGAACATCTGGTCCAGGTAGCCCTTGACCAGGGCCGCGGCCAACTCGTCCATCGGCTGCTCGGTGCGGCGCAGGCCGGAGATCTTGTCCACGCGCACGCCTTCGGCCAGCTGCATGGTCAGCACCTTGCGGCTGCTGAGGTCCCACACCGGCTGCGGCACCCATAGCAAGGGGAACGGCTTGAGGTGTTCGCCAAAACGCACCAGGGTCTCGGCCTCGGCCTCGTAGTTGAGTTCGGCGCGCAGGGTCTTGCCGAACTCGCCCAGCCAGTCGGCAAAGCGCACGCGGCGGCCGATGCCGGTGAGGCGGTCGGCGGCGTTGGCGAAGCTTTTGAGCACGTCCAGGTCCGAGCGCACCTGCGCGGCGACTTCGGGTTTTTGCACCTTGATCGCCACCGGCGTGCCGTCACGCAGGGCGGCGCGATGCACCTGCGCCAGCGAGGCGCAGCCCAGCGGCACCGGGTCGAAATGCGAGAACGCCTTGTTGACCGCCACGCCGAGCTCTTCTTCGATGATCTGGCGGATGCGCTCCACCGGCACCGAGCTGGTGTTCTCCTGCATGCGCTCCAGCGCGGTGGCGAACTCAGGCGGCACGATGTCCGGGCGGGTGGAGAGCATCTGGCCGAGTTTGACGAAGGTGGGGCCTAGCGCTTCCAGGTCGGCAACGAACTGGTCCGGCGTGCCTTCGGCGGGCACTTCGTATTCGTTGACCGCCGCCGGGTCCAGGCTCATGCCGGCAAACACGCCCGACCCGCGGTACCGCAGCAACAGGCGCAGGATCTGCGTCCGTCGGCTCATGCCGCCGACCACGGCGTTGTCGGCCGGGTGCGTGGCCTGAGCCGGTGTGCGGTGCGGGTCGTTGGGGCTCAAGGCCATCTCCGGGTGTGTTGAGCGCCCGAGTGTGGCCAGCGCCGGGTCGTCGTGTGGTGAATCCGCGCCCGGGCCTGCGAACGGGGTGGGCGTACCGCTGCTGCCGGCGGCGCGCGCGGCGCGGCCTGGCCTGCTGGCGCGTGCTGCCAGTGCCCCGCGGTGTCTCGCCAGCACCCTGGTGCAGCCGTCACCCCATCGGCGCGCAGGATCGGCGAGAATTCACACCCACCCAAGAAGGACCTCCGCATGGCCGGTGCCAGCCTGTTTACCCTGCTCGACGACATCGCCACGCTGCTGGACGACGTGTCCATCCTCACCAAGGTGGCGGCCAAGAAGACGGCCGGCGTGCTGGGCGACGATCTGGCGCTCAACGCGCAGCAGGTCACCGGCGTCACCGCCGACCGAGAGCTGCCGGTGGTGTGGGCGGTGGCCAAGGGCTCGCTGGTGAACAAGGTGATCCTGGTGCCGGCGGCGCTGGCGATCAGCGCCCTGGAGGCCTGGCTGCGCGGGCGCGGCTACAACGTGCCGCTGGTGATGCCGTTGATGATGATCGGCGGCGCGTACCTGTGTTTCGAAGGCGTGGAGAAGCTGGCGCACAAGTTCCTGCATAGCGAAGAAGAAGATGCGCAGCGGCATGCCGAGCGCACCCGGGTGCTGGCCGACGAGGCGGTGGACGTGGTGGCGCTGGAAAAGGACAAGGTCAAGGGCGCGATCCGCACCGACTTCATCCTGTCGGCCGAAATCATCGTGCTGTCGCTGGGAGTGGTGGCGGGCGTGTCGTTCGGCCAGCAGGTGGCCGTGCTGGTGGCGATTGCGCTGGCCATGACCATCGGCGTCTACGGCCTGGTGGCCGGCATCGTGAAGCTCGACGACCTGGGCCTGTATCTGAGCAAGAAAGGCGCTGCGCTGGCGGCCTTGGGCCGCGGCATCCTGGTGGCGGCCCCGTGGCTGATGAAGTTCCTGTCGGTGGCTGGCACGCTGGCGATGTTCCTGGTCGGCGGCGGCATCCTGGTGCACAACATCCCGACCCTGCACCACCTGGTGGTGGACCTGGCAAAGGCCTCCGGCAGCCTGGGCTGGCTGGTGGAGGCACTGGGCAACATGCTGGTGGGCGTGGTGGCCGGTGCGGTGGTGCTGGCGGCGGTGACCGGGTTTCAGAAGCTGCGCGGGAACAGGCCGCGCACTGATTCTGTGCAGTCGCTTCGGCGACAAGCGAAATCGCGTACAGGCTAACGATCATGGGTTGCGCGCCTGCGGGTTGCGCTTGCTAGCCTCTGGCAACACCGCTGGTGCGGTGTGCGGCCAGGTAGTCGCCTGCGGTGGCATGCGGATGGCATTGGCTGGCCTTGCTGGCGGACAACAGGCGAGAGCGCAACATGCACAAGATGCTGGACGAGTACGACCATGCAGGTGGATCTACGCGTGCAGCGGCGCAGTCAGACCTGCCGCAGGCGGACGATGGGGCGCCCGCGGCACTGGCGTGCGGGCCCGACGCGATCGGGCGCAGACGCTTCCTGGGGCTGGGGTCGGCAGCAATCGCAGCGAGTGTGGCGGGTGTGCCGGCACGCGCAGCGCTTCCTGCGCGCGGCCAGATGCGGGCCACCTGGGTAACGAGTGTGCTCAATCTCGACTGGCCAAGTGCGGCGTCCGCCCGTGTGGCCGATCCGGTTGCGCGTGTCATGCTCCAGCAGCAGGAATTGCTGGCGATTCTCGACCAGGCCCAGGCGCTGCATCTCAACACGTTGGTCTTTCAGGTCAAGCCATGTGCCGATGCGCTGTATCGGTCGCGGATTCTGCCATGGTCGCCGGTGTTGACGGGCGTGCATGGCAAGGATCCCGGTTTCGATCCATTGGCCTTCCTGCTTCGGCACGCGCACGCACGCGGCATCCAGGTCCATGCCTGGCTCAATCCTTACCGCGTCTCGACCAACATCAGCCAGGCCACGCGCGATGCGTTGAGCGCTGCATCGCGCGATTCGCCCCCCAGCGTGTACGTGCAACATCCCGAGTGGGTGGGGGTGGCCGCCAACCGGCTGGTGCTTGATCCCGGTATTCCTGCCGTTCGCCGCTGGATCTGCGCCGTGGTCGCGGAACTGATTGTCCGTTACAACGTGGATGGTGTGCAGTTCGACGATTATTTCTATAGCGAAACCGCGCAGTCGCCGCTGGACGACGCACAGACCTATGCCCGTCATGGTGCAGGCTTCGTCGACAAGGGCGATTGGCGGCGCCACAACACCTATCGCTTGATGCGGGAAGTGGGCACGACCATTCGCACGATCCGGCCGAGTGTGGCCTTCGGCGTCAGTCCGGCAGGGGTATGGCGCAACGTGCAGGACGATCCGCAGGGATCGCAGACGCAGGCAGGCGCTCCGTCGTTCGACGTTGCCTACGCAGATACCCGGCGCTGGGTGCGTGAAGAACTCGTCGATTACATCGTGCCGCAGATCTATTGGCCGTTTGCGCGCCAGATAGTGCGCTACGACACGATCGCGCGCTGGTGGGCCGACACCGTCGGCAGCGGCCGTGTCCACCTGTACATCGGCATGGCGTTGTACAAGGTAGGGATTGCGAATGCGCTGGAGCCGGACTGGACCATTGCCGGCGGTGTCCCGGAGATCGCCCGCCAACTGGATTTGAACGCAGCCCTGCCTCAGATACGTGGATGCATGCTGTTTCGCCAAGGGTTCATTGCCCAACCCCAGACCGGGCAGGTCATGGACTATCTGAAGCTGCGTTGGCAGGGGAGTTAGTCGGCGCTGATCACCCGGTTCTTGCCGGCCGCCTTGGAGTCGTACATGGCGCGGTCGGCGCGGCGGATCACCTCGTCCTGGGCTTCGTCGGTGCGGCGCATGGCCACGCCGCCGCTGAAGCTGACGAACACGCGCACGTCCTCATGCAGCAACGAGCGCTGTGCGAGCGCGCGCTGCAGGCGGATCACCGCGGCGCTGGCCTCGAAGATGGTCGAGTCCGGCAACAGCAACACGAATTCCTCGCCACCGAAGCGCGCAATCGCATCGGTGGTGCGCAGCACCGACTTGGCCACGTCCACGGTGTGGCGCAACGCGGCGTCGCCACCGGCATGCCCATGGGTCTCGTTGAGGCGGCGGAAGTCGTCCAGGTCCAGCATCGCCACGCACAGCGGTTGCCCGCTGCGCTGGGTGCGGGTGGCCTCGCGCTCGAACAGTTCTTCGAAGCCGCGCCGGTTGAGGGCGCCGGTGAGCTGGTCTTCGCGCACCAGCCCGGCGACGTCCTTGAGCTCCTGCTCCAGCGAGGCGATGCGGTGCTCGGCTTCTTCCACCTGGCGGCGCGCGGACAGTAGCTCGTCGCGCGCGGCCAGCGCCTGCGCCTGCACGCCGGCGGTGTCCTGCAACACGTCCTGCAGCAAGCGGTTGAGGTCGGGAATGCTGCGAGCGTCGCCGATCGCCTGCGAATAACCGGCAACGCGGTCGTGGTATTCGCCTGTGCTGGTGGCCATGCCGTCGAGCCGGTCGACGAAGGACACCATCATCTCGCGCATGGCGGTCTTGGAGTCGGCAATGCCCTGCTTGAGCAGGCCTTGCTTGTAGATCACCTCGCGCAGGGTGCCGCGCGCCTGTTCGATCGAACCCACGTCCATCGGCCCGGCGATCAACTGCCGCACCACCGAGATCTGGCCCTGCAGCCAACTGCGATCGTCCAGGAGTTCGCCGACGTTTTCCAACAATAGGTCGAATAACCCCAGCAACAGGTTCTGTTGCTCGCTGGCATCTTCGGCGCGCAAGCCGATCTGGTGGCTGAGCTCGCGCAGCCGCTGTTCCAGGGTGATCAGTTCGTGGCCGGGTCGCCAGTGGCGCAGTGCCGAGGCCAGCGTCTGCGCTTCTTCGGCCAACTCCGGGCTGCGTTGCAGCAGCGTGGCCAGTGCATTGCCCAGCGCGTGCCGCAGCAGGTCGCGCAGCTGTTCGGCTTCGGTACGGCCTTCGGCCAGCGAATCGCCGGTATCGATGGTGCGGATGTATTTGTCGATCAGCTGGCGCAGGGCGCGCCCATACCCGGGCCAGTCGCCGGCGGCATACGCCGTACTCAGGCGTACGCCCATGTCGCCGAGCTCGCCATGCAGGCTGGCAATGCCTTCGGCAAAGGCCAGCAGCAAGGCTTCCGGGTGCGCGGCATGCGAAAACAGGCGGATCAGTAGCGCAGTGGCAGCGGCGGGGTCATGCGCGCCCGACTTGGCCTTGGCCGGCACCAGCTGATGTGCAGCCAATCCAGCGCCGTCGCGCTCGCCCAGCACGCTGGGCAAGGTAGCCGGGCGCGCGGTGCCGGCACCGCCCCATGGCAGCAGACGGCGCAGCCCGCCACGTGGGCGGTTGGGGTGTTCGGGCTGTTCTGCCATGCGCCAGGTCTCGAGGGTGAAGTACCAACGCCACGTTATCGGCGTTGGTGCAGGGCCCTTGAGCACGCGCGTGCGCGGTTTGCAGACGCGACCGCAGTAACGCCGACGGCCGTCACACGCAAGGGGCGGATTGCGCGCATCTGAACCAGTTACGCAGATGACGACAGCCACGGCAGCGGCTCCCGATTTCGGTGCAACGCAGACACCGCGCACCTATGTGGGGATGTCATCGCACTGCAATCTCACGCTTATGCCGAACGACGCAGCAGAACCACTGCAAGGGAATGTGTGCTGTCTTGGAAAGGTCAGCACGTGTTCACGCATCTTTTATTTAGACGGGGTGTAGATTCACTGACAAGGACGACGTGGAGTACGCGCGTTGGCCCCGCTCCTCTCTTCGTTGCAAGTCGTCTGGCCACGCAGGCAGGCGATGGTTTTTGCTTCTCTGTTTTTCCGTCTCCACCCACTTTACGACGGACGTTTAGATGGTTGCCATGATGCCGCTTCACGCCACTACCGCACGCCTAGAGCGCAGCACGATGATCCCGACTTCGCTCAAGAAGAGCGTGCGGCCGCGTGATGCGCGCGGCCGTTTCATCCGTCACCACGAGCGTCTGCCGGTTGCACTGGCCGATACGCGCGGTGCCTTGTTCGTGGTGTCGGAGATGGCGGACTTCATCAAGGCCGGCGGCCTGGGTGATGTGGCGGCGGCACTGCCGCGCGCATTGCGCCATCGCTACGACGTGCGCGTGTTGATCCCCGGCTACCGCGCGGTGCTGGCGCGCGCGGGCAAGGTGGAGATCGTGGGTCGTGTGCTGGCGCATGCCGCGCTGCCGGCCTGCGACATCGGCCGCATCGTGCAATCGGACGGCCTGCCGATCTACATCCTGCTGTCCAAGGAACTGTTCGAACGCGATGGCTCGCCGTATGTGAGCACCAGCGGTTCGGAGTTCGAAGACAACGCAATCCGCTTTGCCACCTTGTCGCACGCTGCCGCGCAGATCGCCGCCGGCCGTGCCGGGCTGGGCTGGCGGCCGCGCCTGCTGCATCTCAACGACTGGCCGTGTGCCCTGGCTGCCGCCTACGTGCGCTGGTCCGGCGGCACCACGCCGTGCCTGCTGACCATCCATAACCTGGCCTACCAGGGCCTGGTGCCGTATTCGATGGCCGCCGCACTGGGCATCCCGGCCGAGCGCGTCTCGGAGCTGGAGTTCTACGGGCAGATGTCGTTCCTGCGCGGTGGCATCGTGCATGCCGACCACGTCAACACGGTGAGCGTCAGCTACGCGCAGCAGATCACCGGCCCGGCGCAGGGCTGCGGGCTGGACCGCCTGCTGGCCGGCCGCGCCGCCAAGGGCGCGCTGAGCGGCATCGTCAACGGCATCGACGCCAGCTGGGACCCGCGCACCGACGAATACCTGGACAGCCATTTCAGCGTGAACCACTGGCAGGGCCGCCAGGCCAACGCCGCGCAGGTGCGCAAGGCCTTCGGTCTGCGTGAGAGCACCGGCCCGCTGTTCGCGGTGGTGTCGCGCCTGGTGCACCAGAAGGGCCTGGACCTGATTTGCGAGGTCGCCCCGCAGATCGTGGCCGCTGGCGGCCAGATCGCGGTGATCGGCGGCGGTGAGCCGGAGATCGAACAACAGGTGGCCGAGCTGACCCGGCGCTATCCCGGCCAGGTCGGTGCGTTCATCGGTTTTGAGGAAGGCCTGGCGCGGCGCATGTTCGCCGGCGCCGACTTCCTGCTGATGCCCTCGCGCTTCGAGCCGTGCGGCCTGAGCCAGATGTACGCGCAGCGCTTCGGCTGCCTGCCGATCGCGCATGCCACCGGCGGGCTGATCGACACCGTGGACGATGGTGTCACCGGGTTCCTGTTCCAGCAGGCCAGCGCCGAAGCGCTGCGGCGCTGCCTGGAGCGCGCCTTCCGCACCTTCCGCCTGCCCAGCCTGCTGTCGGCGATGCGCCGCGCCGCGATGCTGCGGCCCAGCGGCTGGGATGTGGCGGGCAAGAAATACATCTCGCTATACGAGCGCACCGCTGCAACCGCACCCGCTGTTGCGACGGTGTCATGAGCGAACGGTTGGGCGTGCACGGCCGGGACGCGGAGCAGGAGATGGCGGAAGGCGGCGGAGGGAGCGCCGTAGCACTGCAGGACCTGCAGGCGATCGCCGCCGGGCTCCCCGGCGACGCCTTTGCGGTGTTGGGGCCGCACGTGCAGGCCGATGGCCGCTTGCGTGTGCGGGTCCTGGCGCCCGGCGCCGAGGCTTTGGGGCTGATCGATGGCCGCGGCAAGTTGCTGGCCCGCATGCAGGCCAGCCCGATCGACGGTGTGTTCGAAGGCGAACTGCCGGCAGATGCCGCGTACCGCCTGCGCATCGTCTGGCCGGACGTGGTGCAGGAGATCGAAGACCCGTACGCGTTTGCGCCGCAGATCGATGAATCGGCATTGCTGCAGATTGGTGCCGGCGACGGCCAGGCGCTGCGCGCCAACCTGGGCGCGCGGCATGTGCAGGTTGGCGAGTTGCCCGCGGTGCGTTTCGCGGTGTGGGCGCCGCATGCCCAGCGCGTGGCAGTGGTGGGCGACTTCAACGGTTGGGAGCCACGCCGCCATCCAATGCGCCAGCGCAGCGGCGGCATCTGGGAGCTGGTGCTGCCACGCGTGGAGACCGGCGCGCGCTACAAGTACGCCATCATCACCGCCGATGGCCGGGTCTTGCTCAAGGCCGACCCGGTGGCCCGCCAAAGCGAGTTGCCACCGGCCACCGCCTCGGTGGTGGCCAGTGCGGATGCGTTTGCCTGGACCGATGCCGAGTGGATGGCACGCCGCAGCGCCGCTGCCGAGCCGGCGCCGCTGTCGATCTATGAAGTGCACGCTGCCTCCTGGCGCCGCGACGGCCACGACCAGCCGCTGGACTGGGTGTCGCTGGCGGCGCAGCTGATCCCGTACGTGCAGGAGCTGGGCTTCACCCATATCGAACTGCTGCCGATCACCGAGCACCCGTTCGGCGGCTCGTGGGGCTATCAGCCGCTGGGGCTATACGCGCCGACCGCACGGCACGGCAGCCCGGATGGGTTTGCCCAGTTCGTCGATGCGTGTCACCGCGCCGGCATCGGCGTGATCCTGGACTGGGTCAGCGCGCACTTCCCCGATGATGCGCATGGGCTGAGCCAGTTCGACGGCAGTGCCACCTACGAGCACGCCGACCCGCGCGAGGGCATGCATCGCGACTGGAATACGTTGATTTACAACTACGGCCGGCCCGAAGTCACCGCGTACCTGCTCGGCAGTGCGATGGAGTGGATTGCGCATTACCACCTCGATGGCCTGCGCGTGGATGCGGTGGCCTCGATGCTCTACCGCGACTACGGCCGTGCCGAGGGCGAGTGGGTGCCCAACGCCCATGGCGGGCGCGAGAACCTGGAGGCGGTGGCGTTCCTGCGCCAGCTCACCGGCGAGATCGCCAGCCAGTTCCCCGGCGTGCTGACCATTGCCGAGGAATCCACCGCCTGGCCGGGCGTGACCGCGCCGATCAGCGAAGGCGGGCTGGGCTTTACGCACAAATGGAACATGGGCTGGATGCACGACACGCTGCACTACATGCAGCGCGACCCGGCCGCGCGCGCCCAGCATCACAGCCAGCTGACCTTCGGGCTGGTGTACGCGTTTTCCGAACGCTTCGTGCTGCCGCTGTCGCATGACGAAGTGGTGCACGGCACCGGCGGCCTGCTTGGCCAGATGCCCGGCGACGACTGGCGCCGCTTTGCCAACCTGCGCGCCTACCTGGCGTTGATGTGGGCGCACCCGGGCGACAAGTTGCTGTTCATGGGCGCCGAATTCGGCCAGTGGGCGGACTGGAATCACGACCGCTCGCTGGACTGGCACCTGCTCGATCACGCGCCGCATCGCGGCATGCAACAGCTGGTGCGCGATCTCAACCGCGCCTTGCGCCGCGTGCCGGCGTTGTACCGCGGCAACCACCGTGCCGATGGCTTCGAGTGGAGCGTGGCCGACGATGCGCGCAACAGCGTGCTGGCCTTCATTCGCCACGACCCCGACGGCGGCGCGCCGCTGCTGGCGGTGAGCAACCTCACCCCGCAGCCGCACCACGACTACCGCGTCGGCGTGCCGCGTGCCGGCGGCTGGCGCGAAATCCTCAATACCGACAGTGCCCATTACGGCGGCAGCAATCTTGGCAATGGCGGTCGTCTGCTGACCGAACCGACCGGGATGCATGGCCACGCGCAAAGCCTGCGCCTGACGCTGCCGCCGCTGGCCACGATCTACCTGCAAGCGGAGAAATGACATGATCGAGCGCAATGTGACCACGCCCGCCTGGGGTGCATGGCCGGCGGGCGACGGGCAGGTGCGCTTTGCGCTCTGGGCGCCCGATGCCCACACCGTGGAAGTGATCTTCGACAGCGGCGAGCGTGCCGCGTTGCAGCGGCAGGACGATGGGTTTTTCAGTGGTGTGGTGGCCTGCGCACTGGATGCGCGCTACCGCTACCGCGTGGATGGCCAGACGCCGGTGCCGGACCCGGCCTCGCGCTGGCAGCCCGATGGCGTGCACGGCTCCAGTGCGGTGCAGCGCGTTGACGGCTACCACTGGACGCACACGCAGTGGCAGGGCCGGCCGTGGGACGAGGCGGTGATCTACGAACTGCATGTTGGTGCCTGCGGCGGCTACGCCGGTGTGCAGGCGCAGCTGCCGCAGCTGGCGGCAATGGGCATCACCGCGATCGAGTTGATGCCGCTGAGCGCGTTTCCCGGTGCGCACAACTGGGGCTACGACGGCGTGCTGCCGTATGCGCCGGCCGAGGCCTACGGCACGCCGGACGAGCTCAAGGCACTGATCGACGCTGCACACGGCCATGGCCTGATGGTGTTGCTGGATGTGGTCTACAACCACTTCGGCCCGGACGGTAATTACCTGGGCAGTTACGCCTCGGCGTTCTTCAACGAAGACAAGCCCACGCCGTGGGGCGCAGCGATCGACTTCCGCAAGCCGCCGGTGCAGCGCTACTTCCTCGACAACGCGCTGATGTGGCTGCACGAATACGGCTTCGACGGGCTGCGCCTGGATGCGGTGCATGCGATCACGCCCAATGCGTTCCTGGATACCTTGCGCGAGACCATCGAGGCCAGCCTGCCGGCCGGGCGGCACGTGCATCTGGTGCTGGAAAACGAAGCCAACCAGGCCTCGCAACTGGACCGTGGCTACACCGCGCAATGGGACGACGATTTCCACAATGCGCTGCACGTGCTGCTGACCGGCGAGGAAGAGGGCTATTACGCCGCGTTTGCCGACCAGCCCACCCAGCATCTGGCGCGCGTGCTTGGCGAAGGCTTCGCCTATCAGGGCCAGCCCGATCCGCGCGGGCATGTGCGGGGCGAGCCGAGCGGGGCGCTGCCGCCGCATAAGTTCGTGATCTTCGCGCAGAACCACGACCAGATCGGCAACCGCGCCTGCGGTGAGCGGCTGAGCGTGTTGGTGTCGCCGCAACGGTTGCGTGCGGCGCTGGCGCTGACCGCATTGACGCCGATGATCCCGCTGTTCTTCATGGGCGAGCCGTGGGGCGCAACGCAGCCGTTCCTGTTCTTCACCGACTTCGGCCCGCCGCTCGACGATGCGGTGCGCGAAGGCCGCCGCCGCGAGTTTGCGCACTTTGCCGCATTCGCCGACCCGGCCAAGCGCGAAACCATTCCCGACCCCAACAGCCATGCCACCTTTGCTGCCTCGCGTGCGCCGATCGAAGACGCCGCGCACGGCGACGGCGCGCAGTGGGCGGCCTGGTTCCAGGCGCTGCTGGGCGTGCGCCGGCAGTGGCTGGTGCCCGGCCTGGCGCAGGCGCGCGCGCTGCGTGCCAGCGTGCTGGCCGACGGTGCAGTCACCGCCACCTGGGAGTTGCCGGGCGGGCTGTGGCATATCGCCTTCAATGTCGGTGCCGAGGCAGTGCCGTTGCCGCCGCTGCGTGGCCGCGTGGCGCATGCCGAGAACGTTACGGCCGATGCGCAGACGCTGCCCACCGACAGCTTCATCGCCTGGTACGAGGAACACGCATGAGTACGCAGGAACTGCATGCCCTGGCCGCCGCGGCCGGGGTGATGGTGGATTGGGTGGACGCCAGCGACCAGCCGCGCCAGGTGGCGCCGGAGTCGATCCATGCCGTGCTCACCGCGCTGGAATTGCCCGCTGCCAACGCCGCGCAGCGCGCCGACAGCCTGCAGCGCATCCGCGCCACTGCCGCCGAGCCGGCGCCGCTGGTGACGGTGAAGGTGGGCGAGCCCTTGCCGTTGCGGGTTGCGCCCAACGCACAGGGCCGCTGGCAGGCCGAAGACGGCAGCAGCGAGGCCGCGCGTGCCGATGCGCAGGGCCGGCTGTTGGCGCCGGCGCGCTTTGGCTACTGGACGCTGGAACTGGGCACCACGGCCCAGCAGGTGGCCGTGGCGCCGCAGCGCTGCTTCAGCGTGGCCGACGCCTGTGGCCAGCCGGCGCCGCGTGCGTGGGGCATGGCGCTGCAGGTGTATTCGGCCCGCAGCGCCGACGATGGCGGCATTGGCGATGCGGCCGGAGCCATGGAGTGGGTGCGGCAGGCCGCCGGCGCCAATGCCGATGCGTTGGCGCTGAGCCCGGTGCATGCCTCGCGCCCGATCACCGGCGGCTACAGCCCGTATTCGCCCAGCGACCGGCGGTTCCTGGACCCCTTGCACGCCGCACCGGTGCGCGTGCTGGGCGATGCCGTGCACACGGCGATTGCTGCCGTGCCCGGCCTGCGCGAGCGCCTGGACGGGCTGCATGGCACCGCATTGATCGACTGGCCGGCCTCGGCCGCTGCCAAGTGGGAACTGCTGCGCCAGCTGTCCACCCAGGTGACGCCAGACCACCCGGAGCTGGCGGCGTTTCGCGCCCAGGGTGGCGCGGCGCTGGAGGCATTTGCGCACTTCGCCGCGCGCGACTTCGGCGATGGCGATGCGCACCTGCATGTGTTCACCCAATGGCTGGCCGCCCGCAGCTGGGCCGACGTGCAACGTGAAGCGCACGAGCGCGGCATGCGGATCGGCCTGATTGCCGATCTGGCGGTGGGCTTTGATCCGAATGGTGCCGAAGCCGCCGCCGCGGCCGACACCGTACTGCGCGGGCTGGTGCTGGGCGCGCCCCCGGACGCCTTCAATGCCGATGGCCAGCACTGGGGCATCGGTGCGTACTCGCCCACCGCGCTGCGCCGTAGCGGATTTGCGCCGTATATCGCGCTGCTGCGTGCGGTGCTGCGCGACCGTGGCGGCATCCGCATCGATCACATCCTGGGCCTGCTGCGGCTGTGGGTGGTGCCCGATGGCGCCAGCTCCGGCGATGGCGCCTACCTGGCGTATCCGCTGCAGGACCTGCTCAATCTGCTCGCGCTGGAATCCTGGCGGCATCGCGCCATCGTGATCGGCGAAGACCTGGGCGTGGTGCCGCCGGGCATCCGCGAAGAGCTCTCGCGCCGCGGCGTGATGGGCATCGACGTGCTGATGTTCACCCGCGACCAGGAGGGTGCCTTCGTGCCGCCGGCGCTGTGGCGTGCGGACGCGGTGGCCACCACCACCACTCACGATCTGCCCACCCTGACCGGCTGGCGCGCCGGCCGCGACATCGACTGGCGCCGCAAGCTCGAGCTGATCCAGCCAGCGCAGGCGCAGGCCGACCACCAGACGCGCACGCGCGACGCTTCGCGTCTGGACGCGGCCGTGGCCGACGCCGGCCTGGGCAGCGATGCGCCGTTGCTGGATGCGTTGCGCTTCACCGCCAGCAGTGTGTCGCCGCTGGCCCTGCTGCCGGTGGAAGACGCGCTGGCGCTGGACGAACAACCCAATCTGCCGGGCACCGTCGAGGTCCATCCCAATTGGCGCCGACGCCTGCCCGACCCCTTGCCCCAGGCGCAGCTGACCGCCGCGCTGCAGGGTTTTGCCGAGGCGCGCCGCGTCTCGGCCGTTTCGGAACCGCATCCATGATTCCCCTTCGCGCCACCGCCCGCCTGCAGCTGCATGCCGGTTTCACCCTGCACGACGCGCTTGCGCAGGTGCCGTACTACGCCGGGCTGGGCATCAGCCATCTGTACCTGTCGCCGATCGGCACTGCGGTGTCGGGCTCTACGCACGGCTACGACAACATCGACCCCACGGTGGTTAACCCGGAACTGGGCGGCGAAGACGCACTGGTGGCGCTGTCACAGGCCGCACGCGCGCACGACATGGGCCTGATCGCCGACATCGTGCCCAACCACATGGCCACGCACGCGCAGAACGCGTGGTGGTGGGATGTGCTGCGCAACGGCCGCAGCGCCAAGCACGCCGACTGGTTCGACATCGATTGGCGCGCCCCGGGCCGCGACGGCAAGCTTTGGCTGGCGGTGCTCGACCGGCCCTATGCCAACGCATTGGCCGACGGCCTGATCACGCTGGTGCTGGACGACGACGGCACGCCCGCGCTGGCGCATTACGACCAGCGCTACCCGATCCGTCCGCAGGCCCTCGACGTGCCGGAAGCCTCGGCGCGCGCGCAGTGGCTGCGTGACTACAACGACGGCGCCAAGCGCGGCGACGGCCGCCTGCACAAGTTGATCGAACGCCAGCCTTACCGCCTGAACTGGTGGCGCGTGGGCAACGACATGCTCAACTACCGCCGCTTCTTCGACATCACCTCGCTGGTGGCGCTGCGGGTGGAGCTGCCGGCAGTGTTCGACGCGGTGCATGCGCTGCCGCTGCGGCTGGTGGCCGAAGGCCATCTGGACGGCCTGCGCATCGACCATGTCGATGGCCTCACCGATCCCACCGGCTACGTGCGCAAGCTGCGCAGCCGGCTGGATGCGGCTGGCCGCCAGCGCGGGCTCAAGCCCGGCAGCCTGGGCCTGTACCTGGAAAAGATCCTCGCCCCCGGCGAGCACCTGCCGGCCGACTGGCCGTGCGACGGCACCACCGGCTATGACTTCATGGACCAGGTGGGCGGCGTGCTGCACGACGCGGCCGGCTTCAAGCCGCTGGCGCGCGCCTGGCAGAAGGTGAGCGGGCGCAGTGGCGACTTTGCGCAGGAAGAACGCAGCGCACGCGATGAGATGCTGCGCGGCTCGCTGCAGACCGAGTTCAATCGCGCGGTGGGTGCGTTGTCGGCCCTGGCGCGGCTGGATCCGCCCACCCGTGAGTTCAGCCCGCAGATGCTGGCACGTGGGCTGTGCGTGCTGCTGCGCTGGTTCCCGGTGTACCGCACCTATGCCGGCGCCAAGGGCCTGATCGGTGCCGATGCGCAGCGCCTGCGCAGCACCGCCGCGCGCGCGCGCCAGGGCATGCCCGAGGCGATCGTGGCGGCGGTGGATGCCATCGAGCGCTGGCTGCTGGACGACAACGGCGCCGACCGCGCGCAGATCGCGCTGCGCCGCATCCTGCGCCGCCGGGTGGAGCAGTTGTCGGCCCCGCTCAATGCCAAGGCCGTGGAAGACACCGCGTTTTACCGCCACGGCGTGTTGTTGTCGCGCAACGAGGTCGGCAGCCATCCGACCCATTTCGCCAATGACATCGCGCAGTTCCACGCGCAGAACCAGGAGCGCGCCAAGCACTACCCGCGCGCGCTGCTGGCCACCGCCACGCATGACCACAAGCGCGGCGAAGACCTGCGCATGCGCATGGCGGTGTTGTCCGAACAACCGCGCTGGTGGGTGGAGCAGAGCACGCAGTTCGATGCGCTGACCGAGTCGCTGGAGGCACCGGCCCTGGCCGGCGGCGACCAGCAGATGCTGTGGCAGACCCTGGTGGCTGCCTGGCCGATTGGGTTGGGCGCCGACCAGGCCGAGCCGCTGGCCGCGTTTGCCGAGCGCGTGGCGCAGTGGCTGCTCAAGGCCGTGCGCGAAGCCAAGCTGCACACCAGCTGGACCGATGGCTCGCCCGATTACGAACAGGCCGTGCAGGCCACCGTGGAGCAGGTGCTGTGCAGCCGCGCCGGCCTGCCGCTGCGCCGCGCGCTGTTGCGCGCCAGCAACCACATCGCCGCCGCTGGTGCGCGCAACGCGTTGGCGCAGACCACGCTGCGCCTCACCGTGCCCGGCGTGCCCGATCTGTACCAGGGCACCGAAGGCTGGGATCTGTCGCTGGTGGACCCGGACAACCGCCGCCCGGTGGACTACGCCCAGCGCCAGCAATGGCTGACGCTGCGCCGCGACTGGCATGCGCTGCTGCGCAGCTGGCGCGATGGCGCGGTCAAGGCGCGCCTCACCGCGGTGCTGCTGCAACTGCGCGCCGCGCATCCGGCGCTGTTCGCGCAAGGCGACTACCAGCCCTTGAACGTAGCCACCGGCACGCAGGCGCAAGTGATCGCCTTCCGCCGCCAGCATCGTGGCCAAGCGTTGATCGTGGCCGTCACCCGGCTGGGTGCCGGTGAGCAGGCATCTGGCGAGCTGCCGCTGCTGGTGCCGCCGGCGGAATGGGGCAACGCGGCGCTGGCCGTGCCGGATGGGGCGTATCGCAATGTGCTCGATGGCAGCACACTGCAGCCCCAGCGCGGGCGTCTTGCGCTGTCCACGCTATTTGCACGCTCCCCGGTGGCAGTGTTGCTGACCCCCTCAGAGGAAACACGATGAACGACACGCAGCGCCAGGCACGCCTCCGTCAGCTGGCACAGGAAATATGGGAGGCCGAAGGCCGCCCGGACGGGCATGCCGACCGCCACTGGGCCATGGCCGAGCGCCTGGTGGAGGCAGAAATTCGCGCCGCCGAGCAGGGCGCCGCTGCGCCCGCCGGCCCGCGTATCGTTGCATCGTCGTAATCGCGTTCCCGTATTCGTTCACCGCGTTCTAAGGAGTCACCGATGGCCACTCGCAAGTTCACCCAGCGCTCGCGCATTCGCGAAGGCCGTCCCAATCCACTCGGTGCCACCTGGGATGGCCTGGGCGTCAATTTCGCGCTGTATTCGCGCAACGCCACCCGCGTGGAGCTGTGCCTGTTCGACGAGCGTGGCCGTGAGCAGGAACGCATTCCCTTACCCGAATACACCGACGAGGTCTGGCACGGTTACCTGCCCGACGCGCGCCCGGGCCAGCTTTACGGCTACCGCGTGCATGGCCCGTACGCACCCGATGCCGGCCACCGCTTCAACCACAATAAATTGCTGCTGGACCCGTATGCCAAGCAGATCGTGGGCGAGCTCAAATGGGCGCCGCATCTGTTCGGCTACACCATCGGTCATCGCGACAAGGACCTGAGTTTTGACCGCCGCGACAGCGCCGCGTTCATGCCCAAGTCCGCAGTGATCGACCCGGCCTTTACCTGGGGCCAGGACCGCCCGCCGCAGACCCCGTGGAACCGCACGGTGATCTACGAGGCGCACGTGCGCGGCCTGAGCATGCTGCACCCGGCCGTGCCACCGGAAAACCGCGGCACGTTCTCGGCGCTGAAGACCGACGAGCTGATCGATCACATCAGTTCACTCGGCGTCACTGCGGTCGAATTGCTGCCCGTGCACGCCTTTGTCGATGACCAGTACCTGCTGGAAAAAGGCCTGCGCAATTACTGGGGCTACAACACGCTGGGCTTTTTCGCGCCGCAGGGCCGTTACATGTCCACGCGCACGGTGGCCGAGTTCAAGCAGATGGTGGCGCGGTTGCACCACGCCGGGCTCGAAGTGCTGCTGGATGTGGTCTACAACCACACCGCCGAAGGCAACGAGCTCGGGCCGACGCTGTCGTTCAAGGGCATCGACAACGCCAGCTATTACCGCCTGGCCGACGATCGCCGTTTCTACATCAACGACACCGGCACCGGAAATACCTTCGACCTCACCAACGTTGGCGCGCTGCGCATGGTGATGGATTCGCTGCGTTACTGGGTGCAGGAAATGCACGTCGACGGCTTCCGCTTCGACCTGGCCAGCATCCTCGGCCGCGAGCGCTATGGATTCGATCCTTCAGGCAGCTTCCTGGATGCCGTACGCCAGGATCCGGTGCTCAGCCAGACCAAGCTGATCGCCGAGCCGTGGGACATCGGCCCCGGCGGTTATCAGGTGGGCAACTTCCCGCCAGGTTGGGTGGAGTGGAACGACAAATTCCGCGACAACGTGCGTGCGTTCTGGCGTGGCGATGGCGGCCAGCTGGCAGAACTGGCCACGCGCCTCACCGGGTCGGCAGACCTGTTCAACCACAGCGGCCGCCGCCCCACCGCGTCGGTGAATTTCGTCACCGCGCATGATGGCTTCACCTTGCGCGATCTGGTCAGCTACGAAGGCAAACACAACCTCGCCAACGGCGAAGACGGCCGCGATGGCAGCGATCACAATATCTCCGCCAACTACGGCGCCGAAGGCGAGACCGACAACCCCGCCATCAAGCAGCTGCGGCGGCAACAGATGCGCAACCTGCTGGCCACCTTGCTGCTCTCGCAAGGCACGCCCATGCTGCTGGCCGGCGATGAATTCGGGCATAGCCAGAACGGCAACAACAACGCGTATTGCCAGGACAACGAGCTGACCTGGATCGACTGGACCGCGGCCACCAAAGCCGCCGCCGCCGATCAGGCCGCCTTCGTTCGCCGCCTGATCCGCATCCGCCAGCGGTACCCGTTGCTGCATCGCGCACGCTTCTTCGACGGCAAGTTCGATGAAGCACTGGGCCTGAAGGATCTGACCTGGCTGGCGCCCAACGGCAACGAGATGGACGAAGCCGCCTGGCACGACCCCGAAGCCCGCGCGCTGATGCTGCGCCTGGACGGTCGCTCGCCGACCACCGGCCTGCGCGAGATCGCCGCCAATGTGACGCTGTTGATGCTGATCAATGCCGCGCCCACCAGCGTCGCTTTCACGCTCCCGGCGATGCACGACGAACACTGGCGCGTGCTGGTGGACACCGCGCGTCATGGTGGCCGCGTGGTCGCCGGTGGCAGCGAATGGAAGGCACCGGCGCATTCGCTCACCCTGCTGGCGGTGGAGCGTGACCGCATCGCCAGCAGTGCCCGGATCGTGTCAGAGGGCGCCCGCTGATGGCGGGGGCGCACTGATGGACGTGTTGTTGGCAGGGGCGACCGGTCTGGTCGGAAAACATGTCCTGCAGCAATTGCTGGCGGATGCGCGTTGCACCGGCGTGGTGGCGATCACGCGCCGGCCGTTGACGCAGATCCACCCCAAGCTGCGCAACCAGGTCATCGACTTCGAACGCCTGGACAGCTGGACCGCACCGCACATGGAAGCGGCCATCTGCGCGCTGGGCAGCACCATGAAACAGGCCGGCTCGCGCGAGGCGTTTTATCGCATCGACCATGACTACCCGATGGCGATCGCGCGCGCCGCCTGCGCGCAAGGCACCTCAGTGTTCGTGCTCAACTCGGCAGCCGGCGCCAATGCCGATTCGCGGATCTTCTACAACCGCGTCAAAGGCGAACTGGAACGCGACCTGCGCGCCGTGGGATTCCCTTCGCTGACCTTCGTGCGCCCAGGCCTGATCGGCGGCGAACGCGAAGAGCGCCGCACTGGCGAGCACCTCGGCAGCCTGGTGCTCGGCGCCCTGGGCCCCCTCCTGCCACGCCGCTTGCGCATCAACCCCGCCGACCGCATCGCCGCCGCCATGGTGAGCGCCGCGCTGGCACCAGCGCGCGGCGAGCACAGCGTTGGCGCCGCGGACCTGGCTGGTTGAGCAAACGGCGGCGCCAGCGACAGCACCCGTAGGAGCGCGCTCGCGCGCGATGAAGCGTTACCGGTGAAGCCTCATCACGCGCGAGCACGCTCCTACAAATTCTCGTGCAGAGCAGTTCCAGCGCAAGTGCGCGCAAGTCTCGCCGACGCCGTAATGGCCCGCCACACATCACGCTGCACACCATCCGCCGCATTGCGAACCCCGCGCGTCGTAGGAGCGCGCTCGCGCGCGATGGGCTTTACCGGTAACGCCTCATCGCGCGCAAGCGCGCTCTACAAATTCTCGTGCAGAGCAGTTCCAGCGCAAGTACGCGCAGGCCCTTGCCGACGCTGTAATGGCACGCCACACAGCACGCTGCACATCATCCGCCGCATGCGAACCCCGCGCGTCGTAGGAGCGCGCTCGTGCGCGATGGGCATCACCGGTAATGCCTCATCGCGCGCAAGCGCGCTCCTACGACTCCGCGCGCAGAAGAAATCTCGTGCACGCATGCGCTGCCTAGGCTGTATCGCAGGCCAGATCAAAGCGCCCACGATCTGCAGCCATACGCAGTCCGCTGTCTGTAGGAGCGCGCTCGCGCGCGATGGGCTTTACCGGTAACGCCTCATCGCGCGCAAGCGCGCTCCTACGACTCCGCGCGCAGAAGAAATCTCGTGCACGCATGCGCTGCCTAGGCTGTATCGCACGCCAGATCAAAGCGCCCACGATCTGCAGCCATACGCAGTCCGCTGTCTGTAGGAGCGTGCTTGCGCGCGATGAGGCATCACCGGTAACGCCTCATCGCGCGCAAGCGCGCTCCTACCAGGCCATCAAACACACGTGGCTCGAAACACGCAGCCACACACCACGCCCTCACACCCCCAGCGACTGCCCGCCATCCACTGCCAGCACCTGCCCTGTGATCCAGCGTGCCTGTGGCGAGGCCAGGAATAGCGCGGCGTCGGCAATATGCTGCACCTGCCCGAAGCCGCCGAACGGAATGCTGTCGCGGATGCGTGCATACAACGCCGGTTCGTCGCGGCTGCGTTGTTCCCACAGCCCGCCGGGGAATTCGATCGAGCCGGGTGCGATCGCGTTGACGCGGATACGTTCGCGCGCCAGCTCGGCGGCCAGCGTGGTGGTGTAGTAGTTGAGCGCGGCCTTGGCGGTGGAATAGGCGATCGCGCGCGGGGTGGGGCGCTGGCCGTTGATCGAGCTGATGTTGAGAATCACCGCATTGCCACTCTGGCGCAGATACGGCACTGCGGCGCGGTTGCAGCGCACCGCGGCCATCAGGTCGACATCCAGGCCGGCTTGCCAGCTTTCGTCGTCATTGCCGTGCCCGTAGCCGGAGGCGTTGTTGACCACCACGTCCAGGCCGCCAAACGCCTGCGCAGCGGCATGCACATAGCGCTCGATCTGCGCGGCGTCGGCCAGGTCGCAGGCAAACGTATGCACCGGCGCTCCGTCCGCCGCGAGCTGGGCAGCGGCATTTGCCAGGCCTTCGGGATTGCGTGCGCACAGCGAAACCTGCGCGCCGCTTTGGACAAAGGCCTGCGCAATCGCCAGCCCGATCCCGCGGCTGCCGCCGGCGATCAGCACGCGTTGCGGTTGTGGGGGAGGTGTGGACATGGCGACACTCGCATTGGTAAAGCCGCATTATCGATCACCGCCCTGCCAGCCACTATGCACTTACGCCACTGCGGCCGGCAGCAACCGCGCGGAGTGATTCTGCGCAGCACGGCGCTGCACTGCGATCGGCGTGCCATGACGCAGCAGCTTTCCCAGGCAGTGCCCGCTGTCATCTGACTGCAACCCGTCGTGCGTGACCCGCGCAGCGCAATCCTCATCACCAAGCGGCATGTGCTCATGCGCAATCGCATGCGCGCCACTAACCATTTGTTTACACACCGCCGCAGCGCTGCGGGCACAACGTGCAGGTCTTCGAGCGGGAACTGCACATGGAAACCCACATCACGGTCATCGGCGCCGGCTTCTGCGGCAGTGTGCTGGTGCGCGCACTGGCGCAGGGCGCCGACGCGCAGGTACGCATCACGCTGGTGGGTGTGGCCGAGACCTTCGGCAGCGGCATCGCCTACGGCGCTGCACGGCCGGAGCATCTGCTCAACGTGCGTGCCAAGGACCTGGGCATCGATGCCCAGGCCCCGGCAGCCTTTGCCGACACGCTGCACCTGGGCGAATCGGGACGGCTGGAATTTCTGCCGCGGCTGGCCTATGGCGACTATCTGCGTAGCGAGCTGGATACGGCAATCGGCGCGGCGCAGGCGTCAATTGTGCGGTTGTCGCAGGAAGCGGTGGCAGTGGAGCGCGCGCGGCGGGGTTTTCGTGTGTTCCTGGCCAATGGCGATGCGTTCCAGACCGACCAGGTGGTGCTCGCGGTGGGCGCGTTGCAGCCGCAGGCACTGGCCGGCATCGGGCCGCGTTTGAGCGTGCACCCGCGCTACATCGGCTGGCCGTGGCAGGGCGATGCGTTGTCGCGGTTGTCCCCCGACGATGACGTGCTGATCGTTGGTACCGGCCTGACCATGGTGGACGTGGCGCTGAGCTTGCACGCACGTGGCCACCGCGGCCGCCTGCTGGCGATCTCGCGGCGCGGCCTGGCACCGCAGGCGCATCTACGCCAGCCAGGTGCGGCATTGGAGCTGCCGCCGCATCTGCAACGAGCCATCAAGGATGCCGATCTGCGCGCCCTGTTGCGTGGCGTGCGCCAACTGAGCGTGGTGGTGGACGATTGGCGGCGCGTGGTGGATGCGCTGCGCCCGCATCTGCAGCCGCTCTGGCAACGTTTGGAGCTAAGCCAACGCGCGCGCTTTCTACGCCATTTGCGCCCGTATTGGGAAGTGGCGCGGCACCGCGTGGCACCAGGCGCGGCCGATCAATTGGCGCAGCTGCAAGACAGCGGGCAGCTGCAGGTGGTGGCGGCGCGGCTGCTGCGTGCGCGCTGGGTGCCGGACGGTGTGGAAGCGGTGATCCGTCCACGCGGGGGCGCCGATGCGCAGACCCGCCGTTTCGATGCGGTGGTGCGCGCCACCGGGCTGGATACCGACATCGACCGCACCAGCGACCCCTTGATCGCCGGCATGCGCGAAGCCGGCTTGCTGCGGGCAGATCCGCTTGGCCTGGGCGTGGATACCGACGCGCAACTGCGCGTGCGCGATGGCGCCGGTCAGGTGGTGCCGGGGCTGTATTGCGTGGGGCCGCTGCTGCGTGGGCGCTATTGGGAAATCACGGCGGTGCCGGAATTGCGTGTTGCCACGCGCGCGTTGGCCGAGCGTTTGCTGCAGGGCGCAACGCCTGCGTTACAGCCGCAGCCCGACGTCACACCGCGCGAGGTCAACGCAAGACCGTAAGGTCTGCGCCGGCTGCCGCCACGCGCGTGCAGTGAGATGTCAGGCGGATCAATGTTGCGGCCCTGACAGCGGTGCGATGCGGCAAGGGTGGGCATCGCATTCGTCAGTTGGCTGGCAACGCCATGTACAGCCTCTGCGCGCATGGGCATAGCCGCGGATGTGGATCGGATGCGCACTTTTGCGCAGCCGTCGCCAAACAGCGCAAACATGCCGCGTGATGCGTAGCGCACTGCACTGCTGCAGACAGCACTGGGTCACGTTGTGGGCCCTGGATTGCCTAGAGTCCAGGCCGCTTCATTCCCCTGTCTGCCTGGAGCTTGCCATGTTTCGTCCCGCATCTATCGCCGTGACCGCCGCGCTGTGCGCCTGCGCGCTGCCCGCCCTCGCCAGTGAAACCCTCAACAGCCGCACCGACGTGCTTGCCGCACTGGAAGCCGGCTACGACGTCAGCGTGAGCACGGACCTGAGCCGCTGCACACCGGAAGAGGGCACGCCGGTGAGCCGTACGCGTGGCGGTCGCCATATCGATGCGTATCGCATCACCGAGGACGGCAACGTGGCCTTCTCCGGCGCGCATTTCACCGTGGCCAACGACGGCAAGCCGATTCAGCAGTTCATGCGTTATCAGCTGCGCCCGGATGGCAGCGTGCGTTTCACCACTTACATGTACGACCTGCCCGGTTTGCAGCAGCGCGGCCCGGTACTGGCCTATCAGTGCGCGTTCAATGAGGGTGCGCGTTTCCACGCGGATTGAAGCGCTCGCGCGTGCTGCTAAAAAGGCGCGCTGGTTTGTTGACCTGCTGCAAGCAGGCGCCTTTGCGCCGCGCACGGAGCACGGCTGCTAACGCGTGCTCCGCTACCACCCTGCACCCTGCACCCTGCACGCAACCACAGCACAGGCACCGGCAGCGCTATCGCCCTGCACGGCCCGTGACCGTACGCGCAGTCTCAGCGCTGCGCGGGTTCCTGCACCGCCACTGCGGTGGCGGGCGTGCTCTCCCAGCCGCCGCCCAGCGCCTTGAACGCGGCTACCGCGCTGCGGGCCGCCTCGGTCTGCGCCTGCAGTTGCGCATCGGAGGTGCGCAGCAAGGCGTCGTCGGCGTTGAGGACTTCGATCAGGCTGACCACGCCCTTCTCGTAGGCTGCGGCGGAGGCGCCGCGTGCCTTGCCCAGCGCGTCCACGCCTTGTGCCAGCACGGTGGCCTGCTGCTCGCGTTTGACCAGCGCGGTGAGCGCGTTTTCCACATCTTCGGTGGCGCGCAGCACGGCGAGCCGGTAGGCGGCCAGCTGTTCGGCTTCCTGGCCCTTGGCCTGTGCAATCTGCGCGTTGATGCGGCCGAAATCGAACAGCCGCCAACGCAGCCCGAGCACGCCGGCCGACTGCGCGGCGTCGCCGGTGAACAGGTTGGCGCCGGAGATGGCGGTGGCACTGCCGATCAATCCACTCAGCGAGAATTTGGGGTAGTACTCGGCCATGGCCACGCCGATGCGCGCGTTGGCCACGGCCAGCCGGCGCTCGGCCACGATCAGGTCCGGCCGCCGCCGCAACAGGTCCCCCGGCGAGGCGGCGCCGGTCACCTGCGGGGCGGTCGGGATCGGCGTGCTGGCCACCAGCTCGGCCCGGTGGGTGCCGGGCGTGGCGCCCAGCATCACGTCCAGGGCGTTCATCGCTGCGGTCAGCGCGGTCTCCAGCGCGGGCACGCCGGCCTGGGCCTGGGTCAGCGCGCCCTGCGCCTGATGCACCTGCAGGTCGGCCGCCAGCCCCTTGCCCTGCAGCAGCGTCACCATGGCGAGCAGCTGCTGTTGGGTGGCGACCTGGCGCTGGGCCACCGCCAGCCGTGCCTGCAGGCCACGGATGCTGATGTAGGTGTCGGCGGTCTGCGCCGCCACCGCCAGCCGCGTGGCGGCCGCACCGGCAGCGCTGGCCTGGTAATCGGCCAGTGCCGCCTGGCGGCCACGGCGCAGCCCGCCGAACACATCGATCTCCCAGCTGGCGTTGGCAGTGGCGTCGTAAACGCTGGCATAGCGGTCGAAGTCCGGGGTGTTGCGCAGCACCTGCCCCAGCGGGGTTTCCAGCGATTGGTAGGTGCGGGTGGCCTGGCCATTGATGCTGCCGGAGGGCAGCAGGGCGGCGTTGGCCGCGCCCAGCCCTGCGCGCGCCTGGGTCACGCGCGCGGCGGCCTGGGCCAGGTCCAGGTTCTGCGCCAGCGCCGCTGTGACATACCGGTCCAGGGCCGGGTCGCCAAAGCCGGCCCACCAGCGCGACAGGTCGACCGGGGCAGCGGCACTGCGCTGCTCGGCGGCGTCCTGGGCCAGGTAACGGTCCGGCAGTGGGGCGTCGGGGCGAGCGTACTCGGGGCCGACCGCGCAGCTGGCAAGGCTGGCGGTGAGCAGCACGGTGAGGGTGCGCAAAGAGGGCATGGCAGGGCCGGTCTGGCAGTGGAAGTGCAGTGACTATAATACGGATTGGTCACTTTTGTATGTCCCGCGTTGGAGCGTTAAGCTGTGCGCATGAACAAAGCATCCAGTTACCCCGTGTCCGGCCGCGGCCCGGCCGACCATGACGTGCGCGACCAGATCGTCAACGCCGCCACCGAGCATTTCAGACGCTACGGGTACGAGAAGACCGCCGTCTCCGACCTGGCCAAATCCATCGGCTTCTCCAAGGCATACATCTACAAGTTCTTCGAATCCAAGCAGGCCATCGGCGAGATGATCTGCACTAACTGCCTGCGCCAGATCGAGGACGAGGTGCGCGCTGCCGTGGACGAAACCGACTCGCCGCCCGAGAAATTTCGCCGGATGTTCAAGGTGATCGTGGACGCGAGCCTTCGGTTGTTCTTCGAGGATCGCAAGCTGTATGAGATTGCCGCCTCGGCGGCCACCGAGCGTTGGCAGTCGGTGCTGGCCTACGAGGAACGGGTGCTGGCGCTGCTGCAGGAGATCCTGCAACAGGGCCGCCAGGGCGGCGATTTCGAGCGCAAGACCCCGCTGGACGAAGCCACCCGGGCGCTCTACGTGCTGATCCGCCCGTACACCAATCCCGTGCTGATGCAGCACAGCCTGGACGTCATCGACGAGGTTCCCGGGCTGTTGTCGGGCCTGGTGCTGCGCAGCCTGTCGCCCTAATCGCTGGTGACTATTGACTGATTTGGTCACAAGTACCAAGATGCGAGCCATCCTAGAACTCCACTGGAACTCGCATGCGTCGGCGCCGTCTTGTTGTTGCATCCCTGCTGTGTGTGCTGCCGCTGGCGTTGGCCGGCTGTGGCGACAAGACCCCGGCTGATCCGCGCACCGCCACGCCGTTGGTGCGGGTGGCGACGGTGGGCGACGCCAGTTCGGCGGCGCGCAGCTTTTCCGGCACGGTGGCGGCACGGGTCCAGAGCGAACTGGGTTTCCGCGTCTCCGGCAAGGTGTCCGAGCGCCTGGTCGATGCCGGGCAGCGGGTGACCCGCGGCCAGCCGCTGCTGCGGATCGATCCGGTCGATCTCAAGCTCGCCGCGCAGGCGCAACAGGAAGCGGTGACCGCCGCGCGGGCGCGTGCGCAGCAGGCAGGCGAGGACGAAGCGCGCTACCGCGATCTGCGCGGTACCGGCGCCATTTCGGCCTCGGCCTACGACCAGATCAAGGCCGCCGCCGATGCCGCCAAGGCGCAGTTGAGCGCAGCGCAGGCGCAGGCCGATGTGGCGCGCAACGCCAACCGTTACACCGACCTGCTGGCCGACGCCGATGGCGTGGTCATGGAAACCCTGGTCGAACCCGGCCAGGTGGTTGCGGCCGGGCAGCCGGTGGTGCGGCTGGCGCATGCCGGGCGCCGCGAAGCCATCATCCAGCTGCCGGAGACGCTGCAGCCGGTGGTGGGCTCCACCGCACAAGCCACCTTGTTCGGCAATGCCGGGGTCACCGAGCCCGCCACGCTGCGCCAGTTGTCCGACAGCGCAGACCGGCTCACGCGCACCTTCGAGGCGCGCTACGTGCTTGGCGGCGCCCTGGCCGACGCGCCCCTGGGCACCACGGTGAGCATCCGCATTCCCGAAGCCGCCGCCACGCAGGCGGGGGTGCAGGTGCCGCTGGGCGCGCTGTTCGATGCCGGCAAGGGCACGGGCGTGTGGGTGATCGCCGGCACGCCGGCCAAGGTGGCGTGGCGGCCGGTGCGGGTGCTGCGCCTGGATGACGATCACGCCAACGTCGCCGGCACGCTCGCGCGCGGTGAGCGCATCGTTGCGCTGGGTGCGCATCTGTTGCGCGACGGGCAGCACGTACGCATTGCCGGCGTCACCGCCAAGCCCGCGCCTGCCGCAGGAGCGCAGCCGTGAGCGAAGGTCGCTTCAATCTCTCCGCGCTGGCGGTCCGCGAGCGCTCCATCACCTTGTTCCTGATCGTGCTGATCTCGCTGGCGGGCCTGGTGGCCTTCCTCAAGCTGGGACGTGCGGAAGACCCGGCGTTCACCGTCAAGGTCATGACCATCATCACTGCCTGGCCCGGCGCCACGCCGCAGGAAATGCAGGAGCAGGTGGCCGAAAAACTCGAAAAGCGCATGCAGGAATTGCGCTGGTACGACCGCACCGAAACCTATACGCGCCCGGGCCTGGCATTCACCACCTTGACGCTGCTGGACAGCACGCCGCCCGGTGAAGTGCAGGAGCAGTTCTACCAGGCGCGCAAGAAAGTCGGCGACGAAGCCGGCAACCTGCCGGCCGGTGTGATCGGGCCGATGGTCAACGACGAATACGCCGATGTCACCTTCGCGCTGTTTGCGCTCAAGGCCAAGGGCGAGCCGCAACGGCTGCTCGCCCGCGATGCGGAAACCATGCGCCAACGCCTGTTGCATGTGCCCGGCGTCAAGAAGGTCAACATCATCGGCGAACAACCCGAGCGCATCTTTGTCGAGTTCTCGCATGATCGCCTGGCCACGCTGGGCGTCAGCCCGCAGGACGTGTTTGCCGCGCTCAATGCGCAAAATGCATTGACGGCGGCCGGCTCGGTGGAGACGCGTGGGCCGGATGTGTTCATTCGCCTGGACGGTGCGCTCGACAACCTGCAGAAGATCCGTGATACCCCACTGGTGGTGCAGGGCCGCAGCCTGAAGTTGTCCGATATCGCCACCGTCAAACGTGGCTATGAAGACCCGTCCACGTTCATGATCCGCAGCGGCGGCGAGCCGGCGTTGTTGCTGGGCATCATCATGCGCGATGGCTGGAATGGCCTGGATCTGGGCAAGTCGCTCGATGCCGAAGTGGGCGCCATCAACGCCGAATTGCCGCTGGGCATGCAACTGAGCAAGGTCACCGACCAGGCCGTGAACATCGATGCATCGGTGGGCGAGTTCATGACCAAGTTCTTCGTCGCGCTGCTGGTGGTGATGCTGGTGTGCTTCGTCAGCATGGGCTGGCGCGTCGGCATCGTGGTGGCGGCGGCGGTGCCGTTGACGCTGGCGGCAGTGTTCGTGGTGATGCTGGCCACCGGCAAGAATTTCGACCGCATCACGCTGGGTTCGTTGATTCTGGCGCTGGGTCTGTTGGTGGATGACGCCATCATTGCCATCGAAATGATGGTGGTGAAGATGGAAGAAGGCTACGGCCGCGTTGCTGCCTCGGCGTATGCGTGGAGCCACACCGCCGCACCGATGTTGTCCGGCACGCTGGTGACCGCGGTGGGCTTCATGCCGAACGGATTTGCTGCTTCCACGGCCGGCGAATACACCAGCAACATGTTCTGGATCGTGGGCATCGCGCTGATCGTGTCGTGGGCGGTGGCGGTGGTGTTCACGCCGTATCTGGGCGTGAAGATGCTGCCGGATATGAAGAAGATCGAAGGCGGCCACGCCGCGATCTACAACACGCCGCGCTACAACCGCTTCCGCCAGGCGCTGGGTCGCGTCATTGCCCGCAAGTGGCTGGTCGCAGGTTCGGTGGTGGGGCTGTTCGTGCTGGCGGTCGTTGGCATGGGCATCGTCAAGAAGCAGTTCTTTCCGATCTCCGACCGCCCCGAAGTACTGGTCGAAGTGCAGCTGCCGTACGGCACCTCGATCAACCAGACCAGCACGGCCGCCGCGAAGGTGGAAGCCTGGCTGTCCAAGCAGAAGGAAGCAAAGATCGTGACCGCCTACATCGGTCAGGGCGCGCCGCGCTTTTTCCTGGCGATGGGTCCGGAACTGCCGGACCCCTCGTTCGCAAAGATCGTGGTGCGTACCGACGACCAGCACGAGCGCGATGCGTTGAAGCTGCGCTTGCGTGAGGCGATCGCGCAAGGCCTGGCACCGGAAGCGCGCGTGCGCGCGACGCAATTGACCTTCGGCCCGTATTCGAAGTTTCCGGTCGCCTACCGGGTGAGCGGCCCGGACCCGACGGTGCTGCGCGGCATCGCTGCGCAGGTCATGCAGGTGATGCAGGACAGCCCGATGCTGCGCACCGTCAATACCGACTGGGGCGTGCGCACACCGACCCTGCATTTCAGCCTGGACCAGGATCGCCTGCAGGCGGTGGGGCTGACCTCGGCCGCGGTCGCCCAGCAGTTGCAGTTCCTGCTCAGCGGCGTGCCGATCACGCTGGTGCGCGAGGATATCCGCAGTGTGCAGGTGGTGGCGCGGTCGGCCGGCGATACTCGTCTGGATCCGGCACGCATCGCCGACTTCACCCTGGCCGGCGGCAACGGCCAACGCGTCCCGCTGTCGCAGGTAGGTAAGGTGGATGTGCGCATGGAAGAGCCGGTCATGCGGCGCCGCGATCGCGTGCCGACCATCACGGTGGGCGGCGATGTCGACGACACGCTGCAGCCGCCGGATGTCTCGGCTGCGATCACCAGGCAGCTGCAGCCGATCATCGACAAACTGCCCAGCGGATATCAGATCAAGGAGGCCGGCTCCATCGAGGAGTCCGGCAAGGCCACCGCCGCGATGCTGCCGCTGTTCCCCATCATGCTGGCGGCCACGTTGCTCATCATCATCCTGCAGGTGCGCTCGATCTCGGCGATGGTGATGGTGTTTCTCACCAGCCCGCTCGGACTGATCGGTGTGGTGCCGACCTTGATCCTGTTCCAGCAACCGTTCGGCATCAATGCGCTGGTGGGATTGATTGCACTGTCGGGCATCCTGATGCGCAACACGCTGATCCTGATCGGACAGATCCATCACAACGAAGCCGAGGGTCTGGATCCGTTCCATGCGTTGGTGGGAGCCACCGTGCAGCGTGCGCGTCCGGTGATTCTGACGGCACTGGCGGCGATCCTGGCATTCATTCCACTCACCCATTCCGTGTTCTGGGGCACCTTGGCCTACACGCTGATCGGCGGCACGTTGGCCGGCACCGTGTTGACCCTGGTGTTCCTGCCGGCGATGTATTCGATCTGGTTCAAGATCCGGCCCGATCCCGGCAAAGGGAATAACGCACCGGACATTGCCCGGCCTGCATGAAGCACTTCTGCGACCGTGGCCACGGTGCCGTCGCAGCGCAATGTCGTGCGCCATCGTCACCACCTTCCGAACGCATGCCATGCAGGCGCACGCGTATCGCCGATGTCTTTCTCTTGATTGAAGGAACCGCAATGCAACAGCAGACCGTTGTGCTGATCACGGGCGTGTCGTCCGGCATTGGCCGTGCCGCCGCAGAACACTTCGCCCGAGCCGGCTGCCTCGTTTACGGCAGCGTGCGTCACCTGGCCGGTGCCACACCGTTGACGGCCGTGGAGCTGGTGGAGATGGATATCCGCGATGCCGCTTCGGTGCAGCGTGCGGTCGATGGCATCATCGCCCGCGCGGGCCGCATCGATGTGCTGGTCAACAACGCAGGCACCAATCTTGTCGGTGCCATTGAAGAAACCAGCGTCGACGAAGCGGCCGCATTATTCGACATCAACCTACTCGGCATCCTACGCACCGTGCAGGCCGTGCTGCCGCACATGCGTGCACGCGGCCAGGGCCGCATCGTCAATGTCAGCTCGGTGCTGGGGTTCCTGCCGGCGCCGTACATGGGCGTGTATGCCGCCTCCAAACATGCGGTGGAAGGGCTGTCGGAAACGCTGGATCACGAGCTGCGTCAATTCGGCATTCGCGTGACGCTGGTGGAGCCTGCGTATACGAAAACCAGCCTGGGCAGCAATTCGCCGGTGGTGCAGGCCACCATTGCCGATTACGACCGCGAGCGTGGCGTGGTGGCGCGGGCAGTCACGCACAGTATCGACACCGCGCCGGAACCGCATGGCGTGGCCGCCACCGTGGTGGAGGCGGCCCTGGGCAGGTGGCGCATGCGCCGCACACCCGCCGGGCAGGCATCGCTGCTGAGCAAGCTGCGCCGGTTCCTGCCCGCCAGCGCGGTGGACGGCAGCCTGCGCAAGCAGCTCGGGCTGCGGTGAGATGCGTCAGGGCGTCGATGCGGCTGGGAACGCAGGGGTTGGGCCGTACGGCGCGATTACGTCAGTCCAGGCGCGCATGCCGCCATTTGGCGGTTCTGCAGCGCCACTTGATGCTGGATTCACCGAGGATGCCGCCTTGGCCTCACAATAGGCGGCCAGTCCCCAGCACCGATGTCGCCATGCGCAAGACCTACCAGCTCAACCTCGAAGGCAAGAACCGCGATCGTCTGCTGGAATCCAGCAAGCACGATATCCGCAAGTACATCCGCCGCGAGCGCCGCAAGGAGCTGCCGGCCGGCGCGGACTACTGGGACTTCGAGATGCGCTTCGGTGTGGATGAAGCCAGTGCCGTGGCGCTGCCGCCGGCCGAGCTGATCCGCTCGATCAACGCACTCGTCGCCGACGGTGGCGAGCAGTTCTTCGTCGAAATCCTGCGCAAGCCGGGCAAGCGCACGCCACGCGCGCAGAACGATCATGCGTTCGGTGATGGCGAACTGGATTTCGAGCAGGATTGAGGTGTGATCGTCGTCCCGTCGGCGGCGCACCGCTGCGGGACGAGCAGTTGCTGGCGGATTGTCGACCGCATCGCATGGACGAGCCAGGCCTCGCGCGTTGCAGATGGCAACTGGCAAGGGTGCAGGAGGCCTGCGGTGACTTGACGCTGGCGAGCGTCCTTATTGGCGAAGCGACGGGGACGCTGCCATCGGCCAACCCTCCTGGTGCTTGGTAGCGGACACTTACCGCTCGGACGCAGCGGTTCGAGCGGGCCGTGGCTGGCCGACGCTGTTGCGCCAGCGCGTTTTTGCTGGGCGGTTGCGGCTTACGCATGCTGTGCGCGTTCGGTTACCAAGGCCGGCGGTTGCCAGGCCAGCCCGCGCTGCAGTGCGACGGTGTGGGCGCAGTCATCACGCACCGGTGCTAGGACTGCTCGCGCCGGTACGTTCGCTACTTTCAGCCCGGCTTGCCAGCCTGCGCCTGCGCCGCGGCACGTAATTTGTCCTTCTTGCTCGGCCGCTTGCCCTTGATGCCGCCGTTGTCATCCGCTGCACGCGCCGCTGCGCCGGACGCATGGTCGGGGGCAGGCGCCTGGACCGGAGTTGGCTCGAACCCTTCGATCACGCTGGTCGGCACGCGCAGGCCCTGGCGTTTTTCGATCAGCCGCCACTGCTGGGCGCTGTCTGCCGTGACGAAGCTGATCGCCACGCCGCTGGCACCGGCGCGTGCGGTGCGGCCGATGCGGTGGGTGTAGTCGACAGTGGAGCGGGGCAGGTCGTAATTGAGCACGGCCGGCAAGGCGTCGATGTCGATGCCGCGCCCGGCCAGGTCGGTGGCCACCAGCACCTGCACGTCCGCCTGTTTGAAGGCGCGCAGCGTGCGTTCGCGGCGGCCCTGGCTCAATTCGCCGTGCAGCGGCAAGGCGGCGATGCCGGTCTTGCTCAGTTTCTCGGCAACCTTGTCGGCGCCGTGGCGGCTGGTGACGAAGACCAGCAGTTGCGGCCATCCGTGTTCCAGCAGCAGGTGGCGCAGCAGCTGCGTACGTTGGCCGGCATCCACTGCGATGGCGCGTTGCGCGATCGCCGGTGCCTGTTCGGGCGTGCCGCCGAGGGTGATGCGCAACGGATCGCGCAGGCGACGCTTGGCCAGCGACGCGATGGCGGCTGGGAAGGTGGCCGAGACCAGCACGCTTTGCCGCTGGGCAGGCAGCAAGGCCAGGATGCGATCGAGCTCGGCGCCAAAGCCCAGGTCGAGCAGGCGATCGGCTTCGTCCAGCACCAGCGTGCTTACCTGCGAGAGGCGCAGCGCATTGTGCGTCACCAGGTCCAGCAGCCGCCCCGGGGTGGCGATGACGATGTCGGCGCCACCGCGCAAGGCCATCAGCTGCGGATTGATGGCTTCACCGCCGGTGGCGGCGACGATCTTCAGCCGTCGCGGCAAGGCGGCGGCCAGCGACAGCAGGGTGTGCGCGACCTGCGCGACCAGCTCACGCGTCGGTACCAGGATCAGCCCGCCCAGCACGCGCGGCGCCTGTTCCGGCGCCTGCAGGCGCTGCTGCAGCAGCGGCAAGGCATACGCCAGGGTCTTGCCCGAGCCGGTCTGCGCGGTGGCGATCAGGTCGCGTGCGGCCAGCATCGGCGGAATCATCGCGACCTGGATCGGCGTGAGCGCACGCACACCGGCCCTGGCGAGCGCGGACTCGAACACGGGCTGTAGCTGTAGCGACAGCAAATCTGCTTTCAGTGACATCGCGCGATTATCCGCGCATTGTCGACGGCGTGCATGCCGAAACGAAGTGCAGGTGCGCTAGCCGCGCATGGCGCTCCACGGCGCCGCCAAGCGGCAGTGGCAACAACCGGTGTGTCGACCCGAGGTGTGCTGCGCCCAATGCGACTTCGCCTTGGCCGTGGCCCGGTCTCCCGGGGTGGGTCAAGCTATGGCGAGCGTGCGCCTGTGACCCGGGTGTTTCCCACGGAAAGCGCCAGAAGTGGCGAAAAATCTGAAGATCCACGCGCGACTCTCCGGAACGAGGCGACATCGCGCACTCTCAGGACTCAATGTTCAGACCTTCCCTAGCGCAGCGTTGCTCAAGCGGTCCGAATTGATGAAGACCTTCCGGAGATGCACACGGACGATGCAATGCTTCGCCTATGGGCAATACGTTCTAACTGCGCGCGTTGTTTGACTGGCGATGAATGCTAGGTAGAAATTCTTGTTTCTAAAAGTGGTGGTATCACGTTATGGAAGCAAAGATTGCCGACGGCAGGGTCCACTTCATGCGCAGAGGCGACTTCCTGCGCGCAGAGGCAAATGCACCAGTGCAGAGTCGTGGGCGACGGCACGGTGCTACTGCCAGTCGGCGCCGAAAAAACGCGTTGTTGCAGAAGCGACAACGCAGGCACATAACGCGCTTTCCAGTTAAAGGGATGTAGCGAGGCCGCTTTATCCGTTCAAGGTGTGGTCGCCATCGCGACTTGTCAGCGTGGCTGTGGGCAGCCTGCCGGCTTGCCAATGGCATGTATGCGCCGAGTGGCACACTCTTTTGCGGTGGTCGCCATTTGCAAAGAGTGCAATATCACCTTTGCTTAAGTTGATGCAATCATCTGTAAATTTCGCTTCTCGCAACAAATATTCCTGGTGCAAAAAGAAAAGAATCTAAACATGGAGGAATATTGACGTTGCGGCGTCATACTGAGGTGAAAATTGTATTTCTTATTGGCGCTGCAATAAGCCTTAATCGTGGAGATTTTTTTACATGACAAGTCCGATTCGTGGCGCATCAAGCAGTAGCTATAACTACTCCCATGAAAGCAATCCAGAAAGCTCGCCACCGCAGCAGGGACAAACTTCGAATCCACCTCCGTCTGCTCAGTTCAGCGGTCTGCAACACATGAGTAGTCGCCATCGTCGGCGTGGAGAGCTCTTAAATGTCAGATTCTCGACAGAGGAGCCCACTGTTCACGATTTGCCTCGCGAGGATCGAAAGCCTGGTATTGTGCTGAGTGATGACACTGCACTTAGTTACAGAGCAGGCCAGCTCTACGCTACGTATCCGCGAGGTCTTCCCAGCGATGTCAAGAGGTCTACTAAGAGAGATCCAAAACTATATGCTGCATACAAAGACTTATTAAAAAATAATGGTTATAAAGGTTAGAAATTAAAGATAAACCTGTCTTAGCCGGGCCGACAAATTGTCGGCCCGGTCGCATACGCGTTCCAATATTGCAGCGCGGTCTGAGTTATAAGGCGTTTGGCTAAGGAGCCTCTGAACAAGGCGCCACAGATACACGAAATTGCCCGCCTCATGTTGATGAGTGATCCATGCAACTGATGTTCAGTGACACCGAGAGCCTGGGCAAGCGCAAGCAGACCCGGCACGAGATCTTCCTGGCCGAGATGGAGCAGGTCGTTGCGTGGCAGAAACTGCTCGGGCTGATCGCGCCGCACTATCCGGCGTCGGGGCGGCCAGGGCGGCAGCCCTACGCACTGGCGACGATATTGCGGATCATCTGCTGCAGCAGGGGTATGCGTTGAGCGATCCTGCGAGGGAAGAAGCGCTGCACGAGATTCCGACCTTGCGGCGATTTGCCCAGCTCGGTGGGTTGGACGACATTCTCGACGAGACCACGATTCTCAACTTTCGACGCTTGCTGGAGGCCCATGGTGTTGCTGGAAGCGGTCAACGCGCCTCTGACGCGCAAGGGCCAGAGTCTACGTCCCGGGACGATCGTCGATGCGACGCGGATCGCTGCGCCCGGTTCGACCAAAAGCGCCGATCACGCGCGCGACCCTGAGATGCATCACGCCGAGAGGGCAAGCAGTGGTATCTCGGGATGAAGGCGCACATCGGCGTGAATGAGTGTTCCGGGCCGGTGCAGCATGTGCATCGGACAGCGGCCAATGTTGCCGCTGTCACGGTGACGCACATCGTGCTACATGGCAAAAAAGACAGTGCTCAGTTGGCCAACGCCAGATCGTCCAGCAAGGCGCGCAGGAAGCGCGCCGCTTCACCGCCGGTGGCGGCGCGGTGATCGAAGGTCAGCGACAGCGGCATCACCTTGTGGGTTTCCACGCCGCCCATCACCGGGGTGAGCTGGTAGCGCGCGCGGCCGGCGGCCACGATCGCCACGCAGGGCGGCACCACCACCGGCGTGGCGTAGCGGCCGGCAAACATGCCGAAGTTGGACAGCGAGATGGTGTAGCCGCTCAGTTCGGACGCGGCGATGCTGCGGCTTTCCACCTGCTGGCGCAGCCGGTTGACGCCTTCGCGAATGCCATGCGCATCCAGCATGTCGGCGTTGCGCAGTGCCGGCACTAACAGGCCTTCTTCGGTGTCTACCGCAATGCCGATGTCCACCTGCGGGTGCAGCGTGCGGCTCAGCGCCTCGCCGTCGAACCAGGCGTTGAGCGCGGGCACGGCCTCGCAGGCGCGCACGATGCCGCGCACCAGGCGCACTGTGACGTCGTTGCCGGGTTGCCAGGCGTGCAGGTCGGCGTCGTCGTTGAGCGTGGTGGGCACCACCTTGCTGTGCGCATCGGCCATCACGCGTGCCATGTTGCGGCGCACGCCCTTGAGTTGCTCGGGTTGGCCCTTGGCGCTGATGCCGGGCGACTGGGTGCGCATCGGCTTGCCGCTGGCCGACAGCGTGGAGCGGGCGTTGCCTTCGTCCGCCCTGCGGGCACCTTCTCCCGCAGGCGGAAGAAGGGGTGCTGTTGCGGGTCGATCCCTGCCGTCGGCAGCGCTCCCAGCAGCTCTCCCACCGTCATCGATCGGACCACCTCTCCCGCGGGCAGGAGAGGTCGGCGCGCCCTGCGCGCCGGGTGAGGGCTGCGCGGTACCGGCGGCTGCTGCCTGCTTTACGTCTGCCAGCGTGACCGTGCCGTCCGGGCCGGTAGCGCGCACCTGTGCCAGGTCCACACGCAGCTTGCGCGCCAGCGCGCGCACCACCGGCATGGCGCGCACGCCGCCGACGGTAATGGCCTGCTCGCTCTGCACGGCGTTGGAGCTCTGCATCGCGCCCACCACGGTGCCGGCATCGTCGCGATCGCTGCTGCCATCGCCAGCATCGGCATCGGCAATTTCGCCGCCGTTATCGGAGGCCACCACGCGTGTGGTGTGCCCAGCCGCGCTGTCGCCGGTGCTGGGCGTGGGTGCGTGCGTCGGCGCCGGTCCATGCGAATGGCCGGTGTCCTGGCCGTCGGCACGCTGCGGTTGCGAGGCATCCAGCGCGAACTGCGCCAGCACCGCACCGGTGGTGATCACATCGCCGGCCGCGCCGGCCAGCTTGACCACGGTGCCGGAGAACGGCGAGGGCACTTCGACCACCGCCTTGGCGGTCTCCATCGATACTAGCGGGTCGTCCAGGCGCACGGGGTCGCCCTCCTTGACGAACCATTCGACGATGGTGGCGTCGGGCAGGCCTTCGCCCAGGTCGGGCAGGTGGAAATTCTTGGCTTCGCTCATGGCAGGTTCTCTTGCGCCGTCTGCAGCTGCGGCGTGGTGTCGTCGAGGAGTTCGAGGTCGGCGGCCGGCAGCCAGCCCTGCGTGCCATCGGCACGCTCGGACCACCACCAACCCCCGTGTTCGTAATGCAGCAGCACGTGCTCGCCCTGGTGGGCATCGAGCTCGCGTGCATCGTAATCACGCAGCGCTTCAGCCAGGCCGTCGCCCAGCGGGCGCAGCCAGGCCGCCGGCGCCCAGCCGGCATGGCCTTCGCCGGTGTTCACCCAGGCAAACGCCGGCCATTCTTCATCGCGCACCCCAATGGCGACCTGCTGGCCGGCATGGAAGCGGATCGGGTTGGCGTAGGCGGCGCGGTAGTCGCAAAGCAGGCGGGCGCGCATGTCAGCCGGCAGCCACCGCGCGGCGGGCGGCGGTGACGATGCGCTCCACGCTGGGCAGGAACTTCATCTCCAGCCGGAACAGCGGGATATGCGTGTCATAGCCGGTCACCCGTTCCACCGGAGCGAGCAGGTCGTACATCGATTTTTCGGCAAGCTGCGCAGCAATCTCCGCACCGAAACCGGCAGTGCGCGGGGCTTCCTGCACGATCACGCAGCGGCCGGTCTTGGCGACCGATTCGGCAATGGTGTCGAAATCCAGCGGGCGCAGCGTGGCCACGTCGATGACTTCGGCGCTGATGCCTTCGCTGGCCAGTTTGTCGGCTGCTTCCAGCGCTTCCTTCACCTGCGCGCCCCAGGTCACCAGGGTCACATCGGTGCCGTCGCGCAGCACGAAGCAGACATCCAGCGGCAGCGCTTCGCCGTCATTGGCCACCACTTCCTTGTACTGGCGGTAGATGCGCTTGGGCTCCATGTAGATCACCGGATCCGGGTCGCGGATTGCGGCCAGCAACAAGCCATACGCACGCTGCGGCGAGGACGGCAGCACCACACGCAAACCGGGCACGTTGGTGAAGATGGCTTCGTTGGCCTCGCTGTGATGTTCCGGTGCGCGGATGCCGCCGCCCCACGGCACGCGCAGCACCATCGGGCAATGCAGGCGGCCACGGGTGCGGTTGCGCAGGCGTGCGGCGTGGCAGATCAGGTGATCGACCATGGGATACACGAAGCCGTCGAACTGCGCTTCGGCCACCGGCTTCATGCCTTGCGCGGCCAGGCCGACGCTCAGCCCGGCGATGGTGGTTTCATCCAGCGGGGTGTCGAGCACGCGCGCGCTGCCGAAGCGTTGCTGCAGGCCGGCGGTGGCGCGGAACACGCCGCCGTTGACCCCTACGTCCTCGCCCAGCACCAGCACCGCGGGGTCGTGTTCCAGCTCCCAGGCCAGCGCCTGGGTGATGGCTTCGATCAGGGTGATGGGCGAACTCATGGCGATCTCTCCGCGCGTGGCAGCGGCGTTGTAAGGGGCACTGGCCTGCTGTGAGCCGGCGAGCTGTGCGTGGTTGAGCTCATCCATGACGGGCCTCCAGGGCGATGACCTCGGCGCGCTGGGCCAGCAGTTCGGCCGGCGGGTCGCCGTACAGATAATCGAACATCGCTTCCACCGGCTGCACCGGGGTATTGAGGTACGCATTGACCTCTTCGTCGATGCGCGCGCCGCACTCGGCTTTCCAGGCTTCTTCCTGCGCCTCGTCCCACAGACCTTGCGCGGTGAGATAGCGGCGCAGGCGCAGCATCGGTTCGCGTGTCCAGGCCTGCTTCACTTCGTCCTCGCCACGGTAGCGGCGGGCGTCGTCGGCGGTGGTGTGGTCGGTGAGGCGATAGGTGAGGAATTCGATCACGGTGCCGCCATCGCCGGCCAGCGCGCGCGCGCGCGCCTGGCGCATGGCTTCGAGCACGGCGATGAGGTCGTTACCGTCCACCTGTAGGCAGTGCAGGCCGCCGGCCAGGCCCTTCTGTGCCAGCGTCTGCGCACCGGTCTGCGCCGAGCGCGGCACCGAGATCGCCCAGCCGTTGTTGATCACGCACAGGATCAGCGGCAGCGTGTAGGCGCCGGCCGAGTTGAGCGCGGCGTAGAAGTCGGTCTTGGAGCTGCCGCCATCGCCGCAGCACGCCACTGCCACCTGCGCCTTGCCCTGCAGCTTGAACGACAGCGCCGCGCCGGCCGCGTGCAGGCATTGGGTGGAGATCGGTACGCAGATCGGGAAGTCGATCGCCGCATCGGCATCGCGCGGGTAGTCGCTGCCGCGCTCGTCGCCGCCCCAGTACAGCAGCACATCGCGTGGACGCACGCCGCGTTCGAACATGGTGCCGTATTCACGGTAGCTGGGCGCGAACACATCGCCGCTGCGCATCGAGGCACCGATGCCCACATGGGTGGCCTCGTGGCCCAGGCTGGCTGCGTAGGTGCCGAGCTTGCCGGTGCGCTGCAGCGCGATCGACTTGCTGTCGAAGGTGCGCACGAACAGCATGCGCTTGAACAGGGCGAGCAACTGTTGCGGGTTGGCGGCGTCGGCCGGCAGATCGTCGCGGACCAGTTGGCCGTCCGCGTCCATGTATTGCAGATATTCGATTTCGAACTGCGCGGCTACGCTCATTGCGGCGACACCTTCATCAAGAAGTTTCAAATGATATGAGTTGCGATGTTAAGGACGGCGAAGCAAAAAGCTGTCCTGCACCGCAGCACACAATGATGCTGGGTTGCACAAAAAAAAGGGCGCGGACCAGGCCGCGCCCTTTACCACTGTTGAAAACTGCGACGTGTTGCAGTGCGATCAACGCCGCCCGGCGCCGCCTCCAATTGGAGTGCTGATCCGCGCAGCGTTGTCGGCCGGGTTCGCATCCGGTGAACTGGAGCTGGCCGTGGCCTGCACCTGCACCGCGCGTTCGGCCGGGATCGGCTTGGTCGCCACGGTCAGCTGGAAGGCGGTCTGCGCACCGGGCTGCAGCGCAGCCGCAGTGGTGCAGACGAACACCGCACTGCGCAGCGACTGCAGCTGCTTGTCGCAGCGCCAGCCGCGTGGGGGCACCAGCAGCGACAGCGCAGACAGCGTGTTGCCCTCCACGCGCACGCTGACGCCGGTTGCCGGTGCGTTGCCGCGATTATCCAGCAGCACGCGATAGCTCGCGTTGAAGGCGGTGGTCGGCAGGCTGGCGGGACCTTCCAGACGCACCGCCAGATCGCTGCGCAACCGGGCCTGCACGGCCACCTTGGCGGTGTCGGTGTTGTTGTCCGGCTGCGGGTCGGGCGATTGCGAGGCGACCGAGGCGGCCAGGGTGAGGGTGCGGCCCGCCAGGTCCGCACCGGCGTCCAGCTGCACGGTGAAGCTCTGCGCGTTGCCGGCGGCCAGCGACGGCGCGGTGCAGGTGAGCACGGTCTGGCTACCGGTTTCAGGCGGGTTGCAAGTCCAGCCCGGCGCCGCGGTTACACGCGGACTCACAGCTGCATCAAACGCCAATGCCACAGCGGGGAATGCCGCGCTGTTCGGACCGCCGTTTTCCACATCCACGGTGTAGTCGATGCGCTCGCCTTCGAGCACCTGATCACGTGCTGCGGTAACTGCCACGCGCATGTCTGCATTCACCTGCGGCGTCATGCGTAACAGCACCACGGTGGGATCGTGATCCGAAAGACGCGTGGGCGTGTTGGCATCGTTGCGCGCGGTGCCGGGGAAGTCGGCATTGATGCGTGCGTGGCCCACCGACAACGAGGCGATGTTGGATGCGCGCATCAAGGCGTCGTTGGCCAGGATGTGGTCAAGCGACTGCACGTTGCCATCGAACGCATACGAGTAACTCTGGTCCGGTGTGTTGAACCAGGTCAGGTCCGTGTAGTCCGGGTCGACCAGATCGATGCCATCACCGCTGACCACCGTCTGCGCATCCGCTGCCGGCTTGCCGGTGACCGTGCCCATTGCATCCACATAGCCATCGTTGAACTCGAAGGCGTTGAAGTCGCCCATCACCAGCACGCGTTCGGCCGGATCCAGCTGCTGGCGCGCCTGCAGCAAACGCGCCAGGTAGCTGGCCTGCGCCTGGCGCTTGGCACGGATGCGGGTGCCGGCGGCGTCATCGGTTTCGGCGCCGTTGAGCGAGCGCTGATGCACCACGATGGTGGTCAGCGGCAGCACGCGGCCGTCGGCCTGATGCACGCGGGTGCTGAGCACCAGCGGCGGGCGGTCGTTGAGCAGGCTCACCGCGCCGCCCGGTTCGGTCCAGGTGGTGGCCTTGCCTTCCTGCGCCACCGAAACCACTTCGACGCGCGGTACACCGCCGCTGACGTCGGCGGTCTTGACCAGGAAGCCGACGTCGATGCCGCCAACGTCATTGCCTTCCTGCAGATACGCCACGTACTTGGGATCCTGCTGGCCGGCGGCCACGGCGTCGGCGTTGATGCGGGCAGCCAGGGTCTGCAGCACGCTGATGTTTTCCACTTCCACCGTGCCCAGGATGTCGGGCGTGTGCAGATAGTTGCGGATCGCCAGCGAGGCCTTGTTGAGGCGGGCCTGGAACGCGGCCGGGGTGAGTACCGGCTCGCCGATCGCCGGGTCGTTCTGGTCGTCGAAGAAGCGCTCCATGTTGTAAGTGGCCACGGCCACGTCGTCGGCTTGCGGCCGCGGCGCCGGGCGCGGCTGGTCGGCACCGTTGCAGCTCACCTGCGGGGTGCGTTCCGGGTACAGCGTGTAGCGGCGGAAGCTGTAATCCAGCGGGCCGACGACGTTGAACACGCGGCAGCCGGCGGCCAGATCCAGGCGCTCGGCGCCCACCCCGGCACTGCCAACGGCGATCACTTCCGGATTGGTGTTCCAGCGCGGCACGCCCGCCGGCGAGCCGGCCGGCAAGGGGTCGGGCAGTTGCACGCCGGGCTCGCGGAAGGCGCGCGGCAATTCGCTGACCACGGCATGGAAAACGCCGTTGCTGGTGGCGGTGGCGGTGGTCTCGTTGACGTTGCCACCGGTGGGCGCATTGACGGTGAGGCTGGGCGCCGCCACGCGCATGCCTTCCAGCGCTTCGAGCTGATCAAAGGCGCCATTCGGGTTGGGCAGGGCCGCGCTCAGCAGCACGGGCTCAGGCAGCGCGTTGCCGGTGGAATCCAGCAGCACGGTCAGGACGCCGCCAATTTCGGTCAGCGGCGGCTGGGTCGGGTCGGCGGTGGGCACGTATTCGATCACCGTGCCCTGCACGCGCACCCGGTTGCCGATGGCGGCGGTGTCCGGCGGGGCGCTGCCGGTATAGACGTAGACGCCTTCGGAGGTGGCCGGGTCGGCATCGGCTTCGGCCGTGGGCGCCTGCAGGAAGAAGCCGGCGCTGCGGCGCGCAGTGACGATCCCGGAGGTCGCCACCACCTGGCCATCCAGCGGCGAGCGTGCGCCCTTGCCCTGGATGGCGTGGATCGGCAGCAGCTGGAAATCGTCGTTGACGATGGTGCCGGTGGCGCTCAGCTTAGCCGGCAGCGCGCCGGTGAGGCCGCTGATCTGCAGGGTGAAGGTTTCATCGGGCTCGGGCGTGGTGTCGCCCAGCACCTCCACCGCGACGGTCGCAGTGCGCTCGCCTGCGGCGATCTGCACGCCGGTGGCCGGCAGGGCCACGTAGTCGCTGCCGGCCACGGCGGTGCCATTGGCGGTAGCGGCGGTGAAGCGCACGCCACCGGCACCGGCCGGCTGGCTCAGGCTCAGCGTGAATACGACGCTGCGGCTGCCGGCGTTGCCTTCGGCCTGGCTGGCATCGGCCAGCGTGGCGATCGGCTGGCCGCCACCGCTGCACAGCCGTGCGCCGCTGGCGGCATTGCGTGGGGCCGGGGCGCCAGCGGCGAAGTCGGCGGCGTTGTTGTTGGTGTCGCTGCAGCCTTCGCCGCCACGCAGCACCGCCAGCGTGTTGCTGGGTGCCGGGGCGGGCGCGTTGCCTTCGGCGCAGCTGGCATTGCTGCCGTAGCCGACCAGATCAGCGTATTCGGTGGGGCAGGTGCCGCTCAGCGCGGCGGTGCTGTTGCGCAACGCCACCTTGCCAGCGGTGCCGCTCATGGCCAGCGTGCCGGTGGCATCGGGCGTGGGCAGCGCAACGCTGCCGCCGCTGCCATCGGCCTGTTTGATCAGGTAATAGCCACCGGCCGGCACCGTGCCCGCCAATGGCGTGGTCTGCCAGCTGCTGCCGGCGGCCGAGGCGTATTGCACCGACCAGCCGTCCAGGCTGACCGTGGTGGTGCCGGTGTTGTGCAGCTCGATGAAATCGCTGCGGAGGGTGGCGCCACTGTTGCCGCCACCGCCGTAGACCTGGCTGATGACGACTTCGGCGCTGGCGTGGCCGGCAAACGCCAGCGCACAGACGAATAAGGCTGCACGACGCTGCAACACTTGCATGAGATGAGAGTCCCCTGATCCTTGAGACGTGGAGCGCTCCCCTGGTCCGGCCACGTCCCTGGCCGGCAGCGCTGTTCGATTCTGCATAAATTTGCAGGCCTAGGTTGACGATACGGTGACACCGGCGCAGTGGCTGCGACTGCGCTGGCGGCTGGCCGGGTGGTTCAGAAGCGAAACACCTCCCCGTCTGCCACGCCCGGACGTGCGGCGTCCGATGAGTGGCCGTGTCTCGCGCGGCACGCTGTGCGGGCAGCCAGCTTGCGCCCGAGCACGGCGGCCCAGCGCTGAAAGCAGCCAGGTAGCCAGGCAATGCGGGCTGTGCTCGCCCAGCCCCGGAACGGGCGCCAACCAGACGCCGCAGGCATCCACGCCCTCGCACCGGGTGCGGACGAGCAACGGACGCCTGGTTCATCCATCCCGGCCACCCGGGATGCGCATTCACTGGGGCCACGCCTCGAATGGTTACCGACCTGGACGGCACCGGCGCAGTTCGGTTCCATCCCGGCGGCGACGCCCATCCACTCTCAACCGCCAACCGCCAACCGCCAACCGCCAACCGCCAACCGCCAATCCCCAATCCCCAATCCCCAATCCCCAATCCCCAATCCCCAATCCCCGCCGCTGAGCTACCCTGACCGGCCCGATCCATTTGCATCGCCATGCCCGTCGACAAGAACCTGCGTGACCTGGAACCCGGCATCCACACCGATCTGGAAGGGCGGCTGACCTACGGCGGCTACCTGCGCCTGGACCAGTTGCTGAGTGCGCAGCAGCCCTTGTCCGAGCCGGCGCACCACGACGAAATGCTGTTCATCATCCAGCACCAGACCTCCGAGCTGTGGCTGAAACTGCTGGCCCACGAGCTGCGCGCGGCCATCGTGCACCTGCAGCGCGACGAGGTCTGGCAATGCCGCAAGGTGCTGGCGCGCAGCAAGCAGGTGCTGCGCCAGCTGACCGAGCAATGGTCGGTGCTGGAAACGCTGACCCCCAGCGAGTACATGGGCTTTCGCGATGTGCTCGGCCCCTCATCGGGCTTCCAGTCGCTGCAATACCGCTACATCGAGTTCCTGCTGGGCAACAAGAATCCGCAGATGCTGCAGGTGTTCGCCTATGACCCTGCCGGCCAGGCACGGCTGCGCGAAGTACTGGAAGCCCCGAGCCTGTACGAGGAATTCCTGCGCTACCTGGCGCGCTTCGGGCATGCGATTCCGCAGCAATACCAGGCCCGCGACTGGACCGCTGCGCACGTGGCCGACGACACGCTGCGGCCGGTGTTCGAGCGCATCTACGAAAATACCGACCGCTACTGGCGCGAATATTCGCTGTGCGAAGACCTGGTGGATGTGGAAACCCAGTTCCAGCTGTGGCGCTTCCGGCACATGCGCACGGTGATGCGGGTGATCGGCTTCAAACGCGGCACCGGCGGCTCCAGTGGCGTGGGGTTCCTGCAGCAGGCCCTGGCACTGACCTTCTTCCCGGAGCTGTTCGACGTGCGTACGTCCGTAGGCGTGGACAACCGACCGCCGCAGGGGAGTGCGGACGCTGGGAAGCGCTGAGCGAGGCAAAAAGCTTGGCAACGCAGGGGGGGCGCTGAAGCTCGGGAGAGCACTTGCTCGGGAAAGCACTTAGTGGAGAAGTTGCTCGAAGCCCCTCTCCCGGCGGGAGAGGGGTTGGGGTGAGGGTACGGGCCTCATCCCCGGGATCAGCTACTTGCTGATGCTCGTACTTCGGCGATCGGCACCACCCAGCGACATCGCACCCTCATCCGCCCTGCGGGCACCTTCTCCCAGCGGGAGAAGGGGAAGCGGGCATGCGGCGGTGGGAGATGCGGGCGTTTCCACCCGTCGTCATCCGGTCGCCGAGTCCGGCGAATTTGACGCGTACATGACGTCTAAGTGATCCTCGCGCGTCGCCCCGGGTTCGCCCCAGGCACCCAGCCATTACTGAATACGCAAGGGACACTTCATGAGCGTTGACGCTGCCGCGCCGACTTCCGCCTCCACTCCGCCGCAACCGCCTGCGCCTCCCCAGTTCCCCACCTTGCTCGGCCACCCCCGGCCGCTGTGGATGCTGTTCATGACCGAATTCTGGGAACGCTTTGCGTTCTACGGCATTCGTTGGGCGCTGGTGCTGTACATCGTGGCGCAGTTCTTCGGCGGCGAAGCCAGCGGCCAGGCCCCGGCCGGGCGCACCTACGGCGCCTATCTGGCGCTGGTGTACGCGGCGGCGATCTTCGGCGGCTACGTGGCCGACCGCGTGCTCGGCTACCAGCGCTCTATCCTGGTGGGCGCGGCGGTGATGGCCACGGGCCTGTTCCTGATCGCGGTGCCCAACCATGTGGTGTTCGAGATCGGCCTGGCCACGGTCGTGGTGGGCAACGGGCTGTTCAAACCCAACATCTCCACCATGGTCGGCAAGCTGTATTCGGTGGCCGACCCGCGCCGCGACAGCGGGTTCACCATCTTCTACATGGGCATCAACCTCGGCGCGATGATCTCGCCGGTGCTGACCCAGCTGCTGGCCGAAAAGGTCTTCGGCACCGAAGCCATGCCGTCCTACAAGATGGTGTTCATGGCCTCGGGCGTGGGCATGCTGATCAGCCTGGTCTGGTTCTGGATCGGCCGCCGTCAGCTGGCCGGCATCGGCGCACCGGCGCCCAACGCGCAGGGCATGGGCCGTGTGCTGATGGTGCTGGGCGGCTGCCTGGTGTCGATCCCGGTGGTGTATTTCCTGCTGGCAGTCGGCGCGGATGTGTTGCAGGCGGTGCTCACGGTGCTGTTCATCGGCCTGTCGGTGCTGCTGTTGATCGAAGGCATCCGCGAGGGCAAGGTGCAGCGCGACAAGGTGATCGCGATGCTGATCATCTTCGCCTTCAACGTGCTGTTCTGGATGTTCTTCGAACAGGCCGGCAGCTCTTTCACCTTCCTGGCCGACAACATCGTCAACCGCACCTTCGGCAATTGGACCTTCCCCACGGCGTGGTTCCAGTCGGTGAACTCCATCGCCATCATCGCCCTGGCGCCAGTGATTGCCTGGATCTGGGTCAAGTCCGGCCGCTTCAACCCGTCCATTCCGCGCAAGTTCGGCCTGGGCCTGATCTTCAACGGTCTGGCGTTCCTGCTGCTGATGTTTGCGCTTTCCAGCCTGGTGAGCGACGCCGGCAAGATCCCGTTCTGGACCTTGTTCATGGTCTACGTGATTCAGTCGGTGGGTGAGCTGTGCCTGTCGCCGATCGGCCTGTCGATGGTGACCAAGCTGGCCCCGGTGCGCCTGGTCGGTTTCGGGATGGGCGGCTGGTTTTTGTCTACCGGCATCGGCAACAACCTGTCGGGCATTTTTGCCGGCCATGTCAGCGGTAGCGAAGGCATGAGCGTGTCCTCGGCCCTGGGCGGGTATACCTTCGGGTTCTGGGCCCTGCTGGGCGCTGGCGCGTTGCTGTTCCTGGTCGCGCCGTTGATCAACAAACTGATGCATGGTGTGAAGTGAGGAGAACCGCAATGCGGATCAAAGCGACTGTCTGTGGCCTGCTGATGGCAGGTCTGTTGAGCGCCTGCGGGCAGCCCACCGACCAGCAACAGGCGCCACGGCCGCTGGACACTTCCATGCAAAAACCACCCAGTGCCGATCCCAGCCAGCCGGTGTCCTCGGGCAACACGCCCACCGCGGCGGATATCGCTGCGGCGGCCGCGCTCAATGCGCAGTACGACCCCTCGCGCGATCCGGCAGCGGATCTGGAAACGGCCAAGGTCGAAGCCAAGCGCGGTGGCAAGCGCATCGTGCTCAATGTCGGCAATGCCGCGTGCGCGCCGTGCCAGGCACTGGACGAGGTGATGGGCGGCGATGCGGAGCTGCGCAGCTTTCGCGACGCGCATTTCGTGGTGGTCAAGGTCAACCGCGATGCGTCCAACGAGAATGCCGCGTTCCTGTCGCAGTTCGCCCAGCTCAACGACTTTCCCTCGCTGCTGGTGCTGGACAACGACGGCAAGCCCTTGACGCTGCAGGCCGGCCCGGAACTGCGCAAGGGCGATGGCTACGACCGCAAGAAGCTGTTCGACTTTCTCAAGCAGTGGGCACCGCCGGAAGCCTGAGCACGGTTCCTGCTGGAGTTACAACAAAACCCCCCGCCAGTGCGGGGGTTTTTGTTGGGTGTGGCTTGCTGGATCGCTGCGTGCCGCATGTGCCCAAGCCGATCCGGGCGTGCAGGTGCGTGGCAGTGGACGCCCAGCAGCGCAGATAACCGATGCGGTGGTGCAGGTACGTGCTGTCTAGCGCGCGGCACCGCGCTCTGCGGGCGGATGGCGCGCTGACGCCGGCTGCGAATGCGCGCGCGGGAAGCGACGCAGTGGGCGGCGAACCTGTGACCGCGCAAGACCGCGCGGCTCTGCTTGCATAGCCGCGGGTCGCGGCATACGTCGCAGGCCAACGCCACAGCACATGCAACGCTGGCCGCACCAGCCTTACGCCACCAGCATCCGGCGCATCAAACAGACCGCAGGCGTGCTCTTCCAGAACGCGGATGGCGCACAGCGCACGACCGAACCAGCGCTTCTCCCCGAAGCTGCACCGCAAACCCGCACTCAGTCCTTGCTGGCCATCCGCGGCAACCCGTCCTTGGCCAGGCGGTCGATCAGCCGTTCCAGCGTCTGCTGTTCTTCGGCGCTGAACACCGACATCAGCCGCTGCTCCATCTCGTTGACCAGCGGTGCCACGGTCTCGTACACCTGGCGCCCGGCCGGCGACAGCGCCAGCATCGAGCGGCGGCGGTCGTCGCCGTGCGTTTCGCGCCGGATGAAGCCCCGTTCCAGCAGGCGCGCCACCGCGCGGCTGACGGCAACTTTGTCCATCGCCGTGCGGTCTGACACTTCACTGGCCGAGGAGCCCGGATACAGTGCCAGGATGGTGATCACCCGCCACTCGGGAATGGCCATGCCATAGCGGTCGCCGTAGACCTTGGCGATGTTGCCGCTGATGCGGTTGGACAGCACGCTGAGGCGATAGGGCAGGAACTGCTCGAGGTTGAGCAGGACGGGATGCGGCGACGGTGTGGGGGTGTCGAGATCGCTCATGTTGCACTGTGTCTTGATTTTGGTTTCATTTGCAACTACAAACGGAGGGTGGCCTGCGCATTCTCGCGGGTCTTCTGCCACCCCGCATAGCCCCGCGGGCGCCCTAGCGTGGAGAAACGACGATGAGCGCACAACCGAACACCACTGCAACGCGCCCGGACCCGGGCATGCAGGTCACCACCTTCGAAAATCCGATGGGCATCGACGGGTTCGAATTCGTCGAATTCGCCGCCCCCGCCGGCCAGGCCGCGCAGTTGCACGACTACTTCCGCAAGATGGGCTTCACCGCGGTGCTGCGCCATCGCAGCCGCCCGATCACCGTGTATCGCCAGGGCGGGGTGAACTTTCTGCTCAACGAAGACCCGGATTCGTTCGCGGCCGATTTCGCCGCCGCCCACGGCCCGTGCGCCTGCGGTTTTGCGATCCGCTTCCGCACCCCGGCCGACACCGTGCTGCAGACCGTGCTCGGCAACGGCGGCGAAGCCGTGCAGAAGAAGCCCGACATGCGCGCGGTGCCGGCGCCGGTGGTCAAGGGCATTGGCGATTGCATGCTGTACCTGGTGGACCGCTACGGCGAGGCGGGGAGCATCTACGACGCCGACTACGAGGCAATCGAAGGCGCCGACCAGCACCCGGCCGGCTTCGGGCTCACCTTCATCGACCACCTGACCCACAACCTGTACTTCGGCAACATGCAGCAGTGGTCGGATTACTACGAGCGGCTGTTCAACTTCCGCGAGATCCGCTACTTCGACATCAAGGGCGCCAAGACCGGTTTGGTGTCCAAGGCGATGACTGCCCCGGACGGCATTGTGCGCATTCCGCTCAATGAGTCTTCCGACCCGAAGAGCCAGATCAACGAATACCTGGACGCGTATCAGGGCGAAGGCATTCAGCACATCGCCTGCTTCACCGACGACATCTACACCTCGGTGGAACGGATGCGCGCTGCCGGCGTCACATTCCTGGACACGCCGGACACCTATTTCGACGTGGTGGACCTGCGCATTCCCGATCATGGTGAAGACGTCGAGCGCCTGCGTCGCAACAAGATCCTGATCGACGCCGACGTGGACACCAAACAGCGCAAGTTGCTGCAGATCTTCACCACCAACTGCATCGGCCCGATCTTCTTCGAGATCATCCAGCGCAAGGGCAATGAAGGCTTCGGCGAAGGCAACTTCCAGGCCTTGTTCGAAAGCATCGAGCGCGATCAGATGAAGCGTGGGGTGCTTTGATAGCCGGGATGGGTGATTCGCTACTCGGGATTTGTGGTTGCTGCCATTAATTGCTTCGGTGCGGTTTTGAGTGGTGCAGATTGTTGCGGTGCCGCGCCTGGCTGCCCGTGATGTCGGATGTGGTTCCGGTACGGATCCGACGAAGCGAGCGGCAAGTGGTCGCGATCAAGCACGACCAGTCAAGGCATTTTTCTGACAACACACAGCAACGAAGACGCACGTAGTCAAAGCCCCTCTCCCTGCGGGAGAGGGGTTGGGGTGAGGGTACGGTGGAGCGATGAAAATCAAACCACCATTACCCACTGTCACACGCACCCATGCGCGCGCATTACGCAAAGAGCTGACAGACGCAGAACGCGCACTTTGGCGCTGTCTACGCAGCAACCAGCTACACGATTTCAAGTTCAGACGTCAGCATCCGATTCCGCCCTACATCGCAGATTTTTGTTGTATCGATGCAGCATTGATTATTGAGCTGGATGGATCGCAGCACCAAGCATCCAGCGATCAGGCAAGGACGCGGTGGCTTCAATCGAAGGGATGGACAGTGCTGCGCTTCTGGAATAACGATGTGTTGTTTTCGCTGGATGCGGTGGTTGAAACGATCTTCAAGATGGTCGCTACGCCGTACCCTCACCCCAACCCCTCTCCCGGTGGGAGAGGGGCTTGATCCGCCAGGCTTGAGCTCTTTTTCGGTAAGAGCGGCTTGATCCAACTCGATCCCACCCTTCTGCTGTCGTGGAGGGCGGGTCAACATCCGGACGCACCCATGCACAACGACCAGCGTTACATGACCGGCTTCGGCAATGAATTCGCCAGCGAGGCAGTAGCCGATACCTTGCCGGTTGGCCAGAACTCGCCGCAGCGTGTGGCGCACGGGCTGTATGCCGAGCAGTTGTCGGGTACTGCATTCACCGCGCCGCGCGGCGAAAATCGGCGCAGTTGGCTGTACCGCATGCGTCCTGCTGCGGTGCACGGGACGTTCTCGCTGATCGAGCAGTCGCAGTTCCACAACGATTTCGGCCACGGACCGGTGCCGCCGGACCAGTTGCGCTGGAGCCCGCTGCCGTTGCCGCAGACACCCACCGATTTCATCGATGGCCTGTACACCATGGCCGGGAATGGTAGCCCCGAAGCAATGAATGGCGTGGCCGTGCATCTGTATGCGGCCAATGCCTCCATGCAGGATCGCTTCTTCTATAACGCCGACGGCGAGCTGCTGCTGGTGCCGCAACTCGGGCGCCTGCGCGTGCACACCGAGCTCGGCATGCTCGAGCTGGAGCCGCAGCAGATCGGGGTGATTCCGCGCGGCGTGCGCTTCCGGGTCGAGCTACGCGACGGCACCGCACGTGGCTATGTCTGCGAGAACTTCGGTGGTTTGCTGCACCTGCCCGACCTGGGGCCGATTGGCAGTAATGGCCTGGCGAATCCGCGCGACTTCGAAACCCCGTGTGCGGCCTTCGAGCAACGCGAAGGCCGCTTTGAACTGGTGGCCAAATTCCAGGGCCACCTGTGGCGTGCGGACATCGGCCATTCGCCACTGGACGTGGTGGCCTGGCACGGCAACTACGCGCCGTACCGCTACGACCTGCGCCGCTTCAACACCATCGGCTCGATTAGCTTCGATCATCCAGACCCGAGTATTTTTACGGTGCTGACCTCGCCCAGCGACACGCACGGCACGGCCAACATGGATTTCGCGATCTTCCCGCCGCGCTGGCTGGTGGCGCAGCACACCTTCCGCCCACCGTGGTTCCACCGCAATGTGGCCAGCGAGTTCATGGGGCTGGTGCACGGCGTGTACGACGCCAAGGCCGACGGCTTCGCGCCGGGCGGTGCGTCGCTGCACAACTGCATGAGCGGCCACGGCCCGGACGCGGCCACCTTCGACAAGGCCTCGCAAGCGGACCTGTCGCGGCCGGACGTCATCACCGAGACGATGGCCTTCATGTTCGAAACCCGCGCCGTGCTGCGCCCCACCGCGCAAGCGCTGCACGCACCGCATCGGCAGGGCGATTATCAGCAGTGCTGGGCGGGGTTGCGCAAAGCATTTCAGGCGCCGCCGGCTAGCTGAGTGCGGTAGCGACGGCGCAATAGTGTGGTGTTGAGCGGTGCCGCTCATGACGCTGCATGCTGTTGCGCATCAACCCTAGGCCTCGCAACAGCACGAGCGTTCCGAAGCATCCTCGATGGCCTTTGCGATTTGCTGAGGTATATGGGCGGTTAACCAGCGACCAAATGCAAAACGCGGGTGACGCCTGGTTGCTACGTTTACGTCGGACCCATCGGGTTCATCGCCAGCTGCATAGCGACAGCATCGGCAGCAATGCAGCTGATAAGGAGCTTACGTTTCATCAGTTGCATCGCGTGACCAGCTGGCGTTGAGCTAAGAGCAGCTATCAAAAACGACTGCACGGCCGCCAGGCGGGCGCGGCCGCTGCACGGAATCGGCATGTACCCCTTACACTCCGGTTCCTCCGCGCCGCCGGCCGCATCCACCTGACAACAACTGCTCGCTACGTTTTATTAGCTGCTCCAAGCCAGCATCTTGATGGCATGCCGTAAGTTGATTGCAGCCACCGCATTCGTTTCCAAGCACATGCGTCGTGCTACCCATCGCCGCGTCAACTAAACCGATGCCTTATCCGCATGGCGCACGATTGATTCCGCAGCCGCTGCAGTCGCTTCACCCAACATGTCAGGCAGCAACTCCGCACTGCGCGTACGCACGCGTTCGGCATAACTGGCCGAGGTGAATTGCGGCAAGGCCTGCAGCGCCTCAGCGATGGCGGCATGAATCTCGATGTCGCTGCGTGCGGCCTGCAGGCGACGGTGCAGCAGGACCGCCACCGGGTTGCGCTGCAACTGCAGGATATCCAGCAGATACAGGCGTGCGTTGGTGGTCGCGCGCCGCCGCTGCCGTTGTTGTTCTTCTTCGCTCAGCAAGGGTGCTGCCGGCTCGGCGTCGCTGGGTGCTGAAGGTGCTGCGGCGGAGGCGGGAGGCGCCGCGTTGGTCGCCACGTTTGCACCCAGGTGCAGATAGCCCAGCGCGCACAAGGTCTGCACCAGCGTGGCGGCCTCGCCGCCCAGCAGCGCCGCCAGGGTGTCCAGATCGCGCTGGCCATCGGCCAGGATCAGTGCACGGCGCTGCAGCAAGGTCAGCGGGCTGCGATGGGATTGCAGCGCGGTCAGGGCGAGATCGGTCTTGCGTGGGTACATGGCGGCGGTCCTGCGAAGCCGCCAGGGTGACTGTCGCCAATGAAGCGACGATGACATCGGCGCGACCGCATGACAGCAGGCGCCGTGAACACCCCAAGCCGCGCACCTGCCACGCCCCGAATACGCAACGCCTGCACATGGCCGCGATGCGCACTGTGTAGGCTGATGGCGACTTGGTGGGGAGTGCAGGCATGACATCCAGACTGATTGCAGTGATCGCGTTCGCGGCATTGGCCACCGGCTGCAGCCGCACCGCTGAAACCCCGGCCGCGGATGACGCCGCTGCGTCCAGCCCGCCGGCAGCGCCCGCCGCCGAGGCGGACCAACCGCGCGGCGACGTTCCGCCGGCCACCGCGCCGCCGGGCAGCCTGCCGCCACGCCTGCGTCAGGACCCGGCCGCATTGGCGCGCCTGGATGGCTATGGCGACCTGCGCCTGGGCATGGACGCCGCGCAGGCGCGTGCGGCTTGGGGCGGTGCCTTACGTGGCGATGCAGCGGCCGACGGCGGTTGCTACCTGTTGCGCCCGCAGTGGGCCGACGACGCGCGCCGCTTCGGTTTCATGTTCGAGGGCGACCGGCTGGTGCGTTACCAGACCAACGAGCCCAAGGAAGTGGCGCCCGGTGGCGGGCGGGTGGGCATGACCGTCGCCGAGGTGCGCGCGCTGTATCCCGATGGCCTGGCGGAACAACCGCACAAGTACATCCCCGGTGCGCTGAGCCTGCGGCATGCCGACGCCCAATCGCAAAGCGCGCTGGTGTTCGACATCGATGCCAACGGCAAGGTGACCAACTGGCGCGTGGGGGTGGCGCCGCAGGTGGATTACGTGGAAGGCTGCGGCTGATCCGGGCAGCGCAGCGCGCGGTGCTGTGCGTCAGTGTCGGCTGCGTTCAATGACGTAAACCCGCATCGAACGCAGCATCGCGGGACAACCGGAGTGCGCTGACCAGTCAATCCATCAACCGCTGGAGTTGTGCTCCGACGTCGACCGGTCCGGCGTGGTTTCCATGTTCTCGCCCACATCGCCTTGCGCCGGCGGCAGCCCTTCTTTTTGCATGTCGCCGTGGTTGGGGACTTCCGGGCGGTCTTCCATCATCAGCGACAGCGCGGCCTTGGCCATCAGGTGGGCGCTGATTGGCGCGGTGATGAACAGGAACACGGTGATCAGCAATTCGCGCGGTTGCGGGTCCACACCCAGGAACAGGTGATAGCCGACCGAGCCCAGCAGTACGCAACCCACGCCCAGCGTGCTGGCCTTGGTGGGTGCATGCAGGCGCTTGAAGAAGTCCGACAACTTCACCAGCCCGAACGCGCCGATCAGGATGAAGAAGGTGCCCACCAGCAGCAATGCGCTGAGCAGATATTCGGTGAGCGCGATCATTCGACGATATCCCGGCGCAGCACGTACTTGCTGAGCACCACCGTGCTGCCGAAGCCCAGCATGGCGATCACCAGGGCGGCCTCGAAATAAATCGGCGAATCCAGGTACATGCCCAGCAACATCAGCTCGGCAATGGCGGTGATGGAGAGCGTGTCCAGCGCCAGGATGCGGTCCGGCACGGTGGGCCCGCGCAGCAGCCGCCAGAGCGACATCAACATGGCCAGCGCCACCGCATGCATGCAGACAACGATGGTCGTTTCGATGAAGGTATGGCCGGTCATGGAAAGATCTCCATCAGGGGCGTTTCATAGCGTGACTTGATCTCGGCGATCAGCGCATCCGGGTCATCCAGATGCAGCACATGCACGAGCAGGTATTTGCGGTCGTCCGACAGCGCCGCTGACACCGTGCCCGGCGTCAACGTGATCATGCTGGTGAGCGCGGCGATGCCGTGGATATTCTCGATGTCCAGCGGCACCCAGATAAAGCCGGGGTGGATACGCGATTCCGGCCCCAGCACCTGCAGCGCCACCTTGATGTTGGAGCGCACGATATCGACAGCGGCCACCAGCAGCATGCGCGGTACCGAACGCAACGAACCGATGCGCGCGAACTCGCGGTCCAGCCGCGCGGCGAAGATCGGCACCACCCAGCCGAGCAGCAGGCCGAGCACCCACTGCTGCGGCCCGAAGCTATCGCTGAGCAGCAGCCAGAACAGAAACACCATCACGCTCAACGGGCGCGAGGGAAACAGCCGGCGTTGCCAGGACACCTGTGCGCTCATGGCTGCCTCCGTTGCGGCGTGGTCCCGCGCACCTGTTCCAAATACGCGCCGGGGTCACGCAGCTGCGCACCGGCCGCATCGGTGTAATGCATCAACGGGCCGGCACCGATCGTCATCGCCACCAAGCCGCTCAACAGGATGATCGTGGCGGCTGTTTCCACCGGGCGCATGCGCGCGCGCCGTTGCGGCAGGCGCTCCGGTGCGTCGTCCTCGACCGCCTCTTCCACCGCCTCTGGAACGCGCCAGAACAGGCGCACACCTGCACGCGTGAGGCCGATCACCACCAGCAAACTGCTGCCCAGCACCGCACCCCATACCGGGGCCACCAGGTCGGCGGGCACATGCTGCAGTAGCGCGGCCTTGGCCAGGAACCCGGACAGCGGTGGCAGGCCAGCCACGGCAACAGCCGCAATCATGAACATCGCGCCGGGAATCGCCCGCCCAGGCAGTGGGGCAACCACTTCCTTGCGATCGCTGGCGCGACCACGGCGCCGGCGGATCAGGTCCGACACCATGAACAACGCCGCCGCCACAAAGCAGCTATGCGGCAGGTAATACAGGCCGGCGCCCAGCGCACGTGCATCGTCCAGCGAGAAGGCGATGAACAACGTCGCCGCCGAAAACACCACCAGGTACGACACCATCACCCGCAGCCGCGATGCCGCCATCACGCCGAAGGCCGCCATCACCAGCGTGCCGATGCCCAGCCACAACAGCGCGTGCCGGCCGAAGCCGTGCAATGCGCCTGCGCCGGCACCGAACCACAACGACGACACCCGCAGCACCGCGTACAGGCCCACCTTGGTCATGATGGCGAACAAGGCCGCCACCGAGGCCGGTGCGCGCGAATAGGTTTCCGGCAGCCACAGGTACAGCGGCAGCAGTGCGGCCTTGCTGCAGAACACCAGCAACAACAATCCCAGGGTGGCCTTCGCCAGCGGCACGTCCGCTGCGGGCAGGGTGGCGATGCGCTGCGACAGCTCGGCCATGTTGAGCGTGCCGAACAAACCGAACAACAGCCCCAGCGCAATCAGGAACAGCGTCGAGGCGCAGACGTTGAACACCACGTAGTGCAGGCCGATACGCATCTGCAACCCGCGCCCGCCGCTGAGCAGCAGGCCGTAGGAGGCGATCAGCATCACCTCGAAGAACACGAACAGATTGAAGATGTCGCCGGTCAGAAATGCCCCGTTCAAGCCCATCAGCTGGAACTGGAACAGCGCATGGAAATGTGGCGCGCGGCGGTCCCAGCCGGCGCAGGCGTGCAGCAGGCAGGCCGCGCCCAGCACCAGCGTGGTCATCAGCATCCACGCGGCCAGCCGGTCGCCCATCAGCACGATGCCCAGCCGCGCCGGCCAGTCGCCCAGCAGGTACACCAGTACCTCGCCGTGCGCAGCGCGAGCGAACAGGGCGACCACTGCCACCGCCAGCAGGGCCATGCTGGTCCAGGCCACGGCGCGTTGCACACGCGGCCCATAGCGGCGGTGTTCGACAAACAACGACGCCGACGCGCCGAGCATCGGGATCAGGATCGGCAGGATCAGCAGATGGTTCATCGGCGCGCCTCACGCGTGTCTTCGCCGGTATCCGCATCTTCGTGCGCATCCACGTGGTCGCTGCCGTTGTCGCTGCGGCTGCGGATCGCCAGCACCAGGCTTACCGCGGTCATCGCGAAGGCAATCACGATCGCGGTGAGCACCAGCGCCTGCGGCAGCGGGTCGGTGTGCTGGCTCAGGTCGGCGGAAATGCCGTCGCGTAGCACGGGCGGCTGCCCGCTGCGCAGGCGCCCACCGGCGAAGATCAGCAGGTTGGTCGCATACGACAGGAAGGTGAGCCCCAGGATCACATCGAAACTGCGCGCACGCAGCAGCAGGTAGATCGCCAGAGCGGTGAGCACGCCGATCGCGCTTGCCAGTGCCAGTTCCATCAATGCTGCTCCGCAGTGCGCGTCGAACGCTGGGTGGGATCGATCTCGCCGCGATGCGAGTCGCGGGTGCGCGAGGGTTTGATCGTGCCCATCATCGACAGCATCAACATCGCCGCACCGAACACCACCAGATACACGCCGGTGTCGAAGCCCAACGCGCTGGCCAGCTCCAGCTCGCCCAGCCATCCCAGCGGAATCTCGGCGTGCCCGCTGGTGAGGAACGGCCGGCCGAACAGCAGCGAGCCGGCACCACTGAGCAGTGCGCACAACAGCCCGATGCCGATCAGGCGGATGTAGTCGAACCCGAAGCGCGACTCCACCGACGCCGCGCCCTGGATCACGTATTGCATCAGCAACGGTACCGCCAACACCAGGCCGGCAATGAAGCCGCCGCCGGGCGCGTTGTGGCCGCGCAGGAACAGGAACAGCGACACCGTGAGCGTCAGCGGGAACATGATCTGCGCCAGATCCGCCGGCACCGGCAGCTTGATCGCCGGGCCGGGCATGGTGCGTTCCGGGGCCATGCGCGAGCGCCGCAGCAGCGCGTGCACCACCAGCCCGGCGATGGCGAACACGGTGATCTCGCCAAACGTATCGAAACCGCGGAAGTCCACCAGGATCACGTTGACCACGTTGCGCCCGTACGCCTCCGGCAAAGCGCGCTGCAGCATCTCGCCAGCGATGGTCGGGCTGGGCTGGGTCATCAACGTGTAGGCCAGCGCCGCCAGGCCGCCGCCGGCAACGACAGCAATGCAGGCATCGCGGACTTTACGCAGCGGCGCGCGTTCCGGGCGCGAGGTTTCCGGCAGGTAGTTCATCGCCAGCAGCATCAGCACCAGCGTCACCATCTCCACCAGCAACTGCGTCAGTGCCAGGTCCGGTGCAGACAGGAACACAAAGGTCAGGCTCACCGCCAACCCGGTGCCGCCCAGCACCAGCACTGCCAGCAAGCGTTGCCGGTACAGGAACAGGCTGCCCAGCGCGCAGGCCAGCATCAGCAGCCACAACGCCCAGCCCAGCAACGGCATGGGCGCCGGTGTCGGCCACGGTCGCAACGCGCCGCCCTGCAGGAACGGCACCAGCGCCACCACCACCGCACTGAGCACCAGCAGCATCAACATGCGCTGCAGGTTGCCGTTGGTGATCGCATCGGTGGCGCGTGCGGAGGCGGCGAACAGCGCCCGCAGATTCCAGTTGAACAAGGCCTTGCCCGGTGAGCGGTTTTCGATCGCGTACAGATCCAGCAGCTTGCGCAGTGCCATGTACAGCAGCACGCCGCCCACCACGCCGGCGATGCTCATCGCCAGCGGCCAGTTCAACCCGTGCCACAGCGCCAGGCTGTAATCGGGCAGGCGATCGCCCAGGATCGCGCTGGCGCCGGCACGCAGCACCGGGGCCACCGTCCAGGCCGGCACGATGCCCACCGCCACGCAGGTCAGCACCAGCACTTCCACCGGAATCTTCATCCAGCGCGGCGGCTCGTGCGGGGTGCGGTCCAGGTCGCGCGGGCCCTGGCCGAAGAAGGTGTCGTGCACAAAGCGCAGGCTGTAGGCCACGCCGAGCAGGCCGGCCATCAGCGCCGCGCCGCTGGCGAGCAGGCGCAGCAACTGCGGGCCTTCGGCCTCCAGCGCCACGGCGAAGAACATTTCCTTCGAGAGGAACCCGTTGAGCAGCGGAATGCCGGCCATCGCCAGCGACGCGGTGATCGCCAGTGCGCTGGTGAACGGCATCAGGCGGCGCAGGTTGCCCAGCTTGCGCATGTCGCGCGTGCCGGTCTCGTGGTCGATGATGCCGGCGGCCATGAACAGCGAGGCCTTGAACACCGCGTGGTTGAGGATGTGGAACACGCCGGCCACCACCGCCATCGGCGTGGACAGGCCGAACAGCATGGTGATCAGGCCCAGGTGCGAGATGGTCGAATATGCCAGCACGCCCTTGAGATCGTGCTGAAAAATCGCATGCCATGCGCCCAGCAGCACGGTGATCGCGCCGATGCTGGTCACCGTGTACAGGAACAGGTCGGTGCCGGCCAGCGCCGGGTGCAGGCGCGCCAGCAGGAACACGCCGGCTTTGACCATCGTGGCCGAATGCAGATACGCCGACACCGGTGTGGGCGCGGCCATCGCATGCGGCAACCAGAAGTGGAACGGAAACTGCGCGCTCTTGGTAAAGATGCCAAGCAGCACCAGCACCAGCGCATACGGGTACAGCGGGCTTGCACGGATCAGATCACCCGAGGCCAGCACTGCATCCAGCTGAAAACTGCCAACGATGCGGCCGATCAGCAGCACCCCGCCCAGCAACGCCAGGCCGCCGCCGGCAGTGAGCACCAACGCCATGCGTGCGCCTTCGCGCGCATCCTTGCGATGCGACCAGAAGCCGATCAGCAGGAAGGAACTGAGGCTGGTGAGTTCCCAGAACACCATCAGCAGCAGCAGGTTGCCCGACAGCACCATGCCCAGCATCGCGCCCATGAACAGCAACAAATACGCGAAGAAGCGCGAGGCGCTATCGCGTGCACTCAGGTAGTAATGCGCATACATCACCACCAGCGCGCCGATCGCCAGCACCAGCAGCGCGAACATCCAGGCCAGCCCGTCCATGCGCAGCGAGAACAGCAGCCCGATCTGCGGTAACCAGGCATGTTGGCTGCGGATGATTTCCCCGCGCAGCACCGCCGGTGTCAGCAGTGCCAGGATGCCCAGGCCGGCCAACGGCGCGGCCGCAGCCAACCACGCAGTGATCGAACGGGAGGTGCGCCACGACAGCGCCACGGCGGCCGCCATCAGGAACGGCAGCGCGAGCAGAATTTCCAACGGTGCAGGCATGCAGGGAACACGAGATTCGCGAGCAGGCCAGAGAGCTTAACAAACCGTTGACTAACGCCGGCGTCAAGGTGAGTGCGCGCCCGTCGGGAAAACGACAGGATGTGCCGTCGCACCGCCGCGTTGCACTCGGTATGCTGACGCTATCGCCACCGCCTGCGTACCTTGTGACTGCTGCCAATCCCGCTCCTTCCGTCGCCGCCGCTGCACCCCGTGCCCTGGTCTTCGGCGGCAGTGGCCAGATCGGCGAACGCTTGCTCACCCGCCTGCTGGGGCGTGGCTGGCAGGTCACCGCCTGGTCGCGCGCGCCGCGCGCCGCACGCGCAGGACTCATCTGGCGGCAAGGTGACCTGGCGGCACCGGCGGTGGCGGGCGAGAGTTTCGAGGTGATCTTCAGCTGCGGCCCGCTGGATCACTTCGCGCACTGGTACGAAACCAACGCCGTGAGCACGCCACGCATCGTCGCGTTTGGTTCCACCAGCGTGGAGGTCAAGGAACATTCGATCGATGCCGCCGAGCGCGATGTCGCCCAGCGGCTGGCCAATGCCGAACAAGCGCTGTTCTCCGCCGCCAAGGCGCGTGGCGCCGCGGCCACGGTGCTGCGCCCCACCCTGGTCTACGGCGCCGGCCGCGACCGCACGTTGACCCAGATTGCCGGGCTGGCCAGGCGCACGGGCGCCTTCGTGTTGCCGGCCAATGCCACCGGGCTGCGCCAGCCGGTGCATGTGGACGATCTGGCCAGCGCGGCATTGGCGGTGGTCACCCAGCCGGCCACGCATCAGCGCAGCTACGCGGTGGGCGGCGGCGAAGTGCTGGCCTACACGCAGATGGTGGAACGCGTGCTGGAAGCCTTGCCGCGGCCGGCACGGCTGTATCAGGTGCCGCCTTCGCTGTTCGGTCTGGCGCTCACCACCGCGCAGCGCCTGGGCCGGCTGCGCAGCTTGAACACCGCCGCGTTGCAGCGCATGCGCGATGACCTGGTGTTCGACCTGGAGCCGGCGCGGCGCGACTTCGGCTATGCACCGCGTGCGTTTCGCCCGCTGCCGGAAGAGCTGGGTATCGGCGAGTAGCCTGCGTTGGCGTCAGCGCGGTATCGCTGACTCGGGGAACCCGAAGATCAGAACCGCCAGCCCAGGTGGCGATACAACTTCGCCAGCACCCACAGCGGCCCGATCAGCAGATAGGTCAGGTCGGTCAGAAAGCTCGGCTTGCGGCCTTCGATCTTGTGGCCGACAAACTGCGCGATCCATGCCAGCACGAACACCGTCACCGCCAGCGTGAACAGGCCGCCCAGGCCCAGTCGGCCCTCGATCAGCCGGCACAGACAGCCGAAAAAGAAAAAGATCGCCAGCATGCCCAGGCCAAGCGGCCGCGACAGCCGGTTGTAATATGACCACGCCCCGAACATTGCCAGCGCCGCCCACACGCCGCTGCTGAACCAGGTCCCGCCCACCGGGATGCACCACAGCAAGGCCACCACCGACCACAGGATCGCCGGCACCGCCAGCACGTGGATCTGCTGGTTGGTCGCATTGCGGTGGTCGTCGGAATAACTGGCGAAATAGCGCTCGAGCGGGCGCGCGGTCGTGGTGCGTTCGGTCATGTTCCCTCCCAGGAATGGCCCAAGCATACGCGCGCGGATGGCCGCAGTGGCGCTTGCGGGGCAGCTGCCGGGAACAGAACCTGCCACGCACCAGCGCGTGGCAGGTTGCCTGTGTTGCGTATCACGCTCCGCGCACTGGCAATTGCCCGCCAGGCGGGCGAGGGTGGTGCCGCCAGCGGCGTCGTCCATTGATCACGCCGGTTCTCGCGCACCGGCCTCGCCCACTGCAAACGACGGCCCGCAGCCAGACCTAGAGCAGCGATCAAAACGACTGCGCAGCCGCCAGGCGGGCGCGGCCGGTGCTTGAAATCGGCATGTCCACACGTACACGCCGGTTCCTCCGCGCATTCCGCGCCCACCTGACGACTGCTCGCTACGTTTTGTTAGCCGCTCTTATTGGGAGCGCCGACGTGCGCGTCATGCGGCAGGCAATCACGGTCAATGACGCCGCTCCACGGATTCAAATATGTGACGTCTCGCTTCTACCCGAGTGCATGAAGCTGCGGCAGGTAAACGGCAGATACAAAAAAGCCGGCCAGACAGGCCGGCCGGCTCTTTCGTGCATCGTGAACTCAGCGACCGCCGATGGCGACCTTTTGCTGCTCTTCGTGCGCCTGTTGCTGTTGCGACTGCCCAGCCAGAAGCTGCGCGCTGGTCTGCTCCAATGACGGGGCAGGCTGGTTTAGATCCACCGCCGCACGGAACCCCGGCGTGGTGCCCATCACGAACGCCTTGCCGTCCTGCACCGTCACGTTCTGCAGTTTATCTGCGCTGTCGATGCCATTGTGCTTGGCCTGCAAAGTGACGTTGGCAGCGGTCTCATTAGAGATCATGCTCGGCAGCTTGCTGCGGATCGCGTTGTGCAACGCATGGTCCGGATGCGAGGCATCGTTGAGCGACGGACCCTTGGGCACAGCAACCTGCGTCTCGCCCGCCTGCGACTGGGTCTGTGCCGGTTGTGTGGACAGCGCGGCCTGCGTATTGCGGCCCACCACCCCGTCGGGCTGCAGCCCATGCTGCTTCTGAAACGCGATCACCGCCTCCCGTGTGTTGTCCCCAAAACGACCATCTTCCGCAAGCCGGTTGCCCTGTGCATCGCGAACGCCGAGACGGTTGAGGTCCTGCTGCAACTTGCCGACATCGCCGCTCTGCTCGCCATGACGCAGCGTGCCATTGCCAGCCGGTGCCGATGGTTGCGATTGACGGGCGCCCGACTCGTGCTGGTGACCTTGATTCCAGAATGCCTCTGGACTGGTCAACTTGCCGTTGGCATCGCGCAGTTGGTAATGCACATGCTGCGCGTACTGGCTGTTACCGTTCGGGCCAAGTCCGCCCATCGTACCGATGGCATCGCCCGCGGACAGCGTCTGGCCTTCTTTCACCTTGAGTGCGTCCAGGTGCAGGATCTCGTGCGAGTTACCCTGCGCATCGTGAATCTTGACCGTGCCGTAGTTGCCGCCCGCGAACGTTACCGTTCCGGAGACCGGCGAATGCACCGTCGGGTGCTGCAGGTTACGGCCTTGCTGACCACCTTCGTAGTTGAAATCTGTACCACCGTGCGGCCCGTGGCTACCGCGGTGCTCACCATAATGACCGGTAATGTGCGGGTCGGTGCTGCCTTGACCGGGCAGCATGCGTTCCATCGTTTGCCGGAAATTGCTGCGAGTGGCATGGCTAGGTTCGGCCGTCTGCGTCACTGGCGTCGGCTGACCTACTGTATTGCCCTGCGTTTGTGCAAGACGCTGCTCGACAAACTGGGTGTAGTTGTCCAGATGAGGCGCAATCTCGCGCCGTGACAGAGCCAAGCCACCATAATCCTTGCTAGGACCATCATGGTGATACTTGTAAATGTAATCCTCGCCCTGGCCGCGGCTACGCGCGAGGTCCCGGTTATCAACGAAATGTTGCACCAATGCCTGCGACTGCGTTTCCACGTCAAAGCGGTTGGACGCGTTGACGCCATAATGCGCGCCAGTACGGTCAATGAATTGACCTAGCCCAGAGGCAGACGTTGTCCCCGCAGCTGCATCCGGGTTGAAGCCTGACTCAACTCGGGCGATGGCAAGGACGTATGCAGTCTCGCGCGCTGAAAGCCCTGCATCTCGCGAGGCATCGATAAGGCTATCGATCACGCGTGATTGTGTCTGTGGACTGGCATCGCCCCAGCGACGCGATTCGCCATGCAATCTGCCATCTCCGCTGTCGATGGGCTCGCGGTAATGGCTCCAGGGTTTGATCCGGTCACTGCTGTATGCAGCGCCGCGTGGTTGAACCATTTCGGTATAGATCGTGGTGTCGGTCATATCGTGCGTTCCTTTCTATGAGACAGATTCTTCCTTGTAACGGGTGCTGCTCCATGTACTGCGTACTGCTTTCACCATGCGCCGCAATCGGCGCATAGACTTCCTTTGCTCAGGGCTGGAAAGGCTCCAATTCCGGGTGCTTCAGTCCTAACTCTTCGAGCTTGTGTTCGTATTCGTCGTTATTCGGGCTCTGCTGGCCGTCCTGCGTATGCAGAGGTGGTGTCGCATGATTCAGCAACTGACCCTTGATGTCATACAGGAAGAACCATTCGCAAAATTCGCAGCCGTAGGGAAGCTCGCCGTACTGGATGACAAAGTACGTGCCTCCTTTTGCGTCTTCCGCGCAACCCAGGCCTACTGCGGTGTAGTCCGCCATCTCTGGAGGCGCTGCCACTTCCTGGCGCTGGCCATCGTGCTCCATTTCCAGGTGGGTCTTGGTAGAGCCGCTGCTCTCGGATGGCAACGCGCTCAGGTGCAGGCGCACGCCGGAGCATTCCTTGATCATGTCGTTCCGTCCTTGTGTATCTGCTTCTGTCGAAGTCGGGGATGAGGTGGTGGCAGGCGGCGTACTAGGCGCGCTGGTGGTGGCAGCTACGGGCCCTGGCTTGTCACCGCATGCGGCAAGCACCAGGCTCAGGCCGAGAGCAGGTAGCACGGAGATGAAGCGTCGCATCAAGTCGCCTCTTTGACGGTTTGAGTTGTAGGTGACGATAGCCAAGCCGGCAGAACCTGCTTCCAGCGCCCACCGACGTTTACAAAGACTGGTCGTCCACCTTGACCAGCATCCAGCAGGGGCGCTGCGCGAAGTGGTAGACCTGCTGATCGCCGGTGTCCGGTGTGCGGACCAGTACCTGGCGGCCATCGGCTTCTTCGGAAATCGTGACCTCGCGGCCGCCGTTGCGGGCTGCCTCCAGGTTCGGGATGACAGGCCATTCGACCTTGGCAAGCGGAACCGTGCGGGTGACCGGGGTGGGCTCGGGCTGTGCGTCCGGGTCGAGTTGGATCATCGTCAGCGGATCGGCCGTGGCTTTTTCCTGTACCGCAATGTCTGCACTGAAGCTTTTCAGAAACGCAGAGAAGTCGGCGCTGGGACAGGTTGTCGCCTGCGCGGGCGTTGCCGGAACGGTGGCGGATGCCGACGCTGCAGGTGCTGCATTCGCAGCAGGTGTCGCAGCGCCGGCTGGCTCAGCCTGCGGCTTGCAGGCAACCAGTGCCAGGCTCAGTGCGAGAGCGTGCAGGGACGTTCGGAAAAGGGCCAATGGATCCTCCTGATCATAGCGGGCAAGCTGGAGCGCGGGCGGGATGTTATACGCGCGCTGCTTGCCGATGTGTGAAGGCTTGCGGAGCGTGGGTTGCACAAACTGGCCGGCATGCGGCAGGCCAATGTCCTCACAGAACAAGCAGCCTGACGGTGGCCCCGGGGCTCGGGTGAGTCCGCGGCCGTTGATTGCTGTCAGCAAAGCCAGGTTATCTCGATCGAGCCTGTGCAAAGATCATCATGCTTTGATCATGGTTTTGGCCGGAAATTTATCCGGTATGGCGCGGCTGACTATATCCCGTTTGAAAATACATCGAGTGCATCCGCACCCACCCATCCCTGTGCGCAGTCGCCGACATACTGGCCTGGGGCAGCGGCATGGCAGCTCCCGCCAGTGGCGCTCTTCGAACGTTGGATCGGCCTGTCACCATATGTTCGGCATGCCGGGTTGTTTTTGCATCCGGCAACACTGTCTGCAGGAATCGCAATGACGTAGTAATACAGTGGATTCTGTCCGGCGCGGCCGATCGCTTGAATGCAGACGAGCTGGCCCTGCGCCAGCCTGGCTCTGGCGACCACGCTACTGCCAGTGGTCGGCACCGCATCAAGTACATCCACCCCGCTTGCCTGCGCCACGCCGGCAAACAAGCCCGCATCGTCACACGCAGGCGAGAGCTCCACGTCGTAGAAATCGCCGGCATCGACATTTCCGGCCGTGCAGCCTTTTGCCATGTTCGCATCGGCACACTGCACGCCGCTTGCCTGTAGCAACGTCGCAAGCCGGTCATTGAGGGAAGCGCCAGAAGAAGCCGGTGCGCGCGTTGCTGCAGGCGCCGATGCCGATGCCGTCGATGTGACTGGCGGCGTGGCAGCGGGGGCTGATTCGCCGGCGCTGCACGCGCTCACTGCAAGCAGCCCGGGCAGCAGTGCGTTGCGTAACGCCGGCAATCTGCGGAATGAAAAATGTGAGAGTGCCATCGCGACTTCCTTGGCTAACAGATCTCGTCAGGTGCGTCCTTCAGCGCTCAAGAAAGAGCGCTGCCCGCCATTGCTGCTTTAGTACAGCCTCAAAGCCTCGGGAGTGGGGCCTTGAATCAATCGACCGAAATACCCGCCAGCCTCTGCAACGCCTCGGCATATTTCGCACGCGTGCGTTCGATTACATCCGCCGGCAGGCGCGGGCCCGGTGCGGTCTTGCCCCAGTCCAGCGTCTCCAGATAATCGCGCACGAACTGCTTGTCGTAGCTCGGCGGGCTGGTGCCCAGCTCGTACTGGTCGGCGGGCCAATAGCGCGACGAATCCGGGGTCAGCATCTCGTCCATGATGTACAGGCGGCCATCGGCGTCGGTGCCGAATTCGAACTTGGTGTCGGCCAGCAAAATGCCGCGTTCGGCGGCAAAATCGGCGGCGAAACGATAGATGCGCAAGGTGGCATCGCGCACGCGCTCGGCCAGCTCGGCGCCGACGGTCTTGACCATCGCATCGAAGTCGATGTTCTCGTCATGGTCGCCGACCGCAGCCTTGGTCGAAGGGGTAAAGATCGGCTCGGGTAGTTTCTCGGCCTGGCGCAGGCCATCGGGCAATTCGATGCCGCTGATCTTGCCGGTGCGCTGATAGTCCTTCCAGCCGCTGCCGATCAGATAGCCGCGTGCGATCGCTTCCACCGGCACCGGCTTGAGCTTGCGCGTGACCACCGCGCGCTTGGCGTACAGCGCCGGATCCACGCCCTCAGGCAGCACCTGCTCGACGCGGATGTCCACCAGATGGTTGGGCATCAGGTGTTCGGTCTTGTGGAACCAGAAGTTGGACACCTGGCAGAGCATTTCGCCCTTGCCGGGAATCGGGTCGGGCAGCACCACGTCGAACGCAGACAGGCGGTCGGTGGCCACCATCAACAGATAGTCGCCGGGGGGCGCATCGGCGGGCAGGCGGTCGCGGGGAATGTCGAAGACATCGCGGACCTTGCCACGGTGGCGCAACGGCAGGCCGGGGAGATCGGATTGCAACAGCGTGGTCGACACAGGCACTCCTAAGGACGTCGCAATGACGCTGTCCCCAGGACCCGGCGGGCCCGCGGGTAGGCAGCGGGCCGCGTAGTGTACGGTGCTTCGCGGCGCCCCGCTGCACGCAGTGGCTGGCAGGCGTTGCACTGCCAGCTGGCGGCCATGGCCGCTATGCCCAACCGGCAGGGCCGACGGCCGCACCCGGGTGTCAGGCACGCTGCCGCTGGCATGCGGCGCGTCGCAAACCTACCCGGTACTTCGCCCATGAGCGCCTCGCACGCCGATCGACAGCCAAGCCACACAGGGCTTCGGGTAAAATCGCCGGCCCGCCTCTTTGGCTGCCGATCGCCCCCATGTCCTGGTACGGAAAATTGCTCGGCGCACTTGCCGGCGCCTTGCTGTTCCGCGGGGCGCCGCTGATCGGGGTGATGATCGGCCTGGCGATCGGGCATGCGGTGGATGCGGGCTGGTTCAAGCGCCGCGAAGAGAACCCGTACGAGGCACTGGGCCTGGAAGCAGACGCCACCAAAGCCGAGATCGACCTGGCCTATCGCCGCCTGATGTCGCGCTACCACCCCGACAAGGTGGCCAACGCCAGCCCGGAAGACCGCCGGCAGGCCGAAAAGAAGGCCAGCCAGATCAACGCCGCCTACGACCGCATCCAGCGGCAGCGCAAGCGCTGAGCTCTGACGGAGAGCGGGGCAACGGACCGTAGCAGGATCATCAGATCAATGCGGGGCTGCCTGATCCCATTTGCCCAACATCGGGTGTGCGTTGCTGAGCCATCCTCAGCATCTGACGCCGCGCATTGCGGGCACAGCCTCGCCCATAGGCCTGGCTCTCTCGGGCCAGAACTGCAGGAATGGAGGAACAGGCCTTGGAACAGTCCCTGAAAGAGACCGCGACTAGGCCTTGAATGCGCCGAATCAAACGAAAACCCGATGCGCGCATCGCTTGGCGAAGGCGCGTTCCAGAACCGACCCCGCAACAGTCGGCGAGGTCTTGCATAAACGCCCAGGAACCTAGAGATTCCCGGGCGCATATGAGGCGAATATGTCACCCAGGGCCGAGCCCTCAGGCCAGGCCCTTTCGCCGGATCAGAAGCGGTAGCTGGCGGTCAGGCGGATCGCATTGGACGAAAAATCCGTGTCCGTACGGCGCAGGTCGGTGCCGGCCGGGTTCACGCGCAGGAACGGGTTGGTCGCCGGGGCGGTGCCCGGGCCGACACGCACGCGGGTGTCTTCGTCCTGCAGGCGGGTGAACAGATATTCCACGCCCACCGAGACATGGTCGCTCAAGCGACGCTGCAGCCCGATGCCGGCCTGGTAACCGTTGGCACTGTCGCCACCGCTGCCGGTGAAGCTGTTGGCGGTGTTGCTGCTGGCAAAGCTGTGGTCGAACTCGCCGCGTGCCACGCCGGCGGTGACATACGCCAGGTAGTCGCCCTGTGCGCCGAACGCATAGCCCACGCGCCCGCGCAGCGCGGCGGTGCGATTGAGCTGGCGGGTAAAGGTGTACAGCGCCGGTGTGGTGCTGAAGGCGCTGACGCTGTCGCGCAGGTCGTTACGGGTGTATTCGGCCACCACGCCGTAGACCCAGTCGCCCACCTGCCAGTCGTAGCCGGCGCGCACGCCGTACTCGGCGCCGCCCTTGTCCTTGCTGCACCCGCTCGCCGGTGTGCGCCCGGCCGCAGCGCCACCGCAGAAGCCCGGCGAAAACGCATCCGCCCCGGTGGCGGTGCTGACCTGGTCGCCGTCGCGGCCGTCCAGGTTGGTATCGAAGCCGAAACGGCCGCCGGACACGCCGGCCGGGTCGGCGCCGCCCACATTGGCCCCCAGCGAGAAGCCGGACCAGTCAGCGGGGCCGGATTGCGCCCAGGCCGAGGGGGCCAGGGCAAATAGAACGAGGGCAGCGGAAGCGAGCGGGGTGGTTTTCATGCGGTTTCCTTCATCTGGCGCGGCGCGCCGGTCCTTCACCCTACGCGCTGGCGTCCGCTGCGGATGCACTGACAATCGCTTTTTGGGAAGCGGTTGCGGATTTGGAAGACCTGCCAGGCAGCGGCTCTGGCCGATCGAGTGCAATACCGCCGGTGTTGGCTGCGCCAGGCGCCCATCGCCGGCAGCCAACGCCAAGCCGGCCCGAAGCTCCACCGCACGCCCGCTTGCAGAGCAGCTGCCGCCGCGCTCGGCTTTCCTCGCCGCGCCACGGTTGCGACAATGGGGCTCCTGCATTTTCCCGAGCTGCCCATGCAACCGACGGCGATCGCCCCGTCCATCCTGTCTGCCGATTTCGCCCGCCTGGGCGAGGAAGTGGACAACGTCCTGAAGGCCGGTGCCGACTGGGTGCACTTCGACGTGATGGACAACCACTACGTGCCCAACCTGACCATCGGCCCGATGGTCTGCCAGGCGCTGCGCAAGCACGGCATCACTGCACCGATCGACGTGCACCTGATGGTCGAACCGGTGGACCGCCTCGTGCCGGACTTCGCCGATGCCGGCGCCACCACCATCAGCTTCCATCCCGAAGCCAGCCGCCACGTGCACCGCACGATCCAGCTGATCAGGTCGCACGGCTGCCAGGCCGGCCTGGTGCTCAATCCGGCCACGCCGGTGGACATTCTGGACTGGGTGCTGCCCGAGCTGGATCTGGTGCTGGTGATGTCGGTCAATCCCGGCTTTGGCGGGCAGGCGTTCATTCCCTCGGCGCTGGACAAGCTGCGCGCCATCCGCAGCAAGATCGATGCGCTGGGCAAGCCGATCCGCCTGGAGATCGATGGCGGCGTCAAGGCCGACAACATCGGCGCGATCGCTGCCGCCGGTGCGGATACCTTCGTGGCCGGCTCGGCCATCTTCAATGCGCCCGATTACTCGCAGATCATTGCGCAGATGCGCGCGGCGGTGGATGCGGCGCGATGAGTCAGGCGCCGCTGCAGATCCGCCCCGCCACGCCCGCCGATGCGGCGCTGCTGCACGAACTGGTCACCGCGCTGGCGGTGTACGAGCGCGAGCCCGACGCGGTGAAGGCCACGCCGGAGGATCTGCGCGCCAGCCTGTTCGGCGACGGTGCCACCGCGCACGCGTTGCTCTGCGAGCAGGGCGGCCAGGTGCTTGGGTTCGCGGTGTATTTCTTCAATTACTCCACCTGGCTGGGCCGCAACGGCCTGTATCTGGAAGACCTGTTCGTGCGGCCGCAAGCGCGCGGGCAGGGCGCCGGCCTGGCGCTGCTGCGGCACCTGGCGCAACTGGCGGTGGACAAGGGCTGCGGACGCTTCGAGTGGTCGGTGCTGGACTGGAACCAGCCGGCGATCGAGTTCTACCAGGCCGTGGGTGCCCGCCCCATGGAGGGCTGGACCGTATACCGGCTCGATGGCGAGCGTCTGGCTGCGTTTGCTGCAGGTACCTGAGGCGCGCGGCGAGGGGTGAGCCGCGCGTCAGCCAGGCTCTAGGCTTGCCTGGCAGTTGACGCCCGCTTGGGGGCGCGAAGTGCAGGCCTGCCCCAGGGCATCCTGCTTCAACCATGCAGTTTGTGGCCAAGCAACCGCGCGTCACCTCGCCACCCCTGCGAAACACGCATAAAAAAGGCCGCCCCAATGGAGCGGCCTTCAAGAAAATTTGGAGGCTGATCCTGCCTCCGCCCGTCGTCCCTGCTATGGCCTTCTATCCTCCGGGTCATCGATGACATGCCGATGACAGGTGCGGGCACTGCGTATTCACGATCCACGCATTCCGCCGCTGCTAGCCTGCGCGCACCACACCCTCCTCCATCGGCAGCGCGCATGGCCCCGTCCCACTGGCGACTGATCCTCAACGGCAAGTCCACCGACAACGAGGATCTGCGCGAGGCGGTGGGCGTGCTGCGCAAGCGCGGCATCCAGCTCGATGTGCGCGTGACCTGGGAAGAGGGCGACGCCGAGCGCTACGTGGCCGAAGCCATCGCCGATGGCGTGCAGACCGTGGTCGCCGCCGGCGGCGATGGCACGCTGAGCGAAGTGGCCGCCGCACTGGCCCACCACCAGGACGACGCCGCCACGCTGCCATCGTTGGGCCTGGTGCCGCTGGGCACCGCCAACGATTTCGCAACTGCCGCCATGATCCCGCTCGAACCGCTCGGCGCCCTGGGCCTGATTGCCGAACGTGCGGCCGAGCCCATCGACCTGCTGCGTATCGACGCCGACCACGGCCCGCACTGGTGCGCCAATGTGGCCAGCGGCGGCTTCGGCACTCAGGTCACCGTGGAAACCGATGCGGGCCTGAAGAAGATGCTCGGCGGGCTGGCCTACCTGATCACCGGCATGTCGCGGCTGGGGCGGATCGACCCGATCAGTGCCCATTTCACCGGCCCGGATTTCAGCTGGGAAGGCGAATTCATCGCACTGGGCCTGGGCAACGGGCGCCAGGCCGGCGGTGGCCAGGCGCTGTGCCCGGAGGCACTGATCGACGACGGCCTGCTCGATGTCACCATCGTGCCCGCGCTCAATGGCGAGGTCGCCGCCACGCTGGGCACCCTGGTCACCGGCGGCAAGCAGGCCGCGCTCGAACGGGTCGCGGTGCGCACCCGGCTGCCCTGGCTGGAGATCGCTTCCGTGCAACCGCTCACCTTGAATCTGGATGGCGAACCGGAGACCTCGCGGCATTTCCGCGTCGAATGCGTGGCGGCCCGCCTGCGCATGCATTTGCCGATCGATTGCCCGTTGCGGAGCGCTTGAAGCGGGGAATGGGGAATGGAGAATCGGGAATCGGGAATCGGGATTCAAGCGAAGCAACTGCGGCTCAAGCGAAGCAACCGCCAACGCACCGCTGTAAGCCCCTCTCCCTTTGGGAGAGGGGTTGGGGTGAGGGTGCCTGTGTCGACACACATGCCGCTACCAGGTAGCTCGCTCTGCACCGGCGCACGGCAATGTCTCACCGTGTGCAAAAAACGCGCTCCACAACAAGGACGCGCTATCCGGAGCCGATGTCGGTCAGCCTGAGACGCCATAACCAACACCGCCCAACCTGGCACAACCCACCCTCGCAATTCCCGCAGTTTTCGCCTTGGCACCTGCTGCCCTAAACCGGCAGTTGCGCTACAGTACCCACGTGTCCCGCCTGACGACCCCACGCTCCTTCTCTTCCGCTCGCCGCTGGTGGCGATGGTGGCCCGTTGCCGTCGTCCGCCCCGCCACAGAGTCCCGGAAGGAAAGTCGTCTTGATCACTGCAGAGCAGTTCCAGCGCCAGGCCGCTGAAGGCCACACCCGTATCCCCGTTGTCCGTGAAGTGCTGTCCGACCTGGACACGCCGCTGTCGGTCTATCTGAAACTCGCCGACGGCGCCTACACCTACCTGTTCGAATCGGTCGAAGGCGGTGAGCGCTTCGGGCGCTATTCCATCATCGGCCTGCCGGCGCGACGCGTGTACAGCTTTCGCGGCCACACGCTGGAAGTCAGCGAACACGGCGAAGTGCTGGAGACCCGCGAAGTCGCCGATCCGCTGGCCGAAGTCGACGCCTTGCGCGCCGAGCACTCGGTGCCCCAGCTCGATGGCCTGCCCGGGTTTACCGGCGGGCTGGTCGGTTGGTTCGGCTTCGAATGCATCCAGTACATCGAACCGCGCCTGGGTAGCGGCGAGAAGCCCGACGAACTGGGCACGCCGGACATCCTGCTGATGCTCTCCGAAGAGCTGGCGGTGTTCGACAATCTCAAGGGCCGCCTGTACCTGATCGTGCATGCCGACCCGCGCCAGCCGCAGGCCTATGTGCGCGCCAACCGCCGCCTGGACGAACTGGCGCATCGCCTGCGTCAGGGAGGCGCCGGGTATCCGCAGGCGCAAATTTCCGATGCCATCGACGAATCGGATTTCCATTCTTCGTTCACCCGCGAGGAGTACCACGCGGTGGTGCGCAAGGCGCAGGAATACGTGCGCGCCGGCGACATCTTCCAGGTGGTGCCGTCGCAACGGTTGCGGGTGCCATTCCGTGCGCGTCCGGTGGATGTGTATCGCGCGCTGCGTGCGTTGAACCCTTCGCCGTACATGTATTTTCTGGATGTCGGCGGCACCCAGGTAGTCGGCTCCTCGCCGGAAATCCTCGCGCGCCTGCGCGATGGCGTGGTCACCGTGCGTCCCATCGCCGGCACCCGCCCGCGCGGCGCAACACCGGAGCTGGACAAGGCGCTGGAAGAAGAATTGCTGGCCGACCCGAAAGAGCGCGCCGAGCATGTGATGTTGATCGATCTGGGCCGCAACGATGTCGGCCGCGTGGCCGAGCCGGGCACCGTCAAGGTGGGCGAGCAGTTCGTGATCGAGCGCTATAGCCACGTCATGCACATCGTCAGCGAAGTCACCGGCACGCTCAAAGCCGGCCTGAATTACAGCGATGTGCTGCGCGCGACATTTCCCGCCGGCACTGTCAGTGGCGCACCAAAGATCCGCGCGCTGGAAATCATCCGCGAGCTGGAGCCGGTCAAGCGCAACGTGTATTCCGGCGCGGTGGGCTACATCGGCTGGCATGGCGACGCCGATACCGCGATTGCGATCCGCACCGCCGTGATCCAGGACGGCTACCTGTATGTGCAGGCCGGCGGCGGCGTGGTCTACGACTCCGATCCCGATCTGGAATGGCAGGAAACCATGAACAAGGGCCGCGCCCTGTTCCGCGCGGTTGCCCAGGCCGCCAAGGGGTTGTGATGGACGGGCAGGGCAGCGCTGCACGCATCAGCTTTCGCAACGATTACAGCGAGGGCGCACATCCGCGCGTCTTGCAGGCATTGGCGCAGGCCAGTGACGAGCAAAATGGCGGCTACGGCACCGATCGGCATAGCGAACGTGCTGCGGCATTGATCCGCAATGCCATCGCGCAACCGCAGGCCGCCGTGCATCTGCTGGTCGGTGGCACGCAGACCAACCTGATTGCGATCAGCGCGTTTTTGCGCCCGCATCAGGCGGTGATTGCGGTGGAAGCGGGCCACATCGCCACGCACGAAACCGGCGCGATCGAGGCCACCGGGCACAAGGTGCTCACCGTCCCCGCGCTGCACGACAAGCTGACGCCTGCATTGATCGCGCCACTGCTTGCGGTGCACAGCAACGAGCACATGGTGCAGCCGCGCCTGGTTTATCTTTCCAACAGCACCGAGAGCGGCACCATCTACACGCGTGCCGAACTTGAGGCGCTCGCGCAGTTCTGCCGCGCGCACGACTTGCTGCTGTATCTGGATGGCGCGCGCCTGGGCGCGGCATTGACTGCCCATGGCAACGATCTGGATCTACCGACGATTGCCGCGCTCACCGATGCGTTCTACATCGGCGGCACCAAGAATGGCGCCTTGCTCGGCGAAGCGCTGATCATCGTGACGCCGGCGTTGCAGGCCGATTTCCGCTACCTGATCAAGCAACGCGGCGCGCTGCTGGCCAAGGGCATGGTGCTGGGTGCGCAGTTCGCTGCGCTTTTCGAAGAGGGGCTGTTCTTTGAGTTAGCCGCGCATGCCAATGCAATGGCGCAGCGGCTGCGTGCCGGCTTGCTGGCCGCCGGCGCCGAATTCACCAGCAACTCGCCGACCAACCAGCAATTCATTGCCGTGAGCGCGCAGCAGGCCGAGCAGATCGCGCAGCGCTACGACTTCGAACGCTGGGAAACGCGCAGCGACGGCCGCCTGGTGATTCGCTTCGTGACCTCGTGGGCCACCACGCCTGCCGCAGTTGATCGTCTGTGCGCGTATGTTGCGGCCCTTTTGCAGCATCCTGCGGTGCAGTCATGACTAGATATCAAGGATGACAGCGATTAACAGAATCGCTGGTTGGGTGCTCTCCGCTGCCCTGATGTTGCCGACTGTGGTCGCAGCGCAGATCAATAACTTGCCATCGCGACCGCATTTGCTGATGAAAGGTCAGGCGTTCCTCACCGTCGATCCGGACTGGTTCATGATCGACCTCAGGGTCAGCAAGACCGAACTGCAGCCTGATCTTGCGTGCAAGTTCATCAAGGAGCTTGCGCGCGTTGTCTTGGACGGATTGCAACGTAACCATGTGCTGAAGGATTCGCTGTACGCCTCCGCGTTGTCGATCGCGCCGCAATCGCGTTATCAAGATTGCGCAGCCTTTTCGGCACAACGTTGGCGAGTCACCGGCGAAATTTGAGCCATAGCGATTGCTCGGCTCGTTGGCATCTGCGGCAGTCTGTCGGGTACTGCATCCGGTAAAATGGTCCGTCACCTGCCGAGCGTTTTGATGGCGCGGCAACCATCTGCGATTGAGGTTTCATATGCGCGTCAGGGAAAGCACCATCGAGCAGGAGCTTGTCGAAAAGCTCGGGGGGCTCAAGTACACCCTGCGAGCTGACATTCGCAGCCGTGCTGCGCTCGAAGCCAATTTCCGCAAGCATTTCGAAGAGCTGAACCGGGTCGCCTTGACCAACGCCGAATTTCAGCGCTTGCTCGAAGAGGTCGTTACCGCCGATGTATTCAAAGCCGCGCACACCTTGCGCCACCGCAACGCTTTTACGCGCGACGACGGCACGCCGCTCAACTACACCTTGGTCAACATCAACGACTGGTGCAAGAACACCTTCGAGGTTGCCAGCCAGCTCCGCATCAATACCGACGACAGCCACCATCGTTATGACGTCATCTTGCTCATCAATGGCGTGCCGGCGGTGCAAATCGAGCTGAAAACGCTAGGTATCAACCCGCGGAGGGCCATCGAGCAGATCGTCGAGTACAAACACGATGTCGGCAACGGTTACACACGCACACTGCTGTGTTTCATCCAGCTGTTCATCGTGAGCAATCGTGACGCGACCTACTATTTTGCCAACAACAACGCGCGCCATTTCGCTTTCAATGCGGATGAGCGTTTTCTGCCCATCTACCAGTACGCGGCGCCGGACAATAGCAAGATCAGCGGCTTGGATGCCTTTGCCGACGCCTTCCTGCCCAAGTGCACGCTGGGGCAGATAATCAGTCGCTACATGGTGTTGGTGGCCAGTGAGCAGAAGCTCTTGATGATGCGGCCTTACCAGATCTACGCGGTGAAGAACATTGTCGAGTGCATCGACAAGAACCTCGGCAACGGCTACATCTGGCACACCACCGGTAGTGGCAAGACGCTCACCAGCTTCAAGGCATCGACGCTGCTCAAGGCCAACCCCGCCATCGAGAAATGCCTGTTCGTGGTGGACCGCAAGGACTTGGATCGCCAGACCCGCGAGGAGTTCAATCGCTTCCAGGAGGGCTGCGTCGAGGAAAATACCAATACCGAATCAATGGTGCGCCGCCTTGTCTCCGACGATGCCGCAGACAAGGTCATCGTCACCACCATCCAGAAGCTGGGCCGTGCATTGGATCCGGCCCGTGCCGACTACCGTCAGCACCTGGAGCCCTTGCGCGACCAGCGCATGGTGTTCATTTTCGATGAATGCCACCGTTCTCAGTTCGGCGAGAACCACCAGGCCATCAAGGAGTTCTTTCCCAAGGCCCAGCTATTCGGCTTCACCGGTACGCCGATCTTCGAGGACAACGCCAGCTACAGGCGCATCGAAGGCGACGAACAGACGCTGAAGACCACCGAAGACCTGTTCCAACAGTCCCTGCACGAATACACCATCACCCACGCCATTGAGGACAGGAACGTCCTGCGTTTCCATGTGGACTACTACAAGCCTGATGGCAAGAATGCGCCAAAGCCAGGCGAAACGCTGGCCAAACGCGCCGTGGTCGATGCCATCCTCAGCAAGCACGACGCCGCCACCGGCGGGCGACGCTTCAACGCCCTCTTCGCTACTGCGTCGATCAACGACGCCATCGAGTATGTCGGGTTGTTCAAAGCCGCGCAGTTGGAAAAGCAGCAGGCTGACTCCGGCTACGTGCCGCTCAACATCGCTGCCGTGTTCTCGCCTCCCGGTGATATCAGCGCCGACGTGCGCCAGTTGCAGGAAGACCTGCCACAGGAGCAGGCAGACAACAGGACAGACCCAGATGCCAAGAAGGCCGCATTGAAAGCCATCGTCGCCGACTATAACGTGCGCTTTGGCACCAACCACCGCATCGAGGAATTCGACGCGTACTACCAGGACGTGCAGCAGCGCATCAAGGACCAGCAATTCCCCAACGCCGACCTGCCGATGAAAGGCCGCGAAAAGTTGGACATCGTAATCGTGGTGGACATGCTGCTCACAGGCTTCGACAGCAAATATCTGAACACCCTGTACGTGGACAAGAACCTCAAGTACCACGGCCTGATTCAGGCGTTCAGCCGCACCAATCGCGTACTCAACGACACCAAGCCCTACGGCAACATCCTTGACTTCCGTAGCCAGCAATCGGCCGTGGATGCCGCCATCGCACTGTTCTCTGGCGCCAAGGCAGAAAAGGCGCGTGAAATCTGGCTGGTGGACACCGCCCCGGTAGTCATCGACAAACTCCAAAAGGCGCGCGCCAGCCTCGACAGCTTCCTTGCATCGCAAGGGCTGGGCGGCAAACCCGAAGACATCGCCAACCTCAAGGGCACGGCAGCCAAGGTCGCCTTCGTCAAGCACTTCAAGGACGTTCAGAAGCTGCAGACCCAGCTCGACCAGTACACCGATCTGACCGCCGAGCAACAGGCGCAGGTCGAGGCCATCCTGCCCAAGGACGAACTGCGTAGCTTTCGCGGTCAATACCTGCAAAAAGCCGAGGAACTGCGCGCCGACCAGAAGAAGGCCGGCGGGCTGGATGACGCTACACGCAACGACGTCGAGCAGCTCGATTTTGAGTTCGTGCTGTTCGCTTCCAGCACCATCGATTACGACTACATCATGAAGTTGATCGCCGATTATTCGGGTAAGGCGCCGGGCAAAGCCAGCATGAGCCGCGAGCAGTTGATCGGCCTGATTGCCAGTGATGCCAAGTTTGTCGACGAGCGTGAGGACATCAGCGCGTACGTGCGCGGGCTCAAAGCTGGCGAGGGACTGAGCGAGGAGGCCATCCGCGCCGGCTATGAGGCGTTCAAGGCAGAAAAAGCCGCCCAGGAAATGACCGCGCTCTCCGGCAGGCACGGCTTGCCGGTTGCCGACCTGCAGGCATTCGTCGATGCGGTTCTTGCCCGTCGCATCTTCGACGGCGAACGCCTCACCGAACTGCTGGCCCCGCTGGACCTTGGCTGGAAGGCGCGCACCCAGGCAGAACTGGCATTGATGCGCGATCTGCTGCCGCTGCTGCACAAACGTGCCGGTGGGCGTGAAATCGCTGGTCTGAAGGCGTACGAGAAATGAGCATGGGAAAGCAAGGGGTGAAGACGGCAGTGCCGAAGTTGCGGTTTCCGGAGTTTAGGCATTCCGAGGCCTGGGAGCTCAAGAAGTTGAGCTGCTTCCTCGTCGAACAGAAGAAGCGGAACAAAAACCTGAGTTTTGGCCCACAAGAGGTGCTGTCCGTCTCGGGTGAGCATGGGTGTGTCAATCAGATCGAGCTTCTTGGCCGATCATACGCGGGTGTCTCTCTTGCAAACTACCACGTCGTAGAAACGGGTGACATCGTTTATACAAAAAGCCCGCTTAAGAGAAATCCGTTTGGCATCATCAAAGAAAACAAAGGGAAGCCAGGCGTCGTATCCACACTCTATGCTGTCTATCGCACGACAGTTTTTGGGAATCCCGCGTTTTTGGATCACTATTTCTCTGGTGACTACAACCTCAATAGTTACTTGCAGCCTATTGTCAGGAAGGGTGCAAAAAATGACATGAAGGTAAGTAATGCTGCAGTGCTCGCTGGAGAAGTGTTCGCCCCAGAAGTTGAAGAGCAGAAAAAAATTGCTGACTTCCTAACGTCGCTGGACGACTTGATTTCCGTGCAGGTGCTGAAAGTGGAGGCGCTGAAGGTTCACAAGCGCGGCTTGATGCAGGAACTCTTCCCCCGCGAAGGCGAAGCCAGCCCCCGCTTACGTTTTCCCGAGTTTAGTAATGCCTCAGGGTGGACTCTCGGCAAGGCAAGCGACATTATTGACGTGTTGCAAGGTTACGGTTTCCCCGAGAGGCTGCAGGGAGGCCGAGAGGGTAATTTTCCGTTCTACAAGGTTAGCGACATCTCGGCATGCGTGGATGCCGGGGGCATCCTTCTAGACAAGGCTAATAACCACATTGATGCTGATGTTCTTGAGGAACTTCGTGCCAAGTTGATGCCAATTGGATCAACAGTGTTCGCGAAGATCGGTGAGGCGATTCGTTCGAACAAGCGTGCGATCACGTCGCGACCTTGCCTTGTTGACAACAACGTGGCTGGGGTCAAGGCGATCACAGGCTTGGCACATGATCGCTTTGTCTACTACATGTGGTGTCAGATTCCACTCATCGAGTACGCGGGCGGTGTGGTCCCAGCCGTGAAAAAGTCATTGATGGAGCAGATTCCCGTGTGCTATCCAAAATTTGATGAGCAGCAACGTATCGCCGACTTCCTTTCTTCCCTGGATGCCAAGATCGCCGCCGAATTCGACCAGCTCGCCGCCCTCAGGACCCACAAGAAGGGCCTAATGCAGCAGCTGTTCCCTCTGAGTGAGGTCGGCTTGTGACGCTGAATGAAATTGCCGGCACTTTGCGCGATAGCGATGCGCGAATCATTCTTGTCTATGCCTTCAATGCCACAGGCAAGACCCAGCTTTCCGTCGCCTACAAGAACGCGACGAAACAGGAGGATGGGGGGCATTCCGGAGTTTATTACAACGCGTACAGCGAAGACCTTTTCGTCTGGGATAACGATGAACAGAACGAAGGGGGGGGCATTCGGCTGAGGGTGCTGCCCAGTAGTTTAAGCCGATTTCATGCGTTGCTGACGGAAGATAATATTCGAGTAAAACTTAGGGCGTATAAACCGAAGTTCGGCTTTACTATAAATTTGCACGAAGATGATCCGGAAAAGGGGGTTGAGTCAATCATATTCTTCATCCCGAGCCAGAATCCGGATGTGACTCAACTGCCTATTAAGATTTCTCGCGGTGAAGAACGTATATTTGTGTGGTGTTTCTTTCTTGCCTTGTTTGAAGTCGAAGGGTGGGCTGACCAACAGGCAAGCCATTTTTTCATCGACGATCCTGTTTCAAGCCTGGATGACCATAATATATTTATTACGGCGGCTACGCTTTTTGATCTCATCGAAAGCCATTTCAATAAGCGAAAAATATTTGTCACTACTCACCACCTTGGCCTTTTTTCGATCCTGAGCGACTGGCTCACAAAGGGGGAGCGGAAAGATAAATTCAAGAAGAATGGAAAGCCTCTTTACAATATTAATATTCTAAGCTCGAAGTCAGGTCAGCTCAAGTTAGAAAATTGTCGGAAAGACGTGTTCCTGTACCACCTTCGCATGCTTCAAGTGCTGTCTGGCGCCCGCAGTACCAATGATGTTCGTGCCTACCACTTCGCTTTACTCCGTCAGGTTCTGGAAAACGTAGCGTCGTTTCTTGGTGTTGGGCAATTCGGATACGTGCTAGATCAGATCGGAATCAATGAACCTAATAGGGTCGCTGATATCGTCAATGCTCTATTGCACAAGAAAGTTTACTACTTCGAGTCGGATATCGTTGTTTCTGACAATTTAGAAATTTTCAATGAAGTGATGGATGGACTTCTTACGAAATACAACTTCGTGTTGCATGAGGCTGAGGCATGAGCGCGCTAATCCTCTACACCAGCGAAGATGGCAAGAGCCGCATCCAGTTGCGCGCCGAAGGCCAGACCGTTTGGCTGACGCAGGCGCAGATGGCGGAGCTGTTCGACGTCACTACCGACACCATCAGTCTGCACCTGAAAAACATCTTTTCAGACAATGAGTTGGAGCCTGAACGAACTACCGAGGAATCCTCGGTGGTTCAGCGGGAGGGTGCGCGCGAGGTGCGCCGGCCGGTCACGCTCTACAACCTCGACGCCATTCTGGCGGTCGGTTACCGCGTGCGATCAAAGCGCGGGGTACAGTTCCGCCGTTGGGCCAGCACCGCGCTCAAGGAATATCTGCTCAAGGGCTTCGTCATGGACGATGAGCGCCTGAAGAACCCGGATGGCCGTCCCGATCACTTCGACGAGATGCTGTCCCGCATCCGCGACATCCGTGCCTCGGAAAAGCGCTTCTATCAAAAAGTACGCGAACTGTTTGCTCTGAGCGTTGACTACGACAAGACCGACCGCGCAACGCAGGTCTTCTTCGCCACCGTGCAAAACCAATTGCTCTATGCAGTGACTGGGCAGACCGCCGCCGAACTCATCATGGCCCGCGCCAACCCCGACGATCCACATTTCGGCCTGCGCGCATGGAGCGGTGGGCGCGTGCGCAAGCAGGACATTCTGATCGCCAAGAACTACCTGAGTGAGGATGAGATCGACACCCTCAACCGTCTGGTGACCATCTTCCTGGAGACTGCAGAGCTGCGCGCCAAGAATCGCCAGGAGATCCCCATGCGCTTCTGGAGGGAAAACGTCAGCCAGATCATTAGTTCCAATGACTTCCCCTTGCTGGCCAATGCCGGTTCTGTCAGTCACGCACGGATGGAGACGGAAGCCAACGCGCGCTATTTCGCCTTCGACGAGCAGCGCAAGCAGCAGGAGGCGCTGGCCGCCGATGCTGCTGACACTACCGAACTTGCCGCCATCGAAAATAAGATTAAACGACGCTTGAAACCATGACCAAAGACGACCAAAAAGAACTTGGTAAAACTCTGTGGGCGATTGCCGACCAGTTGCGCGGAAGCATGAATGCCGACGACTTCCGCGACTACATGTTGTCCTTCTTGTTTTTGCGCTACCTGTCGGATAACTACGAGGCTGCGGCAAAGAAGGAGCTTGGCTCGGACTATCCCGACGCGAAGACCATCGGTAATAGCGACAAGACTCCGCTGTCGGTGTGGTACGCGTCCAATCCGGGCGATGTAGCCGCATTCGAGCAACAGATGCGGCGCAAGGCGCATTACGTCATCAAACCTAAGTACTTGTGGGGCAATATCGTCAATCTGGCGAAGAAACAAAACCACGATCTGCTCGACACCTTACAGCAAGGCTTCAAACACATTGAGGAAGATTCGTTCGAGAGCGAGTTTCAGGGCTTATTCTCGGAGATCAACCTTGCTTCGGACAAGCTTGGCAGAAAGTACGACGACCGCAACGCCAAGCTGTGTTCGATCATCAGCGAAATTGCGCGCGGCATGGCGCTGTCTGCCAAGACGGATTCGCTGGGCGATGCTTACGAGTACCTGATCGGCCAGTTCGCGGCCGGCTCCGGCAAGAAGGCTGGCGAGTTCTATACGCCGCAAGAGATCTCCAACATCCTGTCCGCCATCGTCACCCTCGACAGCCAGGAGCCGAAAACCGGCCCGCGCGGCAAGTTGGATAGCGTGTTCGATTTCGCTTGCGGCTCAGGCTCGCTACTGCTCAATATCCGTAATCGTATGACGAACAGTGGCGGCAGCATCGGTAAGATCTACGGGCAGGAATACAACGTCACCACCTACAACCTTGCGCGCATGAACATGCTGTTGCACGGGGTAAAGGACACCGAGTTCGAGATCTATCACGGCGACACGCTGAAGAACGACTGGGACTGGCTGCGCGAAACCAATCCGGCAAAAAAGCCCCGTTTCGACGCCGTGGTCGCGAATCCGCCTTTCAGCTATCGCTGGGAGCCGGGCGAAGCGATGGCGCAAGACGCGCGCTTCAAGAACCACGGCGTGGCGCCCAAGAGCGCAGCCGATTTCGCCTTCCTTCTGCACGGTCTGCAGTACCTGAAAGACGATGGCGTGATGGCGATCATCCTACCGCACGGCGTGTTGTTTCGCGGTGGCAAGGAGGCCGACATCCGCCGCAAGCTACTGGACGACGGCCATATCGACACGGTGATCGGCCTGCCGGCTAACCTGTTCTACTCCACCGGCATTCCGGTATGCATTCTGGTGCTGAAGAAATGCAAGAAACCGGATGACGTGCTGTTCATCAACGCAGCCGGTCACTTCGCTAAGGGCAAGCGCCAGAATCAACTGACAGACGAACACATTCAGCGGATCGTCAACACGTACCAGAACCGGAACAAGCAGGATCGCTATTCCCGGTGCGTGTCGATGAAAGAGATCGCCGACAAGGACTACAACCTCAATATTTCGCGTTATGTCAGCACCGCAGAAGCCGACAAGGAGATCGTTCTTGAGGCCGTGCATGCCGATTTGACGGCGATCGAATCGAGGCTCGAAGAGTCGAAGAAGCGCCACAATGCCTTTCTTGTCGAGCTTGGGCTCAAGCCCCTGCCGTGAAATTTTAGCCAGACTGCCGAAGTGTCCGAGTTCATCGGATAATGTCGGTTTAAGGTCGTTCGACGGTTGCCCAGGCGTGAAGTCAAGTCTGTATCCGCCGTTGAAATCCTGAAATATCTTTTGAAAATCAGCGTGGTGAAGAGACGTGCTCTTGATGCTAGATAACTACGACAGCTTCACCTACAACCTCGTGCAGTACCTGCAGGCCCTGGGCGCGGAGGTCACGGTGGTGCGCAACGATGCGATGAGCGTCGATCAGATCGCTGCGCTCAAGCCGGAGCGCATCGTGATCTCGCCCGGTCCGCGTACGCCGAACGAGGCTGGCATCTCGTTGCAGCTGATCGAGCAACTGGGCCAGACCACGCCGATCCTCGGTGTCTGCCTGGGGCACCAGAGCATCGGTCAGGTCTATGGCGGCGATGTGATCCGCGCCAGCAACATCATGCATGGCAAGACCTCGCCGATCCGCCACCACGGCAAGGGCGTGTTCGCCGGTCTGCCGGACAGCTACGAGGCCACGCGCTACCACTCGCTGGTGGTGGACAAGGCCACCTTGCCCGACGCGCTGGAAGTCACCGCGTGGACCGAAAATCCGGACGGCTCGATGGAAGAGATCATGGGCCTGCGCCATCGCCAGTTCCCGGTCGAAGGCGTGCAGTTTCATCCGGAGTCGATCCTCACCCAGCACGGCCATGCGTTGCTGAAGAATTTCCTGGAGCGCTGAGCGCTGCTGCCTGCGCCAACGCGCATGCAGCGCAGCACACATGCGCGCCGCAACGCACAGCTCTTCCCATCGCGGCGCCAACGCATCCACTTCCCGCACTAGCACCGCAATGCCTGGACCACGATGAACCAGCCCGCCGACACCTTCCATTTCTACGAGCCAGCCAACGGGCACGGGCTGCCGCACGATCCGTTCAATGCCATCGTCGGCCCGCGACCGATCGGCTGGATCGGCTCGCGCAGCGTCGAGGGCATCGTCAACCTGGCGCCGTACAGTTTCTTCAACGCCTTCAACTACACCCCACCAATCGTCGGCTTCGCAAGCATTGGCTGGAAGGACAGCGTGCGCAACATCGAGTCCACCGGGGTGTTCACCTGGAATCTGGCCACCCGTCCGCTGGCCGAGGCGATGAATGCCAGCGCTGCGTTGGTGCCACAGGAGGTCGACGAGTTCGAGTTGGCCGGCCTGCAGGCCGCGCCGTCGCGGCTGATCGACGTGCCGCGTGTGGCGGCCAGCCCGGTGAGCTTCGAGTGCCGGCTCAGCCAGTTGATTCCGTTGCAGGCTGCCGATGGGCAGCCCATCCAGACCTGGCTGGTGCTGGGCGAAGTGGTCGGCGTGCATCTGGCGCACGCGGCGCTGAGCGATGGCATTTACGATCCGGCCGCGGTGCACACCATCCTGCGCGCCGGTGGCCCGGCCGATTATTTCGAAGTGCAGGCGCAGGCGCGGTTTCGCATGCGGCGCCCGGGGCAGTGACCAGCGGGTGGCACTGATTCGGTCCTGTGCATGCAGGCGTACGCACGCGGCTTGCTCGGTCACGCTGGCCCCGCACACTGCGCGCATCGCCTGATGTCTTTCTTCTTACTCCACGGTTGATTCCATGCCCATCACCCCACAACAAGCCCTGCAACGCACCATCGAGCACCGCGAGATCTTCCATGACGAAATGGTCGATCTGATGCGGCAGATCATGCGCGGCGAGGTGTCCGATGCCATGGTCTCTGCCATCCTGACCGGCTTGCGGGTCAAGAAGGAAACCATTGGCGAGATCGCCGGTGCGGCCACGGTGATGCGCGAGTTCTCGCGCCGCGTGGAGGTCACCGATCGCCGCCACATGGTCGATATCGTCGGCACCGGCGGCGACGGTTCGCACACCTTCAACATTTCAACCTGCGCCATGTTCGTGGCCGCTGCCGGCGGCGCAAAAGTCGCAAAACACGGTAACCGCAGCGTGTCGTCCAAGTCGGGCAGTGCCGACGCATTGGAGGCGTTGGGCGCGGTGATCGAATTGCAGCCCGAGCAGGTGGCTGCATCGCTGGCGCAGACCGGCATCGGTTTCATGTACGCACCCGTGCATCACCCGGCGATGAAAGTGGTGGCACCGGTGCGCCGCGAGATGGGCGTGCGCACCATCTTCAATATTCTCGGCCCGCTGACCAATCCCGCCGGTTCGCCAAACATCTTGATGGGCGTGTTCCATCCGGATCTGGTGGGCATCCAGGCGCGCGTGCTGCAGGAACTGGGTGCCGAGCGCGCGCTGGTGGTGTGGGGCCGCGATGGCATGGACGAACTCTCGCTGGGTGCCGGCACCCTGGTTGGCGAGTTGCGCGACGGGCAGGTACACGAATACGAGGTGCATCCGGAGGATTTCGGCATTGCCATGTCGGCCAGCCGCAACCTCAAGGTGGCCGATGCCGCCGAGTCGCGCGCCATGCTGTTGCAGGTGCTCGACAACGTGCCCGGCCCGGCGCTGGACATCGTGGCGCTCAACGCCGGCGCGGCGCTGTACGTGGCCGGCGTGGCCGACAGCATCGCCGATGGCATCGTGCGCGCCCGCCAGGTGCTCGCCGATGGCTCGGCACGTGCCTGTCTGGACGCCTATGTCGCCTTCACGCAGCAGGCCACCGCACAAGGCTGATTCCCGTGTCCGGCCACGCTGGCCGGCACCCTCACGGCGGCGCTGGCATGCTGCGCTGCGCGCGCAGGTCAGGTCGCCGCCATGATCTTGACCGATAATGCCCGCCCGCCAGGACCCGACACGATGAGCGATATTCTCAACACCATCCTTGCCCGCAAGGCCGACGAAATCGCCGAGCGCAGCGCACGCGTGCCGCTGGCCGAGCTGGTCGCGCGTAGCGCAGACCTGCCGCTCACCCGCGGATTTGCCGCCGCCATGAAGGCCAGCATTGCCGCCGGCGAGCCAGCCGTGATTGCCGAAGTAAAGAAGGCCAGCCCGTCCAAGGGCGTGATCCGGCCCGACTTCCATCCGGCTGACATCGCGGTCAGCTACGAGTTCGGTGGTGCCAGCTGCCTGTCGGTGCTGACCGACATGTATTTCTTCCAGGGCTCCGATGCGTATCTGCAGCAGGCACGCGAGGCCTGCACCTTGCCGGTGCTGCGCAAGGATTTCACCGTCGATCCGTACCAGGTCTACGAGGCGCGCGTGCTGGGCGCCGACTGCATCCTGCTGATCGTCTCGGCGCTGGAGGACCAGCAACTGGCCGACCTGTCCGGTCTGGCGATGCAGTTGGGCCTGGATGTGCTGGTGGAAGTGCACGACATCGACGAGCTCGAGCGTGCGGTGCAGGTGCCGGTGCCGCTGGTGGGCATCAACAACCGCAACCTGCGCACCTTCGAGGTGTCGTTGCAGACCACCCTGGACATGCGCGCAGCTGTGCCGCGTGATCGCGTCCTGGTCACCGAAAGCGGCATCGTCACCGCATCCGACGTGCAGTTGATGCGCAGCAACGGCGTGAACGCGTTTCTGGTCGGCGAGACCTTCATGCGCGCGCCCGAACCCGGCGAAGCACTGCGTCAGCTATTCTTTGCGCATGACTGAGTCGTATCCCGCCCCGCGCGAGGACGCACCGCTGGTGGTCTTCGACTTCGATCACACCCTGTACGACGGCGATTCCGGCAGCCATCTGTTTGCCTGGCTGATCCGCCGCAACCCGTTGCGCCTGCTGGTGGCGCTGTTGGCCTCGCCGATCCTGGGGCCCATGGTGGCGATGCTGCCCATGCGTCGGCGCGGCGTGTCCGGCTATGTCTGGATCGCCACCTTCGGCCTGCACCGTGCACGCGAGTTCAATCGCTTCATCGACGCCTACGTGCTCAAGCATGAAGCGCAGATCCGGCAGCGGCTGCTGCCGCATGCATTGAAGGTCTTCACCGAACACCGCGCCGCAGGCGACCGGGTAGTGGTGGCGACCGGTGCGCCGCCGGAGTTGGCACGCGCAATCCTGGGATTCGTTGCGCATCAGGACGTGCCGGTGATCGGCACCTTGGTGGGCCCGCGCCTGGGTGCAGTGACCGCACGCCGCCACTGCCACAACGAAGAAAAGATGCGCATGCTGCGCGAACGCGGCTATGCCGATATCGCTATTGCCTATTCGGACAGCACCGCGGATCTGCCGTTGCTCAAGGCCGCGCGCGCACCGGTCGTGGTCAACCCCAAGGCCAATCGCGAGAGCCTGTTCCGCCAGGTACTGCCCGCCGGCACCCCGATTCTCAACTGGGGCTGTCGCGATCGCGGTGGCAAGGCGCTCTAACCGCGCCGATCGCCAGCAGCCGGTACGCGCTTGGTGATCACTATGGAAAGATTCGCTGCGGTCATTCGGTGATCTCGCCCGCGAGAACATGGATCACGCTCGAACCCCTGCAAGCGGATAACGCAACAACCGTGACGCAGTCGATGCGCAGTAGCTGCCGTACATCACCCACAGCTCCTGCAAAGCAATGTTGCGATCTGTGGACTGGGTCGCGCTACGGATGGGTTCGCTAAGGCGATATGCAGCGCTCTGGCGCAGCGTTTGGCCGGTTTTGCGCCGGCGCCACCGGTATCGCGAAGCGATCGGTGCGCCAGCGCACCGATCGCCACCCCACGCTTAGCGCGTGCCGTACAACACGACGGTCTTGCCGCGTGCATGCAACAGGCCATCGGCCTGCAATTTCTTCAGGACGCGTCCGGCCATTTCGCGCGAGCAGCCGACCAGGCGCGCGAGTTCCTGCCGCGAGACGCGCAACTGCGTACCCTGCGGATGGCTCATCGCCTCCGGCTCCTTCGACAGATCGTGCAGCGTGCGCACGATGCGATCGGTCACATCCAGGAACGCCAGGCGGCTGGCTTTCCTTGTGGTATCGAGCAGGCGTTTTGAAAGCTGAACGCCAATGGCGTACAGGATTCGCGGCGCATCCGGCGACAAACTCGTCTGAAACAGCTGCTGCAGGCGCTCGTAGCTGATTTCAGCCAACTCGCATTGCGTGCGGGTGCGCAGGATCACTTCGCGCGTATCGGATTCGATGAACAACCCCATCTCACCAACGAACTCGCCGCTACCGAAGTAGCCCAGCACCAACTCACGATCGTCATCTTCCTCGGCAATGATGCTCACCGAGCCGCTGATCACGTAGTAGAGGGTGCCAGCGGGGTCTCCCGGCCGGAACACATCGGTCCGGGTCGGATAGCGCCTGCGGTGGCTGTGCGCCAGGAATCGCTCAATGGTGCCCGCGTCCAGCGTCAGTGAGGGGGTAGCGTTACGTACCGTCGTAGTCACAACCGTCGTGTTCCCTAGGCTCATGGTAGTTCCGCGTGTAATTCCCGAAGCTTAACGGCATGAGTCATGCAAGGTAAACCATTCTCAACGCCGGCATTTCGTTGATGAGAGCTTTGGCCCATAATTGCCCCCTTTCCCGTCTTCCCAAAGGACCGACCGCCGTGGTCAAGCCGTTGCCTCGTCTGAGGCTGCAGGGGTTCAATAACCTCACCAAGGCGTTGAGCTTCAACATCTACGACGTCTGCTATGCACGTACCGAAGAGGAGCGTCAGCGCTACATCGAGTACATCGACGAGCAGTACGATGCGGACCGTCTGACCCAGATCCTGACGGATGTGGCCGAAATCATCGGCGCCAACATCCTCAATATCGCGCGTCAGGATTACGATCCACAAGGTGCGTCGGTGACGATCCTGATCTCGGAAGAGCCGGTGATCGACAAGAAGCAGGCCGGCAAGGAGCTCATCTCCGACGCCGTGGTTGCGCATATGGACAAGAGCCATATCACTGTCCATACATACCCAGAGACGCATCCCCAGGAAGGCATCGCCACCTTCCGTGCCGATATCGATGTCGCCACGTGCGGCGTGATTTCGCCGCTGAAGGCGTTGAACTACCTGATCGAGAGTCTTGAGTCCGACATCGTGATCATGGACTACCGCGTCCGTGGCTTTACCCGCGATGTGAAGGGCAAGAAGCACTACATCGATCACAAGATCAACTCGATCCAGCACTTCCTCGCCAAGAACGTGAAGTCGCGCTACGAGATGTTCGACGTCAACGTCTACCAGGAAAATATCTTCCACACGAAGATGCATCTGAAAGATTTCGACCTGGATCAGTACCTGTTCGAAGAGCGTGCGAAGAACCTTTCGTTCAAGGAGCGCATGAAGATCGAAACGCTGCTCAAGCGCGAGATCGAAGAACTGTTCCACGGCCGCAATCTGAGCGAATAAGCGTAGTTTCGACCGTTGCGTACCTGCTTGCAGTTGCGCAACCACATGACACGGCGGGACGGCCCGCCACGCGATGACCTCGCGTTCCATAGCCGACGGCGGCCCGGTGTGCAGACACCGGGTCGCTTTTTTTTGTCCGTTTTTTCTGTGAGGAGTGATGTGATGCCCTGGATCTATCTGGTGTTGGCCGGCCTGTTCGAAATCGGCTTTGCCCTGGGACTCAAATACAGCGACGGCTTCAGCCGCCTGTGGCCGAGCGTGCTGACGATCGGCCTGGCCGGCGTGAGTCTGTGGTTCCTGACCCAGGCGCTGAAGACCATCCCGGTGGGCACCGGCTACGCCATCTGGACCGGCATCGGCGCGCTGGGCGTGACCATCGCCGGGATCGCGCTGTTTGGCGACAGCGCCTCGTGGTCGCGGCTGGCCTGCATTGGCTTGATCGTGGCCGGCGTGATCGGTCTGAAGCTGGTGTCGTAGTTGTAGTCAGTCTGCTTCGCAGGCCTGCCTCCCGAGGTTTGCTGCGCAAACCTTGGGCCCACTCCGTCGCAGCCTATCCCCGCGCCTTTGGTGTGCCTCCCCAACAAAAGGGGGCTCTGCTTCAGTGGCGTGCGCCGAGGCATGCAGCGCGATTGGGTCAGGCGGCAGAGTCGTCGTCAGACACTCATACCGAAGTCGCCGTTGGCGTACGCGGCATGGCACGCGTCTCACTGTGCGATCTGCGTGGGGATGCACGCAAGATTCTGATCGCCAGCCGCCAGCCGCCAGCCGCCAGCCGCCAGCCGCCAATCCCCAATCCCCTAGAAACGGTAGGCGATGGTCTTCATCAGCTTGGAGGCCAGGGCCATCGCGCTGGGGATCGGTGGCGGCAGGATGCGTGCGCCGGCCTGCTCGGCGTGATCGGCGTGGCGTGCTTCGTCGATCTTCATCACGCGCAGGATCGCGCGGCTGCGCTGGTCGGTCTCGGGCAGGGTCTCCAGGTGTTCGTCCAGATGGGCTTCCACCTGCCGTTCGGTTTCCACTACAAAGCCCAGGCTCCAGTCGTCGCCACGCAGCCCGGCGACAGCGCCGAGCGCATAGCTGCCGGCGTACCAGAGCGGGTTGAACAGGCTGGGGCGGCTCTCCAGCTCGCGCAGCCGGTCCGCGCACCAGGCCAGGTGGTCGGTCTCTTCCTGCGCGGCGGTGAGCAGATGCTGGCGGGTGTGGTCATCGCGCGCCACCGCGGCCTGGCCAAAATACAGGCCTTGCGCGCAGACCTCTCCGACGTGGTTGATCCGCATCAGCCCGGCGGCGTGCTGGCGTTGCGCAGGCGCCAGGGCGGCATCGGGAGTGTCGCCGGCGGGATTGGGGCGCTCGGCCGGCGGATTGCCGAACACCGTGTCCAGCGCGCGCTGGGCTTCGACCAGCAGGCGGTCGAGCGGGCTGTGCAGTCGGGAAGGGGGGATCTGGGTCATGTGGGGATTCTCGCCCCCGGCCGACGTGCTGCCAACCACTGCCGGCCATGTGAGGCCTCGACTTGCGCCGCGGAGGGGCGTCCCGTACAATCCCGCCTCTTCTGTTTCGCCTTCACAACGCGTGGCAAAGTTCCAGCGGTCATTGCCGCTGCAATCCGCCCGACCACACTCAAGAGTTTTCTCATGACTACGTTCACCGCCAAGTCCGAGACCGTCCAGCGCGACTGGTATCTCGTTGACGCCGCCGGCAAGACGCTCGGCCGTCTGTCCACCGAATTGGCTCGCCGCCTGCGCGGCAAGCACAAGCCTGTTTACACCCCCCACGTCGATACCGGCGATTACCTCGTGGTAATCAACGCAGAGAAGATCGTGGTCACGGGTAACAAGCTGAAAGACAAGAAGTATCACCGCTTCACCGGCTACATCGGTAACTTGAAGACCGAGAGCCTGGAGCAGGCGCTGCAGCGCCACCCGGAGCGCGTGATCGAAATCGCCGTCAAGGGCATGCTGCCGAAGGGCCCGCTGGGCCGCACCATGTACCGCAAGCTCAAGGTCTATTCGGGTGCCGAGCATCCGCACGCCGCTCAGCAGCCGCAAGTTCTGGATATCTAATCATGGCTATCACGCAAAACTACGGCACTGGCCGCCGCAAGTCCTCCACCGCTCGCGTGTTCCTGCGCAAGGGTACCGGCAACATCACCGTCAACAACCGTCCGCTGGACGAGTTCTTTGGCCGTGAGACTGCGCGCATGATCGTGCGTCAGCCGCTGGAACTCACCAAGAACACCGAGAGCTTCGACATCCTGGTCACCGCCTCCGGCGGCGGCACCACCGGCCAGGCCGGTGCGATCCGTCTGGGCATCGCTCGTGCACTGGTCGAGTACGACGAAACCCTGAAGTCCGAGCTGCGCAAGGCTGGCTTCATGACCCGTGACGCCCGTGAAGTCGAGCGTAAGAAGGTCGGTCTGCACAAGGCGCGTCGCGCGACCCAGTTCTCCAAGCGCTGATCCATCGCGTTTGCTGCGTCCCGGTTCGCCGGGATGCTTCAAAAGCCCCGGCAATGCTGGGGCTTTTGTCGTTTTGGGCACGTCATTTCTTGTTCTGATGGCTCGTGGCGGTTGTATCGTGCGGTGTGGTGCTGGTTTGGCCTAACGATGGAGCGTTGGTTGCCTCCGTCATGCCCATTTGGACCTGTCTGCGGCTTGCCTTCTGTTCGACTGGGGGGTAGCGGCACCGGCGCCGTTTTGAGACTGATGCAGGCAAGTCACAAATCGCATGTGGCGAAGCGTGCCGCTCTGGGATAACGGTTCTTTCTGGTTGCCGGTGTTGCGGAAATCTTGACGAGGTCGCCGCTGTGGAGCGCGCGTGGGTGCGATGTTTGCGATGGGCGTTACCTGGAAAGCTTCGTCGCGCGCTAGCGCGCTCCTACAGATGCTTGCTTGGCCCGCACTTCCGCGCGTAGCAGCTGTAACGTGGTGGAGCACGTTGCAGCGCGGTCGTCGCGCACGAGCCGGGTGCTCTAGCCGCGTGCTGCGGGTTTTATGGTTGCCGGTGTTGTGGCAGCCGTGCCCGCTTGCTTCGGTAGGAGCGCGCTTGAGCGCGATGGGGTTTACTGGGAAAGCTTCATCGCGCGCGAGCGCGCTCCTACAAAGTGCTTCCTCCGAAGTGCTTTCGCGCGTGTAAACACTTGCAACGCAGGCCTGCCGCGCGAGGCGATCTCGGTGAGGGCAGGTGTCGCTCCAGGCCAGCACGCTATCGTTTACGTGCAACGACGAGATGGCGCGCAACAAAAAAGGCCCGATCGTTAGATCGGACCTCTCGTGTTTGGCTGCCCCGGATGGATTCGAACCACCGAATGCCTGAGTCAGAGTCAGGTGCCTTACCGCTTGGCGACGGGGCAATATAAAACGTGTTGGTCCAAGAGTATCGCACGCCTGTGAGGGCCTGAACACCTTGGTGGCTATGGGTGGACTCGAACCACCGACCCCAGCATTATGAGTGCTGTGCTCTAACCGGCTGAGCTACATAGCCTAGGGAACCGCCAATTTTACGATGGGCGGAGATGTTGTCAAGCATTTCGTTTTCAGCTTGTGAGCCGGGCGTCGCCGTGGCAGAGTCGGTGACAGTAGATTTTCAGGAGTCCGCATCGTGATCGATCCGGACGGTTTCCGGCCAAACGTCGGCATTGTGCTGATGCGTGAGGATGGTCAGGTGTTCTGGGCACGACGTGTGCGCAGGGATGGCTGGCAGTTCCCGCAAGGCGGCATGAATACCGATGAGACTCCGGTGGAAGCCATGTACCGCGAGTTGCGCGAAGAAACCGGGTTGTTGCCCGAGCATGTGGAATTGCTCGGCGCCACCCCTGGTTGGCTACGCTATCGCCTACCCAGCCGGGCGGTGCGTCGCAACGAACGCCAGGTGTGCATCGGCCAGAAGCAGGTCTGGTTCCTGCTGCAGTTCACCGGGCAGGAATCGCACCTCAAGCTCGACCATACCGACAGCCCGGAGTTCGATCACTGGCGCTGGGTGGATTTCTGGTATCCGGTGGAGCATGTGGTGATGTTCAAGCGCGGCGTGTATGCACGCGCATTGCGTCATCTCGCGCCGCTCGCCCAGACCGTGGCCGGGCCAGCAGCGGTGGGCGTGATGCCGCAGCGTGCGCTGGAAGCCTGGTTGCCGGGCAGCAGCGCAGCCGGCCACGACCGGCCGCGTAAGCGCCCACGTAAGCGCGGCGGGGTTTTGCCCGTGCGGATTAATAATGATTAACGTTGGAATTGACACCTATTCTCGTTTGCGGTGCAATCAGTCCCGGTCTCCTCCGGACCGCCAGCACCTGACCGATACCGTGTACGTCTGCATCTGTAATGGGGTCACCGACCACCAGATCCGCGAAGCGGCCGAGAACGGCTGCGCCAGCCTTGCCGAGCTGACCATGCGCACCGGCTGTGGCTCCAACTGCGGTTCCTGCCTGGAAATGGCGGGCGATTTGCTGAGCCAGGCGCATGCCAGCCGCGCATTGCCCTTGCCGATGTTGGGATTCGCCAGCGCTGCCTGAGTCTGGTTGTTGGCGTAGGTGCTGAGGCGCCACGCTTGGAGGCAAGCAGCGTCTAATCCTCTGCGGCCGTCGCGCTTGGTAATGCCATTGGTGGCTGCAGCGACAGCAGGCCCAGCGAGTGACGCGCCAGCGGCGCGTTCCGCAACTGATCACGATTCGCGTTCCTTCATGCGCGGCGGCAACGCGTTAGAGTGCGGCCGGCTCACTGTCTCGGAGACATCGCATGAAGGGCGATACCAAAGTCATCGAGTACCTCAACAAGGTGCTCTACAACGAACTCACTGCGATCAACCAGTATTTTCTGCACGCCAAGATGCTGAAGAACTGGGGCCTGAAAGAACTGGCTGAGCATGAGTACAAGGAATCCATCGACGAGATGAAGCACGCCGACAAGCTGTCGGACCGCATCTTGTTCCTCGAGGGACTTCCCAATTTCCAGGCGCTGGGCAAGCTGCGCATCGGCGAGAACCCGACCGAGATGTTCCGCTGCGATCTGGCGCTTGAGCGCGAGGCGGTCGTGGTGCTGCGCGAAGCGGTGGCCTATGCGGAGACCGTCAAGGACTACGTGAGCCGCCAGCTGTTTGTGGACATCCTGGAGTCCGAAGAAGAGCACATCGATTGGCTGGAGACCCAGCTGGATCTGGTGGCGCGTATCGGCGAACCGAATTATCTGCTGACCAAGCTGGACGACTAAACGCGCTGAGGGCGGCCGTAGCTCCTACGGCTGCTGCGGTGAGGCGCTTGTGCGCGCGTGGCGTCTGCCCGCGCCCGCCCGCTGTTGCGGCTTCTCAACGTCGGCACCGTGGGCGCGATGATGGCCGCTGCACGGGCGCATCGTTATCAACCTGTGGCTGACTTGCGCGTTCGATCGCGCGTGCCAAGGCCTGGCAAAGGCGAAGACGCGGTTGGCGCTCGTTGAGAACCACGACGCTCGATTGAAGAACGACGACGCTGCGATCTTGCGAGAGAGCCGCGCCACTCAGCCACACGGCTAACCCGCCAATCAGCCCGCAGCGCGACTGGCGGCTTGCAAACGGGTGACCTGGCCTAGCAGCGCCAGGCGGGCGCGGGCGTATTCGGCAATGACCAGGGCGACCATGACCGAGGGGCGTTCGATGGTGCCGGTGCGTGCGGCCAATTCGATGCGGCGGGCGGCGTTGGCTAGCGCCTGGGCGCCGACGTTGGCGCTGGAGGACTTCAGGGTGTGGGCCAGATCGCGCAGATGCATGCTGTCGCGATTGCTGGCGGCCGCTTCCAGCCCTTCGATGATGCCGGGGGCGTCTTCCAGGAACAGCTGCAGGATGCGGATGGTGTCCGCGCCTGCCACCTCGTACAACTCGTCGATGACGCCGCTCTCCAGGATCGGCAGCGCGCGCGCCTGTGCGGCGCTGGCAGCGCTCTCGGCATCCGCGCTGGGGGCTCCGGTGCTTGGGCCTGGCAACAGGGCCTGGCGCGGCAGCCAGCGCTGCAGGCAGGCATTGAGCTGTTCGCGGGCGACCGGCTTGGAGAGATAGTCGTCCATGCCCGCGGCCAGACAGCGTTCGCGGTCGCCGGCCATGGCGTTGGCGGTCATCGCCACGATCGGGATCGGGCGGCCACCGCTTTCGGTTTCCATGGCGCGCCAGCGGCGGGTGGCGGCATAGCCATCCAGCACCGGCATCTGACAATCCATGAAAACCATGTCGTAGCGGGTGGACTCCATGCTGCTCAGCGCGGCTTCGCCATCGGTGGCGGTGTCGGCCTCGAAGCCGAGCACGCCCAGCAGTTTTTGCGCGACCAGCAGGTTGACCGGGTTGTCTTCGACCAACAGGATGCGCACGTCGCGCGCATGCGCCACTGGCGGCGGCAGTGGCTCGGGGATCATCGCGGACGCCAGCGTGGGCGCCACAGATGGCTTGGGCTCGGGTGGCAGTACCAGCGCGCGCAGGGTTTCGTCCGGGCTCTGGCGCGGGACCAGGGTGGCGTTGGCTTGCAGTTCGTCGGGTACCGGCTCGTCGCCGTAGAGCCAGATCAGCCGTGAGCCGCTGAGGTCTTCCGGCCGTGCCAGGGCGCGATGCACGGCGCGCGCGCTGTAGCGCAGCGTCTCGTGGTCGGCGATGACGCAGCGGAAGCCTTCGTCGTCGGTGTGGCGGCGCACGCGCTCCAGCGCTTCCTGGGTGGTTTCCATCAGCACGTGCGAGATGCCCCAGCTGTCGAGCAGGCGCTTGAGCCGCTGCGACAGGCGCGCGTCGGAACTGATCACCATCACGCGTGCGGCGTCGGCGCCGGTGGTCTGTTGCAGGTCGCCGATGACCTTGAGCAGCGGGATTTCGAACCAGAACGTGGCGCCGCGACCGGGCTCCGATTCCACGCCGATGCGGCCGCCCATCAGGTCGATGATGCGTTTGCAGATGGCCAGGCCCAGCCCGGTGCCGCCATACAGGCGGGTAGTGGAGGCATCGGCCTGGGCGAAGGAGCGGAACAGGCGCGCCTGCTGGTCCGCTGCGATGCCGATGCCGGTGTCGCGGACCTGGAAGCGCAGCAGGTGCTGGGCGCGGGTTTCGCCCAGGCGCCGCAGCTGGATGTCCACGCTGCCGCGTTCGGTGAACTTGATGGCGTTGCCGATCAGGTTGCCCAGCACCTGGCGTAGCCGGATCGGGTCGCCGCGCACCAGCAGGCGCACCGACGGTTCGATGTCCAGGCCCAGGCGCAGTTGCTTGCCTTCGGCCGTGCGCTGCATCAGCTGGGCGACACCGTCGAGCAGCTCGCGCAGGTTGAAGGTGGTGATTTCCAGTTCGAGCTTGTTCGCTTCGAGCTTGGAGTAATCCAGGATGTCGTCGACGATGCGCAGCAGCTGCAGCGAGCTGCCGGTGGCGGTCTGCAGCATGTCGCGTTGGTCCAGGCTGAGCTGGCCACGCGAGATCAGCTCCAGCATCGGGATGATGCCGTTGAGCGGGGTGCGGATCTCATGGCTCATGGTGGCCAGAAATTCGCCCTTGGCCAGCGAGGCGGCTTCGGCGGCCTGCTTGGCGCGCAGCAGTTCCTGTTCCAGTTCGCCGTGGCGCTGCAACTCCTGCTGCATGCGCGCCTGCGCGGTGTTGGTGTCGTCGAGCTGGCGGGTGAGTGCGCTCAGCGTGCGGCTGGCGCGATAAGCAGCAACAGCGGTACAGATGCCGCAAACCAGCGCGAGCACGCTGGCAGCGGTGGTGACGATCCGCCATGGCCCTGCGACGCCAAGCCACTGCAACGCCGCAGCGGATGCTGCAACCAGTGCGGCCAAGGCGACCAGCGTGCTCCAGCCGCGAAGGCCTCCTGCCCGCGCCGCCACTCAGAGCACCGCGTTCGTGAAGTCGAAGTCCAGCTCCTTGCCGACCGTCTGCACCAGGTTGCCCTGGATGAAGTCCACGCCGCTCATCCACATGGCGGCCGCAGCCTGCGGGTCTTCGATGCGCTGGCCGATGATCAGCAGGCCGCGCTGGTGCGCGATGTCGATCACCCCGCGCAACTCGTCGCGCACGGCCGCGTTGCCGTGTGCATCGGCGAAGCGGTTGGCCATGCGCACGAAGCTCAGCGGCAACTGGCTGAGCAGTGCGTTGGCTTCATCGCCGGGTTCGAACTGGCTCAGGCAGAACTGCACGCCGGCCGGCATCAGGCGGGCACAGAACTGCTGCACGGTCACGGCGTGGATCAGCGCATCGTCCAGGCGCAGGTCCACGATCAGCGACTGCCCGGCCACGCCACGTTCGGTGATGGCCTTGAGCAACCAGTCGGCGAAGGCGTCGCGCGCCAGCGTGCGCGGCGATTGCGAGACGAACAGCCGCAGCGGCGGGCTGGCGTGCTGGTACAGATGCAGCAGGCCGAGCGCGTGATCCATGACCTGCTGGTCGAGATCGGCGATGCGCCCGGCGGCTTCGGCGGCAGGGATGACCTGACCAGCCGACAGCAAGGTGCCATCGGCCTGGCGCAGCCGCAGCAGCACCTGGTATTGCGCGGTATCGCCACCGGCCACGGCCACGATCGGCTGGTAGGCCAGTTCGAGCTGGCCTTCGACCAGGCGCAGTTGTTCCTGTTGCTCGGCCTGGCTGGGCGCCAGATAGGTCTGCACGCCGTCGCTGCGCAGGCGGGCCTGCAGTGCGGTGCGCTCGACCGCTTCCAGCGCGCTGCCGGTGTCGTCGAAGCCCAGGCCCAGCGGCGCGGCGCCGACGGCGCAGCGCACATGCACGGATTCTTCTTCGCGCACCGGGAAGGCATGCGCAGACAGGCGTTGGCGAATCTCCAGCGCGTACGCTTCCAGGCCGGCTTCGTCCATCTCCACGCCCAGCAGCAGGAAGCTGTTGTCGTTGAGGCGCGCCAGCGGATACGGCTGGGCGACGCTGGCCAGGCGATGGCCGGCCTGGGTCATCAGGCGTTCGTAGGCGGCGTAGCCATAACGCTCGCGCAAACCGAGCGCGCTGGCGATTTCGATGAAGAACAGGCCGCCGCTCTGCTTGCGTGCCAGTGCATCGGCGAGCAGTTCCATGACGTGGCCGCGCGTCGGTAGCCCGGTTTCCGGATTGCTGCGCACGCTGACCTGTTCGCCGGCCTGCTGCAGCGCCTGCTGGCGCGCGCGCCGGATGCGGTTGGACACCGCGGCGATCAGGTGGCGGGGGCGGATCGGCTTGGTCAGGAAATCGTCCGCGCCGCTGTCGAGCACTTCGAACTGGCGCTCCGGATCCGGGTCGCCGGTGAGGAAGACGATCGGCAACAGCTGTTGGCCGGGTTGCTGGCGGATCAGCGTGGTCAACCGGATGCCATCGAGCTCGGGCATGTGCAGATCCATCAGGATCAGGTCCGGGTGATAGTCCTGGATCGCCTGCGGCACGCTGGCAGCGGTCATTTCGACCTGCGCATGCATGCCGGCGCCGTGCAGCACGCTCTGGGCGAACAAGGCCTGCGAGCGGTCGTCCTCGACGATCAGCACGCGATAGGGCGCGTCGGCAGCGACATTGTCAGCGCCATTGCCGCCAGCTGGCTGCGCGGCAGCGGCCGGCGCAGGTGCGCTGGAGGCTGCGCTGCGCGGCAGGCCGGCAGCGGCTTGCTGGACCGGTGGCGTGACGTTGGCCACTGCGGCAAGCGCGGGTGCGGGAATGATCGTGGCGCTCACTGGCTCGGCGTTGTCGGCGGATGCGGCGTCGTCGGCCCAGCGGCGCCAATAGTCGGCCGGCGGGGTTTCAGCGCGCAGCGCGCGGTTACGTGTCGCGGTGTCGTCACGGGTGGAAGGAACCGGATCTCGGGCGGCCATCGATACTCCCTGCAGTCGCGATGATTATGCGATGAACTTCACGATAGCGGGGAGCGGCGTACAGCCGACGTCGAGGCGGCGCGCAGTGGCGCCACCAATCGGTGCACGCCACGCCATAACAGGCGCCACACCCAGACCACCACCAGCGCGGCCAGCAGGCTGCTGCCCACCGCCACGCTCAACGCCAGCCACGGGTGCGCCACTGCCAGGGCGAGCGCGGCGGCGGTGAGGGTGTCTTCGGCCAGCGAGGCGATCCAGTTGCTGGCCGGCTCGGGCGAGGTGTTGAGCAAGGCCCGCGTGCCGGCCTTGAGGGTGTGGCTGGTCAGTGCCACGCCTGCGCCGGCCGCCAATGCGCCGGTGGCCAGATCGCCGTCTGGCGATAGCGTGGCTGCGGCGAGGAAGGCGCCGGCCGGCACCCGCGCCAGGGTCTGCAGCAGATCCCAGCCCGAATCCACGCCGGGGATCTTGTCGGCGAAGAACTCCGCCACCGCCAGGGCGCCGGAAGTGCCGAGCACCCACCACGATTGCGCCGGCACCAGGGCCGGTGGCAGTTCGATCCAGCCGAGCAGGCCGGCCAGCCCGACCCCGAACACGGTGAGATAGACGCGGATGCCCGCCAGCCAGGCCAGCAGGATGCCGATGACAAACAGATGGGCCTCGCTCATGGCGTTGCTCCACGCAAAGGATGCGGAACTATCGGATAACGGCCGGCCGGGCGCCAGCGTGAGGGCCGGCGATGCTCTGGCACACTACGCCGCCGATCACAGACCGGCCCGTCCGGAGCCACGCCCATGAGACCTACCGCGCGCGTTCAAATCGTCCCACGCGATGCCGGCGGCCCCCGCTCCGGCCGGCCCTGGCTGTGGGCGGTGCTGGTGATCGTGTGGCTGGCCTCGCTGGGTGGGGTCTGGTGGATGGCCAGCCGCACTGCCGCGCCGCGCCTGGTCGAGGCCGAGGCCGGCCTGCAGCAGGCCCAACGTGCGCAGGCCGCGCAGCGCCGCCAGATCGAACAACTGCAGCAGCGGCAGGTGAATCTGGCGATGTCCGACAAGATCAGTCGCGCCGCCAATACCGAGGTGCAGGCCTCGCTGGCCGAGCGCGACGAGCAGATTGCCGCGCTGCGCGCCGACGTAGCCTTCTACGAGCGGCTGGTGGGCTCCACCGCGCAGCGCAAGGGGCTCAATGCGCACTCGGTGCAGTTCACCGCCGAAGCCGGCGGCACCTGGAACTACAGCGTGGTGCTCACCCAGAACCTCAACCGCGGCGCGATCAGCCAGGGACAGCTGCGCTTTGCGGTGGAAGGCGTGCGCGCCGGCAAATTGGTTACGGTGAGCTGGAACGAGCTGCACCAGAAGCCCGATGCGGCCGGCCAGCCGTATTCGTTCCGCTATTTCCAGCAGTTGGACGGCAGCGTGATCCTGCCGAAGGATTTCACCCCGCAACGTGTCAAAATCTCCCTGAGCGGCGATGGGGCGCCGGTCAATCAGACATTCGATTGGAAAGTCGCCGGCAACGGCGCGGGGGAGTAGCTCATGTTCGGAAACAAGTCCAACCGTGGCGCGCAGACCGTGGTCGATACCTTGATCGGACCGCAGGTGGTCATCCGCGGCGACCTGACCTTCAGCGGTGGCCTGTATGTGGAAGGCCGCATCCTGGGCAAGGTGATTGCCGAGGACGGCGCCAGCGCCATCCTGACCGTGGCCGAGCAGGGCTGCATCGAAGGCGAGGTGCGCGCACCGGTGGTGATCATCAACGGCCAGCTGACCGGCGATGTGCATGCCGCCGAGCGGGTCGAACTGGCCGCCAATGCGCGCGTGCAGGGCAATGTGCACTACCAGGTGGTGGAAATGAGCGCCGGTGCGCAGCTGACCGGGCGGCTGATCCATGCCGCTGCCGCCGGTGCCACTGCTGCCTTGCCGGCCCCGGAACCCAGTCGCGCCGCCGAGCCGGTCAAGGCCCTGCAGGCCGAAGCGGCCGACGCCTGAGCGCAGCGGCAGCAGCCCCGGGCGCCGGAGCAGGGCGCCCCGGCTTGAAGTGGGCGCCGTTGGCCCCCATGCTGACGCCATGAGTACGCTCGTTTCGCTTCCCACTGCCGCCCCGGCGCCGGACTACCAGTCCATCGACCGGCCCCTGAACTTCTCCAATGCCGCCGCCGCCAAGGTGCGCGAGCTGATCCAGGAGGAGGGCAACGCCGAGCTGGCGTTGCGTGTGTATATCCAGGGTGGCGGGTGTTCCGGCTTCCAGTACGGCTTCGAGTTCGATGAGAACCGCGCCGAGGATGACCTGGCCGTGGCCACCGACGGCGTCACCTTGCTGGTGGATCCGTTGAGCCTGCAGTACCTGATGGGCGCCGAGGTGGACTACACCGAAAGCCTGACCGGTGCGCAGTTCGTGATCCGCAATCCCAACGCCAAGACCACTTGCGGCTGCGGCAGCAGCTTCAGCGTCTGAACGCATCCCGGCGCTAGCCGGGGTTGGGTCGGTGCGATGGTTGCGGGCGTTGCCGATTGTCGGCAGGCTTGCGCCGATGTCAGAGCCTCTTTTTTCGTTGTCTGCTTTTGCCTTCACGCATGCGCCGCTCGATCGTGGCGACGTGTTGCGTGACGATCCCGACGCGATTGCGCGTCTATGGCCCACGGGCCGCGTGCTGTTGATCGATGCCAAGGGCACGGCCGCCGCCGATGCCCAGGGCCAGCCGTTGCTCAGCGACGGCGCCGCACTGGCCGATACGCCGGGCGCGGCGATCTTCCTGGGCCTGCGCGATGGGGTGGGCTGGTTCGCCCTGGCGGCCGAGCAGGTGGCCACGGAGCTGCCGCACCGCGTGGACCTGCGCCAGGCCGCCGCCGACTGGCCGGCCGAGCTGTCCACCGCGTTTTCCTATGGGCGGGCGATGCTGCATTGGCAATCGCGCACCCGCTTTTGCGGCGTGTGCGGCGGAGCGATTGCGTTTCGCCGTGCCGGCTTCATTGCGCATTGCACGCAGTGCCAGACCGAACACTACCCCCGTGTGGACCCGGCGATCATCGTGGCGGTCAGCGACGGGCAGCGCCTGCTGCTCGGGCGGCAGGCCAGCTGGGCACCGCGGCGCTATTCGGTGATTGCCGGCTTCGTGGAGCCGGGCGAATCGCTGGAGCAGACCGTGGAGCGCGAAGTGTTCGAAGAAACCCGGGTGCAGGTCCAGGGCTGCCAGTATCTGGGCGCGCAACCGTGGCCGTTTCCCGGTGCCTTGATGCTGGGCTTTGCGGCAACGGCCGCGCCCACCGAACTGCCGCAGGTCACTGGCGAGCTGGAAGACGCGCGCTGGGTTTCGCACGCGGAGATCGGCACTGCATTGGCCGGCGAATCGGGCGATACCGGTATTGGCCTGCCGCCGGCTATTTCCATTGCGCGTGCGTTGATCGAGCACTGGTACCGCACGCATGGCTGAGCGCACCCACCGCGCCTGCGAGTTGGTGAATGCCCGCGATTGCGGTGCACCGCGGCGCTACGTGTGCAGCGCCGGCGCGCGGCACACGCACGCCGGTTGCGCCCGCTCGGCTAGACTCGGCTGAGGAGGCCCGCCCATGTTCACCACCCTGGTTGCCGTCATCGTTGCGCTCGCGCTGGGGCATGTGCTGCCTGCCCAGGTGGTGCGGCTGCGCCGTTTCGAGTGGTTTGCGCAGTGGCTGCGCCGGCTGGACAGCTACGCCGCCGGGCGCGGTGCGTGGCAGGGCCGCTATGGCGTGCTGCTGGCCTTGCTGCCGGCCCTGGCGGTGGTGCTCCTGCTGCAATGGCTGCTGGACGATGTGTGGCACGGATTTCTGGCCTTGCTGTTCGGCGTGGCGGTCTTGGCCTGGACCTGGGGCCCGCGCGATCTGGACCGCGATGTGGAAGCGGTGATCGACGCCGATGAGCCGGCGCTGCGGCGCGAGGCCATTTCGCACCTGCAGGCGGCCGGCGGCAGCGTGCATGAAGATGCGCCATCGCTGGTGGAAGCGGTGGTGGTGAACGGCCTGCGCCGCTGGTTTGCAGTGCTGTGGTGGTTCCTGCTGCTGGGGCCGTTCGGCGCGGTGCTGTATCGGCTCACTGCGTTGGCAGTGGAAAGCCCGGTGTCGGTGTTGCTGCCGCCCCGCAACCTGGCCGGCGCGCGCTGGTTGCTGGCCGCGCTGGAATGGCCGGTGGCGCAGTTGATGACGGTGTCGATGGCGCTGGTGGGTAACTTCGACACGGTGTTCCGCGCCTGGCGCGAAGCGCATGGCAATCGCTGGTCGCTGGAGCCGCATTTTCTCGGTGCGGTGGGGCGTGCCAGCGTCAGTGCCGAGCTGCGCGAAGAAGCGCACGACTACACGGACTCGGGCTTGGTGCCAGTGTGGCGCCGCCTGCCCGAAGTGCGCGATGCAATGAGCCTGGTGTGGCGCGTGTTGCTGTTGTGGATGGTAATACTGGCGCTGTTGGTGATTGCCGGTTGGGTGCGCTAAGCGGTGCGTGCATTGCCACTTGTGAGCACTGCAGAATCCGCGCGTAGCGACTTAGAGCAGCTATCAAAACGACTGCGCACCCACCTGACAACTGCTCGCTACGTTTTGTTAGCCGCTCTTAATAAAGCATCAACCGATCACGCAGCTGTTCTCTGTCGAGGCCTGCATGCGATTCGAACATCGCGTTCAATTTGCAGAGTTGTTGGAGCAACGATCCGATCAGAGGCGATCTGTTAGTCGTTGCTGCAACCAGTAATCGAAAGCTCAAGCGCATCTTCTTTGACATCAGCGAAGATCCGGCTTCCATCGGTAAACTGGATAACGAGCTCGCTGGATCGGTGGCGCCAGACCGTTTGAACAATCTTTCCTGCGAGATGCGCGGTCTGCTTCTTCTTCAAGTGTCACTGCGTTTTGCTTTCCGTCCTAGCCAGGTGCCAGCAGCGTAAACGGGTACCACGGCAGATTCCGTGCAATCCAATACGTGGGAAGTGCCCATAGCCAAAACTTGGGTTCGGACATCACCGCCACCACCGGGGCGAACCAGCGGGCGCGCCAGCCGGCTTTCCAGGCGATCAGGCCGGGCAGGGTGAACAGCCCAAGCACTGCGGCGGGGTTCATGGCGAAGGCGCCGGGCAGATCGAAATGCACCAGCGCATACAACGCGCGGGTCATGCCGCAACCGGGGCAGTAGCACCCGGTGACGGCGCGGAACATGCAGGGCGGGAACGGGCTGTTGCTCGCGTTCGGGTCGAAGCGATACAGCAGCGACACGCCGACGGCGGCCACGCTGGTGGCCGCCCCCAGTCCAAGCCAGTGGCGTGGACGCAGCTCCATTACTGCATGTGCTGCAACTGCTGCATGTAGTCCATGTAGCCCTGCATGCCACCGGTGGCGACCATGCCGATGTTGATCAGCAGGCCGATACCGGCCAGCACGGAGGTCACGATGCACCAGGTCTTGGCGGTGTTGGAGGCACGACGCGCGCCGTCGATGTCGCCCTGGTTGAGCAGGTTGTTGACCTTGCTGGCGAACACGATCGCCACGATGCCGGTGATCAGCGCCGGGCAGCACAGGCAGAAGCCGATCACGGTGGACACGATGGCCCAGATCAGGTGATTGGGAACCGGGCCGGGCGCGGCGGTGGACGGGGTGTGGATCGGCGGTGGGACGGCACTCATGGTGAAGCTCCTTGGGTGGTGATGAATCCAGCGGTGAAACAAGACACGGTGATCAATGGGCCGGCACCGAAGCGACGTCCCTGGCCGCAGTCAAGCGAACGCGAGCGTGGGCACCATGCGCGCCATCCGTGACTGGCACAGGCAGCAGCCGCCGGCCAGGACCTGCGCCTGCGGCATGACATGTGGACACACGGCACTTCCCCCTTGCTGCGACCTGCTGTCTGCGCGCTGCGGGCAGCGGCGCGAAACGTGCGATGGCGCACAGGCTACTCGCCGGGCGCGGCGGACGCAAAGCCAGCGCCCGCCAGTGCAGGGCACGCACGCGCCCTGGCCGTCAGGCGTGCTCCTGGCGTAGTGCACGTACCTGCTGTTCGAGCAACGCGGCGCTGGCCTGATCGCCGGCAATTGCCGGGCCGGCCACCACTTCAATCTGCGCCCGTATCCGCCGCGGCACGCGCATGCGGCCCAGGCGGGTGTCGCGCCGACTCCACATGCTCGACCACATGCCGCGCAGCGCCATCGGGATCACCGGCACCTGGCGCCGCTCGAGAATCTTTTCCACACCCGATTTGAACGGCGCGATCTCGCCGTCCTTGGTCAATGCGCCTTCGGGAAAGATGCAGACCAGCTCGCCGTCGGCCAGCGCCGCATCGATGCGGTCGAAAGCCTGTTGCATGAGTGCCGGGTCTTCGCGCGCGCCGGCGATCGGGATGGCCTTGGCGGTGCGGAAGATCCAGCGCATCACCGGGATGCGGAAGATCTTGTAGTACATGACAAAGCGCACCGGGCGCGGAATCACCGCCGAGAGGATCAGCGCGTCCATGTAGCTGACGTGGTTGCACACCAGCAGTGCGGCGCCTTCGTCGGGCACGTGGCGATCGATCTCGTGCGCACGCAGCCGGTACAACACGCTCACCAGCACCCAGCTGAGGAAGCGCATCAGGAATTCGGGCACCAGGGTGAAGATCCACAGCGCCACCAGCGTGTTGGCGATTGCCAGCGCCAGGAACACCTGCGGAATGCTCAACCCGGGCAGTGGAATGCGCACCCCGAACAGCACCAGCTGCGGCAGCTGCAGGGCGATACCGATGATGGCCGCGGCGACGATGAATAACGAGTTCTGGATGTTGAGCCCGGCGATCACGCGCGACAGCTCGGCCTTGGGCGTGCGGCTCTGGATCAGCGCGAACAGCGGCACCACGAACAGGCCAGTGAACAGACCGATGCCGACCAGGTCCACGATCAGCCGCACGCTGCCGGCCTGCTGCACGAACTGGCCGATCGACAGGTCGTTTGCCAGTGCTGCACCCGGACGCGCGAAATACAGATCCAGCAGGAACGCGCTGATGCCGAACGCGCCCAGCGGCACCAGGCCGATTTCCACGGTGCGCCCGGACAGCCGCTCGCACAGCAGCGAGCCGACGCCGGTGCCGATCGAAAACAGCGCCAGCGCGAACACGTACAGGTCCTGCTGGCCGCCGAGATTGAGCTGCGCATAGGTGGGCAGCTGCGCGGTCAGTACGGTGCCGATGAACCAGAACCACGACACTCCGAGCACCGCGTTGCGCACCGCCGGCGTGCGCCGGGTCAGGCGCATGATCGCGCGCGATTCGGGGATGGGGTTCCAGTTGATTTTCAACTCCGGCGCGCCGGCATCGACCTTGGGCACCAGCCGCGCGACCAGGTTGCCGGTGACGGCAATGGCAATGACTGCGGTGGCAGCGGCCACCGGGCCGTGGCTGCCGGCGATCTGGAAGATCAAGCCGCCGAAGATCATGCCGCACAGGATCGAGATCGAGGTGCCCATCTCGACCAGGCCATTGCCGCCGGTGAGTTCCTCGGGCTTCAGCACCGAGGGCAGGATCGAATACTTCACCGGCCCGAACAGCGTGGATTGCAGGCCGGTGCAGAACAGCGCGATCAGCAGGATCACCATGTTCTCGGTGATGAAGCCCACCGCGGCCAGCGACATGATCGCGATCTCCATGGTGGTGGTGATCACGATGAGTTTCTGCTTTTCCAGTTTCTCGGCGATCTGCCCGGCCAGGGCGGAGAACAGGAAGTAGGGCAGGATGAACAGCGCCGGCGCCAGATTCGTGTAGAGCGTGCGTTGCGCCGCGTCGATGCCCAGGTAGAACAGCAGCCCGATGATGGCTTGCCGGTAGACGTTGTCGTTGAAGGCGCCCAGCGCCTGCACGGTAAAAAACGGCAAAAAGCGGCGCTGCCTGAGCAGGGCGAACTGACTGTGACCGGACATGCGGACTCCTTCGCGACGCGCGCAGCCTAGCAGGCTTCAGCGCCGGGCTGGGAGCGCCCGCTGCGGCTCAGCGCACCGGGCGTCGCGCCGGGCGCTGCTGCTCCACCTGCGCGCGCAGCAGGGTGATGAAGGCGCGCGTGGCCGGGGTCGGGTCCGGCCGCCAGACCGCATAGGTGAGGAAGCGGAAGTGCTCCTTCAGCGCCAGCGCCACCACGCCACGCATGGCGCCGGCCATGGTCTGCGGCACGATGCCCACGCCCAGCCCGGCGGCGACCAGCTCGCGTACCAGATCGGCATGGGTGACTTCGTATTGCAGGCGCTGGTGCAGGCCGGCCTGGTCGAAGGCCGCGTCGATGATGCCGCGCACGCCGGCGCCGGGAATCAGCCCGGCCATCGGCTCGTCGTCCAGCTCGGCCAATGCCACGCGCTTGCGGCTGGCGAAGCGGTGGCCGGGCGCGACGATCAGCGCCAGTGCTTCTTCGTGCAGCAGCAGGCGCTGCTCCGGCACCACCACCTGCGGGCCGACGCCGACCAGGGCCAGATCCAGCCGGCCTTCGCGCAGGTCGTGCAGCAGGGCATCGCTCATGGCCGTGCGCAGGTGCACATCCACGTGCGCATGCGCGCTGCGGAAGCGGTGCAGCAGCGCCGGCACCTGCACCGTGGTGAGCGAGGAGATCTGCCCCAGCGTGAGCCGGCCGCGCACGGTGCCCAGCGCCTGGGCCATTTCTTCATGCAGGCGCTCGGCCGCGCGCAGCGTCTGCCGCGCGTTGTGCAGGAACACCTCGCCGGCGGCGGTGGGGCGTACCTGGCGGGTGCCGCGTTCGAACAGGCGCGCGCCCAGCAGCTCCTCGATCTTGGCGACCTGGTGGCTGAGTGCAGATTGCACGGTGTTGCAGCGGCGCGCGGCCGCAGTGAAGCCGCCTTCGTCGGCCACCGCCACGGCGAACTCCAGCTGGCGCAGGGTCAACATGCGATCTCGGAACAAGATGGGAACAGTGAAAACAATACATTGGAAAGATGGGTCTGTGCCGACCACACTGCGCCCCATCCACTCCACACAGGTTGCTGCCATGACGTCGGAACCGATTTCCCACCCACCGCTGCCGCGCCGGCTGGTACTGCTGATGGCCGCGGCCACCGGCCTGGCCGTGGCCAGCAATTACTACGCGCAACCGCTGCTGGAAACCCTGGCGCAAGCGTTCCAGATCCAGGTGCGCACCGCCGGGGCGGTGGTGACCGCCGCACAGCTGGCCTACGCGGCCGGCCTGTTGCTGCTGGTGCCGCTGGGCGACCGGCTGGAGCGGCGCGGGCTGATCGTGGGCTTGTTTGTGCTCAGTGCGTTGGGCCTGCTGGTGAGCGCGGCCTCGCACAGTTTCGGCATGTTGCTGGCCGGCACGATCGTCACCGGCGCCAGCTCGGTGGCGGCGCAGATCCTGGTGCCGTTCGCGGCCACCCTGGCCGCCCCGCAGGAGCGCGGGCGGGTGATCGGCACGGTGATGAGCGGGCTGTTGCTGGGCATCCTGCTGGCCCGCACCGCCGCCGGGCTGCTGGCCGGTGTCGGTGGCTGGCACACCGTGTACTGGATTGCCGCGGCTCTGCTGCTGCTCACCGCCGGCCTGTTGTGGCGCGGGCTGCCGCGCCATCCAGGCAATGCGCAACTGTCGTATCCGCAGTTGGTGGGCTCGGTGCTGACGCTGCTGCGCGACGATGCGGTGCTGCGTTCGCGCTCGGTGCTGGGTGGGCTGCTGTTTGCCGGCTTCAGCATGTTCTGGACCACGCTGGCGTTCCTGCTGTCCGGGCCGGGCTATGGCTATGGCACTGCGGTGATCGGCTTGTTTGGACTGATCGGTGCTGCTGGCGCGTTGGCGGCCAACCGCTCCGGGCACTGGTCCGACCATGGGCACGGCGATCGCGTCAGCTGGGGCGGGCTGGTGATGCTGCTGCTGTCGTGGGGGCTGCTGGCCTTCGCACCGCACTCGATCGTGCTGCTGATCATCGGCGTGCTGTTGCTGGATATCGCGGTGCAGGGCGTGCATATCGCGAACCAAAGCGTGATCTATCAGCGCAATCCGCATGCACGCAACCGCATCACCTCCGCGTATATCACCTGCTATTTCATCGGTGGCGCGGTGGGCTCCACCTTGGGCACTGCGGCGTATGCGCAGGCCGGCTGGAACGGGGTGGTGATCGGCGGCGCGGTGTTGGCGCTGGCGGCGCTGGGCTGGGTGGCACTCAGTGTGGCGCGTGGCAGCTGGAAGTAAGCGCAGCGATCAAAACGACTGCGCAGCCGCCAGGCGGGCGCGGCCGGTGCTCGGAATCGGCATGTACCCCCATACACTCCGGTTCCTCCGCACCCACCTGACGACTGCTCGCGACGTTTTGTTAGCCGCTCTAAGTGCAGCAGTACGTTGGTGAGTGTTGCAGATGCGTGTGGTCTGCAATGGCGGCGGTGCGCGCGAGGGGCACCGCTGAAATGCGCGTGATTGTTCGACGCAGGTCTTTCGTGGGGCCACCTGCAGGTGCTGACGACATGGCAGGGACGGCGATGTGCCGATCGCGCACTGCCTAAAGCTTAAGCGCCCTGCAGCGCCTTGGGCGCGGTGGTCTCGACCGGGGCAGCGGTGACCGCCACCGCCGCGGCGCGGAGTTTGGGCAGCAGGCGCAAGGTCAGCGCGAGTTGGTCGCGCACCAGGCGTTGTTTGGGTGGTAGTTGCACGGCGTGCTGTTCGAGTGCATCGGCCATGGCCAGTTCTTCGGTTTCATCGTGCACGGGTAGCACCTGGCGCAGGCTGAGTGCGTTGGCGATCTCGCCGAGTGTGCGCTGCAGGTAATCGCCGGCCTGGGCAATGCCGGCGTCGTGTTCGCCATCGAGCGCGGCCCGGTGCGCGCCTAGCGCCGACAGATACCCCAGCAGCGTGTTGGACAGCGCCAGAAAGCGGAAGCCCGCCTCCAGGTTGCGGCGGTAGCGGCCGGGTTCGCGCAACATGTTCGAGAGCGCTACCGACAGCGCAGCATCGGCGTTGTGCATGTCGCGCCGGGCGATGCGGTACGGCAGATCATCACGCATGCCGCTGGCGTACTGCTCCAGTACTTGCGCCAGATAGCGCGCGCAGCTGGCCAGCACGGTGGCCATCACCTGGTTGAGGCGGCGGCCTTGCCAGTCCGGCAGGATCAGGAACGAGGCGGCAGCGGCAATGGCGCAGCCGATCACGGTGTCGATCAGGCGCGGCCAGATCAGCACGAAGCCATCGCCGAGCAGGTTGAAGCAAAACAGTGCCATCACCGTGATGCCGGCGGTGGCCAGCATGTAGCGGTCGGTGCGGGTGATGAAGAAGATCAGCGCCGCGGCCAGTGCGAGCAGCAACTGCACCTCGGTGCCGGGGAACAACTGCATCAACGCCCAGGTGGCGATCAGGCCGATCAAGGTGCCGGCAATGCGCTGCACCAGTCGCAGCCGCGTGGCGCCGTAGTTGGGCCGGCACACAAACGCGGTGGTGAGCAGGATCCAGTAGCCGTTGTCGGCATGGATCGATTGCATCACCGCGTAGCCCACCACCAGCGCGATGGCCATGCGCAGGCCGTGGCGGAACAGCACCGAGCCGGGCGTGAGTTGCTGGCCAAGCCGTGCGGCCATCTCGCGCACGGTGTGCGGCGATGAATCGCGCAGGCGGGTGTCGAGGTTGTCGCTGGTGGAATCGAATTGCGCCGCTTCCGACAGCCGCCGCTCGATGGTCTGCAGGTTGGTGACCAGCAATTCCAGTGCGCCGAGCAGGCGGGTGAGCGCGGGATCGGCGCGGGCGTGCAGGTAGTCCAGCGACTGGCGCAGATCGTCGGTGGCCAGGCGACTGTGATCGCCGTAATCGAACGGCTGGCGCAGCCGGATCGCCTCGCCCAGCGCGGCGCAGGCCTTGCCCTGTAGCGCGAGCAGGCGCTGGCAGCGGTACAGCACATCGCTGTGGAAGAACGCGTCGGTCAGGGCTTCGTACGGGTAGTGCGAGGAGCTGGCGCGTTCGTGGAATTCCTGCGCCATGTAGTACAGCCGGAAATACAGCCCGGACTGCACGCCCGGCCGGCCGGAGCGGCCGAAGCGGCTCATGATCGCGGTCTTGGCCGCATTGAGCGCGCCCACCACCTTGGCGTTCTGTTCGGCCAGCGCCAGCCGGCGTGCATGCAGGTCGCTTTGCCGCACCGGTTCGAACAGGTCGGCCTTGAGCGTGAGGTAGCGGCCCAGTTCGAAGAACAGCCGCGACAGCCGCTCGCGCACCGGGCGATTGGCGAACAGGATGGTCCACAGGATCGACAGCACGCCGTACCAGGTGGCGCCGGCCAGCAGCAGCGCTGCGCCATGCCAGGCGATGCGCGGATCGTGGCTGCCGTGCTGGTCCATGCCGATCATGGCGTAGATCGACAAGGCCACCGTGGCCTGCGCGATCGAGGCATAGCGCTCGCCCAGCGCGCCCAGCAGGGTGAGCGAGAAGGTGGCCACGGCCATGCCGGTGACGAACGCCAGCGGATACGGGAACAGCACCACCACCGCGGCCGCAGCCGCAGCGAAGCACAACAGCGAGAGCAGTACCGATTTGCTGCGGCCCAGCCAGTTGTCGTCGGTCTCGGCGATGGCGCTGGCGATCGCGCCCAGGAACAGCGCCGGCACCGCGGTGAGCTGCTGCCAGTGCCAGCACAGGCCCATGGCCACCGCCAGCGCGATGAACACACGCAGGCCATAGCTGGCCTTTTCATGGGCCCACAGGCGGCTGAGGCGGGATTCGAACGAAGTGGTGGCCACGGTCTCTGAAGGGCAAGCGTGCCCGGGCATTATTGCCGCAGGCACGCGCCGCCGGTGTGCAGGCCGGCTAGTCCTTTGTCAGTAGGCGGCGTGGCCGCCGCCGCTGCACGCCATGCATCAGGCCTGCGCGTCGCGCTCGCGGGCGATCGCGCGCCAGCCGATATCGCTGCGCTGGAAGGCGCTGGCCCACTGGATCGGCTGCAGGCCGGCATAGGCGGTGCGTTGCGCGTCCAGCACGCTGTCGCCCAGCGCGGCCACGCACAGCACGCGGCCACCGGCGCTGATCACCTGCCCTTCGGCATTCAACGCAGTGCCGGCGTGGAAGACCTTGGCGCTGGCCGGCACCGCGTCCAGGCCGGTGATGACCTCGCCGGTGACCGGGGTTTCCGGATAGGGCTTTGCGGCGATGACCACGCCCAGCGACGGGCGCGGATCCCACTGCGCCTGCGCGGCGTCGAGGGTGCCGTCGATGGCCGCTTCCACCAGATCCACCAGATCCGATTGCAGGCGCAGCATCACCGGCTGGGTTTCCGGGTCGCCGAAGCGCACGTTGAATTCGATCACCTTGGGCGCGCCGTGCGCATCGATCATCAGCCCGGCGTAGAGGAAGCCGGTGAATGGCACGCCGTCGGCGATCATGCCCTGCACAGTCGGCTCGACCACCTCGCGCATCACCCGCGCATGCACCTCGGGCGTGACCACCGGCGCCGGCGAATACGCGCCCATGCCGCCGGTGTTCGGGCCGGTGTCACCATCGCCCACGCGCTTGTGGTCCTGGCTGGTGGCCATCGGCAAGGCGTGTGTGCCGTCGACCATCGAGATGAAGCTGGCTTCTTCGCCGTCCAGAAATTCTTCGATCACCACGCGTGCGCCGGCATCGCCGAACGCATTGCCCGAGAGCATGTCGCGCACCGCGTCTTCGGCCTCGCCCAGCGTCATCGCCACGATCACGCCCTTGCCGGCGGCCAGGCCGTCGGCCTTGACCACGATCGGTGCGCCCTTCTCGCGCACGTAGGCCAGCGCGGCATCCACCTCGGTGTGGACCGCGTAGTAGGCGGTGGGAATGCCGTGGCGGGCCAGGAAGTCCTTGGCGAACGCCTTGCTACCTTCCAGCTGCGCTGCCTTGGCGGTGGGCCCGAAGATGCGCAGGCCAGCGGCGTGGAAGCGGTCGACCACGCCCAGCACCAGCGGCACTTCCGGGCCGACCACGGTGAGCGCAACGGCCTCGCGCTGTGCCAGCGCGAGCAGGCCATCCAGGTCATCGACCTTGATCGCCACGTTGCGGCACTTGGCTTCGGTGGCGGTGCCGGCATTGCCCGGTGCGACGAGCACCTCGCTCACGCGAGCGGACTGCGCGATCTTCCAGGCCAGGGCATGTTCACGGCCGCCGGAGCCGATGACGAGGATTTTCATTAAATTACTTTCCTAAGCCAAGGAGCTTTAAGGTAGGTGCTGCAAGTTGCTGAAAACCAGTTACTGAGGTGACGATATTTGCTAGCACTTCAGCTGCCTGTGCAAATTTTTCACCCAGGCCTTTTTCGCGAATTTCCGGGTTGGCGGCAAAGTCGTAAATTCCTGATTTAAACTGGTCAAGTACATCTTCGTTCCCAGTCAATGAGTAATCATCGATAGCAGCCAGAAGTGTCCGGATTCGCCTAATGACAGCAACTTTTGCATTTCCCGATAAATCTGAATTCTTAATTTCCTCGATTGCTTCGAGCAATAGAGACTTGGCGCGCATCAATTCTTCGTAATCAATTGCTTTATCGCCATTTGTTAGATGGACAACTCTTGATTGCATTTTCAAGTAATTGATGGTGTGAGAGTCGATGTGAGCGTGAAAATCTGTCCAGTTACGCGCTGCGGCAGCGCTGAGTCCGGTATAGAGCTGACTTCTCCAATGATTGACTGCGTCGGCTTGCTCTGGGTCAGCCGCGAGGACTTCTTGCGCTGCCGTATCGATCAGTTTGTAGAAAAGTCCGATTTTTCGATGGATTTCAAGTGATTCAGCTTCTCCAAATATTCTTTTCCATCCATCGATGAAGCTTGCATGTAATCGCAAGTCTCTCGCGGCGATGACAATCTTTAATAAGTGATTCGTAGCAGAGTTATTCATCAAAAATCTCAATGCCGGAAGTGGCGCACGCCGGTGAACACCATCGCCAGACCGTGTTCGTCGGCGGCGGCGATCACTTCGCCATCGCGCATCGAGCCGCCCGGCTGGATCACCGCCTGGATGCCGGCCGCCGCTGCGGCATCGATACCGTCGCGGAACGGGAAGAATGCATCCGATGCCATCACCGAGCCGGCCACCGTAAGCTTGGCTTCTTCGGCCTTGAGCGCGGCGATCTTGGCGCTGACCACGCGGCTCATCTGCCCGGCGCCCACACCAATGGTGCGGCTGTCCTTGGCATACACGATCGCGTTGGATTTGACGTACTTGGCCACGCGCCAGGCAAACAGCAGATCGGCCAGTTCGGCATCGCTGGGTGCACGCTTGGTCACCACGCTCAGCTCGCCCAGGGACATGCCGCGGTTGTCGGCCGACTGCATCAGCAGGCCAGAGCCGATCCGCTTGGTGTCGTAGTTGTTGAGGCCCGCGCCGTGCGGGATCTTGAGCACGCGCACGTTGGCCTTCTTGGTCGCGTAGTCGAGCGCGCCGGGCTCGTAGTCCGGGGCGATCAGCACTTCGACGAACTGGCGGTCCAGGATGGCCTTGGCGGTGGCCGCATCCAGCGTGCGGTTGAACGCCAGGATGCCGCCGAACGCGCTGGTGGGGTCGGTGGCATAGGCCAGCTCATAGGCATCGCCGCAGGCCACGCCCACCGCCACGCCGCACGGGTTGGCGTGCTTGACGATCACGCAAGCCGGCGCATCGAACTGGCGCACGCATTCCCACGCCGCATCGGCATCGGCCAGGTTGTTGTAGCTCAGTTCCTTGCCCTGCAGCTGCTGGAAGGTCGCCAGCGTGCCCGGCACCGGATACAGGTCGCGGTAGAACGCGCCGGACTGGTGCGGGTTCTCGCCGTAACGCAGGTCCATCACCTTGATGAAGTTGGAATTGATCTGCGCCGGGAACGGGCTACGCGTGGGCACGCTCTCCGCACTGTCGGCCACGGCCGAGAGATAGTTGCTGATCGCCGCGTCGTACTGCGCCACGCGGTTGAACGCGGCCACCGACAGCGCAAAGCGCTGGGCCGCCGAGAGCTGGCCGTTGTTGGCCTCCAGCTCGGCCAGCAGGTCGGCGTATTGCGCCGGGTCGGTGGCCACCGCCACGCGCGCGAAATTCTTCGCCGCGCTGCGCAGCATCGCCGGGCCGCCGATGTCGATGTTTTCCACCGCATCGGCCAGCGTGCAGTCGGCCTTGGCAGTGACCGACTCGAACGGATACAGGTTGAGCACCAGCAGGTCGATCGGCGCGATGCCGTGTTCGGCCATTACTGCTTCGTCGACACCGGCGCGGCCGAGCAGGCCGCCGTGCACCAGCGGGTGCAGGGTCTTGACGCGGCCGTCCATCATTTCCGGGAAACCGGTCAACTCGGCTACGTCCTTCACCGGCAGGCCCGCATCGCGGATTGCCTTGGCGGTGCCGCCGGTGGACAGCAGCTCGACATTGCGCGCCACCAGCGCGCGGGCCAGGTCAATCAGGCCGGTTTTGTCGGAAACGGAGAGCAGGGCCCGGCGCACGGGCAGGAAATCAGAGGCCATGGGTGAAAGGGCAGTCGTTGCGGGGCAGCCGATATTGTAGGCTGCGCCAGCGCTCGAATGGACTCAACCACCGGTATGGCCTCGATCTATGCTCTGAAAGGACGCTTCCAGGACCTGCTGCGGCCCATGGTTGGCGCGCTCTACCGCGGCGGCATCACCGCCAATCAGGTCACCCTGATCGCGGCGGCCATCTCGGTGCTGGTGGCCGCGGTGGTGTACCGCGCCGGCACCAGCTGGCCGCTGCTGTATCTGTTGCTGCCGGTGTGGATGCTGCTGCGCATGGCGCTCAATGCCATCGACGGCATGCTGGCGCGCGAGTTCGGCCAGCAATCGCGCCTGGGCGCCTACCTCAACGAGCTGTGCGACGTGTTTGCCGATGCAACCTTGTACTTGAGCCTGCTCGGCGTGCCCGGCGTCAACGCCAGTGCGCTGTGGAGCTTTGCGCTGCTGGCCGCGCTGACCGAATACGCCGGCGTGCTCGGGCTGATGGTCGGCGCCGGCCGCCGCTACGACGGGCCGATGGGCAAGAGCGACCGCGCCTTCGTCATCGGTGCGCTCGGTCTGGCACTGGCGTTTGGCCTGCTCGGTGGGCATGGCGTCACCGGGGTCGCGCTGCTGCTGTGCCTGGCCTGCGCTGCAACCGTGTGGCGGCGCGTGCGCGCCGGCCTGGCCGACGCCGCTGCGCGCTGACGCGCAGCGACCGGTTTTCTCGATCCCCAACCTCTTTCCCCTCAGGATGATCCGATGCGCACAGTTGTAGAGCGCGAGTTCGCCAGTTTCGACGGTGCGCCCCTGTTTTATCGGCACTGGCCGGTGCAGGCCGCTGCCGATGCCGCAACGCCGCCCAAGGCCGTGGTGTTGCTGCACCGTGGGCACGAGCATTCCGGGCGGGTGATGCACCTGGCCGAAGAATTGCAGCTGCCGGACGCGCAGTTCTTTGCCTGGGATGCGCGCGGCAACGGGCGCTCGCCCGGCGCGCGCGGCGACGCGCCCGGCTTCGATGCGCTAGTGCGCGACCTGGACAGTTTCATTGCGCACATCGGTGCCACCCACGGCATCGCGGTGCAGGACATCGTGGTGATCGCGCAGAGCGTGGGCGCGGTGGTGGCATCCACCTGGGTGCACGATTACGCGCCGCCGCTGCGCGCGCTGGTGCTGGCCTCGCCGGCGTTCAAGGTCAAGTTGTATGTGCCGTTTGCACGCGCGGGGCTGGCGCTGATGCAGGCGCTGCGCGGCAACTTCTTCGTCAACAGCTATGTCAAGCCGCAGTGGCTGACGCATGATCCGGCGCGCGTGGACAGCTACCGTACCGATCCGTTGATCACCCGGCCGATTTCGGTGCGTGTGCTGCTGGGGCTGTATGCGGCGGGCGACCGCGTGGTGGCCGATGCGCAGGCGATCACCGTGCCGACCCAGTTGCTGGTCTCCGGCGCGGATTTCGTTGTGCATCGCGGCCCGCAGGACCGCTTCTATGAGAACCTGCGCTCGCCGATCAAGCAACGGCATTTTCTGCCCGGGTTCTTCCACGACACCTTGGGTGAGCGCGACCGTGCGATAGCGATTGCGCAGATCCGTCAGTTCGTCAGCGAGCGCTTTGCGCAGCCACCGGTGCGCGCGGACCTGCGCGACGCGCATCGTGCGGGACCGAGTTTCGAAGAAGCCGAACGCCTGGCCTGGCCGTCGCAACGCAACAGCCTGCAAGACCTGCGCTGGCGCGGTGTGCGTGCGGGCCTGCGGCTGGGTGGCACATTGTCCGAAGGCATCGCGCTGGGCCTGCAGACCGGCTTCGATTCCGGCAGCACGCTGGATTACATCTATCGCAACCAGGCGCGTGGGCGCGGGCCGCTCGGCCGCATGATCGACCGCAATTACCTCAACGCCATCGGCTGGCGCGGCATCCGCATCCGTGGCGCGCATCTGGGCGAATTGCTGCGCGCAACCGCCACCCGCCTGCGCCAGGCCGGGCAACCGGTGCGCGTGTTGGACATCGCTGCCGGGCATGGCCGCTACGTGCTGGAAGCGCTGGGCAGCGGCGCGCAACGCGCCGATGCGATCGTGCTGCGCGACTTCAGCCCGCTCAATGTCACCCAGGGTGCGGCGTTGATCCAGGCGCTGGGTGCAGGCGACATCGCGCGCTTCGAGCAGGGCGATGCGTTCGATCCAGTCTCGGTGGGCGCGGTGGACCCGGCGCCCACGCTGGCTGTGGTGTCGGGCCTGTACGAACTGTTTGCCGACAACGACCAGGTGGCGCGCTCGCTCGCTGGCGTGGCCGCGGCGGTGCCGCCCGGCGGCTATCTGCTCTACACCGGGCAGCCCTGGCATCCGCAGCTGGAATTCATTGCGCGCGCACTCACCAGTCATCGCGATGGCGTGGCCTGGGTGATGCGCCGGCGCAGCCAGCAGGAGATGGACGGCCTGGTGGAAGCGGCCGGGTTTCGCAAGGTGGACCAGCGCATCGACGCGTTCGGCATCTTCACCGTGTCGCTGGCGCAGCGGATCAACGCATGAATGCAGGCGCGCGCCCGTTCGCTCGTGCCGCGCTATGGCTGGCGGTGTTGGGGCCGTTCTTCTTCCTCAGCTACGGGCTGGCCAATACCTTGGCTGGGCGCGCGGCCAGCGTGCCGTCGGTGGTGTTCGGCTGGGAACACGGCATGCCGTTCTGGCCGTGGACCATCGTGCCGTACTGGTCCATCGACGTGTTCTACGCGGTATCGTTTTTTACCTGCCGCACGCGGCGGCAACTGGACACGCATGCATTGCGCCTGTTCACCGCACAGCTGCTGTGCGTGAGCTGTTTCCTGCTGTGGCCGTTGCGCTACAGCTTCGTGCGGCCCGACACCGAGGGCGTGTTCGGGTGGTTGTTTGCGGTGCTGCTGGGCTTCGATAAGCCGTACAACCAGGCGCCATCGCTGCACATCGTGCTGCTGGTGGTGTTGTGGGTGCGCTACGGCGCGCAGCTGCAGGGCATGTGGCGTTGGCTGCTGCATGGGTGGTTCGCGCTGATCGGCATCTCGGTGCTCACCACCTACCAGCATCATTTCATCGATGTGCCCACCGGGCTGGCGGCCGGGTGGCTATGCGTGTGGCTGTTGCCCGAGCGCATCGCAGCACCGTGGACCGATGCACGCCTCGCGCGCGACCCGCGGCGCTGGCGGCTCGCGGCGCTGTATCTGGGTGGCGCAGGCGTGACGGCTGGCATGGCGCTGTGGCTGGGCGGTGCGGCACTGTGGCTGCTGTGGATGAGTGGCGCGCTGCTGCTGGTGGCGCTCAATTACGCACTGCTGGGGCCGGGCGGGTTTCAAAAGCGCAGCGATGGGCAACTGAGCCTGGCCGCGCGCTGGTTGTATGCCCCCTATCTGCTAGCGGCGTGGTGCAACTCGCGGCTGTGGACGCGGCGCGCGCCGTTGCCGCGTGCGGTGTGCGACGACGTGTGGTTGGGGCGGATTCCGTTGCCGGCGCAGCGCGCGGCATTCGCGGTGGTGGATGTCAGTGCGGAACTGTCGTTGCGCCATGCGCATGCGAACGACCGCATCATTCCGATGCTGGATCTGGTGGCGCCGGCGCCCGCCAGCCTGCGTGCTGCCGCGCAGGCGATCGAGGCCGCGCGCGCGCATGGGCCGGTGCTGGTGTGCTGCGCGCTGGGCTATTCGCGCAGTGCGGCCAGCGTGGTGACGTGGCTGGTGCTCAGCCAGCGCGCGGCCAGCATCAGCGAGGCCATGGCCTGCGTGCGCGCGGCGCGCCCGTCGATCGTGCTGGGGCCTCATCACCAGGCGGCGATTGCCGCTGCGTGTGCCAATGATGCTGCGGCCGATGCGCTTATCGCGCAGGTGCCTGCATGACCGCGGTGATGACGCTGGCCAGCATGCGCGCGCTGTTGCGCCAGGGCGCGGCAATCGACCGCTGCGCGGTGCTGCTGCTGGCTGCTGCGGTGTTGTTGCTGGGCATCACTGATGCACCAACGGTTGCGCAAGTTGCCTATGCGCTGAGCGCGTTGGCCGGCCTCGCGCAGCGCTATTGGGCGTTTCGGGTGGGCCTGGACGCCGACCTGCTCGACGCGGTGCTCGGCCAGCTGGAACGCGGTCATGCCGATGACACCCAAGCCGCCCAGCAACTCGACCAGGCCTTGCAAGACATCGGGCTGCTCCGCCATGCCCCGCCCGTACGTGATTGGACTGCGCGGTGGCGCGGCATGCGCGGCCTGCTGCGCAGGCAGCTGCTGTGCGCCGCGTTGCAGGTACTGGTCTTGGCGATCGGCCTGCTGGCCAAGGGGATGCTGTGACCACCTCGCCGGCGGTGCCACTGCAGGCCACACCTGAGCAGCGCGCGTTATGGCTGCGGCTGCAGGCGTATGCCTTCGGCCCAGATGCGGATGCCTTGCCTGCCTTCGAGCGCCGCGTCGCCCAGCAGGCGCACTGCAGCGTGGCGGTGGCGCAGCAATTGGTAGAGGAATACCGGCGCTTCTGTTTTCTGGCCTGCACCAGCACCGCGCAGGCCACGCCCAGCCCCTTGGTCGATCAGGTCTGGCACACCCATCTCACCGACACCCGCGAGTACTGGGACAGCTTTTGCCCGCAGGTGTTGCAGGCCACGCTGCATCATCAACCCGGCCGCGGCAGCACCGCCGAGGATGCGCGCTTCCAGCAGCAATACCGCGCCACGCTGGAGCGGTATGAGCTGCAGTTTGGCGCGCCGCCGGCACTGCTGTGGCCGGCCCCGCGGCCGGCTCCCACAGCCGTGCCGGCGGCGCACGATGATGCGTCCGATGACGCGTCATCGGACGCGTTACGTGCGCTGCGCGGCGAGCCAGCGCCGCCGTCGGTCAGGCGACTCCCGCGCGCGGTCATCGGCTGGGCGTTTGCCGCAGCGGTCGCCGCCTGGCTTGCCTACTCGGCCAATGGCGGCGTACCGCAGCCGTTGCAATGGCGCGGGGTCCACTTCCTGCCGTTTTTCATCACGTTGATCGCGCTGGGCTGGTCCACCTCGGCGTGGTTGCGGCGGGCATTGCGTGGTGGCCGCGCACGTGCGGTCGATGCCGTTGATGCCAGCGAATTCGCCTACCTGAGCGGTGGCGCCGATCGCGTTGCCGATCTGTTGTTCACCGAGTTGCTGGTGCGAAACGCGGTTTACCTGGACCGCGATGAGGATGCACAGGCACGGCGATGGGTGCGATGGCAGCCGCGCATTGCGGTGCCGCCTGCACTGGAACCGGCGCTGCAGGCGCTGCGCAGTGCCGAAGATCCCACCGTGGCCTGGCAGGCCCTGCGCGGGCTTGCCGGGCCGGTCAGACAGCAATTGATCGACAAGGGGCTGTGGCTTGCGCCTGGCGCTGCGCGCTGGGTGCGCGCTGTCAGCACCGTGCCGGTGGCAGTGGTGTGGGTGCTGGGCGCATGCAAGCTGGTGATTGGCGTGCAGGGCGGGTCTCCGGTGGGGTACCTGCTCGGCTGCATGGTGCTGACCAGCGTGCTGGTCCTGGGCTTTTTGCTGGTGCCGGTGCGGCGCACCCTGTCCGGTGATGCGCGTCTGCAGGCGCGCCGCCAGGCAGTGCGCCGCGATGCTGCGCGGACCGGCGCCGATCCGGGCGAGGCCGTGGCGCTGTACGGCACGGTGGCGTTGGTCGGCACACCCTGGGCCAGTTACCACGAGATCCGCGCACCGAACACGCATCACCACGACAGCACGGGTAGCAGCTGCGGCGGTGGTGGTGACGGCGGCGATGGAGGAGGAGGCGACAGCGGCGGCGATGGTGGCGGCGGCTGTGGTGGATGTGGCGGGGGAGGCGACTGATGGCACACGAGACAACCGGGCTGCGTGCGCGGCAACGGCAGCTGGCACGCGCTTTGCGCGGACGCGGCGCCACACCCAATGGCGTGTCGTGGGTGGGCATCGCCTTCGCGGCGCTGGCTGGGCTGATGTTCTACATCGCCTTGAGCGCGCCGGCGCGCGAAGGTGCCGCGCCGCTGCTGCTGGCCCTGCTCGGGCTGCAGGGACGGCTGTGGTGCAACCGCCTGGATGGCGTGCTGGCGCGTCAGGCGCGGNTGGTGTCGCGCGCCGGCGAGGTCCCCCAACAACCACCAGATCGCCTGTCGAATGTCCTGGTGTGCATCGGCTTGGGATACGGCCTGCAGGCGAGCGTTCAGTGGGCCGCGCAACTGGGCTGGGCCGCGGCATTGTGCTGCGTGGCCACCGCCTACGTGCGCATGCTCGGGCTGGCCTGTGGCACCGCCGAGCCGCGGCAGGGGCCGATGAGTCGCGTGCAGCGCATGCACTGGTTGTCGTTGATGACCGTGCTGGCGCTGCCGCTGCAATGGATGGGCCAGCCGCGTGCGGCGGCGTGGGTGTTGATTGGCGCACTGGCGGTGTTGATCGCCGGTGCGGTGCTGACGGTGGTGTTGCGGCTGCGCATGATCGTGCGCGCATTGGAGTGGACATGATTGCCCGTTTGATCGCGCGTGCCTGCAGTGGCGCCATCCGCACCCTCACCGGTGCCCGCGCGTTGTGGCGCGGCTGCGCGCCGTCCAACGAACGCCGCGTGTACTACGGCAACCACGCCAGCCACGGTGACTTCGTGCTGATCTGGTCCTCGCTGCCGGCCAGCCTGCGGCATGAAGTCCGCCCGGTGGCCGCGGCCGATTACTGGCAACGCACCGCATTGCGCCGCTACCTGATCCACGCGGTGTTCAACGGCGTGCTGATCGAACGCGATGCGGCGCGCCGCACCCGCGACCCGGTCGAATGTCTGTGCGATGCGGTGGACGCCGGCGATTCGCTGATCCTGTTTCCCGAGGGCACGCGCAATCCCGACGAGGGCGTGTTGCCGTTCAAGAGTGGGCTGTACCACCTGGCGCGGCAACGCCCGGAACTGGAGTTCGTGCCGGTGTGGATCGATAACCTCAAGCGCGTGATGCCCAAGGGCAAGTGGCTGCCGTTGCCGCTGTTGTGCACCACCACTTTTGGTGCGCCATTGCGGCTGGAGGCCGACGAAGACAAGCAGGCGTTTCTGGCACGTGCGCGTGAGGCGCTGCTGGCGTTGTCGCCGGACCAGCTGGAGGCGCGCGCATGAATCCGTATGCGTTCAGTGGGCAGTTGCAGCAGTCCTCGATGCACCAGCAGACGCTATGGTTGTTCAGCGGCATTGCGCTGGTGTTGGTGGTGGCCACGCTCATTTCCGAAACCTTGCGTTGGCGTGCGCGCGCGCAGCCCAGCGCAGTGCTCGATAATCTGGTGGCCCGCATCCGCGCCTGGTGGGTGATGGCCGGCGTGGTAGGCATTGCGTTCGTGTTCGGGCGCGCCGGGGTGATCGGGCTGTTTGCGCTGGTGTCGTTGTTCGCGCTGCGCGAGTTCATCACCCTCACGCCCACCCGGCGCGGCGACTACTACGCGCTGCTGGCGGCGTTCTACATCGTGTTGCCCTGGCAGTACGGGCTGGTGTGGACGGGTTGGTATGGCATGTACACGTTGCTGATCCCGGTCTATGCGTTTTTGGTGCTGCCGATCCTGGCCACCATCGGCGGCGACACCACGCGTTATCTTGAGCGCACCGCCAAGGTGCAGTGGGGCTTGATGATCTGCGTGTTCTGCATCTCGCACGTGCCGGCACTGCTGAATCTGGAGATCCCCGGTTATGCCGGGCGGAATCTGCTGCTGATCGCCTTCCTGGTGATCGTGGTGCAGTCCTCGGACGTGTTGCAGTACGTGTGGGGCAAGCTGGCCGGCCGGCATCTGATTGCACCGAAGCTGTCGCCGTCCAAGACCGTGGAAGGCTTCATCGGTGGCGTGCTCTCAGCCAGCCTGCTCGGCATGGCGCTATGGTGGATCACCCCGTTCGCACCGTGGCACGCGTTCGGGCTGGCGCTGGTGGCCAATCTGATGGGCTTCTTCGGCGGGCTGGTGATGTCGGCGATCAAGCGCGATCGCGGCATCAAGGATTGGGGCCACATGATCGAAGGCCACGGCGGCGTGCTCGATCGACTGGATTCGGTGTGTTTCGCCGCGCCGGTGTTCTTCCACCTGATTCGCTACGGCTGGGCGTAAGAGCGGCTAACAAAACGTAGCGAGCAGTCGTCAGGTGGGTGCGGACGGCGCGGAGGAACCGGAGTGTACTTGGGTACATGCCGATTCCGAGCACCGGCCGTGCCCGCCTGGCGGCTGCGCAGTCGTTTTGATAGCTGCTCTAAGCGTGTAACCGAGTGCGACGCAAGGCTGGCAGCGGCGCCGGTCATCGGGCCGATGAAGGCACGGCCCGGGCGGAGCTGCCGCCAGCGCCTGGATCGTCACGCGAATGGGCGAAACCATCGGGCAGGCCGTCCATCCGCTTCGCTGCCTGCGCAGTGCTGCGCGTTGCCGAACGTCAGTCGTCGCATCACGCCATCCCCGGCACGATGAGAAGTGCGAACGATGCACGTTCTGAAGACGACGAAGGATCACAGGCATCCAACAACGCACTTCTCATTCACGAGTTTGCACGTCGCAGTGGCGCGTGGTCATGGTGTCGCGTTTTCAGTATGAGGCGAGGTCGTTGCCAGATTCGAGCGGCGCGCCGAACGGTTCTACTCTTGCAAGCTGCGTTGACGAACATAATCCGGAACCGATCGCATATTGAAAAAAAAAGCCGATATTCCGGGGCGTGGACTGCCCCGGATCTTCGGTAATGCGCACCTGTCTTCTGCTGTGGCGACCGTTGCCGAGCACGGCTGTCCGACGATCTGGATTCGCCGATCCATTTACTCGACTTGTTCAACGGCAACGACGCTTTCGGCGAGGCGTCCATTCGCTGTTTGTTGCAACGGCTGTCGCGCAGGAGCCAGCCTTGCCATCACCCCGGCTGCGTCTTGCAGTCACGGCCATCCATGACCCTGCGATTCAAGCAAGACGCCGCAGCGCACGTGCGCCTCGGGGCGTTCGTCGATAACCCACCATCGCATGCCGGCACTGCCCTTGCCGACGGCAGGATCCGTCTCGCCATGACGGCGGGATGATCCGTGCCACCTCATCGGCCAGGACACGCCTGCCGGTTTTGCGCAGCTGCCTGGAACATCCAGATGAGATCAACCATATGAATCGCGAAAAAGTCTTGGCATTACGCACTTGCACGAACAACATGTCCGATCATTGCGGGCTGATCTGGCCACTGTCCGGCATCGTCGAATGTCGGCATTGGCAACCCAGCATCAAACAGGAAAACGGCTTGACCGGCTTGTTGTGGGGACAGGGCACCAATGCGCATCTGAACATGCATGCCGACGCGCATTGGGTCGTCTGCATGGTGGACACCGCCGACATCATCTGGCTGGGCGAAGAGGGAATGATCAAGTTCCCCAGGGCGGAGGTGGTCTACGCCGGCAACCGTGCAGGCGCGATGAGCTGCATCGCCGCCGGCATCGAGCAACATTCGCCACCCAAGCCCGAGCCGCCTGCAGACAGTGTGATTGCTGCGGAGTTCACTCCCAAGGCGGCGCATGCGCAATTCACGGCGCCCATCGTTGAAAGCGGTGCGCATTCCACCGCGCCACTGCCATCGCCGCCTAATGGCATCGGCCCACAAGCCGCGCAGCCGTCAAATGCGATCCTGCGTACCCGCGAAATCGCCACCTATGGCAGCACGCTCACTGGCGCCGATCAGAGTCAGCTGATCGCAGGCTATGGAAGTACCGAGACCGCGGGGAACGGCAGCGAGTTGATCGCCGGCTACGGCAGCACCGGCGTGGCCGGATCCGACAGCACCATCGTTGCCGGCTATGGCAGCTCTCAAACGGCCGGAGGCGGAAGCACGCTGACTGCCGGGTATGGCAGCACACAGACCGCCCGCAATGGCAGCGAGCTGACGGCCGGTTACGGCAGTACGGAAACCGCCGGTGCAGACAGCTCGCTGATCGCAGGCTACGGCAGCACGCAAACCTCCGGCGGCGACAGCTCGTTGACTGCCGGCTATGGCAGTACCCAAACCGCGCAGAACGGCAGCGACCTCACCGCCGGCTACGGCAGCACCAGCACGGCGGGCACCGATAGCTCGCTGATCGCCGGCTACGGCAGCACCCAGACCTCGGGCGGAGAGAGCTCGCTCACTGCCGGCTATGGCAGCACGCAGACGGCGCAGGACGGCAGCGACCTCACCGCCGGCTATGGCAGCACAGGCACCGCAGGTGCAGATAGCTCCCTGATTGCTGGTTATGGCAGTACGCAGACATCCGGCAACGACAGCTCGCTGACGGCGGGCTACGGCAGCACCCAAACCGCCCGTACCGGCAGCGACCTCACTGCGGGTTACGGCAGCACCTCCACCGCTGGTGCGGACAGCACGCTGATCGCCGGTTATGGCAGCACCCAGACTTCCGGCGGGGACAGTTCGCTCACCGCCGGCTACGGCAGCACCCAAACCGCGCGCAAGGGTAGCGACCTCACGACGGGGTACGGCAGCACCTCGACCGCCGGCGCGGACAGCACCTTGATCGCCGGCTACGGCAGCACGCAGACCTCGGGTAGCGAGAGTTCGCTCACGGCTGGCTATGGCAGTACGCAGACCGCACGCAAGGGCAGTGACCTCACCGCCGGCTACGGCAGCACCTCGACCGCCGGTGCGGACAGCACCTTGATCGCCGGCTACGGCAGCACGCAGACCTCCGGTGGCGAGAGTTCGCTCACCGCTGGCTATGGCAGTACGCAGACCGCACGCAAGGGCAGCGACCTAACCGCCGGTTACGGCAGTACCTCGACGGCTGGCGGTGACAGCACGCTGGTCGCGGGCTACGGCAGCACCCAGACCTCCGGCGGCGACAGTTCGCTGACCGCCGGCTACGGAAGCACGCAGACCGCACGTAGCGGCAGCGATCTGACCACCGGCTATGGCAGCACCTCGACGGCTGGTGGCGAGAGCACGCTGATTGCCGGTTATGGCAGCACGCAGACATCGGGCAATGCCAGTTCGCTCACTGCCGGCTACGGCAGCACGCAGACAGCACGCAGCGGCAGCGATCTGACCACCGGCTATGGCAGCACCTCCACTGCTGGCGCCGACAGCACCTTGATTGCCGGTTACGGAAGTACCCAGACCTCCGGCGGGGAAAGTTCGCTCACTGCAGGCTATGGCAGCACGCAGACCGCGCGCAAAGGCAGCGACCTGACCACCGGCTACGGCAGCACCTCCACCGCCGGTGCCGACAGCACCTTGATTGCCGGTTACGGCAGCACCCAGACCGCTGGTGGCGAGAGCTCGCTGACGGCGGGCTATGGCAGCACGCAGACCGCGCGTAAGGGCAGTGACCTCACCGCCGGTTACGGCAGCACCTCCACCGCAGGTTCGGACAGTTCGCTGATCGCCGGCTATGGCAGCACGCAGACGGCCGGCTTCAAAAGCATCCTGACCACCGGCTACGGCAGCACCCAGACCGCGCAAGAGGGCAGCCTGCTCACGGCCGGCTATGGCAGTTCCTCAACGGCCGGTTCGGACAGTTCGCTGATCGCCGGCTATGGCAGCACGCAGACGGCCGGCTTCAAAAGCATCCTCACCGCAGGCTATGGCAGCACCCAGACCGCGCAAGAGCGCAGCACCCTCACCACCGGTTACGGCAGTACATCGACGGCAGGGCATGACAGTACGCTGATCGCCGGTTATGGCAGCACGCAGACGGCCGGCTACAAGAGCATTCTCACCACCGGCTATGGCAGCACCCAGACCGCGCAGGAAAGCAGTTCGCTGATCGCCGGCTACGGCAGTTCCTCCATGGCCGGCCCGGACAGCTCGCTGATCGCCGGTTATGGCAGTACCCAGACTGCCGGTTACGACAGCTTCCTGACGGCCGGTTACGGCAGTACCCAGACCGCGCAGAGCAGCAGCTGGCTAATCACCGGCTACGGCAGTACGTCCACCGCCAGCTTCCAGAGTTCGTTGATTGCCGGCTATGGCAGCACGCAGACGGCCGGCTACGAAAGTACCTTGACCGCCGGCTACGGCAGCACCCAGACGGCGCAGGAAATCAGTTGGCTTACCACCGGCTATGGCAGCACGCAAACGGCCGGCCATGGAAGCATCCTGACCGCCGGTTACGGCAGCAATTCCACCGCAGGTTACGAAAGTACCCTGATCGCGGGCTACGGCAGCACCCAGACCGCAGGTTACGAAAGCACCCTGACCGCCGGTTACGGCAGCACGCTGACTGCGCTGGAAAACAGTTCGCTTACCGCCGGCTACGGCAGTACCGAAATCGCCGGGTTCTCCAGCACGCTAATCGCCGGCTATGGCAGCAGCCAGACCGCCGGTGGCGACAGCACCCTGACGGCAGGCTACGGCAGCACGCTGATGGCTCTGGACAACAGCACTCTGACGGCAGGCTACGGCAGCACCGAGACCGCAGGGCAGGACAGCTCGCTGATCGCAGGTTATGGCAGCAACTTGACCAGTGGCGTGCGCAGCTATCTGACGGCCGGCTATGGCAGCAACCAGATTGCAAGCTACGGAAGCTCGTTGATCGCCGGGCACGAAAGCACCCAGATCGCCGGCCATCGCAGCATGCTGATTGCGGGCAAGCTGAGTTCGCAGACGGCCGGTTCGCGCAGCACGCTGATCGCCGGCAGGGGCAGCATCCAGACTGCAGGCGATCGCAGCAAGTTGATCGCCGGCGCCGACAGCACCCAGATCGCCGGCGATCGCAGCAAGTTGTTGGCCGGCAGTAACAGCTTCCTCACCGCAGGGGACCGCAGCAAACTCACCGCAGGTGACGATTGCACGCTGATGGCAGGCGACCGCAGCAAGTTGACCGCCGGAAAGAACAGCATCCTGACCGCGGGCGCCAACAGCCGGTTGATCGGTAGCCTGGGCTCCACCCTCACCGGTGGCGAAGACTCGGTACTGATCTTCCGATGCTGGGACGGCAAGCGCTACACCAACATCATTGCCAAGACCGGAGAGGAGGGCGTGGAGGCCGACATCGCCTATCAGGTCGACGACGACAAGAACGTGGTCGAAAAATTCGACGATCCGTTCGACACCATCGTGCTTCGGCATGATGGCGGGCCCGCTTCTGCGGCCGATCACGCGCTGGTGGAGCAGGCGCCCAATTGAGCAGGAGCAGGAAAGAGCACCTCATCGATCCGCGCTTCGGATGATGGGCATCGGCCAGCTGCCACGCAGGCGGCAGCTGGACCGCGTGTATGCAAGGCATGTCATGCAGCCAGGTCAGGCGACGGTTGGGACGCGCTCGTCGCTGCGGCGCCCTGGCGCGCGGCATGCGGTGAGCGGGCGCGTTGTGCAGCTAGGCGGCCGTGTAACGCGATTGACCGGCACATGCGAGCGCCTTGCAGTCGATGGCGTCATTGCCGGCAAGTGCAGCGCGTACGCTGGTCCAGCAATCCAGCAACTAACGCTTGGCGTGACCGCTGCGACGCGAAGTCTTCTGCTGTTCCGGGCCATCCGCGCACCGGCCCGCGCAACAGTAGGTATCGGGAGGAATGCTCTTGCGATTCCCGATTCCCAAACCTACGTCAGCCCATACTCTTTGAGCTTCTTGCGCAGCGTAGCGCGGTGAATGCCCAGCATGGCCGCGGCGCGGCTCTGATTGCCTTCGCAATGGTTGAGCACTTCGACGAACAACGGGATTTCCATCTCGCGCAGCACGATTTCATACACGTCGTCGGCATCGCTGCCGTCGAGGTCGCGCAAATAGCGGCGCACGGACTGCGCGACGTGTTCGCGCAGCGGCGACTTCGGGGCGCCACGACTGCTGTCAGGACGAGAGGGGGCTGCGTTCAAAGGAGGTTCCCAGTGTCACGAAGCCGGGACGCGTGGCCGGCGAGGGGGAGTGAGTCTAGCGCGTGACCTCACCGCTCGCCACGCCCATGTGGGGTGGCGCTCAGGTCGCGTCCGCTCAACGGAAATCAAAACTGAAGGCGGCCGTGCTCGCGGCCGGTTCGCGGACGCGAAACGCCACCTGCACCGCTTGGCCGGGCGCCAGCGTGTCCTGCGCGGCGGGCGCCTGGCCCAGATAATCCTGCGGGCTGCACACCCGCGTGCCGATTACCCGGCCGTCGGCATCGGACAGCGACAGCTGCAGCCACGGCCAGGCCTGTGCCCAGCGTGCATCGTTGCGGAAGCTGGCCTGGATCTGCAGCACGCCCGGGTAGGCGGGCAGCGGGCGCACGTCGCGCGTCAGCAGGGTCAGCGTGGCCGGGTCGCGCCACGGCGGCAGCGCGCAGCGCGCAACGGCACAGGCCGCACTCACCAGCGGCCGCCAGCGCGCGTCGCCGGCCAGGCGCGCGCGGTCGGCGATCACGATCTGCAGGCCCAGCAGCAGTACCAGGCCGACCAGCACCGCCCATTGCCAGCCGCTGGCGCGCAGCCGCGGCCGGACCAGGCCGCGGCGGGCGAAGGCGGGTTCCAGCGTAGGGGCCGGAGTTGGGGAGGAGGATGGCGACGCTGGTGTGGATGTGGATGTGGATGCCGATGCCGATGCCGATGCCGATGTGGACGTGGGGGCGGGCGTGGTTGCGGTGTCGTCCGGATCTGCTTCCAGCTCGGCCTCGGTCGATGCACCTGCCTCTGCTTCCGGGGCCGCCTGGGGAGCAGCGGGGGCAGGCTGGCCGTCTTGATTGGCCGGGGGGGACGCCTGCGGCGTTTGCGTGACTGTGGCGCCTGGCGCGCTCGCAGCGGACTGCGCTGCAATTGCAGGTTGGTCGGGGGCGTTGGTTGCGTGTGCTGCTGCGGCCGGAGCTAACGGAGCTGTAGACGTTGCTACAACTGCCGGAGCGATCGCCGCCGCTGCAGTGGGCCGGTCGTCTGCACTGCGGCGCATGGCCGGGTCCGCAGTCTGTGCAGACGAATGCGCCGGCACCGGTGCGGGTGGCGTGGCAGGCAACGGCAGGGGCGACGCCGGCAGCGGCGCGTCTCGCCGTGTGGGTGCAATCAGGGTGTCAGGCGCACGTGCAGTGGCGTCTGGCGGAGCGGCCTCCGTGCTGCGTGGTGGCGCTGGCAACGGACGTACCGGCGCCGGAACGGGCGTGGCCAGCGGCGCTGCCACCGGCGCGGGCTCGGGGGCAGGCACTACGGTGTCGGCCGGCGCGGTCGAAGGCGCGGGCGGGGTCGGGACCAGCGGCGGGGCGGCCGGGGCCGCACGCAGGAACGTGGCAAGCGGGCGGCGCGGAGGCGGAGTCTCGGACATCGGCAGGCGTGCAGCGGGAAGACCGCTATTCAACCACGCGCGCGCCGCATGGCGAACCCGCTGCCGCTGTCAGTGACTGCGGCACCCACCTGGTGCATGCGGCGCCACGGCGCGGTGCCCCAGGGACGTGCCGCCATGCCGCAGGTGTCTTCAGACAGGCCGACGTTTTATCGCAAGCACTGTTTCCAGCGAACACTGCCTTGCGATGAAAGGGATTAGGCGGTGCCGCCGCGCCGCACAGGCTCAGGCGACTGCCCCGCGGAGCAACAAGGCCCCGCGTGTAGCTCAGCGCCGCCGGCGCGGCTTGCCTTCGGCCAGCAGCAGATCGAGCAGGCCGGTGCGCTGGCGCGGGGCCAATGCGTCGAAGCGCGACAGCAGCACGCGCTGCTGCTCATCCAGGTGGCGGTATTGGGCGGGTTCTTCGGCAATCGAGGACACCGGCGGGCCGAACACGCGCTCGCCGCGGCCGGTGGCCAGATATTCGAACGTCATGCCGCTGCGCTTGGCCAGGCCGATCAGGTTGTCCACCGACGGCGCGGTGCCTTCGGCCATCTCCCATTGCGCCACCGCGCTGCGGGTCACGCCCAGTTCGCCGGCCAGGGCTTCCTGGGTCAGCTTGGTCAAGCTGCGGGCCTCGCGTACACGCTCGTATAGCTTGCTCACACGGACACCGGTGGCGGGAACGGGCCGGGAGATATAGCGCCAGCGACACAATCGAATAGTTCGTATGACTTTCATATCGGCAGATGTTTGCGATACTGGCGTTCGCTGGGTGATCACGACATCACAGCGAACTCAAGGAGGAGCCGTCATGTGCAAACGTCTGTGGGGCTGGCGTGCGGCGCCGCGCCCAAAACCTGTGCCGCCGACACCCTGGCCGGCCTATTCGCCGCTGGATCCAGCCGTGGCGCGCTTTGCGGGTGCGGCCCGCTACCTGGTCTGGCGCCGCGACCAGGACTGGACCGCGGTGATCGACGGGCTGCACTGGGGGCCGGCGCTGGCGCCCCGGTGGTGGGCATGGCGACATCGCCATTGGCGGCTGCTGGCCGCCGGCATGGGAGTGCTGGGCAGTGCGGGCGGGCTGTGGCTCGCCAGTGCATCCGCCGGCGGCTGGTTGCTGGCGTGGGCGGCGCTGGGTCTGGTCGAGCTCGGTATGCGCGCGTCTGCGGTGCGGCAGGCCAGCCGCTGGCGGTGCGCGGCCCTGCAGCGTGCTGGCTGGCAGCCGGTGACCCAGCTGCGCGCCATCAGTGTCGAGGATGCCGTCACCACCGCGCGAATCCGCAGCGGTGAACTTCGGCCGGAGTGAGTCAGTGGCGGCGAACGCCGTCGATGCGTACCCATTCCGCGTCGTATTCGCAGTGCAGGTGCTCGAACCAGGGCGTGTAGCGCTGCACCAGGTCCTGCTCCTGGCCCTGCATGATGCCCGACAGCGCAATGCGCCCGCCGGGCGCCACGCGCGCGGCCAGGGTCTCGGCCAGCGCGTCCAGTGCGGTGGCCAGGATATTGGCCAGCACCACCGGGTAGGTCTGCACGGGTTCGTCCTGCGGCAGGTACACCTGCATTTGCGCTTCCATCGCATTGCGCTCGGCATTTTCGGCCGTGGCCAGCAACGCTTGCGGGTCGTAATCCACGCCCACCGCGTTGGCCGCACCGAGCTTGAGCGCGGCCAGGGCCAGGATGCCGGATCCGCAGCCGAAATCCAGCACGCTGCAGCCCTGCAACTGGCCCTCGCCGGCCAGCGCATCCAGCCAGCGCAGGCACAGCGCGGTGGTCTGGTGGGTGCCCGAGCCGAACGCCAGGCCCGGATCCAGCCGCACCACCGCCGCGTCGGGCGTGTTGGCCTCTTCGGGCAGGTCCTGATTCCACGGCACGATGAAGGTGCGCGCGCCAAAGCGCATCGGCTTGAACTGGTCGATCCAGGCCCGTTCCCAGGCGCTGTCTTCCACGCTGCGAAACGTCGCATGGCGCGTGTCCAGGCTCGGGTCGAAGGCTTCCAGCGCGGCCAGCAGCATCAGCGGGTCGCTGTCGCCGTCGAACAGCGCGGTGAGCTCTGTCTCCTCCCACAACCGCACCTCGCCCACGCCCGGCTCAAGGATGGCGCGCTCGTTGATGGTGCCGGCATGGGCATCGAGCATGGTCACGGCCAAGGCGCCCACATCTTCCAGCGCGTTCTCGAAACGGGGCTGGGTGGCGCGGGTGCAGGGCAGGGTCAATTCAAGGAACGGCATCGGGACGGTCGCGGCGGTAAAACGTGCATCGTAGACGATTCGCGCGCCACGCCCTGAGCGGCGCGTGGCAGCACGGCCCATCGCCTACGCTGGGAAACGCGTTGTCTGCGGCTGCACGTGTTTGTTGGAGGGAAGGAGAGCGGCAGCCTTTTGCGTGTGTGGCGTGCTTCGCACCGATCATGTGGATGGAACGAATCACCGAATCCCAAATCCCCAATCGCCGACTCCCGATTCCCGATTCCCGATTCCCGACTCCCGACTCCCGACTCCCGATTCCCGACTCCCGACTCCCGATTCCCGATTCCCGACTCCCGATTCCCAATTCCCAATTCCCAATTCCCAATTCCCGAATCCCGAATCCCGAATCCCGAATCCCGAATCCCACAAAAGCGCTAGCGCCCGCTTCAACGCCGACCCGCAGCAGCGCCGGTGATAGACTCCGCGCCGTCGCTGCGGGACGTTCCCGCGCCAGGCCTGTTGCCGTCCATGCCGCTCGTTCGTGCCCGCCATCTCTGGCTGTTGCTCGCTCCCGCCGCGCTTGCGGCGGCGTGGTGGCAGGCGCGTCCGCAAACAGCGGGCGTCGCGCCCGCGGCCGTCGTGGAGACCGCGGCTGCGCACGTCGCACCCACAGCCGGCCAGCCGCACGCGGTGCCCGAGCGCAGCGCTGCGTTGCAGCTGGCGCGCGGCACCGCAGGCGAGCCGCCGCAGGATCTCTACCGCTACGCGCAGCAACTGCAGCAACAAGTGCGCGCCGGTGATGCGCAGGCCGGTTGGCGCTTGAGCCGGGTCTACGACTACTGCGCCCCCTATGCGGTGAGCCCGGCTGGCTACGCGGCCGACAGCGCCTGGATCGCCAGCCAACCCGCGCCCGGCGTGGCCGCCATGCACGCCGCACGCGAACGCGTGGCGCAGCGCTGCGCCGGCTTTGCGCCCAGCGACGGGCTGAGCCCGCGCGTGGTGGCCCAGCAACGTCAGGCCGCTGCGCGTGCCGGCAGCCTCGCTGCCGAAGCGGCCATGCTTGCGTTGGGCGAACCCTTGCAGACCACGCCCGGCTACAAGCGCGCGCTGGTTCAGCGCGTGCTGGCCTCGCGCGACCCGGAAGCGTATCTGGCGCTGGCGCCGGCGATGGGCGCGCGCGCCAGTGGCGATGACAGCCTGGACGGCTATGTGGCGGGCGATCAGTTCGCCGAGCTGGCCTGGCAGGTCGCCGCCTGCAGGCTGGGTCTGGATTGCAGCGCGCAAAGCACGCTGGTCACCAGTTATTGCGCCAACGCGGGCATCTGCTCGCGCGATAGCGCACAGGATTTCGTGTCGTTCGTATTCGATGCCGCGGTGCCGCGGCAGGGAGCAGACAAGGTGGATGAGATGGTCGATACACTCGTAACGCGGTCGGAGACACAGTCATGAACTATCGTCGGTTGGCGCACGGCGCCAAGTTCTGGTTCTGGGTGGCGCTGTTCGTGGCGTATTCGGCCGCAGCGGTGGGCATCGTGATGATCGACACCGCCGATCACCGCTACCAGCCGCTGTCGGTCAAGCGCATCACTGTCGGTGCCGACGCGCAGCTGCGCCAGCACGGCGCCAGCCAGGTGGCCGCGGTGTATCGCGCCAGCAGCGGCATGCCGTTCGCCTCGCTGCCGGCCGGCGCCACGTTCCAGGTGGTGTGGCCGGATGGCTCCACCGAAACCATGACCGTGGTCGACCCATCCTCGCCCAGCGGCGCGGTGCCGGTACCCGGCAGCCAGCAACCGGCAGCAAAGCGCCGTTGAGTGCCGCGGATGTGCAGTGATGCGCGATTGCGCGTGCGAGCGGCCAATGGCCGCGCACGCGATGCGCTCCACACGTCGAAGCCGGTCACACAGTTTTGCGCGCAGGTGTAACGCGCAGATCGTTCGCCACGCAGCACTGATGCATGGCCGCGCACGCGATGCGCTCCACACGTCGAAGCCGGTCACACAGTTTTGCGCGCAGGTGTAACGCGCAGATCGTTCGCCACGCAGCACTGATGCATGGTCGCGCACGCGAAGCGCTCCATGCGATGAAGCCGGTCACGCAGTTCGGCGCGCAAGCATGACGCGCAGGTGGTTCGCCACGCAGTACTGACGCATGGCCACGCACGCGATGCGCTCCATGCGATGAAGCCGGTCACGCAGTTCGGCGCGCAGGCGTGACGCGTAGGTGGTTCGCCACGCAGTACTGACGCATGGCCACGCACGCGAAGCGCTCCATGCGATGAAGCCGGTCGCACGGTTCGGCGCATAGACGTGACGCGTAAGTCGTTCGCCAGATAACACGCTGGCGCAATGCCGCGGCCCTGTAGTTTGAACACTACGCTCCCAGCGCACACGTAGACACGAAAAAGGCGGGTTTACCCGCCTTTTTCTTGGCCAGCGCTACTGCGATCAGACCAGCGCGATCGACTTGTTCTTGCGTTCGGCCAGTCGCTTTTCCAGGTAGTGGATGTTCTGCCCACCGGCCTGGAAGCCCTTGTCGCGCATGATGCGCTGCTGCAGCGGGATGTTGGTCTTGATGCCGTCCACCACCATCTCGCTCAGCGCCACGCGCATGCGCGCGATCGCGGTCTCGCGGTCCGGGCCGTGCACGATCAGCTTGCCGATCATCGAGTCGTAGTTCGGCGGCACCTTGTAGCCGGCATAGATGTGCGTATCCACGCGCACGCCCGGGCCACCCGGCGGATGGAAGGCGGTGATCAGGCCCGGGTTGGGCATGAAGGTTTCCGGGTCTTCGGCGTTGATGCGGCACTCGATCGCATGCCCGCGCAGCACGATGTCGCTCTGCTTGATGCTCAGCTTGTGGCCGGCGGCGATGCGCAGCTGCTCGCACACCAGGTCGATGCCGGTGATGCGCTCGGTCACCGGGTGTTCCACCTGGATACGCGTGTTCATTTCGATGAAGTAGAACCGGCCGCCTTCGAACAGGAATTCGAAGGTGCCCGCGCCGCGGTAACCGATGCGGATGCACGCATCCACGCAGACCTTGCCGATCTCAGCGCGCAGTTCTTCGCTGATGCCCGGTGCCGGCGCTTCTTCCACCACTTTCTGGTGACGGCGCTGCATCGAGCAATCGCGCTCGCCCAGATGGATGGCGTTGCCCTGGCCATCGGCAAGCACCTGGATTTCCACATGGCGTGGGTTCTCCAGGAACTTCTCCATGTAGACCTGATCGTTGCTGAAAGCGGCCTTTGCTTCGGACTTGGTGGTTTCGATCGCCGCCTTCAGCGCGGCCTCCGAATGCACCACGCGCATGCCGCGTCCACCGCCGCCACCGGCGGCCTTGATGATCACCGGGTAGCCGATTTCGCGCGCGATCTTGGTGTTGGCCACGATGTCATCGCCCAGCGGGCCGCCCGAGCCGGGCACGCACGGTACGCCGGCGGCCTTCATCGCGCGGATCGCCTCGACCTTGTCGCCCATCAGGCGGATGGTGTCGGCCTTGGGGCCGATGAAGATGAAGCCGGATTCTTCCACCCGCTCGGCAAAATCGGCGTTTTCCGAGAGAAACCCGTAGCCGGGGTGGATGGCCTGCGCGTCGGTGACCTCGGCCGCGGCGATCAGCGCCGGGATGTTGAGGTAACTGTCGCTGGACGCGGCCGGGCCGATACACACCGACTCGTCGGCCATGGCCACGTGCTTGAGGTTACGGTCGACCGTGGAGTGCACCGCGACCGTGCGGATGCCGAGCGTGTGGCACGCGCGCAGGATGCGCAGCGCGATTTCACCTCGGTTGGCAATGACGACTTTATCGAGCATGGGAATAGGGAGTCGGGAATGGGGAATGGGTAGATGCGGGCATCAGGCGGCTCCACGTCTGCGTAGGGCGTTCATCAGTGCAGTGAGCTTGGCGAACACCAGGTCGACCTGACGGCGGACGCTCTGGTCATCTTCACTGCGGCTGTAACCCAGTCGGGCGGCGATCTGGACTTGCGTGTCCAGTTCGGAAAGCGATCCACGTGCGATGGATAGAAAACGGGAGTAATCGGGAGTGGAGCGTCGTGCCGCACCTTCGGCGATGTTCGACGGGATGCTGACGGCTGCGCGGCGCAATTGCGCAGTCAGGCCGTAACGCTCCTGGTCGGGAAATACCTCGGTCAGTCGGTAGATCATTTCGACGAGCTCCATGGAATCACGCCAGGCGTCCAGACGTTCGTGAGGCCGCTGTGCCGATTCCCGATTCTCCACTCCCGATTCCCGGCAAATCAGCCAATCACAAACAGCGGCTGATCGAACTCCACCGGCTGGCCGGTGTCGCTGAGGACGGCGACGATGGTGCCGGAGATGTCGGCTTCGATCGGGTTGAACATCTTCATCGCTTCGATGATCGCCAGCGTCTCGCCGGCCTTGACCTGCTGGCCGACGGTGACGAAGGCCGGCTTGTCGGGCGAGGGCGAGGTGTAGAACGTGCCCACCATCGGCGCGCGCAGCACGTGGCCTTCCGGCAAGGCGGCGCCCTGCTTGGCGCCACCGGTGGAGGCTTCGGTGGGCGACTGCATCGGCATGGTGGCCGCCGGTGCGGGCGCGGCGGGGGCCGGCGCGTACTGCTGCATCGGGGCGCTCATCACCTGGGTGCCCTTGGGCACGCGGGCCAGACGCACGCTTTCTTCGCCTTCCTTGATCTCGATTTCGGCGAGATTGGATTCTTCGAGCAGGTCGATCAGTTTCTTGATTTTGCGGAGATCCATAAGGGCCTCTTGAGGTGAATCGGTGGAGAGTGCCGGCGGGTGCCGGCGGAATGGGGTGGGGTGTGGCGCGAAGTGCGTGTCAGCTGTCGCGCTCCAGGCGCGCGATCACCGCTTCCAGCGCCAGCCGGTAGCTGTCGGCGCCGAAGCCGCAGATCACGCCGGCGGCCTTGTCGCTCAGATAGCTGTGGTGCCGGAACGGCTCACGGGTGTGCGGGTTGGACAGATGGATTTCCACGAACGGCAGGCCAACACCCAGCAGCGCATCGCGCAGCGACACCGAGGTGTGGGTGAAGGCGGCCGGGTTGATCAGGATGAAGGCGGTGCCGTCTTCGCGCGCGGCGTGGATGCGCTCCACCAGCACGTGCTCGGCATTGGACTGCAGGCAGTCCAGCGTGTGCCCGGCCGCCTGCGCACGGTCCACCAGCGCCGCATCGATCTGCGCCAGCGTGGTGCGCCCGTAGACCTCCGGCTCGCGGGTGCCGAGCAGGTTGAGGTTGGGGCCGTGCAACAGCAGCAGGTGGGCCATGACATCCGGAAGAGCGGAAAGGCCGGAAGTCTGCGCGATGCAGGCAATGCTGTCCAGATGGGCGAAGTTATCGATGTTTTAAACAATCGTTTGATTCTTGCGCCGCCCCCGCGCCAAGCGTGGATTGGCGGGCTGTGCCGCGCATGAAGCGCTGGTGCACAGCGTGCTGGAGTTGGCGCGTTGCAGTTCGCTACGCGCATGTGGCCTCAGGCGCTGCACCGAGGCCGCACCTGGAGTATCCAGTCTTCCGTGTCGGCGAACCGTGCGAATGTGCGCAGATTGCCGCCCGATGGCAGCAGCGCACGTGTGGGTATTCAAGCGCGTTGCCGACCGAATTGGCGCCACAGACCGCATTGGCAGCTATCGGCAGCCCGGGCGCTGAAGCGATGACCTCCAAGGACGCGCAGTGCGAGCGCGCTGGGGCAGCGTTTCGCGACCCGATGGCAGCACGCGTCAGGGCGGGAGAATCAAATCTGTTGCCGACCAGCGTCAGCGTGCGCCACAGACCGCGCGTGCCAGTTATGGGTGGCCCAGGCGCACAAATGATGGCCCTCCAGGGTGCGCCCCGCGCGAGCGCGTTGGCTGCGGTGCGTTTGCTTGAAGCCTGAGCGCGCTGCGCGCAGCAGCGCATCACTCAGCGAGCAAATTACTGCGCAATGGCAGCAACGCAGATGCGGGGTGTTCAAACGCGCGTGGCCGACCGAAGTAGCGCGGCAGGCCGCGCCGCCATCTTGCGGCCGCTCACACGTAATGACGCCATTGCCCTCAGCCGGTCACCGGAACGCGCCATGCCAGCGCGCCGCGGCAGTCAGTACTGATTGGCTGGGCCTCAGCGCGCTGCGCGCAGCAGCGCATCTTCGGTGATGGCGCCGGTGAGCACGGTGGGCAGTACCGCCGGCGGTGCGCCCGGGCCGTAGACCACGTACAGCGGCACGCCGACTGCCTGGTGCTGGTCGAGGAAGGCGCTGATCTTCGGGTCGACGTTGGTCCAGTCGCCCTTCATGTAGACCGCATCCACGCGGCGCAACGCGTCGCGGAAGTCGGTGCTGCTCAGCACGTTCTTTTCGTTGGCCTTGCAGGTCACGCACCAGTCGGCGGTCATGTTGACGAACACCACGCGGTTGTCTGCGCGCAGGCGGTCCAGCAACTCGGGGGTGTAGGTGACGCTGCCTTCGGTGGCGGTGGCACGCGGCAGGCTGAGGCGGGTGACCGCCACCACCGGCACGATCGCCAGCACCAGCATCGCCGCGGCCAGGCCCATGCCCAGGCGATGGCTGTTCCAGCGGCTGCGTTCGAACCACCACAGGCCCAGCGCCAGCAAGGTGGCGCCGACCAGCATCAGCGCCAGCGCATCCACGCCACGCTGCTTGCCCAGCACCCACAGCAGCCAGATCGCGGTGAGGTACATCGGGAAGGCCAGCACCTGCTTGAGCGTCTCCATCCAGGCGCCGGGCGTGGGCAGCCGCCGGGCCAGCGAGGGGATGAAGCCGATCAGCAGGAACGGCAGCGCCAGGCCCAGGCCCAGGGTCAGGAACACCAGCATCGCCAGCGGCGCAGGCGCGGTGAACGCATACGCCAGCGCGGTGCCCATGAACGGTGCAATGCACGGGCTGGCGACCACGCAGGCCAGCACGCCGGTAAAGAAGTCGCCCAGCGGCCCGTTGCGCGCAGCCAGCGATTGGCCGATGCCGCCCAGGTTGCTGCCCAGCGTGAACACGCCCGACAGGCTCAGGCCCACCGCGAACATCAGGTAGGCCAACGCGGCCACGAACCACGGCTGCTGCAGCTGGAAGCCCCAGCCGGCAGCCTGGCCGGCAGCGCGCAGGCCGATCACCAGCCCGCCGATCGCAGCGAAGGACACCAGCACGCCCAGCGAATACCAGATGGCGTGGCTGCGCGCGTGGTTGCGGCTCTCGCCGCTGTGGGCCAGGCCCAGCACCTTCAGCGACAGGATCGGCAGCACGCAGGGCATCAGGTTCAACACCAGCCCGCCGGCCAGCGCCAGCAGCAGGATGGCGAGCAGGTTGCGCTCCAGGTGCGGTGGGCGGCTGCGCTCCGGGTTGCCGGCCGTTGCGTCGGGGCCGGGTGCGGCATCCGCAGGCGGCCCTGGGGCGGCGCGCTCGGCGGCCACTTCACCGGCCGACAGCGGCGAGATCAGCAGCGGGGTGGCAGTGGCCTGGTTGTGCGGCGACACCGTGCCGGCCGGCAGGTCCAGGCGCACGCGCCGGGTCATCGGCGGGTAGCAGATGCCATCGGACTGACAGCCCTGGAAGGTGGCCACCAGCGTCACGCGGGCCGGATCGGGGCGGTCGCGCAGCAGCGGCAGGGTGACTTCGGCCTGGTCGAAATACACCACCACATCGCCGAAGTGCTCGTCGCGGTGGGTGCGGCCCTGCGGCCACCGCGGCAGGCCGGTGCGGATGTCGCTGGTGCCTTCCAGCGACAGCGAGGTGCGGTCGCGGTAGAGGTAGTAGCCGGGGGCCGGGGTGAAACGCAGCAGCAGGCTGTTGCCGTCGCCGACGATCGCCTCGAAGTTGAAGGCCTGGTCGGCCGGCAGCGGCAGGGCGTCCACGCCGGCAGTCTGGCCGGGCGCGCCGAACAGCCGTGCGCCACTGGGGCCGCGCGGCACCAGGGCGCCCAGGCTTTCGCGCGGCGGAGCGGTGGTTGGCGCGTCGGGCAGGTCCACGCGCAGTTCGCGGCGTTGCGGCGGGTAGCACACGCCGGCATCGGCGCAGCCCTGGTATTGCACCTGCAGGATCGCGCTGCGCTGGCCGGGCGCGGCCTTGCCGGCCAGGCTGGCCTGCAGCGCGGTGCGGTAGGTCTGCACCTGGCCGAAGAATTCGTCGTGCTTGCTCTCGCCTTCAGGCAGATCCAGCGCACCGGCAGTGAAGCCCTGGCCGGATTTGACGCTGATGCGATGCCGGTACAGGTAGTAACCCGGGGCGATCTTCCAGGTCAGCGCGATGCGGTCACGTCCATCGGCCTTGGCGCTCAGTGCGAAGGCCTGGTCCACCGGCAGCAGGTCTGCCTCGGTAACCGCCTGCGCCGCTGGCGCGGTCAGCAGCAGCGGCAAGGCGACGAACAGGGGCGCGACCAGTACGGCGCAGCGGGCGATCCAGCGGGACAGGGACTTCATGAACGTCAGGATTCCTTGCGGGTTTCGGCACGCACCCAGTCCAGGTAGGCCGGCAGGCCGGCGCTGGCCTGCACGGCAATGGCTTCGGGCACGTCGTAGGGATGCAGCGCCTGCAGCCGCGCGATGGCGTCAGGCAGGCGGTCTTCCCAGGTCTTGATCAGCAACTGCACTTCGTTGGATTGCTCGATGGCCCCGTTCCAGTGGTACAGCGAACGTGCGCCGGGCAGTTGGGTGACGCAGGCGGCCAGCCGTTCCTCCAGCAGTGCCCGCGCGATGCGATCGGCGCTTTGGGCATCCGGGCAGGTGCTGAACAACAAATGGAGAGAGAAGGCGCTCATCAGACAGGGCAGTGTAATCCCCCAATTGCGGGGGATCGACCGCGCCTTCCGGCACGGCGCCGCCGCTTCGTGGACGATCGGGGGCTTGATTCAGCATGGGACGCCCGGGCGTTGGCAGGTTGGTAGTGGAGCGGGGCGATGTGGGGCCGGGGGCACGCGACCTGGGGTCCTGGCTGGGCAACCGGGATCGATGCTTCATCGGACGCCAGGGCATTGTCGGCCCGATGGTCAGCGCGGCGATGCCGGCTAGGGGCGCAACTCAGGCGGCGCATACATTCGGTCATCTGCCGAAGCAGGGCATTGCGCTGCTGGCGAGACCTGGCCCTTGTGGTCAGACCGTCGAGGGAGATTGCGTGTGGATGGGCGCGTGTTTTGGTGTGCCGAAGACCAGGCCGCCGCCGCTGTGCTCAACAACGATGACAAGGCGGGCTGCATCGCCCAGCAAAAACACCACTGCACTTCGAACTGGCTACTTGACCCCAACCGGCGCCACGCCAGGCACGCCGCCGCCGATGTTCCAGTGAGGCGCGCCCGGCGGAACCCTGGCCGCCGGGCGCACACCGCACCGGCCTGACGCAGTGCGCGCCGGGCCGGGGTGGATCAGTTGGCCAGCTGGCAGCTGGCCGGCTTGGCCGAGGAGAACAGGCTGGAGGTGGCCCATTCCGGGTGATCCACAAACGGGTTGCGGTTGCCCTGGAAGCTGAAAACCACCTGGTTGCGAGCGCGTTCGGCGTCGTCCGGCGGGTCGGCCTGGTGCCAGGCCAGCAGCGTGGACAGCAGGCCCATGTAGGCCGGCGAGGCCGAGGTCTGCACGATCCGGCTGCGATCGTCGGTGAGCTCCAGGTCCGGCTCGGACTGCCCGGTGGCCGCGTCAGTGCCGCCTTCATAGCGGATCGCCATGTACATCACCGCGCGCGCCATGTCGGCCTTGCGCCGGCCCCACACCTCGAAGGTGCCGCCGTTGCCGTCGGGGGTGCGCACCCAGTTGGAATTGCCCGGGTAACGCCCGCTGCCACCGCCGCTGCCGTCGTTGACCTCGGTCACCCGCTCGCCGCAGCTGCTGGTGCAGGCGGCATAGGGCTTGTTGCCGCGGTCGGCATTGAAGGTGGTGTCGGTCAGATACAACATGTGGGTATCGGTGTAGGGCGCGTAAGGCAGGCCGCGGTCGCCGGTGGCGCTGCCGAAACCCAGCGAGTTGGGCCAGGTGTGCTCGCGGTTGTAGGTGAGCCCGCTGCCGGTGCCGGCCCGGTCGCTGACCTTGGCGTAGCTGCGGTTGCGGTAGGCGTCCAGGATCCGCCCGCTGTTGTTGGGGTCCTCGTCGGCCATCTCCAGGATGGTCCAGGTGCTGGTGCCGGTGCCGCTGTAGGGGTAGACCGTGTGGCCGCGGATGGTGGCGTTGAGCGAGCAGCGCAGCTGGCTGGGGCTGGTGGTGTTCACCCGCGAGTAGTAGCCGGTGCCGCCGCCGCTGGCCGTGGCCACGGTGAAGGCGATCGACTGATTGCCGGCCGGGCTCAGCCCGCTGGCGTCGCGGATGGCGCTGGCGGTGATGGCCAGGGTGCAGCGTTCGCCGCCGACCAGGGCGGTATTGGTGGACAGGGTGAAGCGGGTGCCAGTCGTCGGGTAGCTCAGCGCCACCGTGCCGGAGCTGGCGCAGCTCAGCGCGAACGCGCCGCTGCTCAACGTGACCGCCTCGCTGAAGCCCACGGCCAGGTCGCCCGCCGCCGGGAAACCGGTGGCGCCCTGGGTGGGCGTGGTGCTGGTGATGGTGGGTGCGCCGGTGGTGCCGCCACCGCCACTGCCGTTGAAGGTCTGGCCGCGGTTGCAGGCGCCGAAAGTCTGCGCCGACGAACCGGCCCAGCTGAAGTTGGCCGCGCTGCTGCCGGTGCCGGTCAATTGCAGCGAGCTGCCCACCGCGCTGCTGTTGCTCTCGCTCACCGGCAGGTTCTGGCTGGTGACGCCGGCGGCGGGGCCACCGCTGCCGGTGATGGCGCCTTCGTAGCTGAGGAACTGCACCAGTTGCCCGCTCGGGTCCACCAGTGCCAGGCCGTCGTTGGGGCCGTTCTGCACGCCGTTGCTGGCGTAGCTGACCGTGGCAATGCGCACCTGGCTGCCGCAACTGACCACGCTGCCGGGCGGTACCGCCGTGTTGGCGTAGCTCACCGCCGCGCTGGGCGCGCTGCCGTTGTAGAGATAGATGCGGTAGCCGCTCAGCGACTCGCCGGCGGTGGCCACCACTTCCACGCCTTCGCCGCTGTCGCCGGAGGCGCCCGCGTCGTCATAGTGCAGTTCGTTGATGAACACCGCCGCGTGCGCGGAGGGAACGGCCAGCGCCACGGCGCAGGCCAGGGGGAGCGCACAGCGCAGGGACACAACTCGGGACGGCAACCTCATCGACAGCTCCTTGTGATCGGGGAATGCGGTCCCGACTGTAGAACCAACGCATGACAATCGTTGGTACCTGGTTCCATTTCGTCACCGCGCATGGGTGCGTCAGCGAAAAAATTTTGCGCCTGGCCCTTGAAAGCCGCGCGCCCAGCACAATCTCTGGCCCGCACCCGCTTTGTCGGGTTTTTTCCGCGCGCTGTGCTGGCAGTCGTCACATACGAGTGCTAAAATCGCCGATAATTTCCAGACCAATCAATCACTTAAGAGGGTCTTTCTCTATGAGCATCAAGCCGCTTCACGACCGCGTTGTAGTCAAGCCGATCGAAGCCGACGAAGTTTCCGCCGGCGGCATCGTGATCCCGGACTCCGCCAAGGAAAAGTCCACCAAGGGTGAAGTCGTCGCCATCGGCGCCGGCAAGCCCCTGGACAACGGCAGCCTGCGCGCGCCGGTGGTCAAGGTTGGCGACAAGGTCATCTACGGCCAGTACGCCGGCAGCAGCTACAAGTCCGAAGGCGTCGAGTACAAGGTGCTGCGCGAAGACGACATCCTGGCGGTCATCGGCTGATCAGGCGCTATGCGCTGGGAATCGGGAGTAGGGAATCGGGAATCGGTAGAGCAGCCAACGCCCTCGCCATCCCACCCAGCCCCGATATCCGCCTTTGATTGACCGATTCCCCATTCCCCATTCCCAATTTCCGGAGTTTCAACTAATGGCTGCTAAAGACATTCGTTTCGGTGAAGATGCGCGTACCCGTATGGTGCGTGGCGTCAACGTTCTCGCCAATGCCGTGAAGGCAACCCTGGGCCCGAAGGGCCGCAACGTCGTGCTCGAGAAGAGCTTCGGCGCGCCGACCATCACCAAGGACGGCGTCTCCGTCGCCAAGGAAATCGAACTGGCTGACAAGTTCGAGAACATGGGCGCGCAGATGGTCAAGGAAGTTGCTTCCAAGACCAATGACAACGCTGGCGACGGCACCACCACCGCCACCGTGCTGGCCCAGGCCCTGATCCGCGAAGGCGCCAAGGCTGTGGCCGCCGGCATGAACCCGATGGATCTGAAGCGCGGTATCGACCAGGCCGTCAAGGCCGCCGTCATCGAGCTGAAGAACATCTCCAAGCCCACCACCGACGACAAGGCGATTGCCCAGGTCGGCACCATCTCGGCCAACTCGGACGAATCGATCGGCAACATCATTGCCGAAGCGATGCAGAAGGTCGGCAAGGAAGGCGTGATCACCGTTGAAGAAGGCTCGGGCCTGGAAAACGAGCTGGACGTGGTCGAGGGCATGCAGTTCGATCGCGGCTACCTCTCCCCGTACTTCATCAACAACCAGCAGAGCCAGTCGGCCGATCTGGACGACCCGTTCATCCTGCTGCACGACAAGAAGATCTCCAACGTGCGTGACCTGCTGCCCGTGCTGGAAGGCGTGGCCAAGGCCGGCAAGCCGCTGCTGATCGTCGCTGAAGAAGTCGAAGGCGAAGCCCTGGCGACGCTGGTGGTCAACACCATCCGCGGCATCGTCAAGGTCGTGGCCGTCAAGGCACCGGGCTTCGGCGACCGTCGCAAGGCGATGCTGGAAGACATGGCCGTGCTGACCGGCGGCACCGTGATCTCCGAGGAAGTGGGTCTGGCCCTGGAAAAGGCCACGATCAAGGATCTCGGCCGCGCGAAGAAGGTGCAGGTCTCCAAGGAGAACACCACCATCATCGACGGCGCCGGCGATTCGGCCACGATCGAAGCCCGCGTGGGCCAGATCAAGACCCAGATCGAAGACACCTCGTCCGATTACGACCGTGAGAAGCTGCAGGAACGCGTGGCCAAGCTGGCCGGTGGCGTTGCAGTGATCAAGGTCGGCGCGTCGACCGAAATCGAAATGAAGGAAAAGAAGGCCCGCGTCGAAGACGCCCTGCACGCCACCCGTGCAGCCGTCGAAGAAGGCGTGGTCCCGGGCGGCGGTGTGGCCCTGGTGCGTGCGCTGGTGGCCGTCGGCAACCTGACCGGTGCCAACGAAGACCAGACCCACGGCATCCAGATTGCCCTGCGCGCCATGGAAGCCCCGCTGCGCGAAATCGTGGCCAACGCCGGCGAAGAGCCGTCCGTGATCCTGAACAAGGTCAAGGAAGGCACCGGCAACTACGGCTACAACGCAGCCAACGGCGAGTTCGGCGACATGGTCGAATTCGGCATCCTGGACCCGACCAAGGTCACCCGTTCGGCGCTGCAGAACGCAGCATCGATCGCCGGCCTGATGATCACCACCGAAGCCATGGTGGCCGATGCACCGAAGAAGGACGAGCCGGCGATGCCGGCCGGCGGTGGCATGGGCGGCATGGGCGGCATGGATTTCTGATCCAGCCCCACCGGTTGTTGCCTCAAAAAAGGACCCCGCCGAAAGGCGGGGTTTTTTGTCACAACACGTTTGCGTAGATGTGCGCGCGCGTGTTGGCGAAGTTTTGCTTCACTCGGCATACTCTGACGAGAGTTTCGACGTATTTTCATAAAGGCATTCTCCATGTCCACTCTGCCAGCGCCATCGAGCGGCGGTGTCTATCCCAGTGGTCAGCCTGGGTCGCATCGGTACTCACATCACCAGGGCAAGTTCTTCGCTCATTGGTTGACGTTGCGTAGTCGTGACGAATCGGCAGTTGCACGTGCCTTGTCTGCTGCGCGCGTCGATATGAACCCGCATCAGGTGGATGCCGCTTTATTCGCGCTCAAATCGCCTGTGGAGGCGGGCGTGTTGCTTGCCGACGAGGTTGGACTCGGCAAGACCATCGAGGCCGGCCTGGTGCTGGCCCAGCATTGGGCACAACGTCGCCGCCGTCTGCTGTTGATCGTCCCTGCAACGCTGCGCAAGCAGTGGACACAGGAGCTCGAAGAGAAGTTTCAACTACCGTCCGTCATTCTCGAGAGCAAATCGTTCAATGCTTTTCGTCAGCTCGACGTAAGCAATCCTTTTCAGATCGAAGACGCGATCATCGTGACGTCCTATGAGTTTGCCGCAAGCAAGCAAAAAGAGCTCGCTGCGGTCAGCTGGGATCTGGTCGTGCTGGATGAGGCACACAAGCTGCGCAACTTGTACAAGGGCAAGAGTGCGTCAAAGCGTGCTGTCGCCTTGAACGAAGCGCTGCGTGGCAGGCGAAAGGTCCTGCTGACCGCCACGCCGTTCCAGAATTCGTTGATGGAGTTGTATGGGCTAGTGTCCTTCATCAGCGACGAGTTCTTTGGTAGTCAGAAGGCGTTTCAGATGCAGTACGCCTCAGGTCGGAGCTCCGAAGCTCGTCTTAACGACCTGAGGCATCGGCTCAAGCCGATTTGCCACCGTACCTTGCGTCGTCAGGTCCAGGCCGAAGGTGGCATTAATTTCACCAAGCGCTTTTCCATCACTCAGGACTTCACGCCTTCCGACGAGGAGCTTGAGCTCTACGACAAGGTTTCGGCTTACCTGCAGGATCCTTCCATCCTTGCCATCAAGCCGACAGCCCGGCATCTGGTGACATTGGTGGTACGCAAGATTCTCGCCTCCTCGACGTTCGCCATCGCCGATACGCTCGAGACGATCATCGGTCGACTCGAGTCCAACCAGGCGCTCACCGCCAAGCAGATCGAAGATTTCGAGACCGTCGACGAACTCAGTGATGAGCTGGATTCCGATGGAATGGAAAGGCAGGGCGATGCGCCGGATAGCGATGCCTTGCAGGCAGAGCTGTTCTGCCGCGCGCAGGAAATCGATCGTCTGCGCGGTTACCGTGACCTGGCCAAGCAGATTCAAAGCAATCGCAAGGGCGACGCGCTATTACTGGTCCTCGGGCGAGCGCTTGCGATGGCCGAAAAGCTCGGCGGGCAACGTAAGGCAGTGATCTTTACCGAGTCGCGGCGCACACAGGAGTACTTGCGTGTCCTGCTCGAAGAACATGGCTATGCCGGACGAACCGTCCTGCTCAATGGAAGCAACGACGACGTCGATTCCAGGCAGCTGTATGCCGACTGGCTGGAGCGTCACGCCGGCTCTACGCTTGTTTCAGGTTCCAGGACGGCAGACATGAAGGCCGCAGTGGTCGAAGCTTTTCGCGATCATCGTGATGTTCTCATCACAACCGAAGCAGGCGGCGAGGGCATCAACCTGCAATTCTGCTCGTTATTGGTCAACTACGATCTGCCATGGAATCCGCAGCGTGTGGAGCAGCGGATCGGGCGTATCCATCGCTATGGTCAGAAGAGCGATGTGGTCGTGGTGAATTTCGTCAATCGCAAGAATCGTGCGGATCAATTGGTGTTTGAGCTCCTGGAAAAGAAGTTCAAATTGTTTGACGGTGTATTTGGTGCCAGCGATGAGATATTGGGTGCGATCGAATCCGGTGTGGACATCGAGCAGCGGATCCTGCGCATCTATCAGAACTGTCGCGACGCCGCGCAGATCGAGTCGGAGTTCGCTACCTTGCAGGCTGAGCTGGACGAGAGCATCGGCCGGCGCGAGGAAAGTGCGCGGCGCATGCTGCTGGAGCATTTTGACGAGGATGTCGTACGCAACTTGCGCTCACGTCGCGCAGGCATGCTTCATAAGATCAATCAGTATGAAAGTCAGTTTCTACACCTGATCGCTGCCGAACGTCCTAAAGCGCGCATCAGCGACAAGCTGGTTAAACTGGAGGAAGGCGATTACGCCGTCAGCTGGCCGCCGGCCGAAGAAGCCAACGCCGGGCTGTTGAGGCCGGACAAGGGGTTGGGGGAAAGGCTTTGCCGCCAGGCCAAAGAACGTCCGACTCTACCTGGTACGCTTCATTTCGATTACGCCGCTGTGGATGCGCAGCGTGCCGATGTGCGCCAGTGGCTGGGAAGCAGAGGGCAGCTGCGTGTAGCGTTGGTCACCATCCAGACCGCGGAGGAAGTGCTGGAAGAGCTGGTGTGCAGTGCGCTGTGCAGTGATGGGCGTGTCGTGCCCGACGAGACCGCTGCGCGTCTGATGGAAATTCCTGCCCGCTTTGTACCACGGCACCGCGTCGCCGAAGATCGTGCGCTTCCCGCTTTTGAAGCGGCAGTTGAGCGCGTGCTGGCAGAGGCAAACAAGCGTAACGAGAGTTGGTTTTTGCAGGAGTCCGAGCGCCTTGATCGTTGGGGCGAGGATCAAAGACTATTGCTGCAGCAGAGTATCGACGAATTCGACCTGCAGGTGCGCGATGCCAAACGCACCTTGCGTCAGCTCGAGACCCTGGAGCAGAAAGCCCAGCTCAAACGCGAGATCAAGCGGATCGAGCAGCAGCGTGATGATGCCATGCTGGATTTTTTTGAAGGTAGAAAGCGCATCGAGCGTAGCCAGGACGTGATGCTGGAGCGGGTCGAAAATGCGTTGCGCACGCAGCACACCGTACAGGTGCTGTTTGATGTGGAGTGGACCTTGGAGCATCCCGAACCATGAGTAATTCACGTGAATTGGGGGATTTGCTCGAGCAGATTCGGCTGGGCGAAGACTCGCAGCTGGAATTCAAGCGCGTCGTGTTCGAAAACGACAAAATCAAAGGCCCGAACGGGGATAGCCTTAGCCAGGAAATCGCGGCATTCGCTAATGCCATCGGTGGGCGCCTGATCCTGGGTGTGGACGACAAGACCCGCGACGTGGTCGGGATTCCATTGGATCGATTGGACGCGGTCAGCATCTGGCTCGAGAACTGCGTGCATGACCGCATCAAGCCCGAGCCCACCATCTATTTGCGGCGCAGGCTGGTCCCTGATCGCTCCGGTACCGAGCATGCCGTTTTGGTGATCGATATACCGCGTTCGCTCTATGTCCATCTCGCCCCAGGTGGTTATTTCCGCCGTCAGGGCAGTTCCAAGCACGAACTGCCGCCAAACGAATTGTTGCGTCTCATGCAGTCGCGGCAGCGCGCCGGAACTCTGGGGTTCGATGAGATGCCCGTGCTGGGCTGTACGCAGGCGAACTTTGATGCTGCGCTGTACGGTCGCTTTCTCGGCACAACCGATGAACCTGAGGAACTGCGCCTACGCAAGCTGAAGCTGCTGGTTCCGGGAGAGCCTGGCGAGGAGTGGGCCAGCGTCGCAGGCGTCTTGATGGCGACGGCCACGCCAAGCGATTGGCTGCCGCAGGCCTATGTGCAGTGCGTGCACTATGCCGGTACCGAGAAGACTGCCCAGGAGCAACTGGATGCGCAGGATATCCAGGGTCCGCTGGATCAGCAGATTCGTCAGGCTGCCGCCTTCGTACTGCGAGGCATGCGCACTGCGGCACGCAAGAATTTGGGCCGGATCGACGTGCCCCAGTTCGATCCAGAGGCTGTATTCGAGGCCATCGCCAACGCCGGTGCGCATCGCGACTACTCGATCAGCGGGGCGCCTGTGCAGGTGCATCTGTTCACCGACCGGCTGGAGATCACCTCGCCCGGCGCGTTGCCTAACTCCCAATCGGTGGAGTCGATCGCCCTGCGCACCGCCACCCGCAATGAACTGTTGACCAACCTACTGGCGCGTTGTCCGGTCGAGATGGAAGGCGTCGGCCGGAGCCGCGTGATGGAGAAGCGTGGCGAGGGCGTGCCGCAGATACTTAATCGCAGCGAGCGCCTATCTGGGCATCGGCCAAAGTTCGAGTTGCTGGGTGAAAATGCATTACGTGTGACGTTGTACGCAGCCGATCCTGAAACGAGCCCGCTATTGAACGAAGCCGGTAGAGGCAGTGTGGGCCTCCCCCATGCGGGCTTTGCCCGCGACGATGGCTGAAGAATTGATCTACTGCTGATAGAAGTAGGTGGAGTCGCTAGCTCTCGTACCAAGAGCTATCCCTGCGGCCATAGGCAGGTATAAGTTGAAATACGAAACAACTGACACAAAAGCCAAGGAGAGCCGATATGACAGACTTCCCAGGAGCGCGCTGGTGGCGTTGCGATTTCCACAATCACACGCCAGCATCCAGCGACTACCGCGGCAACACCGCATACTCGGATCGTGATTGGCTTCTGGACTACATGCGTGCCGGGATCGACTGCGTTGCGATAACCGATCACAATTGTGGCGACCGCATTGACGCGTTGCGCGGCGCTTTGGCCGTTCTTGCCGCCCAACAGCCGGCTGATCCAGCTTATCGCCCATTGGTACTTTTGCCCGGCGTAGAAATTACTACTTCTGAAGGTCTGCACCTACTGGCGATCTTCGACGAGGCTGAGCCTGCGGGCACCATCAATCGTGTATTGATCCGCATCGATTGCCCGAAGCTTGGGAAGAATCACGACAAGCAGTGCGGCAAGAATGCATTAGACACGATCGAGGCAATTCGGAAGGAAGGGGGAATTGTTGTCGCCGCCCATGTAGACAGCAACAACGGTCTGTACGAGACACAGGCGACCAGTTCCGCCAGTGGTGTGCTGTGTTATAAAACACGCTTGAAATCAAGAACACTCGTCCAGATCCTGCCCGGAATAGATGCGGCCCAAGTGGTGAACGAATGCAACCCCGCAATCGCTGGCTATCTGCCTGCGCTACGCGAGCGCGTCGCCATTGTCGCTGGTTCGGATGCGCACATGCCTGCTGAAGCTGGTTCGGCTAGCACCTGGGTCAAGATGAGTCGTCCTAGCTTGCGGGCATTGCGCATGGCGCTGGTTGATCATAAAGGCAGCGTCCAGCGTTTCGATTCAACACTGCCGAACCCTAACCGCACACCGCCACTGTGGCTGAGCGGTCTTAGTGCTGGCCCGCTGCAGCTGCGCCAGAATCCGCAGCAGGGTCAGCTAAACGTCGAGTTCAACCCATGGTTCAACAGCATCATCGGTGGACGTGGCACTGGTAAGTCGTCGTTGGTGGAACTGCTGAGAATCGTGCTTCGTCGAGATGGCGATCTGGCAGGCGAGCGTAGTGGTCCACTAGCGCAGATCCATGATGTCTTCAGGAATTTCGCGCTTGCCAATGACAAGGACGGCCGTGGCGCCCTGCGTTCCGATACCAAGATCCAGGTCAAACTGAATAAGGATGGGCAAGCGATGGCCGTGGCATGGGACAAGCGTTCCGGCCTGACAACGATCGAAGAACATACTGGTAGCGACTGGTCGCCGGTACCGGAACAAATTGATGACGACTATGTGCGCAATCGCTTCCCGGTGACGGTACTGAGCCAGAAGCAGATCTATGCGCTTGCTGAACAGCGCGGCTACCTACTCGAGTTGCTCGACCGGCAACCGCAGGTTGACAAAGCACAATGGCAGCGTCGATTCGACGCGATGCGCCAACGCTTCCTTGGCCTTCGTGCACAAGCGCGGCAACTGGCGCCCGACTTGAGCCAGCGGCCTGCGCTTGAAGCCGAACTGCGTGACACCGAGCGCAAGCTCAAAGCGCTGGAACTGTCGCACCATGCAAGCAGCTTGCAGGCCTATCAGCGTGCGCGGCGCCAACTGAGCGCGCAGCAGAACCTGCTCGCGCAGTGGCAGAGCGACCTCGAAAGCATGCGACCAGTGGTTGAGGATTCCGACCTGTTTCGGCGCATCGAGTTCGAAGGATTCGATCAGGCCACTGGCGATGAAGCCGAGTTCATAGGATTGGTCGAGCAGGTTGAGTCGGAGCTACGCGGCCACTACGAGCAGATTCGGACTGCCGTGTCGCAGATCGAGGCTACCCTGGCGACGACACCTGCCCGTTTCGCCGCCTTACGCTTGCAGGTTGCGATTACGCAAGCGCAGGCCGACTATCAGGCGCTGCTGGAGAGACTGAAGTCTCAGGGAGTGGAATCGCCCGATCAATACGCGGCACTGGTCGCCCGGAGGGACGAACTGCAGAAGGAGCTAAAGCGTCTGGATGCAGGTCTTCATGAACAGGCAGGCTACATACAGCAAGCAGAGCAGGTGCTTGAGGAATTGACGCAGCTGCGCCATGAGATTAGCGAAAGCCGGAAAGATTTCATCACAGAGATCAACCAGCGGGCAGGGAATAGAATTCGTCTGAGTCTGTCGCGTTTCGGTACGCCGGAAATTGCCGAAACTCGCTTCCGTGAGTTGATCAAACAACCCACAGCGTTCGCCGAGGATATCTACGAAGTGCTGGAGGGCGGCGCCAGACGCGGTGTGCTGCACCGGTTGTTCAGCGCATCTGTCGCGGACTTCGAGAACGAGCTCTCTGCTTTGAAGAAAGAGATCCTACGCATGCGGCAGGAACCTGCCAAGCATGAGGACCTGCTCGGCGAAAAAGTTAACAAACGACTACGAACGCACATCGAAACCAGACTTGGTGAGCTGGAGATTGATGAATTGCTGACGTGGTTTCCGGATGACGGTCTCGATCTTATGTTCACGCAGAGCGGAAAATCGCGATCAGTGGACGGAGCTTCCGCAGGCCAGAAAAGCGCTGCTGTGTTGTCTCTACTGCTGGCGTTTGGCGGAGAGCCGTTGATCGTGGATCAGCCTGAAGACGATCTGGACAACGCAATGGTGATGGATCTGGTCGTCAGCCAGATACGCGCCAACAAGACGCATCGGCAGTTGATCGTTGTTACCCATAATCCAAATGTGGTGGTCAACGGGGACGCTGAATGGGTAATACCAATGCATTTCCATAAAGGTCAAATCGATGTGGATGCGACTGGCTTGGGTGCAGTATCTGAACTTGGCACCCGCAAGGCGATCTGCACGATCATGGAAGGCGGTGAAAACGCGCTACGCATGCGTTACAAGAAGATCTTGGAAAATATCGCATAGAAGTTTCAACCTGCACGTAATTCTAAAGAGAACACCGATGCGTCGTCTGACCGCTCAGGATTTCCACCCCGGTCTGCTTGCGCTGTACGACGGGTACGTGCACGGCAAACTCAGTCGGCGCGATTTTCTCGATCGCGCCGCTGCGTTCGCGGTGGCCGGGTTGAGTGCGGCGGCGATCCTGGAATCGCTGAGCCCCAACTACGCGCTCGCCACGCAGGTGGAGTTCACCGACCCGGACATCGTGGCCGAGTACATCACCTATCCCTCGCCCAACGGCCATGGCCAGGTGCGCGGCTATCTGGTGCGTCCGGCCAAGGTCACCGGTGCGGTGCCCGGCGTGGTGGTGGCGCACGAAAACCGTGGTTTGAATCCGTATATCGAAGACGTGGCGCGGCGCGTGGCCAAAGCGGGTTTCGTCGCGTTGGCACCGGATGGCCTGAGTTCGGTCGGTGGGTATCCGGCAACGACGAAAAGGGGCGCGCGCTGCAGGCGCAGGTCGACCCGACCAAGCTGATGAACGACTTCTTCGCCGCAGTGGAATTTTTGATGAGCCGCGAACGCACCACCGGCAAGGTCGGCATCACCGGCTTCTGCTATGGCGGCGGCGTGGCTAATGCGGCGGCGGTGGCGTATCCCGAGCTTGCAGCGGCGGTGCCGTTCTATGGCCGTCAGCCCACCGATGCCGAGGTCGCCCGCATCCGCGCGCCCCTGCTGCTGCATTACGCCGCGCAAGACGAGCGCGTCAATGCCGGCTGGCCCGCGTATGAGGCCGCGCTCAAGGCGCAGCACACCGTCTATCAGGCCTATGTGTATCCGGGCACCAATCACGGCTTTCATAACGATTCCACATCGCGTTACGACAAGGCGGCCGCGACGTTGGCCTGGGATCGCACCATCGAATGGTTTCGGCGACACCTGGTGTGAGTGGGTCGGTGCGGTCGTGGTGGTGTCGCCGCTTGCGCGCCATTGGCGCGCAAGCCTCAGTGCGCCCTGACGCTAGCCCTGGCCGGGGCGCGCAGCGGGGTCGGGATGATCGCGTGTGGCGAAGTGCTCGTGTTGGCTGTTGCAGCACACAAAAGACCCCGCCTTTCGGCGGGGTCTTTTGTGTGCACACCACTACTGCGCAGGCGGGTGCTGGCAGCCCATTGCCGTTGTTTGCAATGTCAGGGCGAACCCGCTGTGCGCAGTGTTGCGTCATCGCTGAGTGGGTACGGTTGCGTAATCGCTTCCGGTTCCGGGGAGGCGGTCTGTACCGCGACCTCGGCGGCCTCGTCCGGCTCGGTGACTTCGGAGATTTCGGTGATCGTGACGCTATTGCCGGGCTTGGTCTCCGCACCCGCTCCCGCGCCCTTAATCACTTGCAGGACGCTATCTTCAACTATCTGCGCGTACTTCTGCGCCTGTTCCGGCGGCAGACTTGCCACATACTTCGCCGTGTCTTGTACGGTCTGGATCAGCTCTTCGGGCGAGGACGGCATGCAGGTTGCGAGCGGGGTCCCATCGGGTCCCTTGAACACCCGCATGACCTGACGCCCGCCCCAGTTCATCGCCAGTTCCGCGCCGCGCGCCATCGGGCCAGGCATCGTCATCGACATCAGCGACATGATCGCGCCAGCGTAGTAGGGCGATGCGGACGATGCTTCGATCAGACTCTTGTCTGCGAACGTCTTGGACAGTTTTTCCACACCCAGCGCCAGCGCCATGACCATGCTGCCGGAGCACATGGCCTTGAAGCGCTCCATCGTGTCCTGGCGGGTCGCGTGCTTGTTCAACGCCGACTGCATCATCACGGTCGTCACCACGGCCGTGTCGGCCAGCAGGTCCACCGTGCCGATCCGATCCGGCTGGATCAGGTAGACGGTCAGCCCCGTCACGCCGGCAGCCAGCAATGCCAATGCCAATTTGGAAGAGAAATCCTGGTTGGTCAGTTGGCGCGGGATGGTGGCTGGCTGGTCCTGGTCGACTTGCAGCGCAGTGCTCAGGCGCTTGGTGCACTGATCGAGCGTCTCCAGCAGATGCGTGCATTGCGCATTGAGCGTGCGGGTGAGTTCGTGCCCTGTGCCGGGTTCGGTGAAGTCTCGGCGCGCTTTTCGAAAAGCGTCGCGGCCAAGCTCCAGAGCGGCGCAGATCTCGTTGAGTTGCGTGCGCAGTTCCTGGCTGATCTGTCCGGGCGTCAGGCGCGCACGCAACCGCTGAGCCTGCGTCTGAAGGCCGGCACGGTCCGCGATACCCGCGCCCAGGTGGGAGACGCCATGCTGCATTCGATTGCCGAGCGCGTTGAGGCTGTTCCAGAGAAAGGGCGTCAGCACCATCGCTGTGCAGGCCGTGGATGCGGCCGCGGCAAATCCCAGGTTGTTTTCCACCGCTTCGGCCTGCTGTCGCATGGACGGGTTGCCGAATTTCTTTGGCAGTTCGGTGGCGAGAAACAATCCGTTGAGCAGGATGGCGTAGAAATGCATTTCGTTGGCTTCGCGCCCCAGCTGACCGCCCATCAGCGGGAACGGAAGCCCATCGGCGGTGGGGCGCAGCGCCGATGCCGATAGACTCATCACGCCCTTGGTTGCTGCAGCAATGGAATAGGCAAAAGTCTTGGCTTGGTTGGCGAGCAGCGGGCTGGGCACTACCAGGGGCCAGAGATTGACCAGATTGGCCAGCGACTTCAGCGCCCTCCCTGCTGCAGGTGTCCCATGCTCCAGCGGCTGCAGCGCATTTTCCACGGCTTCGGCGTCGTTGAGCAATTGCTGACAAAAGCGTGTTTCCAGACCGGTTGCAGATTCGATGGCGCCGCGTAGCTGCGTGATCTGCTGGCGGCACGCGGCCAGGCTGTGCGGCGCGACCTGTTCCGGATCGGTGTGGCGCACCATTTGCAGAAATGCGGGATCGTCTGCATGCATCTGCAGCATGGTGCGCAGATCCGCCAGCGACCAGAGATCAGAAGCGGCCTTGGACACTGCAGCGGATGCATGCTGGACGCCGCTTGTCAGCGCGGAGTTCGCGCGCGCGGTAAGCGTTTTGGCAGTGGATAGAGCAGTCGCCCGTGCCGAGTGTGACGCCTGCGGTGCGGGCGAGGATGGCTCCACGGGCGACGTTGGCGCGGAACTGGCAGACGAAGTGCGTGAGCGGCTGCGCGGGACAAGTGCCGATAGCGCGGGGTTGACCGGGGGCTGTGTCGGCGATGCGGCAGGTTGCAGTTCCACGATACCTTCATCGTGCTTGCGTGCGTTCTGCAACTCGGCTGGCGAGGACGGGCCTGCCAACTGCGCTTTCTTGATCTCCATCGGATATCTCCGTTCGGTGGGGGACACCAAATCGCGGTGTTTGGTGTTCTTTCATGATCCGCGCGCGAGCACCCGGCTCAACCAGATATGCGAACTGCGCGCTGCCACCGGAAGTGCCCAACCAGGCGGTGACAACGGTAGCGACGCTCCAACGTAGTGATTCCGGTGCCGCCAGCTGCGCATGGATGGGCACGCTGTGATCCGATCACACACCTGTAGCACAGCATCGAATGGGCTATTTTGAGGCGGATGCCACGTATTTATGTCGGGGTGTTGACATCATAGTGACCGACACGCATCCCGCGACATGCCGCGCGGCTGGTGCTACAGGCTTGGCCGCGATTGCCGGGACCGGACCTTCCGCGCGGGGCCCTCAGCCGGAGCGCGGCGGGTCCGCGCTCCCGGCCTCTGTTCGCGGGGCGGGTTGGCTGTCATCGATCTCGGTGATGGTGACGCTGCTGCTGGGCCCGGCCTGCGCCGCGTCGCCGGCTTCCTGGATCGCTTGCAGCATGGATTCCCCCGCGATCTGCTCGTACTGATCCAACTCTTCCGGTGTCAGGCTCATCAGATACGCCAACGTGGTCCGCGTTCTCTCCTGCAGTTCTTCGACAGAGGAGGGAGCACTGGTTGCCAGCGGAGTGCCCTCCGGTCCGGTGAACAGGCGCTTAAGTCTGCTTCCTGCGAAATTCATCGCCAACTCAGCGCCGCGTGCGATCGGGCCCGGCATCGTTACCGCCATCAGCGACATGACGGCGCCGGCATAGAACTGCGCATTGGGCGAGGACTCGATCAGGCTATTGTCGGCGAACGTCTTGGACAATTTCTCTGCGCCCAGCGCAAGCGCGATGACCATGCTGCCGCCGCACATGCCCTTGAAACGTTCCATTGCGTCCTGCCGGGTGGCTTGCTTGTTCCATACCGATTGCGCCATCACGGCCGTGACGATGCAGGTGTCGCTTAGCAGATTGATCGTGCCCAACCGATCCGGTTGGATAAGGTAGATCGTCGAGCCGGTCACCGCAGTGGCCAGTATCATCAGTGCCACCTTGGAGGAGACATCCTGGTTGCGTAGCTCACGCGGCAGACTCTGCGTCTGGTTGCCATCCAGATGCAGCACGCTGGCGAGTCGTTTGCTGCACATGTCCAAGGTTTCCAGCAGGTGTGTGCATTGTGCATTCACCGTCCTGGTGAGTTCCTGCCCTCCATCCTGATGGACGAAGCTGCTGCGGGCCTGCCGGAAGGCGCTGCAGGCGGCGTCCAGTTGTTCGCGGATTTCCTGCAACTGCAAGCGCACCTCTTGATTGATCCGGGCAGGCGTCAGGCGGGCACGAAGTTGCTGCGCCTGGTTGTTCAGTCCCGCTGCCTGTGCTGCGGCCGCGCCCAGGCGCGCCGTGTTGTTCAGCATCGTGTTGCCGAGTTTGCTGAGGCTGCTCCACAGAAATGGGGTCAACATAATCGCCGTGAAGCTCACTGAAATGCCTGCGGCATATCCCACACTTTGGCTGACCGCCTCGGCGTTTTTGCGCAACGCCTGATCGCCGAATTTCTTTGGAAGTTCGGTGGTGAGGAACAGTGTGTTGATCAGCACGTTGTAGAGATGCATTTCGTTCGCGTCGCGCCCTAGCTGGCCTCCGGCGAATGGAAACGGCAAGCCGTCGGCGCTGGGTCGCAACGCCGAGGCCGACATCGCAAGCACGCCCTTAGTGGCCGTGGACATCGTGAAGGCGAAGGTTTTTGCTTGCTTGCCCATCAGCGGGCTGGGAACCACGACCGGCCAGAAATTGATAAGATTGATGATCGACTTCAATACACGTGAGGTGGCCGGTGTGGCGTGGTCGAGCGGCTGCAGGGCGTTCATTACCTTCTTGATGTCGCCCAGCAACTGCTTACCCTGATGCGTTTCCAGCCCTTCTGTATTTTTGATCAGCTCGCCGAGCTCCTCCATTTGCTGTCTACAAGACGCCAAGGTGTGTTGCGTGGCGTGTTCCGGATCGCTGCCGCGCAGGATCTCCAGAAATGCGGGATCGTTTGCGTGCATCTGCAGCATCGTGCGCAGGTCGGAGAGCGACCACAGATCGGACGCGGCTCGCGATACAGCGGTGGATGCGTGACGGACGCCGTTTGCCAGCGCGGACTTCGCGTGCGCGGCAATATTGGCTGCAGCGGATGTGCCAGACGAAGAGTTTGACCGGCTGAGCGGGACAAGTGCCGATAGCGCCGGGTTGACCTGGGAGTATGTCGGTGATGCGGCAGGTTGCAGTTCCACGATACCTTCATCGCGCTCGCGTGCGTTCTGCAACTCGGTTTGCGAGGACGGGCCTGCCGACTGCGCTTTCTTGATCTCCATCGGATATCTCCGTTCGGTGGGGACACCAAATCGCGGTGTTTGGTGTTCTTTCATAATCCATGCGCGAGCACCCGGCTCAACTTGATATGCGAACTGGCGCGCTGCCGCCGGAAGTGCCCAACCAGGCGGTGACAACGGTAGCGATGCGTCAACGTAGTGATTCCTGTGCCGCCGGCTGCGCATGGATGGGCACGCTGTGATCCGATCAGAGGCGTGCAGCACAACATCGAATGGGCTGTTTTGAGGCGGGCATCACATATTTATGCCGGGATGTTGACACCGATGTCATCACAGCCCTAGCGTCGCTGGGCAGGCGCTTGCGCCGAACGGTCGGGGGGCCATCGGACAGGGGGGCGGCGATGCGGTGCATCGCTCGCAGGCGTCGTTGCAGTGGAACGCCACGCCGGCCATGCCGGCCTCTCCCGGGGATCTTATGAACTGCCGCAGTCATCGCCTTGCCTTGTCGATTTCCCTCTCGCTCGCGCTGGGCGCCGCCGTGCAACCGGCCAGCGCTCAGCAAACCGACGCGGACAGCCCGCGTGCCACCTCCACCCTGGACGCCGTCAGCGTCACCGGTTCGCGCATCAAGCGGGCCCAGGTGGAAGGTGCGCAACCGGTGGTCACCATTTCCGCGCAGCAGATCCAGCAAGAAGGCTTCGCCACCGTCTACGACGTGCTCAACAGCATGAACCAGCAAGGCTCGGTGGAAGCCGACACGCAGTGGGGATCGCATACGCCCAATGCCTCGCCGATCAATCTGCGCGACCTCGGCCCGGGGCGCACGCTGCTGCTGGTCAACGGCCGCCGCGTGGCCGACTACCCACTGCCCTACGGCGGCGAAAGCAACTTCTCCAACTACAGCAATATTCCCTCCGCCGCGGTGGAGCGCATCGAGATCCTCACCGGCGGCGCCTCGGCGATCTATGGCTCCGATGCCGTGGCCGGCGTGGTCAACGTGATCCTCAAGCGCGACTACCAGGGCGACCAGGTGCGCCTGCGCGGCGGCACCGCCACCGAGGGCGGCCGCGACAGTTTCGATGTGTCCTGGGCCGGTGGCCGCACCGGCGAGAACTGGAGCCTGACCTACGCGCTGCAGGCGACCCGGCGCGACCCACTGAGTGGGCGCGACCGCGCACAGATGGACGATTCGGACGACATGTCCTATTCCAACTGGACCGGGCAAAACCGCCTGTACGGGTTCAACCCGTTCACCGGCCTGAGCCTGGTCGATGCCAACACCAACGAACGCCTGGCGCCGCCAGCGGGCACCTGCGCGCGCTTCGGTGGCGAATTCGTCGATGCCTCGCGGCTGAGCTACAACCAGAACAACGGCGCGCTCACCAACGCCGGCGATTATTGCGGCATGGCGCGCGATTACGCGGACTGGGGCCTGGTCACCGGCAGCGAAGATTATTCGGCGTATCTCTACGGCACCTGGCGCTTCGGCGAGCACACCGAAGCCTGGGCCACGTTCTCGGCCAACCGCAGCATCGGCCGCTGGACCTACAACCCGCCGTACGCGTATCTGGGCCCGTTCCAGGATGCCGACACCGGCCGCTCGTTGTATGCGATCCGCCAGATGACGCGCCGCGAGGCCGGTGGCTGGGACCGCCTGGCCAACTACAACAAGGAACAATCCTGGGACCTCAGCGCTGGCCTGCGCGGCGTGTGGGCCGACCGTTTCGATTGGGAACTGAGCGTGGGCCGCTCGCGCTACACCGTGGACGAATACGTGCGCACCGTGGACACCGCGCGCGCCACCGACTATTTCCTCGGCAGCCCGTTGGGCACCGCCGCCGATGGCAGCGCCATCTATGCGGTCAACACCGCGCGCTGGTACGCGCCGCTGTCCTCGGAGCAATACGATTCATTGGTGGTGAAGTCGCACAACTCGGCCTATTCGTGGGTGAATCAGGCCGCTTTCAGTCTCAGTGGCGATCTGTTCCAGGGCTGGGCCGGGCCGATCCGCTTTGCCACCGTGGCCGAAGTGGCCAAGCAGGGCTACCAACTGTCGCCAGACCCGTGCGCCAACGCGTGTTACCCGGTGGACGTTGTCGACAGCGGCGGCGGCGAACGCCTGCGCAGTTCGGCCGGGCTGGAATTGCAGATCCCGCTATTGTCCACGCTAAGCGCCAATATCGCCGGCCGTTACGACCGCTATGGCAATTACCGATCCTCGGCGGTGCAGACCGAAGTCGGCACGCAGAGCGACACCACCTGGAGCGCCGGCCTGGAGTGGCGGCCCATCGATAGCCTGCTGTTTCGCAGCACGCTGGCCACCAGCTTCCGCGCGCCGGACATGCATTACGTGCTCGGCGAACCCAGCTCCACCAACCAGACGGTGATCGACCAATACCGCTGCATTTCCTCCGGCGCGTATCTGACCGGCAGCTGCAATGACGAGAACAGCAACATCTACTACACCGTGGATGTAAACCGCCGCGGCACGCCGGATCTGCGCTCGGAAACCGGGCGTTCGTTCACCGGCGGCGTGGTGTGGGATATCGCGCAAGGCCTGTCGTTGAGCGTGGATTACTACCGCATCCAACTGGAGGAAATGATCAAGGATCTGGATCGCGACGAGATCCTGTCGGCCGAAGCCGGCTGCCGCACCGGCACCACCGTCAGCGGCGGCGCCTGGAACAATCCGGGCGGGGCAGGCTATTGCGACACCATCACCTCGCGCGTGCTGCGCAATGCCGACGGCACCATCGCCAGCATCGAGCGTGGCCCGATCAATCTGGCGCAGATGGAAACCTCCGGCATCGACGCATCGCTGAAATACCGCCTGAGCACCGCCGGCTGGGGCAACTTCCAGTTGTCGCTGGATTACAACACCCTGATCGCCTACCGCGAGCAGATCTACCGCACCGACAGCGACGAAAACCGCCGCGACGAACGCGTGCGCAGCCGCGTGCGTGGCAGCGTGCATTGGGACAACGGCGGCGCCTGGGACTGGACGGTGTATTTCCGCCGGCTCGGTTCGATGCGTGCGGTCAACTGGGGCACCTGCGCACGCTTCGACGACGGCTACCAGCCCAGCGCCGCCGACGAATGCCTGGTGACCGATACCGCCAACGTGCATCTGGGCGAGACCAGCAAGCGCTACTTTGGCCGCGTGGGCCCGGCGATCTACTGGAACCTGAGCACCGGCTACAAAATCACCGACCACGCCAAGGTCAACTTCTACGTCAACAATGTGTTCAACGAGGTGGGTTACGAGAACAAGGAGCGCTTCTACGGCTACGGGTTCTACAACACCACGCTGTTCAACCCGATCGGCCGCGAAGTGGCGGCGGAGTATGTGTTTACGTTCTGAGTGAAGGTGGTGCCGCATCGCACGTCACGGTATTGCACCGCGGCGTGTGGTGCGGTGTTGATGCCACATGGTCAGGCAAGGCGTGATGCGGTTCGACGCAAGCTTGCCAACGCGCGCGTGGCAATGCCGCGCATCTGTTCGCTCAGAGTGTCGTCGTCGATCGCATGTTGCCAGAACTGCTCGGCCATTCCGGCAGCGCGCCGCCATTGGGCGAATTGATCCACGGTGGGCGGCGGAATCTCGATGTCTCTGTGCACGACTTCGCCACTGGATGCCGGGCGCAGCGCCATCGGCAACATGTCGTACACCGGGGCAAGCTGCAGGGGCAGGGTATCGGCGAGTACCAGTGCGGCATTGCCCAGGTGCATGTCGGTATTGCCGATGAGGGTCCCGAACCAGCTGATCACTTCCAGGCGCTCGGCGTCTTCCGGGCTCAGCCAGCCATCGCGTTTGAGTAGTGGAGCAAGTGTTCGCCAGGTGCTGACGTTTGCGTCGCCATAAAAGGACGCAAACAGCGACATCAGCGAGACGAATCCGCGTCGGCCTAACGCAGCAGTCCGATCGAAGCGTGTCGATTCGAGAAAGACGCGCCCGCCTGCCTGCAGTACCTGTGTTGCCGCAGCAGGGATGCCGGCGGCAACGAGAATCTGGCTGGCCAACCATTCCATCTGTAAAAGATCCGCCCAGCGCCGGCCGGTGGGTTGATCGATCTGATCGGTGAACTTGACGATCACGGGTCGGTATGCTTCGCGTTCCTTCAGCACTGCGGTGAACTTCGGCTGTTTGCCGGCGGCAGACGAGCCAACGGCCTCGCCGCGCAATGCAGCTTCGGCGCGACTGAGATATTCCTCGGTGCGTGCCTGCGTGGCGATAACTTCAGGGTGTTCGATCGCCGCCAAAGCCAGAGCCAGTGCGCGCTCGCCGATCAGCAGATCGCCAGGCTGGTCGTGACCAACCGACAGCATGGCCACAAGGTTGTCCCTGGGCGACCACAGCGCCAAGTTGTCCGGAAGGCGCAACGGCGCAGAAATACGGTGTGCCAGGTTGCGACCAAGAAATCCCTGCGGCCTTTGGTCGTCTATAAACCAGGGCAGCGATGCGAACACGCCGGTGTCCAATGGCGAATGCAATAGAACGGGGTTGTCCTGCAAAAGTTCGACAAAGAAGTGGTCGTCGTGGAGTGCCAATAGTTGGCCCAGCGGTATGACGCGGGCATCGTGATCAATCCGATAGAGCGGCCACATACGCTCGCCCCGCAGTTCACCGGTGGCCGCGTAGCCGGTGCTGCGCGCCCTGCCATAACGCAGCACCGCAGGGCCTGCATCTGCGACTAGGCGAGACAGAGTCGGCCGGCTCACGCCCACGCGCACCGCCAACTCGGCCCCACGCATGGGGCCGTTGACGCGCAGCGTGGTGATCAGGCGCTCCACACAGCTATACGGGGCATGAAACGCAGCTTTTGAAACGATGTCTGAAACGATACTAAGCCGTAAGAAATTCTACGTGACCTGCCCCCGCTGAGCCGTACCACGTGAAGCTGTAAAGTCCGTCAACCACGAGGACGGACATGAAGAAGAGTCGTTTCACCACCGAGCAGATCATCGGATTCATCAAGCAGGCGGATGCCGGGATGGCGGTGGCTGAGCTGTGCCGCCAGCACGGTTTCAGCCCGGCCAGCTTCTACCAGTGGCGGGCCAAGTACGGCGGCATGGAGGCCGAAGACGCGAAGCGCCTGAAGGAGCTGGAGCAGGAGAACAACCGCCTGAAGCGGTTGCTGGCCGAGGCGCACCTGGACATCGAGGCGCTGAAGGTCGGGTTCGGGGTAAAACGCTAGCCCCGCAACGCAAGCGCGAGGCAATCCGGCGCATGTGCGAGCTGACGTCGATCAGCGAGCGCCGGGCTTGTCGCCTTGCGGGGATCTCCCGCGATGCTTTCCGCCACGCGCCGACACCCACGCCGGCGACGCAAACCCTGTCGGCCAGACTGGTGGAACTGGCGCAGGCGCGTCGCCGCTTCGGCTATCGCCGCCTGCACGACCTGCTGCGCCCGGAGTTTCCGCAGGTGAACCATAAGAAGATCTACCGTCTGTACCGCGAGGCGAAGCTGAGCGTGCGCCGGCGCAAGAAGGCCAAGTTCCCGGCGGCACAGCGGCAGCCGTTACGGCCAGCGCGGCATCCCAACGAGGTAATCAGTCGCCCCTGAAAAACCCCCTTCAAGCACCAAGTGTCATCGGCGACAGCGGCACGGCGCTAAAGGATGGCCATCCCATCGCCCGCATCCAGGCACGCAAAAACGCGATCCAGCGCAGCAGCCAGCGCAGGTTGTAGCCGGCGGCGCAGCCGAGTACGTGCAGCGCATCGCCTTGTGCACCTTTCAGCCTGCAGCGACGCAACCTGCAGTCGTCTTTCAGATGTCCGATCACCGGTTCCACCGCCTGCCGTCGTTTGATCCAGCGCCATTGCCGTCGCGTCAGCGTCTTGGCCTTGCCACGATGGAGCACCTGCACGCCATCGACCTCGCGCCCGCGATAGCCCAGGTCCACGATCGCCACCGTCGGTTCTACGCTCAGATCCTGCAGCAACCCGCGTGTCTGCTCCAGCTGCTCGGCCAAGGTGTCGCCGTCGTACGGGTTGCCCGGGAAGCTACGCGCACCCACGACCAATCCCTTGCAGGCGGTGACCGCAATGCCGACCTTGACGCCGAATTCGTACGCTTGACGCGCCTTGCCCTTACCGATGCATTCCACTTCCGGGGCATGCAATGCGTACAGTTTTTGTTTGTCCTTCGGACGCTGCGTGTACAGCCGTTGCGCACGTTCCAGCCAGACCGCGATGCGCTCGCGCACGCCGGGTTCCACCTGGTCCAGCTTGCGCGCGATATCGCGCAACACCCGCCCCAAGACCGTGCGTTGACGTCGCAGCACGCGCTGCATGCGCTTGAACTGGCGTGCATGCGCATAGCGGCCCGCCTTGCGGCTCAGGGCCGGACCTTGCCGTGCGTAGCTCTGCCGCAACCCGATGCCGTAACGCTTGGCCAGCAGCACCAGTTTCTTGCGTGCCACCTCCAGCAACCGACTATCGGTCGGATAGGCAATCGCCTTTTCCTGCACCGTGGTGTCCACGATCACCCGCGACAACTCGCGTGCGTCCACCGCCTGCATGGCATGTGCAGCGTTGATGGTGTGTGCCAGCAACTCTTCCATCCCCGCTTCGTCAAGCCGCTGACGCCAGCGCGTCAGCGAGCTGGCATCGCACGGCAAGCGCGTCTGGAACACGACCTCGCCAGTGAAAAACTGCCAATACGGATTTTCCAGCCAACGCTCGCACACCGCCTCATCGGACAGGTCGTAGGCGTGTTTGAGGTAGAGCAAACCGGCGATCAGCCGCACCGGCAATGCCGGCCGACCGCCACCAGCCTGGGTGGCCGGCAAGCGCGATGAAAGTGCTTGCTCCAACGCCGTCCACGGCATCCGTTGGCTCAGCTGCGCCAGCGGATGCCGCAGATCGATCTGGTTCTCCAGGCGCGAACGAAACAACTCCTCGGCAGGCATGTGCTCGGCAGCAGGACGGCGTGTATGCATGAGTGGAAATTGCCAGAAACCAGCCTTCAGCGTAGCGAAAACTGGTAGTTCTGGCACGCCACTGCAGACATCAAGGCCTTGCGGGCGTTGGGTGATTGGGGGTTTTTCAGGGGCGACTAACCACTGTTCGCCGCAACTGAGTATCTGATGCCACTTCTCCTCGCTATTCCGCTGGCCGTGATCATCGCTCTGGCGGTATTCGCGGTGCTGTTTCCGTTGTCGCTGGTGCAGCGCTTCCGTGTCGGTACTGCGCGGCGACAGGCCCGCGGATGGTTGTTGATGATCAATCTGGCCTCGGCTGCGCTCTCCAACGTGTTGTTCGTCATTTTCGCGCTGGTTGCCGCCGCGTTCTGGCCCTGCGCGATCAGCCATGCCGCATTCGGCTGGGCCTGCGGGCTGGCCTTGGGTCTGCTGGCGTTGCGGTTGACCCGCTTCGAACGTACGCAGCAGGGCCTGTTTTACCGGCCCAATTTGTGGCTGGTGCTAGCAGTGACGGCGTTGGTGGTGGTACGCGTCATCTCCGGCATGGTGCAGGGCTGGCGCAGCGCATGGCAAGGTGTGGTGTGGCCTACGGAGGGCTGGCTTAGTCATGCCAGCCTGCTGGGCGCGGCCGGCGTATTGCTCGGTTATGCACTCGCGTATGCCACCTTGCTGTGGTGGCGTTGGCGCAGCGCGAGCCTGCGCGGTAGCGTTTACTGGCGGTGATCCTGTTACTGCCAGCCCTCTCGGCGCTGGCAGTAACAATTTTCAAGTATGCCTTATTAATTAAATGCTTCCGCAGCTTTAAGCATCTGTGCGTCTGCTGGCGCTATGCGAATGGCACTTAGGCAATCTGGGGAGGTTTCTGGGAACGAAAACTCCATCTTCTCCTGATTTTTAATAACGGCCAGAGTCAATGTTTCTGAACTACTCTGTCCTCTCGGAATATTTGAAATCAGATAATTCGGATATCGAATCTTGAAGTCCTGACGAGAAACGCAGGAACCTTCCAGATTGAGTAGGACTGACTCGATCTTTTTCTTATCGGCCGATATGAAGATGGAAGAGTCCTTAGCAGTTAGGTGATCACCTAATTTTAATGTTCCTCCGCTGACGTTGTACATGCCTTCGTTTTCTGAATTTGGCGTCGAAATTCTGGCTCCAGGCCATGAATTAATAAATTCAGAGGGTGATTTTTTGAGATTTCTCGAAATTTCTTCGGCTAGTTCAAACGCACGAGCAGCATCCGCTGCTGTCGCTGCTGAAATTTTAGTTGCATATGCTGAAGGTGCAATCAAAGCAGCAAGGAGTGTTATTATAAAGTAGGGATATGATGATCTGTTAAGGAAGTTTGTCATACTGCTCTCCATAATATACGTTATAGTTCTGTCCTGTGGTTGAGGTTATGTTATTTGCGCAGAACGATTTTCCAACATTTGATGCGACATTAGGTCCTCCAGCAGAGTAAATCCCGAAAAGCTGATCGGGATTTGATGCTGCAAGCTTAATGTCTATGCTATTTTGAGTGGAAATCGATATTTCATTCCTTGCAACTATGTTATTTGTTACGGCAAGTCCTTCCATCTTGCATGCTTCATCTATATATGCTTGCCGAGTCGTTTTGGCAAACGAATAGTTGAATTTCACATGGCCAAACTCATGGGCTAGGACTGAGACTGTAAAATACATGCCCGGCATATCTTGACTCGCGCAGCTATAATTGCGGATATATACAATTTTATTTGGCATGTCCGTATAGCTGGCCGAGCCGTAAGCGATCTTAAAAGTAGTGTTGGTGTTTATTTGTCCGGTAAGTGTCGTTGATTGGGAAGTTATGAAGTCAATGCAGGTTCCAAGTCCTGTGGTAGGGACAGTTGTCTGAGCCTGAGTTCCAAAGGATACGAGTGCGAGAAGAAATATCGCCATTGCATGGCATCTTATGTGCATAATATCTCCATATATATGTGAGGAAATCGCGCCAATTTCTACGCGATGTGCCGCAACAGAATCCTAAACGCAGAAGCCCCTTAGGACTGAGGGTTTGATCAAAAAAACAGGCCCTCGCGGGCCTGTTTTTAAGGTGCCTAGCCAATCGGTGTGCTTAGAAGCGAGCGCCGACGCCGAAGCCGACGGTCCACGGATCCAGTTCCAGCTCGCTGCCGGTACCGGCACCACCCACACGCAGTTCGGGACGCGAACGCATGTAACGGGCGTCGGCGCGTGCGAACCAGGTGGAGTTGATGTTCATGTCCACGCCCACGGTGCCGATCACGCCCTTGGCGGTATCCACGCCCACGTGCTGACCGGTGGTGGAGGCTGCGTCGATCTTCTCGTTGCTGAAGTTCGACTCGTAGTAGCCCACGCCCACGAACGGACGGAACACGTTGTCGGCCTGGCCGAAGTGGTACTGGCCGCTGATGGCGATCGGCTGCTGCTCGACAGTGCCCACCTTGCCCACGCCATCGGCGTTGACGCGGTGGTTGAACTTGTCGGCTGCGCCCCACAGTTCGACGGCCCAGTTGTCATTGATGTAGTAGCTGGCGCTCAGGGTCGGCGCCGGGCCACCGTCGACGTCCAGGCCAGGAGCCGGGTCGTTCTTCGGCTTGATCAGCGCAACGCCGCCGACTACGGCCCAATGCTTGCCGGATGCGGTGTCGCTGCTGCTGGACATGGCGGTCGAAGAGGTGTCACCGGTGTAGGTGGCCTCCTGCGCGAACGCGGACGGTGCAATCGCAAGTGCGGATACAGCAGCCAGGCTCAGGATGGAAATGGAACGCATGAGGGTCTCCTCGTCTTATTGTTAGGCCCTTGGAGTGGGCCGCGCCAAAGCTATTCCTGAAAATCTGAATCCACGCCCACCTGCGGCTCGCTAAAATTTCGTTTGTTCAGGAACTTTCCCGAGAAGACCGTGATTGCTGGATTCAATGCTGAAAGTGCATTCACGCAGATGCGTTCGCCGTGACGATGCAAACACCGCTGTTGCGTGGATTGCCCGCAGAAATTGCGGCGGATTGCCGTGTACTGGTGCTGGGATCGATGCCCGGCAGCGCTTCATTGCATGCGCATGCCTACTATGCACATCCACGCAATCGCTTCTGGCCGGTGATGCAGCAATTGCTCGGCATCGATGCAGACGCGCCGTATGACGCACGCCTGCAGCAACTGGCCGAGCGCGGCGTCGGGCTCTGGGATGTAATCGGCGAATGCGCACGCCGCGGCAGCCTGGATGCGGCGATCGTGCCGGGCAGCATCGTGGTGAATCCGCTGCCCGAGCGGTTGGCCACGCTGCCGCAGCTGCGCCTTGTGGTGTGCAACGGCAGTGCCGCCGCGCAGGCGTGGCGCCGCCACGTGCAACCGGCGTTGTCGCCGCCGCTGACGCGCCTACCGGTGCAGGCCGTGCCCTCGACCAGCCCGGCCAATGCTGCGTGGTCGCTGCCGCGGTTGTGCGCGGCGTGGCAGCCCGTGCGCGATGCGCTGCGCTAGCTGCCAAGCATGACAGATCGCGCACGCGGACGTTCTCAGCGCGTTGCAGCGCGCGCATGCAACACCATGCGTCGCCAGAAGTCATGCCCGCCTTAGGCACACGCGCGGCGGTGGCGCGCTGCGCATCATCGGCCACAGCACATAAGGGAGAAGCTGGATGGCAATCACGTACCGGACCACGTTCGCCATTGCACTGGGCGCCTGCCTGGCCGCAGCTGGTGGTGTGGCCAGCGCCGATGAGCTGCATTGCGAGGTCAACATGGACTACGACCTCACGCTCAATCCGCGCAGCCTGATCCTGATCCGCGACAGCGGCACGCCGCAGCGGCTGGTCATGCGCCAGGGCGCGCTGTTCGTCGACGACCGCTGGGTGACGTTGAGCGACGACGATCGCAACCGTCTGGTCCAGTTCGAGCAGCAGACCCGCGCCGTGCTGCCGCTGGCGCAGGAGGTCGGGCGCGAGGCGGCCGATATCGCCATTACCGCGCTCGGCGAAGTGGCGGCCGGCTTCAGCCGGGATCCGTCGGCCACCCGGACGCAGCTGGCCAGCGTGCGCGACAAGGTCGACCTGCGCCTGAAGCAGAGCTTCGGCAAAAGCCAGCTGACGCCGGTGGATATCGACGATGAAATCGGCACGCTGGTGGCGGAGATGCTGCCGCAACTGATCGGCGATGTCGTGGCCAGCACCGTGCAGGCGGCGATGACCGGCAACGGCGCGCAGCTGCGCTCGCTCGACGGCCTGGAGCAGCGCATCGAGCGGCTGGTCGAGCCGCAGGCGCGCGCGCTGCGGCCGCGTGCGCAGCAGTTGTGCACGCGGATGGAGGCGCTGGACGCATTGGACAATGCGCTGGCGTATCGTCTGCCGTCAGGCGCGCCGTTGCAGCTGTTGCAGGTGGATCGACGCCCTGCCAAGTAAGCGTGCAGCCCCTGCGCGGACGCTGCATCCCGCCACGCGTGCGATTTTTTCCGCGGCAATGGTTGGCGCTGCGGCTCCCGGCCGGCCACAATAGGGGTTTCCCCATTCTGTTGCCGGAGTTCCCGTATGGCCGAAATCAAGGAAGCACTTGTCCCCGATATCGGTGACTACAGCGATGTCCCGGTGATCGAAGTGCTGGTGTCGGTCGGCGATACGGTCAGCAAGGACCAGAGCCTGGTCACGCTGGAATCGGACAAGGCCACGATGGAAGTCCCCTCGTCGGTGGCCGGCGTGGTCAAGGAGATCAAGGTCAAGGTCGGTGACAGCCTGTCGCAGGGCGCGCTGGTCGCGCTGATCGAAGTAGCCGATGCCGATGCCGGTGCCGAGACGGCTGCGGCGCCAGCGCCTGCCGCTGCGCCCGCCAAGGCCGCACCTGCTGCCGCTCCTGCGCCGGCTGCCAAGGCCGCGCCTGCCGCAGCGTCCGACGGCGGTCAGGTCGAGGCCCGTGTGCCGGACATCGGCGACTACAGCGGCGTGCCGGTGATCGAAGTGCTGGTGGCGGTGGGCGACACCGTCGCCAAGGACCAGAGCCTGGTCACGCTGGAATCGGACAAGGCCACGATGGAAGTGCCCTCGTCTGTGGCCGGCGTGATCAAGGAGCTCAAGGTCAAGGTCGGCGACAGCCTGTCGCAGGGCGATCTGGTGGCGATCATCGCTGCCAGCGATGGCGGCGCCGGTGCGGCGCAGTCCCCGGCCAAGCCCACCACCGACACCGCTGAAACCGCCGGCAAGGTCGAGCCGGTGGCCGTCCCGGCCGAGCCGGACAAGCTGGCCCAGCGCGAGATCGCGCAGGTGCAGTCGGCACGGTCCACCGCGGCATCGCAGCCGGCCCAGGCAGCGCCCGGCACCCCGAGCAGCCCGCCGGTGACCTTCGATGCCGACAGCGTGCTGCCGTCCAAGGTGCCGTATGCCAGCCCGGTGGTGCGCGTGTTCGCGCGCGAGCTCGGCGTGGATCTGAACCAGATCAAGGGCAGCGAGAAGGGCGGCCGGATCACCCGTGAAGACGTGCAGCGCTTCGTCAAGGCCGCACTCAGCGGCGGCGCGCCGGCCGCAGCCGGTGCCGCACCGGCCGGTGGTGGCAACGGCCTGAACCTGCTGGCCTGGCCGAAGGTGGACTTCAGCAAGTTCGGCGAAACCGAAACCCAGCCGCTGTCGCGCATCAAGAAGATTTCCGGTGCGAACCTGGCGCGCAACTGGGCCATGATCCCGCACGTCACCCAGTTCGAATCGGCCGACATCACCGACCTGGAAGCCCTGCGCGTGGCGCTGAACAAGGAAAACGAAAAGGCCGGCATCAAGCTGACCATGCTCGCCTTCCTCATCAAGGCCAGTGCCGCGGCGCTGAAGAAGTTCCCCGAGTTCAACGCCTCGCTCGACGCGGCCGGCGAAAACCTCACGCTGAAGAAGTACATCAACATCGGCTTTGCCGCTGACACCCCGAACGGCTTGGTCGTGCCGGTGATCCGCGACGTCGACAAGAAGGGCGTGCTGCAGATCGCGCAGGAAAGTGGCGAGCTGGCCAAGAAGGCACGCGACGGCAAGCTGGGCCCGGCCGACATGAGCGGCGGCTGCTTCTCGATCAGCTCGCTCGGTGGCATTGGCGGCACCGCGTTCACGCCGATCATCAATGCACCGGAAGTGGCGATCCTGGGCGTGTCCAAGTCGGCGATGCAGCCGGTCTGGAACGGCAAGGACTTCGCACCGAAGCTGATGCTGCCATTGTCGTTGAGCTACGACCACCGCGTCATCGACGGCGCGCTGGCCGCGCGCTTCACCACCTATCTCAGCCAGGTGCTCGCCGACATGCGACGCGTCCTGCTGTGAGAGCAACGCTGCTGACGCTCGCCCTGCTGGGTGTGCTGCCGTGGTCGTCCGCGGCCGCACGCGAGTGCGCCAGCACGCTGGGCCGCGGCTGGCCGCCGGCGGTGGGCAACTACGGCACCGCGGTGACCACGCTGCTGGATGGCGGCGCCAAGCCGATGCTGTCGTTGCTGACCCTGCCCACGCGTGGTGTCGAAAGCGGCATCGCGCTGGTGCCGGGCAAGTCCGGCAGCGACTGGACGGTGCGCTTCAGCCGCGCCGACGAGCGGGTCTACAGCTGGGTCAGCCAGACCGACCGCGGCGCGGTGCAGTTCCGCACCGAACAGACCCCCGAAACCGTCGAGATCCCGATCCCGGCGGCGCTGGCGCAACGCCTGGTCGGCAGCTGGACCACGGCACTGACGCAGCTCGCGCCGAGCGGCCAGACCGCGCCGGTCACCGAGGGCGAAGTGCTGTCGTTCCTGGTCGATGGCGTGCGCTACAGCGGCACGCGCCCGAGCTGCGGCGTTGGCGAGTTGCTGTTGCAGCAGGCCGCGCTGCTGATCGAAGCCAGCGAAGGCAAGGAAAAGAAGCGCGACAAGCGCTGGACCCAAATCGAATCGTCGCTGGATGAACTCCAGCAGACGCTTGCCGGCACCGCCGGTTAAGCCACAGGAGAAGCAAATGGCGGTCATTGAAATCAAGGTTCCGGACATCGGCGATTACAGCGATGTCCCCGTCATCGAAGTGCTGGTCGCCGTTGGCGACAGCGTGGTCAAGGACCAGGGCCTGGTGACGCTGGAGTCGGACAAGGCCACGCTGGAAGTGCCGTCCTCGGCCGCCGGTGTGGTGAAGGAACTCAAGGTCAAGATTGGCGACAACCTGTCCGAAGGGGCAGTGGTGTTGCTGCTGGAGACCGAAGGCGAGGCCGCTGCCGCACCCGCCGCGCCGAAGGCCGAGACCAAGGCCGAGACCAAGGCCGCTGCGCCTGCTGCGGCCCCCGCGGCCGCCGCACCCGGCAGCAAGCCGCCGGTGACCCCGTCGCACCGCGCCCCGGCCGAACCGGCCGCGTCCAAGCCGGCGCTGGCCAGCGGCAAGGCCGCCGATATCGAATGCAAGATGGTGGTGCTTGGCGCCGGCCCTGGCGGCTACACCGCCGCGTTCCGCGCTGCCGACCTGGGCCTGGACACGGTGCTGATCGAGCGCTACGCCAGCCTGGGCGGCGTCTGCCTCAACGTCGGCTGCATCCCGTCCAAGGCGCTGCTGCACGCCGCCGCGGTGATCGATGAAGTGGCCCACGCCGGCGACTTCGGCGTGGACTTCGGCCAGCCCAAGATCACCCTGGACAAGCTGCGCGAGTACAAGGAAAAAGTGGTCGGCAAGCTCACCGGCGGCCTGGCCAGCATGGCCAAGCAGCGCAAGGTGCGCACCGTCACCGGCGTGGCCAGCTTCGTCTCGCCCAACGAGCTGGAGATCGTCGGCGACGACGGCAAGACCCAGTTGCTGCGCTTCGAGCACTGCATCATTGCCGCCGGTTCGCAGGCGGTGAAGCTGCCGAACTTCCCGTGGGACGACAAGCGCGTGATGGACTCCACCGACGCGCTGGAACTGCACGACATCCCCAAGACCCTGCTCGTGGTCGGCGGCGGCATCATCGGCCTGGAAATGGCCACGGTGTACAGCGCGCTGGGCAGCAAGGTCACCGTGGTCGAGTTCATGGATCAGCTGATGCCGGGCGCCGACAAGGACCTGGTCAAGCCACTGGCCGACCGCCTGAAGAAGCAGGGCGTCGAGGTCCATCTCAAGACCAAGGCCACCGACGTCAGCGCCGATGCCAAGGGCATCACGGTGTCGTTCGAAGCGGCCACCGAAGGCGAAAAGCCTGGCCTGCAGGCCACCGCCTTCGATCGGGTGCTGGTCGCGGTGGGTCGCTCGCCCAACGGCAAGAAGATCGGCGCTGACAAGGCCGGCGTCACCGTCACCGAACGCGGCTTTATCCCGGTGGACCGGCAGATGCGCACCAACGTGCCGCACATCTTCGCCATCGGCGACATCGTCGGTAACCCGATGCTGGCGCACAAGGCCACCCACGAGGGCAAGTTGGCCGCCGAAGTGGCCGCCGGCGAGAAGAAGGAATGGGTGGCGCGGGTGATTCCGTCGGTTGCCTATACCAATCCGGAAATCGCCTGGGTGGGCGTCACCGAAACCGAGGCCAAGGCCAAGGGCTTGAAGGTGGGCGTGGCCAAGTTCCCGTGGGCCGCCAGCGGCCGTGCGATCGGCATCGGCCGCACCGAAGGCTTCACCAAGCTGATCTTCGACGAAGAGACTCACCGCATCATTGGTGGTGCGATCGTCGGCGTGCATGCCGGTGATCTGCTGGCCGAAATCGGCCTGGCCATCGAGATGGGCGCCGAAGCCGAAGACATCGGCCACACCATCCATGCGCACCCGACCCTGAGCGAGTCGGTCGGCATGGCGGCCGAGGTGTACGACGGCACCATCACCGATCTGTACATTCCCAAGAAGAAGTAAACCGCACCGCGTCTTGTGTGCTGACAGCGCCCCGCATTGCGGGGCGTTTGTCGTTAGGCAGGCATGCCTGCGCATAACCGATTCGAAGGTCGACTCGACGGCGGATGCCAGCGCACGCGTGATGTGCGCCGGTATCGGCAAGGGCAGCGTTGGGCGCGTCCTGTCCATCCTGCGCGAGCAGTGGCGCGTGCTGCCACGCGCTGGCGCCACTGCGTGCGCGAATGTGGCTCCATCACCGCAGCATCGTGCGACGCTACTGCAACCGCGATGCTGCAACCACCAACATGACCCCGCAGCGCAGCTTGCACGCCAGGCAGCGCGCTTGCACCATCGAGCCGCGGACACCGGGTTCGCGCCTGGGGAGACAACGGATGGTCAAGGTAAGGATGTCGGCGTTGCTGGTCGCCGCAGGGTGCGCGTGCACATCGCTGAGCGCGCACGCCCAGACCACCGTCATCACCGCCGCCCGCCTGCTGGATGTGCAGGCAGGACGCTATGTGGAGCGCCCGCAGATCGACGTCGTCGCCGGCCGTATCACGCGTGTCGGTCGCCAGGGCGACCCGCTGCCACCACAGGCGCAGCGCATCGACCTGGGCGAGCGCACGCTGTTGCCCGGGCTGATCGACATGCATGTGCATCTCACCGTGGATCCCACATTGGGCGGCTACAAGGGCCTGGAATACACCGACAATTTCTGGACCGTGGTGGGCGTGGCCAATGCCGCCAAGACGCTCCGCGCAGGGTTCACCACGGTGCGTAATGTTGGTTCGCTCAACTACGACGATGTCGCGCTCAAGCAGGCGATCGAGCGCGGCACCGTGCCGGGGCCGCGTATCGTGCCGGCGACCTACGGCATCGGCGCGACCGGAGGGCACTGCGATGCCACCGAGTTCCCGCCATCGGTGCGCGTCACCGGCCCCGGTGTGGCCGATGGCCCGGATGCGATCCGCGCGGCGGTACGCACGCTGCGCAAATACGGCGCCGAAGTGATCAAGTTCTGCGGCACCGGCGGCGTGCTGTCCAAGACCGACAGCGTTGGCGGGCAGCAATACAGCCTGGAGGAAATGCGCGCGCTGGTGGACGAGGCGCATCGCCTGGGCTTGAAGGTCGCCGTGCATGCGCACGGCACCGCCGGCATCAACGATGCGATCCGTGCCGGCGCCGACACCATCGAGCACGCCAGCCTGGCCGATGCCGAATCCTTCAAGCTGGCCAAGGCGCACGGCACCTGGTTTTCGATGGACATCTACAACGACGACTACATCCTGGCCGAGGGCGAAAAGAACGGTTTGTTTGCCGAGTCGCTGGAGAAGGAGCGCCAGATCGGGCGCAAGCAACGCGAGACCTTTCGCGCCGCACATGTGGCGGGCGTGCGGCTGGTGTTCGGTAGCGATGCCGGCGTGTATCCCAACGGCGACAACGCGCGCCAGTTCGCCAAGATGGTGGAGTGGGGCATGACCCCGCTGGAGGCGATTCGCGCCGCCACCGTAGACGCCGCCGATGCATTGGGGCGCAGTGCCGACGTCGGCGCCATCGCGCCGGGGCGCTATGCCGATCTGATCGCGGTGAGCGGCGATCCGCTGCAGGACGTGAGCGTGCTGATGCAGGTGGAGAGCGTGATCAAGGGCGGCGAACGCGTCGCCGATTGAAGCGTTGCAACTGATGCCGCGCTGCGGTGTTACGGGGCAGTGCGGCAGCGCGGTGCAGTGCATGAGCGCGTCACGCTCTGCTAGCGAGCATTGATCTATCGCGCAGCACGCGGTGTGTGGCACGTGCAGTGGTGCGGTTTTTCATCAGCCTGGATAGCAGGTAGCCGCTGGCGGTGGCGCTGCGATCACGCATGAAGCACGCGGCAGGCAAGCAGGGGGGGTATGCGGTGAGACGCGCATCCCAGGTTTACGCTGCGATCGCGCATTGCGCATGCTGCACGCAATGCGTGGAGTAACGCGCAGATGCAGACGCAGGCGCAGATGCAAACACCAAAACCACAACGCCCCGCACAAGGCGGGGCGTTGCGTCACACAGGTGCAGCGCAGATCAGAACGCGAACGTCACGCCTGCAACCGGGCCCTTGAACTCCTGCTTCAGGCCGATCAGGCCATCGCTGCCGCGCTGGTCGACGTCGAGCTTGAACCAGTCGTAGCCGGCGAAGATGCCGAAGTTCTTGGTGAAGCGGTATTCGGCCATCGCATTGGCACGGCTCAGGTCGCCTGAGTAGTCGCCAAAATCGCCCCAGCTGGTGTTGAGGTACTGGCCCTGCACGTTGAACAGCCAATGCTCGCTCGGACGTGCGGTGAAGCGGATACCCACCACCGGTGCCACGCCGTCTTCGCTCTCGTCGAGCACGTCGCCGGTGAACACGTCACCCAGGTCGGCGTAGGCGTTGGCCTCGACCTTGGCGTATTCGGCACCGATCTGCAGGCCCAGGCTGAATTCCGGACTGTCGACGACCGAGTAGTCGTACACCAGGCTGGCCACCTGGTACTTGAGCTCGCCCTTGATGAAGCTGCCGCTCGGCACGGTGAAGCCACCGGCGCTGACGTCTTCGCCCAGGGTCTCGCGGCGATCCTTGTCGTACTTGAAGTAGTCAAAGATCAAGCGCTGGCGGGTGCTCATGCGGAACACGCCATCGATGCGCGGCTCCCATTCCTTGCCACCGAAATCGAAATCCTGGTCCAGGGAGATTTCGTTGCCAGCCACCACGGTGTTGCCACGCAGGGTGTTGTCGTTATCGATGTTCATCGCGCCAAGACGGATCTGGAAGCGATCATCGGTATCTTCGGCGTGGGCAGGCGCTGCATAGGCAGCGGCCAAAACGCACGGGATGGCCAGTGCGAGCAGGTGTTTCATGGGGAGCTCCGTATTCTTGGTAGGCAGGCGATCGGGCCTGTGGCGCGCACTATCGGTAAAAGCGCGTCCACCAAAAGTGAAAGCGTTGTGGTACCGAAGTGAAGAACTTCCTAGCAATCGGACAAAACGGTCCGCTTGGCCTGTCCCGCGACATCCGGGTCAATACGCACCATTGTGGTGTCTGAGTGCTGTCACACCGCCGCGGAGGTCGGCGGATTGGACCGGAGGTGGGAAAGTGGGGGTGCGACAAAATGCGTCATAAAAGCAGGAGCCCCGGTCTCCCAGGGCTCCTAGACGCAGCCTGCAGTGGAACCTTTCGACGAGGATGTGCAGGCCTCGCAGGTTCTGACAGCCGGTTTGTGGCAAAGTTCCTCCCGTTGCGTGGCACCGGCATGGTGCGTCGCAATAAGTTCATGACTTCTCCCGGTTGTCTCGCAATTTGTCCAATTGCTATACTTTCGCGGCTCGACGAGGCGCATCTGCGCTTCCCACCCATCCACACGCAAGGTACCCGTAGTGCTGAACTCCGTTGACGCGGGTCGGCGGCTGATGCTGCGCGCTGCGGTATATCCGCTTGCCGCTGTAGCTATAACCAGTCTGGGCTTGCTGCTGATGGGGCCCCGTTACTCTGCCGGTCTGGCATTGACCGGGTTTGCGACGGTGTTGGGCGGCTGGGTGGCGGCGCGGACGGCGCTGGGGGGCGGCATCCAGGCGGCGGGCATTGCCATGGTCCGTCTGATTCTGGCGATGGTGCTGAAGTGGGTGTTGGTTTTCGTGGCGCTGGCGCTGGGCTTTGCCCTGTGGCGGCTGCCTCCTCTGGCCTTGTTGGCGGGTATCGCCATCGGGCTGATTTTTCAAGTTCTGGCTCTGGCCAGGCGTTGATTCGAACTTAAAGGGCTCCGGACACATGGCGGGCGAGGCAGCAACACCTACCTCCTATATCCAGCACCACCTGCAGAACCTGGTTTATCCGGTGCGGGATGGCGGCGGCACGTTCTGGACCATCCACGTCGACACCCTGGTCATGGCCGTGTTGATGGGCCTGGTGATGGTCTTCGCATTCTGGATGGCCACGCGCAATGCCACTGCCGGCGTGCCGGGCAAATGGCAGGCGTTTGTCGAGATCTGCCTGGAATTTGTCGATCGCCAGGCCAAGGACACCTATCACGGCACCAGCAAGCTGGTGACTCCGATCGCGATCACGATCTTCTTCTGGATCCTGTTGATGAATCTCATCAAGATGATCCCGGCCGACTTCATCGCCATCCCGCTGGGCTGGGCTGGCATCCACGCCTGGAAGCCGGTCCCCACCGCCGACGTCAATGCCACCTTGGGCATGTCGATCAGCGTGTTCTTCCTGATGATCGTCTTCTCGCTGCGCTCCAAGGGCGTTGGCGGCATGACCAAGGAATTCCTCACGGCGCCGTTCGGCAAGTGGATGATGCCGTTCAACCTGCTCCTGAACATCGTCGAGTGGCTGAGCAAGCCGATTTCGCTGGCGATGCGACTGTTCGGCAACATGTTCGGCGGCGAGATCGTCTTCCTGCTGATCTGGGTGCTGGGCGGTGCGGGCATCGCCGGCATGGTTGCCGGCGGCGTATTCGGCCTCGGCTGGATGCTGTTCCACCTGTTGGTGATTCCGCTACAGGCCTTCATTTTCATGATGCTGTCGATCGTGTACCTGAGCCTTGCGGAAGACAGTCACTGAGTTTCGTTTCACCCTTCATCCGCTTTATCCCGATTCATCCATCACCCTTAGAAACTTTCGTTCGGAGATCACCATGTACCTCGCCGTCCTGACCAACCTCGCCCAAGTCCAGAGCTCCACCGTCCTCGCCGTCGGCATCATGATCGGCCTGGCCGCGCTTGGTGCCGGCCTCGGTCTGGCCATCATGGCTGGCAAGTTCCTGGAATCTGCCGCTCGCCAGCCGGAACTGATCCCGGTGCTGCAGGTCCGCATGTTCATCACCGCCGGTTTGATCGACGCCGCGTTCATCATCAGCGTCGCTGTCGGCCTGCTGTTCGCCTTTGCCAACCCGCTGGCCCAGGTGTTCATCGAGCGTCTGTCGCAGGCTGCCGGCTGATCCAGCGGTAGCAGGATGTGGACGCAGCCATGGTGGTTGCGTCCGCGGATGAAGGTCGGAAAGCGTCGCCATGCGGTGGCGCTTTCACCCCTAAAGAGCGATTGAGCGACCCATGGACATCACCCTTACCATCTTTGCCCAGGCGCTGGCCTTCGCCGGTCTGATCTGGATCGTCGCGACCAAAATCTGGCCGCCGCTGTTGAAGGCGATCGAAGAGCGTCAGCAAAAGATTGCTGAAGGTCTGGCTGCGGCCGACCGGAGCCAGAAGGATCTGGCGCAGGCGCAGGAGAAGGTCAACGAGGCGCTGAAGGACGCACGCACCAAGGCCAACGAGATCATCGACCAGGCCCACGCGCGCGCCAATCAGATCATCGAAGCGGCCAAGCTCGAAGCGATTGCCGAAGCCAACCGTCAGAAGGATCTGGCCCAGGCCGAAATCGACGCATCGGCCACCCGTGCCCGCGAAGAACTGCGCCGTCAGGTGTCGTCGCTGGCTGTCAGCGGTGCCGAAAAGCTGCTCAAGCGCGAAATCGATGCCACTGCCCACAAGGCACTGCTCGACGAACTGGCAGCGGAGATCTGATCGATGAGCCAGGCCCTCACACTTGCCCGTCCCTACGCCCGTGCCGCATTCGCGATTGCGCGTGAGGGCGGCAAGTTCGCGCCCTGGTCCGATGCACTTGCGTTCTCGGCGCAGGTCGCCGGCGATCCGCGCGTGGCTGCGCTGTTGCTGAATCCGGCGCTGCACCAGGATCAGGCGGTGACGCTGCTGGCGCCGCCGGCTGCCGAAGCGGACTATCAGCGTTTTCTCGGCCTGTTGGCCGATGCACAACGGCTGGCCCTGCTGCCGGAAATTGCAGGGTTGTACGAGCAGTTGCGTGCCGAAGCCGAGCACGTCGTGAAAGCGACGGTGACCTCGGCCACCGACATGAGCCCGGCCGAGCTGGCCACGATCACTGCCGCGTTGAAGAAGCGCTTCGGGCGCGAGGTGGATGTCACCACCGCGGTGGACGCTTCGCTGATCGGCGGCGCGGTGATCGACACCGGCGAGATGGTCATCGACGGCTCGCTGAAGGGCAAGCTTGCGCGCCTGCAGAACTCGCTCGCCCACTGAATTCACATAAACGCATGGCCCTCGCGGCCGGCACCTAGGACTGAACGATGGCAACCACGCTCAACCCCTCCGAAATCAGCGACCTGATCAAGACCCGCATCGAGGCGGTCAAGCTGTCCGCCGAGTCGCGCAACGAAGGCTCCGTGACCAGCGTGTCCGACGGCATCGTGCGCATCTTCGGCCTGGCCGACGTGATGCAGGGCGAAATGATCGAACTGCCGAACAACACCTTCGCCCTGGCGCTGAACCTGGAGCGCGATTCGGTCGGCGCGGTGGTGCTGGGCGATTACGAGAACCTGCGCGAAGGCGACGTGGCCAAGACCACCGGCCGCATCCTGGAAGTGCCGGTCGGCCCTGAGCTGCTGGGCCGCGTGGTCAACGCACTGGGCGAGCCGATCGACGGCAAGGGCCCGCTGGGCGCCACCCAGACCGCACCGGTGGAGCGTGTGGCCCCGGGCGTGATCTGGCGCAAGTCGGTCGACCAGCCGGTGCAGACCGGTTACAAGTCGGTCGATGCGATGATCCCGATCGGCCGTGGCCAGCGCGAGCTGGTGATCGGCGACCGCCAGACCGGCAAGACCGCGCTGGCGATCGATGCGGTGATCAACCAGAAGGGCACCGGCATCAAGTGCGTGTACGTGGCGATCGGCCAGAAGGCCTCGACCGTTGCCAACATCGTGCGCAAGCTCGAAGAAAACGGCGCGCTGGCGCACACCGTGGTGGTGGCTGCGACCGCGTCCGAATCGGCCGCGATGCAGTACATCAGCCCCTACGCTGGCTGCACCATGGGCGAATACTTCATGGACCGCGGCGAAGACGCGCTGATCGTGTACGACGATCTGTCCAAGCAGGCCGTGGCCTACCGCCAGATCTCGCTGCTGCTCAAGCGCCCGCCGGGTCGCGAAGCCTATCCGGGCGACGTGTTCTATCTGCATAGCCGTCTGCTCGAGCGCGCTGCGCGCGTGTCCGAGGAGTACGTGGAGAAGTTCACCAACGGTGCGGTGACCGGCAAGACCGGTTCGCTGACCGCGCTGCCGATCATCGAGACGCAGGCCGGTGACGTGTCCGCGTTCGTGCCGACCAACGTGATCTCGATCACCGACGGCCAGATCTTCCTGGAAACCGACCTGTTCAACGCCGGTATCCGTCCGGCCGTGAACGCCGGTATCTCGGTGTCGCGCGTCGGTGGTGCGGCCCAGACCAAGATCATCAAGAAGCTGTCCGGCGGCATCCGTATCTCGCTGGCGCAGTACCGTGAGCTGGCGGCGTTCGCGCAGTTCGCCTCGGATCTGGACGAAGCCACCCGCAAGCAGCTCGAGCGCGGTCAGCGCGTCACCGAGCTGATGAAGCAGAAGCAGTACGCGCCGATGTCCATCGCCAACCAGGCGCTGTCGATCTATGCCGTCAACGAGGGCTACCTCGATGAAGTGCCGGTCAACAAGCTGCTGGCGTTCGAAGAAGGCCTGCACGCGCACTTCGCCAACACCCAGGGTGAGCTGGTCTCCAAGATCAACACCACCGGCGGTTGGGACAACGACATCGAAGCCGCGTTCAAGAAGGGCATCGAAGAGTTCAAGACCACGGGCAGCTGGTAAGTCCAGCTGCGGGAATCGGGAATAGAGAATCGGGAATCGTCAAAGCGGGTTGGCTGTGCCAATTCCCCACTCACGATTCCCCATTCCCACTAAGTGAGCGAAGCGAGCGAGTATGGCAGGCGGACGCGAAATCAAAACCAAGATCAAGAGCGTGCAGAACACCCGCAAGGTGACGCGCGCGCTCGAAATGGTCTCGGCCTCCAAGATCCGCAAGGCGCAGGAACGCATGAAGACCTCGCGTCCCTACGCGCAGGCCATGAAGCAGGTGATCGGGCATCTGGCGCAGGCCAGCACCGACTACCAGCATCCGTTCCTGGTGGAGCGTGAGCAGGTCAAGCGGGTCGGCTACATCGTGATCTCTTCCGACCGCGGCCTGGCCGGCGGTCTGAACAACAACCTGTTCCGCAAGATGCTGGGCGAAGTGCGCCCGTGGCAGGACAAGGGTGCCGAGATCGACGTGGTCACCATCGGTCAGAAGGCCTCGGCGTTCTTCCGCCGGATCAAGGTCAACATGGTCGGCAGCGTCACGCATCTTGGCGACAGCCCGCACATCGAGCAGTTGGTGGGCGTGATCAAGGTGATGCTGGATGCCTTCACCGAGGGCAAGGTGGACCGCGTGTATCTGGTCTACAACCGCTTCGTGAACACCATGACGCAGAAGGCCAGCTTCGAGCAGTTGCTGCCGCTTCCGGCCGCCGAGCACAAGGTGGCGCACCACGACTGGGACTACCTGTACGAACCCGATGCCGCCACCGTGCTGGAGCACGTGATGACGCGCTACATCGAGTCGCTGGTGTACCAGGCCGTGCTGGAAAACGTGGCCTCCGAGCACGCCGCGCGCATGGTGGCCATGAAGGCCGCCAGCGACAACGCCAACAAGATGATCGGCACCTTGCAACTGGTCTACAACAAGGCGCGCCAGGCGGCGATCACCCAGGAAATTTCGGAAATCGTCAGCGGCGCGGCAGCCGTATAGCCGGGAATAGGGAATGGAGAATCGGGAATGGTCGAGGCAGCAGCGCTTGATCTTCCCAATCCCGAATCCCGTTTCCCCAATCCCGACACCAGAATCGAACAGACATTAGTGGAGTTATCCAAATGAGTCAGGGCAAGATCGTTCAGATCATCGGCGCGGTCGTCGACGTCGAATTCCAGCGCAATGAAGTGCCGAAGGTCTATCACGCGCTGAAGGTCGAAGGCACCGCCATCACCCTGGAAGTGCAGCAGCAGCTCGGCGACGGCGTCGTGCGCACGATTGCGCTCGGCTCCACCGACGGATTGAAGCGCAACCTGCTGGCCACCAACACCGAGCGTGCGATTTCGGTGCCGGTTGGCGCCGGGACGCTGGGCCGCATCATGGATGTGCTGGGTCGCCCGATCGACGAAGCCGGCGACGTGCAGGCCTCGGATCATTGGGAAATCCACCGCGCTGCGCCGTCGTACGAAGACCAGTCGTCCAGCACCGAATTGCTGGAAACCGGCATCAAGGTGATCGACCTGATGTGCCCGTTCGCCAAGGGCGGCAAGGTCGGCCTGTTCGGCGGCGCCGGCGTCGGCAAGACCGTCAACATGATGGAACTGATCAACAACATCGCCAAGGCGCACTCGGGCCTGTCCGTGTTCGCCGGCGTGGGTGAGCGTACCCGTGAGGGCAACGACTTCTACCACGAGATGAAGGACTCCAACGTCCTGGACAAGGTCGCGATGGTGTACGGCCAGATGAACGAGCCGCCGGGCAACCGTCTGCGCGTTGCGCTGACCGGCCTGACCATGGCCGAGTACTTCCGCGACGAGAAGGACGAGAACGGCAAGGGCAAGGACGTGCTGCTGTTCGTGGACAACATCTACCGCTACACGCTGGCCGGTACCGAAGTGTCCGCGCTGCTTGGCCGCATGCCGTCGGCGGTGGGTTACCAGCCGACCCTGGCCGAGGAAATGGGCGTGTTGCAGGAGCGCATCACCTCGACCAAGAGCGGTTCGATCACCTCGATCCAGGCCGTGTACGTGCCCGCGGACGACCTGACCGACCCGTCGCCGGCGACCACCTTCGCCCACTTGGACTCGACGGTGACGCTGAGCCGTAACATCGCCTCGCTGGGTATCTACCCGGCCGTGGATCCGCTGGACTCCACGAGCCGCCAGATGGACCCGCTGGTGATCGGCCACGAGCATTACGACACCGCCCAGCGCGTCCAGCAGACCTTGCAGAAGTACAAGGAACTGAAGGACATCATCGCGATCCTGGGCATGGACGAGCTGAGCGAAGAAGACAAGCAGTCGGTGTCGCGCGCCCGCAAGATCGAGCGCTTCTTCAGCCAGCCGTTCCACGTGGCCGAAGTGTTCACCGGCTCGCCGGGCAAGTACGTCTCGCTGAAGGACACGATCCGCGGCTTCAAGGCGATCTGCGACGGTGAATACGACCACCTGCCGGAGCAGGCGTTCTACATGGTCGGCAGCATCGAAGAAGCGGTCGAGAAGGCCAACAAGATGAGCGCCAAGGCCTGATGCGATCCCAGCCGCTGCGCGGCTGGAATCGGGAAACGGGAATCGGGAATCGGGAATCGTAAAGGCGGTGCATCGGTGAATCGGAATTGAGAGGAATGGAAACGCGCGCAGCATGCCGCTCTTCCGATTCCCCACTCCCGATTCCCGATTCCCGCCTCACACAGTGAGGCACCATGAGCACTATCCGTTGCGACATCGTCAGCGCCGAGCAGGAGATCTTCCGCGGTGAGGCGACCCTGGTCGTGGCGACCGGGGAACTGGGCGAGCTGGGCATCGCGCCCAAGCACGCGCCGCTGATCACCCGTCTCAAGCCAGGCAAGGTGGTGGTGACCACCGCCAGCGGCGAACAGCTGGACTTTGCGATCTCCGGCGGCATCCTCGAGGTGCAGCCGCAGGTGGTGACCGTGCTGGTCGACACTGCCATTCGTGCGCAGGACATCGACGAAGCGGCTGTGCGCAAGGCCAAGGAAGAAGCCGAGCGTCTGCTCGCCAACCGTGGCGACACGGTGGACGTGGAACAGGCGCAGCGCCAGCTGGCCGAAGCCACGGTGCAGTTGCAGGCACTGGAGCGGCTGCGTCGCACGCTCAAGCATTGAGTTGCGAGACAGCGCACCACGCGAAAACGCCGGCCTTGTGCCGGCGTTTTCGTTTTTGGCGATGTGCCTGCGGTGGTCGGCATCGTTGGACACAACCAGGCGGCACACTGCCGGCCCGGGTCGCACTGCTACCGGCGATGCTGCGATAGCGCGATGCCCTTCACCTTCAACGAGGCAACCCCCATGACCCGCCTGACCGATGGCCTACGTGGTTGCGCGCTGACCGGCGTGCTTGCCGTGGTGTTGCTGGGCTGTGCGTTGCCGGCGCGCAGCCAGCCACCCCTCGCACCGTTGCTGGACAAGATCGCCGAGCGCAACGCGATTGGCGACGCGGTGGCGTTGAGTAAATGGGATAGCGGCAAGCCAGTGCTGGATCAGGCACGCGAAGCGGCAGTGCTGCAGAACGTGCGCGACCAGGCGCCGGCGCATGGGCTGGACCCCGACGATGCAGCGCGGTTCTTCGGTGCGCAGATCGAGGCCAACAAATCGGTGCAGTACGCGCTGCTGAACCGATGGCATGAGCGTGGCCGTGCGCCGGACACCGCGCGGCCAGACCTGTCGACCTTGCGTGAGCGGCTGGATGCGGTGCAGGGCGAACTGCTCGACGCCCTGGCCGAAGCCGCCGCTGCACGCGCCGCGCCCAACTGCCCGGCCAGCACGGCGCGGGCGGCGGCGCAGTATTCCGCGCAATGGCAACTGGATGCGGTACACCGCGCCGCGCTGGTTCGCGGTCTGGGCGATTTCTGCCGCTGATCTGGCTGAGGGGTGTGGTGTGCGATTGTTTGTGTGATCTCACGCCCATGACTGATGCGGTGAACGCGCCGTTGCTGCGCGTCGCTTGACGTGCACGAGAGCGGTTGAACGCAATGGCTAATCGTCAGGTGGTTGCGCACGCGCAGAGCAACCGGCGTGCCCGGCGTACATGAGGATTTCGAGCACCGGCCGCGCCCGCATGGCAGCTGCAGAATCGTGTTGTTGGCTGCTCTTAATCGGCCGGGTCATCAAACCGCAGTGCAAGTGGGACGTCACTACGGCGCGGTTCCCTCAAGCAGGACGTCATTACGGCGCCGTCCCCTTAGGAGGGGGACGCTCCAATCAAGCGACGTACGCCGCAGTCAGGCCGGTCGATCTGTTCGCATGCCAGCCGTGCCGGCGCTTCTGCATGGCGTCGCGGAGTAGCACCATGATCGCGTAGTCCGCGCCTGCAGCGATCAGCGATACACCACGTGCCGGCCAACGAAGAACGACACGATCGCAAGCCCGCCTTCCACCAGCGGCTTGGCCAGCCAGGCCTGGCGCAGGCCGACCAGATCCACGGTGGCCGAGAGTAGCCAGGTGCTGATCACCGTCAACGCCAGCCACATCACCGCAAAGCGCGCGAAGCGCTGCCAGCCCAACCGTGCATCGCCCTGCTGGGCGAAGGTGAAGCGTCCGTTGAGCCAGAACCCCAGCGTGGCGCCACTGATGCGCCCGAGCAGGTTGGCGGGCACTGCCGGCATGCCGGCGGCCGTGCACGCAATGAAAATGCCGCAGTCCACGGCCAATTGCAGGGCGCCGATCATCGCGAACTGGCCGCCTTGGCGGAACAGGCTCATGTGCTGGGGGAGGTCGAGAGGGGCGCTCATCCTAACGGCAGCGGCGCTTAAAAATCTGTCATCGGTGCCTGTTGCAGTCGCAATGGTCACGACGCGCGCGGCAGCCAGCGACTAGAATTCAAGCCATCTTTTGCGATGGAACCCTGCAATGACCCTGCCTCTGCACGTCGTGATCCTGGCCGCTGGCGAGGGCAAGCGCATGCGCTCGGCGCTGCCCAAGGTGCTGCAGCCGCTGGCCGGCCAGCCGATGCTCGCGCATGTGATCGCCACCGCGCGGGAACTGCAGCCGGCGGCCATCCACGTGGTGCATGGACATGGTGGCGCGCAGGTGCAGGCCGCATTCGCCGGCCAGCCGGATCTGCAATGGGCCGAACAGCGCCAGCAGCTGGGCACCGGGCACGCGGTGCAGCAGGCGCTGCATGCCGTGCCGGACGCAGCGACCGTGCTGGTGCTGTACGGCGATGTGCCGCTGATCCGCAGCGAGAGCCTGCGTGAGCTGCTGCACGCGCCGGGCCGCATCGCGGTGCTGGTGGCGGACCTGGCCAACCCCAGCGGCTACGGGCGCATCGTGCGTAACCCGGAAGGCAAGGTTGCGGCAATCGTCGAGCAGAAGGATGCCGATGACGAGCAGCGCCGCATCCGCACCATCAACACCGGCATTCTCACCGCCGAATCCACCGCCTTGCGGCGTTGGCTGGGTGGGCTGTCCAACGACAACGCGCAGGGCGAGTTCTATCTCACCGACGTGTTCGCCAGCGCCGCGGCCGATTACACGCCTGCCGACATGGTGCAGGTGTCCGACCCGCAGGACGTGGAAGGCGCAAACGACCCGTGGCAGCTTGCCCAGCTGGAGCGGGCCTGGCAGCTACGCGCCGCCCGTGCGCTGTGCCTGCAGGGCGTGCGCATGGCCGATCCGGCGCGCGTGGAGCAGCGCGGCCGCGTGCAGGTGGGACACGATGTGCAGCTTGATATCGACGTGATCCTCGAAGGCGAGGTGACCCTGGGCGATGGCGTGGTGATCGGCCCGTTCGTGCGTCTGCGCGATGTGCAGCTGGCCGCCGGCACCCAGGTGCGTGCGCACTGTGACCTGGAGGGCGTGGTGACCGAAGGCGCGGTGCAGATCGGGCCGTTTGCGCGGTTGCGCCCGGGCACCGTGCTCGCCGATGGCGTGCATATCGGCAACTTCGTCGAAACCAAGAAGGTGGTGATGGGCGCCGGCAGCAAGGCCAATCATCTGACCTACCTGGGGGATGCGGTGGTCGGCAGCAAGGTCAACATCGGCGCCGGCACCATCACCTGCAACTACGACGGGGTGAACAAGTCGCAGACCACGATCGGCGACGGCGCCTTTGTCGGTTCCAACAGTGCGTTGGTGGCACCGATCGAGATCGGCACCGGGGCCACGATTGGCGCCGGCTCGGTGATCACCCGCGATGCACCACCCCACCAGCTCAGTGTGGCGCGGCCACGTCAGACCGTGATTGAAGGCTGGGAGCGGCCCAAGAAGAAGTAAGTGCCTGTGTTCCCGCGAAAGCGGGCTGTGCGTTTCCGGCACGACACATGCGCTGCGGACGCGATGCATCACGCCGAAAAGCTCAGGAGCTCCTGCATGCGCATGCGACCCTCCATTGCGTGGTTGATGGTGTGGCTGGCACTTGCGGGTGTCGCGCCACATGCAGCCGCCGCACCGGTCTACCGGCTGTATCTCGCCCCTAACGGCGATGACACGGCAGCCGGCACCAGCGCTGCCACCGCGCTGCGCAGTCTCGCTGCCGTACAACAGCGGTTGATCGCGCAGCGGCCGGCTACGGCGGTAGATGTGATCATCGCCGCGGGAACGTATGAGCGGCAGTCGGTGCAATGGCACGTCATCACCGGCGCGCCGCTACGCTTCATCGCCGCACCCGACAGCGCGACGTCACCGGTGTTCGACGGGCGCGGTGCGGCGACCTGGTTCACCTTGCGAGGCGGCAAGGACGCGCCGACCCGTGTGACGTTCGCCGGCCTGACGATCCGCAATTACTGGATGGCGCTGGATCTGGGCAGCAGCAAGCGCAGCGCCGATGGCAACAGCGACAATGTGATCCGCGATATGCGCTTCGAACGGATTGGCGGCGTGTACGGCAGCAGTCCTGAAGCGGCCTACGCGTATGCGGCGATCCGGCTGCAGAACTCACGCAACAACCGGATCGAGCACAATCGCTTCAGTGCCGTGGAGAACGATTCCCAGACGGCGAGCTATGTGCACGCGCTGTATCTGGCGCGCAGTTCTTCGGGCAATCGCATCGAGGACAACAGCTTTATCGACATCAGTGGAGATGCGATTCGCACCCGCGATCGCTCGGATGCCACGCTGGTGCAGGGCAACCGCTTCATCAGGACCGGCAAGTACGCGGCGTTCTCCGACTGGTTCAAAACCGATGGCGAATGCCCGTCGCAGGGCGGGCAGTTCATTGGCAATACCGTCGGGCAGGGATATCAAGGGCCCGTTGCCCCGACGCGCACCACTGGCGCCGATGATGCCTGCGGCCCCTTGCAGCGGCCACGGATCGAAGCACGGGCAACGCTGCGCGATGATTGAACGCGCTGCGACGTTGATTGCAGGGGATGATCCAGCTGCGCGCGAGTGCACCACGTGCAGCTGCCGGCTGGTCGCGCAACCCCTCAACACGGCGTGCAGCGGCCTTGGCGCTTAGAGCAGCTATCAAAACTACTGCGCAGCCGTCAGGCGGGCGCGGCCGGTGCTCGGAATCCTCATGTACGCCGGTACACTCCGGTTCCTCCGCGCCGTCCGCATCCACCTGACGACTGCTCGCTACGTTTTGTTAGCCGCTCTTAGCTGCCCGGATCCAGCGGCAACAACAACGTCACGCACAGGCCGCCTTGCTCGCGGTTGTGCAATGAAATACGGCCACCATGCGCTTCGGCAATCTCGCGCGTCAGCGCCAGGCCCAGGCCGGTGCCGTTGCGCTTGCGACGTCCCCCCGCCCTGAGTAGCGGCCTGGTTTAGAGTCCGGGGTTGATGATATCGGTGTTTGCCAGATGTTGGGCATAAGCAGCCGGGGTCATGCCGCCGATTGCTTTCTTGGGTCGGTCCTCGTTGTATTCGCGTCGCCAGCGTTCGATTTCGGTGCGCGCGTGCAGTAACGTCGGGAACCAGTGCTCGTTGAGGCATTCGTCGCGCAGTCGGCCGTTGAAGGATTCGACGTAGGCGTTCTGGTTCGGTTTGCCTGGCTGGATGAGCCGTAGTTGCACATTACGGGCATGCGCCCAAGCGACCATCGCCTTACCGCAAAACTCCTTGCCGTTGTCAGTGCGGATCACCTTCGGCAAACCGCGACTGTGCGCCAGTCGGTCCAGCACGCGCGTCACCCCGTGCCCGGAGATCGCGCGCTCCACTTCGATGGCGACCGCTTCGTGGGTTGCATCGTCCACGATCACCAGACACTTGATCACCCGGCCTTCGGCGGTGCGGTCGAACACGAAGTCCATCGACCACACCTGGTTGGCCTGCGATGGCCGCAGCAGCGGTTGACGCTCGCCTATTGGGACCTTCTTGCGCTTGCGGCGGCGCACTTGCAGCTGCTGCTCGCGGTACAACCGCTCCACACGCTTGTAGTTCACGATGCGCCCTTCTTGCCGCAATTTGAGATAGATCATCCCCACGCCATAGCGGCGATGGCGATGCGCCAACGCACAGATGCGTTCGCGCAGTTCGCCATTGCGATCTTCGCGCGGGCAATACCGCAGTGCACTGGCGCTCATACCGATCACTGCCAACGCACGACGCTCGCTGGCACCACGCCCGATCCATTCGCGCACCAGCGTACGACGCGCCGGTGCGCTTACCACTTTTTTCGCAGTGCATCCTTGATCAGGTCGTTCTCGAACAGCTGCTCGGCCAGCAACTTCTTCAGCCGCGCGTTCTCGGACTCGAGGTCCTTGAGCCGCTTGGCATCGGGCACGCTCATCCCACCGAACTTGCTGCGCCACAGATAGTACGAGGCCTCGCTGAAGCCATGCCGCCGGCACAGGTCCTTGATGGCGACGCCGCTTTCGGCTTCGCGCAGAAAGCCGATGACCTGCTCGTCAGTAAAACGTTTCTTCACGTCCAATCTCCTCGGGGTAGGGAATTGGACTCCAAACTGAGGCGCTACTCAAAATTGGGGGGACGTCGCTTGGTCGAATAGAACGGCATCAGTGCGTTGTGCAATACGGCCTCGTTCATGCCGTTGCCGCGGTCCAGCACTTCGATGCGCAGCCACTGCGGCAAGCGGGTGACGCGCACCGCCACCTCGCTGTTGGGCGGCTGCGCCTCACTGCAGGCCTCGTGTGCGTTCTTCAGCAGGTTGAGCAGCGCCTGTTCGATCTGTGCGGCATCGATGCGGCTGGAGACATCGACAGGCGTGCCCTCCAGCTGGAACGGAATCTGCTGCCGCAGGCGCTCCAGAAATGGCGCCCATTCGATGGTCTGCAACTGTGGCTGCGGCAGTTTGGCAAAGCGCGCATAGCCGCGAATGAAGCCCTCCAGGTGGCGCGCGCGTTCTTCGATGGTCTCGAACACCGTGCCCAGCCGATCGGTGCGCTCACGGCGCAGCAGCTCGGCGCCGGAGTGCGCCAGCGAGGCGATCGGCGCGAGCGAGTTGTTCAATTCGTGGCTGATCACCCGGATCACTTTCTTCCAGGTCTGCACTTCCTGGCGCCGCAGTTCGGTGGTGAGGGTGCGGATCAGCAGCAGTTCGTGGCCGCGGCCGTTCAAATGGAAGGCGCGGCGCGACAGGTGATAGATCTGCTCGTCTTCTTCATCGTCGCCGTCTTCGCGCACGGCGAACAGACAGTCGCCACCACGTGCCAGCGCGTCGCGCAGTTCGTTGGGCATGCGTTCCAGCACGTCGTCCAGATGCTGCCCCTCGAGCTTGCGGCCGCCATGCAGCAGCTTGCGCGCCGCGTTGTTGGAAAACCCGATGCGGCGCAGGCCATCGCCGCCGGGCACCACCAGCAACATGGCCACCGGCGTGTTCTGCAACATGGTGTCCAGCATCAGTTCGCGCTGCACCAGATCGCGCCGCTGTGCACGCAGGACCTCGCCCAGTTCGGCATGCGCCTGTACCAACTGCGCCAGCTCGTCGTTGCCGCGCCAGTACACACCGAAGTTGTATTCGCCATCGCGGTAGCTGCTGGTGGTGCCGGCCAGGGCGCGGAACAGCGAGCGCATCGGCGCGGTGGCGCGCTGCAGGCTCCACCACATCGTCAGCAGCACCACCACGGCCGACACGGCGGCCACTTGCCAGCCACGGTCCAGCCAGTAGGCAATGGCCCACGGCAAGGCGGCAGCCAGTACCAGCACCGGGAGCAGGCGCAGAAACAGCGAGAAGGTGAAGGAGCGCGACAGCATCGGCCTAGTCCTGGCTGATGCCGTAACGGTCCATGCGCCGGTACAGCGCCTGCCGGCTTAGGCCCAGATCGGCCGCAGCCTGTGCGATCACCCCTTGCGCGCGCGCCAAGGCCTGTTCGATGCGTGCGCGATCCGGCTCGCCGCCGGGCAGCGGGGCTGGACGTGCAGTGGCACTGCGCGGCAGGTTGAGATCGGTGGCCTCGATGCGCACGCCCTGCGCCAGCAACGTCGCGCGTTGCAGCACATTACGCAACTCGCGCACGTTGCCCGGCCAGCTGTGGCGCTGCAGTGCATCGCGCGCTTGCGGCGAAAGCAGGGTCTCGCCCGCCAGGAAGTGCTCGGCCAGCGGTGCGATATCGCCCGGCCGTTCGGCCAGTGCGGGCAAGGCGATTTCGACGGTGTTGAGGCGGTAATACAGGTCTTCGCGAAAGCTGCCATCGCGGATCATCGCCGGCAGGTCGGCGTTGGTTGCGCTGATGACGCGCACCTTGGCGTGACGCTCGCGATTGGAGCCCAGGCGCTCATAGCGGCCGGTTTCCAGCACGCGTAGCAACTTCATCTGCCCGGCCAGCGGCAGGTTGCCGATTTCGTCCAGGAACAGTGTGCCGCCGTCGGCAGCTTCGAACTTGCCCTCGCGTGCCTTGTTGGCACCGGTGTAGGCACCGGCCTCGGCGCCGAACAGTTCGGCTTCGATCAACTCGCCCGGCAGCGCGCCGCAGTTCAGCGCGACGAATGGCCCGCGCTTCACCGCGGAATTGGCCTGGATGATCTCGGCGATCTTTTCCTTGCCGCTGCCGTTGGGCCCGGTGATCAGCACCGGCAAATCCGATCGCGCGACCTGGCAGGCCAGCGCGATCGCCCGTTCGCTGGCGGGGTCGGCAAACACCGCGCCGCGCAGATCGTAGCGCTCGGCCAGCTGTTCGCGGCCACGGCGTTCGCGGTTGCGACGGCGCTCCAGTTCGCGGCGGGTTTCGGACAGTTCCAGCAGGTTGTTGACCGTGGTCAGCAGCTTGGTGTCGTCCCAGGGCTTGGCGATGTAGTCGGCCGCGCCGGCCTTGACCAGGCCGACCGCACTGCCCAGGTGCGTCCAGGCGGTGAGCAGGATCACCGGCAGGTCGGGGTGGCGCTGGCGGATCTGTGCGAACAACGCCTCGCCCTCCTCGCCGGAGGTGGTGTCGGCGGTGAAGTTCATGTCCTGGATGACCAGGTCGAATTGCTGCTCTTCCAGCAAGTCCAGCCCTGCCTGCGGCGCATGCGCATGCCGCGATTCGATGTCATGCAGCGAGAACAGGACCTCCAGCGCCATGGCAACCGCGCTGTTGTCATCGATGATCAGGATCTGCGGCATCGCGGTCTCTTGGAGGGAAGTGGTACGCGTCAATGATCGCAGCATACGGCGCCAGCCGGCCTTGCCGCATGCCATTGGCGGCATGTCGGCTGCGGGCCGCAGGGCAGAGCATCCTGCGTGATGCGTGCATACCCAGGGAACCGGTGGGATGTCTCGCGTGCGACCAAGGCGGGCTACCTTACGGGTCGTGGTGGCGATGGGGGCGGCGGTGGCGCGGGCGGCAGCAACGGGGCATACAGTGACGCGGCCCAGTGCAGCGTCAGCGGCGCCTGCGCACGTACCACCTCCACGGTCACCGGTGTGCCTGCTGCGGCGCGCAAGGCGCGCAGTAGATCCGCCACGCTAGCGATGCCCTGGCCATTGGCCGAACGCAGACGGTCGCCCTTGCGCAGTTGCAGCGGCAGCGTGTTGCTGGCATCGGCGACCAGCAGGCCAGCGGCGGCGCTGGTCAGGACCAGCGTCTGTGCGTTGTGTTGCCAGCGCAGTTGGTGATTATCGACGCGCAACACCTGATGACCGTATCGGTCGCCAGCAGTCTGCGTGGCGGCCCGCATCGGCGTGCCGCTGCCGGCATGCAGCGCACCTGCCGCGGTCCCTATTGCGAGCGCGCTGACTGCGATAACGGAACAGGCGAGAGGGCGCATGGGGATCCTATCCATCGAATTGAGTAATGCAGTCGCCGTGGTCTGTGGCTAGAACGCCTGCAGCGACGGGTTCCGGCCACACCTGCGGATCTGCTTGAGGCAACGGCCCATGCAATGCCTCAGGCGCTGCGCGTGGCGACGGCCGGAGGTACCGCAGCCGCGCGGCGTGCCGGCCAGAACACCGCGATCTGGCCAAGTGCCCACAAGGTCACTGCCCCGATCGGCAAATAGACCAACGGCAGGCGTGGCAGCTCGTAGCGGGCCATCAGCCACAGATTGATCGAGTACGCCATGAGCATGCCAAGCACGATGCCGATCGAGGCGAGCAGGAAATTCTCGACCTGGAAATAGCGCAGGATCTGGCTGCGCGTCGCACCCAGTGCGCGGCGGATGCCGATCTGCTTGGTCCGTTGCTGCACCCAGAAGCTGGCCAGGCCGACGATGCCGAGTGCGGTGACGATCAGTAGCGCGATGCTCATGGTGACCAGCAGCCAGGCCATCGAGCGATCCTGGCGATAGAAATTTCGACGCATCTGCTCGAAGACTCTTGGTTGCTCGATGATGCGACTTGCACTGTTCTTCTCCAGTGCTGCCACTGCCTGACGCAGGACCTCGTCACGGCGCGCCGGATCGGTGCGTAGCAGGTAGCGGCCGCCCTCCTTGTAGGTCATCTTGACCGGAGTGAGTATCGAATCGTCGTAAGCAGCGGCGCCGCCGTAATTGTTGACGCGTGCCAAATGCTCCACGATGCCGACGATCTTCATGGGCGTGTCGCCGCGATAGATCGACTTCCCCAAGGCTGATTGGCCGGGGAACAGTTTGTCGGCCACGCTTTTGGTCAGGATGACACTTGGGATGGTGGCCGTCTTATCGTCGGACCACGTAAATTCGCCTTCCGTGAAACGGCGCCCCTGTATCAATGTCAAGCCCATCGTGTCCAGGGTCTGACTGTCGCCGGTGTAGTCGTTGACGTCGATCGTTGAGTTTTTCTGGTCAGCCGTCAGTTTGAGGCCGCTGACCCACATGCTGTCACCATAAGGAATCTGGCTGACGCTGGAGGCATATTTGACGCCGGGAATACGACGCAGCGCAGCCAAGTCCGTATCGGTGAGTGCACGCGCATCTTCGTCGCGTCCGATGCCGCTGATGGTGAGCGTCACCAGTTCATTCTCTGCCAGCCCGCTGGGGCGTTGTGTGCGTTGCAGGCGATCGCCGATCAGGAACAGCGCATTGGAGATGATGGCGCAGCTGAGGGCCACTTCGAGCACGATCAACGCAGCAGCCGTCTTGTGACGCTGCAGGGTGGACAGGATGGGGCGGATTTCCATGAAAGAGTCCTTGATGGGGGCTGGCGAACGCTGCGAGATAGCCGCGCTGTTCGAAAGATCAGCTCACTGCGCTTTGAGTTGAATGGCAGGAGGGATGCTGCAAGCGCGCCATGCGGGGAGCATCCCGGCCACGACGCTCGCCAAGAGCGCAAGCGCAAATGTCGCCAGCAGCATCACCGGGTCAAGCTTTGCCGGATCCGCATATTCAGCGGATTGTTGACGCACGCCCCACAGGCCCAGCATGGCGAGGCCCAGCCCCAGGATGCCGCCGGCCAAACCGATCGTTCCGGCCTCGACCAACGACTGCGCGAAGATGCTGCGCTTTGTTGCGCCCAGTGCCCGTCGCACACCGATCTCTCCACTGCGGCGCATGAACTTGGCGAGCAGCAGGCCAACCGTATTGACCAGGCACACCAACAGAAATCCGAAGGCCAACCATGTCTGTAGACGGACATCGCTGGGAACCACCTTCTGGAAGTCCAGCCACTCCATCACACTACGCAACTGGACGTTGGTCGGCTGCTCGTAGCGCCCGGCACGACGTTGCTGATCCGAATAGTTTTCAAGGTACTGGCGGTAGGCCGTGACCTTTTGCGGGCTATCCAGCTGCACCCAGTATTCAACCCAGGAGCAAGCGGCATTGATGTCTTCCGGTGAAATGCTCTCGCCCCAGCACGAACGCTGACCACTGCTTGAAAGCTTCAGCTCCATCGCAGTGCTGAAGGGCAGCAAGAGCTGCTCGGGCTTGTCGTAGGCTCTGCCGCCCAAGTTGTAGAACGCCGGCGTCAAGCGCCAATCGCGAATAACGCCTATCACCCGCATGATGTTGCGGTTGACGTTGACCGTGCGGCCAACGCTGTTCTCGCCATTGAACAACTTTTTGTTGAGCGCCTCCGACAGCACCACGACCCGCGCACGGCTGCCATCGTCATTGGTTGTCCAAGCGCCGCCATAGAGAAACGGCACGTTGAACATCGAAAAGAAATCAACGGATGTGTACCGTGTGTCCAGCATCATTGGACGCAACGATTTGTTCTCCGGCTCCAAGGGAACGGTGCCGGCGCTCATCAGCGCCTGCCGGTCTCCGCGTTTCTCGCGGAGTAGTGCTTCGGCATCGAAACGCGTCAATTGATTCAGTGCGTCGTCGTCTTGATAGCCCAATGAGCGCGCATCCAGTTGGGGATGGAACAGCACGCCACTTTTTCCGGGGATCGGATCGCCAGACAGAATGTAGAACACCGTCAACGTGGTCATGCTGGCGCCGATGCCCAGCGCGATGGCGAGCACCATCAGTGCGGTGAGCACCTTGTTGCGGCGGAAGCTGCGCACCGCGAGATTGAAGTAATAGCCGAACATGCCGTGCTCCTCAGTCGGCCAGGGTGGATGCGGCGGCGGGCGCACGCATCAGGCTGGGATTGCGTTCCAGATCCGTGGCCTGGCCGTCGACGATGTGCACGTTGCGCTGCGCGCGTGCGGCCAGTTCCGGGTCATGGGTCACCATCACGATGGTGGTGCCCTGGCTGTTGATTTCTTCCAGTAACTCCATCACGCCGCGTGCCATCTGCGAGTCGAGGTTGCCGGTGGGTTCGTCGGCAAGCAGCAGGCGCGGGCTGCCGGCCAGTGCGCGTGCGATCGCTGCGCGCTGCTGCTGGCCGCCCGACAGTTCGGTGGGGTAATGCTTCAGGCGCGAGCCCAGGCCGACCTTGGTCAGCGCTTCTTCGATGCGCTGCTTGCGCTCGGCGGCGGCCATGCCGCGATAGCGCAGCGGCACATCGACGTTGTCGAACAGGTTGAGGTCGGGAATCAGGTTGAAGCCCTGGAAAATGAAACCGATCTTCTGGTTGCGCAGGCGCGAGCGCGCGTCATCGGAGAGATGGCTGACGTCTTCGCCGTCGAGCAGGTACTGCCCGCTGGTGAAGGTTTCCAGCAGCCCGGCCAGGTTGAGGAAGGTGGTCTTGCCCGAACCCGACGGCCCGGTAACGGCGACGAATTCGCCTTCGCGCACATGCAGGTCGAGCGAGCGCAGCGCGTGTGTTTCCACCTGTTCGGTGCGGAAGACCTTGGAGACCGATTGCATCTTGAGCATTGCCGAAATCCTTGTGCGAAGAGAAAGAGAAGAGTGCGAGTCAGTGCACGGTGACGCGCGGGGCGTCGCCGAAGTTGTCGGCGCCGGAAACCACCACGCGGTCGCCTGCCTGCAGGCCGGAGAGCACCTGCACTTCGCCCAGGCTGCTGACACCCAGCTTCACCGGGCGGCGCGCGGCAGTGCTGCCTTCCATCACATAGGCGTAGCTGCCACCGGATTGTTCGACGAAGGGACCGCGCTCGACCTTGAGCACATTGCGCCGCGTGTCGATCACCACCCGCGCGCTCATGCGCTGGCTCTGGCGCAGGCCGGGCGGTTGCTTGTCGGTGAAACGGATGCGTGCGGTGACTTCACCATTGACCACTTCCGGCGAGACCGCCGAAATGGCGCCGGCGAAGGGTTCGCCACTGCCGCTGGTGAGCTGGGCCGGCATGCCGATCGCCAACTCACGCGCAAAGCTTTCCGGCACCTTGATCTCGACTTCGAACTTGGACAGATCCACCACGCCGAGGATGGGCGCATTGGCGGCCACCTGGGTGTGCTGCACCGCCTGCACCTGGCCGACCTGGCCATCGAACGGCGACAGCAGGGTGAGCGCATCGACCTGGCGTTGTACTTCGGCCACCACCGCGCGCTGGCGGTCGGCCAGCAGCCGCTTGTTGCGCGAATCCAGGTCCGCGCCCTGGCCCTTCAGGGCGGCATCGCGCTGCGCGTGTTGCAGGTCGATGTCGGTCTTCTTCAAGGTGTCCTGTGCCTTGGCGAGTTCCACTTGCGGCACCGCGCCGCCATCGTAGCCACGCTGATAACGCTCCAGGTCGCGCACAGCGGCCTGCTTGTCGATCTTGGCCTCGTCGGTGAGCTTGCTGGCGCTGGCCCGGGCGAGCGTGGCATCCAGGGCGGCGCGGCTGGACTCGGCCTCCAGGCCGGCGAGCGTGGCCTGTTCCTGCGCCAGCTTGCTGCGCAGCTCCGGGCTGTCGATGCGCGCGAGTTCCTGGCCCTGCTTGACCACATCGCCGGCCACCACGCTCAACGTCACCGTGCCGGCGGAGATGGCGTAGAGCACCGGGCTGTTGGCGGCGATCACGCGGCCGTCGGCGGCGATGTCGCGCACCAGATCGCCCTGGCTCACGGTGGCGATGCGCACGCGGGCGGCGTCGAACGAGCGGCTGCCGGCGCTCCAGGCGTTCACCGCCCAGCTGATGCCGGCGAGGACCGCCAGCGCGGCAATGCCCGGCCACAGCCAACGGCGCCATGGCGCGCTCTGGGAGGAGGTGCGGAGTACCTGGTCCTGTGCGGAGGTGTCGCGGATCATGATCGGCTTGCTCGGTGGCGTGGGTGTCCTGAAGCAGGACGTGTGCCAACCAGTAAACTATTGATTTGTAAAGATCTATTTGGAAGAAAAGCAGTGTCCGCAGTGTCCGCGGACACCGGCGCGGACAGCCTGTCCGCTCGAGGTCATGCAGCGGACATCGGCGGACACGCTAAAATGCGCGGCTTCACTCCAGAGGTTGTCCTATGTGCGGCATTGTCGGCGCCATCGCCGGGCGCGACGTGGTTCCGGTCCTCATCGAAGGGCTCAAGCGTCTGGAGTACCGGGGCTATGATTCCTCCGGCATCGCGGTGCTGGACGGCACGCAGGTACGCCGCGTGCGCCGCACTGGCCGGGTGGCGGAAATGGCACAGGCGGCGCAGGCCGAGCAGTTTGGCGCGACCCTGGGCATCGGCCATACCCGCTGGGCCACCCATGGCGGCGTCACCGAAGCCAATGCGCATCCGCACATCAGTGCCGGCGTGGCGCTGGTGCACAACGGCATCATCGAAAACCACGAGGAACAGCGCGAAAAGCTGCGCGCGCTCGGCTACACCTTCGAGTCGCAGACCGACACCGAAGTCATTGCGCATCTGATCCATCACCATCTGGCCGATGCGGGCGATCTCCTCAGCGCGCTGCAGCGCACGGTGAAGGAACTCACTGGCGCCTACGCGCTGGCGGTGATGAGCCAGGCCGAGCAGGAGCGCTTCGTCTGCGCGCGCATGGGCTGCCCATTGCTGATCGGCGTGGGCGAGGGCGAAAACTTCGTTGCCTCCGATGTCTCGGCGATCGTGCAGGCCACCCGGCAAGTGATCTTTCTGGAAGAGGGCGACACCGCCGAATTGCGCCGCGATGGCGTGCGCGTGTTCGATGCGAGCGACGCGGCGGTGGAGCGCCCGCTTCATTTATCCGATGTCTCGTTGGCCTCGCTGGAGCTGGGCCCGTTCCGCCACTTCATGCAGAAGGAAATCCACGAGCAGCCGCGTGCGCTGGCCGACACCATCGAAGCGGCGATCGATGCCAAGGGCTTCCCCGCATCGTTGTTCGGGCCCACTGCCGATGCGGTGCTGCGCGACATCGAAGGCGTGCAGATCCTGGCCTGCGGCACCAGTTACTACGCCGGCCTGACGGCGCGCTACTGGATCGAAGCGATCGCCGGCTTGCCATGCAGCGTGGAGATTGCCAGCGAATACCGCTACCGCGCCGCCTATGCCAACCCGAAGCATTTGATCGTCACCATCTCGCAGTCCGGCGAAACGTTGGACACGATGGAGGCGCTCAAATACGCCAAGTCGCTCGGGCATCTGCACACCTTGTCGATCTGCAACGTGCCGGAGAGCGCCATCCCGCGCGCCAGCGAGCTGGTCTGCTACACGCGCGCCGGTGCCGAGATCGGCGTCGCTTCGACCAAGGCGTTCACCACCCAGCTGGCAGTGTTGTTCCAGCTGACCATGGTGCTGGGCAAGCTGCAGGGCCGTATCAGCGACAGCGAAGAAGCCGACTACCTGGAGCAGCTGCGCTTCCTGCCAGGTAGCGTGCAGCACGCCTTGAACCTGGAGCCGCAGATCATGGCCTGGGCCGAGCGTTTTTCCCCGAAAGAGAATGCGCTGTTCCTCGGCCGCGGCCTGCATTACCCGATCGCGCTGGAAGGCGCGCTCAAGCTCAAGGAAATCTCCTATATCCACGCCGAGGCGTATCCGGCTGGCGAGTTGAAGCACGGCCCGCTGGCGTTGGTGGATGCCACCATGCCGGTGGTGGTGATCGCGCCGAACGACCGCCTGCTGGAAAAGGTTAAATCCAACATGCAGGAAGTGCGCGCGCGGGGGGGCGAACTGTTCGTGTTCGCCGATCAGGACAGCCATTTCAGCGAGTCCGACGGCGTGCATGTGATCCGCACACCGCGCCACGCCGGCGTGTTGTCGCCGGTGATCCACACCATCCCGGTGCAGTTGCTGGCCTATCACACCGCCCTGGCACGCGGCACCGATGTGGACAAGCCACGGAATCTGGCCAAATCGGTGACGGTGGAATAACGCCGAAATCGCGCACTGCACAATTGCTAGCAGCGTCGTGAGCACGCAGCCCGCTCCTACGCGGCGCCACATTGATGCATGGCTGATGGCTTTTCAAAGAGCGCGCCGCACCGCCGCTAGCAAAGCCATAAGCCGCAGCCATCCCGTAGGAGCGGCCTAGGCCGCGAACGCGTTACCGATAATGCTGATGCTTTCTCGGTCGAGCGTTCGCGGCCAGGGCCGCTCCTACGCGAGGCAGCAGATGACTGATTAGTCGCCCCTGAAAAACCCCCAATCACCCAACGCCCGCAAGGCCTTGATGTCTGCAGTGGCGTGCCAGAACTACCAGTTTTCGCTACGCTGAAGGCTGGTTTCTGGCAATTTCCACTCATGCATACACGCCGTCCTGCTGCCGAGCACATGCCTGCCGAGGAGTTGTTTCGTTCGCGCCTGGAGAACCAGATCGATCTGCGGCATCCGCTGGCGCAGCTGAGCCAACGGATGCCGTGGACGGCGTTGGAGCAAGCACTTTCATCGCGCTTGCCGGCCACCCAGGCTGGTGGCGGTCGGCCGGCATTGCCGGTGCGGCTGATCGCCGGTTTGCTCTACCTCAAACACGCCTACGACCTGTCCGATGAGGCGGTGTGCGAGCGTTGGCTGGAAAATCCGTATTGGCAGTTTTTCACTGGCGAGGTCGTGTTCCAGACGCGCTTGCCGTGCGATGCCAGCTCGCTGACGCGCTGGCGTCAGCGGCTTGACGAAGCGGGGATGGAAGAGTTGCTGGCACACACCATCAACGCTGCACATGCCATGCAGGCGGTGGACGCACGCGAGTTGTCGCGGGTGATCGTGGACACCACGGTGCAGGAAAAGGCGATTGCCTATCCGACCGATAGTCGGTTGCTGGAGGTGGCACGCAAGAAACTGGTGCTGCTGGCCAAGCGTTACGGCATCGGGTTGCGGCAGAGCTACGCACGGCAAGGTCCGGCCCTGAGCCGCAAGGCGGGCCGCTATGCGCATGCACGCCAGTTCAAGCGCATGCAGCGCGTGCTGCGACGTCAACGCACGGTCTTGGGGCGGGTGTTGCGCGATATCGCGCGCAAGCTGGACCAGGTGGAACCCGGCGTGCGCGAGCGCATCGCGGTCTGGCTGGAACGTGCGCAACGGCTGTACACGCAGCGTCCGAAGGACAAACAAAAACTGTACGCATTGCATGCCCCGGAAGTGGAATGCATCGGTAAGGGCAAGGCGCGTCAAGCGTACGAATTCGGCGTCAAGGTCGGCATTGCGGTCACCGCCTGCAAGGGATTGGTCGTGGGTGCGCGTAGCTTCCCGGGCAACCCGTACGACGGCGACACCTTGGCCGAGCAGCTGGAGCAGACACGCGGGTTGCTGCAGGATCTGAGCGTAGAACCGACGGTGGCGATCGTGGACCTGGGCTATCGCGGGCGCGAGGTCGATGGCGTGCAGGTGCTCCATCGTGGCAAGGCCAAGACGCTGACGCGACGGCAATGGCGCTGGATCAAACGACGGCAGGCGGTGGAACCGGTGATCGGACATCTGAAAGACGACTGCAGGTTGCGTCGCTGCAGGCTGAAAGGTGCACAAGGCGATGCGCTGCACGTACTCGGCTGCGCCGCCGGCTACAACCTGCGCTGGCTGCTGCGCTGGATCGCGTTTTTGCGTGCCTGGATGCGGGCGATGGGATGGCCATCCTTTAGCGCCGTGCCGCTGTCGCCGATGACACTTGGTGCTTGAAGGGGGTTTTTCAGGGGCGACTGATTAGCGCTCGCACAGCCGCTCTGCCAACAGTTTGGCCCGGAATATGCTTTCGTCTCTGCGAGGGTCACACCACGCAGGAGGACACATGCACGAGTCTTTCAAGCAGGGCGCGCCGGCCGAACTGTGGCAGGCGCTGGTACGTGAGGCGGCGCAGCGCATCGCACAGCCGCTGGACGAATGGCGCGAGCACTATCTGGTGTTTGTCTTGCTGCGCTTCCAGCGTGATGCGCACCTGGTGTCGCGCACTCAGGCGCTGGCCTGGCTGCATGCGCAGTCGCAATCGGGCAGCCTGCGTGCGGACGCATTACGCGATGTCGGCGACGGCTGTCTGCTGATTGCCGGCCTGTTTCCCGGCGTGGCGCAGCGGCGGCGCTTGAACGTGGACTACTTCATCGAGCTGGGGCGTGGCGCCTATGCGGAGGTGGCCGACACGCGCTGCAGCGATGCCAGTCTGTTCGCGCAACTGGCCGGCAGCTATCGCGAGCTGGTACGCACACTGGCCGCGTTGCGGTCGCCACGTGCCTGGCAGGAAGGTGCACACGGCATTCTGCACGCCTGATCCATCACGCCCGCCAGGGGACGTCCCGACAGCGGCGTGGGGACGGCCCTGACTGCCAAACGCCTCGCGCCGGCCCACACTATCCCTGCAGACTTGATCCGCCGGGCGACGTCACGTTGTCTTCAACGGATCAATCCTGTGCCATCGACCGCCGCACAGATGTGCGGTGCTGTCTTGCCGCACTGCGTGGGGGCGCGCAGTGCGGCCCTCATTCCCGTGGAAAGGACTCTCATGAACGTGTTGATTGCCGCACTGCTGTGTGCGCTCGCTGGTACCGCCGTGGCGCAGGACATTCCGCCAGGCTATGCCGGTCAGGGCGGGATGACGCTGCAGGACATCGACCCGGCCATCTACGCGTATCACTACGACCATGGATTCACCGGCGAAGATGCCATGGGCTGGGATCCGTCGTTGCAGTTCGCCTGGTCGCGTCTGGCCGCCGCCAAGGTGTGTGCGCAGCAACCGGTCACCGATGCGGTGATCGCCAAGCTGGTCGAGCAGTATGGGCAGTCGGCCGACGTGCATCAGATCAACGGCATCACCTTCCATGAGGCGCAGATGCGTGCCGCTGGCACGTTCTGTACGCCTGCGCGCAGTGCAGATGCCACCGCAGTGGTGCCCGCCTTTGTGGCGGGTGATTTTTCGCAGGCAACCGCCTACGCCGCGGCAGCCACTGCCGGTACGTTGGTTGTAGCTGCGGCAGAAGGCCATACGGCTGGCGCCGCGCTGTCCGATACCGAGATGGCCTTGGCGCCCTCGGCAGACTGGGCCCTGCAACTGCCGTTGCATGCGCAGCTGAGCGTAGGTTCCAACGGCCAACCCAACGGCGACGAGATGTTGCGCGTGGTGCGGCGTGGGCATACCGGCGCACTGGTGGGCGTGCAAATTGCCACCAATCTGTTGACCCTGAAATATGGCGGAGCCGGTGCGTCCATATTCAATAAAAGCCAGCTCAAAGGCGAAAAGATCAAGGACATCGGCAACCCGGGCTATGTTCTGCAGCGCGATGCCGTCAATACGCATCTGAAGCGTTATTTCACCGGGCATCCGGCGGCCATTCCGGTCGAACCGTTTCCGCTGCAGGTCGTGATGTCCGACTGGCTGCTGGTCTATCAGAGCCTGGGCGACGAAAAGTCGCCTTATGAGCTGCGTTATGCCGTGAGCATCGGTGGGGAACGCAGCGGCTTGCTCAAGCGCAAGGCCAGCCCGGTGAACCTGAACTGCCAACCGACCCCGCGCACCGCCTCATTAGAGGAGTGGGAGGCCAACAACTACGCGTTGGTCAAACAGACCGCGCAAGCCTACGCCGACGAGTGCGCAGCCAAGTTTGCCGAACGCCTGCCGCAATGGTTTCCGGACACCGCGACGGTTGCGGCGTCGAACTAGCCAACGTAGTAATCGGGATCGTGCGTATCCACCGCAGAACGCGCCATAGGCAGGCTACAGGGCGTGGCTGGCTCGGCGAGCGGTCGCGCGGTTCATCTAGGCGCTTCCACACCACCGACTAGAGCGCAGGGCTTTGTAGTTGCGCCACTTAGAGCAGCTATCAAAACTACTGCGCAGCCGTCAGGCGGACGCGGCCGGTGCTCGGAATCCTCATGTACCCACGTACACTCCGGTTCCTCCGCGCCGTCCGCACCCACCTGACGACTGCTCGCTACGTTTTGTTAGCCGCTCTTAGCAAAATGGGCGTAAGCCTATTCGGCCCACGCCCATTCTGTTTTGCACAATCAAGAACAGAGCTATTAAACAGCCGCGCGTGACTGAGTACGCTGTTGTTCTTGCTGGTCCTGTACCTGCAGAGTTTGCAGGGATTGTGCTTCCTGGCGAACCGCGTTGCTGCTTTGTTCTAATGGGCGCTCTGCAGCGGCTGCCTTATCCGTGTAGATCCGCTGGTGCGCGGGGTCGCTTGGCTGACCCTGTACCGCGAACAGTCCACTGCCGTCCTTGCTCTGCATCACCGCGTCGATGCGCTGCAGGCCGCTGACCTTGGCTTCGAACGCCAATGAGCCAGCCGCATTTTCCAATGCGCGACGGTCGGTGAATGCAGTCGGACCCAACTGTTCCAGCTTGCTCACGGCCTGGTTGTACAACGGATTATCGGGGTTGGTTTTTTCCGACAGCAATGGCGTCTTCTCGGCCTGCTTCAGCGCCTTGAGCGTATCGCCGCCAACGACGCCATCTTCCTGCAGTCCGTGTGCACGCTGAAACGCCTTGACCGCCTCACCTGTTCGCTGGCCGTAGGCGCCGTCGGCGTTGAGCTCATTGCCCTTTGCGTCCTTGTAGCCCAACTGCTGCAAGGTCTGTTGCAACTTCAGAACCTCAGCGCCATGCGCCTTCTCGCGCAGCAAGCCGGATGTTTCTGCAGCCGTTTGCGCATGCGCCGGTTTATGCGTGTTGCCGTCGTGAGACTGCTGCTTGCTCTGACTGCGGTCCTGCAGCAACTCGCGCGCCTCGAATAGCGGGTCGCTGGCATAGAGCTTGACGCCCTTGGCGTGCTTGCGTTCAAGATAGGTATCCAGCGAGCTGAGCTCGACGCCTTCACTACCACGCGACTGGCTGATCTTGAGTTCGCCATGCTTGGGGTCGCGCACCACCATGGTGATGTGGTCTATGCCCTTGTAGCGCCCCTTGTCCCAACTCTGGGGGCCATTGTCCTCGCCAATGATCATGCCCTCTTTGAGGTTATGGGCAGTGACGTCTTTGCCTTGGATCAGGACGCCAGAGCGTTGTTCGGCCTTGCGCAGCAGTTCTGATGCACTGTCGAAACCAGGGCTGAACTTTTCGTCCTTGGTGAAGATGGCCTTGCCAGCGCCCTTGTTGATTTCACCCATGGTCGCGTTCTGCATCTCGACCACCCAGCCAGAACAATCGACCTTGCCTTTGTCCGGATCCTTTGCTCCCAGGCCGTACTTGACGTGGTCGTATTTGTTGGTGAGGTCATAGGCGGCATGGAGCGCGATGCCGTGCGCTGCAGCTTTCTCCGGCTGTGCAGGTGCGGACTGCGATGGCGCAGCTTGCGACGGCGCCTGCTGCGTGGCCGAAACGGGCTCAATACCTTTTTCAGGGATACGGATACGGTCCATCTTCGTATCCCAGTACTGCACGAACGTCTGTGCCATGTCCTTGTCCGACATGCGCTGGAACGTCGCCGCATCCACGCCCGTCAAAGACTTCAGTTCTTTTTCGCCGACATTGTTGAGGATGTTGGCGCGCGTGCTCTCAAGCCCGAAAGATCCAGTGGCGATTGCGGTCTGAAGAGAGCGGTAACCGCCAGCGCCCTGCTGATGGGCCATGTACATGTCCAGGCCATCAGGCGCCGGTTTGCCCGACAGATACGGCCGGCCATCGCGTTCGTGCCGGTCAACCAGGCTCGTCCGGTTATCCAGATATAGCCGCGCTGCTGCATCGGTATTGACCACTGCGTCCAACTCACGTCCAGCGATGCCGTATTGCTCGGCGGTCCGAGGAGTGAACTGAAAGAGCCCCTTCGCACCAGCGGCTCCGCGACTGGCCAACTCGTCGAAGTTGCCGCCAGTCTCTACGTGGGCAAAGCGCATGAAGTCGTCAAGCGGAATATTCCGCTCGGTTGCTTCGCGTTCGATGATGTCGAGCACTTGGGCTCGTGAGTAGTTCGTCGGCATCGCTCAAGGTCCTTGATTGAGTGCTGCAGCCACGTGGCTGCAGCGGTACGCCGCCCGAACCAATTCCTTTGGTTCTGTATTAAGGGGCCGGCAAATACGATTTCTGGGCCGCATCGTAGCGGTATTCAACCGTTTCGTCACCCCCGCTCGTCGGCGGGTCAGCCGAAACAGTTACCCGTAGTGCTGGCAGGCCTTGTTGCTGGACAAACGCAAGCGTGCTGCTGTTCTTGACGCAAGGAATCTTCCCAGGCGCATCCTCGCCGCAATTTGCACTGTTGTCCTCCCCGGCCGGGATATTGCCGATATACGTCCAATGCTTGTCGTTGACGTCATCGGTTTCCTTCGGGTTGAACACGAGTGCCTCGTAGGAAAGGATCCGTACGCCCGACTGCAGGCTCCACGTCGGCACGGTCAGGACCAGTCGGCCGTCGTCGGTGACAAGTGTCTGTGGCTTACGTGTCGTGTCGACGGTGTTGCCTTGTTCCATTCCACCGAATTCGCCGATATAGGGCTCTGCGCCAAGAAGCTTCCATGGCGACTTGCTACCCGGCTCGCTGGTGACGAAGGTGGCGTGTGCCAAGGTCACCTTGGTGCCCGGCGCGGGATAGTGGTTTTCGCGCTCTGCACCGAAGAGCTCGGGCGTTTCCCATGCGAAGCCGGTGTAATAACGTGTACCGCCAAGTTCGAACTGAAAGCCGTACCAGTAATTAATCCAGCTGCCGTTGGCCACCTCGTAGGAAAGGGCACCGTCGCCATCCACATTGCTGATGAAGTACAGCACGCTGTCCGGACGGGGCGGCTGTAGTTGCTGGGTGGATCCCTGGGTTGCGTCCTGCATGGGAGAAGCATCCTTATCTGAAGGCTTTGTGGCGGTACTGGCTGCGTGGGGAGTCGCCTTTGAAGCCGCGGCATCCGGTGGCGACGGCTTGCATGCGGCGATCGTTGCTAGCGCGAGGATCAGCGGGATCTTCCTGACGAGCATTGGGGTGCATCCATTGCGGAGGGCGCGGAAAGTCTACTCCAGCCCGGCTGCCTGTCCAGCCGCCGAACCATGCCCGGCGCGGCGGCTGGACAGGGCCTTTCCTGCCCCTTGTTTCAACGTCTGCAACCGTGCGGTGTGGCATGTCTGCAACCGATCACTGCCAGCGACAGGACAGCCGCCGGCAAAACGCCTGCGCGCTTATGCCAGCGGCGTGTTCGAGATGATCTCCACCCAGTAGCCGTCCGGGTCCTTGATGAAGGCCAGGTGCTTCATGCGGCCGTCTTCCAGGCGTTTCTGGTACGGCACGCCGAGGCTGTCGAAGCGTGCGCAGGCGGCGTGGATGTCCGGCACCGAGATGCAGATGTGGCCGAAGCCGCGTGGGTCGCTGTTGCCGTCGTGGTAGACCGCACCGTCCTGGGTTTCGGTGCCGTGGTTGTGGGTGAGCTCGAGCACGCCGGGGATGCCGGCCATCCACAGGCGGCGTGCGGCGTCATCGTCGGGCACTGCAGTGCCTTCGGGCAGCAGCGCGAGGAAATACAGGCTGAATTTTGCTTCGGCGAAGTCGCGTGCATCGAGCAGGCGGAAGCCGAGTACGCGGGTGTAGAAGTCCAGCGAACGCGGGGCGTCCTTGACGCGCAGCATGGTGTGGTTGAACACGAATCCCTGGGTGTCTGCCGGTGCGGCCGTGGCGCCGGGGACGTGTTGCAGGTCGGTCAAGGGCATGGGGCTCTCCTGAGAAGGATGGGGGGAGGCAGCGGTGCTGCAGTGACTGTCATGGTACTGGGCAGGCAGTGGCGGGGATGTCTGTTTTCATTGCTGGCTGCGCGCTGGATTTTCGGCAGAAGCTAAGGGCACAGGCAGGTAGAGACCGAGGCCACAGTCACGTGCGGCCCAAAGCCGGATCCGAAGTCGAAGCTACACACCCACACCCATACCTACGGGCACAGCCACCGCCAAAACCACAGCAAGCGCAGGGCCAAAAGCCAAAGCCAGAGCCAGAGCCAGAGAGCTAGAGACAGAGCCAGAGAGACAGAGCTAGAACCAGAGCCGGAGCCGGAGCCGGAGCCAAAGCCAACGCCAACGCCAACGCCAACGCCAAAGCCAACGCCAAAGCCAACGCCAAAGCCAAAGCCAAAGCCAAAGCCAAGCAGAGGCTGGCCATGAGGGCGACAGACGGAAGCGGCCGCCCATGACTGCCCTGCCAATGTTTTTGGGGCCAGACATGCCGGCCCCTCCGCAGCGCCGGCTAGAACCACACCCGCACGCCGGCGACGAAGCGCGATTCGCGGGCGGGAGTGTCATCACCGTCGGCGCGTTGTGCGCTATCGCCGAAACGGCGGCTGTGCACCCAGCCGATATATGGCGCGAATTTGCGTGTGATCTCGTAGCGCAGCCGCAGGCCTGCTTCGACCTCTTCCAGCCCGCTGCCGATGCCGCGCCGGTCATCGTCGGTAAGTGCGACGTCGGCTTCCACGCGCGGCTGCAGGATCAAGCGATTGGTGAGCAGCACGTCGTACTCGGCTTCCAGCCGAAACGCCGCGCGGCCGCCGCTGCCTAGATAGAGCGTGGCTTCGGTTTCGAACTTGTACGGGGCCAGCCCCTGCACGCCGATGGCGGCCCAGCTCTGCCGCTGGCCGGGCGCGAGATCCTGGCGCGCGCCGAGCAGGACATCCCACCACGGCGAGATGGCATGGCCGTAGAAGGCTTCCAACGAGGCGTCGTGGGTCTGGTCGCGCCGGCGCTCGCCTTCGCTGCGCAGCCACAGCCGGTCGATGTCACCGCCGAGCCAGGCGCGCGCTTCCCAGTCCTGGCCGCTGCCGGTGTGGTTGTCGGAGGCCTCCAGTCGGTCGAGCAACACGTAGTGATTGATGCCTGCTCCATGCATGGCATGACTGCGCAGCGGTGCAAACGCCGCGGCAATGTCGTCTGCGGTGGGAGTAGGGATCGGCTCGCGTGGCGATCTGGTTGCGGCCGGCGCGGTGTGTTGATGTGCTGCTTGCTGTGCGGTGGATGCTGGATCAGCGTGCAACATGTCGTGCATGTCGTGCATGTCGTGATGCTGCACGCTGGCGTGGTCCATCGCCTGCGTCGCTGGCGCGGCGTGTGGCGGCGTGCCGCCGGCACTGTGGGCGTGCTCTTGCATTGGGGATGCCGAGTCTGCTGGATCGGCGTGCGGCATGTCGTGCATGGCGTGGTGCTGCCTGTCGGCGTTGTCCATTGTCTGCGTAGCTGGCGTGGCGTGTGGCTGTGCGCTGCCGGCACCGTGCACGTGCGTTTGCGTTTGGTGTGCCGAGTCCACTGTCGAAGCGGCATCGGTTGCAGGCGCTGCGGCGTGTGCATGCACTGCCGCCGCGTCATCGGAATGCTGCATGTCGTGCACATGCGCGGCCTGCTCTGTGTGCTGCATGTGCGCGTGATCCATTTCCACTGGCGGCGCGGCCTGCGTGGCCGCCTGCAGAGAAGACGCTGATGTCGACGTCGAAGCGGATACCGAAGTGGAGCTAGAGACTGATGTGGGAGTGGGCGCGGATGCAGCAGCTCCCACTGCAGCTTCATCCACATCATCCATACGCTTGAGCGCAGGCCTCTCCACCGCCTGCGCACTGTCCACCTGCACCGCTGTCGCAGCATGCATCTGGTGATGCGCATGGTCTTGCGCAGTTGCGGTCGCGCTGGCGATGATGGCGACCAATAGAACATGAGCGGTCTGCATGGCGTTCATGCCTCCACCCGCACTTCGCGCATCATGCCCGCTTCCATGTGGTAGAGCAGATGGCAGTGGTAGGCCCAGCGGCCCAGCGCATCGGCGCGTACGCGGTAGCTGCGGCGTGTCCCGGGCGGCATGTCGATGGTGTGCTTGCGCACCTGGAAGTTGCCATCGGCATCTTCCAGGTCGCTCCACATGCCGTGCAGGTGGATGGGGTGCTGCATCATGGTGTCGTTGACCAGCACGATACGCAGCCGCTCGCCGTACTGCAGCCGCAAAGGCTCGGCCGAGGCGAAGGCGATGCCGTCGAAGGACCAGGCGAACTTTTCCATGTGGCCGGTTAAGTGCAACTCGATTTCGCGGCCCGGTGCACGGCCGTCCGGGTCGTCGAACAGGCTGTGCAGATCGCCGTAACAGAGCACGCGGCGGCCGTTGTTGCGCAGGCCAACGCCGGGGTCGTCCAGCCGCGGTGCACTGGCATTGCTGCGCATGTCGATCAGCGGGTTGTGGTCTTCGCTGGCGGGGTGGTGTGGCGCGCGCGAGGATGCACTGGCGTGGCCGTGCTGTTGCAGGGCGTGCGCAGATGGATCGTGCTGCACGGTGTGGCCCGCATGCGTATCCGCCGGCGAGGCGCCGTGCTGTGCCGGCATGTCATGCATTGCGCCATGCGCCATGCCATCGCCGTGCCCCATATCCTGCATGGTGAGGATGGCGCGCGGATCCTGTGCCGGAATCGGCGCCTGCAAGCCGTGGCGCACCGCCAGCGTGCCGCAGGCAAATCCGGTGCGGCCCATGTCTTGTGCGAACAGCGTAAAGGCATCCTGGCCGATGGGTTCGACGAGGACATCGAATGTTTCGGCGGCGGCAATGCGCAATTCATCCACGCTGACCGGATGCACATATTGGCCGTCGGCGGCGACCACGGTCATGCGCAGCCCGGGGATGCGGAGATCGAAATACGTCATCGAAGAACCATTGATGAAACGCAGTAGCACCTTTTCGCCAGGCTTGAATAGTCCGGTCCAGTTGCCGGCCGGCGCCACGCCGTTGAGCAGGTAGGTATAGGTGTTGGCGTTGACGTCGGACAGGTCGGTCGGGGTCATGCGCATGCGCCCCCACATGCCGCGGTCGGCCAACGTGGCGCGCAGCCCGTCTTCGCGCGCATCACGTACGAAGTCGCCCACGGTGCGCTGGGCGTAGTTGTCGTGGCTGGGCATCTGCTTGAGCCGGCGGAACAGCGCAGCCGGGTCCAGATCGGTCCAGTCCGACAGCAGCACCACGTGCTCGCGGTCAAACCGGTAGGGCGGCGGTGCCAGCGGGTCGATCACGATCGCCCCGTATAGCCCCGCCTGCTCCTGGAACATCGAATGGCTGTGATACCAGTAGGTGCCGGATTGGCGCAGCGCGAAGCGGTACAGGTACTCCTGGCCCGGTGCGATGCCGTCGAAGCTCATGCCGGGCACGCCGTCCATGTTGGCCGGCAGCAGCAAGCCGTGCCAATGCACGGAGGTGAACTGGTCGGCCAGGGCGTTACGCACCCGCACGCTGACGGTGTCGCCCTCGCGCCAGCGCAGCGTGGGTGCCGGCAGCGACTGGTTGACGGTGATGGCGCTGCGCGCGCGGCCGGTGAGGTTGACCGGCATGCGGCCGATCTGCAGCGCCGCGGCGCCGCCACGCAGGACGGCGGGCGTGGCGTACGCGGGGGTGGCGCGTGCCTCGCTGCGCCACAGGCCGGTGGCCGCGGCAACGCCGCCCAGCGCCAGGCCGTGCACGAAGCGGCGGCGGGCCAGCCCGCCGTTGGACAAGGGATCGAATGACATGAAGCCTCCAGGCGCGGCCCGCACGGTGCAGGCAACGCGCATCGCAATGGGCCCTGCGCATGCGCGCAGGGGCGACGACGGCTGCTGCCGTCGAGGCTCAGGCGATGGGAGGTCGGACCGGTTGCTCGGGCGCCGGGTTGGCGCGCCCCTCGGCCAGGGCGCCCGGCATTGCGGGGCGGCCGGCCAGCGCCGCAGGCACCGCCGGCAGCGTCAGCAGGGCCAGGCTGCAGTGCTGCAGGCAATCGCAGCTGCCCAATTTGCAGCAGTCGCCTTTGCCCGCATGCTGCGCGTGATCCGGGTCGGGCAGCGGCATCGCAGCGGGCGAGGCCATGTCTTCATGACACGGCAGTGCGTCCGGCGCGGCCGCGTGCATGCCACGCGCCGCCGACCCCATCGCGGCCGAGCCCATGGCCGGCATCGCCATGCCCACCGACGCCCACGCGCCGGTGGCCGTATTGGCAACCAGGCACAGGCACAGCAGCAGGCGAAGCAGGCAATGCGGCACGGGGAATCGGGCGAGCGGGCAGGTACACCGAGCATACCATCGGCGCCGTGGCCGCCCGGATGACCCGCCCGCCCATGGCACATGCGCGGCGGCGGTAGAATCAACGCCTCTCTCGCAGCACAGCCTTGCCATGTCGCAGCGCCAGTGGGTGGCCGCCGCCATCCAGAAGATCGAAGCCGATTTCAACCGCTCGGCCGATACCCACCTGATTCCGATGGACCTGCCGGGGTATCCGGGCATCGACCTGTACTTCAAGGACGAGTCCAGCCACCCCACCGGCAGCCTCAAGCACCGGCTGGCGCGCTCGCTGTTCCTGTACGCGCTGGCCAACGGCTGGCTGCGCGAAGGCCGGCCGGTGATCGAGGCCTCCAGCGGCTCCACCGCAGTGTCGGAGGCCTATTTCGCGCGCCTGCTCGGGGTGCCCTTCATCGCGGTGATGCCGGCCTCGACCTCGCCGGAGAAGATCGCCGCCATCGCATTCCAGGGCGGGCGCTGCCATCTGGTCGAGCGTGCCTGCGACCTGGACAGCGCCTCGCACCAGCTGGCGCGCGAGACCGGCGGGCACTTCATGGACCAGTTCACCTACGCCGAGCGCGCCACCGACTGGCGTGCCAACAACAACATCGCCGAGTCGATCTTCAAGCAGCTTTCCGAAGAGCCGCACCCCATTCCGGAGTGGATCGTCTGCAGCCCCGGCACCGGCGGCACCAGCGCCACGCTGGGCCGCTATGTGCGCTACCGGCGCCACGACACCCGCATTCTGTGCGCGGACCCGGAGGTGTCGGTGTTCTTCGACGGTTATTGCCGCGCCGTGGACGGGCAGTGCCCCAAGGAACTGGCCATCACCGGCGGCTCGCGCATCGAAGGCATCGGCCGCCCGCGGGTGGAGTCCAGCTTCATCGCCAGCTGCGTGGATGTGATGATCAAGGTGCCAGACGCCCTGAGCCTGGCGGCCATGCGGCATGTGAGCGCCACGCTGGGCAAGCGCGTCGGCGGCTCCACCGGCACCAACTTCGTCGGCGTGCTGCAGGCGGCCCAGCGCATGCGTGACGAGGGCCGGCAGGGCTCCATCGTCACCATCCTGTGCGATGCCGGCGAGCGTTATGCGCACAGCTACTACGACCCGGCCTGGTATGTGGCGCGCGAGATCGACGTGGACGCCAGCGACGCGGCCATTGCCGCGGCCGTGGCCGGCGCCGCGTTACCCGCCCTGCCTTGTGCTGCGCTGGAATGATCGCCATCTGCTAGGTGCGGCTGTCGCAACGCGCTGCGCGCCACAAGGCGTGCGCCGCTCGGTGTCGGGACCGGCGGTGCTTCACGCACACGTGGTGACCGACCCAACAGCCGCATCCTGACGAGGCCACGCGCGGTCCTGTGCGCCCTCCGATGCCGCCTGATTCACTTAATTGCCGGAGATCCCATGACCAACCCGCTGCTCGATTTTTCCGGACTGCCGTCCTTCGATGCGATCCGCCCCGACCATGTGGGCCCGGCGATCGATCAGCTGCTGGCCGATGCCGAGGCAGCGGTGAAGGCGGCCGAACAGGTCAGCCCGGTCAGCTGGGACAGCTTCGTGGTGCCGCTGGATGACGCCACCGAGCGCCTGTGGCGCGCCTGGGGCCAGGTCGGCCACCTGCAGGCAGTGATGAATACCCCCGAGCTGCGCGAGGCCTACAACAGCAATCTGCCCAAGGTCAGCCGCTTCGGCAGTGCACTGGCGCAGAACCTGGCCCTGTACGCGCAATACAAGGCGTTGGCCGCCTCGCCGGAAGCTGCGCATTACGACGAAGCCCGGCGCAAGGTACTCGACAACGCGCTGCGCGATTTCCGCCTGGGCGGCGCCGAACTGGACGACGCCTCCAAGGCGCGCTTTGCACAGATCCAGGAAGAGTTGTCCGGCCTGGCCGCCAGGTTTTCGCAGAACGTGCTCGACGCCACCGACGCGTGGGCACACGTGACGCAGGACGAGACCCAGTTGTCGGGCTTGCCGTCCGAAGTGGTTGCCGCCGCACGCGCGGCAGCGGAAAAGGATGGGGCTGCCGGCTGGAAATTCACCTTGCAGATGCCGTGCTACCTGCCGGTGCAGAGCGATGCCGACAGCCGCGAACTGCGCGCGCGGTTGTACCGCGCCAATGCCGAGCGCGCCTCCGAATTCGGCGATGTCGCGCTGGACAACAGCGCCACCATCCAGCGCATCCTGGCGCTGCGCGCCGAGCTGGCACAGCTGCTGGGCTTTGCCAGCTACGCGGACTATTCCATCGCCACCAAGATGGCGCAAAGCCCGGATGAAGTGATGGGATTTCTGCGCGATCTGGCCGTGCGTGCCAAGCCGTATGCACAACAGGATCGTGCCGAACTGGAAGCCTTTGCGCGCGACGAACTCGGCCTGGAACAGCTGGAAGCCTGGGACCTGGCGTATGCCGGCGAAAAGCTCAAGCAGGCGCGCTACAGCTTCTCCGAGCAGGAAGTGAAGCAGTACTTCACCGAGCCCAAGGTGCTGGCTGGCCTGTTCGATGTGATCCATAGCCTGTACGGCCTGACTGTCAAACCCGATAGCGCGCCGGTCTGGCACCCGGACGTGCGCTTCTATCGGCTGGAAGATGCGCAGGGCGCACTGGTGGGGCAGTTTTATCTGGATCTGTACGCGCGCGAAGGCAAGCGCGGCGGCGCATGGATGGACGACTGCCGCAATCGCCGCGAGACCAGTCAGGGTGTGCAGACGCCGCTGGTGTATCTGGTGTGCAATTTCGGCCGTGGCAGTGGCGATGCGCCGGCCACGTTCCGGCACGGCGAAGTCACCACGCTGTTCCATGAAATGGGCCACGGCCTGCATCAATTGCTCACCCGTATCGGCGAGCTCGGCGTGGCCGGCATCAATGGCGTGGAGTGGGATGCAGTGGAGCTGCCCAGCCAGTTCATGGAGAACTTCTGCTGGGAATGGGAGCGTGTGCAGGCGATGACCGCGCACGTGCAAACCGGCGAGCCGCTGCCGCGCAATCTGTTCGACCGGCTGCTGGCCGCGCGCAATTTCCAGAGCGGCATGTTCACCGTGCGTCAGCTGGAATTCGCGTTGTTCGACATGCAATTGCACAGCAGTTTCGATCCGGCCCAGGACAGCGTGCTGGAGTTGATCGAGCGCGTGCGCGACGAAGTGGCGGTGAATCGCCCGCCGACGTGGAATCGCTTCCCGCATCAGTTCAGCCACATTTTTGCGGGCGGCTACGCGGCCGGGTATTACAGCTACAAGTGGGCCGAGGTCCTCAGCGCCGATGCCTACGCGGCGTTCGAAGAAGCGCCCGAGCAGGTGGCCGACACCGGCGCGCGGTTCCGGCATGAAGTGCTGGCGCGTGGTGGCAGCCGCAGCGCAGCGGACAACTTCCGCGCCTTCCGTGGACGCGCGCCCAAGATCGACGCGCTGCTGCGGCACAACGGCATGGCGGGCTGAGCCTGCCAGGCGTGCGCCTGCCGTCGCTGGCAGGCGCTGCGTTCGCAGTGCATGCGTTCGCCGTGGAGTGCGGTGGTTTGTTTTATGGCGCATCACCCGGCAGCGCACCAGCGTTGCAGGTGCTTGCGGCCGGAGAGGGTGTGCCGTAAACCGGCGAGGCCTCCATCGCAAGGCGCGTCAAGCAAGAGATACGCGCAAATATCGAACGGACCAACCGCGAGCGGGCCGAGATCGATGCGGCCAGGCGCTTGCAGCGCAAGCGTGATCAGGCCCGTATGGCGTGCGGCAGCAGGCAGCGTGCGGCTGAGCAGAGCGCTTCCAGGGAGTCGAATGGGCAGCCCACCAGCGTCGGGACGGCGGTGGAAGATTGCGACCGATTGCGGGACGAATAAGGTGCTGCACCTGCGCTTTCGCGCAGGGCGGTAAAGCGTGATTGCACCTCACTGCGCTCACAGGTGCGTGTCGTCAACACGCATGCTGGCAGGGCTGCCCGGTGTAAGCATTTGCACCACACGTCCCCGCACAGATGCAAGACAGGCAAGCCCTTGCACCGCGCGGACACGGATCGCATCTCCGTCTCCGCGTATCGGCACAACGCGATCACGCGCGTCCGCATGCCGCCATTACACCCGGCCGAACACCAGCACGCCGTTGGTGCCGCCGAAGCCGAAGCTGTTGGACATCACCGTGTTCAACGTCGCCTCGCGTGTAGCGCGCAGGATCGGGAAGCCTTCCGCGCGCGGGTCGAGTTCGTCGATATGCGCCGAGCCGGCCATGAAGCCATCGCGCAGCATCAGCATGCTGTAGATCGCCTCGTGCACGCTTGCCGCACCCAGCGAATGACCGGACAACGCCTTGGTCGAGGACAGCGGTGGCACGTTGTCGCCGAACACCTCGCGCACCGCGCCCAGCTCGGTGGCATCGCCCAGCGGGGTGGAGGTGCCGTGCGTGTTGAGATAGTCGATCGGGCGATCCAGCCCTTGCATCGCCATGTGCATGCAGCGCACCGCGCCCTCGCCACTGGGCGCGACCATGTCCGCGCCATCGGAGCTCACGCCGTAGCCCAGCAGTTCGGCATGGATGCGGGCGCCGCGCGCGATGGCGTGGTCGTAGTCTTCCAGCACCAACATGCCACCGCCGCTGCCGATGACGAACCCATCGCGTTGCGCATCGTAGGGACGCGAGGCCACCGCCGGGCGATCGTTGAAGCCGGTGGACAACGCGCCCATCGCATCGAACATCACGCTCATGGTCCAGTGCAGTTCTTCGCCGCCGCCGGCAAACATCACATCCTGCTCACCATGCCGGATCAGATCCGCGGCCGCGCCAATGCAATGCGCCGAGGTCGCGCAGGCGGCCGACAACGAATAGCTCAGGCCGCGGATCTTGAAGGCAGTGGCAAGCGATGCGGAGACTGCCGAACACATCGTGCGCGGCACCATGTACGGGCCTACCTTGCGCACGCCGCGTGCGCGCAGCAGATCGGCCGTTTCCACCTGCCACTGGCTGGAGCCGCCGCCGGAGCCGGCAATCACGCCGGTGCGCAGGTCGCTGACCTGCTCGGGCGACAGGCCGGCATCGGCAATGGCATCGCGCATCGCCAGGTAGGCGTAGGCCGAGGCATCGCCCATGAAGCGCTTGAGCTTGCGGTCGATCAATCCGTCCAGGTCGATGTCCACCGCGCCGCCCACCTGGCTGCGCAGACCCGCTTCGGCATGGTCGGGTAATGCGGTGATGCCCGAGCGGCTTTCGCGCAGCGCGCTGGAGACCGTGTCCAGGTCATTGCCCAGGCACGAATTGATGCCCATTCCGGTGACGACAACACGGCGCATCAGAAATTCTCCGTCGAAGTGAACATGCCCACGCGCAGATCCTTGGCGGCGTAGATCTCGCGCCCATCCACCAACATGCGCGCATCGCTCTGTGCCATCACCAGCTTGCGGTTGATGACCCGGCTGATCTCGATTTCGTAGGTCACCAGCGTTGCGGTGGGCAGCACCTGGCCGGTGAATTTCACCTCGCCACAGCCCAGCGCGCGTCCGCGGCCCGGCGCACCGATCCAGGTGAGAAAGAAGCCGGTCAGTTGCCACATCGCATCCAGGCCGAGGCAGCCGGGCATCACCGGGTCGCCGATGAAGTGGCAATTGAAGAACCACAGGTCCGGGCGGATATCGAGCTCGGCGCGGATCAGGCCCTTGCCGTGGCTGCCGCCGTTGTCGTTGATCTCGGTGATGCGGTCGAACATCAGCATCGGGTCGTTCGGCAGACGGCCGCTGTTGGGGCCGAACAATTCCCCGCGCGCGCTGGCCAGCAATTGGTCACGCGAGTACGCATTTTGACGAGTCATCACGAACGGTTTCCTGCAAGAGCAAAAGGCGAGGGCGGCAAGCGTGCATGAGCCCGTACGGTTCAATCAAACGTTTTATCCGTACGCATGCGTAGTGTTTTCAAGCAATTGCGCACTGCAGCAACTGCGGGCCAACGACTGGCGCAAGGCATGAGACGCGGCTGATTTATCATGCGCAGCAAGACTGTGCTGGGGAATCTGGCTTGATGCGCAAGATCGTTCACGTGGACATGGATGCGTTCTACGCGTCCGTGGAACAACGTGATGATCCGTCGCTGCGCGGCAAGCCGGTGGTGGTGGCCTGGCGCGGCGCGCGCTCGGTGGTGTGCGCTGCCTCGTATGAAGCACGCACCTTCGGCATCCGCTCGGCGATGCCGGCCGTACGCGCCGAGCGCTTGTGCCCGGATGCGGTCTTCGTGCCGCCGGATTTCGCACGCTACAAGGCGGTGTCGCGGCAGGTGCGCGAGATCTTTCACCGGCACACCGACCTGGTCGAGCCGCTATCGCTGGACGAAGCGTATCTGGACGTCACCGAAGCCAAGACCGGCATGCAGTTGGCCACGGAAATCGCGCAGCTCATCCGGACCCAGATCCGCGAAGAAACCCAGCTCACCGCGTCGGCAGGCATCGCGCCTAACAAGTTCCTGGCCAAGATCGCCTCGGATTGGCGCAAGCCCGATGGCCAGTTCGTGATCGCGCCCAGTCGCGTGGATGCCTTCCTGCTGCCGCTGCCGGTCAACCGTATTCCCGGCGTGGGCAAGGTCATGGATGGCAAGCTGGCGGCGTTGGGCATCGTCACCGTGAGTGACTTGCGCTTGCGGCCACTGGAAGAACTGCAGGCGCATTTCGGCAGTTTCGGGCAAAGCCTGTACCGGCGTGCACGCGGCATCGACGAGCGGCCGGTGGAGCCGGACCAGGAAGTGCAATCGGTGTCTTCCGAGGACACCTTCAGTGAAGATCTGGCACTTGATGCGCTTGACCCGCACATCCAGCGGCTGGCCGAAAAGACCTGGCATGCGACGCGGCGCACCGAGCGGATTGGCCGCACGGTGGTGCTCAAGCTGAAGACCTCCAACTTTCGCATCCTCACTCGCTCGTATACGCCCGAGCAGCCGCCGGCGTCGTTGCAGGGGCTGGTCGATATCGCGTTGGGGCTGACCCGGCGCGTGGAGTTGCCGCCGGAGACACGTTACCGCCTGGTCGGCGTGGGGCTGAGCGGTTTTTCCGACCCCGAGCTGCAGGCCGCGGTGCAGGGCGAATTGTTCGGCGAGGTGCCGCAGCAGTAACGCGCTGACACGGCCTGCGGCAACGACCGATGCCGCGGACGCACCCGCACTCACCCCGCTGATTGCAGCACTGCACTGACACGTCCTGAATCAGCCGCTTCGTACACTGCGCGCTCCCCTACGCAAAGGCGACCCGATGTTTCCGTATCCGCTGGTGATCTTCGACCTGGATGGCACGCTGGTGGACAGCGCATCGGATATTGCCGAGGCCCTCAACGGCACCTTGCAGGAACTCGGCCTGCAGCAGTTTCCCGAAGCCACCGTGCGCAGCTGGATCGGCGAGGGCGTACACACACTGTTGGCCACCGCTTTGCGCGAAGCAGGCAGCGACCGCGATGTGGATGCGGAAATGCCGGTGATGATGCGCCACTACGAAGCCAGCCTGCTGCATCATCCGCACTTGTATCCAGGCGTTGCCGAGGCCTTGCCTGCGTTGCGCAGCGCAGGCGCCACGCTGGCGTTATGCACCAACAAGCCGGCGCGTTTCATCCAGCCCTTGCTCGAACACCTGGGCATTGCGGCGCAGTTTGCGACGGTGCTCGGCGGCGATTCGTTGCCGCAACGCAAGCCTAGTGCAGCGCCCTTGCTGCATCTGGCGCAGCAGTTCCAACATGCGCCCGCGCAGTGCCTGATGGTGGGCGACTCGGCCACCGATGCCGCCGCTGCGCAGGCCGCCGGCATGCCGTTGGCGATGGTGCGGTATGGCTACCTGCGTGGCTTCGATGTGGAGCACGCCGGCGCGGTTGCGGTGATCGACGACATGCGCGCGCTGCTCATGCTGCACTGAGCACGCGCGTTGGTGAGTGACGCGTGACGCGGCAAATCAGCGGTAATGGATGCGTCCTTTGCCGAGGTGCATGACGCATGCAGCGCGCTGACGCAGTGTGCAATGAATCGCATATGTGTAGATGCGCGGATCGCGAGGCTGTATGCGTGACCGAGGGGTGACGCCCACGCCCGGCGTGCGGCTGGACCAGTGCGGCCGGTTCGGCAACACCCTCAGTCCCAGCCTCATAGCGGCGCTTCGAGGACTGGGCCACGGGCAAACGTTAAGCGCTTCGCTCGTGCCGACCTTGCAGGCCGCAGCGGCGCGCTAGCGGCCCGTCACACCCGCATATGCGCTGCGTGCGGCCGCGTTACTCGTCGTGCGTGGCGGGCTGCGCGTCGTCGCCGGCCACGTCGGTGGCATCGTCTGCCAGCGCATCGCTGTCGGCGCGCGCGTAATGCACGGTTTCCACCGGGCCACCGACCGGGCGGCCACGTGCGGCCGGCAGCAGTGCGCTGGCGGCTTCGTATTCGGCCAGCAAGGCATGCCGGCGCGCTTCCGGCACTTCCTGCCAATGGCAATCGGCAAGCGCACCTTCCAGCGAATACAGCAGATTGAGGCTGGGCTTGAATCCGGCACGACGCACTTTTACAAACGCGCCCACCGCGCCCACGGCCTGCAGGTCCTGCTGGGTGCGCAGGCCCACCTGGCGTAGCCAAGCCGCGCTCTTGGGGCCGATGTTGCGCAGCCGTTCGGTGGTCACGTCAACGCGCCGACGAAGACCTGCGCGATGGCTTCCAGTCCGCGCTGGTCGTCCGCGTCGAAACGGTCCAGTTCCGGGCTGTCCAGGTCGAGCACGCCGATCAGCGTGTCGCCTTGCACCAGCGGAATCACCAGCTCCGACCGCGACGCCGAATCACAGGCGATATGCCCGGGAAACGCATCCACATCGGCAATGCGCTGAGTCTGCCGGGTACTGGCGGCGGCACCGCACACACCCTTGTCCAACGGGATGCGCACGCAGGCGGGCAGCCCCTGGAAGGGCCCGACGACCAGCTCGCGGCCGTCGTAGAAATAGAACCCTGTCCAGTTGAGCGACGGCAGTGAATTGAAGATCAGCGCGGCCAGGTTGGCAGCGTTGGCGATCCGGTCCGGCTCGCCGTGCACCAGTGCCTGGGCCTGGGCGGTGAGCTGGGCATATTGTTCCGGCTTGCTGCCGGTCAGCGAAGAGGTGGCGAACATGCGCAAAGTCTAGCAGCGGCCATCCGCAGCGTCGTTGCGACGCCACGGAGCAGGTGCGCGGGCTGCAGGGCCGGCAGGACCCCAAGGGGCGCGCCGCGCACACGACCATCCCGGGCCGCGCGCCGCATATACCGGCCAGCCAAGCGGCCCACGATGCATTGGTTCGTTTCAGAAGGCATGGCAGATGCCACGCAGGCGCGTGCAGCCAACGCCCGCACGGTATGCTGCGCGGCCTCTCCGGCAATGGCGGCGCGGCCGCAGGAACAGGTGCATGCAGTTTCCCGCCTTCTACGTCACTGGCACCGATACCGGCATCGGCAAGACCGTTGCCAGCACGGCTTTGTTACATGCGGTGCGAGCACGCGGCCACACCGCAGTGGGCATGAAGCCGGTGGCCAGTGGCTGCGTCGCAACCCCGCAGGGTTGGCACAACGAAGACGCGCTGGCGCTGCAAGCCGCCAGCCAGCCGCAGCCGGACTACGCCACCCTCAATCCATATGCGTTGCCTGCGGCGTTGGCCCCGGAACTGGCTGCCGCCGATGTCGGCGTGAGCCTGTCGCTGGTGCCGCTTCAGCTGGCCTTTGCGCAGTTGCGCGCGCAGGCCGAGGTGGTGGTGGTGGAAGGGGTCGGCGGCTGGGCGGCGCCGCTGAGTGCGCAGCTGGATCAGGCCGATCTGGTGCGCGCACTGCAGCTGCCGGTGGTGCTGGTGGTGGGCGTGCGCCTGGGCTGCATCAACCATGCGCGCCTGACCGCCGCGGCCATCGCCGCCGATGGCCTGCGCTGCATCGGCTGGATCGCCAACGAGATCGACCCGCAGATGGAGCGCATCGAGGACAACATCCGCATGCTTGGCCAGCGCCTGGCGATGCCGTGCTGGGGGCGCATTCCGTGGCGCCCCAACGCCCAGGCCGAGGCCCTGGCGCAGCACATCCGCCTGCCGCAGTGAGCGCAGCGGCTTTGCGCGCGGCCGCATCGAAAGGGCCGGCCGACGCCTGCGCCGGTCACCAGACAATAAAAAAGCCCGACAGAGGGAGGGATCTGTCGGGCCGGGTTGCATGGGGGGAGGGACCCATGCAAAGACGCTGAATTTTGGTGGCCGTTACTTGCGCCGGGTCTTGCCTGTTGCGCCGGTCTGATCGCTGCCGGTCTCGAACTGCTGCTTGGCAAACTGCCCAAGTTCGCTGGACATCTTCAGCCCCATGCCAACCACTTCCTGGTTGACCGACGCCAGACGTTCCAGGTTGTCGCGGGCCAGTTGCAGCCCTTTCGGCCAGAGCGTCTGGTAGGCGCCCAGGTCGCGCGCCTGTGCAAACTCACCGAAGAAGCTGGTGGTCGCGTTGACGTTCTGTTCCAGCGTGTCCAACGCCAACTGGTTGGCACGGGCTGCCGCTGAAGCAAACTGACTGGTGAAGCTGTTTTCGAACTGCGCCGACATCGCGAACCCCTTGGGGAAGCCTGTGACCGTTTGTTGCGTCGCAGCATACGCGGATGTTGTTGCGATGCAACATGTTTCCTGAAAATTTTCCAACCGACCTGAAAAGTGGTTTCCAATCAACCGCTTGCGTTGCGCTCAAAACGAGAAAGGCCGCCTCGGAGGGCGGCCTTCGGTCACCATTTGCGCCAATCAACCGCGATAGCGGCAGCCGGAAGTGCAGGTCTCGTGCACCACGATTTCGCTCAACTGCGGCAAGGCCGGCTTGAGCTGCTGCCAGATCCAGATGGCCAGGCGTTCGCTGGTGGGGTTTTCAAGCCCCTCGATGTCATTGAGGTAGTGGTGATCGAGCCGGTCGTAGATCGGCTGGAAGGCAGCCTTGATGTCGCCGAAGTCCATGATCCAGCCGGTCTCGGCACCCGGTTCGCCGCTGACATGCAGCTCGACCCGGAACGAATGCCCGTGCAGCCGTGCGCACTTATGGCCCGGCGGAACGTTGGGCAGCCGGTGGGCGGCCTCAAGCGTAAATACTTTGAAGATATCCATGGCGTTGATCGGCAAGCGGGTACAGAGGAAGGGTGGGCCGGACATCGCCGGCGTCGGTGTGGCTGACAGGACAAGGGCCGCATCGCGGCCCTTGTCGTTACCGTCAGTCGCGGGCGTTAGGCGCCGCGGCTGGCGGGCCGGCCACTGCCACCACGACCACCGTCGCGACGGCCGGCACCGGCGCCGGCAGTGGCCTGACGCGGCCCGCTGCTGCGCTGGCCACCCGGCTTCTTCGGGCCGGCATGCGCATGTGCCTGGCGCGGTGCGTCACCGTGCGGGCGACGGGCGTGGCTCTTGCGCGGGGCGCGATCGCCACCTGGCTGCTCGGCACGGCCCGGGGCGCTGTTGCCCCAGCGGATCGGGGTCTGCGGCTCGTAGCCCGGCACGTCGCGGATTTCCACGTCGCGGCCCAGCATGCGCACGATCTGACGCAGCAGCTTGGCTTCGTCCTGTGCCACCAACGAGATCGCCTCGCCGGTCGAACCGTTACGGCCAGTCCGGCCGATGCGGTGCACGTAGTCCTCGGCCACCATCGGCAGGTCATAGTTGATGACCTTCGGCAACTGGTCGATATCGATACCACGCGCGGCGATGTCGGTGGCCACCAGCACGGTCACGCGGCCGGCCTTGAAGTCGCTCAGTGCACGCATACGCTGGCCCTGGCTCTTGTTGCCGTGGATCGCCGCGGTCTTGATGCCGGACTTCTCCAGGAACAGCGCCAGCTTGTCGCTGCCGTGCTTGGTGCGTGCGAAGACCAGGGTCTGCTCGCGGCTGTCCTGCGCCAGCAGGTGCAGCAGCAGGTCGCGCTTGCGCGCGCCATCGACCGGGTGCACGCGGTGGGTGATGCTCTCGGCCACGGTGTTGCTCGGGGTGACCTGGATCTGCATCGGGTTGCGCATGAATTCCAGCGCCAGCTGCTTGATGTTCTCTTCGAACGTGGCCGAGAACAGCAGGGTCTGGCGGTCCTGGCGCGGCAGCTTGGTCAGGATGCGCTTGATCGACGGCAAGAAGCCCATGTCGAGCATGCGGTCGGCTTCGTCCAGGATCAGTACTTCGATGCCGGACAGGTCCACGCTGCGGCGCTCGATATGGTCGATCAGCCGGCCCGGGCAGGCGATCAGCAGGTCCACGCCACGACGCAGCGCATCGAGCTGGTTGCCCATGCCCACGCCGCCGTAGATCACCGCGCTCGGAATGCGCAGGTACTTGCTGTAGCCGCGCAGGCTGTCGTGCACCTGGGTGGCCAGCTCGCGGGTGGGGGTCAGGATCAGCGCGCGCGGCTTGCGCGGGCCGTTGACCGGCTGCGGGGTGGTGCCCAGGTGCTGCAGCAGCGGCAGGCCGAACGCGGCGGTCTTGCCGGTACCGGTCTGTGCGCCAGCCAGCAGGTCATGGCCGGCCAGCACGAGCGGGATCGCCTGCTGCTGGATGGCGGTGGGGGTTTCATAGCCCTGCTCGGCCAATGCGCGCAGCAGGAAGGGCGCCAGGCCCAAGGATTCAAAAGACATCAGGAAGCTCCAAGTAAAGCGTCGCCACCAGGCAGAGCCCGGAGCGCAGACGCATTGCAAATGCAAAAAAGTGAGGCTCGGAGCGTTCCCGTGAACCGCGCTGCGAGATGGTGGAACAACCCAATCAAAGAGCGATGGGTTTGTCGGCACCACGAAAGGCGTCGGGTGGGGCGGGCGAGCGGATCGATCGATCCTGGCCTCGCCGGCGGTCCCTAAGGGAAACGGACGGCCGCATGCAGACCCGGCAAGTGTACGCCCGATTGGCGCGCTGCACAAAACTGTGTGATCGCGGTTGGGGAACGGGTCAGTTGTTTCAGCTGCAACCACCTCGCGCGACAGGTCGTACAATCAGCGCTTCAGCCACAGCCGCAGGACGGTCATGAAGCTAGGTTCCCTGAAGGAAGGCGGCCGCGACGGCTGCTTGATCGTGGTCTCGCGTGACCTGACCAGCGCGGTGCGCGCTACCGGCATCGCGCCGACGCTGCAGCGCGCGCTGGAGGACTGGAGCAACGTGGCGCCGCGGCTGAACGCCCTGGCGGACTCCCTCGACGATGGCAGCGCCGATGGCGTGTTTGCGCTGGACATGCAGGCGCTGGCCGCGCCGCTGCCGCGCGCCTACGAGTTCGTCGATGGCAGCGCCTACCTGCCACACGTGGAGCGGGTGCGCCGCGCGCGCAATGCCGAGGTGCCGGAGAGCTTCTACACCGACCCGCTGATGTACCAGGCCACCAGCGCCGGCTTCTACGGCCCGCGCGATGCCATCAAGGTGATCAGCGAAGACCATGGCATCGATCTGGAAGCCGAATTGGTGGTCATCACCGACGATGTGCCGATGGGCGCCTCGCCTGAGCAGGCGGCTGCGCATATCCAGCTGATCGGCCTGGTCAACGATGTTTCGCTGCGCAACCTGATCCCGGCCGAGCTCGCCAAGGGCTTTGGCTTTGTGCAGTCCAAGCCGCGCTCGGCGTTGTCGCCGGTGTTCGTCACCCCCGACGAGCTGGGCGATGCCTGGCGCGACAACAAGGTGCATCTGCCGCTGGTGACGCACGTCAACGGCGCCTGGTTTGGCGCGCCCGAGGCCGGCCACGACATGCAGTTCGACTTTGCCCAGCTGATTGCCCATGCCGCCAAGACCCGGCCGCTGTCGGCCGGCACCATTGTCGGCTCCGGCACCATCGCCAACCAGGACACATCCCTGGGCGCCTCCTGCTTTGCCGAGCAGCGCGTGGTGGAGACGCTGCGCGATGGCAGCCCGAGCACCCCGTTCATGTCCTTCGGCGATGTAGTGCGCATCGAGATGATGGACGCGCAGGGCCACAGCATCTTCGGGGCGATCGAGCAGCGCGTCGAACGCCAGCCGCTGCCATGAACCAGATGCCGATGCTCACGCATGCGGCAGGGCAGGGGCAGGCATGAGCAGGCCCCTGGAGCTGTTTTCGTACTGGCGCTCCAGCGCCGCCTATCGCGTACGCATCGGGCTGCAGCTGAAGGCGCTGGCCTACGTCGCGCACCCGGTGCATCTGGTGCGCGATGGCGGCGAGCAACACGCCGCCGCTTACGCGCAACTCAACCCGCAGGAGCTGGTGCCGACGCTGCGGCACGGGCAGGTGGTGATCCCGCAGTCCCTGGCCATCCTCGAATACCTGGACGAGGCATTTGCGGACAGCGCGCCGCTGTTGCCGACCGGCCCCGCCGCGCGTGCGCGGGTGCGGGCGCTGGCACAGGTGATCGCTTGCGATGTGCACCCGCTCAACAACCTGCGCGTTACCCAATTCCTGGAGCACACCTGGGACGTCTCGCCAGCGCAGCGCCATCACTGGACTGCGCACTGGACTGCGCACTGGATGCAGCAAGGCTTGGCAGCGCTGGAAACCCACCTGGCGGGCGACGCACAGACCGGGCAGTTCTGCCACGGCGACACGCCGGGCCTGGCCGATTGCGTGCTGGTGCCGCAGCTCTACAACGCGCGGCGGTTCGCCGTGGAGTTGGCGCCGTATCCGACGCTGCAGCGGATCGAACAGGCCTGCCTGGCACTGCCGGCGTTCGATGCGGCACGGCCGGAAACGCAGCCTGACGCGGCAGTCTAGACGCGGAGAATGCCGGCCGCATCTGCCGTTCGGGCAGCCTTCCGCAATGCGGGGGGCGCAGAGCGATCGACGCGCGTGCGGCCGCTGATGCTCACGCCGGTCTACTGCAGGGTGCTGATCTGCGCCAGCGCTGCAGTGCCCTTGCCCGCCCACCCTCGCGGGACACGCTGCAAGGACGTCCTTCTAAGCGCTGACGCGGCATCCATGCCGCGTCAGGTCCCGCGACGGTGGGCGGGCAAGGACCAGTCAAGATGGTCGTTGCGCGTAACTATCCTCAAAGCAACCAGCAGACTTTCTGGTGCGGTGTCCTCGCCGATCGCGGGACCATGTGGCGGCATGGATGCCGCCACTGAGCCTCCACGGAAGGATTCACGGCGTGTCCCGCAAGCGGTGAGGGCACTGCGCCCTCGACCGACCAGGCGTTTTGCTCTGGACTTGTCACTGCATCCAGCAAGATGCGACCAACAAAACCACTGCGCTCACCGCCAGGCGGGCGCACGCTACATTTTGTTGGTCGTTCTAAATAAACCCATGGCTGATCTTCGGCGCCGAGGCCGACTCGTAGTCGGCATACGGATCGTGCTCGCCGGAGCCGCCTTCGGAAAGACGGAATTTCAGCGCCAAGCCGTCGCGCGAGTCGGCCGCGCGCAGCGCTTCCTCCTGCTCGATCTCGCCGGTCTTGACCATCCGGAACAGGCACTGGTCGAAGGTCTGCATGCCTTCTTCCAGCGACTCCTCCATCGCCTGCTTGACCTCGTGCACCTGCCCGCGACGCAGCAGGTCGCGGATCATCGGCGTGTTGAGCAGCACCTCGGTGGCCGGGCGGCGGCGCCCGTCCAGTCCCTTGACCAGGCGCTGGGACACCACTGCGCGCAGATTCAGTGCCAGGTTCATCAGCACGTTCTTGTGCGCGCTTTCCGGGAAGAAGTTGAGGATGCGCTCGATGGTCTGGTCGGCGTTGTTGGAGTGCAGCGTCGCCAGGCACAGATGGCCGGTTTCAGCGAAGGCGATCGCCGCCTCCATGGTCTCGGCGTCCAGGATCTCGCCGATCAGGATCACGTCGGGCGCCTCGCGCATCGCGTTCTTCAGCGCGCTCTGGAAGGCGTGCGTGTCCAGGCCCACCTCGCGCTGGTTCACGATCGACATCTTGTGCTTGTGCAGGTACTCGATCGGGTCCTCGATGGTGAGGATGTGCCCGGTCGTGGTGCTGTTGCGGTGGTCGATCATCGAGGCCAGCGAGGTCGACTTGCCCGAACCGGTCGAACCGACCACCAGCACCAGCCCGCGCGGGGTCATGATGACGTCCTTGAGCACCTGCGGCAGGTTGAGCTCCTCGATGCTCGGGATCCGGCTGCGGATGGCACGGATCACCATGCCCACTTCGCCGCGCTGCTTGAACACGTTCACGCGGAAGCGCCCGGCGTCGGACAGAGCGATGGCCATGTTGAGTTCCAGCTCGCGCTCGAACTGCGGCACCTGGCCTTCGTCCATCAATGAGTAAGCGATTTTCTTGACCATCCCCGGCGGCAACCCCGTATTGCCGAGCGGGTAAAGCTTGCCTTCGATCTTGATGTACACCGGCGCGCCGGTGGTCAAAAACATGTCCGAGGCATTCTTTTCGGTCATCAGCTTCAGGAAGTAGCCGATATCCATGCGCAATGGTTCCCCAACAAACAGCAGCGTCTCGTTGCAAGTCCGCCGCAGGCTTCCGACAATGGCCGTGCTCGAGACTTCTCGCTACGGCTCCCCTAATGACGGCTAGCTTCGCATACTTGCGGCGATCCCTGTATGGCATCGCCTGTTTCATGGTTCTCTCCGCTCCCGCCGCCGCCCAGGTGGCGCCGGAGCTCACTGCCGCCGAACAGGCCGTGCAACGCGCCACCCAGGCCGATGCCGACCAATACGCCCCTGATCTGGTCAATCTGGCCCGCCAGGAACTGATGCAGGCCCAGCAGGCGCAACTGGACAAGCGCCAGCGCAAGCAGGTACCACAGATCGCCCTGCGCGCCGCTGCCGATGCCGACCTGGCCAAGGCGCGCAGCGAAGAGGCGGTGGTCAGCGCCCAGCTGGAGCAACGCCGCAAGGAAGTGGCGCAACTGCAGAACAGCCTCAACACCGGGGAGGGCGGCCGATGAAACTGCGCCCCTTCCTCTATATCGGTGTGCTGAGCCTGGCCACGCTGCCGTCGCTGGCGATGGCGGCCAAGGACGACCCGCAGGCCGATGCACTTAATCGGCGCTTGGCCTTGTTGCAGAACGATCCGCAGACCAGTGACCTGGCCCGCTACGAGCGCCTGCAGGCGCAACAGACCGTGGCGGCCCTGGCCGAAGCCAAGCGTCGCGACCGCGATGAGCTGGTGTTCCTGGCCGACCGCCGGGTCGAGATTGCCGAGCTCACCGCCCGCACCGCGCTGGCCCGGCGCGAGCTGGACCGTCTGGAAGGCACCCGCAACGACTTGCTGATCGAAGCCAGCCGTCGCGATGCCTCCCGCGCCCGGCAGGAGGCCGAGCGTCTGCGCGTGCAGGCGCAGATCCAGGCCGAGGAAGCCGAGCGCATGCGCCAGGCGGCCGAGCAGGAAACCCTGGCGCGCCAGGATGCCGAGCTGGCCCTGACCAGCGTGGCCGGCAAGCAGACCGCCAAGCTCAACGCGGCCCAGCAAAAGGCCCTGCAGCTCGCCCACGAAGAGGCCGAACTGGTGGCCGGGGCCAAGCTGCCGTCGTCCAAGGTCGATGGCCGCGGCGAAGTGTTCTCGCTCGGCAGCGACGCCTTTGCCGGCAAGACGGCCCTGGCCGGTGCCGGTTCCGGCCAGGCCAAGGCGCTGGCCGAGTACCTGCAGATCGGCAAGAAGGGCCGGGTCACCATCGTCGGCTACGACAGCGACGCGGCCACGGCCAAGAAGCGTGCCGAGGCGCTTCGCGATGCCCTGGTCGCCGGTGGCGTTGCCGCCGCGCGCTTGCAGGTCAGTGGCACCAAGGGCACCGCCAGCAAGTCGCGTGCGGCTGAGGTCGTTGTGCTGCCGTAGGCCAAGTGGTTGAAGTTAAGGTCTTTTAACCGGCGGATGACGCCCGGTTGAACCGCGGTCACTGATTGACGCGGGGAACGGCAAAAGCAGCCGTTTCGGCCTTGAACGCCCCCCGCGACCGGCGTAGGGTCGTACCTCCAGGCAGCAACTCCGCCGCCTGGAAAGTACGGAGGGCCGGGCCAGTGACGCAGAGGCACGCAGTGACGCAATACGGTGGAATGGTTGGTGGTGGTTCCGCCCATGTGTCGGCCTTTGCAACGCGTTGGTCTTCCATCCCCAAGCTGCGCCCCGTGCCTTCGCTGGCCGGGGCGTTCTTGTTTTAAGTGAAGGAGGTAACGCCATGTTCGAAGGGCAACCGCAGACCGAAATCGACGCATTGATGAAGTCCGATCCCGAGTTCAAGCAGCTCTACCAACGGCACAAGCTCTTGAACAAGAAATGCATGGATGCCGAACTCGGGGTGCTCCCGATCGACGACGTGACCTTAGGCCAGATGAAACGCGAGAAATTGCAGGCCAAAGAGAAACTCACCCGGATGTACGACCAACTCACGCACTGATCCTCTCCCACTGCTAAGAACAAGTTCACCGTCGCGGGCGGTGGCGGCCTCCTCGTCGGCTTGCCACCGTCCGCGTCGCCTTTTCTGGCAGCCGCTCGTTGCAGGGCAGGGCGGCTGATGTACATCCGCGTTCATCGGCGCGCTCAATCGCTTCCTGCCTGAATGAGCATTCCCCGGCGGTTCGTCGGATAATGACCGGTCTAGCCCGCGCGGCGCAGCGACGATATCCCGATGGCGATCCATTCCTCCGTACTCGAACTGATTGGCAATACGCCGATCGTCAAGGCCCAGCGCCTGGACACCGGTGTCTGCGAACTGTTCCTCAAGCTGGAGGCATCCAATCCGGGCGGCTCGATCAAGGACCGTATCGGCTTGTCGATGATCGAAGCGGCCGAGCAGCGCGGCGACCTGAAGCCCGGCGCCACCCTGGTGGAAGGCACGGCCGGCAACACCGGTCTTGGCCTGGCGCTGGTCGCGCAGCAGAAGGGCTACCGCCTGATCCTGGTGGTGCCGGACAAGATGAGCCGCGAGAAGATCTTCAATCTCAAGGCGATGGGCGCTGATGTGGTGCTGACCCGCTCGGACGTGGCCAAGGGGCACCCGGAGTATTACCAGGACCTGGCCGCCAAGATCGCCTCGGAGACCCCGGGCGCCTACTTCATCAACCAGTTCGGCAACCCGGACAACCCGGCCGCGCATGAGTTCGGTACCGGGCCGGAAATCCTGGCGCAGATGGATGGCCAGCTGGACGCGATCGTGTTCGGCTGCGGCAGCTCAGGCACCATGACCGGCCTGTCGCGCGCCTTCGCCACCGCTTCGCCGCAGACCGAACTGGTGCTGGCAGACCCGGTGGGCTCGATCCTCACCCAGTACATCGAAGAGGGTACGGTGAGCGAGAAGTCCGGCAGCTGGCTGGTCGAAGGCATCGGTGAGGATTTCCTGCCGGATATCTCCGATTTCTCGCGGGTCAAGAAAGCCTATTCGATCAGCGATGCGGAAAGCTTCCACACCGCGCGCGAGCTGCTGGCCAAGGAGGGCATCCTCGGCGGCTCGTCCACCGGCACGCTGCTGGCCGCAGCGCTGAAGTACTGCCGCGAGCAGACCACGCCCAAGCGCGTGCTGGTGTTCGTCTGCGATACCGGCAACAAGTACCTGTCGAAGATGTACAACGACTATTGGATGCTGGACAACGGCTTCCTGGAGCGCGAACAGCACGGCGACCTGCGTGACCTGATCCTGCGCCCGTACAACAAGCGCGACACCGTGGTGGTCGGGCCGAAAGATCTGCTGACTACCGCCTACCAGCGCATGAAGCTCTACGACGTCTCGCAGTTGCCGGTGATCGATAATGGCGAGCTGGTCGGCATCGTCGATGAGAGCGATGTGCTGCTGCATGTGTATGGCGACGAAGCACGGTTCCGCGACCCGATCTCCACTGCAATGGTCAGCAAGCTCGACCGTCTGGACGTGGCCTCGCCGATCGAAGCGCTGCTGCCGGTGTTCGATCGCGGCCAGGTCGCCATCGTCATGGACGGCAACCAGTTCCTGGGCCTGATCACCCGTATCGACCTGCTCAACTACCTGCGCCGCCGCGTGCAGTAATGCGTGCCGCCGCCGTGCGTGCTCGCATGAGACGCACGGCATGGGCCATTCAGGCCTGCTTGCTACAATCCGCCACTTTTTCCGGGAACCTCCATGTCCAACCGCACCGCAAACAGCCACGATGGCGAGCGCGCGCTGTCGCTCGCAACGCTGGCGATCCATGGTGGACAGTCGCCGGACCCCAGCACCGGGGCGGTGATGCCGCCGATCTACGCGACGTCCACCTATGCGCAGTCCAGCCCGGGCGAGCATCAGGGCTTTGAGTACTCGCGGACCCACAACCCTACGCGTTTTGCCTATGAGCGCTGTGTTGCCGTGCTGGAAGGCGGCACCCGCGGGTTTGCCTTCGCCTCCGGCATGGCCGCGACCTCCACAGTGATGGAGTTGTTGGACGCCGGCAGCCACGTGGTAGCGACCGATGACCTGTACGGCGGCTCGTTCCGTCTGTTCGAGCGTGTGCGTCGCCGCACCGCCGGCCTGGACTTCAGTTTCGTCGACCTGACCGACCCGGCCGCGTTCGAGGCCGCGATCCGCCCGACCACCAAGATGGTCTGGATCGAAACCCCGACCAACCCGATGCTCAAGCTGGTCGACATCGCCGCCATTGCGGCGATCGCGCGTAGGCACGGCCTGCTGGTGGTGGTGGACAACACCTTCGCCTCGCCGATGCTGCAGCGCCCGCTGGAATTGGGCGCCGACCTGGTGGTGCATTCGGCCACCAAGTACCTCAATGGCCACTCGGACATGGTGGGCGGCATCGCCGTGGTCGGCGACAACGCCGAACTCGCCGAACAGATGGCCTTCCTGCAGAACTCGATCGGCGGCGTACAAGGCCCGTTCGACAGCTTCCTGGCCCTGCGCGGGCTCAAGACCCTGCCGCTGCGCATGCGCGCGCACTGCGAAAACGCCCTGGCGCTGGCGCAGTGGCTGGAGACCCACCAGGCGATCGAAAAAGTGATCTACCCCGGCTTGGCCTCGCACCCGCAGCACGCACTCGCCAAGCAGCAGATGTCCGGCTTCGGCGGCATCGTCTCGATCGTCCTCAAGGGCGGCTTCGAGGCAGCCAAGCGTTTCTGCGAAAAGACCGAACTGTTCACCCTGGCCGAATCGTTGGGTGGTGTGGAAAGTTTGGTCAATCATCCCGCCGTCATGACCCATGCCTCGATCCCTGTGGCCCGCCGTGAACAGCTAGGCATCAGCGATGCGCTGGTGCGGCTGAGTGTGGGGGTTGAGGATGTGGGGGATTTGCGGGGGGATTTGGAGCGTGCGCTTGAGGCGTCTCAGTCTCCATGACAGATTCTTCGCAACGTCAGGGCATCGTCGCCTCCTGGCGGAATGGTCTGGCTGGACTGCATCTGCAGGCGTGGGTGCGTCGGCAGACATGGCTGCAGCGCTTCTACCGGATGTTTCCGACCAGCTTGCGCGGCAGGGTATCTGCCGCACTGTCCGCCCGCTCGGTCATTCAGACGCGTTTCCAGCGTACGTCGGCCTGGGAGCGTGCGGCCGGTGAGGCCCGTGCATCCCTGGATGCAGAGATGCAAAATGCTCCGCCAACTCCGACGCCTACGGCTGCGGCAGGAATCAATATTCTTGGCTACATCCGTGGAGAGTTCGGGCTGGCAGAAAGTGCCAGGATGTACGCTCGTGCGCTGATCAACGCGGGCGCCTCGGTGTCTCTGTATGACCTGGATATGGGGCTTCCCCACTCCTGGCGGGACCGCAGTATGGATGCCTTCATCGATCAGCGCATGCCGCATCGCGTCACCATCGTGTTCGTGAATCCTGACTATCTGGAGGCCGCCTTCGAACAAGTTGGTCGCGCCAGACTGGCTGGTCATTACGTGATTGCCTGCTGGTTCTGGGAGCTGGAAGTAATCCCGAGTACTTGGCTACGCGCCATTGAGCTTGTAGACGAGATCATGGTTGCGTCACAGTTCATTGAAAGCGCGTTTCGGCACGTGACGGATAAACCGATCATGCGAGTGCCTCTACCGGTATCGGACTTGCGGGACAGCGGTCTGCAGCGAGAGGACTTTGGCCTGCCGGCTGGCAAGTTCACCTTTCTTTTTAGCTTCGATTTCCATTCGGTTGCTGCCAGAAAAAATCCGCAAGCCGTGGTACACGCTTTTCAGCAAGCGTTTCCGAACAAGCGCGATGATGTGCACCTTGTGTTGAAGTCCAGTAACGGCCACATGTATCCCGAACAGATGCGCGAACTTCTCGCGCTTGTGGTGGGAGATGCGCGTATCCAGCTTCGGGATGAGGTGATCGACAAAATGCATGTTCGTGCGCTTCAGCGTTGCTGCGATGTCTATGTCTCTCTGCATCGCGCCGAGGGCTTCGGTTTGGGTCTGGCCGAATGCATGTCGTTGGGCAAGCCCGTTATCGCAACCGGATGGTCGGGCAATATGGAATTCATGACCGAAAGTAACTCCGTGCTTGTCCCGTACGATCTGGTGCCTGTTGCTGGAAGATACCCCGAATCTGAGGGCGCGCAGTGGGCCGAGCCGAAAGTTGCAAGGGCAGCCGACGCCATGCGTCGCCTCGCGGATGACCCGGAATATGCGCGAGCCATTGGCGAGGCTGCAAGAAGAGACGTCGGTTTGAAGCTGGCTCCAGACAGGGCGGCCCAGGCTATTTTGTTCAGGACTGCGAATGTCTTAGCGGCAAGTTGAGGCGCGGCTGCCATACCGTGTTCCTGATGTTGACGCCGGCCGCTTACCAAGTAGTGACTATTTCAGAGGTAGCAACGTTGGACATGATTCGGTCCGTATGGGCCTTCCGATACTTCATCCTCTCATCGATCAGGAATGATCTGCGCCTGCGCTTTTTGCGCAGCAAGCTCGGCGCCTTGTGGATGATCATTCATCCGCTCATGCAGGTGCTGATCTTTGCAACGATCCTCTCGGAGGTCCTGGCAGCAAAGTTGCCTGGTGTCAACAACAAGTTTGCTTACGCCCTCTACCTTATGGCGGGGACACTTTGCTGGAGCATGTTTGCAGAATCTATCGGCAAATGCGCATCCTTGTTTGTGGATAACGGAAATCTGATGAAAAAGCAGGCGTTTCCACGGATATGCCTTCCGCTCATCGCGGGCGGGACCGTCATGGTGAATAACTTGCTGTTATTTTTAGCGATCATTGTTGTTTTCGCGATTTTGGGGCACTCCCTGGGACCCCAGGCAGGCTGGCTGCCGCTGCTGATGCTCCTGACGCTTGCGTTCGCGATGTCGATCGGTCTGCTGCTCGGGATTTTCAATGTCTTCGTGCGCGACATCGGGCAGGTTGTACCGGTCGTTCTGCAGGCAATGTTCTGGGTGACGCCAATCGTCTACACCATCGATATCCTTCCGCAGCAGACGCGGGATTTATTTAAGCTCAACCCGCTGTTCCCGCTCGTCAGCGCCTACCAGGGGGTGCTTCTTTACGGGCGTGCACCGGATTGGATGAGTCTGCTGCCTCTGACCGCCGCCACGGCCGTCCTGGGTTTTGTATCGCTGGTCGTCTTTCGTCGCGCAAGTGCCGAAATGGTGGATGCGCTATGAGCGCTATGCTGACGGTCGAGGGATTGGGAAAGTCCTATCGTGTTTGGGGTAGCGAGTGGCTGCGTGCGGCCAGCTGGTTTGGTCTGAAGGTCAAGCCGCGGGAGGAGCATTGGGTGCTGCGCAACGTCGGCTTTTCGGTCACTGCTGGTGAGTCGATTGGAATCATGGGGCGAAATGGCGCTGGCAAGAGTACGCTGCTCAAGCTGATCACGGGGACATCGCAGCCCACTGAAGGGCGTATCGTCCGGCGCGGGCGCATTGCTGCGATCCTCGAGCTCGGGATGGGGTTCAACCCGGACCTGAGTGGACGAGAAAATGCCCGTCACTCGGCCGGGCTCATGGGCTACACGCTGGACCAGATTGAGGCCGTACTGCCGGAAATTCAGGAGTTTGCTGAGATCGGAGATTACTTCGATGAGCCGGTGCGCACTTACTCCAGCGGCATGCAGGTACGCGTGGCATTCGCGGTCGCTACCGCATTCCGGCCCGATGTGCTGATCGTCGATGAAGCATTATCGGTCGGAGATGTGTATTTTCAGGCAAAATGTTTCAAGCGTATTCTGTCCTTCAAGGAAAAGGGCATGACGCTGATTCTTGTGAGTCACTCCGTAGGGGACGTCGTCAAGCATTGCGACCGGGCTATATTAATTAAGGATGGCGGCGTCTATGCCGATGGTCCGTCCCGGGAGGTATCCAACCTCTATCTGGACGAGCTGTTTGGCAAGAAACCCGCGTCGCTTCAAGCCGAGGCCAAGGATACCCCGAAGGATCTACGCGCCGGCACGGAAGACTTGTTTCATACCCGGCCTTACTACAACGCTGGCGAGCACCGCTGGGGTCAGGGGGGCGCAAGGATTTTGGATTACGTGGTTGTCAGTGACGGCCAGGAATTCCCAGCACGCGTGGAAAGTGGCTCAAGGACGGCGTTCTACGTCAAGATCGCATTCGACCAGGATTTCGATAGCGTGGTCCCCGGCATTCTGGTGAAAACGCTTGAGGGATTATTCCTCTACGGTACCAATTCCTTTCTTTCCAGCGAGGGCCGTACCGGAATCGCGGCCAAAGCCGGCGACGTCATCGTCTGCAAGTTTACGATGCCTCTTGACCTCAATGAAGCCAATTATCTGATCTCGCTCGGCATCTCCAGCGGCGATCCGCTGGTGGAATTGACACCGCTGGATCGGCGCTACGATGCCATCGTGCTGAACGTGGCCCGAGGCATGCAGTTCTGGGGGATGATGGATCTGAAGGCCGATTTCGAAATCGTGGAGGCCTTGTCATGAAGGCGCCAGCAATTCACCTCAACGCAGAGAGCGAACAGCCATGATCGAGTCACTGAATATAGGGGCGCTTGTGGCAGCCCTGCCAGAGAAGTACCAGCCGATCTTTGCGCATCCGGAGCTGTCCGACGGCAGCTCGCGTGGGTGCGAGGACAGGCTTGTGCTGATCCGCCAATGCGCGCAGCGCCTGCAGCATGCGCTTGGCCGCCCGCTGCGTGTGCTCGACCTTGGCTGTGCCCAGGGGTTTTTCTCTCTGAACCTTGCAGCCGATGGTCACACGGTACACGGCGTGGATTTTCTCGATCTCAACGTCAATGTGTGCAAGGCGCTGGCTGCCGAGAACCCTGCATGTGCAGCTACCTTTGAGCACGGCACGGTGGAAGATGTGATAGATCGCCTTGAGCACGATGAGTGCGACCTGGTCCTCGGCCTGAGCGTCTTCCATCATCTAATTCACGACAAAGGCATCCTGAAGGTATCCGCGCTGTGTCGGAAGCTTTCAGAAACGACCAGCGCGGGCATTTATGAGCTCGCCCTGCGTGAGGAGCCGCTCTACTGGGCGCCATCGTTGTCGCAGGACCCGGCCGAGTTGCTATCCAGTTATGCATTTTTGCGCCTGCTTTCACAGCAGCAGACACATCTTTCGGCGGTTTCAAGGCCACTATATTTTGCCAGTAGCCGTTTCTGGTACGTGGATGGAGCCATTGGTAATTTTACGTCTTGGTCATCCGAGTCACATGCGCATGGCCGCGGCACGCATCTGCAATCGCGCCGTTATTATTTCAGCGAACAGTCGTTCGTAAAGAAAATGACGCTGGGCGTGGGAGATCGCGCAGAGATCAATTTGCAGGAGTTCGTCAATGAGGTGGAGTTTCTGGGCAATCCACCGGAGAGCTACCCGGCACCGCGCCTGATCGCATCGCTGAACGATTCCAGGGATCTGTTCATTGCAAGGTCCATGATGAATGGACGGCTTCTCTCCCAGGCGATCGATGATGGGGCCGCTTATGATGCTGATGAAATAATTGCACAGATTCTTGCGCAACTTGTTTTGCTTGAGCGTGCTGGTCTGTACCACAACGACGTGCGCTGCTGGAATATCCTTATCGCGCCTGAAGGGCGTGCTGTATTGATCGACTATGGCGCAATATCGGCCAATCCATTCGATTGCTCATGGCTCGACGATCTTCTGCTTTCCTTCCTGATCACGGTCAAGGAGATTCTTGAGCGCAAGGTTGTTCCCTCCAGTCCGAGCCGGGAGCCCGCTCTGGATTTCATGACGCTGCCCGCGCGTTATCGCAATGCGTTCATCGGGTTTTTTGGTCAGAATCGGTCCCCGTTGACATTCGCCTTGCTGCAACAGTGTCTTCAGCAGGCAGATGCGACCCCTCACTCTGCCCCCGAGTGGGTGACCATCTATCAGCGCCTGCAGAAAGCACTGCTCGGCTATAATGCGCGGCTTAGTGCTGTGCATATTGAGACAGAGCATCATCGGGTGGAGCTTGCCGCGCGCGGGGCGGCAATTGAGCATCTTCGCGATAGTACATTGCAAGACCAAGAGCGCACTCAGGCGTTTGAGCAGGGGGTTGCCGCTGCCGAGGAAAGGTACAAGCGCCTCGAGGAGGAGAGCGAGAAGCTGGCGGCGTGGGCGAAAGGACTTGAAGCTCAGACTATCGAGTCCAACCGTGACAAAGAAGCGCTTGCCGCGCTCAATGCAGAACTGGAATCAGACAAAGCTGCGCTCGCGACGCGAATTGCGTCACTTGGCCAGGAGCTGGAAGAGCGTCAGCGTGCGCGTGAGTTGGCCGAGTTGCTGGCTGCCGACGTGGGACGGCTGACCGAGGAGCGTGACGCTGCCAGGTCCGATCTCCTCGACACCCAAAGCGTCGTTGAGCAGCACCAGGCGACGATTACAGCGCTGGAGGCGCGTGTCGCCGTTCAGCAGCAACAGATCAGTGGCCTTGAGAGTTCGCGCGATCAGGAAAGAAATAGGTTGAGGGAGTTGCAGGTGGATCTCTCGCGTAGCATGGACGGTACTGCAAGTGCGCGTGAGTACATTCGTGAGCTTGAGATGGCGGTGGATGCTCTGGAGGGACAGATCAACAGCCTCCACGGAAGTCGGTCCTGGCGCGTTACGGCACCTCTGCGTCTGTTCACCACACGGGTACTGAAGCGTGGCAATGCTGACGCTGCGACCATCCGCAAGGTTTCAGACGCGCGCCTTGAAAGTCCTGTCCATACGGATGGTGTGACACCTACACCGGCAGAGGCTGCGATGGACGAACGCTTAGCTGCAGTCGATCAATTGGGTAGCCGGATTCGTAAGTCGCTTAAATAATCCGGGTAGAGGGAATCGTTGTGGTAAGGACATCATGCAAGAGGTTGTGGCCGTGAAGAGAGTCATTGTTCTGGGTGCGCAGGTACCGTTTGTCAGAGGAGGAGCAGAGTTCCTGAATGAAGAACTTGTCCGCCAGATCAATCTGTGGGGAAAAAAACGCCAGGTTGTCGCGGAATTGGTACAGCTGCCTTATCGGTGGTATCCGGAAACGGAAATCCTCTCGTCCACGCTTGCGTGGAGGCTACTGGATCTAAATGAGAGCAACGGGCAGAAGATCGACCTATGCATCTGTACCAAGTTTCCGACGTATGCTGCTTCGCATGCGAACAAGACGCTTTGGCTCGTTCATCAGCACAGGGTTCTTTATGATCTGGAGCGGACGCGTTTTGATTTTCCTCATTTGACCTCCCAGGACAGCGCGCTGCGCGATTCATTGCGTGCTTCGGATACGCAATTGTTGTCGGACATCGAGTCGCGCTACACCATATCGCAGACCGTTACCGACCGACTTCAACGGTTCAACGGCCTGTCGTCGCAGGTTCTATACCCTCCATCTAAGCTGGCGCCTTTCATTACATCTGGTGATTACGGCGACTACGTCTTGTGCATCGGCAGACTAGAGTCGATGAAACGACCCGACCTGCTCATCCGTGCAGCGGCGCATGCTCCAAAGGCTAGGGTCGTGATTGCGGGAACGGGCGCGAGTGATTACGCACTCTCCCTGGCGCCGTTGGTACGCGAGCTCGGTCTGGAGGATCGGGTAGAGCTGACGGGCTTTGTCGAGGATGAGAAACTGCTAGCGCTGATCGCTAACTGTAGAGCGGTTTTCTACTCTCCCGTGGATGAAGATTACGGGTTTGCGACCTTGGAGGCATTTGCGGCGCATAAGCCAGTCATTACTGTCGACGACAGTGGCGAAGTGGCGAGAATTGTGGAGGCCACGGGAGGGGGGTGGATCAGCGGCCCGACGGCAGAGGAGATAGCGCAGAGCATTGGGGATTGCTACGCACGAACCGATGCGCAATTACGCGCGCTTGCCGACGGCGGATACCGGCTGAGTACTTCGATTACGTGGGATCTTGTGATACGCAATCTTGTGGAGGGCAAGATTTGAACACGCGCTTCCGAATTGCCATGGTCGGGCCATTGCCTCCTGAGCATTCCGGTATCGCCGAGTATTCGGCCGGGCTGGTGGAACTGCTGCGCGATCGGGGCGTACAGGTCCACACCGTCGTGCGCGGTGACGTCGAGCGCATGGGCATGCAGCAGGTGATCGATGAGCTTGGGCAAGCGGATGCGATCGTGTACCAGATGGGAAATCATCCCGCCTTCCACGGTTGGATGCTTCCACTTATGGCACAGGTGCCCGGCATTGTTCATCTGCATGATCTAGTGCTGCACCATATGGTTGCGGGTGTTCTGAGCGACGAAGGTCTTCTCAGCGATGGATACGCGCGGGTGCTGGAGCAATGGCACTCCGCTGCGGATGTGAAGAACGCAACGCTTGCACTGCGATACGGCACTCCGATCTGGGGACGTGACGAAGTCGTGCACTACCCACTTCACCAGGTGGCGACGAAGTTGGCGCTTGAGGTGGTCGTGCATTCCAGGTACGCGGCTGAGAGAGTTGCAAAAGAGTTTCCGTGGCTGCCTGTTACGGTCATTCCGCAGCTCTATCCTGTCGCCGCGCGGCATCGTGTGCGTGATTGCCTCAATACCATTGCGGTGATGGGGGGAGGGCAAGCGAATCGCAGGTTCGACTGGATCGTTGAGGCCTTATTGCAGATCGACCCCGTGTTGACTCGCCCGCTTACCCTCGAAATAGCTGGAGATGTCGAACCTGCGGTACAGCTTCAGCTTGAACGAATTTCGGGTTTGCAGAACGTGCGATTGGTCAATCACGGCCGCATCGACGACGAGCAATTCCGGGATATGTTCGCGCGCGCCGACCTGATGATCGCGCTTCGTCAGCCGACGATGGGCGAAGCATCCGCAGTGGTGTCCAAGGCGTTGCAGGCGGGCCTGCCTGTGGTGGTGTCGGATCAGGCATGGTATGCGGAACTGCCGTCCTGTGTGAGGAAATTGCCCCCCACCCCCGAATGTCCCGATGTTCTGGGGAGTCTGTTGCAGCGGCTTGCGCTCGATTCAACGGCCTATTCGTATTGGGCAGAGGAATGTAAGGATCAGGCCGGCCGCCCCGAGCTAGATCCATACGCCGCCACTGATCGCTATGTCAGGCTACTCAAATCCAACCGTGTGTTCTCTGCGTTTAGAGATCGCGTGGCCAATGCATTGGCCAGCCTCAGGATTGACTTGGAATCCCCGGCGGCTCGGGAAGTGCAGCGAATCGATGTCCGCGCGTCTCTACGAGGGGATCGTTGGGTCGATTCTGCGCTGGCAGCACTGGCTGAGCGAGGGCTCGATTCTTATGGACGAATGATCTCCGCTAGGGTCAGCCCGTACCCTCATACGCAAGCCCTGCCGCCAGATGCCTGGCAGGGCAGTGCTGCATTGCTCAACACTCATCTGGGCGTGGTGCAGCCATCAAGCATGCTGACCGTGCGCCTGGTGTTGACCAATGACAGCAAGGTTCAGTGGCTGAGTCCATCGAACCACTCTGTAATGCCGTTTGGCATATATATTGGTTACTTCTGGCACTCCAGCAATGTCCCGCTGGCACCCGAACAGCCGCGCCAGTGGCTTGAAGAGGTAATTGAGCCGGCATCGTCCGGCGAGCAGCTTATAACACTTCAAGCGCCAGACGCGCCGGGCGATTATGTCCTGGAGGTCGACCTTGTCCAGGAATCAGTTTCTTGGTTCAAAAGTCGGGGGTTTGTACCCGCCCGGCTACTCGTACGCGTAGAAGCTCCCCAGTAATGCGGGTCACATTCATCCAAACCAGGTCCACGTCCATGAAAATTTTTATGAAATTCCCCCTCTCTTCGGCCACTGTCGTCGCGCTTGCAACTGCGATTACTTTTACCGGCTGTTCCGAGTCGCCAGATGTAGGTCAGGCCGCGAGCGCCGCGCCGCAAAAGGCTGCATCTGCATCCGATGCGCCCGGCATGAGCATGCCCCTGACGCAAGAGCAGGTGGGGGCGCGGTACGCCATCGTTTCAGATCCGGTCATTGCCAATAGTGGTGAGGTGATTAGGGCCGTGGTATCGGTTACCAATGCGGGTAAGTCCACCATCAGTTCAAAAGGTAAATTGCCGGTCAACTTGGCTATCTCTCTGGTAGACGCGTCCGGAGTTGTATCGGCAAAGGATTTCGTGCGCGCTCCGCTTCCACCCGAGGGGATCCCCGCGGGTGCGTCTGCGGAAGTGGTCGCCGAGGTGCCTGCCGAGGCGGTGGTCGGTAAGAGTCTGCGATTTGGCTTGGTGCAGGAAAGCGTCGCCTGGTTCAGCGATTTCAAGATCGAGCCCCTCGACTACGGCCCGTTCACCAAGTGTGCCGATCAGGGCAAGCAGACGTTCTGCGGTGCGGGCGGCAAGCCGTTGTCAGCGCGTTGAGCTCCACAGGACATCGAGAATCACCCGGTCCTGTGCTGACCTGAAGTCGCAATATTACATAAACATAAGAGAATTTGTGAAATGAAAACTGCGTTGATTACCGGAATCTCCGGCCAGGATGGCGCCTACCTCGCCCAGTTGTTGTTGGACAAAGGTTACCGCGTGTTCGGCACGTATCGCCGTACGAGTTCGGTCAATTTCTGGCGGATCGAAGAGCTTGGAATCGCAGCTCACCCGAATCTTAATTTGATCGAATACGATCTGACCGATCTTGGCTCGAGCATCCGTATGCTTGAGAGCACCGGCGCGACAGAGGTCTACAATCTGGCAGCTCAGAGTTTTGTCGGTGTGTCTTTTGATCAGCCGACCACAACGGCACAAATCACTGGTATAGGTCCGGTCCACCTGCTGGAGGCAATTCGCCAGGTCAACCGAGATATCCGCTTTTACCAGGCTTCGACGTCTGAGATGTTCGGCAAGGTGCAGGCGGTCCCTCAGATCGAAAGCACGCCGTTCTATCCACGCAGCCCCTACGGGGTCGCCAAGCTTTACGCGCACTGGATGACGGTGAACTACCGCGAAAGTTACGACATCTTTGGATGCAGCGGAATTCTGTTCAATCACGAAAGCCCATTGCGTGGGCGTGAATTCGTGACGCGCAAGATCACCGACTCGGTGGCCAAGATCAAGCTAGGCCTGCTGGACTGCATGGAATTGGGCAACCTGGACGCCAAGCGTGACTGGGGCTTCGCTCGCGAATATGTCGAAGGAATGTGGCGCATGTTGCAGGCCGACGAGCCTGACACCTTCGTTCTTGCCACCAACCGTACCGAGACTGTGCGTGATTTCGTGAGCATGGCATTCAAGGGTGCGGGCATCGACGTCGAGTTCCGTGGGAAGGACGCTGAAGAAACTGCGGTGGACACTGCCACCGGCAAGGTGGTCATGCGTATCAACCCGAAGTTCCACCGCCCTGCAGAAGTGGAGCTGTTGATCGGAGATCCAGAAAAGGCTACCCGTATCTGAGGTTTCCCCACATTTCCTCCTGGCAAATCAATCACTTGCGACGTAATTGCCTGGAAGAAAGTGCGCGCATGGCGCAATCTTCAAGGTGACTAAGCCAGAGAAGGTTGACGACCATGCGCGCCAGCGAAGTATTGCAGAAGTGCCTGCCCAACTCACTGTCCGGGATGCATGCGTTGCGCGAACGCGCGTTGCTGCATGCGGTCGAGGCGTTGTTGCACGGACGCAGGCTGACACTGATGGACATCGCACGTTCGTGGCCGAGCGCACTGCGGGTGCGCGCGCCGCTCAAGGCAGTTGATCGCCTGTTGAGTAATCGCAATTTGCAGGTCGAGCGATCAGTGATCGACCACGAGATGGCGCACTGGCTGCTGCGCGGCGCGCAGCCGGTAATCGTCATCGACTGGAGCGATCTGAAGCCAGACAAATCGTGGTGTCTGCTGCGCGCAGCGGTGCCGGTGGGCGGCCGCACGCTTACCTTGCTGGACATGGTAGTGCCAGGAAAGCAGCAGGGATCGCCTGGTGCAGAAAGACGCTTCTTGCAACAACTGAGGGCACTGGTTCCGGACGATGTTCGCCCGATCCTGGTCACTGACGCCGGCTTCCGGACACCGTGGTTCCGCGCTGTATCGGCCATGGGCTGGTGTTGGGTTGGGCGACTGCGCGGGCGCACGCAAGTCAAGCCGCAGGACGTGCGGGATGAAGCAGATCAGTGGATCGACAGCCGGAAACTGCATGTGTTGGCGTCCAATCGTGCATGCGAGTTACCGCCGATGCAGGCCAATCGCAGCGATCCACTCGATTGCAGGTTGGTGATTTACGCCAAGGCACGGCAAGGGCGCAAACAGTGCAATCGCCGCTCACCCGCCAAAGTCTCGCGTGCGTCATCGAGTCTGAAGGCCGCAGCGCGCGAGCGCGAGCCTTGGCTCATCGTTGCATCCCCGCAGCTGCAGGCGCCCAGCGCAAAGCAGTTGGTCAATGTGTACGCACGACGGATGCAGATCGAGCTTGCATTTCGCGATCTGAAATCACATCGCTACGGCCAGGCGCTGGAAGACAGTTTGACCCGACGCGGCGAGCGACTGCAGATCCTGCTGCTGATCAATACGTTGGCTGCATTCGCCAGCTGGTTGGCGGGGCTGGGATGCGAAGCGACCGGTATCGCCCAGTGGCTGTCTCCTCGCAACAGCACACGCAAGCTTTACTCCACGCTACGCATCGGCCGAGAAGCGCTGGTCAGGCAGTGGCCGATGGAACCCGTCTCACGGTGGATAGGGCGCTTGCGCGCACTGCCTGCGGCAGTGCGCGAGCAGATGACGCTTACGGTGTAAAACGTGGGGATACCTTAGTACCCGTATCCTCGGCTGGAAGCCTGAAACCACGCTGGAGCAGTTATGCCAGATGATGGTCGAGGCCGATCTCAAGAGGAACGAGCGTGGCTTCTCATTCTGAGCTGAAAGGCAAGCGGGTTCTGGTCAGTGGCGCGTCCGGGTTCACCGGACGCTACATGTCCCAGCAGCTCAAGGAGCAGGGCTGCACCGTGATCGGTGTTGGGACCCGTTGCGACGGTGCCGGTACAAGCGCAACCGACGAGTTCTGGCCGATGGATCTGCGTGACGCTGCCGACGTCGCTCGCGTCGTTGCGCAGGCCCAAGCCGACTACGTTGTGCATCTGGCTGCAGTGGCCTTTGTCGGTCATGGGGATGCCGACGATTTTTATCGGGTCAATCTGCTCGGCACGCGTAACCTGCTGCAGGCGCTGGCCGCAAGCCAACACCGCCCAGAGAGGGTGCTGATCGCGAGCAGTGCCAATGTCTACGGCAATGCAACCGAGGGCGTGATCGACGAGTCGGTCACGCCTTCGCCCGCGAACGACTACGCGGTGAGCAAGCTCGCCATGGAATATGTCGCCAGCTTGTGGCACGAGCGCCTGCCCCTGGTGATTGCCCGCCCATTCAACTACACGGGGGTCGGTCAGGCGACCAATTTCCTGATTCCCAAGATTGTTTCGCATTTCGCATCGCGCGCCTCTTCCATCGAGTTGGGCAACACCGAAGTGTGGCGGGATTTCGGCGATGTCAGATCGGTCGTGCTGGCTTATCGCAAGCTTCTGCAAGCACCCGCTGCGGAAGGGCAGATCGTCAACGTGTGTTCGGGTGTCGCCAGTTCGCTGAGCGACATCATCAGGATCTGCTCGAAAATCACCGGCCACGACATCGACGTCCAGGTGAATCCCGCATTCGTTCGGCAGAATGAAGTCAGGAAGTTGCTTGGCAGCAATGCCAGATTGCAGGAGCTGATCGGCGATTGGCAGAGTCTTGCGCTGGAGGATACGTTGCGCTGGATGCTTGAAGCTGCAAGCACTGAGCAGTGAGAGCAATCCAAGGGCATTGAGAGCAATCGAGCTTCGGCTGGAAAATTCAGCCGAAGCTCGATTAGTGCATGGTGGCGGTATTCTTGTTCAGCGTTATCGCAAAAGGTGACGCACCGTCAGTCGCAAGAAACCTTGCCAGGTAATGGTAATCCCCGCTTTTGGAGGACTCCAGAAGTGGAGTTATGCAGCCATCGCCAGTTTCATCGCTGGCGTGATACCGCCTAGGGATGGTCTGATCAACGGCGTCGTAGGATGAGCCTAACCAAATCGGCCAGGCTGACGGCGCTCAGATCCTCGATTTTTTGCTGTTTCCGGCGCGTTTGCGGGGTGCTGCCCGGGTTACAGGCACGCCGTCCCCACGACAGGCATCAACTGCTTTCGCTTCAGCCATAGGTTCGATAGCGCAAACAGCGTCAGCACCTGCGCGGTGTTCTTCGCCAGGCTGCGATGGCGGACCTTGGTGTAACCGAACTGGCGCTTGATCACCCGGAACGGATGCTCCACCTTCGCGCGCACGCTGGCCTTGAAGTGTTCCCAACGCTGTTCCTGAGTACGCTCCCGCTTATTGCCGATGGCTTGCAGCGTCGAGGGCCTGACGGCGATGAAGAATGCTGCCTTGCAGGTCTGCAGTTCTTCGCGTTTGTCCGCACCGGTGTAGCCGCTGTCGCCAAACCCGCTGTCTTCTTTGCCATGCAGCGTGTCGACCCCCCGTAATTCAATGCCAGCCAAAGCTAGAGGTCTGCGGTTGATGTTGATCACGGAACTCTGCGGGCGTCAGCCCGCCCAGGCTGTCGTGCGGTATCTGCTGGTTGTAGTCGGCCAGCCAGTGTTCGGTCTGTTCGCGAACCTCGCTCAGCGTGCGGAAGATGTGCATGTCCAGCACGCCGCGCCGGTAGCTGCCGTTGAAGCGTTCGATGAAACCGTTTTGCATCGGCCGTCCCGGCTCGATGAAATCCAATGCGATACCTTTGCGCTCGGCCCACTCGGCCAAGGCCAACGCGACAAACTCCGGGCCATTGTCCAGGCGAAGTTTGCCGGGGTAGCCGCGCCAGGCTGCGATGCGTTCCAAGGTGCGGATGACGCGGTCGGCCGGAAGATTCAAGTCCACTTCGATCGCCAAGGCTTCCCGACTGAAATCGTCGATGACATTGAACGTGCGGAAGCGTCGACCATCCCACAGCGCATCGGACATGAAGTCGATCGACCATCCGGCATTGGGGTGTGCTCCGCATGCCAACGGTTGTGGATGACGGGCCGGAACCCGGCGCCTGCTGCGACGACGTTGATTGAGCTTCATCAGGCAATACACGCGCCACACCATTTTGTGATTCCACACATGTCCGCGACGGCGGATGATCTGAAAGAGCTTTCCAAAACCACGCTCGGGAAAGCGTTCGGCCAATTCGGACAACAGCGCAATGACCTCCTCATCCCGATCTGGACGACGCCGATAGCGCACTGTCGAGCGCGCCACGCAAACCACCGAACAGGCCCGGCGCTCGCTCCAGTCATGCTGCTCGATGAGCCAGGCAAGAAGCGGGCGCTTATGCGCCGGGTCTACAGCTTTTTTGCGATGACATCCTTCAATGCATGGTTTTCCATCGCGAGCTCGGCGTACATGCGTTTGAGCTTGCTGTGCTCGGTCTCCAGGTCGCGAAGGCGCTGCACGTCAGCTGCCTCCGTGCCACCGTACTTGGACTTCCAGACGTAGTACGTCGCGTCGGAAATGCCCAGCTCACGGCACACATCTTTGACCTGGCGGCAGCCGTCCACCTGCTTCAGCGTGGCGACAATCTGGCTCTCGGTGAACTTGCTCTTGCGCATCGTTGGTCTCCTTGGTGGCTAGTGTGCCCGGAGACCTCTAACTATGGCTGGATCAATTTTACGGGAGGCTGACACGGCAGGCTTGCCGGATGTTCGTGCGTCGGACTGCGACCGCTGTTCGGGCCATCTCCCGAAGTTGAGATGGCCTCACCATTTTTTTGCCATCGCCTCCTTCAGCAGGTCGGCACTGAGCTGGGCGTCGGCGTACATCTTTTCAGGCGCCGGTTCTCGTCCTGCAGCTCCTTGAGCTGGGACATCAGCGAAGCATCAATGCCGCCAAACTTGCTACGCTATTTGTAAAACGTCGCCGAACTGATTCCGTGCTCGCGGCACAACTGCGGCACCGGCGTGCCAGCCTCGGCCTGCTTGAGTATGGCGATGATCTGGCGGTCGGTGAAGCGGGATGTCTTCATAAAACCTCCTCGGAAAAGGAGATGAGAAAATTCCACTTCTGGCGTCTGCTACTCCGCGGGGGGATTGCCCGGCTACCCGTAGCGATTCAGTTTGAGGTGCCCGCAGGCACCTCAATGATTATCAACCGAATAATAGATATTTGCGGCGTGTTATTCGACTTGGCTACACCTTGTTTCAATGAGCAACGGACTGAGCGGGCTGCAACGTGATCCAGTCAAGCTGGAAGCTCAATGCCGGCGGAGTGCTAGTGACCGGGCTTATGAAGGTGATTACATTGACTCCTACACGCAATGCTTCAGCGGGCACTTCTGCCCGTACGTGCTGACCATCCGACCACTGGAGGTCGATTGGATGCCCGTTGACATTGATGTGGATAGTACTGGATGTCGTCGGAGGTACCATGTAAGGAATGCGTGCGCTCAGCTCATAAAGGCGGGCATCAGGAAGTAACTCAAATTCGAGCGTAGCTTCTGGTTGAATCTTCCACGCGATGGAGTACCAGACAGGTAATTTTCGCTGGCTAGGGGTCCAACCGCCGACGCCCCATCCCGCACCACGGGTTGGAGTGTCCAAACCCCACCAGCGACCAAATTGCCAGTTGAATGTACTTCCTCCAGTCGGCTCGTTGAACTGCACAAGATGCAGCGGCCAGCTGGGACGAGCGACTACTGAGCGGTAGCGCTCAGATAGAGCAGAGTGCCCGTTGATAAGTTGTCGTCGATAGTCAGCGAGATTCTGGGCTGAAACGGTAGTCGTAGTACTGCCATTTGCTCTTAGCGTAAGGACAATGGTGGAGCTGCGCTCCAACACGCGCGCCGGGGTTGCCTTAGCGCCATCGAATGCGCCTGCATTAAACAATGCCCAACCATTGTCGGTGGCACTGCAGGTACCCAGTCGACCGTCGGCTCCTGCGGCCTGCCACACGAGGCCTTTTGCAGTGCATATTACTGGCGCATTAAAAGGGCGATCATATAAGTAGGTGAGTGCCCTCGTCAGGCGATCTTGCAGCATCCACACATCATTCAGCTCCTCTCGCTCATCGATAATCAAAAGTGTCTGGTGAGCCGACATTGGAGGAACGCTGCGCACTACATCGTTCAAAATGGTCTGCTGCTGCTGCGATAGTCGGCGGTAATGCTCGAATTGAAAGAGCTGACCGGCAAACGCCACTGTTATGGCTAGCAGAGCTAGGCCGATTGCGACGCCAGAACTACGTCTTGAAACTGCGATGAAGAAGGAGACTGTCAACAATGCGGCACCCGCAGTAGCTCCTAAAAATGTTCGCTGCGAGGTGTATAGATGGGGCATCGATACGGCAAAAGGCAGGTATCCAAGCGCTATTAATATAAGTGCGACAAGCGCGATACGATACAGCGAAACTTTTGGAGCAGAAGATTCGGAAGTTGCATCGAGGTCGATCCTATGCTTGCTGCACTGCCACAGTGCCACTCCTATGATCGTTCCGGAAGCGACCAGATATAATCGGCTGCGATATTCGTACCAGCCAATAAGCACAGCATCAATCCATCCTCCAAATAAGCTGCGCCCATAGCCGACTCCGATAACCATCTTTAGCTTATCGAGGGCCTGGCTTTGAGTGTTAGGGCTGACTAATGCTTCTTGGTATGTGTCGCCGCTGCGAATGGCGTAGATGAGGTAGGCCACATTGATCAGAGCACCAGTTACCCAAATGGCGGTTACAGCTGCATGATTCTTGATCTCTGAGATAGAAGCTCGCAGGCCAACGCGCGCGTATAGCAGGAGAAAAGGAGCGGCTGCAAAGGTGAGCGCGGCTTCGTATGCGAAGGTCGCCAACATTGCAAAGACTGTGGCAATGACGATTGTCAGCCCACGCTTCCAAGCGATGGGTAGGGTGAATGAATACGCTGCAAGTGCCACCGCGAGTAAGGATAGCGAGATAGCCCAATTGATGTGGAATGCGCGGAAGGATAACTGCATCGTATCCGCGGGGAAAAAGACCACCATCAAGCCTAAAATAGTGGACCAGCGCTTCGATTCAGTCAGCCACCAGCCGATCAGGCCGCCCGCAATGGCTTTTGTGAGTAGCGATCCCATTAACAATATATGCCACCAGATAAACGAATCGGGATCCAGCATATATGCGAGGGCATGTGGGGCGACCGTCAGCGGACGCAGCCGATGCGCCGCCAATGGACCGTCCGAAGTGACCCAAAAGAAGGGGTCGTAAAGCGTGAATAGACCTAGGACATCCCATTCTTCGATCAAGCCGATGATACTAAAGCCGAAAGGCAACCAAAGCAGTGCCAAGGCGATCGCCGCTGGCAGGAAGACGAAGCCCCAGCGGTTGACGAAAGTAGGGGTAGGAAGCAAGGTTTTGGAATTCATTTGGATGCCTTCTAGGCAGATGTTTTGGACTGGCTATGGGCGCTGGAGTCGGACCGCAGAAGTATCCTTGTGAGCACAAAGGAAACTGGAAGGGTGACCGCGATAGAAAGTAAAGGGCCTAGAGTTGCAGGAACCCGCAGATGGTCCACGCAAAACTTGAGCGTAAGCGCTCCTAATGCATAGACGACCACGTAAATCAATGGGAAAATTGCAAACCGCAACCATGTATGCTGGGTTCGGAATACATAGCGCGTATTGAGGAAATAGCTAAGTAATATTCCGGCACAGTAGCTTATCAGATAAGCCCATTGGTACTTAATAAAATACAATAAAGACCAATACAATAAGAGGGTGGTCCCGGTATTTAATGCGCCACCCAGTAAGAATCGTAAAGCTACCGCGAGCAGGGGGCGGTGCCGATCTACAAATTCTCGCGCTTGGCTTGAGTCACCGGGCCGCATTGGCAAGTGATTTGAAGTCGGAATAATCTCGGATGTACTCGTCTGTGTCGTAGGACTCGGACGCGAAGACCAGCAAGACTGCGTCCTTGGAGTACTTGTACTGCGTGCCCCAGATCATGGGTGGCAGATGGATTCCCTGGCTTGGTGAATTCAGTTCAACGTCGATACGCCGCGTTCCGTCGTCAGCGAGAACCCTGACTGATCCGGAAACACAAATCAGAAACTGATGGCAACGCTTATGCGCGTGTTCGCCACGGGTCTCCTGCGTTGGAACGCCATAAACAAGAAAATAGCGCTTCGCATTGAAGGGAAGGAACGTCTCGAAATCACCGACAGAGAGAGAGCCCCGCATATCGGCAAAGCTGGGCATCCGATAAAGCTTGACCCCAGGAACAGCGGTATCGGTAATTCCCTGGCCTGTGGGCGAGGGGGCCGACCCGGTTGCGTCCTTATCGGAAACATAACCAACGATGCGCGCGGGATTGCCAACCACGATCGCATTAGGCGGCACCGAACGCGTCACCACTGCACCGGCGCCAATCATCGCACCGCTGCCGATGGTGGTGCCGGCCAGGATGGTCGCATTGGCCCCGATCGACGCGCCCGATTCCACGACGGTGCCGAGGAACTTTTCGGGATACACCCGGCTGCGCGGGAACAGGTCGTTGGTGAAGGTGGCATTGGGGCCGACGAAGACATCGTCGCCCAGGCGCACGCCGTCCCACAGTTGAACGCCGCACTTGACGGTCACACGGTCGCCCACCACTACGTCCGATTCAATGAAGACGCCGTCGCAGATGTTGCAGTCGCGACCGAGGCGGGCGCCGGGCAATACGTGGGCAAATGCCCAGACGCGGGTGCCCTCGCCGATGGTGTCGCTTTCGCAAAGGGCATTGGGGTGCACGAAATGACTCACGGAGTATCCTTTTCGAAGTTTTCGACCGACTGCATGATCGATAGTGGGCGTGCCTTGGTATTTTCGAACGCATGCCAGGCATAGGTACCCACGATACCCAGGCCCAGTGAATTGAGTGCGCCGAAAAAGAGAATGGTCAAAATGGTCAGGGTATAGCCAGGTACCGCGACGAGCCCGGAGAACTTTGCGGCCAGCACCAGCGCACCGAGCAGCGCGGTGAATGCCAGCGCGATCAGGCCCAGCGCCGTCAGCATGCGGACCGGCAGGTCGGTGAACGCAAAGACGCTGTCGGACAGATACCGCAGTTTCTTGCTCAGGGTCCAGGCGCTCTTGCCGTGCTGCCGCTCGCGCCGCTGATAACTGACAAATTCGCGCTTGCCGCCCAGCCAGAACAACTGTGCGAGCAGGCTGGAGTGGGCTTCGTTCAACAGCAACAGCCGCTCGAGGAAACCACGGTTGACAGCGAAGATATCCACGCCACCCTTGGGAATGTCCTTGATGACCATGCGCCGGTAGGTTGCCCAGAACAAGGTCGACGCCAGCTTCGAGGCCGCCGGATCGCTGCGCGCTTCGCGTACGCCGAACGCCACGTCATAGCGTTCGCTGACATAGCGCTGCCAGAAGTCGATCACCAGCGTGGGGGGTTCCTGCAGATCGGCGGCCATGACCGCAGTCAGGTCCCCGGTGCTGAGCTGCAGCCCGGTGCGGATTGCCGGAAACGCGCCGAAGTTGCGGGTCAGCGTTGCCAGTTGCGAACGGAATGCGCAACCGGGCAATTTTTCGCGCAGCAAGGCGTAGCTGCGATCCGGGCTGCCGTCGACGACGAAAACCGCTTCGAAATCCCCATCCACGCTGCGTGCGATGAAGTCCACGGCCTGCAGCAGGTCGTCGATCGATCCTTCATTGCGATAGATCGGGACAACCAGGCTCAGGGAGGGCGATTGCACCTCGCTCAGAAACGGTTGCATGCGTCGATGACCTGGTCGACTTCTTCGTCGGTCAGCTCCGGGAAGCACGGCAGCGTCATCACGCAGATCGCATCGGCCTCGGTATTGGGGAGCGCCACAGAATCAAAAGCGCCCTCATGACAGGGCTGGCGATGATCGCACAGCGGGTAGTGGACCTCGGTCTGCACGCCGGCAGCCTGCAGGTGGGCGCGCAGTGCATCGCGCTGGTCGCAGCGCACGACGTACAGATGGGCCACATTGTCGGCACCGACCACGCCAGCGGATGCAATCTTCGGGTTGGACAACCCCCGCGCGTAGCGGTTGGCGATGTCGCGGCGGCGTTGGTTCCAGCCATCCAGCGAGGTGAGCATATGCCGCAGCATTGCGGCCTGCAGCTCGTCGAGGCGGCTGTTGCGACCGCCGCGCAGGCTGTTGGTGTACTTGGCCGTCCATCCGTACTGGCGAAGCTGTGCTGCACGGGTGGCCAGGGCATCATCGCCGGTCACGATCGCGCCGCCATCGCCCAGTGCGCCCAGATTCTTGGTCGGGTAGAAACTGAAAGAGGCAATATCGCCGAAGCTGCCGGCGCGTCGGCCATTGCGCTCTGCGCCATGCGCCTGTGCGCAATCTTCCACCACCTTGATGCCGCGTGCGTGGCAGAGCGCGACGATGGCCTCGATCTCGGCCAACTGACCGTACAGATGGGTCACGATCACGGCCTTGGGCGTGGTCTTGCCCGCGAGCGCAGCCTCCAGTGCGGCGACGGACATCAATCCCGTGCCTGCACCGGTATCGACGAAGATCGGCGCCGCACCACAGGCCAGAACGGCGCTGGTGCCGTACATGGCGGCATTGGCCACCACGGCGACCCGATCGCCCTGGCCAATGCCCAGTGCCTTCAGCGAGAGTTCCAGGGCGTCGGTGCCGTTGGCGACGCTGACGCAGTGGCGGGCGCCACAGTAGCCGGCGAACTCCTGCTCGAAGGCCTTCACGTTCGGGCCGAGGACGTAGTAGCCGCTGGCGATGATGTCGCCGGCGATCTGGGACAGCTTGTCCTGCAAGGGAGCGATGTGGCGGGAAAGCGAGTTGACAGGAATCAGAGCGTCCATGGGATCCGCAGAGTTTGAGTAGATGTGGAAGTTGGAATGACGTGCCGCCTAGTGTGGGGCACGGTTGTACTGATCTTTGAACCAGACGATATCGTCTGGCTCCAGGTAGCTACCGGATTGAATTTCGAACAGTTCTGGCGGAACGTTGTCCGGATTCTTCAAGCTGCGCGTGAGACCCTGCGGGCCGCGCAACGCCCATGAACGAAAGTACGCCGCTGTTCCAGAAGTCCCTTTCCGAAGCGGTGAAGGTCTCAGCTGTCGCCAGATCCGGGTTCTCCACAAAGCGGTCAGAGGCACAGGGAGGGAGTCAAAGAAGGCATTGTAGATCGGTCTGAAATTATAGCGACACGTTCTGCCAGGACGGATCATTTGTGCGCCACTGCCGGTCGACCGCATCTGGATCCTTCAAGAAAACCGCGTAGTCGGGAAGAGTACGCGGTGTGCTTGCCCCGGGCTCAGCTCAACGCCTGTTCCAGCTCCGGAAGCAGCGAGAACAAATCTCCCACCAACCCGATATCGGCAATCTCGAAGATCGGCGACTCCGGGTCCTTGTTGATCGCAACGATCGTGCCGGCGTCCTTGATGCCGGTCAGATGCTGGATCGCGCCGCTGATGCCGATGGCCACGTACAGCTCGGGGGCGATGATCTTGCCGGTCTGGCCGACCTGCAGCTCATTGGGCACGTAACCGGCGTCCACCGCGGCGCGCGAGGCGCCCACGGCCGCGCCGAGTTTGTCGGCCAGGCTGTAGATGTGCTTGAAGTTCTCGGCCGAGCCGACGCCGCGGCCGCCGGAGACCACGCGCTTGGCGCTCTGCAGGTCGGGGCGGTCGGAGCTGCCCGCGGCCAGGCCGATGAAACGGGTGTGGGTCGGGAGTGTGGCATCGACATTGACCGCCTCGACCGCCGCGCTTCCGCCGCCGGCCGCTTCCGGCCACGAGGCGCTTCGCACGGTTGCCACCACGATCTGGTCGGCCGGCGCTTTCACGGTGATGATCGCGTTGCCGGCGTAGATCGGGCGCTTGAAGGTGTAGGCATCTTCGACCGACATCAGGTCGGAGATCTGGTTCACGCCCAGCAACGCCGCCACGACCGGCATCAGGTCCTTGCCGAAGGTGGTGGAGGGGCCGAACACGTGCGTATAGCCCTGGCCGGCAAGCTGGGCGATCTGCGGCCCCAGCACCTGCGCGATGGCATGTTCGTTGGCGGGGTTGGCCACCGTCAGCACGCGTGCGACGCCCGCCAACTGCGCGGCCTGCGCGGCAACCGCGGCAGGGTCGGCCGCCAGCACGACGACGTCGATGGCCTCGGCCGACACGGCGAGCGCGGCGCTCAGGGTCTTGGCGGTGGCCGCGTTGAGCTGGCCGTTGAGATGTTCGGCAACGATGAGAACCTTGGCCATTACAGCAACCCCTTCTGCTTGAGTGCGGCCACCAGTTCGGCGGCATCCTTGACCATCACGCCGCGGCTGCGCTTGGCCGGCGCTGCGTAGTGCGTGGTGGTCAGACTGTCGTGGGAGTCAACGGCCAGGTCTGCAAAGGCCAGCGTTTCCAGCGGCTTGCTCTTGGCCTTCATGATGTCCGGCAGCTTGATGAAACGCGGCTCGTTCAGGCGCAGATCGGTGGTAATGACGGCCGGCAGGTCCACTTCCAGCGTTTCCAGGCCGGCATCGACCTCACGGGTCACGGTAGCCTTGCCATCGGCCACGACCAGCTTGCCGGCGAAGGTCGCCTGCGGTCGGCCCCACAACGTGGCGAGCATCTGGCCGGTCTGGTTGGCGTCGTCGTCGATCGCCTGCTTGCCCAGGATGACCAGGTCCGGCTGTTCCTTCTCGACCAGCTTGAGCAGGGTGCGGGCGGCGGTCAACGGTTGAATCGCCGCGTCGGTCACCACGTGGATGGCGCGGTTGGCGCCCATGGCCAGGCCGTTGCGCAGATGCGCGGCCGCGTCGGCCGGGGCCAGGGTGGCGACCACCACCTCGGTGGCGATGCCGGCGTCGCGCAGGCGCAACGCCTCTTCCAGGGCGATTTCGTCGAACGGGTTCGGCGAGAGCTTGACACCGTCGGTCACCACACCGGAGCCATCCGGCTTGACCTGAATGCGGACGTTGTAGTCCACCACGCGCTTGTAGGCGACGAGGATTTTCATCGTGTACGAGATCCTTCAGCTATTGCGGGAAGGCCCGGCCGCGGCGGCAGGCTCGGGAGTGCGTCCATTCTAACCGGGGGCGGCGTACCGTGCGATGGCGTATGGATGCTGCGCTGCGGCAGTCGGACGCAGCGATGTGGGCGATGCTTAAGCTCGGTCTTGCCTGGACCATATATCCTGTGTGGCTTGAAAATGCAGCGCGGGTGCGCGCGACCAGGAGGGTAGATAGTGGCGACTTGGCTAGTAACCGGCAGGGCCGGCTTCATCGGCGGAAATTTTGTTCTGGAGGCGGTCTCTCGCGGGATCCGCGTGGTCAATCTGGACGCGCTCACTTATGCGGGCAATCTGAATACGCTGGCGTCGCTGGAAGGCAATGCCGACCATATCTTCGTCAAGGGCGACATCGGTGATGGAGCGCTTGTGACTCGCTTGCTGCAGGAACATCAGCCGGACGCGGTGCTGAACTTTGCAGCCGAAAGCCATGTCGATCGCTCGATCGAAGGCCCTGGCGCCTTCATCCAGACCAATGTGGTCGGCACTTTGGCCCTGCTCGAGGCAGTGCGCGACTATTGGAAAGCACTGCCGGACACGCGCCGTGATGCCTTCCGCTTCCTGCATGTGTCCACCGACGAGGTCTATGGCACGCTCGGTGAGACCGGCAAGTTCACCGAAACCACGCCGTATGCGCCCAATTCGCCGTACTCGGCGTCCAAGGCGGCATCGGATCATCTGGTGCGCGCGTTTCACCACACCTACGGGCTGCCGGTGCTGACCACCAACTGCTCGAACAACTACGGTCCGTATCACTTCCCCGAAAAACTCATTCCGTTGGTCATTGCCAAGGCGCTGGCTGGCGAGCCGCTGCCGGTCTATGGCGATGGCAAGCAGGTGCGCGACTGGTTGTTCGTCAGCGACCACTGCGAGGCGATCCGCACCGTGCTGGCCAAGGGCCGGGTCGGCGAGACTTACAACGTGGGCGGCAATTCGGAGCGGCAGAACATCGAGGTCGTGCAGGCGATCTGCGCGCTGCTGGATCAGCATCGCCCGCGCGAAGATGGCAAGCCGCGTGAGAGCCAGATCGCCTACGTCACCGACCGCCCCGGGCACGATCGTCGGTATGCGATCGATGCCTCCAAGTTGAAGGACGAGCTGGGCTGGGAGCCGGCGTACACCTTCGAGCAGGGCATCGCGCAGACCGTGGATTGGTACCTGACCAACCAAACCTGGGTCCAAGGCGTGCTGGATGGTAGCTATCGACTGGAACGCATCGGCGCAACGGTTTAACGCGCGCACCCCCGGCACGAGCCCGCGCGTTTTGGTGCAGGCTGCCCTAAAGGAATATCTGTGATGACACAACGTAAAGGCATCATCCTGGCGGGCGGCTCCGGCACCCGCCTGTACCCCATCACCAAGGGCGTCAGCAAACAGCTGCTGCCGGTGTACGACAAGCCGATGATCTACTACCCGCTGAGCGTGCTGATGCTCGCGGGTATCCGGGACATCTTGATCATCAACACGCCGCACGAGCAGGCGCTGTTCCAGTCGCTGTTGGGCGATGGCGCGCAGTGGGGCGTCAATATCCAGTACGCCGTGCAACCCAGCCCGGACGGGTTGGCGCAGGCCTATCTGATCGGACGCGACTTCGTAGGCGGCAAGCCGAGTTGCCTGGTATTGGGCGACAATATTTTCCATGGCCACGGTTTGACCGATACCTTGCGCCGCGCCGACGCGCGCGAGCAGGGTGCGACGGTGTTCGGCTACTGGGTCAACGATCCGGAGCGCTACGGTGTTGCCGAATTCGATCAGCACGGCAAGGTCATCGACATTGCCGAAAAGCCGGAAAAGCCACGCTCCAACTATGCGGTCACCGGTTTGTATTTCTATGATGGCAAGGCCAGCGATTATGCGGCTGCCTTGAAGCCGTCGCCGCGCGGCGAGCTGGAAATCACCGATCTCAATCGTTGCTATCTCGATGCTGGCGACTTGCATCTGGAGCCGCTGGGTCGCGGGTATGCGTGGCTGGATACCGGCACGCATCAGTCTTTGCACGAAGCGGCGAATTTCATCGAGACCATCCAGATGCGACAGGGCTTGCAGGTGTGCTGTCCGGAGGAGATTGCATTCGGTCAAGGCTGGATCGATGCCGAGCAGCTGGAGCGTCTGGCGGCGCCGTTGTTGAAGAATGACTATGGCAAGTATTTGACTGCATTAGCCAAGCGTGGGGCTGTCCATTGAAAGTGATCGAAACGACGTTGCCCGGCTGCGTCGTCATCGAGCCTGCGGTCTTCGGTGATGAGCGCGGTCAGTTCTTCGAAACATGGAATGCGGAGCGCTTTGGGCAGCACGGCCTGCCGACGAGTTTTGTGCAAAGTAACGTCTCCACGTCCGCCAGGGGCGTGCTACGTGGTCTGCACTATCAGTGGCCTCGACCGCAGGGCAAATTGGTGAGCGTGCTTGAAGGCGAGGTGTACGATGTCGCGGTGGATATCCGCGCTGGGTCTCCCCACTTCGGGCGTTGGACCGCTGTTTTACTGAGCGCAGAAAATCGACGCCAAGTCTGGATACCTGAAGGCTTTGCACATGGTTTCGCAGTACTTTCAGAGAAAGCATTGTTCAGCTATCTGTGCACCGATGTGTACGTCAAGGAAGCCGATGCTGGCGTGCGTTGGGACGATGCGGCGATCGGGATCGATTGGCCGGTCAGCGATCCGTCGCTGTCCGCCAAGGATGCCAAGGCGCCGTTCCTGGATGAGGTGCCAGTCGATCGTTTGCCGGTGTATAGGCCGTGACCACGCTGGTGTTCGGTGCGAACGGGCAGGTAGGGGCGGAACTGCTACGCGCATTGGCTGCCGATGGCGCGGTGCAGGCGACGACACGCAGTGGCCGATTGCCTGATGGTAGCGCGTGCGAGACCGCAGACTTCGACGCACCGGAAACTTTGCCAGCCTTGCTGGACCAGATTGGCCCGTCGCTTGTCGTCAATGCTGCGGCCTACACGGCAGTGGATCGCGCCGAGCAGGATCGCGTCAGCGCGATGCGGGCGAATGCGCAGGCACCTTTGACCATTGCGGCATGGTGTGCCGCCCGTGACGTGCCGCTGGTGCATTACTCGACCGATTACGTCTTCGACGGCCAGGGCACCGCCCCCTATCTTGAGGATGCCCAAACCTCGCCGCTAGGCGTGTATGGCGAAACCAAGCTCGCTGGTGAGAACGCCATCCGTGCTTCCGGCGCGCAGCATCTGATCCTGCGTACGGCATGGGTGTACGCATCGCACGGCGGGAATTTCCTGCGCACCATGTTGCGTGTCGGCGCCGAGCGCGACGAGCTACGCGTGGTGGCCGATCAGATCGGAACGCCGACGCCGGCGGCGTTGATCGCCGATATCACTGCACAGTTGCTTCGGCAACGCACCGCCGAAACATCGGGTACCTGGCATCTCACTGCTGCAGGGCAGACCAGCTGGCATGGCTTTGCCGAGGCGATCTTCGAAGAGGCTGTGAGCGCAGGACTGCTGCCGCGTGCGCCGCGCGTGGTACCGATCACCACCGCAGACTATCCGACCCCTGCGAAGCGGCCGGCGTATTCGCGGTTGTCGATCGAGAAACTGCAGCGCGATTTCGACATCGTGCTGCCGGAATGGCGACCTGGCTTGCAGCGCGTGATTGCCGAAGTCGCCGCTGCCAGACAGTAAAAGTCGCGGCTCAGATCGGTGGCAACCACGCTGCCTGCCGACGAAATGAGAGCCGCAAAAGCAAACAGCCGGGAATCCCCGGCTGTTTGCTTTTGTGTTGCATAAACCTGCAAACGACCGATCAGGTACGCCCGTAGGTATCCTCAAAGCGCACGATATCGTCTTCGCCCAGATAGCTGCCGGACTGCACTTCGATCAGTTCCAGCGGCAATTTGCCCGGGTTCTTCAGGCGATGGGTGACGCCCAGCGGGATGTAGGTACTCTGGTTTTCGGTCAGCAGCAGCACTTCTTCGCCACGGGTGACCTCGGCGGTGCCGCTCACCACGATCCAATGCTCGGCGCGGTGGTGATGCATCTGCAGGCTGAGCGTGGCGCCCGGCTTGACGGTGATGCGCTTGACCTGAAAACGCTGGCCCATGTCGATCGAATCGTAAGCGCCCCACGGACGATAGACCTTGCGGTGCCAGGTCGCCTCGGAGCGGCCGGCCGACTTGATCTGGCTGACCACTTCCTTGACCTCCTGGATGCGGTCGCGGTGGCCGACCAGCACGGCGTCGTCGGTTTCCACCACCACCACATTTTCCAGGCCGACCATGGCGATCAGGCGTGAGCCGTACGCGTAGGTGTTCTTGCAGTCCAGCTGGATGACATCGCCGTGGTGCGCGTTGCCCTGACCATCCTGCTCGGAGACGTCCAGCAGCGACGACCATGAACCGACATCGTTCCAACCGGCATCCAGCGGCACCACGACCGCATCGGCAGTCTTTTCCATCACCGCATAGTCGATCGAATCCGACGGGCTGGAGGCGAACGCATCCTTGTCCAGACGGGTGAAGTCGGCGTCGCGCTTGCCGCCTTCCCAGGCTTTCTGGCACGCATCGGCGATGGCGGGCTGGAATTTGCGCAGTTCTTCGAGGTAGCGCGAGGCGCGGAACAGGAACATGCCGCTGTTCCAGTAGTACTCGCCGCTGGCCAGATAGCCCTGTGCAGTGGCCAGATCGGGCTTCTCGACGAAGCGCTCGACCGCAGTGGCGCCGGTGCCGACACCGGCCTTGATGTAGCCATAGCCTGTCTCGGGCGCGGTCGGCTTGATGCCGAAGGTGACCAGCTTGCCCTGTTCTGCGGCAGCTGCCGCGACGGTCACGGCAGCCTGGAAGGCGGCCTCGTCACGAATCACATGATCGGACGGCAGCACCAGCAGCAGCGGATCGCCGCCGTTGCGGGTGGCTTCCAGTGCGGCAACCGCAATCGCCGGGGCGGTGTTGCGGCCCTTGGGCTCGAGCAGGATGGCCGATGGCTTCACGCCCAGCTGCTGCAACTGCTCGGCCGCCATGAAGCGGTGCTCTTCGTTGGCCACCACGATGGGTGCGTGCGCCGCCACCGGAGCGGAGCGCAGCCAGGTGGCCTGCAGCATGCTGTGCTCGCCGACCAGCGGCAGGAACTGCTTCGGGTACGATTCGCGCGACAACGGCCACAGGCGCGTGCCGGAGCCGCCGGAAAGAATGATCGGAAGGACATCGCTCATGAGCGGGGGAAACTCCAGTGCGTCAAAGTGGGGGAAGATGGTAAATCAGCCGCGTAACAGGTTGGAAATTTCCTGCGTACGCGTCTCCAGCAGTGCAGCATCGCCGCGCGTTTCCACGTTCAGACGCAGCAGCGGCTCGGTGTTGGAGCTGCGCAGGTTGAAGCGCCATTGCCCGAAGTCGGCGCTGATGCCGTCGGTGTAATCCAGCTCCGGTGACTGATCACCGTAATGCGCCATGACGCGTGCAACCGCGGCCTTCGCGTCGTCGACCTTGAAATTGATCTCGCCGCTGCAGGGGAACTTCTGCATGCGCGCTTCGACCAGGTCCGCCAGCGAACGGCCCGATTGCGAGACCAGCTCGGCGATCAGCAGCCACGGAATCATGCCCGAGTCGGCGTAGGCGAATTCGCGGAAGTAATGGTGCGCGCTCATTTCGCCACCATAGACGGCATTTTCGCTGCGCATCTTTTCCTTGATGAAGGCGTGGCCACTCTTGCACAGCACCGGAATGCCGCCGGCGTCTTCCACCATCTCCACCGTGTTCCAGGTCAGGCGCGGGTCGTGCACGACCTTGCCGCCGGGCTGCTTGGCCAGGATGGCTTGCGCCAGCAGGCCGACCAGGTAATAGCCCTCGATGAAGCGGCCAGTGTGATCGAAGAAGAAGCAACGATCGAAGTCGCCATCCCAGGCAATCCCGAAGTCGGCGCCGTGTTCCTTGACCGCCTTGGCGGTGGCGTCGCGGTTTTCCGGCAGCAGCGGGTTGGGGATGCCGTTGGGGAAGTTGCCATCGGGCTCGTGGAAGACGCGCACGAATTCGAATGGCAGATGCGGTGCCAGCAGGTCGACGATCAGGCCGGCGCCGCCGTTGCCGGCGTTGACCACCAGCTTGAGCGGCTTGAGCGTGCTGCGGTCTACGTAGCTGAGCAGGTGCTCCAGATACGCGGTCTTGTCGGTGCGGCTGTGCTCGGCAGCGGTGGGCTCGCCTGCAGCGGCAGTGTCGGCCGCGACCGTGTCGCGGATGGCGAACAGGCCGGTATCGGAGCTGATCGGCCGCGCCTGCTCACGCACCAGCTTCATGCCGTTGTAGTCCATCGGGTTGTGGCTGGCGGTGACCATCACGCCGCCGGCGGCCTTGAGGTGATCGGTCTGGAAATAGACCTCCTCGGTGCCACACAGGCCAATGTCGATCACCTCGCGGCCGCTGGCACGCAGGCCGGCAGACAGGGCTTCCTGCAGTGCCGGGCTCGCCAGGCGCACATCGTGGCCCAGGACCACGGGCCCTTGATCCAGCTGCGCCGCCAGTGCCACGCCGATGCGGCGGGCCAAGTCCTCGTTGAGTTCATCCGGCACGCGGCCGCGAATATCGTAGGCCTTGAAGGCGGGTAGCGTCATGGGCAATTCCTCGGGTGGGGGACAGCCGAGTTTAGCGGCTGCGCCGTGTCTTGGGTGTGGCGGAATTGCGACCGAGGACAGGGAACAGTCAGCGGCTAGAATGCCCGCTTCGCATCAGCGAGGTGAGAGCGGTGATGAACCAAGTTGCAAGGGGGGCGGGCGCCAAGCGCTATGCCGATGCCAAGGCGGCGCTGGCCGGCGTGGTGGCCGATGGACAGACGCTGGCGGTTGGCGGCTTCGGGCTGTGCGGCATTCCGGAAGCCTTGATCGCTGCGCTGCGCGACAGCGCGGTGAGCGGCCTGACGGTGATTTCCAACAACGCAGGCGTGGATGGCTTCGGCCTGGGCCAATTGCTGGCGACCCGCCAGATTCGCAAGATGATTTCGTCTTATGTGGGCGAGAACAAGGAATTCGAACGCCAATATCTGGCCGGCGAACTCGAGCTGGAATTCAACCCGCAGGGCACGCTGGCCGAGCGCCTGCGTGCGGGCGGTGCGGGCATTCCCGCGTTCTACACCGCCACCGGCTACGGCACCATCGTGGCCTACGGCAAGGAGACGCGCGAGTTCGATGGCAAGCATTACGTGTTGGAAACCGCGTTGCAGGCCGACGTTGCGCTGATCAAGGCGTGGCGCGCCGATACTGCCGGCAACCTGGTGTTCCGCAAGACGGCGCGCAATTTCAATCCGGCCTGTGCCATGGCCGGGCGCGTCTGCATCGCCGAGGTAGAGGAGATTGTCGAGCTCGGTGCGATCGATCCGGATCAGGTGCATCTGCCCGGCATTTATATCGACCGCCTGGTACTCAACGCCACTCCGGAAAAACGCATCGAACAGCGCACCGTGCGCCAGGGAGACAAGTAATGGCCTGGACCCGCGATCAGATGGCGGCACGCGCCGCGCGCGAACTCACCGACGGCGCCTACGTCAACCTGGGCATCGGCCTGCCCACGCTGGTGGCCAACCACATTCCCGACGGCGTGGACGTGTGGCTGCAATCGGAAAACGGCCTGCTCGGCATCGGCCCGTTTCCCGGCGAAGACGAAGTGGACGCGGACCTCATCAATGCCGGCAAGCAGACCGTGACCGCACGCTCGGGTGCCAGCTATTTCGGCAGCCACGATTCGTTCGCCATGATCCGCGGTGGACACATCGACCTGGCGATCCTCGGCGCGATGCAGGTCACCGACCGCGGCGACCTTGCCAACTGGATGGTGCCGGGCAAGATGGTCAAGGGCATGGGCGGCGCGATGGACCTGGTTGCCGGCGTCAAGCGTGTGGTCGTGCTGATGGAACACGTGGCCAAGGACGGCACGCACAAGATCCTGCCGCAATGCGACCTGCCGCTGACCGGCGTGGGCGTGGTCGATCGCATCATCACCGACCTGGCCGTGTTTGATGTGACCGATGGCGGGCTGGTGCTGGTGGAGGCTGCAGAGGGCGTTGGGTTGGAGGAGCTACGCGCCAAAACCGGTGTTGCGTTCGTTGTACAAACAAGAGGCTAGATGTTTACGCTGCAATTCGCAGGGCGCCGTCAAGGCGCCTTGCGTGCATATCGGTAAGGCTGGGCGGATGGTGTTTTGGTGATGCCCAGTGTTTGTTCGACCGTGGTGACGCGATGCCCCGAATGGGTCACTGCAAGACCGACGAAGCGCTCGATCGCATGCGCAAGGGTGCCATCGATCTGTCCCTGTTCGCTTTCAAATTCGCTCGCATGAAGATGCGCGTCCAGCAATGGGCGTAGCGCCTCAAGCCTTGCCCAGAACATGCTGCCGGAAGCAAACAAGCTATTTGTGTCCGGCGCATCCGAGCCTGTGCGAACAGTAAGATAATCCAGTGCGTCAGCATTGCCGCCGATAAATTCGGTCACCGGTAATAGATGATCTTCAGGTGCCGCGAGACCGGCAAGCGGATCGGTAGAGAACGCGTTCACGATCGCATCGACCCGCTGCGGCCCTAGCAATGCGGTGAGCATCTCGCCCCGCCATGCATTTCCGTCATCGCGATGGGTCGATTTCTTGGTATGCAGCTTCAAAACCAGCTGCACGTTCTCGTCGAGTAGCCGATTGGCCACGTGTAGGAAAGGCAGGATGTCGCGGCCACGATTTTCAAAGCCTTCCACCTCGGCCTGGATGCCGCGGCGCTGTATGCACTTAGTGACTTCGATGACCTTCGTGAGGTCGGTCGTGATGATGATGCGCAGCGGAGTTCCGCACTCCACAATTGCGTCGAGCATCTCGTCCAGTACATCGAGATACCAGGCGTGCAAGACCACGCATGCGCTTGGCGAACATATCTCGGTGGCGACATCGGGTGCACGCGTCAGTGCCTGTCGTGTTGCATCCAGCCATGCGTATCCCAAGCGCGCATCCGGTTCGAGTACTGCACCCTCAGCCCACTCGTTCCATGCATTGATGAACACCATGCGGTGCGCGGACGGCGCATTGGCGAGGCGATGTTGCACGGTGCGCGCGAGCCAATCACGGTAGCGACGCGGTGATGCATGCAGATAGATGCGTCCTTTCCCCGAACGGCGCGGTTCGTTGTCCCAGCCCGGGTTGACACCTGGATACAGCGTGTAATCGCGTAGCGGTCGCTGTTCCATGTCGCGCGCAAGTTCTCTCCAGTCGAGCACGTCGCCACTGAAGTCCGGATTCACCAATCGCTGTCTTGCAGTGACCGAAGGTGGCGTACTCATATTGGGAGGAAATTCAACTGCCGCATCAAATCCGATGTCGCGCGGATCCGGACGTTCGAAGCCTTGGACATAGGCAAGATGAATTTCACCGATGCCATTGTCGCGGCACCAATTGCGCCAGCGTGCTGCGGTCTGCACAGGCTCGGGCAGTAAATGTGGCCGATAAACCAGCAACAAGGGGCGGTCACCCACGCGCAGATATTTAGGATTGCGCATATACCTTGCGACGTGGGCGATAAAGGCCAGATCGTCGTCCGCACTGTGAGCCTGATCGATCAAAACATCGTGACCACGGCCATCCCAGCGCCGCGCCCATTTCTCGTTCGCCCAGCAAAGGCAGAACGGCAACGTGATCGAGGTGTCTGCGTGCCATTGGGTGATCGGCATTTCCAGCAAGGTCTTGCCGGCGAACCAATAGAAATAGAAGCAAAATGCGCCTAGACCGTACTCCTGTGCCAGTCGAGCCTGCTCGCGCATGACATCAGGAGTGCGAAGATCGTAGAAGCCGAGGTCAGCAGGCAGTCTGGGCTGTTGATGTCCCTCAAATTGCGGAAGAGTGCGGGAGACATTGCGCCATTCGGTGAAACCCTTGCCCCACCATGCATCGTTTTCCGGGATAGGATGAAATTGCGGCAGATAGAACGCAACCAAGGTTGCCGGAAGCGTTTCGGGTAATGCAATCGTGCGATAAGCCACATGGCCAATCGCCGCTTCATCACTACGTGCTGTGGGGCGCCGCGAAATCGCATGGTTTGCGCGGCCACGTACAGGCTCGGGTACCCAATCGGCATGTCGGTCCAGAAACCAGCTACGCCACCGGTCGCGTGTTGCATCGCTTAAAGGGATGACACGAAACCCAGCGCGCAGCAGCCCAAATAAGTGGGCGCGCGCGCGTGCCTGGATCGAGCGATCGAGTGTGCTCACAGATTCTGGTAGTTCGGCCCCGAACCACCCTCCGGGGTGACCCAGGTGATGATCTCGTAGGGGTCCTTGATGTCGCAGGTCTTGCAATGCACGCAGTTGGCGGCGTTGATCTGCAGGCGCTTGCCGGAGGGGCTGGTGGTGTCTGCGACCATTTCGTAGACGTTGGCCGGGCAGAAGCGGGTGCAGGGGTTGTTGTATTCCTCCACGCAGCGGGTGGCGCAGATGCTGGTGTCAAGCACCTGCAGATGCACCGGTTGGTCTTCGTCGTGTTCGGTGGCGGCGAAGTAGACCGCCTGCAGCCGATCGCGTGGGGCGAGCTCGCGCTGGAAGTAGTCGCGTTTGGGCTGTTCGTACTCGCCGAGTTTGTGCATGGCCGACCAGTCCGGCTTGTTTTTCAGTGTCCACGGCGAGGCGCCTTTGAGCGCGGTTTCCCAGGCGGCATTGAGCATGCCCAGCCACAGTCCCTTCTTGAAGCCGGGCTTGATGTTGCGCACCTGCTTGAGTTCGGCCATGGCATCGGAGGCGCGCAGCTTGGCGTCGAAGCCCTGTGGGGCTAGCTGCGATTGCACCAGGTGCTCGGCGGCCAGCATGCCGCTGCGGATCGCCTGATGGGTGCCCTTGATCTTGGGCACGTTGAGCAGGCCGGCGGTGTCGCCGATCAACAGCGCACCCGGCATTTCCACCTTGGGCAGCGATTGCCAGCCGCCGGTGACGATGGCGCGCGCGCCGGCCGACAGGATGCTGCCGCCTTCCAGCAGGGGCTTGATCAGCGCGTGGTTCTTCCATTGCTGGAAGGCCTCCCACGGCTGGTAATTGGGGTCGCTGTAGTCCAGCCCGCTGACGTAGCCCAGCGCGATCTGGTTGTTGTCCAGGTGATATAGGAAGCTGCCGCCATAGGTGCGGTTGTCGGCCGGCCAGCCGAGCGTGTGCACGATCTTGCCGGGGCTGACGCGGCCCTCGGGCACCTGCCACAGTTCCTTGATGCCGATCGAATAGCCCTGCGGGTCGACATCGGCAGTCAGGTCGAAGCGCTTGAGCAGGCGCTTGGTGAGATGGCCACGTGCGCCTTCGGCCAGCACGGTGACCTTGGCGCGGATGTCGATACCGGCGGTGTAGCCGGTCTTGTGCGACCCATCCTTGGCCACGCCCATGTCGCCGATGCGCACGCCCACCACCTGGCCGCTGTCGTCGTGCAGGGTTTCGGCGGCGGCAAAGCCGGGGTAGATCTCCACGCCCAGGGCTTCGGCCTGCGGAGCGAGCCAGGCGCACATGGCGCCCAGGCTGACGATGAAGTTGCCGTGGTTGCGCATGCCTGGCGGCACCACCGGGAATTTGCGCGCACTGTCCTTGCCAAGAAACCAGAATTCGTCTTCGGTGGCGGCCACGCAGATCGGCGGCGGGCGATCGCGCCAGCCCGGCAGCAAGGCATCCAGCGGGCCGGGTTCGATCACCGCGCCGGAGAGGATGTGCGCACCGATGGTGCTGGATTTTTCGATCACGCACACGCTCAACGCGGGGTTGAGCTGTTTGAGCCGGATCGCGAACGACAGCCCGGCCGGACCGGCACCGACGGTGACGACGTCGTACTCCATCACGTCGCGCTCGACCGTCTCTGACGCTTGCGCGCCGATTCCCGCTTCCGACATTGCTCCGCTCCCGTTGGCTCGATGGCTGGGGTGCATTTTCCGGGATTGCATGTGATGGCGGCAAATCGCGTTGATTCATCCGCCGCTGCCGGTGCGCCCGGACACGCGCATGCTAGCGTTTGCGCATGAACATACGCGTTGCACTGCCGCAAGCTCAGGTCCACTGGTGTCGCGGCTGGTTGCAGGCCGCGCACGCCGATGCGCTGATGCAGGCGCTGCTGGACCAGGTGCAGTGGGAGGTCCATCGCATCCGCATGTTCGGGCGGGTGGTGGATTCACCGCGTCTGAGCAGCTGGATCGGCGATGCGGATGCCAGCTATCGCTACTCGGGCACGCAGTTTGCGCCGCAGCCGTGGCTGGAGGCGCTACAGCCAGTGCGTACGCGTCTGCAGGATGAGACCGGCTCCCCGTTCAACAGCGTGCTGGTCAACCGCTACCGCAGCGGAGCCGACGCGATGGGCTGGCATAGCGATGACGAGCCGGAGCTGGGCGCGCAACCGGTGATCGCATCGCTAAGCCTGGGCGCGGCGCGGCGGTTCGCCTTCAAGCATCGGCACGATGCGGCGTTGAAGCAGACCCTGGAACTCGGCCATGGCGACTTGTTGCTGATGGGCGGCGATACCCAGCGCCATTACAAACATGCCTTGCCGCGCACCGTAAAACCGGTCGGCGAGCGCATCAATCTGACCTTTCGCCAGATTGCGGTGCGCGTGTCCCAGCGATAAAAGAGCGGCTAACAAAACGTCGCGAGCGGTCGCCTGGCGGTGAGCGCAGTGGTTTCGTTGGCTGCATCTTGTTGGATGCAGTCAGAAGCCAGGTCAAACGCTGGGTCGCTCAAGGGCGCAGTGTCCTCACCGCTTGCGGGACACGCCGTCAACCCGTCCCTGGGGGCTCGGTGGCGGCATCCATGCCGCCACACGGTCCCGCAAGCGGCGAGGACACCGCACCAGACAGTTTGCTGGCTGTTTTACTGAAAGCCATGCACACCGACCATCTCGACGGGTCCTTGCCCGCCCATCGTCGCGGGCGCTTACGCGGCATGGATGCCGCGCAAGAGCTTACAAGGACGTACTTGCAGCGTGTCCCGCGATGGTGGGAAGGCAAGGGCCCCCGCAGTCATGCAGCAGATCAGCCGCTTTGCGGCAGCCCCAGGCGGGCGCGGCCGGTACTCGGAATCGGCATGTACCACTCGTATGCTCCGGCTCCTGCGCGCCGTCCGTGTCCACCTGGCGACCGCTGGCTACGTTTTTCTGGCTGCTCGCTTGCGCTTACAACGCACGCGGCAAGGTCTGGCTGTCCTGCTGACCGGTGATCAAGGTCCAACCCACCAGCTCGGTGGTGACCTGGGTCAGGGCCTGCTCGAACGCGGCCGCGACCGCAGCGGTGTCGGTGCTGCTCGAGGGGCGGGCCACGGTGAACGTACGCGATGCCACCACGCGCTGATCGGAGGAATGCAGCAGCTTGGCGTTGAGCTCGATGGTGGCAGCCGGCAGCGACTGGCCGGCATAGTCGGACTCGAAGCGGCGCACGTCGATCGCCAGTTTGTAGTCCGAGCGGATCCCGGCGCCGATGCGCGCAACCGCGGCGATCTTGCCTGAGTCTTCGAAGGCGCGGACCACGCTGTCTTCCAGCATGTCGGTGGCCGGTTGCGCCCAGCCGGCGCCGTGATAGACCTGCAATTCGCCCGGGGTCGGCCGCACATTGATGCGCGGGCTGTCGATGATGCGCGCGGCGCTGGGCTTGGCCACCAAGAGCTGCCAGCTCACCTGCGGCCACGCTGGATTTGGCGTGACGCGCACGGTGGGGGCGTAGATTGTGGCCGGTTTCTGGTCGCCACCGGTCAGGACCGAGCAGCCGCCCAGCGCCAGCAACGAGACGCACAGCAGGGGACGCAACAGGCGCATGGCAGTCATTTCGGTTCGAACTCCTTGGGTGCGTCGCGGCCGAGCAGGTAGCGCGCAGGGTTGTTATCCAGTTTGTCGCTGACCCGGCGCAGATCGCGGATCAGGCCGCGCAACTCGGTGAGCGTGGGGCCCAGCTGGCCCAGGCCGTCATTGGCAAAACTATTGATGGCCGCGCGGTTCTCGCCAAGGATGTTGTCGGCGTTACCGGCGGCCGAATCCAGCTTGACCAGGGTGGCGTCGAGTTTTTCCAGGATGCCGGGCAGCTGCTGCACTAGGTTCTGGTCCAGCCGCTTGATGGTGCCGTTGGTGGTGGTCAGGGTGGTGTCCAGATTGCGCGCGGCGTCGCGCGCGCTGACGATCAGCGCCTGCATGCCTTCGTCGCGATCGGCGATGCCGCCGCTGATCTTTTCCAGGTTCTGCAGTGTGGCGGTGATGCTGGCCACGTTCTTGTCCGAGAGCATCTGGTCCATGCGCTCGACGATGCGATTGGCGGTGTCGGTGATGTTCTGCAGCGCCGACGGCGTGGTCTGGATGATCGGCGCGTCGCTCTTGTCGATGGTGGTCAGCGACGGTGCTTCGGGCGTGCCGCCGGAGAGCTGGATGATCGACGGGCCGGTCAGGCTGGTGATGGCCAGCTTGGCGCGGGTGTCGCTCTTGATCGGCGTGGTGGAGTTCACCCGCACATGCGCCACGACCTGGCGCGGGTCGTTCGGCGCCAGCGTCAGCTCGGTGATCGAGCCCACCGCGATGCCGTTGTACTGCACCGGGCTGCCGACCGACAAGCCGGTCACCGCCTCGCGGAACACCACCCGGTATTGCTGCCAGGTGCGGTCGGAGGAGTATTTGGCGGCCCACAGCCCGAACAGCAGCAAGGCCAGGCCGGCCACGATGGTGAAGGCGCCGATCAGGACGTAATTGGCTTTGGTTTCCATGCTCAGGCGGTCTCGGTGGAGGCGGTCTTGGCCTGGCGCGCGGCACGCGCACGGGGGCCGTGAAAATATTCCTGGATCCAGGGGTGATCGACTTGTTCGATTTCGGCCAGCGGGGCGTTGGCGATCACCTTGCGATCGGCCAGCACCGCGATGCGGTCGCAGATGGCGTACAGCGTATCCAGGTCGTGGGTGATCAGGAACACGGTCAGGCCCAGGGCCTGCTGCAATGTGCGGATCAGCCGGTCGAAGGCGGCCGCGCCGATTGGATCCAGCCCGGCGGTGGGCTCGTCCAGGAATAGCAGCGGCGGGTCCAGTGCCAACGCCCGCGCCAGTCCGGCGCGCTTGCGCATGCCGCCGGACAATTGCGAGGGCAGCTTGTCCAGCGCGTCGGCGGGCAAACCGGCCAGCTTGATCTTCAACAGCGCCAGTTCGAAATACCAGCGCTCGGGGAATTCGCCGTGATGCTCCTTCAGCGGCACCTGCACGTTCTCGCCGACGGTCATCGAGGAAAACAGCGCGCCGTCCTGAAACAGCACACCGGTGTTGCGGGTGATGTGCTGGCGATCGACGAAACGGCCCGAGCGCGCATCCGCGCCAAGCACCTGGATGCTGCCGGCATCGGGTTCGCGCAGGCCCAGGATGCTGCGCATCAACACCGACTTGCCGGTGCCCGAGCCGCCGACCACGCCCAGGATCTCGCCGCGGCGCACGTCCAGGTCGAGCTCTTCGTGGACGACCTGGCTGCCGAACCGGTTGGTCAGCCCGCGCACGGAGATTGCCAGCTGGTCGTCGTCAGTCTCGGGAGTGGTGATTTGGGATTCGGGATTGGTCACAGCAGGCCTCTCGCGAGCGCGGAGACGCCCGCGCGTGTGCTTTGCACGAATCCCGAATCCCCAATGTCGAATCCCGGCCTCATCACCACCCCATCTTCATGAACCACAACGCCGCAATTGCGTCGAGGATGATGACCAAGGAAATCGTCTGCACCACCGAAGAAGTGGTGCGTTCGCCCACCGACTGCGCGGTGCCGCTGACCTTCAAACCCTCCAGGCAGCCGATCAGGCCGATCACCAGCGCAAACAGCGGCGCCTTCGACAGGCCGACCAGGAAGTGCCGCAGCTGGATGGTGTCGTGCATGCGCGCCAGGTACATCTGCGGCGGAATATCCAGATCGAACGCGCCCACGGTGACGCCACCGGCCAGGCCGGCGATCATCGCGATGAAGGTCAGCAAGGGCAGGGTGAAGATCAGCGCCAGCAGGCGCGGGATCACCAGCAGGTCGATCGGGTCCAGGCCCAGGGTGCGGATGGCATCCACTTCCTCGCGCGATTTCATCGCGCCGATCTGCGCGGTAAACGCGCTGGCGGTGCGGCCGGCCAGGACAATAGCGGTGAGTAGTACGGCAAATTCGCGCAGGAACGCGATCGACACCAGTTCCACCACATAGATCTCCGCGCCGAAGTCGCGCAGGATCGTCGAGCCCAAAAACGCGATCACCGCGCCCACCAGGTACGACAGCAGCACCACCAGCGGCACCGCATCCAGCCCCACCTGTTCCATGTGGTGCACGGTGGAGGTGAGCCGGAAGCGGCGCGGTTCGTGGATCAGTCGCGCGATCTTGACCAGGTTCTCGCCCAGGAAGCTGTTGAGCTCCAGGATGCCCTGGCCCACGCCGTGGGTGGTGCGGCCCAGACGGTCGAGCGCGGCGACAAAGCCGTAATCGCGCTTGGGCTTGGGGCGCTCGTCGTTGAGTTCCTCGATGGTGCACACCAGTGCCTGGTGCTCGTCGCGGAAATCGATGGCGTCTTCTTTCAGGCCCATGCGGCTGGCAAAGCGCAGCAGCTGCAGTACCCCGGCCGAATCCAGTTGCCCGATGCCACGCGCGTCGATGCGGCGCACCCCGTCGGGAACGGCTTGCAGCAGCTCGGCCTGGGGCAGGGCGGTGGCCAGGACCCAACTGCCGGCGAGGCGTACCTCGGCATGGTCCTGCGAGTCTTGTTCTATGCGTGGCGGTTGCGGTTTGATCATGGGCGGCCTGTCCGTGGCGTCAGCATACAGTGGCTGGCGTGAGCGAATGATGGGGAGTAGCTGCGCGCACGGCGACAGCGACCGGCGATGGCGACCACGGGCCAGGCGTGCTGCGCATACACTGGCGTCCTCGCCCAGGCGCCGCTTCGATCCGACCCGCCACGCATGTCTGCTGCCACCGTTGTTCCATCGTCCGCCGGCGCAACCTACGCGCAACGTGTCGCCTTCGTGTCGGAAATCGCCGGGCGCCTGCATTCCTATGGCACCACCGCGCAGCGGCTCGAGGCGGCGGTGATCGGCCTGTCGCAGAAACTGGGGCTGGATTGCGAGCCCTGGTCCAATCCCACCGGCATCATCCTGAGCTTCAGCGACCCGACCAAGTCGATCGGCTCCAGTGACATCACCCGCGTGATCCGCCTGGCGCCGGGCGAGAACGACCTCTACAAACTCAGCGTCGCCGACTACGTGGCCGACAGCGTCGCCAGCGGGCGCATGAGTATTGCCCAGGGCCACACGGCCCTGCGCCGTCTTGACCGCGAGACGGACCGGCGCGGCAAGGCCCTGCAGGTGCTGGCGTTCGGCCTGGCCGCGGCCGGGGTGGCCGGGCTGTGGAAGCTGCCGTGGCTGGACATCGCCACCGCCGGGGTGATCGGCATGTCGATCGGGCTGCTCACCCAGTACACCGACAAGCGCCCGGCCACCAAGGAGGCCGGCGAAGCACTGGCCGGGCTGCTGGCCGGCGTGGTCGCTGCGCTGGTGGCCTCGCTGGTCGGCCCGCTCAATCTCAATACGGTGATCATTGCCTCGCTGGTGGTGCTGCTGCCCGGTATGTCGCTGACCAATGCGTTCAACGAGTTGGCCAGCCAGCATTGGGTGTCGGGCACGGCGCGCCTGGCCGGTGCGGTCACCACGGTGCTCAAGCTCACCGTGGGCGCGGTGATTGCGGTGACGTTGACCCAGTTGGTGGGCTTGAACCCGCAGGTCGCCGCGGTGCGCCCACAGGCCGGCTGGGTGGAATGGGCCTCGCTGCTGGTGGCCGCGTATGCGTTCGCGGTGCTGTTCAAGGCCAATCGCCGCGATTATCTGTGGATCATGGCGGCGGCCATGTCCGGGTATGTCATCGCACGTTATGCCGGGCATGCCTGGGGCGGGCCGGCCGGCGTGTTCGCATCGGCGATGGCATTGACCGCCGCCGGAAATCTGTTTGGACGTGTGGTGCAAAAACCCGGTGCGCTGATCCGGTTGCCGGGCATCATCATGCTGGTGCCCGGTAGCACCAGTTTGCGCGGGTTTTTGACCCTGGTGCAGCAGCAGGATGTCACCGTCGGCCAAGCTGCACTATTGGCGGTCACCAATATCGTGATGGCTTTGGTGGCCGGATTGCTGTTTGGCAATCTGCTGATCCCGGCCCGCAAGAATTTATGACAGGCCCGAACGGCGCCCAATAAAAAACGCCGGCAGTGCCGGCGTTTTTTATTTGCCTTGAATCACGCAGCCTTGGCTTTCTTGGTCGCGCGCTTGGTGGCGGTTTTGCGCGTGGCCTTCTTGGCGGTGGCCTTCTTTGCCGGCTTTGCGCCGCCGTCCTTCTTGATCAGGAAGTCTTCGACCTTCTTGCCGGCAGCGGTCAATTCAGCCAGCCAGCGCGGCTGCTTGCCGCGGCCGGTCCAGGTTTCCTGGGCATTGGCGGGATTGCGGTATTTCGGTGCAACCTTGCCCAGCTTGCGTCCGGCACGCGGACCCGGCTTGCCGGCGGCGGCCGGACGGCCCGGGCCGGCACTGGCGGCGGCGCCGAACAATTCTTCAATGGAATAACCCTGGGCTTTCGCGGCGCGGGTCAATTGGGTCCGCACCTTGGCAATCGGCGCGCGCTTGGCGACCACCGTCTGCTGCTTCTTTGCATTCTTGATCAGTGCGCCCAACTGCTTGGCCGACAGGCCGGTGAGATCGATCGACATCACTACTCCGGAAAATTGAGAGGGAAATTAAGAGCAACTAACAAAACGGCGACATATTCGAATGGCAGGCGCGGCCTGCCATCGGTTTTCTCTGGAGCGCGTCCATGCGAAATCCTGCGCACCATCCCAAACCGCACGTCACGCTTTGTTAGTCGCCCCTGAAAAACCCCCTTCAAGCACCAAGTGTCATCGGCGACAGCGGCACGGCGCTAAAGGATGGCCATCCCATCGCCCGCATCCAGGCACGCAAAAACGCGATCCAGCGCAGCAGCCAGCGCAGGTTGTAGCCGGCGGCGCAGCCGAGTACGTGCAGCGCATCGCCTTGTGCACCTTTCAGCCTGCAGCGACGCAACCTGCAGTCGTCTTTCAGATGTCCGATCACCGGTTCCACCGCCTGCCGTCGTTTGATCCAGCGCCATTGCCGTCGCGTCAGCGTCTTGGCCTTGCCACGATGGAGCACCTGCACGCCATCGACCTCGCGCCCGCGATAGCCCAGGTCCACGATCGCCACCGTCGGTTCTACGCTCAGATCCTGCAGCAACCCGCGTGTCTGCTCCAGCTGCTCGGCCAAGGTGTCGCCGTCGTACGGGTTGCCCGGGAAGCTACGCGCACCCACGACCAATCCCTTGCAGGCGGTGACCGCAATGCCGACCTTGACGCCGAATTCGTACGCTTGACGCGCCTTGCCCTTACCGATGCATTCCACTTCCGGGGCATGCAATGCGTACAGTTTTTGTTTGTCCTTCGGACGCTGCGTGTACAGCCGTTGCGCACGTTCCAGCCAGACCGCGATGCGCTCGCGCACGCCGGGTTCCACCTGGTCCAGCTTGCGCGCGATATCGCGCAACACCCGCCCCAAGACCGTGCGTTGACGTCGCAGCACGCGCTGCATGCGCTTGAACTGGCGTGCATGCGCATAGCGGCCCGCCTTGCGGCTCAGGGCCGGACCTTGCCGTGCGTAGCTCTGCCGCAACCCGATGCCGTAACGCTTGGCCAGCAGCACCAGTTTCTTGCGTGCCACCTCCAGCAACCGACTATCGGTCGGATAGGCAATCGCCTTTTCCTGCACCGTGGTGTCCACGATCACCCGCGACAACTCGCGTGCGTCCACCGCCTGCATGGCATGTGCAGCGTTGATGGTGTGTGCCAGCAACTCTTCCATCCCCGCTTCGTCAAGCCGCTGACGCCAGCGCGTCAGCGAGCTGGCATCGCACGGCAAGCGCGTCTGGAACACGACCTCGCCAGTGAAAAACTGCCAATACGGATTTTCCAGCCAACGCTCGCACACCGCCTCATCGGACAGGTCGTAGGCGTGTTTGAGGTAGAGCAAACCGGCGATCAGCCGCACCGGCAATGCCGGCCGACCGCCACCAGCCTGGGTGGCCGGCAAGCGCGATGAAAGTGCTTGCTCCAACGCCGTCCACGGCATCCGTTGGCTCAGCTGCGCCAGCGGATGCCGCAGATCGATCTGGTTCTCCAGGCGCGAACGAAACAACTCCTCGGCAGGCATGTGCTCGGCAGCAGGACGGCGTGTATGCATGAGTGGAAATTGCCAGAAACCAGCCTTCAGCGTAGCGAAAACTGGTAGTTCTGGCACGCCACTGCAGACATCAAGGCCTTGCGGGCGTTGGGTGATTGGGGGTTTTTCAGGGGCGACTTGTTAGTTGCTCTCGGAATGCCATTCCGTGGCAGCGCCGGCCATCATAATGACAGAAAACCCATATGACAAATGCGCCGAATTACTTCGGCGCAGTGCGTTCATCCAGCGGGAGGATATTGCCCGGGTTTGATCAGTTCCCAAGCCGGGAGAATAACCCGGCCTTATCCAGGTTTTCTGCCGATTCGGCGGTGCGGGCGCGATATTCAAAAGTCCCGGCCGCCAATCCACGCTCGGACACCACCACGCGGTGCGGAACGCCCAGCAGTTCCATATCGGCAAACATGGCGCCCGGTCGCAGGCCGCGATCGTCCAACGCCGCGTCGATGCCGGCGGCGATCAATTCCTCCAGCAAGTCACCGGCCGCGGCAGCCACCTGCGCGTCCTGCTTGGGGTTGATCACGCACACCACCACCTTCCACGGCGCCATCGGCGCGGGCCAGACAATGCCGGCGTCGTCGTGGTTCTGTTCGATTGCCGCCGCCACGATGCGCGAGATGCCAATGCCGTAGCAGCCCATCTTCATCACCGCAGCCTTGCCGTTTTCATCCAGCACGGTGGCCTGCAGCGCTTCGGCGTATTTACTGCCGAGCTGGAACACATGCCCCACTTCGATGCCGCGGGTCAGGCGCAGCTCGCCGCCGTCGCTGGCCCGGTCGCCGTCCACGACATTGCGCACGTCGGCCACGGTCTCCGGTTCGGGCAGGTCGCGGCCCCAGTTGACCCCGGTCAGGTGCACGCCTACCGCGTTGGCACCGACCACGAAATCAGCCATGGCCGCGACGTCGCGATCGGCAATAATGCGAATCGGCTGGGCCGGCTGCACCGGGCCCAGGAAGCCGGGCTCGCTGCCCAGGTGCTGACGGATCTCGCTTTCATTGGCCAGCCGGTAGTCGGCCATGCCGGCGACCTTGGCCAGCTTGAGCTCGTTGACGGCGTGATCGCCACGCACCAGCACCAGCACGAAGCCGGCGGTGGTCATCACCGCGATCGACTTCACCGTGCGCTGCAGCGGCAGGCCCAGCAACTGGGCCACGTCTTCGCAGGTCTTCTGGGTAGGTGTGTCCACGCGCTGCAGGGTCTCGCCGGCAGCCGGGCGCGGTGCGGGCAGGGCGGCGCTGGCGGTTTCCACATTGGCTGCGTAGTCCGAGCCGGTGGAGAACGCCAGCGAGTCCTCGCCCGATTCGGCGATGACATGGAATTCCTGCGAGGCATCGCCGCCGATTGCGCCGGAGTCGGCCTGCACCGCGCGGAACTCCAGCCCCAGCCGGGTAAAGATGCGGATATAGGCGGCTCGCATGTTGTCGTACTCGCGCGCCATGTCCGCATCGGTGAGATGGAACGAATAGGCGTCCTTCATCAGGAACTCGCGTGCACGCATCACGCCGAAACGCGGGCGGATTTCATCGCGGAACTTGGTCTGGATCTGGTAGAAATTCAGCGGCAGCTGCTTGTAGCTGTTGATTTCCTGGCGCGCGAACTCGGCCGCGGCTTCTTCGGCGGTCGGGGTGTAGCAGAACTCCTGTTCCTTGCGGTCCTTGATCTTCAGCAATTGCCCGCCGAACTTTTCCCAGCGGCCGGTCGCGTCCCACAGCTCGCGCGGCTGGATGGTGGGGAACAGCACTTCCACCGCCCCGGCGCGGTTCATTTCCTCGCGCACGATGGCCTCGACCTTGCGCAGCACGCGCAAGCCCAGCGGCGACCAGGTGTACAGCCCGGAGGCCAGCTTGCGGATCATGCCCGCGCGCAGCATCAGACGGTGGCTGACCAGCTCGGCGTCGGCCGGGGTTTCCTTGGTGGTGTGCAGGTGGAACTGGGAAAGACGCATCGGGCTTCGCTTGAGGCGGAAAGCCGATAGTTTGCCAGTGTCGTGCCCTGCAGGTCATCGGCGATGCCTCGGCGGCGCGTTGCGTGCACCGGCGCGTGGCCGGTGCGCAGGGCTCAGGTGGTTGGGCCGCCGGCCGGTGCCGGCTTGCAATAGGCCTTGGCGGCGGCCTCGGCCAGATTGCGCTGCGCGGCGCGCGCTTCCGGGTCCAGCGGGGTGCCAGGCTTGCCGTCGCCGGCGCCCATGGTCACTTCGCCCTTGCCGCTGAGCAGCTCCAGATTGCGGCGTGCGGTGAGGCAGTCGGCCGATTCGGGCGCGGCCGTTTCCGGGGCGGCGATGGCGGCGGTGCCGCTGCGCGCGTCGATCCGGCGCGACTCGTAGCGTTGGCCGGTCGGGGGCGGGGTCTCGGTGTAGTGGGTCACGCCCTTGGCGTCCTTCCACTTGTATAGATCGGTGGCGCCGGCGGCGGCGCTGACCAGCATCAACAGGGCGCAGAGCCCGGACGACAGGTGCATGAGGCTTCCCCTAGATGATTCCCGCGGCGATTGCAGCATTCAGCGACCGCCGTGGCAAGTGATCGATGGGCCGGCAGGGCGCATCAGGCCGGGCCGCGCTACCGCCGGACGGACCTCAGGCCCTACACTTGCCGGATGGATGAAATGAGACCGCCCCCGCGTTCGCGCACGATCTACCTGCTGCCGAACCTGTTCACCACCGCCGGGTTGTTCTCCGGCTTCTACGCCATCATTGCTGCCGCCAACGGCCAGTTCGTGCAGGCCAGCATGGCGGTGTTCGTGGCCGCGGTGATGGACGGGCTGGACGGCCGCGTGGCGCGCCTGACCAACACCAGCAGCGAATTCGGCGTGCAGTACGACTCGCTGGCCGACCTGGTCAGCTTCGGCATGGCGCCGGCGCTGGTGATGTATCACTGGTCGCTGTCGGCGCTGAAGTTCGACAGCAGCGTGATGGGCCGGGTCGGCTGGTCGGCGGCGTTTCTGTATGCGGCCTGCGCCGCGCTGCGGCTGGCGCGCTTCAACACCCAGGTCGGCGTGGTCGACAAACGCTGGTTCATCGGCCTGGCCAGCCCGGCCGCGGCCGGCTTGATGATGTCCTTCGTGTGGGCCTTCGCCGACGACAGCCTGGGCCTGGATGGCGAGCAGCTGCGCTATGTGGCGCTGTGCGTCACCGTGGTGTCGGCGTTGCTGATGGTCAGCCGGATCCGTTTCTGGAGCTTCAAGGGCGGCGAACGCGGCCCGCGTGCCGACCGGGTGCCGTTCCTGGCGCTGGCGATCGCGGCGGTGGTCATCGCGCTGCTGGTCATCGACCCGGCACGCTCGCTGCTGGTGATCGGCGTGCTGTACGCCTTGTCCGGCCCGGTGATGTGGCTGTGGCGGCGCGGACGCAGGACGCCCGAGCTGCCATGAGCGAGATGGCCGTCGCGCCGGTGTGGTCGGACCTGCAGGTGAGCTGCCTGCAGGCGATGGGCCACACCGTGTATCTGGACCGCGACACGGTGGAGCCCGAACCGGCGCCTGCCGTGGCCGAGGCGCCGGCACCGGTGCGTGAACCTACGCGCCCGCAACACGCCGCGCCTGCGCCCAGCGCAGCACCTGCCGCACGCCGCAACGCACCGGCTGCGCCGTCCGAGCCACCTGCCGATGTCAGCGTTCGACCGTCCGCGCCTGCCGCACCGCGGCGTGGCCGTGTGGGCATGCCCGACAGATTGCAGATTGCCTTGTTGCGTGCATCCGGCTGCAATCCCGGTGATCCGCAGACCCAGGCGTTGATGGCCTCCTGGCCTCTGGCCGAATTGCGCGGCAACCCGGCCGCCAAGCGCGCGCTGTGGCCGCAGCTGCGCGCCCTGCGCCGGCGCCAGGGCCCGGCGTGAGCGCCATGAACGCGCCGATGCCCACTGCCCTGCGCGCGATGCGTGAGAGCGACCTGGACGCGGTGATGGACATCGAGCGCCGCGCGTATCCGTTTCCGTGGACGCGCAGCATTTTTCGCGATTGCCTGCAGGCCGGGTATCCGGGCTGGGTGCTGGAGCAGGCCGGGCAGATCATTGGCTACGGCGTGATCAGCATTGCTGCCGACGAGGCGCATGTGCTCAACGTCTGCATTGCACCGGAAGCACAGTCGCAAGGGCACGGCCGTGTGTTGCTGCGCGCGCTGATCAAGGCGGCCTGCGACCGTGGCGCGCGGCGCGCGTTCCTGGAAGTGCGCCCGTCCAATCCGTCGGCGATTGCCTTGTACCACTCCGAAGGGTTCAACGAGATCGGGCGACGTCCGCGCTACTACCCCGCGCACACCGGGCGCGAAGATGCCCTGGTGATGGCGATCGAGTTGTTCTTCGAAGGCATCTCCTGACCGATCGTGTGGCGCGCAGGCTTTGCGACGCCCTGGTGTGACTTGACTGATTGAAGGCTGGCCGCGCCGCTGCGTGGCGGGCGCGTATGTGCTGACGCTCGGCACCATCATCGAACGCGCATGCAGGTGTACGCGCTTGCACGGCATGCGTGTGTGCATGCGTCACAGCTGACGAAGCGAACGCAACGTGCGTGCGGCCACTTCTGCTCATCATGCGACGCACGCGCTGATTGATACCCCGCGGTATTGGACGTGTGTGCGCATGATCGATCACTGCGCTGCACATCGCACGGAAGTGCACGTCACCGGCAATGCGTTTTGCTGCGTTTGTGCGGTCTCCAGCGCTCAGTGATGTGTCCTGATCGCGCTGCTTGATGTGCCCTCTCACATCCGCGATCACACATCGTGCTTGCGCTGCTGCACGCCACCACGCGCTGCACGTGATGTTGCATTGCAGTGTCCTCGCTGCTGTCTCCGCGTGTCTGCGTCATCGCGTTTTGTCTTCTCTTGAATGTCCCGCAAGCGTTTGCGTGACAGCGCGTGCACATCGACACATCGCCTAGATACAACCGATTGCGATGCTCCTAGTATCCGTGTCGCGGAAACTGAAAAGTACACAGATGAAAAGTACGTTCCGCGCGCTCTAGTCGAGCGATGTGCCGCTGCGCGGTGCGTCGAACTTATCCGAGGGAGACATCAAGATGAAGCCGAAATTCTCAACGGCGGCCGCCGCGTCGCTGTTTGTCGGGTCGTTGCTGGTGATTGGCGTTGCCAGCGCCGATCCTGCACTGGAAGTTGCCACGACAGGCTGGGCCACGCAGAACGGTGGCACCAAGGGCGGCTCCAAAGCCGCGGCCGCCAATATCTACACGGTCAAGAACGCTGCCGAGCTGAAAGCTGCGTTGAAAGCCAGTGTTGGCAGCAACGGACGCATCATCAAGATCAGCGGCGTGATCGACGTCAGCGAAGGCAAGGCCTACAGCACCACGGCCGACATGAAGAGCCGCGCGCGTCTGGACATTCCCACCAAGACCACCTTGATCGGCATCACCAGCAACGCGGAAATCCGCGAAGGCTACATGTACGTCAAGGCGAACGACGTCATCATCCGCAACATCACCATCGAAAATCCGTGGGATCCGCAGCCGGTCTGGGATCCGGACGATGGCAGCGCGGGCAACTGGAACTCCGAATACGACGGGTTGACCGTGGAAGGCGCCAGCAACGTGTGGGTGGACCACGTGACCTTCACCGATGGCCGCCGTACCGATGATCAGAACGGCACCGCCAACGGCCGCCCGAAGCAACACCACGATGGCGCGATGGACGTCAAGAAAGGCGCCAACTACGTGACCATTTCGTACTCGGTGTTCAAGCTGCACGAGAAGAACGATTTGATCGGCTCCAGCGACAGCGCCTCCAGCACCGACAGCGGCAAGCTCAAGGTCACCATCCACAACACCATGTTCCAGGACATCGCCGCACGTGCGCCGCGTGTGCGCTTCGGTCAGGTGCACCTGTACAACAACTACCACGTCGGCAGCACCAGCAATAAGGTGTATCCGTTCTCGCATGCGCATGGTGTCGGCAAGGAATCGAAGATTTTTTCCGAGCGCAACGCATTCGAGATCAGTGGCGTGAGCAGCTGCGACAAGATCGCTGCCGACTACGGCGGCAGCGTGTACCGCGATCAGGGCTCGTTGCTCAACGGCAAGGCGCTTTCTTGCTCGTGGAATACCAACATCGGCTGGACGCCGCCGTATACCTACAACCTGCTGTCGGCCGACAAGGTCGCCGCCGACGTCAAGGCAAAAGCAGGTGCCGGAAAGCTGTAAGCGTTACCACGTGCAGTGCCCGGCAACGGGCACTGCACGTGATGGGTTGCAGCTATGCCGAGGGTGCACGTGCAGCATAGCGAAAATATACTTTTAAATAATTTACATAACCGATAGCATCGGTCGTGTCCGCTAGGGGACTGGCCGATTCGGCCTGGGCGGATGCAGTGCTGTCACGGGGAGCGCGTCGCGCATGCGACGTGTCATTGCATCACTCATTCAAGAGAATTCAACACCATGTCGACTGCATCGACAGTTGTGGGTCGTACGGTTGTGGGCGTCGTTCTGGGCGCTGCGTTGTTGTCGGGCACCGCGTATGCGGCAGACCCTGCACTGGAAGTGGCCACCACCGGCTGGGCCACCCAGAACGGCGGCACCAAGGGAGGCTCCAAGGCGGCGGCGGCAGACATTTACACCGTCACCAACGCGGCCCAGCTCAAGGCGGCCTTGAAGGCCAAGGCCGGCAGCAACGGCCGCATCATCAAGATCAAGGGTGTCATCGACATCAGCGAAGGCAAGGCCTACACCAAGACCTCGGACATGAAGAGCCGTGGTCGCCTGGATGTGCCGACCAAGACCAGCCTGATCGGCGTCGGCACCAATGCCGAAATCCGCGAAGGCTTTTTCTACGTCAAGGCCAACGACGTCATTGTGCGCAATCTCACCATCGAGAATCCGTGGGATCCGGAGCCGGTGTGGGATGCCGACGACGGCGATGCAGGCAACTGGAACTCCGAATACGACGGGTTGACCGTGGAAGGCGCCAGCAACGTGTGGGTGGACCATGTGACCTTCACCGACGGCCGCCGCACCGATGATCAGAACGGCACCGCCAACGGCCGCCCCAAGCAGCATCACGATGGTGCGATGGACGTCAAGAAGGGCGCCAACTACGTGACCATTTCGTATTCGGTGTTCAAGTCGCACGAGAAGAACAGCCTGATCGGCTCCAGCGACAGTGCATCGAGCACCGACTCCGGCAAGCTCAAGGTCACCATCCACAACACCTTGTTCCAGGACATTGCCGCACGTGCGCCGCGCGTACGCTTCGGCCAGGTGCATCTGTACAACAACTACCACCTCGGCAGCACCAGCAATAAGGTGTACCCGTTCTCGCATGCGCATGGCGTGGGCAAGGAATCGAAGATCTTCTCCGAGAACAATGCCTTCGACATCAGCGGCGTGAGCAGCTGCACCAAGATTGCTGGCGACTACAAGGGCAGCGTGTACCGTGACCAGGGCTCGTTGATCAACGGCAAGGCACTGACCTGCAGCTGGAACAGCAACATCGGCTGGAAGCCGCCGTATACCTACAACATCCTGCCGGCCAACAAGGTGGCAGCGGACGTCAAGGCCAAGGCTGGCGCCGGCAAGCTGTAACGCCGAGCGCATCCTGCACCGCTGCGTCATGCAGCGGTGCGAACGCAGCACACAACGCCTGCAGCGATGCAGGCGTTGTGCGTTGTGTGCAATGGCGTGTGTGCTGTGCCGATGGCCTGCGTGGCAGGCCGCGCAGCGTGGGTGACAAGGCCGACCCGGATGCTCGTTTAACGACGCGCACGGCCTGGCGATTCAGTCGGCGCTGCTGTCGGAGCACGACGTGTTCCGGATCGGTGGGACCCGTGGTTGCAGGGATGGAGTGCAGGGCATCGGTGGCCGCACCGATCTCGATCGCGTGGAGCAGATCAACGGCGCGCGGATGGTGTGCATGCTCACTACCGCGATCGGTTGGAAGCCGCGTGATGCGTACAGTCGGTTGCCGAGCACGGCCGTGGCTGCGGCGGTGCTGGCGTATAGGGGCGCCGGAGGACCTTAGACCGGCTAACAAAACGTCGCGTCCGCCTGGCGCCTGCGCAGTCGTTGTGATCGCTGATTTTAACCGGTAAGTGCCGCAGCCCAATGGCTGCGGACAGTGCATGCATCAAACGCCTGCGCCATCTGGCGCAGGCGTCGTTGCTTCAGAGCTTGGCGCGCTGCTCGCGCAGACCGGTCAGCTGGGTGGTCCAGTCGTTCAAGCGTGCGCGTTCCTGCTCGACCACCGCCGCTGGTGCGTTCTGCACGAAGGTGGCGTTGCCGAGCTTGCCGTTGCACTTGCCGATCTCGTTCTCCACGCGCTTGATCTCCTTGTCCAGGCGGGTGCGTTCGGCATCCATGTCGACCAGGCCTTCCAGCGGCACCAGCAAGGTGAGCTCGCCAACAATGGCAGCGGCGGCCGGCGGAGCCTCCTGGCCGGCGGCCAGCCAGTCGATGGCTTCCAACTTCAGCAGGAACGCCAGCTGCGAGGCGAAACGCGCCACGCGCGCACGGTCGTCGCTGCTGCCGGCCTGCAACCACAGGCGCACCTGCTTGGATGGCGGCACGTTCAATTCGCTGCGCACGCGGCGCAGTGCCGAGACCATCGCCTTGAGCCATTCGATATCGGCTTCTGCACCGGCGTAACCGCTGGTGTCGACATCGCCACGCTGCGGAAAGGCTTGCAGCGAGATCGTGTCACCGGTAATGCCCAGGCGCGGCGCCACCTGCTGCCACAGTTCTTCGGTCACGAACGGGGTGAGCGGATGCAGCAGCCGCAACAGTGCTTCCAGCACGTAGAGCAGCGTGTGGCGGGTGCTGTCGGCGGCGTCCTGCACCGCGCCGTTGAGCGCAGGCTTGGCGAGTTCGACAAACCAATCGCAGAACGCATTCCAGGCGAATTCGTACAGCGTTTGCGCGAGCAGGTCGAACCGGTAATTGGCGTAATGCGCCTGTGCTTCGGCGGCCACCGCGTCCAGGCGCGCCAGGATCCACCGTTCGGTTTCGGTCTGCGGTTGCGGCACGCCGCTGAACTGTGCGCCTTCGGTGTTCATCAGTGCGAAGCGCGTGGCATTCCACAGCTTGTTGCAGAAATTCTTGTAACCCTCGGCGCGGCCCAGATCGAACTTGATGTCGCGGCCATGCGTGGCGAGTGCGGCGATGGTGAAGCGCAGCGCGTCGGCGCCGTGGGCGATGATGCCGTCCGGGAATTCCTTGCGTGTGGCCTTTTCGATCTTTTCGGCCATGCGCGGCTGCATCAGGCCGCTGGTGCGCTTGGCCACCAAATCTTCAATGCTGATGCCGTCGATGATGTCCAGCGGGTCGAGCACGTTGCCCTTGGACTTGGACATCTTCTGGCCCTGCGCATCGCGAATCAGGCCGGTGATATAGACATCGCGGAACGGCACCTGCCCGGTGAAGCTGTCGGTGGCCATGATCATGCGCGCCACCCAGAAGAAGATGATGTCGAACCCGGTGACCAGCACCGACGACGGCAAGTAGCGGGCGAAACCGCGCTCATCCATCGCCTGCGCATCCGGCCAGCCCAATGTGGAGAACGGCCACAGCTGCGAGGAGAACCAGGTTTCCAGCACGTCGCTGTCCTGATGCAAGGCAACCTCTGCACCCAGACCATGCGTGGCGCGCACCTGCGCTTCGTCGTGGCCGACATAGCACTTGCCCGCCTCGTCGAACCACGCCGGAATGCGGTGGCCCCACCACAGCTGACGGCTGATGCACCAATCCTGGATGTTTTCCATCCAGTGGCGATAGGTGTTGATCCAGTTCGGCGGCACGAACTTGACCTGGCCGCTTTCCACCAGCTCCAGGCCTCGCTTGGCCAGCGCATCCATCTTCACGAACCACTGGTCAGTGAGATACGGCTCGATCACCTGGCCGGTACGGTCGCCGCGCGGCACCTGCAGCTTGTGGGGTTTGGTTTCCACCAACAGCCCCAGGTCTTCCAGCTCGGACAGCACCAGCTTGCGCGCGTCGTAACGATCCAGACCGCGGTAGCGCTCCGGTGCGTTGTCGTTGATGGCGGCGGTGACGGTGAACAGGTTGATCAGCGGCAAGTCATGCCGCACACCCACCTGGTAATCGTTGAAGTCATGCGCCGGCGTGACCTTGACCACGCCGGTGCCGAACGCGCGGTCCACGTAATCGTCGGTGATCACCGGCACCAGACGGCCGGTCAGCGGCAGCACGATCTGTGCGGCATGCAGGGTGGCGTAGCGCGCATCGTCCGGGTGCACCATCACCGCGGTATCGCCGAGCATGGTTTCCGGGCGCGTGGTGGCCACCACCAGGTAATCGCGGGTTTCGCGCAGGGTCTCGACGCCATCGGCATCATGCTCGACGTGTTCGTAGGTCACACCGTCGGCGAGCGGGTAGCGGATCGACCACAAAAAGCCGTCTTCTTCGACGTTTTCCACTTCCAGATCGGAGATGGCGGTCTTCAGCACCGGGTCCCAGTTGACCAGGCGTTGGCCGCGGTAGATCAGGCCCTGTTCGTACCAGCGCACGAACGCCTCGGTGACCGCGGCCGAGGGCTGCGGGTCCATGGTGAAGGTGCTGCGCGACCAATCGCTGGAGGTGCCCAGCCGGCGCATCTGGCGCTCGATGGTGTCGCCGGATTGCGCCTTCCATTCCCACACCTTGGCGATGAAGCCCTCACGCCCCAGCGTGTCGCGCGTTTCGCCCTTGCCTTCCAGCGCGAGGTTGCGCGAGACCACCATTTCCGTGGCGATGCCGGCATGGTCGGTACCCACCTGCCACAAGGTGTCGTAGCCGCGCATGCGGTGGTAACGCACCAGCGCATCCATCAAGGTCTGCTGGAACGCATGCCCCATGTGCAGCGTGCCGGTCACGTTCGGCGGCGGCAGCAACACGGTGTAAGGCTCGCCGCTGCCGGACGGCTTGAAATGCCCGGCCGACTCCCACTGTGCGTACAAGCGCGATTCGAACGAGGAGGGGTCGTAGCTGGAGGCGAGTTGTGTCATGGTGGAATCAAAAGGAGACTGGAAATTTGAATGATCGAAGCGGCGCTAGTTAGCACCAGAATGCAGTTTTTTTCGTTTTTCAGAGATGGGAAGTAAGGTAATTGGAAAATCTGTCAGTGATTCATTGCGCCATAAGCTTGTGTCAGCTTACGCAGTCCATCGCGAAACTTACAGAAGCTTGGAGACTGATTGAGCTCTACATCCATCTTGGGGCAGATATGGTCGGCCCATGCATGCTTGACCTCGCCAGGTAGCGGCCAGCCAGCTTTCATGATGGCTGCAGATCCGCCAGGGTGAACTGCGTCCGCCAAGAGCTCCCAGGTTCCACAGATGCTGTCCTGCTGGTAGCCCGAAAGTATTTCTTTTCTTGCTTTTGGATAGGCAGCGAGCACAGCTGGCTTGTCACCCAGGAACCAGGATTCCATTTCCTCGATCGCGAGGCGAAAAAGAGTCTTCGGCGCCGGATTGCACCGCTGCAGCACGGCTTTCAAATCGGCCAGGAAAGTAGCGCAGTCGCGTCGATCACTATCTAAGACAACAACTACTGCGTCTACGCCTTGCGTCCTGCCGTACCCGCTGAGGAGTCTGGGAAGCTGGTTCAATAATGCGCGCTTCGCAGGGTCTGCAGTAGTCGAAAGGCCGGCTGGTAGTCGTCCGATTCCTTTGTAGGGGTGGATGCGCCACGTATGCGGTTCTCCATGGAGCCCGATGACGGCTGGCAGCAGCATGCTCACCACCTTGGCGCCAGAACTGTCTTCCACAAGGACTTCAATATGCATACTTATTTTGTATCCAAGTAGTCGCCATACCAAAGTCCACCGAGGGGCAATCCTTCTTCTACGAGATTACGCACCAAATCGATATCGGACGCCCGGCAAATGGTGGAAAATCCATTTTTTCCTTTCTCGAGTATCCAGACTTCCTTGGTTGAAAGTGCATCTACGAAATAGGGCTGGTGGGTGGTGACGAAGATCTGTGGGGCGTTCTTCTTTCCCGTGGCATGGCTTCGCAGTTCACTCGCAAGTGAATCGAGTAATCGATGGTAAAGACCGTTCTCGGGCTCCTCGATGCAGATAAATGGTGGTGGTTCAGGATCTTCCATCAAGAGCAGGTATGCAAATATTTTCAGCGTTCCATCCGACATCTGGCCAGCATAGAAGGGATCGTTGAAGGCACCATCGTTGAATTGAAGAAGGACGCGTTTGTCTTGCGTCACAGTTGTTCTGATGCTGTGCACGCCAGGAATTTTTGCCGCGATACGGTCAAGGATTGTTTTGAAACGTTCTTTATGTTCGCGTTCCATATATTGAACGACGTTTCCGATGTTTTCGCCATGCACATCGAGATGTCGCTGAGCCCCGGCCGAAGGTATGGAGCGTGCAGAGTCCGGGTGGAAATAGGAGAGATGCCAGCCTTTCAGGAAGTCGCGGAAACGCTTGATGCGCGGATGCTCTTTCAATGTGCCAAGAGTTGCAATTCCCAACTGGCGCAAATCAGTGAGCTCCACATCCTCTTGAGCGCGATCTTCTTCGCCGCTGGATGTTTCCACCGCTTCTTCGCCAGCCCATACCTTTCCAACGCCGTGATGCAGGCGTAAGAATGGGTAGGGGCGGCCGTGTTTCTGTCCTTTGCGACGTTGCTTGAGAACCTCTGACTCGACGAATGGTCGCCCGCTGCTGTCCAGATTGATGGCCAGCTCGTAGGTGATGGGGCGTTCGCCCTTGGCTTCTCGGTAATAGATATCGAACCGTATGGATTCCTCAGTTCCCAAGGAGCGCATGCGCTCAAAGCCTCCGCGTTGTTTATCGTCGCAGGCCGATTCCACGTCCTTCGATAAGCAGTCGGCGACAAAGCCGAAGGCATCGAATAGCGTGCTTTTTCCGACACCGTTCTTGCCGATGACAACGGTGAAAGGAGTCAGCGGATCACCCTGCTGTTCAGCAGATAGGCGTCCAAGCGTGATATCGCGCAGCGCGCGATAGTTGCGGACACGAAAGCCTTCGATTAATGCCATATCCTTCCCCTACATGTCGTATTTCGTGAGTTCCAGGCCCAGGGCCTTGTACTGCTTCCAGCGTTCGCGCAGCGGTTCGCGGGCGGCGGGGTCGGCGGGCACCACTTCCAGCACGCGGTCGCAGGCGCCCAGGTACGGGTCGTCGCGCAGGTTGATCACCAGCGGGCGCGAGGGCGCGGCGAACTCGGGCGTTGCGATCAGCACCGGCGCCAGTTCGTCTTCCTCATCGGTGCCGGCGATCTGGTGCGGCACATAGGCTTCGTCGTCGAACGCCCACAACAGGTCATCCAGCGCCTCGGCCTGTGCGGCATCGCGCGCCAGGATCAGCGTGGACAGGTTGGCATCGTTGGCCTTGCGCGCCAGCTCGCAGACCAGCCGCAGCGGTTCGTCGAGGAAGCGCGGTTTGGCGATCAGGTAAAAGTCGGCACGGGGCATCAGGGCAGGGAATCGGGAGAGGAGAGTTGGGAATGGTCACGGCACCGCCGCGACCTCGAAGGTCGCGGCGGTGCCTGAAAGGAAAGGGCTTTCACGATTCCCTATTCCCGATTTTCAATTCCCACCTTCGGCGCGGTCCAGCAACCACTGGGTCAGCAGGCCGACCGGGCGGCCGGTGGCCATGCCGCGCTTGCCTTCGTCGCTGGCCACGCCGGCGATGTCCAGATGCGCCCAGCGCTGGTTTTCGGTGAAGCGCGACAGGAAGCAGCCGGCGGTGATCGCGCCACCCCAGCGGCCGCCGATGTTGTAGACGTCGGCGAAGGTGGAATCCAGCAGGCCCTGGTATTCGTCCCACAGCGGCAGGCGCCAGGCGCGGTCGAACACGTGCTCGCCGGCGGCCAGCAGTTCATTGGCCAGATCGTCGTGCTTGCTCATCAATCCGGCGGTCTGGTGGCCCAGGGCCACCATGCAGGCGCCGGTCAGCGTGGCCACGTCCACCAGCGCTTCGGGGTTGAAGCGCTCGGCGTAGGTCAGCGCATCGCACAGGATCAGGCGGCCTTCGGCGTCGGTGTTGCCGACCTCGATGGTCTTGCCGGACATGCTGGTGATCACGTCCGAGGGACGATAGGCATTGCCGTCGATGGCGTTTTCCACCGCCGGCACCACCACCACCAGGTTGATCGGCAGCTCGGCCTTGACCGTGGCCACGAAGGTGCCGATGACGTTGGCGCCGCCGCACATGTCGTACTTCATTTCCTCGATGCCGCCCTGCGTCTTGAGGTTGACGCCACCGGTATCGAAGGTGATGCCCTTGCCGACCAGCACGTAGGGGCGCGCCTCGCCGCCGCCGTTCCACTTCAGCACGATCAGGCGCGGGCGGTTGGCCGAGCCACGCGCCACCGACAACAGCGAGCCCATGCCCAGCGCTTCCATCTGCTGCTCGTCCAGGATCTCGGCCTCGGCGCCGGGGAACTTGCCGGCGAAGGCGGCCGCGGTCTCGGCCAGGTAGGCCGGGGTGCAGTAGTTCGGCGGCAGGTTGCCCAGCTCGCGGGCGAACTCCACGCCTTCGGCGGTGGCGATACCCACGGCCAGGGCGCGGGCGTCGTCGCCGGCGATCGCCAGGGTGGTCAGGCCGGTGTCGTCGACCTTCTTCTTGCCCAGCGTGGCGGTGTAGCGGTAGGCGGCATGGTCGCTGACGATGACGGCCTGGCGGATGTTCCAGGCTGCGTCGCGTGCCTTGACGGGCAGTTCGGTCAGGGTGAGCAGGGCGGTGCCGATCGGGCCGGTCTTCAATGCGCGGGCCGCATCGCCGATGGCCTTGAGGTAGGGCGCCACGCCAAACTTGGCGGCATCGCCCAGGCCCACCACCAGCACGCGCGGGGCCTGCACGCCGGGCAGGTCATGCACCAGGCTGGTGGTGCCGGTCTTGGTGGCCACATCGCCCCGTGCCACCAGCGCCGTCAGGCGGCCCTGGCTGGCGCTGTCCAGCGCCTGGGCAGCGGGCGAGAGGGTCTTGTCGGCGAACGCGCCAACCACGATGCAGTCGACGTGGGCGCTTGCCGGCGCGTCTTGGTTCAGGGTGAATTGCAGGGCCATTGATCAGATTCCGTAGGCAAATCCGTACAATCGCGGGCTGTTTACGCCAACCTGACTAGGCTGGCGGCGCCGCGAACGAATCCGAGAGTTTAAAACAAGCCCACCCTATGCCGAAGCTCGATCGATATCTGCTTAGCGATTTCACCCAGAGCTTCCTGGCAACCCTCATCGTGCTGCTGGTCGTGAGCGTGGGCGGGGTGCTAGTGGATATCCTCGGCAATATTGCCGATGGCCGTATCCCCGCGCGGTTGCTGCTGTCCCAGGTGGGTCTGCAATTCGTTGCCTACCTGCCGATCATCCTGCCGCTGGCGCTGATGCTGGGCCTGCTGCTGGCGCTGGCGCGGCTGTACCGCGATTCAGAAATGGCGGTCATCACGGCGATTGGCATCGGCCCGCGGCGCATGCTGCGCCCGATCCTGTGGCTGGTGGTGCCGGTGGTGGTGGTGATTGGCGCCTGCTCGTTGTGGCTGGGCCCCTGGGCCAGCCGCACCGCCGAGCTGATGCTGGAAGACGCCAACCGCAGCGTGGTGATGGCCGGCCTGGAATCGGGCAAGTTCACCCCGTTGTCCGGCGGCGGCGTGGTCTACCTGACCACCATCTCCCCCGACGGCAAGGGCCTGGGCAAGGTCTTCATGCAGCGCCAGAAGGATGACCGCATCGACGTGGTCACCGCCGAGCGCGGCGCCATGTTCTTCGAGGGCAAGACCGACCGCTACCTGCGCCTGGAAGATGGCCATCGCATCGAAGGCCCGGCTGGTGCGCAAGGCCTGGACTACCGCTTGATGACCTTCGCCAGCAACGATGTGGCCCTGCCGGACCGCACCAAGGCGCACGACGCCAACGACCCGGAAGTGATGTCCACGTTCAAGCTCATCGGGGATGCGCGGCCGATCGCGCGCGCCGAGCTGCACCGGCGCCTTGCCCCGCCGCTGCTGGCGCTGGCCTTCGCATTGCTGACCCTGCCGCTGTCGCGCAGTGCGCCGCGGCAGCAGCGCTACGGCCGCATCATGCTGGCGTTTCTGGCCTACCTGGTCGGCACCAACCTGATGATCGTCGGCACCCAGTGGATCGCCAACGGCAAGGTGCCGGGCGCGCTTGGGCTGTGGTGGCTCACGCTGCCGCTGCTGGCGGTATCGATCTGGGCCTATGCCCGCGATGGCCGGTTGTCGCGGCCGAGGGCGCGCGCATGAAGCTGATGCCGCGGGTCCATGACTGGTATGTGGGGCGCGCCGTGCTGTTCACGGTGCTGCTGACCTGGGCCGTGCTGCTGGGCCTGGACGTGGTCAACGCGTTTGCCAGCGAGGCCAAGAGTATCGGCCAGGGCAGTTACAGCTTTGGCCATGCCATCGCCTTTGTCGCCTACACGGTGCCGCGCCGGGCCTACACCTTGTTCCCGACCGCGGCGGTGATCGGCGCGCTGATGGGCCTGGGCCAGCTGGCGGCGACCTCCGAGCTGACCGCGTTGCGGGCGCTGGGCGTGTCGCGCAAGCGCATGTCTGCCTCGGTCGTGGTGGCGATGGCCTTGCTCACCGCGACCATGGTAATCAGCGGCGAGACCGTGGGCCCGTGGGCACAGAGTCAGGCCGATACGCTCAAGACCAGCGCCCGCTATCAGAGCGATATGACCTCGGCACGGTATTCCGGCCTGTGGGCGCGCGAAGGCGATACGTTCCTCAATGCACTCAGTGGCGAGGAACAGTTGCTGGACAATGGCGGAACTGCGTTGACCCTGCACGACGTGCGGCTTTACCACCTCGATGCAAACGGGCAGATGCAGCAACTGACCTACGCCGCGGTCGCCGAGCACCGTGAGGGCCGCTGGACGCTGCGTCAGGTGCGCCGTGATACCTTTCAGGCACGATCCGTGCAGCGCGAGACCTTCCCCGAATTGCCGTGGCAGTCGCAGCTCAACCCCAAGGCGCTGGCGGCCGGCCTGGCCAAGCCGCGCAACCTGTCTGTACATGATCTGGGGCAGAGCATCGAGTATCGCCGTCGCAACGGCCTTGATGCCAGCGATTACGAAGATCAGTACTGGAGCCGCTGGTTCTACCCGCTCAACGTGCTGGCGCTGTGTCTGGCGGCGATCCCGTTCTCGTTCGGTTCGTTGCGCAGCGGCGGCCTGGGCAAGCGCTTGTTCCTGGGCATCCTGTTCGCGCTGGGCTTCTGGCTGCTGCAGCTGTTTTTCGGACGCATGGCCGGTGCGCTCAAGCTCGACTACCGCATCGCCTATGCCTTGCCGCCCATGGTGATGCTGGGAGTCTCGGCGTGGTTGTTCCGGCGGCGCAGCAGCTGATGCGCAAGCGCTGGCTGAGTGTTTTCGGCCTGGTGCTGTGCGTGCCGTACGCTGTCCTGATCGTGCAGTGCCTGCGTTGGGCACACGATCCGCAGGTCGATTACAAAAGCCGGTTGGTGTGGAAGCAGTTACCGGTGCTGCTGCAGTCGATGGTCGCAGAAGGCCTGGGCCTGACAGTGCTGCTGGGTTGGCTTCCCTGGGCAATGGCCTATGTGCTGATGGCGGCGCCCATGTTCGTGGGGCTCTACCTGTTGGGTAAGGTGGTGGAAGACACCATCAGAGGTCATCACCCGTTTTGGAAGGATGCTTCCAACCCCGGTGCAGACAAGTAGTGAGTTGGGCGCCTCGTTTCCGTGTTTGACAGACGTGCAAACGCGCTGGGTGACACGGTGCAGTGCACGGCCATGCGCCTTGATCGGGTAGTTGGGCCGTCGAACTGGCACGGTTTTAGCCACCGGCAAGTATAGTTGCGCGGCCGCCGCGTCCCGCTGCGACGGCAGGCGTCCAGGCGGCACCTAACCTCACGCTGCCCGGGAACGTCAGGTCGGTTTTTTTGCGATCCGCTGCAGCCTGGTGCCACTCGCGCGGTCATGCCAGGTCAGCCGGTCGCGATCCAGCCATGCCCACCAGAATCCCACGCCGCCCAGGGCCAGCGACAGCGTGCCGACGGCATAGCGGATCCACAACGCGCGCCAGCAGGCTTGCGGGCCGGTCAATGACAGTCGCCACGGGCGCATGCCCAGCGTCTGGCCCCCATGGCGCCAACTCACCGTGGCGTAGACACCCGCCGCAATCCAGCAGCACAGCCACAACAGCCACTGCCAGCCGCTGAAAGGGGCGATGTTCTCGCGCGCCGGATGCCCGGCCAGGGTGAACCCCAGCGTGAAGCCGGCCGAAAGCATCATCCATAGCGCCAGCACCGGCCAGGCGTCGTAGCACAGTGCCAGCAGTCGCCAGCCCACCAGAGCAGGTGCGCGTGCGGTCAGCGGGGCAGGGATCGAGGTCATGCACGCGAGCATAGCCGGCGCGGGCGATCGGGCAAGCGGGCGATGCGGGGCTACCGTCAGCGCAGCGGCAGGCCCTAAGCTTGGGCGATGTCTGCCAGCAGTCCCGCCGAACGCCGCCAACGTGCCCAGCAACTGCCGCCCCTGCGGGCGGAGGACGATCAGGCGATCCAGCGCTTCCTGGATCGGTTGTGGGCCGAACAGGGCGTGGCGCGCCAGACCCTGGACAGCTATCGGCGCGATCTGGAAGGGCTGGCGCGATGGCGCGATGGCGCCGGCGGTGGCCTGCAGGGCGCCGACCGCAGCGCGCTATTCGACTATCTGCGCTGGCGCACCGAGGCGCGCTACGCGCCGCGCAGCAATGCGCGCCTGCTCTCGACCCTGCGCGGCTTCTACGCGCTGTGCCTGCGCGATGGCGTGCGCAGCGACGACCCTACCGCGCTGCTGGATCCGCCGCGCTTGCCGCGCTCGCTGCCCAAGGCCCTGACCGAAAGCCAGATCGATGCGCTGCTGGCGGCCCCGGAGATCGGCACGCCGCTGGGCCTGCGCGATCGCGCCATGCTCGAACTCATGTATGCGGCCGGCCTGCGCGTCAGCGAGCTGGTCACGCTGCCGGCCGTGGCGATCAACCTGCGCCAGGGCGTGCTGCGGGTCACCGGCAAGGGCAGCAAGGAACGGCTGGTGCCGCTGGGCGAGGAGTCCCAGCACTGGCTGGAACGTTATCTGGAGACCGCGCGGCCCACGTTGTCCGAACGCAAGGCGGTGCCAGCGGTGGACGGGCAGGTCCCCCTGTTCATCGACGCCGCGCGCCGGCCGCTGAGCCGCCAGCAGTTCTGGGGCCTGGTCAAACGCTATGCAGCGGTTGCCGGCATCGACCCGGACACGGTCAGCCCGCATGGTTTGCGGCACAGTTTTGCCACCCATCTGCTCAATCACGGCGCCGACCTGCGCGCGCTGCAGATGCTGCTGGGGCACAGTTCGCTCTCCACCACCCAGATCTACACGCTGGTGGCGCGCCAGCATCTGCAGACCTTGCACGCCCGGCATCATCCGCGCGGCTGATGCCGCGATTGCGAGCGGTGCGGTGGCTGCGAGCGGTTGCCGCAGCCAGCTAGGCCTTCCCGATGCTCCCGACCGGTGCGGCACTTACGCTTCGCTCCGGCCGCGTCGCAGTTCGCCTCTGGGCGCTTCGATCCGCCCGCCATTGCATCGGGCGCATGCGCGGCGCCTGCAACGAAGCGGTCCAGCGAACGCGGCCAAGCTTCATCCGCGCTGTGCGAGAATCGCGCCATCCCACTGCACTGGATGCGTGAATGTATCGTCTTGCCATCGCCGCATTGCTCGGCGCGATCAGCCTTACCGCCTGCGCGCAGTCTTCGCAGCCGGCCGCGAGCAACACCGCCGCCAAGCCTGCCGCCGCACCGGCCACGGGCAATGTGGACCAGCGCGTGGGCGCCGCGCTCAAGGCGCTGGACCCGGATTTCAAGCCGGACTACATCGGCGCGGCCCCGTTCCCGGGCTTCCGCGAAGTGGTCGTCGGCGGGCAGGTGCTGTACGTCAGCGATGACGGCCGGTACCTGATCCAGGCGCAGCCGTTCGACATCCAGAACAAGCAGTTCGCCGCCAGCGAGGGCCTGCTGGCCTACCGCCGCAAGCAGCTGCAGACCGTTCCCAAGGCCGACCGCATCGTGTTCGCGCCGGCCAACCCGAAGTACACCGTGACGGTGTTCACCGATGTGGAATGCGGCTACTGCCGCAAGCTGCACAGCGAGATCGGTGAGCTCAACAAGCAGGGCATCGCGGTGGAATATCTGGCCTTCCCGCGCATGGGCCTGGGCAGCCAGGACCACAAGGAAATGATCGCGGTGTGGTGCGCAGCCGACCGCAAGCAGGCGCTCACCGCGGCCAAGTCCGGCCAGCCGGTCAACGCCAAGGACTGCAAGAACCCGGTGTCGATGGAGTACACCCTGGGCCAGCGCCTGGGCGTGAACGGCACCCCGGCGATCTTCGCGCCCGACGGCACCCAGCTGGGTGGCTACCTGCCGCCGGCACAGCTGCGCGAGGCGCTGGAAAAGCGCGCGGTCACCACGGCGGGCGGCAGCCGCTAAGGGCGGTCATGCCGGGCCAAGCCCGGTAGCGCACGACCGCGGTCTCTGGCCGCGGGACATCAACGAAGGCCGGGATGCATGAGTGTCCCGGCCTTTGTGCTGTCTGGGCTGCACGCATGCGCACTTGCCCGCTGCGTGTTGTGTAGGGCATGGGCTGAGGCCAGGTTGAGACCAAGCTCGCCTGGCCGGCCACAGCAGGCCGCAGCGACGGGTCTACAGAAGCTCCGCAGCCCGCCTGATCGGCCGGAACGCGGCAAAGGCGCCCGGTCGGCGCCGGCCGGCCAACCTCCGTTACAATAATCGGCCCCGTTTCTGACACGGTTCCCCGGACATGATGGTCCTCGAGGGCGCTTCCGCCCTTTCGCCGTTCCGCCGCGCTCGGCTCGAAACCCGCCTGCAAACGCTCGTCCCCGCGCTGCGTCTCACTGGCGCCTGGCACGTGTACTTCATCCGTGCCGATGCCGGGCGCACGCCCGACCAGGCCACCTTGCAGCGCATCCTGCAGGCCGAGCCGGCGCCTGCGCCGCGCGATGAGGCTGCCTCTTCGCGCTACGTGGTGCCACGGCTCGGCACGCTGTCGCCGTGGTCGAGCAAGGCCACCGAGCTGATGCGCGGAGCCGGGCAGCCGATCCAGCGCGTGGAGCGCGGCACCCGGATCGATCTGGCCGGGTGGCCGGAAGGCGAGGCCGATCAGGCCGCGGTGGCCAAGCTGTTGCACGACCCGATGACGCAATCGTTGCTCGGCTCGGCCGCAGCGGCCGAAGCGCTGTTCAACGTGCCCGATCCCGGCCAGCTGGAACGCATCCCGCTGGATGCGCTGGAACAGGCCAATGGCGATCTGGGCCTGGCACTGGCGCAGGACGAGATCGACTACCTGCGCGAGCGCTTTGCCGCGCTCGGCCGCGACCCGGCCGACGTCGAACTGATGATGTTCGCGCAGGCCAACTCCGAGCACTGCCGGCACAAGATCTTCAACGCCAGCTGGACCATCGACGGCAAGCCGCAGGAGCGCTCGCTGTTCCGGATGATCAAGCACACCCACCAGCAGACCCCGCAGCACACCTTGTCGGCCTATAGCGACAACGCGGCGGTGGTGGAAGGCGTGCCGGCGGCGCGGTTCCGCCCCGATCCGGCCACCGGCGAATACCGCAGCGAAGCGGTGGTGCCCTCGGCCTTCGCCATCAAGGTGGAAACCCATAACCATCCCACCGCGATTGCGCCGTTCCCGGGCGCGGCCACCGGTGCCGGCGGCGAGATCCGCGACGAAGGTGCCACTGGCCGCGGTGGCAAGCCCAAGGCCGGCCTGACCGGGTTTTCGGTGTCGCATCTGCGCATCCCGACCTTGCCGCAGCCGTGGGAAGCGCCGCGCGCGCTGAATCCGCGCATGGCGCCGGCGCTGGACATCATGCTCGACGGCCCGCTCGGCGGCGCGGCATTCAACAACGAGTTCGGCCGGCCGAACCTGCTTGGCTACTTCCGCAGTTTTGAGCTGGCCGAAGGCCAGGGCCTGACCCGCGCCTACGACAAGCCGATCATGCTGGCCGGCGGCCTGGGCGCGATCGACCGCAACCAGGTCGAAAAGCTGCGCCTGCAACCGGGCGATGCGGTGATCGTGCTGGGTGGCCCGGCGATGCTGATCGGTCTGGGCGGCGGCGCCGCCAGTTCGGTGGCCGCCGGTGACAGCGCCGAGGCGCTGGACTTTGCCAGCGTGCAGCGCGAGAACCCGGAGATGGAACGCCGCTGCCAGGAGGTCATCGACCACTGCGTGGCACTGGGCACCGATAACCCGATCCGCTGGTTCCACGACGTGGGCGCCGGTGGCCTGTCCAACGCGATCCCCGAGTTGCTGCACGACTCCGGCGTGGGCGGGGTGATCGACCTGGCCAGGGTGCCGAGCGACGACCCGTCGCTGTCGCCGCTGGAGTTGTGGTGCAACGAATCGCAGGAACGCTACGTGCTCGGCGTGCCGCAGGCGCGCCTGGACGAATTCGCCGCGATCTGCGCACGCGAACGCTGCCCGTTCGCCGCCGTCGGCGTGGCCACGGCCGAGGAACGGCTGGTGGTGGGGTATGGCGTTTTTGACGCAGCGAATCGGGAATCGGGAATCGGGAATCGCAACAGCGCGTTGCCGGCTGCCGAGGCCGCTTCCGCCCATTCCCTATTCCCCACTCCCGATTCTCCGCTCCCGATCAACCTGCCCATGGACGTGCTGTTCGGCAAGGCGCCGAAAATGCACCGCGATGCCGTGCATCCGGCGGCGCCGCAGTGGCCGGTGCTGCAGACCGGGGCGCTGGATCTGCAGGAGGCCGGGTTGCGCGTGTTGGCGCATCCGACCGTGGCGTCCAAGAGCTTTCTGGTCACCATCGGCGATCGCAGCGTGGGCGGGCTGACCGCGCGTGAACAGATGATCGGGCCGTGGCAGCTGCCGTTGGCCGATTGCGCGATCACGCTGGCCGGGTTCGAGACCTTCGATGGCGAAGCGATGTCGATTGGCGAGCGCACGCCGCTGGCGCTGCTGAACGCCGCGGCCTCGGCGCGCATGGCGGTAGGCGAGGCGATCACCAACCTGTGTGCGGCGCCGGTGCAGACGCTGGACAGCATCAAGCTTTCCGCCAACTGGATGGCTGCCGCCGGACACGCCGGCGAAGACGCCTTGCTGTACGACGCAGTGCGCGCGGTCGGCATGGAACTGTGCCCGGCGCTGGAGCTCAGCATCCCGGTGGGCAAGGACTCGCTGTCGATGCAGGCGCAGTGGCAGGTCGGGAATGGAGAATCGGGAATCGGGAATGGTGAAACGCCAGCACCGTCCGCTTCTGCCATTCCCGATTCCCGACTCCCGATTCCCGGTGAAACGCTGAAAAGCGTTTCACCGGTATCGTTGATCATCAGTGCATTTGCGCCCGTCAGCGATGTGCGTACGCAGCTCACTCCGTTGCTGCAGCGCGAGGATGAGAGCGAGCTGTGGTTGATCGGCCTGGGTGGCGGCAAGCAGCGTCTGGGTGGGTCGGTGCTGGCGCAGGTGTATGCCGATGACAGTGCGTTGCCGGCCTTCGGTGGTGAAACACCGGACCTGGATGACCCGCAGCGGCTGCGCCAGTTCTTTGAACTGATCCGCGATGCACGCGAGGGTGGATTGTTGCTGGCGTATCACGATCGCAGCGATGGCGGTGCGTTTGCCGCGCTGTGCGAAATGGCGTTTGCCTCGCGCCAGGGCCTGGATATCACGCTCGACGCCTGGGGCGATGATGCCTTCCGCAGCCTGTTCAACGAAGAATTGGGCGCGGTGGTGCAGATCGCCAATGAAGACCGCGCCGCGTTTGCCGATCTGGTCGAGCGGCATGCACTGACCGAATGCGCGCAACGCATCGCACGCCCCACCGGCACCCCGCGCGTGCGTGTCAGCGGCCAGGGCCGGGTGTTGGCCGAATGGCGCTGGGAAGCGCTGTTCGATGCCTGGTGGTCGGTGACGCACGCCATGCAGAAGTTGCGCGACAACCCGGACAGTGCCGACGAAGAACGCGCGGTGGCGCGCAACTTCCAGGCGCCGGGGTTGCGCCCGAAGCTGGTGTTCGACCCGTCCGAGGATGTGGCCGCGCCATTCGTGGCGACCGGTGCACGGCCGAAGGTGGCGATCCTGCGCGAGCAGGGCGTCAACGGCCAGATCGAGATGGCCTACAACTTCGAGCGTGCCGGGTTCCGTGCGTTCGACGTGCACATGAGCGACCTGATCGAAGGCCGCGTGGACCTGGCGCAGTTTGCAGGATTTGCGGCTTGCGGCGGCTTCAGCTACGGCGATGTGCTGGGCGCCGGCCGCGGTTGGGCCACCTCGATCCTGGAGCGTGCGGCACTGCGCGATGCGTTTGCCGCATTCTTTGCGCGCAGCGATACCTTTGCGCTGGGCGTGTGCAACGGTTGCCAGATGCTGAGCCAGCTCAAGGACATCATTCCCGGTGCCGAGCACTGGCCGCGCTTCCTGCGCAACCGCAGCGAGCAGTTCGAAGCACGCACGGCGCTGCTGGAAGTGGTGGAGTCGCCGTCGATCCTGCTGCGGGGCATGGCCGGCTCGCGCATTCCGGTGGCAGTGGCGCATGGCGAAGGCCGCGCCGAATTCGACACGGCGGTGGATCAGGCCGCGGCGCGCGTGGCACTGCGCTTCATCGACGGTGACGGCGCGGTGGCTAGTCAGTACCCGCTCAATCCGAACGGGTCGCCCGACGGCATCACCGGCCTGACCAGCACCGATGGGCGCGCCACCATCTTGATGCCGCATCCGGAGCGCACGCCGCGCTCGGTCAATCTGAGCTGGCATCCGGCGGGCTGGGGCGAGGACTCGCCGTGGCTGCGCATGTTCCGCAATGCGCGGGTGTGGTGTGGTTGAGTGATGTGACGCGGCATCGGGTGATGCCGCGTTGAGAGCGTCAACGAACGGCCGTGTGCAGCAATGCACACGGCCGTTGTTGTTTGGGTGATCGGATCGCACGAAAGCTGCGCGCCCGTCGCTGCAATGCGCGCTGATGCCGCCGCAGTTGGCGAGCATCGGCTGTGGGGGGGCGGGGCGCGTACCGCCGAGCTGGCGGGCACCGATTGGACGCGGACGCTACGCCAACATCCACGGGAGAGGAGGCTCTCCCAGCGTGGCATCGCAATGTTGTTGGCCCGAATCAGGCTCACATGGATGCAGCGGTGCTGGATGAGCGGCGCCTACCAAGGATTGGGTGCGATTTGGCTGCTGCACGTCAGCTGCGCAGATGCAGGGGGGGGCTGAGTCAGTGCCCTGCACCTGCTCAATCCAGCGTGGCCGGTGGTCGCGTGTCTGCATCGCATGTTTCTAGAATCTAAAGAAATACCTGATTTTCTATTAACTTAAATGCTGATTGGTATTTATCAAAAAATAATATATTTGCATGCGTGAAGTTAATCTCATCCGGATCTTGCTTTCAAATGGATTCTGTCGGCGTTGCGAGTTATAAAATTTCTGCCATATTTTTTCGGCATATCTATCTTTTTGCTGCTTTGCGCTGTCTATTCCGTCGACAAAAGGTGGGCGATTGCGTTTCACTAAACCCTAAGGGCGGCTTGAGCTCACGGGCGTGGTGATTGTTTTCTTCATGCCGGACCAATCGCAGTCAGGCCTCAATGAAGCAAACTGAGTTGAATGACGGTCGTGAGCGGCGCGTTTATGGCGGAATGGGTCGCATGCCTGCACGTTGAAAATACGCGGGCGATCGGCACCGTTGCTCGGCACCAGCCAGACCGTGCGCCTCAGCGCGCCGCGTGCCGGCACCTACATCGTCAAACTCGATGGCGCCAGCTTCGACGGGGTCAGCCTGCTCGCGCGTCAGTGATCCGACACGCCGTGCTGCGCAACGCGCACGGCGACGATTTGTTGGCGCCCGCGACGCATCCGGGCCCGGCTGATTCCGGCAGCGGCCAACGCGGGGAGCGTTGGCCGCCGGCCTGACCGGTTTCCTGCCCATTTTTTGCGCAACCAAGCCTGCTGGCGTCCTGCCAGCGGGTTTTTTTGTCTTGCCCGGACACGCCTATTCAGCGTGGCGGCGTGCGGCATGGCGTGACCTAGGTGGCTGTTTTCCAAAGATTTATCGAAAAACTAATAAAACCAGCCTGAAGCGTGACGTCTATCACGCTTATGCACGTGGCGTGTCAAAAACTTGACGCCCGATTTGAGCGCTGTTAACACTTCGCCCAGTTCTATGGTTGGGTAGCGTTCATTTTTTGACTATCCCAAGGTGCGGGGAATTCCGCGCACCGCCACCCGGCCCATGGCGCCAGTAACCACAGGGGGATCGCATTGGCTGGAAGGCTTCTGCGGTGGTGGGGAATCGCTAAAAACCAGTCCACTTCAGGAGCAGGACGTCGATGAATCGGATTTATCGCAAGGTCTGGAACAAATCGTTGGGTGTGTGGGCCGTGGCATCGGAATTGGCCAGCGGCGACAGCCCGGGAAGCGTGGCATCGGCCGCGCTGATTGACCGCCGTCAGGGACTCTCCCTGGCCGCCGCGATCGCCCTGGCGCTGGGTAGCGCCGGCATCGCCATTCCCCTTTCCGCCAGTGCGCAGTCGGTTGAAGTTGGCCGCGGCGCGTCGGCACCTGCCGCCCATGCCACCGCGATCGGTGCAGGCAGCAACGCCAGCGCCACCGGCGCGGTGGCCACCGGCGCCGATAGCAGCGCCAGTGGCGTCAACAGCAGCGCGATCGGCCGCCAGACCAACGCCATCGGCGAAAACGCAGTGGCCATTGGCTACAACAGTTTCGTGCGCCAGGCCGGCGAAAACGGGGTGGCACTCGGCGCCAATGCCGGCGTGACCGGCGCCAATTCGGTGGCGCTGGGCGCCGGTTCGCGCACCCACGAAGACGACGTGGTGTCGGTCGGTAGCGGCAATGGCCGCGGCGGCCCGGCCACGCGCCGCATCACCAACGTGTCCGCCGGTGTCAACGCCAACGACGCGGTCAACGTGGCGCAGCTGCAGGCCGTGTCCGAGGTGGCCGAAGACACCGCCACGTTCTTCAAGGCACAGCCGGGCGACGACAGCATCGGCGCATATGCCGATGGTGCTGGTGCGGTGGCTGCCGGCGATGCCGCCAACGCCTTCGGCAGCGGCGCGCTCGCCGTGGGCAGCGGCGCCAATGCACTGGCCGACAATGCCACCGCCATGGGTGCGAACGCGCTTGCGGTGGGGCAGAACAGCGCCGCATTCGGCTACAACGCGCAGGCCAACGGGCCGGGCAGCGTGGCGGTGGGCGGAGCCGCCGTGGACGAAGACGGCAACCCGCTGATCACCAATGGCGGTGTGCCGGTTGACACCGGTGCCACCAGCGCCGGCGTGGGCGGCACCGCGGTGGGCGCCAGCGCCAGCGCGGATGGTTTCGCCGCCTCGTCGTATGGCGTGGGCGCTTACGCGGCCGGCGCGCAGTCGTCGGCATTCGGCGTGGTGTCCAACGCCACCGGCGACTACTCCACGGCCGTGGGCACGCAGACCAGCGCCAGCGGCACCAGCAGCACCGCCGTCGGCGGCCCGGTGGATCTGATTCCGGGGCTAGGGTTCTTCGTGCAGACCCAGGCCAGTGGCGAAGCCGCCAGCGCGCTTGGCGCCGGCGCAATTGCCTCGGGCACCTACACCACGGCGGTCGGCACGCTCAGCGAAGCCTCGGGCACTGAAGCCACTGCAGTGGGTTACTTCGCTTACGCACCGGGCGAAGGCGCCACCGCGGTGGGCCCGGAGTCGTGGGCCAGCGGTGAACTCAGCACCGCGCTCGGGTATTACAGCACCGCACGCGGCGCGAACTCGGTGGCCTTGGGCGCCAACTCGGTGGCCACGCGCGCCGATACGGTGTCAGTGGGCGCAGCCGGTGCGGAGCGCCAGATCACCAGCGTCGCCGCCGGCACCGAAGGCACCGATGCGGTGAATCTCAACCAGCTCACCGCGGTGTCCGACGTTGCATCCGCCACTGCGCGTTCGTTTGTCGCCACCGGCGACGGCGCTGCGATTGCAGAAGGCGTCGACAGCGTTGCGGCAGGTTCCAACGCTGCAGCGTTCAACGATTACAGCACCGCGCTGGGTTCCAGCAGCGTGGCATCGGCGCAGGGCGCAACCGCAGTTGGCAGTGGCGCCAATGCCACCACCGATAACGCCACGGCAGTCGGTTTCAACAGCACCGCAGTCGCGGAAAACACCACCGCGCTCGGCGGCAACAGCAGTGCCTCGGGTGATGGCAGCACCGCCGTGGGCGGTGCAACCCGGGCCACCGCCAGCGGCGCGACTGCGCTCGGTTACGAGAGCATCGCCAATGGCGCGGACTCCACTGCACTGGGCGTGGGTAGCGTGGCGTTCGGCGGCACCAGCACCGCTGTGGGTGGTGCAAGCGTGGCGTTCGGTACCGACAGCGCTGCTTTCGGTGCCAATGCCGCTGCAGGTGGCACTGCATCCACCGCGATCGGCGCAAACAGCAATGCCTTCGGCGAGCGCACCGTTGCACTGGGCGGTGCCAGCAATGCATCGGGCGACGAGAGCATTGCGCTCGGCGTGAGCAGCCTGGCCTCTGCGCTGGGCACCACGGCGGTCGGCAGCAACGCCAATGCCAGCATTGCCAATGCCACTGCGGTCGGTTTCAACAGCAGTGCCGGCGACGACTATGCCACCGCACTCGGCGGCGACAGCAACGCATCCGGCTATTTCAGCACCGCCGTGGGCGGCACCAGCATCGCCAATGGGCGTGGTGCAACGGCGATCGGTTACGAAAGCATCGGCAATGGAGCGGCATCGACCGCGCTGGGTTTTGCCAGTGTGGCGTGGGGTGAGGGTGGTACCGCCATCGGCACCGAAAGCGTGGCCTACGGTGACGACAGCACCGCGCTGGGCGCGAATGCGTATGCAGCCGACACTGGCTCGATTGCCGTTGGCACCTACGCAAACGCGTACGGCCCACGTGCGATTTCGCTCGGTGGCCAATCCAATGCGGCTGGCGATGAGAGTATCGCGCTGGGCTGGGAAGCGCAGGCTGAAGGCGACCAGGGCATTGCGCTGGGCGCGGGCAGCCAAGCCGATGCGTACTCCACGGCCATCGGCGGCTACGCCACCGCCAGTGGCGCCTCTGCCACGGCAGTGGGGAACAACAGCCGTGCCGTTGATGGCTACGCCACCGCGCTGGGTAGCGACAGCATGGCATCGGGAAATTTCAGCACGACCGTGGGCGGCGCCAGCGTCGCCAGTGGGCGCGGAGCAACGGCGATCGGTGCTGAAAGTGTGGCGCGAATGGATCGCGACACCGCGATCGGCACCGAAAGTGTGGCCGATGGTGGCGACAGCACGGCGTTGGGCGCAAATGCGCGGGCAAGCTATGATTCGTCAGTGGCGCTGGGCGCCAATGCGAACTCAAGCAACTACTATTCGGTCGCCCTTGGCACTTACGCCGTTGCGACGGGTGGAAGCGCCACGTCGATTGGCGGCCAGTCCTATGCGCCTGGTAACGAGAGCGTCGCCTTGGGCTGGCAATCCAACGCCTCGGGCACGCGGAGCGTCAGCCTCGGCAGCGGTGCGTATACGCCTGCCGACGACGGCGTTGCGTTGGGTGCAGGTTCGATCGCCGATCGCGACAACACGGTGTCGGTAGGCAGCGTGGGGAGCGAACGGCAGATCACCAACGTGGCCGCCGGTACCGAAGGCACCGATGCGGTGAACCTGGACCAGCTCAACGCCGTGGCCGGCACTGCCGAGACCACCGCGCGTCTGTATGCGGGCACCGGTGACGGCACCGCGTTCGCACAGGGCGAAGACGCCACGGCTGCCGGCTCCAATGCCACCGCTGATGCCGACTACAGCAGCGCATTCGGCGCCAGCAGCCAGGCAACTGCGATAGGCGCGGTCGCCATCGGCAGCGGTGCCAGCGCCACGGCGCAGTACGCCAATGCGTCCGGCTATAACGCCGCCGCCAGCGGCTACGGCAGCGTGTCGACCGGCGCTTTCAGCCAGGCCAGCGGTGATTACGGCGTGGCCCTGGGCGGCGAAAGCGAAGCTTCCGGTGCGCAGAGCACGGCAGTGGGCGCAGCGGCAGGGGCGTCCGGTGATGGTGCATTTGCCGGTGGTGCGCTGAGCGTGGCCGAAGGCACCGAAAGCACTGCACTGGGCTATTTCGCCAGTGCCACGGGCGAGTCCGCCACGGCGGTCGGTGCAGAGAGCGTGGCCGATGGCACCAGCGCGGCCGCATTCGGCTTTGGCGCCGAAGCCACCTCCAACTACTCCACCGCGTTGGGTGGCTATTCCACCGCCAGCGGTTTCAACAGCACCGCGCTGGGTAACTTCAGCACCGCCAGCGGCTCCAGCAGCGTGGCCGTCGGTGGCGATGCCACTGCCTCCGGTGCGTACAGCATCGCAGCCGGCCAGGCCAGCGTTGCCAGCGGCTACAACAGCGTGGCGGTGGGTGGCGCCTTGCTCGGCCTGTTGCCGACCGAGGCCTCCGGCGACTTCTCCACCGCGCTGGGCGGCGCGGCGTGGGCTCCGGGCTTGAACAGCACCGCGCTTGGTAACTTCGCCGAATCCACCGGCGAAAGCAGCGTGGCACTGGGTGCCGATTCGGTCGCCGATCGCGACTTTGCGGTGTCGGTGGGCAGTGCCGGCAACGAGCGCCAGATCACCAATGTCGCGGCCGGTACGCAAGGCACCGATGCGGTGAATCTGGACCAACTTACCGCGGTGGCCGAAACCGCGCAGGGCACCAGCAAGTACTTCAAGGCCAGCGGCAGCGACGACAGCGACGCCGGTGCCTACATCGAAGGCGACAACGCGCTGGCCGCCGGCGAAGGTGCCAATGCCAGCAGCGATAACAGCACCGCCGTGGGTGCAGGTGCGCAGGCGGTTGCCGAGAACGCAACCGCAGTCGGCATGGATGCGCTGGCCAGCGGCATCGGCGCCGCAGCGTTGGGTAACAACGCCCAGGCATTGGGCGAAAACAGCAGCGCGGTGGGCAGCAACGCGCTGGCCAGCGATATCGGTGCCACCGCCAACGGTGCCGGCGCGCAGGCCATTTCGACCTACGCCACCGCACTGGGTAGCGAAGCAGTGGCCTCGGACAACCAGGCCACGGCGGTCGGCTTCCGCAGCGCTGCGTCCAACGTGGGCAGTGCCGCCTTCGGTGGCTACAGCGAATCCAGCGGCCGCCTGTCGTCGGCACTGGGCTACGGCGCAGTGGCGTCCAGCGACTACAGCACCGCAGTGGGTGCCGCGTCGCTGGCCTCCGGCGCCAGCGCGGTGGCCGTGGGTGAATTCAGCGAAGCCACCGGCGATGAAAGCGTGGCGGTGGGCGGCAGCACGTTCTTCGGTTTCATCCCGGCACGTGCGTCGGGCACCGGTGCAGCGGCCTTCGGTGGCGGTGCATGGGCCACGGCCGATTACACCACCGCGATCGGCTGGAATTCCTATGCCGACGGCGTCAACGCCAGTGCATTGGGCCAGAGCGCCGCCGCATTGGCCGATAACGCGCTGGCGATCGGCGGCAACAGCCGCGCCGATGCGATTGGTGCAAGCGTGGTCGGCGTGGATGCGTCGGCCACCGGCATCAACAGCACCGGCGTCGGCCGCCAGGTCAACGTAATCGGCGAAAACGCGGTCTCGGTGGGCTACAACTCGTTCGTGCGCGAGAGCGCGGTCAACGGTGTTGCGCTCGGTGCCAATGCCGGTGCCACCGGCGCCGATTCGGTGGCATTGGGCTCCGGCTCGCGCACTTACGAAGCCAACACGGTGTCGGTCGGTAGCGGCAATGGCCGCGGCGGCCCGGCAACGCGTCGCATCGTCAATGTCAGCGACGGCGAAGTCGCCACCGATGCGGTCAACAAGGGCCAGCTGGATGCATTGGCGGCCGATGTGCAGACCACCAGCGGCATGGTGCAGACCACCGGCGAGGGCGTGGCCCGTGCAACGGGCGATCGCGCCACCGCCGCCGGTGCCGGTGCCACCGCCAGCGGTGCACGCAGCGTGGCGGTAGCCGCAGGCAGCACTGCCTCGGCCACCGGCGCCAGCGCGATGGGTGTGGACAGTAGCGCCAGCGGCGTGAACAGCACGGCGATGGGGCGGCAGACCAACTCCATTGGCGAGAACGGCGTTGCGCTGGGTTACAACTCCTTTGTGCGCCAGAGCGGCGCCAACGCCGTCGCCCTCGGTGCCAATGCGGGTGCCAGCGGCGCCGACTCGGTGGCGCTGGGTTCCGGTTCGCGCACCTATGAAGCCAACGTGGTGTCGGTGGGCAGCGGCAACGGCCGCGGTGGCCCGGCGACGCGTCGCATCGTCAATGTGGGTGCCGGCGCGATTGCCGATGCCAGCACCGATGCGATCAACGGCGGCCAGTTCTTCCAGTCGCTCAGCAATACCGCCAGCTTCCTCGGCGGTGGTGCGGCGATCGGCGCGCAAGGTGTGTTCGTTGCGCCGACCTACGTCATCCAGGGTGCCAGCTACAACAACGTCGGTGCCGCATTGACCGCGTTGGACAGCAAGGTCACCGAGCTGGATGCACGTGGCGGCACCGCAACGGCTACCGCTGCACGCACGGTTTCGCTGCGCACTGCAGCGGTTCCGGCGGTGGCTGCATCCGCGACGGTCGCGAGCAGCGATGTCACTGACAGCAGCGCAAGCGTGCAGGGCACGCCGACCGCTGCGGTCGTTGGCACGGCCACGCCGGCGGCGACCTCGACGGCGGTTGGCAACGCCGCTGTGGCCAACCACATCACCGGCACCGCGATTGGTGGCAGCGCGTATGCGCATGGCCCCAACGACACCGCGATTGGCAGCAATGCACGCGTCAATGCCGATGGCAGCACCGCGGTGGGTGCCAACACGCAGATTGCTGCGGTGGCGACCAATGCGGTTGCGATGGGCGAAGGCGCGCAGGTGAGTGCGGCCTCGGGCACGGCGATCGGGCAGGGTGCCCGCGCCAGTGCACAGGGTGCGGTGGCACTCGGCCAGGGCTCGGTTGCCGACCGCGCCAACACGGTCTCGGTGGGCAGCGTGGGCGGTGAGCGTCAGGTGGCCAATGTGGCCGCCGGTACGCGCGCCACCGATGCGGTCAACAAGGGCCAGTTGGACAGCGGCGTCGCCGCAGCCAACAGCTACACCGACAGCCGCTACAGCGCGATGGCCGACAGCTTCGAAACCTACCAGGGCGATATCGAAGACCGCCTGCGCCGGCAGAACCGTCGGCTCGATCGTCAAGGTGCGATGGGCTCGGCGATGTTGAACATGTCCGCCAGCGTGGCCGGTATTGCCTCGCAAAACCGCATCGGTGCCGGTGTCGGTTTCCAGAACGGCGAGTCGGCGTTGTCGGTGGGTTACCAGCGGGCGATCAGCCCACGCGCCACGGTGACCATCGGTGGCGCATTGAGCGGCGACGACAGCTCGATCGGCGTAGGTGCCGGTTTCGGTTGGTAACGCACGGTTGAAAACAGCGACGGCGCCGTCGTGCGCCGTCGCGACAGAGCAAGGCCTGAGGGGGCGGGCGAGGACCGTGGCTTGGCCGGCCAACGGATTCGCAGGGAGTGATGGCCGTACTGACGCCTGATCCACGAAAAACTGAAGAGGACTTCACCGTGATCGACAAGAATTTCCGTCTCAACCCGCTGACTGGCGCCATCTTGATGATGGCCCTGGGTGCTTCGGGCACCCTCGTTGCTGCCCCCGCGTTGCAGGTCAAGGAACCGACCCAAGCCGCGCCGGCCGCCAGCGATTTCAGCAGCCGGTTGATCGTGCGTTACAAGGACGGCACGGCCGCCGCGAGCGATCGCAGCAGCAAGCTGGGCGTGGTGCAATCGGCCGTGGGCCGTGCCGCACCGGTGACCGGTGCGCGTGCTGGCGCCACCGCCGCCAAGGCGACCTACCTGCGCAAGCTGGGCATTGGCTCGGACCTGATCAAACTGTCCGGCACGCTGACCGCCGCACAGGTGGACAAGGTGGTGGTCGAGCTGAAGAACGACCCGTCCGTGGCCGAGGTGCAGATCGATCGCATGCTGCGTCCGGTCGAGATCAAGAAGAGCGTTGCCGCGACCGACGTAACCCCGCAGCTGGTCCCCAACGACCCGCTGTATGCGCAGTACCAGTGGCACCTGAGCAACCCCAACGGCGGCATCAACGCGCCGGCCGCATGGGATCTCTCGCAGGGTGCCGGCGTGGTGGTGGCGGTGCTGGATACCGGCATCCTGCCGGGCCATCCGGACTTCGCCGGCAACCTGCTGCAGGGCTATGACTTCATCACCGACGCCGAAGTCTCGCGTCGCCCCACCGACGCCCGCGTCCCGGGCGCGCTGGACTACGGTGACTGGGAAGAGGCCGATAACGTCTGTTACGACGGGTCGGTGGCACAGGAAAGCTCCTGGCACGGCACCCATGTCTCGGGCACCGTGGCCGAGGCAACCCATAACGGTGTGGGCATGGCGGGCGTGGCGCCGAAGGCCACCATCCTGCCGGTGCGCGTGCTCGGCCGCTGCGGCGGCTACACCTCCGACATCGCCGATGCGATCGTGTGGGCCTCCGGCGGTACGGTCGATGGCGTCCCCGCCAACACCAACCCGGCCGAAGTGATCAACATGAGCCTGGGCGGCGGCGAGCCCTGCGATCCGGCCACCCAGGTCGCGATCAATGGCGCGGTGTCGCGCGGTACCACCGTGGTGGTGGCGGCCGGCAACAGCGGCGAAGATGCGGCCAACCATTCGCCAGCCAGCTGCAACAACACCATCACCGTCGGCGCCACCCGCATCACCGGCGGCATCACCTACTACTCCAACTACGGCAGCAAGGTGGACCTGTCCGGTCCCGGCGGCGGCAGCGTGGACGGCAACCCGGGTGGTTACATCTGGCAGGCCGGCTACGACGGCGCCACCACCCCGACCTCCGGTAGCTATAGCTATATGGGTATTGGTGGCACCTCGATGGCGTCCCCGCACGTGGCCGGCGTCGTGGCCCTGGTGCAGAGCGCGTCGATCGGCCTGGGCGACGGCCCGCTGACCCCGGCGGCGATGGAAGCCCTGCTCAAGCAGACCAGCCGCCGCTTCCCGGTGACCCCGCCGACCAGCACCCCGATCGGCAGCGGCATCGTCGACGCCAAGGCCGCGCTGGAAGCGGTATTGGTGGAGCCGTGCGACCCGGACACCGAGACCTGCGCGCCGGCCGCCATTGCCCTGACCAACAAGGCGCCGCTGACCGGCCTGAGCGGTGAGTACAACAGCTCCACGTTGTACAGCTTCGAAGCCAAGGCGGGTGCGGTGCTGAGCTTCATGACCTACGGCGGCACCGGTAACGTGTCGGTCTACGTGAGCTTCGAAGCCGAACCCACCGCAACCGATTACGACGCCAAGTCCACCCGTCCGGGCAACAGCGAAACGGTGCGCTTCACCGCACCCAAGGCTGGCACCTACTACATCAAGCTGGTGGGTGCAGGGGACTACGCGAAGCTGACGCTCGTCGCGCGACAGTAATCGCTGCAATAGTGTGACCGAATGCCCCCGGCCAATCACCGGGGGCATTCGTTTTTCAGGGCCTTTCGCAGTGGTGCGGTTGATCGTCGCGGCAAACTGCTACAGTCGGCGCCGGACTTGTGGAGACGAGTGTGAACGCGGTTGCCGTCGATCCAATTGAGCAGCGAAGTGCAGAAACGCGCATCGTCGAAGCACTGCTTGAACGCCGTCGTCTGAAGGACACCGACCTGCTGCGCGCGCGCCAGTTGCAGGCCGAATCCGGCATGGGCCTGTTGGCGCTGCTGGGCCGGTTGGGGCTGGTGTCCGAGCGCGATCATGCCGAGACCTGCGCCGAGGTGCTCGGCCTGCCGCTGGTGGATGCACGCCAGCTCGGCGACACCCCGCCGGAAATGCTGCCTGAGGTGCAGGGCCTGTCGCTGCGCTTTCTCAAGCAATTCCATCTGTGCCCGGTCGGCGAACGCGACGGCCGGCTCGACCTGTGGATTGCCGATCCCTACGACGATTACGCAATCGATGCGGTGCGCCTGGCCACCGGACTGCCGCTGCTGCTGCAAGTAGGCCTGCGCTCGGAAATCGACGATCTGATCGAGCGCTGGTACGGGCAGGGCCGCAGCGCAATGGGCACGATCGTGGAAACCGCCGACGGCGATGCCAGCAGCACCGACGACATCGAAGCGCTGCGCGATCTTGCCTCCGAAGCGCCGGTGATCCGCCTGGTGAATCTGGTGATCCAGCACGCGGTGGAATTGCGCGCCTCGGACATCCATATCGAACCGTTCGAAAGCCGGCTCAAGGTGCGTTACCGCGTGGATGGCGTGCTGGTGGAAGGCGAAAGCCCGCCGGCCAAGCTCACCGCCGCGGTGATCAGCCGCATCAAGATCATGGCCAAGCTCAATATCGCCGAGCGCCGCCTGCCGCAGGACGGCCGCATCATGCTGCGCGTGCAGGGCAAGGAGCTGGATCTGCGTGTCAGCACCGTGCCCACCGCGCATGGCGAGAGCGTGGTGATGCGTCTGCTCGATCGTGAAACGGTGGTGTTCGATTTCTACAAGCTCGGCTTCACCGAAGACTTCCTGCCGCAATTTCGCAAGGTGCTCGAACAACCGCACGGCATCATGCTGGTCACCGGGCCCACCGGCTCGGGCAAGACCACCACGCTGTACACCGCGCTGAGCCAGCTCAACACCTCCGACGTCAAGATCATCACTGTCGAAGACCCGGTGGAATACCAGATCGAAGGCATCAACCAGATCCAGGCCAAGCCGCAGATCGGGCTGGATTTCGCCAACGCGCTGCGCAGCATCGTGCGCCAGGATCCGGACATCATCATGATCGGCGAAATGCGCGATCTGGAAACCGCGCGCATCGCGATCCAGTCCGCGCTCACCGGCCACCTGGTGCTCTCCACACTGCACACCAACAACGCCGCTGGCGGCATCACCCGCCTGCTCGACATGGGCGTGGAAGACTATCTGCTGACCTCCACCATCAACGGCATCCTGGCCCAGCGCCTGGTGCGCAAACTCGACCTGGCCAACGCCGAACGCTATGCCGCATCGCCGGAAGAGATCGAACGCTTCGACCTGCGCCGGCTGCAGCCAGACGGCGAGATCTTCCTGTATCGCCCGCGTGCCACGGCGGCAGCGCCCACCGGTTACCTGGGCCGCACTACCATCGTCGAGTTCCTGGTCATGAACGACGAACTCCGCCGCGCGGTGATGCGCCGCGCCGGCATGGGCGAGATCGAGCAGTTGGCGCGCAAGTCCGGCATGCGCACCATGTACGAAGATGGCTTGTCCAAGGCCCTGCGTGGCGAAACCACCATCGAAGAAGTCCTGCGCGTCACGGAGGATGCGTGAGAGCAGCGAGGGCGGCAACGCGCGCAGCATGCGCGAGATCTAACGTGGACTTTCAGGTAGTCCCACGCATGCGGTGTGATGCAAAGGCATTCACACCAACCCACTGCAGCGCCGCGCGTTTCCCAAATCCCAAATCCCGACCCCAAAATCCCCGAGACCAAGCGCCTCACCCCATTCCCGATTCCCAATTCCCAATTCCCGGCCTCCCAGCCTAATGCCCCTGTACCGCTACAAGGCGCTCGATGCGCACGGCGAAATGCTCGATGGTCAGATGGAAGCGGCCAACGATGCCGAGGTGGCGCTGCGTCTGCAGGAGCAAGGCCACCTGCCGGTAGAAACGCGTCTGGCCACCGGCGAAAACGGTTCGCCGTCGTTGCGCATGCTGTTGCGGAAGAAGCCGTTCGACAATGCCGCGCTGGTGCAGTTCACCCAGCAGCTGGCCACGCTGATCGGCGCCGGGCAACCGCTGGACCGCGCGCTGTCGATCCTGATGGATCTGCCCGAAGACGACAAAAGCCGCCGCGTCATCGCCGACATCCGCGACACCGTGCGCGGCGGCGCGCCGCTGTCGGTGGCGCTGGAACGCCAGCACGGGCTGTTCTCCAAGCTCTACATCAACATGGTGCGCGCGGGCGAAGCCGGCGGCAGCATGCAGGACACCCTGCAGCGCCTGGCCGACTACCTGGAACGCAGCCGCGCACTCAAGGGCAAGGTGATCAACGCGCTGATCTACCCGGCGATCCTGCTGGCGGTGGTCGGCTGCGCGCTGCTGTTCCTGCTTGGCTATGTGGTGCCGCAGTTCGCGCAGATGTACGAAAGCCTGGATGTGGCATTGCCGTGGTTCACCCAGGCGGTGCTGAGCGTTGGCCTGTTGGTGCGCGATTGGTGGCTCGTGCTGGTGGTGATTCCTGGCGTGCTCGGTCTATGGCTGGATCGCAAGCGCCGCAATGCCGCGTTCCGTGCGGCGCTGGATGCCTGGCTGCTGCGCCAGAAAGTCATCGGCAGCCTGATCGCACGGCTGGAAACCGCGCGGCTCACGCGCACGCTGGGCACCTTGTTGCGCAACGGTGTGCCGCTGCTCGCCGCGATCGGCATCGCGCGCAACGTGATGTCCAATACCGCGCTGGTCGAAGATGTGGCCGCCGCGGCCGACGACGTCAAGAACGGGCATGGTCTGTCGATGTCGCTGGCGCGCGGCAAGCGATTCCCGCGGCTGGCGCTGCAAATGATCCAGGTGGGCGAGGAGTCGGGCGCACTGGACACCATGCTGCTCAAGACCGCCGACACCTTCGAGCTGGAAACTGCGCAGGCCATCGACCGCGCGCTGGCCGCGCTGGTGCCCCTGATCACCCTGGTGTTGGCCTCGGTGGTGGGGCTTGTCATCATTTCGGTGCTGGTACCGCTGTATGACCTCACCAATGCCATCGGTTGAGCGTGGTGGCCGCGTGCGGCGCGCAGCAGGCGTAGATGTGCGCCTGGCAACCGGCATGCGCATCGCTGATGCCGCGCTGCCTGCCGGTTCTCTGCGTGCAATTGGCGACATCGCTTCGCATGCTGCCGCGCGCTCCCGTGTACACGCACCACATCCACCACAACGTTTCGGTGACCGCATGACACCCATGCGGGAACCATTGCAGTGCCGGCCGTGTCATCTTCTGGCGGCAGCATCCTTCATCGACGTGCAAGGAAATCGTTCATGATCAAGCGTTCCATCACCCGCAGTCCGTCGCGCGCAGGCCAGGCCGGCATGAGCTTGCTGGAAATCATCATCGTCATCGTGCTGATCGGCGCGGTGCTCACCCTGGTCGGCAGCCGCGTGCTCGGTGGTGCCGATCGCGGCAAGGCGAACCTTGCCAAGTCGCAGATCCAGACCCTGGCCGGCAAGATCGAGAACTTCCAGCTCGACACGGGTAAGTTGCCGAGCAAGCTCGATGACCTGGTCACCCAGCCCGGCGGCAGCAGCGGTTGGCTGGGCCCGTACGCCAAACCGGTCGAACTCAACGACCCGTGGGGCCACACCATCGAATACCGCGTGCCCGGCGATGGCCAGGCCTTCGACCTGATCAGCCTCGGCAAGGATGGCCGCCCTGGCGGCAGCAGCTACGACTCGGACATCAAGTACCAGTAAGCCGCAGCCCATGCGCGTTGCGCGTCTGCCGTTGCTGCACCCGCACCGCGCTGCGCCCGTTGTGCGCAGGCAGCTGCGTGGCAGCTCGTTGCTGGAGATGCTGCTGGTCATCGCGCTGATCGCGCTGGCCGGTGTGCTGGCCGCCGCCGCGCTCACCGGCGGCATCGACGGCATGCGTCTGCGCAGCGCCGGCAAGGCCATCGCCGCGCAACTGCGCTACACGCGCACCCAGGCCATCGCCACTGGCACGCCGCAGCGCTTTCTGATCGACCCGCAGCAGCGGCGTTGGGAAGCGCCCGGCGGCCATCACGGCGACCTGCCTGCTGCCCTGGAGGTGCGCTTCACCGGTGCGCGGCAGGTGCAATCGCGCCAGGACCAGGGCGCCATCCAGTTCTTCGCCGATGGCGCCTCCACCGGCGGGCGCATCGACCTGACTATCAAGGACGCGCGCTGGCGCGTGGACGTGGGCTGGATCACCGGCGAGGTGCGTTCCGGCCCGCTGCGGACGCCAGCGCCATGAAGCATCAGCGCGGCTATTCGTTGATCGAAGTGATCGTGGCCTTTGCGTTGCTCGCCTTGGCACTGACGCTGTTGCTGGGCTCCTTGTCCGGTGCGGCGCGGCAGGTGCGTGGGGCCGATGACAGCACCCGCGCCACCTTGCATGCGCAGTCGTTGCTGGCCGTGCAGGGCATGGAACAACCGCTGGTGCCGGGGCAGCAGCAAGGCAGCCTGGAAGACGGGCATTTCCGCTGGTCACTGGATGTGCGCCCCTACGACGAACCGCGTCGCAATGCCCAGGCGCCGGTAGACCCGAGCGCCCCCACGCTGCTGCAGCTCACCTTGGTGGTGCGGTGGGGCGAGCAACCCAACCAGCGCTTGTTATGGCGCACGTTGCGGCTGGTGACGGCCACCGCACAGGGCAACCCCGCGTGATGCGTCCGCGCGCTGCCGGGTTCACCCTGATCGAAGTGCTGCTGGCCACGATGCTGCTGGTCGGCGGGCTGGCGCTGGCCTTTGCCACGTTGCGCTCGGCCAGCGCGATCAGCCAGCGCGGCGAAGCCATTGCGCAACGCAGCGAACGCACGCGCGCGGTAGAAGAATTCCTGCGTCGCCGGTTGTCCGCGGCGTTGCCGATCGCGATGGGCATCGATACGCAAAGCCAGCAACCAATGCTGTTCGTCGGCGAGCCGCAGCGCATGCGGTTTGCCGCCGATGTGCCGGATTATCTGGGCCGCGGCGGGCCGTATCTGCATGACGTGTCGGTGGTGGGCGATGGCGAGCAGCGCACGCTCACCATTGCGCTGACCATGTTGCAGTCGGGCAAGGAGATCGAAGAAGGCAACGCCTTGCCGGCTGAAACGCTGGCCGATGACGTGCAGCAGGTGAGCTTTCGCTACCGCGGGCTCGATCCACAAAGCGGTGCGCTGAGCGGGTGGCTGCCGCAATGGGAATGGCATGATCGCCTGCCCTTGCTGGTGCGCATCGACATCCGCAGCGGCGGCGCGGCCTGGCCGCCGGTGGTGGTGGCGCTGCCGCAGTCCGGCGGCGGTGGAGCGCTGGCGCAGTGAGGACGATGCGCGGTGCAGCGCTGGTGCTGGTGTTGTGGTTGATCGCCTTGCTTACCGCGATGATCGGCGCGTTTGCGTTGACCGCGCGCGTGGAAGCGCTGCAGGGGTCCATGCTGCGCAACGGCGGCCAGGCACAGGAATACGCACGCGCCGGCATGGAATACGCGCTGTCGCGCTTGAGCAGCGGCGAGCCGCAAGCGCGCTGGCGTCCGGACGGGCGCCGTTATCGTTGGCAGATGGACGATGCCAACGTGGAGATCCGCATCATCGATGAGAGCGGCAAGGTGGATCTGAACATGGCCGAGCCAACGCTGCTCGCCGGGCTGGTGCGCGCAGTGGGTGGCGAAGCCGGGCGCGATGTGCGCCTGGCTGGCGCAATCGTGGATTGGCGCGATGGCGACACGCTCACGCAGCCGGGCGGTGGTGCGGAAGATCGCGACTACGCCGATGCCGGGCTGCCGTATGGCGCCAAGGATGGTCCGTTCGAAACGCTGGGCGAATTGCGCCTGGTGCTGGGCATGGACGCAGAGCTGTACCGCAAGCTGTTGCCGCATGTCACCTTGTACAGCGGCCGTTCGCGCCCGGAAGCGCGCTTTGCCACCGGCCCGGTGCTCACTGCCATGGGTCTGGATGCCCAGCAACTGCTGGCGCAGCGTGACGCGCCGCTGGGTTTGCCAGGCAGCGACGCGACGCTTGGTGGGACAGACACTTATAGTATCGAGAGCCGGGCACGCCTGAGTCAGGGACGCGAGGCCGTGCTGCGTGCGGTCGTGCGCACCGGTGCGTCGGCCCTGCCCGGGTCCGCCTACACCGTTTTGCGTTGGGAAGAGGGAGCAGCAGTGCAATGACCGCGTGGCGGGATACCTTGGGACGCATTGGCGTTCGCGCCATGCCCGGCGCGGGCGGCTTCTGGCGTTGGTGGCAGCAATCGTTGCTGGCGTGGTTGCCGCAGCGCTGGCAGTGGCAGCTTGGCCTGTCGCAGTCACGGCTGCTATTGCAGCTGGATGGCGAGGCGCTGCAGTTGCTGCGTCAGCGCGACCAGACCAGCGACACCGTCGCCAGCCTGCCGTGGCCGGTGCAACCGCAGGAAGTGAACGCGCTGCTGCCCACCGCGCTGGAAGGCTTGCCGCAGCATTGGCTGCTGCCGGCCAGCCATGCGCTGCGCCGCCCGTTGCGGCTACCTGCCGCCGCCGCTGCACGCCTGCAGGACGTGGCGCGCTTCGAGATCGACCGGCAGACCCCGTTCACTGCCGACCAGGTGTACTTCGATGCACGCGTGCTCGACGTGCGCGAAGACGGCCAGCTCGATGCCGAGCTGGTGGTGGTGCCGCGGCGCATGATCGACGGCCCGGCCGGCGTGCCCGAGGCCTGGAGCAACGCGTTGTCCGGGATCGACGTGGCCGATGCGCGCGGCGCGCCGTTGGGCGTGAACCTGCTGCCGCCGGCCCGCCGCTTGCGCCGCAGCGACCCGATGCAACGCTGGAATCTGCTGCTCGCCGTCGCCGCGCTGGTGTTGCTCGCGGTGGCCGGCTGGCTGCTGCTGGACAACCGTCGCCAGGCCGCCGACGACCTGCGTGCCCAGGTGCAGGCCAACGCCGGGCGCGCGCGCCAGGTGGCCGCCGAGCGCCAGCAGTTGCTGGAACTGGTGGAGGGCGCAGCGTTCTTCCAGGAGCAACGTGCCACGCGTCCGACCTCGGTGGAAATCTGGGACGAATTGAGCCGCCGCCTGCCCAGCGGCACCTATCTGGAAAAGTTTTCGGTCGAGGGCGGGCAATTGCAGTTGATCGGTTTGAGCAAGGAGGCCTCCTCGCTGGTGCGCCGTCTGGAAGGTTCGCCGTTGTGGCACACGCCATCGCTGACCGGCGTGCTGCAGAGCGATGCCGGCCGCAACGTGGACCGCTTCACCATCACCGCCGAACTGGCCGGTCCCGATGCCAAGGAGGCCGCCGATGCCGCGCAGCGTTAAACGCGATCGCTGGATCGCCTTGGGCCTGTTGCTGCTGGTGATGGGCGTTGCGTATCTGGTGTTGGTGCACCCCTGGTTCACCCAGCCGATGCTCGCCGTGCAGGACGACCTGCAATCGCTGCGCGAACGCGAATTGCGCGTGCGCGTGCAGTTGCAACAGGCCCCGCAGGTCAGCCAGCGCCTGCAGCAGGCCAGGCAGACGCTGCAAAGCCGCCCCGGCTTCTTGCCGGAGAGTTCCGCCGAGCTGGCCTCGGCCGGGCTGGTGCAGCGGCTGGAACGTGCCGTGGTCGACGCCAGCCCGGGCAACCGCAGCTGCGCGATCAGCAACCGCTCGCCGCTGCAGCCGGAAACCAAGCGCTTCACCCGCGTGGCGGTGCAGGTGCGCCTGCGCTGCGGCACGCCGGAACTGGCCTCGGTGTTGTACAGCCTGGAAAACGGCACGCCGCGGCTGTTCGTGGACAACCTCAACGTGATGGCGCAGCGCTACCAGCTCTCGCCCAACGAAAGCGGCAACGGCCTGGATATCGCCTTCGAACTGGCCGGCTACCTGCGGCCAGGCAGCAATGCCGGCCCGGTGAACACCGGCGCCGCGCCTGCCGCCGGGGAGGCCAGCAATGCGCCTTGAAATGATCGGCCTGCGCACCTGGTTGCTGGCCACCGTGGTCGGCTGGGCGTTGCTGGTCTGCGTGCTGGCCGTGGCCGGCCTGGGCAAGCGGGTGGAATTGCTGCCCGATGACCCGGCCCTGGTGCAGCGCCTGCCGGCGTTGCCGGCACCGGCCCCTGAGCGGCTGGGGCCGTTCGAAAAATACGCCGAGATCGCCGCGCATCCGGCGTTTGCCGAAGATCGCCTGCCGCACCCGTTCTTCCTGTCCGGCAACGACGGCAGCGGCGCCGCCTCCACGGTGCGCCTGACCGGCGTGCTGCTGACCTCCACCTTCAAGATGGCCACGCTGACGCTGGATCCGGCCGATTCGGTGCGGGTGCAGCTGGGCGGCGATGCGGTGAAGGGATACCGGTTGCTGGCCCTGCAGCCGCGCAGTGCAACCATCGAAGGCCCGGGCGGCACCCAGACCCTGGAGCTGCAGGTGTTCAACGGCCAGGGCGGGCAGCCGCCAACCGCCATCGGGGGCCGCCCGCAGGCGCCCGGTGCCGTCCCGCCATTGCCGCCGAATGTCCCGCCGGCACCTGCAACACCCGCGCCGCCGCCAGCCGAGGTGCCGCAGCAGCAGCCCGGTGGCCAGGCGCCGCCGACGGTGCCGCCGCAGCGCAGCGATGGCGCCCAGGAAGCACCACGCCCCTCCGATGAGCAGATGCGCGCCATCCGTGAACGTATCGAAGCCCGACGCCGCCAGCTGCAACAGCAGCGCCAGGGCGGCTCCACCCCCGGTCAGACCCAATGAGTGAACGCATGACGCCGCGCCTGTTTCCCGTGTCCCTGCTGATTGGCCTGCTGGCCGGTTGCGCCACCACTCCGCCACCGGACGTGCGCCGCGACGCGCGCCTGGATCCGCAAGTCGGCGCCGCCGGCGCCACCCAGACCACCGCCGAACAACGCGCCGACGGCAACGCCAGCGCCAAGCCGACCCCGGTGATCCGGCGCGGCAGCGGCACCATGATCAACCAGAGCGCCGCCGCGGCCCCATCGCCCACCCTGGGCATGGCCAGCAGCGGCAGTGCCACCTTCAACTTCGAAGGCGAATCGGTGCAGGCCGTGGTCAAGGCGATCCTGGGCGACATGCTCGGCCAGAACTACGTCATCGCCCCGGGCGTGCAAGGCACCGTCACCCTGGCCACGCCCAACCCGGTGTCGCCCGCGCAGGCCTTGAACCTGCTGGAGATGGTACTGGGCTGGAACAACGCGCGCATGGTGTTCAGCGGTGGCCGCTACAACATCGTGCCGGCCGACCAGGCGCTGGCCGGCACCGTCGCGCCCAGCACGGCCTCGCCATCGGCCGCGCGCGGCTTCGAGGTGCGCGTGGTGCCGCTGAAGTACATCTCCGCCAGCGAAATGAAGAAGGTGCTGGAGCCGTACGCGCGCCCGAACGCCATCGTCGGCACCGATGCCTCGCGCAACGTGATCACCCTGGGCGGCACCCGCGCCGAGTTGGAAAACTATCTGCGCACCGTGCAGATTTTCGACGTGGACTGGTTGTCGGGCATGTCGGTGGGCGTGTTCCCGATCCAGTCCGGCAAGGCCGAAAAGATCAGCGCCGATCTGGAAAAGGTCTTCGGCGAACAGAGCAAGACCCCCAGTGCCGGCATGTTCCGTTTCATGCCGCTGGAAAATGCCAACGCGGTGCTAGTGATCACCCCGCAGCCGCGCTATCTGGACCAGATCCAGCAGTGGCTGGACCGCATCGACAGCGCCGGTGGCGGCGTGCGCTTGTTTTCGTATGAGCTGAAATACATCAAGGCCAAGGACCTGGCCGATCGCCTGTCGGAAGTGTTCGGCGGGCGTGGCAATGGCGGTAATAGCGGTCCTTCTTTGGTGCCGGGCGGTGTTGTGAATATGTTAGGCAATAATAGCGGTGGGGCCGATCGGGATGAAAGTCTTGGAAGTAGCAGTGGCGCCACTGGTGGAGATATAGGTGGCACGAGTAATGGTTCGAGTCAGTCGGGTACGTCAGGGAGCTTCGGCGGAAGTAGCGGCAGCGGCATGCTTCAGCTACCGCCTAGTACCAACCAGAACGGTAGCGTTACGCTGGAGGTGGAGGGCGACAAAGTTGGTGTTTCTGCAGTTGCTGAGACCAACACACTACTTGTGCGCACAAGTGCTCAGGCATGGAAATCTATTCGCGATGTGATTGAAAAGCTCGATGTGATGCCTATGCAGGTCCACATCGAGGCTCAAATTGCAGAAGTGACGCTAACTGGTCGATTGCAGTACGGCGTTAACTGGTATTTCGAAAATGCAGTCACCACGCCATCCAATGCTGATGGAAGCGGTGGCCCCAATCTACCCTCGGCTGCTGGCAGGGGAATTTGGGGGGATGTTTCGGGTAGCGTTACGAGCAATGGCGTCGCTTGGACATTTCTTGGAAAAAATGCAGCTGCGATTATTAGTGCGCTAGATCAGGTAACTAATCTGCGCCTTCTGCAAACGCCATCTGTTTTCGTGCGTAACAACGCGGAGGCGACGCTTAATGTGGGGTCGCGGATCCCCATAAATTCCACTTCAATCAATACTGGGTTGGGTAGTGATAGCAGCTTCTCATCTGTGCAATACATAGACACAGGTGTGATTCTAAAGGTGCGTCCGCGTGTGACGAAGGATGGCATGGTTTTTCTCGATATTGTTCAGGAGGTTAGTACGCCTGGTGCTCGACCAGCTGCTTGCACAGCTGCAGCCACTACAACGGTTAACAGTGCCGCATGCAATGTCGACATCAACACCCGACGCGTTAAAACGGAGGCGGCTGTTCAAAATGGCGACACCATCATGCTGGCAGGTCTTATCGACGACAGTACAACTGACGGAAGTAATGGCATACCGTTCCTTAGTAAGTTGCCAGTTGTTGGCGCACTTTTCGGACGTAAGACACAAAACAGTGATCGCAGAGAGGTTATCGTTCTCATCACGCCATCGATAGTCCGTAATCCTCAAGATGCGCGTGACTTAACTGACGAGTATGGCTCAAAATTTAAGTCTATGAGGCCAATGGATGTTCATAAATAATTCGCTAGATTAAAATAGGTGGAGAAAATGAAATGTGCATCAAAAAACCATTTAGGTATTTCTTTCTCGCCTTTTTTTACTTGCTCCGTTTATAGCGGGGAGTGCTAGTGCAGTTCCTTTTAGTGTGTCGTATAGCGCTCAGTATAGTGGCATACCGCTTTCAAACGCGCTTAATATCGCTACCGGCCATGCAATGATGAATGCCTACTTCAGCAGGGATGGTTGGGGGGAGTCGGCAAAGTCGGCTGAAACATGTCCGCTGACATCTTATACTTGGTGGCAGGATCCTGTCAGGGGGCTGACAGTTATTGCAACGGTTACCTGCACCCGGGAGATTTAGTAATTCAGAGATGAGGGTGCTCTTTGGTATGTACTCTGAGTTGCTCAAAATTTGATTGGATTATATTTTTTAGGCTGAAATATCGATTTAGGAATGAATGGATCCTGTCATTTTGGTTCCTGTAGGCACCGACGACGAGGCGTTGGATGCCTGTCTGGGCGCACTGGATGCGGCCACACCCGCCGGCACGCGGGTGTGGCTGGCCGACGATGCGCAGGCCGGCCAACGCGGGCGCGCGGTAATCGAACACTGGCTGGCGCGCACGCAGCTGCAGGCGCACCACACCCGCCGCCAGCGCATGCTGGGGGAGGTGGCACATCTGGATGAAATGCTCGCCGCCTGTGGCGATGCCGATGTGGTGGTGCTCGGCATCGATGCGCGCCCATTGCCAGGCTGGCTGCGGCAACTGCAGGCCTGCTTTGCGCGCGATGCCGCGATTGCCACCGCCACCCCGTGGAGCAATGCCGGCGAGGCCTGTGCCTGGCCACGGTTGGGCGAAATCAATCCACTGCCGGAGGCACCCGAACGCCTGGCTGCCGCCTGCGCGGCGATGCCGCCGCTGCATCCGGAATTGCCGTCGGCCGCCGGCCATGCGGTGCTGTTGCGCGGCAGCGCACGTCGCAAGGCGGGCGGGCTGGATGCCAGCAGTTATGGTTCGTGGTACGCCGCGCTGACGGATCTGAGCCTGCGCATGGCCGGGTTGGGCTGGCGCAACGTGCTGTGCGACACCGCGTTCGTCGCGTCCCCGCACGAAGGCCGCCCGGCCGATGGCGACATGGACGCACTGGCCACGCGGTGGCCCGCCTGGCATGCGCGCCTGGCCAACTTCCTGATGCACGACCCGCTGCGTGCGCAGCGCGAGCAGCTGACGCACCTGCTGGCCGACCTGCCGCCGCCGGACCCGCAGCGCACCTTGTTCGACGCGTAGCTCGATCGCGACCGAGTCTGCCCGGTGTGCAGGGCGGGAGTCGCGACCGAATGCATAAAAGCCACTGACAAGAACGTCTTTGCGGTTGCGAGACGAGCGCAGCGCAGCTGCCATTCAATACGCAATAAACCGCTTTTCTAGCGTGCTGCACCCTCAATCGGTCGCGACGCGTTGTTCGCCGCGTTTAGGCTCGCTAACGCAACGAAGAGCGCAACGCGCGATGCTCACCATCGATTCCCGATTCCCGATTCCCGGCGCTACAGCGCCGAATGCGTCGGCGCCTCGGTGCGCACCACCACATCCAGCGCATCGTGGCGCCAGGATTCGATATCCAGTTCCACCGCGCTGCCGTCCTCGGCAAAGCTCACCCGCTGCAGGCGAAAGCACGGCGTGCCGGTGGTGGACTGCAGCAGGATTGCCTGCGCCGCATCCAGGCCGGCCGGGTGCATCGACAACTGGCTGCGGCTCAGGAACAGGCCCAGTTTCTGGTTGAACACGCTCGACAGTGAGCCGGCCAGATCATGCTCGAGCAGGCCGGGTGCCCAGGCGGCCAGCACCACGTTGGTTTCCAGCAGCACCGCGCGGCGATCGATCCAGCGCCGCCGCTGCAGCACGAACACCGGCTCTTGCAGGCGGTGCAGGCGCAGCGCGGCGGCATACGCCGCGCCGGCTGGCTGCAGGGTGGCGCTCAACAGCTCGGTGCGCGGCTTGCGCCCTTGCGCGGCCACGTACTGCATGAAGCCGGCAATGCTGGTGGGGTCGTAGCGCACGCGCGGTGCGCTGACGAACCAGCCACGCCGATTCTCGCGGTAGATGCGGCCTTCGGCTTCGAGTTGCTGCAGGGCTTCACGCAGGGTGATGCGCGTGCAGCCGAAACGCTCGGCCAACGCGCGCTCCACTGGCAGGCGCTGGTCCGGGCCCCATTCGCCCGCAGCGATCTGCGCGCTGATGGCATCGGTGATGGCGGACTGGCGTGAGACGTTCATGCGGCGATCCGCCGACGGGTGACACACAGCATGTGCGGGGAGATGACCGAAAAGACGAGTGCTCCGATGGTAATGAAGAATGCGGCCACAAACCTGTTTCAGGTCACTGTGCGTTTGCCGGGGTGCGCTGCCGTTGGGCATTCCAGCTGTGCCAACCGTACACGGCAAGGCCCACGAAGCCGGCGTAGAGCAGGGCGGTGGGGTACAGCGCCTTGCTGACGAACACGCCCACATACACGCAATCCAGCACGATCCACAGCACCCAGTTGGCGATGCGCCTGCGCGCGGCCCACACGCTGGCCACCAGGCTGAAGCTGGCGAGCGCCGCGTCCAGCCACGGCAACGCCGCATCGGTGCGGTGGTGCATGTAGGCGCCCAACGCGGCAGCGAAGCCGGCGCCAACACCCAACGACAGCCACAGCTCACGTTGCGGCATTGGCAGCGGGCGGATGCGCGTCTCCAGCGCAGTGCCGCGCTGCCACTGCCACCACCCATATAACTGCGTCAGCACGTACACGCCCTGCAGCAACATGTCCGAATATAGCTTCCATTGGTAGAACAGCCAGGCGTAGAGCGCCACGGCCACGATGCCCACCGGCCAGCACCAGCGAATGCGCCGCGCCGTGAGCCACACGCCCAGCAGGTTGATCACAACGGCGATGGATTCGAGCAAGGACATGGTGGCCTGGAGGGCAGATGCGATGTGGCTGGACGGTGTGCAGGACGCTATGTGATTGCTGCCGATCAGCCGCACGTGCACGGTGGTGCGGGTGCCGTCATGGCGCTGCGCGTGATCGCTGAGCCTGCAGCGCGCTGCAGGTTCATGCGCTGCGCCGCTGAACACGGCGCAGCGCAGCGATTACGGGTTAGAAATCCACTTGCACGGTCAGCCGGGCGGTGCGCGGTGCGCCGGGGAATAGATAGGCATCGCCCTGGTATTCGCCCGCATCGCGCCAGTAGCGTTTGTCGAACACGTTGTCCACGTTCAAGCGCCAGGTGGTGGCCAGCCCGCCCAGCGTGGTGGCGTAACGCGTGCCCAGGTTGGCCACCGCGTAGGCCGGGACGCTGGCGCTGCCGAGGCGGTCGGCAAACTTGCGGCCGCTGTATTGCACGCCCGCCAGCAGTGCCAGGCCGTCGATGCCGGGCACGCGGTAGTCGGCCTGCACGCTGGCGCGCAGCTTGGGCACATTGATGGCCTGGTGGCCTTCGTAGGCGGCGATGCCGGTGTCTTCGGCACGCGCACGAATCGCCGCCACGCTGGCAAACAGCTGCAGTTGCCCGGTCACCGCGCCATCGGCAGACAGCTCCAGGCCACGGTTGTGCAGCCGCCCCTGCTGCACGTACAGCAGGCCACCGTCGGCCTGCGGCTGGGTGAACTGATAGGCCTGGCGGATATCGAAGACGGCAGCGCCCAGGCGCACACCCTGCAGCTGCCATTTCGCGCCGGTTTCCAGCTGATAGGCATTGGTCGGCGTCAGGATTTCATCGGCGTTGTCGGCGAACCACGGTGCGGTGCCACCGGCAGCCAGGCTCTTGGCGTAGCTCGCATACACGGTGACCTGCTGCTGCGGTTTGAACAGCAGTGCTGCCTGTGGCAGCAATGCGTCCTTGCGGGTGCGGCGTTCCAGCACGCCATCGCGGTCGAAGGCGCGCTCGTCCAGGCGCACATAACGCGCGCCCAGCGACAGCTCCCATTGCGAACCGAAGCCAATCCGGTCTGCCACGACCAGGGCACGCTGACGGCTGTCCAGGCGGCGCTGTTTCGGGTCCAGCGCGACATCGGTCTGCGCGAAGACCTCCGGGTCGCGATCGATGCTGCCGCTGCCGACGAACTCATTCACCGACCCGTAGCGGTCGATGGTCCGGCGCAACCAATCGGCACCGATGCTCAGCTGATGGTCCAGCGCGCCGGTGGTCACGCGGCCATCCAGGCTGGCGCGCAGCTGGTCGTGCACGCGAGTGTCGTCCGGGCTGCGGTAGTCGTAAACGTCGTATTCGCCCTGCGCACTGAAAAAATTCGGCGTGGCAATGTCCGCGCAGCTGGCCGCGCCGTAGCAGCCCCAGGCAAACGCGGAGAAGTCATTGATGGTTGAGCGGCTGCGCGAGGCTTCCACGCTGGCGCGCCACACCTCGTTGAACTGGTAGGTATAGCGCAGCTGCGCGTTGAGCGAATCCATCTCCACCGGCCGCGACCATGGCTGATACCCGAGCAGGCGATGCACGTCGATGTTGCGCGGCACCTGCGTGCCGCCCAGCAACTGATACCCGGGCACCGAGCGCTGCTGCCGATGCTGGTATTCCACATCCACCTGCAACAACGACTGCGCGGTGGGTTTCCAGTCGCCGGCCAGCGACAGGAAATTGCGGTAGCCATCGGCATGGTCGACATAGCTGCGGAAATCTTCGCGCGCGGCATTCACGCGCACGCCCAGCGTGCGATCGGCATCGAACCAGTCGCCCAGATCGGCCGCGATGTAGCGCGAGCCTTGTTCGTCGGTCCCCAGGGTCACGCTACGCACATGTTCGGGGCGCTTGGTGCGGTAGTCGATCAGCCCCGCCGGTTCGTTGACCCCGGATTGCAGCCCGGCCAGTCCCTTGAGGATCTGCACCTGCTGCTTGTTTTCCAGCGCGATCGATTGCTCACCCACCGCGCTCAGCCCGTTGATGCGGTAGCTGTTGGCGGCGTTGAGCGAGTAGCCGCGCAGCACGAAGTTTTCGTAATAACCGATGGGGGCATACGCATCGCCGGCCGAGGCATCGGCGCGCAATACCTCGCTGAGCACGCGCGCCTGGCGGTCGAGCAGTTGCTGGCGCTCGATCACCGCAATCGACGCCGGCGCATCCAGCAGCGACGTGGCGCCGAAGCCGCTCAGCGTGGTGGCGGCATCGGCGCGCTCACCCCGCACGTTGACCGCATCCAGTTGGACGGCCGCGCCGTCCGGTTGTTGCTGTGCCAGGGCAGGCAAGGTGATGCACAGCGCCAGCGCCAAGGCGAGCGGACGACGGGACAGCAAGGAAGGGCAGGGTGCGTACATGCGCAAGACTCGAAGAAAGGATGAAAGACGCTCAGCGCAGCCGGCGCGCACGCGCGTGCAGATGCTCGCGCAGGCGACGCCCCTCGGGGCTGGCAAACCAGTCCGCGTGGCCGAGCAGATAACGGTGATAGGCGATGTCGGCGTTGTCGGCCGAACGGGTGATGCCGGCGAAGTAGCCGATCTCGCTGAGCGCAAAATCCGCATGCACGATCGGCAGCAGCGCCGCGAGCAGGCGCAGTTGCGCCGCATCCAGCGGGCAGTGCTGCGCGTAGCCGTCCAGCAAGGCGTCGAGCTGTTCCAGCTGCGGCTCGGCGCGCTGCGCGGTGTCCAGGTTCAGCCATGGAATCAGATTGCGTTCGATCGCCGTGGCCAGATCGAACAACGCGAAACTGCGATCGCACAGGCCGAAGTCGAACACCGCGCTGACCTCGGTGTGGCCCGCATCGGTGTCCCACAACAGATTGGAGGCGTGCCAGTCGCCGTGCGTCCACAACGGCGGCAGCGCACCCGGCGCAGAGAGCAACGGCCAGGCCTGCGCATGCCAGGGCAGCAGGTGGGTGGCGATGTCGGCGCGCCATGGCCGATGGCGCAGATCGGCCGCCAGCGCGGGACGCGATGCCAGCGCCTGTTCCAAGGCATGCAGCGGGTCTTGCTGGGTGAACAACGCCAGATTGGCCACCAGCACACTGGTCTGGCGCGGCGGCGCGTCGAATCCCTGTGCGCACACATGCAGGCGTGCCAGCGCGGCGCCGGCCGCGAACGCATGCGCAACGTTGCAGAACGGGGTCCACGACAAGGCGTCGCGATACACGTCCTGGCCGCGGCCCACGCGTTGCACTTCGTAGACCCACTCCGCCTCGGCCAGCGCAGTGCGGCCTTGTGCGTCGTGCAGGACTTCGACCACCGGCGCGCCAGCCCAGCGCAGATGCGCCATGAAGGCATGCTCCTGTCGCAGCGTCTCCACCGTGCGCACGCGGTGGTGATGCCGTTTGACGATGACCGTGCCGGCCGCCGTGTCCACGCACGCCGCCGCGGAAAACGGGCGCGCGCTATGCCAGCGCACGGCTTCAGTGCCGACGCTGCCTGCGAACCGCTGCAGCACATGGTGGATCTCGTCGGCGCGCAGCACCGGCCAATCCGGCAAGGCCAGTTCCAGGCCCATGCCATGGACGTGATGCGGTCCGTTCATGGCTGCCCGCCGGCAACCGCGCGCGGTTTTGCGTGCGGGGTTGGTATAGACCAGAAGGGTGGGGCCGATCGTCGGGGCCCGGCGTGCCTGCCGGCAAGATCCAAGACGGCGCTGCCAGGCCGTCGTTGCAGCGCAGGCGCCATCAGGCAGCCGCGACGCAGGGAGTGAAAGGGCAGCGCGAAACCGTGGGGTCGCTGGCCGTCATCTCGAAGCTGAAAAGTGGGAGGTGCGCCGCAGGGCGGCGTCCACGGAAGGCCGCATGGCGGTTCCGGGCGCGCAGTATGCCCCCTGCGTTTGCCGACCGCCATGCACCCGGCCGCTGCGGCGATGGCGCTGCGGGCGCGCGGCACGGGATAATCGCTGGATGACTTCCCTTTCGATCGCCGCCGTCGTTGTCACCTACCAGAGCAGCAGCACGATCGACGCGTGTCTGGCGCGGCTGCGCGCGGCCGAGGGCGTCAGCGAGATCCGCGTGGTCGACAACGCCTCCAGCGACGACACCCTGGATGTGGTGCAGCGGCATGCGCTGGCCGATCCGCGCGTGCAGTTCATCGCCAACCCGGACAACCCGGGCTTCGCCACCGCCTGCAACCAGGGCGCGCGCGACTCGCAGGCGCCGTGGCTGGTCTTCATCAATCCCGACCTGATGGTCGAGCACGACACGCTGCGCCGGCTGTGCGAGCGCGCTGGCGGCCATGCCGCAGTGTTGCTGGGGGTGGAGCAGGTGGACGAACACGGCCAGCCCGACGCTGCGGTACGCCGGCGTGACCCGGACTTTGCCGCCATGCTGCGTGCGCCCCGTGCAGCTGCCCAGCTGGCCGTGCCTGCGGACCCGGCCCTGGCGCTGCAGCCGGTGGACGCCATCTCCGGTGCCCTGATGCTGATGCAGCGCAGCCTGTTCGACCGCCTGGACGGCTGGGACGGCGGCTACCGCCTGCATGCCGAGGACCTGGACCTGTGCCGGCGTGCGCGCCAGGCCGGCGCACTGGTGGCGGTGGCCAATGACCTGCAGGTGGTGCACGTGCGTGGGGTCTCCAGCCGTTCGCGCCCGTTTTTTGTGGAATGGCACAAGCACCGCGGTCTGTGGCGGTATTTTTGCAAATTCGAGTCCGCGCAACGCGGGCTGCTGGTGCGGCTCGGGGTCTGGGCGGCGATCTGGACCCATGCGGCGGCGCAGGTACCCCGGCTGCTACGCCAACGCTAGTTCGTCGCGTTAAATTTGTGATAAATCCGTGATGCGATAGTGTCCGGAACTGTGATACGGTTCTCTTAGAAATGTGATCAAAGTCGATTGCTTCCTGTCCCTTCCGGGTCCCCCACCAGGAAATCTGCAATGTCCCTACAGAACGACCCGCGCTCGCGGGTACGTCAGCCGTGCGCCACCCCCTCACGGTCCGGCTCGGTTGAGCGGGCGTCAGCGTGCAGCCAGCCCCAACGGCGTCCCCTCCAGCGGGCGGCCATGTCACTGCTTGCGGTGGGTTGCCTGATCGCCGCGCTGCCCGACACTGCCATGGCCGGTGCCTGGACCCAGCCGCAAGGCGACACTCTGGTGATCGTCAAGGCGCTGCATAGCGATGGACGCGGTTGGTTCGATGACAGCCATCACCGCACCACCTTCGGTGATGGACAGCAGTTCGATGGCAACGGGCGTAGCCGCCAGGACCAGCTCAATGTCTACGTCGAGCACGGCCTGACTGACCAACTGAGCGTCATCGGCAACTTCTATTTCACCGACGTGGGTTTCAGCAATCACGGCGGAGACGGCCGCACCCGCGCCAGCACCACCGGCTTCGCCGATCAGGAAATCGGCCTGCGCTACGCGCTGCCGAGTGCGCAGGACGATGTCTGGCGCAGTTCAGTGCAGGCACTGGTGAGCATCCCAGCCTATGGCCGCAGCAAGACCTACCACCCGAACACCCCTGGTGCGAATTCCGACCCGGCCTTGGGATTGGGTGACTATGGTCTGGAGTTGCGCTACAGCCGCGGGCGTGGATACACGCTGGGTGGGCGCAATGGCTATGTTGATCTCGGCGGTGCGGTGCGTCTGCGCGGCAGTGCCGCCTCCGACGAACTGCGGGTGGATGCCTCCACTGGCCTGAGTCTGACCCCCAGCTGGCTAGTGCTTGGCGAACTCAACGTGATCCAGGGCTTGGGCAACGGGCGTAACAACTTCGACGTGCCCGGCTCTGCTGGTGGCGTCAGTTTCGTCGCCACCGGCACCAACTACGACCTCACCAAGCTGCAGCTGTCCACGCTGTATACCGCCCCCGGTGGTAGCCAGTGGCAGGTGGGCTACCAGCAGCCAGTGATGGGCCGCAATACCGGTGCTGCCGGCGGGCCATTCGTGGCCGCCTGGTGGCGGTTCTAGGGTAGGGCCGACAATGACGGTCACCTGCGAAATGGACGCGCTGGGACGGGCGCCGGACATCGGCCGCGAACGCGGCTTGTTGGGGCGTTCGCTGGTGTCTGCCGGCGTCATCACCGACGAGCAACTGCGCGCCGCGCTTGCCTTGCAGCAACGCTGGAATTCGCGCCTGGGCGATGTGATCCTGGCCCAGCGCGGCGTGCCGGCGCAGCGGTTCTACGCCATCGTGGCCGCGCACTTCGGGCTGCAGTTCGTCGACCTGGTGCAACAGCCGCCGGACCCCGAGCTGCTCACCGCCACCGACCTGGATGTGTATGCGCAGCGGCTGATCCTGCCGTGGCGGCGCGAGGACGGTGTGCTGGTGCTGGCCGTGGCCGACCCGGACCCGGCGCTGTTCGCCTGGGCGCGCGAGCATTACGGGGCGCAGGTGCGCTTCGTCGGCACTGCCAAGTTCGACATCATCTGGAGCCTGCAGCGCTACGCCGACGAGCAGCTCACCGACAATGCGCTGAACCTGCTGGCCGCACACGCGCCTACCTATTCCGCACGCCAGGTGGTCACCCGCGGGCAGAAGTTCACCTTGTGGGCGATTGCCGCGGTGCTGGTGGCGGCGATCGCGGCGTTCCCCATCATTACGCTGATCACCATCAATGTGCTGGTGGCGTTGGGCTTTCTGGCGACCTTCGGCCTGAAGTTGCTGCTGGTGTGGTTCGGCTCGCGCCACCGCATCGACATCAAGGTCACCGAAGACGAAGTGGCTGCGCTGCGCGATGACGACCTGCCGGTCTATACCGTGCTGGTGCCGATGTACAAGGAGCCGGAAGTCCTGCCGATCCTGGCCAATGCGCTGCGCAAGCTGGATTACCCGATCAGCAAGCTCGACGTGAAACTGGTGCTGGAAGCCGACGATTTCGACACCATCGAAGCGGCCAAGAAACTCGGCCTGGAAGCGTTCTTCGAAATCATCCGGGTGCCGCCGTCGCAGCCCAAGACCAAGCCCAAGGCCTGCAACTACGCGCTGCATTTTGCGCGCGGCGAACTGCTCACCATCTACGACGCCGAAGACAAGCCCGAGCCGGATCAGCTCAAGCGCGTGGTGGCTGCGTTCCGCAAGGCGGAAAAAGACGTGGTGTGCATCCAGGCGCGCTTGAACTACTACAACGCCGACGAAAACTGGCTGACGCGGATGTTCACGCTGGAGTACACGCTCTGGTTCGACTTCTACCTGCCGGCGCTGGAATACCTGCGCATTCCGATTCCGCTGGGCGGCACCTCCAATCACTTCCGGCTGGACGTGTTGCGGCAGGTGCGCGCGTGGGACCCGTACAACGTCACCGAAGACGCTGACCTTGGCGTGCGGCTGATCCAGAACGGCTACCGCGTCAACGTGGTCAATTCCACCACGTTCGAAGAAGCCAACGTCAGCATCCCCAACTGGATCCGGCAGCGTTCGCGCTGGCTCAAGGGCTACATGCAGACCTGGCTGGTGCACATGCGCGACCCGGTGCATCTGTACCGCAGCACCGGGTTCAAGGGGTTTTGGGGCTTTCAGTTCTTCATTGGCGGTAATTTTTTCATCGCACTGGGTGTGCCGGTGATGTGGACGCTGTGCCTGATCAGCATGCTGAGCGGTGCACGCATATTTGATGCGACCTTTCCACCGTGGCTGGCCACGATCTCGCTGGTCAATCTGCTGTTGGCCAACGCGTTCTTTATCTACGTCACGCTGGTGGCCGCGTTCAAGCGCGACTACTTCAAGCTCGCGCCGTATGCGCTGACGGTGCCGTTCTATTGGTTGCTGCAGTCGATCGCGGCCTACAAGGGTCTGTGGCAGTTGATCCGCAATCCGTTCTACTGGGAGAAGACCACGCATGGCATCAGCAAGCATTCCGAACAAGAGCGCCGCGCCGCACTCGAAGAGTGAGCCGGGCGCCGTGCGCCGCGACAGCGGGCTGCCGGCGTTCCTGGTGGCGGTGGTGGCGTTGTCGCTGCTGAGCCAGCCGTTGCTGGTGCAGTCGCTGGGCAGCGCGGCACCGGCGGTGGCGCCCACGGTGGGGTTGCCGGCGACCGGCTTGCTGACCTGGCTGATCGATGTCGCTGCGCACCGCTGGAACCTGCCGTTCCAGGTGTGGCCGTTCGTGGCAGTGGCCGCCAATGCGCTGTTCCTGTCGTTGCTATGGCGCGATCTGGCCGGCGTGTTCGGGCGCGGCTGGGCCAGCGGGTTGACCTTGCTGGTGGGCTGCAACCCGCTGTTCCTGCTGCCGATTGCCGCCGGTGGCAGCCAGGCAGTTGGCCTGCTTGCGTTCTACGGGTTGTGCCGCACGCTGCGCCGCCTGCAGGCGCCGGTGGAGGCCTTCACTTACCTGCGTATTGCCGGCTGGCTGTGCATCCTGTTGTGCCTGGATCTGCAGACCCTGGCGCTATCGACGATGGTCGCGCCCTGGCTGCTGCTGGTGATGCCGCCGCAGATGCTGCGCAAGGCACCGGGCTCGTTCTATTTGGTGTGCTATCTGCCGTTCGTGTTCCTGGTCGGCATGTGGGCCTACATCAATCTGACCATGTTCAATGCGCCGTGGCCGACGTTGTCCAGCACCGCCGCCATTGCGCACCCGCTGCCGTTGCCGCTGCAGGCGCATGCCGACGGTTGGCTGCCGGCGCTGCGTTGGGGTGTGGCGGCCGTGGCGTGTTTCCCATTGCTGGCGTTGGTGATGCGCAGCCGCAGCGGCGTGTTGGCGCGCGGCGTGCTCGCCAGTGCGGGTACGGTGATCTGCGCGGCGGCGCTGTCGTTCGCGTTCGGCTGGGCCGGTTTCGATGCCTTGCTGCTGCTGTGGGTGCCGGCCGCATTGTTGCTGCGCGCGCTGCGTGCCGATCAACGTGGCCAGGCCGCCGGCCTGCTGCTGTTGGGCGTGCTGGGTGCGGCGTGGGTGCAGCCGCAGGGCTGGGGCCGCTGGATGCAGGCGCCATCGGCTGAACAGGCACAGGCGCACGGCGAGCCGATCGTGGTGACCGCGATGGCGGCGCTGCCGATGACGGACGGGCAGTCTGCTGTGGCAGCGCGCATTGCGCCGCCGGCCGGCGCTGATGCATTGCCCGCGGTCGCCAAGCCCGTTGCGGCGGCTGACGGGCGCACCGCACCCTCCGGCGCAACTGCATGCACGCAACCGTCGGCGCTGTCGTCGAATCAGGGGTCTGCCGCATGCTCAAGCACGTTCTAAACGCCTGGCTAATGCTGGCGATCTGCATGCTTGCATCCGGCTGCAACGCGGCGCCATCGACCTGGATGGGCGCCAACGTCAAGGTGTCGGCCAACGCGCCGTGGGAAAGCGACGCGGCAGCGCAATCGTTGAATGCGCTGGCTGACACCGGTGCGAGCAAGGCCTTGTTGATCGCCTTCGCGTGGCAGGCAACGCCGCAGTCCAACGACCCGGTGCTGGGCAGCGACAGCAGCCTGGCCGCGATGCGCGCAGCGTTGCGGCAAAGCCACGCGGCCGGGCTGCAGCCCACGCTCAAGGTGCATCTGTGGATTCCGGGGCATTGGGCCGGCGATGCTGCGCCGGCCGATCAGGCAGCGTGGTTTGCCGCCTACCAGCGCGCGCTGCTGCCGCTGGCGCGGCTTGCCGAAGACGAGCACGCCGAGGCGTTGGTGATCGGCACCGAGCTGCGCCAATTGCAGGACGCACCGCAATGGCCGGCCCTGGTGGCGGCGGTGCGCGCTGTCTACGGCGGCAAGCTGCTGTACGTTGCCGACGGCATGGAGCACGCGGAAACATTCCGCTACTGGTCGCTGTTCGATGCGGTGGGCACCAGCCTGTATCCGCGTCTGTCTGAAGCGGCGGCCAAACGGCGCCCGGAGATGGAGGCCGCCGCGCAGCGCCTGCAGGACCTGGGCAAGCGCGTCGGTAAGCCGGTGTGGGTGGCCGAGCTGGGGCTGCGTTCGGCACGCGGCAGCCTGGCGGCGCCATGGGAGAGCCCGGAACAGCGCACCGCGGCGGTCGATACAAAACTGCAATTGCAGGTGCTGCAACAGTGGCGCGCGGTGTTGCAGGCGCATGGCGTGGAAGGCATCGCGCTGTGGTGCTGGTACACCGACCCCAAGGCCGGCGGTCCCGGGGATAGCGACTTCACCGTGCAGGGCAAGCCGGCGCAACGAGTGCTGGCGGAGTAAGCGCCGCTATTAGAACGACGACACAGCCGCCAAGCGAAAGCGGCCGTGCTCGGAATCGGCATCTAACCCCGAACACTCCGGTTTCTCCGCGCCGTCCCCGACCACCTGACGATTGCTCGCTACGCGTTGTCAGCAGCTCCAAGTGGGCGCGTGGATATGCTGCTTCGAAATGCGCGCGGTGCGCTGCCTTCTTAGGCAGTCGATGACTGTGCGCTGCGAGTTCGGCGCACATGCAGTCGAGATGCGCGCGGATTTCCGTCGATACGATCCCGCTAGCTGAGTCGGTGCTGCGTCACGCGTCCTCGAACGACACGCGCCAGACAGGCGTGACCGCTGCGGAGCACATGGATAGTGCGTTCCAACCTCGCGGCTGCTCACAACGCGTCGCCCGCAGCCCTCGGCGTGATCGCAAATCCGCGTCCTGTACGCACTGAGCCCGCTTGAACGGCCTGACGGATGCAGCGCCGTATGCGTCTGCTGTTGCGTTCGTCTGCAGCGGGGAACACTGCCTGCGCTCACCGGTGTCTCAATGCCACGACACGCACCCGCCCCGCCGCTGCGGGCATAATCCGGCAGCATGATCATTCATTCGCTGCTCGACACCGATCTGTACAAGTTCACCATGATGCAGGCGGTGCTGCATCAGCACCCGGCCGCGCAGGTGGACTACCGCTTCAAGTGCCGCACACCCGGCGTGGATCTGGCGCAGTTCATCGACGAGATCTCGCGTGAGATCGACGCGCTGTGCCGGCTGCGCCTGCGCGAGGACGAGGTGGACTACCTGCGCAGCCTGCGCTTCATCAAGCCGGACTTCGCCGACTTTCTCGCGTTGTTCCACCTGGACCGCAAATACCTGGCCCTGGCCGCCTCGGCCGCCCACCCGGGCGAGATCGAGCTGACCATCCGCGGGCCCTGGTTGCACACCATCCTGTTCGAAGTGCCGCTGCTGGCGATCATCAACGAGGTGTGGTTCCGCAACACCTCCGAGCCGGATTTTGAAGAAGGCCGCAGCCGCCTGCGCGAGAAGGTACGCAGCCTGCGCAGCATGCCGGCCGGTTGCAAGATCGCCGATTACGGCACGCGCCGCCGCTATTCGCGGCAATGGCATGGCGAACTGCTACCGCTGCTGCGCGATGGTTTGGGCGAGCAATTCGTCGGTACCAGTAATGTGTTTTTCGCCAAGCAATACGGGCTGACCCCACTGGGCACCATGGCGCACGAATACCTGCAGGCATTCCAGGCGCTGGGCCCGCGGCTGCGGGATTCGCAGGTCGCGGCGTTGGACTCGTGGGCGCGCGAATACCGCGGCGACCTCGGCATTGCGCTGTCGGATGTGGTGGGCCTGGACGCGTTCCTGCGCGACTTCGATCTGTATTTCTGCAAGCTGTTCGACGGCATGCGCCACGATTCCGGCGACCCGTTCGACTGGGGCGAGCGGGTGATCGCGCATCTGGAAGCGCACCGCGTGGATCCGCGCACCAAGGTGCTGGTCTTCAGCGACGGGCTGAACATCGACAAGGTGATGCGGCTGTACGAACACTTCAGCCCGCGCTGCCGGCTGGCGTTCGGCGTGGGCACCAGCCTGACCAACGACCTGGGCCCGACGCCCTTGCAGATCGTCATCAAGATGGTCCGCTGCAATGGGCAGCCGGTGGCCAAGCTCAGCGATTCGCCGGGCAAGAGCATGTGCGAAGACCTGGGCTACCTGCGCTACCTGCGCGATGTGTTCGGCCTGCCGCCGATGCCGGAAGCGGGTGACCCAGCGCGTCAGTGACTGACGTGTAGCGGCAGGCGGTGTCGGGAGCTCGGGCACTGCTGTCAGGAGATGACCCAACTGCGCAACACCGCCTGGATCGAACTGCAGGCGCGCCAGGCGCGCTTGCTGGTCGAGCAGGGGCGGGCGGGCGAAGCGCAACAACTGCTGGCGCGCACTGAAGCCGCACTCGGCAATCAGCTCGACGACCCGCAACTGCTGGCAGCGCTGGCCGGTGCGCACGCCGACGCCGGCAACACCCCGCGCGCATTGACCCTGGCCCAGCGCCTGGTCACCGGCGCCACCCCGAGTACCGAAGACCGCCTGCAGTACGCTCAGCGGTTTCACCTACGGCCACGGTGGCTACTTCAGCCCGCAGGACTATGTGGACCTGGGATTCCCGGTGCACTGGAGCGGCCGCAGCGCCGGGCAGACGGTGAACTGGAAGGTGGACGCCAACATCGGTGTGCAGCATTTCACCACCGAAGCCACGCCGTATTTCCCGACCGATCCCACCTTGCAGCAGGCCGCCTACGATGCCGCCTCGGTCGCGGCGTTGCTGGGCCTGGTCAACCGCTATACCGATCCGGTGTACGCGGGCGAAAGCCGCACCGGCGTGTCCTACAACCTCAGTGGCGCGGCCGAATGGCAGGTGGCACCGCAGTTGTTCCTGGGCGGGCGCATGACCTTCAACAACGCGCGCGACTACAACCAGTTCAGCAGCAATCTCTATCTGCGTTTCGTGCTGGATCGGCTGGGTTCCGCGCTGGGCCGCGCGCCGCAGGTACTGACTTCGCCGTACGCGGCGGATCACTGAGCCAACGCAGTGCAGTGCGCAAGGTGTGCGGTGATGCGTGCGCGCGCCGGGCACGTTGCACGCCTGGGCTGCAGCGGCAATGAAGAACGGCGCCTTGCGGCGCCGTTCCGGTCACACCATGACTGACCGCCGTGCGTCCGGGTTACGGGCGCATCTTGGTGGCACACACGAACACCGACGCCTGCTGCAGGCGGCTGATCGCGCCCTGGTCCTGCAGCCCACGCACGTGCTCGTCCATGCAGGTCAGGTAACCCAGGCGGTTGCCTGCGTTCTGCGTCTTGCACAGGCTGCTCTCGGCCTGGATGTTGGCGCCGGGAATCAGCCCGCCGGTTTCCACCGTTGGTACCAGCGTGCTGCAGCTGCCCAGCTTGGTGAGGCCGCGATTCAACGTCCAGCCGATATCGGCAAACATCGCCGGGGTCAGGTCGATGTTGAGCTGCGCCTGCACTTCCGGCGTATCGAACGGTTCCATCAGCGCATTCGGCTGCAGGTCGGTATCGAAGTGCGAGAAGGTCGAGCCGCCGGCCACCACGCTGGGGGCGTACAAGCGCGTGCGGCCCTGGCTGTCGGTGCCCTGCAGCAGTTCCGGGTCCTCGTACAGCCCTGCCACCACCGCGGCGCTGCCTTTCAGGCGCGCGCCATCGGCTTGCGAGACCATGATCGCCGGGATGGTGATGTCGGTGATCGGCGGTGCGGCATTGCCCATCGTCTGCACGCCGGCCGCGTTGTTGGCCACGATCACGCCCACCGCGCCATTGAGCTGGGCGTTCTTGACCTTGATGGCGAAGGCGCAGGTGCCGCGGTCGATCAAGGCCACCTTGCCGGCCACGGCCGCCGCATTGACGAACGGGGTTTCGCAACCGTCGCTGGCCGAGGCAGCGGCCACGCCGTCATCCACCGTCACCACCGAACGCGCCGGGAAATTGCCGGCGCTGGCCAGCGGCCCGAAGCTGGCAAAGCCCACTTCGAACTTGCCGGCCGCACCGGCGGGCGCGCTCACCTGCAGCAGCGTGCGCGGATCCAGGATCAACGCCGCCTCGCGGTTGACGCGCGTACCGGCCCACACCGTCCGCCCGGGCGTGCGCATGGCTTCGGCACGCAGCGCATTGGTCATGGTGGGGTCGTCGAAACGCTTGTTCTGCACGTTGTCGAAGGCCTGCGCGGTATAGACGTCGGTCAGGCCGGAGCCCGAGCCGAGCACACCGGTGGTCTTGTTGAGGAAGCCCGCCGCGCCCAGTCCATGGCCGATCTCGTGCATCACCACGTTGAGGAAGTTGATCTGGCCCTCGGGCGTCTTGCCGTCCAGGCCCAGGTACCAGCCCGACCCGGCCAGGCAGTCGTCCTTGCCCAGGTCGCCGTTGAATTGCGAAAACACGTCGGCCGGATCGGCCGGGTCGGGTACCAGATCCTGCCCGGCGATCGCATCGCCCAGCGCGGATGGGTACAAGGTATTGGCCTTGGCACCGGGGAAATTGTTGACGATCCAGTTCGGGCCGGCCTGGCCCAGGGTGCCGCCGGTGGCGGTACAGGTCAGCCGCGCGAACGAGGCGTACACCTTGATCTCGACACTGCTCTGCAGCACCGCGCCCCACATGTCCATGGCGTACTGGTAGGCGATGCGTCGCTGCTCACCCACCGACCGGCCGGGGTTGCCACCCAGCGGTGCAGCGGCGGTGGGGTCGTTCAAGCCGACATTGGTGCCGGCATCGCCATTGATCAGGGTGACGTTGGCGGCCGAGGCGTGCAGCGGCGACAGCGCGGCGGCGATGCCCAGGGACAACAGCAACAGGGGCTTATTCATGCGGCAGCGCTCCGTGCTCGGCGTGGGCAGGTGGGGTGGTGGCGTCCTCGCTGTGCTCGATCACCAGGCGGCCATCGGCCTGCCGGGTCGCAACCAGGGAGCTCATCTGGGTGGCCGGCAACTTGCGCGCGATGGTGCCGTTGGGCAGGCGACGCTCGGTGGCCAGGGCGGCCGCCTCGGTCTGCGGGACTGCACTGCGTTGGGCGCTGCGCGCAGCCGGGGCTGCGGCGGCCTGCCGGTCCAGCGCGGCACTTTCTTCGGCGGTCAGCGCACGCAACTTGCCGGTGACCGGGTCGATACCGACCTTGGAGCTGCTGGTTCCTGCATCCTGGGCTGCGGCAAGTGCCGGCAGGCAGGCAAGACACAACACACCGGACAGCATCCATCCGGGCTTGCGAAAGCTCATCATCGTTGGGGTTTCCTTGGGTCCAACAGGGGAAATACGCCGCACTGACACCGGCGCTCGGGGCAATCCTTCATTTCCAGTCTGTTCATGACTGAATCATGAATCCGTGATGCGCGTCAACTTTTTGACACATGGGCCCATGAATGCGAAGTCATTGCCTGAAATAGTCATGTCTGCGCTTGCATTGTGCGCGGGATGCCGAATTGGCCTGAGTGCTCTGCCTGTTCCGAGCTCCGAGGGATGCGATCGGATTGCTTACGGCAGGTGGAGAGGGCTAGCTGGCGCACGAGGTGCGAGTGCTTAGCGTTGTCATGCCCCCACAGGTGTTGGCTTCCGCGTTTTCGACGGGCCTGACCTGAAGGGCGTACGGCAGACGGAGATGCCGCGTTGCAGGTGCTGCCGGGAGTTGGCGTGGCATCGCCCAGACAGGCGCGGCGACATCGCACACGCCATCGGATGCGCTGCAGGTTGGTCGGCGCGAACGCGCGCTGCTGCCATCGCTACCAAATTGGAGAGCGGAGTGGTTTCGTAAGGAGTTGCAGTCACCGCGCCTCGCGCGGATGCGCAGCTCGCAGGCGGACGTGCAGCGAGTGCAGGTGCTACGTGGCGTAAACCGCAGGGGCCACATCGCCGCGCGTGCAGCACAACGTTAGTCGCTTGGTCAGGCGCGGCAGACGGTTTGCGTTTCGCGTTTCGATGGCAGGCGCTGAGACCGCTCGTGCTGCAGTGTGCACGCCACTACCATTGGCCTCCCGTCCTCCACGCCATCGGCGTGACGCCCTCAGGTTGCCCATGCACGCCGTCATCTATCACAACCCTGCCTGCGGCACCTCGCGCAACACGCTGGCCTTGATCCGCCATGTCGGCATCGAACCGCAGATCATCGAGTACCTGCGCGACCCGCCAACGCGCGCGACCTTGCAGGCACTGATTGCCGAGGCCGGCCTGTCGGTGCGCGATGCGCTTCGCCAGAAGGGCACGCCCTATCTGGAACTCGGGCTGGATGACCCCGCGCTGGACGATGCCGCCTTGCTGAGCGCGATGCTGGCGCATCCGATCCTGATCAACCGCCCGTTCGTGCGCACCGATCGCGGAGTGCGGCTGTGCCGGCCGTCCGAGCAGGTGCTGGAACTGCTGCCGGCGGCGACCAGCGGCTTCATCAAGGAAGACGGCGAACGTGTGCTCGACGAGGCCGGGCGCCGCGTTAGTCAGTGAGGTCATGCGGGCAACGCGCTAGGACCCAGCAGCATCGCCTGCCGATGACACCGCTGCGGTCGTGGCCGCGTGCGCAACGGCGCCGCCACGCACCCGACAGCGCAGGGTTTGCGCCTCCGGGAGCCGTTCCGGTTCCGCAGTAGCGCAGCCACTGCGCACCGGTGCTGGCTGGGGTGGGTCTGTCGGGCTAGGTTTGCTCACCTCACACCACGCGCCACGCTCTACCATCGGCGCATCGTTGATTGGAGCACCCGCATGATTCGCGAAATTATCCGCATGGGCGACAAGCGCCTGCTGCGCGTGGCGCCGCCGGTCACCAACCTGGGCAGTGACGAGTTGCACGCGTTGGTGGCCGATATGTTTGAAACCATGGATGCCGCGCGCGGTGTCGGGCTGGCCGCACCGCAGATCGCGGTGGACCTGCAATTGATGGTGTTCGGTTTCGAGGCCAGCGAGCGCTATCCCGAAGCACCGGCAGTGCCACGCACCGCCTTGGCCAACGTGCAGATCGAACCGCTGTCCGATGAGATGGAAAACGGCTGGGAAGGGTGCCTGTCGATCCCCGGCCTGCGCGCGGTCATTCCTCGCCACCGCGTCATCCGCTATTCCGGCTTTGCCCCGGACGGCACGCCCATCGAGCGCGAGGCCGAAGGCTTCCATGCACGCGTGGTGCAGCACGAATACGACCATCTGGTTGGCCGCCTGTATCCCTCGCGCATCGAAAACTTCGACACCTTCGGCTTCGAAGACGTGCTGTCCTACGACCTGTAGTGCGACGCCCACAGCGCAGGCGTCGCGGCGCAACGCGCATAAGGAAAAGGGCGCCCTCAAGGCGCCCTTTTTTCATCCAGCCTCATGACAGCGCCCTCATCCGGGCGCCGTGGTTGGCTTACTTCAACGCCTTGAAGCGCAGGCGCTTGGGACCGGCGTCATCGCCCATGCGGCGACGCTTGTCTTCTTCGTACTCACGGTAGTTGCCCTGGAAGAACTCCACGTGCGACTCGCCTTCGAACGACAGGATGTGCGTGGCGATACGGTCGAGGAACCAACGGTCATGCGAGATCACGAAGGTGTTGCCCGGGAACTCCAGCAACGCATCTTCCAGCGCACGCAAGGTTTCGATGTCCAGGTCGTTGGACGGTTCGTCGAGCAGCAGCACGTTGCCACCCTGCAGCAGGGTCTTGGCCATGTGCAGGCGACCACGCTCACCACCGGACAGCGAGCCGACCATCTTCTGCTGGTCCTGCCCCTTGAAGTTGAAGCGGCCGATGTAGGCGCGCGACTGGATCTCCACGCCATTGATGTTGAGGATGTCCAGGCCGCCAGCGATTTCCTGGAACACGTTGTGGTTGCCCTCGAGCTTGTCGCGGCTCTGGTCCACGTACGACAGCTGCACGGTCGGGCCCATCACGATCTCGCCAGAATCCGGCTTTTCCGCACCGGTGATCATCTTGAACAGGGTCGACTTACCGGCACCGTTGGGGCCGATGATGCCCACGATGGCGCCCGGCGGCACGATCATCGACAGGTTGTCGATCAGCAGGCGGTCGCCGAACTTCTTGGAGACGTTCTTGAACTCCATCACCGAGTTGCCCAGGCGCTCGCCCGGCGGGATGAAGATTTCATTGGTCTCGTTACGGCGCTGGTAATCCACCGACTGCAGCTCTTCCAGGCGGGCCAGACGCGCCTTGCCCTTGGTGCGGCCACCCTTGGCGTTCTGCCGCGACCATTCCAGTTCCTTCTGGATCGCCTTCTGGCGTGACTTTTCCTGGTTGTCTTCCTGCTTGAGGCGCTCGTCCTTCTGGGTCAGCCACTCGGTGTAGTTGCCCTTCCACGGAATGCCGCGGCCGCGGTCCAGTTCCAGGATCCACTCGGCAGCGTTGTCGAGGAAGTAGCGATCATGCGTGACCGCCACCACGGTGCCGGTGTAGCGCGCCAGGAACTGCTCCAGCCACTCCACCGACTCGGCGTCCAAGTGGTTGGTCGGTTCGTCGAGCAGCAGCATGTCCGGCTTCTGCAGCAACAGGCGGCACAGCGCCACGCGGCGCTTTTCACCACCGGACAACTTGCCGACGATGGCGTCCCACGGCGGCAGGCGCAGCGCATCGGCGGCCACGTCCAGCTGGTTTTCCAGGGTGTGTGCATCGCCGGCGGCCAGGATGGCCTCCAGGCGCTCCTGTTCCTTGGCCAGCGCATCGAAATCGGCGCCTTCTTCGGCGTACGCCAGATAGACCGCATCCAGCGCGGCCTGGGCCTGCAGCACGTCGCCCACGCCTTCTTCCACCGCCTCGCGCACGGTGTGCTCGGGGTTGAGCTGCGGCTCCTGGGCCAGGTAGCCGACCTTGATGCCGGCCTGCGGGCGGGCTTCGCCCTCAAAGTCGGTATCCACGCCGGCCATGATCTTCAGCACCGTGGATTTGCCGGCGCCGTTCAGGCCGAGCAGGCCGATCTTGGCGCCGGGGAAGAAGCTCAGCGAGATGTCCTTGATGATCTGCCGCTTGGGCGGGACCACCTTGCTGACGCGGTTCATGGTGTAAATGTATTGCGACATGGGGACTCCGTGGACGCAGGCAGCCCGCCGGCCGAGGCCGGAGGCAGCGGAAAAGGGATTGCGCCGATTATACCGGCAAGTATTCACCTCCGCCGGACCGCAGATGCGGCTAAACGGCAGCTTACTTCCCACCTGAATGGGTGTTTTCGTAACCGATTCCAGCAAGAAAGCGTTAAGCCGGGCAGCCTCTTAATGCAATTGCGACATCGCACACAGGAGCAATCCCATGAACCGCAAACGCATCGTCACCGTTGTGCTTTCCTCCATCTTGGCGCTGGGCTTCGCTGCACCGGCCGCATTTGCCGGGGATTGGGACCGCGACCACGACCGCCGTGGGCATGACCGCGACCGCGACCATCGGCGCGACTACGACCGTCACGACAACCGCAACTGGCAGGCCCAGCAGCGCTGGGATGACCGCCGTCGCCGCGATGACCGCCGCGAGTGGCGCCAGGACCGCCGCGTCTACAACAATGGCTACCGCGAGGGTTACCAGGACGCGCGCTACCGCGACCGCTACAACGATCGCCGCGTCTACACCTACCAGCCCGTCCGCCCGGCCTATTACGGCGGCCCGCGCTATGTGCGTGGCGGCTATTACAACGGCCCGGTGTATGTGATCAACGATTACGACCGTCACCACCTGCGTCGCCCGCCGTATGGCTATCGCTGGCAGCGCGACAACACCGGCAACTTCCTGCTGGTGGCGATCGCAACCGGTGTGATCGCCGATCTGGTGCTCAACAACTGAGCCCCTAGCTGGCAGCGCCCGACCGGGCAGCCCGGTCAGGCCACAGGCATCACATGGGCGCACTTCGGTGCGCCCATGGCGTTTGTGGGTCCCGTTCCTGGGCCCCGGTGTGCTGCGTCGCAAGGCCAGTCTGGTCGATTGGTCACCCGTTCCCCGGAGGCTTACAATCGGCGGTCTTACTGGCCACAGCTGCCCCCCGGAGCTTCTGCATGTTCTCGCGCGACGTCCGACTGGAAACCTACGACCCCGAACTGGCCAAGGCCATTGCCGCTGAAGCCGGCCGCCAGGAGGATCACGTCGAGCTGATCGCCAGCGAGAACTACTGCAGCCCGCTGGTGATGGAAGCCCAGGGCAGCCAGCTGACCAACAAGTACGCCGAAGGCTACCCGGGCAAGCGCTACTACGGCGGTTGCGAGTTCGTCGACATTGCCGAGCAATTGGCCATTGACCGCATCAAGCAGGTGTTCGGTGCGGACTACGCCAACGTGCAGCCGCACAGTGGCTCGCAGGCCAACCAGGCGGTGTACCTCGCGCTGCTGCAGCCGGGCGACACCATCCTGGGCATGAGCCTGGCCCATGGCGGCCACCTCACCCACGGCGCCAAGGTCAATGCCTCGGGCAAGCTGTTCAACGCCGTGCAGTACGGCGTGAACGAGCAGGGCCTGATCGATTACGACGAGGTGCAGCGCCTGGCCACCGAGCACAAGCCGAAGATGGTCATTGCCGGCTTCTCGGCGTATTCGCAGAAGATCGACTGGGCGCGCTTCCGCGCCATTGCCGACAGCGTCGGTGCGTATCTGTTCGTGGACATGGCGCACGTGGCCGGCCTGGTGGCCGCCGGTGTGTACCCCAGCCCGATGGACCATGCGCACGTGGTCACCTCGACCACGCACAAGACCCTGCGTGGCCCGCGTGGCGGCATCATCCTGGCCAAGGGCGCGGGCGAGGACCTGGTCAAGAAGCTGCAGTCGATCGTGTTCCCCGGCATCCAGGGTGGCCCGCTGATGCACGTGATCGCGGCCAAGGCGGTTGCGTTCAAGGAAGCACTGGAGCCGGAGTTCAAGACCTACCAGCAGCAGGTGGTCAAGAACGCGCAGGCGATGGCGAACACGCTGATCGCGCGCGGCTACAAGATCGTCTCCGGTGGCACCGAGAACCACCTGATGCTGGTGGACATGATCGGCCGCGATGTCTCGGGCAAGGACGCAGAAGCCGCGCTCGGCAAAGCGCACATCACCGTCAACAAGAACTCGGTGCCCAACGACCCGCGCTCTCCCTTTGTTACCTCGGGCCTGCGCCTGGGCACCCCGGCCATTACCACCCGCGGTTACCAGGAACAGGACTGCGTGGACCTGGCCAACTGGATCGCCGACGTGCTGGACGCCCCGGCCGACGACGCCGTGCTGGCCAAGGTGCGCGATGCAGTGACCGCGCAGTGCAAGAAATATCCTGTGTATGGCTGATGCGGAAATCGGGAATGGAGAGACGGGAATGGTAAAAGCAACGCTGCGATAGCCCCGCTGTTCCGATTCCCTATTCCCCTCTCCCTATTCCCGGACGTCTGATGCATTGCCCCTTCTGCCAGCACAATGACACCCGCGTGATCGATTCGCGCGTGTCCGAAGACGGGACGACGATCCGTCGGCGTCGCGAATGCGAGGCGTGCGGCGAGCGTTTCAGCACCCTGGAAACCATCGAGCTGAAGTTGCCGACGGTGGTCAAGAGCGATGGCGGGCGCGAGGCATTCGATGCGCGCAAGTTGCGCACCAGCTTCGACCGCGCGCTGCAAAAGCGGCCGGTGTCCGAAGAACAGATCGAAGCGGCGGTGCGTGCGGTGGTGCACCAGCTGCGGATGTCCGGCGAGCGCGAAGTCGGCTCGCTGCGGGTAGGCGAATACGTGATGGTGGAGCTGCGCAAGCTCGACCATGTCGGCTATGTGCGCTTCGCCTCGGTGTACCGCAGTTTCCAGGACGTGGCCGATTTCCGCGAAGAGATCGAAAAGCTCGAACGCGAACTCCCGGTCGGCAGCGAGCAGCTGCCATTGCTGGAAGCAGCCCTGGAACGCGCCGGCAAGCCCGGCAAGCGTTGAGCGTGATGCGCATCGCGTGCGTTGCCGACACGCCGGACCTCCTGCCTGTCATTGCGCAGGCACATCTCCAGGCCTTCGGCGCCTTGCTGCCGGACTGGAATTTTGATCAGGCATTGGAAGAACTGCAGAGCCACGACCGCGACGGGGTGATTCCCACCACGTGGGTGGCACTGGATGACACGCAGTGGCTCGGCTCGGTGAGCCTGCTGGAGAACGACGATGCGCGCATCCGGCAATGGTCGCCGTGGCTGGCGTCGCTGTACGTGCAGCCGCAGGCGCGCGGGCAGGGCATCGGTGAGGCACTGGTGACGCATTGCGTGCAGGCCGCCGCGCATCTGGGCGTGGCGGCGTTGTATCTGTACTGCCAGCCCGCACTGGTGCCGTACTACCAGCGCCTGGGCTGGCAGGCGCATGCCGAATTGTTGCTGGGGCCACTGCAGATCGTAGTGATGCAGATCGAACCGGCAGTAGTGCGGTGAGCGTGAGCGCAGACAACCACCGCTGGATGGCACAGGCACTGCGCCTGGCCGAGCGCGGCGCTTACACCACCCGTCCCAATCCGATGGTGGGCTGCGTGATCGTGCGCGATGGCGCGTGCGTGGGCGAGGGGTTTCATCAGCGTGCCGGCGGCCCGCATGCAGAAGTGTTCGCGCTGCGTGCGGCGGGCGAACAGGCGCGGGGTGCAACGGCGTATGTGACCCTGGAGCCCTGCGCGCATTACGGGCGCACGCCGCCGTGTGCGCTGGCCTTGATCGCGGCCGGCGTCACACGCGTGGTCGCGGCGATGGCGGACCCGTTTCCGCAGGTCAATGGTGGTGGCTTCACCTTGCTGCGCGATGCAGGGATCCAGGTGCACAGCGGGGTGATGGAAGCGCAGGCACGCGCGCTCAACCAGGGCTTTCTGTCGCGCGTGGAGCGTGGCCGCCCATGGGTGCGGGTCAAACTCGGTGCCAGCCTGGATGGGCGCACCGCGATGGCCAGCGGCGAATCGAAGTGGATCACCGGCGCCGATGCGCGCGCGGATGTGCAGCGCTGGCGCGCACGTGCCGGCGTGATCCTGACCGGTGCCGGCACGGTGCTGGCCGATGACCCATCGATGACGGTGCGGCTGGGCGAGGACACGCCGTGCGTGCCGCCGCTGCGGGTGGTGCTCGATGCCGGCTTGCGCACGCTGGCGTGCGCCAACATTCGCCAGGGCGATGCGCCCACCTTGTATCTGCACGGCGCCGATGTCACGGCGCCGGCGTTCGACGGCGCGGAGTTTGCCGCGATGCCGTTGCATGCGGGTCGCTTCGATCTGGCCGCGGTGCTGGCATCGCTGGCCGAGCGCGGTATCAACGAGGTGCACGTGGAAGCCGGCGCCACGTTGAGCGGCGCACTGCTGCAGGCCGGCCTGGTCGATGAGCTGTTGGTCTACATGGCGCCGGTGCTGCTGGGTGAGACTGCGCGGCCGCTGCTGGCTGGGCTCGGCATCGACACCATGGCGCAGCGGCATGCATTGCAGCTGCTCGATGTCCGCCACATTGGCCAGGATTTGCGACTGCGCTATGCGCCGGTTGCTACTGCGTAGTTACTGTGCGGTGCGTTTGACGCCGCATAAAAAGGCCCCGCATGCGGGGCCTCTACGTCTTGAGCGCGCTGGATCAGAAGCTTGCGCGCACGCCGACCTTGTACTGGTTGGCGTCGTCGATGAACTGGACTTCGCCGACCAGGCCCCAGGTGGGGGTGAAGTTCACCTGGCCACCGAGGGTGCCGACGAACTCGCCTTCGTCCACGTCGCTGCCATCGATGTAGCCGGCCTTGATCCAGGCTTCGGTCCGCGGCGAGGGCTTGCCACGCAGGCCCAGGTTGGCGAAGCCGAGGTTGCTCGAGTCCGACGAGTCGTCGAGCGAGCGGCCACGCAGGCGCAGGTCGGATTCGACCTTGGTGCGCAGCACGCTGATGTCGGCGGTGAAGTCGACGCGCTCGGTCATTTCCTGGCGGTAACCGATACCCAGGGTGGCTTGCTGCAGGGTGCCTTCGAGCACGAAGCCGCCGCCGAGGTTGAAGTCCTTGTTGGCACGCTCATAGCCGCCGAACACATACACCGGCTGTGCAATCTGCCAGGACCCGCGAACGTAGCCGCCGTCGATGTCGTCGGATTCGCCGTTGACGCCGATCTCGGTACGGTTCCAGCCACCTTCCACGTAGGAATAGCTCAGGCCTTCGGCCGAGGCGGCAAACGGTGCGGCTGCCAGCAGGGCGGCCAGAATCAGGGTGTTACGCATGGGGTGTTTCTCTCCGAATTGATGTCCGTGTCTTCGTCCCGTTGCGGGGCGAAAATAGCGACGTCTCCCGCCGCGGCGCGCACTTTAACAAAGCCTTCACGATTCTGGCTATGGGGAATTTCCCGACATGACGCAGCGTCCTGCCAGGCATGTCTTGGCAGTCAGCTATCGCCGGAAGCCGCCCTGTAGAATTGACGCGCCGGTTCGCCGGTACTTACGAACGTCTTCAGGGCGGGGTGCGATTCCCCACCGGCGGTATGCATGCGCAAGCGTGTGAGCCCGCGAGCGCTTCGCTGCCGATCTCTCGCTGAGAGCACGGCGGTGAAGGTCAGCAGATCCGGTGCGATGCCGGGGCCGACGGTATAGTCCGGATGAAAGAAGACGGCCAACGCGCAGCCCTTGCGGCTGCGCGCGCGCCTGTTTGCCTTGCGGCGTTTTTCGCTCAACTTTTTTGCGAGAAACGGCTATGTCCACCATGCGTCATCCAGCGTGCTACCGCACGCCAGTCCAGCGCTCTACGCGCGCCTTGCGGCCATTGCCCACAGGAGCGTGCTGATGTTCACCGGCATTATTGAAGGCGTTGGCCGCCTGGCCGCGCGCCAGCCGCAGGGCGGCGATGTACGTTTTACCTTCGCCACCGGCAGCCTGCCGTTCGAGGCGGTGCAGCTCGGCGAAAGCATCGCAGTCAACGGCGTCTGCCTGACCGTGATTGCATTCGATGCGGCCAGTTTCCAGGCCGATGCGTCCACCGAAACCCTGTCGCTGACCACGCTGGGCAGCTTGCAGGAAGGCGCGGTGTTGAACCTGGAACGCGCGATGCGGCCCACCGATCGGCTGGGTGGCCACCTGGTCAGCGGGCATGTGGATGGCCTGGGCCAGGTGCAATCGGTGCATGGCGATGCACGCGCGCAACGTTGGCGCTTTGCGGCGCCGCCGCAGGTGCTGCGGTATGTCGCCAAGAAGGGCTCGATCTGCGTCGACGGTGTCAGCCTCACCGTCAATGAAGTGGACGATGCCGGGTTCGAGGTCGCGTTGATTCCGCATACCGTGGCTAATACCGCGTTTTCGGAAACGGCGGTGGGCGCGGCGGTGAATCTGGAGATCGACCTGGTGGCGCGCTACGTCGAACGCCTGCTTGGCACGCGAGGTGCGGCATGAATTTCGCGCCTGTCCCCGAATTGATCGAAGAGCTGCGCGCCGGCCGCATGGTGGTGATCGTCGATGACGAAGACCGCGAAAACGAAGGCGATCTGATCATGGCGGCCGAGTTGGTCAAGCCGTCGGACATCAACTTCATGGTCACCCACGCACGTGGCCTGGTGTGCCTGTCGCTGACCCGCGAGCGCTGCACGCAGCTCGGTCTGGCACCGATGGTGCGCAACAACACCGCGCAGTTCCATACCAACTTCACCGTCAGCATTGAGGCGGCCGAAGGGGTCACCACCGGGATTTCCGCCTACGACCGCGCGCATACCGTGCGCACCGCGGTGCGGCCGGATGCCAAACCGCACGATCTCAGCCAGCCGGGGCACATTTTCCCGCTGATTGCGCAGCCGGGTGGCGTGCTGACGCGCGCCGGGCACACCGAGGCGGCCAGCGATCTGCCGATGCTGGCCGGGCTGGAACCGGCCGGTGTACTGGTGGAAGTACTCAACCCCGACGGCAGCATGGCGCGCCGCCCGCAGCTGGAGGTGTTCGCGCGCGAGCATGGGCTGAAGATGGGCTCGATCGCCGATCTGATCGCCTACCGGCTGGCCAACGAACACACCGTCGAGCGCGTGGATGAACGTGAGATCGAAACCGAGTTCGGGCCGTTCCATCTGGTGACCTACCGCGACCGCATCGCGCACGACCTGCATTTCGCGCTGGTGCGTGGCACCCCGGATCCGACCACGCCAACCCTGGTCCGCGTGCAGGTGGAAAACCCGCTGGCCGATCTGCTGCACTGGCAGCGCGATGATTTCGGCGTGGCCGCCACCGATGCGCTGCGCGCGATTGCTGCCGAAGGGCAGGGCGTGATGGTGGTGCTGTCGGCCCCGCGCGACAGCGAATCGCTGCTGGCACGCCTGCGCCAACAGCCGGAGGTGGCCGCCAACGCCAAGGATGTGAGCCAGTGGCGCCGCAACGGTGCTGGCGCGCAGATCCTGGCCGACCTGGGCCTGGGCAAGCTGCGCGTGCTGGGTACGCCGCGGCGGCAGGTCGGCCTGGCCGGCTTCGGCCTGGAGGTGGTGGAGTTTCTGGAATGCCATCCGGGCGCCGCCTCGCGCGTGGCCGCCGCGCCCTGAGCCGGCGGCCGCCACGGCCAGGCCTGCGCAGGCGGGCCCGGCCGTGGCGTGCAGCCCGGGCGCATTGCCCGGCTGCTGTTAAACTTCCCGCCCCCTCGAGTTGCCGACCCGCATGACCCACTACGAAGGCGATCTTCGCCCCACCACCGCGCGCTTTGTGATCATCGCCAGCCGCTGGAATGCCCGTATCACCGACGCCCTGGTGACCGGTGCGCGTCAGAGCCTGGCCGGCAACGGCATCGGCGAAGACGCCATCGACGTGGTGCGCGTGCCCGGCGCCTGGGAAATCCCGATGGCCGCCAACCGCGTCGCCCAGGGCGGCCAGCATGCGGCGATCATCGCGCTGGGCTGCGTCATCCGTGGCGATACCCGCCATTACGAACACGTCGCCGACCTGTGCGCCGAAGGCCTGATGAGCGTGCAGTTGCAGACCGGCGTGCCGGTGCTCAACGGCGTGCTGGCGGTCGAGCGCGTGGAAGATGCCGAGGCACGTGCCGGCGGCAGCCACGGCAACAAGGGCGAAGAATGCGCCCTGGCCGCACTGGAACTGGTCAATTTGATGGAGCTGTTGCCATGAGCAAGCCCGGTGGACACGCCCGCCACGGACGTCGTGACGGCATCGACCCGGTGCTGCGCTCGCGCGCACGCCGTCGCGCCTTGCAGGCGGTGTATGCCTGGCAGATCGCCGGTGGGTTCGCCAAGCAGGTGATCGCTCAGTTTGCCCACGAGCAAGCGCATGAAGTGGCCGATCTGGCCTACTTCGAAAGCCTGGTGGAAGGCGTGCTCAGCAACCGCAGCGAGCTGGATACCGCGCTGACGCCGTACCTGGACCGTGGCGTGGAAGAAGTCGATGCGATCGAGCGCGCCGTGCTGCGCCTGGCCGCCTACGAGCTGTTGTATCGCCAGGACGTGCCGTACCGCGTGGTGATCAACGAAGCGATCGAAACCGCCAAGCGTTTTGGTTCCGAACACGGCCACACCTATGTCAACGGCGTGCTGGACCGCGCAGCCGTGGAGTGGCGCAAGATGGAATCGGGCGCCAGCGGCGCGTGAGGCGCCGCGGGAATGGGGAGTCGGGAATGGAGAATCGGAAGAGCAACGTTTCCGACATCTCCTGACGCGCCTTTGCGATTCCCGATTCCCCTCTCCCGATTCCCGTCCTCATGCCCGAATTCGATCTGATCGCCCGCCTGCGTGCCCGCATTGCTGCGCGGGCCGATGTGCCCCTGGGCATCGGTGACGATGCGGCGCTGCTGCAGCCGCCGGTTGGCGAGCAGTTGGCGATCACCGCCGATACGCTCAATGCCGGCGTGCATTTCCCGCTGGAAACACGCGCCGCCGACCTCGGCTGGAAGACGCTGGCGGTCAATCTCTCCGATCTGGCCGCGATGGGCGCGCAGCCGCGCTGGTGCACCTTGTCGCTGTCGTTGCCCCACGACGATGCCGCGTGGGTGGATGCGTTCGCCGATGGGTTTTTTGCGCTGGCCGATCTGCACGGCATTGCTCTGGTCGGTGGCGACACCACGTGCGGGCCGTTGTCGTGCGCGGTCACCGCGATCGGCAGCCTGCCACCAGGCGCGGCGTTGCGCCGCGATGGCGCACGCGTCGGCGACGACATCTGGGTGACCGGTGCGCTGGGCGAGGCGGCGGCGGCATTGTCGCTGTGGCAGGCCGGCGACCTGGACGTGACGGTGCCGGCCACTGACGCCGTGCAGGAGCAGTGGCGACAGCACCTGCTGCGCCCGCAGCCACGCGTACAGGCCGGACTGCGCCTACGTGGGCTTGCCCATGCCTGCATCGATGTGTCCGATGGTCTGTTGGCCGATCTGGGGCATTTGTGCGAACGCAGCGGCGTGGGCGCGGAACTTGCGCTGGCTGCCTTGCCGCAGATGCCATCCACCGCCGGCGTCACCGCCACGCAGTACAGCGCGTGGCAACTGGGCGGCGGCGACGATTACGAACTGTGCTTCACCGCTGCCGTGCAGCATCGCGATGCGGTGCTGCAGGCACTGGAATTCGCACAAGTGGCCGCCACCCGCATCGGGCGCATCGTCGCCGCGCCCGGCGTGGTGGTCCACGATGCCAGCGGCAACCCATGGCAACCTCCGCAACGCGGCTACCAGCACTTCGTCGGCTGAGTCGGTTGGCGCTGTGTACTGCGGGTGGGGTAGGCGCAGGGTGAGTCTTACGCGTTCGCTTTGATGGTCCATTCGACTGTAATGACCATGCGATTAGCACCATTGCGGGTTGCGCAGCGAGCGTGATTTTCGAATGTGCAGTGCTACAGCGCCTTTGAATCGGCAAACGTATTGATCCGACGTATTCGGGCGCAGCTGCGTCGGCCAATCCGAAGTAACAATCTAACCGCCTGCCTGCGGCTTAACCGGTGCTCGTCCCGACTCCCTATTCCCGATTCCCGATTCCCAACCCTTGAGCCATACCGTACCGGCTGGTACGTTCACCACGTTCTCCCCCGAACCACGGATGCATCGCAGTTGCCGCTGGGCTATCCCGGCCCGGCCTCGCGTGGGAGAACACGATGGACAAGCGTTGGATGGGCGGTCTTGCCGCCATGGCGTTGTTGCTGTCATCGGCGTCAGCTCTGGCCGGTGCCTTCAGCAAGACCTACGAACGGATTCCGGGTTGGGACGGCGCGCAGATGGGCGCCCTGGTGCTGGTGCCGCAAGGGCAGGGTAGCGGGCCATTTCCGCTGATCGTGATGCCGGCCAGCTGGTCGCTGCCGAATCTGGAATACCTCGGGCGCGCCACCCAGTTGGCCAGCGATGGCTATGTGGTGGTCAGCTACACCTCACGCGGGTTCTGGGATTCGGCTGGGCAGATCGACATCGCCGGGCCGGATACCGTGGAAGACGTCAGCGCGGTGATCGACTGGGCGCTGGCGCATACGCCGGCCAATCCCGATGCGATTGGCGCCTCGGGCATTTCCTATGGTGCGGGCATCAGCCTGCTGGCGGCCGAGCGCGACCCGCGCATCAAGGCGGTGGCCGCGCTCAGCGGGTGGGCGGATCTGGAAGCCTCGCTGTACTCAAATCGCACGGTGAGCCAGCAGGGCGTGGGCCTGCTGGTAGGGGCGGGTACGTTGACCGGCCGGCCGGGGCCGGACTTGGCCAGGATCGGCGCCAGGGTGGCGGCTGGCGATTACGACGGCGCGGTGCAGGGCTTCCTGCCGCAGGCCGCATCGCGTAGCCCCGCGAGCGATGTGGCGGTGCTCAATGCGCGCGGCACCGCGGTGCTGCTGGGCAATGCCTTCAACGACGGCCTATTTCCACCCAACCAGACCATCGCGTTCTACAACCAACTGCGCGGCCCCAAGCAACTGCTGCTCAGCCAGGGCGACCATGCCACCGCCGAATTGCCGGGCGCGCTCGGGCTGCCCAACGCGGTGTACACGGCGACCACGCGCTGGTTCGACCGCCACCTCAAGCAGCTGCGCAATGGCGTGGACGACGAAGCGCCGGTGCGGCTGTCGCCGCGCGCCGGGCAATGGCTGGACTACCCGGACTGGGCGGCGGTGCAACAGGGTGCCACCCGGTTCGGGCTCTCCGCGCCGGGCGGGCTGCTCAGCCCCACGGGCGGCTTGATCAACGGCACTGCCAGCGGCTGGCAGTCGCGCATTGGTACCGACGTGCCGACGCTCGCCGAGTCTGGCGTGGTGCTGGCCAGTGGGCTGTTGCAGGGAATCGGCCTGCCGGTGACCACTTCCATCCCGCTGGTGAACCGGGCCGGTGCGGCGGTGTGGGTGGGTGCACCGTCGAGCGGAGTGCGGCGCCTGGCCGGCAGTCCATCGTTGCGGGTCACCGTGGTGTCCAGCCAGACGCAGGTGAGCCTGTTCGCCTATCTGTACCGCATGGATGCGCTGGGCGTTGCACAGCTGCTGACCCACGCGCCGTATTCGCTGCGCGGCGCAACGCCCGGCACGCCGGTGACGCTGGAGTGGGCGCTGCAGGCCGCCGCAGCAGAGATCCCGGCCGGGCAGCGCCTGGTGTTGGTGGTCGACACGCGCGACGCACGCTACACCGATGCCAGCGGCGGCGGCACGCTGACCTTTACGTCGCCGGTGGCGACGCCATCGGTGTTGAATGTGCCGCTGCGGTGAGCTTGTTTTGACACTGAAGAGACTCGGCGGCAGGAGGCTGCCGACACTCGTCGGATGGGAGCGTGCTTGGGCGTGTGGGCAGGACTTCAGTGCGAAGTGCAGCTTCGCGTGCATAAGACGATAAGCCGGCAGATGGCTGTCGATTGATCGGTGCTTTGGGTTGCGGAGGATTTGTGTCGGAGTGCATGCATGTGCTCGTGACTGATGCTGTCTTCGCGCATGCCGTGTCCTGCTTTCAGTGTGTGTCTCATCGCTTCGTCTGCGTTGGTTGCACGGCGCGAACTGGGATTGCGTTGCAGGGCCCTTGCCCGCCCACCATCGCGGGACACGCCGCAAGTACGTCCTTGTAGCAACTGTGGTGTTGGAGGCGGCACGTCTGCGCTTGCCCGGTCCTCGGAATGGCCGTAGCCACTCCAACATCACAGTTGCTCCATGGATGGATTCACAGCGTGTCCCGAAAGCGGTCAGGGCAGGCCGCCCGCGACCAACCCTGCTTGGACTCGCAGGAACTCCAGCACCTGCCTAGCGCCATAGCGCTGAAGCCAATTGGGCCCGGCTGCCGAAACAAGCAAGCCAATTCAGCGTTTTATGCGGAATTTACGCGGCCGCCCCACCAGGTCCATAGCGACTTTACGCAGCGCAGGACGAGACTGCGCGCATTGGCGGAGCGGTTCCGCCGTGGACATCCCGATGCACGCTCTTTCCTGTCTGCCCCATCGGCGCTGTGCGCCCGGTGCGGCAGCGCCTTGTCTTGTTGGTTCGTCCCTGCCGCATGCAAGCGCGGGCGTTATCTCGCTTGCGCCGCGTTGCGCACCCACGGAGTAATCGACATGCCTGCCTGGTTGTCCCTGCTGTGCGGCGTGGCCGTGTTCGTGGCGGCCGCGTACTTGTTGTACGTGGTGCTGCGGCCCGAAGACTTCTGATGCGAGTGCGCTCCAATGACTGAAACATTGCTTGTCTATGCGTTGGCCATCGTGCTGGCGTGGCCCTTGGGTCGCTATCTGGCGGCGGTGATGCGCGGTGCGCCCATGCGCGGCGACGCCGTGTTCGGCTGGATCGAACGGCCGCTCTACGCAGCGCTTGGCACGCGCCCGCAGCAAGGCATGTCGTGGCGCGGCTACGTCGCCGCGTTCCTGCTCAGCAATCTGGTAGTGGGCGTGCTGACCTGGGGCGTGTTCATGACCCAGGCCTGGCTGCCGTTCAATCCCGATGCCATTCCCAACATGCGTTGGGACACCGCGTTGCACACGATGGTGTCGTTCCTCACCAACACCAACCAGCAGCATTACTCCGGCCAGGCGCAGTTGTCGTACCTGGCGCAGATGACCGGCATTGTCGGCCTGCAGGTGGTGACGCCGATGATGGGTCTGGCACTGGCGGTAGCAACCTTGCGCGCGCTGTTTGGTGGGCGGGCGGTTGCGAATGCCAACGACGTTGCAGCAACGGCAAGCGGCCCGCACTCCACCGCGTTGCAGGACGCGACAGCGAGCTTGGCTACGCACGAGACGCAGCCGTCAATACCGGCAGGCGCGCCGTTGCCCGATGCAGACGTGGGCAACTACTGGGCCGATGTGATCCGCGCAAGCGTGCGGGTGTTGTTGCCGCTGTGCCTGCTGTGGACGCTGCTGCTGGGCTGGCAGGGCGTGCCGTCGACCTTGCAGGGTGCAGCGACGGCGACGCCGCTGGACAGCAGTGCCGGCATGGCCACGCAGACCATTCCGGTCGGGCCGGTGGCAGCGATGGTGGCGGTCAAGCAGCTCGGCACCAATGGCGGTGGCTGGTATGGCCCCAACAGTTCGGTGGCACTGGAAAACCCCACTCCGCTGAGCAATCTGCTGGAAACGCTGGCGCTGGTGCTGCTGCCGATGAGCGTGGTGTTCATGGTCGGCTATCTCACACGGCGCAAGCGGCTGACCGCGTTGGTGTTCGGCACCATGCTGCTGATGTCGGCGGCATCCACCGGCTTGCTGCTGTGGTCCGAAGCGCATTCGGTCAGCGCCGCATCGCCCGCGTTGATGGAAGGCAAGGAAGTGCGCATCGGTGCCGACGCCTCGGCGTTGTGGGCCGCGTTGACCACGCAGACGTCCAATGGCTCGGTCAATGCGATGCACGATTCGCTCAGCCCGTTGAGCGGGCTGGTCACGCTGGTGGACATGTTGATCAACGCCATCTGGGGCGGCGTCGGCTGCGGGCTGCAGCAGTTCGTGGTGTATCTGTTGTTGAGCGTGTTCCTGGCCGGCCTGATGACCGGGCGCACACCGGAATTGTTCGGCCGCAAGATCGAAGCGCGTGAAGTGCAATTGCTGGCGCTGTTGATCCTGCTGCAGCCCCTGGTGGTGCTGGGCTTCACCGCGGTGGCGTTGTCGGTGCCGGCGTGGACGGCCAATTCCAACCCCGGCTTCCATGGCATCAGCCAGGTGTTCTATGAGTACACCTCGGCATTCGCCAACAACGGTTCCGGTTTCGAAGGCCTGGGCGATGCCACGTACTGGTGGAATCTGAGTTGCGCGGTGGTGCTGGCGCTGGGGCGTTATCCGGCGCTGATCCTGCCGCTGATGGTGGCTGCGCGCATGGCAACCAAACGCCGTGCACCGGAATCGTCCGGCAGCCTGCAGATCGAAACCCCCACCTTTGCATTGACCCTGATGGCCATCGTGCTGGTGCTCACCGTGCTGCAGTTCATGCCCGCACTGGTGCTGGGCCCCATCGCCGAACACCTCGCCCTGGCGGCGTCCTGAGAGTTCCCGAGCAATGTCTACGATTCCTGTGATTGAAAAGCGTGAGCGCGCCGACGCCAAGTTGTTCGATGGCGCGGTGCTGCTGGCGGCGATGCGCGCGGCATTTTTGAAGTTGACGCCGCGGCATCTGCTGCGCAGTCCGGTGATGGCGGTGGTGATGGGCGGCACCTTGCTGGCAGCGGTGATCACCGCCAGCGGGCATGGCAATGCCGGCTTCGGCTGGGCGGTGACGGCGATCCTGTTCGTCACCGTGTTGTTCGGCAATTTTGCCGAAGCCATCGCCGAGGCGCGCGGTCGCGGCCAGGCCGCGTCGCTGCGGCGCGCACGCAAGGACCTGGTGGCGCGGCGCGTGGAAACCGCATTGGGCGGGCGCGAAACCCGCGTGCCGGCGGCCGAATTGCGCCCGGGCGATTTCGTGCTGGTGTCCGAAGGCGAGTTTGTGCCTGCCGACGGCGAGATCGTGCGTGGCCTGGCCACCATCAACGAAGCGGCGGTCACCGGCGAATCCGCGCCGGTGCTGCGCGAGGCCGGGACCGACCGCAGCGGCGTGATCGGCGGCACGCGCGTGTTGTCCGACGAGATCGTGTTCAAGGTCACCGCCGAGCCGGGGCAGAGTTTCCTCGATCGCATGATTGCGCTGGTGGAAGGCGCCAACCGGCAGAAGACGCCGAACGAAATTGCGCTGACGCTGCTGCTGGCGGCGATGACATTGACCTTCCTGATCGTGGTGGCGTCCCTGCCGGCGATTGCCGGCTTTGTCGGCGTCACGCTGGATCCGTTGCTGCTGATCGCGTTGCTGGTGTGCCTGATTCCCACCACCATCGGTGGGCTGTTACCGGCGATCGGCATTGCCGGCATGAACCGCGCGATGTCGGCCAATGTGCTGGCCAAGTCGGGCAAGGCGGTGGAAGTGGCCGGCGACGTGGACGTGCTGCTGCTCGACAAGACCGGCACCATCACCTACGGCGATCGCCAGGCCACCGTGTTTCATCCGTTGGCCGGTATCGACCGTGCACAGCTGCGCGATGCCGCCATGCTGGCCTCGCTCGCCGACCCGACGCCGGAAGGCAAGTCCATCGTCAAGCTGGCGCGTCAGCAAGGCGCAGTGGCAGTGGAGCCGGAAGACGCGCACTTCATTGCATTCACCGCACAAACGCGCATGTCTGGCGTGGACCTTGCCGGGCGCAACATCCGCAAGGGTGCGGGCGATGCGATCGTGGCGTATGTGCAGGCGCAAGGCGCCACAGTGTCGCCGGAGTTGAACGGGCGCATCGAAGAAGTGGCACGCGGCGGCGCCACCCCGCTGGTGGTGGCGGAAGGCCGCCACGTGCTCGGCGTGGTTGAACTCAGCGACGTGGTCAAGCAGGGCATCAAGGAAAAGTTCGCGCAATTGCGTGCGATGGGCATCAAGACGGTGATGATCACCGGCGACAACCCGCTCACCGCCGCAGCGATTGCCGCCGAAGCCGGCGTGGACGACTACATCGCGCAGGCGCGCCCGGAAGACAAACTCGCGCGCATCCGCGCCGAGCAGGCCGGCGGGCGACTGGTGGCGATGGTGGGTGACGGCACCAACGACGCCCCGGCACTCGCACAGGCTGACGTGGGCCTGGCGATGAACTCCGGCACTCAGGCCGCCAAGGAAGCCGGCAACATGGTCGATCTGGATTCGGATCCGGCCAAGCTGCTGGCGGTGGTCGAAGTGGGCAAGCAGCAGCTGATCACCCGCGGCGCATTGACTACGTTCTCGCTGGCAAACGACGTGTCGAAGTATTTCGCGATCCTGCCCGCATTGTTCGCTGCGGCCATTCCCTCGATGGCCGCGCTCAACGTGATGCACCTGTCCAGCCCGCGGCATGCGGTGCTGGCGGCGCTGATCTTCAATGCGCTGATCATTCCTGCATTGATTCCGCTGGCACTGCGCGGGGTGCGGTTCCGTCCCTCCAGCGCCACGGCGTTATTGCGCCGGAACATGCTGATCTACGGCCTGGGCGGCGTGTTGCTGCCGTTTGCCGCCATCAAACTGATCGATCTGGCGCTGGTCGCCACCCTGGGTGCCTGAGTCATGACCACTTCTTCCAAGAGCACGACCATGTCTACCTCCCTGCCATTGCGCGACGATGGCGCGGTGCGCGCGTCCTTCGCCCTCGCGTTGTTCGTGCTGCTCGGGCTGGGCCTGGGCTATTCGTTGGTGGCCACCGGCATCACCAGCGCGTTGATGCCGGATCAGGCGCATGGGTCACTGCTGCGGGCGGATGGCCGGGTCATCGGCTCGTCGCTGGTGGCGCAGCCGTTTGCCGACGCGCGCTACTTTCAGCCGCGTCCATCCGCCGCCAAGTACGACCCCACCGCTGCGGCCGGCAGCAACCAGGCGCGCTCCAATCCAGAGCTGCTGGCGCGGATCGCCACCGCACGTGCGGAGATTGCACAGCGCGATGGCATTGCGCCGGATGCAGTTCCCGGCGAGCTGCTCACCCAGTCCGGCAGCGGCCTGGATCCACACCTGAGCCCGGCCGGTGCGCAGGTGCAACTGCGCCGCGTCGCCGCCGCCCGCGGCTGGCCGGAGCAACGCGTGGCCGCGCTGCTGCAGGCCGCCACCGAGCAGCCGCAGTTCGGCTTGCTTGGGCAGCCGCGAATCAATGTGCTCGCGCTGAATCTGGCGCTTGATCGCGCCGGAGATGGAGTGCCGGGAACGGAGAATGGCGTAGAGCAACAGCGCTAGTACACCAAGCCAGGGTAGGCTCTTCGATTCCCGATTCCCGATTCCCGATTCCCGATTCCCGATTCCCGATTCCCGATTCCCGATTCCCGATTCCCGCATGTCTGACGCCCGTACCCAACAAGCCGATGCCCTCATCGGCGAACTGCAGCGCGAACACGGCGGTCGGCTGACCGTGTTCCTGGGCGCAGCGCCTGGCGTGGGCAAGACCTACGCCATGCTCTCGCGTGCGCGCGAGCGGCTGCGCCAGGGCGTGGATGTGGTGGCCGGGGTGGTGGAAACGCACGGCCGCAGCGAGACCGCCGCGTTGCTCGATGGCGTGCCGCTGCTGCCGCGTGTGCAGGTGAGCTACCAGGGGCATGCGCTGGAAGAACTGGCGCTGGATGCGCTGCTGGCGCGCAAGCCGCAGCTGGCGTTGATCGACGAGTTGGCACATCGCAACGTGCCCGGCAGCCGCCACGAGCGCCGCTGGCAGGACACCGTGGAGTTGCTGGACGCCGGCATCGACGTCTACACCACCGTCAATATCCAGCACCTGGAAAGCCTCAACGACATCGTGCTGCGCATCACCGGCGTGCGCGTGTCCGAGACCGTGCCAGATGCGGTGTTCGACCGCCTGCGCGACATCGTGCTGGTCGACCTGCCACCGCGTGAGCTGATCGAGCGGCTGCAGCAGGGGAAGGTGTATCTGCCCGAGCAGGCCAGCCAGGCGCTGCAGGCGTTCTTCTCGCCCTCCAACCTCACCGCGTTGCGCGAGCTGGCGATGCAGACCGCCGCCGACCGCGTGGACAGCGATCTGCGCGACACCCAGGCCGCGCGCGGTCTGCCGGGCACGGCGGCGTTGCGGCGGCATGTGGTGGTGGCAATCGACGGGCGCGGCAGCTCGGATTATCTGGTACGGGTGGCGCGGCGGCTGTCGGAACGCCGCGACGCGCCATGGACTGTGGTGACGGTGCAGACACGCACCGTGGCCGATGCCGCCTGGCAACTGGAGATCGACCGCGCGTTCGCGTTGACGCGCCGGCTCGGCGGCGACACGGCGCTGCTGCATGGCGCCAACGTGGCCGATGCCTTGCTGGATTTCGCCTCGCAAAACGGCGTCTCCACATTGGTGTTGGGCCGCACTCGCGAGCGCCCGCTGGCACGCATGTTCAACCGAACGCTGACCCAGCAACTGCTACAGCGCGGCGCACATTACGAACTGGTCATCGTCAGCTCGGGCGATGCGCGCGCCCGCGCGCGCCAGCGCTGGCGTAATCCAGGCCAGTGGCTGCAGCGTTACGACCTGGCCTATGCCGCCATCGCTGCCGCCGCCGCGGTGGCGGTTGCCTGGGTGATCCAGCGCTGGACCGACATCGATGACCTGTCGATGGTGTTCATCGTTGCGGTGGTGCTGGTGGCCTCGCGCACGCGCATGGCCGCGGCGGTGATCGCCGCACTGCTGAGTTTTGTCGCCTACAACTTCTTCTTCATCGAACCGCGTTTCACCTTGCACATCAGTGCGCGCCAGGGCGTGGTGACGGTATGCCTGTTCCTGATCGCCGCCCTGGTGGCCGGGCGCCTGGCCTCGCGCCTGCGCAGCCAGGTGCTCGCCCTGCGCGCGGCCAATGCGCACGCCAACGCGCTGCAGGCGCTGGCCCGCCAGCTCAGCACCGCGGCCGATCTGGGTCAGGTGCTGGAGGCCGGCCGGCGTGCGCTGGCCAGTGCGCTCGATGCAGAGGTCTGGCTGCGGCTGGAACAGTGCGAGAGCGAGGCGCCCACCAGTTTCAGTGCACTGGACCGCAACGCCGCCGACTGGACCCAGCGCCACGGCCAGCCGGCCGGCCGCTTCACCGACACCCTGGCCGGCGCGCAGTGGTGGTGCCTGCCGGTGCGGCATGAGCGCGGCACGCTGGGCGTGGCGGCGTTGCGCTTCCGCCAGCAGCTGCAACGGCCGGGCCTGGAGCAGCGCCGCCTGGCCGAGGCGATGGTGGAAGACATTGGCCAGGCCGCACTGCGCACGCGTTTGGTTGCCGATCTGGAAGGCGCCCGCGTCAGCGGCGAAACCGAACGGCTGCGCTCGGCGTTGTTGTCATCGGTCTCGCACGATTTGCGCTCGCCGTTGGCCTCGATGATCGGCTCGGCCAGCAGCCTGGCCGAATATGGCGAGGCGATGGACGCCACCGACCGCCGCAGCCTGCTGGAGACCATCCAGCTCGAAGGCGAGCGGCTGGACCGCTATATCCAGAACCTGCTCGACATGACCCGGCTCGGCCATACCGGGCTGACCTTGAAGCGCGACTGGATCGGCGTGGACGAGTTGATCGGCTCGGCCACGCGGCGGCTGCAGCGCTACCAGCCGCAGGTGCGCCTGCAGCTGGACCTGGCGCCGGAGCTGCCGGCGATCTGGGTGCATCCGGCGCTGGTGGAGCAGGCCATTTTCAACGTGCTGGAAAACGCAGCGAAATTCTCGCCGCCGGGCGTGGCGGTGACGGTGCAGGCCCGGCTGCAGAGCGGCGCCTTGCAGATCGAGATCGGCGACCAGGGCCCGGGCATTCCCGAAGACGAGCGCGCGCGTATCTTCGACATGTTCTACAGCGTGGAGCGCGGCGATCGCGGCCGCCACGGCACCGGCCTGGGTCTGACCATCTGCCAGGGCATGATCGGTGCGCATGGCGGCAGCGTGGAGGCCTTGGCCGGCCCGCATGGTCACGGCACCACGATCCGCATTACGCTGCCGCTGCTCGTTCCTGCCGCGTCACCTCGCCCCGATGCCGACTGACCCGACTGCCATTCCCCCCGCGCGCGTGCTCATCATCGACGACGAGCCGCAGATCCGCCGGTTTCTCGACATCAGCCTGCGTGCGCAGGGGTACCGCGTGCTGCAGGCCGGCACCGCCGAAGAAGGCCTGGCCACGCTGGCCGGGCAGGGCGCCGAGCTGGTGGTGCTGGACATCGGCCTGCCTGATCGCGACGGCCACGAGGTGCTGCGCGAGATTCGCCAGTGGTCCAGCGTGCCGGTGATCATGCTCACCGTGCGCGCCGGCGAAACCGAGAAGGTCGCCGCACTCGACGCCGGCGCCAATGACTACGTCACCAAGCCCTTCGGCGTGCAGGAGCTGATGGCCCGCATCCGCGCGCTGCTGCGCCAGGCCGGCGCCGGCAACACGGTGGAGGAAAGCGTGTTCGACGATGGCCGCCTGCATATCCACCTTGGCCTGCGCGAAGTCACGCTCGATGGCGAAGCAGTGCCGCTCAGCCGCAAGGAATACGCACTGCTCGCGCTGCTGTTCAAGCACGCAGGCCGCGTGGTGACGCAGCCGCAGTTGCTGCGCGAGGTGTGGGGCCCGACCCATGAAGAAGACACGCATTACCTGCGCATCCTGGTCGGCAAGCTGCGCCAGAAGCTGCACGATGATGCGGCGGCGCCGCATTACATCGTGACCGAGCCGGGTGTGGGGCTGCGGTTTATTGGGGTCACACGCTGAGCGTGTCTGGTGCGCCAGATGTGGATGACCGCTTGTATCAGGGGACGCTTTGCTGCCGGTAATCGACGATGCCTTCGACGTACAGGATCATCTGCGCGCACAGCTGCAACCCGTGGTACCAGGGAAGGAAATCGTTGAGTGGAAGTCCAGCCATTGCAGCGTCGATGGTAAAGCTGCGCCATTGGACAGGAAGCTTGCTTTTGTTGCCGAAGTTCCATGCATTGTTGTGGCTGAAGGCGTTGCGCAGGTGCATCGCGAAGGCGAACCAGTCCTGGTCACGCAACTTCTTGAACTCTTGCTTTGCCGTAGCGTAACCCCCAGTAGCGGCCACGCTCTCCGAGAGCATGCGCGCATAGGCCGCGTCCATCGTCGAACGCGCCAGGCCAGCGTGTACGGCGGCGTTGAAGGTGACGCGGTAACCGTTGCCTTCCGGCTCTGGAGAAGTGTCGCCTTGGGTAATGGTGAAGCCCGATTCGGTGATATGGATGCAATGCCGCGCTATTTCCGGGCCGGTTTCCGGCGAGGTCAGCAGCGCATAGCCGGCGGCGCTGTAGTGAAACGCATCGCGTGCGATGAGCAGCCGTTCCATTGCCTGGTTGCGGTGCGGATCGAGCGCTTTCCGAAGAAATTGGTTCATGGAATGAGTATCTATCGGACTTTCACTCTGCGGGCGATGTGGGCAGCACCTTGCCCGGATTCAAAATGCCATCCGGATCCAGCGCGGCCTTGATCGCGCGCATGGCCGCCAGTGTGGGTGCGCTGAAGGCCTGGGTCATGAAATCGCGCTTGGCCACGCCGATGCCGTGTTCGCCGGAGAGCGTGCCTTCCAGCGCCAGTACCAGCGCAAACACGCGCGGCAGTGCCGCCTGCGCGCGCGCCGTTTCATCGGCGTCGTCCGGGTCATACATGATGTTGACGTGCAGGTTGCCATTGCCGGCATGACCGAAGGCAACGATTGGCACCGCGAATTCCACCGCCAGTGCTTCCACACCAGCGACAAGCTCAGGAATGCGCGAGACCGGTACCACCACGTCCTCGTTGATCTTGCCCGGCTTGATGGTGCGCAATGCCGGCGACAACGCACGGCGTGCCGCCCATAGTTTGTCGCGCGCGCTGCCATCGGCGGCGATGTCCAGGCTGAGGACGCCATCGCCATCGGCCGCGTCATGCAGGGCCTGCAATGCGTAGGGCAGGGTGTCGTGATCGCCATCGGCTTCGATCAACAGCATCGCGCCGGCATCGGGCACGTCGCTGCCATTGCGGCGCAGTAGCGCAATCGCGCTGGCATCCATGAATTCCAGCATCGTCGGCGTGGTGGGTTGCGCCATGATGCGCGACACCGCCGCCGCCGCGCTGGCGGCATCGCGGTACAGCGCACGCACGCCGGCTTGCGCGACTGCGCGCGGGGTCAGCTTCAGCGTCGCTTCGACGATGATCGCCAGCGTGCCTTCGCTGCCGACCAGCAAATGCGTGAGGTCGTAGCCAGTGGAATTTTTGGTGTACGCGCCACCGCAGTGAATGACATCGCCGGTGCCGGTCACCGCGACCAAGCCGAGCACGTTGTCGCGGGTGGCGCCGTATTTCACCGCACGCGGGCCGCCGGCATTGGTCGACAGGTTGCCGCCCACGCTGCAGATCTCCGCGCTCGATGGATCCGGCGGCCAGAACAGGCCGTGCGGCTGCAAGGCCTGCTGCAAATCGCCATTGAGCACACCCGGTTGCACCACCGCACAGCGGTCGGCCGGGCGCAACGCCAGGATGCGGTTCATGCGCGCCATCGATACCACCACGCCGCCGGAAAACGGCACTGCCGCGCCAGTGGTGCCGGTGCCCGCGCCGCGCGCCACGATCGGCACGCCATGCGCGCGGCACGCCTGCACGATCGCCACCACGTCATCGGTATCGCGCGGCAGCGCCACCGCACCCGGCAATGCCCAGCGCCGCGAATCGTCCTCGCCATAGCGGCGCCGCGCGTCTGCGCCGGTCAGCCAGCCTTCCGGTCCAAGCCGTGCGGCCAGCAGGTCGGCCAGCGCGGTGGGAAGTCCATCAGTCATGACGCGTGATCCTGTGGTGTCGCGCGTTGGAGGCATCGCCACCCAAGCGCCGCGACGGTGAGCGGCAACCACACCCAGCGCAGCTCGGAGAGCAGCACGGTGAGGCCACGCGTATTGAAGAAATTGCCGGCAAACGGGGAGACCCGAATCGGCCGCCACGGCGCAAACCAGCGCGCATCGCTCCACGGCCAGGCCAGGGCCACGCCCAGGCCGCCGGAGGTCATTGCATCCAGCAGCGGATGCGAAGCGGTGCAGATCAACAGAAATACTGCGGCCTGCAGTGCATCGGCGCGCAGCAGGCGATGCGCGCCGGCACCCAGCGCGGCCGTCAACATGGCAAACAGCAGCGAGTGACTGGCGCCGCGGTGGCCGAACGCATCGGCATACGGGATGTGCAGCGCAAAAGCGGCCACGTCGGCATCGGGCAGCATTGCGGCCACCACGCCGGCGGCAAGCAGGCGCGGGCTGATGCGTCCGCGCTCGCTGGCACACCAGAGCGCCAGCGGCACCGCGGCGTGGGTCATGATGGTTGGCATCGAACGGGCTCGTTGCTCAGCAGTCGTCGAGACGGAATGCGTCGCGGATCCAGTGCAGCAGCGGCGGCTCGCCGCTGGCCTCGACCACATCGAAGCGGCACGGCAGCGCCGCGAGCGCCGGGTGGGCGGCAAGGAACAGTTGCGCGGCCAGTACCAGCTTGCGGCGTTTACGGAAATCCACCGATGCCGCGCCGCCACCGAAGCGTGCGTCGCGACGGTAGCGCACTTCCACAAACACCAGCATCGGGCCGTCGCGCATCACCAGATCGAGTTCACCGCCGCGGTAATTGGCGTTGCCCGCCACCAGCCGCAGCCCGGCCTGTTCCAGCTGCGCGCGTGCGGCGGCTTCCACCGCTGCACCACGCTGCTGGCGGGCCGCCGGCATGGGCTTAGCGGCCGTCGGCGATCGGGACCGGCCGGCCACCGTTGAAGGTGGACCACGCCGGCGTGCGCAGCACATTGCCGAACCCATCCAGATGCAGGGTGCCGGTTGCGCCGCGCAGGCCGCCGTCGCTGCCGGTGGCGAGCTTTTCCAGGTACGCGCTGATCTTCCAGGCGTCGTAGCCGAACGCGAACAGGCGTGCCGCCGGGCCGCGTGCGCTGGGCAGGGTGCTGGCGACCTGGCTGGCTGCCGGCAGGCCGGACACGCCCAGGGCGGTCCAGGTCTCGCTGGGGTAGACGATGCCGTCCAGCGCCAGGTCGTCTTCCACCTTGCCGGTGCCGGCCACCAGCTGCGAGGTGCCAACGCGCGACTTGCCGGCGAACCCGCTCAATGCCAACTGCGGCGCCAACGCGCGCGCGGTGTTGCCGCGCACCGCCAGGAACACCGCATCGGCGGTGCCGTAATTGCGCAACTGCGCGCCGATGTCGCCTGGCACATCGGCCACGCTGATGCTGCCGGCGATGGTGCCGCCGCGTTCGCTGAAACGGTCGCGGAAGGCCTTGATGGTGCGCTTGCCGTTGTCGTCGCTGGTGCCGACGATCAGCACATTGCGGCGTTCGCGCGAGAGCAGGTATTCGGCAGCCATGATGCCGTCGTCTTCTGGCGCCAGCGAGAACCCGGCGCTGCCGCTGGGCGGGGCCTTGTTGTCGGTGGGGCGGTTGAGCGCCAGCACCGGCACCGCGAGCTGGCCGCGCGCAAACAGCGCGCTGACCTCGTCGCGGCCCAGCGGGCCGACCACGTAATCCACGCCCGCACCCACGGCCTTGTCGTAGGCGGCATTGGCGCCGGCGGCGGTGCCGGCGGTGTCGAAGAAGCGCAGTTCCGGGCGGCGGCGGGTCTCGGCGTAATAGCCGGCCAGCAGGCCGTCGCGTACCGGCGCCGAGGCGGTGGCCAGGTTGCCGCTGAGCGGCAGCAGCACGCCCAGCTTCACCGGCGGGCGGTAGCCGTCGCGTTCGGCCGGCGGGCGCTTGCTGGTGTCGAAGCCCCACTGCGCGTCACGTTCGAAGGCGCGCGGCAGCGGCAGGCCACGGCTGATCAGCGCGCGGCCGGCGAAGTTGTACAGCGGGTCGCCGGCCGGCAGCGCGGCGGTGCGGCCCTTGAGCGTGGCGTCGTCGAGCGCGGCAAGCAGGCGCACGATGGCGCGCTGGTTCTCGCTACGCGGTGTGCCGGTCAGGCTGGCGTCGGCGCGGGCGCGGTCGGCCGCGGCACCGAACAGGTCGCCGGTGGCTTCCAGCGCGGCGGCGCGTGCCACCAGCCAGCGCGTCTGCAGCGGCTGGGTCAGCCCCTGCGGGCTGTCGCCCAAGGCCTGCAGTGCCTGCGCGGCCTGCTTGTCGATCACCGCCAGCTCGCCGGTGAGCAGGTCAAAACGCGCGCGGTCCTCGCCGGTGAGGTGGCGCGCGGTGACCTGGCCCAGCAAGGTACGGGCGCGTGCGTCGTCGCCGGCATCGTGCCAACCGAACGCCGCCGCAGCCAGCAGGCGGCTGCGCTGCGCACCGCTGGCGCTGGCTGCCTCGGCTTCCAGTTGCTGCGCGGCCTCGCGCGGCTTGCCCTGGTCCAACAGCGCCAGCGCCGCGCTCTGTGTCGGCGAAGCGGTCTGGGTGACGCTGCTGGTCGCGCAACCGGCGGCCAGCATGACCATCAGCGAGAGGGCGGAGATCCTTGCAACACGCTTGTTCATTTCAGATCCATTGGACAGGGGCCGCCAGGGCGGACCGTTAAAAACGCTACGATTCTACGCTTTGCCCTTGAGAATGCCGCTGATGACGTCCCCCGGAACCCTGCACGTGGTCGCCACGCCGATCGGCAACCTGGCCGACCTGTCGCCGCGCGCCCAGGAGACGCTGCGCGGTGTGGCCGCCATCTGTGCCGAAGACACCCGCCATACCCGCCAGTTGTTGAGCCATTTCGGCATCGACCGCCCGCTGTTGGCCCTGCACGACCACAACGAAGAAGCCATGTCCGAGCGCATCGTGACCCGCCTGCGCGAGGGCGAATCGCTGGCCATCGTCAGCGACGCCGGCACCCCGCTGGTCAGCGACCCTGGCTTCAAGCTGGTGCGTGCCGCCCGTGAGGCCGGCATCCGGGTCAGCCCGGTACCGGGCGCCTGCGCCGCCATCGCCGCGCTCAGCGTTGCCGGCTTGCCGAGCGACCGGTTCGGCTTTGAAGGCTTCCTGCCGGCCAAATCCGCTGCGCGCCGCGAGCGGCTGTCACGCCTGGCCGGCGAGACGCGCACGCTGGTGTTCTACGAATCCTCGCACCGCATCGTCGAATCGCTGGCCGACCTGCGCAGTGCCTTCGGCGACGACCGCCCCGCGGTGATCGCCCGCGAGCTGACCAAGCTGTTCGAAACCGTGCTCGATGGCAGCCTGGCCGACCTGCAGGCCCAGGTCGAAGCCGACGACAACCAGCGCAAGGGCGAGTTCGTGGTGATGGTGCAGGGCGCCGCCGATGCCGCCGACGGCCAACTTGCCGAAGGCCGCCGCGTCTACGCCAAGCTTGCCGAACACCTGCCACCATCCACCGCCGCCAAGCTGGCCGCTGAGCTGACTGGTGCGCCGCGTAAGGCGTTATACGGTGGCTGATGTCGTTGTCCCAGGAGCGCGCTTGCGCGCGATGGAGCGTTCTCGGTCAAGCCCTGATTGCGCGCAGTCGCGCTCCCTGCATCGGCCAGCCAACTTGCCGCGCCGTTCTGCACGGCAGCGATAGCGTAGAATGCGCCCCGGCGGAGTCGGCCAGACAGTCGCGTCACTCGCAAGAGTGCCGAGGAAAGTCCGGGCTCCATAGGGCAAGGTGCCAGGTAACGCCTGGGCGGCGCAAGCCGACGGAAAGTGCAACAGAAAGATACCGCCTACGTTCCCTTCGGGGAGCCGGTAAGGGTGAAATGGTGCGGTAAGAGCGCACCGCGAGTCCGGTAACGGACCGGCACGGCAAACCCCACCTGGAGCAAGACCAAATAGGGATCCATTGGCGTGGCCCGCGCTGGATCCGGGTAGGTTGCTTGAGCGCTGCGGTGACGTAGCGCCTAGACGAATGACTGTCCACGACAGAACCCGGCTTATCGGCCGGCTCCGCCGCCTTGCTTTGGGCATCGCCCAAAGCTAAGGCGCCCACGCTTCGTACCGCCTGCGGCAGTACAAAACGCGGGTCCCGCTCCGGGCATGCCAAATCCCCGCGGCTGTCGCCGCGCCCCCTTGACTCAAGGGGGCTTGCACTTGGGTGCACTGCTGGGCGCTTTGCCTTGGCTGCGATCAATGCGATCTGGTTGCTGCGGTCATCGTTACGTGGCTTGGGCTTCGCCTTCGCGGTCTATTTGATCGTTTTTGGGGCTTGGGCTTCGCCCTCGTGGCCGACGACGCGTTGGTGTTTCCCCTGCGGCCGTGTTTGGCGCTTAGCCGAATGAGCGGGTGAACAGTTCGTCCAGGGCGTCGATGATGGTTTGGCCTTGGTCTTTCAGGGAGCCGGCAGGTTTGCTGAGCGCCGCCAGCGGCACCGAGGTCATTTCCAGGGGCTGCAGGATGACGCTGTGGCCGGACACCGTGAGTTCCGGGGTGAAGCGGGATGGGGTCGGGGAGTGGGTGGACTTTCGGACCAGGGGCACGACGACGCGGCGAGGTGAGGCGTCGAAGATCTTTGACTGGACGACCACCACGTACGGGATGTTCTTGTTCTGGCCGACGTTCGCGTAGACATCGAACTGGTCGGTCATAGCGTGGAGAACTCGTCGGCGAAGGAGCCGTGCGCGTCGGTGAAGGTCTTCCATTCGCTTGCGGCGCGTTGCAGCTCCATCGCTCTGGCGCTGTGGCTGTCGCGCTCTTTTGTCACGTAGTCGGCCAGCAGTTCTTCGACCTTTGCCGACAGGTTGCCGGTCATCGCCCGTGCCTGCGCGGCCAAGTCCGAGTTGATGGTCAGGTTCAGCGGCTTTTTTTGCGCGGAAGTGTCGTAGTAACGGCTCATGATTGGCATCCCGTCATTCATGCGCACGCTATGCGCATGAATGCGCATTGTCAATGCATGCCGGCGACGTCCAGTCGTGTCTCGCCCTGAAAGACACCATCCGGGCCGAAGCGGCGTTCGTGGATGAAGCCGTGGCCGTGGTGGTCCACCGCCACGATGGTGCTGGCGCGGGTGCCATAGCTGGCGCCGCGGATGAAGGCCGCCGAGAGCAGGCGTTCGGTGGCGCGGTCCACGCCGGTGTGCGGGAGGTCAGCATCTGCGGCAGTAGCGGGGTTGGCCAAGGCCGTCCACAACGGCTGCAGGTCGTCGCTGCCGCTGTCGCACCAGGCGGCCAGTGCGTGCGTCAGCGCGGTGGTCTTGGGCCAGTGCGCATCCAGCGGGCCGTTGGACATGCCGTGGATTCCCGGGGCGAGGGCGCGTGCCAGCGCTGGATGGTTGCTGAGGTGCTCGCAGCGCTCGGCGTCGCACAGCAGCAGATTGAAGGGCGGGAACTCCTGCCCGGCAGCCGCCAGTTCGCGCGCGTAGGTGGCCGCGTCCGCGCTGCCGGAGAGGTAATCGGCAATCAGGTGGCCACGCGAACGGCCGGAGGCAGTGGCCAGCGGGTCGCGCACGTTGGTCACGACGGCGGCGCGGCCGTCCAGCCCCAGGCCCACCCAGCTGCCGCCGGAGCGCAGGTCGCGGCCGGCCAGTACGCGCTCGGCCGGCGCCGCCCATTGCGCCAGTGGCGCGGTGGGGCGCTCGTGGAACTCATCGCGGTTGCCGGCCAGCAGCAGGCGCCAGCGCGGGTGGGTTTTCCAGGCAAGAGCGACCAGGCACATGCCTTCTATTGTCGCCCGTTTGCGCAGTTGAGGTCTGCAGCTGGCGCAGCGTGAAGTGAGACAGTGGTCGGGTTTACATGGCCTTCACGCCCCTGAATTTTTGTTCAATCTCAAAATCTGAGACGAAACAGCAACTTGTGGATAAGCTTTGAACAAGTCTCTAAAGAGTGCTGCAACTCATTGATGTGACTAGCGATTTGCGCCTTTGAAAACTGTTGACAACCTTTGACGCACTGCTAAGGTGGGCAACGGAGGGAAAACCAGGCTTTTTGTGGTTTTTCGTGGTTCAATGATCCCCCAGGCGGATTTTCGAGGTTGCATTCGGTGTTTCAGGGCGAGACGGCCATCACGGTGGACGACAAGGGGCGTATGGCGGTGCCAACCGCATATCGCGACCTGGTTGCGCGCGTGAGCGGCAATCGCCTGGTGCTCACCTACAACCCGTTCGAAGCCGGATGCCTGTGGCTGTATGCAGAAAAGGAGTGGGAGCGGGTGCGTGACGATGTGATGTCCAAGCCCAATACCCAGCGGGTGGTGCGCACGCTGCAGCAGAAGCTGGTGGGTTCTTCGGCGGTGCTGGAGCTCGACGCCAATGGCCGTTTGAGCATCCCCGCCAGCCACCGCAATGCGGTCGGCATTGAAAAGAAGGCCGTGCTGTTGGGCATGGGCGACAAGTTCGAACTCTGGAGCGAGCAGGCACATCGCGCACTGATCCAGCAGACATTGTCTGACGGGGATCTGGGCGATGAATTGCTCGATCTCAGGTTGTGAGCCGGGGTGCCCGGATGCGCGGTGAAGCGCAGCCCGGTCACCCGGTGTCGCAGCCGCCGGCGGCCCACGTGCCGGTGCTGTACACCCAGGTTCTCGAAGGCCTGCAGGTGACCGAAAACGGAACCTATCTCGATGGCACGTTCGGGCGTGGCGGACACGCACGCGGCGTGCTGGAACACCTTGGCCCGGGAGGTCGACTGCTGGTGATGGACAAGGACCCCGAAGCGATTGCCGTGGCCGAACACACGTTCGGTGGCGATGCGCGCGTGTCCATCCATCGCGGCAGTTTCGCCGGGCTCGGCCAGGTGGTCGCCGCGGCAACCGTCGACGGCATCCTGCTGGACCTGGGCGTGTCTTCGCCGCAACTGGACGTGGCCGGGCGCGGTTTCAGTTTCGGCAAGGACGGCCCGCTGGACATGCGTATGGACCCCGATAGCGGGCAGAGCGCCGCCGGCTGGCTGGCGCAGGCAACCGACCGCGAGATTGCCGATGTGTTGTGGACCTACGGCGAAGAACGCCAGAGCCGGCGCATCGCGCGGGCGATCGTGGCGCGCCGTGGCGAACAGCCGTTGCTGCGCACCGCGCAACTGGCCGACCTGATTGCCTCGGTGATGCCGCGCGGCGACAGCAAGACTCATCCGGCCACGCGCAGCTTTCAGGCGATCCGCATCCATATCAACCGCGAGCTGGCCGACCTGGAAGCCGGGCTGGACGCTGCCCTGGGCGCGCTCAAGCCGGGTGGCCGCCTGGCGGTGATCAGCTTCCATTCGCTGGAAGACCGCATCGTCAAGCAGTTCATGGCCCGCTACGCCAAGGCCCCGCCAAGCAACCGCCGTCTGCCCGAAGCGCAGCCGTTCGTGCCGACCCTGCAACTGGTCAGCGGCGCGATCAAGGCCGACGACAGCGAGCTGGCCGTCAACCCGCGCGCCCGCAGTGCGGTGCTGCGGGTGGCTGAAAAGCTGGGAATGGAGAATCGGGAATCGGGAATGGGCAAAGGCCACGGCGCCGCTGCTTCTCGATTCCCCACTCCCGATTCCCGATTCCCGACGTCTCCCAACGGAGACGCCCCATGAGCCGCCTGCTGCTCATCGTGCTGCTCGCCTGCAGCATCGCCTCGGCGATCGGTGTGGTGTACATGCGCCACATGCATCGCAAGTTGTTCGTGCAGTTGTCCAAGCTCGAACACAGCCGCGATGAATTGAATATCGAATTCGGCCGGCTGCAGCTGGAGCAGGCCACGTGGGCGGAAAGCAATCGCGTGGATCAGGTCTCGCGTGAGCGCATCGGGATGAAGTTCCCGGAGACCAGCGACATCGTGGTGATCCGCCCATGACAAGCTGGCACGACAGCCGTTTCGCACTGGCAAGCCGCGCACAGGGATGTGCGCCATGAAAGCCGGCCGCAACCGCCCCCGTAGCAACTTCAACCTGCGCGGCCGCCTGACCCTGGTCGGCGTGGCGCTGGGTCTGTGCTCGGTGACGCTGATCGGCCGCGCGGCCTACGTGCAGCTGGTCAATCGCGATTTCTACCAGCGCCAGGGCGAGGCCCGCTATCTGCGCGAGCTGCCGATCGCCACCTCGCGCGGCATGATCACCGACCGCAACGGCGAGCCGCTGGCGGTGTCCACGCCGGTGGAATCGATCTGGGTCAATCCGCAGGAATTGCTGCGTAACCCGGACCGCATCCCGGAGCTGGCCACCGCGCTCGGGCAGCCGCTGGACGAGTTGAACGCCAAGCTGGCGCAGAAGGCCGGCAAGGAATTCATGTACCTCAAGCGCCGGATCAACCCGGACAAGGCGCATGCGATCGTGGATCTGAAGATCCCGGGCGTGTTTTCGCAGCGCGAGTTCCGCCGCTTCTATCCGCAAGGCGAAGCGATGGCCCACGTGCTGGGCTTCACCAATATCGACGACCGCGGCCAGGAAGGCCTGGAGCTGGCCTTCGACGAATGGCTGCGCGGCAAGCCGGGCTCCAAGAAGGTGGTGCGCGATGCCCGCGGCGCCATTGTCGAGAGCGTGGACCTGGTGCGTCCGGCGCAGCCGGGCAAAGACCTGACGCTGAGCATCGACCGCCGCATCCAGTTCCTGGCCTACAAGGAGCTGCGCAACGCGCTGGTCGAAAACAAGGCCGCTGGCGGCTCGATGGTGGTGATGGACGTGGCCACCGGCGAAGTGCTGGCCATGGTCAACCTGCCCACCTACAACCCGAATTCGGTCACCGGCATCAACCCGTCGGCGCGCCGCAACCGCGCGGTCACCGACCTGGTGGAGCCGGGCTCGACGATGAAGCCGCTGACCGTGGCCACCGCGCTGACTGCCGGCGTGGTGACCAAGGACACCATCATCGATACCAACCCCGGCTACATGGCCGTGGGGCGCTTCACCATCCGCGACGTGCCGCGCAACAACGGCGTGCTCAACGTCACCGGCGTGATCACCCGCAGTTCCAACATCGGCGCGGCGAAGATCGCGGCCAAGGTGCCGGACCAGACGTTCTACCAGTCGATCCGCAACTTCGGTTACGGCAGCGCGCCGCAGAGCGGATTTCCGGGCGAATCGTCCGGCATGGTGCTGCAGCCGCAGAAGTGGAGTGGCCCGTCCAAGACCACCATGTCCTACGGTTACGGCCTGTCGGTGACGCCGCTGCAGATTGCGCAGGCGTACGCGACGTTGGGCAATGGCGGCAAGCTGACCCCGCCCACCTTCGTGCGCGGCCAGCACAACGAAACACGCCAGGTGGTGACGCCGGAAGTGGCGCGCCAGGTCATCGACATGATGGAAACCGTGGTCACCCAGGGCGGCGCGAAGGGTGCGGCGATCCTGGGGTATCACGTGGCCGGCAAGACCGGTACCGCGCGCAAGAACGGCGCTGGCGGCTACGAGCGCGGGCACTACAACGCGCTGTTCGCCGGCCTGGTGCCGGCCACCCGGCCGCGCTTTGCCACGGTCATCGTGATCAACGATCCGCAGGGCAAGGTGTATTACGGCGGCCTGGTGTCTGCGCCGGTGTTCCACCGGGTGATGGAAGGCGCGCTGCGGCTGATGGACGTGCCGCCGGACGACATCCAGTCGTGGCTGGCCGCGCAGGCGGCCGGCAAGACCGGCCAGCCGGTGGTCAAGCCGCAGCCGGCCGATCTCGACCCGGCGTTGGTGCCGGACCCGGTGGACGAAGTGTCCGCCGGCATCCCGACCGCACTGGCATCGGGCGCCACGCCCGCGCAGCCGGCGCCGTTGCAGGAGAGCCGCCAGTGAGCCGCGCCATGGCACTGTCGCAGCTGCTCCCGGACGTGGCGCTTGCACGCGATGTGCAGGTGTCCGGCCTGGTGATGGACAGCCGTGCCGTGCGCCCGGGCGATGCCTTCGTGGCCATCGCCGGCTTCGGTGCGCATGGGCTGGGATTTGCCGCACAGGCGCTGGCCAGCGGTGCATCCGCCATCCTGTTCGAACCGCCGGCGCCGGCCGACCTGCCAGTGCCGGCCGACGCGATCGCCGTGCCGGGGTTGCGCGCGCGCCTGGGCGTGCTGGCCGACCACTTCCACGGTGCGCCGTCGCAGGCGATGCGCATGATTGGTGTCACCGGCACCAACGGCAAAACCTCCACGGTGCAGCTGCTGGCGCAGGCGCTGACGCTGCTCGGCACCCCCACCGGCACCATTGGCACGCTGGGCGTGGGCCTGTACGGCGCTGCGGTGCCGACCGGGTTCACCACGCCGCTGGTGTTGCAGACCCACGCCGAGCTCGCGCAACTGCGCGATGCCGGCGCGCAGGCGGTGGCGATGGAAGTCAGTTCGCATGCACTCGATCAGGGCCGCGTGGATGCGGTGCAGTTCGACGTGGCGGTGTTCACCAATCTCACTCGCGACCATCTCGATTATCACGGCGACATGGCGCAGTACGGTGCGGCCAAGGCCAAGCTGTTCGCACGCGCCGGGTTGCGCGCAGCGGTCGTGAACCTGGACGACGCCTTCGGCCGCACGTTGTTTGCGGCGCTGGATCCGGCACTGCACGCCATCGGCGTGAGCTCGCGTGCGCAGGCCGGTGCCACGGTGCAGGCGCAGGATTTGCAGCTCGATCACCACGGCATCCAGTTTACGTTGCACATCGGCGAAGCGGCGCACCCGGTGCGCTCGCCGCTGCTGGGCCGTTTCAACGTGGATAACCTGCTGGCCGTGGCCGGCGCGCTGCACGCGCTCGACATCGCACCGGCGCAGATCGCCGAAGTGCTGGGCCGCTTGCAGCCGATCCACGGCCGCATGAATCGCCTGGGTGGTGCGCATGGCGCGCCGCTGGTGGTGGTGGACTACGCACACACGCCTGACGCACTGGAACAGGCGCTCACCAGCCTGCGTTCGCATGCGCAGGATCGGTTGATCTGCGTGTTCGGCTGCGGCGGCGAACGCGACACCGGCAAGCGCCCACAGATGGCTGCCATTGCCGAGGTCACCGCCGATGTGGCGATCGTCACCGACGATAATCCGCGCGGCGAAGATGGCGATGTGATCGTTGCCGACATCCTGCGCGGGTTTGCGCGTCCGGATGCGGCGATCGTGCAGCGCGACCGTGCTGCCGCCATCCACCAGGCCATCAGCATGGCCGGCGCGGACGACATCGTGCTGATCGCCGGCAAGGGCCATGAGCCGTATCAGGAAGTGGCCGGCGTGCGGCATGCCTTCGACGATGCAGCGGTGGCTGCGCAGGCGTTGCTGCCGCGCACCGGGCTGGGGGTGCGGGTATGAAACTCACACCGCTGTCGCTGATTGCCCACTTTGCTGGCGGCGAATTGCATGGCGACGACGCCATGATTGACGCCGTTGGCAACGACACCCGTGCGCTGGCCAGCGGCAGCCTGTATGTGGCGCTGCGCGGCGAGCGTTTCGACGGCCACGACTTTGCCGCCGATGCGGTGGCGCGCGGCGCCAGCGGCCTGCTGGTGGACCGCCTACTGCCGGCACTGCACGTGCCGCAGGTAGTGGTCGCCAATACCGAACTCGCCCTGGCGCGCATCGCCGCCGGCATGCAGCGCGACCGCGCCACGCGCGTGATTGCGCTCACTGGCTCCAACGGCAAGACCAGCGTCAAGGCATTGCTGCTGGCGATTCTGGCCGAAGCCGGCCGCGTCGACGGCATCACCGCCTACGCCAACCCGGGTAATCGCAATAACGAGATCGGCCTGCCGCTGGCGGTGATCGCCGCGCCGGACGATGCCGATCTGGCGGTCTACGAAATGGGTGCAGGCAAGCCCGGCGACATCGCCTATCTCACCGACATCGCGCGCCCTGACGTGGCCCTGGTCAACAACATCGCGCCGGCACATCTGGAGCGCATGGGCAGCCTGCTCGGGGTGGCGCAGACCAAGGGCGCCATCTACACCGCGCTGCCGGCCGATGGCGTGGCCGTGATCAATGCCGACGACGCCTTCGGTGCCTGGTTCGAACAACAGCTGCTGGCGCAGCCGCTGCAGGGCCGCCGCGTGCTGCGCTACGGCCTGCACGCAAGCGCTGAAATCACCGCGCGTCAGCTGCGCCTGCATGCCGCCGGCGCGCAGTTCGTGCTGGCGACCCCGCAGGGCGAAGCGCCGGTGGTGCTACCGCTGCCGGGCCGCCACAACGTGCTCAATGCGCTGGCTGCCACCGGCCTGGCGCTGGGCGCCGGCATTGCGCTGCCGATCATTGCGGCCGGTCTGGCCCAGGCCACGCAGGTGGCCGGGCGCCAGATTGCACACACGTTGGCGACCGGCGCGGTGCTGATCGACGACAGCTACAACGCCAATCCCGGTTCGCTGGACGCGGCCATCGATGCACTGGCCGCCGCACCGGGCGAGGGCTGGCTGGTGCTGGGTGACATGCGCGAACTCGGCCCCGAAGCGCCGGCATTGCACGCTGCGGCCGGCCGCCGCGCGCGCAACGCCAAGCTCGCGCGCCTGTATGCACTGGGCGCGCTCAGCGCCGCCGCCGCACAGGCGTTCGGCGACGGCGGCCGTGTGTTCGCCACCCATGCCGCGCTGGCCGCGGCCTTGCAGGCGGACCTGGCAGCCGCTGCTTCGCAGACTCAAACGCAGGACTCTTCTTTGATGCACGAACACACCGGTGCAGTGGCGCGGGCCGCTGCCTCCGTCGCGCCGCCCACGCTGCTGGTGAAGGGCTCGCGTGGCAGCGCCATGGACCGCATCGTCGCCGCGTTGCTCGCACCGTCGGAGGATGCCTCCCATGCTGCTTGAGCTGGCCCGTTGGCTACAGCAACTGGAGAGCCTGTTCGGGCTGTTCAACTATCTGACCTTCCGCGGCATCCTGGCAGCGCTGACCGCGCTGTTCCTGTCGTTGTGGATGGGCCCGGCGGTGATTCGCAAGCTGGCGCAGTTCAAGGGCGGCCAGCCGATTCGCCAGGACGGCCCGCAGACGCATTTTTCCAAGGCCGGCACGCCGACCATGGGTGGCTCGCTGATCCTGCTCACGGTCACCTTGTCGGTGTTGCTGTGGGGCGATCTGCGCAACCGCTATGTGTGGCTGGTGCTGGCGGTGATGATCTGCTTCGGTGCGATCGGCTGGTACGACGACTGGATCAAGATCGTGCGGCGCGACCCGAACGGCTTGAAGTCGCGCTGGAAATATCTGCTGCAGTCGATCTTCGGCCTGGCCGCGGGCCTGTTCCTGTACTACACGGCCGACGTGCCGGCCGCGATCACCTTCTACATCCCGATGTTCAAGGCCATCGCCTTGCCGCTGGCCGGCGTGAGCTTCGTGGTGATCGCCTATTTCTGGATCGTCGGCTTCTCCAACGCGGTCAACCTGACCGACGGCCTGGACGGCCTGGCGATCATGCCGACCGTGCTGGTCGCCTGCGCGCTGGGCGTCTTCGCCTATGCCTCGGGCAACGTGGTATTCGCCGAATACCTCAAGATCCCGCTGATTCCCGGCGCCGGTGAGCTGATCATCATCTGCTCGGCGATTGCCGGGGCAGGCTTGGGCTTTCTGTGGTTCAACACCTACCCGGCGATGGTGTTCATGGGCGACATCGGCGCGCTGTCGTTGGGCGCGGTGCTCGGCACCGTGGCGGTGATCGTGCGTCAGGAACTGGTGCTGGTGATCATGGGCGGCGTGTTCGTCATCGAAACGCTGTCGGTGATGATCCAGGTCGCCAGCTTCAAGCTGACCGGCAAGCGCGTGTTCCGCATGGCGCCCATCCATCACCACTTCGAGCTCAAGGGCTGGCCGGAGCCGCGCGTGATCGTGCGCTTCTGGATCATCTCGGTGGTGCTGGTGCTGATCGGCCTTGCCACGTTGAAGGTGCGCTGATGAACGACATGTCCCGCCAGGCCACGCGACTGGACGCCATCGGCGGCCGCTATGACCCGTGGCTGCTCGGCGCGGCTGCCACGCTGGCATCGCTGGGCGTGGTGATGGTGGCCTCCAGCTCGATCGAGTTGTCGGAGAACCCGTTCTATTACCTGACCCGCCATCTGCTGTTCCTGGGCATCGGCGTGGGCCTGGCGTTCTGGGCGATGCGCACCGAGCTCAAGACCATCGAGCAGTACAACCAGGTGTTGCTGCTGGCGTGCTTCGGCCTGCTGATGGTGGTGTTCGTGCCGGGGCTGGGCAGCAGCGTCAACGGCGCCAAGCGCTGGATCAACCTGGGCGTGTCGAAATTCCAGACCGTCGAAGCGGTCAAGGTGCTCTACATCGTGTGGCTGTCCAGCTACCTGGTGCGTTTCCGCGACGAGGTCAACGCGACCTGGCCGGCGATGCTCAAGCCGCTGGGCGTGGCGATCGCATTGGTTGGCCTGTTGCTGATGCAGCCGGACTTCGGCTCGTCCACGCTGCTGCTGGCGATCACCGCCGGCATGCTGGTGCTGGGCGGAGTGAACCTGCCGCGGATGTCGATGCCGATCGTGTTCGGCCTGCCGGTGTTTGCGTTCATCGCGATCCTGGAACCGTACCGCTTGCGCCGCATCACCTCGTTCCTGGATCCGTGGGCCGACCAGCTTGGCTCCGGCTACCAGTTGTCCAATGCCTTGATGGCGGTGGGCCGCGGGCAGTGGACCGGTGTGGGCCTGGGCGCTTCGGTACAGAAGCTCAACTACCTGCCCGAAGCGCATACCGACTTCATCTTTTCGGTGATCGCCGAGGAACTCGGCTTTGTCGGCGTGTGCAGCGTGGTGGCGTTGTACGCGCTGCTGGTCGGCCGCGCGTTCTGGCTGGGCATGCGCTGTGTGGAAATGAAGCGTCATTTCTCCGGCTACATCGCCTTCGGTATCGGTTTGTGGATCAGCCTGCAGAGCTTCGTCTCGGTGGGCGTGAACCTGGGCATCCTGCCGACCAAGGGCCTGACCTTGCCGCTGATCTCCTCGGGCGGTTCGTCGGTGCTGATGACCTGCGTGGCGATGGGCCTGCTGCTGCGCGTGTCCTATGAAATGGACCGTGCCGAGCGCCTGCGCAGCAAGTTGTCGCCGCACGGTGCCGCGCCTGCTCCGATGGCACCGGTCGAGCCGTCTGCCGAGCCAGCGCCGGCGCCTGCACCGGTGCGCAAGCCGCAGCGCGAAACCGCGGCTGCCGCACCTGCACCGGTCATGCCGGCCTCCGTCGCGCCGGCATCTGCCGTGCTGCGCGGGACCAGCCGCATGCAGCCACGCGTCGAACCCACGTTCGGGAGGATCGCGTGAGCGTTGAGCATGCGACTCCGGTGCAGCAGCCTGCACATGCCGCGGCATCAGTGCGACCGGTGATGATCCTGGCCGGCGGCACCGGCGGGCATATTTTTCCGGGCCTGGCCGTGGCCAAGGTGCTGCGCGCGCGTGGCGTGCCGGTGACGTGGCTGGGCGCCGACGGCGCGATGGAAACGCGCCTGGTGCCGCAGCACGCAATCCAGATCGACACGCTGGCCATCAGTGGCCTGCGTGGCAAGGGCATCGTGAAACTGCTCGGTGCGCCGGTGCGGGTGATGCGTGCAGTACGCGCGGCCGGCTTCGTGCTGCGCAAGCGCCAGCCGCGCGCGGTGATCAGCTTCGGTGGATTTGCTGCCGGCCCGGGCGGCCTGGCAGCGCGTCTGCTGGGCGTGCCACTGCTGGTGCACGAGCAGAACCGCGCGCCGGGCATGACCAACAAGGTGCTGTCGCGTTTTGCGCGCCGCGTGCTGACCGGCTTTCCGGGCAGCTTCGCTGGCGAAGAAGCCGTGGGCAACCCGGTGCGCGAGGAAATCGCCGCACTGCCGGCACCGGCCACGCGCCTGGTCGGCCGTGGTGGCCCGGTGCGGCTGCTGGTGCTCGGCGGCAGCCAGGGCGCTCGCGCACTCAATAATGCCGTGCCGGCCGCACTGGCTGCGCTTGGCCACCCGGCCGTTGACGTGCGTCACCAGTGCGGCGAAAAGCTGCGCGCCGAAGCCGAAGCCGCCTATGCGCAGGCAGCGGTGAACGCCAGCGTGGAACCCTTCATCGCCGACATGGCCGCGGCCTACGCCTGGGCCGATTTGGTGGTGTGCCGCGCCGGTGCCAGCACGCTGGCCGAAGTGTGCGCGGCCGGTGTCGGCAGCGTGCTGGTACCGTTCGCCGCCGCCGTGGATGACCACCAGACCCGTAACGCCGAATACCTGGTCAGTGCCGAGGCCGCCGTGCTGCTCAAGCAGGACGACACCCTGGCAGTGCGCCTGCAGCAGGTGCTGCAGACCCTGCTCGCCGACCCCGCCCGCCGCCTTGCCATGGCACAGGCCGCCCGCACCCTGGCCAAACCCGACGCCGCCGAACGCATCGCCGACATCATTCTGCAAGAGGCCGGGAATGGTAAATCGGGAATGGGGAATGGTCAGAGCGCAGAACAACTTCAGGAACACACTGTGATTCACCAAAACAAGCGCACCGATCAGGCGCTCGACGCAGCCAGCGCTTCGCTTCACCCGATTCCCGATTCTCGATTCCCGATTCGCACTTCCGCAGGAGGTGCCCAGTGATCCGCCGTCTGCAGGACAGTGGCGATCTGGTGCGCGCGTTCCCGCGTGTGCACTTCGTGGGTATCGGCGGCACCGGCATGAGCGGTATTGCCGAGGTGATGCTGACCCTGGGCTATGAAGTCTCCGGCTCGGACAATGCCGACAACGCGGCCACGCGGCGCCTGGCCAAGCTGGGTGCGCGCGTGATGCGCGGCCATTCGGCGGCCAACGTGCTGGGAACCGATTGCGTAGTGGTGTCCAGCGCGATCCGCGAAGACAACCCCGAACTGATGGAAGCGCGCAGCCAGCGCATTCCGATCATGCCGCGGGCGGCGATGCTGGCCGAGTTGATGCGCTTCCGTCGCGGGATCGCGGTGGCCGGCACGCACGGCAAGACCACCACCACCAGCCTGGCCGCGGCCGTGCTGAGCGAAGGTGGCCTGGATCCGACCTTCGTAATCGGTGGCCAACTGCTGGCCGCCGGTGCCAACGCCAAGCTCGGCGGTGGCCAATGGTTGGTGGCCGAAGCCGATGAAAGTGATGGCAGCTTCCTGCGCCTGAATCCGCTGATGGCGGTGATCACCAACATCGATGCCGATCATCTGGAAAACTACGGCAACGACTTTGCCCGCGTGCAGGCGGCGTTTGCCGAGTTCCTGCAGCGCCTGCCGTTCTACGGCCTGGCGTTGCTGTGCATCGACGACCCGGAAGTGGCAGCGCTGGCCGGCAAGACGCCGCGCCATGTGATGAGCTACGGCATGAGCGAAAACGCCGACGTGCGCGCCGAAGACGTGGTGCAGGACGGCCCGCGCATGCGCTTCACACTGCGCCTGCCCGAAGGCACCACCACGCCGGTGACGCTGGCCCTGCCGGGCCGTCACAACGTGCTCAATGCACTGGCTGCTGCGGCCATCGGCTGGCAGCTGGGCGTGGCGCCGGACACCATCGCGCGCGCGCTGGAAAACTTTGCCGGTATCGGCCGTCGCTTCAACGATCTGGGCGAAGTCACCACCGCCAGCGGCGCGCGCGTGCGCGTGGTCGACGACTACGGCCACCACCCGCGCGAGCTCGAAGCAGTCTTCGCCGCGGCCCGTGGCGGCTGGCCGGACAAGCGCCTGGTGGTGGCCTTCCAGCCGCACCGTTACAGCCGCACCCGCGATCAGTTCGACGCGTTCGCCGCAGTGCTCAGCACCGTCGACGCCCTGGTATTGAGCGAGGTCTACCCGGCCGGCGAAGCGCCGATTCCCGGCGCCGATTCCCGCGCCCTGGCGCGTGCCATCCGTGCACGCGGCCGTAGCGAGCCGGTGGTGGTCGGCCAGGTCGCCGGTCTGTCCGAAGTGTTGCCCGACGTTCTGCAGGACGGTGACCTGCTGCTGATGATGGGCGCCGGCGACATCGGTTATGTCGCCCAGCAGATCGTCACCGATGGCTTTGTCGGAGCGCCGGCATGAGTACGCAGATCGCTCCCGCGCGCATCAGCGACCCGGCCGCCTTCGGCCGCGTTGCAGTGCTGCTGGGCGGTACCTCGTCCGAGCGCGAGGTTTCGCTCAATTCCGGCAGTAACGTGCTCGACGCCCTGCGCGCGCGCGGCGTCGATGCGCAGCCGGTCGATGGCATTCCGGCATTGGCGCAGGCATTGGTCGCGCAGCGCTTCGACCGCGTCTTCAACGTGCTGCACGGCCACAACGGCGGCGGCGAAGACGGCATCGTGCAGGGGTTGATGGAAGCCTTCGGCGTGCCGTACACCGGCTCGAACGTGCTCGGCTCGGCGCTGAGCATGGACAAGATTCGCACCAAGCAGGTCTGGCTGTCGCTGGGCCTGTCCACGCCGCGCTACGCACGGCTTGCCGCCGGCGCCAGCGCGCAGCAGATCCACGCCGCTGCCGAGCAGATCGGCTTGCCGGTGATCGTGAAGCCGGCCAACGAAGGCTCCAGCGTCGGCGTCAGCCGCGTGTTCGACCAGGCGCAGCTCGACGAGGCCGTGACGCTTGCCGCACGCTACGACGGCGCGCTGCTGATGGAACAACTGATCGAAGGCGACGAGCTCACTGTCGCCGTGCTCGGCGATGTGGCGCTGCCGTCGATCCGCATCGTGCCCAAGGGCCAGTGGTACGACTACAACGCCAAGTACATCGCCGAAGACACGCAGTACCTGTGCCCGGGACTTGATGGCGACGCAGAAGCACAGATCGGCCAGCTCGCCCTGGACGCCTTCCGCGCCGCCGGCTGCAGCGGCTGGGGCCGCGTGGACGTGATGCGCGATGGCAGCACCGGCCAGCTGTACCTGCTGGAAGTGAACACCGCCCCGGGCATGACCAGCCACTCGCTGGTGCCCAAGGCCGCCCGCCAACTCGGCATCGACTTCGAAGCGCTGGTCTGGCGCGTGTTGGAGCAGACGCTGTGAAGCGGGGAATGGGGAATCGGGAATCGGGAATGGGTAACAGCGGCTGCGCTGTTGCCGTTGCGATTCCCTATTCCCGATTCCCCATTCCCGCGCGCGGAGCGCGCCCATGAACGCCACTCTGCGCATCCTGGCCTGGTTGATCGCGGTGGCGCTGGTCGCGTTGCCGGTGGTGGCCGTGCTCAATGGCTGGGTGGGCGCCGAGCGGTGGCCGCTGGCGCGCCTGCGTGTTTCCGGCGATTTCAAGCGGGTGCCGGCCGAGGAGCTGCGTGCGGTGGTGTTGCCGTATGCGCGCTCGGGATTCTTTGCGGTGAAGCTGCAGGACGCACAGGACGCCATCGCGCGCTTGCCGTGGGTGGAAAGTGCGCAGGTGCGCAAGCGTTGGCCGGATGTGCTGGAAGTGCATGTGGTCGAACACAAGCCGTTCGCCCGCTGGGGCACCGATCGCATGTTGTCCGAGCAGGGCCGGCTGTTTCGCACACCGCCGTTGCTGAAGGATTTCAAGTTGCCGCAGCTCGGTGGCCCGGATGCCAAGACCCAGGAGGTGGTGGCGCTGTACAACGAGTCACGCGCGTTGTTCGCGCCGACCGGCCTGGATGTGGAGCGTCTGGAAATGGATGCGCGCGGCAGTTGGTCGCTGGGCTTGAGCAACGGCGTGCAGATCGTGATCGGCCGCGACGATGCGCGCGCACGCCTGCAGCGGTTCGCGCGGGTACTGCCGCAGCTGACTGATCCACAACGTCCGATCGCGCGCGCCGACCTGCGTTACACCAACGGCTTTACGGTCGAACGGCGAATGGAGAATGGGGAATCGGGAATGGATAAAAAGCCAAAGCCGGTTCCGCCTGCTGCGCCGCACGCGCTGGTCCTTAATTCTCTGCGCCTCCGTACACCGCTATTGACCATTCCCCATTCCCCATTCGCTATTCCCGGCTTTAAGACATGAACCGCAAAGGCGACAAATCCCTCATCGTTGGACTGGATATCGGCACCTCCAAGGTGGTCGCGCTGGTCGGCGAGTACTCGCCCGGCAATCCGATCGAAGTGATCGGCATCGGTTCGCACGAGTCGCGCGGCCTCAAGCGTGGCGTGGTGGTGGATATCGAATCCACCGTGCAGTCGATCCAGCGCGCGGTCGAAGAAGCCGAGCTGATGGCCGGCTGCGAAATCCGCTCGGTGTACGCTTCGATCTCCGGTAACCACGTGCAGTGCAAGAACTCGCCCGGGATCGTGCCGATCCGCGATGGCGAGGTAACCTGGAGCGATCTGGAGCGCGTGCTCGACGCCGCCAAGGCCGTGGCCATTCCTGCCGATCAACGCATCCTGCATGCAATTCCGCGCGAGTATGTGCTGGACGATTCGCAGGAAGGCATCCGTAACCCGGTCGGCATGACCGGCGTGCGCCTGGAGGTGCACGCGCACCTGGTGGTGTGCGCACAGTCGGCCGCGGCCAACATCACCAAGTGCGTGCAGAAATGCGGCTTGCAGGTGGACGATCTGGTGCTGTCCTCGCTGGCGTCCTCGGTCGCGGTGCTGACCGCCGACGAGCGCGAGCTGGGCGTGGTGCTGGTAGATATCGGCGCCGGCACCACTGACCTGGCCGTGTACGTGCAGGGCGCGATCTGCCACACCGCGTCGCTGCCGATCGCCGGCGACCACGTTACCAACGACATCGCGCACATGCTGCGTACGCCGACGCCGGAAGCCGAGCAGATCAAGGTGCGCTACGCCTGCGCGCTGGCGCAGCTGGCCACCGCCGAAGAAAGCATCCAGGTGCCATCGGTGGGCGATCGCCCGCCGCGTCGCATGCCGCGGCATGCACTCGCGCAGGCGGTGCAGGGCCGCTACGAAGAAATTTTCGAGATGGTGCAGGCCGAACTGCGTCGCTCCGGCTTCGAGGAAATGGTGCGCGCCGGCATGGTGCTCACCGGTGGCGCCTCGAAGATGGAAGGTGTGGTGGAGCTGGCCGAAGAAATGCTGCAGATGCCGGTGCGCGTGGGCATTCCGCAGCACGTCACCGGCCTGGGCGAAGTGGTGGGCAACCCGGTACACGCCTCCGGCGTGGGCCTGTTGCTGATGGGCAGCCAGATCGAACACCCGCGCCGACCGTCGATCCCGACCGGGCGCGCGGGGAGCTTGTTCAAGAAATTGAAGAACTGGTATCGCGGCGAATTCTGACGAATCGGGAATCGGGAATCGGGAATCGGGAATCGGTTAAAGCAAAAGCAAGGCGGTTGCGGCAAGGTATGAGTAGAGAGCGGTGAGAGCGGGCAGGGCGTAATTTTTTGTGTTCCGCTGAGGAAGCGGTGGTTGGCGTGAAGGTGAGTCGCGGTTGCGATTTCCCATTCCCAACTCACCATTCCCGGCATTCAAACAACAACATTCGCCGACATGCGGGTGTCGGGCTGGCGAACGGAGCAATCCGATTCCCCATTCCCGATTCCCCATTCACGGCATCAAAGAGGACACTGACATGGCACATTTTGAACTGATCGAAAAGATGGCTCCCAACGCGGTGATCAAGGTCGTCGGCGTCGGCGGCGGCGGTGGCAACGCGGTTGCGCACATGGTGAACACCAACGTCGATGGCGTGGAATTCATCACCGCCAACACCGACTCGCAGGCGATCAAGAACTGCGGCGCCAAGCTGCAGCTGCAGTTGGGTACCAACGTCACCAAGGGCCTGGGCGCAGGCGCCAATCCGGAAGTCGGCCGTCAGGCCGCGCTGGAAGACCGCGAGCGCATCATGGACGCACTGCAGGGCGCGGACATGGTTTTTATCACCGCCGGCATGGGTGGCGGTACCGGTACCGGCGCCGCTCCGGTGGTCGCGCAGCTGGCCAAGGAGATGGGCATCCTGACCGTCGCCGTGGTCACCAAGCCGTTCCCGTTTGAAGGCCGCCGCCGCATGCAGGTTGCGCTCAAGGGCATCGAGGAACTGAGCCAGCATTGCGACTCGCTGATCACCATTCCCAATGAAAAGCTGATCACCGTGCTGGGCCGCAACGCCACCATGATCCAGGCGTTCCGCGCTGCCAACGACGTGCTGCAGGGCGCCGTGCAGGGCATCGCCGATCTGATCGTGCGTCCGGGCCTGATCAACGTCGACTTCGCCGACGTGCGCACCGTGATGTCGGAAATGGGCCTGGCCATGATGGGCACCGGGTCGGCACGTGGCGATGACCGCGCGCAGGCCGCGGCCGAAGCCGCCATCCAGAACCCGCTGCTGGACGATGTCAACCTGGCCGGTGCCAACGGCATCCTGGTCAACATCACCGCCGGCCCGGATTTCACAATGGCCGAGTTCGACGAGATCGGTCGCACCATCGAAGCGTTCGCCTCCGAAGATGCGACCGTGGTCGTCGGCACCGTGCTCGACCCCGACATGCAGGACGAAGTACGCGTCACCGTGGTGGCCACGGGCCTCAACCGTGCCGTTGCGCGGCAGACCCAGCGCCCGGACCAGCGCGCGCCAATCAAGCTGGTGCGCAATGCCACCACCGGCCAGCCGGAATTTGGCGACTTCGAGACTGGCGGTGACGCGGTGTCCAAGGCCGTCGGCGGCAGCATGGGCCTGGGCCTGCGTCGTCCGAGCAGCGACTCGGCCGGCAGCAGCAACGCTGGCGCGTCCACCCCGGCCGCCGCAGATCTGCCGAACGACTACCTGGATATCCCGGCGTTCCTGCGCCGCCAGGCCGACTGACCGCCCCACGCTGCGCGCGGTTCGGCGCAGCGGCAATGCCCCGGCAGCCGCCGGGGCGCCTGTCCTGTCCTTTTCTGCCGGGTCGGTGCCGACCCGGCAGCTTTTGCAGCGGCGTGTATGGTGCGTTACAGTCTCCGTCACGCGTGATTTGTTAAAATTCGGCTAATCTCCCCCGATTAGACAGCCGGTTCAGCGTCTGTCTGCATTGCTCATACAGACTTCGCCCATGACCCAGCAACGCACTCTCAAGAACACCATCCGCGCCACCGGCGTCGGCCTGCATAGCGGCGACAAGGTCTATATGACCCTGCGCCCTGCACCGGTCGATCACGGCATCGTGTTCCGTCGCGTCGATCTGGAGCCAGTAGTTGAAGTTCCTGCCGATGCCGAGCTGGTCACCGAGACCACGCTGTGCACGGGGCTGACCTGCAACGGCGCCAAGATCCAGACCGTGGAGCACCTGATGTCGGCACTGGCCGGCCTGGGTGTGGACAACGTGATCGTGGAGCTGTCTTCGGCCGAATTGCCGATCATGGATGGTTCCTCCGGCCCGTTCGTGTTCCTGCTGCAGTCGGCTGGCATCGTCGAGCAGAACAAGGCCAAGCGCTTCATCCGCATCAAGCAGCCGGTGGAAGTGCGCGAGGGCGACAAGGTCGCGCGCTTTGAGCCGTACGAGGGCTACAAGCTCGGTTTCACCATCGAATTCAATCACCCGATGATCCCGGCCAAGCAGTCACGCCAGGAGATCGAGTTTTCCACCTCCGCTTACGTCAAGGAAATCTCGCGCGCCCGCACGTTCGGGTTCATGCGCGACCTGGAGTACATGCGCGAGCGCAACCTGGGACTGGGCGGCTCGATGGATAACGCCATCGTGCTGGACGAGTTCCGCGTGCTCAACGAAGACGGCCTGCGCTACACCAACGAATTCGTCCGCCACAAGATCCTCGACGCCATCGGCGACCTGTACCTGGCCGGCGGCGCGATCCTGGGTGCCTACGAAGGCTTCAAATCCGGCCATGCGCTCAACAACAAGCTGGTGCGTGCGCTGCTGGCGGACCAGGCCGCATGGGAATGGGTCAGCTTCCCGGAAGGCACCGAGCAGCCGCCGGTGACCTACGCCAGCCCCGTCTATGCCTGATGTCAGGGATTTCCCTGGCACGGCCGCGAAGTGTGAACTGCGTCGGATTTCCGGTCCATTCTTAACGTTTATTTAAGCTTTCCCTAACTCCTGCGGCGTCCATGACCGCTAGGATGCGTCGGGTCGTGTGCGGTACTTCGCAATTTCTTCACGCACCGGCAGCCGCTTGCAGCGGCATGGACATCACTTTTTGTTGGTCGATGGCACGTCGCGCAAGGACGCAAGTGCGTCACGCAAGCCGTTACGCGTGGCCTCGGATACCGGCGTGTGTGGGCGGTCGCGGTGTTGCTGTGTTGGGGAATGCAGCGGCGCAGAGGCCGTCTTGACGGTCACCGCGGTGACCTTCAGTCCGATGGATCGGGCGGCATCGAGCAATTGGGTTTCGGCAAGCCGCACCTTGGCATGCCAGACCGGCGAATCAACCAGAAAAACGAGCTGTTCGCCTCGGACATTGGCCAACCGGCAACGGGTGGCGAGATGGGGCGGTAACAGGGGGCGCAACTGCCGATCCAGCGCGTCGAGCCACAACGCTCGGCGCAGAGGGTCGCCAGCCTTTTCCCCGAGCAGGGCCTCGACGGCTTGCTGCGGAACGGATGGGCTGCGTGCGTTGGACTTGGGCTTGGACATGACACTCATATGGCGTTAAAGAAAGTCGTAATCAAATCTTGCGAGACCCGGGCCCAGCGGTTGGCCCGACAGTTCCAGGGCTTTGCCGCGGATCGACCGATGGTGGTGCTGGGTGCGGTACTGGGCCTGGGCATGCTGATCGGCGTCGGTGCGAGCACCGCCACCGGCATGGTGACCAATTCCGCGCTGCAGGCCAAGGTCGCGCAGCAGCAGACCGAGCTTGCGCAGGCGCAGCGCGCTTCGCAGGCCCAGGTCAACGCCCTGGCGGCACGCCTGGGTGAGTTGCAGGCGCAAGCCACCCGGCTCAACGCCCTGGGCGAGCGCCTGACCCAGATGGGCAAGTTGAAGGACGGCGAGTTCGACTTCGACGAGCCGGTCGGCGTCGGTGGCGGCGATGAGCCGGTCAACGACATGCCGGTGCAGTCGCTCAAGCAGGATCTGGGGCAGCTGGAGCAGCAGTTTTCCGCCTCCGGCCAGCAATTGAACGTGCTCGCCTCGCTGATGTTCGATCATCAGCTGGAGCAGAATTCCGTGCCGTCGCGGATGCCGATCCGCAACACCTACATCACCTCCGGCTTCGGTGGCCGCGCCGATCCGTTCGACGGTGGCTCCGCCTTCCACAAGGGTGTGGACTTCCACGCCAATGTGGGCGACCCGGTGATGTCGGTGGCCGACGGCGTGGTCAGCTATGCCGGTGTGCGCGGCGGCTACGGCAACGTGGTGGAAGTGGATCACGGCAATGGCTACGTCACCCGCTACGCGCACAACTCGCGCCTGGTGGTGAGGGTGGGCGATCTGGTCCGTGCCGGCCAGCAGGTGGCCAAGGCCGGGTCCAGCGGCCGTTCGACCGGTGCGCACGTGCACTTCGAGGTGTGGGCCGACGGCCGCGTGGTCAATCCGCGCAAGTTCCTGGGCGATACCAACACCCCGGTGGGACGCCGCGGGCGCGGCTAATGGCGGCAGCGGGCGGTGCTTGATTCGTGAAGCCCCGCCCCAAGCTACAATAGGGTGTTGCCATCGACAGGGCGCAGTGCGCCCTGTTTCGTTTACGGCGGTCGGGTCTGTGGGGACCGGCGTCGGTCAAACCGTTCCTTTTCAACCGGTTTCTTCAATGATCAACAGTCTGCTTACCCGTGTCTTTGGCAGTCGTAACGAACGCCAGCTGCGCCAGCTCAACCGCCTCGTCACCCAGATCAATGCGCTGGAGCCGACGATCGAGAAGCTCTCCGACGCCGAGCTGCAAGCCAAGACCCCGGAGTTCAAGCAGCGGCTTGCCGCCGGCGAGTCCCTGGACAAGATCCTTCCCGAAGCCTTTGCGGTCTGCCGCGAGGCCAGCCGCCGCGTGCTGGGCATGCGCCACTACGACGTGCAGCTGATCGGCGGCATGGTGCTGCACCTGGGCAAGATCGCCGAAATGCGCACCGGTGAAGGCAAGACCCTGGTGGCCACGCTGCCGGTCTACCTCAACGCTCTGGAAGGCCAGGGCGTGCACGTGGTGACGGTCAACGACTACCTGGCGCGCCGCGACGCCGCGCAGATGGGCAAGCTGTACAACTGGCTGGGCCTGAGCGTGGGCGTGGTGTATCCGGGCATGCCGCATAGCGACAAGCACGCCGCCTACGCTGCCGACATCACCTACGGCACCAATAACGAATTCGGCTTCGACTACCTGCGCGACAACATGGCGCTGTCGCGGGCCGACCGTTACCAGCGCAAGCTGCATTACGCGATCGTCGACGAAGTCGACTCGATCCTGATCGACGAAGCGCGCACGCCTCTGATCATTTCCGGCCCGGCCGACGAATCGCCGGAGCTGTACATCCGCGTCAATCGCATCGTGCCGCAGCTGACCAAGCAGGAAAGCGAAGAAGGCGAGGGCGATTACTGGATCGACGAGAAGGGCAAGCAGGTGCATCTGTCCGAGGCGGGCATGGGCCACGCCGAAGAGCTGCTGCTGCAGGCCGGCATCCTGGAAAACGCCGACGACGGCCTGTATGCCGCGCAGAACCTGAGCGTGGTGCATCACCTCAACGCCGCGCTGCGTGCGCATGCGATCTATCAGCGGGATGTGGACTACATCGTGCGCGATGGCGAGGTGGTGATCGTCGACGAATTCACTGGCCGTACCCTGTCCGGACGTCGCTGGTCCGATGGCCTGCATCAGGCAGTCGAGGCCAAGGAAGGCGTTCCGGTGCAGCGCGAGAACCAGACGCTGGCCAGCATCACCTTCCAGAACCTGTTCCGCATGTACAAGAAGCTGTCCGGCATGACCGGTACGGCCGACACCGAAGCCTACGAATTCCAGAGCATCTACGGCCTGGAAGTGGTGGTGATTCCGACCAACCGCCCCACCGTGCGCAAGGACCATCCGGACCAGGTGTTCCTCAACCGCAAGGGCAAGTTCAATGCGGTGCTGGCCGATATCGAAGACTGCGCCAAGCGCGGTCAGCCGGTGCTGGTGGGTACCACCTCGATCGAAACCTCCGAGATGCTTTCCGAGCACCTGCGCAAGGCCGGCGTGAAGCACGAAGTGCTCAACGCCAAGCAGCATGAGCGCGAAGCGACCATCGTGGCCAATGCCGGCCAGCCGGGCGCGGTGACCATCGCCACCAACATGGCCGGTCGCGGTACCGACATCGTGCTCGGTGGCTCGCTGGAAGCGGAATATCACGCCTTGGGCGAAGACGCGACCGAAGAGGCCCGCTTCAAGATCAAGACCGATTGGCAGCGCCGCCATGATGCGGTCAAGGCCGCCGGCGGCCTGCACATCATTGGTACCGAACGCCATGAATCGCGGCGTATCGACAACCAGCTGCGTGGCCGTGCCGGTCGCCAGGGTGACCCGGGTTCCTCGCGCTTCTATCTGTCGCTGGAAGACAACCTGATGCGCATCTTCGCCTCGGACTGGGTCCAGAAGGCGATGCGCATGATGGGCATGAAGGAAGACGACGTCATCGAAGATCGCCTGGTCAGCCGGCAGATCGAAAAGGCGCAGCGCAAGGTGGAAGCGCACAACTTCGACATCCGCAAGAACCTGCTGGATTTCGACGACGTCAACAACGACCAACGCAAGGTGATCTACGCACAGCGCGATGACTTGCTGGATGCCGAGTCGGTAAAGGACAACGTCGACGGCATCCGTGGCGATGTGATCTACGACCTGGTCGCTCGCTTCGTGCCACCCAACTCGGTGGACGAGCAGTGGGACCTGCAGGGCCTGGAAGCCACGCTGGAATCGGAACTGGGCATGCCGCTGGCACTGCGCGAGCTGGCCAAGACCCAGGAAGAACTGGACGCCGAGCAGATCGCCGCCAAAGTGCAGACCGCGGTAGATGCGCACTTCGCCGAGAAGGAAGCGGCCGTGGGCGCAGACACCATGCGCGCACTGGAAAAGCACGTGATGCTGACCGTGCTCGACCAGGGCTGGAAGGAGCATCTGGCCAAGATGGATTACCTGCGCCAGGGCATCTATCTGCGCGGCTATGCGCAGAAGCAACCCAAGCAGGAATACAAGAAGGAAGCTTTCGAGCTGTTCTCCGAGATGCTGGAGAACGTCAAGCGCGAGGTGATTAACCTGCTGGCGCGCGTGCGCATCCGCAGCGAAGAAGAAGTCGCCGAACTGGAAGAGCAGGAGCGTCGCCAGGCCGAAGCCCGCCTGCTGGCCTCGCAGTTCCAGCACCAGGATGCCGGCGGCTACGGTGCGGACGAAGAAGTGGAGCAGATGCAGGGCGGCAACGCGCCGGTACCGGTCTCGCAGGTCACCCGCGACGAGCCCAAGGTCGGCCGCAACGATCCCTGCCCGTGCGGCAGCGGCAAGAAGTACAAGCACTGCCACGGTCAGCTCAGCTGATCCTTTGGTGACCGTGGTGCAGCCCGTGACGCGGGCTGCAAACCCAACGTCCGCGCAGGACGCTGGGTGCACGGTCCTTGCTTTCGATCCCTCGCCTTTGGCGCACCCTCCTTACCAAGGGGGCTGCACTTACGGAGGAGGTGGTTGGGGCTCCTGAGGCTCAGGCATGGAATGCCGAATGCTGGGCGCAATGCCACAGCCGAGATATCGCGTCTGTGCCAGCTCTCTGCCAACGGCGTGGCCTGCCTCGTTGCCAGACGGCGTCTGGAAATCGCGGTATAGCCCCCAGAAGAGCTCGACCAGCTCGATGCGCTTTTTTCCCGGTAAGCCTCGGCCCTGCAGGTTCGCCATGCGCTTGTCCATTGCGCACCGGCGCCAACTGCGCCCTGCGCCCGCGCTGCATGCAGGCTTCCCCGCCCGTGCCATTGCGAGGCGTATGCTCGACCTACGTTCTCACTGGAGTGCGGTCGTGTCGCTTCTAGCCAGCCAGCAACTGAAAGTGTTCGTGCCTGCGCGCGACTACGCCGTCTCGCAACAGTTCTATCGGGCGTTGGGCTTTTTGCAGGAAGACGAGGTCGGTCACGTGACCTGCTTCCGGCATGGGGCGCAGTGTGCGTTTTTGCTGCAGGACTTCTACGTGCGCGAGCTGGCCGAGAACCTGATGCTGCACCTGTGGGTGGATGATGCCGATGCGTGGTGGCAGCACGTGCACGACAGCGAACTGACCATGCACTTTCAGGTGACCTGCAGCGCGCCGGAAGACCGCCCCTGGGGGGCGCGCGATTTCACCCTGCACGACCCCAGTGGCGTGCTCTGGCGCATCGGGCATCCGCTGTAGGGCGGGAGTCGGGATTGGGAAGTGGAGATTGGTTGGAGCGGACTGCGTAGCCGGTTGCCGCCGGCCTCGTTGTTCCAATGCTGTGCGTTGACCAGTGCAGATGGCAGCTGGTGCACGGCGTTCTCTGTTTGAACCGCCAGTCGATTGCGCTGAACCGCTCACTCGCGGCACTCTTGCGCCATGCCCGATTCCCTCAGATCCATCCACGTCGTTGCCGGCGTGATCACCGACGCCCGCGGCCGCATCCTGCTGACCCGCCGTACCGAAACCCGTGACATGCCTGGCCTGTGGGAATTCCCCGGCGGCAAGCGCGAGCCTGGCGAAACCTCCGAACAGGCGCTGGTGCGCGAACTCAACGAAGAACTCGGCATCGATGCGCACGTGGGCGCGTGGGTGATGGACGTGCCGCAGCTGTACCCGGACAAGCGGCTGCGGCTGGAAGTGCGGGAGATCACTGGATGGAAGGGCAGCCCGCGCGGGCGCGAGGGCCAGGCCATGACCTGGGTGGCCGCCGACAAGCTGGCGCGCTATTCGATGCCGCCGGCCGATGTGCCGGTGGTGGGGGTGCTGCGCCAGCCGGATCGCTACCTGATCACGCCGGAGCCGCAGAACGATGCCGCGTGGCTGGATGGCGTGGAGCAGGCGCTGCAGCAAGAAATTGCCCGCATCCAGCTGCGCGCACCGGCGGTGGATCCTGCGCGCTGGCGCGCCCTCGTGCATCAAGTGATGGGGCTGCGCGGGCGTCAGCGTGCGCAGTGGTTGCTCAATCGCGACATCGGCCTGGCCAGCGAGCTCGGCATCGGCGTGCATCTGGGATCGGAGCAGCTGGCCACATTGACTGAGCGCCCATTGCCGGCCGACCAGCCCGTTGCCGCCTCCTGCCACGGGCTGGAGGACCTGCGCCATGCCCAGCGGCTCGGCTGCGATTTCGCCGTGCTTGGGCCGGTGCAGGCCACCGCATCGCACCCGGGCGCCACGCCGCTGGGCTGGGAGGGGTTTGAGACCTTGCGCGAGCAGGTCTCGCTACCGATTTACGCGTTGGGCGGCATGCAGCCCGGAGACGTGCGCGAAGCACGCGCGCATGGCGCGCAGGGCATCGCCGCCATTCGCGGGCTGTGGCCAGCGTGACAGCAGGCGCGATTGCTGCGCGGTCGCCCTGGTTGGTGGTGTTCGGTGGATTGCCTGGCGTCGGCAAGAGCGCCATTGCGCAGCAGTTGGTGGCGCAGTGCGGGGCGGTGGACTTGCGCATCGATACGATCGAGCAGGCGCTGCGCGACAGCGGCATGCTTGCCGGCGACGTTGGCGCGGCCGGTTACCTGGCTGCCTATGCGCTGGCGCGCAGCAATCTGCACCACGGCCTGACGGTGGTTGCCGATTGCGTGAATCCCTTGCCGGTCACGCGCCAGGCCTGGCGCGATGTTGCCGCGCATGCCGGTAGCCGCGTGCTGGAAATCGAAGTGATCTGCAGCGACCAAGACCTGCATCGGCAGCGGGTGGAGACACGCCAGAGCGAGGTGCCGGGCCTGCGATTGCCCGGAATGGGCGTCAGTGTTGGCGCATGACTATGCGGCGTGGACGCAGCCGCATCTGCTGCTCGACAGTGTAGTGCTGAGCCCGGAGCAGGCGGTGGCGGCAATCACTGCACACCTGGCTGGCTAGATGGCGATGCGGTGGTTGAGCGTCGCGCTGTTGAGGTGCGCTGAGGTGCGCAGGCGGCACGGCAAGCAGCAGTCGTGCGTCGCCCGGGCCATGTGCGAACGACCTCACACCCATTGATTCGTGCAGTTCGCCGGCCGCACGCGCTAAGCGGCATGGCGCGTTAGCGTTGCGCACGCCGGTGCAATTGATCGCTGCTGGTTGCCGGCTTCCGCCTCTGCACGGCGGGCGGCGAGGCTGACGCTAGAACGTCACCCAAAAACAGTTGTATTGCCGGCGCAGGCGCAACACGCTGCGCGCCGGCGTGCCGCTGGCGAGTGCCTGCTCCAGGCGCAGTCCCCATGGGCGCGGACGGGTAGCCGGCGGCGGCAGGGGCGCGTCGACCGCGCCGCCATCCGGATCGCTGGCAGGTGCGGCCGCAGAGGCTGTTGCGTCTGCCTCCCAGGCCGGAGGATCGCTTTGTGGATACATCGGGGCGATCTCCAGCAACGGGCGTTGCACGATGGCTTCGAGCCGGCTCAGCACCTGATTGGCGGCGGCGTCGGACTGCCCGCTCCACAGATACAGGCTGGATAGCCGGTTGACGTCGCGGCTGTCCACTGCCAGCTGCAGCAGCGACACCAGCTCGCTCAGCCGACGAGGGCAGCCGTAGCGATACAACCCTTCATTGCCCTGCGCACGCGTGGCCGGCGGCAGGCGGCTGACCGCGCCTACGTCTTCGCAGCGGCGGTCGGTGAACATGGTCTGCCCGTCCGGCGACACGCAGCGACGGATTTCCTGCGCCTGCCCGCGTGTGGCGGGGCAAAGGCAGAACAACAGCAGCAACGGCAGCAGGAGGCGAGGCATCGGCGCAGCGTAACAGTGTACGCGTGAGCCGGCGAACAACACAGCAATGCCGCACAGGCCTGCACCGCGCGCGCCGGTCACCCGCGTGCGTGCGAGGGATGTGATCCGGAACGGCATGCCTGTGGAGAGAATGCCCTGGACGGCTTGCCTCAGCGCCCGAGCAGCTGCAACACCTGTGTGGTCGGCTTGGCCAGATTGAGCGTGTAGAAGTGCAGCGCCGGCACGCCGCCGGCAATCAGCCGTTCGCACAGCCCGGCGACCACCTCGGCGCCGAACGCGCGCACCGCATCGGCATCATCGCCGTAGGACTGCATCTTCTTGCCGATCCAGCGTGGGATCTCTGCACCGCATTGCTCGGAGAACCGGCGCAGCTGGGAGAAGTTGGAGATCGGCATGATGCCGGGAATGATCGGCACCTCCACGCCCAGCCGCTGCGCTGCGTCGCGAAAATGAAAGTACGCATCGGCGTTGTAGAAGTACTGGGTGATCGCCGCATCCGCGCCGGCATCGACCTTGGCCTTGAAGTACTTCAGGTCGCTGTCGGCATCGATGGCCTGCGGATGGGTCTCCGGGTAGGCGCCCACCTCGATGCGGAACGCATCGCCATGCTCGGCGCGGATGAAGGCAATCAAATCCGAGGCGTAGCGCAGGTCGCCTGGGTGGCCCATGCCAGACGGCAAGTCGCCACGCAGCGCCACGATGCGGGTGCAGCCGATGGCGCGATAGAGCTTGAGCAGTTCGCGGATTTCCTGGCGGCTGCCGCCCACGCAGGATAGATGCGGCGCCGCTTCAAAGCCGTGCTTCTGCTTGAGGTGACGCACCGTCTCGGAGGTGTAGCTCAACGTGGAGCCGCCGGCACCAAACGTGCACGACACGTATTCGGGCGCATAGGCCTTCAACTTGGCCGCAGTCCGGTCCAGCTGCGCGCGTTGGTCGTCAGTTTTGGGCGGGTAGAACTCGAAGCTGAGATGCGTCATCGCGGCAGGTCCGGCAGAGCGTGCGGTCATAATATCGCTTCATCGCGATGAATGCATATTTGGTTGCGAGTGTCCCGATCCGCGCGGGGCATGCCGCGCTAAGGCGCTTCTACCCGGAACGGCAGGTTGGCGTAACCGGCGCGGCCTTGCTGGTCATGGACTTCCACGAACAAGCGGTAATTGCCCGGCGCCGGTGCCCTCAGGCGGACGCGACTGTCATCGCCCGCTTGATCGGAGCGCAGCTCAACGTCGATCTGCGCTGGCAGTGCTTCCGCATCGCCACCGATGCTGCGCGCCGTGCTTTCGGTGCGTACCTGCCAGACGTAGCGCAGCGCGGTGGCGCCGCTGGCCGTGAGCGTGGCAGTGGCGGTGTGGCCTGCGCGCAGCGTCACGCTGTCCAGTGCCTGCTTGCCGTCCAGGGTCAGCGTGGACACGGCCGGCGCGCGCGTGGCCGGCCAGCGCCCGGTCCATAGCGCCTGCAGCGTGTCCACGCTGGGCGTGGCCGCGCCCGAAGGCAGGAACAGCCCGTACCAGGTGGGCGTGCGCTCCTGCTTGTTGCCCCACAGGAAGACGAACGAGCCCAGCCCCTGCCGCGTATCGCTGGCGATGCGCTGGCGATAACGCTGCTCCAGCAGCACCGCCTTGCGCGCGCTGTTGTCTTCGATGGGCGCACCCCAGGCGGTGGTCGGCGATTCCCAGTGGCCGGTGGGGCCCCATTCGGTGACCACATACGGGCCACGCCAGCCGCTGTCGTGCAGTTTTTGCGGCAACGCATCGATGTCGCCGTACAGCTGCACGGCGATCAGATCCAGCGACGGCGCACGTGCCTTGAGGCGGTCGATCAAGGGCTTGTCGAAGCCGGCCAGGGTGGTGGTGACCGGATGGTCCGGATCGATTGCGTGGATGGCATCAGCAATCGCGCCCACCGCGTTCCAGACCTTGGGGTTGGTGTAGTCGAGATTGAGCTCGTTGCCGACCACCCACATCAACACCGCCGGATGTGTGGCCGACTGCTGCACCTGCGTGCGAATGCGCTGCAGTTGTTGGCGCACGGCTGCGGCATCGTTGTAATCGAAGCCGTGTCGCTCGTTGCCGACCTCGATGCCGACGGCGACCTTCAACCCATTGCGTTGCGCACGGTCCAGGAACGCGCGCTGGCGCTGCGGGTCCGGATCCACGCGCCAGGTGCGCAGCGCGTTGCCGCCGCGTGCTGCCAGCGTCTCCATGCTGCCATTGCCCAAGCCCGCGCCCTTGATCACGAAGGGCGCGCCATCGACCAGCAGCCGATAGCCGTCATCGCGGTGTTCGATGCGCACCTGCGCGGCCCATGCCGCTGCGCTGCAGGCCAGCAGCAGGGCGCCCGCCACCAACTGACACCACTGCCATCGATACCGCATGCGCCGCCTCCGCTGCCGAATGCAGCAAATCATAGATGTGGCAGGGCCGCTGGATGTGATCGTGGTCGCGGCATGCTTGGGGCTGCTTGCCGGTGACGCAGTCATTGCGCGATGCACGCGGTAAGCTGGGCGCTACCCCACGCAATTGATCGGAGCGCGACATGCAAGAGCAGGAAATGGACGTAATCGCTGAGTCGTTGGGCCGCATCTGGGTCGCGTTGGCGCGCAGCGTGGGCGATCTCGCGCTCGCGATGGCCGAACAGCCCGGCGTGGACGGCGACAAGTTGTTGCGCGACTTCGCCGCGCGCCTGCCCTCGGGCCAGGATGACGGGACCTCGAAGGTGTTCGAGGCGATCCGCCAGTACCTGGATCAGGACGCGGTGGCAGACGACGCCGAGTAACTGGCTGCCTGCGCGCCTGCGGAAACGTGGGCGCGCAGCTGTTGGCGTGGCGATGGTGGTGGTGTCGTTTAGGCGGCGTGCGAGGTGTCACGGTGCAGCGTGGTGCCGTCACGTTGAACTTTCGGCATGGCGACAGCTGGGATGGACTGCTGGTGATCGTTTCGCCCAAGTGGCTGGCAGTTGGTGACTGCTGCTGTGGTGGCTCAGAGCGAAACGATGATGCGTCTGCGACGTGTGGTGACCGTCTGCGGCGTGTGTGGGGAAGTGGTCGTGGTCGGAGTGCTCACGTGTGTGGCCGTGTGGTGCCGCGGATGGCGGCAGGAGCAGCGTGAACACTGCAAACGCACGCCAAGCGCGAGTTCAACGATGGATTTGGTATCACCGAGAGCGCGCGACGATGTCTCGCAGCGCAGGCTTAGCAGCGCGCAGCTAGTCCCTGTTCGCGTCAGTGCCAGCGTGAAACTGCCTCGGTCAGCAGCTGTTCGAACGCTCAGCGCATGCTCGAGGGCCAAGGCATTCTTGATGCAGGCATTGATCAATGCACAAAGCAGTCACGTCGCCCAGGGATGTAGGGTGACGCCAACGACGGTTCGCATTTCTCGCGACGCTACGCCGGGCACACGTCGCTTCTGTGCCAAACGTTGACGGGCCGGCGCCTACACTGGTGCCCACTTTCTACGGAGCGTCCCCATGAGCGAGACCACGATGACGGCCATTGCGATCCGCAACGGCAAGGGCGATGCAGATGCACTGCATGCGGTTGAGCAAGCGCGCCCGCAGCCAGCGCCGGGCCAGGTGTTGATCCGTGTGCATGCCGCCGGCATCAATCGGCCGGACCTGCTGCAGCGTGGGGGCCACTATCCGCCGCCGCCGGGTGCACCGGAGACGCTGGGCCTGGAGGTCGCGGGCGAGGTCGTGGTGGCCGCTGGCCGCTGGAAGGTTGGCGACCGTGTATGCGCCTTGCTCGGCGGCGGTGGCTACGCGCAGTACGCGGCGGTGGACGCGCGCCATGTGTTGCCGGTTCCTGAAGGCATGACGCTGGTGCAGGCCGCTGCATTGCCGGAAACCATCTTCACCGCCTACGCCAATCTGTTCGAACATGGCCGCCTGGCGGCAGGCGAATGGCTGCTGCTGCACGGCGCTACCTCCGGCATCGGCGTGACCGCGATCCAGCTGGCAAAGGCCGCCGGCGCGCATGTGCTGGCCACGGCCCGCTCGGCCGGCAAGGCGGCGCAGGCACGCGAACTGGGCGCGGACGTGGCGATCGACTCCACCACCGAGTCGTTCGTGGCCGCCGCCAAGGCGCACGCCGGGGTGGACGTGGCGCTGGACATGGTGGGCGCCTCGGTCTTTGCCGATACGCTGGAAGCACTGAATCCGGGTGGCCGCATCGTCTACATCGCCTCGCAGGCCGGCGCCACGCTGGAAGTGCCGATCCCGCTGCTGATGCGCAAGCAGGCCATCATCACCGGTTCGACCCTGCGCCCGCGCAACGCCGACGAAAAGGCGCGGCTGGCAGCGGAAGTGGAACGCGTGGTGTGGCCCTGGATTGCGCAAGGCAAGGTGCGCGTGTTGATCGATCAATGTTTCCCGCTGGCCGAGGCCGCCGCCGCGCATCGCTATCTGGAGCAGGGCAGCCATCTGGGCAAGGTGGTGCTGGAAATGTAGCGGCACTGCAGGTGCGGACATGGCCTGCACCTTAGGCTGCGGGCCTGTCGCACGGGCGCGCCTGTGCGGTTGCTTGAGCGGTGCGCGTGCGGCCGCATCGGTGGCATTGCGCGACTCGAAGACAGCGCGCCACCGGCGATCACCCGCAGCAACACTTAGAGCGGCTAACAAACCGTAGCGAGCAGCCGTCAGGTGGGCGCGGACGGCGCGGAGGAACCGGAATGTACGTGGGTACATGCCGATTCCGAGCACCGGCCGCGCCCGCCTGGCGGCTGTGCAGTCGTTTTGAAAGCTGCTCTTAGCCGGCAGGCTGGTTGTGCACCGCCTCGATGCGGTGTCCATCGGGATCGATCACAAAGGCGGCGTAGTAGTCATCGCCATAGTCCGGCCGCAGGCCCGGCGCGCCGTTGCAGCGGCCGCCGTACTGCAGCGCTGCGGCGTAGAACGCGTCCACCGCAGCGGTACTCGCTGCGCTGAAGGCGAGATGGAAGCCGGCGCCCGCGGCCAGCGGCACGGCCGTGCTTTGCTTCAAGGCGAGCTTGTCGCCACCACCGGCCCAGCCATAGCCCACTGCCTGGTCATCGGTGCCAGGCGCCAGGTCCGACCACACCCGCACATAGCCCAGTGCGCCCAGCACTGCATCGTAGAAGGTGACGGACGTGTCGATGGCGCTGACGCCCAGCGAGAGGTGATGCAGCATGGCGATGCGCCCGAGGGGATGACTGCACGGAGTGTGCGGCGCGATGCTGGCTGCTGACCCGCGTGCCGTCAACCGTAGATCGGTCGCCCAACCTTGCACGATGCGCGCGGCTGCGGCCTGCCACGAGGTATAGCAAAACAAGCGGTAGCGATGTCTCGCAGCGGCCGCTGTGCTGACCGTACACTGCGCCGGTTGCGCGTAGCCGCCGTGGCTGCGACACCTCTCGCCACGCAGCCGTGCGCACGACGACGCAGGGTTGCCGGCGTCATCTGTCGGCCGTCACTTCCTCATGAGCACGAAGGTTTCGATGAAGCATCCAGACGCATTGCGCATTGTCCTTGTCGGTATCGGCAAGATCGCCCGCGACCAGCACGTGCCCACCATCGCCGCGCGCGACGACGTGCAGCTGGTGGCCACCGTGAGCCGGCATGGCACGGTGGATGGTGTGCCAGCGTTCCAGACGCTGGAGGAGGCGTTTGCCGCGCATCCGCAGATCGAGGCGGTGGCCTTGTGCACACCCCCGGTGGGGCGGCATGCCCTGGCGCAGTCTGCGCTGGCGGCCGGGCGCCATGTGTTCCTGGAAAAACCACCGGCGGCCACCCTGGCGGAGATCGACGACCTGCGCGTGATCGCCCGGCAGGCGCAGCGCAGCTTGTTCACCAGCTGGCACTCGCGTTGCGCGGCCGGCGTGGAGCCGGCACGGCAGTGGCTGGCCGGCAAGCAGCTGGTGCGCGTGCACATCACCTGGAAGGAAGACATCCGCCATTGGCACCCCGGCCAGGACTGGATCCTGGAGCCCGGTGGCATGGGCGTGTTCGACCCCGGCATCAATGCGTTGTCCATCGTCACCCATCTGCTGCCGCGGCCGTTCGCGCTGCGCAAAGCCACGTTGCACACACCGAGTAATCGGCAGGCGCCGCTGGCGGCCACGCTTACCTTCGCCGATACCGACGACGTACCGGTGACTGCGGAATTCGATTTCCTGCAGACCGGCCACCAATGCTGGGACATCGCGGTGGAGACCACGCAGGGAGCGCTGGTGCTGAGCGAGGGCGGTGCCAAGCTGCACATCGATGGCGTCGCACACAGCGTGCCTGCGGCCAGCGAATACGACGGGCTGTACGCGCGTTTCGTGCAACTGGTGCGCGCGGGCGAGTCCGAGGTGGACACCACGCCCTTCGTGCATGTGGCTGATGCGTTTTTACTAGGCGAACGGCAGGTGGCTGCGCCGTTTGCGTGGTGACGGTGCGCGCGTAAGGCGCAGCGTTGGCAGGCTCGCCATGCGCCCGTTCACGGCGTTCCAGTGCATGGAACGCCGCCGAGACGCCATTGCTAGAGCGTCTGAGAACAGGCGCGTCTTGACCTACCGCGTGTCGAGCACAGTGCATTGATCCTGTGCATCCACCGCTTGCGCGTCACCGATGCTGTCGGTCGCAGCACGCACCGGCGTTGCCACAGCGGGCGCAATCTGTGCGCGGAAGCGCCTGACGATCAGCGCTTCATCCAGGTAGGCGAAGACGAAGAAGCCCAACAGGGAGCCGGCCACCAGTGTCGGCGCATGCAGGAACGTGCCGGGTAACAGCAGGCTGAGCCACAGGAAAATATTCGGCGAGGTCTGCAGCAGATGGATATCGGCCACGATCGCGGCATGAATGGTCCTGCCGGTCATCCGTTGGTGCAGCCGTAGATACAGCGCGCTGGAGAAGCGGCTGGCCACAAAGACGCAGAACGGGAGCAGCCACGCGGCCCACGCATGCCAGCCGCCGTGGCGCAGGGTGGCCGGCAGTGCATCGCCGGCCGCGCGCAGCGACACCAGAAATGCCAGTGGCACCATCGCCAGCGCACCGACCCAGCTCCAATAGGTGGCGAGCTTGCCGGCCGCGATGGGGCGCGCGTGGCGCCAGGCCTGGCCAAGCAGGCAAGGCAGCGCCAAGGCAAGCACCAGTACCACGAAGAAGCGCTCCAGCGCATGCGCGTTGCCCAGCACTTCGCGATGGTCCAGGAACAGTACCAATAGCAGCAGCGGCAGCACGATCGACAAGACCAGCGTGTAGCGCGCGGCAAAGAAATAGTCGCCCCCACGTGCCAGCGAGAACGTGGGCACCGACAACGCTGGCGGCACAATGAGCAACAGGCCCAGGACATGCAGTCACGCGTTCTGCGTGCCAACCAGCAGGGCTATTGCCAGCAAGACACGCCCCACACTGAGCGCACCCAATGCGATGTTCTCCGGGCCGCTGGTCAGGCGCAGTGCCCCGGGCTCGATCCGGAGCGACAGGAAGAACGCATTCACTGCCAGCAAGGCGATCACCGCAACGCTGGCTAACGCAGGTGGCAGCGCTGCGCCCATGCACGACAGTGCAAACCACCGAGCGTGGCGAGCAGCATCCAGCGCAGCAGGTGGATTTCCGTCAATTCGCCCAGCGTATTGAGGTGTGACGAACTGCGCGCGGTCAGTTGCTTGAGTTCGTCCCATGACAGCGGGCGCGAGTTGGGCAAGCGGAAGTCGATGTACTCCGCTGGCGGCAGCCCGGATGCGATCAGCGCTAAGACTTCCACGATGTATTTGTGCGCGACGACCAGCACGTGCTTGGCTTGCTGATCCAGCGGCGCCAGCACGGTCTCGTAGTAGGTCTTGCAGCGGGCGTACATATCCATCCAGTGTTCGCCGTCCGGTGGCGCGCCATCGGCATCATGGAAGTAGCGTTCAAACACCGCATGGCCGACCGACTTCTTGATCAAGGTCTTGTTCTTGCCGGCGAAGATGCCGAAGTTGCGTTCCACCAGTGCCGCGCTGGAAACGACCTCGGGCATGGGCGCAACGTCATGCAGGATGATGGCTGCCGTTGCCTGCGCGCGCTCCAGCGTGGAGACATGCACCTGGTCGAAGTGCAGTGCGCGTTGCTGCACGTAGCGCGGCCTGCTGCGCCTGACGCCGGCCCAGCCGGGTCAGCGGCGAATTCTGGGAACCAGCGAAGTAGTTCTGTTCGTTGGCGAGCGATTCCCCATGGCGGACAAAGTAGAGAGGCATCGCATGCTCCGGCGTGCACCATCGATGGGGGGAGGGCGATGTCATGCGTGTAGTGCTCGCATGGCGCTCGCCACGATGGTCGCCGCGCAGCAGAAGGAAGCAATTGCAGCGACCGCCCGTAGGTACGCGCGCCGTGCGAACGGGTTGCATTGATGGGTTGCGGTGCGCGGACAGTTCATCTTTGGTTGGCATGCGCGCGAGGGCGCCTGCTGGTAACCGTGCGCGTCATCGCTTGGTGCTGAGATGCCGCCGGCAATGAAAAAGATGCGTCGTTGTAGATTTTTTCGGTTGCCTAACGCATCGACGCCTTCATGCGGGCTGCCCCCATGAAGGCGTCGGTCTTGCTACTCAGCGGGATCCGCTGATGTTACCTAGTCGCCTGGATGGCACCTACGGAAAACAGACCGTGCTGCAGCGCTCCTGCAAACGCAGCGCGTCTGCAAAATCAACGTCGCCACATACGCGCCTGCCGCGCCGGCAGGGTGAAGGTGTACGAGCCACTGGAGATGCGCACCACGGTGCCGGAACCCAGTGCATCGACGTAATCCGCATTCCAGAACAACACGCTGCCGTTCATGGCGACGGTGGTGTTGACCGGGTTGCCGCACTTGTTGATGCCCACGATGCCGAGGCTGCCGCGGCGGAACAGGATGTGGCAGGCACTGGATGACAGCACCTGCATGTCGCTGCCCTGCACGCCGTTGTGGAAGCCAATCATGCGGCGCAGATCATCGCGCAGATAGGCATTGACCCAGCGGTTGTCGCCGCTTTCGTTGTTGTCGGTGTAGACCATCGGCACGCCGCCGTTGCGGCCCAGCAAGTACGCATAGGCCAGCGTTTCATCGACCGGGTCGAGAATCGCGTAGCGGAAGCCCGCGTTATTGGGGATGTCATGCGTTACGGCAAAGGTGACTGCGCGATTGCCCGGCAAGGCCTGCCCGGTGGACGCCGGGTCCACCAACTGTTGCATGCTCGCACCCACACCGAAGGCATTGCGTACCGCGTTGAACAGCGGGAAATCGTAGGCGGCATGCGGGGTGGATTGCAGATACGGCGCCAGGAACTGGTCGTAGTCGCCATTGCCGCTGCCACCGCCGGTGATCACTTCACCAAACACGTACACACCGGAGCGGATGCCGGCATCGAAAACGCGGTTGAGATGGTCGAAGGTCATGTGCTTGGCCGCGTCCACGCGGAAGCCGGTGACGCCCAGGCCCTTGAGCGCCTGCAGGTAGGCGCGCTGCTGCTGCACCACCCAATCGTTGCCGAGCAGATCCGGCAGGCCCGGATCGCTGCCGCCGCCGCAGATGCGGTAATTGCGCACCTGGAAGGCATCGTTGTAGTTGCTGATGCATTGCGCCGGCCCGAAATCACTGGCGCTCAAAAAGTTGGACTGCACCGTGCCGAACAGGCGCAGTGCATCGTAGCGCCCAGGATTGGCTGCGTACTGCGCCAGCACCGCGCTGCCGGGGTAATTGAGGTCCGAGCGCGTTGCTGCTTCGTTGGCCATGTGGTTGAACACCACGTCGGCATAGGTTTCCACACCGTTGTTTGCCAGTGCCTGCACCATGCGCGCGAACGCGGTGGTGTCGCCGAGTGGATTGTCGATCAGGCGGATATCCTGCGGCTGGTAGCGCGCCCACCAGGCACTGCCTTCGGAGCGATAGGCCGGTGCGACCAGTACCTTGCGATACCCGGCATCGGCGATCTGCTTGGCGCGCGCTTCTACCGTGGCGTAGGGCCAGTTGAACGCATGCAGGATGACGTCGGCCTGTGCGCTGGCGGTGGTCAGCAACAAGGTCAGCGCGATCAACAGCAACTGGTGAGCGCGTTGCCAGAACGTGCGTGGACAGGGGCGAGAGGTGGCGTGCATCGGGTGTGTCTCCTGATCAGTGGACGCACGCATCCCGCACAGCGATGCATGCAGCAATGCCCTCCGGCCCCTGTTCCGGAAAGCGCGCCCCACGGCGTGCGGCGCGCGGTGATGCTAAGCGCGCATCGCGGCGCAGCATTGACCCTGTGCATACGTATTCACTGCACAACAGCCGCGAAACGTGCGGCCGGTTCGATGCCGAGGGCGTGCACGGTCGCACTCGCACCGATGCACTGCGCGCGGTGCTGATGAATGGCGGCGGTGGTTGCCGGTATGGATGCCGTGACGTCCAGCAGGCCGGGCTCGGTGCGCAACCTGCGCGCTACAGGCAACGACGGCAGCCCAGTGCAGCAGCGCGTGCACAATGGCTCAGCGGTATGAAGAGCGGCTACCGAAACGTAGCGAGCAAGTTGTCAGGTGGGTGCGGCCGGCGCGGAGCACCCGGAGTGTATGGGGGTACATGCCGATTCCTAGCACCGGCCGCGCCCGGCTGGCGCCTGCAGGCGTTTTGATAGCGGCGCTAAGCCTGAACAGCCTGGTTCAGGCCTCCTGGCCAGCGGCACCTCGTGCACCAGGGCGGCCACCACGCCGGCCGCGTTAAACTGTGTGCACGTCACCGGTTGGTCTTCTCGCATGCGCAATCCTCTTCAAGAACAACTGCTCAAGGCAGGCCTGGTCAAGAAAGCCCAGGTGGACAAGGTGGCGCGCGAGCAGAACAAGCAGCGCCATGCCAAGGGTGCACCGGCGGCCGCAGCAGACCCGGACAAGGTGGATGCCGCCCGCCTGCAAGCCGAGCGCGCCGAGCGCGACCGCGCATTGGCCGAGGAGCGCAACGCGCAGCTGCGGCAGCAGGAACTGGTGGCGCAGGTCCGCCAGATCATCGAGACCAGCCGCGTCAAGCGCGAAGGCGAGATCGATTACCGCTTCAACGATGGCAGCGTCATTCGCAGCGTGCTGGTCAGCCCCCTCTTGCGCAGCCAGCTGGCCAGTGGCGCGTTGGTGATCGCGCGCTACGGCGAGGGTTTCGAACTGATTCCGCGTGCCGCGGCCGAGAAGGTCTACAGCCGCGATGCCACCGTGGTGGTGCTGGATCATGGCCGCGCCGCAGCGCCACCATCGCCGGACAGCGACGACGACTATTACAGCCAGTTCAAGGTGCCGGACGATCTGATCTGGTAAGCCGGATGCGGGCACCGTGATGCGTGCGCGCCGCGTCGATGGCGGGCAACGCGCGTACAGGTAGCAGGGCGATGTACTGCTGCCAGCACATCTGGCGGGTCACCGCAGACCAAGGCGCGGGAGGAGCGCTTGCGTGAGAACGATGCGCCCGCGTTACCCTTGCACGCTGTACCGCTGCCAGCACGCGCCATGTCGATTGTTCTTACCCCGTTTGCCCGCCCGCGATTGTTTCCGCGCGATGGCCGCCGCAACGCCATCCAGGACTGCACGCCCGAGCAGTTCATCCAGCGCCTCAACGATGAAACGCCAGTGCGGGTGATCGAAGGCTACGCGCCATTCTGCCGGCTGCATGCGCATCGCAATTGGACCTCGACACGCTGCCTGACCGTCCCCATCACCGATGCCAATCGCCATCAGCTGCGCTCCGGCTACGAGGCACGCAATTCGCAGGAATTACCAGTCCTGGTGCGCTGGTTCGAAGGCGTGGAGCCGCCGCTGGCTACCTACTTGCTGCCCATCCTCTACAGCCGCGATCAGCTGGCCAAGGAGGGCAGCCCCATCGACGCGGACTGGGGCGTGGTTGGTTGCCTGTACACCGCCGAGCCAGACGAAATTCCCATGACCCCCATCACCATGCTGCGCAATGCGCTGGGTGTGCAAGAGGGCGGTTCCGGCGTGCCGCTGGATCGCGATGCCTACCGCCGCGCGGTGGCGTTCTGGGATGCCAACGCGAATTGGCGCCCCTGACGCGAGGCGTTGGGCGTAGCGGTTGCACATGGGCCTGCGCCTTCGTCTTCGTCAACTGCCTGCAGGCGACCGGCGTTCACGCACCGCGCTCAAGCAGCGTTAGCCGGCGCCTAGCACGGGCATCTCGGGGGCCGTCCACGTCACCGTGATGATGGCGCCGTGCACCAGCCCTTGCTCCCTGAGCTGCGCAAAGACCGCGGCGGGCGGCCAGCCTGCAGGCGCATCGGCAAACGGAAGCTGCAGCGATTGCACCAGGCTGAACGTCTTGGCCAGTCGCTCTGGTGTGCGGACGTCCAGCACGATCCCGTCGCTTGTCGCGGCCCCTTGCGCCAGTAGCGTTTGATACGCGGCGCCTGGCGCGCAGGTGACATGGATCTGATGTTCCATCACCGCGCGGACATGATTCACCGGCAGGTGCAGCCGCTCAAAGATCGCTCAGAATTCGAGTGCGTCGCTGGGTGTACTCGGCGTCGGTGATCAGCTGCTGAGACTTGAGCCGATTCAGTTCGGCCAGCCGGGATTCGGTGGTCTTCAGTGCCGCTGTAGTGCCTGCGGCAGATGCACCGGGTTTGCGTGAAGCGCGCTTGGCAAGCCAGACGATCGCGCTGATGACGGCAGCGATGATGCCGAAAAACACAAGAACGATGAGCCAATGCCAGATGCTGAAGCTACCCATGCGGTGTCCTTTTTAGATGGGCTGAAAGAGCCGGCGCGTTCTGCCGCAACCGCGTGCAGGCAAGGCAGGGGCGACGCCCGGGCCGGTACGTTACCGCCGGCGTGTGCAGCCTGTCGAGCGCAAGGGTCCAGATGCAACGGACTGAGCAATGCGTCGAGCATCGAACGTGCTGAGTTGGCAGCCACGCTTGCAAGGCGAGCGAAGCACGCGGTTCAAGTGTGTGTGACCCGAACCTCAACCGCTTTGCGGCGCACTGTTCTCGGCAATGTCCTCAAACAAAAAACGGGCGCCTTGCGGCGCCCGTTTTTGTCTACATGGCGATGTCTTGCCAATGGATTAGTAGCGGTAATGATCCGGCTTGTACGGGCCAGCCACGTCCACGCCGAGGTAGTCGGCCTGGTCCTTGGTGAGGGTGGTCAGCTTGACGCCGATCTTCTCCAGGTGCAGGCGGGCCACTTCTTCATCCAGGTGCTTGGGCAGGATGTAGACCTTCTTCTCGTAGCTGTCGCGCTTTTCCCACAGGTCGATCTGCGCCAGGGTCTGGTTGGCGAACGAGTTGGACATCACGAAGCTCGGGTGGCCGGTGGCGCAGCCCAGGTTCACCAGGCGGCCGTCGGCCAGCAGGAAGATCGCGTTACCGTTGCCGAACACATACTTGTCGACCTGCGGCTTGATGTTGATCTTCTCCACGCCCTTAAGTGCATTCAGCGCATCGACCTGGATCTCGTTGTCGAAGTGGCCGATGTTGCAGACGATGGCCTGGTCTTTCATCGCCTGCAGGTGCTCGACGGTGATGATGTCCTTGTTGCCGGTGGTGGTGACATAGATGTCGCCGCGGCCCAGGGTGGATTCGATGGTGTTGACCTCGAAGCCTTCCATCGACGCCTGCAGGGCGCAGATCGGGTCGATCTCGGTGACGATGACGCGGGCACCGTAGGCACGCAGCGAGGCGGCGCTGCCCTTGCCGACATCGCCGTAACCGCAGACCACCGCGACCTTGCCGGCCAGCATCACGTCCATCGCGCGCTTGAGGCCATCGGCCAGCGACTCGCGGCAGCCGTAGAGGTTGTCGAACTTGCTCTTGGTGACGGAGTCGTTGACGTTGATGGCCGGGATCAGCAGTTTGCCGGCTTCGGCAATCTGGTACAGGCGGTGTACGCCAGTGGTGGTCTCTTCGGAGACACCCTTCCAGTCCTTGACCACACGCGCCCAGTACCCCGGACGCTCGACGGCCACGCGCTTGAGCAGCGCCTTGATCACGCCTTCTTCGTGCGAGGAGGCAGGTTCATCGACCCAGGTGCTGCCGTTTTCGAGCTCATAGCCCTTGTGGATGAGCAAGGTGACGTCGCCGCCGTCGTCCACCACCAGCTCCGGGCCGGTCAGGGTGCCGTCGGGCAGGGTGAAGGTCAGCGCGTCCAGGGTGCAGTCCCAGTACTCTTCCAGCGTCTCGCCCTTCCAGGCGAACACCGGCGTGCCGGTGGCGGCAATCGCGGCGGCCGCGTGGTCCTGGGTAGAGAAGATGTTGCACGAGGCCCAGCGCACATTGGCGCCGATGTCCTTGAGCGTTTCGATCAGCACGGCGGTCTGGATGGTCATGTGCAGCGAGCCGGTGATGCGGACGTCTTTCAGCGGCTTGGTCTGCGCATGCTTGCGGCGGATCGACATCAGGCCCGGCATCTCGTGCTCGGCGATGTCCAGCTCCTTGCGGCCCCAATCGGCCAGGGAGATGTCGGCGATCTTGTAATCGGTGTGTGGAACGGTTTTTGCGACAGCGTTCATCAGTTGCTCCGGTAGGCAGGCGAATGTCTGCAATTCCGGGCGCCGTTTCACGAAAAATCCCTGTCGAGCCTGGCCGTTGTTGCCCGCACTTTTCGTGCAGGTGGCAGATGAATCTGCCGTACCGGTCGCAGCGCCCCTCGACGAGGGTCTGATTATATCGGCAGCACCCCCGTCCGGCATGAATTGCCGCCCACCCCAACCAACGACAGGGGGAGCCGGGCCGCCCGGCTGCTATGGTCCAAGCCTTATTCGACACCGGGGAAGGGCATGCAGGCGAGACGCACCAGGCGGCAGGGGTGGCAACGGGGCTGGGTGGTGTTGGGCTGGCTGGCGCTGAGCGTCCCGGCCCTGGCGCAGCCGGCGGCCCCGCCGACGTCCTTGCCGACCACCGGCTACCAGCTGCCCTCCAAGGCGCTGCAGGCGGTGGTGGACGCGCCGCGCGCGCCGTTGCTGCAGCTGTCGCCACGGCGCGACCTGGCGGCCATGCTGCAGCTGCCGGCGCTGCCGGACATTGCCGAGGTGGCGCAGCCCGAGCTCAAGCTGGCCGGCGTGCGCATCCATCCCAAGACCCACGCCGCCAGCCGGTTCTCCTTCGCCAGCAAGCTGTGGCTGCTGTCGGTGGCCGATGGCAGCGAGCGCCAGATCGCAGGCCTGCCGGCGCCGTTGTCGCTGGCCGACCTGGCCTGGTCGCCCGACCAGCGCTCTCTGGCCTTCCGCCGCGAGGATGCGGCCAGTGGTGCCAACGAGCTGTGGGTGGTGGATGTGGCGGCGGGGCAGGCGCGTCGCCTGCTGGCCGACGTGAATACCAGCATCAACGACGAACTGCACTGGCTGCCCGATAGCAGTGGGTTGCTGGTGCAGCAGCAACTGCGTGACCAGACCGCACCGCCCGCCCGCGACGCGGTGCCGGCGGGCCCGGCAATCCAGCAGACCAGCGCCGATGCCGGCGTGCGCGCGATCCGCACCTATCAGGATCTGCTCCGCAACGAAGCCGATGCGCGGCTGTTCGAGTACTACGCCACCGCGCAGCCGGTGATCGTTGGGGTGAACGGGCAGGTGCGGCCGATTGCCGCGCCCGGGATCTATCTGCACCTGTCGGTGTCGCCGGATGGCCGCTACGTGCTGAGCGAGCGCAGCGAGCGCCCATTCTCGTATCTGGCGCCGCTGGACGCGTTCGCGCGCCGCATCGAGGTGCTGGATCTGCAGGGCAAGCTGGTCCGCCAGGTCGCGCAACTGCCGCTGGTGGAAGGCTTGCCGACCGGCAATGACGCCGTACCCACCGGCGTGCGCGAAATCGCCTGGCGCGCCGATGCGCCGGCCACCCTGGTCTGGGCCGAAGCCCAGGACGGCGGCGACCCGGCGCGCACCAGCGCCGTGCGTGATGCGTTGCTGATGCAGGCCGCGCCCTTCAACCGTGCGCCGGTCACCCTGGCCAAGCTCGGCAGCCGGTTCGAGGGCGTGCACTGGGGCCGGGGCGACCTGGCCATCATCAGCGAGAGCTGGTGGAAGACCCGCCGCACCAAACAGTGGCGCATCGCACCGGACCAACCACAGCGCGCGCCGGAACTGCTGTGGGACCGCTCCTCGCAGGACCGCTACAACGACCCCGGAACGCCGGCGCTGATCGCCGACGGCAACGGCCATGCGCTGCTGCAGACCGGTGCCGATGGCAACAGCCTGTTCCTGCTTGGCAAGGGCGCTTCGCCGGAAGGCGACCGCCCGTTCGTGGACCGCTTCGATCTGCAGAGCAAACGCACCACGCGGCTGTTCCACTCAAAGGCGCCCACCTATGCCGCACCGATCGCGCTGCTGGATACGCAGGGCACGCAGCTGTTGCTCAGCCGCGAATCGCCCGAGGAGCCGGCCAACTACTACGTGCAGACACTGGGCGACGCGGCGGCCACACCGCGGGCGCTGACCCGCTTTGCGCACCCGTTGCCGCAATTGCGCGGCGTGCAGAAGGAGCAGATCCGCTACAAGCGCAATGACGGCGTGGACCTCACCGCCACGTTGCTGCTGCCGCCCGGCTACGACCCCAAACGCGATGGCCCGCGGCCGCTGTTGATGTGGGCCTACCCGGGCGAGTTCAAAAGCGCCGACACCGCCAGCCAGGTCACCGACTCGCCGTATCGCTTCAATGCCATCAGCTACTGGGGCCCGCAGGCGTTTCTGGCGATCGGCTACGTGGTGCTCAACAACCCGGCCATGCCGATCGTGGGCGAAGGCGATGCCGAACCCAACGACACCTACCTGCCGCAGCTCATCGCCGATGCGCAGGCCGCGGTGGATGAAGTGGTGCGGCGTGGGGTGACCGACCGCGAGCACATCGCCATCGGCGGGCATTCCTATGGCGCGTTCATGACCGCCAACCTGCTCGCGCACACGCGCTTGTTCAAGGCCGGCATCGCGCGCAGTGGCGCGTACAACCGCAGCCTCACGCCTTTCGGCTTCCAGGCCGAGGAACGCAATTACTGGCAGGCGCAACCGGTGTATCAGGCAATGTCGCCGTTCAACTACGCCGACAAGATCAAGGATCCGCTGCTGTTGATCCACGGCCAGGACGACAACAACAGCGGCACCTTCCCGATCCAGAGCGAGCGCCTGTTCACCGCGATCAAGGGTCTGGGCGGCAACGCGCGGCTGGTGATGCTGCCCAACGAAGCGCACGCCTACCGTGCGCGGCAGTCGATCCTGCACATGCTGGCCGAGAGCGAACAGTGGTTGAAGATGACGCTGGGTGAGGCCAACGCGCCAGCCACTCCGCGCAATCGCTGCGCAACACCGCACACGCACGGCGGCTCCACGTAGGAGCGCGCTTGCGCGCGATGAGGCATTGCCGATAACGCCCATCGCGCGCAAGCGCGCTGCTACGACGAAGACATCAAGCGCCCGTCAACGCGATGGTTCAAGGTGAAACCGTCGCGTCTGTCGCGATCATCTAATCCTTTTGGGTTAGTCTTCGACGACTTTGCGCTTGAAGAGGGTGTGCGTTTCCGATGAACGAGTACCGCAGCAGTCTTGTCTTCGCTACCCCCGACGTTCCCTTGCGCGACGATGTCCGTCGGCTCGGTGCCCTGGTCGGTGACCTGCTCGCCGAGCAGGTGTCTGCGGACTTTCTTGAAGAAATCGAACGCATCCGCACCACCGCGATCGCACGCCGCGAAAGCGATACGCCGCCCGCCGGCTTGCTGTCGCTGCTGGAAGGCCGCGAACCGCGCGCCGCCGAGGCCTTGGTGCGTGCCTTCAGTACCTATTTCCAGGTGGTCAACATCGCCGAGCGCGTGCACCGCATCCGGCGCCGGCGCGACTACCAGCGCAGCGGTACCGACACCCCGCAGCCGGAAGGCCTGCACGATGCGCTGCGCCGGCTCAAGGCGCAGGGCGTGACGTTGGACGAGTTGAGCGAATGGCTGCCGCGCATCGACGTGGAGCCGGTGTTCACCGCGCATCCCACCGAGGCGGTGCGCCGCGCCTTGCTCGAAAAAGAACAGCTGATGGTCGCCAGCCTGGTCGACAACCTGGATGGCATGCGCACGCCCAATGAGCGCGCCACCGATGCGGCGCGGTTCCGCATGGCGTTGACCGCGTCCTGGCAGACCGCCGATTCCTCGCCGGTGCGCCCCACCGTGGAAGACGAGCGCGAGCACGTGGGCTTCTATCTCACCCAGGTGCTCTACCGCGTCATCCCGGTGATGTACGAAACCCTGGAACACGCCATCGAAGAAACCTACGGCAGCACGCTGGCGTTGCCGCGCCTGCTGCGCTTCGGCACCTGGGTCGGTGGCGACATGGACGGCAATCCCAACGTGGATGCGCACACCATTGCCGGCACCCTGGACGCGCAACGGCGCGCGGTGCTGGACCGTTATCTCAACGAGTTGTGGCAGCTGGCGAGCCTGCTCAGCCAATCCACCACGCTGGTGGCGGTGAGCCCGGCGCTGAGCGCGCAGCTGGAACGCTACCAGGCGCTGCTGCCCGACGCCGCCGCACGCTCGCGGCCGCGCCACGGCGACATGCCGTACCGCCTGCTCAACGACCTGATGCGCGCGCGCCTGCAGGCCACCCTGGACGATGCCGACGGCGCCTACGCCGCGCCTGCCGAGCTGGAACACGACCTGCAACTGATCCTGGACAGCCTGGAGGTCAACAAGGGCTTGCACGCGGGCTGGTTCGCAGTGCGCCGCCTGCTGTGGCGCGTGCGCAGCTTCGGTTTCCATCTGGCGCGGCTGGATGTGCGCCAGGAATCCAGCGTGCATGCGCGCGCGGTGGCCGATGCATTGGGGCAAGCCGATTGGGACAGCCAGGACGCCACCCACCGTGCCGGTCTGCTCGGCCCATATGCCTCGGGTGAGCAGGCGTTGCCGCAGGTGGACGACGAAGGCAACGCGCGGCTGGATGCGGTGTTCGCCGCGCTCGCCGATGCACGCACGCGGCATGGTGCCGATGCGCTGGGCAGCTACATCATTTCGATGGCGCACAATCGCGCCGACGTGCTCACCGTGCTAGCGCTGGCGCGGCGTGGTGGCCTGGTCGATGACGCCGGTGCGGTGCCGCTGGACATCGTGCCGCTGTTCGAAACCGTGGACGATCTGCGCGGCGGCACCGGCACCGTGCAGGACCTGCTGGCCGACCCGGTGTATCGCCAGCACCTGCGCGCGCGCGGCGACACCCAGATGGTGATGCTGGGGTATTCGGACAGTGGCAAGGACGGCGGCATTGCGGCCTCGCGCTGGGGCCTGCAACGCGCCCAGGTGGAGCTGCTGGAGGCCGCCGCCGAACTCGGCGTGCGCCTGACCTTCTTCCACGGCCGCGGTGGTTCGATCGTGCGGGGCGGTGGCAAGACCACCCGCGCGCTGGATGCAGCGCCGCGCGGCAGCGTGGATGGACGCCTGCGCGTGACCGAGCAGGGCGAGGTGATCCATCGCAAGTACGGCATCCGCGCGCTGGCGTTACGCTCGCTGGAGCAGATGACCGGCGCGGTGTTGTTGTCCAGCCTGCGCCCGCGCGCGCCGGAGCCGCGCGAAGACGCCTGGCGGCCAGTGATGGATCTGGTGGCCGAGCGCAGCACGGTGGCGTATCGCGGTTTTGTCGGCGCGCCGGATTTCATGCAGTACTTCCGCCTGGCCACGCCGATCGATGTGATCGAACGCATGACGCTGGGCTCGCGCCCCTCGCGCCGGCTGGGCCAGGACGCGGCGTTGTCGAACCTGCGCGCGATTCCCTGGGTGTTTGCCTGGAGCCAGGCGCGTGCGGTGATCCCCGGCTGGTACGGCGTGGGCAGTGGCCTGCAGGCCGCGGTGGAGGCCGGGCACGAAGACAGCCTGCGCGAGATGGCGCAGGACTGGCCGTTCTTCCGCACCTTCCTGGACGACATCGCCATGGTGCTATCCAAGGGCGATCTCAATATCGCCGAGCTGTTCTCGCGCCTGGCTGGCCCGCTGCACGCGCGTTTCTTCCCGCGCATTCGCGACGAACTCGCGCTGACCAAGCACTGGGTCAAGACCTTGCTCGGGCAGCGCTCGTTGCTGCAGCACGACCCGCGCCTGGCGTTGTCGATCCGGCTGCGCAACCCGTACATCGACCCGATCAGCGTGTTGCAGGTGGATCTGCTGCAGCGCTGGCGTGCCACCGATGGCGAAGACGAAGAACTGCTGCGTGCGCTGGTGGCATGCGTCAACGGAGTGGCGCAGGGCGTGCAGAACACCGGCTGATCCGACCGTTGGTCGGAGAGTGCGTGCATTCGGCAAGCGGGCTCTGGCGCAACCGGACAAATCTGTCCGATAATGCCGGCATGACAGCTCCCCGCCCCGATGCCGCGCTCCGCCGCCGGCAGATTCTCGACGCCGCCGACGAAGTCTTCAGCGAACACGGCGTCAACGCTCCGCTAGAACTGGTGGTGGAACGTGCCGGCCTTGGCCGCGCCACGCTGTACCGCAATTTCCCCGACCGCCTGGCCCTGATGACCGCGCTGATGGAGCGCGGCCTGGATGGACTGGAGCGGCTGGCGGCCGACTTGGGCGATCGCCCGGACGGTCTGGCCGTGCTGCTGCACGATGTGGCCGAACACATCGCCCAGTCCGCACCGATGGTGGATTTCTGGCGTTCGATCGAGCGCGCGCATCCGTCAGTGAAAGCGGTCGACCAGCGCGTGGTCGGCATTTTTCTACCGTTCGTACAGCGCGCCAAGCAGGCCGGCCTGTGCCGCGCGGATCTGGATGAAGAGCAGTTGGTCCTGGTGATGGACATGCTGGGCAGTTGCCTGCGTGGCAGCGACGAAGCCGAGCGCAAGCGTCTGGCACACCGCTCCGCCGATCTGCTGATGCACGCGCTGGGCATGCCGGTACCGGTTGGCGGCACGCAATGACACCGGCCACGCGTGCGCGCATCGGCCGCTGGGCATTGCGGCTTGCGGTGGTGGTGGCCGCCACGTGGGGCGGGCTGGCGATCTATTTCGCGCTCAGCGGCAATGGCGTGGTGCGCGCCGGGTGGGTGGCCTCGTGGTGCGCGATGGCGCTCGCTGCGCTGTGGGGCCTGCGGCGCCGGCGCGAGAACTGGGCGCTGGTGGGGATCTTCGCCACCGCCTTCGTGGCGCTGGGCACGGCGTGGTGGCTGATGCAGCCCAGCCAGGACCGCGACTGGGCCGACGATGTCGCCCAGCGTCTGCGCCCGGAAGTGCACGGCAACCTGGTCACGCTGCACAACGTGCGCAACTTCGACTGGCATAGCGAAACCGACTACCAGCCGCGCTGGGAAACGCGTCAGTACGATCTGGATCACCTGGTCAGCGCGGATCTGGCGCTGTCGTACTGGATGGGCCCGGCGATTGCGCACACGCTGGTATCGTTCGGTTTCGACGATGGCTCGCATGTGGTGTTCTCACTGGAGATCCGCAAGGAACGCGGCGAATCGTTCTCCGCGCTGGGTGGCTTCTTTCGCAGCTTCGAAGAGACCCTGGTGGCCGCCGACGAGCGCGACATCCTGCGCGTGCGCACCAACGTGCGTGGCGAGGACATGTATCTGTATCGCCTGAACATTCCCAAGGCCGGCCTGCGCCGCATGTTCATGGGCTATGTGGGGCTGGCCAACGACTTGAACCGCGCGCCGGCGTTCTACAACACGCTCACCAGCAACTGCACCACCATTGTGTTTGCGCTGGTGCGCCAGCTGCGGCCGACGTTGCCGCTGGATCATCGCCTGCTGTTGTCCGGCTATGCGGACGAATACGCCTTCGACCATCACGGGCTGATGCCGGGCTATGACTTCGCCACGCTGAAGCAACGTGGGCATTTCACTGCGCGTGCGCACGCCGCAGACCGCGCCGAAGATTTCTCCGCGCGCATCCGTGCAGGCATGCCGCAGGCACCGGCACCGGCACCGGCATCTGCAGCGAGCGCACACCGATGAGCCGCAGCACCTGGGCGCGGCGCGCCGTGGCAGGCGTGGCCGTGCTGGCCTGTGTGTGGCTCAGCGGCTGCGCCATGGTCACGGTGAAGGCGCGCAGCAGCGGCGATTACATCGCCCAGACCCGCGGCGACATCCTCAGTGCCGGCACGCTCAGCCAGGCCGGCAGCGAGACGCTGCAGGTGGCCGGGCTGGATCCCCAAACCTGCCGCAAGACGCCACTGCCCTGCATCGAACAGCTGCGCACGGTGGCCGGCATCGGCGATGAGCGCCGGCTGGCGACCCAGGCCGAGCTGTGGACCACGCAGGCCATTGCGTTGAGCGGGCGCACCCCCGCACAGATGAGCGACGCGGCACTGGAAGCATGGCTGGAAGCGGCGCGGCATGCGTACGCGTATCTGTTCTTCACCACGCGCGCGCCCAGCGAGCGGGCCTTCGAAAACCGCCAGACCCAGGTGCGCGATTACTACAACTACGCCGTACAGCAGGTGGTCGAACGCCTGTTCGTGCGCGCCCAGCAGGCCGGCGCCAGCGCACCTGCAGCCACCACGGTGGGCCGCTGGCGCGTAAATGTGGATCTGGCCGCCTACCGGTTGCCCGGCGATGGCAATACGCCGCGTGCGTTGTTCGCGGCATCGTCGCTGCGCTTCGGCGGGCTGCGTAGCACCTATCGCCGCGACGGCTTCGGTGCAGATCTGGTGGCCGAGGTAGACCCGGCGGTGGTCGGCGACCCTGCCGGCCTGGCCGTGCAGCAGGCGCTGCCCGCGCCAAAAGACCCGCAGCGGCCGTTGCCCACCTTCAGCGAGATGCCGTATGCACCGGCCACGGTCCTGCTGCGTTTTGCAGGCGACACGCTGGATGCGGTGCTGCACACCGACAGCGCCACGGTCGCGCCCTACGACCCGTATCGCCAGACCGCAGTGATGCTGCATGGCCAGCGCGTGCCATTGGCGGCCAACTTCACTGCGGCGTACGGCCTGTGGCTTGCGAAGTCGGGCTTTGCCGCGCAATCGCTGCGCTCGATGCTGGGCCGCGCGCGCGGCATCGATCGCCCGCATCTATACCTGATGCAGCCCTACGACCCGAACCGGCGCGTGCTGCTGATGCTGCACGGCCTGGCCAGCAGCCCGGAGGCCTGGGTGAATGTCGCCAATGAAGTGATGGGCGATGAAACGCTGCGGCAGCACTATCAGATCTGGCAGGTGTATTACCCCACCAACGCGCCGCTGGCGGTCAACCGCGCCGAAATCCAGGAACTGGTGCAACGCAGCCTGCGGCATTTCGACCCGCAGGGTGATGCGCCGGCCTCGCACGACATGGTGTTGATCGGTCACAGCATGGGCGGGGTGATCGGCCGCTTGCTGGTGTCCTCGTCTGGCGAGCAGATCTGGAGCAGCCTGCTGGCCGACTACCGGCTGGAAGGCGAGCGCGGTGCGCGGATCCGGCAGAAGCTGTCGCCGCTGCTGCATTTTTCGCCGATGCCGCAGATCGACCGCGCGATCTTCATCGCCGCGCCGCACCGCGGCACGCCGTTGGCCGAAGGCGGGCTGGGGCGCTTCGTCGGCCGCCTGGTGCGCCTGCCGATCGCCTTGCTGGATCGGTTCGGCGATGTGCTGCAGGACCTGGCCAACAGCGAGCGCGATGCACCGGGCGAGCCGCAACGCAAGCGGCGCCTGTTGCCGCCGACCAGCATCGACAACCTGCGCGATACCGACCCGTTCGTGCGCGCGGCCGCGGATCTGCCGATCGCGCCCTCGGTGCGCTACCACACCATCATCGGCCGCGAAAAACCGCAGGTGCCGCTACCCATGTCCGACGACGGTCTGGTGCCGTATCGCAGCGCGCATCTGGACGGCGCCGCCTCCGAACTGGTGGTGACGTCCTGGCATAGCGTGCAGGAAACGCCGCAGGCGATCCTGGAGATCCGCCGCATCCTGCACGCAGAGTTGCAGGGTGCGGCATCGTCGCCGGTGCCCGCGGCGGTGCAATCCGCGACGGATGCACCGCCCGATGCTTCGGCCCAATTGGCTACCGACGCACCGACTGATCTGGCCACGCACTGACGATCTGTCACGGCTGCGCAATTGCCTGGGCGGTCGTTGAGTGATGGTGTGCTGCAACGGGTCGCACGGCGTCGGCGCCCCAGCAACGCAGGCTTCAGTGCATGCCTGCAGGGCCGCAGGCCCGGCTTAGCGCATTGTTTACCGCACCCGTGCTATCAGGCGGTTCCTCGAACAAGGAAGGTGCGATGCGCAAGACGCTGTTGGCAGTGCTGTGGGTGCCCATGTTGCTGCTGGGCTGCAGCCGCGGGGAGGGGCAGCAGGATCAGGCAGCTGCCGTGCCGGAATCTGCACCAACGGCGCAGAGAGCGTCTGCGTCCGCACCAGCTCCGGCGGCTGAGCCAGCCAGCAGCCCGGCAGTTCCCGAGTTCCCGGCCATTCCGCAGATCGTGGTGCCCGACATCGCCGGCGTAACTCCGGCGCAGCGCGCATTGGAAGCGTCGCTGCAGGACATCCTCGACCCGATCGACGGCGTGCGCGTGGCGCCGGCGCGCTGTGACACCGGCGGAACGCTGATCAACGATGCCGGCATTACCAGCGTGGATGCCGATGGGAATCTGCTGCGCAACAGTGCGGCTGGCCTGTTCGCGCTCAAGGCCGACGGCAGTGGCACCGCCAACGTCGATGGCAGCCTGGTCCAGGTCAACGCCGATGGCAGCGGCACCATCAACAGCGCCGATGACGGCCAGAGCGAGGGCGCATTGATCCAGGTCGAAGCGTCGGGCGCGGGCACCTACAACGGCCCGGCCGGGCTGATCAGCCTGGACGGCAAGGGCGCCGGCACCTGGAACGGCAAGCACGGCCTGGTGGATAACCACGGCGACGGCAGCGGCACCTGGAACGGGCCGCGTGGCCTGGTGACCATCAACGCCGACGGTTCGGGTCTGTGGAACGGCCCCGATGGCCTGGTGCAAAACCATGGCGATGGCACCGGCACGGTGGGCACGCCGCCACGGCAGGTACGGATGCCGCCGCTGCCCAAGGTGCCGCCCGCGGGCCGGTTCCCGCTGCTGCAGAAGTTCGCGCCGCCCGGTGCGCCATGCGGGTATGTGATCACCCTGAGCGACCGCATCCTCTTCGACTTCGACAAGGCAGACATCCGCCCGGACGCGGCACGCGTGCTGGACACGCTGGCGGCTGCACTCGGCAAGGTCAGCGTCGCGCAGATGGAAGTCCGTGGGCATACCGATGCCAAGGGCGGCGATGACTACAACCAGGCGCTATCCGAGCGCCGCGCCAACGCGGTGCTCGCCGCGTTGCGCACGCGCGGCACCGCGCAGTCTGCCAGTGCCAAGGGCTATGGCGAGTCGCAGCCGTTGGCGCCCAATACCGTCAAAGGGCAGGACAATCCGGGCGGGCGCCAGTTGAATCGGCGCGTGGAGTTGTTCCTGCGCACTTAGCGCAGCGATCAAAACGCCTGCGCAGCCGCCAGTCGGGCGCGGCCGATGCTCGGAATCCTCAGGTACTGGCGGACACTCCGGTTCTTCCGCGTCGTCCGCACCCACCTGACGGCTGCTCGCTACGTTTTGTTGGCCACTCTTAGTGGACTACGCCACGCCACGCATCGCTTGCGTGGCAGCGGTGGGCACGTTTTGCCTGACTCGGCTTCGATGCGTGTCTGGTGGCATCACTGCGTGCGATCACAGCGGATTGCAGGTTCCCAAGGCTGACTTGCATCAGACCGGCTGTGATGCGGAAGCGCACACATGCGCTGTCATGGGAATTCACGACTGATCCTGCAGGCACTGCCGGCGTTGCGCATGCTCGCGGTGATGCTCTTCTGTCTTGCAAGCAGCAAGCAGCAAGCAGCAAGCAGCACACAGCACACAGCACACAGCACACAGCAGACAGCAGACAGCAGACAGCACACAGCACACAGCACACAGCACACAGCAGACAGCAGACAGCACGCGGCGGCGGTGCGTCAGCGCATCCACTACGCAATGCAGCTGCGAATCACGTCGCCGCACCGAATTCCTAAAATAGAGACCTGGTAGTCATAAAGATTCATGCACACAAACCGGCGATTCGGTCTTTCTCATTGCAGGAGCGATGCCAGCGTGACCGCTCGCGCACTTCAACGGCGCACGCCACCCGCCGCGCCCTCGACTATGCGCAATTCCGCATCACCCGCGCGTGTTTGCACCGCATCGCGTACGCGTCACCGCACTGAAATATGCCCCGGCCACCATGCGCCGCGCCTGCTTGCAGGTGGCGCGCCGAGGAGCCGGTCGCGTCGAATGCCCCCACTTCCCGGTGGTCGTCATGTAGAGGCATGGCAGGCCGCTGCACTTTTGGATCTTTCATGATGCGTCGTTGTGTGTTGTTGCGTCCCTCGCGCCTGTCGCAGGCGCTGTGCCTTTCGTTGTGCATCGTGGGTGGCCATGCCGCTGCGCAAGACACCCAGGCCAACGCGCCCGCGCAGGGCCAGATGGCCACCTTGGACAAGGTCACCGTGGCGGCCACGCGTTACAACGCGACCGACATGCAGATGGCCGCCACCAACACCGTCAATGTGCTCTCTGCCGACGACCTCAAGACCACCGCGGTGCACAACGTGGCCGAAGCGCTGGGGCTGATGCCGGGCGTCAATGTCATCAACACCGGGCAATCGTATTTCGGCGGCATCGACGGTGCCGCGCGTGGCGAGGGCATGTTCTCCTCGGTACGCGGCCTCAATGCCGAATACAACGTCAACCTGATCAACGGCGTCAACGTCGCGCAAGGCATGCCGTACAGCCGCGGCGTGCAACTGAGCCTGCTGCCGCCCTCCGGCTTGCAGACCATCGTGTTGAACAAGACCTCCACCGCCGACATGGATGGCGATGCGATCGGCGGCACCATCGATTACCGCACCCCCAGTGCGTTCGATTCGCCAGACCGCCGGGGCGGCAGCATCACCCTGAGCGGGCGCATGGAAAGCCGCGCGCGTGATTACGGCGAGTCCGGGCTGGGCAGTGGTGCCGCCGGCGATTGGCATGCGCGCTTCGGCGCCGATGGCCAATTCGGCGTGGCCGTCAGTGCGTACTACGACGAGCGCCATTTCGTGAACAGCGAAGTGGCCGGCGCCTCTGCCGCGCGCAGCGATGGCTCCTGGGAATTTGCCCGCACCGATGCCAGTGGCGCGCTGGCGGCAGGCACCGATTCGCAGGACGCGTTGCAGAGCACCGGCGTGAACATCGGTTATTCGCAAGGCGATACCCGCCGCTACGGTGGCAACGCTGCATTCGACTGGCGCGTGGACCCCAGCCTGCATCTGTACGCCCGCATGACCTACGCGTTTGCCAAGACCGAACAGAACACCGGCTACACGCAATTTGTGCCGGCCAATGTCAGCTATACGCAGATCGGTACCAGCGGCATCTACCAGCCGCAGATCAATCGCGTGGCCGTGCGCTACTGGTACGAAACCAACCCGGAAGAAGCAGACCTGGCCACCATCCAGTTCGGTGCCGAGAAACAGCTGGGGCACTGGACGTTCGCACCGAATGTGTTTTACGGCACCGGCAATAACGATCGCCCGGACCATGTGGAAATTTCCGCGCGCAACGATCAATACAGCTCCACCAACTTTGCCTACGGTGCCAACCGCTTCATCAGCTACGACGGCGACGGCTTCCCGATTCCGTTGCTGACGCCGGCGATGCAGGCGCAGGCCTCGGATGTCGGCAGCCTGTTTGCACGGCGGACGGGGCAGATCTCCAAGCAATACAGCGGCCAGGACAAGGGCGGCGGCAAGCTCGATGTGAGCTACGACTTCGACGACGGCGTGCTGAGCCGGATTGCATTCGGCGTGAAGTATGTGGACAGCTCGCGCAGCTTCACCGACCGCGACTGGACCAACGCCAAGTACACCGATGGCACCTTGCTGCGCGATACCGGCCTGGTGGCGCAGCGCTACGATGCGGTGTACCCGGGCCAGTACGCGCTGCCCACGCTGCGCCTGAGCAACGATGCCCTCAATGCCTTGATCGCGCGCACGCTCACGCCGGAGAGTTTCGACAGCTGCGGGCGGCTGGCGGTGAACAATCTCAACTGCAACACCATGCGCGCCACCGAAGCGGTGAGCGCGGCCTATGTGATGGCCACGCTGCGCACCGGCAACTGGGAAATCCTCCCCGGCCTGCGTTTTGAGCACACCAGCATCGACAACACCTTCTGGGCGCAGCCAGCCGCTGTGGGCGGCGTGGAGCAGGTGGGCGCCTTCGCCAACAACCAGACCCGCTACAACGTGGTGCTGCCCAGCGTGTTCGTGAATTACCGCCCCGACGGCGATGGCGCGGTCTATCGCGGCTCGGTGTGGACCAGTTACACGCGCCCGGCCTTCGTACAACTCGGCGGGGGCCGCTCCACCGATATTTCTGCCGATGGCCAGACCACCATCACCGAAGGCAACCCGGATCTGAAGCCGATCAAGTCGCTCAACGTGGATCTGTCCGGCGAGTGGCAGAACGATGCGGGCGGCCACGCCATGCTGGCCGGCTACTACAAGCGCCTCACCGACTACATCTACGAAAGCGGTTCGGATGCCGCCAACGCCGGCGAGAGTGGAACCGCCAGCACGCGCTTCGTGCGCCCGCAAAACGGTGGCGACGGCCGCGTGCTCGGCATGGAAGCGGCGGTGCGGCAGACCTTCCAGGGCCTGCCGGCACCGTTGGACGGCTTCGGCATCGGTGGCAACGTGACGCGCCAGACCACGCGCGTGGATCTGGGCGAGGAAGGCTTCGCGCACGAGCGCATCCAGAACGCGCCGGACCTGCTCGCCAACGCCGAGGTGTTCTACGAAAAAGGCCCGTGGTCGGTGAATCTGAGTTACCACTATTCCGGCGAATACGTGTCGGTCTACGACTACCTCAACCAGGGCGCGCGTTGGGACAACCTGTGGATCAAGCCAATCACCCGCGTGGACCTGCACGTGGGCTACGCGCCCACCGACCATCTGCGCGTGGACCTGTCCGTGGCCAACCTCACCAGGCAGCACAGCTACTGGGCGCACGTGGGCCACGACAACACAGCCATCTCCGACATCGTCGATTCCGGCATGACCAGTCTGGTGACGGCCAAGTATGTGTTCTGATCCCGCTGCAGTGGTGGTTGCAGAGTTGAAGTCACTGCAGACGTTCGCGCGCAGGCCAGCGCGGCCGCGGGCAGCTGCAGCTCCTCTGCGCTGGCAAACGCTCGGCGTGCTGCTGGTGGCCGCGCTGTCGCTGGGCTGTACGCCACGGCCGACCCCGGCGGCGTCAGCTGCCAGCGCGACCCTGGAACGGGTGGTGGTGGTGTTCCGGCACGGCGTACGTGCGCCGCTGCAAGGGGAAGCGGCCGCGGCGCATTACGCCGACGCACCCTGGCCGCAATGGTCCACGCCAGCGAGCCTGGTCACCCCGCATGGCCGCAAGGCGGTGCAGCTGAGTGGCGAGTATCTGCGGCAGTGGTTGATGCAACAGGCGCTGCTGCCCCGCAATGGCTGCCCGGCGCGGGGCAGCCTGACAGTCTGGGCCAATACCGACCAACGCACCATCGACAGTGGCGCGTTGCTGGCCGACGCCCTGGCGCCTGGCTGCAACGTGCAGGCAGGACATCGCGCGGTCGGGAGTAACGATCCGTTGTTCCGGCCGATCGAAGCCGGTGCCGTGCCTTTCGATGCGAACGCAGCGGTTGCAGCGATCCAGCGTGAAACCGGCGGCCCGGCCGCCTTGCTGCAAGGGCATGGCGCGGAATTGCAGGCCTTGCAGCAGATCCTGGGCTGCACCAAAACGCCTTGTGAATTCGCACGCATGCCATCCACTTTGAAACCTTCGGCGGACGGTCGCGGCCTGGCGCTGGGCGGGCCGATCGACCTGGCCTCCGGCACCGGTGAAGTACTGCTGCTGCAATACGCCGAAGGCATGCCGCTGTCGCAGGTCGGCTGGGGGCGCGCCACTCCCGAGCGCCTGGCGCAAGTTTCGCGCCTGCACGCGCTGCTGTTCGACATCTATGCGCGGCCGCATTACATGGCCTCGCGCTCGGGTGCGCCGCTGGCGCGCGAGGTGCTGCAGCGCTTCGGCGACGCGGGCGCGCCGAAGGTGTCTGTCTTCGTCGGCAGCGACACGCATATCGCGGCGTTGAGCAGTCTGTTGGGCGTGCATTTTCATTTACCCGGTTATGGCGCAGACGACCCACCGCCGGGTGGCGCGTTGGTGCTGGGTTTGTGGCGCACGCCCGACGGCCAACGCAGCGTGCGCGCGCAGTACCTGGCGCAATCGCTGGAGCAATTGCGCACAGTGGCACCGCTGGATCTGGACCACCCACCGTTGCAGCAGACGTTGGCGTTAGGCGTTTGCGCTGGTGAGCAGCGGATGGCGTGCCCGTTGCCGGCGTTTACGCAGGCGCTGGAGCGGCAGCTGCAGCCCTCGCCGTGAGGTGATGGAGTTGCGTTGGCTGTGTGGTCGCATTCTTGGGGCGGTGCTGCGTGGCAAGCATTTTGCAAATGGAGGACGTACGCGTTTTTAGCCTCGGCTGCTAACGAGAGCTACTGGTGCGCGCACGCGTGTCGGTATCGGACCTCTTGCTGGGTAGGGGCTGCGTAGGGGCCTGCAAGGACTTACGTGGCATATCGAGCCCTTTCCACGCGCGGGCGTCCCAGTGACCGATGCGCGCGCCCCGGTAGCTCCCGTGCGCGACTTTGGTCGATACGCGCGGCGCCGCATCCGGGAGCGGGACACGCCGTGAATCCGTCCATGGAGGCTCGGTAGCGGCATCCATGCCGCTACACGGTCCCGCTCCCGGACGCGACGCCGCGCTGCCAAGCCGTACCATGGCTGATCGCACCGCGAGCATTTTTTCAAGCGAGCGGAGATATCCGAATTCCGCCGTTTATTAGGGGCGGCATTGAGGCGAATTTTTTATCGTCAATGAAGGTCACGGTCCGAACATCGCTACGCCGATACGGAACAGATCGATCTGCGCCAACAGGCTGTCCGCCATTAGCGCGACATGTGTGGCCGGTGACGACGCTACGTTGGCGATCGCCTGGAAACCCGGCAACGCCGTTCCTTCCGCCATCGACCACAACCGGCGGTGCTTGTGCGCGTGCCGGCGCGGGATCCTATGCGGCATGGGTCCCGCATGGGAATCTACATGGACGTACTTGCGGCGTGTCCCATGCCGGCATGCGTGCAAGCGCCTTCGCTATCCGAAGCCGTCGCACATCACTTGCAGGCGTCGCGCGTAAGACTGTGCGGTGTACGGCATCCGAAGACGGGGACACGCCGCGCCTCCATCGCTACAAGTTCACCAGCGGCGTCCATGCCGCCAAAACGCAAATGGGCCGCATCAGCGGCCCATTTGCATTACCAAGCACGCTCCCGAGGAAGCAGCCGGCTTACTTCAGCTTTGCAGCAGCGCGCAGCGCTTCTGCACGGTCGGTCTTTTCCCACGAGAACGACGTTGCGCTGTGCTGCGCGCCGGTGCCGTCGGTGTAGGTGAAGTCCTTCGGCTTGCGGCCGAAGTGACCGTAGGAGGCGGTCTGCTGGTACATCGGGTGAATCAGGTCGAGCATCTGGATGATGCCGAACGGACGCAGGTCGAAGTGCTTGCGGATCAGCTTCTCGATCAGCTCGTCGGCGATCTTGCCGGTGCCAAAGGTGGTGACCGAAATCGAGGTGGGCTCGGCCACGCCGATGGCGTAGGAAACCTGCACTTCGCAACGGTCGGCCAGGCCGGCCGCCACGACGTTCTTGGCCACATAGCGCGCCGCATAGGCTGCCGAACGGTCGACCTTGGACGGATCCTTGCCCGAGAACGCGCCGCCGCCGTGACGGGCCCAGCCGCCGTAGGTGTCCACGATGATCTTGCGACCGGTCAGGCCACAATCGCCCACCGGGCCGCCGATCACGAACTTGCCGGTCGGGTTGATGTGGAACTTGGTGCCCTTGTGCAGCCACTTGGCCGGCAGCACCGGCTTGAGGATTTCCTCGCGCACCGCTTCGATCAGGTCCTTCTGCTTGACGCCCGGATCGTGATGGGTCGACAGCACCACCGCATCGATCGCGGTCGCAACGCCGTCTTCATAGCGCAGGGTGACCTGCGACTTGGCATCCGGACGCAGCCAGGACAGCGCCGAGTTCTTCTTCTTGCGGATCTTGGCCTGCTGCTCGACCAGGCGGTGCGACAGGTGGATCGCCGCCGGCATGTAGCTGTCGGTCTCGTTGGTGGCATAGCCGAACATCAGGCCCTGGTCGCCGGCACCCTGCTGTTCTGGGTTCTTTCGGTCCACGCCCTGGTTGATGTCCGGGGACTGCTTGCCGATCAGGTTCAGCACACCGCAGGTCTCGCCGTCGAAGCCGACATCGGAGCTGTTGTAGCCGATATCCAGGATCACCTTGCGGGTCAGCGCTTCCAGGTCGATCCAGGCACTGGTGGTCACTTCGCCGGCAACGATCGCCACACCGGTCTTGACCATCGTCTCGCACGCCACGCGGGCACGCTTGTCCTGGGCCAGGATGGCATCCAGCACTGCGTCGGAGATCTGGTCGGCGATCTTGTCCGGATGGCCTTCGGAGACCGATTCGGAGGTGAACAGGTAGCTGGACATCAGGCTTATATCCCTTAATTCGGATGAAAAGATGGGTGCGGATGATACACGCCCACGGTGACCGTTGCATTGTGCGCCTGAACGGGCATCGGTGGGGTTAAGCCACGTCGATTGGCCGCAGCGGCCAGGGCGAGGGTAGGTGATTTGCACCTGCATGCGGGGCCGGTGTCAGACATCCCCGCGTCGGGCCTCGGCGGCACCGCGCAAGCAGGTTCGGCCTGCTAGCATCCGGCGATGGATTCCTTGACCCAGATCGTACTCGGCGGCGCGATTGCCGCCGCCATCGCGCCGGCCGGTCAGCGTCGCGCGGCCTTGCTGGCCGGCGCGGCGCTGGGCACCTTGCCCGACCTCGACTCGCTGGCGCTGCTGCCGCTCACCGACGACCCGGTCACCCTGATGACCGTGCACCGCAGTGTCAGCCATTCGCTGTTCGTGCTGCCGCTGGTGGGCTGGCTGATCTGGTGGCTGTTTCGGCGCTATGGCGACGGCCGCGTGGCCGGTGCGCCCAAGCGTTGGTTCTGGGCGATCCAGCTGGCCTTGATCACCCATCCGCTACTGGACGCCTTCACCGTGTACGGCACCCAGCTGTGGTGGCCGCTACACCCGCATCCGGCCATGTGGTCGAGTGTGTTCATCATCGACCCGGCCTACACGCTGTGGCTGCTGCTGGCCTGCGCGGTGGCCTGGTTTGCGCGCGCACGGCCGCTGGCCCAGCGTGCGTTGGTTGCCGGGCTGGTGCTGAGCTCGGCCTACCTGGGCTGGTCGCTGCTGGCCAAGCAGCTGGTCGACCAGGAGGCCGACCGCGCGCTCGCTGCGCTGGGGCTGGGCGATGCGCCGCGCTTCTCGGTGCCGATGCCGCTCAACACGCTGCTGTGGCGGGTGGTGGCGATGACCCCGAATGGCTACGTGATTGGCGAGCGTTCGCTGGTGGCCGATAGCGGCCCGATGCAGTTCCGCGGTTTTTCCAGCAATACCCAGGCGCTGGGCGAGGTGGCTGCGTTCGACTCGGTGCGCCGGCTCACCTGGTTCAATCGCGGCTTCATGCGCGCACGGCTGGTTGACGACGACCTGATGCTCAGTGACCTGCGCATGGGCCTGGAGCCGGACTACAACTTCAACTTCGTGGTCGCCCATCGCGATGGTGGGCAATGGAAGCCGATCGTGCCGCGCCAGGTCCAGGCGGCGTACCGTGCGCCGGTGGCGCGCGACCAGATCGGCGCGGTGCTGGCACAGATGTGGTACCGCATCTGGCACGCGCCAACTGGCAAGGCGCTGACCGGCGATCTGGATGACAGCGCTGCGCCGGCCTCGGCCAAGGTGCAATAACACCGGTCTCGCGCTACGGCTTTATGCGGCTGCGCGGCGCATCTGCGATGTGCCATGCATGACGATGCGATCAGGTGTGGCTGCATTTGCGGAAAGGTGACTAGCCTGCTGGTGTGCGCCGCGTGGTCTTCGCGCGGCGACCGCAAACACGGTGAACTGGCTCAGGCAGCAGCGTGCAGCGGCGGCGGCACGCCGGCAATCAAGGCGTCGAAGTAATCGCGGGTCAGTGCCAGCTGCGCCTCGGGTGTTTCGGCGCGATTGACCACTGCGCGGAAGTCCGCACTCTGCGGATGATCCTTCGCATACCACCCCAGATGCTTGCGCGCGATGCGCACGCCCTGCGGCTGCCCGTAGAAGGCGTGCAGCGCTTCCAGATGCCCGAGCAAGGTGTCGCGCACGAAGGCCAGCGATGGCGGCGGCAGCAACGCGCCGGTCGCCAGGTAATGCGCTACCTCGCCAAAGATCCACGGCCGGCCCTGCGCAGCGCGGCCAATCATCACCGCGTCCACGCCGGTGTCGCGCAGCACCTGCGCGGCCTTCTGCGGCGAATCGATATCGCCGTTGGCGATCACCGGAATCTGTAGCGCGGCCTTGATCTGCGCGATGGTGGCGTACTCGGCCGTACCGGTGTAATGCTGGTCGCGGGTGCGCCCATGCACGGCCAGCGCGGCGATGCCGCAATCCTGCGCGATGCGTGCGATGGTCGGACCGTTGCGGTGGTCGCAGTCCCAGCCGGTACGGATCTTCAAGGTCACCGGCACATCCACCGCACGCACCACCGCGCTCAGGATGCGTGCCACCAGGTCTTCATCGCGCATCAGCGCCGAGCCGGCCCAGGCATTGCAGACCTTCTTGGCCGGGCAGCCCATGTTGATATCAATCAGCTGCGCGCCGTGGTCGACGTTGTAGCGCGCCGCTTCGGCCAGCTGCTGCGGTTCGGTACCGGCGATCTGCACGCTGATCGGATCCGGCTCGCCGGCATGGTCCATGCGATGCAGCGATTTGCGCGTGCCCCAGAACCGCGGATCGGAGATGGTCATCTCCGACACCGCCAGGCCCGCACCCAGCCGCTTGCACAGCAAGCGGAACGGCTTGTCGGTGACGCCCGCCATGGGGGCGAGGATCACCTTGGGGGCGATGGTGTAGGGGCCGATCTGCATGCGGGCATTGTAGCTGGGGTGGGGAAGGGAGTCGGGAATGGGGGTTGGGGAATCGTAAGAGCGCTTGCGGGCTTCGGCCTGAGCGATTGCTAGGAGTCGTTCGAGCGATGTCGGCGTGATTGGCAAAGTGCGACGTGTAGAGGACGACAGTGGCGGGAGTATTGGTTGGCCGTACCTCACTCCAACTGTGCTGTGGAGTTGACTGTCTTCCGTCGTACCCTCACCCCAACCCCCGCTTCGCGCCCCTGCCCGCGCTTGCGGCGCGGGCGCTCCAAGGCACACGCGCCACTGGCGCGAAAGCAGCGCCTTTTCGCCCCGCGGGGAGAGGGACTTCTCCATCCTTCTCCCCTCGGAAGAAGCTGGCGCGTCAGCGCCGGATGAGGGTACGGGCGCCCGACGCTGCATCATGCCTCGCCTCCTTACCCGAGCGACTGTCCGAGGAAGAAGACCGAAGTTCCGCTGGGAGCGCGGTTCGCAGCATCCGTCGGCAGACAGGTCTCAACATGCCGTTCGCCAATCAAAAACAGTCTCTAACATGCAGGCCAATGCCCTGAACGCAAAAGGCGACCGCATCGCTGCGGTCGCCTTCGTCGTCGCGTAAAGCGTGCGGCTCACACCGCCGGTTCGGGCACCATGCGCGGCATTGAGGTCGCCGCGCCTTCCACTTCGGTGGAGCGTGCGGCGTAGCGCGTGGCAAAGCGCACGTGGGTGATGAAGCTTGCATTGGGCGAGTGCGCCAGCGAAGCCACCAGCGCGCCGTTGAAGGCATCGCCAGCACCGGTGGTATCCACCGTCTGCGCGCTTTCCGCGCCCACGCGGTAATGCGCCTGGGTGTCGCCGCGCAGCTGTTCTTCGGCGTGCGAAATGAAGGCGCCCACCGCACCCAGCGTCACCACCACGGTGCCGCCCGGCAGCAGCTTGCGGCACAGCGAATGCAGCGTATTGCCGTCCAGCGCCGCCACATCGTCGGCGTTGATGCGCTCGCCAACGTGGCGGCCGAGCAGCGCAGCAAACTCGGTTTCGTTCGGCGTCAATACGTCGGAGAGCTTGAGCAGGCTGATCGAGGTCGGCGCGTTGGCCGGCGCGGCGTTGAGCACGGTGAGCACACCGCATTCGCGTGCCAGCGCCAGCGCCGATTCCACCGTTTCGGCCGGCGATTCCAGCTGCGCCAGCAGCACGCGCGCCGAGGTCACCAGCGCGCGCTGGTTGTCGACAAACCCGGCGCTCAGCACCGAATTGGCGCCGGCACCGATCACGATGGTGTTGCGGCCATGCGCGTCGACATAGATGCCGCCGGTGCCGGTGGGCTCATTGCTGGGCTCGGCGATCAGCGCAAACCCGTCTTGCGCGGCCAGCGAACGCGCCAGTGCACCGCCGGCATCGTCGCCCAGCGCGCACAGGAAGTGCGTCTTGGCGCCGGCACGTGCGGCTGCAACGGCCTGGTTGAACCCCTTGCCGCCGGGACCAGTGCTGTAGCGACCGGCGATGGTGGCGCCCGGCGCGGGCAGGGCATCACAGCGCCACACGTGATCGACATTGAAGGACCCGACAACGACGACCGAACTCATAAATACCTGCTTGCTTGAATGACTAAGATGACACGTGGCGTGCAGTGATTAGACCGGCACGCCGATGAACCGGCGCCGCCTCACCCGAAGTGCGACAGCACCCCGGCAATGGTAGCGGTCATGAACGTGGCGATCGAACCGCCGAGCACCGCGCGCAGGCCGAACTTGGCCAGATCGTGACGGCGTTCCGGTGCCAGGCCGCCGATCCCGCCGATCTGGATCGCGATCGAGCTGAAGTTGGCGAAGCCGCACAGCGCATAGGTGGCGATCAGCCGGCCTTCTTCGCTCAGGCGCACGCCGGGTACCTGGCCCTTCACGATCTGCGACAGCTCGGTGTAGGCGACGAACTCATTGATCACCACCTTCTGCCCGATCAGCGAACCGACCGTGGTCGCGTCCGCCCACGGCGTGCCGATCACCCAGGCCACCGGTGCGAGCACGTAGCCGAAGATGGTCGACAGGTTGGTCGGGCGGCCCAGCGCGGCGGCCGCGCCGGTGATCTCGCCCAGCCAGGTGAGCGGTGCGTTGATCAGCGCGATCAGCGCAATGAAGGCCAGCAGCATCGCGCCGATGTTCAGCGCCAGGCGCAGGCCATCGCCCGCGCCGGCCGCGGCCGCGTCGATGACGTTGCTGGTGGTCTTTTCCACTTCCATCTTGACCGTGCCGCGGGTCAGCGGGGTGCCAGTTTCCGGCACCAGCAGCTTGGCCACCACCAGCGTTGCCGGCGCGGCCATGATGCTGGCAGCCAGCAGATGCTTGGCGTAGAACGCCTGCTGCGCCGGGTCGCTGCCACCGAGCATGCCCACGTACGCGGCCAACACGCCGCCGGCGATGTGCGCCATGCCGCCGATCATCATGGTCAGCAGCTCGGACTGGGTCATCTTCGGGATATACGGGCGCACCGTCAGCGGCGCCTCGGTCTGGCCGATGAACACGCTGGCGCACACGCTGGTGGTTTCGGCGCCGGACACGCGCATCACCTTGGTGATCGCCCACGCCATCGCCCGCACGATCACCTGCATCACACCCAGGTGGTAGAGCACGCCCATCAGCGCGGAGAAAAAGATGATGGTGGGCAATACCTGGAACGCAAAGATGAAGCCGTAGCTGTCGATGTTCATCAGGTTGCCGAAAATGAAGGTGGACCCCTCATTGACGAAGCTCAGCACCTTCACGAACCCCTTGCCCAGCGAGTCGAATACGTCGCGTCCACCCGGCACCAGCAACACCAGCGCGGCGAACGAGATCTGCAACAACAGGCCGGTGGCGACCAGCTTCCAGTCGATCGCACGGCGGTTGGTCGAAAACAGCCAGGTAATGCCGATAAGCACCACCAGACCGAACAGGCCGAACCCGATCCTCCCCAAACCTTCGACCATTCCAATCCCCGGGCTGCTGACGGCAAAACGGGAAGCCTAGAGCAGGGGGTGTCGGTGGGCAAGGCGAGGGGTGTTCAGACGCCGCCGCCGGCCGCAGAGCGTGGCGCATCGGGCAGGGCGATCGCGCTCCGTGCCGCGGTGCCGGCGGCTGTGCGCAAATCGGCCGGTACGCTGCGGGTGCTGGCGCATGGCGTGAAGGGGGGAATGCGGCGCGCTGATGGCCTCCAAGAGCGTGCGTTCGAGTGAGCGGAGCATGTGTGCAATCAAGCGAAATGCCTTGAAGCGCCGAGGTGACGCCTGGAAGAAGTGGAGGTGGATGCCGGCAGCCGCGCATGCGTGCAACCCGGACCCACATCCAGGCGGCGTCCGCCTGCTGGCCACCAAGCTGCCCACACATCCGGGCAGCCCCGCCTCGTCACATGCCTGGCTGGCTCGCAGCCAAGCTGCAACGCTGCACCCGATTCCCGATTCCCGATTCCCGATTCCCGATTCCCCAATCCCCAATCCCCAATCCCCAATCCCCAATCCAACGCCATCTCCTACACTGCGCACGCCGGTCCGGGGCGCGGTGCGCCGGAGGCTGCTGGAGTCTGCCAATGCATTACCGTCGTCTGGGATCCACCGGGCTGCAATTGTCGGCCTTGTCGTTCGGTGCCTGGGTCACCTTTGGCAAGCAGATCGGCCGCAGCGAGGCGCGCAACCTGATCGCCGCAGCGTGGGACAACGGGATCAATTTCTTCGACAACGCCGAGGTCTATGCACGCGGGCGCGCCGAGGAGGTCATGGGCGATGTGATCGGCGACCTGCGGCTGCCGCGCGATGGCTACTGCGTGTCCAGCAAGGTGTTCTTCGGTGCGGTGGACGACCCGCGGCCCACCCAGCGCGGGTTGTCGCGCAAGCACGTCACCGACGCCTGCCATGCCGCGTTGCGCCGGCTGCGGGTGGATTACCTGGACCTGTACTTCTGCCACCGGCCCGACCCGGACACCCCGATCCAGGAAACCGTACGTGCCATGGACGCGCTGATCCGCCAGGGCAAGGTGCTGTACTGGGGCACCTCCGAGTGGAGCGCCGAGCAGCTGCGCACTGCGCTGGAGATCGCCGCGCGCGAACACCTGCATGCGCCGGCGATGGAGCAGCCGGAGTACAACCTGCTGCACCGCAGCCGCCTGGAGCAGGAATACGCGCCGCTGTGCGAGGCCGGCCTGGGCACCACGATCTGGTCGCCGTTGGCCTCTGGCCTGTTGACCGGCAAGTACAACGCCGGCGTGGATGCCGACAGCCGCCTGGGCCAGCCCGGCAATGCCTGGCTGCAGGACGAAGTGCTGGGCACGCCGGAAAGCCGACGGCTCGAGCGCGCGCGTGCATTCAGCGCCGTGGCGGCCGAGCTGGGGCAGTCGCCGGCGCGGCTTGCCATCGCCTGGTGCCTGCGCAACCCGCATGTGTCCACGGTGATCCTGGGCGCCAGCCGGGTCGCGCAACTGGAAGAAAACCTGGCTGCATTGCAGACCCTGGAGCAGGTGGATGCCGCCGGCTGGGCGCAGGTGGACGCGGCGACGCGGTGAAGCGGCACGGCTGAGACGTCGCAGCGCTTGGTGGCGGTGTTGGGGTCCTGGCGAGCGGGTGGTTTGTTTCCGGAACGGCTTGGCCGCTGGCGTCGAGCGCATCGTGCCGCCCAGGCCGGTTTGGACGCACGCACGGCCTGCGCGCGTCCCCAATTCCGCCCGCAGACCCGGCGCTGAGCGGCTGTGCCGGTCAGCTGGTGCGAGCGCTGCGCGCCGCATCGATGACAAGCCGTACATCGTTGCCACAGTTAGGTGGCCATGACCGCAAGGAAGCCAAGTCCGGGGGCAGCGTCATTGCCTGCGCACTGCCGCCATCCAGGTCTCGTCGCCGCAAGCCCGATGGGGCATACGAGATGCGCTTCATTGCGCACACGTACGCCAAAATGCCGAGCTTCGATTGACAGTTCCAATCGAAAACATGACCCAATGCAAAGATCCAGCCATCCAAATGAGAATGGCTCTTGATCAATAAATGAGAATGGTTATTATTTGTCTGGCCAACCGACTGGAGATCCAGATCATGACCGCTCATCCCGTGCTGCTCCGCTCCGAACCGGTCAACCTGCGCGACCGCGCTGCGCCGCGTGCCGTTCCTGCCGAAGACCTCTTCAGCAGCGAGGCGCTGCTCAAGGGCCGTCGCGAAGTGCTGATCCAGCATGGCGACCGCATCTATCGCCTGCGCCACACCAGCAACGACAAGCTGATCCTGACCAAGTAAGTCCTGGCGAAGGCCGCGCCTGCGCGCGCCTTCCGCTGCCTGCCACGGGCGTTGCCATCGCCGTCCGTGCGTTCTCTCTCCACCCTCGGCTAACGGTCGCGGCGATTGCCGTCTGCGTGGCCGAGGGTTCTCCCAAAGGTTACCGATGATCCGCCTGCATCCGCTGGTGGTTGCGCTGTCACTGGCGCTGCCCGTTGTTCCCCTGTGCGCCATTGCTGCCGAAGCCGATGCCGGCGCTGCCGCGGCGCGCGACGTGCATGACTTCGACCGTCTGCAGGTCACCGCCACGCGCACCCAGCGCGCCTTGGTGGAGGTGCCGGGCACCGTGGATGTGATCGACCGCGAGCAGCTGGACAACCAGTTGGTGCGCGAGCTCAAGGATCTGTTCCGTTACACGCCCGGCGTGTCGGTCACCAGCACCAGCGGGCGCTTCACCGGTGCCAGCGGCGTGCGCATCCGCGGTCTGGATGGCAACCGCGTGGCGATCCTGGTCGACAACGTGCCGGTGTCGGACACCTTCAATTTCGGCAGTTATCTCAACGCCAACCGCAATTTCGTGGACCTGGAAACGCTCAAGCGGGTCGAGGTGGTGCGTGGCCCGGCCAGTTCGCTGTATGGCTCCGATGCACTGGGCGGTGTGGTGGCCTTCGTGACCAAGGATCCGTCGGATTACCTCAGCGCCGACAAGCACAGCTATGTGGGATTGAAGTTCGGCTACGAAGGCGACTGGAACGGCCTGTTCGCCGGCGCCACCGGCGCATTCGGTGGCGAGCGCTGGAGCGGCATGGTCGCGGTGAGCCATCGCCAGGGTCAGGAAGCGCAGAACCAGGGCGACAACCGCAGCCGTAACTACACCCGCACCGCACCCAATCCGCAGCAGGTCGATGGCCGCAGCGTGCTGGGCAAGCTGGTGTACGCGCCCAACGCGCAGCAGCGCTTCAAGCTCACCGTGGAGGGCAATGAAGACGACGGCCGCATCGAGGCGTTGAGCGGTATCGATGCGCGCAGCCCCAGCGCATCGCAACGCATCCTGTCGCAGGACGGCCGCGACCATCAGACCCGCGCGCGGGTGTCGCTGCGCCACGAACTGGATGCGCTTGATACCGCGCTCGCCGACGACCTGTTCTGGCAGCTCTACCGCCAGGACAGCGCAAGCCTGCAGCGCACCGACGAGTTGCGCGGCAACAACACGCGCCGGCACAACGAGCATCACTTCGACCAACGCGTCTACGGCCTGTTGGTCAATGCGCACAAGGCGATCGACACCGGCACGCTGCGGCACGACATTACCTACGGGCTGGAAGGCTCCTGGACCGACACCCGCGAGAAGCGCGATGGGTATTCGCTCAACCTGGCCAACGGCGCGGTGAGCAAGCTGGTGGGGCAGGACGTGTTCCCGGTGCGCGATTTCCCGATGAGCGAGACCACCAAGCTGGGCGCGTACGCGCAGGACGAAATGCGGCTGCTGGACGGACGGTTGTCGCTGATTCCCGGCGTGCGCGTGGATTATTTCCGGCTGTCGCCGCGCGTGGATGACATCTTCCGCCAGGACAATCCGGGCGTGGCCGCCGAAACCATCGACGAGCAGCAGGTGTCACCCAAGTTCGGCGCGGTGTGGCGGTTCTCGGATGCGTGGTCGGCGTATGCCAACTATGCGCACGGGTTTCGCGCGCCGCCGTACAACGACGTCAATATCGGCTTCACCAATCTGCAGGCGCGCTACACCGCCATCGCCAATCCGGACCTGAAATCGGAAACCAGCCGCGGTGGCGAGCTGGGCCTGCGCTTCAATGACACCGTCGGCTACCTCGGCGTCAATGTGTATTACACCGATTACCGCAACTTCATCGAATCGTATGCACCGGCCGGCGTCAACGCCGAAGGCTTGCTGCTGTTCCAGTCGCGCAACGTGGACGATGTGGTGATCAAGGGTGCCGAGGCGCGTGCCGGTGTCGACCTGGGCGCGCTGGCCGGCTGGCAGGGCTGGTCGGTCAATAGCGCGGTGGCGTATTCGCAAGGCGACAACCTCACCGACGACACGCCGCTCAATTCGGTTGACCCATTGCGCGGCACGCTGGGCGTGGCGTTCGACAGCGAGCGCTGGGGTGCGGAAGTGATCGGCACGTTCGTGGCGCGCAAGCGCCGCCCGCAACTGGCCAGCTATTACACGCCTGCCGGTTACGCCACGCTGGACCTGATGGGCCACTGGGAATTCGCACCGGGTGCCAAGGTCACCGGCGGCATCTTCAATCTTGCCGATCGCCGCTATGTCGACTGGAACGCGCTGCCCAACGGCACGCTGGACAGCAGCACGGTGCTCGATCGCTTCACCGGCGCCGGGCGTACCGCCTCGGTCAGCCTCGCTGTGAGCTGGTAGCGGCCATGCCGATCGCCCACCCAATGCCGCTCGCGCATGCGCGCACTGCCCATCGCGCCTTGCCGCAACCACGGCAGCTGATGGCCCTGGGCACAGTGCTGTGCGTCTATCGCCCTTCGCTCGGCGATGAACGCGATGGCTGGCAGCATGCGGTGTCGGCGGCAGCGTTCCGCCAGGTCAACAGCGATGGCCTGCGCGAAAGCATCTGGTTCTTCGATGCTGGCGGCAGCAGCTGCTGGCGCCTGTGCCTGCTGCCCGACAGCGATTTTCTGGCCTGGGATCGCCTGGTCTCGCGGTTGCCGGCGTTGCCGATCGACGGCCAGGAACTAGGCGTGGGCGAGCGCCTGTGGCGGCGCATGGCCGGGCGGATGCGTGGCGACAGCTGGCGGCTGAGCGCGCTGCGGCTGCATGCCGGTAGTAGCCGTGATCGCCCGCTGGGCGCCACGTTGGCCAGTGTCTCTGCGCTCGGCGCGGAAGTGGCCGCACGCCTGGCGCGCGAAGAAGGCATCGACGGCCGCGTGGCGGTGGATGATTGCTGCTGCGCACGCGCCGCCGCCCTGCGCCATGCTGCTGCCAGCGCCACTGCGCCGGGCACCGGCAGTGATCCGCAGGCCATGACGGCCTCCTTGTTGCGGCTGCGCCGCTGACGTTCACCCTTTACAGATGAGCCTTCCGATGATCCGAGCGTTTCCCCGTTATCTTGCCGCGGCCTTGGCGCTGTTGCCGCTGGTGGCTGCCGCCGATGCCCAGCGTGACCGTGCCAGCATCCTGGCGATGCAGGGCGAGTACGCCGTGGACTTTGCCTTCGACGAAACCGTGCTGCTCAAGCCGGGCTACGAACGCGCCTCGGCGATGCGCAGTGGCGCCAACGAAGTGGTCATCGTGGTGGAAGATTCGCCGCGCAAGGTGGTGCTGCAGCATCTGCTGGTGGACGAGAAAACCAAGCATGTGACCAAGCACTGGCGGCAGGACTGGACCTATGAAGCACCACAACGTTTCGAGTTCAGCGCCGAACAGACCTGGCAGGTGCGCGCGCTGCCTGCGGCCGTGACACAGGGAGCGTGGACGCAATGCGTGTTCGAAGTCAGCGATGCCCCGCGCTACTGCGGCACTGGCCGTTGGGACTATGCCGAGGGACATCCCACCTGGACCAGCGACCTGAGCTGGCGCCCGTTGCCGCGTCGCGAGTACACCAAACGCAGCGACTACAACGCATTGTCGGTCATCAACCGGCACACGCTCACGCCCAACGGCTGGACCCACGAACAGTTCAACACCAAGGTGCTGCGCAAGCCAGACGGCAGCCAGGACGCCATCGCCCGCGAGTTCGGTTTCAACGAGTACCGCAAGACCACCGAGGTGGACTTCGCACCGGCCTATGCATACTGGAAGGGCACGCAGGGCTACTGGGCAAAGGTGCGTGCGCGTTGGGCGAAGTTCCTCGACACACCGCCGGGCCTGCATCTGAAAACCAAGCCGGACGGCATGGCGATGATCATGCCGATGTTCGAACAGGCCGAGACGGTGCAGGGCGGCAAACGCGTCACCGATGCGCAGATCGATGCGGTCTTCATGCAGTGGGTGGAACCGGCGAACTAAGCGTGCATCAGCCAACCAGGCATGCAGCTGTCGTAGGAGCGCGCTTGCGCGCGAGGGGCACTCCCGAGAACGGCCCTCGCGCGCAAGCGCGCTCCTACGTGCAAGACGGGTTTATTCCTTGAACATCAAGAACGCTGCGACCAGGATCAGCCCGAACGCGGCCCAGTGGTTTCACTGCATCGATGTGGTTCTCACACGGTGGGGTGGAACCGGCGAACTAGGCACACCGCGAATCAAACATGCCGGTGTCGTAGGAGCGCGCTTGCGCGCGAAGGGCATTGCCGATAACGGCTCTCGCGCGCAAGCGCGCTCCTACGTGCAAGGCAGGTGTATTCCTTGAACGTCAAGAACGCCGCGACCAGGATCAGCCCGAACGCGGCCCTGTAATTTCACTGCATCGATGTGGTTCTCACACAGTGGGGTGGAACCAGCGAACTAGGCGTGTATCAGCCAGCCAGGCATGCAGCTGTCGTAGGTTGTGGGTTACACATGACGGGCATTCCCGAGAATGGCCCTCGCGCGCAAGCGCGCTCCTACGTGCAAGACGGGTTTATTCCTTGAACATCAAGAACGCTGCGACCAGGATCAGCCCGAACGCGGCCCAGTGGTTCCACTTCAACGACTGGCCCAGGTAGAACGTCGAGAACCCGGCGAACACCAGCAGGGTGATCACTTCCTGCATGCCCTTGAGCTGCGGAGCGGAATACACTGCGCTGCCCAGGCGGTTACCCGGCACCTGCAGGCAGTATTCGAAGAAGGCGATGCCCCAGCTGACCAGGATCGCGATCATCAGCGGCGTGCTCTTGTACTTCAGATGCCCGTACCACGCGAAGGTCATGAAGACGTTGCTGGCGAGCAGCAGCAGGATCGGATACAGGTAGGCGGTGAAGGGCGCGGTAGGCATGACGGCAGGCGGCGGCAGGACGGGGCCGGCAGCATAAGCCAGCCTCGTTAAGCGCACGCGACCATGCCGGCCTAGGCCATAGCAGGGTTCAGCGTTGCATGCCCCAGCGGCGTACGGTCAGTCGTTCGATCGCCTGGAACACCACGCCTTCCACCAGCAGCCCCAACGCGATCACCATGGCCAGGCCGGCGAATACGCGGTCGGTGTACAGCTCGTTGCGGTTCTGGAAGATGTACCAGCCCAGCCCGCCTTGCCCGGACGTGGCGCCGAATACCAGCTCGGCGGCGATCAAGGTGCGCCAGGCAAATGCCCAGCCGATCTTCAGCCCGGACAGGATCGCCGGCAGGGCCGCGGGAATCAGCAACTGCACCACGTAGCGCGGGCCGCGCAGGCCGTAGTTGCGGCCAGCCATGCGCAGGGTGTCCGGCACCGCCTGGAACCGGGCGTAGGTGGTCAGCGCCAGCGGCCACAGCACCGAGTGCACCAGCACGAACACCAGGCTGCCGGTGCCCAGGCCAAACCACAGCAGCGCCAGCGGCAGCAGCGCGATCGCCGGCAGCGGATTGAACATGGCCGTCAGCGTGCCGAGCAGATCGCGGCCCCAGCGCGTGGAGGCGGCCAACGCGGTCAGCACGAAGGCCAGCACCACGCCCACCACGTAGCCTTGTGCCAGCACCCGCAACGAGGTGCCGACCCGGCGCAGCAATTCGCCCGACAGCAGGCCGGTGTAGAACGCCTGCGCGGTCTGCCACGGGCTTGGCAGCATCAGATCGTCGGCCACCACGCGCGCGGCCACGTACCAGGCGGCCACCAGCACCGCCAGCACCAGCGCCTTGCGCAACCAGCCAGGCGCCTGCCAACGCGCCTGTGCATGCACCTGCAGCAGCGCCGGATCCAGCGGCTGCAGCGCGACCTCGTATTCCGGCCGCACCGGCGGGGTTGCCGGCAACGCCGTGCCGCGCGTGCTCATGGCAAGGCCTCGCGTTGACGCACGGCCGGCCTGCGCAGCGGCGCCACTTTGGCATCGTCCAGGGCGGCATCGGGTAGGTCGAACAACAGGCGGTGAATGCGCTGCGCGGTCTGCTGGAACGCCACGCTGCCGGCGCTCTGCGGGCCGAACGCATGCGCGTTGAGTTCGGCTCGCACCTGGCCGGGATGCGGCGACAACAGCAGCACGCGGTTGCCCACCACCAATGCTTCCTCGATGGAATGGGTGACGAACAGCAGCGTGAAGCGCAGTTGTTCCCACAACTCCAGCACCTGCTCCTGCATGCGTGCACGGGTGAGCGCATCCAGTGCGGCGAACGGTTCGTCCATCAGCAGCACGCGCGGGCGCATCGCCAGCGCACGTGCAATGGCCACGCGTTGCTTCATGCCGCCGGACAAGGTGTGCGGGTAGGCATCGGCAAAACCGGTCAATCCCACCTGCGCCAGGCTCTCGTCGGCGCGCTCCCGTGCTTCGGCACGCGATAGGGTGCGGGTGGCGCGCAGGCCGAACACCACGTTCTCGCGCACGGTCTTCCAGGGAGCCAGTTGGTCGAACTCCTGGAACACCACCACCCGGTCCGGCCCCGGTCCGGTGACGGCTGCGCCATCCAGCCGGATCTGGCCCTCGCGTGGCGTCACGAAACCGGCCACCGCCTTGAGCAAGGTGGACTTGCCGCAGCCCGACGGACCAAGCAGCACGAAGCGATCCGCCGCGTGCACGTCGAAACGCACCCGATGCGTGGCACGGACCACGCGCTGCGCGGAGGCGTATTCCAGGCTGACGTTATCGACCTGCAGCAGTGGCGCGGCGGTGGTCATCACTCAGCTCCCGCCCGCGATCAACGGGTCGTCGAAGAAGTAGTCGCCCACCTTCGCGGGCGCCTGCTTGATCGCACCGCTGCGCTGCATGAAGGTGCCCAGTTTCAGCGTGTTTTGCGGCACCACGGTGAACTGCACCTTGGGGTCCTTGAGGATCTGCAGCACCAGCGCGCGGTCGATGCCCGAGCCGTTGCGTCGCAGGAAAATATCGGTGGCCTGTTCCGGGTGCGCGGTAACGAACTTCGCCGCCTGATCCAGCGCAGCGACAAAAGCGCGATAGGTCTTGGGGTTGTCGCGGCGGAACTTTTCGGTGGCGTACAACACCGTGGCCGACGATGGGCCGCCTTCGATGTCGTAGGAACTGGTCACGATATGCGCGGCCGGATTGCGCGCCAGTTCCTGTTCCTGAAACGGCGGGCTGGCGAAGTGCGCGGTGATCTCGGTCCGTCCACGGATGATGGCCGCCGCCGCATCCGGATGCGGCAACGCCACCTGCAGCGGATCGAGCTGATGGGTGCCCTTGTCGCCCCAGCGCTGTTGCGAGGCATGCTGCAGGAAGCGCGACTGCACCGACACGCCGGTGGCCGGCACCGCGATGCGGTCCTGTGGCGTGAAGTCGCCGATACTCTTGATACGCGGATTGTTGCTGATCAGGTAGTACGGAAAGTTGCCCAGCGACGCCACGCCGCGCACGTTCTGGCGGCCACGGGTGCGGTCCCAGATGGTGAACAACGGGCCGACGCCGGCACCGGCAATGTCGATCGACCCGGTGAGCAACGCATCATTCACGGCGGCACCGCCAGACAGCTGCAGGAACTGCACATCGATGTCCACGCCGGCGGCCTTGCCCTGCTGCTCGATGAGCTTCTGGTCTTGCGCCACGTCCAGCAGCAGATACACGATGCCGAATTGCTTGGCGATGCGCAGTTTTCCTTCGGCCTGCGCGTGCGCGCTGTGTAGCAGCGGCAACGCGGCCAGCAACAACCAGGCCATGCGGGGCGCCTTGCGGCGATGGGGGATGGCGTCACCAACAACGGTCAAGCGCATGCGACGCTCCAGTGGGGAAGGAGAGGGAAACGGCGTGCGTGCAGGTCAGAACGGCACGTCGCCTTCGATGGTGGTGCGATTGAGCCGGCGACGCAGATGGTCTGGCGTGCCGGCCGCCAGATGCATCACCGAGCGGTTGTCCCAGAACACCATGTCGTGCGGCTGCCAGCGGTGGCGATACACCAGCGCATCGCGCGTGCTGTGGTCAAACAGCGCCTGCAGCAATGCGTGGCTTTCGTCGTCCGGCAAGCCGACGATGCGGGTGGTGAAGTGTTCGCTGACGAACAGCGCCTTGCGGCCGGTTGCCGGGTGCGTGCGCACGATCGGATGCTGCACCGGTGTGACTTCGGCAATCTGCTCGGCCGTCAACGCTGGGCGCCACGGGTTGCGCGCACGCAGTTCCTCGTACTTGGCGAGATAACTGTGCTCGGCCTGCCGGCCTTCCACCGCGCGTTTGAGTGCGTCGGGCAGGGTCTGCCAGGCCAGATGCTGGTTGGCGAACAAGGTGTCGCCACCCTCGGCTGGAAGCTCCTGCGCGTGCAGCAGCGAGCCCAGGCTCGGCGTTTCCTTGTACGACAGATCCGAGTGCCAGTAATGGCCGGCATCACCGAGCCCGATGGGCTGGCCGTTTTCCTTGATGTTGGAGACCACCAGCACTTCCGGATGCCCGCGCAGCTGGAAATTGCGCAGCACATGGATCTGCAACGGGCCGAACCGCCGGCTGAATTCGACCTGCTGCGCCGGGGTGATGCGTTGATCGCGGAACACCAGCACGTGGTGGTCCAGGTGCGCGCGGTGAAGGCGCGCGAACGTGTCTGCATCCAGCGGCTGCGACAACGCCAGGCCGATGACTTCCGCACCCAGGGGCGCGTCGAAGGGCACGATCTGCACGCCGGACGCGTGGCCGTGCGGGTTGGGCGCGCGCGCTGCGGATGTGGCACTGGCCATGACGAACACCTCGGAGGCAATGAAGGGCCGCCGGCATGCCGGCGACCAGACACCTCACTCTAGGCAGTCGTTGCCAGGCTGCGAACCAACCATTGGCAACTTCGTCATGCGCTGCGGATATATGCAGCGACGGCGGACGCGCACGCGTTGCGGCCGTGTCCGCCCGAGTGTTACTGCGTACGTAAGGCCAACGCCGGTGGCGTAGACAAAATGCGCCGCGTCCCGGACCAACCGGCGAGCAGGCTCAGCGCCAGGCCGAACGCGCCGCCAATCAGCAGGCGTGGCCAATCCGGAGTCAGCGCGATCTCGAACGCCTGCTGCCCGACCACTGCACCGATCACCGCTGCGGCCGTGACTGCCAACAGCGCCGCCAGCAGGCCCAACGCACCGAATTCCACCAGCACCGCACCACGCAACTGGCCGCGCCGTGCGCCCAGTGTGCGCAGCACGGCGCTGTCGTAACGGCGTTCGCCTGCGGTGGCCTGCAATGCCGCCAGCAGCACCAGCACGCCGGCCAGCAGGCTGAAGCCCATCACCAACTGCACCGCCTGCGCCACCTGATCAATCACCTCGCGCACCCGGCCCAGGATGGCGTCGATATCCAGCACCGAGATGTTCGGGTAATCGCGGCTGAGCGTGGCCAGCTTGGGCGCGTTGCCCGGCGGCAGGTGGAAGCTGGAAATCAGGTTGTATGGCGCATCGCCCACGGCGCCCTGGTTGAGTAGCAGGAAGAAATTGACCCGGAACGAATCCCAATCGGCCTTGCGGATGCTGGTCACGGTGAAGCTGCGCTGTTGTTCGCCCAGCAACAAGGTGATGCGGTCGCCCAGCTTGAGTTGGTAGCGCTGCGCCCAGCCTTCTTCCACCGAGGCTTCCGGCGCCGTGCTGTCGGCACTCCAGAATTTCCCCTGCAATAGCGTGTTTGCCGGCGGAAAGGCATACCGCCAGGAGAAGTTCACCGGGCGGTTGTCGCCGTCGCCATCGTCCTGCGGATCGCGATCGCCGCGCAGCGGTGGCTTGTCGTTGATCGCCACCAGCCGCCCGGTCGAAAACGGCTCCACCGCTGCACCTTCCACGCCAAGGCTGCGCAAGGTTTGCAGCACCGGTTCGGTCTGTTCGGGCTGGATGTTCATCAGGAAGTAGTTGGGCGTGTCCACCGGCAGGCGGTCGCGCCATTGCCCGAGCAGGCCGGGGCCGACGACGGCCAGCAGCAACAGCGCGCACAACGACAGCGAAAGCCCCACCAGCTGCACCACGCTCAGCCCACGGCGCCGGGTCAGCGAGGCCAGGCCCAGCTTCCAGGCGCCGCGCAGGCGGTGCTGGATCGGCCGTAGCGCCGCCAGCAGGCCCAGGCCGAGCAGCATCGCCACCACGGCCAGTGCCGCCAATCCGCCCAACACCCAGCCGGCCAGCACCAGGTTGCCGGTGGCATAGACGGTCAGCGCCAGGGTCGCCGCCAACGCAGCGGCGTAGACCAGCAAGGAGCTCGGCGGCACCGCGGCAAAGCTGCGGTTGAGCACGCGCATCGGCGGCACATTGCGCAGCCGCAACAGCGGCGGCAGCCCGAAGCCCAGTAGCAGCACCAAACCGATGCCGGCGCCCGCCAGGGCCGGGGTGGCCTGTGGCAGTGGCAGCCGGTTCGGGATCAGGCTACCCAGTGCCTGCACCAGGCCTTCCTGCGCCAGCATGCCCAGGCCGATGCCGACCAGGCAGGCGGGGATCGCGGTCAACAGCAACTGCAGCGACAGCATCGCCAGGATGTCGCGCTGGCGCGCACCCAGGCAGCGCAGCACGGCCACGGTGTCGATGCGGCGCATCGCAAACCGGTTCGCTGCCAGCGCGGTTGCCACGCCCGACAGCAACACCGCCAGCAACGCCGACAGGGCCAGGAAACGGCCTGCCCGGTCGAACGCGGCGCGCATGCCGCGCTGGGTGTCTTCGATGCCCACCAGCCGGTATTCGCTGGCGCGCGGCTTGAGCCAGGCGCGCAGGTCGGCAATGGCTTGCGGCGTACCGGCGAACATCAACCGGTAGGAGGCGCGGCTGCCCGGGCCGAGCAGTCCGGCGCGATCGATATCTGCGCGGTTGACCAGCAACGGCGGCGACAGCTGCATCAGCTCGCCGGAGGCATCGGGTTCGGCACGCAACACGCCGGTGATGGTGAGATGGCCGGCGCCGAATTCCAGCTGTTCGCCAACGCGCAGGCCCAGCGCGTCGAGCAGGCGTGGATCGGCATAGGCCTGGCCCGGCGGCGGTGCCGAAGATGCCTGCGCTTGCGTGCCGGCCGCGTCCTTGGATACCAGCAGCTCGCCGCGCAGGGGATACCCGGCGCCGACGCCGCGAATGTTGGCCATCTGGCTGGATTCGCCATGGAACAACACGCTGGGGAAACTGACCAGGCGGGTGGTCTGCAGCCCGCGCCGCTGCGCTTCGTCGGCAAAGGAGGCGGGAATCTCCTGGCGCCCGGTGACGCCCAGGTCGCCGCCCAGCACCTCGGCCGCGCTGGATGTCAGCGCCAGGGTGACGCGGTCCACCAACGTGCCCACGGCAGTCATCACCGCCACGCCCAGCACCAGCGCGGCAAAGACGGTCAGCAGGTCGCCGGCCAGGAACTCGCGGCGCACCGCACGTGCGGCCTGTTTGAGGACGTTCATGCCGCCGCGCCGGGCTGCTGTGCGTGCAGGCGCCCGCCATCGATGCGGTAGATATGGCGGCAGCGCTGCGCCAGGGTCATGTCGTGGGTGACCAGCACCAGCGTGGTCTCGCTGGTGGCATTGAGCGCGAACAGCAGGTCGCTGATCTGCGCGCCGGTGGCCTGGTCCAGGCTGCCGGTGGGCTCATCGGCAAACAGAATGCGCGGCTTGGCCACGAACGCGCGCGCCAGTGCCACGCGTTGCTGCTCGCCGCCGGAGAGCTGGCGTGGGTAATGCCGCGCACGCGCGCTCAGGCCAACCGCCTGCAGCACCTCGCGCACCCGCGCCGGATCTTCGCGCCCGGCCAGTTCCAGCGGCAGCGCGATGTTTTCTTCGGCCGTCAGCGCTGGCAGCAGGTGGAAGCTCTGGAACACGAAGCCCACCTCGCGGGCGCGCAGGGCCGCGCGTGCTTCCTCATCGAGCTGGCCCAGGTCCTGCCCGGCCAGCGCGATGCTGCCGCGGCTGGGCAGGTCCAGCCCGGCGAGCAGGCCGAGCAGGGTGGTCTTGCCTGACCCCGAGGCGCCGACGATGGCGATACTGTCGCCTTCACTGACCGTCAAGCTGATGTTGTCGAGGATGTGGAGTGTTCCCTCCGGTCCGCTGACGGACTTGCCGACCTCGCGGACGTCGATGGCGGTGCGGGTGCTGGAGTGGGGGGCCAGACTGTCGATGAGGAATCTCCGAATGCGTGAAAGAACACTGCGGTACAGCGTGATGAGCCTGTGGCTGCTGACACTCTCCCTGCTTGCGCCGGGGATTGCCTCTGCCAAAAGTCCGGCCACTGCCGCGCCGATCCTGGTAGTGGGCGACAGCCTGAGCGCCGCGCACAACATCCCGGTGCAGTCCGGCTGGGTCACCCTGCTGGACCAGCGCCTGAAGCGTGACATGGCGACGCCACCGCCGGTCGTCAATGCCAGCATCAGCGGCGAAACCACCTCCGGCGCCTTGACCCGGCTGCCTGGGCTGCTGCAAAAGCACCGCCCCGGCGTGGTCGTCATCGAGCTGGGTGGCAACGATGCCTTGCGTGGCCTCACGCCGGCCCAGCTCAAGGGCAACCTGGAGAAGATGATCCAGTTCAGCCGTCAGGCGGGCGCGAAGGTCTTGCTGCTGGGCATCGATGTGCCGCCCAACTATGGCCCGGCCTATCGCGAGCGGCTGAAGGCGACCTATGCCGACCTCTCCAAGCAATACCAGACCGCGCTGGTGCCGTTCTTTCTCGAGAAGGTCGCCCTGCAGCCGGGCCTGATGCAGGCCGACGGCCTGCACCCCACCGCCGCCGCACAGCCCAAGGTGCTGGAAACGGTCTGGCCAGCACTGCAGCCGCTGCTCAAACCCTGAGTAAGCGGCCTCGAGCGACCCGAATCCGACGCGAAGTCTTCACGCCATTTCCACCGCCAATCCGGCATGTTTCACAAAGCTGAAGACCGAGGAAAGTCCATGCGTCAGACCAAGGAAACGTCCGGCCTCGTGCTGGTCGTCGAAGACAATCGCAATATCTCAGAAATGATCGGCGAGTACCTGGAAGGCCGCGGCTTCGAGGTCGACTATGCCGTGGACGGACTGGACGGCTACCGTCTGGCCGCCGAAAACAGCTATGACGTGGTGGTGCTGGACCTCATGCTGCCGCGGCTGGACGGTATCGAAGTCTGCCGCCGCCTGCGTAACGACGCACGCAAGTCGACCCCGGTGCTGATGCTGACCGCACGCGACACGTTGGACGACAAGCTCACCGGTCTGGGCTTCGGCGCCGACGACTACCTGACCAAGCCGTTCGCGATCCAGGAACTGGAAGCACGCCTGCGTGCCCTGATCCGTCGTGAGCGCCGCCAGGTGGGTTCGGAAGTGCTCAAGGTCGCCGACCTGGTGCTGGATCCGGTGAGCATGCGCGCCACCCGCGCCGGCACCGAGCTGCAGCTGTCGCCGATCGGTCTGCGCCTGCGGACCATCCTGATGCGCGAATCGCCGCGTGTGGTGACGCGTCAGGAAATCGAACGCGAGATCTGGGGCAACGGCCTGCCGGACTCGGACACCTTGCGCAGCCATCTGTACAACCTGCGCAAGATCATCGACAAGCCGTTCGACCGCCCGCTGCTGCACACCGTGCAGAGCGCCGGCTATCGCATTGCCGACATCGCACAGCCGATGGCCTGATGTCGCTGGCCGGCTGCCGCCTGGCAGCCGGCTGTTCCTCAAGGCGCCCACGCGCCGCTCGTCACCGCGTGCTGCCGGTTGGTTGCACGACGGGCTCACGGAAGTGTTGCCTATACTTCGGCGATCTTCCTGGATGCCGCAATGCCGCACGGGCTCCCGCGAAAAATCCGCATCGCATTTTTGTTGCAGGTCGTCCTGGCGAGCCTGGCGATCATGCTGGGCGGCTATCTGATCTCGCTGGTCATCAAATACAGCCTGGTGCGTACCGTGCTGGCCGACGAGGCCGTGCATTTCTGGCGCATGTACCGCAGCGCGCCCGATCATCGCCCACCCGATACACGCAACATCCGCGGCTATTTCGATCCTGCCGGCCCTGCGAGTGATGACGTGCCGCAGTCGCTGCGTCTGCTGTCGCCGGGCTTCCGTGAAGTGGCCGCCGCCGATGCGCTTGTGTACGTCGACCAGCGCCCGGAAGGACGGCTGTACCTGGTGTTTCCACGCTCGCGTGCGGCGCATCTGACGCTGTGGTTCGGCGTGGTGCCGGCGATCCTGGTGCTGCTGGCGATCTATGGCGTGTCGTGGTTTACCTACCGTCTTTCCAAACAGCTGGTGTCGCCGGTGACCTGGCTGGCGCGCCGCGTGGCGCAGTGGGATCCGCGCCAACCCGATGTGGACGAGCTCTCGCCCGAACGGTTGCCGGTGGAAATGCAGGGCGAGACCCGGCAGCTCGCCGCTGCCTTGCACGAGCTGGGCCGCCGCGTCAGCGACCACGTCGCGCGCGAACGCAACTTCACCCGCGATGCCAGCCATGAATTGCGCACGCCGCTGACGGTGATCCGGGTCGCCAGCGACATGGCCCTGGCCGATGAAGAACTGGCACCGCGCACGCAACGTAGCCTGCGCCGCATCCAGCGCGCCGGACGCGACATGGAAGCGGTGATCGATGCCTTCCTGATCCTGGCGCGCGAAGCCGAGATCGACCCGCAGAGCGAAAGTTTCGATGCGGCCGAACTGGCCAGCGAGGAAGTGGACAATGCGCGCGAACTGCTGGGCGACAAGCCGGTCTCGCTGCACATGGTGGGCGACCGCAGCCTGCAGATGTTTGCGCCGCCACGGGTGATGCGGGTGGTGCTCAGCAACCTGCTGCGCAATGCCTGTGCCTACACCGATACCGGCAGCATCGAAGTGGAAGTCACCCAGGACCGCATCGTGGTGCGCGATACCGGCATCGGCATGAGCGAGGAGGCGCGGGCGCGTGCATTCGATCCGTTCTTCCGCGCCGACCCGACCCGGCCGCAAGGCACCGGACTGGGGCTATCGATCGTGCGCCGGCTGTGCGACCGCTTCGGCTGGCGCATCGAGTTGCATAGCGAGGCGGGTGTCGGTACTTCTGTTGCAGTCGTGGTGGCGTAGGTGGGTCTGACGCTGGTCCGCAGGAAATAGCGGCAAATCTGCTTATCGCTACCGTGTATGCGTCGCTGCAGTGGTTTAGCGAACGCGCTATGGCTACAGAAGAAAGCGAGATGCCCGGGGCACGCATCCTCGCTGTGTCAGTGCCTCAGCCTGAGGAAGGTGCTGGCCTGCGTTGACCGGTGAGCATCTCGACAGTGCGAAGCACGAAGTAAATGCAGCGCGTTTGAGCAAGCAGCGGTTGCCGTGCTTGCTCAGGATTGCTGTGCGTGGCTCAGGCGTACCTAGTTAACAGTGCATGCTCTCAACGCCAAATTGCGGACCGGACCAGCGAGTCGTTCCAGCAACGCCCGTCGCAAGGGGCGTTGCCTGAGGACCAGCGTTACTTGCGATCCAGCACCGGCGCCACCGCTTTGCGCCAGAGTGCGTACCCTTCCGGCTTCATGTGCAGCATGTCCTCGCGGAACAGCTCCGGGCGCGGCTTGCCGGTGGCATCCAGCATCGGCGTATAGATGTCGATGTAGTCGGTCCGCGGCACGTTGGCCAATGCCTGCTTGATCAGCTGGTTGGCGCGCACAATCGCCGGCAGCAGCTGTGCACGCGACGGGCTGGGTTTGATCGACAGGTAGCCAATGCGTGCCTCGGGAAGTGCGGCGCGGATGCGTGTGACGAAAGCCACCACATCGTCGCGCACCTGCTCCGGGCTGCGCCCGCTGTTGAGGTCGTTGTCGCCGGCATACAACACCACCTGGCGCGGCGCGTAGGGAATCACGATGCGGTCGGCGTAACAGGTGCTGTCGCGCACTTCCGATCCGCCAAAGCCACGGTTGATCACCGGCTTGCCGGGGAAATCCTGCGCCAGTGTTTCCCAGAAACGGATCGACGAACTGCCGACGAACACGATGCCGTGTTGGGGCGGCGGTTGCTGCGCATCGCTGGCCGCGAAGCGCTGCATGTCCTGCTCCCATGCCGCATTGGAGACCTGTGCCGGCACCTGGGGCGTGGCAGGCGGCGCGGCGGCCTGCAGGGGGCTGGACGCAATGGCGAGTGCGCACAACAGCGCGCGCAAGGGCAGTTGTTTCATCGGGCAGACCTGTCAACGTGGAGCGGACTGCGCATGGTGCGGCAGCGCGGCTGCAGCGGCAAATCCGGGCGCGACTGGCGGCCGGAACCGTCGCGGTGGCAAGATTCCCACTTTCCGCTGCTACGGCCTCCCCATGTCCCTGATCCAATCCTTGTCCTGCACCAGCGTTCGGATGCGCTGACGGATGGCCGATCAACTGGGGCACGTGCCGCGCGGCCCGCGCCGGATGCTCAAGGCGGCGGTCTGGTCGTGGCAGGGTCTGCGTGCGGCGTGGCTGCATGAATCCTCGTTCCGCCTGGAAGTCTGCCTGGCGGCGCTGCTGACGCCGCTGGCGCTATGGCTGGGGAATTCGGGGCTGGAACGCATCGCGCTGATTGCACCGTTGCTGATCGTGCTGGCCGCGGAGTTGCTGAACTCGGCCATCGAGGCAGTGATCGAGCGGTATGGCCCGGAACACCACGTGCTGGCCGGGCGCGCCAAGGACATGGGCTCGGCCGCCGTGTTCGTGCTGCTGATCAACGTTTTGCTGTGCTGGGGCCTAGTCCTACTACCGCGGCTGTTCTGAGCGCGGCAGCGCGGTGGTGGCTGTCAAGCGGCTCGCCGCACCGCATGCCGGGATGTGCATGCCGGCTTGACTGGCGCCGTGGCATGCTCGCGGTCCCTTGTCATGGAATCGCCTGCATGCCCGTCCTGATTCGCGCCCTGGTGCTGCTGGTCCTCACCGCCTCGCTGTCCGGCTGCGGCTACAACGCGATCCAGCAGAAGGAAGAAGGCGTCAAAGCGGGGTGGTCGGAGGTGCTCAACCAGTACCAGCGCCGCGCCGATCTGATTCCCAACCTGGTGCGTACCGTGCAGGGCTATGCCCAGCAGGAGCGCCAGGTGCTGACCGAAGTGACCAACGCGCGTGCCCGGGTGGGCCAGATCCAGGTCAATGCCGATGACGAAGCCTCGCTCAAGCGGTTCCAGCAGGCGCAGGGCGAACTGGGCAGTGCGCTGTCGCGCTTGCTGGTGGTCAGCGAAAACTACCCGCAGCTCAAGTCCGACCAATCGTTCCGTGATCTGCAGGTGCAGCTGGAAGGCACCGAAAACCGCATCACCGTGGCGCGCGGCCGCTACATCCAGACCGTGCAGGACTACAACACCTACATCCGCTCGTTCCCGCAGGTGATCACCGCCAAGATCTTCGGTTACCAGCCCAAGCCGAATTTCAGCGTGGAAAACGAGGCGCAGATTTCGCGCGCGCCGGAGGTGAATTTCGGCACGCAGCCGGCACCGCAGCAGCAACCGCAGCCTGCGCAGTAATGCGGCGCAGTGGTGGGCAGCGAGTAGATGGCTGGCCGTCGATGAGGCGGCCGGCCGTTGGCGGCGGCGCGCACGTCGCTGTGATGGAGGCCAGGCATTGCGTCAGAGGTGTGTGCGGTGACGCCAATGCCCCGCGCGCTGCTACGCGACTTCGCAGTGGTTGCATCGACGAACGCTCTGGGTCAAACACTGTTACCAGGTCAGCCGCCACGCAGGGCTCGCCGTTTCTGTCTCGTTATTGCCTGCGGTGGCATGCGGCCATGTTCGACAGCGCGGCGCCAGGCCCCACGCGCCATGTGCCTGAAAACGTGGCAGTTATGTCGATGGGCAATGCCGCCCTTTGGAGTCTGTAATGCCCCAGCGTCGATATGCCCTGTGGATGCTGTGGCTGTTCTGCGCACTGCTGCCGGCCACGGTGGTCGCGCAGGATCTGGCCGCCATCCCGCCGTTGCGCTCGCCGGTGGTGGATACCACCGGCACGCTGGATGCCACCCAACTCCAGCAGCTGGAACAACAGGCGCTGGCCCTGCAGCAACGCAAGGGCGCGCAGTTGCAGATCCTGATCGTACCGACCACCCAGCCGGAGGCGATCGAGCAATACACCCAGCGCGTGTTCGACCAATGGAAGATTGGCCGCAAGGGCGTGGACGATGGCGTGCTGCTGCTGGTGGCCAAGGACGACCGCCGGGTGAGGATTCAACCGGGCTATGGCCTGGAAGGGGCGATTCCCGACATCGTGGCCAACCGCATCATCCAGGAGTACCTGGCGCCGCGGTTCCGCGAGGGCGATTACGGCGGCGGCATCCGTGACGCCACCGCCACGCTGGCCGGGCTGATCGAAGGCGAGGCCTTGCCCGCGCCGGTGAGCGGGCATGCGTCGGATCTGAGCGATAGCGACAGCGGTAGTTGGGTCATGGCGCTGTTCATCGGCGTGTTCGTCGCGCTGATCGCGCGGGTGTTCCTGCGGGCATTGCCGCGGCCGGTGCGCGGAGTGCTAAGCGGTGCAGCGGCCGGCGCGGCCGCGTTGCTGCTGACCTCACTGGTGTTTGCCAGCATCGGCGCGGCGGTTGCCGGATTGGTCGTTGGCCTGGCGTCCGGTTCCGGCGGCCGCTCCATCGGTGGTGGCGGTTGGGGCGGCGGATTTGGTGGTTTCGGTGGCGGCGGGCGCGGCGGTGGCTTTGGCGGCGGCGGGTTCGGTGGCGGCTGGGGCGGGGGTGGTGGGTCGTCGGGAGGCGGTGGCGCCTCGGGGAGCTGGTGATGCGCTGGATCAGACACATGTTTGCGCCCTCGGCGCACCGCAGCTTTCCGCCGCGCAGCATGGACAGCATCGCCGCGGCGATCGCGGCCAGCGAGCAGTTGCACACCGGTCAGGTGATGGTGGCGGTGGAGGCGGATCTGTCGGCGGCGGCGCTCTGGCGCGGTCACGGCGCTCGCCAACGTGCCGAGCAGGCGTTCGCACAGCTGCGCACCTGGGATACCGAAGCCAACAACGGTGTGCTGATCTATCTGCTATTAGCGGACCATGCCATTGAAGTGGTGGCCGACCGTGGGCTGCGTGCGTTGGTGCCGGACGCGGCCTGGGCCGAGGTCTGCCGACGCATGCAGCAGTTCCTGCGCGATGGTCAGCACGAGGCCGCCGTGCTGGCCGGGGTGGAGGCGGTGACCGAACTGCTGTGCGCGCATTTTCCGGCCGCTGCCCAGGCCCAGCATGAAGACGAGCTGCCCAATCGGCCGCACATCCTCGGCTGAGGACGCCGTAGATGTCAGAATAGCGGCCTCGCTTTTTCGTGATCCGCGGTCCGCATGATCTATCTGCACGCCATCGACCCCATCGCCTTCTCGCTTGGCCCGGTGCAGGTGCACTGGTACGGGTTGATGTACTTGGCCGCGTTCTTTTCCGCCTGGGCCCTGGGCCGCTCGCGCATCCTGCGCGGTCGCCTGCCCGGCGTGGACATGGACGGATTTTCCGACCTGTTGTTCTACGGCATGCTCGGCGTGGTGCTCGGCGGGCGCATCGGCTACATGTTGTTCTATGCCTTCGACACCTTCCTGGCCAACCCGCTGATCCTGTTCAAGGTGTGGGAAGGCGGCATGAGCTTCCACGGCGGGCTGCTGGGCGTGTTGATCGCCTGCGGCCTGTGGACGCGCCGGCACCGCCTGCATTTCTTCGATGTCATGGATTTTGTCGCGCCCCTGGTGCCGTTGGGCCTGGGCTTCGGGAGGCTGGGCAATTTTGTCGGCGGCGAGTTGTGGGGCAAGTTCACCCAGGCCGGCTGGGGCGTGATCTTCCCGCATGCGCCGGAGCTGGCTGACTGGCCGCCCGCGCAACTCCAGGCCCAGTACGCGGCCGGCGCGCTGGACCGCTTCGCCCGGCATCCGTCGCAGCTGTATGAAGCCGCGCTCGAAGGCGTGGTGATGTTCGTGGTGTTGTGGACCTTCTCGATGAAGCCGCGCGCCCGCTATGCGGTGTCGGGACTGTTCGCGCTGCTGTATGGCGTGTTCCGCTTCATCGTGGAGTTCGTCCGCGTCCCGGATGCACCGCTGGGCTACCTGGCCTTCAACTGGCTGACGATGGGGCAGATCCTGAGCCTGCCGTTGATCGGCGTGGGCCTGGTGCTGCTGGCGCTGTCGCGCCGCGCGCCGGTCCTGCAGCCGGTGGTGCCGGCTGCAGCAGGTGTGGAGGCGGCCAAGTGAAGCCGTACCTGGAGTTGCTGCAGCACGTGCTCGAGTACGGCGCCGAGAAGTCCGATCGCACCGGCACCGGCACGCGCAGCGTGTTCGGCTGGCAGATGCGCTTCGACCTCAATGCCGGGTTTCCGCTGGTCACCACCAAGAAGCTGCACCTGCGCTCGATCATCCATGAGCTGCTGTGGTTCCTGCAGGGCGATACCAACATCGCGTACCTGAAAGACAACCAGGTCCGCATCTGGGACGAGTGGGCCGATGCCAACGGCGACCTCGGCCCGGTCTACGGCAAGCAGTGGCGACGCTGGACCGGTCCGGACGGCGTCGAGATCGATCAGATGCAGTGGCTGGTGGACGAGATCAAGCGCAACCCGGACTCGCGCCGGCTGGTGATCAGTGCCTGGAATGTCGGCGAGTTGCCGCAAATGGCCTTGATGCCCTGCCATAGCCTGTTCCAGTTCTACGTGGTGGACGGCAAGCTCAGCTGCCAGCTCTACCAGCGCAGCGGCGACATCTTCCTGGGGGTGCCGTTCAACATCGCCAGCTATGCGTTGCTGACCCACATGGTGGCGCAGGCCACCGGCCTGGGCGTGGGCGACTTCGTACACACACTGGGCGATGCGCACCTGTATTCAAACCATTTCGAACAAGCCCGCGAGCAGCTCACGCGCACGCCGCGTCCGCTGCCAACCTTGCGCCTGAACCCGGATGTCACCGACCTGTTCGCGTTCCGTTTCGAGGACATCGCGATCGACGGCTACGACCCGCATCCGGCGATCAAGGCGCCGGTGGCGGTGTGAGCACGACAGCGCAGGGTCTCGACAGGCGCTGCGCTACGCTGACGCTCTGTTTGAACGGACGTCTTTGCCCTCATGAAACTCTCGCTCATCGTCGCCTTCGACCGCAACCACGCCATCGGCCGCGACAACGATCTGCCGTGGAAGCTGCCCGATGACCTGAAGCGCTTCAAGGCGCTGACACTGGGTAAGCCGATCCTGATGGGGCGCAAGACCGCGCAGTCACTGGGCCGTGCGCTGCCAGGGCGCCTGAATCTGGTGCTGACGCGCTCGGGGCAGGTGCCTTTCGAGGGCATGCATGCAGTGGTTTCGGTAGACGAGGCGATCGAACGCGCGGCGCAGGAAGGTGCGCAGGAGCTGTGCGTGATCGGGGGAGGCGAGGTGTACCGCCTGACCATGGAGCGCGCCGATCTGCTGGCGGTTACCGAAGTGGACACGGCCGTCGAGGGCGCCGATACGCACTTCCCTCCGATCGACCCGGCGGTGTGGGTGCCCGCAGAGCGCAGCGCGCATGCGGCAGACGCGCGGCACGCCTTCGCTTTCAGTTTCGTGGATTACCAGCGCCGCTGATGGGCTCCTTGCGTCGGGCCCGGTGGCACCGACGCGCGCATGGGCTCACTCCTGGGGCGCGTCGCCCGGCGCTGCAGCGGGTGCAGCAGCATTGCCGCCATTGCCATTGCCATTGCCGCCACCACGCCCACCGCGTGCGCGTTGCCGGCCCTGGCGTTCGCGCGGGCGACGCGGTGCACGCGGCGCCGTTGCCGGCGCAGTGACCTCACGACCGGGCACCTGCACCACGCGCAGTTCGTCGGTATCCAGTTGCAAGGCGGTGAGCTTGCCGCCCCACACCGCACCGGTATCGATGGCATGCACGCCCTGGGTGATGGTCAGCCCCAGCGCCGACCAGTGGCCGCAGACGATCTTGAGATCGCGCTCCACCCGCCCCGGCACTTCGAACCAGGGGTACAGGCCCTGGGCCTGGGTGCCGGGTGTGCCCTTGTCGTCGGTGGCGATGCGCCCACGTGGCGTGCAATAGCGCATGCGGGTGAACAGGTTGATGATCGCGCGGCTGCGGTCGTACCCGCTCAGGCCAGGCGACCAGCCCGGCTGATCGCCGTACATGTTGCGCAGCAGCTTGCGATAGCCACCGCCCTGCAACTGCTGCTCGACTTCGCGCGCATGCTTCTCGGCCATCTGCGTGGTCCACTTGGGCGCCAGCCCGGCATGGATCATCATCCAGCCCAGCTCGCGGTCCACGTGCGCCAGCTTCTGCATGCGCAGCCAGTCGAGCAGCACGTCGCGGTCTTCTGCCAGCACGATGCGCTGTAGGTCCGGGTTGACCTTGCGTTGTTCTTCTTCCGAGCGCGCGCCGATCGCCAGCAGCGACAGGTCGTGATTGCCAAGCACCACTACGCTATGCGCGCGCAACGAGTGCACCAAGCGCAGCGTTTCCAGCGATTGCCCACCGCGGTTGACCAGATCGCCGCAGAACCACAGCGTGTCCTGGGCCGGGTCAAACCGGATCTTTTCCAGCAGCTGCTGGGTGATATCGTAGCACCCCTGCAGATCGCCAATTGCCCAGACGCTCATCGCGCGTGCTCCCTCAATGCAGCATCCATCAGTGCAGCGTCCTCGGCACGCTCAGCACGAAGGCGGCGATTGGCGCGGTGAATTCGGTGCCATCGTCGGCCACCATGTCGTAGTAGCCCTGCATCTGCCCCTGTTCGGTTTCCAGCAGCACACCGGAGGTGTAGTGGAAGGCCTCGCCCGGACGCAACCGCGGCTGCTCGCCGACCACACCTTCGCCGTCCACCTGCTCGGTGCGGCCGTTGGCGTCGGTGATTTTCCAGTGGCGCGCAATCAGTCGCGCTGGCACGGCGCCGGCGTTCTGGATGCGAATGCTGTAAGCGAAGGCGTAGCGGCCTTCTTCCGGAGTCGATTGATGGGCGAGGAAGCGTGGTGACACCTCGACCTCGACCCGGTAGCGCGGATCATCTTGCATGGGGAAAGTTTAGAGGGTGTTCTGTACTTTGAGGTGAGTGCGTGCGGTCTGTCTCGCGCCGCGTCGGGCGTGGTGATTCAAGCCAGCTCGACATTGGCCAGACGAATGAAATCGGCAACCTCCAGCTGCTCGGCGCGAGCATCCGGGCGCACCCCGGCGGCCTCGAAATGCGCTGGCTCGCAGACCGTGGACAAGGCATTGCGCAAGGTCTTGCGGCGCTGCCCGAAGCCGGCGCGCACTACATCGGCAAAGCGCTTGCGGTCCTTGATCAACACGCTGGCCGCATCGCGCGGTACCAGCCGCACCACCGCAGAGTCCACCTTGGGCGGCGGGCGGAACGCGCCCGGCGGCACCACGAACAGCGCGGTCACCTCGCAATAGGCCTGCAGCATCACGCTCAGCCGGCCATAGACCTTGCTGCCCGGGCCGGCCGCCATGCGGTCGACCACTTCCTTTTGCAGCATGAAGTGCATGTCGGCCACTGCGCCGGCATGGTCCAGCGCATGGAACAGGATCGGCGAGGAGATGTTGTAGGGCAGGTTGCCGACCAAGCGGATCGGGGTGCCATCGGCCACTGCGGTGAAGTCCACGGCGAGCACGTCGCGGTGGATGATCTGCAGCTGGCCGATCGGTGCAGCGGCGTCGGTCAGTGGCGCAATCAAGTCGCGGTCGAACTCGATCACGGTCAATGCGCCGTGCTTGCGCAGCAGCGGAAAGGTGATCGCGCCCTGGCCGGGGCCGATTTCGACCAGATGCTGGCCGGGGCGCGGGTCCACTGCCTGGACGATCCGGTCGATGTAATACCGGTCGGCAAGAAAGTGTTGGCCGAGCGACTTCTTGGCCGGTGCGCTGAAAGAGGAATTCATGCGCAGAGTTTAACGGAGCGCGGGCATGCCCGCGGCACGCGCCTGGTGCGTCTACCGAAGAGCTGATTGATTTGGCGCTGTTGGCCTTGGCCTGGCGCTGATTCGCGCAGTTGCGGGTGAGCGCCAAAGCAGCATCCGTGGCGACAGACGTGCCACCCCCAACTACTGGCCGATGTAGATAGGCGCAGCTGGCAATCGGCTCTCTAACAAGCGAGCGTTCGCTGCACACATCGCCAATCCAATACGGGAGGGCGCGGTGTGCCACTTTGGGTGCGGCGTTTGCGACACGCGAAAGTAGAGCGCGGCTGTGCCTGACATTCAGTGCATCACGTTCCGCACAGGTGTCCGCACGGTAAAGGCCGCTGACGGAAATCACCTTGAACATGCCGGCGATGCCTCGCCTGCAAACGCGATGACCCTCGGCCCTAATGCCACGTTGACCTCAGGCCGGAGTGGCACAGCAACAAACGCATGGCTGGTGGTGGCGGTGAAGCGCGGTGCCGACGCGGCGGCATTCGCTCACGTGCTGAACCGGGTCTGCCGCTGCGCGGCACCGATCTTTCGAATCAGCTGCGTGCTGCCAGGCGTGCACACAGCGCCGTCGCGGCAAGCAGGCTGGAGGGATCGGCCACCCCACGCCCGGCCAGTTCCAGCGCGGTGCCGTGATCGACCGCCACGCGCGGGTAGGGCAGGCCGAGGGTGATGTTCACCGCCTGCTCGAATCCGCTGTACTTGAGCACCGGCAGCCCCTGGTCGTGGTACATCGCCACCACCGCATCGAAGTCGGTGAGCTTCTGCGGCAGGAAGGCGGTGTCGGCCGGCAGCGGGCCGATCAGCTGCATGCCTTCGCTACGCAATTGATCGAGCACCGGAATGATGACGTCCAGTTCTTCGCGGCCGAGCAGCCCGTCTTCGCCAGCATGCGGGTTGAGACCGAGCACGGCGATGCGCGGATGTTCCAGGCCGAAGTCCCGTTGCATGGCAGTGGCGGTGATGCGCAGGCAGCGCGCCAGCGCCTCGGCGGTGATCGCCTCCGGCACCGCGCGCAGTGGCAAGTGAGTGGTCACCAGCGCCACCCGCACGATGCTGTTGGCCAGCATCATCACCACCGGGCAGCCGGCCTGTGCGGCAAGCAACTCGGTGGTGCCGGTGTAGGCAATGCCGCCGGCGTTGATCACGGCCTTGTGTACCGGGCCGGTGACGATGCCCTGCAGCTTGCCAGACAGGCAGTCGCCTGCTGCTCCCAGCAAGCCGGCAATCACTGCGGCCGCATTGGCGGGATCGGGCGTGCCGAAGCGGGTGGGGGCGGCCTGACGGACCGGATGCAGCGGCAGATCGCCGGGCAGGCGTGCGTGCTGGTCGGGATCGAGCAGGCGGACAGACAAACACAGCGCCTTGGCGGCGCTGTGCAGGGTGTCAGGATCGGCGTACGCGATCAGATGGGCATCCGAGCGCGGCTGCTGGGCGAGCCGGATACACAGTTCCGGCCCGATCCCGGCCGGCTCGCCTGGCACCAGCGCGAGCGAGGGGACCATCGGCTTAGCGCGTCGGCTGGGCCGGCGGCGGCGTCGGTGCAGCAGGTGCAGCCGCCGGTTCAGGCGCTGCGGTGGCATCGGCGTCGGCACGGTCGCCGGTGCGGAAGCTCACAAACGCCTCGCCACGCAGTTCCTGCAGATAGCGGTTGTACTCTTCTTCCAGCTTGCGACGACCGATCGTCTCGCGGATCTGGGCGCGCTGGTTTTCCGCACTGACATCGGTCTGGCGCGTACCAACACGCTGCACGATGTGCCAGCCGGCCTGGGTGCGGAACGGCTCGGACACCGCGCCATCGGTCAGGCCTTCAACCTGCTTGCCGAAGTCCGGGCCGAACGCATCGGCTGGGAACCAGCCCAGGTCGCCACCCTGACCGCGGCTGTTGGTGTCCTCGGAGGACTCCTTCGCCGTTGCCTGGAAATCAGCGCCGCCCACGATGCGCGCACGCAGCGTGTCGATCTTGGCCTTGGCCTGCGCTTCGGTCTGGTTGTCGCCGATACGCACCAGGATGTGCCGTGCGTTGTACTCGGTGAGGACCTTCTTTTCGCCGCCTGCATTGGCGTCGCGCATTTCCACCAGCTTGAGCAACTGGAAACCGCTGGGGCCACGCAGCGGCCCGGCAACCTGGCCAGGCTGCATGTCGCGGATCAGCTGGGCGAATGCGTTGGGAATCTCGTCCAGGCTGCGCCAGCCCAGGTCGCCACCTTCCAGTGCATTCGGGCTATCCGAATAACGCACTGCAGCTGCGGAGAAGTCCAGCTCGCCCTTGTCGATCAAGGCCTTGACGCCGTCGACCTTCTTCTGGCCAGTGGCAATCTGTTCGGCCGTGGCGCCTTCCGGCAGGCCGACCAGGATATGCGCCAGGTGGTACTGGCTACCGGTCGTGGCCTGCTGGGCCAGTGCGGTGTCCACTTCGCCTTCGCTCACGCTGATGCGGCTCTGCGCAAAGCTCTGGCGCAGGCGCTGCACGATGATTTCATCGCGCACCGAGGCGCGGAAATCGGCATAGCCCATGCCGTCAGCCGCCAGCTTCTGGCGCAGGCCGTCCACGGAGGTGCCGTTCTGCTGGGCGATACTGGCGATGGCGCGGTTCAGTTCCTCGTCGCTGACGCGGATACCGCTGCCTTCTGCTCGACCGACCTGCAACTTGACTAGCACCAGGCGCTCGAGCACCTGCCGCTGCAGGACGTCGTCCGGCGGCAGCTGGTTGTCGCGTCCGGCGTATTGCGACTTGACGTTGCGCACAGCGCGATCCAGCTCGCTCTGCAACACCACGTCTTCATCCACGATGGCAGCGATGCGATCCAGCGGCTGGGATTGCTGTGCCGAGGCCAGCGGCGAGACCGTGCTGGTGATCACCAGCAGCGAGGCGAGAAGTACAGAGAAAGGCTTGGTCATGGAATCAAGTTCGGATCGTAATCGTCCGGATTAGTCGTGGTGTTGCTGGGCGGGACCAGGTAGAGGTCGTCGCGGTAATAGCCGAGAATAGCACGGCGCAAAGTGCGGTCCGTGTTCTGGCCAAACGAGCTCAGGCCCTTGAGCACGAACTCAAACTGGATGGAGTTGTCCATCTCGCCGTCGCGGTTGCGCACGAACCGGCGCACCAGGGCGCGCACCGCCAGGCAGCAGCTGTCCCACTGCACGCCGCCGATGATTTCCAGCGGCTTGCGGTCCAGCAGCGAGTAGTAATACCGACCAACCGCACTCCAGGTGGGATTGATCGGATACAGGAAGGAGAAGTCGGCCTGCTTGAGCTGGTCGCTTTCATCAATGAGGTTGCGACGGTAGCGATACGCCAAATTAATGATGCCGTCGTTGTTGAGCAGATAACGCGTGCGCAGGCTGGCCAGATCTTCCTTGCGCGAGTTGGGATTCCACTGATAGGTGGCGCCCATCGACCAGCGGTCGTTGATCATGTAGTTGGCGTCGGCTACCCACGCAGACTTTCCTTGTTCGATGGTCTGCTCGCTGCCAGCGGCGGCATTGGTGCTGTTATTGATCGTTACCAGCGAATCGTTGAAATACAGTATTTGACCTGCGCTCAACGAGAGTTTTTCGCGGCCATCGTCCTGACGCAACCAACGCGAGGTCACAGCCAGGGTCAACTGGTTGGCGTCATTCTGTCGATCGGCACCGGTGTAGCGCGTGTCGCGGAACAGCTGGCCATAGCTGAAGGTGAACGGGCGTGTGTCGAATACGGGTAAGTCGTTTTGCTCACGGTAAGGCACATATAGGTAATACGCGCGCGGCTCCAATGTATTGAGATACTTGGTGCCGAACAGCGAGGTCTCGCGGTCGAAATACAGCCCGGCATCTAACGAGGCGATCGGCAGGCTGCGCGTCGGCGAGCGATCACCGGTCAGTGGCGCCGTGTTAGCCAACGTCGAATCCAGCTGATATGCCGTATAGCGCCACGCCACAGTTGGCGTCAAAAACCAGGCTGAGCCGGACAATGGCATCGAGATATACGGTTTGAGATCCAGACGCGAGCCGCTGCCGTATTCCTGATTGCGTATGTTGGTGCGGACGTAATCGTCCCCGTCGTCGCCGTTGGTGTTCCCGTCACGGGGAGGCTGGACTAAATAAGAGTCGTCATGAGTAAAGCGCACCGCCTCGGCATAAACGCCGGCTTCGAAAATGCCGAACGGCTTTTCCCAGGTGAAATATGCGCGCGGCTGCCGGTTGTAAGGCAGTGATCGCTCGTCCAGAGTGTAGTCGGTCAGCTGCCAGCGGTCGGCCATCAGGCCTGCGGTCCAGGTCTCGCCGGTGCCGTAGATGCCCACGGTGCTCTGTATGCTTGACGCCGAGCCCATGCCGTTGATGCGGCTGGTGAAATCTTCCACGTAGCGCGTGTCGCTGACCCAGGAGATGCTGCTACGCGCTTGCCAATATCTGTTGACGTTGTGGTAGCCACTGTAAAAGACGCTGCCGCGGTCCTTCTTGCGCAGATTGTCATTAGGCAGGTAGTTGCCGGTGATCTCACCGCGGCCGCCGTCGTATAGATAGCGGAATTCGGTGCCGAACATGAAGCCACGCCTGCTCATATAGCGCGGCAGCAAGGTGGCATCGTAATTCGGTGCCAGATTCAGGTAGATCGGCTGCAGATAGTCGAAGCCGTTACGGCCGGACAGGCCGAACTGCGGGAACAGCAGACCGGTCATGCGACGATCGTCGATCGGAAACTTGAACCACGGGAAGTACAGCACCGGCACCTTGCCGATCTGCAGCACGGCGTTGCGCGCGGTGCCGAAGCCTTCGTCGTTGTCGACGTCGATTTCGGGAGCGCGTACGCGCCAGATCGGCTGCGACGGGTCGCAGGTGGTGTAGGTGGAGCGGTGCATCTGCCCGACCTGGCCCTGCAGGTCCACCGATTCGGCGCCGCCGTTGCCGCGCCGGTCCACCAGTTGATACTGGATGTTGGTGACCTTGTGGCTGTCGGTGTCCTGGTTGCCCTCGGCACGGTCGGCGACCATGCGGAAGGAGGTGTCCTGGTAGCGGACATTACCCTCGGCGATGTAGTTGCCGGTCTCGGTGTCCATGCGCAGGTTGTCCGCGCCCAGGAACTGGTCGCCGCGCTTGAGCGCCACATTGCCCTGGTACTGCGGGGTGGTGCTGGTGCCGGAAAGTTGGTCACCTTCGATGTCGGTGGGCAACTGCTGGCGTATTTCTGCGGCCTTGGGATCGGCGGCGGGCGCGCCGTCGAAGCCTGGCAGCGGGTCCACGGCCGGGCACAGTCCCCAGTTCAACGGCTTGTCGGCAGCCATTGCCGGCAGGCAAATGGCAATGCTCAAGGGCAGGGGCAGCAGGCGGAGAGCTCGGCGCACGCGTGAAGTTCAACCAGTAAAATGGCGGCTAGCTTGCCGTATAGCCCGCATAGGGGCAATGAAGAGTCCCTGCGGAAGGGGGGCGAGGTTCATCGCCATGGTGTCCGGGCGCCGCGCTGGGCCGCCGGATTCATCGCAGCGCGCCGACGTGGGCCACGCTGCTTTCGCGCAGTGCCTGCAGGTCGTAGCCACCTTCCAGCATCGATACCACTCTGCCGCGCGCATGCCGGGTCGCCAGCGCGCGGAGCGCACCGGTCAGCCAGGCAAAGTCGTCGGCGTCGAGCATCAGATCGGCCAGCGGGTCGCGCAGATGCGCATCGAAGCCGGCGGAAATCAGGACCAGCTGCGGGCGGAAGGCGTCGATCAGCGGCAGCATCTCGTCTTCCCACACATTGCGAAAGCGCAGGCCGTCGCTGCCGGGAGGCAACAGCAGGTTGTGGATGTTGCCGATACCGCGCTCATGCACGCTGCCCGAGTGCGGGTACAGGCCCGATTGGTGGGTGCTGAGGTATTGCACGGTTGGGTCGCGTTCGAAGATCGCCTGGGTCCCATTGCCATGGTGGACATCGAAATCCACCACCGTAATGCGCTCCAGCCCGTGCCGGTCGCGGGCGTGGGCGGCGGCCACGGCGATGTTGTTGAACAGGCAAAAGCCCATCGAGACCTGGCCGGTGGCGTGATGGCCGGGCGGGCGCACCGCGCAGAAGGCCGTGCCTGCGCCGTCCTGCATCACCGCATCCACCGCCGCAATGCCGGCCCCGGCCGCACGCAGCGCGGCGGCGCGCGAGCCCGGCGACATCAAGGTATCCACGTCCAGCTGGTGGTAGCCCTGGAAATTGGTCTCCAGTACCGCATCGACCTGTTCGCGCTCGTGCACGCGGCACAGGTCGCCGAGCTTGGCCAGCGGCGCTTCGCGCCAGTCGAGGTCGGTAAACGCGTCGCGCAGGGCCTCGACCACGGCGGTCAGCCGTGCGGGGCTTTCGGGATGCTCGGGGCCGGCGTCGTGGCCCAGGCAGGCGGGATGGGTGAAGACCAACATGGGAGCAATCTAGCCTGTCCGCGCGGTAATGCGCACGGTCAGCCACGCCGGCGGTCATGCCGCCACAGCACTTCCTGCTGGCCATCGGCGCGTGCCAGTACACGGGCGAGCACGAACAGCAGGTCCGACAAGCGGTTGAGATAGCCGATCGCCTCGCTGCGCACCGGCTCCTGTCGCGACAGCGCGACGGTTTCGCGTTCGGCGCGGCGCACGATGGTGCGCGCCAGATGGCAGCGCGCGGCAGCTTCGCCCCCGGCTGGCAGGATGAACTCCTTCAGCGCGGGCAGGTCGTCATTGAAATGGTCCAACTGCCGTTCCAGCGCGGCGATGTCGTCGGCGTCGATGGCCGCATGGCCCGGGATGCACAACTCGCCGCCCAGGTCGAACAACTGGTGCTGCACGGTGGTCAGCAGGGCGGCGACAGGCTCAGGCACGTTGGGTGCGGCCAGCAGCACGCCGATTGCCGAATTGGCCTCGTCGACAGTGCCGTAGGCGTTGACGCGCAGCGCATCCTTGCCGGTGCGGCTGCCGTCGCCGAGGCCGGTACTGCCATCGTCGCCGGTGCGCGTATAGATGCGGGAGAGCCGGTTGCCCATCTCAGCCGGCCTGCGCCTGGCCGTGTGGGCTGGTCAGGCGCTCTGCAACCACCTGGATCACCGCTGCGGCGGCAACGTAGAGCGCTGCGCTGCGCAGGTAGGGCCACAGCCAGTCGGTGTAGTTTTTGAACCAGCCGGCGAGGGTTGGCTCGGCCACGCTGGCGCTGATCCAGTAGAAGCTGCCCTGGGCGATCAGTTGGCACAGCGCCACCGAGATCAGCAGCGCGGGCACCAGCTTGGCCAGCGCGCTCCACTGCGCGCCGTGGTAGTGCCGCCGCAGCCATGTGCCGCCGGCCCACAGCGCGAAGTACGCCGGGATCAGGCACCAGTAGGCCGGCGAGACGCAGTAGTGCGCCCAGAAGCTCATGCCCTGCTGGGTGATCACCAGCCAGTCGATCGCCACCGCCAATCCCATCAGCAATGGGAAGGCCAGTTTGGTGCGCGACGCAAGGTGGAATCCGCCCAGGAAGAACACGGCCCAGGAGGCGTCCGGGACCTGCCCGAAATGATGGATGCGCGTGGCCGCCATCAGGACGGCGAGCAGGCTCAGGACCAGGGTGTCGTGCGAACGAGGCGTCATGCGCGGAAGTGGCCGGATTACAGACTCGCGAGTGTAGCGTGGAACCCGGCATGCCCGCGCCGGGCGAGCGCGTGGTCGCCACCTGCGGGGACGCCGGTCGAGGCCATGGGCCAGGGTTCCGCAGCAGACGCGGCAACGTGTCCCACCCCGGGGGCGGCAACGGGCCAGGGTCGAAGGCTTATCATGTGGCGATGATACACGCACATGACGTTTTGATCGTTGGCGGCGGGCTGGTGGGCTCGAGCCTGGCCATTGCGCTGGACCGCATCGGCCTGGATGTGGGGCTGGTGGAGGCCACGCCGGCCGGCGCACCCCCGGCGGTGTTCGATCAACGCAACCTCAGTTTCGCCGCCGCGACCGTCAACGCGCTCGGCGCGCTCGGTGTGATGGCCAAGTTGCGCACCGCGCCGGGCCCGATCCGGCGCATCCATGTGAGCCGTGCCGGCGACTTTGGCCGGGTGCAGCTGGACGCTGCCGACTACGGGCGCGACAGCTTCGGGCAGGTGGTGGTGGCACGGGATTTCGGCGAGGCCCTGCAGGCGCGCCTGGATGAGTTGCGTAGCTTGCAGCGGTACCGCCCGGCGCGCTGTATCGGCGTGGAACCGGTGCAGGACGGCTCTCGCGCGGTGCGCCTGGCCACTGCCGACGGCGAGCAGCTGGTGCGTGCGCGGCTGGTGGTCGGCGCCGATGGCAGCCATAGCGCGGTGCGCGAACTGCTGCATATCGGCACCGAACAACACGATTTCCTGCAGACCTTGTTCGTAGCACGCGTGCGCGCCTCACGCCCGCCCGATGGCACGGCCTGGGAGCGCTTCGGCGAGCATGGGCCGACCGCACTGTTGCCGCGTGGCGACCGTCATTACGGTGCAATCCACTGTGTGGCGCGGGCCGAGGCCGAGACGGTTGCAGCGCTCGATGAGGCTGGCTGGCTGGCGCGGCTGCAACGCGCCGCCGGTTGGCGTGCGGGGCGTTTTGTTGCCAGTGGCGAACGCAGTGCGTATCCGCTGGTGCAGATATTGGCAAATACCGTGGTGGCCGAGCGCGTGGTGCTGCTGGGCAACGCCGCGCAAACGCTGCACCCGATCGGCGCGCAAGGCTTCAACCTGGGTCTGCGCGATGCGCTCACGCTGGCCGAACTGATCGAACCCGACCGCAGTGATGCCGGCGCAGCGCCGTTGCTGGCGGAGTATCTGGCGCGGCGGCGGGTGGATCGCGACCACACCATCGGTTTTTCCAGCGGCTTGGCACGGCTCACCGGCAACCCGGCGCCGCTGCTACGCCCGTTGCGCAGCCTGGGGCTGCTGGCCGCCTCGCAGGCGGCACCGCTGCAATCGATGCTGGTCGGTGGGGCGATGGGATTCCGTGGCGACGTGCCGCAGCTCTGCCGGAGCCAGGCATGAGCCGGCGCTTGGGACGTGATGCCGTGATCGTCGGCGGCGGCGTGGTCGGTGCGGCGTGCGCACTGGCGCTGGCCGATGCCGGTTTGCAGGTCGCGTTGGTGGAGGGCCGCGAGCCACCGCGCTGGCGTGCCGATTCTGCGGACCTGCGCGTCTACGCATTTGCCGCCGACAACGCCGCGCTGCTGGAGCGCCTTGGCGTGTGGAAGGACGTGCGCGGCGCGCGCGTGCAGCCGTATCGCCGCATGCGGGTGTGGGATGCCGGTGGCGGCGGTGAACTGCGCTTCGATGCAGATACGCTGGGCCGCGAACAGTTGGGTTGGATCGTCGAGAACGATCTGCTGGTCGATCGCCTGTGGGCGGCCGTGCATGCCCGAGGCATCGCGCTGCATTGCCCGGCGCGCGTGGTCGAGCTGGAACAGGACGCCACCGGCGTGCGTCTACGCCTGGATGACGGCAGCCGGCTGGAAGCCGCGGTGGCGATCGCCGCCGACGGTGCGTCTTCCACGCTGCGCGAGTTGGCTGGGCTGCCGGTCGCGCGGCACCCTTACGCGCAGCGCGGCGTGGTCGCCTTCGTGGACACCGAACACGCACATCAGGCCACGGCCTGGCAGCGCTTCTTGACCACCGGCCCGCTGGCCTTCCTGCCGTTCACCGATGGCCGCAGTTCGATCGTGTGGACCTTGCCCGATGCCGATGCCGAGCGCGTGCTGGATCTGGACGATGCTGCGTTTTCGCGCGAGCTGACCCAGGCCTTTGCTGGCCGTCTGGGCGCGGTGAAGGTGAGCTCGCCGCGCGCGGCGTTCCCGCTACAGCGGCAACTGGTGCAGCAGTACGTCAGCGGCCGCGTCCTGACCCTGGGCGATGCCGCGCACGTGGTGCATCCGCTGGCCGGGCAGGGCGTGAATCTGGGATTGCGCGATGTCGCGGCGTTGAGAACGTTGGCGCACGACGCTCTGGCGCGTCGCGCCGACTGGGCCGCGCCGCACCGGCTGCAACGCTGGGCGCGCACGCGTCGCAGCGAAAATACCGTCGCTGCGTATGGGTTCGACGCCATCAACCGCGTGTTCTCCAACGACGAGATGCATCTAACCCTGCTGCGCGGCTCGGTGCTGGGGGCGGCAGGCAAGCTGCCACCGCTGGTGGACCTGCTGTGGAAGCGCGCGTCCGGCAACGCGTAGGCGCACTGCGCTGACATTCTGCTGGCCGCTATGTTCAAGCGCTAATAGCGAAGGCCGCATGTTCCATACGACGGATGCGCCCGGGCTGGCTACAGTCGGGCCATGACTTCCGTTTCAGCACACCTCACCCCGCCGCTGCTCCTGCTGAGCGGGCTGCTGTGCGATGCCAGCATCTGGGACGCGCAACGCGCGGCGCTGGCGGATATCGCCGAGGTGCAGGTGCTCGATTTTCCCGGCATCGACAGCGTGCAGCAGATGGCTGCACAGGCATTGGCCGCCGCGCCAGACCAGTTTGCGCTGGCCGGTCATTCGATGGGCGGCCGGGTGGCGCTGGAGATCGTGCGGCAGGCGCCGGAGCGCGTGCAGCGTCTGGCGCTGCTGGACACCGGCGTGCATCCGGCGCACGCGCAGGAGCATGCGCAGCGTGGTGCGCTGGTGGAGCTTGCGCACCGTGCCGGCATGCAGGTGCTGGCCCGGCAGTGGCTGCCGCCGATGCTGCACCCCGACCGCCACGACGATGCCGAACTGATGGACGCGCTGGTGGCCATGGTCATGCGGCAGACCCCGCAGAGCTATGCCGCCCAGGTGACCGCGCTACTGAACCGGTCCGATGCCACGCCCGTGCTGGCGCAGGTGCAGTGTCCGACGCTGCTGGGCGTTGGCCGGCAAGATAGCTGGAGTCCGCTGGAACGCCACCAGGATATGGCGCGGCAGATCCCGCACGCGCAGTTGGTGGTGTTCGAATACAGCGGACATATGACGCCGGTGGAAGCGCCTGCTGCGGTCAGCGCCGCGCTGCGCGATTGGCTGGCTGCATGACCACCGTCTCCCCGTTCGACGGCAGACCCATCGGCTCGCCAATGCACGTGCGCTGACGTCAGCGTCGCCCGCCGCATTTTTATCCGTAGCACCCATTGCCAGTGAGGCCACCGCGTGTCCCCAGACGCTTCGATCACCGTTGCCTGCGAACAGCTGATCCGCCGATTCGCCTTGCACAACGATCGCCATGAACATGACGCGCTGGCTGCATTGTTCACCGCCGATGGCGTGTTTGCACGGCCGAGCGCGCCAGATACACCCGTGCATGGGCGTGAGGCGATTCGCGAGGCATTCCGTGCACGTGCGCCGCGTAGTACCTGCCATCTCATGCTCAATACCCTGGTCAGCGTGCACTCTGACACATTGGCCCATGCGCATAGCTACGTGGTGCTGTACAGCGCACCACAGGCCACCACGCCGCCGCCGTGGACCGCACAGGCGCCGGCATTGATTGGCACGTTCGACGATGTGCTAGTGCGCCAGGACGAGCATTGGCTGTTCAAGCAACGCCTCGGCGCATTGCTGGTGCGCGTGGAAGCGCACTAGACACCTACCACCGCTGTTCACCGATGCCGCCGACGAACCCGGGCGGCATTGCACCACCGCTCCTCCCCCCTGTCGCGTTGCCTCAATCGCCCATCCTTATCGGAGAATCGCCTGGTGGAACGCGCATGCTTGTCTGTTGGTCGTCGTCCTTCATCGTCCCGGTCGCGCCGCCAGCATGCGGGCAGGCTGGCCCTCTTGCTCGGCACGCTGGCACCGGCGGTCGTCCTTGCGCAGGCAGCGCCCGACACAGTGGCCATGCCGCAGGGCATCAACCTGGGCGGCACCAGTTTCATGGATGGCTTCGGCTCCACCACGCCTGGCTGGACGGTGCTGGAATACCTGCGCTACTACGATCTGGATGCGATCAAGAATGCGCGCGGGGATAACTCGCCTGCGTTTCGCGACCCGCAGGTCGGGGTCAGTGCGTTGCTGACCCAGTTGATCTACGTGACCCCGTATTCGCTGGGGCGCGGCTCGCTGAGTTTCAACACCATCATCCCGCTGGTGAATTACGACACCTCGTTCGCAGCCGACAGCCCGGTGCGCTTGCGCAGCAATGGGTTTGGCATGGGCGATATTTCGTTCGGTCCGGCGCTGCAGATGCCGCCGGTCATGCGGGACGGGCGTGTGTTCTTCTTTCAGCGCTTTGCGCTGGATCTGTTCGCACCGGTCGGTAAGTTTGATCGCGACATCGCCATCAACCAGGGCACCGGTTTCTGGTCGATCGCACCGCAGTGGGCATTCACGGTGCAGCCCACCGATAATTGGGAAATCAGTGCGCGCATCAACTATCTCTACAATTTCCGCACCGATCGCGCCGGTGGCGTGCCACCAATCCCGGGGTTCCGGTTTCGCAACGGCCAGGCCGGCGATGCGGTCTGGGTCAACTTTGCCAGCTCGGTGAAAGTGAGCGAGCAACTGCGCGTGGGTGTGAACGGCTATTTCCTGCAGCAGCTCAAAGACAACCGGACCAACGGTGAGCGCGTGGCCGACAGCAAGCGCATGCAGCTGTATCTGGGTCCTGGGCTGTCCTGGCGCGTGGATGCAAAGAACCTGTTCAACCTCAATCTGTACATCCCGCTGGACGTGGAGAATTCGGTCGCCGGTAACAGCGTGAACCTGATGTACGTGCATTCGTTGTAGCGTGCGCTACGGCGTGCATGCGGGCGCAAAGCCGGCATGCACGTGACGTGGAGTGCAGGAGGGGCGCAACTCGCACTGCGCGCTTGCGCAACGACAGGGTGGACACGCGCGTGAGTATTGACGCAGGCTACTTTCGCGGTTTGGCTGCGATGCAAACGCAGCCGAGCCGCAGACTTACATCCCCATGCTGTGGCGTTGCGTGTTGGCATGCTCGCGGAACAATAGTTCGGCGCGCGCGCCATCGCGTTGCTCGATGGCGGTGACGATCGCGCCGTGCTGGCGGTGGCCGTAGAACAGATCGTCGTAGGCGAGCGTCGGCGAGCGTTGCCCGAACACCACGTTGGTGGGGCTGACAAACGGCACCAGCGTGCAGCGGTCCACTGTCTCGGTCAGGATCGGTTTGTCGGCCGCCATCACGATCATCCGGTGGAACCGCGCGTTCATATCGCCGTAGGCCAGTTCGTCGCTGGCATCCAGGGTGCGCTTGGCCAGGATGCGGTCACCCTCGTCCAGGCAGCCATGCAGTGCGGCGAGCAGGGTGGCGGAGGCGCCTTGTTCGGCCACCGCGCGCGCAGCCATACCTTCCATCAGGGCCCGGACCGCCAGCGCGTCCAGGCTCTCCTGCTGGCTGAAGCGGCGCACTGCGTAGCCGCGGTTGCCCGCCTGCACCAGCAAACCCTCCTGGCAAAGCGCAGGCAGCGCCTGACGGATGGGGGTGCGGGAAATCGCCAGGCGCTCGGCCAGGGCGGCCTCGGTGATGCGCTCGCCTGGCGCAAAGGTGCCGCACAGGATCAGTTCGCGTAGCTGCTGGACCGCTTGCAATCGGTGGTTGTTCGCCATGGGCTCCATTCTCTCGCGCCTAACCGTGCTGCCTGCCCGCCCGAGTGGCAAAACTCGATGCAGCCCGCACAAAAACCTTGCGGATGAGGTCGCTTGATGGCAATTTGGATCCCAAGGATACCGTTTCGGGGCGAAGCCGTCCCGGTTGATCGAGTTTGGGATCCCAAGCGCCATCGATCCCACCCACATTGACGCGCGCTGTTCCGCATGACGCGGTCCGGCCGCTCGCCTCGCAGGAGTGCAGCATGGCAAGCATCATTGGCGGGATCGGCACCTCGCACGTGCCCACCATCGGCGTGGCCTACGACAAGGGCAAACAGCAGGATCCGCTGTGGAAGCCGTTGTTCGACGGCTACACCCCGGTGGCCAACTGGCTGGCCGAACAGCAGCCGGACGTGCTGGTGTTCTTCTACAACGACCATTGCACGACGTTCTTCTTCGACCTGTACCCGACCTTCGCACTGGGCGTCGGCGAGCGTTTCCCGATCGCCGACGAGGGCGCCGGCTTGCGGGACCTGCCGCCCATCCGGGGCGACGTCAAGCTGCAGGCCCACATCGCCGAATGCCTGGTCAATGACGAATTCGATCTGACCGTATTCCAGGACAAGCCCATCGACCACGGCTGCGCCGCGCCGCTGCCGCTGCTGTGGCCGCACGTGCCTGACTGGCCCGGCACGGTGGTACCGATCGCCATCAATGTCCTGCAGTACCCGCTGCCGACCGCGCGCCGCTGCTACCGCCTGGGCCAGGCGCTGCGGCGGGCGATCGAGTCGTATCCGGAAGATCTCAAGGTGGTGGTGGTGGGCACCGGCGGGTTGTCGCACCAGATCCATGGCGAGCGCACCGGCTTCAACAACACCGAGTGGGACATGGAATTTCTGGACCGCTTCCAGCACGCACCGGAAACGCTGACCGACCTGACGCATACCGACTACGTCCGCCTGGGCGGCGCGGAAAGCGTGGAGCAGATCATGTGGCTGGCGATGCGCGGCGCGATGGGTGGGCCGATCCGCAAGCTGCACCAGAACTATTACCTGATGACCACCACCGCAATGACCGTGGTGCTGTACGAGCCCGGCGAAGAACGCGCCGATGCCCCGCGCTCTGCCGACTGGCTTGGGCACGCAAACGCGAATGCAGCCTGAGGATCGGACATGAATCCACAAGTGCAAGGCATGGACCAACTCGGCGGCACCTATGTGTTCGATCTGCGCACCAGCAATCGCGCGCTGCGGATCAACCGCTTTTTCTGGCACATGATTCGCGCGCCGTGGCGCGACCGCTTCCTGCAGGATGCCGAGGCGTTGATGCAGGAGGCCGACCTCAGCGAGCAGGAAAAAGAGTTGATCCGCGCGCGCGATTGGCTGGGGTTGGTGCAGTACGGCGCCAACTTCTTCGTGATCGAAAAGTTCGCCCGGGTGGTGCGCATGACCAACCTGCAGGTCTACGCCATCATGCGCGGCGAGACCTTTGAAGCCTTCATGCAGACGCGACGCGTACCCGATGCGCGCTGATCCCACCTCACGCACGTCCAGGGCACGCGATTGCGCGGGCCTTTTTGTTTTTCCCTACTGAAGGTCGTCCCCATGACCATGTCCTCCGTGTTCTTCGAACACCGCATCAAGGTCCGGCATCTGCGCGTCATCGAAGCGCTGGACCGGCAAAAGAGCCTGCTGCGCGCATCGCGCGTGCTCAACGTTACCCAGCCCGCGCTGACGCGCGCATTGCAGGAGATCGAAGAGATCGTCGGTGCGCCGCTGTTCGAGCGCCACTCGCGCGGGGTGCGTCCCAATGCGATGGGCGAGGTGCTGGTACAGACCGCGCACGTGGTGCTGGGCCAACTGCGGCGCGCGCAGGATACGTTCGAAGGGCTGCTGCAGGACGACGCGCTCACCATCACCGTCGGCGCGCTGCCCGTGGCCGCCAGCGGGCTGCTGCCTGCAGTGCTGGCGGCGCTGTACCGCGCTGAGCCGACTTTGCGTGTGCGCCTGCTGCATGGGCGCACCGACGAGCTGCTGCCCAAGCTGGCCGGCAATGAGATCGATCTGGTGGTTGGACGGCTGTATCCGCTGGCGCGCTACGACGCGTTGGTGCGCAAGGTGCTGTATCAGGACCCGATCGCCCTGGTGGCGCGCAGCGACCATCCGTTGTTCGCCGATGGCCAGGTGCGTATCGCCGAGGCCGCGGCGTATCGCCAGGTACTGCCAACTTTAAGCCAGCATGTCGAGCGCGATGTGGCGCAGGTGATGCGCGAGCACGGGCTGGCCACGCGCGATCAGCTGCGTTCCAGCTCGGCGAGCTTTACCCGCGAGATCCTGCTCGGCACCGATTGCATCGCGGTAATGCCCAGCATGATGGTCTCCGGCGATATCGCACGTGGCGAGCTACGCGCGTTTCAGCTGCAGCAGCCGTCGCAGGCGCGCGCCGGTGGCGTGATCTACCGCGACAGCGGCGCGATCCTCAAGCCGGGCGTGCGGCTGTTGATGCGTGAGCTGGAGCGTCAGCTGAAGACCATGGCCGAGCAGGGCGCCGTGTGGGTCGATGACCAGGCCGGTGAATACGACGTGCTGATGGATGCGTCTGCGTAGCTGAGGGTTGCTGCGCGCGCGTGATGCTGCGTGGTTGAACGGGACGGCTGGGCACGCCCGTGTTGGGTGCCGGTCTCCGTTCGATCGCGATCGTGTCCGTCGCGGTCGTGTCCGTGTCCGTGTATCTGCTGCAGTGCTGTCCGGAAGTGGTGTTGCACAGTGGTGAGCCGGCGTGCGGCTCGCTGCGCCGGTTGAGCGCAGCTGCGTCTTCTCTTTGGATCTATGCGTCTTGTTGCGTCGCGTACCGTGCATGCGTGGGTAGTGCGGAATGACAAGAACGAAGCGGGCCGCAATACGCGCGCCCGCCTGTTCGATGGCCCGCTGGCCTGCATCAGGCCTCGTTCGCCAGTGCATCCTTCAAGCGCGCTTTTTGCAGTTTGCCCGTGGCAGTGCGTGGCAGCGCCGCGACCACGCGCAGGTGCTTGGGTACCTTGTACTTGGCCAGGCGTTCGCTCAGATAGCTGCGAATCCGCTCCAGGTCCGGGGTTTCAGTGGCTGGCACGATCGCCAGATAGCCCACTTCGCCCCATTGCGCGTCGGCCATGCCGACCACGGCGCACTCGCGGATTTCTGGATGGTCGGCCAGCACGGCTTCGATCTCTGCGGGATACACATTTTCACCCCCGGAAATGAACATGTCTTTCTTGCGGTCGACTACCCAGAAAAACCCATCGGCATCGCGTCGGACGATGTCGCCGGTGCGGAACCAGCCCGCGCCATCGCGCATCTCGGCAGTGGCCTGCGGGTCGCGCCAATAGCCGGGGCTGAGGTTGGGCCCGCGCAACAGCAACTCGCCCGGCATGCCCACCTCACAGTCGTTGCCCTCGTTATCCACGACCCGCGTCTGCACGGTGGGTGATGAGATTCCCGCTGCACCGAGCTTGCTGCGGATCACCTCGCAATCCACCGACATGCCGAACACGGTGCCGGCTTCGCTCATGCCGAAGCCGCAGACCATCGGGATGCCATCCTCCAGCCAGCCAAGCAGGTCCTCGCTGGCGTGCGGCGCGCCGCCGCTGACCAACGCGGTGAGATGACGGAGCGCTGCAGGATCGAAGCCTGGCTGGCTGCGGAAGGCCTGCATCATCTGTGGCACGCCGACGTAATGGGTGATGCCCAGTGCCGGATTGCCCAGCCAGCCCAGCGTGCGTTTGGGCTCGAAGCCATTTGACACCTGGATCGAGCCGCCCATTGCCAGCACCGGGCGCACGTTGGTGGCCAGGCCGATGATATGAAACATCGGCGCCTCGCACAGAAAACTGCTGTGCGCTTCCACCCGCGTGGTGACGCCGAAGTTGTGCGCGACCTGTTGCAGGTTCTGCTCGCTCAACATCACGCCCTTGGGCTGGCCGGACGTGCCGGAAGTGAACAGGATCAGGCTGACCCGATCGGGCGGAATGTAGGGTGTTTCGGCAGGCGCAAGCTGCTTGGCGTTGTCGATGAAGCGGGCGAAGTCTTCCACCTGCGCGCGTCCGGCAGCGACATCGTCGCCCAGCAGCAAGCGAGGCTCTGCACGCTGCAACAAGGCATCCAGCTCAGTGCCACTCAGCCGCCAGTTGAGCGGTACGTAGATTGCACCAACCCGCGCACAGGCAAAATGCAACGCAACCTGCCAGACCGAATTGCGCGCCAGCACCGCAAGCCGTTCGCCGTCGACACAGCCGCGTGTCTGCAGCACGGCAGCCAGGCGACCGATCAGGTCGTCCAGTTCGGCGTAGGTCCATTCCTGTTGCAGCAGCAGGTCGCGGGCAGCAAGCCGCTGCGGTGTCAGGCGGGCATGGAACGATATCGAGTCGGTCGGCATGGTCAAGGCGCTGTCTTCCGGTACGGATGAGGGAGTGACGGGCGTGTAGTGCGACGGAGGTGGCAAGAAGGTTCAAGTACATGCATCTGTATGCAGTGCGCGTTCACCACAGCATTGGCAAGCAAGCTGCAGCAGCGAGCGCAACGCGACGCATGACGCAGCGCGTTGCGCATGTTGGCAACGTGATCGGTGTTGCACGCTTTTGACTGCGTTAAACGGTGTTAGCCGAGATAGATCGTTTTGGTTTCGAGAAACCCGTGCAGGCCTTCGATGCCACCTTCGCGGCCGATGCCGGAGTGTTTGACACCACCGAACGGCATCTCGATATCCACGCACATGCCGTTGATCGAATGGCTGCCGCTCCGCACGCGTCGCGCAATCGCGTAGGCGCGTTCGGGATCGTCGCTATAGACGGTGCCATGCAGGCCGTAATCGCTGTCGTTGACTTTGGCGATCAGATCTTCTTCGTTGTGATAGTCGATAAAACTCACGACGGGGCCGAAGATTTCTTCGCGGGCAATGGTCATCTCCGGCGTCACACCTGCAAACACGGTCGGCTCAAGAAAGAAACCGCGTGGCAAGTGCTCTGGCCGCCCGCCGCCCATGACCAGCTTTGCGCCTTCGGCGCTGCCTGGGCGATGTAGCCTTGCACACGTTCCAACTGGCGGCCGAGTGCCAGCGGGCCCATGCCCGTGTCGGCGGCAAACGGGTCGCCGAGTTTGAGCGTGGCCAGCGCCGAGCAATACGCGTGCAGGATGGCCTCGCGCCGATGCGCGGGGACCAGTATGCGGGTGAGCGCGAAACACACCTGGCCGGTGATCGGCATCGAGTAGGGCACCAGGCTGGGCAGCACTTTCTCGATGTCGGCATCCTCCAGCACGATCGCCGCCGACTTGCCGCCCAGCTCCAGCCCGACGCGCGCCAGGCGCTCGGCGCAGGCCACACCGATCGATCGCCCTGCCTGGGTGGAGCCGGTGAAGCTCACCTTGTCCACCGAAGGGTGCCGGATCAGCTGTTCACCCACCTCGCGCCCGGCCGGTAGCAGATTGAACACGCCATCCGGCAGCCCGGCGGCGCTGATGCATTCGGCCAGAATATAGGCGTCGATCGGCGTTTCCGGAGACGGCTTGGCAACCACCGTGCAGCCGGCCGCCAGCGCGGCGGCGACCTTGTAGCAGAGCAGCACCAACGGCGCATTCCACGGCGTGATGGCGACGACCACGCCGACCGGTTCCTGTACCACATGCACGCGCCCGCCGCTGGAGCGCGTGCGTGGCTCGACGAACGGGTGGGTGGTGATCAGGTCGCCGTAGTAGTCGAACAGATCCGGCGCCTGCTTGGAGGCGCGCCGACTGAAACCGATGGTGGCGCCGACCTGCGCGGTCCATGCATCTGCCAGTTCCGGCATGCGCGCCCGCAAATGCTCGGCAATGCGCTTCAGCGCGGCGCCGCGTTCTGGCGGCGGCAGCTGCGGCCAGGGGCCACTATCGAAGGCTCTGCGCGCCGCGGCAACCGCGGCCTCGGTGTCGGCATGCGATGGTTCGGTGTAGCGCAGCAGGCGTTCTTCGGTGTGCGGCGCGATGACATCCAGCGTCTGGCTGCCGGTGCTGGCGCGCCACTGACCATCGATGAATAAACCCCACGGTCCACGCGCGGCGATGCCACGCAGGGTCGCGGCTAAGGCTTCCATACTCCCTCCTCGGTGCAGAAGACCACTGGCGGCAGCGATGGGCGGCACGTGCGTTGCACGGGCCGCTCACGCGCCGAAGGCGTTGCTCAGTTGGTGCCGGCGTCCGGCTCGTACGCACCCAGACCGGGCTTGTAACGCTTTTCATCGATGAACTGACGGATGCCTTCCTTGCGCGCGTTGTTGTCGAACGAGTTGGCCGCTTCCTGCATGCGTACCAGATAGTCTTCGGCTTCGTCGTAGGTCATGGTGCCGACGCGACGCACCGCATCCTTGGCATATTTCAGCGCTACCGGATTTTTCTTGAGCAGCAACTCGGCCACTTCGCGCGTACGTGTTTCCAACCGTTCCAACGGCACGCTTTCGTTGACCAGGCGCCATTCGGCGGCCTTCCTGCCGTCGACCAGTTCGCCGGTGAGCGTCATCCACATCGCATCGCGCATGGAGAGCAATTCCACCGCCACCTTGGTGACGCCGCCACCGGGCAGGATGCCCCAGTTGATTTCCGACAGGCCGAATTGCGCCTCGTCGGCGGCGATGGCCAGGTCGCAGGCGAACAACGGGCCGAAGCCGCCGCCGAAACACCACCCGTTGACCATGGCGATGGTGGGTTTTTGGTACCAGCGCAGCCGGCGGAACCAGCCATAGGATTCGCGTTGCGATCGGCGCACGCCGCGCAGGCCTTGTGCTTCGGTCTCGCGAAAGTATTCCTTCAGGTCCATGCCGGCCGACCACGCGGTACCTTCGCCACCAAGCACCAGCACGCCGACGTTGTCGTCGAATTCCAGCTCGTCCAGCACGTCCAGCATGCGGCGATTGAGCGCCGGGCTCATCGCGTTGCGCTTGTCCGGCCGCGCAAACTTTACCCACGCAATGCGGTTTTCCACATGCACCGATACCACGTCATGCTCGTTCAAGCGGCCTCTCCTAGCAGTGAGGGATGTAGCGGGTCAGAGTGATTCGGCCAGCGCGTCTTCGGCGTCTGCCGGTTGCAGGACAGTGCTGGCGTTCAATTTGCACAGCAGGCGCAACAGGGTCTGGCGTTCGCCAGCCTGCAGATCGCTGCAGGTACGTTCGGTGGCGCGCGCCAGGCAGCCCTGCGCGGTCACAAGCGTCTGTTCGCCCATCTGCGTGAGATAGAGCCCCTTGCTGCGCCGGTCACGGCCGGCCAGGCGTTCGATCAGGCCCTGCTCGGCGAGCGCGTTGGCGATCTTCATGCCGGCGGCGCGATTGACCAGCAGGCGTTGGCCAAGTTCGGTCTGATCGCAACCGGGTTGGTCGCGGATGTGGATCAGTGCGGTGACCCGCGCCGGGGTGAGATGCAGTTCGGCCAGTTCCTGCCGCGCGGCATGCCCGGAAGCCAGGGCAGCCAGTTGCAGTTGATAGCCAAGGTCGGCAGCAAGGGCCAGGCGAGCGGTCATCGGGATGTCCAGATTGTATCCATGAAATACAATCTAGCCGACCCAAGCGGACCCTGCAATAGGTAAAGACGGCCGCCGCATGAACGGCTGTGCGCGTGGCCGTGCGGCGGCGCGCACGGCCCGCTGCGCAAGGAGCGCAGGCAGTTACTGGATCAGCCAGCCAGCCAGCTGTTCGCGGCTGAGGGCGCCGCTGTGGCGCGTATCGAGTGCGTCGAATTCATCGGCCAGTGCCGGGTTGGCCTGCGCCTCGGCGCGGCTGATGCGGCCGTCGCCATCGGTGTCCATCGCCTGGAAATCGATGCGGTAACTGCCCACCACGCTGGTGGGCTGGATGGAGCGCACGATCACGCTGGATTCGCCGCGCGGGCGCTCCAGCTGCGCCTGGTGGGTCACTTCGCCGCTGGCCAGCGGCTGGGTACGGATGGCGCTAGGCACATCGATCAACGGCATGCTGCTGGCGGGCGTGGGCGCCTGCTGGCTCCAGGCAGTGCCGCTGGCGAGCAGCAGCAAAAAACAGGTAACGGTACGGAGCGTGGTCATCAGATCCCCCTGATGTGGAACAGCCGGCAAGCCTAGCGCCGATGGCGGGCGGCTGCGAGCCATTCCTGGTGCGGCCAGTCGTCAGGCGCGCTGTATTCCTGTGGTGGACGCGGCATCCGCATGCGTGTTGAGCCTGTGCATCCATGCGGTGGTGCCTGGTTGTCGCAGCAAAGCCGCCAACCAGCGCATCGACATTACAGGAGTGCGTGCCTGCAACGCCGTGCGTGCACTCAACCAGGAATGAAGGGAAAGACGATCTTCAGCAAGCCCTTCAGGCCGCCTTCGGCGGTGCTGGTCACGGCCTTGGCGCCCAGGCTGTTGAGCGCGCGCCGCACATCTTCCCAGCGCACCTGCGTGATGTCCTTCTTCAGCAGGTCGGACACTTCTTCGGCGGTAGGCGTGAGTTTTTGCAGTTCGCGCACGGTGGCCTGCGGGTCCGGCTGCAGATAGCCCCAGCGTTCGGCGATCTTCAGCAGCGTGTCGAAGCGCACCGCCACCACTTCACGATTGCGCTCGTACACCGGCAGCGCGCCGACATCCAGAATGGCCTGCTCGAACTGCTGTGCATCATCGGGGTGTTCGATACGCACGGCCAGAAACCCTTCCTTGCGGCTGCGTTCGCTGACATGTTTTGCGCCCGATCGCAGATTGTCTTCGGTGAGTACGTTGGCCACGATGCGCTGCATGGCCGCGTCGCCTTCTTCGGGCACCAACGCGCGCCAGCGTGCGTAGCCATCGCGACGCAGCGCCTTCACTTTGGCCGAGGTCACCCGCAGCTGCAGTGCGACCGCGGCATTGGAGCTGTTGCGGGAGATCGCGCCATCGCGCTCCAGCAACACGAAGATCAACAATTCCAGATCGCGCTTGGTGAGCGATTGGAAGCCTTGCAGCAAGGTCAGGCGCAGGAATTCGCTGCCAAAGGCGGCCGCGTCCTTCAGTTCGATCGGTTGCATGAGGAGTCCTCCACAGGTGACATGCAGCATGCCAGGACGCCGTTGCGTGGCCTGAGAACCGCTGCGACGTGCGCAGCAGTTTCAGCGTCCGGTTTCGCGGCCGGGGCGGTCGGATCTGAACGTTTCAACTGCGCCCCGGTCCTGCAGCGTGACGAACACTTGCTTGCCGTCGGTGCCGCCAAACGCCACGTTGCTGGCCTTGCGGCCCTTGAGCGCGATGGTGCGCAGCAGCTTGCCCTGCGGCGACACCACCGCAATCTGCCCGGCGTCGTAGCGGCCGATGTAGAGATTGCCGTCGGCATCGCAGCGCATGCCGTCCAGGCCGAAATCGGGGAATTCGATCAATACGCGCTTATTGCGCAGGCCGCCGTCCACGCGGTCATAGACCCACACCTTGCGCGCCATGCTCTCGTTGACGTACAGGTGCTTGCCATCCGGGCTCACATCCAGGCCATTGGGCGTGGTCATGCCGTCTTCGAGCAGTTGCACGGCGCCATCGCGGCTGACCTGCCACAGGCGGCCGCTGTTGTCGGTCCAGTTGGGATCGCTGGTGTAGAAGCTGCCATCGGGGGCGAGCGCGAGATCGTTGGGGCCGTTGGAGGCGGGCAGCGCGGCGAAAGTGCTCACCGCGCGCGTGCGCAGATCCACGCGCAGGATCTTGCGGCCAAGCGTGTCGGCCACGAACATCGCGCCATCGCGGAAACGGATGCCATTGCCGCGGCTGCCTTCGGGCAAGGTCAGGAAGACCTCGGCCTTGGCACTGCCATCGGCGTGCAGCGTGATGTGGCCGATGGTGCCGTCCTTGCCGAGATTCACCGCGTAGATCGCACCGTCCGGCCCGGCGGCCGGGCCCTCTGCATTGCTCGTGAAGGCCCCATCGCCGATCAGGTCGCGTGCAACGAAGGGCGCATCGGCCGCGATGGCGAGCGAACTGGACAAGACAAGCGCAAACGGCAACAAGCGAACACAGGCGGCAGCGATCATGCGACAGGCTCCGAGAGGGTGCGCCGCAGTGTGCCAGAACGTGCGTTGCAACCATGGCGGTGATCGCCGCCGATCAAGTAAGGTGCGCGAGCAGTATTGGCCTAGTCTTGCGAGGGAGGTTTGCATGTCTGTGGAATCCGTAACGCGTCGCCGCTTGCTTGCCGCCCTCGGCGGTGCAGGCATCCTGCTCGGTGCACCTGCCTGGGCATTGCCGAAAAAAGCGCCAGGAAAACCGCTCAATGTCGCGCTTGCCGGGCTGGGCAGTTATGCCAGCGAACAGCTCGCACCGGGCCTGGCCTTGACCAAGCACTGCAGGCTCGCCGGCATCGTGACCGGTACGGCCTCGAAGATTCCGCAGTGGCAATCCAAGTACAAGATTCCCGATCGCAACGTCTACAACTACGAGAATTTCGACCAGATCGCCGATAACAGCGACATCGACGTGGTCTACATCGTCACGCCCACCCATCTGCATGCGCCGCTGACATTGCGCGCGGCCGCGGCCGGCAAGCACGTGTGGTGCGAAAAACCGATGGCAATGAACGCAGGCGAGTGCGAGGCGATGATCGCTGCATGCAAACGCAACAAGGTGGCGTTGACCATTGGCTATCGCATGCAGCACGAGCCCAACACACGGCGCCTGATTGCGATGGCCAGCGAGAAGCCGTTTGGAGCCATGCAGCGCGTGCGTGCCGAAGCCGGCTACAACGGCTATCACGATGCGACCAAGGCTGACCGGCCGTGGCGCCTGCGTTCGCAATTCGGTGGCGGCGCGATGTACGACATGGGCGTGTATCCGCTCAATGCCGCGCGCTATACGGTGGGTGCCGAGCCGGTGGCCGTGACCGCCAAGCGCTGGACCGATCGCCCGGAGCTGTTCGACGAAGTCGACGAGCATATGGATTTCACGCTGGAATTTCCCAATTCCGTGCGTGCCGCATGCAAGACCAGCTTCGGTGCCAACATGAATGTGCTGCGTGCCGAGTGCGAACGTGGCTGGTACGAGTTGTCGCCGTTTCAGGCCTACCAGGGCGTCACCGGCAAGGCCAGCGATGGCCGCGTGTTCGACGCCAAGGTGCCGCACCAACAGGCACTGCAGATGGACGAAGATGCCTTGGCCATCCTCAACGGCACGCCGCTACGTGCACCGGGCGAAGAAGGCCTGCGCGACATCCGCATCGTGGATGCGATCTACCGCTCTGCGCGCGAGGGCAGCAAGCGCATCGTGCTGTAACCGCAGCCCGCTCTTTTTATCGACGGAGCGGCCGCTGAAATCAAGCGAGCAGGCTGGCGCAAACCAGCCTGCAACGATGCGTGCAGTGCGAACAAACATGTAGCAGCACTACTACCGGTGACCGAAAGCGCGACCGCCCGCCAAAAACTACCAACGCGCGCGAGTGAAACGTCACGCTTGGTCAGCGAGTGCCCGCCAGCGAGTAGCAATAACACCACCACTCCCCGCTCTTACGATTCCCCAATCCCGATTCCCGAATCCCAGCGCCTAGCCCCGCATCGCCAGCACCGTGATTTCCTCACGGTCGTGATAGAGCTGCTTGGCTCGCACCGTCAGTGATTTCTCGGCTTGCTGCTCGAACAGGTCCAGGCACAGCCGGGTCTCGTCCCAGCGTTTTTTCATTGGCAACTTGAGATTGAAGATGGTGTGGCGGCACCAGCCTTCGCGCACCCAGGTGGCCATGCGTTCGGCCACGCGGCGCGGCTGCTCGACCATGTCGCAGACCATCCAGTCCAGCGGTTGCGCGGGCTTCCAGTGAAAGCCATCGGCACGCAGATGTTCGACCAGACCGGTGGCCAGCACATGCTCGCGTAGCGGGCCGTTGTCGACACTGGTCACGTGCACGTGCTGGCGGGTGAGCACCCAGGTCCAGCCGCCCGGTGCGGCGCCCAGATCGGCGGCGCGCATGCCGGGTTTGACCAGCTGTTCGCGTTCTTCCGGGGTCAGCAGCGTGAGCAGTGCTTCGTCGAGCTTGAGTGCCGAGCGCGATGGCGCCTCCGGCAGCAATTTCAGGCGCGGAATGCCGAGCGGCCAGGGCGCGCTGTCGCTGCTGTCGGCCACTGCCAGCAGTGCGTGGTCGCCATCCAGAAAACAGATGTGCAGGCGTGGCAGTCGCGCTTGTGGTTTGTCGGTCAGCAGGCCGGCCTTGCGCAATGCAGGCCGCAACGCATTCCCGAAGCTGCGGGCCAGGCCGGCCAGTGGTTTGCCGGCGTCCGAATCCGGATGCTCCACCCACAGATCGCCAAAGCGCGGTTGGCCGTCCAGCGCCGCCAGGATCGGGGTGATGCGGTCCTTGGGATCGAGGCCCTTGAGTTCGGCGAGCACCACCAGTTTCTGGCGCGCGAAGATCAGCTCGCGCCACTGCAGCCTGGCGGCCAGCTGCGCGGCCTCGTCGCAGACAAACAACACATAGCCATCGTTACGCTGCGTGCGCGCATAGCCGGCAATGCCGACAAACGCTGCGCGGGCGCTGAGTTCGGCGGCCAGTTCCGGCTCGAAGCCCTGCCGGCAATAGCACAGCAGCCCGCTCATCGCAGTGCCTGCCGTGGGAGGTCAATAATGATCACCGCCACCCTCGCCATAGCTGCGCAACACCGCGCAGGCCTGTTCGCGCTGCACATCGCGCACCACCTCGATGCCGCGACGGGTCAGCTCGCCCACCCAGTCGGCCGGCAGCGGGCCTTCGTCGAATTCGGTCAAGGCCATCACGTCTTCGGCGCGCGCGCCGATCAGCAGGCGGTCGATGCCGGCCCACACGGTGGCGCCGTAGCACTGGCAGCACGGCTGCGCAGAGGTGGCCAGGGTCACCGGCGACAGGACATCGTTCAACCGTGGCGTCTGCAGGCGCTGCTGGGCCAGCATGTAGGCCATGTTTTCCGCATGTGCCAGCGAAGTGTTCTGTGGCACCACGCGGTTCACCGCCGCGGCGATGATGCGGTCGTCGGGCCCGAACACCACCGCCCCAAACGGGCCGCCGCTGCGTGCTTCCACGTTCATCCGCGACAGATCGATCGCCAGCGCCACTTTCTCGGCGTCGCCAGGATAGGCGCGGCTAGCGTCCACATGGTCGTGGATCCAGGCGGGCAGGGTGAGGTGAACTTGCGCGTAGAGCATCACTGGACCGGTGCAGGAGAGGAATCGGGGCGGCGCAGTGTATCGGTCTGTGCATCGCTTGCGGCACATTGGCCGGAAACGCACTGACAGGCACTGATCTCGCGGAAGCCGCACACACTCATCGTGCCGCTGGCCTGACATTGCGCCAGCACGCCCTTGGGGTCGGTGGCGCTGTTGACGTTGACGCATGCGGGAAACGCGCCGCAACAGTTGCCCACGTCTTTCACCGTGCAATCGGCATCGGTGCGGCAGGTGGTGTTGACCTGGATGCGCTTGATGGGTGAGGCCGATGCGGGCGGTGTGGCCGCTTCGGTGGGTGCGGGAGCAACACAGCCGATCAGCAAGGCCTGCGCGATCAGCAGCACGGTGCTCAGGAGCCAGGAATGTGTACGGGGCATGCGGGCGTCCTGCAAGGGGCGGAGGACTGCCATGGTAGCCCTCCTGCCCACGCCGCACGCCGCTGTGGCCGGTCAGCGGCTCAGCGTGATCGAATCGGCGGTTTCTTGCTGGACCACGATCCCGGTGCCGGCGATGGCCTGGCGCACTGCCTGGCGGATGCTCACCTGGCCGTGCACCGCATTGACCGGTACCGCATCGAAGGAGCGGTCGGTGGGCGGGGAAAACTGAATCGCGCAGCGGGTGGCGTGGGCCAGCTGCTGCATGGTTTCGTCCAGCCGTGCCGGCGGGATGTCGTAGTTCGGCGGCACTGCGACCACATCGCAGGGGCCGCTGGGCGGCGTGCTCGCCTGTGGGCCAGCGGGCTGGGTTGTGCAGGCGCCCAGACCAAGCATCAGGCAAGCCAACGCGCAGCGTAGGGATAGGGAAATATGCATGGGCATTGCGTGAGGTCAATGTCGCAGGGTAGGCACCTGGTGTGGTGCCGGCGGTGAGTCAGTTCGTTTCGCCATGCAGCGCTGCGCACCACAGCACGCCCACCAGCAGGCAGGCAATGGCGGCCAGCTCCAGCCCGGTGGGTAGGCGCGCTTCCCAGGCAAAGCCGTACAGCAGCGCGAACACCGTTTCGAACACGATCATCTGGCCGACCAGGGTCAGCGGCAGCAGCCGGCTGGCGCGGTTCCACAGGCCATTGCCGATCACCGAGGCGAGCACCGCCAGTACCAATGCAATGGCCCAGAAGCGGGCCCAGTCGAGCGGCGCATGCACGGTGGTGTCGAGCAATGTGAGCGGGGCCAATAGCAGCGCCAGTGCCCCGGTGACCACGCCGGTCAGCAGCGACCAGTCCTGGCTGGACAGGTCGGCGCGGCGTCGCAGCCAGCGGGCATTGCCGATGGAATACACCGACCAGCTGATCAACGCGCCCACCGCGCACAACAGCCCGGCGACGCGGGTGCCCAGATCCGACGCTTGCGCGCCGCCGTCGCGCTGCAAGGTGTCCACGGCCACCAGCGCCACGCCTGCCACGCACAGCGCGCACGGCGCGGCCAGGGGCGGTAATCCCACCGCACCGGCGGCGCGCGTGCCGATCACCGTGACCACCACCGGCAGCAGGCCGATGATCAGCGCGGTGGCCGCACCACCGGCCCATTGCACGGCACTGCCGAGCAGCACGTAGTAGATCAGGTTGCCCAGCAGGCTCAGGCGCACCAGCGCCCACCACTCGGCGCGGCCCAGCCGGGCGGCGGTGCGCCGCGCGCGCGGCGCCAGCACCAATGCGGCCACTGCGCCATAGGCCAGGTAGCGCGACAACGCCAGTTGCAACGGCGAAAACGCCGCCAGCAACTGTGGTGCCAAAAACACCAACCCCCACAACGCGCCGGCGCCCATGCCACTGGCCACGCCTGCCATCAGCCGCTCACGCATCGCACACCTCCTTCCAGGCGTGCAGCATGCCGCGTGTGTGCAGGGGCGGCTTGACCCGGGCTCTTGTGCGGCGTTCAGCCTGGCCGCCGCTGTGTGCGGGGATCACACCGCCCACGGCATGCCGCTCAGCGCGTGCCGGCATGCTGCTGGCGGCGTCGATACGCCGCCGGCGTCATGCCCAGGATGCGGCGCATCGCACGCGTCAGTGCGGTCTGGTCCGACCAGCCATGCACCAGTGCCAGCTGCGCGATCGGCACATCGGTATGCGCCAGCTGCAGGCAGACGCGCTGCAGCCGCAACGCACCCAGCCATTGCTGCGGCGTTTGATCGAAGGTGTCGCGAAACAGCGCGTGTACGCGGCCTGCGCCCATGCCCAGGTACGCGGCCATGCGCTGCACCGGCCAGGGCTCGGCGTGTGTTGCGGTAATCGTGTCGCACAGCTGCTGCAGGCGCTGCAGTGGTGCAGGATCGGCGCGCAGGGCGTGCAGCAGGGGCGGCAGACAATGGCCACGCAGCAGGGCAGGTACGGCATCGCGCGTGCGGCAGTGCTGGTCGATGAAGTTGGCAATGGCCAGCAGGCGCGGCGTGGTGGCCACAAATGGCCGCTGTTGCAGCTGCTCCACGCGATGGGCGCCCACGTCAGCGTCGCTGCATTCCAGGATCAGAAAACGGTTGTCGTCGTGCGCGGCCTGATCGTGATCGGTGTGCGGTGCGATGACCACCGCCTGCCGGTGATCGACGCGCCCGCCGCGTCCACCAACCTCGATCTCCAACGTGCCGCGAACCGGCAGCACCACCTGCACATGGGCGTGGCGGTGGCGATACCCGTCACGCCCATACTGACGTAGATGCAGGGCGCCATCGGTCATTGCAGCAGGGCCGCGCCGTTGCGAGCAGCGGCGCGGCGGAGCCTCACTTGGCCCAGGTGTCGCGCAGGGTCACGCTGCGGTTGAACGCCGGCGTGGCGGCACTGTGGTCGCGACGGTCGGCCACGAAATAGCCGGTGCGCTCGAACTGGAACGCCTGCTCGGGTGCGGCCTGCGCCGCCGACGGCTCCACATAGCCGCGCACGCTGCGCTTGGACTCGGGGTTGAGGTAGTCGCGGTAGGTCTTGCCTTCGGACTCGTCGTCGGGCTTTTCCACCGAGAACAGACGGTCGTACAGGCGGATTTCCGCCTCCACCGCATGGACGGCGCTGACCCAATGGATGGTCCCCTTGACCTTGCGGTTGGAACCGATCATGCCCGGGCGCGATTCCGGATCCAGCCAGCCGCGCAGCTCCACGATCTCGCCGGCGGCGTCCTTGATCACTTCATCCACGCGCGCAATGCCCGCGCCGCGCAGACGGATCTCGCCGCCCGGCACCAGCCGCTTCCAGCCCTTGGGCGGCACTTCGGCAAAATCCTCGCGCTCGATCCACAGCTCGCGCGCAAACGGCACCTCACGCGTGCCGAAGCTCTCGTCCTTAGGGTGGTTGGAAAACTGCAGCGTCTCGGTGTGACCCTCGGGCAGGTTGGTCAGCACCAGCTTGAGCGGGTCGATGACTGCCATGCGCCGCGCGGCGGCCGCGTCCAGGTCTTCGCGCAGGCAGCCTTCCAGTACCGAGAAATCGATCACCGAGTTCTGTTTGCTGATACCCACGCGGTCCACGAACAGACGCATCGCCGCCGGCGTATAGCCGCGCCGGCGCAGGCCCTGCAGCGTGTACATGCGCGGGTCGTCCCAGCCGTCCACCAGCTGTTCTTCCACCAGCGCGGTGAGCTTGCGCTTGCTCATCACCGTGTAGTTGATGTTCAGGCGCGAGAACTCGATCTGGCGCGGCTTGGCGGCTTCCTTCGGGTAGCCCTTGCCCAGCAGCGGCGCCAGCAGCTCGGGATGGCCGCTCAGGTCCACCTTGTCCACGCACCAGTCGTACAACGGGCGGTGGTCTTCAAATTCCAGCGTGCACAGCGAATGGGTGATGCCTTCCACCGCATCGCCCAGCGAATGCGCGAAGTCATACATCGGGTAGATCGGCCAGGCGTTGCCGGTGTTCTGGTGTTCGACGTGCTTGATGCGGTACAGCGCCGGGTCGCGCAGGTTGATGTTGCCGCTGGCCATGTCGATCTTGGCGCGCAGCGTGCGCGCGCCATCGGGGAATTCGCCGGCCCGCATGCGCCGGAACAGGTCCAGGTTTTCGTCGACGCTGCGTTCGCGGAACGGCGAGTTGCGGCCTGGCTCGGTCAGCGTGCCGCGGTATTGGCGCACCTGCTCGGCCGAGAGGTCGCAGACGAACGCATGGCCGTCGCGGATCAGCTTTTCCGCCGCCAGGTAGTACACCTCGAAGTAATCGGAGGCATGCCGCAGCTGCGCCCACTCAAAGCCCAGCCAGCGCACGTCGTCCTGGATGGCGACCACGAACTCGGGGTCTTCCTTGGCCGGGTTGGTATCGTCCAGGCGCAGGTTGCACAGCCCGCCGAACTCGGCCGCCAGGCCGAAGTCCAGGCAGATCGCCTTGGCATGGCCGATATGCAGGTAGCCATTGGGCTCGGGCGGGAAGCGGGTGCGGATGGCCGTGTGCTTGCCGCTGGCCAGGTCCTCGCGAACGATCTGGCGGATGAAGTCTTTCTTCTCCGCCGGGGCGGTGGCGTCGGTGGCTGGAATCTCGGACATGCGGGGCATCGGTATCGGATAAACCGCAAGTTTAGGCGGTGGCACCGGTTTAGGGGTAGGCGCGGCGCACGTGGCGGCCTGGTGGCACGTGCGGGGCAGTGCCAGAGCGCCTTGGCACCTGCGGTGGCCGGGGCAGGCGCGCAACCGGCTCATCGGCTCGGCCATCGGCCGCTGGCCGGCGTCGCGCCCGACGCGTACGCTGCGCGCACTCCTTCGAGCGAGCTGCGCAATGTCACTGCCCCGCCTGGTGATCGGCGACAAGACCCTGTCCTCCTGGTCGTTGCGGCCGTGGCTGTTGCTACGGCATTTCCAGGTGCCGTTCGAAGAAGTCGCCTTGCCGTTGAACACGCCCGAATTCCAGGCCCGTATCGCCGGCTATTCGCCGACCCGGCTGGTGCCGGTGCTGTGGGATGGCACGCTGCATGTGTGGGATTCGCTGGCGATCTGCGAATACGTCAACGAGCGCTGGCTCGATGGCCGCGGCTGGCCGGCCGACCCGGCAGTGCGTGCGCAGGCCCGCGCCGCCGCCGCCGAAATGCACGGTGGCTTTGCCGCGCTGCGCAGCCAGCTGCCGATGGATCTGGCACGTGTGCCTGGGTCCGCTCACTGGGATGCCACCGCCGAGCGCGACATCGCGCGCATCCAGGCGCTGTGGGCCAGCCTGCGCGCCGAACACGGGCAGGGTGGTGCGTTCCTGTGCGGCGATTTCGGCATCGTCGATGCGATGTTCGCGCCGGTAGCACTGCGCTTTGCCAGCTACGGTGTGCCGCTATTCGAAGCCGCCGGCGATTATCTGGCCGCGCTCGACAGCCTGCCCGCACTGCGCGAGTGGAAACTGGATGCCAAACGCGAACGGCTGGGGCGCGGCTGACATGCAGATCGCCTACCGAGCCAGTCACATCATCGATGCCCATCTGGCCAAGCACGCGCTGGAAGATGCTGGCATCACCGCCTTCGTGTTCGGCGAATCGCTGCTGGGCGGCTCAGGCGAACTGCCGGCCTTCGGCGTGTTGCAGGTCTGCGTGGCAGACATGCATCTGAGCCAGGCGCAAGCGGTGCTGGCCGAGATCGGCCTGTGCGGCGAGGTCACGCGCGCGCTGTAGCGGTGCGCGGTCCCTGTGCGTGTCCTGTGCTGCTCGTAGGAGCGCACCCGGGCGCGATGAGGTTTCCCAGGCAACGCCGGTCGCGCCCAGGTGCGCTCCGACGACGATCGCGAACGCAACAATAGGGGCGCGATTACTCCGGTTGACGCCAGCCCGGCGGCGCGGCATCGGGCGAGGCCAATGCCCGCAGGCGTTTGAACAACACCGTGGTTTCGGCCACGTTCCACACCCGCAACGCCACCTCGAAGGTGTCCAACGGCTTGGTCAGGAAGTCCTTGGCACCCAACCCGAGCGCGCGATGGCGGGCGCTGCGGCTGGGGTCTGCGGTGAGCACGATCACCGGCAGGAACTGCCCCGGGTCGGACAGGCGCGCCAGCTGCTCCAGCAACGCATAGCCGTCCAGTTCCGGCATCTTCAGATCCAGCAGGATCAGGTCCGGCGCGAATGCCGACACCAGGCCCATGACCCGTTGCGGGTCGGTGGTGGCGACCACCTGCTGGAAGCCTTCGCGTTGCAGCAGGTCTTCGAGCAGCCGCACATTGGCCGGCTCGTCGTCGACGATGAGGATGCGGGAGGCGAGGATGTCGTCGCGTGTCATGCCAGTAGCCTGTCGATCACGGCGAAGAATTCCGCCACATCGAGCGGTTTGGTCAGATAGGCGCGCACGCCCTGGTTGCCCACGCGCGCCAGCGTGGCAGAGGTCGCGTCGGCGCTGATCACCACCACCGGCACCGCGGCAGTAGCCGGCTGCGCCTGCAGGTCGCGCAGCAGTTCTTCGCCATTGCCATCGCTCAGGTGCAGGTCGAGCAGGATCAGGTCCGGCACCTCGTGCTGCAGCAGCGCACGCGCCTGCGCCAGGCTGGCCGCTTCCAGCAGCTGCCACTGCGGCCGCCGTTCGGTGAGCGTGCGGATCAGCGCCTGGTTGGAGGGGTTGTCTTCGATGCTCAGCAGGCGGCAGACACCGCTGCCAGCGTTGCTGAGCGGCAGCAGCGTGCGCGCAGGTTCGGCGCTCTGCGGCTCGCCTTGCGGCAGGGAAATCCAGAAACGCGCGCCGTCACGGCTGCTGTCCACGCCGATCTGCCCGCCCATGGCCTCGATCAGGCGCTTGCTCAGCGCCAGCCCCAGCCCGGTGCCTTCCACGGCCGAGCGTTCCGCGCCCAGCCGCTCAAACGGGGTGAACAGCCGTTCGATCTGCGCCGCTGTGAGCCCGGCGCCCTGGTCGGCGACCACGATGCGCACCTGATCGCCATCCGGCTGTGCGCTCACCTGCACCTGGCCGCCGGTGCGATTGAACTTGACCGCATTCGACAACAGATTGAGTAGCACCTGGCGCAGGCGCTGCGCGTCAGCGCGCACCGTCCAGGGGCCATCGATGGCCGGCGGCTGCAGGCTGATGCCGTGCTTGTCGGCGTCCGGCGCGATCAGGCCCAGTGCCTCGTGCACGGCGGCGCGCACCGCGATGGGTTCGGGGCTGAGATCCAGTTGATCGGCTTCGATGCGGGCGATGTCCAGCAGCTCGGTGATCAGGCCGAGCAGGTGCCGGCCGGCGCCCAGGATGTGCTGCAGGTGACGGCGGTGGCCCGGCTCGGGCAAATCCATCTCCAGCACCTGCGCATAGCCCAGGATCGCGTTGAGCGGGGTACGCAATTCATGGCTGCTGCGCGAGAGGAATTCGGTCTTCGCGCGGTTGGCGGTCTCGGCCTCTCGGCGGGCCAGTTGTGCTTCGTTGGCGCGTGCGGCCAGCAGTTCGCTGGCCTGTGCCAGGCGTTGGCCGACCTGCCCGAGTTCATCGCCGGCACGCGGCTGTGCGGCCAGCGGCAGCCCTTCGCCGAGCCGGTCGGCATTGGCGGCCAGCGTGCGCAGGCGCCCGGACAAGGCCGAGGCGAACCACGCCACCGCGAACACCGCGCCCAGGCCGCCGAGCATCGCTGCGCTCAGGGTGATGATGAGATTGCGCTGGCGCAGCCCCTGCGCCTTGGCGGTGCGCACCTGCAGTTGCGCGGTTTCGTAATTGCGCAGTTCGCGTAATTCAGCGCGCAGGATGTCGAGCTTGTACTTGCCGTCCCACAATTGGCGGATCTCTTCCTCGCGGCTCAGATCCGGCGCAAGCAGACGACGCCAGCCCTGCATCTTTTCGGCGAACAACGGTTTGATGCGCGCAAAACGCTGCGCCTGCACCGGGTCGGTAATGCGTTGCGACAGCCGCTCGGCCACGCGTTGCAGGCGCGGCTCCGCGTCGCGGTACGGGGTGAGGAATTCATCGCGGCGCACCAGCCGATATCCGCGCACACCGGCGGCGGTTTCGGCCAGCAGTGCGTGCGCTTCGTACAGATCGCTCAGCACTTCCAGGGTCTGCCGCACATCGTTTTCGGCGGCGATGTTCTGCCGCTCCACACTGTAGATCGCCATCAAGGCCACGGCCAGCAGCAGCAGCGGCAGGGTGACCACCGCCAGGCTCTTGCGGGTGATCGGCCAATCGTTCCATCGCACCGCCAGAGCATTCATTGCGCAAGTCCTGCGTGGACCGCGTACACCGCGGCCTGGGTGCGATCTTTTACCTCAAGTTTCTGCAGGATTCGCTCGACGTGCACTTTGACCGTGCCGGGAGAAATCCCCAGTTCAGCTGCCAGTGTCGCGTTGGTGAGCCCGCGCGGCAGCAGCGAGAGCACCTGTTTTTCGCGCTTGCTCAGGGCACTCAGACGATCGTCCTGCACCGCTTTGCGCCGCCGCGTGGCGACCGGCCTGGCTGGCTCGGCGACCATCGCCGGCAACAGCAGCGCAAAGGCCTGCAATGCCTGCAGGTCGTCGCTGCCCGGCGCCAGGCGGCCGTCGTTCCAGGCCACGCACACCATGCCCAGTGTGGTGCCGAGCAGCTGGATCGGCAGCCTTGCATCACGCATTTCGGCCGGGCGGGGCGGCATCAGCCAAGTGGCTTCATGGCTGTCACCGGGGGCGCTGGCGCCGGGCGGCAGGGCGCGGCCCCTGCTGGCAAACACCTGCGCGCGTGGCCCGCGCTGCGCCAGCACCGCGCCATCTTCCAGCCCCAGCAGCAGCAACACGCGGCCCAGCACTGCATCGCAAGCCTGTTCGGGCGTACTGGCACTGCGCAGCGCCGCACTGGCCTCCTGCAGCGCCTGCCAGCGTGCGCTGTCGGAGGCGTCGCGACGTAACGCCAGGCGCCAATCGCCTGCATTGGTTGGGGTTTCCATATCCGAGCTCTAGGCCGATCAGCATATTTGAGTATATGCCACTCGGCGGAATTGTTGGGCTCGCTGGATTTCGATACTGGGCTCGCCCACTGAGGCAACCCCCATCACTCAACGGAGATACCCCATGCGTCGCCCCCTGTTCTCTCTGGTTCTGGCTCTGGCTGCCACCCCGGCGCTGGCTGGCGGCGTGATGCATTACACCGACAAGGCCGCGCTGCCCGCCGATGGCGAAGCGCGCGAAGTGGCTGCGCTGTTCGACACCTGGAACGCGGCCCTGGCCACCGGCAACCCGCACAAGGTGGCCGACCTGTACGCCCCGGACGGCGTGCTGCTGCCGACGGTTTCCAACGAAGTGCGCGCCTCGCGCGAGCAGATCGAAAACTACTTCGAGATGTTCCTGACCAAAAAGCCGAAGGGCGTCATCAACTACCGCACCGTGCGCCTGCTCGATGACGACAGCGCGGTGGATGCGGGTGTGTACACCTTCACGCTCACCGACAAGAACGGCAAGAAGAGCGATGTGCAGGCCCGCTACACCTTCGTGTACGAAAAGCGCGACGGCAAGTGGCTGATCATCAACCACCACAGCTCGGCCATGCCGGAAGTGGATACCGCCACCGCCACCGCTGCGGTCACCAAGGCGAAGTGAGGTGCAATCGCCGGGAGCGGCTTGAAAGCCGCTCCCACCGGCGCCATCCAGCAGGCAACCCTCAAACACGCGGGAGTTGCACCATGTTGGGAATCGGCGCCTTCAAACAACGCATGCCACGGTCCGGCGAAGCACTGCCGGGACGTACCCAGGCGTTGCCGCTGCACAACACGCACCTGATCAACGGCCACCCGTTGCGTGGTGAGTTCACCGGCCTGGCCCAGGTGCAATTCGGGCTTGGCTGCTTCTGGGGCGCGGAACGCAAGTTCTGGAACGTGCCTGGGGTCTACACCACGGCGGTGGGTTACGCCGGGGGCAAAACACCGAACGCGACGTATTCGGAAGTCTGCTCAGGGCAGACCGGCCACACCGAGGCGGTGCTGGTGGTGTACGACGCGCAGGCGGTGTCGTTCGAACAATTGCTGCGCACGTTCTGGGAAAGCCACGATCCAACCCAGGGCATGCAGCAGGGCAACGATGTCGGTACGCAATACCGCTCGGCGATCTACTGCAGCACGCAAGCGCAATACGACGCGGCCATTGCCAGCCGCGATGCCTACCAGCAGCAATTGACCGCAGCCGGTTATGGCGACATCACCACGGAGATCCTTTACCCGGCGCCCACGTTCTATTACGCCGAGGACGATCACCAGCAGTATCTCGCCAAGCACCCCAATGGCTATTGCGGGCTTGGCGGAACGGGAGTGAGCTGCCCGATCGGGCTGGATGCCTGAGCGGAAAGGCGAGGCCGGATCCAAGCGCTGCCATGTGATCGTGGCGTGCCGATGGCCATAGTGACCGGCAGCGTTTTCACTATCAGGCAGCGCATGGGAGTGCATGCCAGGCAACTTGCAATGGCTACGCCGGAGACGGCGTGGCCATCTTTTTGTGTGCCAGTTGCGGTGGCCGACCGCAGTTGCGGAAGACTGGTTCCGTGCTGGTGCGCGACGCCGCCTGCAGGCGCATGCGTCACGCACCGGCGTCGGGCGCGTGGACGCAGAGGTCGGTAACGCCATTGAGTGGTAGTCGCGGCGGCTTGAGTGCGACGTGCTGGTAAGTCTCCAGCACGCGAGCAGCAACTGCGTTTCCACGGCGTTCCGGTATGCCACCACTCGTGCGCACATGTCGCACATGCGTGGCACGAAACCTCCCCCGCCGTGGGAAGGCGCAGTGCTCGCTGATTGGCGAGCCGCCCACAAACTCGGTGCCGGTATATCGCAGAAGGGCGTGTCCTGCGCTACGCGAACAAGCGCTTCGGCTAGACGAATTCGCCCGAGAACATGCCGCGCAGTTGTGCCAGTAATTCTGTGCGCTCCGGATGCAGAGTACGCATGCAGGTCACCGCAAACCCCACCGGGCTGGTGCCGGGTGCGGTGATCACGCCGTCGGCGCTGACCACTTTCTCGTGCCGGTAATGCGCAGCGCCGGCGTACGGCACCACGTGCTCCTGCAAGAACGCCAGCGAATTGCTGGTGTGCGGCCGCTCGTCGAGCAGACCCGCATACGCCAGTGCGATGGTGGCTCCGCAAATCGCCGCAATCGGGCGCTGCTGTTGCACGCGTTCGCATAACACGCCGCTCAGCCCGGGGATCTCGCCGGCTTGCCAGCGTTCGCTGCCTGGCAGGATCCACAGATCGGCGTCCAGCGGTGCCAAATCCGAGAGCGCAAATTCCGGCGTGATGCGCAAGCCACCGATCGAGTGCACCGGCTGTCCGTCGATGCTGGCGATGGCGACCTGGTCGCCGAACCACTCGCGCGCCGCAGGCAGGACCACGCCGATTTCCCAGTCGGCGACACCGTCGACCATCACCACTGCGATGTTTGCCATTGTCCATTTCGTCCGTTGAGGAATCCGGATTCTAGGCAGCGGCCCGTCAGATGTTGTGAGCGTGTTGTCGAAACAGCAACGCGCCGGTTGCTGGGGTTCCGCGCCGCCGGGGCGGCACGCGCCTGGAGGCTTACGCGGCAGTGGCAGGTCGCGCTGGGCTGCAGCTCATCGGTCGGTGGCGGTCTGTGCGCGCTGCGAATCAGCCGCTAATGCCACAAACAAAAACGCCTGCGGGCCATGCCGCAGGCGTTGGAGGTGACGCAACAACGGGAACGATCAGCCAGCGAGCTTGTCGGCGATGGTCTTGCGCAGCGCCTCCAGGTCCTTGGCGAAGGTGTCGATGCCGCTGGCCAGCTTCTCGGTGGCCATATCGTCAGCGGCCAAGTCGGTGGCGAAGCTGTCGCTGTTGATCGGCGTGATGGCCGCGTTGTCCGCATTCAATGGCGACAGTTTGCGCGGCAGGTCGCCGTGGTCGGCGTCGAGCTTCTCCAGCAGGTCCGGCGAGATGGTCAGGCGGTCGCAGCCGGCCAGCGCCTCGATCTGCGCAGTGGAGCGGAACGAGGCGCCCATGACCACAGTGGAGGAGCCGCGGCGCTTGAACTCGTCGTAGACACCGCGCACGAACACCACGCCCGGATCTTCGTCGATGCTGGCCGGGGTCTGGCCCTTGGCGACAAAGAAATCCAGGATGCGGCCGACAAACGGCGAGATCAGGAACACACCGGCCTCGGCACAGGCCAGCGCCTGCGAGCGGTTGAAGATCAGCGTCAGGTTGCAGTCGATGCCTTCCTGCTGCAGTTGGCGTGCGGCTTCGATGCCTTCCCAGGTGGCGGCGATCTTGATCAGGATCTTGTCCTTGGACACGCCACGCTCGGCATACATCGCGATGAACTTGCGTGCCTTGGCGATGGTGGCCTGGGTGTCGTGCGCCAGGTCCGCGTCCACTTCGGTGGACACGCGGCCGGGTACCAGTTCCGACAACATGGTGCCCACGCCGACGGTCAGGCGATCAGCTACTTCGTTGATGGTGCTGTTGCGGTCTTCGCCACCGTGCGCACGGCCCCAGGCCAGCTCGCGCTCGATCAGGTCGGCATACACCGGCAGATCCAGGGCTTTCTTGACCAGTGTGGGATTGGTGGTGCAATCGACCGGCTTGAGCCGCTTGATCGCGTCGTAGTCGCCCGTATCGGCAACGACAACGGACAGGTCACGCAGTTGGGCAAGCTTGGAGGGGGATGCAGTCATGCGGGTTCTCTCGAATCGTGGAACGGGTCGGGGATAGGACGCAGCGCGTTACGTTAGCGCGCTCAGCGACGGAAGTCGCCCGCCGCTTCGGGCTGGTCGTGCACAGCGGTCACGCGCAAGCGCAGGTCGCGTCCGCCGGGTGCGCGCCAATCGATGGACTGGCCGACCGACAGGCCGAGCAAGGCGGTGCCCACCGGCGCCAGCACCGAGATGCGGCTGTGTTGGACATCGGCTTCGTGCGGGTACACGAGGGTGAGCGTGTGACGTTCGCCGTGCAGCTCGTCTTCGCATTCGATGCGTGAGTGCATGGTGACGACATCGCCGGGAATCTGGTCGGGCGGCACGACGCGTGCGCGGCCCAGTTCGTCGGCCAGCGCAGCGGCGGCCGGATGGTTGTTCAACGCGGAAGACTCGAGCATCGCTTCAAGGCGGGCAAGGTCGTGGCTGGACACCAGAATGGATGGCGGCAAGCCGCTGTGGTGTTGCGAGGTCATGGCAATCTCCTGACAAGGGCAGCGGACGCACGGTGCGCCCTCCAACAACAGGTGAGGGCGGCGCGGCGTGACCACAATGCAGGCGGGCACATCGCACCGATCACGCGTTGCCCGTAGGCGCCGGCATCAGCGGTAAAGAGTGGACAAGCAAAAGGCGACACCTACGTGCCGCCTTCGTCCATTGTCGACAAGATTGCGTTGTGAAGCGACCGCGGCAGTGCACGGCCTTCAGGCGGCGACAGCTTTCGGGCCGCTTGCCGGCTGGTCCAGCGTGAACAGGCTGTCCGGCAATTCCTTGAAGATCTGCGAGAGCTGCTCCAGGAACGCCGTCATTGCCGAGCTGCGCCGCCATGCCATGGCGATGCGCCGGTTGGGCTGCTTGTCTTCGCGGAAGCGGATCAGGCGAATGTTTTCCGAACGTGCCACCGGCGGCTTGACCGCCAGCATCGGCAGCAGGGTGACACCGACATTGGCCGCCACCATCTGGCGCAGGGTTTCCAGGCTGGTCGCCTGGAATTCGGACTTTTCCAGCGCGCCGGCAAGATGGCACACGTCCAGCGCCTGTTCGCGCAGGCAATGGCCGTCTTCCAGCAGCAACAGGCGCTGCTCGGAGAGATCGTCCAGCGTCATGCTGTCGTGCCGCGACAGCGGGTGGCCTTCCGGTACCGCCAGCACGAACGGTTCTTCGAACAGGAATTCGGCATGCAACTGCTCGTCCTGCAGGGGCAGGGCCAGCAGTGCGGCGTCCATGCGGCCTTCGCGTAACTGGTGGATGAGCTGGTCGCTTTTTTCTTCGATCAGCAACAGCTCCAGGCGCGGAAAACGCTCGCGGATGCGTGGCACCACATGCGGCAGCAGATACGGTGCCAGGGTGGGGAAGATGCCCAGGCGCACGGTGCCCGCTTCCGGGTCCTGGCTGCGGCGGGCGGCTTCCTTCATCTGTTCCACTTCGGCCACGATGCTGCGCGCGCGCATGGCGGCTTCGCGGCCAGCCGGGGTGAGCATCACCTTGCGCGGCGCACGTTCGACCAGCGGCACACCGAGCTCGTCTTCCAGTTTCTTGATCTGGGTGGACAAGGTGGGCTGGCTCACGAAACAGGCAGTGGCGGCACGGCCAAAATGCTTGTGGTCGGCCAGGGCTACCAGGTATTTCAGGTCACGCAGATTCATGTGCAGCAGCCCTCGTGGCTGTGACGTGGAACGGACTGGACCAACCGCAGCTTAGCGCCCGGGCGGGCCGGGCGCTGGCTGAGCTCACGCTTACGCAGCCTGGGCTACGTCGGCGCTGACCGGTGCGCTGGAGCGGATCAGGTAATCGAACGCGCTCAATGCAGCCTTGGAACCTTCGCCCATCGCGATCACGATCTGCTTGTACGGCACCGTGGTCGCGTCGCCGGCCGCGAACACGCCCGGCACATTGGTCTGGCCGCGGTCGTCGACGATGATCTCGCCGCGCGGGGACAACTCCACCGTGCCACGCAGGAACTCGGTGTTGGGCAGCAGGCCGATCTGCACGAACACACCCTCCAGGTCGATGTGCTGCGTGTCGCCACCGGTGCGGTCCTTGTAGACCAGCCCAGTGACCTTCTGACCATCGCCCAGCACTTCGGTGGTCTGCGCGCTGGTGATGATGCGCACGTTGTGCAGGCTGCGCAGCTTGCGCTGCAGCACTTCGTCGGCGCGCAGCTTGTCGTCGAATTCCACCAGCGTGACATGCGCCACGATGCCGGCCAGATCGATCGCCGCTTCCACGCCCGAATTGCCGCCGCCGATCACCGCCACGCGCTTGCCCTTGAACAGCGGGCCATCGCAATGCGGGCAGTAGGCCACGCCCTTGTTCCTGTACTGGTCTTCGCCGGGCACATTCATCTGCCTCCAGCGCGCGCCGGTGGACAGGATCACCGTCTTGCTCTTGAGCGATGCGCCATTGGCCAGCTTGATTTCGACCAGGCCATCGGCACCGGCCGGGATCAACTGCTCGGCACGCTGCAGATTCATGATGTCCACGTCGTACTGGCGCACGTGCTGCTCAAGCGCGGCAGCCATCTTCGGGCCTTCAGTTTCCGGCACCGAGATGAAGTTTTCGATCGACATGGTGTCCAGCACCTGACCACCGAAACGCTCTGCAGCCACGCCGGTGCGGATGCCCTTGCGTGCGGCATACACCGCTGCTGCCGAGCCGGCCGGGCCACCGCCAACCACCAACACGTCGAAGGCGTCCTTGGCGGCGATCTTGGCGGCATCGCGCTTGGCGGCATTGGTGTCGAGCTTGGCGACGATCTGTTCCAGCGTCATGCGGCCCTGGTCGAACAGTTCACCGTTCAAGTACACGGTGGGCACCGACATGATCTGGCGGGTTTCCACCTCGTCCTGGAACAGCGCGCCATCGATGGCCACGTGCTTGATGCGCGGGTTCAGCACCGCGGCCAGGTTCAGCGCCTGCACCACGTCCGGGCAGTTCTGGCACGACAGCGAGAAATAGGTTTCGAACTGATAGTCGCCATCCAGGTGCTGCACCTGCTCGATCAGCTCGGCAGTGGCCTTGGAAGGGTGGCCGCCAACCTGCAGCAGCGCCAGCACCAGCGAGGTGAATTCGTGCCCCATCGGCAGGCCGGCAAAGCGCACCGAAATGTCCTGGCCCGGCGTGGTCAGCGCGAACGAGGGCTTGCGCTGGTTGTCGTCGCGGTGCACGTCCAGGCTGATCTTGTCCGAGAGCAGCACCAGATCCTCGAGCAGCTCGAGCATTTCGCGCGCCTTGGGGATGTCGTCGATCGAAGCATGGATCTGGATCGGCCGCGTGACCCGTTCCAGGTAGGCGGTCAGCTGGGTCTTGAGATTGGCATCCAACATGGAAAACTCCTGGGAATGGGCAAGGGGAGGGCATGGCGTCGCTGCGCATGCGCAGGTCGCCTGGGGAGGAAGGGGATGAACCGCAGCCGGCGCGAAGGCGGGGTGCGTGCTGGCGGTGGCTGGCGGGCAGCCCGGCACCGGCTCCGGTTCACCCCCGGCCCGGAAACCGGGCCAGGGATGCGAGGCGGCTTAGATCTTGCCGACCAGGTCCAGCGACGGAGCCAAGGTCTTGGCGCCTTCCTTCCACTTGGCCGGGCAGACCTGGCCAGGATTGTTGGCCACGAACTGTGCCGCGGTCAGCTTGCGCAGCGTCTCGGTGACGTCGCGGGCGATGGAGTTGTCGTGGATTTCCAGGGTCTTGATCACGCCTTCCGGATTGATGATGAAGGTGCCGCGCAGGGCCAGGCCTTCTTCTTCAATGTGCACGCCGAACGCGCGGGTCAGCTTGTGGGCCGGGTCGCCGATCAGCGGGAACTGCGCCTTGCCCACGGCCGGGGAGGTTTCGTGCCACACCTTGTGCGAGAAGTGCGTGTCGGTGGTGACGATGTACACCTCGGCGCCGGCCTTCTGGAACGCGGCGTAGTTGTCAGCGGCGTCTTCCACTTCGGTCGGGCAGTTGAAGGTGAAGGCGGCCGGCATGAAGATCAGCACCGACCACTTGCCCTTCAGGCTTGCTTCGGTGACCTCAATGAAGTTGCCGTTGTGGTACGCGTTCGCCTTGAAGGGCTGGACCTGGGTGTTGATGAGAGACATTGAGTTTCCTCTTGCGGTGAAGGGGGTTGGGGGACGGAACAGGCGCCATGGTAGGTAGGATCAATAGATATCTCAAATCGATTGATGGAATTGCATAGATAGGCTGCGGCTATCAAAACGTCAGACTGGCTCTGGCGTGCGCACCTGCTGCCATCCCCGATAATGGTCGGCCGATGTTTCGCACAAGTGAAGTTGCCGCATGTCTGAGGCTCCCGCCGTCATGTCCGCCGAACAGCTGCTGCGCGAGGCGGTCATCCGCATTGCGCGCAGCGACGCGGAGCCCTTGCTGCTGCATGCGCTGGGGCGCGACCGCGCCTGGTTGTTCGCGCATGGGCGCGATCCGGTGCCGGCTGAGCAGGCGCAGCGCTTCGGCGCGCTGGTGGAGCGGCGTCACCAGGGAGAGCCGGTGGCCTACCTGACCGGCTCGCGCGGGTTCTGGACCCTGGACCTGGCGGTCTCCACCGCCACGCTGATCCCGCGCGCCGATACCGAAACGCTGGTGGAGCTGGCGCTGGAACGCCTGGAGCTGACCGCCGGCGTCCGGGTGGTCGATCTGGGTACCGGCAGCGGCGCGATCGCGCTGGCAATTGCCAGCGAGCGGCCGCAGGCGCAACTGATCGCCACCGATGCCAGTGCCGATGCCCTGGCCATTGCCCGGCACAACGCGCACGCGCATGGGCTGCACAACGTGGAGTGCCGCCTAGGCCACTGGCTGCAACCGCTGGCCGGCGAGCGGTTCGATCTGATCGCCAGCAATCCGCCCTACATCGCCGCTGCGGACCCGCATCTGCAGCAGGGCGATCTGCGCTATGAGCCGGCGAGCGCGCTGGCCTCCGGCAGCGACGGCCTGGATGACATCCGTTTGATCGTGGCTGATACCCCCGCCCATCTGCTGGCAGGCGGCTGGCTGCTGCTCGAGCACGGCTGGGACCAGGGCGAGGCGGTGGCCGCGCTGTTGATCGCGCGTGGGTTTGCAGCGGTGGCGACCCACCAGGACCTGGAGCAGCGCGACCGCGTCACGCTGGGGCAGTGGCCGCACGCTGCGGGGTGATCCCGGCGCATGCGGCAGCGGTTCTGTTTGCACTGTCGAGCAAGCAACTGCCCTGAAGGACGGATTCCACACCAAGCTGTGTGCCTGCGCGCAGCGCCATGTCCCTGCGCATCGCCGCGCGGCGTGCCTCTGGCAGCAGCCGATACAATGCGGGCTTTCCCGCAGGACCGACGCATGCGCACGCTCTATCCCGAGATCACGCCCTTCGACCAGGGCACCCTCCAGGTCGACGACCGCCACACCCTCTACTTCGAGCAATGCGGTAACCCGCAGGGCAAGCCGGTGGTGATGCTGCATGGTGGCCCGGGCGGCGGCTGCAATACCAAGATGCGGCGGTTCCATGACCCGGCCAAGTACCGCATCGTGCTGTTCGACCAGCGTGGCGCCGGCCGCTCCACGCCGCATGCCGATCTCACAGACAACACCACCTGGGATCTGGTCGCCGACATCGAACGGCTGCGTGCGCATCTGGGGATCGACCGCTGGCAGGTGTTTGGCGGCAGCTGGGGCTCGACCCTGGCGCTGACGTACGCGCAGACCCATCCGCAGCAGGTCACCGAGCTGGTGTTGCGCGGCATCTTCCTGCTGCGCCGCTGGGAGCTGGAGTGGTTCTACCAGGAAGGCGCGAGCCGGCTGTTCCCGGATGCGTGGGAGCATTACATCGCCGCGATTCCCGCAGAGGAACGGCACGACCTGATCTCCGCTTTCCATCGCCGCCTCACCAGCACCGATGAAGCCACCCGCCTGGCCGCCGCCAAGGCCTGGAGCGTGTGGGAAGGCGCCACCAGCTTCCTGCATGTGGACGAGGATTTCGTCACCGGTCATGAGGACGCGCATTTCGCGCTGGCCTTTGCACGTATCGAGAACCACTACTTCGTCAACGGCGGCTTCTTCGATGCCGAAGACAAGCTGCTGCGCGACGCGCACCGCATCGCCGAGATTCCCGGTGTGATCGTGCAGGGGCGCTACGACGTGGTGTGCCCGATGCAGAGCGCGTGGGAGCTGCACAAGGCCTGGCCGAAGGCCGAGTTGAAGATCAGCCCGGCGGCCGGTCACTCGGCCTTCGAGCCGGAGACTGTCGACGCGCTGGTGCGTGCGACCGACAGCTTCGCCTGAGAAGGCGCGCGGTGAGCGGCCGGCATGTCCGGCCGCTGACCAAGCTGCCGCAGTAGATGCGTTGCCGAATGCAACGCGCCAATGCAATGCGATGCAATGCGCTAAGGCAACGACCACTACGTAGGAGCGCGCTTGCGGCGCGAGGGGATTTACCGATAACGCCCCATCGCGCGCAAGCGCGCTCCTACGTCGCTTGCAGCCCGGCAAACCATCGCGGCGTTTAGCTCAACAAACCAGCGCGGTACTTAGCCCGGCAAACCCTCCGCCAGCGGCGGCAACAGCCGCGCCAGCCGCTGTGCCCAGGCGGCCTGGCCGGCGGCGTCGCTGATCAGGTCCTGGCGGATTTCCAGCTCCACATGCGGCAGGCCGCGGCCTTCGCCGTACACCGGAATCGCGTAGTCGGTGGCATCGCTCACCGCATACGGCTGGTTGTCGCCCACCACCAGATCAGGTTCCGCGCGCAAAGCCTGCAGCAGCCGATGCGCCAGGCGCGTGTCGCGGTTGTACAGCACGCCCGCATGCCAGGGCCGTGCGATCCCGGCCATCACCGGGGTGAAGCTGTGCATCGAGACCAGCAGCGTGGGCTGGGTGCGTGCCGCGCGTGCGTCCAGTTCGGCGGCAATGCGCGCGTGGTACGGCGCAAAGATGGCGTCGATACGTTGCTGGCGCGCGCTGGCGGTCAGCCCGGCGTTGCCTGGAATCGGCGTGCTGTCGCTGACCTCCGGCATCAGGCTGGCGGCAGCGTGCGGGCGGTTGCAGTCGATCACCAGCCGCGAATAGGTCTGGCTGATCGAAAACGCGTCCAGCTGCTCGGCCAACCGGCGCGTGACCTCGGCAATGCCGATGTCCCAGCCGATATGCCGGTCGAGTTCGTGCTGCGGCAGGCCGAGGTTGTGCAAGCGCGCCGGCACGCGTTGCCCGGCGTGATCGGCGATCAACAACCACGGCGATGCGCCTTGCGCGTTGCGCACCGTGAACGGCGCGGGGTCATCCGGGCCGAGCAGCGGGGCGGCCACCTCAACCACGCGGCGTGCCATCCAGTGCGTGGTCGACCAGGTACAGGCCGGCCCACAACTTGGGGTCCATCTGGTAGCCCTCGGCCATCTTCTGCACCAGCCACGCGCCCACCTGTGCGCGCGGGATTTCATGCACGGTGATGTCTTCGCTTGCATCGCCGCCGCCTGCGCCGACCTTGCGCAAGCCGGTGGCGCGCACGAAGGCGATCTTCTCGCTGCTGGCGCCGGCCGAGGTGGGGCCGATCATCAGCACTTCGGCATGGTCGGCGGTCCAGCCGGTTTCTTCTTCCAGTTCGCGGATCGCCGATAGCTCGATGGATTCATCGGCATGGATATCGCCCACCAGCCCGGCGGGCATTTCGATGGTGCGCGCCTGCAACGGCACGCGGAATTGTTCGACGAACAGCATTGCATCGTCCGGCGTCACCGCCACGATGATCGCGGCCAGCCCGCCGGCATGTACGCGCTCGGAATATTCCCAGGTGCCGCGAACCACCATGCGCTGGTACTTGCCTTCGTAGACCACGGTGGGCGGAGTGTCGTGTCGATTCATGGAAAGGGACCTTGGGACAGGGAAGCGGGAGGTGGCGGCAACACGGCGCCGCCACTGGCGGCCAGCAGGCGCCGGCGCGTGAGCGGGCCAAAGCGCAGGCTGTCGCACAGGCCGGTCAGCATGTCGGTATCGGCGGGGGCGCGCGTGAAGCCGGACTCGGTGAGTTCCAGCGGCGCATCGAGCGCGATGGTGGTGAGCTGACGCCACAGCAAGGCGTGCTCGCGCTGTTCGCGCAACCGCAGCGCCATTTGCGCAGCGCCGCGCAAGCGCAGGAACGGCAGCTCGTCCAGCCGTTCGAGCAGGGCATCCAGGCTGCCGAAGTGCGCCAGCAGCACCGCTGCGGACTTGGCGCCGATGCCGGTGATGCCGGGGATGTTGTCGATCGCATCGCCGCACAGCGCCAGGTAGTCGGCCATCTGGTGCGCGTGCACGCCATGACGTGCCTTCACCCCGTCCATGCCCCAGCGCACATTGCGCGCGTAGTCCCACTGTTCGTCGTGTTCGAACAACAGCTGCGACAAGTCCTTGTCGGCCGAGACGATGATGCCGCGCAGGCCCCGCGCACGCGCGCTGTGCAGCGCGCTGCCAATCAGGTCGTCGGCTTCGTATTCGCGATGGGCCAGCACGCTCAGCCCCAATGCCGCGCACAGTGCCTTGCAATGCGCGAACTGGCGGCGCAGTGCGTCCGGCGCGGGCTCGCGGTTGCCCTTGTAAGCAGGGTAGATCGCATGCCGGAAACAACTGTCCAGCGCTTCGTCGAACGCGATGGTGATGTGCTGCGGGCGCTCGCGTTCGAGCAGATCCAGCAGGAAGCGGGCAAAGCCATGCACCGCATTGGTGGGCCAGCCCTGCGCGTCCTGGAACTCGTCCGGGATCGAATGCCAGGCGCGGAACACGTACAGGCTGGCATCAACCAGATACAGCGGCACCGGGCGCGGCGTCCGCAGCGCCGCGGCAAGCGGCGCGGTGGCAAGCGGGGGCGCGGGCGTGGTCACGGCGTCCAGTCGCGCAGCAGTGCGCGTGGGTCGGGGCGCTCGCGCTCGGGCACCTGCATGCGCGGTGTGCCGATGTGGATGAAGCCGACCACGCGCTCGTGTTCGCCCAGCCCCAGATACCCGGCCACCGCCGGGTCGTAGGCCATCCAGGCGGTCAGCCATTGCGCACCGAAGCCATGCGCCTGCGCAGCCTGCAGCAGCGCAAAGCAGACGCAGCCTGCGGTCATCAACTGTTCCTGCTCGGGCACCTTGTGCTCCGGCTGCAGCGTGGCGATAACCGTAATTACCAGTGGCGCCTGGCTGAAGCGTTCGCGGTCCTTTTGCACGGCCGCTGGCGGCGTCAACGGATCGCCTGCCAGGGTGCGTTCGGCCAGGAACTCGCCCAGCGCCTGCCGTGCATCGCCGGCAATGCGCAGGAAGCGGAACGGCACCAGCTTGCCGTGGTCGGGCACGCGCACCGCCGAGGTAAGCATGCGTAACAAGGTGGCCTCGTCCGGGCCGGGCTCGCCGAGTTGTTTGGAGGGAACCGAGCGGCGGGCGTCCAGCGCCTGGAGCGAATACGGTGCGTGCATAATTCCGGATCACGGCGGGGGTGCTCGATTATAGACGGGCCCTTCCCAACGCCCGTTGCACCATGGCCGGCCGGGCGCTGTCCGCCTGCCATGGCAGATCCTTCTTCATGCGTGCCCTTCGCGTCGTCCGATGACCCAGTTCCTGCCCACCGATGCGCTTCCCAGCCGCAACCCGCAACTGTTGGATCAGGTGCGCGAGGTGGTGCTCGTGCCGCTGGCCGACGCCTTCCTGGACGTGCAGGACGTGCTGGCCGAGTCGCTGTTCCGGCTGGCGGCCGATGCCGGCCCGGCGCAGAACGATTTCATGGAAGCGATCAAGGCGTTGCGCCAGCAACGTGAGCCGATCACCGCGCGCTTCCGTGGGCATCTGGCGCAGGCCTGGCAAGGCCTGGAATCCGGGCGCCCGCTGTCGGCCGACCGCACCCTGGCGCGCGGCGGCGCGGGCCTGAGCCTGCTGCCCGAACACGACCTGGAGGTGCGCCTGGCGGTGCGCAACCTGGCGGGCGCCCTGCAACACCAGTGGCGCCCGGAGCTGATGCGGCTCAACCGCTACCTGGGCTTCATTGCCGGCGGCCTGCGCATTGACGGCGACAGCAATCCGTTTGGCCCCGAGCACCTGGGCGTGGCGCTGTACGAAGCCTTCCAGGGCGTGAGCCTGGCGCCGAAGGTGCATCTGGCGGTGATCAAACTGTGCGAGCAGCAGTTGATGGACCGCGTCGGCACACGCTACAGCGAACTCGAACAGGCGCTGGCACAGGTGGCGCGCCTGCGCGACCTGCCAAAGGCACGCAGCCGCCGGCGCGGGATTCCGCGCCAGGGCGAGGCAGTGGGCGAAGACAGCGGCGATGCGCCCGACTGGATCGCACGCTTCTTCGCCGACTGGTCCGGCGGCCAGAGTGCGCTGGTCGGAGTGGAGGTCATCGACGTGCATCTGCGCACCGGCCGAGACGTGCTGCCGGCCGGGCTGCATCAGTTGCTGCAGCATGCCCGCCGGCAACGCGAGCCGGGCCAGGCAACTGTCTCCACCGAGCAACGGTTGCTGTCGCCGCGCGAAGTGGTCTCGGCCCTGTCATTGCTGCAGACCATGCCCAAGGCCGGCTTTGAGGCCATCGACGGGCTGCAGCTGGGCCTGGCGCGCGGGCTGCGCCAGCAGGTGATGCGTGCGGCGGCCTCGCTGGGCGTGGACCCGGCCACCGCCCGCCTCAATCCTGACGACGAAGACGCGCTGGATCTGGTGGCGCTGTTGTTCGAAGCGATCCTGGTGCAGAGCCATCTGTCCGACTGGCAGCGCGCCTTGCTGGGCCATCTGCTGGTGCCGATGGCCAAGATGGCCATGCTCGACGGCCGCCTGTTCGTGCGCGATGGTCATCCTGCACGGCGCCTGCTCAACCTGTTGGTGGAGGCCTGCGACGGCAACGGTGGCGAAACCTCGGCCGAGCAGGCGTTGCTGGCGCAGGTGCAGGCCGCAGTGGACGAGGTGGTGCGCGATTTCGACGAGCACCCGGCGGTGTTTCTGTCGCTGGAGGCCGAGTTCGGCGCCAGCTACGAGCAATACCGGCGCCGGGTGGAAATCGCCGAGCGCCGTGCCAACGAACTGCAGCGCGCCGAAGAACGCCGCGAGCGTGCGCGCGGCGTCGCCGCACAGGTCTTGGCCGAGCGGCTGGCGCGTGGCGCGCTGCCGCCGGTGGTGGAGCATTTTTTCAGCCGCGTCTGGCACCCGGCGGTGCAGCGGGCGGCGTTGCGCGACGATGGCGCCGGCCCGCTGCTCGAAGAGGCGCTGGCGCTCGGCGACGCGGTGCTGGCGCAGCTGAGCCAGGCCGGCGGCGGCGAAGCGCTGGAGCCGTACCGCGCGGCACTGCTGCAGGCGTTTGCCCAGGCCGGGCTGGCCCAGCGCGAAGCCGAGCAGGCGCTGCAGGAACTGCAGCACGCGCTGGTGGCCGGGCAGGGCGCGGCCGCGCCGATCCTGGCGACCTTGCGGGTTGGCGCCAGCCCCGCCGATGCGGTGGCCGAACCGCTGACCCCGATGCTGGACGCCTCTGCCGAGGTGGAATTTGACCGCGTCACCGCCGATTACTTCCGCAGGTTGCCGCTGGGAACCTGCCTGGACTTCATCGACCGCGCCGGGCGTGTACAGCCGGGCAAGCTGTCCTGGATCAGCCCGATCTCCGGGCGGCTGATGTTCGTCAACCGCCGTGGCGGGCGCTTGTGCGTGTCCTCGCCCGAAGAACTGGCCATGATGGTCTGGCTGGACCGGCTGCGCTTGCACCGCGAGGACGATGCCTTCTACAGCGCCATGCAAGGGGTGGTGGACCGCCTGGATGGTTCCGGCGCCGCGCATGCTTAACCTTGGCCGCCGCCCGGCCGATTCTGGCAAGCTCCACTGCAATGCAGGGGCTACGATGTACGACTGCCATGCAAACCCTGGGCGGTCACGAGTAAAGTGAGAACTTCGTCACATTTATCGCGCGTACGAACCGCCTACCATGCGAGGGCGGAATTTGGGGCCGCGTCTGTTTTTCCTCGTTCGAGAATTTTCACGCCTGCAAAGGCGGGGAGCCTTTGCGCATGACCTTCCAGCCCAGTCCGTCGGGACACCCGGGCCGTGACCAACGCTTGCTCGATCAGGCGCACGCTGTCTTCGTGCCGCCGATCGCGCAGGTATTTGCAGCTGCAGTGGCACATTTCGATGATGTCCTGTTCGACCGCGCCGAATCCGCGGGCGCGTCACAGTTGCTGTTTCTCGATGGTATGCGCGAACTGCGCCGCAAGCGCGACGAGGTCTCTTCACAATTCCGCCAGCAGCTCGAGGCCGATTGGCAGGCCTTGCTGCAAGGCACGCCGCTGTCGGCGGAGGTGGTGCTGGCCGGCGACATGGGTACCGGTCCGCTGAGCCTGGTGCCCGAGCACGTGCTGGAATCGCGGCTGGCGGTGCGCAATCTGGCCACCGTGCTGCTGCGGGATTTCAAGCAGGTGCTGGCGCGCATCGATCGTCGCCTGGGCTGGATCGCTGGCGGCCTGGAGCTGGTGGCCGATACCAACCCGGTGGGCCCCGAGCATCTGGGCGTAGCCATCCACGAAGCCTTTGCCACCTGCGACCTGGCGCCGGAAGTGCGCCTGGTGCTGATCAAACTGTGCGAGCGCGACCTGGCTGAGCCGATCGGCAAGCTATACGCCCGCCTGGACGAGACCCTGGCCAAGGCCGGGGTGATGCCCGAGATTTCCCAGCCCAAGCGTGCGCCACCGCGCATGCAGCCGCGCAACGATGCGCAGGGCGAACGCAGCGCCGCCGACGGCCAGGGGTTCGATGGCGAGGCCGCTGGCGAAGACCCCAACGAGCAGTACGCGCCGGCCTGGGCCAACCGGTTTCTGGATCGCTGGGCGCATAGCCGCGGGCGCATGCAGGCGGCCGCGCAGCGCGGCAGCGCCGATGGCCATGCGGGTGGAGACGGCGACGCCGATCACCCGGGCGGCAGCCAGGGCATGCTGCTCGACGCCCTGCACGAGCTGCTCCAGCAGACCCGCAACGTGCGCGAAAACGCCGCATCCGCCGCATCCGTAGCGGTGGGGCAGCAACGCCCGCTGAGCCAGCGCGAGATGATGTCGGTGCTGTCGCTGCTGCAGGCCACGCCGAGTGCCACGCTGCAGGCGGCGATCGGCGACGACGACGAATCGCTTGCGCAGCGTCTGAAAAACGAAGTGCTCAACAGCGCTACGCGTCTGGGTGTGGACCCGGCCACCGCAAAGCTGGATCCGATGGACGAGGATGCGATCGATCTGGTCGGCATGCTGTTCGACGTGATGCTGGACGAGCGCGACCTGGAAAACCGCTCGCGCGAGATGATCGGCCGGCTGGTGGTGCCCTTCGTCAAGGTTGCGCTGCTGGACCGCAAGATGTTCGTGCAGAAGACCCATCCGGCGCGGCGCCTGCTCAATTCGCTGGCAGAGGCCTGCGAAGGCAACAACGGCGACAGCGCTGCCGAGCGCGTGCTGATGGGCAAGGTCGAAGAAATCGTCGACCGTCTGGTGGCCGAATTCAACGAGAATCTAGCGATCTTTCTCACCCTGGAAGAAGAATTCCGCGACTTCCTGTCGCAGCACCGGCGCCGGGTGGAAATTGCCGAACGCCGCGCTACCGAAACCCAGCGTGGCCAGGAAAAGCTGGAACTGGCGCGCACCCGCGCGCTGTCGGAACTGGAGCAGCGCGTGCAGGCCGGCGCGCCATTGCCCAAGGCCGTGGAAGATTTCCTGCGCCAGCCGTGGCTGCATCACCTGACCATGGCGATCCTGCGCGACGGCGACGAAGGCCCAGGAACCGTCGAGGCGCTGGCAATGGCCGACGGCGTGCTGGAGGAACTGGCCGAGGCGCGCCGCCACATCACCGGCAAGCCGTGGCTGCAGGCCTGGCAACCGGCGCTGCACCGCGTGTTTGCCAGCGTGGGATTGCATGGCGATGCCGTGGTGGTGGCGATCACCGCGCTGCACGACACCTTGCAGGCGATTGCCGAGGCGCGGCCAGAGCTGGAAAAGGCCTTGCCGGAGTTGCCGCAGGTGAACCTGCCACCGCCGGCGGCCGAGAGCGTCAGCGTGGTGCTGGGCGCCGAGGCCGTGGCACAGAGCATCGACAGCGCCGATGCGGAGCGGTTCCGCGCAATGGACATCGGCACCTGGCTGGATTTCGTCGACAAGGACGGCAAGGTGCAGGCGGGCAAGCTGTCGTGGGTGAGCCCGATCTCCTCGCGGCTGCTGTTCGTCAACCGGCGTGGCGTGCGCTTCTGCGTCGCTTCTCCGGAAGAACTGGCAGTGATGGTGCGGCTGGGGCGGCTGCGCGAACACATCAACGACGGCGCGTTCGACAGCGCGATGCAGGGCGTGATTGACCGCCTGGATCCGCTCAACAACGGCACCGTGCACTAAGCGCCGCTGTCAAAACGGCTGCGCAGCCGCCAGGCGGGCGCGGCCGATGCTCGGAATCCTCAGGTACTGGCGGACACTCCGGTTCCTCCGCGCCGTTCGCACCCATTGGCGACTGCTTGCTCCGTTGTGTTACCCGCTCTAAGCGCCGCTCTCAGAACGGCTGCGTCGCCTCCAAGTGCGTGCCGCCCGTACTCGGCATCCTCATGTGCCCGCGGACACTCCGGTTCCTCCGCGTCGTCCGCACCAACCTGACGATTAACCGTTCCGCTGTGTTCGCGGCTCTACGCACACCCGCACGGTCGCCATGACCTTGCGGCATGCGCGGCGACCCGTTGCCAGCCTCAGCGAGGCGCCGGGCCGACAAAGTGCAGTGCCTGATCGATCACCGAGGCGTGATCGACCATGCGGTTGTGGCCCAGTCCCTCGGTACTGACCAGCTGCGCGCGCGGCCACAGTGCGGCGAAGCGTGCGCCTTCTTCCCACGGCGTTTCGCGGTCGCGGCGGTCGTGGATGATCAGCGCGGGCCGATCGAAGTGCGGCAGACGTTCGCTGGCATCGAAGTCGGCGAAACGCTTGCCGGTGAGCTCGGACAGCCACTGTTCGAATGGTGCGAACGTGCGTGCGGCGATGCCGGCGGCGGCAAACTGGCGTTCCGCGCTTTTGGCCGGGGTGAGCAGTGGCGCGATCAGCACATAGCGCGCCGGTCGCCAGCTGGCTTCATCGGCGAACACCACCGACGAGGCGCCCATCGAATGGCCGATGAAGGCCGCCGGCCGACCGAAATGGCGGCCGATGTGGCGCAGCACCTCGACAAAGTGCGGGAAATTGCTGCGACGGCCGCTGCTGGCGCCGTGGCCGGCCTGATCGAAGGCCACCACGGCATACCCCAGCGCCTGCAGGCGCGGCACCCAGGCGGCAAAGCGCAGCCCGAAACTCGACCAGCCATGCGAGAGCAGCACATACGGATGCTCGGCCGGGTCGCCCCAGCAATAGACAGTCACATCCGTGTCGGCGATGCGCAGGGTGTGGCGGGCCGTGTCCGGCAGGCTGGCGAGCGCCGCAGCGGCCTGACGGCGCGTTGCGGGCAACGGCGTCACGAAACGCTTGGCCAGATAGCGGCCGGTGGGGCCGGGTGCGAGCCGGCTGGCGGTGGCCAGGGCGGTGCGGAGCAGGCGAAGGCGCAGGGGAGGGCGGGACGGGCGCATGTAAGAAATCCGGAAGGGAGGCATCCAGCCAGGCGGTGCCGATGAGTCGGTATGGCCGAGTCTGCCTGCTCCATCTTGTCACCGTCAAGATTGAGTGGTTCACTGCCCTGGTCTCATGATGAGAGCCACGAGAGAAACGCATGCCACATGCGCGCGCCAGACGAGAATTGCCCCATGAGGACCGCACCGTGAGTGCTACCGCCACGCCGTCAGATGCGCCCGGCACGTATCACCACGGCGATTTACCCGCTGCATTGCGTCGGGCCGCGTGGGAGATCGTGGCCGAGTCGGGCGCCCGCGCGCTGACCTTGCGCGCTTGCGCCCGCCGGGCCGGCGTGTCGCATGCCGCGCCGGCGCACCACTTCGGCTCGCTCAATGGCCTGGTGGCGGAAATGGTGGCCGACGGCTACGAGCGCATGGTCGCGCGCATCGCGGCCACCCAGCAGGACGTGAGCGACCCGGTGATGGGCTGCGGGCTGGGCTACATCCGCTTTGCGATCGAATTTCCACAGCATTTCCGGTTGATGCTCAGTCTGGATCTGCGCGCACATCCGTTGCCGCGCCTGGCCCAGGCCAGCGAGGCGGCGCGCGCTTGCCTGCGCAATGCCTTGTCGACCGCCTGGAGTGCGCAGCACGGCAGCCCCCCGCCGGCCGAGCTGCTGCAGCAGCGCACCTTGCTGGCCTGGAGCGCGGCGCATGGGTATGCCGCGTTGGCGATCGACCACCCTGCGCAGTCGGTGCCGCTATTCCCGCCAGAGCTGATCTTCGCGCCGCTGATCCCGGCGCTGCTGGCGCCCTGATTGCAGGCTGGCTGTTCTTCATGGCGGCGAGCCTGGCGTAATGACGTACGCAGCAATCGGGGTCGCCTTGGAGCTGTGCTGGTAGTTGGCGGCAATCGTCAATTAGCGGCTGGGAGCGCAGGCGGTGATCAGCGGACAGCAGGCAAAAAGTAGCAGGCAGCTGGTAGCAATCAGACACAGCGATCAGCAAACATCAAGCAGCAAAAATAGGCAGTCGCAGTGAGTCACCACCAGCAGCTAGCGAGAGTGGTGTGTCGCGAGCCAGTACCGGAGTGGGAGACTGCGTGCGCCGGATGCAATGTTTGACGCAGGGATCGCGCTCGTTGCGTCGTTTGACGACAGCCGACGTCGCAGCGATCGCCAGGCGACCAACGCGGGGATCAACTTGATTTAGAGCGGCCAACAAAACGTATCGAGCAGCCGTCAGGTGGGTGCGGACGGCGCGGAGGAACCGGAGTGTATGCGGGTACATGCCGATTCCGAGCACCGGCCGCGCCCGTCTGGCGGCTGCGCAGTCGTTTTGATAGCTGCTCTTAATGCAATAGGCCGCCGGCACACGCTAAGTGCGATACCGCATTGCAGGTGGCGACTACTCGCTCGCCAGGATGCCGATCGGGTTGGCCGAGTGCTCGTGCAGGCATTGCGCGAAGCGTGTTCTGCGTATGTTTAGTGCAGCACGCGTTGCCAACGTACGCGGAAGGAGGGGATGCACATGCATCGGCAACGACGATTCTCTCGATGCGCGTCTTTGGATCGAGCATCCTCAGCGCGTGTTTTAGGTGCGGTTGCTCTGCCTGGCGAGGCGATGACGCTGCAGCAGGGAGGGCCGGACGTCTTCGCGATGGACGGTGCAGGTGCAGCGTCTCCGGGTTCCGATACCGCCAGCCCAGCGAACGCTTACGCGCACGCGCCAACGCGGCGCATGCGCTCAATCATCGACCGGCGGATGCGCGCGGAGCCAGGCGCTGCGCTCGGCCGGGCTCATTTTCTGCCAGCGCTGCTGCAGTTCGTTGCGCTGTTGCGGGCTGAGTGTGCGCATGCGCTCGAACAGGGCTTTGGCCTCGCGGCGCTGCTCGGGGCTCATGTTGCGGAAGCGGTCCATCCCGGCCTTGGCCTGCTTGCGTTGTTCCGGGGTCATGTCCAGCCAGCGGCGTGCGTGCCGGAACATGCGTGGGCGCTCGTCCGGCGCGTCGTTCCAGCGCTCGCGCAGGGCATCGATCAAGACCTGGCGTTGCTGCGCGCTCAACGTGTCCCATTCGGGCATCGGCGTCTCGGCGCCGCGCGGGCCGGGCCCATCGTGCGGTGGCGGTCCCGGCGGCGGGCCGGGTGGGCGGTCCTGTGCCCACAGCGCCGCGCAAGGCGAGGCGCACAGCAACAGAGTCAACAGCAGGCGCGTGGTGCGGGTCATCGTGCTCATTCCATGGCCAGGGCGGTATCGGAGCCGAGCCAGACGAACATGTCCGGGTTCTGGGTCAGCAGGTCATCGGTGTCGGTGCTCGTGGCGGCCGGTGTAGTGGTCGCCACCTGCGTGGTCGTGGTTGCCGGTGCTTGCTCGGTGGGACGCAACTGCACACCGATGCCTACCGCCAGCAGCGCCGAGCACGCGGTGGCCAGCAGCCAATGCAGGCGCCGCGAACGCTGGGCGGTGGCCGCATGGCGTGCCTGGCGCAGCTGGGCCAGTGTCTCCGGCGGCAAGGTGGTGAGTGCGGTGGCATGCAGCCGGCGCATCTGCGCATCGAACTGGGCCGGGTCGTGGGAGCGGTTCACAGGAAATCCTCGAACTGTTTTTGCAATGCGTCGCGCGCACGCGACAAATGGGTTTTGACCGAGCCTTCCGAGCAGCCCATCGCTTTGGCGGTGGTGGCCACGTCCAGGTCTTCGAGCACGCGCAGCGTGAAGGCTTCGCGCTGGCGTGCCGGCAATGTGCGCAGCGCTTCGACCAGGCGTTGATAGGCCTCTTGCTGCTGCTGTTCGCCGGCCGGGCCAATGCCCGGATCGAGCCAATCGATGCTGCCCTCGTCGTCGGCACGCTCGTTCGGGGCCCAGAACTTCAGCCGGAAGCTGCGCCGCCGCTGCAGGTCGATGATGCGGCTGCGCAGGATGCTCCAGAACAACGGGGTCCATTCTTCCGCAGGACGATCGCGATAACCGAGCAGCCGCACCATGGCGTCCTGCACCGCGTCCAGCGCGTCCTCGCGATGGCGCAGGCCGGTCTCGGCAAAGCGGAACGCGCGCGGCCCGATCCCGGACAGGAACGCGTCCAGCGAGACAGGCGCCGCCGTTGCCGGTGCAGCAGGTTGCGGATCGAAAGGGGTTCCCACCAGCACAGCGTAGCTTCCGCGAAGACGATATGCCGTCAACGCACGTGCGTGCATCGGGTTGACACGCGATGACACGGACAAGGCAGGGCACGGGAGGTCGGCAAGAATCGCGGCGGGCGGGGTGCCTGCCGCCAAGCGCCCGACGCCTGTAATGTGTGTCACCGCGGCGGGACTAGACGCGCCGAAACCAACGCCAGCGATTGGCCGAACTGGAGCCTGATCCGCCTGCTTCGCAAACAAGCCAAAGAGACGGCCACCGCTCCGTTCAAGCGGTAGGCACCAACGCCGGCGGGTCCGAGCGAAGCATCACAGCCCACACTGCCAGCACACCGCGCGTAGGCACGGGGAAACGCCAGCTAGCGGCTGGCCCACCAGCCCAGTCCCAGCGCGGCCACATAGCAGGCCAGGTCGAACCCGGTATTGGCCAGCTGCAGCAGGGTCCAGGCCAGGCCGGCGCCCATCTTCAGCGACGAGGTCCACGGATCCAGGCCGAGTGCGCCGCCCAGCTGTGCCGACGCAATGCCCCAGTTGGCCGCCACGATGAGCGCCACGGTCGACACCAGGGTGATGCCCACGCGCAGCGTGCCAGCCGGCAAGGTGCCCAGGCGCAGCATCCACGCCACTTCCAGCGCGACCAGCACCGCCATCCAGCCGGATTGATGGCCCAGGGTCAGCGCAACGAGGATCCAGGCGATGAGGGCGGTGACGCATCCCAGCAGCAGGAGCGGGGGCCAGAGCCAGTGAGCGGTTCTGGCGGGCGCAGAGGTGGGCGGCATTGGAACTCCTGACAGTGCGCACATGATAGAGCGCGTGCCGCCGTTGCGGTGTGCAGCGCTGGCGGATGGAATGCAGCGTCGTCCGTGCTGCAAGCCGCAATCGGCAGCCTGCCCGCCGTGGTCGGCTAGAATGGCCGACTTGCGCGCTCCCGTCGCGGCCCCATATCCAGCCCATGTATTCCCGTAGCAGCGAACCCGTCCAGTTCGAACGCGATTGCGATGCCGTCATGGTGCCGCAGGGCGATTCGGTGACCCTGCCCGCAGGCAGTTACGGCTATATCACCCAGGCGTTGGGTGGCAGCTATACCGTCTTCGTCGAAGGCAACCTGTTCCGTATTGCCGGCAAGGACGGCGATGCGATCGGCAAGGAGGCCCCACCGGGGCTGGAACTGCCGGAGAACGCCAGCGACGAGGAAGTGGAAGCGCTGGTGTGGCAGCAGCTGCGCACCTGCTTCGACCCGGAGATTCCGTTCAACATCGTGGATCTGGGCCTGGTCTACGAGGCAGTGGTCAGCCATCGTGAGGAAGACAACCAGCGCCGGGTGGACGTCAAGATGACCCTCACCGCGCCCGGTTGCGGCATGGGCGAGATCCTGGTCGACGACGTGCGCAGCAAGGTGGAAATGATCCCGACCATTGCCGAGGCCGACGTGGAGCTGGTCTTCGACCCGCCTTGGGGCCGGCATATGATGTCCGAAGCGGCCCGTCTCGAGACCGGCATGCTCTGACCATCAGGCGCCATGTCTTGCACGTGGCGCCGCGTCTTTCCTTCCGCTCTACAGGAATCTCTCGGTGTCCGTGTCCTTCGCTTCCACCCGCTCCCCGTCGCCGCGCAGCGCCGACGAACTGTCCGTGATCCTGGCTGCGCCGGGGTTCGGCCTGCATTTCACCGACCACATGGTCGCCATCTCCTGGACCAACGAGCTCGGTTGGCACGATGCGCAGGTGCGTGCCTACGGCCCGCTGCAGCTGGATCCGGCCGCCTCGGTGCTGCATTACGGCCAGGAGATCTTCGAAGGTATCAAGGCCTACCGGCATGCCGACGGCTCGATCTGGACCTTCCGCCCGCAGGCCAATGGCGAGCGCCTGCAGCGCTCCGCGCGCCGCCTGGCGCTGCCGGAACTGCCGGTGGACCTGTTCGTGGAGTCGCTGCGCCAGTTGGTGGCCGTGGATGCCGGCTGGGTGCCGTCGGCGCCGGAAACCAGCCTGTATTTCCGCCCGTTCATGATCGCCGACGAGGCGTTCCTGGGCGTGCGCGCGGCGCACAAGGCCTCGTACTACGTGATCGCCAGCCCGGCCGGTCCGTATTTCGCCAAGGGCGTGGCGCCGGTGTCGATCTGGTTGTCCACCGAGTACGCACGTGCAGCCAAGGGCGGCACCGGCGCGGCCAAGTGCGGCGGCAACTACGCCGCTTCGCTGCTGCCGCAGCAGAAAGCCTACGCGCAGGGCTGCTCGCAGGTGCTGTTCCTGGACCCGGTGGAAGGCAAATACATTGAAGAACTGGGCGGCATGAACGTGTTCCTGGTCTACAAGGACGGCACGCTGGTGACCCCAGAGCTGTCCGGCAGCATCCTGGAAGGCATCACCCGCGACAGCATCCTGCAGCTGGCCCGTGACCGCGGCATGCAGGTGGTGGAGCGCAAGGTGTCCATCGACGAGTGGAAGGACGGCGTGGCCTCCGGCGAGATCAGCGAGGTGTTCGCCTGCGGCACGGCGGCTGTGGTTACCCCGATCGGCGAGCTGAAGGGCGATGGCTTTGCGGTCGGCGACCTGTCTGCACCGGCGGGCGAGGTGACGATGTCGCTGCGCCAGGAGCTGACCGACATCCAGTACGGGCGCGTGCCGGACCGCCACGGTTGGCTGGTGCGTCTGTCCTAAGCCAACACGTCAAGCCAAATCAGGGCCCCTGCGCGTCAGCGCAGGGGCTTTTTTTTGCGCGCAGTGCAGCAAGTGCGTGTCATTTGGTGTCGCCGCATGTCATCGCGAGACTGAACGGTGCCGTACGGTGTCACAAATCTGATATTTAATTTTTTGAAAGTGCGAAGTTCTTATTGTCCAGTTCGGTTGGATTGCGGTAGGTTCGCTGAACGGATCGATAACAGGGGCGATCCGGGGACCTCGGCGCTGACCTACGGAAGGCGGCGCCGGATAACACCGCTCCGGCGGTTCTCTTGATATGGAAGGGAATTCGATGTCGACTGCGTCTCTCCGCAAGCGTACTGGCTCGCTCACCATCCTGGGCGCGTCCGCCCTGACCTCGCTGCTGCTCGCGATGCCGGCCTTTGCCGGCGAGGTCTACCTGGATGGCCTGGCCACCGCACAGACCCATCAGAAATTCATCGTGACCTACAAGGACGGCAGCACCGCGCTGGCCAGCCCGTCCGCGTTGACCACCTCGCTGCGCACTGCTGCGCGCGCGGTGCCGGCCAAAGCCGGCAAGGCGCTGGGCCTGAACTCGGTGCGCCGCCTGGCGTTGGGGCCGGAACTGGTAAGGGCAGACCGCGCCCTGGACCGCGCCGAGGCCGAAACCCTGATGCGGCAATTGGCCGCTGATCCCAACGTGCAGAGCGTTGAAGTCGACCAGATCCTGCATGCCACGCTCACCCCCAACGACACCCGGTTGTCCGAGCAGTGGGCGTTCGGCACCACCAACGCCGGCCTGAACATCCGCCCGGCCTGGGACAAGGCCACCGGCAGCGGCACGGTCGTGGCGGTGATTGATACCGGCATCACCAGTCATGCCGACCTCAACGCCAACATCCTCGCGGGCTACGACTTCATCAGCGATGCGACCACCGCACGCGATGGCAACGGCCGTGACAGCAACGCCGCCGACGAAGGCGACTGGTACGCCGCCAACGAATGCGGCGCCGGCATTCCCGCCGCCAGCTCCAGCTGGCACGGCACCCATGTGGCCGGCACGGTCGCGGCAGTGACCAACAACACCACCGGCGTAGCCGGCACCGCCTACGGCGCCAAGGTCGTACCGGTGCGCGTGCTCGGCAAGTGCGGTGGGTCGCTGTCGGATATCGCCGACGCCATCGTCTGGGCCTCCGGCGGCACCGTCAGCGGCATCCCGGCCAATGCTAACCCGGCCGAGGTGATCAACATGTCGCTCGGCGGCGGCGGTAGCTGCTCGACCACCATGCAGAACGCCATCAACGGTGCGGTGTCGCGCGGCACCACGGTGGTGGTCGCGGCCGGCAACGATGCGTCCAATGTGTCCGGTTCGCTGCCGGCCAACTGCGCGAACGTGATTGCGGTGGCCGCCACCACCTCGGCGGGCGCGAAGGCCAGCTATTCCAACTTCGGCACCGGTATCGATGTGTCGGCGCCCGGCTCGTCGATCCTGTCCACGCTCAACAGCGGCACCACCACGCCGGGTAGCGCCAGCTATGCCTCCTACAACGGCACCTCGATGGCGTCGCCGCATGTGGCCGGCGTGGTCGCGCTGGTGCAGTCGGTCGCCCCGACCGCGCTGACGCCAGCAGCGGTGGAAACCTTGTTGAAGAACACCGCGCGTGCTTTACCGGGCGCCTGCTCGGGCGGCTGCGGTGCCGGCATCGTCAACGCCGATGCCGCGGTCACTGCGGCCATCAATGGCGGGAGCGGCGGCGGTGGCGGTGGTGGAAACACCTTGACCAACGGCACTCCGGTGACCGGCCTGGGCGCGGCGACTGGCGCGGAATTGAACTACACCATCACCGTGCCGGCCGGCAGCGGCACCTTGACGGTGACCACCAGCGGCGGCAGCGGCGATGCCGACCTGTATGTGCGCGCCGGCAGTGCACCGACCGACTCGGCTTACACCTGCCGCCCATACCGCAGCGGCAATGCCGAGACCTGCACCATCACCGCACCGTCCGGAACGTATTACGTGCGTCTGAAGGCCTACAGCACGTTCTCCGGCGTCACCCTGCGCGCCAGCTACTAACCGCGCGTCACGCGCGCCCCGGCACTGCGCCAGGGCGCGCTCCTCATCTGCAATCCACTCCACGCCTGCCGATTCGGCAGGCGCTGGGAATGTGTTGCCGCGTGGCCGGGACGGACACCGGTCAGTCGTTTCGACAGGCACCTGCCTGTGCACTTCCAGACCTGCCATCGCAGCGCGCGATGGGGTCCGGCCATCACGCCGCATCTGCGGCACCTCATCACTGAAAGGAACGATCGATGTCCAATGTGTCGCAACGTCGTGCGCCTACGCGCGCGCTGGTAGTCCTGGGTGTGTCCGCGCTGACCTCGCTGCTGGCGGTGCCGGCCTTCGCCGGGCAGGTGAATCTGTCCGGGCTGGATTCGCAGCCGACGCTGGATCGCTTCATCGTCAAATACCGCGACGGCAGCAGTGCGTCGGTGAGCCCGACCTCGATGCGCGCCTCGCTCAATTCGGTGGCCACTGCGGTGCCGGCACGCGCCGGCCGCGCGCTGGGCCTGAACCACGTGCGTCGCACCGCGCTGGGCTCCGAAGTGCTCAAGACCGACCGCAGTCTGGACCGCGCCGAAGCCGAGACGCTGATGCGCCGCACATCGCCGCCGACCCGAGCGTGGAATACGTGGAAATCGATCAGATCATGTACCCGACGCTGACCCCGAACGACACGCGTCTGTCCGAGCAGTGGGGCTTCGGCACCACCGCATCGGGCATCAACGTGCGCCCGGCCTGGGACACCGCCACCGGCACCGGCGTGGTGGTCGCGGTGATCGACACCGGCATCACCAGCCATCCGGACCTCAACGCCAACGTGCTGCCCGGCTACGACTTCATCAGCGATGCGGCGCGTGCGCGCGACAACAACGGCCGTGACAGCAACGCGGCCGACCAGGGCGACTGGCGCACGGCCAACCAGTGCGGTACCGGCGTGGCAGCGGCCAATTCCAGCTGGCATGGCACGCACGTGGCCGGCACGATTGCCGCGGTCACCAACAACAGCACCGGCGTGGCCGGCACCGCGTTCAATGCGCGCATCGTGCCGATCCGCGCGTTGGGCCTGTGCGGCGGCTCCTCCTCGGACATCGCCGATGCGATTGTGTGGGCTTCCGGGGGCACCGTCAGCGGCGTGCCGGCCAATGCCAACCCGGCCGAAGTGATCAATATGTCGCTCGGCGGCAATGGCACCTGCTCGAATACCTACCAGAACGCCATCAACGGCGCGGTGTCGCGCGGCACCACGGTGGTGGTGGCGGCAGGTAACAGCAATGCCAACGTGGCCAATTTCACCCCGGCCAGCTGCGCCAATGTGATCTCGGTGGCCTCGATCACCTCGGCCGGCGCGCGTTCGAGCTTCTCCAACTTCGGCACCACCATCGATATCTCCGGTCCGGGCTCGGCGATCCTGTCCACGCTCAACAGCGGCACCACCACCCCGGGCAGCGCCAGCTACGCGTCCTACAATGGCACCTCGATGGCGGCGCCGCACGTGGCCGGCGTGGTCGCGCTGGTGCAGTCGGCAGCGTCGCGTCCGTTGACCCCGGCGGCGGTGGAAACGCTGTTGAAGAACACCGCCCGGCCGTTGCCGGGCGCCTGCTCGGGCGGTTGCGGTGCCGGCATCGTCAACGCAGCCGGCGCGGTCAGCCAGACGCCGTAACGCGACGCCGTAACGCGTATTTCCCCAGCGCACAGTGCCGGCGTCTGTCAGAGCGCTCCCGACGCGGCTGTCGGTGCCTGTCTCTCTCTCTTGTGCCCCGCCCAGGCGGGGCTTTTTTGTGCGCGCGCTGCATGGGCCGGGACGTGCGCCAGGGGTAGCTGAACGAACGCAAGTGGGCGGATGCTGCCTGGCTTCAGCGCCATTCGGGTTCGCCGATAGCCTCGTCACGTGGGGGCTGCGTCATGCAATGCCCGCGCATCCGACGCGGCGTTGCAGTCCCTGCGCTGCGCGTCATCCGAGTACCGATATCCTGGGGAGGGCGATTCATGAGGCAGTCAACGGTTGGCGCAGTGCGCTACGCGGCGTGTGTGTGTGCGATGGCGTGTGTGTTTCAGGTATCGGCCGGCGAGGTCAACCTGCAGGGCCTGGCATCGGGCTCGAGCCACCAGCGTTTCATCGTCAGCTACAAGGACCGCGTAGGCAGCACCCGCGCGACCGGGCTGTCGGCTCCGTGGGGCGAGATCGCCCGCGCCGTCCCTAGGCGGCAAGGGCGCGCGCTGGGCTTGTCGGCCATGCGTCGGCTCAGTGCCGGCCCGATGCTGCTGGTGGCCGATCGGCGCCTGGACCGGGTCGACTCGGAAAGCCTGATGCGCCGGCTTGCCGCCGACCCGACCGTCAAGCGGGTGGAAGTGGACGTGCTGATGCGGCCGCTGCTGGCGCCCAACGACCCCGGCCTGCCACAGCAGTGGGCGATGGGAACCACCACCGCCAGCCTCAATGTCCGCCCGGCCTGGGACCGCACCACCGGCAAGGGCATCGTGGTGGCGGTGATCGATACCGGCATCACCGCGCATCCGGACCTGGCCGCCAACGTGTTGCCCGGCTACGACTTCATCACCGACCCCACCGTCGCAGGCGACGGCAACGGGCGTGACAACAATGCCGCCGATCAGGGCGATTGGTCCGCGGCCAACGCTTGCGGTGCGGGCGCGTCGGCGTCCAATTCCAGCTGGCATGGCACCCATGTCGCCGGCATCGTTGCCGCAGTTGGCAACAACGCGGCCGGGGTGGTCGGCACTGCCTTCAACGCCAAACTGTTGCCGTTGCGCGTGCTCGGCAAATGCGGTGGCTACATGTCCGATATCGCCGATGCCATCGTGTGGGCATCTGGCGGCAAGGTGACCGGCGTGCCGGCCAATCCGAATCCCGCCACGGTGATCAACTTGTCGCTCGGCGGCTATGGCAGCTGCTCGACGATCATCGGCAATGCCATCACCGGCGCGGTCACGCGCGGCACCGCCGTGGTAGTGGCGGCCGGCAACAGCAACATGGATGTGGCCACCAGCATGCCGGCCAATTGCGCGAACGTGATTGCGGTGGCGGCAACCACCTCGGCCGGCGCCAAGGCCAGCTTCTCCAACTTCGGCAAGGGCGTGGACATCGCCGCGCCCGGCCAGGCGATCATTTCCACGCTCAATAGCGGCACCACGGTTCCAGCCAATCCGGCCTACGCGGTGTATAGCGGCACCTCGATGGCGGCGCCGCATGTGGCCGGCGTGGTGGCGTTGATGCAGTCGGTGGCACTTAACCCGCTGACGCCGGCAACGGTGGAGGCGCTGCTGAAGAGCAGTGCACGCCCGTTGCCGGTGGCGTGCGCTCCCGGCTGCGGTGCGGGCCTGGTCAATGCCGATGGCGCGGTGGCGGCGGTGATCAATGCCACGCTGCTGACCAGTAATGCAGTACGCACTGGCCTGAGCGCGGCGATCGGCGATTCGCTGTATTACCAGGTCAAGGTGCCGGCAGGCACGCGCTCGCTCAAGGTCACGCTCAGCGGCGGCAGCGGCAATGCCGACCTGTCACTGCGCGCCAATGCACTGCCCACCGACGCTGCCTTTGGCTGCCGCAGCATGCTGGTCGGCAACACCGAAGCCTGCACACTGACCGCACCTGCGGCAGGCACGTATTACGTGCGACTGAAAGGAACGCTGGCGTTCTCCGCGGTCAACCTGGTGGCGACGTACTGATAGCAGGGCAGCCGCCTGGCCGTGCGAGGCAGTGACGCGCTGGTGCCTGAGGCAAGGCGCCAGCGCGTTTCTATGTATGGCGGACGCAAGGCTGGCTTACCTGCGCTATTTCGGGCGTGGCAGGCTCACTCGCAGAGCGGGTAAGCGCGCGCGCCGAGGACATGCACAATCTCGGCGCCGGCCAGTTCCAGCAGCAGGCCACGCTGGCCGGCGTTGATCCACAACGCAGGTGCGTCGAGCACGCTGGATTCGATCAGCACCGGCGTGGGCCGCTGCTGCCCGAGCGGGCTGATGCCGCCCACCTTGTAGCCGGTGCGGCGTTCGGCATCGGCCACCTCCATCATGCGCGCGGACTTGCCGCCGCAGGCGCTGGCAAGGGTCTTCAACGACAAGCGGCGGTCGCACGGGATCACCACGCAGATCGCGTGCTCGTCCACCCAGGTCATCAGGGTCTTGAGCACCTGGTGCGGCGGCAGTTGCAGCGCCTGCGCAGCTTGCAGGCCCTTGGCGTCGGCATCGGCCTGGTACTGATAAGGATGCAGCACATAGGCCACGCCGGCCGCATCCAGTGCACGGGTTGCGCGGGTGGCCTTGCTCATCGCTTAGACCGGTTCGAACCGGTTGGCCGCCACGTTCTTGCGCACCGTTTCCGGGTTCCAGATCCTTCCGTTCATGGCGATGTAGACGCCGGCCGGCAGCGTCTGGACGGCCCCGACCGCGCAGCCGATGTTGAACTCGGCATCGGAGCCGCGAAAGCGCGCCGGATTGAGTGCGCCGGTCATCACGATGGTCTTGTCGGCGATCGACTGCAGCACCTTGCCGGTTTCCACCATCGAATCGGTGCCGTGGGTGATCAGCACCTGTCGGGCGGGCTGCGCCTGGATGGTGGCGCGGATCAGCTCGCGGTCTTCCTGGGTGATGTGCAACGAATCCTTGCGGATGATCGGGATGACCGTGAAGCGGAAGGTCACGCCCAGTTCCTTGAGGATCTGGCCGATCTGCGGGTCGCCGATCTGGTAGTCCGATTTGTCGTCGAAGTAGATCTTGTCGATCGTGCCACCGGTGGTGACGATCAGGAGGTCTTCCATTGCTGCGGGTCCTGTAGGGCCGGCGCGGTGCAAGGCCGCGCGAGGGTCGCCATGATACGGCGCTGGCGCCAGCGGTGCAGGCGATGGCCGGGCAGGGCAGGGCGCATTCCGATGTAGGGCGCGGCAGCGTGAGGCGTGGTGCACTGCCGCGGCGGTGACGCGGGCGCGTGCGTCACCGCACGCACGCTTTCCTGCGCCATCCTTCCACTGCATGACAGTGCCGCGTTCTGGGATGCCATGCCCATTAAGTGTCATCGGCCACGCGCACACTCCACACGCCGTTTCACTGGTCGCGATCGCTTTGTTGCGCGGCCTTGCGAGGCAGCAATGCCAACGCGCTGTGCAACGGCTGCCTGTGCGCGCACGGTCGTCGATGCGTTGGGTTGGCGCCTTCGTTCAATTCTTGAGATGAAGCATGAAGCCTTCCGTGTTGCTGCGTGCCGTAGTGCCGTTGATCGGGTTGTGCCTTACCGCCACTGCCGCTGCGCAAACCGTCACGGTCAACCCGAACCAGACGTACCAGACGGTGCGCGGATTCGGCGGGATGAATGGTGCGGGATGGATCAACAATCTGACCCCCGCGCAGGTGGATCTTGCCTATGGCAGCGGCAACGGACAGATCGGCCTGTCGATCCTGCGCATGCGCATCGACCCCTCCAGCAGTGGCTGGAGCCTGCAGGTTCCCACCGCCGCGCGCGTGCGCGCGCTGGGTGGCATATTGTTCGCCACGCCGTGGTCGCCGCCGGCGTACATGAAGTCCAACAAAAGCCTGGTCAAGGGCGGCAAGTTGTTGTCCACCTCGTACGCCGCCTACACCACGCATCTGCTGGATTTCGCCAACTACCTCTCGGCGCGCAATGCGCCGCTGTACGCGATCTCGCTGCAGAACGAGCCGGATTGGCATCCAGACTATGAATCCGCAGACTGGAATGGCAGCGACTTCGTCAACTATCTCAACGCGGAAGGTGGGAAGTTCGGCGCATTGAAGGTGATCGTGGGCGAATCGGTTGGCTTCACCTTTTCCATCACCGACCCGGTGCTCAACAACGCCAAGGCCAGCCAGGCCACGTCCATCGTTGCCGGGCATCTGTACGGCGCGCAGCCAAAGGACTACGCACTGGCGCGCAGCAAGGGCAAGCAGGTCTGGATGACCGAGCACTACACCGACACCAGCGATGGCAATGCGTGGCCGTCGGCATTGGGCGTTGCGAGCGAGCTGCATCAGAGCATGGTCGCCAACTACAACGCCTACATCTGGTGGTACATCCGCCGCAGCTACGGGTTGATCAGCGAAGGTGGTTCGGTCAGCAAGCGCGGGTATGTGATGTCGCAGTTCGCGCGGTTCGTGCGGCCAGGGTCGGTCCGGATCGGTGCCACCGAGCACCCGTATGCGGACGTGTCCACCACGGCGTACCGCACGCCGGACAACAAGATCGTGGTGGTGGCGGTCAACACCGGCACCGCCCACCAGCGGCTGGATCTGACCGTGCCGGCCGGCGCGGCCACGCAGTTCGTCAAATACACCACCTCATCCAGCCTCAACGCCGGCTATGCCGGTGCGTACACGGTGAGCGGCGGCAAGACCTCGCTGTATATCGACCCGCAGAGCATCGCCACGCTGGTGGGGCAGTGACAGGCGGGTGCTGCGGTGAAGGTGGCAGGCAATTGAGTGCGCTGCCCACGGCAATGACCTCGCCGTGACGGTGTGAGTCCACGGCCAGTGGGGCGGGCAGTTCGTCCGCCCCACTGGCCGCCTGCGCAACCCGCGTTAGCGAGGAGCGCGGCGCTTGCCGAACCGCGCGGCCACGCCATGGCCGCTGACCAGCGCCACCACCAGCAGGGCCAGCAGCAATTCCAGCCAGGCCAGCCCACGCACGCCGGGCGCGCTCCAGGCGGCCATGATGCCGTGGCTGAACCAGCCCAGCGCAAACACGCCGGCCCAGAAGCGCGCACGCGCGCTGCGCACGGCGCCCATGGCCATCAGCAGCGGCGGCAGCGCGAACACCAGTAACGCGGCGACGCGATGGCGGTCATCGTGAAACCACGCCACGAACAATGCTGACAGGGCCAGCAAGGCGGCGGTGAGCAGCCAGTGCGCGGCGCGCCGGCTCACGGGGTTACCAGCCGCCGGGCGATATCGGCGACGCGCCGGCCCAGGGCGCGTGCCAGCACAGCTTCCTCGTCGCTGGGCTGCGGGTCGCCACCCGCACCGGAGACATGGCTGGCGCCATAGGGCGTGCCGCCGCTGGTGGTGTGGCTGAGGGCTGTTTCGGTAAACGGGATGCCGACGATCAGGCAGCCGTGGTGCAGCAGCGGCAGGTGCATCGACAGCAGCGTGGATTCCTGGCCGCCGTGCATCGAGGCAGTGGAAGTGAACACCGCCGCCGGTTTGCCGGCCAGGGTGCCGTTGGCCCATTCGGCGCCCAGGCTGTCGAGGAAGTGCTTCATCGGCGCGGCCATGTTGCCGAAGCGCGTCGGGCTGCCGAGCAGCACGCCGGCGCATTCGGCCAGATCTGCAGCGTCCACATACGGGGCGCCTTCGTCGGGTACCGGCGGGGCGCTGGTCTGGGTGACCGCCGCCACCGGCGGGACCGTGCGCAGCCGCGCGCTCATGCCGGGCACTTCGCCAATGCCGCGCGCGATCTGCCGCGCCAGCCGCGCCACCGAACCGCCACGGCTGTAGTACAGCACCAGAATTTCCGTCATCGCGCATCTGCCGCCTGTGTGAGGTGGCCGCAGTATCGGCGATGGCGTGGCCTGGCTGCACGCCGCAGGTGCGGCAAGGCCGCGATGACGACGCTTCGGTTACCCTTGCCCGATGTCGCGTGTGAACACCATGCATCAGTGGAAGGAACGCCTGCGGGACCGTGCACGCACGGCCAGCTTCGGGCGTTTTCTGTGGCGCCGTTTCCTGGACGACCGGCTGTTCCAGGCCGCCGCGTCGCTGGCCTACACCACGGTGTTTGCGCTGGTGCCGCTGGCGATCGTGGTGTTCGGCGTGTTGTCGGCGTTTCCGGCGTTCAACGAGTGGAAGGACGCGCTCACCGACTTCATCTTCAATAACTTTGTGCCAGGCGCGGCGCGCTCGGTGCAGAACTACCTCAACCGGTCGCTCGAGGATCTGGGCAAGTTCACCGTGGCCGGCATGGTGGCGCTGGTGGCCTCGTTGCTGATCACCCTGCACAGCATCGAGCAGACCTTCAACAGCATCTGGCGCGTGGCCGCGGCCCGGCCCAAGGTGACGCGCTTTCTGATCTATTGGACGGTGCTGACGCTGGGCACGATGCTGGCGGCCGCGTCGATGGCCATGGCTGCGTATGTGTTCGCGCTGCCGCTGTTCCGCACCACCGAAGGCCAATGGCTGGCCGAATTCGCCTGGCGGCTGGCACCGATGGCGGTGGAGTTCGTCTGCATCGTGCTGATCTACCGCGTGGTGCCGCAACATGCGGTGCGGCTGCGGCATGCCCTGCCGGGCGCGCTGCTGGCGGTGATCCTGATGGAAATCGTCAAGTGGGGCTTTGGCTTTTACCTGGGCAATTTCCAGACCTATCAACGCATCTATGGCGCATTGTCGGCGCTGCCGATCCTGCTGCTGTGGATCTACCTGAGCTGGGTGTCGGTGTTGCTGGGTGCCTCGCTGGCGTCGTCGATGTCGGCGTTCCGCTACCAGCCCGAGGCCATGCGGCTGCCGCCGGGGTTCGAGATCTACGGCCTGCTGCGCCTGCTCGGGCGCTTCCGCCAGGCCCGCCTGCACGGCAACGGGCTGGACGAAGACCGCATCCTGGCGCTGGAGCCCATGCTCACCGACACCTTGATGCAGGAGCTGCTGTGCGAGCTCAAACGTATCCGCCTGCTGCGCCGTGACGAGCGCGGCAACTGGCTGCTGGCGCGCGATCTGGACGTGGTGCCGCTGGCCGAGCTGTACGAAAGCTGCCAGCTGCGGGTGCCGGTCGAAGACCGTCCCTTGCCGTGCCGCGACGACCCCTATGGCCAGGCCGCCGCGGCCGCGCTGGAACAATTGCGTCAACCGCTGCGCAGCGTGCTGGCGCAGCCGGTCGGCGACCTCTATACCCACCTTCCGGGAGATCCTCCATGACCCTGCGTTCGTTGATGCGCGGCGCCTGCGCGCTGCTGTTGCCGTTGGTCCTGCTCACCGCCTGCAAGCCCACCGGCGAGGGCACATCGACCACGGCGTCACCGGCACCCACGCCCGCCAACCAGGCGCCGGCGACCCCGCCGGCCGGCACTGACCCGGCCGCTGTGTCCACCACTAGTTCGGTGGTGCAGAAAACTGCCGAGATGCCGACCCTGTCGCTGCCCACCGTGTCCGGCGAGACCTACGACCTGGCTGCGCACCGCGGCAAGTGGGTGGTGGTGAACTTCTGGGCCACCTGGTGTGCGCCGTGCCTGAAGGAGATGCCCGAGCTGTCGGCGCTGCACACCATGCGCGACTCCATCGAAGTGGTCGGCCTGGCCTACGAGGACATCACCACCGCCGACATGCAGTCCTTCCTCAAGGATCACCCGGTGTCGTATCCGGTGGCCATCCTGGACCCGTATCAGCCGCCGCAGGACTTCGCCACCCCGCGCGGGCTGCCGATGACCTACCTGATCGGCCCCGATGGCAAGGTGGCCAAGCAGTTCCTCGGCCCGGTCACCGCGCGCGACATCGAGACCGCAGTGGGCATCACCGGCAAGGCCGGCTGATGCAGGCGGCACGCTTCATCTTCACCGGCGTCGTGCAGGGCGTGTTCTTCCGCGCCTCCACGCGCGAGCGGGCGCTGGCGCTGCAACTGCGCGGACATGCGCGCAACCAGGCGGACGGCAGCGTGGAGGTTGTCGCCGCCGGTTCCGCTGCAGCACTGGAGGCACTTGAACACTGGCTCTGGCAGGGCTCGCCAGCGAGCAAGGTCGCGTCTGTCACGCGTACGCCATGCGCGATTCCGACGACTGAAGCATTTGTAACCGGCTAGCCAAAAGTTGCCTGAGCAGGGCAACAGACTTGCGTTTCCTCGCCGATAACCTGGATGTCCACGCGATCAGGCGTGCAGGGGAAATGTATGGCAGCTCCATCTCAAGACCAGAACAGTGGGCGCGACCTGCCCGAACCTCGCAGTGCATCGGCGCAGCTGGCGCCGTGGCTGTATCTGGGCGCGCTGCTGGGCAGCGGCTGGCTGTTGTTCATGCACCCGGCCACGCGGGTGTTGCGCGCCGAGCAGGCCGCCGCCAGCTGGCTGCTGGCCTGGGTCTTCGCGGGCATCGTGCTGGGTGCGGTGCTGTGGAGCCTGCGCCTGGCGCGGCGCGGCCTGGGCGAGCCGTCGGCCAGCTATCCGTTGTCTGCCCGTCTTCCCGATTCCTGGGCCGATGCCTACGCCGCGCTGTTGCGGCCGGCCACGGCAGCACCGCTCGCCCCGGCCAAGCCTGATCCGGCCAACGCGCTGCGTGGCGCCGCCTGGCACCGCTTCGGCGGCGGCATGCTCAACGTCGACGCCTTCGATCCGAACGACGCCACCCGCGCGCCGTGGGATGCGCTGGACAGCCAGGCCTGCATCGCGCGCCTGGACGAGCTGCGTCCCGCCTGGCAAAACGCCAGCGCCAACCGCGCGCAGCAGCAGGAACGCCGTTATTGGCTGGATGTGGTGCTGTCGCTGCTCGATCACGGCGTGATGCGCCCGCTGCAGGACGGCTATCTGCCCGACACCGCCGCGCTGCGGACCGAACGCCTGTTGCTGGGCGCCGACGCCGGCCCGCTGGTGCTGGCCGACGTGCCGGCCCTGTTCGCCCGCCGCCTAGTGCTGGCCATCGAGGCGATGCCCTCGCCGCAGCGCGACGGTGCGCTCGCGCAATGGCAGCTGTTGCAGCAGTTACACGCCCTGATCGCCGAAAGCCGCGTGCTGGACGAGCGCTCGCAGGTGATCCAGGTGCTCGCCTGGAACCCGGACGTGGACCTGGACCAGGTGGAAGTGGCCTACATCCTGGCCGCCGAATACCGCCAGGGCATGCGTGACTGGCTACGCCGCGCGGCCACCGTGCGCCTGCCCGACACCGCGCTGCGCCTGGACGAAGTGCTGTTGGCGTCCTGCAGCCCGCTCGGGCCGCAGACCGACGATGTCGACTACATTGAGGCCATGCGCCCGCTGCACCGCGGTTTCATGCAGTTGTTCGCCCAGCGCCTGAGCCAGTTGGTGGTGCAGGCCGAGCAGGTCGAAGGCCAGGCGGGCGTGCATCCGCTGCCGCGCGCCACTGCCGCCAGCGATGAAGTCTCTCAGGACTGGCCGGCGTAATCGTCGATCGGGGTCAGCACGCCGTAATGCTCCTTGTGCAGCTTGCCGTCCAGTGGCGGCAGCGGCAGCAGCTCCTGCGGCACCGAGGTATCCGGCAGCCGGTCCAGCAGATCACGGATCAGGCTCAGCCGCCCGCGCTTCTGGTCATTGAAATCCACCAGCGTCCACGGCGCTTGCGCAGTGTGGGTGGCCTGCAGCATGCGTTCGCGCGCGGCGGTGTAGTCGTCGTACTTGGCGCGTGATTGCAGGTCCACCGGCGACAGTTTCCAGCCCTTGAGCGGATCTGCGTGGCGCTCGGCAAAGCGTTCTTCCTGCTCGGCCTGATCCACGCACAGCCAGTACTTGAACAGCAGGATGCCGTCGTCGACCAGCAATTGTTCGAAGCGCGGTGCCTGCTCCAGAAACGCCTGGTACTGCGCGTCGGTGCAATAGCCCATCACGCGCTCCACGCCGGCGCGGTTGTACCAGCTGCGATCCATCAGCACCAACTCGCCGGCCGCCGGCAGATGCGTCACGTAACGCTGGAAATACCACTGCGTGCTTTCGCGATCGCTGGGCTTGGGCAACGCCACCACGCGGCATTGGCGCGGATTGAGATGGCTGGCGATGGTTTGAATCACGCCACCCTTGCCGGCGGTGTCGCGGCCTTCCACCAGCACCAGCGCGCGCTGGTTGGTGTGCTGCAGCCAGCGTGCCATGCCGACCAGTTCCAGCTGCAGCGGTTCCAGCAGTTTCTTGTAGGCCTTGCGTTTGAGGTGCGACATGCGCGTTCCGCCAGCGATGGAGCGCGCAGGCTATTCGCTCAGCCGTGGACGCAGTGTCGCCAGGTTGCAGGGCTTGGTGCGCGCATCCAGCTGCGCACGCACGATCTTTTCCCACGCGGTGCGGCAGGCCGAAGTGGAACCGGGCAGGCAGAACACGAAGCTGTGGTTGGCCAGGCCGGCAAACGCGCGTGACTGCAGCGACGAGGTGCCGATTTCCGCAACACTGATGGCGCGGAACATCTCGCCAAAGCCCGGCATCAGCTTGTCCAGCAGCGGGGTGATCGCCTCGGGCGTGGAATCGCGCCCGGTGAAGCCGGTGCCACCGGTCACCAGGATGCCGTCCACCTGCGCATCGGCGATCCAGGCGGAGACAATTGCACGCATGCGATAGCGATCGTCCGGGCACAACGCACGCGCATGCAGCACGTGGCCCTCGTGGGTGAGCGCGTCGACCAGATAATCGCCGGAGCGGTCATCGGCCAGGGTGCGGCTGTCGGACACCGTCAGTACGCACAGGTGCAAGGGAATGAATTCGAGATTGGAAGGCATGACGCCAGCCTAGCGAGCCTGGACGGCCGGGTACAGCACCACGGCGTGAAGCCGCACAACGTCAGTCGCAGTCGAGGGTCCGCTGATACTGGCAATTAGCAACTGACAGTTCGTGGCAAATCGATAAGCCGCTCTCCCTGGGGGCGAGAAGGCACAGCTTGCGCGCCATGGGCGCGCGTGCCGCCGAGCGCCCACGCCGCAAGGTTGGACGCCCCTCTCCCTCCGGGAGAGGGGTTGGGGTGAGGGTACGGCGAAGCAAGACGCTAGCTTCGGTGAGGGGGCGGCAGCGCGGCCGGGGATCGGCTCCTCGGCTCGGCAGACATCCTGTCTGACTCGCCGCCGCGGCACATCCCTGTGCGGCTCTCCGCCAATCCCCGGCCACGCTGCCGCCTCGGCACTTCATTACGGTGACTTCGAGGAGTTTGAACGCGATAGTGAGGAAGTTGTCTGGAGCCCCTCTCCCGTTGGGGCGAGCAGGCACAGCGTGCGCGCCATGCGCGCGCGTGCCTTGGAGCGCCCGCGTCGCAAGCGCGGGCCGGGGCGTGGAGCGGGGGTTGGGGGTGAGGGTACGGCGGAAGACAGCCATCTATTTTGAACGCAAAAAGTCCGCGCTAAATTCCCAACCAACCATGACGCCGCGCGAGTGCCTGCAACAACGCACCAAAATCATCCGCAAACCCGTCCATATGAAACACCCCGGACGCACGGCGCAGCACATCCACCCGCGCATGCAACGCCGTCAGCGCCGCCGGATCACTCGCCAACGCCACCGCCTTGGCAACAAACGCGGCGTCGTCCGCCACATTCATCTCATCCAACCCAAGATGATGATTCAAGCTGCCAGCGACCCGCGCAGCAAACGTCTCCCCAGGCGTCGTCAATACCGGGCATCCCGTCCATAGCGCGTCCGATGCGGTGGTATGCGCGTTGTACGGATGCGTATCCAGAAACAGGTCCGCATGCCGGTAGCGCGCCAGGTACTGCGGATGCGGCAACTTCGGCATGAACACCAGGCGCTGCGCGTCAACGCCTTGCGCGTGTGCGAATGCACGCAGACGCGCATCGGCCTCGCCCGGCCCGGACAACAACCACAGCACGCTGTCGGGCACTTCGCGCAGCACGGCCAGCATGCGCGCCATGCTTTGCGGGTTGAGTTTGTAGCTGTTGTTGAAGCAGCACAGCACCACGCCCTGCTCGGGCAAGCCGCACTGCGTACGCGAAGGCGGTTCGGCAACTACGCGCGAGGTGTCCGACGGCTGAAATGCACCTTGCAAGCGCAACACGTGCTCGCTGTAGAACGGCTCCAACGCAGGCGGCAGCGCGAACGCATCGCCCAGCACGTAATCCATCCACGGCGCGCCGGAGGTGCCCGGATACGCCAGCCAGTTGACCTGCACCGGTGCCGGGCGCAACGCGAACACTTCCGGGCGCCCGCCGCCGCCCCAGCCACGCAGGTCGAACAACAGATCGATGCCGTGGTGGCGGATGTGCTTTGCGGTGGCCAGATGCCCGAGTGCGGTGACGTCGTGCAAGGTACTGGCCTGCGCCAGCCGCGTCCGCAGCGTGCTGCCATCGTCACCGCTTGTCGCAAACAGATGCATCTGCAGGTCCGGCTGGCGCCGCTGCAGCGCTTCGAACAAGGCTACGGTCAGCAAGCCGGTGGGATGCGCGCCAAAGCCATTGGAGACGAAGCCCACTCGCAGCGGGCCCTTGCTGCGTACGCGCGTGGGCGCAAGCGGCCGCACGCTGGCGGCGATCGCCTGCGCACGCGTGCGCGCACAGGCCAGTTGCTCGGCGGCGCTGGCATCTTCGCTGAGGAACGCGAACGGCTCCACCGCGCCAACGCCCTGCGCCACGGCGGCGCGCACCTGCGCGGAGAGCACATCCAGCGCGCGCCAGTCACACAGCCGGCGCCGCCAGTTGAGCAGTTGCGCGGTGATGTACGGCTCCTCCGGCAACAACTGATGCGCACGCGTGTAAGCGGCGGCAGCGGCTTCGGCCTGGCCGGCATCTTCCAGCGCATGCCCAAGCCACAACGCGATACCGGGGTGTTCTGGAGCAGCATCGGAGGCTTGCTGCAGCAGGACGGCGGCCTCGGCATGGCGCTGTTGCGTCCAGCGTACGCGGCCCAGCCGCGCCACCGCCTCCGGATGGCCAGGGTGCAGCGCGAGGCCGCGCTGTACCGCCATCTCGCCGGCAGTTGTGTCGCCCATGCCCAGCTCCGCGTCGGCCAGCATCAGCCAGGCCACGAAATCCTGCGGGCGATGGCGCACGGCCGCGCGCAGCTGCAACAGCTCGCGCGGGCCGTCGGCGGTCACGTGCCCTCGCTCAGTCGCGCCAGTTCGTCGGCCTGATGCTCGTGCAGCAAGCGGGCGATCAAGGCATCCAGATCGCCTTCGATGATGTTGGGCAGGTCGTACAAGGTCAGCCCTTCGACGCGGTGGTCGGTGATGCGGCCCTGCGGAAAGCTGTAGGTGCGGATGCGTTGGCTGCGGTCGCCGCTGCCTACCTGCAACTTGCGCGTCTGTGCTTCGGCCGCCGCGGCCTTGCTGCGTTCTGCTTCCACCAATTGCGCCTTCAGGCGCTTCATCGCCTTGTCGCGATTGGCGTGCTGGCTGCGCTCGGTCTGGCATTCCACCACCACGCCGCTGGGCACGTGGGTGATGCGGATCGCCGATTCGGTCTTGTTGACGTGCTGCCCGCCGGCGCCGGAGGAGCGGAACGTATCCACTTTCAGGTCGGCCGGATTGATCACGATCTCTTCCACGTCATCGGCTTCGGGGATGATCGCCACGGTCGCGGCCGAGGTGTGGATGCGGCCCTGCGATTCGGTGGCCGGCACGCGTTGCACGCGGTGGGTGCCGGACTCGAATTTCAGCCGCGAATACGCGCCGCGCCCGACCACCCGCGCCACCACTTCCTTGTAGCCGCCGTGCTCGCCGGGGCTGTCGGATTCGATCTCCACCTTCCAGCCCTGGCGCTCGGCGTAGCGCGCGTACATGCGGAACAGATCGCCGGCGAAAATCGCCGCTTCGTCGCCGCCGGTGCCGGCACGCACTTCCAGGAACAGGTTGCCTTCATCGCGCGGGTCGCGCGGCACCAGCAACAGCGCCAGTTGCGCGTCCAGTTCGTCCAGTCGCGCTTGTGCGGCGAGGATTTCTTCCTCAGCCAGCTCGCGCATTTCCGGATCGTTACGCATCGCCTCTGCCGCGCTCAGATCGGCTTTGGCGCGCGCCTCTTCCTGCATGGCCAGCGCCACCGGTTCCAGCTGCGACAGTTCGCGCGACAGGCTGCGGAACTTGTCGTTGTTGCTGACCACCTCCGGATCGGAGAGCAGGTGTTGCAGTTCTTCGCGGCGCTCGGCCAGCGCTTCGAGCTTACGGCGCAGGGTTGGCGTCATCAGTCCTCACGATCGGGGTAGCTACAGGGGGATGGCGGTAACCGGGTTTCTCGGGGAATAGCCGGTCGGCCGCGCTGGTCAGGTCGAGGTCGTTGTTGAGCGCGGCATCGCGCAGTGCGGCGGTTGGCGGATGCAGCAGGCGGTTGGTCAGCGCATGCGCCAACTGTTCCAGCACTTCATCGGCCGGCTTGCCGTTGCTCAATTGCTGCCGCGCCTTGGCCAGCAGTTCGTCGCGGGTGCTGTCGCCGAAGGCACGCAGCCGTTTCAGTGGCGCCTGGCGCTCATTGGCCTGCAGCGTTTCCACATAGCGCGCCACCTGCAGGTCGATGATGGCTTCGGCCTGGTCGGCCGCCTCGCGGCGGCTGCGGCGGTTGTCTTCCACCGCGCGTTCCAGGTCGTCCACCGTGTACAGGTAGGCGTCGCTCAGCTCGGCCACCGAGGCCTCGATATCGCGCGGCACCGCCAGGTCGAACAGCAGCATCGGCTTGCGCTTGCGCGTGCGCAGCGCCTGTTCCACCTGCACCCGGGTCACCACCGGCTCGCGCGCGGCGGTGGCGGAAAACACCACATCGGCCTCGGCCAGGTGGCGATCCAGCTCGGTTAGCGGCAGCGCCACGCCGCCATGCTGGGTCGCCAGCGTCTGTGCGTGGGCCAGGGTGCGATTGGCGATCAACAGCCGCCGCACGCGGCCTTCGCTCAGATGCTTGGCCGCCAGTTCGATGGTCTCGCCGGCGCCCACCAGCAGCACCGTCGATTCATTCAGGCGTGCGAACGATTCCTGCGCCAGCCGCACCGCGGTGGATGCCACCGACACCGGGTTGGCGCCCACGCGGGTGTCGGTGCGTGCGCGCTTGGCCACCGAAAAGGTCTGCTGGAACAGCCGGTCCAGGCCACTGCCCAGCGCGCCGTGCGCGCGTGCCACCGCCCAGGCGTCCTTCACCTGGCCCAGGATCTGCGGCTCGCCGAGCACCATGGAGTCCAGCCCGGTGGCCACGCGGAACAGGTGGCGCACCGCCTCGGCATCGCGGTGCTGGTACAGATAACCGCTCAGCCCGGGCGCGTGCATGTCCAGCCAGGCCACCAGCGTCTGCGGGTCGTCGGCCATCGCATACAGCTCGGTGCGGTTGCAGGTGGACAGCAGCGCGGCCTCGCGCACCTGCGGCAGGATGCGCAACGAATCGAGCGCGCGCGGTAACGCGTCACCCGCGAACGCCGCGCGTTCGCGCAGGTCCACGGGTGCGGTCTGGTGATTCAGTCCGAGCACCCACAACGTCATTGTTCAGTTGCTTGCGATAAGCTGCTGGCCATTCAGGGCCCCATTTTACGGCCCGGTTGCCCCCGATGCCTGTACCGATTCGCATCCTGAGTGTTCTTTTGCTGGCCACAGTGTCGACCAGCGCCATCGCAGCACCGAAAAAAGCACCGCCCGCCCCCCCGGCAGCCACTGCCGGCAGCGCCTCGCTGGAGCCAGTCCTGGCAGGCGAATTCGCCTTGCAGGCCGGGCAGTTGGACGAAGCAGCGCGCGCTTACCTGGATGCCGCCAAGGCCGAAGCCGGCGATGCCGGGCTGGCCGAGCGGGCCGCCCGCATCGCCATGCTGGCCAACGATGACGCGCGCGCCATCGAGGCCCTGGCCCTGTGGCGTGCCCGTGCGCCGTCGTCGCTGGCAATGCGTAGCACCGAAGCCTCGTTGGCCTTGCGCCGCAACGATCTGCGCACCGCACGCCGCGATCTGCTCGGCTTGCTCAAGGAGACCGACCCGCGCGGCTGGCGCTTCGCGCTGATCGCCCTGGCCAACGGCGGACGCGAGCCGGACGCTTCAGCCGATGTGCTCGAAGACCTGGTCAAGGCCGGCGCCATTCCCAATCAGATCGAGGCCTGGCAGGAGTTCGGCCGGCTCGCGCTGCGGATGGAGCGCCCGGCGCTGGCCAAGCGCATCGTCGACGAAGTGGTGCGCCGCTTCCCCGAAGAACCGCGCGTTGCCTTGCTGCACGCCACCCAGTTGCAGCAGGAAGGCAAGAACGACGAAGCGCTGGCGCTGCTGAAGAATGTCGAGCCGCAGGCGGTGAAGGACTCCGAACTGCGCGGCGCGCTGGCGTTCGCCTATGACGCGATGGGCCAGACCGAAGCGGCGGCACGGGTGCTGTCCACCGGCCCGCAAGACACCCAGACCTACGGGCTGCGTGCCTCGATGCTGGCCAAAGAGAAGGACAACACCGCGCTGGCCGCGCTGTACGACGAGCTCAAGGGCAACGCGACCAAGCCCGATCCGGACCGCCGCCTGTTGCTGGGCAAGATCGCCGAATTCCTCAAGCGCTACGACGAGGCAGTGGAGTGGTACCGCGGCGTTCCGGGTGGCCCGCAGCTGAGCGAGGCACGCCTGCGCGCGGCCAGCGCCTTGTACGAACTCGGCCGCAAACCCGAAGCGCTCAAGGAAGCCCGTGCCTTGCAGGGCGATGCCAGTGCCGACGACGACGCCCGTCGCGACGCCTACGTGCTGGAGGCCGAGCTGCACCAGCGCGCCAACGATGCACCGGGCGAACTGGACGCCTTTGCCCGCGGGCTGGCGGCCTACCCGGACGACGGCGCGTTGCTGTACGCGCGTGGCCTGGCCTGGGAACGCCGTGACGATGTGCCGCGTGCCGAGGCCGATCTGCGCAAGATCCTGGTCGCCGAGCCGGAAAACGTCGCCGCCCTGAATGCGCTCGGCTACACCCTGGCCGACCGCACCACCCGCTACAAGGAAGCGCTGGCGCTGATCGATCGCGCGCGCACGGCCGCGCCGGACAACCCGGCCATCGTCGACAGCTACGGCTGGGTGCTCTACCGCATGGGCCGCACCAAGGAAGCGCTGGTGCAGCTGCGTCGCGCCTGGGCCCTGGTCAAGGACCCGGAAATCGCCGCGCACGTGGGTGAAGTGCTGTGGGTCAGCGGCAAGCAGGACGAAGCGCGGCGTTACTTCGACGAAGCACGCCGGCTCGACCCGGACAACCGTGCGCTGCAGCGTGCGGTGGAGAAGTTCGGTCTATGAGTCAGGTGATCAGGACGCTGGCCCTCACCGGGCTGGCGCTGGCCGGCCTGTCGGGGTGCGTCAGCGTGCCGCGCGGGCAGGGCGGTGCCGCGCCGGCGGTTGTGGGGCAGGTGAGCGAATCCGCACAGCAGGCTGAAACCGCTCGCCAGGCCTGGCTGCAGGCACATCCGGCATGGTCGTTCCAGGGCCGGGTGGCGATCAGCAAGGGCCGCGATGGCGGCAGTGGCCGTCTCGACTGGCAGCAGGATGGCCCGCGCTACCACGTGCAATTGAGTGCGCCGGTGACCCGGCAGAGCTGGGTGCTGACCGGCGACACCACCACGGGCGCAGGTCGCCTGGAAGGCCTGGACGGCGGGCCGCGCGCTGGCGCCGATGCCGAACAGGTGCTGTTGGAGGCCACTGGCTGGACCATTCCGGTCAATCAGATGCCCGACTGGGTACGCGCCCTGCGCATCGCCGACGCCGGCGCCGCGCGCGTGGACCTGGACGAACACGGCCGGCCGCGCACCGTGCAGCAGGACGGCTGGACCATCGATTTCCTCGAATGGACGCCCGCCAGCGCAGCCCAGCCCGAACTGCCGCGTCGGATCGAAGCGCGCAATGGCGACGCCAAGGTGCGCCTGCTGGTCGACCAATGGACGCTCTCGCCCTGATGTCTGCGTCGAACCCTGCCTGGTCGGCCTGGCCTGCGCCGGCCAAGCTCAACTTGTTCCTGCAAATCGTCGGGCGCCGCGCCGATGGCTATCACCTGCTGCAGACCGTGTTCCGCCTGCTCGACTGGGGGGACACCGTTCATGTTCGTTTGCGCACCGACGGCCAGATCCAGCGCATTGGCGCCAGCCTGCCGGGCGTCGCCGAAGACGACGATCTCATGGTGCGTGCGGCGCGCGCGCTACAAATTCATGCCGGCACCGCGCTCGGGGCTGAGTTGCGGGTCGACAAGCGCATCCCCGCCGGCGGTGGCTTCGGTGGCGGCTCCTCGGATGCCGCCACCGTGCTGGTGGCCCTGAATGCCTTGTGGGGCCTGGGCTTGCCGGTCGACACCCTGGCCGAACTGGGCCTGCGCCTCGGCGCCGATGTGCCGGTATTCGTGCGTGGGCACAACGCCTGGGCCGAAGGTGTGGGCGAAAAATTGACCCCGATCAGCCTGCCGCAGGCGGCCTACGTGCTGGTCGACCCCGGTATTCACGTGCCCACGCCGGTCCTGTTTCAATCACAGGAATTGACGCGGGATGCTGCGCCCGCGAAAATAGCGGACTTCGCTTCCGGTTCTCTGCTCGACAATGCGTTCGAGCCGGTCCTGCGGCGCCGGGAACCTGCCATCGAGGCCGTGTTCCAGGCGCTTTCCAGGATCGGAACGCCACGTTTGACAGGGTCGGGGAGCGGTTGTTTCGTCGAATTCGCCACGCGCGCTGCTGCAGAGCAGGCCATGGCGCATTTGCCGGGCAACCTGCGGGCGTGGGTCGTGGAGGGTGCAGCGCACTCGCCATTGCTCGACGCACTGGACGCGATACAGGTTTGATGCAGGGGCGTCGCCAAGAGGCCCAAGGCACCAGGTTTTGATCCTGGCATTCGTAGGTTCGAATCCTACCGCCCCTGCCAGTTGTTGAGAATCGATGCAGATCCCTCTGCACGCGCCGTACCTGCAGATCCCTCTGCAATCGCCCGCGCATCTTATGCGGGAGTGAGGGAAAGCATGTGCGGATCCAAAAAAGCCTGGCTTGGCGCGCCGTTGTCCCGCTCCGCCATCGACCCGCACGCTCTTTGCCGCCGCCCGAGAGATCTCATGCAAGACCAACGTAATCTGCTGGTGTTCTCCGGCAATGCCAATAAACCGCTTGCCCAAAGCATCTGCAAGGAGCTGGGCGTGCGCATGGGCAAGGCGCTGGTCACGCGCTTCTCCGATGGCGAAGTGCAGGTCGAGATCGAAGAGAGCGTGCGCCGGCAGGAAGTGTTCGTCATCCAGCCGACCTGCGCGCCCAGCGCCGAGAACCTGATGGAACTGCTGGTGCTGATCGACGCGCTCAAGCGCGCCAGCGCCGCGTCCGTCACCGCAGTGATCCCGTATTTCGGGTATTCGCGCCAGGATCGCCGCATGCGCTCCTCGCGCGTGCCGATCACCGCCAAGGTCGCCGCCAAGATGATCTGCGCGATGGAGGCCGACCGGGTGTTGACGGTCGACCTGCATGCCGACCAGATCCAGGGCTTCTTCGATGTGCCGATCGACAACGTGTACGCCTCGCCGCTGTTGCTGGCCGACATCTGGCGCGCCTACGGCACCGACAACCTGATTGTGGTCTCGCCGGACGTGGGCGGTGTGGTGCGCGCGCGCGCAGTCGCAAAGCGCCTGGACGATGCGGACCTGGCCATCATCGACAAGCGTCGCCCGCGCGCCAACGTCGCCACGGTGATGAACATCATCGGTGACGTGCAGGGCAAGACCTGCGTGCTGGTGGACGACCTGGTCGATACCGCCGGCACCCTGTGCGCGGCTGCTGCTGCACTCAAGCAGCGTGGTGCGCTCAAGGTCGTGGCCTACATCACCCACCCGGTGCTGTCCGGCCCGGCGGTGGACAATATCAACAATTCGCAGCTCGACGAGCTGGTGGTCACTGACACGATCCCGCTGAGCGCGGCGGCACGCACGTGCCCCAAGATTCGCCAGCTGAGCGTGGCCGAACTGCTGGCCGAGACCATCCACCGCATCGCCTTTGGCGAGTCGGTCAGCTCGCTCTACGTCGACTGACAGGTTCTTCGGCATCCGGATGTCCGGGTGCCGCAATCCGTCTCTCCTGGTCGCGGGGGAGACGCTTCATCGCCGCGAGGCGGTGTTCCAACTAGGTAGTGAAATCCAATGGCAAAGACTCATGAAATCAAGGTCGAGCGCCGCGCAGACGAGGGGAAGGGTGCGAGCCGCCGCCTGCGTCACGCTGGCGTCATTCCGGCCATCGTTTACGGTGGCGAACTCGAGCCGGTCAGCATCCAGCTCAACCACGAGCAGATCTGGCTTGCGCAGCAGAACGAGTGGTTCTACTCGTCGATCCTCGACCTGAACCTCAATGGCGACGTGCAGCAGGTACTGCTGCGTGACATGCAGCGCCATCCGTTCAAGCAGCTGATCATGCACATCGACTTCCAGCGCGTCAGTGCCAACGAGAAGCTCAGCGCTTCGGTGCCGCTGCACTTCATCAACGAAGCAATCTCGCCGGCTGGCAAGTCGAGTGAAGTGGTCGTGACCCATGAGCTCAACGAAGTCCAGGTGGTCTGCCTGCCGAAGGACCTGCCGGAGTTCATCGAGATCGATCTGAGCACGCTGGAAGTGGGCGCCGTGATCCACTTGTCGGAAATTACCCTGCCGGCCGGCGTGGAGATTCCCGAGCTGAAGCTGGGCAAGGAACACGACGTGGCAGTGGTCATCGCCAAGCACGGTCAGGTGGAAGCCGACGACGTGGCTGACGAAGCCGCTGAAGGCGACGCCAAGTAATCGGCTGGCCGGTGCTGCGTCACTGCGCAGCACCGGCTCCGGTATACCGTATGTCTGCATTACGTCTGATCGTCGGGCTGGGCAATCCCGGTCCCGAACACGCGCAAACCCGGCACAACGCCGGGTTTCGTTTCGTCGATGCGCTCGCCGAGCGCACCGGCGCACGGTGGGGCCTGGACAGCAAGCTGTTCGGCGAAACCGCCAAGGCCGAGATCGCCGGCCACACGGTGTGGTTGCTCAAACCCGCCACTTTCATGAACCTAAGTGGCAAGTCGATCACTGCTGCGCTGCGGTTCTGGAAGATCGAGCCTGAGCAGCTGCTGGTTGCGCATGACGAGCTGGACCTGGCGCCGGGCACGGCGCGGCTCAAGTTCGACGGCGGCCATGGCGGCCAGAATGGCCTGCGTGACACCATCCGTCTGCTCGGACATGGCAAGTTCCACCGGCTGCGGGTCGGCATCGGTCACCCTGGTCACAAGGACCGCGTGGTGCCCTGGGTGCTGGGTCGTGCCGGGCGCGACGACGACATGGCGATCGGCGAGGCAGTGGATGCGGCCATCGATGCGCTGCCGCTGGCACTGGACGGTAATTTCAACGAGGCGATGAAGCGGTTGCACACCCCAAAAAAATAGAGAATGGGGAATGGGGAATGGTAGGAGCGCTGCTCTGCCATTCCCCATTCCCGATTCTCCATTCACTGGACAACCCATGGGTATCAAATGCGGCATCGTCGGCCTGCCCAACGTCGGCAAGTCGACCCTGTTCAATGCCTTGACCAAGGCCGGCATCGCCGCGGCCAATTTTCCGTTCTGCACCATCGAGCCCAACGTGGGCGTGGTGCCGGTTCCGGATCCGCGTCTGAATGAGCTGGCCGAGATCGTCAAGCCGCAGAAGCTGATTCCGACTGCGGTCGAGTTCGTCGATATCGCCGGCCTGGTGGCGGGTGCGGCAAGCGGCGAAGGGCTGGGCAACAAGTTCCTTGCGCACATCCGCGAGGTCGATGCGATCACCCACGTGGTGCGTTGCTTCGAGCATGCCGACATCATCCACGTGAACAACAAGGTCGACCCGATCGCCGATATCGAAACCATCGATACCGAGTTGGCGCTGGCCGACCTGGATAGCGTGGAAAAAGCCCTGAATCGTGCCGAGCGCAGTGCCAAGGGTGGCGATAAGGAAGCGGCAGCACGCAAGCCGGTGCTGGCCAAGTTGCAGGCGGCACTTGCCGACGGCAAGGCAGGACGCTCCGCTGGTCTGGACGAGGAAGAGAAGGCGCTGGTGCGCGATCTGTTCCTGCTCACGCTCAAGCCGGTGATGTACATCTGCAACGTGCTCGAAGACGGGTTCGAGAACAATCCGCACCTGGATGCCGTGCGTGCGCATGCCGCCACCGAAGGCGCCGAGGTCGTGCCGGTTTCCGCTGCGATCGAAGAAGAGTTGTCCCAGCTCGACGATGCCGACCGCGACACCTTCCTGGCCGATCTCGGTCTCGACGAGCCGGGCCTGAATCGCGTCATTCGCGCTGCCTACAAGTTGCTCGGGCTGCAGACCTACTTCACTGCGGGCGTCAGGGAAGTGCGTGCCTGGACGGTCAAGGCCGGTTCCACTGCGCCGCAGGCGGCCGCCGTGATCCATACCGACTTCGAGAAGGGCTTCATTCGCGCCGAGACGATCGCCTTCGATGACTTCATCAAGTATCGCGGCGAATCCGGTGCGCGCGACGCGGGTCGGCTACGTCTGGAAGGCAAGGAATACCGCGTCAAGGAAGGCGACGTGCTGCATTTCCGCTTCAACGTCTGAGGCGATGCGCGCGGCCCGCAGGGGCGTGCGCCATCTTCGGTGAAATTGCTCCAAATTTTTGTTGACACCGCATGCGTCCCACAACAAAATAGTGGGCTGCTTCACCCCGAACCGAATCGCTTTATCGCGCCCCGGTCCGGTAGTAAAAGCTGGAGGGATACCCAAGCGGCCAACGGGGGCAGACTGTAAATCTGCTGGCTTACGCCTTCGGTGGTTCGAATCCACCTCCCTCCACCAGTTTCATGTTGTGTCTTGCAGTTCCCGGCGCGGGAGTAGTTCAACGGTAGAACCTCAGCCTTCCAAGCTGATGGTGCGGGTTCGATTCCCGTCTCCCGCTCCATTGAACGTAAATGCATGGCATAATGCAAAACTCGCTCACGTAGCTCAGTCGGTAGAGCACCTCCTTGGTAAGGAGGAGGTCGAAGGTTCGATTCCTTTCGTGAGCACCATTACTCAATCGTCTTCAACTCCAAACGATTACCGAGACACGCACCCATGGCAAGAGCTAAATTTCTTCGCGAAAAGCTGCACGTTAACGTCGGCACCATCGGTCACGTCGACCATGGCAAGACCACGTTGACCGCTGCGCTGACCAAGATCGGTGCCGAGCGTTTCGGTGGCGAGTTCAAGGCGTACGACGCGATCGACGCAGCGCCGGAAGAGAAGGCGCGTGGTATCACGATCTCGACCGCGCACGTTGAATATGAGTCCGCAGTGCGCCATTACGCGCACGTCGATTGCCCCGGCCACGCCGACTACGTCAAGAACATGATCACAGGTGCTGCGCAGATGGATGGCGCGATCCTGGTGTGTTCGGCCGCTGACGGCCCGATGCCGCAGACCCGTGAGCACATCCTGCTCTCGCGTCAGGTCGGTGTGCCGCACATCGTCGTGTTCCTGAACAAGGCCGACATGGTCGACGACGCCGAGCTGCTTGAGCTGGTCGAGATGGAAGTGCGTGAGCTCCTGAGCAAGTACGACTTCCCGGGCGACGACACCCCGATCATCCACGGTTCGGCCCGTCTGGCGCTGGAAGGCGATCAGAGCGACATCGGTGTGCCGGCGATCCTGAAGCTGGTCGAAGCCCTGGATACCTTTATTCCGGATCCGACCCGCGACGTCGACCGTCCGTTCCTGATGCCGGTCGAAGACGTGTTCTCGATCTCGGGTCGTGGCACCGTGGTGACCGGCCGTATCGAGCGCGGCATCATCAAGGTCGGCGATGAAATCGAAATCGTCGGTATCCGCGACACGCAGAAGACCACGGTCACCGGCGTTGAAATGTTCCGCAAGTTGCTGGACCAGGGCCAGGCAGGCGACAACGCCGGTCTGCTGCTGCGCGGCACCAAGCGTGACGACGTGGAGCGCGGCCAAGTGCTGTGCAAGCCGGGTTCGATCAAGCCGCACACCGAGTTCGAAGCCGAAGTCTACGTGCTGTCGAAGGACGAGGGCGGCCGTCACACCCCGTTCTTCAAGGGCTACCGTCCGCAGTTCTACTTCCGCACCACCGACATCACTGGCGCATGCCAGCTGCCGGAAGGCGTGGAAATGGTGATGCCGGGCGATAACGTGAAGATGGTCGTGACCCTGATCAACCCGGTCGCGATGGACGAAGGTCTGCGCTTCGCGATTCGTGAAGGCGGTCGTACCGTCGGCGCCGGCGTGGTTGCCAAGATCATCAAGTAAGTGCCTGCATCCAGTCGCCTCGCGGCGGCTGGATTCAAGCGAATGGCGGGCCGGCTGAACCTCGGTCCGCCTTCGTTGTCTTAGGGTGTGCGGTAAACGAGTACATACGCCAGTAGCTCAATTGGCAGAGCAGCGGTCTCCAAAACCGCAGGTTGGGGGTTCGAGTCCCTCCTGGCGTGCCACTCCTCTTTCCGGCCCAGTAATTCGGGTCAGATCGGTAACTAGAGCCGGATGAATAGCAAAATCGAGCCTTCCAAAAGCGCGTCTGCTGCAAGCGCTGATATCGTGAAATACGTCCTCTCCGCGCTCCTGGTGATTGCGGGGTTGTTTGTGTGGTTCTGGTTTTCTGCGCCTGAACGTGCAACCCAGTTTGGAGCCTGGACGCCGCAATTGCGCGCGCTGGCTGTGATCGTTGGGTTGGCGGCGGGTGCGTTTGTGTTTCTGGGGACCGGCAAAGGCCGTGAAACCCGTGAATTCATGTCCGAATCCAGGTTCGAGTTGCGCAAGGTGGTCTGGCCGACGCGCCAGGAAGCCATCCGTACTACCTGGGTCGTGATTGTTGTTGTAATCATTCTGAGTTTGCTGTTGGGCGGCTTCGATTTCGTCATCCAGAAGCTCACGCAGTGGTTCCTGGCTCGTTAAGGAGAATCAAGCAGTGAAGCGTTGGTATGTCGTTCACGCCTATTCAGGCTTCGAAAAATCCGTTGCGCAGGCTCTGCGCGACCGCATCGCACGCACCGAAATGGAAGAGCGTTTCGGCGACGTGCTGGTGCCGACCGAAGAGGTTATCGAGATGCGCGCCGGGCAGAAGCGCCGCTCCGAGCGCAAGTTCTTCCCCGGCTACGTGCTGGTGCAGATCGAGACGCATGACGAGGCCGGTATTCCGCGCATCGATAACGAAAGCTGGCATCTGGTGAAGGAAACCCCGAAGGTCATGGGGTTCATCGGTGGCACCGCCGATCGTCCGTTGCCGATTCGCGATGAAGAAGCCGATGCGATCCTGCAGCGTGTGCAGGACGGTGTCGAAAAGCCGCGTCCGAAGGTGTTGTTCGAGCCTGGCCAGATGGTGCGTGTCACCGACGGCCCGTTCAACGACTTCAACGGCGTGGTGGAAGAAGTCAACTACGAGAAGAGCAGGCTGCGTGTCGCGGTGCTGATCTTCGGTCGCTCCACGCCGGTCGAGCTCGAGTTCGGCCAGGTCGAGAAGGGCTGACCCTGGCGGGTGCCTGCTAGGCACCCTTGCCAATTACTGCTATAGTGCGCGGCTCGCTCACCTGGCGACCGCCGGGGACCAATGGCTGCCGTACGGCGGCCATCTGCGCATTGTCAAAACGCGAAGCCGGGACGCGTGATTCTCCCGGTCCGATGGGGAGCCTGTTGTTCAGGCGCTAGCACCCGGAGAGTATTGAAATGGCTAAGAAAGTAGTTGCTTTAATCAAGTTGCAGGTCAAGGCCGGACAGGCCAATCCTGCGCCGCCGGTCGGTCCTGCGCTGGGTCAGCGCGGTCTGAACATCATGGAGTTCTGCAAGGCGTTCAATGCCGCGACCTCCAAGCTGGAGCCGGGCCTGCCGACGCCGGTGATCATCACCGCGTACTCGGACCGTACCTTCACCTTCATCACCAAGAGCACCCCGGCCAGCGTGCTGCTCAAGAAGGCTGCCGGCGTGAGCTCCGGGTCCAAGCGCCCGAACACCGACAAGGTGGGCAAGGTGACGCGCAAGCAGCTGGAAGAGATCGTCAAGGTCAAGGAAGCCGATCTCACGGCGGCCGAGCTGGAAGCGGCAGTGCGCACGATTGCGGGTTCTGCCCGCAGCATGGGTTTGACGGTGGAGGGCTAAGACATGGCACAGAGCAAGCGCGTGAAGGCCATTGCGGCCGCTGTCGTTCCGGGCAAGACCTATGCCTTCGAAGACGCAATCAAGATCCTGAAGACCTCCACCAAGGCCAAGTTCGTCGAGTCCATCGACGTCGCTGTGCGCCTGGGCGTGGACGCCAAGAAGTCCGACCAGCAGGTGCGCGGTTCCACCGTGCTGCCGGCCGGTACCGGCAAGAGCGTGCGCGTTGCAGTGTTCGCACCGGCTGGCGCCAAGGCTGACGAAGCCCTGGCTGCAGGCGCCGAAGCCGTGGGTATGGACGACCTGGCCGAGAAGATGCAGGCCGGCGATCTGAACTACGACGTGGTCATCGCGACCCCGGACGCCATGCGCGTCGTCGGTAAGCTCGGCACCCTGTTGGGTCCGCGCGGCCTGATGCCAAACCCGAAGGTCGGGACGGTTTCCCCGAACCCGGGTGAAGCGGTCAAGAACGCCAAGTCGGGTCAGGTGCGCTACCGCACCGACAAGGCCGGCATCATCCACTGCACCATCGGCAAGGCCAGCTTCGACGACGAAGCGCTGAAGTCGAATCTGCAGGCGCTGCTGCTGGATCTGGTCAAGGCCAAGCCGGCCACCTCCAAGGGTACCTACCTGCAGAAGGTGTCGGTCAGCTCGACCATGGGTCCCGGCGTGACCGTGGATCAGTCGAGCCTGTCGCTGAAGTAATGCAGTACGTCGGGCGTGTCACACGCCTGACGTGGTGTTGCAGTAATGCATTGTTTTTCCGGCCCGGGTCACCGTGTGCTGGGAGTCCGTTCCCTCCTTTGGGGAAACGGACATTTTGAAGGCGATCGCCGGTACTGCCGGCGGTAGCCGTCAAAGACCGCAGGCGCGGTCAGCGCAGATCGACGACGGGCAGGGATGCTCGCACTGGCATGGAGTCGCCGTCGAGACAGCGGGATCGCTTGATTGGTTCGTCAGAGCCGGCCGGCGTAGATGGTGTCGCCCTTCTGGAGTTTTCTGGTTAACGCGCTTCTGGGGCAACCCGGATCGAGCCCACTCCAGGTCTAGAACGGCCACCAAAGGAACATCGGTCGATGTTCCCGGCTTCCAGGAAGGAGGCTGCCCTGGACCGCAACCGGCAGGAGCCGCGAGCGGAGTAGTTTGAAGCGGGGATGAGGGATTCAGCGTTGGGGATTTGCAGGAGCTGCTTCATGGCTTTCGACGAATCACCGGTCACGAATCACCAGTCCCGGCTTTAACGGAGGAGTGCAATGGCTCTCAATCTGTCTCAGAAGCAAGAAGTAGTCGCCGAGCTGGCAGACATCGCCGCCAAGGCCCACTCCTTGATCGCCGCCGAATACGCTGGCATCACGGTCTCTCAGATGACCGCGATGCGCAAGCAGGCTCGCGAAACCGGCGTGTTCTTGAAAGTTGTCAAGAACACCCTGGCCGTGCGCGCTGTTGAAGGTACTGATTTCGCTGTCGCTGCTGACAAGCTGGTCGGTCCTTTGCTGTATGCGTTTTCGATGGAGGAGCCCGGCGCTGCCGGTCGCCTGATCAAGGAATTTGCCAAGGGCAACGACAAGTTGCAGGCCAAGGTCGTGTCCATCGGCGGGGAACTGTTCCCGGCCAGTCATGTGGACGTGTTGGCATCGCTGCCGACCCTCGACCAGGCTCTGGCCATGTTGGCCCGCGTGCTGTCCGAACCGGCTGCCATGTTCGCCCGTGCCGTCAAGGCCGTTGGCGACAAGCAGGGTGGTGGCGACGAAGCCGCCGCGCCGGTCGCCGAGACTGCCGAAGCTTGATGTCCTAGCGTTCGCTAGAACCCCAATCCAGAAAATCATTTAAAGGTAATCACAATGTCCCTTACCAACGAACAGATCGTCGACGCCATCGCCGAGAAGTCCCTGATGGAAGTGATGGAGCTGGTCAAGGCCATCGAAGAGAAGTTCGGCGTCTCCGCCGCTGCCCCGGTCGCAGCAGCTGCTGCCGGCCCGGCTGCCGTGGTCGAAGAGCAGACCGAGTTCACCGTGGTGCTGACCAGCCCCGGCGCCAACAAGGTTGCCGCGATTAAGGCTGTGCGCGGCGTGACCGGTCTCGGTCTGAAGGAAGCCAAGGATCTGACCGAAGCCGGCGGCATCCTGAAGGAAGGCGTCAGCAAGGATGAAGCCGAGAAGATCAAGAAGGAAATGACCGAAGCCGGCGCGACCGTCGAAGTCAAGTAAGCGGCATCTTGCATCGCCCGCGTTTCATGGTGATGCACTGAAGGCTGGGGGCGTAAAGCCCCCGGCCTTTGGCCGTTCCGGAGAGGTGTCATTTTCGGATGGCCAAATCCAACTCGCAGTCTCAAGGAGTTGGTAGTTGGAAGTAGCAGGAGAAGGCGTGCTGGTGCCGGCAATACCAGCGACTTCCAACTGACAACTTTTGTTATCTCAGGGCCGCTGCAACGCGGCCCCCGCAGCCCAGGGTGGAAGACCTCATGACGTCTTATTCGTTCACCGAAAAGAAGCGTATCCGCAAGGACTTCGGCAAGCAGCGCTCGATTCTCGAAGTGCCGTTCCTGCTTGCCATCCAGGTGGATTCCTACCGCGAATTCCTGCAGGAAGACGTGGAGCCCAACAAGCGCAAGGACCTCGGTCTGCACGCGGCTCTGAAGTCGGTGTTCCCGATTTCCAGCTACAGCGGCAACGCCGCGCTGGAATACGTTGGTTACAAGTTGGGCGAGCCCGTGTTTGACGAGCGTGAATGCCGTCAGCGCGGCATGAGCTATGGCGCGCCGCTGCGCGTGACCGTGCGCCTGGTGATCTACGACCGCGAGTCGTCGACCAAGGCCATCAAGTACGTGAAGGAGCAGGAGGTCTATCTCGGCGAAATTCCGCTGATGACCGAAAACGGCACCTTCATCGTCAACGGTACCGAGCGCGTGATCTTCTCGCAGCTGCACCGTTCGCCGGGTGTGTTCTTCGACCACGACCGTGGCAAGACCCACAGCTCGGGCAAGCTGCTGTACAGCGCCCGCATCATTCCGTACCGCGGTTCCTGGCTGGACTTCGAGTTCGACCCGAAGGATGCGCTGTTCACCCGTATCGACCGTCGCCGCAAGCTGCCGGTCTCGATCCTGCTGCGTGCGCTTGGCTACAACAACGAAGAGATGTTGGCCGAGTTCTTCGAGATCAACACGTTCCACATCAATCCCGATGAAGGCGTGCAGCTGGAGCTGGTGCCGGAGCGTCTGCGTGGCGAAACGCTGAACTTCGACCTGGCCGATGGCGACAAGGTCATCGTGGAAGCCGGCAAGCGCATCACCGCGCGTCACGTCAAGCAGCTGGAAGCCGCCGGCGTTGCCGCGCTGGCCGTGCCGGACGACTACCTGGTCGGCCGCATCCTGTCGCACGACGTGGTCGATGGCTCGACCGGCGAGCTGCTGGCCAATGCCAACGACGAAATCAGCGAAGACCAGCTGGCTGCGTTCCGCAAGGCCGGCGTCGATGCCGTGGGCACCTTGTGGGTGAACGACCTGGATCGTGGCCCGTACCTGTCCAACACCTTGCGTATCGACCCGACCAAGACGCAGCTGGAAGCGCTGGTCGAGATCTACCGCATGATGCGTCCGGGCGAGCCGCCGACCAAGGAAGCTGCGCAGAACCTGTTCCACAATCTGTTCTTCACCTTCGAGCGCTATGACCTGTCCACGGTCGGCCGGATGAAGTTCAACCGCCGTGTCGGCCGCAAGGAAGTGCTGGGCGAGTCGGTGCTGTACGACAAGAAGTACTTTGCCGAGCGTAACGACGAAGAATCCAAGCGTCTGGTCGCCGAGCACGCCGACACCTCCGACATCCTGGAAGTGATCAAGGTGCTGACCGAGATCCGCAACGGTCGCGGCGTGGTCGATGACATCGATCACCTGGGCAACCGTCGCGTGCGTTCGGTCGGCGAAATGGCCGAGAACGTGTTCCGCGTGGGCCTGGTCCGCGTCGAGCGCGCGGTCAAGGAGCGTCTGTCGATGGCGGAGTCGGAAGGTCTGACCCCGCAGGAACTGATCAACGCCAAGCCAGTGGCTGCTGCGATCAAGGAGTTCTTCGGCTCCTCGCAGCTGTCGCAGTTCATGGACCAGAACAACCCGCTGTCGGAAGTGACGCACAAGCGTCGCGTCTCCGCGCTGGGCCCGGGCGGTCTGACCCGCGAGCGCGCCGGCTTCGAAGTGCGCGACGTGCATCCGACCCATTACGGCCGCGTCTGCACCATCGAAACACCGGAAGGCCCGAACATCGGCCTGATCAACTCGCTGGCCGTGTTCGCCCGCACCAACCAGTACGGCTTCCTTGAGACGCCGTACCGTAAGGTGCTGGACGGCAAGGTCTCCGACGACGTCGAGTACCTGTCGGCGATCGAAGAAAACGAGTACGTGATCGCACAGGCGAATGCGCTGACCGACGCCAAGAACATGCTCACCGAGCAGTTCGTGCCGTGCCGGTTCCAGGGCGAGTCGCTGCTCAAGCCGCCGGCTGAAGTGCACTTCATGGACGTCTCGCCGATGCAGACCGTGTCGGTCGCCGCGGCGTTGGTGCCGTTCCTGGAGCACGATGACGCGAACCGCGCACTGATGGGCGCCAACATGCAGCGCCAGGCCGTGCCGACCCTGCGTTCGCAGAAGCCGCTGGTGGGTACCGGTATCGAGCGTGCGGTTGCGCGCGACTCGGGCGTGACCGTGAATGCCCGCCGTGGTGGTGTGATCGAACAGATCGACGCCGCACGCATCGTGGTCAAGGTCAACGAGGCAGAAATTGGCGGCGGCACCGATGCCGGCGTGGATATCTACAACCTGATCAAGTACACCCGCTCCAACCAGAACACCTGCATCAACCAGCGTCCGCTGGTGAACGTGGGTGACGTGATCGCGCGCGGCGACGTGCTGGCCGACGGCCCGTCCACCGACATCGGTGAACTGGCGCTGGGTCAGAACATGCTGATCGCCTTCATGCCCTGGAACGGCTACAACTTCGAAGACTCCATCCTGCTCTCCGAGCGCGTGGTGGAAGAGGATCGTTACACCACGATCCACATCGAAGAACTGACCTGCGTTGCGCGTGACACCAAGCTGGGGCCGGAGGAAATTTCCGCCGACATCCCGAACGTGTCCGAGCAGGCGTTGAACCGTCTGGATGAAAGCGGCGTTGTGTACATCGGTGCAGAAGTGCGCGCCGGCGACATCATGGTCGGCAAGGTCACGCCGAAGGGCGAGAGCCAGCTGACCCCGGAAGAAAAGCTGCTGCGTGCGATCTTCGGTGAGAAGGCCTCCGACGTGAAGGACAGCTCGCTGCGCGTGCCCCCGGGCATGGACGGCACCGTCATCGACGTGCAGGTCTTCACCCGCGACGGCATCGAGAAGGACAAGCGTGCGCGCCAGATCGAGGAATCCGAGATCAAGCGCGTCAAGAAGGACTTCGACGACCAGTTTCGCATCCTTGAAGCGGCCATCTACGCACGGTTGAGGTCCCAGATCGTGGGCAAAGTCGCCAATGGCGGTCCGAACCTGAAGAAGGGCGACAACGTCACCGACGCGTACCTGGACGGCCTGAAGAAGTCCGACTGGTTCCAGCTGCGCATGAAGGACGACGACGCAGCCGATGCGATCGAACGCGCGCAGAAGCAGATCCAGGCGCACGAGAAGGAATTCGAAGCACGCTTCGCCGACAAGCGCGGCAAGATCACCCAGGGCGATGACCTCGCACCGGGCGTGCTGAAGATGGTCAAGGTGTTCCTGGCGGTGAAGCGCCGCATCCAGCCGGGCGACAAGATGGCAGGCCGCCACGGCAACAAGGGTGTGGTCTCCAACGTCGTGCCTGTCGAAGACATGCCGTACATGGCCACCGGTGAGCCGGTCGACATCGTGCTGAACCCGCTGGGCGTGCCGTCGCGTATGAACATCGGCCAGATCCTGGAAGTGCATCTGGGCTGGGCAGCCAAGGGCCTGGGTCGCAAGATCCAGCGCATGCTGGAAGCCCAGACCGCGGTCAGCGAGCTGCGCAAGTTCCTTGATGACATCTACAACCACGACAGCGCGATCAATGCCGAGCGCGTGGACCTGTCGCAGTTCAGCGATGAGGAATTGCTCAACCTGGGCAAGAACCTGATCGATGGCGTGCCGATGGCCACCCCGGTGTTCGACGGTGCCAGCGAAGCGGAAATCAAGCGCATGCTGGAACTGGCCGAACTGCCGCAGAGCGGTCAGACCCAGCTGTACGACGGTCGTACAGGCGAAGCGTTCGATCGCAAGACCACGGTTGGCTACATGCATTACCTGAAGTTGAACCACTTGGTCGACGACAAGATGCATGCCCGCTCGACCGGCCCGTACTCGCTCGTTACCCAGCAGCCGCTGGGCGGCAAGGCGCAGTTCGGTGGTCAGCGCTTCGGTGAGATGGAAGTCTGGGCGCTGGAAGCCTACGGCGCGGCCTACACCCTGCAGGAAATGCTGACGGTGAAGTCCGACGACGTGCAGGGCCGCAACCAGATGTACAAGAACATCGTCGATGGTGAGCACGAGATGGTCGCGGGCATGCCGGAATCCTTCAACGTGTTGGTGAAGGAAATCCGCTCGCTGGCGATCAACATGGAACTGGAAGAGTGATCGGACAGGACCCGGGGGCCGCCACGCGGCGCCCGGTGTCCTCCCGCATGACCGCCTGTTTCATCTCAGATACGAAATTCCTCCGACCCGGAGATATCAAATGAAAGACCTGCTCAATCTCTTCAATCAGCAGCGCCAGACGCTGGATTTCGACGCGATCAAGATCGCGCTGGCGTCGCCGGACCTGATTCGTTCGTGGTCCTACGGCGAAGTGAAGAAGCCCGAAACCATCAACTACCGGACCTTCAAGCCCGAGCGTGACGGCCTGTTCTGCGCCGCCATCTTCGGACCGATCAAGGACTACGAGTGCCTGTGCGGCAAGTACAAGCGCATGAAGCACCGTGGCGTGGTCTGCGAAAAGTGCGGCACCGAAGTCACCCTGGCCAAGGTGCGTCGCGAGCGCATGGGTCACATCGACCTGGCCTCGCCGGTCGCGCACATCTGGTTCCTCAAGTCGCTGCCGTCGCGCATCGGCCTGATGCTGGACATGACCCTGCGTGACATCGAGCGCGTGCTGTACTTCGAAGCCTATGTCGTCACCGAGCCGGGCCTGACCCCGCTCGAGCGCCGCCAGCTGCTGACCGAAGAGCAGTACCTGACCGCACGCCAGGAGTACAACGACGACTTCGACGCCGCCATGGGCGCCGAGGCCGTGTACGAGCTGCTGCGCACGATCGACCTGCAGTCGGAAATGACCCGTCTGCGCGAAGAAATCGCCAGCACCGGTTCGGAAACCAAGCTCAAGCGTCTCACCAAGCGCATCAAACTGATCGAAGCCTTCCTGGAGTCGGGTAACCGTCCGGAGTGGATGGTCATGACCGTGTTGCCCGTGCTGCCGCCGGACCTGCGTCCGCTGGTGCCGCTGGATGGTGGCCGCTTCGCGACCTCGGATCTGAACGATCTGTACCGCCGCGTGATCAACCGCAACAACCGTCTGCGCCGCCTGCTGGAGCTCAACGCTCCGGACATCATCGTGCGCAACGAAAAGCGCATGCTGCAGGAATCGGTGGATGCGCTGCTGGACAACGGCCGGCGCGGTCGTGCGATCACCGGCACCAACAAGCGTCCGCTGAAGTCGCTGGCCGACATGATCAAGGGCAAGCAGGGCCGGTTCCGTCAGAACCTGCTCGGCAAGCGCGTGGACTACTCTGGTCGTTCGGTCATCACCGTCGGTCCGTACCTCAAGCTGCACCAGTGCGGCCTGCCGAAGAAGATGGCGCTGGAGCTGTTCAAGCCGTTCGTGTTCGCCAAGCTGCAGCGTCGCGGCCTGGCCACCACCATCAAGGCCGCCAAGAAGCTGGTCGAGCGCGAAGAAGCCGAAGTCTGGGACATCCTGGAAGAGGTGATCCGCGAGCATCCGGTGCTGCTGAACCGTGCGCCGACCCTGCACCGTCTGGGCATCCAGGCGTTCGAGCCGGTGTTGATCGAAGGCAAGGCCATCCAGCTGCATCCGCTGGTCTGCACCGCGTTCAACGCCGACTTCGACGGTGACCAGATGGCCGTCCACGTGCCGCTCTCGCTGGAAGCCCAGCTGGAAGCGCGTGCGCTGATGATGTCCACCAACAACATCCTGTCGCCGGCCAACGGCGAGCCGATCATCGTGCCGTCGCAGGACGTGGTGTTGGGCCTGTACTACATGAGCCGCGCCCTGGAGAACAAGAAGGGCGAGGGCATGGTGTTTGCCAACACCAGCGAAGTGAAGCGCGCCTACGACAACCGCGTGGTGGAACTGCACGCCAAGGTCAAGGTCCGCATCACCCAGGTGGACGTCGACACCGTTGATGGCAAGCGCACCAGCGGCACCTCGATCGTGGATACCACGGTCGGTCGTGCGCTGCTGAGCGAAATCCTGCCCGAAGGCCTGCCGTTCCAGCTGGCCAACACCGAGATGACCAAGAAGAACATCTCGCGTCTGATCAACTCCAGCTACCGTCTGCTGGGCTTGAAGGACACGGTCGTGTTCGCCGACAAGCTGATGTACACCGGCTATGCCTACGCAACCCGCGCAGGCGTGTCGATCGGCATCGACGACATGCTGATTCCGGACGAGAAGAAGGGCATCCTCACCGAGGCAGAAGCCGAAGTGCTGGAAATCCAGGAGCAGTACCAGTCCGGTCTGGTCACCGCCGGCGAGCGCTACAACAAGGTCGTGGACATCTGGTCGCGTACCAGCGAGCGCATCGCCAAGGCGATGATGGACACCATCGGTACCGAGAAGGTCGAAAATGCCAAGGGCGAAACCATCGACCAGAAGTCGATGAACTCGCTCTACATCATGGCCGACTCCGGTGCGCGTGGTAGCCAGGCGCAGATCCGTCAGCTGGCCGGTATGCGCGGCCTGATGGCGCGTCCGGACGGCTCGATCATCGAGACGCCCATCAAGGCGAACTTCCGCGAAGGCCTGAACGTGCAGGAGTACTTCAACTCCACCCACGGTGCCCGTAAGGGTCTGGCCGATACCGCGTTGAAGACGGCGAACTCGGGTTACCTGACCCGTCGTCTGGTCGACGTGGCGCAGGACGTGGTGATCACCGAAGTCGATTGCGGCACCACCGAGGGGTTGATCATGACCCCGATCGTGGAAGGCGGCGACGTGGTGGAGCCGTTGAAGGAGCGCGTGCTGGGCCGTGTCGTGGCCGAGGACGTGTACCTGCCGGGCAACGACGAAGAACCGATCGTCACCCGCAACACGCTGCTCGACGAAGCCTGGGTTGCCAAGCTGGAAGACGCCAGCGTGCAGTCGGTGAAGGTGCGTTCGACCATCAGCTGCGAATCCTCGTTCGGCGTGTGCGCACGCTGCTACGGCCGCGATCTCGCACGTGGTCACCAGGTCAACATCGGCGAAGCGGTCGGCGTCATCGCCGCGCAGTCGATCGGTGAGCCGGGTACCCAGCTGACCATGCGTACGTTCCACATCGGTGGTGCGGCATCGCGTGCGGCTGCGGTGGACAACATCACCGTCAAGACCACCGGTTCGGTGAAGTTCAACAACCTCAAGTCGGTGGCGCATGCCAGCGGCGCACTGGTTGCGGTCTCGCGTTCGGGCGAACTGTCCGTGCTCGATGGCCATGGCCGTGAGCGTGAGCGCTACAAGCTGCCCTACGGTGCCACCATCACCGCCAAGGATGGTGATGCAGTCAAGGCCGGTCAGGCCGTGGCCAATTGGGATCCGCATAACCACCCGATCGTGTCGGAAGTGGCCGGTTTCATTCGCTTCATCGACTTCGTCGACGGCGTCACCGTCATCGAGAAGACCGACGAACTGACTGGTCTGGCGTCGCGCGAAATCACCGACCCGAAGCGTCGTGGTGCCCAGGCCAAGGAGCTGCGCCCGATCGTGCGCATCGTTGATGCCAAGGGCAATGATCTGACCATTCCGAACACGGATCTGCCGGCGCAGTACCTGCTGCCGCCGCGCTCGATCGTCAACCTGCAGGACGGCGCCGCCGTCGGCGTGGGCGACGTGGTGGCGAAGATCCCGCAGGAAGCGTCGAAGACCCGCGACATCACCGGTGGTCTGCCGCGCGTGGCCGATCTGTTCGAAGCACGCAAGCCGAAGGATCCTGCGATCCTGGCCGAGCGCTCGGGCATCATCAGCTTCGGTAAGGACACCAAGGGCAAGCAGCGTCTGATCATCAAGGACACCGATGGCAGCGAACACGAAGAGCTGATCCCCAAGTACCGCCAGATCATCGTGTTCGAAGGCGAGCACGTGACCAAGGGCGAGACCGTGGTGGACGGCGAGCCGAGCCCGCAGGACATCCTGCGTCTGCTGGGTGTCGAGCCGCTGGCCGCGTATCTGGTCAAGGAAATTCAGGACGTGTACCGCCTGCAGGGCGTGAAGATCAACGACAAGCACATCGAGGTGATCACTCGCCAGATGCTGCGTAAGGTCGAGATCACCGATCAGGGCAACAGCAAGTTCCTCAACGGCGAGCAGGTCGAGCGCCAGCGCGTCATCGAGGAAAATGCACGCCTGGTCACGCGCAACGAGCTGCCGGCCAAGTACGACCCGGTGCTGCTGGGTATCACCAAGGCCTCGCTGGCCACCGAGTCGTTCATCTCGGCGGCGTCGTTCCAGGAGACCACACGCGTGTTGACCGAGGCTGCCGTCCGCGGCACCCGCGACAACCTGCGCGGTCTGAAGGAAAACGTCATCGTGGGTCGTCTGATTCCGGCCGGTACCGGTCTGGCGTATCACGCCGGTCGCCGCAAGGCATCGGGTCTGACCGACTCGGAAATGGAAACGCTGTCCGGCAAGCCGGCAGTGGTTGAACCGGTCGCGACCGTGGCCGACGCTGGTGCGGACGAGGAGTAAGCGCTCCGACGGCGGCCGCAAGGCCGCCGGTAGCCAAGCGAAAAGGAGGGCAGGAGGCCCTCCGTTTTCCGGCCTTTGGATGGGCCAGCAGGGTTAGATTTCCGTGAAGTTGACGGAGTTTCGTCCTGCCAGCTATACTTCCCTGTCTCGGCGGGCCGTTATTCGGCCTGCCTTCGTTTTCATGCAAGGCCGTTTTTTGGCCTCCAATCAGAAGAATCGACTGATGGCAACGATTAATCAGCTGGTCCGCAAGCCTCGGCAGGCGACCACCTACAAGAGTGCCTCCCCGGCACTGGACAAGTGTCCGCAGCGCCGTGGCGTTTGCACACGCGTCTATACCACAACCCCGAAGAAGCCGAACTCGGCCCTTCGTAAGGTCGCCAAGGTGCGCCTGACGAACCAGGAAGAGGTCATCAGCTACATCGGTGGTGAAGGCCACAACCTGCAGGAGCACTCCGTGGTCCTGATTCGTGGTGGTCGCGTCAAGGATCTTCCCGGTGTGCGTTATCACACCGTCCGTGGTTCGCTGGACGCCGCCGGCGTCGCAAAGCGCCGTCAAGGTCGTTCCAAGTACGGCGCCAAGCGCCCGAAGAGCTAAGGAAATACACCAATGTCCCGTAAAGGTTCTACTCCGCAGCGCACCGTCCTGCCTGATCCAAAGCATGGCAGCGAAACCATTGCCCGCTTCATCAATATGGTGATGCAAAGTGGCAAGAAGTCGGTTGCTGAGAAAATTGTCTATGGCGCAATGGACGTCATTGGCGAAAAGAATCCGAATGCCGTCGAGCTGGTGCAGAAAGCACTGGACAACGTGGCCCCGGCTGTCGAAGTCAAATCGCGTCGCGTCGGTGGTGCTACCTATCAGGTGCCCGTCGAAGTGCGCTCCTCCCGTCGTATGGCGCTGGCAATGCGCTGGTTGATCGATTCCGCGCGCAAGCGTGGTGAGAACACCATGCCGCGCAAGCTGGCTGCAGAACTGTTGGACGCCTCGGAAAGCCGTGGCGGCGCGATCAAGAAGCGCGAAGAGACTCACCGTATGGCGGAGGCGAACAAGGCGTTCGCACATTACCGCTGGTGACCTCGGGGGCCTTGGTAACGGGGCCCTTCAGCACCATATGAGTGCTGTTTGCGACGCGCAAAGCGTCGCATCCAATCCGAAGGCCGCCGAAAGGCGGCGTTCGGCCATCCGAAATCCAAGAAATTGAGAGGCTCCCCGTGGCCCGTACCACTCCCATCGAGCGTTACCGCAACTTCGGCATCATGGCGCACATCGACGCCGGCAAGACCACCACGTCCGAGCGCATCCTGTTCTACACCGGCGTCAGTCACAAGATCGGCGAAGTCCATGACGGCGCTGCAGTGATGGACTGGATGGAGCAGGAGCAGGAGCGTGGCATCACCATCACCTCCGCTGCGACCACCGCATTCTGGACGGGTATGGACAAGTCCATGCCGCAGCACCGCTTCAACATCATCGATACCCCCGGGCACGTCGACTTCACCATCGAAGTGGAGCGTTCCTTGCGCGTGCTCGACGGTGCGGTGTTCGTGCTGTGCGCCGTGGGTGGCGTGCAGCCGCAGTCCGAGACCGTGTGGCGTCAGGCCAACAAGTACTCGGTGCCGCGCATGGCCTTCGTCAACAAGATGGACCGTACCGGTGCCAACTTCGACAAGGTCGTCGAGCAGCTGAAGGCCCGTCTGGGCGCTTATGCTGTGCCGATGCAGGTGCCGATCGGCGCCGAAGACGGCTTTGAGGGCGTGGTCGATCTGCTCAAGATGAAGGCGATCCATTGGGACACCGCTTCGCAGGGCACCACCTTCGAATACCGCGACATTCCGGCCGATCTGGTCGATGTGGCGACCGAGGCGCGTTCGTTCATGGTCGAAGCGGCTGCTGAAGCCAGTGAAGCCCTGATGGACAAGTACCTCAACGACGGCGACCTGAGCGAAGACGAGATCCTGTCGGGTCTGCGCGAGCGCACCCTGAAGGTCGAGATCGTGCCGGTGTTCTGTGGCTCGGCGTTCAAGAACAAGGGCGTGCAGGCCATGCTCGACGGCGTCGTGCACCTGCTGCCGTCGCCTGCCGATCGTCCGCCGGTGCAGGGCATCGACGAGAACGAGAAGGAAGACACCCGTGATGCGACGGACACCGCGCCGTTCTCGGCACTGGCGTTCAAGATCATGACCGACCCGTTCGTCGGTTCGCTGACGTTCTTCCGTGTCTACTCGGGCACCTTGAACTCCGGCGACCAGGTCTACAACCCGGTCAAGTCGAAGAAAGAGCGCGTGGGCCGCATCCTGCAGATGCACTCCAACAATCGCGAAGAGATCAAGGAAGTGCGTGCGGGCGACATCGCCGCGGCTGTGGGCCTGAAGGACGTCACCACCGGTGACACCCTGTGTGCGCAGGACAAGATCATCACCCTGGAGCGCATGGTGTTCCCGGAGCCGGTGATTTCGATGGCGGTGGAGCCGAAGACCAAGTCGGACCAGGAAAAGATGGGCATGGCCCTGGGCCGTCTGGCGCAGGAAGATCCCTCGTTCCGCGTCAAGACCGACGAAGAATCCGGCCAGACCATCATCTCGGGCATGGGCGAGTTGCACCTGGACATCATCGTCGACCGCATGCGTCGCGAATTCAATGTCGAGGCCAACGTCGGCAAGCCGCAGGTGGCCTACCGCGAAACGATCCGCAAGTCGGACGTCAAGTCCGACTACAAGCACGCCAAGCAGTCCGGTGGTAAGGGTCAGTACGGTCACGTGGTGATCGAGCTGTCGCCGATGACCGAAGAAGATCGCAAGAACGATAGCGTCAAGGACGATTTCCTCTTCATCAACGACATCACCGGCGGCATCATCCCGAAGGAATTCATCCCCTCGGTTGAAAAGGGTCTGCGCGAAACGATCACCAGTGGTCCGATCGCCGGCTTCCCGGTGGTGGGCGTGAAGGTCAAGCTGGTGTTCGGCTCGTACCACGACGTCGACTCCTCGGAAATGGCGTTCAAGCTGGCCGCGTCGATGGCGTTCAAGCAGGGCTTCGCGAAAGCCAGCCCGGTGTTGCTGGAGCCGATCATGAAGGTCGAAATCGTCAGCCCGGAGGATTACCTGGGTGACGTGATGGGCGACGTGAGCCGCCGTCGTGGCGTGTTGCAGGGTCAGGACGACAGCCCGTCGGGCAAGATCATCAACGCGATGATTCCGCTGGGTGAAATGTTCGGCTACGCGACCTCGCTGCGCTCGATGAGCCAGGGTCGCGCGACGTTCTCAATGGAATTCGACCACTACGAAGAGGCACCGGCCAACATCGCCGACGCCGTCACCAAGAAGGGCTGAGTTCGCTCAGCCGCTTCACAAAATTTTCCAATTTAGAGGTAGTTAGTCATGGCAAGAGCTAAATTTCTTCGCGAAAAGCTGCACGTTAACGTCGGCACCATCGGTCACGTCGACCATGGCAAGACCACGTTGACCGCTGCGCTGACCAAGATCGGTGCCGAGCGTTTCGGTGGCGAGTTCAAGGCGTACGACGCGATCGACGCAGCGCCGGAAGAGAAGGCGCGTGGTATCACGATCTCGACCGCGCACGTTGAATATGAGTCCGCAGTGCGCCATTACGCGCACGTCGATTGCCCCGGCCACGCCGACTACGTCAAGAACATGATCACAGGTGCTGCGCAGATGGATGGCGCGATCCTGGTGTGTTCGGCCGCTGACGGCCCGATGCCGCAGACCCGTGAGCACATCCTGCTCTCGCGTCAGGTCGGTGTGCCGCACATCGTCGTGTTCCTGAACAAGGCCGACATGGTCGACGACGCCGAGCTGCTTGAGCTGGTCGAGATGGAAGTGCGTGAGCTCCTGAGCAAGTACGACTTCCCGGGCGACGACACCCCGATCATCCACGGTTCGGCCCGTCTGGCGCTGGAAGGCGATCAGAGCGACATCGGTGTGCCGGCGATCCTGAAGCTGGTCGAAGCCCTGGATACCTTTATTCCGGATCCGACCCGCGACGTCGACCGTCCGTTCCTGATGCCGGTCGAAGACGTGTTCTCGATCTCGGGTCGTGGCACCGTGGTGACCGGCCGTATCGAGCGCGGCATCATCAAGGTCGGCGATGAAATCGAAATCGTCGGTATCCGCGACACGCAGAAGACCACGGTCACCGGCGTTGAAATGTTCCGCAAGTTGCTGGACCAGGGCCAGGCAGGCGACAACGCCGGTCTGCTGCTGCGCGGCACCAAGCGTGACGACGTGGAGCGCGGCCAAGTGCTGTGCAAGCCGGGTTCGATCAAGCCGCACACCGAGTTCGAAGCCGAAGTCTACGTGCTGTCGAAGGACGAGGGCGGCCGTCACACCCCGTTCTTCAAGGGCTACCGTCCGCAGTTCTACTTCCGCACCACCGACATCACTGGCGCATGCCAGCTGCCGGAAGGCGTGGAAATGGTGATGCCGGGCGATAACGTGAAGATGGTCGTGACCCTGATCAACCCGGTCGCGATGGACGAAGGTCTGCGCTTCGCAATCCGTGAAGGTGGCCGCACCGTCGGCGCCGGCGTGGTCGCCAAGATCGTCAAGTAAGTGCCTGCAATCCGGTGACTTCGGTCGCCGGAAAGTAGAGAGAAGGGTCGGCGCAAGCCGGCCCTTTTTTATTGTGCAGTGAAGCGGGGGCGCGTTGCGGGGATTGATCCTGCAAGGCTTGCGCGGGCCAAATCACGTGGCTATAATGCGCGGCTCGGCGTTCCTGGGTAGGGCGCTGAGTTACAGCGAAAAGAACGGCAGGACGCCGCTCGTGTTCGCCAGACCGGGAAGGTCGCGTCGCATGGAGCACTCAGCAACTCACGTTGTTGACCGTGCTCTTGTTGCGCATTATACTTTTCCGTCTGGGCAGACCGGTTTGCCGGCCTGCCCCAGTTTTTGGGCGGAGGAAGTGCCCTCGTCGGCAGGATGCACGGCGATTTCATCTACGCAGGAATATCGGGGCAGGTATCCCAGAGGCCTTGCCCGTCGCTCTTTTAACGAAGGAACCCACCGTCATGGCGGACCAAAAGATCCGGATTCGGCTGAAGGCGTTCGATCATCGTTTGATCGACCGTTCGGCCAGCGAGATCGTCGAAACGGCCAAGCGGACCGGCGCGCAAGTGCGTGGCCCGATCCCGTTGCCGACCAAGATCGAACGTTACACCATCCTCGTATCCCCGCATGCCGACAAGGATGCGCGTGACCAATACGAAACCCGCACGCACAAGCGTGTGCTCGATATCGTCGACCCGAACGACAAGACCGTGGACGCGCTGATGAAGCTCGAACTCGCGGCTGGCGTCGACGTCCAGATCAAGCTGACCTGAGGACTACGACCATGACGAAGAAATATTCGTTGGGCTTCGTGGGCCGCAAGGCTGGTATGAGCCGCGTCTTTACTGAAGACGGCCGCTCGGTACCGGTCACGCTGATCGAAGCAACTCCGAACCGCATCGCGCAGATCAAGACCGTCGAAGTTGACGGCTACAGCGCCGTGCAGATTACCGTTGGTGCCCGTCGCGCCGCGCTGGTTAACAAGCCGGCTGCTGGTCACTTCGCCAAGGCGAAGGTGGAAGCGGGTCGCGGCCTGTGGGAATTCCGCGTTGAAGATGCGCAGCTCGGCGATTTCGCCGTCGGCGGCGAAATCAAGGCGGACATCTTTGAGGTCGGCCAGAAGGTCGACGTCCAGGGCGTCACCAAGGGTAAGGGTTTCCAGGGCACCATCAAGCGCTACAACTTCCGTATGGGCGATGCAACTCACGGTAACTCGCTGTCGCATCGCGCGCCGGGTTCGTTGGGTCAGCGCCAGACCCCGGGTCGCGTTTTCCCGGGTAAGAAGATGTCGGGCCACATGGGCGCCGTGCAGCAAAGCACGCAGAACCTGGAAGTGGTCAAGGTCGACGTCGAACGTGGTCTGATTGCCATCCGCGGCGCCGTGCCTGGCGCAGCTGGTGGTGACGTGATCGTCCGTCCGGCGAGCAAGGCATAAGGAGAGATGACGATGGAACTCGTTATCACGGGTAGCAACAACAAGGTCTCGGTCTCCGATGCCGTGTTCGGTCGCGAATTCAGCGAAGATCTGGTTCACCAGGTTGTCGTCGCTTATCGCAATGCCGGCCGCGCCGGCACCAAGGCACAGAAGACGCGTTCGGAAGTTGCGGGCACGACCAAGAAGTCGAAGAAGCAGAAGGGCGGCGGTGCGCGTCATGGCGCGCTGACGGCTCCGATCTTCGTCGGCGGCGGCGTGACCTTTGCGGCCAAGCCGCGCAGCTTCGAGCAGAAGGTCAACCGCAAGATGTACCGTGCGGCCATCTGCGCGATCTTCTCCGAGCTGAACCGTCAGGGTCGTCTGATGATCGTCGACTCGTTCGACATCGAAGCAACCAAGACCAAGGGTCTGATCGAGAAGCTGAAGGGGATGGATGTGGGCAAGCGCCCGCTGATCGTCACCGAAGAAGCCTCCGAGCACCTGTATCTGTCCGCCCGCAATCTGCCGTATGTGCAGGTGCGTGATGTGCAGGGTCTGGATCCGGTCGCTCTGGTCGGGGCCGACACGGTCGTGATCACCGCTGACGCGGTCAAGAAGGTCGAGGAGTGGCTGGCATGAGCAGCAACGAAAAAATCTTCAGCGTGCTGCGTGCTCCGCGAGTCTCCGAAAAGACCGCGCGCCTGCAGGAAATCTCCAACCAGTATGTCTTCGAAGTTTCGAACGAAGCCACCAAAGCCGATGTAAAGGCCGCGGTTGAGCAGCTGTTCGACGTCAAGGTCAAAGCGGTCAACGTGGTCAATGTGAAGGGTAAAAGCAAGTCCTTCCGTAACCGTGCTGGCAGCCGTGGCAATTGGCGCAAGGCATACGTCCGCCTGGTTGATGGTCAGTCCATCGACGTAACGGCCAAGGCCTGAGGTCCAACCCATGCCATTGATGAAGTTCAAACCCACCTCTCCCGGCCGTCGTTCCGCCGTGCGCGTGGTTACTCCCGATCTGCACAAGGGCGCGCCGCATGCGGCACTGCTCGACTCGCAGAGCAAGTCCGGTGGTCGTAACCACCATGGCCGCATCACCGTGCGTCACGTCGGTGGTGGCCACAAGCAGCACTACCGCATCATCGACTTCAAGCGCAACAAGGAAGGCATTCCGGCGCGTGTGGAGCGGATTGAATACGATCCGAACCGTACCGCTCATATCGCCCTGCTGTGCTATGTCGACGGCGAGCGCCGCTACATCATCGCCCCCAAGGGCCTGAAGGCGGGTGACCAGGTCATCGCCGGTGCCAACGCACCGATCAAGACCGGTAACGCGCTGCCGCTGCGCAACATCCCGGTCGGTACGACGGTCCACGGTATCGAGCTGAAGCCGGGTAAGGGCGCTCAGATCGCACGTGCAGCCGGTGCAGCCGTCCAGCTGGTCGCTCGCGAAGGCATCTATGCCACGCTGCGTCTGCGCTCGGGCGAAATGCGCAAGGTGCCGGTCGAGTGCCGCGCCACCATCGGCGAAGTCGGCAACGACGAGCACAACCTCGAGAAGCTGGGCAAGGCCGGCGCCAAGCGTCGGCGCGGTGTTCGCCCGACCGTTCGCGGTGCGGCCATGAACGCGAACGATCACCCGCACGGTGGTGGTGAGGCCAAGGCTGGCCAGGGTAATCCGCATCCGGTCACCCCGTGGGGTGTTCCGACCAAGGGTTACAAGACGCGCAAGAACAAGCGCACCCAGCAATTCATCGTCCGCGATCGTAGGGGCTAATCGACCATGGCACGTTCACTTAAGAAGGGCCCGTTCGTCGATCACCACCTTGCAAAGAAGGTGGAGTCCGCTGCGGGTAGCAAGAAGCCGATCAAGACCTGGTCGCGCCGTTCGATGATCCTGCCGGAAATGGTAGGCATCACCATCGCCGTGCATAACGGTAAGAACCACATTCCGGTGCTCGTCAATGAGAATATGGTCGGCCACAAGCTCGGCGAATTTGCCGTCACCCGGACCTTCAAGGGTCACGGTGGCGACAAGAAGTCGAGCAGGTAAGGAGAGATGACGATGGAAGCGAAAGCAATCCTGCGCACCGCGCGCATCTCCCCGCAGAAGGCCCGCCTGGTCGCTGACCAGGTGCGTGGACTGTCCGCCGAACGTGCGGTCAATCTGCTGAAGTTTTCGGACAAAAAGGCTGCACACCTGATCAAAAAGGTCGTGGAGTCGGCAATTGCCAATGCCGAAAACAATCAGGGCGCGGATGTCGACGAGCTGAAGGTCAAGACCATCATGGTTGATGAAGGTCCCTCCCTGAAGCGTTTCATGGCGCGGGCGAAAGGCCGCGGTACCCGCATCCTCAAGCGCACCAGCCACATCACTGTGGTTGTGGGCGCCGCCAAGTAAGCGGAAAGGAAAAGACCATGGGTCATAAAGTTCATCCGACTGGAATCCGCCTCGGCATCGCCAAGGACTGGAATTCCAAGTGGTACGCAAGCAAGGCCGACTTCGCCGCTTATCTGGCAGCCGACCTGAAAGTGCGTGAAATGCTGCGCAAGAAGCTCGCGCAGGCAGGCATCAGCAAGATCTTGATCGAGCGCCCTGCCAAAACCGCCCGCGTGACGATCCACACTGCCCGTCCGGGCGTGGTGATCGGCAAGCGTGGTGAGGACATCGAAAAGCTGCGCAAGGAAGTGAGCGAGATGATGGGTGTTCCTGCCCACATCAACGTCACCGAAGTGCGCAAGCCGGAGCTGGACGCGCAGCTGGTCGCCGAGTCGATCGCGCAGCAGCTGGAGCGTCGCATCATGTTCCGCCGTGCAATGAAGCGCTCGGTCGGTAACGCGATGCGCCTGGGTGCCCTGGGCATCAAGGTCAATGTGGCTGGCCGCCTCAACGGTGCAGAAATCGCCCGTTCGGAGTGGTACCGCGAAGGCCGCGTGCCGCTGCACACGCTACGTGCCGACATCGATTACGGTTTTGCCGAGGCGTCCACGACGTACGGCATCATCGGGATCAAGGTCTGGATCTATAAGGGCGAGGTCTTTGACTTCTCCCAGGTTGGCCAGGAGAAGCAGGACGACAGCCCGCGCAACGATCGTAACGATCGCGGCGACCGTGGTGACCGTCCTTCGCGCCCGGCTCGTGAAGCGAGGTAACGGCAATGTTGCAACCCAAGCGAACCAAATATCGCAAGATGCACAAGGGCCGCAATGACGGCCTGGCATGGAGCGGAAACGCCGTCAGCTTCGGCGAATACGGCCTCAAGGCCACTGCGCACGGTCAGCTGACCGCGCGTCAGATCGAGGCCGCCCGCCGTACGATCAGCCGCCACGTCAAAAAGGGCGGCAAGATGTGGATCCGTGTGTTCCCCGACAAGCCGATCACCAAGAAGCCGATCGAAGTCCGCATGGGCTCCGGTAAGGGCAACGTGGAGTACTGGGTCGCGCAGATTCAGCCGGGCCGCATGATCTATGAAATCGAGGGTATTCCCGAGGACATCGCACGTGAGGCGTTCCGCCTTGCCGCCGCGAAGCTTTCGGTGACCACCACTTTCGTGACCCGGACGGTGCGCTGATGGATATCAAACAACTCCGCGAGAAGTCGGCTGACGAACTGAAGGCCCACCTGACCGATCTGCGTAAGGAGCAATTCTCGCTCCGCATGCAGCAGGTCACCGGCCAGCTGCCGAAGACCCACGAAACCCGCCGGGTGCGCCGCGAGATTGCTCGCGTCAAGCACCTGCTCGGCAGCACCCAGTAAGGATGGCCGCGATGAGCGACAACAACGAAAAGCAAACGCTGCGCACGGTCGAAGGCCGTGTCGTCAGCAACAAGATGGACAAGACGGTCACCGTGTTGGTGGAGCGCCAGGTCAAGCACCCGTTGTACGGTAAGTACATCAAGCGCTCGTCCAAGCTGCACGCACACGACGCCGACAATGCCTGCAACGAAGGCGATGTCGTGCGCGTGACTGAAATTGCGCCAATGTCCAAGACCAAGAACTGGCGGGTGGTCGAAATCGTCACCCGTGCGGCCGTCTAAGGGAGATCTGAATCATGATCCAGATGCAGAGCTACCTCGATGTGGCCGACAATTCGGGTGCCAAGGAAGTGATGTGCATCAAGGTGCTGGGCGGCTCTAAGCGCCGCTACGCACACATCGGTGACATCATCAAGGTGACCGTCAAGGACGCCATCCCGCGTGGCAAGGTCAAGAAGGGCGAAGTCTACGACGCCGTCGTGGTGCGTACCCGCAAGGGTGTGCGCCGTCCCGACGGTTCGCTGATCCGCTTCGACGGCAATGCCGCTGTGCTGTTGAACAACAAGCAGGAGCCGATCGGGACCCGCATCTTCGGGCCGGTGACGCGCGAGCTGCGTTCCGAGAAGTTCATGAAGATCGTCTCGCTCGCTCCCGAAGTGCTGTGAGCGGAGGACATACACATGGCTAACCGTATCAAGAAGGGCGACCAGGTCGTCATCAACACCGGCAAGGACAAGGGTAAGCAGGGTGAAGTGGTGCGTGTGGAGGGCGATCGCGTGATCGTCTCCAACGCCAACGTCATCAAGCGCCATACCAAGCCGAACCCGCAGGCGGGTGTCGCCGGCGGCGTGGTCGAGCGTGAAGCGTCGATCCATATCTCCAACGTCAATATCGTCAACCCGGCAACGGGCAAGGGCGAGCGCGTTGGCTTCAAGGTGCTGGAGGATGGACGCAAATTGCGTGTGTTCCGCTCCAGCGGTGAGGCGCTCGACGCCTGAGGAATGAGATCATGAACACTCGTCTCGAAAAGTTTTACAAGGAAAACGTGGTGCCGGCCCTGATGAAGGAATTCGGCTACACCAATCCGATGGAAGTGCCGAAGCTGGTCAAGGTCACGCTCAACATGGGCGTGGGCGAAGCGGCAACCAACAAGAAGATCCTGGAAAATGCGGTCGCCGACATGTCCAAGATTTCCGGTCAAAAGCCGGTGGTCACCAAGTCGCGCGTTTCGGTCGCATCGTTCAAGATCCGCGACGGTTGGCCGATCGGCTGCAAGACCACGTTGCGTCGCGCCAAGATGTACGAGTTTCTGGACCGTCTGATCAACATCTCGTTGCCGCGCGTGCGCGACTTCCGTGGTGTCTCGGGTCGCTCCTTTGACGGTCGTGGCAATTTCAACATGGGTGTGAAGGAGCAGATCATCTTCCCGGAAATCGACTTCGACGCCGTCGACGCGATTCGCGGTATGGATATCGCCATCACCACCACCGCCAAGACGGATGCGGAAGCGAAGGCGCTGCTGGCAGCGTTCAAGTTCCCGTTCCGTAACTGACCGTCGAGGACATCCGAAATGGCAAAGACCTCCATGATCCACCGCGACATCAAGCGGGCAAAGCTGGCAAAGAAGTTCGCCGGCAAGCGTGATGCGCTGAAGAAGATCCTCTCCAGTCAGGATGCGTCCTACGAAGAGAAGATCGATGCGTCGACCAAGTTGCAGAAGCTGCCGCGCGATTCGTCGCCGAGCCGCCACCGCAACCGTTGCGAGCTGTCCGGTCGTCCGCGCGGTGTCTACCGCAAGTTCGGTCTTGGTCGCAACATGCTGCGCAAGGCAACCATGAACGGTGACGTTCCGGGTCTGCGCAAGGCCAGCTGGTAATCACAATTCGGCCGCTCGCGGCCGGTTGGAACAGGTTTGTTCTGTTCAACAAGGGAGTCCGACGCAAGTCGGGCTCTTTTGTCGTATACTTCCGCTTCTGTCTTGCCCGTGAGGGTGGGGTGAAGCGTTCAAGGGTCCTGGCCCATCCCCAGGAAAACACAAGATTTTCGCGAAAGCGGATATCGGTGCACTCAAAGGTACTTATATGAGCATGACTGATCCCATCGCCGACCTGCTGGTTCGCATCAAGAATGCGGCCGCGGTTGGTAAGCAGACGGTGAAATTGCCGTCATCCAAGATCAAGGTTGCGATCGCCCAAGTCCTGAAGGACGAGGGTTACATTACTGACCTGCGCGTGACAGCGACCGAGAACAACAAGTCGGAGCTGGAAATCGTGCTGAAGTATTTCGAAGGCCGTCCGGTCATCGAGACCCTGAAGCGTTTCTCGCGCTCGGGTCTGCGCCAGTACCGTGGCAAGACCGAACTGCCCAAGGTCCTGGGTGGCCTGGGTATCGCCATCATCTCCACGTCGAAGGGCATCATGACCGATGCGCAGGCTCGCGAAGCCGGCGTTGGTGGTGAAGTCCTGTGCTTCGTGGCCTAAGGGAAGGAATCGAACATGTCCCGTGTAGCCAAGAAGCCTGTGTCCCTTCCGAAGGGTGTTGAGCTCAACGTCCAGCCCGAGCTGATCAGCGTCAAGGGCCCGAAGGGCACCCTGACCCTGCAGAAGCCGGTCGGCGTTGAAATCGCCATCGACGGCGACGTTGCAACCCTGTCGGCCAATGATCCGTCGCAGATCGCCATCACCGGCACCGTGCGCGCGATCCTCGCCAACATGATCAAGGGCGTTTCCGAAGGTTTCGAGCGCAAGCTCGAGCTGGTGGGCGTCGGTTATCGTGCCGCCATGCAGGGCAAGGATCTGAGCCTGGCGCTCGGCTTCTCGCACCCGCTGGTGTTCGTGGCGCCGGAAGGCATCACGCTGTCGACCCCGACCCAGACCGAAATCCTGGTCCAGGGCGCAGACAAGCAGCGCGTCGGCGAAGTCGCCGCCAAGATCCGCGGTTTCCGTCCGCCGGAGCCCTATAAGGGCAAGGGTGTGAAGTACGCCGGTGAAGTCATCATTCGCAAGGAAGCCAAGAAGGCTTAATGCAGGTCGTTCTGCGGGTCCGGCCATGCGTGGTCGGGTTCGTACCGAAGCCTGTTTCCTTCAGCTTTCATAGGATTAAACCATGAGCATCAACAAGAACATTGCCCGTCTGCGTCGCGCGAAGTCCACCCGTGCGCACATCCGCGAACTGGGCGTCGCCCGTCTGTCGGTGCTGCGCACCGGTCAGCACCTGTATGCGCAGGTCTTCACTGCCGACGGTTCCAAGGTGATCGCAGCCGCGAACACCCTGCAGGCCGACGTCAAGGACGGCCTGAAGAATGGCAAGAACAGCGACGCCGCCGTCAAGGTTGGCAAGCTGATCGCCGAGCGCGCCAAGGCTGCGGGTATCGAGAAGGTCGCATTCGACCGCTCGGGCTACCGCTACCACGGCCGCATCAAGGCGCTTGCCGATGCAGCCCGCGAAGGCGGCCTGCAGTTCTAAAGCACTGCTGTGGAGGCGGCCTCGCGTCGTCTCCACGTCCACCGCCGGCAGGGTCTGCCGGGCCGTCCCATTCTTCTGCAATGGCGCCGGGAACACTGCTGTATTCCACAACCATAAGCGGCCTCGAGCCGTACATACTTAATCACTCAAGGAATCAAGATGGCAGAAGAACGTGCGCCGCGGGGTCGTGATCGCGACCGTAACCGCGAAGAGAAAGTCGACGACGGCATGATCGAGAAGCTGGTCGCGGTCAACCGCGTCAGCAAGACCGTCAAGGGCGGTCGCCAGTTCACCTTCACCGCGCTGACCGTGGTCGGCGATGGTCTGGGCAAGGTCGGTTTTGGTTACGGCAAGGCGCGCGAAGTGCCGGTCGCTATCCAGAAGTCGATGGAGCAGGCGCGCAAGAACCTGGCTACGGTTGATCTGAACAACGGCACCTTGTGGCATGCCGTCAAGTCCGGTCACGGCGCAGCCCGCGTCTACATGCAGCCGGCGTCGGAAGGTACGGGCGTCATCGCAGGCGGCGCCATGCGCGCTGTGCTGGAGGCGGTCGGCGTCAAGAACGTGCTGGCCAAGGCGGTTGGTTCGCGTAATCCGATCAACCTGGTCCGTGCAACCCTGAAGGGTCTGTCGGAAGTGCAGTCGCCGGCGCGTGTTGCGGCCAAGCGCGGCAAGAAGGTGGAGGAGCTCAACCATGGCTAAGGACACTGGCAAGACTGTGAAGGTGCGCCTGGTGCGTGGCCTGCGTGGTACCCAGTCGCGTCACCGCCTGTCGGTGCATGCGTTGGGCCTGAATAAGATCAACGATGTGCGTGAACTCAAGGACAGCCCGCAGGTGCGTGGCCTGATCAATACGGTTCACTACCTCGTCAAGGTTGAGGACTAATCCCATGACTATGCATCTCAATGACCTCAAGCCCGCTGACGGCGCCCGTACCGAGCGCACGCGCGTCGGCCGCGGCATCGGCTCCGGCCTGGGCAAGACCTGCGGCCGCGGCCACAAGGGTTCGTTCGCACGTAAGGGCGGCGGCAAGATCAAGGCTGGCTTCGAAGGCGGCCAGACCCCGATGCAGCGTCGTCTGCCGAAGATCGGTTTCCGCTCCAAGATGGCGCGTGACAGCGCTGAAGTGTTGTCCTATCAGCTGGATAAGCTGGAAGCCGGTGAGATCGACTTTGCAGCGTTGCGTGCGGCCAATCTGGTACCGAGCCGCGCCAAGAAGGCGAAGATCGTGCTGAAGGGCGAGCTGAGCAAGAAGTTCGTGCTGAAGGGCGTTGCGGCAACCGCAGGTGCCAAGGCAGCAATCGAAGCTGCTGGCGGCAGCGTAGAGGAGTAATCGGCAGATGGCGCAGGCTGGCATTGGTAACCTCGGTGGCGGGCTTGGCAAGTTCACGGAACTTCGTCAGCGGCTGTTGTTCGTCCTCGGGGCATTGATCGTCTATCGCATCGGCTGCTACGTGCCGGTGCCTGGCGTGAATCCCGATGCCATGCTTTCGTTGATGCAGGCGCAGGGTGGCGGCATCGTGGACATGTTCAACATGTTCTCGGGCGGCGCCCTGCACCGTTTCAGTATTTTTGCGTTGAACGTGATGCCGTACATTTCGGCATCGATCGTGATCCAGCTGGCCACGCACATCTTTCCCGCGCTCAAGGCGATGCAGAAAGAAGGCGAATCCGGCCGACGCAAGATCACCCAGTATTCGCGCATCGGTGCGGTGCTTCTGGCGGTGGTGCAGGGCGGCAGTATCGCGCTGGCACTGCAGAATCAGACCGCGCCGGGTGGCGCTCCGGTGGTATACGCGCCGGGCATGGGCTTTGTGCTGACTGCAGTAATTGCACTGACTGCCGGCACCATCTTCCTGATGTGGGTGGGCGAGCAGGTGACTGAGCGCGGCATCGGTAACGGTGTGTCGTTGATCATCTTTGCCGGCATCGTCGCAGGGCTTCCGTCGGGCGCAATCCAGACTGTCGAAGCATTCCGCGAAGGCAATCTGAGCTTCATCTCGTTGCTGCTGATCGTCATCACCATCCTGGCGTTTACGCTGTTTGTGGTGTTCGTCGAGCGTGGTCAGCGGCGCATTACGGTGAACTATGCGCGTCGCCAGGGTGGTCGTAACGCGTACATGAATCAGACTTCGTTCCTGCCGCTCAAGCTCAACATGGCCGGCGTGATTCCGCCGATCTTCGCATCCAGCATCCTGGCGTTCCCCGCCACGCTGTCGATGTGGTCGGGTCAGGCTGCCTCCGGCAGTGGCGTGGGTTCGTGGCTGCAGCGCGTTGCCAATGCCCTGGGCCCTGGCGAGCCGGTGCATATGCTGGTGTTTGCGGCGCTGATTATTGGTTTCGCATTCTTCTATACCGCGCTGGTCTTCAACTCGCAGGAAACCGCCGACAACCTCAAGAAGTCGGGTGCGTTGATTCCGGGTATCCGGCCGGGCAAGGCCACTGCCGACTATGTCGACGGCGTGCTGACCCGCTTGACTGCTGCCGGTTCGCTGTACCTGGTGATCGTCTGCCTGCTGCCGGAAATCATGCGCACGCAGCTCGGCACCTCGTTCCACTTCGGTGGCACCTCGCTGTTGATTGCGGTGGTGGTGGTGATGGACTTCATTGCGCAGATCCAGGCGCATCTGATGTCGCACCAGTATGAGAGCCTGCTGAAGAAGGCCAACCTCAAGGGCGGCTCGCGCGGCGGTCTGGCGCGCGGTTAAGTGGTACACTAGTTCTTCATTACGTGAAGACGGCCTGGTTCCCGGGCCACGATCTTCCGATCAGAAGGGCGGCTCGCGCGACGTCTCGCGCGCGGGTGTGACGGGGTGGTCCTGTGCGGGAGTAGCACAGGCGATTCGGAGCAGTTTTCTGGATCAACACCGTCCGGCGCCGGAGCGAGGGCACACTCCCCACGCCGGGTCCATGGAACTTTTGGTTCCACGGGCTTCAAAGCAATCCGAGGCCTTGCTACAATTCCCAGTTCACTTTTGATCCATCCTGCCGGATGGCGCTTGGGCGCTGTCGGGCCATCACTCAGTTGGAGAATCGCGTCATGGCGCGTATTGCAGGCGTCAACCTGCCAGCCCAGAAGCACGTCTGGGTCGGGTTGCAAAGCATCTACGGCATCGGCCGTACCCGTTCTAAGAAGCTCTGCGAATCCGCAGGCGTCACCTCGACCACGAAGATTCGTGATCTGTCCGAACCCGAAATCGAGCGCCTGCGCGCCGAAGTCGGCAAGTATGTCGTCGAAGGCGACCTGCGCCGCGAAATCGGTATCGCGATCAAGCGACTGATGGATCTGGGCTGCTATCGCGGTCTGCGTCATCGCCGTGGTCACCCGCTGCGTGGCCAGCGTACCCGTACCAACGCCCGCACCCGTAAGGGTCCGCGCAAGGCGATCAGGAAGTAAGGGATAGATCATGGCAAAGCCAGCAGAAAAGAAAACGAAGAAGAAGATCAAGCGCGTCATCACTGACGGCGTCGCTCACGTCCACGCTTCGTTCAACAACACCATCGTCACCATCACCGATCGCCAGGGTAATGCGCTGTCGTGGGCTACGTCCGGCGGCGCCGGTTTTCGTGGTTCGCGCAAGTCGACCCCGTTCGCTGCTCAGGTTGCCGCCGAAAAGGCTGGCCGCGCTGCGCTCGACTACGGCGTGAAGTCGCTGGAAGTGCGTATCAAGGGTCCGGGTCCGGGCCGTGAGTCGGCCGTGCGTTCGTTGAACAACGTGGGCTACAAGATCACCAACATCATCGACGTGACGCCAATCCCGCACAACGGGTGCCGTCCGCCGAAGAAGCGTCGCGTCTAAAGGGAGCGATAAGAAATGGCTCGTTATATCGGTCCTACCTGTAAGCTCGCGCGCCGTGAAGGTGCCGACCTTTCCCTCAAGAGCCCGGCGCGTGCGCTGGACTCCAAGTGCAAGCTTGAGCAGAAGCCCGGCCAGCACGGCGCGGCTCGCAAGGGCAAGCTCTCCGACTACGCTACCCAGCTGCGTGAAAAGCAGAAGGTCAAGCGCATCTACGGTTTGCTGGAGCGTCAGTTCCGCAACTACTACAAGAAGGCCTCGACCAAGAAGGGCAACACCGGCGAGAACCTGCTGCAGTTGCTGGAAACCCGTCTGGACAACGTCTGCTACCGCATGGGCTTTGCCGTCACCCGTCCGGCCGCGCGCCAGCTGGTGTCGCACCGTGGCGTGCTGGTCAATGGCAAGTCGGTGAATCTGGCTTCGTACCAGATCAAGGCTGGCGATGCGATCACGCTGTCGGAAAAGGCACAGAAGCAGCTCCGCGTGCAGGAAGCCCTGACCGTGGCTGAGCAGCACGACATGACACCGTCGTGGGTCGAAGTCGATTCGAAGAAGTTCAGCGGCGTGTTCAAGGCCGTTCCGGATCGCGCCGACCTGCCTTCGGATATCAACGAAGCGCTGATCGTCGAGTTGTATTCGAAGTAATTCACATTGGAGAGCCTCCGGCACCGCCGGAGGTTCGCAGGAGACCCCGCAACATGACGGTTACCGCCAACCAGGTTCTGCGCCCCCGCGGTCCGCAGATCGAACGTCTTACCGACAACCGCGCAAAGGTCGTAATCGAACCGTTGGAGCGCGGTTACGGGCACACGCTGGGCAATGCCCTGCGTCGTGTGCTGTTGTCGTCGATCCCCGGTTTTGCGATCACCGAGGTCGAGATCGACGGCGTGCTGCATGAGTACACCACGGTCGAAGGGCTGCAGGAAGACGTGCTTGACGTCCTGCTCAACCTGAAGGATGTGGCAATCCGGATGCACAGCGGCGATAGCGCCACGCTGTCGTTGTCCAAGCAGGGTCCGGGTACGGTCACTGCGGCCGACATCAGGACCGATCACAACGTTGAGATCATCAACGGCGACCACGTGATCTGCCACCTGACCAAGGACACGGCGCTGAACATGCGCCTGAAGATCGAGCGTGGTTTTGGCTATCAGCCGGCTGCCGCGCGTCGTCGTCCGGACGAAGAGACCCGCACCATCGGTCGTCTGATGCTGGATGCGTCGTTCTCGCCCGTGCGTCGCGTTGCCTATGCCGTGGAAGCTGCACGCGTCGAACAGCGTACCGACCTCGACAAGCTGGTCATCGATATCGAAACCAACGGCACGATCGATGCCGAGGAAGCCGTGCGCACCGCCGCCGACATCCTCAGCGATCAGCTGTCGGTGTTCGGCGATTTCACCCACCGCGATCGCGGTGCGGCCAAGCCGGCTGCCAGCGGCGTGGATCCGGTGCTGCTGCGCCCGATCGACGACCTCGAGCTGACCGTGCGTTCGGCCAACTGCCTGAAGGCTGAGAGCATCTACTACATCGGCGATCTGATCCAGAAGACCGAAGTCGAGCTGCTCAAGACCCCGAATCTGGGCAAGAAGTCGCTGACCGAAATCAAGGAAGTGCTGGCACAGCGCGGCCTTGCACTGGGTATGAAGCTGGAGAACTGGCCGCCGGCCGGTGTCGCTCAGCACGGCATGCTTGGTTAATGCAACACCGCATGGGCGTCTTCGGGCGCCCATGCTTTTTTTACATCGACGGGCCAAAGCCCGCGGTGGCACCCGGTCAAGGACAACCGGCTCGGACCAACCGCAGTCCATTCAACAGCGCCAGGATGGCGACAACGTCTCTCAGTAGTCTCAATATTCCATAGGAATCACACTCATGCGTCACCAGAAATCCGGTCGTAAGTTCAACCGCACCAGCGCGCACCGCGAGGCCATGTTCCGCAACATGGCAGCCTCGCTGTTCAAGCACGAGCTGATCAAAACCACCTTGCCGAAGGCCAAGGAACTGCGTCGTGTTGCCGAGCCGCTGATCACCATCGGCAAGGTCGATGGCGTTGCAAACCGTCGTCTGGCGTTCGCCCGCCTGCGCGACAAGGAAGCCGTGGGCAAGCTGTTCGTCGAGCTGGGCCCGCGTTACGCGACCCGTCCCGGCGGCTACCTGCGCATCCTGAAGGCTGGCTTCCGTGCCGGTGACAATGCGCCGATGGCGTATGTGGAGCTGGTCGACCGTCCGGTCGTCGCCGAGGAAGTGTCCGAATAATCGGATCGTCTCGTCGCAAAGATTCTTGAAGGAGCCCGGCCCATGCCGGGCTTTTTCGTTGTGGACCAGCGGTGAGGTGTGTGCTGGCTTGCATGCGCTGGACCAGCGGTGTCGGCCGGTGCGCGGAAGAGGCGGCAGCTGGGCATCGGTAACGTCCACGGTGGACTGCGGCCCTTGAAGAGCGCGCTGATGCCATCGCAGTAGCGATGCCGTCCTGGCGTGTTCACGCGCACCCGGCGCTGCTGTCCACACCACCGGCGTACGCCATCTGCTTGCCTCGGGTGCGGATGCGAAAGGACGTAAGCGGCGAGGGCCGATAACCTCATTCACGTCTGCTGTAGAGCTGTGTTCTGGTAGTGCCCCAGCGCCTGTATCAACGGGCTGCGATGCTGCCGCGCGTCGCCACCAGCGGTTCCTGCGCCAGGCTGCTCTGGTCGAAAGCGGCGCGCGGTTGCAGGCAATCAAGCGAAGCGGGTGTCAGTTAAGCGCAGCATCGGCACGGATTGCCGCAGCGGCCCCGAGCATGCGTGGTCAGCGGGCCGGGGATGGCAGATAATCCGCATCTTGGTCCTTGGCAAGCGGTAACGATGAATCCATTCCGTTGGGGTTTTCGGGCGCAATTCCTGCTGGGCTTTCTGGCCTGTGCCGGCTTGCTGGCCTATGCGATCTACGTGCAGCTGCATCTGGGCCTGGAACCATGCCCGCTGTGCATTTTCCAGCGCATCGCGTTTGCCACATTGGCCTTGCTGTTCCTGCTGGGCGCCTTACATGGCCCACGTGGGGCCGGTGGGCGCAAGGCGTATGGCGTGCTGGCCTTCATTGCTGCCGGCGTGGGCATGGGCATTGCGGCGCGGCATGTGTGGGTGCAGATCCGTCCCAAGGACATGATGTCTTCGTGTGGGCCGCCGCTGAGTTTTCTGAGCGAAACGATGGGCCCGTTCGAAGTGTTCCGCACGGTGCTGACGGGCACCGGTGACTGCGGCAATATCGACTGGCGCTTTCTGGGGCTGAGCATGCCGATGTGGAGCATGGTCTGGTTTGTCGGCCTGGCGCTGTGGGCGCTGTATGCGGGCTTCAAGCACCGCGGCCCGCGCAAGTTGTTCTGATGGGTCCGGCTGCGGCCGGCGTCTGCGATCTTCTGGAGTACACGATGTCCGCTTCTTCCCACTCGACCGACCACCAGCCGGACGCCTGGTCGCCGCAAAGCTGGCGCCAACGCACGGCGCTGCAGATGCCGACCTATCCGGATGCGGCGGCGTTGGAGCACACGCTCGATGAGCTGCGCCAATTGCCGCCGTTGGTGACGTCGTGGGAAATCTTCGCGCTCAAGCGCCAGCTGGCCGAAGCGCAGGAGGGCAAGCGCTTCCTGCTGCAGGGCGGCGACTGCGCGGAGAACTTCAGCGATTGCGAATCGGGCACCATCTCCAATCGCCTGAAGGTGCTGCTGCAAATGAGCCTGGTGCTGGTGCATGGCTTGCGCCTGCCGGTGGTGCGGGTGGGCCGGTTTGCAGGCCAGTACGCCAAGCCGCGTTCGGCCGATACCGAGACGCGCGATGGCGTAACGCTGCCGAGCTACCGCGGTGATGTGATCAACGCGCCGGCCTTCACCGAAGCCGCGCGCGTGCCCGATCCGCGCCGCATGATCACCGCGCATTCGCGCTCGGCGATGACGATGAATTTCGTGCGGGCGCTGATCGATGGCGGCTTCGCCGACCTGCATCATCCCGAATACTGGAATCTGCAGTGGGTGGGTTATTCGCCGCTGGCAGCCGACTACCAGAAGATGGTGTCCTCGATCGGCGATGCGGTGCGCTTCATGGAGACGTTGTCGGGAGCGGAGGTCTACAACCTCAATCGCATCGACTTCTACACCTCGCACGAGGCTTTGCTGCTGCCCTACGAAGAAGGTCTGACCCGGCAGGTGCCGCGCCAATGGGGTTGGTTCAACCTCAGTACGCATTACCCGTGGATCGGCATGCGCACCGCGGCGCTCGATGGCGCGCATGTGGAATATCTGCGCGGCGTGCGTAACCCGATCGCGATCAAGGTGGGGCCGTCGGTGCAGCCGGATCAGTTGCTGCGTTTGATGGATGTGCTCAATCCCGAAGACGAGCCAGGCCGCCTGAGCTTCATTCACCGCATGGGCGCCGCACAGATTGCCGAGAAATTGCCGCCGCTGCTGGATGCGGTCAAGCGCGACGGCCGGCGCGTGCTGTGGGTGTGCGATGCGATGCATGGCAATACCGAAAGCACCGGCAACGGCTACAAGACGCGGCGGTTCGACAACATCCGTAGCGAGGTGGAACTGTCGTTCGACCTGCACGCCGCCGCAGGCACGCGTCTTGGCGGGGTGCATCTGGAACTGACCGGCGAAGATGTCACCGAGTGCACCGGTGGCGCGCGTGAGCTGACCGAACGCGACCTCGAGCGTGCGTACCGGTCCAGCGTGGATCCGCGCCTGAATTACGAGCAGTCGCTGGAGATCGCCATGGCGATCGTACGCAAACAGCAACAGGTGGCCGCGCAGCCGCTGGGCGGCTAAGAGCAGCGATCAAAACGACTGCGCAGCCGCCAGGCGGGCGCGGCCGGTGCTCGGAATCGGCATGTACCCCGTACACGCCGGTTCCTCCGCGCCGTCCGCACCCACCTGACGGCTGCTCGCTACGTTTTGTTAGCCGCTCTAAACGCGCGTGCGCATGACGTGATGCTCATGCCGCTTGCGGCATGCTCCTGCAGCCATCCCTCTTTCCCCCCACAGGAGGAACGGTTTGACTGCCGATTGGAACGTCATTCGCGAATACGCCATCCCGCTAGGCGCTGCACTGCTGGCGGGGCTGGTGGCCTGGTCATTGCTGCTGTGGCTGTTCCGCCGCATGCAGGGCCGCGACTATCGCCGCGCACGCATCATCCGCGTGGTCACCTTGCCGGCGGCCTTCATCCTGCCGCTGCTGTTTCTCAGCGTTGCCACCGAAGCCACGCCGTTGTCGGAAAAGGCGCTGGCCGCTGTGCAGCACCTGCTGCACGTGGGCATCGTCGGCTGTGTGACCTGGCTGCTGGTGCGCGCGGTGGCTGCCGGCGAGGCGGCGATCCTGCGCAGCAACCCGATCGAGGTGGCCGATAACCTCACCGCCAGACGCATCCAGACGCAGACGCGCGTGCTGAGCCGGGTGGTGATGGGTGCAGTGATCCTGCTCGGTATCTCGGTGGTGCTGCTGGGCTTTGAGCAGGTGCGCCAGATCGGCAAGACGTTATTGGCCTCGGCGGGCATCATCGGCCTGGTGGCCGGTATCGCCGCCAAGCCGGTGTTCGGCAACCTGATCGCCGGTTTGCAGATCGCGCTGACGCAGCCGATCCGCCTGGACGATGTGGTGATTGTGGAAGGCGAATGGGGGCGGATCGAGGAGATCGGCAGCTCTTATGTGGTGGTGCGCATCTGGGATGAGCGGCGCATGGTGGTGCCGCTGACCTGGTTCATCGAGAACCCGTTCCAGAACTGGACGCGTGCCAGCGCCGACCTGCTGGGTACCGCGTTCCTGTGGCTGGATTACCGCACGCCGATCGCCGCGGTACGCGCAGAGCTGGAGCGTATCTGCCACAGCGAGCCGCTATGGGACGGGCGTGTCTGCGTCACCCAGATCACCGATACCAGCGACAACACCATCCAGGTGCGTCTGCTGGTGAGTGCGCGTAATTCCGGCGACGCGTTCGACCTGCGCTGCCTGGTGCGCGAGCGCATGATCGATTTCCTGACCCGCGAGCACGCCTACGCATTGCCGAGGATCCGTGCCGAAATTACCGGCGAAGAAAAGCCCGCGTCCCGTACGCCGCAGCCGATCGCGCCGGAAAGCGTGCGCTCGCCGGGAGCGGAAGACGGCGAGCCTGCAGCGTCGATCTAGCGTTACCTGCTAAGGCGCTTGGCCGCCGAGGTATGTGCTGGCGGCCGATCGGTTCGCGATGCTGTGCACCGACACGGCTGGCAGTGCGCAGCTGCCTGGGCTGCAAGTAGCGCGACATCCTGGTGATGTTGTTTGGTGATGTCGCTGCCTGCATCGCCTCCACGCTTCCTTGCGGTGCGGTCAGTCGGCCGTCTTCGGTTGCGATGGGCCCGGTGTCGCCGCCGGCGGTGCGCTTGGCGCGTAGCCGGGCGCAAACCGCGCATGGCTGCGTTGCTCGTAGGCGTAGCCCAGTTCGATCAGGCGCGGCTCGCTCCACGCGGCGCCCATGAACAGCAATCCGAGCGGCAAGCCCTGGGTTTGCCCCATCGGCACACTCAGGCTGGGATATCCGGCCACTGCCGCGGCGCCGTAGCCGGCACCGGGAAACGTGTCGCCCTTGCCGAGCGTGGTAACCCAGGCAGGGCCGGTGGTCGGGACGATCAGCGCGTCCAGGCGGTCGGCCTTCAGTGCGGCGTCGATGCCTTGTTCGCCGGCGAGCCGTCTGGCGCTGGCGCGCGCGCTCAGATAAGCCGGGTCCTCCAGGCCCGGCGCAGCCTGCGCCTGCTCGAACAACTCCTGGCCGAAGTAGGGCATTTCGCGCTGCGCATTGGCGCGATTGAAGGCAACCAGCGCATCCAGGTCTTTGACCGGCGCGGCGTGGCTGCGCAGGTAGGCATTCAAGCCGGCCTTAAATTCGACCAACAGGACCGTCTGCTCAGCGGCATCCCACTGTCCATCGGTGGCCAGGCGGGTTTCGATCACCGTGGCGCCTGCCGCGCGCAGGGTCTGTACGGCGCGATCCAACGCGGCGGCGATCGCGGGATCCTCGCGCAGTGGATTGCGCAACAGGCCCAGGCGCGCGCCGCGCAGGCCATCGGGTTTGAGGTGGGCGAGATAGTTCGGTGTGGACGACGGCGCAGTGCGCGTGGCCGGATCCTGCGGATCGGGTGCGGCAATTGCCTGCAGTACCGCGGCCGCATCGGCAACGCTGCGCGTCATCGGCCCGGCGGTGTCCTGGCTGGCCGAGATGGGAATGATGCCGTCACGGCTGACCAGACCCACCGTGGGCTTGAGCCCGACCAGGCCATTGACTGCAGCCCGGCAGGTGATGCTGCCATCGGTCTCGGTGCCGATGCCTACCGTCGCCAGGCTGGCGGCAATCGCCGCGCCGGTGCCGGCGCTGGAGCCGCATGGGTTGCGGTCCAGCGCGTACGGATTACGAGTCAGCCCGCCGCGGCCGCTCCAGCCCGAACTGGATTGGGTAGAGCGAAAATTGGCCCATTCGCTGAGGTTGGTCTTGCCCAGGATCACCGCGCCCGCCGCGCGCAGGCGCCGCACCAGGAACGCATCCTGTGTGGGACGGAAGCTGGCCAACGCCAGCGACCCGGCGCTGTTGACCATCGGCAGCGCGTCGATGTTGTCCTTGAGCAGGAGCGGGATGCCGTGCAGCGGGCCGCGCACCTGGCCGGCACGACGTTCGGCATCCAGCGCGGCGGCGTCGGCTTCGGCCTGCGGGTTCAGTTCGATCACTGCATTTAGGCGTGGTCCGCTGCGGTCGATGCGGGCGATGCGTTGCAGGTAGGCGTACGTGAGTTGGGCGCTGCTGGACCGGCCGGCCTGCATGCGGGCCTGCAGGGCCGCAATATCGGCTTCGACCACTTCGACAGGCGCAGACGGCACGGATGCGTCGGCGACAACGGGCTTGTCGGCAGCAACGGCGCAGCCGCTCAACGCGGCCAGGGAAAGCAGGGACAGGATGGGTGTGCGCATCGTCGGTTTCCCCAAGGATCAGCTTCGCAGGCTAGCGGCGCTGCGGCGGGGTGACAACGTGTCGAACGGGTATCGCAGTGAGCGGTGGCGTCAGCGACGTCGGCGCCGCACCAGGTCGCGCGCCAGCACGCCGACCACGATCAGGTTGATCGCCAGCACGCCCCAGGCGGTCCAGCCGGGATGGCGGACGATGGCGTAGATATCGAATGGCAAATAGATGGCGGCAGACAGGCAGCCGAGCACGGAGGCCCAGGCCTTGGCACGCCACAACCCCCAGGCTTCCACCACATGCAGCAGGCCGTAGGCCAGCATGGCGGCGGCGGCCAGATGCACCGCGTCGGGGTTGATGGTCTTGAGCAACGACGGCAGTGCGCCGTGGTCGGGGTCCAGACTGAAACGGCGGATCAGCGTACTGACCGCATGTTGCAGCGGGAGCGGGCCCAGAATTTCCAGGCCCGTCGCCGCCAGGATCGCAAGCATGCCCTTGACCGCCTCGAGCAAGGCGATCAGGTGCAGCCCCGGATGCGCACGCGGATCCGGGCTGTAGGGCGTGTCGCTCACGACCGTAGGCCTAAACGATCAGCCCGAACGGCCGGCGCGCTTACGGTCGCTTTCGGTCAGGAACTTCTTGCGCAGGCGGATTTCCTTCGGGGTGACTTCCACCAGCTCGTCGTCCTCGATGAAGTCCAGGGCCTGTTCCAGCGTGTACTTGATCGCCGGGGTCAGCTTGATCGCGTCGTCCTTGCCCGAAGCGCGCATGTTGGTCAGCGGCTTGGTCTTGATCGCGTTGACGGTCAGATCGTTGTCCTTGGAGTGGATACCGATCAGCTGGCCTTCGTACACGTTGTCGCCTTCAGCGGCGAACAGACGGCCACGCTCTTCCAACGGCCCCAGCGCATAGGCCGGCGTTGCGCCCGGTGCGTTGGCAATCATCACGCCGTTCTGGCGCTTGGCGATGGCGCCCTGTTCCTTCGGGCCGTAATGGTCGAACACGTGGAACAGCAGGCCCGAGCCCTGGGTCAGGGTGCGGAACTCGTTCTGGAAGCCGATCAGGCCACGCGCCGGGATCATGTAATCCAGACGCACGCGACCCTTGCCGTCCGGCTCCATGTTCTTCAGCTGGCCCTTGCGGGTGCCCAGCTTTTCCATCACGCCGCCCTGGTGCTGTTCTTCGATGTCCACCACTAGCTGTTCGATCGGCTCCATCTGCTTGCCGTCGATTTCCTTGATGATCACTTCCGGACGCGACACGGCCAGCTCGTAGCCTTCACGACGCATGTTTTCGATCAGCACCGACAGATGCAGTTCGCCACGGCCGGAGACCAGGAATTTGTCGGCGTCGGAGCCTTCTTCAACCTTCAGTGCAACGTTGTGCACCTTTTCGCGGTCCAGACGGTCGCGCAGCTGGCGGCTGGTCAGGAACTTGCCACCGGACAGGTCCTTGTTGCCGGCGAACGGCGAGTTGTTGACCTGGAAGGTCATCGAGATGGTCGGCTCGTCCACGGTCAGCGGCGGCAGGCCTTCCGGCGCGTCGAGCGCACAGACGGTGTCGGAAATGGTCAGCTCGGCCACACCGGAGATGGCGACGATATCGCCGGCCTCGGCGGTGTCCTGCTCGATGCGCTCAAGGCCCAGGAAGCCCAGCACCTGCAGCACCTTGCCCTGACGCTTCTTGCCTTCACGGTCGATCACGCTGACCGGCATGTTTTTCTTCAGCACGCCGCGCTGGATGCGGCCGATGCCGATCACGCCGACGAAGTTGTTGTAGTCCAGCTGGCTGATGCGCATTTGGAACGGGCCGTCCGGATCGACGTCCGGTGCCGAGACGTGCTGCATGATCGCTTCGTACAGCGGGGTCATGTCGCCGTCGCGCACGTTGGAATCCAGGCTGGCGTAGCCGTTCAGTGCCGAGGTGTAGACGATCGGGAAGTCCAGCTGCTCGTCGGTTGCGCCGAGCTTGTCGAACAGGTCGAACACCTGGTCGATCACCCAGTCCGGACGTGCGCCGGGACGGTCGATCTTGTTGACCACCACGATCGGCTTGAAGCCCATCGCGAACGCCTTCTGGGTCACGAAGCGCGTCTGCGGCATCGGGCCGTCCATCGCGTCGACCAGGATCAGCACCGAGTCCACCATCGACAGCACGCGCTCGACTTCGCCACCGAAGTCGGCGTGTCCCGGGGTGTCGACGATGTTGATGCGGTTGCCGTTCCAGGTGATGGCCGTGTTCTTGGCCAGGATCGTGATGCCACGTTCCTTTTCCTGATCGTTGCTGTCCATCACGCGCTCAGCCAACACAGTGCGTTCGGACAGGGTGCCGGACTGCTTCAGCAGGCAGTCGACGAGAGTGGTCTTGCCATGGTCGACGTGCGCGACGATGGCGATGTTGCGGAGTTTTTCGATAGACATGCGGAAAGGGCCCCTGTCTGGCGCCAGTCTTGAGATGAGGTAAGCCCGACATTATAGCGGTTTCGTTGCCGTGCCGTTGCGGTTTGGCGCAAGTCGATTCAGACCACCCATTCAGGCAGCGTGATGGCGGCTCGATTGCCGACCCGGCGACGGCCTTGGACCATGGTCGTAACCGCGCGGTCGTCCACGCGCCCGGGTGTATCCTAATGGGCTATTGATCACCTCAGAACCTGCAAGGATTTCCATGTCCCTGATCGCCACTTTCGACACGTCCCGCGGCCCGATCGTTGTTGAGCTGTATCCGGAGAAGGCACCGCTGACCGTGGCCAACTTCGTCAATCTGGCCAGGCGCGGCTTCTACAATGGCCTGAGCTTCCACCGCGTCATCGCCGACTTCATGATCCAGGGTGGTTGCCCGGAAGGTTCCGGCCGCGGCGGCCCGGGCTATCGTTTCGAAGACGAGGCCAACAATGGCGTCGGTCACGAGCGCGGCGTGCTGTCCATGGCCAATGCCGGCCCGAACACCAATGGCAGCCAGTTCTTCATCACCCACACCGCCACCCCGTGGCTGGACGGCAAGCACACCGTGTTCGGCAAGGTCACCCAGGGCCTGGACGTGGTGGATAGCGTTGCCCAGGGCGACACCATCAACACGCTCACCATCGAAGGCGACACCGACGCCGTGCTGGCCGCCAAGGCCGACCGCGTTGCGGAGTGGAACAAGATCCTCGCCGCCTGATCTCACCCCGCCGAACGGCCGCCACGTGCGGCCGTTCGCTTGTCAAAGCGCCGCCAGGCCCCGTGCAACGCCAGCGCGCAACCCCACCAACGCTTTTTAGCAGAGGAAACACCCCATGAAAGCACCCGTTCGTGTTGCTGTGACCGGCGCTGCCGGCCAGATCGGCTATGCCCTGCTGTTCCGCATTGCCTCCGGCGAAATGCTGGGCAAGGACCAGCCGGTGATCCTGCAGTTGCTGGAACTGTCCAACGAAAAAGCCCAGGCCGCGCTCAAGGGCGTGATGATGGAGCTGGAAGACTGCGCGTTCCCGCTGCTGGCCGGTATGGTCGGCACCGACGACGCCGAAGTGGCGTTCAAGGACATCGACGTCGCCCTGCTGGTCGGTGCGCGTCCGCGCGGCCCGGGCATGGAGCGCAAGGACCTGCTGCTGGAGAACGCCAAGATCTTCACCGCGCAGGGCGCTGCCCTGAACAAGGTCGCCAAGCGTGACGTCAAGGTGCTGGTGGTCGGTAACCCGGCCAACACCAATGCCTACATCGCGATGAAGTCGGCGCCGGATCTGAACCCGAAGAACTTCACCGCCATGCTGCGCCTGGACCACAACCGTGCGCTGAGCCAGCTCTCGCTCAAGCTCGGCAAGCCGGTCGGCGGCATCGAGAAGCTGGTGGTGTGGGGCAACCACAGCCCGACCATGTACCCGGATTACCGTTTCGCCACCTCCGATGGCGCGTCCATCGGCGATGCGATCAACGACCAGGAATGGAACGCCGGCACCTTCATCCCGACCGTGGGCAAGCGCGGCGCGGCGATCATCGAAGCGCGCGGGCTGTCGTCGGCCGCATCGGCTGCCAATGCCGCCATCGATCACGTGCGTGACTGGGTGCTGGGCAGCAATGGCAAGTGGGTCACCATGGGCGTGCCGTCCGACGGTTCCTACGGCATTCCGGAAGGCGTGATCTTCGGCTTCCCGGTCACGACCGAGAACGGCCAGTACACCCTGGTCAAGGATCTGCCGATCGACGACTTCAGCCAGAAGTACATCGACAAGACCCTGGCCGAGCTGGAAGAAGAGCGCAGCGGCGTGTCGCATCTGCTGGGCTGAGTGATTGCTGCAATGAGATAGAAAAACGCCGGGCATTGCCCGGCGTTTTTTTTGTCCCTCATTTAGTTCACGGCGTTCTGCGTGCTGCCTTGGGTGCACGATCACGTGCAGTTGCTGCACGCGTGATCAGTTCAAGCCTTCGGCTTGCAGTGCGGCTTGTACGTCTGCATCTGCCAACATGCGCTGGAAGAACGCATCGAGCGCGCTCAGGCCGGACAGGTCCACGCCGGCCTTGTGCGCCCAGCGCAAGGTGACGAACAGGTAGGCATCGGCGCCGGTATGCGTGTCGCCGGCTAACCAATTGCGGCCCTGCAGATGCGCATCCACACGCGTGTAGAGCGTGCGCAGTTTGGTGCGCGCATCCTCGTGGCTGCGCTGGATCAGCGCGTCTTCCTGCAGATACGCCGTGCTGCCGAAGAGCGGCTTGAAGGTCGGATGCAGATCGGCGTTGACGAAGGCGATCCAGCGATTGATCTCGGCGCGGCTACGCGCGGTGCCGTCGCCACCCAGGCCGGTCAGCGGTGCGGTGTCGGCGATATAGTTGAGGATCGCCGCATTCTGGGTCAGTGCCCATTGGTCGACCACCAGCAGCGGCACCGCGCCGGCCGGATTCAGGCGTAGATAGTCAGGCGACTTCATCGTGGCCGCGTCGACCACAGTGAGCTCGAACGGCAGGCAGGACCAGCGCAATACGATGTGATCTGCGAGCGAGCAGGCGCCCGGTTTTGTATACAGCTTCATGGAGAGTCCACACAGGAGCGAAGACGCAAGCTTAGCGGCATCGCGTGCTGCGTGGCGCGCGTCAGGACGCGGTGCGTGGCCGCAGTTTCTGCACGCGGTAGAACGTATGGTCACCGATGGTGGCCACCTGATACGCATTGCGCCAACTCGGGGTAGCAATGGCGCTGGCAGCGAAGTGACTTGCGCCTGGCACGATTTCTTTGCGCTGGCCTACCGGTAGCGCCCAATTGCGTTCCGCAGCCAGCGCCACGTCCAACGCCTTGTTCCAGGCATCGTCGTTCTTCAGCTGGGTGCCGGGTGACACGATGGTCGGCGCGAATTGCTTGCGCGCGGTCACCACCTGACACATCGAATCGCCCCACAGACCACTGTCCAGGCGACGCAGTGCAACTTCCGCAACCGCCTGCTGACCACGCAAGGTCTGATCACGCGCTTCCAGGTACACGGTGGTACTCAAACACAACGAATCTGCTGCAGGCTGCGGCAATAATTGCGACAGCCAAAGTATCCAGGCCAGTTTCATAGAACTCCTTGCTCCGTATGGGCCCATCCACAGGGTGTCCAATGCGAACACACCAGTGCGGGAGGCTTGGCGTCATGGGGAGGCGACCTGTCACGGGCCGCCCGGTCTCCGGCGAAAGGAAGAATCTGCCGAAGGTGCCCGCCGAATCAGGCGGGTCAAAAAGTTGGCGCAAGGTAGGCGCCGATCACACAATCTTGGCTGAATGGGCGGGGTTGACGGCGGTCATTGCTTGCTGGATCAGCGATGTGGCGATGACCGTCTCTGCACCGCAGCGCGCAGTGCGCGTCGCATTGCTGTAGCGACGCGGTGCTGATGCAAATAATTTGTTGGCGTTGCACAGATGTCTTCGCGAAATCACACCGATGACGTGCGGGAATTCACGTTGGCTGCACATGTGGTTTGCTGTGAAGCTTACGAGCTATGTAGTGACGTGATTTGCTGAGGTTATGCGGTAAGGCAACTGTGGTGCGGGGTGTGCGCTGTTGCGCTGCTGCCAGCAGGTGCAGCCAATGTCTCTGTTGATGTCGTCTGTAGCTTGCCTGTTCTCTGCAGAACGTTGTGCATTGAGATGTCTGCAACCGCGCGCAGCGATTTGCCACCTTTCAGTGGCCAGTACGTTATGCGGCGACGACTGCAGCAGGACGTCATCTCTTGGCTAGTCGGGCATGTGTGTTGCGTGTGCTCCGATCATGTTCTCGTTATGCGGCGCGGTGCGGGTTGTTTGGTAGCGAGCAATTGATTGACTCATATCGACGGTCTGGCGTGGCGATGTTGAAGCTGCATGTTGTCGCTTCGGCCTTGTTCTTCCGTTCGAAGTGATGAGCGTCGTAGGTGCGTGCTTCACGCGCAGACCGAATGTTGCCGATCACGCGATCGCAGATTTCGTCAGTGTTGTTGGGTTGTCGTACGAAGTCGCCTAGCAACTTCCCATGGTGAGCGGGGTTGCTGTGTCCAGATGATGATTTATGCTCTGGAATGTCTGGCGCGTGCAGCGCTTGCGGCGTGTTCAATCGAAGCTTGATCGAAGTGCGGCGACAAACGACGTCCTTTCTGCATGCTGGTGCTTGCAAGTCGACATCGTTTTATCTGGTCCCAGGTGAACCAGATTGCTGGCTCTGAATTCACGCGATGGGCACTGCGTTGAATGTCGACAACGGTTCTTGCTCATTGGCAACCAAGCAATGAGATGCCATGACACAGGTGAGAAGAAGCCGCACGCGGATCATTGCTCGAGGTGAGTCGTCTGTCCAAACCGTCAGCGTGTACATCGCAATCTGGTTCGGCAGGTTGCTCGCATTGCTCAGGCGAACTGCCCGCTTTGTAGTGTGCTCAAAAATGCAGCAGCCAAAGAGGCAGTGGTTCGCATCAACACCGTGTCGCTCGACGCAAAGAAGCCAGCTTCAAGTAGATGTAAGTCCGCTGCGCTGGGCGAAAGGTGCGGTCGCTGCACTCGTTGCGGTTGGCGAGAACGAAATCGAAGTAAAGAGTTTTCCTCGTCTTTGGGCAGTTGCGGCGATGGAGAACTCGGCATGTCGCCTACGCTGCACGGCGCAGCGATGAGAGAGCATGTGTTGCGTGCCATGCAATCACTCCGCAGATCCAGCGTGCATGTTTCGTTGATCGCTGCTGCAATGGATGCCGCTTGCTAAGGCCAAGCGAGCTATCTGACCAATCAGGCGCATGGCAGTAAACTGAGTAGCTAGCTACGAATTCGTATGCAATGCCTGCCACAGGGTAGTGCGATCAGCGACCAACCACGTCGCGGCGCGAGCCCCGATTTTGCAAGCGGTCTTCGGTTGAGTCGATTGCGTAGCCCGTTGGCATACGCCAGCAGCAGACAGCCGGTTCCGCACACCATCGGGCCCGCTGCCATGGCCCAGGCCAGGTCGACGTGACCACGCCCGTGGCCGTCCCCGAGATTGAGCATCAGCCCGATCAAGATGCTGCCCATTGCCAATGCCACCTGCGCGCAGGCGGTGAGTCGCGCGACGCCGGCGGCATGCTGTGCCGGCTGCTGGCACGACAGTTCGGCATGGCGCGCCCAGACCCATTGCCCGGCGCTGCCGCCTGCCATCCCCATGCCGAAGGCCATGGCGGTGTCCAGCCACAGCGCATGACCTGCACCCGCCGCAAAGCTCGTCCCCAAAGCCGCCAGCACCGCGCCGCTGCCTGCAAGACGCGGCAGTGCGTTAGTGCGCCAGCGTGCGGCCAGTGGCTGCACAGCAACTGTTCCCAGTGCGTAGCCCATCAGAATGGCGCTGCACCAGCCTGGCGCACCGATGCGCGATTGCGCGAGATAGGGCGCCAACTTGGTGAAGGTGGGCAGGGCACAGCACAGCAGCGCCATCACTGCAAACGTCGACAGCTGATCGGCCTGCCGAGCTGTCACCGGCACTGTGCGTGGTGCTGGGGCAAGCGCCTGGGTGTAAGGACGCAATGCCTGACGCAGCCACGCAGCCGACAACAGCGCGATGCTGCTGACCACCGCAACCACCATCAACGCGGTCCAGGGTGCTGACGGCTGGTGGCTCTGCAGCACCAGCCCGATCGCCGCACTGATCGACACTGCTGCCAGGCCGCTGCCGATCAGCCGTAGTGCGCTGACGCCGCGCGCGCCGCGCCAGGGCCAACGCCCAAGCCCCAACAAGGCATTCTGTGCGACGTCGCCCACCGCGTAGGCAGCACGGAAGGGCAGGCTGAGCAGCAGCACGCAGCCCAGGCGCGTGCTGGCCGGCAGCAGCGGCACCAGGAACAGCAACAACAAGCTCAGTGCCGCCAGCGCGATGCCGCGCCATTGCGATCGCCCCGCCCACGCCAGGCTGGTGCCCGCGCCCCAACGTCGCGCGGCGAGCAGGCCCATTGCCGCGCTGAGGAGCAGGCCAGCTGCCACCGCGCAGCCGGCTGCGATTGCATCCAGGCCGGCATGCTCAGTGAGCGCGAAGATCAGCAGGAGCTCGCCGGTGTACCAGAGCAGGCTCTTGCCGAAGTGCGCACCGGCATAGGCGCGCAGTGTTGCCGCCGGTAGAGCCGGCAGCAAGGGCAGGGGACGGTGCGCGTGCATGCCGGCGTTATAGCGCAGCGAAGCGTCAGGAAGAAGAACTGCGCGACTTGCCGCGCCAGTGTCCTAGCGGCAGCCGATGAATGCCCGCTCGCCCGCCCGCGTCGAGGCACGACGCGGCAGCGCGAAGTACTGGGCGTGCAGCGCTACAGCTGCGCCGCGAGCCGGCTGGCCTGGTTGATCGCGCGCTTGGCATCCAGCTCCGCGGCCACGTCGGCACCGCCGATCAGATGCGGTTGCTTGCCAAGCGCCTGCAGGGCTGCGAGCAGCTCGCGGCGTGGCTCCTGTCCCGCGCACACCACCACCGTGCCTACGTCGAGCACTTGCTCGCTACCATCCACGCGGATGCGCAAGCCGGTGTCGTCCACACCCAGATACTCGACCCCGCCGAGCATCTTGACGCCCTTGCCCTTGAGGGCGGCGCGGTGAATCCAGCCGGTGGTCTTGCCCAGGCGCGCGCCGGGGCGCCCCGGGCTGCGTTGCAACAGCCAGACCTGGCGTGCCGGCGGTTCCGGCTGCGGCTTGGCCAGTGCACCACGCGTTTCGAAGCTGGGGTCCACACCCCATTCGGCCATCCAGCGCGCCACGTCCAGCGACGGCGACACACCGCTGTGCACCAGAAACTCGCCGACATCGAAGCCAATGCCGCCCGCGCCGATGATGGCGACCTTGTCGGCCGCCACATGCCGGCCCAGCACCACGTCCAGATAACTGACCACCATCGGATGATCCGCACCGGGGAAATCCACGCGGCGCGGCTCGATGCCGGTCGCCAGCACGATCTCGTCGAATGCCTGCAGGTCGCCTGCCTGCACCTGCGTGCGCAGCCGCAGCTGTACGCCGGTGGCCTGCAGGCGATGGTCGAAATAGCGCAGGGTTTCCTGGAACTCTTCCTTGCCCGGGATGCGCTTGGCCACATTGAACTGCCCGCCGATTTCATCAGCCGCATCGAACAAGGTCACCTGGTGGCCGCGCTCGGCTGCCACGGTTGCGCAGGCAAGACCCGCAGGGCCCGCACCGACCACGGCCACGCGCTTGGGTGCGGTGGTCGGTGTGTAGACCAGTTCGGTTTCGTGCACGGCACGCGGGTTGACCAGGCAGCTGGCCAATTTGTTTTCGAACACGTGATCCAGGCAAGCCTGGTTGCAGGCGATGCACGTATTGATGGTGTGCGGCTGCCCGGCGCGGGCCTTGTTGGCCCATTGCGGGTCGGCCAGCAGCGGGCGTGCCAGTGACACCATATCGGCCGCGCCATCGGCCAGGATGCGCTCTGCCACTTCGGGCATGTTGATGCGGTTGGTCGCCACCACCGGGATGCCGACGTGCGGCTTGAGCTTGGCGGTGACGCCGGCAAAGGCCGCGCGCGGTACCGATGTGGCAATGGTGGGCACGCGTGCTTCGTGCCAGCCGATGCCCGAGTTGATGATGGTTGCACCGGCGGCCTCGATCGCCTGCGCCTGCGCCACGATCTCCTGCCACTGGTTGCCGCCGTCCACCAGATCCACCAGCGACAACCGGTAGATGATGATGAAGTCCGGCCCGCAGGCCTCGCGGATACGGCGCACGATTTCCACCGCAAACCGCATGCGCTTGGCGGCATCGCCACCCCAGGCGTCGCTGCGCTGATTGGTGCGCGTGGCGGTGAATTCATTGATCAGATAGCCTTCCGATCCCATCACTTCCACGCCGTCGTAGCCGGCCTCGCGGGCCAGCCGCGCGGCGCGTGCATAGGCACCGATCTGCCGATCCACCGCACCAGCCGACAACGCCCGCGGCGTGAAGGGATTGATCGGTGCCTTGAGCTTTGAAGGTGCCACCGACAAGGGGTGGTAGGCGTAGCGCCCGGCGTGCAGCAGCTGCAGGCAGATCTTGGCGCCGTGCGCATGCACCGCCGCGGTCACCTGCCGATGCGGGCGTACTTCCCACGGCCAGGACAGCTTGCCGCCGAACGGCTTGAGCCACCCCACGACATTTGGCGAGAACCCTCCGGTGACGATCAGCCCGACGCCGCCGGCCGCACGTTCGGCGAAATACGCGGCCAGCTTCGGGAAGTCGCGCGCACGGTCTTCCAGCCCGGTGTGCATCGAGCCCATGAGGACGCGGTTACGCAGTTGCGTGAAGCCCAGATCGAGCGGGGCGAACAGGTGCGGGAAAGGGGAGTCGGACAGGCCGGTGGCGGGCGACATAACATGGATACGCTGGCGTACGGAGTGCGCACGATGCAGGCAAACGGCCGCGTCGGCAAGCCCTGGGTGCGGGTGTGGGGCTGTCGGCAGTGCCGGAGAGGCGCGTGGGCAGGGTTTAGGCGGGCTTGTCTCGATCTTCCGCGGCAGCGTGCGGCTGCATGCCTTGCGCGGGTTGTCGGAAGTTGCGTCTGAGCGGCGCTGCTGGTGTTGCTCGTGAAGATGTTGGGTGGCGGAAGGGTGCTGTGCATCCAGCCAAACCTGGCCGGCCATTCCTGCCGGTCGCGCCCGGGTGCGCTCCTACGACGTGGAGCGCGTCTGGTTGAGCCAGCCAAGCGCACGCACATCGCTACGGTGTCGATCATTCGCCGCGTCCTCCGTCGAGGCCTGGCCACCGCTCGCTGTCGTCAGGCTATCTGGACCACGTAGGAGCGCACCTGGGCGCGAACGCCTTTACTCGGGGCTGCCACAGATCGAAACAAGCCAGCGCATGACCGGCAAAAATTAGGTCGCGATACCGGTTCTTTTGTCGGGCGGGAGGGCACGCTCATGCCGCAACCCGCAACCCGCAACCCGCAACCCGCAACCCGCAACCATAAGCGCGTAGCTGAGGCTCATATCGCCGCCGCAGCTCCACCCACCAAGCGCACTAGCCATCACCAACCAGCCACCACCAGCTTGCCAATGGTGCTGCCACTTTCCAGGCGGCGGTGCGCCTCGCGCAGGGTCTGCGCACAGATTGGCGAAAGTGTCTCGGTGTGGGTGGTACGCAGCTCGCCGGCATCGATCAGGCTGGCCGCGCGATTGAGAATGCGATGCTGCTCAACCATGTCATCCGTGGCGTAGCGCGCACGGGTGAACATCAGCTCCCAGTGGATGCCGATGCACTTGGATTTGTACGGGTCGCCAATCGGCAACGGGCCGCGTGGCTCCACGATCAGCCCCACATGCCCCTGCGGCGCCAGGAGCTCGCCCAGCTGCGCCCAGTAGCGGTCCGTATCGGCCAGGTTGAGCGCCGCGTCCACCTGGTCCAGGCCGATCGCCTGCAACTGCGGGTGCAGTGGCTGGTGGTGGTCGATCACATGCTGCGCGCCCATCTGCCGGACCCACTCAACGGTTTCCGGCCGCGACGCGGTGGCGATGACGGTGAAGCCCGCATGCCGCGCCAACTGGATGGCGATGGATCCCACGCCGCCCGCGCCGCCGATGATCAACAGGTGTTTGCCACGGTTGCGCGCGCCGTCGAACGCGAACGGCATGCGCTGGAACAGCAACTCCCACGCAGTAAGCGTGGTCAGTGGCATCGCGGCGGCCTGCGCAAAGCTCAGCGACGTCGGCTTGCAGCCGGCGATGCGCGCATCCACCAAGTGATATTCGGCGTTGCTGCCCTGGCGCCCGCTATCTCCTGCGTAATAGACCTCGTCGCCGACCGCAAACGCGGTGACGTCCGGGCCCACGGCTTCAACCACGCCAGCGGCGTCGAAGCCCAGCACCTTCGGTGCGGCAAGGGTTTGCGCCTTGGGCGCGCGCAGCTTGGTATCGACCGGATTCACCGACACCGCTTCGACACGTACCAATAAGTCATACCCGGCCGGTGCGGATGGCGCTGGCAGGTCCATGTCAAGCAGGGACGCGGGGTCGTCGATCGGGAGGTAATGGGTGAGGGCGACGGCTTTCATCGGAGCGCTCCTAGTGGGGAGTTCAGGGTGCGTTGTGTGGGAAGTTCCCCGCAACCACCAACCCCACAATTCAGGTCGGGCGGGCCTTTCCGTTCACCAACGTGCACTTGGACACGGTCTTCACGCACCTGCCCAAGGCGTTCAACCGACGTATTCAACTGGGTAAATTGGGGTGGCGTTCATCTGCACTGCATGTCCGAACTGGGCGCCCGGTCGCACTCCTCATAAAGCTGTATACGTAGGATTAGCAGCGTTTGCGGCGGGCGGCATTTGCTTTCACATGTTATATGACCGTTAACGCGATCTTCACTAAGCCCGGCTTAATCTGCGCCCCGATGGCTCTGGATGTGACGAGCATCTTTTACCAAGAACAACGCCTCTATCGGTTTATCTCCCAAAGAAGGAGCTGTATACATGAACAAGAAAATTCTCACTGCCGCGTTGCTCGGCGGTCTGGCGGTTGCCCAGGCTGCTTCCGCGCAGGAGTTCGATGACCGTTGGTACCTGACCGGTAGCGCTGGCTTCAACTTCCAGGACAGCGATCGTCTGACCAATGATGCTCCGTTCGTCACCCTGGGTCTGGGCAAGTTCGTTAGCCCGAACTGGTCGATCGACGGCGAGCTGAACTATCAGAACCCGAACTTCGATGCCAACCAGGACCAGAACTGGAGCCAGTACGGCATCTCGTTCGACCTGCGTCGCCACTTCATCGCCGAAGGCCGCGGCTGGAACCCCTACCTGCTGTTCGGTCTGGGCTATCAGCGTTCGGAAGAAGAGTTCGACGCCACCCCGAACCCGGTTTCGCCGGGCCAGCAGAAGGACGGCAACTTTGCCGCCAAGGCTGGTGTCGGTCTGCAGACCACCTTCGACAAGCGCGTTGCCGTGCGTGCAGAACTGGCCTACCGCGCCGACTTCAATGACCAGAGCGTTGCTGCTCCGCAGGAAGACTGGTTCGGCGACGTGCTGGCTTCGGTCGGCGTCGTGATCCCGCTGGGACCTGCTCCGTCGACGGCTCCGCCGCCGGCTCCGGCTCCGGTTGCTCCGAGCTGCGCCGATCTGGATGACGACGGTGACGGCGTCAACAACTGCGACGACAAGTGCCCGACCTCCCAGCCTGGCCAGACCATCGGTCCGGACGGCTGCCCGGTGCCTGTGTCGATCGACCTGAAGGGCGTGAACTTCGACTTCAACAAGTCGACCCTGCGTCCGGATGCTGTGTCGATCCTGAGCGAAGCGACCGAGATCCTGAAGCGTTACCCCGACCTGAAGGTCGAGGTTGCCGGTCACACCGACTCGAAGGGCACCGACGCGTACAACCAGAAGCTGTCCGAGCGTCGTGCGACGACCGTGTATGACTACCTGACCAAGAACGGCGTTGATGCGTCGCGTCTGGTTGGCCCGATCGGCTACGGCGAGAGCCGTCCGATTGCTCCGAACGCCAACCCGGATGGTTCCGACAATCCGGAAGGCCGTGCGAAGAACCGTCGTACCGAGCTGAACGTCCAGAACTAATTGGACTGCTAGCTGCTTCATACAGAACCCGGCCTCGTGCCGGGTTTTGTCTTTGTGGGGCCGGCAATCGCGCCGCCCTGCGGCGCAAATCCTGTCTGTGTTGCGATCCAGGCACGGTTCCGGTTGAAACGGCGTTCATCGCTGCCTACACTCGCCGCGTCGACATACCACCCATTGGAAGAATTCACGATGCTGCGTACCGCTACGGCAGGACTGTTCTGTCTCGCTTTGATTCCCGCCGCCTACGCCGCTCCGAACTGCACTGGCAGCACGGTGTCCCAGCCACTGCCGCTGCCTGCTACCGTGATCGCACCGGCGGCCGCCGAGTTCTACACCCGCAGCGTGCAGCTGGGCATGCCCACCGGCGTGCTGGCGCAGCCCTACACCAGCGAGCAGTCGGTGGACCGCGTGTTGCTGCGTCTGCGCGTGGAAGGCTGCCAGGACCTGGCCAAGGCCATGCCGGCGGGCGGCACCGTCAATCCGAACGATCCGGCGGCCTACAAGGCCACCACCGCGTTCGATAACACCCCGTGGCGCTTCGACATGAGCCAGAACGGCAAGCGCATGACGGCCGAAGAGTTCGACGCCTGGATGAAGGCGCGCGGCGTGCGCGTGGTCAAGGCGCGTCCGGTTGCCGGCGCAGCGCCTGCAGCAGCGACGCCGGCCCCGGCGGCCGACGCCAAGCCGGTCGAGAACAAGTAAGCCCCGGAGCGGACGCGATGCCCCGGCGACATGCGCCGGCAGCATCCCGGCAACGCCGTGCTGGCAAGGCGCCCGCTGGCGCGCGCGCTGGTGCAGGCAGCGCCACACCCACGCCGCGGCATAGTCTGGCGCGGGTGCTGTCCAAGCTGGGCGTGTGTTCGCGGACCGAGGCTGCGCGCTGGGTTGCCGATGGGCGGGTCAGCGTAGCGGGCCGGGTGGTGCGCGATCCGGAGTTCCCGCTGCGCGCGGATCAACACGACGGCATTGCCATCGATGGTCAGCCCCTGGCCGGACCCGCGCGGCTGTACCTGATGCTCAACAAGCCGCGTGGCGTGGTCACCACGGTGCGCGACGAGCAGGGCAGGGACACCGTCTACCGCTGCTTCGACGGCGCCGGGCTGCCATGGCTGGCACCGGTGGGGCGGCTGGACAAGGCCAGCGAGGGGCTGCTGCTTTTCAGCAACGACCCGCAATGGGCCGCCGCCGTGACCGACCCGGCGACCGGCCCGGACAAGACCTATCACGTGCAGGTGGATTGCCGCCCGGATGCGCTGCAGCTGGCGCGCATGCACGACGGCGTGGCCGATACCGACCCCGAGAGCGATGGCAGCCTGCTGCGCGCCAAGCAGGTGCGTGTGCTGCGCGAAGGTGAGCGCAATGCCTGGCTGGAAATCGTGCTGGATGAAGGCCGCAACCGGCAGATCCGTCGCTTGCTCGCAGCACTGGAGATTGGTGTCTTGCGCCTGGTGCGCGTGGCGATCGGCCCGTTGGCGATGGGCGAGCTGGGCAAGGGCAGCTGGCGTCTGCTCAGCGCTGCCGAAGTCAGGGCATTGGCACCGGCGGCACAGGCCGCCAGCGCGCCAGCCGCGCGTTGAGCAAGGCCGTCACCACCTCAACGGCCCGTGCGTCGCCTGCGCCGTTGGCATCGTGCCGGCGGCCCTTGGCGTGATTGCAGCTGGCGCAGGCCAGCGCCAGGTTGCGTGCGTCGTTGGGGTCGTCTCCCACCTGGGCACACAGCGGCGCTGCCGCGCGGCGGCCAAACCAGGCCTGCGGCACCACGTGTTCCAGCGTGGTGTGCCCGAGCGGTTCGCCATCGGCGCGCACCGACAGGCGCCGCCGGCAGTGCAGGCAGCGGGTTTCCCAACCGCCTGCCTGCAACTGGGCCTGCGCATCGGTCTGCGCAGCCAGCAGCAGGCGCTGGCGCAGCACCGTGCGCATGCTCAGCCGCCGATGACCTTGAGCTCGTGACCGATCCGGGTGAAGGCGTCGATCGCCTGATCCAACTGCTCGCGGGTGTGCGCGGCGCTGATCTGGGTGCGGATGCGCGCCTGCCCCTTGGGCACCACCGGGAAGAAGAAGCCGATGGCGTAGATGCCTTCTTCGAGCAGGCGCTCGGCAAAGCGCTGCGCCAGCGGTGCGTCGTACAGCATGACCGGGCTGATCGGATGCACGCCGGGCTTCACGTCGAAGCCGGCAGCGGTCATGCGCTCGCGGAAGTAGCGGGTGTTTTCCACCAGCTGCGTGCGCAGCTCGCCGGCCGCGTCCAGCATCTCGAAGGCCTTGATGCCGGCAGCCACCACGTGCGGCGGCAGCGAGTTGGAGAACAGGTACGGCCGCGAGCGCTGGCGCAGCAGTTCGATGACTTCGCGCTTGGCGGTGGTGAAGCCGCCCAACGCGCCGCCCATTGCCTTGCCCAGCGTGCCGGTGAAGATATCGATCTGGTCCATCACGCCCTTGACCTCGGCCGAGCCGCGCCCGGTCGCGCCCAAAAAGCCGGTGGCGTGGCATTCGTCGATGTGCACCAGCGCGTTGTACTTGCGGGCCAGCGCGGTGATTTCATCCAGCGGGGCGATGAAGCCGTCCATCGAGAACACGCCGTCACTGGTGATCAGCTTGGTCTTGCAGCCGGCGGCGTCGGCGGCCTGCAGCTGTGTTTCCAGATCGGCCATGTCGCAGTTGGCGTAGCGGAAGCGCTTGGCCTTGCACAGGCGCACGCCATCGATGATGGAGGCGTGGTTGAGCGCATCGGAAATGATGGCGTCATGCTCGCCGAGCAGCGGCTCGAACAGGCCGCCGTTGGCATCGAAGCAGGCGGCGTAGAGGATGGTGTCTTCGGTGCCGAAGAAGTCGGCGATGGTGCGTTCGAGCTGCTTGTGCAGGTCCTGGGTGCCGCAGATGAAACGCACCGAGGCCATGCCGAAGCCGTGGGTGTCCAGTGCATCCTTGGCGGCCTGGATGATGTCCGGATGGTCGGCCAGGCCAAGATAATTGTTGGCGCAGAAGTTCAGCACGCTGCGGCCGTCGGCCAGCGTGATCTGTGCCGACTGCGGGCCGGTGATGATGCGCTCGGACTTGAACAGCCCCTGGGACTGGATCGATTCCAGTTCGGCGGCGTAATGGGCGGTCAGCGCGGCGGGAGCGTTGGTCATGGCGATCGCAGTGGCAGGAAGAGGCGCAATTTTAACGATCACGGTGGCATACCACTACGTCATGCAAAATTGGCATAAGCGCCGGCGTGGATGTCATTTCACCGGCCGCGTGCCGCTGCGCAGCATGGCATGCTTGCTGTTCAGGCTGCGCCCCATCGGCCAGGAGATCGTTGTGACCCATTCCCGCTTCCGCCTTATTGCCGCGGTGTTCGGCACGCTGCTGGCCCTGGCCGGCCCGGCTGCCGCCCGTGAGATCAATCTGCTCAACGTCAGTTACGACCCCACCCGCGAGTTCTATCGCGAGTACAACACGGCCTTTGCTGCGCAATGGAAGCAGCAGCATCCGCAAGACACCGTCAGTGTGGAGACCTCGCACGGCGGCAGCGGCAAGCAGGCGCGCGCGGTGATCGATGGCATCGAGGCCGACGTGGTCACGCTGGCGCTGGCCTACGACGTGGATGCGATCGCGCAGAAGGCCGAGCTGATCGACACCGCGTGGGAAAAGCGCCTGCCCGACAACAGTGCGCCGTACACCTCGACCATTGTGTTTCTTGTGCGCAAGGGCAACCCGAAGAACATCAAGGACTGGCCGGACCTGCTGCGCTCCGGCGTGTCGGTGGTGACGCCCAACCCAAAGACCTCCGGCGGTGCACGCTGGAACTATCTGGCGGCCTGGGCCTGCGCGGACCACATCTTCAAGGGCGACCGCGAGCGCACCCTGCGCTACATGCGCGCGCTGTTCCGCAACGTGCCGGTATTGGATACAGGCGCACGCGGCGCCACCACCACTTTTGCCCAGCGCGGCATTGGCGATGTGTTGCTGGCCTGGGAGAACGAGGCCCTGCTGGCCAGCCAGGAACTGGGCAAGGACAAGTTCGAGATCGTGGTGCCGAAGCTGTCGATCCTGGCCGAGCCTTCGGTGGCGCTGGTGGACAAGAACGTCGACAAGCATGGCACCCGCGATGTGGCCGAAGCCTATCTGCGGTTTCTCTATGCACCCGAAGGCCAGAAGCTGGCCGCCAAGCACTTCTACCGCCCGCGCCATCCGGAATTTGCCGACCGCAATGACCTGGCGCGGTTCCCGGACATCAAGCTGGTGACCATCCAGGAGGCATTTGGCTCCTGGGACAAGGCGCAGCAGGAACATTTCGCCGACGGTGGGTTGTTCGACCAGATCCAGGCCAGCAAGTAGGCGATGCAGATGTCGGTTGCACCCCCTCCGGCGCGGGCATCGCGCAGACGCGTGATGCCCGGTCTTGGACTGAGCCTGGGCATCACCCTGACCTGGCTGGGGCTGATCGTGTTGATTCCGCTGCTGGGTGTCTTCATCAAGACCAGCGGGCTGGGCTGGGATGGCCTGTGGCGGGTCTGGAGCGAGCCGCGCGTGCTGTCGGCGCTGCGGGTGAGCTTCGGCACGGCATTCGCGGCCGGTGCGTTCAACGCGGTGATGGGCACCTGGGTGGCCTGGGTGTTCGTGCGCTACCGCTTTCCCGGCAAGCGCCTGTTCGATGCGTTGATCGACCTGCCGTTCGCCTTGCCGACCGCGGTGGCCGGTATCGCGCTGACGGCGCTGTATGGGGGCAATGGCTGGGTGGGCCGCTGGCTGGAAGCGATTGGCATCAAGGTGGCCTATACGCAGCTCGGCATCGTGATTGCGCTGGTGTTCGTGGGGCTGCCGTTCGTGGTGCGGGTGGTGCAGCCGGTGCTGGCCGAGAGCGAGCGCGAAATCGAGGAAGCCGCGGCCACGCTGGGTGCCTCGCGCTGGCAGTTGGTCTGGCGGGTGGTGTTGCCGGCACTGTGGCCGGCGGTGCTGACCGGCTTTGCGCTGGCGTTTGCGCGTGGCGTGGGTGAATACGGCTCGGTGATCTTCATTGCCGGCAACCTGCCCAACGCGACCGAGATCGCGCCGCTGCTGATCACCATTCGCCTGGAGGAGTTCGACTACGCCGGCGCCACTGCGATTGCCGCGGCGATGCTGCTGCTGTCGTTCGTGATCTTGCTGGTGGTCAATACACTGCAGGCACGCCTGCTGCGCTATCAACGGAGCAGCGCATGACCGACGCCGTTTCGCCGCTGCCCACCATGCTGCAAAGCACTGCCACCGCCCGACAGGCACGCCGCATCACCGAGTCGGCCACCAGCGAGCCGCGCTGGGTGCAGTGGCTGATGATTCTTGGCGCATTGGGATTCTTGCTGGCCTTCCTGTTGCTGCCACTGGTGCTGGTGTTCGCCGAGGCGCTGCGTGGTGGCTGGGCGACATTTCTGCACGCGCTGGTCGATCCGGATGCGCTGTCGGCGATCAAGCTGACCTTGCTGGTCACCGCGGTGGTATTGCCGCTGAACCTGGTGTTTGGCGTGGCCGCCGCATGGGCGGTGAGCAAGCACCAGTTCCCGGGCAAACGCCTGCTGATCAGCCTCATCGACCTGCCGTTCTCGGTGTCGCCGGTGGTGGCGGGCTTGATCTTCGTGTTGATCTTCGGCCGCAACGGTTGGGCCTGGCCATTGATCTATGAAGGCTGGCGGGTGGAATTGCCGGCACTGGGCGTGGTGCTGATCCAGCTGCCGCGCATTGTGTTTGCGCTACCGGGCATCGTGCTGGCGACAACCTTTGTGACCTTTCCCTTCATCGCGCGCGAGCTGATGCCGCTGATGGAGCAGCAGGGCAGTGACGAGGAACTGGCGGCACTGAGCCTGGGCGCCAACGGCTGGCAAATGTTTTGGCGCGTAACCGTGCCCAATATCCGCTGGGGCCTGTTGTATGGCGTGCTGCTGTGTGCGGCGCGGGCGATGGGCGAATTCGGCGCGGTGTCGGTGGTGTCCGGGCATATCCGTGGGCGCACCAATACGCTGCCGCTGCACGTGGAAATTCTCTACAACGAATACGCCTACAGCGCTGCGTTTGCATGCGCCTCGCTGCTGGCATTGACCGCGCTGCTGACCCTGGCGGTGAAGACATATCTGGAATGGCGGCATGGCGATGCGCTCGCCGCCAACCACCGCCACTGAGGTGATCATGGGCATCCGTATCAGCCATCTGCGCAAGCAGTTCGCAAGCTTCACCGCACTGGACGACATCACCCTGGACGTGCGCCAGGGCGAGTTGCTGGCGCTGCTGGGGCCGTCCGGCTCTGGCAAGACCACCTTGTTGCGCATCATGGCCGGGCTGGAGCATGCCGACGGCGGGCAGGTGTTGTTCGGCGACGAAGACGCCACCCGCATGAGCGTGCAGTCGCGGCGGGTGGGTTTCGTGTTTCAGCACTACGCGCTGTTCAAGCACATGGATGTGTTCGAGAACATCGCGTTCGGGCTGCGCGTGCGGCGCGGCAAGGAGCGCTGGGCCGAAGCGCGCATCCGCGCACGCGTGGAAGAGCTGCTGGCGCTGGTGCAGTTGCAGGGCCTGGAGCAGCGTTACCCGACCCAGTTGTCTGGTGGGCAGCGTCAGCGCGTGGCGCTGGCGCGCGCGCTGGCCATTGAGCCGCGCGTGCTGCTGCTGGACGAGCCCTTTGGTGCCCTGGATGCACAGGTGCGCCGCGACCTGCGCCGCTGGCTGCGCGAATTGCACGAGCAAACCGGCTTGACCACGGTGTTCGTGACCCACGATCAGGAAGAAGCGCTGGAACTGGCCGACCGCGTGGCCATCCTCAACCGTGGCAGGATCGAACAACTCGATACGCCGGCGCGCGTCTACGACACGCCAGCGTCGCCGTTCGTGTACTCGTTCGTCGGTGCGGTGAACCGGATTCCGGGCGTGCTCGCGCACGGCCAGATCCAGGTGGCCGGTCATGCGCTGCCGTCGGCCAACCCCGCACTGGCTGCGGGCCCGGTAGAAGTCTACGTGCGCCCCGAGGATCTGGTGCCGGACGCCGATGGCTGGCCGGCCACCGTGGCCTGGGCACAACGCAGCGGCGCCCGCCTGCGGGTGCGCGCCATCCTGGACGCGGCGGGCAATGAAGTGGAAGTGGAACTGCCGGCATCAGCGGGCACCATCACGGCAGGCCAGCAACTGCGGCTGGCTGCGCGGCATTACGGGGTGTTTCCGGCCTGATGCATCGCCGGTTGGCGCTGGGTTGTTGAGCTCGAATGCGTGAGTGGTTAGCGGTGAGCGCGGTTGTCAGTTCGCGTCGTTCGCGCGTGGCTGTGACGCGTCGGTGCGCGCATCAAGATTGGGCGTCGGCGGTCGATGAAAGGGAGGCTGAGTCGCACGGCCTGCCGTCGAAGGATGTGCGCCAGGTCAAGCGAGCGCGACATTTATGTTGCACTGCAATGGCAGTTGGACTAATAAGTCTGTGCAGTCTCGCTTCATGCAATCCGACCGCCCACCGCTCCAGGAGATGCCCGATGAAGCCATCCTCGCTTGCTTGTTGCCTGTCGCTGTTGCTCCTGGGTGCCGCGCCGTTGGCACAGGCACAGGACGAAGACGCACCCGCCTCACCGTTCACCGGCACCTTCGCGGTGACCAGCGATTACCTGTTCCGCGGCATTTCGCAGACCAACGAAGAGGCTGCGTTTCAGGCCGGGCTGACCTACAAGACACCGTTCGGCCTGTACATCGGCACCTGGACTTCCAACGTCGATTACGGCGCGGGCGATCCGGATTGGGAAGTGGATGGTTTTGTCGGCTACAACAAGGACCTTGGGGCCAACTGGAATGTCGATGTCATGGTCAACCGTTACCAGTATCTGGGAGCGGGCGCGTCAAATTACGCCGAACTGATCACCAAGACCACGTTCCTGAAAACCTATAGCGTCACGGTTGCCTATACCAACGATCTGTACGGCACCAAGACCGATGGTTACTACTACGCGCTGGACGCCAACTGGACGCTGCCGTACGACTTCACCTTTGGTGCGCACGCGGGCCACAGCATCTATACCTCTTCGCTTAGCCAGGTGGACCACGACTACAACGATTTCGGGGTGAACGTGGGCAAGGCGTTCGGCCCGCTCGGTTTGAGCGTGGGCTACTACGACACCAGCGAAGCGGCGGAGTTCGGATTTGGCCGGCAGAATTCGCAGAACCATCTGGTCGCCACGGCGACGGTGACCTGGCCGTAAGCAAGGCGCTGCGCTCAGGGCATTTGCCGGAACACTGGAGCGCGCTGCGGGCATGAGAGTGGGGCAGTGCGATCAATTTTTGGTGCAGCTGGCGGCGAAGCGACAGCGCCGGTGATGCGTGTCGAGATAATCACTGAGGCTGACATGCAAAAGGCGCCTTCCGGCGCCTTTTGCGTTTCACAGCGGTGGAGCGGTTACTCAGTTCCAGCTCAACACAACCTTGCCGGCCTTGCCTTCTTCCATCAGGTCGAACCCCTTCTGGAACTCGTCGATCGACAACTGGTGGGTCAGCACTTTCTGCAGCGGAAAACCCGATAGCACCAGCTGGGTCATCTTGTACCAGGTCTCGTACATCTTGCGTCCGTAGATGCCCTGCACGGTGAGGCCCTTGAAGATGATCTTGTCCCAATCGCAACCGGCGCCGCGCGGCATGATGCCGAGCATCGCGATCTTGCCGCCGTGGTACATGCAATCGAGCATGTCGTTGAACGCGCGCGGGTTGCCGCTCATTTCCAGGCCCACGTCGAAGCCTTCCATGTGCAGGTCGGCCATGACGTCCTTGAGCGAGGTCTTGGACACGTTGACCACGCGCGTGGCGCCCAGGTCGGCGGCCAGCTTGAGGCGGAAGTCGTTGACGTCGGTGACCACCACATTGCGCGCACCGATGTGCTTGCAGATGCCGGCGGCAATGATGCCGATCGGGCCGGCGCCGGTGATCAGCACGTCTTCGCCGATGACATCGAATTCCAGCGCGCAATGCGCGGCGTTGCCGTAGGGGTCGAAGAAGGCGGCCAGCTCGGAGGGGATCTGGTCGGGGATCGGCCACAGGTTGCTGGCCGGCATCACCATGTATTCGGCAAAGGCGCCGTTGACGTTGACGCCGATGCCCACCGTGTTGGGGCACAGGTGCGGGCGGCCGCCACGGCAGTTGCGGCAATGCCCGCAGACGATGTGGCCTTCGGCCGACACGCGCTGGCCGACCTGGTAGCCGGTCACCGCCGAACCGAGCTCGGCCACGCGGCCGACGAACTCGTGGCCGATGGTCAGGCCCGGCGTAATGGTGCGTTGGCTCCACTCATCCCACAGGTAGATATGCAGGTCGGTGCCGCAGATGGCGGTCTTTTCCAGCTTGATCAGGACCTCATTCGGGCCCGGGGTGGGCACGGGGACCTGTTCCAGCCAGATGCCCTTGCTCGCTTCGCGCTTGACCAGCGCCTTCATCGTCTGCGCCATCTGGCGGGACCTGCTCAGTGAAAGATAAGCCGGCAATTATATGCGGCCGGGCGTCGGCGCCATGCGGCGGTGCACGATTGCGGTGGAACTCGGCTCGGTAGGACGGGGTGGAGCGGGAGGCGCGTCAAGCGAATGGCGCTGAGCGCGTTGCGGTCGATCATGTCGCGGAATGGGCCATGCCCGTGCCTGATGGAGAGATCCGGAGGCGTGCGAGGCAGACGCATGTGAGCCTCGCAGAGCCGCCCTAGCGGACTGATGCTTGCGATCGACTGGTGGCGCGGTGGATCAGCCCGCCAGAGCTTGCCCCTGAAGAAAAGTGCCTGGCAGGAACGCCCGATGCAACGTGCGGCGCTTGATGGCCGTGCCATCCAGCGCCGCTGCCGGCATCCGCTGTCTCCAACCCCTCTCCCGACGGCGAGGGGCTTGGGTCGAGAACCTGCTGGCGCCGGAGAAGGCGCCACTACGGTGGACTCCTCCATGCGCTGGCGTTGCACCGCATTCACTCGCGGAAGCAACGCGCATCCACCCCTGCGCCGCTCATTCGCCAGCGTCAGAACTTCACATCCAGGCTCAGGAAGGTCTGCCGCGGCGCGCCCACCACCATGGTCTGGTTGTAGCCATTCGGATCGGAGGCGACATAGCCGTTGGTGCCGGTGCTGGCGAAGTAGCGCTTGTCGGTGAGGTTGGTGATGTTCAAGGCCAGCGCGACATCGGCTACGCCGCCAAGGCGGCCGAAGTCATAGCGCGCGCCGGCATTGAACAGCCAGTACGAGGGCACCTGCGAATCGTTGAGGAAGGTGATGTAGCGCTTGTCGACATACTTGCCGTCCAGATCCAGCCGCAGGTTGCCAATCTGGTAGCTCGCGCTGGAAGAGAACATCAACGCCGGAATGCCGACCACGTCCTTGCCCGCGGTGGCGACCACGCCGTTGTTGAGGTAATCGTCCTGGTAGCGCGAGCGATTCCACGACAGCGAGTTCAACCAGCTCAGGCCCTCGATCGGGCGCCACATCAACGCCAGGTCGGCGCCGGCGCTGTGCACCGCGCCGACGTTGCTCAGGATCGATGCGCAGGTCTGCACGGCCGTACACGGCGAGGTGGTCAACAGGCGGTTGGAGAACTTGGTGAAGTAGGCGTCGGCCGAGAGCTGGAATTGCGCGTCCTGCACGCGGTAGCCCACCTGCACCGTCTGCGACTCTTCCGGTTCCAGCGTGGAGCGGCTGCGGTCGAACGCGGCCTGCGAGGTGGCGAACGGCGTAAAGCCGAACGCGGCGATGTTCTTGCTGTAGGAGGCGTAGATGTCCTGGCGTTCGTCGAGTTTGTAGTTCACGCCGACTTGCGGCAGGAAGTTGTCTTCGGCACGGATGCGCCCCTGTGCCAGCGCGGTGGTCGGCACCAGCGATTGCGCGCGCGTAGTGGTGCTGAGCGCCTTTGCGCCGTAGTTCACGGTCAGGCGGTCATCGAGCAGGCGCACGGTGTCCTGCAGGTACAGCATGCGGGTCTGAGTGGTGTAGCGCTGCTGGAAATCGCGGCGGAATGGGGTCTGCGCTTCATACACGTTGTACAGCGACGTGTAGCCCTCGTTGCCCAGCGCGAAGTAATTGCGCCCTTGCGTGGTGCGTGCATTCTCGGCCCAGACGCCGGCTTCCAGATCGTGATTGCCCCATGACCACTTCAATGCGCTGGTACCACCGAAACGGTCCAGGCCATAGTCGGTGGTGCGCATCGACACCGGGATCTGCGCCGAGGTGACGACATACGGCGTCACCCACTGCCCCTCGCCGCGATTGGCGTGGTAGTAGCCGGCGGCATCCAGGGTTGCACCGCCGAACACGAACGTGCCCGAAAGGCCGGCAAGATTGTCGCGGCGCAGGCCGCCACCGGCGTAGTAACTGGCATCGAGCCAGCTGTAGTCGTCCGGCAATCCGGCCAGCGATTGCGGATAGCCGTTGGCCACGCCACTGGTGGCACCGGTGGTCTGATACGCACGTGCCATCTGCACCGCGGTGGCCCAATCCGGTTGCAGGTAGTCGTAGTCCCAACCCAGCGCGCGCTGACTGGTCAACGACAAGTCCATGTAGTCGTATTCCTTGCGCCGCGAGGTATCCAGGAACAGGCTCAGACGATTGCCATCGCCCCACTGGTACACGGTCTTGAGGTTGGCCTGCTCGGATTGCTGATCGCCGAAACCCTTCCACTTGTCGGTGCTGGCGTTGGCGTAGGACAGATACGCCGACAGGCCATTGCGATCGCCGGTATCGGCGCGCGCGAAGGTGCGTCGCGTTGCATCGCTGCCCACCGTCTGCACCAGCCGCGCGCCGGGCGTGGTCTGCGGGTCGGCGGAGTAGAACTGCATGGTGCCGCCCAGATTGGTGTTGGACGCAGTGCCGAGCGCGCCGGCGCCTTGTGCGATCTCTACCGAACCGATGTTTTCGGAAATGATGGCGCGGGTGATGTGCAGGCCGTTGGTGACGCCGTAGCTCATGTTGCCCAGCGGGATGCCGTCGAGCGTGTAGCCCAGGCGGCTCTGGTCGAAGCCATGCAAGGTGACCTGCGTGGACCACTCATAGGTGCCGAAGGGATCGGCGGACTGGAACTGCACGCCGGGCAGCTTTTCCACCGCCTTGAAGGCGCTGCTACCCGGTGTCAGCTGCTCGATGTCCTGCCGGCTGATGCGTTGCACCTGCCGCGTGCTGCCTTGCGAGACCACGTTGATCGCATCCAGCTGGGTCGCGTTGCCAGCCGCATCGGCGGGCGTTACCGGCGCGTCCGCCGCGCTGGCGGGGATAGGGTCGGCGGCGTGTGCGATGACGGGAAGCAGCACGGCGAGGGCGAGTGCCAGTGGCGTGACATGGAAACGACGGGCGGAAGTCATGGGGGAATCCTGTTCGAGCACGGCTGAGGGCGGACGCACGGTGCAAGACCGGCGTTTCGCGACGCAGGGTGTCAACGGCTCATGAAACATTGATGACGGTGGCTGTCGCAAAACTGTCGCGTGCGGGGGCTATACGTGTGCACTGGCGTCGCGCGCCGCTGCGGCACGCCGTCTTTTTCAGTGTTTTCCAAAGGTTTTTCTTCCATGACGGCCTCCCCCTCGCGTCGCGACTTTCTCAAACGTGTGGCAGCACTGACGGCTGCCGGTGCGCTACCCGCCTCGATCGGACGCGCGCTCGCACTGCCGGCAAACGCACGCACCGGTACCTTGCGCGACATCGAACACGTGGTGATCCTGATGCAGGAAAACCGCTCCTTCGATCATTACTTCGGCACCATGCGCGGTGTGCGCGGCTTCGGCGACCCGCGTGCGCTGCAGTTACGCGACGGCAACCCGGTGTGGAGCCAGGCAGCCAGCGACGGGCGACGTGTGTTGCCGTTCGCCTTCGATGCGCGCAACACCTGCGCGCCGCTGATCAAGAGCCTGGATCACTCCTGGAAAGCCGGCCATGGGCAAGACCCGTTGCGCTGGCAGGAATACGACGCCTGGGTGCCGTACAAGGGCGAGCTGACGATGGGTTATTTCCAGCGCAGCGATATTCCGTACTACCACGCGCTCGCCGATGCGTTCACCATTTGCGATGGTTATTTCTGCTCGCTGCACGGGCCCACCAATCCCAATCGCATGTATCTGTTCACCGGTACCAGCGGCTTGAGCGTGGGCAACACCGGTGCGCAGACGGTCACCAATGCCGACGACGGCAACTGGACCGCCGACATGGCGCGCGACAAACCCGGTTACGCCGCGATGCAATGGACCACCTACGCGCAGCGGCTGCAGGCGGCCGGTGTCGATTGGCGGGTGTATCAGGAGTACGACAACTTCGGCTGCAATTCGTTGGCGTACTTTGCGCACTATCGCGATCTGGATCGCAACGATGAGCGCTATCGACGCGCACGTGCGTGCGTCCCGGGGTCCACTGCCGACAATGCCGCCACCACGCAGGCCGATCATCTGGTCGCAGCCATCGCCGCCGATGTACAAGCCAACCGACTGCCGCAGGTGTCGTGGGTGATCCCGCCCACCGCCTATTGCGAACATCCCGAAGCGCCGCCGGCATATGGCGAATCGCTGGTGGCGCGGCTGATCGATGCGCTCACCGCCAATCCCGAGGTGTGGTCCAAGACCGCGCTGATCATCAACTACGACGAGAACGACGGCTTCTTCGACCACGTGCCTGCGCCGCTGCCGGCACTGGATGCGCGCATGGGCCGCAGTAACGTGGACGCGCGCGGCGAAGTGCACGAGGGCGTTCCGGTTGGGCTGGGCATTCGCGTGCCGATGCTGGTGATCTCGCCCTGGACGCGCGGCGGCTGGGTCAACTCGCAGGTGTTCGACCACACCTCTGTGCTGCGTTTGCTCGAGCGCCGTTTCGGTGTGGCCGAACCCAACATCAGCCCGTGGCGACGCGCGGTGAGTGGCGATCTCACCAGCGTGTTCGACTTCCGCCAGCCGGACCATTCCGCGCTGAGCGCGCTGCCAGCGATCGGCGACTACCGCGCACGCACGGCCGCGGTGCGCGACAAACCGCTGCCGGTGCCGCCAACCACTGCGCAGATGCCGCGGCAGGAACCAGGGCAGCGGCCCGCGCGCGCGCTGCCGTATGCGTTGCAGGTGCATGCGCGTGTCCACGATGACAGCGGCGTGCAGTTGCAGTTCATCAACACCGGTGCCGCTGCAGCTGCCTTCAACGTGTACACGTCCGCCGCGACAGGCGGCCCCTGGTATTACACCGTCTTGCCCGGCACTCAGCTGGACGACGTGCCGATGGGCGCGGTGCACGACGGCGCGTATGCATTGCGCGTGCACGGCCCGAATGGATTTTTGCGCGAGTTCGCAGGGAATTTAGGTGCCGAGCAGCCGGCGTTGGCTGCGCCGTGGGTGCAGGCGCGTCAGGATGGCGAGCTGCTGGTGTTGGAGATCGGCAATGCCGGGCGCCAGCCGTGCACGCTGCAGGTGCGCGCGCTGGATTACGCCGAGCCGACCACACAGCCGCTGCAGTTGGCCGCAGGGCAGCGCCACACTCTGCGCCTGACATTGGCGGCAAGCGATCACTGGTATGACATTGTGGTGGAGCAGCCGGGCAGCGCGTTCCGCCGCCGGCTGGCCGGGCACCTGGAAACCGGCAAGCCCAGTCGCAGCGACCCGGCGCTCGGTCGCGCCTGAGCCAGCCGCGGGTTCTGGCCGGCGTGCGGGTGGCATGCAACGCGCAGGACGGTGCGCCGACCAGATCACCGTCTGGCTGATTCGCGGCCCGGGGAGGCGGCGAGGGCGGTATCATGCCGCTCCCGTCTGGCCGCAAGGCGAGCCGGCCCCTCCCCAAGGAATCTCTCGCGCATGCGCATCCTGCTTGCCCGTCACGGCGAGACGCCGTGGAACGCCGAAGGCCGTTACCAGGGCCAGATCGATATCCCGCTGTCACCGGTCGGCGAAGGGCAGGGCGCCGCGTTGGGCGCGCGTCTGCAGGCCTTGCAGATCACCCGCGCAGTGGCATCGCCACTCTCGCGTGCCCAGGCCACCGCAACGTTGGCGCTTGGCAGTGCACGCGCAGGCCTGCTGCAGACCGATGCGGACCTGCAGGAAATCGCCCATGGCGAATGGGAAGGGTTGCTTGCAAGCGAAATCAATGACAAGGATCCGGCACGCCTGCGCGCATGGCGCGAAGAACCCGACACCGTACTGATGCCCGGCGGCGAGTCGCTGCGTCAGGTGCTCGATCGCAGCTGGCGCGGTCTGGCGCGCGCCGCCGACGGCCTGGGTGCAGACGACACCTTGCTTGTGGTCGCGCACGATGCGGTCAACCGCGTGATCCTGTGCAAGATCCTCGGCCTGCCGCTGTCCAAGTTGTGGACATTCCGCCAGGCCCCCACCACGCTCAACCTGCTCGAAGGCGACGACGTCGATCACCTGGAAGTGGTCCGCCTCAACGATTGCGCGCACCACACGCCGTTCTTTGGTGAAGCCAAGCATCGGGCGTTATAAGGCCACGTGCGGCAAGGATGCTGGAAGACGCCATGGCGCGTTCGACCGTAACACCGCCCCGCTGGCCAAAAGCGTTCCGTATGACGGCGCTCGCGGGAGTAGCCGGCCTGTTGGCGCTGGGGAGCTTCTCCGATTTCATCCCCGCACCCTTCATGTCCGGGCGGAGCTGGATTGCGCCGATGTGGCTGCTGGGCGCGGCAATGACGGCGTTTATCGTCGTGCAGGGCTATCGCTTCGGTGGATGGAAGGTGGTCGTCGGCAAGCAGCTGATCAACACCGTGCTTGCGATCTGCCTGGCGCCGCCGTTGTTGGGGCTGCTGTGCTGGATCGTGCTGGCCAGAGGCGCGCCGTGGATCTACACGCGTATCGCGGGCGTGGGTTTTGAAGAAACCCACCTCATGCAAACCGAATACGTGCGCAATGCGCGGACCTGCAAATACCGGTTGAGCGGCGGCCCGCTCGAAGATCGTTTCCCGAGCCATCTGTGCATCAGTGAGCAGTTGTATCGGCGGCATCCGGACCAGCCGGTTGCGATGCGGGTGCGTGGCCAGCGGTCGGTGCTGGGCATGCGCATCGCGTCGGCCCTGCCGTAATTCGGCGCACGCTCCAACGTACCTCGTCAGGATGATCAAGTGACATCGAAACTGTTTGCATGGATGAAGATCGGAACGTTCTTCGCCGTGATGGGTCTGCTTGTCTTGGGCCTGTTTGCCGATTTCGTTCCTGCACAATTCCTGCAAGGACGCACTTTGAAATGGCCATGTTTAGCGGTTGGCATCGTGCTGACGGTGTGGCTGCGCAGGCACAATCGGCGTCTTGGTCGACCAACGGACTTGGACGGACACGGGCGTATTTTCAGTGCCTTCATGTTCTTCGCAACACCGGTGATGCTGGGTTTTGTGTCGTGGTTGTTGCTGGCAAAAACGGCACCTTGGTTGCTGACCTGGGCCATTGGCGGTTCATTCGAAGAAGCGTACGTGATGCAGACGGACCATCAATCGAGTCGAAGCACCTGTGAATATCGGCTGCGGGGTGGGCCAATGGAACATGGGTTTCCAGATTACCTCTGCATCCACGAAGACCTGTATCACCGCTATCCACAGCAGCAGGTCGCAGTGATATTGAAAGGGCAGCGCTCACGACTGGGGACACACATTGTGGAAATCTATGGTCCGCAATGACGCGCCACTGTGTGGTCGTCACGTTGGCCGGATAGGTGTCGTCCCAGGTTCAGCGCGTTGCCACCTGCTCACTGGTGGCAGACAGCAAGCGTCCGCGGGTCAAGGATGAAAAACTGCTGCTGGTAGTCCAGGACCCGGGCAACCGCGATAATGCGCGCTGCCCGCAAGACCTCAGGTAGCACAGTGACCACCCCCAACACACTCTCCGACTGGCTCGCCTATATCGAGCAACAGCATCCCAGCGCCATTGCCATGGGCCTGGAACGTGTGCGCGAAGTTGCTGCGCGGTTGCAGATTGAAGCGCCGGCTACGCACGTGATCGTGGTCGGCGGGACCAATGGCAAGGGCTCCACGGTGGCCTTCATCGAAGCGATCGGGCGTGCAGCCGGCTGGAAGGTGGGCGCCTACACTTCGCCGCATCTGCTGCGCTACAACGAGCGCGTGCGTATCGACGGGGTCGAGGCGAGCGATGCGCAATTGGTGGCCGCGTTCGTTGCGGTGGAGGCGGCGCGCGGCGATACCGCGTTGACCTATTTCGAATTCGGCACGCTGGCCGCGCTGTGGCTGTTGCAGCAGTCCGAGTTGGAGTTGGCGGTGCTGGAAATCGGCCTGGGCGGGCGCCTGGATGCGGTCAACATCATCGACGCCGATGTGGCGGTGATCACCACTGTGGACATCGACCATACCGATTGGCTGGGCGAGGACCGCGAGGCGATCGGTGCGGAGAAGGCCGGCATCATCCGCGGCTGGAAGCCGGTGGTGCTGGGAGAGATCGACCCGCCATCCAGTGTGTTGCGGCGGGCTTACCAATTGGGTGCCAACGCCATCCGCGCCGGCAGCGATTATTTCCATGAGCCCATCGATGCGCAGCACTGGCGTTGGCGTGATGTTGCGCAGACCCTGGAGCTGCCGATGCCAGCCTTGCAGGCGCCGGTGCAGCTGGCCAATGCAGCGGCGGCGATCGCCGCATTGCAGGCGTTGCCGGTCGAGGTGCCTGCAACCGCCTGGGCGCAGGGTGTGGCTGCCGCGCAGCTGCCTGGCCGCCTGCAGCGGGTCGCGCGCGATGGGGTGGAGCTGATGCTGGATGTCGGCCACAACCCGCAGGCCGCGCGTGCCCTGGCCCAGGCGCTGGGCAAGGCCACGCCGGCCGGCACCACCGTTGCGCTGTATGCGGCGCTGGCGGACAAGGATGTGCGCGGTGTGGTCGAGGCGTTGACCGGGTGTGTGGACCAATGGGCACTGGCCGGGCTGGAGGGCGCGCGTGGGCAGTCGGCCGAGGCCTTGCGCGCCCGCCTGCAGGGCACCGCCGCCGCACAGGCGGCCTGCCATGGCGATGTGGCCGGTGCGCTGCATGCGGTGCTGGCGGAGGCGCAGCCAGGCGACCGCGTGCTGGTGTTCGGCTCCTTCCACACCGTGGCCGATGCGTTGCAGGCACTTCATTCAGGCCATTGAGGTCGGTTGCCGGGCGCCGGCCTTATAATCGCCGCGGCACCCCGCCACGCCGCCTCTTGTCTCTTCCGTGGATACTGTTCTGAAACAGCGACTGATTGGCGCCATCGTTCTGGTGGCGCTCGCCGTGATCTTCCTGCCGATGCTGGTGAAGGGCCCTGCGCCCTCCAGTGGCGTGGCCGATGTTCCGCTCGACGCGCCTGCCGCACCCGGCACTGGCGAGTTTGAAACCCGCGAATTGCCGCTGGTCACGCCCGGTGCCACACCGGCTGGCGGCGCGCTCGGCATGCGGGGCGCTGCCACCGCACCGGCCGCAGTGCAGGACAACCCCGATGCGGCCGATCTGGCCGCCCCGTCGAGCACGCCGTCCGCACCGGAGGTGGCTGCCGGCAATTACGCGGTCAACTTCGGCGCCTACGCCAGCAGTGCCGACGCCGATGCAGTGATCGCGCGGCTCAAGCAGGCGCAGTTGCCCGGCTTCAGCGAAAAGACCCAGATCAATGGTCGCCCTGCCTGGCGCGTGCGGGTGGGCCCGTATGCCGAGCAGGCGCAGGCCGAAGCGGCCCGTCTGCAGGCGGTCAAGGTGCGCAGCGACGTCAACGCGCAGGTGGTGACGCTGGATGCCGGTGCCAATGCGCCTGCACCGGTGACCGCTCCCACCCCGAGCACCGCCGCGCCCAAGCCGGCCGGCAGCACCACCGCGGCGGCCACCACGGCACCGACCAAGACCGAGAGCCTGCCGCCGGAGCCGGCCAAGCCAGTGGCCGCAGTGCCCAAGCCGGCCGAGGCACCCAGGCCTGCGCCGGCCAAGCCGGAAGCGCCCAAGCCCGAACCCAGCAAGCCCGAGCCGGCCAAGCCGGTCGCGGCAGCGCCGACCGCGCCCGCCGCGCCGGCCGCCAGTGGGGTTGGGTTTGCGGTCCAGCTGGGCGCCTTTGGCCGTGCCGAAGACGCCAATGCGCTGCGCGACCGCGTGCGTGCCGCCGGATTCAGCGCGTTCGTGGAACAGGTGCGCACCGACAAGGGCGCGCTCAACCGCGTGCGCGTCGGGCCGGTGGCCAACCGTGGCGATGCCGAGCAATTGCGTGCCCAGGTGGCGGCCAAGGTCGGCATCTCCGGCATGGTGCGTCCACATCCTTGATTCTCGATAGCCTCACACCCATGGAGGGGAGGGCGATGATGACTGCATCCTGCCAGGCAAGCGGCGCGCACCCCGCGTCACGAGGTTGGCCATGATCGACATGGTGTTGGGCGTCATCATCCTGGTGTCGGCGCTGTTGGGTCTGCTGCGTGGATTTGTGGCGATCGTGGTCGGCACGCTGTCGTGGCTGCTGGCCGGCTGGGCCACGTTCCTGTTCGGCGGCCCGGCCGCGCGCTGGCTGGCCGATGGCAAGCACCCCTCGGCCACCGAGTCGTTCGGTGGCTACGCCATGGTGTTCGTGGGCGTACTGATCAGCGTGGCGGTGATCGGCATGGTGATCCGCGCCGGCGTGGACGCGGTCAAGCTCGGTGGGACCGACCGCATGCTCGGGTTCGGTCTGGGCGTGGTGCGCGGGGCCTTCCTGGCTTGCGTGCTGGTGCTGCTGATGGGCTTCACGCCGCTGCCGCGCGAACCGGCCTGGCGGCAATCGGTCCTGCTGCCGGTGCTGTCGCCGGGCGCTGGCTGGATGCGCGCGCAACTGCCGGCCTGGCGGATGCCCTCGATGGACCTTCCATCGATGGAACTCGGCAACGTATCAGCGGAGTTGGGGAAGTTGCCTTCGGCAGGCGATAATACGGACCTGGGCAAGGCGCTCTCCGGGTCTGGCCTGAGCGACAGGATCAACAAGGCGCTCGGCAAACCCGGCAAAGCTGCCAGCGACGGACGCGATCCGACGCAGGCGATGCCGGCCAATATCGATCCGGCGCAGGTTCGCGGCGGAGAAAGCGACCCGGCTCGGGTCGAGTCCCAAGGCCAGGCACGGCCACCTTCACAGTAACGGCGCAAGCCGAAGCGGAGAACGCGCACCATGTGTGGCATCGTCGGTATTGTCGGCAACCAGAACGTCGCCGGGCAGCTCTATGACGGCCTGACCGTCCTGCAGCATCGCGGGCAGGATGCCGCAGGCATCGCCACGGCCGATGGCACGCGGTTGCGCGTGCAAAAAGCCAACGGCCTGGTCCGCGACGTCTTCGACGAAAAGAAGATGGCGGTGCTGGAAGGCCGCGTCGGCATCGCGCATTGCCGCTACCCGACCGCCGGCTCGGAAGGCATGGACGAAGCACAGCCGTTCTACGTCAATTCGCCGTACGGCATCGCGCTGGCGCACAACGGCAATCTGATCAACACCGAGGCCTTGCGCCAGCAGGTGTTCGAGGCCGACCGCCGCAATATCAACACCGATTCGGACAGCGAAGTGCTGTTGAACGTGTTCGCCTACGAGCTGGACGCGCAACGCATGCTCACCCCCGAAGCGGCGATCCGCGCGGTAGCTGGCGTGCACCGCCGCTGCAAGGGTGGCTATGCGGTGGTCAGTGTGGTGCTGGGCCTGGGCCTGGTGGCATTCCGCGACCCACACGGCATCCGCCCGCTGGTCCTGGGCAAGCGCGAACACGCCGAAGGCACCGAATACATCGTGTCGTCCGAATCGGCGGCCTTGGACATCCTTGGCTACCAGCGCGTGCGCGACGTGCGCCCGGGCGAGGCGCTGGTGATCACTGCGCGTGGCGAGCTGTTCTCCGAAATCTGCGCCGCGCCGACCGACCATGCGCCGTGCATCTTCGAGTACGTGTATTTCGCGCGTCCCGATTCGATGATCGACAACATCTCGGTGCACAAGGCGCGCATGCGCATGGGCCTGAAGCTGGGCGAGAAGATCCTGCGCCTGCGCCCGGACCATGACATCGACACCATCATTCCGATCCCGGATACCTCGCGCGATGTGGCGCTGGAGATGTCCAACGTGCTCGGCGTGAAGTACCGCGAAGGCTTCGTCAAAAACCGTTACGTGGGCCGCACCTTCATCATGCCGGGGCAGGGCGAACGGCAGAAATCGGTACGCCGCAAGCTCAACCCGATCCATCTGGAATTCCGCAACCGCGTGGTGCTGCTGGTCGACGATTCGATCGTGCGCGGCACCACCAGCCGGCAGATCGTGCAGATGGCGCGCGACGCCGGTGCACGCAAGGTGTATCTGGCCTCGGCCGCGCCGCCGGTGCGCTACCCGAATATCTACGGCATCGACATGCCGGCCGCCGAAGAACTGATTGCGCATGGCCGCAGCGAGCAGGAAATCCAGGAATTCCTGGGCTGCGACTGGCTGATCTACCAGGATCTGGAAGACCTGGAAGTGGCGGTGCGCGAAGGCAATCCGGACATCAAGCAGTTCGATTCGTCGTGCTTCAACGGCGAGTACATCACCGGTATCGAGCCAGGGTATTTCGAGCGCATCCAGCAGCTGCGTTCGGACGATGCCAAGAAGCGCCGGCGCGCCTGATCACTCAGGGCGCTGTGACGCGGCAGTGTGAGTGCGCGCGCCGCAGCCAGTGCAAGGTTGCGCGCCGCAGGGAGTGACGATGGATCTGTTGCAAGCCGCGCACGCCTGCCTGCAGGCGTGTGATCCGGTCGAAAAGGTCGCGCTGACCCAGCAGTACGCCGCAGCGTTTCGCGCGGGCAGCTTGCCGCTGCCGGCCCAGGCCGCCGCGCCTGAACCCATTCGTATGCCGGGCCGCCCGCCGCGCCCGTTGCTGGTCCATCCGCGCGAGCTGCCGCGGCGCGGCCTGGGTACGCCGGAGGGGCGTGCGGCCTTCATCCATGCCATCGCGCACATCGAGCTCAACGCCATCGATCTGGCTTGGGATGCGGTGTACCGGTTCCGTGGTGTGCCGGACGGGTTCTATGCCGATTGGGTGGCGGTGGCCGATGACGAGTCGCGTCATTTCATGCTGCTGCGCGAACGGTTGCACGCACACGGCCGCGACTATGGCGACTTTGCCGCGCACAACGGGCTGTGGGAGATGTGCGAGAAAACCGCGCACGACGGCCTGGCACGCATGGCGCTGGTGCCGCGGGTGCTGGAAGCACGCGGGCTGGATGTTACGCCGGCCATGATCCACAAACTGCGCTCGCTGGGCGATACCGCCACTGCGCAGGTGCTGGAGATCATCCTGCGCGAAGAAGTGGCGCACGTCGCCGCGGGTTCGCGTTGGTATCGCTGGTATTGCGAGCAGGCCGGCATCGAGCCGCGCGCGCGCTTCAAGGAACTGTTGCGCGACTACGCCGGCGGCTACCTGCACGGCCCGTTCAATATCGAAGCGCGTCTGCTGGCAGGCTTCGATGAAGACGAATTGGCTAGCCTCGTGGAGCAGGCTGGCTGAGGCGCGCGCGCTGGTTAGCGCGGAGAACTATCGGTTTGCATCCCTCCGCGCAGGCCGACAAGGAGCGCGTTGCCGACGCTGCATGCCGTGCGCACAACGTAGCGAAGCATGCTGTCTGATTAGGGTGCTTCGATGAGCGCTTTATCGGTCGGCCAGCGTGTGTGCGCCCAAGCAACACCATCCGACGGAGAGCGGGCCCTGTAAGCCAGCATGCTCTTGGAGCCGGACAATCTGCATGCGGTGCAGCGCGAGGGTAGTGCCGGTCACTACCTTCCTTCACGCGTATCCCAACATTGCTTGGACGTCCGCGTGCGTGAGCACTGCCAACCGAAAGCCAGGCCTCATCAACGCCCAGGATCAGCCATCCGCCACCCTCGCAGCACCGGGTCGAGACCCAGTGGAAGACATCGCCGTCCACCGGAATGTGCACTCCGTCGCGCCACACCGGTGCTGGAATCGCATCCAGTCGACGTCAAACATCACAGAACTGTAAGTTTCTGTTGTAACAACTTGCATTCCATCCTGATCGGCGCGCCCTAATGGCGTCCCGGGGACAGGGGCCCGGTGTTTCACATCCCGTTGCTTCCATGTCTAGGAGAGAGAGACGATGAAGTCGAAGTCGATGTGCACCACGGTCGGTCTGATCGCCATGTGTCTGGCTGGCTCGGCGGCAGCAGCAGGCAAGCCGCTGTACCAGACCGGCCCGGCATTGAGCCGCAGCGCTGCAGCCACCGCCACGGCAGAACCCTCGTTACAGCGCGTATTGAGCTCGCCATCCACCGCAAACGCACAGGTGGTGCAGATCGATGCGGGCGCGGTGGCGCCGGCGGAAAAACTGCTCGAGCTACAGCTGGATGGCCAGACCATCACCGCTACCCAGGCCAAGGTCGACGCGTTGGAAGGTGGCGACAGCATCTGGTACGGCAATCTCGGCCCGCGTGCCGGCACCCGTGCACGCACCTTGTCCGGCGTGGACCCGCTCAACTCGGCGATCCTGGTGCGGAGCGGCGACACCGTCACCGGCACCATCCGCTACGCCGGCAAGCTCTATCGCCTGCGGCCGCTTGCCGATGGCCGCCATGTGCTGGTGCAGGTGGACGAGCAGCGCATGCCGCAGGAGCATCCGGCCGAATACAGCTTGCTGCCCAAGTTCGACATGCCCAACGACGGCCGCGTGACCGCTGCGCAGGCTTCGTCCGGCAGCCCGGCCACCATCCGCGTGCTGGTGGTGGCCACCAACCAGGCGGTGACTGCGTACGGCGGCAACATGCAGTCGCTGGTGCAACTGGCGGTCGCCGAGGCCAACCAGGGCTACGTCAACAGCAATGTGGGCATCACCTTGCAGCTGGCGCGCTATGAGACCACCAGCTATGCGGAAACCGGTAACTTCACCACCGATCTGCAGCGCTTCCGAGTCACCAACGACGGCTACATGGACAGCATCCACACCAGCCGCAACACCTATACCGCCGATGTGGGCGTGATCGTGTTGAACAACAGCAGCTACTGCGGCCTGGCGTCGGGTATCGGCTCCACCGCGGCCACGGCGTTTGCATCGGTGTACTGGGACTGCGCCACCGGCTACTACAGTTTTGCGCATGAAATCGGCCACCTGCAGAGTGCACGTCACGATGCGGCCACCGACCCGAGCACCTCGCCGTTTGCGTATGGCCACGGCTACCGCTACGGCAACAGCTGGCGCACCATCATGGCCTACGCCTGCCCCAGCGGTTGCCCGCGACTGAACTACTGGTCCAATCCCAACATCAGCTACAACGGCGTGCCCATGGGCAACGCCAGCACCGCGGACAACCAACGTGTGCTGGTCAACACCAAGGCCAACATCGCCGCGTTCCGCTGATCACTGCCCAGCCTGCCCGGCACCACGCGTGCCGGGCAGTGCCGCTATATCCGCGCACGCCGATCGCGCAGACTAGGCACACCGCCGGTGGTTGCCGGCCATGTGATGTCCAGCGGAGCGATCATGTCCAAGTCCCTGACCTGCAGCGTGTTGTGCCTGGCCGTGCTGGCGGTTGCCGGCTGTCGTCAGCAACCTGCCGAGCCTGCCGCATCCCCGGCCAAACCTGCAGTCACCACCCCCGCAGCTGCGGCCAGCGCGGGCAACGCAGCGGAAGAACGCGCGCTGCAACGCCTGCAGACACAACTGCAGCGCGACCGTTTTTATCCCGATGACTGCATCAGCATCATGACCGAGCAGGAAGAAGACGCGCCTGTATCGGATGCCTTTGAATTCGCCGTGCACGAACGCCACGGCGATGGCTGCCCGGGCGATCCGCAGACCAGTCCGGTGCGCGACCGCTTCCGCGTGCAGGCCGATGGCCGCTTGCTCTGGTACGACGTGGTCAACGGGGATTTTGTCGACTACGCCGAGCATCAGCGCAGCACGCAGTGATGCAGCGCCGATCAGCAGCGCAGACGTATTGAAGCCCACTACGCAGCGTGCAGGCACCGCCACCGCGCCATGCCTTCGCCGTCGCACGGACGCGCTAGATCACAGCGCCAGCTGTTCCAGCGCCAGGCCGTCGGCGTCCACGCGCAACACCGAGCCTTGTTCGTACCAATCGCCCAGCACCACGCGTGTGCAGGTGCGGCCACCGGCCTGCACGGTGTGGATGGCCGGGCGGTGGGTGTGGCCGTGGATGATGCGGTCCAGGCCGTAGCGCACGAAGGTGGCATCCACCTCGGCCGGCGCCACGTCGGTCACGGTTTCGAACTGTGCCTGGTCGCCTTGCTTGAGCTCTGACTGGCGCGCATGGCTCGCGGCGCGTGCCTGCTGTGCGAACGCCACGCGTGCGGCCAGCGGCTGCGACAGGAACTGTGCCTGGAAAGCCGGGTCGCGCGTTTGCGCGCGGAAGGCCTGGTAGGCGGTGTCGTCGGTGCACAGCAGGTCGCCGTGCATCAGTAGCGTCGGCTGCCCGTACAGATCGATGACGGTGGGGTCGGGCAGGATGCGGAAGCCGGCGCGTTGCGCGTAGGCGGCACCGACCAGGAAGTCGCGATTGCCGGGCATGAAGAACACCGGCACACCGGTGGTGGCCACCGCGTGCAAGGCCTCGGCCACCGCATCCGCGGCGGTCGACGGGGTGTCGTCGCCGATCCACGCCTCGAACAGATCGCCAAGGATGTAGAGCGCGTCGCTGCCGGGTACCTGCGTGCGCAGGAAATCCAGGAACAGCTCGGTGATCGCCGGCCGGGCCGGGTCCAGATGCAGGTCGGAGATGAACAGGGTCGTCATCGCGCCATTGTACGGGAGCGTCCCGGATGCATCAGCGCCTCACGCATCGCTGGCTGCGGGTCTGACGATGCTTGCATGCGGTGTGGTGTTCCCTGATCGGGAAGTCGCGCATCAGACGAACAAGGCAGGAACCGGCAACCACCACAACGAGAGACTGGCCAGCGCAATGCCGATCGCGGTGGCGGCGAGTACGTCGCTGGGATAGTGCAGTCCCAGCACCACACGCGAGAGCGCCACACCCGCAGAAAACGGCACCAGCAGCGGGGCCAGCCAGGGGTAATAGGCCAGCGCGACGATGCTGAAGGACACCGCGTGCAGGGTGTGCCCGGAGGGAAAGCTGAATTCATCCAGAGGCGCCACCCAGGCGCGGATGCGCACATCCGCCGCATACGGACGCGGCCGGCGCGTCCAGCGTTTGAGAGTCTTGTAGAGGGTCAGCGCCAGCACGCCGGTGGCGGCCATGTGCGCGGAGGCGCGCACGCCGTCCATACCGTCCAGCAGCACCAGCAGGCCCATCAGGCTGTACCAGAACACCCCGTCGCCGAGCCGGCTGATCGCCGCGAAGCTGCGCCGCACCGGGTGCCGGCGGCACCAGTGGTTGGCCCGCCGGCACCAGCGCGCTTCGTGACCGTGCAGGAGTTCAAGCCGCGTCGACGACATACCGCCCCCGTGCCGCCGTGATCCCCAGCAGCAGTGCTTCGAAATCGGACACCACGTTGTCCGGATGCAGTTTCTTCATCGCCTGTGCGGCGGCATGGCCCATGCGTTGGCGCACGTCGTCGTTTTCGGTCAGTGTCAGTGCGGCCTGCACGAATGCAGCGTCGTCCTCCACTGCAGCGCCGGTCTGGCCATTGCGCAGGTATTCGCGCGCCGCACCGTAATCGAAGGCCACCGTCGCCACGCCGCTGGCCATCGCTTCCAGGGTGACGTTACCGAAGGTCTCGCTACGGCTGGGAAACAGGAACAGATCGCCGCTGGCGAAGTGCCGCGCCAGCGCGTCGCCGCGCTGGATGCCGCAAAAAATGAAGTCCGGATTCTCGTGAGCGATCTTTTCGCGCGCCGGGCCATCGCCCACCCACACAAAGCGCGCCTTGGGGCGGAGCTGCTGCAGCTTGCGAAACGCGCGGATCGCCAGAGGCAGGTTTTTCTCGTTGGCAATCCGGCCTACGTAGATCGCTGCAAAGCCTTCGCCTTCGATGCCCCATTCGGCGCGCAACGCGGCGTCGCGGCGGGACGGATCGAACTGCAGGCTGTCCACCGCACGCGCCAGCAACTGCACCCGTTCGAAACCGCTGCCGCGCAGGAACTGCTGCAGCTCGCGGGTGGGAACCAGCGTGGCTTCGGCCTGGTTGTGGAAGCGCCGCATCCAGCGCAGCGCGGTGCCTTGCAGCCAGGCCGCGCCGTAATCGGGCAGGTATTCGTCGAAGCGGGTGTGGAAGCCGGTGGCGACCGGAATGCCAAGCCGCCGCGCCGCGCGCATGGCCGACCATCCCAACGGGCCTTCCGTGGCCACGTAGATCGCATCCGGTTGCGTGGTTGCCCAATGCCGGGTGAGCCGCCGGGTGGCCGGCAGCCCGAACTTCAGCCCGGGGTAGCGTGGCAGCGACGCGCCGCGCACCAGCACGGTGTCGGCCGGCGTGCTGTCGGCCGCTTGCCGTGGGCGCACCACATCGACCTGATGGCCGCGCGCACGCAGACCGGTTTCCAGGCCATGCACGGTGAGCGCAACGCCGTTGACTTCGGGTGGATAGGTTTCGGTAACGATCGCGTAGCGCATGGTCGTTCTCCCGTTTGATCTAGCTTCCGGGAACGCGATGGCAGCGGTATTGCGCGAAGAAGTCGCGGGGGTGACAGAGGGGTGGGAATCGGGAGTGGGGAATCGGGAATCGGGAATCGTAAAAAGCGTGGGGCTGTGGCGCTTAACGCAACTGCGATGGGAACGCCCGGCGTCCCACAGCCGACAATTCCCCATTCCCCATTCCCCATTCCCGCCTGAGGCCAACGGCCGCTGGCCTACGTCACAAACGGCCGGAACATGATGCCCAGACCCGCCATCCCTTCCACTTCGCCGATCAGGTCGGCGCGCAGCAACGGGCGCGAATCGATCCAGGCCTGCGACAGGATCAGCGACAGCCGGTTGTCGTCGGCGGTGAGTTCCAGGGTCGGGATCGGATCGGTTTCGTGGGCGCGGTGCAGCAGTACGGCCAACCGCAGCAGCGCGGCCTTGCGCCGGGTTGGCAGCAGCAAGCGGTCGGGCAATGCGTCGAAGGCAGTCTTGGGCACATTGCGGCGATGCGTGCGCACCAGCGCGGCCAGCACCTGCTGTTCCTGCCGCGAGAACCCGGCGATATCCGAGTGTTCCAGGATGTAGCTACCGTGCACGTGGTACTGGCTGTGCGCGATCATCAGGCCCAGTTCGTGCAGGCGTGCGGCGCGGCGCAGCACCTGCGCGTCGTCGCCATCGAGCTGCCAGGATTCGCAGACCTGGTCGAACAGGCGGCACGCGGTGGCTTCCACGCGCTGTGCCTGCGCCTCGTCGATGCCATAGCGCTGCACCAACGACGCCACCGAACTGTCGCGCGGGTCGTTCTCGCCGCCGCGGCCGAGCATGTCGTACAGGATGCCTTCGCGCATCGCCGCCTTGCTGACCATCAGCTTCTCCAGGCCCAGCGCCTGGAAGGCCGCTTCGAGCACCAGAATGCCGCCAGCGATGATCGGCCGCCGCTCGGCCGCCAGGCCGGGCAGTTGGATGTCTTCGATGCGCTTGGCCTTGAGCAGCTCATCGCGCAGCGCTGGCAGCGCCTCGGCGGTGATCGCGCCCTTGGTGAGCTTCATCGCCGCGCACATCTCGCCGATGGCCTTGTGCGTGCCGGACGAGCCAATCGCTTCATGCCAGCCCAGCGCCTTGTACTGGCCGGCAAACTGCTGGAACTCGGCGCCGATCTCGGTCAGCGCGTCTTTCCACTTTTTCTTGGAGAGCTTGCCGCCGGGAAAGAACCGCCGCGTACTGGCAATACAGCCGGCCTGCAGGCTTTCGCGTTCCAGGGTCTGGAAGCCGCGGCCGATGATGAACTCCGTGGAGCCACCGCCGATGTCGATCACCAGCCGGCGTTGATCGGGCTTGGGTGGTTGCGCATGCGCCACGCCCAGATAGATCAAGCGCGCTTCCTCGCGCCCGCTGACCACTTCGATAGCATGGCCAAGCGCAGTTTCGGCCGGCATCAGGAACGCCTGCGGCGAGCGCAGCTGGCGCACGGTGTTGGTGGCCAGCGCGCGCACGCGCAGCGATGGCACCTCGCGGATGCGTTGGCCGAAGCGTGCTAGGCACTCGAGCGCGCGCTGGCGCGCCTCGTTGGAAATGCCGCCCTTGCCATCCAGGCCGTCGGCCATGCGCACGGTTTCGCGCAGGCGGTCGACAACGCGCAACTGACCCATCAGGTAGCGCGCAATGACCATGTGGAAGCTGTTGGATCCTAAGTCGATGGCGGCGAGAAAATCGCCATCGCGCAGGGGCGGGATCGTGGGGGAGGGCATTGGCATGGCCGCATGGTAGCCGATGGGCTGCCAGCCCCGTGAGAGGCGGCGGCCCGTCTGGCCTCAGACCCGATCGAGCAAGGTCATCTGGGCCGAATGCGCCGGCTCGCCAGGCCCGGGCGTGCGCTTGTGATAGATGCCTTCGGCATCCAGTTCCCACGCGTTGACGTTGTCGTCCAGGTAGTTCTGCAGCACTTCGCGGTAGACGCGCTTGGCCAGGTCCGGATCCAGGATCGGGAAGCAGGTCTCCACCCGGCGCAGCAGATTGCGCTCCAGCCAGTCGGCGCTGGCGCAATACAACTCCGCTGCGCCGTCGTTGCCGAACCAGTACACGCGGCTATGTTCCAGAAAACGCCCCACGATCGAGCGCACGCGGATGTTGTCCGACACGCCCGGCACGCCCGGGCGCAAGGTGCAGGCCCCACGCACGATCAGGTCGATCTGCACGCCCGCCTGCGAGGCGGTATACAACGCGCGCACCACCTGCGGTTCGTTGAGTGCGTTCATCTTGGCGATGATGCGCCCGGGCCGGCCGTTGCGCGCTAGCCGCGTCTCGCGTTCGATCCGCTGCAGCACGCCGGTATGCAGGGTGAAGGGCGATTGCAGCAGCTGTTCCAGCTTCATGCGCGGCGCCAGGCCGGAGAGCTGCTGAAACAGCATGTGCACATCGTTGCCGATCTCCACATCGGCGGTGATCAGGCTCAGGTCGGTGTACAGGCGCGCTGTGCCGCTGTGGTAGTTGCCGGTGCCCAGGTGCACGTAGCGTTTGAGCTTGCGTCCTTCGCGGCGCACGATCAGCAACATCTTGGCGTGGGTCTTGTAACCGACCACGCCGTAGACCACCTGCACGCCGGCTTCCTGCAACTTGTCGGCCAGGCCCAGATTGGCTTCTTCGTCGAAGCGCGCACGCAGCTCCACTACCACGGTGACGTCCTTGCCGTTGCGCGCGGCCAGGATCAACGCATCGACAATCAGCGAATCCTTGCCGGTGCGGTACAGCGTCTGCTTGATCGCCAGCACGTTCGGGTCGACCGCCGCCTGGCGGATCACGTCCAGCACCGCAGTGAACGCATCGAAGGGGTGATGCAGCAGCACATCGCCCTTGTTGACGATCTCGAAGATGCCCACGTTGTCGCGCAGGGTGCGCGGATTGAACGCCGGGTACTTGAGCTCGGGCCGTTGCACCAGGTCGTAGACCTGGGTCACGCGGCTCAGGTTCACTGGACCGGCAATGCGATACACCGCGTTTTCGTTGAGGCCGAAATTCTGCAGCAGGGTGCGCATGATCGCCGGCGGGCAATCGTGCGCAATCTCCAGTCGCACCGCCGGCCGGTAGCCGCGCGTGACCAGTTCGTCGCGCAACGCCAGCGCCAGGTTTTCCACTTCTTCTTCGTCTACCACCAGCTCGGAATTGCGGGTGACGCGGAATTGGTAGGAGCCCTTGACCTGCATGCCGGGGAACAGTTCATCCACGAACTCCGACAGCACCGAGGACAGGAACACGAAGCTCTGCTCGCCGTCCGGCGACAGGCTGGCCGGCAGCTGGATGATGCGCGGCAGCGAGCGCGGCGCGCGCACGATCGCCAGATGGCCGGCGCGCCCGAACGCGTCCTGGCCTTCGAGCACCACCACGATGTTCAAGGTCTTGTTGAGGATCTTCGGGAACGGATGTGCCGGGTCCAGGCCCAGCGGCGACAGCACCGGCATGATCTCGTTGCGGAAGTAGGCGCGCAGCCAGCGTTTCTGGCGCGAATTCCAGGTGGTGCGGCTCAGCACCGCTACGCCGGCCTGTTCCATCGCCGGGCGCAGCACGTCGTTCCACACGTGGTACTGCTGATCCACCAGCTTGGCGGCGCGGTCGTGCACCGCGTTGAGGATGGCGGTGGGGCTCATGCCATCGGGTGCGGGCGGCAGGCCGAACTCTTGCGCATGCCGCACGGTGGCTGCGCGGATCTCGAAGAACTCGTCTAGGTTGGTGCAGGAAATGCACAGGAACCGCAGCCGCTCCAATAGCGGAACCTGTTCGTCCAGCGCCTGCGCCAGCACGCGGAAATTGAAATCCAGCTGCGACAGTTCCCGGTTGAGATACAGCGCCGGGTCGCGCAGCGGATCGCTGCCGATGTCCTCGGAAGGTGCGGGGTCTTTAGAGTGCTTGGCGTGGCCCATGGAGTCGGTCTTCGAGGCGGTCATCAAGGTAAGGCAGGCGGCGGCGATGCGGTGCGCGCCATGCGCAACATGCGCCACACACAGCGCTGCGTCGTTGCAGTGCGCAGCGCCGTGGCGCGCGCATCCTTCATATCACGCCGAGCGTGACAAGGGCAGGGACTGTTCGCGTTGCACAACACGTGCCGCACCGAAATGGCACGAGAATTCGCTGCCGCGTCCCACTTCGCTTTCGATCTCCAGGCGCGCCTGGTGCAGGCCCAGAATGTGTTTGACGATCGACAGACCCAGCCCGGTGCCGCCGCTCTCGCGCGAGCGGCTGCTGGAGACACGATAGAAACGTTCGGTGATGCGCGGCAGGTGCGAGGCGGGAATGCCGTAGCCGGTGTCGCGCACTGCCAGTGCCGCGCCATCGCCTTCGCGCACGAAGCGAATCGTCACCGTGCCACCGCCGGGCGTATAGCGCACCGCGTTGGTCACCAGATTGGAAAACGCGCTGTGCAGTTCCTTATTGGAACCGAGCAGATCCACGCCGGCTTCGTCGAACACTTCCACGGTGTGGCGGCCCTGGCTGTGCGCTTCGGCTTCGCGGCGCAGCGTGGACAGCATCGGTGCCATCGCCACGTGTTCCTCGCCGAGCTCTTCCTGCGATTCCAGGCGCGATAGCGTCAGCAGGTCTTCCACCAGCTGCGCCATGCGCTGCGATTGCTTGCGCATCTCCGCCAGCATCGGGCCCGAATCCGGAAAGTCTTCCGGGTCGAGCATGTCCAGATAGCCGTGCACCACGGTGAGCGGGGTACGCAGTTCATGCGAGACGTTGGCGACGAAGTCGCGGCGCACCTGTTCCAGCCGCAGCAGCTTGCTGACGTCGCGCGCCACCAGCAGCCAGTAGTCGTCCGAATACGGGATCAGCCGCAGATTGAGGCGCAGGTCCGGGTCCACCGGCGAGGCGGCATCGAGCATCGGCTCGGCATTGCGCCCGGCTGCCAGCCAGTGCGCCAATGGCAACGGCTGCAGGCGCTCCACCACCGACACGCCCATATCGCCGGGATGATGCAGGCCGAGCAGGCCGGCGGCGGCCTTGTTGAACCACTGCACCCGCTGGCTGTTGCGGTCCACCACCACCACCGCATCGGGCAATGCCTGCGCGGCGGCGCGGTAGGTGCGCAACATGTCGATCAGGCGACGCTTGCGTGCGCGCATTTCGGCCTGGCTGCGATACAGCAGCCGGTCGAGTTCGTTCCAGGCGCCCACACCGGCGGCCGGTTCGGCACGCTGGCGCGCGGTCAGGCGGCGCAGCACCTGGCGCAACCGCCAGTAGTGCCAGGCCAGCACGCTCAGCGCGGTAAGCGTCAGCGCCATCCAGACATGCCCGATCAGCACCCCGGCCAGCACGGCAGCGCCCAGCAACAGCGCAAGGGTGCCGAGCGTCTTCAGCCAGGCGGAACGGATATGTTGGGGCATGGAAGGCGTTACCACGGAGCGTCAGGTAGGCATGCGACCGGGCCGGCCTGCGCGGCCGGCATCAGGTGGCCGAGGAGAAACGGTAGCCCGATCCACGCACGGTCTGCACCATGTTTTCCAGGCCGAACGGTTCCAGCGTCTTGCGCAGGCGGCGGATGTGCACATCGATCGTGCGCTCTTCCACATACACACTGCCGCCCCACACATGGTCCAGCAGCTGGGTGCGGGTGTAGACGCGCTCAGGATGGGTCATGAAGAAGTGCAGCAGCCGGTATTCGGTCGGGCCGATCGGCACCGGGGCATCGCCGGCGAACACGCGGTGCGCGGCACCGTCGATGCGCAGGCGGCCCACGGCCACGCTGCCGTCTTCGTCGTCCTCACGGGTGCGCCGCATGACCGCACGGATGCGTGCCAGCAATTCGCGGGCCGAGAACGGCTTGACCACGTAATCGTCGACGCCGGCCTCCAGGCCGCCGACGCGATCGTTCTCTTCGCCGCGCGCGGTCAGCATGATGATCGGGATCTCGCGGGTCAGCGATTCCTTGCGCCAGCGCCGCGCCAGGTCCAGGCCGCTGGTGCCGGGCAACATCCAGTCGAGCAGGATGAGATCGGGAACGCGGTCGGCGATGGCGGTCTGCGCCTCGCGGGCGTCACCGGCGTGGATGGGCTCGAACTCGCCTTTGCGCAGTGCGAACGCGACCATGTCGCGGATTGCGGGTTCGTCATCGACGATCAGGATGCGTTTCTGCACGCGGGGCTTACCGTCTGGCTTCGGATGGTCGCCAGTAGACTACGGTTTTGTGACTCTCATGTGACACCCCTAGCGCTGTGACAGGTCGGGGTCGCGAATTCCCTGCCGGCGCAGCTCCAGCACGGTGGGGGTGATCGCGGCAATGCGCGCATCCACGCGGGCCCGTGTCACATAATCGAGATCCTTCTTTTTCAGCGCTTCCAGCTGGATCAGCGCCTGTTCCGCGCGCCCATTGAGGTAGGCCGACTCCGCATACGCCTCGCTGGCGCGCACCTGGTCGCCGGACAGTTCGCAGGCGCGCGCATAGGTCTGCTGTAGCAGCGGATCCTCGCCACTGCGGTACAGCAGCGGCTCCAGCACCTGGCGCGCGCGCTGGCCGGCCTCTTTGCTGGCCTGCTCGTTGAGCGCGCCGGCGTAGGTCAGCGCCACTGCGCGGTTGTTGGGCAGCCGCTTCAGCAGCGCATCGAAGCGCGCGTTGGCCTGTTCGCGCGGGCCCACGCGTGCCTGTGCCTCGCTCAGGCCCAGCGCCAGCCACAGGTTGTCCGGATGCGCCTCAAGCAGGCTGGTCAGTTCGGCCACCGGCTCGGCCGGGCGGCTGCCACTGTTGCGCAGCCGCGCCAGCGCCAGCCCGTAGCGCTGCGCGTCGGTGAGTCCCTGCTTGGCGCTGCGGCGCAGGTTCTCGTATTCGCGAATGGCGCTATCGGGCGTGCTGGCGCTGAGCACGCGCAGGCGCTCCTTGGCCCAGTCGAAGCCCTGCTGGTCGCTGCTGCGGCTCAGCGCATCCACCGGCAGGCGCAACGCATACGGCAGCAACGCGTTGCCGTTGCGGCTCAGCGGTTCGGACAACGACGGGTCGGACGGGTCCACGCGCTCCTGGCGCGTGCCGCCCGGCACCGAGGTGGTCAGCACCACGGTGTTTTTCTTCATCTGCTCCGCGCGCGCTTTCGCCTCGCTGATGCGGGTGGTGGTCACCGGGTGGGTCTGCAGGAAGTCCGGCGCGCTGTAGCCGCCCTCGTTGGCACGCATCGCCACCGACATGCGCTCGAAAAAGCCGGCCATCGCGTCCACGTCGTAGCCGCTGCGCACCAGCGTGCGGATGCCCAGCCGGTCGGCTTCGGACTCGTTGGAGCGGGTGTAGTCGATCTGGCGCTGCTGCATCAGCCCCATGGCACTGGTGATCGTGGCCATGGTGGCGTCGCCGCTGGAATTGCCGCCGGCCTGTTGTGCAGCCACCACGGCGGCCAGCATGCCGAGCAGGATCGGGATCTGGTCGCGCTGGGCGCGTTCCACCCCGCGCAGCACGTGCTGTTGGGTGACGTGGGCGATTTCATGCGACAGCACCGCCGCCACTTCGTCCTCGCGCTCGGCCGTCAGCACCAGGCCGGCATTGACAGCGATATAGCCGCCCAGCGTGGCGAAGGCGTTGATCTGGCGGTCGCGCAGCATGAAAAACGTAAACGGCTGCTGCGGCTGGTCGCTGTTGGCGCCCAGCCGCGTGCCCATGGTCTGCAGCCAGTCGGTCACCAGCGGGTCGTCCAGTACGTAGTCGTAGTTGCGCAGCTCGGCCAGCATAATCTTGCCGTACTCGGCCTGCCGCGCCGGGGTCAGCAGCTCGCCGGCCGACGAGCCGATGTCGGGCAGGCGATTCTCCTGCGCGGGCGCCACGCCCATGGCGACGGCCAGCGTGAGGGCGGTAGCGAGCGGTAGCAGGCGCAAGAGGAACTCCCAGGTGGTGCGCGGAGCATGCGGGCAGCGCGGCGCGTTGGCGTGAATCGGCAGTTAATCCACAGTGTTGCGGTGACGACCTCGAAATTCCAGTCGCCCGTTACCATATGTCAGACCACAGACCCAACCACGGAGTTTCCCGTGAGCCAAGACCACACCGGGCAGCAGGCGGCCACCGGTCCGCAGATCACCCTGTACTCCACCGCCATTTGCCCGTACTGCGTGGCGGCCAAGAACTTCCTCAAGAGCAAGGGCCAGACCTGGACCGAGGTGCGCATCGACCTGGACCCGGCCGAGCGCGACAAGATGGTTGCCCTGGCCAAGCGCACCAGCGTGCCGCAGATCTTCGTTGGCGACATCCATGTGGGCGGCTATGACGACATGATGGCCATGCACCGCGCCGGCAAGCTCGAACCACTGTTCGCCGCCGCAGGCGGTCAGGCATGAGTGGTTCCGACGACGGCAGCGCCGATCGCCTGCGCGAGTTCACCGACTTCCGCCAGCGCATGAACCAGCGCATTCTGGCCGAGCCCAATCAGGTCGTGCGGCGCTTTTTCGCCCTGGACACCCAGACCTACCAGGCCGGCGCGCTGGACGTGAAGACCAAGGAGCTGCTGGGCCTGGTCGCCTCCATGGTGCTGCGCTGCGACGACTGCATCAGCTACCACGTCGCGCAGTGCAAGGAGGCCGGTGTCACCCGCGAAGAGTTCTTCGAAACCTTCTCGGTTGGGCTGGTGGTGGGCGGTTCGATCGTCATCCCGCACCTGCGCCGCGCGGTGGACTTCCTCGACCAGCTCGAAGGCGGTGCACCCGCGCCGGCCGAACACAGCCACGGCTGATCAGCCTCGCCTCGCACGCCCCAACGCGCCGTCCTGTGAGGCGGCGTGTTGCGTTTTGGGGGCGCGTGCCAAAATCGTGGGAGGCCTGCCGCGTCGCCGGGCCGCCTTCTTGCCCATGGCGCTTACCAGCCCGATGTCGCTGTGCGGCCGCGCGTGCCACACCCGACCCTTAGACCAAGGTCGGTTTGGGCGCCTTCACCGGCATCGGGCATAATTGCCGGTGAAACCTCCTTGCGCCGGTGAGCCGGGCTTCCGGCTGGCGCTCCCCCCTTCAAGTTCGGAAACCCAACGTTATGACGCAGACAATCACGGTCATCCGCGGCGACGGTATTGGCCCGGAGATCATGGATGCCACGCTGTTCGTGCTCGACGCGCTGCAGGCTGGCCTGACCTACGAGTACGCCGATGCCGGCCTGGTCGCGCTGGAAAAGCACGGCGATCTGCTGCCTGAGTCCACCCTGGCCTCGATCACCAAGAACAAGGTGGCGCTGAAGAGCCCGCTGACCACGCCGGTCGGTGAGGGTTTCAGCTCGATCAACGTCGCCATGCGTCGCAAGTTCGACCTGTACGCCAACGTGCGTCCGGCCAAGTCGTTCCCCAACACCAAGTCGCGTTTCGCCGATGGCGTGGACCTGATCACGGTGCGTGAGAACACCGAAGGCGCCTACCTGAGCGAAGGCCAGGAAGTCTCGGCCGACGGCGAAGTGGCCGTTTCCGGCGCCCGCGTCACCCGCAAGGGCTCCGAGCGCATCGTGCGCTACGCCTTCGACCTGGCGCGCGCCACCGGCCGCAAGAAGGTCACCGCGGTGCACAAGGCCAACATCATCAAGTCGACCTCGGGCCTGTTCCTGAAAGTCGCCCGCGATGTCGCCACGCAGTACCCGGAAATCGAATTCCAGGAAATGATCGTCGACAACACCTGCATGCAGCTGGTGATGCGTCCGGAGCAGTTCGACATCATCGTGACCACCAACCTGTTCGGCGACATCATCTCCGACCTGTGTGCCGGTCTGGTCGGCGGCCTGGGCCTGGCTCCGGGCGCCAACATCGGTGTGGACGCGGCGATCTTCGAGGCCGTGCACGGCTCGGCGCCGGATATCGCAGGGCAGGGCAAGGCCAACCCGTGCGCGCTGCTGCTGGGCGCGGCACAGATGCTGGACCACATCGGCCAGCCGCAGAACGCCGAACGCCTGCGCGAAGCGATCGTCGCCACGCTGGAAGCCAAGGACTCGCTGACCCCCGACCTGGGTGGCACCGGCAACACCATGGGCTTTGCCAAGGCCATCGCCAGCCGCCTCTGAGCGCGCGGGTAGATCGCACAAAAAGAAAGGGCGCCGACGGCGCCCTTTCTTTTTGGAAGTGGGTTGCTTGAAGCCAGTGTCAAGCCATCAGACCAAGGGATCGCTGTTGCGATTCCCCAATCCCGATTCCCGATTCCCGCCTCAGTTGCGCGACTGCAATTTCGACAGCAGGCGCAGGAACTCGATGTACAGCCACACCAGCGTCACCATCAGGCCGAACGCGCCGTACCACTCCATGTGCTTGGGCGCACCGTGCTCCACGCCGCTTTCGATGAAGTCGAAGTCCAGCACCAGGTTCAGTGCCGCCACCACCACCACGAACAGGCTGAAGCCGATACCGATCAGGCCCGAGTCGTGGATGAAAGGGATACGCACGCCGAACAGGCCCAGCACGATCGTCGCCAGGTACACCAGCGCGATACCGCCGGTCGCCGCGACCACGCCCAGCTTGAAGTTCTCGGTGGCCTTGATCAAGCCGCTGCGATAGGCGAATAGCAGCGCAAACATGGTGCCGAAGGTCAGCAGCACGGCCTGGAACACGATGCCGTTGAAGCGTGCCTCGTACACGGCGGAAATCGAACCGAGGAAGAAGCCTTCCACCAGCGCATACAGCGCCGCGGTGACCGGTGCCCAGGTCGGCTTGAACGAGGTCGCCAGTGCGAACACCAGCCCGCCGATGGCACCGGCGATCATGTACAGCTTGGCGGCCGGCAGCGGCATGCCGTCGGCGCCCACCGACTGCGACCACGCAAACGCTGCGGTCACCACCGCCATCAGCAACAACAGGCCGGTCTTGTTGACGGTGCCGTTGAGGGTCATTGCCTGACCGTCGCGAGTGACCACCGAGCCGGAGCCGAGGTCGAGGAACGTGGATTCCCGAAGGGCAGGGTTGCCGCTACGCATGATGTTCTCCATGAAGGTTGTGCCCGCCGTGCTGGCGTGCGAGGTGAATGACTGCAGTTGTCAGGATACCGGATGATCGATTTTGCGCGTGGTGATTGACAGCAGCGTCAATCGTTCCCAAAATAGCCGACCTTTCGAGCCTTCGGGATTGAAAGGTCCCGCCGGGGTATAGCGCAGTCTGGTAGCGCGCCTGCTTTGGGAGCAGGATGTCGGGGGTTCGAATCCCTCTACCCCGACCACTCTGAGCTCTTTGGCGGCGTGGGAATGCGAAGTTCGGTCCGGGCGCCCGTAGCTCAACCGGATAGAGCACCGGCCTTCTAAGCCGGCGGTTACAGGTTCGAGTCCTGTCGGGCGCGCCATCGGCGGTGCGGTAGGAAGTAGGTTTCAGTGGTGGCTGTAGCTCAGCTGGTTAGAGTACTGGATTGTGATTCCAGATGTCGGGGGTTCGAGTCCCCTCAGCCACCCCACTGATTGCAGGAAAGTTAGACCCGATGCATCGCGGGGTGTTGCAACGAAGCAAAAACGCACATACAATGTGCGACCAGTTTCAGGGCCGTTAGCTCAGTTGGTAGAGCAGTTGACTCTTAATCAATAGGTCCAAGGTTCGAATCCTTGACGGCCCACCAATTAAAAGGCATCCGCACTGCGGGTGCCTTTTTCTTTGCAGGCATCCCTGCAACAATGCACCCGCACGTGCAGCCTCGCGAAAGTGGCGGAATTGGTAGACGCACCAGATTTAGGTTCTGACGCCGCAAGGCGTGGGGGTTCGAGTCCCCCCTTTCGCACCAGTGCAGCGCGGCCGTGAATGTTCCGGCCGTTTCACGCGCACCGCGGCGGGCGCATCCCCGCAGCGCAGCCGTTCTTCGCATGCCGCTGGCAGCGGCCGCCGTTATCGGCGAAACTACAAGGCTCGGCGGCTTTCTCGCCATCCGTCAACCCGTCTCTTCCATCTCGTGCCGACGCCGTGTGCTGTCGGTGGCAGGAGTCAACATGCAAGCATCGATCGAATCCACCGGCAATCTGGAACGCCGTCTGACCTTCACCCTGCCGCAGGAGCGCCTGGAGACGCATGTTGGTGGTCGCCTGCGCGAACTGGCGCGGACCACGCGCATCAAGGGCTTCCGGCCCGGCAAGGTGCCGACCAAGGTCATCGAGCAGCGCTTCGGTCAGCAGGTGCGTGCCGAGGCGATGGAAGGCCTGTTGCGTGAGACCTTCGATTCGGCGGTGCGCGAGCACTCGCTGCGTCTGGCCGGCAACCCACGCATCGACCAGGGCGAGAGCGATTTCGATTTCGTCGCCACCTTCGAAGTGGTGCCGGATTTCGGCGACATCGACGTGACCAACCTGTCGGTGGTGCGTCACACCGCTGAAGTCACCGATGCCGACATCGACCAGATGATCGAGAACCTGCGTCTGCAGCGCCGCACCTGGAACCCGGTCGAGCGCGGCGCGCAGGTCGGTGATCTGGTCGCGCTGGAGACCTGGTCGCAGGCCGGCAACGAGCGTCTGCCCGCTGAAGGCGTGGAGACCGGCAGCAGCGTGCTGGGCTCGGGCGTGATGTTCGACCAAATCGAAAAAGGCCTGGAAGGCCTGTCCAAGGGCGAAGACAAGGCCCTGAGCATCGATTTCCCGGCGGACTGGCGCGTGCCGCAGCTGGCTGGCAAGACGGTGCAGGTGCACGTCAAGGCGGTCGAGGTGTCCGAGCCGGTGCTGCCGGAAGTCAACAAGGAGTTCATCAAGAGCTTCGGCGTGAAGAGTGGCGATGCCGAGCAGTTCCGCGCCGACATCCGCACCAATCTGGAGCGCGAGCTCAAGGGTGCGCTGATGAACCGTCTGCGCCGTGAAGTGGGCGAGCAACTGATCGCCGCCTACGCGCACGTGGAAATGCCGCCGCGCCTGGTCGAGAACGAAGCCGGTTCGATGCTGGCGCAACAGGTCGACCAGATGCGTCGCAGCGGCCGCAACCCGGGCGAGATCCCGGCCGATGCGCACCAGGGGTTCATGGACGCCGCTGCCAAACGCGTGCTGGTAGGCCTGCTGGTGGGCGAAGTCGCACGTCGCAATGAGCTGCGCCTGGAATCCAAGCGTGTCAGCGAAACGCTGCGTCTGATCGCCTCGACCTACGAGGAGCCGGAACAGGTCATTGAGATGTACCGCAACGACCCCCAACTGATGAGTGGGCTGCAGAGCCGTGTGATGGAGGAGCAGGTGATCGACTGGATCGCCGAGCGCGCCAAGCACACCGAGCAGTCGCTTTCGTTCCAGGACGCGATTCGCGTTTAACGCGACCGCGTGGTACGAGCCCGCACCCGTTTAGCCAGGGTGCGGATCTCACACACGGGCATCGGCACAGGCCGCTGCCACAACAGGAAGACTGATGAGCATTGTGACTAAAGCCCTGAACCTGGTGCCCATGGTGGTCGAGCAGACCAGCCGTGGCGAGCGTGCGTATGACATCTACTCGCGTCTGCTGAAGGAGCGTCTGATCTTCCTGGTCGGTCCGATCGACGACCATATGGCCAACGTGATCGTGGCGCAGCTGCTGTTCCTGGAAGCGGACAACCCGGAAAAGGACATCAGCATCTACATCAATTCGCCCGGTGGCGTGGTCACCGCCGGCATGGCGATCTACGACACCATGCAGTACATCAAGCCGGACGTGAGCACGATCTGCGTGGGCCAGGCGGCCTCGATGGGCGCGCTGCTGCTGGCATCCGGTGCGGCCGGCAAGCGCTATGCGCTGCCGAATTCGCGCGTGATGATCCATCAGCCGCTGGGCGGCTTCCAGGGCCAGGCGACCGATATCGACATCCACGCCCGCGAGATCCTGACCTTGCGTTCGCGCTTGAACGAGATCCTCGCCAAGCACACCGGCCAGTCGCTGGAGACCATCGCGCGCGACACCGAACGCGACAACTTCAAGAGCGCGGTCGATGCACAGGCTTATGGCCTGGTGGATCATGTGCTGGAACGTCGTCCGGAAGAGTCGATCCAGCCGTCTTGAGTCGCAGACGCCTGAAATTGCTGGAAAAACTGGCAGGGTCGGGCTGGACGAATGTCTCCCGACCCTGTGCTATTCTCGAAATCGAACCCCCGTGCATCGGGTGGGGTAACTGGGTAACAGAAGCATGAGCGAAGACCGCCAAGGTCGTTCCGGCGACAGCAACAAGATTCTCTACTGCTCGTTCTGCGGTAAGAGTCAGCATGAGGTCCGCAAGCTGATTGCCGGTCCCAGCGTATTCATTTGCGATGAGTGCGTGGAGCTGTGCAACGACATCATTCGCGAGGAACTCGAAGAGAAGGCGCAGTCGGCACGTTCCAGCCTGCCCAAGCCGCGCGAGATCCTTGAGGTGCTGGACCAGTACGTGATCGGTCAGCTGCGCGCCAAGCGCACGCTCGCGGTGGCGGTGTACAACCACTACAAGCGGATCGAGAGCCGGAGCAAGAACGACGAGGTCGAACTTGCCAAGTCCAACATCCTGCTGGTCGGCCCGACCGGCTCGGGCAAGACGCTGCTGGCCGAAACGCTGGCGCGCCTGCTCAATGTGCCGTTCACGATTGCCGATGCCACCACGCTGACCGAAGCCGGCTATGTCGGCGAGGACGTGGAAAACATCATCCAGAAGCTGCTGCAGAAGTGCGACTACGACGTCGAGAAAGCGCAGCAGGGCATCGTCTACATCGATGAAATCGACAAGATCTCGCGCAAGAGCGAAAACCCGTCGATCACCCGCGACGTGTCTGGCGAAGGCGTGCAGCAGGCGTTGCTGAAGCTGATCGAAGGTACGGTGGCTTCGGTGCCGCCGCAGGGTGGGCGTAAGCATCCGCAGCAGGAATTCCTGCAGGTCGATACCAAGAACATCCTGTTCATCTGCGGCGGCGCGTTTGCCGGGCTGGACAAGGTGATCCAGGCGCGTTCCAACGATGCCGGTGGTATCGGCTTCGGCGCCAAGGTCAAGAGCAGCGAGCGCAAGCAGGAAGTCGGCAAGATCCTGGCCGAAGTCGAGCCGGAAGACCTGATCAAGTTCGGCTTGATCCCCGAGTTCGTCGGCCGCCTGCCGGTGGTCGCCACGCTCGAGGAACTCGATGAGCCGGCGCTGATCAAGATCCTGACCGAGCCGAAGAACGCCATCACCAAGCAGTTCAAGAAGCTGTTCGAGATGGAAAGCGTGGAGCTGGAGTTCCGTCCGGATGCACTGTCGGCGATCGCCAAGAAGGCGCTCAAGCGCAAGACCGGCGCGCGTGGCCTGCGCACCATCGTGGAATCGGTGCTGCTGGATACGATGTACGAACTGCCGTCACAGGAAAACGTGAGCAAGGTGGTGGTGGATGAATCGGTGATCGAACACAAGTCCGAGCCGTATCTGATCTACCAGGCCCAGCCGGCTCCGGCCAAGGCCGCGTCTGGCGACTGAGGCCTCGCGGCGATGCCGGCAGGCCGTGGCCTCGCTGGCGGCTAAAGGGTTTCCGACCGCTACTTGCAACACCTCGCCGATGGCCCCATAACGGGGCCATCGGCTTTTTTTACGCCCCAATTCCTCGATCCCGCGGAGCGCCCCATGGCCCAGTCCCAACCAGAAATTCTCGATCTGCCAGTGTTGCCGCTGCGCGACGTGGTGGTGTTTCCGCACATGGTGATTCCGCTGTTCGTCGGCCGTGACAAGTCGATGCGCGCGCTGGAAAAAGCCATGGAGGCGGACAAGCGCATCCTGTTGGTTGCGCAGAAGTCGGCCGAGACCGACGACCCGGCAGCGGGCGATCTGTACACGGTCGGCACGCTCGCCCAGGTGCTGCAACTGCTCAAGCTGCCCGATGGCACGATCAAGGTGCTGGTCGAAGGGTTGTCGCGCGTCACCGTCGACAAGGTGGCGGAACAGGACGGCGCCTTGCAGGGCCGCGGCACCGAAGTGGAAGCCAGCGATGCACGCGAGCCGCGTGAGCTGGAGGCGATTGCGCGTTCGCTGATGTCGCTGTTCGAACAGTACGTCAAGACCAACCGCAAGCTGCCGCCGGAATTGCTGCAGACCCTGGCCGGCATCGATGAACCCGGACGTCTGGCCGACACCATTGCCGCGCACATCGGCGTGCGTTTGGCTGATAAGCAACGCCTGCTCGAAATCACCGAGATCGGCGACCGGCTGGAGCTGCTGGTTGGTCTGGTCGATGGCGAGATCGACGTGCAGCAGCTGGAAAAGCGCATCCGCGGCCGCGTCAAGTCGCAGATGGAAAAGAGCCAGCGCGAGTACTACCTCAACGAACAGATGAAGGCGATCCAGAAGGAACTGGGCGATCTGGACGACGCGCCCGGCGAACTGGAAGAACTCGCCCGCAAGATCGCCGAGGCCGGCATGCCCAAGCCGGTCGAGACCAAGGCCAAGGCCGAACTCAACAAGCTCAAGCAGATGTCGCCGATGTCTGCCGAAGCTGCGGTTGTGCGCAACTATCTGGATTGGTTGCTCGGCGTGCCGTGGAAGAAGCGCACCAAGGTTCGCAAGGATCTCAAGGTTGCGCAGGACACCCTGGATGCCGATCACTACGGTCTGGACAAGGTCAAGGAACGCATCCTTGAGTACTTGGCCGTGCAGTCGCGCGTGAAGCAGATGAAGGGCCCGATCCTGTGCCTGGTCGGCCCGCCGGGTGTGGGTAAGACGTCGCTGGGTCAGTCGATCGCCAAGGCGACCAACCGCAAGTTCGTGCGCATGAGCCTGGGTGGCGTGCGCGACGAGGCCGAGATCCGTGGCCATCGCCGGACCTATGTCGGTTCGATGCCGGGCCGCCTGGTGCAGAACCTCAACAAGGTCGGCAGCAAGAATCCGCTGTTCCTGCTGGATGAGATCGACAAGATGTCGATGGACTTCCGTGGCGATCCGTCGTCGGCGTTGCTGGAAGTGCTCGACCCCGAGCAGAACCACACCTTCAACGACCACTATCTTGAAGTGGATCTGGACCTGTCGGAGGTGATGTTCGTTGCCACCTCCAACTCGCTCAATATCCCCGGCCCGTTGCTGGACCGCATGGAAGTGATCCGCATCCCCGGCTATACCGAGGATGAAAAGCTCAACATCGCCATGCGCTACCTGGTGCCCAAGCAGATCAAGGCCAATGGCTTGAAGCCGGAAGAGATCGAGATCGGCAGCGATGCCATCCAGGACGTGGTGCGTTACTACACGCGTGAGTCGGGCGTGCGTAACCTTGAGCGCGAAGTGGCCAAGATCTGCCGCAAGGTGGTCAAGGAAATCGCATTGGCCGGCCCGCAGCCGGCGGCCAAGAAGGCGGTCGCAAAGAAGGCCAAGCCCAAGGCGCTGGTGACGGTGACCTCCAAGAACCTGGACAAGTATCTGGGCGTGCGTCGCTTCGATTTCGGTCGTGCAGAAGAAGAGAACGAGATTGGCTTGGTGACCGGTCTGGCATGGACCGAGGTCGGTGGCGAACTGCTGCAGATCGAGTCCACGCTGGTGCCGGGCAAGGGCAACCTGATCCTCACCGGTCAGCTGGGCAACGTGATGAAGGAGTCGGCATCGGCGGCCTTGTCGGTGGTGCGCTCGCGCGCAGAGCGGCTGGGCATCGATGTGGATTTCCTGCAGAAGCAGGACGTGCACGTGCATGTGCCCGACGGTGCCACGCCGAAGGATGGCCCCAGCGCAGGTATCGCGATGGTGACCTCGCTGGTGTCGATCCTGACCAAGGTGCCGATCCGTGCGGACGTGGCGATGACCGGCGAAATCACCTTGCGCGGCCGCGTCTCTGCGATCGGCGGCTTGAAGGAGAAATTGCTGGCGGCATTGCGCGGCGGTATCCGTACCGTGTTGATCCCCGATGAGAACCGCAAGGACCTGGCGGACATCCCGGCCAACGTCACGCGCGATCTGAAGATCGTGCCGGTGAAGTGGATCGACGAAGTGCTGGATCTGGCCCTGGAGCGCCCGTTGGCGCCGAAGAAAGCCGGCAAGGAAAAAGCACGCAAGACCGCCTCGCGTGTAGCGGTGCGGGGCAAGTCGCGTACCACACCGGGCACCCGCGTCAAGCATTAAAGTGCGCTCTTTAAACCCAGGCAAAACAGGCCAAAACCCGCGTCGTTATTGGGTTTTGGCTTGCGCGCGCTTGGGTGCGCTGGTATAAATGCACGACTCGTGGGCGCGGCAAAATGTGATGCGTCACGCGATACCACTTGTGTCGGGTTCTTCGCTAACGGCAAGAGCGCCGATTGTCGATTCCGCGGCATCTGCCGCAAAGGGAGTTTCAAGAATGAATAAAACCGAATTGATCGATGGCGTTGCCGCTGCTGCTGACATCTCCAAGGCTGAAGCCGGCCGTGCTGTCGACGCGGTTGTGAGCGAAATCACCAAGGCGCTGAAGAAGGGCGACGCTGTCACCCTCGTTGGCTTCGGCACCTTCCAGGTCCGCGAGCGCGCTGAGCGTACCGGCCGCAATCCGAAGACGGGCGACAGCATCAAGATCGCTGCTTCGAAGAATCCTGCATTCAAGGCTGGCAAAGCCCTGAAGGATGCAGTAAACTAATTGACTCGCTAGGGTGCTTAGCTCAGCGGTAGAGCGTCTCCCTTACACGGAGAGGGTCGGGGGTTCGAAACCCTCAGCACCCACCAGATAAGCACCAGGCAAAAGTTTCAAGCGCGGAGCGGTAGTTCAGCTGGTTAGAATGCTGGCCTGTCACGCCGGAGGTCGCGGGTTCGAGTCCCGTCCGCTCCGCCAGTTACACCGAAGCCCCTGAGCAATTGGGGGCTTCGTTTTCTCCGCAGCATTTGCATTGAGCGGATGTCGTGGAGAGAAGATATCCAAGTTTAAAGCGGAGCGGTAGTTCAGCTGGTTAGAATGCTGGCCTGTCACGCCGGAGGTCGCGGGTTCGAGTCCCGTCCGCTCCGCCAGTTTTTCCAAGCCCTTGGCCTTGTGCCGGGGGCTTTTTTTTGGCCGAGGTCAATGCGTTCCGTTGGCAACCGGACAAGCGGCTGGCGCTACGGTGGTGTCGGGCTGGGTGCCCGGCTGCGAAGCGCGTTACACTGCGCGGCTCGCCCACAGGCCGTGATTTGCCAATGCTGCAGAAACTTCGCGACAAGACGTCAGGCTGGATCGCTACCGCCATCCTGGGGTTGCTGATGATTCCGTTCCTGTTCGTCATCGACAACAGCTACCTTGGCGGCATTGGCGCCAACAACGTGGCCAAGGTGCAGGCACCCCCGACATGGTGGAAGTCCGCACCGTCATGGTGGCCGGTCTCGCTGCTGTGGCAGCACCATGAGATCAGCACGCAGGATTTCCGTGCGCGCTTCGAACAATCGCGTATGCAGGAACGTCAGCGCCAGGGCGAGAATTTCGACCCGCGTCAGTTCGAATCGCGCGAGAACAAACTGCAGGTGCTCGATCAGTTGGTCGACGAGCAGGTCGTGCGTTTGGGTGCGGAAGATGCGGGAATCGTGATCGGTGATGCCACCGTGCGCGATTACATCGCCAATATTCCGGCCTTCCAGATCGATGGCAAGTTCAGCCCCGATCAGTATCGCGCAGCGCTTGCGCAGGGCACCCCGCCGCGCACGCCTGCGCAGTTCGACGCGCTGGTGCGCGATAGCTTGCAGCAGTCGGTGATTCCGCAAGCGGTGGCCGAATCGGGCTTTGCGACCAAGAGTGAATTCGAGCGCCTGCTCACCTTGATGGGCGAGACGCGCGATGTCGAGTTGGCGATGCTGCCGGAGCCGACCGCCGATACCGCGCCGGTCAGCGATGCACAGATCAAGCAGTGGTACGACGGGCATCCGCAGGATTTCCGCCAGCCGGAAACTGTGACGATCGAATACGTCGAGCTCAATGCAGCTACCTTGCCGCCCGCCACCGCGGCTGACGAAGCAACGCTGCGTAAACGCTATGAAGAAGAGAAGGCACGGTTTGTCGAGCCGGATCAGCGTCTGGCATCGCACATCCTGATCAGTGCCGGCAGCGATGCCGCTGCGCAGAAGGCCGCTGAAGAAAAAGCGGCCAAGCTGGCTGCCGAGGCCAAGCAGCCGGGCGCGGACTTTGCTGCGCTGGCCAAGGCCAACTCGCAGGACCCGGGTTCCAAGGACGCCGGTGGCGATCTGAGCTGGGTCGAGAAGGGCACGATGGTCAAGCCGTTCGAAGACGCGCTGTTCGCGATGAAGGCAGGCGATGTGGTCGGCCCGATCAAGACCGAGTTTGGCTACCACGTGATTCAGTTGCGTGAGGTCAAGGGTGGGCAGGGCAAGTCGTTCGAGCAGGTGCGTGACCAATTGGCTGCCGAGCAGCTCAAGGCCGACGCCGACAAGGCGTTTGCCGACCTGAGCGGCAAGCTCGTCGACCAGGTCTACAAAAACCCCACCGCGCTGGAGCCGGCGGCCAAGCAGGTCGGCCTGCCGGTGCAGACGCTGGGCCCGTTCTCCCGAACTGATGCCAGCGGCATTGCCGCCAACCCGGCGGTGCTGCGCTCGGCGTTCTCCGAGACGCTGGTGCAGGACGGTACGGTGAGCGACCCGATCACCATTGCGCCCAATCACAGCGTGGTGTTGCGCGTGACCAATCACACCGCCGAACAGACACTGCCGCTGGACAAGGTGCGCGAGAAGGTGATTGCCGCAGTGCATGCGGACCGCACCAAGAAATCTGCGGTGGCTGCGGCCGACGCGCTGCTGGCGCGTGTGCAGAAGGGTGAAACCCTGCAATCGCTCGCGGCGGCCGAAAAGCTGCAGGTCACGCCGATTCCGGGGCTGCCGCGCACCGCGCCGGTGCCGACGCCCGCCGCCAATCGCGCGATCTTCAGCGCCCCGCGCCCTACCGAAGGCAAGCCGTCGGTTGGCAAGGTTGAGCTCACTGGCGGGCGTTATGCGGTGTTCGTGGTGAGTAAATCGACCCCGGGCGATCTTAAGCAGATGCCGGCCGAGCAGCAGACCATGCTGCGCGAGCAGCTGAGTCAGATCGACGGCGGCAATGCGGCGCAGGCCTACGTCAAGGAAATGCGCAAGCGCTACAAGATCCAGATCGAAGAAGCGCAGCTGTAAGCCCTTCTGATATCGATAAAACGGAAAAGCCCGGCATCACCGGGCTTTTCTTTGGCCGAGATACGGAGCCATTGTGGCTTGGTGGTCTGTTGTTTGGTGAGCGCGACGGTTGTGGACAGGGGTGTGGGCAGGCGCGTGGTACGACCGTGCGCTGTAGCGATCTGCTGGAGGTGGTAATGAGCAAGCGTGCAGAAGCTGCTCGATTGGTCTCAACTCCTGGTGCGCTAGGCGGAGCACCGGAGCCCGCTTGTGTGCCGACGGGTGACCGCGATTGTGGCGGACCAGCGTCGCCGAACTGTCGCTAGCCCTGTACGCGGTGTACTCATGAAATGAGTTCTGCAGTAACGCGTGGGTCTAGCCTGACGATGGAGTGGCGCAGAGCACCGCTTGGCGATTCACCTGCGGAGACCGTTGGTTTGATTTGCATCCGCCGAGTAGGCGAAGTGGAGAGCAGCCACACGTGATTGCTGACTCCGGGCGACAGATGCTCGTGCTCAAACAAACCGGCCGATCGGATATATCTGCGAAGGCTTACATGACGTGTGTGATTCTCGCTGTCGCTGTAGATCTGGTTTTGCATGCATTTGCTCTGCTAATCGACGCCGATCGGCTGCCGCTATACCACAGACTCTGCTCCGGCCTTGCCGTTCGCTCTTGCTCCTGCTTCACCCAGTCGCCTTAAAGCGAGCCGAGCACCGCAGCTGCGCGGGGCCGAAGAGGCGCCCTTTTCTGAGCGCAGCGAGTTTGGGCGCCGTGCCGCGCGTGGCGAGGAGCACAGGGCACCGGTGCAGCTTCACCGCACCGCACCGCACCGGATCGCGTCGGCGACAGCGGTTTTGGTTCCTTTTGCCAAGACAAAAGGAACTCGCGCCGCAGGCGCGAAAGCTCTGCACTTGCCTGCTTCACGCTTCGTACTCCTGCTGCAGTGGAGGGTGCCCAACCGCTCGTCACCACTCAAAAGTACAGACGCCGAAATCTCGTCCGCCTCCTGTGCCTCTCCTGGGAAAGAACTGGATGCGTGCATGAGCGGAACGAGTTAGACGCGCGCGCCGCGTACAGCGCGCCAGCGTAGCGTCACCGGATCGACGTGCGTCGGCGAAAGCAGCTTTGGTGGCTGCTACCTAGACAAAGAACCTCGCGACGCATGCGCGAAAACCTAGCACTTGGTGTGCTCCGTGCTTGGTTCACCATGTGCCGAGGTGGGCGCCCCAAGCCAAGCGTCACGCCCCGGCCAGTGTGAGCAACTTTGCACGCATCGGCCCCTCGGGCGCGTTCTCCCGACGACAGATCACTGCTCAGGAAAGCTCGGCCGCAGGCAAATAATTGCTCAAGGAATAGCGGGGCCGCGCAAAGCGCCTTTGTCGCCGCAGGCTCTCAAACGCGATGCCCGGAAAATGCTGCAGCTATGCAGCCGCGCGGTGCAGTGCACGCCGAGCAATTACCGGCGAATCACCGCAAGCGCAGCTATGGGCTCAGGGCGAATCTTCGAACGACAGCACCATGCCCGGCTTCAACACCGCGCGCTTGTCCAGGCCATTGCTGGCAAGCAGCGTGGTGACCGTGATTCCGTAGCGCTTGGCGATGGCCCATGCGGACTCGCCATTACGCACGGTGTGCGTGCGCGCGCTGCTGCGCTTGGAGGTCTGGACGCTGGCCACCGCAGTGGTGGCATTGCCGTCATCCGTATCTGCAAGGGCGCCGCGATCGGCCAGGGCGACAACAGCGCCAGCTGACCCCGGTTGTGCTGGCGCGATTGGCGCCAGCACATGCACGCCGCGCGGCGCTGCACGGGCGCTGGCCACTGCCGGGTTGAGGCGGGCCAGCAGTTGCGGTTCCAGGGCGCGTTGCCCAGCCCAGGTGGTGAGGCTGGTGCCGGCCGGCAATGCGTGCTCGGTCAGCACTGGCACCGGGCGATCCAGCGACGTCATCAAGGTCCCTTGCTCCTGCGCATGGTCAAGCACGCACGCCAGCGTGTGCAGCTTTTCCACGTATTCGTAGGTGACCTTGGACATGCCTGGCAACTCGGCCGGCCGGGCGTTCTGCGCATTCATGCCGGCGCTGCGCATGGCCTGCAAGACGCGGTATTCGCCAGCGTTGTAGGCCATGAGCGCCAGGCGCCAGTCGCCGCCGAACATGCCGTACAGGGTCTTGAGATAGCGCACTGCCGCGGTGGTGGAGTCCACCGCCGACAGGCGGCCGTCGTACTGGGCGCCGACCGGCACGTGGTGATTGCGCGCGGTAGTGGCGATGAATTGCCACAGGCCTGCCGGGCCGCTGCCGTTGCGTGCGCCGGGCCGGTAGCCGCTTTCCACGAAGGGAATCAGGGCGAATTCGGTGGGCATGTCGGCTTCGCGCAGCTGGTCGACCACGTAACCGAACAGCGGGAGAACGTCCTGGCCATCATCGGCCAGGCGGGCCGGAGCGCGGGAGAAGTGCTGCTCCCAACGCCGATCGCTGTGCTCGGTATCGCAGCCCGGGTCGGCACGTCCTTCCAGGAAGGAGGCAAAGATATCCCGGCCGTTGCGTACGGCCGGTGCTGGGCTGCTGACGGTGGAAGAGGTGCTTGGCTCGCTGGCGGAGCCGGCGACCGGTGCGGCGGCCGACAGAGCGGCCAACACACCCAGAAGCAGGCGCCTCATGCGCGAAATGCGTCTTTCCAGCGCCGAAGTTCGGCAAATACGTCTACATCGCTCGTTATCGAAATGCTTGCGTGCGCGGCGGCCGCGGCGCGAATTTCGGGAGTATGCAGACGCAGGAACGGATTGGTGGCCAGTTCACTCTTGAGCGAAATCGGCAGGGTAGGACGGGCTGCATGACGCATTGCCTGGGCTTCCTGTTGACGGCGCTGCAAGGCAGCGTTGGTGGGATCGACGTGCAGCGCGAAGGCCGCATTGGCCAAGGTGTACTCGTGGCCGCAACACACAAGCGTCTCGCCTGGCAGGGAGGCCAGACGCTGCAAGGCGTCGAACATCTGTGGGGGCGTACCTTCGAACATCCGCCCACAGCCTAGGCTGAACAGGGTATCACCACTGAACAGGTGCCCGTCACCTACATAGGCGACATGGCTGCGGGTGTGGCCGGGGACTTCCAGCACCGCAAAGTCGATGCCCAGGGCCGTCACAGTGTCGCCGTGGGCGACGTGGCGGGTGGCCGAAGGCATGCGTTCGTCGTCCGGCCCGTACAGTTCCAGCGCCGGAAAATGCTGCTGCAGCTCCGCCACACCACCGATATGGTCGGCATGGTGGTGGGTCAGCAGGGCGGCCACCGGAGTGAAGCCCTCACGCTGCGCGGCCTCCAGCACCGGTGCTGCCTGGCCAGGGTCGACGATCACTGCACGGCCATCATTGGCGACCAGGGCCCAGATGTAGTTGTCGTCGAATGCGGGCAGGGCGGTGAGTCGCATAGAATTGGGACCATGCCTGCCACGCCGTTCTCCCGTCAAGCTGGTGTCTCATCCTGGTTTGAAACGGGCGGAGGCCGCAGCCTGCTCCAGCTGGAGCGCCAATTGGCGCTCGCGGCGATGCAGACGCGCCCGTCGCAGCCCTGGCTGTGGGTCACTCCGACCACCGATCTGCCACCGCGCGAGGCCCTGCAGGGGCGCGGCTTGCGGCTGTATCGCAGCGGTAGCCGCTTTGGCGGCGACGCACGCTGTGCGCTGCCGTTCCCGCTGCCGGCCGAGAGCCTGCAGGCCATCGTGGTGCAGCATGCGGTGGTCAATGGGGCGGCGGAGTTCCTGGCCGAATGCGAGCGGGTGCTGATGCCGGGTGGGCGGCTTTGGTTGTTCACGCTCAATCCGCTGAGCCCGTACCGGTTCCGCTGGGCGCGTCGTGGCCCGGTGGCGCTGCGCCCGGATCGGTGGCGGCTGCTGGCGCAGCGGGCCGGGCTGCAATGCGTGGACAAGGAGCGGTATCTGGGGCCGATTTGGGGCCCCGGCCGCGGCTCCACCGATCCGAGCCGTGCGCCCTGGCGTGCGGTGTATCTCCTCGAAGTGGAAAAGCGTGCCGCAGCGCCGATCGGTCCGACGCCGATCGCCCTGCCGTCGCGTTGGCCGCAGCCTGTGGCCACGATCTGACATCGCAATCCAAATTAGGTCCTGATGAAATCCATTGAAGTCCATACCGACGGCTCTTGCCTCGGCAATCCCGGGCCGGGCGGCTGGGCCGCCTTGCTGCGCTACAACGGCCGCGAGAAGGAACTGGCCGGCGGCGAAGCCAATTCCACCAACAACCGCATGGAGTTGATGGCGGCGATCATGGCGCTGGAAACGCTCACCGAGCCATGCCAGATCCTGCTGCACACCGATTCGCAATACGTCCGCCAGGGCATCACCGAGTGGATGCCTGGCTGGGTGCGGCGCGGCTGGAAGACCTCCGGCGGCGACCCGGTCAAGAACCGCGAGCTGTGGGAGCGGCTGCACGCGGCCACCCAGCGCCACAGCATCGAATGGCGCTGGGTGAAAGGCCACAATGGCGACCCGGACAACGAGCGCGTCGACGTGCTTGCCCGCAATCAGGCCATCGCCCAGCGCGGTGGCCTCGCAACATCGTAAGAGGACGCATGCGTCAGATCATTCTCGATACCGAAACCACCGGCCTGGAATGGCGCAAGGGCAACCGCGTCGTCGAAATCGGTGCGGTGGAACTGCTGGAGCGCCGCCCGAGCGGCAACAACTTCCATCGCTATCTGCGGCCGGACTGCGACTTCGAGCCCGGCGCGCAGGAGGTCACCGGGCTGACCCTGGAATTTCTGGCGGACAAGCCGGTGTTTGCCGAGGTGGTGGAAGAGTTCCTGGCCTACATCGACGGCGCCGAACTGATCATCCACAACGCCGCGTTCGACCTGGGTTTCCTGGACAACGAACTGTCGCTGCTGGGCGATCAGTTTGGCCGCATCATCGACCGCGCCACCGTGGTCGATACCTTGATGATGGCGCGCGAGCGTTATCCCGGTCAGCGCAACTCGCTGGACGCGTTGTGCAAACGGCTGGGCGTGGACAACTCGCACCGGCAGTTGCATGGCGCCTTGCTCGATGCGCAGATCCTGGCCGATGTCTACATCGCGCTGACCTCCGGGCAGGAAGAGATCGGCTTCGGCGCGATGGATGCCGGCCAGCATGCCGAAGGCGGCGAGGGCATGATCGCGTTCGATCCGTCGCTGTTGCTGCCGCGCCCACGCGTGGTGGTAACGCCCTCGGAGCTGCAGGCACACGAGGCGCGTCTGGAGCGGCTGCGCAAGAAGGCCGGGCGTGCGCTGTGGGATGCGCCGGAGTTGGACGAGGTCGCGGTCGCCAGCTAAGGCGACGCTGAAGGACGCGCTGCCCGCGCAGTCAGTGACTACGCACCAGGATGGCGGTGATGTTGTCCGAGCCGCCGCCATCGAGTGCGGCGGCGACCAGGCATTCCACGCATTCCTGGGCACTGCAATCGGCCTGCGACAGCGTTGTAGCGATCGCGGTGTCGTCCACTTCTTCGGTCAACCCATCGCTGCATAACAGCAGCTGCATGCCCGACTTGAGCTCGCCCTGCATGGTGGCGACATTGAGATGGGCCGGGTCGGTGACGCCGAGCGCCTGGGTGACGACATTGCGATGCGGATGCGCGCGCGCCTGCTCGCTGGTCAATGTGCCCTGGGCGATCAGTTCCTGCACATAACTGTGGTCCTGGCTCAGTTGCGCCAGCCGACCGTCACGCCATAGGTAGGCGCGGCTGTCGCCCACCCAGGCCACTTCGAAACGCTGCCCGAGCACGCGCGCGGCCACCACGGTGGTGCCCATCGGCAGGGTGTCGTTGCAGCGGCGCGAGGTCTTGATGATTTCCTCGTCGGCGATGCGCACTGCCTGGGCCAGCGGCGTACCGGCACGCACTTCGCGCACGATGGTTTCGCGCGCCAACGCACTGGCCACCTCGCCGCAGGCATGGCCACCCATGCCGTCTGCCACCAGCCACAGCCCCAGCTCGCTGTCGCCGTAGTACGTGTCCTCGTTGAGGTCACGGCGCAGGCCCACGTGGGTGAGGTGTCCGAATTCGAGCATGGTGCGGGGTCGCCAGGATGAGATGTGCCGCACCATCATCGCGGCCCCGCAGGCGGCGGGCAACCGATGGGGTGCAATGGCCGTGGCGGATGTTCACGCCGGCCCTGCCACTGCGGTCTCTGCGGGAGGCCGCGCCCGCTTGTGGCAAACCGCGTGTGCCCGTATGATGCACGGCCCCGGGACACCGGGGACCATCTGGAGAGGTGGCAGAGCGGTTGAATGTACCTGACTCGAAATCAGGCAGGCGTTTATAGCGCCTCGGGGGTTCGAATCCCCCCCTCTCCGCCAGATTGTGGTGACGCGTTGTGCCAATGCCGCGTGAGTTTCGCCGGCGTCATTGGGGGGTGAGAAGCCCCGGGTTCGACAGACGTCATCGCCGTCTGCACGGCGAAGCCGCCCAAAGGGCGAAGGCACGTAGTGCCGAGTGAATCCCCCCCTCTCCGCCGGATCGTGGTGACGCGTTTTCGATGCTGCTTCTGTTTTCTGCGCACTCTGCGTCATCGCTACATCAGCCCCCGCAAGGGGGCTTTTTGTTTTCGGGTCGCAGCCCGCCGGCGCTATGCCTACAATTGCCGATTCTTCGTTGGAGGTCTGTCATGTCCGAGATCCTGGTGCCGGTGTCCTTTGGTGAGCTGCTCGACAAGATCGCGATTCTGCAGATCAAGTCCGAGCGCATGCAGGACGCGGCCAAGTTGGCCAACGTGCGCAATGAGCTTTCGGCGCTGGAAACCAGCTGGATGGCGCATCCGGCTGCTGGCCACGACATCGTTCGCCTACGCGCGGAGCTGAAAGCGGTCAACGAGCGGCTGTGGGTGATCGAGGACGACATTCGCCTCAAGGAACAGGCGCAGTCCTTCGACGATGCCTTCGTGCAGCTGGCGCGCAGTGTCTATATCGAAAACGACGAGCGCGCGCGCATCAAGAAGGAGATCAACCTGGCGTTGGGGTCTTCGTACGTGGAAGAGAAGTCCTACCAGGACTACCGCGCCAGCGGCGCCTGATGCGGGCTGATCGTCGGCGCGTGTTGCAGGCGCGCCGACGCTGATCAGTAGCTCAGTGGTGATCTGCGCGATAGCGCTCGAACGCGGCGATGGCATCGTCGACGCTGATCAAGGTCATCACGTCTTCGAACTCGATCTTGGTACCCCACTTGAGCTGCGCGGCCGGCTTGCCCAGGTGCTTGCGTGCGGCGTCGTCGTAGCGATCCACGCAATAGCGCACATCCGAATACGGGCCGCTGCGTCGCGGGTTGCTGGCGGCATGCAGGCCGAGCACCTTGGTGCCCATCGCGTTGGCGATATGCATCGGCCCCGAATCCGGTGTGACCACCAGCGCGGCACGGGCGAGCAGGGCGGGCAGCTGCTTGAGCGTGTCCTTGCCGACCAGATCCAGTACCGGCGTTCTTGCCGCCGCGATGATGGCATCGGCAGTGCTGCGCTCCAGCCCGCTACGCCCGCCGCACAGCACCACCCGCCAGCCCTGCGCGGCAGCATGGTCGGCCAGCGCAGCGTGCCGGTCCGGGTACCAGTTGCGCCGCACGTGGCTGGAACACGGCGAGATCATCAACACCGGGCGCCCATCGTCTTGCCACTGCGCCTGGGCCCACGCATGTGCGTCGGCAGGCACCGGCAGGTTCCAGCGCACCTCGGTCTGCCGAAGGCCCAGTGGCTCGGCGAAGCTGCCGATGGCGTCCAGAACATGTATGCACGGGCGGTCGGCGATGCGCTCGTTGACGAACAGGCCGTGCAGGTCCTTCGAGCGGCTGCGGTCGTAGCCGATGCGCCGGCGCGCCGGTACGAACGCCGACAGCACGTTGGCACGAAACGCGACCTGCATCTGCAGCAAGGCATCGAAGTGGCCATGCGCGGCCAGCGACTGGCGCACTGCGCGCATGCCGGCCAGCCCGCTGCGTTTGTCGTAGGCATGGAATTGCACGCCGGGCAGGCCGTCGAGCAATTTGAGCCCGGCCTTGTCGATGATCCAGTGCAACTGCGCCTGCGGAAAGCCCGCCTGCAAGGTGTGCACCAGCGGCACCACGTGGGTGACGTCGCCCAGGGCGGACAGGCGCAGCAGGCATAACGAAGCAGGCGTAGAAGCCATGGTGTTGTTAGACTCGATGGATGGTTTCTTTCGACGCCACTGAAGCGCTGACGCCGTACCGCGAAGGCCGCGGGTACGGCGCCATTCTGTTCGACCGCGAACGGCTGCGGCAAGCCGACGCCGGGCTGTTCTCGCCACAGCGCTGGGGCGACAGGGCGCGTCCGGTGGACGAGGGCGGGCGCGGTGGCGCGTGGTTCGTGGATGCCCCGTTTGGCCACAGCGTGCTGCGCCAATACCGGCGCGGCGGCATGGCCGCACGCGTGAGTCGCGACCAATACCTCTGGAAAGGCGCCGGGCGCACGCGCAGCTTTGCCGAATTCCGGCTGATGCGTGAGCTGCTCAAGCGCAAGCTGCCGGTGCCGCGCCCGTTGGCGGCCTGCTATCTGCGCGAAGGCCTCGGCTACCGCGCTGCGTTGTTGATGGAGCGGCTGGAGAACGTGCGGTCGCTGGCCGACCATGCACAGGTGGCTGGCCGCGGCGCGCCGTGGGAAGACACCGGGCGGCTGATCGCGCGTTTCCACCGCGCCGGCCTGGATCACGCCGATCTCAATGCGCACAACATCCTGTTCGATGCCGGCGGGCATGGCTGGCTGATCGATTTCGACCGCGGCGTGCTGCGTATTCCGGCCACTCGCTGGCGCGAGCGCAACCTGGCCCGCCTGCATCGTTCGCTGCTGAAGCTGCGCGGCAACCGCACCCGCGAAGACGTGGACAAGGACTACGAGCGCCTGCACCGCGCCTACGAGCTGGCCTGGGGCCGGGGCTACTGATGGAGTGGGCTTTGCGGGTGCAGGGGGTCGGCAATGCGTCGGCCGTGGCGCTGGGGTCGCCGATGGCCACGCTGGAGCGTGGCGGTGCGCCGTGGCTGACCATCGACTGCGGCAGCGAAGGGCTCACCAGCTATCAGGCCCATTACGGCCAGATGCCACAGGCGGTCTTCATCACCCACGTGCATCTGGACCACGTCGGCGGGCTGGAGCGCTTGTTCGTGGACAGCTATTTCTCCGAACGCCGCGGTCGCACCCGCCTGTACGTGCCGGCGCCGGTGGTGCCGCTGCTGCAGCGGCGGCTGGCCGACTACCCGAACGTGCTGGCCGAGGGCGGTGCAAACTTCTGGGATGCATTTCAGCTGGTGCCGGTGGGCGAAGCCTTCTGGCACGACGGTGTGCGCCTGGAAGTGTTCCCGGTGCGCCACCACTGGCCGGAGACCGCTTACGGGCTGCGCCTGCAGGGTGCGCTGGTCTGGACCGGCGACACCCGGCCGATCCCGGAGATGCTGGCGCGCTATGCCGATGACAGCGAGCTCATCGCGCATGACTGCGGCGTTCACGGCAACCCGTCGCATACTGGTGTGGATGACCTGGAGCGGGAATACCCGCAGGACCTGTTGAGCCGCATGTGGCTGTATCACTACGCCAGCAACGCCGACGGCGACGTGCTGCGGGCACGCGGCCATCGCGTGGCTGTACCTGGCCAGGTGCTTGCGCTGGCAACACCCACTGCCGCCATGGCGCCGCGCTGATGGGTGCCCTGATGCTGCCGGACCTGAGCGCCGCACCGATGCAGGACCGCTACGGCCGGCCGCTGCGCGACCTGCGCTTGTCGGTGATCGAGGCCTGCAATTTTCGCTGTGGCTACTGCATGCCCGCCGACCGCGTGCCGGACGATTACGGGCTGGACGCTGACCAGCGGCTGAGCTTTGACCAGTTGGAAACCCTGGTGCGCGCCTTCGTGGCGGTAGGCGTGACCAAGCTGCGCCTGACCGGCGGCGAGCCGTTGTTGCGCAAGAACCTGCCGGTGCTGATCCAGCGCCTGGCGGCGATCGAGGGCATCGAGGACCTGGCGCTGACCACCAATGGAGCGCTGCTGGCGCGCCAGGCCGTGGCCCTGCGCCAGGCCGGGCTGCGCCGCATCACCGTGAGCATGGATGCGCTGGAGCCTGCGCTGTTCCGCCAGATGAGTGGCGGGCGTGGGGAGATCGACCAGGTGCTGGCCGGCATTGCCGCGGCCGAGCAGGCCGGGTTCAAGCGCCTGAAGATCAATTGCGTGGTGCAGCGCGACGTCAACGAAGACCAGGTGCTGCCGTTGGTCGAGCACTTCCGTGGCACCGGGCATGTGTTGCGTTTCATCGAATTCATGGATGTGGGCAGCTGCAATGGCTGGCGGCCCGAGGCGGTGGTGACCTCCGCGCAGTTGCGCGACCGGATCCATGCGCGGTGGCCGTTGGCGCCGCTGGATGCCAACTACACCGGCGAAGTGGCGCAGCGGCACGCATTTGCCGACGGGCTGGGCGAGGTGGGCTTTGTCAGTTCGGTCAGCGTGCCGTTTTGCGGCGATTGCCAGCGCGCGCGCGTCTCTGCCGATGGGCACCTGTACACCTGCCTGTTTGCCAGCCAGGGGCATGACCTCAAGCCGGCACTGGCCGAGGGCGAGCAGGGCCTGGCCACGCATCTGCGCCAGCGCTGGAGCGTGCGTGCGGACCGCTATAGCGAAGTGCGCGCGTCCACCTCCCGGCGTCGCAAGCCGGTCGAGATGTTCCTGATCGGCGGGTGAGCGCTGCTGACGCAGTTGCGCGACATGGAGCTGCGTCTGCTCGATCCACAGGTACGTGGCTCAGCGGCCGAACTGGAGACGTTGCTGGATCCCGCGTTCGTCGAGTTCGGTGCCTCGGGCCGGTGCTACACGCGCGGGGAGGTCATCGCCGCATTGACCACCAGTGCGGCGGCTGCCGATTACGTGACCGACGACTTCAGCTGCGTGCTGCTGGCCCCACAGCTGGCGCAGCTGCGCTATCGCACCCGCGTGCACGCCGACGGCGTGGTGCGGTGTGCCCTGCGCAGTTCGCTATGGCGCCTGGATGGTGCGCGCTGGCGGATGCTGTTCCATCAAGCCACCCCGTTCACCGACAATCCCGCATCCTGACGTTCTGTTCCCGTGTCGTTTCCCATGCCAGCAAAGACCACTTCCGCACGTCTCACCCACCTGGACGACGCCGGGCTGCCCACCATGGTGGACGTCTCGGACAAGCAAGTCACCGCACGCAGTGCCACCGCGGAGAGCCGCGTGCACTTTCCAGCGGCCGTGGCAGCGCAACTGCGCGCCAACGGCTTGCGCAGCGCCAAGGGCGGCATCGTGGAGACGGCGGTGATCGCCGGCACCATGGCGGTCAAGCGCACGCACGAGCTGATTCCGTTCTGCCATCCGCTGCCCATCGATGGCTGCCGCTTCGAGATCGATTGGGCGGGCGCGCAGGTGCTGCAGATCGTCTGCACGGTGCGCTGCGTACACCGCACGGGCGTGGAGATGGAAGCACTGACCGGTGCCAGCGTGGCGGCGTTGACGGTCTACGACATGTGCAAGGCGCTCTCGCACACCATGCGGATCGGCCCAACCAAATTGTTGTCCAAACGCGGCGGCAAGCGCGATATCGGAGCTGCACGATGAGCGCCACCATCACCGTGCTGTATTTCGCCAGCTTGCGCGAGGCTGCCGGCATCGCCAGCGAGCAGGTGCATTCGGGTGCAGCCGATTTGCGCGGCGTGTATGCGGAACTGGATGCACGGCACGGGCTGCGCTGGACGCCGGCGCAGTTACGCGTGGCCGTGGACGGCGCATTCGCGCGCTGGGACGACCCGCTGCGCGATGGCAGCGAAGTGGTCTTCATTCCGCCGGTCTCTGGAGGTTGAGCATGCATGAGCAGATCAGGCCGAGCTTCGCGCTGTCAGACGCGCCCCTGCAGGTGGAAGCGTTGCGGCAGGCACTGGAGCACCCGCGCGCTGGTGCGTTTGCGAGCTTCGAGGGTTGGGTGCGCAACCATAACGATGGCCGCAGCGTTGCCGGGCTGCGCTACGAAGCCTATGCCGCGCTCGCTCAGGCCGAAGGGCAGCGTGTGCTAGACGAGGCGATGACGCGGTTCTCCATCCTGCAGGCGCAGTGCGTGCATCGCGTGGGCGAGCTGGGCATCGGCGAAATGGCGGTGTGGGTTGGCGTCAGCGCGGCGCACCGTGGCGCCGCATTCGAGGCGTGCCGCTTCATCATCGACGAGGTCAAGGCGCGCGTGCCGATCTGGAAGCACGAGCACTACCTGGAAGGCGATGCGGGCTGGCTGCATCCGGAGTCGCAGTAAGGCAATGCCTCACCTGCGGTGCATCTGCCAGGCGAGCGCGGCTGGTGTTTGAATCGACAGGTGCCCGCGCGGGTGGGTTCCTCTGCGGCACCGCAATTCTGTCGCGCCCTCTGCGGGCCGCGCCAAGACTCACCTTGTTAAAGCCGCGCGCGACAGCTAGAATTCCGCTTCTGTCGACGGCCAGGCCGCCCGACAGGCACGGAGAGGTGTCCGAGTGGTTGAAGGAGCACGCCTGGAAAGTGTGTAAGCGTCTAAACCGCGCTTCGGGGGTTCGAATCCCCCTCTCTCCGCCAGTTTCATGATGTCTGCGTTGCGCGCTTGTGCACGTTGCCGACATCCAGGGCCACGCCGGTGGCCCACGTCTTATGGTGGCCCCGTCGGTCCCTCGCGACGCTAGATCGAAAATCCCGCCAGGGCCGGAAGGCAGCAACGGTATCGATTGATGCGGGCGCCGAGGTCAACCGGCGGGGACACCACCCCACTCAGGTCCGATGCCGCAGCGACAGCTGGCGCTGCGCGCGCGTCACGCTGCCGGCACTGTGCCGCTGTCGATCCGACCGGTGCGTGTCTGCGGCCGACGGCCCTTCGCTGAACGATCAAGAGTGCGCGGCGTGGCACAATATCGGTTCAACGTTCGCTGGTTTCCCGATGTCCTATCTCGTTCTCGCCCGTAAGTGGCGCCCGAAGCGTTTTGCCGAACTCGTTGGCCAGGAACACGTGGTCCGCGCGCTCAGCAATGCGCTCGACAGTGGCCGCGTGCACCACGCGTTCCTGTTCACCGGCACCCGCGGCGTGGGCAAGACCACCATCGCGCGCATTTTCGCCAAATCGCTGAACTGCGAGACGGGCACCAGTGCCGATCCGTGCGGCACGTGCCCGGCCTGTCTGGACATCGATGCCGGGCGTTATATCGACCTGCTGGAGATCGACGCCGCATCCAACACCGGCGTGGACGATGTGCGCGAAGTGATTGAAAACGCGCAGTACATGCCCTCGCGCGGCAAGTTCAAGGTCTACCTGATCGACGAGGTGCACATGCTCTCCAAGGCAGCGTTCAATGCGCTGCTGAAGACGCTGGAAGAGCCGCCGGAACACGTGAAATTCCTGCTGGCCACCACCGACCCGCAAAAGCTGCCGGTGACGGTGCTGTCGCGCTGCCTGCAGTTCAACCTCAAGCGGCTGGACGAAGACCAGATCCAGGGCCAGATGACCCGCATCCTGGCAGCCGAGGAAATCGAGTCGGACCCGTCGGCGATCGTGCAGTTATCCAAGGCGGCCGATGGCTCGCTGCGTGACGGGCTGTCCTTGCTCGACCAGGCCATCGCCTATGCCGGCGGTGCGCTGCGCGAAGACGTGGTGCGCACCATGCTGGGCACGGTCGACCGCACCCAGGTCGGCGCGATGTTGCAGGCGCTGTCCGATGGGGACGGCGCGCAGTTGTTGAAGGTGGTTGCCGCGTTGGCGGAATTCTCGCCGGACTGGAGCGGCGTGCTGGAGGCGCTGGCGGAGGCACTGCATCGCATCCAGGTGCAGCAGCTGGTGCCGTCGGTGGCGTTCGTGGGCGATGGCATCGACCCGACCGGCTTTGCCGCGCAGCTGCGGCCGGAAGTGGTGCAGCTCTGGTACCAGATGGCGCTCAACGGGCGCCGCGATCTGTACCTGGCGCCGAGTCCGCGCGCCGGGTTTGAAATGGCCGTGCTGCGCATGCTCGCCTTCCGGCCGGCTGCCGCGGTGCCGGCCGGCAGCGGCGACGATGGACGTGGCGCCAGCGCCGGCGGCCACACGCGTGGAACGGCCACCGGCGTGCAGGCGGCGCCTGCGGCCGCCGCACCTGCACGGGCGGCGACGTCGGCCAAGGCAGCCGACGTCAGCCCGGCCCCCGTGGTGTCCGCACCGCCCGTCGCTGCCGCGCCATCGCCGGTGGTGGTGTTGCCCACGGCCGCGGCCGAACCTGCGCCGTCAGCGCCGCCTGCGCGCACGGATGACACACCGCCGTGGGCGGTGGACGACGCACCGGTGCGTGCACAGGCTGCACCGCAACGTGCCACTGCCGAGGTGCCTGCTGCTGTGCCGTTAATGGCGCCGGAAGCGGCCATGGCGCTGCCTGCGACCGTGGCCGACGACGCGGCGCCTGCTGCCATGGATGCGGTGGTGCCTGTGGCCCCGCCGTCTGCGCCCGCGCCGGTGACACCGCCGGCCGCTACGTTCGACGACGGACACATCGCCGATGCCGAGCAATGGCTGGAGCTGGTCACGCGCAGCGGTCTGAATGGCCCCTCGCGCCAGCTCGCTGCCAATGCGGCTTTCATCGGCCATCGCGACGGCGTGCTGCGCCTGGCGCTGGCGCCGGGCTTTGAATATCTCAACTCCGAACGTTCCATCGCCAATCTTGCGCAGGCGCTGGCGCCAGAGTTGGGCAACACGCCGCGCATCGTGATCGAGACCGGCAGCGCCGATGTCGAGACCCTGCACGAGCGCGCCAATCGCCAGAAAGGCGAGCGCCAGAGTGCGGCCGAAACCGCCTTCATGAATGACCCGAATGTGCAGCAGCTGATTCAGCAGCAGGGCGCGCGGGTCGTTCCCGATTCCATCCGCCCTTACGACGAGTAACCCCGCATGCGTGGAAATATTGCCCAACTGATGCAGCAGGCGCAGAAGATGCAGGAAAACCTGCAGCGCGCCCAGGAAGAACTGGCCAAGCTGGAAGTCACCGGCAGCGCCGGCGGCGGCATGGTCAGCGTAACGCTCACCGGTGCCAAGGAATGCCGCAAGGTGCGCATCGACCCGAGCATCCTCTCCGACCAGGAGATGGCCGAGGATCTGATCGCCGCCGCCTTCAACGACGCCTCCAACAAGATCGATGCCGAATCCAAGGAGCGCATGGGCTCGGCCACGGCCGGCATGCAGTTGCCGCCTGGCATGAAGCTGCCGTTCTGAGAGGCTGGGAATCGGGAGTAGGGAATCGGGAATCGTGAAGCAACCTGCACCTTTGCTCTTGCGATTCCCCAATCCCCATTCCCGATTCCCGAGCACATGTCCTCCCTTCTAGAACAACTGATCGAAGCCTTCCGGGTGCTGCCCGGTGTGGGTCAGAAGTCGGCGCAGCGCATGGCGTACCACGTGCTCGAGCGTGAGCGCGAGGGTGGGCGGCGGCTGGCGGCGGCGTTGGCCAATGCGGTGGAGAAGGTGGGCCATTGCGTGCAATGCCGCGACTTCACCGAGTCGGAGGTGTGCGCGATCTGCGCCAATTCCGGCCGTGATCGGCAGCAGCTGTGCGTGGTGGAATCGCCCGCCGATCGCCTGGCGATCGAGCACGCCACCGGCTACCGCGGGGTGTATTTCATCCTGCAGGGGCGTTTGTCGCCGCTGGATGGTATCGGCCCGCGTGAGTTGGGGCTGGACCGCCTGGCCGAGCGTCTGGCAGCGGGCGAGGTCACCGAAATGATCATCGCCACCAACGCCACCGTCGAGGGCGAGGCCACCGCGCATTACCTGGCGCAACTGGCCCGCCAACACAGCGTGCGCCCCAGCCGGCTTGCACAAGGCATGCCGCTGGGCGGCGAGCTGGAGTACGTGGATCGCGGCACGCTGTCGCATGCCTTCGGCACGCGTAGTGAGGTGCTTTAAGCGCCGGGAATCGTAAGTCGTGAATGGGGAATCGGAGAAGCAAAGTCAGAAGCCCGCGCGGTAAGCTCTTGCGATTCCCCAATCCCGATTCTCGATTCCCTTCCTATGACCGACACCATTTTCGGCAAGATCATTCGTCGCGAAATTCCCGCCACCATCGTCTATGAAGACGACGAGGTGCTGGGATTCGAGGACATCGCACCGCAGGCGCCGGTGCATGTGCTCTTCATTCCCAAGTTGCATGCGATCCCGACCCTGGACGATGTACCGCCGGAGCAGGCGCTGCTGGTCGGCAAGTTGGCGCTGGCGGCCGCGGCATATGCGCGCGAAAAAGGGCTAGCGCAGGACGGTTACCGCATTGTCATGAACTGCCGCGAGCATGCTGGGCAGACCGTATTCCATATCCATCTGCATCTGCTGGCCGGTGCGCCGCTGGGGCGTTTCGGTACGCCGTGATCGATGTGGTTAGGCCCAGAGGATCCTGCTGCGTCGGACGCCACATACAAAAACGCCGCTCCCTGTGAGCGGCGTTTTTGTGTCATCTCAGCAGTGGCTGGTTACCACCAACCGCGGCCCCAACCGCCACCCCAGCGCGGGCCCCACGGACCCCACGGGTCGCCCCAGGGGCCGTACGGGTAGGCCGGCACCACATCGACCTCGCGCACCTGCGGCCACAGGTAGACGACATCGGCGGCCACTTTGGGCAGCTTGTAGTCGTACTCGCCGATCTTGGTGGTTTCGTAGCCTTCGATCTTGCCGATGAAGGTCACTTCGCGGCCTGGCTCGAACACCGCCGGGTCGTAGAAGCCCGCGCGGCAGGCGAGGAAGCGGCCATCGCTGGCATCCACCGCATTGCGGTCCGGGCGGCCGCTGGCGTTGAGCGGGCGCGAGATCAGCTCGAAGCAGGTCTGGCCCTGGGCCGGTTTGGTCTGGATGATCTTGCCGCCCCAGCGCACCGAGGTGCCGACCTGTGCACTGGCGGTCGAGTCGCTCGGGCTGACCGTGGGGAACTGGCCCTGCAACGGCTTGGGCGCCGTGGCACAGGCAGCGAGCCCGAGGACAGCGATGACTGGAAGAAGAAAACGGGTACTCATGAGGAAGCTCCGGTTCGCGGGCGATGCTGCTGCAGATCTTTGATGAGAGAGGCGCTGTCCGAATCAGCTCCAGCGTAGCGCGCCGCAGCGAAACGTTGGCTGAGTGCCAACAGTGTCGTGTGGGGATCGTGCTGTGCCACACGTTGCGCCCAGGTGGTGGCCGGTTCGTGCGGTTCGCGGGCCAGGCCGAGCTTGCGGTAACGGCGCCCGAGCCGGTGCCAGGCGCGCAGCAGGGGGTCGCGTTCGCGTTCGCCGCGCGCCAGCAGCCACCCCATCCAGGCCAGTGCGCTGACCGCGAATACGCCGAAGATGGCCGCGAGCTGGTTGGTGTCCAGGCGGTCGATGCCGAACGGTTGCAGCAGCCGCTGCTGGCGGTCGGCGTCGAAGGACAGCACCAGCTCGTTCCAGCCGCGACGCAACCAGTCGCTGACCTCGCCCAGCCTGTCCCAGGTGCCCAGCTGGCCACCACCGCCGCCACCGGCCTGCAGGCGATCCTCCAGCGTGTCATAGATGCGTTCCGGTGCCACGGCGGCGGTGGGATCCACGCGCACCCAGCCACGGCCGGCCAGCCACACCTCGCTCCACGCATGCGCGTCCATGCGCCGCACGACCCAGTAATTGCCCAGCCCGTTGTAGGTGCCGCCGGCATAGCCGGTGACCACGCGCGCCGGGATGCCGGCCGCGCGCATCAGCACCACAAACGACGAGCTGAAGTGTTCGCAAAAACCGGCCTTCTGCTGGAACAGAAACTCATCGACGCTGTTGCGCCCGAGCAGCGGGGTGTCGAGCGTGTAGGCGAATTCGCGCGTGATCCATTGCAGCGCGCGCTGCACCACTGCGGCATCGTCACGACCCGCTTCGGCACGCCACTGGCGGGCCAGGGCGATGGTGCGTGGATTGAAGCCGGGTGGCAGCGCCAATGCGCGTGCGCGCAGCGGCGCCGGTAGATCGGTGTCGAAGCGTGCCGGCGGCGCGGACTGTAGGTCCCAGCGGGTGAGTGCACTCAACGGGCGCTGCGCGAACAATTCGTAATCGGGCGACAGCTCGGCGTTCGCAACGCCTTGCACCGGCAGATCCAGCGCGACCAGCTGGCGGCGGTCGGTGGGCTCGTAGTCCAGGCGGTAGCGATACGTTGCCGGCCCGGCAGCGAAGGCGGCTGGTTGCGCGCGGCCGGTCCAGCGCGCGCGCTGCCAGGTGCGGCCATCGAAATCCCACATGACCGGGCCGCGCCAGTACCGCTGCTCCGGTGGCGGCGCCTTGCCGGTGAATTGCACGCGCAGGGCGGGGCTGTCATCGGCCATCAGGTCGATCCACTCACCCGGCGACATGTTGTCCGACAGGCCGGGCCGCGACAGCGCCCGCTCCGGCACGCCCCATAGCGGCGAGCTCAAACGTGGCAGCAGCCAGAACGTGGCCAGGGCCAGCGGCACGCCAATGGCCACCAGCTTGCCGATGCTGCGCAATTGCAGGCGCAGCCCTGGCGTGCCGGTGCGGTGTTCCTCGTCGGCCAGGCGCTGCATGCACAACAGCGCACTCAGCACCGCGAGCAACGCCAGGCCCATGGTGGCCGGGCCCTGGTCCAGCAGGAATGCGGCAAACGGTGCGAACAACGCAAAGCCGAGCAGGCTGCGCGCATCGCGCAGGGTGCGTAATTCGGAGGCCTTGATCGCCAGCATCGCCGCCAGGACCGCGCAGCCGGTGTCGCGCCCGAAGCGCATGCCGATCTGCCAGTACACCGCGGCCAGCATCGCGATGACCAACAGCAACCGGACCGGTGCCATCAGGCTGCCACGCCAGCTCATCACGCCGACCAGCAGCGCGGCGACGGCGATGGTGCCGGCGAGCAGGCCGGGCAACTGCAGCAGCAGCGGCGCCAGCGCCAGCCAGGTGGTGGCCAGTACCCAGCCGCGGCTGGCCTGGGTGATCGGGGCGGTAGGCTCAGTCATGCGGTAGTAGCGCCAACGCACGCAGGCACAGATGATGGTGCGACGGGCCCTGTGCAGGACCAAGCGGTGGCTGGCCCGGCAACAGCAGCCGGTAGCGGCGGCCATCGCGTTCGGCAAGGTTGACCCAGCGCGTCAGCCGCGCGATGCGGCGTTCGTAGGGCAGGGCGCTGAGGCTGCGCCAGTCGAGGGTGACTTCCACACCCAGCGGCTGCTCGTATTCGCGCACCAGCAGCGCATCGCGGCGCGCAGAGTGCTTCCACGAAATCGTGCGCGGTGCGTCGCCGGCCCGGTACGGACGCAGTTGGTGCAGTTCCTCGCCTTGTGCATGCAGACGGGTCTGATTGGGCGAGCCGGCGCCATCGGGCAGCGCGGGGCCGTGCGCTTCCGGGGCCGGGTACGCCAGCAGCGGTGTTTCCGGCCAGACCCATGACCAGGCGCGCACCAGCCCCAGCGGTTGAGTGCTGGACAGCCGAATGCGCTCGATGTCCTGCCAGCCGCGACGCACGGTGGGCACCAGCAGATCCACGTCCGCGTTGTCGTAGTCGGTGAGCGAGCAAAAACCGCTGTGCTCCAGATGATCCAGGCGCAATCCGCGGCGGGCGCGGGTGTCGCGGCGTGCCAACGACACCCGCATGCGCAGCGGCTCACCGGCCACCACCGGTTCGGCGGAGACCGCTTCGATCCGCAGTGCCGACAATTGCAGGTGCGCCACGATGCTGCTGGCGATGCCGGCGGTGGCCAGCAGCAGCGCCAGCAACAACGCCGGGTTGTTGTTGTAGTTCAGCGCGCCGAGCAGCATGGCCATCAGCAAGGCCGCCAGAAACAGGCCAAATCGCGTGGGCAGCACATAGATCCGGCGCCGATCCAGCACGATCGGCACAGCTTCCGGCCCGCGCGGGCGGGCCAGCAGGCTGAGCCGTCGGCCCATGCCACGCAGGTGCGCACGCACGTGCTCAGTCCACCGGTACGCTGTGCAGCAACGCCTTGGCCAGCGCCGGCCCGGACGATGATTCGGCTTCCGGCACCAGGCGGTGCCCGGCGACCGCCACGAACAACGCCTGCACATCCTCCGGCAGCACATGCTCTCGCCCCAGCAGCAGGGCGTAGGCCTTGGCTGCGCGCAACAGCGCAATCCCCGCACGCGGCGACAGGCCCACGCGCACGCCGGCGTGCTGACGGCTACGCAGCAGCAGCGCCTGCACATAGGTGATCAAGGCGTCGCTGGTGTGGATGTGGTTGACCCCCGCGCGCAACGCCACGACATCGGCATCGCTCAACTGCGGTGCGGCCTGGGCGATCAACTCGCGACGATCCACGCCCGACAGCAGCGCCCGTTCGGCATCGGCACTGGGGTAGCCCAGGCTGAGCCGCAGCAGGAAGCGGTCCAGTTGCGAATCCGGTAGCGGGAAGGTGCCCGACAGATCAACCGGGTTTTGCGTGGCGATCACGAAGAACGGCTCCGGCAGCGCATGTGTCACCCCGTCCAGGGTGACCTGCTGCTCGGCCATCGCTTCCAGTAGCGAGCTCTGCGTGCGCGGCGGCGCGCGGTTGATCTCGTCGGCCAGCAGCACGTCGGTGAACACCGGGCCGGGATGAAACTGGAACTGGCGCGAGGCCGCGTCGTAGACCGACACGCCCAGCACATCGGCCGGCAATAGGTCAGAGGTGAACTGCACGCGCTGGAACCCCAGGCCCAGGCTGGACGCCATGGCGTGGGCGAGGGTGGTCTTGCCCAGGCCGGGCAGGTCCTCGATCAACAGATGTCCCCCGGACAGCAGTGCCACGAACGCCAGGCGCACTTCCTGCGCCTTGCCCAGCAACAGCGAATTGACCTGGTCCTGTGCGCGCCGCAGCGATTGGCGCAGCGCATCGGTTAGCATTTCCGTGGAACGCAGCGGTGTCGACATCACAAATCCGTAGGTGGAAGAAGAGTGCACAGGGCAATGCCAGGGGACCAACGCGCACATCGCACCTTCGTGATCCTGTGGACACTGGCGACGGCCGTCAAGCTATTGATTGCCGCGCGTCTGCCGCTGTTCGTGGACGAGGCGTTTTACTGGCAGGAAGGCCAGCATCTGGCAGCGGCGTACTCGGATCTGCCGGGCATGACCGCGTGGCTGACGCGCCTGGGCGTGGAACTTGGCGGGCACCATTTACTGGCGCTGCGGTTGCCGTTTCTGGCCATCGCTGCGCTGCTGCCGTGGCTGGTTGCGCACATCGCCACGCGCTGGTTCGGCTCCACGCTGGGCTGGCAGGCCGGCAGTCTGACCTTGCTAATGCCGCTGTCGGCCACGCTCGGCATCCTGGCGGTGCCCGATGTGCCCATGGCATTGGCAGCGGTGCTGTGCATGGATGCGGGCGCGCGGCTGTTGCGCGAGGTCGATGCCACCAGCGCGCTGGAGCTCGCCATCGGCCTGGTCATCGGTGCACTGAGCCACTACCGCTTTGTCGGTGTGATCGGAGTGGGATGCATTGCATTGCTGTGCATTCCGCAGGGGCGTGCGGTCTTGCGCGACCCACGCATCTGGATGGCGCTGACGGTAGGTGCCATGAGCTGGCTGCCGCTGCTGTTCTGGAACACCGACCATGACGAGGCGGGCCTGCGCTTTCAGCTGGTAGACCGGCATCCGTGGACGTTCCAGATCACCGGGCTGTGGTTTTTGCTGATCCAGGCCGCGCTGGTGACGCCACTGCTGGCCTGGGCGATGGTCAAGGTCAGCCTGGCCGGCACCCGTGCCGGGAGTGGCGGCTCGCGTGCGCAGTGGCGCTACTTCGGCCTGCTGGGCGGTATTTCCACGCTGGCGATCTTCGTGCTGGGGTTCTTCAGCGATGCCGAGCGGATCAGCTTCCACTGGCCGTTGCCGGGCTATCTCGCCCTGCTGGTCGCCGCGCCGGTGATCCTGATGCGCTGGCCGCGCCCGCTGCGGCGTGCCACCTGGCTGATCGCGCTGCTCGGCATGCTGGGCGCCTACAGCTATTACCTGGCGGTGTCGGTGCCGGCAATCCGCGCGCAAGCGGCGGGCGAAAAATACTACCCGCGCAATTTTGCCGGCTGGAAAGACCTGGCGCGTGCGGTCAAGACTGAACTGGCGCAGCTGCCGCCCGGCACCCGCGTGCTGGCGGAAAACTTCAAGGTAGGCGCCGAGCTCGGCTTCCAATTGCACGATGCACAGATCGAAGTGCTGCAGGCTGATCTGAACGACAAGCATGGCCGCTCGGCGCAACTGGCCCAGTGGGGGCTGCTCAGCCATGGCGAACGCAGCGGCCCGCGCCTGCTGGTGCTCTCGCCCAGCGATCAGCGCTACCGCGATCTGCTCACGCGTTACCACGCCATCTGCGCCATGGTCGGGCCGCTGCCGCCGCCCAAGGTGGTCTCCACTGACCACGGCTATCAGCGCTTCCTGCTGTTCGCGCTGCCGGCGCAACGCCAGCCCGGCCCCTGCATCGCGCCTGCGATGGCGTGGATCGATACGCCGCTGCCTGGCGTTGCCGCCACGACCACCATGCAGGTGCGTGGCTGGGCCTTCAAGGACGGCGTGGGCCTGTCGCGCGTCGAGCTGCTGGTCGATGGTCGCCCCGCTGGACGCGCCGACTACGGTGCCACCCTGGATGTGCGCCCGTATTGGAAAATCTCTAACGACCCGCAACATCCCCGCGTCGGCTTTACTGCCACGTTGGACACGCGCGCGCTGACGCCCGGCACGCATTGGTTGGGCTTGCGCCTGCACGGCCACGACGGCAGCGTCGAGGACTGGTGGGAGCAGCCATTCACCGTTCCCGTCCCCTGACCGGAGACTGGCCTACGTGATGAGTACCGATTGTCCCGACACCTTTGCCGGGATCCGCATCGCCGTGCTGGTGCCATGCCACAACGAGGCCGCCACCATTGCCGCAGTGGTCGGTGATTTTGCCGTGGCGTTGCCGCGGGCGGCCATCCATGTGCTGGACAACAACTCCAGCGATGCCACCGCGGCGATCGCCGTAGCGGCCTGTGCGCAGGTGCGGCGCGTGGCGCTGCAGGGCAAGGGCAATGTGGTGCGCCGCGGTTTTGCCGATGTGGACGCCGACATCTATGTGCTGGTCGATGGCGACGCGACGTACGACGCGGCTGCCGCGCCAGCGCTGGTGCGCAAGTTGCTCAGCGAGCAACTGGACATGGTGGTCGGCGCGCGGCGCGATCAACAGCAGGCCGCGTACCGGCCCGGACATCGGCTGGGCAATGTGCTGCTGACACGCTGCGCAGGCCTGCTGTGCGGCCGCAGTTTCGAAGACATGTTGTCGGGTTGCCGGGTGTTTTCGCGCCGCTAAGTCAAATCCTTTGCCGCGCATGCGCATGGGTTCGAAACCGAAACCGAACTGGCGGTGCACGCGTTGCAATTGCGCATGCCGGTCGCCGAAGTCGACACTGCCTACGGTGTGCGGCCGGAGGGCTCGCAGAGCAAGTTGAATACCTGGCGCGACGGGTGGCGGATCCTTACCACCATCGTGAAGTTGTTCAAGGCCGAGCGTCCGCTGCTGTTCTTTTCGATCGGCTTCCTGTTCAGTGCCGCGCTGTCGATCGTGCTGGCCGTACCGTTGTTGCAGACCTATCTGGAAACGGGCCTGGTGCCGCGCTTTCCAACCGCGATCCTGTGCGTAGCCCTGATGCTGCTCGGTTTCCTGTTGCTGGCGTGCGGGCTGATTCTGGACACGGTGACCCGTGGTCGTGTCGAGTCCAAGCATCTGGCCTATCTCGCCGAACCGAGCGTGGCAGCGCTTGCATCCAGACATGCGCAGGAGCGGGCGTGATGCGGGCAAGTGCAGCAACAGCGAAAGCGACGCGCCGCCAACGCCTGCTCGCCTGGGCGGATCGTCGCTTCGGTTTCCATTCTCTGCGGCATAGTGCCGCCGCCGTACTTGCCATCGTGCTGCTCGGTGCACTGATGTCGCTCGGCCTCGGCCAGGACGCCAACTGGGACTTGCGCAACTATCACCTGTACATCGGCGATGCCTGATTGCACGGGCGACTGACGACCGACCTCGCGCTGGCGCAGATGCAAAGCTACTTCAGCCCGCTGCTGGATGCGATGCATGCCGCCTTGATGTTGCACCTTCCCGCGCCACTGGTTGGCGTGCTGCTCGGTGCACTGCATGCGCTGGTGTTCGTGCCGGTGGCCGCGGTTGCCTGGCGGGGGCTTTCGGTGCATCCGCGGCGTGCGCAATGGACACCGCTGCTGGTGGCCGCAGGATTCAGCAGCGCCGTGTTTCTGTCCGAACTCGGCGGCACCATGGGCGATACCGCCACGGCCTTGCCCGTGTTGGGCCTTGGCGCTGGTTCTGCAGGCACAGGCACGTGCGCGGCAGGGCAAAACCGCCCTCCATCTATGGCGTACAGGCGCGTTGCTGGGTCTGGCGGTGCGCTCAAGTTGACCAATGCGCTCTACGCCCTCGCGCTGGTGCCGGCGCTGATGTGCGATGGCGCGCGCCTGCGGGCACGGCTGCTGGCGCTGGGCATCGTGATCGTCGTCGCGGGCGGTGTATTCGCGCTGGTGGCCGGGCCGTGGTACTGGCAGGTCTGGCAACACCTGGGCAACCCGTTATTCCCGCAGTTCAATGGGCTGTTTAAATCCCCGTTGGCCGCGCCGGTGTCGATCGCCGACACGCGCTGGCTGCCGCGCAATCTTGGCGAACACCTGCTCTGGCCGCTGCTGTTTACGTTGAAGCCGCAACGTATCGGCGACCTGGGATTGGTGCAGGCACTGTGGGCCGTGCTGTATGCGCTGGTGCTGATCGTGGCTGCGCGCGCTGTGCTGCGTCGCCGGGTTGCTGGGGTTGGGCTGGATCGCTCGGCCACTGTGGTGCTGGTGTTCGTGGCCACGGCCTATGTGTTGTGGCAGGCCATCTTCAGCATCCACCGCTATCTGGTCGTGCTGGAATTGCTGGCGCCGGTGGTGCTGTGGATCTGTTGCCGGCATGCGTTTGCGCAACGTGCCGATCACAAGGCTGCGTGGTTGATCGGGCTGTGCGCGCTGGTGGCCGTGGTCGGCTGGAAGGATTGGGGGCACGAGCCCTGGGCGCGCGCGGGGTTTGAGGTCACGCAACCGCAGATCATCGATCCGGCACGGGTAACGGTCTTGCTGGTCGGCGATGAGCCGCAGTCATGGCGCGTCACGCTGTTGCCGCAGCAGTCCCGTTACATCGGGGTCGCAACCAACATCAGCGAGACCGATGCGTATCGGGCGCGCGTGCGCACCCTGGTGGCCGAGCGCCCACAGATTTACGCGATGCTGGGTGCGGCGCGCGACAAACAGCAGGCGCGGGTGGATCGCATGAATCGCTGGGCGCATCAGTTCGGGTGGGCAGCGCAGCCGGACTGCGCACGCCTGCGTTGGCTGATCGCGCGCGGTCTGCGCGCCGAGCTGGCTGCTTCCACGCCCGGCCGCTGCCTGTTGGTCGTGCCCAAGGCCAGGGCGCTGGATATCGCGGCGGCCGATCAGGCCATTCGCGAGATGGCGCAGCAGCGCCTGGGTGCGTACGGGCTGACGCTGGACCCGGCGCAGTGCCGCACGTTGCTCTCACGCATTGGGCAAACCGTCTATCCGTATCAGTTTTGCACGCTGCGCCAGGCGGGCTGAGGCAGCTTCAAGGCAGCGAAAATCCCGCCTGCCGCAGCAACCGCGCCACTGCGATCAGCGGCAGGCCGACCAGGGCGGTGGGGTCGTTGCTACGGATTGCGTCGAACAAGGTGATGCCCAGGCCCTCGCATTTGAAGCTGCCGGCACACTCCAGCGCCGGTTCGGCTGCCAGGTAGCGTTCGATCTCCTGCGGCTGCAGGGGCCGCACCTGGACGTCGGTAAGGTCCAGCGCTTGCGCGGCAAACCCGTCCGGGCCGATCAGGCTGACCGCGGTCTGGAAACGCACCATGCGGCCGGACATGCGCGTCAGCTGCGCGCGCGCCTGCTCCAGCGTGCCCGGCTTGCCGAGCGCCTGGCCGTCCAGGTCGGCGACCTGGTCCGAGCCGATCACCCAGGCCTCGGGGAAGCGCACCGCCACGGCGCGCGCCTTCTCGCCGGCCAGCCGGGTCGCAAGCGCCTGCGGCGTTTCGCCGGGCAGGGCGTGCTCGTCCACCTCGGGGCGGGCGGTGTCGAAGTCCAGGTGCAGGCGGCCCAGCAGCTCGCGGCGGTAGGCAGACGTGGAGGCCAGGATCAGGCGTGGCATCATGGGCGCACTGCGAGGGAGGGCAGAGGAGTCTGCCGGCCCCGGCGCCGGGCCACAATCCCAGCGGCGGCAGATTTGACATGGCCCCGGCGGGTCTTTAACATTCTGCGGCTTATGTCCGCGAACGTGCCCGAAATGCTGGATGCTTGGCGGATGGTCGCAGCGCGCAGGCGCTTCGACGGCCGCATCCCGCTATCTGCGATGACCCGTCTTCAGGGAAGCCTGGTTGATACCGAAGGCGAATGTGTCTATTCGCTTCAGTTCGATCAGGACGATCTGTTGAAGGTCGCCTATGTCGAACTCAGCATCGATGTCGCGCTGCCGCTGGAATGCCAGCGCAGCCTGCAGCGTTTTCTGTATCCGGTGCAGATCAGGCAGCGACTCGGCTTGATCCGCGACGAGGCCGATGAGGCCGCGTTGCCGCCCGACTACGAAGCCTTGCTGGTGCCCGACGACGGCATGCTGCGGGCAGTGGACCTGGTGGAGGACGAGCTGGTGCTGGCGGTTCCCGTGGTGCCGATGGCGCCGGGGAGCGAGGCAGTCGAGGCCGAGTGGGTTCCGACCCAGGAAGAGCAAGACAAGGCCAGTCCGTTCGCGGCGCTGGCGGCGTTGAAGAAACAGTAACCGCCGCTGTTAAGGGCGGAAACACAGGTCGGCGCGGGCGTACAGTCCTGTTCGACTCAACAGAAAAGTTATCGAACTTAAGTTTGGAGCAATCCCATGGCTGTGCAGAAATCCCGAGTCACCCCGTCCCGCCGCGGCCAGCGTCGTTCGCACGATGCCCTGACCGCCAAGCAGCTGTCGACCGACCCGACCAGCGGCGAGATCCATCTGCGCCATCACATCACCGCTGACGGTTACTACCGCGGCAAGAAGGTGATCACGACCAAGTCGTCGGCCGTCCAAGAAGATTGATCCGTGGCACCCGCCGCAGTTTTGCAGGCGGGTGACCCTCGATACTTCCGGAGCCGCCAATCACCGCGGCTCTTGCACCAAGGAACAGTATGAGCAAGCGGATCTACTCCAGAATCGCGGGCACGGGTAGTTATTTGCCCGAAAAGGTGTTGACCAACGACGATATGTCCAAGATCGTCGACACCAGCGATGAATGGATCCGCTCGCGTACCGGCATCCGTGAACGTCACATCGTTGCCGACGACCAGACCACCAGCGACCTGGCGTACTTCGCCTCGCTGAAGGCGATGGAAGCAGCCGGTGTCACTGCCGACGAGATCGACCTGATCGTTGTCGGCACCACCACCCCGGACCTGATTTTCCCGTCCACTGCGTGCCTGTTGCAGGCGCGGCTGGGCAATGTCGGCTGCGGTGCCTTCGACGTCAACGCGGCCTGCTCGGGCTTCGTCTACGCGCTCAGCGTGGCCGACAAGTTCGTTCGCAGTGGCGACGCCAAGACCGTGCTGGTCGTTGGCGCCGAAACGCTGACCCGGATCGTCGACTGGACCGATCGCACCACCTGCGTGCTGTTTGGCGACGGTGCGGGCGCGGTCGTGCTCAAGGCCGACGAAGACACCGGCATCCTCAGCACCCATCTGCATGCCGACGGCAGCAAGAAGGAATTGCTGTGGGATCCGGTCGGTGTGTCTGTTGGCTTCGGCGAAGGCAAGAACGGCGGTGGCGCGTTGCTGATGAAGGGTAACGACGTGTTCAAGTACGCCGTCAAGGCGCTGGACTCGGTGGTCGATGAAACCCTCGCCGCCAATGGCCTGGACACGCACGACCTGGACTGGTTGATCCCGCATCAGGCCAATCTGCGCATTATCGAAGCCACCGCCAAGCGGCTGGATCTGCCGATGGAGCAGGTGGTGGTCACCGTCGACCGGCATGGCAATACCTCGTCGGCCTCGGTGCCGCTCGCGCTGGACGAAGCGGTTCGCTCCGGTCGCGTGCAGCGTGGCCAGTTGCTGCTGCTGGAAGCCTTCGGGGGCGGATTTACCTGGGGCTCGGCGCTGCTGCGCTACTGATCTGCGCAGGCACTGCCGCGTTTGCCGGCGGTGTCTTTTTGCGTTTGAGGTTCTGTTGGTGCAAAGAGCCTTGCCATTGCGGGCTGATGTGTCAGTGAGTCTCCCTGACGCAGTGCAGCCGCCGCACAGTCTTGATCGACACACGCAACGTTCTCGCACGCCACTAGGGCCTGGATGTCCTGCCTCCACCGCCGCAGCGTGGCGGTGATGCGGTCCCTGCGGGGAATGTAGCCGGCGCAGCGCGCTGCAGGCTCAGGCGGTCAAGCTGTTGCGGGTGATGGCCTGCGGGCAGGCGGGGTAGAGCGTTGTCAGGGGCACGCCACTGATGCTCAGCGACAGCGCGTTCGTGTGCGGACTGCCTGCGCCCAGGTGGTCAAGTAACCGCGCGTTTCGCGCATCTGACCCGCCTCTCTTCCACGCCCAGCTGACGCGCCAGCGCGCCGCCCGGCGATCTACGCGACCACCGCGTTGAAGCTGTCGATGCCGTGCCTGGACTGGCTCCTCAACGGCGACATTGACCTGCTCAGACCCTGCCGGCAGACGCCTGTGCGATGCGGGCGTTGGCGCCTTGCATACGCGTCAGTACAGACGGCCGGGCGATTTCGCACGTATTATCCCGGCTCGATTTTTGTAGGCAGCAACGCGTGACCGAATCTACGCTCGCTTTCGTGTTTCCCGGCCAGGGCTCGCAGTCCCTGGGCATGCTGGCTGAACTTGCCGAACTGCATCCGCAGATCCGCGAGACCTTCGTCGAGGCCTCCGATGGCGCCGGCGTCGATCTGTGGGCCCTGTCGCAGGGCGGCCCGGAAGAGATGCTCAACCGCACCGAATACACCCAGCCGGCGTTGCTGGCCGCCGGTGTGGCGGTGTGGCGCCTGTGGAACGCGCAGCGCGGCGAACGACCGGCGGTGCTGGCCGGCCATAGCCTTGGCGAGTACACCGCACTGGTCGCTGCCGGCGCCTTGTCGCTGCACGATGGTGCCCATCTGGTGCGGCTGCGCGGGCAGTTCATGCAGGCAGCGGCGCCCGCCGGTGTCGGCGCGATGGCCGCGGTGCTGGGCGCCGAGGATGCGCTGGTGCGCGAGGTCTGTGTCGAGGCCTCGGGCAGCCAGGTGGTGGTGCCGGCCAACTTCAATTCGCCCGGTCAGATTGTGATCGGTGGCGATGCGGCGGCGGTGGATCGCGCGCTGGCGTTGCTGGCCGAGCGTGGCGTGCGCAAGGCGGTCAAGCTGGCGGTGAGCGTGCCGTCGCACACTCCGCTGATGCGCGAGGCGGCCAACCAGTTGGGTGAGGCGATGGCCGGGTTGACCTGGCACACGCCGCAGATTCCGGTGGTGCAGAATGTCGACGCGCAGGTGCACGCCGGCCACGAGGCGATCCGCCAGGCCCTGGTCGAGCAGCTGTATCTGCCGGTGCAGTGGACCGGCTGCGTGCAGGCGCTGGCCGCGCAGGGCATCAGCCGGATCGCCGAATGCGGCCCGGGCAAGGTGCTGAGCGGGCTGATCAAACGTATCGACAAAAGCCTGGATGCCCGTTCGCTCGCGACCCCGGCCGATTACGCCGGCGCGCTGGATGCGTGGGCGCACTGAGTTGACCGATTTGCCGGTGATGCCGGCCCTCGACGCTCGCAACTGCGGTTGTGACGTCCCCTCTTGAGGAACAGCAACATGAGCAAGCCATTGCAGGGCGAGATCGCTCTGGTCACCGGCGCCAGCCGCGGCATCGGCGCGGCCATCGCCGATACGCTGGCCGCCCAGGGTGCCACGGTCATCGGCACGGCCACCTCCGCCTCCGGGGCCGCTGCCATCGGCGAGCGCCTGGCTGCCAACGGCGGCCACGGCCGGGAGCTCAATGTCACCGATGCGGCCGCGGTCGATGCCTTGATCGATGCGATCGGCAAGGAGTTCGGTGCGGTCTCGATCCTGGTCAACAACGCCGGCATCACCCGCGACAACCTGCTGATGCGGATGAAGGACGACGATTGGCAGGCGATCATCGACACCAACCTGACCAGTGTCTTCCGGACCTCCAAGGCGGTGATGCGCGGCATGATGAAAGCGCGCAAGGGTCGCATCATCAACATCGCCTCGGTGGTGGGTGTGACCGGTAATCCGGGCCAGACCAACTACGCGGCGGCCAAGGCCGGCATCATTGCGTTTTCCAAGTCGCTGGCCAAGGAAATCGGCTCGCGCGGGATCACTGTCAATGTGGTCGCGCCCGGCTTCATCGATACCGATATGACCAAGGCGCTGCCGGAAGATGCCAAGACAGCGTTGCTGCAGCAGATCGCGCTGGGCCATCTGGGGCAGCCGGACGACATCGCCAATGCGGTGGCATTCCTGGCTGGCCCGCCCGCCCGTTACATCACTGGTGAGACCCTGCACGTCAACGGCGGCATGTACATGCCGTGAGCGTGCGGCGCCGGGAGGCGCTAAGTGGCTGATCGGCCGGGATTTGTGATGCAATGCAAGGCCCGGTCGCTTCCACTACACTATCCAACGCGGCCATCGCAGCGGCGATGGCGTTTTTTTTGTACCACCACTACTCCATCTGGAGCGATATCTCAATGAGCACCATCGAAGAACGCGTCAAGAAAATCGTCGTCGAACAACTCGGCGTCAAGGAAGAGGAAGTCACCACCAGCGCATCGTTCGTCGATGACCTGGGTGCCGACTCGCTGGACACCGTCGAGCTGGTGATGGCGCTGGAAGAAGAGTTCGAGTGCGAAATCCCGGACGAAGAAGCTGAGAAGATCACGTCGGTCCAGCAGGCGATCGACTACGTCAAGGCTCACGTCAAGAGCTGATGCGTTGTTCCTGACAGCGGTGGCGGGCATTTGGCTGCTGCTGCGTCAGACATCCCATGGGGCCGCTGATGCGGCCCTGTGTTTTTGAGCGTCAACCGTAAACCGCAAGCACCGTCCGTCGTGTGGTGAGGAGATCTGCAATGAGTCGTCGTGTTGTCGTTACCGGCATGGGCATGGTGTCGCCGCTGGGCAATGATCTGGCCACCAGTTGGGATGGGATCATCCACGGTCGCTCGGGCATTGGCCCGATCAGGCAGATCGATGCCTCGCAGTTCACCACCAGGATCGCGGGCGAGATCAAGAATTTCGATCCCACCCAGTTTGTGTCCGCCAAGGACGTCAAGAAGATGGATTCGTTCATCCACTACGGTGTCGGCGCCTCGTTCATGGCGTTGGACGATTCCGGGCTGGAGATCAACGAAAGCAATGCCGAACGCGTGGGCGCCATTCTGGGCTCCGGTATCGGCGGGCTGCTCGGCATCGAAGAGCAGACCATCAAATTGCATGAGGGCGGCGCGCGCAAGATTTCGCCGTTCTATGTGCCCAGCACCATCATCAACATGCTGCCGGGCCAGGTGAGCCTGATCAAAGGCCTGAAGGGCCCGACGTTCTCGGCCGTGTCGGCCTGCGCCACCTCCAACCATTCGATCGGCACTGCGATGCGCATGATCCAGCACGGCGATGCCGACGTGATGCTGGCCGGTGGCGCCGAGCGCGGTTCGTCCCCAAGTTCGGTGGGCGGGTTCTGCGCCATGAAGGCGATGTCCACGCGCAACGACGACCCCACCGCTGCATCGCGTCCGTGGGACAAGCAGCGCGACGGGTTCGTGCTGGGTGACGGCGCCGGCGTGCTGGTGCTGGAAGAGTACGAACACGCCAAGGCACGCGGCGCGCGCATCTATGCAGAGCTGGTCGGTTTCGGTGCCAGTTCGGATGCGTTCCACATGACTGCGCCCAGCGAAGATGGCGAAGGCGCGGCGCGCAGCATGGCCGCGGCGATGCGCGATGCCAAGCTCAACCCCGAGCAGATCGGCTACCTCAACGCGCACGGCACCTCCACGCCGCTGGGCGATCTGGCCGAAACCATGGCGATGAAGCGTGCGCTGGGCGACCACGCGTACAAGACCATGGTCAGCTCGACCAAGTCGATGACCGGCCACCTGCTCGGCGCGGCCGGCGGCGTGGAAGCGATCTTCTCGGTGATGGCGCTGCATACCGGCATCATTCCGCCGACCATCAACCTGGAAGAGCCCAGCGAAGGCTGCGATCTGGACTACGTGCCGAACGTGGCGCGCGAGGTGCAGGTGGATGCGGTGATGTCCAACGGCTTCGGCTTTGGCGGCACCAACGGCACCCTGGTGTTCAAGCGCATCTGAGCCATTGGTCCTGCGCCGCAATGGCGCAGGGTCGCGATGGGCTGCAACGCGTCGCGCGTTCGGCCCGTTGTGTCTTCTGCTGATTTACCGTGCGGTGTGCGGCGCGCTGGTTGTCACCGGCGCGCAGCGCCGCATCCGTCCCTCCACGCCAAGCCAGGCCGATGACGCTGACCCGACCACTGCACGCGGACATCGACCTGCTGGCGCTGCATCGCCTGGCACCGCAGCGGTATCCCGCGTTGCTGGAATCCAGCGCGTCGGGCACCGCGCACGGGCGTTGGGATGTGTTGCTGCTGGCGCAGGGCGCGCAGCTGCGTCTGGACCCGGACGGCTGCACCCGCAATGGTGACGGCCAACTGCTGGAAGGCGGCTTTCTCGACGCCCTGGATGCAGCCTGGCAGGCCGAGCGGCTGCCGCACGAGGGCGAAAGTTCTTGGCCGTTTCGCGGTGGCTGGGCGGTGCTGCTGGACTATGAGGTGGCCGCACAGGTCGAGCCGATCCTGCGCCTGCCCATGCGCAGCGACGCCGCGCCCGCGGCATTGGCCCTGCGGGCGCCGGCGGCAGTGCTGCGCGACCGCATGGACGGGCGCTGCTTCGCCGTGGCCGAGCCGGGGCGCGAAGACCTGCTGCAGCAGATTGACGACGACATCACCGCCTGCGCCAGCCTGCCAGCCTTGCCTGCCTGGGCAGCGCCGACGGTGGTGCAGGAAGACCCGCCTGAGCAATTCACCGATGCGGTGCTGCGGGTGCTGGACTATTTGCGTGCCGGCGATGTGTTCCAGGCCAATATCTCGCGCGCCTGGCAGGCGCAGTTCGATCGGCCCGTCGACCCTGCCGCCTTGCATGCGCGGCTGCGTGCGGCCAATCCGGCGCCGTTTTCCGGCCTGTTTGTGGCGGCCGGGCGCGCGATGGTGAGTTCTTCGCCGGAGCGGTTGGTGTCGGTGCACGGGCGAGTAGTGCAGACCCGGCCGATTGCCGGGACCCGTGCACGCTTTGCCGGTGACGATGATGCCGCGCGCATCCGCGAGCTGGTCGGTCACCCGAAGGAACGCGCCGAACACGTGATGCTGATCGACCTGGAGCGCAACGACCTGGGCCGCATCTGCGCGCCGGGCAGCGTGGAGGTGGACGAACTGATGGGCGTAGAGAGCTATGCGCACGTGCATCACATCGTCAGCAATGTCCGCGGCCGGTTGCGGCAGGGCGTCACCCCTGGCGAGGTGATTGCGGCGGTATTTCCGGGCGGCACCATCACCGGCTGCCCGAAGGTGCGCTGCATGCAGATCATTGCCGAGCTGGAACAGACCGCGCGTGGCGCCTATACCGGCGCGTTCGGTTGGCTCAACCGCGACGGCGACATGGATCTGAACATCCTGATCCGCACCGCCGAAGTGGCCGGCAGCCAGGTACGGTTCCGCACCGGTGCTGGCATCGTGGTGGACTCGGACCCGCAGCGGGAACTGGACGAAACCCGTGCCAAGGCGCGCGGGCTGCTGCGTGCGCTGGACCCGGCATGAGTACTTCAACGGCACATCACCGGCGCGCGGTATCCTGCGCGGCGCTGGAGCAATGACGAGGTGGGTGTGGCGGTGACTGGCAAACGCGGATGTCTGGCCGTGCTGGGGACGGTGCTGTTGCTTGCGGCGCTGCTGGCGATCGCGGCCGTGGTGGCGTGGCGGCACTACGTGCATTTTGCCGAGACGCCGGTCACTGCGAGCACGCCCAGCGTGGTCATCGCGCCCGGCGATTCGCTCAAAGCGACGCTGCGCAAGCTGCGCGAGGCCGGGGTGCAGCAGGGCAGTGATCTCGAATGGCAGTTGCTGGCCCGCCAGGTGGATGCGGCCGGCAAGCTCAAGGTGGGCGAATACGCGCTGACGCCGGCGTTGCCGCCGCGTGCGCTGTTATTGCGCATGCGCCAGGGCCGGGTGATCCAGTACCGCTTCACCCTGGTGGAAGGCTGGAACTTCCGTCAACTGCGCGCGGCCCTGGGCACGGCCACGCCGCTGCAGCAGACCATCGCGGGCCTGGACGATGCCGCACTGATGGCGCGGCTGGGCGTTGCCGGCCAGCATCCGGAAGGGCGCTTCCTACCGGAAACGTATCTGTACCAGCGCGGCGACAGTGACCTGGACGTGCTCAAGCGCGCGCATGCGGCAATGGACAAGGCGCTGGCGCAGGCCTGGGAACAGCGCGCCCCGCAACTGCCGCTGAGCTCGCCCGAGCAGGCGTTGATCCTGGCCTCCATCATCGAGAAGGAAACCGCACTGGGCACCGAGCGGCCGCAGATCGCGGGCGTGTTCGTGCGCCGCCTGCAGATGGGCATGAAGCTGCAGACCGACCCGACCGTGATCTATGGCATCGGCAGCAGCTACGACGGCAACATCCGTCGCCGCGATCTCATCACCGACACGCCGTACAACACCTATACCCGCACCGGCCTGACGCCCACGCCGATCGCGATGCCGGGCCGCGAAGCGCTGCTGGCGGCGGTACGCCCGGCGCCGGGCAACGCGCTGTACTTCGTCGCGGTGGGCGATGGCAGCGGTGCGCATACGTTTTCGGCCACGCTGGACGAACACAATGCGGCGGTGGCGCGCTATCTGCAGCGCCGCCGTCAGCCGGAGCCCACGCCATGACGCCTACGTTTTCACCCTGGCAACAACGCGCCTACGACCAGACCCTGGCCGCGCTGGATGCCGGCCGGCTCGGGCATGGCCTGCTGATCTGCGGCCCGGACGGGCTGGGCAAGCGCGCGGTGGCGCTGGCGCTGGCCGAGCACGTGCTGGCCAGTGCGCCGGATCCGGCAGTGGCGCAGCGCACCCGTCAGCTGATCGCCGCCGGCACGCATCCGGATCTGCAGCTGGTGTCGTTCATTGCCAACCGCACCGGCGACAAGCTGCGCACCGAGATCGTCATTGAACAGGTGCGCGAGATCTCGCAGAAACTGTCGCTGACGCCGCAGTACGGCATCGCGCAGGTGGTAATCGTCGACCCGGCCGATGCGATCAACCGCGCCGCCTGCAATGCCTTGCTCAAGACGCTGGAAGAACCCTCGCCAGGCCGCTACCTGTGGTTGATCAGTGCGCAGCCGGCGCGCTTGCCGGCCACCATCCGCAGCCGCTGCCAGCGCCTGGAATTCAAGCTGCCGCCGGCCCACGAAGCGCTGGCCTGGCTGCTGACCCAAGGCGTTAGCGAGCGTGCGGCGCAGGAGGCGCTGGAGGCCGCGCGCGGCCATCCCGGGCTTGCCGCCCAGTGGCTGCGCGAAGACGGCCTGGCCGTGCGCCGCGCCGTGGCGCAGGACCTGGAGCAGATCGCCAGTGGCCGCGTCGGCGCTGTGGACGTGGCGCAGCGCTGGACCAACGATGGCCAGGCCGATCAGCGTCTGCGGCATGCCGCCGACCTGGCGTTGGCGCAGGCATCGGCCGGCTTGACCGATCCATCACGGTTGCACAAGCTGGCGACCTGGTTCGACGCCGCCAATCGCACCCGTGATTTGTTGCGCACCACCGTCCGCGCCGATCTGGCGGTGGCGGAATTGTTGCTGGCCTGGCGCGAGGGAGAGCGCCAGGCCCGTTCTAGGGGAACTCGATGAGTGCAATGAATGCACGCCAAGGCATTTTGTCGCTGGCGTTGAAGGACAAGGCCGCGCTGTACAGCGCCTACATGCCGTTCGTGAAAAGTGGCGGCATCTTCGTGCCGACGCCCAAGCGCTACATGCTGGGCGATGAGGTGTTTCTGCTTTTGACGCTGCCTGATTCAAGCGAGCGTCTCCCGGTCGCCGGCAAGGTGGTGTGGACCACGCCTGCGGGCGCGCAGGGCAACCGCGCGGCCGGCATCGGCGTGCAGTTCCCGGACGGCCCGGAAGGCGAGGCGGTGCGCAACAAGATCGAAACACTGCTGGCCGGTTTGACCACCTCCGACAAGCCGACCCACACGATGTAAGGCAGGCAATCGCCGCGGCCGATGGCGCGCGGCGATTGCAAGACTGGGCCACAGGTGCGCTGCATGCGTGTGGTGATCGTGGGGCGGCGGCACGGCGGTTTCAGTGCGTTGCGCCACGCGGTAAACAACTATTGACGATCTCCGCCGCTGCCCTATAATGTGCGGCTCGCGTCACCGGGCGGTTAGCTCAGCGGTAGAGCATTGCCTTCACACGGCAAGGGTCACAGGTTCGATCCCTGTACCGCCCACCATATTTGTAGTGTTTACGAAAAAAACCGGCCAATGGCCGGTTTTTTTCGTAAATGCGAGGTAAGTGCAGTGGGCCATGGACAGGGGGGGTTCTATGTTCCAGATCGTGCAAGTTCCAAGTGGTGCTGCTGACTTGCCAGAGCAGATGGGAACCAAAGCGAAGTTCTGGTTTGACGACAGTCGTCGTCTCTTTAAGGAGGGGCGACCTGGGACTGGGGAAAACTGGGCAGAGGTGATTGCAGCCGAGCTAGCGGCCCTCCTCGGTTTGCCGCACGCTACGTATAGCTTGGCAGAGTATGAAGGCCGACGAGGTGTGGTTACCGAATCCTTTGTTCCATCTGGCGCGCGGCTCATCCTTGGCAATGAGCTGATTGGCTTCGCAGCCCGTGAGACGGTGAGTAGGCACACTAGGGGCCAAGCACACACCATTGGCCGCCTGAGCAGCCTCCTGAATAGACCGCAGGTTGCGCTTCCAAGCGGATGGGTCTCACCGACGTCCTTTTTCAACGCGGCAGATGTGATGTCTGGATATCTTCTGCTCGATGCTTTGATCGCAAATCAGGATAGGCATGAGGAGAACTGGGGCCTCATCAACTCACACGGTGCAATCTACCTCGCGCCGACGTTTGATCACGCTTCAAGTCTAGGTAGGAATGAGACAGATCAAAGGCGAATACAGAAGTTGGACGCAAACCATCCTGATCATGGTGTTCTTGGATATGCAAGGAGAGCAAAGGTGCCCATTTACGACGGCATGGGCCCATTGCAATCAGGTGAAGCTTTTTTTGCATTTGCCAGATCATGCCCAGATAAAGGAGCTTACTGGCTAAATCGACTCCATGAGCTGGATCCGAGTAGTTTCTTGGCACTGCTAAATAGAATTCCTGTAGGTTGGATTACAGATCCAGCCCGCCGCTTTGCTGCCGAGCTCCTCAAGGTCAACAGAGACCGACTTTTGGACGAAAAATGAAATCCCTCTACCTCGCCATTCAACAACATGAAAGTCGTCGCTGGTCTCCTGTAGCTAAGGTTACAAAGAACGGAGGTGTCTATCGTCTGGTGTATACGAAGGGCGCATGGGAGGTGCCGGGCTTCAGCGGATTTGCGCGCATGGAAGATCTGTATCAAGAGTACCGCTCTGCGGAAATTTTTCCGATCTTGAAAAATCGGACTTTGCCTCGGTCGCGGCCTGAGTATCAAAATTATATTTTATGGCTTGGTCTCTCACCAGAAGAGCATGACGAACTTGACGAGTTGGCGAGATCTGGCGGTATTCGTGCTACAGACCAAATCGAGCTGATTCCTGCGCCAGAGAGGAAAGAAGACGGAAGCTTTGAGGCTTTCTTTTTTGTGCGTGGCATCAGTTACATTCCGGGAACCGCTGATATCGACTTGAAAATCGGTGATCGCCTCTTTGTCATGAAGGACTTTCAGAACGAGCAGGATTCCGCGGCATTGCTTTTGCGCACTGGAGATCCGGTGTCAGTAGTTGGGTACGCTCCGAGGTACTACAGTCACGACCTTTCCCGTTTAGCGGAACTTTGCCCGCCTCAGGATCTTTTGGTGACAGTTGAGCGGCTTAATAATAATGCTCCTGCTGCTTATAAGGTGCTTTGTAAGGTCGTGGCACCTTGGCCGGCGGGCTTCGATTTTTTCGGCTCCCATGTGTTTGATGAAGTGCCGAAAGCTCCGGTGTCTTAGATGGTTTGAGCCTTTACTGATTATGCTCTTATGGTGTCCTTGGCTTTAGTAGATTTCGTCTACGGAATTAAGTCCGGAGGCTGGGATGGGTAGCAACGATGAGCTATCTCCGAAGACTCATGCGTTCGTTCAGGCGTTCGTTGCAGGAATTTAGTCAGCGAGCCGCGGTGGTGGTCGCGTCGGCGCGTTGCATGCACACGCAACGTACACCCGCGTAAGAAGTTTTTCACCTGCCGGTAGCGGTGGTGCGCGGAAGGTAGCGCGCAGATGCGGCGGCGGTGCGGATGGGGTGGGGGCGAAGCGCTGCGATGGGAACGATCGGTTCACTTGCAGGCAGCCCCCGACAGTCCGGCCGCAGCGCAGCGACCCTGACGCGCTACTCGACGGAGACAGACCCATGCGTACGCAAAGTCGAATGATGGTGGCTGGAACACGCCGGTTTCCGGTGTATGAGGTGCGCGTCAGCGAGCAGGGTGCGGTGACGCGCCATTACACGGTCGGCGAGCTGGGCGGGTGCTTCGGCGATCTGGCCGCTGCAGCCGCGTCGGCACAGAGCCTGCTGGACACGGCCGATCTGGTGATGCCGCCTGCGCCCGGCGATCTGCAGCTGGCGTTGCGCTGACGCTGCGCCTCCTTCGGCGGCCAGCCGCCGTGCGGTCGCTGTAGCGGTGTGCTGTGCGTTCGACGCGTGCACTGCGGCGTGCGTCACCTTTTTGCCAGGCTGGTGAATCCCAACCGGCCGCAATGGGATTGCGGTGGCGTCTGCTTATTGCAGGGCCGTGGGAGAACCGCCATCCTGCTCGGCCCTGGATTCAACGAAGGAGTGGCGATGAAGACGCTGCTTGGAACTGCATTGGCTGCGAGCCTGCTCCTGCTGGCCGGTTGCGCCAAAGACATGGGCGAGGAATTCGTGGGCAAATGGGTCAACGCCAAGGCGCCGAAGAACGTGCTGAGCATCGAGCACAACGGCGAAAGCTTCATCATTCGCGATACCCGGCCCGAGCTGTTCGGCAACGGGGTGAAGACCAAGAACTATCCGGCGGTACTGCGTGGCGATGTGCTGCAGGTTTCCAATGGCGTGGGCACGATCAACTACGCCATCGATCAGTCGACCGGCAACCTGAGCACCGGCGAATCCGAGTACACACCGGTCAAGTAGTGCGTGCCTGCGGGCGCAGGTGCAGCGTCAGTCGCAAAAGCCGTGCCGCGGCGATCTGTTCTAGCGCTAGTACTCAAGCGCGCGTGCGTGCGCCGGTCACTGCGAAGAAGCGAGCTCCTGTGCCTGCATCCAGCGCCAGAGGGTGGTGCGCGAGACGCCCAACGCTTTGGCTGCGGACGCGCGGTTGCCCTGCGCACGTTCCAGTGCCGCACGTACCAATGTCGCGGTGAGGTGCGCGCGCGAGCTGGCTGCGTCGGCGGATGTGGAATCGTAGCCCGCTGGCGTGCTGGCATCGGCCAGCTCCGGAGCCCAGGCCTCGAGCTGGGCCAGACTCACCTGGCCCTGTGCTTGCGCCTTCCAATGAATGCACAGACGCTCGACCAGGTTACGTAGCTCACGCACGTTGCCGGGCCAGGCGTGCTGTTGCAGTCGCTGCAGCGCAGCGGGCGAGAGTGGCAATGCCGTCTCGCTGCCGTGTTGCGCGTAGTGCGTGAGTAACAAGGCGATGTCGTCGGGGCGATTCCGCAGCGGCGGCAGGTCGATGCGCAACGCGGCCAGGCGATAGAACAGGTCGCGGCGGAAGCGCCCCTGGTCGACGAGTGTCTGCAGCGGCTGCAGGCTGGCCGCCACCACGCGCACATCGACCGGTACCGGCACGGTGGCGCCAACGCGCAGCACCTCGCGTTCTTCCAGTACACGCAGCAGGCGGGTCTGCAGCGGCAGTGGGAGCTCGCCGATTTCATCGAGAAACAGGGTGCCGTCCTGCGCGGCTTCGATCAGCCCTGTGTGGCCGCCGCGCCGCGCGCCGGTGAAGGCGCCATCGCTGTAGCCGAACAGTTCCGCTTCCAGCAGCGACTCGGTGATCGCGCCGCAGTTGATCGCCACAAACCGGCCCCGGCGGCGGCTGCCGGCGTGCAGCTGCCGCGCAACCAGCTCCTTGCCGGTGCCGGTCTCTCCGCTGATCAACACGGTGCTGGCGTGCGGCGCGTACAGCTGCACCAGTGCGCGCACCTGCACCATGGCGGTGTCTTCGCCGAGCAGTGCGGCCGGTTGGTTGCGCGTGCGGCGTGTGGCATTGCGTAGAGCGGGGGCTGCGCTGCTGGGCGCGGTGGCCAGGGCGATCGCCTGGTCGAGCGCCAGGCGGACCGAGTCGGCCGAGTACAACAACACGCCGGGCAGGCCGGCCTGTTCGGCGAAGTCGATCGCCATGCCGGTCCCGACGATCACCTGGATGCCGCTGGCACGCAGGTCGGCGATGCAGTCGCGGGCGTCCTCGGCAGTGACGAAGCGGCGGTGGGCGATGTCCAGCGCGAAGCTGTCCTGGAACGGCTGAAATGACGGCACGTCGGTGGCATGGGTCACCACGCCGATGCGCGGTGCGATGCGGCGCGCGCGCGCCAGTGCTTCCATCAGGTCGAAGCCGGTGGCCTGGATCGGCGCCAGCGGCAGCGGTAGCCGGCTGCGCAGGTAAGCGGCGTTGGAGCCGCCAGCCACCAGCACATCGCAGCGCTCGCGGCGCAGGCGCTGGCCGATGACCTCGACCGCCTCGGCAAAGCCGAGGTTGATCTGCTCAATGTGTGCGCGCTGGTCGAACTCGGGAATGACATCGGCCAGCAGGCCGGTCAGGCGCGACACGCTGACCGTCCAGATCACCGGCAGGGTGCCATCCGCAGGAGCGACGAAGGAGGAGTGAGGCATGATTCGCTGACGTTTCAGTGATGTTGCATAGTGCTCCGACTGTTTCATTGATGCAACGCTGCGAGCGGGCACGGTCAATCACATCAATGGCTTACGGTTGGCACGCCCCTTGCGCTACTGCAGTCATCCCATTTCAGGAATCGCCATGACGTCCTTGCCCCTGTCTTCCGCTGGCGCCCGGTTCCGTGCAGCCCTGGCCGCCGAATCGCCGCTGCAGGTGATCGGCGCCATCAACGCCAACCACGCGTTGCTGGCGCAACGCGCCGGCTATCAAGCCATCTATCTTTCCGGCGGCGGGGTGGCGGCCGGGTCGCTGGGCTTGCCGGATCTGGGCATCAACACCCTGGAAGACGTGCTGATCGATGTGCGCCGCATCACCGATGTCTGCGAACTTCCGCTACTGGTGGATGTGGACACCGGCTTTGGGCCGAGCGCGTTCAATATCGAACGCACCATCAAGTCGCTGATCAAGGCGGGCGCGGCCGGCTGCCATATCGAAGATCAGGTCGGCGCCAAGCGCTGCGGCCATCGCCCGGGCAAGGAGATCGTCAGCCAGGGCGAGATGGTGGATCGGGTCAAGGCAGCGGCCGATGCCAAGACCGATCCGGCGTTCTTCCTGATTGCGCGAACCGACGCGATCCAGATGGAAGGCGTGGATGCGGCGATCGAACGCGCCATTGCCTGCGTGGAGGCGGGCGCGGACGGTATCTTCGCCGAGGCCGCCTATGACCTGGAGACCTACCAGCGCTTCGTTGATGCGGTGCGCGTGCCTGTGCTGGCCAACATCACCGAATTCGGCAAGACGCCGTTGTTCACCCGCGACCAACTTGCGCAGGCCGGCGTGGCGATCCAGTTGTTCCCGCTGTCTGCCTTCCGCGCTGCCAACAAGGCCGCCGAAGCGGTGTACACCGCAATCCGCCGCGATGGGCATCAGAACGCCGTGCTGGAAAGCATGCAGACGCGCGAAGAGTTGTACGAGCGCATCGGCTATCACGATTACGAACAGCGACTGGATGCCTTGTTCGCGCGCAAGGGCGCATGATCGCGCTGCGCAGCACGTCGCCGGTGCCATCCCGTTAGTCATTTCGCGACACGCCATATCTGAAGAGGTCCACGCATGAACGACACCGTCATTCCTGGTTTCAAGCCGAAGAAATCGGTTGCCCTGTCCGGCACCGCCGCCGGCAATACCGCGCTGTGCACCGTGGGGCGCAGCGGCAACGATCTGCACTACCGTGGTTACGACATTCTGGACCTGGCCACCAGCAGCGAATTCGAAGAGATCGCGTATCTGCTGGTGCACGGCAAGCTCCCCAACAGTGGTGAACTGCGTGGTTACAAGGCCAAGCTGCGCTCGTTGCGCGGCGTGCCGGCGGCGGTGAAAACTGCGCTGGAACAGCTGCCGCCCTCGGCGCACCCGATGGATGTGATGCGCACCGGCGTTTCCGTGCTCGGCTGCCTGCAGCCGGAAAAGGACGACCACAACCATCCAGGTGCGCGCGATATCGCCGACAAGCTGATGGCCAGCCTGGGCTCGATGCTGCTGTACTGGTATCACTACAGCCACAACGGCAAGCGCATTGAGGTAGAGACCGACGACGATTCGATCGGTGGGCATTTCCTGCACCTGTTGCATGGATTTGCGCCGAAAGAATCGTGGGTGCGCGCGATGCACACCAGCCTGATCCTGTATGCCGAGCATGAGTTCAACGCGTCGACATTCGCGAGCCGCGTTATCGCCGGCACCGGCAGCGACATGTACAGCGCCATTGCCGGCGGCATCGGCGCGCTGCGTGGCCCCAAGCACGGTGGCGCCAACGAAGTGGCATTCGAAGTGCAGAAGCGCTACGACACGCCGGATGAGGCCGAGGCCGACATCAAGGCACGGGTGGAGCGCAAGGAAGTGGTGATCGGCTTCGGCCACCCGGTGTACACGGTGTCCGACCCGCGCAACAAGGTGATCAAGGACGTGGCCCGCGAACTGTCGGACGAGCAGGGCAGCCGCAAGATGTACGACATCGCCGAGCGCCTGGAAACGGTGATGTGGGACATCAAGAAGATGTTCCCGAACCTGGATTGGTTCAGTGCGGTGAGCTACCACATGATGGGCGTGCCGACGGCGATGTTTACACCGCTGTTCGTGCTGGCACGCACGGCCGGTTGGAGCGCGCACATCATCGAGCAGCGCGTGGATGGCAAGATCATCCGCCCCTCGGCCAACTACACCGGGCCGGAAGACCAGGCGTTTGTGCCGCTGGATCAGCGCGCCTGAGCAGGCGCTGCAGGTTGCGCTGTTGACCGGTTGCCTGCCTCTTGAGCAGATCGCCGGAAAACAGCGCAACTGTGTACTTGCAAACACCGCACAGCCCTGCAGCCTCTACCCGATTCCCGATTCCCGATTCCCGATTCCCGATTCCCGATTCCCGATTCCCGCTCCAAAGCCCCCGCCCGCTTCGTGATGTCGCCAGCCATGAACAACTCGTACCGCAAGCCCTTGCCGGGCACCTCGTTGGACTATTTCGATGCCCGCGCCGCTGTGGATGCGTTGCAGCCCGGTGCGTATGCCACGCTGCCGTACACCGCGCGTGTGCATGCCGAAAACCTGGTGCGCCGCGCCGATCCGCAACACGTGGACGCTTATCTGCGGCAGTTGATCGAGCGCAAGCGCGACCTGGATTTCCCGTGGTTCCCGGCGCGCGTGGTGTGTCACGACATCCTTGGGCAGACCGCATTGGTGGATCTAGCCGGTTTGCGTGATGCCATTGCCGAGCAGGGTGGTGACCCGGCGCAGGTCAATCCGGTGGTGCCGGTGCAGTTGATCGTGGATCACTCGCTGGCGGTGGAATATGCCGGCTTCGACAAGCAGGCCTTTGCCAAGAATCGTGGCGTGGAAGACCGCCGCAACGCAGACCGGTTTCACTTCATCGAATGGACCAAGCGGGCATTCGAGAATGTGGAAGTGATCCCGCCGGGCAACGGGATCATGCATCAGATCAATCTGGAAAAAATGTCGCCGGTGATCTACGTGCAGGACGGCGTGGCGTTTCCAGATACCTGCGTGGGCACCGACAGCCACACCCCGCACGTGGATGCGTTGGGCGTGATTGCCGTAGGCGTTGGTGGCCTGGAAGCGGAGAACGTGATGCTCGGCCGCGCTTCGTGGATGCGGCTGCCGGACATCATTGGCGTGGAGTTGCTGGGGCGGCCGGCGCCGGGTATCACCGCCACCGATATCGTGCTGGCGCTCACCGAATTCCTGCGCCAGCAGCGCGTGGTGGGCGCGTACCTGGAGTTCTACGGTGCGGGTGCCAGTGCGCTGACCATCGGCGACCGCGCCACCATTTCCAACATGACGCCGGAGTTCGGCGCCACCGCGGCGATGTTCTACATCGACCAGCAGACGCTGGACTACCTGCGCCTGACCGGGCGCGAAGACACGCAGATTGCGCTGGTGGAAACATATGCCCGCCAGACCGGCTTGTGGGCCGACGATCTGGTCACCGCGCAGTACGAGCGCATGCTGCAGTTCGATCTGTCCAGCGTGGTGCGCAACATGGCCGGCCCGTCGAACCCGCACAAGCGTGTGGCGACCAGCGAGCTGGCCAGCCGTGGCATTGCCGCTGCGTGGGAGCAGGTGCCCGGGCAGATGCCCGATGGTGCGGTCATCATCGCGGCGATTACCTCGTGCACCAATACCTCCAATCCGCGCAACGTCATCGCCGCTGGCTTGCTGGCGCGCAATGCGAATGCGCGCGGTCTTACGCGCAAACCATGGGTGAAAAGTTCGCTGGCACCTGGCTCCAAGGCGGTGCAGCTGTACCTGGAAGAGGCCGGCTTGCTTGGCGAGCTGGAGCAGCTGGGCTTCGGCATCGTGGCGTTCGCTTGCACCACCTGCAACGGCATGAGCGGCGCGCTGGACCCGGTGATCCAGCAGGAAATCATCGAGCGCGACCTGTATGCCACCGCGGTGTTGTCGGGCAACCGCAATTTCGATGGACGGATCCACCCGTACGCGAAGCAGGCTTTTCTCGCATCGCCGCCGTTGGTGATTGCCTATGCCATCGCCGGCACGGTGCGCTTCGATATCGAGAAGGATGTCCTGGGCGTGGATGCCGAGGGTGTGCCGGTCACGCTCAAGGACCTGTGGCCCAGCGATGCGGAGATCGATGCGGTGGTCGCGCGCAGCGTGAAGCCGGAGCATTTCCGCAGCGTGTACGAGCCGATGTTCAGGCGCAGTGGCCTGCAGGGTGCACGCGTCAGCCCGTTGTACGACTGGCGCGCGCAGAGTACCTACATCCGCCGCCCGCCGTATTGGGAGGGCGCGCTGGCAGGTGCGCGCACCTTGCAGGGCATGCGCCCGCTGGCGGTGTTGGGCGACAACATCACCACCGATCATCTGTCGCCGTCCAATGCGATTCTTGCCAGCAGTGCGGCCGGTGAATACCTCACCCAGATGGGCGTGCCGGAAGAAGACTTCAATTCCTACGCCACCCACCGCGGCGACCATCTCACCGCGCAGCGGGCGACCTTTGCCAACCCCAAGCTGGTGAACGAAATGGCAGTGGTCGATGGCCAGGTCACGGCCGGTTCGCTGGCGCGGCTGGAGCCGGAAGGGCAGGTGCTGCGCATGTGGGAGGCGATCGAAACCTACATGCAGCGCAAGCAGCCGCTGATCATCATTGCCGGTGCCGATTACGGGCAAGGCTCGTCGCGCGATTGGGCGGCCAAGGGCGTGCGGCTGGCCGGTGTGGAGGCGATCGTGGCCGAAGGCTTCGAGCGGATTCACCGTACCAACCTGATCGGCATGGGCGTGTTGCCGCTGGAGTTCAAGCCGGGGACCGACCGCAAGATGCTGGGTATCGATGGCAGCGAGACGTTCGATGTGGTCGGCGAACGCACCCCGGGCGCAACGCTGACGCTGTCGGTGCATCGACGCGACGGCGAGCAGCTGCAGGTGCCGGTGACCTGCCGCCTGGATACCGCAGAAGAAGTGTCGATCTACGAGGCGGGCGGCGTGCTGCAGCGGTTTGCACAGGATTTTCTGGAAGCAACCAAGGCTGCCTGAATATGCGCCAGTACGTCTCGCCCAGCGGCTTGCCGATGCCGCTGCCGGGAGGCACACTTTGGCAATCTTTGCCATCGGGTCGCTGCATGGCCACCATGAACATCTCGCTCCCGGACGAGCTCAAGGAATTTGTCGACCAGCAGGTCCTGGAACATGCTTACGGCTCGAGCAGCGAATATCTGCGCGAGCTGATCCGTATGCAGCGTGATGCGCAAAGCCTGCGCGCGCTGTTGCTGGACGGCGCAGAGTCCGGGCCTGCTGTTGCGATGGAGGCCGACTTCTTTGACAGCATGCGCGCGCGTGCGCGTCAGCGCGCTGCCGGAAAATGAAGCCGGCGCGCTGGCGCCCCTTGGCGCTGCGCGATGTCGACGAGGCAGCCGCCTGGTACGGCGCCGAGGGCGGGCTTGCGCTGGAATTGGCCTTTACCAAAGCACTGGAGTCGGCGGTGACCACGCTCATGCGCAATCCGGCGGCCGGTTCTAGCCGCCACGCGGTGGTGCTGAAGCTGCCGCAGATTCGTGTCTGGCCGCTCAAGCGGTTTCCCTATCTGCTGTTCTACAACGAGCGCGCAACCGACATCGTCATCTGGCGTGTCCTGCACATGCAACGCGATATTCCTGCGTGGATGAGCGCACATCCGTAACGCCTGGCACGCAGCCCCGCCAAGCCGAGCACGCGGCGCTGCTGCACCGGACGTGTCCATGCACACAACTCAATTCGACCTCACCGAGCCGACATGACCCATTTGCCCCAACTCCGCATCCCCGCCACCTACCTGCGCGGCGGCACCAGCAAGGGCGTGTTCTTCCGCCTGCAGGATCTGCCGCCTGCCGCACAACAGCCGGGGCCGACGCGCGATGCGTTGTTGCTGCGGGTGATCGGTAGCCCGGATCCGTATGGCAAGCAGATCGATGGCATGGGCGGGGCGACGTCGAGCACCAGCAAGAGCGTGATTGTCTCCACCAGCACGCGGCCGGCGCACGACGTGGACTATCTGTTCGGGCAGGTGTCCATCGACAGTGCCTTCGTGGACTGGAGCGGCAACTGCGGCAATCTGTCGGCGGCGGTGGGGCCGTTCGCGCTTGCCAATGGCCTGGTCGATGCGGCACGCGTGCCGAGCGATGGCGTGGCCACGGTGCGGATCTGGCAGGCCAACATCGGCAAGACCATCGTGGCGCACGTACCGATGCGCGCAGGCCAGGTGCAGGAAACCGGCGACTTCGAGCTGGATGGCGTGACCTTTCCGGCGGCCGAAGTGCAACTGGAATTCCTGGACCCGGCCGATGCTGCCGAAGGCGAGGGCGGGGCGATGTTTCCGACCGGCAACCTGATCGATGCGCTGGAGGTCCCCGGCCTGGGCACCATCGACGCCACCCTGATCAACGCCGGCATTCCCACCATCTTCGTCAACGCGCGCGACCTGGGCTACACCGGCACCGAGCTACAGGACGCCATCAATGGCGACCCGCGCGCGCTGACCATGTTCGAAACCCTGCGCGCACACGGCGCGGTGCGCATGGGCCTGATCGCACGCGTGGAGGATGCGGCCACGCGCCAGCACACCCCAAAAGTGGCTTTCGTGGCGCCGCCGGCCGACTACACCGCTTCCAGCGGCAAACCGGTGCATGCGGCCGAGGTCGATCTGCTGGTGCGCGCGATGTCGATGGGTAAATTGCACCACGCCATGATGGGGACCGCCGCGGTGGCGATCGGCACCGCCGCCGCTGTGCCGGGCACCCTGGTCAATCTGGCCGCCGGCGGTGCGGCGCGCTCGGCGGTGCGCTTCGGCCACCCCTCCGGCACCCTGCGCGTGGGCGCCGAGGCCACCCAGGTGGGTGGGCAGTGGCAGGTCACCAAAGCATTGATGAGCCGCAGTGCGCGCGTGCTGATGGAAGGGTGGGTACGGGTGCCGGCTGATGCTGCCGGGATCGGGTAATCGGCGCAGCAAAACAGGCCGGAAATCCGCGTCGTTGCGCTGATCCGGGGCGGCGGCGGCTGTGTCGTCCCGCTGCCGCCAACGAGGGCTGTAGTGCGGAAATTGCACGCCCCTGTTGCATTAATTAGAACGCACTTTCGAATTCCGAAAACTTTTTCGCACGCGTCCTGCCATATTTGTGTAAATCATGTTAATTCTGTTGCAACGCGGCATGAAAGCCAGGCCGCCCCGTCACCAGAATCCGGAGTCCTCCCATGTCAGCCAGCCGGTCGCTTCAGGTCAGCGCGCTCGCCGTTGCCGTCGCTTCCCTTCTTCCGTTCTACGCCGCGGCCCAGCAGGCGCCCAGCGATGACGGCATTGCGCGTCTGGACGCGGTCAAGGTCACGGTGGAGCGCCGCTCGGAAGACTCCAAGGACGTGCCGGTGTCCGCCAGCGTGTTGCGTCCGGAATTTCTGGATGCCATCTCCACCAGCGGCTCGGACATCCGCGTGCTGGCCGGCAAGGCGCCGAGCCTGAATATCGAATCCTCCAACGGCCGTGTGTTCCCGCGCGTGTATATCCGCGGCTATGGCAACACCGACTTCAATACCTACGCCTCTCAGCCGGTGTCGCTGGTGTACGACGACGTGGTGCAGGAAAACGCCTTCCTCAAGGGCTTCCCGATCTTTGATCTGGAAGGCCTGGAAGTGCTGCGCGGCCCGCAGGGCACGCTGTTCGGCCGCAACACGCCGGCCGGCGTGGTCAAGTTCAATTCGGTCAAGCCGACCATCGGCGCCAATGACGGCTACGCCAGCCTGTCCTATGGCACCTACGGCACCATGACCCTGGAAAGCGGCCTGAGCATCGCCATGGGCGAGCATTGGGCGGCGCGTCTGTCCACGCTGGGCCAACGCCGCGACGACTGGGTGGAAAACCGCGACGGCCGCGATCTGGAAGGCTATACCGACTCGGCCGTGCGCCTGCAGCTGCTGTACCAGGGCAGCGACACGTTCAGTGCGCTGTTCAACGCGCACGCCCGCCACCTGGACGGCACCGCGCGTCTGTTTCGCGCCAACATCTTCCAGCCCGGCACCAACCAGCTGGTGGATGGCTTCGACCCGGAGCGTGCCTCCATCGATGGCGCCAACAACCAGGAACTGCAGACCTACGGCGGCAGCGCCAATCTGAGCTGGGACCTGGGCGACATCGCGCTGCACTCGATCACCGCCTATGAAGGCATCGGCAAGTACTACAGCCGCGGCGATATCGACGGCGGCTTCGGCGCAGTGTTCGCGCCGCCGTCCGGCCCCGGCCCGATCCCGTTCCCGGTGGAAACCGCCGGCGGCATCAAGAGCCTGGACCAGTACAGCCAGGAGCTGCGTGCCGAATCGCAGTACGCGGGCCCGCTCAACTGGCAGGCCGGCCTGTACTACTTCCATGACGATGTGGAAGGCGAGAACTACACCTACAACACCTTCAGCGGCGGCGATTTGGCCAGCTACCAGCTGACCCGTCAGCGCAATACCTCGTGGGCAGCGTTCGGCTCGTTGAACTATGCCGCCACCGACCGCCTGAACCTGCGCGCCGGCATCCGCTACACCTACGACAAGAAGACCTTCGACGTGCTGGCGCTGGACCGCGTCACGCTGGTGGAACCCTCCAGCGGCGAGACCGACAACTCCAAGGTCACCGGCGATGTGGCGGCGACCTTCGCCATCAACGATGCGGTCAACGTCTATGCACGTGCCGCACGCGGTTTCCGCGGCGCCAGCTTTGGTGTGCCTTCGGGCACCGCACCGCTGACCGTGGCCGAGCCGGAGACGGTGGATTCGTTCGAGATCGGCATCAAGTCCGACCTGTTCGACAACCGCGCCCGCATCAGCTTCGACGTCTACGACTTCCGGGTGAAGAACCAGCAGCTCACCGCAGTGGGCGGCGCCTCCAACGATGTGCGCCTGCTCAACGCCGACAAGACCAAGGCACGCGGTGCCGAATTCGACTTCGAAGCGCTGATCACCCAGAACCTGCGTGTGACCGCCGGCGGTGCCTACAACTGGACCCGCATCGAAGACCCGACCCTGTCGGTGGGCGTGTGCCGCACCTGCACCGTAACCGACCCGCTCAACGCCGCCGGCAACGCGATCATCGATGGCAATGCGCTGCCGCAGGCATCGAAGTGGATGGCCAACGCCACGCTGCGCTACGGCATCCCGATGGGCGATGACGGCGAGCTGTTCTTCTACACCGACTGGTCCTACCGCAGCGAAGTGAACTTCTTCCTGTACGACTCGCGTGAGTTCGTTGGCCAGCCGTTGGTCGAAGGTGGCGCGAAGATCGGCTACAACTGGGGCGCCGGTGCGTACGAGCTGTCGGTGTTCTGCCGCAACTGCACCAACCAGATCCGCGCCACCGGTGCGATCGACTTCAACAACCTCACCGGTTTCATCAACGACCCACGCATCGTCGGTGCACAGTTCCGCGCCAATTTCTGATGGCCGGTGTGAGGTAAGCGATCCAGGCCGCCGGCTATCATGCCGGCGGTTTTTTTCGTGGTGGAGTGCGGTGATGCGACAGCGGTGGGCAACGAGGTGGCTGATAGCGGTGGGCCTGTGCGGGATGCTGGTGTGCAGCGGTGTGCAGGCAGCGGCGGCGCAGGCGCAGACAGTGCCGGCCATCGCCGCGGCCGAGCGCGTGGTGGTGTCCACCGACATCGGCGATGACATCGACGACGCCTTCGCGCTGGGCCTGCTGCTGCGCAGCCCGCAGCTGCAGGTGCTGGGCATCGCCTCGGCCTGGGGCGACACCACGCTGCGCGCGCAGTTGCTGCAGCGGCTGTTGCAGCTGGCCGGACGCAGCGAGATTCCGTTGGCGGTGGGCGAGCGCACCACCAGCACGATTCCCTTCAGCCAGGCGCGTTGGGCGGCCAAGGGGCAGCTACCAGGCAAGCTGCCGGATGCGGCGGCGATGATCCTGCAGCAGGCGCGCCTGCATCCCGGCGAGCTGACCTTGCTGGTGCTGGGGCCGATGACCGATGCGGCACGTGCACAGCAGCGCGACCCGGCAGGGTTTGCCAAGCTCAAGCGCATCGTGGCGATGGGCGGCTCGGTGCGGGTGGGCTACGGCAAGTCAGCGTACCGCCCGGCCAGCGCACCGGCGCCGGAGTACAACCTGCTGGCCGATGTACCCGCCGCACAACGGGTGTTCGCCGCTGGCGTGCCGATCGTGCTGCTACCGCTGGACGCCACCCAGATCACGCTGGAAGAATCCGAGCGCGTGGCCCTGTTTGCACAGGGCGATGGCCTGACCGATGCACTCACCCAGCTGTACTACCAGTGGCGCAATACCGACCAGCCCTGGGCCAGCGCCACGCCAACGTTGTTCGACGTGGTGCCGGTGGCCTGGCTGCTGCAACCGCAGCTATGCCCGACCACGCCATTGCATCTGGAAGTCGATGCGCAGGGGTACACGCGCGAAGGCACCGGCACGCCGAACGTGCAAGCTTGCCTGCGCGCGGACAAGCCGGCGTTGATCGATATGTACATGCGCACGTTGTTGCAGTCGCACTAAGAGCAGCTATCAAAACGACTGCGCAGCCGCCAGGCGGGCGCGGCCGGTGCTCGGAATCGGCATGTACCCCCGTACACTCCGGTTCCTCCGCGCCGTCCGCACCCACCTGACGACTGCTCGCTACATTTTGTTAGCCGCTCTAAGAGCAGGGATCAAAGCGACTGCGCAGCCGCCAGGCGGGCGCGGGCGCGTTACGAATCGGCATGTCGCATGCGTCCACTTCGGTTCCTGCGCGCCGCTGCCACCACCTGTCGTGGCGAACGCCAGCCTGGCGGTCAGCGCAGTGGTTTTGTTGGTCGCACTTTATCGGACGCAGCCACAGGCTGGTTGGCCGGTTGCGCGGCGCCGCCACCGCTCGCGGGACACGCCGTGAACCCGTCCCTGGGGGCTCGATGGCGGCATCCATGCGGCCAACGGTCCCGCAATCGGCGAGAGCGCCGCGCTAGACAGTGAGCCGGTTGCTTTGTAGACGCTGGCGTTGATGTCGTTGCGTTGTGGAGCTGATTGTCCACGCGGCGATCCGGTCGAGAGTGTCGGTGTGCATGTTTTCAACAACGCAACCGACTCACACTCCGGTGCGGTGTCCTCGCCGATTGCGGGACCATGTAGCGGCATGGATGCCGCTACTGAGCCTGCATGGACGGACTCACGGCGTGTCCCGCTAGCGGCGGGGGCACCGCGCCCACGACCAACCAGGCTTTTGACTGCATCTAAAACGTGCGGCTAAAAAGCCACTGCGTCCGCGGGTCGGACGCGCCGTTGCCATCGCCACGCATCTACCGCAGCGCAGGCTCACCGCCCATCGGCAAGTCCGCGACCGGCCACATATCGGACATCGGCGGCGTGAAGCATGTCGCTATACTTGCCGCCTCAGTCATGGGGTAGCGCGAATGGACAGGCAGGAATCAGGGATGACGTCGTCGGGCGTGCGGCGGATGCTGCTGTGGGTGGTGTTGCTGACGGTGGCGCTGGGGAGCGTGGCGTGCAAGCGCAACGAAAGCGGCCAGTTGCCCACTGCCAGTGGCGAGGCGATCAAGGCCGACAAGCAGGGCATCACCGGCTTTGGCCTGGCGCGCGCCTACCCCGACCAGACCAGCGACGGCCTGTCGCTGGCGCTGGAGTTCTCGCGGCCGCTGGTGGGCACGCAGGACTTCGATGCGCTGGTGCGCTTCGAGGAAAAGGTCGGCAACGGCGACAGCAGCTGGTCGCTGTCCGACGACGGCAAGACGCTGCGCTACCCGTACGTGGAAGCGGCCAAGGACTATACCGTCCTGATCGCCGCCAACCTGCTCGCCGCCGATGGCAGCCGCCTGGGCAAGCCCCTCAAGCAGAAGGTCTACACCGGTGAGTTGAAGCCGGTGGCCGGCTTCGCCTCGCAGGGCAGCGTGCTGCCGGCGCGCGAAAGCCGCGGCCTGCCCGTGGTGTCGGTGAACGTGCCGGAAGTGGACGTGGAATTTTTGCGCGTGCGCGAGAAGTCGCTGCCGGCGTTCTTCCACCAGTTCCAGCGCGGCGGCCGACGCGGTAGCTGGGACCTGGAAAACGAGTACAGCGAGAACGCACCGCTGTCCAAACTGGCCGACCCGATCTACGTCAACCGCTTCATCCTGGGCGGCAAGCAGAACGAGCGCGTGCTGACCTACCTGCCCACCCAGGACATCAAGGAGCTGCAGGAGCCGGGCCTGTATTTCGCGGTGATGAAGCGCGCCGGCACCTTCGAAAACGAATTCGACACCGCTTTTTTCACCGTCAGCGACATCGGCCTGCACACGCGCGCCTACAAGGACAAGCTGTTCGTGCACACCGCCTCGCTGCAGAGCGGTGAGCCGGCCAAGAACGTGGAACTGCGCATCCTCGATGCCAAGGGCGAGCTGTTCCTCAAGGGCAGCACCGACGCCAACGGCAATGCGTTGCTCAACTACACACTCGACGCCAGCCACGTGCTGGTGGCGCGCAGCAAGACCGATATTTCGATGCTGCCGTTCAACCAGCCGGCGCTGGATCTGAGCGAATTTGCCGTGGCCGGGCGCGAAGGCGCCTGGTTCGACGTGTTCGCCTGGGCCGGCCGCGACCTGTATCGCCCCGGCGAGACCATGCGCGTGTCGGCGATCCTGCGCGACAACGATGGCAAGCCCACGAGCGGGCCGACCAAGGGCGGCCAGCCGGTGTTCCTGCGTCTCAAGCAGCCCGACGGCAAGACCTTCCGCGAAACCAAGCTGCAGCCGGGCGAGCAGGGCTATTTCGAATTTACCCAGCAGATTCCCGCCGATGCGCCGACCGGCCGCTGGCAGGTGGAATTCCGCACCGACCCGGGCAGCAAGGACGCCGTGCAGGGCATGACCGTGCGCGTGGAAGAGTTCCTGCCCGAACGCATGAAGCTGGACCTGGACGCCGCGCAAAAGACCTTGAGCGCCGGCAAGCCCTTCACCCTGATCGCCAATGCCGCGTATCTGTACGGCGCGCCGGCCGATGGCAACCGCTTCACCGCCAAGCTGGCGGTGAGCGTGGAGCAGCATCCGCTGGAGTCGTTGCCGGGCTGGTTCTTCGGTGACCCCACGCTGGAGCTGCCGCGCGAAGCCAAGGACGTGATCGACACCGAGTTCGGCGGCGATGGCGTGTTGCGCGAAGACATCGCCCTGCCGGACGAAGCCAAGCCGGTCAGCACCATTGCCGCAGTGGTGTCGGGCAGTGTGTACGAGACCGGCGGGCGCACCGTGACCCGCACCATCAAGCGCGTGCTGTGGCCAGCCAAGGCGCTGGTCGGCGTGCGCCCGTTGTTCGATGACACCGACGGCGCCGATGCCAACAGCAACGCACGCTTCGAGATCACCCGCGTGGATGCCGAGGGCAAGCCGCAGCCGGCCAAGGGGCTCAAGGCCACACTGGTGCGCGAACTGCGCGACTACCACTGGAACTACACCGACGACCATTGGGATTACGACTTCACCCGCCGCTTCGAGAACAAGGACACCCGCACGATCGACGTCGGCAGCGGCAATGCCAAGCTCGATTTCCCGGTGGAGTGGGGTGAGTATCGTCTGGACGTGTTCGACCCGGCCACCGGCCTGACCACGCGCTACCCGTTCCGCGCCGGCTGGAGCTGGAATGACGAAAACCGCGGACTGGACGCGCGCCCGGACAAGGTCAAGCTGGCGCTGGACAAGACCGGCTACCGCGCCGGCGACACGCTCAAGGTCACGCTAACCCCGCCGCATGCCGGCAAGGGTGTGTTGCTGGTGGAAAGCGACAAGCTGCTGTACGTGCAGGACATCGACGTCAAGCCGGGCAGCACCTTCGAGATTCCGGTCACCGAGGCCTGGGAACGGCACGACGTGTACGTGACCGCGCTGGTGTTCCGCGGCGGCAGCGCGCCGAGCAAGATCACTCCGGCACGCGCGGTGGGCGTGGCGTTCGTGCCGATGGACCGCAAGGCGCGGCGCGTGGCGGTGGGTCTGTCTGCACCCAATCAGATGCGCCCCGAACAACCGTTGCCGGTGACCGTGAGTGTGCCGGAGCTGGCTGGCAAGGCCGCGCACGTCACCATCTCGGCGGTGGACGTGGGCATTCTCAACATCACCCGCTTCCCGGTGCCCGATGCCAACGCGCAGTTCTTCGCGCAGCGCCGGCTGGGCACCGATGCCTACGACATCTACGGACGGGTGATCGAAAGTTTCGAAGGCGCCAGCGGCAAGCTCAAGTTCGGCGGCGACATGGCCCTGGAAGCGCTGCCACAGGCCAAGCGCCCGACCGCACGCGTGCAGACGGTGGACCTGTTCTCCGGCTCGGTGAAACTCGACGCCAAAGGCAATGCACGCGTGCAGCTGCCGGTGCCGGATTTCAATGGCACGCTGCGTGTCTCGGCACTGGTGTACTCGGACACGCGCTACGGCAACCGCGACATGGAAACCATCGTACGTGCGCCGATCCTGGCCGAAGCCAGCATGCCGCGCGTGATGGCGCCGGGCGACCGCAGCACGGTGACGCTGGACGTGCAGAACTTCACCGGCAGGCCGGGCGAGTTCAACGTGCGCGTGGACGGCATCGGCCCACTGGCCATTGCCGAGGCGGCGCGCAGCGTCAAGCTGGCCACCGATGGCAAGCAGACGCTGAGCTTCCCGCTCACCGCCACCGAAGGCTATAGCGTGGCCAAGGTGCGCGTGCGTGTGGACGGCAACGGCTTCAAGGCCGACCGCAGCTACGACCTGCCGGTGCGTGCCGGCTGGCCGCAGGTGCTGCGCACGCAGACGCGTGTGCTGGATCCATTGGCACCGGTGAGCATGGATGCGGGCCTGACCGAGGGCCTGATGGCCGGCTCGGTGACCGCGCGCATGCTGGTCAGCCCGCTGCCGCCGATTCCGTTCGCCAGTGCGCTGCAGGATGCGTTGAACTATCCGTACGGCTGCGCCGAGCAGACCACCAGCAAGGGCTATGCGGCCTTGCTGCTGGACGAGGCCACGGCCAGGGCGCTGGGCACCAAGGGGCTGGATGCGGCCACCCGCCGCGAGCGCATGGAAGGCGCGTTCGGTCGGCTGGCCTCGATGCAGATTGCCAGCGGGCATTTCTCGATGTGGGGCGACGATGGTTACGTCAATCCGGGCCTGACCCCGTACATCGCCGAGTTCCTGCTCGATGCCAAGGACGCCGGGTTTGCGGTGCCCGACAACGTGCTGCAGAAGGCGCTCAATCGCCTCAGCGAGGATCTGCTCTCCGGCGGTAACGAGTTCTACGGCCAGGACCGCCGCGACAACCTCAAGTTCGCCAACCAGGCATGGTCCGGCTATGTGCTGGCGCGCGTGAACCGTGCACCGCTGGGCACGCTGCGCGCGCTGTACGACAACCAGCGCGACAAGGCGCTGACCGGGTTGTCGCTGGTGCATCTGGGCGCGGCGCTGTCGCTGCAGGGCGATACCAAGCGTGGCCAGGCAGCGATCAAGGCCGGCTTCGCCAAGAACAGTGCAGACCGGCCGCCGTACTTCGGCGACTACGGCAGCGCGATCCGCGACGATGCATTGATGATGGCGTTGCTGCATGAGCGCGGCTTGTCCTCGCCGGAGTACGACACGCGCGCGGTGACGCTGGGCCAGGCGCTGGACGCGCGCCGCGGTGGTGGTTCGCTGTGGCTGAGTACGCAGGAGCAGGTTGCGCTGGCGCGGCTGGGCAAGGCGCTGATGGTGGCGCAGGGCAAGACGGTGTCCGGCACGTTGACGGTGGGTGGGGAGGCGCAGGAGATCGCGCCGGCACGGCTGTTTGGCCGTAGCTTCGACAGCGCCGCGCTGGCGCGTGGCGTGCAGTTCGTCCCGCAAGGCGAGGCGCCGATGTACGCCAGCCTGGAAGTGGCCGGCATCCCGCGCAGCGCACCGGAAGCGGACACCCGCCATCTCAGTGTGGAACGCACCTGGTACACCACCGACGGCAAGCCGTGGACGCCGCGTGCGCTCAAGGAAGGCGAGGCGCTGATCGTGCGCGTCACCATCACCGCCAACACCAGCATGCGTGACGCCTTGCTCACCGACCTGCTGCCGGCCGGCCTGGAGATCGAGAACTTCAACCTGGGCGATGCCAAGCAGTGGGCCGACGTGGTGGTGGACGGCATCGGCATCAGCGAACGTTCGAGCGCTGCCGACGTCAAGCACGAAGAATTCCGCGACGACCGCTACGTGGCCGCGCTGTCGTTGTCTTCGGGCAGCAAGGCGCAGGTGTTCTACCTGGTGCGCGCCGTCACCCCGGGCACCTACACCGTGCCGCCGTCCCTGGTGGAAGACATGTACCGCCCGGACCTGCGTGGCGTCGGCCGCACCAACCCGGCCACCATCACGGTGGTGCAGCCGTAAGGCATCACGGTCGGAGCGCGCTTGCGCGCGGTAAGGCTTCCCTGGGAATGCCTCGCCGCGCGCCTGCTCGCTTCCAGGCCAATCAGACCGGCGTTCCAAACGTAGTTCCAATGAGGCCACGATCAGCGGCACAGCCGTAGTGATCACTGTAGGAGCGCGCTCGCGCGCGATGGAACGTTCCCGGGAGTGCCTCACCACGCAGGCACGCCTCTACCCCAGCCAGATCGCATCCCAAAACGGATAGGCGCCAATGCGCTGCACCAACCCGGCACGCAATGGGTTGGCGATGACATAACGTGCAACCGCACGCAGATCCGCGTCATGACGTACGGCATGGTCGTGATAGGCGCGAGCCCAGACGGGCGCTTGCATCGCACGCTGCGTGTTGACCGCACGCCTGCTCGCAGCCTTCAGGCACGCCACAGCCCGCGCCAGCGGCGTGTGATGGCCCAACTGCAGCAGCCAGTGAACGTGATCCGGCATCAATACCCAGGCAAGCAAGGTGGCATCTGCGGGCGCTGCTTTGGTAAATGCGCCACACGCGCTTGCAGCCAGGCGAGGATCGTCGAACAGGCGCTGCCGCTGGTGGGTTGTCGTGGTGAGCAGGTAGCAATGCCCCGCAAGCGAATGGCGGCCGCGGCGAAGGGCGCGATGTCCGGGCGAAGTGGGATCAGTCATGCCAACAGATTGACGTGCCTGGTCGATGGGCTGCATTGGCGCAATCCCTGGATTGGGGTCAGCGGACTCCGCGCCGGAGTGCGCGCTTGGGCGGCGGGCGTTGTCGGGAGAGCTTCTCGCGCGCGAGCGCGCTCCTACGTTGGGTTTGCGTCCAGCCGTGGTTGAACGAGACACCTCTCATGGCGGTGGCGCTGCGAAGGGTTGAATCCGTCATCCATGATCTGCGATGCCCTTGTAGGAGCGCGCTTGCGCGCGATGAGGCGTTCCTGGGAAAGCCCCCATCGCGCGCAAGCGCGCTCCTACGTTTGGGTTGCGTCGTCCTGTGGTTAAACGAGATACATCTCGTGGCGGCAGTGCGGCAAAGGGGTAATTCCGTTGTCCATGATCTACGAGGCCCCGGTAGGAGCGCGCTTGCGCGCGATGAGGCGTTCCCGGTAAAGGCCCATCGCGCGCAAGCGCGCTCCTACGTTGGGTTTGCGTCCAGCTGTGGTTGAACGAAGCACCTCACGTAGGCACTGGCGCTGCGAAGGGGTAAATCCGTTGTCCATGATCTACGGGGCCCCGGTAGGAGCGCGCTTGCGCGCGATGAGGCGTTCACGGGAAAGCCCCATCGCGCGCAAGCGCGCTCCTACGGTTCTTCGCATTGCGCGACAGGTGTTCGCATTGTCTTTTTGGTGCTATGTGCGCGACACGCAAAGGTCATCCTGGCTGCCTACGGTGGCGTGCTTTCGCACAGACGCGGCGCCCTTGCCGCGCGATTTCCGGGATTCCATGCAGCGCTCCGATTCGTACCGTGTGCACCTCTCTGTTCTTGCCCTTGCCATCGCGGCCTGTTCGTCGGGCGTGCAGGCGCAGGCCCTCGACGCTTCAAATGCTGCGGGGCAACGCTCGCCGATCTCGCCCGCGGCGACGCCTGCAGATGCAAGCGGTGATGCCGGTGATGCGGAAACGCCAGCCGCGGCGGCGAATGCTTCCCAGACATCAAGCGAGGCATCGAATCAAGATCTCCCCGCTACCGCTACCGCTACGTCTGCTACAGCTACCGCTACTACAGCGACAGCGACAGGTGCAGGTGCAGGTGCAGGTGCAGGTGCAGCTTCAGACACAGGCACAGGCAAAGTCGCCAGTGCCAGTCCCAGTGCCAGTCCCAGTGCCACCACAGGCGTGCAAACCCTCGATGCCATGCAGGTCACCGGTGTGCGGCGTGCCAACGCGGCGGCGGTGGAAAGCAAGCGCGCGGCCACCAACATCACCGATGTGATCAGCGCAACCGACGTGCGGGCCTTGCCCGACAGCACCATCGTTGAAGCGCTGCGCCGTGTGCCTGGCTTATCCGTGTTGCCGGCCACCGATAACGAGCATCCGCGCGATGAAGCCGCCACGCCGGTGTTGCGTGGCCTGGGGCCGTCGTACAACAACGTCACCATCGATGGGCTCACCATCGCCTCGCCCGGCACGCCCAATGGCACGCTTGGCTCGATCACCCGCGGCGTGCGTCTGGATCTGCTGCCGGCGTCGATAGTCAGCGAGTTGCAGGTGGTCAAGACGTTCACCGCTGACCTCGATCCCAATGCCACCGGCGGTGCGATCAATCTCAAGACGCGCAGTGCGTTCGAGAACGGCGGCAAGCCGTTCTTCAGCGCCGAAGCCGCGCTGGGCCACGCCAACGACGTGGGCAAGCCGCGCGACCAGGACGACCCTGGGTATCGCTTGAATGCCACCGGCAGCCGCACCTTCGGCAGCGAACAGCAATACGGCTTCACGCTTTCGGCCAACTACCAGACGCTCAGTAGCTACACCGAAACCCACATGACCACCGACATGGTGCATTACGGGTTCTACGACAACAACGGTGTGCTGCAGACCGGCGCCGATCTCGGCAATGGCTGGGCGGTGCCGCAGCAGGATAAGTACTGGTACGTGCAGAACCAACGCGACCGCTATGGCGTCACCGGCAAGTTTGAAGCGCGCCCGAGTGCGGCCTTCGAGGCCTACGCCATGGCCGGCTACTACTATTTCAAGGACGACATGGAGCGCAACGAGGTCATCATCGACCCGCGCAACCGTGGCCAGGTGTTCAACCAGACCGCGACCTCAGGCAGCTATCCCGGTGGCGATATTGAGGTGGGGTACTCCAACCAGATCGTCACCACGCGCACCAAGGTGGCGCAGCTGGGCAGCATCTGGCGGCCCACCGATCGACAGCAGTTTTCTGCACGTGGTTCGTGGTCGGATGCGACTTATGACGAGCCGATCCGCATGATCAAGTACGCCACCGGCATCAATCGGCCGGCTGCGGTACCGGTGGGGCAGACCGGTAGCGGCGTGACCGTCAATGCCACACCCAACTATGCGTTCAATTACGACACCTCCGGCTTTGACCAGCGCTTCGGGGTGTCGCCGCAGGCCTACAACAATCTGGATAACTACAGCCTGTCGTACTGGCGGCCGGACTATAAACGCACCGCCGCCGATCGCATTCTCACCGGGCGGCTTGATTACGGCTTCAATCAAGGCGAAAGCGATCAGGGCATCGGCTTTGCCGCGGGCGTTTCATACACCACCGACAAGCCGTCTTACGACATCTTTCGCGTGGAGTACCAGCCCAACACCAGCGTACCGACGTTCGGCCTGGCCGATGTTGCGGGCACTGGCAGGGCGCCGATGCGCTATGCCGGTCTGAACCTGATCACCATCGATCCGGACAAGGCCAACCGCGTGCTGGCGGCAACGCCGTTGAGCGCGTTCAACAGCACCGACCAGCAGGCTTTCAGCAACCAGGACAACTTCACCCATACCGAAAAGACCTTCGGCAGCTACGGGTTGGTGAGTTACCGCAGTGAGCGTCTCAACGTGCAGGCCGGCCTGCACTTGGACAGCACCAAGCTCAACACCGTAGGCCGCCAGCGCCAGCTGGACACCGCCAGCAACCGCTACGTGTATGTCGATAACCCCACCAATGCGGATTACGACTATCTGCTGCCTTCGGCGATCATGACGTACCACCTGACCGACGCACTGGACCTGCGCGTCGGCGCCAGCCGCACACTTGGCCGCCCGCCGTACGATGCGTACGCAGCCCGCACCTCGATCGGCTTCGTCAACACCACCGACGCCGGCAACCCGAGCGCGCAGGGCGTCACCGTCACCATCGGCAACCCCGACATCAAGCCGCGCGTGTCCAACAACCTGGATCTGTCGCTGGAATGGCGGCTGCCGGGCGACTTCGATGCCTTCGCCTCCACTGCCGTGTTCGACAAGCGTATCCAGGACGAGATCTTTACGCTCTCGCGCACCGATAGCTTTACCTTCGATGGCACCACCTACGCCAATGCGTTGATCAGTACGCCGGCCAATGCTGCGAAGGCGCGTATTCGCGGGGTGGAATTCAACGGCATCGTCAACACGCTGGCGCCGATTGCACCGTGGCTCAGCGGCGTGGGCTTCAGTGCGAACTTTGCGCTGCTCGATGGCAGCCTGGACGTACCGTATAGCGTTGGCAGCGGCAGCACCGTCAGCCAGCGCGAGCGCAAGCTCGACAACCTGGTCGGCCAGCCGGACTACACCGCCAACGCCACGCTGTTCTACAACACCGGCGGCCTGGAATTGCGCGCCGCCTACAACCGGCAGGGCAAGGCCTTGCGTGCGATCGTCAGCAACATCGACTGGCAGGATCTGTACTGGTCGCCGCGTTCGCAGCTGGATTTCACCGCGACGTATGCGGTCAGCAAGCAGCTCAGCCTGATCGGCCAGGTCAGCAACCTCACCCACAGCCGCATCAGCAGCGTGACCGGCCCGGGGCAGAACCTGCTCAAGGACAGTTACTCGGTGCCCAGCACCTATTGGGTGGGCCTGCGCTTTACGCCCTCGCTCTAGACAACCATGGCCGCGCAGTGTGCGGCCATCCAAGCACATGCAACGCGATGCAGCCGCCTGGCGGATGCGTCGCGTTGCCCACGCATTCAAGCGGAGCCGTACGATGACCTTGCAGTCTGTTGCTTCTTTTGCCGCGCTGCTGTGCGCAGCCATTGCCGCCGATGCGACTGCCGCGCCGGTGGGGGTTGCCGCAATCCAGGCACGGCTGACCAATCCCGACGGCGGCATCGTGGTGGTGGCGCATCGCGGCTGCCACGCCGCGGCGCCCGACCATGGATTCAACGACACCGCGCCGGAGAATTCGTTGGCGGCCTTGCAACGCTGTATTGCCATCGGCGCGGACGTGATGGAAACCGACGTGCGCCGCGCCGCAGACGGCACCCTGGTGATGCTGCACGACGCCACCGTGGACCGCACCACTGATGGCACCGGCAAGCTGTCCGAGCTCACGCTGGCCGATCTGCAGAAGCTGCGGCTGCGCACCGACGAGGGTGGGGCACAGGCGCCGCTCACCGACCAGCGCGTGGTCACGCTGGAGCAGATGCTGGCCGCCTCCAAGGGCCACATCCTGCTGAACCTAGACGTCAAGGATGCGATCTATGTGCAGGTGGTCGACGCGGTCACGCGCGCGGGCATGCAGCACCAGGTGATCGTCAAGGCCGAAGCCGGGATCGCCACGCCGCCGCTGGCAGCGATGCAGCCGTTCGACCGCGTGTACTTCTTCCCGATCCTGATCAATGCGCACGGCAGCGCCGATCTTGCGGCCATTGCAACGGCGCAGACACGCAACGCGCATCCGGTCGCGTTCGAACTGCCCAAGATGGCGGCCGCACAATTGCCCGCACTGGCCAAGGTGGGCAAGGCGCACCAGGTGCGCCTGATGGTGAACTCGCTGTGGGACGGCTTCATCGCCGGGTACGGCGGCGATGCCGATGCCGAGCGCGACCCGGACAAGGTCTGGGGCCGCATGCACCGCGACGGCATCTCCATCATCCAGACCGATGCGCCGGAAGCTTTGCTGCGCTATCGCGCGACGCTGGAGACGCGTTGAGCGCCGCGTTACCTCGCTGCACGCAGCAGGCTTGCGACGGATGCGCACTGTCGCCGCGCAGCATGACCCATGGCACTGCGGGGACCCCGCCGCCGCTATAGTCAGGCGTTGTTTGCACGCAAGGATGTCTGCATGCCGCTCGATACACGCCTGCGCAAATTCAGTCCGCATGTCGTCTGGTTGGTGGTGCTGCTGATCGCGCTGCAGGTGCGCGACGTGGCCAAGGCGGTTGGTTTGCCCATCCCGAAAATTCCCGTGCCCCATGGCGGCGGGATTGCCGACAATTTTCTCAGCGTGGTGGTCGTGTTGGTCGCAGCGGCCTTGCTGCGTCCTGGTACGCCAGGCGAGATTGCAGCGCGTCTGGGGCTGCGTTGGAACGGTTTGCGCGGCCCGGCGCTGACGCTGTTGGCCACACTGCCGTGCTGGCTTGGGCTGTGGACGCAATCCACCTCGGTCGGCACCGGCGATCTGCTTGGCCTGCTGTGGCTGGCGCTGCTGTTTCCGTTGGCCGAAGAAATCGTCTTTCGTGGTTTCGGCTTTGTCTTTGCCTACCGCGCGCTGGCCTGGCGTCCGGCGATCGCCGCGCTGGTGCAGGCGGTTGTGTTCGGCGGCGTGCATTGGCTCGGGGCAGGCGGCGGAGGCGGCGACGCCTTATTGATCTTCGCCATCACCGGCATCGGCGCGCTGCTGTTTGCCATTGTGGACGCGCAGGACGGTTACACGATCTGGAGCGGCTGGGTGCTGCATGTCTCGCTCAATGCGGCCTGGACGGTCTTCGCGGTGTCCGATTCGGCCGCCAGTGGCTGGCTCGGCATGGCATTGCGGCTATCTGCCGTATTCCTGGCGATGGGATTGCTGCGGCTGTTTGTAACGCCGCCTCGCCCGCTGCGTGCGGACGTTACAAGCTAGCGCGTTCGTCATTACGTCAATCAGGAGTGCGCAGGTGAGCTGCTCACCCGATGCGCGGTGCGCAAGAGTGGCCGAAATGTGTTTTGCCCTGCATGCTTCGCAGGATGGATGAACAGCAGCAAGCGCAGGCAAGCACCGAGAGGACGCAGGAACGCGTCGCTGGCACCGATGATGTGGCCCAACGCGGCCACCGCCGCTGGTTGACGTGGCTGCGCTGGAGCGCCGTGGCACTGTTGTCTGCCGTGCTGTTGCTGGACCTGGCTTTTCCGCTACCGCTGCCGAAGTCGCGCGATACCTCCACCCTGGTGGTGGCGCGTGATGGCACGCCGCTGCGCGCGTTTGCCGATGCGCAAGGCGTGTGGCGTTACCCGGCCACGCCGCAGAGCGTGTCGCCGCTGTACCTGCAGGCGCTGTTGAACTACGAGGACCGCTGGTTCTGGCACCACCCGGGCGTGAACCCGTGGGGGCTGCTGCGCGCGGGCGAGCAGTGGATCGGCAGCGGGCGCATCGTCTCCGGCGGTTCGACGCTGACCATGCAGGTGGCGCGCATTCTCGACCCGCACACGCGCACGCCCTGGGGCAAGGCCAAGCAGTTGCTGCGCGCGCTGCAATTGGAAGCGCACCTCAGCAAGCAGCAGATCCTGGCGCTGTATCTGGAGCGCGCGCCGTACGGCGGCACCATCGAGGGCGTGGAAGCGGCCAGCTGGGCCTACCTGGGCAAGCCGGCCACCGCGTTGTCGCAGGCCGAAGCGGCGTTGCTGGCGGTGCTGCCGCAGTCGCCGAGCCGGCTGCGCCCGGATAGCCACCCGGAAGCGGCGCAACGGGCGCGCGACAAAGTGCTCGACCGCATGGTGGAACTGGGCGTGTGGTCGCGCGCACAGGTGGACGATGCCCGCTTCGAACCGGTGGTGACGCGCTCACTCAAACCACCGTTGCATGCCGCGCTGTTGGCGCAGCGCCTGCACAGCGCGCAACCACGCGCCGCGCGCATCGTCACCACGCTCGACGTGGAGCTGCAGCGCACGCTGGAAGAACGCGTCGCCACATATTTTTCGCAGTTGCCCGAACGCACCTCGGCCGCTTTGCTGGTGGTGGACAACGCCAGCATGGAGGCGCGCGCATACGTGGGCTCGGCCAGCTTTGGCGACCGCAAGCGGTTGGGCCATGTGGACATGGTGCAGGCCTGGCGCTCGCCCGGTTCCACGCTCAAGCCTTTCCTGTATGGCATGGCGCTGGACGATGGCGTGATCCATTCGGAAAGCCTGCTGGTGGATGCGCCGCAGAGCTTCGGCAATTATCGCCCCGGCAATTTCGATGCGGCCTTCAACGGCCCGGTGGCCGCAGCCACGGCATTGCGGCTGTCGTTGAACGTGCCGGCCGTGGATTTGCTGGATCGCATCGGCCCGGCGCGCTTTGCCGCGCGCTTGTCCAACGCCGGCATTGCGCTGCGCTTTGCACATGGCAGCACGCCGAACCTGGCCTTGATCCTGGGCGGCACCGGTGCGCAGTTGCAGGAGTTGGTGGGTGCGTTCGCGGCCCTGCAGCGTGGTGGCATTGCCGGGCATGTGCGCTATACGCCGGATGATCCGCGCATCGATCGGCGGCTGATGTCGCCGGGCGCGGCGTGGATCGTGCGCGAGATCCTGCAAAGCAATCCGCGCCCCGGGTATGCCAGCGGCACCTTCGACACCACCGCGCGCCCGGGCGTGGCGTGGAAGACCGGCACCAGCTACGGCTACCGCGATGCCTGGGCGATTGGCGGGACGCGCCGCTACACGGTCGGTGTGTGGGTCGGCCGACCGGATGGCACGCCGTTGCCGGGGCAGTACGGCGCAGTCACCGCGCTACCGCTGATGTTCGAGGTGATCGATGCCTTGCCGCGCGCGGCCGGCGACAGCGCCCCGATGCCGATGCCGGCCAGCGTGCAGGCGCTGGAGATCTGCTGGCCGCTGGGCACTGCCGCCGCGCAGACGCCGCCAAACTTGTGCGCGCGCCGCCACGAGGCCTTCGTACTCGACGGCGCGGTGCCGCCCACCTTCGCCGAACGCGATGCGCGGCTGTGGCAGAGCGGGCAACTGCAGTACGAGGTGGACGCCCGCAGCGGCCAGCGGCTCTCGCAGGAATGCACCCAGCCGCATCCGCGCGCCGCACGCAGCCTGGCGCGCTGGCCGGCGCTGGTATCACCCTGGCTCACCGCTGCCGAGCGTGCCGCCGCACAGCTGCCGCCACTGGCCGCCGATTGCCTGCCCGACGGCCGCATGACCGGCGGTGGCGTGCTGCGCATCGACGGCCTGACCGATCGCGCCACGCTGGCCCGCGCCAACGACACCGCACGCCCGGTACGCCTGCAATTGCGCGCGCTTGGCAGCGAAGCGCGCATCGACTGGCTGCTGGACGGCCGCTGGATTGCCCAGACCGCCGGGCGCCAGGGATTCCAGCGTGATTTTGCGGAAGTGGGCACGCACACCCTGACCGCGATGGCCAGCGACGGCGCCTGGACCCAGGTGCGTTTTCGCGTCTTGCGTTGAGCACGATGCTGCAGCGCGTGTGTAGGAGCCCTTGGGCGCGATGGCTTTCCCGGTAACGCCCATCGCGCCCAAGGGCGCTCCTACGAGATTAGGGCTGCCGGTGTCGCTGATGGGAGACGTGCTGCCCATCCAGTCATCCGCCACGGCCAAAGCAAACTGTTTCTCCCAGCGCCGCATGCATCTACAGAGGCAGCGACCGCTTTTGTAGGAGCGCGCTTGGGCGCGATGGGCTTTCCCGGTAACGCCTATCGCGCCCAAGGGCGCTCCTACGAGATTAGGGCTGCTTGTGTGGCCGATGGAAGAAGCCTCGCCCATCCAGTCATCCGCCACGGCCAAAGCAAAAACTGTTTCTTCCAGCGCCGCACGCATCTGCAGACGCAGCCGCGGCTTTTGTAGGAGCGCCCTTGGGCGCGATGGGCTTTCCCGGTAACGCCCATCGCGCCCAAGGGCGCTCCTACGAATGATGGTCGCCTGTGTGGTCGATGCAAGAAGCGCTGCCCATCGTGTTAGCCACGCCGGGCCACAAGTTCATCGATGCGGGAAAAAAAACAGGGCGCCATAGGCGCCCTGTTGTCTCTGCATCACGTGAAGCACGCTATCGGCGCATCAGCTCCGATACGCCAAAACTCACTCGCCAATCCAGCCTTCCAGCATGTCGGCGAACTCGTCGGCGTGCTCTTCTTCCTGGGCCAGGATGCTTTCCAGGATGCGCTTGGTGGTGGTGTCCTTGTCGCCGATGAAGTCGATCATCTCGCGGTAGCTGTCGATGGCGATGCGCTCGGCAATCAGGTTCTCGCGCACCATGTCGCGCAGGTCGGTGCCCTCCTTATATTCCGCGTGCGAGCGCTTGGTCAGCGTGTCCGGATTGAGGTCCGGTTCGCCGCCAAGCTGCACGATGCGTTCGGCAAGCTTGTGCGCGTGCGCCTGTTCCTGCTGCGCGTGCTCCAGGAACTCGCCTTTCACCGCGTCGGCAAGCATGCCCTTGGCCATGAAGTAGTGGCGGTAGTAGCGCAGCGTGCACACGTATTCGGTGGCAAGCGCGGTGTTGAGCAGTTCGATCACCTTCTCGCGATCGGCGTGGTAGCTCTCGGTGATGGCACCGTCTTCGATGCTCTGGCGTGCGCGGGCGCGCAGGGTGGCGGTATCGGTAAGACCGGTGGCGGGGGTGTTGGCTGGCTGTGTAGACATGGCTGGCCGGGTTCCTTCTGTGTGGACGGGGGAATCAATGCATCAATCGGGGAGATGCTGCAGCACGTAGTCAGCGGCAGACACCTTGAACTCGCCGGGCTCTTCGACGAACAACGCCTTCACCACGCCATCGTCGGCATACAGCGCATAGCGGCGCGAGCGCAGGCCCATGCCCGAGCCGCTGGCGTCGATCTCCAGCCCCAGTGCACGGGCCAGTTCGGCGTTTCCATCCGGCACCAGGTGCAGGCCGTCGGGCACCAGCTGGCTGCGGCCCCAGGCCTGCATCACGAAGGGGTCGTTCACCGCGGTGCACAGCACCTCGATGCCGCGTTTGCGGAACGCTTCAAACTGCTCCACGTAGCCGGGCAGGTGCTTGGCCGAGCAGGTCGGCGTAAAGGCGCCCGGTACCGCGAACAGCACCACCTTGCGCCCGGTGAACAACGTATGGGTGTCGACCGCTTCGATGCCCTCGCGCAGGTGCTTGAGCACCACCTCGGGAATACGGTCACCAACTTGGATGGTCATGGGTGGGGCTCCTGTGGCTGAACAAAGTCTAGAAAGGCGAAGGGGAAAAGCGCGTCAACGCGCTTGAAATCCGCACGCGCACGCCTATCTGACGCGCATGGCCGGTTGCACCGGTGAGCACCGGCGCGGCCCGCCCGTCACTCAACCATTGGAGGCTTTCATGAACATCGTCCGTTACCCACAGTGGCCCACCCACGCCCTGCAGAACGAGATCAAGCAAGTGTTCGACCGCTTCTTCGAGCAAAGCGGCGATACCGACGAGTCGGCCGTTGTCACCGCGCAGTGGGTCCCGCGCGTGGACATCAAGGAAGAAGCCAACCAGTTCGTGCTGTATGCCGACCTGCCGGGCATCGACCCCAGCCAGATCGAGGTGCAGATGGACAAGGGCATCCTGTCGATCAAGGGCGAGCGCAAGAGCGAGTCCAGCAGCGAGACCGAGCGCTTCTCGCGCATCGAGCGCCGTTACGGCAGCTTCCACCGCCGCTTCGCATTGCCCGACAGTGCCGATGCCGACGGCATCACCGCCGACGGCCGTAACGGGGTGCTGGAAATCCGCATTCCCAAGCGCCCGGCGGCCACGCCGCGCCGCATCCAGGTCGGTGGCGGCCAGGACGGCGGTGGTACCACGGTGCAGTAAGCGCTGCGGACCTGGAGCGGAGCCCGCGCGGCTTCGCTCCCCGGCGACGGCCGCGCCGTAGAATAGGCGCGGTCGCCCGCCCGGCTGCGAATGACTGGCTCGTGGCCTCGGCTGCGGGCCGCTCTTTTTTCAGAGGTGATGGATGGAATTCAAGGATTACTACGCGACGCTGGGCGTCGAACCGAGCGCTGGCGAGGCGGAAATCAAGACCGCCTACCGCCGGCTTGCGCGCAAATATCACCCCGATGTCAGCAAGGAGGCTGGCGCGGAAGACAAGTTCAAGGCGATCAACGAAGCCTACGAGGCACTGCGCGACCCGCAAAAGCGCGCCGCCTACGACCAACTCAAGGCGCAGGGCTACCGCCCGGGCGACGAGTTCCAGACCCCGCCCAACTTCAACGGCGGGCAGGGCTTCGACTATGAGGAAGTGTTCGGCAACGGCGGCGCCGGCGGCGGCTTCAGCGATTTCTTCGAAAGCCTGTTTGCCGGCCAGCGCGGCGGCCGCCCACGCGGCCCGGGCGCCGGTGCCGGCCCGGGCGCACAGACCCGCGGCGACACCCGCGCCAAGTTGGCGGTGCCGCTGGAAGCGGTGTATTCCGGCGACAGCGTGCGCATCACCATTACCGGCAAGCAGCTGGACGTGCGCGTGCCCAAGGGCATCCAGCCCGGCCAGGTGATCCGCCTGAGCGGGCAGGGCAACGGCGGCGGCAACCTGCTGCTGGAAATTGAACACGCCGCGCACCCGCAGTTCGAAGTGGATGGGCGCAACATCCTGTACACGCTGCAGGTGATGCCGTGGCAGGCCGCGCTGGGCACCACCATCAGCGTGCCTACGCTGGGCGGTGCGGTGGAGCTGAAGGTGCCGGCCGATTCCGAGGCTGGGCGCAAGTTGCGCCTGCGCGGCCGCGGCTTGCCGGGCGCCACCCCGGGCGACCAGATCGTGGAGCTGGAAATCCTGGCCCCGGCGCCCACCGACGAGGCGCAGAAGAAGGCGTATCGGACGCTGGCCAAGGCCTTCGGCGAATCGATCTGACGCAGTGGGTGTTGTGATGAAGCGCGTGCTGATGTGTCAGCGCGCGCTGCATTGCCCGGCTGCAGGGCCGGTGGTGCGGGTTGCCGGCGTGGTGTTTTGAATGGCCGCGAATCGCGTCGCGATCGCTGCCCGGCATGGCGTTGGCCGGTCGATGGCCCGAAGCGCTGCGTTCTTCGCTATCGCCTCGACAGGGCTATGTGCTTCGGGCCGCCAACGCCCATCGCACCCAGGCTCTCCGGGTCCCCGCAAACGCCACGACCAGCTACCGAAAGCGCGGCCGGCGCACTACACTCGCCGCGCACACTAGGGGAAACACATGGCACGTATTCTGATTGTCGACGACTCGCCGTCGCAGCTGCTGGGGATTCAGCGCATCGTCGAGAAGTTGGGGCACGAAACCATCACTGCCACCGACGGCGCCGCCGGCGTGGAAGCGGCCAAGTCGGCACTGCCGGACCTGGTGCTGATGGACGTGGTCATGCCCAACCTCAACGGGTTCCAGGCCACCCGCACGCTCAAGCGCGAGCCCACCACCCAGCACATCCCGGTGATCCTGGTGACCACCAAGGACCAGGACACCGACCGCATGTGGGGCATGCGCCAGGGCGCCCGCGCCTACATCACCAAGCCGTTCTCCGAAGACGAGCTGCTGGAAGTGATGGAGCGGGTGTTCAACCAGAAAGACGAGCCGCCGGCGGCGTGATCGCGCCGGCAGTGCGCCAGCCTTTCTTGCTTGGGCGCACGGGAGATAGGCGCTTTTAGGGTCCAGGCACGCGATACGCCATCCTTCGGAAGTGAGTTGCTGGACGTGACCCGATAGATGGTCGATCAGTAAAGACGAGCTGCTGGCTGCGTGACCGCACCCGGCAGTGCGCCCGGACTTCTTGAAGCATGCGCACGCGCGATAGGTGGGCGGCAGTCCGGGCATGTCATAAGCCGTCCTCCGGGAGACGAGCTACTGGAAGTGACCGGACAGCTCGCCCAATCAGACTGACAAGCCGCTGGCGTGCGATCGCACCGGCAGTGCGGCAGCCCTTCCTTGAATTAGCGCATGCGCGGTGTCTGCTCGGCGAATCGGAGCACGTTAAAAACCGTGCCTGGACGAGCTGCTGGAAGTGACGGATAGACAGCCAACCAGAATGCCCCCCAGCGTCGGGTGGTGTGATTGCATTAGCAGGGCGCGAGCCTGTCAGTGGTCGAGGGCCGGCGGGCAGGGTGGCGCTGGCACAGCTCAGATGCCCGGCAGAAGGTCCAGGTCCTCTGACCACGGGAGTCATCCCGCCAACCCAGCATCAGCATCAGCACGCCTCTCGTCCTGCCTGCCCGCTGTGGGTGCTCGGCGCGATGGTGGGTGGCCGCCTGCCAAGACCGGCTTTCCAGGTCTGTCCCGTACGCTCGCCGCCCATCAAGGCCAACCCGCCTATCGGGTGCACCTGGCGCCCTGTGGCCTTCCTCATCCACGTTCCAGACCAGGCCTAACCCTCGCTTCCCGCCTTCCCGGCCTCCGCCCGGCCCCGGCAACCACCCACCCCCAATCCGCCGCCGGCTAAACCACGCCGCACCAATCTGGCCCTTTCAAAACGGCCGGTCTGCCCCATCTAGTAGAATCATCGAAATCACAACACGGCGGCACTGCGGGACTGGCCCGCACAGCCCCCTGATCATGGAGCGTGCATGGCCTGGAACACACCCGGCAACAAGGGCGGAGACGGCCCGGATCCCAACCGTCGCAGGTCCTGGGGGCCGCGCGGGGGCGGCAACGGTGGTGGCTGGGGCAATCTGCCCGCCCCGTTGAAAGAGCTGTTCGATGGCGGCGTGTGGCGCTGGGTGCTGATCGCCGTGGTGCTGATGGTGCTGTTTTCCAGCTTCCAGCTCATTGGCGAGCAGCAGCGTGGCGTGGTGCTGCGCTTTGGCCAGTTCTCGCGGATCCTGCAGCCTGGCCCCAGCTTCAAGCTGCCCTGGCCGATCGAATCGGTGCGCAAGGTCAACGCCACCGAGATCAAGACCTTCAGCAACCAGGTACCGGTGCTGACGCGCGACGAGAACATCGTCAACGTCTCGCTCAACGTGCAGTACCAGATCAGCGACCCGCGCAAGTACCTGTTCGGCTCGCGCAATGCGGACCTGGTGCTGGAGCAGGCTGCGCAGAGTGCGGTGCGTGAGCAGGTCGGTCGCTCCGACCTCAACACCGTGCTCAACAATCGCGGCCCGCTGGCCATTGCGTCCAAGGACCGCCTGCAGGCGGCGCTCAATGCCTACAACACCGGCTTGTCGGTGACTGGCGTGACCCTGCCCGACGCGCGTCCGCCGGAAGAAGTGAAGCCGGCCTTCGACGAGGTCAACGGTGCCCAGCAGGTGCGCGAGCGCCTGATCAACGAAGCCCAGGCCTACGCCGCCAAGGTGGTGCCCGAAGCGCGCGGCCAGGGTGCCCGCACCCGCACCGGCGCCGAAGGCTACAAGCAGGCCGTGATTTCCAAGGCCGAGGGCGATGCCGACCGTTTCACCCTGCTGCAGGAGCAGTACGCCGGCGCGCCGGACGTCACCCGCAAGCGGCTGTGGCTGGAAACCGTGCAGAAGGTGCTGTCGGAAAACCGCAAGGTGATCGGCAGCGATGGCCGCCAGGTCATCTACGTGCCGTTGCCGGCCGATGCCGGCAAGAGCGGCAATGCCGGAACAGCTACGGGTAACGGCAGCACCCCGTCGATGGTGCCGCAGGACGTGCTGTTGAATCCGCCGCAAGGCAATGGCGGCAGCGCCGAAGGCATTCGCAATCCGGAACGCGGCCCGCGTCCGACCGGCCGTGAGGGGACCGAATAATGAAGAATTCGCTAGTCATCGGCCTGATTGTCGCCGTGTTGCTTGGCCTGATGGGCTCGGTGTTCGTGGTGCGCGAAGACCAGACCGCCATGGTGCTCAACCTGGGCCGCGTGGTGCGTGCCGACCTCAAGCCCGGCCTGCACTTCAAGATTCCGGTGGTGGAATCGGTGCGCGTGTTCGATCGCCGCTTCCAGGTGCTGGACACCGCCCCGGCGCGTTATTTCACCGCCGAGCAGAAAGACGTGAGCGTGGACTTCTTCGCCATCGGGTACATCTCCGATGTGCGGGCGTTCTACCGCGCCACCGGTGGTGAGGAATCGGTGGCCAACTCGCGTCTGGCCCCGATCATCACCGACTCGCTGCGCAACCAGATCAACTCGCGCACCCTGCAGCAGCTGGTCTCCGGCGACCGCAGCGAACTGATCGCCAACCAGCTCAAGGGCATCAACGCCGCGATCAAGGGCTTGGGCATGCAGATCACCGACCTGCGCATCAAGCAGATCGACCTGCCCACCGACAGCCAGGTGATCACCGACGTCTACGAGCGCATGCGTGCCCAGCGCAAGCAGGAAGCCAGCAAGCTGCGCGCCGAAGGCGAAGAACAGGCCCTGACCATCCGCGCCCAGGCCGACCGCGAATCCACCGTGATCGTGGCCGACGCCGAGCGCGATGCGCAGAAGCTGCGTGGTGAAGGCGATGCCGAAGCTGCCCGCATCTACGGCCAGGCCGGCTCCAAGGACCCGTCGTTCTACGCGTTCTACCGCAGCCTGGAGGCCTACCGCGGCTCCATGACCGACGGCAACGGCGTGATCGTCCTCGACAAGAACGACCCATTCCTGCAGTACCTCAGAAGCGATCGTTGATCGCTCTGCTTTGAACCGACAACGCCCGCGTCATGCGGGCGTTGTTGTATTTGCCTCTGACTGTCGAGCAGGCATGCGCGCCCCAAGCGGAGGAACGCACCCGGGCGCGACCGCCTTACCGGGAATGCCCGTCGCGCCCAGGTGCGCTCCTACGACGCGGAACTTGTCGGGCACACTGCATCTCCCAGGTTGCGATGGTGTTGGTGATGCAAGAGTTTCTGTCCGCGTTATGCCTGATCGCCGTCATCGAAGGCCTGCTGCTGTTTGCCGTGCCCACCGCCTGGAAGCGCATGGTCGAGCAACTGTTCAGCCTGCCCACCACGCAATTGCGCGCCATTGGCGGCATCACGTTGGTGCTGGGTGCAATCGCGCTGTGGATCGTGCGCCACTGAGGGGACAGCCCGTCATCGGCTGTGACAGAAGCGGGCAGGGAGACGGCGATCGGCAACAGCCGATTGCAGCCACCAGCAGGGTTGCGCCGCTGGGGCGCTCAGCGCGTTTGAAGCACCCGGCGGGCACGCAGCGCGCCCCAATCTGACCAATCCCGGAGCGGCCACCCCCAAGGGGTAGTGCATGCCACCCGAAACCCGGATAATGCACAAAAGCCGGCCGGGCACGCTCCAACCAGAGCACCCCGTTCGGCTTTTTCCGTGTCAGGGCTCCGCGCCACAGCAACGCTCCCCGATGGAGCTGCGCGCACGTGTCGCCGCCAGCCCTGGCCCGGTCCCATCCCGCGGCCCCGATGGCCGCAGCAAAACTCAGGAGTCCACCCGTCATGGGTCAGTCAGTTGTCGTGCTCGGTGCCCAGTGGGGCGATGAAGGCAAAGGCAAGATCGTCGATCTGCTTACCGAGGAGATCGGTGCCGTCGTGCGTTTCCAGGGCGGCCACAATGCCGGCCACACCTTGGTCATCAACGGGAAGAAGACCGTCCTGCACCTGATCCCGTCCGGCATCCTGCGCGACGACGCGCTGTGCCTGATCGGCAATGGCGTGGTGATCTCCCCGGCCGCGTTGATCAAGGAGATCGGCGAGCTGGAATCGGCCGGCGTGGAAGTGCGTTCGCGCCTGAAGATCAGTCCGGCCGCGCCGCTGATCATGCCGTACCACATCGCGCTGGATCAGGCCCGCGAGAAGGCTGCTGGCGGCAAGGCCATCGGCACCACCGGCCGCGGCATCGGCCCGGCATATGAAGACAAGGTGGCGCGCCGCGGTATCCGCATCGCCGACCTGCATTACCCGGCGCAGCTGGAAGAACTGCTGCGCACCGCGCTGGATTACCACAACTTCGTGCTGACCAAGTACCTGGGCGTGGAAGCGGTGGATTTCCAGAAGACCTTCGACGAAGCACTGGCGTTCGGCGAGTACGTGCAGCCGATGAAGTCCGACGTGGCCGGCATCCTGCACGACCTGCGCAAGCAGGGCAAGCGCGTGCTGTTCGAAGGCGCGCAGGGCGCACTGCTGGACATCGACCACGGCACCTATCCGTACGTCACCAGCTCCAACACCACTGTGGGCGGCGCACTGGCCGGCACCGGCGTGGGCGCGGATGCAATCGACTACGTGCTGGGCATTGCCAAGGCCTACGCAACGCGCGTTGGCGGCGGCCCGTTCCCGACCGAGCTGGATGACGAAGTGGGCCAGGGCATCCGCGACCGTGGTGCCGAGTACGGCGCCTCCACCGGCCGCCCGCGTCGCTGCGGCTGGATGGATATCGTCGCGCTCAAGCGTGCGGTGGCCATCAACGGCATCTCCGGCCTGTGCATCACCAAGCTCGACGTGCTCGACGGCATGGAAAAGCTCAAGGTCTGTATCGCGTACGAATACCGCGGCAAGCGCACCGAATACGCCCCGCTGGATGCGCAGGGCTGGGAAGAGTGCACACCGGTGTACCTGGAATTCCCGGGCTGGACCGAGAACACCCACGGCATCACCGAGTGGGACAAGCTGCCCGTCGCCGCACGCGCCTACCTGCGCGCGCTGGAAGAACTGGCCGGCTGCCCGATCTCGATCGTCTCCACCGGCCCGGATCGCGACCACACCATGGTGCTGCAGGACCCGTTCGCCTGATCGGCTGACGCCATCGCACTGCCAAAACGGCCCGGCTTGTCCGGGCCGTTTTCATTTGAGGATTGCTGAGCATTGGCATGACCTTTGGCGGTGCGCGAGCGAGCGTGAGCGGAGGATCATCGCTAGCACCGCGCAACATGCGCCTCCCTCCGCCTACGAGAACTGCCATGCGTCTTCCCCTGGTGACCGCCATCGCCCTGGTCCTGACCGGTACCGCCCTGACCAGCGGCGTGTACGCTGCCGAATTTGCAGTACCCACTGCGGCCACATCCGCCGCATCGGCCATCACCACCCAGCTGCCGCGTACCGCCAGGCCCAGCCACTACGCGATCGAGATCACCCCACATGCCGAGACGATGACCTTCGACGGTAAGGTCAGCATCGATGTCGAGGTGCTGGCGCCCACCGATGCCATCGTGCTGCAGGCCGCGCAGCTGACCTTCGGCAAGGCCACGCTGGCCGCAGCAGGCCGCAAGCCGGTCGCAGCCAAGGTCACCACCGACGCGGATGCGCAGACCGCCAGCATTGCCACCGGCAAGCCACTGGCGCCGGGTAAATATGTGCTGACGCTGGCCTACAGCGGCACCATCAACACGCAGGCCAATGGCTTGTTTGCGCTCGATTACACCACTGCGCAGGGCGCGCGCCGCGCACTGTTCACGCAGTTTGAAAACTCGGATGCGCGCCGCTTCGTACCCTCGTGGGACGAGCCCAACTTCAAGGCCACCTTCGATTTGGTCATCAATGCGCCCGCCGGGCAGATGGCAGTGAGCAACATGCCGGTCGCCTCGTCCAAGCCGGGTACAAACGGGTGCACCCGCGTGGCGTTCCAGACCTCGCCCAAGATGTCGACCTACCTGCTCTTCGTGAGCGTGGGCGACTTTGAGCGCGCCACCGTCAAGGCCGATAACGGTACCGAGATCGGCGTCATTGCGCAGAAGGGCAAGGTAGGCCAGGCGCAGTTTGCGCTGGAATCCGGCCGTGATGTGCTGCACGAATACAACGACTACTTCGGCATCCAATACCCGCTGCCCAAGCTGGACAATATCGCCGCACCAGGGCGCAGCCAGTTCTTCAGTGCCATGGAAAACTGGGGCGCGATCTTTACCTTCGAGTACACGCTGTTGCTCGATCCTGCGGTGGCCAACGTCAGTACCAAACAAGGCGTGTTCACTGTTGCAGCACATGAGATCGCGCACCAGTGGTTCGGTAATCTGGTGACCATGGCGTGGTGGGACGACCTGTGGCTCAACGAAGGCTTTGCCAACTGGATGGAAGCACGCACCACGGCAAAATTGCATCCGGAATGGGATATCGACAAGACCGGCCCGGCGCAAAAAAGTCGCGCGGCCATGCGTCGCGATGCGTATGTCACCACCCATCCGGTGGTGCAGCACGTGGCCACCGTGGAGCAGGCCAGCCAGGCCTTCGACAGTATCACCTACGCCAAGGGTGAGGCCGTGATTGCCATGCTGGAAGACTACGTTGGCGAGGATGCCTGGCGCACCGGCGTGCGCAGCTACATCCGGCAGCATCAGTACGGCAATGCGGTGACCGACCAGTTGTGGCAGCAGATCGATACGGTGGCACCCGGCAAGCAATTCATCCAGGTGGCTCACGACTTCACCCTGCAGCCGGGCGTGCCGTTGATCAAGGCCAGCAGCCGTTGCGTGGGTGGTCAGACCACGGTCACGCTGGAGCAGGGCGAGTTCACGCTGGATCGGCCCGACAAGCAGCCGCTGCGCTGGCATGTGCCAGTTGTGCTGCGTGGCGGTGATGGCAAACAGGTGCGTGTGCTGGTGGACGGCACTGCACAGGTACAGTTGCCTGGCTGCAAGGTGCCGGTGGTGGTCAATGCCGGGCAAAAGGGCTATTTCCGCACAGCGTATGCACCGATGCAGTTCAAGGCGCTGGCCGCGGGCTTCAGCGCATTGCCGGTGGTGGACCAGCTGGGCGTGTTGAACGACACCAATGCACTGGCCGGCGCGGGCGTACAACCGGAGACGGACCTGCTGAATCTCGCGGCCCAGGTAAAGGTCGGCGCATCGCCGGATATCTGGGAGATGGTGGCCAGCATCTACGACAGTGTGGATGGAAGCTTCGAGCGTGACCAGGCTGCGCGCGCTGCCTGGCGCGCGTACGCCGTGCCGCACCTGTCGGCGGAGTTCGCAACATTGGGCTGGGACAATCGTGATGACGATTCGGCGGAGATCCAACAACTGCGCACACGCTTGATCGGCAGCCTCAGCGGCATGGGCGATGCGGCCGTGATTGCCGAAGCGCGCCGGCGGTTTGCCGGGTTCCAGGCCAACCCCGCGTCGCTGTCGCCCGAACTGCGCGACAGCGTGCTCGGTGCGGTTGCGCTCAATGCCGATGCCGCTACCTGGGATGCGTTACATGCGTTGGCCAAGCAGGAGACCTCATCGATGGTGCGCGACACCTATTACGACTTTCTTTCCATGGCCGATGATCAGGCGCTGGCCAAGCGCGCGTTGGAACTGGCGCTGACAGAGGAGCCAGGCGCCACCACCGGTGCGAGCATGATCGACCGGGTCGCCTCCCGGCACCCGGAGTTGGCGTTCGACTTTGCGGTGGCGCATCGCGCACAAGTAGACATGTTGGTGGATTCCACCTCGCGTGCCCGCTACTACCCAAGCCTGGGGATGGATTCGGCCGACCTCGCCACAGCCAACAAGATCAAGGCCTACGCCGACACGTACATCGCGCCAACCTCTCGGCAGACCGCAGACAACGCCATCAACACGATTCAGACGCGGGTGAAGCTGCGGGCGGCGTCGCTGCCGCAGATCAAAGCGTGGTTGGCCGCGCGCAAGCGTTGAAATGGCGTCACGGTGCATGGCATCTGTTTGCTACCCAGCGGATAGGTGCCAGCCCGTGACTTCCGCATTGACATCAGTGCGTGGTGTCTGCATTTGCCAATGACGATGGTGCTCGCCAAGATGGCCGCACTGCTACATGGACGATGCCAATGCGTGTTGTTTCAACTGATCACTTTTCTGTGGCGCGTGTCGCGTGCAGCACCGCACGCGTCATTGCGCTTGTCTGCACGCTGACGTGTACAGCGGCCAGCGCACGCACTATTGCGCAGGTGCGCTACCCGCAGATCGCTGCACATGCTGCCGCCGTGGAAGGTCTGGTCCCTACGGGGTGGCGGGTAGAGCAACGGCTGCAAGGTGACCTGGACCGCGACGGCCGTAACGATGTCGTGCTGGTATTGAAAATGACCGACGCGGCGAACGTGCTGCAGGTTGACGAGCGCACGCCCGAACCGCTGGACACCAACCCACGCATGCTCATTGCAGCGCTCATGGACCCGGCTGGTGGCTATCGTACGGTGACGCAGGATCACGCCCTGATCCCACGCGGCGTCTCCACTGATCAGGATGAGTCTCTCGACGAGAGCGGCACCACCGGAGGCGGCGGCGTTGGTATCAACACAGCCGGTACGGTCACCGTCACCCTGAGCCAGTTTGCCTCGATGGGCTCCTGGCAAATGGGCGAGACCAGCTTCAATTTCCGCTACCAGGACGGCTGCCTGCGCCTGATCGGCTACGAGCGCTCAACGGTACAGCGCAACACCGGCGAGACCAACGCGCTCAGCATCAACTACCTCACCGGCCGCGCCTGGCGCACGCAGGGCAGCGTCGACCACGACGGTGAGCCACCAAAGCGCTGGCTGCGGCTGCCCAAGCAGCCGTTGCAATGCCTGGAGCAGGTGGGCGATGGGTTGATGTTCAATCCGAAGATCGAGTAGTCCATGCGAACTACGTGGCCAGCCAAGGCATCGATAGACGCGTAGTACAGACCCTGCAGCGCTATCGCCCAGCTAGTTGCTGAGCGATAGCGTTACAAGCAGCGAGACGGAGTGCGATGTCCCCAACTGTCTGCGCCGGTGCTTACTGAAAGTGCTCGCTGTTGTCGGCAAGGGCCGAGCGGTCAATTCCCTGCGCCTCACCCGATGCGCATTGCCGAACCCTCACGCACCCGGTTGTCCATCTCCTGCTGCTGGCTTTGCACTAATGCCTGTTGGCGATCCGTGTTGGCAATTTCCAGCCGCTGCAGCGATTGCTCAACCGGCGTCTGCACCGCGACATCGGTCGGCATGTGAGCGCGCAGGTGCGCGGGGTTATTCAATTCGCCCTGTACAACAAACACGTGACGCCCGGCGGGGCTGTCGGCTGTCTGTGTGCTCAGCACCACGTGATCGGCGCGGTCCAGGTTGTTCTGGCGGGCGAGGGTCATCACGCTGGCGATGAGGCGCTCACTGTTCTCGTCCGGTGTGCGCCCGGCTTGCGCATCGATGGCGTTGACGCCTGCGCGGACCTGCTGCAGCAATGCATAGTCCCGGTGGCCAGGCCCAATATCGGCCAGTTGGGTGGGCGCCTGTTTCGGGTCTAGAACGCCATCGACCGACGCGGTTAACGGGCTGCGGGTGATGGAGCGGTGCGGGTCGTCCTCATGAAACTGCGTGGCTTTGTGCTGCCGTTCCATGCGGACGGCGCGGGTATCGTTGAGTTCGGCGATACGGCCGGGATTGGTCTCTTCGCGCATGGAAAGATGCCCGCCGCCTGCGCTGACATTCACCCATTTTTGCTCTTTTTCGAAGTACATCGCATAGAAGCTGTTGCTGCCGATCACATTGGGATCGACCGCGGAGCGGCCTTCCAGCATCTGGATCGCGTCGGTCGTCCCCAGCTTTGCCAGGTACTGGCTGCCGTCCACCACCCCCATTTGCGCAAAGGTCTCGTAGCCCGTGTTGCTGATACGGGTGGTGCCGGCGTACTCGTTGTCGAGCATGTTGGTCCAGATCTGCTCCAGCTTCTGGGGGCCGCTTTTTTCCAATGCCGCTTGCAGAAGGACGCGAGGCGTCCAGCAGTTGGGGTCGAGCTCATGGTCCAGGAAGGCTTGGTCGTGCGCCAGCATGACGGAGGCCCCGGGCAGGTTCAGCGCCAGATCTGGACGATCTTGACGGAACCAGATTTTCCGAAGTTCAAGATCCTTCTTGAGCAGTGTCTGTCCAAAATCCTCCCACTGCCGCTCGCTCAAGTCCGCGTTGGCAAAACGAGAGCCAGTATCGTGCTGTGTCCTGGCATAGTCTTGCGCGTAACTGTTGGCCACTTGGCCGGGCAAGCTGTCGTTGCGCACCACGCCCAGCGCCAGCGTACCGTAGCCGTCCGCGCCATCCAGCTGCGAAAGATAGTTCCAGTACAACTCGCGATTGCCTTTATCCGCGTAGTTGGTAAGGATCTTGAGATCTTGCCCAGTCAATCCACTCATATTTTACTCCCTGTCAGTAGACCGATCACCTGACTTTGGTGCGTGCCAGTACTTCTTTTACTGCATCCTCCATGCGTTTCCAGTCCTTCAAGAATGCACGCTTGTAGTTGAGAGTGATGGAAAGTTTGTTTTCGATATCGGAGAAGTAGTGGACGCAACTTGCAGCGACGGCACCTTTTTCATGGACTACTTCAGATCCCTCCAGCCGAACGCCATCTCCTCGGAATTTTTTGCTGTCGCACTTGATGAATGTGGTCAAATTGCCGCTGGAGTCGCGCGCGACGTACCAGTCGTCCTCAAACGCAGGGTTGCGCGTTGGAGGCTTGCCGTAGTGGGCTTCGTACGCTTTAACGTACACCGCCATCTTTTCTTCATCGATGGCATACGGCGTCAATCCGAGTGTTTCAGGCTGTGCAATACGCAGATCGAGTCTGTCGACGGGATCACCCCGTTCGACAGAATCAGGCTCGGTAAGCGCTTCGTTAGACGAATAACGTGCCAGCAATCCTTCGATGGGGACACGGTCAACATAATTCATCGAGGCATGGATCTCCTTGCGGAAATCATTCGTGCGCGGGTTCGCCCGCGCACCGGGCGGGGTGGGGGTCATATCTGGCCACTCGATGACCAGCGTCACCACCTCGATGGACCACGGTGCGATCTGGCTATCCAGATAGTTGGCGGGGATGCGGAAGGTGTTCGGCCCTAGCTTCACATCGACGGGAGCATCCGAATAGGTGTGCCCGTTGATGGTGCGGCCTGTGGTAACGGTGCCTGACATGGGGGAAGTCCTTTTTTGTTCGGGTGATGGCGTCCGTGCACAGGCACTGCCGGTGACAGCGATGGCGAGTGCAAGGGCCAGGCACCGGCCGGATGACATCATGTGCATTGGTCAATCCATTGCAGGGTTCGCCGCAACTATAGGCAACTTGGGATCAGCGCGACAGCAAGGGCCAAGCCTGCGATTGTCCGTGCCATGCGCCGCACGACATGGGAATGCGATCACGCTCTGCCGGAAGGAAAGGCGCGTGGATCAAAACGCGGGCGGTGCAACGGCCGCTCGCCACGTGTGCCGAAGAAGGACGTTTGCCGCCCTTGATCGCACTAAGTGTCGAGCTGCAGCGTGGTCAACGCAGACGTCGCCGCGTCATGCTCCAAACGCGCCATCGATCGTATGCATTGCGCCGGTGACAAAGCTCGCTTCCGGGCCTGCCAGCCATGCCACCATGCCGGCCACTTCGTCGGCACGGCCGTGGCGTTTGATCGCCATGAAGCTGTGCATCAGGTCTTTCATCGGCCCGTTTTCCGGGTTGGCATCGGTATCGATCGGGCCCGGTTGCACCACGTTGATGGTGATGCCACGCGGCCCGAAGTCGCGGGCCAGCCCGCGCGCCAGCCCTTGCAGCGCGGATTTGCTCAGCGCGTAGGACGCCATGCCGGGCAGCGGCATGCGGTCGCCGTTGACCGAGCCGATCACGATGATCCGCCCGCCGGGCGGCATCTGCCGCGCGGCCTCCACGGCGGCGTGGTAGGGCGCGTGCACGTTGATGCGCAACAGCCGGTCCACCGCGTCCGGATCCTGGTCCAGCGCATCGCCGAACAAGGCGATGCCGGAGTTGACCACCAGCACATCCAGCGGCCCGCTGCGGCGCACCGTTTCGATGACCGCATCGCGGTCGGCACTGTCGGCCAGCACCGCGGTGCTGCCGGTGTCGCTGGCCAGGCGCTGCGCCGCCTCGACAGAGCCGGCATAGGTAAACGTCACCCGCGCGCCCTCGCTCACGAAGCGCCGCACGATGGCGGCCCCAATCCCCCGGCTGCCACCGAGCACCAATACCGACTTGTCTTTGAACGCTGACATGCACCACCTCGCAATTAATGTAGCGGGTAATACATAATATATTTCGCCTGCCGTCAAGGATGTTGTAACAATGACTACAGAAACCTCCCGGGCGCGCGGCCGGCCGCGCGCATTCGACCCGGATCAAGCGGTCGCCACCGCGCAGCAGCTGTTCCATGCGCGCGGCTACGACGCACTGAGCGTGGCCGACCTCACCCAGGCGCTGGGCATCAACCCGCCCAGTTTCTACGCCGCCTTCGGCAGCAAGGCCGGCCTGTATGCGCGCATCCTCGACCGCTACGCGCAGACCGGGGCCATCCCGCTGCCACAGATCCTGGACACCGACCGCCCGCTGGCCGACGCGCTGGCAGACGTACTGGAGCAGGCTGCGCGCTGCTACGCCGCAGACCCCGCTGCCACCGGCTGCCTGGTGCTGGAAGGCACGCGCAGCAACGACGCGCAGGCGCGCGAGGCGGCCTGTGGTTTTCATGTCGCCGCCCAGGAGTTGATCCGCTCCCACATCGCCAAGCAGCGCCCGCACGACGCCGACCGGCTGGCGGATTTCGTCAGCACCACCATGGCCGGGCTGTCCGCCAGCGCCCGGCATGGGCAGAGCCTGGAGCGTCTGCTGGCGAGTGCGCGCTTGGCGGGGGAGGCGCTTCGGGTGGCGCTGCGCGGATAAACAGGGTGCGAGCGGGCAGAGGGCTTTCGATGGCGTGCGCGCACCTGCTCGCTAATCGAGGTGCGCTTGCCGCTACTCAGTACGGTCAATGGTCAGGTGGTACGAGACGATCGTGATTGGCCGTCGCTCAGGCGAAGTCGTTGTCGGATGATTGGTGCGGTAAATCAGGAAGGGACGGGGCAGCGCCTGTGGGACATCCATGTTCTAGGCTGGCTTTAACACAGGCCACTTCAACCTCCTTGTGCAATGCTGGTGAGCACATGGAGCCGCGCGCAGCGTGTTGTTTAAACGTTTCAAACTATCCGAATTGCTGCTCACCCCGGACAGTCGCGCTGAGTCCATACCAGATGGTGTCGTTGCGGGATGCAGCGTCTATTTCGGTCCCGCAATGGGAGCGCCGCTGAACCATTTTCGTCTGCGATCAGTCACTTGACCGAGCCTACTCATACGGCCACAGTCCGGGACGTTCGCCCTCTTCGTTCAAGGATGCCCGTGAAGAAGCTGACCCATTGCATCGTGGCGACCGCGCTGGTGCCCATCATGACGCTTGGGTGTGCACGGCTTTCGATGGAAAAGGCTGCCGCAAAACCCCCAAGTGGTGCACAAGAAGCATCGTTTTTTCCTCAGGCGCCTGCTGCCACGCCTTCGCCTTGGGTGCCCTTCAAGCTGGAACGGCAGATGGGTGCGGTCTGTGTGGATCGTATGCAATCACAGGGTTCCTCGCCTGCACCATTGCTAAGGGACGGGTTTTGCAAAGGCCCGGCGCCTGCGCATATAGCGCGCGCATTGCTTGCCCTGCCTGCAAGTGCGGTTGACGCCTCGCCGCGAGCGCGCGAAGCGAGCCTGCGCGATGCCGTGTATGTGGCCGCACCCGGCTTGGGACGGCGCGCGGACTTCACCGTGGTTGCGGGTGATCTGACGATCCGTTCGTTTGAGAGTGCTGAGCCTGACAAAACGGTGTACGTGGTTTGGTCGGTGAAATGCGGTCCGGGCGAAGCTGGCCTCGCGTGTCAGTCAGGCAAAGGCCGCAAAGCCTATCGCCTCGGTAAGGACGGCACCGCACATGACGTCAGTGCATTGGTGTTCCCGCCGGTGCCCAGCCTGAGCGCTCAAGACATTGCCAGGCAAAACGACCACGGCGGCTCGGAGCTTTTTCTGTTCGACGACAAGCTACCTGTGGCGTCGACAATGCGATGGCTGATGGAATTTGATCCCGACCAGCCACTGGCCACCGATGACCCGAAGCGCGTCGGGTCTTACGCCCATTTTGGTTTTCTTCGGTGGACAGGCGAACGCTTCGAGCTGGTAGAGCGAGTCCCTAGAGCGCAGTGGCCATGTCGTCAGCAACGCACAGGCCAACCCGCGTGCTCGGATTATCCCGATGGTGAGGACCGTTTCGTTTCGAGGTAAATGCAGTGGCAACACGGATTACCATGCTGTTAGGTGCGGCATGAGGTGAAAGGCTCGCGCACGAGTCACTAGACCAGAACTGTAAGCAGTGCGACGCAGAGCAATGACGTGTTTTGGTAAAAATTACGTAGATCTTGGGCTACCCCATTCAGACGGAGCAGAGCATGCGTCATCGCCATTTAAACGGACTGGTTGTGGGTGCCGTGTTCATCGCTGCAGCTGGATGCGCCCAAGACAGCGCGCGCTCGGCAAACCGTACCTCTACGGCAGCACCCGCCTCCGAGCATGCCTACCCAGCAGTGCCATCGTCTTCTCCAAAGCCTTGGAAGCGCTTCGCGCTGGAGCAAGGCATGGGGGCAACGTGTTCAACCCGGTCGCAGCGAACCTCTTCTGGCCGCAGCGCCCTGCTGCCGGCTGACGAATGTATCGGCCCTGCGCCGCGTCCCCTTGCCAAAGTCATTTTGTCGCTTACACCGTCTGATCTTGGGCTTTCAGTTGAAGCACGGGGCGAGGCCTTGAAGCATGCCGTTTACGTTGCGTCACCTGGCTTGGGTGAGCGCGCGGACTTCTTGTTGGCGAGCGATAAATTCTGGGTGCGCTCATTCGAATCGCATGATCCGCTTCAAACCGTTTATCTGGTCGGCGGTGTGAGCTGTACCGATCAGGCATTGAACTGCAAAGATTCGCGTGGAGTACGCGGGTTCCGGTTTGAGGGGAAAGATCGGCTTGTGGATGTCAGTAAGAACGTATTGCCAGCGGCGCCTACATTGTCCGAAGACGACGTGCGTCGCTATCAAGCCTATGCGGAGCCGGTTCCCTCTCTGGATGTTTCGCGTCTGTGGCAGGTTCCCGTGTTGCGCTGGGTCATCGAATTCGACCCGGATGCGCCGTTGGCCGGTGACCCGCGCTATTACAACGATTGGGCGTATCTACATTTCGGGTTTCTGGTATGGAACGGAAAGCGCTTCGATTTGATGGATAAGGTTGATCGCTCACGTTGGCCGTGTAGGCCCGTCGCTGAAGGAACGGCGGCCTGTTCTGGCCCGCTGGATAACAGGGGCGATCGTTTCGTCACTCCTTAGAGTAGCTACCAAAACGATGGCGTCGCTACGTTTTGTTGGCCGTTCTTAATCGATGCATGGAGAGCAAAGATGGCTCGGGTCATAGAGTTCAATATCAAAGAGCGTGCGGATGAAGTGGTGGTGTTGTTCAATGCGAACCGTCCAGCAGACGCGGTGGCATTGCTGGAACAACACCGCCAGGGACAGCCTGAGGTCGTGCGAGAAAGCATGGACCGTTATGTCGGCAGCCAGGCAGAGCGCGGCATCGCCAGCGGTGCTGAAGGCCCGCAGACACCCTCCGTAGCAGCAGGGCTACAGCGCCTACAAGGCATCCCAACAACTCCACCGAGATTTCCAGCCGAAGCGGAGATGGCGGTTCTTTCCGACCGGCAGAAGTACGACGTCTACGCAAGTATCGCCCAGGCTCGCGGCAACACGGCCGCGGATCAATCGCTGGCCACGCCAGGGCAACGGGTCATCTTGGGGTTGCGCCAAGAAAACTCCACGCTCGACGCCATGGTAGATTCGGCTCATCCAACGCAACGAGCGGCAGATAACCCGGCAACTGCGCGTGACGAATCGCGTGGCGGCAGTGGCGTCTACAACGACCGCTTGGTCGTCTTGTGGAAGGATGCTGACGGCACCCCGCACGTGGTGGAATCCAATCGCGCCAATACAGAGCCCACCGCGCAATACGACCATCACGCCGGCAATACGGGAGCGAGGCCGCTGGGCGAGGGCGGCCGCGAGAATCGACGATTCGATCCTTCCCCTGGGTTTGAAAGCATTACGCGGCCCCGCAAGATCGAAGGTGACGACGTCAATGCAGACGGCGTTCGAGATCTTGGACGTCTGCATGACGGCACGATCGAAATGCAGAGGGCGCAGCATCCCAATCCTTTGCTGGCCGGAACCCTGGACGACGCGCTGAGGCCCAGTCAGGCTGCGGTCACCGCAGGGCGCGAGATGGTGCAGCGAGACAGCAATGCCGATGGTTGGTTCGATTAGACCGATGTCAACGGTACGCAGGATCTCAACGACACGTTCAAGATCCATCGCGGATCACGTGGAAGTACGGATTCCGCCGGTTGCCAGACGATCCACGCGGACGACTACGACGCGTTCATGGATGCTGTTCAAGGCAACCCCGCACAAACGCGCTGGCAATACGTGCTGACCAGCACCACGCCCGGGCCGGTGCGGGAGCAGCAACGGGACCAAGGGCGAGGGAATGAAGGGGCACAGCCAGGGCAGGAGGAGCGGGGGCATCCGCCGGCCCAGCCGCAGCGGCAGAACGGCGGGCCTGCAGCGCCTGTGCCTGGGAGGCCACGACAGGCAGACGCAGAAGACGCCCAACCCGCGCCTCACCCGTTGCATGCGCAGGCCAGCACCTTGGTCGGCCGGCTGGACGCCAGCATGGGCCGCGCCAGCGATGCGCACAGCGAGCGGATGAGCGCCAGCCTTGCGCACTTGGCAAAGGAGCATGGGCTTGAGCGGATTGATCACGTAATGCTGAGCAACCAAACATCGCGTGCAGCGGCCGGTGCCACCGTGTTCGTGGTACAGGGCGAACCCAGCAACCCGGCCCATCTGCGCGCCAGCATGCCCACCGATCTGGCTGTCACTACGCCGGTGGAGCAGTCGCTGGCAAAGCTGCAGGAGCTAGATGCGCGTACCTTGGCGCAAGCGCAGAGTCAGGCGCAGGAAAGAGCGGTGGCTCAGGAAGAGGCGGTCAAGCCCCGGAGTATTGGGTGAGGTTGTCCGTTCCCAGCCTTCGGCTGTGGACAAGCGCTCGGTTTCTCTTTTGAAAGCGCCCGCTTGCAAAAAGCGATCGTCCGACCGATATTCCAGATTCCGGAATCTGGAATAAGGCGGGCTGGCTGTGGAATTGAAGCCCCAGGATCTGGTGGTGCTGTACAAGCAAGTCGCCCAGGCGAACCAAACCTGGACCTATGCCTCGCTGGGAGAAGCGCTGGGCATGAGCGCCTCTCAGGTGCATCGCAGCGTCAAGCGCGCGGTGGCATCTGGTTTGGCTCTTGAAAAAAGCCGGGGCGAGTGGGAGACGGTGCGCACGGCTTTGCACGAGTTTGCGGTCCACGGCGTGCGCTATGCCTTTCCTGCCGTCATCGGGCCGCTAAAGCGCGGCATTCCGACCTCCTTTGGCGCGCCTCCTCTGTCCATTGCCATTTCCAGCGCCCCAGGGGACGCACCGGTATGGCCAAGCGCGCAGGGCACGTCCAAAGGGCCTAGCTTGTCGCCGTTGTCAGCCGGTGTGCCCACTGCTGCGATGGCCGACCCTGCCTTGCATGCGCTGCTGGCGCTGCAGGATGCCCTGCGCAGCGGGCGTGCCCGCGAGCGCGCGCTGGCAGCAAGCTATCTCAAGCAATTGCTGGGGATTGGTGATGCGGCCTGATGATCCTAATCTGCCGCATCTGCTTGTGATTGCGGATGCATTGGGCGAGCTTCGCGAACACGTAGTCTTTCTTGGCGGGGCAGTGGTTGGCCTGCTGGTGTCGGATCCATTGGCTGAAAACGTCCGCGCCACCTATGACGTCGATGCGGTGGTCAATCTTGATTGGTCTCGGTTTCGCGGTATTGAGGCGCGTGTGGAATCGCAGGGCTTCGCGCGCGAGATGCAGAGCGGCGTCGTCTGCCGCTGGGTACACAAAGCATCGGGCTTCATCTTCGACTTGATGCCAGTGGATGAAGGCGTGCTTGGATTCTCCAACCGCTGGTACGCCCATGCTGTAGAGACGGCCCAAGTGGTGGCCTTGAGCGATCGCCTGTCCATCCGTTTGGTGACAGCGACAGCATTCGTGGCGACCAAGCTCGAAGCCTTCGTTACCCGAGGCAACAGTGACTTCCTTTCCAGTCACGACCTAGAGGACGTCCTCAATGTCGTCGATGGCCGGGCCGAGCTGGTGGAAGAGCTTGCCGTGGAGCATGCAGACCTTCGGCATTGGGTTGCCGACGTGTTTTTGGGGCTAGTCGATAACCCGACGTTTGTGAATGCGTTGCCGGGATTGGTCGCCGAACCGGAGCGCGCAAGCGTCGTGCTTCAGCGCCTACGCACCATTGCATCAGCGTAGCTGCGACACCGTCGGCTTAGGTCTGCAAACAAAACCTTGAAGCACCGGCGCCCGCTTGCGATCATGCATCGCAATTGCAACGCACTGGGCCGGCCATGAAATCCGCATCACTTCCATCGCTCCGGGTAGACCCGGCGCTGCGCGAAGCGGCCGAAGCCGTGTTGCAGGAGGGTGAGACGCTTTCCAGCTTTGTCGAGCACTCCGTGCGTGCCCAGGTGCAGCAGCGCCAGCAGCAGGAAGCCTTCATTGCCCGTGGGCTGGCTTCGCGTGACAGCGCCAAGGCATCCAACCGGTACATCGAGGCGAAGGATGTGCTGGCCGGGCTGCAGTCCCAACTGGACAAGGCGCGCAAGGGCTGAGCCAGCGTGGGATATTCCGTCCGCTTCACTCAGTACGCGCGCAACGATCTCGCGCGTCTTTACGACTGGCTGCTACAGCGTGCCGAAAGCGGCTTCACCGTGGTCGAGCGCGCGCTGCAGGCCATCCGCGACGGCGTCACCGTGCTGGCACTTGCCCCGTTGAGCTGCCGCAAGGCGGTGCCGGCAGACCCGTTCTTGCGGGAGTTGGTGATCGGCTTCGGTGCCAGCGGCTATGTGCTGCTGTTTGAGGTTGAAAGCAATCAGGTCGTCACCGTTTTGGCAGTCAGGCATCAGCGTGAAGACGACTATCATTGAGTTAGGCACCTGCGTCCACCTCTTGGCGTGAGAGTCGATGCCCGGGCAGGGCCAAAATCAGGGGTTAAAGATAGTGAGTGACCAGTTTTTCAAGCAGCCTATTCTCAATTCTCCATACGGTTACCCGTCTTTGCACTGGGAGCTCGACGAAAAGGGGCAACCTACACAGCAAGTAGTCAAATCTCGCCGAGCATCCAGCTTCGTTAGTCCGATTCCAAAGCCACGTCGGCACCAGGGCGAGCAGGCTACCCTGGCGCTGGATGAAGTTGAGAGCCTGGCTGACGACGGGCAGCGCTACCGACACTCTGAGCTAATCAATTCGGTGCGGCGGGAGGTCGATGCTTGGCGTCTCTTGCCACCTGCGCAGTGGCGCGTCACCCCTGAAACAGCCCGCTTACTGGAACATTGGCGCAACCACAAGTTCGCCGGTGTGCGCCCATTCTTTTGCCAAGTAGAAGCGGCCGAGACCGCCATCTGGTTGGCCGAGGTCGCTCCACAGCTTGGAAAGAACGGCGAGCGCTTCCTCGATCACCTGAAAAAGGCCAGCACTGATGCCAATCCCGGCTTGATGCGTTTGGCGCTGAAGCTGGCGACTGGTGCAGGCAAGACCACGGTCATGGCCATGCTCATTGCCTGGCAGACGGTTAATGCCGTACGGCATCCGCAGAGCAAGAAATTCACCCGTGGTTTCTTGCTGGTCGCTCCTGGCCTGACCATCAAGGATCGTTTGCGTGTGCTATTGCCCAATGATGCAGACAGCTACTACGCCAACCGCGAAATCGTGCCACGCGACATGCTGGCCGATTTGGACAAGGCCAAGATCGTTATCACCAATTACCACGCTTTCAAGCGACGTGAACGCATGGAGCTGTCCAAGGGCGGCCGCCGCCTGTTGCAAGGCCGTACCGGCAGCGAGCTGGAAACGCTGGAAACCGAGGGACAGATGCTCCAGCGAGTCATGCCGGAATTGATGGGGCTGAAGAATATTCTTGCCATCAACGACGAGGCACACCATTGCTATCGGGAGAAGCCGCACGCTGCCGTAGACGATGAAGATCTCGATAAAGATCAGAAAGCGGAAGCCGAGGACAACAATGAAGCCGCTCGGCTTTGGATTTCTGGCCTAGAAGCGGTCAACCGCAAGCTGGGGCTGCAGCAGGTGATGGACCTGTCTGCAACGCCTTTCTTCCTGGCCGGCTCTGGCTATGTGGAGGGCACGCTCTTTCCGTGGACGATGAGCGATTTCTCGCTGATGGACGCTATCGAATGCGGCATCGTCAAGTTGCCGCGCGTGCCGGTCGCCGACAACATTCCCGGTGCGGAAATGCCCATCTATCGTGAGCTCTGGAAGCACATAGGCAAGAAGATGCCGAAGAAGGGGCGCGGCAAAAACGCCCAGCTCGATCCATTGGCCATCCCGGTGGAATTGCAGACCGCACTGGAAGCTCTGTACGGCCACTACCTCAAAACCTACGAAGCTTGGAAGCAGGCAGGCATCAACGTTCCGCCATGCTTCATTGTGGTGTGCAACAACACCGCAACTTCCAAACTGGTGTTCGATTACATCTCCGGCTTCGAGCGCACGAATGAGGATGGCTCCAGCACGCGTGTGCCAGGCCGGTTGGAGCTGTTCCGCAACTTCGACGAACATGGCGAGCCGCTGGCGCGCCCAAACACCTTGCTGATCGACAGCGAGCAACTCGAATCTGGCGAGGCGCTGGACGATAACTTCCGGGGGATGGCCGCCGACGAGATCGAACGCTTCAAGCGCGAGATCATCGAGCGCACCGGCGATCGCGGCCAGGCTGAGAACCTGAGTGACAGCGAATTGCTGCGAGAGGTAATGAACACCGTGGGCAAGCAGGGCCGCTTGGGCGAACAAATTCGCTGCGTGGTGTCGGTGTCCATGCTCACGGAAGGTTGGGATGCCAATACCGTTACCCACATCCTCGGGGTGCGTGCGTTCGGCACCCAACTGCTGTGCGAGCAGGTGATTGGCCGTGCCCTGCGTCGTCAGTCCTATGAATTGAACGAACAAGGCCTCTTTGACGTGGAGTACGCCGACGTATTCGGCATCCCCTTCGACTTCACAGCCAAACCAGTCGTCGTCACGCCGCCCAAGCCCCGCGAAACCATCACAGTCAAGGCACTGCGCCCGGAACGCGATCATCTGGAAATCTGGTTCCCGCGCGTGCAGGGCTATCGCGTCGAGCTGCCAGAAGAACAACTCGAAGCTGAATTCAACGACGACCACCACGTCAGCCTGACGCCCGACAGGGTTGGTGCGACCAAGACCCACAACGCCGGCATCATTGGCGAGGCAGTGGAGCTGGATATCAAGCATCTGGGAGACGTGCGCCAGTCCACCCTGCTGATGGAGTTGACCAAGCATCTGCTGTTCCAGCATTGGCGTGATAAAGGCCAGGATGCACCGATTGCATTGTTTGGTCAGCTCAAGCGCATCGTGCGCCAGTGGCTGGACGAGTGCCTGGAGTGCAAGGGCGGCACGTATCCGGCGCAGTTGATGTACCGCGAACTGGCGGACATGGCCTGCCAGCGCATCACCAAGGGTATTACCGCGAAGGAACTGGAAAAGGGCCGGCAGGTCAAAGCCATCCTCGACCCATTCAACCCGACCGGCAGCACCGCGCACGTGCGTTTCAACACTTCGCGTCCGGGCAGTGAACGCTGGGAAACCCTCGGTGTAGAGAACCAGCCGAAAAACCAGGTCAACTGGGTGATTCTGGACAGCGGCTGGGAAGGCGAATTCTGTCGCATCGCCGAATCGCATCCCAAGGTGCTGGCCTACACCAAGAACCACAACCTCGGCCTGGAAGTACCCTACCGCTTTGGCTCGGCCAACCGCATCTACATACCTGACTTCATCGTTCAAGTGGACGATGGTCGCGGCAAGAACGATTCACTGAATCTGATCGTCGAGATCAAGGGCTACCGGCGCGAAGATGCGAAGGAGAAGAAGTCCACCATGGACACCTACTGGATTCCTGGCGTGAACCACCTCGGCACACACGGTCGCTGGGCCTTCGTCGAGTTTGGTGACGTTTACGAAATGCAGGATGACTTCGCCAAAGAGGTCGAGGCGAAGTTCAACCAAATGATTGAAACGGCTGTGCCCGCGCCGGGAAACAAGGAATACTGATATGGCAACGAAGAAAACAGAGAAGCACGGCAAGAGTATCGAGCAGATCACTCATACCGAGGCCAAACGCAAGAACATTCCGACGGTGGAGCATCAGTCGGTGATGCAGCATCACGAGCAAGCGCCGGTGCAGGTGGCCTACCCACGTGCCAACCGGCAATGGTTAGAGGAACTGTGCGCTTTGCATGACGCGGGAAAGGTCTCCCAGGAATTCCAGCAGCGACTTAACCGCGATCTTGACCCGCAACTCATCTGGCGCGGCAAGGACCAGCAGGATTGGTCGGATCTGGTCGTCAACGCGCCGCCTCTCTACATCCAGGAAAAGGTCAAGCCCAAGGCGCTGATCGACGACCTGCGCCGTCAGACCGACGCGCGCCGCGAAGCCGCCGCGCCGCAGCAGCAGGACATGCTGGATCTATTCGGCGACTTCAACGGCCTGCCCGAAGGCGCGGACCGCACCGAGTTCTACCAGCACGAGGGCCATTGGCAGAACCGTATGATCCTGGGCGATTCCTTGCAGGTGATGGCCAGCCTGGCCGAGCGCGAAGGGTTGCGCGGCAAGGTGCAGTGCATTTATTTCGATCCGCCGTATGGCATCAAATTCAACAGCAATTTCCAGTGGTCAACCACTAGCCGTGATGTGAAGGATGGCAATACCGGCCATATCACTCGCGAACCGGAGCAGGTTAAGGCGTTCAGGGATACCTGGCGCGACGGGATTCATTCGTATCTGACGTATTTGCGTGACCGATTGATGGTGGCGCGGGATTTGTTGACGGAATCTGGGTCGATCTTTGTGCAGATTGGTGATGAGAACGTGCATCGCGTGCGGGCTGTGCTTGATGAAGTTTTTGGCGAAGATAACTTTGTCTCTATGATTCAGGTGCAAAAAACAGGTAGCCAAGCGTCAAATCTTTTGGCGAATACAGTTGACTTTGTTTTGTGGTATGCCCGCACAAAGAAAAAAGTCAAATATCGACAGCTTTACTCGGACCGCACTGCAGGGCATGTTTCTTCCGATCGCTACGATCAAATCGAACTTGACGACGGCGAAGAACGTCGGCTTAAGCGTGATGAATTGGATAGAAAGGTTGAAATTCCGCCAGGCCGAATTTTTCGGCAAACTAGCCTAATATCATCTGGTCAAGCGTCAAGCGAACAAATCTTTGTTTTTCAGAACAAGCAATATCGTCCGGGTGCATCGAATCATTGGAAAACGACAGTCAGTGGTCTTGGCGTTCTTGCAAAGGCAGGGCGTATTGCGGCAGGCGCGTCAACGGTGCACTACAAACGCTATCTTAATGACTTCTCCGTTTTGCCTATCGCAGATCGTTGGGAGTCGCTGCAAATCGGCACGGGCTTGATCTACGTTGTGCAAACCGCAACCTCAGTCGTAGAGAGGTGCCTGTTGATGGCATCCGACCCTGGCGATCTAGTGCTCGACCCTACCTGCGGCTCCGGTACCACCGCCTATGTTGCCGAACAATGGGGACGCCGGTGGGTGACCATCGACACAAGTCGCGTCGCGTTAGCACTGGCCCGCGCGCGGATAATGGGAGCGCGCTACCCGTATTATCTACTGGCCGATTCCCGCGAAGGTCAATTGAAGGAGGGCGAGATTACCCGCTGCGCGCCCTCCAGCCAGCCCGCCTGGGGTAACATTGTCCACGGCTTCGTCTATGAACGCGTGCCACACATCACGCTCAAATCCATCGCCAACAACGCCGAGATTGAAGTCATCTGGGACAAGTTCCGGACTACGCTGGAGTCGCTGCGCGAAAAGCTGAGCCATGCACTCGGCAAGCAGTGGAAGGAGTGGGAGATTCCGCGCGAAGCCGATGCAAAATGGAGCCATACCGCGAAAGAGTTGCATGCCGACTGGTGGCAGCAACGAGTCGCCTGCCAAAAGGAAATTGACGCCTCGATCGCGGCCAAGGCCGAGTTCGAGTACCTCTACGACAAACCCTACGGGGACAAGAAGAAGGTGCGAGTGGCGGGCCCCTTCACGGTTGAATCGCTTAGTCCGCACCGCGTATTGGGCGTGGACGAGGAAGACAACCTGATTGACCATGTGGCCGAGACCCAAGCCGAATACGGTCAGGACTTTGCCAGCCTGATCCTGGCCAACCTGCGCACCGCCGGTGTGCAGCAGGCACGCAAGGCCGACAAGATCGAATTCACCTCACTAGAGCCGTGGCCGGGCGAACTGGTCTGCGCCGAAGGCCGCTACCTCGAAAATGGACAGGTGAAGCGTGCCGGCATCCTAGTTGGTCCGGAATTTGGCACGGTCACCCGCGCTGACCTAGTTGATGCCGCCCGCGAAGCGGGTGATGCCAACTTCGATGTACTAATTGCCTGCGCCTTTAACTACGACGCTCCTGCCAGCGAGTTCAGTAAGCTGGGCCGCATCAATGTACTCAAAGCGCGCATGAATGCCGAGCTACACATGGCCGAAGACCTGAAGAACACCGGCAAGGGCAATCTGTTCGTGATCTTCGGCGAGCCGGATGTGGACGTGCTGGACACACAGGGTCACAGCATCCGCCGATACGATGGCAAGCGTGACGTTATCGAGGTACCTGCCGACGGGCAACTGGTGGTGCGCATCAACGGCGTGGATGTATTCCATCCCAGCACCGGTGAAGTGCGTAGCGACGGTGCAGACGGCATCGCCTGCTGGTTTTTGGATACCGACTACAACGAGGAATCCTTCTTCGTCCGCCATGCCTACTTCCTCGGCGCGAACGACCCGTACAAGGCTCTGAAGACTACCCTCAAAGCTGAAATCGACCCCGACGCCTGGGCAACGCTCAACTGCGACACCTCGCGCCCTTTCCCGAAACCGAGTAACGGTCGGTTTGCGGTGAAGGTCATCAATCACCTCGGTGATGAGGTGATGAAGGTATTTAAGGTGAACTGATGGAATTCCGGATCGCCGATACGTTTACTACCAGCCTTGCCCGCTTGACCGGTGATGAGCAGAAGGCCGCCAAGACCACCGCGTTCGATTTGCAGGTTAATCCGAGCGGCAAGGGTATGAGCTTTCATAAGCTCGACAGGGCCAAAGACCTGAATTTCTGGTCAGTGCGCGTCAGCCGTGACATCCGTCTGATCGTTCACAAAACAGCGGGCAGCCTGTTGCTGTGCTACGTCGATCACCACGACAGGGCCTATCAATGGGCCGAGCGGCGCAAGCTTGAGGTGCATCCGACGACCGGCGCGGCACAACTCGTCGAGATCCGCGAACGTGTCGAGGAAATCCTCGTTCCGAAGTACGTCGAGGATCGTGCATCGGCTACGCGCCCTAAGCCGAAATTTTTCGAAAAATACAGTGATGCGCAATTGCTGGCCTATGGCGTGCCGCAGGAATGGCTAGGCGATGTAAAGGCTAGCGATGAGGATTCGCTGCTGGATTTGGCTGATCACCTGCCGGGCGAAGCGGCCGAGGCGCTGCTCGAACTTGCGACCGGCGGTACGCCTGCGTTGCCGGAAGTGGCGAGCAAAGGAGCAGACCCATTCCAGCACCCCGATGCGCAACGCCGCTTCCGCGTCATGTCTGATATGGACGAGTTGGTTCGCGCCCTTGAGTATCCATGGGACAAATGGACTGTGTTCCTACATCCGGCACAGCGGCAACTCGTCGAACGGAATTACAACGGAGCGGCGCGCGTGTCCGGCTCGGCGGGCACGGGAAAAACTGTGGTGGCTTTGCACCGCGCTGTGCATCTGGCACATAAAGATGAAGACGCACGTGTTCTGCTTTCCACGTTTTCCGATACCCTGGCCAACGCGTTGCGCGGCAATCTGTACCGACTTATCTGGAACACTCCTAAGCTCGGCGAGCGTATCGACGTGGCTGCGATGGAGGCTATCGGTATTCGCTTGTATTCAGCGGAATTTGGCAAGCCAGTATTCGCTAGCCGGGATGAAATTTCCACTCTGCTGAAGGCTGCCGCCATGCAAGTCGATGGCCTGAAAGCCAACACTGCATTCATGCTCTCCGAATGGGAGGACGTGGTAGACACCTGGCAGGTCGATGACTGGGAGAGTTACCGGGATGCCAAGCGGTTGGGCCGAAAGACGCGCCTACCGGAGGTGCAGCGCGCCTTGTATTGGCAGGCATTCGCCCAAGTAAAGTCACAGTTGGAACAGGCTGGCAAGATCACTGCCGCTGAAATGTTCGCTAGGCTTGCCGAAGTCATGCCCAAGCGTAAGCATCCGGTATTCGATTACATCGTGGTGGATGAGGCGCAGGACATTAGCGTGCAACAATTGCGCTTCCTTGCAACGATTTCCGGCAATCGCGCCAATGCACTCTTTTTCTCTGGCGACCTCGGCCAACGCATCTTCCAGACGCCGTTCTCGTGGAAACATCTGGGTGTTGATGTGCGTGGTCGATCGCGCACGCTCAATATCAATTACCGTACGTCACACCAGATTCGCTTGCAGGCCGACCGGCTACTCGGCCCCGATGTATCTGATGTGGACGGAAACGTCGAAAGCCGTAAGGGCACAATTTCCGTGTTCAATGGGCCGGAGCCGACCATCTGCAGCTATGCCGATGCCGACGCGGAAATCCAGGCTGTCGGTGTATGGTTGAAACAATGCAATAGCAGTGGCGTGCTGCCGCAGGAAATAGGTCTCTTTGTCCGGTCCGAAAGTGAATTGTCTCGCGCACAAGCGGCAGTAAAGGCCGCTGACCTGCAAGGGCGCGCACTTGGTAAGGACATGGCCACGGAAGAGAGCTTCGTCACTATTACCACCATGCATTTAGCCAAGGGCATGGAATTTCGCGTGGTTGCGGTGATGGCCTGCGATGATGAAATCATTCCTTCACAGATGCGCATCGACACTGCTGCCGACGAGGCCGATTTGACCGAAATCTACAATACCGAGCGCCAGTTGCTGTACGTGGCTTGCACCCGTGCCCGCGATCAGCTGCTTGTCTCGGCAGTGAAGCCGGAGTCTGAGTTTTTGCGAGATCTGGTGCAAGAGTAATCGCTCGAGTTTTGGATTCTTCAGGGAATCGACAACCGAATGCGGTTTTTTGCGAGTCTTCTTGACTCATTGTAATTTGGGTAGCAATCTAGCGGTACGGAGCCTCGAAACTCCCCGTACAGCGGTACCCACCTCCGACAAACCGGTGGGTTTTTTGTGCCTGCTTGTTTAGGGGCGCAACCGACGTGATGCCTGCGTCGGGAGGGCGGCTAATACAACACCCGCAAGGGGAATACGCCCGCCGGCTGTACGCGGTTTCGAGCCTCCCGACTTCCCGTCCGTCGCCTTGCGGCGGGTGGGCTGATTCCATGGAATGAGGAGCAGGCCATGTCGGACGTTGTACGAGATGCGCAGTCACACCCGGGCTACTACCTGCCAGAGCACGCGCAATACCGCCTGCAGCAACTACGTGACCACATGCGCTTTTTGGCGCGCTTGGCGCAGCCGCGTACGCAGGCCGAAGAGCAGGCGAGGCAACCGGCTATCCGCTTGGACGAGCTGGCGTGCTGCCTGGAGCTGCTGGCCGAGCAGGTAACGCAGGCACTGGCGCAGGTGCAGTGGCCCGCGCGGCTTGAGCTCGACGTCTCTGACAACGCGCGTGCTGACGACGGGGAGGCCGCATGAGCTGGACGGTGATGGCGTCGGCCCGCGCGCGCAGGCGGGCAGGAGATGACAAGCCGCGTGAGGTGTTTGCCTTCGCCATCACCCTGGAGCAAGTGGATGCGCTGGATCAGTTGCTGCTGACCATCGCCGCCCATGGCGATGTGATCGCTGCCGGCAACGCCGATCGGCTGGGCCGCGGCACCTTGCCCGTGCTGGGCAGCGCCATCTTCGATGCGGCCGGTGCCATGCGCACCATCCTGGACCAGTTGGCGCTTCAGCGGCTTTGATGGCCCTGTCTTGTCTGCTCCCTGCGCCCATGGTGCCTGCGCGTTGGCGTGGCAGATACAAGCGCCACCCGTCGCTGCGTGCAGCGGCCGATCTGCAGAACCCGGCGTATCGCGTCTGCAGAACGATCGGTCGTCATTGTTTCGTGGCAAGCGCCGCTTTTGCCAAGGCGGACATCAGCCGTTTTGCCTTCTCCGGATGCTTGACCTCGTTTTCGCTCACCTGCTCCACAACGCTGAGTCCATCGGCCTGTATCTGCCTTGGCGTGAACAGCATGCCTGCCGCGCCGGGAACCGAGGCCAGCAGCGTCAACGGGTCGTACAAGTTGAGTTTGGTGACCCTCGGCCAGATCTGGTCGAAGGCCATGGCTTGGTTTGCGCCCTCTTGCGGGCTGTTTGCCTGCGGTAGTGCGTCTGCGGTGAACGTGCGAAAGAACCACGCCTGATCCAGGCCCGGAAGCAGCCCTGCCTGAATCCCTTCCCACAAGCCGTTCAAGGCGTTTTTCTGCACGTCTTCGAGATATCTGCCCACCGAATGCCCACTCTTCGCCAGGCCTTCGTAGAACGAGGGCGACACCGCTGTCTTGTAGGCAGCTTCCTTGGTCACGATGCGCAACGGGATCTGCAGTTGCTGTGCCTTGCGGTACAGGCCACAGGCCGCGTCCAGGTCTGTCGCATTGTTGTAGGCGCGTGCGTCGGGCTGCACATGGCCGTCGGCGTCCCTGGCCGGCTCGACGCCCCCCATGATGGTGATGCTCTTGACGCGCTCGCGCACAAGCGCCGGATGCGCATCGACCAGCGCATGGGCGTCGGTCATGCCGGCAATCACCACCATGCTCAGCCCCTGCGGTGCCTGCATCAGGCGCTCGTGCAGCGCTTGCAGGCTGTTGTCGCAAATTTCGGCCGATTCCGCACGCAACCCCTGGCCTTCCTGCAGGAATTTGGCATGGTCCTTGGCCTGTTTCGCACTCATCAGGTAATCCTGCCCGCGTGAGACACGCACATTGGGGAGTTGCAGGCGGTTGAACACGCCCTTTGCGAGCCGGGCGCGCTCCTCGCGCACGCTGGCATCGCCCAAGGTCACCGCAACGTCGGTGAGGCGTACAAAGCCCGTTACCTGCAGTTGCTTGCCGATGGTGTAGGCGACCACATCGTCGGGGTCCTTGTTGGGGTCGGTAAACAGCACCGTGTCGCGCGGTGTCGCCGGGGTGTGGAAACTGAGCTCCCGCAGCACCGCTGCTTCGTCGGGCGTCAGGCACGTACCGCCTTCGGCCCCGAGTTCGGCAAGCATTCGGCGCTGTGTTGCCGTCAGCGCAGGCGCACTGAGTGAGCGTTTGAGGACGGCAGCGCCTTGTGGTCTTTTCCGCGGCAATGCCTGCAGCGCCCCATCGCTGATCTGCGCGCAGGGCAGGTGTTGATCTGCCGACACGGTTGCAGTGCGCTCACCCGTAGACCCGGACGTTGCATGAGCGCCTGCGGGCACATGCAGTGTGGGGCGATGCCTGATGGAATCCATCTGCTGTCCTCGCGTCGATGCTGGCCAATGAAGCGATCAGGATGGAGGCGGCTCCATTCCCTGGGATATCGATCGGCGAAGGGCGTTGCAACGACACGAAGCGCAGGTTGCCTGTTGCACTGCTTCGAGTGTGAAAGCGTGACCATCAGCATGGCGCGCGTTGCGATCTGCAGAGATCCTGCGCCCTCACGATGCGATTGCCGTCTGCCTGACGACTGCCTTCTACGCCGTTGTCAGATGGATTGGTCAGTCACTTACTTGCGGCTGCGCGAAGCCGCGCATCTGTAAAGGCTTCTGCATCGTCTGCTGGCTGAGCGCGCTGCGACGCATGCACGTCGCCAGACCGTCCATTTTTTCGGTCTTGCGCCAAGCGCAATGACGCTTGCGTAGCAGAGTGGTACGCAAGCACTTTGGTGAATCTGTTCTAAGAGGTGAGGCATGGGTTCCTTCCCAGTGACTTCTGTGGCTCGTGAAGCGGTAAGACACGATCAGCGCGAGGCGCAGGCCCCGCGTGAGGTGGGTTACTCCTCGCAACGCGGCGACCCGCAGGCCAATCCACAATTGAAGCAAGACCTGTCGCGTGCGCCCGTGCGTGCGGCGCGGCTCAAGGCCCCACGCGTGCCTATCGGTGTGCACATTGCGAATACCGGGCTGCAGGCAGCGCGGTTTGCCACCTCTGCGGTCGCAGGGCCAGCCGAAGCCGCAGTTCTGGACGCGGTGCATGCGCCCGCTGCGGCGGCATATGACTATGCAAAAGGGGAGGTGTCCTGGAAAAAGAATGCGGGTGTCACGCTTGCGCCGGCCTTGGCCTACGCCGTGGTGATGGGCACGCTGTCTGCCGTGCAGTATCTGGCGAACCGGTACCTGCAAGCGCAGTCGCAGACGAGTGTCAGCAAGGCCGACAGGGCGAAGGAGTTGGGCGTCACCGAAGCATGCCTGGACGCGGCCGTTGCCATGGTGAACAAGGGGGAGGTGGCCGGTCCCGGGGGTGAGATGACCGAAGAAGAGGCAGCTGCGCTGGCAGCAGATCTTCAGAACCTGGCAACGGCAGACCGTTCCCGGCTGCCGCCAGAGCTCTGGCGCGCTGCCAGCGGCGTTGGCGACGACGCCTACGCATTGGTCACGCAACTGCTCTTGGCCGCAAGAGCCCGCGCGTCTGCAGAGGCGTCTGCATCGTACGGCAGTTGAAAGGTGATCCCACGCGTTGCTGGTTGGAGTGGCGGGCCACGCATGCCCTGCCGGGTTTTCCGAACTACACCGGCGCAGACTTCAAAATCCCAGACAAACTCTCTCGCAAGATCAACTGCAGATGCATGCGGTTGAGTTCCATGCCGCTGGTCATTACGTTGTGCAGGCCGCCGCACATGGCGGCCACGGCGAAGACGCGGGCCTGGAATTCCTGCTCGCTGCTGGCCGGGTCGGCGTGGCCGCGCAGCAGGCGCTTGAGCAGGGCGCTGAGATGTTCGATCAGCGATGCGCTCTGCCGGCGCATAAAGGCGGCCAGCACCGGGTCGCGCAGGGTGGCCAGGTGCAGTTCCAGGTCGATGCGGGTGCGTTTGATGTTGATTTCCTGCAGCAGCCATTCTTCGAGCAGGCCGGCGATGAAATCCACCACGTGCACGTTGGCCGGGCGTTCCACCAGCCACATCTGGCGGATGGCGCGCATGTAGTTGCGCTCCAGCAAGGCGCGCACCAGCGCGTCCTTGTCTTCGAAGCGTTGCAGCAGGGTGCCGCAAGACAGCCGCGCGCGTTCGGCGATGAGCTCGAAGCTGGTGGCCGACAGGCCGATCTCGTCGATGCAGCGTTCGGCGGCGTCCAGCACTTCGTCGACCAAGAGTTCTTCGCGCTGTTTTGCGGTACGCAGCAGAAGGACGTTGGACATGGCGAGCGGTCTGGACGGGGCCTGCAGTATACCGGCGCGGGGTTACGCATCCGTTGGATGGCGCGGCCTGGATGAGGCGCCGGTCACGTCCATTGCACGGCGCTGGGGGCTGGCGCAGAGATGACACCGGTGGCGCGATGCGGCGGCAGTGGGTGGCGGTGATCGACCAGCCGTTCACGGCCGCTGTGCGACACGTGGAGTCCGGTTGTGCAGGAGATGGGTGTGAGTGAGAACAGTGCGGTTGCCGGTGTCTCGGCGCAATGGCCGGCGCGGTTGTGGGTGGTGCGGCATGGGCAGAGCGCAGGTAACGTGGCGCGCGATGTGGCCGAGTCCAATGGCGCGACGTTGATCGACCTGGAGCACCGTGATGCGGATGTGCCGCTCTCAGCATTGGGCGAGCGCCAGGCGCGGGCGCTGGGTGCGTGGATGGCCGGCTTGCCGGAGCATGAGCGGCCCACGTTGATCCTGAGTTCCACCTATGTGCGTGCGTGCCAGACCGCCTTGGCGGTGGCGCGTGCGATGGGCCAGCCAGACACGGCCGTGAGCGTGGACGAGCGGTTGCGCGAAAAAGAATTCGGCGTACTGGACCGCTACACCACGGCCGGCATCATCGCCACGTTTCCGGAGTTGTCGGAGCAGCGCAAGTTGGTGGGCAAGTTCTACTTCCGCCCGCCGGGTGGGGAGAGCTGGTGCGATGTGATTTTTCGCCTGCGCAGCATCGTGGGCGATCTGCAGCGCAATCATGTGGGCGCGCGGGTGCTGATCGTGGGGCACCAGGTGATCGTCAATTGCTTCCGGTATCTGATCGAGCAGATGGACGAGGCCACCATCCTGGCGATCGACCGCGAGGGCGATGTGCCCAATTGCGGGGTGACCGAATACGCCGCGGTGGCCGATGGGCAGTCGCTGGAACTGGTGCGCACCAAGTTCGTGCCGCCGGAGCTGGCGGATGAGCCGGTGACCACCGAATCCGATCGGCCGGCAGGAGCACGCTGAGATGACCGGGCCACGCGTGCGCACCGTTACCGCTGCGGCCTTGCGCGCACAGCCGCTGCCGGCGCCGGGCGGCGACAAGGAGCAGCGCGGGCGTGTGTTGATTGTGGGCGGCTCGGCGCGCGTGCCCGGTGCGGTGATGCTGGCGGGCGAGGCGGCCTTGCGCGCAGGTGCGGGCAAGTTGCAGCTCGCCACCGCGGCCAGCGTGGCGCCAGGCATGGCCTTGGCCATGCCCGAGGCGTTGGTGCTGGGGCTGGGCGAAAACGGGCAGGGCGAGATCGTGCGCGGCCATCGTGCGCTGGATGCAGCCATGAGCGCATGCGATGCGGCGGTGATCGGCCCGGGCATGGCATCGACCAACACCACTGCGGCGTTGGTCAAACGCGCGATCGACCAGGCGGTGTGCACGTTGGTGCTGGATGCCGGTGCATTGTCGCCACGGCTGCGTGCGCCCCTGGGACGGCCCTTCGTGTTGACGCCACATGCGGGCGAGATGGCGGCCCTGGCCGGCGATGACAAGGCAGCAGTGGAAGCGGCGCCCGCCGACTACGCATTGGCGTTTGCCAAGAAGATGCGCAGCGTGGTGATCGTGAAAGGCGCAGACAGTTTTGTCGCCGGGCCGGACGGTGCGCTGTGGGTGCACCGCGGCGGTGTGCCGGGACTGGGCACCTCGGGCTCGGGCGATACCTTGGCCGGCCTGATTGCCGGTTTTGCCGCGCGTGGATGCGATGCGCTGACCGCTGCACTGTGGGGCGTGTTTGTGCATGCAACGGCGGGCAAGCAGTTGGCCAAGCGCATTGGCACGGTGGGGTTTCTGGCGCGCGAAATTCCGCCGGAAGTGCCGGGGATCCTGGACCGGTTGCCGAGGGGATGATCGACGCTCGTTGCGTTGATGCCGTGCGCAGACCAAAAGCCCCTCTCCAGCGGGAGAGGGGTTGGGGTGAGGGTACGTTTGCTGAAGTCGTGGAGCTGTCTTTCCAGTTGGGGTTTATGTTGTTGCCTTGATTGCCGGGGGCGGGTCGCACTCTTGGCAGACGTACCCTCATCCGGCCCTTCGGGCCACCTTCTCCCGAGGGGAGAAGGAAGTGTCCGATGGTGGAAGGATGCATGGTTGCGCTCGTTTGTGGCGCGATGTTGCGCCGCGTTGGTCGGTTAGGCTTGGTCACCAACCTGGGAGGGTGCACGGTGAAGCGAGCGATTGCGTGGTCGATGGTGGGGGTTCTGGGAGTTTGGGGTGCTGCGACTGAAACGGTGTTGGCATCTGCTTCTGCATCTGCAACAGCAACAGCAACAGCAACAGCAACAGCAACGCCTATTCCGGTGCCGGTATCGACGGCATCTGCATCCACGCCCGCATCGAAGGCGGTAGAGGCTGCGGTTGCGGATGCTGCTGTTCCGCCAGCAGCACCTGCCGGCGCACTACGCGTTTACACCTCTGCCCAAGGCGCAACGCAGCAGATGCGTGTCAGCACTGTCGATGTGCCCACGGCAGGGCATGCGTTGACCGAGAAAGAGAATTCCATCTTCGTCAATCCACAGCGGCGGTTTCAGGCGTTGCTGGGCATTGGCGGGGCGATCACCGATTCCAGCGCGGAAACCTTCGCCAAACTGCCCAAGCAGGCGCAGCGGCAACTGCTCACCGCCTACTACGACCCGGACAAGGGCATCGGCTACACGCTGGCGCGGACCACCATCCATAGCTCGGATTTCAGCAGTGGCAGCTACACCTATATCAAGGAAGGCGACGCGGCGCTGAAGACCTTTTCGGTGCAGCACGATGCGAAATACCGCATTCCGATGCTGCGCCAGGCCATTGCTGCGGCCGGTGGCACGCTCACCACGTTTGCCAGCCCGTGGAGCGCGCCGGCCTTCATGAAAGACAGCAACGCCATGCTCAAGGGCGGCAAGCTGTTGCCCGAATATGCGCAGGCCTGGGCCACGTACTACACGCGCTTCATTGCCGCGTATGAAAAGGCCGGCATCCCGATCTGGGGCATCAGCCTGCAGAACGAGCCGATGGCAGTGCAGACCTGGGAGTCGATGCTGTTTTCTGCGGAAGAAGAGCGCGACTTTCTCAAGAATCATCTGGGCCCCACCATGGCCAAGGCCGGCTATGGCGATCGCAAGATCATCGTGTGGGACCATAACCGCGACATGATGGTGCACCGCGCGCATGTGATCTTCGATGATCCGGAGGCTTCCAAATATGCGTGGGGCATGGGCTTCCACTGGTACGAAACCTGGGCCGGGTTCGCGCCGATGGTGGAGAACGTGGCGGCGGTGGCACAGGCGTACCCGGACAAGCACCTGCTGCTCACCGAAGCGGCGGTGGAAAAGTTCGACCCGGCCAAGCTGCAGCACTGGCCCAATGGCGAGCGCTATGGCACGGCCATCATCAACGACCTCAATCACGGTGCGGTGGGTTGGACGGACTGGAACATCCTGCTGGACGAGCACGGTGGCCCCAATCACGTGGGCAACTATTGCTTTGCACCGGTGCATGCCAACACGCGCACCGGCGAGGTGATCTACACGCCGAGCTATTGGTATATCGGCCACTTTTCCAAGTTCATCCGGCCTGGCGCGCAGCGGGTGAGTGCGGCGAGCAGCCGCAGTAACCTGGCTACCACTGCGTTCGTCAACAGCGATGGCAGCCTGGCGACGGTGGTGATGAATGCCACGGATGTGGCGATCCGCTACAACCTGTATGTGGGCGATGCCTCCAGCGTGCTGGAGATTCCCGCGCATGCGATCCAGACGGTGGTGCTGGCGCAGTGAGGCGTCGCCACGCGTACACGTGCGTGCCACTGGCGCGCATGTGCGGCCTGTGCAGCGTTATTCCCCGTGCACCGCCAATGCGGCATGGATCAAGGCGAGATGGCTCAACCCCTGCGGCAGATTGCCCAGCGCATCGCCAGTGTTGGCGTCCACCATTTCCGGCATCAGGTCGACATCGTTGCCCAGGCGCTCCAGCAGCCGCTTGAACAGGCGCTTGGCTTCGTAGCGTTCGCCCAGCAAGCCATAGGCTTCCACCATCCAGAACGCGCAGGCGGTGAATGTGCCTTCGCGCTGCTGCATGCCGCTGTAACGGTACAGCAGCTCATCGCAGCCCAGCTCGCGGCGGATGGCGTCGCGGGTGGACACCATGCGGGCGTGGCGCACCTCGGCCAGGCCGAAGCGCGAGGCCAGCATCAGGCTGGCATCCAGGTCGTCGGTGCCAGCGTAGAAGGTGTAGGCCTGCTTGGACTCGGACCAGCAGTGCTCATCGATCCAGGCCAGGATGCGCGCCTGCTCGCGTTCCCAGCGCGGCAGCATGGCCGACGACAGGTGGCCGACCTTGGCCAGCTCGCTGGCACGGCGCAGCGCCATCCAGCATTCGATCTTGGACATGGTGTAGTGCTCGTCCTGCTCCAGCTCCCAGAAGCCTGCGTCCTTGCGCATCCAGGCATCGGCACATTCGTTGCCCAGGTCGAACAACTGACGTGCGGTTTCCGGGTCCAGGATGTGGCCGGCATCGACAAAGCGCGCGGTCATCTCGAACACATCGCCGTACAGGCACAACTGCAATTGGTCATTCGCGGTGTTGCCAACGCGGACCGGGCGGGTGTCGCGGTAGCCGGCAATGTCGATCTCGCGCTCATCCGGCACGAGCTCGCCATCGAGCGTGTAGCACGGCCGAATCCAGGGGCGGTGGCGACGAATGGTGTGCATCAGCCAGCTGAAGGCGGCCTTGGCATCGGCCAGTGCGCCCACGCGCATGAATGCCTTGGTGGTGTACGCGGCATCGCGCACCCAGGCGTAGCGATAGTCCCAATTGCCATTGCCACCGATCTGCTCCGGCAGCGAGGTGGTGACCGCCGCGGCAATGGCGCCGGTGGGCGAAAACCACAGGAATTTGAGCGCAAGCGCCGAGCGCACCACGGTGCCGTGGTAGCCATTGTCGTAGCTGAGGTTGCCGCTCCATTCACGCCATTCCTGATCGCTGCGGTCGATGCGGCCGTCGATATCCGCCAGTGGCGGCACCGGCAAGGCTTCGCGCTCGGACGCGAGCAATGCCACGAGCTGGCGATCGCCGGCGGCAACGGGCAAGGTGCCGCGCACGCTGCGGTCATCGCAGTGTGCGATCTGCACCGCCTCCGCGTCGAAGCGCAGCATGGTCATCAACGGGCCAACGTGGTGCACGCGGCCGTTGGGCGTATCGCTCTGCCACGGCGTCGCTTCGCCTGCGCGCGTGCCTGGCCGATAGATGAGCTCGAACACCACCTCGCCCTCCAGCCCGTCGATGCGCCGGGCCAGCTCCGACCACGGCAGCCGGCCGGCCTCGCCACTGTTGACCGATTCGGTGAGGCGCGCGCGGCCACTTGCGGTGATGAAGGTGGTTTCCAGTACATTGCTGCCGTCGCGGTAACGGCGCTCCACCTGTTGCAACTCGCGCGGGCACAGCGAAAAGAAACCGCCATTGCCGGCATCGAGCAGGCGATCGAACAACGGTGGTGCGTCCATCTTCGGCACGCACCACCAGTCGATGCCGCCATCGGCGCCGCATAGCGCCACCGAGCGGCCGTCACCGATGGCGGCATAGCCGGCAATCGGTAACGTGCCGCTGGCATCGCGGCGGAACTGGGCGCTGGGGCGACTCAAGACAACAGCAGGCCGCCGGTGGCGCCGAACACCTCGCCGGTGACATAGCTCGATTCCTGCGAGGCGAGCAGGACGTAGAGCGGTGCCATTTCCACCGGCTGGCCGGCGCGCTTCATCGGCGTTTCCGAGCCAAATTCCGGGATCGTTTCTGGCGGCTGGCCACCGCTGGGCTGCAGCGGCGTCCACACCGGGCCCGGCGCCACGGCGTTGACGCGGATGCCTTTTTCGGCCACCTGCTGCGCCAGCCCCTTGGTGAAGTTGACGATGGCCGCCTTGGTGGAGGCGTAGTCGAGCAGGGTGGGCGAGGGCTGGTAAGACTGGATCGAGCCGGTGTTGATGATGGATGCGCCCGGCGGCAGATGCGGGATGGCCGCCTTGCACAGCCAGAACATCGCGTAGACGTTGGTCTTGAAGGTAGCGTCGAACTGCTCGGTGGTGATGTCGGCGATGTCCTTGATGGCGGTCTGCTTGCCGGCGATGTTGATCAGCAGATCCAGGCCGCCGAGTTCTTTCACCGCACGCTCCACCAACTGGTTGCAGAAGGCTTCGTCCTTGAGGTCACCCGGCACGGCGATGGCCTTGCGGCCTTCAGCCTGGATGAGCTGCACCACCTCGGCGGCATCCTGTTCTTCTTCGGGCAGGTAGTTGAGCACGATGTCTGCGCCTTCGCGCGCATAGGCGATGGCGGTGGCGCGGCCAATGCCCGAGTCCGCACCGGTGATCAGCGCCTTGCGGCCCTGCAGGCGGCCGAAGCCCTGATAGCTCTGCTCGCCATGGTCGGCCTTGGGCTGCAGCTCATGAATGGTGCCGGGCGCTTCCTGGGTCTGCTCCGGAAAGGTGGGCTGCGGGAACTGGGTGAGCGGGTTCTGCATTGCGTATTGGTTCTTCGCGCTGGACATGCACGGGTCTCCTGTCGAGGGGGAGTGGGGGCACGCAGGACGGCTGCGCACCGAGCGGCGCCCAGTGTGGAAAGCGATGCGCTGTGCAGCGGTGAACGAATGTTGTGCATGGTGTGAATGCGTGACCGCACGCAAACCATGCAGATATGCGTCAATCACCACCACGACGGTGGGCGCATGACGAGGTACACGATGCGGTGGGTGGGAATCGATGGCGCGCGTAGCGGTTGGCTGGCGGTGTGGGACACCGAGGACGCGTTGGCATTTGCGTATTACGCAACGGTGCAGGACGTGGCGCATGCACTGCGTGCGGCGGAGGTCATCGGCGTGGATATTCCCATTGGCCTGAGTGAGCACGCCCCGCGCGCGGCCGACGTGCAGGCACGCCGCTTCGTGGGCGGCCGCCGCGCCTGCAGCATCTTTGCTGCGCCGTTACGCGGCATGTTGCATGCGCAGTCGCAGCCCGAAGCATCGCGCCTGCATCGTGCGCTGGATCACGACAAGCAGCGCGGCTTCGGTGTGCAGTCCTTCGGGTTGCTGGACAAGATCCGCCATTGGGATGCCGCCCTGCGCAGCGATGCAGCCTGGGCTGTGCGCGTGCATGAGGTGCACCCGGAAGTTTCGTTCGCCGTGCTCAACGGCGGCCAGGGACTCGCCGCCGGCAAGAAGACGCCGGCCGGCCATGCACAGCGCGTGGCATTGCTCGGCGAACACGTCGGCCACGCGCGAGTGCAGGCGCTGCTGGCGGCCGTACCGCGGCGCTTGGCTGCGCCGGATGATGTGCTCGATGCGCTGGTGGCGTGCTGGAGTGCGCAGCGGATTGCGGCAGGCACCGCCGGCAGCTTGCCCGCGGTGGTGGAGCATGACCGCCATGGCTTGCGCATGGCGATCCGCTACTGACGCACCGCGTTAGCGCGCCGACATCGAATACGGCCGCTGCGCGGGGTCGATGGCCCATTGCTGATTCGGCGTGGCCTGCATGCGGAAGCGCAACTCGCCGCCGGCCTGAATTTCTGCGTGCGTCAGATAAGCGCGCGTCAGTAGCTGGCCGTTGAGGGTGGCGCTGCCGATGTATGGGCGTGCATCGCTCACGCCTTCGGCGATCACGCTGAAGCGCTTGCCGTTGGGCAGGTTGAGCGTGGCGCGCGGCAGGAACGGGCGGCCGATGATGTATTGATTGCTGCCCGGCGCCACCGGGTAGAAGCCCAGCGTGGTGAACACGTACCAGGCCGACATCTGGCCGAGGTCGTCGTTGCCGGCCAGGCCTTCGGGGCCGGCGTGGTATTGGCTGCCCATAATCTGGGTCAGGCGTGCCTGCGTGCGCCACGGCTGGCCGGCATAGGCGTACAGATACGCGACGTGATGGCTGGGCTCGTTGCCGTGCGCATACCAGCCGATCAGCCCGGTGATGTCTTCCATGTGCTCGAACACCTTCGGGTCCACCTTGGCGTCGAACACCGCATCCAGCCGCGCCAGCAACGTGTCTTCGCCGCCGTGTGCGGCCGCCAGGCCGGCGACGTCCTGCGGCACGTACCAGGAGTATTGCCAGGCATTGCCTTCGGTGTAGTCGCTGCCATAGCCGCTGGCCGAGGGGTCGAACGGTTCGCGGAAAGTGCCGGCGCGGGTGCGTGCGCGCATGTAGCCGGTGGCCGGGTCGAAGGCGTGCTTCCAGTTGCTGGCGCGCTTGCTGAATTCTGCGGCGATGGCGGGCTTGCCCAACTTGTCGGCCATCTGCGCGATGGTCCAGTCGTCGAATGCGTATTCCAGCGTCTTGGAGGCGGCTTCGCCTTCTTCGTCGATCGGCACGTAGCCCAGTTCGCGGTATTGCGCGATGCCATCGTACGGGCCGTAGTTGGCGCTGGCCACCATGGCATCGAGTGCTTCGTTGGCATCGAAGCCGCCGATGCCTTTCATGTAGGCATCGGCAATCACCGGCACGGCGTGGTAGCCGATCATGCACCAGGTTTCCAGGCCATGAAACGCCCACACCGGGAGGATGCCGTAGGCGCTTTCGCGACGCGAGGCGAGCAGGGAATTGACCACGTCGCTGGTGCGCTGCGGCGGTTGCACCAGGGTGAGCAGGGGGTGCAGGGCCCGGTAGGTGTCCCACAGCGAGAAGGTGGAATAGTGGCTCCAGCCGGTGGCCTGATGCACGGCGTTGTCTGGCCCGCGGTAGCGGCCGTCGCTGTCCATGAACAACGTCGGCCCGAGCAGCGTGTGGTACAGCGCGGTGTACAGCTGGGTGCGCTGCTTCGGCGTGCCTTGAGCATCGATCGCCGACAACGCCTGTGTCCATTGCGCGCGTGCATCGGCGCGCACGCGGTCGAAGTCGAAGCCGGGCACTTCGGCGGCCAGGTTGGCAATGGCACTGTCTTCGCTGACCGGCGACAGCGCAACGGTGACCACCAGTGGCGTGCCGTCATTGGCAACATCGAACACGCCCACCAGCTGCCGGCCTTCGATTTGCGCACGTTGCGCGGGGTTCTTGTCGCCCGGCGGCGGGAAGCCCTTGTACGGGATGTCCTGCTCGGTGTCGTGCAATTGCGTGGCGGTGAGAGGGCGCGAAAACCGCATGGCGAAATACAGTTGCCGGCCCGGCGCCCAGCCACGCGTTTCGCGGAATCCGGTGACCGTGCCATCGCTGCGCACGCGCAGGCGCGACCACTGCACCTTGCCCGGGTAGTCGTAGAGGCTGGTGCGCAGATCCACCAGCACATGCGCGGGCACGCCCTTGGGGAACTGGTAGCGGTGCACGCCCACGCGCGCGCTGGCAGTGAGTTCGGCGCGGATGTTGCGGTCTTTCAGGGTCACCGCGTAATAGCCGGGCTGCGCCTGCTCGCTGGCGTGATCGAACTGCGCGGTGTAGCCGCTGCCGGGTGTGCCGACATCGCCGCGTTCCAGCTTCACCGTACCGGCGATTGGCATCAGCAAGATATCGCCCAGGTCCGAATGCCCGGAGCCGGAGAAATGCGTATGCGAGAAGCCGACAATCGTGCTGTCGCTATGCCGGTAACCGGCGGCCCAGCCGTAGGCCTCCTTGCGCGGTTTGATCTGGGTGTCCGGGCTCAACTGCACCATGCCGAACGGCACCGTGGCGCCGGGGTAGGTATGGCCTTCGCCACCGGTGCCGATGAAGGGATCGACCGCGCGATAGGCCGAGTCGGCGGCGCGTGGCGCGGCAGTGCTGGCGAAGACGGCAAGGGCGGCCAGCAGCGCCAGCCAGCGGATACGGGACAACGCGATCAACCGATGCTGCATGCGGGACGACTCCGGGCAAGTGCAGCGCCGGACCGTAGCACAGGCCCTTCACTGGATCGACGTCGCCGCATAACGCCGTGCATGCCGCCGCGCTTGTGTCCGCCACTGCGTTCCTGCACACCCGCCAGCCACGTGGATGTGCATCAACGCGCGCGCTTCGCGGCCAGCACCGCCACGGTTGCCAGCGCTGCCACTGCCGCGCCGATGGCCAAGGTGTTGCGCCCCGCACGTGCGCGCACGGCCGGGCGACGGCGGAAGCCGCCATCGATGCCACCGGCGATGGCAGGTGGGCCAAACACATTGCCGCTGGAACGGCCCACGCGCGGTGCTTGCGCGAAGTAACGCTGAAAGAACCGGCTCATCGCACGTGCGAACAGGTTGGGTGCCAACGCATGACCAACGCGCATGGCCTGCACGGCCGGGCCGATCACCACGGTATTGCGCGGGCGATCGAGCAGCCGCACCACCGCCTGCGCCACGGTGCGCGTGTCCAGCATCATCGGCGGGCCGGTGACGCGGCGGCCCACGTAGTTGGCACCATGCGACAGCCCCGGCGTGTCGACAAAGTACGGGTACACATCGCAGACATGCACCTTGGGGTGATCGATCAATTCCGCGCGTAATGCTTCGGAAAACCCGCGCTGGCCGAACTTGCTGGCGCTGTAGGCGGCGGCGTAGGGCGTGGCGGCAAATCCGCCCAGCGAGATCATGTTGACGAATACGCCATGGCCTTGTTCGACAAAGATGGGAATGGCGGCATGCGCATCGTGCATGCGCCCGATCAGGTTGGCCTGCACCACCGCCGTGCTCGCTTCGATGGGCACCTCGTGGAAGGTGCCCACCGCGCCTACGCCGACATTGCCGAACCACAGATCGATGCGGCCCAGAAAACTGCGCGCGCTGGTGGCCAGCGCCTGCACCTGATCGGCCTGTTTGACGTCGGTGGGCACCACCAGCACTTCGGCGCCGCGCGCACGGCAGCGCTCGGCAACCTGTTGCAATGCCTCTTCGCCACGCGCGGCCAGCACCAGGCGCGCGCCGCGTTCGGCAAACGCTTCGGCGGTGGCCTGGCCAATGCCGCTGGACGCGCCGGAAATCACCACGTGGGCAGGATGTGTGCGATGCATGCGGAGGCTCCTGGGTCGTAGAAGCGTCCATGCTTGATGCTGGCCTGTGAATGGCACGCGGCCATTTGCGTACCGCTGCGTGAAGCCAACCGGCACCGCAACCTTGGCAAAAGTTGTGCGACGTGATCAGCATCCAGTGCTGAAAATCACGGCCGCCATCCCCATCTGAGCGCAATGGATTTGTTCGATACACCGCTCGCGCCGCTGCAGGTGCTGGACGATGCCGAAGGCGGCGTGCGCTATTGGCCGCAGCTGCTGGCGCCCGCCGTGGCGCAGGCCGCATTTGCGGCATTGCGCGACGGCGCGGACTGGCAGCGCCACCAGCGCACGATGTACGACCGCGTGGTGGATGTGCCGCGCCTGCTGGCCTCGTATCGCCTGGATGCGCCACTGCCGCCGGGCCTGCCGCTGCAGCTCTTGCTGGCCGCGGTGCAGGCACAGTTGCCGGCACCGTACAACGCGGTGGGCTTGAACCTGTACCGCGACGGCCGCGACAGCGTGGCCATGCACCACGACAAGCTGCACACGCTGCTGGCGCCGCACCCGATTGCGTTGCTGTCGCTGGGCACGCCGCGGCGGATGCAGCTGCGGGCCAAGCAGGGCGCCACGCGCGCGATCACGCTGGAGCTGGCGCCCGGCAGCCTGTTGGCGATGAGCCATGCCTCGCAGCTGACGCATGAGCACGGTATTCCCAAGACCACGCGCGCGCTCGGCGAGCGCATCAGCGTGGTGTTCCGGGTGCGCCCGCCCGCGCGCATGGCCGCCGGTCAGCACGGGCCGCACTGGGAAGCACTCACGCAAACGGACTGAACACATGTGCGGCACGTGCGTGCATACCTCGCAACATATGCGCAGCGGCCGCGAACACCGCGCAGTTGCACTGGATGCCTGCGCCCGCACGCTGCCCATTTCGGGTGATTGCCATCGCCATCACGTCTGGCCATGCTTGCATGCACTTCCCCCACCCGATACCGCCGCTCCATGAGCCTGGCTGACACCCGTCACCATCAGATGTTTCCCGAGCTGGATACGGCGCAACTTGCCATCACCCGGCGCTTTGCCAGCGGCCCGCCGCGGCGCTTCGAGGCCGGTGAAATGGTGTTCGACGTGGGCGATGCGCACGCGCCGGTCTGGGTGGTGCTGGAAGGCGCCATCGAGGTGGTGCGCCGCGATGGCCTGGGCAACGAAAAACCCATCACCTTGCACACGCCCGGGCAATTCACTGGCGAAGTGAGCCAGCTTGCCGGGCGCGCGTCACTTGCCGCCGGGCGCGCGGGCGAGCACGGTTGCCTGGCGTTGCCGTTCGACACCGCGCATCTGCGCGCGCTGATGATCAGCTCGGCCGAAGTGGGCGAGGTGGTGATGCGCGCGCTGATCCTGCGCCGCGTGGGGCTGATCGAGGGCGATGCCTCCGGCTCGGTGCTGATCGGCGAACCCGACGACCCGCACCTGACCCGGCTGCAGGGCTTTCTCACCCGCAACGGCTATCCCAACACGGTGATGGATGTGTCCGACGAGGACGGCCGCGCGCTGGTGGAGCGGCTGGGCATCCAGGAACAGGACCTGCCGGTGATGGTGTGCCCCAGCGGGCGCGTGCTGCGCCAGCCCAGCGATGCCGAAGCCGCGCATTGCCTGGGCATGACGCCCGACATCGACCCGGATCACCGCTACGACGTGGCGATTGTGGGCGCCGGCCCGGCGGGCCTGGCCACCGCGGTGTACGCGGCCTCCGAAGGCCTGTCGGTGATTGTGCTGGACCAGCGCGCCATTGGCGGGCAGGCCGGCGCGTCGGCACGGATCGAAAATTACCTGGGCTTTCCCACCGGCATCTCTGGCCAGGCGCTGGCTGGGCGCGCCTACAACCAGGCGCTGAAATTCGGTGCTGAGCTGGCCATTCCGCTGGAAGCGGCCACGCTGGAATGCGGGCGCGAAGACGGGGCATTGCGGCTGGATCTGGCCGATGGCAAGCAGCTGCAGGCCAGCACGGTGGTGATCGCCTCGGGCGCACGCTATCGGCGGCCGCAGATCGACCAGCTGGACCGTTTCGAAGGCCACGGCGTCTCGTACTGGGCCTCGCCGGTGGAAGCACGCCTGTGCGAGGGCGGCGTGGTGGCGTTGGTGGGCGGCGGCAATTCCGCCGGGCAGGCAGTGGCATTCCTGGCGCCGCGGGTGAAGGAACTGCACCTGATCATCCGTGGCGAAGGCCTGGAAGCGTCGATGTCGCAATACCTGATCGAACGCATCGCCGCGCTGCCCAACGTGACGTTGCACACCGGCACCGAAGTGGCCGCGCTGGAAGGCGACCCCGAGCGCGGTCTGCAGGCGGCGGTGCTGCGCACGCGTGCCGATGGCCAGACCCAACGCCTGGAGCTGCGCCACCTGTTCCTGTTCGTGGGCGCCGACCCCAACACCGGGTGGCTGCAGCAGTGCGTGGAAACCGATGCGCATGGCTTCGTGGTGACCGGCAGCGTGCGCGCCGAAGGGCTGCCACCGTGCCTGCCGTTGGAGACCAACCGCCGTGGCGTGTTCGCCATTGGCGATGTGCGCGCCGGCTCGGTCAAGCGCGTGGCTGCCGCCGTGGGCGAGGGTGCCGCGGTGGTCGCGCAGATCCATCAATTCCTGGCGCACCAGGCCACGCCGGTGGCCGTTTCCGAACTTGCCAACGCCACGCAGGAGTCCGCGACCTCATGAGCCAGTGCACGCACCTCAACCACATCCACCACGTCACCCCCAGCGCACGCGGCTGCGAAGAGTGCCTGGCCAGCGGCAGTGTGTGGGTACATCTGCGCCTGTGCCGCGAGTGCGGGCATGTGGGTTGCTGCGACGATTCGCCCAACCGCCACGCCAGCGCGCACTTCCACAGCACCGGCCACCCCATTATCGAAGGCTACGACCCGCCGGAAGGCTGGGGCTGGTGCTACGAGGATGAGCTGGAAGTGGAACTGCCGGAGCAGACGCCGCAGCTGGGGCCGATTCCGCGGTATGTGTGAGCGGCGCGTTGCGCCGCTGGGAATGGGGAATCGGGAGTGGGGAATCGGAAGGGCGTGGCTTGCGGTGGGGTATCTCCGCGTTTCACTGCTCCGTGCTGACGGAGTCGTGTTGATTGCGCCGCGTCTTCTCTCGGCGGGTACGTGCGGCTTTCCTAGCCGCATTGATTGACGCGCTGCGCGCACGCAGTCACGCATCGATGATCGTGGGCCGCCCGAGTGACTCGTGCGCCGCATGCGCGGGCAGCGTCACCCGCGCTTGCACCTCAGTCCGGCCAATGCACCGGGGGCAGGGCGCGCAGTTGCGGGCGGGCGAACAAATAGCCTTGCTGCAGGTGGATGCCTAAGTCGCGCAGGGTGCGGTATTCGTCGGCTTCTTCGATGCCTTCGGCGATGACGGCGATACCGAGTTCTTCGCACATGCCGGTGACGTGCCGCACGATCGCCTGGCGGCTGCGGTCGGTGTGGATGCCGCGGACCAGGGCGATGTCGAGCTTGAGCAGGTCTGGCTGGAAATCGGCCAGCAGGCCGAGCCCGGCATAGCCCGCACCGAAGTCGTCGATGGCGGTCTTCAGGCCGCGTGCCTGGTAGGCACGCAGGATGCCGAGCAGATGCGCCGGGTCGGCCATGTGCTCCTGCTCGCTGACTTCGAAGATGATGCTGTGCAGCGGCCACTGGTAGTGCTCGGTGGCCTCCAGCGTGGCGCGCAGGCAGTGTTCGGGGTTGTACACCGCGTTGGGCATGAAGTTGATCGACAGCAGCGCCGGCAACGCGATCGCCGCGGCGCATTCGATCGCCTTGATCCGGCAGGCCTGGTCGAACGCATAGCGGTTGCGCTCGTCCACCGCGCCGAGAATGCTCGCGGCCGAGGCGCCGTCGACGCCGCGCACCAGCGCTTCGCCGGCGTAGATGCGGCGCGTGGCTACATCGACAATGGGTTGAAAGGCCATGGTAATGGCGGTGGGAAAGTCCTGGCCATCGCGGCAGGCACGGCAAACGGGGAGAGTAGGCATCGGCGAGCAATCGTGCAGTGACAGACAACCCTAGTCCTATCGGCCGCACGGCGGTGTCTTTGAGGGACGATGTTGCAGGCCATCACCACCGCTGCCGTCGCGCTCGGCGATACTGCGGCCATCTTCAGGATTGGACGCCCCATGACCGCGCTCACCGAACGTTATGCCCAGGCCGTGGATTACGCCCGCATTGCCCACGCCGGGCAGCTGCGCAAGGGCACGCAGATCCCGTACCTGAGCCATTTACTTGGCGTGTCCACCCTGGTGCTGGAATGCGGCGGTGACGAGGACCAGGCCATCGCCGGCCTGCTGCACGATGTGGTGGAAGACTGCGGCGGCGGCCATGAGGGCTCGATTCGCGCGCAGTTCGGCGATGCGGTGGCCGATATCGTGATGGCCTGCACCGACGCCACCGCCGAGGACAAGGCCGACGTGGACAACACCGCCAGCGCCCGCAAGCGCGACTGGCGCGAGCGCAAGCAGTCCTACCTGGCGCATCTGCGCAAGACGCCCGAGCGCGCACTGCTGGTGTCCGGCTGCGACAAGCTCTACAACGCCCGCACCATCGTGCAGGATCTGGAAAACCCCGACGTGGGCCAGGAGATCTTCAACGTGTTCACCGCCGGGCGCGATGGCACGCTGTGGTACTACGCTGCGCTGGAAGAGATCTTCCGCACCCGCAAGGCCGCCACCGCGCGCCTGTTCAGCGGCGTGGTGGCGCGCATGCAGGCACTGGCCGACAGCTCCATCGACACCGTGCCTGCGCACGCGGTGGCCTGACCGGCGCAGCGGTGCAATCACGGTGGATCGGGCACAAGCGCTGACGCGCGCTGCATGTGTGGCGCGCTAGGCTGGCGCACTGTCCAGTTGTCGGTTTGGTGTCATGTCCAGCTCAGCGTCTTCTCCTGTCCCCGGCCTGGTGCGCGTGCGTGGTGCGCGCGAGCACAACCTCAAGAACGTGGACGTGGATATCCCGCGCGATGCGCTGGTGGTGTTTACCGGCGTGTCCGGCTCGGGCAAGTCGTCGCTGGCCTTCGGCACCTTGTTTGCCGAAGCGCAGCGGCGCTATCTGGATTCGATCTCGCCGTATGCGCGGCGTCTGATCGACCAGGTCGGCGTGCCCGAAGTGGATGCCATCGACGGCCTGCCGCCGGCGGTGGCACTGCAGCAGGCGCGCGGCGCGCCGAGTGCGCGCTCCTCGGTGGGCAGCGTGACCACCATCTCCAACTCGCTGCGCATGCTGTATTCGCGCGCCGGCCAGTACCCACCGGGGCAGGAGATCATTTATGCGGATGGGTTTTCGCCGAATACGCCGGCCGGTGCCTGCCCCACCTGCCACGGCCTGGGGCGCATCTACGACGCCACCGAGGCCAGCATGGTGCCGGACCGCAGCCTGAGCATCCGCGAGCGCGCGGTGGCCGCCTGGCCGGGCGCGTGGCACGGGCAGAACCAGCGCGACATCCTCACCACGCTCGGTATTGATGTGGACGTGCCATGGACCAAGTTGCCGAAGAAAACGCGCGACTGGATTCTCTACACCGACGAGCAGCCGGTGGCGCCGGTGTACGCCGGCTACGACCTGGACGAGGTCAGGCGCGCGCTCAAGCGCAAGGAAGAGCCCAGCTACATGGGCACCTTCACCAGTGCGCGGCGCTACGTGCTGCACACCTTTGCCATCACACAGAGCGCGCAGATGAAAAAGCGCGTGGCGCAGTATCTGATCAGCACGCAGTGCCCGCAGTGCGATGGCAAGCGGCTGCGCCGCGAGGCGTTGTCGGTGACCTTTGCCGGGCTGGATATCGGCGCGCTGTCGCAGCGCCCGCTGGATGAGGTGGCCGAGCTGTTGCGCCCGGCCGCCGAAGCCACACCCGCCACGCAGGCCGCGCAGGGCAAACGCAAGCGCAGCGCCACAGCCGAACATCCCGAACAGGTAATCGCCGCGCAACGTATCGCCGAAGACCTGCGCGCGCGCATCGCGGTGGTGCAGGCGCTGGGCCTGGGGTATCTCACGCTGGAGCGCAGCACGCCCACGCTGTCGCCGGGTGAGTTGCAGCGCCTGCGTCTGGCCACGCAGATCCGTTCGCAATTGTTCGGCGTGGTGTACGTGATGGACGAGCCCTCGGCCGGCCTGCATCCGGCCGATGCGCAGGCCTTGCTCGGCGCACTGGATCAGCTCAAGGCGGCCGGTAATTCGGTGTTCGTGGTGGAACACGAGGTGGACGTGATCCGCCATGCGGACTGGATCGTGGACGTGGGCCCTGCGGCTGGCGTGCATGGCGGGCAGGTGCTCTACAGCGGCCCGCCTGCAGGATTGGAACAGGTGGACGCCTCATCCACGCGGCGCTATCTGTTCGGCACGCCGCCGCAGGTGCACAGCCATGCGCGCGATGCCACCGGGTGGCTGCAGCTGCGCGGCATCACCCGCAACAATGTGCGCGCGTTGGATGTGGACTTGCCGCTGGGCGTGTTCACCACCGTCACCGGTGTGTCCGGCTCGGGCAAGTCGTCGTTGGTGAGCCAGGCGCTGGTGGAATTGCTGGCCGCCCATCTTGGGCAAACGCAGGCAGAGGAAGACGAGGCGCTGGATCCGCTGGAGCGTGGCACGCAGGTGCCGCTGGGTGGCGCGATCGTCGGTGGGCTCGATCAGGTGCGTCGGCTGGTGCGCGTGGACCAGAAACCGATCGGCCGCACACCGCGTTCGAATCTGGCCACGTACACCGGCCTGTTCGATCCGGTACGCAAGCTATTCGCCGCCACGCCGGCCGCGCGTCGCCGCCGTTACGACCCGGGGCAGTTTTCGTTCAATGTCGCCAAGGGCCGCTGCGCCACCTGCGAAGGCGAAGGCTCGGTGCACGTGGAATTGCTGTTCATGCCCAGCGTCTACGCACCGTGCCCCACCTGCCATGGCGCGCGCTACAACGCCAAGACCCTGGAGATCGAACTGCGTGGCCACAGCATCGCGCAGGTGTTGGAAATGACGGTGGACCAAGCCGCCACATTCTTTGCCGAAGACGCCAGCGTGCTGCGTCCGTTGCAGGTGTTGCGCGAAGTAGGGCTGGGCTATCTGCGGCTCGGCCAGCCGGCCACTGAACTCTCCGGTGGCGAGGCGCAGCGCATCAAGCTGGCCACCGAACTGCAACGCGCGCAGCGGCGCGACACCGTCTATGTGCTGGACGAGCCGACCACCGGCCTGCATCCGGCCGACGTGGATACCTTGATGCGCCAGCTGCAAGGCCTGGTGGCGGCGGGCAATACGGTGATCGTGGTCGAACACGATATGCGCGTGGCCGCCAGCAGCGACTGGGTGCTGGACATGGGGCCGGGCGCTGGTGGTGCGGGCGGCCATGTTGTGGTGGCGGGTACACCTGATGTGGTTGCACGGCATCGCGGCAGCCTGACTGCTCCCTTTCTCGGGGCGCTGATCTGTTTGATGATAGAGGTCGCAGTTGGACGACAACGCGCCGTCTAAGTGTCAAGAAGGTTCGCTAGCTCGCGCAGAGTTTCGCATGTGCATTTCCGCACCGAAATAATCGAACTAAGGTAATCGGGACTAACCCAAGCTGGGTGTCTAGGGTTCTTAGGACACTATGTGCCCGCGCGATGTGCCAACTCTTCTGGGAGGGAGACGGGCATGTGCTTGATTGTGGAAGATGCAACGGTACCGGCGTCGGTCTGTATTGATCACGATGCTTATGTTTCGGCCAGCAGTGCGCGTGCAAACACCGCGCGCGATGGTCTAGATGGACCGCGCTGCGTGACTGTGCGCTCGGCTTGCGCAGCTGGGGACGTAAGCACTGCTTCGCCTCAGCGGTCGGATGCCTTGTGCATCTCCGGTATCGCAGCGGTTCGAATGCATTTCCAGCCAGCGATCGGACCCATGCATTTTCTGGCGTCGTGGATTCGCACGCCTGCTGCATAGCCGCGCGTGGGCGTTGCAGAGAATGCGAGATCGTCGTCAGTAGATGCCGATGTCTAGTATCCATATATTTGGGCTATTCAAATGACCTTACCGGATTCGATCACACGTTCGAGTCAGTCGCGACAAACGCCAACGCTGGAGCCTGCAGAACCAGCGACGGCTTCACCGCAGAGTAGGCCTGCACCCGAGACTGCGGCCGACATCCTGGGCGCCTTGCCTGCACGGGCGGGGCGCAGGGCATCCAGTAAGACCGCCAATGCTGCGCTCCACGTGCAGAACGTTTCATCGCATGGTGGACGGCGGGCTCGCATGCACCTTGAGGGCGCGGCTGCCGCAGACGGCGATGTCACGAGCTTGATGGAGGCGTGTCTGGCGCGTCGGCCCGTCGTTCACAGCGAATCCAGTCTGGGTGGCGGTGGACGTCTGTTGCGCTACATGCCGGATCGTGACGACTCGCGCATGCCACGCAACGAGGCGTTCTTCACCACCATCCCCGGCTTGCTGATCGCAGCTCTTACCGTGCATCCGGCGGTCGAGCGCCGCACCGGTACTACGCCGACGGCCGACCAGGTCGCCAGTCAGCTGGCCGATCCGCCGATCGGCCAGCTGACCGGCATCTGGCAGGCTGCCGACGGGCAATGTTTCGCCCTGCGTGCCAACCAACTGCATCGTGTCGAGGCGTCCGGGCACTGGGCAGCCGTACCGCTGCCACCGGCATGTGATGCGATTGCTCATCTCTGCATGCTTGGCCGGCAGGCCGATGGCGGTGTGTACGTCCGTGCAGGCGAGCTGTGCTGGCGTGCCGGCAACGAGCAGATGTCCATCGCGGTGGGCCCGACGCCCGAAGGCGCCTTGCTGCGGTTCGATGCGGACGGCAGGCCATGCATGCTCCATGCTGGTGTACTGCGCCGCTGCGATGACGATCAGCCCGGCCGGGTCGTGGAACTGACGCGTCCGGTAGCTGGCGGCCCGGCCTTCGAGTCGACACCTGCGATGCCTGTGGATGTGTTGCCACTGGCGCATGCCGCTGTCTTGGTGCTTGATGACAAGGGACGTGTGTATGAAGCCGACATGCGCGGGAGCGGGCCGATTGTCGCGCGACGATTGACGTTGCCTCGCCCGATGGGCAGCGAGCAGGGCTGGGCGGTGACCTCCATGGGGTTGTCGACCGATCACAGCGTGCATCTTCTGCTCGAACACAGCGACGGCAGGCGCATCTCGCTGCAGCGGCCGGCAGGGCAAGCGCAGTTCCAGCCGGCGTTCATGCTGGATCGTCCGTTGTTGCTCATGCGCAGCGAGGGGCTGCAGATGCCTGCGGATGAGGCGATGCAGTCGCGGGTGGTGCTTGATGGGCACGCGCAACTGGGACATCTGGACGGCGTACTGCATTACTCGCCTTCTCCGAACCAGCCATGGGAGCGGCTGACGCTTCCCGGCGGCGCGCCGTTGACCGGCGTTGTCTCCCTGCATAGCGGTCCGCGCGGTTTTGTCGATCGTCGTCCGGTGTTCGCACTGCTGGCCGCACCGTCCCGATTGGTCGAGCTCAAGCTTCCCGGGCGCACCACCTGGCTGGCTGCTCATGCGGCGCCCAGCACACCCTCGGGTGGGCCGCTCGCCGTGGTGCCGGACGTGGTGGAGGTGCGTTGCCTGCCGATCGCCCGCTTCGATGAAGACATCGCGCAGGCGGCGGTGCATGCAGACCGCAGCGCTGTGGTGATGGCCGCCTCGGGGCGATTGATCAAGGTCGATGCGGATCGAAACAGCGGGGACGTGCCCGCGCTGGAAGGCGTTGTCGCGATCGCGGTGGGATTGGATGATGCCTTGTACGCCTTGAGCCAACCCGGCGATGGATCTGCACACGTGCACCGTCTTTCGCACGACCATGACCGGTGGGAGGCTTTTCCGGTTACGTTGCCGCAGACCTCGCCACTCCCGAGTGCGCTGCGAACCACGCGTACCGGACAGCTGCAGTTACGGCTCGGCGCGCAGTGGCACACGGTGCTGCCAGCGATGACCGGTCCCGACCGGGCCCGCTTGCCTGCACGCGTGGCTGCGCATGCGTCGCCTGATGACGTGGCCGTTTCCGGCACCCAGTCCGGCTCCAATGCACGGGTCAATCGGCAGCAGGCAAGCCGTCTCAGGACACCGGACCACGATGCGGCGGTCAGCACCACGTTGCTGGGGACCACCTCTACCGATCCACTGAGCCTGCGCTCGAATGCACGGGTGCTCGCACAGAGCGGCCGCGCGCAGGCCGCTGCGCTCGTAAAGGTGCTCACGGACGTTGCCGGTGGCACTGCGCGTGCCGTGGCCGGGTGGACTGGCGTTGGATACGCGCCCACCACGCAGCAACGGCGGCTCGCCCGTTTCCGTTCCGAGGCAGAGCAGGTCCTGTCTTTGGCGCTTGAGATGTTCGACACCTTGCCGGTACTGGCAGAGGCGCGTATTGCCGGTGCCGCAGGTCCGCACCAGCCTGCCGCGCTGTCGCAGAGCCAGCACGAACGACTTACGACGCTGCGTAAAACAACCTTGGCTGGCTTGCTGCGCGATCTGCGCAAGATCGGGTTCCGTGAGGGCGTTCTGGCTGCCGATTTCTCCATGGCGGATGGCGGGTGCACCCAGCGCGCGAGTTCGACCGCAAGTTATCGCGCCGCCGAGCTTTGGCGGCGGGCGCGTTCGGCCGTGATGCGCACGACGGTACAGAACAGCGATGACATGTTGCCGCACTTGGATCGTTGCATCGCTGCGCTGGCCGGCGGTGCGTCGCTGCATCCGCAGGCGTTGACCGCTATGGAGCATGCACAACTGGCCGAATTGCGCGAGGTCAGTCATCGGCTCAAGGCTGCCGGGGTCAGATTGCCGATCCGAAATGGTCGCGCCACCGATGCGTCGAGTGATCCGCATGCCCTGCGCAGTGCATGCCTGCTCGCAAGTCTGATGGAGTACAACGCGTTGCTGGATGTCGATGATGCGGCGGCGCTGGAGGCGGCCGACGCAAGGCAGCGGCAATCCGGGCTGCGAGCCCTGGCGAAGCTGGGTCTGTCGTCATGGCGTGAATTGGAGGCCTTCGACGACGTGGTGACCACCTTCCGCGAGGAAGTCGCCACCCCGGGGAGCGCGCGTCAGCTGCAATTGCTCAAGAGCATCGGCCTGTCGCCAGGCGCGGCCCCGGACGAAATGGCTGCGCGCATGATCGATGTGTTGCAGGACCTGTTCAATCGCAGCACGTTCTTCACAAGCAGAGTGCGCTCTGCCGAGCTGCGCGGCTCGCTCGGTTCTACGCAATGGATGGATCTCAATCCGGTCAGCGTCGGCATGGGCGGCGAAGCCATCCACGCGCTGGGTGTCGAACGCATCGGCGACTCGAAGGACGGCGATGCGGGACTGGTTGCCTTCTTCGTTCGGCATGCCAAAGCGACCGCGTCAGGGACGGCAGGCATACGCATTGATCTCCGGCCTGGCCCAGGAACCGGCGCACATGTCTACGATGCGGATCCTGCACGGACCTTGTCGGCGACGTGGGGCGGGGCGGCAAATCTCAGCGCAGGCGGTACCTACCAACATGGCGTGGGCGCAGCCGTCATCCTCTCGCCATCGACGATTCCTGAGTTCGCCAGGCTGTTGTTTGATCGTCATGATGACGATACCACCAAGCTATTGCGTGCAGGCGTGAACGAGGGGGCGATCGGGCTGGATCTGTTCGAAACCAATGCCAATGGATCGCTCAACGTCAACCTGACCTTACAGCCGCTCGCGGTGCGGCATTCTTACGGTCCAAGACAGCCCGTCGCACCCAACGCCGCGCCAGACGCAGCCGGCACCGACAACCCGCGTAGCGCAGTCTCGGCCTCCTTGCCGTTCAGCATGACGGCGCAGGCCGGTGTGCAATGGAGCCAGATGGAGCTGCATCTGGACCATGCGTGGCAAGAGATCATCGGACTCGAGTTCCAGGGCCGCGTCGGCCTCACTGCCGAGGTCAGCAGCGGCATCAATCTCTCGGGCGCATTGACGTCGGTGCTTGGCCGAAATTTCGCACGGCTGGTCAACGCGGTTACCGGTGCCGGCAATCTGCAGTTGGCCGGTGTTCGAGTGGCCTCCAGCGACGTGCAACTGCCGACCGATGCGCCATTGGACGATACGCGCACCGGTCCTTTGCTGGGGACCGCCAGCTACAAGCGCACGCTTGACACGCAAGCCGCCCAGCCGATTAGCCCGCAGGCATGGGACGCGATGCGCAAACGGCTCGAAGAGATCATCCCGGAGAGCATGGCCGAACTTGATGGAATGCGATATCCGGCGACACCTGGCGAGCGACGGGACGTACTGCTGAAAGCAATCGAACGTATTCAGGGGGCGCAGGCGCGTGCGATCGAAGCTGGCGCCTTGCTGGAGGGTCCGGCGCTGGCACAACAACGTGCGTGCGCCGAACAAGCCACCCTTGCCGAGGCGTCCTCGCTATGGAAGGGCGGCTCGCCCTCCGAGCGCGCGGCCATGGTCGACCTGCTGCACCAGTTGCGGCAAGAGGACGCTGCCGCCATCCAGCAGCGTGCGCGCATCATTCCTGGCGCACGTGTGGAGATCAACATGTTCGGGCGCGAATCGCTCGACGCGGTGGTCAGCCATGCCATTGGTCATTACGCGCTTGGCGAGAAAATGCGCGACGTTGCGGAGCTGCGTCGCAAGATTCCCGGGCTGGGCGAGGTATTGCAGAGGTTCAAGGATGTTCCCAACGTGAATCAGGTTCGCTTCGTGTTCGAAATGCGGCCCCAGGCAATTGTCGCGATCAACGACGCGCTGGAGGTCAAACAGCACGCGCAGGCTGCAGCCGCACTGGGATTGCGGGAGCCCGCAGGTGCAATGGCCTGGCGTGATGCGCTCGTTGCCGCGCAGCGGTCGCCGGATCTCTACCGTCTGGCGGCTATCGCTGTGCACAATACCGACGAAAACCCGGTGACCAGTCGCGTCGGCCTGCCGCTGCTGAATGTGGCAGCTACGGCAGTGTCGTCGCACCAGCTGTTCGAGGCAGAGATCCAGTTCCGTTATGGGCTGTACGATCGTATCGAGGGCGCCGAAGTGCTCGAGGCAGGAGTACGTGCACTGCGACAGTCACTGGACCCTTTGCAGGTGGTGGGTGTGCAGGCGCTCGGGCAACGTCAGAGGGCGAACATTCCCTCATCCGTTCCGGTCTCGCCGCGCGGCGAACGGCCCAGGCTGAAGGAAGCGCGCGACCTGGAATTCGAACGCCATCTCCAGATGGGCGTCGTGCCGGTTGGCCCACACCTGCGCGCCTTGACGCGCGACCTGACACGGTTCGAGGAGCAGACCCAGCGCACCGTGGCACAGTATCTGGCACACGACGCTTTAGCAGATGCAGTGAGTGGCGCACAGGCCAATGTAGGCGAACGCATCAATCAATTGTTGGCCAGGCTTGCACCCGCAGACGACGGCGTGACCGAGGCAGCTATCACCGGATCAGGCCTGCATCGTAGGCTCGCTTCGCTGCAGGCCTGTCGCGATGCTGTGCATCAGGCAACCGATGCGCTGGACAAGGCATACGACGACTTCCGCACCCACATGGACGCCAGTCGCGCCGAGAACAGGGACATTGCGGCGGTTCAACATGCGTTCGAATTTCTACAGCGCGCTGCCGAGTGCGATCACACGCTGGTGTCTGCAGTCGACGTTCTCTTGCGTCGGACCGCAGAAATATATGAGGTGCAGGACCGAGAGCTCCGGGATATGGACGACAGGCTGGACGACTTGCTGCCGCGTCTCGATGGACTGGGCCAGGCCTCTGAGCTGGAGCGCAGGGCTTTTGAAGATGCCGAACAACGCCTTGTAGAGGTCCGGAACGAAGCGCTGCAGGTATTGGACAGGCATGCTGGGGGGACGGACGCTGCAAAAGCGATTGATGCGGAGGGCAAGGCAGAGGCCATCAAGACACTTGAAGATGCGATGAAGGACGCCTTGCAGCAGATGGCTGCGACCCGTGATCGCATCGCAGAGCTCGTGTCGTTGAAAGATAGTCTTTGCGCCCGGCTGGCAGACGATGTCGGGGCGTTGCGCGACATCGACGAGCATACACTTGCCGCGCGATCGGTCGTGATGCAGGCGCGTGATCTGGGCGCCGGTGCGCATGCCGCAATAGTGGCCATGCTGAAGGAATTGTCGGATGACGATGCCCCGGGCCAGGACGTCGCCGGCAGCCAGATCACGTCGGGCCAGGAGTAACCGACCACCCAGGCATCGTGCATTTTCAATCAGCTGTGTCGCTCCGCAGCGCAACGCTGCTTTCGCATCATCAGGCATGGGACTTCAGGCCGCTTGTCCTACGCTGGGGGAGCATGCCTTGGCCGGCGCCAATTGTCCGAGCCTCATTATCCGATACATCTGGGATCGCGCGAGCGGTGCGCTTCGTCGAGCCGATGCGAAGTTGATCGTCGCATCAATACGTGTCACGGTGCGCAGCCTCTGTTCCGTGCGCGCCAGATGCGCGTTGAATGTCTCCCGCATCTGCGCGGCAGTTTCGCCTGTGTCAGGCAAACGCTGGAAGTCGAGAATCGTGGTGACGTAAGGGAGAGAGATCCAGGCCGCCAAACTGAGCGACGCAGAGCACTCACTCTAGCAGTTCAAATCTCGCAGAAACGCCTGCAGCTTCGGCCGATGGCGCCACCCACACATCGAACACGCCGGGCTCCACGGTTGGCTGCAATGCCTGGCCGATAAACAACAGGTCCTCACGGCGCAGCACGAACTCCACCGCCACGCTGCCGCCTGCCGGCACTGCAAGCTTGCGAAAATCCTTCAGCTCGCGCACCGGGCGGGTGACGCTGGCGCTGCGGTCGCGGATGTAGAGCTGCGCCACTTCTTCCGCATCGCGCGTGCCGCGGTTGTGGATGCGCGCGCTGATGCGCAGGCTGCCGGTCGCCGTCATCCGCGTATCGCTCAAGCGCAGCTCGCCGTATTCGATGCGGCCATAGGTCAACCCGTGGCCGAAGGGGAACAGTGCGGTGTTGGGCACCGTTCGGTAGTGCGTTTTATACGGCTCCAGCACATCCGGCTGCGGATTGGGGCGGCCGCTGGAGGTGTGTGCGTAGAAGTAGGGCACCTGGCCTGCCGCGTGCGGAAAACTCACCGGCAAGCGGCCCGATGGCGCACGCGTGCCAAACAGGATGTCGGCTACCGCAGCGCTCGCCTCCGAACCCAGGAACCAGCTGACCAGGATCGACGCGCATGCGAGCACCGGCCCCTCCAGCGCGAGTGCACGGCCGGTGCTCAGCAGCACCACGACCGGCGTGCCGGTGGCGATCACGGCCGCCAGCAATTGCTGCTGTACCTCGGGAATGCTGATCTCGGTGCGCGACTGCGCCTCGCCCGAGTAGCTCAAGGGTTCACCGATTGCCAGCAGCGCCACATCGGCATTGCCAGCGGCTGCCACTGCCGCCTGCACCCCGCCCGGCAGCGTTTGATCGAAGCCGCAACCGTCCTCCACGCGCAGTGCAGTGGGGTCGTCCAGCGCGCCCGACAGTGCAGCGGCCAGCGTGTTGCGGTTGTCCTCTTCATCGAACAGGCTCCACGGCCCGGCGTGATTGAGCCAATCGCGCGCCATTGGCCCGATCAACGCAATGCGCTGGCCGCTGCGTCGCAATGGCAACAGCTCGCCGTCGTTCTTCAGCAACACCACCGATTTGCATGCGGCTTCGCGCGCCAGTGCCAGGGTCTCGGCGCGGCGCTGACGCGACTGCGCGAGCCTGGGCCGGATGCGCCGGAACGGATCGTCGAACAGCCCCAACGCCGCCTTGAACGTCAGCACGCGGCGCACCGAGGCATCCAGCCGTGCCATCGGCACCTCGCCTGCGGCAAAAAGGGCAGGCAGGTAGCGCAGATACAGGCCGCTTTCCATGCTGATGTCCACCCCGGCCATGAAGGCCAGCCTGGCCGCCTCGCGGTCGTCGGCTGCAACGCCGTGCGCAACCAGTTCCTGGTCGGCGCTGAAGTCGGACACGACCAAGCCTGGGTAGTTCCACTCCTGCCGCAGCACGCCATCCAGCAACCACACGTTGGCCGTTGCCGGAATGCCCGACAGTTCGTTGAATGCCGCCATGGTCGTGACCGCACCGGCAGCGAAGGCGGCCTGAAACGGCGGGAAATAGACCTCGCGCAGCGTCCGCTCGGAGACATCTACACGGTTGTAATCCAGCCCTCCTTCGGCCGCGCCGTAGGCGGCGAAATGCTTGGGACAGGCTGCCATCGCATCGGGATTTGCCAATCCTGCATCGCCCTGGAAGCCGCGCACCCGCGCCTGTGCGAACAGCCGCGCCAGCAGCACGTCTTCGCCAGCGCCCTCGACGCCACGGCCCCAGCGTGCATCGCGGGCGATGTCCACCATCGGCGCGAAGGTCCAGTCCAGACCCACCGCACTGGCCTCCATGGCCGCTGCGCGCGCCGTGCGCCGTGCCAGGTCTGGCTCGAAGCTGGCCGCTTCGGCCAATGGCACGGGGAAGACGGTGGTATAGCCATGGATCACATCGGCGGCGAACAGCAACGGAATGCGCAGCCGGCTTTGCAGCGCTGCCTTCTGCAGTTGCTGGTGCCAGCGCACGTTGGAGCCATTGAAGACCCCGGTCAGCCGCCCGGCCCGGGCCGCAGCCAGCTGATCGTCCCCATCGGCAGAGCGTGCAAGCGGGTTGGCGACGATCGCCTTGCCATCCTGCTGCGCCGAGCTGAACAGGCTGAGCTGGCCAGCTTTTTCTTCCACGCTCATGCGCGCGATCAGTGCGTCGATGAAAGCAGGCGTGCGCACCGCCCCGGACGGCAGCGCCCAGCCGGTGGGAATGCGCGCGAGCAGGCCTAGCGCGGCGGCGCCACCCAGCAGCTGGCGCCGCGTCGTGCGTGGAGACATGTGAGGATTCTTGGGTGGAGTGTGTGTGCACGCTACAGGATGGGCGACCCCGGTAACCAGACTGCTTTCGCTTTCCGCGCGGTGACAACGCAGAGGCCTGCAGATCGATCACGAACCGGTCATGCACGTCGGTGTCGTGCACGCGCGCTGGATGGACGTGCGGTAGCGCAATACGCCTAGATGTCTACCAGTGACGAAAATGAAACGGACCCAGTGCATTCGATGCACTGAGCCCTGTCGTACCCCATCAATTGTCGGTTGCGTTGTGCATTGCAGGCACATCGCCCCGCGTTCGTCAGTCCGCCATCACCTTGTCTGGCGTCATCGGGGTACTGCGGATGCGCTTGCCGGTGGCATGGAAGATCGCATTGCAGATCGCTGCCGAGACACCGATCAGGCCGATTTCGCCAACGCCTTTTGCGCCCAGGCTGCTGACGATGCGGTCGTCCTCGTCGGCGAAGGTCACATCGATGTCGTGGATGTCGGCATTGGCCGAGACGTGGTACATCGCAAAATCGTGATTCATGAAGCGGCCGAAGCGGTGATCGGACTGGGTGTGCTCGTGCAGCGCCTGGCCGATGCCCCAGACCACGCCGCCCACAATCTGGCTGCGCGCAGTGATCGGGTTGAGGATGCGACCGGCCGCAATCGCACTGACCACGCGGGTTACCCGCACCGTGCCCAGCTCTTCGTCAACGCGCACTTCCACGAACACCGCGCCATGGGTGGCACGGGTGTAGTTGCGCTGCTTGAACACATTGGGCAACAGCAGGAACTTGTCTTCGATCTGTTCCAGCTGAGCGGCACGCAACAGCTCGGGCAAGGCGATGGTGGTGCCGGCATCGGCGCGCAATGCCAGCGTGCCATCGGCGAAGACCACCTCGTCCAGCTTGGCCTTGGTAAAGCGCGAATTCGGTAACGCCTGGGCCAGCCGCAGCAGCCGTGCGCGCAGTTTCCCGCATGCACCATCCACCGCCGAACCTACCGTGGTCACATGCGACGAGCCGCCTTCGATCGGTGCGACCGGCAAGGTGGAATCGCCCAACTGAAAGGTGACCTGCTCCATCGGCAGGCCCAGCGCTTCGGCGGCAATCATCGCCATCACCGTGTAGGTGCCGGTGCCGATATCGCTGGCGGCGCTGCTCACCACCAGACGCCCGTCGGCATGCAGCACCGCGTGGGCACGCGCAAACATCTGCATCGCATCCCATTGCCCGGTGGCCATGCCCCAGCCAACCCATTCGCGCCCCTCCTTGCGCGCGCGCGGCTGCAGCGGCCGCTGTGCCCAGCCGAAGCGCTCTGCGCCTTGCTGGTAACACTCGCGCAACGCCTTGCTGGAATAGGGCTTGTCGTCGGCGGGATTGACCTCGGCATAATTCTTCAAGCGCAAGGCAAGCGGATCCATGCCGATCTCGTAGGACAGCTCGTCCATCGCCACTTCCAGCGCATGCACGCCGTGCGCAGCGCCGGGCGCGCGCATATCGATGGGGGTGTACTGATCCAGGCTCACCAGGTTGTAGCCCAGGTGCACGTTGTCGCAGGCGTACAGCTGGCCGCTCCAGTTAACCACCACCTCCACGTAATCCTCGATGCGCGACGTTTCGGCGATGGCTTCATGCCAGATCGCGCGCAGCGTGCCGTCGCGATCGGCACCGAGCTTGAGCCGTTGCACCGTTTCCGGGCGGTGGCCGAAGGTGAACATCTGTTGCCGCGTCAGCACCACACGCACCGAGCGATCCAGCAGGATCGAGGCCATCACCGCCAGCGCCAACTGGTATTGCGGGCGCAGGCCGGAACCGAACGCACCGCCCACGTACGGGTTGCGCACGGTGACCTTCTGCTTGCTCAGCCCGAACACGTGCGAGACATACCAGCGGCTGTTCTGCGAGCCCTGGGTCTTGTCGTAGATGGTGAAGTGTCCTTGCGCATCGCGGATCACCGTGGAGGCGAACAACTCCATCGGGTTGTGGTGTTCCACCGCGCTGTAATAGTCGGCCTGGATCTGGTGCGCGGCATTGACGAAGGCCGTGTCCGGCTCGCCCTTGTCCTTGGGCGGCGGCGAAAAGCCGGCCTTGAGCGGCTTGGGCTTGTGCATGCGGCCCAGGTTGGCCATCAGGTTGGTGTCGTGCGGCTCGCTGGCGTATTCCACCTGGACCAGATGCGCGGCATGGCGCGCAGCCTCGAAGGTTTCCGCCACCACCAGCGCGATCGGCTGGCCGCTATACAGAATGGCGTTGTCGTACAGCGGCCGGAACGGCGAGCCGGCCGGTGCGGTCATGTCCTTGTAGAACAGGTCCATGCCGCGCATGTGCGGGCGGTTTTCGTGGGTCACGATCTCCAGCACGCCGGGCACCGCGCGTGCGGCCTCCAGGTCGAAGGCGACGATGCGGCCCTTGGCAATGCTGCTGTTGACCACCACCCCATACGCCAGGTCGGGCACCGGCCATTCGGCGGCGTAGCGCGCCTGGCCGGTGACCTTGGCGCGCCCATCGATGCGCGGCATGCCGGTGCCGGTGGGGCGGTGCCCGGTGCCGGGGTCGGCGACCGGTGCAATGAGCTCGTCGGGGCGTGCGTTCATGGGGAGTCCTCCAGCGCGCTGGTGCGCCCGCGGTTATCGATGGTGCCTTCGCGCGCGACGTCGAGTGCGCGCACGATCGTGCGGTGTGCCAGCGGAATCTTGAAGGCGTTCTCGCCTTGCGATTGCGCGCCCTGTAGCAGTGCATCGGCCAGTTGCGCAAAGGTGTGCGGCGTCGCCGGCATGCCAACTACGTGCGCTTCGGCCTCCGGCAGGCGCCAGGGCTTGTGCGCCACGCCACCCAGCGCCACGCGCACGGCGCGGATGCTGCCGTCGTCGGCAAGCTCCAGCGCCGCGGCGACCGATGCCAGCGCAAAGGCGTAGGACAGCCGCTCGCGAATCTTGAGGTAGGCACTATGCGCCACGAGGCGCTGCGCATCCGGCAGATCGATATGCACGATGAGCTCGTCCGGCTGCAGCGTGCTATCGAGCTCCGGATGCTCGCCAGGCAGGCGATGGAAATCGGCAAAGGCGATGTCGCGCGCGCCATTGGGGCCTTGCACGTGCACCACCGCATCCAGCGCCACGCACATGTCGGAAGGATGTGTGGCAATGCAGTGCGTACTGGCGCCCAGGATGGCGTGGTATTTGGTCAGGCCGCCAATCGCCGAACAGCCGGTGCCAGGCGCGCGCTTGTTGCACGGCGTGGCGCGGTCGTAGAAATACACGCAGCGGGTGCGCTGCAGCAGGTTGCCGCCATTGCTGGCCATGTTGCGGATCTGTGGCGAGGCACCGGCCAAAATCGCCGCGCTCAGCAACGGGTAGCGTGCCTCAACCTCGGGGTGATAGGCGGTGTCGGCATTGCGTGCGAGCGCACCCAGACGCAGACCACCCGCATCGTTGGTGGTGATCTCGCCCAATGGCAGGCGGTTGATGTCCACCAACCGGCTTGGGCGCATCAGCTGCAGCTTCATCAAGTCAGTGAGGTTGGTGCCGCCGGCGATCAGGCGTACCGGCGCTTCGGACGGGACTGGCTGCGGATCAGTGCCGCGCGTGGCGATCGCGCCGACTGCCGCGTCCACGCTCTCCGGGCGTGCGTAGCTGAGCGGAATCATGCCGGCACCGTCCCTGGAGTCCACGGGGTGTCGGCCGAGTCGCTGCTGTCCGAGGGTGTGCCCAGTACTTCCATCACCGCATCGGTGATCTGCGGATAGGCGCCGCAGCGGCAGATGTTGCCGCTCATCAATTCGCGCACCTGATCACGATCGTGCGCCTGGCCTTCGTTGATCAGGCCCACCGCCGAACACAACTGCCCGGGCGTGCAATAGCCGCACTGGAAGGCATCGTGGGCAATGAAGGCGCGTTGCAGCGGATGCAGCTGTTCGCCTTCGGCCAGGCCTTCGACGGTGGTGATGTCCGCGCCGTCCTGCATCACCGCCAGAGTAAGGCAGCTGTTGATGCGACGGCCATCGACCAACACCGTGCAGGCGCCGCATTGACCGTGGTCGCAGCCCTTCTTGGTGCCGGTGAGATCGAGACGATCGCGCAGCAGGTCGAGCAGGCTCACCCAGGCTTCGAGCTGCAGTTGATAAGGCTGACCATTGATGCGCAGCGCTACCGGGTAGGTGGGCGCAACAGTGGTGGCAGTGGCCGGTGCCGTGTCACGGGCTGCGGCGGGAGTGGCATTCATGCGAGCCCCGTGGCGATGGCTGAGAGGGTCTTCACCTTGACCGCGCGGCGGTCAACGCAGGGTGTACGCAATGCGGTGGTGGTGTTCACATCGATGCGATGTTTGAGGCTGAACTGTGCAACGCAACGTGCAACGGGCGGCAGGCCGAGCTCGCCGTTTGCCTTGCACATGGGGAGGCTGGAACTGAATTCGTCAGCTGCGCGTTGTTGCGCTCCACGCCAATCGCACGGCGTGCGACAGCGGTCTCGGTATCCTGTGCAGATGATGACGAGGTTGCAATGAGCCGGCGCGGCGGCAGCGCCGATCTTCCGCTGCATGGTGGGCGTGTGCCGCGCTGGTTGGGCGAGCGGATGACGCGGCTGGGCACGGTGATGTGCGAGGCCATCGTGCACACCTATGGGCGCGACGAATTGTTGCGGCGGCTTGCGCATCCGTTCTGGTTCCAGTCCTTCGGCGCGGTGATGGGGATGGACTGGCATTCCTCCGGCATCACCACCAGCGTGATGGGCGCACTCAAGCGTGGGCTGACGCCGTTGTCGGGCGAACTGGGCATTCATGTCTGCGGTGGGCGTGGGCGATATTCGCGCGTAACGCCTGCCGAGTTGCTGGCAGTGGGCGATGGCGTGGGGCTGGATGGCGCTGCGTTGGCGCGTGCCAGCCGCCTGGTTGCCAAGGTGGACAGCGCCGCGGTGCAGGATGGTTTTGATCTGTATCTGCACAGTTTTGTCGTCAGCGACGAGGGGCGCTGGGTGGTGGTGCAGCAAGGCATGAACGGGCAACGCAAGCAGGCGCGCCGCTATCACTGGTTGTCGGAAGGGCTGAGCAGTTTTGTGGATGCGCCGCACGCGGCGATCGATGGGCCGCAGCAGGGCAGCATCGTCAACCTGGCCGACCATCGCGCCGCTGCCGCGCGTGAGGCGCAGGTGGCGTTATTGCAGACGCTGCCGCCGGATCGCCTTGCCCGCGAATGGCAGCGCATCGACGCCGCGCAGGCGCCGGTTGCGCCTGCTGTAGCGCAAGCACCGGTCACCGGTGACCTGTTTGCAGGCCAGGGCTGGGATCCCGCACAGCAACCGCATCTGAGCATGCCCGACCATCACGACGTGCGCAGCGAGAACGTGATCACCCGCCGGCTGCATGCCAGCCTGGCGGCTGCGGCCGAGTGCGGCCCCGCCGATTTCACCGCGCTGTTGCAGGTGCCGGGCGTGGGTGCGCGCACCGTGCGTTCGCTGGCGATGGTGGCCGAGGTGTTGCATGGCACACCGTGCCGTTTCAGTGACCCGGCGCGGTTTTCGCTTGCCCACGGCGGCAAGGATCGGCATCCGTTTCCGGTGCCCACGCGGGTGTTCGATCACACCATCGGCGTGCTCAAGCAGGCGATGCAGCAGGCCCGGCTTGGCAACGAGGAGCGGCTGCAGGCGATTGCGCGGCTGGATGCGCAGGCACGTCGGCTGGAAGCCAGCGCACGGGGTCCTTCGGTGGAAGCGTATATCGCGCAGGAACGCGTGGATGCGCACCGCTATGGCGGGCGCAGCGTGTTCGGTTGGGAGCCGCCGGTTGAGGATCATCAATCGCTTGCATCGCAGGCGCAGCGCAAGGCAGGCCAATGAGCGCGCAACTGCGCCGTGGCAAGGTGGCCATCGACGGCCGCTGCTTCACCTATGTGTTCCCTTGCCAGTGGGAAGACCATTGCAAGATCGGCTTTTCGCGCGACCCATTGGGCCGCATCAGCAGCCTGCATCCGCGCTGGTTTGCGTTCTTCGACCTGGAGCGCGGCGTGCTGGTGGAAGCCGAGCGCGAACGCGATGCGCGGGATCTGGAGCTGCAACTGCGCCGGCCCTTAGGTGAGCACAACGCACCGGCGCCAATGGCGATTCGCAGCGCGGCGGGCGGGCACACCGAATGGTTTCGCGGTGTGGGGCAGGCACTCGAGGTGGCCGTGGCGCAGCTGGAACAGCAGGGGTATCGGGTGTTCGCGCTGCAGGCGTGGCTGCAGGCGGCAATGGCCCAGCGGATCGATCGCCTGTACGACTGGTCGCTGTTGCAGTTGAGCCAGGACGAACTCGACGGCGTCACCGGGCCCACCGCAACGCAACAGATGCTGCGCGACGTGCTGGATGGCTACCGCGCATTGGAGCTGCCACTGCAGGCGCATCTGCCCGGCGTGATCTGGGACTGGTACTGCCGCAGCGCATAGCAAAGCGCATTGCCACCGCCTTGACGTGTGCAGCGACAGCATCGGCGCAACCGATGAGGAGACGCACCCATGCAGTACGCAACGTTGGAATTGAACAACGCATTCAAGGTGCTGTTTTCGCTGCGCCAGGTGCAGGCGGCAGAAATGGTGATTGCACCGGGTGATCGCGAAGGTGGCCCGGACAATCGCCATCGCGGCGCCGATCAATGGCTGTTCGTGGTGGACGGCGCAGGCGAGGCCATCGTGGATGGTCACACGCAGGCCTTGCAGGCCGGCAGTCTGATCGCGATCGAGCGTGGCCAGGCGCACGAGATTCGCAATACCGGCGACACGCCGCTGAAGACGGTCAACTTCTATCACCCGCCGGCCTACGATGCGCAGGGCGAACCATTGCCGGCAGGCGAAGGCTGATACGCAGCGCGGTGCATGCAGGCGGGTAGCGTGTTGTTCAACGGGCCGCTGTTCAATGGCCCGTTGGTCGACAGCACGTTGTTCAACAGCAAGTGAGTGCGTTGTCTACCATGTGTTGACGTGGCGATTGTTTACATCGGCACGTCACAACGCACCGGGAGCACCCCATGCCAGAAGCCAAGACGCGTCGCGCGGCCGCCCAGGACAAGCGCGAGGGCAAGTCGGCCAGTACCCAGGCCGGCGAATACGTCAAAGAAGAAATCGAACACGTGCGCGAAGGCAAGCATGGTGCCAAAAGCACCAAGCAGGCGATTGCGATTGGCCTTTCAAAGGCGCGCCGCGATGGCGTGGATGCCAAACCGTCCAAGAGCGCGTCCAAGCGCACCAAGAAAAAGGCAGCGCAGGACAGCAAGACGGCCAAGAAGACCGCCGCCAGGACGGCAAAGAAGACCACCAGCAAAACGACCAGGAAGACGGCGAAAAAGGCCACCAAGAAAGCGACCAAGAAGACGACGAAACAGGCGGCCAAGAAACCCACCAAGAAGACCTCGCCCGCGCGGTCGGCAGGCGCCAAGAAGGCCTTGAAGACCGCCAGCAAGAAGACCACCGCCAAGCAGGTTGCCGGCACCCAGGCATTGTCGCGGCAGGCCAAGAGTGCAGCGGCCAAGCGTAGTTCCAGCAGCCGCTCGGCAGCGGCCAAAAAGGCCGCCAAGACCAAGGGCCCTGGCGTGCGCAAGGCGGCCGCCAAGAAAGCGGCGGCGACGCGGAAGCGGTCGGCGAGCAAACGCGAGAGCTGATCGATTCTGCTGCCACTTTGTGCGCCCCGACGAGAGGGCGGGCGCCGTGGTCACGCGCACTGTCCAGCGGCCCAAGGTTCTTGATGGTGAAACTGCGCCGTACCCTTAGCGGTCGTCCGGCGCAGGTTCGTGGCCCGCTCCTGGTGCCAGTACAGGCGTTACAACTCCCTCGTGCCACAACACCAGTCCGGCAGCTGAGCGGCTCAGGTCGGCGATCTCGCCTGCTGCGACGGTTGGGTGTACAAATGTACACCTTGTTCCGTGGCTGGTCTTCCCGATGGATAGTCTCTCTCCCAAGCGCGCCGCCGTGCTGGCGTTCCTGCAGCAGCAGGCCCAGGCCGGCCTGGCACCCAGTCTGGCCGAGATCGCGCAGGCGTTCGGGTTCGCCTCGCGCAATGCGGCGCAAAAGCATGTGCAGGCCCTGGCCGAGGCGGGGTTGATCGAGCTGGTGCCCAACCGCAAGCGCGGCATCCGCGTACCGGGCGGGGCCGGGCCGGATGCGCTGCTGGCGCTGCCCGTGCTGGGCCGGGTGGCGGCCGGTGTGCCGATCGGTGCGGACATTGGCCTGGACCGGCAGCTCTGGCTGGACCGCAGCCTGTTTGCGCTGCGGCCGGATTACCTGCTGCAGGTGCAGGGCGATTCGATGATCGACGACGGCATCCTGGAAGGCGACCTGGTCGGCGTGCAGCGCAGCAGCGACGCGCGCAATGGCCAGATCGTGGTGGCGCGCGTGGATGGCGAGATCACCATCAAGCGGCTGGAGCGCAGCGCCGATGCCATCCGCCTGTTGCCGCGCAATCCGGCGCATGCGCCGATCGTGGTGGCCGCCGATGCCGACTTCGCGATTGAAGGCGTGTACTGCGGCCTGATCCGGCAGGGCTGAGATGAGCGAACCTGTCCCGCTGCGGCAACACGGCAATGCCGCCCTGGCCATGCCGTTGGATGCCTTGCTGGCGGCGCGCACGGTCTGGCGCGCCGGCCACGGCACGGCCACCGCCAATGGCGGCGAATCCACCGGGCATGCCGCGCTGGATGCGGTACTCCCCGATGGCGGCTGGCCGCGCCGCGCGTTGACCGAGCTGCTGTTGCCTGCCCACGGCATCGGCGAAATCGCATTGCTGCTGCCCACGCTGGCGCGCATGACCGGCGCCGGCAGTCGGGTGGTGCTGGTGGCGCCGCCGTACGTGCCGTATGCGCCGGCCTGGCAGGCGGGTGGGGTGGCCTTGCAGCAGCTGGAGATCGTGCAGGCAGAACCGCGCGACGCGCTATGGGCCTTCGAACAATGCCTGCGTAGCGGCGCTTGCGCGGCGGTGCTGGGCTGGCCACAGACCGGCGATGCGCGCGCACTGCGGCGCCTGCAGGTGGCTGCGGACAGCGGCAACTGCTGCGCGTTCGCATTGCGCGATCGTCGCCATGCGGTGAATGCATCGCCGGCGGCGTTGCGGCTGGAATTTCTGCCCGAGCGCGATGCCTGGCAGGTGCGCAAATGCCGCGGCGGCCAGGTGCCGTCGCAGCCGTTGCGGTTGGCGCATTGAGGGCCGCGCATGTTGTGGGCCTGCATTCTGTTGCCACAGCTGGCACTGGACGATGTGCTGCGGCGTCGCGAAGACACCCAGGCACCGTTGGCGCTGGTGGAAGGGCCAGCGCAGCTGCGCAGCCTGCATGCGGTCAACGCTGCAGCGGCAGCGGCCGGCCTGAAACCGGGCATGCGCCTGTCGGCTGCACACGCGTTGATGGCCGAGGTGCAGACCTGCGATTACGACCCGCAGGCCGAAGCGCGCTGCCAGCGCTTTCTCGCGTCCTGGGCCTACCGGCATAGCTCGCTGGTGAGTCAGCAATGGGGGCGTGCCATCGTGCTGGAGGCGGGTGCCAGCTTCCGCCTGTTCGGGCCATGGCCGCGCTTCGAGCGCCGCCTGCGTGAGGAACTGCAGGCATTGGGTTTCCAGCACCGGCTGGCCTTGGCGCCAACGCCGCGCGCCGCGCGCGTGCTGGCCGGCTTGCGCGATGGCATGGCGGTGACCCAGCTACCCGCGCTGCAGGCCTTGCTCGACAAGGTGCCGGTGCGTCGCGCCGCGTTGCCGGGCGATGCCGGCGAACGCCTGCAGCACATGGGCGTGCGCACATTGGCGGCGTTGCGTGCGCTGCCCAGCGAAGGGGTGCGGCGGCGCTTCGGCGGCGCCTTGCTCGACCATCTCGATCGCCTTTACGGCCAGGCCGACGACCCGCTGGAGTGCTACGCACCACCGGACCATTTCGACCAGCGCGTGGAGCTTGGCTACGAGGTGGAAACACACCCGGCGCTGCTGTTCCCGCTGCGCCGCCTGATCGGCGACCTGTGCACGTACCTGTCGATCCGCGATGGCGGGGTGCAGCGTTTTCTGCTGCGGCTGGAACACGAAGAAGGCGCCACCGATGTCGACGTGGGCCTGCTCACGCCCGAGCGCGCGCCGGCGCTGCTGTTCGAGTTGGCGCGCAACCGCCTGGAGCGCGTGGAGATCCCACGGCCGGTGGTGGCGATGCGCCTGCTGGCCAAACAGTTGCCGCCGTTCGTGCCGGCCATGCGCGACCTGTTCGATCAACGTGCGCAGCAGTCGGTGGACTGGCCGCAGCTGCGCGAACGCCTGCGCGCACGCCTCGGTGATGAAGCGGTGTACCGCGTGCTGCCGGCAGATGACCCGCGCCCGGAGCGCGCCTGGCAGAAGGCCATTGGCGATGACATCCGCGAAGCCGCCGCACCACCGCGCCCACCGCGGCCGACCTGGCTGATGCCGCTCCCGGTGCCGCTGCACGACCCGCATCTGCGCATCGTTTCCGGCCCGGAACGGCTGGAAAGCGGCTGGTGGGACGATGCCGAAGCGCGCCGCGATTATTACGTGGTGGAAACCTCGCGTGGCCGGCGCGCCTGGGTGTTCGCATCGCCCGGCCGCACCGATGGCTGGATGCTGCACGGGTGGTTCGCATGAGATGGCCTGCGCCCAGATGGCGTGTGCGTAGCTGCGTCGGCAGGCGGGAAGGCACTGCAGGCCGATTCGCGCGCATCACGCCAGCCTGCGCTATCTCCCCGCAGCCAACGGCGGCCACTGCGCCGCAAACGCTTGTCCAACGGCCGGCGGCACCCAGCAGCGCACCCGCGCATGCACATCCCGAGCAGCGCCCGCAACGTGATCGCGGCCACGCCACTGCGCCATCGATGCTGCCTGGTGATCGTCTGCCACCGTGCCGGCCTGTGTGGTGGCAGCGTGGCGCCACGTGTAGCCAGCCATGAGTTGGGACGATGCCATCGATGGCGTGGATCGCGACACGCCCGGCGGGCGCATGCCGCGCGGCTGGACGGTTGCCGCGCGGCTGCGTGCGGCCAACGACGACATCACCCATGCCGCAGTGGCCGACACGCTGCCGGCGTATGCCGAGCTGCACTGCCTGTCGGATTTTTCGTTCCTGCGTGGGGCCTCCAGTGCCGAGCAGCTGTTTGCGCGTGCGCACCACTGCGGCTACAGCGCGCTGGCCATCACCGACGAATGCTCGCTGGCCGGCATCGTGCGTGGGCTGGAAGCTTCGCGCGCCACCGGCGTGCAGCTGATTGTCGGCAGCGAGTTCACCCTGGTCGATGGCACGCGCTTCGTGCTGCTGGTGGAGAACGCGCACGGCTATCCGCAGCTGTGCAGTGTGATCACCACCGGCCGGCGTGCGGCAGGCAAGGGCGCGTACCGGTTGGGGCGTGCCGAGGTGGAAGCGCACTTTCGCGATGTGGTCCCGGGCGTCTTTGCACTGTGGCTGCCTGGTGATCAACCGCAGGCCGAGCAGGGCGCGTGGCTGCAGCGCGTGTTTGCAGAGCGCGCATTCCTGGCGGTGGAACTGCATCGTGAGCAGGACGATGCCGCGCGCCTGCAGGCCCTGCAGGCGCTGGCCCAGCAGCTGGGCATGAGCGCGCTGGCCAGCGGTGATGTGCAAATGGCGCAGCGGCGCGACCGCATCGTGCAGGACACCCTGACCGCCATCCGCCACACGCTGCCATTGGCCGACTGCGGCGCGCATCTATTTCGCAATGGCGAACGGCACCTGCGCCCCCGGCGTGCGCTGGGCAACATCTATCCGCATGCGTTGTTGCAGGCGTCGGTTGAATTGGCGCAACGCTGCACCTTCGATCTTTCAAAGGTGCAGTACACCTATCCGCGCGAGTTGGTGCCACAGGGCCATACGCCGGCCAGCTATTTGCGCCAACTCACTGAAGCCGGCATGCGCGAGCGCTGGCCCGAGGGCGCGCCGGCCCAGGTGGTGGCGCAGATCGACAGCGAGCTGGAGCTGATCGCCTACAAGGGGTATGAAGCGTTTTTCCTCACCGTGCAGGATGTGGTGCGCTTCGCGCGGGCGCAGGGCATCCTGTGCCAGGGGCGTGGATCTTCGGCCAATTCGGCGGTGTGCTATGCGCTGGGCATCACCGCGGTCAACCCGAGCGAGACCCGGTTGCTGATGGCGCGGTTCCTGTCCAAGGAGCGCGACGAGCCGCCGGATATCGACGTGGACTTCGAGCACGAGCGGCGCGAAGAAGTGCTGCAATACGTCTACACCAAATATGGCCGCGAACGCGCTGCACTGGCGGCCACGGTGATCTGCTACCGCGGCAAGAGCGCGGTGCGTGATGTCGCCAAGGCGTTCGGCCTGCCGCCGGACCAGATCGCGTTGCTGGCCAATTGCTACGGGTGGGGCAATGGCGACACGCCGATGGAACAGCGCATCGCAGAAGCCGGGTTCGACCTGGCCAACCCGCTGATCAACAAGATTCTTGCAGTCACCGAGCACTTGCGCGACCACCCGCGTCATCTGTCGCAACACGTAGGCGGATTCGTGATCTCCGACGAGCCGCTGTCGATGCTGGTGCCGGTGGAAAACGCGGCGATGGCCGATCGCACCATCATCCAGTGGGACAAGGACGATCTGGAAACCATGAAGCTGCTCAAGGTCGATTGCCTGGCCTTGGGCATGCTGACCTGCATCCGCAAGACGCTGGATCTGGTGCGCGGTCACCGCGGGCGCGATTACACCATTGCCACGCTGCCGGGCGAGGATGCCGCAACCTACAAGATGATCCAGCGTGCCGATACGGTGGGCGTGTTCCAGATCGAATCACGTGCGCAGATGGCGATGCTGCCGCGGCTCAAGCCCCGGGAGTTCTACGACCTGGTGATCGAAGTGGCGATCGTGCGGCCCGGCCCGATCCAGGGCGACATGGTGCACCCGTATCTGCGCCGGCGGCAGGGCTATGAGCCTGTCAGTTTCCCCTCGCCAGGCGTTGAGGAAATCCTGGGCCGCACGCTGGGCATTCCACTGTTTCAGGAGCAGGTGATGGAGCTGGTGATCCATGCCGGCTATACCGACAGCGAGGCCGACCAGCTGCGGCGGTCGATGGCGGCCTGGCGGCGCGGCGGCGACATGGAGCCGCACCGCGTACGCATCCGCGAACTGATGGCCGGGCGCGGCTACGCGCCGGAATTCATCGACCAGATCTTCGAGCAGATCAAAGGCTTCGGTTCGTACGGATTCCCGCAAAGCCACGCCGCCTCGTTCGCCAAACTGGTGTACGCCAGTTGCTGGCTCAAGCGGCACGAACCGGCGGCCTTTGCCTGCGGGCTACTCAATGCGCAGCCGATGGGGTTCTATTCGGCCAGCCAGATCGTGCAGGACGCGCGCCGCGGCAGCCCCGAGCGCCAGCGTGTGGAGGTGTTGCCGGTGGATGTGTTGCACAGCGACTGGGACAACATCCTGGTCGGCGGCCGGCCGTGGCACAGCGATGCCGATCCCGGCGAGCAGCCGGCGATCCGGCTGGGATTGCGCCAGGTGAGCGGCCTGTCCGAGAAGGTGGTCGAGCGCATCGTTGCCGCACGCGCGCAGCGGCCATTTGCCGACATCGGCGACCTGTGCCTGCGCGCGGCACTCGATGAAAAGGCGCGCCTGGCCCTGGCCGAAGCCGGCGCGTTGCAGTCGATGGTGGGCAATCGCAATGCCGCGCGCTGGGCCATGGCCGGGGTGGAGGCGCGCCGGCCGCTGCTGCCCGGCAGCCCGGCCGAACGCGCGGTGGAACTGCCTGCGCCGCGCGCCGGTGAAGAGATCCTGGCCGACTACCGCGCGGTGGGCCTGAGCCTGCGCCAGCATCCGATGGCACTGCTGCGCCCGCAGATGCTGCAGCGGCGCATCCTGGGCCTGCGCGAGTTGCAGGCGCGCCGGCATGGCAGCGGCGTGCATGTGGCCGGGCTGGTCACGCAGCGGCAACGCCCGGCCACCGCCAAGGGCACCATCTTCGTCACCCTCGAAGACGAGCACGGCATGATCAACGTCATCGTCTGGTCGCACCTGGCCATGCGCCGCCGCCGCGCCTTGCTGGAATCGCGCCTGCTGGCGGTGCGCGGCCGCTGGGAACGCGTGGACGGCGTGGAGCACCTCATCGCCGGCGACCTCTACGACCTCAGCGACCTGCTCGGCGAGATGCAGCTGCCGTCGCGGGATTTTCATTGAAGGCAGCGGTTTGACCTTCATGCAATGCCGCGTCAACGGGATGGAGGTTTGCGTGATGCCTTGATGCTGTCCACCACTCGCTGTGATGGCCGAAGTATTTCGCATGCCCGGGATTCAACTGGAAGACCTTTTACCGTCGCAGCTTCTCTGTGGCGGGCATTAGCCGTCTGCCGGTGCGGCAGCAGAGTAGCGATCGAAAACTACCTCACCTCCGGCGTGAAGAATGGCATCGGCCAATGGCATACGCCGCTGGGTCATTCCAGTCGCAGCGGTTCGAACGCGCAGTCCTTGGCTCCGCGCGTGCACGTGTAGAACGGCTCCTGCCCGGGCGCGGGCGGTTGATCCAGCAGCCAGTAAGAAGGGTGCTTGAGAGCGACGATCAGATTGCGTTGCGTCTTAGGTGCCTCATGATCGAAATAGGCCAGATCCACTTCTTCGCCTTGAGGCAGAGAGTAGGTGCAGTTGACCAGCACGCCTTCGCTGCGCGCCGTATCGGTGCGTCTGCCGTAGTACAGCACAGAGGCCAGATGCCGCGGCTTGCGCTTGAAAGTCTGTATCGTGCTGGACCACTCGCCACGTCCCGACCCTGCGTCGAGCGCTGCAGTGGCGCGGTAGCGTCCTGCCTCGTAGTGAACCGCTGCAGGTGCGGGGCACTGCGCGCCGTGTGCGGTGGGTTCCTGGGCGAAGACGCTGGCCGATGGCAGCGACAGCAGCATGCCAGTAAGAAGTAGCGCTGTTGGAGGACATTGCATGGTTTGACGCCTCTGGGCACATGGCCGTGTTGTGGATTGGAAGGCAATTCCCGGCATCGATTGCGTTGCGTGACGCCGCGCGCCAGCCTGTGTGCGTGTTACATCGACTCAGTGCGCAGCATAGTGAGCCCCGGGGCCACACCGTCCTTGGAAAACGCATCGGTGTTAACCGGGGCGAAGCGGCCTGTCATGTTGCAGCCTGTTAGGAGATCGCTGGCGCGGCGGGTCCAGCGGCCATCCGCCACAGACCGCACACTGTCACGCCGCGCCGCAGCTGGACGGAAACCGCTGCAGGCGCTAGCGTGATGCGGATTTTTTGCCTCAGGGGAATGCCCAATGCGCCATGACGCGCAGCCGCGCCAGCTCACCTTCCGTGCCGTCGTGCTGGCCATCGTGCTGGCGGTGGTGTTGTCGGCCGCCAATGCCTATCTCGGCCTGTTCGCCGGGTTGACCATTGCCACCGCCATTCCGGCGGCGGTTGTCTCGATGGGCGTGCTGCGCCTGCTCGGTGGCGGCACCATCCTGGAAAACAACATCGTCCAGACCGGCGCTTCGGCCGGCTCGTCGATCGCGGCGGGGGTGATCTTCACCATCCCGGCGCTGGTGATCATGGGCTACTGGCCGGACTTCAAGTACTGGTGGGTGCTCGGCATCGCCGGCATGGGCGGCCTGCTCGGCGTGCTGTTCTCGGTGCCGTTGCGGCGCTCGATGATCGTCGAAGACCCGCTGCCGTTCCCCGAAGGCAAGGCCGCCGCCGAAGTGCTCAAGGCCGGCGAGAACCCCGGCCCGGGCCTGAAGATCCTGGCCATCTCCGGTGCCATCGGCGCGCTGGTCAAACTGGGCGCGGCCAGCGGCCTGCGCGTGATCCCCGACACCTGGGCGCAGGCCACCTACCTGGGCAGCAGCCGCCTGGTTGGCTATCTGGGCACCAACCTGTCGCCGGCCTTGCTCGGCGTGGGCTACATCGTCGGCTTGAACGTCGGCATCGTGGTGCTGTCCGGCTCGATCCTGTCCTGGCACATCGCCATCCCGCTGTACCAGCAGTTCTTCATGGGCAGCGACCCGGCGCTGGCACAGAGCCTGGTCAATGCGCCGGCAGCCGATGCCGCATTCGGTATCTGGGGCGCGAAGATCCGCTACCTCGGTGTGGGCGCAATGCTGATCGGCGGCGTGTGGACGCTGTTCTCGCTGCGCAAGTCGCTGTTCTCCGGCATCAAGAGCGGTTTTGCCGCTGCGCGTAAAAGCGGTGGCGGCGTGGTTGCCGAAACCGAGCGCGATCTGCCGATGAAGTGGATGCTGGTGGCGCTGGTGCTGTGCACCTTGCCGCTGCTGGGCCTGTACCAGGCCATCGTGCAGCAGTGGCACGTGTCTATCCCGATGACCATCATCATGATCGTGGCCGGCTTCCTGTTCGTGTCGGTGTCCGGCTACCTGGCCGGCCTGATCGGCTCGTCCAACAATCCGGTGTCGGGCATCACCATTTCCACCATCCTGTTCGCCTCGGCGGTGCTGGTGTTGCTGCTGGGCAAGAGCGGGCTGGTGCCGGTGGGCATCGGCGCCGCCCCGTTGGGCGCGGTGGCCGCGATCATGATCGGCGCGGTGGTGTGCTGCGCGGCGGCGGTGGGCGGCGACAACCTGCAGGATCTCAAGGCCGGTTATCTGGTCGGCGCCACGCCGTGGAAGCAGCAGCTGATGCTGGGCATCGGTGCGTTCTCGTGCGCATTGATCATGGCGCCGGTGCTGAACCTGCTCGCCCAGGCCTACGGCATCGGCCCGGCCACGCCGCAGCATCCCAACTCGCTGGGCGCGCCGCAGGCCACCTTGATGGCTTCGGTGGCCAAAGGCCTGTTTGGCGGCCAGTTGCCGTGGAGCATGATCGCCATCGGTGCCGGCGTGGGCGCGGCCATCATTGCGCTCGACGAATGGTTGAAGAAGACCGGCAAGCGCTTCCGCGTGCCGGTCCTGGCCGCGGCGATCGGTATCTACCTGCCGCTGGAACTGATGGTGCCGATCTTCCTCGGTGGCCTGATCGCGCATCTGGTGGAGCGCTTCCACACCATCCGCGCCGACGACGAAGACGGCCGTGACCGCGTGCATCGTCCGGGCGTGCTGTTTGCCGCCGGCCTGATCACCGGCGAAGCCTTGATGGGCATCGCCATTGCGGTGCCGATCGTGCTGTCCAGCCGCGCCGATGTGCTGGCACTGCCGGCTGCTTTGCAACTCAATCAGTGGGTTGGCCTGGCGATCCTGGCCCTGGTGGGCTGGCTGCTCTATCGCGTCGGCAAGCACGGCGAAAGAGCCGCCTGAGTCAGCGACACACACGGCGCATGCGATGCATGCGCCGTCCTGGCAGGCGCGCAAGGCGACCTGCCTGCAGCGTATCCCGCTGCCCTCTGCACCATCCCAACGCACCGCCGCCGCAGACCGCATCGAGCGGCCCTGACAGCACGTCCTCGTCTGCGACCTGTCTTTGCGCCGGCTTTATGCCAGGCCCAGCGCGCATGCATAGCGCCTTTATGCCGCCGCTCCGTATCGTGCCGTCTCCCGCACGGATGTTGCGTTACGGCTGCCGCATGCCTCGATCGACCCCGCTGATCTTCGCGCCATAGGCCATCGCGCCGCCGCTGTTGCCGACAAAAACGTTAGCCCAATCACACCGCGCCTCTTCCAATGTGCGGTTGCGGTCGCTTTTTGCCTGGCGAGCTCGACAGTTCGACAGGATCGAGCAGACGCCGCGATTCCGGCGTCGTGCAGTCGATCCACCTCTCCACGCGCACCCCCGCCCACTCACTGCTGGTTTGTCGTGTCGCCGATCCAGCGCTCTGCCATGGAGTTACTGCAATGCTGACTGTTATTTCCCGTTCCTCGTCCCGTGTAGCGCGCACCCCTGTGCTGGTCATCGCCCTGGCCGGCGTGCTGTGCGGTCTGGCCTCGCAAGCGCAGGCGCAGGCGCAAGACGCCACCGAAGCACCGCTGTGCACCGATCGGCCGACCAAGGCCAATTCCACCTGTACCGTGCCGGCCGGCGCCTGGCAGCTGGAAACCGACATCGGCAGCTACACCCGCGACAGCCAGCCCGGCACGCGCATCGAAACCTCGGTGTTCACCAATCCCACGCTCAAGTACGGCGTCAGCGACCGCATCGATCTGCAGCTCAACTGGGCGCCGCAGCTGCAGGTCAAGACCACCGATCGCGCCACCGGCGCACGTAGCAGCCTGAGCGGCGGTGGCGACATCTATCTGCGCATGAAGGCGCGCTTTTACGAGAGCGATACCGCTACCGTCGCGGTGCTGCCGTTCGTCAAGGCGCCCACCGCGCGCACCGGTCTGGGCAACGAGGAGTGGGAAGGCGGCATCGCGCTGCCGATCAATTTCGCCTTGCCCAATAGCTTCTCGTTGACCTTCGGCCCGGAGGTCGACTGGCTGGCCGACAGCGATGGCAGCGGCAATCACATCGCAGTGATCAATGCGATCAACCTGGCCCGCCCGCTGACACCGAAGTTGTCGATGGCGGTGGAAGTGTGGTCCTCGATCAATCGCGACCCCGCCGAAACCATCGAGCAGTATTCGGCCGACATCGCCACTGCGTATCTGATCAATCCGCTGTTGCAACTGGACGTGGGCGCCAACTTCGGCCTCAACGACCGCAACCCGGATGCGCAGGTGTATGTGGGGTTGGCGCACCGCTTCTGATGCGTGTGATGGGCCAGGCAGGGTGAGTTGGCGTACGTGCCACCGCGTTGCAAGCATGGTCAAAGTTGCGAGGCGCCAGGTTGACTGGCGCCTCACACCATTAGCACGTGGCTTTTCGGTCACTGCTGATGCTTGAGCAACGCTGAGCGGGTGCTGCCGCAGGGCAAAGCCCTCTCCACGTAGCGGCGGCTGTTGCAATCACCTATCCAACACAGCGTGCACGCGTCAAGCGTGCCTGGCCGCTGCCATCAGCTTGATGGCTGCACGACCCATGCCGCCACGCCGCCACGCGCGACAGCCATACGTGTTCGACAGCACGCGCCTGGGGATTCTGGTCGCTGCGCTGACGCGCGCAATTCCATGCACGAGGCGAGGCCCACGCGGCAATGCAGGCAGGCGCAAGCGCAAGTCTTTGCGCGTGCGCCGCAGCAACGCCTACCATCGACGTTTTGCCGTTGCCGGAACTCCCATGAAGCTTCGTACTGCCGTATTGCCCCTGTGCCTGTTGACTGCCTTGCCCATGCTGGCCGCCGCGCGCGGTTTCGATGTGCGCGACATGGTGGCGCTGGACCGCGTGTCCTCGCCCACGCTTACGCCCGATGGCAGCGTGGTGGTATTCGCCAAGCGCCAGGCCAAGACCGCCAATGGCAAGGCCGCCACCAGCCTGTGGATGCGCAATCTGCGCACCCGCGATCTGGCGCCGCCCAAGCGGCTCACACCGGAAGGCTGGAACGTCAACAGCCCGGCGCTGTCGCCGGATGGCAAGAAGGTGTACTTCCTCAGCAGCAAGTCCGGCACCCAGCAGCTGTACGCGCAGCCGCTGGCCGGCGGCATCCCGCAGCAACTCACCGCCTTTGCGGTGGACCTGGACAGCTACAAGCTCTCGCCGGATGGCAAGCGCATTGCCTTCAGTGCGGGCGTGTTCCAGGACTGCGGCTCGGACCTGGGCTGCACCAAGAAGAAGCTGGCCGATCTCAAGAACGCCAAGGCCAGCGGCGTGGTGTACGACCAGTTGTTCGTGCGCCATTGGGATACCTGGAACGATGGCCGTCGCAACACGTTGTTCGTCGCCGAGCTGCCTGCGGCCGGTGCGAAGGCCGTGGCAGGTGCCTCGGCGATCAGCGCCACGCTGGCCGGCGATGCACCGTCCAAGCCGTTCGGCGGCAATGACGATTACGCCTGGTCGCCCGATGGCGCCAGCGTGGTGGCCAGCGTGCGCATCCCGCAGCCGCATGGCCCGGGCGCCGGCAAGACGGCTGCGCAAGGCAAGGCCACCGGCAACGACGAAGCGTGGCAGACCAACTTCGACCTGTATCGCCTGGATGCGGCCGGCAAGTCCGCGCCGGTCAATCTCACCGCCGCCAATCCCGCCTGGGATGCCGGCCCGGTGTTCAGTGCCGACGGCAAGACGCTGTACTACCGCGCCATGAAGCGCCCGGGTTTCGAAGCCGACCGTTTCGGCCTGATGGCGATGGATCTGGCCAGCGGCAAGACCCGCGAGATCGCGCCGAAGTGGGACCGCTCGGCGGGCGAGATCGTGCTGAGCGACGATGGCAGCAGCCTGTACACCAGCGCCGACGATCTGGGCGAGCACCCCTTGTTCAAGATCGACATTGCCAGCGGTGACGCCACCAAGGTGGTGGGCGAGGGCAGCGTGCATGCACCTGTGCTGGCCGGTACCACGCTGGCATTCACGCGTAACTCGCTCAAGAGCGGCGACCAGATAGTTGTCAGCGATGTGCAGGGCCAGGGCCTGCGTGCGATCACCCAGAGCGCCGGCGAATTGCTGCCCGACGTGCAGTTCGGCGACTACGAGCAGTTCCAGTTCAAGGGTTGGAACAACGACACCGTGCATGGCTACGTGGTCAAGCCGTACAACTATGAGGAAGGCAAGACCTATCCGGTGGCGTTCCTGATCCACGGCGGCCCGCAGGGCAGTTTCGGCAATGGTTGGAGCAACCGCTGGAATCCGCAGACCTACGCCGGCCAGGGCTATGCGGTGGTGATGATCGACTTCCATGGCTCCACCGGCTATGGCCAGGAATTCACCGACGCGATCAGCCAGCATTGGGGCGACCGCCCGCTGGAAGACCTGCAAAAGGGTTGGGCCGCTGCGCAGAAGCAATACGGCTTCCTCAACGGCGACAAGGCCTGTGCGCTGGGTGCCAGCTACGGCGGCTACATGGTCTATTGGATGGCCGGCAACTGGAACCAACCGTGGAAGTGCCTCGTCGACCACGACGGCGTCTTCGACAACCGCACCATGGGCTATGCCACCGAGGAATTGTGGTTCAGCGAATGGGAAAACGGGGGCACGCCGTGGCAGAACCCCGCAGGCTACGAGAAGTTCAACCCGGTGCTGCACGTGGACAAGTGGAAGGTGCCGATGCTGGTGATCCATGGCCAGCAGGATTTCCGCATCCCGGTCGAGCAGGGCCTGGCCGCGTTCACCGCGCTGCAGCGCAAGGGCATCGACTCCAAGTTCCTGTATTTCCCGGACGAGAACCACTGGGTGCTCAAGCCGGACAACAGCGTGCTGTGGCATGACACCGTCAATGCCTGGTTGAAGCAGCACATCGGGCAGTGATCGCCCGTTGAAGCACTGACAGGCACGCCGTGCAATGCGGCGTGCCGGTCATGTTTGTGGCTTAGAGCAGCTATCAAAACGACTGCGCAGCCGCCAGGCGGGCGCGGCCGGTGCTCGGAATCGGCATGTACCCACGTACACTCCGGTTCCTCCGCGCCGTCCGCACCCACCTGACGGCTGCTCGCTACGTTTTGTTAGCCGCTCTTAGTGGGCAGCGAGCGCGCGTTTGGCCAGGTGGCTTTCCACAATCTGCAGGATCTCGGCCACCGCGATGCCGTACGAGCCAGCCTGGCCGGCATCGAATGCGGCTTTCCATTCGCTGTAACCGGGTAGATAGGCCGGGTCGGGCGCGCTGCTGCCAACCAGCGCCGCATCACTGCGGTCCAGCGTCTGCGCAATCACCGGCACATGCGGCAGCGTTTCCAGCAAACCACCGGGTGCACCCGGATGCTGGATCTGCACCTCGCGCAGCGTGGCGTGCAGGATCTGCCCGCCCTGCGGATGCTCATCGATCCGGTTGATCAGCAGGAGCGGGTTTTCGCCTGCATGCCGCCCGCGGCAGCGCCACAGTTGCCCGACGGCGTAAGGCGTGGAAGTGGGCAGGGTCATGGGCATCTCCGAAAGTACAAACGCGCATGATGCCGGCAGGCGCGCGACAAGGCGACCTGCGAATGCCACCACGTTGCTCAAGTCATCCGACGTGCTGCCGCTAAGGGGTGCAGATGAGTACGCTCTTGGCGGGTTTGGTCGCATAACGGCAGCTAATCGCGCACGTGCGTCATCGCTTCAGCGTCATGCCGACATGGCAAAATGAGGCGTCTCCACCTTTCCCAGTTCCCTGCAGGATCGCAAGGATCGTTTGCATGCGCATGTTTGTCCGCCCACTGATATTGGGGCTTGTTGTTGTTTCCTCTCCCGCCTGGAGCGCCGTGCCGCGGCCTGTTTCCAGTGCGCCCGTGCGTGCAACCGCAGCGGCCGAGACGCCGCCTGCCGCGTCTGCCGCAGCCGATGCAGTGGGTGACGCGCTGGCAGTGCCGTTGCCGGCCACACTCCAGTCCGGCATGAGCTACCGCGCCTTTGCGCAGACAGTGATGGAGCAGGGCTGGCAGCCGGCGGACCCGTTGGCTGCCGACAGCTGCATGGCCGCCGGTGATTGCGAGATCGAATTCGTCGCACCAACACCCGGCACCCGCCTGCGTGTGCAGATCGGCTCGCAAGCCGGTGCTGCGGTGGTGCAGCGCTGGGCCACGCGCCCGGTGACGGCTGACCGGATTGCTGCCGGAACCGCGTCGGCCGCGGCCGGCACCACGCCCGCGCCGACTGCAGCGGCCGCAACGTCCGGCGCGGCCAACGCGACGAAAGATCCGCGCTGATCGGCATTCAGAAGGAATCGCGCCGCGGCGTATCATGACGTGGCCTGCCTGCGCAGCGATTGCGAACTGCAGTGCCCGCAGCGCCGTCATTCCTTGCCCTGAGCCCATCGTCCTGAATGAAGAGCGTTGATCCTGCCGATCTGGAAGCGTTGTTCGATGCCGTGCCGGACGTGCTGTTCTTCGTCAAGGACCGCGAAGGCCGCTATACCCACGTCAACCAGACCATGCTGCGGCGATTGGGCCTGAAGTCGCGCAAGGACTTGATCGGTAAGCGCGTCGCCGAGGTTTACCCCAGCGGGCTGGGCGCCAACTATGCCAACCAGGACGAACAGGTGTTGGCCGGTGCGGTGATCGACAACCTGCTCGAACTGCATCTGTTTGCCAACCGCGAGCCTGGCTGGTGCCTCACCTGCAAGCGTCCGCTGCTGGTGGACGGCAAGGTGCAGGGCATCATCGGCATTTCGCGCGATCTGGGGCCGCAGGATGGCCAGGAATCGCAGTACGAAAAACTGCGTCTCGCGCTGGCCTACCTCAACGCCAACTACGCGCAAAACGTGCGCATGCAGGCGCTGGTGGATATCACCGGGTTCTCGATGTCCAAGCTGCAGCGCTCGTTCCGCAAGGTGTTTCAGCTCACCCCGCAACAGGTACTGGCCAAGCTGCGTCTGCAGATGGCGATGCATTTATTGCATGGAACCAAAAGCGTGACCGAGATTGGCCATGCCTGTGGTTTCAGCGATCAAAGCGCGTTTACACGGCAGTTCAAGCTGGCCGTGGGCATGACCCCACGTGAGTACCGCACGCTGGCAAATGCTGCGCAGTTTCCTGCCGGAACTTCTTAGGGCGGTCTGATAAGACGAATTCGTAAGACGAATTGGCAGCAGCGAAGTGAGTTGAGTGTGTGGTGCCCTCACTGCAGCAGAGCATTGAGTCAACAGCTTAGAGCACTTATCAAAACGACTGCGCAGCCGCCAGGCGGGGGCGGCCGGTGCTCGGAATCGGCATGTACCCCGTACACTCCGGTTCCTTCGCGCCATCCGCACCCACCTGACGGCTGCTCGCTACGTTTTGTAAGCCGCTCTTAGTTAGTCGAGTGCGCGGCGCCCTCACCGCTTGCGGGACACGCCGTGAATCCGTCCGTGGAGGCTCGGTGGCGGCATCCATGCCGCCACACGGTCCCGCAAGCGGCGAGGACACCGCACCAGAACGTTCGCAGGTCGCTTCGTTGAAAGCCTGCCTGTTATTCGTTCGCGTTGCGACGCTGATCGGGCGCGCCGTCATCCAGAAAAGCGCGCGTATTGCGCTGCATGCAACCATGCACACCGACATGCCTGATTGGTCCTTGCCCGCTTACCGTCGCGGGACCTTACGCGGCATGGATGCCGCGTAAGAGCTTACAAGGACGTACTTGCAGCGTGTCCCGCGATGGTGGGCGGGCAAGGGCCCTGCAGCCAAGCGGCAGATCATCTGCTCTGCAAGCAATCAACACCCCTGTCCAACAAACTCCAAACAACCCGAGATTTCGAAACGTAGCGTGCTTCAAATGCAATGGGCGCGAAACGACATGGAAAGTCGCTCGCGCCCAAGGCAGCTTTCGGTGGCGCTGGTGGGTTACGCCAGCATGCGCACCTTCGGCTCACGTGCCCATTGGCGGGTCTTGGCGGCGGTAATGAAGGCCTTGGTGTCGGCCGCATCGACCACGCCGGGGTCCTTGCCGACATTGCCGGCCTTGAGCAGCAGTTGCGCGCCGTCGTCGAAAGCAATCGCCTTCAGATGCGCCCAGGCATTGCTGACAAAATCCAGCGCCGCCGATTCGCGCGTCAACGCCTTGGCCGCTTCCGAAGACAGCAACACCGCCACCGCGTCGAACACGATCGACGGCGTGCCGGCCAGCTGGCCATCGGCCGCCAGTTGCTTGCCATCGCTGAGCTTGGCGCCGCCCAGCTTGGGGGCCACGATCTTGACCGTTGCACCGGCCGCTTCGGCCGCCTTGCGCACAGCCTTGATTGCCGCGGCGTCGGAGCCGTCGTGGATCAGGATGCCCACGGTGCGGCCCTGCAGCGTGTCCTTCATCTTGCCGATCAACTGCAGCGCAGGCGACAACTGCATGTCGGTCGGTGCAACGGCGGCCGGCGGTGCCGGCGGCAGGCTGGTCATGCCCATGCCATCGGCCACGCGCTTGGCCAGCGCTTCATCGATATGCCGCAGATGTCCCACGATGGCCTCGCGCACGTGCGCGGTTTCCACCTTGGAGAGTTCAAACACCAGTGCAGATGCAAGATGCGCTTGCTCCGGCGCGGTCTGGCTGCGGAAGAACATGCGTGCCTGGCTGTAATGGTCGGCAAAACTTTCCGCACGCACGCGGCCCTTGGCGCCATCCTCGGCCGGTGTGGCATGGCTGGGGAAACCGCGCAGCGCTTCGCGTGGCGCATCGGCCTGCAACGAGCTGGGTTCGTACGCCACGCGGCCCTTCGGCACGCCCATCTGCATGTGACCATCGCGCTGATTGTTGGCGAACGGGCACTTCGGCGCGTTGATCGGAATCTGATGGAAGTTGGGCCCGCCCAGGCGGCTCAGCTGCGTGTCCAGGTAGGAGAACAGCCGGCCCTGCAGCAGCGGGTCGTTGCTGAAGTCGATCCCCGGCACGATGTTGGCCGGGCAGTAGGCCACCTGCTCGGTTTCGGCGAAGAAGTTGTCCGGCCAGCGGTCCAGCACCATGCGCCCGACGATCTGCAAGGGCACCAGCTCTTCCGGAATGACCTTGGTCGAATCCAGGTGGTCGAACGGGAATGCTTCGGCCTCGGCTTCGGTAAACAGCTGCACGCCCAATTCCCACTCGGGGAAGTCGCCCTTCTGGATCGCCTCGAACAGATCGCGACGCTGGAAGTCCGGGTCGGCACCGGCAAGTTTGACTGCCTCGTCCCAGATGGTGGACTGCAGGCCCAGCTTGGGGCGCCAATGGAATTTGACAAAGGTACTGTCGCCGTTTTCGTTGAGCAGGCGGAAGCTGTGGATGCCGAAGCCTTCGATCATGCGCAGCGAACGCGGAATGGTGCGATCGCTCATCGCCCACATGATCATGTGCATCGACTCGGGGGTGAGCGAGATGAAATCCCAGAACGTGTCGTGCGCGCTGGCGGCCTGCGGAAAGCCGCGGTCCGGTTCCATCTTCACCGCGTGGATGAGGTCTGGAAATTTCATTGCATCCTGGATGAAGAACACCGGGATGTTGTTGCCGACCAGATCCCAGTTGCCTTCCTTGGTATAGAACTTCACCGCGAAGCCGCGTACGTCACGCGGCGTATCGACCGAACCGGCGCCGCCGGCCACGGTGGAAAAACGCGTGAATAGCGGGGTTTTTTCGCCCACTTCGGTGAGCAGCTTGGCCGTGGTGTACTGGCTCAGCGACTTGGTCAGCTCGAAGTAGCCGTGCGCCGCGCTGCCGCGCGCATGCACGATGCGCTCGGGAATGCGTTCATGGTCGAAGTGCGTGATCTTTTCGCGCAGGATGAAATCTTCCAGCAACGTCGGGCCGCGCGGTGTGGCGCGGAGCGAGTTCTGGTTGTCGCCAACGGGAATGCCCTGGTTGGTGGTCAGTTGCGGATGCGAGCCGCCAGCCTTCTGGTGCAGTTCGTCGCCGGTGCCGCGCAACTCATGCGCGCTTGCGGAACTGCCGACAGAAGGAATCTGTGCGGGCTTGCTGGGGGACTTGGCCATGGGGGACTCCACGTTGGCGGGCTGGGATGCGAGCTATCCAGTCGAGCCTGGGAGTGGCGCTGTTAAATGGATGTGTCTGCATGCGAACGAACACTCACACGCGCATGCGAGCGCGTTGAAGGTCAGCGTCTAGCGAACAATTACACGCAAAAATAGCTGTTTAGTGCAATGACAACACTGTGACGCACGGCATGCTGCAAGCGCGACCGTGAGCGAGGTCTACAGCAGATCCAGTGGCTGCTTGCGCGTGGGCGGTGGAAATGCGCTGTCCAGGTCTGCCAGATCCCGCGCATCGAGTTGCAGCGTGCATGCATCCGCATTGGCGCGGACATGCGCCGGCGTGCCGGATTCGGGAATGGCGATCACCTGGCCACTGCGGATGGCCCACGCCAGCGCCACCGCGGTAGCCGCTACGCCGCGTCGCGCACCGATGGCATGCAGCACCGGGTGATCGAGCAACGCACGGCTGCCGAGCGGCGAATACGCCATCACCGTCACCGCATGTTGCGCGCACCACGGCAACAGATCGAACTCGATGCCGCGGCTGCCGGCGTGATACAGCACCTGATTCACCAGGCAGTGCTGCCCGCCATCGATCTGCCAGAGCTCCTGCATGTCGTCGACATCGAAATTGGACACGCCCCAGTCACGGATCTTGCCCGCATCGCGCAGTGTTTCGAACGCAGCGACCACCTCCGCCAGATCGCTGCCGCCGCGCCAATGCAGCAGATACAGATCCAGCGTGCGCACGCCCAGGCGTTGCAGACTGGCTTCGCAGGCACGCGCAATGCCGCGCGCGCTGGCGTTGCTGGGCAGCACCTTGGACACCAGATACGGCGGCTGCCCGCGTGCGATCACCTGGCTGATCAACTGTTCCGAGCGGCCATTGCCGTACATCTCGGCGGTATCGATCAAGCGCATCCCCAGCGCCTGGCCGGTCTGCAGTGCTTCGATCTCCTGCTGCGGCGCATGCCGTCCCTGGACCAGGTTCCAGGAGCCCATGCCCAGCGCAGGCACGCTGCGTCCGTTGCGCAAGGTCACCTGCGGGCAGTGGGTGGTGTCGGATTCGGACATGGCAGGGCTCCAGCGATCAGTGAGAGGGTGGTGCAGGCACCGGCACGGCAGTGGGCAGTGGGCAGCGGGCGCGTTGCAGCCTTGGCCTGCGCATCCCAGAACGCGCAGCGATGCTGTGCGACGAAGTCCGGCGTGGGCCCGATCCTGCCGGGCGACAGTGTCAACGGCGTGTCGCCATCGAAGCGTGGCCAGGCTGGACGCCCGCCGCCATTGGGATCGCCGCTGCGCGCGAAGGCGCCCCAGTAATCCTGCAGCGTGTTGGCAAGTGCGTGCTGCGCAACGTGAACTCCGGTGCTACCAATTTAAAATACGCGCCCCTGCTCCAGCCCTGTCCATGCGCTGAATGCATCCTGCGTATCGCGTATGGCACCACGGATCTGTAGTTAAATGATGACCCTCTAATCACACTTCGAGAATAACGTGAAGAAAATCTACCTAACCGTTGCGCTGCTGGCATTGGCGATCAGTTCCAATGCCGCGCTTGCACAGGAACCAAGTTTTTACGATTGTCAGAATAAGCGGATCCGAATGAGCATCCCGTCTATGCCCCTGGGCGAGGCCGTTGCTCGGTTCACAGAGCTGACACATTGCCCAGTGTCGATCGATGCTGACGAAGTCGCGAATACAGATGTGCATGAAATTCCGACTTTCGCCGTGAAAGGTAAGCTGACTCCCCGCAAAGCACTCGCTTTGATGCTCTCGAGTTCTCCGTTGAAGGCAAAGGAGATCAAGGGCGGATTCTCCATTTATCAAAACTAAAAAAATTAAAATAAGATAATGTAAAGGGTGCTCATCGCGGCGTGTAAAGTGGGGCTCGGCGGTATTAAAATGGACGGTACTCTGTAGATGGGAAATCGAGCGTCATCGAATCGGTGTAGCTTCGGGCGGAGCCGTTTTCCCATAATCCGTTTGCATCCGATGCCGCTGAGCACCCGTGGCGCTGGCACAGAAACTTTGGCTCGGGGGCGTGATACGCGCCCAGTGCATGTGAAACGTCAACCGCAATAGACTGAATGGCGCACCCGGGTCGTCGAACTTCGTAGGCGTACATCGGCACGCGGGTACGCAGCAGCTGGTCCAGCGTCGGGTGGTGCAGGCGGATCCGCGATGTGTGACTGGATTTGCACGATCTGTAACAAGTTTGCAGGTGCACGCCAGCGCGACTGCGCGACTGCGCCGCCATGTGCGCATACTGCGCCAGGACCGGTGCCTGCGCGGCATACATGCGTTTTACGCGCACCTCGTAGCCGCTTTGCAGGGTTCAACTTGTTGGCGTAGTAAAGCAATTGCGCAAACGGGCGGCCCTCAGTGCGATTGCTGCCGATCAACAACAACACTTGGAGCTGCCGCGCCTGGGCAATGGCCAGGCCTGGCGGTGCGGGCAGTACATCGCCACCGCGCATCGGCGTCCAGGCCGGTCAGTCCGCGGCGCTGCAGTTCGGCATCGGCCGGGGTCTCGGCGGGCAGCTGGCGCAGGCACGCGGCAACATCACATGTGCGTGCGCTGCCCAGTACATCCGCCCTCTGTGCGTCACCGCGCCCGGCATCGCTGCGTGCGACGGTTGAGTCGCCAGTCGGGCAGCTGCGGCTTTGCAGAATCGCGCGCTGCCGGCTTCTGTTGGGCGATCTTGGCGCTCCGTGGCTCGGATGCCATGCGCGGACCGTGGTGACAGGCCAGCGCGCAGGATTTTTCTCTTCCGTACTCGTGCAAGACAGCGAGGCTATGCCGCGGCGGCTGCGACGCATGCTGCTGCATCCCACGTTCAAGACACTAAAAAACCCGGCCACGCTACACGCGGCCGGGTTTGAGTTCAACGAAGGGCAGCGTTGCGGCGCTTATGCCACCACATCGTCCTTGTACGCATCCACCGGGATACAGGCACACATCACGTTCTTGTCGCCGTAGACATTGTCCACGCGGCCCACCGGCGGCCAGTACTTCTGCTGCTTGAGCGAGGGCAGCGGGAAGGCGGCCAGCTCGCGCGGATAGGCATGCGTCCACTCACTGGCCGAGACCTGCGTGGCGGTGTGCGGGGCGTGCTTGAGCGGGTTGTCCTCGCGGTCCAGGCGGCCGTCTTCGATCGCGCGGATTTCTTCGCGGATCTGGATCATCGCGTCGATGAAGCGGTCCAGTTCATGCTGCGATTCGCTTTCGGTCGGCTCCACCATCAAGGTGCCGGCCACCGGGAAGCTCAGCGTCGGCGCATGGAAGCCGAAGTCGATCAGCCGCTTGGCGATGTCCTCGGCACCGATGCCGCTGGTCTTTTCCAGCGGGCGCACGTCGAGGATGCACTCGTGCGCCACCAGCCCGTTGCGGCCGGTGTACAGCGTCTTGTAGTGCGCGCTCAAACGCTTGGCGATGTAGTTGGCGTTGAGCAATGCCACCTGCGTGGCCTTGCGCAGGCCGGCACTGCCCATCATGGTCACGTACATCCAGCTGATCGGCAGGATCGAGGCGGAGCCGTAGCTGGCCGCGCTGACCATGCCGACCTCGCCTTCGCCGAAGTTGGATCCGCTGCCATGGATGGCAGCTTTTTGATTTTCGCCGGCACGGATGCCGGCATTAGGAAGCGTCTTGGGCAGGAACGGGGCCAGATGCGATTTGACTGCACACGGGCCCACGCCAGGGCCGCCGCCGCCATGTGGAATGCAGAAGGTCTTGTGCAGGTTGAGATGCGACACGTCCGAGCCCCACTTGCCGGGCTTGGCCACGCCGACCAGGGCGTTCATGTTGGCGCCGTCGGTATACACCTGGCCGCCGTGCGCGTGCACCGCTTCGCAAATCGCCACCACGTCTTCTTCGAACACGCCGTGCGTGGACGGGTAGGTGATCATCAGCGCGGCCAGGCGGTCGGAATATTTCTCGGCCTTGGCGCGAATGTCATCGACATCGACATTGCCGTTGGCATCGCACTTGGTCACCACCACGGTCATGCCGCACATCTGCGCGGAGGCCGGGTTGGTGCCGTGGGCGGATTCGGGAATCAGGCAGATGTCGCGGTGGGCTTCGTTGCGCGAGCGGTGATAGGCGCGGATTGCCAGCAGGCCGGCGTATTCGCCCTGCGCGCCGGAATTGGGCTGCAGGCTCACCGCGTCGTAGCCGGTGCATTCGACCAGCATCGCTTCCAGTTCTTCGATCAGCTGCGCATAACCGGCCGACTGCTCGGGCGGTGCCAGCGGATGGATCGCGCCGAATTCCGGCCAGGTCACCGGAATCATCTCGGCGGTGGCGTTGAGCTTCATCGTGCAGCTGCCCAGCGGGATCATGGTGCGATCCATGGCCAGGTCCTTGTCGGCCAGCGAGCGCATGTAGCGCAGCAGTTCGTGTTCGCTGTGATGGGTGTTGAACACCGGGTGCTGCAGGAATGCGCTGGTGCGGCGCATGCCCTGCGGCAGCGCGTCGGCGGTGGCCGCATCCAGCGCATCGATATCCGCCTGGGCACCGAACAGCTGCGCCAGTGCCACCACATCGGCGCGCGTGCTGGTTTCGTCCAGGCTGATGCCGACCGCTTCGCTATCGATCGCGCGCAGGTTGATGCCGGCCGCATGCGCCTTGGCGTGGATGGCATCGGCATCGATCGCCTTGACGTGCAGCGTGTCGAAGAAATGCTCGCCCACGGTGACGCCGGCGCTGCGCAATGCGGCCGCCAGGATCGCCGCCAGGCGATGGGTGCGGCGGGCAATGCGTGTGAGGCCCTCGGGGCCGTGGTAGACCGCGTACATCGAGGCCATCACCGCCAGCAGCACCTGCGCGGTGCAGATGTTGGAGGTGGCCTTTTCGCGACGAATGTGTTGCTCACGCGTCTGCAGCGTGAGGCGATAGGCCGGGTTGCCGGCAGCATCGATCGACACCCCGATCAAGCGGCCCGGCATCGAGCGCTTGTAGGCATCGCGGCAGGCCATGAAGGCCGCATGCGGGCCACCGAAGCCGAACGGCACGCCGAAGCGCTGCGAGTTGCCCACCACGATGTCCGCGCCCCATTCGCCCGGCGCGGCGATCAGCGTGAGCGCCAGCAGATCGGTGGCCACGGCGACCAGGCCGCCCTGCGCGTGCACGGCATCGGCCAACGCGGCGTGATCGCCGATGTGGCCGAAGCTGTCCGGGTACTGCAGCAGCACGCCGAAGCACTCGGCCTGCATGGCTTCGTCCGGCGTGCCCACACGCAGCACGATGCCCAGCGGCTCGGCGCGCGTGCGCAGCAGCTCCTGCGTCTGCGGGTGCACTGCGTCGTGCACGAAGAACGTATCGGACTTGGACTTGGCCGAGCGCTTGGCCAGCGTCATCGCTTCGGCTGCGGCGGTGGCTTCGTCCAGCAGCGAGGCATTGGCGATCTGCATGCCGGTGAGGTCGGCGCACATGGTCTGGAAGTTGATCAGCGCTTCCATGCGGCCCTGCGAAATCTCGGCCTGGTAGGGCGTGTAGGCGGTGTACCAGGCCGGGTTTTCCAGGATGTTGCGCAGGATCACCTTCGGCGTATGCGTGCCGTAGTACCCCTGGCCGATGAACGTGCGCTGCACCTGGTTCTTGCTGGCAATGGCGCGGATCCTGGCCAGCGCTTCTTCTTCGGTGATCGCATCGGGCAGCGCCAGCGCGGCCGGCGACTTGATGTTGGACGGCACGATGGCGTCGGTCATCGCATCCAGCGAGTCGTGGCCGACAACGCCCAGCATCTGCGCGATTTCCGCGTCGTTGGGGCCGATGTGGCGTTCGACGAACGCGCTGTGGTGTTCGAGGTCGCGCAGGGAAGACGGAGTCTGGGACATGGCGGGCATCCGGGGCAGGGGGCATGCGAAAGGTCGGAAGCACCACGACCGGCATGACGCGCATACGCGCACCACGACCTGCCGCACTGGCGGTCTTCCTCGCGCCCCTCTGTCCTTTTGCCTGAGAGTTTAAGAACGCGGCCTGGCCTGTGGCCTGCCTGCGTTCCGTGCCCCTTCGGCGCCGGAGTGAACCGGTCTCTCCAGAGTTGTGTTGAAGATGGTATCGGGCCTGAGCGATTACGGGCTGTTGCGCCTTCGGCAGCGGCAGTGCCGCTTCTCCCACCGTGTTACCTGCCGATTATAGCCTGCGCCCAAGCCGCCGGCGCGCCGCACCACGCTGCCGCGGCAGGGGCGCTGCGCTCGGGTTTGCTTAACCTTGCCGGGGTGAACACCTATCATCTGCGGCCCTGTGTGCATCCAGTCCCGCCGCCGACGCGGCCCCTGACGTGCACACTCCGCTGTACCCGCTTTCCGGATCCCGGCATGACCCCGACCACGCCCTCCACCCGTCGCATGGCGCTGCTGCTCGCCGGCCTGGCGATGTTCGGCCCGTTTTCCATCGACACCATCTTCCCGGCGTTCTCCCAGCTCAGCCGCAGCCTGGCGGTGGACGAGGTGGCGATCCAGCAGACCATCAGCGTGTATCTGCTGGCCTACGGGCTGATGAGCATCGCGCACGGGCCGCTCTCCGACGCCTGGGGCCGCAAGCGGGTGATCCTGGGCGGGTTGGTGCTGTTCATCGCCGGCACCATTGGCTGCGCGTTGTCGCGCGATCTGCCGACGCTGCTGGCCTTCCGCGCGCTGCAGGGCTTGTCGGCCGGCGTGGGCATGATCGTGGGGCGCGCGGTCATCCGCGACCTGTTCCAGGGCCACGACGCGCAGCGCCTGATGAGCCAGGTGTCGATGATCTTCGGCATCGCCCCGGCGATCGCGCCGATCATCGGCGGCTGGATCCTGCTCAGCGGCGCCGGCTGGCCGCTGATCTTCTGGTTCCTGGCGGTGTTCGGGCTGGTGCTGCTGATCGCCACGGTGACCTGGCTGCCGGAAACCCACCCGGTGGAGGCGCGCACGCCGCTGCAGCTGCGCCGCCTGCTGCATGACTACGTGCGGATCGGCTTCAACCCACGTTTCCAGCGCCTGGCCGCGGCCGGTGCGTTCAACTTCGCCGGCATCTTTTTGTACATCGCCTCGGCGCCGGTGCTGGTGATGCGCCACCTGCACCTGGGCGAGGGCGATTTCGCCTGGTTGTTCATTCCCACCATTGGCGGCATGACCCTGGGGTCGTTCCTGTCCGGGCGCATGGCCGGGCGGATGGATCCGGTGCGGCAGGTGCGCATCGGTTTCATCTACTGCGGTGTGGCGGCGCTGGTCAACCTTGGCTATACGCTGGCGGTGGCGCAGATCAGCCTGCCGTGGGCGGTGCTGCCGATCTTCCTGGCCGGGCTGGGCATGGCGCTGATCTTCCCGATCCTGGCGCTGGCGGTGCTGGACATGTACCCGCAGCAGCGCGGCCTGGCGTCCTCGCTGCAGGCCTTCACCCAGCTGATGACCAATACCGTGGTGGCCGGGGTGCTGTCGCCGCTGCTGAGTGAACACCCGCGGCATCTGGCGTTCGGCATGACCGGCTTTTTCTTGCTGGGCTGGCTATTCTGGCGCTGGGAGCGCCGCAGCGGCCGCCGCTTGCGGCGCCGCCAGGCTGCCGAGGCACTGCCTCTGGAGCCGGCCGACCACCTTTGACCCCACAGGAGCCTGCATGTCCACCGATTCCAAGCTGCGCCGCGATGCCCGCAAGCGGGCCACCGAGCGCGCGCGCAACCAGGCCGCTGCCAACCCCGCGCCGGTCTCGCCGATCGAACCGCATGCCGAACTGCGCGACCAGCAACGCACGCTGCTGGCCGGCATCGTGCGCCGCGACGGCGAGTGGGTGCTGGGCATGGATGGCCGCATCGCCGGCGAAAGCACCAGCGCCGCGCAGGTGCTGGCCCTGATCATGCGAGCGGCCGAACTGCACGAACGCCAGGGCACCCCCGTGCGGCTGACCTATTCGGACGCCCTCAAGGACGCCGCGCACGCCGAGGCCGCTGCGGACGGCATGGAATTCGAGCGACGCCAGGCCGCGCTGCTGCGGGTACATGTCCAGCACCGCCAGCGCCAGGATCGGGAAGATCAGCGCCATGCCCAGCCCGGCCAGGAAGATCGGCAGCACCGCTCCTACGACAGCCCAGCAACTGCCGAAGGGTCGCTACATCGCTGCCCTTGCGATCCAGCAAAGGCAGCGTCGCAGGCGTGGCCACGACGCTGCCACTGAACCGGCTAACGCAGTCAACGCGCCTGCGACTGCCGCACCGACTCCTGCTGCGTTGCCTGCTCCAATGCGGCAGCATCGCGCTCGGGCGACGGTCCCAATGCCTGCAAGCGCTGCAGGCTGGCTTCCACCGGCGCTTCCTGCGCCGCCTTGGCGTCGAAGCTGCCGCGCAGGTGCGCCGGTGAATCGAGCGCGCCCTGGACCACGAAGCCGCGGGCCGGGTCGTTCCCGAGCAGCACGTGGTCGACGCGCTGTAGCCCATGCTCACGCGCGGCCACCAGCGATCCCAGTGCCAGACGCTCGCTGTCCATGCCCGGCGTGGGGCCATGCGCGCCTTCCAGTCGCCCTACGGCGGCGGTGCATTGCTGCAGCAGCCCATGGTCCGGATGCGCAGGGTCGCGCGGATCAGGCACTGCCGCGGTTGCGGCCGCCGGGCGCGGTGCCACATCGGCGTCGATGCGTTGCAGCCGGCCGTCGAACTGGCCGTCGGCGCCGTCTGCGATGCGTTGCAGGCGCTCGGCAAAGGCCGCAGGCTGCCCGCCCACATTGCGCGCCAGCGCGATGGCGAATTGCTCGGTGTCGGATGCCTGGCCGTTGCCGACCAGTAGTGCCAACGGGCTCGCGCCGATCTTGTTGGCCGTGGCGGCGGTCTGGGTCTGCTGCAGCAACGCCTGCATCTGCTGCTCGTTGAACACCAGCGTGGTTTTCTGCCCGGCTTGAATTGCGCCTGTGCCCGCCATGTCGCCGCTGATCGCGCTATTGAGCGATTGCGCCATGGCTTTTTCTTCGCTGGCCTCGTTGCGGCCGCCCAGGCGTTGCATCAGCCCAGGGGTGGCAACGTCGCCGTCGATTTCGAAACGGTAGCTGCGCTCCTGCACGCGTTCGACATTGTTGCCGTCGTAGTGGCGCAGCACTGTCAGTGGCACGTTATCGCCGTATTTCAGCTGCTGCAGCACGGCGTAGTCGTCCTGGCCGGGTTCGCTGATGCGGATCTGGCTACCTTCATTGCGGGTGCCCCCCAGATCGGCGTCGAGCGGGCCCAGTTGCAACTGCATGCGCTGCTGCGAACTGAAACCGATCCGCTCCAGCGTCTGGATCTGATCCACGCCGGGCGTGCCGGGCGCAACCTCGCCCGTGCGCGCGAACGCCGTCATGGCGTCGACGGCGCGTGGATCGGCCAGGTCGAACTGCGCGCTCTGCACACGTGAAGTGCCAAGGCGGTCGGTGCGGCCAACCAGGGCCTGCGCGGGGCCGGCCTTGAGTCCGATCGCATTGGCCGCTTCGATGGCGTCGTTGGGGCCGGTGGCCACGCGCACGTGGCGCTCGTCCACGCGTTCGATCAGATAACTGCGGCCGCTGGCTTCGGTGATCTTGCTCTGCATCGCAACCTGTTGCAGGTCCGCCTTGACCTCGCGCTGTGCGAAGGCCTGGCTATCGAGCACCGCACGAGCGCCCACCGGCAAGCTCTCCGGTTGTAGCGGGTTCACCTGCGTGGCTGCGTCCAGTGATTGATCGGCGCCAGGCAGCGTCAGCGTGTAGCGCATGCGCTGGCCGGCGGCCACGCCGGCTTCCAGGTTCAACGTGCCGCTGCCGAGTTTGGTCTGTCGGCTTTGCTGCAAGCCGGTCTGCGCGTCTGCTTCCAGGCTGAAGGTGGTGGTCTTTGCATCGGCATCGCTGACCACGCCCAGGCTCTGCGAGCTGGCGCTGCGCAGGCTGGTTTCGCCCAGCGGCTGCGTCGCACTGCCGCTGCTCTGCTGCGTGCTCTGCGTGTGCTTGACCGACTGTTCGCCGGGGTTGAGACCCAGGCTGCGGCCACCCGGCCCGTTGGCCGCGAATTCGGTGCCAGTGCTGCCGTAGGTTGGATCAAACGCGCCCTGCTGCGCGTCTGCAATGATCTGTGCATCGCGATCCGCATCGTGCGGACCCGGGCCAGTGGAGGCCTGGTTCATCGGATTGCTCCTTGCATGCTGCGCTGACGCAGCGGGGGCCGAAGTATATCGCCGAGGTTTTTCGCGATTATCAACAGGTCGTTATGCGGCTGCCGGGATCCGGCAACCGCATGACGTCACGCACGTGGATCAGCGCGCGGAAGGCGCCGGCGTTGCCGGCGGCGTTGCAGTGGCCCCCTTGGCCTGCCACCCGCACATCTGGCCCTGGTTCTGCTGTTTGAGCCATTCCTGCATCGGTGCGAAATATTCCAGCATCGGGCCGGCATCGAGCGTGTCCTTGCCGGTCACTTCCTTCAGCGTGGTCTGCCAGGGCTGGCTGGAGCCGCGTTGCAACATCGACCAGAATTTCTGGCCGGCTTCCTTGTTGCCGTAGAAGCTGCATTCGTACAGCGGCCCCTGGTGGCCGGCGGCATCGCACAGGCCCTTGTAGAACTGGAATTGCAGGATGTGCGCGAGAAAATAACGGGTGTAGGGCGTGTTGCCGGGCACGTGGTATTTGGCGCCGGCATCGAAGAAGTCCTCGCCGCGTGGGCTCACCGGTGCCACGCCCTGGTAGGTGGCCTTCAACTCCCACCAGGCCTGGTTGTAGCGTTCCGGGGGAATCGAGCCGTCGAATACGCCCCAGCGCCAGCGGTCGATCATCAGCCCGAACGGCAGAAACGCCACCTTGCTCAGCGCCATGCGCATCTGCGAATTGATCAATGCCTCGCGCCCGCTCTGCTGCTCGCCAACCATGCCGATCGACTGCAGGTACTTGGGGGTCATCGCCAGCACGATGGTGTCGCCGATGGCTTCGTGGAAGCCGTCGTTGGCGCCGTTCTGGAACAGCGGCGGCAACGGGTTGTAGGCCATGTCGTAATAGATGTGGCCAAGCTCATGGTAGATGGTGGTGAAGTCTTCTTCGGTGGGGCGGATGCACATCTTGGTGCGCACGTCCGGGCCGATGCCCGCGTTCGGCTCGCCACCCATGTTCATGTCCCACGCGCTGGCGTGGCAGACCACGTCGCGGTCCAGTGGCTTGATGAACTGCGAGCGTTGCCAATAGGTGTCCGGCAACTTCGGCATGCCCAGCGACGTGTAGAAATCCTGCGCGCGTTCGGTCATCTGCTGGGCAGTGCGCAGTTGCGCGTCGCGCTCGGCGAGGAAGCGTGCAGCTGCGCCGCCATCGCCACCGGTGTTGCGCGCCAGCACGGCGCTCAGGTTGCCCTGGTACTGTTTTTCCAGCGCCGAGGTGATGTCCAGGTCGCCCGCACCGGGATAGGGCTGCAGCAGATCCCACAGGTTGCTCCAGTCCTGCTGCCACATGTTGCCCATCAGGTGCGCGGGCAGCATGCCGCCGGCCACCTCGCCCTTGTCCTTGCCGTACTGCGTGTCCAGCTTGCCGCGCGCGTAGCATTGCAGCTGGGTGTACAGCGGTTTGAGCTGTTCCCAAAGGCGGTCGGTTTCGCTGGCCAATTGCGCCGGCGGCATGTCGTAGCCGCTGCGCCACATCGCACCGACATCGGCAAAGCCCATGCCGCGTGCACCGTCATTGGCGAGCTCGACAAAGCGCTGGTAGTCCTTGCGCATGGGTTGCGCGGTGGCGTGCCAGCCTTGCCAGGCTTGCAGTTGTTCGTCGTAGTCGCGGCTGCGTGCCAGCACTTGTTCGAGCTCGCCCAGCTGGCGGCAACGGCGTTGCTCGCCTTCACCGGTGCAGGCGCTGCCCGCGCCGTAGTCGCCTTCCATCTTCGCGGCGATACGCGTGAGTTCGGCCAGCTTGGTCGGGTCGCGCGGGGCGGGCAGGGCGCTCATCAGCTTGAGTAATTGCAGCGCACGCGCGCTGTCGGCGGACATCGGGGTGCCGGCGTACTGCTTGGATTGGTCGATCCAGCGATCCAGCTGGCTCAGCGCGCGCTCGTTGGCCTTGGCCGCCAGCAACTGCGAGTCGCCGTTGATGTAGGTCGACGACAGCCACTGCGCGGCAGTCATTTCCGGATACGCCGCCTTGTATTCGGCACTGATGCGCGCCACGAACTGGTCGGCGCTTTCGCTGGGTGCGGTTTTGGTGGTGGCGGGCTTGGGCGTCGGCACCGCATCCTGGCGGCACGACGACAGCGACAACGTACCGGCGGCAACGGCGAGCGCCAGCAACAGCAGACGAGGATTCACGGGTGGTCCTTGCGGTGAAGTCCGGCGAAGGCTAGAGCGCGCCGGGGTTCAGGGCAAGTAAAAGCGCCATGCGTGCTGCATGGCGCCGGTGAATCGGCAAGCGTACGCGGCGCCGGGCTCAGCCGGTGCAGCTGGCGAACACGTCGCGCTCGCGGGCATAGGCACTGGTCTTGACCTGCAGCAGGCCGAGCACCGACGGAAACAGCGCGTCCTGGTCGGTGTACTGGCCGGCGCGATGGCGCAGGCAGGCTTCGTCCAGGCCACGGTCGCGGGCGAACTCCGGCGAGAACCACATCACCATCGGCACGTGGGTCTGCTCCTTGGGCGCGATCGCATACGGCACGCCATGCAGATACAGGCCTTTTTCGCCGAGCGATTCGCCGTGGTCGGAGAGGTAGATCATCGCGGTGTCGTAGTCCGGCATTCCGCGCAGCGCGTGGATGGCCTGGGCGAGGAAGTGATCGGTGTAGGTGATGGAATTGTCGTAGGCATTGACGATCTGCTGGCGGCTGCAGCTGCCCAGGTCGGCGGTCTTGCACACCGGTTTGAAGCGTTCGAACGCAGCCGGGTAGCGTTCGAAATAGCTCGGCCCGTGGCTGCCCAACTGGTGCAGCACCACCACGCGATCGCCTGGCCTGGCACGCACCTGCGCGGCCAGATCGCCGAGCAGGATCTCGTCCATGCAGCGCCCATCGGCGCACAGGCCCGGGGTGGTGGCGTTGTCCAGTTGTTCGATCTGCAAGCCGTCGCATACGCCCTTGCAGCCGGACTGGTTGTCGCGCCACAGCGTGGAGATGCCGGCGTGCTCGAGCACATGCAGCAGCGACTGATGGCCGCGGATCATGTCTTCGTTGTAATCGCGCCGGCCGAACGGCGAGAACATGCACGGCACCGAGACCTCGGTACTGGTGCCGCACGAATGCATGTCCGGGAAGTTGATCACCCCGGCCTGCGCCAGCTCCGGCGTGGTCTGGCGCGCGTAGCCGCTGAGGCCCCAGTTCTGCGCACGTGCGGTTTCGCCCAGCACCACCAGCAACAGGCGCGGGCGGCTGCCGGCCGCGCGCGGCGTGGCCATCGCATCATGCTCGACCGGCTGCTTGGGCGCATGCTTGATCGGCGAATCGGATTTGAAGTTCTGCTTGAGTGCCACCAGGTAGTTGATCGGCGTGGCCAGATAGCGCACTTCGCGGTGGTTACGCATCAACGCGGAGATGTCCTGGAACGAGAGCAGCGCGCCCAGCATTCCGCCCACTGCCATCACGGCCATAAAACCGACCCGCATCACCCAGGTCTTGCCCAAGCTGCGGGTCCCTACGCGCACGCGCCACAGCAACGTGGCCGGGATGGCGAAGTAGCACAGCAACGGCAGGATCAACCCTGGCGTCAGCAACTCGCGCGATTCCTTGTGATCGGTATGCAGCACGTTGCGCAGCATGTCCGCGTCCAGATAGACGTTGTAGCTGTCCATGTAGTGCGCGGCCAAGGCGGTGGTGAGCAGCAGCACGGTCAGCAGCGGCTTGGCATTCCAGCGCCACACCAGCAGCCCCAGCACCAGCGCATTGACCGCCACCAGCAAGGCCATCAGCGAGGCGGCGAAGCCCAGGCTGCCCGGGTGGGTCGCCATGGCGGTGCGCCAGAACACCTGGTTGCAGACCAGGGCGAAGAACAGGCTGCTCAGCAACACCAGCATCTCGGTAGAGACAGTGGGGCGCGTGCTCCAGCTCAGCGCGTGCAGGCGCGTGCGCCAACGCGGATGCGGCAGCAAGGTGCTCATTGCTCACCTCCCGTCAGCACCAGCATGCGCAGCGGTTGCCGCGGCGGCGCCAGCAGCAGCCAATACAGACCCAGCGCGGTCAACCAGCACACGCCCAGCGACCACAGGTCGTGCGAGAGGAAATGCGCGCCGCGCAACTGCTGCGATATGCCGAACACCGCCCCTGCGGCCAGCCCGGTCAACAGCGCCGGCCAGCGCCAGGCCGGGCGCAGCGCCAGTGCGCAGAAGTACAGCGCCACCCATGCATAGCCGGCGCTGGCATGGCCGGCCGGAAAGCAACCGGAGGCATGCAGGCCGTGCCGCGAGGCGAACAAGCCGATCAACGGATGTGTGCCGCCATAGCGGCTCAGATCCCACGGGCAGTCCATTGCCGTCCACGACTTCAGCAGCGACACCAGCGTGGTGGACAGCGCCACCGACGCCGCCAGGTAGGTCAGCGGCCAACGCAAGGCGCGTGCGCCCGGACGCGCCCGCGACCATGCCAACACCGCCATGCCCAGCACCACCACGGCTGCAACCGTGCTCAGCCACTTGCCGCCGCGGTGCACCAGCTGGCTGGTGAACCACTGTTCCTTCAACAGCCAGTGCCCACCTTCCAGCCGATACAGCGCGTCGGCCACCCACTGGTCGCCGCCGCCGAGCATCAGCAGCGCGCTGATCGCCAGCAACGCCGCCAGCGGCAGCCACAGGTGCGCCAGCAGAAAGCGGGTTTGCCAGCTGGTGGCGGTGCGTGTCAGCGCAGGCGCATGAAGGGGGAGCGTTGTCATCGAAAGATCCGGACCATTGCAATGGCGGGCATCTTCGAAAGCGGCGTGTCGGAAAGCGGTCGGACCCGGGTTGGACCGGCGTTAAGCGCACTGTGTTGGTTCAGTCTGTGTCGGTGTCGGCATCTGCGCCTTCCGCGGCGGAGCCTGCAGCGTTGCACCCCGCGTGCCATGCCGTGCCCGGCACCAATTGCCACTGGTTGCGATTCGATTCGCCGATCTCCACCACCTGCGCGCGCGCCACGCAGGCCGGTACCGCCTGCTTGAGCACGAACAACCAGCGCCGCTGCGGCGCCTGCGCCAACCACGGGCCGGCCTGCGCCCACTGCGCCTGCCAACTCGCCTTGAAGCCGAAGTCGGTGACCGGTCGGTCGGCCTGCAACAGGTTCTGTTCCTTCCACGCCAGCATGCCCAGCTCGGCGTGCGGGCCGATGCGCTCGCCCACGCGCTGCATCAGCGCCGCAGATGAACTATAGGGGTCCAATGCCGGCATCACGCCCAGGCCGGTGACCGTCCACAACGCCGCGGTGGCGGCGACCAGCGCGCTGCCGGCGCGCCTGCCGCGTGCCCAGGCCACCAGTCCGAGCGCGACAAGCCCCAGACCTATCAGCCACACGCTCATGGTCTGCAGCGATGCCAACGCGATGCCACGTTGCAGCGCGCTGCGTTCGGCCCAGTGCAGGTGCAGGCCGATACCGCCGCCCAGTGCCAGCGCCGCCACGCCCAGCAACAGCACATAGCCAAGCAGCAGCCGCTGCACGCCACGGCGTCGCAACAGGCCAGGCAGCAGCGGGGCGGCGGCGATGCACAGCGCCGGCAGCATCGGGAAGATGTAGACCTCGCGCTTGCCCGGGCTGGCACTGAAGAACACCAGCACCAGCAGGCTCCACGCCAGCAGCAACAGCAGGCGTGGGTCGCCGCGGCGCAGCCGGCGCCACCACGCCGGCACCAGCCACGGCAGCAGCAGGCAGCCCGGCAACCACAGCGTGGCGATCACCTGCAGGTAGTACCAGAACGGTTTGACGTGATGCCAAGCGTGCGCATAACGCGTGCCGGTTTGCTTGAACAACAACTCGTGCGCGTAGGCATGCAACGCCGGGTCGGGGCTGTGCAGCAGGGCGATGCCCAGCGGCCCCAGCCACAGCGCGGTGCCGGCCACAAACGCCGGCAGCACCAGCAGCCAGCTGCGCCCGGCCAGTGCCCGCGCCGGCAGCACGCTGGGGTGACGGCGTGGCAGCGCCATCCACGGCAGCAGCACCAGCAGCGGCAGAAACCCCACGCCCTTGGTCACCGTGCCCACGCCAGCAGCACAGAGCCCGATCACCCAGGCGCGCCAGTCCGGCCCGCGCAGCAGATGACGCAGTAACCCCCACAGCGACAGCGTGGTCAGCGCCACCAGCACCATGTCGATCTGCGCACGCTTGGCCATCAGCCCGAACTGCAGCACGGTGAACAGCGACAGCACCGCGTAACGCGCGACACGTCGGTTCCAGAGCCGCCGGCTCAGGTCCCAGGTCAGCCACAGCGTGAGCAATGCGGCCAGCAACGATGGCAGCAGGAAGGCGATCGGCCAGTGCGGCACAAGTTCGTAGCTGGCCGCCTGCAACCACATGAACACCGGCGGTTTTTCCGCATACAACTCGCTGCCCCGGTGCGGGAGCAACCACTGCCCGGTCTCCACCATGGTGCGCGCGGCCAGCACGAAGCGTGGTTCGTCCGGCGGGTTGGGTTGGCGCAGGCCCAGCCCGGCCAGCAGCGCAATGACGATCAACGCCAGCGCGGCAGCCAGGGCGGGTTTGCGCGACAGCGCGGCGGAAACGGCAGACGGCACACGGGCGCCTTGGTCGAAACGGTGCAGGACGATGCCCATGCGCGTGTCAGAAGGATGTCGGAATGCACCCGATCGCCGCCGCCGCCGTGGCTCGGCTAGGATGCGCACACTTGTCCGTGCCGCGGACGCCCCGGAGACCGCCATGCGCCTGCTGGTCATCGAAGACAACCGCAACATGGTCGCCAACCTGTTCGACTATTTCGAAGCGCGCGGGCATACCCTGGACGCGGCGCCCGATGGCATCACCGGCTTGCATCTGGCCACCACCCAGCACTACGACGCGCTGGTGCTGGACTGGATGATGCCGCGCATGGACGGGCCGGAAGTGCTGCGCCGGCTGCGCGAGCAGCACCAGTCCGAGCTGCCGGTGATCATGCTCACCGCGCGCGACGAACTGCCCGACAAGATCGCCGGGTTCCGCGCCGGCGCCGACGACTATCTGACCAAACCCTTCGCCCTGCCCGAGCTCGAAGTGCGTCTGGAAGCGCTGCTGGCACGCGCGCAGGGGCGCCGCCGCGGCAAGCTGCTGCAGGTGGCCGACCTGCGATTGGACCTGGCCACGCTGGACGCCACCCGCGCCGGCCAGGCGCTGCATTTGTACCCGGCCTGCCGCAAGTTGCTGGAGATCCTGATGCAGGCCAGCCCCGCCGTGGTCACCCGCCAGCGTCTGGAACAGGCGCTATGGGGCGACGATCCGCCCGATGGCGACATGCTGCGCTCCCACATCTACGAACTGCGCCGCAGCGTGGATGGCCCGTTCGCGCAAAAGCTCATCCACACCTTGCCGCGGCTGGGCTACCGGGTGGCCGCGCTGGAAGCCGCCGATGACGCCGCCACTGCCATCGAGTGCACCGATGGCTAAGCATCGCCCGCTGGGCCGGCGCGTGCTGGTCTGGCTGTTCGGCTACACCTTCCTGATGGTGCTGGCGGTGTTCGGCACCGCGCAGTACCTGCACGAACGCGCCGAGCATGGCGTGTGGCGCTCGCTGCTCAATTCGGAACTGGACAGCATCCTGGACCGCAGCGCGCAGGATCCGGGCTATCGCTGGCAGGATTCGGACACCTTGCGGTTGTTTCGCGTGGACGGCAGCGCGCAGGTGCCGCCGGCGCTGCGCAGCTTGCATCCCGGCCTGCACGACGACCTGGAGATCGCCGGCCGCCAGAGCGCGGTGATGGTGCGCGACACCACGCATGCCGGCCGCCTGGCGCTGGTGCTGGACATCACCGACTTCGAAGCGCTGGAACACTTCCTCACCCGCTGGATGCTGGCCGCCGGCATCGCCTTGATCACCATCACCGTGCTGATGGGCACCTATGCGATGGCGCGGCTGGTGCGTCCGCTGGTGGATCTTGCGCGCGATATCGGCGCATTGCGACCGGAGCGGCGCGACCAGCGTATCGCGGTGGGCCCGCAAGGCAGCACCGAGCTGTACGTGATCGCCGATGCCCTCAATGACTATCTCGAACGCAACGGCCAGTTCGTCGAGCGCGAGCGCGCCTTCATCGACAGCGCCAGCCACGAACTGCGCACGCCGATCGCGGTGATCGGCAACGCCGCCGAGCTGGCGCTGGAGCAACCGGACACGCCGGCCGTGGTGCGCCATCAACTGCAACGCATCGCGCAGACCAGCGGCGCGGTGGAACAGCTGATCACCTTGTTGCTGGTGCTGGCCAAGGACCCGGGCCGGCTGGTGCGCAGCAGCGACACGCTGCGCCTGGATCAATTGCTGCCGGAGATCGTGGCCGACCATGCGCACCTGTGCGCCGACAAGGACCTGCAACTGCAGGTCGCACCGCTGCCACCGTGCAGCCTGGTGGCGCCGGTGGCGATCGTGCAGACGGCCATCGGCAACCTGTTGCGCAACGCGATCGAGAACAGCGATCGCGGCATCATCCATATCGCGCTGGCGTCACCGGGCGTGGTGCAGATCACCGACCCCGGCCACGGCATGACCCCGGAAGAAATCAGTGCGATCTATGCGCGGCTGGCACGCGGCAACGCGCGTCAGGGCAACGGCATCGGCCTGGAATTGATCGGTCGCCTCTGCGAGCACCTGGGCTGGCACCTGCGCCTGGATTCCAGTGCGGGGCAGGGCACGGTGGCCACGCTGGATCTCAGTGGCGCGACCCTGACCTAGCGCACACCGCCGCGTTCAAACGCGGCACACCCATTACACCGGCAACAGGCCGCGCGCAAGCAGCCAGCTGCGCGCATTCTCCGCATCCTGCTCGAACCAGGCGCGGGTCGATCCCAGCCGGTAGGTGTAGCCCCAGCTGTCCATGTCGGCCATCAGGCGCGCGCTGCCCACGCCGGGCAACTGCGCCGCCAGCAGGATCTGCAGATAACAGGTGGCGTCTTCTTCATCCACCGAATCGGTGGCATCGGTATGCACGGCGGCGCGCTTGTCCGGCGGCAGCACGATCAGGTGCCCGGCCTCGTGCAGCATCGAATGCACCGGCGTGTCGTCGCGCACATACACATCGCAACCGATGATGCCCGCTTCCGGCTCCCCCCAGAAACTGCCGGGAATCGGCGCATCCGCGTCCACATGCTGCAGACGCAATCCGTACCGGGCCAGCAGGGCGGCAGGCGCGTCCAGGCCGATATCGCCCACGCACAACACGGCATCGGCGGCAGGCAGGGAAGAGGGGGAGGTGCTCACGCGCAGGGCTCGCGGTAGATGCAGGCCGCCGCAGGGCGCGGAGGCGGGTGGACCACAACAACACGGCACCGTGCGCACACGGTGCCGTGCAGCTTACTTGTCGCCGTCTTCCGGCAGGGCGACGGTGATGTCGAGCACATCGTGCTCGCCATCCTTGACCAGATCCACCCGTACCGCATCGGCATCGATGTTGACGTACTTCTTGATCACTTCCAGCAGTTCGCGCTGCATCAGCGGCAGATAATCCGGCCCACCGCGATGGTTACGTTCCTGCGCGATGATGATCTGCAAACGGTTCTTGGCCGTCTCGGCGGTGTTCTTCTTGCTCTTGAGAAAATCGAGCAGGCCCATGCTTACCCTCCGAACAGCTTGCTGAAGAAGCCTTTCTTCTCCACGGAAATGAATCGCATCGGGCGCTCTTCGCCCATGATGCGGGCGACTGCGTCGTCATACGCCTGGCCTGCCGGGGACTCGCCATCCAGGATCACCGGCTCGCCCTTGTTGGAGGCATTGAGCACGTCGCCGGATTCGGGAATCACGCCGATGGCCTTGAGCCCCAGCACTTCTTCCACGTCGGTGATGCTGAGCATCTCGCCGCCTTCCACGCGGCCCGGGCTGTAGCGGGTCAGCAGCAGGAAGGCCGGCACGTTCTTGCCTTCCTCGGCCTTGCGGGTCTTGGAATCGAGCAGGCCGATGATGCGGTCGGAGTCGCGCACCGAAGACACTTCCGGATTCACCACCACCACCGCGCGGTCGGCGAAATACATCGCCAGGAACGCGCCTTTCTCGATACCCGCCGGCGAATCGCAGACGATGTATTCGAAGCCGTCGGCGGCCAGGTCCTTGAGCACCTTCTCCACGCCTTCCTGGGTCAGCGCGTCCTTGTCGCGGGTCTGCGAGGCAGCCAGCACGTACAGGTTGTCGAAGCGCTTGTCCTTGATCAGCGACTGCTTGAGCGTGGCTTCGCCATGCACGACGTTGACGAAGTCGTACACCACGCGCCGCTCGCAGCCCATGATCAGGTCCAGGTTGCGCAGACCGACGTCGAAGTCGATGACGGCGACCTTCTTGCCGCGCCGTGCCAGCCCGCAGGCCAGGCTCGCGCTGGTGGTGGTCTTGCCAACGCCGCCCTTGCCGGAGGTGACTACGATGATTTCAGCCAAAGGATTTCTCCGAAATATTTCTGTGGTTGGGCTGCGTCAATCCAGCGCAGCGATCTTGATCTGATCCTGCTCCAGCCAGACCTGGACGGCCTTGCCACGCAGGTCCATGGGAACATCGTCCAGCACCTTGTAGTGGCCAGCGATGGCGACCAGTTCGGCGTGGAAGTCGCGGCAGAAGATGCGCGCGTCAGGGTTGCCCTGGGCGCCGGCCAACGCGCGGCCACGCAGGGTACCGTAGATATGGATGCTGCCGTCGGCGATGACCTCGGCGCCGGCACCCACCGTACTGAGTACGGTCAGGTCGCAGTTCTCCGCGTACAGCTGCTGGCCCGAGCGCACCGCGTTGCGTTGCATGCGGCCCGGCGCCGGCCGCGCCACGGGGGCGGCCGGTTCGGCGCGTGCAGGCGGTGGCGGGGGAGGCGGCGGTGGGCTGACCGCGGCGGTTTCGTACTGGGCGCGGAACTTGGCCAGCAACGGGATGCCGAGCTGCTGCGAGAGCAGGTCGATCTCGCTGGTGCCATAGGCCAGGGCCACCGGCAACACGCCAGCGCTGCGCAAGCCATCGAGCAAGGCCTTGGCGGTGGCCAGGTCCGGGGCCTGTGCCAGGCCGCCGAAGTCCAGGATCACCGCCGCGCGGCCGAACAGCTTCGGCGCGCGGGTCACCCGGTCCTGCATCTCGCGCACCAGGCGCGGCACATCCAGGGTGCGGATGCGCAGGTTGGCAATGCCCACCTGGCCGATCTTCAGTTCGCCGGCCTGTTCAAAATCCACATTCACACTCGACACGCCTCAGGTCCCCGTCGAACGGTTGTCGGCGGCAGCGTGCCGCGGCCGTCCCACCCAGGGCAGCTCTTCGGGCAGCTTGCCGGCATAGGTCTCCTTGACCCACGGGTAGCTGCACATGTCTTTCATGAGCATGCTGGCGCGCACTTCCACGTCGGCCATGGTGTTCTGGCCCACTTCGCGAAAGCCGAAGCTGCCATGGAACAGCAGCGCCGCATCGGCGCCGTGGTCCAGGAACACCTCGCAGGCCAGCTGCGGGTAGCGCAGTTCGGTGTAGCTCTGCACGTCCGCATAGAACGCACGGCCGACACCGCCGCCACGGCGGCGGCTGGCCACCACGATGCGGTCGATATAGAAGAACTCCGGGTGACGGTCCCGGAACCAGGCGAAATTGCTGCTGTCATGAGCACTGCCACTGCCGAAACCGACCAGGAAACCGGCCAGGTTGCCGTCGCGCTCGGCGACGCGGAAGTATTCGGCCTGCTCGTAGAAACGCTGCAGTTTGGTTGAATCCAGCGGCAGGATCGCCAGTCCGGCATTGTTGTTCAGGGCCAGGACGGAATCGAGCTCGTGCTCGCGCACGTCGCGGATGACGATCGACATTGGGACTCCGTGGGGTAACGCTATCGACCCGAAATCGGATCTGCGTCGGATTATTACATGGCAGGCCTGAAGCGGCGACCTGACGTGACGACCATCGGCATGCATGACTTCCGGCAAGAGGGCAGACGCAGGCGTTACGCCTAAGATGCGTGCATGTTGGGATACCTCAGTCATACGCGCGTCCTGCGCTTCGCCGGCCTGTTCACCTGGGCGATGATCGCCATGCCGTTGGTGTACACGTATTGGCCCGCCGCCGAAGAGGGAGACCATCGCAGTGCGGCGGAAGGTCTGCTGATGTCGACGTTCTTCGTTGGCTTTGGCGCCAGCTACTTCTGGCTGACCCGTGGTTTGAGGGGGGGCGGACACGCCCATTGGTACGACCGGCTGATCCTGCTGCTGCTCACGATCTTTGCGCTGGCGGTCAGCTATCTGAGCGGAACCGGGCTGGGCAGCATCCTGATGATGGTGGCCGCCGGTGTGATCCCCTGGTTGCTACCGCTGCGTATCGGGGTGGCCTGGCTGGTGCTCAGCCAGCTGGCCGTGCTGCCGGTTTTCTATTATTTGCGCCCGGATTTCACCTTGTTCGCTGCGTTGATGCAGTCGCTGCTGTATGGCGGCTTTTCGATGTTCATCTTCGTGACCAGCCTGGTCGCGCGCCAGCAGACCGATGCGCGCGAAGAACAGCGCCGGCTCAATGCGGAACTGCGTGCCACCCGCGCGCTGCTGGCCGAAAGCGCGCGCATCAACGAGCGCACCCGCATCTCGCGCGAGCTGCACGACCTGCTCGGTCATCACCTCACTGCGCTGAGCCTCAATCTGGAAGTGGCCGGCCACATCACCGAGGGCCAGGCGCAGGAACACGTACGCCAGGCCCATACCCTGGCCAAGCTGCTGCTCACCGACGTGCGCGAAGCGGTCAGTCAGCTGCGCGACAGTGGCGCCATCGATCTGGAAGCGGCGCTACGCCCATTGGTGACCCAGGTGCCGTCGCTGGATATCCATCTGGACATCGGTCAGCCATTGACCCTGGACGACCCCGAACGCGCGCATGTGCTGCTGCGCTGTACCCAGGAAATCATCACCAACGCGGTGCGCCACGCCGGCGCGCGCAATCTGTGGATCCAGGTGCGCCGCGATGCGGACACCGTGTTGATCGATGCGCGCGACGACGGCCAGGGTGCCGACGCGGTCGCGCCCGGCAATGGCCTGCGCGGCATGCGCGAACGCCTGAACCAGTATGGTGGACAGCTCGAGATTCAAACCCGGCGGGGTGACGGCTTTTGCCTGCGCATCTCCGTTCCAGGCGCGCCGGCACTGATGCCCGCGGCCATTACTCAAGGAGTGTCGTGATGATCCGTGTGTGCCTGGTCGATGACCAAACCTTGGTACGGCAGGGCATCCGCTCGCTGCTGGCCCTGGACGCCGGGATCGAGGTGGTGGCCGAGGCGGCCGATGGCCGGCAGGCGGTGGAGCAGATTCCGCAGATCCAGCCGGACGTGGTGCTGATGGACATGCGCATGCCGGTGATGTCCGGCCTGGAAGCGCTGCAGATGCTCTCGCGCAACGGCACCTTGCCGCCGACCATCATCCTGACCACCTTCGACGACGACCAACTGGTGCTGGCCGGGCTCAAGGCCGGCGCCAAGGGCTACCTGCTCAAGGACGTTTCGCTGGAGCAATTGGTCGGCGCGATCCGCACCGTGGCCGACGGCGGCTCGCTGGTGCAGCCGGCGGTGACCCAGCGCCTGCTGTCGGGCCTGGAGCACATGCGCAACGAGTTCGTCAGCCTCGACCGGCCCGACCCGCTCACCGACCGCGAGACCGAGATCCTGCGCCTGATGGCCAGCGGCTTTTCCAACAAGGAGATCGCCAATTCGCTGGGCGTGGCGGAGGGGACGATCAAGAATCACGTGTCCAACATCCTGTCCAAGCTGGGCGTGCGCGACCGCACCCGGGCGGTGCTGAAGGCGTTCGAGCTGCAGCTGGTCTGAGCCACAGGATGCCCGGCCCGGCGCAGCGCGCCGTGCGTTCGCGTGCGCGCAAGCCAATGGCTTGCAAGCAGCGCCCGCTCACCCTGTCCAAGCTGGGCGTGCGCGACCGCACCCGGGCAGTGCTGAAGGCGTTCGAGCTGCAGCTGGTCTGAGCACAGGATGCCCGGCCCGGCGCAGCGCGCCGTGCGTTCGCGGGCGCGCAAGCCAGTGGCTTGCAAGCAGCGCCCGCTCACCCTGTCCAAGCTGGGCGTGCGCGACCGCACCCGGGCAGTGCTGAAGGCGTTCGAGTTGCAGCTGGTCTGAGGGTACGGAACCCCGGCGTGCAGGGTGTCGGTGCACGCTGGCACCGCGTCTGGCCGATGCGCTTGTTCATCGCGGCGCAGTCGTCTACAAGTGAACGGAACAGGCTGCCTACCCGCAATGGCGAGGGAGTGCGTCCCGTGCATCACACGCGCTCGCGTCATCGCGTGCATGATGTCCGCGCGCAATCGCTGCAAACCCTTGTCCAGGTTGCGATTGCGCCTTTGCACCACGCGGCGCGAGCGCGCGGATGACACCGCAGGACCGCGCTACCCGTCGCACAACTGAACATCTTTCTCGAAGCCTGCTAGGATGGCGGCTTCGCTTCACTCAACCCGGCCGTGGGATCGGCCCCGGAGACCTCCTGAATGACCCGTATTATCGAGTTCCTGATCGCCTTGGGGATCGTGGCTGGCTTGTTTGTCGTGGTGGGCTTGGTGTTGCCCTCGGAGCGGCAGATGTCCGAGAGTGTCGAGACCAACCGCAGGATGACGATTGTTTACGACACCGTGAACAGCTTCCGTCGTTTCAAGGATTGGAACCCGCTTGTGCTGCGTGATCCCAAGATCCAGCTGAAGCTGGCCGGCCCGGAAGAGGGCAAGGGTGCACGCGTTGAATACAGCTCCACTGAAGGCTACATCGGTCAGGGCAGCTGGGAGATCACCAACAGCGTCAAGAACGAGCGCGTTGAGATCTCGATCGAAGATCCCACCAAGGGCTACGACAAGGTCACCAACTTCACGTTGAAGCCGACCGGCAAGAACAACAAGAACGTGCGCATCACCCAGGACTACAGCGTCAAGTACGGCTGGAACCTGTTTGGTCGCTACGCGGGCTTGTACGTCAGCCGGCATGTCGGCGATGACCTGAAGCTGGGTCTGTCGCGCCTGGCCACCGCACTGGCCACCGTGCCGAACTTCGACTACCGCGCCGAGCTGGAAGGCAAGCCGGTGTTGAGCGATCTCAAGCTCGTCGATGTGCCTGCCGAGGACCTGCTGGTCGTCACCGCCGGCAACATCGATCGCGACAACGAGACGATCAAGAAGTCGATCAAGGACAACCAGGAGTGGATCAAGCGCGTCATGGATTCCAATGGCCTCGAGCCGTCGGGTCCGGTGCGGATCGTCACCACCGACTTCGCCACCGACAAGTACGCGTTTGACGTCGTGCAGCCGGTGCGCAAGAAGGCCGGCGGCGCTGCCAAGACCGACGCCAAGGCCGACACCGCCAAGGCTGACGACAAGAAGGACGACGCCGCTGCTGCTGCACCTGTCGACGCAACCCCGGTTGCCGCGACGGGTGAAGAGTTGAAGGTCAACATCCCGACCGAAGCACCGGTGAAGTACGAGCGCACCAAGGCGCACCGTTCCGCGTTCGCAACCTACGCAGGCCACATGGCCGGCCTGGATGCAGTGCGTAACTCGCTGCGCGCTTGGGCTGCCACCAGCGGCAACGACGTGACCGAGCGTCCGTACGAGTCGTGGAAGGGTGGGGTGGACAAGTCGTTCACGCAGGACGGTACCTACGACGTCTACTGGGCCATCAAGTAATCGTTTCACCACGATGATGTGATCCAGACGAAAACGCGCCGCATCCTTGCGGCGCGTTTTTTTTTGCGCTGCGGCGCTGCCTTTGGAACTGCCACCATGTCGTTGCCTGATCGTCGCAAGAAACATCCTTCGCTCCTGGCCTTTGTGGGAGCGCTGCTGGCCGCCGCCGCAGTGGGGCTATCGGCCTACGCCTCGCATGGTGTGGCCGATGCGCTGGTGCAATCGCGCCTGCAACTGGCCGCGCTGTACGCCTTCGGCCATGGCGCCGTGTTGGTGGTGCTGGGCGGTGCTGAGACCCGCGCGCTGGGCCGCATCGGCCTGTACCTGCTGTTGCTTGGCACCCTGCTGTTTGCCGGCAGCCTGGTTGGCGGCGCGTTGCTGCACTGGCCCACCAGCCTGGCGCCGATCGGCGGGGTCAGCCTGATGCTGGGCTGGGTGGTGCTGGCGATCGGTGCGTTGAGGCGCTGAGATGCCACGTCACGCCCGCGGCTTCGATGTGGAGATGGCCTTCACCCATCTGGCGCGCAGTGATCGCGCGCTGGGGGCCTGGATGAGACGCATCGGCCCGATCGCACCGCAGCCGGGATGGCGCAAGCCGTTCGATCCGGTGGACGCACTGGCGCGCGCCATCTTGTTTCAGCAACTGAGCGGCAAGGCCGCGGCCACCATTGTTGGGCGCGTGGAGGTGGCGATCGGTGCCAGCCGGCTGCATGCCGACACGTTGGGGCGCGTGGACGATGCGGCGCTGCGCGCCTGCGGCGTGTCCGGCAACAAGGCGCTGGCACTGCGCGACCTGGCGCGGCGCGAGGCACTGGGCGAGATCCCTTCACTGCGCAAACTCGCCTTCATGGAAGACGACGCCATCGTCGAGGCATTGGTACCGGTCCGTGGCATCGGCCGCTGGACGGTGGAGATGATGTTGATGTTCCGCCTCGGCCGCCCGGACCTGTTGCCCATCGACGACCTGGGCGTGCGCAAGGGCGCCCAGCGCGTGGACAAACAAGCGCAGATGCCAACGCCGAAGGAACTCGCCGAGCGCGGCGAGCGTTGGGGGCCGTACCGCACTTACGCCGCGTTCTACCTGTGGAAGATCGCCGACTTCAGTATTGCCGCGAAGGTGCCGACGCCGCGTTCGCAGGAATGAGCGGCCACGCTGCGCACTGCCTGCGCACGCGCCATCAGGCCGGCCACCAGCGCCAATGCCAGGGCTCGTAGACGATGCCGTGCGGGTTGTCGCGCGGATAGCTCAGCCGAAAACCAAAGCGCCCGGCATGCGTCTGCAGCCACGCGACTGCCGCGGTTGACTCAAAGCTTTCTTCGGCCGGCGGTTCGCCAGGCGTGCCGATATCCACTGCATCGCCGCTGTGATGTTCGCTGAAACCAGGTGCCGCGTTGACCGCCAGGATCTGCGCAAGCGTCAGGCCGCGCGCGAACTTGCGTTCGAAGATGCCCAGTTGATAGTCGTGGCTGCGGTAGCCGGAAATGGCATCGAGGACCACGTCTTCGCGCAGCGCGGCCGCACGCAGTTGCCGCCACGCACGCGCAGCACCGGCGCTGAGCCACAGTGGGCGCGCAAAGCGATCGCGCCCGGCCAGGTGCAGCGCTGCCGGTTCGGCGATCAGGTCCAGCCCGGTCTGCGCCACATACGCGTCGGCGCCAATGCCCAGCTGTGTCAGACGACGCTGCAGCCCGTCGATCGGCAGCACGGCATCCAGCGCCTGCGTGGTGCGGCGCGCGCTGGTGTGGAGCAGATCCAGCGCCTCGTCCAGGCCCGGCTCGCGGGCCAGGCGTGGTATCAGTGGCATCAACCCATGCGGCAGCTGCGCGGCGAGGTACTTGCCATCGCGCTTGCGCCGCAGCAGCCAATCGGCCTGTGCCAATACGCGTGCGTCGGCATTGCTGCGCGCGCGTAGCAGGGCAGCAGGAAGCAGTTCGATCGCGGTGGTGTTGAGCAGCAGGGTCTGTGTCGGGCGCATCGCAACAGGGTAGGGCTAAGCGCGCTGCGCGGCCAGCTGCAGCCGATCCTGCAGTAGCTGGCACGGCGGCCGGCGTTGCCCGCTGCATGCCACCGTTGCTGCAGTCCCGCCGGGCCGCTGGCGCGATGGCCTCGTCACCTCAGAGCTCCTTCTTGAATACCAGCAACGCCGCACTCAGCGGTGCCGGTATGATGCTGTTGACCAGCTCCCAGCCGAGGTTGCCCGGTTTGGTCAGTTCGGCCTGGAGATCCTTGGTCTTGATGCTGCCGATGAACGAGGGCTTCAACTCGAGCGTCAGGTCAGTCCAGCGCTTGCTCATGCGTGTGGTTCCTTGTCGGCGGGCGGCTTTGGCAGCCGCCCTGCCTTGCGCAAGGCATCGCGCAATACATATTCGATCTGCGCGTTAAGGCTGCGTAGTTCGTCATCGGACCAGCGCTGCACAGCTGCCAGCACATCGGCGTTGATGCGCAGCGGGTAGGCCTTCTTTTCGCTCACTCGCGCTCACCGCGGCCGCTGTGGCGGCGCAGGTGCATGACCATCGAGACGATCAAGACGTTGACGCCGATGATCATGCCGATCACCACTGCATAGATTCCGGCGCGGTTGTCGCCGGCCCAGTACAGGCAGGCGGCACCGATCAGGATCACCAGACTGATCAAGGCCCAGCGCAGGCCCAGGCCGCGTGCGCGGTCGTCGTCGTCCGCACCGATGGAGGCGGCGATCGCCAGTGCGGGCAAGCCGGACAGCGCGACCACCAACGGCACCATGACATTCATTGTTTCACCTCAATAGAGCGAGCCGGTGTTGACCACCGGTTGGGTGCCGCGATCAGAACACAACACGGTAAGCAGGTTGCTGACCATATGCGCCTTGCGCTCTTCGTCCAACTGCACCACGCCGTTTTTCTGCAACTCGGCCAGTGCCATCTCCACCATCCCCACGGCGCCGGCCACGATGCGCGAGCGTGCGGCAATCACCGCATTGGCCTGCTGACGCTGCAGCATGGCCTGGGCGATTTCCGGTGCGTAGGCGAGGTGGCTGATGCGCGCCTCGATCACGTCCACGCCGGCCTGGGTCAGGCGCTCGTCCAGATGCCGCTTGAGTTGTTCGCTGATCTCGGCCGGGTGGCTGCGCAGCGAAATCTGGCCTTCCTCATGCTGGTCGTACGGATAGCTGGTGGCCATCGCGCGCAACGCGGCTTCGGACTGGATGTGCACGAAGCTTTCGTAGTCGTCCACGTTGTACACCGCCTCAGAAGCATCCATCACCTGCCACACGATCACGGCCGCGATCTCGATCGGGCTGCCGTCGAGTTCATTGACCTTGAGCCGGCCGCTTTCGAAATTACGCACGCGCTGGCTGATCCGCTTCTTTGCATACTGGTCGTACGGATAGCTGGTGGCCATCGCGCGCAACGCGGCTTCGGACTGGATGTGCACGAAGCTTTCGTAGTCGTCCACGTTGTACACCGCCTCAGAAGCATCCATCACCTGCCACACGATCACGGCCGCGATCTCGATCGGGCTGCCGTCGAGTTCATTGACCTTGAGCCGGCCGCTTTCGAAATTACGCACGCGCTGGCTGATCCGCTTCTTTGCATAGAAGGGGCTGTTCCAGCGCAGGCCTGGGTCCTTCACGGTGCCGACGTACTTGCCGAACAGGCTCAGCACCGCGGCCTGATTCGGTTCCAGGGTGTACAGGCCGGCGAAGAAAAAGATCCCGACCACCACGACTGCGAGCGCCGCGATGAAGCTGGCCGGCGTGATGCTCGCGGCGGAAATTGCACTGAGCAAATACCAGGACATGCCCGCGAACGCGGCGCCCACGGCAAGGATGATGGGGATGCCTGCCAACGAGCCGATCGGCTTCTCTTTCATGAGGAGGGAGTCCATGTGGGTTCGTGAGAAAGATATCAAAGTGATATCAGATTATTCAAGGGCTGCCGCCATCTGCGGCAATCGCGCGTTCGTTAAAATGGCGGCCCCTCCCGATCTGGACCGCGCTCATGACCACTCTCGGCACGCCGTTGTCGCCTTCCGCCACCCGTGTGCTGTTGCTGGGCTCGGGCGAACTGGGCAAGGAGGTCGCCATCGAGCTGCAGCGCTTCGGGGTGGAAGTGATTGCCGCCGATCGGTATGCCAACGCACCGGCCATGCAGGTGGCGCATCGTTCGCACGTGCTGGACATGCTCGACCCGCAAGCCTTGCGGGCGCTGATCGCGCAGGAGCAGCCGCACCTGATCGTGCCGGAGATCGAAGCCATCCACACCGAGACCCTGGTAGCGCTGGAGCACGAGCAGGGGCAGAAGGTGATCCCCACCGCGCGTGCCGCGCGTCTGACCATGGACCGCGAAGGCATCCGTCGCCTGGCTGCCGAAACCCTGGGCCTGCCGACCTCGCCCTACCGCTTTGTCGACACCGCCGCCGAGTATCGCGAGGCGATCGCCACAGTCGGGCTGCCGTGCGTGGTCAAGCCGGTGATGTCGTCCTCGGGCAAAGGCCAGAGCACGCTGCGCAGCGAGGCGGACATCGACGCAGCCTGGGACTACGCGCAAACGGGCGGACGCGCCGGCGCCGGCCGCTGCATCGTCGAAGGCTTCATCGATTTCGATTACGAGATCACCCTGCTGACCGTGCGCCATGCCGGTGGCACCTCGTTCTGCGACCCGATCGGACATTGGCAGAAAGATGGCGACTACCGCGAAAGCTGGCAGCCGCAGCCGATGTCGGCCGCGGCGCTGCGCCGCTCGCAGGAGATTGCACAGGCAATCACTGATGAGCTGGGCGGCTGGGGGTTGTTTGGCGTGGAGCTGTTCGTCAAGGGCGACGAGGTGTGGTTCAGCGAAGTCTCGCCGCGCCCGCACGACACCGGCCTGGTCACGCTGGTGTCGCAGGAACTGAGCGAGTTCGCGCTGCACGCGCGCGCCATTCTGGGCCTGCCGGTCGGAGCGGAGAACGGCGGCGTGATCCGTCAGAGCGGTCCCTCCGCATCGTGCGCGCTATTGGCGCATGGCAACGGCGTGCCGGTGTTCGACAACGTGGCCGAGGCCTTGCGCGACCCGGACACCGCGCTGCGCCTGTTCGGCAAGCCGCGCGTGGACGGTCATCGCCGGGTTGGCGTGACGCTGGCGCGCGCCGGCAGCATCGATGCGGCGCGCGAGAAAGCGCGCGTGGCTGCCGCGGCGCTGACGATTCAGCTTCGCGATTAAATAACGTAGTTCTTGCGGGGCCTTGTGGGCATCGGCTTGACCGTTGCCCACGATTTTCAAGACTGCCTTGCTTTCAGCTGGCGAGATTGGCATGCAGCCAACGTGCAGCAATCTCGAAACATTGCTTCGTGAACCATGGTGGCTACACCCGCATTACATCCGTTGCGGGTGAGACCAAACCACTGTCAGACAGTGATCTGATAGGCATCCGTCTGCTCCATCGAAGGCGTAGGACGCAGGGGGCATGTAAGTCGAACTGCAAGTTTCAGGTCAAGGCCCTTGCAGGGTGTGGTTGGCTCTGCTCTTGCTGTATCTGCCTTTGCTGTTCGCCGTGCGCGCGTTCTGCCGCAGCCTGGACCCAGTTCTGACTGCTTTGCTCCAGCGGTGTATTGAGTGCAACGACAGTATCCACATGGGCACGCAACTGGTCATGCGGTCCCAGTGAGTTGGGATTGTTCTGTACCGCAAACGCATGTGAGGCGTCCTCGCTTAGACGAACGTCGTCGATGCGGTTCATGCCCATTTTGCAGGATTGCACCGCCAGGCAACCAGCCAGGTTGTCGCTGCGCGCATCCGATTGCCGGTTGTTTGCCTGATCCAAAGCTTGCACATGGGTCTGTGCCTGGGCGAACAGCGTGTGCCCAGGATGATCGGGATTACGGAGTGACGGCAGTTGCTGCTGATCGCTCAAGAGATGTTGTTGGATCGATCTGTCTGCCGGAAGCGGATGCCGAACTTCTTTGTTCAGCGGGCTTTGCGGAAACGGTGCCTCAATGCTTTCCACGCCATGAATATTGCGCAAGGGGCGGTAAGCATCTTTCCCCGAGCCTTCAACCGGCAAAGGGATGCGAACGTCCGGAAGCAGTTGTCCGACTCCGCCAGGCCCAAGCAATCCATTCACATCAATGCTCTTGTTGCGATGGAGCCCGGCATGATTGAGTGCAGCCCAGGTAAAGTCGACACAGTTGTTGTGCACGTCCCTGTACTCTTTGTCGAACCCCAGTTTTTCCGGCTCTTCACCGAATTTTTGCAGTTTTTCATACTGCTCTTTGCTTATTTCAATCGTTCTGGAATAGGCAGGGTTATGGTATTCCTTAGCGTCTGAGTTATAGATTTTTCCTGGTCCGTTCATCTCGCCGTGCGTGATGGGAGCAAATCCATAACTAATCGGTTTGCTCTTGCTATCGTCAAGTATAAAAAACATGTGCCCTGGCCCGGAATTGGCCGGTTCGCCATCTATAACCTGCTGTTCGCCGTTTTTATATAGCGGGGTGCCAGGCGCCGCGATAACAATCGTTACGGTGTATTGCTGCTTATCCATCTCTTGCTCCATGTGAGATCTCGAGGCTATTTCGAGGAAGTCCATCTCTTTTGAATGGAAACCTGTGCAGTGGGGTCTTTCAATGTTGGATTGCTTGGCTGTGTGGAGATGTCAATGCGGTAGCGGCCGTAACTTTCTAGAGGTAGGTTGCATACAACCCAGTCACTTGAGTTTGAAGTATGGGCTCCGATGTCGATGTATTTTACTTCATCTTTTCCCTTTCTCCAGTCGAAAAATTTTTTTCTGCTGGGTTCCTCCCTCATATATTCTTGAAATGCATCTTCTGTTTTTATTTCTAAGCATCGGTCTCCCACCCACTTGCATGCCTCAACTTTAAGCGCATATCGCACGGGCGATTCGCTTTTGTTTAACATCGTGACTGGGTCGATAGATCCCTTGCGACTTAGTGTCAACCCGACGATATAGGGCTGCGTAAGGTTCACGTTGTCCGGTGTGGCTTCGAATTCAAAGCGCACATGTTCGTCCGTGGCATCCACGCGAAATGGTTGACTGAGAAAAAGATCTTGTTTCTCGGACTGCGGCGCTTTGCTTGCACCACAGGCAGCCAGCATCGTAGCGATCACGATTGATGACCACAAACCCCGCATGCGGGAACGCATATCCTGCAAATTTGGTCTCATCCGGTTCTCATTGCAGACAGGATTGCGTCAGAGTGTAACCCGCGATCTGAAGCCGACTAGGCCTGCCTTGTGTATAAAGGGATGAGGTGATGCCTGGCGCCTGTAAAAGCTGAAATACCGAGCTTCGTTACTGCTGGCTGGCAGGCGGCAAACCACCAGCCAGCTTGTTGCCACTATCGGCCCGGGCGGGCGAGCGAGCGGGCGCCGCCTGCCGTCGCCGGGCGTCATTCATAAAATCTCTCGGGTGCTGGTAGGCCCTTACTTCCCAGCCACATCCACCCACACCGCATGGTGATCGCTGCCATCGGCGATCGCCGCATCCGGCGAGCTGCCGGCGGGCCAGAAGATGCCACTGCCGGCCAGGGTGAATTGATGCGATGGCAGTACGTAGTCCAGCCGCATCGTGCCCGCCTGCGGTCCGAAGTCGCCGGTGACCTGGTGCGGGTCGCCGGTATGCGCAATGCCTTGTGCGGCGTATTCGGCGGTTTTTTCCGGGCCACCGGCGCTGACGGGTGTGGGGTACTTTAGTACGCGCGGGTGATTGATCAGCGCACGGATGGCTTCATGCCGGCCGGCGCCATCGATGGGGTCGTTGTTGAGATCGCCCAGGATCACGAAGTGCGCGTCGCGTTCCAGGCCGCCACAGCGGCCCTGGTCGTCGCACAGCCAACGCGTGGTGTCGGCGGCGTTGTCCAGGTAGGCGCGCCACAGTTGCAGTTCGTCGTGGTTGCGCGCGGCATTACGCTTTTCCGCACCGTCGAATACCGGCGGAGTGGGGTGCGAAACCAATGCGTGCACCACGCCCAGCGGCGTGCGCACCGGCACGTCCCAGTGCGATTTCGACGACAGCCGCAGCTGTGCCCAGACCGCATCGTTGTAGAACGGGCGCCGGGTGGCCGGATCGACCGGGCGCAGTGCGCCGGGCAGCGCGCTCCACTTCAGCAACTGGAAACTGCGCACTGCCTGCGCATCGATCGGATAGCGCGACAGCACCAGCATGCCGTATTGGCCAGGGTGCAGCCCATAGCCCCAGGCATCGTTGCCACGGCTGCGGCCATCGCCGCCAACGCTGCCGTTGTTGTCCAGGTCCAGGCCGCTGGGCACGCCGGTATTGACCGGTGCCAGGTAGCGATATGGATACGACAATGCGTCGCCACCGCCGGGCTGGGCCACTTGCAGATAGCGTTGCTGGAATAGATCGGCCGCACGATGCGCAGGGTCGAAATCGAACTCGTTGAGCAGCACCAGGTCCGGGCGCACGCGCTGCAGCACGGCGGCGATCTTGCGCGCATGCGCGCTGTCGCCCTGCAGTTCACGCACCAGCCCGCCGGCCTCGTCGGAGTACAGCGAGGTGTTGTAGGTGGCGATGCGCAAGGGGGCGGCCGTGGTGGATGCAGCGCTCTGCCCGGTCGGGGCGGTACGGTGGGCACAGGCGGTGCAAAGCGCGGCCAGTGCAAGCAATAAGACAGGTCTGATCATGGCGCTATTCTCGCATGCAGCATGCGACAGACCGATGTCGCGTGGCGCTATCGGGCCGAGCCCTGGGCCGCGGGCAGGCCGCGCCAATGACGGCCGTCGTAGGCTTCCAGCGCGTTGAAGCGGCGCTTGTAATTCATCTTGGCGTGGCCTTCGATCCAGTAGCCCAGATACAGGTGCGCGCGGCGTTCGCGCCTGGCCCACTGGATCTGTTCGAGGATGGCAAAGGTGCCCAGGCTGCGTGCAGCCGCATCCGGTGCGTAGAACGTGTACACCGCCGACAAGGCGTGCTCAGTGACATCGGTCACCGCCACCGCCAGCAGCCGGCCGGGCACATGGTCGACGGCCGGTTCGCGGATTTCCAGAAAGCGCCCGTGCGACCAGCCGCCGATCAGGAACTGATCGAACTCGGCCGCGCCGTGCGTGTCCATGCCGCCGCCCGGATGCCGGTGCTGCAGATACTGGCGATACAGCGCCAGCTGCTCTTCGGTGCGTTCCGCGGCGACCACGCGCACCACCAGATCCTGGTTGCGCGCCAGGCAGCGGCGCTGGCTGCGGTCCGGATGAAACGCATCCACGGCAATGCGCACCGGCACGCAGGCGCGGCAGCGTTCGCAATGCGGGCGGTACACAAGATCGCCGGAACGACGAAATCCCCACGCCAGCGCCTGCGGATAGAGCGCGCCCAGGCGTGGATCGTGCGGGTCCAGCACCAGGTCGCGTGCCTGGCGATCGGACCAATACCCGCAGGCATGCTCGCCGGTCTGGAACAGGCGCAGGTCGTCGTGGGTGTCGGCATGGATGGCCATGCGCGCAGGATAGCGCCTGCGCGTCGCAACGGCGGCGACTGTCCGCTGGATGAATGCGCCCGGTTGGCGCGTCAACGGCGGCGGCAATCGCCCGTTGATGTGGATGTTGGTGGCAGCGCACGGCGCGTCCGGACGCACCACCCACGCGATGCGGCCCATGCAGTGCCGCGTGTGGTTTTCACATCCAAGGAGTTTCTCATGACGTCCCGCAAACCGTTTCTCGCCCTGGCCGTGCTGGCCGCGCTGTCCACCGCCAGCGCCTTCGCTGCCACCCCGCCTGCCGCAGGCGACGCACCGCGCCCGGCCAAGCTCGACACCAACGGCGATGGCGTGATCGACCGCAGCGAAGCGGCCGCGGACCCACGCCTGGCCGCCAAGTTCGACAGCCTGGATACCAACAAGGACGGCAAGCTGTCGCGCGACGAACGTCCGCACCGTCGCGGCCCGGGCCGTGATGGCCGCGGCGAAATGTGGGCCAAGCTCGATGCCAACAAGGACGGGCGCATCAGCCGTGACGAAGCCAAGGCCGACCCCAAGTTCGCCGCGCGCTTCGACCAGATGGACATCAACAAGGACGGGTTTGTCGACCGTGCCGATCGCGAGCAGCGCATGCAGCAGCACCGTGATGCCTGGTTCGCCAAGGCCGACACCGACAAGGACGGCAAGCTGAGCAAGGCCGAGTTCGATGCGGCGTCCAAGTTGCGCGGCGAACATGGTCCGCGGGGTGAACACGGCGAGCGTGGCGAGCATGGCAAGCGCCCGATGCCGGCCAAGCCGGCGGCCGGTAACTGATCGATAGGAAGGCCCACGCATGCCCTGACGAGAGGGGCTCAGCCAGGGCGTGTGGCGATGACTGGCAACACGGACAACACGGACAACACACGTAGTCGCAGCTCAGCAACACCGTAACAAGGCGCCGATCGACCGACGGCCTTCTGCAACTGCAGGAGGCCGTTTCTTTTGCAGCGCGCATTCTCAGCGACAACGTAGCCATGCCCACGTCACACCAGTCCCAGCACCCCATAGCGGTAGGCGATGGGCACGATGACCGCAGCCAGGCTGACTGCAATTGCGCTGCGGCTGAACATGCAGCGGTACAGTAACGGCGGGCGGGTGGTGCCGCGTCGACGCGCGTCGCGCTCCAGCATCGGCTGCATGATGCGCGGCAGGGTGCCCAAGGTGTGGTAACAGACCACCGACATGCCAACTGCCAGCACGCAGAGCGCCAGCCACTTGGGCGCACCGAACGCCCGCAGCAACAAGGGTGCTCCACAGGTCAGTGCAGCGGTCAAGGTGCTCAGGCGAGTGAAACCACGAATCGCAGCGGCTTCCCGCGCGGTGGTCGCAAAGCGCAACAGATACGCGCCAGACATGTAGGTTGTCAGCGTCACGCCCGTGATTGCGAGCAAGGCGATTGCCATCGGCATGCCGAGCAGGACGCTCAGCGCACCGGCGGCACTGCCACTGGTCAACGCCGATCCGCTCAGGCCGCTGGCACCCAGTTTGCCGACGCCGCCGAGACTGCCAATCCCCCCCAGCGCAATCGCCGCGCTTGCCGTTCCGGGCGCGGCGAGCATCGTGGCAGCGGTCACCGTGGTGGCGAAGGCTACACCCGGTGCACTGCCGCGTGCGAAGGTGTCAAAGCGCTGCAGCAGTTCGTTACGCACGGTGGCACGGGCGCGCGACAGGCGCTTGCGCACCGCCGCATCGCTGAGCCCGAGCAGGCTGGCCACCTGCTGCGAGCGCTGGCCCTCGCGGTAGTACAGCAGCAGGATCTCGCGGCTGTCGTTGGGCAGCGCGGACATGATCTCCAGCGCGGCGCGCTCTTCTTCCACCTGCAGGGCCTGTTCGGCCGGCGAGGGCGAAGGGTCGGCGGCCATTGCGATGGCCAGATCCGCCGCCTCACCGCTCAGTGGGCGATGCCGGTGGCTACGCAGCCAGTCGCGCGCCAGGTTGCGGGTAATTTGCCGCAGCCAGGGCAGGAAGCTGGCCGGTTGATGCAGCTGCGCCAGCCGCTGCCACGCACGCAGGAATGCTTCCTGCGCAATGTCCTCGCTGGCCGCTACATCGCGCGTGATCGCCAGCGCGATGGCGGTGACCGTGTTCTGGCAGGCAGTCACGATGCGGCCGTACGCCTGCTGACAACCCGCCGCGGCGTGCGGCAGTTCGTGGTGGAGCATCGCGTCCAGGGTGTCGGCGTGCATCGTCGGAATCCGTGTCCAGGTACCAGCATGACGCAGTTGCCTGGCGAATGTGACCGCTCGCTGCGTCAGCGCGTAAGCGTGCTGGACTGGTTCCCTGGAGCCGTTGCATTACTTGGAGCAGCTATAAAAACGACTGCGCAGGCGCCAGGCGGGCGCGGCCGGTGCTCGGAATCGGCATGTACGCCCGTACATTCCGGTTCCTCCGCGCCGTCCGCACCCATCTGACGACTGCTCGCTCCGTTTTGTTAGCCGCTCTTAGCTATGGTCGCCAGATCGACTGCGGCATCGTGGCCACGTCGTGCGATGACCAACGCGCGCCACTATGCCAGGCGATGCGCATTGGCGCCTGCGCGGCCGATTGGCCACGCGCCAATCAGCTGGCCGGCTGGATGCGGACCCGTGTCTGGTCTTCTTCCGCGGCGGGCGCTTGCGGTGTTTTTGCCGGTGCCGGTTGCGCTGCCGGCGTGGCCGCCGGTGCCTCGGGCGCTGCGCGGTGACGCATCACCACCACCATGGCCACGGCGCCGATCACCAGCAACAGCACCAACCGGATCCGCCAAGCCCAGCTGCGCGCGCTGGTGCTTGAGCCGGTCTCGCCCTCGCGGAAGGTGTATTCCACGTTGGGCATGTCACGGCGCGTGGTGTCCAGCAGGCGCGCATCGCGCAACAGTTCGCGCGCACGTGGTTGGTCGTTGGCGTGCACGATCCACACGGTTGGATGCGCCTGCGCATTGCCTTGTTCGAGATAGCTGAACTGGCCGCTGCGCTTGCTCTGGTAAGACCGGCCATTGCTGATGCGGATCTCGATTCCGGCATTGCGCAGCAGGTTGGCCACGCCCTCGGCGGTTTCGATCCGTTGACTGCTGAAAATCTTGCGCATTAGGGCGTGCCATCGATGTCTGTCGCCACTGCGCTGGGCGCGCAATTGCTTAGAACGGGAGAAAGAAAAGGGGCTGGCGGTGCAGTGCGTGCCGCCTGTGTGCGTGGGCGAATCCGCAGTAGCGCGCGGTTACCAACTACGGTTGTTGCGGCGCTAGACGCGGCACGGGCCGGCCTATCGCGCAACATCACTGCGCCAAGCGCTCCCCCGCGCGGATGTATCGCCCATGCAGTGATCACGGCCGGTTGCAGCGATCGCACGTGTCAGTCCTTGGCCGGCACGGCGGTGGCACTGCCGTCACGCACTACCCGGATCAATCCTTCCTGGGTGGTGCTGGCCACCAGCACGCCGTCGCGGGTGAAGAACTGCCCGCGCGCCAGGCCGCGCGAGCCCTGTGCGGTCGGGCTATCCAGCGAGTACAGCAGCCAGTCGTCGGTGCGGAACGGGCGATGGAACCACAGCGCGTGATCGAGCGAGGCCATCTGCACGTTGGGCGTGTAATAGCTGATGCCGTGCGGAAACGTCGAGGTGCCCAACAGCTGGAAATCCGATGCGTACGCCAGCAGTGCCTGGTGCAGGCCGACGTCATCGCCCACCGGGTCGCTCAGGCGCAGCCACATCTGCTGGAATGGCGGCCGCTTGGGCGGCTTGAGCTCGTCGCGCGGGAACACGTGGCGGAATTCGAACGGGCCGCCGCGCGAGAGCCAGCGCTGCACCTTGGCCGGCAGGCGCGCCAGCACCTCCGGTGCCAGCGGCGCGGTGGGTTCGATGTCCTCCGGCGGCGGCACCACCGGCATGGCCGACTGATGCTCGGCGCCGTCTTCGCGTTCCTGGAACGAGGCCGCGCAGAAGAAGATCACCTTGCCGTGCTGAATCGCGGTAACGCGGCGCACCGAAAAACTGCCGCCATCGCGGGTGCGGTCCACGTCATAGACGATGGGGTGGTCGATATCGCCGGCGCGCAAAAAATAGGCGTGCAGCGAGTGCGCCTGGCGGCCGTTCTCCACCGTGGCCTGGGCCGCGGACAGGGCCTGGCCCAGCACCTGGCCGCCGAACACGTATTTGGTGCCGATGTCGCGGCTCTGGCCACGGAACAGGTTGTCTTCCAGCCGCTCCAGCGAGAGCAGGCTGATCAGTTCGGAGACCACGGGTTCGGCGTTGGCGGACAAGAGGCTGGCCTGAGCGTGCGACGGAGCACAATTATAGCGGCCCGCCTGTGCGTGCTATGCCTTTTGCAGGCGCGCCACCAGCCCATGCAGTGCGGCCTGCGCGTCCGGCGCGTACCAGCCGTCGATGAAGCGCTCCAGCTGGATCAACTCCGGCGCCAGCGCCGCGCGCAGGTCGGCACGCGCCACCGCGCGGGTGGCCAGCATCGGTTGGCGCGGCAACTGCTGCAGGTCCTGCAGCCAGGCCACGGCGCGCGCGGTGACCAGCTCGCCATCCACCAGCTCGTCGACCAGCCCGATCTTGACTGCCTCTTCGGCCGGCACCAGCTGCCCGGCGATCAGCAGGCGTTCGGCGCGGTGCGCACCGACCACGCGGCGCAACAGGCGCTGGATGCCTTCCGGCGCGGCCAGGCCGACCTGCACTTCATTCAGACCAATCGCGTACGGCCGCGCGGTATCGGCGCTGCGCGCCATCACCCGGTAATCGCAGCACAACGCCAGCACGCAACCGCCGGCCGGCGCGTGCCCGCCGATTGCCGCGACCACTGGCACCGGGCAGTGCGCCAGCGCGTTGGCCGCATCGAAAAACGCTGTCCAGCTCTCCAGCAGCGCGCCGCGGTTGGTGCCATGCGAGAGCAGGTGCGGCACGTCCATGCCACCGGAAAAAATACGTTCGCTGCCCGACAACACCACGCCGTCGACCTCGCTTCCCACCTGCTGCACGGCGGCAGTCAGTGCCTGGCATAGCGCGGTATCCAGCGCATTGACCGGCGGGCGCGCCAGACGGATTTCGCGAAGACGGCCGTGGTCAAGGATCTGGATGCTCATGTGGGGCTCCTGAAAGTCTGGCCATGATAGACGGCCGTCGCTGCACGCGGTGCGTGCATGCAAACGCGCTGCTGGATGCATTGCCGCCGCTGGCGCGCGCGCAGGCACAGTGCAGCATCCAGCGCACGTGGGCGCCAGCTGTTTCACCGGGGGCGAGAAACGCGCGAATAAAAAACGGCGGCTCCATAAAGAAGCCGCCGTATGTCATTCACCCGCGTCTGCGTTGCGCGCGATCAGCTGCTCGCGGCGCGTACCGCATCCGGCAATGACGCGCTCTTGCCGGTCTGGGTATCGATCCACACCACCACCACGTTGCCGTCCGAATACAGCACGCCCTCGTCCTTCTGGTCGAGGATGCGGTGTCCGATGGTCACGCTGCTGCTGCCCAGGCGTTCGACGAACAATTCCACCAGGATGTCATTGGGCCAAACCAACGGCCGCTTGTAGTTGACGTTGGTGGCCGCGACCACCGGTGCGATGCGATCGGTCATCGCCACGCCTTCCACGCCCAGCATCCAGCGCACGCGCGCTTCTTCCAGGTAGGAAATGTATTTGGCGTTGTTGACGTGGCCCATGCTGTCCATGTCGCGCCAGCGCACGCTGATCGGAACGCGTGCCAGGATCTTGTGTTCGCTCATCAGCTTGCCTTCTTCTTCGCAGTCTTCTTGGTGGCGGTCTTGGTGGCCTTGGCCACCTTCTCCGGCTTGACCTTGCGCGGTGGCCGCGCATCAGGCTTGTTGGCCATCGCGGCCGGGCGGGTTTCGCGTGCCTTCACCGACGGCAGCATCTTGGCCAGGAACTGCCCGGTGTAGGAGGCCTTGTGCGCGGCCACGTCTTCCGGCGTGCCGGAGACCAGGATGGTGCCGCCGCGGTGGCCACCTTCCGGCCCAAGATCCACGATCCAGTCGGCGGTCTTGATCACGTCCAGGTTGTGTTCGATCACCACCACCGTGTTGCCTTCGTCGCGCAGCTTGTGCAGCACGCCGAGCAGCGCTTCGATGTCGTGGAAATGCAGGCCGGTGGTCGGCTCGTCGAGGATGTACAAGGTGCGCCCGGTATCACGCCGCGACAGTTCCTTGGATAGCTTCACGCGCTGTGCTTCACCGCCGGACAACGTGGTCGCGCTCTGGCCCAGCTTGATGTAGCTCAGGCCTACGTCCACCAAGGTTTCCAGCTTGCGCGCGATGCTTGGCACCGGCTCGAACAGCCGCAGCGCGTCTTCCACCGTCATCTGCAACACGTCGCTGATGTTGAAGCCCTTGTACCGGATCTCCAGCGTCTCGCGGTTATAGCGTTTGCCATGGCAGACATCGCACGGCACATACACGTCGGGCAGGAAGTGCATCTCCACCTTGATCATGCCGTCGCCCTGGCAGGCCTCGCAGCGACCACCGCGCACATTGAAGCTGAAGCGGCCCGGCGAATACCCACGTGCACGCGATTCCGGCACCTGCGCGAACAGCTCGCGTAGCGGAGTGAACATGCCGGTGTAGGTCGCCGGGTTGGAGCGCGGTGTGCGCCCGATCGGCGACTGGTCGATGTCCACCACCTTGTCGAACAGGTCCAGATTTTCCACTTCGCGATGCGGTGCCACCGTGTGCGATGCACCGTTGATCTCGTTGGCCGCCAGCGTGAACAACGTATCGTTGATCAACGTCGACTTGCCCGAACCGGACACGCCGGTGATGCAGGTCAGCAGGCCGGCCGGAATCTCCAGGTCCACATTTTTCAGGTTGTTGCCGGTGGCCCCACGCAGATGCAGCATCATCTTCGGGTTGGGCTTGTGGCGCTGCTTGGGAATCTCGATGCGGCGCTTGCCCGACAGGTATTGCCCTGTCAGCGAACGTGGCGACTCCAGGATGTCTTGCAGCGTGCCCTGCGCGCAGATTTCACCGCCGTGCACGCCCGCGCCAGGGCCGATGTCCAGCACGTGATCGGCCAGGCGAATGGCGTCTTCATCATGTTCGACCACGATCACCGTGTTACCCAGGTCGCGCAGTCGCGTTAGCGTGCCGAGCAGGCGCTCGTTGTCGCGCTGATGCAGGCCGATCGAGGGCTCATCCAGCACGTACATCACGCCGACCAGGCCGGCGCCGATCTGGCTGGCCAGACGGATGCGCTGTGCTTCGCCACCGGACAGCGTGTCGGCCTTGCGTTCCAGGGTGAGGTAATCCAGGCCCACGTCGACCAGGAAGCCAAGTCGCTCGCCAATTTCCTTGACGATCTTGCTGGCAATCTCGCCGCGCCAACCCGGCAGCGACAGTCCGCGGAAAAAGTTCAGCGCTTCGTTGACTGGCAGCACCACCAGTTCCGGCAGCGGGCGGTCGGCCACGAATACATTGCGCGCGGCACGGTTCAGACGCGTGCCGTTGCAGGCAGGGCAGGGCTGCTGGCTGACGTACTTGGTCAACTCTTCGCGCACCGCCGGCGATTCGGTCTCGCGGTAACGGCGTTCCAGGTTCGGCAGGATGCCTTCGAAGCGATGCTTGCGCGTGGTGCGCCCGCCCGCGTCGGTGAAGTAGGTGAAGCTGATCACCTCATCGCCACTACCGAACAGCACCGCCTGGCGCACCTTGGCCGGCAGCGTGTTCCACACGGCATCCACGTCGAACTTGTAGTGCTTGGCCAGCGAGGCAATCAGCTGGAAATAATAGGCATTGCGCCGATCCCAGCCACGCACTGCGCCGGCCGACAACGACAGCTCCGGATGCACCACCACGCGGTCCGGGTCGAAGAATTCGGCCACGCCCAGGCCATCGCAGCTCGGGCAGGCACCGACCGGCGCATTGAACGAGAACAGGCGCGGTTCCAGCTCCGGCAGCGAGTAATCGCACACCGGGCAGCTGTACTTGGACGAGAACAGATGCGGCGCAGCAGTGGCATCGTCCAGCGACTGCACTGCAACCATGCCTTCGCCGAGCTTGAGCGCGGTCTCGAAGCTTTCCGCCAGCCGCTGCTTGATGTCTTCACGCGGGCGGAAGCGGTCGATCACCGCTTCGATGGTGTGCTTCTGGCGCAGCGCCAGCGGCGGCACCGCGTCGATTTCATACAGCTCGCCATCCACGCGCACACGCACGAAGCCCTGCGCACGCAGTTGTTCGAACACCTGTGCGTGCTCGCCCTTGCGGTCGCGGATCACCGGCGCCAGCAGCATGTAGCGCTGCTCCGGGTCCAGTGTGAGCATGTGGTCGACCATCTGGCTGACGGTCTGCGCCTCCAGCGGGAAGCCATGATCCGGGCAGCGCGGCTGGCCCACGCGTGCGTACAGCAGGCGCAGGTAGTCGTAGATCTCGGTGATCGTGCCGACCGTGGAGCGCGGGTTGTGCGAGGTGGACTTCTGCTCGATCGAAATCGCCGGCGACAGCCCTTCGATGTGGTCCAGGTCCGGCTTTTCCATCACGCTGAGGAACTGGCGCGCATACGCCGACAGCGACTCGACGTAGCGGCGCTGGCCTTCTGCATAGATGGTGTCGAACGCCAACGACGACTTGCCCGAGCCGGACAGGCCGGTGATCACGATCAATTTGTCGCGAGGCAGGTCGAGGTCGATGTTCTTGAGGTTGTGCGTCCGCGCGCCGCGGATGCGGATGAAATCCATCGCCATGGGGGATCCGATGTCGGGCCGGCGAACCGGCAGTGGTGCGAGCGTGCTCAGCAGGAATGAGTGGCAGTCGATCAGCCTACCCGCCGAGCTAGGTGAGGGCAATTGCCCCAAATGCCAGTGTGACCGAGCGCTTGTGGCGGCCGGATGATCCGTTTCACGGGGGTGATTTTGGCCTGCGGCGGCAGACCTGCTTGCGGGTTGACCCGAAACCGGCTAGGGCAGTACAATCCCGCTCCTGTCTGCCCCATGGGCAAGTCAGGCGACCATAATAACTACAGAGGAAAACCTGGTCATGTACGCAGTTCTGGTAACGGGCGGTAAGCAATACCGCGTCGCGCAGGGCGAAACGCTCCGCGTGGAAAAACTCGAAGTCGAAGCCGGCAACGAGATCAAGTTCGACACCATCCTGATGTTGGGTGATAGCGACGGCATCAAGCTGGGCGACGCGCTGAAGGGCGCTTCGGTCACCGCCAAGGTTGTGGCCCATGGCCGCGCCGACAAGGTGCGCATCATCAAGTTCCGCCGCCGCAAGCACCACATGAAGCGTCAGGGACACCGTCAGTACTACACCGAAATCGAGATCACCGGCATCGCCGGTGGCGACAAGAAGTAAGGAGAACCAGTCATGGCACATAAAAAGGGCGTAGGTTCCTCGCGCAACGGTCGCGATTCCAACCCGAAGTACCTCGGCGTCAAGATCTTCGGTGGCCAGGCCATCGATGCCGGCAACATCATCGTGCGTCAGCGTGGCACCCAGTTCCATCCGGGCGCTGGCGTCGGCCTGGGTCGTGACCACACGCTGTTCGCGCTGGTCAACGGCAAGGTGGAATTCACCACCAAGGGCCCGAAGAAGCGTCGCACCGTCAGCGTGGTTGCCGAGGCGTAATCGCCCGCTCCATGCAGACCAGCCCGCACGGCAGTATTGCCTGGCGGGCGAGACGGAGAGCCCCGCTTCGGCGGGGTTTTTCGTTTGACGGCTGGGAATCGGGAGTAGGGAGTCGGGAATCGGAAAAGCCGGTTCTGCGTCCCATCGCGTGTTTCTACAGCCGTGCTGGCGGGTGTTTTCGCCGGCAGGAATCCGCCGCTTTTGCTGGCCGATTCCCCATTCCCTATTCCCCATTCCCGGTTGCAAGCCCATGAAGTTAGTCGACGAAGCAGAAATCCTGGTCACCGCCGGTAATGGCGGCAATGGCTGTGTCGGCTTTCGCCGCGAGAAGTTCATCCCGCTTGGCGGGCCGGATGGCGGTGACGGCGGCAACGGCGGCAGCGTCTGGATCGTGGCCGACGAAAACGTCAACACCCTGGTCGATTTCCGCCATGAGCGCGCGTTCAAGGCGCAGCGCGGCGAGAACGGCATGGGCCGGCAGGCCTATGGCAAGGGTGGCGAAGACCGCGTCATCGTGGTGCCGGTCGGTACCGTGGTGATGAACGTGCAGACCGATGAAATCATCGGCGACATGACCCAGCACGGCGATCGTCTGCTAGTGGCCAAGGGCGGCAAGGGCGGCCTGGGCAACATGCATTTCAAGAGCTCGGTGAACCGCGCGCCGCGCCAGTCCACCACCGGCGAGGAGGGCGAGGAGCGCCTGCTCAAGCTGGAGCTCAAGCTGCTGGCCGACGTCGGCCTGCTGGGCTTTCCCAATGCCGGCAAGAGCACGTTGATTCGCGCGGTTTCGGCGGCGACGCCGAAGGTGGCCGATTACCCGTTCACCACGCTGTACCCGAATCTGGGCGTGGTCAGCGTCGAGGCGTATCGCAGCTTCGTGATCGCCGACGTGCCGGGCCTGATCGAGGGCGCCGCCGATGGCGCCGGCCTGGGTACGCAGTTCCTGCGCCATCTGCAGCGCACCCGCCTGTTGCTGCATCTGGTGGACATTTCGCCGATGGACGGCGGCGTGGATGGCGTGTCACCGGTCGATCAGGTGCGCACCATCGAGCGCGAACTCGAACGGCATGATCCGGCGCTGCTGGAAAAGCCGCGTTGGCTGGTACTCAACAAGGCCGACCTGATGTTCCCGGAGGAGGCGCAGGCCGCTGCCGAGGCCATCGTGGCCGAGCTGGGCTGGACGGCGCCGTGGTACCTGGTGTCGGCACTGGGCCGTGATGGCACCTTCCCGATCATGAAGGACGTGATGGCCTTCTTCGATCGTCAGCGCGAGGACGAGCTCGAGGCGCGCAATGCAGGTTGAGCGCAGACAGGCGCCCACAAAAAAACCGGCCAAGGCCGGGTTTTCTTGTGCCATCGAAAGCCAGGCTTTCGATGGCGAACCTGCTGATCGCTTACGCGGCCTTGATGGCCTTGATGCGAGCGGTCAGGCGGCTCTTGTGACGCGCAGCCTTGTTCTTGTGAATCAGGCCACGGGCGCTGAAACGGTCGAGGATGGGCTGAGCAACGGCGAAAGCAGCTTCGGCGCCTGCAGCATCGTTGGCGTCAAGGGCCTTGATCACCTTCTTGACGGCGGTGCGCAGCATCGAACGCTGGCCCGTGTTGCGCTCGTTGCGCACAACGGTCTGCTTGGCGCGCTTCTTGGCGGACTTGATATTGGCCACGGTGGTGGGTTCCTGAAAAATCGGTATGGTGGAAAAAGCAAGCGCAAAAGTATGATGGACCCAGATATGTACGTCAAGTCAGTTGTCAAGAGGGATTGCCCATGAGCACACCCCGCATGATGAGGGGGCTGCTCTCGTTTAGCAGTATGACCATGGTGTCGCGGGTGCTGGGCCTGATCCGCGATCAGGCGATCTCCACTACTTTCGGCGCCAACGCGGTGACCGACGCGTTCTGGGTGGCGTTCCGGATTCCGAACTTCCTGCGGCGCCTGTTCGCCGAAGGCTCGTTCGCCACCGCCTTCGTGCCGGTGTTCACCGAGGTCAAGGAGACCCGGCCGCACGCCGACCTGCGCGAATTGATGGCGCGTGTCTCCGGCACCCTGGGCGGCATGTTGCTGCTGGTGACGGCGCTGGGGCTGATCTTCACCCCGCAGCTCGCTTCGGTGTTCTCCGATGGCGCGGCCACCGATCCGGACAAGTACGGCCTGCTGGTGGATCTGCTACGGCTGACCTTTCCGTTCCTGCTGTTCGTTTCGCTGACGGCCCTGGCCGGTGGTGCGCTGAATAGCTTCCAGCGGTTTGCCATTCCCGCGCTGACCCCGGTGATCCTCAATCTATGCATGATCGCCGGTGCGCTGTGGTTGGCGCCGCGTCTGGATGTGCCGATTTTGGCGCTGGGCTGGGCAGTGCTGGTGGCTGGTGCGTTGCAGCTGCTGTTCCAGCTGCCGGCGTTGAAGGGCATCGACCTGCTCACGCTGCCGCGCTGGGGCTGGCGTCATCCGGACGTGCGCAAGGTGCTGACCTTGATGATCCCGACGCTGTTCGGCTCATCGGTGGCGCAGATCAACCTGATGCTGGACACGGTGATTGCCGCGCGCCTGAGCGACGGGTCGCAGTCGTGGCTGTCGCTGGCGGACCGCTTCCTGGAGTTGCCGCTGGGCGTGTTCGGTGTGGCCCTGGGCACGGTGATCCTGCCGGCGCTGGCGCGCCATCACGTCAAGACCGACCGCACCGCGTTCTCCGGGGCGCTGGACTGGGGCTTCCGCACTACCTTGCTGATCGCGATGCCGGCGATGCTGGGCTTGCTGCTACTGGCCGAGCCACTGGTGGCCACCTTGTTCCAGTACCGCCAGTTCACCGCGTTCGACACCCGCATGACTGCGCTGTCGGTCTACGGGCTGAGTTTTGGCCTGCCGGCCTACGCGATGCTGAAAGTTGTGCTGCCAGCGTTCTATGCGCGGCAGGACACCCGCACTCCGGTGCGCGCGGGCGTGGCGGCGCTGATCGCCAACATGGTGTTCAACTTCGCGTTCCTGGCGGTGCTCTACCAGGTGATGGTGCCGCCGGAATTGAAGGAGCAAGGCGTGATGCAGGCGCTCGGCAAGCAGCCCGGCCTGCATCTGGCGCTGGGCATTGCCAGTGCGCTGTCCAGTTATCTCAACCTGGGCCTGTTGTGGTTCTGGCTGGGCAAGTCCGGCGTGTATCAGCGCCGGCCGGGCTGGGCAGGCTATGCGGCGCGGCTGCTGGTGGCCTGTGCGGCGATGGTGGTGGTGCTGTTGGGCCTGCTGTGGTGGTTGCCCTCGTTCACCGACATGGACAAGTGGCAGCGCATCGGCTGGCTGGCGGTGCTGGTGGGCAGTGGCGGGCTCACCTATGTGGTGGCGCAGTTGGCACTGGGCCTGCGGCCGCGGCATCTGCGCGAGCAGTGACGCCGCGAAGGGGCTTGGACGCTGGAGGCTTGCGTGTCGGAGATGGGTGTCGCTCCTCACGCGGCCGGGGCGACCCGGCACACGCGGCGCGTGCGCCGGCTGCCGGTCGATTGGCAAGCCGGGCGGACGTCCCCATCTCAGCTGCCGGGGCCATGCGATTTGTTGCGCGCGGCTATACTTGACGGTTATGCATGATCGAGGGCTGGCCCGCAGGCTGGCGTCGCTTTGGAACGAGGAATGAGCAGGCTGTTTAGAGACGTCGAGGGCGGGACGCTGTTCCCGCACGGAAGCGTGGTCTGCATCGGTGCCTTCGATGGCCTGCACCTGGGCCATCAGGCGCTGGTGCGCCATGCGGTCGAACGTGCGCGTGCGCTGGGCGTGCCGGCGGTGGCGGTGAGCTTCGAGCCGTTGCCGCGCGAATTCTTCGCCAACGACACGCCGCCGCCGCGCCTGACCCTGGCCCGCGCCAAGATCGAAGGCTTGTACGGCTTTGGTGCCGATAGCGTCGGCATGATCCGTTTCGACGGCCGGCTGTCGGCGATGAGCGCGCAGGACTTCGTCCGCCTGGCATTGGTAGGGCGCCTGTGCGCACGCGAAGTCTGGATTGGCCCGGAGTTCCGCTTCGGCCATCGACGTGGCGGCGACATTGCGCTGTTGCGTGCCCTGGGCGAGCAGCACGGCTTTGCTGCCGGCGAGATTGCGCCGGTGCATCTGCGCGGCGAGCGCATCTCGGCAACGCGCATCCGGGAACTGCTGGTGGCCGGTGAATTTGCCCATGCCGGCGAATTGCTCGGCCGGCCGTACGCGATCGGTGGACGTGTGGTCCGCGGCAAGCAGCTTGGCCGCACGTTGGGGTATCCCACCGCCAATCTGCGGTTTTCCCGCACCCCGGCGCTGTCCGGCATCTATGCCACCTGGGTGCATGGCGTGGCCGCGCAGCCATGGCCGTCGGTCTCCAGCTTCGGTACGCGGCCCACGGTTGCCGGGATCGAGCCGTTGCTGGAAGCGCACCTGTTCGATTTCCAGGGCGACTTGTACGGGCGCCACATCGCGGTCGAATTCGTCGCCAAGCTGCGCGATGAAGAAAAGTTTGATGGCTTGGAAGCGCTGACCGTGCAGATGCATCGCGATGCCGAGCAGGCGCGCGCCGTGCTTGCCACGCATGCGCGCACGCATTCTTTGCCGCAGCAGGCCGATGCACAGCACGCCGATGCACCTTCGACGCAGACAGCTACGCACATGTCTGCAGAGACCTCACCTGCGAGCCCCTCGCAAAGCCCTGCGCACGCCCGTGCGGACGGTTCACATAACGCAGCGCAACGGTAGATTCCCGTGACCCAAGACTACAAAGCCACACTCCATCTGCCCGCCACGGACTTTCCGATGCGCGGCGACCTGCCCAAGCGCGAGCCGGCGATGCTGGAGCGCTGGGAGCGCGAGGGGCTGTACGCACAAGTGCGTGCCAATGCCGCCGGGCGCCCGCTGTTCGTGCTGCACGACGGCCCGCCGTATGCGAACGGGCAGATCCATCTGGGTCACGCGGTCAACAAGATCCTCAAGGACATCATCGTCAAGTCCAAGTACCTGGCTGGCTTCGATGCGCCTTACATCCCGGGCTGGGACTGCCATGGGCTGCCGATCGAAATCGCGATCGAGAAGAAGTTCGGCAAGGTCGGCGTGAAGCTGGACGCCGCGCAGTTCCGCCAGAAGTGCCGCGAGTACGCGACCGAGCAAATCGACCTGCAGCGGCGCGATTTCAAGCGCCTGGGCGTGATCGGCGACTGGGACAACCCGTACAAGACGCTGGACTTCCGCTTCGAAGCCAATGAAATCCGCGCGCTAGCCAAGGTCATCGACAACGGCCACCTCACGCGCGGCGTCAAGCCGGTGCACTGGTGCTTCGACTGCGGCTCGGCGTTGGCCGAGGCGGAAATCGAATACGCCGACAAGCTCTCGCCGACCGTGGACATCGCCTACCCGGCACGTGATCCGGCCGCGATCGCTGCGGCATTCGGCGTCACGCTGCCTGCCGGCACGCAGGTGGCGGTGCCGATCTGGACCACCACGCCCTGGACGCTGCCGGCCTCGCTGGCGGTGAGCCTGGGCGCGGAACTGGACTACGTGCTGGTCGAAGGCCCGGCCGATCGCGGCCAGCCGCGTTGGCTGGTGATCGCCGAGGCGTTGGCCGGCAAGGCGCTGGCGCGCTATGGCGTCGAGGCGGTGGTGGTGCATGGTCATGCCAAGGGCGCGGCGCTGGACCAGCTGCTGCTGGCGCACCCGTTCTATGCCGAACGCGACATCCCGCTGATCCTGGGCGATCACGTCTCCGACGACGACGGTACCGGTGCGGTGCATACCGCGCCGGGCCACGGACAGGAGGACTACCAGGTCTCCAAGCAGTACGGTCTGCTGGAGCGCTACAGCGCCGCGCAGATCAACCCGATCGACGGGCGCGGCGTGTATCTGCCGTCCACCCCGCCGCTGGGCGACACCGTGCTGGCCGGGCTGCATATCTGGAAAGCCAACGACGTCATCATCGATGCGTTGCGCGACACCGGCGTGTTGCTGGCCGCCAGCACGATGGAGCACAGCTATCCGCATTGCTGGCGCCACAAGACGCCGATCGCCTTCCGTGCCACGCCGCAGTGGTTCATCTCGATGGAGCAGGCCAACCTGCGCGCCGATGCGCTCAAGGCCATCGAAACCGTGCATTGGTATCCGTCGTGGGGCCAGGCGCGGATCGCCGGCATGATCGACGGGCGTCCGGACTGGACCATCTCGCGCCAGCGCACCTGGGGCGTGCCGATCGCGTTGTTCGTGCACCGCGAAACCGGCGAGCCGCATCCGCGCAGTACCGAGCTGATGCGGCAGGTGGCAGAGCGGGTAGAGCAGGGCGGCGTGGATGTCTGGTACACGCTGGACGCAGCCGAGCTGTTGGGCGATGAAGCCGGCGACTACGACAAGATCACCGACATCCTGGACGTGTGGTTCGACTCCGGCGTGACCCATGAGGCGGTGCTGGTGGATCGCGGCCTGCCCAAGCCGGCCGACCTGTACCTGGAAGGCTCCGATCAGCACCGCGGCTGGTTCCAGTCCTCGCTGCTGACCGGCGTGGCGATGGACAAGGTCGCGCCGTACAAGCAGTGCCTCACCCACGGATTCACTGTGGACGAGCACGGCCGCAAGATGTCCAAGTCGCTGGGCAATGGGATCGAGCCGCAGGAAATCATGCGCACGCTGGGCGCCGACATCCTGCGCCTGTGGATCGCCTCGGCCGACTACAGCAACGAAATGTCGCTGTCGCAGGAGATCCTCAAGCGTAATGCCGATGCGTACCGTCGCCTGCGCAATACCGCGCGCTTCCTGCTCGGCAATCTGCATGGGTTCGACCCGTTGCAGCATCTGGTGGCACTGGACGACATGGTGCTGCTGGACCGCTGGATCGTGCATCGCGCCCACGAGCTGCAGGAGAAGATCACTGCCGCCTACGCGCGCTACGACTTCGCCGAAATCGTGCAGGCGCTGCTGAATTTCTGCAGCGTGGACCTGGGTTCGCTGTACCTGGATGTCACCAAGGACCGCCTGTACACGATGGCCGAGGATGCGCGCGGCCGCCGTTCGGCGCAGAGCGCGATGTATCACGTGGCCGAGGCGTTCGTGCGCTGGATTGCGCCGGTGCTGAGCTTCACCGCCGAAGAGCTGTGGGCGTACCTGCCTGGCGAGCACTCCGGCAACGTGCTGTTCGCCACCTGGTACGACGGGCTGGCGCCGATGCCGGCCGATGCCGCACTGACCAGCGCCGACGTCGACAAGTTGCTGGCACTGCGTGAGCAGGTGGCCAAGGTGCTGGAGCCGATGCGTGCCAATGGCGCGATCGGCGCGGCGCTGGAAGCGGAAATCACCGTGGCCGCCGATGCGCAGACCGCCGCGCGCTGGCAACCGCTGAGCGATGAGCTGCGCTTCCTGTTTATCAGTGGCGACGTCACCGTGACCGCGGCCAGCACCGACGACATCTTCGTCAGTGCGCAGCCCACCACCAAGGCCAAGTGCGTGCGCTGCTGGCACCACCAGGCCAGCGTGGGCAGCGACCCGCGGCACCCGGAGTTGTGCAGCCGCTGCGTCAGCAACATCGAAGGCCCGGGCGAGGAGCGTCGCTGGTTCTGATGCGGCTATGGCGTGGCGGCGTGTTCGGCGCGCCGCCGCGTCCGCTGCAGGGTTGCGGCGCCGGCCAGCTGTGCGGTCGACGCGGTTCTGGTGGGCAGCCACCGTTCCTCAGTTTGCCCTGCGGCGGGCCCTGCAGCTGAAGCCCGGCGCGCATGCCGGCATGGGGCAGGTCGGTTGGTTGTCCCGTGCGTGCCATCCTGTGTTGTTCCCGCCATCCAGGCCTCTTCTCCGCCACGGAGAAGGCCTCCTACTTGCGATATTTCGACATGAGTCAACGACCCAACCCGTCCGCCCTGATCTGGTTACTGCTTTCGGCTGTTGTGATCGGCCTGGATCAGTGGAGCAAGGCCTGGGTGCTGTCCAGCCTGCCCGAATACACCCCGGTGCCGGTCATCGACGGGTTCTGGAACTGGTACCGCACCTACAACACCGGGGCAGCCTTCAGCTTCCTGAGTGATGCCGGTGGCTGGCAGCTGTGGTTCTTCACCGCGCTGGCGGTCGGCATCAGTGGCCTGCTGGCGTTCTGGCTATCGCGCACCGCGCGCGGCGACTGGCGCAGCGCAGTGCCGTATGCGCTGGTCATCGGCGGGGCGATCGGCAATGTGATCGACCGCCTGATGCACGGCCACGTGGTCGATTTCATCCAGTGGTATGTCGGCGAGCACACCTGGCCGTCGTTCAATATCGCCGACTCGGCGATCGTGGGTGGCGCGATCGGCATCGCACTGTTCGGTTTGTTCGACGGCAAGCGCAGTCGAAAAGCGGGATAATCCTGATCCATGCCCGCTGCGACGCTGCCTTGACGGGCACGCCGCAGCAAAGCGCCTGGCGCCGCGTTGTCGGCGGCCGCGCCCCCTGTTGAAAACGTCCGGCCATCGCGGCCGGGCCGTCGAGAGAAGAAGCTTATGGACGTCCTGCTCGCCAATCCCCGCGGCTTCTGCGCCGGTGTCGACCGCGCGATCGAGATCGTCAAGCGTGCGATCGAGACGCTGGGTGCGCCGATCTACGTGCGCCACGAGGTGGTGCACAACCGCTTCGTGGTCGACGACCTCAAGCAGCGCGGCGCCATCTTCGTCGAGGAACTGGACGAAGTGCCGGACGACGCCACGGTGATCTTCAGCGCCCACGGCGTCTCCCAGGCCGTGCGCGTGGAGGCCGAACGGCGCGGGCTGAAGGTGTTCGATGCAACCTGCCCGCTGGTGACCAAGGTGCATTTCGAAGTTGCTCGCCATTGCCGCGCCGGCCGCGACGTGGTGCTGATCGGCCATGCCGGGCATCCGGAAGTGGAGGGCACCATGGGCCAGTGGAGCCGCGAGCGCGGCCCCGGGCAGATCTACCTGGTGGAAGATATCGAGCAGGTCGCCACCTTGCAGGTGCGCCAGCCGGAGAGCCTGGCCTATACGACCCAGACCACGCTGTCGGTGGACGACACCATGGGCATCATCGAGGCCTTGCGCGTGCGCTATCCGGCCATGCAGGGGCCAAAGCACGACGACATCTGTTATGCCACGCAGAACCGCCAGGATGCGGTGCGCGACCTGGCGCGCCAGTGCGATCTGGTACTGGTGGTGGGCTCGCCCAACAGCTCCAACTCCAACCGGCTCAGCGAGCTGGCCCGCCGCGATGGGGTGGAGTCCTACCTGATCGACAACGCCAGCGAGATCGACCCGGCCTGGATCGTCGGCAAGCAGCATATCGGCCTGACCGCTGGCGCCTCGGCGCCGCAGGTGCTGGTCGACGGCGTGCTGGCGCGGCTGCGCGAGCTCGGAGCCAATGGCGTGTCCGAACTGGCGGGCGAGCCGGAGTCGATGGTGTTCGCCCTGCCCAAGGAGTTGCGGCTGCGGCTGGTCAGCTGAGCGGGAGGCGCGCGCCAGGTCATCGGCGGAACATTCGCTCAGTTGCCTCACCGGCTCCGGTGAAGCCGAGCGCTGCGGAGGAGGGCGCAACGATCGCGGTGGCTGAGACGCAGGTGCGTGGCACAGCCGCGACACCCAAGGCGATTGACCGCAGCGGCGCTCCGCTCCTACAATTCACGGCTCGCCGGAATAGCTCAGTTGGTAGAGCGGCGCATTCGTAATGCGTAGGTCGTAGGTTCGATTCCTATTTCCGGCACCATCGCATCATCACTGGGTCGACCTTTGGTCGGCCCAGTTGCGTTTGGGCACTGTGCGCGTCGACGCTGGAATTTTAAGTGCATCGCGTAGGTTCTCTGCCCACTGCACGACGGCCGCAACTGGCCGCATTCCCTGCACTTTGACGCGCTGCGACAACATGTCGCACACATCTGCGCGCATTCATTGCGATGGATCATTGCCAATGGGTTTCGTGCAGGTGCAGCAAAGACTAAAATCAGGGAGCTAACCCGTGTCTTCGATCTGGGCCGCCATCTCCACCGGGAGCGGGCTGTTCAAAACGCCGCTGGCGGATCAGACGAACGAGGCTGGCGTTCCTTCGCACTTGGATCGACCGATGATTCCGTTGAAACATCTCGGGCGTGTACTTCGTCCAGGTCTGATGTTGCCGTTCCTGCTGTTGGCAGGCTGCAACTCGGCCATCCTCAATCCGAAAGGCCAGATCGGCCACGACGAGAAGCAACTACTGATCACCTCGGTGGTGCTGATGCTGATCGTGGTGATCCCGGTGATCGTCATGGCGATTGCGTTCGCGTGGAAATACCGCGCGTCCAACACCAAGGCGCGCTACGAGCCGGATTGGTCGCACTCCACCGCGATCGAGGTGGTGGTCTGGTCGATCCCGTGCGTGATCATCCTGGTGCTGGCGGTGCTGACCTGGCGCTCGTCGCATGCGCTGGACCCGTACCGGCCGCTGGACTCGGACATCAAGCCGATCAACATCGAGGCGGTGTCGCTGGACTGGAAGTGGATGTTCATCTATCCGGATCAGGGCATCGCCACGGTCAATGAGATCGCGTTCCCGGTGCATGCGCCGCTGAACTTCAAGATCACCTCCGATACGGTGATGAATGCCTTCTTCATTCCACACCTGGGCACCATGATCTATTCGATGGCCGGCATGGAGACCAAGCTGCATCTGGTTGCCAATGAGCCGGGCGAGTACTTCGGCCTGTCCAGCAATTACAGCGGTCATGGCTTCTCGAAGATGAGCTTCGTGGCGCGTGCCACCGACCAGGCCGGCTTCGAGGCATGGGTGGCCAAGGTCAAGGCCTCGCCGAAGGCGCTGGACGCTGCCGAATACCAGGCGCTGGCCGCCAATCGCAACGACAAGGAACAGTATCCGGTCACCTATTACTCATCGGTGCCCGACGGCATGTTCCGGTCGCTGATCGATAAATACATGATGGGTAGCCATCATTCTGAAAGCCATGCCGGCGGTAAGGCAAAGGTCGTAGAGCCGTTTGCCATGTGTACTTCGGAGACAACTGATGTTAGGTAAGCTGACGATCGAGGCGGTTCCGTACCACGAGCCGATCATCATGATCGCCCTCGGTGGCGCCGGCCTGCTTGGCCTGCTCATCGCGGGTGCCATCACCAAGTACAAGCTGTGGGGCTACTTGTGGAATGAGTGGTTCACCTCGGTGGACCACAAGCGCATCGGTGTGATGTACATCATCGTGGCGTTGATCATGCTGCTGCGCGGCTTCGCCGATGCGGCGATGATGCGCACCCAGCAGGCGCTGGCCGGCAACGGCGGCGAAGGCGTGCTGCCGCCGCACCACTACGACCAGATCTTTACCGCGCACGGCGTGATCATGATCTTCTTCATGGCCATGCCGTTCATGACCGGCCTGTTGAACCTGATCGTGCCGCTGCAGATCGGCGCACGCGACGTGGCGTTTCCGTTCCTGAACTCGCTGAGCTTCTGGCTGTTCGTGGCCGGTGCGGCGCTGATCAACATCTCGCTGGGTGTTGGTGAGTTTGCGCAGACCGGCTGGCTGGCGTATCCGCCATTGTCGGGGCTGGAATACAGTCCAGGCGTTGGCGTGGACTACTACATCTGGGCGTTGCAGGTCTCCGGGTTAGGCACGTTGCTGACCGGCGTGAACTTCTTCGTGACGATCATGCGCATGCGCGCGCCGGGCATGACCCTGATGCGCATGCCGATCTTCACCTGGACCGCGCTGATCACCAACATCCTGATCATCGCTGCGTTCCCGATCCTGACTGTGGCGCTGGCGCTGCTGGGTGCCGACCGTTACCTGGGCACGCACTTCTTTACCAACGACGGTGGCGGCAATGCCATGATGTACGTCAACCTGATCTGGATCTGGGGTCACCCGGAGGTTTACATCCTGATCCTGCCGGCGTTCGGCATCTTCTCCGAATTGATTGCCACCTACAGCCGCAAGCGCCTGTTCGGTTACACCTCGATGGTCTACGCCACCGCGTGTATCGGCGTGCTGTCGTTCGTGGTGTGGTTGCACCACTTCTTCACCATGGGCTCGGGTGCCAACGTCAATGCCTTCTTCGGCATCACGACGATGATCATCTCGATCCCGACCGGCGTGAAGATCTTCAACTGGCTGTTCACCATGTTCCGCGGTCGCGTGCACATGACCTCGCCGGTGCTGTGGACGATCGGCTTCATCATCACCTTCTCCATCGGCGGCATGACCGGCGTGATGCTGGCCATCCCGGCCGTGGACTTCGTGTTGCACAACAGCCTGTTCCTGATCGCCCACTTCCATAACGTGATCATCGGCGGTGTGGTGTTCGGTTACCTGGCAGGTCTGACCTACTGGTTCCCGAAGGCGTTCGGCTTCAAGCTCAATGAAAGGCTGGGCAAGGCTTCGTTCTGGTGCTGGATCATCGGCTTCTTCGTGGCCTTCATGCCGCTGTACGTGCTTGGCTTCATGGGCATGACGCGTCGCATGAACACCTACAACCACCCCGAGTGGGCACCGTGGCTGTACGTGGCCGCCGCAGGTGCAGCGATCATCGGCCTGGGTATCTTCCTGAACCTGGTGCAGATCGCTTACAGCGTCTGGAAGCGCAAGGACAACATGGACCACACCGGTGATCCGTGGGATGGCCGTACGCTGGAATGGGCGACGTCCTCGCCGCCGCCGTTCTACAACTTCGCCGTGCTGCCGCACATCGACGACCGCGACCAGTTCTGGGGCGACAAGCAGAATGGCAAGGGCTGGGTGCGTCCGTCCTCGTACGAGCCCATCCACATGCCGCGCAACACCGGTGCAGGCGTCTACATCGCCGCCTTCAGCGTGCTGCTGGGCTTTGGTCTGACCTGGCACATCTGGTGGCTGGCCATCATCGGCCTGGCGGGCATGATCGGCAGCTTCATCGCCCGGTCCTTCGATGACGACATCGATTACTGGGTGCCGGCCGAGGAAGTGAAGCGCATCGAAGACGCGCGCTTTGCCAAGCTCGAACAGCAACATGCGGCTCAGGCCGCGAAGGCGATCTGATCATGTCCTCCACGACCACGCTTGACCACCACGGCGCCCACGCGGGCGGCCACGATCACGACCACGAGCATCACGACGGCGGTGGCAACACCGTCTTCGGGTTCTGGGTCTACCTGATGAGCGACTGCCTGCTGTTCGCGGGCCTGTTCGCCACCTACGCGGTGCTGTCCGGCGCCACGGTGGACGGACCGACGGCGAAGGAGCTGTTCGACCTGAAGTTCGTGCTGGTGGAAACCTTCCTGCTGTTGTTCAGTAGCTTGAGCTTCGGCTTCGCCATGATCTCCGCGCACAAGCGCAAGATGGCCGGCCTGTACGGCTGGCTGGCGGTCACCGCGCTGCTGGGTATCGGCTTCCTGTGCATGGAAATCTGGGAGTTCAACCACCTGATCCATGAAGGTGCGGGCCCGGGGCGTAGTGCGTTCCTGTCGGCCTTCTTCTTCCTGGTGGGCACCCACGGCCTGCACGTGGCGTCAGGCTTGTTGTGGATGGCGGTGCTGGTGATCCAGATCTCCAAGAACGGCCTGACCGCGCGCAACAGCACGCGTCTTGCCTGCCTGAGCCTGTTCTGGCACTTCCTGGACATCATCTGGATCGGTGTGTTCACCGTCGTCTATCTGCTGGGAGCGCTGTAATGGCCAATCACCACCACACCGAAAACGCTGCCGACGCGCATGCCGGCGGTCTGAAGTCCTATCTGATCGGCTTCGTCATGGCCGTGATCCTCACCGTCATCCCGTTTGCGATGGTGATGAGCGGGGCGTTCTCCAAGGGCGTCACCGTCATCGTGATCTCGGTGATGGCTGCCGTGCAGATGCTGGTGCACATGGTGTACTTCCTGCACATGGACCGTACGCCGGAGCAGCGTTCCAACGTGCAGGTGGGCCTGTTCTCGCTGCTGATCATCGGCATCGTGATCGTGGGTTCGCTGTGGGTGCTGCACAACATGAACGTCAACATGATGCATTGAGACGGCAGCCACGCCGGATCACTGAAAGCCGCCGGAGCTCCGGCGGCTTTTTTTTTGCCCGGCAATCCATCGCAGCATGACCAATGGCATACGGGGGAAGCGCTGGCGTGCGCTTAGCATCGAAGGCTGCCTGATCCAGGTCCCAACGGAATCGCGATGAACGTCCCCACTGTCTTGTCCTTGTCGCTGCTCGCGGCGCTGTCCCTGCCTGCCGCCGCACAGACCGCCGCGCCGCAGGATGTGCCGTTCGAAGGCACCTTGAAGATCGACGTCGATGCCACCGATCTGCAGCACCGCATCTTCAGGGTCAAGACCACCATGCCGGCCAAGCCGGGCCCGATGACGCTGCTGTATCCGCAGTGGATCCCGGGCAACCATTCGCCCACCTGCCCGATCGACAAACTGGCCGGCCTGGTGATCAAGGTCGATGGCAAGGTGGTGCCCTGGACGCGCGACCAGTTCGATGTCTACGCCTTCAAGGTGGACGTGCCGCAAGGCGCCAGCGAGCTGGTGGCCGAATTCAAGTTCCTCTCGCCGCAGGCCAGCAGCCAGGGCCGGGTGATGATGACCCCGGAAATGCTCAACCTGCAGTGGAATACCACGGCGCTGTATCCGGCGGGCTACTTCGCGCGCAACATCAAGGCGCAGGCCAGCGTGACCTTGCCGGCGGGCTGGAGCTATGCCACGGCCATGGAAACCGAACGCCGGGTGGGCGATACGGTGACCTTCAAGCCGATCGATTTCGATGACCTGGTCGACTCGCCGATGTTTGCCGGCAAGTACTACAAGCGGGTCGAATTGAGCGCCGGCAAGCAGCCGGTGTATCTCAACGTCTTTGCCGACGAAGCCAAATCGCTGGACGCCAAGCCCGAGCAGATCAAGGCGCACGCCGCGTTGGTGCAGCAAATGGACAAGCTGTATGGCGCGCGGCATTTCGACCACTACGAATTTTTGCTGGCGCTGACCAAGAAGCTGGGCGGCATCGGCCTGGAGCATCACCGTTCCAGCGAGAACAGCGGTGCACCGAACTACTTCACCGAGTGGGACAAGAGCTGGACCGGGCGCGACTTGCTGGCGCATGAGTTCAACCACTCCTGGAACGGCAAGTACCGCCGCGGCGCGGATCTGGCGACGCCGAATTTCAACGTGCCCATGGGCGACAGCCTGCTGTGGCTGTATGAAGGCCAGACCCAGTTCTGGGGCGAAGTGATGTCGGCGCGCTCCGGCCTGTGGACGCAGGAACAGGCACGCGACATGCTGGCCGGCGTAGCCGCCCAATACGAGCGTGGCCGCCCCGGCATGGCGTGGCGCACGGTGCAGGACACCACCAACGACCCGACCATGTCGATGCGCCGCCCCAAGGCGTACCGCAACTATCAAATGTCGGAAGACTATTACTCCGGCGGCCAGATGATGTGGCTGGAAGTGGATAGCAAGCTGCGCGCGTTGACCAACAACAAGCGCTCCATCGATGACTTCGGCAAGGCGTTCTTCGGCATGAAGAACGGCGATTGGGACGTCAATCCGTACACGTTTGATGACATCGTCAGCACCCTCAACGGCGTGGCTGCCTTCGACTGGGCGAGCTTCCTGCGCAGTCGCATGGATGGGCATGGTTCGTTGATCGGCGGCATCGAAGCCAATGGCTGGAAGCTGGTCTACAACGACGAGCCGAACCTGGCCACCAAGACCGACGAGAGCGACGACAAGGACGCCAGCCTGACCTATTCGCTTGGCATGTCGTTGAAAGCCTCGGGCGATATCAGCGATGTGCTTTGGGACGGCCCGGCCTTCAATGCGGGCCTGATCACGGGCAATACGATCGTGGCGGTCAACGGCCGCGCCTTCAGTAGTGACGTGATCAAGGACGCGATCACCGCCGCCAAGGGAACCACCGTGCCGATCGAGCTGCTGGTCAAGCGACTCGACCGCTACGACACAGTGCGCATCGACTACCACGGCGGGCTGCTGTATCCGCATCTTGAGCGGATTGCCGGCAAACCGGACCGTTTGAGCGAGCTGTACAAGGCGCGTTGAATGGAGCGCTGCGCCGGCATCCTGCATGCGTGCAGGATGCCGGTGTAGAGCTGGATGATCGTCGATGGATGAGCGGTGCTTGTTCGGCTGAAGCAGTCTGGTGCGTGGGCGTCGCTCGTTCACCTTGCCGCTCGCTGGGTGCGCTGTTTGCAAATGTCGTAGTGGTTTAGATGCGCCTTTTCAGGGCCTTTGTTCGCGCGAGGCATGCCGCCGCATCTCGCTACGCGGAGTGACGGCGCCATCCCGGCTTATGTCCGGGTGCCGGAACCATCTGCGTGCGTTTCCTGCATCAATGCCTGAGCGACTCCATGCATGCCGCAGGCGGGTAGTTTTTGTCGCGAGCTGCGAGCAGCATTCTTGAATCCCGAATCCCGAATCCCGAATCCCGAATCCGCGACGCGCAGTGCGCTCTGCATCGGGACTGAGTAATCGAATGGCGTGCATCAACGGTCGATGCCGCGCCGGCTGGACCCGCAACCGCTGACACATCACACGGCGATCGGCTGACGCCAGTCTCCGGCTCAGGTCGCGCGCGGTGAGACCCGCCGCAGCTATGCTTCGGCTTTAGAAGCAACGGCAAGAAGATGATGGCGAAGGCGAAGACGGCCTATGTCTGCGGCGAATGCGGCGCCGAGTACACCAAGTGGCAGGGACAGTGCACCGAGTGCGGGGTGTGGAACACGCTCAGCGAGATCGTGCTGGAAAGCGCCACGCCCGCTGGCAAGGCCTCGCCGGCGGCCTCGCGGCGCAGCGGCTGGGCGGGCAAGACCGAAGCGCCCAAGATCACCGCGCTCAAGGATGTGCAGCAGTCCGAGCAGGCGCGGGTGTCCACCGGCATCGGCGAGTTCGATCGTGTGCTTGGTGGCGGCCTGGTCGAGGGTGCGGTGGTCCTGATCGGCGGCGACCCGGGTATTGGCAAGTCGACGTTGTTGCTGCAGGCGCTGGCCAGCATGGCCAGCACGCTGCCGGTGTTGTACGTCACCGGCGAAGAATCGCTGGCCCAGGTGGCCGGGCGCGCGGTGCGGCTGGACCTGCCACTGGAAGGGTTGAATGCGCTGGCCGAAACCGGGATCGAGAACATCCTGCAGCACGCCAGCGTGGCGCGGCCCAAATTGATCGTGGCCGACTCGGTGCAGACGCTGTGGACCGAGTCGCTGACCGCGGCACCCGGCTCGGTCAGCCAGGTGCGCGAGAGCGCCGCACGGCTGGTGCGTTATGCCAAGGAAACCGGCACGGCGGTGTTCCTGGTCGGGCATGTCACCAAGGAAGGCGGCATCGCCGGCCCGCGCGTGCTCGAGCACATGGTCGATGCGGTGCTGTATTTCGAGGGCGAAAGCGGCAGCCGCTTCCGCTTGCTGCGTGCGTTCAAGAACCGCTTCGGTGCGGTCAACGAGCTGGGCGTGTTTGCGATGGGTGAGAAGGGCCTCAAGGAGGTCTCCAACCCCTCGGCGATTTTCCTTTCCGGCGGCAGCACCCATCAGCCGGGCAGTTGCGTGATGGTGACCCGCGAAGGCACGCGTCCGTTGATGGTGGAGGTGCAGGCGCTGGTGGATGCCTCGCCGTTGTCCAATCCGCGGCGGGTCGCCGTGGGGCTGGAGCAGAACCGCCTGGCGATGTTGCTGGCGGTGCTGCACCGGCATGGCGGCATCGTGGTCGGTGACCAGGACGTGTTCGTCAACGTGGTCGGCGGTATCCGGGTACAGGAGACCGCCGCCGACTTGCCGGTGCTGCTGGCGGTGTTGTCGTCGTTGCGCGACCGGCCACTGGCCGAGAAGACGATCGCCTTCGGTGAGGTGGGGTTGTCGGGAGAGATTCGCCCGGTGCCCAACGGCGAGGACCGCCTGAAGGAGGCGGCGACGCACGGCTTCAAGCGCGCGATCGTACCCAAGGCCAATGCGCCGAAGGCGTCCAGCATCAAGGGCATGGAGATCGTTGCCGTGGAGCGATTGAGCCAGGCCCTGGAAGCGGCGGCGGAGTAAGCCCGCAGCCGCCACCGACGTTGTCGCTAAGTCGCTGCCTGGTTGCTCGCCTCTACCGGGCTCGCTGTTGCGGGCGGCGCAGGCGCTGCGCCTCCACGTTCTGCAAGCTGCAGCTCTCCCCAGCGACAAGTGCGATGGGGGGCGTGCGGCCGTGCGGGTCAGCAGCAGCGCCAGGCCCGACCGCTCGTCGGACAGCGCCAGCCATACGCGCCAGAGCGTAAAGAAAACGTTTTCACCAGACTGCGGCTATGGCACCATGCGCGGCCCGTTGCACTGTGCACCGGATCACACACACCGCTTATTGCTCGTCACCAGGAGACTCACGATGGAATGGATGTTGCTGCCGCTCAAGCGTTATGCCGACTTCAATGGTCGTTCGCGCCGCAAGGAATATTGGATGTTCATGCTGCTGCAGGCCATCATCCTGCTGGTGCTGGGTGGTCTTTTCGGCATCGCAGCGGCAGTGGGCGGCGGCGATAACGGCCCGGGCGCGCTGGCCTGGGTGGTCTTCGCGATCATGGTGATCGTGATGCTGGCAATGGTGGTGCCGAGCATTGCGGTGAGCGTGCGTCGCTTCCACGACCAGGGCAAGTCTGGCTGGTTCTATCTGATCAGCCTGGTGCCTTACCTCGGCGGCTTCATCGTGTTGGTGTTTATGTGCCTCGAAGGTACGCCCGGCCCGAACGAGTACGGCGAGAGCCCGAAGCAGTAAGTTCTTCTAAACTGCAAAAAACAGCGGCGCCAAGGGAAACCTGGCGCCGTTGTCGTTTATGGGTGTTTGCATCGGTGCGGTAATGCAATGGCAGCAGCGGGGGTTGCCATGCGGCGCAAGCTTGATCAGGAGCGGCGGGGGATCTGGCGAGAACGCCGCCTTGTTGCTGGACATCAACGCTCTGCAGGGATGGCCAATATTTCCGGTGTCGGCGATGCCGCAACGACGGCGGCCGAAGCACTGCTCCATGCGGCGCTTCGGCCTCGCATTACTGACATTGCTGCCTCGAACGTACACGTCTGCGCTGACTGCGAAGCCCAAGTCTTCATGAGCCGTCGCAACACGAACGAACCCCATCGACCGTGCGCGTGACGTCGCGCCCGTGCAGCCAAACACTCTGACTCAGGCGAGCTCCGTCAAGACGCCAGCAATGCCTGCACCGCTGCGTGATCTCCAAGCAGAGCAGCCGCAGCTCAGCAAGCTGCGGTGCGATTGACCGTATTGGACGTCATGCCCTTGGAAGGTGCCGCCGTGTTGCCGTCCGACAGCGCCAGTTCGAGCTTGTAGCCATGCGAATACACGGTGCGAATGCGCACCGCGCCACTGTGGTTGCACAGCCGCAGTTTCTTGCGCAGCTTGTAGATGTGCTGTTCCATGGTGCGGTCGGTGAACTCGGTATGGCTACCCCAGACCGCCTTGGCCAGCTGGCAGCGGCGGAAGCACACGCCCGGATTCGAAAACAGCAGCCAGGCGATGGAGAACTCGCGCGCGGTCAAGGCAATCGCGGTCTCGTGCAGGTACACCGTGTTCTTCTCGCGGAGCAGCTGATACGGGCCCACCTTGATCTGCTGGGCCTGGATGCAGGTGGCTGCCATCGGCCAAATGGCGAGCGATGCGCGCACATGCAACTCGTGTGAGTTGACTGGCAGGCTGAGCACTTCGTGGGCGCCGGCGCGATACCAGGCCAGCAAGTCGTCGGGGCACTCGAAACGGCCCAGCACAATCAGTGGGGTGGGGTGACCACTGTGGCAGCGCTGCCAGGCGAGCAGGGAACTGTCGTCCGATGCCACGCAATGGGCATCGAAAACCAGAAGCTCGCACGGCGAGTGGCGCAGGCAGCGCAGCAATTCGAGTTCGTCTGAAAAGATGGTGACCTCTGGGACCAGAGTCGCCAGGCTGGCGTTGATCTGTGATGCCAGCCGCGCGTCCTGCGTCAGTACGAATGCCGATCCTTGGCGGTCATTCGCAGCGGCGTCCATCACTCGCGCGCCCACGCCGGCGGTACGGGCGCAGCCCAGACCATGGAACTGAGCACAACAGGCTTACTAAAGGTATCCAGGCACATAGCCATATCACTCGACCGCTTCGGGGGGATCTGACCTGCGTCAGACGAATGGTATATACCATTGCGGAGGCGAAAAGTTTCGTTGCCTAGCGCGAATTCCGATCAGCGGAGTCATCCGCTTTAGCGGGTGGTCAGTTAGCCGCAACACAGCTCTTACTCTCTAGTTATGCAATCGTCGTCTGACGCATAGGGCTGGTTGGGGCGTTTTAATTCGGTCGGGTTGCTGCACACAAAACCCCATGCTGGAGCGGCGGCATGCCAACGTGCAGGTGTAGACCAAGGTATAGAGATTTTGCTGACTCCCTGCGCGAGAAAGAATATCTCGAGGGACTTGACTATCGCGCCGCTGAACAAAATGCTCTTGTAATTACAGGTGGACCGGCGAATCGCCGGAAAACAGCGTGTGCCCTCATTGCACTGGATTAACGGCCATTTGACATTGAGCGCGAGCGATCGCAGATGTTTAGCGCGCCTTCGCGCATCTGCGTGCCGAACACCGCATCCGTACGCCCACGCATCGTCCTGTGATGCACCGTCAAGATACGCCGGCGCATCGTCTGGCCTTCGTCGCTATGCAGGTGCGGGATCCACTTCGCAGTTTGCAAGACAGAGTGAGAATTTTTGAATTTCTAGCTGCTGCGAAGTGAGAAATTCTATTGGATCCGCTGCATACAATCGTTTGCGCCCACCACAACGGCGCCTTTTGTTGTTTTTGCTCCTCCCCTTCAGAGAGCCCGGCATGATCCTTTCGACCTACTTCGCAGCGATCTCTGCGTTGTCTTACGCAGACCGTCTTCCGATCTATACGAGCAGGATGCTTGTTGGTGCTTGGCCACAGGGTCTGCAGCACCTCCAGCAACGTCGCGAGGGGCAGGCAGCTCCGGATGGCAGCGACGACGAAGTCGCATTGCTGGGCGCCAGCGCCGATGCCTTGTTGATTCTGGAGTATCAGGAAGAGGCAGAGGATGCCTATCGGCAGGCGTCCAAGGCGATGCGTGGGCACCAGCGGCAGCTGCGCCTGCTGTCGTGCCGCAACACCGCGTGGCTGATGTTGAGCCAGCGCCGGCTGAGTGCAGCGCTCAATTGCTTTGCGCAACTGGCCATGGACCGCGATACCCCGGCGGTGCTGTGTGGCGAGAGCCTGCTCGGCAAGGCGCTGACCCACTTCCACCTGGGCCAGAGCACCCTGGCACTGCAGACGCTGGAACGCGCGCAAGAGGTGGTTTCCGAGCTGGAGCTCGGTGCGGCGGACTGGACGCGTGTGGTCGGCGCGCTGCGTCTGGACCTGATCGCCCAGCTGCGGATCCGGCGCGGCGAGCGCATGAGCGACCACGTGTTCTGGCAGGCCACGCTGCGCCAGGAAGATGCCGCGCATACCTTCGAGGCCAGCGAGCTGCGTGCCTGCATCGCCGATCTGTCCGAGAGCATGCCGGTGCTGGCGCAACGCATGCGCCATGTGCGCAATCTGCTGCGCATTGCTGGTGGAGACATCTTCGGCTTCGACGCGCAGATCGATGCCTTGCCCGCAGCGGCCACCGGTTGCCCGCCATGCGCGCGGCAGGATGCGCAAGTGGAGCTGGCGCTGGCCGCATTGGCGGTTGGGCGTGCGGACCTGGCCGAACGCGCGCTGGCCGGTGCCGGGCGCCATCACGCGCCGCGCTGGAACCTGGAGTTCGAGTATTGCCAGGCCAAGATCAGCCAGGCACTGGGACGTGCCGAGCAAGCCTTGCTGCTCTACAACCGCTACGCCCTGGGGGCTGTGCAATGCCTGCGCAGCGAGGTCCAGGCGCCGCGGTTGCTGGAAAGCGGCACACCGGCGCATGTCAGCGATGACATTTCCGCCCGCCTGCCGGCCAAGTACCGGCGTGCCTACGCGTACATGATCACCAATGCCCATCGATCGGACCTGTCGATCAACGAGGTCGCCGCGCAGATCGGGGTGACCGGGCGCGCGCTGCAGCAGGCCTTCAAATCAGCGACCGGCTTGTCGCCGACCCAGGTGCTGCGCCGGTATCGCATGCAGGGCATCCGCGATGAACTGTTGGCCGATGGCGGTTGTGGCAGCGTGCTGCAGGCGGCGAGCCGCTGGGGTGTGGGCAGTCGCTCGGCGCTGGCCAAGGGCTATCGCCAGCATTTCAATGAAGCGCCGATGGAAACCCTGCAACGCTAAGCAGGCCGCTGCCCTGCAGCAATGCAGGGCAGCGGTGAGCGGGTAGAGGGGTGGCACGCGGCGGCGATGCGCCCCTGTTCGCGCTGTGCCGGACGTTGGCTCAGCCGGCGTTTATGCGCAGCGCGCTTGCACGAAGCAGGCGTGACGTTTGCAGTTTTTGCCGGCAAATCCGGCCGTTTTGCAGCGCTTTGCAAGAGTGTGCTGCCGGGCCTTGAATACCCGGCACCTATGTAACGATGGATGTAACGCTGGGATCTGTTGCCTGAGAAGGCCGGCCTGTGCCGCCGGCGCGGCGCGTACGTGCGCGGTCCGTGGCTTGCGGCTATCCTTTCCGGCTCGCATTGCCACCCAGGCAGGCGTGTCCGAGGATGGACGCGGCCGCCAAGGACACGACGACCGATCATGCAAGATCCCATCAATGAGGCGACGGACGCCTCGCAGATCCGCCGCGCAGGCGTCGATCTCAACGGGCTCATGTCCGTACTCAGCAAGCATTTGTATTCGACGCCGGTGGTCGCGTTGCGCGAGCTGGTGCAGAACGCGCACGACTCGATCCTGCGCCGGCGCCTGGAGCAGCCGGAGTGGGGTGGTGCGTCGCTGATCGAAGTGCATGGCGATCCCGCCCAGGGCACCGTGCGCATCATCGATACCGGCGCCGGGCTGACCCAACAGGAGATCCACGACTATCTGGCCACCGTGGGCGTGGGCTACACCCGCGGCCTGCGTCAGGGCGGGCATGAAGACAGCGGCCTGATCGGCATGTTCGGGCTGGGCTTCCTGTCGGCATTCGTCCTGGCACGGCGGGTCACCGTGCGCACCACCTCGTATCAGACGCCGACGCTGGGCCATTGCTATGTGTCCAGCAATGCCGAGCAATACACGGTGAGCCCGATTGCCGCACGTGCCCAGGTCGGCACCGAGGTGGTGCTGGAGCTGCATCCGAATTATCTGCCGTTGGCCCAGGAGGGCCGCCTGCGCGAGATCCTGTCGCAGTACTGCGCGCTGTTGCGCGAGCCGATCCAGATTGGCCGCGATGCACAGCCGATCAACCCGGAGCCGCCGCCGTGGCGCATGGTCGATGCGGTGCCGTTGCATCCGGTGCAGGCCTGGCGCCGCCAGCGCGAATTTGCCGCGCGCTTCGAGCGTAACTTCGAGCCGTTGTGCTGCATGCCGGTGCGCAGCGACGAAGGCAGCGATGCAGTCGGTCTGTTGTGGGTGCAGGATGGGGCGACCTACGGCACCAGCGATAACCGCAATCTGTCGGTTTTTTTGCGTGGCATGTTGCTCCATGACAACGCGCGCGAATTGCTGCCGCCATGGGCCGGTTTCATCGGTGGGGTGATCGAATCCAACCGCTTGACGCCCACTGCCAGCCGCGAAGATTTGCAGCGCGATGCGGTGTACAGCGCGGTGCAACACGCACTCTCCGAAGCCTTGGTGCAAGGTCTGGCCGAGGTCGCGCGTCAGCAGCCGGAGGCATGGCGCCGCATCCTGCTCCGCCACAACGAAGCGCTGCTGGGCGCGGCGTTGTGCGACGAGCGCCTGTTCGAATTGTTGATGGAACACGTGCGCGTTCCCACCTCGCAAGGCGATCTGCCGGCGCAGCAACTGCCGGCGCATGGTGCGGTGCACGTAATCCTGGACAGCGACGCCGGCTTCGAGGAAATGCTGTTCCGCGCCATGGGCGTGCCGGTGGCCTATGGCAACCGCTATGCGGTGGTGCCGTTCCTGCGCCGCTGGGCGCAGGCCAAGGGCGTGCGGCTGGTCGAACTGGGCACCGAACAAGGCAACCGGCAGCTGTTCCATCTGGACAGCCTGCCTGCCGACGAACTGGCCTGGCTGGAGCAGCACCTGGGCGATGGCGAGGCCCTGGTGCCGGCGCGTTTCAGCCCGGAGGAATTGCCGCTGGTGGTGGTGCCCGACCGTGAGGCGGAGCTCAAGCGGCGTCTGGAACAGGACGAGAACGACAAGCGCGTCTCGACCGCGGCCTTGCGCCTGGCGCGGCAGTTCACCGCGCGCATCGAATCGCAACAGACCCAGCGGCTGTATCTGAATCTGGACACCCCTGCCTTGCAGTCGCTGCTGGCTGCGTACCGCGCGGGCAACCCGCAGGCGGCCGTCGCCGCGCGTTTGCTGCGTTCGCTCAAGGTGATTGTTGCTGCACAGGGCCGCACCCAGCAGACGCCAGGCGCGGCCGAAGCGGAGGCGGGTGTGTCTGCGTTGAATCGGGCCTTCGGCGATTTTGCCGCGGCTGTCACCCACTTGCTGGCGCGCTGAGCGCCGGATCAAAGGACGCGTCATGGAAATCTGGAACTGGGTGGAAAAACTGCAGGACGATCTGGGCGAAGCCGGGCAGCCGCAAAATGCGCAGCTGCTGACACGCCTGACCGATCACATCTGCGATCTGCAGATCGAGCGTGCCGAGGCGCTATTGCCGGAGGCGCGCGCGCTGGGCAAGACCCTGGCCAACCCGTGGCTGGAAGTGTTCGTCGGGCATTGGGAAATGCGCAACCGGGTGGGCAACCTGTGCGAGGGCGAACGTGCGTTGGGCGATGCGGTGTCGCTGTTCGAACGCGCGCACCGCCCCGATGCGGTGGAATGCCCGCAGTCGGTGTGTGTGACCCAGGACCTGGCGGCGTGTTACGCCAACATCGATGGCCCGGGCTGGGTGCAAGAGCGCATCGAGGTATGCGAAGAAACCCTGGCGCGCATCGACCCCAGCTGGTCGTGCTACCAGTGCCTGAGCTGCGAAAAGGCCGACGCCTTGCTCGACGATGGCCGCGGCGATGCGGCGCTGGCGTATCTGGAGCAGCAGTCGGGAACCATCCTGGCGCACGGCGGCGAGATCTACGACGGCGTGCCGGACATGCGTATCTCGATCCTGCTGGCGCTGGGCCGCGCTGCCGAGGCGCTGGAACTGGTCGAGCAGCGCGAGCGCGAGGCTGCGCGCGAAGGCGCGGAGTGGGCCAACTGCAGCCAGCCGCGTCAGTTGCAGAAAACCCGCGCGCTGGCCTTGTTGGGGCGCGACGAAGAGGCCATGCAGGCCCTGCTGCTGTGGCGCGATGTGGCGCCGCGCTATCGCCTGCACTGGTTGCGTGCGGTGGCGGTGCTGGTGTCGCGCGCGCCCGAGCGCAACAGCTGGGACCTGGGCAGCCGCGTGCAGACCATGCTGGACCACTACGCGCAGGTGGGTGCGCACCGCATCTTGATCGAAGCAGCGGAGCTTGCGATCGGGATGGCCTTGCAGCGCGGCGCGGTGTGGACCGCGCGCCGGCACCTGGCGCTGGCCCGCGCGCATGTGCCCAGGCTGCGGCTGGACCGTGGCGCCACCGAGTTGCTGAACACCCTGGCCGCACGCATCGATGCGGCGCCGGTGAGCGCGCCGCCGCCGGCGCCCGCCGACCAGTTGCTGGCGTGGTTGTCCGCGCAGGACCAGGAGTCCGCGCGCAATCCGGAACAGGAAGCGCAGTGGTTGCTGCAGGCAGTGGCCGAGCGGCCCGACGATGCCGAACTGGTGGACACCACCGCATCGGCCTTGAGCGCATGCGCAGCCGATGAAGACGCGATCGCCTTGCTGTGGCAGTTCGTGCAGCGGCACGCCGATCGCGAAACCAGCCCCACGTTCCGGCTGATGAATCTCTTGCTCGGCCGTGGCGACGAGGCCAGCGTGTGCCGTCTGGCGCAGCTGTATCGTGCCCAGGTGCCGGTGGCGGCGTTGTGGTGCGAAGCGCAGCTGGCACAGCGGCTGGCCGACTGGCCCGCGCTGGAGCAGGCCTGCGCCGCATTGCTGGCGCTCTCGCCGAGCTCGCACGGTGCGCGCGGGCTGTTGGCGCGCATGTACCTCAACACCGGGCGTTTCGCCGAGTCGGCCGACGTCTATCGGCAGCTGACTGAGCTACTGGAAGAACCACGCTCGGCATATTGGGACCACATGACCGCCGCCAGTGCGGCGCAGGACTGGGACGCAGTGCGTGCCTGCGCGCAGGCAATCGGCATGGAGTTGAGCAGCACCAGTGGCGTGGTCGAGGAGACCTGGGGCTGGGTGATCATCCGCTGCATCGAAGACGGCGAAGTGGCCGAGTATTACGCGCGCCGCACCGGGCCGGTGACCGCACGCATCGTTGAAAATGCGCCGTCGCAGCGCCGCCAGCACGTGGGCGACTGGGTGGTGTTCGACGCGGAGCTGGTGTATCCGCCGCCGGAGGATGAAGCCGAACGCGCACGCTTCGTGCCGACCTATCCGCAGGTGCATGTGCTGCAGGCCGGCGGCTACGGCAACAGCTGGCTGGTGGATGGCGTGCATCCGGGCGAGCCGGCGATCGACGCCTTGCGCAAGGACATTGAAGCGCGTGGGTGGACGCTGTGGGTGCACAGCCGCGACGACTATCGCCTGATCGATCCGGACAATGCAGATGCCTTCGATGCGGAAGACCCGCAGTCCGGATTGCCGGGCGTGCTGTTCACCGTCGCCCTGCCGGAGGCAGTGCCACCGCTGGAACTGCACCGCGCGCTGGTGATGGCGACGGCCGGCTGGCCGCACCGCATGTGCTGGATGCGGCTTGCCGAAGCCTGCGACCAGGACACCACCCCGCATATGCAGGCGATCGAGCGCTACGGTCTGTAAGACCGCCAGTGGTTACGGCGCGCTGCGGTTCTCGTGGCGCGCCGTTTTTTTAGTAGGGGAGCGCAATGCGGGCGCTGATGTCTTTAGCCCGGTAAGCGCGATGACCCTGGAATTTTTTTGACGCTCAAGCTGGCGTCATTGAATCTGCAGAAACAGCGGAATGTTCGCGTGGCTTGGGCGCGCACGCGAAATGGCGGCGTAACGCTTGCGTGTGATCTCGCAGCGACTGGCACGACATTTCTCGCGCTTATGCCACGCGTTCTGCATCCGGCCAAACGTCCAGCAAGACTGGCGTGCACGATGCGCCGCGCCAGTCTGCGACCGTGTGCGTTGCATTTTCAGCAAGGCACACCTTCAAGAGCTGACTCAGCTGCGCTTGCCGTAACGTGCCAGCCAATGTGCGTAGGACGGCGGCAGCACCCGCGATGGGCGTTCTTCGCCCAGCGCCAACGCGGCGTGATACGGCCAGTGCGGGTTGGCCAGATGTGCGCGGCCGACCATCACCAGCTCCATCTGCCCGGCCGCAACCACGCGGTCTGCTTCCAGCGGATCGTCGATGTTCCAGGACGAGGCCACCGGCAGCGCGGCCTCGCGGCTCACGCGTTCGGCGATCGGTGCCAGCAGGGCAGGCCCCCACGGAATGACAGCGTTGGGCGTGCTGAAGCCCATGCTGACGTTGAGCAGATCCAGCCCATCGCGCTTGAAATTGCGGGTCAGTGCGATGGCTTCCTGCAGGGTTTCCTCGTCGCGTCCGTCGAACTCGATCACGCCGAAACGTGCGGTCAGCGGCAAGTGTTCCGGCCATACCGCGCGCACCGCCTGCAATGTTTCCAACAGAAAACGCGCGCGGTTTTCGGCGCTGCCGCCATAAGCGTCCTGGCGCTGGTTGGCATGTACGGAGAAGAAGCTCTGTGCCAGATAGCCATGAGCGAAGTGCAGCTCCAGCCACTTGAAGCCGGCAGCGAGGGCGCGCTTGGCGGCGGCGACAAAATCACCGCGCACGCGGGCGATATCGTCCAGGTCCATTGCACGCGGCAGCTTGGGCAGATTCGCACCGAACGCGACCGCTGACGGCGACAGCGTGTCCCAGCCGCGCGCATCGCCGTCGGCGATATGGTCGTCGCCTTCCCACGGCAGATTGGCGCTGGCCTTGCGCCCGGCATGGCCGATCTGTATACCGGGCACGGCGCCCGCGGCGCTGATGGAGGCGGCGATGCCTGCGAGTCCTTCGGCCTGGGCGTCATTCCACAGGCCCAGGCAGCCGGGGGTGATGCGGCCTTCCGGCGACACGCCGGTGGCCTCGACGATCACCAGCCCGGCACCACCGCGCGCCATGCTGGCGTAGTGCACCTGATGCCAGTCGTTGGTGAAACCGTCGGTGGCGGTGTATTGGCACATCGGTGGGATCGCGATGCGATTACGGAGCGAGACATCCTTGAGCTGATACGGCGAAAACAGCGATGACATCGGGGAGAGAGCCTTGGAAAATCAGGGAGCGATCAGAGCACGCCGCCGCGCGCATCAAAACACTGCCAGTAGCACAGCGCGTTGCAGCGGCTGAAGGCGCGCAGATCGCCGAGCTAGCAAACTTGATCGAGCGCTGCGGCGCGCGGCGGTGCAGCCACCGATTCGCAGGGCAATGCCGCGAAACGCGACCTCAAAACAGTTCCGGCCACACGCAAACCCACGCAACAACGTGCAGCGAACACAGCCGTCACTGTGAGACACCGCCCGACGTGTCCTGACACGCAGCCCGCAGACCAGATCAGCTCTCTCATTTCGCCAACACGCCCCAGTAGCCACCGCACACATGCAGCGGCAGCCTACGAATCCCGAATCCCGAATCCCGAATCCCGAATCCCGAATCCCGAATCGCGAATCGCGAATCGCGAATCGCGAATCGCGAATCCCCATTCCCCATTCCCCATTCCCCATTCCCGCAGCCGTGGCCCGGCGCACGTTCAGCGCTCCGGAGCAATGTCAAACTGGCCTGGAGCGATCCAAATGACCGCTACAGGTTCGTGTCTGGTTGGCAAACCTGAATTGCTTTAATCTGCAGCGCTTCGGCGTGGGGGCGCCGCGCCAACTCGGGCGCAGTCCAGCTCGCATGCCACGTCATCGTTTACTACTACTCGACGGGTGATCTCATGGTGGCATTGCAGCAGCGCACGATCGATGCGATTCGTGGCCAGGAAGGCGGCTTGTTGTCGGCATGGCTGGGCTCCAGCCTGACCGCCGATGCGCGCATTTCGCACAAGGATGCACAGGCGCAGGGCGCCGACTTTCTGCGCTTGCTGGCGGCTTCGTTGAAGGACGGCGGCAGCAGCCTGGACAGTGCCGAATGGAGCGAAGTGCGCCGGTTCCTGGAGAACCTCTCGCGTGACCGCGCCACCCGTGGTTTCGATTCGCAGGAAACCGCCAACTTCCTCTTCTCGCTCAAGCGCGCGCTGTTTGAACTGGTGCAGCGCGAATACGCCGATACGCCGGAAGAACTCGGCCACCAGCTGTGGGCGCTGTCCGAGCTGATGGACGCGCTGGGCCTGCACACCATCAAGGCGTTCCAGAAAACCCGCGAAGACATCATTGCGCGCCAGCAGGAAGAGATGCTGGAGCTGTCCACCCCGGTGGTGAAGTTGTGGGAAGGCGTGCTGGCGCTGCCGATGATCGGCACGCTGGATTCGCAGCGCACCCAGGTGGTGATGGAATCGCTGCTGCAGCGCATTGTCGATACCGGTTCGGAAATCGCCATCATCGACATCACCGGCGTGCCCACCGTGGACACCCTGGTTGCCCAGCACCTGCTCAAGACCGTTACCGCCATCCGCCTGATGGGCGCCGATGCGATCATCAGCGGTGTGCGCCCACAGATTGCACAGACCATCGTGCATCTGGGCCTGGACCTGCAGGGCATCGTGACCAAGGCCAACCTGGCCGATGCGTTGGCGTTGGCGCTCAAGCGCACCGGCGTGACCGTGAGCAAGGCGGGCTGACATGGAGCGCATCCCGATCCTGCGGATGGGTGATCTGTTGCTGGTCACCATCCAGGTGGACATGCACGACCAGCTGGCGCTGACCCTGCAGGAAGACCTGTCGGAAAAGATCAGCGCCACCTCTGCGCGCGGCGTGTTGATCGACATCTCCGCGTTGGACATCGTCGACTCCTTCATCGGCCGCATGATCAGCACCATCTCCGGGCTGGCGGCGATCATGGATGCCAAGACCGTGGTGGTGGGCATGCAGCCGGCGGTGGCGATCACGCTGGTTGAGCTGGGGCTGACCCTGCCCACCGTGCGCACCGCCTTGAATGTCGAGCGCGGCATGCGGCTGCTACAGCAACCTGTGCTCGATCCATGAGCACGCCGGCTGGCTCGCAACCGGTGCGTACCGAGCAGGACGTGGTGATGGCGCGGCAGACCGTGCGCAAGCTGGTGGTGCAATGCGGCCTGCGCCTGGTCGACCAGACCAAGCTGGTCACCGCGGCCAGCGAACTGGCGCGCAATACCGTGATCTACGGTGGCGGCGGCGACATGGACTGGGCGCTGGTGGAGAGCGGCATCCGCAAGGGCGTGCAGCTGACCTTCCGCGACGAAGGCCCGGGCATCCCCAATCTGGACCTGGCGCTGACCGACGGCTGGACCTCCGGCAGCGGCCTGGGCCTGGGCCTGTCCGGCAGCCGTCGGCTAGTGGACGATTTCGTGCTGGACAGCGCGCCCGGCAAGGGCACGCGGATCACCATCACCAAATGGAAGTGACGTTTGCAGGTGCGCCGACCCGGTCGATTCGTCTAGACGACGCAAGCCAGGTCGGGCAGGCACGCCGCGAAGCGGTGGCCCTGGCGCAGGCATTGGCGCTGGATGAGGCCAGCTGTGGGCGCGTGGCGCTGGTGGCCACCGAGTTGGCCACCAATGTGCTCAAGCATGGGCGTGGCGGCTGCGTGCAGCTGTCGCCGGTGGCCGGGCGCGCCGGCGTTGGCGTGGAGTTGTGCACGCTCGACAACGGCCCCGGATTTGCGCTTTCGCAGTGCCTGCGCGATGGCTATTCCACCTCCGGCACGCCGGGCACCGGGCTGGGCGCGATCCACCGCCAGGCGCAGCTGCTGGATGCCTATTCCGATGCGAAGGGCGCCATTGTGGTGGCGCGCGTGTTTGCGCAGCAAGGCGCTGCCCAGGACCTGGCGTACGGCGCGCTGCGTGTGCCGATCCACAACGAAACCGTGTGCGGCGATGCCTGGCATCTGCAGATCCGCGAGGCGCGTGCCACGGTAACGGTGATCGACGGGCTTGGCCACGGTGCCGGTGCAGCGGAGGCGGCAGACGCCGGCACCCACGCGGCCGCGGCGGCCACCGGCGAGCCCGGCGAGCGGGTCACGCGCCTGCATGCCGCCATGTCCGGCACGCGTGGCGGCGCGGCAGCGGTGGCGCAGTTCGATAGCCGCAGCGGGCAGGTCCGCTTTGCCGGCGTGGGCAATATCGCGGCCGCGCTCTGCGACGGCGATGGCGTGCGCGGCATGCCATCGCATCCGGGCATCGTGGGCGTGCAGTTCCGCAAGGCGCAGCCATTCGATTTTCCACAGGCCACCGGCAAGCTGCTGGTGATGCACAGCGACGGGCTGCAATCGCGCTGGAATCTGCGCGATCATCCGGGTCTGCTGTCGCGCCATCCGCGCATCATCGCCGCACTGTTGGTGCGCGATCACGACCGCGGCCGCGACGATTGCAGTGTGTTTGTCATGCGCTTGGGAGGCATGTCATGAGTCACGCAAATGAGGTTCCCGCCATCGACGCGATGGCTGAACTGGAGAGCTTGCGCCAGCAGAATCAGGCGCTGCGCGAGGAACTGGACGAAACCAACCAGGGCGTGCTGGCGCTGTATGCCGAGCTGGATCAGCAGGCTGAGCAATTGCGCGACGTGTCCGAGCTCAAGAGCCGGTTTCTGTCGTACATGAGCCACGAATTCCGCACGCCACTGGGCTCGATCCTGAGCATTACCCGGCTGCTGGAAGACGGCATGGATGGCCCGCTCAACGCCGAGCAGCTCAAGCAGGTGCGCTTTGTCAGCGCGTCCACGCGCGAGCTCAGCGAAATGGTGGACGACCTGCTGGACCTGGCCAAGATCGAAGCCGGGCGGGTCACCATCTCGCCGGGCTGGTTCGATCTGATGGATCTGTTTGCGGCCTTGCGCGGCATGTTCCGCCCGCTCACCGACGCCAACCGCACCACCTTGATCTTCGAAGATCCGCCGGTGTTGCCGATGCTCTACACCGACGACAAGAAGCTGGCGCAGATCCTGCGCAACTTCATTTCCAACGCGCTCAAGTTCACCCCGCAAGGCCATGTGCGCGTGTTCGCGCAACTGCAGGGCGACACCCACGTGCGCTTCAGCGTGCAGGACACCGGCATTGGGATCCCGGCCGAACTGCACGACGCGCTGTTCGAGGATTTCGTGCAGGTGGATTCGCCACTGCAGAAGCGCCTCACCGGCACCGGCCTGGGCCTGTCGATCTGCAAGCGCTTTGCCGAGTTGCTGGGCGGCACCGTGGGCATCAACAGCGTGGTCGGGCAGGGCTCGGAATTTTTCGTGGTATTGCCGGTGACGCTGGCGCCGCAGCAGGAGGATGGTCTTGCCTAGCAGTCATCGGATTCTGGTAGTGGACGACAACGCGGTCACCCGCTACTCGGTGCGGCGCGTGCTCGAACACCACCAGTTCGTGGTCGAAGAAGCCGGGACCGGTGGCGAGGGGCTGGTGCGCCTGGCTGCCGAGGCATTTGCCGCCGTGGTGCTGGACGTCAACCTGCCGGACATGAGCGGCTTCGACATCGTGCGCACGCTGCGCGCCGAGCCGCGTACCGCGCTGCTGCCGGTGGTGCACGTCTCGGCGGCCTCGATTGCCACCGGTGACATGATCACCGGCCTGGACGCCGGCGCCGATGCCTACCTGATCCATCCGGTCGACCCCAACGTGCTGGTCGCCACCTTGCGCACGCTGCTGCGCGCGCGCAATGCCGAAGAAGCGCTGCGGCTCAGCGAGGCGCGCTTTCGCGAAATCTTCGAGCACATCGGCGCGCCGATCGCGGTGGTCGATGCGCAGCTGCACACGCAGGAGGCCAATGCGGCGTTTCAGCGGCTGATCGGCAGCGCCACCCCATGCGAAGCGATCAACGTGCCCGGCCTGGACCAGTGCGCCACCGTGCAGGCCTTGACCGCCGCACTGGGCCGGCGCGAGCGCTGGAGCGGGACCTTGTCGATCCTGCGCGATGGCGCGGTGCGCGAGACCGAATGGCGGGTGTCGCCGTACCGCGAACCGGACCTGGGCCTGCTGTTTGTCGAAGACGTCACCGAGCAACGCCTGCGCGAGCGCGAGCAACGCCAGGAACTGGATACCGCCACCTCCGAGCTGGCGCATCAGATTGCCGAGCGCCAACGCACCGAAATCCAGCTGCTGCAGGCGCAAAAGATGGAAGCGCTGGGCAAGCTCACCGGCGGCATCGCGCACGACTTCAACAACCTGCTCACCAGCATCATTTCCGGCCTGGACATGATCCAGCTGGCGGTGGAATCCAACCGCATCGAACGCGTGCCACGGCTGGCGGAAATCGCCACCGGCTCGGCGCATCGCGCTGCTGCGCTGACCCAGCGCATGCTGGCGTTTGCACGCAAGCAGTCGCTGGATGCGCAGCCGTTCGACGTCAATGCGCGGGTGCGCTCGCTGGAAGACATGCTGCGCCGTTCGATCGGCGAAAACATCGCACTGGAACTGCAGCTGGCGGAGGCGCCACTGGTGGCCATCGCCGATGCCAATCAACTGGAAAACGTGGTGCTCAACCTGGTCATCAACGCACGCGATGCGCTGCAGGGCCACGGCACCATCCGCATCCAGAGCGCGCCGCACACCGCCTACAACGACCCGGAGCTGGAGGACGGCGACTATGTCGCGGTGAACGTGATCGACGACGGCAGCGGCATCGATCCGGCGATCCTGAGCCAGGTGTTCGAGCCGTTCTTCACCACCAAACCGATCGGCGAGGGCACCGGGCTGGGCTTGTCGATGACCTACGGGTTTGCGCGCCAGTCCGGCGGCACCGCACGCATCACCAGCACGCTGGGTAGCGGCACCACGGTGGCCTTGTTGTTGCCGCGCGGGCTGACCGTGGGCGAGGCATTGCCACCGCCGCCGCCGAATGCGCCGCGTGGGCGCTCGCAGCGCATCCTGCTGGTGGACGACACCGATGTGGTGCGCATGATGGTGAGCGAGGTGCTCAGCGATGCCGGGTACCACGTGATCGAGGCCGAAAACGCCGATGGCGCGCTGGCGCAGCTGCGCGCCGATGCACAGATCGACATGGTGGTGTCCGATGTCGGCCTGCCCGGCATGAACGGGCGCGACATGGCCGATGTGGCGCGTGATCTGCGCCCCGGGTTGCCGATCCTGTTCATCACCGGCTACGCCGAAAATGCGGCCACCCGGCAGGAATTCCTCGCCGAAGGCATGGCGTTGCTGCCCAAGCCCTTCAGCCTCAACGACCTGCTCAATACCGTCAGCCGCATGCTGGGCTGACGGCTGCACAGCGCTGCGTGCGCGGAGGAATTTTTCGCACCTCCATACCCGCGCCGAGAACGGCAGCGCGCCGGAACCACAGCTTAGAACCTGTTCACGATCTTTCCTGATCAGTGCAGACTATGCGGATGCGCCAAAAGACCTATCCAAGTGACATGAGCCGGGAGCAGTTCGAACACGTGCTGCCGATTCTGGAACAAGCGCGTAAGCGCACCAAGCCACGCCGTGTGGATATGTATGAGGTGTGGTGCGCAGTGTTGTACTTGCTGCGAACCGGTTGCCAATGGCGAGCGCTACCCAGCGACTTTCCAAAGTGGCGGACCGTGCACTCGTACTTTGCCAAGTGGAGCGAGTGCAACGATGAGGGAGTGAGCCTGCTGGAGCAGGCACTTAAAAAATCAGGTTGGCGTGGTCCGCGCCAGACAGGAGCGCAACGCCTGCAGCAGGTTCTTGATCGTGGACGCGCAGAGCGTAAAGAACACCGACACAGCAGGGCAAAAGGGATATGACGCGGGCAAGAAGGTGTCGGGCATCAAGCGGCATATCGCTGTTGATACTCAGGGATTGCCCCATGCAATCGCGGTGACGACGGCGGAGGTGACCGACCGCAAAGGTGCGCTGCAGGCGTTGGAGCGCTGCCAGTCAAACTTGACGCATGTACAAACCTTACTGTGCGACAGCGGTTACACCGGCGTACGGTTTGCCGACGGCGTGCGAGAGATTTAGGCGAGCAGCTCACGGTGCAGATTGCCAAGCGCAGCGAACTGCACACCTTCAAGGTCATGCCCAAGCGATGGATCGTCGAGCGTAGTTTTGCTTGGCTGGAGAAGAACCGAAGGCTATGGAAGAACTGCGAGCGCAAACTCAACACCAGCCTGCAGTTCATCCATTTGGCCTTCTTGGCACTATTACTCAGAAGATCGTGAACAGGTTCTTACGGCCTGTAGGCGTACGGGCCGAAGGTGGCGCCAAGAAAGCCGCCGGCGGTTTCGGTGCTGAGCAGGCTGGCGTCGCCGCGTTCGAGCAAGGTCTGCCATTGCCCGTCGCCTACCGCGAAATCCACGTGCACCGTTGCCGCATCCAGCGCAACGCGCAGCGTCACCGGTTGCGTGACCGCGGGCAGCGGCATGCGCGCCTGGACCACGCCGGTGGGCGGCTCCTGCGTGCCGGCGCGGCGGTACAGCACCACCGCATTGCCGGCGGCTTCGCGCACCAGCATGGCGGCCAGGAAATGACTTTCCTTGGCGACCACCGCCAGCCCGGCTTGTTCGCCAATGGAGAGGTCGCTGCCATCCACGCTGGCCACCAGCGTGGCGTGGTGGTGCTGCAGGCGGTGGCCGAGATAGGCGGGCTGGCCCGCGCCTTCGGTGCCCAGTGCGATGGTCGACGGGGTGATGCGCAGGCCGGTCGGGCCGGTGGCAAACCACGGCTGGCGTGGCGGGTGGATGGTCATCCACTGCATCGGCACGCGCGCGCCATCGAAGCGCTCGCTCCAGTGCATCGGCCCGCTGGTCGGCGTGGCCTGCGTGCCGGCCGGCAGCGGTGGGCGCGTGGCCACCGACGGGATCGCCTTGCCATGTGGCAACACCAGCGGCCAGCCATCGCGCCATTGCACCGGCAGCAGGAAGGTTTCGCGGCCCAGGGTGTAATGGTTGCCGCGGTACGGGCGGGTGGCCAGAAACACCGCCCACCAGCTGCCATCGGCAAGTTCCACAAACTGCGCATGGCCAGCGGAGGTGATCGGGGCCGGGCGCGCCGGGTCGAGGTCGCGCTGGGTCAACACCGGATTGCCCGACCACGGCTCGTAGGGGCCGGCGATCTGGCGGCTGCGGTAGACCATCTGCGCGTGCTGTTCGCCGGTGCCGCCTTCGGCCGCGGTGAGGTAGTAGTAGCCATCGCGCCGGAACAGATGCGGGCCTTCGATGTGCTCGGGATTGCTGGCCGGTTGGAAGCCGGAATCCACGATCACCTGGCGCGGGCCGACCAGCTTCATGCGCGCCAGATCCAGTTGCTGCAACCAGATGGCGCGGTGGCCGTCGTAGCGCAACGTGCCGGCCGGCACATCGTTGTTGACCAGCCAGGCGCTGCCGTCGTCGTCGAAGAACAGCGACGGGTCGATGCCCTTGGCGTCCAGCCAGATCGGATCCGACCACGGCCCGGCCGGGTCCTTGGCGGTGATCAGGAAATTGCCCCCGTCGCAGTAGAAACAGGTGTTGGCGATGTAGAACGTGCCGTCATGGTGGCTGATGCTGGCGGCGAACAGGCCGCGGGTGAGCGCGTCGTTGCCGTAGTTGATCTGGCCGGGGCGATCGATGGCGTTGCCGATCTGGATCCAGTGCACCAGATCGCTGCTCTTGAACACCGGCAGGCCCGGGAAATACCCGAAGCTGGAAGTGACCAGATAAAACGCGTTGCCGACGCGGATCGCCGATGGGTCTGGATAGAAGCCGGCCAGCACTGGATTGCGGTACTGCGCGTCAGTGGGCACCGCGCCACCGTCATCGCCCTGGTAGTCCACCTGGGTGATCAGCGCCGTGCCGGCCATTGCCATCTGGCAGGCCATGGCTAGCGCGATGCCACACATCCATCGCAGTCGTTCCACAGCATTTCCCCCTGGTAGCGCGGCGCCTTGGATGGTGTTCCGGCGCGCTGCCAAGCATGACAGCCCGCCCGCAGTGCCGGCATGACGGTTTGCCATGCGAGGTGTGCCGGCCGGAATGGCTGGAGGCGCGCTCTGATCGACGCATCGCGGCCGGCATCGCTGCCATAGAGCTGCAACATCGCTGACATATCGTGCGCGCGGCGCCACACGGCGCCTCCCACGGCTTGCGCACGCCGAACGGACGCAACCACGCGCCACCCACCCAAGGATCACCCTCGCATGTCGCTGTACTCGCCTGTTGCTTCTTCCCTGTCCTGTCTTGCCGCACGCAGCGTGACACGCTCCAGCGCCGGCCTGCAGCGCACACCGCTGGCACGCGCTTGCGCCGCATTGCTGTTTGCATCGGTGGCCACTGGCGCGGCCGCGCAACAGGCGCCGGCGAGCCAGGGCGAAGCCAGCCCGACCGCGCTGGACACGGTCACCGTCACTGCCGAACACCGCGAACAGAACCTGCAGGACGTGCCAGTGTCGGTGGGCGTGGTGCAGGGCGCGGCGATGCGCGAGTACACCGCCGGTGGCGACGACACGCTGTTGGCGCTGTCCGGCCGGGTGCCGGGCTTCTATGCGGAAACCACCACCGGGCGCATCTTCCCGCGCTTCTATATTCGCGGCCTGGGCAATATCGACTTCTATCTCGGCGCTTCGCAGCCGGTGTCGATCATCCAGGACGACGTGGTGCTGGAGCACGTGGTGCTCAAGTCCAACCCCGTCTACGACGTGGACCAGGTGGAAGTGCTGCGCGGCCCGCAGGGCACCTTGTTCGGCCGCAATACCACGGCCGGCATCGTCAAGTTCGACACCGTCAAACCCGGCGACACCTACACCGGGCGCGTCAACGCCAGCTACGGCAGCTACAACACCATCTCGCTGGATGGCGGCTTTGGCGGCCCGATCAACGATGTGCTGTCGTTCCGCGTGTCGGCGTTGTACCAGCACCGCGACGATTGGGTAGACAACACCTTCGCCGGCAGCAGCGCCGACGGCACACGCACGCCGCGCAAGGACGCGATGGGCGGGTACAACGACCGCAACGCGCGCCTGCAGCTGCTGCTCAAGCCCAGCGAGGAATTCTCGGTGCTGGCGTCCGCACACACGCGCGATTACGACGGTACCTCCACGTTGTTCCTGCGCAATGCGGTGACCCGTGGCAGCGACAAGGTGGATGTGCCGCGCGACCGCGTGGCCTATGACGAAGCGCACGACAACCCGCAGGCGTACAAGACCGATGGCGGCTCGATCAAGGCGGTGTACGACTTCGGCGGCGTGTCGCTCACCTCCATCAGCGCCTACGAAACCACCTCCGGCTATAGCCGGGGCGACACCGATGGCGGCGCGGCGGCCAATTATCCGGTCAACGGTGTGCCGAACGGCTTCGGCCAGTCGATGGGGCAGATCCGCGATCTCGACCAGTACACCCAGGAATTGCGCCTGGCCAGCGTGGGCGATGACGCGCTGCAGTGGCAGGTGGGCGGGTTCTATTTCGATGGCCGCGACACCACCGACTTCTACCAGCGCGCCTATTTCCTGCAGACCGCCGCGCGGAACCCCAACAACTGGGTGCGCCTGCGCAACACCAATACCTCCTGGGCCGGCTTCGGTCAGCTCAGCTACAAGGCCACCGATGCGCTCACCCTGACCGCCGGCATTCGCCAGACCAAGGACACCAAGGAAACCCGCCTGCTCAAGACCGCCGACACCGCTGCCGGCGCGGTCACCTACCGCGGCCGTCGCGACGTGCGCCTGTCCGACACCCAGCCCAGCTGGGACCTGAGCGCGATGTACGAAATCAACCCGGACCTGAGCGTGTATGCACGCGTGGCCCGCGGCTTCCGCGGCCCCACCATCCAGGGCCGCAGCGCGGTGTTCAACTCGGACTTCACCACCGCCGATTCGGAAACCATCCTGTCCTGGGAAGCAGGCATCAAGAGCAGCCTGTTCGACAACCGCCTGCGCCTGAATGTCAGTGGCTTCACCTACACGGTGGACGACATCCAGCTCAACGGCAACGACGCCGACGGCAATGGCGTGCTGTTCAACGCCGACAAGGCCAAGGCCTACGGCCTGGAAGCGGACCTGGATTGGCGCCCGATCTCCAACCTGTCGCTGACCGCCGGCCTGAGCCTGCTGCACAGCGAAATCCAGGACAAGCGTGTGTATGCGCAGGCCTGTGCGCTCAACGGCGTGGTGGTGTGCACGGTCAACGACCCCACCATCCGCGTGGGCGCCAACACCTTCGCGCAGATCGATGGCAACCCGCTGCCCAACGCGCCCAAGTACAACCTCAACCTGGCCGCGCGCTACGACATTCCGGTGGGCAATGACGGTGCGTTCTTCGTGTCCACCGACTGGAACAAGCAGGGTGAAACCAGCTTTGTGCTGTACGACTCCACCGAGTTTCGCGCCGACGGTAACTTCGAGGGCGGGCTCAAGCTGGGCTACACCGGTGGCTACGGCGCGTGGGAAGTGGCGGCGTTTGCGCGCAACATCACCAACGAAAAGAACGTCAAGGGCGTGATCGAGAACTACATGGCCGCGGTCTACAACGAGCCGCGCATTGTGGGCGTGTCGGTCAACGTCAACTGGCAGTAAGCGAAAGCGTTTGCGCTGTAAGCAGTGCGGCGGCCATGAGCCGCCGCACTGCGTTCAAACGGCTTGCAGCTTTCAAACGGCTTGCAGCGTTCAAACGGCTTGCAGCGTTCAAACGGCTTGCAGCGTTCAAACGGCTTGCAGCGTGCAGGCGTCTCATCGTGCAACCTGCGCGTGGATCAACCACTGCTGCCAGTTGGCCGGCCGCTGATCGACCTCATGGCCTGACGCGCGCATGTGTCGCATGCACACACGCATGCAGCACGCATCCGCATGCACGGACTTCAGTGGCTGGACAGCACCGAACGCGCCCAGGCGATGATCTGTGTGCTGCCCATGGCGCCGGACTGACGGGCCAGTTCCTTGCCGTTGCGCAGGATCAGCAGGGTAGGGATGCTGCGAATTCCAAACCGCGTGCCCAACACCGGATGCAGATCGGTGTCCACCTTGGCCAGGCGCAGCTGCGGCTCCAGGCTGGCGGCGGCCGCGGCAAACTGCGGCGCCATGCTCAGGCACGGCCCGCACCACGGGGCCCAGAAATCCACCAGCAGCGGCAGTTCGCTACGTACCGCATGTTTATCGAAATCCGCCGACGACAGCGCCACCGGCGTGCCCAGGAACAAAGCGGTATGGCAGCTGCCGCACTTGGGCGCATCGCGCAGCCGCGAGGGCGGCAGCCGGTTCATTGCGGCGCAGCTGGGGCAGGCCACCAGTAGCGGTGTATCGGTCATCAAGACTCTCCAGTGGGTACGCGCATTTGCCCGGCACGGCGTGTGCTGCATCGGCTTGCGATGCAGCACGCGCAGGCTGGTCAGTGTAATGCGCGCACCGCTGCAGCCTTGTGCAGGGCGGGTGGACGCACTGCCACTGGCGAATGCATCCACCCGCGGTTGCCGCGCAATGCGCTCAGCGGGCCGCCTTGCCCAGCGTGACGACCGGCACGAAGCCGCCGTAGATCATGCGCCTGCCGTCGAACGGCATCGGGTTGTTCTCCGGATCCATGCGCGGGTCGTCCATCATCTTCTGCATGCCGGCATCGCGGGTGGCCTTGTCTGGCCATTCGATCCAGGAAAACACCACGGTTTCGTCCGCGCTGGCTTCCACGGCGCGGTAGAAGTCGGTCTGCTTCCCATGGGCCACATCGTCGCCCCAGCATTCCACCACCCGCAGCGCGCCATGCTCCAGGCAGATCGCATCGCCGGTACGGGCGTGTTCGAGAAACTTCTCTTTGTTGGCAGTGGGCACGGCAAGCACAAACCCATCGATATACGACATGACAACCTCCGTTGGCAGGACGCACGGCGTGCGTCTGTAAATCACGACGAATGAAGCCTGCAAAAATCGACATCAGAGACTGCGCGCGGCATTGCGTTGCACCGTGCGGATGAGGCTGCTTGCTGCTGTCCGTGCCGCGCCCAGTCATTGGGGCAGTTGCCAACAGCATCGCAGACCGGCGTCAGGCAGCCAGGTTGCGCCGGCGCAGTTTGGCCTCGAACACCACGTCGCCGTCTTCGTTGCGCGCCTGCAAGGTGCCGCCATGCGCCTTGACGAACTGATCAGCGATGAATAACCCCAACCCCAGCCCCTGGCTGGCATGGAAGCTGGCCTTGAATGGTTCGAACAACCGCGGCATCAAGGTGTCGGGGATGTGGCCGGTGTTGCGCACCGACAGCCGCAGGGTGTCGTGTTCACGGCCATCCAGGTGCACCTGCACCGGGTGGCGCCCACCATGCAGCACCGCGTTGCCGACCAGGTTGGACACCACCTGCGCCAGGCGGTCGCCATCGCCATCGCCGTCCAGGTCGCCTTCGGTGCGCAGCTCGATCGGCGTATGCGGGTTGGCCTGCGCCACTTCGCCCACCACGCTGTGCGCCACCTCGCCCAGGTTGCATGGGCCGAACTGCATCGACAGCCCGTCGGTACGCAGGCGCGAGAAATCCAGCAATTGTTCGACCATGCGCGCCATGCGCCGCGCGCTGTTTTCCAGATGCTCCAGCGTGCGCGCGGCCGAGCCGTCTTCGGGCACGTCCAGGCCGAGCTTGTCCGCGCACAGCAGAATCACCGACAGCGGCGTGCGCAGGTCGTGGGTGAGCACCGCCATCATGGTTTCGTTGAGCGTGAGCGCGCGCTCGAGCGAGGCATTGCGGGCCTTGAGCAGGCGCCGCTGTTGGTACAACTCGATGAACACGTTGACCTTGCTCAGGATCACGTGCGGTTCGATTGGCTTGTGCAGGAAATCCACCGCGCCGGTTTCATAGCCCTGAAACGCACGCATCGGGTCGTTCGGCGAGGCGGTCAAAAAGATGATCGGCACATGCCGGCTGCGCTGCGAACCGCGCATCAGCTCGGCCAGCGAAAAGCCGTCCATCTCCGGCATGTGCACATCCAGCAATGCCAGTGCCACATCGTGTTCGAGCAGCAGCTCCAGCGCCTGCGCACCGGAAGCCGCGCACAGCACCTGGATCCCCTCGCGTTGCAGCAGCGCTTCCATGGCCACCAGGTTCTGCGGCACATCGTCGACGATCAGGATCTTGGCGGGTTCGTCGCTGCGGGCGGCGGCGCTGGTCGCGGTGAGGTTCATGCGTGAAAGGCTTCCAGTCGGCTGCAGATCGCCTGCAGGGTGAGCACCGCATCGGCGCCGGCATGGGCGAGCGCGGAGGCGGGCATCAGGGGAGATGCGGCATCGTCGGGGCGCTGGATCCACGCGCTTCCGCCGGCAGTGCGCACCGCGGCCACGCCGGCACTGCCGTCGCTGCTGGCACCGGTGAGCAGGATCGCGAGCAGCCGCTGGCCGAACACATCGGCAGCCGATTCGAACAACGGGTCGATCGCCGGGCGCGAGAACAGCACCGGTGCATCCATCGACAATGCCAGGCTGTCGCGGCCTTCCACCAGCAGGTGATAGTCCGGCGGCGCGATGGTCACCGTGCCGGGCTGCAGCGGTTGTTTGTCGATGGCTTCGCGCACCGGCAGCGCGCAGCGCGCATCCAGCAGCTCGGCCACCTGGCTGGGGCGGTCGCGCGGCAAATGCAGCACCACCAGCACCGGCATCGGCAGCGTGGCCGGCAGGCCGGACAACAGCGTCTGCAATGCCATCACGCCACCGGCGGAAGCGCCGATCACGATGGCATCGAATTCCAGATACTGCGGCGTGGCCGGGCTCATGCGGCCTTCCGGTACAACCGCTGCTCGCGCGCACAGGTTTCGAAGGCCTGTGCATGGGCGCCGAACTGCAGCGACTCCTTGCTACCCAGCCCCAGGAAGCCACGGTGCACCAGCGCATCGTAGAACAGGCCCACCGCGCGATCCTGCAGGCTGCGGTTGAAATAGATCAGCACGTTGCGGCACGACACCAGATGCACTTCGGAGAACACCGTGTCGGTGGCCAGGCTGTGATCGGCGAACACGATATTGCGCTTGAGCCGGCGGTCGAACACCGCGCCGTCGTAGGCGGTGGTGTAGTAGTCCGACAACGAACCGCGGCCGCCAGCGTCCAGATAGTTGCGGCTGAACTGGGCAATGCGGTCGATGCCGTAGGCGCCGGCCTCGGCCATGTTCAGTGCTTCGGGATTGATGTCGGTGGCGTAGATCACCGCGCGCTCCAGCAGGCCTTCTTCGTGCAGCAGGATCGCCAGCGACCAGACCTCTTCGCCGGTGCTGCAGCCGGCCACCCACAGCTTGATCGACGGATAGGTGCGCAACACCGGTACGGCGTGTTCGCGCAATACCCGAAAATACGCCGGGTCGCGAAACATTTCCGAGACCTGCACGGTAAAGAACTGCATTGCCTGGGCAAAGGTGTCCGGCTCGTGCAGCAAGCGGTGCTGCAGATCGGCCACGCGCGCGCAGTCGAAGCGGCCCATGGCGTGGCGCATGCGCCGGCGCAACGACGACACCGCGTAATCGCGAAAATCGTAGTGGTAGCGCTGGTAGACCGCTTCCAGCAGCACGCGCAGCTCCAGGTCGAACAGCTCCACTTCAGTCATTGCCGCGAGCACCACACCCGGCACAGCGACACCAGCTTGTCCACGTCGATGGGCTTGGCGATGTAGTCGTTGGCGCCGGCCTGCAGGCAGTGTTCGCGGTCGTCGGCCATCGCCTTGGCGGTCAGCGCGATGATCGGCAGGTCTTGCCACTGGCGGTTGGCGCGGATCTGGCGCATCGCGGTGATGCCATCCATCTCCGGCATCATGATGTCCATTAGCACGAGGTCCACTTCGTGCTTGGCCAGGTGCTCCAGCGCCTCGCGGCCGTTGCGGGCGATCTGCAGGGTGACGCCCAGCGGTTCGAGCACGCTGGACAGCGCGAAGATGTTGCGCACATCGTCTTCGGCCAGCAGCACGGTGGCGCCATCGAGCACCGCATCGCGGCGGCGCGCTTCGCGCAGCAGGCGCTGCTGGTCGCTGGGCAGCGAGGCTTCCACGCTGTGCAGGAACAAGGTCACCTCATCGAGCAGGCGCTCGGGCGAACGCACGCCCTTGATGATGATGCTCTTGGAGTAGCGGCGCAGGCGTTGTTCTTCGTCGCGGGTGAGCGCACGGCCGGTGTAGACGATCACCGGCGGGAAGGCCACCGCATCGTTGCCGGCCATGCGTTCGAGCAGGTCGTAGCCGCTGCCGTCGGGCAGGGCCAGGTCGGTGACCATGCAATCGAATGTGGCGCTGCCCAGTTGGTCCATCGCCTCGGCAATGGTGCCGACTGCGACGATCTCCAGCTGATCGCGGGCCAGCAGCAGTTCCAGGTTGGCGCGCAGCGCGCTGTCGTCTTCGACGATCAACAGGCGGCGCAGTGCGCGGGCGTTGGTTTCTTCCAGCTGGCGGATCGCCCCGGCGAGCAGTTCGCGGGTGGCCGGCTTGATCAGGTAGCCCACCGCACCCAGCTCCAGCGCAATCTGGCTGCGCTCCAGCGCCGAGACCACGTGCACGGGGATGTGTCGGGTAGCCGGGTTGCGCTTGAGCCGCTCCAGCACGCTCAGGCCGGAGGCATCGGGCAGGCCGATGTCGAGCAGGATGCCGCTGGGGCGCAGTTCGGCGGCCAGCCGCAGCGCTTCTTCGGCATTGGGCGCCACCACACAATCGAAATCGAGCTCGTGCGCCAGGTCGACCAGGGCCTGCGCAAAGCGGGTTTCATCTTCCACCGCCAGGATCAGGCGGCCGGGGCGGGTGCGCTGATCGCGGTCATCCTCGGCGCGCACGCTCGGTGCCGCGTTGCTGGCAGGCGTTGTTACCGGCGCAGCACTGATTACGGCGGATGTGCGCGCTGCAAAGAGCTGCGTGGTGTCGCTGCGCGGGGTGGGCGCGAGGTGCGTCGCCGGTGCAGCAGCCGGGGCAGCTGCGTCGGCAGGTGCGCCGTCCACGGGCAATTCCAGGGTGAAGCAGCTGCCACGTCCGGGCTCGCTGTCCACGCTGATGCTGCCGCCCATGCGCAACGCCAGGTCGCGCGAGATCGACAAACCCAGCCCGGTGCCGCCATAGCGCCGGCGGGTGCTGCCATCGGCCTGGCGGAACGCTTCGAAGATCACCTCGCTCTGCTCGCGCGCAATGCCGATGCCGGTATCGCACACCACAAAGCGCACGCGCCCATTGCCGTGCGATTGCACCGCCAGGCTGACCTGGCCGTGCTCGGTGAACTTGATCGCATTGGCCAGCAGGTTCTTGAGGATCTGCTGCAGGCGCTGGTTGTCCACCACCAATTGCGTCGGCGCGGCGGCGTCGGCGCTGATCTCCAGCTGCAGGCCTTTCTGCCGCGCCAGTGGTTCGAAGGTGTCGCGCAGGCGCTGCACCACCGAGCTCATCGCCACGGTGTCGTCCGACAATTCCACATGCCCGGCTTCGATCTTGGACAGATCCAGGATGTCGTTGATCAGCGCCAGCAGATCGTTGTTGGACGAATGAATCGCCTGCGCGTACTTCACCTGCTCGGCGGTGAGCGTGTGGTCCTTGTTGTCGGCCAGCAGCTTGGCCAGGATCAGCGAGCTGTTGAGCGGGGTGCGCAACTCGTGCGACATGTTGGCCAGGAATTCGGACTTGTAGCGCGACGCGGTGGACAGCTCGTTGCTGTTGCGCACCAGTTGCCCCTGCGCCACCAGCAAGGCCTGTTTTTGCGCCTCCAGTGCCTGGGTGCGTTCTTCCAGCTGCACGTTGGTCTGTTCCAGTTCGGCCTGCTGCTGTTCCAGATCGCTCTGTGACTGCTGCAGGCTGCGGCTCTGTTCTTCCAGTTCCTCATTGGCCACGCGCAGTTCTTCCTGCTGCGTCTGCAATTCCTCGCTCTGCCGCTGGGTTTCTTCGAGCAGGCTCACCAATTGGGCGCGCAGCAGCGCGGTGCGCAGGGCAACGCCGATGTTCTCGCCGCAGCGGGCGAGCAGCTCTTCTTCGCGGGTGGCGGCCGTGCCCGGCGCGCCCGTGCGGCCCAGCTCGACGATGCCGATGATGCGGCCGTCGGCAGTGACTGGCGCCAGCAGCAATTCCTGGCAATCGCTCTTGCCCAGGCTCGAGGCAATCTGCAGGTGCCCGGCATCCACGCCACGCACGCGGCGCACGCTGCCGCGCTGCAGGGTTTCGCCCAGCTGGCCGAGGTTGGTGGGCAGGGTGCTTGGTACGTCCTCGGCCAGCGCGGCGCCGCCGGTCAGGCGCAGGCGCTCGCCTTCCAGCCGATACAGCGCGCCAACTTGCGCTTCCAGCGTGTCGCACAGGGCGCGCACGGCGGCATCGGCCAGCGCTTCCGGGCTCTGGTCGCCGCGTAGGCTCGCTTCGACGGTGTTTTCGGCCTGCTGCAGCCACAGCGCGGTTTCGGCCTGGCGGCGGGCGCGGATCGCCTGCATCACCACCAGCGCCATGGCCAGAAAGGAGATGCCGCCGATGCTGCGGTTGACCGAGGAGAAACTCGAATTGGTGCTGGACGGGGCCAGGTGGAAACCGATTGCCAGCAACACGCACGACAGCACGCCCACCACCAGCGGCACGCGCACATGGTTCTGGAACACGGTGACGCCGACGGCGACAAAGTAGGTGAGCCACACCGCGTACCCCAGCGGCGTGACCAGTTCCACCCCCAACGTGCCGGCCATCAACCCTGCTGCGATCACCCAGATCCAGCGGTCGCGCGAGGTCGTGATGTTCTGCATGGAGGTGTGGACCAAACTGGGAGGGCGGTCATGGTAGCCGATAAATTTCACACGCAAATCGCCGGTTTTTTGACGGATTTACAGCCGTGTTGGCTTGCACATTGCCTTCACGGCTCCGTCACTATGTTCGCGCGCTTTTCCGGGGGAAACCGCGCGATGGATGCGGAAACGGCCGTGGACAGCGTTGGGCCGCTTTCTTACGACAGCCGGCAATGCCATCTGTTGGTGCAGAGCGTGTCCGACTACGCGATCTATCTGCTGGATACCGCGGGCTTCGTGCGTAGCTGGAATCCCGGTGGCGAGCGCATCAAGGGCTACAGCGCCGACGAAGTGCTCGGCACGCATTTCTCGCGGTTCTATCTGCCCGAAGACGCCGAGCGTGGCGAGCCTGCGCGATCGCTGGACACGGCGTTGCGCGAAGGACGCTTTTCCGCCGAGGGCTGGCGCCTGCGCAAGGATGGCAGCCGCTTCCGGGCCAGCGTGGTGATCGAGCCGGTGCGCGAGCATGGCGTGCTGATCGGCTTTGCCAAGGTCACCCGCGACATCACCGAGCGCCATGAAGCTCAGCAGTTGCTTCAGCACGCGCAGCAGGCGTTGCTGCAATCGCAGAAAGTCGAAGCGCTGGGACGCCTGACGCTGGGTTTGGCGCACGATTTCAACAACCTGTTGACCGTGATGGTGACCAGCCTGGACCTGATCGCGCTGCGCGCCGGCGAGGATGCACGCACGCGCATGCTGGTGGAGGCCGCGCAGACCGCGGTGGATCGTGGCACCTTGCTGACCCGGCAGTTGCTCGCCTTCGCCCGTGGACAACGGTTGGTGCCCGAGCGCCACGCACCCGCGGCGGTGGTGGAGCGCTCGCTCGAATTGCTGCGGCGCGCCTGCCCGGCCGGCATCAGCCTGCGCGTGGACTTTGCCGATGCGCTGCCCGACGTACGCGTGGACCCCGGCCAACTGGAGGCAGCCTTGCTCAACCTGGTGTTCAACAGCTGCGATGCGATGCCTGCCGGCGGCAGCATCGTGCTCTCTGCGTCCACGCAACAGCGCGCGCCGCTGGACGACCCGCACGGCTCCGCGCGCGCCTATGTCGGCATCGCCGTCAGCGACACGGGCCCGGGCATGTCTGCGCAGGTGGCGCAGCGTGCGAGCGAGCCGTTCTTTACCACCAAGGAAGTCGGCAAGGGCTCCGGCCTGGGGTTGAGCCAGGTGCACGGGTTTGCCGCGCAATCCGGCGGCTTTGTCGATCTGCAGACCGCGCCCGGCCGCGGCACCACCGTGACCCTGTTGCTCCCGGCGATTCTGGAGGCCGAGCATGACTGATTCCCTGCGCTTGCTGATGGTCGAAGACCAACAGGAACTGCGCGATCTCATCGGCGAAGCGCTGCGCGACGCCGGCATCACCGTCGATACCGCCGACGATGGCCACTGCGCGCTGCGCATGCTGCGCGAGAACGGCCCCTACGACGTGGTGTTCAGCGACATCCGCATGCCCAACGGCATGTCCGGTATCGAACTGAGCGAACAGGTGAGCCAGTTGCTGCCGCAGGCACGCATCATCCTGGCCTCGGGCTTTGCCAAGGCACAGTTGCCGCCGCTGCCGGCCCAGGTGGATTTCCTGCCAAAACCCTATCGCCTGCGCCAGCTGATCGGCCTGTTGAAGGGCGAGGGCGGCTGAGTCGCCTTACTGCTCAGAGCAGCTATCAAAACGACTGCGCAGCCGCCAGGCGGGCGCGGCCGGTGCTCGGAATCGGCATGTACCCACGTACACTCCGGTTCCTCCGCGCCGTCCGCACCCACCTGACGGCTGCTCGCTACGTTTTGTTAGCCGCTCTTAGTCTGCATCGCCGCGTGCGTAGCGATGCAGACAAGGGGGCGCTGCCGGCGCTCAACGGCTCTGGTAGTAGACCTTGTCGATGGCGATCTCCACCGGGCTCGCCGGCGGGTCGGCCACCAGCATGAACATCTGTTTGACCGATTGCAGATCCAGGTCATAGAAGGCACTGAAGGGGATGCTCACCTCGTGCCACACGCCATCGCGCACCAGGCCGTACTGGTTGCCGCCCGGCACGAAGTCCACCCAACTGTCGCCAAAGCTGGTGTTGATGCCGATCTTGAAGGTCGACGGCGTGGTGGTCTTCAGATGCAACTTGAGTGAGCCGCCCGCGTAATTGCGCATGTCACGGTAGTCGGTCTGGATGCCCAGTCCATACCAGGCGCCGGCATTGGCGCGGTAGGCCATCACGTTGCCGCCTTCGAACGGTGCCTGCGCAATCGGGCTGAGGTTGTTCCACAGATACAGCTGCGCGTCCTGGCCGAAGGTGAGCCGCGCAGCGGTGTCGGTCTGATCGGTGAACACACCAAAGCGCCCGGCCGGCGCGGTGTGTTGTGCGCCCACATAGAGCGACGCGCCTGGGTTCTGATACAGCCGCAGGTAATCCACTTCCATCTTGCCCGGCAGCGGCGCGGTCACACCGCCCGGCGTGTTGATGCCGGTGAAGGTGCCGCCGACAGCCAGATTGAGCAGCAGGTAATGCTGCTGATGGAATTCGTGCAGCGAGGCGCCTTCGATATTGGAGATCGCAAATTCGAAGTACTGCTGGCCGTCGATGCTCATGCGGATGACGTTCGGGTCCCAGGTCATCCGGTACACGTGGAAGTCGTTATGCAGATCCACTGGGTGGGTGTAGCTGGTGTCGTAGTCGGCCTGCGCGCCGTTGTAGTCCCAGTGCACGGCCGCGCCGATGCGGCGATTGGCGGTGCCGTTGGCGATTGCCGCGGCCATGCCGGCTTCCATCAGATCGATCTCGCCGCGGCCGGGCCACACGCCGATGGTGCCGAGCATCCAGTACGCCGGCCACAGCCCGTTGCCGACCACCGGCGTCTTGATGCGTGCTTCCAGCGTGCCGTACTTGAAGTGCATGCGGCCCTCGGTCTTGAGCCGCGCCGACGTGAACGGCATGCCTTGAAACGCTTCGCGGCGCGCTTCGATCACCAACCGCCCGTTTTCGATGCGCGCGTTCTCGGGCCGGCTGGTGTAGTACTGCATCTCGCCGTTGCCCCAGCCGCACAAGCCGATCTGGCAGCCATTGCCGACGTCATAGGTCCACGTGTTGCCGTCGATGGCGGGGCCGTTGAAATTGTCTTCCCACACCAGTGTTTGTGCGCGCAGCTGCGGGGTGAGCGCTGCACAGGCGGTTCCCAGTAGCACGGCGACCTGCACAGCAACATTGCATCGCATGTTCATTGCCTCTCTCTCCAAAAACGAACCCGGGTTCGTGGAGGGGCGACGCTGCGCAGCTGGTGGTACAGAGTCAAAGCAATTTGCGGTTGTAGTTCAGTTCCGTGGATTTCATTCCGGAATCATTGCGGCCAGCCATGACGGCGGTCGCAAACCGGCATGGCGCGATGCTGCGCGGCAGCACCTGCTTGCGTTGGCAAACCCGGCCGCTGCCGGCAGCCACAGGCGGCACGGCTCAGCGCGGCGGATGCACGGTCCAGGCCACCAGTTGCACGACCAATGGGCGCACCACCAGCACACAGCAAAATGCAGTGGGCATGGCGATGCGGTAGGCATCCAACACCCGCCACAGGTAACCGGCAGCCAGGCCGGTGTTGGCGCCGGTGATCACCAGGCACATCAGCAGCGCCATGATCGCGGCCATGTAGAAGGCGAACACGAACGGGGTGGCGCGCACGCCCAGCTTCCAGCGAGCACGGGCTAGGGCGGTGGGGGTGGCTGACATGCGGTGGCCTCGGGTGGAGTGCGGCGGAGCGGCCACTGTAGAAGCAGCTCACCCAGGCCGGTAGATCGCGTAGCCTTGTTGCTTACGTAAGAAAATCTTACGAATCCATTGGTAAAACTGGCTGGGCATATGAACATTCTTCAGTCCATTCGTAGTTTCGTCAGCACGGTGGATGCCGGCAGCATCGCCGGCGGCGCCAAGCGCCTGGGTGTGAGCCCGGCCGCGGTGAGCCAGAACATCGCGCGCCTGGAGCAACACCTGGGTGTGCGCCTGCTGCACCGGACCACGCGCAGCCTGGCACTGACCGAGCGCGGCGCGCTGTACGTGGAGCAGGTGCGGCAGATCGAACGCGACCTGGAGCGCGCGCGGCAACTGGTGGCTGGCCCGCAGCAGGCCCCGGCCGGCCGCCTGCGCGTGGCCAGCACCGCCGCCTTCGCGCGGCATGTGCTGGCACCGATGTTGCCGTCACTGCGGCAGCGCTACCCGCGGTTGGAGATCGAACTGCTGTGCACCGACCGGGTGGTGCAACACGCGCAGGAAAGCGTGGATGTGAGCCTGCGCATCGAAGCCCAGCTCGAGGACGGCCTGGTGGCGCGCCACATCGCCAATGTGCCGTTCGTGGTATGCGCAGCGCCGGCGTACCTGCAGCGCTGCGGCGCGCCGCAGACGCCGGACGAGCTGAAATATCACGACTGCCTGCTGCTGCGTTACCCGGTGGATGGGCGCTACCTGCGCTGGAATTTCATCCGCGATGGCGTGCGCTTTCAGCCCGACCTCGGCCGTGCGCTGGTCAGCGACGATGTCGACGCACTGGCCGCCATGGCCGCGGCTGGCGGCGGCATCACACGCCTGGGCGCGTTCGTGGTGCAGCCGTATCTGCTACGCGGACAACTGCAGCCGTTGTTCGTTGCTCGCACTGGCGGCACGGCCACGCCATTCGCGCTGGAGCCGTTGCGGCTGTACCTGTGCGTGGCAGACCGACACGACTTCACCCCCAAGGTGCGTGCTTTCATGGAGCACGTGCTGGAGCGGCTGCCGGACGACTGGCGGATTTCGCTCCCCGCGTTACGCGAGACAGCTGCGCGCCCGACCGACGCGGACGAGTTCACACAGTCGTCAAAGAGCGATGCGCGCTGATCAGCAGCCCTGCGCACACACCATGCATTTGAGAACACACGCCATGCCGCCATGCCGCCATCGCGCACGCGGTGCAGTGTGCAGGCGCGATGGCAGCGTGGCGGCATCATCCACAGCGCCGTATGCGGCGCCCGCGCATGGTCGCCGCGTTAACGTAGCTTGAGCATCACGATCGCCCGTGCCGGCAGCGCCACCTGCAGCGTGTTGCCCTGAATCCGCGCGCCGGTGAAGGCGGTTGGTTGCACGGTGCGGGGCGCAGCGAAGGTGTTGTGCGCGGTGATCGTCGGTGCGGTGAGCAGTTGCCCCTCCACGCCGCGCACGCTGACCCCGTCCACCGCCACGCTGACCGTGGCCGGGCTGTTGGCATCCAGATTGGTGAGCGCCACATACACATGCCCATCCTTGGCCTTGACCGCCGAGCCATGCACGGCGGGCACGTGGATGTCGCCATGCCGATAGTCGGGGGGCTGCAATTGCAGTGGCAGGTGGGTGGCATCCTGGAACGGCTTGTACATCGCAAATACGTGATAGGTCGGGGTCAGCACCATCCGGTCGCCATCGGTCAGGATCATCGCCTGCAGCACATTGATCATCTGCGCGATATTGGCCATGCGCACGCGATCGGCATGCGCACTGAAGATGTCGATGTTCAACGCTGCCACCAGCGCATCGCGCAGGCTGTTCTGCTGGTGCAAAAAGCCCGGGTTGGCGCCAGGCAGGCCGGCGTACCAGGTGCCCCATTCGTCCACCACCAACGCCACTTTCTTGGCCGGGTCGTAGCGGTCCATGATCGCGCTGTGCTTGGTGATCAGCTCGTCCATCACCAGCGTGCGCGACAGCGTCTCGATCCAGGCTGCTTCGTCGAAGTCGGTGGAGGAGGCGCGCGGCGGCCAGCCGCCAGGCACGGTGTAGTAATGCAGGCTCAGGCCATCCATGAGCGTGCCCGCCTCGCGCATCATTACCTCGGTCCAGTGGTAATCGTCGTTGTTGGGGCCGGGCGCAATCTTCAGGATTTTCTGGTCGGACGGCGCCTTGACGAAGGTCTGGTAGCGCCGATACACATCGGCGGCGTACTCCACCCGCATGTTGCCGCCACAGCCCCACAACTCATTGCCGACGCCGAAGAACGGCACCTTCCACGGTGCCTGGCGGCCGTTGGCGCGACGTTGCTCCGCCAGGCTGGAGCGCGTGCCGGCGGTCATGTATTCCACCCACTGTGCAATTTCGTCCGGCGCGGCATTACCGACATTGCCCGCCACGTACGCGTCGGTGCCCAGCAGCTCGGTGAAGTCCATGAATTCGTGCGTGCCGAAGCGGTTGGACTCTTCCACGCCGCCCCAGTGCGTGTTGACGCTGATCGGGCGTTTGCCGGGCGCGCCGATGCCATCGCGCCAGTGGTACTCATCGGCGAAGCAGCCGCCGGGCCAGCGGATATTCGGCACCGCAATCGCCTTCAGTGCCGCCAGCACGTCGTTGCGATAGCCGCGCGTGTTGGGAATGGAAGACTCCGGTCCAACCCAGAGACCGCCATACACGCCGGTGCCCAGGTGCTCGGCGAACTGCCCGAACAGATGCCGCGACACCTGCGCGCCTGGCTTCTCTACCTGCAGCGTGCCGCGCACCTGCACATCGGCCGCCTGCGCGCCACTACCGCTCACGGTCAGTGCGATCAGCACGGCCGGCAACAGCCATGAACGCGGTTGCCGCAAGGTGTTGGAAATCCACTGCATCGGTGTGCTGCTCCTGTCGAGGAATGGGCGAGGGCAAGTGCGGGGGCGGTGCGTCGGCGAGCGCTGGCGCGCTGCAAGCCTAGTGCGTGCGGCCTCGCCTGTCTGCGCCGCAGGCCACGTTGCTTACTGCCACATCTGCTGGCTGGCAGGCTCTGCCGCGTGCGAGTGCGGGGTGGCGTACCAGGTGGCACCGCATCGCCAGGATGTGCGCCGCGCCATGGTGCCGGGCCGGTGGCGCCGCTATGCTCGCCGCTCACTTCATCGGCGGGTGTCTTCATGCAGCGAGTGTTCGGAACCTTGGCGGACGGTGTCCAGGTGCATGCGCTGCGCTTGCGTGGCGATGGCGACCTGGAAGCGGAAGTGCTCACCTACGGCGGCATCCTGCACGCGCTGGAACTGACCACCCCGCAAGGCCGCGTGCCGCTGGTGCTGACACTGCCCGATCTGCCCGCCTACGCCGCCGACAACGACAGCCTCAACATCCTGGTCGGCCGCTTCGGCAACCGCATCGCTGGCGCCCGCTACACCCTGGACGGCGTGACCCATGTGCTCGCCGCCAACGAAGGGCGCAATCAGCTACATGGGGGGCTGCATGGCTTCGGGCGGCGCGTGTGGGAGGTGCTGGAGCAGGCGCCGAACCGGGTGGTGCTCGGCTACACCTCGCCCGATGGCGAGGAAGGCTACCCCGGCACCTTGCAGGTACGCGCGCAGCTGCAGGTGCAGGGCAATCGCCTGCATCTGGATTTCGAAGCGCAGTGCGATGCCCCCACGCCGTTGAACCTCACCCATCACCCGTATTTCAATCTGTCCGGTGACCCGCAGACACGCGCGGCCTCGCAGGTATTGCGCGTGCCTGCGGAGCGCTATCTGCCCGTGGATGCCGAATCGATTCCGACCGGCGAAATTGCCTCGGTCGCGGGGACGCCCTTCGATTTCCGCACGCCTGCTGCGCTGGCCGAGCGCATCGACCCTGCGCATCCGCAGGTGGTGCTCGGCAAGGGCTACGACCAGTGCCTGGTGCTGGCGAAGGACGCGCACAACGACTGCATCGCCGAGCTGTACTCCCCGCAGAGCGGCGTCGCGCTGCGCATCACCAGCGATGCGCCGGCGGTACAGCTGTACGAAGGCCAGCATCTGGATAGCCACCATCCCGGCCTGGGCCGTGGCGTCTGCCTGGAACCGCAGGACTATCCGGATGCGCCCAATCAGCCAGCGTTCCCGTCGGCGATCCTGCGCCCGGGCCAGGTATATCGGCGGCGCATTGCCTACCACTTTGCGGCCCCCGGGCCGGAGCAGCCGTGGACGTCGGTGATCGCTGCGCTGAATGCGTGAGGGTGGTCGCTGGGCTGCTCCTGCAGACGAGATCGTCCGGCGCGTGCGTCGATGACGCCCGGCGTGGCGGTGAGGTAGCGGCGCGTTGCTGGTCGTGGCTGTAACTGCAGCCACCTCGGCGGCCGCAATGCGTCTCAGCGCAGCGAGCGTACACGGCCGGTAACACCGGCCTTAGTGATCGCTAACACTGCAGGCTGGCGTGCCTGATCAATCGCGAGCAATGGATAGGCGCTTACGCCTCCAATATCGCCGCATCGCGCCACCGCCTGGCCCACCCTCAGCCGCCGCGCGGCCCCAGCACCAGTTCAATCACGAACTTGCTGCCGAAGAACGACAGCACCAGCAAGGCCATGGCGGTCAGCGTCCAATGCACCGCCTTGGTGCCGCGCCAGCCGTTGCGCCAGCGGCCGATCAGCAGCGCGCCGAATACGATCCACGACAGGATGCTCAGCACGGTCTTGTGCAGCAGCCGCTGGGCCAGGAAGTCCTGCACGAACAGCAGGCCGGTCAGCAAGGTCAGGGTGAGCAAAATGAAGCCCACCGTGATCGTGCGGAACAGCAGCGTTTCCAGCTCAGTCAATGGCGGCAGCGCCCGCAGCCAGGTGTGGAAGTCGCGCCGGCGCAGCGCACGCTCCTGCAGCCACAGCATGATCGCCAGCAACGCGGCGATCCCCAGCGTGGCGTAGGCCAGCAGCGCCATCCAGGCATGCAGTTCCAGCCGCCAGCCCAGATCCGCGCTGGGTTCGTGGCCGTAGCCGTGGTAACAGGCCAGCAGGATTGCCGCCAGCGGAAACACCACTACGCCCACCGCTGCCATGCGCCCGCGTCCGCCAAACACCGCGGTCAGTCCGGCCATGCCCAGCCCGGTCAGCGACAGTGCGGCGAAGAAGTGCATGTCCGGCCCGCCCGCAGTGCGAAACGCCACCAGCACGTGATAGCCGGCATGCAGTGCCACGGCCGCCAGGGCCGGCAGCAGCCAGCGCGCGGGCGACTGGTTGCCATCGCGCAGTACGGCGCGGGTGAGCAGTCCGGCGGCCAGCAGGTACAGGGCAAAGGCGATGAGAACGATTGTCATCGTTGAAGTTTCGCATATTGGTGGGGCCGGGATTCGGGAATCGGGATTCGTGAAGCAGCAGCTGTGGGTCGCGCGAGTTGAGGGGCTGGCAGCGAGCACTCGTGGGGCCGGGCATCGACCTGGCGCTGGTCGGGCTGGCGGCGACGCGGGCGGCCTGGGCGAGCTGACCATGTCGGGCAGGACAGGGGCGCTGGTCCGGGGTAGCGGCGCTGGCCGGGGCAGGCCGGGGCAGGCCGTCAGCCGGTGCCGCTATAATCGGCACCCGTTTCCCCTTACGCGGTCCCTTGCGCATGTTCGAGTCCCTTACCCAACGTCTCTCCGGCACCATGGAGCGCCTGCGTGGCCGTGGCCGCCTGACCGAGGAGAACATCCGCGAAGCCACCCGTGAGGTGCGCATTGCGCTGCTGGAGGCCGACGTCGCGCTGCCGGTGGTACAGGCCCTGATCGAACGCATCAAGGTGCGTGCAGTAGGCCAGGAAGTGCTCAAGTCGCTGACCCCGGGCCAGGCGCTGATCAAGATCGTGCGCGACGAGCTCACCGCCGTCATGGGCGCCGCCGCTGCCGACCTCAACCTCAATGTGCCGGCGCCGGCCATCATCCTGATGGCGGGCCTGCAGGGTGCGGGCAAGACCACCACCGTGGGCAAGCTCGCCAAGCACATGAAGGAAAAGCGCAAGAAGAAGGTCATGGTGGTCTCGGCCGACGTCTATCGCCCGGCCGCGATTGAGCAGCTCAAGACCCTGGCCGAACAGGTCGGTGTGCTGTTCTTCCCCTCCGATGCCTCGCAGAAGCCGGTGGACATCGTGCGTGCGGCCATCAGCGATGCACGCAAGTCCTTCGCCGACGTGCTGCTGGTCGATACCGCCGGCCGCCTGGCGATCGATGCGGCGATGATGGACGAGATCAAGGCGCTGCACGCCGCGGTCAATCCCACCGAAACCCTGTTCGTGGTCGATGCGATGACCGGCCAGGACGCGGCCAACACCGCCAAGGCCTTCGGTGAGGCACTGCCGCTCACCGGCGTGGTGCTGACCAAGACCGACGGCGACGCGCGCGGCGGTGCGGCCCTGAGCGTGCGCTACATCACCGGCAAGCCGATCAAGTTCGTCGGTACCGGCGAAAAGACCGACGGCCTGGACGTGTTTCATCCGGACCGCGTGGCCAGCCGCATCCTGGACATGGGCGACGTGCTGTCGCTGGTGGAGCAGGTCGAACACAGCGTCGACCAGGAAAAGGCCGCCAAGCTCGCCGCCAAGGTCGCCAAGGGCAAGAAGTTCGACCTCAACGACATGAAGGAACAGCTTGAGCAGATGCAGAACATGGGCGGCATCCATGGGCTGATGGACAAGCTGCCGGGCATGGGCCAGATCCCGGACAACGTCAAGCAGCAGGTCACCGGCAAGGAAGTGCCGCGCATGATCGCCATCATCAACTCGATGACCAAGAAGGAACGCCGCAACCCGGCCTTGCTCAACGGCTCGCGCCGCGCCCGCATCGCGCGCGGCTCCGGCATGCAGCCGGCCGACGTGAACAAGCTGATGAAGCAGTACCAGCAGATGGAAAAGATGATGGGCAAGCTGGCCGGCGGCGGCATGAAGGGCCTGATGCGCAACATGAAAGGCATGATGGGCGCCATGGGCGGCCGCGGTGGTATGCCGTTCCGCTGAGTTCCAGGCGCTGACGCGCACATGAGTACCGTGGCTGGCAGGCGGTGCCTGGAACTCGCGCTGGCGATCACGCTGGCGCTGCAGTCGACCACTGGCTGGACGGTGCTGCTGGCGGTGGTGGTGTATTGGGTGGTGGTCGTGGTGGTCGTGGTGGTCGCCGGGTTGATCGATGAACGCGCCGAGGCGCGCGCAGATGTCGCTGGTGAACCGCCGGGTGCGGCAGCGGTGTCCGATACCGCGCAAACGCCGATGCCGAAGTCGAAGTCGAAGTCGGCCAGCCGCCTGGCGGCATTGCCGAACACGCCGCTGCGGCCCGCTGATTTGCAGCCTGGCCTGGACACGCCGCGTCAATGGCGACGCCATGTCATCGACATCGCCGCCTACGAAGAAGAGCGTTACCCGCGGCAGGACGTCTGTACGACGGTCGATGTTTTCCTGCGGGCAGGCGATGCGCTGGTGCTCGCATTTCACCCCGCACCGAACGACGGCGACGCACCTGCGCAGTGGCGCTGCGATCTCTGGCGTCCCGCCGCCAACCATCCGCAGTGGCTGGACGTTTTCGCAACGCGGGAGGTGCGTGTGCCGGTCGGGCAAACCGGCGTGTACTCAGTCGGCATCGGTCAGGCGTATGGCCCTTCGCCGGGTGTGGTGAGTCTTTGGGTGTGCGTGCCGGAGCCGGACCGGCTTGCGCTGCCGTGGCGGCCCGCGCATGGCTTGCATCTGCGTTATGAACAGTGCGATGACGGCACGCCAAGAGTGCGTATCGAAGACGAAGCGCGTGTACTGCCGCATGCGCAATTGGAGACGACGACAATGCGTGCGGCGCCAAGCGGGTCGGTGCTGTTATTCGGCAGCGCGCAGGATGTGTGGGACGTGACGGCAGCGTCGGATCCCGCTTCGTCATGGCGGGAAGAAAATACGCATCTTCATCGTTATTTTCTGCAACTGAGCCAGGGCGATGTGCTGGCTCAGGAATGCGCCTGGGCCGCCGAATACTTCGACCAGCCGCTGCCCTTGCCCGACAATTGCACCGGGCGCACCCAGGGCGAGCTGCGTGTGTTCAAGCTCGTCCGTGGCCCGGATCTCGAGCATCTGTGGGCAAGTGCGACAACGCCTGCGTGCAGGCAGATCACATGTATCGCCGATGGCTTTTATTGCCTGGAAGTTCGTCTCTTCGGTCCGGAGGCGTGGCGCACGCGGCCCTCATCGGCATTTGTCGACATTCGCCTGTGGGGCGCGTTTGTGCAGCGTCCGCAGGCCGTGCGCGCGTTCGCATTGCGCGATGTGATGGTGGAAGACTGGTATCGGGATGTCCTGCCGTTGCCGTTGCAGTACTGATCGGTGTTGAGCGCCATGCCGCGTGGGCGCCGGTTCTGAATTTGGCGAGCGCACGCCAGGCGCAGGGACAATGGCCATGATGTCTCCCTGGCCGGGCCGCGCCACGATGGGTTCGTTTTCGCATGCCGATGCCTTCCAGCAGCGGTTTGGCTTATGCGCGCACGGATGCGGCATTGCGCTACATCTGTCGTGCACGCGTTGCCCTCGCTGCATGGCTGCAGTAGCGTGTTGCCTCTTTCTTGGCAGGAGCGCCAGCAGATGAGCGATACCCGGATGTATTTCGCAGACAACCAGGATGCCGCGTTGCAGGCGGGCTATGTCGCCGCGCGCCACACGTTCAAATTCTTCTGGCGTGAGTTGTCCTGGGAATACCGCCGCATCGTTCCGGGCCTGGATATGGCCGCAGTCAAACTGCCGTTCGCCACCGACAGCGCCGCGCAGGAAGTGCACGCTGCGCCAACGCATGAGCACATGTGGATCTCCGATGTGCACTTCGACGGCGAGCAGATCTCCGGCAGCCTGCTCAACGAACCGGAATGGATCGAAGCGCTCACAGCCGGCGACGCGGTGTCGGCGCCGTTCGCGGATCTGGAAGACTGGATGTACGTGGTCGACGGCAAGGTCTACGGCGGCCACACCATCGATGCCATGCGGCGTGGCATGGCGCCGGACGAGCGCGCCGAGCACGATGCCGCCTGGGGCCTGGATTTCGGTGAGCCCGGCGCGGTGCGGCTGGTGCCGGCACAGGCCGCGGCGCGCAAACCGGGCCTGTTCGACAAGATGTTCGGCGGCAAGGGCACGCCTGTTGCGCCGGGGATCGAAGATCCGCTGCAACAGGAGCATCCGATGAGCGAGAACATGGGCCCCAAGTTCGACGAAGGCCTTCGCGATCAGCCGGAGATGGTGCAACTGCGCGATGACGCAGGTTGGACGCTGTTGCAGCGCGATGCGCTTGCGGGCAATTACCAGCCAGTCGCCTTGCTGCTGCAGCATGGGGCCGACCCCACCTTGCGCACTCCGAGCGGCAAGACCGCGCTGGACCTGGCACGGCAGATGCAGTGGCCCAGGATCGTGCACTTGCTGGAAGGCGCGCACTGACATGGCCGCCGCGACCCTGGCGACAGACGGTCCCTATGCGCACGTAGCCGCGTTCTGTCAGCGCTTCGGGCTGCGCGTGCCGATCCTGCTCAGCCCGATGGCCGGCGCCTGCCCGGTGCCGTTGTCGGCTGCGGTGGCCGCGGCGGGCGGCATGGGCGCGATGGGCGCGGTGCTCTCGCAACCGCAGGACATCGTGGCCTGGGTGCAGGCCTTCCGGCAGGCCAGTGACGGGCCTGCGCAGATCAATCTGTGGATCCCCGATCCGGCGCCCGACCGCGACGCCGATGCCGAAGCGCGCATGCGTGCATTTCTGGAGCAGTGGGGCCCGGCGGTGGCGGCCGATGCCGGCGATGCCACCCCGGCCGGTTTCGATGCGCAGTTCGATGCATTGGTGGAGGCCCGCCCGGCAGTGGCCTCCTCGATCATGGGCGTGTTCCGGCCCGATCAGGTCAGCCGCCTGAAATCCGCCGGCATCGCCTGGTTCGCCTGCGCCACCACATTGGAGGAGGCACGCGCGGCGCAGGCTGCGGGCGCCGATGCGGTGGTTGCGCAGGGGGCGGAAGCCGGCGGTCACCGCGGCGCGTTCGATGCCAGCCAGGCCGAGCGCCAGATGACCGGGTTGTTCGCGTTGCTGCCTCGTCTGGTCGACCACCTGGAGATTCCGGTCATCGCCGCCGGCGGCATTGCCGATGCACGTGGAATTGCTGCGGCCCTCACCCTGGGCGCCAGCGCGGTGCAGATCGGCACCGGCTTGTTGCGCACGCCCGAAGCGGCGCTGCCCGGCGCCTGGGCCAACGCCCTGGCGGCCACAGAGCCGGAGCAGACCTGGCCAACACGTGCATTTTCCGGGCGCCTGGGGCGGTCGATCGCCACGGCTTACGTCCGCGCCGCCGCCGCAGTGGACGCGCCACCGCCGGCGCCCTACCCGGTACAGCGCGCGCTGACGGCGGTGATGCGCCAGGCGGCCGCCCGCGAGAATCGCCTTGACGCCTTGCAGGCCTGGGCCGGGCAGTCCGCATGGATGGCGCCCGCGCAGCCGGCCGCCGACCTCGTCACGCAGTGGTGGGCCCAGGCACAGGCACGCGTGTGCCGGTGATCTTCTGCAACGGCGCGCCTGCTACCGCGGCCCAGCTCGGCGCCGCGGCGCTGGTCAACTACGGCCACTTCACCTCGTTGCAGGTGCGTGGCGGCGCCACCCAGGGCCTGGAGCTGCATCTGCAGCGGCTGCAGGAGGGCAGCCGTGCATTGTTCGGACAGGAACTCACTCCCGCGCAGGTGCGTGCGCAGCTACAGACGGCCCTGCAGGCCTCTGCCATGGCCGACGCCAGTGTGCGGATTACCGTGTTCGCGCAGGAGTACGACTTCCGCAACCCGCTGCGCGAGGTGGCGCTGGACGTGCTGATGGCGGTCTCGCCGCCGCTGGACATGCCCGACACCGGGCTGCGGGTGCAGGTGACCCCCTACGTCCGTGAGCAGCCGGAGCTCAAACATGTGGGCACGTTCCCGCTGCTGCACCTGCGGCGGTTGGCGATGAACGCTGATCACGACGACGTGGTGCTGCAGGACCCGCAGGGCAGGGTGCTGGAAGGTGCGTTCTGGAATCTTGGCCTGTGGGAGCGTGGCGGCGTGGTCTGGCCGCAGGGCGCGTCCTTGCTGGGCACCCGCCAACAGCTGCTGCAGGCCGGGCTGGAGGCGCTGGGAGTCAGCCAGATCCGCCGGCCGGTGCCACTGGAGGAACTAGACCGGTTTGATGGGGCGTTTGCCTGTAATGCGCGGGGGCAGCAGGCGATCGTGGCGATGGGGCCGGCCCGCTGGGGTCCGCATACTGCACAACTGCCGCTCCTGGCCCAGGCCCTGCAGACCCAGCCCTGGCAAGCGATTTGAGCGATGACAGGCGCTGCTGGCCGGTGGGTTGGCTTCGCCGCCGGGCCCCGCTATAATCGCCGGCTTACCGCGCCACCCTGGCGACTGGGCAACTTAGGACTACACACCATGGTCAAGATTCGACTGACCCGCGGCGGCGCCAAGAAGCGTCCGTTCTACCACATCATCGTGACCGACGTGCGCAGCGCGCGCGACGGCCGCAACATCGAGCGCCTGGGTTACTACAACCCGGTTGCGCAGGGCGCCGAGCCGCGCGTCGTGCTGGACGTTGCACGCGTCGACCATTGGGTCGGCCAGGGCGCACAGCTGACCGACAAGGTGCGTAACCTGTATCGCGAAGCCTCCAAGTCCCAGGCCGCTGCGGCCTGATCTTGAGGGCCGGGCATCGCTGCCTGGCCCAGAGTCGACACAGATGAAGCCGACCGAGCGCCGCATCCTGTTAGGCAGGATTGTCGGCGCTTTTGGTGTCAAGGGCGAGCTCAAGCTCGAATCCTGGACCGAGCCGCGCAGTGCGATCTTCCGCTATCAGCCGTGGATCGTGCGCACGCCGTCGGGTCAGGAGTCGGTGCTCAGTGGAGTCCGTGGGCGCGATCAGGGCAAGAACCTGATTGCGGTGTTCCCCGACATCACCGACCGCGACACCGTCGAAGCCATGCACGGGACCGAGATCTATGTCGCCCGCAGTGCGCTGCCGCCGCCCAAGCCCGATGAGTATTACTGGGTCGATCTGGAAGGCTTGCAGGTGGAAACCGTCGAGGGCGTCAAGCTCGGCACGGTCTCGCATCTGTTCTCCACCGGGTCCAACGATGTGGTGGTGGTGCGCGGCGATCGCGAGCGGATGATCCCGTTTGTGTTGCCGGAGTACGTCAAGTCGGTGGATTTCGAGGCCAATCTGATCGTGGTCGACTGGGATCCGGATTTCTGATCGAAGCGGTGCTTCTGCTCCGCTCTTGCTCTCCCCATTCCCAGTCCCGATTCCCGATTCCCCAGTGCGCATCGACGTCATCAGCCTGTTTCCCGAGTTCATCGCGCAATGCGCGGCGTTCGGCGTGGTCGGGCGGGCGCAGGAACGTGGGTTGCTGGAATTGAAGGGTTGGAATCCGCGCGACCATGCGCAGGGCAATTACCGCCGGGTGGACGACCGTCCCTTCGGTGGCGGCCCTGGCATGGTGATGTTGATCGAGCCGTTGCGGGCCTGTCTGGAAGTGGCGCAAGCCGCCGATGCGCGGCCGGCACCGGTGATCTACCTCAGCCCGCAAGGGCGTCCGCTGACCCAGCCACTGGCGCGCGAGCTGGCCCAGTTGCCACGGATGGTGCTGCTGTGCGGGCGCTATGAAGGTGTCGACGAGCGTTTTCTCGACCAGGCCGTGGACATGGAAATCTCCATCGGCGACTACGTATTGTCCGGTGGCGAGCTCGGTGCGGCGGTACTGGTGGATGTGGTGACCCGGTTGCAGGACGGCGTGTTGAACGATGCCGAATCCGCAGCCCAGGACAGTTTCGAAGGCCCGCAGGGGCTGCTGGACTGCCCGCACTACAGCCATCCATCCAGCCATGCCTGGGGTGATGTGCCGGAGGTGCTGCGGTCGGGCAACCACGGCGCCATTGCGCGCTGGCGGCGGCAGCAATCGTTGGGCCGGACCTGGCTGCGTCGGCCGGAATTGCTCGACGAGGCCACGCTGGATAAGCAGGATCGACGTCTGCTGGAAGAGTTCCGTCGCGAACTTGCCCCGGGCGACGAGAAATAAGGGCTCACCCCTAGCTCTAGCGAAACAGATAGGGGTATAATATGCGGCTTGCTGGCCAGCCTTGCGTCTGGCCCTGCCACGAACCTCGAGCAATCGCCGTGCGGCGACTGCCGGTCCAATATCACCAGACACGCGGTGCCCATCATGAGCAAACTCAACAAGACCATCCTGGCTGACTTCGAAGCCGCCCAGATCCAGCGCCAGCTGCCGGAGTTCAACCAGGGCGACACCGTCGTGGTGAACGTCAAGGTGAAGGAAGGCAACCGCGAGCGCGTGCAGGCCTATGAGGGTGTCGTGATCGGTACCAAGAATGCTGGCCTGAACTCTGCGTTCACCGTCCGCAAGATCTCGCACGGCTTCGGCGTCGAGCGCGTGTTCCAGACCCACAGCGCCATCATCGACTCGGTCGAAGTGAAGCGCCGCGGTAAGGTCCGCGCCGGTAAGCTGTACTACCTGCGTGGTCTGGAAGGCAAGGCTGCCCGCATCAAGGAAGATCTGGCTGCCGCTGCGCAGGCCAAGGCTGCTCGCCAGGCTGCTGCCAAGGCTGAGTAAGTCACATTGGCGGGCTTGTCCCGCCACTGCCAAACAGCCGCCTTCGGGCGGCTGTTTGCGTTTCGGCGTTTGGCTGCCTGCAAGGCGGTAAGCAATGCGATGGCAATGACCGTTGTGGCGTGCCGGTTTGTTGTCGAGTCGTAGCGAGGCTTTCGTACGCGAGGTAGTGCGGCGGGTTGGTTCGACATTGCAGCGCAACTGTCGATGCATTGATGCAGTTAGAGCACACGATGCATTTGCTGTCGGGCGGTAGCGATGTTGCCGCAGGCGCTCGGCAGTGCGGCACGTGTGATTGATCGCTGCAGCGCGCAGTTGGCAACGCATCGATGCAATCAGAGCACGCGACGCGTTTGCTGTCGGGTGGTAGCGATGCCGCAGCAGGGTTGGGCAGTGCAGCGAGTCTGGTTCAACAGTGCGGCTCAGCTGTCCTTGCGCTGATGCACACGCTCGTTTCGTGTCGAGTGGTAGCTATGCGTGTCGCACGCGCTGTGCAGTGGACGGGTAGTCCAACGTTGCAGCGCAACTGTCGTTGCATCGATGCAGTTAGGGCACGCGATGCGGTTTCTGTCGGACAGTAGCGATACTGGCGCAGACGCTGGTCGGTGCACTGCATGTGGTTCAACCCTGCAGCGCAGCTGTCGTTGCACCGATGCATTCAACACGCGCGACGTGTCACGCATTCTTCCCAGCGTGAGTCGCTCTGAGTCTTCGCCCTGCTGCGGGCGCAAGCTTGCGTAGTGCGTGACTGCGTCATTGGTGGCAGCGCACGCGTCGTGCGGTCGGCGCTAGTGTGCAGTGCTGCCAAGTCGTCTCGTCGCACACATGTGCAGACTGAGCAGGTGACCGAATGACAGGTGGCAGGATCCGCTGGCGTGATGCGCGCGTCGTCTTTCGGCATTTAGCCATCTTTTACGGAGCAGCGCCGTCCGTCATTTGCTGCGCCGGTGCCGGCTGTGTTGCCACGTGCGGCCATCGCGGTTTTTTTGCGCACGTTGCCGTTGGCGTTTCATTGCGTCGGTCACGGCGGTACAGCACTTCGCGCATCGCATTGCATTGCTCGATCGGTCTGCAACGCATCGTAAGCAGCAACTTCGCTAAACGATCAGCGCGGCTGCGCTGCAGGCGGCTCGGTCAGTGGGGCGGGGTCGGCAATCGGGGCGGCCGGGTGGGCCGGCACTTCCGCTGCCGATGCCAGTTCGGAGGGATGCGCCGGTGTTGCCAGCATGCGGGCCTTGCGCCAGCCACCCCAGCGGTAGTACGCCAGCGACAGCAGCATCGAGCAGGCCGAGCTGATCGGAAAGCTCCACCACACCGCGTCCGCGCCCAGGTGCGGCAGCAGCAGGTTGGCCAGCGGCACGCGGACGCCCCACAGCGCGAACGCCAGGATCAGCAGTGGCGGGATCACCGCGCCGGTGGCACGCACTACGCCGGAAACCACGAAGGTCACGCCGAACAGCAGGAACGACCAGATCGAAATGTGATTGAGGTGGCGCGCGATCTCCAGCGCCGGGCTGTCGCTGGGCAGGAACAATGCCAGCGTCCAGCGGTCGAACAGGATCAGCGGTGCGATGAGCAGGCCGGTCATCAGGAAATTGGCGGCCACACCGGTGCGTGCGGTGGCATCCACGCGCGCCCACAGGCCGGCGCCGACATTCTGCGCGGCCATCGTCGAGCAGGCCGCGCCGAGCGCCATCGCCGGCATCTGCACGTAGTTCCACAGTTGCAGGGCTGCGCCATAGGCGGCAGCGGTATCGGTGCCGAAGCCGTTGACCAGCGTCAGCATCGCGATCATGGCCAGCGAGATCAGCACCATCTGCAATCCCATCGGCACGCCTTTGCCCACCAGCGCACGCAGGATGGCGGGATCGATGCGGAACAGCGCCAGGTCGCGCCGTCCCAGCCACAGCACGTGGCCACGGCTGCGCAGATACAGCAGCAGCCCCGCCAGCGCCACCGACTGCGCCAGCACCGTGGCCCAGGCCGCGCCGGCGATGCCTAGCTGCGGAAAGGGGCCAACGCCGAAGATCAGCAGCGGGTTGAACACGATGTCCAGCACCACCGAGAGCAGCAGGAAGCGAAACGGCGTGCGTGCATCGCCGGTGCCGCGCAGGGCCGCCGACAGGAACGCGAACAGGTAGATGGTGGGCATGGCCACGAAGATCACCCGCAGGTAATCCTCGGCCAGCGCCAGCGAGGCCGGTGGCGTGCCCATCGCGGCAAGCAGGTGTGGCGCCAGCCACCAGCCGGCGACGGCGATCAGTGCCGACAACCCGCCAAAGAACGTGGCGCTGGTGCCCATGACCTTGCGTGCCTGGGCGATGTCGCGCGCGCCCATGGCTTGGCCTATCAGAATGGTGGCGGCCATGCCGATGCCGAATACCGAGCCGATCAGAAAGAACATGATGCTGTTGGCGTTGGCCGCCGCAGTGAGCGCGGCTTCGCCGAGATAGCGGCCGATCCAGATCGCATTGATCGAGCCGTTGAGCGACTGGGCGATGTTGCCTGCCAGGATCGGCAACGCGAACAGCAGCAGGTTCTTGCCGATCGGTCCCTCGGTCAATACGGCGGATTTAGGCATCGCAGGCCAGCCATGTACGGAAGCTGCGCACACTAGCATTGCGGGTGTGCGGCATGCATGCGCGGCGGCGGCGCGTTTCGGTTCGGAGGAAATACGCGCTGAAAGTTGGTGTGGCTCCGGCTGAGCTGCGACGGCTGTGCGTGCCCACCGGGATCGGCGCAGTGCCTGCGGGCACGACGGTGACTACCGGAGTTTTTCTCGAAGGCTTGGCAGAGCCGGTCCAGGATTGCTGACACCTGTGCGCGGCGGCGGTTGGCGTGAACGCACCAGGCGTGCCGCAGCGACTTTAATTGCGGGCTTTCGGTGCACTGGGGGCGTTGCAAGTACTGCGTGCGCGCGCCCGTAACGCCACATGCGGCCAGCACAACACCAAAGCGTTCAGGCACCGCCCCGTGCACGCCATTGCGCGCTGGCTGGCCTTGCTTGAGTTCCCTGGGCCCGGCCCAAATATCGGAAATCGCAGCAGATCGTTGCCTGTCCCCCGGCAGTTTCGAACGGACGGAGCGCTGCGGCGGCCCTTCAACAGACACGACAAGCACAACGCGATGACTCTACAGATGGAATCAGCGGTCACGGTCAGGCTGGATGTCTGGCTCTGGGCGGCGCGCTTTTTCAAGACGCGCAGCCTTGCCAAGCATGCGGTGGATACCGGCAAGGTGGGTGTGGCCGGTCAGCGTCCTAAACCGTCGCGCGCACTGCGCACCGGCGAGCAACTGCGGATCGACCGCGGCGGCGAAATTTTCGAGATCACCGTGGCGGCCCTGAGCGAGGTGCGCGGCCCGGCGCCGGTGGCGCAGGCGCTCTACACGGAAACCGAGGCATCGCGCGAAGCGCGCGCGCAGTGGCGGCTGCAACGTGCCGCCGAGCGCACCGGGTATCGCCCGCCCGATGGCAAGCCAGATAAACGCGCACGTCGCTTGATCACGGCGCTGGGTGATATCGACGCGTTGTAGCGTTGCGGTTGCGGATGTCGGGCCGGTCATCGTGCGAGGGAGTTGCATGAAGCGCGGCGCGCCTCGTGACTTGATCACTCGGCCGTACGACGCAGAGTCCTGGCGTCTAGACGCTCTATCGGCCGTACGACGCAGCACCACAGAACGTCAATGCTGCACGCGCCACGCTGCACGTAACGCCATATCGCGGCCACAGCGCAATCGCGCGCAATGCCACAGACGCAAACGCCCCGGCGAACCGGGGCGTTTGCGTTACTGCAGTGGCGTCACGTGTCGGCAGCAATCGCGCTCGGCCATGACAGCGCGCGCAGCAAGCGCGTGCTGCGCTTCACTCAGGCCAGGTCGAAACGGTCCAGCTGCATCACCTTGGTCCACGCGGCCACGAAGTCCTGCACAAACTTCTCCTGTGCGTCGGCGCTGGCATAGACCTCGGCCACCGCGCGCAGGATCGAGTTGGAACCAAACACCAGATCCACGCGGGTGCCGGTCCACTTGTGCTCACCGGTGGCACGGTCGCGGCCTTCGTAGGTTTCCTTGGTCTCGGACGTGGCTTTCCACTCGGTGCGCATGTCGAGCAGGTTGGCGAAGAAGTCGTTGCTCAACACGCCCGGACGGGTGGTGAAGACGCCATTGTGCGACTGCCCGGTGTTGGCGCCGAGCACGCGCAGGCCGCCGACCAGCACGGTCATTTCCGGTGCGGTGAGGGTCAGCAACTGGGCCTTGTCGATCAGCAGCGCTTCGGCAGACACCGCGTAGCGGGCCTTGGCGTAGTTGCGGAAGCCATCGGCTACCGGCTCGAGTACTGCGAACGATTCCACGTCGGTCTGCGCTTGCGAGGCATCCATGCGGCCGGGGGCGAACGGCACGGTGACCGCGTGGCCGGCGGCGTGCGCGGCCTGTTCGACTGCGGCATTGCCGCCCAGCACGATCAGGTCGGCCAGCGAGATCTGCTTGCCACCGGACTGGCGTGCATTGAAGTCGGCCTGGATACGCTCCAGCGTGGCCAGCACCTGGGCCAGCTGCGCAGGCTCGTTGGAGGCCCAGTCCTTCTGCGGGGCCAGACGAATGCGCGCACCATTGGCACCGCCGCGCTTGTCCGAGCCACGGAAGCTGGACGCCGAGGCCCAGGCAGTGGCAACCAGTTGCGCAACGCTCAGGCCGGAGCTCAGCACGGTCTGCTTGAGCGCGGCAGCGTCCTGCGCATCGATCAGCGCATGGTTTAAGGCCGGGATCGGGTCCTGCCACAGCAATTCTTCGGCCGGCACATCCGCGCCGAGATAGCGCGCGCGCGGGCCCATGTCGCGGTGGGTGAGCTTGAACCAGGCGCGCGCAAAGGCATCGGCGAACTGGTCCGGGTTGGCGTGGAAGCGGCGCGAGATGGCCTCGTACGCCGGATCGATGCGCAGTGCCAGGTCGGTGGTGAGCATCGTTGGCAAACGCTTTTTGGAGGCGTCGTGCGCATCGGGAATGATGGCCTGGGCGTTCTTGGCCACCCACTGGTGCGCACCGGCCGGGCTCTTGCTCAGCTCCCACTCGAAGCCGAACAGGTGGTCGAAAAAGTCGTTGCTCCACTGCGCCGGGGTGGTGGTCCAGGTCACTTCCAGGCCGCTGGTGATGGTGTCGCCGCCCTTGCCGCTGCCGAAGCTGTTGTGCCAGCCCAGGCCCTGGCTTTCCAGGTCGCTGGCTTCCGGCTCGGCCGCCACGTGCGCCGCATCGGCAGCACCGTGGGTCTTGCCGAAGGTGTGGCCGCCGGCGATCAGCGCCACGGTCTCTTCGTCGTTCATGGCCATGCGGCCGAAGGTGTCGCGGATGTCCTTGGCCGCCAATAGCGGATCCGGATTGCCGTCCGGGCCTTCCGGGTTGACGTAGATCAGGCCCATCTGCACGGCGGCCAACGGGTTTTCCAGATCGCGGGTGTGCTGCACTTCGCTGTCGTCGTCCTTGACCAGCACGCCATGCGCCTGGTCCACGCCCGGCGAGCCGTGCGCGTAGCGGTCATCGCCACCCAGCCACTTGGTTTCCCGGCCCCAGTACAGGTCCTGGTCCGGCTCCCAGGTGTCTTCCCGGCCGCCGGCAAAGCCGAAGGTCTTGAAGCCCATGGATTCGAGCGCGACGTTGCCGGTGAGGATCATCAGGTCGGCCCAGGAAATCGCCTGCCCGTACTTTTGCTTGATCGGCCACAGCAGGCGGCGTGCCTTGTCCAGGCTGACGTTGTCCGGCCAGCTGTTGAGTGGCGCGAAGCGCTGTTGCCCGCGGCCGCCGCCCCCGCGGCCGTCACCGGTGCGGTAGGTGCCGGCGCTGTGCCAGGCCATACGCACGAACAGCGGGCCGTAATGCCCGAAGTCGGCCGGCCACCAGTCCTGCGAATCGGTCATCAATGCGCGCAGCTCCTGCTTGAGTGTCTGCAGGTCCAGGCGCTTGAAGGCTTCCGCGTAGTTAAAAGACGCCGCCAGCGGATTGGAGCGGGCCGAGTGCTGGTTGAGCAGGTCCACACGCAGTTGCTTGGGCCACCAATCGCGATTGGTGGTGCCGGCGCCGACGACGCTGTGGTTGAAGGGGCACTTTGCTTCGGTAGTCATGGCATTTACCTGGGTGCGGCTGCACGTAGGGAGCTGCGTGCCGGAGGGCGCGCGCTGGTGGAAAGACTGCGGCGGTGGTGAAGCGAATCTGGGCGACGTTGGTGACGCGAGTGCGTCAGGGCGGGGCGGCGGCCGATGGGCGCTGTACGACGGCGGGTGTGGATGACAGCGGCTGCATCGGTGGCGGGCTCAGCATGGGTGTGGGCACACGATATACAACGCCGATCATTAGTTGAATTCGAATTATCCAACCATATCGATAGCGTCACGCTATCGATAGGACGTGGGTGCCCAGGCGTCGGCGGCGTCAGCGCTTGCCGAACAGGCTGCCGCCCAGTTTCATTACATCGCCCAGGCCGAGCTGGCCGTCGCCATCCTGGTCCAGCACGCTGCCGAGCAGGCCGCCGACGCTGCTGTCGCTGCGCACATGGCTCTGTTCCTGCGCCAACGCGTTGCCCAGCTGGCTGGTGTCGGCCGTGCCGCCGCCCAGGAAGCGCTTGGCCAGATATGCCATCACGATGGGCGCCAGCAGCTGCAGCAGCTGGTTGGCCTTGCTGGGTTCCAGGCCGGTGGCTTGGCCCAGGCCCGCGGCCGCCTGTGGCGCCTTGTCGCCGAACAGGTGACCGACGATGCCGGCGCCATTGGCCTGCGCGCCGCTGGCCGAGCCGCCCAGCAGCGATCCCAACAGACTGCCGAGGTCTGGTGCAGCGGCATGGTCGCGCTGCAACGCGCTAGCCAGCGCCTGCGTGCCGCCGGCCTGTTGACTGTTGCGGCCCAGCGCGCCCATCAGCAAGGGCAGAGCGGTCTGCACCGCCGATTGCGCCTGCTCCGGCGCGATGCCGAGGCGGCTGGCCAGTTGCTGCAGCTGCGGGCCCTGCAGCTGCGCGGCAAGTTGCGAGGTGAGCGAGTCGGAAGTGGTCATCGGTGCCGAATCCTGGTGAGCAAGCGTTGCGGCAGGGTGCGCTTGTCTGGCGCGCAGGGCAATCCGGAGATGGTGCGGGGCGGTAGGGCGGCGTGTATCGGGGCGTCGATGCGAGTGCGCTGCGGGGGCGGTGGCAGCGCCTGGAGCGTGCGACGGCTGCGGATCAGTTGCGGTGCTTTAGCTGCAGCAGAGAGCTTGCGGTAGCAGTGCCTAAACTGCGCGGCGCCTGGAATCAGTAGTGGCGTCTTCGGTACAGCACACAGGAAGTTGCAGCATCCCTGAGGTGGCGCTGCTAGCGCTGACAAGCGTGCAACGCAGGTGGGCGTTGTAGCGGTGCCGTGTCGCTTTCCAGCAGCGGCACGATGTGGGTAACGGCCAGAGTGACGTTGGCTACGTGCAGTTCGTTGTCGAGAAAAACCGTTGGCGATCTGGCGCGCGGCTTACTTCAGGCGTTGATCAGCATTGCGTCCGCGCAGACCTGTGACGCGATCAGCGCGCCACAGGCCGGATTACGCTGCTTCAGAGCAGCGCCTTGAGCCGGTACAGCGCTTCCAGTGCCTGCTTGGGCGTCAGTTCGTCCGGATCCAGCGCCTGCAAGGCTTCCTGCGCGGCCGAAGACGGCGCGGTGAACAGGCCGAATTGCTGCGGTGCATCCAGCGCGGCGGGTGCCATCTCGGCAGCGTGGCTGTCGCCGCCGCGTTGCTCCAGTTCGGCCAGCCGGCGGCGTGCCTGCTGCACCGCCGCCTTCGGCAGGCCGGCCAGCGCGGCCACCTGCAAGCCGAAGCTGCGATTGGCCGGGCCGTCCTTGACCGCATGCATGAACACCAGGCGCTCGCCGTGTTCCACCGCATCCAGATGCACGTTGGCGATGCCGCTGCCGCCACCGGCATGCGAGGCATCCGCCAGCGCGGTGAGCTCGAAATAATGCGTGGCAAACAGCGTGTAGCAGCGATTGGTGTGGGCCAGATGACGCGCCACCGCATCGGCCAAGGCCAGGCCATCGTAGGTGGAGGTGCCGCGGCCGATCTCGTCCATCAGCACCAGCGATTGCGGCGTGGCGTGATGCAGGATGTAGCTGGTCTCGGCCATTTCCACCATGAAGGTGGATTGCCCGCGCGCCAGGTCGTCGCCGGCGCCGATGCGGGTGAGGATGCGGTCGATCGGCCCGATCACCGCGCGGCTGGCCGGTACATAGCTGCCGATATGCGCCAGCAACACGATCAACGCGTTCTGCCGCATGTAGGTCGATTTACCGCCCATGTTCGGGCCGGTGATGACCAGCATGCGGCGGTCCGGGTGCAGGTCCAGATCGTTGGGTTCGAATGGCTGGTCGCGCACGGCTTCCACCACCGGGTGGCGGCCGCGTTCGATGTGCAGACACGGCGCGCTTTCCAGTTCGGGTTGCGACCAATCCAGCGCCTGGGCCCGTTCGGCGAACCCGGCCAACACATCCAGTTCGCTCAATGCACTGGCGCAGCGCTTGAGGCCTTCCAGCTCGCCGCCGAGTGCGTCGAGCAGGCCTTCGTAGAGCAGTTTTTCGCGCGACAACGAGCGCTCGCGCGCCGATAGCACCTTGTCTTCGAAGCTCTTGAGTTCTTCGGTGATGTAGCGCTCGGCGTTGGTCAGCGTCTGTCGGCGGCTGTAGTGCAGCGGGGCTTTCTCGGCTTGGCCCTTGCTGATCTCGATGTAGTAGCCGTGCACTCGGTTGTAGCCGACCTTGAGCGTGGCGATGCCGCTGCTGGCGCGTTCGCGTTGTTCCAGGTCGATCAGGAATTGGTCGGCGTTGGTGGACAGGCGGCGCAGCTCATCCAGATCGGCGTCGTAACCGGTGGCGATGACGCCACCGTCGCTGAATTTGAGCGGCGGTTGTTCGGCCACTGCGCTGATCAACAGATGCGCGGTGGCATCGTGCTCGCCGAGTTCGGCATAAAGCGTCTGCAGGCGCGGCGAATCCAGTGGCGCGAGGATCGTGCGCACTTTCGGCAGCAGCGCCAGGCCATCGCGCAAGGTGGAGAAATCGCGCGGGCGCGCCGAGCGCAGCGCCACGCGGGTGAGGATGCGCTCCAGATCGCCCAGCGCGCGGAAGGCCTCGCGCACGTCGGTATCGGCGCCGGTGTCGATCAGGCTGCCGACCGCGTGGTGGCGCTGCACCAGTACCTCGCGCAGACGCAACGGGCGATGCAGCCAGCGGCGCAGCAGGCGCCCGCCCATCGGCGTGACCGTGCTGTCCAGCACGCCGAGCAAGGTGTTGCGGGTATCGCCATCCACGCGCGTGTCCAGCTCCAGATGCCGGCGTGTGGCTGCGTTCATCGAGATCGCCTCGCTGGCCACTTCCATCGCGATGGAGGTCAGATGCGGCAAGCGCTGTTTCTGGGTTTCTTCGACATAGCCGAGCAGCGCGCCGGCCGCTGCGGTGGCGCAGGGCTTGTCGTCGATGCCGAAGCCGGACAGGTCGTGCAATTTGAAGAACGCCAACAGCTGACGCCGGCCGCTATCGGCGTCGAACAGCCATGGTGGCCGGCGCCGCACGCCGACGCGTCCACGCAGGAATTCCGGCCAGTTGTCTTCGTCGGGCACCAATAGCTCGGCCGGTTCCAGGCGCGCGATTTCCGCTTCCAGCGCATCGACGCTGTCCACTTCATTGACCAGGAAACGCCCGCCGGCCAGATCGGCCCAGGCCAGGCCATAGCCTTGCTTGCTGCGCGAGATCGCCATCAACAGCGTGTCGCGGCGCTCGTCCAGCAACGCCTCGTCGGTGACCGTGCCCGGGGTGACGATGCGCACCACCTTGCGCTCGACCAGGCCCTTGGCCAGTGCCGGATCGCCGATCTGCTCGCAGATCGCCACCGACTCGCCCAACGCCACCAAGCGCGCCAGATAGCCCTCGTAGGCATGCACCGGCACGCCAGCCATCGGAATCGGCGCACCGCCGGAACTGCCGCGCTGGGTCAGCGTGATATCCAGCAGACGCGCGGCCTTGCGCGCATCGTCGTAGAACAGCTCGTAGAAGTCTCCCATGCGGAAGAACAGCAGCAGGTCGGGGTAGTCCGACTTGGCTGCGAAGAATTGCTTCATCAGCGGGGTGTGCTCGGCGGCGCCCGTGCTGAGTTTGGTTTTGTCTTTGGTGTCGGCGGTTTGCAAGAACGTTGTCCGGAAATCTGGCGGTCGATAAATCTGGCGGTCGATGGGTCGCAAGCGGCGCGTGGCGGTAGCCTTGCTACGCCGGTGTGGCGGCGCTGCGCGAAAAAGGCCAATGCGCTGTCGCGACCAACAGACCCGTTGCGATGGAACGGAAGAGGAGCGGTGGCCGGAGTGCATTTGGCCGTGGAGGGTGCAAGTTTAAGCCGACATGGCAAAAAAACCTCAGTTCGTCGGCCGCAGGCTGACCGCAGCGGGTTGCACGTGCGAGCCGGCGCGCTGATTAGGGCTCTGTTGGGAAGCAGCCATCGCTTGCGCTGGAGCGCAGGCCGCGACGATGAACGGTTGAACTCGCGTGCGGATTCGGAACGGCTGACAAGTCCATTGCGCTCACCGCCAGACGCGTGCGGCCGGTACGCGGTGTGGCATCCATGGCGCCGTGCGTCGCGGCTCCTGGCGTGCGCCGCCCATCCCCATCTGAGAACCGCTCCCCACGGCTTTTGTCGGTCACTCTTGGACCAAGGCAAATGCTTTTGTAGTCGAGTATTTGTTTTCGCTAATACCTGGTAAGCAAGATGGATTATTGCGTTCACCGAAGAGATGCGAGCCACAAAAAAATCCTGTGTTGTCTTTCGTGATGTCGGTCGCGTGCGCATTGCGAGCTCATCCGCAGATAGCAAGGAACTCGCTTGTTTTTCGTAAACGTGATTTATGGATGCGTGGAATGCGTGATGGATCGATCATAAAAACCTCTTGGAGATTTTTTTTTATTTTGCTGACAGTGGGGTCACGGACGCTTTGCTGAATTGGCTTGGCAAAAGGTTTTCCAAGTTGTTGTCGGTCACTTTCTCGAAAGTATTTCGGGTGGCATTTTTTCGCCTGTCGTAAAATATATAATCTTATGCCTCGTTGGTATGCATGCTCATTGCAGACTCGTGCTGCGAGGTGGTTTATTCGAAATTGGTAATGCAGAAAATGCAGGGGTGAGCTGGTCCTGAATATTTTGAATCACTCAAGCGAGGTCTTATGTTGAGCAAGCTTCATCACGTGGGGTATCGCTGCCGGGACGCTGCAGAAACCGTGGATTTCTACGTCCAGGCAATTGGCTTGAAGTTTGCTGCCGCGTTGATCGACCACGTGCCATCCACCGGGCTCAGGGCGACCAATAACAACGTGTTCTTTGAGATGGAGGACGGCAGTTATATCTGTTTCTTCGAGGTGCTCGGAAGCGAACAACCGCTGGTGCCGGTGCCGGGCGACTGGGCGCAGCACCTGGCGCTTGAGGTGCGCGATCAGGCCCGGGCCGAAGAAATCACTGCACGCTTGCAAGCGCGCGGTGTCGCGGTCGAAGGCCCGGTGATTCATGACGTGGCAGGAGATGGAATCCATGGAGAGCTGGCACGTTCCTGGTATTTCCGTGACCCAAACGGGCACCGCATGGAATTGATCGTCAAACCCGAGGTGGCCCAGACCGTAATCTGGAACGATCTGGAGAAAGCCGCTTATGCAACTCTCACCGAGTGGGAAGCATTGAAAAAAGCCTCTCTCACCGCCTAGGTGCTGCCTCGCGCTGGCGGCCTGATCGATATGAATGTCACAGCAGCGATAAATCCACTGAGGAAAGCGATTGAAGGCGATCAATTACTGGGATTACATCAAGGTCGAGCAGTTGCTTGCCTTGCAAGGCGGTTTTGATAACGACGAACGTGGCATCAATAATGAGTCGCCCCTGAAAAACCCCCAATCACCCAACGCCCGCAAGGCCTTGATGTCTGCAGTGGCGTGCCAGAACTACCAGTTTTCGCTACGCTGAAGGCTGGTTTCTGGCAATTTCCACTCATGCATACACGCCGTCCTGCTGCCGAGCACATGCCTGCCGAGGAGTTGTTTCGTTCGCGCCTGGAGAACCAGATCGATCTGCGGCATCCGCTGGCGCAGCTGAGCCAACGGATGCCGTGGACGGCGTTGGAGCAAGCACTTTCATCGCGCTTGCCGGCCACCCAGGCTGGTGGCGGTCGGCCGGCATTGCCGGTGCGGCTGATCGCCGGTTTGCTCTACCTCAAACACGCCTACGACCTGTCCGATGAGGCGGTGTGCGAGCGTTGGCTGGAAAATCCGTATTGGCAGTTTTTCACTGGCGAGGTCGTGTTCCAGACGCGCTTGCCGTGCGATGCCAGCTCGCTGACGCGCTGGCGTCAGCGGCTTGACGAAGCGGGGATGGAAGAGTTGCTGGCACACACCATCAACGCTGCACATGCCATGCAGGCGGTGGACGCACGCGAGTTGTCGCGGGTGATCGTGGACACCACGGTGCAGGAAAAGGCGATTGCCTATCCGACCGATAGTCGGTTGCTGGAGGTGGCACGCAAGAAACTGGTGCTGCTGGCCAAGCGTTACGGCATCGGGTTGCGGCAGAGCTACGCACGGCAAGGTCCGGCCCTGAGCCGCAAGGCGGGCCGCTATGCGCATGCACGCCAGTTCAAGCGCATGCAGCGCGTGCTGCGACGTCAACGCACGGTCTTGGGGCGGGTGTTGCGCGATATCGCGCGCAAGCTGGACCAGGTGGAACCCGGCGTGCGCGAGCGCATCGCGGTCTGGCTGGAACGTGCGCAACGGCTGTACACGCAGCGTCCGAAGGACAAACAAAAACTGTACGCATTGCATGCCCCGGAAGTGGAATGCATCGGTAAGGGCAAGGCGCGTCAAGCGTACGAATTCGGCGTCAAGGTCGGCATTGCGGTCACCGCCTGCAAGGGATTGGTCGTGGGTGCGCGTAGCTTCCCGGGCAACCCGTACGACGGCGACACCTTGGCCGAGCAGCTGGAGCAGACACGCGGGTTGCTGCAGGATCTGAGCGTAGAACCGACGGTGGCGATCGTGGACCTGGGCTATCGCGGGCGCGAGGTCGATGGCGTGCAGGTGCTCCATCGTGGCAAGGCCAAGACGCTGACGCGACGGCAATGGCGCTGGATCAAACGACGGCAGGCGGTGGAACCGGTGATCGGACATCTGAAAGACGACTGCAGGTTGCGTCGCTGCAGGCTGAAAGGTGCACAAGGCGATGCGCTGCACGTACTCGGCTGCGCCGCCGGCTACAACCTGCGCTGGCTGCTGCGCTGGATCGCGTTTTTGCGTGCCTGGATGCGGGCGATGGGATGGCCATCCTTTAGCGCCGTGCCGCTGTCGCCGATGACACTTGGTGCTTGAAGGGGGTTTTTCAGGGGCGACTAATGACGAGGTGCTGTTTATCAGCGTACACCAGATCTATGAGCTATGGTTCAAGTTGATTTTGCGTGAGCTGAGCTCGTCGCGGAATATTCTGGCGGCGCATTCGAGCAATAGCCCGGAGATTGTGCTGGCTGTGCGCTCACTAAAGCGCGCCATTTCGGTATTCGGGCAAGCCAATCAGCATTTTCAGCTGATGGAGACTGATGACCGCGCGGGATTTCCTGGAATTCCGTGAGCGACTGGCTCCAGCCAGCGGTTTCCAGTCGGCCCAATTGCGTGAAATCGAGATCCTGTTGGGCCTGGAGGACACGCAGCGTATTTCGATCGGCAACGGGTGCTCGTACCGGGATGCACTCAAATTGCCCGGTGGCGCGCCGTCATCGTCGGCGCAACGCGTCGAAGCACGTGCGGCCGATGGGCCAAGCTTCAAGCATTGTCTGTACGACTGGCTGTCACGCGTGCCCATTGACGGCTCGAATGCGCCAGCGGATATCACGCGGTTTCTTGAGGCGTACCTGGCCTCGCTGCGTGCGGAGAATGATCGCCGACTCAAGCTGGCAAGCAGTGGCCTGGCTGCGGCAGAGATCGAGCAGTTGAGGGCGCGTTATGCGGCAGAAGACGCTGGCGCACAGGCATTTCTATTGGCCGAAGACGATCCGCAGGCCAGCGATGCGGAGCGTGAAACGCGGCGTGCGGGACGTGCGGCGATGCTCTTTATAGAGAGCTACCGCGAATTGCCGCAGCTTGCATGGCCGCATGCGTTGCTCGAAAGCGTGCTTGAGCTGGAGCAGGCCATGCTGATCTGGCGACAGCGGCATGCCCGCATGGTGGAGCGCTTCATCGGGCGCCGCATAGGCACAGGGGGTTCCAGCGGCGTCGACTATCTGGATCAGACCGCGCGCTACCGCATTTTCACCGAGCTGTGGACAGTGCGTTCCCTGTTGCTGCGCAAGGCTGCCGTGCCCCAGATCCGATCGAGTGCGGGCTACGGATTCGTGATGGAGGGCTTTGCTTGATGGATATTTCTTCGGATGTCACAGCGCTGGTGGACAACACTTGCGCGCCTTCGCCGCAACGTCCTCAAACGTGCTTAGCCAAACAGAAAACGCAAGGTGCCATACGAATTGGCGCACACGCCGCGCGCTCGGCGCTGTATCCATGAGCGCGCTACCCATCGCGGTACTTGGCGGCAGCGTGGCCGGCCTGATGACGGCGCTCTCGATTGCGCGTACCGGAGCGCAAGTTGAGCTTGTCGAGCGGGATGCGTTGACTGCGCAGCGGTCCGACCCGGCGAGCGGGAACGACAGCGTCGAATATTGGTGGCGAAAGGGAGCGCCGCAGGCGCGGCATACCCACGCACTCGCTGCACTCGGGCGGCGCACGTTACGAGAACGCGCACCAGATGTGTGGCAAGCATTGATCGATGCGGGCGCCATCGAGATGCCTTTCGGAGCACAACTGCAAGGTGCCATTGCGGTGCCACGTTGCGCGGACCCGGAGTTGTTTGGATTGTCGGTGCGGCGTTCGTTGGTGGAGGACGTACTTAGGCCGATCGTGTTGGCCGAGCGCACTATTCGTGTGCGTGACCAGACCAGCGTGACCGGTCTGCTAATGCGTTCTGCCGACATCCCGGTCGTGGAGGGCGTGACCACCTCGCAAGGCGATCTGCGTGCGGCGTTGACCATCGATGCGCTGGGTCGCGGGTCGTCGTTCGCAAAGTGGCTGCGGGCAGCCGGTGTGCATCCACCCGAGGAAACGGTGGAAGGCTGCGGTCTGGTGTATTTCACCCGCTGGTATCGCATTGTGCAGCGGCCGAGCGTGCGGCTCGATGCGGGCTTTTCGGCAGGTGGCTACGCGCTATCGAGTGGTTGCATCGTCTGCCCTGCCGACAACGGCTACGCGTCGATCACCCTGATGGTGACTCACGCGGACAAGGCCTTGCAGGCGTTCACCGAGCCGGCCGCGTTCACCGCGGCGGCGCGGTCGCATGTAGGCATCGCGCCATGGCTTGCGCCCGGCGCCATGGATGCGCTGTCGGGTGTGCTGCGCTGGCCGCTCTGCGAAAACCGCTATCGCCCCCTGCTTGTTGAAGGACGCCCGCGCGTGTTGGGTGCGATTGCGGTCGGCGATGCGCTGTGCATCACCAACCCGACCTATACGCGCGGCATGTCGCTGGCGATGCGGTATGCGTTTGCCATCGCCGATCTGCTGCAGCGCGATGGTCTGGATGATGCGCATCGGATTGCGGTGGAGGCAGACGCCCTGGCGCAGGATCTGGTGCGTCCGTGGCATGACGATGGCGCGGCGCAGGACCGCGTGCGCACAGCGCTCTGGGCGGGCGCGCCGGCTCCACCCACGCAGGCAGATGCGATCACCTTGCAGCAGATCGCGATGGCATCGCGCCACGATGAGGTTGTTTGGCAAGCGCTGGCGCGGCGTTCGGGAATGCTGGATGCGCCTGAGGCCATCTTTCGCCAAGCCGAGGTGTTGGAGCGTGTGAATTCCATCCTTGAGCGTGTGCAGCCGTCGCCACCGGCTGCTCCATCCAGAGGCGATCTTCTGCGTGTTCTCGAACAACACCGCAGCGTTGATTTTGCGCATCCACTTGCGTGATGTCCTGGCCCGTTATGGAGTCCGCCATGCAGTCCATGTGGGAGTTGGATGTCAGTCCGACACGTTTCAAAGCGCATTTTTCGCTCGATCCGGGCGTGGCATGTCTCAACCACGGCATGCTCGGCGCCTGCCCGATTTCAGTGCAGCAGCGGCAGAGTACCTTGCGTGCACAACTGGAGCGGCAACCGGCTGCATTCGTGCTCCGCGCGTTACCCGCTCTGCTCGATACAGCGCGGAATTGCTTGGCCGAGGTGATCGGTGCCGACCCGCAAGATCTGCTGCTGTTGCCCAATGTCACCACCGCCATGAGCGCGGTGCTGCGCTCACGCATATTCGCACCGGGCGACCAGATTCTGACCACCGACCACGCCTATCTTTCCTGCCGCAATTTGCTCGAATTCATTGCGCGCAGCACCGGCGCCGAGGTGATGGTCGCGCCTGTCAAGGTACCGGTGCAACATCCCGATGCGATCGTCGATGCCGTGCTTGAGCGGGTGACAGCGCGCACCCGCCTGGCGGTGCTCGACCATGTCACCAGCCCGACCGCGATCGTGTTCCCGATCGCACGCCTGGTCGAGCGCCTTGCAGCGCTCGGCATCGACACGCTTGTGGATGGCGCGCACGCCCCGGGTATGCTGCCACTCGACGTTATCGCCATCGGTGCGGCGTATTACGCCGGGGATTGCCACAAGTGGCTGTGCACGCCGCGCGGTGCGGGTTTTCTGCATGTGCGCCGCGATCGCCAGGATGGTTTGCATCCGCCGGTGATCAGTCGCGGGTATGGCGATGCAACGCCGGGCCGGCCGCGGTTGCATCTGGAATTCGATTGGCTGGGCACGGCAGACCCGACTGCCTTGCTGTGCATTCCCGCTGCGATTGATTTTCTGGCCACGCTGCTGCCTGGTGGGTTGCCCGCGGTGTTCGCACGCAACCATGCACTGGTGACGCAGGCCGCTGCGCGGTTGGCGCAGGCCTTGCCGCTCGCGCGCCTTGCACCCGATGCGATGGTGGGCAGCATGGTGGCATTCCAGCTGCCGGATGCCGCGAGCGATGCGCCCGACGATGCCGCGGCGTCGTTGCAACGTTGGCTTTACGACGCACATCGCATCGATGTGGCGGTGACGCCCTGGCCGCATCGAACTAACCGCACATTGCGCATTTCGGCGCAGGTGTACAACGCAGCGGAGGATTTCATGCAGCTGGATGCGCCACTTGCGCAGTGCTTGGCGCCTGATGACAGGCAATCGAACAATCAATGCCGCACCACTGAGGTCATGCGATGAAACAGCCCGGCTTCGAAGACAAGCATGTGTTGATCACCGGCGGCGCCGGTGGCATCGGCATCGAGCTGATACGCGTGTTCGCAAACGCATCCTGCCGGGTGACATTCACTCACCGCCCAGGCGAAGACAGCCGGCGCCGCGCACTCGACCTGGTCGCGGCGTTTGGTGACGATCGTGTCCACGCACATGCATTAGATGTCGGCGATCGGCGGAGCCACGCTGCTTTCATGCAAGCTTTGACGATGCCGGTGGATATCGTGATCCACAACGCCGGCGTGGGCACCAAGACCGTGGAGCGTGCGGCTGCCACGTACAAGGAACAGGACGAGGCGTTTTTTCGCGTCAACACGATCGGGCCGTTGTGGTTGAGCGAAGATCTGATTCCCGGCATGCAAGCGCGCGGGCAGGGCAAGATTCTGTTCATGAGTTCGGTGGATGGTGGCATCACCCACTTTCCGCGCTTCCGTGCGGCCGATGGCATGAGCAAGGCGGCCGTCGCGTTTTTGGGCCGGCAACTTGCTGCAACGCTTGCCTGCACCGGGATCGACGTGTTCACCGTATGTCCGGGTGCCACCGATACGCCGATGTTCCAGGCCAGTACCTTGAATGCGCTGTCGCCGCAGCAGCGACAGGAGCTGGAGGCCTCGCTGCCTGGTGGCCGCCTGATCGAGCCGCGCGAGATCGCCGATCTCTGCTTCTACCTTTGTCGCGATGAAGCGCGCATCTTGCGCGGCGCTGTCATCGACGCCTCGCTTGGCTTGGGCGTCTGCCCAGCCGTCATGGGATAAGGAAGCTACGTATGCCTGTACCGTCGAATAGTTTTTGGGAACAGTGGCTCATCGCGCATCGTGCCAAACCCGAGGCGTGCGTGACGTATTCCCTATCGCCTTCACCCCCCTTGCAGCAGTTCCTGTCGCAACTCGATCCTGCACTGTCGCTGGACTGGTCGGGTGAGGATTACCAGGGATTGCCGAGCCTGCGCGAGCGGGTACTGGATCAATATGGCTATCGCCCCAGCTGCGGCGTGGACGATGTGCTGATCACCGCCGGTGCGCAGGAAGCCAATTACCTTGCATTGACGCAGTTGTTGAGTGCTGGCGATGAATTCGTCATCGATGCGCCCGGTTGGCAACAGCCGCTGGTGCTTGCCGAGCAGATCGGCGCGATTCCCAGGCGCGTGGCGCGCACGGAAGCATCCGGATGGGCGTTGGACATCGCGCAGCTCGAATCGCTGGTGACAGCGAAGACCAAGCTCATCTTCCTGTGCAACCCGAACAATCCCACGGGGCGCGTGGAAGATACGCAGACACTGCAACGCATCATTGCCGCAGCAGATCGGGTCGGTGCGTACGTCGTCTCCGATGAGGTGTATCGGGGACTGGAGTGGACCGAGCAGGAGACCCCGCGCATCGCCACGCTCTACGAGCGTGGCATCAGCACCGGTAGCGTGTCCAAGTTGCTGGGTCTGCAGGGTTTGCGCACCGGCTGGATGGTGACGCGCGATAGTGCGCTGTTGAACGCTGCGATGGTACTGCGCGAGAACACCAGCGAGATCATGAACGTGCTGGGCGAGCGGGTGGCCGAGGTCGCGCTACGACCGGAGCACTTCGATGCGGCGGTGGCGCATTCGCGCACGGTCGGGCGCGAACGGATCGCATTGCTGGATCGCTTCGTCGCCGAACAACCCGCACTGACATGGACACCGCCGCAAGCCGGGCTGCTTGGGCTTGCACGACTGCAGTTGTCGATCAGCGCCGATGATTTCAGCAAACAGCTGCTGGCGCCGCCGTACAACACGTTCGTGATGTCGGGTGGTGCGTATGCGTGCCCGCAGCATCTGCGCCTGGGAGCAGGGGGCGTGTCGTTGCCCGAGCTTGAGTTGGGGCTTGCGCGGATGGCGCAGTTGTTGGCCGTCGTTGAGTAAAGCCAATGGTCGTCTGCCTACACCAGGCCCTTGGCGTCGGTGGAGGTGGGCGCGAATCGCCACCTTACAGACGCACCACGTTTCAAGTCGAAAGCGCCCAGCCTGAGCGCAAGACGTCCTGCAGCACCGGTTGGGCGCCGCTATCCGCGCCGCCGTTGGCAGCTCCTGCCCATGCGATCGCGAGCGCGGCCAGAAAGATGTCGCGGCCGGTCAACGTTTCCCGCGCCTGACCGGAGCGCTGTGCAGCCTGCAGAAAAACGCTTGAGGCCTCGACCATGGATTGGCATGTCGGCCTCAACACCGAGCTCGGTTGGCACCATGCGGCCCGTAGCGGTTCCGGCAGACCTTCGTAGGCGTTCATCCAAGTTCCCAGCGCTTCAATCCATCGCTGCAGCGCACACCCTGGGTCGTGCTCTTCTGCAGTGATGGCCATGCGCACTTGCTCGATGTTGGCGTGATGCGTTTCGAGAAGCGCGGCCAGCAGGGCTTCGCGGCTAGGGAAGTGGCGATAGAGCGTCCCCGGGCCAACGCCTGCGCGCTTGGCGATGCTGTCCATCGAAACGTTGATGCCTTCCTCGGCAAACGCGTCGCTGGCGACCTCGAGAATGTGGGTCTTGTTACGTTGGGCGTCGGCTCGGGGAGGGCGTGGCTGAACGTTGGGAGACATGGTCAGTGGGTCTGCTGCTTGATATCCGGAGTGTATCTCCATATAGTTCTTGTGGCAAACGGAGGGGCTCTCCTTCTTGGGTATTGTGAATCACCAGGCTTTGGAAACTGACGAGGGGATCAGCTATGGCCGTCTCGGGCGAGTTCACTGATCGACCAACAAAACCCCACCTACTTTAGGAAGGCACGAACATGAAAATCGGCATCATTGGCGCAGGCAACATCGGTGGCACGTTGGCGCGCAAATTCGTCGCAGCAGGTCACAGCGTCAAGTTGGCTGGATCCAAAAGCCCCGACAGCATTCGCGAACTGGCTGAAAACATCGGCGCCGAGCCTGTTGCGGCTGTAGAGGCGGTCAAGGACGTGGAGGTGATCGTATTGTCGATCCCGTTTGCCAAGATTCCCGAGGTTGCCGGCCTGTTCTCCACCGTGCCTGCGGAGGTGGTGGTGATCGATACTTCGAACTACTACCCGCAGCTTGGCACCCGGATACCGGAAGTCGACGACGGCGAACTGGAGAGTGTCTGGGCGAGGGAGCAACTCGGCCGGCCCATCATCAAAGCGTTCAACGCAATAATCGCTAAGACACTTGCTGACGGTGGCAAGCCCGCAGGTACTGATAACCGGATCGCTATTCCAGTAGCAGGCGACAGCCTGGCCGGCAAAGCGATCGCGCAGCAGCTGCTCGACGATGCCGGGTTCGACGCGCTCGACGCGGGGACGATTGCAGACTCGTGGCGGCAGCAGCCCGGCATGCCTGCGTACTGCACCGAGCTTCCGCTTGCCGCATTGCACTCGGCGCTCAACGTTGCAGTCAAGGGCGACGCACCGCATCTTCGCGACGCGTTGATGGCGGAGTTCTTCGGGGGCGATATACCGCCAAGCCACGAGACGATCGTTGCGCGCAATCGGGCCGTGAGTGCGTAGTGCCGAGGAATGCGGCGTGGATGCATGCACTTGCCGGCCACATGACTTCTCCCAGCCACAACGCAATAGCTGGTTGAGTGGCTGGAACGCAACACGGCGATGGCGCCGTGCTGACGACGCCAACGCGCGATCTAAGCCCTAAAACTTGACGGTAGACAGCATTTTCAGCATCTCGTCGTAGCTGCCGTCGGCCATTGCGTCGCTAGTGCTTCAACTTGCCCTGCTTGAGTTTCTCCCACGTGTCTTCGGCTTGCTGAGACAAGCCGCCGATATGGCGTATCAAACAGATCTCCATGCTGATATCCCAGTGCGTGTGTCTGGGCGCTGCATGGACCAGCCGCCTTTTGGCCACGTCCTTCCACCAGCGTGCGCGGCAGCCAGGCGGCCCCGCCACTGCAGCGGCACATCGCTGCCCACCACAACTTGCTCGAATTGTTCGGGGTCCAATCCAAGCCGCATACGCGGCTGATGGTGGCAAAGCAGGAATCGCGCTGCCCCTTGCAGCGCTCGTACATCGATGAAGTCATTTCAAACCTATGTTACCTCTACCAAGCGACGCGCCTCTGGCGTCGCGTAGGTCGTGGATCGAGGTCCTGATCAACACAGTTGCTCCACGGTTGCGGCATGCCTTGGGGTATCGTACAACTCGCGCACTTTTCGGCGATTCTGCTCTGGACCATGATTTCAGCCTCAATTGCACGCGAGTGCAAGGCGCTGCGTGCGACTGAAGTGACCATTTTAAGTCGAACGTAACAATGGCGGCGCGGTATGTATCTGGTACAAGTTTTCGCGCCGAGTGAAGGTGCCCCGTAGGATCCGTTGTGCGGCAGGGGTGTCGCCCGCACATTCGTTTTTGCGCTTTTTTCGCCAAAATAGTTCATCGGCGCATGCATCCCGTACCGGGAGTGGCAACATTAGAGCTCGCCGCATGAGACATGCCCGTGTGACCGTATGAGCATGTACTTATATGCAGCAGCTCCGCCACTGCTCTGTCACTGCGAGGCCGCACATGTCGCTCAACACGCTTTCGACCGGGAGTACCGCCGGTCTGTTTCTACCTCTGACGGATGACGCGTCGTCCCCGGGGCTGCTCGGATCCGATTCGGCCATGAATGACTCCGATCTGTTGCTGGCGATGGACAACCTGTTTCTGCAGCAGATTTACCGTTTGATTGCCGCCACCTACGGCAATACGTCGCTCAATGGGCCAGGCAGTGGTATTCCGGGGCTTGACACGCCTTCAGCAGACGACCTTCAAGCCAGCCAGCCGATTGAGAAACGGACCTCCTGGCCGACGCTATCGGCTCCGTTCAATGTCAAGGACATCAAGGGATCCAGGTTGCCGCCTGCGGTGGATGGGTCATCGGTGACCTGGGAGGGCGGCACGCTCACCCCATCGGAGCTTCAGATTGTTTCGACACTCAATCAGCACAAAGACAAGACGCCGCTGGAGTTCGCAAAACTCGACGACAAGATCAATGATCCATCTACACCTCCGGATCTGAAGAGTGCGCTGCAAGGCTTGCAGAAAGATCCGCGTCTTTTCTTCGCCATCGGTTCGCAGGGCGACGGCAAATGCGGCGGCAAGATCAAGGCGGGTGATTTGTGGGATTTTGCAGACCACCATCAACAGGTGACCGCTCTGGGCGGGAAGAATGCCGAGTTCAATCCTAAAAACATCAAGGGAGCGACACCGCCTCCTGCCGCAGAAGGTTCGTCGGTAACCTGGGACGGCGGCACGCTGACGCAATCCCAGCTTGAGATCGTCTCTACGCTCAATCAGCATCGCGACATGATGCCGATCGAGTTCGCCAAGCTCGATGAAAAGATCAACGACCCAGCCACTCCGCCCGACCTGAAAAAAGCGCTGCAGGGCCTGCAACAGGATCCTGGCCTGTTCTTTGCGATGGCGTCTCAGGGTCACGGCAAGCACCACCACGACGACCAGGGCAAGTGCAATGGCAAGCTCATCGCCGACAATCTTTACGACTTCGCCGACCGCCATCCGCAGGTGACGGCGCAGGGCGGCAAGAACGCGACCTACAATCCCGAAAAAATGAAGGGGCGCGACCTGCCGCCGCCGGTGGACGGCTCTTCGGTCACGTGGGATGGCGGGACGCTCACCCAGAACGAATTGGAGATCGTCGCCACACTTAATCGCCACAAGGACAAGTGCCCAGTCAAGTGGACAGATCTCGATGCAAAGTCGAAGGATCCCGCCATCCCGCCGGATCTGCAAAAAGCGTTTGCAGATCTACAGCAAGATCCAGCTCTTTTTCATGCAATTGGTGCGCAGGGTAGCAAAGGAAGTTGCGATGGAAAATTCACTGAAAAGGATCTCACACGCTTTTCAGTGCCCGAAAAACACGCACAGATCGCTCAATATGCCGAGCAGCAAGCAAAGGGCTACACGCAAAACTATGTGGCGTCTGACAGCCCCGACAAGACCGAGCCGACGGTCATGACCGAGAGTGACGCGATGCGTGAACTCTACCGCTACTCGGACTATCTGCCCAAGGATCTAAACCAGGACGCGTTCAAGCAATTGGTCGAAGGCGATAGCACGACCAAGAAGAGCCCGCCGCAGGTCATTGCCGCCGCACAGTATTTTCGTGAGCATCCCGACCAGTGGAAAGCGCTGGCTGGCGACAAAGAGTCGATGAGCACGGCAGATTTCCTGCAGAAATCTACATCAGAGATGCACCTGACCGCGCCCGAACTGAAAACGCTGGACACCATCAATAGCCACCAGGAAGCGTTCTTCGGCGACGGCAAAGAGGTAACGCGCGACAAGCTCGACACGATTGTCAAGGATGATAAAGCCGACCCCGCAGTGCGCGACGCGGCCAAGCAACTTTTGGGCGACCCGCTACTGTTCGGCTTGTTGAACAACGCGATCACCGGCTACAAGAAGCCCCACAGCTTCTTCGGTGGTGGCCATGTCGTCGACTCGGGAAAGATCAGCAACAAAGATTTTCAGCAGTTCTACGAGCACATGACGGCGGTCAACAAAACCCTGGATACACCGCCCACGCATGCAGCCACATCGCCCGAGCAAAAGAAGGCCGTCGCGGACATGCTGATGGGAAAAGCCGATCAGCCCGAGATCAAGAGGAAAAAACACGATGTCGGTACCTTCAGCAAGGGATTGCATGAGTTTCTCAAGTGGGACAGCAAGATCCTGGATGGGATTTCCGTAGCACTTAGTGCAATGAACGGCATTCCCCTGATCGGCGAGGTTGCCGATGCAGCAGCGCTAGCATTTGAGAGCGAAGCGCAGGCAGCACAGGTAATTGATACCGCACTGCAAGGTGGCAACCTGTCACTCGCGTGGAAACTCGCCGGCATCAATATGGCTGGAGCGGTGGTTGGCGCCGTTGGCGGACCCACGGCCAGACTCGCAGCCAAGGGAGCAGCCAAGGGGGTCGCCGAGGGCGCAGCCAAGGGAGCGACCCAGGGTACAACCAAGGGCGCGGCCAAAGGAGGCGGCAAGGGAGTAGCCGAGCGGGAAAAACCCCTTGATATTGCTAAAGGCTACATAATAGGTACTAGCATCAACAGGCCGACTGAAATGTTGAAAACTCCCGTGTTGGCAGGCTTGCACTATGAAGAAGTGCGGCTGGATAAGGAGAAGAAAAAGGGCGAGATTCGCAAGAATCTGGAAGCGGCGGGCGGGGTGCCATTGGGGAAACAGTTTATTCCAAAAGCAATTGCCGACAACTTCGAGGCAGACACGAAAGAAAACCTCAGGCATGTGAGGGGGCGCCGCAAGTAACGATCTTGCTTGAGCGACAATCGTGACCGATGGAAATGCAAGCAACGGAATCGCTCGATCAGCCAGGAAAAGACGAACCGAGAACGTTTCACCACCAGGCAACGCTGGTCACTCGCTGCGCCGTGCTGCATGATCGGACTGGGACAGCTCCGCAGCGTCCCCGACCTGCTTGGCGGACAGCAGCGGTTGAATCTGTTTTCGCTGGCAGTGCCGGACAAGACGCGTCGGCCTGCGCAATGGTCCGACGCTGTGTATTTTCCTCCCAACTATCTGCTGGAGACCGGGAAAGAAGGCCTGGCGTTGGCCAGGCAGGCCTTGAGCACCACCAACGCGATTACCACTGCGCTACGCGATGTGCTGGGCCGTCACATGCTCAGCAACGTGCTGGCCAATTTTGCCTCGCTCGGGGCCGGCCGCCTGATCGCTGCGCCGTTGCGCGGCGGCAACGAGAACGGCAGCGTTGCAGGCGAAGCCGCCAATTCCACCGCCACGGTCGTGCAGCAGGCGGTACAGACCCTGTTCAACGATACGGTCTGGAATGCGCTCAAGGCCAAGAACGGCGCCAACACCACCCAGGCGACGCGACTGGATCAGGAACGTGCCGTCACCGCGGCCAATCATCAACGCACCATCGAACGCACGCTTCAGGCGCTGGCCGAGCCCATCGACGAGGCGATCGCGCTGTTTTCGGCGCCGACGCCGGCGGAGATTGCACACGCCCTGGAAGAGGGGGTACGGCTTGCGCCTGCACCGGGGCCGCTGGCGAGGATGTTGCGTGAAACGCTTGAGCGATTGCGTACGGAAATCGACACGCAGTGCATCTCGATTGCGACCATCGACGCGGTGCGCGATCAGCTGCATGCCGGCTGGGCGGCGATGTTCAGCGGTGTGCCACGTGACGACGTGACCAAGACACTGGACACCGAGTTACGCACGCTCAGGCGTGCACTGCACGAGAGCGAGGAACTTCGTCAGTGGGAGAATGGCCGGCCGTGAGCGATCGATCCCACCGTTGATCCGGTGGCGTCTTGCCGGCCGCAACGACAGACGCAGCCGCGCCGGCGTCTGTCGCGTGTTGGCGGTCCCGGTGCCAGGCGGGTGCGCGGCTGAGGTGCGGGCAGTGGGTGTGGAACGGGGGGGGGGCGGCACACGGCACCGCTTCGTATGCCGGCCATTGACCGGGCGTGCGCATGCCTTCTTGCACCCTGCGACGTAGTACGCGATGTGCAGGCCAACCGGCCCACCGATGTGTCGGTGGTCGTCGATCAGGGACACCACCCAGCGACGACGCCCGGAAGATGGGGCGAAGCGGTGCATCTGCCGGGCGCGATCGGCGCCCGGCACCGCTTACGCAGGAGGCAATCAGCCGCTGTAGGGCTGATGCCCGATTCGGGTCGCTCCGGTGGCCTGGAAAGCGCTGGGGGCAATCACCTCGTCGGGCGCATCGGTCTTCAGGTTTGCCAGCTTCACCGTCGCGCCCGGCGCATCGGTACGGAACACCGCTTCCTTGACCTGTTGGAAATCGCAATTTTCGACCTGAAGATGCGTGTCGATATCAGCGTGTCCACCGTTGGTACGAAAGACCTTGCCGGCGCCGTTGACGGTGCAACCCGACATCACCACGTCGGCAGCACCATTGTCCTGCACGACCTTGTCTGCGGCATTCTTGAACGTGCAATTGATGATGTCGACCTTCGGCCGGCCGCTGACCTCCGGGCGACAACCGGCAATGCGCGCATCATGCTCGCGGTTGCCCTGGCCATCGATGGTGACCGCATCCTCGCTGACATCGTCGTTGACGCAGTTGACCATCTTGCCGCTGCCCATGAAATGCACGCCGTCGCCGCCGCCCTTCATGTTGACGTTGCACAGGCTACCGCCGTCCTCGACGACGAACAGCGGCTGCTGGTGTTCGTTCTGGGAGCCATCGCCCAGACCAGGGCCACCGATGTAGGTCTGACCCTTGCCGTCGAATACCTCGCCCTTATGCACCACGATGGTCTTGTTCTGGAGGCCGGGTGGCGCGGTGACGACCTTGCCGGGAGGAAGTGGGGCCTGCGGACCATCGGGGCAGGGCCTCACCGCCTGACCCGGGTTGGTGGGCGATGCGCGGTGATCGGCTCCCGTTCCGCAGGTGCCGCCGTTGCCTCTGTTGTGGTTGCCGCCATTGCCGCCGCTGCCATCGCCAGTACCGCTACCGTGTTGTCCGCCGGGGTTGGTGGAACAGGGCGGGCGCGAGGGCGGCATCGGTGGTGTCGGATTCGGGTTGGTCGGTGGCTGACCGTCGCTGAATGGCTGATCCTGTGGCTGCAGCATGTCCCTGAGCATGCGTTGCATGCAGTACGTCAGCATGCTCATGATCACCGCGGTCAGGGCTTGCTGCTGCGAAAGGGAGAATGAGGACGGCGGTAAGCTCGCATTGGTCTGTGAGGGGATCGCAAGATTCATTGGCGAGTGTCCTTGCAAGAGATGAATGGTGGACGAAGTCCTGCGGCGGGAAATAACCGCGACACAGCGTGGCGATGTCCTACAGCACAGCGGAGACGCAAGGCTGCGTCAGCGTGCTATGGAGGCGTGCATGTCTCTCTCTAGCACCATCGGCAGGCAGGCAAGACCGAGCACCTCACGCGCGTAGCCACAGATAATTTCCGGTTGCGATTCCTTCGAACATTTCGTCGTGTGCAATGAAGATGTTGTTGTTCCAGTAACGGCCATGCTCGGCATAGTGGGCGAGCAGATCGCAGATCCATGCGCCGTCGACGTCGTCGTCCAGTGGAACACGTACGACCAGCACGATCACGCCGGCATCGTTCAATCCGAGTTGCGCCTGGTCCTGTGCGTACACCGACAAATTCGCTTCCAGCAACAGCCGGAAGACCGTCAAGGTGCGTCCTGCAGGTGCTAGGCCATAGGAGATGCGTAGGTACAGCGCTTCTTCTTCCGGAACTTGCTGTGCTTCATCGTCGGTCTGGGCTGCAGGCATGTGCAGATAGACTTCAAACCCTTCCACCCAGAGCACACGACTGCTGAGCACCGCCTGCACATCCGGCAGGTCCAATGCTTCGCACATCTGCTGAACGATCGCTTCGAATCGGGTGCTGCTCATCTGTCGTACGACATGCGCAGGGCCATGCACCGGCCCTGCGTCATGTCAGGGCCTATTACTGGCCAACCAGCTGCTTCGCGTTGTCGCCTGCCTTGCCGATGAATTTGTTGAGCGCCACGTTGAAGTCAAGTTCGTTCTTCTTCGCGGTCAGGTAGTTGTTCATGCGCTCCTGTGCTGCGGCTGATTTACCAATGCCACCCATCAGACTATCCATCTGATTGTCCGAGGTCTGAGTGGCAGTGTGATTGTCAAATCTGCTTGAAAGGTCAGATCCAAGCAGATCCCTGGCCTGGCCCAATCGCGGCACTATCGATTGTAAATTTAGCATATAAATACTCCTTAGCTGAAGAGAAGTAACGTGGAGCGCTTGTCGGCGCGTTTTGCTTGACCAACGTGGCCAAGGAAATCGATGATCAAGGCATGCTGGCGATGTGCGCGACGATGTCTTGTGCAGCGTTGATGCCGTCGTGCAAGACAATGAAATCGTTGCGCGCAGCCTGATCGCTCGCGGCGGACCAATGCACACGGAGTTGTTGCGCTGTCGCGTGCAGCGCTGCCTCGATGTTGCGCAGTCGCTCGCCTGAGAGATCCTGCGCCTTGGTCTGCAAGATCTTGCTCATATCCTGGGTGAGCGTGTCGGTCATGGCATCGAACATGGTGCGGCTCTCATGGCGCCGCTTGCTGCGGCAGGGAAGTCAGGTGCTTGGTACCGTCCGGCGTCTCGACGTAATGCAGCCCGTCGGCGAGCAGGGCGGCGTCGTAATTGGCGGGCGGTTTCACGGACGGGTCCTGCTGGGTGATCTCCACATGCAGTGTGCGGATTTCCGGGCCCAGATCGCTGCGTAGATCGGCGATGCGTCGGGTCGCACGCTCGGCGTTGTCGCTGCTGCCGGCAATCGAAAAAACACCCTGGCCGTCGTAACGCACGCTCAGGTCGCGGTCGGCCAAGGTATCGCGCAGGGTTGCCAATACCTCATCCACCACCACCACATCGACCGTGACCGCATGTTGATCCCGATGCAGTTGTGCGCGCAGGCGTGCCGCATCCGCGCTGCTTGTCACCAGGCCCTCGACCCGCACGCGCGACCCGACCTGCTCCACGCGCGCTTCGCGCAAGCCCAGCCGTTTCAGCACGAATCGCACCTGATTAAGCTGGTTGTCCTGGCTGCGCGGGGGAGCCGCATCGGAGAGAAACGCCGGGAGCAGGGAGGGCAGCAGTGCCGCGGCGGCCAGCGCTAGCATGGCGCCCACCACTGCACGCAATGCAGTGCGCCTGGACCTGCGTGGCGAAGGCGCTGCCGGTGTCGCGGCGGGCGACAGTAGCTGCTCCAGCAGCGCAACATCGTCCGGCCAATCGGCCGCAGCGTCGCCCATGCAGAGCACCAACGGACCAAAGCGCACCGGATGCAGCGCAACAAAGGCTGTCGTTGGCAACGCTTCGCTGCGATAACACACTTGACCATCTGCATCCACCTCGATGATGAGCGAACAATCAGGCCAATCTTCGATCCGGATTTCGGCTTGGGGATCGGCGCCTAACGTATAGCTGCCTGGCTGCAAATCTAATCGTGCGCCGGCATGGATTCCCGTCAGCACGCGAAGTTGCATGGTCATGCGCGAATCTCCTGAGCGGTCCCATCGTGGTGTTCAATCAATAGCGTGTTCAAACGCGTGATGGCACGCGCGCGATCGAGGCGTTTACGCGGTTTTTCTGCGTTGAGCAGCATCAACGGCAGCAGCAGATGGAAACTGCGCAGTGCAGGCGATGTATCCGGTTGCGCCGGCACCAGATCCAGCAGGCGCTTGCGCAAGGCCTGCAGGGTTTCGGCAGCTGCGCCTGCGCTGCCCGAGTGCAGATGCTCGCGCATCAACCTCCAGACCATGGTCGTCAACTGTGCTGCGGCAGGATGGGCGACACCGATCGCACGCAACTCAACCAGCGCAACGGCAAGCGCGCGTCGCCGGATCGTCTGGTCGGCGGCAGGGGTCGCCGCGTAGCGGTCGAGCACTTCCTGGACGCTGGCACGGGCGCTGTCGTCTACCTGCGATGGCGCGGCGATCGGCCACGTACCGGCCTGCGGATCGCCGGCCTGCGCGTTGCCGCCCTCGCCGTGCTGATCATCCTGGCGTTGTCCCTGGCCCTGTGGCTGAGCGACTGCGATGCTGACCCGGCCGCGCAGCGCCGAGACGCGTGCCGCTTCGGCTTCTTCCAGTTCGGTGGCGTCGAGTTCGTCGTCCATGCCATCCAGCGAGCGCATGCCGCGTCGCCGCTTGCGCGGCGGGGCGGGGCGCAGACGGGGTGCATGATGTGCCGTGTCCGCCGGCGGCTGCACGCCAGCCTGCGGCGCATCTGCGTGGTGGTGCGATGCGCCGGGCGCGCTCGGCAGCGACGGAGGCACAGCGCCTGGCGAAATGCGCCGGATCATGGAAACGCCGCCTGCATCAGCGCCTGACCGAACTGCATGATTGCCGAGGCGCCCCAGGGCGCAGTGACTGCGATGGCAGCCACCACCACCACCAGCTTGAGCGCGAACGAAATCGAGGCATCCTGCAGCGACATCACTGCCTGGATGAAGGCGATCAGCAGCCCGGCCACTGCGGCAACGCCGACCACCGGCAACGACACCTTGAGGCACAGCAACAAGGCTTCGGAAGTGAATCGCACCAGATCGTCATGGTCCATGGCGTCACCGATAACTCAGGACCAGGCCATGGATCAGCATGGACCAGCCATCCAGCGCCACGAACAACAGCAGTTTGAACGGAATGGCCACGTTGGTTGGCGTCACCTGCGAAAGGCCCATCGCCATCAACGCATTGGCCACCACCAGATCGATCACGATGAAGACCAGATACAGCAGAAATCCGATGCGGAATGCCTCGGTCAGCTCGCTCAGCGTGAATGCCGGTGCCAGCACCAGAAGATCGTCAGGCTTGAGCGTATCGGCCTTGTCCTTGGGCCAGATCTGCTGCGCCGAGCGAATGAAAAAGGCTTTCTCGCGCTCGCGGGTGTGCTTGAGCAGGAACTGCCGAAACGGTTCGCGACAGGCATCGAGCAATACCACTACACGGCTGTTGTCGGCACCGGGACTGTAATTCTGCGCGGCCTTGAACGCCTCCATGCCCACCGGCGCCATCACAAAGCACGACACCAGCAACGCGACGCCGTTGAGCACCATGTTCGGCGGCACCTGCTGCACGCCGATGGCATTGCGCAGCAAGCCGAGCACGACCACGATCTTGGTGTAGGAGGTGACTACCATCGCTGCGAAGGGCAGCAGCCCCAGCATGATGACCACCAGCAGCAGCGAGCCGACATCAGGCATCTGCATGCGCAGTCTCCGACATGCTGAGGATCTGCACGCCGAGATGTTCGCCCACCGCCAGCAATCTGCCGATGCCGATGGTCTGGCCGTAGACGACCAGGCGGATGTCGGCCTGGTCCACCGGCACCGACAGCTCGAGGATCTGGCCGGGCTGCAAGCCCGACAGCACGGATAGAGACAGCGCAAGCTGGTCCACTTCCAGCTGTACGGGCAGTTCCAGTGCCGCCACATCGGTGGCGGACGATGAGGAGTCGGACGCGGGCATATCGTGCTGCATGGTGGGGGCAGTCTCCAGAATCATCTGTTGCAGGGTCAGGCGTACCGGAGCGCGCAACACTGCACCTCCAGGGATGCCCCAGAGCAGCTCGCCGCTGCGCACGGGAGCCGTGGCGAGAGCGTGCAACAGGACATCGCCCGGGCGCAGCGATTGCAGCAACGCCGCCGTTGCCGTGCGCTGGCCGATACGCAGGCGCGTAGTCACCCGCAGTGCGCTCAGCCAGGCCGGCAGTGGCGATGGCTGAGCCAGCGCAGCGCTAGCCGTTTGCAGCGCGGCAAGCAGCAGCGGGCTGGCGGTCTCTGCGATTGCGTCGATGCCGCCCAGCGTGATGCCGATATCGAGGCGATCGACCGCATCCGCACAGCGCTCGAAGGCGACCACCTCGGCAGCGCCTAGTCCCAGTGGTTCCAGGGCGCGCAGATCATCGCTCAACAGCACACCGGCGATCGCCACGCGCAGTGCGTCATCGGCTTCGTTCAACAGCAGCGCCAGGCCGTCGCGTGCCGCGATCCGCAACTCCAGACTGCCGCTATCGAACTGCAGCTGCAGGCGCGCTGCATCCGCAGCCCGAATGCCGCGGCGTTGCGCGGTGTAGCCGCAACGCTGTGCCGCACGCGGATCGCAGAGCACTCTGCCCAGCTGCGCGCGCACGGCGGGCACGTGGGTCAGCGCCTGCGACAAGTCGCGTGCCGGCGACGTCAGGCTCGGCTCTGTTGACAACACGGCGTCCCTCGCTATGGCTGGTTTGCTGCAGATGCAGCGCTAGACGACCTCGATGCTGATCTGAAGCGTGTCGCTGAGCGCAGCCTTCAATGCAGTATCCAAACGTTTTCTTCCATTCAAAAGTACCTCGCGCGTCTCCGGCGAGCCGCTGTCGAAGCGAAGCGATAGCTGGTCTGGCGAAAGCCGCAAGAACAGCGTGGTCTGCGGCAGGATGTCGTGGTTGATCTCCAGCCACGCTTCCCAGGTACCTGCGCCGCGTACCGGCGTGGCGTTGCAAAACTCGGCAACCCGCAGCGCGATGTGGTTGATGGCCAGCTGCGCGCGTTGGGTGCGGATCCACTCGGTGGCGATCTGCCGACCCAGTGCGTCGCCGTCATCGCCTCGGGCGATCTGTCGACGATTGCCGTCATCCAGGCAGGGCGGTGCGGTTGGCAGCGCTGCGGGTCCGTGATCGTCGCTGGCAGCATCCATCACTTCGGCCAGCGTCGGATCGTCGTCGCCGTCCTCCGGCACCACCGTGTCCGGCAATCCGGCCAGCACGCTGCTCAGGCGTCGGCGCAGTTGCATGAAGCTGACACGTTGCGTCGCACGCGCCGGTGCTGCCGCTGCGTGCGGCTGCAGCGGTGCGCCGGCAATGGGCAGGATGCGCACATGGCGGACCGGTGGCTTGCGCATCAGGCCACCACTCTGCCGATCGGCTGCAGCTGCACCTCTGCGCCCAGTTCCTGGAACGAATACACCTCCAGCCAGTTCAGGCGTGCCTCGATCATGCGGCGCACATAACGCCGCACGTCCATCGAGGCGACCACTGCCAGTGGATGCCGCGCCTGATCTTCGACGATGCGTTCCACCTGCTCGACCAGCTGATTGGCCTGCTCCGGTGGCAGCGCCAGGAAATTGCCGGCCGGTGTGGCGCGAATCGACTGCCGGATCAACTGTTCCACGGCGTGGTCGAGCATCACCGCAGGCAGCTGTCCGGTGCCTGCGGTCGCGGTGTGCGCAAGATAGCGGCCGAGATCGCAGCGCACATACTCGGTCAGCATCAGCAGATCCTTTTCCTTCGGTCCCCACACCACCAGGCTCTCCAGGATGCTCTTGATGTTGCGCACCGGGATGCGTTCTTCCAGCAGTCGCCGCAACACATCGGCGATGCGTTGGGCTGGCATGGCCTTGTTGACCTCTGCAACCAGCCCGGGATAGTCCGCGCCCACCTGTTCCAGCATCCACTGCGTCTCCTGGATGCCGACGAACAGATGCGCGCGTGCATGCAACGGTGCGATGGCTTGTTGGGCCAGCGCTTTCTGCATGTCCGCCGTATCGCTCAACGCGCTGCGGGTTTCCGGCACATCGTGGATCAACACTTCGTACTGCAGGCCCTGCAGGGATTCGCTCTGCCATATCGCGATCCCCGGGAACGGCAATCCCAGCAGCTCGACCAATTGCCTCCGCTCGCTTTCGATCGCCTGATCCAGCAGCGCCGGGTCGAGCCGTGCAGCCAGTTGCGGCGAAAGCCGCATCGACAAGGGCGAGGCGAAATCCGGGGCGCTCTTGCGGATGTGCGGCGCATCGCCTTTGGCACCTTTGCGGCTGGTTGATGGCAGTGCGGGCTGATCGCTCCCGCTGGTGTCGCGTTGCTTGCGCCAGATCGTATAGCCCCCGGCACCGACCGCCGCTGCCAGCAGCAGGAACAGCAGCGCCGGAAATCCCGGCACGAACGCAAAGCAGGCCAGCAGCACACTCGCTGCCATCAAGGCACGTGCGTTGCTGGTGAGCTGGCGGCCGATGTCGAGCCCGAGCGAGCTGATCTTGGTTTCATTCTCGTTGGCGACGCGGGTGATCATGACGCCGGCCGCCACCGAGATCAGCAGCGAGGCGATCTGCGACACCATCGCATCGCCTACCGACAGGATCGCAAAGCGGTTGGCGGCCTCGCCCGCGCTCATGCCGTGGTAGGTCACGCCTACCACGATGCCGGCCAAGATGTTGACCATGGTGATCACCAGGCCGGCGATCGCATCGCCCTTGACGAATTTCATGGCGCCATCCATGCCGCCGTGCAGTTGACTCTCGATGGCCAGCCGGGCGCGTTTGCGGCGTGCTTCGTCTGCAGTCAGATTGCCGCCGCGCAGGTCGGCGTCGATGCTCATCTGCTTGCCCGGCATCGCATCCAGGGTGAAGCGCGCGCCGACTTCCGCAACGCGCTCGGAACCTTTGGCGATCACGATGAATTGCACCGTGGTGATGATCAGGAACACCACCAGGCCCACCACCAGATTGCCGCCCACCACCAGCTCGCCGAAGCTCTCGATGATGTGGCCGGCTTCGGCGTGCAGCAGGATCGATTTCGTCGATGCGATGTTCAACGACAGCCGCAGCAGCGTGGTGAACAGCAGCAACGAGGGAAACGACGACAGCGAGATCGAGTCGGGCACATACATCGTGACCATCAGCAACACCACGCTCAGCGTGATGTTGATGCCCAGCAGCGTATCGATCAGCGGGGTAGGCAGCGGCAGGATCATCAAGCCGATGACCGCCACCACCAAGGCGGCGATCGCCACTTCACCGGTGTATGCAAAATACCGTGTTACGCGCATGCCATCTCCTAGCAGGGCAGCGGACCGCTGCCTTCATCGTTGTCGCGGCCCAGTTCATCGACCCAGCGCAGCACCACCGCCACCGTTTCGAACAGCGATTCGGGAACCGCCTCGCCCAGTTCGACCTCATGCAGCGCACGTGCCAACGGCGGGTTCGCCACGATCGGAATGCCCTGGTTGTGCGCATAGGCACGCAGTTCCAGTGCGCCCTCGTCCACGCCCTTGGCAACCACCTGCGGCAGACCGAAGCCGTCCGGTTCGTAGGCGAGCGCGACGGCGTAATGGGTCGGGTTGACCACCATCACCTTGGCCTTGGCAACGCGCTCGCGCGGGTCGCCGAAGACCAGTTCCTTGGCGAATTCCTTGCGCTTTCCCTTCACTTCCGGGTCGCCTTCGCTCTCCTTGTGTTCGCGCTTCTGCTCGTCCTTGCTCATGCGCTTGTCGCGAATGAACAACCAATGCTGCACGCTCCAGTCCGCCGCGCCGACCAGCACGAACACCAGGACCGCCAGGGCGCACAAAATGCCCAGTGCGCGCCAGCCGATCTGGGCGATGTCGGCCGGTGGCTGGTAGGCGAGCCCGATGATGGTCGGCATGAGTGCACGAAGGCCGTACCACAGCACCACGCCGATCACGGCCGCCTTGATGCCCAGCTTCAGCAGGTTGATGAGACTGCGTAACGAAAAAAGTTTTTTGACGCCGTTGACGGGGTTGAGCGAATCGAATTTGGGCGTGACCGGTTTGAGCGAGGCATTAAGCCCGGTCTGCACAAAGGTGCCGATCAATCCTGCGGCCAGGCAGGCCGTCACGAAGGGCAGCGTCAGCAAGACACCCTGGATGCCGATGCGACCGAGCGCACGGTGCAAGGCGGTGGCATCGCGCGTATTGGTGGTGAAGTCGAAACCGATCGACATCAATGCACGCAGATGTTCGACAAAATAGCTGCCTGCCAGCTTCATCACCAGCAGCGCGGCCAGCAGCACTGCGGCGGCAGTGACGTCCGGGCTGATCGGGACTTCCCCATCCCTGCGCGCATCCTGCAGTTTCTTTTCTGTCGGCTTCTCGGTCTTCTCATCCGACATGGCGATCTCCGGCCGCTATTGCTGCACCCCCATTCTGAGCGAGCCGTCGCCGGACGATCCGCTTCCAAGGCGAACGTGTGCATGGGTGTACGAAGCACGACGTGTTTGTTCGCGATGGCATTCCGATGTTCGCTTCTGAAAAGTCTTCGTTGGCGCCGAAGCGTACGTTACGCACGCATGCTGTCCACGGCCATTGAATGAAGAGGTGCGGTATGGAAAAGATTGAATGTCCCGGTTCGGTCGTGAGCGGGCTGATCGAACTGATCACGGTCGGGCTGACCCACGAAAAAATCGAAGAGGCCGCAGCGGTGCTGGCCGCCGTGCGAGTACTGCGGCCAGAGTTGAAGGCGCTGGATACCTTCGATGCCTGGATTGCGATCAAGCGCGGCAGTTATCTGGAGGGCGCGCGCCTGCTGCGTGAGCTGGAGGCCGATGCGGGCTCCGAGCCGTTGTGCAAGGCCTTGTACGCGTGTTGCCTGTTTGCGGTGGGCGACCCGTCCTGGCATGGCATTGCAGAGGGCCTGATCGAAGAGGACGCCGATGCCGACGCCGTTGGACTGGTCAAGGCGCTGTCAGGACGCTACACCCCGGCACCCGCGCCGCTGGAAGCGGCGGCCGAATCCGCCGCGCCGATGGACGTTCCCAACGCCCAGTATCTGCGCGCCTGACCCGAACTTTACCCAGCCTGCGGAACATGCCATGGCGCTCATTCCTCCTGTTGTACCGATCACTGCAAGTACCGGCCTGTCCACGCCTGCGGTATCGCCGACGGCCGCACCGAACCAGTCGCTCGTCAATCGCTTCCAGGCGCTGATGCAATCCTCCTGCCCGCTGCCGCCTGCCATGCAGCGCGTGGGAGAGCCGAGCATGATCAGCCGCATGGTGGACATGCAGAACGACGGCGTGCGGGCCATGACCGAGCATGTTGATGCGTTCGGCGCCAATGCGCCAAAGATGGGGCTGGAGGAAATTGCGGCTGAGGAAATGAAGTTGATTAACGAGCTGACGATGGTCGGTTTCAACCTCAACGTCAGCGTCAGCCTGGCACAGTCCGGCAAGAACGCCGTGCAGACACTGTTCAAGAACCAATAGCATGCGAACGCTCAGATATCTGGTGGTGTTGCTGCTCGCACTGCTGCTGTCCGGCTGCGACCAGCAGCTGTATTCCGGGCTGACCGAGAACGACGCCAACGACATGCTGGCCGTGCTGCTGACGGCCGGTGTGGATGCAGAAAAGCTCACGCCCGATGACGGCAAGACCTGGGCGGTCAACGCGCCGCACGATCAGGTGGCGTACGCATTGAACGTGCTGCGCACGCATGGCATGCCGCATGAGCGACACGCCAATCTCGGCGAGATGTTCAAGAAAGACGGCCTGATCTCCACACCCACCGAAGAACGCGTGCGCTTCATCTATGGCGTGTCGCAGCAGCTGTCGCAGACCCTGTCGAATATCGATGGCGTGATCGCGGCCGATGTGCAGATCGTGCTTCCCAATAACGACCCGCTTTCGGCATCGGTCAAACCCTCCAGCGCTGCGGTGTTCATCAAGTTTCGCGTCGGTAGCGATCTGACCAGCCTGGTGCCCAGCATCAAGACCCTGGTGATGCACAGCGTGGAAGGACTGACCTACGAGAACGTCAGCGTCACGCTGGTGCCGGGCGGGGCGGAGAGCGATGCGCAGTTCGCTGCATCGGCGCCGCCGCGTGCCTGGGCGTGGCCGTGGCTGGTTGGATGCGCGCTGGCGCTGTGCGTGGCGGTCGCTGCGGCAGCGCTGTATTGGTGGCCGAGCGCCAATGCGCGCCGCTGGGGCGGCTGGCAGCGCCTGCGCGCGTTGTCCAGAAAACATGCGGGGTGAGGCCGGCGGATGGACAAGGCACGGATCGACAACACAGCACGGTGGCTTCAACGATGGACGGCGGCCGTGTCCACGCTGGCGCAATCGCTGGATGCAGAGCGGGTGGCGCACTGGCTGGGTCCGGTCGCTGCGCTGGGCTGGGAACGTGCAGCGGCGCAGCGCCGTATGCGCGTGATCCAGGCCTGGTCGGGATGGGCGAGCATGCAGGTCGGCGCACTGGATCCGCTGGCCAATCGGCTGGTCGTGCTCGCGCCCGATCTGCTCGCCAGGGTGTTGATGAGCCGCGCGTTGTTTTCGCGCGCACTGGCGCTGCGCCGCTGTATCGAGCGCGAGCGCCTGAGCTGGTTCGAGCAGCGGGTGGGGCCGGCGGTGCTTGACTATGTGCGCCATTGCGCAGGCACCGGCATGACAGCGCCGCTGTTGCCGCACGATGCCGACCAGGCGGCATGGATCGGCGATGGCTGGCGTCGAATGCAGGCCGATGGTGTCTGGCCCGACCCCTGCATCGCCAAGGTGCTGGCGCTGTGCTTGCCGCTGGGCGCTGCCCGTGTGGTGCCCATCGCGGCAGATGGCGCGAGCGATGCATTCCTGCGGGCGCTGCCCACCCTGTTGCCGGAGCTGCCATGCGTCTTTGGCTGAGGTCCACACCGGAAGCGGTCGGCCTTGACTGCGAGGTCATCCCACGCGAGGCATTGGCCTGTGTGCTGGAACTGGACGCAGCGGGTGCACAGGTGCACGCGCGTTGCGCGCAGGCGCTGGCGGACGCCCAGACGCGTGCGCAGGCGCTGCTCGACGCTGCCCAACGGCAGGCCGAGGCCATCCTTCAGGATGCCCACGACAGGGCCGAGCGCAGTGCACGCCTGGGCTATGCCGCCGGGCTGCGCCGTCAGCTCGACGCGTGGAACGAGCGCGGCGTGCGGCATGCCTTCGCGGCCCAGGACGCCGCACGGCGCGCCCGCGAGCGCCTGGCCGAGATCGTCGCGCACGCCTGCGAGCAGGTTCTGCACGGGCACGATCCTGCGGCGCTGTACGCGCGCGCCGCACAGGCGCTGGACGGCGCCCTGGACGAGGCGAACGCCCTGCAGGTGAGCGTGCATCCCGATGCGCTGGACGATGCACGGCGCGCCTTCGATGCGGCCGCAGCGGCCGGCGGATGGAGCATGCCGGTGGAACTGTGCGGTGATACGACTCTGGCCTTGGGTGCCTGCGTGTGCGAATGGGATACCGGCGTGTTCGAGACCGATCTGCGTGATCAGCTGCGCAGTCTCCGGCGCGTCATTCGCCGCGTGTTGGCCACGCCGCAGGCGGTGCCGGATGCTTGCTGAGATGCCGCTGCTGCAGACGACGCTCGAGCGCGAACTGGCCGCGCTCGCGTTCGGCCGCCGCTACGGCAAGGTGGTCGAAGTGATCGGCACCATGCTCAAGGTGGCTGGTGTGCAGGTCAGCCTGGGCGAGGTGTGCGAGTTGCGCCAGCGCGACGGCACGCTGTTGCAGCGTGCCGAGGTGGTGGGCTTCAGCCGCACTCTCGCCTTGCTGGCGCCGTTTGGCGAGCTGGTGGGGTTGTCGCGCCAGACGCGCGTGATCGGATTGGGGCGTCCCTTGGCGGTGCCGGTCGGATCGGCGCTGCTGGGGCGCGTTCTCGATGGACTGGGCGAGCCGGCGGACGGCCAGGGGCCGCTTGCAGGCGACGATTGGGTGCAGATCCAGGCGCAGGCGCCGGATCCGATGCGCCGGCGCCTGATCGAACAGCCGCTACCGACCGGTGTGCGCATCGTCGATGGCCTGATGACGCTGGGCGAAGGCCAGCGCATGGGCATTTTCGCCGCAGCTGGCGTCGGCAAGAGCACCTTGATCGGGATGTTCGCGCGGGGCACGCAGTGCGATGTCAACGTGATCGTGCTGATCGGCGAGCGCGGGCGCGAAGTGCGTGAATTCATCGAGATGATTCTTGGCCCGGACGGTCTGGCACGCAGCGTGGTGGTGTGCGCGACCTCCGATCGCTCCTCCATCGAGCGCGCCAAGGCGGCTTATGTCGGCACCGCCATCGCCGAATATTTTCGCGATCGGGGCATGCGGGTTCTGCTGATGATGGACTCGCTGACGCGCTTTGCCCGCGCACAACGCGAGATCGGTCTGGCTGCCGGCGAGCCGCCCACGCGTCGCGGCTTCCCGCCGTCGGTGTTCGCCGAGTTGCCGCGCCTGCTCGAACGTGCCGGCATGGGCGAGACGGGCTCGATCACCGCGTTCTACACGGTGCTGGCCGAAGACGACACCGGCAGCGATCCGATCGCCGAAGAAGTGCGCGGCATCCTGGATGGCCATCTGATTCTGTCGCGCGAGATCGCCGCCAGGAACCAGTACCCGGCGATCGATGTGCTGGGAAGCCTGAGCCGGGTGATGAGCCAGATCGTCTCTGCCGAACAACGCCAGTACGCCGGCCAGCTGCGGCGTTTGCTGGCCAAGCACAACGAGGTGGAGACCTTGCTGCAGGTCGGCGAATACCGCCACGGCAGCGATGCGGTCGCCGACGAAGCGATCGCCAGGATCGATGCGATACGCGACTTCCTGAGCCAGCCCACCGATCAGCTCAGCGACTATGACACCATCCTGGAACAGCTTGCCGGCGTGATCGACGATGCGTGAGCGTGTCAGCACCTGGAGGACGTTGCAGCAGCTGAAGACGCGCCGTTACCAGCGGATGCAGGACCACCTGAGCGACTGCAGGCGTGCGCTGGAGCAGTGCGATGGCGAGCGCGCCAGTTGCAGTCAGCAGGCCGACGCCTGCACCACGCGCCTGGCCGCGTTCGATGCCGCGCTGGCCGACACGGCCGGCGCGGGTGAGCCGATCGGCATCGAGGCGATCCTGCAGCACCAGCGCTTCCGCGCAGTGCTGGAAGAGCGCTGCGGCGCCGCAGAGCAGGCGCTGGTCGCAGCGACGCAGGCGTTGCAGCGCGCGCACGATGAGGTGGCGACTGTGCAACAGACAGTGAGCAGGCTGGAGGCGCAGGCGCAGGTGTATGCGGAAAAAGCCGCCCGCGCGCGCCGTGCCTGGCAAGCCCAACGCGAAGCGGCCGAGGAGGAAGACGCGATCGAAGCCTTGATCGGGCTGCGTCTGCATCGTGCCGCCCGCGGAGTGGGGCCATGAGCGACACCGCCACCGCGCTGCTGGCGCTGTCATCCCAGGGCGTGTCGCTGCTGACCCTGCTGGCGCTGTGCGGTGTGCGCGTGTTCGTGTTGTTCTTCGTGCTGCCGGCAACCGCGCAGGACAGTCTTCCCGGAATGACGCGCAACGGCGTGATCTATGTGCTGAGTTCGTTCATCGCCTACGGACAACCGGCCGATGCGCTGGCCAGGATCGAAGCGGCCGGCCTGGTGGGGCTGGTGTTCAAGGAAGCCTTTATCGGCCTGCTGATCGGGTTTGCCGCATCCACGGTGTTCTGGGTTGCCGAAAGTGTGGGCCTGCTCATCGACGATGTGTCCGGCTACAACAACGTGCAGATGATCAACCCGTTGAGCGGTGAGCAGAGCACGCCGGTCTCCACCGTGTTGATGCAGTTGGCGATCGTGTCGTTCTACGCGCTGGGCGGCATGCTGATGCTGCTCGGCGCGCTGTTCGAATCGTTTCGCTGGTGGCCGCTGAGCCAGCTCATGCCGGACATGGGAGCGATCGGCGAGTCGTTCGTCATCCAGCAGACCGACGGCATGATGGCCGCCATCGTCAAGCTGTCCGCACCAGTGATGTTGGTGCTGGTGCTGGTGGATCTGGCCATCGGCTTTGTGGCGCGCGCCGCCGACAAGCTGGACCCCTCCAATCTGAGTCAACCGATCCGTGGGGTGCTGGCGCTGCTGCTGCTGGCCTTGCTGACCAGCGTGTTCATTGCGCAATCCGGTGACGCACTCGGCTTCCTCCACTTCCAGCAGCAGTTGCACGATGCCGCCAACGCAAGTGCAAAAGGAGGCGCATCGCACTGATCCTTGTTGAGACACCAACGGCCGTGTGCTGCCGGCGCTGATTGCAGGAGTGCCAACGTGCTGCGCAACGTTGCGGTCCCAGTCCGGCTCATCCGGCACGCAATTCACTGCAGACGCGTGCACGCCAGGCGCGCTGCCTTTCCGATGTTCTTTCACTTCCTCGCAGAGGGAACGCAATGGCATACGCCTGTCCTCCAGTTCACCGCCATCGACGCGCGCCGTTGGCCGCTGCCTTGTTGCTTGGCTTGCTGCCGCTGCTGCCGCCGCATGCCAACGCCGCGTCGGTGCCGTGGCACTCGCGCAGCTTCAAATACGTTGCCGACCGCAAGGATCTCAAGGAGGTGCTGCGCGACCTGTCCGCCAGCCAATCCATCACCACCTGGATTTCACCGGAGGTGACCGGCACGCTCAGTGGCAAATTCGAAGCCACTCCGCAGAAGTTTCTCGACGATCTATCGGGCACGTTCGGTTTTGTCTGGTATTACGATGGCTCGGTGCTCAGAATCTGGGGCGCGAACGAGACCAAGAATGCGACCTTGAGTTTGGGCGCTGCATCGACGAGTGCGCTGCGCGATGCGCTTGCGCGCATGCGGCTGGACGATCCGCGCTTTCCGGTCCGTTATGACGAGACAGCGCACCTGGCGGTGGTGTCGGGCCCGCCGGGTTATGTGGATACCGTCGCGGCGATCGCCAAGCAGGTCGAGCAGGTCGCGCGCCAACGCGACGCCACCGAAGTGCAGGTGTTTCAGCTGCATTATGCGCAGGCGGCCGACCACACCACCCGCATCGGTGGTCAAGACATCCAGGTGCCGGGCATGGCCAGCCTGTTGCGCAACATATACGGCGTGCGTGGCGCGCCCACTGCGGCGCTGCCCGGGCCAGGCGCGAATTTCGGGCGTGTGCAACCGATCGGCGGTGGCTCGTCCAATACCTTCGGCAACAGCGGTCAGCGCCAGAGTGGCGGCAGCGGCATTCTCGGTTTGCCTGCGTCGTGGTTCGGCGCTGGGTCGCCGTCCGAGCGGGTGCCGGTCAGTCCGCCGTTGCCGGGCAGTGGCAATAGCGCCAATGCGCCGGCCAGCGTGTGGCCGGAGATGAGCCAGGCCAGACGCGATGCGCCGCTGGCGGTGGACGCCGGCAGCGGCGGTGAGCTGGCATCCGACGCGCCGGTGATCGAAGCCGACCCGCGCACCAACGGCATTCTCATTCGCGACCGCCCCGAGCGGATGGCCGCCTATGGCACGTTGATCCAGCAGCTCGACAACCGTCCCAAGCTGCTGCAGATCGATGCCACCATCATCGAGATCCGCGACGGCGCCCTGCAGGATCTCGGCGTGGACTGGCGGTTCCACAGCCGGCGTGTGGATGTGCAGACCGGCGACGGGCGTGGTGGCCAGCTTGGCTACGATGGCAGCTTGAGCGGTGCAGCAGCCGCCGGTGCAGCCGCGCCGTTGGGCGGGACGTTGACCGCTGTCCTGGGCGATGCAGGGCGTTACCTGATGACGCGCGTCTCGGCGCTCGAGCAGACCAACAAGGCCAAGATCGTCTCCACCCCGCAGGTGGCGACGCTGGACAACGTGGAAGCGGTGATGGACCACAAGCAACAGGCATTCGTGCGTGTCAGCGGTTATGCATCCGCCGACCTCTACAACCTGTCCGCGGGTGTATCGCTACGCGTATTGCCAAGTGTGGTGCCGGGGTCGCCAAATGGTCAGATGCGCCTGGATGTGCGTATCGAAGACGGGCAGTTGGGCGCCAATACCGTCGATGGCATTCCCGTCATCACCTCCAGCGAGATCACCACGCAGGCCTTCGTCAACGAGGGCCAGAGCCTGCTGATCGCCGGTTATGCTTCCGACACCGATCAGACAGATCTGAACAACGTCCCCGGGCTGTCCAGGATTCCATTGGTCGGCAACCTGTTCAAGCATCGCCAGCAGAGCGGGTCGCGGTTGCAGCGGTTGTTCCTGCTGACCCCGCATATCGTCTCGCCCTGAGCAACGCGTCGGGCTGCACGCGATACGGGTACAACGTGCAGGCTGCCGCACGGCGCGGCAGCCTGCACGCATGGTCAATCAGGCTTGGCCGGTGATGCTCGACAGGTTGGCATTGAAGCCGCCACCCAAGCTGGTGCCGCCCATGCCGGCGCCGCCTTGGTTCTGCATCAGCTGCATCACGATCTGCATCAGCATCTGCGTCAACGGACTCACACCGTCCTGTTGACCGCTCTGCGGTTGTTCGTCTCCGCACTCCTGATCGGCATCGCTGCCCTGGCTCTGTTGGAGCATCATCATGATGAACATGGCGAGCAGCTGATCCAGCTGCTGCTCGGAGTCAGCCGAAGGCGAGCGCTGACTGGAGTTCTGGGTTTGCTGGGGCCCGATGCCCATCGTCTGCAGGTTGATGAAGTTGGAAAATTTGTTTCCGATAGATGAGTCCATGGTGATTCTCGTCTCATGTGGTTGAACTGGATGCATCGCTGATTGCCGGGGAAGTTGCAACGGCAAGATCGCAACCGGGGCGCTGTGCTGCCCCCGAGCGCAAAGTAGAAGAGGCAACGGCGGTGCATCTTCCAGGACGCGAAGGCGCGCTTTTGCTTGCGAACATGATTGCGCAAAACATCGGAAACACACTGAAAAACAGCTGCGTTGCAACGGTGCGCGCTGTGATTTCGTTTACGTCATAGACGCTTCGTCCAGCGTGCGCATGCGTGTGCGCAGCACCGTTATGGTGCTGCGATCGAGCGAAGCGTTGGATCAATCGAGGTGTGCGTCCACGCCGCTGCGTTGCTCGAATCAACGACGATCAGGTGACAGGCATGAAAGAGACCGATACGCCGACCACGTGTGCGTCCGTGCACGGCACGGGTGCTTGGCGTCCACAGTGCTGGGCCACGCTCTGCAGCAACATGCGAGCAGACCAGCGACGCTGTGCGCTTCAGCCCGGGCAGGCTGCTGCCCCTCTGCGACGCGTATTGATTGCGGCGGCGTTGCTGTGCGCCGCGCCGCTCGCACGCGCAGACTGTTTTGAAGAAGCCGCCGGCTATCAACATGTCAATCCATGGGTGCTACGCGCCATTGCGTGGCAGGAATCACGTGGTCGTGCCGACGCGATCCATCGCAACAACAACGGCACGATCGATTATGGAAAGATGCAGATCAATTCGATCCATCTGCGACGTCTTTCCAGCTACGGTATCTCCAGGGATGCGTTGATGCAGCCGTGCGTCAGCGTGTATGTCGCCGCCTGGCGGCTGCGCGAGATGATCAATAAATACGGGAATACCTGGGCCGCTGTGGGTGCCTATCATTCCGAAACGCCCGCGGAGCGCGATAAATATGCGCACGCCATTCATGCGATTCTGATCAGGCGCGGTGTGGTTGTCGAATGACACTGTTGCGACCGCAGTGGCGCGTGTAGTGCAGTACATCGCCGCGCCCACCGGGGGCGGTGGTTTGAGCGCTGTGCTTACTCAGACTGCGCGCGAGATGCTTCGGCGCCGCGAACCGCGGCCTCGGCCTGCCAGGTGGCACCGATGGTCTTGTATTGCATGCCGGCGACCACGCCGGACACCGTGTTGGCGAGCAATCCGCTGCGTGCAGGCGACAACCCGACCCAGGCGCCAATCATGTTGATGGAGGTACCGAGCGCGATATTGGAGTTGATGGCGGCCGTGCGTGCGACCGAGTGATCATCACCCGCTCGTAATCCCCGCGCTTGCCCTTCCACGCGGGTTCCCAGATTTGCTTGGTCCCGGCTTCGTCGGCTTCGTGCTGCGTGACGTTGATACAGTCCAACGTTTCCAGGCCGACATTCAAGGCGGTGTTCACTGCCGATTGACGAAAGATGACGCTGGTCGCCTCGCCTTTGGTGAAAGGCGAGTTCAGCCCGGCCCAGCGCTGCTCGGCCGCTGCAAAGTCCGGCGATGCCAGCTCGTTCGATGCCAGGTTGGCCAGCACGTTGGCCATGCCATAGAACCTGCCGGCGCTGGTGATGCGCGGGTCGCTGATGCCGCCATTGGTGGGGCCACGCATTCCCACCATGCGAAATGTCGCCTGGATGGTGTCGCGGGCTGCGGCATAAGCGGCGATCTTCAGATCGCTGGCCAGCAGCCTCGCCGCCATCTCCGGTTGGCCCGCTGACTTGCCGGCCGCACCCACGGCGATGTTGCTCAGAATGCCACCCAGCGCGAGCCGGCTGACCAGATCCGAGTAATGTTGCTGCTCGATTCTCTTAGGGATGGTCTGATCAACGCTACCCGAGGACGGGAAGTTGTCCGCAGCAAGATCCTCTACCCATCGATGTCGTTTGAACTTCGAAGATCCAGACTGGGCACCAGAGCCTCGCTAGGCGCTCGTCACACAGCACGGCATCGGGCATGCACCTCCCACGGGCCTGTGCCGCCCGCCCCGGGACTGCTCTACCTGCGGTCGCCTTCTACCGGCAGGCATGTGCCTGCCAAAGCGCGTGAGGTGACACGGCCCGCCGGACTGCGCGTAACGGAGACGGGCACCCTGCGTGCGAGGCCGCTCCCGGCCAAACTGGAACTAGGCTGTGGGTGCGATGGTGCCCTGGTCCGCATCGCCTGCAAGAGGGTCCCAGGGATGTTGCTCGCTGGCTATCGTTGGCAGGAGTGGCATCGCGGCCTGGGATGGCCGGGCCGAGAAGCTAAGCAAATTCGAGTTCGCGGCCCAAATAGCTGTTTGTCGGGGTCAGGCGTTGTTGTACATCCGCCCGGCCCCATTCGTGCGGCTCGATAACCAGGCCGGAATTCCGCAGGGCAAGGAGATGCTGCCGGACGCCTTGATAACGCTGGATGGCGGCGGCGATCTCGGAATCGTTGAGCTTGTCTTTCAGCATCGACCGAATGTCTTCTTCCGTGAGTGCAAGGATGGCGCGCTCCATGTCGGTATCTACCACCGGGGGAAGCGCAGTCCCATGAAACGCCCTGCGTTGCGGGTCTTCCAGGTCCGGCTGGGCACCGTCTGGGGCGGTAAGTTCCGCACCAAAACAGTTGTCGTTGTCGATGCCCATAACCTTGGCTCGACCATCCGGCTTGACGTGAATGAAATAGTTTTTGTCGTGGCGATCAGCTTCGCCCGTCAGATGGTCGAGCAGCTGCAGCTTCATCACTTCGGCGCACACGTTCGCCTGGACCAGGGTGGACGCATCGACCTCTTCGGCTGGTTTTCCTTGGGCGCGTTCCATGATCAGACCCAGAGCTGGCTCAAAGGGATCTTGTCCCAAATTCATCAGCGCCACGCGCGTGTCGGCAACCACGTGGAACCCGAGCCTCCTTGCATAGGCCACGGTTGCGAGATTGCGCATCGCTGTTTGCGGTTCTTCCCTGGAAATGCCCGTCAATCTGGCAACTACACTCCACTTATCCGGAGAGGGTGGCTCGTGGATAAGCGGCTTGAAAACCGCGCTCATCGCAGCTCCATCCGCGTTCCGGATCTCGACCTCGTACACCGTGTTGGAGCGGCCTTCTCCTAGCTCCCTCGGCGCCTGCAGCACCTGCGCGTTGGTGAAGGCAGGCATGGTGTCGTCCGTCATCTTCAGATTCAGCCGCGTGTACAGGCGATCAATCGACAGGCTGTCCAATACTTCATCCAGCAGTTGCCGATCGCTCATCAAAATGCCCTGGCCCAGAATTGCCTCTTCCAGGGCTTCGGCCATTTTTTTGACTGCAACCAATGGATCGATCTCGCCGGCGCGTGCGATCGCCAGCAGATCACTGCGCACCAGTGCCTCGAACGACTCCCTTCGCTCCCCTTGCATCGGTTTGGGAGCTCCATTGCGGATCACGCTCCATCGATCGGCCACGCTGACAGGTTGCTTTCTGGCCGCCCGCGCCTTCAGCCGCCTCATGGTTCGCCCCCCGTTGGGCAAGGCGGCCTGCAGTAGTTGCGTCAGTGCGTCGCGCCGGGCTTGCTTGCCCAGCCTGGCGGCTTCTTCCTGGCTTAGCTCCTCGGCTAACAATGCACCCAGCGTCTGGCGACGAGTCGGCGGGGGCTGCTGCAAAGGCAGCGGGTTGCTTACGGAAGGATGGAACTGGGTCTCGCACCGTGACCAATGGGCTGAAGGAAGGCTTTCCACCGCGGAGGTCCCTGGCAACCGACCTGCCCTAGCCGCTGGCACCGGGAGCACAGGGATACGGACTGGGGAACGCCGCTTAGCTGTGCCGTCAGGCCGCTTTGGCGCACGACCTAGTCCTGACCATTCCCCCGGTACCACTGGCGCGGCCGGCGGGCCGCCATGGTCTGTGCTTGCAGCATCGGAATGGGCTTTCGGAGCACTCCAGAACAATTTTCTCAGCACGACGATTCTCTCTCTTCCATTGAGGCGGCAGCCCTATTGGGTACAACCACGCCCCACGCTTGTATTTCACGATGCGTTTTTGCCGTCGCAACTTGGGATCGATCATCCCAACGCCATAACGGCGACGGCGGTGCGCCAAGGCGCCAAGGCGCCAGCGCAGTTCGAAATTATTGTCGTCGCGCAGGCAATAGCTCAGCGCACTGGTGCCAATGCCGATCGCTGCCAAGGTGCGGCGCTCGCTGGCACCACCCCCGATCCACGCGTGCACCGGCGCACGGTGCGCCAATGCGCTCACGACTTTTCTCGTCGCGCATCCTTGACCAGAACGTTGAATCGCTTGGCATCGGGCACGCTCATTACGGCGAGCCTTGCTACGCGACGGGGAGCAAAGACGCCCCACTGAAGCCATGGCGCCCGCATAGGTCCTTGATCGCGACGCCCGCGTCGGCTTCGCGCAGAAGCCTGATGATCTGTTCTACGGGGAAAACGCTTCTTCACGTCAACTTCCTCGGAGTAGGAAATCAGACTCCAAACCGGGTCGCTAGTCGAATCGGGGGGATGTCGGGTTCACTTGCGCGGGCGGATGGCGGGCTCCTCCATCGACCTACCACCTAAACCCGTTGCCACGCCAGGCAGCATCTGCATAATTTTCTTTCTCGATTGTGCAGTACATAATCTTATCGAACGACTTTGAGGATAGTGCTGAGGATTGATATCTGGTGCTTGGGTCGCCAACCGAAACGCGTTCGTTGAAAAATTTGCTTGTATCCACATAGGCATCAATATGCCTTAGGAGCGGCTGCCCAATTTCAGGTGCGCCTCTCTGCTCAAGAAGATATTTATTGACATTCTCAGTCGATACTGGGCTTACGTTGGCAAGTGCAGCGGTCGCTCTGGCATCTGGCTGAGCCCGTGGAGGCCGTTGGAACAAGGGAGTAGGCTGCGGATTTAAGCCTTTTGATTGGTCTAACGTCATTGCTGTTGGATGTGTCACCCACGCATCCACAACGACCGTATCTTTCTCGCCCCACGTGGGGTCACGGGGATCACCAATCAGCACGTAAGCATGGTCTTCATCTGCGTCGCTTACTCGAAGTAGAGGCGCATTGAGTGAGCTGGCCGCCAATAGCGTATAACCCACATTTGCATGTTCGTTGCAGTTTCCGGCTTGGTAAGCTACAGCCCTACCCGCATTCTGAATGGGATCCTGGTTATACTCATTGTCTCGCAGCATCGCCCGCCTTGCCCATGACTCTCCTTGGGTGTAACTGATGTCAGTTTTCTGGTTACCTGCACCATAAGGTAGCAAGTACTTCACTTTCAGCACTGCATCTTCAGCGAGCTTCAAGTTTTGCATAGTGGAGGCGTTTACTTCCTTCTTTTTCGAACTGAACTTACTCAACCCGAGGAACTCAGGAGCTGTATATTCATGAAGTTTGACAATGGACTCTTGATCGAAGCCTGCCAAGCCATTGGGTGAATGGGATTCGTGTAAGCCATTGGAACGATGGATCTTTGGCATGTCAACGTCCTGGATACGGGACGGCAAGTCTGATCCTCTTGGCACTTTAAGATTTCTCGAAGAGCGAACCTTTATTTTCATGTGCGAAATAAGCGAGTTAATCGACCGTCGTTCTGGACGTCGTCTAACGCGCGATGGAGCATAAGGGTGGGCTAATCAGTGCCACTCAAGGACAAGGAAAAATCGGATCCACCGCCGCATCGCCGATGCACGCTGGGGAGCAGTGCGGAGATTCGGAGCAATAACCATCCGTTCGCATCTTTTTGCGCAGAGCCGGATCGGTTCTGACTTACTTGTTGTCCCCGCGCTTTTGTCGACGAATATGCGGACATTCATTTACAAAAAACTAGACAGGGCGAGCGCACTCATACTCATTGGCAGCCCGACCACATGCTTCAGAAGGATCCTCTTCGAGATCTTTTCGAAGGGGCGAAAGCGCCACCTTTAATCGCGGAAGCTGGCAGAAAATCGGGGCTATTCCTAATCCTTCGATTGACTAATTGTGCGCTGGCAGGGCAATCGGCAGTATTCAGCAATTATTTTCAGTTGCTGGCGACGTGATTAATAATTGTCAATAGAGCGCAGCGAACAGTTAATCAGTGACGGCGTTACGAACGCCAGAAGAAAAGGAAGAAATCATGCATCGTGTCGAAATGATCAAGCAGCGCTCTATAGAGTTGGCTGAGTCGACGAACCTTGCCATTGTGCCGACAGACTCCGCGACGGCAACAAACACTACTGGCGGCCGCCCTGCTAAGCAGTCGCCGCAACTACACGGACTTGCCGCCAGGCCCCCCAAGCCCGTAAGGCAGACCGTTGTGGGTTCGTCTGATGTGTTGCCGGGGCCATCAAGCCCTGTGTTATTACCCGCGGCTGCCATGCAGCTTCAGTGCATTGACCCAGGCGAAATGCTGAGAAAAGCGCTTAGCAAGGCCAAGATCTTTAGAGATGTGATCGGCAGTAACGAAGGCCCGCAGGGACAACGAGGGGCTACGTCAAAAGTGGTCCCGGAACAGAAGGTCAAGCTATCGCTGGCTGCCATGAAGTCTGCCCGCGAAGGATTGCAGGCAGTCGACGATTTGAAGGTGCAGGGGCGGTTGCAGTCTAAAGCCGCAGTGGAGCACGAACATGCATTGTTGACGCTTCTCGGAACGTCCGCTGCAGTCGGTTATGCAGCACGTGACGAACTGCTGGAAGACAAGTGGATGCAGCAATTTGACATCATTCAGCCGATTGAGCCCGCGATCGGCGCCACTATTGTGCAGGCGGAGCTGCACAATAGTGATGTTGAGCGTCAGCAAACCGAAGAGTGGCAGGGGTATTTGAGCGAAATCGAACAGTACCGGGGAGCAATGGATGAGTTGCTGAGACGCATGAAGGCGCCGGATACACACAAGAAAATACGCGAAAATGTCTCAGCCATGGTGCCGTTGATCAGGACCAATCTGGGTTTTTGCCATGAAACGATGCAGTCAATCCGGAGTCTGCTCGTCGATATCCATCGTCTGCAGCTGGAGCGTCAGGTCGAGGCCAAGGGCATGCCGGAAGTCATGGCTAGATTGCACGAATTGGACGAGGCCAAGAACTACCGCGGCGATGACGTAGCAGCGGCGTTTTCGGCGCTGAGCCAAGTCGTGATCGAATCGATATGTCCCTCGGAAGCCGGCGTTGCATTGACTCCGCAGGTGGTGGCACAACACAAAGACGTTCTTGAGGACTATGCAGAGCACTTTGGGCGCATCGGTCTGAAGCTATGCGTGGATGTCGCCGCTCTCATTGAGAATGATTGTGACGATCATATCTGGAGATCGATGCTCGATTTGGCGCAGGCACTGACCGATTATCGACAGTGTGTGCTTGACCTCACCAGTTCCGTTGTCGCCGGAAAGCGCGAGGTCGTCACGTCGCCATCTGCAACGATCGAGCAGCTGCCCGTGCCGAGGGCGTCGCCGAGACCGGCCAGCAAGCATCGCAAGCCGGTCAATCGAGCGGCCGAAGAGTCTAGCCTAGTCCCTGCACCTCCTGCCATCTTGAGCGATAAACGGACGCTTGCACAAAAACAAGCGGATGCGCTGTTGAAGAGCATTCCGCTGGAACGATCCATGGTGAACGAACTGGACGCGGACTTCATGCTGATTGCGAAAATGCTGGGAAGGGACACCAGCAGCGTCGGCAGTATGATGCATCGCTCCGGGCAAGATGCGGCGATTGCTTTCACGTTCGTACGCGCGTCGGTCCGGGACTGGTTCGCAAGGGATCGGTTGCTGCAGACAAAGGCGAAACTGTCGCCAGAAGACGATCGGGTTGCCCAACTCACCGAGCGTTTGCAGCTGGTGGACATGATCGAGCAGCGTGTGCGGATCCGCGAAGCAGATGCGCTGAAGAGCGACCCGCAGCCCCGTTCGCCGCATCTTTCGCGCTTGCTGAAGATGAGCGAGGTTGCCCGCGTAACTTCACCAATTCGATTACCCTCCGACCACGACAATGGAGATCGCGGCACGCTGTTTGAGATACGTATCGACCACGCACCGTTGTCCAACGGCAAGCGCCCTGCGCCATGGTTCGTACACCTGCATACTGCCGAGCCGGTGACGGCGGACGCGTTGCCTACCCTAGGCTACAAGGCTTTTAACGCCGTCCATCTGAAAACGGCAAGAGAGAAAAATCTAGGGAAGCGCTGGGAGATGCTCATGCGAGCGCTCGGTCATGCCGATGCGAAGGTACACCGCTCCACGATCGATTCGGCGCTGCTCGCCTCGTTGTTGCACATGCGAAGTGGTGTGAAGCCACATTCGGATAGTTCTCAGACCAGTAGTGGCGCCTGTATCAGCCTCCCGTAAGATTGATCCAGTTTGAGTTAGGGAAACTCTGAACAACGCACCACAGATACGCGACACTACCCGCCTCATGTTGAGGAGTGATCCATGCAACTGACGTTCGGTGACGCTGAGGGCCTGGGCAAGCGCAAGCAGACCCGGCGCGAGATCTTTCTGGCCGAGATGGAGCAGGTGGTTCCGTGGCAGCAACTGCTCGGGCTGGTCGCGCCGCACTATCCCGTGTCGGGCCGGCCAGGTCGGCAGCCATACGCACTGGCGACGATGTTGCGGATTCATCTGCTGCAGCAGTGGTATGCGCTGAGCGATCCGGCGATGGAAGAAGCGCTGCACGAGATCCCGACCTTGCGGCGCTTTGCCCAGCTCGGTGGCTTGGACAACGTTCCGGACGAGACCACGATTCTCAACTTTCGGCGCCTGCTGGAGACCCATGGCCTTGCCGCGCGGATGCTGGAAGCGGTCAACGCGCATCTGGCACGCAAGGGGCAGAGCCTGCGGTCGGGCACGATCGTCGATGCGACGCTGATCGCTGCACCCAGTTCGACCAAGAATGCCGACCATGCGCGCGACCCCGAGATGCATCAGACCAAGAAAGGTAATCAGTGGTATTTCGGGATGAAGGCGCACATCGGCGTGGATGAATTTTCCGGGCTGGTGCACCACGTCCATTGCACAGCCGCCAATGTCGCCGACGTCACGGTGACGCACACGTTGCTGCATGGCAAAGAAGACAGCGTGTTCGGCGACAGCGGCTACACCGGTGCGGACAACCGCGAAGAACTGCAGGACTGCAAGGCTGCATTTTTCATTGCCGCCAGGCGTTCGACGCTGCAAGCCATCGGCAACAAACGCGAGCGTGCTCGGGAACAGCGTTGGGAACACTTCAAGGCCAGCGTGCGCGCGAAGGTGGAGCATCCGTTCCGGGTGATCAAGCGCCAGTTCGGTTACACCAAGGTCCGCTATCGCGGCCTGGCGAAGAACACCGCGCAGGTGCTGACGCTGTTTGCGCTGTCAAACCTGTGGATGAAGCGAAAGCAGTTATTGCCTGCTATGGGGAGCGTGCGCCTGTAACCCGGGGAATTCCCAAGGAAAGCTCCAGAAATTGCGAAAAATCCGAAGATCCAAACGCGACTCTCCAGAGCGATGCGACATCCCGCACTCTCAGGCCTCATTGTTCAGACCTTCCTTAGCTTGCTGTTCGTCGACGGATAATGCATCCCACTGTTCGAGACTGAGATTGTGGAAACCTCGTGCCGCCGCGTCGGGATTGCGGCTCTCGCGGCTGGCTCGCAGCGTATGCAGCGCCATCTGCAGCGTGCCGGAGACGGCCTGCATGGCGACCACCGCTTCGGGCGGCAGCTGGCGAAGGGCGGCAAACAATCCTTCGCCCAGCAACTCGCGTGCGAACGTGGTCGGCCCCACGGAAGTGGCCTGGTGCACCAGGTGCCCCAGCATCGCACCCAGGTATTGCTTGTCGAAACTGATCGGCAGTGCACCGCGCGCCGCGGCCTTCACCGCATTGGCGGTCGGACCAAGCACGGTGTGCACGCCACGCGCTGCGCCGGTTCCGATCGATGCAGCCAGCGCACCCAGACGCTCGGCGCGTGTGGGTGCGGCGGTTGCTGTGGTGACTGCCGGGGTGTGCGCTGGCGGATCGGGTGGTGCAGGTTGTTCGTGGCGAATGGACGACAGATCTGATGAGGCGAAGGAGTCTTCGGCATCGAAGAAGTGCTCGCTGGTACTCTCGTTGCCATGCAGCATCGACGCACCCGAGGCATGCAGCAGCGGGCTCTCACCGGCGTGCTGGTTTCTCTCATCAGCGCTGCCAGATCCGTGGTCGCTTTTCGCGTTGCTGCGTCGTCCAGAAGGCCTGCGAGCCAGGCCCGACAGCGCCGGGTCCGCTGCAGGTGTCGGCGTCTCGTTGCGCTGTTGTAACGGCGGCATTTCGATCACGACGTCTGCGTGTGTCGATCGCGTTGGCTGGGAAGCATTGGCTGAAGGGATCTTCGTCACGGCATGTCCTCGCTGTGGGGTGGAGTGGCGGCGGCGTGCTGCCGCCTGGGCTAGCTGGGTTGCTGACGTGCGGCGTTGACAGCCGGCACACCATTCGACGGCCGCATGCGGTGCCAGCCTCGATTGCAGCGCCGGGGTCGCTGGTGGTCGGATGACGCGTCGATCGACGCGTCACCGCGGCCGACGTGCGGCATGCAGACACGGTCTGGCGCACGTGCCGTCATCCACGGTCCGGGCAAATACAGTGCGAACTTCTCGGCGTGCAATCGAAGTGCTCAGGCGTGCCCTGGCATTCACGGCCACCTTGCGTGGCATACGTCATCGTCGTCAGTGATTCGAAAGTGACATCAAGCCGGAGATCCGGGGCGCTTCAATTGCGAAATGATCATTCCGCAACGGAATCTGTCAATTCGTGTGCGGATGAAGTATGTGTGCCGTGTGGCATGCCTTCGCCTGGCCGAATACATTTGCGTATGCGGAAGGATTAGAACTTCCGCCAATCAGGTTCGCACATGGGCGCAGTGCGGCTGCACGTCAATAATGCAGCGCTGCAAAGCCGGTTACGGATTCCGATGCTGTTCGCTGCCGATGTGGTCCATGGCGACACCACTGTGTTCCCTGTGCCGCTAGGTGAAGCGGCTAGCTTCGAGCAAGAGCTGGCGCGGCGCATGGCGCGTGCAGCGGCGAGGGAGGCCAGTGCAGTGGGTCTCGACTGGACCTTTGCGCCCATGGTGGATATCGCCCGCGATGCACGCCGGTGGCGTGGCGTGGAAGCCGCTGGCGAAGACGTGCAGCTGGCGCGGCTGTTTTCGCAGCCGCGGGTGCACGGCTTCCAGGGTGGTGCCGGGCTCGCCCATCCCGAAGCAATGGCCGCCTGCCACGAACACTTCGCTGCCCATGGCGCGGCCGAGGGTGGGCTGGATTACAACCGCGTGGATGTATCCGAACGCACGCTGCGCGAAGTGTATTTCCCGCGGTTCCAGGCCGCTTTTGCCGCGGGCGCGGTGACGACCATGGCTGCATTCAACGAACTATCGGGCATTCCGGCCACAGCCAATGCATGGCTGCTGGATGGGCTGTTGCGCCAGGAATTGGGCTATCCCGGCTTGGTCGTATCCGACTTCAAGGCCGACCAGGAATTGATTGCGCACGGCGTGGCGGCCGATGAGCGTGATGCGGCAAGGTTGGCGTTCCTGGCCGGGGTGGATATCAGTATGGAAAGTGGCTTGTATTTGCGCCACCTGCCTGCATTGGTTGCCGCAGGTGAGGTGCCGATGGCAGGGCTGGATGCCGCAGTAAGACGCATGCTGGCATTCAAGGCGGCGTTGGGGCTGTTCGACGACCCATTCCGGCGTATCCGGCCGGCACGGGCGCAGTCATCTCAGCGCAGCAGGGAAACGTTGGCACTGGCGCGAGAGGCCGCATGCAAATCGGTGGTGTTGCTAAGGAAGCTCTGAACAACCTGCCAGGATCCTCTGCGCCGGAACCGGGGCCGATCCGGACGCCGCCTGCGATGCCGTGCGCGCGCCGATAAGGCATCGTTTGGCAGGGCAATCAGACGTCAAGCCACGAACGTTCGCTGCTTGCTTCGCACGCTCTCAACGCCAGCCGCACAGGGGTTTGCGCGCGCGCGGTGCCTTGCGCAACCGTCCTGTTGCTCCGGGGTTAGGACTCTTTCGGCTTTGGAAAAGCTAAGATTGAAGCCTGTGCAAAGCCGGAAGCGCTCATGATCGATCGTCGTACCTTTCTTGCCACGGGGGTGGTTGCCGCTACCGCCAGCTTCAGTGCATCGGCGGCGCGGATCGTGCAGACGCCGCGTGCCAACGGGCCGGCGCCGTGGGGTGCGCTGCCCAGCAAGCGACAACTGCGCTGGCATCGGTGGGAGCAATACGCCTTCGTGCATTTTGCGATGAACACCTTCACCGACAAGGAATGGGGCTACGGCGACGAGGATCCGCGCAAATTCGATCCCAGCGATTTTTTACCCGATCAAATCGTTGCTGCTGCCAAGGCTGGCAATCTGAAAGGGCTTATTTTCACGGCCAAGCACCACGATGGGTTCTGTCTTTGGCCGACGCGCTTGACCGAGCATTGCATCCGGAACTCGCCCTACAAGAGCGGCAAGGGTGACATCGTCGGCGAAATGGCAGCGGCGTGTCGACGCGCCGGCCTGGCGTTCGGCATCTACCTCTCGCCCTGGGATCGCAATCACGCCGAATATGGTCGCCCCGGCTATCTCGACTATTTCCGCAAGCAGATCGTCGAGCTCTGCACAGGCTATGGCGACCTGTTCGAGTTCTGGTTTGACGGCGCCAATGGCGGCGACGGCTACTACGGTGGAGCGCGCGAATCGCGCAAGATCGATGCGCCCGCGTACTACAACTGGCCACGGATGATCGAGCTGGTGCATCAACATCAGCCGATGGCCTGTACCTTCGACCCGCTCGGCGCCGATATCCGCTGGGGCGGCAACGAGGATGGTATTGCCGGGGATCCATCCTGGCCGACCATGCCCAATGCGCCGTATACCCAGGAAAACGGTAATTCCGGCGTGCGCGGCGCGGCGCTGTGGTGGCCGGCCGAAACCAACACCTCGATCCGCCCGGGCTGGTTCTACCATGCCGATGAAGACGGCAAGGTGCGTAGCCCGGAGAATCTGGTGCGCTATTTCGACACCTCCGTCGCGCGCGGCACCAACATGAACCTCAATCTTCCGCCCGACCGACGCGGCCGCATCCCCGACCACGACGTGGCGGTGCTGAAGAGTTTCGGCGACGCGATCCGCGCCAGCTTCGCCATCGATCTGGCCAGGGGTGCCAAGGCCAGTGCCAGCGCATCGCATGGCCCTGGGTTCGAGCCGGCGCGCGTCCTCGACCGCCAGCCGGACAGCTACTGGTCCGCTCCGGACGATGTCACCACGCCGACGCTGACGCTGGAGCTGTCGGCGCTGCACAGTTTCGACCTGATCCGGCTGCGCGAATATCTGCCGCTGGGCGTGCGCGTCACCCGCTTTGCGGTCGAAGCCGAGGTCGATGGGCAATGGCGTCGGCTGGCCGAAGCGCAGTGCATCGGTGCCCAGCGCATCGTGCGGCTGGATCGCCCGGTCGCCGCGCGCCGGGTGCGCCTGGTGGTGCTTGAGGCGCCGGTGTGCCCGGCAATCAGCGAATTCGCGCTGTTCCGCGCCGTTGCGCCAGTGCCGGTCGCGCGGCCTACAGCGAACGCACCAGATGTGCTGTCCACCGCCGGCTGGCGAGTGGTCGAGGCGAGCGCGCCAGGGGCGGAAAAATTGCTCGACGACGATGCCAGCACGGTCTGGAGTACGCCCGCGCCGACGCCGGGCCATCCCGTGCAGGCCACCATCGACCTCGGTGCGCTGCATCAGGTTGCCGGCTTCAGCCTCACGCCCTCGCGCACGGTGATGGCCGGTGCGGCACCGCCGAAGGGCTATCGCGCTGAAACCAGCGAAGATGGGCAGCACTGGCAGCCGGCCGGTAGTGGTGAGCTGTCCAATATCGCCTATGCGCTCTCGACCCAGCGCCTGAATTTTCCCGAGGTCCGCCAGATTCGCTACCTGCGGCTGTCGTTCGCGGAAACGGCGGTGCCCGCCGACCGGTTGGCGATCGCGGGTATCGGCGCGTTCTCGCGCTTGCGATGAGCGCTTGTGCGCCCGCGCGGCCATGCGCCGTGCGGGGGCGCGCCGTTGCCGTGAGGTCGTTTCGCGGGCTTGAGATGCATCAGGCGAAGCGATGGAGAGAGAAACCGCGTCTTCGCATCACGTGGTGAACTGACTCTTGAACCGTGCCTGCACACCGCCGTTCCGGATGACGCGCTATGGTGTGCGGCGCATGACGCAAGCGACGTGGTTGGGTATGGAACAGAAACAGCACGAGTGGATGCAGGCGGTGACCGAGGCGCTCAGCGATCTGCTGGCCGCACGCGTGGCACAGGCCACGTTGCTGGAAGCGATGCTGGTCTCGCATCCGGATCCGGGCATGCTCAGAAAGGCGTGGGATGAGCTGTCGTCCCAGCGCATCGCCTACGTTGCGCAGAAGAAAGCGCTGGCGGACGACCCGCGCCCGATGGATGCCTACACGCTGGAGCAATTCCAGGCATGGGAAGAAAAACTCAACCGCTATTTTCCGCGCGACGTTGATACGCCTTAGGTCGGCACTCCAGGCGTCGCACTATGTCGGGATCCACAAGCGAAGCCGCGCTTGGAGCGGGCAGTGCAGCTTGCGTAACCGTTACCGTGGCTCCGGACATAATCTGAATTAAGCACTCGCCGTGCAGGTGTTATTACGCTCGCTAGCACCGTCAACCGCTAAATGCTCCGGCCTGCGCCCGTCATAAGCACTGCCTGCGTGTTATTGGTCACGGCCTCTCCTGACATTCGTGCCTACTCAACAGAGCAGGCACGAATGCGGTCGTGACTTTGTGTAAACGAGCTGGTTGCTGCTTAATATGCCCCCTCAGATCGGGATATATTCGCAACCGACGTAACGAAATTCAGGAAGATAGCCGTCCCTGTAGTACGGCGCACCAGTGTATTCGCACCGAAAGTTGGCGCCACCCATCCATTTCTTTGTGTAGCCAGCCTCGCAACCACCATTCTGGAACCATGCGGAATTGGCTCCTGTGACATGTTCGCGGCCCCAACGTTCGCCGACCAGGATCGCAGGAGCGTATTTCGAGTTCGCTATCGGAGGGCAGGAGTTCTCGTCGGCTTTTTCATTGCATTCTGTCCAGCTATAATTGTAATTCCCCGCTAGGGATAATCCGGGAATCTTGATCGGCAAATCCCAGCTCCCGCCTATGTCGAAGCCGTCGGTTCGGCATGCGCCGCGCGTTGTGGACTTCGTGGAGGTGGGGCAATGTGCTTCGTCCCCGTAACATACCGAAAGATCGGCGGCATCTTCGTAGAAGGACTTTTGAGTTTTTCCTAACTATCCTCCGAAGGTGGTGAACATGTGTTTTTCCGGCGATGCCTGGGCGGTTCCCACCATGGTCAACACCAAGAGAGCGGGGTAGAGATAATTATTCAACTTTTTAATCACGATTGTCTCCGTGCGGTTGTTTGATTTTAGAGGTGAATTTTATTTCTGGATGACTCGACCCAGTGGGGGTTAAGTGTTGCCAGGTATCAATAATTTTCAGGTGCGCAACCAGTAGTGGTGCATTTTTATTGTTCGTGTGTGTGGCTTATTTTCAAGCGTTACGTGCATTGCTGCGCTATCAATTGATCAGGTTGGTCCAGATCAATGTGATTTGAAAAAATCAACGGGTGAATTTTGGTATTTGAAATTATTTATCGCATGACTCGCAGCACAGATGGCTAGGTAATGCGGGTGTGTGGTGGCTGGAGTTGGACGCGTGCTCTCAGCTGTGACCCTGTAGCAGAGATTCCAGAACTTCCCGTTCTTGAGGCGCCGCAGAGGGGCGTGCGACTGCGGTCAGCAGGGTCGACCTTAGCGGGGGAGTGAGCTCAACTTCGCCGCTTGCGATCGCATTGAGCGTCTGTCTCACCAGCTGTTCGGTTGCACCGCCTCTCAGGTAGTTGACTGCGGCATCTGCTGCGGCATCGGGGGCGGAGAGTCGGTAAACCTTCTGCGCAGCCAGTGCTTTCACCAGGTCGTCGCCGTTTCCGGTCGCAACCGAGTTCAGCTGGGAAAGTGCATTGCTTCTGAGCGACATTGCATCCTTGGATGTGTCTTCTTCGATCGTGCCAATAAAGTTCAAGGCAGCGACCGATGTAGGTACGTCGCTCGCGTGGCTATTGAGAGTGGACATCGCTTCAGATAGTGCCTCCCTGGAAGCTGTACCAGGAAAGTTTGCATACGTTTTATAAATTGCGGTTTAGAGGCTGGAGTCCTTGCTTTTCCAGATGCGATTCGCTTCGTCTACCATCATCTTTATGCCGGACTCGCTGCGAACGATCATGTTCTGAACAATTTCCCGGTTCTCAGCGTCTTTTGCGGGTATTCTCGCGTAATAGTCAGCCACGGCCTTTCGCGCCTCCGGGCTGGAATCGATTGTGCTGAGTAAGCGGGACATGAAGATGTCTCGTTCTGCCAGGGACATGGCATGGCCTGAATCCCAACGATCAAAAAAATCCTGTAGGCGTTGCTGGACCTCGCCCGCCTCGAAGGGCTTGCCAGTTTCAGAATTTGTGAGGTCGTTGAATTCAACCCGATTCATCTTCGCATGCTGCGCATGCGTTGCATGGCCAACTTCGACGGGACGGGGCGTTTGGGTGATACGGCTTGCGTCAACAGTTTTGTGGCTGCCTGATTGAACTGCAAGATGCATCAGTGAGTACGCCCCAATGACCGCCACGACTCCTGCGATGATGAATGGCGTGGCGGACTTTCTGGGGTGGGCCAATCTAGTATTTTCAGTCATTGATTTTCCTAGGGCGGATAATTCGCTGGATATTTAGTCGCCCCTGAAAAACCCCCAATCACCCAACGCCCGCAAGGCCTTGATGTCTGCAGCGGCGTGCCAGAACTACCAGTTTTCGCTACGCTGAAGGCTGGTTTCTGGCAATTTCCACTCATGCATACACGCCGTCCTGCTGCCGAGCACATGCCTGCCGAGGAGTTGTTTCGTTCGCGCCTGGAGAACCAGATCGATCTGCGGCATCCGCTGGCGCAGCTGAGCCAACGGATGCCGTGGACGGCGTTGGAGCAAGCACTTTCATCGCGCTTGCCGGCCACCCAGGCTGGTGGCGGTCGGCCGGCATTGCCGGTGCGGCTGATCGCCGGTTTGCTCTACCTCAAACACGCCTACGACCTGTCCGATGAGGCGGTGTGCGAGCGTTGGCTGGAAAATCCGTATTGGCAGTTTTTCACTGGCGAGGTCGTGTTCCAGACGCGCTTGCCGTGCGATGCCAGCTCGCTGACGCGCTGGCGTCAGCGGCTTGACGAAGCGGGGATGGAAGAGTTGCTGGCACACACCATCAACGCTGCACATGCCATGCAGGCGGTGGACGCACGCGAGTTGTCGCGGGTGATCGTGGACACCACGGTGCAGGAAAAGGCGATTGCCTATCCGACCGATAGTCGGTTGCTGGAGGTGGCACGCAAGAAACTGGTGCTGCTGGCCAAGCGTTACGGCATCGGGTTGCGGCAGAGCTACGCACGGCAAGGTCCGGCCCTGAGCCGCAAGGCGGGCCGCTATGCGCATGCACGCCAGTTCAAGCGCATGCAGCGCGTGCTGCGACGTCAACGCACGGTCTTGGGGCGGGTGTTGCGCGATATCGCGCGCAAGCTGGACCAGGTGGAACCCGGCGTGCGCGAGCGCATCGCGGTCTGGCTGGAACGTGCGCAACGGCTGTACACGCAGCGTCCGAAGGACAAACAAAAACTGTACGCATTGCATGCCCCGGAAGTGGAATGCATCGGTAAGGGCAAGGCGCGTCAAGCGTACGAATTCGGCGTCAAGGTCGGCATTGCGGTCACCGCCTGCAAGGGATTGGTCGTGGGTGCGCGTAGCTTCCCGGGCAACCCGTACGACGGCGACACCTTGGCCGAGCAGCTGGAGCAGACACGCGGGTTGCTGCAGGATCTGAGCGTAGAACCGACGGTGGCGATCGTGGACCTGGGCTATCGCGGGCGCGAGGTCGATGGCGTGCAGGTGCTCCATCGTGGCAAGGCCAAGACGCTGACGCGACGGCAATGGCGCTGGATCAAACGACGGCAGGCGGTGGAACCGGTGATCGGACATCTGAAAGACGACTGCAGGTTGCGTCGCTGCAGGCTGAAAGGTGCACAAGGCGATGCGCTGCACGTACTCGGCTGCGCCGCCGGCTACAACCTGCGCTGGCTGCTGCGCTGGATCGCGTTTTTGCGTGCCTGGATGCGGGCGATGGGATGGCCATCCTTTAGCGCCGTGCCGCTGTCGCCGATGACACTTGGTGCTTGAAGGGGGTTTTTCAGGGGCGACTATTTAATGATTTTTGAAAATTAAAGCGACGAACATTGCCGTTTGCATGCGTGTCAAGCGCCTCCATTGAGGGGGCGCAAATGCATCCCCGACGTGGGACTGTGTGGCTAGATCCCCTTTAATTTGTAAGGCATGACTCCGCTAGTGCGGTTCAGAGACTTCGCATAGTTTGGATCGAGTTGGTAATGGCTTATCCAAATCAGGTTCGAACTGTTGTTGCCTGCGATTAACGTACATGTTCAAGCAACGTTATCTGTGTCAGCCCTTGCCACGAATCACCACGCGGTGCGATAAAGTCGATTACTATCTTTACGTAAACTATCGCATGCAGAAATCAGTTAACCATTGCGACTAAAAGGCGTTCGTTGATCTCAAAAGATAACCAGATCTTTGCGGGGGAAAGTGACCTCGAATTGCGAAGATGGTTTGATTTAAGCGATGCATTATGTGATGGCCTATGCTGGTTTTTTTTGACGCTCATGACGAATCCAGGTGTGTCTTATGAGGCTGTGGAATAGCGGAGGCTCATCCGGCGTTGACAGAGTGGCGCGTCAAGCGATTTGCAGCAGTCAAGAAAATAAATTTGTATCGTGTCGCTTTCGGCCAAGGGATATCGCCTTTCTGCCCGATATTTGCGCCGCTAAGTTCAGTGCCGCCGCGCACCGGGATGCACACGTATTGACGATCGCAGCGCCCCGCTCTCGGAATGGCCTTGTGAGTTGGCTCGTTTGGCGGCAATACGCACGAGGCTGGAGAACGCCATGTGCGTTGATGTCCAGACCGAGAAACGTGACCTTGTGCAAAATCGGCGCGTGAGGACAAGCGGTCATCTGCTCGATTGGTTGTCGCAGCGAAGACATGTGCAAGAACGGCCCAGTACTGCTTTGCCACTGAGGTTGTCTCTCGGCAAGCGCGTCCGTCAGCGTTATTGCTTCCCGGCTTGCCGTTGGGCAGGAAGTGCTGCCAGCAGTGAGCGATGATCGTTAGTGTCGCTGGAGAAGATCGCAGGCGACTCAAGCCACAACGATTCACGCGGCGCAGTCAGGCGCGGTTTCCGGGATGTCAGGCCGGATACATCAACGTCCGACATCACTTCGACGGAAGTCCATTCGGTTTGCAGTACGGCCGGACACAAACCGTTGAACGCCCTGTGCTGCCGTATCTTGTCGTCTCCGGGGTGCCCGGAGTCGCCACAGCCCGCGCCGATCAGACACGCGGGCTGTGCAGGGGCGAACTGCGCCTGGTGGTCGACGTTCAGTCGACCGACGGCCGCAAGGCCGACGTGGCAGCCTGCAGATGCAGCGCTGCCGAGGTCAGGCCTGGCGCGGTGGCCTGCAGCAGGATCTGGCCGCTGCTGCGCGTGCTTCGCAGCAACGCCATACACAAGCCGTTAAATGCCTTGCGCTGCGGCGCCTTGTCGTCTTCGTGGCTGCTGGGGTCGCCGTTGCCCACGCCGATCAGACGTGCAGGTCCACGCAGGACGAGGTGCACCAGGTGGTCGGCATTCGGTACAAGCCGGCCTTGCGCATCGACGATCTCCACTTTCACCACCGCCACATCTTCGGCATCGGCGCGCAGTGCGCTGCGATCGCAACTCAGGCGGATCGCTGCCGGCTTGCCGACGGTTTCACGGCGTTCGGTGAGCACCAGTTTGCCGCCGCGATAGCCGCGCGCTTCGATCACGCCCGGTGCGTATGCCACGCGCCATTCGACATGGCCGTAGGCAGGCACCTGCTGCAGGCCCTGGCTGACGCCGTTGACCAGTAGTTCCACCGCTTCGAGATTGCTGTGACACCAGACCTCGACGCGGCCTTTGTCATCGGGCTGCAGCAGACCGTCCCAGTTCCAGTGCGGGAACAGATGCAGCACTGGCTCGCTGGTCCACTGCGCGCGGTAGTACCAGTAGTTGTCCTTGGGAAAGCCGCAACTATCCAATACGCCGAATTGCGAGCCGACATTCGGCCAGCGGTTGTAGGGTGTGGGTTCGCCGCGGTAATCGAAACCGGTCCAGATAAAGCCGCCGGCGATGTACGGGCGTTGCGCGACGTAGCTCCACCAGGCTTCGGCAGTGCTGGCCCACCACGGGTGGTCGGTGTCGTAGGCGCGGGTGTAGCCGCGGGTATCGTCGCGCTGGTAGTTGCCGCGCACCGAGACGGTGCTGCCGGTTTCGCTGCCGTAGATCGGAATATTGGGATATTGCGCGTGGAAGCCGTCCATCTGGCTGGTGCGGTAGTTGAAGCCGACCACATCCACCACCTGGCCCACGCCGTCGCCAAAGCCCTTGTCCATGGCGAACGTAGTAGGGCGGGTGGGGTCGAGCTGGCGCACGCGTTGCTGCATGCGCGTGACGATGCGCGCGCCGCGTTCGGTGACCTGTTGCGGCTCTTCGTTGCCGAGCGACCACAGGATCACGCTGGGGTGGTTGCGCCCGCGCCGGACCATTGTCTCCAGTTCGGCCATTGCCTCCGGGTCGGTGGACATGCGCCGGGTTTCTTCGATCACGAACATGCCCAGGCGGTCGCACAGCGCGAGCAGTTCGGGGGTGGCCGGATTGTGCGAGCTGCGATACGCGTTGCAGCCCATCGACTTGAGCTGGCGCAGGCGCCATGCGTGCAAGGCATCGGGAATGGCCGTGCCAACGCCGGCATGGTCCTGGTGATTATTGGTGCCGTGCAATTTCAACGGGGCACCATTCAATAGAAAGCCGCGTTGCGCATCGAAAGCGATGCTGCGCACGCCGAACGGTGTGACAAGCGCATCGACCGCAACCCCTGCGCTGTGCACGCTGGTGGTGAGGGTGTAGAGCTGCGGGGTGTCGATCGACCACAACGCGGCCTGGCCGAGCGGCACGGTCTGTTCGACGACCTGTACCTGACCGGGCGCAACCGTGACCGCTGCGCTGGCCGCTTGCGCCACGATGCGTCCATACGGTGCGGTGATGCGGGCCTGCACCACGCACTGGCGTGACGCGGTGCCGTCGTTGCGCACTTCGGTGGAAAGCTGCGCGGTGGCGGTGTCGCCTTGCACGCTGCTGCGCACAAACACGCCATGCTGCGGCACGTGCAGCGGGTCGGTCTTCTGCAGCCACAGATGCCGGTAGATGCCGGCGCCTTCATAGAACCAGCCTTCGCCGAGCGTGGCATCCACGCGCACGACGATGAGGTTGGGCTTGCCGTAGTCGAGCACTTCGCTCAGGTCGACCTCGAAGCCGCAATAGCCGCTGGCGTTGCGCCCGACGATGTGGCCGTTGCAAAACACCACGCAATCGCGGAACACGCCGTCGAACACCAGGCAGATGCGCTTGCCCAGATCGCTGGCCGGGATCTGCAGCATGCGCCGATACCAGCCCACGCTGTTTTCCGGAAAGCTCGTGCCCAGCGCCTTGTAGCCGTGCGCGGCCGCCGGGTCTTCTTCGGTCATCGAGGCGGAGATCGGCTCCGGACGGAAGGGCAGGGTCACGGCCCAGTCGTGCGGCAGGTCCACCTGTTGCCAGTTGCTGTCGTCGAAGGCCAGTTGCGCGGCGGTGGCGGTGTCCTTGCCGGCCTTGGCGAAGGTGCGCTGGAAGGTGCCGAACTCGAAGTCGCGCGATGGGTCGCTGGCATGGCCGGGATGGAACCGCCAACCGAAGTCGAACAGCAGCCGTTCGCGTGGTGCCAGGCTTGCATCGCCGAGCGGGGCGAGCGGCGTGGCATCTTTCGCCGCGGCTGGCGCTGCATCCGCACTGCCGGGCAACAGCGCACCGGCTGCACCGGCCGGGAGTGCGGCACGCACGCCACTTGCCAACATGCCGCGCAGTAATTCGCGGCGATTGATGCCGGTCATGGCTGCGCCCTCTTGTTGTCGGCAGCGTCGCCTTGCGTGTCGATAGCAGGCTTGCCTGCTTCGGAGCGATGCGATGCAGGCACGCCGGTATACGGATGGCGCATGAAGTCGATCGCCGGCAGCACTTCGTTGTTGTGCTGGAAATCGAAGAAGCTGGCGTTCTCCCACGACGAGCCGGTGCCCCAGCGTGTTTTGCAGCTGCTGCTGGTCCATGCCGGCTCCCAATACACCACGCCGGCGCCGCCGGTATCGATCACCAGTTGGGTGAGATCCACCATGTAGCGCGCCTGACCTTGCGGCGTGGCGGGGTAACCGGCAATCAGCGAGTCTTCGCCGAGCAGGTTGTGCGAGGTGTCGCCGGATGCCAGCGTCCACGGGTAGGCGGTTTCCACCACCACCACGTCGGCATCAAAGCGGCCGCGCAGGCGCTTGATGGTCTTGCCCAGCTCGGCCATCGACTGGCTGGACCACTTGCGGTAGTAGCTGATGCCGATCAAATCGAAGTCGGTCACGCCGGCCTTGGCGGCGGCGGCGAACCACGGCTCTACATTTTCCGGCTGGGCGATATGCAGCATCACCCGCGGTTTGATGGTCGAACGTGCGCTGATGTCGCGCACCGCCTTGATGCCCGCATTGAACAGCTTGGCGTTGCGTTGCCAGTCGATCGGGCGCTTCTTGTCCCAGGGAATGCTGTCCATCAGGTCGGAATTGCTTTCGTTGCCCACCTGCACCAGCTCGGGCATCAGCCCGGCGCGATCGAGTGCGCTCAGCGTGTCGTAGGTAAACCCGTAGAGCGTGCGCGCCAGCTCGTCGGTGTCGGTGATGCTGGCCCAGGCCTTGGGAATCAGCTGTTTTTCGCCATCGGCCCAATCATCGGAGTAGTGCAGGTCCAGCAGTACCTGCATGCCCTGCGCGCGCGCGCGGCGGATGGTCTTCTTGACGTCCGACAGGTCGCTGTATTTGGTCCAGCGTGCGTCATTCCACAGCCGCACACGCACCAGGTTGGCGCCATGTGTATGGAAGAGTTCGAACGGGTCTTTCACCACCCCGTTCTCGCGGTACTGCACGCCGCATTCCTCCATCTCGTTGACGTAGGACAGGTCCGCGCCCAGATACAGCGTTTTCGGGGCGGGTGCGGCGTAAGCGGCGGTGGACAGTGCCAGCGCGAGCAGCGCCGGCGCCCAGAGGCGGTGAGTGGAGCGCATGCAATTCCTCGGCAGATCGAAAACATGAAGCGGCCGACAGCATGCCGCAGGTCATCGCGCCTGGGCGCGGCCGGTCACGCGAAGTGGAATGCACGTGCGTACATTCACTGCGGTTGCGGTTGCGGCTGCGTGCCTATGCGACTGCGCAGCCAGGCTGTCGGTGGTGCTCAGAACTTGTAGGTGGCTTCCAGCGCGTAGCGGCGGCCGAACACCTGGTAGCCGCCGTCGTCCTGGTTGGCCAGACGGTTGGGCTTGTTGTCGGTGTAGGCGCGCAGCGGTTCGTTGGTGAGGTTGCCGGCCTGGAAGCGGAAGCCCAGCTGCTTGCTGTACTGCCAGTTCAAGCTTAAGTCCACCGTGCCTTCGCTCTGCAGACGCGCAAGCCGCGCCGCATTCCAGCCGTACACCACCGTGTAGGGGCTGTGGTACTTGTAGCCCACGCGCGCTTCGAAGGTGCCGTTGCTGTACCACAGGTCGAAAGTGCCGGTCTTGCGTGCCAGGCCGCTCAGCGGCAACGGATTGTCTGCCGGCGAGAATTCCTTGAGGTTGGAATCCACCAGCGAGAAGTTGGAGTAGACGCCGAAGTTTTCCATGTGCGGGATGAAGTAGAACGGCGTCTGCAAGGTGAGCTCCACGCCGTTGATATGCCCGCCGCCGCCATTGAACGGCGCGCTGACCAGGTAATCGAGGCCGTTGATCACTTCGCGGTCGGTGCGGTAGCCGATGCTGGAGTCTACTTCCTTGCGATACACGGCCAGCGCGGCCAGCGCTTCCTTGTGGAAGTACCACTCGTACGACACATCGACCTGGGTGGCCTTGAACGGGTCCAGCTGCGGGTTGCCGCCGCTGCCGGTGAGCTGGCCGACGGTCACGGTGGGGTCGTCCAGGCGGCGGCCGGTGCGCAATTCGTCCAGCGGCGGGCGCGCGATGACCTTGGCCACCGCAAAGCGCAGGATGCGCTGGTCGTCGATCAGGAAGTTGAGCGTGGCGCTGGGCAGGACGTCGGTGTATTCCTTGCTGTCGCTGCTGGCCTGCACGGTGGTGCCAACCGAATCGAAGCCGTCGCTGGTGGTCTTGGTGTTGACCAGGCGCACGCCGATGTTGCCGGTGACATCGGTGCCGAACAGTTGCGAGCTGAAGACCGCCTTGGCGAAGGCTTCGCGCACGTCTTCCTTGACGTTCCAGTGGTCGAGCAGTTGTTCGTCGAGCGTGGCCGGATCAAACCCACCGAAGCCGACATCGGCAATGGCATCCATGTTGCCACCAGTGAGCGTGGGCACGTTCAAGTCCGGCATGGTCACCGGGTAGATCAGGTTCTGGTACGCCGAAATCGGCTGGTCGTAGCCGGATTGGTTGCTGATGAAGCGGCGGTTCTGTTTTTCGCGGCGCGCGGCGCGCACGCCGAATTCCACCGAGGTGAACGCGGCCATGTCGATCTGGCGGCCGGCGTCGAGCGCCAGCGCGGCGATCTTGTCGCGCAATGCCTGCGGCTCGGTCTGGCCGGCGATGCCGTATTCGGGCGTGTCCGAACTGGTGCGGATGGTGGGCGTGACGCTGCGGCGGAAATCGAACGACACCGTGTCTGGGTTGCTGCCGAAGCGCACCGCCTGCCAGGTGTTGTCGCGCTTGGCCTGCGAGAACGACAGGTCGCTGGCCAGTGTCCATACATCGCCGTTCCACTTGGCGTTCAAACCGCCCGCGGTGAGTGTCTTGACCTCGTTGTAGTGGCTGACCACATGGTCGACCTGCAGGTTCGAGTTGGCCAGCGTGCCGGCCACCACGTCGCCATCGACGATGGTGTAGGACGAGCCGGGTGTGGTGTACGGGTTGGCGCCGGTCGAGAACGTGCTGAAGGCCAGGCCGTTGAACCAGTTCTGCAGCTGGTCCTCGTCGATTTCGATGCGCGAATACAGCCCGTCGAACTTCATCTCGAAGTTGCCCGAGCGCCATTGCACCGTGCCCATCGCGCCGGTGCGGGTCTGTTCGGTCAGCTTGAGCTGGTCGGCGGCGCCGAACGGGGTGGGGTCCACGGTGCCATCGCCATCCACATCGCGCGAGGTGGTGGCGTCGGTATAGCCCCAGCTGCCGATCGACGAGTTGGAGTTCTTCTGCTTCTGGTAGGTGGCGCCAAACGCCACGGCCAGGTTGTCGTTGAATTTGTGCACCAGGCTGGCGCCGAAGCGGTTACCCCATGGGCTGTAGCCGTCCACGTCCTTGGCATGGTCGTAGAACACCGGGCCGGCGGTGCCGACAAAGCCTGCGCCGGTATAGTCCAGCGGGCTGATGGTGGAGATGTCCACGGTGGCTGCCAGACCGCCGGCCACCAGGTCTGCCGACTGCGTCTTGTACACCTTGACCGTGGAGACGATCTCGGTGGGGAACACTTCCCAGCGCACGGCACGATTGGGTTCGGACGAGGCGATTTCGCGCCCGTTGACAGTGCCCATGGTCATGCGCGGGCCCAGGCCACGCACGGTGGCCAGGCTCTCGTTGCCGCGGTCGCGGGTGCCGTTGACGCCGGGCAGGCGCACCAGCGCCTCGGCGACGGTGACATTGGGCATCTGGCCCATGTTGTCGGCGGAGATCACCTCCATCACATGGTCGGACATCTGCTTGGCTTGCACGGCCTGGTTGAGGCTGGCGCGCTGTCCGATCACGGTGATGTTGTCCAGCGTGACCGGCGCCTGGGCGGTCGTCGTGCCAGTGGCCGGCGGCTGCGCGGGCGGCGCGCTGTCCTGGGCCTGGGCACTGAAGGCGGTGGCGAGCACGCAGGCGATGGTGGTGCACAGCACTGCACGGGCAGGCAGCGGGCGCGCGTGCCGGCTGACCGGGCGGGCGGAGTGGTGAACAGGCATCTTTTGATCCCTCCCAGGACAAAACGGCCGAATCGAAATGAGGCCGGCCACGGTGTGGCCGGGTGGCGCGAAACGCGCGGCTAGCGTGTTTCTACGCGGAATGATGGTGTTGCGAATGCGCTAGTGGTGCACCTGCGGTATGCGCGCCGCGTCATCGCATGACCCGATGGCGCGCCCCCTGTACTGCATGTGTCCGCTTCAGGGTAGAAGCGCATGACATTCCATTCCAATGAAGCATTTTGCGGGAGCTATCTCGCGTTGGAATGCTGCAGTGCAGCGCTAGCGCCCGCTTGCGTCACGCTGGCGCAGTGCGCCGCATCGCATCCGTATGAGGTAGTCGCGCCGCACACGTCGGCGGACTAACGCGTGCCCGGCAGCCGTGGCAGCGCCGGGAATGCGCGCTGCACACAGTCGCTGCGTTCGCAGGTCAGGCAGCCCGGGCCGATCCGTACTGCATCGTCCACTGCGCCCAGATCCCAGCCACGTGCGTAGACCAGTTGATCGGCATGGCGCAGGTCGCAGCCCATCGCCAGCGCGAAGGTCTTGCGTGGCCGCCCATAGCCGGGCGGCCCGCTGGTCACCTGCCGGGCCAGCCAGAAATAGCGACGGCCATCGGGCATGCGCGCGATCTGGGTGAGGATGCGGTCGGGCTGGTTGAAGGCTTCGTAGACGATCCACAACGGGCAGGCGCCGCCGACGTGCGAAAAATGGAAGTCGGTGGCGGAGTGGCGTTTGGACACATTGCCGGCACGGTCCACGCGCATGAAAAAGATCGGCAGGCCTGCCGCACCGCGCCGCTGCAAGGTGCTCAGGCGATGACACACCGCCTCGAAGCCGACGCCGAAGCGGTCGGCCAGCCACTCGATGTCGTAGCGCGATGCCTGCGCGCTGTGCAGGAACGGCGTGTACGGCATCACCAGCGCGCCGGCGAAATAGTTCGACAAGCCGATCCGCGACAACGCAATGCGTTCGGCATCCTCAAACCCGGCATCGGCGATGCGCGCATCGAGTAGCGGCCCACATTCCAGCAAGGCCAATTGCGCCGCCATCTGGAACGCTTGCTGGCCAGGGCGCAGATGGGCGGGCAGCCACAGCACGCGCGCCTGCACATCCACGCTGCGTTTGTCGCTGTGCAGGTCAGGTGCTTCCTGCACAAGCAGCCCGTGGCGGTCGGCCAGGCGCTGGCGCAGACGCAGACGCAGGTTTTCCGGGGTCAGCCCAAGTTCGGTGTAGAGCGCCTCGGCGCGTTCGTCGAGCTCGGGCAGGTAGTTGTGCGCGCGGTTGAAGTAGTCGCGCACCTGCTCGCCCGGCGACAGCGACGGCAACGCGGCGTGTTCGGCGCCCACCTGCACTTCCAGCGCGGCAGTGCGCTCTTGCAGATGCGTATGCGCGCGCTGCAGGTCCAGCAGCGCCTGTGCCACCTGCGGCAGGTTGCCGGTGAGCATGCGCAGTTCCGCCGCCGACAGGCCATGCCCGAGCGCACGTAACGCCTCATCCAGCGGCTCGACCAGTGCCGCCGGGTCGTCCGCGCTCAGCAGGCCGTCCAGGTCGCCCAGCGCGGTTTTGAGGCGTTGCTGGATCGCCAGCGTCAGCGGGCGCTGGTTGCGTTCGATCTGGTTGAGATAGCTCGGGGAGAGGCCGAGCCGACGTGCCAGTTCGGCCTGGGTCAGCCCGTGCCGCTGGCGCAGGCGCTGCAGGCGCAGGCCGAGCTGATGGCGGAGGAGAGCGCTGGACTGGGGCATTCGCAAGCTTCGCAAAAGACTGCCCGCAGCTTAGCGCGATTAAGCATTTCAAGACTGGGAAGGCACTGGCTGGGTGCGAATAATGCGAAGCAGCTGATCAGCCCCCTTTGTAAGCGAGCCCTGCAATGAGCGAATCCGTCCCACGCGTTTCCCTGTTGATCGATGGCGCCCTGGTTGTCTCTGCCACCACGCACTGGCAGGACGTGGTCAACCCGGCCGACCAGAGCGTGCTGGCCCAGGTGCCCTTTGCCACACCGGCCGAGGTGGACGCGGCCGTGGCCGCCGCGCAGCAGGCCTTCGTGGGCTGGCGCAAGACGCCGATCGGAACCCGCGCGCGCATCTTTCTCAAATACCAGCAGCTGATTCGCGAACACATGCCCGAGCTGGCCGCCATCCTCAGCGCCGAGCAGGGCAAGACCCTGGCCGATGCCGAAGGCGATGTGTTCCGCGGCCTGGAAGTGGTGGAACACGCCGCGGCGATCGGCAACCTGCAGCTGGGCGAGCTGGCCAACAACGTCGCCAATGGCGTGGACACCTACACCTTGCTGCAGCCGCTAGGTGTGTGCGCCGGCATCACCCCGTTCAACTTCCCGGCCATGATTCCGCTGTGGATGTTTCCGATGGCCATCGCCACCGGCAATACCTTCGTGCTCAAGCCTTCCGAGCAAGACCCGATGGTGACCATGCGCCTGGTTGAGCTTGCGCTGGAAGCAGGCATTCCCAAGGGCGTGCTCAACGTGGTGCACGGCGGCGAAGAAGTGGTCAACGCCCTGTGCGACCACCCCGACATCAAGGCGCTGTCGTTCGTGGGCTCCACCAAGGTGGGCACGCATGTGTATCGACGTGCCTCGCTGGCCGGCAAACGCGTGCAATGCATGATGGGCGCCAAGAATCACGCGGTGGTGCTGCCGGACGCCAATCAGGAGCAGACCCTCAATGCGATGGTCGGCGCGGCCTTCGGTGCGGCCGGCCAGCGCTGCATGGCCGCCTCCACGCTGGTGCTGGTGGGCGAGGCACGGCAGTGGATTCCGGCGCTGGTGGCCAAGGCCAGGGGCTTGAAACTGGGCGCCGGCAGCACGCCGGGCACCGATGTGGGGCCGCTGATTTCCTGCGCGGCGCGCGAGCGCGTCGAAGGCCTGATCGCCTCGGGCGTGGCGCAGGGCGCCACCCTGGAACTGGATGGACGCACGCCGCAAGTGCCTGGCCTGGAGCACGGCAATTTCGTCGGCCCCACCATTTTTTCCGGCGTCACACCGGGCATGCGCATCTACGACGAAGAAATCTTCGGGCCGGTGCTGGTGATCCTGGAGGCGGCCACGCTGGAGGAGGCCATCGCACTGGTCAATGCCAATCCCAATGGCAACGGCACCGCGCTGTTTACGCAGTCCGGTGCGGCCGCGCGGCGCTTCCAGGAAGATATCGACGTGGGCCAGGTCGGCATCAACGTGCCGATCCCGGTGCCGGTGCCGCTGTTCTCCTTTACCGGCTCGCGTGCTTCCAAGCTCGGCGACCTGGGGCCGTACGGCAAGCAGGTGGTGATGTTCTACACGCAGACCAAGACCATCACCGCGCGCTGGTTCGACGACGAGACGCTGGGGCATGGCGTCAACACCACCATTTCCCTCAAATAAGCCTAGCCCACAGCCATGAACGCAGCGATCCAACTGCCCACCGACCCGGTGGATTTGAACGACGAACAGCAGGCCTTCCGCGCCGCCGCGCGCGACTTCGCCGACAAGGAACTGGCACCGCACGCCGCGCGCTGGGACGCGGAAAGCCACTTCCCGCGCGAAGCCATCGGCAAGGCGGCCGAGCTGGGCTTCTGCGGCCTGTACACCGACGAAGGCGTTGGCGGCCTGGGCATGCGGCGCCTGGACGCGGCCATCGTGTTCGAGGAGCTGGCCACGGTCGATCCGTCCACTTCGGCCTTCATCACCATCCACAACATGGCCACCTGGTTGATTGCCAGCTACGGCAATGACGGCGTGCGTGCGCAGTGGGGCGAGGCGATGACCAGCGGTGCCAAGCTGGGCTCGTACTGCCTGACCGAGCCGGGGAGTGGCTCGGACGCGGCCTCGTTGAAGACCCGCGCCCAGCGCGACGGCGACGACTACGTGCTCAACGGCAGCAAGGCCTTCATTTCCGGCGCGGGCGCCACCGATGTGCTGGTGGTGATGGCACGCACCGGTGAAGACGGCGCACGCGGCATCAGTGCATTCGTGGTGGCGGCCGATGCACCGGGCATCAGCTACGGCCGCAAGGAAGAAAAGATGGGCTGGAATAGCCAGCCCACACGTGGCATCACCTTCACCGATGTGCGCATTCCCGCCGGCAACCTGCTCGGCAAGGAAGGCGAGGGGTTCAAGATGGCGATGAAGGCGCTGGACGGTGGCCGGATCAATATCGCCGCCTGCTCGCTGGGCGCCGCGCAAGGCGCACTGGATGCGGCGCGCCGCTACATGGGCGAGCGCCGGCAGTTCGGCAAAAAGTTGGCCGATTTCCAGGCGCTGCAATTCAAGCTGGCCGACATGGCCACGCAACTGGTGGCCGCACGCCAGATGGTGCACACCGCGGCGCGCAAGCTCGACGCCGGCAGCCACGACGCAACGGTGTGGTGCGCCATGGCCAAGCGCTTCGCCACCGACGCCGGCTTTGCGATCTGCGACGAGGCGCTGCAGATCCACGGCGGCTATGGCTATATCCGCGAATACCCGATCGAGCGCCTGCTGCGCGACAGCCGCGTGCATCGCATCCTGGAAGGCACCAACGAGGTGATGCGCATGATCATCGCGCGCCACCTGCTCAACAGCGAGGAGCAGTTGCGATGAGCGACTGGGAAGGACGCGCGCATACCGGTTTGCAGCTCGAGCGCGATGGCCACGTCGCCATCGTGACGTTGAGCAACCCGCCAGCCAATACCTGGACCGTGCACAGCCTGGCCGCCTTGCGCGACCTGGTGCTGACGCTGGATGCCGACCGCAGCATCTATGCCTTGGTGATCACCGGCGCCGGCGACAAGTTCTTCAGTGCCGGCGCTGACCTCAAGCAGTTTGCCGAGGGCGACAAGGCGCTGGCACGCGAGGCAGCGCGCCGCTTCGGCGAGGCCTTCGAAGCCCTGAGCGCATTCCGCGGCGTGTCGGTCGCGGCGATCAATGGCTACGCCATGGGCGGCGGCCTGGAATGCGCACTGGCCTGCGACCTGCGCATTGCCGAACAACAGGCGCACCTGGCATTGCCGGAAGCCAGCGTCGGCTTGCTGCCGTGCGCCGGTGGGACGCAAAACCTGGCGCGGCTGGTAGGCGAGGGCTGGGCCAAGCGCATGATCCTGCTGGGCGAACGCATCGATGCCGCCACCGCGCAGCGCATCGGCCTGGTGGAAGAGGTGGTCGGCCCCGGCGAAGCACGCGCGCACGCCATCGCCTGGGCGCAACGCGCCGGCAAGCAAAGCCCGCAGAGCGTGGCGGCGTGCAAGCGCCTGGTGCAAGCCACACGCCATGGCACGCACGCGGCCGCCTTGGTGGCAGAGCGCGAAGCTTTTGTGGACCTGTTCGAACATCCCGACCAGCGCGAAGGTGTGGCCGCGTTCCTGGAAAAACGCGCGCCGCAGTGGAGCGATCACTGATGGTGGAAATAAACGCCTCCGATCATTCACCGGTGCTGTTCGAGCAACGTGCCTGCGCCGATGGTCACTCCATCGGCATCGCCACCTTGAACGCGCCCAAGACCCTCAACGGTCTGTCGTTGGAGATGACGCGACTGCTGGACGCGCAACTACGTGCCTGGGCCGATGATGCGCAGATTGCCTGCGTGGTCTTGCGTGGCGCCGGTGAAAAGGCGTTCTGCGCCGGTGGCGATCTGCATGGGCTGTACCAGAGCATGCGTGCGCATGCGGAGGCGGTGCCCGAGATCGCGCGGCGCGCTGCGCAGCCACAGGCCAACGCGCATGCCGCTGCGTTTTTCGAAGAGGAATACCGCCTCGACCATCGCATCCACACCTTTCCCAAGCCGGTGTTGTGCTGGGGGCACGGCATTGTGATGGGCGGCGGCATCGGCTTGATGTCGGGTGCCAGCCATCGCGTGGTCACCGAGCGCTCGCGGCTGGCAATGCCGGAGATCAGCGTGGGATTGTTTCCGGACGTGGGCGGCAGCTGGTTGCTGCGCCGCGTGCCCCACGGCAGCGGTCTGTTTCTCGCGCTCAGCGGCGCACCGCTCAACGCCAGCGACGCCATCTACGCCGGACTGGCCGACGTGCGCCTGGAACATGTGCAATATGATGCGGTGCTGGATGCGCTGAGCGCGCATGCCTGGACCGGTGATGCCGCTCACGATCGCGCGCAGCTGGGCGCTTTCCTGCAGGGCCTGGCGCAGCCAGTGGAACCCGGCCCCTTGCAACTGCACGCTGCGCTGATCGCGAGCATCGTCTCGGCCGGCACGCTGCAGCAGGTTGCCGACGCGCTACTGGCACTGCAAAGCGAAGACGCCTGGCTGCAGGCCGCGCGCGCCACCTTTGCCGCTGGCGCGCCGGGTTCTGCACGGCTGGCGTGGGAGCTGCAGCGCCATCCCGGCACCACCACGCTGGCGGACGCGTTTCGCACCGAATACATGGTGGCGTTGCACGCAGCCGCGCATGGCGATTTCGCCGAAGGCATCCGTGCGTTGTTGATCGACAAGGATCGCCAGCCCGCATGGCAACCGCCAACGCTGGAACAGGCCGATGCGGCCTGGGCAGCCACCTTCTTCACTGCGCCGTGGCCGGCGGGACAGCACCGACTGGCCGACCTTGGCGCGCGTTAATCCGGAGAGCAACTGCATGAGCAAGATCGCTTTTATCGGCCTGGGCAACATGGGCGGGCCGATGGTCGCCAACCTGATCAAGGCCGGGCACGAGCTGCGTGTGTTCGACCTGGTGCACAGTGCATTGGATACCGCACATGCCGCCGGCGCGCAGGTGGCCAGTTCCGCAAGCGACACCCTGCACGGCGCGGAGGTCGTCATCTCCATGTTGCCTGCCAGCAAGCACGTGGAAGGGCTGTATCTGGGCGATGCCGGCATCCTTGCGCACATTCCCGCCGGCGCGTTGGTGATCGATTGCAGCACCATTGCGCCGGCAATGGCACGCACGGTGGCCACTGCTGCGCATGCGCGCGGCCTGGACATGCTGGATGCGCCGGTGTCCGGCGGCACTGCTGGCGCGGCAGCCGGCACACTCACCTTCATCGTGGGCGGCGCTGCACAGGCGCTGGAACGCGCGCGTCCGGTGCTGCAGGCGATGGGCAAGAACCTCTTCCACGTCGGCGACAACGGCGCCGGGCAGGTGGCCAAGCTGTGCAACAACATGGCGTTGGGTGTGATCATGGCCGCCACCGGCGAAGCCATCGCGCTGGGCGTGGCGCAGGGGCTCGACCCGGCGGTGTTGTCGCAGATGATGGCGGTCAGCACCGGGCGCAGCTGGGCCACCGAGGTCTGCAACCCGTGGCCCGGTGTGCTGGAGAACGCACCCGCCTCGCGCGGCTACAGCGGCGGTTTTGGCAATGACCTCATGCTCAAGGACCTGGGCCTGGTCGCCGAGGCCGCGGTGCAGGCGGGCGCATCGATTCCGCTGGGTGAGCTGGCGCGCAACCTCTACGCCATGAACAGCCGGGCTGGCAATGGCGCGCTGGATTTCTCCAGCGTGGTCAAGCTGGTGGCCAAGGTGTGAGGGCAGCTGATAAAGCTGGTACGCCCACCGCCAAGTGTGCGTTGCTGGCCCTGTCACCGGCATCCGTCTTGTAGGTGATCGAACGGAGCGGCGTAGGGGGCAGAGCGACGATCTGCGGCCTGGCTGCGAGGCTCTTGCCCGCCCACCATCGCGGGACACGCCGCAAGTCCCTCCCTGTAGGTTCTTATGCGCCATCCATGCCGCATGAGGTCACGCGACGGTGCGTGCAAGGACCTGTCGAGATGGTCGGTACGCATGCTTGCAAGCAGTGCAGCCGTCTGAGGACGGGCGGTCTGGTCAGCCTCTTCATCCGAGCAATGTCACTGTTGATACGACATCACTCCACCCGCCAATGAAGGCAGCGTGGTCAGCACGTGCCGCCATTGCGACGGTGTGCGAGAGCTTTCGTTAGCCGCCCCAGGTTGCTATCCGGCCTGGGCAATAAGGAGCAGCGCCGCCCTCACGTGATGTGATCTCATCACGCGCCGGTGTAATAGTCTCCGCAACCGCGTGGCCCTAAGGTGCGCGCATTGCACAAGGCCGACACCCCATGGGACACGATCACAGCCACGCACCCAGCGAAATCCGCCACGAAACACCGCTCTGGTGGGCGCTGGCTCTCACCGCCACCTTCCTCGTTGCCGAAGTCATCGGCGCGTTCGTGTCCAACAGTCTGGCGCTGTTGTCGGATGCGGCGCACATGGCGACCGACACCTTGGGATTGATGATCGCACTGGTCGCGGTCCGGCTCAGCCGGCGCCCGGCAGACGCGCGTCGTACCTACGGTTACGTGCGCCTTGAAGCGCTGGGTGCATTGGTCAATGGCGCGCTGCTGTTCGGCGTGGGCGCCTATATCCTCTGGGAAGCCGCGCAACGGTTTCGCGCACCGCAGGATATTTCCTCCAACGGCATGCTGCTGATCGCCGGGCTGGGCCTGGTGATCAACCTGATCGCGATGAAGCTGCTGCACGCCGGCAGTGGCGAAAGCCTCAACGTCAAGGGCGCGTATCTGGAAGTCTGGAGCGACATGCTCGGCTCGGTCGCGGTGATCATCGGCGCCTTGCTGATCCGGTGGACTGGCTGGCAGTGGATCGACCCAGTGCTGGCGGTGCTGATCGGCCTATGGGTATTGCCGCGCACCTGGGTGTTGCTGCGCGAAGCCATCAATGTGCTGCTGGAAGGCGTGCCGAAAGGCGTGGATCTCGCCCAGGTACGCCAAGCCCTGACCGGGCACCCGGACGTGGACGACGTGCATGATCTGCACGTCTGGGCCCTGGCCTCCAGCACCCCGGCCTTGACGGCCCACGTGGTGGTTGGCGAAACGATCGACCGCGACCGCCTGCGTCAAACGCTGGGCGAACTGCTGCACGACCGCTTCGACATCGCGCACGTCACCTTGCAGGTGGAGAGCGGCGATTGCGGAGCCGATCCGTGCGGCACGCCTTCCACGCCGGCTGCTGCGGGCGAGGCGCATAGTCATGCGCATGGCCAGGGCGCGCATCATCATTCCCACTAGCATGCCTCCTGCGCACAGCACACGCAGTTAGCCAACAAATAACGACGAATGCCGTGCCGCGCAGGAAAGCACGATTGCTTTGCAGCCAGGCAGCTGTGCGCTCGCAATACGCTCACTCAACCGATCCTGCGCGGCGGTTAAAAAAAACGCCACTGCGTAGTGGCGTTTTGGGTTGAGATCTTTTATGCCACCGGCTCCCGCAACACTGGCGACTCCCAACCCGGCCGCGGTACAAACCGCTCGCCATACCGCGCCTGCAAGGCATGCAGGCGGGCCAGCAGCGCGTCTGCACCGACGCTGCGGATGTGCTGGATCGGGCCGCCGCGGAAGGGCGCAAAGCCGGTGCCGAAGATCACGCCGGCATCGAGCAGGTCCGCATCGGCCACCACGCCTTCGTGCAGGCAGGCCACCGCTTCGTTGAGCAATGGCAGGATCAGGCGGTCTTCCAGGTCTGTCGGCACCTCGTAGCCGCTGGCAACTTCGGGTTTGACCGCGCGGCCGTTTTCCCATTTGTACAAGCCCTGGCCGTCCTTCTTGCCGCGCTTGCCGGCCTCCACCGTGGCCAGTGCTGCCGGGATCGGCAGGCCCAGGAACGGGGCGAGCTCCGCACCGACGCCGGCGGCCACGTCCAGGCCCACGGTGTCGATCAATTCGATCGGCCCCATCGGCATGCCGAACTTCACCGCGGTCTTGTCCAGCACCGGCCCGGGAATGCCCTCGGCATACGCGGTGGACGCTTCCAGCAAGTACGGGAACAGCACGCGGTTGACCAGGAACCCCGGCGTGCCGGCGACCGGCACCGGGAATTTGTCCAGCGCCTTGCAGAACGCGGCCAGCCGCGCCACGTTGGCCGGATCCAGCCCGTCGTGCTGCACGATTTCCACCAGCGGCATCATCGCCACCGGGTTGAAATAGTGCAGGCCGGCAAACTGTGCCGGGCGCTGGATGTGCCCACGCAATTCGGTCAACGGGATCGAGGAGGTGTTGGTGGTGAGTAGCGCATCCGGCTTGAGGTGCGGCTCGATGCTCTGATACAGGTCGCGCTTGGCTTGCGGGTTTTCGATGATCGCTTCAATGATCAGATCCGCCTGCGCCACGCCGCTGCCGGCCAGATCGCCGCGCAGACGTGCGGCCACGGCGGGGCGCTTGGTCTCGTCCTTTACGCGCTTGCCAAATAGTTCGCCGCCGCGCGCAAGGGCGGTATCGATGAAGCGCTGTTCGCGGTCCTGCAGCGTGACTTCAAAGCCCTTGTAGGCGGCCCACGCCGCGATATCACCGCCCATCACGCCGGCACCGACGACATGCACGTGGCGGATGGCGGGCAAGCCGGTGTCCTTGCCGCCAAGGGCCTTGAGCCGCTCGGTCAGGAAGAAGATGCGGATCAGATTGCGCGCTGCCGGCGTACTGGCAAGCTTGACCACTGCCTTGCGCTCGGCCGCCAGGCGGGCCTGGATCCCGCCGCCACCGGCGCGCTCCCACGTGGTGATCAACGCATACGGCGCGGGATAGTGTTCCTTGCGGGCCTTGCGCGCGACCTGCTTGCGCATCTGCGGTGCCAGCAGCTTGCGTGCGAGCAGAGTGTTGGTCGCCCAGGCGGTGGCGCGTTGCTTGAACGGGCGCGTGGTGCCGGCCAATGCCAGCGCCGCAGCCACATCCACCAGCACCGCCGGTGCGGCAACCTTGTCGACCAGGCCCATCGCCCGCGCAGCCTTGGCCGACACCGTGCGCCCGGTGAGCATCAAGTCCATTGCCGCCGGTGCCCCGATCAGGCGCGGCAAGCGGGCGCTGCCGCCCCAGCCGGGAAAGATGCCGAGCTTGGTTTCCGGCAGCCCGATGCGCGTGCTGCCATCGTCGGAGGCCACCCGGTAGCGGCAGGCCAGTGCAATCTCGGTGCCGCCGCCCATGCAGAAGCCGTGGATGGCGGCCACCGTGGGGCAGGGCAGCTCGGCCAGTTTCTGGAACACCTGCTGGCCGCGCCGAATTGCGTCGTTGACGGTGCCGCGGCGGTCGAATTCCTGGAATTCCTTCAGGTCGGCGCCGGCGATGAAGCCATTGGCCTTGGCCGAGCGCAGCACCACGCCCTTGGGCGGATCCAGTGCCAGGCGTTCGATGACATCGCCCAGTTCGAGCAGCACGTCCTGCGAGAAGGCATTGACCGCTGCGCCCTGGCGGTCGAGGCTGAGCACGAGCACGCCGTCCTCGCGCAGGTCTGCCTGCCAATGGCTGAATCGGAGCCCGTCGAAACCTGGAAGCATGCGGTTGGCCATCCGGCGATATAAGGAAAGGCCGTTATCATCCAGAGGTTGTTTCCTTCACGTCAAATACCCATACCTGTCGCAGGACCGTGCCGGCCCAGTGCAAGGCGTCGCCAGCGACACGTCGGCGCCGCTGTTTGCGGCAGCGCTGCGATCGTTTGGATCGGTAGGAACTTTTCTTTTCAATGGCGGTCTCATTGCCCGACTTCGGTGGGCAGACAGGAGTGCGGCCCGACATGGCCGAAGTCGATACACCTCAGGAGCTGGATCTGGAACTGGTCCGGCGTGTGCAGCGCGGCGAGAGCGCGGCGTTCGATGTGTTGGTGCGCAAGTACCAGCACCGGATCGTCGCCCTGATCGGGCGCTACATCGCCGACTGGAGCGAATGCCAGGACGTGGCCCAGGATACGTTTGTGCGCGCTTACCGCGCGATCAACAGTTTTCGTGGCGACGCCCAGTTCTATACGTGGCTGCACCGCATTGCCGTGAACACTGCCAAGAACCACCTGGTTGCGCACAATCGCCGCCCGCCCACCGATGACATCGACGTCAGCGACGCCGAACAATTCGATGGTGCGACCCGCTTGCGCGACACCGACACCCCGGAGCGCGAATTGATGCGACAGGAGCTGGAACAAACGGTGATGCGTGCGGTCCAAGCCTTGCCGGAAGAACTCCGGTCGGCCATCACCCTGCGCGAGGTGGAAGGGCTGAGTTACGAGGAGATCGCGCGAAAGATGGATTGCCCGATCGGAACGGTGCGCTCGCGCATCTTCCGGGCGCGCGAGGCCATCGACATCGAGCTACGGCCTCTGCTGGAGACCGAAAGCGCTACCCGTGAGCGACACCGTGTATGACCAATAACCCTGACATGTCCACCACCGACAAGTTCGAACGTCATTATCGCCAGCAGCTGTCCGCGCTGGTGGATGGCGAGCTGAGTGCCGAGGAGTCGCGCTTTTTGCTGCGGCGCCTGGCCCATGACGAAGAGTTGGCCGGCTGCCAGGAGCGCTGGCAGCTCTGCGGCGATGTGCTGCGCGGCGCGGCAAGTGCCCCGGCGCCGCTGGATTTCACCGCCAAGGTGCGCGCTGCCGTGGCCGAAGAACCGGCACCTGCCGCGGCGCCCGCTGCACGCCCTGCGGCGCGCTGGCGTTGGGGGGGCGGTGCTGCGTTGGCGGCATCGGTCGCCGCGATCGCCTTGTTCGTGTCCCGCGAACGGCTGCCTGAGGTGGCCGCGCCCGCGCCCGCCGAGCAGGTGTTCGCCACCACCGCACAGCTACCCGCATCCACTCCCGCCCCACAGGCGCCGAAGGCCCCGGATGCGCCGGACGACGTGGTTGCCCTGGCGGCGGCCGTGCCCGCGGCGGCGCTGGCCTCGGCCCGGCGTGGCGCGGCGACCCGCAATCAGCAGGTCGCTCGCAGCGTGGCGGCGCGCAACCAGCAGGCACCGGCCCGGATGGTGGCCTCGGCTGCGGCCCCGGCTGCAACGCCCGCGGTCGCCTCGCCGGCGGCAGCAAACCCGTTCACGCATCCTGAAGCCACGCTGCAGGCCCGCCCGTGGCCACGCGCCGCACTGGCGGGGTCGGGCGAAAGCCCGCTCAACGCCAGCTTCAGTCAAAGCCGGCAGGCGCCAGCGTTCTATCCGTTCGAGCCCGCCCCGCAGGCGGCCGCTGCGGCAGGCCGAGCACAGCCAGCTCCGCCGCCGCAGGACTGATGTTCTCGCCGTTTCTCACCCGTTCGGCATCCATGCTCCCGTTACCGTGTCCGGCCCTTGCAACTGCTCGGGTCTGGGCCCTTGTCGCCCTGCCATCGGAGGCAACCTGATGAATCCCCGCATCCGCACCCAGATGTTCGGCCTGTTGGCCATGACCCTGCCGTTGGCTGCCTGCGCGCAGCAACCCGAAGCGCCAGCCAAGACCAGCGCGCCGATCGCGGCCAACCGCAGCACCACGCCGGCGCCGCAGCTGGTGGCGGGCTTGCCGGATTTCACCAATCTGGTCGAGCAGGTCGGCCCGGGCGTGGTCAATATCGAAACCACCATCACCCGCAAGGACGCCATGGCGCGCTCGCAGCGCGGCGGTCCGGGCGGACGTGGCGGCGGCGCGATGCCCGACGACGAGCAGATGCCGGAGTTTTTCAAGCGCTTCTTCGGCCCGGATTTCCAGATGCCGGGCGGCCCGCGTCAGGGGCCGGGGCAGGGCGATGATGATGGCGGCATCGCCGGCAAGTCGATGGGTTCGGGCTTCATCATTTCCGCCGACGGCTACGTGCTGACCAATCATCACGTGGTGGATGGCGCCAGCGAGGTGACCGTCAAGCTCACCGACCGTCGCGAGTTCAAGGCCAAGGTGGTTGGCAGCGACGAGCAGTTCGACGTGGCCCTGCTGAAGATCGAGGCCAAGGGCCTGCCGACCGTGCGCATCGGCGATTCCAACACGCTCAAGCCGGGCCAGTGGGTGGTGGCGATCGGTTCGCCGTTCGGGCTGGATCATTCGGTCACTGCCGGCATCGTCAGCGCCACCGGTCGCAGCAATCCATACGCCGACCAGCGCTACGTGCCGTTCATCCAGACCGACGTGGCGATCAACCAGGGCAACTCCGGTGGTCCGCTACTTAATACGCGTGGTGAGGTGGTCGGCATCAATTCGCAGATCTTCTCCGCTTCGGGTGGCTACATGGGGATCAGCTTCGCGATCCCGATCGACCTGGCTTTCAGTGCGGCCGAGCAGATCAAGGCCAGCGGGCATGTCAGCCGCGGCATGCTGGGCGTGGCCGTCGGTCCGATCGATACGCTGAAAGCGCAGGGTCTGGGCCTGCCGGATACGCGCGGCGCGCTGGTCAACGACATCCCCGCCGGCAGCCCGGCTGGCAAGGCCGGCATCGAGGTGGGCGATGTGATCCGCTCGGTCAACGGCAAGGAAATCGCGGTGGCCAGCGACCTGCCGCCGATGATCGGCCTGATGCCGCCGGGCACCAAGGTCAGCTTGAACGTGCTGCGCGACGGCAAGCCGCGCCAGGTCACCGTCACCCTGGGCACGCTGGAAAACGAGTCTGGCAGCAGCGCCCCGCGCACTGCGGCCGACGATAGCAAGCCGTCCGCGCCGGCCAGCGTGGAGCTGCTGGGCCTGCAGGTTGCGGACCTGACCGCCGCCGAGCGCAGCCGCATGGGTCTGGAAGCGGGTGAGGGTGTGCGCATTGCCTCGGTCACCGGCTCGGCTGCACGCAGTACCCAGCCGCCACTAGCTCCGGGCCTGGTGATCGCCCGGGTCGGCCGCACCAAGGTCGGCAGCGTTGCCGAGCTGAACCGTGCGCTGGCCAGCTACAAGAAGGGCGACGTGGTGATGCTGCTGGTCACCGATGGCAAGGCCACCAGCTATGTGGCGTTGAAGGCGGGCGGCTGAGACGCAGGGAATCGGGAGTTGGGAGTGGGGAATCGGAAACAGCGGCAGGTCATGCCGTCTGCTTTTACGATTCTCCATTCCCGATTCCCCAATCCCGGCCTGGCAGGCCAAGCCGTGCGATAATGTGGCGTTACCCTGACGACGGCACCGCCGGCGCCCACCTCAATGTCCTCTGATTCAATGCGGAATATCCGCAACTTCTCCATCATTGCCCACGTCGACCACGGGAAATCCACCCTGGCCGACCGGATCATCCAACTGTGCGGCGGTTTGCAGGCGCGCGAGATGGAAGCCCAGGTGCTCGACTCCAACCCGATTGAGCGCGAACGTGGCATCACGATCAAGGCGCAGTCGGTGTCCTTGCCGTACACGGCAAAAGACGGGCAGACCTATTTCCTGAACTTCATCGACACCCCCGGGCATGTGGACTTCTCCTATGAAGTCAGCCGCTCGCTGGCGGCCTGCGAAGGTGCATTGCTGGTGGTGGATGCGGCGCAAGGCGTGGAAGCGCAGTCGGTCGCCAACTGCTACACCGCCGTGGAGCAGGGCCTGGAAGTGGTGCCGGTGCTCAACAAGATCGACCTGCCCACCGCCGATATCGAGCGGGCCAAGGCCGAAATCGAGGCGGTGATCGGCATCGACGCCGAGGATGCGGTGGCGGTCAGTGCCAAGACCGGCCTCAATATCGATCTGGTGCTCGAAGCGATCGTGCACCGGATTCCGCCGCCCAAGCCGCGCGATACCGACAAGCTGCAGGCGTTGATCATCGACTCGTGGTTCGACAACTACTTAGGTGTGGTGTCGCTGGTGCGCGTGATGCAGGGCGAGATCAAGCCGGGCAGCAAGATCCAGGTGATGTCCACCGGTCGTACGCATCTGGTCGACAAGGTCGGCGTGTTCACACCCAAGCGCAAGGAACTGGTGGCACTGGGCGCCGGCGAAGTGGGCTGGATCAATGCCTCGATCAAGGACGTGCACGGCGCGCCGGTCGGCGACACCCTCACCCTGGCGGCCGACCCGGCGCCGCACGCATTGCCCGGTTTCCAGGAAATGCAGCCGCGCGTGTTCGCCGGCCTGTTTCCGGTCGATGCCGAGGACTATCCGGACCTGCGCGAAGCGCTGGACAAGCTGCGTCTGAACGATGCCGCGTTGCGCTTCGAGCCGGAAAGTTCCGAGGCGATGGGCTTCGGCTTCCGTTGCGGCTTCCTGGGCATGCTGCACATGGAAATCGTGCAGGAACGGCTGGAGCGCGAGTACAACCTCAATCTGATTTCGACCGCGCCGACGGTGGTCTATGAGGTGCTCAAGACCGACGGCACCATCATCCCGATGGACAACCCGTCCAAGCTGCCGCCGCTCAACCACGTGGAAGAGATTCGCGAGCCGATCATCCGCGCCAACATCCTCACGCCGCCCGATTACGTCGGCAACATCATCACTCTGTGCGAAGAAAAGCGCGGCAGCCAGATCGGCATCAACTACCTCGGTAGCCAGGTGCAGATCAGCTACGAGCTGCCGATGGCCGAAGTGGTGCTGGACTTCTTCGACAAGCTCAAGTCGGTCAGCCGCGGCTATGCCTCGCTGGACTATCACTTCCTGCGCTTCCAGGTCGGCCCGTTCGTGCGCGTGGACACACTGATCAACGGCGACAAGGTCGATGCGCTGAGCATCATCGTGCACCGCAGCTACGCCGATCGGCGCGGCCGCGAGCTGTGCGAAAAGATGAAGGAGCTGATCCCGCGGCAGATGTTCGACGTGGCAATTCAAGCCGCCGTCGGCTCGCAGATCATCTCGCGTTCTACGGTCAAGGCGATGCGCAAGAACGTGTTGGCCAAATGCTATGGTGGCGACGTTTCGCGCAAGAAAAAGCTGCTGGAAAAGCAGAAAGAAGGCAAGAAGCGCATGAAGCAGGTCGGCCGCGTGGAGATTCCGCAGGAGGCCTTCCTGGCCGTTCTGCAGATGGATAAGTAGCTGGGAATGGTCAATCGGGAATCGGGAATCGTCAGGGCGTGCGCGCTCCTGCTGTTCCGATTCTCGATTCCCGATTCCCGATTCCCTTTCCGAAGGAACATCAATGAAATGGTTTGAAATCGCCCTGGTTGTGTTGACGCTGGGCACCGGCTTCATCTGGCTACTGGACAAGCTGTTCCTGGCCAAGCGCCGCGCGGCGCGCGCCGGTCTGCTGGACAGCGAGCCGGCGATCATCGACTACTCGCGTGCGTTCTTTCCGGTGCTGGCGGTGGTGCTGATCCTGCGCAGCTTCGTGGCCGAGCCGTACAAGATTCCGTCCAGCTCGATGATGCCCAACCTGCTCATCGGTGATTTCATCCTGGTCAACAAGTTCGCTTACGGCTTCCGGTTGCCGATCACCAACACCAAGTTCATCCCGACCGGTGAACCCAAGCGCGGCGACGTGGTGGTGTTCAAGCCGCCGCATGCGCCGGACCAGAATTGGATCAAGCGCGTGGTCGGCCTGCCGGGCGACAAGATCGGCTTCCACGGTGACACGCTGTACATCAACGACAAGCCGATGCGCTACACCGTCAAGGGCGAGTACATCGGCAAGGGCAAGGGCGCCGAGATGACCGGTACCACGCTGCTGGTGGAAGACCTGCCCGGGCGGACCCACACCGTGCTGGAGTGGGTAGACCGCAACATGCCGGCTGGCCAGGGTGACTGGACGGTGCCGGCAGACAGCTATTTCGTGATGGGGGACAATCGCGACAATAGCGAGGACAGCCGATTCTGGACGCAGACGCACTTCCTGCCGGAGGCCAATCTCCGCGGCAAGGCGTTCCTGATCTGGCTCAATTGTGAAGGGTGGTTCTGCAAGGGGAGTTTCGATCCATCGCGGATCGGGACTGGAATCCAGTAAATGCACGCGGTGCGTGCCGGGGGACACACAATGAAGCGCAAGCAAAGCGGTATGACGTTGACGTCGTTCGTGGTGGTGCTGGCGGTGGTGGGGTTTGCGTTGTATCTGGGGATGAAGTTGTTCCCGATGTATCAGGAATATTACGCAGTCCGTACGTCGATGAAGGGCCTTGCGAATGAAGCGGGCAGTGCCGACATGGACCCGTCCAAATTGCAGGACATGTTCTTCAAGCGGCTCGATATCAACTCCTCCGAAAGCGTCAAGCCAGGGGACGTCAAGTTCGAGCGCATCGAAGGCGGCTGGCGGATGAAGGTCAACTACGAAGTGCGGCGTGAGCTGGTCGGCAATCTCGATGTTGTCGGCAAGTTCGACACCGAGCAGGATCTGACGAGGCGTGGTGTCGAATAGAACTTTCCAGCGCGGTGATCCGATCGGACATGCGTTTGCCGATCCGGGTCTGCTCGCCCAGGCGCTGCGTCATCGCAGCGCCGGGACGCCGCATAACGAGCGTCTGGAATTCCTGGGCGATGGCATCGTCAATCTGCTGATCGCCGAGGCGTTGTATCAGCGCTGGCCCAAGGCCGATGAAGGCGCCTTGACCCGTGCGCGCGCCGAGCTGGTGCGCGAGGGCGCGCTGGCCGTCATTGGGCGCACCCTCAACCTGGGCGAGCGCTTGACGCTGGGCCCGGGCGAATTGAAATCCGGCGGGCATCGCCGCGATTCGATCCTGGCCGACGCGGTCGAAGCGATCGTCGCGGCGATCTATCTGGACTGCGGGTTCGAGCGTTGCCGCGCGGTGGTGCTGCCCTGGTTCGAACCGTCGCTGGCCGCGTTGCCGGTCGGCAAGGCCGAGAAAGATCCCAAGACCCGGCTGCAGGAATGGCTGCAGGCACGGCAATTGCCATTGCCGCAGTACGCCCTGATCAGCGAAAGCGGCGACGAACACGCCAAGCAGTTCCATGTCGCCTGCATCCTTGAGCAGCCAGCCGCCCGCGCCGAGGGGCAGGGCACGTCTCGTCGGCTTGCCGAGCAACAGGCCGCAGCCACCGTCATCGCACAACTGGATTCGAACACGTGAGCGAAACCTCTCCCCACCGCAGCGGCAGCGTTGCCGTGATCGGCCGTCCCAATGTCGGCAAGTCCACCCTGACCAATGCGCTGGTTGGCGCCAAGGTCAGCATCGTCTCCAATCGTCCGCAGACCACGCGCCACCGTCTGTTGGGCATTGCCACCTTCCCGGAAGGCCAGCTGATGCTGGTCGATACACCCGGGCTGCACCGCGAGCAGAAGCGCGCGATGAACCGGGTGATGAACCGCGCCGCGCGCGGCTCGCTGGAAGGCGTGGATGCCGCGGTGCTGGTGATCGAGGCAGGCCGCTGGGACGAAGAAGACACCCTGGCATTCCGCGTGCTCAGCGACGCTGACGTGCCGGTGGTGCTGGTGGTCAATAAAGTGGACCGGCTCAAGGACAAGACCGCGCTGTTCCCGTTCCTGGCGCAGGTCAGCGAAGGGCGCACGTTCGCCGCCGTGCATCCGGTCTCTGCGCTCAAGCGCAAGGGCCTGGAGGCGTTGGTGAGCGACCTGCTCAAGCTGGTGCCCGAAGCCGAGGCGATGTACGGCGAAGACGAAATCACCGATCGCAGCCAGCGTTTTCTGGCCGGCGAACTGGTGCGCGAGCAGCTGATGCGCCAACTGGGCGAAGAACTGCCGTATGCCACCACCGTGGAGATCGAACGCTTTGCCGAGGACGGTGCGCTGCTGCGCATCGGCGCAGTGATCTGGGTCGAGCGCGAGGGACAGAAGGCCATCGTGATCGGCAAGGGCGGCACCCGCCTGAAGGACATCGGCGGCAAGGCGCGCCTGCAGATGGAGCGCTTGTTCGGTGCCAAGGTGTTTCTGGAAACCTGGGTGCGCGTGCGCGAGGGCTGGTCGGACGACGAGGCTGCGTTGAAGGCCTTCGGTTACGACTGAGCAGAGGCGGGGTAGTCGAGGGCGCAAGCGCCAGGCGCGCGTGTGCATGGGGCTGATTCCTGCTTGAGACCAACGCTTCCAGTGTCAAGGGTTAACAGGTGGCGCCCATGCCGGTGCTTGTGTGAGAGGTTCCGACCTGTGCTGATGTGTCAGTTCACGCGCGAGGCGTCTGCAATTTCGCTGTCCCGGCGTGCGGCGGTCAACTGCTGCCAAGCGAGCACCTGGCCGAACACACTGTCATGCTGATCGAACACGAGCGCGGCTTTGTCCTGCACGCACGCGCCTGGCGCGAGACCAGCTTGCTGGTGGAAGTGTTGACCGAGCAGCACGGGCGCGTGGGATTGCTGGCGCGGGGCGTGCACGGGCCACGCAAGCAGGCGTTGCGCGCTGCGCTGCAGCCGCTGCAATTGATCCAGTTCACCGCGGTGCAGCGCGGCGAGTTGGCGCAGCTGCGCCAGGCCGAGGCCATCGATACCGCGCCGCGGTTGCTTGGCGAAGCGATGCTGGCGGGTTTCTATATCAGCGAACTGTTGCTGCGGCTTGCACCGCGCCATGCGCCGGTGCCGGAGCTGTTCGACTGCTATGCGCAGGCGCGTGCGCACCTGGCTTCCGGTGCCGCGCTGGCATGGGGATTGCGGCAGTTCGAGCGCGACGTGCTCGACGGGCTGGGGTTCGGCTTCGATCTGCAACACGACAGTGACGGCCAGCCGATCGATCCGGCCGCCCGTTACCGGCTCGATCCGCAGGACGGCGCGCGGCGGGTATTGAGCGAGCGGCTGGCGCAGGATCGCCGCGAGACCGTGACTGGTGCGGCGTTGCTGGCGCTGGGCGAGGACCGGGTACCGGCCACCGAGGATATGCCGGGGCTGCGCCGCAGCATGCGCGGAGTCTTGCTGCACCACCTGAGCGGGCGCGGACTCAAGTCCTGGGAGATGCTGGAAGAATTGGCGCGACGCGGCGCTTAGATGGCGTTGCGCCCGGTCGATGCCCGGGGGTGCCCCGGAGATGCCGGCCAGCGGTTCAGTGCAGCAGCGCGGCCACTGCGGCATGGAACTGGTTCTGTGCAATGCGCGACTGCGGATCGCCACGCAGCAACCGCACTGCGCCAGCAAGCCGGGCGGCACCGACAAACCCACAGCTGGCCTGCAGACGGTGCAAGTGATTGCGCAGCGCCAGCTCGTCGCTGACCAGCAGCGCCGAATCTACGGCGTCGCGGGTGCCAGGCAGCTCTGCCAGGAACAATTCGCGCAAGGCATTGAGGTGATGCTGCTGGCCGTTGAGCGCACTCAGTGCGGCGGCTTCGTCCCAGTCGCTGGCGGCGATATCCACCACGCCCACCGGGGCCACGCTGTAGCGCCCACGTGCCAGGCCCCGGCGTACCGCCTGCAGCAGCCGTTCGGAGGTCAGCGGCTTGACCAGCATTTCCAGAAAGCCGTCTGATTGCAGGCCGCGTTGCATGGCCGCGTTGCCGTCGGCGGTATGCGCCAGGGCGGGGACATCCGGGTGCAGCAGGCGCAGGGCGCGCAACAGGTCGCTGCCGGTGCCGTCTGGGAGGTTGACGTCGATCAGCCACAGGTCATGCCGGCGCGCGCGCGCGCGGTCCAGTGCCGAAGACAGGGAGTCGGCCCAGTCGACCTGGGCGGGCAGGCTTTCGAGCACGGCCTGCAGAAAGCCACGGCTGATCGGGTCGTCCTCGACCAACAGAACGCGCGGCTGGGGTTCCTGACGTGTTGCCATGTTCATGCTGCCTCCTTATCAGCGTGCCGCGTACTGCGTGTAGCGCGAGCTCCCGAAGTGTGCCCTGGTTTGCGGGGCGCGACAATTGCTCGCACCCGTATGGCGACCGGCGGCAATCGCATCTGCGACAATACGCACCCTTTTTGCCCGCAGCTTTCGCCACGTGGCCAGATCCAGAAACCGTTTCGACCGTACCCCGTTCCAGACCGCGATCACCGACCTGAGCCATGACGGCCGCGGTGTGGCGCGCCGCGATGGCGAGGGCGGCAAGGTCACCTTCATCAGTGGCGCGCTGCCGGGTGAGGTGGTTGTCGCCGAGCCCACCGCACGCAGCCGCCATTTCGATGAGGCCAAAACGGTGGAAGTGCTGCAGGCATCGCCGCAGCGGGTGGCGCCGCGCTGCCCGCATTTTGGTGTGTGCGCCGGTTGCGTGCTGCAGCATCTGGAAGAATCGCAGCAGATCGTGGCCAAGCAGCGCGTGCTGATGGACAACCTGGAGCGCATCGGCCACGTCACGCCGCAGACGGTGCTGCCGGCCCTGGTGGGCGATACCTGGGGCTATCGCCGCAAGGGCCGCTTTTCGGTGCGCCGGGTCGAGAAGAAGGACAAGACCCTGGTCGGCTTCCGCGAACTGGACCCGCGCTTCGTGGCCGACCTGTCGGTCTGCTACACGGTGATTCCGCAGATTGGCGAGAAGATTCCGCAGCTGGCGGCGCTGGTCGAAGGCATGGACGGCAAGCGCGACATTCCGCAGATTGAATTCATCGCCGGCGACGATGCCGTGGCGCTGACCATCCGCCATCTGCAGCCGCTCAGCGCACGTGACGAGCAGGCCTTGGTGGAGTTCGCCCAGGCGCACGATTTTGCGATCTTCCTGCAGCCTGGCGGCGTGGACAGTGTGCATCCGTTGTGGCCGCAAGAGGTGCCGCTGTCGTTCCGGTTGCCGAAATGGGACGTGGAGCTGGCGTTTCGTCCGTTGGACTTCATCCAGGTCAATGCCTCGCTCAATCAGAAGATGATTGCCCACGCCCTGGCATTGCTCGATGCCAAGCCCGATGACCGGGTGTTGGACCTGTTCTGTGGTCTGGGCAATTTCACCCTGCCGCTGGCGCGTACCGTGCGCGAAGTCGTGGGCGTGGAGGGCGACGCCGGTTTGGTGGCGCGTGCACGCGAGAATGCACAGCGTAACGGGCTGGACAATGCGCAGTTCTACGCAGCGGACCTCACGCAAGATCAGCGGCAGACTGCGTGGATGCGCCAGGGCTTCGACAAGCTGTTGCTGGATCCACCGCGCTCCGGCGCCATCGACGTGCTGCAGCAGCTGCCGCTGAAGCAGTTCAAGCGCATCGTCTATGTGAGCTGCCACCCAGGGTCATTGGCACGCGATGCTGGCTACCTGGTGAACGAGCAGGGCTTCAGCCTGCTCAGTGCCGGTGCGATGGACATGTTCCCGCACACCGCCCATGTGGAAAGCATCGCGGTGTTTGAGAAGCGCTAGCGCGAGGCTTGCGCGTTTGCGTCACGCGTCACGTGTGCTGATCCGAAGCGTACCTGCACTGGCAGCTGATGCTGCACACATCCCGGTCGGGATGTGTGTGGGCCATTCCACGCACGCACCCAGTGATGGCGAGCGCGTCGGAACTACTGCAGCGAGGCGCGTACGCCGCGTCAGTCAGTGTGCGGGGGTGGCGTTCTGCCACTGCCCATCGACCAGGGCGAACTGCATCGGCAATTCGCCGCGCTCGTTGGCAGCACTGGCCTGGACAGTGCAGGCAACCACCGGTGCGTGCTCGGAGACGGCGCAGCGCTCCACCGCAAGGACCTGCGCCGTGCTGACCGCCTGTTCGAGACTCTTGCGCACAGCTTCATTGCGTTCGGTCACCAGCTTCTTGGAAAAATCTTCCCGTAGCAGCACCTGCACGCGCGCGTTGTCGGGCACCGGTGCGGCGACTTCCATCTCGGTGTCGCTGTGCTGCAACTGCCAGCCGTTGGCGGTTGGCAGGAATCGCAGTGCCATGTGCTTTTCGCTGGGTCCGGCCTGTCCGGTGACGAGGCAATCGACTGCGCCTGGGGTCGTCTGCTCCGCGGCGGGCAGGCAGCCAACTAGAGCCGTCAAACGTGGGCGAAACAGCTCACCCATCACGTCATCGCCCTGGTTGGGGTTGCCTGCCGCGTCCTTCTGCATCGCTGTGTCCAGCGCGGCTTGGGCCTGTGCGAGCGAGGGCGCTGCGGCCGCGGCGCTTGCACCGCTGGCGGCGAGCAGCAGTGCGGTGGCAAGAACGATCTGCGGTGTGTAACGGCGACGGCCTGTCATGGCGTGCATCCTTTCAGTGGGGGCGCGGAGTGTAGGTGGGTGGCTCCCACAATAGCCAGGCATTTTTCCGCGCGGCCGGCCATACTTGCCTTCATGGGTATCGAAATCGAACGCAAATTTCTGGTGACCGGCGACGGCTGGCGTACCGCCACGCATGCGGTCATTCCGATGGCGCAGGGCTATATCAACGACCAGGCGTCGCTGCGCAGTGGTGCGCAGAATGCCTCGGTGCGTGTGCGCCTCCAGGGCGATGCGGCATTCCTCAACCTCAAGTCGCGCGAGCTCGGGCATACCCGTCAGGAGTTCGAATATCCGATTCCGCTCGACGATGCGCGCGCGTTGCTCGCGTTGTGTGTGGGTGGGCTGATCGACAAGCGCCGGCATCTGGTTGAGTACGCCGGGCATGTGTGGGAAGTGGACGAATTCCTGGGTGACAACGCCGGGCTGGTGGTGGCGGAGGTCGAGCTGGAGCACGCCGACGAAGCGCTGCAACTGCCAGACTGGATCGGCGCAGAAGTCACCGACGATGCGCGTTACTACAACCTGGCGTTGGCATCGCAGCCATTTTCGCAGTGGTCGGTACGCTGAGTTCCACCGGCCGCAAGGCGCGGGGGATCTGTTCGCGCGGCGCAGCGTCTATGCTGCAACCCAACTCAACCATGCGATGCACACACCTGTCATGAGAATCGATATCTGGTCCGATGTGGTGTGCCCGTGGTGCTGGATCGGCAAACGCCGCTTCGAGCAGGCCGTGGCCACGCTTGGGGAGCGCTTGCCGGCGCTGGAAATCCACTACCACGCCTTCCAGCTGGATCCAGACAGTGGCCTGCAGCCGGTGCCCTTGCGCGAGGCCTTGCTGCCGAAGTTCGGCAGCGCCGAACGTACCGAACAATTGCTGGCGCAGACCCAGCAAACCGCGCGCGCCGAAGGCCTGCCGTTTGATTTTTCGCGTGGGCAGGTACAGGTCACCACCTTGCCCGCGCACCGGCTGATCTGGTTGGCGGCGCGCGAGGGTGATGTCGAGCCGGTGATCGAAGCGCTGTTCCATGCGCACTTTGCCGAAGGCAAGAATCTTGCGGCGGCCGACACCCTGATCGCTGCCGGTGCGGCTGGCGGGTTGGCGCCGGCACGCGTGCAGGCGCTGCTGGCGTCCGACGAGGGCAGTGCGCAGGTCCAGGCGCAACTGCTGCAGGCCGCGCAGATTGGTATCCGCGCGGTACCCAGTTTCGTCATCGACGGACGCAGCCTGCTTCAGGGTGCGCAACCGGCCGATGTCATGGCACAGGCGTTGCTGCAATTGGCCGCCGAATCCGCGCCGGCCGCCGCTACCGGCGATGCCTGCGGCCCGGACGGTTGCGCGATCTGATGCGCGCGGCCGCGGTCGCCACACCCTGATGCGCGGGCCCCGCACGCGGCGCACGGTGGCGGTGATCGGCGCCGGGCTGGCCGGCCTGCGCTGCGCCAGCGTGCTGCAGGCGGCCGGCTACGCCGTGACGGTCTTCGAGCAGGCTCCGGCGCCAGGTGGACGCATGCGCGCGCTTGCAGGCCAGCAGTGGCACTGCGATCACGGCGCGCAGTACTTCACTGCGCGTGATCCGGACTTCATGGCGGCGGTGGGGGCGTGGGTAGCAAATGACTGCGCTGCGCCCTGGCTTGCGCGTCTGGCCAGTTGGGATGGCTCCACCCTGCAGCCCTCACTTGGCACGCTGCAACGCTTTGTCGGAGTGCCGGATATGGCGGCGCCAGCGCATGCGCTGGCGGTCGGGCTAGACCTGCGTACCGAAACGCGCATCGATGCGCTGCAACGCACCGAACACGGCTGGGCACTGAGAGGTGCTGGTCTGCCAGAAGCCGTGCCTGCCGAACTGCTGGTGCTGGCACTGCCCGCGCCGCAGGCCGCTGCGTTGCTGGAGACGGCTGCGAGCGACCTGGCGCGCGTTGCTGCCCGCGTGCGCATGCAACCGGCCTGGGCCGTGGTGGCACGTTTTACGGCGCCGGTGGAGGCGGGTTACGACGGGTTGTTCGTCAATGCCGGCGCACTGCGCTGGATCGCCCGCAATTCCAGCAAGCCCGGCCGCGTCGGTGCGGAGACCTGGCTGCTGCACGCCACCGCGGCGTGGAGTCACGCCCACCGGGATGCCACGCCAGCCCAGGTGATCGACCAGCTGTTGCCGGAACTCCAGGCGCTCGGCCTCCCCGCGCCGCTGGCGTGTGAGGCCTTCTTCTGGGAAGCGGCCAGTACCGAATCCCTGGCCGTGGCCGATGCGTGCGTGTGGGATGCAGCATCGGCGGCAGGGCTGTGCGGCGATTGGTTGGCAGGCGGCAAGGTCGAGGGCGCCTGGTGTAGCGGAGCCGCGCTGGCGCAACGCATCTGCGCGTATGACGCAGGCGGTCGCGACTGAATCCATCTGCTGCCACTGCGCGTATTGCAGGGGAGAGGTTTAGGAGCACAGCCGCATGGCGGATCAGGTTGAGCGGGCACATCGCGATGACAGCAGGCGGCGCCGGGCGCACTGCGTGATGAAGCAAGCAGCATGCGCATCCCGCGTCGGATACGAGTCGCGTGCCGCCGATGCGTGAACACGATGCAGGCGGTGCAGACACGGGCGCCGAACCGCAGCGCTGGGTGCCGGCGCATACGCTGCGCCTGGTGCTGGGCGACCAGCTCAATCCGCTGCATAGCTGGTTCGTGACGCCCAACGCCAGTGTGGTCTACGTGCTGATGGAGGTGCGCGCGGAAACCGACTACGTATTGCATCACGCGCAAAAGATCCTGGCGATTTTCGCGGCGATGCGCGCCTTCGCCGCACGCTTGCGGCAGGCCGGGCACCGCGTGCGTTACGTCAGCATCGACACGCCCAGCAATCGGCAGTCGATCACCGCCAATCTGGAAGCGTTGATGGTGCACTACCGCGCCAAGTGGCTGGAATACCAGGCGCCGGACGAGTGGCGCCTGGATGAACTGCTGGAGCAGTGGTGCGCAGCCCAGCCGTTCGCCAGCCGCATGGTGGGCAGCGAACATTTCCTGACCGAGCGCGAGGACGTAGCCGGGTGCTTCGATGCGCGTGCGGCCTGGCGCATGGAGGTGTTCTATCGCCACATGCGGCGACGGCATCGCATCCTGCTGGACCACGCGGGCGCACCGGAAGGCGGGCGTTGGAACTTCGACCATGACAATCGCGCGCCGTGGCCGGGCGACCCGCCGGCACCGGCGGACTGGCGCATGACCCACGACCATGCCGCGCTCTGGCAGACCATCGAAGCAGCTGGCGTGCGCAGTTTCGGTGCGCCGCAGGCCGATGCCTTGCCGTGGCCGCTGCACCGCGACGAAGCGCTGCAGCAGCTGGACGACTTCATCACGCACGCGCTGCCGCACTTCGGCCGCTACGAAGATGCGATGAGCACGCGCAGCCCGCGGCTGTTTCATTCGCTGCTGTCGTTCGCACTGAACGTCAAGATGTTGCACCCGGCCGAAGTGATTGCACGTGCCGAGGCGGCGTGGCGCGACGGGCACGCGCCGCTGGCGTCGGTGGAAGGCTTCATCCGCCAGATCCTGGGCTGGCGCGAGTATGTGCGCGGTGTGTACTGGTCGCAGATGCCCGGTTACGCGCAATCCAATCAGCTGGGCCAGCACGCGCCGCTGCCACACTGGTTCTGGGATGGGCAGATCGGCATGCGTTGCCTGGCCGATGCGATCGGCAATTCGTTGAATAACGCGCATGCCCACCACATCCAGCGGCTGATGGTGATCGGCAACTTTGCGTTGTTGGCGGGGCTGGATCCGCAGGCCCTGCATCGCTGGTATCTGGGCGTCTACATCGATGCGTTCGAGTGGGTGGAGTTGCCCAATACGGTTGGCATGAGTCAGTTCGCCGACGGCGGCTTTCTCGGCAGCAAGCCCTATATCAGCGGCGCGGCGTATATCGATCGTATGAGCGACTACTGCACTGGCTGCGCCTATCAGCGCAGGCAGCGGGTGGGCCCGCGCGCATGCCCGTACAACGCGCTGTACTGGGATTTTCTGGCCCGCCAGCGCGCGCTGTTGGGAAGCAATGAGCGGCTGGCGTTGCCGTACCGGCAACTGGACGACATGGCGCCGGAGGCGCTGGCGCAGCTGCAGGCGCAGGCGGAGCATTGGCGCGCGCACTTGGAGGTGCTGTAGGCGCCTGGGTAGCACGGCAATGGGGGCCGTCGGGGCGAGTTCGGTGCCGTTGGTAGCTGGATCCCTTTTTCAGCCTGAGGGGGAATTCTTGGCTGCGCCTGCACATGCAACCTGGCTGGTCACGCGGAAGCGTTACCGCGCGCCACACCGGCACAAGCAATCACACCGGCACGGGTCTGCAGAGCGCGGCAGCCAGTCAGCCGACAGCGCCTGCAAGCAAACCCAATAAAAAAATCGCTGCGAAGGGCTAGCTCCGGCACCCAACAAGGTCGCCGGCCCCATTCCCAGCACCCGCACAACCGCCAGCCACGGCCGCCCTTGCCTGAATGCGCGGTCTGACGCTGCTGCGCGCATCTGCGACAATGCCGCGCTGCGCCATCGTGGCGTCTGGCCCGGGAGTCCCCAACATGCTTCTGATCGGCGTTGCCGGTACCGAACTCAGCGCACAGGAACGCGACTGGCTGCAGCACGACGCCGTCGCCGGCGTGGTGCTGTTCAAGCGCAACTTCGCCTCGCGCACGCAGGTGGCCGAGTTGTCGGCCGCCATCCGCGCCGCGGCGCCGCGCCCGCAATTGATCTGCGTGGACCAGGAAGGCGGCCGGGTGCAGCGCTTTCGCGAGGGTTACAGCGCCTTGGCGCCGCTGCAGAGCTTTGGCGCGCTGTATGCCACCGACCCGGAAGGCGCGCTTGCCCAGGCCCGCGCGCATGCGCAGCTGATGGCCAGCGAAGTGCGCGCCAGTGGTGTTGATCTCAGTTTTGCCCCGGTGGTGGACCTGGCACGCGGCAACCGCGCCATCGGCGACCGCGCCTTCAGCGACGACCCGCAGGTGGTGGCCAGCTTCACCCGTGCCTACGTGCAGGCGCTGCACGCCGCCGGCATGGGCGCCACGCTCAAGCATTTCCCCGGCCACGGCACCGTGCTGGAAGACACCCATGTCGACCACGCCAGCGACCCACGGCCGCTGGACGTCCTGCTGGCCGAGGACCTGGTGCCGTTCGTGGCCGGGATCGACGCCGGTGCCGACGCGGTGATGATGGCCCACGTGGTCTACCCGCAGGTGGCGCCGGAGCCGGCCGGCTACGCGTCGCGCTGGATCGAGCAGATCCTGCGCGGGCAACTGGGCTTCCGTGGCGTGGTCTTCTCCGACGACATCGGCATGGCCGCCTCGTTCAGTGCTGGCGGCGTCGCCGGACGGGTGCACGCGCACCTGGATGCCGGCTGCGACGTGGTGCTGGTCTGTCACCCCGAACTGGTCGCCGAGTCCTTGCAGGCGGTGGCCGGCCGTACGCTCAACACTGCCGCACTGATCGGCCTGATCGGCCGCGGCGCGCTGGGCTGGGATGGCCTGCTCGCCGATGCTCCCACCACCTCCCTTTCCGCCTCTTTCGGAACACTTGCCTGATGTCCACGCTCACCATTTCCCAGGCCCTGGCCCAAGCCGATCTGCTGGTCGACCGCCCTGCCATCGACGCCGCCGTCGCCACCATCGCCGATGCGATCGCGCGCGACTACGCCGGCGAAGTGCCGGTGTATCTCACCATCATGCACGGCGCGCTGCCGTTCTCCGGCCAGTTGGCGCTGGAGCTGGGCGCGCGCGGACAGGACCTGCAGTTCGACTATCTGCACGCCACCCGCTACCGCGGCGAAACCACCGGCGGCGAGCTGGTCTGGAAGCACCGCCCCGCCACTGCGCTGTTCGGCCGCCGGGTGATCCTGGTCGACGACATCCTGGATGAGGGCTACACCCTGCAGGGCGTGCGCCAGTGGTGCCTGGAGCAGGGCGCCACCGATGTGCGCGTGGCGGTGTTGACCGTCAAGCGCCATGACCGCTGCGTGCCGGGCGTTACCGCCGACTACGTGGGCGTGGAAGTGGCCGACCGCTACGTGTTCGGCTTCGGCATGGACGTCAACGAGCAGCTGCGCGGCATTCCTGCCATCTATGCGATGAAGCAGTAAGCCAGCGCACCTACCCACCCCGGTGGGTACAGCACTGCGCCATTGCCGGTGCAGCGTTCTTCTTTCGTCTTTCGATGCAGAGGTCTGTGTGTCTTCCAATTCCATCGCATTGGCCGTCATCGGCGGCACCGGCGTGTACAAGCTGGCCCAGCTCGACCAGGTGCAGACGCACGAGGTCGACACCCCATACGGCGCGCCGTCCGGCCCGATCCGCGTGGGCATGCTGCTCGGCCATCGCGTGGCATTTCTGGCCAGGCATGGCGAAGGTCATTCGCTGCCGCCGCACAAGGTCAACTACCGCGCAAACATCGCTGCGCTGCAGCAAATTGGTGCCACCCGCGTGCTGGCGCTCAACACTGTCGGCGGTATCACCGATTCCTTCGGCCCGCGTGTGCTGGCCTGCCCGGACCAGTTGATCGACTACACCTGGGGCCGCATCTCCACCTTTTGCGAGGAGGCCGGCAGCGAGGTGCAGCATGTGGACTTTGGCCACCCGTATTCGCCGATGTTCCGCAGCAAGGTGATCGCCGCGGCCAAGGTGACCGGCGTCACGCTGGTAGCGGGTGGATGCTATGGCGCCACCCAGGGGCCGCGATTGGAAACGATTGCAGAGATCGCGCGGATGCGTCGCGACGGCTGCGATCTGGTCGGCATGACCGGCATGCCCGAAGCAGCGCTGGCACGCGAAAAAGGCCTGGAATATGCGTGTTTGGCGATCGTGGCCAACTGGGCGGCGGGCTGTGGCGACGCGCAGGAAATCACCATGGCCGAGGTGCTGTCGAACGTGGATGCGGCCTCGTCCGGACTGCCGGAGCTGATTGGCGAACTTGCACGCGGGTGATTGTCATCGGGGCATAAGCTTTGCATACTCGGCGCGTACGCTCCGCCGTACACCACCCATTAATTTTGCAAAGGTCTCGCATCACCATGCCGAACGGTACCGTCAAGTGGTTCAACGACGCCAAGGGATTTGGCTTCATCTCACCGGAAGACGGCAGCGCCGATGTCTTCGCGCACTTCTCCGCGATCAACTCCAAGGGCTTCCGCAGCCTGCAGGAAGGCCAGCGCGTCAGTTATGACGTGACCCAGGGCCCCAAGGGTGCCCAGGCTTCGAACATCACGCCGGTTGAGTGATTCACTCGATTGTGCGATTGAAGAACCCCGCTTCGGCGGGGTTTTTTTTGCGCCGGTCCATGTCGGGCCGGTGAGGACGCAGACAGAGCACGGACGATGCAGCAGACATTGCGAATTGCGGTAGTGGGATACGGCACGGCGGGGCAGGCACTGGCCGTGCTGCTCGGTGCCGATGGGCATCGCCTGGACGTGTTCGAGCGCGCGCCCGCGCCCGGGCCGGTTGGTGCGGGATTTCTGTTGCAGCCGAGCGGGCTGCAGGTGCTGTGGAAGATGGGGCTGCTGGAGCAGGCCTTGCAGCACGGTGCACCGGTGCGGCGGCTGTATGGCGAGACGCCCTGCGGGCGTGCGGTGATGGACATGCGCTACCGCGACCTGGATGCGCGCCTGATGGGCCTGGGCATGCAGCGCGGCGCGTTGTTCGCGTTGCTGCGCGATGCCTGGCCCGAGTACGCCAACCTGCACATCGGCACGCAGATCACTGCGATCGATCATGACGGCGTGCGTGTGCAGGACCAGCGCGGGCAATGGCATGGCCCCTACGATCTGATCATCGCCGCCGATGGCTCGGCATCGACCTTGCGCGCACAGGCCCAGGGCACCCAGCTGGATCGGGTGTATCCATGGGGCGCGCTGTGGTGTTTGTTGCCGCGCGAAGACTGGCCGTACGTGGACGAGTTGCGGCAGCGCTACATCGGCGCACGCAAGATGATCGGGCTGCTGCCGGTTGGCACGCGGCCGGGCGATGACACGCCGCGGCTGAGCTTTTTCTGGAGCCTGCCCTGCAGCGATTTCGCTGCATGGGAAACCCGCGGCATGGACGCCTGGCGCGAAGAAGTGGCGCAGATGTGGCCGGACGCGCTTGCGCGCCTGCAGACCGTGCAGGTGCATGGCGCCTTGGCGCGCGCCAGCTACCGCGACGCGGTGGTGTCGCGCTGGCACCGCGGCCGCTTTGCGCTGGCCGGCGATGCCGCGCACGCGATGAGCCCGCAGCTGGGGCAGGGCGTGAACATGGCGCTGCTGGATGCACTGGCGATGCGCGATGCCTTGCGCGCCGGCGCGGATCTGGATGCCGCATTGCAGGGCTACCAACGCGAACGCCAGGCGCATGTGGCGATCTATCACCGCTGGAGTCGCTGGCTCACGCCGCTGTTCCAGTCCGAGCGCGATGTGTGGGCGCGCGGACGCGATCTGTTGCTGCAGCCGATGGGCCGCGTGCCGGGTGGGCGCGGCCACATGCTGCGCGTGCTCAGCGGCACCCAGCACGGCTGGTTCGGCAAGCTCGCGCTGGACCCGGCGTTCGTCGATGCATTGGCGCAACCGGTGCCGGTGCCAAGTTCGAGTAATGCAGGAGATGGCATGGCTGCGTAGTGACGTGCAGCGGCAGTCGCCGTGCGGTTGGCTTCACTGATGAAGTGAAGTTGGTGCGCCGCACGCGCACTGTTGCATCAACGCGATGCGCGTTGTCACCGGACCGGCAGCGCCATCGCATCGCCCTCGACGCAGGCAACCAGGCGTTCGCCTTCGACCAGGGTCGGCACGATGCCGGCAGTGAAGTGCGAGAACGCCGGCAGGATGGTCACGCCGTCGCGCAACCAGAATGCTGGCCAGCGGCGCGACAGGCCGGGCAGCGCCGCCAACGGATGCAGGTGGCCGCACAGCACGTGGCGGCTGGGATGCGGGAGCGGGTCATGGCGCAGCAGGAACGGGCCATCTTCCACCTGTTCGCCGGCCGCTTCGATGTGCAGATCGGCCCCTGCCAATGCGCGGTCGTGATTGCCGCGGATTGCAATCACCTGCAGGGCGCAATGGCGCTCGCGCCAGGCGCTCCAGCGGCGGTGCCAGGCCGCGCGCGGTGCCGGCCCATGCAGCAGGTCGCCCAGAATCCAGAGCGCGTCCACCGGGCGCGATGCCAGCAACGCGTCCAGCCGCTCCAGATCGTGTTCGGTGCCGCCCGCAGGCAAGCCGATGCCGGCACGCCGGAACACATCGGCCTTGCCCAGATGCAGATCGGCGATCAGCAATGCGCGCTGCGCGGGCCGATACAGCGCACGCTCGCCGAGCAGCTCTACCGGCTCGCCTGCCAGAGTGAGGTGCACGCTATCGGCCATGCTTGCGTTCCAGTTGCGCGGCTGCACGCAGCACGCGTGCTTTCCAGTCTTCGGTACTGAGTTGCCCACGCACGCGCTCGGCCCACAGCGGAAACGACAGCGGCGTCAGGCTGCGCGGCGTGCACAGGCGCAAGACGCGCGCTGCGCAGTCTTCCAGCGCACTGGCCAGGCGCGCGAATTCCAGCTGGCCTTCGAAGACTTCGCGCTCGGCCTGGGCCAGCAGCAGGTGTTCCGGGTCGAAGCGCTGCAGCACGTCGTACAACAGGCCACTGGAGGCCTGCAGCTGGCGCAGGCTGCGCGGCGCACGCCCAGGCAGCGATGGCGAGAGCAGCCCGGCGACGCGCGCAATCTCGCGAAACTGCCGGCGTGCCAGCTCGCCCAGATTGAGGCTGTCGCGCAGGTCCTCGAACAGCCGTGCCGGCGACAGCAATTCCTGCAGCAGCGCGGCATCCACCGGCACGTCCTGCGCTGGCGACAGCACAAACCCGTAATCGTTGGCTGCAAAGCTGAAGGTGTTGCGCTGCCGCCGGCCCCAGCGCGCAGCCAGCAATGCGGCCAGACCTTCGTTGACCTGGCGGCCTGCGAACGGGTACACGAACAGGTGGCGGCCATCGCGCGCCTTGATGGTTTCCACCAGCAGATGGCCGGGGCCGGGCAGTGCGGACAGGCTGGACTGCAACTGCAGCAACGGCGCCAGGGTGTGCATTTCCGGCGCGTCGCCGGGATCGGCGAACACCGCCTCCACCTCGCGCCCCAACGCCGAGGACAACGGCATCCTCCCGCCCATCCACTTGGGCACTACTCCGCTGCCGCCCTTGGCGATGCGCACGTAGGCGGTCATGTCTTCCAGCCGCACCAGTTCCAGCAAGCGCCCGGCGAACTGGAAGCGGTCGCCGCGCTTGAGGCGACCGACGAACTGTTCTTCCACCGCGCCCAGCCGGCCGCCGCGCAGGAACTGCACGCGCACGCTGCCATCGCTGGTGATGGTGCCGATCGACAGGCGATGCCGCAGCGCCACGCGCCGGTCGGTGACGCGGTAGATGCCGGCGTCGTCGCGCACCACCTTGTGGAAATCGGGGTAGTGCGCGAGCGCGCTGCCGCCTTGCACGATGAAGTCGAGCACGGCCTGCCAGGTGGCCTCATCGAGTGTGGCGAAGGCATCGGTACCGCGGACTTCGCGCAACAACGCATCGGCCTGGAAACCGCCGCCCAGTGCCAGGGTCACGCAATGCTGGGCTAGCACGTCCAATGAAAGCCGCGGTGGCGGGCGTGTCTCGATCTGCCCCTGTGCAATCGCGCGCCGCGCAGCCGCATATTCCAGCAATTCCAGCGCATGCGAGGGCACGCACACCACATGGCCGGATTCGCCCGGGCGGTGCCGTGCACGGCCGGCGCGTTGCAGCAGGCGTGCGATGCCCTTGGGGCTGCCGACTTGCAGCACCTGATCCACCGCCGGAAAGTCCACGCCCAGGTCCAGGCTGGAGGTGGCCACCACGCAACGCAGGCTGCCATCGCGCAGGCCGTGTTCGGCCGCGGTGCGCAGCGCCGGATCCAGCGAGCCATGGTGCAGCGCCAGTGTGGCCGCATCCTCCGGCCACACTGCGCTCAGCGCCTGGTGCCAGAGTTCGGCCTGCGCGCGCGTGTTGGTGAACACCAGGCTGGTGCGTTGTTCCATCAGTTTGTGCAGCACGCGCGCCAGTTGCGCCAGACCGAGATGGCCGGCCCACGGGAAGCGCTCGCCGGTCTCGGGCAGCAGCGTTTCCAGGGTCATGGCGCGTGGCTTGACCCCCGACACCAAGGCCGCGTCCGGTTGATGCGGCAGCAGCACATCGCGTGCCTGCGCCAGGTTGCCCAGCGTGGCCGACAACCCCCAGATGCGCAGCGCCGGTGACCAACTGCGCAGGCGCGCCAGGCACAGTTGCAACAGCACGCCGCGCTTGTTGCCGAGCAGCTCGTGCCACTCGTCGACGATCACGCAGCGCAGCGCCGCCAACTGCGGCGCGGTATCCGGATACGACAGCAGCAAGGCCAGCGATTCGGGCGTAGTGACCAGGACATCGAGCTTGCCGCTGCGGGCCAGGCGTTTGTCGCGCGCGCTGGCGTCGCCGGTGCGCAGGCCCACCTGCCAATCCAGGCCCAAGGCCTCCACCGGTTCGCGCAGGGCACGCGCGGTATCGGCAGCGAGTGCGCGCAGCGGGGTGATCCACAGCACCTGCAGGCTACGCTGCGGCTGCCGCCGGCCACGTGCCACCGCCGTGGCCGGCGGTGTGCGTCCGCGTGCGGCCAGCGCTTCCAGCAGCGGGCCGCCAAATGCCGCCAGGGTCTTGCCGCTGCCGGTTGGGGTGTGCAGCAGGCCGGATTCGCCATCCAGATAGCGCTTCCAGACATCGCGTTGAAACGGCAATGGCGCCCAGCCGCGCTGCGCAAACCAGGCCCGCCATTGCTGCAACGGCGTGCCGCGCTGTGGCGGTGCCGGGCTCACCGCGCCAGTGCCTGCAGGCTGCTCAGGTGGTCGGCCTCGGCGAAGGGTTTGTCATGGCGCCAGCGCAGGATGCGCGGGAAGCGCACCGCAATGCCGGACTTGTGCCGCGTGCTGCGATTCACGCCTTCAAAGCCCAGTTCGAACACATGGTGCGGCGTGACCGCGCGCACCGGCCCGAAGCGCTCGGTGGTGTTGGCGCGGATCCAGCGATCCAGTTGCAGGATCTCGGTATCGTCCAGGCCCGAATACGCCTTGGCGATGGGCACCAGCGCGCCGTCGTGCCAGAGCCCGAAGGTGTAGTCGGTGTACAGCGTGCTGCGCCGGCCATGGCCGGCCTGTGCGTACAGCAACACCGCATCGATGGTCAGTGGGTCGATCTTCCACTTCCACCAGTCGCCACGGCGGCGGCCGGATTGGTAGGGCGAACGCGCGCGCTTGAGCATCAGCCCTTCAACGCCGCGCGCACGTGCATCCAATCGCACTTGCGCGGCGGCCTGCCAATCGGTGGAGTGCACCAGCGGCGAGGCGATGATGCGTGGGTCGGCGAGGGTGGCGAGCACGCGCTCCAGTAGTGCGCGGCGTGCGTGCAGCGGGCGCTCGCGCAGGTCTTCGCCGTCCAGTTCGAGCAGGTCGTAGGCGACCACGCGCGCTGGCGCCGCCGCCAGCGTCTTGGGCCCGGGCTTGAGCCGCTGGATACGCGTCTGCAGCGCGGTGAACGGCATCGGCAACAGTTGCTCTGGTTGCCAGGCCAGCAGCTCGCCGTCGATCACGGTGCCGTCTGGCAAGCCCATGGCAGCCTGCTCGATCTCTGGAAAGCGGCCATCCAGGCGTTCTTCGCCACGCGACCACAGCGCCGCTTCACCCGCACGACGCAACAGCTGCAGCCGGATGCCATCCCACTTCCATTCCAGCAGCCAGTCGTCGATGGCGCCCAGGCTCTCGACATCGGCCTCCAGCGGCGATGCCAGAAAAAACGGGTAGGGCTGCTGGCGGTCGCCGGGCAGCGCCTCATGCGTGAGCAGGTCGGCCACATACGTGGCATGCGGGCGCCAGCTGCCGAGCATGCGCTGGGCAATGCGTGCGATATCCACGCCCGACAGTTCTGCCAGCGCCTGCTGCACCAACCGTTGCGACACACCCACGCGCAGGGCGCCGGTCAGCAACTTGTTGAAGACCAGGCGTTCGTCGAAGGCCAGCGTGCGCCACGCCTGCACGATGCAGTGCTTGCGCACCGCCACGTCTTGATTGGCGATCGGCAGCAGGCGTTGTTCAATCCACTCGGCCAGTGACACATCCACCGCCTCGCTGGCTGGATCATCCAGCAGCAATGCCAGTGTTTCGGCCAGATCGCCCACGTGATCGTAGCTGTCGGCTACCAGCCAGTCGGCGATCCCGGCGGCCTCGGCGATCCACTCGCGCAACTCGCCGCTGGCGGCGATGCGCATGCGCGCACTGGCCACCTTGCCACCCGCCAACAGATACAGCGCCCAGGCCGCATCCAGCGGCGGCGCTGCGCGGAAATACGCCACCAAGGCGGCGCGCTTGTCGAGCGTGCCGGTGCTGCGGTCCAGGGTGCGGTACAGCGCCGCAAACCGCTTCACGGCGTTGTTTCCGCGCTGGCCAGCAGCGGTTTCGCGCGCAGACGCAAGGCAGCGCGGGTGAATGCACTCAACGCACGTGGGCGCCGTTGCGGGCGCGGTGGCCCCAGCGTGGCGGCGGGGGTGGCGCGATGCACGCAGAAGGCCAGCGCATGCCGGCGAAACGCCAGTGCGCCACTCAGCCGGATCCGCGGCCGCGCGCGGACATAGCGGCGTGCAGGCAACGGATTCATTCCTCGGCTCCAAAGTCGGTGCGGAAGGCTTCGGCGGCCACGCCGTGCTCGCGCAGGTGCTGGATCAACGCATCGGTGTTGCCATGCGTGGCGATGACCCGGCGCGCGCCGGTGTCGGCGATGGTGCGCAGCAGGTCGGGCCAGTCGGCATGATCGGACACCACAAAGCCACGGTCGTAGTTGCGTCGCCTCCGGTTGCCGCGGATGCGCATCCAGCCCGAGGCAAAACCCTGCTGCGCATGCCGGAAGCGGCGAATCCACGGGCTGCCGGCCGCCGATGGCGGGGCCAGCACCAATTGCCCCGCGTAGTCGGCGCCGCGTGCGTGTTCGCTCACCGGTTGCGTCTCCAGCATGGCGATGCCGGCGTGCCGGTACACCTCCACGCCGGCGGCGATTGCGCCATGCAACAGCGCTGGCTGCGTGTCCCAGGCGCGCAATTCGGCAAGCACGCGCTGCGCCTTGCCCAGCGCATAGCAATACAGGATCGCCGCCTCGCCGCGCGCGGCGCACTCATGGCGCCAGGCCACGATATCGGCCGCCACCTGCGCGGTGTCAGGCCAGCGGTACACGGGCAGCCCGAAGGTTGCTTCGGTGATGAAGGTGTCGCACGGCACCACTTCGAACGGCGCGCAGGTGGGGTCGTGTTGGCGTTTGTAGTCGCCGGAGGCTACCCACACCTGGCCATCGACTTCGATGCGCACCTGCGCGGAGCCCAGCACATGACCCGCCGGATGCAAGGACACTCGCGCGCGTCCCAGGGTGAACGCCTCGCCATTGGCATGCGGGTGATAGACCTGCTCGCCCAGCCGCCATTGCAGGATCGGCAGGCTTTCGCGCGTGCAGTGGTACTCGCCCATGCCGCCGCGTGCGTGGTCGCCATGACCATGCGTGATCACCGCGCGCGGCACCGGCCGCCATGGATCGATATGGAAATCGCCTTGTGGGCAGTACAGCCCTTCGGGCCCAAGCACCACCAGATCGCCGCGTGTGTCATTGCCGTTGTGCATTCGGCAACTCTGGCCAAGCCGATGTGCAGATCCTGAGAATGGGGGCGGTGCGTGCGAGATGCTGCCTGTGTTGCGCAGATGCGGCGTGCGCGGCGGTGTCAGGTGCCTGGGTGTGGAAGGCCGCGATGGGGAGCACAGAGCCCCGCGCGGTGGAGGTTGCGCTGGTCGCCAGTGGGCAACGATGCAGCCGCGTCACGAAGCTGCGCGCGGCGACTGCTCCACGAGCACGCACGCATTGGGCAGGTGCTGTAACAAGGCGCCATTGCTGCCAGCACGATCCAGGTGCACGTGGGACAGTATCAACCATTTCTTGCGCGCGATGGGCTACCAACGTTGTGTCCGGACTGATCGCCGGAAACCGCAACAGGCCGATGCAACTGCCGACCCAGGAGGCGCACGGCGCCGACTGCGGGCCACGCCACACCGCAATTACGCAGCGCAGCTAATGCCGCGTACGCCGCCCAGTCGTTCGCACCGCAGTTGCTTCCACCGCCAGGGTGAAGCCGCGTTCCTCACCACCCTGCATGGCGCCCACGTCCACCACCTGGCGGCGGATTTCCTCGCCCTTGCCGTTGCGCACCACCACCACCACCGTGTATTCCCAGGCATCGCCATCGGCCGGGTGGCGAATCGTGCCGTCGACCTTGAGCGGCACGATCGGCGCCGGCTGGGTGTGCTGCGCCGCCGCCGAATCGAAGCGCAGATGGTGCCGGCAGGCAGGGCAGACGACCGCGCTTTCCAGGATCGTCGCCTTGCAATGCGGGCAGCTGCGCGTGGCGCCGGGCGTGCCCGGGCGGGGTGCACTCATGTGGCGTCGCTGTCTCCGGCCGCAACCACCGGTTTGGCCGGCGGCTTGCTGCCGGTGTCCTCGCCCCAGCCAAAGTCGGCCTGGCCACGCATGCGCGCGCCGGAGGCGACAGTGAGGCTACCGGCCTTGACGTCGCCGACCAGCACGCCGGAGGTCTGCAACTCCACCTGCGCAGCCGATTCGATATTGCCTTCCAGTTCCCCGGCAATGATCACCTTGTTGGCGCGCACGCCGCCGTTGAGCTTGGCGCCACGTTCGATGGTGAGATCGCCCTTGACGTTGACGTCGCCCTTGAACCGGCCGGCCAGGCGCACATGTCCGGCACCTTCGATCTTACCCTCGATGCTGATGTCGGCGGCGATCAGGGATTCCTTCGCCTCGCTCTGCCGGGTTGGCGCCGGCGTCGCCGCCACCGGCGGGCTTGGCGTCACCGCCGCTGCAGCGGCCGGGGCGGGGGTGGGTTCGGCATTGAACAAGCGGCCATCGGCCGGCGGAACCTCGGGCGCTGCGGGAACGCCGTCTTTCTTGTTGGGACCTTGATCGCGCCACATCGACATCGGGACTGCCTCGCTTGGATGGGTCACGCCGACTATCGCTGCGCTAGAGCATCTTTTGTGTGACGAATCTCAAACAATTGCGCCGTTTGTGCCAACCGGTTCGGCATTCACCGCCACCGCCCCGTGCCGTTCCACCCGGTTGCGGCCCTGGCGCTTGGCCACGTACAGCGCGGCATCGGCCTTCTGGATCAAGGCCGATCCCAGCTCGCCATCGGCCGGGAAGCTGGCCACGCCGATCGACGCGGTGACCCGTGGCAGCGCGCGCTGGCCGTCGCTGACCGCCAGCGCAGCAATGTGGCCGCGGATCTGTTCGGCCACGCGCATCGCTTCCTCGCCGTCGGTTTCCGGCAGGATCACGGTGAATTCCTCGCCACCGTAGCGGCAGGCCACGTCTTCGGCGCGCAGGCGGGTGAGCAGCAATTCACCGACTGCGGCCAGCAATAGATCGCCGCCGGCATGGCCCTGGCCGTCGTTGAACTGCTTGAAGTGGTCCACATCCAGCATCAGTACCGACAGCGGCAGATCACGGCGTGCGCAGCGCGCCAGTTCATGGCTGAGCGCTTCTTCCAGGTAACGGCGGTTGTACAACCCCGTCAGCGCATCGCGGATGGACTGACGGCGCAGCGATTCGCGCAGACGCAAATTGCTCAAGGCCAGCGACAACTGCTCGGCGGCCGCTTCAGCGATCTCCAGGCGGGGCATCGGCGCCGGGCCGGGCGCGGACAGGAACAGAAAACCCAGCTGCGTGCCCTGTGCCGACATCGGCAGGCACGCGGTGGTGATTGCCACGCTCGCATCGGGCAGGTCGATGTGCGCGCACGGCGCATCGCGCGCCAGGTCTTCGATCAGGTGGGGCTGGCCGCGGCGCAGTGCCCAGCACTCTTCGGGCAGCAGGTGCGAGGCGCTGTGCACCAACGGCGTGCCCCAGTGGCTGATCACCTCGGCGCGGTCCTGCGAGGCGCGCAGCAGATACACGCTGCCGGCAATGCCGGGCAGCAAATGCGCGAGCGTGCGGCTGGTGACATCCAGTGCTTCTTCGGCACTGACGCAACTCTGCAGCAGGCCGGTGTAGCGGCTGAGCAAATTGAGATCGGCCGCGCTGCGCTGCAGGGCGCCGATGCTCTCGCCCAGTTCCTGGTTGGCACGTGCGGCATGCCGCTCGGCCTGCGCGCGATGCCGCAGTTCGCGCATCAGCAGGCCGTACACCGTGCCGACCACGGCCAGCCCTAACGGGATGCCGGCCAGCGCCAGGATCAGCAACAACAACGCACTTTGGCGGCTGCTTTCCGCACGCAATGCCAGCAGCTCCTGCTCGCGCTGCACCATGGTCAGTGCCTGTTCGCGGATGACGCTGGTGGTGCGAAACGCGGTCTGGCGAATGCTTGTACGCGCCGGCTCCAGGCCGCTGTCGGCGTAGACGTCGAGCACGTGCTGAATCTGTTTGAGCCGCGTGTCGACCAGATGATGCAGTTGATCCAGATGCGCCACCTGCGAAGGGTTGTCGGCGATCTTGCGGCGCAAGTTGCCGATCAGGATCGGCAGCCGCTCCACGCTGGTCTGATAGTCCAGCAGGTACGCGTCATTGCCGGTGAGCAGGTAGCCGCGCTCGGCCGATTCGGCATCGAGCACGCGCGCCTGGATCTCATCGACGCGGCCAATGACTTCATGCGTATGCGAGACGAGCGCGGCATCGGCGAGGGAGCGGCGCGCACCGATGAAGATGCCGATCCCGATCGCAATAAAGATGAGCGCAGAGAAGACCAGCGCCAGCTGATTGCGGCGCCGCGAGGTAAAGGAAGAAGGCATCCGCAGATCCTAGCGTGCCAGGCTCGACAACACGAGCCGGCTGCTTGTCCGGGGCTGCATGCACCGGACAGATATCACCGGTGCATGCAGGAGTTGCGAAGCACGTCGCGGATTGCGTGCGTGCTCAGGCGTTGCGGTTGCACTCAATGCTGCGCGTCGTGCTCGGCATTCTTTTCGGCCGCATTCTGCTCGGCCTTGTTGGCCATCTCGCGGGTCTTGTCGGCAGTGGCATCGGCGGCGTTGGCGGTAGCGCGGCTGGCGTCGGCGGCCAGGTCGCGTGCGGCGACGCGTGCATCGGCAGTGGCTTCCTTGGCCTGCACGGCAGCGCGGTCGGCGGCCTGCTCGGTCGCGGCGGCAGCGTGCTTTGCGGCAGAGGCGGCATCGCGGCGTGCCTGTTCGGCATCCGGGCCCTGGCAGGCGGCGAGGGTTACCACAGCAACAGCAACGGCGCTCAGCGACAGCATGCGGATCTTGTTCATGGGTGGGTCCTGTTCCGGTTCCGATTGGAAAGCGGAGCTTATGCAGACCCGGATGCAGCCGGTGTCAATGCCGCGAGGCCGCACTCAGCTGCGCGAACAGAAGCGGTGGAGCCGCAGTGCGGTTACGCGCGCATAGATACGCGTTGGGCAGTACGCGTGGACGTGAGGTGGGCAACACTCAACACCCAGGCAAAGAAAAAGCCGCTGGAAACCAGCGGCTTTCTCCGAACGCGCTTGGAGCTAAGAAGTGATTACTTCTTGGCTTCTTCAGCGGTGTCCTTAGCAGCTTCGGCGGTGTCTTCAGCCGTCTTGGCAGCGTCAGCAGCCTGGTCAGCAGCAGCGTCGGTGGCGGCGCCGGAAGCAGCCTGGGCAGCGTCAGCAGCGGTGTCAGCCGAAGCAGCGGCAGTGTTGGCAGCAGCCTGAGCGGCGTCAGCCGACTGCGAGCCCGAGGCAGCAGCCTGGTCAGCAGCGGTCTGAGCGTCGGTTGCAGCTTCGTTAGCCGAAGCAGCAGCGTCCTGAGCCTGTTCCGGCTTCGAGCAAGCGGTCAGGGCCAGGCCCAGAGCCATTGCGATCAGCAGCTTGTTGATGGTCATTGTTTCAATCCTCGTCGATTAGATTAGGCAACGCGCTATTGCGCGCCCCCGACATGATGACGGCCCGAAGACTAGTGTCAAGCGCGCGCGCATTCAGCTTTGCAAATTCGCTGTTAATGCCAATCAAATCAATTCGATAGCAATGGCAGTTGCTTCGCCGCCGCCGATGCATAGCGTCGCGATTCCGCGCTTGCCGCCGCGGCTGCGCAACGCATTCACCAATGTCACCACCAAGCGTGCACCGGATGCACCGATCGGGTGGCCGAGCGCGCAGGCACCGCCGTGCACGTTGACCTTCTCGTGTGCAATTCCCAATTCCTTGATCGGTGTCATCGCCACCACGGCGAACGCTTCATTGATTTCAAACAGGTCCACGTCGTCCAGCGTCCAGCCGATCTTGCCGACCAGCGACTGGATCGCGGCCACTGGCGCGGTGGTGAACCATTCCGGTGCCTGCGAATGGGTGACATGGCCCACGATGCGCGCCAGCGGTGTGATACCGCGGCGCTGCGCCTCATCGGCCGCCATCAGCACGGTGATTGCGGCGCCATCGGAAATGCTCGACGAGCTAGCGGCGGTGACAGTGCCGTCCTTCTTGAACGCCGCCTTCAAGGTGGGGATCTTGGCCATGTCGGATTTGCCGGGCTGCTCGTCGCTATCCACGACGATCTCGCCTTTGCGGGTGGCGACTTTCACCGGCACGATTTCATCGGCAAATGAGCCGTTGCGTTGCGCAGCCTGTGCACGTTCTACCGAGGCGATGGCATAGGCATCCTGATCGGCGCGCGAGAAGCCGAACTTCTCGGCAGTGGCTTCGCCGAACACGCCCATCGCCTGGCCATCGTAGGGATTGGTCAGACCGTCCCACGCCATGTGGTCCACCGCCTGAAAATTGCCGTAGCGGTTGCCGGTGCGCGAGTTCGGCAGCAGATGCGGCGCGTTGCTCATCGACTCCATGCCGCCGGCCACCACGATGCTGGCCGAACCGGCCTTGATCAGGTCGTGGCCGAACATGATTGCCTTCATGCCCGAACCGCACACCTTGTTGATGGTGGTGGCGCCGGTCGAGGTCGGGATGCCGGCCGCAATGGCGGCCTGGCGCGCAGGCGCCTGGCCCAGGTTGGCGGGCAACACGCAGCCGACGATCACTTCGGAGACATCGGCCGCGGCAACGCCCGACTGCGCCAGCGCGCCTTCAATGGCGGCAGCAGCAAGCGTGGGGGCGGGGACGCCATTGAACTGGCCAAGGAACGATCCGATGGCAGTGCGTTTTGCAGCAACGATGACGATGTCGGACATGAGTGGATACCGTTTAAAGTGAAACGATTATCTGCCTCGTGGCCGATTCGCGCCAGCGCGCACCGCGCTGGAGTGGTGGCTTAACGTGACGTATAAAAGCGATATTCGGGCCCGGGGTTGGGCCCGATCCATGGATTGGTTAGGGGAAAACTCAAGATGAAGAAGACAGACGTCGCCAGGACTGTCCTGGCCTCGGCGCTGGCCGTGGCATTGACCGCGTGTGGCGGTGGTGGGGGTGGGGGCGGTATTCGTCCGAGCACGCCGACTGCGCCGCCACCGACCTCGCCACCACCTCCGCCACCGCCCACCTCACCGCCGCCGCCCACGACCGCCCCTACGCCGCCGCCCCCCACGACCGTACCGACCCCGCAGCCCGCGTTCGATGCGCACTTGGCGCTGACCAATACGCGTACCGCGCAGGCGCTTGGCTTCACCGGCGCCGGTTACCGCATCGGCGTGGTCGACAGCGGCATCAATGGCAATCATCCCGCGTTGCAGGGGCGGTTATCCGACAGCTTCATCTATGTGGATCCGCGCGACAACAATATCGCGGTGGGTGACGTGGTCGGACATGGCACAGTCGTGGCTGAGTTGGCGGCTGGAGGCGCGGTGGGGCAATGGCCGGGCGGCATTGCGCCCGGTGCGACGCTGGTCTCGGCGCGCATCATTGCCGACAAGGCGCCTACGGATGACGGCAGCGGGCAGGGCAATGAGATCGACGGGCCGCTTGGATTGGAGGCCGTGCATGCGGACCTGATCCGCGCAGGCACGCGCATCATGAATAACTCCTGGGGCGGGCTGTACTGGACCGACCCCAACGTGACCAACCCGGTCGCACAGGAATACCGTGCGTTCGTGATCGGCAACGATGGTTTGGTGGTATTCGCCTCCGGCAATGAATCGCGCACCGAGCCATCCGATACTGCTGCATTGCCCAGCCAGCCCGGCCCCAATGGCACGCGGCCGGCTGCCGATCTAGAGCGCGGCTGGCTAGTCGTTGGTGCAGTGGATACCGCCAATCCGACCCAGCTGGCGTCGTATTCGAATGCCTGCGGTGTAACGATGCGGTATTGCCTGGTGGCACCGGGCACGTCGGTGTATGTCGGCCCCGACAGTACCGCCGGTAACCTGAGCTACTTCTATGGCAGCGGCACTTCGTTTGCCGTGCCATTGGTGTCCGGCGCCGCCGCGCTGGTGTGGCAGGCGTACCCGTATTTCAACAACGACCTGGTGCGCCAGACCTTGTTGGGCACGGCGACCGACCTCGGCGCCGCAGGCGTCGATCCAACGTTCGGATATGGCCTGCTCAACGTGGGCAAGGCGGTGCTGGGGCCGGCGCGTTTCGACTGGGGCACGGTGGATGTCGAGGTCATGACCTTACGTTCGACCTGGGCCAACGACATCAGTGGCAACGGTGGGTTGACCAAGCGCGGTAGCGGCACGTTGGTGTTGAGCAGCACCGCCAATACCTTTATTGGCGACACCCAGGTGCTGGGCGGTACCTTGCAGACCGCCAGTCTGCAAAGTGCGCGCGTCGGCGTGGCCAGCGGCGCCAGCTTGATTGGCAGTGGCCGGATCGCCGGAACGCTCAACAATGCGGGCACCGTGCAGGTCAACGGCGCAACGCTGGCGGTCGCGGGTAATTACATCCAGGACAGCACCGGCCGTTTGGCCTTGAACGTGGGCGACCGCTTGAACGTCACCGGCACGGCGAGCATCGCCGGCGAGCTGCAATTGCTGGGGCGCCGCGATTACGTGGTCGACAACGCCAGTTACACCTTGTTGCAGGCAGCCGGTGGCTTGCAGGGCACGTTCGGGACGGTTACGCGCGGCCCGGCGGTGACCTTTCTCGATGCAAGCCTGACCTACGACAGCAACAATGCGTACCTGGCGCTGCGCGGTCTGACAGCCACTGCCGTTGCCAGCACGCTCGGCTTGTCCGGCACGACGGCAATGGACTCTGCCGTGCGCGTTGAACAGGCATTTCAGCAAGTGGACGTGCAGCTGTTGCAGGGCAGCGGCGCGATCAGTAGCGGGTTTGTCCAGGCTGCGGCCGCGCTGCAGCAGTCGCCAACCGGTGAGACGGCTGCGGATTCGCTGCGCAGCCTTTCCGGCCGCGCGCATGCCGAATCGGCGGCGATGACCTTCGACACGATTGATCTGAGTCGACGCGCACTGGCCACGCATTTCGATGGCGTCTCGCAACAACCGCGCCTGCTTGGTGTCTGGCAGCGTGCACTGGGCGGGCCGGGCGAGGGTGGTGCGACCAGCAATGGCTTCGCCACCTCGGGCTGGATGATGGGCAACGATCTGCGCATGGCATCCGGTGCGGTGGCCGGGTTTGCCTTCGGCGAAACGCGCTCCAACAGCCTGGGCGATCTGGATGGCGCGCGTGGGCGCGACCGCCAGGTGCATGCCCAACTGTATTGGGGCACCACGCGCGGGCCGGGGTATGCGCTGGGCCAGATGGGCTTTGGCAATGTGCGTCGGCAGATCGAGCGCAGCCTGCAGTTTGGCCTGGACCGCAGTGCCGCCTTTAGCGATTACAGCGGCAGCTATCTCAGCGGCAACCTGGAAACCGGGTATCGCTTCGGTGATGTCGCTGCTTCGCTGACGCCATACCTGGGCGTGGACTACGTGCGCCTGGCCAGCGAAGGCTTCCGCGAACAGGGGGGTGAAGGGTTCGGTCTGCGTGCCGCTGCCAGCACCTCTGCACGGACGCAGCTGTTGGCTGGTTTGCGTTCGGCGTACCGCTGGCGCGGCCTGCAGCTGGGCGGTTATGCCGAGTGGCAGCAAGCGCTCAGCAGCGAGGGCCTGAGCCTGGATGCCAGCTTCATCGGCGTGGATGCGTGGGCGCCGTTACGCGGCATGCAGCCGGCGCGGTCTGGCGGGCTGCTCGGGGTTGCGGCGTCCGCGCCGCTCGGTGAGCGCGGCGCGCTGCGTTTCGGCTACGAACAGCGGGTGGGCGAGCGTGGCGATGACCGCGCGTTGAGCCTGAAGTACAGCGCCGATTTCTGATCGGTGTGCCTGACGCCCGGGTGCAATGCCCGGGCGTCAGGTGTGCGGTGGACATTGTGTCATCGCCCGAGTCGTCAACCGCGGCCCGCCCGTTTGCGCGCTTACTCGCCGCGCAACTTGTGCAGGAAGCGCGGTGCGGTGCGGCCCAGCGGCAGCTTGAGCTTGCTGATCGCTTCGATCCGCGTTTCGGCAATCTGGTCGGCCGCCTGCTGCGGCGGGATGCCGAGCTGGGTGGACAGGTCGAACACCTTTTCCAGGTTGTGGTAGATGCTGCGGATCAGGCGCATCGCACGTTCGCGGTTGTAGCCGTCGATCTCCAGCGACACATTCATGACGCCGCCGGCATTCACCACATAGTCGGGCGCATACAGAATGCCGCGCTTGTGCAGCTCTTCGCCGATCGCTGCGCTGGACAACTGATTGTTGGCCGTGCCGCAGATGATCTTGGCCTTGAGCCGCGGCAGCGTGTCTTCGTTGATGGCACCTTCGAGTGCGCAGGGCGCAAACACATCGGCGGGCACTTCATGAATCTCTTCGGGGCGCACGGCCTCGGCGCCGTATTCGGACACTGCGCGATCCACCAGCGCCGGATTGAGATCGGCCACATAGAGCTTGGCGCCGCGTTCCTTGAGCAACTTCACCAGTTCCATGCCGATATGGCCCAGGCCCTGGATCGCGATGCTGGCCTTGCCCACTTCTTCATGGCCGAGCTTGCGATTGAGCGAGGCCATCAGCGCCTGCAGCGCGCCGTAGGCGGTGAACGGAGCGGGATCGCCGGAGCCGCGATGCACCTGATGCACGCCGGTGACGTACTCGCTCTCCAGGTAGATCTGCTCCATGTCGTTGACATCGGTACCCACATCCTCGGAGGTGATGTAGCGGCCTCCCAGGGTGTCGACAAAGCGGCCAAAGGCGCGGAATAGCGCCTCGCTCTTGTCGGTCTTCGGGTCGCCGATGATCACGGCCTTGCCGCCACCGACATTGAGGCCGGCCAGCGCGTTCTTGTAGGTCATGGTGCGGCTGAGCCGTAGCGCGTCGTTGAGCGCGGCTTCGCTGTTGGCATACGGCCGCATGCGCACCCCACCCAGTGCCGGCCCCAGACGGGTGCTGTGCAACGCGATGATGGCCTTGAGGCCGGCGTCGCGGTTGTGGCAGAAAATCACCTGCTCATGGCCGGTGGTATCGAGGGTTTCGAAAAGCATCGAAGGCTCCGCGGGGCTGCGTGATGTGCCTTCCCTGACGCCCGGCCTGCAGCCGGCGCAATGGGAAACAAAAAACGCGACGTCTCCAGACCCTGTCCGATCACGTCGCGCCGCAACATTTTAAACCACGCTGGCCGGTGGATGTGTATGAACCCGTTCACCAATCCCGGTAGCGGCGCTGCCGAAACCACAGCGTGCCCAGCCATTTGCTGCCCGCATCCACCGGCAGACCCGCGTGCAACGAATCCGGATCAGGCGTGCCGTCGGCCAGCAGATTGTCGAAGCACACCACCGCACCTGCGCGTGGTATCGCAAATCCGCACCACCGGCCTGAAGGTACTGAACTAGACGCGGATCGTGCTGAGCCGGTGCCACGTTGGGAAGCAGGCGGGAGCGGCAGCGGGACGATCAGGGTTCCGGCCAAGCTTGCAATCAGTCGCGCGGGCTCAGCGCGAGCTGGGTCAGATACAGGCGCAGGTCGAATTCGAGCTGGTGGTAATCCGGGGCCATGTGGTGGCACAGCTGGTAGAAGGCCTTGTCGTGCTCGGGCTCTTTGAGGTGCGCCAGTTCGTGCGCCACGATCATCTGCAGGAAGGGCGCGGGTGCGTCGCGGAAGATCGCGGCGATGCGGATCTCGCGGCTGGCTTTCAGGCGGCTGCCATGCACGCGCGAGATGGCGGTGTGCGTGCCGAGCGCATGCTTCACCACCTGCAGATGATTGTCGTAGATGGCTTTGTGCAGCGTGGGCGAAGAGCGCATGTAGCGCTCCTTCATTTCTTTGACGTAGTCGTACAACTGCCGGTCGGTGCGCACGGTGTGGCGCTCGGGATACCGCTGCGCCAGGACGGCGCCGAGCTTGTCCTGCGCAATCAATGCGCGCACCTGCTCCAGCACTGCAGGTGGGTAACCGGTGAGATAGCGAAGCGTGTCCATGTGATCCAAACGTTGCCCAGGCCGCATGATCGCCGATGCGCGGTGTGTCTGCGAGCGATGTGAAGAGGTGTTCGCACAGCTAAACGGCCGGGCAACTGTGTCGTCGTGTGTCACGCTTATTCACGAGTGCGGCACAGGGTGGTGGGTAGCGTGCACGGCATGTTTTCCGGCACTGCGCCGCTGAAAGCACTCGACTGACGCAACGGCTTTGCCGATAGGAGACATCATGATCAAGTGGGCCATTATTTTCGCCATCATCGGCCTGATTGCCGGTGCATTGGGCTTCGGTGGCATGGCAGGTGCGGCGATGGGAATCGCCAAGTTCCTGTTCTGGGCCGGCATCATCATCGCCATTGTGCTGTTCGTGCTGGGCATGACGATTGCCAAAAAGGTGACCTGATTGCCATCGCCTGCAGTAGCGCTTTCGAGCGCTGCTAGCAGGCGTTAGAGATACAAAAGGAGCGGCAATGCCGCTCCTTTTTTTGTGCGTGCTGTTTTGTGCGCCTTGCAAGCCATCGCCAGGCAAGTGCGCAAACGAGCTCTAGCTTTACTGGAGCCGTACTTCAGCCTGCCGACACGCCGGTGTCTTCTGCTTCGGTATGCAGGGCGATATTGAGCTGGTCGATGGTGACGATCCAGTCGGCATCGTCGATGCGCTCTTCGCGCAGCAGCTGCGCCTGGGCCGGTGTCCAGAACGGTGCTTCTTCCAGTCGCACATCGCCCGGAAGCGGGGAATGTTCGGCGATGAAACGGCGAATGCTGGCTTCGTCGGAGGGCAGGCCGAGCTGTGCAAACAGTTCGGAGAACGGGTGGACGGGTTGTTCCATGGTGGGGTTCCTGTGGGCGGCGAATCGGTGAATGCTAGAGCACCCGGTTTGAGGGCGCTGTGCAGAGCCGGCTTGGATTTTGCGCTGTGCGTGCCCATTTCAGAAACAGACCAACAAGGTGATGCAGACATGGCGACCGGATGGGCGGGTGATGGGGCGGTGCAGGACCAGATCGATGCCACGGTGGACGAGGCGATCCAGCGGGCGCGCAGCCAGCTGCACCAGGGCCCGAGCCTGACGCACTGCGAAGACTGTGATGCACGTATTCCCGAGGCGCGGCGCAACGCTGTGCCGGGTGTGCATCTATGCGTCACCTGCCAGGAGGCGCATGACCATGCGCAAGCCGCGCAAGGCGGCTACAACCGGCGCGGCAGCAAGGACAGCCAGCTGCGCTGACAGGCGCCGCTGTTTAAGGCGAATGGAACCCGCTGGTCTCGCGCCACCGCCGGGTGGTGCGCTGGAAGAACAGGCTGTTGGGCACCTGCAGGACGCTGCCAGCGTGGTCGCCGGTTTCTTCCAGTGTGGTGTAGATCACATTGATGTCGATGACGCGGCCCTTGAGGCCCGGCTTGTCGCCGCCTTCGAGCAATTCGATGTGGTCGTGCAGCCGGAACGGCCGCGTGGTGATGATGAGGAACGTGCAGAAGATGTTGGACAGCACGCTCCACGCAGCGAAGAACGCCACCGCACCCACCGCCGCAAATCCTGTGAACGCCGTCCACAACGTGCCGGCGGAGACGCCAATCACGTGCAGCACCATCAATAGCGCGCTTACCGAAATGATGAAGCCGCCCGTTCGCCGAATGCCAATCATCATTTCGGCCGGCACGCTGTAGCGCGTGCACAGGCGTTTGAGCAGTTGGCGCAAGAGCAGCCGGATCAGGCCCGCGACGGCGAGGATCACGACGATCTTGACGGCGGGCACTGCGACATCCAGCCACTGCGGGTTCCAGTGCGGCAACAGACTACGGATCATCGCGGGAAGGGGGTCGGGTGCAGCCATCAGCTCAAGCGGATACGTGGGGGAGCCTAGTGTAACGGGCTACTCCCTGCGCAATGGGTGCGTGGGCTAAGAGCAGCTATCAAAACTACTGCGCAGCCGCCAGGCGGGCGCGGCCGGTGCTCGGAATCCTCATGTACCCACGTACATTCCGGTTCCTCCGCGCCGTCCGCACCCACCTGACGACTGCTCGCTACGTTTTGTCAGCCGCTCTAAATGCGCGCTCATCTGCGTGTGCTGTGTGGTGCAGTGATCCATGGTCAAACGCGTGAAGCGCTGCGGTCGTGGGCCTGGGATGGCCGCTGCAATCGCTGTCATGCGGCAGGAGTGCCCTTCGTTATGGGTGTCGGGTCTTGGCAGTGCATTACCGTCGCTGTAGATGCATCGCCTGATATTCCCGGAGATCGAACACGGCCTGCCAACTGTCGCGCAGGGTACGCACGGCGCCCCAGTGACTGGGCGACGGCACGTGCACACAGCGCGGTGTCGCAGCGCTGCTTGCGGGCAGCACGCAGGCTTCCACGCGCTGTGGGCTGAGCGATAGGCGTAAGGCGGCCGTGGGCAGCGGGCCAGGGCAGTGGGTCGGGCACAGGCTCAGCAGCAAGCCAACGATGAGGGTCATGCGGATAACGCCAGGGCGGGGCCGCCCAGGACAGCGGCGCGACGCTGTGCAATCGAAGCCTTCGATGCGCCCTGCGCCAGAAAGGTTTAGAACTCCGGTAGAAAAATGGCTGCGTCGGGCGTAGAGCGGTGAACCAACGTAGTGAGCAATCGCCAGGCGGTTGGGGGCGGTGCGGAGGAACTGGCGTGTACGGGCAGATATGCCGATTTCGGGCGTCTGCCGCGCTTGTCTGGCGATTGCGCAGTCGCGTTGATGCCTGCGCTTAAGAGCGGCTAACAAAACTTAGCGAGCAGCCGTCAGGTGGGTGCGGACGGCGCGGAGGAACCGGAGTGTACGTGGGTACATGCCGATTCCGAGCACCGGCCGCGCCCGCCTTGCGGCTGCGCAGTAGTTTGATAGCTGCTCTAAACCTTTTTGCTGCCCGGCGCATCGAACTGGCTATGCTCGATACCACCGTGCCCCCCGATGCCCCCGCTTGCGACAGCCCCGCCGACCGCGACGATGCGGCATTGGCGCGTGCAGCCGCGGCAGGCAGCCGTTCGGCGTACGAGACGATCTACCGCCGCCATGCGCCACGCCTGTATGCGGTGGTGTGGCGGTTGTGCGGCGGCAACGCCGCCCGTGCCGACGATGCCTTGCAGGAGACCTTCATCGCCGCCTGGAAGGCCTTGCCGCAGTTTCGCTTTCAAAGTGCCCTGGGCACCTGGCTGCATCGGCTGGCGGTCAATACCGCCTTGATGGAGCTGCGTCGCCGCGCACATTCGCGCGATCACGAGCTCGACGATGCCGATGGCGAATTGCTCGCGGCAATTCCTGGTGCTTCGTCCTGCCAGGCCACTCAAATGGATCTGGAACGCGCGCTGGAGACCCTGCCGCCACGCGCGCGTGCGGTGCTGGTGCTGCACGACATCGAGGGCTGGAAACATCATGAAATCGCCGAAGAACTGCAGATGGCGGTCGGCAGTTCCAAGGCGCAACTGCATCGCGCACGCGGCCTGTTGCGTGCGCGGTTGGGAGAACCCGTATGACCCAATCCCTTCCTCCATCCGGCACCGACGATGCGGCCTTGGTCGCGCGCCTGCAGGCCTTGCCCACGCAGCGCCAGCCAGCACCGCAGCTGTGGGAAAACATTGCCGCCGCACTGCCGCCGCGCGACACGGTCGCGGCGCTGGCACCACGCCGGCAGCGCCGCGCATGGCAGTGGCCAGCGGCCGGCCTTGCGCTCGCGGCTGCGCTGGGAGTGATCGCCATCGCGCCTGGGCTTAAGCCTCTGCCGACCGCGCCAGCCCATGCAGCTGCGCCGCCAGCGCTGGTGATGCAGGCGCAGGCCCTGGCCGGGCAATACCAGCAGGCCATCGCGGCGGTTCCCGTGGAGCAGGCGCCGGCTGCATTGTTGCCGGCACTGAACGAGCTGGACCGCAGCGCGCAGTCGATCCACACCGCCATCGTGCAGAGCCCGCGCTCTGCGTTTTTGTTGTCGCAGTTGCAGCGCACCTATGCGAAGCGCCTGCAATTGACCCGTCTCGCCGCACAGGGCGAGGCCTACGTCCCCAGCTGAGGAAGCCACCCATGCGCTACGCCACCTTATCCCTGTTGTTGTTGAGCGCCGTCTGCGCACTGCCCGCCGCGGCCCAGACTGCGGTGAAGCAGACCCATCCACTGGCGCGCGGTGGGCGCGTGGAGATTGAAAACATCGCCGGGCAGGTACGCGTGCGTGGCTGGGACCGCGACGAGGTGTCGTTGACCGGCACGCTTGGGCCGGGCCAGCGGCTGGATGTCAATGAAAGTGCCGACCGGCTGCAGTTCGAGGTGATCTATCCGCGCAGCAGCCGTAACGGCAACGGGGCGCAGCTCGAACTGCGGGTGCCGCGCGGCGCGGTGTTGCAGGCAGAGGTGGTCAGCGCCGGTCTGGATGTGGATCAGATCGATCTGGCGCGGCTGCAGCTCAAGTCGGTCAGCGGCGAGGTGGTGGCCGCCGGGCGCGCCAAGGAAGCGCGTCTGGAGTCGGTCAGCGGCGATGTGCGCAGCACCGTGGCCACCACGCGTTTGAACCTGAGCACTGTCAGCGGCGAGATCGCGGCGCCAAGCGGTGCCAGTGGCCAGGTGAGTGCCGAGTCGGTGTCCGGCGATATCAACCTCAGCACCGGGCAGGTGGCGCAGCTGCGTGCGCAGAGCGTATCTGGCACAACCGAGCTCAAGGTGGCAGGCCTGGCGCCGGGCGGCAGTATCGCGGCGGAAAGTGTGAGCGGAGAGATCGCGCTGGGCGTGCCGCGCACGGTATCGGCGGCGTTGAACATAGAGGTCTTCAGCGGCGACATCCGCGCGGTGGCCGGGCGGGTCGAGCGGCCGGAGTACGGCCCAGGCAAGAGCCTGAAAACGACACTGGGCGCGGGCAATGGCGACATCAAACTGGAGTCGCATTCCGGCTCGGTGCGGGTCGATTACGGCAACTGAGGTGTTGCAGATCCGCTGAGGGCAGCTGCCTGTGGCACCGGCAACCTCGCATGACAGTGCAGCACGACGTGCCGCCCCGCAGGGCAGCACGTCGGTCGAACTCAGGCGCTCTTGTCGCCGTCGTTACGGGCGGGGCCGAAGTTGGTGGTGAGCACTTCGATCCGGCCTCCGGTCTTTCGAAACGCGGCGATGTCGGCAGCGATACGCTCACGGCTGAGCGGCTGCGACTTACCTTCGCTGCGAGCGATGCTGGGCTGGGATTTCTGCTTGGTCGCGGGACGTGCCATGTGGCCTCCTGTAGCGGGGAAGTGCAAGGACACCGCGTGCGGCTAGGGTACGCGCGCGGAAGCGGTGTCGAAGAGTGCGATCACGTTCGGTGCGTGGTCACGGCGGCACGGCGGAGCGTGCCTTGCAGGCAAGACGGCGGGGCGTCCGGCAGCAACCGCGCAGTCTAGTCGGGGTGACGTAGAGTTTCGTTAAACGACCGCGGGCTGGGCTTCGCCGGCACCCGCGGTGGCCCAGGCCAAGCCTTGCACCACGCCGAACGATGGGTCGCCATGGACCAGGCGCGAGGCCGGGAACGCCGCTGCCACGGTGTCGCGGATATAGCCGGCGCGCGACATGCCGCCGGTCAGGAACACCGTTTCCGGCGCGGCGCTCAGGTCTGCGTTGACCTGGGCCAACAGGCCTTCCAGTTCACGCAGGTAATTAGAAGCGGCCCCGACCAGGGCGGCCGCGTCGACGTCCACCGTCAGGTCGCGCTCGATGAACCCCAGCACTGCGCTGTGCCGGTCGTGCTCGCTCAACGCAATCTTGCAGGCTTCCACCCCGCGGTACAGGCGTGCGGTATTGCCGGTCTCCTGCAGGGCCTGCAGGCGACGATCGAACGGTGCCGGCACGTCCTGATACTTGTGCAGCCGGAATTCGCGCTGGCGCGTCATGTCCTGCACCATCGCCGCCTCGACGTAGTGGTGCGCCGGGACACGCGTGATGCCACGCCCGAACAACGGCATGTAGGCGGCCAGGCTCAAGGCCAGGTCGATGTCGGTACCGCCGCGCGCAATGCCCCACGCGCGGTGCACCTGTGGGGGCGCGCTGCCGCCCACGCTGGCATGCGCGACATCCGTAGTGCCGCCGCCAATATCCACCACCACCGTGTCGTGCCGGGTGGCATGGCTGACGTGGTAATGCATTGCTGCGGCCGCAGGTTCTTCGAGGAAATCCACCTGGTCGAAGCCGGCGGCGATCGCTGCGGTCTGCAGGATCTCCAGCGCCTGTGCGTTGCCAGCCTCGCCGATGGAGCTGCGGAACTGCACCGGGCGGCCCAGCGTGGCGCTGCGGATGTTGTGATCGAATTGCTGCGAGGCGGTCAGCCGGATGTGTTCCAGCACATGCGTGGCAATGCCGGTAATGGTCTGGCGCGCGCGCGGATGCAGGTTGTAGCCCAGCATCGACTTGGGGCTCTGCACCAGGTTGCCTTCGCCTTCCAGGAAATACGCATCCAGCGCCTCGTCGCCGTAGACCGCGTTCTGCAGCAATGCCGCGGAACTGCGCGGCGCACGTACTTGTTCTTCCATCCATTGCCGGCGCACCACCCGCAGGGCGTCGCGGCGCAGGCTGTCCTGGCTGGGGCTGCGCCCGGCGGCGGCCGCGTCGCGGCGTCCGGCATCGATCAGGCGTTCGAGTTCGTATTCCAGCGCCGGCGTCAGGCTGAAATCGTCCGGGTCACGCATGATTTCCGGGAAATACACGGTGGTGCGGAACTGCAATGCCTCGCCAAAGCGCACCGGGACCACCTTGCCGTCGACGATGGCCGCCGCGGCGGAGTTGCTGGTACCGAAGTCGATGCCGAGTTTCATGCGGGCGCGCCTGTGAGCGGGCCGCGCACTTTACTACGGCTGCCTGCCTGCCGTTGCGGCAGGCCTTACGGCCGGTCTGCGGCCTGCGCTGGCGGGAGCGCCGCGCACCACTGGCGCGCGGCGCAACGCCTCAGGCGGCGATGTCGGTGACGTGGCCCTGGTCGAGTTCTTCGGTGGTGGCCTCGCGCACCGCGGTCACTTCGACGGCGAAATGCAGGGTTTGCCCGGCCAGCGGGTGATTGCCGTCCACGGTGACCTGCTCGGGGCCGACCTCGGTGACAGTGACCATCACCGGCCCCTGCTGGGTGCGCGCTTCGAACTGCGCGCCCGGAACCACGTCCACGTCGCTGGGGAAAGCTTCGCGCGGCACGTGCTGGATCAATTGCGCATGGCGCGGGCCGTAGCCCTGTTCCGGCGCGACATCGGCGGTGAGTGTGTCGCCGGTGCGCTTGCCGTCCAGTGCCTGTTCCAGGCCCGGCACGATGTTGCCGGCGCCGTGCAGATAGCTCAGCGGGGTGTCGGGCGTGGAGCGATCGAGCACCTGGCCGCTGTCGTCGGAGAGGGTGTAGTGAATGGTCGCAACGCGACCCTGGGTGATTTCCATGGGAAACCTCCATTGATTGAGTACAAGGGGAGTGCATCGGTCAGATCACGATGCGAGACGATGGCGCACCACAACGGTAGGCAATCGATACAGCCGATGCAACCGCGACCGCGCGTGCGGGTTACGGCAGGATCAGCTTGGTGCACAAGCGTCTGCGCTACTCGGCCTGCGCGCCGCGCTCGATCTGCGCACGCCGTGCACACCAGGTTTCCGGCGTCTGCGGCTTGACGAACAGGGCGGTGACTTCGGGATGTTTCTGTTTGGCCGCCGCTTCGATGCGGCCGATGCAGGCTTCGATCTGCGGCGTGGTGCGGCTGTCTTCGAATTCGGCGCTGAGCGCTGCAACCACCTGGTTGGGGCCCATCTGCATGGTGAGAACGCCATTGGCCGCGCGCACGTCTGGATCGGCTGCGGCGATGGCCAGCAATGAGTCGGTCACGTGCGCATGCGCGGGTTCGCCAATCAACAGGCCCTTGGTCTCACGTGCGAGCAGAAATGCCGTGAACGCCAGCACGAAGGCGATGCCGATGGAGGCGATGCCATCGAGCTGGGGCATATTGAACAGCTGCGCGCCGGCAACGCCCAGCAGCGCCATGAACAGACCGACCAGCGCGGCGCTGTCTTCCAGCAGCACGGTGAAGGTGCTGGGATCCTTGCTCTGCCGAAACGCCTGGAAATAGCCCATGCGCCCCTTCTTGGCGCGGAATTCGCGAAACGCCACCACCCACGAGATGCCCTCGAACACGATCGACACACCCAGCACGCTATACGCCAGCCAATGGCTGCTGGCCGGTTCGGGATTGCGCAGATGCACGATGCCTTCGTACAGCGAAACGCCGGCACCCATCGCGAACACCAGCAGCGCCACCATGAAACTCCAGAAATACAGCTCACGCCCGTAGCCGAACGGATGCGTGGGCGTGGGCGCACGTGCCGCGCGGCGCAGGCCGTACAGCAACAGCACTTCATTGATGGTGTCCACCAGCGAGTGCACGCCTTCGCTGAGCATGGCCGAGCTGCCGGAGATGCCGGCGGCGATGAATTTGGCCACGGCGATGGCCAGATTGCCTGCCAACGCCACGTAGACGACCAGATGCGAACCACTGGGCTTATTGGACACGGGCAACCTGCGACTACCGGGGGAGGCGACGCACTATCGCGCCGCTGCCGTGGCCGATACGTGATCGCGGCAGGCTGCGGCTACAATCCACGCCCTCTTTGTGTTCGTAAGGAAGCCCATGTCCACCGCGCCCGCCTGTCCGCAATGCAGTCTGGACAACACCTATGCCGATGGCGCGCTGTGGATCTGCGCCGATTGCGGTTTCGAGTGGAGCGCCGCCGAGGCGCCGGCTAACGCGGTGGTCGTGCGCGACAGCAACGGCAATGTGCTCGACGCCGGCGACACCGTCACGGTGATCAAGGACCTCAAGGTCAAGGGCTCGTCGATTCCGCTCAAGCAGGGCACGGTGATCCGCAATATTCGCCTGGTCGAGGACGATGCCGAGCACATCGAAGGCAACTCCGACAAGATCAAGGGCCTGGTGCTGAAGACCTGCTTCCTGCGCAAGGCCTGAGCCGCGATCTAGAGCGCTTGTTGGATCTGGAACGCGTTGTAGGAGCGCGCTTGCGCGCGATGGGGTGTTACCGGTGACGCCCCATCGCGCGCAAGCGCGCTCCGACGTCACCGGGTCTATATCGCGACGTCGGACAATCCGCTCAATCGCGCGGATACACCGCTGCGATGGTGCAGCTCTGGCGCAGGCGGGCGAGCATCCCGCCGCGGCTGGTGGCGAACTCGCCTTGCTGTCCGGAGCCGGCCGCCGCGCCGGCCAGGCTGAGCTCGTCGAGCACGGTCACCTTGTCGCCTGGATTGCCGCAGATGGCATTGATGCCCATGCCGGAAACAAACTGGATGGGCGGCGCGCCGCTGAGCTCACGGCAACTGTCCAGGAGCTCCACACGGTAGTACCGGTGTGTGCCGGGATGGCGCGCGGAGACTTCGACCAGCAGGCCATCGGGGTCCTCCGACCACGAGCGCAGCATGCTGGGATTGAAACAATAGCTGGAAGAACCGGCGAAGTTGCGGCGGCGGCTCTGCCGGACGGTCACCGGATCCAGCGTGGCGGTGCCATCGGTTGCGCGGTAACGCGCGATGCTGGCGTATATCCGTGCATTGATCGGCTCCACCTGGGTAATGGCGCAGCGCTGCGTGCCGGTGCCCACAAACGCGGCCGCGCCGTTGCAGACCCAGCCATGCGCAGCCAGCAACGACGCGCCGGTTTGGTTGGCAATGTCGGGGCAGTCCTCGGCCAGGCGCAGGCGGAACAGGCGGCCTTGCTGGCCGGTCACCGCCAACGTGCGGGCATCGGCCTGCTGTAGTTCGGCCACCTGGCGTGCATCCAGGCAGGACGCGTCGGGCGCAGCCGGGCGCATCTCATCGGCGCGCGATAGCGACGCGGCCGCGTACAACGCGGCACACAACAGGGCGAGCAATCGTTGGCGCATCACGCACATCCTTGGCAATGAAGTGACTGCATCATCACCGCGCTGCGCCGGTGTGGCAATCGCGACTGCAGCGTTGGTTGGGAAGGAGAACGGTGGCGTATTTAGCGGTCTGGAGGCACGGCGAAGCGTGCGTGCGCCGCTGCGCATCCGCTGCCTGACCACCACGTGGGAGCGTGCTGCTTGGCGCATGCGGTGGCGCGCTGTGCAGAGTCAGGTTGGATCGTTCGCGGCGGCCAAGCCGGCGTTGAGCGCGGCGACCGTGGCAGTGATGGCGGCCTTGAGCTGCAGGGTGGCACGCGCAACGACTTAGAGCAGCTATCAAAACGACTGCGCAGCCGCCAGGCGGGCGCGGCCAGTGCTCGGAATCGGCATGTACCCACGTACATTCCGGTTCCTCCGCGCGGTCCGCACCCACCTGACGACTGCTCGCTACGTTTTGTTAGCCGCTCTTACTGAAGTTCCAACCATTCGGTTGGTCGGACGCCACGCCGCTTGCGCGTCATCGGGGCAGTCGATAAGCCGCTGACTGCCGTAGGCGAGGTCACCGCCACGCCGCTCGGTGTGCTCTGCTGCAACTTCGTCGAAGGCGACTGCGTGCGCACCCCGACCGATGTCGCTTCGGTCATGCCGTGCGTCATTCCGGTACGCCGTAGGTCGAGGTATCCCGGCGATTCTCACCGGCCATTGCCGGCGCTAGGGTGCTTCCGGCGGATCCGAATCCAGCACCTGCAGTTTGCCGCCAGTGGTCTCCGGCAGGATGTGTTGATCGGTGGCCACCAGCACCACGCCCGGCGTCAGCAGCGGCAGCAGGTTGGCGAGAAAGGCCGGCGGCACCTGCAGCCGCGCGATGGTGTTCGCATCCAGCGCCTGCCCAGCGGCCGCCGCGCTGCCGGGAATGCCGATGCGCATCCAGTTGGGCATGCGCACGCCGGGCAGCCCAGGCACCTCGCCGGGCAAGAAGCCCTGGCCAACGATGAAGGCCTGCGTGCCCAGGGGCGCGGCATCGGCAGGTGCGTGCAGCACCGCGCGGGCGCGGCCGATTTCCACCCCGTTGCGATACACCGCCAGTTGCTGGTCGCTGCTGCTGACCAGCATCGAGATCGGCCCGGTGGGCGCAAGCTCGGGCTGCCAGGCATAGGTCTGCCCGCTGGGCAGCGGCAACAGCGGGCGCTGTGCACCGGTGGAGGGGTCGATCGGGCTGAGCGCGCGCGGGTGCACCACCGCATCGGCATCCACCCCGGCCTGCGCCACAACTACCACCATGCCCATGTTGGAGTTGTCGAACAGCAGGCGGGCGAACTCGGACGGCAGATGCACGCAGCCATGCGATTCCGGATAGCCGGGCAGTCCGCCGGCATGCAGCGCCACGCCATCCCAGGTGAGCCGCTGCTGGTAGGGCATGGGCGCGGCGTTGTAGATGCTGGAACGGTGGTCCTTGTCTTTTTGCAGGATGGTGAACACGCCGGTAGGCGTCTCGTGCCCAGGCTTGCCGGAGCTGATGGTGGACACGCCGATCAGGATGCCGTTGCGATACGCATAGGCGCGTTGCTCGGTGAGGCTGACGATCACCGCCATCGGCCCCCATCCCTTGCTCACGCCACCCCAGATCCATTCACCGGGCTTGAGCTGGTCCGGCGGGGTTTCGGCAGGGCTGGATTGGCGCGCGCCCCAGAACGGCACCGCAGCTGCCTGGTCGCAGAACAGCAGTGCACACAACAGCAGGGCAGGGAGCAGGCGGCGCATGGGCATTCCCGAAAATCATGTCGCACGATCCTAGCCGGGCTGCGCGTGTGCGTCATGTGCGCGCAGGTTGTGGTGGCGCTGTAGGCGATGCGCTGTTTGTTGCTGATGCCGGTGCGAAGACGACGGTTGAAGGGCGCGGGAGCCAGGTGCGGTCTGCCATGCGCTGTCGGTGTCCACTGTGCGCGTTGCGACGCAGCGTGTGCAGGTTGGGCGTGGCACCGGCGTTGCCACTCGGTGTTGTCGTGCATGTGCAACGGCGTCTGCGCGCGATCAGCGCTATCGCAGTCATCTGTGTCGATGAGCCACGCGCGCGCGTGCTTGTGACTTGCTGCGTTTGTTTGCAGCGGCAACGCTCGGCTGCGGCTGCTCAAGAAAAATGCCGCTGCCCGATCACCACGCATGGCGACCGGGCAGCGGTGCGGTTACGCCGGCAGTGCCGGGTAGTCGGTGTAGCCTTCGGCGCCGCCGCCGTACAGCGTGGCCTGGTTCGGTTCCGCCAGCGGCGCGTCCTCGCGCAGGCGGCGTACCAGGTCCGGGTTGGCAATGTAGGCACGGCCGAAGGAGACCGCATCGGTGTCGCCACGGCTGATCGCCTGTTCGGCCATCGCCTTGTCATAGCCGTTGTTGCTGATCCATGCGCCATCGAACTTGGCCCGCAGCGCGGTGTAGTCGAAAGCGATGTTGTCGCGCGGGCCGCCGGTGGCGCCCTCGATCACGTGCACGAAAGCCAGCCCGCCGATCAGGTTCAGCCGCTCCACCGCGCGCTCGAACAAGGCCTGCGGGTCGGAGTCGTGCATGTCATACACCGGCGTCACCGGCGAGAGCCGCACACCGGTGCGCTCGGCGCCGATCTCGTCGGCAATGGCCTGCACCACTTCGGCGAGCAGGCGCGTGCGGTTTTCGATATCGCCGCCGTAGGCATCGGTGCGCTGGTTGGAGCCGTCGCGCAGGAACTGGTCGATCAGGTAGCCGTTGGCCGCGTGCACTTCCACGCCGTCGAAGCCAGCATCGATGGCGTTACGCGCAGCTGCGCGGTAGTCCTCGATCAGCGCGGGAATTTCCTCCAGCGCCAGTGCACGCGGCTCGGAGACATCAGAAAAGCCCTGCGCGGTGAAGGTCTTGCCGGTGGAGCGGATGGCGCTAGGGGCCACCGGCACTTCGCCCGGCGGCAACAGGCTGGTGTGCGAGACGCGGCCCACGTGCCACAGCTGCAGCGCGATCTTGCCGCCCTGCCGGTGCACAGCATCGGTGACCGCGCGCCAGCCTTCGACCTGCGCGGGCGTGTGGATGCCGGGGGTATCCAGGTAGCCCTGGCCGAGCGGGCTGATCTGGGTGCCTTCGGCGATGATCAGGCCGGCAGTGGCGCGCTGGGCGTAGTACTCCACCGCCAGCGGCGACGGCACTGCGCCAGCAACGGCGCGGTTGCGCGTCAGCGGCGCCATGATCACGCGGTTGGACAGATCCAGCGCGCCCAGGCGCACCGGCGAAAACAACGGAGAAGGAGTGGAAGTGGACATCGGTCGCCAAGTTGAAAAGGAGAAAATGCGTACGTCGCGATCTTGCCGATGACGTAGGCCTCCCAGCGATGGTGGCGGACTGATCTGTATTCGAGGCTGCACCGATGGGACAGTGCGTCTTTTGTAACGTGTTTCAGCGCATTCTGTGAAGTGTCACGAGGCATGTGCTGAACCAAGGCGATGGCGCGCCTTTCGCCAGATGCTGCATTGCACAATAATGGGCGGCTCGCCATTGTGGACCCGGGCATGTCTTCCAACGATGCTTCAACGCCGCGCGTGCCTCGCCGCGACTACGTGCTGATCTTGCTGGCACTGGCGATGGGCGGGTTTGCCATCGGCATCAGCGAGTTCTCCACGATGGGCCTGATGACGCAGATTGCGCACGGGCTGCACATCAGCGAGCCGCAGGTGGGGCATGTGATCAGCGCGTACGCCCTGGGTGTGGTGGTGGGTGCGCCGCTGCTGGCGATCCTGGGTGCGCGCTGGCCGCGACGCACCTTGTTGCTGCTGCTGATGGTGTTCTATGCGCTGGGCAACCTCGCCAGCGCATTGGCGCCGAGCTACCACACCATGTTGCTGTGCCGCTTCATTGCCGGCCTTCCGCATGGGGCGTATTTCGGTGTGGCCTCGTTGGTGGCGGCGTCGATCAGCCCGCCCAACCAGCGCGCCACTGCGGTGGGGCGCGTGTTGCTGGGCCTGAGCGTGGCGCTGCTGGTCGGCAACCCGTTGGCCACCTGGCTTGGCCAGAGCCTGAGCTGGCGTTGGGCGTATGCGGCGGTGTCGGTGATTGCGTTGGGCACGGTCGCGGCAGTTGCGGTGTTGCTGCCACCGGCACCGGACGAACCGCGCCAGCAACCCCTGCGCGAGATGCGCGCGTTCAATCAGCCGCAGGTGTGGTTTGCGCTGGCAATTGGCGCGGTAGGTTTTTCCGGCATGTTCTGCGTCTTCAGTTATCTGGCGCCCACGCTCACCGCCGTGACCGGTGTGGCGCCTGCGCGCATTCCGCTGGCCATGGCGGCCTTCGGCGTAGGCGGCGTGCTCGGCAGCATTCTTGGCGGGTGGTTGTTCGACCGCATGCAGTTCCGCGCGGTGCCGGTGTTGCTGGTGTGGTCGATCGTGGTGATGTTGACCTTCCCGTTGGCGGCGTTGTCGAGCAGCTGGGTGTTCGTGTCGATCGTGGCGGTCGGCACCATGGGCGCACTGGCACCGGCCCTGCAGACCCGGTTGATGGACGTGGCCGCAGAAGCGCAAACCCTGGCCGCCGCGTCCAACCATGCCGCGTTCAACACCGCCAACGCGTTGGGGCCGTGGCTGGGGGGCATGGCGATCACGGCGGGGTGGGGCTGGACCTCCACCGGCTATGTCGGTGCGGCCACCGCACTGGGCGGCTTGTTGGTCTACAGCTGCGCGGTGTGGCAGGAACGTCGCCAGCGCGCGCTGGCAGCCAGCTACTAAGAGCGTCTAACAAAACCTGGCGGCTGCGCAGTAGTTTTGATAGCTGCTCTAAGTCGCAGCGGCGCTGCATGCGATATGGCGCCGCTCAGTTGCAAACGCGCACATGTAGCGCTGCACGGCTAGCTCACGGCGCGCTGCCGAGACTGCTGGTTTCCAACACAGTGAGCGTGCCGCGGTGACCACTCCGACTCCACCACCCTGGACGCGTGCAGCGCCCAAGCGCCGTACTGGCAGCACGCCGTTGAGCGATGCACAGAAGGCTGCAGCCAAGGCGCGCGCCGATGCGGCGGGGCGGCGCTATCCCAATCTGGTCGACAACATGTGGGCCAGCAAATTGCCCAAGGACGGCTGATGCATGTCACTTCAGTCCAGGCCGCTTGCATTGAATGAATCGATGTTCATGGCAGGCACGGCCGCGTGAGGACAGCGGGGCAATCACTCACACACGGCTTATGGCGGCAAGACCAGGATGAGGCCGTACACAGCGACACCGCAGTGACACGGAACGATTGAAACCCCTTTCTTCCGCCGCAGCGCATGACAGTAACGAGCGTGCGCAGCGCTGGACCACCTGCAACACAGGAGTGACATATGAGCATCCAGAGCAAGACCGAGCATAGCCTCAACGACCTGATCGCCATTTCCCGCGACGGCAAGGACTTCTACGAAGAAGCCGCAAGCAAGGTGGGCGATGCCGAACTGGCAACGCTGTTCCGCCGCATTGCAGGCGTGAAGTCCGACATTGTCAGCAACCTGAGCAGCGTGGTTGCGTCGGTTGGCGGCAAGCCGGAAACCCACGGCACCATGGTCGGCAGCATGCAGCAGTTCTACGGCAAGGTGCGCGCCACGCTGGGCGACACCAAGTACGGCTACGTGGCCGAGCTGGAAGAGTCCGAAGACCGCCTGCTGAAGGCGTTTGACGAAACCATCGCCGACCAGGACACCCCGGCTGCCGCACGTGATGCCGCGCTGCGCCTGCTGCCGGAAGTGCGCGCTTGCCATGACGTCATGCGCAACCGCAAGCACGCGATGAAGAGCGCTGCGTAATACGACAGCGTGACCGGATGCACCGCATGGTGCAGCTTCGGGAAGTAAACGATAGAGGCGGAAACGGGTAGCGCGAGCTGCCCGTTTCTTTTTGTGTGGTGTTGTTGAGTTGTATGGAGTTATTACGTGGCACGAGCGCACCTTCATCGCCGAGTGCACCGCAATTACCGAGTACCTGGACGCGCTGGACCAACGCACCACACTCAGCGGGCAAACGGCTGTGGAGCAGGGGCGCATCCATATGCAGTGCTACGGGCAATGTGTGGCATATGGCCCGCATCACTTTGTCGATGCACGGTGCGTAGGCGCTCGACTTGGGTGACGCAGGCGATGTAGCACGTCGCATCGTCTACATTGCGCGTGTCGATGCAACGACGACCGCAGTCACCCAGCATCAGCGCTGTCATTAGCAAGCACCAACACGCCCTGTGTTCTGCAGCGTGAGCGGTTCTGCTAGTATCCGCCGCCCTTGTTCAGGCAGGCCGGCGTCCGCGGTCGTGGATTGATCCCATGCAGCAGCAGTTCCTGTACCTGTCCTCCGCCGAAGCGCAGCTGTCGCTGGGCCTGGGCGAAGAGAAGACCACCGAGCGCCTGTTTTTTGCGGTGATGGCCGATGCCGCCACTGCCACGCATGCCGCACAGATCGGCAGTGCGCTGCTTCAGGCCGGGCTGGTCGAAGGCAAGCCGCTGGCGCCGGAGCGCTTGCATGTCACCTTGCATCATCTGGGCGATTACGCCGGCGGCCTGCCACCATCGCTGGTGGCGCGTGCCAGCCAGGCGGCCGAACGCGTGGCGCAGCAACCGTTCGAGGTGGAGTTCGACCGCGTGGGCACATTCGGTGGGCGCCGCTCGCAACTGCCGTGCGTGTTGCGTGGCGAAGAGCAGGTACGCGGGCTGTACGACCTGCAAGGCGCGCTGGGCCGGCAACTGGCGCACGTGGGCATTGCCGGCGATGCGCAATACACCCCGCACATGACCTTGCTCTACTGCAATCAGTCCCTGCCGCAACGCCGCTGCGACCCGTTGCTCTGGACCGTCACCAACTTCGCCCTGGTGCGCAGCTTTCTTGGCCAGTCGCGTTATCAGATCGAAGGGCGCTGGTTACTGCGCTGATGTGCACGCCGGCATCAACGCGTTAGCCTGCGCGCATGGACTCCACACCGCTTCCGTTATCGCCTGACCATCTGGCCGCGCTGGAACAGGCCTATGCCACGCCGCCGCGCGCCTACCACCACTTCGGCCACGTGAGGGCCGTGCTGCAGCATTACGCCGAGGTTGCGGCGGGGCCAGGCTGGCAGCAGCCGGTGGAAGTCTGGCTGGCGGTGCTGTTCCACGATGCGGTGTACGTGCCCGGCCGCCGCGACAACGAAGCCCGCTCGGCCGACTGGGCGGTGGCCTGTATTCCGCAATGGTGGCCGCAGGCGCCGGTGGACCTGGCCCGGGTCCAGGCGCTGATCCTGCTCACCGCCCGGCATGGCCAGCTGCAGCCGCAGGACGTGGATGCCGACGCGGCGCTGTTCCTGGATTGCGATATGGCCATTCTTGCTGCGCCGGCCGAGGTTTTCGACGCCTACGACCGCGGAATTGCCGAGGAATACCGTGGGGTGGTGCCCAGCCTGCTGTTCCGGCTCAACCGCGGCCGTTTCCTGGTCGGGCTGCTCAAGCGCCCGCGCATCTTCCTCAGCGATGACTTTCACGCGCGCTGCGATGCCGCCGCGCGGGCCAACCTGCGCCGACGGCTGGGCCGCTAGGCCACGCGCAGCGATCAACACGATTGCGCAGCCCCCGGGCGGGCGCGGCCTGCGTTCGAAATCCTCACTCATCCCCACACGCTTGGCTTCCGCCGCGCTGTCCGCACCCGCCTGACGATTGCTCGCTCCATTGAGTGAGCGTTCCAAGGCCCAGTCAGCCTGCGCGGTACACTTGCCACATGCACGACGGCGCTTCTTCTCACCACGATCCACGCCCGCAGCCGCCGCAACCGCCGGGCCCCAACGAGTGCTGCGAGAGCGGTTGCCCCTTATGCGTGCATGACCTGTACGCCGAGGAGCTGGCGCGTTACCGCGCCGCGTTGGCCGCCTGGCAAGCACGCCAGCCTGCGGCTGCGCCGTGAGCGAAGCAATGCGCTTCGCGGCAGCACGTGGAACGATTATCTTTGGCCCACTCTTCCCGATGGTGCGACATGCGACGACTTGAGATGTGGAGCGCGCTTTGCGGCGCGGCGGCAGTGGCGCTCTCCGGCATGGCCGCTGCACAGGCGCCGCAGGCGGTCAGCCACGGGCGTTTCGAGCAGATTCCGGTGCTGATGCCCAAGGGCGAGCCACAACGCGTGGTGATCTGGCTGGCCGGCGACGGCAATACGGCCACCCGTAAGGCCCAGGCCGAGGCGCTGCGTGCCGACGGTGCAATGGTGGCGCTGGTGGATACCGCGCATCTGTATGGCGTGGTGCGCAAGGATGGCGGCACCTGCGCGTTCTCGGTGGGCGATGTGGAGAACTTCTCGCGCTACCTGCAGGCCTTCTATCACATCCCCACCTATCGGCTGCCGCTGCTGGTGGGCGATGGCGAAGGCGCCGCACTGGCCTACGCGATCGCCGCGCAGGCCAAGCCGCACACGCTCGCCGGCGTGCTGACCGACGGCCTGTGCCCGGCGGCGGTGTCGGATCAGGCGATCTGCCAGCCGGGCGTGCGCCCGGGCAGCAACAGCCTGGTGCCGGCGCCGTTGCAGATTCCGTGGGTGCTTGCCAGCAGCCAGGGCACCCGCTGCCCGTCCGCTGCCGAAGACGCCTTCCTCAAGCAGATTCCGCAGGCCCGGACATTCCGGCGCTCCAGGCAGGGCGATATTTTGCCAGGGCTACGCGCAGCGGCGCGCTCGCTGGGCGAGCAGAAAGGCGTGGCCTTGCCGCCACCGCCGGGTGGCCTGGAAGACCTGCCCGTGGTCGAATTGCCGGCCAGGGGTGATGGCGACAACGACGACGACACCTTCGCCATCTTCGTCTCCGGTGACGGCGGCTGGGCGGGGCTGGACGAGGAGGTTGCCGATGCGCTGGTGGCGCAGGGCATTCCGGTGGTCGGACTGGATTCGCTGCGCTACTTCTGGAGCGAACGCACGCCGCAAGGATTCGCCACCGACCTGGACCGCATCGCGCGGTTCTATGCGCAGCGTTGGCAGCGCCGGCGGGTGGTGCTGATCGGCTTCTCGCAAGGTGCCGACGTGCTGCCGGCGGCCATCAACAAGCTGCCCGCACCCACCAAGCAAAACCTGCGCATGACCGCGCTGTTGTCGGTTGGCAAGCTGGCCGACTACGAGTTCCATGTCAGCAACTGGCTGGGGTCGGACGACGACGGCTTGCCGATCGCCCCGGAAGTGCAGCGCCTGCCGCCTGGCATCACCGTGTGCATTTACGGCCAGGACGATGAAGACGCGCTGTGCCCAAGCCTGCCGGCGGAGACGGCCAAGCGCGTCGTGCTGCCGGGCGATCATCACTTCAAGGGCGATTACGCGACTTTGGCGAAGGTGATCATGGAACAGCTGCACGCGCTGTCGAAACCGTAACGAGCAGGGCAGCGCACCGCGTGATCGCACGCGGTGCGCGGGTCAGTTATCGCGTCAGTCCTGCCGGCCCGGGTCTACCGAGATCAGCCGAGTGACATCCAGCAGCGCGGCGGGCAGATGCATGCCGCCGGGCGCGACCAGATAGCGTGGGCGCCAGGTCGGTGCGAACTTGGATTTGAAGCGGCGCAGCCCGCTGAAGCCATAGAAGCGTTCGCCATGCCGCGCCACCAAGCTGGCGAAGCGATTCCAGCGGCCAGCCAGCCGATGCTCGGCCAGGCCCGACAGCGGTGCCATGCCCAGCGAGAAGCGCGTGTAGCCGTTGGCATGGCCCCACAGGAACAGCTCGATAAACAGGAAATCCATGGTGCCCTTGGGTGCCTGCGCGCTGTGCCGCATCAGGTCCACCGACAACTCGCCGCCGGCAGGCGCGCACCACACATTGGCGAACGCCACGATCTTGCCCTCCGCCTCGGCAACCGCCATCGGAAACCGGCGCAGGTAGTCCGGGTCGAAACTACCCAGCGAGAAGCCTTTCTCTTCGCCGGCCTTTTCGTCCAGCCATTGCTCGGAGACCTCGCCCAGCTCTGCCATCACCGCATCCACCTGCTCGGGCTGCAGCATGCGGAAGCTCAGGCCGCCGCGCTTGCCGCGGTTCCAGGCCTGGCGCAGGTCGGCGCGGTCGCGGCCTTCCAGGGTGAAGCCCTCCAGCGGCACGATCGCTTCTTCGCCCAGCTTGACCAGGGTCAGGCCCATGTCCAGATAGGTCTGCCAGTATTTCTCGCCCACCTGGTAGAACACCGGGCGCAGGCCCATGTGGTCGGCTTCCTCGCGGAAGCGCCAGATCAGCGCACGCGCCACCTCCGGCGGCCCGACCGGGTCGCCCATCGAGATCAGCGAGCCGCCGTAGCGCTGCATCATCACAAAGCCCAGGCCCTTCTCATCACGCAGGAACGCCTTGTCGCCGGTGAGCGCCAGGCAGGCCTGGGTGTCGGCGCTGCTGGCCAGCACCGGTGCCAGGGCCTGCAAGGCTTGCGCATCGGCTGGCGGCATTGGCCGGCGACCGCCGCGCAATAGGCGTGCGGTGCCGAACAGGATCACGCCCACGCACAGGATCAGCAGCGCACGCAGCGCACGCGGCGCATTGGCCGAGGTGGCGAACTGCCACCACAGGTCGTTGCTGTATTCGACATGGCTGTAGACGAAGAACAACAGCCAGAACGTGGCCACCAGCACCAGCCCCAGATTGCTCAGCCAGCGCCACGACCAGGCTTCGTCCAGCAGCGCGCCCTGGCGATAGAACTCCCGGCGTGCCGCCCACAAGGCCACTGCGGCCAGTGCGGCCGACAGCGACACCGAGATATGGCTGCCGCGCAGCAGCGACAGCGGCGGCAGCAACACGCACACGCCCAGTGCCAGCACCCAGGCCGAATGGCTGCGGCGTTGCAGGCCCTGGCCGATTAGCAACAGCAGCATGCCGCCCAGGCTGACCAGCAGGTGCGAGGTCTCGATCAGCGGCAGCGGCGCCACCTCCTGACGTGCGCGTGGCGTGGGCAGGGTGCCGTCGATCACCAGCGCCGCACCTACCGCAAACACCGCCAAGGCCAGGATCTGCGGCAGCCACGGCCGCAAGGTCTTCCACACCGTGCGCGCGGTGCTGGCACTGGCGCGCACCGGTGCGCGCAGGCCGGTGGCCGCGGCCATGGCCACCGAAATCAGCAACGGCACGATGTAATACGTGACCCGGTACGCCAGCGCGGCCGCCAGCACCGCCGCCGGGGTGACATGCGGCAGCAGCTTGAGCAGGCTCCACTCGAACACGCCCAGGCCGGCCGGCACGGTGGAGATCAGCCCGGCCACCACCGCCACCAGCCAGATGCCGATGAAGCCGAAATAGCCGGTGCCCGGATCGGGCGGCAGCAGCACGTAGAACGCCGCCGCGGCCAGGCCCAGTTCGACCACGCTGAGCGCAGTCACGCCCAGCACGGTGGTGCGGTCGGGCAGCCAGAAGCGATGGCTGCGGATGCCGAATTCGCGTCCGTGCCGGCCCACCAGCACCAGCATCGCCAGGTAACCGGCCAGCAGCGCGATGCCGGCGATGCGAATGCCTTCGGCGGCGATCGGCAGTGCACGTGCGGCCGCTTCGGGTTCGAGCATCAGCGCAATGCCGAGCAGCACCCAGGCGCCGAAGATGAAGCCCAGCGTGCTCATCAGCACCACTTGGCCGATCTCGGCCAGGGTCAGCCCCACGCTGCCGTAGCCGCGCAAGCGCACCGCGCCGCCGGTGAGCGCCGCAAAGCCCAGTGTCTGCCCCACCGCGTGCGCCATGAAGGCGGTGATGCCCACCCGCGCCGGATGCAGGCGCTTGCCGGTGCGCTTGAGGCCCACCCAGTCGAAGCCCACCAGGCACGCATAGCTGCTCAGGCCAAGCAGCAAGGTGAGTGCGATCTGGCCGGCGCCGAGTGCGCGGAACGCCTGCCGGATCTGGCGGTAGCCGTGATCGGTGAATTGCGAGGACAGCGCGTGCAGCGCCATGGCCAGGATCGCCAGGCTGATGATCACGGGCAGCGCACGGCGCCAGCCGCTGGCGGTCGCTTCGGAAGGCACGGGGGTATCCGTCATGGGGGCAACGGGATCTGCTGAAAGGAGGGGAGTGCGCACGCGCCGCGGAGGCAGCAAGTGCGAAGGATCTGCATGGGCCGGACAACGTGGGAGTGCATGCAGCGTGGTCGCGTGGGCGCCGGTGGAGGGTGAACACAGGGTTCGATCGGGCCGACACATTGTCGGCCCTGGACGGCCGCGCGCATCATAGGCCAAACGGGCGCATGCGTGCGGTTGGAACGAAACGATGCAAAGCGATGCAGTGAAGGTGCAGACAGGATGTTGAAGCGTGAGATGGCGCAAGGCAGGGGAGCTGATGCACAGGCCGTGCCAGGCGCGCCGCCGCGCTGGAGCGCGCATGCCGGCAGCACCGCCGCCGTGGTTGGCGTGGCATTCGTCGTGCTGGTGCTGACCCTGCAACTGATGCGTGCCGACCTGGACTGGGTGGGCGCGCAACTGAGCCTGTATCTGCACGGGCCCTACGGGTTGGTACTGCGCACCGCTTATTGCGTGCTGGCCGCGAGCATGGCGTGGTTGGCGCTGGGCCTGCATGCCGCGCTGATGCCAACCGCGCGCAGCCGCACCGTGCTGGGCTTGTTCTGGGCCGCGGCACTAGGCCTGAGCGCAGTCTCGATCGGCGACAGCTGGATGCCGACGCTAGCGCCGAACGCGGCGTTGATGGTGCATCTGTTGTCCGCGCAGGCCGCGTTTCTATGCGTGATTGCCGGGCTGCTGCTGCAGTCGTGGTATTTCCGCAACGACCCACGCTGGCGCAGCCGCTTCGTGCCGGCCTTCGGCCTGGGCCTGGTTGCGTTTGCGGTCTTGCTGTTCAACGTGAGCGTGCACACCGCGCCACGCGGCATCAGCCAGAAGACCGCCATCGTGCTGATCGTGATCTGGTTGACGCTGGTGGGCAGTTGGCTGGCACGCGCTGCACGTTCATCGCATTCGCGTGACAATGCCCGGGTCAACCAACCGTAGGAAGCCTGAAGATGCTGCAGCGATTCGATACCGGCCCGCGTATGTCCGAAATGACCGTCCATGGCGGCGTGTGCTACCTCGCCGGGCAGATTGCCGACGACACCAGCGAAGACATCACCGGGCAGACCCGTCAGGTGCTGGCCGAGATCGACAAGCTGCTGGCGATGGCCGCCAGCGACAAGACCAAGATTCTGCGTGCGGAAATCTTTCTTGCCGACATCGCCGATTTCGACGGGATGAACAAGGCCTGGGACGAGTGGGTGCCGCATGGCTTCACCCCGGCACGCGCCACCGTGGAAGCCAAGCTGGCGCGCCCGGAGTGGAAGGTGGAGATCGTGATCACCGCAGCAACGAGCTGATTGGCTGATCAATCACTGCGCGCGGTGCTGCGGCATCGCGCTGCGGGCCGGTCGGCAGCATGGCTGCCGACTGACCGAGCTGGTCAATCGGCGCAGGTCAGCGCTTGGCGAAGCGGTAATGCGCCACGCCCCATTCGCGGCCTTCGTCGTAGCCGAACAGCTCCGCGCAGGCCAGCCAGAACATGCGCCAGCGCTGCCACCAGCGCTGTGCATCCTCGCCGTAGGTCTGCCGCAGCAGCGGCATGATCTGTTCGCGGTGCCGGTCCTGGTTTTCCAGCCAGGCATTGGCGGTCTTTTCGTAATGCTCGCCGGACAACACCCAGCGCTGTTCGATCACCACATCCTGCTGAAACTGCAGCAGCGTATCGGCCGCCGGCATCAGCCCGCCGGTGAAGAAGTGCCGCCCCATCCAGTTGTCTTCGCCGGCCACTTCGAACGGGTAGGCCAGGTCGCGGTGGCAGAAGATATGCACGAACAGCTTGCCGCCCGGCGCCAGCCAGCTGCCGATCCGCGACAGCAGCTCGCGGTAGTTGCGCATGTGCTCGAACATTTCCACCGAGACCACGCGATCGAAGCTGTCAGTGGGCAGTGCCAGCGCATTGACGTCGGCGGTGATGACCTGCACGTTGCTCAGCCCGCGCACGCGGCACTGTTCCAGGATGTGCGCGCGCTGCGGCCGCGAATTGGACACCGCGGTGATGCTGGCATTCGGATAGCGCTCGGCCATCCACAAGGTGAGCGAGCCCCAGCCGCAGCCCAGCTCCAGGATGCGCTGGCCATCGGCCAGTTCGGCGCGCTCGCCGTACAACGCCAGCATGCGCAGTTCGGCCGCGTCCAGGTCCGGCGTGGTCGCGTCCCAGTAACAGCTGCTGTATTTCAGGCGCCGCCCCAGGCATAGGGTGAAGAACTGCGGGGGCAGCTCGTAATGCTGGCGATTGGCGGCATCGGTTTCGATCGCGATGGCGCTGCCGCGCAGGCTGTCGATGAAGGTGCGTTGGCGCTCGCCGCTGGCATCGGCGCCATCGCGGCGTTCGTCCAGCAGGCGCTGCGCGCATAGACGGCGGATGCCGTAACGCAACGCGGCATCGGGCAGCACGCCGGATTCGGCCAGGCGGGTGGCAAAGCCTTCTTCGGGATGCGCGGAGGGCGGGATGGTGACAGTGGACATGCGACTCTCCAGGCGAATCAGGACGAAGGGGGAAGCGGGAAAAATGCGCTGGTGCTGCGTTGATACTGGGCGTAGTCCTCGCCACGCGAGCGCAGTGCCTGCTGCTCGGTATAGGGGATGCCGGTAAAGCGATACAGGAACACGAACATCACCACCGGGCCCAGCGCACACAGCGCCAGCAGCCACGGCCCCGCACCGACCGCCAGGGCCAGGTACGCAAACCAATGCACGAATTCGAAGAAGTAATTGGGATGCCGCGAATAGCGCCAGAGCCCGGTGCGACACGTCTTGCCGCGGTTGGCCGGGTTGGCCTTGTGCGCAGACAACTGCCGGTCGGCCAGCGCCTCGCCGCCGACGGCGATCAACCACACCACAATCGCCAGGCTGCTCCACACGCTCCATGCCGGGTTCGGGTTGCTGGCCGCGGCTAGGAACGGCACCGAGAACAGCACCACCACCATCGCCTGGGCCAGGAAAAAGCCCAGGAACTTGCGCTGATCGCCGTTCCAGTGCTCACGCAGGGCGCGGTAGCGGCCATCCTCGTGGGGGTCGCCGAACACGCGCACGCCCAGGTGCCAGGCAAGCCGTGCGCCCCACACGCCGCCGAGCACCGCCACCAGCACGCGTGGCAGCAGCGCACCCTCGGACATCCACGCGCAGTAAGGCGCAGCAACCGCCAGGCAGCCTGCCCATAACACGTCCACCGGGCCGGCGTTGCCACTGCGGCGTTGCCACAGCCAACCCAACACCATCACCACGGCGGCGAACACGCCGACATGCAGCAGCGGCCAGACAGTCATTGCGGGTCTCCAGTGATGGGCTCAAACGCGGGGCGTGCCAGGCGCCGGGCATACAGCGAGAGCAGGCCGCAGGCCGCGCCCCAGCCAATCGCCAGCGCCAGCACCGCACTGCGCTGCGGTGCCAGCAATTCGATGGCCTGCCAGCTGCGCTCGGCCAGCCAGTACGACAGCGGCCCGAAGACCGCGCCCAGCACAACCGCCAGCCACGGGCGCTGCATCACCGTTGCCAGTGAATGATTGAGCGTGAGCGCAAATCCCAGCCAGAGCGCCAGGATCCACGCCGGCGCGAGCACGCTGCCCGGCCACGGCGCGGCGTAGCGCACCCAGTCGCCTGCGGCCAGTGTGGTGTCCAGCAACAGCCCCAGTGCGACGGCGGCCAGCAGCAACTGCCAGTCGCCGCGCGCGCGCCGCGTGGGCCACAGTTGGTAGAGCGCAAACAGCGCCAACGCCAGCAGCGTGGGCCACACGCGCCCACGCGCGGCTGAGCTGACCGCCACCAGCCACAGCACCTGCAAGCCGACGTAGTTGCCCAGCTGCTTCATGCGGCGCTGCTCAACCCGGGCACGAACTGCGGCGGACGTGCGCCCGGCTTGCTCAACCACAGATGCACATCGCCGATCGAGCGTTCCAGGAAACCGGCTTCGCAATAGGCCAGATAAAATTCCCACATGCGGATGAAGCGCTCGTCGTAGCCCAGTGCGCGCACCTGCGGCAGTTGCGCCATGAAGCGCTGCCGCCACGCACGCAGGGTCAGTGCATAGCTGGGGCCGATGTCTTCCAGATTGAACAGGCGCAGATCGCTGGCGCGGCCGATGGCGCCGGTCATCGCCGCCACCGAGGGAATGAAGCTGCCCGGGAAGATGTGCCGCTTGATGAAGTCCACCGAGCGCAACGCCTGCGCATAGCGATGGTCTTCGATGGTGATCGCCTGGATCAGCGCCTCGCCCTCGTCGGTCAGCAGGCTGCCGACCTTGGCGAAGTAGGTGTCCAGGTATTGGTGCCCGATGGCCTCGATCATCTCGATCGACACCACGCGGTCGTAGTGGCCTTCCAGGTCGCGGTAGTCGCGCAGCAGCACCGTCACGCGCTCGCTCAAGCCGGCTGCAGCGATGCGCTGGGTGGCCAGTTCGAACTGTTCGCGCGAGATGGTCGTGGTGGTGACGCGGCAGCCATGTTCGCGTGCGGCATGCAGTGCAAACCCGCCCCAGCCGGTGCCGATTTCCACCACATGGTGCTGCGGGCCAAGGCGCAGTTTTTCGCAGATGCGTTCCAGCTTGCGGGTGGCTGCGCGCTCTAGCGCCGCCTCGCCCTGCGCTTCTTCGCCGTCGACGAAGATGGCCGAGGAGTACATCAGGTTGGCATCCAGGAACAACCGGAACAGCGGGTTGCCCAGGTCGTAATGCGCCGCGATGTTGCGCCGGCTGCCGCTGCGCGTATTGCGTGCCAGCGTATGCAGGCTGCGCATGGCCCAGCCGCCCAGGCGGGCGGTGCCGGTCTCCATCGCGTCCAGTCGGTCGCGGTTGCGCAGCAGCAGGCGCATCAGCGTCACCAGATCGTCGCACTGCCAATCGCCATCCATGTAGGCCTCGCCGGCGCCGACACTGCCGTTGAGCGCGGCCTGCCGATAGAAGCGCGGGTCGGTCACCCGCAACTGGGTCTGCAGCGCCTGCGTGCCGCTGGCATTGCCGAGGGTGGTGACGCGATCGGCTTCATGCAGCTGCAGCTGCCCATCGCGCAGGTCGCCCAGTGTGGCCAGCAGCCGCTTGCGCAACAGACGATCGGTCCACGAGGCCGCGCGCGGCGCGGCAGTGTCGGGCAGGGAGGTGGCACTCATGAGCGTTCTCGCACAGGCGGAGTGGGGTGATCGTGGACGGGGTTGCCGCGCAGCCACAGGCGCAGTGCCTGCCAATGGATGGCCAGCACCACCTGCACGGTCATCAAGGGGTAGCCAAGCAGCGTGCGCGCCAGCGTGCCTGCGGTCAGCGGCTGGCGCTGCAGCACCAGCGTGGCGTCGAAGCGGCGCGCCTGCTGCGCAGGGGGTTGCGGCGTGGCGTCGATGGCATCCAGCACATCCATGTGCACGCGCAGGTGTTCGGTGGGCACGCTGAAGCGCCAGTCGTAGTGGTGCTGCATGCCCATGAACGGCGACACGTGGAAGCGTTTATCGAAGCGCCAGGCATGCACATCCCGATGGCTGCGCGCCTGCGCCACCGGCAGCACATAGGTGTGGCGCTGCTGCCAGGGCGTGTTGGTGATTTCGGCCACAATCCAGCGCAGCCCGTCGTGGCGGTCGAAGCAGTAGTAGAAGCTGACCGGATTGAATACATGGCCGAAGTAACGCAGGTGCGTGAGCAGGCGGATCGCACCGTCCGGGCGGTCGCCGGTGTGGGCCTGCACGCAGTCGCGCACGGCCTGGTCCAGCGGCACCTGCGGGTCGCCCAGGTAGTCGCTGCGGCGGAACTGCGCCAGATTCGCGCGGCCCACCGACCACAGCCAGCGGCGCGCAAAGACGTGCTCCAGCTCGGCCAGATCCAGATACATCAGGAACAGGCGGTAGCGGAATTGCAGCGGCTTGGGGGCGTAGCGGCGGTGCCGCACCCAGCCGGTATAGATGGCGCTGCGCAACGGGCCGTGCAGCCGTCCGGTACCACCGCCCTCGGTGGGCGGCAGTGGAACGGCATCGGTGATCGCTTCGCGCAGCAGCTGGGTCACCACGGCACTCCCAGTGCATGCGCCACGTCCACGCCGCTGCGCAGGCCATCTTCGTGGAAGCCGAAGCCCCACGCCGCGCCGGCAAACCAGGTGTGCCGCTGGCCCTGGATCTGCGCCTTGCGCGCCTGCGCATCGAGTGCGGCGGCGTTCTGCACCGGGTGGCGGTAGCGCATGCGGCGCAGCACTTTCTCCGGTGCGATGTCCTGGTCGCGATTGAGGCTGACGATGAACGGCTGCGGTGCGTTGATCGACTGCAGCGCGTTCATCCAGTAGCTCACCGTGCACGGCGCCTGCGGGTCGGCCGGCACATGCGCATTCCAGGCCGCCCAGGCGCGGCGGTCGCGCGGCAGCACGCTGGCATCGGTGTGCAGCACGGTGTCGTTGTTCTGGTAGGTGATGGCGCCCAGGATCTGCTGCTCGGCAGGCGTGGCATCGCTGAGCAAGGCCAATGCATCGTCGGCATGGCAGGCGAGTACCACCTCGTCGAAATGCTCGTCGCCGCGCAACGAGGTCACGACCACGCCGTTGCCAGCCCGGCGGACGGCGTGCACCGGCGTGGACAGGCGTTCCTGCACCTGCCAACGCCGCCGCAACGCGCGCACATAGCTCGACGAACCACCGCGCACCACCTGCCACTGCGGCCGTCCGCTGATCTGCAGCATGTGGTGATTGGCCATGAAGCCGATCAACTGGCCCATCGGAAATTCGAGAATGCGTTGCGAGGGCGAGGACCACAGCGCCGAGGCCATCGGCACCAGGTGCTGGTCGCGAAAGGTGTCCGAATAGCCGTGCCGGTGCAGGTACTCGCCCAACGTGCTGAAACGCTCGTCGCTGGTCAGTACCGCAGGCGCCTGCCGGTAAAAACGCCGCAGATTGGCCAGCATGCCCCAGAAGCGTGGGCTGAGCAGGTTGCGGCGCTGGCAGAACAGCCCTCCGAGCGAGCCGGCGTTGTATTCGAGCCCGCTGCGCGCGTCGTGCACCGAAAAACTCATGGTGGTGGACTGCGACGCCACGTCGATTTCGGCAAACAACCGGGTGAGTAAGGGGTAGTGCTGCGGGTTGAACACGATGAAGCCGCTGTCCACCGCGTAACGCTGGCCCTCCAGCTGGATGTCATGCGTGTGCGTGTGGCCGCCGAGATAATCGGCGGCCTCGAACAGCGTCACTTCGTAACGCCGCGACAGCAGCCATGCGGCGCCCAGGCCAGCGATTCCACTGCCGACCACCGCGATCCTGCCACCGCTCATCGCGCCACCCGTCCGGCGCGTCGCGTCAGCATGGCGGGCATCGGTTTGAGATCCCACACCAGGCCCACCCACGACATCACCGTGAGCCCGTACCAGGTCATGTCGTATTCCCACCAACGCACGCCCTGGCGCGCCGAGCCGGGAAAGAAATGATGGTTGTTGTGCCAGCCCTCGCCGAAGGTGAGCAGCGCCAGCAACCAGTTGTTGCGGCTGTCGTCGCGGGTGTCGAAGCGCCGGCTGCCGAAGCGGTGCGCCAGCGAATTGATGGTGAAGGTGGCATGGAACAACGCCACCGTGGACAGCACGAAGCCCCACACCAGCAACTGCGCGCCACTGGTGTGCAGGCCAGGCGCTGCAGCCGCCAGCCAGTCGCCCAGCAGGTACAGGCCCAGTGCCAGCAGCACCGGCATCACGATGTCGAAGCGGTCCAGAAATCGCAGCTCGGTGAAGCGGCGCAGATCCGGAATCACTTCCCAATCGGTGCGGAAATTGCGCGGGGTCAGGAACCAGCCGGTATGGCTCCACCAGAAGCCGTGCTGTGCCGGCGAATGCGGGTCACGGCCGGTGTCGGTATGCCGGTGATGGTTGCGATGGTGTGCGGCCCACCACAGCGGCCCACGTTGCACGCAGGTGGCGGCGATCGCGGCGAACACGAACTGCACCACGCGCGAGGTCTTGAATGCGCGGTGCGAGAAATAGCGGTGATAGAACCCGGTCAGCGCGAACATGCGCAGCGCGTACAGCGCCACGGCCATGCTCACTGCGAACCACGACACACCGACCCAGAACACCGCAAAGCAGGCCAGGTGCAAGGCGATGAACGGCAGCGCACGCAGCCAGTCGATGCGGTCCGCGCGGGCTTCGTCCAGCGGTTCGTCGGTTTGCGAATCCACCCAGCGACGCAGGCTGCCGAACCGCCGGGCCTTGCCCGCGCGCTGTGGCGGGGTGGCGGGGTGGGGCGTGGGTGCGACGCGGGGGTCGAGTCCAGAGCTCGGCACGCATGGTTCTCCGTGGTGGATGGGACCCTTTACGGATGCTGCCGACAAACAGATGCACCAGTCCGCTTGATCGTCGCACGCATCCGGCGTCTACGGTTGGGAACGCAAGCGATTCGCGTGGCGGCGCACACAAAAACATCCGCGCAAAGCGCGTGCGCGCGGACGAGTCTGCTTTGCCAGAAGAAGAAAACGGCTGCACGGCTGCGCGGCAGGCGCTGACGGTGCGCAGGTGCAGCAGCTCGCTCGAACGATGCCGTGCGTGCGCATGGTCCGTGCTGCTGGACGACGGCGCGCGAGGTGTTTGCCAATGACGCTGCCAGCGGCATCCTTTGACGGATGCCGCTGCACTCAGGCGATCAAGGCGCCATGGCCAACGTGCTGATGCCGCCCTTGGCCACCACGGTGCCGGTGGCCACGCCGCCCGGCGCACCACCCGGTGGTTCCAGGGTGACGGCCAGGATCGCCTCGTTGCTGAGCATCGGCATCAACGGCGCCGGGATCGACGCGCGCCGCGCACGCTGGTCGTCGAACACGCCCATCGAGTGCGCCTTGCCATCGGGGGTGATCAGCCACAGTTCCGGCACCTTGCCGGCGGTGGCGGTGCGATCCAGCGGCGTCACGGTGATGACCTGCTTGTCGGCATCCATCAACGCCACATAGCCTGGGCGCCCATCGGCGGTGGCCAGTGTGGAGGTCATCGCAATGCCGGTTGCCGGTGGCTTGGCCGGCGGTGTCTGCACGATCGGCGTGTTCTGCACCGGGCCAGATGGCGGCGCGGTCGGCGGGGCGCGCACGCTCAGCAAGGCCAGCACGCAGACCGCTGCAGTGGCCAGGCCACCGGCACTGGCCCAGCGCCAGAAGCGCACGCTGTTCCATAGCGGAACCGCCGCCGGTGGCGCCGGGCTCTGCACGCCGGATGCGGGCACCGCATGCAACGGTGTATCGAAGCCCAGTGCCTGGCGCACACGCGTCCAGACCTGGTCGGCCGGTGTCACCGCGGCGATTTCTTCCAGCAGCGGCGCCAGATGTTCTTGCCATTGCGCCACTGCCTGCGCGAACTGCGCATCGGTGGCGATGCGCTGCTCCACGGCCAGACGGTCGTCGGCGCTGAGCAGGCCCAGCACATACTCGCCGGCCAGCACGTCGCGGGGTGGTTCCTGGTCGATGGGGAAGGGCGTGCTCATCGTTCCAGACATGCCTTGAGTTTGGCCAGACCCCGGCGGATCCAGCTTTTGACCGTGCCAATCGGCGTATCGGTGCGCTCGGCCAGTTCTTCGTAGGTGATGCCTTCGAAGAACGCGGTGCGGATCAGCTCGCTGCGCGGCGGTTCCAGTTCGGCCAGGCAGTGATCGATGCGGCGGCGCGTGGTGAGGCGTTCGGCGCGCTCCAACGGCGAGGCATCGGCCGAGCGCAGTTCGCCGGCATCGTCCAACGCCACGTTACGGCGCTGCGGCGCGGTGGCGCGCAGATGGTCGATGGCCTTGTTGCGCGCAATCATCGCCAGCCAGGTCAGCCCGCGCGCACGGCTCGGGTCGAACTGCCCGGCCTTGTGCCAGATCAGCGTAAACACGTCCTGCAGCACTTCTTCGGCTTCGGCGCGCTGCGGGATCATGCGCAGGCATACCCCGAACAGCTTGGGCGAGGTTTGCCGGTACAACGCTTCGAAGGCGTGGCGGTCGCCGCCCGCCGTTGCGGTGAGCAGGCGTCCGGTCTCATCGTCGTCGTGGCCAGGAATGGCACTCATGCGGTCGGGCGTTGGCGGAGGTGGCGCCGATCGTACCGGACTGAGCCGAAAGAGTCTTTCATCGGTGCTTGAACCACAGCAGCACGGCGGCGAGCAGCAGCAGGATTTCCACACCCGCCAGTGCCACCGTTGGCGCGGAGACCGGCCACAGGCGCGAGAGCGAGACGGTGCGGAACAGCACGATGGGCACGTAGAACGCCAGTGCGACCAGCAGGCCGGTGCGCGGTTGATCGATCCAGGCGAAATAGCCGAACAGGAAGGCCATGCCCAACTGCAGCCCGCCATAGATGACCAGGTATTCGGACTGGCCAGCCGGCGACAGCTGCGTGTAGCCCACCGCCGTGGCGGTCTTGCTTGGCGAGAGGGTGCACCAGATCGCCAGGACGACATAGAGCACTGCGTTGATCCAGAGATAGGCCTTGGCCATGACGATGCTCCTGCAGGGGAAAGGGCTGCCCGGGCCGTTGTACGCAAGCGCGTGTGGGCGGGTGTGAAGAGCGCGGCGGTGCTCACGGCACGTCGCATCGCGCAACCAGCGGTTGCTCGCGGGCCTGGCGCAGCGACTCGGCGTTGGCTGGCTGCGCCGGTGTGTCGGGAAACACGATGCGCACGCGCGGATAGCGGCCATTGGCATCGCGCAGATTGCCCACGCCACGGAATTCCAGTAGGCGCTTGTCGGCGATGGCATAGGTGACTTCCAGGGCCGGCAGCGCCGCGCCATACCAGGCATCCAGGCTGACCTTGTAGCGGCGCTGCCCGGCGGTTTCGCCGATGCGTTGCACGCGGAACGTCAGTTGCCGCTGCAGGCTGGGCAACACGAATTCCACCTGCTGCGCAGCGCTGCCAAGGGCGGCCCAGTGCGTGCGCAGATACGCATCGAAGCCGGCATCGATGACGCGTGGCGTCTCGGTCGCCGGCAGTGCGGTGCGGCGTTCCGGCTTGCCCGGGAGCTGCTGGTACATCTCGCGCACACCGTCGCGCTGCCGCACGCCTTCGCGATAACCATCGCGGCCATCGACCAGGCTGAAATTGGGCGCACTGCCGCCGCCATCGACCTGTTTGCGCGCGAACGGCTGCCCGTCCTTGCAGCGGTACAGCACCAACCGCCCGCCGTCATCGAGCAGCCAATGCGACTCGCGGTAGCGCAGCGCACCGCTGTCGCCATCGAAGGCATCGCCGTCGACGCGGGTGACCGCGGCGGCAGCGCCCAACGGCAGGCAGGCCAGCACCAATAGCAGCAACGGCGGTTTGGGGCGGCAAAGCGTGGCGAGCTTGGTAACGGCGGCGGGCAGGCGCATCGGCGCGTTCCTCGATGACAGTCCTGACCTGATACGAGCGCGTCCGCAGCACGGATGCGGCGGGAGGCGTCAGGGGGTTCCTGAGGTTGGAGGATGGGCGGGCGGCGAGCGTCTGTGACAGTAATCGGCGCACGTGGCCAGGTGCGGGGTGCCGGTCGGGGTGATGCGGCTGGCTGGCGGGGGTGGGGAGCTGGTGCTGATACTGATGCCTGGAGCGGGCGAACAACCGCGCTCAACGATGTGCGCCTCGCCACCCCCTGCTTCACTCAGTGCCCTTCGGCATTCGGGGATCTGACGACGTGTCGCCATGTAGAGGCGAAGGCGCAGAGGGCCCTGGGGCGCGTGGTTCATGCGCTTGGGCGATGCCATCATTCCGTCTGCTCGGCATCGCCGTTGGCGGCCAGGGCGCGGACACCGTCGAATAGGCGCGGACTATGCCTGCGGACCTGCGCAGCCGTTTTCGACCGCTGCGCTTAACCGACTACACGCAGCTCGATGCAATCCACCGGGCAGGCCGGCACGCATAGCTCGCAACCGGTGCACAGTGGGGCGATCACCGTGTGCATATGCTTGGCTCCACCTACGATGGCATCCACCGGGCAGGCCTGGATGCACTTGGTGCAGCCGATGCAATCGGCTTCCACGATCCAGGCCACCTGCGGGGGCAGATGGGTGCCGCGGCTGCGGTCATATGGGCGCGCCGGCACCTGCAGCACCTGTGCCAGCGCCCGCGCGCCCGCATCGCCGCCGGGCGGGCAGTGGTCGATCGTGGCCTTGCCCTCGGCCATCGCCTGCGCATAGGGGCGACAGCCGTCGAACCCGCACTGGCCGCATTGGGTCTGCGGCAACAGGCGGTCCAGACGTTCGACCAGCGTGGGGAGCGAGGTGGGCATTACGCGGCGTGTCAGTGCAGTTGCTGGCCGCGGTACCAGCGCTGCTGCGCCAGTGCGAGCATGGGCCGGTCTTCGCGGCTGTCGCCATAGGCATGCACGCAGTCGTACTGCGCCAGTGTGTAGCGCAGGCGAATCTGCGCAGCCTTGTGCGGGCCGCAATCGCCATCGGCGTAGCGGCCGGTGAGCCGGCCGGCCGCGTGCTCCAGCTGGTTGCAGATCAGCGAGAGGCCATGCTGCGTGCACCACGGCTGCAGGTACAGGTCCAGCGATCCCGAGACCAGCACCACCTCATGGCCTTGGGCCTGGTGCCAGTCGATGCGTCGCATCACCTCCGGGCGCAACACGCCCGGCAGGTCGGTGCGTGCATAGCTGGCGCCGTGCGTCTGCATCTCGTCCAGGGCGCGGCCCGTGAACACCAGCCGCGTCACCCGCGCGCGCAGGCGCGGCGCCGACACCAGCCCGAGCCGATAACCCGCCACCCACGGACCCACCTGCCACCGTGCCGCCGCCCGCTGTTCCGGGCTGGCCACCTGGCGCAGGAACCGCGCGTAGGTGTCGCAGGTGGTCACGGTGTGATCGAAATCGAACAGGGCGAGTTGCATTGGGGCGGGGAATCGGGAATCGGGAGTTGGGAATGGGAACTGCGTCGTCTGCTGTCAGAGTGTCGTTCGCGCTGCGTTGCCCTGTGGAAGCCGAGCAGGCGTGAAGGACAGGGCCGCGTGCGTTGCGATTCCCGATTCCCCACTCCCGATTCCCTGCTTCACCGTACCGGCATCCCCGGCTGTGCGCCCGCATCGGCGTCCAGCAGCGCGAGGGCGCCGCCGTCGAAGCCGGCCGAGAGGATCATGCCTTCGCTGATGCCGAAGCGCATCTTGCGCGGGGCCAGGTTGGCGATGAACACCACGCTGCGGCCGACCAGCGTTTCCGGCTCGCCGTAGCTGGCGCGGATGCCCGAGAAGATCTGGCGCTTGCCCAGCTCGCCGGCATCCAGTTCGAAGCGCAGCAGCTTGTCCGAGCCTTCCACCGCTTCGCACACCAGCACCTTGCCGATGCGCAGATCGAGCTTGGCGAAATCGTCCATGCCAATAAGACCTGGATTCGCGACGGAGGCGGGGGGATTGGCCGGCGTAGCCGCTTTTGCATCGATTTTGGCCACCTTTTCAGCGCTGGCGGTGGTTGCAGCCGGTGCCGCAGGTGCGGCCATCGTGTCTTTGGAAGCGTCGGTCATGGCGTCGATCAATTTGGGGTCAATGCGGGTGAACAGGGCGGTGTAGGGCTGGATGACATGGCAAGTGAGCGGGCGGCTCACGTCCTCCCAACTGGTCATCGGTGCCGACAGGAAGGCCTCGGCCTCGGCGGCGGTACGCGGCAGGATCGGCTTGAGCGCGGCCACCAGCAGGCGGAACAGGTTCAGGCCCTGCGTGCACACCGATTGCAGTTGCGCGTCGGCGCCTTCCTGCTTGGCGATCACCCACGGCTTGGTGTCGTCGATGTACTTGTTGGCCTCGTCGGCCAGCGCCATGGTCTGGCGGATTGCACTGGCCGGGTCGTTGCGCTCGTAGGCTTCGCGAATCGGCGCCAGTGCCTCGACAAAGCGCGCGTACTGCGCCGGATCGGGCAGCGCGTCGGCCAGCTTGCCGTCGAAGCGCTTGCCGATGAAGCCGGCGCAGCGGCTGGCCAGGTTGACGAATTTGCCGACCAGGTCCGCGTTCACCCGCGCAACGAAATCGCCCAGGTTGAGGTCCAGGTCGTCGACGCCACCGGAGGATTTAGCCGCGAAGTAATAGCGCAGCGCCTCCGGCTCCAGGCCGACATCCAGGAACGTCCGCGCCATCACGAAGGTGCCGCGCGACTTGGACATCTTGGCGCCGTCCACCATCAGGTAGCCGTTGACGTGCAGCCGGGTTGGCGCGCGGTGGCCGGTGCCATGCAGCACCGCCGGCCAGAACAGGCCGTGGAAATTGACGATGTCCTTGCCGATGAAGTGGTGCAGTTCGGTCTGCGTGCCGGCCGCCAGATGCGCCTGGAAGTCTTCGCCCATCTGCGCGCACAGGGTCTTGAAGCTGCACAGGTAGCCGATCGGCGCGTCCAGCCAGACGTAGAAATACTTGCCGGGCTGGCCGGGAATCTGGAAACCGAAATACGGCGCGTCGCGCGAGATGTCCCACGCGCGCAGGCCGCCTTCGGCATCCAGCCATTCCTTGAGCTTGGCCTTGACGCCCGGCAATGCCACGTCGCCATCCAGCCACTCCCGCAGGAAGCCGTCGAAATGGCCGACTTCGAAGAAAAAGTGCTCCGAATCGCGCAGCTCGGGCGTGGCGCCGGAGATCACCGACTTGGGCTCTTTCAGCTCGGTCGGCGCATAGGTCGCGCCACAGACTTCGCAGTTGTCGCCGTACTGGTCGGCGCTGCCGCAGTTGGGACAGATGCCCTTGATGTAGCGGTCCGGCAGGAACATGCCCTTGGCCGGATCGTAGAACTGCGCCACCGAGCGGCGGCTGATATGGCCGGCGGCCTCGAGCTTGGTGTAGAAGGCTTCGGTGAGTTCGCGATTGACCGGCGAATTGGTCGAATCGTAGTGATCGAAGGTCACCCCGAACGCGGCGAAATCGCGCTCATGGCTGGCCTGGATGTTGGCGATGAAGGCCTCTGGCGTGACGCCCGCCTTTTCGGCCGCAAGCATGATCGGCGTGCCATGGGTGTCATCGGCGCAGACGAACCAGGTCTTGTCGCCGCGCAACCGGCGCGCGCGCACCCAGATGTCGGCCTGGATATAACCGACCAGATGGCCAAGATGCAGCGGCCCATTGGCATAGGGCAGGGCGGTAGTGACGAGTGCGGTGCGGGTCATGGCGGGCGTAATGCGGGGGACACGTGATTATCGCACGGCTGCGCACGGGTCCAGGCGCAGTTGCCCACTGCCGGGAGCAGCAGCCCCGACCGCCAGCCACCCGGGCGTTATTCCCCGGGTGGCTGGGGCCTCCCTACTGCTAGAAACGATGATTCAGCGTGAACATGTAGCGCCGGCCCAGGCCGTCGTAGACGTTGGGGAAGGCGACCAGCTTGTCGGTCACGTTCAGCGCTGCGAGATTGACGCTGGTGTTCGTATCGAAGGCGTAGCCCACGTTTGCGTCGTAGGACGTATAGCTCGGGACGCCCAGTGGGGCGCGTGTCTCAACGGTATCGGTGAGGTCATACACCACGCTGCTGGAGTAATTGGCACTGAGGCCGAGATTCCAGTGGCTCGTCATGTAACGCGCGTTCCATTGGAACTGACGCTTGGGATTATCGATCTCGCCAACCGCTTCGTCCGGCGGGATCCCGGGCGCAGCGGCACTTTCCAGGGTCTTGGGGAAGTAGCCGTAGAAGCTCAGGTCAACGATGCCCTTGCCCCAGTCCACATCGGCCAGATCGAAGCGATAGTTCACTTCGGCGGTCCAGCCGCGGAAATTGGTGTATGGGCCATTGGTGTACTCGGTCCGGATACTGTTGGCGACCCCGGTCTGTGGATTGCGCGTGATCAGGCTGCAGAAATTGTTCGCGTTGGGCACGTCATTGGCATTGAAGGTGTCGCTATCGAAGCAGCCTGAGGTGATGTCCTCCTCCGACAGGGTGGTGACCGAGTTGGTGATCTGGATGTCGTACCAGTCCGCCGCGATCCGCAGGCCCTTGACCCATTCCGGCTGCAGCACGATACCGGCGGTCCACGATTCTGCTTGCTCGTTCTGCAAGCGTGTATTGCCGCTGACCGAACCAAGCTGGCTGCTCGGCGCCTCTTCGAACGAGGCAGGATCGGCATTGGTGTAGAAATCGAAGAACGCTTGGCAGTTGCGCGCGCGTACGCCTGGGCGAGGGCCACTGCCAATCTGTGCAGCACTGCAGGGCTCGGGGATGAAGTAATACGCAGGCTGCTGGCTGGTATAGAGCTCGGCGATGGATGGCGCCCGGAACGAACGTGTCTTGTTGCCGCGCAACTGGACGCCCTGGAAAGGCTCGTACTGCAGCCCATAGGTGTAGGCGCTGAACCAGCCGTTGACCGTGTTTTCGACCCGGCGAATCTTGCCGGTCAGGTCCAGCCGGTGCAGGCCGGGAATGCCGGCGTCCGGATTCACCAGCGGCGCGAGGATCTCGCCGAAGTATTCATTGGTGGTGAACTCACCCGATGCGGCCGCGATGGGAACCGAGCGGCCCTGGCCCAGTCGTTCGAAGGTGCTGGGCGTAAAGCTGCCTTCTTCCTTGCGGCGCTCGTACCCTGCATTGAAGCGCAACTCGCCGCCGGGCAGGTCGATGATTGCACCAGTGATGTTGGCATTGAAGACCGTTTGCTTCATCTGTGCTTCGGCGTGGGTCGGGGCAATCACATAGTTGCGTGCGGCACGTGAGGCCACGCCTTCGCCGAACAAATTCAAGGGGGCGCAATTCGGATCGACGGTTGTGCCTGCGGCGCTGCTGTCGCAGACAATCTGCCCGGCGCTATTGCGGGTGACATTGATCGCGTTGATGAAGTTCTGCTGGATCAGGTTGTCGTTGTAGTAGTCGAAGTTGCCTTCGCCGTGGTTGACACTGGCTTCCCAGTTGAACCCGCGGCCTGCTGCATCGAAGCTGCCCTGCAAGCCAACCACAGCGCGCCAGAGGTTGGTGTCGGTGCTGGACTGGTTTTGCACCAGGTCGCGCGAGGAGCGCGACAAAACGAAGTCCTCCACGCCCAGGTTTTGCAGCGTCTGGCGATTCTGTTCGGTGAGGAACGGGTTGTTGATGTTGAAGTTGAGCGAGCCGCTTTGATCGCCGCTGCCATCCACGGAGCCAACGCCGAATCCAGTGGCGTTGTAAACGTTCTGGTCCACCAGTTCGCGTGCGGTGGAGGTATAGAACGAGGCCTCGAAGAAACCGGAGACCTGGTCAGTGAAATCATAGTTGCCGAGTGCAAATACCGTCTTGCGATCCAGATCGGAAATGATCTGCGTAGTTTCCTGCAGGTTCACGCCGTCGCCGCCTGACGCATCACTGATGCCGAAGTTGGTGCCAGGGTTGTAGTTGACCAGGTCTCCGTTGCGATCGAACTGCACGAATTGATCTTCATTGGCGCCAAACCCGCGTAGCTGACCACTGGCGTCGCGCACGGTGCCCGCATCGGACGGGAACAACAGTCCACCCCACGTCATGTCGCTGATCCGGCGATTGCGGATCAACACGCGTCCGGGGATGCCATCGTTGGGGCCGGTGTTGAAGCCAATGCCAGGATTCACGCGGCCGTCGTTAGCCGGCGTGCGGCCGGGCTGGAAATTGGCGATCGCGCTGGCGGACGGGTTTGCGCGGGTCGAGTAGGCATCACGGTAGAAACGGCGTGCGGTACCGAGCACGCCCTGGCTGTTGTCGGCATCCAGCGCAATGGTGATGTTGCCGCGGCCCCCGCCAAAATTGCTGCCAAGCAGGGCGGAATAATTGAAGCGCTCGTTGTCGCCACGGTCGGTCAGCCCATAGCCCATACGGACTTCGGCGCCGTCAAAATTTTTGCGCAAGATCAGATTACTGACGCCGGAAATTGCATCCGAGCCGTAGGTGGGTGCACCGCCAACACCGATCGTCTCGACCTGGTCGATGAGGATGGTCGGGATGACATTCAGGTCCACCTGCGTGCCGCCGCCAGATGGACCGAACACGGTTGGCGGGTTGGAGGTCACAAAGCGCCTGCCGTTGACCAACGTTAGCTGGCGGTTGGAGCCCAGCCCGAAGCGCCCGATGAAATTGACACCTGCGCCGTAGCCTGACTGGTCGCCGCGGGAGGTTGCGCCAGCCCCGAAGCTGGGCTGGATGAACAGTGCGTCGGCAATATTGGTAAAGCCGTACCCCTGGATATATTCGGCGCCCACCACGGTGGCCGGTTCCAGCGAATCAAACCCAACCCGGCCGATGCGCGAGCCAGTCACCATGACGCTGTCGAGCCGCTTGGCGTCCGGCGCGTCGCCAGCCTGATCTGGGGCGGTTTGGTCGGCGGTGGTCTGTGGATCGGGCGAAGACGCAGTTGCCGTGGCTGCAAACGCGGACAGCACGGCAGCCAGGGCCAGGCTCAGCGGCGCCGGCGTCAGCCGCCGGGTGTGATGGGTCATGCTCTCTCTCTCCGAAGTGACAAAGTGATGCGGGAGCGCTTTGCGCCACCGCGATGAATCCTCAGTGGTTGGTTAACCCACGGTTAATTCATCTCACTGTTGCGCTCGCTTGGCAAGCGCGCATCACGCGGTTGCTTCGGATATCGGGCTGCTGCTTCGTTCCTTCTGCGCGACATAAAGCAGGGGCTAAGCGTGGCGCGCGAAGGATTGGCAGGCGAACAACTGCGGAGGTCTTGCGTCCGAGCGGTTCAGTCCCAAGCGATTGGGTGCCAAGCAGTTGGAGTCATCTGCAGTGACACGCCGATGGCGGATCGCCAGATATGCGGGTGGCAGAAGATAGGCGTACTTCGCGCTCGCGGGAGTCTACTGGAGGGCTGCCGGTCTTCAGGCTCAGCACCGCTTCCGGCTGTTGGATCGCATTGCGATTCAAACGGTGGCGCCTTGCGCGCCACCGGGATTCATAGGTCCGCTGGCTTACTCGCGCACCCAGGTCTGCGTGCGGCCCAGGGCTTCGATGCCGACATAGCCGCGCATCTGCAGCTTCTTGCCGCCTTCGGTCAGGGTGATCTTGGCCTTGTAGGTCTTGCCCTTGGCCGGGTCGAGCACCGAGCCGCCGCCCCACACGGCGGTGCCGTCGGGCTTGAGGCCCCACAGGATGGTCATGCCCTTGATCGGCTTGCCTTTGAGCGCACCGTCGCACTTGTCGCAGGTGGGGTTGGGCCCATGGTTGGATTGCAGGATCTCGACCACCTTGCCGCTCAACGTGCCGTTGGCGAGCTGTTCGATCTGCACCACCGACTTGGGCTTGCCGGTTTCGTCGTCGATGGTCTTCCAGTGGCCCACCGGCGAGTCGGCGGCTTGGGCCAGCAGCGAGGCGGCGGCCAGCGGCAGGGCCATGATCAGGGTCTTGAAGGTCTTGCGCATGTGTCCCCTCCCAGGGAGTGCAGTGGCCACCGTCGGCGGCCTGATCGCGAATGTATACCGTGGAGTATGGAGGCGGAAAGCCGCGCTGCGGCATGCATTCATCCAAGTCGGTGCGCCTGGCGGGCGCGACCGTACTCGGCCGGCGGGGCTCACAACCTTCCGTGTTCTGCTTCAGCAGCGATCGGCACTCGCCTCACGCCATTTCATACAACTCCAGCGGCAAGTCGTCCGGGTCGGCAAAGAAGGTGAAGCGACGGCCGGTGTATTCGTCCACGCGGACCGCCTCGGTGTCCACGCCGTGGACGGTGAGATGGGCGACGGCCGCATCCAGATCCTGCACGCGGAAGGCCAGGTGGCGCAGGCCACGCGCCTCCGGGCGGCTGGGGCGCAGGGGGGCGCCCGGAAAGGAGAACAGCTCGATCTGGCCGCCATCCGGCAGCGCCAGGTCCAGCTTCCAGGAGTCGCGCGCCTGCCGGTAATGCTCATCGAGCACCCGCAGGCCCAGGATCTCGCAATAGAACTGCTTGGAACGTGCGTAATCGCCGGCAATGATCGCGACGTGGTGGATCCCGGCGAGCATCATGCGGCGCTCCTGGCGGTGGCCTGCGGCGCGATAACCAGTGGCGACAGAATCGACAGGCCGCAGCGTTCAGTGCGCAGGCGTTTGCGCTCGATGGAGCGCGCGGCAGCGGCAGCACGGAGCGCGCCGATCTTGAGAGATTCAACTGCGCGCGGCAGCTGCAGGGCATCGATGATGCGGGAGCCCGCGTGGTAAGTGCGATCACAGGATGGCATGGCGGCAAGCTGGCAAAAACGAGTCGTCAGGATACCCGCATGCCGCTGAGCGGCAGGGCCACGTCACAGCTCACCATCGCATGGCTGTGCTCGCCTGCACGTGCGTGGCAGGATGGGGCGCCACCGATCAGGACCACGCATGTCCGAGCCCTCGTCCACCGACGCACCGCAGTTCCAGCGCAGCATGCAGGTGCGCCATCTGGTGATGCTGTCCCTGGGCGGCGTGATCGGCACGGGATTGTTCTTCAACACCGGCTACATCATCGCCAGCACCGGTGCGCTGGGTACGGTGCTGGCGTACCTGATCGGCGCGCTGGTGGTGTATCTGGTGATGCAATGCCTGGGCGAGCTGGCGGTGGCGATGCCGCAGACCGGCGCGTTTCATGTGTATGCGGCGCGCTATCTGGGGCCTGCCACCGGCTACGTGGTGGCCTGGTTGTACTGGCTCACCTGGACGGTGGCGTTGGGGTCGAGCCTCACCGCTGCCGCGTTCTGCATGCAGTACTGGTTTCCGCACAGCCCGGCGTGGCCGTGGTGCCTGCTGTTCTGCGTGCTGATTTTCAGTTTGAACATGGTGTCGGCACGCTGGTTTGCCGAAGGCGAATTCTGGTTTTCGCTGATCAATGTAGTGACCATTGTGGTGTTCATCGTGCTGGGCGGCGCGGCGGTGGTCGGCTGGCTGCCGCTGGCCGACGGCAGCCCGGCGCCGGGAGTGCGCCATCTGCGCGCCGATGGCTGGTTTGCGCACGGCACCGTGCCGATCCTGATGACAATGGTGGCGGTGAATTTCGCTTTCTCCGGGACCGAGCTGATCGGCATCGCAGCCGGCGAAACTGCACAGCCTGCACGCGCAATCCCGCTGGCGATCCGCACCACGTTGATCCGTCTGGTGGTGCTGTTCGTCGGCACCGTGCTGGTGCTGGCCGCGTTGCTGCCGGCGCACGCGGCGGCGGTGGAGACCAGCCCGTTCGTGCGCGCCTTCGAGCTGCTGGGCATTCCGTATGCCGCAGGTCTGCTCAACGCGGTGATCCTTACCGCGATCCTGTCGGCGGCCAACTCCGGGTTGTATGCGGCGGCCCGCATGCTGTGGTCGTTGGCCAACGAGGGCACCTTGCCTGCCCGCTTTGCGCGGCTGACCCGGCGTGGCATCCCGCTGCCTGCGCTGGTGCTGAGCATGCTTGGCGGGCTGCTGGCGCTGCTGACCGGTGTGTACGCGGCCGACACCGTGTTCGTGGCGATTTCTGCAGTCTCCGGGTTTGCGGTGGTGGTGGTGTGGCTGAGCATCTGTGCCTCGCACTATTGTTTCCGCCGCCAGCTGCTGCGTGACGGCATCGCACTGGACAGCCTGGCCTACCGCGCGCCGTGGTATCCGTGGACGCCGCTGATTGGTGGCGCGCTGTGCGTGCTGGCCTGCGCTGGGCTGGCGTTTGACCCGCAGCAGCGCATCGCGCTGTGGTGCGGGATTCCGTTCGTGGCGCTGTGCTACGGCGCCCATGCAGTGACCCAAAGGCTTGCAGCCCGGAGAGTGCGTCCATGACTATTGTTCCCCGCCAACCGCGCGTCGGTGCGCCCTTCAGTGATGTCTTGCAGCGCGACGCTGAGGTGGTGCTGGACGGCGCGCTGGCCACCGAGCTGGAACAGCGTGGCTGTGATCTCAACGACGCCTTGTGGTCGGCACGGGTGTTGATGGAGCAGCCGGAACTGATCTACCAGGTGCACCGCGACTACTTCGCCGCCGGTGCGCAATGCGCGATCACCGCCAGCTACCAGGCCACGCCGCAGGGCTTTGCCGCGCGCGGGCTGGGCCTGGCGCAGTCGCAGGCGTTGATCGCACGCAGCGTGGCGCTGGCGGCGCAGGCGCGCGCGGACCACCTGGCCGCGCATCCGCAGGCGGCGCCGCTGTGGGTGGCCGGCTCGGTGGGGCCGTATGGCGCCTATCTGGCGGATGGTTCCGAATACCGCGGCGACTACGCGCTGCCGGTGGCGCAGATGCTCGACTTCCATCGCCCGCGCATCGCGGCGCTGGTGGATGCCGGCGTGGACCTATTGGCCTGCGAAACCTTGCCCTCGGCCAGTGAGATCACCGCGCTGCGCCTGTTGCTGGAGGAGTTCCCGCAGGTGCATGCGTGGTTTTCGTTCACCCTGCGCGATGCCGCGCATCTGAGCGATGGCACGCCACTGGCGCAAGTGATTCCGGCTCTGGACGCGTGCCCGCAGGTGGTCGCGGTGGGCATCAATTGCATTGCGATCGAGCAGGTCACCGCCGCGCTGCAGTCGCTGGCCGCGCTCACCAGCTTGCCGCTGGTGGTGTATCCCAATTCCGGTGAGCACTACGACGCCAGCGACAAGCGCTGGCATGCGGGAACCACAGTGGCGTGTTCACTGGCGACGCAACGCGCGCAATGGCATGCGGCCGGTGCGCGTTTGATTGGTGGCTGCTGCCGCACCACGCCGGCCGACATCGCCGCACTGGTGGCGGCGCGTACGGCTGGCTGAGCGTGCTCAGCCTTTCTGCGTGGCGATCCAGCGTTGCACTTTGTCCTGCAGGATCTCCAGCGGCACCGAACCGTCCTTGAGCACTTCGGTGTGGAAGGCACGCACATCGAAGCGCGGCCCCAGCTCGCGTTGCGCCTGTTCGCGCAACTGGCTGATCTTCATCTCGCCGACCTTGTAGGCCAGCGCCTGGCCGGGAATGGCCAGGTAGCGGTCCACCTCAGCCTCGGCGTCTTCGCGGGTGACGGCCGAGTTCTGCAACATGTAGTCGATGGCCTGCGCGCGGGTCCAGCCCTGGCTATGCAGGCCGGTGTCCACCACCAGCCGGATCGAGCGCAGCAGCGCGTTCTGCAGGTAGCCGTAGTAGTTGTACGGGTCCTGGTACAGCCCCAGTTCGCGGCCCAGCGATTCGGCATACAGGCCCCAGCCTTCGATGAAGGCGGTCTCGCCACCGAAGCGGCGGAACTTGGGCAGGTCGGTCAATTGCTGCTGAAGGCCGAGTTGGTAGTGATGGCCCGGCACGCCTTCGTGCAGGAACAGGCTTTCGCCCTCCCAGCGCGGGCGCGCGGGCAGGTTGGAGGTATTGACGTAGAAGATGCCCGGCGTGTTGTCGTGCGGGTTGGGGCGCATGTACGAGCCGCTGGCCGCCGCTTGCGCGCGCTGTGGCTCCACCGGGCGCACGTCCAGGGCCGGGATGCCCTGGGTGGCGAACAGGCGGGGGACCGCGGCCTGCACGCGGCTCTGCAGGCCGCGGTAAGCGTCCAGCAGTTCGGACTCGCTGCGGAACACGAAGCGCTTGTCGGTCTGCATGAACTTGTAGAACTTGGGCAGGTTGCCGCGGAACTTGACCTGCTTGGCCACGTTCTGGATCTCGCCCTGCAGGCGCGCCACCTCGTCCAGGCCGGTCTGGTGGATCTGTGCCGGGGTCAGGTCGGAGGTGGTGCTCTGGCGCACGTCGTAGGCGTACCAGGCGGCGCCGTTGGGCAGCGCGGCCAGCCCCGCGGTGTCGCGGCAGGCCGGCAGGTATTCGGTGGCGATGAAGCCGCGCAGTGCGCGGTAGGCCGGCATGATGCGGAACTCGATCATCCGCTTGTACTCGGCGGTGATGCGTTGTTTGTCGGCCTCGGGCATGTCGGCGGGCAGGTTGCGGATCGGCCCCCAGAACAGGCTTTCTTCAGCACTGCGCGCAATGATGGCGTCCAGCTGCGGCAGCACTTTTTCCATCAAGGCCTTGGGCTGCACCACCCCGGCCTGCATGCCCGCACGCATGTTAGTGATGGCCTGGTCGAACAGGTCCGGGATGCCGAGCGCGCGGCGCGACCAGTTGTCGTAGTCCTTGACGGTGTTGAACGGCTGCGCGCCGGTGCCCGAGCCCATGACCACCGCAATGCTGGCGATGTTGTAGAACTGGTTGATCGGCAACATCCAGCTCGGGAATTGCTCGGCCGCCAGGGCGCTGCGCGCATCGCGCACGAAGATCTGGTAGCTGAGCAGGTCCTGCCCGCTGAGCCCATCCGGGCCGATCGCCTCCACCTTGGCCAGCCACAGCGTGGTGAAGTCGTGCGACTGCTGGCGGAACGCAGGCGACAGGAAGTTGGGCAGCTGGTCGTTGTAGCGGCTCTCGCCCTGGAAGGTGGCCTGCAACGGGTTGAGCTTCAGCGAGGCATCCCAGTACTGGTCGTACAGCAGCGTGAGTTGCTGTGCCTTGCTCTGCACCACCGGTGCCACCACCGCGCGTGGCTTGGCCTTGGCCTTGGTGCTCCTGGCCGGCTTGGTGGACTTCTTGGCCTTGCCCGCCTTCGCGCGCGTTTGCGAGGTCTGTGCCTTGCCGGTCTTCTTCTTGGCTGCATCGGCCGGTGCGGCCAGCGACAGGTTCAACACGGCGGCCATGGCCAGGGACAGCAGGCGGGAAAAGCTAAGCGGCATTACCGGCTCCGGAAACAAGCGAGCGGGGAGCTTGCCCGATCCGCACCGTTACGGCCAGCCACCAGGGTCATGGCCCGCGCGTGCAATTCATGCACGGCACGGGCAGGGCGCCGCGTGAGGAATAAATGCTGCGGTGCGATAACGTGCCGCACGGCTTGTGCTGCAAGCGTTGACGGCACCAGGTTCGGTCGCTCGTCGCGGCCGCCTGGCTCAATCGGCGGCAGCTTCTTCGCGCAATTGTTCGGCGCGTTCGGCGCCGAGATACGCGCCGATGGCGCGGCGCGCCAGATACAGCAACGGAATCAGCGCGATCGCAAAGCCCATCTTGTAGAGGTAGTTGAGCGTGCTCACGGCCAGGAACTGGTCGATGGACCAATGCTGTGGGCCCAGCACGAAGGCGATATAGATCACCACGAAGCTGTCCACCAGCTGCGACACCGCCGTGGAGCCGGTGGCGCGCAACCACACGTGTTTTTCGCCGGTGGCGCGGCGGATGCGGTGGAACACCGACACATCGATCAACTGCCCGAACAGAAACGCCACCAGCGAGCCGCCGATGGTCCACAGGCCTTGCCCGAACACCGCCGCAAAGGCGGCCTGGTAGTCCGGCACGCCCTGGCTCTGCGCGGCGGTGACCCACCAGCCGGCCGGTGCCAGCGCGATAGCCGCAAACGCGAACACGAAGCCGTAGCCGATCAGGCCCACCGCCACCCAAGAGATGAAACGCACCCCGCGGCTGCCGAAGAACTCGTTGATGGTGTCGGTCATGATGAACACCACCGGCCACAGCAAGGTGCCGGCGGTGAAGCTGAGCGAGCCGGTTTGCCCGAACAGGTTCCAGTTCAACGGCGCGATGCCGAGGGTGTCTTCCAGCGCAAAGATCTTGACGCCGATGAACTCCGCCAGCGCGGCGTTGACGCAAAAGAACGCCGCCAGCGCGATGAACAGCCGTACCGCACGATCGTCGAGGGTACGCACGTGTGTCATGGCGTCAGCGGTCCGCAGTCCGGGTAAATGGAACGGTCTCCGGCGACACGGCACCGCCGGAAATGATGAAGCTCATCGCCTGGTCCACGGTCCAGTCGGTGGGCGTGAGCAGCTCCACCGGCACGATCTCCAGATAGCCGGAGGTGGGGTTCGGCGTGGTCGGCACATACACCGCTGCCAGCTCGCGGCCGGTGCCCTGTTCCTTGATCACGCGGGTGACCAGACCAACCGATTTCATATCGCGATGCGGGAAGTCGATCAGTACCACGCGTTGCGTGCTACCAGGCTGCGTCTGCAGGATGTCCAGCAACTTGCGCGCGCTGTCGTAGACCACGCTGGCCAACGGAATGCGCCGCATGATCGCTTCGAACCAGCGCAGCAGCCGCTGGCCGATCACGCGTCGGCTCAGGACACCCACGAACAGGATCACCGCTACCGTTGCGATCAGCGCGATGGTGTTCTGCACCCACAGCGCCGTGATCCAGCCCAGGTAATGCGGGAACGAGGCCGCGATGCGTCCGGACAAGGGCACCACCCACGGGCTGCTGATGCCCGACAGCAGCGAGAACACGAACTTCACCACCACCCAGGTCAGCCAGACCGGCAGCAAGGTGAGCAGGCCGGTCAGGAAGACCCGTTGCACGGAGGGACGATGCGGAGCAGAGGATTCAGACATGCGCGCATTGTAGGCATTCGCTTGCGGCCGGTGGGCCTGTGGTTCGGCCAGCGCGTGGCGTGTTCGCGTCGGCAGCGTGGTGCGGTACAGCCGCCATTCGGGCAATCGCATCCGGTAGGTGGCCCCCGCTAAGATGCCAGCCTTCTCCAGGGAAGGTGTCTGCCATGCTCGCAACGTTCTTGAAATGGGCCCTGCTGTCGGTGGGTTTGGTGGTTGCGTTGCTGGTGGGAGCCCATGCGCTCTCCGCGCGCTGGCCGATCCCGCAGGCCCAGCAGCAGGCCCAGCAGCAGGCGCTGGCGCAACTGCGTCAGCCACGGCCCGCGCCGCCGGCGGGGTCGAATCTGTTTGTCGCGCTGTGGGCATCGCCGTACACGATTCCGAATGAGGAACAGGCAGCGGTGCTGGCGCGCGACCTGCAGCGCTTCCAGCGCACCCCGGTCGCAAGCGGATTTCGCAGTGAACTGAGCCGCTATCCCTGCGCGCCGGCATGGCCGGCGACTGCGCCGCCCCAATGCGGTTGGGCCGCTTCCGGATGCCTCGCCCAGGTGCGAGCGCAATCGCGCAGCTATGCGGCTGCGCTGGCGCCACAGGCGCCGTTGCTGGCGCGTATGGCGAGTTTCTCGCAGCATGCCTACTATCGCGATCCGTTTCCGCGCCGCATCGACTCGCCGCTGCCGGAACTGCAGGGATTGACGTTGTCGATGACCCAGCACGCGCTGGACTTCGTGCAGGGGCGCCAGGTTCAGGCGGTGGCCGCTGTCTGCAGCGATGCACAGGTGGCGCGCGTGTTGTTGCGCAGCGACGAGAGTTTGATCGTCACAATGATTGGTGGGGCAATGTTACGCGGCAATGCCGACCTGTTTGCGAGCATGCTCAGCGAACTGCCTGTCAACGTGGCCCTGCCGACGCAGTGCGCCAGCGCGTTTGCACCGTTGCGCGTCGAGGACAGCAGCCTGTGTGGCGCGCTGCATGGCGAGGCCAGGATCGTCGATGCGGTATATGCGCAAATGCACGGCGAAATGGACCAACGCGCGCAGCGTTGGTACGACCGCGCTGTGCTGTTTTTCGATGCCGAGCGCATGCGTGCACTGACAGCGCCCAACTACACCTGGGCCTGCAGCGATGCCGTACGCAAGCAGCTGGTGCAGGATGCACGGGTTGACGGCAGTGCCCTGGCGCCGCCGCCTGCGAAGGATGTTGCCTGCGTGGCCAACGCCGTCGGGTGTGTGTTGGCGGACGCCCAGTACAGCGATGGTGGCATTATCAGCGTCAGTTGCAGGACACTGCCGCGGCGATGCGGTTGATTGGCGTGGTGCTGTGGCTACGCGAGCACCCTGATGCGCGCCCGCTCGTGCAGCGCCTGCAGGAGCTCCCGGACGAACCGGTGCGGCCAGCACGTGCCATCACGATTGCAGCGCAAGGGCAGACCGTGCAGGTGCCGCGTTATGCGCGCCATACGCAAGCGATCCTGCAGTTCCCGATGGCCGGCAGTGCCTTGGCGAATCCACCGGCCGTATCGCTGCAGTGAATCGCGGCAGTGCGTGCACTGCGTGGCTTCGGTATCGATGCGTGCAAGCGCGCTGCTGACGCGCACTGCGTGGCGATCACCGCAGCGCCCGTGTTGCTCATCGCCAGACAACGCTGCTGCCGATCACGCAACAACCGCCAGGAATGCTCCGGGCGGCTGCGCGGTGTGATCAGCATCGTGCGGCGGTGCGCCGCGCTTGCCTAGAAGCGGAAGTTCAACCAGCCCATCACGAAAGTGGAGTCGCCGTAGCCGGCTTTTTCCAGTGCCGGGCCGGCCATCAGATGCTCGGCGCGGAAGGTCACCGACCAGTTCGGGTCGATGTTCCAGGTGGCGTTGATGCGCGGCATGGTGCCGATACGGCGCTCGCCGGTGTTCTGCGTGCGTGCGTAGGCGCGTGCCTGGTTGTTGTAGATGGCATCGCTGGTGGTCTGCCGCCACAGGGTTTCCCACTCCAGATTCACGGTGATCTTGGGGGTGGGCGAGAAGGTGAATGTGGGCGCGGCGGTCACCAGATTGACCGGGCCGAAGAACGTGGCCCAGCTGAAATAGATGGTGTTGCCGTAGAGGAAATTGTTGTTGCGCAAGGTGCCGGTGCCGGAGGTGCCACCGCCGCCGGAGGCGATTTCGCTATGGAAGCCCAGGCGCGGTTTCCAGCCGCTGTCGCTCAACGTCCAGGCATTGGAGGTGCTGGCCATGTAGGCGCGCAGGTCGCGTCCGCCGAAGCTGCCGCGCTGCACGGTCACGAACGAATCGGTGCGCAGCTTGCCCACATTGCCCCACAACCGCAGGCCGTAGTAATTGCGGTTTTCTTCGGCGGTCTGGCGGCCCCACACCTGGTTGTCGTTGCGAAATTGATAGAAGAACGGCTCCAGATACATCGGCTTGGCTGTCGGCAGGCGATAGCCCCCCACCACGCCGCGGAAATGCCGCGAGCGGTCGATGCGGTCATCGCCCAAACCCTCGGTGCCATCCAGGTTGAAGTTGAAATCGAACACGTCCACACGTGTCTTCTCGCCGATCGCCCAGGCGCGCACGCCATTGAAGGTCACGAAGATGTCGGTGTTGTCGCGCAGTGCCATCAAGGTGGTCGGCCCGTCCACAAACACCTGGCGGCCAACGCGCAGGCCGAGGTCGGTTTCGGCAACCTGGCCCTTCACGTCGAAGAACACCTGCTGCAGGATCGCGTTGTTTTCCTGCGTGCCGGTCTTGGCGCCTTCATTGCGCCCGTCCAGGCTGCCATGGGCCAGTTCCGTGTAAAGACGGAAGTGCTCGCCCACGTGCAGGTCGGCGCCAAAGAACGCACGGAACAGATACTGCTGCTGCGAATGGCTGCCCGGAATCAGGCCGGGGTTGGTCACGGTATTGCTGCGCACGCGCAGTTCGTTGTTGAGCGTCAGATACACATCGCCGGACTCGCTCAACGGAATGAACTTGAGCGGATCAAACGGGCTCTTCCGCTTGGAGGTGTCTTTCAGATACGACCAGTCTTCGGCCCAGCGCACCTGCCACATGTTGCCGCCCTGCTTGGCACCCCAGCCCTGCGCTTCCAGCGGATAACCGGTGGGGGCGGGCGGTGCCGGCGTCTTGGCCGGTTCGGCCTGCGGCTGTTCGATCGCGGGTGCGGCTGTCTGCGCCTGCTGCGCAATGCTCACGCCCGAAAGCGACAACCCGATCGCAAGGCACAGGCACTTGGTGGCGCCAAAGGAAGTGTCAGCCATGGACGGCCGTGCCGAACGCGCAAATCGCATCTTGTTACCCCATCAAAAAGTGAAAACCACCTGAGCGAGGTTTATCGGCACAGGGGTCACCGACTGTAGTGGAGCCGTACAGGAAAGGCAGTAACCCAAAGGTTCTAAGCTCATGAACGTACTTGGGTTTGGCAATGCGAGCGCGACAGGGATGGGAATGGGGAATGGGGAATCGGGAATGGGGAATTGCAAAGGCGTGCAGTCGTCGCCTAGGTCGACTGATTAAAAAGAACGCGGGCTCACGCACATAAAGCGCGTGTGCGGCAGAACATCACAAGCGTGGATTTGACTCGCGACTGGCAGATCACGTGCACCGCCGTTGCGATTCCCGATTCCCCACTCCCAATTCCCGGCTACATGACTACCGGCACATTCGCTATACCCAACTTCTACATAGCATTGCCTTCGACCTAGTGCGGAGGTGGCAATGAACGATCCGGATGCCTATCTGAAGAAATTTCAGAAGGAGCTCAGCGCCGGCACGGTGTCGTTGGCGTTGCTGGCGGTGCTGGCCCAGGCCGATGCGCCGCTGTACGGCTACCTCATCGCCAAGCGGCTGGAGCGGCTGGACGGTGTGCTCAGCGGCAAGCAGAGCGCGCTGTATCCGGTGCTGCGCAACCTGGAAGGGGCCGGGCTGTTGCAGAGCCATGTCGAGCCATCGGCGTCCGGCCCGCCACGTCGTTATTACCGCATTACCGAAACCGGGCGTGATTGCCTGCGCGCGTGGACGGCCGCCTGGCGTGCCACCCGCGATTCCGTCGACTCTGTGCTGGAAGGGACCCACTCATGAACACGATTACGCCACCGCGTCCGCTGCCGACCACCATTCCCGATTACCTCACGCAGTTGCGTCACGCGTTGGCCGGCGCTGACCCGGCGATGATCCAGGACGCGCTTTACGACGCCGAGGAATACCTGCGCGCCGAACTGGCCGAGCAAGCCGGCAAGAGCGAGGCCGAGGTGATTGCCGGTGTGGCTGGCAGCTACGGCGCGCCCGACGAAGTGGCCGAGATCTACCGCGAAACCGAAGTCACAGTGACACGTGCATTGCGCCCGCCACTGCCGCCCAAGCGGAGTTCGTGGATCGGCAGTTTCTTCGGCGTGGCCGCCGATCCGCGTACCTATGGCGCGCTGTTCTATCTGCTGTTGTCGCTGGTCACCGGCGTGTTCTATTTCAGCTGGGTGGTCACCGGTGCCAGTCTGTCGGCAGGGTTGCTGATCTTGATCATTGGCGTGCCGCTGCTGGTGCTGTTCTTCGGCTCGGTGCGGCTGCTGTCGCTGGTGGAAGGGCGGGTGGTGGAAACCCTGTTGGGCGTGCGCATGCCGCGTCGGCCGCCACATCCGGGCATCCCGGGTAGCTGGTTGCAGCGCATCGGCGCAATGTTCACCGACGCGCGCACCTGGAGCACGATGCTGTACTTCCTGCTGATGCTGCCGCTGGGCAGCCTCTACTTCACCGTGATCGTGACCTTGTTGTCACTGTCGCTGGGCTTTGCCGCAGCACCGCTGCTGGCGTTGCTGGATACCGGCGTGCTGTTTTCCTTCGGCGACACGGCGTATGCGAGTGGATGGCTGTCGGTGCCGGTGTGCGTGCTCGGCGTCCTGCTGTTGTTCGCAACGCTGCACCTGGCGCGTGGACTTGGCAGCTTGCACGGCATGCTGGCCAAGCATCTGTTGGTCAAGAGCGGCGAGGGCTGAGTGCATTCGCGCGTGAGGTCGTTTCGCATTCGGCGAAGAGGTGCGATGGCGCTTGCGACGGAAGTGCCGATGCCTGGGTCACCGCGGTGATTGGCGTCGCTGTTGACGTTTTTTGCAGCGACGGCCACGGGCGACCTGCAGTGCAGGGCAGTGATCTACAGTGCACGCGCCGCGAATGACGACTTAGAGCAGCTATCAAAACGACTGCGCAGCCGCCAGGCGGGCGCGGCCAGTGCTCGGAATCGGCATGTACCCGAGTACATTCCGGTTCCTCCGCGCCGTGCGCACCCACCTGACGACTGCTCGCTACGTTTTGTTAGCCGCTCTTAGCCAGCGCCGCTACGATGGTTTGATGGACGCTAGAACCAGGCGATCAGTCTGCAGGCCATGCGCGAACAACCATGCACTGTGAAGCCCGATCAACAGCAGCCAAACGCACGCCGCAGACAACGTACTCGCACGGAAGTGTTGCTAAAAAACAGGCATAAAAAAGCGCTCCCGATCGAAAGACCGGGAGCGCCTATCGCGGCGATCAGGCGCGCTTGCCGCGCTTGCGGATCGGCGTCACGGTGGCCGGGTCGCGGCTGCCAACCGGGTCGGCGTCGTAGCGGGCAATAAATTCGCGCACTTGCGGGTACACCACCTCACGCCAGCGACGGCCGCTGAAGATGCCGTAATGGCCGGCGCCTTCCACCACCAGGTGGCGACGGTGCGCCGCGTCGATGCCGGTGCACAGATCGTGCACGGCTTCGGTCTGGCCCAGGCCGGCGATGTCGTCCAGCTCGCCTTCGATACTCAGCAAGGCGGTGTTGCGAATTGCCGACGGCATCACCAGCTGGCCATCCACCTTCCACTTGCCTTGCGGCAGCAGGAATTCCTGGAACACCACGCGGATTGTGTCGAGGTAGTACTCGGACGGCATGTCCAGCACGGCGTTGTATTCGTCATAGAACTGGCGATGCGCCTGTGCATCCTGCAGGTCGCCCTTGACCAGGTCGGTGTAGAAATCCCAGTGCGACATCACGTGCCGGTTGGGGTTCATCGACAGGAAGCCTGCGTGCTGCAGGAAGCCCGGATACACCTGACGGCCATGGCCCGGATACGGGAACGGCACGGTGTGGATCAGGTTGTTCTGGAACCACTCGATGCCGTTTTCGGTCGCCAGGTTGTTGACCTGGGTCGGGCTACGGCGCGCATCGATCGGCCCGCCCATCATCACCAGCGAGCGCGGGGTGGGCTCATCGTTGGACGCCATCAGCGACACCGCCGCCAGCACCGGCACGGTGGGCTGGCACACGCTCACTACATGCAGGCGCTCGGCACCGATGTGGCGAATGAATTCCTGGATGTAAGCGATGTAGTCCTCAAGCCGGAACGCGCCGGCTTCCAGAGGCACCATGCGCGCGTCTACCCAATCAGTCACGTAGACCTTGTGGTTGCGCAGCAGGGTCCGCACGGTGTCGCGCAGCAGTGTGGCGTGGTGGCCAGACAACGGCGCCACCACCAGCACGGCCGGCTGCTGCTTCATCGTGCCGATCAGCTCGACATGGTCGCTGAAGCGCTTGAAGCGCAGCAGGCGGCAGAACGGCTTGCTCAGCACCTCGCGTTCGATGATGGGCAGCGAGTGGCCATCCACCTCGACATCGTCGAGCGCCCAGGCGGGCTTTTCGTATTCCTTGCCCAGGCGATGGAACAGTTCGTTGCTGGCCGCCATGCGCTCGGCGCCCGGGAGCGAGGCCCACAGGCTGTCGGGGTCGGAAAACATCTTGGCGTTCGCCTGGGCCTGATGCACCCAGGGGGCTAGCAGATTGCGGGTCAGCTCATGCAGTTGATAAAGCATTCCACCCATCCGTGCGGCTCTTTGCTGCCGCGCAGCATACCCGGTTTGGCGCATTTGCACCTTAATGGGGCTGCGGACGGTAGAGGCCGTCAAGTCAACTGCGCTAACGCGACGCGGACAGCGTGCGGTCGGGTGGAGCGCGCGGCGGCCCTGCTCAGCTGTGTTCCAGCGCCGCTGTCTCGCCCCGCAGCTGCGGCGACAGCCAGCAATGCGAGCCGAGCGCAGTGAAGCCGACGCTGGCGAAGCGGCGCCGGTACCAGCGTGCCGGCCGCGCCTGGAAGCCCTCATGGTCGCCTTCGAAGGCGTCCTCTTCGGCAAAGGTTTCCAGAAAGGCCACCCCGGCACACATCTCGGCCAGGCCGGGAAGGCCCTGGTTGAACTCGCGCGTGGGCACGTAATGCAGCACGTCCGAGCAGATCAGCAAATCCACCGGCGCGCACGGACGCAACCAGGCAAAGTCGCCGAAGCGGGCCGGGTGGATCTGGCGGCTGCGCCCGTAGCGCTGCACCGCGTACTCGCTGCTATCGAACCCCAGGTACTGCAGCTTCGGGCGCAGCGCCAGCAGTGGTGCACGCCAGGCGGCTTCGCCGCAGCCCACATCGAGCACGGTGCGGATCGGGCGCTCCAGGTAGTACTCGGCCTGGGCAACGGCCAGTGCGACCTTTCGCCGCAGGCGCGCAGGGTCTGCCAGCCCCGCATCGCGGTACCAGCGGGTGAAATAGGTGGCGTCGTACTGTTTGTCGTCGGGCTTGTGCATGCGGATGCGCTTTCGCGCCAGCGGATAGGTGAAAATGCGGGCCATCCTACGCGAGCCAGCGGAGCCAGCGCATGACCCTGTATTTGTGGATCAAGACCTTCCACCTGTTGTTCGTCATCGCCTGGATGGCCGCGGTGTTCTATCTGCCCCGCATCCTGGTCAACATCGCCGAAGCCGGCACCGACACCGCCGTGCGTGCGCGCCTGGTGCTGATGGGGCGGCGGCTCTACAAATTCGGTCACAGCATGCTCGGGCTGGCGCTGCTGCTGGGCGCGGTGCTGTGGCTGGGGTACCGGGTGATCCCGGACTTCCCCACGATGGTGGCTGGCGGCTGGTTGCACGCCAAGCTGTTTGCCGTCGCGCTGATCCTGGCGCACTACATCGTGGCCGGGCGTTGGTTGAAGGGTGTGGACCAGGGCCGGGCACTGCCCAGCGGGCGCGCGCTGCGCCTGTTCAACGAAGTGCCGGTGGTGTTGCTGGTGGGCGTGATCTGGCTGGTGCTGGCCAAGCCGTTCTGAGGGCGGCTCTGGCGGCGACGTCGCCTGGCCATCAGACTTGGTGATCGATCTTGCGAGAAGACAGATCTGTGGGGCGATCACAACGCATCGCCTTGCCGCACTGACGCGGACAGTGCAACGCAGCGCTTACGCCGTAGTGCCCAACTCGCTCAAGCCCTTGCGCGCCAGCTCGACCCAGCCGCGTTGTTCGCGCTGGTAATGCTTCGGCGAGGCCCCGGCGTGGCGTAGCACCTGCTCGTACATTGCCTTGGCCTGGTCGGTACGCGCGGTGCGCTGCAGCAGCTGTGCATACCGCACGCGCGCTTCTTCGCCCGGGTAGCCCTGCGCCAGCGTTTCGTATTCGTGCAGGGCGGCGTCGATGTCGCCGCTGTCTTCCACCGCACGGGCATACAGCAGGTGCCCATCGTGCGAGCGGAAGGTGGGATTGGCTGCAATCAACGCGTCCAGGGTCTGGCGTGTCTGGGCCGGCTGGCCGAGCCCGAACTGCGCCTTGGCCAGCCCGAGCATCAGGTGCAGATCGTCGCGGTACAAGCCGCGCAGCGCGCCCTGGAAGTGCTCGGCGGCCTGGGCGTAATCGCCTTGGGCCAGCAGCGTTTCGGCGAGCTGGCGGCGGTTTTCCGGGGTGTCGGCCACGTCCAGGCGGCGCGAGGCGTCGCGCTGTTCGCGTTGCGGGTCCAGTTTGCTACGCACGCGTTCGAGGCTGCGACGCGCGTTCGGGTCGTTGCGCAGGTCTGGAATCACCGCCACGAACACGTAGACCAGCACCGCCAGCAACGAAAACGCCAGCAGCAGGAAGATCCAGTACAGCGGACGGCCGCTGCGCACGACATGTACGCAGCAGGCGGCTTGCAGAACCAGCGACAGCAGCAGGAGAGGGCTCATCGGTGCAAGGATTCCATTCCGTGGCCGCGCATTCGCGCGGCGATCATGACCTGTGACTCAATGCCCTTCGTAGGCGCCGTAGCTGCGCAGGCGCTCGTAGCGCTGCTGCATCAGCGCGTCCACCGGCACTTTTTCCAGCGCGTCCAGTTCGTTGAGCAACACGGCCTTGAGCCGCTTGCCCATCTGTTCCGGATTGCGGTGCGCGCCGCCGGTGGGTTCACGGATCACCTTGTCGACCAGGCCCAGGCCCTTCAAGCGCTTGGCGGTGAGGCCGAGCTGTTCGGCGGCGTCCTTGGCCTTGGCGGCATCCTTCCACAGGATGGACGCGCAGCCTTCGGGCGAAATTACCGAATAGGTGCCGTATTCCAGCATCAGGGTGCGGTCGCCCACGCCGATCGCCAGCGCGCCGCCGGAGCCGCCTTCGCCGATCACCGTGCAGATCACCGGCACTTTCAGCTCGGCCATTTCCATCAGGTTGCGTGCGATCGCCTCGGACTGGCCGCGCTCTTCCGCACCGATGCCGGGGTAGGCGCCGGGGGTGTCGATGAAGGTCAGCAGCGGCAGACGGAAGCGTTCGGCCAGCTTCATCAGGCGCAGCGCCTTGCGATAGCCTTCCGGGCGCGGCATGCCGAAATTACGCGCCACCTTGCTCTTGGTATCGCGGCCTTTCTGGTGCCCGATGATGACCACCGGGCGGCCATCGATGCGGCCCAGGCCACCGACAATCGCCTTGTCGTCGGCATAGGCGCGGTCGCCGGCCAGTTCCTGGAATTCGTCGCACATGGTGTTGATGTAGTCCAGCGTGTACGGGCGCTGCGGATGGCGCGCCAGCTGCGATACCTGCCAGGCCGACAGGTCGCGAAAAATCTGCGCAGTACGCACGCGCAGCTTGTCGCGCAAGGCACGCACTTCCGCATCGACATTCACTGCAGGGCCGGTGCTGGCCTTGCGCAGCTCCTGGATCTTGGCTTCCAGATCGGCGATGGGTTGCTCGAAGTCGAGGTAGTTAGGATTCATGCAATGGCGTCGTCAACGTAAGGCGGGGAGTGTAGCTGAAGCGGTGTCTGCGGCCCGTACGGGGGCGTTGGGAGAATCGGGAATGGGAAATGGGGAATCAAAGCAGGGCGGCTGGCTGCTCTGCTGTTGCGATTCCCCATTCTCGATTCCCGATTCACTGCGCCCACGGCGGGCTGTACTTGACCTTCAACGTGCGCACGGCCGGGTCGGCGCGCAGGCTGTCCATCAGTTGCTGGTCGATGCGCACCGAGTGGCTGCCGTTGAGGTCGAGCATGCCGGCCACGCCGCCGGCCGGCGAGCGCAGCAGCAGGTCCAGGCGCAGCGGCGTCTTGCCGGGGCGGTGCTTGGCCAGCAGCGTGTCGATACGGGACCAGGCCTGTTTCTCGCGCAGATCCAGGCGCAACGACAGCCGCTGCGTGTGGTCGGCGCAGATCTGCTCGTAGTCCCAGCATTGGCGGATGCGCAGGCTGTAGCCGCCGTTGAACTCATCCTCGCGCAGGCCGCCCTTGATGATCAGGATGCGGTCACGGGTGAGCAGGTGGCCGAACTCTGCCATCGCGTCGGAGAACGCGCTGCATTCCACCCGGCCGCGGCCATCTTCGAGTTGCACGAACACCTGGCTGTCGCCCTTGCGGCGCACGCCCACCACCTGGCCGGCCAGGATGGCGCTGACTTCAGGACGCCAGGCGCGCTTTTCACCGTCGCCACCGCCGCCGCCGCCGCGCTGCTGCGAGGCCAGGATCTTGTCGAGCGCGCTCAGGTCGCAGCCGACCAGTTCGCGCACTTCGTCGCGATGCGGATCGAACGGATGCCCGCTGAGGTAGAAGCCCAGTGTTTCGCGCTCGCCGGTGAGCAGTTGGCCCAGCGGCCATTCCTTGCTTTCGGGCAGGTCCAGGCGCATCGCCGGCGCGCTCGGGTCGGGCCCGCCGAACAGCGAGTTCTGGCCGGAGGCACGTTCGCGTGCCATCTGCTCGGTGGCCTTCATCACCTCCGGCAATTGCAGCATCAACGACGCGCGGTTCTTGCCCAGCCCGTCCATCGCACCGGCGTTGATCATCGCTTCCAGCGTGCGGCGATTGAGCTTTGCGGTGCCCACGCGTGTGCAGAAATCCAGCAGCGTGGTGTAGGGGCCGTTGCGCAGGCGCTCTTCGACGATGGCCTCGCACGCGCCCTGGCCAACGCCCTTGATCGCGCCCAGGCCGTACTGGATGGTGTCGGGGCTGGCGGCCTCGAACATGTAGGCCGACTCATTGACGCGCGGCGGCAGCACGGTGAGGCCGAGGTTGCGCACCTCATCGAGAAAGCCCACCACCTTGTCGGTGTTGTCCATATCCGAGGACAACGTGGCCGCCATGAATTCGGCCGGATAGTGACGCTTGAGCCAGGCGGTCTGGTAACTGACCAGCGCATAGGCGGCGGCGTGCGACTTGTTGAAGCCGTAGCCGGCGAACTTCTCCATCAGGTCGAAGATTTCATCGGCCTTCTGCGCGCTTACGCCGCCCTTGGCCGCGCCTTCGCGGAAAATTTCGCGGTGCTTGGCCATTTCAGCCGGCACCTTCTTGCCCATCGCACGACGCAACAGGTCGGCGCCGCCCAGCGAATAATCGCCGACGATCTGCGCCATCTGCATCACCTGCTCCTGATACACCATGATGCCGTAGGTGTCTTTCAGGATCGCTTCGGTGCGCGGATCGGGATAGATGATGTCCTGCTGGCCGTGCTTACGCGCGTTGAAGTCCGGGATCAGGTCCATCGGGCCGGGCCGGTACAGCGACACCAGCGCGATCAGGTCTTCGAAGCGGTCCGGGCGCGCGTCCTTGAGCAGGCGGCGCATGCCCGAGGATTCGAACTGGAACACCGCACCGGTGTTACCCGAGGCAAACACGCCCTTGTAGGTGGGCGCATCGTCCAGCGGAATGGCGGTGATGTCGACCGGGTCGATGCCGGCACGTGCGTGGCGCACGTTGATCGCCTTCACCGCCCAATCGATGATGGTCAGCGTGCGCAGGCCCAGGAAGTCGAACTTCACCAGGCCGACTTCTTCCACGTCGTTCTTGTCGAACTGGGTGACCGGATTCTTGCCGCGGCCGCCTTCGTCGTGTTCGGCGAACAGCGGGCAGAATTCACTCAGCGGTTCGGGCGCGATCACCACGCCGCCGGCGTGCTTGCCGGCGTTGCGGGTGAGGTCTTCGAGCTGGCGCGCCAGGTCCATCAGGTCGCGGACATCGTCCTCGACCTGATAGCGCTGGATCAGCTCCGGCGAAGCCATCTCCGTGTCCTTGCCTTCGCCCATCGCGTCCTTGAGCGTGATGCCCAGGATGTTGGGAATCAGCTTGGCCACGCTGTCGACCAGACCGTAAGTGAAGCCAAGCACGCGCCCGGCGTCGCGCACCACCGCCTTGGCGGCCATGGTGCCGTAGGTGATGATCTGGCTGACCCGCTCGCGGCCGTATTTGCGCGCGACGTAGTCGATCACCTCGTCGCGGCGGTCCATGCAGAAGTCGATGTCGAAGTCGGGCATCGACACGCGCTCTGGATTCAAGAAGCGCTCGAACAGCAGGTTGTACGGCAGCGGGTCCAGATCGGTGATCTGCAGCGCCCACGCCACCAGCGAGCCAGCGCCGGAGCCGCGGCCCGGGCCGATCGGGATGCCCTGGTTCTTTCCCCACTGGATGAAGTCGGCCACGATCAGGAAGTAGCCGGGGAAGCCCATCTTGATGATGGTGTCCAGCTCGAATTCGAGCCGGTCAACGTAGTCCTGGCGGGTCTTGCCGGGCGCGATCGGATTCTTTTCCAGGCGCGCGGCCAGACCGTCGCGCGACTGGCTGCGAATCCAGCTGTCCAGGGTTTCGTCTTCCGGCACCGGGTAGGCGGGCAGGAAGTAAGTGCCCAGGCGCATTTCGATGTTGCAGCGCTGCGCCAGCGCCAGCGTGTTGTCGATGGCGTCGGGCACATCGGCGAACAGCGCGGCCATTTCCTCGCTGGACTTGAGGTATTGCTGGTCGCTGTAGTCGCGCGGGCGCTTGGGGTCGTCCAGCACGCGGCCGGAGGAAATGCACACGCGCGCTTCGTGCGCTGCAAAGTCGCTGGCATACAGAAAGCGCACATCGTTGCTGGCGACCACCGGCAGGCCGCGCACGCCAGCCGCATGCAGCGCGAACTGGTTGAAACGCTCCTCGCCCTCGCGGCCGGTGCGGGTCAGCTCCAGGTGCAGGCCGTCGCCGAACACGCGCTGCCAGTCGGCGAGCTGCTGCTCGGCCAGGTCGGCGCGGCCTTCGGCGAACAGCCGCCCGGCCAAGCTGTCGCGGCCGGCCAGGGCAAACAGGTTGGCATGCCCGGCCTGCAGCCATTCGGGGTGGATCGCCACGCCGCCTTCGGGGCGGTGGCCCTCCATCCAGGCGCGGGTGAGCAGGCGCGACAGGCTCAGGTAGCCCTCGCGGTCGCGGCACAGCAGGGTCATGCGCCAGGGCGTCACGTCCGGCGTGGCGATCATGACATCGGCGCCGGCGATGGGCTTGATGCCCACGCCTTCGGCGGCCTTGTAGAACTTGACCAGGGCGAACAGGTTGTTCAGGTCGGTGACCGCCAGCGCGGGCAAGTCGAGTTCGACCGCGCGGCTCAGCAGGTTGGCCTGCTTGGCTTTTTTCGGGTCAGCCTGATCCGGTTTCTCGGGCACGCGGATGGTGGAATCCGCCAACGAGAACTCGGTGTGGACGTGCAGATGGACGAAGCGGGAAGTGGACATGCGAGACCGGAATAATGCGCGGTCAGGGTAGCGACGGCAGGCGGGTGGAACAAGGCTTGACAGCGGGGTTCACGCGTTGCGCCCAGGCGGGGCAGGGGCTGGGCGGCGCGGGTGGTTCAGGCGGCGGCGGGTTGCGCCGGTGAGCAGGCGGGTGGATGCGCAAGCTGCGTGGCGAGCGCGAGAGCCTTGTAGCGGCGACCCGGCGACCGGCGACCTGCAGACGGCAATGGATCGGCTTACTCGGCCAGCAGCAGTCCATCGGCAGGCGCGCAGGGCACGTCCCAGGCGGTTTGGGCGGTCTCCAGCCCCAGCGCACGGCGCACCGGGGCAAAGCTGCGCCGGTGCTGCGGGCACGGCCCGTGGGTCTGCAGGGCCGCCAGATGGGCCGGAGTGCTGTAGCCCTTGTGCAGGTCGAAGCGGTATTGGGGGTGCTGCGCATGCAGCTCGCGCATCAGCCGGTCACGGGTGACCTTGGCCACGATCGAGGCCGCCATGATGGCGCGGTCCAGTGCATCGCCGCCGATCAATGCCTCGGCCGGGCAGGGCAGCCCTTTGGGCACCCGGTTGCCGTCGATGCGCGCAAACCCGGCCACATGCGCCACGCCTTCCACCGCACGGCGCATGCCCAGCATGGTGGCCTGGTAGATGTTGATGCGGTCGATCTCTTCGCTGTCGATCAGCACCACCGACCAGGCCAGCGCGCGATCGACGATGCGTGCATACAGCTGCTCACGGCGCTCGGCGCTGAGCTGCTTGGAATCGTCCAGCCCGTTGATGCGCGGCTTGGCCGGGTCGAACACTACCGCAGCCACGGCCACCGGCCCGGCCAGCGGACCACGGCCGGCTTCGTCGACGCCGGCGATCAGACGGGACTCGGGAGTCGGGAATGGGGAATCGGTAAACAGCGCGTTCTGCGCCGCCGGAACGACGATCGCGCGGTCGGAGCTTGAGCGCGTCATGACCCCGCTCCTCCCGATTCCCGATTCCCGATTCCCAATTCCCGCTGCGTCAGCAGCTCAGCCACCGCCTCGGCCGCGCGCGCCGAGGCGTCCTGGCGCAGCTGCGCATGCAGGGCCAGATAGCGCGACTGCAGGCCGGCGACTTTTTCCGGGTGCTTGAACCAGTCCAGCAGGGCCTCGCACAGGCGCTCCGGGGTGCAGTCGTCCTGCATCAGCTCCGGCGCCAGGTCTTCGTTGGCCAGGATGTTGGGCAGGGCATAGCGGTTGACCTTGAGCAGGCCCAGCGTCTTGACGATGCGGTAGGTGAGCGGCGCGACCTTGTAGCCCACCACCATTGGCCGCTTGACCAGCATCGCTTCCAGGGTGGCGGTGCCGGAGGCCAGCAGCACCACGTCGGCGGCCAGCATCGCGGTGCGCGCCTGGCCATCGAGCAGGTGCGAGCGCATCACTGGCAGCGAACTGCGCGACAACTGCTCGGCCAGCAACTGCTTGCAGCCCGGATTGGCGGCCGGCACCAGCACGTGCAGGTTGGGCAAATGCTCGGAGACCAGCCAGGCCGCCTGGAAGAAGGTGTCGCCCAGCCGGCTGATTTCGCCATGCCGGCTGCCTGGCAGCACCGCCAGCACGGTGCTGGACGTCGACAGCCCCAGCTTGGCGCGTGCGGCCTCGCGGTCGGCCTGGTAGGCAATGGCGTCGGCCATCGGGTGTCCGACGAAGCGCGCATCCACGCCGTGCTTGGCGTAGATCGGCGGCTCCATCGGGAACAGGCACAACACCAGGTCAGCGCTGACGCCGATCTTCTCGGCACGCTTCTCGCGCCAGGCCCACACCGAGGGGCTCACGTAATGCACGGTGCGCACGCCGCGCTGCTTGAGCCAGCGTTCCACCGGCAGATTGAAGTCGGGCGCGTCGATGCCGATGAAGACATCCGGCTTCCACGCCAGCACGCGCTCGCGAAAGGCGCTGCGCAATTTCAGCAGGCGCGGCAGATGCCGCAGCACTTCGGTCAGGCCCATCACCGCCAGCTCGCTGGCGTCGAACCAGGTCTGGCATCCGGCACTGCGCATCGCATCGCCGCCGATACCGACGAATTCGGCATCGGGATAGCGGCGGCGCAGTGCGTCAATCAAGCCGGCACCGAGGATGTCGCCGGATGCTTCGCCGGCGATCAGGGCGATACGTGGAGCGCGCATGCGCGCGCCGGGAATCGGGAGTGGGGAATGGGGAATCGATGCGGCATCCGGGACGGAGACGGCCGCGCCAACGTGCGCACCTGCACCGTGTTCCGGTTCCCGATTCCCGATTCCGGTCATCGCAGCAGCGGCCGTTCCGCCGCCTCGATGAACTCGAGCAGCCCTCGCACGTCGTCGCTGTCGCGGGCCTGTTCGGCCAGCTGCAGCTTTGCTTCGGCCAGCGGCAGGCCGGCCACATACAGCGTGCGGTAGGCGCGCTTGATCGCGGAGATCCGCTCGGCATCGAAGCCGCGGCGCTTGAGCCCTTCGCTGTTGATGCCGCGCGGGCGGCCCAGCGAGTCGCTGCCCACCATGGTGAAGGGCGGCACGTCGCCATTGGTCAGCGCGCCCATGCCCAGGAAGGCGTGCGCGCCGATCCGGCAGAACTGATGCGCGCCGGCAAACCCGCTGATGATCACGTAGTCGCCCACGGTGACGTGGCCGGCCAGCGTGGTGTTGTTGGAGAACACGCAGTGATTGCCGACGTGGCAGTCGTGCGCCACGTGCGTGTAGGCCAGCATCCAGTTGTCGTCGCCGACCACGGTGATGCCGCCGCCGCCGCCGGTGCCGCGGTTGATGGTGACGAACTCGCGGATCACGTTGCCGTTGCCGATCACCAGTTCGGTGCGCTCGCCGGCGTACTTCTTGTCCTGCGGTTCGCCGCCGATCGCGGCGTGGCCGATGAAGCGGTTGTTGCTGCCGATCCGGGTAGGCCCGTGGATCGAACAATGCGGCCCCACCTCGGTGCCGGCGCCGATCTCCACGTCTGCGCCGATCAGCGAAAACGCGCCGACGCGCACATCGCTGGCCAGCCGCGCCGCAGGGTCGATGACAGCGGTGGGATGAATCAAGGGTGCCTGATCACGCATCGTCTCACCTCCAAAAACGGGTTATTCCCTGGCGCCGGCGCACATGACTTCGGCACTGGCCACGATTTCGCCGTTGACCTTGGCTTCGCCGTAATAGCATCCCATGTTGCGGATCAGGCGCTTCATCTGCACCTCCAGGATCAGCACATCCCCCGGCACCACCTGCTTGTTGAAGCGGGCGTTGTCGACCTTGACCATGTAGAACAGCTTGGACAGCGCATCGCGGCCCAGGCCGAGCTGGGTCATCACGCCGCCGGCCTGCGCCAGCGCTTCGATGATCAGCACACCCGGCATCACCGGACGGGTCGGGAAGTGCCCCTGAAAGAACGGCTCGTTGATGGTGACGTTCTTCTGCCCGACGATGCGCTTGGCTTCCAGGTCCAGCTCGATGACGCGGTCGATCAGCAGGAACGGGTAGCGGTGCGGGATCAGCGTCTGGATCTGATTGACGTCGATCGGCAGCTCGTAAATGGGGTGACTCATTGGTTCTCCTTGCCCACAGCCAGAATGCGCCTTGCCAGCGCATCGAGTTGTTTGAAGCGCGCGGCATTCTTGCGCCACGTGCGATTGTCGGTGAGAGGGGTGCCGGACGAGTACTCGCCGGGCTCATGGATGGAATTGCGCACCACCGACTTGCCGGTGATGACCACCTTGTCGCAGATCTCCAGATGGCCAACCACGCCAACGTGGCCGCCCAGCAGGCAATAGCGGCCGATCTTTGCGCTGCCGGCGATACCGGTGCAGCCGGCGATCGCACTGTGCGCGCCGATGCGGCAGTTGTGCGCAATCTGCACCAGGTTGTCCACGCGCACGTCTTCTTCCAGCACGGTGTCTTCCAGCGCGCCGCGGTCGATGCAGGTGTTGGCGCCAATTTCGCAATCGTCGCCGATCACCACGCCGCCCAGCTGCGGCACCTTGATCCAGTGGCCAGCGTCCATCGCCAGGCCAAAGCCGTCGGCGCCGAGCACCGCGCCGGGATGCACGCGCACGCGCTTGCCCAGGCGAACACGGGTCACCAGGGTAACGCGGGCAATCAGTTCGCATCCGTCATCGACCACGCAGTCTTCGCCGATGATGCTGCCGGCGCCGATCACGCAACCATCGCCCACGCGGCTGCCCGCGCCAATGCTCACAAACGGGCCGACATGCGCAGTTGGCGACACGGTGGCGGTCGGGTCGATCACCGCGGAGGCATGGATGCCGGGCGCACGCACCGGCGCGACATCGAATAGCGCGGCGATCTTGGCGAATGCGGTGTACGGGTCCTTGGCAACCAGGGCTGTGCCCTGCGCAGACTCGGCATCGTCAGCGCGCAGGATCACCACTGACGCCTGCGTTTCGGCTAACTGCGGGCGATAGCGCGGATTGGCCAGGAAGCTCAGCTGCCCTGTTCCCGCGTGCGCCAGGGTGGCGACACCGCTGACTTCGGTGGCGCCATCGCCGACAACGGTCAGACCAAATTGCGCGGCAATCTCACTGGCGGTCAAACGCATCAGGTGAACCTCTTCTAAACATGAAGGCGCTGGTTTTACGAAAAGAAAACGCAACCAACAAGTGACTAAAACTCCGGGCGTATCCCTTGCGTGGTCGCAATCGTGCGGCACACCTAGGAAGAAGCATATGAAAACTGTCCTCTCCGTCTTCGGAAGCCTGGTCCTGCTGGGTGCGGTCAGCACCGCCTCCGCGTATGACTTCTCGGAACAGCAAGCCAATGCGCAGAGCCTGTGGGACCAGCAGGTCCAGTGCGTCAACAGCTCCGATTGGAGCGGCACCGCCGACTGCCTGGGCACCGTGTGGAGCAACTACCTCAGCACCTACTGAGTCCGTGCCGAAAACAGACCTGGTGTAAACAAACAATGGCGGCCCGAGTAGTCGGGCCGCCCATTGTTTTGCTGCGTACGATTTAAAACTGGCCGCCGAAGGTGAACTGCAGACGCTCGATTTCGTCGTTGTCTTCCTTCTTCAGCGGGAACGCATAGCTGATCGAAATCGGGCCGACCGGGGCGCGCCACAGGAGTGCGACACCGGTTGAGGCACGCAGCTCATTGGCCTTGAAAGCATCCACGTCGCTGTAAACGTTGCCGAAGTCGAAGAACGCCGAGATGCGCGCCGACGGGCTGTCGAACAACTTCGGGAAATACATTTCCACCGAGCCCACCGTTTTCAACGAGCCGCCGAGTGGCTGACCACGGTTGAATCCGTTGATCGCCTCCGAGCGCGGTCCCAGCGTGTTGTCTTCGAAGCCGCGCACCGAATTGGTACCGCCAGCGTAGAAGTTCTCGTAGAAGGGCAGGCCGGTGGCGGTGACCGGACGCGTGGTGCCGTCGGCGTTGGTGATTACGCCAGAACTGTCCTTGCCGTAGCTGTCGCCATAGCCCAACTCAAACCGCGTATTGAGAACAATCGCAGGAATGATCGGCCAGTAGTTCGAAATCTGATAATTAAGCTTGTAGTACTCCACCGTGGAACCAGGAAGCGTGGTTTCCAGGCCAACACGCTGATACATGCCGCGCGTCGGCATAAAGAAGTCGTTGCGAGTATCACGCGCCCAACCGAACTCAGTCCGCACGGCCTTGAAAGTATCGGTGCCGATCGCTTGAATGTAGTCGACAATTGCCTGCGGCGTCGTACCCGGGAAGGTAGTGATCTGATTGCTATCGACGCCGATCATCGCCGAGACAGTATCGTTCTCGGTGATCGGCACGCCGAACACCACCTGTGCCGACCCATTCGTGCTGTTGAACTGGGCGGTATTGAAGTCAGAATAGTCCAGCTCTCGCCACGACAGGTTGTAGCCCAGCGACACGCCGTCGTCGGTAAAGAACGGATTGGTGTAGGAGAATGCATAGCGCTGCTGGAAGGTGCTGCGCGAGGCTTCCACTGCCACCCGGTTACCGCCGCCCAGGAAGTTGTTCTGCGACAGCTGCACCGAGGTGGTCACGCCGAACGCTTGCGAGAAGCCCAGGCCGAAGACGAAGCTGCCTGAGGTGGTTTCCTTGACGTTGTAGACCACGTCCACCTGGTCGTTGCTGCCCGGCACCGCGGGGGTTTCCACGTCCACGCTCTCGAAGTAGCCCAGGCGTTGCAGACGGATCTTGGAACGGTCGATCGCGGCCTGCGAGTACCAGGTGTTCTCGAACTGGCGCATTTCGCGGCGCAAGACCTCGTCGGAGGTGCGGCTGTTGCCCTTGTAGAGGATGCGGCGCACCGACACGCGCGGCCCCGGCACGACCTGCAGGTTCACTGCAACGGTGCGGTCTTCGCGGTTCGGCGTGGGGATCGGGTTGACCTTGGCAAAGGCGTAGCCGACGTTGCTCAGCGTGTTGGTGATGGCATCGGAGGTGTATTCCAGCAAGGCACGCGAGAAGATGTCGCCGGCCTTGGGGATCACCAGGCGCTCGATGTCGGCCTGCGGCAATACAGTGTCGCCGGTGACCTTGATCTCGGAAATCTTGTACTGCTCACCCTCGGTCACGCCGGCGCTGACGAACATGTCGCGCTTGTCCGGGCTGATCGACACCTGGGTGGAGTCGACGCTGAAGTCGACATAGCCACGGTCCAGGTACCAGGAGTTGAGCTTCTCCAGGTCGCCGGACATCTTTTCCTTGGAGTACTGGTCGTCGCGGCGGTACCACGAGGCCCAGTTGTGCTCCTTGGATTCCCAGTTTTCCAGGATGTCTTCGTTGGCGAACTTTTCCGTACCAATCAGGTTGACGTGGCGGATCTTGGCCGCCTTGCCTTCCTTGATCGCGATGGCTACATCGACGCGGTTGCGGTCCAGCGGGCTGACCGTCGGGGTGATCTCGACGTTGTACTTGCCGCGGTTGTTGTACTGACGGGTCAGCTCCTGGGTCACGCGGTCCAGGCTCAGACGGTCGAAGGTGCCGCCTTCGGTCAGGCCGATGTCGCCCAGGCCCTTGAGCAGCTCTTCGGACTTGATGTCCTTGTTGCCGGTCACGGTGAGCTTGTTGATCGCCGGGCGTTCCTTGACCGTGATGACCAGGATGTTGCCCTGGCGATCCAGCTGCACGTCTTCGAAGAAGCCGGTGCGGTACAGCGCGCGGATCGAGTCGGCGACCTTGCCATCGTCCACGGTATCGCCACGGTTCACCGGCAGGTAGGTGAACACGGTGCCGGATGCAATGCGCTGCAGGCCGTCCACGCGAATGTCGCTGGCGACGAACGGCTCGGCGGCCAGGGCTGCGGCGGCTGGCAGGCTGAGGCCGGCGGCAAGAGCGAGGGCAAGCAGGCGGCGAGTGGGAAGACGCGTCATGTCACATCCGGTTGGAGTCGATTGCGGGTGTTGCTGGGTGCCGGCGTATGACGACGACAACAGGCGGAAAGAGTGGAGCAGCTTCATCGTGGAACCAGGCCGAGGATGTCGTTGTAGAACGCCAGACCCATCAAGCCTGCCAGGACCGCGAGGCCGACATATTGCCCGGCGATCATGGCCCGTTCGCTGATCGGGCTGCCCTTGACCAACTCAATAAGGTAATACAGCAGGTGCCCACCGTCCAAGATTGGGATGGGCATCAGGTTGATGATGGCCAGGCTGAGCGAGAGCAGGCCCAGGAAATACAGGAACCAGTCCACGCCGCGTTCGGCCGAGGCGTTGGCGGCGCGGGCGATGGTGACCGGGCCGGAAATGTTCTTCACCGAGGCCTGGCCGGTCAGCATGCGCTTCATCATGCCCAGCGAATCGGCGGTCATCTTGCCGGTTTCGCGGATCGCGGCGGGTACCGCGGCAAACGCCCCGTATTGCTGGCGGCTGTCGTAGGCCGGCGCCGCGGTGGCCGCAAACCCCACGCCCAGCATCCACTGGCCTTCGGGCGACTTGCGCGGGGCAATTTCCAGCGCCAGCCGGTCGTCCTCGCGCGCGACCTCGATCATGCCGGTGCCGCCCTGCGTGCCCAGCGCCTGGAGCTGGGCGGGCACTTCGCCGGCCGAGCGGATCGGCTGGCCGTCGATGGCCACGATCCGGTCGCCCGGCTTGAGAACGCCGTCGGCCGCCGAGCCGGCGACCACCTTGTCCACCACCGGCGGCTGCAGCATGAACTGCCAGCCGATGCCGGCCAGCGTGGCCACGCGGCGCTCGTCGAACCCCGCCGGCAGCTGCGACAGGCGCAGCGTGTGCTCGCTGTTGCCGCCTTCCTCCGCTGCGGTCAGCACCTGCACGTCGCGGCGGTCCATGGCCGCGGTGGTCAGCTGCATGCTGGCATCGCTCCAGCTGCTGACGCTGCGGCCATCGATGCGCACGATGCGCTCGCCCGGCACCAGCCCGGCGGCGGCGGCCAGCCCATCGGCGCGGCCGACGGTGGCCGAGTAATCCTGCTTGCCGATCACAAACATCGCCCACAGCATGACCATGCACAGCAGCAGGTTGGCGATCGGCCCGGCGGCCACGATCGCGATGCGCTGCCACACCGTCTTGCGGTTGAAGGCCTGCTCACGCTCGGCCGGGTGCACCTCGCCTTCGCGCTCGTCGAGCATCTTCACGTAGCCGCCCAGCGGGATCGCGGCGATCGCGAACTCGGTGCCGTGGCGGTCGCGGCGCATCCACAGCGGCTTGCCGAAACCGACCGAAAAACGCAGCACCTTGACGCCGCAGCGGCGCGCGACCCAGAAGTGCCCGAATTCGTGGAAGGTCACCAACACGCCCAGGCTGACGATCATCCACCAGACCGAACCGATGAAATCACCCATGGATGCAACTCGGCAGCGTGGTTCGATCAGGCATGAAGGGAATGATGGGCGAGGGCGCGTTCAGTGGTTCGCCGTGCTTCGGCATCGGCGAAAAGGAGAGCATTCAGGGTATCGGCATTCTGCCGCTGAAGCGTTGTCAGCGTGTGTTCGACCAACGCAGGGATGGCTAGGAAACCCACCTTGCCCTGAAGAAACGCTGAAACAGCCACTTCGTTGGCTGCGTTCAGGATCGCCGGCGCGGTGCCGCCGGCGCGCAAGGCGTCCCAGGCCAGGCGCAGGCACGGGAACGCCTCGGTGTCCGGAGCTTCGAAGTCCAGCCGGCCTTGCTGCAGCAGATCCAGGCCGCCGACGCCGGACTCGACGCGCTCCGGCCAGGCCAGGCCGACCGCCAGGGTGGTGCGCATGTCCGGTAGCCCGAGCTGGGCCAAGGTGGAGCCGTCGACGAATTCCACCAACGAATGCACCAGGCTCTGCGGGTGCACCAGCACGTCGATCTGCTCGCCGGGCAGGCCGAATAGATGGTGCGCCTCGATCACTTCCAGGCCCTTGTTCATCAGCGTGGCCGAGTCGACCGAGATCTTCGGCCCCATCGACCATTTCGGGTGCGCCACCGCTTGGGCGGGCGTCACTTCGGCCAATTGCGCACGCTGGCGGCCGCGGAACGGCCCGCCGGAGGCGGTCAGGATCACCCGCCGCACCCCGCGGCTGGCGTCGCAGGAGCGCAGGCACTGAAAGATCGCACTGTGCTCGCTGTCGATCGGAATGATCTCCGCGCCGGCCGCAGCCGCGGTGCGGGTCAGCAGCTCGCCGGCCAGCACCAGGGATTCCTTGTTGGCCAGCAACAGGCGCTTGCCGGCGGCCGCGGCCGCCAGGGTGGACGACAGGCCGGCGGCGCCGACGATCGCCGCCACCACGGTGTCGCAGGCATCGCTGGCCGCCAGCGCGTCCAGCGCCTGATCACCGGCATGCGCCTGGGTGGTCAGGCCGGCGGCGCGCAAACCATCGCGCAATGCCGGATACAACGCGGCGTCGGCGATCACCGCGTGGGCGGGGCGGTGCAGCACGCACAACGCCAGCAGCGCATCGACCTTGCTGCCGGCCGACAGCACGCTGGCACGCAGCCGCTCCGGATGCCGGGCAATCACGTCCAGTGCCGAGGCACCGATGGAGCCGGTCGCGCCGAACACGGCGACCCGACGAAGAGAAGAACCTGACATGCCTAGAATCCGAGAATTTCCTTGCCGAGCGCGAACACCGGCAGCGCGGCGAGCACGCCGTCGATCCGATCCAGTACGCCGCCGTGGCCGGGAATCACCGTGCCCGAATCCTTGGCGCCGGCATGCCGCTTGAGCAGGCTTTCGAACAGATCGCCCAGCACCGAGGCCAGCACCGCGACCGCGGCCACCAGCACCAGCTGCGGCACATGCGCCAGGGTCAGCCCGGCCAGCCAGCCGAAGGCGCAGGCCACTGCAATACCGGCGACCAGCCCGCCCAGCAGGCCTTCGATGGTCTTGTTGGGGCTGATCCGCGGTGCCAGCTTGTGCTTGCCGAACCGCCGCCCGGCGAAATACGCGCCCGAGTCGGCCGCCCAGACCATGGTCAGCGCGGTCAGCAGCCACAGGTTGCCCTTGTCGGGATTGGCGTGCAGCAGCACCAGCGCGGCCCAGGCCGGCAGGACCGCCAGCGTGCCGGCCGCCAGCTTGAGCGCGCGTGCCTGGCCATTGCCGTGGTCGGCGCCGAAGTTGAAGAACCGCAGCCACAGCAGCGCCACCAGCCACCAGCCCACGCCCACCAGGGCAGCGATCTGGAACAGCACCATCGAGCCGACCGATGCCCAGACCATCAGCACCATCAGCAGCAGGTTGAGCATCAGCAGCACGGTGCGCGGCAGGCTGTCGTCGATGCCGGACAGCTTGAGCCACTCCCATAGCCCGGTCAGGAACAGGATCGCCGCCAGCGCCGCCAGCCACTGGGTGGGCAGCAGCACGATCGCGCAGATGGCGAGCGGCGCCATGATCAGCGCGGCAATCACACGGGTCTGGGTCATGCGGAAGACGCCTCCGTCGCCTTCTCGGCGATCTGGGCGCTGGTCAGGCCGAAGCGGCGTTCGCGCCCGGCATAGTCGTCCAGAGCCTGTTGCAGCACGCCGGCGTCGAACTCCGGCCACAGGGTTTCGGTGAACCACAGCTCGGTGTAGGCGAGCTGCCACAACAGGAAATTGCTGATCCGGGTGTCGCCGCCGGTGCGGATGAACAGGTCCGGCGCAGGCAGGTCGGCCAGGGCGACCCGGCTGGCTAGCAAGGCTTCGTCGATCTGCTCCGGCTGCAACCGGCCTGCCGCGACCTCGACGGCCAGCGCACGCGCGGCCATGGCGATGTCCTGGCGGCCGCCATAACTGGCGGCGATGCTCAGCACCAGCCGCGTGTTAGCCGCGGTGATGCGCTCGGCACCGGCCATGCGGTCGCGCAGTGGCGCGGTAAAGCGGCTGCGGTCGCCGATGAAACGCACCTGCACGCCACGCCGCTGCAACTCTTCGACCCCACGATCGAGTGCATGCAGGAACAGCTTCATCAGTGCGTCGACTTCGTCCTGCGGGCGGCCCCAGTTCTCGCTGGAAAACGCGAACAAGGTCAGTGCCGACACGCCCTTGTCGAGACAGAAATCGATGGTGCGGTTGACCGCCCGCGCGCCGGCACGGTGGCCGATCACGCGCGGACGCCGCCGACGCTGCGCCCAGCGCCCGTTGCCATCCATGATGATGGCAAGGTGGCGCGGCACCGCGGCAGCGGAGGGCTCCGAATGCATGGCAGTGGACGCCACGGTCAGACCGTCATCAATTCCTGTTCCTTGCCCTTGACGACCTCATCCACGTCCTTGATGGCCTTGTCGGTGAGCTTCTGGATATCGTCTTCGGCGCCGCGCGCTTCGTCCTCGGTGACCTGCTTGTCCTTGAGCAGATCCTTGACCTGCTGGTTGGCATCGCGCCGGATGTTGCGGATGGCGACCTTGGCGTCTTCGCCTTCGCCATGCACCGACTTGCTCAGCTCCTTGCGGCGCTCTTCGGTGAGCGGCGGCAGGTTCAGGCGGATCACGGTGCCGACCACGGTCGGGGTCAGGCCCAGGTCGGAGGCGTAAATTGCCTTCTCGACGTCCTTGATCATGCCCTTGTCGAACAGGCTGATGACCAGCGAGCGGCCTTCGGAGACGCTGATGCTGGCGACCTGGTTGAGGGGGGTGTCGGTGCCGTAGGCCTTGACCTTGATGTTGTCGAGCAGCGCCGGCGAGGCGCGGCCGGTGCGCACGGTGGTCAGGGAATGGCGCAGAGCATCGATGCTCTTGGTCATGCGCGTCTGCGCGTCTTGTTTGATCTGGTTGAGCATCGCCGAACGTCCTGGTGAATCGTAATTGATCGATTATAGCCGCCAGCGGCGCCGACAGCCGGCGCAGCGCAGCAAAAAGCCCGGCAGGCGCCCGCCGGGATTCATGGGCGCGCACGGCCCGGGCGGGCGGGTCCTGCCCACTGTGCATCGTGAAAATGCAGCACAGCCGCCCGGAGGCGGCTGTGTGGTCACTGTCTGGCGAGCCGCGGTGTCTCAGCCGGGCCCGACCGTGTCGCTCAGCTGCGGCCCTGTACCAACGTGCCGATCTGCGCGCCGTGCAGGATGCGCAGCAGTACGCCGGGCTCGCTCATGCCGAAGATGCGCAGCGGCAGGTCGCTGTCGCGGGCCAGTGCGAAGGCGGCGGTGTCCATCACTTCCAGGCCCTGCATGATCACTTCGTCGTAGGTCAGGCTGTCGTAACGCACCGCATCGCTGTGCTTCTTCGGATCCTTGTCGTACACGCCATCGACCTTGGTCGCCTTCAGCAGCAGATCAGCGCCGATCTCGATCGCACGCAGCGCGGCGCCCGAGTCAGTGGTGAAGAACGGGTTGCCGGTGCCGGCGGCGAAGATCGCGATGCGGCCCTTTTCCAGGTGACGGATCGCACGGCGGCGGATGAAGTCTTCGCAGACGTCGTTGATCTTGATCGCGCTCATCACGCGCACCTTGGCGCCGAGCTTTTCCAGCGCGTCCTGCATGGCCAGCGCGTTGATCACGGTGGCCAGCATGCCCATGTGGTCGCCGGTGACGCGGTCCATGCCGCTGGCAGCCAGGCCGGCGCCGCGGAAGATGTTGCCGCCGCCGATCACCAGCGCAACCTGCGCGCCGGCCTGCTGGGCTTCGATCACTTCATGCGCGAGGCGATTGATGACCTTGGGGTCGATGCCGTAATCCCCATCCCCCATCAGCGCCTCCCCGGAAAGTTTGAGAAGGATGCGGCGATAGGAAAGTTCAGACATGGGGCAGGCCTCGGGGGTGGGGGATCGACAAACGCCGGCAATTCTAGCGGAAGCCTGTCACCGGGCGTGGTAAAAATTCCTTTGTTGCGCGATGCGTGCCGTGTTGCTCAGTGCGCGCGTGGTGTCGGTTGCGCCGGCACCTCGGTCGCATCGTAGGCGGTGACGCGGTTGCGGCCGCGATGCTTGGAGCGATACAGCGTGGTGTCGGCGGCCTGCAACAGATGCTCGATGCTTTCGAATTGGCGGTCGCCGCCACCGTGCGTGGCCAATCCCGCAGAAAACGTGATGTGCAGCGGCCCGCCGGGCAATTGCGCCATCGGTGTGCGTGCGGTTTCGGCCAGGATGCGCTCGATCACCATCAGCGCGGCCTCGGCGGTGGTGTTGGGCAGGATCACCAGGAATTCTTCGCCGCCGTAGCGCGCCACCAGGTCGCTGGTACGCACCATGCGCTGCAGGGTCTGCGCGAAGTTGCGCAGCACCTCGTCGCCGACCAGGTGGCCATGCGCATCGTTGACGCGCTTGAAGTCGTCCAGGTCGATGAAGGCGATCGACAGCGGCCACGCCTGCCGGGTGGCCAGTTCGAACTCATGCGCGAGCGCGGTGCCGAGCTGGTGGCGGTTGAACACGCCGGTCAGTGCATCGCGGCTGGCCTGTTCGGCCAGGTGGCGCATGCGGTTTTCCGATTCGTCGGCATGCCGGCGTGCCTCGGCCACGTCCTGCAGCTCGCGCAGGCTGCGCAGCATGGCCAGCTCGCGTGCCTGTTCGAAGATCACTGGATGTGCTCGGGCTGCGGCACACGGATATCGAACAGGGCTTCGAGTTCGGGCAGCGATTCGGCAATGCGCTCGATCACCTTTTCAAAGCGCTCGGCATCGAGCTCCAGCACATCCTGCGCCTGCTGTTGCGCGCGCTCGGTAGCGGTGGCCGCACTGGCCGACAGCCAGATATCGGCCAGCCGCCCGGACAGCGCCACGCAGGCCATGAAGGGTTCCAGGCTTGCCGGCTCTTCTTCGCTCTGGGCGATGGCGTTCTGCAGGTACGGCGGCAGCTGCCATTGATGCGCCAGCCAGGCGCCGACCTCGGCATGCGTGGCGCCAAGATGCTCGCGTTCGGCGTCCAGCAGTGCGGCGTTATCGGGGGCCTGTTCCAGCAGTGGGGCGTACACCTCCGGCGTGCCCTGCAGCAGCGCCAGCTTGCCGATGTCCTGCAGCAGGCCGGCCAGCATCAGCTCTTCCGGCTTGCGGATGCCATAGGCCTGGCCAAGGATGCGGCTGGCCAGCGCACACAGGCCGGCGCGGCGCCAGATGCGCTCGTGCAGCGGATGCGTTTTGAACGTGCTGCGCACGCCGTGGACCATCGAAAAGCCCAGCGCCAGGCTCAAGGTCGCATTGAGGCCGAGCATGGTCAGTGCCTGGCCCAGGTTGTCGATGCGGCGCCGGCTGGCGTACAGCGGGGAATTGGCCACGCGCAACATGCGTGCGCTCAACGCCATGTCCATGCCGATGACGTTGGCCGTGGTGGTCATGTCGACGTCGGGGTCTTGCGCCAGCTCGATGATGCGCAGCGCCACGCCCGGCGGCGAGGGCAGGTTGCGGCAGTAGTGCAGGGCGGCCTGGAGGTCTGGTTGCATGGTTCATCGCCGACAGTGATCGCAAGCATACAGCCGCGGTCGTTGAGTTGGGCACGCCACGCAGTGCAGTCGCCGCGCTGCAACGCAGGCGCAATGGGCGCTGGAAAGCCTGGTCGGCATCTCGTTTTTAGCGGCAGCGGCACGCGCATCTGTAGCGTTGCGGCCGGTTGCATACGCCGCGCATGCAGGCGGCCTGGCGGCAAACAGCGCTGCGCCAGCGCGTAGTGCGGGCAAAAAAAAAGCCGCGGCATGCCGCGGCTTTTTTCGTCATCGAACGCGGTGAATCAGGCCAGTCCGGCCTGCTTCATCACTTCGGCAGCGTAGTCTTCCACCACCTTCTCGATGCCTTCGCCAACGGCCAGACGCTGGAAGCCGATCACTTCGGCGCCGGCGGCCTTGACCGCCTGCTCGACGGTCTGGTCGGTGTTCAGCACGTACGGCTGGCCGTACAGGGTGACTTCGTTGACGATCTTGCTGATCTTGCCGCTGATGATCTTTTCCAGGATTTCGGCCGGCTTGGCCTTGTCCTTCTCGGACATCTTGGCCAGCTCGATTTCCTTTTCCTTGGCAACGAACTCGGCCGGGACGTCGGAGGCCTTGACGTGCGGCGGGTTCATCGCAGCGATGTGCATCGCGATGCCACGGGCCAGCTCGGCGTCGCCGCCCTTGAGCTCGACCAGCACGCCGATGCGGCCGCCGTGCACGTAGGCCGCGACGTTGTTGGCGCTGTCGATGCGGACCAGGCGACGTACCTGCAGGTTCTCGCCAACCTTGGCGATGACCGCAGCGCGACGCTCTTCGATGGTCTCGCCGCTGTCCAGCTTGACGCTCTTCAGGGCGTCGGCATCGGTCGCGTCAGAGTTCAGCGCAGCGTTGGCGACGACGTCGGTGAAGGCCAGGAAGTTCTCGTCCTTGGCGACGAAGTCGGTCTCGGAGTTGACTTCGACCAGCACTGCCTTGCCGCCAGCCTGTGCGGTGGCGATGCGGCCTTCGGCGGCAACGCGGTCGGCCTTCTTGTCAGCCTTGGCCAGACCCGACTTGCGCAGCCATTCGGCCGCGGCGTCGATGTCGCCTGCGTTTTCGACGAGTGCCTTCTTGCACTCCATCATGCCGGCGCCGGTGCGCTCGCGCAGTTCTTTAACCAGGGAAGCAGTGATTTCCATGGAATTACCTCGTATGGACGAATACGTGCGGCGGAAGTGTTCCGCCAATGAGGAGACGGTGCAGCGTGCTGGCCGCCCCCGTGGGTGTCTTCAATGGCCCGAGCGACGCGACGCGAGGGTCCCGTCGGGGCTGCGGCCGCACAGCATGGTGCGGCCGCATTGCATGCCGATTACTCGGCAGCCGGTGCCTCAGGTGCAGCGGCCGGTGCGTCGGCCTTCTTCTCGGTGGCCTTCTTGGCCGGAGCGCGACGGCCCTTGCCTTCGTCGCCGGCTTCAGCCGAGAACTCTTCTTCGCGAACCGACGCCGAATTCGGCGCAGCAGCCTTGCCTTCCAGCACGGCGTCGGCAGCGGCGCGTGCGTACAGCTGCACGGCGCGGATGGCGTCGTCGTTGCCCGGGATGGCGTAATCGACCAGGGCCGGATCGTAGTTGGTATCGACCACGGCGATCACCGGGATGCCGAGCTTCTTGGCTTCCTTGATGGCGATGTCTTCATGGCCGATATCGATCACGAAGATCGCGTCGGGCAGACGGTTCATTTCCTTGATGCCGCCCAGCGACGCGTCCAGCTTCTCGCGCTCGCGACGCAGGCCCAGCACTTCGTGCTTGACCAGCTTTTCGAAGGTGCCGTCGGTTTCAGCGGCTTCCAGTTCCTTCAGGCGGGCAACCGACTGCTTCACGGTGCGGAAGTTGGTCAGCGTGCCGCCCAGCCAGCGCTGGGTCATGAACGGCATGTTGCAGCGCTCGGCTTCTTCCTTGATGGACTCGCGCGCGCTGCGCTTGGTGCCCAGGAACAGCACGGTGCCGCGCTTCTGCGCGATCGAGGAGAGGAAGTTCATCGCGTCATTGAAGAGCGGAACGGTCTTCTCGAGGTTGATGATGTGGATCTTGCCGCGCGCGCCGAAGATGTACGGCGCCAACTTGGGGTTCCAGTAGCGGGTCTGGTGGCCGAAATGGACGCCGGCTTCCAGCATCTGACGCATGGTGACCTGAGGCATTGAAAAAACTCCTGATAGCGGAATTGCCGTGCGCGGCTGTGGTTTGAAAACCTGCGCATGACTGTGCGAGCCCTGGCGGGGACGCACGTAATTCCGGGGTTGGGCTTCCCTGTCGCCTCCGTGACGAACCCCTTGCGGGGCACCCCGGCACGGATGGCGGCGGCAGGTGTGAATTCGTCGATGACGTCCGACGTGGACGGCGCGCTGCGCATGAAACGCAAAACAGCCGGCGGAGTATAGCCGCCGGGGCAGGGCGATGCAATGTGACTCAGGGGCCGCGGTGCGTGCAGCGCCGGATCATGGCTCCAGCACCAGGGTGCTCTCGGTGTCGCCATTGATACGGGCCACGAAGCGGCCCTTGCCGGCGGGCAGGCTGGCCGGCAGCGTCCAGCGTCGGGTCTGCCCGGGCAGGACGTAGCCGGCCAGGTCGTTGCGAATGCTCAACCGGGTACCGCTGGCATCGATATAAGCCAGGTCGGCCAGGCGGGCATGGCCGATGCCGGCATTGTGCACGCTCAAGGCCCGGCCGGCGCCGGACGGGGCCAGGCTGGCGTGCAACTGCGGGTGCACCTCGCCCGACTGGCTGGGCAGGGCGAATACCGGCGTGGAGTAGCGCAGCAGTTCTGGCTCATCGCCATTGGCGTGCTGGGTCACCACCAGGCGGTAGCTGTCTTCGGTGGTGGCCGGGCTGGGGCCGAGCCGGATCACCCGCAGCAGCTGGCGGCCCTGGCTGGGAATTTCGAACTGGCTGGGGCTGACGGTGGCAGTGATGGCCGGTTCAAGCACCTCGCGCTCGCCGTCCTGACGCCAGCGATACAGCTTTGCCTCTGCACGCCACGGTTTGCCGGCCTGGTTGTACAGCCACACGGTGGCCTGGTCGGCATCGGCGGGGATGCGCGCCGTGGTCGGTGCGATTGTGATCTCGGCGGCAACGGCCTGGGTGGACGTGACCAGGAGCATGCCAGCGGCCAGAACCGTGGCAAGCCAACGCGTCAGTGGCCAGGCGCCGGCCATCTCAGAAAGCCACCGTGGTGATACGGGCAGCACCGGTCGGCGCCGGGCCGGCCAAGGCGCTGGCGACCTGGCCGGTTGCGCTGGCGGCAGTGCCAGCGGTGCCGGGGGCAGCACTGGCAGCCGGTTCGATCGCCGCCGGGGTGCCCTTGGAGCAGTTGGCGCGTGCCGGCGAGGTGCGCAGTTCGCAGCCGCTGAGCACGCGCAAGCCGATATGCAGTGTGGAATTTTCCAGGCCTTGGCTGGTGCCGGCCGCCTCGGCAGTGGAGGCGGCGCAGGCCAGCGCAAGTAATGCAGAGCACTTCAGAAGGTTGAACGGCGTCATGAAGGCAATCGTTTGCATTGGAGACGTAGCCAATAACGACGTGCCCGATGCGAACTTAATTAACCATCAGTAAGTGATCGAGACGGTCACCGTATCGGTATAGGCGCCAGCGGCCGGTAGCTGTGGCGACGGCGCACGCCCATAGACGGTGACCGTCTGGGCGACGCCGTTGCCGGTGCCATTCAGGGTGTCGGTGCCGATGGTGGTGCCCCAGCGGTTGCTGCGCGCCGCATCGCGGTAGAGCTCGTAGGTGATGTAGTTGCTGCTGCTGGCCTGGCGCATTCGGCGGGTGCTGCCGCTGGCATTCACGCCGTTGCCCAGGCCGATGTTCCACGCGGTCCGGTTGGTGCACGACAGGCTGACGGTGGAGGTGCGGTCGATGTTGCTGGTAATGCTGCCGGCGATGGTGCCGAAGTCCAGGTCGGTGGTGACGTAGGTATTGCAGCGGGCGGGCACGTTGGCCGAGGCGGTGAACGGGAAGGCGTTGCTGGCGGTCTTGGCGCCGCTGCCGCCGGCCGTGCAACTGCTGGGGGCCGGCGGAATGCCGATGAGGCTTTCGGTATAGGCATACCGCAGCACGGTGTCGGCGCCACTGAAAGTGCTGGTGTGGTTGCCCACCGACAGGGTCTGATTGGCTGGAATGCGGCCGTACAGCGTGACCGACGTGGTCTGCGAGCCGCCGGTGATCAGCGGTACCCCGTACGAAAGTGTCAGTACGCGCGGCGAGGGCGTCGTCGAGCCAGTGGCCCCCCAGACCTGGGTACGGGTCGCCTCGGAGTAGATCTGGAAATCCAGGCTGTCGCTGGTGGGGTTGAGCATGCGGCGCGGCGCATACAGTCCGGCACTGGCGCTGCCGGGGCCCAGATCCAGGCACAGGCTCACGTGCGCATAGCCCAGGACGCTGAGCGCGGCAGTTGCACAAGACACGTTGAGCGTTGCCACCGCGTCGGTGGTGCCGTTGGCGGCCACGTTGCCAAACGCCAGCGGCGTGCCGAGCGTGACGGTGCAGTTTGTGTCCGCGTGCGCGCGCTGGCTTGGGGCCAGCCACAGCGTGGCAATCGCCAGCGCGAACAACAAACGGCCAAGGCCTGTCAGGCTCATGGCGCCGGCTCTGCGATGCACGGCAGCGGGCCGACGCGCGGGATGTCGGTGGGATTGACCGGGTAGGTGAACTGCGCGCTGCAGCGGCCGTCGGGCAGGTCGACCAGGATGCGGTTCTCCTGCTGCAGATTCTCCAGATAGGTTTCGCCGTCGTACCCGACCACCACGCGTTCGGCATCGCCCTCGCGCCATACCACGCTGCCGACCGGCAACGGCACACCTTGCGCGTCGTGCAGCACGATCATGGCTGCACGCACGGGCGTAATGCCGAAGCGCACCGCCACGCCGGATTGCTGGCGCGGGGTCACCGTGGTGTCTACCCGGTCCACGCGCAGGTTGGCCGGCAGTGCCAGCGTATCGATCGACAGCTGATTGCGTTGCCACGACTGCAGCGGGGTCACCAGCAACATGCCCTTGGCGTCGGTCACGCCGATCAGGCGGTTTTCCAGGCGCACCGGGATGCCCGGCTGGCCATCGGTGGAAACCACCGCGAACGCATCCTGCACGTCACGCGCGGCGAAACCGCGCCCGTTCATCCAGACCAGGCTGCCGCTGGCGCTGGCATAGCCGAAGGTGTCGCCGTCCTGCGTGGCAGCGCCCAGGCTGTAGCGACCGACGCGGTTCAACCAGCCCAGTTCCGCCAGCCCGCCGCTGGCGTCGTCGCCGGCGCGTGCCTGCAGGCGCCAGCCCACACCGCCCAGGTCGCCGTCACCCGGCAGCGGTTGGCTGACATCGGCCACAAAGCCGGTGCGGTTGCCGTTGCGCTGCATCGAAGCGCTGGCCTGGCGGATTCCGCCGAAGGTGGTGGAGAGCGACAGATACAGGCTGCGGTCGCGGCGCAGATCCAGGTTCTGGTTGCCGGACAGGTTGGCGGCCCAGTTGCGGCCGAAGCTGCGCGACCAGAACACGCTGGCGTAGCGCGAGGTGTCGCCCTGCGGATAGCTCAGCCGGACGTAGCTGGTGCCGAGCGAGCCGAGCGGGTTGACGTTGACACCGAACACCGCGCGGTCGCTGACGCTCGCCGGCAGGCTGCCCTGCAGGGCGCCCAGGTCACGATAGTCGCCATGGGTGCGCTGGGTGGCGAAGTTGAGATTGAAGCGGCGGTTGTTCCAGGCGTAGCCCAGCACGTATTGGCCACCGTGCAAGCCGCCCATCTGGCTGTGCGCGTAGGCCACGTTGAACACGCCGCCGACACCAAGCAACCAGATGCCACCGGCGCCGGCATTGACCAGGCCGCCGCCGGCTTCGGCATGCGCCTCGATGGTGAAATCCTCGCGCACGCCCTTGCGCAGGCTGGCACTGGCCACCGGCCGGCTGTCGTAAGAAAACGAGCGCACGCCGTAATCGCGACGCACTTGGCCGATGCCAGCCGACCACTCGGAGATGCCGCGCGCCAGCAGCTGCGGAGTGCCGTAGAACGCGAAATCCAGCCGGCGCACGCGGCCGAACGCATCGGTCACCACGATCTGCGCCTGGCCGGTGCCGCTGATGCCGGGCTGTGCGGCGAGCTGGAACGGGCCGGCCGGGACCTGGCCGCTGTATTGGCGCAGGCCATCGACGTACAGCTCCACCGTCGACGGCACCGCGGCTTCGCCGAGAAAGCTGGGCGTCGGGGTCAGCACGCGATACGGCTGCAGGGCGTAGTTGCGGCCGATCTGGATACCGCCCAGGCGGATCGACCGGCTCCAGTCGACGAAGCCGCTATAAAAATCGCCCACCCGCAGGCTGGTGGCGGTGTCGGGGAAATCCATCTGCCAGGCGCTGTCCAGGCGTACGGCTTCGCCGCGCCAGCCGCGGTCTTGCGCGCGGTTGTAGGTCTGGAACACGGCCGTGCTTTCGACCATGCCCCGGCCCAGACCGAAGCCGCGCAGTTCGGTGGCCAGCGAGACGCTGCTGGCCCCCGCGTTGCGGTTGGCATACAGGTCGTAGTTGAGCAGCGCGCCCGGCGAGGCGGTGGCACTGGGCGGAGCGACTTCCTCACTCTTCAACACCGTGGTGGACAGCGAGAGCTGCGCCAGCGGGACCTGCAGGGCCAGCCGCTGCAGGGCGGCGTCATAACGCACTTCGACGTCGGGCATGCGGTCCAGGTCGACCAGCGCCTCGGGCGCTTGACCGTCCAGGATGAAGCCGAGTTTGCGCAAGGTCTGCACCGACGCACGCAAATTTCCATCCACCAGCTCGAACGGTGCCAGGCCGCGATCGGCTTGGTTGACGCTGACATCCAGATACAAGGTCTGCGCGGCCAAGACACCGGTCTGCGGTGCAGGATCCGGCAAGGACGCCACATCTGCCAGATCGGCGGCTGCCGTGTTCTGCAGACCGATGGCGGCGGCAAGCAGCGTCATCGTCAGCCGCGCCACATCACGGCGCGGCCAGCAGGGTGCGTTCGTCAGCCTCACCATTGATCCTTGCGGTGATGGCGCCGCGGCCAAACTGTGCCAGCGGCGCGCCGAGCGACCAGCGCATGGTCTGGCCGGGCAGGACGTAGCCCACCAGTCCGTTCAACTCCGTCTTGGCCTTGCCATCGATCAGGTGCCGCAGATCGGCCACCTGTGCATGGCCGTTGCCGGTGTTGCGGATCTGGATCTGCGCGTTGCCGTCGCTGCCGGCCACCAGTTGCGTGTCCAGCCGCGGCGTGGGCGCGGCGATGCCGGGCGGTAGCACGAAGATCGGCACCGAGTAACGCAGCACGAACTGCATGCCGTTGCGGTCTGCGTCGACGCTGGGCAGTTCGTCGACAATGATGCGGTAGCACACCTCTTCACCACGTGGCGGCGGCCCGGCGCGGATCACGCGGATCAACTGCCGCTCGCCAGCGGCCAGCGTGCGCATGGGTGGGCTGATCAGCAGTTCCTGGGTGGGATCGAGCTGATCCTGGCCTTCGCGCTGGGTCCAGCGGTAGGCGCGGGTCTGCACCTGCACCGGCGCGCTGCCGCTGTTGCTCAGCCACAATCCATCGGCGCTCTGCTGGGCGGTCAGCGTGAGCGAGGTGGGCGCCAATTGCAGGCTGGCGGCGCGCACTGTGGTCGACTGGGTAGCCAGGCAAAGGCCGGACAAAGCCAGCAACAACAACGGACGCAGTGGCGAAAGCAGCGATAGCGGCATGCGTGGGCTCAATAGATGATCGTGGCGGTGATGGTGTCTTGGTAGGTACCAGTGGCTGGGTTGCCGGCGGACGGGTTGGTCACGCGGCCGTACACCGGGTAGATCTGATTGATGCCGGTGGCGGTGCGGCTCAGCGTATTGGTGCCGCTGGTGCTGCCCCACACTGTGCTGCGGCCCAGGTCCTGGTAGAGCTGATAAGCGACGAAGTTGTTGGTGGTGACCAGTGCATCGGTGTTCTTCATGCGGCGGGTGGTCACATCGTTGGCCGTCCCGGCATTGCTACCCGCGCTCAGGGCGATGTTGTAAGGCGTCAATGCGGTGCACTGAGCGGTGACGCTGCCGTTTGCATCGGCATTGGCGGTAGAGGTGGATAGCACCGAGCCGAAGTCGACGTCCGTGGCCGATGCCGCGGTGATGGTGCAGGCCTTGGTCACGGCAATCTTGACGTTGAAGGTGGTGGTGTCTGCTGCTGTCGCGATGCCGACGGTCGAGAGCAGGCCGAGAGAGAGTAAGACAGGGCGGACATTACGCATGGACATTTCCTTGACCGAATAGGTCATTGATGACGCGACCAAGTCGTCGCCCTCCTCGTAATGCATCCGCCGTGCCAAAGATAACCATGAATCGGTTAGCTATCCCGCTGTTTTTTTTGGGTCTTTAGCAAAAAATGCGATGTCCTACGGATGACTCCGTTTCACGCAGTTTTGACGCGTGAAGACCTTCGTCACAATTCCGGTCCCCTTGCGCCGGATTTCCGCCGGCGAGCGCGAGCGTGCCGCGCAAAGCGTGGAGTCATTCAGATTCGCTCGGAATCGGCGATAATCCGCCACATGAGCGTCAATCTGAAAACCAAAGAAGAAATCGAACTGATGCGCGTCGCCGGCCGTCTGGCCGCCGAGGTGCTCGACGTGGTGGCCCCGCATGTGAAACCAGGCGTGACCACTGCCGAGCTGGACCGCATCTGCCACGACCACATCGTCAATGTGCAGGGCACCATCCCGGCCAATGTCGGCTACCGCGGCTTTCCCAAGAGCGTGTGCACCTCGGTCAACAACGTGATCTGCCACGGCATCCCGAGCGCGGCCAAGGTCCTGAAGGAAGGCGACATCGTCAATATCGATGTCACCGTCATCAAGGACGGCTGGCATGGCGATACCAGCCGCATGTATTACGTGGGCACGCCGTCGGTGATGGCCAAGCGCCTGGTGGAAACCACTTACGAGGCAATGTGGCGCGGCATCCGTGCGGTCAAGCCGGGCGCGACGCTGGGCGATGTCGGCCATGCCATCCAGAAATTCGCCGAGGCCGAGCGCTTCAGCGTGGTGCGCGATTACTGCGGCCACGGGATCGGCAAGGTCTATCACGACGAACCGCAGGTGATGCATTACGGCCGGCCGGGCGAGGGCCTGGTGCTCAAGCCGGGCATGACCTTCACCATCGAGCCGATGATCAACGAAGGCACCTATCACCATAAGACCCTGCCGGACGGCTGGACCGTGGTGACCAAGGACCGCAAGTTGTCCGCGCAGTGGGAACACATGGTGGCGGTGACCGAAGACGGCGTGGATGTGCTGACGCTGTCGCCCAACGCCTCCGCGCCGGCATGACCGCAACGCCGGCGGACCGACCCGATCCGGGCGTCGCCGGCGACGCCGACTGGGCCGCCGAGGCCCGGCCGCTGCTGGTGCATGCGGACATGCGACTGTGCAAGCGCTTCGACCAGGGCGAGCCGACCGAGCGCCTGCTCGCCTTGCGCGCGCGCGCCGTCGATCAATTGATGCGCAATGCGTGGACGCGCTGTATCCCCGCCGACGCCGGGCTGTCCTTGCATGCGGTGGGTGGCTACGGGCGCGGTGAACTGTTTCCGCGTTCGGATGTGGACCTGCTGGTACTGGGCGAGACCGCTGCGCAACAACGCCACGAGCAGGCGCTGGCGCGCTTGTTTGCGTTGTTGTGGGACGTGGGCCTGCCAATCAGCCATGCGGTGCGTTCCCCCGCGCAATGCACGAGTGCGGCCGCTGACCAGACCGTGCTCACCGCACTGATCGAATCGCGCCCGCTGGTGGCCGATGCGCAGGCGCGTGCGGCGCTGGCCGCAGCGATCGCGCCGCAGCAGGTGTGGCCGCCGCGCGCGTTCTTCCAGGCCAAGCGCGAGGAACTACACGCGCGGCATCAGCGCTTCGGCGACACCGCCGACAACCTGGAACCGGACATCAAGGACGGCCCCGGCGGCCTGCGCGACCTGCAGACGCTGGGCTGGATGGCCTTGCGCGCGTTCGGGGTCAAGGACCTGGAAGCGCTGGTCGGGCTGGGCCATGTCGGCATGGACGAAGCGGCCGCATTGCGGCGCGAACGCGAAGAGCTCGCGCGCCTGCGCTACGGCTTGCACCTGGTCGCCAACCGGCCGGAAGAACGCCTGCGCTTCGATTACCAGAAGACCCTGGCCGAGCGGCTGGGCTTTGCCGACGACCCGGAAAGCCTGGGCGTGGAAAAGATGATGCAGCGCTTTTATCGCAGCGCTGCGTTGATTCGCCGGATCAGCGACCGCCTGCTGCAGCGCTTCGAAGAGCAGTTCGATGGCGAAGCGGTGCCGGTGCAACTGGACGCCGGTTTCAGCCTGCGCCGCGGCTATCTCACCGCCGATGCCGACACCTGGCCGGATGGCGATGTGGTGCAGGTGTTTGCGTTGTTCGCGCAATGGGCGGCCCACCGCGAGGTGCGCGGGCTGCATTCGTTGACTGCGCGCGCGCTGGCCGAAGTGTTGCGCGATCTACCTGCGTACGACGTTGCCGACGCCATCGCGCGCGACCGGTTCATGGCGCTGCTGCGCGGCCCGCGTGCGGTGGAAACACTCAATCGCATGGCGCGGCTGGGCGTGCTTGGCCAGTGGATTCCCGCGTTCGCCAGTGTGTCCGGGCGCATGCAGTTCGACCTGTTCCATGTCTACACGGTAGATCAGCACACCTTGATGGTGCTGCGGAACATCGCGCTGTTTGCCGCCGGCCGCGCCGACGAGCGTTTTTCGATCACCCATGAAGTCTGGCCGCGCCTGCGCAAGCCGGAGCTGTTGTTGCTGGCGGGGTTGTTCCATGACATTGCCAAAGGCCGCGGCGGCGACCATTCCGAACTCGGCGCGGTGGATGCGCGCGCGTTCTGCCTGGCGCATCGGTTGAGCGAAGGCGATACCGAGCTCGTCACGTGGCTGGTGGAGCAGCACCTGCGCATGTCGGTCACCGCGCAGAAGCAGGACATCTCCGACCCGGAGGTGATTCACCGCTTTGCCACGTTGGTGGGCACGCGCGAGCGCCTGGATTACCTGTATCTGCTGACCTGTGCCGACATCGCCGGCACCAGCCCCAAACTGTGGAATGCCTGGAAGGACCGGTTGCTGGCGGATCTGTATTTCGCCGCACGCCGCGCCTTGCGCGAAGGTCTGGAACACCCGCCGCCGCGTGAGGAACGCCTGCGCGAAGCGCGCGAATCCGCACGCACGCTGATGCAGGCGCAAGGCCATGACGATGCCACCATCGATCGCCAGTTTGCGGGCATGCCGGACGAGAATTTCCTGCGTTTCCGGCCCGAGCAATTGGCCTGGCAAGCGGCCTCGTTGATCGAGGTGCAGATCGGCCAGACGCTGGTCAAGGCGCGCCGCGCGGTGCCCGACAACGACGCGCTGGAAGTGTTCGTGTATTCGCCCGACCGCGATGGATTATTTTCGGCGATCGTGGCCACGCTGGACCGCAAGGGCTACGGCATCCACCGCGCCCGCGTGCTGGACGCGCCACACGATGCGATCTTCGACGTGTTCGAAGTGCTGCCGCAGGACAGTTCCGCCGATGGCGACCCGCAGCGCCTGGCCGCCGCCCTGCGCCAGGTACTGGCGGGCGATCTGCTCAAAGTGCGCCCGTCACGGCGCGCGGTGCCGCGTCAGTTGCGGCATTTCCGCTTCGCCCCGCGGGTGGAATTCAGCGAAAGTGCCGGTGGCAGGCGCACCCGCATCAGCCTGGTGGCGCCTGACCGCCCGGGCCTGCTGGCCGACGTGGCGCACGTGTTACGCATGCAGCACCTGCGCGTGCACGACGCCCGCATTGCCACCTTCGGCGAGCGCGCCGAAGACCAGTTCCAGATCACCGACGAGCACGATCGCCCGTTGCCCGATGCTGCCCGGCAGGCGCTACGCGATGCGCTGTGCGCCTGTCTCGACCCCACCTGAGTTCCTCCCGGAGAGCCCCCATGAGCACCAAGAAGCCTGCGCGCACGCCGCGCGCGACTCCCGCCAGCGCAGCCGCCAAGCGCGCATCTTCCGCAACGCCCAAGCGCGCGGCCGCGTCCAAGGCTGCAGCCCCCAAGAAGCCGGCAACCAAGCCGGCCGCCAGCACCGCTGCCGTCGCCAAGCAGAGCGCGCGCCGTAACGCCACCGCCGCGCCAGCGCAGCCGAAGCAAGCGGCCACCAAGGCGCCGCGCGTTGCCAAGAAGGCGACCACCGTGGTGGCTGCACCGGCCGCCAAGAAGGCCGCAGCGGCCAAGAAGCTGCCGATCGCCAAGAAGGCCGTGCAGCCCACCGCGCAGGTCAGCAGTGACGAACTCAAGTTCGGTATCGAAAGCGCGTTTGAACGCCGTGCGGCATTAACCATCGACGAGATCGAAGGCTCCACGCGGGCAATCGTCAATCGTGTCATCGATGGACTGGAAAGCGGCGAGTTCCGTGTTGCCGAGCCGGACGGGCAGGGCGGCTGGACCGTCAACGAGTGGTTGAAGAAGGCAGTGCTGCTGTACTTCCGCGTCAACGAGATGGCCGTGATCGATGCGCAGCCGGCGCCGTTCTGGGACAAGGTGGAGTCGCGCTTTGCCGGCTTCCATGAGGCCGAGTTCCGCCAGGCCGGCGTGCGTGTGGTGCCCGGGGCGGTCGCACGGCGCGGCAGCTATTTCGGCAAGGACGTGGTGCTGATGCCCAGCTTCACCAATATCGGCGCGTATGTCGGCGAAGGCACCATGGTCGATACCTGGGCCACGGTGGGCTCGTGCGCGCAGATCGGCAAGCACTGCCACCTGTCCGGCGGTGCCGGCATCGGTGGCGTGCTCGAACCGCTGCAGGCCAGCCCGACCATCATCGAAGACCATTGTTTCATCGGTGCGCGTTCGGAAGTGGTGGAAGGCGTGGTGATCGGCCATCACAGCGTGATCGGCATGGGCGTGTTCATCAGCCAGAGCACGCGCATCTACAACCGCGCGACCGGCGAGATTTCCTACGGCTACGTGCCGCCGTACAGCGTGGTGGTGTCCGGCCAGCTGCCATCCAAGGATGGCTCGCATTCGCTGTATTGCGCAGTGATCGTCAAGCAGGTGGATGCGCGCACGCGCAGCAAGACCAGCGTGAATGAATTGCTGCGCGGTCTTGCCGATTGAGTACAGCACACGCACACGCCGGCACCCTGCTGTCGCGTCCGGCCAGTGGCTGGATCCGATGGGGCATCCCGGCCCTGTGGCTGTGTTGGGTTGCGGTCTACGTGGCGGGCTCGCTGGTGCGCGACGGCGTCCCGCAGCAATTGGATGCGTTGCGCTGGCTGGCGCCTGTCGCGATGGTGGGGCTGACTGTGCGGTACCTCGTGTTGTGCAGGCGATGGGCGCAGGTGCGCGATGCCGGCGATGCGCTGGAGATCGTGCAGCAGGGACGATCGCAGCGTGTGGACCTTGCGCAGTTGCGTGCGGTCGATCCCGCCTGGGTGATGCCGCCGGCGCGGCTGGCATTGAAATTCCACGGTGAGCGCATACCGGTGGTGTTCCTGCCTGCGCACGGGCGAGGCTCCGCCGCGTTGGCTACTACCCTGCTGGCGCGTGCAGACGCGCGCCAGGCAGTTGAAGAGATGACGACATGACCACGGTATATGGATTGAAGAACTGCGATACCTGCAAAAAGGCCACCAAGTGGCTGGATCGCTTTGGCGTTGCCTACACGTTCGTGGATTACCGCGAGCACACGCCCGCACCGGACACCTTGCTGGAATGGGCCGGTAAAGCCGGTGGATTCGATGCCTTGATCAACAAGTCCTCGACCACGTGGCGGCAGTTGCCCGACAACAAGAAAACGCCCGGCTCGGAGGCAGAGTGGAAGCTGCTGCTCCGCGAGTACCCGCAATTGATCCGTCGGCCGGTGGTGCTGACCGACGATGGCACGCTGAGCCAGGGGTTCTCCGACAACGGCTTCAAGGCGCGCTTCGCCGTGGGTTGAACCTGCGCGGCAACATCGCTTCGCCTGGCGGCCCGCGCGGTGGTGCGCGTTGCCGCATGCTGCACTCCCACGCATGCGCTGCATGCAGTCCCTTGCCAAGAGACCCTGATGACCAGCGACGTCCTGCAACTGACCTGCGACCTCATCGCACGCGCCTCGGTGACGCCTGCCGATGCGGGCTGCCAGGCGCTCATCGCCGATCGCCTGAGCGCTGCCGGCTTCGCGTGCGAACACCTGCGGCTGGGCGCCGTCGATAACCTGTGGGCCACGCACGGCAGTGGCGCGCCCGTGCTGGTGTTGCTGGGGCACACCGACGTGGTGCCCCCCGGGCCGGCGAGCGATTGGGCCAGCGACCCATTCGCGCCGCAGGTGCGCGATGGCGTGTTGTACGGACGCGGTGCGGCCGATATGAAAGGCAGCGTGGCTGCGTTCGTGGTGGCTGCCGAGCAGTTTGTGGCTGCCCATCCGGAGCATCCGGGCACGCTGGCGGTGCTGCTGACCAGCGACGAGGAAGGGGACGCCATCGACGGCGTGCGCCATGTGGCCCGGCTGTTTGCCGAGCGCGGCCAGCAGATCGACTGGTGCATCACCGGTGAGCCATCGTCCACCGAGCGGCTGGGCGATCTGCTGCGGGTGGGCCGCCGTGGCAGCCTGTCCGGCAACCTGATCGTCAAGGGCGTGCAAGGCCACGTGGCGTACCCGCACAAGGCGCGCAATCCGATCCACCTGGCGGCGCCTGCGCTGGCCGAATTGATCGCGCGGCAATGGGACGATGGCTTCGAAAGCTTCCCGCCTACCAGCCTGCAGATTTCAAATATCCACGCCGGCACTGGCGCCAATAACGTGATTCCCGGCGAGCTGCAGGTGGCCTTCAATCTGCGCTACACGCCGCACTGGAATGCCGAAACGCTCGAGCGCGAGATCGTCGCGCTGCTGGAGCGGCATGCGCTGACTTACACGCTGGCCTGGCATCGCAGCGGCGAGCCGTTCTACACGCCCGAAGGCACGCTGCGGCGCGTGGCCCGCGAAGTGCTCGGCGCATTTGTCGGTGCACCGCCGGAGGAGAGCACCGGCGGCGGCACCTCCGATGCGCGCTTCATCGCACCGCTGGGTGCGCAATGCATCGAGGTCGGCCCGGTCAATGCATCGATCCATCAGGTGGACGAGCACGTGCGCGTGGCCGATCTGGAAGCGCTGCCGGCGCTGTACCGCACGCTCGTCGAGCGTCTGCTGGTCTGAGGTGTTGCAGACGCTTCAGGCCGACATTGTGACGCGCGCGGTGCGCGACGCTCGTCACTGCCGGCAGCGATGCGTGGCAGTTAGATCCCGGTGTGCGCGTCAAGCAGTGTGCGCTGCGGACTTGGTGCTGCAGCGGCATCTCGGTTACACCGCGCCATGCTGTCGCGCCGTACGAATGCACCAGCGAGAGTGCCTAGTCGAAGGTCCAGAACGGCGGTTTGATCGCCTCGCGCCAATGCGATGCGTCGGCGATGTAAAACCGCTGTGCGGACGCCTTGGCAAACCAGATCGCCGCGGTTTCCTCGTCGCGCGTTACCCCACTGCTGCCGCGTCCCAGCAGTAGGGCGTAGAAATATTGCCCATACACATTGCCCTGGTCGGCCGCGCGTCGATACCAGCGCAGCGCTTCGGCACCATCCCTGTTCATACCGCCCATCCCCTTTTCGTAGAGCGCGCCAAGATCGACCTGCGCCTCGGCGTCACCGCCACGCGCACGGCGTTGGATGTCGCGCACCAGCGGATGGATGTCGCCGTCGCGTGGCGCGATGGCGGCGGGAAGCCCTGACGGTCCGGAGGCGGCGCGCTCGTAGATCGCGACGCGCAGATCCCAGCGCAACGCGGCGGCCGCTTCGCCGCGCTCACGGTGGAATTTGGCGAGCTCGCGAATGGCATACGGGTTGCCGTGCATGGCCGCCGCCAGATACCAGCGCTCGCCCTTGCGTGGCGATGCCCGCAACGCCGCGCGCTGGTCGATGTAGGGGCTGTCTGCATGCGTAAGCGTGCCGCTTGCCCAGATCCGGCCCAGTGCCAGCTCGGCAAGGGCATTGCGGAAGGTCCACGGCGTGGTTGCGGCGGCACGCTCATACCAGCCGATGGCGCGCGGATCGTTGCGGCTCTCCAGTTGGCTGGCGACCTCCCAGATGCTGTCAAAACTACCATCGGCAGCCGTCTGCTCCAGCTGTCGCAGTTTGGCAGGTTCGGTGCGCGGCGCCGTCGTGCTGCACCCTTGCAGCAGCACGAGTGGGATAAGGGCCGCAAACGCCAGGCGTCCGATGCGTGGGGTCATTGCAGAGGCTTCCGACGACGGGGGCGACATTATCCGCGCAACGCGTCCGCGATCGCGCGGCGGCCTTGGAATGCCGGGCTTGCCGGCCCTGCTTGGTTGCCATCGCAACAGTTGCGTCGCCGCTGAAAGCGGGATACGGTCGGCCCATGACATCGTTTCTGTCCAACGTCGCCAACGCCAATCACCGCAGCAATCTGCGCGCGAATAATCGTGCGCGGCCGATGCGGGTCTGCGACTAGGCGAAGTACCAACACACACGCCCAGTTTCCAGAAAACCCGCATCGGCCGATGCGGGTTTTTTTTATGGGTGATGTCTTGCACCGTGTTGATCCTTCGGCCGCCCATCACGACTTTTCCAGGAGTGTTTCCATGTGTTCCATCTTCGGTATCTTCGGCCTGCAACCCGGCGACGACCTGCAGGCCCTGCGCCGGCAGGCCCTGGAATGTTCGCAGCGGCAACGCCATCGCGGGCCGGACTGGAGCGGCGTGTACGTCGATGCCGGTGCCATCCTGGTGCACGAGCGTCTGGCCATCGTCGACCCGGCGGGCGGTTCGCAGCCGCTGTTGTCGGAGGACGGCAGCCTGGCGTTGGCAGTCAACGGCGAGATCTATAACCATCGCGAACTCAAGGCCGAGCTATTGCAGCCGTACGCTTTTCAGACCGGCTCGGACTGCGAAGTGATCAATGCGCTGTACCGCGAAGATGCACCGGCCTCCTATCTCAACCGCCTCAATGGCATCTTCGCCTTTGCGTTGTGGGACAAGGCCGCGGGGCGGGTGATCATCGCGCGCGACCCGATTGGCGTGGTGCCGTTGTACTGGGGACACGACCGCGAAGGCCGCCTGCGCGTGGCGTCCGAACTCAAGTCGCTGGTGGACGATTGCGCCGATGCCGCGCAGTTTCCGCCTGGCCATTGGTACGACAGCGCCACCGGCGCATTGAGCCGCTACTACGAGCGCTCGTGGCGCGAATACAGCGAAGTGGAAAATGTGCAGGTGCCGCTGCAAGAGCTGCGTGAGGCGTTCGAGCGCGCGGTGCATCGCCAGCTGATGACCGATGTGCCCTACGGTGTGCTGCTGTCCGGTGGCCTGGATTCGTCGTTGGTGGCGGCGGTGGCCGCACGCTACGCGCGGCACCGCATCGAAGAGAACGACACCACCGAAGCCTGGTGGCCGCGTCTGCATTCGTTCGCAATCGGCCTGACCGGCTCGCCGGATCTGGCCGCTGCCGAAGTGGCCGCCGCCGCGCTCGGTACCGTGCACCATGGCTTCGAATACAGCTTTGAAGAAGGCCTGGATGCGTTGCCGGAAGTGATCCGCCATATCGAAACCTATGACGTGACCACGATTCGTGCGTCCACGCCGATGTTCCTGCTGGCGCGGCGCATCAAGGCGATGGGCGTCAAGATGGTGCTGTCCGGCGAAGGCAGCGACGAGATCTTCGGTGGCTACCTGTACTTCCACAAGGCACCGAACGCACGCGAATTCCACGAAGAACTGGTGCGCAAGCTCGATGCGCTCAACAACTACGATTGCCTGCGCGCCAACAAGTCGATGATGGCCTGGGGCGTGGAACCGCGCGTGCCGTTCCTGGATCGCGAATTCCTGGACGTGGCGATGCGCATGGACGCGCGCTTCAAGATGATCGACAAGACCAGCACCGGTGCCACCCGCATCGAGAAGGGCATCTTGCGCGAGGCATTTGCCGGCTATCTGCCGGAATCGATCCTGTGGCGGCAGAAGGAGCAATTCAGCGATGGCGTTGGTTATGGCTGGATCGACGGCCTCAAGGCACATGCCGCCGCGCACGTGAGCGATCGCGAACTGGCGGCGGCCGATCGGCGCTTCCCGGTGAACCCGCCGCAGACCAAGGAAGCGTATTTCTACCGCAGTCTGTTCGAGCAATTCTTCCCCAGCCAGGCCGCTGCGGAGACGGTGCCGGGTGGCAAATCCATCGCGTGTTCGTCGCCGACGGCCATTGCCTGGGACGCGAGCTTTGCGGCGATGGCCGATCCGTCGGGCCGTGCGATTGCCGGCGTGCACGCGCAGGCGTTGGCGTCCTGATCAAATCGTGTGTGCTACAGCATGGCCAGCAGCTGAGGGTTGCTGGTCATGCCAGTGCGTTGCTTCGAGCGGCGTAGAAAACATAGTCAGCAACCACCAGGTAGGTGCGGACGGTGCGGGGAACCAAAGCGTACGTATACCTGCAGATTCCGAGCACCGGCCGCGCCCGCCTGGTGGCTGCGTAGCGGTTTTGATCGCTGCGCTTACTCGTGGCGCACGCAGTAGCCGTAGCGCTGCGGCTCGATATCCACGCCGGCCACATCGGCCTGGTTGTTACGCCACACGTTGGGCTTGAAGTCGGCCGCGCTGCAGTTGGCCGCACGGTCCACGCCGATGGTGTAGGTAAACGGGTTGCTGGCGAAACGGTTGTTCTCGAACAGGTTGTCCTGGCTCATGCTGTTGTCCCAGCACATGATTTCCGGTGTGCGATAGCGGATGGCGCATGCCAGGAAGATGCCCGCCACCTTGTTGCCATCGAACTGATTGTTGGTGAAGCGGTTGCGCCGCGCATCCGACAGATAGATGCCCTGGCTGCCATTGCGCTCGAAGCGGTTGTCGCGAATCTCGCTGTCTTCCAGATGCTCGGTGGTGAGGCCGGCAGCCACGTTGTCGTGGATGTAGTTATTCATCATCGTCACCTTGGCGGTGCGATTGAACGACACGCCGTCCCAGATGGCACCGGAGACATCATTGCGTTCGATGGTGATCTCGCGCGTGTCGTATTCGCTGAGCAGGCACGCACTGCGGCACTTGTTGACCTGCAGGCCGGCCAGGCGAATGCCTTGGCCCGAACGCACCACCACCGCGCTGTTGCTCAGGTACGGGCGCTCCGGCATGAATTCCTTGTCGCCGGTGCTGGCCACGATCTGCATGTCTTCAATGCTGACGTTGCGGATCACGCCGGTGGGCTGCTGGTTCTCGTAATCGCCAACCACCAGCACCGGCTGTTGCACGCCATCGGCCATGCGCAGCACGGTGGCCGGGCCTTTACCGCGCACGGTGAGGTTGCCGCGGTGGATCGATACCAGCCCGTTGAGCGGGAACTCGCCTTTTTCCACGCACAGCACGGCAGGCGTATCGCTTTGCGGCAGCTTGTCGATGGCTTTTTGCAGGTCCTGGCCCGGACGCACCTTGGCGGTGCAGCTGGCGACAGGCGCCGCAGGTGGGCCGGCAGGCGCTGGCGGTGCAGCCGAGCAAGCGGTCGCAAAGACCAGGGGCAACAGGGCGGAAACGGAGCGGGCAAGCAGAGGCATGCGGATTCCGGTCAGTGAGGGGAGGGGGGCGATGGGTGCGATGCAGCGTCCAATCGCGACGGCCTCTAGTGTGTCGCACCAGGCGTTAAGTTCCAGCCGACATCGGCCCACATGGTCGGCGCAGGTTCATGGCGGTCAACGTGGCGGTGAGCCAACTGTGCGCGGTTGCGCACTCTGGTGCTGCACCGTTGGCGCTGTGATGCGGCAGGGGCGCGATTGATGATCAGGTAGCGCAGCGATGCGCGTACAGCGCCGTGCGATGCAGCGCATCTGCGATGTTGATCGTAGCGCGCTGCTGCGCGGCTCCGTGGCCGCGCAGCAGCGCTGTGCAGCAGGCTCAGAAGCTGTAGGCCAGCTGCGCGTAGATGCGACGTGGCTCGCCGGGGAAGTGGCCGGTGCGTTCGGTGAAACCGCTGGCCGCATACACCTTGTCGAACAGGTTCTTGACGTTGACCTGCAGTTTCCACGCATCCCACTGGGTCTGCCAGCTGATGTCGAAGATGGCGTACGGTTTGACGCGTTGACCTTCCAGGCTCAGACGCTCGCCGACGTAATCGGCGCCGAACGCAACGGCCGAGTTCCACGCCGGTAGCTCATAGCGCGTCCACAGCCCGAAGGTATTGCGCGGTGCATTGGCAAAGCGATCGCCGGAGGCATTGGTGATGCCGTTGGTGCCGGCATCCAGCACGCGCGCGTCGTTGTAGGCGTAGGTCAGGTTGAGCACCCAACGCTCGGTGAGGTCGGCCAGCAGATCCACTTCCAGGCCTTCGCTGCGGACCAGGCCCAGCGCCGAGAGCTGGTTGACGCCATCGACGATGCTGCCGTTGGCCTGCACGATGTTGCTGCGCTCGATGCGATACAGCGCGGTGTTGAGCGTGAGCCCGCCGTCGTTGAGCGCGGTCTTCAGGCCCACTTCCCACTGCGTGCTGCGCTCGGGATCGAACGGGCCACCGACGCTGCTGTCCTGGTTGGCCGCATCCTGCGGCAGGAAGCCGCTGGCGTAACTGGCATAGGCGTTGATGCCCTCGCGCAACACCACGGTGCTGCCGACGCGCCAGCTGAGGTCGTTGCCGGTGATGCGCGAGCCATCCAGGCGGTTGTCGTCGTTGAAGCCATCCCAGCGCAGCCCGGCCATCGCGAACCAGCGCTCGGTGAGCGTGAGTTCGTCCTGCAGGTAGGCGCCATAGCGTTGGCTGCGGGTGCTGGTGGCGCGCCAGGGCAGCGTGTCCAGGCCGTAGTCGTAAAAGCCGCTGCGGCCGTAGACCGGATTGAACAGATCGATGCCGGGCACCGGCCCGCGCGTGCGCCCGGTGTCGGCGGTGTTGGCGGTTTGTGCGCGGAAATCCGCATCCAGGCGGTAGTAGTCCGCGCCCATCAGCAGCTTATGGCCGATCGCACCGGTGCTGGTGCGGAACACCGCGTTGACGTTGCTGGAAAGCGCGTCGTTGTCGCGGTACTGGTTACGCAACTGGCGGGTCATCCACTCGGCGATGCCGTTGCCATCGCGGTCGATCAGGCCCATGGGCTCGTGGTAGATCTGGTGCTCGTCGTTCTTGAACCAACGCAGCGCCATGTCCACGTCCCACGCACTGGAGGGGGCGAATTTGTACTGCGCGAAGGCGACCTTGGCGCGCATGTCCAGGAAGTCGGTGGACTCGTTGTGATTCCAGCGCCGGTTGGTCAGGAAGTTGCCGTCATCGTCCACCGGCACGCCGCGCAGGCGGTTGCCGCCCAGGTTCTGGGTGATGTCGGTGTATTGCAACGTGAGCTCGCCGGTCTCGCCGATATCGAATGCCACCGACGCATCGCCGATCTGGCTTTCGCTGTCGGTGTTCCAGCGGAACCCGTCCTCGCCGTCGGCATAGGCGCCGATGCGGTAACGGATGCGGCCATCCTCGCGCGCCGGGCCGGTGGCTTCGAACGATGCCGCGCCAAACGATTGGTTGCCCAGTTGCAGCTCCACCCGCCGCAACGCCTGATGGCTGGGTTTACGCGTCACGTAGTTGATGACACCGCCCGGCTCACCGCCGCCATATAGCGCGCCGGCAGGGCCCTTGAGCACTTCCACGCGTTCGATATTGAACAGCTGCGGCACCGAAAACCCGGCGTACGGGTCGCCACGCAGCCCGTCATACAGCACGTTTTCCTGGCGGAAGCCACGCAAGGTGACGCCGGCATAGCTGAAGAAACTGATGCCGCTGATGCTGCGATACAGATCGGTGATCTGCCGTGCCGCCTGGTCGTCGATCAATTCGCGCGGCAGCACCTGCACCGACTGCGGCACCAGCGCCAGCGGCGTATCGGTGCGCGTGGCGACTGCTGCGTCTTCGGACTTGTAGAGCGTCTGCGCACGGCCCACAACATTGACGCCATCGAGTTCGGTGACGGCAGGCGAGGTGCTGGTCTGCTGAGCGAAAGCGGATGGCGCGGGGAGGGCGAGCGCAACGGCGAGCGCGGTGACAAGAAGCGTGGGGCGCATTGGTTACTAATGGGAATGGTTATCAAATGCATCTTAGCATGCGATACGTGCGTCGTTGAACGGATGGCCAGCCTTGCGGATGCATGGATGCATGCGCGTGCAAATGTGCAGAAATGCAGAAATGCAGAAATGCAGAGCATCCCTTCTCCCACCGGGAGAAGGTGCCCGGAGGGCGGATGAGGGTACGGGCGAAGCCTCGTGTTCGTCCGCGCCTAGCGCTGTTGGACTCGAATGGATGGAGCCGGAGCCGTGCCGCGCGCAATCCAGCATTGCTCGATACCCGTACCCTCACCCCAACCCCTCTCCCGGCGGGAGAGGGGCTTCTCAGGCATCCCGCGCTCGCTGTCCTTCTTCCATCGGGAGAAGGCGCCCGAAGGGCGAATTCTTCAATGCCTGTACCCGACAGAGCAGACAACGCCGGCGTGCCTACTCCGGGCGCAATTCCAGCGTATAGCGCGTAGCAGTCGGCAAAAACGGGGTGGGCCGGCCATGCACCCAATCGTCATGCCCGGCGCCCCAGAACGGCGACAGCGGATGCCCGCTCTGGCCGCCCGGCATGTGCACGATGCCGTCGCGCTCGTGGCCGGGCGAGACCACCATGCGTTCGGAGGCGCCGAAGGCGGGGCCTTGCACGCGTGGCATGTCGCGATCGCCCGGGAGTTGGTCGGGCGGCATGCACAGCCAGTGCTTGGCGAGGGCGGGCAAGGCGCGCGCAATCGGATGACAGATGGCGGCGGTATTGCGTGCGCCCCAGGTGCGTTCGGCAGGCTGCTCGCCTTGCGCGGCCAGATCCATCTGCGCATCGCGTGCGGCATCGGCTAGCAGTTGCTCCCAGCTTGTCACGTTCGGTGGCAACAGATTGGCGGGGCGTTGCTGCAGCATCGGCCATACAATGCCTTCCAACTGTGCGCGACGCGGCGGCAGGAAGTCCTCGCCCAGCGCAGCTTTGGCCGGCGCCAGCAGTCCGGCTTGCACGGCATCGATGGTCATGCTGCGAAAACCGCGCACGATGCGATAGCTCGCCGAGCCGGTGGAGGCGTGCCCGTCCCACTGCCGCGTGGCGATCTCGATCTGCTGCAGCGCAGGGTCATTGCTGTGTTCGACCACGCTACGCAACAACTGCCACCACCGCGTGAGCAGCACGGCGCGATCGTCGAGCTGGATGGCGAGCAGATCGCGTTCGTTGAAGCGCTGTCTGGCGAACAGATCGTCGCGGATCTGCTGCGCGCGTGCGCCCAGGTCGTAGCCGGCATTGCCCAGCGTTGCCAGCTGCTGTGCATCGACGATGCGGCTATTGGCGGTCCAGAGTCGATGCGATGGGGGATCGATCAGGGCCGGCGCCTCGTCGCTGCGCACGGGCCATGGCAGACAGCCGGTCGGCGCCGGTTCTGATGCCGCCGCTCCGGCAGCCGCAGGCAACGCCTGGTTCGACGCCTGCGGCGACGTTGCAAGTTCGGCAATGCCACTGGGGCTGCACCCGGCATTGCGCAGCGGGCGCGCGCCGATCAACCGCCAGGCGATGCGCCCGCTGCGATCGGCCAGCAGCAGATTCTGCGCAGGAATGCCCGAGCGATCCGCCACCGCAAATGCCGCCTGCAGATCGGCCGCGCTGCTCATCTGCGCGAAATCCAGCCGGATCGCGCCGGGCAGCTGCGCGGCCCAGCGCAGTGCGAGCAAGCTGCCGTCGGCATTCTCGTGCAGTATCGGCCCCCAGGCCGTCTCGCGGACAGGAAAACTGACCGGCGCGGCGCCGGCCACGCGAATGGTTTCGACATGCGTGGTGAGCGCTTGCGGATGTCCCGGTGTGGCGGGCGGAATCTGCGCAAAGTCGGCCGTGTCGATATAGCTGTTGGTGAACGCCCAGGCCACATGCCCGTTGCTGCCGACGACTATTGCCGGCAGGCCGGGCAGGGTGAAGCCGGTGGCGTCCACCTTGCCGTCGGGCGCGCGTGCATCCGGATAGCGCAAGCGCGCGCGGAACCAGATATTGGGTGCGCGCAGGCCCAGGTGCATGTCGTCGGCGACGATGGCGCGGCCATCGGCGGTGAGGCTGCCATCCACGGCAAAGTTGTTGCTGCCGGGCGTGGGGGCCTCGGCGCCGGGCGCGGTGGACGGGTGCGGGAGGCGGCGCAGGTCGACGGCGTCAGCATCCGGCAACACCGCATCGCCGAGCGCCGGGCCGAACAGCGGTGCATCCCAGCTGGAGCCCTGATGATCGAGCAGGGCGGCCAGTGCCGGCGGTACCACCGCGCGGATGCGCGCAGCGGCCAGTTCGGTCTGGTTGTCGTTGTCCTGCAGGTCGGCGTACATCGCCATGCCGGTCAGGATGCAATCGTCCAGGGTCCAGGCGCGCGGGGTCTGCCGCAGCAACAGATACGGCCATGGCCGCACGCGCAAGGCCGCCAGCCCAGCGTTTACGCCCTCGGTATAGGCCTGCAGTGCCGCACGTTCGCTGCCGGCGGCCACATCCAGGCTGGCGTGCACACGGGCGCGCAGGCGGTGCACGCGGTTGCGTTTGTCCAGATCCAGCGCAGCAGGGCCGAACAGTTCGGACAGTTCGCCAGCTGGCGCGCGGCGCATCAGGTCCATTTCGAAATAGCGCTCCTGCGCATGCACGTACCCCAGCGCACGCAGCGCATCGCGTTGGCTGGTGGCGTCGATGGTGACCACGCCGCCGGCATCGCGGAGCACGCTGACCGGCGCGCCCAGGCCACGTAGCGCAGTCTCGCCGTCCAGCCGTGGCAGGCTGCCACGCACCGCCAGGTAGAGCCCCAGCGTGACCAGCAGGGTGAGCACCACCAGGGCCAGCAACAGCCGGCGCAGCCATTTGCGCATCATCGATTCCTTGAGCGATTCATCTGTGACCAGTGTCGCGCCGGTGCGTGACCGTTGCCGGTCCGCCTGCAAGCGCAACTGAAAGTGATTCCGATTAGATCATTGCCCGCCCGCTTCGGGCACCATGCGCGCATTGCGTTGCTGGAGCACACCATGAAAGGCCATCCCGAAGTCGTCGATTACCTCAAGCAGCTGCTGCGCGGCGAGCTGGCGGCACGCGACCAGTATTTCCTGCATTCGCGTCGCTACGAGGATCAGGGCCTGATGGCGCTGTACGAGCGCATCAACCACGAGATGCAAGAGGAAACCGAGCATGCCGACGCCCTGCTGCGGCGCATCCTGTTCCTGGAAGGCGACCCGGACATGCGCCCGGCCGAATTTTCGCCCGGCAAGACCGTGGTGGAGATGCTCGAGCGCGACCTCGTTGTCGAATACGAAGTACGTGCTGCGCTCGCCGCTGGCATGAAGCTGTGCGAAGACCACGGCGATTACGTCAGCCGCGACATGCTGCTCAAGCAGTTGCAGGACACTGAAGAAGATCATGCATGGTGGCTGGAGCAGCAGCTTGGCCTGATCAAGCGCATTGGTCTGGAGCTGTACCAGACCTCGAAGATCGACAAGGGCCACGTGGCCGGCTGAAGCCGGGCGACTCAACGCTGCGCCGCCGCCATGCTGGCGCAGCGTGTGCCTGGAATCGACAGGTTGCACGGATGTACTGCGGTTTTTTGTACTGCGGTTTTTGCGCGTGGTCTGCATCGCCCGCCGGCTGTTCGTTGCGGCTGGTTGCCTGACGCGTTACGCAGTTTTGTAAAACCACCGCACGGCGAAATGCCGCGTGGTTTGATCGACTAGCGGCGCACCACTCGCGCGAAACAGGTCGCCGCCTGCTGGAGCGGCGTGCAATGTTCACTCGCGGTAGTCAATCGCGTTGCAAGCGATACACGCCGGTCGACAATGCAGTGACGCCATCGGCACGGAAGCGCGGCTCCTGATCGAGAATGTCGCGATGCTCCAGTTCCTGCACTTTCCACTGCGTGCCGAACAATGCGTGTACCTCGGCAGCATCCACCGAGAAGGGCGGCCCGGCTTTTTCGGCTTGCGGATAGTCCAGCGTGATCAGCAGACCGCGACACCCTGCAGGCAGACGTGCATAAACGGTTTCCAGATAGCGCTGGCGCAACGCCGCAGGCAAGGCGACCAGTGCGGCGCGGTCGTAGACGGCGGTGCAGTCGCCCAGCACGCTCGCATCCAGCGTAAAGGCGTCGCCGCAGATGATTTCGATCGGGCCGGCGATACAGTGCTCGCCTGCGCGGCTGGTGTGTCGCTGCGGTTGCAGGCCTGCGTCATCGAAGAATTGCGTGACGGCCAATGGCGATATCTCCACACCGAGCACGCGGTGGCCTTGCGCGGCCAGCCAATGCAGATCCAGCGTCTTGCCGCACAACGGCACCAGTACACGGGCATGCGCTGGCAATTGCAGTGCCGGCCAATGCTTTTGCAGCAGCGGCATCACCTCGTCCTGATGGAAGCCGGTCTGACCGTCCTGCCAACGTTGCAACCAGAAATCTGTATCCATGATGTTGTCTTGTTGCCTTGCATTGACGAGTGAGGTGATGTCGGGGATGGCAGTGACATTGCAGATCGAGAAGGAGCCGATCAAACAGCAACGCATCGGACAGCCGCGACGTGCACTGCTTGCACCATGCACACCGACCCTCTCGACTGGTCCTTGCCGGCCTACCGTCGCGGGACCTTACGCGGCATGGATGCTGCGTAAGAGCTTACAAGGACGTACTTGCAGCGTGTCCCGCGATGGTGGCCGGCAAGGGCCCTGCAGCCAAGCCGCAGATCATCTGCTCTACAACCGACGCATCCACACCGTTCGATGACCGCTCAATGAGACACAGAGCTTGAGCTTCAGCCTCGTTTGCATATTTCAGGCCGAACTAACCGAGGGCGCGACGACAGCATCAAACGCGCCGCCGCACGCCGGATGCGTGAATCATCCTTACTGCACTTCCAGTCCATCCACTTTCTGCCGCGCCTCAGTCAAACCAAGGCGCTGACAGTGTCGAACGCGCCGCCGCGCGCCGAATGCGTGAATCATCCTTACTGCACTTCTAACCCGTCCACTTTCTGCCACCCGCGCGGCAACAACGCGCCACGGCTTGCACGCGCGCCCACATAGGTGTCCAGATCCTTGAACGACAGGCTCATCACGCGTGCGCCGCTGCGCACCAGCAAGGTGTTGCCCGGGGCGACCGCGGCCACGGCGACCACGCGCTCGGTGCCGAGCTTGGCCTTGGGGATCTCGATGAGCTTGTTGCCCTTGCCCTTGTCCAGTTCGGGCAGGTCCGAGGCCGTGATCGCCAGCAGGTTGCCGGCGCTGGTCACCGCCACGATGCGGTCGGTCTGCGGGTTGAGCACCTGCGCTGGCGTCAGCACATGCGCGCCGGTGGTCAGGTTGAGCATTGCCTTGCCGGCCTTGTTGCGGCCGGTGAGGTTTTCGAAGCGGGTGACAAAGCCATAGCCGTGCGAGGACGCCAGCACGAAGCGGGCATTGTTCTCGCCGCTGGCCAGCACCTGGAACGAGGCACCGGACGCCGGTGAAAAACGCCCGGTCAATGGTTCGCCGTTGCCGCGCGCCGAGGGCAGGGTGTGCACCAGCGTGGAGTACGCGCGGCCGTCCGAATCCAGGAACGCCACGTGGTAGGTGCTGCGGCTGCGCACGGCGGCCAGCAGGCCGTCGCCGTCGCGGTACGACATGCCGGCCGGATCCACCTCGTGGCCCTTGGCTGCACGCACCCAGCCCTTCTCCGACAGCACCACCGTCATCGGTTCGCTGGCAACCATCTCGGTCTCGTCGATCGCCTGGGCGGCACCGCGCTGCACCAGCGGCGAGCGGCGCGCATCGCCGAACTTCTTGGCGTCGGCAGTGAGCTCGTCCTTGATCAGCTTCTTCAGCTTGGTCTTGCTGCCGAGGATGGACAGGATCTGCTCGCGTTCCTTGGCGAGGGCTTCCTGCTCGCCGCGGATCTTCATTTCTTCCAGGCGCGCCAGCTGGCGCAGCTTGGTTTCCAGGATGTATTCGGCCTGTTCTTCGCTCAGCGCAAAGCGGGCGATCAGCACCGGCTTGGGTTCGTCCTCGCTGCGGACGATGCGGATGACTTCATCCAGGTTGAGGAAGGCGATCAACAAACCTTCCAACAGGTGCAGGCGGCGCTCGACCTTCTGCAGGCGATGGTTGAGCCGGCGGGTGACGGTGTCGCTGCGGAAGGTCAGCCATTCGCTCAGCAGATGCTTGAGGTTCTTGACCTGCGGGCGACCATCCAGACCGATCACATTGAGATTGACGCGGTAGCTGCGTTCCAGATCGGTGGTGACGAACAGATGGCCCATCAACTGCTCGGCATCCACGCGGTTGGAGCGCGGCACCAGCACCACCCGCACCGGGCTGGTGTGGTCGGATTCGTCGCGGATGTCTTCCAGCCACGGCAGCTTCTTGGCGCGCATCTGCTGGGCGATCTGCTCGATCACCTTGGACGGCGAGACCTGGTAGGGCAACGCGTCGATGACGATGTTGGCGTGTTCTTTCTTGTACGTGGCGCGGGCGCGCACGCTGCCGTGGCCGGTCTCGTAGATGGCACGTAGATCGGCAACGGGGGTGATGATTTCCGCGTTGGTCGGGTAGTCCGGGCCCAGCACGTGTTCGCACAGCTGCGCCACCGTGGCGTCCGGGTCGTCGAGCAGGTGCAGCAGCGCGCTGACGATCTCGTTGAGGTTGTGCGGCGGCACGTCGGTGGCCATGCCCACTGCGATGCCGGTGGTGCCGTTGAGCAACAGGTGCGGCAGGCGTGCCGGCAGCCAGGTGGGTTCTTCCAGGGTGCCGTCGAAGTTGGCCGCCCAGTCGGTGGTGCCCTGGCTGATTTCGCCCAGCAGCACTTCGGCGATCGGGGTGAGCTTGGATTCGGTGTAGCGCATCGCCGCGAACGACTTGGGGTCGTCGGTGGAGCCGAAGTTGCCCTGGCCTTCGATCAACGGATAGCGGTAGGAGAACGGCTGCGCCATCAACACCAACGCTTCGTAGCAGGCGCTGTCGCCGTGCGGGTGGTACTTACCGATCACATCGCCCACGGTACGCGCGGACTTCTTGGGCTTGGCGGCCGCGTTCAACCCCAGCTCGCTCATCGCGAAGATGATGCGCCGCTGCACCGGCTTCAGGCCGTCGCCCAGGAACGGCAGGGCGCGGTCGAGCACCACGTACATCGAATAATCGAGATAGGCGCGTTCGGCGTACTCGCGCAGCGGCAACTGCTCGAAGCCATGGAAGGTGGGGCGGGTCAGATCGGTCATGCGAAGCCAGGTCCTACGAAAGAAGAACCCGCGCCAGCGCGCGGGCTCGAAGAGCGCCGATTATCCGGATGCGGCGGGGGATGCCAAGCCGCGCGCGTGGCCGCCGGCCAGATAACGGGCCGGCGGGGCACCAAAATGCCGGTGGAAGACGCTGACGAAGGCGCTGGGGCTGCTGTAGCCGAGCTGGTCGGCCACCTGCGCCACTGCGGTGCCCTGGCTGAGCCGGCGCAGGCCCTCGGCCAGGCGCGCTTGCTGCCGCCATTGCGCAAAACTGAGCCCGGTCTCGTCGCGGAAGTGCCGGCTCAGGCTGCGCGGCGACAGCCCGCCCCAGGTGGCCCAGGCCTCGAGTGGGCGCGGGTCGGCGGGGGTGTCGAGCAGCTGCCGGGCGATGCGTAGCAGCCGCCGGTCGGCCGGCATCGGTAGGTGCAGGTGCTCGATCGGCGCCTGGCACAGCTCGTCCAGCAGGACCGCCGCCAGGCGCTGCCGGGCCGGATCCACGGGTTCGGCCAGCATCGCGCTCAGCGGCCAGCTGGCCGCCCGCATGATCACCTCGCGGGCCAGCCCGCTCAGGCGGATCACCCCGCTGCGCGCCGGCAGGCCGCTGCAGGCATCCGGCCGCACCACCACGCCCCAGCCACGCAGCGGCCCGGCCAGCTCCACGGTGTGCTGCTGGCCGGGCGGCATCCAGCCGGCACAGCCGGGCGGCAGCGAGGAGGTGCCGTGTTCGGTGTGCACGGTCAAGACGCCCTGTTCGACATACATCAGCTGGCCGCGCACATGCGCATGCCAGGCGGTCTCCGGCGCCCACACCGCGCGCAGGTCGGCGCGGAAGGCGACCACCACCGGGCCATCCGCCCATTCGAAGCTGGCCCGCGCGCCAGGCGGCAGCGCATCGATCTCGGTTGGCCGGTTTTCGTTATTCATTGGCCAGATTGTATTACCGGGCCAGCTGGCGGGGCGCGTATCGTCCTCGATCCTTGCAATTGGCTTTATCCCGGATGACATATTTGCGTTGACAAATATATTTTTCGGAACAAAATAACCCATGATCGACTCCACAGCCACAACGCCGCCGACCTTCGGCTTGCTGTTGCGCCAGGTGCGCGACGCGCTGATGCGCCAGCTTGATGCCGAAATGAAGGGCGAGCTGCCCGACTTCGGCTTCAGCCATTACGTGGGCCTGAAGGTGCTGGCAGTGCGCTCGCCGTGTACCGCCAACGAGCTCGCCCAGGCGCTGGACCAGACCCCGAGCGCGGTCACGCGCCTGCTCGACAAGCTCGAGGCGCTGGGCGCAGTGCGGCGCGAGCCACATGCGCAGGATCGCCGCGCGCTGCAGATCGTCATGACCGAACAGGGCGTAGCGCTGTGGGAGCGCCTGCGGCTGCGCGGCGAACGCGCCATGGAGCATGGCCTGCGCGACCTGTCGGCGCCTGAGCGCGAGCAACTCACCTCTCTTCTCATCCGTGTCCGCGATGCACTCAACTCATGAACGCTGCTAGTTCCTTCCTTCAGAGGCGGCACCCGCGCGCAGTGCGCAGGCTGCGGCCGATCCTTGTGACCACGCTGGCACTGGCGCTGGCCGCCTGTGCCAGCAGCCGCGGCCTGGCGCCGCAAGGCACCGTGCTGGAGCCCGGCGCCGTGCATGCCGAGCGCACCTTCGGGCAGGCGCAGCTGAGCCCGGCCGCCTGGCCGGCCAGTGACTGGTGGCGCGCTTTGGGCGACCCGCAGCTGGACGCGCTGATCGCCGAAGGCCTGCAGCACAGCCCCAGCCTGGCCGCTGCCGATGCACGGCTGCGCCAGGCGCAGGCGCGCACCGGCACTGCCCAGGCCGATCGCGGCCCCAGCCTGTCGGTTTCCGGCGGCTACGCCGGCTGGCAATTGCCCGAATCGATGGTGGGCGAGGAGCGCGGCGGCAGCTATGCCGGCAGCGCGCAGGTGGTGCTGGACTTCCGCTATGGCGTGGACCTGTGGGGCGGCAAGCGCGCCGCGTGGGAAGCAGCCGTGGACCAGGCGCATGCCGCCGAGGTGGACGCGCAGGCGGCACGCCTCAACCTGTCGGCGGCCATCGCCGAAGGCTACGCACAGCTCGCCTACGCCTGGGATCTGCAGGACGTGGCCAACGATGAGCTGGCACGTGCGCAGAAAACCCTGGAGTTGACCCAGCGCCGCCGCGGCGCCGGCATCGACAGCGAATTGCAGGTGCGTCAGGCGCAGGCCCGCGTGCCCGCCGCGCAGCAGCAGGTGCAATCGGCGCAGCAGCAGATCGACGAAGCACGCAATGCCCTGGCCGCGCTGGTCGGGCAGGGCCCGGACCGCGGGCTGGACATCGCGCGCCCGGTGCTGAGCCAGAGCCTGCCACCGCAACTGCCCAGCGCCTTGCCAGCGGATCTGCTCGGCCGTCGCCCCGATGTGGTGGCGGCGCGCTGGCGCGTGGAAGCGGCTGACAAGGACATTGCCGTCGCCAAGGCGCGCTTCTATCCCAGCCTCAACCTCACCGCGCTGGGCGGGGTGATCAACTCCGATGTCGGCAAGCTGCTGGAAAGCGGCTCGGTCCTCGGTGTGGTGGCCCCGGCCTTGAGCCTGCCCATCTTCGATGGCGGCCGGCTCAAGGCCGGCTTGGCCGGCAGCGATGCGCAGTACGACCTGGCGGTGGCCGATTACAACCAGAAGGTGCTCGACGCCCTGCGTGAAGTGGCCGACCAGGTCAACGCGGTGCGCTCGCTGGAGCAGCGTGCACGCGCACAGAACGACGCCGTGCAGACCGCCAGCGCCGCCTTTGGCCTGGCCCAGCAGCGCTACCGCGCCGGCATCGGCAGCTATCTGGAAGTGCTGAGCGTGCAGGAGCAATTGCTCACCGCGCGCCAGCGCATGGCCGGGCTGCACTCCCAACAACTCATGGCCTCGGTGAAGTTGCGCCGTGCGCTGGGCGGCGGCTTTACGCCGGAACCCGCGCGCGACACCGCACACACCGCGACCTCTTCCGCACAACCGCATTCCTGAGACATCGACGATGAGCCAGACGACTCCTACCTCTTCGCATCCCGCGCCGGCCGCACCGAGCAAGCGCCGTACACTGCTGCGCATCGTCGCCATCCTGGTGATCCTTGCGGTCATCGGCCTGGTGGTGTGGTACTTCCTGATCGGGCGCTGGGCTGAAGACACCGACGACGCCTACGTGCAGGGCAACCAGGTGCAGATCACCCCGATGGTGGGTGGCACCGTGGTGAGCATCGGCGCCGAAGACGGCATGCGTGTGGAGCGCGGCCAGCTGCTGGTGCAGCTGGACCCGTCCGACACCGCGGTCGCCTTGCAGCAGGCCGAAGCCAACCTCGCCAAGACCGTGCGCCAGGTGCGTGGTCTGTACCGCAGCGTGGAAGGTGCGCAGGCCGAGCTCTCCGCACGCGAAGTGACATTGCGCAGCGCACGTGCCGACTTCGCACGCCGCAAGGACCTTGCTGCAAGCGGCGCGATTTCCAACGAAGAACTGGCCCATGCGCGCGATGAACTCGCTGCCGCCGAAGCGGCGGTGAGCGGCTCGCGCGAAAGCTTCGAGCGCAATCGCGCGTTGATCGACGATACCGAAGTGGCCACCCAGCCCGACGTGCAGGCCGCCGCGGCGCAGTTGCGCCAGGCCTTCCTCAACCATGCGCGTACCGGCGTGGTAGCACCGGTGTCCGGATATGTCGCGCGGCGTTCGGCGCAGGTAGGCCAGCGGGTGCAGCCTGGCACCGTGCTGATGGCGGTGGTGCCGCCGGAGCAGATGTGGGTGGAAGCCAATTTCAAGGAAACCCAGCTCAAGCACATGCGTCTGGGCCAGACCGTGGAACTGCATTCGGATCTGTACGGCGGTGGCGTGGATTACACCGGCCGGATCGAAAGCCTGGGCCTGGGCACCGGCAGCGCGTTCTCGTTGTTGCCGGCGCAGAACGCCAGCGGCAACTGGATCAAGATCGTGCAGCGCGTGCCGGTGCGTATCGCCATCGAACCCAAGCAACTGGCGGCCAACCCGCTGCGTCTGGGGTTGTCGATGAAGGCCGACGTCAACCTGCGCGACCAGCAGGGCAGCGTGCTGCCGACCAAGTTTGCCAGCGGCGCGGTGTTCTCCACCGATGTCTACGCGCAGCAGCTCAAGGCCGCCGACGCCGACATCCATCGCATCATCCAGGACAACCTGCCGACGCAGGCTGCCACCAAGGCGGGCTAAGCCACCATGTCTTCGCAAGCTCCCACCGCGCCCGGTGGCCCTTCGGCACCGGCGCCCGCCGCGGGCTTTCGCCCGGCGAGCGTGGCGCTGTGCACCGTAGGCCTGGCGATGGCCTCGTTCATGCAGGTGCTGGACACCACCATCGCCAACGTCTCGTTGCCGACCATCGCCGGCAATCTCGGCGCCAGTTCGCAGCAGGCCACCTGGGTCATCACCTCGTTCGCGGTGAGCACCGCGATCGCGTTGCCGCTGACCGGCTGGCTGAGCCGTCGCTTCGGCGAAACCAAGCTGTTCGTGTGGTCCACGCTGGCCTTCACCATCGCCTCGCTGCTGTGTGGCCTCGCCCAGAGCATGGGCATGCTGGTGGTGGCGCGCGCGCTGCAGGGCTTCGTGGCCGGGCCGATGTACCCGATCACGCAGAGTCTGCTGGTGTCGATCTATCCGCGCGAAAAACGCGGGCAGGCGCTGGCCTTGCTGGCCATGATCACGGTGGTGGCGCCGATCGCCGGCCCGATCCTGGGCGGCTGGATCACCGACAACTACAGCTGGGAATGGATCTTCTTGATCAACGTGCCGCTGGGCATCATCGCCAGCAGCATCGTCGGTTCGCAGTTGCGGCATCGCCCGGAACAGCTGGAACGGCCGCGCATGGATTACATCGGCCTGATCCTGCTGGTGGTCGGCGTGGGCGCGCTGCAGCTGGTGCTGGACCTGGGCAACGACGAAGACTGGTTTTCTTCCGACAAGATCGTGGTGCTGGCCTGTGTCGCGGCCGTGGCGCTGGTGGTGTTCGTGATCTGGGAGCTCACCGACAAGGACCCCATCGTCGACCTCAAGCTGTTCCGGCACCGCAACTTCCGCGCCGGCACGCTCGCCATGGTGGTGGCTTACGCGGCGTTCTTCAGCGTCAGTCTGCTGATCCCGCAGTGGTTGCAGCGCGACATGGGCTACACCGCGATCTGGGCGGGCCTGGCCACCGCACCGATCGGCATCCTGCCGGTGTTGATGACGCCGTTCGTGGGCAAGTACGCGTTGCGTTTCGATCTGCGCATGCTCGCCACCATTGCCTTCATCTTCATGTCGTTCACCAGCTTCTTCCGTTCCAACTTCAACCTGCAGGTGGACTTCGCGCACGTGGCGACGATCCAGCTGGTGATGGGCGTGGGCGTGGCCTTGTTCTTCATGCCGGTGCTGCAGATCCTGCTCTCGGATCTGGATGGGCGCGAGATCGCGGCCGGCTCCGGCCTGGCCACGTTCCTGCGCACATTGGGCGGCAGTTTTGCTGCATCGCTGACCACGTATCTGTGGGCGCGCCGCACCCAGGTGCACCATGCGCACATCACCGAACACATCTCGGTGTACACGCCCGGCATGCAGGAGCAGGTCACCGCAATGGGGCAGGGCGACCTGCAACGCGGCGCGGCCTCGCTCAACAACATGATCAATCACCAGGCCTCGCAGATGGGCTTCAACGACATCTTCTATCTGCTCGGCTGGACCTTCTTGGGCATCATCTTCTTCCTGTGGCTGGCCAAGCCACCGTTCGGCGCCGGTGCCGGCGGCGCAGCGGCGGCCGGGGGGCACTGAGCGCAGCTGATAGCGCGCATCAGTTGTGGTGTGCCTGCTGCACTTCGATCGCGGTGCCGGCAGGTGCATCCGCGGTGTAAGGTGCCGTTGTGGCCGCTTCGGCGGCCTTGGCTGAGGTGTCCTCATGCAACAGCGTCAGCATCTGCAGCGGCTTGCCTTGATAGCGGTACTGCAGCGCGTCCTGTAGACGACGCAGTGATTGCACCTGAGTGCAGAGTGCATTGGCCTTGACGTCGATCGTGGCCGCTCGCGCGTCGAGCTTGGCATCCCGCTGGCCATCCATCGCTTGGGCACGTTGGTCGATCCCATCCGCACGCCCCGTCATGATCTGCCACATCAGGTGCCGCCCGATGCTGCCTTTGAATGCCTCGGCTTCCTGCTCGACGTAGCGCTCGAAGTTGCCATCGAAGGCCTGTTGGTCCCAGCGCCCCTTGCCGAGCGTGTCATCGACGTAGACGCTAGCGCGCTTGCGCAGGCGTTCGATTTTGCGGGCGTTGAGCCAACTACCGGTCATGACCTCGACCACACCCCCGAGCGCGTCGTAGCTAAGGTCGATCACGTCATGCGCAATCGCTGCGACCTGTGGCATCAACTGGCGTGCTTGCGTTTCCATCGCCTGCAGCCGCTGCGCATCGTCCGCGCTGATCTGTTGCAACTGGTGGTCGACACTCAGTTCGCCTGCATGGAAGAAGATCTCGCGCGGCAGTCCGTCTGCGCGATACAGCCAGATGCCGCCGCTGTCGGCGAGCACATTGAATGGCGTACTGAGGCTGCAGCGCGAAGACGAGAGCTGCACGCGATGGCCGTGCCCACCCGCGCTAGCGTCGTCGTCCTGGCCGCGAGCGTGGACGCTGGAAGCTATAAGCAAGAGAACGAGCGCAAAGGAGCTTCGCATCGACGGGGCCATGCGCGGTGGTGTCATGTCACATGGTCCGCTTCGTTGCCATGCACGGTCGCGTGTCGAAAGTCACTGCGCAGGATCTGCATTCGCTCCGAGATGCGCGGTCATGTGTGAGGACATCCATGAAGCTTGGTTGCCTCTCGATCGTCGTGTTGACGCCTTTTAGTGAATTACCAGCGAGGTCAGTGCGCCGGGCATTGCCGATCGTGCAATCGCGTGCAGTAGCGTGCGGCGCAGCGACGCGTGCTGAGGTGTTCGAACAATGCAGTGCGTGGCGCATGGCATGGGCATGCTGCCCGTGTTCTCACTCAACAAGGAAGCTTCATGATGTTTGGATCTCAGTTGCGCCGCCTGTCTGCGGCCGCTGTACTCGTTCCCTTGCTGTCGCTGGTCGCCGTTGCGCAGACGCAGGCCGCTGCCGCACGCCCGGAGGTTGCCAAACAGGCCAAGGCCTACAGTTCCAGGGATGGCATCAAGGTATCGACCTTGCGCTATGGCCCGCGCGAGAAGAACCAGGCGCTGGTCCAGGTGACCGGTGCCGATAGCGAGATCGACGACAAGATCCTGTTGGCCAGCACCGCCGCGACCCAGAAGGACACCCGCTACACGGTGCAACTGCGCGGGCGGCCGTACGTGCTGCTGATCCTCAATGCCGGAACTGGCGAGTTGTACCTGCCTGGCGCACAGAAGGCTGCACAGGTGGGATACGACGCTGCTGCCTCCGAGCAGATCACCGCCTAGCATTACCTGACCGATTATCAGGAACAGGCTGCCGCCAAGTAGGGCGCGTGGTGTCGCGACAGGCAATGACGACAGTGCCTGTCGCGATGTGGCTCATCTGGCGCTAACCACCGTGGAGACTTCTGCGCGGTCTGCGGTCACGTGCAAGCTCCAACGTCGCGGACCAAGTCATCTGCGTCGACGCCAGGCCATCGCTTGGCGGTGCACAGCCGAACACACCGCTAGCGACTCCGGCTGCACGGCGTGCCATTCGCATCGCCTGTGACGCATCGCGACGACCGTGATTGCCTAAAAGCACAGCGCCCCGGGTGGTCAGCCACGGACAGCGACAACGCGCGACGCCAAGCAGCGTCAGCCACAGACAGTGGGCACCATCGGCACCGCACACACTGCGATCGCCCAAACGCAAAAAACCCCGCCGAAGCGAGGTTTTTTACGATCTACCGTGAGTCGTGGTGCCCAGGAGAGGACTCGAACCTCCACGAAGTTGCCCCCGCTAGCACCTGAAGCTAGTGCGTCTACCAATTCCGCCACCTGGGCGACTCAGGGGGCGAATTGTGCAAGCTGGCGGCGCGGCTGTCAACGCAGTTGCACAAAAAAAGTTGGGCGCGCGCGCGGGTAGATGCGCATGCCCAAACACGCAGTGGCGGACGCCGCAGGTGCGTGCGTCCGCCATGCCGCATTACGGCAACTGCATCGCCGGCAGCGCGACCTCCACGCTCTCCACCGGGTCAGTGGCCGAGCGTGCCAACTGCACGCGATAGGTGCCGGCGGCAATCGTCCAGTGACGTGCCTTGGCGTCGAAGTCGGCCAGCGTCTTGGGCTCGGCCACGACCTGCACCGTGTGCTTCTCGCCGGGCTTGAGCGCGACCTTCTGCCAGCCGATCAGGCGCAACGGTGTGGCGTGGCCATTGGGCAAGGTGACGTAGAGCTGCGGCACGGCGGCACCGTCGCGCTGGCCGGTATTTTCCACCTCGAAATTGGCAGTCAGTTGGCCGTTGGCAGCCTCCACACGCAGGCCGCCCATGCGGAACTGCGTGTACGACAGGCCATGCCCGAATGGATAGCGCGGGGTCAGGTTGCGCGCGGCAAACCACTTGTAGCCAACGTTGGCGCCTTCAATGGCGTAATCGATGGTGTCTTCGCCCGGCTTGGCCGGCTTGAAGCCCAGGCCCGGAATCGACGGACGCGGCAATTGCGACTCATCCACGGGCCAGGTCACCGGCAGATGGCCGGAGGGATTTACCGCACCGGTCAGCAGGTTGGCGATGGCCTCGCCACCGCCAATCCCCGGGTACCACGCCTGCAACACCGCCGGCACGTGCTCGGCCCACGGCATGCGCACCGGGCCGTTGGTCTCCAGCACCACGGTGGTCTTGGGGTTGGCCTTGGCCACCGCTTCGATCAGTGCGTCCTGGCCATCGGGCAGTTGCATGTCCGGCAGATCCACCGACTCGGCGGCCCACTGGGTGGCGAACACGATCGCCACGTCGGCAGCCTTGGCCGCGCGTGCGGCCGCCGCGCGGTCCTTGCCGTCCACGTAATCGATCTGCACGTCCGGCAACGCCGCGCGCAGCGCCTGCAACGGCGAGGAGGGATGGATGATCACCGGGCCGGGCCAGGTGGTCGGGGTGAGCCCGGGCACCGCGTTGCCGCCGTTGATGGTGTAGTCCACCCGCGAAGAACCACCGCCGGACATCACGCCCTTGTCGGCATAACCGCCGATCACCGCGATGCGGCGCACGTCCTTTGACAGCGGCAAGGTGGCCTGTTCGTTACGCAGCAGTACGCTGCCTTCTTCGGCCACGCGCTGCGCGGCGCGTTGGCCGGCCTTGCCGTCGATGGGCTGGCGCTGGGTGGGGTGGTCGAACGCCCCATGCGCGAACAGGCTGCGCAGGATGCGCGTGACCATGTCGTCGAAGCGCGCGCGCGGCACCACGCCGGCACCAACCGCCATGCGCAGCGGTGCATCGAAGAACACCGCCGCATCGAAGACTTCACCGGCCGACTGTTGATCCAGCCCGGCCAGCGCGGCCTTGGAGCCGCTGTGCACGCCGCCCCAATCGGACATCACATAGCCGGGGTACTTCCATTCCTGCTTGAGCACCTGGTTGAGCAGGTAGTCGTGCTCGCAGCCGTAGATGCCGTTGATCTTGTTGTACGAGCACATCACCGAGGCCGGGTCGCCGATCTTCAGTGCGATCTCGAACGCCAGCAGGTCCGACTCGTGCATCGCCTGTTCGCCGATCTGCGCGCTATGGAAGTTGCGCCGGGTTTCCATGTCGTTGAGCGCGAAGTGCTTCATCGTCGACAGCACGTGCTCGCTCTGCACGCCGCGGATCGATTCGCCCACCATCACGCCGGCCAGCAGCGGGTCTTCGCCGGCGTATTCGAAGTTACGGCCGTTGCGTGGGTCGCGCTGCAGGTTGACGCTGCCGGCCAGCAGCACGTTGAAGCCCTGCTGCCAGGATTCGCGGCCCATGGTCTTGCCGCCGGCATAGGCCAGTTGCGGATTCCAGCTCGACGCCGTGGACGGGCCGGACGGCATCGCAGTAGCGAAGTCGCCCTTGCGGATGCCGCCGGGATTGGTCACGCCCACGCCGGCATCGGCCAGCTGCTGCGCCGGGATACCCAGGCGCGCAATGCCCGGCACATACCCGGCCGAGCCGAGTGCGCCTTCGGGCTTGGGAATCTTCTCGGTGCCCAGGCCAAAGTAGCTGCGCAGCATCTGGAATTTTTCGTCGTCGGTCATCTGCGTCAGCAGCAGCGCGGCGCGCTGGTCCGGGCTGAGTGCGGTGTCCATCCACGGCTGTGCGGCGCTGGCCTGCTGCGCGGCCAGCGGCGCGCTGAGGGCAATGCCCAGGCCCAGCGCGAGGGCCAGCGCCAGTCGGCGCGGTCGCGGAGCGGCGGGTGTAAACGTTTTCATATCGAGGTGTGGCACGTCGTGGTCCTTGTGGTGCGGTAACGGATCGGGAGAGGGCACCGCGGTGCCCGAATGGGTGGCGCCGACTGCGCCTTGAATCAGCGCGTCTGCGTCGGCGCGCTCAAAATGCGCTCTGGTCGGTACGCAGCACCGGGTAGAGCCGGTAGCGCTCGTCCCAGGACGGATGCAGCCGGTAGAAAAACTCCAGGCGCGCCTGCGGGTCGGCGGCAAATGCCGGGTCGCTGGCCAGGCGTTGTTCGAACTGCGCCTTCAGGGCCGGGTCGCGCGCGAGCATCTCGCGCGCCACGTCTTCGGCCACGTAGTCTTCCATGTACTCCTTGCGCTCGAAGGCCAGATTGAACAGACCCCACTGCAGCAGCGAATCCGGTGCCTGTGGCTCCAGGATCGCCATCACCAACCGCGCCTTGGGCTGGGCAATCGGTACGAACAACGCGCCTACTGGCACCGCGCGCGTCTCAGCACGCCATTGGCCGCTGACGGCGAGCCCCTGGTGGCCCTCGTTGGAACGCGCCGCAAAGGTGGCGGTGTCGGCGCGGAAGCTCTGCACCGCGCGGTCGCCTGCCTGCGTGAGGGTCTGGAAGGTGATGCCGTGCAGGCGCAGTGTGTCGGCGACCAGGGCGGCCTGCGCCGCCGGCACCAGGTAACCGCCGCGCGGCGCCTCCACGGTGACATCCGGGGCGATCTGGTCGCGCAGCGGCACCTTCCGGATCTGCGGTGTGCGCTCGTCGTAGCGGGTCATCAACGCACCGGACACCGGCGAGGGCGTGCGTGTGTAGGCATAGCCGCGGAACGCGACGGTGCGCGTGCCCGGGCCGGCCGCGTAGCTCAACGGCTCGAGATGACCGGCCAACGCGCTGGCGCGCCGGTCGGCGGCATGCGCGTCGGCCAGCCAGTGCGTGCCGTGCCGTGCGGCCTGCTGCAATACCGAGACGATGGCGTTGCGGGTCACCCGCACGCGCACCGGGTACTGCTTCAACGAGTGGGTTTCCACCAGCATGCAGAAGCGGTTACGCAGCAGGAAATAGCCGTGCGAGAACCGCGGTGGCGAAACGTCGTCGGCGAAGCCCGAGCTGGGGTCGTCCTCGCGCACCAGCGACGGGTAGTACGGCAGTGGCAACGAACCCTGCCTGGCCAGGTCGGCAATCACCGCATCGCGCCAGCGGGTGCCGTCCTTGCGCAACGCCGCGTCGCCCGCGTGCACCGGTTCCACCTGCACCGACACATCGTGTTCGAACTGCGCGCCATCGGTGGCGTGCAGGTCCACGTACATCAATGGGTCCCACTGCTGCACCAGCCGCAGCATCGCCTGCATCTCCGGCGCGTCGGCCTTGACGTAATCGCGGTTGAGATTGAGGTTCTGCGCGGTGGTGCGCCAGCCCATCTGTTCGGGGCCGCGCTGGTTGGGGCGGTTCCAGGCGCCGAAGCGCTCATGGCCGTCGACATTGAACACCGGCACGAAGATCCACACCACCTTGTCGAGCACCTCTTTCCCGGCGGTGCCATCGAGCAACTCGCGCAGGGCCAGGAAGCCCGCGTCCTTGCCATCGATCTCGCCGGCATGGATGCCGCCTTGCACCAGCACCACCGGCAATGCGCGCTGCGCCGCGCTTGCCGCATCCAGCGCGCCGCTGGTGGACACCACCAGCGCCTTCATCGGCCGCCCTTCAGGCGTGGTGCCGAAGCTGATGCAGCGCACCGCCTGCGGGTAGCGCTGCGCGAATGCATCGCACAAGGCGATGACCTCATCAAAGCGGCCGGTCTGCACAAAACCGCTGCGCTCGGCCAGGGTGGTCAGCGGCTCGGCAGTCAGGGCGGCGGGGGCAGAGGTGAGCAGCAGCAGGCTCAGAGCGAGGCGGGTGAAGCGGGGCATCCAGCGGTCCGGTGTTCCAGGAAAACGTTTGCAATGTAGCCGAGCCAGGGTGGCAGGCCAATCTGCACTGCGTCAAAGTCTGCAACTGCGACATAGTGGCGTGGTCGCGTTCGCTCGGGCTTTTCGGCCTGTTATTCGGCTCAATCAGCAACGGGTATCTGGCATGTGGTCTATCGCCACGGGGTGCAATCGCCAAACGCGCAGTGGCAGGCCGCCACGCTTGCAGGCCGTCGACCACATACTGGTGCGGTGCGATCAGCGCGCAACGCTGCGCGGCCAACTGCGGCGGTTGCATCACCCGGCACGCCACTCCTGCCGCTGCATCGGTTGCCCCGCCGCCACACCCACGCAAGTGCTGCAGCCTGCGGCCCGTTCCGGACCAGCAACCCAGTGCCGCGCGATGGCGGGCAACAGGCCGCCGCCGGTACGATAGGGCTCGTTTTCTGCTCGACCGGACTGCCTTTGACGACCTCCACCTTGCCGGCGCCCGCCGCCGATGCGCGGCTGCCGCGCCAGATCCCCTTCATCATCGGCAACGAGGCGTGCGAGCGTTTCAGTTTCTACGGGATGCGCAACATCCTGGTGCAGTTCCTGATCACCTCGCTGCTGCTGCAGGAGGTTGGCGCGCCGGAGCGCGATGCCGAAGCCAAGCACATCCTGCACAGTTTCATGATCGGGGTGTTCTTCTTCCCGCTGCTGGGCGGCTGGCTGGCCGATCGCTTCTTCGGCAAGTACACCACCATCATCTGGTTCAGCCTGATCTACTGCGCCGGCCACGCCTGCCTGGCGTTGTTCGAAGACAGCCGCAGCGGGTTTTTTGTCGGCCTGGGCCTGATCGCGTTCGGTGCCGGCGGCATCAAACCCTTGGTGGCCTCGTTCATGGGCGACCAGTTCGACCAGTCCAACAAGCATCGGGCCAAGGTGGTGTTCGACGCGTTCTACTGGATCATCAACTTCGGTTCGCTGTTTGCCTCGTTGTTGATCCCGTTGGCGCTCAAGCACCTGGGCCCGTCGTGGGCATTCGGCATTCCCGGCATCTTGATGTTCATCGCCACGGCGGTGTTCTGGCTGGGCCGCAAGCGCTACGTTCGGGTGCCGTTGCCGCCCAAGGACCCGCATGGGTTTGGCGCCGTGGTGCGCAGTGCGTTGCTGGCGCATGCGCCGGGCCAGGGGCGCCCGGGCCTGGCACTGGCGGCGATCAGCGTCTTGCTGGCGCTGGCCTGTTTGGGATTGACCGAGCAGCTAGGCCTGGTGATCTGCCTGTGCATGGCGCTGGTGCTGCTGCTGGCCGGCATTGGCGGCGGCACGTGGTGGCAGCTGGAACGTGCCCGCGGCACGCATCCGGATGCGGCGGTCGATGGCGTGCGCGCGTTGCTGCGGGTGCTGGTGATCTTCGCGCTGGTGACGCCGTTCTTTTCCTTGTTCGATCAGAAGGCCTCCACCTGGGTGCTGCAGGGCCGCGAGATGAGGATGCCGGCGTGGTTCACCGCCTCGCAGATGCAGGCGCTGAATCCGCTGCTGGTGATGCTGCTGATTCCCTTCAACAACCTGGTGCTGTATCCGTTGCTGCGTCGCCTGGGCTGGGAGCCCACCTCGCTGCGGCGCATGACCAGCGGCATCGCCTTCAGCGGCGTGGCGTGGATTGCGGTCGGTGCGATCCAGGTGGCGATGGATGGCGGTGAGCCGATGCACATCGCCTGGCAGATCCTGCCCTACGCCTTGCTCACCTTCGGCGAAGTGCTGGTGTCGGCCACCGGGATCGAGTTTGCCTACAGCCAGGCGCCGCCGTCGATGAAGGGCGTGGTGATGAGTTTCTGGTACCTGACCACCACGGTCGGCAACCTGTGGGTGCTGCTCTCGAATGTGGCTGTTCGCAACGCCACGGTGACCTCGCATATCGCCGATACTGGGCTCAGCGAAGCGGCGTTTTTGATGTTCTTCTTCGCGGCCTTCGCGTTCCTGGCAGCACTGGCCTTCGGCCTGTACGCGCGCCGGTATCGCATGGTCGACAACTACCGTCCTGCCTGAGGTCTGCATGATTACCCTGATCCTGATCGCCATCACCGGCATCGTCTCGTGGATGGCGTTCAACAACCGCAAGCTGGCCGACCGGCTGGTGTTGTGGCCGCCCGCCCTGGACAAGCACAAGCAGTACGACCGCCTGATCACCTACGGCTTCATCCACGCCGATCTCGGGCACCTGGTCTTCAACATGATCACGCTGTTCTTTTTCGGCCGGTACATCGAAGACGTGATGACACGGCTGACCGGCAGCGTGCTGACTTATCCGCTGTTCTATCTGGGCGCGTTGATCGTCTCGATCCTGCCCAGCTATCTGAAGAACCAGAAGAACCCGAACTATCTCAGCCTGGGCGCATCGGGCGCGGTGTCGGCGGTGTTGTTCGCCTTCATCCTGCTCAAGCCATGGACGATCATCCTGGTGCTGTTCATTCCGGCGCCGGCGATCATCTATGCGGTGTTCTACGTGGGTTACAGCCTGTGGATGGACCGCCGCGGCGGCGACCGCATCAACCACAGCGCGCACCTGGCGGGCGCGGCGTTCGGCGTGATGTTCATGCTGATCATGGAACCGCGCGTGCTGCAGGTGTTCCTGGAGCAATTGTCGAACCCGCGCTTCGGTTGAGCAGGCGGGTCTCGCCGCAAGACGCTGCGGAAGCGTGGCGTGGGCTGGCGTGATGAGCGTGCTGGCCGATGTGCCTGGCCTGCGTCACGCCAAAAGTGCACGTATTGAATGATGTGCCTGCGCGGCGTTCGCTGCGGCACGGGTCGCCGCAGCGTAGTCGCGTTGGGCAGGGCGCGGCCCTGCAGTGTTGCGATCAGCGCAAAGGCCTCAGGCCGCGTTGCGCTCGTGGTCGATCAGGCTGCCGCTGCCGGACACGGTGCCGTAGGCCTGCTGCAGGCGCTCGTAGACGGTGTCGTTGAGCTGGGCGAATTCCTGGCCCTGGGTGTTGCCGTTGATGGCGAACTGGAACAGGCCTTCCAGCAACGAGCTATCACTCTCTGCGCCGTGTCCTGACGAATCGTTGTTCATGCTGTCGCTCCTGGCGGGTAGGGCGAAGGCGCCGGTGCGTCGCTGTCGAGCAGCTGTTGCGAGCGCCTTCGCGTTGGCTATCGGCGTCGGCGCGGCGAACTTTAGCCCCGCCGCAGCTGGCTGGGCAGCAGGTCACGGTGTGGCTTGTCTTTCACGCAGACACGGCGCGCTGCTGGTCAGAATTGGTACAGGAAATAACGCCGGATCAAGATCAGATGGATGCCGCACACCTGCACGTGACGCACGACGCCGCCCATCAGCGGTTCACGGTCGAGCTCGATGGCAACACCGCCGAGTTGGCCTACGAGCAGCAGGACGCGGTGCTGACCATCACGCACACGCGGGTGCCGGACGCCATCGGTGGCCGCGGCGTGGCTGCGGCCTTGGTGGAGGCGGCATTGGGTTTTGCAGGTGAGGCGGGGTTGAAGGTCATCCCCGCCTGCAGTTATGCCGACGCCTACATGCGCCGGCATCCGCAATTTCAAGCGCTGTTGGCCTGATCGTCAGCAGCTGGGTGTCGTCAGGGGAGTAGGTGGGAATGCGGTGGTCGAACGTAGGTGGTGGGGTGCAGGGCTTGCTGGTGCTGGCGCTGTTGGCAGGTTGCAATCAACAAACGCCGGAGGCCGCGCAACCTGCGGCTGAGCAGGCACCGGCCGCGGCCGCCGAGCCGGCAGTGCAACCGGTGGCAGAAGGGCCGCTGCAGGATGTGATCGAACACGCGCCCGCCTACATGGTTGGTATCAGCTACCCGCCCGGGCTGGAGGCGCATCCAGAATTGCAGGCGCTGATTCGGGGCTATGCGCAGGACGCACGCAGCGAACTCATGCAGGCAGTGTCGGGGCTGGGCAACGACAAGCCCGCCGCACCGTACGAACTGTCGCTGGCATTTGAGAAGGTGCTGCAGAGCGCCGATCTCATCGTGGTGTCGGCCGACGGCAGCCGCTACACCGGCGGCGCGCATGGCGAACCGCTGGTGGCGCGCTTCGTCTGGCTGATCAAAGAGCGCAAGCAGCTCACCGCGCAGGCGCTGATTCCGGATCCGGCCGGCTGGGAGCAGATCGGGCAGGCGGTGGCGCAGCGCCTGCATGCGGCCGCCGAGCAACGCGTGGAAGCGGACCGCGTGCCAGTGGAAGAGCAAGCCGAACAGGTGGCCTCGGCCGATCGCATGATTGCCGAGGGCACTGCTGCGCAGGCGGATAACTTTGCGCAGTTCGTGCCGGTGTTGAATCCGGCCGGCAAAATCAGCGCACTGCGCTTCGTGTTTCCGCCTTATCAGGTGGGCCCGTATTCGGACGGCACGCAAACGGCCGAGATTCCCGCCGCAACATTGCTGACATGGGTAGCGCCGGAATATGCACATCTCTTCGCACGCTGATACGTGCACGCGCCGACGATGTGTTTGAATGGTTTAGCCATTCAGTAATGTAATCAACGGTGCCATGAGTAGCTTTGATCCAACCGCTAAACGCGTCGACCACACTTGCGAGCGTTACCCGCCTTTTCCCCGGGAGCCGGCCGTCCTGGTGCGGCTGATCAAGCACCTCTACAAGCGGCTGCACACCCAGGCCTGCGTGCGGCTCAAGCCGCATGGCATCAGCCCGCCGGAGTACGAAATCCTGATGATGTTGTATGGGACGCCGGGGCAGGCAATCACGCCAACCGAAGTGGCAGAGGCGGCCAGTGAGAAGCCGGCCAACATCACCCGGCTGACCGATCAATTGCACGAGAAAGGGCTGATTGCGCGCGCCAGCAGCCCGGACGACCGCCGCAAGATCACCTTGACGCTCTCGCCGGCTGGGCTGGCATTGATCGATCGGCTGTTGCCGGAGGCCTGCACCTTGCTGGATGCGGAGACCGCGCAGATCAGCGAGGCCGAGCAGGTGCGCCTTGAGAAACTGCTGAAGAAATTGCTCGCCGGCGTGGACGCAGTCGAACAGTAATCGCTGCTTGCGGGCTTCAAACGACAATGCCGCCTGGCAGTACCAGGCGGCATTGTTTTTAGAGCGGCTAACAAAAACGTAGCGAGCAGCCGTCAGGTGGGTGCGGACGGCGCGGAGGAACCGGAGTGTACGGGGGTACATGCCGATTCCGAGCACCGGCCGCGCCCGCGCCCGCCTGGCGGCTGCGCAGTCGTTTTGATAGTTGCTCTTAACCGAATCTCAAGCCGTTACGGCTTGGACTGCGGCGCTTCCGGCGTGGCGCCGTCGCCACCCTGTGCGCTGAGGCCGCGCTTCTCCAGCAAGGGCTCGATCTGCGGCGCATGCCCGGCGAAGTTCTGGAACAACTCCATCGCATCCACGCTACCGCCGCGCGAAAGCAGGGTCTGACGGAAGCGGTCGCCGTTGGCGCGGCTCAATCCGCCGTGCTGCTTGAACCACTGCTGCGTGTTGGCATCCAGCACTTCCGACCAGATATAGGCGTAGTAGCCGGCCGCATAGCCGCCCATGATGTGGCTGAAATACGGGGTCTTGTAGCGCGGCGGCACCGGCGGGTAGGCGATGCCGTCATCGGCCAGCGCCTTGGCTTCGAACGCCATTACGCCTGCGGCGTCCGGCACCTGGTTGGCGCTGATCTGGTGCCAGTTCTGGTCGAGCATGGCCGCACCCAGATACTCGGTAGTGGCAAAGCCCTGGTTGAACTTGGACGCGGCAATCACCTTGTCCAGCAATGCCTGCGGCATCGGCGTGCCGTTCTGATAATGCTTGGCGTAGTTCTTCAGGATCGACGGCTCGTCGGCCCACATCTCGTTGACCTGCGAGGGAAACTCGACGAAGTCACGCGGCACGCTGGTGCCGGAGAAATACGGGTATTTCACGTCCGAGAACATGCCGTGCAAGGCATGGCCGAACTCATGGAACATGGTGGTCACCTCATCCCAGGTCAGCAGCGTCGGCTGGCCGGCCGGCGGCTTGGGGATGTTGAGGTGGTTGGCCACCACCGGCTTGAAACCGGTCAGCTCCGACTGCGAGACGTAGGAATTCATCCAGGCGCCACCGCGCTTGGATTCGCGCGCATACATGTCGGCAATGAAGATCGCCAGCTGCTTGCCGTCGGCGTCGAACACGTCATAGACGGTGATGTCGTCGCGGTAGGTCGGCAGGTCGGTGCGTTGCTTGAAGGTCAGGCCATATTCCTGGTTGGCTGCGTAGAACACGCCGTTTTCCAGCACGTTCTTCAGCTCGAAATACGGCTTGAGCTGCGACTCGTCGAAGTTGTACTTGGCCTGACGCACTTTCTCGCTGTAGTAGGCCCAATCCCAGGCTTCCAGCTTGAAGGTCGGCTTGCGTGCGGCCTTTTGTTCCTTGTCGATCATCGACTGCAGGTCGGCGGCCTCGCGCTTGGCGTTGGCCACCGCGGCCGGTGCCAGCTTGCCGAGCATCGCGTTGACCGCTTCAGGCGTCTTGGCGGTCTGGTTTTCCAGCGAATACGCAGCGTATGTGGGGAAGCCCAGCAGCTTGGCCTTGTTGGCACGCAGGGTCATGATGCGCGAGACCAGGGCGGTGTTGTCGTACTGGCCGCCATGGCTGCCGCGCGACACCGAGGCGTCGTAGATCTTCCTGCGCAGCTCGCGGTTCTTGAGCTGGGTCAGCGGCGGCTGGCCGGTGGTGTTGAGCAGGGCGATCACGTACTTGCCGTCGAGCTTGCGCGCCTTCGCCGCTTCGGCGGCGGCGGCGATCTGCTCGTCAGACAGGCCATCGAGCTGCTTGACGTCATCCACCACCACGGCCGCGGCGTTGACCTCGGCCAGCACGTTCTGGCTGAAGGTGGTGCCCAGGTTGGCCAGCTCGGCGTTCATGGCCTTGAGCGTGGTCTTGTCGGCATCGGACAGCTTGGCGCCATCGCGCACGAAATCGCTGTAGTACTTCTCGACCAGGCGCACGCCCTGCGCATCCAGGCCGAGCTTGCTGCGCTGGTCGTGCAGGGTCTGGATGCGCGCGAATAGCTTGCCGTTGAGCGAAATCGCATCGCGGTGCGCGGCAAACTTGGCCGAGTAGTCGGCCTGCAGTTTCTTGCGCGCATCGTTGGTGTCGGCGCCTACCAGGTTGAAGAACACCGTGGTGGCGCGATCCAGCGTGGCGCCGCTCTTTTCCAGCGCAATGATGGTGTTGTCGAAGGTCGGCTTGGCCTTCTGGTTGGCGATCGCGTCCACTTCCTTCAACTGCGCGGCCATGCCGGCGTCGAAGGCAGGCGCAAAGTCGCTGTCCTTGATCTTGTCGAACTGCGGGTAGTGCAGCGGCAGCGTGCTGTCGGCAAAGAACGGGTTGGCGGTCGCGGTCGCCTGGGCGGCGGCGGGTGCGGCGATGCTGTAGGACGGCATGGCAAGTCCCAGGGAAGCGGCCAGGGCAAAGGCAAGACGGGTGGTCAAGAGCGTTACTCCAAAGTGCGAACCGCCGAGGCTAGCGCAGCCGGCCGGGACAGGCGTGTGACAAAAGGCATGGCCGCCAGGCAGACGCGAGCGTGGCGCGACATCGAGGTGGGACATTTCCTGGCTGTAGGCGACGCTGCGTTAGGCTTGCGGTTTCCGTTGCGGACCTGCCGATGACCACGCTCTCCACCTACCAGTTCACCGACCTGGACGGTCAACCCCAGTCGCTGGCCGAGTACGCCGGCAAGGTGGTGCTCGTGGTCAACGTGGCCTCCAAATGCGGTTTTACGCCGCAGTACGCCGGCCTGCAGGCGCTGTGGCAGCGCTACCGCGATCGCGGGCTGGTGGTGATCGGGTTTCCCTGCGATCAGTTCGGTCATCAGGAGCCTGGAGATGCGGCGGACATCCGCCAGTTCTGCTCGCTGGACTACGCGGTGGATTTTCCGCTCGCGGCCAAGGTCGAGGTCAATGGCAGCGGCGCCCACCCGCTATGGCAATGGCTCAAGCACGAAAAACGCGGCGTGCTGGGCTCGGAAGCGATCAAGTGGAATTTCACCAAATTCCTGATCGGCCGCGATGGCAGTGTGCTGGAGCGCTATGCGCCAACCACCAAGCCGGAGGCGCTGGCGGCGGATATCGAGCGCGCGCTCGGTGCGTGAGTCGGTAAGTTGCGGCCTACCGTAGGAGCGCCCTCGGGCGCGATGAAGCGTTACCGGGAACGCCCCATCGCGCCCGGGTGCGCTCCTGTGACGACGCGACGTGCTCGCGCAACAGCCAGATAAAACGCCGCACCACGCGAGGTCTTCGCGTGGTTGCCTTACTTCTCGACGAACGCGCGCTCGAACACGTAATGGCCGGGGGTGCCGATGCGCGGCGAGGTTTCAAAGCCGCGTGCATCGAGCAGGGTGCGCAGGTCGGCCAGCATCTGCGGGCTGCCGCAGATCATGAAGCGGTCGTTGGCCGGATCCAGCGGCGGCAGCCCCAGCGTCTGCTGCATGCGGCCGTCGGCCATCAGCTCGGTCAGGCGGCCCTGGTTGGCGAACGCCTCACGCGTGACTGCCGGGTAATACGCCAGCTTGTCGTGCAGGAGCTCGCCCAGGAATTCGTGCTGCGGCAGTTCGCGCTCGAAAAAATCGCGGTAGGCCAGGTCTTTTTCGAAGCGCACGCCGTGGGTGAGGATCACCTTGTCGAAGCGTTCGTAGGTTTCCGGGTCCTTGATGATCGACAGCCACGGCGCCAGGCCGGTGCCGGTGCCCAACAGGTACAGGTTGCGGCCCGGATGCAGGTCGCTGATCAGCAGCGTGCCGGTGGGCTTCTTGCCCACCAGGACCTTGTCGCCCGGCTGGATGTGCTGCAGGCGCGAGGTGAGCGGGCCGTCCTGCACCTTGATGCTGAAGAACTCCAGGTGTTCTTCCCAGTTGGCGCTGGCAATGGAGTAGGCGCGCAGCAGCGGCCGCGTCTCGGTCTCCAGGCCGATCATCACGAACTGACCATTCTCGAACCGGAAGCCGGCATCGCGGGTGGTGGTGAAGCTGAAGTAGGCGTCGGTCCAGTGGCGGACCTCAAGCACCGTTTCGGCGCCGAAAGCGGAAGACATGCCGTTTAGTGTCGTAGTGAAGAGTGCCCGCCAATTCTACCTCAAGCCGGTCAAATGAGATGAACTCTCATTTGGCCGGGAGTTGGGAATCGGGAATCGGGAATCGGGAATCGGTGCAGTGAGCGAGTGGGCCGGGCACGTTGGATCAGCACGCTCAGTCCCTCTCAGCCGCGGGAAGCTGCGTCTACCCATTCCCGAATCCCAATTCCCGATTCCCGCCCAATCACCGATACCCCGCCGCCTGCAGCTCAAACAGCTCCGCATAGCGGCCGCCTTGTGCCATCAGTTCGGCGTGGGTCCCGCTTGCTTCGATGCGGCCATCGGCCAGTACCAGGATGCGGTCGGCCATGCGCACGCTGGAAAAACGGTGCGAGATCAGCACCGCGGTGCGGTTGTCGGACAATTCCTTGAAGCGCTGGAACACCTCGAACTCGCTGCGCGCATCCAGTGCGGCGGTGGGCTCGTCCAGGATCATCAGCTGCGCATCGCGCATGTAGGCGCGCGCGATGGCGATCTTCTGCCACTGCCCGCCCGACAGGTCCACGCTGTTCTTGAAGCGCCGTCCCACGAGCTGGTTGTAGCCATCGGGCAGGCTGTCGATCAGCTCGGTGGCCATCGCGCGTTGCGCGGCGGTGCGGATGCGATCGGTGTCGTCCATCGCATCCACCTGGCCCACGCCGATGTTCTCGCCGATGCTCAGGTGGTAGCGCACGAAGTCCTGGAAGATCACGCCCAGGTTGGCGCGCACATCGTCCAGGTCGTAATCGCGCAGGTCGTGGCCGTCGAGCAGGATGCGGCCTTCGTCCGGGTCGTACAGCCGCGCCAGCAGTTTCACCAAGGTGGTTTTGCCGGCGCCGTTTTCGCCGACCAGGGCCAGCACTTCGCCGGCGCGCAGCTCGAAATTCAGATGCTGCATCGTCCAGTGTTCGGCCTCCGGGTACCGGAAGCCCACGTCCTCGAACACGAAGCCCTGGCGGATCGGCCGCGGCACCGGCAGCGCGTTCGGGCGCGAGCGGATCTCCGGCACGATGTTGAAGAACGAATACAGATCGTCCAGATACAAGGCTTGCCCGGCGACCTGCGAAAACCCGATCAACAGGCCCTCCAGTAACTGGCGCAGGCGCAGGAAGCTGCCGGCCAGGAAGGTCAGATCGCCGATGCTGAAATCGCCGCGCACCGTGCGCCAGGCGATGTAGCCATAGGCCGCGTAATAGCCCAGCGTGCCCAGTGCCGCCAGCAGCGCGCCCCACAGCGCGCGCTTGCGCGCCAGCGCGCGATTGGCCTGGAAGAACTTGTCGGCCAGCCGGCGGTAGCGCGTAATCAGAAACCGGTGCAGGTTGAGGATCTTCACTTCCTTGGCGGTTTCGACGCTGGCACCAACCTGGCGCAGGTAGTCGAGCTGGCGGCGCTCCGGGGTCCACTGGAAGTTGAGCGAATAGCCCAGCGCATTGAAATGCGCCTCGCCGATGAAGGCCGGAATCAACGCAATGGCCAGCAGCACGATCAACCAGGGCGCATACACCAGCAGGCCAACCGCAAGGCTGGCCACGGTGATCGCATCCTGCACCTGGCCGAACAACTGGCTCATCAGGTTCATGCGGTTCATGGTCTGGCGGCGTGCGCGATCCAGCTTGTCCTGCCGGTCGGGGTCTTCGAAATCCTCCAGATCCAGCTGCGCGGCGTGTTCCATCAGCCGCACGCTGGCCGCGTTGTTGAACAACTCCGACAGCAAGGCATCGGCGTAGCCGACCAGGCGGCCGAGCAGGTCCGAGCCGATCGCCAGCGCCAGTTCCAGCGCCAGCAACTCCAGCAGCCGGTTGAGCCGGCCGCTGGCCAATGCCTGGGTCAACGAATCGAATGCCGGCGGTTGGCCCACCAGGTGGATCGCCTCGTCGATGATCAGCTTGCCGATGTACAACGTGGCGATCGGCATCAGCGCGCGCAGCACGCGCAGGCCGATGCTGCTGGCGCTCAACCAGCGGCTGGTCTGCCAGATATGGCGCAGGAAGGGCGGCAGGTTGCGCAGCGCATCGAAGCGCTCGCGCAGGGTGGGGCCGGTACGGGGGGCGGGCGCGCTGGCGCCGGGTCGGGATGCTGACATGGGCATAGTGTGCCGGGGGCCGCGTGCGCTGGGGGTGTTGGGCGCCACAGCGGAGCAGGGCGGCGGTGCATTGCCTGCCCGCGCCCGCGATCAGGTGCGGCGCCGCGAGCGCCCACACGTCCATGCGCCACGCGATCGCCGCGTGCAACGCTGCCTTCTCCTGGCTGCGCCGGCCTGGCCGGCGGTTTGGACTAAAATGCCCGGATTGCCCCCGCCAGCCGTAGAGCCAGCCGTGACCTCGATCAAGCAGGAAGACCTCATCCAGTCCGTCGCCGATGCGCTGCAGTACATCAGCTACTACCACCCGGTCGACTACATCAAGAATCTGTCCGCCGCCTACGAGCGCGAAGAGTCGCCGGCCGCCAAGGACGCGATTGCGCAGATCCTGATCAACTCGCGCATGTGCGCCGAAGGCCACCGCCCGATCTGCCAGGACACCGGCATCGTGACCGTGTTCCTGGAAATCGGCATGAACGTGCGCTGGGACGACGCCACGATGGGCGTGGAAGACATGGTCAACGAGGGCGTGCGCCGCGCCTACAACCACCCGGACAACAAGCTGCGCGCCAGCGTGCTGGCCGACCCGGCCGGCAAGCGCGCCAACACGAAGGACAACACCCCGGCGGTGGTCAGCACCAAGATCGTGCCGGGCGACCATCTTGAGGTGATCGTGGCGGCCAAGGGCGGCGGCTCGGAGGCCAAGAGCAAGTTCGCCATGCTCAATCCCTCCGATTCCATCGTCGATTGGGTGCTCAAGACCGTGCCGACCATGGGCGCCGGCTGGTGCCCGCCGGGCATGCTCGGCATCGGCATTGGCGGCACCGCCGAGAAGGCCATGTTGCTGGCCAAGGAAGCGCTGATGGAGCCGATCGACATCGTCGACCTGCAGGCCCGTGGCGCCTCCAATCGCGCCGAAGAATTGCGCCTGGAGCTGTACGAAAAGGTCAACGCGCTGGGCATCGGTGCCCAGGGTCTGGGCGGCCTGACCACGGTGCTGGACATCAAGGTCAAGGACTACCCGACCCACGCCGCCAACCTGCCGGTGGCGCTGATTCCCAACTGCGCGGCCACCCGCCATGCGCACTTCACCCTGGACGGCAGCGGCCCGGTGATGCTGGACCCGCCGTCGCTGGAAGACTGGCCCAAGCTCACCTACAACCCGACCAACGCGCGCCGGGTCAACCTGGACACCATCACCCGCGAAGAAGTGGCCAGCTTCAAGCCGGGCGAAGTGGTGCTGCTCAACGGCAAGCTGCTCACCGGCCGCGATGCCGCACACAAGCGCATGATCGACATGCTCAACCGCGGCGAGACCTTGCCGGTCGACTTCACCAACCGCTTCATCTATTACGTTGGCCCGGTCGACCCGGTGCGCGACGAAGTCGTGGGCCCGGCCGGCCCGACCACCGCCACGCGCATGGACAAGTTCACCCGCCAGATGCTCGAACAAACCGGGCTGCTGGGCATGGTCGGCAAGTCCGAGCGTGGCGATGCGGCGATCGACGCCATCCGCGACAACAAGGCCGTGTACCTGATGGCGGTCGGCGGCTCGGCGTACCTGGTGTCCAAGGCGATCAAGGCCGCACGCGTGCTGGCCTTCGAAGACCTCGGCATGGAGGCGATCTACGAGTTCGAGGTCAAGGACATGCCGGTGACGGTGGCGGTGGATTCCACCGGCGAGTCGGTGCACAAGACCGGCCCGCGGCTGTGGCAGTCGCGCATCGGCAAGATTCCGGTAGTGGTGGAATAAGCAAACCTGGAACGGCGACGCACACACACTGCGTCGCCGTTTTCAGTTTGGGCACCGCGTATATCTGTTATTCGCACGCGGTGTTTGTGCGCTGGAAAAAAGATGCCTGCATGCGTGTCTTACGTGGCAGGACGGCCCAACAGGAACGGGCTATGCTCGGGGTGCACATGCCAGCACCCTCAGGAGAACAGGAATGCTCCGCCTCATCTGCGTTGCCGTCTTGGTGTGCGCCAGCCTGCCGCTGGCAGCGCAGCAAAAGACCCAGCCCACCGTGCTGTTTCCTTCCGGCAACTACGCGCCGCAGCCCACCGCACCGGTGCCGTTTGCCGAGAAAAAGCCGCTCAAGCCCAGCGACACCGCGACGCGCTTCGACGGCCCCTCGGTGATGGAGCGCTGCATCGCGCAGTGCAACCGCAGCGCCGCGCAGTGCAACGCCGACCGGCCAAGCGAGAGCAGTTGCCGCATGGCGGTTGCACCACGCGGAAAGAGCTGCGACGCAACCCAGAATCCGGCGCAGCGCGCCAATTGCATGGCGCAGGTGTTCGATTGCACCCAGCAAAGCGATGCCAATCGCTGTGAACCGCACAAGCTTGCCTGTTTGCGTTCCTGTACCAACTAGTCCTGTCCCACCTAACGAGCGAGCCTGCATGACCACGACGCTGTACCACGCCCCCAGCACCGCCGCCCTGGTCGTGCACTGGATGTTGATCGAACTGCAGGTGCCGCACGTGCTGCATCCACTGGACTTCGACCGGCGCGAGCAGAAATCCCCCGCCTATCTCGCGCTCAACCCGGCAGGCGTGGTGCCGACCCTGGTGCTGGAGGGACAGGTGATGACCGAAGCGGCGGCCATCGTGCTGCACCTGGCCGACCTGCACCCGCAGGCGGGCTTGGCACCGCCGCCGGGGACGCCGGCACGCGCGGCGTACTACCAGTGGATGTTCTTCTGCGCCAACACCTTGCAGCCGGCGTTTCGCGCCTGGTTCTACCCGGACGAGCCGGCCGGCGCTGAGCAGGTCGACGCCGCGCAAGCGCAGGCCCGGCAGAAACTGGAGGCGGCCTGGGCGCAAGTGGACGCGCACCTGCAGGCGCACGGCCCGTATCTGCTGGGCGACACGCTATCGGCGGCCGATTTCCTGCTGACCATGCTGATGCGCTGGTCGCGCAATATGCCCAAACCCACGGATACCTGGCCCGCCTTGCACGCGCATGCCCAGCGGATGAAGGCGCGGCCCGCCTTCCGGGAGACCTACCGGCGCGAGGGCCTGACCGACTGGACCTGAACGTTCGACGCGCAAGCGAGGCCATGTGTCGATAGTTGCAGTTGAGTCCGTCTGGTTATGCCTACCAGGGTGTACGATCGCGAGACACACAGAGAACAGGGGCTCTACCATGTTGCAGTCCGTATCGCGTCGCAAACTGTTGCAATGCGCATGTTGCGCACCGGTGGCGGCTGCCGCTGCCTCGTTGCCGTCCTCGCTGCGCGCCGCGCCCAGCAAGAAAACCGACCTCACCGCCGAACAGGCGCTGCAGGTGCTGCGTGACGGCAACAAGGCGTTCGTCGAGAACCGCCCCAAGAAGGTGATCTCCGACGGCAAGCGCCGACTGGAGCTTGCGCTTGGGCAGACCCCGTTCGTGATCCTGGTGTCGTGCTCGGATTCGCGCGTGCCGCCGGAGCTGCTGTTCGGCCGCGGCCTGGGCGAGATGTTCATCGTGCGCAATGCCGGCAATACGGTAGACACCACCGCGCTGGGCTCGATCGAATACGCAGTGAGCCAGCTCGGCGTGCCGTTGGTGGTGGTAATGGGGCATGAAAGCTGCGGCGCAGTGGCGGCGGCGGTGTCGGTGGTCGAGCAGAACGCGTTCTTCCCCGGCGCGATCGGCGCGATGATCGAACCCATCGTCCCGGCCGTGCTGACGGCAAAGAGCAAGGGCGGTGAAGACCTGCTGGCGGCATCGGTGAAGGCAAACGTCAAGCGCACCGTGGACCGCCTGCGTGGTGCGTCCGAGCCGGCACTTCTTGAACCGCTGCGTGGCGGTAGCTGCCGTGTGGTTGGCGCCTACTACACGCTCAAGGACGGCAAGGTCGATTTCTTCGACGTCTGAGGCGGTGGCAACACGTAGGTGTGCGGCGTTTTCTGTTCCTGCTGCTGCGCTGAAACATCTGAATTGAAAAAGCCGGCAGCGATGCCGGCTTTTTTCATGGCAACTGATTGTGCCGTCGCTGCAGAGGCAACATCGGCCTCCAGGATTTACCGCTGGCGTTGACGGGCCTGCGTGCATCCCTGCGGCCGACGCATCAGAACCATTCCAGCAACGACACGCCCACGCCCACATAGGTGGCCTTGTGGTTGTAGTCGATCAGGCTCTCGCCATAGCCGTCGAACACCTGCACGTGGCCGCGCAACAGGTTGGTGATCGGGAAGCCGTAATCCAGTTGCACCGAGCCGTGCGAGCGGTCGCCGCCACGCAGCGAATGCCGGGCAATCAAGGCGAATTCGTGGCCATCCTTGTTATAGACGAGGGTGGCGTCGCCGCGGCCCATGTAATCCTCGATGTCCGGATTATTGTCGTCGGCACGGTCTTCCTTGATACGGAACCACGGGCGCAACGTCAGCGCCCAGTTTTCGCGATCCAGGCCGATATTGAGGATCACCCGGTTCCAGGAACGCGACAGCGGGTCTTCGCGGCCGTTGGACATGTGATTGATGCTGATGCCGCTCATGCGGCCTTTCCAGCCGAAGATGCTGTAGTTGTTGCGAAACACCAGCATCGCTTCCGGCTCGTAATTGGTCTCGCGGAACGGGCGCGAGGCATCGGAGTTATAGGCCTGCCAGCGCGAGCTCTGGGTATAGCCCATCCAGATATCGCCGTTGTCGCCGAACAGATCCTCAACCACCTTGGTCTTGAAGCTCAGCTGGAACTTCAGCTCGGCGCTGTCCAGTTGCTGCGGCGTGCTGACCGAGTTGGCCGGGTTCGGCGACTGCGGCGTGCGGTTGGTGTCGCTGGTCCAGAATGCCGGCAACAGATAGACCGGCTTGTAGCCGCGCAGCTGGAAGGTCCCCAGCTTGGAATCCTTGGCCAGCTCCCAGCGGCGATCCAGCAGCGAGCCGCGGCCGGCATTGGCGACCGCTTCTTCCTTCGGCTGGTCCTGGCCGTCGGCGCGGAAGAAATCGCCCACGCGGCTGATCTTGCGGGTGTCTTCCGATTTGGCGGCCTGCTTGGCCAACTGCGCGGCGGCATCTGCCTCCTGCACGGCCTGCGGGGTATATCCCAGCGCCTGGTCGTAGCACGCCAGACGCGCGGCATCCGAAGTCACGGAGGTACAGGCCTGCGGCGATGCTGGCTGTGGAGCGATTTCCTGCGCGTGCGCCAGCGGCGCAGCGGCCAGGGCGATCAGCATTAGGGGACGGGCACGTTGCTTGGACATGGGTGCTGGCCGAGGTGGAGGCGCCACACAGGCGCAGAAGGACGCAGGATAACGGTCGCGTCTGCATAAGCCATGTGTACACGGCGGCATAACAAGTCGGACGCGACTGCCGCCGCCGCGGGGCCAATGGTGCGCGCGCGGTTGCCGGCCTGCGGTTGTTGTCGCCTCAGAAAAACCAGGCGATCGCGAACACGCCCAGCATGCACATGCCCAGCGCCAGCTTGGTGGCAGTGCCGAATACGATGCCCAGCCAGGTGCCGATGCCCACCTTGGTGGCCTGGCCGGTCTTGCGGGTCTGCCAGTACTCGCCGATCCAGGCGCCAGCGAAGGGACCCACGAACAGCCCGATCGGCATGAAGAAAATTCCGGCAATGGCGCCGATCACCGAGCCCCACAGCGCCAGCTTGCTGGCGCCGACCCGCTGCGCGCCGTACACCGTGGCCAGAAAGTCGATCAGGAAGGACAGCGCCGTCATGACGCCCAGCACCACCAGCGCGACCCATCCCACATGCGCGAAGCCGTCCGCCCAGGCCGCCAGCAACAGGCCGGCAAACACCAGCGGCAACCCGGGCAAGGCCGGCAGGATCACGCCGGCAAGCCCGACCAGGACCAGCACGCCGGCCAGAATGTAGTAGACGACGGTGGTGTCCATGATGGTCTAGAAATGTCCTATTTCAGGGTTGACAAAAATGCGCAAGGGGTGCTTGAAATTTCGTTTTGTGCGGGTTAAGTTGCAGCCGCAGCTGTTTGCCGGGGTCACAGTGAATCGTGGCCTGATGCGGTAGATCGACCGATCCGCTACATCCTTGTACCTCGCTTCCTCCTTGCAACCAGCCACCGCCGCCAATTCCATACACAGTGTCGTAGGGAGTCAGTCGAGATGTCCAACATCGAACGCGAAAATGGTGTCGTGAAGTGGTTCAACGATGCCAAGGGCTTCGGCTTCATCAGCCGCGAAAATGGCGAGGATGTGTTCGTGCATTTCCGCGCGATCCAGATCCAGGGCTTCAAGAGCCTCAAGGAAGGTCAGAAGGTCAGCTTTACCGTCGTGCAAGGCCAGAAGGGCCTGCAGGCCGACGCGGTGCAGGTGGTCTGAGCACACGCATCGCGCAGACGGCAGAAAGGCCCGTTGCCGGGCCTTTCTGATCACTACGGCCTCAAGCTGCGTGCGCTTAGCGCAGCACGACCTTGCCGTTGACAACGCGCACATAGGCGTTTTCGCGCACGCCGGCCAGGTCGCGCTGGTTGACCATGATCACGCGGCCATCGTCCATGCGCACCTGCACGTCGTAGCTCTCGCTGGTGACGTTGTTCTGGATCGCGTTGCCGGCCAGGGCGCCTGCAGCGGCGCCGGCAACGGCAGACACGTTCTTGTTGCCCTTGCTGCCGCCGGTCTCCTTGGAGATCTGGCGTCCAGCGACCGCGCCGACAATGCCGCCGAGCACCGCGCCGGTGCCGGTCGGAGCGCTGCGGGTGGGGCCAACCTCATCGATGCGGGTGACGATGCCGCAATCCACGCAGCGGTTCTGCTGCGAGTAGCCGCCCTGGTCGTAGCCGCGGTCGCCGCGATAGCTGCCGTACTGCGGCTGGGAGGTGGCGCAGCCGACCAGGGTTGCGGTGGCGGCCAGGCCAATGACGAGCAGTCGGGTCTTCATGAGGTCTCTCCAGGGATTCAGTAGGCGGTCGGGGCCGCGGCGACGTCATCCTGTGATGGTCCAGGTGAACGGCCTGCCAACTGGATCACTCCAGGCTTAACGAAACCCGAGCGAGGCCTTCATCGAAAGTCACGGTGGCAGGCCTCACAGGCCTCGGAAATCTGCGTCCGCGCCTGTGCCAGCACAGCGCAATCAAGGTTTGGCGCGTGCAGCGGCGCAGCGATCGCAGCACGCAGTGCCTGCGCGTGTTCGCCAAAGCGCCGGTCTTCGCCCAGGTCGCCGAACACCGGCTCCAGGTCAGTGGCCAGCAGCTGCAGTGTCTGTAGCCGCGCGCGTTGTCTGGCTGGTTCACAGCTGCTGCGGTATGGGCCGGGCAGGGCGCGCAGTTGATGGTCCATGACCTGCATCAGGCTGTCCGGCACCGGGTCGCGCCGTGCCTGCAGCGTGCGCGCCACCATCACCGTGCAGACCAGGCCGAGCAGCACGCCCAGCACGAGAACGAACCCATAGCGTGCCGCATGGGATTGCGCAGGAGGCGGTGCGGACATGGCTGCTCCGGTGAGCGCGCCGTGGATGGGGCGCGTAAAATAGGCCGATGAAAGCACAATGGCGTGAACGCTTTGCCGGTATCGACCGGCTGTACGGAGTTGGCACGGTGGAGCGGCTGGCCGAGTGCCGGGTCGCGGTAGTGGGCATGGGCGGGGTGGGCTCGTGGGTGGTGGAGGCGCTGGCCCGCACCGGCGTGGGCCATCTGCGGCTGATCGATGCCGACGATCTATGCGTGTCCAACACCAATCGGCAGCTGCCGGCGCTGGCCGGCCAGTACGGGCGCAACAAGGCGCGCGCAATGGCCGAGCGCTGCGTGGCAATCAATCCGGAGATCGAGGCCGATGCGGTGGAGTCATTTCTCACCGCCGGCAATATCGAGAGCCTGCTGGGCGAGGGCTTCGATCTGGTGATCGATGCCTGCGACAGTTTTCGCGTGAAAGTCGAAACCATCGCCTGGTGCCGGCGTCGCAAGCTGCCGCTGCTGACGGTGGGTGCTGCAGGCGGGCGCACCGACCCGACCCTGGTGCGTGTACGCGATGTCTCGCGCACCGAGCACGACGCGATGCTGGCACTGATCCGCAAGAAGTTGCGCAGCGACTTCAACTTTCCGAAAAGCGCCAAGCGCTACTTCGGCGTGCCGGCGGTGTATTCGCTGGAGAACGTGAAGTACCCGCAAGCCGATGGCAGCGTTTGCGGCATTCGTCCGCAACTGGGCGCCGATGCCGCGCTCAAGCTGGACTGTGGTGCCGGGCTGGGCGCGGCCACCCACATCACCGGCACGTTCGCCTTCGTCGCGGTCGGCAAGGCGCTGGAGATGTTGCTCAAGCCCAAGAGCGCGGCAGCGTTACCTGCCGCAGCGGATGCGGCGGCGGCGTAGCGTTTGGCCGCTGGTCTGCCAGTGATGGCGTGCTACTGCGCGTCGTCAAGCGGGCAAGCCAAACAGCCGCCGCGCATTGGCGCTGGTCTGCGCCGCGATCGCTTCGGCCGGCTCGCCGCGCAGCTGCGCAATGCAGTCCAGCACGGTGCGCAGGCGCGCCGGTTCGTTGCGTTGCCCGCGAATCTCCGCGTCCGGCTGATCGGGCGCATCGGTTTCCAGCAGCAGATGCTCTAGCGGCATCTGCGCGGCCAAGCCGCGCAGGCGATTGGCGCGCGGATAGGTGACTGGCCCGCCAAGGCCGATCATGAAATCCAGCTTCCACAATTGCTGTGCCTGTTCCGGGCTGCCGGCAAAGCTGTGCACCACGCCGCGGATGCCGCCTACCGCCTTGATGCGCGCAATGACCTCCTCGACGGCGCGGCGCGCATGCACGATCAGCGGCAGATCGAAGCGCTTGGCGAGCTGTAGCTGGCCATCGAAGTAGTGCCGCTGGGTCTGCGCATCCAGGCCGTCGAGAAAGAAATCCAGGCCGCATTCGCCGATGGCGCACGGGCGCTCGCGCGCAATCCACTCGGCCAGCAATTCCAGATGTTCAGGACGATGCAGGTCCAGAAAGATCGGGTGCAGCCCGTACGCGGGGTGCAGGCCCGGTGCCAGCGCGCAGGCTTCACGCAGGCCTGGCCAGCTGGCGGCGGTGATCGCCGGCACCACCTGCTGCATGACGCCGGCGGCCTTTGCCCGCGCAATCACCGCGGCGCGGTCGGCGTCGAACTCGCTTGCGTCCAGATGGCAGTGGCTGTCGATCAACCGCATCAGTCGCGCCGCACCGGTGCAGGCAGTGGCACCTTGCGCGTCTTCCAGTTGGCCAGCAGCAAGGTGCTCAGGCCGAACAGCAGTTCGTCCAGGAACGGAATGGGATCAGGCACCACCATGTCGACCAGGAACAGGGCGGCCGCCAGCTTGAACAAGGTGGGATATCGCAGCTTGCTGGCCCAGTCCAGGGCGCGTGAAGTCAGTGGATTACGCATGCGCAGGCTCCTGCTGTTAGCGATGCATGAAGTAACCGCTAGCTGAACTTAACTGCGGCATTCATGAGCGAGGGCGTTTTTGTTCAGGGTTCCCGTGCTGGAATCACGCCGTCAACAACGCGGCGTGTCCGCACGGAGCTGGTCATGAAGAGCAATACGACAACTATACTGGTCGCTGCTGGAGCGTTGCTGGTCGGAGGCGTGGCCACGGCTGCCTTCATGAATAACCGCCCGTCCTCGGGTGATTTCGTCGCCAACGGCGAGCCCGCACCGCGCGGCCTGGAATATGCCGATGTGGTGAAGGTTGCACCAATCACCGAGCGCGAGCCGCAGTACGCGCAGGTCATCAACAGCAACGCCATTCGCGAAACCACCACCAGCTCCTCGCCGCGCGAAGTCTGCCGCGACGTGGTGGTGCAGGAGCGCCTGCCCGAGCGCGACGGCAACGTCGGCGGCACGGTGGCCGGTGCCGTGATCGGCGGTCTGCTGGGTAACCAGGTGGGCGGCGGCAACGGCCGCAAGCTCGCCACCGTGGCCGGTGCAGTGGGCGGCGGCATGGTCGGCAACCGCGTCGATCGCAATCACGTGGGTGGCCGCGTGGTCGACCGCACCGAGCGTCAGTGCCATACCGAAAATGCCAACTCGCAGTCCTCGCGCGTGGTCGGCTATGACGTGACCTACCGCAATCAGGATGGCACCACCGCCACCATGCGCATGGACAGCAAGCCGGGCGAGCGCATTTCGCTGGGCGATGCCGACAACGTGGTGGGCTACGACGTGACCTACCGCTATGACGGTTTCGAGAAGACCGTGCGCATGAACGACAAGCCGGCCAGCGAGCGCCTGCCGGTGGTGGATGGTCAGCTGGTGACGCAGACCGCGTCGGCCGTGGACCGCCCGAGCAGCAGCACCCGTCAGTAAGCGTCAACGCGCACCAGCAGTTGGGTGCGCAGTAGAGAGAAGAGCCGGCATTGCCGGCTCTTCTCGTTTATGGGGACGCCGCGGCGCTGCCCGCGCGCAGAGCGCTCGCCTGTGGATGGCCGCCTGTGGACGGCGCAACTGGCAGATAATCGCCGCATCCCACCTGGAGGCGCGCAATGCCGGTACGGCCTGATGACTTGTTCGACGTGCGTGCGCAGCTCAGCGATGACGAACGCGCGGTGCAGGATGCGGTGGCACGTTTCACCGATACGCGGGTGCTGCCCGGCATCGGCGAGGCCTTCGATGCCGCGCGCTTCCCGCGTGAGCTGGTGCCCGAGCTGGCGTCGCTGGGCTTGCTGGGTGCCAGCCTGCCGGTGAGCGAGGGCGGCGCCGGCCTGGGCGCGGTGGCGTACGGGCTGATCTGCCAGGAGCTGGAGCGCGGCGATAGCGGCTTGCGCAGCTTTGTCAGCGTGCAATCGTCGCTGTGCATGTATCCCATCCATGCCTATGGCAGCGACGCACAACGGCGCCAGTGGCTGCCGGAGATGGCCGCCGGCCGGGTGATCGGCTGTTTCGGCTTGAGCGAGGCGCAGGGCGGCTCGGACCCGGCGGCGATGACCACGCGCGCGGTGCGCGACGGTGACGGTTGGCGGCTGCGTGGCGCCAAGATGTGGATCACCAACGGCAGCATCGCGGACCTGGCAATCATCTGGGCACATACCGATGACGGCGTGCGTGGCTTTCTGGTGGACACGCGCAGCGAGGGCTTCCGTGCGCAGGACATCGGCCACAAGATGAGCCTGCGCGCCTCGGTCACCTCGGCGGTGTTCCTGGACGATGTCTTCGTGCCCGAGCAGCAACGCTTGCCGGATGCACTGGGATTGAAGGCGCCGCTGGGCTGCCTGAGCCAGGCGCGCTTCGGCATCGCCTGGGGCGCCATCGGGGCGGCGGTCGCCTGCCTGCGCGAGGCGCTGGCTTACAGCGGCGAACGCATTCTGTTCGGGCGGCCCCTGGCGGCCACGCAAAGCGCGCAGATCAAGCTGGCCGACATGGCGCGCCGGATCGCCACCGCGCAGCTGCTGGCGCTGCAACTAGGGCGGCTGAAGGAGGCCGGCACGCTGCGCCCGGAACAGATCTCGCTGGCGAAGTGGAATAATTGCCGCATGGCACTGGATGTGGCGCGCGAGTGCCGCGACCTGCTTGGGGCGGCGGGGATCACCACCGAGCACGTGGCGATCCGGCATGCGCTGAATCTGGAATCGGTGATTACCTACGAGGGCACCGAAACCGTGCATCAACTGGTGGTAGGACGGGCCCTGACCGGGCTCAATGCGTTCTGACGAGGAGTGGGTGCTTGATCGGCAAGGATGTGATGCAGCGCCTGCGTGGCGTGTGGTGGGGAGTGTGGGTAAGCCTGGCCGTCGTTGCGGTGCTGGCGGTGCCGGCCGCGCAGGCCAGTGATGCGCCGCGTATGGCGCCCGCGCCGGCGTGGGTGGTGGCCGACGCCGTGCCGGACAAGGTGGCCGGCACCAGCGGCTTGCGCTATGAACTGGTGTCCGACCAGATCGATCTGACCGGCCGCGCGCCGCAGGCGTACCGGCGGCTGAGCTACAGCGTGCGGCGCGAAAAAGACCTGGAGGAGGCCGGGCAGATATCCATCGACTACCAGCCGCAGTACCAGCAACTGGTGCTCAACAGCCTGGAGGTCTGGCGCGACGGTCGCCGGATCGACATGCGCACGCAGGCGCATTACGCGCGGCTGCGCCGCGAGAGCGGCTTGGAGGAAGGGCTGATCGATGGCGCAGTGACGCTGTCGATCACCGTGCCGGACCTGCGCGTGGGTGACCGTGTCGACTACGGCGTGACCCTCACCGGCAGTAACCCGGTGTTTGGCCAGGGCTATTACGACGTCTTCGATGCGCGCTACGGCGTGCCCTTGGGCGAGCGCCGGGTGCGGGTGCGCTATCCCTCCACGTTGTCGTTGCAATGGAAGATCGCCGCGCCGGGCTTTAGCCGGCATGTCAGCAGTGCCGACGGGGTGACCACGCTGGAGATCGCCGCGAGCAACATTGCCGCGGTGCAGCCGGAGAAAGATGCCCCCGACGATGTCGACCCCTATGGCGTGATCGAAGTGTCGACCGCCGGCAGCTGGGGCGCGGTGGCAGCATGGGCGCTGCAGCTGTACCCGCACGCGTTCAAGGATGCGCAGGTGGCCGCCGGCATGGTGCAGAGCCTGCAGCTGCGCAACACCGATCCTCAGGGCGCGCTGCTGCGCGCAGTGGCCTTCGTGCAGGGCGAGGTCCGCTATGTGGGCCTGGACATGGGCGAGAACTCGCACGCCCCGCATGCGCCGGAGGTGACGCTGCGTAACCGCTACGGCGACTGCAAGGACAAGGCCACGCTGCTGATCGCGCTGCTGCAGCTGGCCGGCATCCGCGCCGAGCCGGTGCTGGTGCACAGCGAGCGCGGCCATGGTCTGGCAAACCGCCTGCCAAGCCCGTATGCCTTCGATCATGTGGTGGTGCGCGCGCATCTGCCGCAGGGCGAGGTGTGGGTGGATGCCACCCGCGATCGCGAGCAAGGGCCACTGGCGCAGCGCCGCCCACTGCCGTTCGTGCGCGGCTTGCCGGTGCTTGCCGGGCAGACCGAGCTCGTGGCGGTGCCCGCGCCGCGGCCGACGGTGCCGCAGGTCGAGGTGGAAGAGGACATCCATATCGCTATGGAGGATTCGCCGCGCGTGGCGACCTTCAGCGTGGCCACGGTGTATCGCCAGGGCTACGGCGATCCGGTCGCGGCGCGGTTCGACGCCGACGGTGCCGAGGCGGTGGGCGAACGCTATCTGGAGTACATGCAGCAGTACTACACCGCACTGACCCAGCAGGAAGAGCCCACGCTCACCCAGCCGGACGATCGCTCGCAGGCGCGCACCCACGAGTCCTACCGGCTTGAATGGGCCAAGGACGAAGGCGACGAGGTCGGCTTCCCGCTGTTCCAGCTCAGCGACTGGATGGACACGCTGCCAAGCGCCGCGCGAAAAAGCCCGCTGGCCCTGGAAGGCCCGCGGCTGGCGCGCCAGACCGTGCGCGTGCACGTGACGCCTGCAATCTCGGTAAAGGCGCAGCGCGACGAGGTGGCCAACCCGTGGTTCCGCTTCTCGCGCACCGTGGCCATGCGCGATGGCACCTTGGAGATCGTCGGCGAGTGGCAGCGGTTGTCCGACCGCATTCCGCCGAACGGCATCAAGCGTGCGGCGGCCGACATGGAGCGTGCGCGCGACCTGCTGTATTTCAACCACGATCTGGCAATGCCGGCGCCGCGCGCGCCGACCAACTGGCGCGCACTGCTGCAGCCGATGGCAGCGCTGGGGGCGTTGATCGTGCTGCTGTTGGGGTGCGTGGTGTGGTGGCGCCTCGGTGGACTGGGCGGAATGCTGTTCGACCCGTATGCCGTTGCGCAACGCATGCCGCAGCAGCCAGGCCTGCGCTGGAGCGCGTGGATCACCGCAGCGGTCTCTGCGGCATTGATGGCCTGGATGCTGTTGCAGAGCTGGCCACTGTGGGCGCGGCTGGCAGGCGGCGTCGGCGTCTATGCGCTGGCCGTGCTCGGCGGCGTGTTGCTGAAGCCGGTGTTGCGCTGGATGGGCAGCACCGCTTCGCTGGGCCGCGTGCTGCCTGCCGCCTTGGGCAGCGCCTTGCCGTGGCTGGTGTGCCTGCTGGCCGGGCTGGTGGCGCTCGCTGGCGATGTCACGTTGCTGCGGACCGGCGCGCGCAACGGGGCGGAACTGGCGCAACTGGCGATGTACGTGTTCGTGCTGCTGCTGGGTGCGCTGTGGTGGGCGATTGCCGCGCTGCAGGCCGTGGCCGGCGCGGCGCAGTGCGGGCGCGCCCGTGCGTTCGGGGCGCTGGCGTTGACCGCGTCGCTGCTGGGCATGCTGATCGCGGTGATCGGTGTGCCGCTCGCGTTATGGGTGATGCGCTGATCGGCGTGCGGTTCGCAAGGCGTTGATGGATCCAGCTAATTCAGCGCCGCAATGACGGCAGGGCGGCGGCTGCAGGCCATCTACTTCGCTGCGGGCGGCAGTAGGCAGGTGGATGACCGGCAGATGTGCCCTGCCGCGTGCACGCCTGCGGCAGGGCTTTGCAAAGCCGCGAAGGGCTGTGACACTGCCAGCCCCTCGTTGCTGCCGCGGAGTCAGCGTGACCTCGACCGTGCGTCCCCCCCTGACCGTGCATGGCATGTCCAGCTCGGGCAACTGCTACAAGGTGCGTCTGCTGCTGGAGCAGCTCGGCAGCCGCTACCACTGGGTCGAGGTCGATAGCGTTTCCGGCGAGACCCGCACGCCCGAGTACCTGGCCAAGAATCCCAACGGCAAGGTGCCGATGGTGGAACGCGACGACGGCCGCGTGCTGACCGAATCCAACGCCATCCTGTTCTGGCTGGCCGAAGGCACGCCGTATCTGCCCACCGACACCTGGCAACGCGCGCAGGCGCTGAGCTGGATGTTCTTCGAGCAGTACAGCCACGAGCCCTACGTGGCTGTAGCGCGCTTCATCAGCCTGTGGACGCCGCGCGATGCCGCACGCCGAGCCGAGCTGCCGCAGCTGCGCGCGCGTGGCGAGCAGGCGCTGGGGGTGATGGAACAGCACCTGCGCCAGCATGCCTGGTTCACCGGCGCCGACTACGGCATCGCCGACATCGCGTTGTTCGCCTATACCCATTGCGCCGAAGACGGCGGCTTCGATCTGGAGCGTTGGTCGGCGATTGACGGCTGGTTGCAGCGGGTGCGGGCGCTGCCGGGCTTCGTGGCGATGCCTGCGCCGGTGAGCGCATGAGCGGCCGGCAGGAGCACTGACGATGTGTGGATTGGCAGGACTGTTGCTGGCAACACCGCGCATGCACGGCGAGCAGCTGGAGGCATTGGTGCGGCCGATGGGCGGCGCCTTGCGCCACCGTGGCCCAGACGATGCCGGTACCTGGTGCGATGCGCAGGCCGGCGTTGCGCTGGCCCACCAGCGCCTGAGCATCCTGGATCTCTCTCCGCTCGGCCATCAGCCGATGCGCTCGGCCGACAGCCGCTACGTGCTGGCCTACAACGGCGAGATCTACAACTTCGCGCAGTTGCGCGCGGCGCTGGCGGCGCTCGGGCACCGCTTCCGCGGGCATTCGGATACCGAAGTGCTGCTGGCCGCAGTGGTGGAGTGGGGCCTGGACGACACCCTGGCGCGCTGCAACGGCATGTTCGCGCTGGCGCTGTGGGACGAACGCGACCATTGCCTGTCGTTGGCCCGTGACCGCGTGGGCAAGAAGCCGCTGTACTACGGCTGGGCCGGTGACACGCTGGTGTTCGGCTCCGAGCTCAAGGCGCTGTGGCAGCACCCGGATTTCGACAACGGCGTGGACCGCGATGCGCTCACCCTGCTGTTGCGGCTGGGCTATATCCCGGCGCCGGCCTGCATCCACGAGCGTACCTTCAAGCTGATGCCCGGGCGGGTGCTGCGGCTGGACGCCCAAGCGGTGGCCGCCGGCGCCGCCGCACACCGGCCCGACCAGGCCCAGCAACCGTTCTGGAATGCCCGCGAGGCCATGCAGCGTGCGCTGGCCGCGCCATTCACCGGCACCGATGCCCAGGCCGAAGAGCAGCTGGATAGTCTGCTGCGCGATGCAGTGGCGTTGCGCATGGTGGCCGACGTGCCGGTGGGCGTGTTCCTGTCTGGCGGCACCGATTCGTCGATCGTCACCGCGATGATGCAGGCGCAGAGCGACCAGCCGGTGCACACCTTCAGCATCGGCTTTGAGGGCTCGCACCACGACGAAGCGCCGCTGGCGCGCGAAGTGGCCACGCACCTGCACACCGATCACACCGAGCTGTATGTCAGCGGCGCCGATGCGCTGGCGGTGGTGCCGACCTTGCCGGACATGTTCGACGAACCGTTCGCCGACGCCTCGCAGGTGCCCACCGCGCTGGTGGCGCGGCTGGCGCGCGGTGGCGTCACCGTGGCGCTATCCGGCGATGGCGGCGACGAGCTGTTCTTCGGGTATGGGCGCTACCAGCGCGCGCTGCGTAACTGGCGCATGCACGGGCTGGTGCCGGCGCCGCTGCGGCGCCTGATGGCGGTGGCAGCGCGCAAGAGCGGCGAAGCCTCGCGCACCGGCGGGCTGGCGGCACTGGTGGCCGAGGCGGGCGCACGCGGCATCGGCGACATCTACCGCAACCGCATCTCACGCTGGCGCGACCCGGCCGCGGTGGTGCTGGGCGCGACCGAGCCAGACAGTTTTTACAGCCTGGCCGATCCGCTGCATGGCTCGGGCACGCCGGCCGACGCGATGATGCTGGCCGACTTCGCTGCGTATCTGCCGGACGATCTGCTGTGCAAGGTCGACCGCACCACCATGGCGGTGGGGCTGGAGGCGCGCGCGCCGCTGCTGGATTGGCGCGTGGCCGAGTTCGCCTGGTCGTTGCCGCTCTCACTCAAGTACCGCGATGGGGTCAGCAAGTACCTGCTCAAGCGCGTGCTGTGCCGCTATCTGCCCGAGCCGATGGTCTACCGCGGCAAGCGTGGCTTCGGTGCGCCGGTGAGTGCGTGGCTGCGCGGCGACCTGCATGGCTGGGCCGACGATCTGCTGGCACACGGCACGCTGCAGCGCGAAGGCGTGTTCGCCGCCGATACCGTGGCCGGGCTGTGGCGCGACTTCAATGGCGGCGAGCGCAAGTGGCACACCCACCTGTGGACGGTGCTGATGTTCCAGGCCTGGCAGGACCACTGGCGCGCGCAGCGGGCTGCCATCGTCCGGTCGTAGCGCGGGCGGCGCTTCACCGGGTGTGCGCGCCACGCTGCCTACAGTGGGGCGCTGGTTCCCACGGAGCGTTCCCCATGAGCAAGTACACCATTGCGGTATTGGTCGGCAGCCTGCGCGCGCAGTCCTACAACCGCCAGCTGGCCCAGGCGCTGGCGCAGCTGGCCGGCGACAAGGCCACGTTCGAGTTCCTGGAGATCGGCGACCTGCCGCTGTACAACCAGGACCGCGACAGCGATTACCCGGCCGAAGGCACCCGCCTCAAGCAGCAATTACGCGCGGCCGATGCGGTGCTGTTCGTGACCCCGGAATACAACCGCTCGATCCCCGGCGTGCTCAAGAACGCCATCGACACCGCCTCGCGGCCATATGGCGACAGCGCCTTCGCCGGCAAGCCGGCCGCCATCGCGGGGATCTCGGTCGGCGCGATCGGCACCGCGCTGGCGCAGCAGCATCTACGTGGCGTGCTGGCCTACCTGGACATGCACGTGCTCGGCCAGCCGGAGATCTATCTGCAATACAAGGATGGCTTGTTCGGCGCCGACGGCCAGATTGCCGATGCCGACAGCCGCAAGTTCCTGCAGGGATTTGTCGACAGCTTCCTGGCCTGGATCGCACACCACACACGCTGAGCGCGCGGGCCGGGCCGGCATGCCCGCAGGCTAGACGGGGGCAGGGCATCGCGGGCAGTGAGACCGCACCGGCGTAGGCTGTGGTGCACTGGCTATGCACCAGTTATCCACAGAGTTGTGCATGGTCCTCGCCGCCGGTGATGACTATGCTTCCTGCCCCCGTCTCCCTCGCGTCAGGCTGTCCGTCCATGTCCGCTCGTCCCGGCTTCCGTTCCAACCGCAATCGCGACCGCGATCGTGATGACTACGATCGTCCCGAGCCGCGTCTGGACCAGCTGCGGGTTCCACCCCATTCGGTGGAAGCCGAGCAGGCGGTGCTGGGCGGCCTGATGCTGGCGCCGGATGCGTTCGACAAGGTCAACGATCAGCTCACCGAGAACGACTTCTACCGGCGCGACCATCGTCTGATCTACCGCGCCATCCGCGAGCTCTCCGAGAAGGATCGCCCGTTCGATGCGGTCACGCTGGGCGAGTGGTTCGAGTCGCAGGGCAAGCTGGAGCAGGTGGGCGATGGCGCCTATCTGATCGAGCTGGCGAGCACCACGCCGTCGGCGGCCAACATCGCCGCCTACGCGGAAATCGTGCGCGACAAGGCGGTGTTGCGGCAGCTGATCGAAGTGGGCACCAACATCGTCAACGATGGCTTCCAGCCAGAAGGCCGCGAGAGCGTCGAGCTGCTGGCATCGGCGGAAAAAGCGGTGTTTAAGATCGCCGAAGCAGGCGCGCGTGGGCGGACCGACTTCGTGGCGATGCCGGGCGCCTTGAAGGACGCGTTCGAAGAGCTGCGCAACCGCTTCGAAAACGGCGGCAACATCACTGGCCTGCCGACCGGGTACACCGATTTCGATGCGATGACCGCCGGCCTGCAGCCGACCGATCTGATCATCCTGGCCGCACGTCCGGCGATGGGCAAGACCACGCTGGCGTTGAACATTGCCGAATACGCCGCGATCAAGTCCAAGAAAGGCGTGGCGGTGTTTTCGATGGAAATGTCGGCGTCGCAGCTGGCGATGCGCCTGATTTCTTCCAACGGCCGCATCAATGCGCAACGCCTGCGCACCGGTGCGCTGGAAGACGAGGATTGGGCGCGCGTCACCGGCGCGATCAAGATGTTGAAGGAAACCAAGATCTTCATCGACGACACGCCCGGCGTGTCGCCGGAAGTGCTGCGTTCCAAGTGCCGCCGGCTCAAGCGCGAACACGACCTGGGCCTGATCGTCATCGACTACCTGCAGCTGATGTCGGTGCCGGGCAACAGCGAAAACCGCGCGACCGAAATTTCGGAAATTTCGCGTGGGCTCAAGGGCCTGGCCAAGGAACTCAACGTGCCGGTGATTGCGTTGTCGCAGCTCAATCGCTCGCTGGAAACGCGGACCGACAAGCGCCCGGTAATGGCCGATTTGCGCGAATCCGGCGCAATCGAGCAGGACGCGGACATGATTGTGTTCATCTACCGCGACGACTACTACAACAAGGAAAACTCGCCCGACAAGGGCCTGGCCGAGATCATCATCGGCAAGCACCGTGGCGGCCCGACCGGCTCGTGCAAACTCAAGTTCTTCGGCGAATACACGCGCTTTGACAATCTGGCGCACGACTCGGTGGGTAGCTTCGAGTAAGCCGCTGGCAACGTGTGGCATCTTGACCTCAGGGATGACGGTCGACGAGGAATGCGGGCGCAGGTGCCCGGCACTGCATGTGTCAGCAGCGATGCCTGGGCGCCATGCGCGCGGAGCTGCACCAGCGCGCGTAAGGCGGGTAGGACGTGACGCGTAGCGATTGCTGCCGCACATCGCGGCACCGACGGTGCGCCAGCGAACGCTTCGCACAGACTCCGCGGCTGGCATCGCGCCATCGTTGCGGCCGCTGGCTTATGCTGCGCGGCCTCACCTGCCGCTGCCGAGTCTGCATGTCTTACGCCATCGTCTGGTTCCGTCGCGATCTGCGTCTGGAGGACAACCCCGCCTTGCGCGCCGCGCTCGATGCCGGGCACGACCCGATTCCGCTTTACATCGATGCACCGCACGAAGAAGGCCAATGGGCGCCGGGCGCGGCATCGCGTGCGTGGCGGCATCGCAGTCTCGCCGCACTGGATGCCTCCTTGCGCGCGCGCGGCAGCGCGTTGCTGATTCGTCAGGGCGACAGCGCGCAGGTGCTGGACGCGGTGATCGCGCAGACCGAAGCGGTGGCGGTGTACTGGAACCGCAAATACGAGCCGGCCACCCAGCCACGCGATGCGCAGATCAAGCGCAGCCTGCGTGAGCGTGGGCTGGAGGTGCAAAGCTGCAACGCCGCGCTGTTATTCGAACCGTGGACCCTGGCCACCCAGCAGGGCAGGCCGTACAAGGTGTTTACGCCGTTCTGGCGAAATGCACTCACTCAGCTGCGCTTGCCCGATGCCATGCCCGCGCCGCGCAGCCTGCCGCCGTTGCCCGCGTCGCTGGACGGTGTGCACGTCGATGCGCTGAACCTGCTGCCCACGCCGGCATGGGATCAGGGCTTCTGGGAACACTGGCAGCCGGGCGAAGCCGGTGCGCACGAGATGCTGGAGATCTTTGTCGACGGCGCGCTGTCGGGTTACCGCGAAAACCGCGACCGTCCCGACCGCGTTGGCACCTCGCAGTTGTCGCCGCATCTGCATTTTGGCGAGATCGCGCCCTGGCGCATTGCCAGCACCTTGGAGGCGCAGCGCAGCGCGCGCAATGGCGCGGACATCGACGGCTATATTCGCCAGTTGGGATGGCGCGATTTTGCGTACCACCTGCTGCATCACTTCCCGGACACCACCACGCAAAACCTCAACCCGCGCTTTGCCGGCTTCGACTGGGCCACGGTGGATCCGGTCACGCTGGACGCATGGCAGCGCGGGCGCACCGGCATCCCGATCGTCGATGCGGGGCTGCGGCAGCTGTGGCATACCGGCTGGATGCACAACCGCGTGCGCATGATCGTGGCGAGCCTGTTGTGCAAGCATCTGCGCGTGCATTGGCTGGAGGGCGCGCGCTGGTTCTGGGACACCTTGGTGGATGCGGACCTGGCCAACAACACGATGGGCTGGCAGTGGGTGGCCGGCACTGGCGCCGATGCGGCGCCGTATTTCCGCGTGTTCAATCCGGTGACGCAGGCCGAGAAATTCGACCCGCAAGCCACCTACATCACGCGCTGGATTCCCGAGCTGGCGGCATTGCCGGTGAAAGAGCGCTTTGCACCGTGGCTGCATCCGTTATCGCTGGCGCGGCTGGCACCGACCTATCCGCGCGCGCCGATCATCGGCCTGGCCGAAGGGCGCGATGCCGCGTTGGCGGCCTACGCAGGCACGCGCGGCTAAGCGAAAACGTTTTCCTGAATGAACCGCTAGCCGAACGCTGGCGGCGGGCGATTTCATCATGTGCCAGTCGCGTTGCGCTGTTTATCCTCGCGGCACGATTCAGCGCCGGATGGTCCGGCCAAAGGAGAACACCATGTCCCCAGCAGCCAGCAAGAGCCTTGCCGTGGCCTTGGCCAGCGCCATCGCGCTGTCCGCCTGCGCCACCGGCGGCTCGTACGTGCAGCGCGACCAGTACGGCGACCAGACCCAACAACAGAACCGCACCGGCCGCAATGCGCTGATCGGTACCGCGATCGGTGTGGCCGCCGGCCTGCTCACCGGCGACAGCGCCACCGAACGCCGTCAGCACGCGATGATCGGTGCCGGTATCGGCGCATTGAGTGGTGCGGCCGTGGGCCAGTACCAGGATCGTCAGGAACGCGCGTTGCGCGAGCGCACCGCCAACACCGGCATCGACGTGCAGCGCCAGGGCGACAACATCACCTTGAACCTGCCCGACGGCATCACCTTCGACTTCGGCAAGTCTGCGTTGAAGCCGCAGTTCTACACCGCGCTCAACGGCGTGGCCTCGACACTGCGTGAGTACAACCAGACCATGGTGGAAGTGGTGGGGCATACCGATAGCGTCGGTAGCGATGCGGTGAACCAGCGCCTGTCCGAAGAGCGTGCCAACGCGGTGGCCCAGTACCTGACCGCACAGGGCGTGCAGCGCGAACGCATGGAAACCATGGGCGCCGGCAAGCGCTACCCGATCGCCGACAACAGCACCGACGCCGGCCGTGCACAGAACCGCCGCGTCGAAATCCGCCTGATTCCGCTACGCCAGGAAGGCGCCGCCAGCACTACCGGCATGCGCTGAGTTTGATGGCGTCATGTGACGTGTAACTGGCGTCACCGGATGCATGAAAAAGGCCGCGAAAGCGGCCTTTTTTTTGAGTTACAGACGGCCTGAAGTAAGAGCAAGGTCCAGATCACTGGTTACGCAAAACGCCAACACAAACAAAAAACAAGAGCAAAAAAACGTCCAACAAAACGTCTGCATTCCTCATCATTGAACTCGCTGTCGCTGTCGCTGTCGCTGTCGCTGTCGCTGTCGCTGTCGCTGTATTGCTCTGTTTGCGATCAACACAGCGATCCGTCGCCTGCCAAGCCTGAAACTTTGCTTCGGCACCGCTGTTCCGCTTTTGCTCCTGCTTCACCCAGTCGCCTTAAAGCAAGCCGAGCACCGCAGCTGCGCGTGGCCGAAGAGGCGCCCTTGTCTGAGCGCAGCGAGTTTGGGCGCCGTGCCAGGCGTGGCGAGGAGCGCAGGGCACCGGTGCGGCTTCACCGCACCGGATTGCGTCGGCGACAGCGGTTTTGGTTCCTTTTGCCAAGACAAAAGGAACTCGCGCCGCAGGCGCGAAAGCTCTGCGTTGAAGCCGGGATTGGAGCGTCGGGATTAGGGATTCGCTTAAAGCGTCGCATCAACTTTCTTGCGCGAGCTAGACGCAAATCCGATTACGAATATCAGAACAACGAACCCACCTCACCCCCAACAGTCCCGCAGGCACCTTCCCCCAATGGGAGAAGGAGAACCCGCCGCGCTACGCGTCGAGACCGCACAAAACGCCCGTCACGCCGTAGCTTTTTCCAAAATGCGCTTACCCTCGGCGCGCAACTCGGCCTCCACTTCAACCTCCACCTCCGCATCCCCATTGGCGCGCTGTGCGGCCAGCCGTGCAGGGCACTGCGCCATCATGTAATCGGCGTCGAAGTTCAGGCGTGTCACCAGGAAATCCACGAACGCCCGCACCTTCGGCGACACCAACCGGCCACCGGCGAAGACCGCGTTGAAGTCCACTTCCGGCCCGGTCCAACCTGCCAGTACACGCCGCACCATGCCCGATTGCACGAACGGCTTGGCCATCACATCGCCGGTCAGCAACAAGCCTTCGCCGCACAGCACCGCACCATTGAGCGCGGCCGGGTCGTTGGCCACCATCAACGGATTGACCGGGAATTCGCGCACATCGCTGCCGTCGCTGAGCGACCAGAAGAAGCGGTTGTTGTGCACATTGCGGTTCTTGCGCAGGGCGAGCGTGCGATGGAACTGCAACTCGTCCGGATGCAGCGGTTCGCCATAGCGTTCGATGTAAGACGGGCTGGCAAACACCTGCGTGCGCAGGCTGCCCAGCTTGCGCGCAACCAGGTTGGAATCGGGCAGGGCACCCACGCGCAGGGCCAGATCGGCTTCGCCGCCGATCAAGTCCAGCTTCTCGTTGCCCAGGTGCATGTCCAGCTGGATTTCCGGGTATTGCGCGTGGAATTCGCCCAGCAACGGCGCGATCCAGGTGATGCCCAGCGAGTACGGCACGGTGAAGCGCAACCAGCCGCGCGGGCCCGACTGCAATTGGCCGACGGCGCTTTCGGCTTCTTCCAGTTCACGGGCAATGCGCTGGCAGTGTTCGTGATAGACCGCGCCGGCTTCGGTCAGGCCGATGCGACGCGTGGTCCGGTGCAGCAGGCGGGCACCCAGCCGGGTTTCCAGTTCCTGCACCTTGCGGCTGACCGTGGTCTTGGGCAGGCCGAGCGAGTTGGCGGCAGCGATGAAACTGCCTTGTTCGACCACCTTGACGAAGATCAGGGTGTCGTTGAGATCGTGGGTCATGAGGGGTGCCTTCCGGAGTCTGGAGGGATTGGACCGCTTGCGGGACGATTATTCCCCTAAATCCGGACTAATCAAGTGCTGCTTTGAGGCCTAGCTTATGCGGCATCCCCTCCACGCAGGAGCGCCGCCATGTGGTTGCGCCAACTTCTCGGCTTGTGCCCCAGTCCCCGCGGCGCCCTTGAGAGCGCGTTCGATCCGGTGCAGATGCCGGTAAAACGCCCGCATTCCAGCGTTTCGCGCGCCTTTGCTGCCTCGCCCAAGCGGCAGGCCGGCGGTGCGCCGGTGCGCCGCAGCGGGCTATCTGCACGTTGGGCCATGTGTGGGATTGTCCCGATTTCGGGAGTGAAAGTCCCGTGACTGGGATGGTCCAATCCGAGACGGTCGTCCTGGGTGGCGCGGGCAACGTCGGTGCCGGCATCGTCGCCGCGCTGCTCGAGGCGCAGCTGCCGGTGCTGGTGGTCGGCCGCGATGCTGCCAAGCTGGCCGCGTTGCGCGCCCGCCATGGCGACAGCCCCTTGCTGGAGACGGTGCAGGGCTCGGTGGCCGATGACGCCGCCGCGCAGGCACTGGCTGCCGAGCTGGCGCAACGTCCACGCCCGCTGGCGGCGGTGGTTGCGAGCCTGGGCAGCCCGCTCAAGGCCGGCCGCCTGCTGGACCGCCCGGTCAGCGCCTTGCGCCGCCGGCTGGACCGCGACCTGCTTCCGCACCTGGCGGCCGCCCGGCATCTGATGCCGCTACTGGCCGAGGCCGATGGCGGCGGCCGTTACCTGTTGCTCGGCAGCCCGTGTGCACTGCGTGCGTGGTCGGCGCACGGCGATATCTCCATCGCCGCGGCGGCCACCCGCATGCTGGCGCAGGTGCTGCACGAAGAAGCCAAGCCGTTGGGCGTGCGCGTGCACCTGCTGTCGGTTGAGCAGCCGGTGTGCACGCCCAGCCGTGCCAAGGAGGCCTGCCCGGAATGGATCCGGGCCGTGGACGTCGGCCGCGCCGCCGTCTCGTTGATCGCCGGGCCTGGCCAGCCCGGACACGCCATCGTGACCGTCAGCCGTCGCCCGCAGACCGCACCGTCGGCTGGCCGCCTGGCCGGTCTGCAGTTTCCCCTTCCCGCCCGAGAGATTTCCCCATGACCCCGAACGCCACCCCGTTCCGTTTTCCCTTGCGTACTGTATTGACGGGCGCTGTCCTCGCGGTCGTTTTGGCCGGTTGCGGCAGCAAGGCCGCCGAGACCGGCGCGCCGCCACCGCCCAGCGTCAGTGTCGCCCCGGTGCTGCTGAAAGAGATCAGCCAGTGGGATGAATTCAGCGGCCGCATCGAGCCGGTGGAAAGCGTGGAACTACGCCCGCGCGTGTCCGGCTATATCGACAAGGTCAATTACGCCGAAGGCACCGAAGTGAAGAAGGGCGATGTGCTCTTCAGCATCGACGACCGCAGCTACCGCGCCGAGTTTGCCCGCGCCAATGCCGCGCTGGTGCGTGCCCGCACCCAGGCCAGCCTGGCCCGCAGCGAAGCGACGCGTGCGCGCAAGCTGTCCGAGCAGCAGGCCATCTCCACCGAAACCTGGGAACAACGCCGCGCCGCGGCCGACCAGGCCGATGCCGAAGTGCTGGCCGCACAGGCCGCCGTGGACACCGCCAAGCTCAACATGGACTGGACACGCGTGCGTGCCCCGATCGACGGCCGCGCCGGGCGCGCGATGGTTACCGCCGGCAACCTGGTCACCGCCGGCGACAGCGCCAGCGTGCTGACCACGCTGGTGTCGCTGGACAAGGTGTTCGTGTACTTCGATGCCGATGAAGGCACCTTCCTGCGCTACTCGCAGATGAGCCGCAACGGCGAGCGTCCGGACGAACGTGGCGGCGAGTTGCCGGTGCGCATCGGCCTGGTCGGCGAGCAGGGCTTCCCGCACAGCGGGCGCGTGGATTTCCTCGACAACCAGGTCACCCGCAGCACCGGCACCATCCGCGTGCGTGCCGTGCTCGACAACGCCGATCGGCAGTTCACGCCCGGCCTGTATGCGCATGTGCAGTTGCTCGGCAGCGGCCAGTTCAAGGCCATGCTGGTCGATGAAAAGGCCGTGCTGACCGACCAGGACCGCAAGTACGTGTACGTGGTCGACAAGGATGGCAAGGCGCAGCGACGCGATGTGGAGCTTGGCCGCACTGCCGATGGTCTGCGCATCGTGCGCAAGGGGTTGGCGGCCGGCGACCGCGTGGTGGTCGATGGTGTGCAGAAGATTTTCATGCCCGGCATGCCGGTCGATGCCAAGGCCGTGGCGATGGTGCCCACCTCGGACAAGCGCACCGCATCCAAATAAGCCTCGTCGATCACACCTGGCAAGCAGTCGCGCCTGCCCGGCGGCTGCGCAGCCGGTTCGACCGCTGCACTGATTCATCGCTGCATCGCCCGCCCGTGACTACCGGCCTTTTCATCAGGCCGGTTCAGGGCGGGGCGTGTTGCGCCGCCACCCGGCGGCAACCTCTTTCAGGACCACCCCAATGGACTTTTCCCGTTTTTTCATCGACCGACCGATCTTCGCGGCGGTGCTGTCGATCATCATCTTCGCGGCTGGCCTGATCGCCATGCCGCTGCTGCCCATCAGCGAATACCCCGAAGTGGTGCCGCCGAGCGTGCAGGTGCGTGCGGTGTATCCGGGCGCCAATCCCAAGGTCATCGCCGAGACCGTCGCCACGCCGCTTGAGGAAGCCATCAACGGCGTGGAAAACATGATGTACATGAAGTCGGTCGCCGGCTCCGATGGCGTGCTGGTGGTCACCGTGACCTTCAAGCCGGGCACCGATCCGGACCAGGCGCAGGTGCAGGTGCAGAACCGCGTCAGTCAGGCGCAGGCGCGTCTGCCCGAGGACGTGCGGCGCCAGGGTGTGACCACGCAGAAGCAGTCGCCGACGCTGACCATGGTCGTGCATCTGACCTCCCCCAAGGGCAAGTACGACTCGCTGTACCTGAGCAACTACGCCACCTTGAAGGTCAAGGACGAGCTGTCGCGCCTGCCGGGCGTGGGCCAGATCCAGATCTTCGGTGCCGGCGATTACGCCATGCGGATCTGGCTGGATCCGGACAAGGTCGCCGCGCGCGGGCTCACCGCCAGCGATGTAGTGGCCGCCATCCGCGAGCAGAACGTGCAGGTGTCCGCCGGCCAGCTCGGCGCCGAGCCGATGCCGAACAAGAGCGAGTTCCTGCTGTCGATCAATGCACAGGGCCGCCTGACCACCGAAGAAGAATTCGGCAACATCGTGATCCGCAGCGGTACCAGCGGCGAGATCGTGCGCCTGTCGGATGTGGCGCGGCTGGAACTGGGTGCCGGCAAGTACACGCTGCGCTCGCAACTGGACAGCAAGAGCGCGGTGGGCATGGGTGTCTTCCAGTCCCCGGGCGCCAATGCGATCGAGTTGTCCGATGCGGTGCGCGCCAAGATGGCGGAGCTGGAAAAACAGTTCCCGCAGGACATGGCCTGGTCGGCGGCCTACGACCCCACCATCTTCGTGCGCGATTCCATCAAGGCGGTGGTGAGCACCTTGCTGGAGGCGGTGCTGCTGGTGGTGCTGGTGGTGATCCTGTTCCTGCAGACCTGGCGTGCGTCGATCATTCCGTTGCTGGCGGTGCCGGTGTCGGTGGTGGGCACCTTCGCAGCGCTGTATGTGCTTGGCTTTTCGATCAATACGCTGACCCTGTTCGGCCTGGTGCTGGCGATCGGCATCGTGGTCGACGATGCGATCGTGGTGGTGGAAAACGTCGAGCGCAACATCGAAGAAGGTTTGAGCCCGCTGGCTGCTGCGCATCAGGCGATGCGCGAAGTGTCCGGGCCCATCATCGCCATCGCGCTGGTGTTGTGCGCGGTGTTCGTGCCGATGGCGTTCCTGTCGGGCGTGACCGGCCAGTTCTACAAGCAGTTCGCGGTGACCATCGCCATCTCCACGGTGATCTCGGCGATCAACTCGCTGACCCTGTCGCCTGCACTGGCAGCCATGCTGCTCAAGGCCCATGACGCCCCGAAGGATGGTCCGACGCGGTTGATCGACCGGTTGTTCGGCTGGATTTTTCGTCCGTTCAACCGCTTCTTCAACACCAGCTCGCACAAGTATCAGGGTGCGGTTTCGCGCGCGCTGGGCAAGCGCGGTATGGTCTTCATGGTGTATCTGTTGCTGTTGGTCGGCACCGGGGTGATGTTCAAACTGGTGCCGGGCGGCTTCATTCCGACCCAGGACAAGTTGTACCTGATCGCCGGTGCCAAGCTGCCCGAAGGCGCATCGCTGGAGCGCACCAGCGAGGTGATCAGCCAGATCAGCGATATTGCGCTGCAGACCGAGGGCGTTGCGCACGCGGTGGCGTTTCCTGGCCTCAATCCACTGCAGTTCACCAATACGCCCAACACCGGCACCCTGTTCCTGACCCTCAAGCCCTTCAGCGAACGCAGCCGGACCGCAGCGCAGATCAATGCCGAGATCAACGCGCGCATCAGCCAGATCGAGAAGGGCTTCGCCTTCGCCTTCATGCCGCCGCCGATTCTTGGCTTGGGTCAAGGCTCCGGCTATTCGCTGTACATCCAGGATCGTGCCGGGCTCGGTTACGGGCAGTTGCAGACTGCGGTAACGGCGATGTCCGGTGCGATCTCGCAGACGCCGGGCATGCAGTTCCCGATCGGCACCTATCAGGCCAACGTGCCGCAGCTCGATGCAAAGGTCGATCGCGACAAGGCCAAGGCGCAGGGTGTGCCGCTGACCAATGTGTTCGACACGCTGCAGACCTATCTGGGGTCTGCGTACATCAACGACTTCAATCGCTTCGGTCGTACCTATCAGGTGATCGCCCAGGCCGATGGACAGTTCCGCGACAGCGTCGAAGACATCGCCAACCTGCGCACCCGCAACGATCGCGGGCAGATGGTGCCGATCGGCAGCATGGTCACGCTGGGCCAGACCTACGGCCCGGATCCGGTGATCCGCTACAACGGCTACCCGGCCGCCGATCTGATCGGTGAAGCGGACACGCGCGTGCTGTCGTCCGCCCAGGCGATGCAGACGCTGGCCGGCATGGCGCCGAAGGTGTTGCCCAACGGCATGAACATCGAGTGGACCGATCTGAGTTATCAGCAATCCATCCAGGGCAATTCGGCGTTGATCGTGTTCCCGATGGCGGTGTTGCTGGCGTTCCTGGTGCTGGCCGCGTTGTACGAAAGCTGGACCTTGCCGCTGGCGGTGATCCTGATCGTGCCGATGACCTTGCTGTCTGCCTTGTTCGGCGTATGGCTCACCGGTGGCGACAACAACGTGTTCGTGCAGGTGGGACTGGTGGTGTTGATGGGCCTGGCGTGCAAGAACGCGATCCTGATCGTGGAGTTTGCCCGCGAACTGGAGATGCACGGCAAGGGCATCGTCGAAGCCGCGCTGGAAGCCTGCCGCCTGCGTCTGCGCCCGATCGTGATGACCTCCATCGCCTTCATCGCCGGCACCGTGCCGCTGGTGTTCGGCCATGGCGCTGGCGCAGAAGTGCGCTCGGTCACCGGCATCACCGTGTTCGCCGGCATGTTGGGCGTGACCCTGTTCGGCCTGTTCCTGACGCCGGTGTTCTACGTGGCCCTGCGCAAGTGGGTGACCCGTGGCGAACCCGCCGCACCGGCCGCCGTGGCACATGATCCGGTCAAGGCCTGATTCCTCTTCCCCCATCTTTGAAGGACATTGCACATGAGCACCAACAAGATCGCACTGGTCACCGGCGGTACCCGCGGCATCGGCCTGGAGACCGTCCGTCAACTGGCCCAGGCCGGCGTGCACACGCTGCTGGCTGGCCGCAAGCGCGATGACGCCGTCGCCGCTGCACTCAAGCTGCAGGCCGAAGGCCTGCCGGTGGAAGCCATCCAGCTGGACGTCAACGACGACATCAGCATCGCCGCGGCCGTTGGCACGGTGGAGCAGCGTCACGGCCATCTGGACATCCTGATCAACAACGCCGGCATCATGATCGAGGACATGCAGCGCAAGCCGTCCGAGCAGAGCCTGGACACCTGGAAGCGCACCTTCGACACCAACCTGTTTGCGGTGGTCGGCGTGACCAAGGCGTTCCTGCCGCTGCTGCGTCGTTCGCTGGCCGGGCGCATCGTCAACGTCTCCAGCATCCTCGGCTCGTTGACCCTGCACACACAGCAGGGCTCGCCGATCTATGACTTCAAGATACCTGCCTACGACGCCTCCAAGAGCGCACTCAACAGCTGGACCGTGCACCTGGCCCATGAGCTGCGCGAGAGCGCGATCAAGGTCAACATGGTGCATCCGGGCTATGTCAAAACCGACATGAACGGTGGCGTCGGCGAGATCGACGTGGAGCAGGGCGCACACAGCAGCGTGCAGATGGCGTTGATCGATGCGCACGGCCCCAATGGCAGCTTCACCTACCTGGGCGAGGTGCTGCCATGGTGAGGACCTTGCTGGGCGCCGCGCTTGCCGCGGCGATCCTGAGTGGTTGCGCGGTCGGGCCGGATTACCGCCCCGAACCGCCGGCCGCGGTGACGCTGCAAGGCGCGCAGGATGCGGCCTATAGCGCCGAGTCGCCGGTGGGCAACTGGTGGTCGCAGTTCGATGACCCGGTGCTGGAACAACTGGTGCGCGATGCGTTGTTCGCCAACCACGATCTGCGCATTGCCGTCTCGCGCGTCAAGCAGGCGCGTGCGGTGTTCGTCGAACGCCGGTTGGACCAGGCGCCGCACATCACCGCACAAGGCAGCTTTGATCGCCGCGAACAACAGCAGGTGATCGCCGGCAATCAGCGTTTCCTCACCGAGCAGACCACGCTGGGTCTGGATGCGGCGTGGGAACTGGATCTGTTCGGCCGCCAGCGGCGTGCGTCGGAGGCGGCGCGTGCCGACCTGGAAGCCGAGCAGGCCGGCCTGCAGGACGTGCAGGTCACGGTGGCCGCGGAGGTGGCGCGCAACTATTTCGAATTGCGCGGCACGCAAAAGCAGCTGGACGTCTCCAAGCGCACCCTGACCAACCTGCGCGACACCCAGAAGCTGACGCAGACGCGTTGGGACCTGGGCGCCGGCAGCGAGCTGGATGTGCAGAGCAGCCTGGCACGCTTGAAGGCCATCGAAGCCGACATTCCGTTGCTGGAAACTGCCGAAGCGCAGTACCGCCATCGGATCGCCGTGTTGCTCGGTCAACAGCCGAATGCGCTGGATGCCACCCTGGTGGCGCGCACCGCACCGCCGTTCGCCCGCGCCTTGCCGCTCGGCGATACCGCCAGCTTGCTGCGGCAACGCCCGGACGTGCGCACCGCCGAACGGCGTCTGGCTGCGGCCACCGCACAGGTGGGCGTGGCCACGGCCGATCTGTTCCCGCGCATCAGCGTGAGCGGCTTTGTCGGCTTTCTGTCTGGCGATGCGGCCAGGTTGACCCAGGGCAACGCAAAGGCCTGGTCGATCACGCCGTCGATCAGCTGGGCCGCGTTCGACTTCGGCACCGTACGTGCACGCCTGCGTGCCAGCAAGGCGCAGGCCGAAGGCGCGTTGGCGCAGTACCAGCAGACCGTGCTGCTGGCACTGGAAGATACCGAAAATGCCTTGACCGGCTACGGGCGTCAGCAGGCGCGCCTGGCGATCGTGGTGGACCAGGCCAATGCGGCGCGGCGTGCCGAGCAGCTGGCGCAGATCCGCTACCGCGAGGGTTCGGAAGACTTCCTGACCCTACTGGATGCACAGCGCACCCAACTGGCAGCCGACGATGCATTGGCGCAGGCCGAAGCAGCGGTCAATGTCGGCGTGGTCGGCGTCTACAAGGCGCTGGGTGGCTGGAAGCAAGGTGAGGCACCGGCCGCGCCGGTGGCAGTGGCCGAGCGCTGAGATGGCAGGGCGGGGCGGCCGCGCGGCCGTCCCGCCCATGCATGCACGACGGTATCAATCGCTGATCGGCAATTGCCGATCAGCGCTGGATGACTCAGTCGGCGATGCGCACGCTGTCGCGGCCGCCGTTCTTGGCCAGATACAGCGCCGCATCCGCACGCGAAAACCAGTCTTGCCAGTGCGTTTCGCCATCGTGGCGGGCCGCGCCCAGCGACACGGTGATGCGTCCGCCCGGCCCACGTAATCCGTTGCGGATCACCTTGCGCAAGCGCTCGGTGGCCGCTTCCAGTTCCGCCAGCGAGCCGGCGCGCAGCAGCACTACGAATTCTTCGCCGCCGAAGCGGAACACCTGATAGGGCTCACGCACCTCGAACCGCAGGATCGTGGCCAGGTCAGCCAATGCCGCATCGCCGGCGGCATGCCCGTACAGATCGTTGACGTCCTTGAAGTGGTCCAGGTCCAGGATGATCAGGCTGTTGAGCCGATCCTGCGGCTGACGTTGATCGATCTGATGGGTGAGCGCGCGCTCGAGCATGCGCCGGTTGGGCAGGCCGGTCAGCGCATCCAGCGAGGCCAGTTCTTCCAGATGCACGCGGTCGTCCTGCATGCGCACCGAGAACGCGTAGCCCACCGCCAGCGTCACCAAGGTGACCATCACGGTGGAGATGCCCTGGCCAGGGCTGACGATCAAGCCGGGCAGCAACAGCAAGGCCGCCAGCAACGGCAGGCTCAGCAACACCGCGCGCTGCGGGCCGCAGAGAAAATAATTGGTGGCCAGCACCGGGAACAACCAGGGCAGGGCGCCGTCGCCGCCGCTCCAGCAGCCGATCAGGCAGCCAGCGACATTGATGGAGGCCAGCCACACCCCGCCGCGTCCAGTGCGCTCGGCACTGCGCATGCGCCAGCCACGCCACACCGCGACCAGGCCGAGTGCGGCAGTCAACGCACATGCCACCCCTTGGCCATGCATGGCCAGGTACACCGCGTACAGGCAGAGCAACAGCGCGGTGATCGGCCCGAGCATCTTGACGATGCCGAGGCGGAAATCCCGCCGCAAATGGAGGATCACGGGCGAAGTTCTGGAGGAGTCGGCATCAGTATCGGCCGACGCGTGCGAAAGTTGAGGGAAGGTGGCGCGCGCCGGCAGCGCATCGTGCGTGCGCAACGTTGGTCAGATGCCGCTACGGCGCACAACGCTGATCAGCACGTACCTCGGCGCGCCGCAGCCGATCAGATGCCGCATCCCACACGCGCTGTACGGTTTCGCAGATCCTTGACGGCATAGCCGCAACCTTGGGGCTTTGCCGTGGAGTCACCGATGCCTAATCGCTCAGAGTTGGATGCGCACCTGGATGCGCTGCAGGACGCACTGCCGAACGTGGCGTCCGATGAAGACGCCGACTTCGATTATCTGGATTTCCAGGCCCGCGCCGAGGCCGTCCTGCACAGCGCCGCACCCGAAGACGCCGCGCATGTGCGTGGCCGCATCGACGACATGCTGGCCAGCGCCGGGCTGATCCCGACCGACGACAACGGGCAGGCCTGTCGCTGACAGCACGGGCCTGGCGTCACACGCTGCCCGGCGTCACCGCGCTGACCACCTGATTGCGCCCGGCCTGCTTGGCCCGATACAGCGCCTCGTCGGCCTTGCGCAGCAACTGCGCGGCGTTGCCTGCATGCCCGGGAAAGGTCGCGACGCCGAACGAGGCGGTGATCTTGGGCAGTGACACGCCATCGGCCATTACCTGCAGGCCATCGATGCCGGCGCGTAATTTCTCCGCCATCGCGCTGGCGGTGGCCAGGTCGACCTCGGGCAGGATGATGGTCAGTTCCTCGCCGCCGTAGCGGCAGCAGATGTCTTCGCCGCGGGTCTGCGCCAGCAGCAGTTCGCCGATCGCAGCAAGCACGCGGTCGCCGCCACTGTGGCCATGCAGGTCGTTGAATTGCTTGAAATGGTCCACGTCCAGCATCAGCACCGACAGTGGCTGCACGCGTCGGGTGCAGCGCGACAGCTCGTGGTTGAGCGCTTCTTCCAGATAGCGGCGGTTGAACAGGCCGGTCAGCGGGTCACGGATGGATTGCTGGCGCAGCGTCTCGCGCAGGCGCAGGTTGTGCAGCGCCAACGACAATTGTTCGGCGGCCGCCTCGGCCACGGTCAGCGAGGCCAGTTCCTGCGCGTTGTCGCCGCGCAGCGCGAGCATGCCCAGCTGGGTGCCCTGTGCCGACAATGGAATGCAGACCGTGCTCGCATGCGGCGGAAGATTGACGCCGGCATGCTGGCAGACCATGCCTACGCTGGCGTCCTCCACCAGGTGAGTGCGGTCGCGTCGCAGTGCCCAGCACTCTTCGGGCGCGATGCTCCCGCGTTCGCCATCGGCCAGCGTTCCCCACGCCGCCACCTGCTCGGCGCGATCGCGCGAGGCGCGCAGCAGATACACCGCGCCCGACACACCGGGCACCAGCGGGGCGATCGTGCGCGCCGTGATTTCCAGGGCTTCTTCCGCGTTGCGGCAGTTCTGCAGCAGGCCCGAATAGCGCGCCAGCGCTTCCAATCCTGCCGAGGTGCGTTCCAACGTGCTGAACGATTCGGCCAGCCGCGTGCTGCTCGTGCTGGCTTCTTCCTCGGCACGCACACGGCGGGCCAATTCGCGCGACAACAGCCGGTAGGCCAGCACCATGACCAATAGCCCGGACAAAATGCCGATCGCCGTCATCCACAGCACCCAGCGCGCGCTGTCGTGGTTGGCCTGGGTGCGCGACACCAGCTGCCGGCGCTCCAGTTCGCCCATCAGTTGCACCTGCCGGCGCAGCGCCGAAGAGGTCTGGAACACGCCCTTGGCGATGGAGGCGCGCGCGCCATCCAGCCCGGTGGCGCGATAGCTGTGCAATAGGTCGTTGATCTGCACCAGGCGCATGTCCACCAGCTTGTCCAGCGCGGCCACGTTGCGCAGTTGCAGGGGGTTGTCCTGCACCAACACCTCAAGCCGTGCAATGCGCCCGGGCAGGCGCCCGATGGCGTCGGCATGCACGCCCAGAAAGGCCTCGTTGTCGGTCAGCACGAAGCCACGCGCCGACGACTCCGCCGACAGCAGCCCGGCCTGGATCTCGTCGATGCTGGCAATGACTTCCTGCGTATGCGAGACCCACGCGGCCGCCGTCAGCGACTGCCGCGAGGTGATGTAGCCACCGACGCCGATCAACACAAAGATCAGCCCGCCGAGCATCAAGGCCCCGGCGGCGTGGCGTTTTGCTTTTCTGGTCAACACCGTGTTCCCCAAACAACGATCGTCTGGTCGAGTCCGATGCAAGCGCCGTGCCTATGCTTCACTTCGCTTGCCCGGTGGCGGCACGGGGTCGCCTGCGCGCGGAGGCGGCGGTATCCTTGTGGCGAGTCATTGAGCCGAGCACGCGTTGGTCATTTTTCTTGGGCGTTACCAGTTGTCGTGCAATGCGCTGCCGCACCCTGCCCAAGGGTGGCGCGCGGACTGGCGCATCCAGCAGGTGGGTGCATCCAAGGCCGGCGATCTGGCTCGCGGCGAGCTCTCGCCCCTGTTTACCGACCACCGCAGCGCCATGTCCGCCGCCCGTGCCGCCGGCATGGTGATCCTGGAAGCCATGCACGCCGACGCCCAGCGGCAGCTCGAATACGCCTGAGCACTGGCATCGCTTCTCGCCCACGCCGCCTGAATTCCAAGGCCTTCGGCGTTCGATCTCGGGCCGACGCGATTAAAGGCCGGCTGGCGAGGCCGGGCTTGGGAGGTCATGTCGCCCGCCTTGACGGTGTCGGCGCACGGGCCAAACTGGCGGTGAAGATTCCCTTTTTGACTTGCTCTAGCAAGCTGCCTGCCGAGCGCATATTGCCTGCCGGCAGGCATGCGTGTTCTGCGAACACACTGGCACGCCACTTGCTGCTGTCTCTCTACGAGCGCTGGGGAGCGCGCCAAAGAGAGCAGGAATGGAAGAGCACACCAAACAGGCCTTCGTCATGCTGCGACAGGAAGCCACCGAATTGCTGGCCCTGTTCGACCGCCTATGCTGCGATACCGCGCCAGCGACCCCGATGCAGGGCAATGAGGTCGAGCCGGTCCGCGCGCATCCGCCACAGACCGGTGACGTCACTCTCTGACGCGCTGCGTCCACTGTCGGGCTGGGCGAGACGCATCACGGTCATGTTGTGGTGATCTGCTGTGCCGCCACTGCCACTGCCACTGCCACTGCCCGTGCCGGCGCCGGCGCTTCGCGCTACCGCCCGCTAACGAGGCGGCACTGTAAACACTCGTGAGCAAGCAGGGCGGCGCTGCACAAAGCCCAGGTACCGGGACCTTCTTGCTGACCGGCGTGACCTGCACGGCAGCACTCTCCAAACGCCCAACACCGCACATGAAAAAGGCCAGTCGTCTCTCTCGAGAACGCCTGGCCTTAGTCGGTCGTCTTAGGACCGTTGTTTGGTGGAGGTGGGGTCTACCAAAAAATAACGATAAAATACTGATATTAAAGATAATTTAATTTTCTTCTGTAGGAATGCCCCCAAATATGCCCCTGGAAAAATATAACGATGAATCGACATTTGGCTGGCTCACGCTGGTCTAAACGCTCTGAGTTGCGCAATTGGCGCCTCGCAATCCTGATCTCGCTTCCATCCAGGATGTCCGAGCGCACGACACAGGAGGATGGGAGGTTCAGGAGTCTAGCCATCTAGCCTTGTGGTCAGACATACTTCCCCAACGCTTGGGGAAGCTGCGGGATTGATCGTAGCTGGGCGTTGATAAGGGCCTAAAAGTGAAAGGACTCGTCATTGACGAACCGTGGATCTCATTGATCCTGAGTGGCCAGAAGACCTGGGAGATGCGCTCCCGCGCAACGTCCATTCGTGGTCGCATCGCGTTAATCAAAAAGGGATCCGGAACCTGAGGTTTCCCCACATTTCCTCCTGGCAAATCAATCACTTGCGACGTAATTGCCTGGAAGAAAGTGCGCGCATGGCGCAATCTTCAAGGTGACTAAGCCAGAGAAGGTTGACGACCATGCGCGCCAGCGAAGTATTGCAGAAGTGCCTGCCCAACTCACTGTCCGGGATGCATGCGTTGCGCGAACGCGCGTTGCTGCATGCGGTCGAGGCGTTGTTGCACGGACGCAGGCTGACACTGATGGACATCGCACGTTCGTGGCCGAGCGCACTGCGGGTGCGCGCGCCGCTCAAGGCAGTTGATCGCCTGTTGAGTAATCGCAATTTGCAGGTCGAGCGATCAGTGATCGACCACGAGATGGCGCACTGGCTGCTGCGCGGCGCGCAGCCGGTAATCGTCATCGACTGGAGCGATCTGAAGCCAGACAAATCGTGGTGTCTGCTGCGCGCAGCGGTGCCGGTGGGCGGCCGCACGCTTACCTTGCTGGACATGGTAGTGCCAGGAAAGCAGCAGGGATCGCCTGGTGCAGAAAGACGCTTCTTGCAACAACTGAGGGCACTGGTTCCGGACGATGTTCGCCCGATCCTGGTCACTGACGCCGGCTTCCGGACACCGTGGTTCCGCGCTGTATCGGCCATGGGCTGGTGTTGGGTTGGGCGACTGCGCGGGCGCACGCAAGTCAAGCCGCAGGACGTGCGGGATGAAGCAGATCAGTGGATCGACAGCCGGAAACTGCATGTGTTGGCGTCCAATCGTGCATGCGAGTTACCGCCGATGCAGGCCAATCGCAGCGATCCACTCGATTGCAGGTTGGTGATTTACGCCAAGGCACGGCAAGGGCGCAAACAGTGCAATCGCCGCTCACCCGCCAAAGTCTCGCGTGCGTCATCGAGTCTGAAGGCCGCAGCGCGCGAGCGCGAGCCTTGGCTCATCGTTGCATCCCCGCAGCTGCAGGCGCCCAGCGCAAAGCAGTTGGTCAATGTGTACGCACGACGGATGCAGATCGAGCTTGCATTTCGCGATCTGAAATCACATCGCTACGGCCAGGCGCTGGAAGACAGTTTGACCCGACGCGGCGAGCGACTGCAGATCCTGCTGCTGATCAATACGTTGGCTGCATTCGCCAGCTGGTTGGCGGGGCTGGGATGCGAAGCGACCGGTATCGCCCAGTGGCTGTCTCCTCGCAACAGCACACGCAAGCTTTACTCCACGCTACGCATCGGCCGAGAAGCGCTGGTCAGGCAGTGGCCGATGGAACCCGTCTCACGGTGGATAGGGCGCTTGCGCGCACTGCCTGCGGCAGTGCGCGAGCAGATGACGCTTACGGTGTAAAACGTGGGGATACCTTAGATCCGGAACCATCGTCGGCGTTGCTGATTTGGTTGACTGCATCGGCCCCTTCGACGCCACTGCCTGGCGCGCACACGCCGACAAACACTGTATTCCCATAGAGCGCGAAGAGCTGGCCATGCGCTGGAACGTCGCTTGGGCGCTTAGTAGGGCGACTCCACTGGCGCGATCGGTCAGCTACGACCATCCTTCCGGTGCTGTTACGTGGGTCAATCTCGACGATGAGGTTGTGGCCCAACTCCAGCTTGGTGCCAGCCATCTCAAGATTCCTCAGAAGCTGCCGTTAACCCTAGGAACGAACCTCCAGCCTAAGAATCTGCCGGAGCAGCGATTCACACTTGAAGATGCGGGCGCGGTGCCTATTGGCGTATTGATACCGGTCGCCAGTGATGGCACGTGGTTCTCGCCCGATTTGAAGAGAGGGCGCGGGTACACCATCTGCGCCAAGGGTGAGGAGATTGTGGTGGAGAGCTATCTAGAAGCTCTCTCGCAACTTCGCCTGATTCCTAAGCCGCGCTGGCGGAGACCAAATGCCGGTGGCAACTGGGGAATCATGACTGGGGTGAAGTGGGAAGACGCCAGTAAGTTGACAAGCTAATACAGGGGATTTAGAAGAAATGAACGTGCTTTGGATCGCGGCGACTGGCGATTGGCTACATGCTCTGATTGCGTCGATCATCGCAGTCCTTTTTCTCTGTTTTCTCTTCTTTGTCTTGTTCCGGGCGAGCGCGCTTCTGGTGTCATTGAAGCGACTCGGTAATGCTGTTCGGCTGCTGACAGGGAAATCGCCCCCCCTCGTCAAGCGGGAACTCAGCAAGCTCTTTGCCAACAGTCGCCTCCAGCCGAACTGGGCCGAGTACGAGGACACGTTGCATGAGCAGACCGCCAATCAAGGTATTGATCGAGAAATCGTAGCCGTTCGTGCAACCGTCCCCGCAGAATCGTTCTTCAATGCGGAGCTGGTGGTTGATAGCACGCTGCACACAGAGTTCTTCAAGCATCTTCCTGGGATTTTTACCGGGCTCGGAATCATCGCGACCTTCAGTGGGCTCATTGCAGGCTTACAAAGCTTCGACGTCAAGGCGGTAGAGCCGGACGCGCTGAAAGCAAGTCTCGGCGGTCTTTTCGGCCACGTTGGCAGTGCGTTTCTTCTTTCTGCGGTTGCTATTGGTCTCGCGATGATCTGCACGATCGTCGAAAAAATCCTCTATGCAGCAAACGTGCATGCGATCACGTCGATCGCGCTGGCGCTGGATGGTCTTTTCAAGTCTGGTGTCGGCGAGGAATACCTTTCCAAATTGGTGAGGTCTTCTGAAGATGGTGCTGTACAGACAAAGCAGCTCAAGGAAAGCCTGGTTGAAGATCTGAAGGCGCTTTTGACCAATTTGACCGAGCGGCAAATTGAAGCAACACATCAGCTCTCGAACGAGATTGGTGCAAGTCTGGAGACGAGCCTACAGGTGCCGCTCCAAAAGATTGCCGACACGGTGCAGCTCGCAAGCCAGGATCAGTCTGCTTCGGCGGGCAAGATGATCGAGAACTTGATGGACACCTTCATGGCCCAGATGCGCGACACGATGGGTTCTCAGATGGGAGATCTGAGCGGCATGATGCAGCAAAGTGCCGCATCAATCATGCGCGTCGAAGAGAGTCTCCGCAGACTTGTAGACGATATGCAGAGCGCCACTCACGCGTCTTCTGAGGGCATCCAGCGCGCAATGGCGGAGCTCCTGTCGTCGCTCGCATCACATGAGCGCCAGCAATCAGAGACGCTGGGCGGCGCTCAGGTCCAGATGCTGACCCATGTTCAGAGCGCAGTAGAGAGGATGGCATCTGCTCAGGCCGCTGGCGCGAACCAAGTCGGCGAGGCTGCTGCGGATGCAACGCGTCGAATTGTTGAAGCTTCCGCTGAGGTGCAGAAGGCGGGCGAAGAGTCTTCTCGCCGAGCAGCAGAGCTTACAGAAAGCATTCACGACGTGACGCTTGAGTCCATTCGTAAACTTGAGAGCGGCGCTGCCCAGGTCGCATCGATGATGGCGGCGTTGAACGAAGTGGTCGATCGATTGGCGAGAACCAGTGGGTCGCTGGCCGGCCTGCATGAGCAATCTGGACAGCTAGGTTCGAGGTTGGATCAGAGTTCGACCAGCCTCCGGACCAGTACTGACACGCTAGCTATTGCCTCTCAAGCACTGTCTCAAGCCAGCGTCCGTGTCGAAGGTGTTTCCAGCTTGATGACGACCGAGGCGAGTGCGCGCGAGGCAACGCTAAAAGATATCCAGCTGGCGCTGAGTAAGGGTCAGGAAGCTGCGCGCGAGTTTGGCGAATATTCGGACATGCTCACCGTCAAGCTTGGTGATGCGATGGAGCAATTCGGCTCTAAGACCGGCGCTGTGCTGAACCATCTCATGACTGATTTTGATAAGGAGCTCGGGAACGCGGTACTCATGCTGCGCGATATCGTTGAACGTATGTCCCTAATCGCCGCATCGGACGAGCGTAGGGGATAAGCATATGTTTGGGAGCATGGCCCGGGGTCGGCGCCGGAATAAAGATGATGGAGAGAAGCCATTCTGGATCAGCTATGCAGATTTGATGACGGCGATGATGGTGTTGTTTCTGAGTGCCATGGCGGTCACGATCGCTGCTGTAACGAGAGTAGTGGAGGGGCCTGCGGAGATCAGAGCACGGGAGATTCAATCGGTCTGTGAGCAATTAGGTCGAGATCTATCGGGCGTATCCGAAATTCAGATCAACTGCGCCGATCAACGCATTTCCTTCCCAACCGTCGGGACGTTTGGTTTTAATAGCTATCGGTTGCCGGCAGAGGCTGACGGTGCGCTCGCACAGTTAGTTCCCGCTGTTCTAAATGCTGCTGACGGAGAGCTGGGAAAGAAATGGTTGAAACAGGTCGTCGTGGAGGGATATACCGACACCAAGGGCGGCTATCTCTACAACCTTCATCTAAGTCTGCAGCGGTCCGAATGGGTGCTTTGCCTCTTGATGGACCCATCAAAGAACAAGAGTCTCGCTCTGAGTGATGAGCAGCTGTCTCGAGTGCGAAAGTTGTTCCTGGCTGGCGGCGTGTCTTTCAATAACCAGAGAACGACGGCTGATGAGAGTCGCCGAGTCGAGTTGAGAATTCAGTTTTACGGCGTTGATGAGCCTCATTCAGCGCATTTGGACACTGGATCAGATTTCATGGCAGGCGCGGATAGGTGCCAGCTCTGATGTTCAGACAAGTTCTCCAGCGAATGGTGGCGCCGGTGCAGGAATTGCAGGTGAGGCCGGTTCCGCTGAAGCGTCTCAGAGAAGCGGTCAGTGTCATGCGCGAGGAGCTGGGAGCTGCGCCGACAGGCTTTGATTCACCTCAATTGTTTAAAAAATCGCTGGGTAGACTGCTCAACGAAGGCGCGAATGCTTTGAGTGCGCGGGATGACATGATCCTTGCGTCTCAATTTGTTGCGAGCTCGGAACTTCTCTGTGGACAGTCAATCGCTGCCAGGCAAGATCTTAGCGTTCCACTCATCCAGCGGTGGCGAAAGGGGATTGGAGATTCTTTACTTGGTCCGTTGCTCTGGCGCACTGTCTTCGTCGGATATTTCCTTCTAGGTGAAAGTGCAGAGAGGGAGGTCTACAGAGATTTCCTTCAGAAGACGTTGCCGAAGTTGAAGGCCCAGAAGGTTCCGCCCGGATGGCTGCCAACAGTTGAAGAGCATAAGGAGGTATTCGGCCTAAAGCCCCTCGCGCGCTATGTGACTGAGTGGGCGGCCGGCGATGAGCGTGGATTGGATGCGCTGTCGGATCATGTGGAAATACCCGGTAGCAGTTGGTTCTGGGCCGAATTCGTGGGCAACGCGCTCGCGAAGTTGGAAGGCATGAACGACATTGAGTTCGAGCGGAGTTCCCTGCGATATCTGAGCCTTTTATATCGATTTCCTAGTCAGCAGGACGCTGTCCTTGCCGCGTTGGTCGAACGTGCAGCCGGGTCACCGGACAACTTGCTGAATCAGAAGATTCTGGAGTGTGTGGTCGACGCTTGGGGTAATCCACAGCTTGAGCTAAGCGACCGGTCTCATCGTTGGTCACAGGTGTCGGACGACGCGAGGCAATGGATATGTCGTTGCTTGGCCGAAGAAGACTTGACTGACTTCTTTGAGTTGATCAAAAGTTCTTCCAAGGCACTAAGCGCCATGGATAAGCGGCGATTCGAGTATTGGAAGCGATTCACCGGGCGAATGCAGTTCACTAAGCTTGTTTTAGGGCCATCGTTTAGGTCAACGACGAATGCCGACATAGGCCGCTTCATTAAGAAACGAAGAGGGCGCCTGGGATGGTTGGCCAGCTCAACATCAATGAACATCGCCATGTTGATGAAGCTTGGGGAACATTGGTTTGTCGAGTTCGCGGAGACGGGTAATGCATGCTATGGCTATCAACAAATAACGCTGCCGTTCAAGGTTGGCGATAAGACTTTATCGCTTCATCAGCTTAAAGATCAGCGAATAGCAACATACAGGCTTCCACACAGCGGGCCATGGGAGTCTGAGTTTGACCGAACACTAGCTCGCGTCGGCATCTGGCCCAACGGAGTGCAACAGGGTGGGCGATCGCCGGCAAAGAGAGCGACCAACGCGCCGTCTGCCATAGCTGACGTTGATCAGCTTCTTCCTTCGTTGCCGGCACACCTTGCGCGGGAGCTTTCATTGGCACGCAAGGCGATTGTCGATAACCGTAATAAAGGCGGCAGCTACTGGATTGAGCTTGGCTCTAAACCTTCCAGCGAGCTGATTGAGGCAATGAATGTGGCTGGATTCAGATTTGCAGCAAGCCGAGGGTTCTATCGATGAAGCTTCGCTTCTGGAAAGGAGAAAGCCCCGAGACCATTCCCATGGATGCTCCTGAGTTCTCTGCTGAATCAAGCGGTTGGAAAGGAACGGCACAAGAGAAGAGCACTCATCCGGGCGCGATCTATCTCTTGCAGCTTGCCGACGAGAGATTTGCGCTTAAAGATGGAGCTGGGTACCTGATCCCATGGGAGAAGCTTTATTCGCTTCTTTCCGATAGCGACCACGTATCAAGCTTGCATCTGCTGAAGTTGCCGCAGACCTCTAGGCTACGCCCCGCGATTCGGTCGCACGGGACACCAACCGACACAAATTTTCGAGTCACGCTGGAAGCGTGGATCGCGGAAAGTGGCGAGGAGCTTCTGGCTGAACGTCTTGGCGCGGTGTTGACCATGCCTGGGCAGGATCTGTTGCTGCCGCAGTCAGCTTTTACGCTCCTAGAGGCAATGGCTGAGCTCGCACAGTGCGGTGAAGACTGGGATGCGGACCGCCGTATGTTGCAAATGGGCAAGGTCCAAGAGGCCGCCAGGTGGGCCGGGGCGACGATGGATCGCTATTTGGAGCACTCACCGGTCGTTGTCGCTAACAAGCTTGAGATCAATTTGAAGCAGCACGAAGCTGCCGAAGCCCAGATCGTAGAGGTTGAGCCACGCCCTATTGGCGCGCCGGAGGGCTGGCTTTCACAATTTGATCGCTATCAATCGGTCCGTGGTCGTTATGACGTTACGGATGCCGAAGGCGGCATGAGTCACGTTGTGCTTTCAAGTCAGGTGCGCGAGGTTGGTCAACAGATCAAATCGATGCCAGGGCGGCGCTTGGCTGGCAAGCAAGCCGACGCGTTTATGCATAACCCATATGCCGTCCTTGGCGAAGCTGCAGCGCAGGTCATCTCTCCGGAGCGTTTCGCTGAAGCAAAACGTACGGCCGGCATCGATGAGTGGGAACTTGAGCTCCAGCCTGCGGACGTTGACGGTAGTTGGGATGCAGTGCTGGTTGATTCGGTCGGCAAGAGTGAGAGCGTGTTCGTCGGAAGTTTTCATGCTTCCGAATTCGATTCGCTGCTGGAAGAGGCAAGTGGATCTGAGGGACTTGGTGTTGCCCGATGGAAGAAGCATCGGGTTTTGCTCTCTGGTCTGACACTTGAAAGCCTCGCACGTCTCCGGCAGGCCCACTTCAAGGAGGCGGTTGGCAGCGTGATCGGTGTCGAGACGCTTTTTGACCTGGCTCACTACAGCGATCGCGTCGTGGGTTTCGATGGAAAGCCCATCATCGTGCCAAAAGTCCAAGGCAGTTCGCCCGCTGAAGACTGGATTAAGGGTGCCGGAGAGTTCGTTGCGGTAGATCCTGCTACAGGAACTGCAACGGAAGGGCGCCTTAGCACCAATGATGTTCAGGAGTTCGGCGAGCGTGTTGATTTAGCCGAGCGTGAGGGCCACATCAATGTTGCAGTCCCCGGGATTGAAAAGGAAATTCCAACGCCCGAAGCACGGGCATGGATGAAGGAGCTCACTAAGCCAGCTGGCGAAAAGCGAATTGAGAGCCTAAAGAATCCCGCGCCCGCGGAAAAGCTGTCGCTCAGAATCCTCCACAACATTGAGGAGCTTGAGTACCCAAGCGAGGAAACTGAGCAGGCGCGAGTGAAGGACGTCTATGAAGCGCCTGCTGCGCTTCGTCCGGAAGTTGCACTGAAAGATCACCAGGTCGAAGGCGTCGCTTGGATGCAAGGGCGTATGCGACAGCGAGGTGACGGTGTGCGAGGTGTGTTGCTCGCCGACGATATGGGCCTCGGCAAGACGCTGCAGGCGCTGACGCTGATGGCTTGGTATCGGCAGACTGCGCCGGCGCCGAAGCCGTGCCTGATCGTGGCCCCCGTATCCCTACTGGAAAATTGGAAAGCGGAGATCGCCAAATTTCTTGACGGGAGGCAGGGCGCAACACTCACACTCTACGGCGAGCACTTGGCCCTTCACAGGCTGAGCGCACGTGAGATCGGGCCTGAACTTAGAGAATTGGGCGTCAAGAAAGCTCTTAATCCTGGCTTTGCGCATGGCGCAGCGTTCGTGTTGACGACATACGAGACCTTGCGCGATTACCAGCTGTCCATGGCGCGGGAGAAGTGGGGTGTACTCGTTTGCGACGAAGCCCAGAAGATTAAGACACCATCTGCCATGGTGACTCGATCTGCCAAGGCGATGCAGGCTGATTTCAAAATAGCTTGTACGGGTACGCCAGTGGAGAACTCACTTGCGGATCTCTGGTGTCTCTTCGATTTCTTCCAGCCAGGTTTGCTCGACTCCCTGACTAAGTTCACCAAGGTGTTCAGGCAACAGATTGAGCTCAGGTCTGAGGGGCACGAGCAAAAGGTCGAGGTATTGCGCGAGCAAATTTCGCCCTGGGTCCTTCGGCGGATGAAGGCTGAAGTTGCAGATCTCAAGCCGAAAACTGAATTGCCCTGCGAGCTCGCGATGTCAGCCAAACAGCGCGGTCTTTATGCCGCGGCTGCCAGACGATTCCGCGAAACAGTTGACTCTGGCGAGGGTGGCGATACTGCTGCTTTAAGCCTGCTCCATCAACTCAGGCAGATTTGCGCCAATCCTCTTGCTGCCGCGGATGATCGGTCCGAATTTCTGTCGCTAGACGAACATCTACGTCATTCACCAAAGTTGGCATGGCTGATCGAAAAGCTACAAGAGATTCAGGCCACAGGCGAAAAGGTCATTGTCTTCACGGAATTCCGCGACATCCAGCGGCTGATCCAGCGCGCCATTGCCAGCCGGTTGAGCTATCAAGCTTCCATCGTCAATGGGAGCACGAGCGTGGAAGCCGGGGCAGATGACTCGCGCCAGATAATTATTGACGCTTTCCAGGCCAAGCCGGATTTTGGAGTGATCGTGCTCTCCACAACCGCCGTGGGCTTTGGCGTGAACATCCAGGCCGCAAATCATGTCATCCATTTCACCCGTCCCTGGAACCCGGCTAAGGAAGACCAAGCGACAGATCGCGCTTACCGAATTGGGCAGGAAAAGGAGGTTTTCGTTTATTACCCAACCGTGTTGGGGGATGGCTTTGAGAGTTTTGAAGAACGTGTTGCCAAGCGGCTTGCGACGAAGCGTAAGTTATCGAACGATATGTTGGCCCCGGAGCAGGGGCTTACTCTGGAAGAGTTCTCGGATTTGTCTCTCGGCTTTTCCGAGTAAGAGATTGATTGGATAAATGAGGTTTTTAATGGTTGCCCTTGTAAAGCTCGGTGATGCGGCGCTTACTGCAATCGGGAGCATCCTTCCCGCAGGAAAAATTTTCCTCAATTCGTCTAGTAATAGTTTGAAAGGCGTAGAAAAGTGGGCGCCCGCCGACAGTTTTTGCTTAATGCTTGCGGCATTGTCCTTCTCGGTCGACGGTAAAGCTTCGAAGGAGGAGCAGGATTACCTTGAAAAAAGTATGCAACTGCCCCAGAGGAGGTTAGGGCGAAGGTGGTAGAAGTGCTGTCCCGGCCTGATACTTTGGTCGCCCTGCGTAATTAGTCGCCCCTGAAAAACCCCCAATCACCCAACGCCCGCAAGGCCTTGATGTCTGCAGTGGCGTGCCAGAACTACCAGTTTTCGCTACGCTGAAGGCTGGTTTCTGGCAATTTCCACTCATGCATACACGCCGTCCTGCTGCCGAGCACATGCCTGCCGAGGAGTTGTTTCGTTCGCGCCTGGAGAACCAGATCGATCTGCGGCATCCGCTGGCGCAGCTGAGCCAACGGATGCCGTGGACGGCGTTGGAGCAAGCACTTTCATCGCGCTTGCCGGCCACCCAGGCTGGTGGCGGTCGGCCGGCATTGCCGGTGCGGCTGATCGCCGGTTTGCTCTACCTCAAACACGCCTACGACCTGTCCGATGAGGCGGTGTGCGAGCGTTGGCTGGAAAATCCGTATTGGCAGTTTTTCACTGGCGAGGTCGTGTTCCAGACGCGCTTGCCGTGCGATGCCAGCTCGCTGACGCGCTGGCGTCAGCGGCTTGACGAAGCGGGGATGGAAGAGTTGCTGGCACACACCATCAACGCTGCACATGCCATGCAGGCGGTGGACGCACGCGAGTTGTCGCGGGTGATCGTGGACACCACGGTGCAGGAAAAGGCGATTGCCTATCCGACCGATAGTCGGTTGCTGGAGGTGGCACGCAAGAAACTGGTGCTGCTGGCCAAGCGTTACGGCATCGGGTTGCGGCAGAGCTACGCACGGCAAGGTCCGGCCCTGAGCCGCAAGGCGGGCCGCTATGCGCATGCACGCCAGTTCAAGCGCATGCAGCGCGTGCTGCGACGTCAACGCACGGTCTTGGGGCGGGTGTTGCGCGATATCGCGCGCAAGCTGGACCAGGTGGAACCCGGCGTGCGCGAGCGCATCGCGGTCTGGCTGGAACGTGCGCAACGGCTGTACACGCAGCGTCCGAAGGACAAACAAAAACTGTACGCATTGCATGCCCCGGAAGTGGAATGCATCGGTAAGGGCAAGGCGCGTCAAGCGTACGAATTCGGCGTCAAGGTCGGCATTGCGGTCACCGCCTGCAAGGGATTGGTCGTGGGTGCGCGTAGCTTCCCGGGCAACCCGTACGACGGCGACACCTTGGCCGAGCAGCTGGAGCAGACACGCGGGTTGCTGCAGGATCTGAGCGTAGAACCGACGGTGGCGATCGTGGACCTGGGCTATCGCGGGCGCGAGGTCGATGGCGTGCAGGTGCTCCATCGTGGCAAGGCCAAGACGCTGACGCGACGGCAATGGCGCTGGATCAAACGACGGCAGGCGGTGGAACCGGTGATCGGACATCTGAAAGACGACTGCAGGTTGCGTCGCTGCAGGCTGAAAGGTGCACAAGGCGATGCGCTGCACGTACTCGGCTGCGCCGCCGGCTACAACCTGCGCTGGCTGCTGCGCTGGATCGCGTTTTTGCGTGCCTGGATGCGGGCGATGGGATGGCCATCCTTTAGCGCCGTGCCGCTGTCGCCGATGACACTTGGTGCTTGAAGGGGGTTTTTCAGGGGCGACTAATTATTACAGCGCCTTAGACGAATCGGGAAAGAGACATTGACCTGCCCCCACCGGCCATACCAGTGATTACTGATAAAGCCCGGGGTTGAAGGGTACTGCGTTGTTGCCGGTTTGTGCTCGGTGGTTGGAGGCAAACTGCGCTGGCGGGATGCGACCACAGCTGCTGTGCGGACGTACCTCGTTGAAGTCACGCCGCCAATCGGCGATGACCTCGCGAGCCTGGATCAGCGACGTGAACCAGTGTTCGTTGAGACATTCGTCGCGGAACTTGCCGTTGAAGCTCTCGATGTAGCCGTTCTGCATGGGTTTGCCGGGTTCGATCAGGATGTGTTCGATGCCACGCTGCTGTGCCCAAGTGATGAAGGCGCGGCTGGTGAACTCCGGGCCGTTGTCCGTGCGCACCGCGCGGGGATAGCCGCGGAAGCAGGCGATCTGCTCCAGCACACGCACCACGTAAGCCCCGCTGATACCATGGTCCACCGCGATGTCCACGCATTCATGGGTGAAGTCGTCGGCGACGGTCAGGCATTTGATGCGGCGGCCACTGGCCAACTGATCAAAGACGAAGTCCATGCTGATTACCTCGTTGGGATGCCGCGCTGGCCGTAACGGCTGCCGCTGTGCCGCCGGGAACTTGGCCTTCTTGCGCCGGCGCACGCTCAGCTTCGCCTCGCGGTACAGACGGTAGATCTTCTTATGGTTCACCTGCGGAAACTCCGGGCGCAGCAGGTCGTGCAGGCGGCGATAGCCGAAGCGGCGACGCGCCTGCGCCAGTTCCACCAGTCTGGCCGACAGGGTTTGCGTCGCCGGCGTGGGTGTCGGCGCGTGGCGGAAAGCATCGCGGGAGATCCCCGCAAGGCGACAAGCCCGGCGCTCGCTGATCGACGTCAGCTCGCACATGCGCCGGATTGCCTCGCGCTTGCGTTGCGGGGCTAGCGTTTTACCCCGAACCCGACCTTCAGCGCCTCGATGTCCAGGTGCGCCTCGGCCAGCAACCGCTTGAGGCGGTTGTTCTCCTGCTCCAGCTCCTTCAGGCGCTTCGCGTCTTCGGCCTCCATGCCGCCGTACTTGGCCCGCCACTGGTAGAAGCTGGCCGGGCTGAAACCGTGCTGGCGGCACAGCTCAGCCACCGCCATCCCGGCATCCGCCTGCTTGATGAATCCGATGATCTGCTCGGTGGTGAAACGACTCTTCTTCATGTCCGTCCTCGTGGTTGACGGACTTTACAGCTTCACGTGGTACGGCTCAGCGGGGGCAGGTCATCCCAGGCCAGTTGACCGTTCCGGAATATTATTGCTTCGAAATCATGAAGGCGCTCGACATCGAGGCCGATGATCAGATGAACTTTGTTCAATTTTTTATCGATTGGTCTAAGCGTTATGCGGTTAATCTCGAAAGATATGTCCCGGGAGAGGTTCTCAGCTCTGGAAGTCTAGATAACTCAATTGGCGTCAAATGGAAGGTCACGTCAGCGGATGCTTCTTGTTCGAGATGGTGGACCAACTTCCAGCAGAATCAGTGCAGTCTATAATGGATGGAACTATGAAAGCCAAAGTAATCTTGTCCATGGCGCTGCTTTCCTGCGCGCTTGCTGCCTGTGGAAAAGCCGACAAGCCAGCGGAAAACAGCGACTCACCAGCTTCCCAGACTGGGACTTCTTCGCCTGCAAAAGCTGATCACAGCGCAGCTGTGAATGGAGCGCAGCAGACGGCGAAGCTGCAACAGCCTAGCGGCGTGCAAGATGCCAAGCAGTATTTGTGTCAGGGCGGCGGAAGTGCTTGCAAGGCAAGTGGCCCTTTGGTTGCTAACTCAGATGCCGAGGCAAAGTGGCTTTTGTCTAATGGCTATCCGACTGAGGCCGAACTTGCACGATTGGACAAACTGACGTTGGATCAGTTGAAGGCAGAATCGCAGGCGGGCAATAAGGCCGCAACTGTCATTTATGGAAAGAAGACGGCAACGAGTGGCCACTTCCAGGAGGGGCTTGGCATTTTAAGGAATGCGGCATCTGCTGGAAACTTATACTCGTATTATGGATTGTCGGATATCTATGCCAGCGAGACTAAGGATAAAAATCTGATCTGATCGATAGTGCCGCATATCTGCGTTTGGCGTATCTGTTGGGAGACGGCAAAGCATCTACTGACATTGCTCTTCGAGGGTTGAGTAGCGTTGAGAGCGTTGCTGCCGATGAGCGTGCAGCTTCGCTTTACAAAACATTCTCTAAATATCAGCGTTCGTCTCCGAGACCTGTTGAGTAGAATTTAGCGGAAATATAAAAATGAGGAGGCAAAGCCCTCCTCATTTTTTTGGGAAGTGTGAATCGCGTTGCTACTCACTTGTGCTGAGCTGACGCTCGTCAAGAATGGCTTTGAGCATGTTGGCTGAGAGCAGCTCTCTGAACAATGTATAGAATTGCCAGGCACACCACAGTGCGAAGACAAAACCCAATAGTGATGCAGCTCTCTGCTTAGGCACCTCTTTTGCCAAATGCGATTTTAGAGCGGGATCCTGCCAAACTTGGCAGAGAATTTTAAGGTCTCGTGGGTCGAATGTAGGTGGGATGACTTGTTTGTTGGCGGTGTTGCACTGTTCAACTGTCAAAGTGTCGCTTCTAACGGAGAAAAGCGTTTGGGTTCTTGCCTCAGTTTCAGAGGCAAAGATACTAGTGTGTGTTTCTTTCAAAGTCACTAACAAACTGTCGTTGGCGGCGATTGCACCAAGTATTGCGGCGAGAACAATAAGCACTGCAACAGCGATGAAGGGTAAAATCAGCCACCACTTAGAATGAACCCGCTTCGGGTGGATAACATGATTTTTGAGGTCAAAAGCCCATCCTGCATGTCCAATGAGTTTGAGCGGAATATTGTGTAAGTCCGAAAATCCAATAAGCGCTTTTGCATCTTTTAGCGTTTGGACGCCGATCTGGTGTGCCATTCGAAACGCAGCCAAAGCAGAATGGTCTGCCAAATTCTTGCGAATGACTGTGTCTTCAATATCGTCTTTGCTGAGCCAGTCCTGCAAACTCTGCCTTTTTGCTCGCGTTGCTAGGATAGTGCTCGATGGCTTCCAAGAAGCTCCGCACATCATCGGCTTTATAATTTTCCACAGGCTTGTCACCGACCAACGCAACGAACAAGCCCAAGCTGTATTCGGTGTCGAAGATGTTGGTCGCACTTCGACCGACTCGTTTCATCTCGCGAATATGGATGGCTGCGCGTTCAGAAAATAACGGCCCAGCTTTCTTCGCCACTTCGGTGGAAGAGGGCAGCGGCAGATTTTTCAGCGCTTCGAGCAGCCGAGCATGATCCTCAGGTCCGTTGACAGAGAGCTCCACGCCACCCACCTTGATGGTGTAGGGCCGAGCTTCGTTTCCTTGCAATGCGGCCAAAGCCTGGCTCAGCAAATCGTCCTTCATGCTGCTTGCCCCCCGCCGCATCCGATCGAATGCTTCCGAGAGTGCCACAGCAGTTCGTGCTACGGCCAGACGGGCAGCATCACCAAGGGTCAAGCGAACTGGACGGACAAGGTAGCGCGAGCCAATGAGGGCTTGCAGGTCGGTCGGGACGAAGAAGCGCACATAGAGCCCAGCAGGGCGGCGCAGAAAATAAGGCTTCGGCACGGGGTTTGATACCTCGTTTGATACCTAACGCAGGCTCAAACTGAACATCAAACCCCGGGCCTAGCCTTCGCGAAATCAAGCACTTACTGCTCTTTTTCGCGATCAGATGGTGGAGGTGGGCGGAATCGAACCGCCGTCCGAAGGCGCTAAATAGCGTTCGCTATCGTCCGTCGCTGTACTTTAAGCCACTGATTCTAAAGAAATACTATTCGCTGCCGTCCACTGGTGTTCGTCACGGTGTATCCGTACCATATCCGTACGGACCAGGTGAGCGATTAAAGCTGATGGCTAGATACGATATCGACAAGGCAACAGTTCGCGCGCGCCTTGATCCACGGCGTGAACCCTATTGGGGGGCGCCAGTGGAGCGCGGCCTATATGTTGGGTTTCGTCGCCTTGCTCAAGGTGGCAGCTGGGTGGCCCGCTACCACAAGGAAGACCGAACCCACGCCTATAAATCGCTGGGGCCAGTCACTGCGGAGAACGACCACGAGAATGCAAAGCGTGAGGCTAGGATATGGCGCAAAACAATTGACGCCGGTGTTCAGGCAGATCGCCTTCTGACGGTCGCCGACGTGTGCCGTGATTACACCGCAGCCATAGAGGCCGAGGGCCGAACGCGCGCAGCAATCGACGCACGTAAGAGGTTTGACAGAATTGTCTATGTCGATCCAATTGGAAAACTGCGCGCCGACAAGCTGACGCAGCGGCACTTAGAAGCCTGGATGACGCGAATGGAGGCGGGCGAAATGACTGGGCGCAAAAAGGCGCTGCCATCGCGCGCGACGTTCAATCGAAACCTCACTGCACTGAAGGCGGCTCTAAATCGATCCGTGGCGCGCAGAGAGATTCCGCAAGAGCGCGTAATAGAGTGGCAGTCGATAAAACCACATAAGGGGGCTAGTGGTAGGCGAGATACGTATCTCGACAAGGCGCAGCGGCGTGCGCTGCTGGATGCCATGGGGACAGACCTTCGTGCTCTAGCCGAGTGTGTCGCACTGACCGGCTGCCGCCCTGGTGATCCTGTTGCCATGAGGCGCAAGGATTGGGATTCGAAAAACGGACTCGCCACGTTCGCCACAAAAACGGGTGCAAGGACGGTGCCCGTTTCACCGGCTGCGCGAGCGCTATTCGATAGATTAGCGACGGACAAGCAAGGGGATGCCTGGATGTTCACAAATGAAGGTGAGCATTGGACACCGCAGGCGTGGGCGCCAAAGGTAAAAGCGGCGGCGGCGGCGGCAGGTCTCCCGACTGGCGTTGTCTTATATGTGCTTAGACACGCCTGGATAACGGACGCGATCATTGGAGGTCTGGACGCTGTAACCGTCGCGCGCCTAACAGGAACTTCACTCGAAATGATTTCGCAGCACTATGGGCACCTGGCGCAACACGCTGCGAGGGAAATGCTTGGGAAGATCGATTTTTTATAAAATTCGTTGCCGGCAATAGAACGAAGTGGATTTATAAGCGGGATGATCGGGATTTCGACATCACGGAAAGTAAGGATTTATCCCAAACGTGAACACTTCAACACTTCTCGCGAGTAATTCTTTGGTGTTCAATACGCTTGTCCGCACGGTTGCGGACGGGTGGAGCCATAAGCGGCCCACCATAGACAAACCAGGTGGGAAATGTCCGAAAAAATCTGTTTGAATGTCCGCGAAGCTTGCGCCGCGTTAAGTATCGGCAGAAGCACTTTTTATCAGTTGGCGGGTTCCGGTCGCCTGAGTCTAATTAAGCTCGGGAAGAAGACCCTTGTTGCTCGCACGGAGCTTGATCGATTCGTGGCGGCGTGCGCTCAGGAGAGCCGCGCCCAGTGAGCACCCAAAAAAAACGCCACGGGGCCAGCCGTGGCGCTCTGATCAAACCGAACCGCAAAGTTCACATGCAGCATGGCAACTGCAGCGCATTTTTTTCAGGCTCAGAATTTCCGCCAGAAGTTTGGCGGGCGTCAGCTGCCTATAGCCTCTCCCAAGCCTCGCGCGCGCGCGACGTACAGCAGCTTAAGTATTACTTACGACATTGGGTCATCCGGCAAGCCTTCGCCATGCGCGGCGTCCATTCCAACTGGCCGGACTACGCCTGGGCTGTATTTGATTCAGCGGTTACCGCAAGCGGCCTACGTGTGCGATTTCGGCGCAGTGACGTCCGGACGGTTTGCCATACGGCTGATCGCATCGCGCGCGGTGAAGGCTGACCGATGCTCCGCTTTGCTGACTTTGTCTCGGCGCGCTGGCCGACGCCGGAAGACGCTCTTTTTGAATTCTTCGCCGACGCTCAGGCTGCGGCGCTGGAAGTCGGAGCGCAGCTGACCGAACTGCCGGACCTGGACGGCGTTAGGCGCTACCTGCCCAGCCAGTCCGGCAAGCGCGATAAGCGGCAGTTCCACGTCGCCAGCGTCACCACCGACCCCGATGGCACTTCCTGGCCGGCGATTACGTTCAAGTCGTTTAAACATGGCGGCGCTTCGCATTATTGGAAGCCACGTGACCTGGCCTGGAATATTTTCCTGCGCGACGGTCGTGAAGACATTGGCGCAGATACCGCACGTGTGGCCGCCTACGCCGAGCGTGCGCGGCTGGCGAAGGAGCAGGAGCAGGCGCGAGCCGTAGAGCGGGACGCTACTGACCAGCTTGGCCGCGTCGCCGCTGCCGATGCGGCGCGTATTGCCTGGGACGCGGCTTCGCTTGACTGCGGTGCGCATGCCTATCTGTTGCGCAAAGGCGTCGCGGCATACGGGCTGCGCGTCGCGACCACGACCATGCGCGCACGGTTGTGGGACGCCGAGCGGGCGCGGTGGATCGATGATGCGATTGTCGTGCGCGTTGGCGATCTGTTGGTGCCTGTGCGCCTGCCGGACGGGCAGCTGGTCAATGTCCAACGCATTGACGCAACTGGCCGAAAGCTATTTCTTCGCGGCGGTCAGAAACGCGCAACGCATTTCCGAATCCAAGGCACCGGCCCTGCGTGGCTGTGCGAAGGCTACGCCACCGGCGCCAGCGTGCACGCGGCGACGGGTGCTCCCGTTGTCGTTGCATTCGATGCCGGCAACCTGATTCACTGCGCCAGTCTGGCCGACGCAGTTGCAGCTGATAATGACGCCAGCGGCACCGGCCAGCGTGCCGCAGAGACGACTGGCCTGCCGTGGGCATGCCCCGCTGCCGTGGGCGACGATTTCAACGACCTACACCAACGCCAGGGCATCGACGCCGTACGCGCTGCCCTGATGAACCTGCGCCAGCCGCCACTGCCCGAAGCGCCCGCATACGTTCGGCCGTTCGAGCTACCTGCGGCGGATGTCCCGCCGGGCCGTGCCGACGCCCTGCGCGTCCTTGGGCGCATCCCTGACGCTGCCGATGCTGCGGCCTTCGCGTGGGCATTGGCTAAACGCCTGTCGATGGGCATCCCGGCGCGCGGTGAGAGCATCGAATCAATTTCAAAGACGCTGCGCGACGCGCTCCCCAGTTCGATCCTGGCCGGCGCCACCATCGACGCAATCGCTGGCGGTATCCGCTGGATTATCGACCGGCGCCGAGCCGGTGCGCTGGCGGCCGTGCGGCCGTCTGCTGCCATCCTGGCGCGCCACACCGTCGAGCGGCGCGACAGCCTGCCGATGCTGGGCGGGGCTGACTACAGCGGCGTGATCGTGCTGCGCGCGCCTATGGGTAGCGGAAAGACGCAGAAAATCGGCCTGCCCTTTGCTTCATGGGCCAGCCAGCAGGATGGGCGCTTCGTTGCCTTGGCACACCGACAGTCACTGATCGCGGAACTATCGGCGCGGCTGGGGTGTGCCCACTACCAACGAATCGATGGTGAGGACGCAGTGCACGTTGACGCACTTGCGGCGTGTCTACCGTCTATCGTCAAGGCCGATCATGCGCAAATCTACCGCGAAGCGCGGTGGGTGTTCATCGACGAAATCAGCCAGGTCGTGCGCAGTCTGGCCGCGCGCGTTACGGTGGCTGACCGCAAGCAAATGTCGGACGTGCTCGCCGCGCTGCGCGAACTTGTGTCACGGGCTGACTGTGTGATCGTGGCTGATGCAGGGATCGATGATCGAACCATCGAATTCATTGAATCCTGCCGCCCCGGCGAGCGCTTCCGCGTGATCGATGCCGACATTGCGCCATCGCAGGCGCAGGAAGCGGAATTCGGTTTCGGGCCGGAAGCGCTACACCACGCTTACGGCGACATGCTCGCCGAACTAGCTGACGGTCGCCGGCTGTGGGCTGCGTGCGGTGAGAAGTCCCGTGCGATTGAATGCGCGCGACTCCTGGAGACAGGAGGCCGGCGCGTGTTGCTGGTTACTTCTGATAACTCTGGTAACAGGGAACAGGCAGAATTTCTGGCCGCGCCGGATCGCATGAGTCGCCTTTACGATGCTGTTGTGGCCTCACCGGTGATTTCCTCGGGGGTCTCGATCGAACACCGCGAATTCGGACCGTGGTTCAACCGCGTGTTCATGCTTGCGTCCGGCGCTACAGTGACACCAGCGGACGCATTACAGATGGCACGTCGGGTGCGGTATGCGCCATCCCTTTCGGTGGTGGTCACAGCTTCGAATCGCTCAGAAATCGATTCCGCCGATGCAATACTGTCCGGCCTGTCTGAGGCCGCGTCCCTGGAAGGTCGCGCACCGACGCCGACCGACCTGGATGGACTTGTGGCCGACATCGAAGCAGGAGACGCCCGGCAGCGTGCCGACTTCGCGGGCGGGCTGTGGTGGCTGCTGGAGGCCGCTGGATGGGACGTGAAGCCGATGCTGGTCGGCGATAGCGCGGTGTCCGCCGAGTCGATGAAACTGCTGCGCGCCGACATCGACCGCGAACAGCGCGACTCACTGCTGGCTGCGCGTGACTTGACCGACTTCGAAGCGCGAAGACTGCGTGAGCGGCCGGCGTTGAGCGAGGCTGACCAGGCGGCGCTGCTGCGTCATCGGATCGTGCGCGACCTGGGGTTGCAGGAAGCGCTGTGCGACGCCGACCTAGACGATTGGGATGCAGGGCGCGGGCCGCGTGCATGGGACAGGTGGACGGCTGCTATCGCAGGCACCGCTGACGCCGCAACTGATGGCGGGGTGACCGATCTTCACCGGCTGCGGTTCGGCCGTGCTCGGGTGCTGGCGTATCGGGAACTATTTGATGGGTTCAAGTTGGCGCCGGGATTCCGCATCACTTCGGAAGTTTCGGCGGTGCTGCTGGGCCGCATGTACGGGCGGCGGCAGTTGTTGGCGGTGCTGGGGCTGGTGCCGGCCAAATGGGCTGGGGATCGGTTTGGCCTTCCGGCCGGTAACGCAGCCACTCGGGCGGTTACCGATCTGTTCGAGCGCATGGGTCTGAAACTGATCCGAGCGCGCAACAACCGAAAGGCCAAAATGGGTGCCAAAAGTGGCATAGAAACCTTAGGTTGTTACATGGGTTTTGGCACCCATCGGGGCATCGTCGATGTCATGACCTGGTACGTCGTCGATTCCGATTCATGGTCCCGAACGGCCGAGCTTGCTGCACGCCGGAATTCCCGACGCGTGCTGGATGCGGTCCCGCGCGAGTCTTCTGACGACCGCTACTGGCACGCCGTGCGGCGCGACATCATGGCGCGGGCAATGCCCGCCGATGAGGCCGCTCGCCTGATCCTGGCAAAGTGCCGAGCGCAACAGGACGGGGGCAACCAGCGGGACAGCAGCGGGCGTACATACGGGGCAAGAGTCGCGGTGACTTGGCTGCGATGGGTCTATGCGCCTGAGTGGCAGCGATGCGCGGCCTGAGCTAGATTCAAAGAACTGGCTTAAGTCTCAGGCCGCAATGGAGTCTTAGAAATGGATTCTTCCGCATTTACGGTAAAGATTGTTCCGGATATTGCAGCAGGACAGCTTTTTTATATGGCTGGTGGCTGGTGGCTCAAAGCGGTAACAGCAGGGGGCGCGCCAGTGCATGGTGCGATGTGTGTCGTCGGTCCCCGCCAGGGCAGCTGGTTCAGTGCCCGCAGGACATGGCCCCGCCACTGAAGCGCGGCGATAGGGCATCGATCCTGGCGAACCACGTGCAGGCAGCGGAGACATACCAGGCGTGCCGTGGTCCGCATAACGCGCTGGTGCAGACGGTGTGCCGGCAGCAGGGTGTGACCATCAACGGTGGGCCAGCCTCGTCGCTCCCTGAATGTAGGGATGCACTGAATGTTAAGAAGTAGTTAAGAAAGCGTTACGATTTAGTTAATCTGAATGAGATGTTAAGGCAGCGTGAAGGCAAACGTTAACAAATCGTTAAGATTTTTAAGGTACTCCTGAAGGGGGTGCGGCAGGGCGGGTCACCTGACACCCCGACAAATCAAATCTGCGTGGCTTTCCAAAACCGGTTTTCTGCTTCTACCCATTCCGTTTCGAAATAGCTAAAAACACTTGGATTTAAGCGTGGAATACGTGACGCATTACACCGCCCGGTGTAAAAGCGAATAAAACGCGCGAGGACCACCACCGCCACACCGCCCACCTGTTGGGCCACCGCAGGCCATGCCGCGAAGCCAATCGGTCCGATTTGCGCAACAGCACCGCCGATGCCGCCATTCGATGCTCTGCCAAGCGCATTTAGCTGAACGCTGCGAACCATCCGGTGCACATGTTCAAGCACGCTCATTCACCGGACATCACGGCGGCCAACGCGTGCGTGAATGCGGAAATTCCGGACATGGAACGTCTGTTTCCGGTGTCTGAAGATAGTCGTCAACGCAGCGGCATTTCGCCGTTTCGATCTGATGAGAACCGCAAAACAACATATGCCAAATCTTGACCTCTCCGCACTTATCGAAGAAGCGCGCAACGCTGCAGGTGTAAACACCAGAACACCGGCTGGTTTCGATGCCCCCACGAGAATCACGCCAGAAACCCTACAGCGCTTCGGTCAGCTGGCGCTAGACCAGCCTGTATCGAATTTGGCTTCATTTTTCGACGCGAACGGTCGCCTGCGCCGTGTCCCACCTTCGCGCGAGGCAGTCACGTACGCTGACGTGAAGCCGCTGGAAATCGCACGTGCCACCTCGCGCTGCGCCGCTGCTGGCGCACATCTCCTCCTCCGCGAAGATGCTATCGCGGCGAGGGCGCACAACGGCATTCCGGTATTCCAGCGCGAGGTGTCCGGCTTCAGTCTCGTCGAGCCGGCCCGCCTGGTTCCATCGGCAGATGGCGCAGCGATCCCGGCCACTGTTGGCATGCCGATCAAAACGGCATCCGTTGACTGGTCCGACCAGGACACCGCGCAGATTCACGCAATCCGGTTTGAGATTTCACGGGCGCAACTGCGCAAGTATCGCGACGAAGGCAACCTGACGGCCATCATCACCGCCAGCATTCTCGCCGGTGTGGGTCAGATGGCCGACGCGGTTCTGCTGCGCGCACTGGCTGCTGCGAACCTGGCGAACTTCACCATCGGCGCAGCCGCAGCGGCCGGCTTGAGCCACACCGCCCTGCGCGGCCTGGTGGGCACCGCCGGTGCCGGCGCCACCATCGCGGATGACGGCGGGCTGCGGGCGGCGCGTGTGCTGGCCGAACTGACCGACGCCACCGAATCGACGTTCGTCGGTGCGTGGGCCAACGCAGCCGTGCTGCTTGACCGCAGCGTTAGCGTAGTTGCCGAGCGAGCTGGATCGGTGATGGATGGCGGCATGGTATTGACCGTGCTGGGCAGCGCGGTGGCTCTGGTTCCTGACCAAAGTAAATTCTGGAAGGTGGCCGCCTAATGGCCGCCTTCGTTTCGCACGCCAAGGGCAATGCCTCAGTCCTGCTGGGCGCGTTACAGGCTGTGCAGGACGGCTCGGCCTATCGCCTTTCCGACGATGAAAAGCAGCAGCGCGTGGCGGTGCAAGTGGCTCGCCTTGGCTCCTTGATTCTGCGGTACGACAGACAGGAAGAAGCGATTTCGCGCATTCGCCGTGCCTGGCCCGAGTTAAACGCCGAAGAGGCCAGCCGCGTACTGGCTGAACTCTTCGCTGTCATGCGCGAGACGCTCAGCCAGCCTGAGCGCGATGTCGCATCACGCAGGGAGCAGGCTGCGCGCCAGTCAAGCAACTGGGTTCACAGCTGGACCCGGCGCGATCACGACGGGGGTATCCGATGATTACGGATATCGCCATCGCCGCCCTGATGATCGCGCAGCAGCCTGGGATTTTTCCAGCGTACGTGCGAGCGAGGTTTGCCGGCGCGGCGCCAATGCCTGCGCAAGAGATTGCGCCAACGCCAACGCCAACGCCAACGCCGAAGCAGGCACGCCGCCAGTCCGCTGCGCAGACCAAGCGAAAAATGCAAAGCAGGCCAGGAATGCAGCGCATCTGCGGCGGAAACGGATTTCTCGGGCGGCTGCGTTAGGCGTGGCACTCAATCCCGTCGAGAGGCCGGCAGGCTGGTTCCTGCTGCCGGCTTCGGTGCAAGAAGTCGCCGAAGTGATCGGCCTGCCCGATGCCATGCGGCTTGCCGGCGCTTTCTGCCCGGCGTCTGGCGGCCCGCGTCGTGCCAGCCATTCAGGACGCGCGGGGCGCATTTATATCCCGCAACGCCCGAACGGCGACACATTCAAACGCATTGCCGACCTGGTAGGCCGGGACGCTGCGGCACGGCTGGTCGATGTTCTCGGCGGGAATCAAGTTGCATTCCCGCCGTGCACGGCATTCACGAACCGCATCCGTGATGAATCCGTGCGCAAAGCCTGGCGCGACGGCACGCTATCGGCACCGTGGATTGGCTGGCTGCATGACATCACCGAAAGACAGGTTCGCAACATCACCCAAGGTGAGCCGCGACCCGCATTCGATGCGGCCGGCCGTCCACTCAGCAAAAACAGGCCGCCCCTATGACGAACAATGACCCTCGCGCATCCCGCCTCATAAATTCGGAGGCCACCGCCTGCCTGGTGGGCATCGCCTTGAACACCTTGGCCGCACTCGTGCGCGAAGGCGACTTTCCTGCGCCTATCCGGCTTGGGCCGCGCGCGACGTTCTACGACCGTGACGCCGTGAGGGCCTGGCTGGACTACCAGCGAGACGCGCGCGGCACGGTTCGCCGCTCGCCTGGCAGGCGCAGTGCTGCGTGATCGTTATCCGCATCGTGACCCGCGCCGATGCGATCCGGCTGGGTCTGTCGCGCTACCTCACGGGCAAACCATGTAAACGCGGCCATATCGCCGAACGGCGCACAAGGCAGGGCGACTGCACGGAGTGCGCGGCGGCCCAAGTAATGCCAAAGCCGTATCCGTACAACGATCCGTACAACGTACGACAGTGCACACCATGAATAAAAAAACCCCTGATAAATCAGGGGTTTGAATGGTGGAGGTGGGCGGAATCGAACCGCCGTCCGGAAGCACTCCATCCCCAGCACTACATGCTTATCCCTCCGTTAGATCTCGTTCCCAGGCAGCACGGCGGGCAAAGCGCACCTGAAAACCAGCCTGCTTGATCTAACCGATAGCTGACAGGCAGCCACTACCGGCGGTTCCGTGATAATGACCCTACATCTACGAGCACGGGCACAAGTAGTTTCGGGGGTTCGCCTTAGGCGGCTGTAGAACTACAACTAAAGCCAATTAAGCGGCGATAGCGAAGTCCGAACCGTAGTTGTCGTCGTTGGCAACTAAAAGTTTGCTGCTGGATTAACGAGGAAAGCTGCCCCCTCGGCATGCGCCAAGCGACTTCGCGACCCCCGTCGAAACCAGTGCACCCCCGGGGAAAGCATCAAAACGCTGACGTGACCAGTGTAGGGATCGGCGTGCCCGGTCACAAGTAGTGAGATAGGCAGCGCTTACAGTGGCTTCAGTTGCACAGACCGGAACTATCTGGAACTGAAGGAGCTACTGGATGAGCACAGGCAAGCGCCCCACCGGCCCGCGCACGACGCGCGCCGCAACCAAGAAGACCGCCAAGACCGCCCCGCCGGCCAAGCGCCGTTCGGGGCGTCAGGCCACCGCCAAGGCGGAAACGCAAGAGGAAAACGGCCATCGCACGCGGGTGCAGGGCAAGGCCCGCACCGTCATCTACATCCATGGCATCGGCAACAAGCCACCGGCTGAGGTGTTGCGCTGCCAGTGGGACAAGGCCTTGTTCGGCCGCCCGATGGGTGAGCGCACGCGGCTTGCGTACTGGGTCAACCGCGAGTGCTACCCGGTGCCCGAGCCTGGCAGTTGCGATGGCCGCGATGTGGGGCCGGCGTTGAATCAGAGCGTGCAGCGGGCGTTGAGCACGCTGGGGCTGGTGCCGGGCGAGCAGGACCTGCACGCGCTGGCCGATGCGCTGGCACAGAGCGAGCAGGAGCGTGCTGATCTGCACCAGATGCTGGACGAGCTGCAGGCCGCGCCGCTTGCCGGCGGCGTGCAGGCGAAGGGGCCGATCGATGCGATCAACCGCGTGCTGTTGCGGCTGATTTCCGCGGCGCTGCTGCAGGATGTGCACGATCTGTTCTTTGTCCCGGAGCGGGCTGCGCAGATGCGCGAAAGCCTGGCGCAACGGTTGCGCGCCGGTGGCGGGCCGTTTGTGGTGGTGGCGCACAGCCAGGGCTCGATGATTGCCTACGACGTGCTGCGGCAGTTGCAGGCCGATGGCTGCGAGGTGGCGCTGTTCCTGACCCTGGGCTCGCCGCTGGGCTTGCCGCAGGTGCGCAGCATGTTCAAGCGCTGGACCGGGACGCGCAAACTGCCGTTCCCCGACTGCGTGCGGCGCTGGGTCAACGTGGCCGAAACGCGCGACCCGATCGCGCTGGATCCAGACCTGACCGACGACATCGCCAATGCCAAGGGGCGGTTCGAGAACATCGCCGCCGCGCGGCTCAACCCGGACTGGGAGCACAACCCGCATTCGGGCTCGGGATATCTGGCCATTGCGCAGGTGCGTGCAGCGGTGCGGCAGGCGGTGGGTGTGGGCTTCGATCAACCGGTCTCCAATGCGGTGCTGATCAAGGACCTCAGTGAGCAGCTCGAGGCGCACGGCGCGGACTATCGGCACGAGGTGTTGATCGAGCTGGACCGTCGCGTCCTGGGCGCGGACCCGGCCGGCGTGCGTGCGCAGTTGCTCACCCACATGCGCCAGATTGCCGGGCAGAGCACCGGCCTGGACGGCGATGCATTGGACGACGCGATCGAACTCGAAGACAGCCTGCAACGCTTCATTTCGGCGCGGCTGACGCGGTTCGAGATCGAAACGCTGCAAAGCCGCTACCGCGCGCTGGGTTTCCGGCGCGTCTGGCGCGATGCCGGCAAGCGTGCGCTGATCCACGTCTCGGGCAATGTGCTGCATGTGGATGCAGCACGCACGGCGTATCGCGCACGTGGGCAGCAGATCGGCTGGGCGGTCCTGGATACCGGCATTGCGGCCGGGCATCCACATTTCTTCGTGCCGGGCGAGCGCGACAATGTGGTGGCGCAGTGGGATTGCACCCGGCGCGGCGCGCCCAAGCGGCTGACGCGGGCCGATGGCAAACGGTTCACCGCACTCGATGGGCATGGCCATGGCACGCACATCGCCGGCATCATCGCCGGCTGTTGCCGGGCGGCGGTGCCCGATGCCCGTGGCAATCCGGGCGAACTGCTGGAATTTGCCGGCATGGCGCCGGAGACGCAGCTCTATGGCTTCAAGGTGCTGGACGACGCCGGCAACGGGCGCGATTCGTGGATGATCAAGGCAGTGCAGCACGTGGCCGACCTCAACGAGCGTGCCGGCGAGCTGGTGATCCACGGCGTCAATCTGAGCCTGGGCGGGTGCTTCGATCCGGAAAGCTACGGCTGTGGCTTCACCCCGTTATGCAACGAGTTGCGGCGGTTGTGGCGGCAGGGCGTACTGGTAGTGGTGGCGGCCGGCAACGAAGGCCTGGCCTGGCTGATGCAGAACGACGGCGGCACCTACCCGGCGAACATGGATCTGTCGATCAGCGATCCGGGCAATCTGGAGGACGCGATCGTGGTGGGATCGGTGCACAAGAGCAGCCCGCACAACTACGGCGTGTCGTATTTTTCATCCCGCGGGCCGACCGCCGATGGCCGCTCCAAACCTGATGTGGTCGCCCCGGGCGAAAAAATCCTGTCCGCGTACTACGGCTTCGACCCGCGCGACCCGTCCAGCCTGATGGTCGAAATGAGCGGCACCAGCATGGCCGCACCGCATGTGTCCGGCGTGCTGGCCGGTTTTTTATCCGCACGCCGCGAGTTCATCGGCTTTCCGGACCGGGTCAAGCAACTGCTGCTGGACACCTGCACCGACCTGCAGCGCGATCGTTACGTGCAGGGCAGGGGGGTGCCGAATTTGATGCGGATGCTTGGAGATACGTGATTCGGGAGTCGGGATTGGGGATTCGCAAACGCGGTGGTTGGCTGAACAAAAACGGCCGCGATGCAGGTTGCAGCCCGAAGGCTGGCTAAGAGCGGTCGCGTCACATGGCGTGGCGGGATCGCACGGCCTCAAAGCAGCCCAAACCATCGCAACTTGCGGTCTCAGCAAATGCTCAGCTCAAGCAGCCCCGTTCTTGCGAATCCCGAATCCCGATTCCCGGCTACTCACGCATCCCGATTATGCCGCCGCATCACGCGCTGCTTGTCGCGCTGCCAGTCGCGTTCCTTGGCGGCATCGCGCTTGTCGTGCGATTGCTTGCCCTTGGCCAATGCGATCTCCAGCTTGACCTTGTTGCTGCTCCAGTACAGCGCGGTGGGCACCAGCGTGTAGCCTTCGCGCTCCACGCGGGTCAGCACCTTGTCGATCTCGGCACGGTGCAGCAGTAGCTTGCGGTCGCGGCGCTCCACCGGAATCACGTGGGTGGAAGCCTGGATCAACGGGGTGATCTGCGCGCCGATCAGGTAAATCTCGCCCGACCGCACGTAGGCGTAGCCGTCGACGATGTTCGCGCGCCCGGCGCGGATGGCCTTGACCTCCCAGCCCTGCAGGGCCAGGCCGGCTTCATAGCGCTCCTCGAGGTGGTACTCGTGGCGCGCACGTTTGTTCAGGGCGATGGTTTTCGTGGCCGTCGCGCTCTTTGCTTTATCCTTGGCAGGCTTCTTGCTCATGCCGCTATTGTCGCCGATTCGGCGTCGCCAAACGATCGCCCGTCTTTCACAAGTCAGAGAATGCCTACCATCCGTCGCAGCGCGCTTGTCGAACACAGCGCCACCCGCATGTTCGATCTGGTCAATGATGTCGCCGCCTATCCGCGCCGCTTCGGCTGGTGCGACGCTGCGCATGTGCTTGAAGAGGACGACGCCCACATCGTGGCGCGGCTGGACCTGGGGCTGGGATCGTTCCGCACCTGGTTCACCACCGAAAACATCCTCGAGCGGCCCGAACGCATCGTGATGCATCTGCGCGACGGGCCGTTCAAGCGCCTGGAAGGCCTGTGGGAATTTCAATCGCTGGGTGACAACGCGTGCAAGGTGAGCCTGACCCTTGAAGTGGAAACCAGCTCGCGGCTGCTGGGCCCGGCGCTGGCGCTGGGCTTCCAGGGCCTGGCCGACCGCATGGTCAACGATTTCGTGCGGGTCGCCGATCGCGGCGACGTCTAGTCATGCGGGTGGAGGTCATCGTCGCCTGGCCGGACCGCTACAGCGCGGTCCAGCTGGAACTTGCCGAGGGCGCCACCGTGGCCGAGGCCGTTGCCGCCTCCGGTTTTGCCGGTGACCAAGCGCTGGTCGGCCAGGCGGTGCATGGCGTGATTGCCACGCCGGCCCAGGTGTTGCGCGACGGCGATCGTGTCGAATTGCTCAGGCCGCTTCTGCTGGACCCGAAGGAGGCGCGCCGGCGTCGTGCCGCGCCCGCCAAACAGGCGCCAGGCACGCAAAAGAAGCGCAATGCTTCGCCGTAAGGTGCGTTTGATGCGCGGGGGAGAGATGAGTTGCCATCGGCCCCAGGCACGGGGCTGGCATCAAAAGAGCAGGGCGCTAAGAGGCAGCGCCTCGGAGCACGCACATGGAAGCAGCACGCGCAACATCCTGTGGGGTCACCGAGACAAGCGGGGCTGGCCGATGGCCAGCGATATCACGATCAAGCAGCAGCGAGCGGTGATCCACTCGCTGCGTCAGCGTCCTCAGCGGCCGCGCTGCTTCTTCTTGTCGCGAGCCAGGTTGCGGCCGAACTGCTTTGGCGCCGACTTGGCCAGCTGCTCGTCTTGAGCCGGGAAATAATCGCCTTCCCAACGCACGACCTGCTCATTTTCGAAGAACACGGTGAAGTTCTTGACGTCGGTCCGCGCCAGACGATCGACGCGCTGCGTGGACGTGTAGTCCCAACGCTGGGCATGGAACGGATCGGGGATGGACGGTGTTCCCAGCAACGCGCTGACCTGCTGCTTGCTCTGGCCTACCTGCAGTTGCTCCACGGCGGTCTGTTTGATCAGATTGCCCTGGTAGATCGGCTGCTTGTAGATGATGCCGCAGCCAGCGGTGGAGAGTGCAACGGCGGCGACCAGCAGGAGATTGCGCATCGGGGATTAAGTGCTGAGGAAATCACGCCGATGATACACTCCCGGCGGTCGCCGCGACCCGTCTCAGGCAGCTGGCGCTAAATCGCCAATGAACGGAGAACGTATGGAAACCCACGACCTGCGCAAAGTCGGGCTCAAGGTGACCCATCCGCGTATGCGGATCCTGGAACTGCTCGAACAGAAGAGCAACCAGCACCACCTCAGCGCAGAAGACATCTATCGCCAGCTGCTGGACCATGGCGACGAAATCGGCCTGGCCACGGTTTACCGCGTGCTGACCCAATTCGAGGCTGCTGGCCTGGTGTTGAAGCACAATTTCGAAGGCGGCCAGGCCGTGTACGAGCTGGACCGCGGCGGCCATCACGACCACATGGTCGATGTGGACACCGGCCACGTGATCGAGTTCGAGAGCGAAGAAATTGAAGCGCTGCAGCGCCAGATTGCGGCGAAGCATGGCTACGAGCTCGAAGAGCATTCGCTGGTGCTGTACGTGCGCAAGAAGCGCCCGCGCTGACGCCACGTTGCTGTAGGTAACACTGACAAGGCGGCTTCGGCCGCCTTGTGCATGTTTGGGAGAAGCACATCGCTGATGTGCTGCGCACGACATGCTATCCGTCGTGACCCTTGATGAAACAGCGCTCAGCGTTCTGGCGCATAAGTGCGTCTTGGTGCGCCGCACAGCGCGTGCACGCCGCTGCGCCTGCACGCGACGATTGAGTACTGCCATCCCACTACTCAACTGCCGATGCAGGAGGTCTGCAGTGATGCGTGGATTGCGCATGTCACGTGTGGCTAGGGCGTTGCGCAGGACGCGTGCGCAGTAATTGCAGCGCGCGCCGCAATCGAGACGTCGGTGGTCAGTGCGATTTACGCCTGCCGTTCGGCGGGAGAAAGCGCCCCAGCTTCAGTCTGTAATTGCCGCAGGTAAGGCACTGGCGCCGCGTTGTCGCGATGCGCCGCAAATACTGCATCGGGTGCCGGCTTACCGATTACCAGGCCTGCGCTATCAAACAGGCCAATCGCACTAAAAGTCGGGGCTCAGCAGGCATGCCGCTCTGCCGATTGCAGCGAAATCCACCCCCCGCAAGCGCGGAGGGAAAGTCACTGCGAACTCGGGCGGGCACATCGCGCCGCGAGCCCGCAGCATGCGGGACCCGCCCGGTAACTCAGGCGCTCTGCAGCAGCTTGCGCGCCGCCGCGCGGGCTTCCTTGCTGACTTCCACGCCGCCGAGCATGCGCGCCAGTTCTTCCTGGCGTGCCTGCGGGCCGAGCAGTTCCACCGCGCTCTGGGTCATGCCATCCACCGGCGCCTTGCTCACGCGGTAATGCGCGTGGCCCTTGGCGGCGACCTGTGGCAAGTGGGTAACGCACAGCACCTGGCGTTCTTCGCCCAGGGCACGCAGCTTCTGGCCGACGATGTCGGCCACCGCGCCGCCGATACCGGAATCCACTTCGTCGAACACCATGGTCGGCACGCTGTCCAGGCCAAGCGCTGCCACTTCGATCGCCAGCGAGATACGCGACAGTTCGCCGCCGGAGGCCACCTTGCGCAGGGCGCGCGGCGGCTGCCCGGCGTTGGCGGCGACCAGGAATTCCACCCGCTCGGCGCCATTGGGATCCGGGCGCAGGGTCTCTTGCGGCTGCAACTGGATCAGGAATTGCCCGCCGCCCATGCCCAGTTCGCCGATCAGCGTGGTGGTGGCAGCGGACAGCGCCTGCGCGGCGCTCTGGCGGCTGGCGCTGAGGACGCTGGCGGCGCCTTGCCAGACGCCGATGGCCGCCTCGATGTGCTTGTCCAGCTGCTGCAGGCGCTCGTCGGCGCCGCGCAGGCTCTCAACCTCGGCGGTCAGGTGGTCGCGATGCGCGGCCAGCTCGTCAGGCGAAACGCGGTGCTTGCGGGCCAGGTCATGCAGGCGGCCGAGACGGCGCTCCATGGCCTCGAATTGGGTGGGGTCGGCATCCAGGTCGTCGCGCACGCGGTCGAGCAGGGCAAGCGCTTCTTCGATCTGGATCGCGGCGCTGTCCAGCAGCGCATCCACTTCGCCCAGCCGCGGCTCGTGCTCGGCCACCCGGGCCAGGTCGTGCCGGCTGTCCTGCAGCAGGCCCAGCGCCGAAGGGCCCTCGTCGCCATTGAGCTGCTGGACCACGCTCTCGCAGGCGCCGATCAAGGCAGTGGCGTGTGCCTGGCGGCGATGGTTGGTGTCCAGCGCGGCGATGGCCGCCGGGTCCAGGTCCTCGCGCTCCAGTTCGGCCAGTTGGTGCTCCAGAAAGCCGATGCGGTCGGAGACATCGCCTTGCGCAGACAGGGCATCGCGCTCGTCCAGCAGCGCCTGCCAGCGCTGGCTGGCCTGGCGCACCTGCTCACGCTGGGCGCTGTTGCGGGCGTAGGCATCGAGCAGGGCCAGCTGGCTGTTGCGGGCCATCAGCGCCTGGTGCTCGTGCTGGCCGTGGATTTCCACCAGCCGCGCGGCCAGGTCGGACAGCTGCGAGGAGGTCACCGGGCGGCCGTTGATCCAGGCGCGCGAGCCGCCGTCGGCGCGAATGATCCGGCGCAGCTGGCATTGGGCATCGTCATCGAGCTCGTTGTCGGCCAGCCAGGTCAGGCCGGGATGCTCGGCCGGCAGCTGGAATTCGGCCGACAGCTCGGCGCGGTCGGCGCCGTGGCGGACCACGCCGCTGTCGGCGCGCAGGCCGGACAAAAAGCCCAGCGCATCCACCATCAGCGACTTGCCGGCGCCGGTTTCGCCCGAGACCACGGTCATGCCCGGCCCGAATTCGAGTTCGGTGGCGCGGACAACGGCGAAATCCTTGATTGAGAGGTGTCTGAGCATGGGATCGAGTGTGAACGCTTTGGGGAAGCTTAGGGCCGATGGGGACGCTGGGGGAATGGGATGCTTGCCAACCCCGGGGCCAGACATTATCTATGCCCAGTCTCACCGGATGATCCCATGCGCGCGTCCCAGTCCCCAATGCTCGACCCCCGCGCACGCCACCTGCTGCGCACGCTGATCGCGCGTTACATCCGCGATGGCGAACCGGTGGGCTCCAAGACGCTGGCCCAGCATGCCGGCCTGGATGTCAGCCCGGCGACGATCCGTAATATTTTGGCCGACCTGGAAGACATCGGGCTGCTCAGTTCTCCGCACACCTCGGCCGGGCGGGTGCCCACCGCGCACGGCTACCGGGTGTTCGTCGACAGCCTGGTGCAGATGCAGCCGCCCGGCGAAGAGGAGGTGCGCCGGCTGCGCGCCGAGTTGGCCAGCAGCAACGGGACGCAGTCGCTGCTGGGTAGCGCTTCGCAGATGCTGTCGGCGATGAGCCACTTCGTGGGCGTGGTCAGCGCGCCGCGGCGCGAGCAGTTTGCGTTCCGGCATATCGATTTCGTGCCGCTGGACGCGCGCCGGGTGCTGGCGATCCTGGTATTTGCCGACAACGAGGTGCAGAACCGGGTGATCGAGCCGCGCCGCGCCTACGAGCCGGCCGAGCTGGAACGGGTGGCCAACTACCTCAACGCGCAGTTCGCCGGGCGCGCGCTGTCGGACATCCGCGCCTCGCTGCTGCGCGAACTGCGGCTGGCCAAGAACGAGATGGAGCAGTTGCTGGCGCATAGCGTGGACCTGGCCAGCGAGGCGCTGGTGCCGGCCGACGACGACGGCATGGTGATGGCCGGGCAGACCCGCTTGATGGGTGTGCAGGACCTGTCGGACCTGGACCGGCTGCGCGAGCTGTTCGAGGCCTTCGCCAGCAAGCGCGAGATCCTGCAGCTGCTCGAACGCACCATCCAGGCGCCGGGTGTGCGCATCTTCATCGGCGAGGAAACCGGTATGGTGTCGCTGGACGACGTCTCGCTGGTCACCGCGCCGTATACCGCCGGCGGCCAGGTGCTGGGCGTGCTGGGGGTGATCGGGCCCAAACGCATGGCCTACGACCGGGTGATTCCGCTGGTGCAGACCGCCGCGCAGATGCTGGGCGCGGCCATGGAGCCGCCCGGCACGCGATAACCGCGCTCGATCGGAGCGATGGCATTTGCTTGAAACGCGCGCGAGCGCCCACATACGGGGTGACGTTGGGGCGGGCGTTCCGCTTGCCCGGGAACTGCACATGAACCAAGACCACCCCGAATTCGACTCCGAAGACCTGTCCCAGAACCCGCCCGAGACCGATCCGCTCAAGGCCGAGATCGAGTCCTTGCGCAGCGAGATCGCCCTGGTCAAGGCCGACGCCCTGCGCGAGCGCGCCGACCTGGAGAACCAGCGCAAGCGCATCGCCCGCGATGTGGAGAACGCGCGCAAGTTCGCCAACGAGAAGCTGCTCGGCGAACTGCTGCCGGTGTTCGACAGCCTGGACGCGGGCCTCACCGCCGCCGGCACCGAACCCAGCCCGCTGCGCGATGGCCTGGATCTGACCTACAAGCAGCTGCTCAAGGTCGCTGCCGACAACGGCCTGACCCTGCTCGACCCGGTCGGCCAGCCGTTCAATCCCGACCAGCACCAGGCGATCAGCCAGGGCGAGGCCGAGGGCATCGCGCCGGGCCATGTCGTGCAGGTGTTCCAGAAGGGTTACCTGCTCAACGAGCGCCTGCTGCGCCCGGCCCTGGTGGTCGTGGCCAAGCACGACTGAGCACTGCTGCCGGCTGAACCGGCCGGCGCAGACGCGGAACGCAGATTCGTACAGGTGGCTTGAACACCTGCGCACCACCCCCACATCTCAGCCAGACCCGGCGTCGCCGGACACAGCTAAAGACTCATCAGGAGCGTATCCATGGGCAAGATCATTGGTATTGACCTCGGCACCACGAACTCGTGCGTGGCGATCATGGACGGCGGCAAGGCCCGCGTCATCGAAAATTCCGAGGGCGATCGCACCACGCCCTCGATCGTCGCCTACACCAAGGACGGCGAAGTGCTGGTCGGTGCCTCGGCCAAGCGCCAGGCGGTGACCAACCCGAAGAACACCTTCTACGCGGTGAAGCGCCTGATCGGCCGCAAGTTCACTGACGGCGAAGTGCAGAAGGACATCTCCCACGTGCCGTACGGCATTCTGGCGCACGACAACGGCGATGCCTGGGTGCAGACCAGCGATTCCAAGCGCATGGCGCCGCAGGAAATTTCCGCACGCGTGCTGGAAAAGATGAAGAAGACCGCCGAGGACTTCCTGGGCGAAAAGGTCACCGAAGCGGTGATCACGGTGCCGGCGTACTTCAACGACAGCCAGCGCCAGGCCACCAAGGACGCTGGCCGCATCGCCGGTCTGGACGTCAAGCGCATCATCAACGAGCCGACGGCTGCTGCCCTGGCCTATGGCCTGGACAAGAACGGCGGTGACCGCAAGATTGCCGTGTACGACCTGGGCGGCGGCACCTTCGACGTGTCGATCATCGAAATTGCCGAGGTCGATGGCGAGAAGCAGTTCGAAGTGCTGGCCACCAATGGCGACACCTTCCTGGGCGGCGAAGACTTCGACAACCGCGTCATCGAGTATCTGGTCGACGAATTCAACAAGGATCAGGGCATCGATCTGCGCAAGGATCCGTTGGCGCTGCAGCGCCTCAAGGACGCCGCAGAGCGCGCCAAGATCGAGCTGTCGACCTCGCAGCAGACCGAAGTGAACCTGCCGTACGTCACCGCCGATGCCTCGGGCCCGAAGCACCTCAACATCAAGTTGACCCGTGCCAAGCTCGAAGCGCTGGTGGAAGACCTGGTCAAGAAGTCGATCGAGCCGTGCCGCACCGCGTTGAACGACGCCGGCCTGCGCGCCAGCGACATCAACGAAGTGATCCTGGTCGGCGGTCAGACCCGTATGCCGAAGGTGCAGCAGGCCGTTGCCGATTTCTTCGGCAAGGAACCGCGCAAGGACGTCAACCCGGACGAAGCCGTGGCCGTGGGCGCCGCGATCCAGGGCGGCGTGCTGGCTGGCGACGTCAAGGACGTGCTGCTGCTGGACGTGACCCCGCTGTCGCTGGGTATCGAAACCATGGGCGGCGTGTTCACCAAGATCATCGAAAAGAACACCACCATCCCGACCAAGGCCTCGCAGACCTTCTCCACTGCCGAAGACAACCAGTCGGCCGTGACCGTGCACGTGCTGCAGGGTGAGCGCGAGCAGGCCCGCTTCAACAAGTCGCTGGCCAAGTTCGACCTCTCCGGCATCGAGCCGGCGCCGCGTGGCATGCCGCAGGTGGAAGTGTCCTTCGACATCGACGCCAACGGCATCCTGCACGTGTCGGCCAAGGACAAGAAGACCAACAAGGAACAGAAGGTCGAGATCAAGGCCGGTTCGGGCCTGTCGGATGAAGAGATCCAGCGCATGGTCGCCGACGCGGAAGCCAACCGCGAAGAAGACAAGAAGTTCCAGGAGCTGGTGCAGACCCGCAACCAGGCCGATGGCTTGATCCACGCCACCCGCACCGCGATCACCGAGCATGGCAGCAAGGTGGGTGGCGATGTGATCGGCAAGGTGGAAGCGGCCCTGGCCGACCTGGAAACCGCCATGAAGGGCGACGACAAGGCGCAGATCGAAGCGCGCAGCAAGACCCTGGAAGAAGCCGGCCAGTCGCTGTACGCCGCGGCCGCCGCGGCAGAGCAGGGCGGCAACGCCGATGCGGCCAGCGGCAATGCGCAGGCCTCCAAGGCCGCCGATGACGTGGTGGACGCCGAGTTCACCGAGGTCAAGGACGATAAGAAGGCGTGAGTCGGGAATAGGGAATAGAGAATCGGAGGAGCGGTGCTACGGCATCGCTCCTTCGCTGTTCTGACCCTTCCGGATGCCTGCTGATGTGAGGATGTACGCTTTGAACGATTCCCTTCTCCCGATTCCCGATTCCCTGTCATGAGCAAACGCGATTACTACGAAGTTCTGGGCGTGGCCCGTGGCGCCAGCGACGAGGAGCTGAAGAAGGCTTATCGGCGTTGTGCCATGAAGTACCACCCGGACCGCAATCCTGGCGACGCTGCTGCAGAGGCAACGTTCAAGGAATGCAAGGAAGCCTATGAAGTGCTGTCGGACGGCAACAAGCGCCGTGCCTACGACGCGCACGGCCATGCGGCGTTCGAGCACGGCATGGGCGGCGGCGGTGGCGGGCCTGGTGGTCCGGACATGGGAGATATCTTTGGCGATATCTTCGGCAATATTTTTGGCGGTGGCGCCGCCGGTCCGCGCGCTGCGCGACGTGGTGCCGACGTCGGCTACGTGTTGGAACTGGATCTGGAAGAAGCCGTCGCCGGCATCGAGCGGCGCATCGAGATCCCCACGCTGATCGAGTGCGAACCCTGCCACGGCAGCGGCTCGGAAGACGGCAAGGTGGAAGTCTGCGCAACCTGCCATGGGCGCGGCCAGGTCCGCATCCAGCGCGGCATCTTCGCCATGCAGCAGAGCTGCCCGCATTGCGACGGCCGCGGCACGCTGATCCAGAACCCGTGCAAGACCTGCCATGGCGCAGGTCGCGTGGAAGAGGACAAGGTACTGTCGATCAAGGTGCCGGCAGGCGTGGACACCGGCGACCGCATCCGTTTGGCAGGCGAGGGCGAAGCTGGCCCGGCCGGTACGCCGCCGGGCGATCTGTATGTGGAAGTGCGCGTGCGCGAGCATGCGATCTTCCAGCGCGATGGCGACGACCTGCATTGCGAGGTGCCGATCCGCATTTCGCAGGCCGCGCTCGGCGACACCGTGCGGGTGGCCACGCTGGGCGGCGAAGCGGAAATCCGCATCCCGGCCGAAACGCAGACCGGCAAGCTGTTCCGGCTGCGTGGCAAGGGCGTGCGCTCGGTGCGCAGCCGCAGCGAGGGCGATCTGTACTGCCGCGTGGTGGTGGAAACGCCGGTCAACCTCACTACCGATCAGCGCGAATTGCTCAAGCAGTTTGAGGCCACGTTCACCGGTGAGGACGCGCGCAAGCATTCGCCCAAGTCGGCGACCTTCATCGATGGAGTGAAGGGTTTCTGGGATCGGATGACCTCCTGATCCAGGGGCGCAGATCCAGCTGATGTGATCCAGCAACGTCCGGCGTGCAGCGATGCACGCCGGATTTTTTTATGGAATCGCCTGCACGGATTGCCCTGCCCAACTCGGCATAACTAAGAGCGGCTAACAAAACGTAGCGAGCAGCCGTCAGGTGGGTGCGGACGGCGCGGAGGAACCGGAGTGTACGTGGGCACATGAGGATTCCGAGCACCGGCCGCGCCCGCCTGGCGGCAGCGCAGTAGTTTTGATAGCTGCTCTAAGCAGTCACCAGGCGCAGCGTTGTGGATGCACGGGCGTGCCATTCCTGCTGTTTCGACAGCACGCTTGCTGGCTTGCGCGGATAATGGGACATCTCTTTCGAAGATGGTGCCTGCATGAGCGACGCAACCGACAGCCACCTCGTCCACGGCCGCCGTCAGCGCCCGGATGGTCCTGCACCGGTCGATGTGATCTCGGTGCAATCGCAATTGGTCTACGGGCATGCCGGCAACAGCGCGGCGGTGCCGCCGTTGCGCGCGCTGGGCTTACGCGTGGCGGAAGTACCCACTACCTTGCTGAGCAATGCGCCGTTCTACGCCACCTTGCGCGGACGCATCCTGCCGGCCGACTGGCTGGCGGATCTATTGCTGGGCGCGACCGAGCGCGGCCTGCCGCAGCGTGCACGCTTGCTTGTTTCCGGTTACTTCGGCAGCCTGGCCAATGGCGAGGCTTTTGCGGACTGGCTGGAGCAGACCCTGCCGCAGGCGCCACAGTTGCGCTATTGCCTGGACCCGGTGATTGGCGACACCCACACCGGCCCTTACGTGGAGCCCGGGTTGGAGCGCGTGTTTGCCGAGCGGCTGTTGCCGCATGCCTGGTTGGTGACGCCCAATGCCTTCGAGCTTGGTCGCCTGACCGGGCTGCCGAGTCTGGAACAGGACGATGCCATCGTCGCTGCACGCGCCTTGCTTGCGCGTGGCCCGCAATGGGTGCTTGCACATAGCGTGGCCGGCGGCACCGGCGAGCTGGTGACCCTGGCCGTGAGCGCTGAGGCAGTCTATCGCTGGGCCAGCCCGCACCTGCCGGTGGACGTGGCCGGCACCGGTGATGTGCTGATGGCGTTGCTGATCGGCCTGTTGCTGCGCGATGTGCCATTCGAGCAGGCGGTGGGGCATGCACTGACCGGCGTGCATGCGGCGCTGGAGGCCACCCTGGCTGCTGGCTTCGAGGAATTCGATGTGCTGGCTGCCGCGCCGGCCGCGCTTGGCACCGCGCCGCGCTTTGCGGTTGAGCGACTGGCGTGATCGCGCATCCGGTCGTTGGCATCGTCGGGATCGCCGGCGCCTACGGACGCTGGCTCGCCCAATTCCTGCGCACGCGCATGGGGCTGGAGGTGATCGGCGTGGATCCGGCATTACCGGACGGGCTGGACGACGCCACGCTGGTGGCGCGCGCCGATGTGCTGATTTTTTCGGCACCAATCCGCCACACCGCTGCGCTGATCGAACGCTATGCCGCTCTTGCCGGCGCGCGTGCGGCGGAGCAACTGTGGCTGGATGTCACCTCGATCAAACAGGCGCCAGTCGCGGCGATGCTGGCGTCGCAGGCCGAGGTGGTGGGCCTGCACCCGATGACCGCACCGCCCAAGTCGCCCACCTTGAAGGGGCGGGTGATGGTGGTCTGCCGCGCACGTGTGCAGCGCTGGTCCGGCTGGGTGGATGCGCTGTGCAGCGCGTTGCAGGCCGAGTGCGTCTACGCCACGCCCGAACACCACGACCGCGTGATGGCGCTCGTGCAGGCCATGGTGCATGCCACCCATCTGGCGCAGGCTGGCACCTTGCGCGACTACGCCCCCTTGCTCGGCGAGTTGCGCACCTTGATGCCATACCGCTCGGCCTCGTTCGAACTGGATACCGCGGTGATCGCGCGCATTCTCTCGCTCAACCCGTCGATCTACGAAGACATCCAGTTCGGCAATCCTTACGTTGCCGAAATGCTCGACCGCTTGCTCGCGCAGCTGCAAGAACTGCGCGGCTTGGTGGTGCAGGGCGATGATGCGGCACGCTTGCGATTTCGGCAGGCCTTTCTCGATGCCAACGCGCAGGCCCTGCAAGGCGACTCACTGGCGGCCGGCAACTACACCTATGAACGGGTGGGCTACCTGCTGGCCGACCTCACCGAGCCGCTGACCTTGAGCGTGTATCTGCCCGAAGACCAGCCGGGCTCGTTACGCGTGTTGCTGCATGTATTCGAGCAGCACGGCGTCAACCTGTCCTCGATCCACTCCTCGCGCACGCCCGGCGGCGAGCTGCACTTCCGGATGGGGTTCGAGCCGGAGAGCGATCGCGCTGCACTGGGCCGCGCCGCAGCGCAAATCGATGCCGACCGGATCGGGCGGGTGTTGGAGCGCGTTGATCGGGAACGTTGAGTCTTTCGAGTCATCGTCATGCACCGGAGTATGCAAGACCTGACTCATCAGCGGCAGCGATGTAGTCATAGGCCTCGCGTCTGCCCACGCCTGTTCCGCATCACGGGTAGGCAGGCTTCAAGGTGCTTTGCTTCTGTCAATCGAGTGGCCTCGGGACGCACCACATCTGCGGGAGCAACGCAGTGGCAAGTGGAAACGCACTCGCCTGCTAAGTAATTCGAACGACTGTGAAAGCGACCCCGAGCACTGGCGCTGACGCATGGCAGATTCATCCACACAGGGTGTGGATGAATCCTGGACAAGCATGTGGATAACTCGCATCAGCCCTTGCCGCGCAACGGCCGGGTTTGCCATGGTCAAAAAATGACCAGCTGGCGTTATGCCGCTTGCAGGCTCAGTTCGCCGCCGCTGGTGACGAAGCGTTGGCCCTGCCGCAGCAGATGGCGACCGTCGGGGAGCTCATAGCGTGGTGTCGCGTGTGTCTGCGCGCGCCCCTGCGGTTGGTCGTCGCGGAACTCGATGATCACGTAGGGCTCGCCGTCTGCACCGACGGCTGGAAATTGCCGAAAAGACATCTCGCACCTCCTCAGTTTCAAGGTTGCAATGCGACCGTCAACGATCGCGCGACCGGCGCTGTTGCCGGTGTCGCGAGCATGCGCAGCGCCGTGTTACCGATGCGTCGTCAAGCGATGAAGCACACAATGACGGCGCCGGTTGTGGCTGCTTTTTAGCTTCTCGCGCTACGCGCGCGACACTTCGAGGGCATGGCAGTGGTGCGTTGCACGCTGCCCAGCGGCGGGCCTGTTGGGCTGGATGCACGGACATCCGGCCAGCGCCAGCGTGCGCTACTGGCGCAGCATCAAAGCGTCACGGTCCGCGGTGGCGGCGGCCAGTTCGGCACGTGCGGAGGCGATCCGCGCCTGTGCATCGATCAGCCGTACGCGGGCATCGTTGGCAGTTTCTTCGCGTTGATTGACGAGAAAAAAGTCGCCCGAGCCCAGTTCAAAACGGCGCCGCTCCGCCGCAGCGAGCCGGTCTGCCAGGCTGCGCTCCTCATCGGCGATGCCGGCCAGTCGCTGGGCGGCATTGAGCGAGATGACGATGGATTCCACTTCCACCGAAATCTGGTCGCGCAGGAAGCGACTGCGTTGATCCAGCGCCTCGATCTCCGCGCGTGCCTCGGCCACGCGGCCTTTGGCGGAACGATTTTCCAGCGGCACGCTGAAACGGAAGCCGATGATCGCATCGGTCGGCGAACGGTTTGGGCCACCCACGCCGGGCGCGCCCAGATCCTTGCTGACCTCGAAACTCACGTCCAGGCGTGGCTTCAGATCGTTCTGCGCCAGCATCAGGCGGGCGGTGGCCTGATCGATGCGGGTCAGCACGGCGCGGTAATCGGGGCGTTCCACCGGCGCGGTGATCTTGCTGGCGCCGGCCAGACCTTCGAGCGCGGAGGCGTCGGCGGGCAGCCGCTCGGCGGACACGATCAGCGGCATGCCGGCGTCGTCGCGCAGATACAAGGACAACGCATTGGCCGCATTGGCGAAGTCCTGCTCCGAGCGCACCACAAGCGCGCGGCGGCGCACCAGGTTCTGGTCGTTTTCGGTCAACAGAATGGTTGGCCGTGCGCCGAGCGTCACCTGCCGGGAAATGGCGTTGCGGCGGCGTTCGGCCAGCTCCAGCAGGTCCTTGTAGGCCCGCAGCTTCAGCCCGGCCGCGACCCAGCTCTGGTAGGCATCCACCGCGCGGCGCTGCACGCCAATCGCCACCATCTCCGCTTCGTACTGCGCCACGTCGATGTCGCCGCTGGCCACGCTGCGACGGGTGCGGCGCTCATCCACCACGCGGTCGCGCAGCAGCGCATACAGCGCACCGACTTTCACTTCGCCGCCGCGGTCGGTGTAGGACTTGTCTTCGTAGACCGGAAACGACCCGCGCGAGGACCGGTACCCGCCGTAGTAGTAGCCGCCGTTTTCCTCGAAGGGCCGCTTGACCGTGCTCTCGATCGAACTGCCGTCGTAATAGCCGGCCTCGCGCGAGCGGCCATCTATATCGAACACCGTATCGAACGCGCCATTGGCCGATAGCCCCTTGCCTTCGGCCTGGCGCACCTTGGCCAGCGATTCGACGATTTGCGGCGCCGAGCGGGCAGAGGACTGCAACACCTCGTCCAGGGTCAGGGCAGCGGTCTGGGCGAATGCCGCTCCGGGGCAGAGTGCGATCAACAGGGCAACAAAACGGTGCATCATTTCTTGCCCGTCGCGTCGTCTTCGGCCTTGTACGCCGCCGGCTTGGCCTTGCCGTCATCCTGCTGCGTGGCCGTCGGGCGGCGGTCGAATTCCAGCGGGAAGTTGTTGAGTTGGCGCCACAGTTCGTAGCCGACCCGCACGGTTTCGCCCTGCACCCAGCCGCGCACCTTGCCGCCCTGGCGCGCGAATTCCTGCGCCGGCCACGCCGGCTTGCCCGGCATGGGTTCGACCAGGATGCGGAACAGTCCGTCGGGCGCTGCGTTGGGGTCGATCGCACGCACGCGGCCATCGAACATGCCGTGCGCCACTGACGGCCAGCCGCTGAACTGGATTGCCGGCCAGCCTTCGAACTCCAGCCGCACCGGCCGTCCGGGGCGGATCAATGGCACGTCGCGGCCGTCGATATACAGCTCGACCGCACGCTCCACGCGCTCGGGCGCGATCACCGCGAGCACCGTGCCCGGCGACACCATCGCGCTGCCGCTGGCGGCGTTGAGCTGTTGCACGCGGCCGTCGCGCGGCGCACGCACCAACTGCGCAGACTGGCGATTCAACTGGATGTCGATCCGGGTCAACTTGGCGCGCGACTCGGCCAGCTTGGCATCGGCTTCGGCCACCTTGATCTGGGTCAGCTCGTAGTCACGGCGCCCGGCCAGGCCTTCGGCCAGCAATTGCCGGCTGCGCTCCACATCGATGCCGGCCACCGCGCGTGATTGCTGGATGGCGGCGATCTCGGCCTGCACCTGCGCCCGTTCGCTGGCCAGGCGGGTCAGCAGGTCCGGGTCCAGATCGCCGACGCGCGCGATCGGGTCGCCACGCGAGACATGCTGGCCGTCGTGCACGTACCACGTCTCGACACGGCCGGGAACGAAGGCGGTGACCTGCTGCTGGCGATCGCCCGGGTCCAGCGAGACCACCTGTCCCTTGCCGCTGGCGGTCTGCACCCACGGTGCCAGCGCCAGGATCGCCGCGGCAATGGCCACGCCGATCAGCAGCATCCAGGCCAGTGCCTTGGCGATGCTGGGCGGCCGCATCGCCGCCAGGGTTGGGAAGTGCGCGTTGCGATCAGCGGCCTGGCGCATCGTCTGCCTCCTGCATGGATGCGATCAGGGCATCGCGCGTGGCGTAGCGCTGCTGCTGTCCGGGTTGCAGGCGGAACCAGCCGTCCAGGGTGATGTCCTCCGGCCGGCCGGTGCACAACAAGGCGGTGGTGCCGGTGGCTTTCAAACGACGCAGGATCTTGGTCAGGCGTTCGGCCGGAATCAGGTCGTACAGCTGCGACAGCATCAGCACACGCGGTTGCACCAGCAGCGCGTTGGCCAGCTTCAGCGCCATCACCTCGCCGATCCACAACGGGTAGCCGGAGGCGGCCAGACGCGTGTCCAGCCCCTTGGGAAGCGAGGCAATGCGGCTGCGCAAGCCCACCGCGTCGATGGCTTCCAGCATCGCTTCGGAGCTCACATCACTGGAGGCCAGCGCCAGGTATTCGCGAATGGTGACCTCCACGATAGTGGGGCGGTCGAGCACGGTGACTTCCGAACGCAGCAGATACATGTCGAAGGTGGCCATGTCGGCGCCGCCCACCATCGCCAGCCCGCGGTCGGGCACCACGTGCCGTTTCAACACCATGGCCAGCAGCCGCTCGGCACCGCCATCGGCCAGCGTCACCAGCTGTTCGCCGGCGGCCAGCGAAAAGTCGAACCGCGCGCCATCGATCACCACCCCATCCAAGCGGACCGCGCTGTTGCCCGGGGTCTTGCCCGGCGCCACCACGGCGCGTTCCTGCGGAATCGCGAACAGCAACGAAAGTTCCTCGGAGCTGGCGACCAGGTCGTAGAGCGCATCCAGGTAGGTGCCTAGCTGGGAGATACCGTAGAACACCGCGCTCAGGATCAGCTCGGCCGCCACCAGCTGGCCGATCGACAACTCACCGCGCAGGATCAGGTTGCCGCCCAGTGCCAGCAACGCGGCGCTGGCCACCGCGTAGACCAGCAGGAAGGAGGCGGTCTGGGTGAAGCTGTAGCTGAAGTGGCGCCGATGCCGATCGATGTAGGCGGCCGTGACCGCCTCGGAGCGATCCATTGCGAAATCGAGATGGCGGCTGGACTTGTAGAACCCGTTGGAGCCGCCGACGCTTTCCAGCCAGCGTGCTGCCTCGTGCTTGGCGTGGCTCAGATCCACCGCGGTGCGGATCGACCCGCGCGACCAGATCATCCAGATGCTGAAGATCACCAGCAGCAGCAAGGCGTTGAAGCCCAGGAAAAACGGGTGGTAGAAGCTGGTGACGATCAGCCCCACCGCCGACTGCAGCACGATGGTGAACGCACCGATGGCCAGACTCGGCACGGCCTTCTGCACCACCACCAGATCGAAGTAGCGGTTGAACATGTCGCCGCGGTTCTGGTCGGCGAAGAACGGGTTTTGCGCATGCACGGCGCGCACCGTGATCTCGGCCACCACGCGTGCGAACAAGCGGCGTTCGAACAGCGCCATGACCCACACCCGCATCGCGCTCAGGCCGGCGACCAGCAGCAACAGGCCGAGCAACAATACCGACAAGGTCCATAGCGGCGTGGGCAGCGCGGTGTTGGCCACGCTGTTGATCAGCAACTGCACCGAGATTGGCGTGGCCAGCGACAACAGACTGATCGCCACGCCGTAGACGATGGCCAGACGCACATAGGGCATGTCCGGCCCGACGATCTCCGCCAGCCAGCTTGCCGCTTCCCGCCATCCGATCTGTTTGCCCGCCGCCATTGCACTTCCGCTGATGAGTTCAGTGCAGCATTGACGAGTTCGTGCTTACGAACAAGGCCGGCGAGCTTATTTGCCGCATAGGATTTTCCTATGCGGCGGCGGCACGCAGCAATTCGGCGATAAGCCCGAACGCCGGCGCACGGCCGGCACCTTGTCGCCAGAGCAGGCCGATGTCGCGGTAATAGCGCCCACCCTTGACCGGCCGTACCACCACATCGTCGCCCTCGCGGATCTCCTGGCGCACGTACAGATCCGGCAGCAGCGCCAGGCCCATGCCCATGCCGGCCATCTGCCGGATCGCATCCAGACTGGTCCCTTCGTAATCGCGCAGCACGTTGGCGCCGACTTCCGCCGCAATCGCGGCCACCTGCTCGGCCAGGCGATATTCCGGCATCAGCGTCAGCAAGCTGGTGCCGCGCAAATCGGCGGGGGTGATGCAGGCCTTGGTCCGCAGCGGATGGTCGGCGGCCATGGTCACGTGCAACGGTTCGCGGAACAGGCGTTCGCTGTGCAGGCCGCGCCCGGCCACCGGCAACTGCGCCAGGATCACGTCGTGCACGCCAGTGGCCAGGTCGCTGGCCAGCACTGTTGGCAATCCTTCGCGCACATGCACGCGCAGCGCCGGATGCTCCCGGTGCAGCCGCGCCACCAGGCTGGGCATCAGGTACGCGCCCAGCGTGGGCGACACGCCGAGCCGGATGGTGCCGATCAGCGAATCTGCCGAGGTGGCGCGCACGTCTTCCAGGTCGGCCAGATCGAGCAGGATGCTGCGTGCACGCGCCAGCAGTTCGCGCCCCAATGGGGTAAGGATCGCCGGCCCGCCGCGTTCGAACAACGGCGCGCCGATGATGGTTTCCAGTCCCCGGATCTGCTGCGACAGCGAGGGTTGCGAAACGCCCATCTGCTCGGCGGCACGGGTGAAGCTGCCGGTGTCTGCCAGCGCGACGAAATAACTGAGTTGGCGGATGGTGGTTCTGGGGCGGGGCATGGGTCAGCTCCTGGCCTCAGCGCGTGCGGGCGTGCATGCCGAGGTGGCCGTACGCGCGTGCCGCGTGATTGCAGCGATCAGTGAGCGTGTGGCGGTCACTGATCGATGAACTGCAGCTTCGCCAACTCCGCGTACAGCCCGCCTTCGGCCACCAGTTGTGCATGCGTGCCCTGCGCCACGATGCGGCCGGCGTCCATCACCACAATGCGATCTGCCTTGAGCACCGTTGCCAGGCGATGCGCGATGACCAGCGTGGTGCGGCCCTGCATCAAGCGGTCCAGCGCCTGCTGCACCGCGCGCTCGCTTTGTGCATCCAGCGCACTGGTGGCCTCGTCCAGCAACAGGATCGGAGCATCCTTGAGCAGCGCCCGTGCGATTGCCACGCGCTGCTGCTGGCCGCCGGACAGGCGCGTGCCGCGCTCGCCCAGTTCGCTGGCATAGCCCTGCGGCAATGCGCGCAAGAAGATGTCGGCCTCGGCAGCCGTGGCGGCGGCTTCCACCTGCGCGTCGCTGGCGTCCAGGCGGCCATACCGGATGTTGTCGGCGGCACTGGCGGCGAACAAGGTCGGCTGCTGCGGGACTAGTGCGATCTGCTCGCGCAGCAGCACTGGATCGGTCTGGCGCAGATCTACGTCATCGATCCGCACGCTGCCGCTCAGCGGGTCGTGGAAGCGCAACAGCATCGCCAGCACCGTGCTCTTGCCGGCGCCGGAGGGGCCGACCAGCGCCACGGTTTCGCCCGGCTGCACATGCAGGTCGAAGCCATCCAGCGCCGGCATGTCCGGGCGCTGCGGGTAGTGGAAGACCACCTGGTCGAAATGGATCGCGCCACGCACCGGCACCGGCAACGGCTGCGGGGTCGCGGGCGCGACAATTGCCGACTGCTCGTCGAGCAACTCGCCGATCCGCCCCATGCCACCGGCAGCGCGTTGCAGCTCGTTCCATACTTCGGCCAGCGCACCCACCGAACCACCGCCAATCAGTGCATACAGCACGAACTGGCCCAGCGTGCCCGGCGTCATCTGCCCGGCGATGACATCGTGCGCGCCCAACCACAGCACCGCGACGATGGCCCCGAAGATCAGCATGATCGCCACTGCGGTGACGGTGGCCTGGGTGCGGATGCGTACGCGCGCGGTCCCGATGGCTGCCTGCAAGGCCTGGCTGAAGCGGTTGCTCTCGTAGCCCTCGCGCGCATGTGCCTGCACCGTGCGCACCGCCCCTAGTGTTTCGGCGGCAAGCGTGTTGGCATCGGCCACGCGGTCCTGGCTGGCCCGCGAGATCTTCTGCAGGCGTCGCGCGCCGAGCACGATCGGCAGCACCGCCAGCGGAATGCCGATCAAGGTGAAGCCGGCCAGCCGCGGGCTGGTGACGAACAGCATCACCAGGCTGCCGATCACCGTGACCGAACTGCGCAAGGCCACCGACATGGTGGTGCCGACCACGCCGCGCAGCAGTTCGCTGTCGGCCGATAGGCGCGACACCAGCTCGCCACTGCGGCTGCGATCGTGGAAGCCGGCATCCAGGCCAATCAGATGGGCATACAGGCGGCCGCGCAGATCGGCGACCACTTTTTCGCCCAGCAGCGCCACGAAATAAAAGCGCGCCGCCGTGGCCAGCGCCAGCACCACCGCCACTGCAAACAGCAGCGCGAAGGCCTGGTTGATCTGCGTTCCGCCGGAGAAGCCGTGGTCGATCATGCGCTTGACCGCAGCCGGCAGGCTCAGCGTGGCCGCCGAGGAGACCGCCAATGCGACCAGCCAGGCCGCGAACAGGCCGCGCTGGCGCTGCACGAAGGGCCACAGGGTGCGCAGGTTGCCAAGCTTGCGGAGTGGGGCAGGCTTGGCGGGGGGCTGGCTCATGCGGCTTCCGGTGTTGAGAGATGGACCCTGTTGCGAGTGGCGTCGCACAGGCGGGTTTTCAAGCCGGCGAGCTGATCCGCGGCCACTTGCACGCGCAATGCGGCGCCCTCGGTGTCGAATTGCTCGTCCAGCTTGTCGGCGTGGAAGGTCGATAGCGCGGCATGGACCACGCCCAGGTCGTCGAACGGGCAGCGCAGGGCCAGCAGCGACATCGTCACCAGTGGCCGGCGCATGGCCAGCCGCAGGCATTCGGCGGCCGTACCGCCGTACGCGCGCACCAGGCCGCCGGCGCCGAGCTTGATGCCGCCATACCAGCGCGTCACCACCACCACGACGCGGTCGTAGCCCTGGCCATCGATCGCAGCTAGGATCGGCCGGCCAGCGGTGCCGCTGGGTTCGCCGTCGTCGCTGGAGCGGTATTCCTGCCCGTAGCGGTAGGCCCAGCAATTGTGCGTGGCATCCACGGCCGCAAAGCGCCGCACCTGCTCCAGTGCCTGCTCGGGCGATGCCAGCGCGCAGGCCTGTGCGACAAAGCGACTGTGCTTGATCTCCAGGCTGTGGTGCGCGTCGGCGGCAAGGGTGTCTGGCATCGCGTGCATTCTATGCGAGCTGGTCGCGCGCGGCCGGGCGTGCGTCTCTGTGCGAGCAGGTGGGGGCGTGGACAGGTTGCGGCGCGGATGTGCAGCGCGCTATCCGCATGGTCACTGACGAGCGTGTGGTGCTAGATCAGTACAGCATCTGCGTGGGGTTAGCGCCGTAATACAAGCGCGCTGCGCTGGTCCGCAGCGACTGTTGTTGCCGCCGTGACGATCACACCAGGGTGGAGCGGCGCTTCTCGTCGATCCACTTCGATGCCTGTGCCGGCGTGTAGTGCTGCATCCACTCCAGCATCTGCTCGATGTCGGCGCCGTACCACAGGTCGCTGCGCTGATCCGGATGCAGGAAGCGTTCCTCGACCATGCGATCGATCATGCCGATCAGCGGCGCGTAGAAGCCTTCGATGTCCAGGAACGCGCACGGCTTGTTGCCGATGCCCAGCTGCCGCCAGGTCAGCATCTCGAAGATCTCCTCCATGGTGCCAAAGCCACCGGGCAGGGCGACGAACGCATCCGACAGCTCGAACATGCGCATCTTGCGCTCATGCATGGAGCCAACGATTTCCAGCGTGGTCAGCCCGCGATGCGCCACTTCCCAATCGGCCAGCTGCTGCGGAATCACGCCGGTCACTTCGCCACCTGCGGCCAGCACCGCGTTGGCCACCGTGCCCATCAGGCCGACATTGCCACCGCCATACACCAGGCGCAGCCCCTGTTTGGCGATGCGGTCACCCAGGGCGATAGCGCGCTCGGCATAGGCAGGCTTGTTGCCGGCATTGGAACCACAGTAGACGCAGATGCTTTTCATGGGATGAGAATCGGGAGTAGGGAATTGGGAATGGGTAAAAGCAGAAACAAAAGCCGGAACGCATGACGCCGGACCTAGGTCCGGCGTCAGCATGAAGAGCGAAGTGATGGGAACGCTCTTGCGATTCCCAATTCCCCACTCCCGATTCCCGGCTTAATTCGCCTTGTGAATGGCGCGCTTGCTCACCGCCATGGCGGCGTCGTGGATTGCTTCGGAGAGGGTCGGGTGCGCATGGCAGATGCGCGCCAGATCGTCCGCCGAGCCGCTGAACTCCATCGTCAGCACACCTTCGTGCACCAGCTCCGAGACACCCACGCCCACCAGGTGCATCCCCAGCACGCGGTCGGTTTCGGCATCGGCAATCACCTTGACGAAGCCGGCCGGCTCGCCCATGGCCACCGCACGGCCGATCGCCGCAAACGGGAAGCTGCCGGCCTTGTAGGCAACGCCTTCGGCCTTGAGCTGCTGCTCGGTCTTGCCGACCCAGGCAATTTCCGGCTCGGTGTAGATGACCCACGGAATGGTGTCAAAGTTGACGTGCCCGGGCAGGCCAGCGATCAGCTCGGCCACCGCAATGCCTTCCTCGAAGCCCTTGTGCGCCAGCATCGGGCCGCGCACGCAGTCGCCGATCGCCCACACGCCGTCGACGCCGGTGTGGCAATGGCCATCGACCTCGATCTGGCCACGCTCGGTCAGCTTGACGCCGGTGCCATCGGCCAGCAGATTCTTGGTCGCGGCCTTCCGGCCCACGGCGACCAGCAACTTGTCCACGGTCAGGGTCTGCTCGCCGGCGGCGTCGGTGTAGCTGAGCACCACCTGCTTGGCGTCGCCGCTGCCGGTGATCTCGGTCTTGCTGACCTTGGCGCCCAGCTTGATGTCCAGACCCTGCTTCTTGAATTCCTTCAGCGCGGTCTTGGCCACTTCGGCATCGGCCAGGGCCAGGAAATCCGGCAGCGCTTCGAGGATGGTGACCTCGGCGCCCAGACGCTTCCACACGCTGCCCAGCTCCAGGCCGATGACGCCGGCACCGATCACTGCCATGCGCTTGGGTACCGCGGTGAAGTCCAGGCCGCCGACGTTATCGACGATGGTGTCGCCGTCGAACTTGGCGAACGGCAGTTCGATCGATTCCGAACCGGCCGCCAGGATCACGTTGGTGCCCTTCAGCTCGATCTCGCCACCTTCGTGCTGAGTCACCTTGACGATGTTGCCCGGCTGCAACTGGCCGAAGCCGTAGTACGGGGTGATCTTGTTGGCCTTGAACAGCATCGCGATGCCGCCGGTGAACTGCTTCACGATCTTGTCCTTGCGGCCGATCATGGTGGGCACGTCCATCTTGGCGTCGTTGAAGCTGATGCCGTGGTCGCCGAACAGGTGGCCCATGTTCCAGAACTGGCGCGAGGAATCCAGCAGCGCCTTGGACGGGATGCAGCCCACGCGCAGGCAGGTGCCGCCCAGGGCGGGCTTGCCGTCCTTGCCGATGGCTGCGTCGATGCAGGCGACCTTCATGCCGAGCTGCGCTGCACGAATCGCAGCGTGATAACCGGCCGGGCCGGCACCGATGACGACGACGTCGAATTGTTCGCTCATTTCATTTGCTCACGGGAATGGGGAGTAGGGAATGGGGAATCGCAACAGCGCACGCGCCTGTCGCGTCCCATCCAGGTCCAGGCGGGAATGGAGCGGTCGATGGGCGCTTGTCCCATTCCCGAATCTCCATTCCCGATTCCCGGCTCTTAGAGGCCAAACAGCATCCGGCCCGGGTTTTCCAGCTGATTCTTGATGTCGACCAGGAACTGCACCGAATCCTTGCCGTCGATGATGCGGTGGTCGTAGGACAGCGCCAGGTACATCATCGGCGCGATCACGACCTGGCCGTTCTCGGCGATCGGACGTTCCTTGATCGCGTGCATGCCCAGGATGGCGCTCTGCGGCGGGTTGATGATCGGGGTCGACAACAGCGAGCCGAAGGTGCCGCCATTGGTGATGGTGAAGGTGCCACCCTGCAGGTCGTCCAGGCCCAGCTTGCCGGCGCGCGCCTTGGCGGCGTAGTCGGCGATGCCCTGTTCGACTTCGGCAAATGACTGGCGCTCGACGTTACGCAGCACCGGCGTCACCAGGCCCTTCTCGGTGGAGACGGCGATCGAGATGTCGCTGTAGCCGTGATAGATGATGTCGTCGCCGTCGATCGAGGCGTTGACCAGTGGGAAGCGCTGCAGTGCGTTGGCCGCGGCCTTGACGAAGAAGCTCATGAAACCGAGCTTGATGCCGTGCGCCTTCTGGAATTCGTCCTGCAGTTCCTTGCGCGCGGCCGACACCTTGGCGAGGTTGACCTCGTTGAAGGTGGTCAGCATCGCGGTGGAGTTCTTGGACTCCATCAGGCGCTTGGCGATCGTCTTGCGCACGCGGGTCATCGCCACGCGCTCTTCAGGACGGGCGCCAGACGCCTTGCCCACGCCGCCGGCCTTGGCGAAGTTGACGATATCTTCCTTGGTCACCGCGCCACGACGGCCGGTGCCGTCGACCTGCGACGGATCCACGCCCTGGGTGATGGCGGAAAAACGCGCACCCGGCGGCAGGCTGTCAGCAGACGACTTCGATGCAACCGGCGCGGCAGCGGCAGCGGCAGCCGGTGCCGGCGCAGCAGCAGGCGCAGCGGCGGCCGCCGTGGCATCGGCCTTCTTCTCTTCGGCCGGTGCAGCTGCGGCCACGGCGCCTTCTTCGATGATCGCCAGGATCTGGTTGCTGGTGACCGTGCTGCCGGCTTCGAACTTGATTTCCTTCAGTACGCCGTCGACCGGCGAAGGAACTTCCAACACGACCTTGTCGGTTTCCAGATCGACCAGATTCTCGTCGCGCTTGACCGCTTCACCGGCCTTCTTGTGCCAGCTGGCGATGGTGGCGTCGGAAACGGATTCGGGCAGTACCGGAACTTTGACTTCGGTGGCCATTCGGGGAGCGTCCTAGGGTTTTCGTTCTTTGGGGAAGAGGAGTTATTCAGCGACTTGGTCGTTGAACGGATTGAGCAGCGCATCGGCGACCAGCTTCTGCTGTTCGGCGATGTGGTCGGCCATGTGGCCGGCAGCAGGCGAGGGCGAACGGGCACGGCCGGCGTAATGCAGGCTCTGACCGCTGGCCAGGCAGAAATTCAGGTGATGGCGAATCTGATACCACGCACCCTGGTTCTGCGGCTCTTCCTGACACCACACCACGTCGGCGGCATTGCCGAAGCGCTTGAGTTCTGCGGCCAGCTGCGCACGCGGGAACGGGTACAGCTGCTCCACACGCAGGATGGCAACGTCGTCCTGGCCACGCTTGGTCTGGTCTTCGAGCAGGTCGTAATAGACCTTGCCCGAGCACAGCACCACGCGCTTAACCTTGCTCGCGTCGGCCTTGGCGTCGGGGATCAGATGCTGGAACTGCCCATCGGCCAGTTCTTCCAGCGTCGACACCGCCAGCTTGTGGCGCAGCAACGACTTCGGGGTCATCACCACCAGCGGCTTGCGGGTGGTCATGCGCATCTGGCGACGGATCATGTGGAAGCACTGCGCCGGGGTCGTCGGCACGCAGACCAGCATGTTCTCCAGCGCGCACAGCTGCAGGAAACGCTCAAGACGTGCGGAGCTGTGCTCCGGGCCCTGGCCTTCGTAGCCATGCGGCAGGAACAGCGACAGGCCCGCGATGCGGCCCCACTTGGCCTCGCCGGCAGCGATGAACTGGTCGATCACCACCTGCGCGCCATTGGCGAAGTCGCCGAACTGCGCTTCCCAGACGCACAGCGCGTTCGGGTCGGTGGTGGAGTAGCCGTACTCGAAACCCATCACTGCTTCTTCGCTCAGCAGCGAATCGATGATGGTGGCGTCTTCCGGGTTTTCCACCAGCTGGCGCAGCGGCAGGTAATAGCTGTCGGTCTTCTGGTCATGCAGGATCGCGTGACGGTGGAAGAACGTACCGCGGCCCGCATCCTGGCCGACCAGGCGCAGCTTGTGGCCTTCGGCCAGCAAGGTGGCGTAGGCCAGATTCTCGGCAAAGCCCCAGTCACCGTCCTGATTGCCGGCGGCCATCTTGACGCGGTCTTCGTAGATCTTCGCCACGCGGGCGTGCAGTTCCACACCGGCCGGGATGGTGGTGATCAGCTTGGCCAGACGGTCCAGCTCATTCCGCTTGACGCGCGTATCGACCGGATCGGCCGCAGTGCCGACCAGATACTTGGACCAGTCGATGGCGAATTCGTCCGGCTTGCGCTTGGCCAATTCGGTGGTGTATTCGCCCGAATCCAGCTTGTTGCGGTAGCCATCCACCAGCGCCTTGGCCTCGTCGGCGCTCAGCACGCCATCGCTTTCCAGCTTGGTGGCGTAGAGCTCGCGGGTGGTCTTGTGCTTGCGGATGGTCTGGTACATCACCGGCTGGGTGGCGGCCGGCTCGTCGGCCTCGTTATGGCCCCAACGGCGGTAGCAGACCAGGTCGATGACCACGTCCTTCTTGAACTGCTGGCGGAACTCATAGGCCAGCTTGGACACGAACATCACCGCGTCCGGGTCGTCGCCGTTCACGTGGAAGACCGGCGCGCCGATCATCTTGGCCACGTCGGTGCAGTACAGGGTGGAGCGGGCATCGTCGCGTGCGCTGGTGGTGAAGCCGATCTGGTTGTTCACCACGATATGCACGGTGCCGCCGACCGCGAAACCGCGCGCCTGCGACATCTGGAACAGCTCCATCACCACGCCCTGGCCGGCGAATGCGGCGTCGCCATGGATCAGGATCGGCAGCACGGTCTTGCGATCCGCATCACCGAAACGCTCCTGCCGCGACCGCACGCTGCCGACCACGACCGGGTCGACGATTTCCAGGTGCGAGGGGTTGAACGCCAGCGCCAGGTGGACCTGCTTGTCGTCGCCGACCGCGATGTCCGCCGAGAAGCCCATGTGGTACTTGACGTCGCCGGTGTGCGCGCGGTCGTCGTGGGCGTGCTCGAACTTGCCCTCGAACTCGTCGAACAGCTTGCGCGGGTTCTTGCCCAGCGTATTGACCAGCACGTTGAGACGGCCGCGGTGGGCCATGCCGATCACGATGTCCTTGACCTGGTCATTGCCGGACTGGCGAATGATGGTGTCCATCATCGGGATCAGTGCGTCGCCGCCTTCCAGCGAGAAGCGCTTCTGGCCGACGTACTTGGTGTGCAGGTAGCGCTCCAGGCCTTCGGCGGCGGTGAGCCGCTCCAGCGTGCGCTTGCGGCTGGCCGCATCGGCAGCGATCTTGCCGCCGGCATCTTCCAGGCGCTTGTAGATCCACTGGCGCTGGTCGAATTCGGGAATATGCATGAATTCGGCGCCGATCGTGCTGGCGTAGGTCGCCTTCAGGCGCGCCAGCAGATCCTTCAGCTTCATCCGCGGCTGCCCGCCGACACCGCCGGTGCTGAACTCGCTGTCCAGATCAGCCTGCGAAAGGCTGTGGAACGGCAGGTCCAGGTCGGGCGGGTTGACCGGCGGGGTCAGGCCCAGCGGATCGAGCTGCGCGCCGAGATGACCACGCGAACGGTAGGCGGTGATCAGACGACCGACATTGCGCTCGCGCTCGTCGCTGGCGCCCACGCCGGTACCGGCATTGGCAGCCTGTTTGGAGGCGCTGAGAATGTGGGCAATTGCCGCCGAGTGCGGCACATCACCGGCATCGCGACCGTTGAAGCCGTCGAAATACGCCTTCCACTTCGGATCGACACTGTCGGGGGCGACGAGGTACTGCTCGTACAGATCCTCGATATAGGCGGCATTGCCGCCGGCGAGCTGCGATGACTGCGCGAACTGCTTTAGGAGATTATCCACGATGGTAAGTCGGGTCTGCTGTGGGGATGATTGTGCGGAAGCGGCAGGGCGAGTTGCCCTATCGGTCGATCTCAAATCTCGAAAAATTATACCCCCTTGCGCTTGTGAGGGGGCGTCTGCGAGCTGACCGGCGGGGTAGACCAATTGGCCAGACGCCTACGCGCAAGGGGCGCTGCGGCGTCAGATGCCAAGCGCGCGCGGCTCGTTCCAAAGTGCGCTGCGCTCCCATATCTGCGCGAATTCGCGCTCCAGCTGCCGGCTGCGTGCCGCGCCGGTCAGCCAGGTTTCGCCGTCGTCGAAGCGGTGCCCTGTTGGACGAAAGTAGTAGGCGTCGTCGCCGATCACGTAGGCCGATGCATAGCTGGTATCGACCGGATCGCTGATCGCACGGAACCGGAACACGCTGGGCAGGCGTTGCGCCAGCCGCAGCAGTGCGCTGCTGCTGGCGCCGGCCGCGGCGGGCTCCTGCACCAGCACGTGCACGCGCTTGTCGTGGCGAGCGGTGGCAAAGCGACGCAGCGCCTCGAGCACGGCCGGGGCATCGAACAACGCCACGTCCAGGGCGCGCGTGTAGATCAACACCTGCCGGCGCGCGGTGCCGAGCAGGGCGGTGGTGGCGGTGTGTGCCGCAGCCAGGGTTTCGACCGCCATGGGGCCGTCCAGGCGGCGATACAGCGCCTGGCCTGCTGGCACCTCCTCTGCGGTTGTCGAGAGCGCAGCGGGAGGCACAGGCAGGAAACCGAGCCGGCCGAACAGGGCGGCGGCGTCTGCGCTGACATGCGTGCTCACGGTGGGCCAGCCGCGCTGGCGGGCGCTGTCCACGGCGGCGGCAAGCAGGCGAGCGGCCAGACCGCGCCGGCGCCAGGCCGGCAGGACGCCCAGGCGGTCGATGCGCCGATCCGGGGTGAGCCGGACGGCGGCGACCAGCTCGCCATCCGCATCGCGTGCGGCCAGGTGCAGACTGAGCGGGTCGAGGGCATTCCAGGAGTCCTCGGTAGCGCTGGCCGCCCAGCCCGCACGCAGCGCACGCAAGGTCCCGGCCTGCGTGGCCGGGTCCAGGGTGACGATCTGCGCCGGGCCGGCGGGAGTCATGCGCGCTGCGGATCCTCGTCGTCGTGCAACGCGTCGTCGTCGGCCGGGTTGGCGGCGTCGTCTTCCTGCGTGGCAGAGGCGTCGCTTGCCATGCCGGTGTCGGCGGCCGCCTCGGCGTTGTCGTCCTCGTCTTCCGCTTCCTCGAGCGCATCCGGCTGGTCAGCCTCGTCTGCGACTGCTTCCACATCGGCGTCCGCATCGATCTGCGTGGCGTCGGTGTCGGCATCCAGATCAGCGTCTTCGTCGTTGTCGAGGTGGTCGGCCGACAGGCTCAGGGTATGCGCATCGTCGTCGTCGAGGTCTTCGTACTGATCCTCATGCGCGCGCTGGTAATGGCCCTGCGCCAGCAGTTCCAGCACCACCTCGCGGCCACGCACGGACAACTGCCCGTACAGCGCGCCGTCGATCTCCTCGGCGGCGGCCAGGCGGCTGGCGTCCTTGACCGACAGCGCAAATTCCAGGCCGCTGCAGAACAGGGTGGCGCCGCGCTTGGCACGCCGCCAGGCCAGCCGCGACCACGGGTGGCGATGCAGCAGCACTCCTTCGTCAAGGGCCTGCTCCACGGCCTCGCGCGGGATCGGTTCCGGTGCCGGCACCACGTCGCCGGAGGCGCGGTAGGTGGTCATGAAGCGGCCAAACCAGTCGCCCAGGCGGTCCGGGTCGTTCATGCGCAGGGCGTTGAGTGCGGCGACCACGCGGTTCATCGCGGTGACATCGATCTCGTATGGATCAGCCGGCACCTTGAGGTCTTCGTCGTGATAGCGCACGGCCTCGTCGGCATCGGCGATCAAGGTGTCCAGGTAGTCACCGATCAGCTCGGCCGAGGAGGGCGCGCGGGTGCCGATGGAGAAGGTCAGGCAAGCGTCCTGGGCCACGCCGTGGTGCGGCACCAGCGGCGGCAGGTACAGCATGTCGCCCGGGCCCAGCACCCAGTCGTGGGTGGGCTTGAATTCGCGCAGCAGCTTGATGTCCACATCGTCGCGGAACGCCATCGGCGTGGGCTTGCGGCCCTGCGAGCTGCGTGCGTCGACCTGCCAGCGGCGATGGCCCAGGCCCTGCAGCAGGAACACGTCGTAATGGTCGACATGCGCGCCCACCGAGCCGCCGGTGGCGGCGAAGCTGATCATGATGTCGTCGATGCGCCAGCGCGGCAGGAAGCGGAACTGCTCCAGCAGCGCACGCACGTCGGCGTCCCACTTGTCCACGTCCTGCACCAGCAGGGTCCAGTCGTGGTCGGGCAGGCCGGGGAAGTCGGTTTCCTGGAAAGGTCCGCTGCGCACGGTCCAGTCGTCGGCGGCGCGGTCGTGGCTGATCAGCCGCGCCAGCACGCCGTCTTCGCAGGCCAGTCCGGCCAGGTCTTCGGGCTGCAGCGGCGACTGGAAATCCGGGAACGCGTTGCGGATCAGCAGCGGATGCTTGTGCCAGTAGGTGCGTAGAAAGCGCTCGACCGGCATGCCCAACGGCTGATCGCGGGTGGCATGGATCTCGAAGGGCAGCGGGGCGCCCTTTCTGGCAACGGTCTTTTTTGCGGCGGTCTTTTTCATGGTGTGACGGGTCCGACTGGGAAAAGCCGGCGCTGCGCGGCCGGCGAAGTGGCCTATTGTCGCCCAGCCCGCTGCGCGATGCCTTGCCGGCCTGTGTTGCAGTCAGGTTTCAGTGCAAGGCATGCCCACGGAGGCGCTGGTCGCGCCGGATGCTGGCCGGCGCCGGCGGGTCAGCGGGTCGTGATCTGGTTGTCGCTGCCGTAGTCATCGACCCTCACAGTCCCGGACTGCTGGCTGATGCGGTTGCCGCGACCGTGCAGCGTGGCCTCACCGATCGTCTGCACCTGCACGTGATTGTCGTCGCCGGGCACCAGCAGGGTGTCGACGCGACCGGCCTTGAGCGTGGACTTGCGGCCGAACAGTTCGACGCTTTTGGCATCGCCGGCCAGGGTGACCTGAGCAGCGTCGCCAACGATACGGACCGATTCGGCGCGCTCGATCTGCACGATTGCCTGCTCGCCCAGCACGGAGATGGCGCCGCAATCGCCCTTGAAAAGCAGATTGGCGTGGTCGCCGGTCAGATCGACGTTATGCCCGTCGCAACTGACCGTGCCGCTGGTCGAGGTGACCAGCAACGTCGGCCGCTCGCCAGTGTCGGCCTTCGGTGCGGCGTCGGTGCTTGCTGGCGACAGGGCCGGCTGCGCCGGCTGGGGAGCGGATTGAGCTGGCGCCACCGATGCTGCGGATGCGCTTGGAGGCGTCGGGGAGATGGCAGCAGCAGGATCAGCAGCGGGCTGCTCGCCGCAGGCCGCCAATGCGAGCAGTGAGAGGGGCAGCAGTGAGCGCAATGCCATGTCAATCTCCTGAAAACGGGAACAACACAACGCAGCGATGGGCTTGGTCCCCGCGCCGCTGGCGCACGAGGTGGTCGAGTCTGTGAGTCACGGATCCACCAGCGGCACGGCAGACAGGCCGATGGCGATCGCGCCGCCGTTACATCAGCTTGTTGCCGCTGCCACGGTCGTCCAGCGTGGGTTTGCTGTAGGGATTGACGGTGTTGTCGTTACCGGAAAAACGCACCTGTTTCACCTCGCGGACCAGGACCAGATTCTGGTTGCCCTGGATGTCTGCGCTGCCGAGGTTGGTCAGGTTGAGCGTGTTGTTGTTGCCGATGATGCTCAACTCGCCGACCTGTCGGTTGAGGACAGTGAAACTGCTGCCCTCCACGCGGATGGCACGTGCCTTTTCGACGTTCAGCGCGCCATGCGAGGCGGTGATCGTTACTGCGCCGCATTCGCCATTGACGATCGTGTCGGCGTTGTCCTTGGTAATGCGCAGATCCCTGCCGCCGCAGTCGGCACCGCTGGCTGGGTCGGTCAAGGTGGACGACACCGCCGACAGCGCCTGCGCGGCGGGGCCATCGGCGCCGCATCCGCTCAGCGCCAGCACGCTGGCGAGGGTCAACAGGGACACTGCTGTCTGAGTCACACGCATTGACGATCTCCTGAAGGGCGAGGCCGGCACGATAGCAGTCCGGCTCGGTGGTCCATGTGCAGGACCATGGGCCCTGTCCGGGCCCGGGAAACAGTTGGCGTGCATGACGCGAGGCGGATCGAGGCACAGCCTTTAACGAGTGCAGACGGCACGCCATTGGCAGGAAGCGCGACCGATGGACGCTGCCTGAGGTCTGGGCAGGCTGAGCAGATACGGCCCGTACGGCGGGCCGGTACTGGCCTTGCCGGCAGATCAGATGGCGCGCGCCAATTGCTCGGCCAGACCGGTATAAGCACCGGGCGTCAACGCACGCAAGCGCTGCTTGTCCTTTTCGGGCAGTTGCAGGCTTTCCACAAACGCCTGCATCGAGGCGGCGGTGATGCCCTGGCCGCGGGTCAGTGCCTTGAGTTGCTCGTAGGGATTGGGCAGGCCATGGCGGCGCATCACCGTCTGCACGGCCTCGGCCAGTACTTCCCAGGCGGCGTCCAGATCGGCATCCAGGCGCTCGGAATTGACGGTCAGCTTGCCCAGGCCCTTGGCCAGCGAGTCGAGCGCTACTTGCGTATGGCCGAACGCGGTGCCGAGGGCGCGCAGCACGGTGGAGTCGGTGAGGTCGCGCTGCCAGCGGCTGATCGGCAACTTGGCGCTGAAATGCTCGAACAGCGCATTGGCGACGCCGAAATTGCCTTCGGCGTTCTCGAAGTCGATCGGGTTGACCTTGTGCGGCATGGTCGAGGAACCGACTTCGCCTTCTTTCAATTTTTGCTTGAAATAGCCGAGCGAAATGTAGCCCCAGATGTCACGTGCCAGGTCGATGAGGATGGTGTTGGCGCGGCGGGTGGCATCGCCGATTTCGGCCACGTTGTCGTGCGGCTCGATCTGCGTGGTGTAGGGGTTGAAGACCAGCCCCAAGCCTTCGACAAAGCGTTGCGCGAACTGCGGCCAGTCCACCGACGGGTAGGACGCCACGTGTGCGTTGTAGTTGCCCACCGCGCCATTGATCTTGCCGGTCAGCTCGACCGCGGCGATCTGCTTGCGCTGGCGCTCCAGCCGCGCCACCACGTTGGCGATCTCCTTGCCGAGCGTGGTGGGCGAGGCGGTCTGGCCATGCGTGCGCGAGAGCATCGGCTGCGCGGCCTGAGCGTGCGCAAGCGTGCGCAGCGAGGCGGCGACGCCGTCCAGGGTGGGCAGCAGCACCTCGCGGCGTGCCTGCTCCAGCATCAGGCCGTAACTGAGGTTGTTGATGTCTTCGCTGGTGCATGCGAAATGCACGAATTCCAGCGCCGGGCCCAGCTCGGCGTCGTCCTTGAGCTGTTCCTTGATGAAGTACTCCACCGCCTTGACGTCATGGTTGGTGGTGCGTTCGATCTCCTTGACGCGTGCGGCGTGCGTCACGCTGAACTGCTCGGCCAGGGCGCGCAAGCGCTGCGTGGCGGCGGCCGAGAAGGCCGGCAGTTCGGCGATGCCCGGCTCGGCGGCCAGTGCCAGCAGCCACTCGATCTCCACTTTCACCCGCGCCTTGATCAGGCCGTATTCGGAAAAGATCGGGCGCAGCGCGTCCACCTTGGAGGCGTAGCGGCCATCGAGTGGGGACAGGGCGAGCAGGGCGGAATCCGACATGGGCAGGGCACTGGGAAGCAGGCGGGGCGGCTATTCTACGCCGCCCCGGCGCCGGCTTCGCCGACCGGGCGCACCGTCACCGCCTGGATGCGGTGGCCGACCATCCGCCGGACCGTGAGCAGGTGCCCGTCCAGTTCCAGGGTCTCGCCTTCTTCCGGCAGCCGCTGCAGCTGGTGCACGATCAGGCCGCCAACCGAATTGACCTGGTCGGGCGCGCTGAGATCCCGGCCCAGCAGGCGTTCCAGGCGAAAGATCGAGGTGCTGCCGGCCACCAGCAGCGAGCCGTCCGGGCCGCGCACCGGTGCGTCGCGCACCACGTGGCGGTGCTCGTCCTCGATCTCGCCCACCACCACCTCCAGCAGGTCCTCCAGGGTGAAGAAGCCCAGGATGCGGCCGTGCTCGTCCACGCACAGCGCAAGATGGGTGGCGCCGCTGCGGAACTGCTCCAGCGCCCGCGGGATCGGGCTTTCCAGCGCCAGCACGGTGGCCGGGCGCAGCAGGGTGCGCAACGCATCCAGGGTCTGGCCGCGCGCCATCGCCACCAGGATGTCCTTGGTGTGCAGGATGCCGAGTACCTGCTCGCCATCGGCGTCGAACCAGGGATAACGGCTGTAACGCGAGGTGCTGAATTCCGCCAGCACCGTCTGCAGCGTCATGCCTTCCCGCAGGCTGCGCAGGTGTTCGCGCGGGCGCATCAGGTCGCCAGCCACCAGGTCGGGTAGCTCCAGCACATGGCTCATCAGTGCCATGCCGTGGTCGGGCGCAGCCGCGTTGGGGTCCTGGCGGCCCACGATCAGCTTGAGTTCTTCGCGCGAATAGCGGTGCGATTGATGCTCCACCTCGCCCCAGCCCAGCACGCGTAGCAGCCGGTTGGCGCTGTTGTTGAGCACCCAGATCGCCGGATACATGACCCAGTAGAACGCGTACAGCGGTGCGGCCGTCCACAGCGACATGCGTTCCGGGCGGCGAATGGCCATCGATTTGGGCGCCAGTTCGCCGAGCACGATGTGCAGAAACGAGATCAGGCTGAAGGCGATCGCCAGCGCGGTGAACTGCGCGGCTTCCGGCGATAGACCCAGCGTGTCGAACACCGGCTGCAGCAGGTGCGCGAAGGCCGGCTCGCCGACCCAGCCCAGGCCAAGCGAGGCCAGCGTAATCCCGAGCTGGCAGGCCGATAGATACGCGTCCAGGTGTGCATGCACGCCCAGCAGCAGGCGCCCGCGCCAGCCGTGGTGTTCGGCCAGGCCCACCGCCTGGGTATGCCGCAATTTAAACAGTGCAAATTCGGCGGCGACAAAAAACCCGTTCAACAGCACCAGCAACAGCGCGACCAGCAACAGCCCGACGTTAGCCCACATGGCGTGCTCCACGCCGTGCGTTGACTGGAACGCGCTGCGCAACGTGTGCGGGGCTGGGGCGGCGGTGTGGCGTGGCGTGGCACGCGATCAAAAGATTGGTCCTACAGTCAGGCGCGTGGCCCATGGCAGCGAAAGATCTCCAGCAAACACAGGCAGCAGTCTAGCCGCAGTGCTGCGATGACATCGCGGCAACGGCGTGGGCGCGTATCGTATGGCGTCGCCAGCCCGGGTGCGCCCCGCTGCCAGCCTTCCTTCACCACCAATCAACGATGTGCGGAGAGTGCAGATGAGCGAGAGTTTCAGGATCGAACACGACAGCATGGGCGAGTTGCAGGTGCCTGCCGATGCGTTGTGGGGTGCGCAGACCCAGCGCGCTGTGCAGAACTTCCCGATTTCCGGCCAGCCGATGCCGCGCGGTTTCATTCGCGCGCTGGGGTTGATCAAGGCCGCGGCCGCAGGCGTCAACGCCGATCTCGGGCTGCTGTCCAAATCGGTGGCCAAGGTGGTGCAGGAAGCCGCCTTGCAGGTGGCGCAGGGCGCGCACGATGCACATTTCCCGATCGATGTGTATCAGACCGGCTCTGGTACGTCGTCGAACATGAATGCCAACGAGGTGATTGCCACGCTGGCCACCCGCGCCGGCAAGGACGCGGTGCACCCCAATGACCACGTCAATCTCGGGCAGAGTTCCAACGACGTGGTGCCCACCGCCATTCGCGTCTCGGCATTGCTGGCGGTGCAGGAGCAGCTGCAGCCGGCGCTCAAGCACCTGCGCAAGACCATCGACAAGCGCGCCAAGGGTCTGGACAAGATCGTCAAGACCGGCCGCACGCATCTGATGGATGCGATGCCCCTGACCTTTGGTCAGGAGTTCGGCGCGTGGTCTGCGCAGCTCAGTTCAGCGCAGGAGCGCATCGACGACAGCCTGAAGCGGCTGCGCCGGTTGCCGCTGGGCGGCACTGCGATTGGCACCGGCATCAACGCCGATCCGCGCTTCGGCGGCAAGGTGGCCAAGGCCTTGTCCACGTTGAGCAGCGTCAAGTTCGAAAGTGCCGAGAACAAGTTCGAAGGCCTGGCGGCGCAGGATGATGCGGTGGAATTGTCGGGCCAGCTCAATGCGCTGGCGGTGGCCTTGATCAAGATCGCCAACGACCTGCGCTGGATGAATGCCGGGCCGCTGGCAGGGCTGGGCGAGATCGAATTGCCGGCGCTGCAGCCAGGCAGTTCGATCATGCCGGGCAAGGTGAATCCGGTGATTCCCGAAGCGACCGTGATGGTGTGCGCGCAGGTCATCGGGCACCACGCCGCGATCACGGTGGCCGGGCAGACCGGCAATTTTCAGTTGAACGTGGCGTTGCCGCTGATCGCCGCGAACCTGCTGGATTCGATCAACCTGCTCAGCAACGTCTCGCGCCTGCTCGCCGATACCGCCATTGCCGGATTGAAGGTGCGCCAGGAGCGCGTGCGCGAGGCCCTGGACCGCAACCCGATCCTGGTGACCGCGCTCAACCCGATCATCGGCTACGAAAAGGCTGCCGCGATCGCCAAGCGCGCCTACAAGGAGCAGCGCCCGGTGCTGGATGTGGCCAAGGAAGACAGCGGTCTGAGCGAGGCAGAGCTGCGCCGTTTGCTGGATCCGGCGGCGTTGACACGCGGCGGCATCCAGGCGGGTGGCGGTGGTGGCGGCTGACCTTGGTCAGCTGTTGTAGGAGCGCACTCGTGCGCAATGGGCTGTATCGATAACGGCCCATCGCGCGCAAGCGCGCTCCTACGGATTGCCGCGATTATGCAGACTCAATGCCGCTCGGCCTGCACGTTGCCGAAGCTTTCGCGATACGGCTGCAGCGGCGGGATGTCGTTGAGCAATTCGCCACTCAGGCGCTGGATGTCCGGCGTTGCGGTGAGCTTGATCGACTTGTACCCGGGGTCCGGGCCCGCATCGGCGATGGCCTGCTGACGCAACATCTGCAGGTGACCGAACAGCAGCTGCAACTTGAGCCGGGTCGGCTCGGCCTGCGGCAGGGCGATATCGTCGATCTTCAGCGTGCCGTCCGGGGTGATTTCCGCATTGGCTGCGGGTGGGCGGCGAATCATCACCGACTGGGTGGTCACCGCGACGCGTGGCTTGCCACGTTCGGCGCGGCGGGACGATTGGTCACCGCAGGCGGCTAGAGTGCACAGCAGCAGCGCCATGCAGAGGATCACGAGCTTGTTCATGGGGTCGGAGGGTCGTGGGAAGACCACTAGTGTAATCCCGCGTCCGTCAACGCCGCCCCGATCAATCGACCGGGGCGGCGCATGCCGGCGCAGTGGCGTTACTTGCGGCAGTCCTCGACGTCGTGCTGGGTGAGGCTGGCGTAGGGCGCAAAGGCCGGAATCAGGCTGGCGGCCGCATCCTGCGCCGTGCGCAGACCAACCAGGCGGTCGCAGATCTGCAGTGCGTGTTGCTTGAAGGTGTCGGCCTCGGCTTCGATCTTCCCGCCGATCTGGTCGGGGTTGCCGCTCAGCACGCCCTTGAGCGCTTCGCCCGCCGCGTGCGCACCGAACGCCGCGCCCTTGGTGCCGATCTCGATGCCTTGCTTGGCCACGGCCTGCAACTGCGCGTAATAGCCGCGCATGGCCTGCTGCTGCGCAGCGTTCAGCGCCACCGGCTTGCCAGCGATGCGCAAGCTGCCGTCTGCACCGATCCTGGCCGCCGGCAAGCCGCTACGGTTGAGCGTGACGCTGTTGTTGTCGAACGTCACACCGCTGCCGTTGACCTGTGCCGAGCCGCTGGTCGTGCTTTCCGAGTGCCCGCCACACCCCACCAGCAACGCCCCCATCAGTAATGCCGAAGCAAGCACTTTCATCTGCAGTCTCCCCATGTTGGACGTTGATCAATTGTCGGCCGGCACACGCGTGGTGCCGGAGATATCGCTGGCGTTGATATCGCCGCTGCCCTTGTGCGCCAACGTCAGATCCCCTTGCACCTTGCGCACATCCGCGGCCCCGGAGGCGATCGATTCGATGTTGACGCTGCCTTGTACATCGCGGACTTCGAGATCGCCCGAGCCAATGCTGCCGACCTGCACGTTGCCGGCGACGCCATGCAGCTTCACGTCGCCCGAGCCGATCTTGCCGACCTCGGCCGCGCCACGGATCTGGCGCGCCTTGATATCGCCAGAGCCCACGGCCAGCACCTGCAAGGCGCCCGCGTCCTCCAGTTCGATATCGCCCGAACCCACCTTGGCGGTCACGCGGCCCTTGGTGCGGCGAACGGTCATGTCGCCGGAGCCCACGTCGGCGCTGACGGCTGCGGCGCCGCTGATCTCGGCATCGCCAGAACCGATGTCGAACTGCACCAGCAGCGTATTCGGCACGCTGCCGCGCAGGTCCAGATAGGCGTAGCTCTCGCCAATGGAAATGCGCAGCGGGCGGTCGTCTTCCAGCGTGACTACCAGTTTGGTGCCCATCCGTTTCTGGGTGACGGTGAGGTTGCGCAGCAACTCGGGCCGGGCAGCGCAGGCACGCCCGCTCACGCGCCCGCTGCTGCCCGGAAGCGCCTCCAGGCGCAGGTCATTGGAGGCGATTTCGAACAACACCGTCTTGATCCCGGACAGCTGCAACTCCAAGCTGCGCGGGTCGGAAAACTTGCACTGCTCTTCGGCCAGGGCAACACCGGGCAGACCAAGCAGCAGGAGCAGACTCAGTTGCAGGCGCATGGCGCGACCTCAGGCTTCGGAGCGCCGGCGGCGCAGGTAGATGGAGGCAGCGATCAGGGCAACGCCGATGGCCGCACCGATCCAGATGTCCGGGTTGCCGTAGACGCGTGCGCTGTCGGTGTGTTGCAGCACCCACTGCACCAGGTCGCTGGGGTTCTGCATCGCACTGCTGTCCAGGGTGCCGCTGACCGCGCGCGGCGACCAGGTGCCGGGCAGGGCACTGAGCAGGCCGCGGTAGCCGACGATGTACCAGACCCAGCCGATCGGCAGCGACACACCGGGCATGGCCGAGAGAATGCTCAGCATCACGCAGGCCAGCAGCGGGAACAGCACCGCCCACAGGAACGGCTTGGACGTGGCCCAGGCCGAGCAGAACATCAGCCAGCCCACGGTCGGCAGCGACCACAACAGGCTCATCGGCACGGTCATCAACAGCCGTCCAACCAAAGCGAACGGATGCGAATGCGTGGCCATGGCCCATGGGCTGGGGACGCCGGCGATCAACGCACCACCGATGGCGATCAACCACAGGGCAAGGCCGACCACCAGACCGATCGCAATCGCGATCAGCGGCGCCAGCAACAACGCCCATGCGGCCTTGGACAGCACTGTCTGCGTGTCCGACACCGGCAACGACTTCCAGAACAGCACGCTGCGATCGCGGCGGTCGTCGTAGAGGCTGCCCAGCGCATAGAAGAACACCACGAAGGCCAGTACGACCGAGGCGATGCCGATGCCGCCCAGCAGCAGGCCGTCGCCCACCTGGCCCAGGGTGCGGGTGTATTCGGCCAGGTCGTCCATCCTCATGCTGTCGCCGGACATGTTGCCGCGCGCGCTGACTGCGCCGATCACTGCGCCCAGTAGCGCGAAGAACACCGCGATGCCGCCGGTGATCACCTGCGACCAGACGAAACCGCCACGGTGCTCCCAATACTCGCGTTTGAGCAGCCAGGTGAACGTGCGTGCGGGAGATGCTTGGTGGGTCATTGCATTCATGCGTAGGTCCCCTTCATGACAGCAACAAACAGATCGGCCAGGCCGGGATTGCGGGTTTCACCGAAGCGGGCGAGTTGCTCCTTGGGCGCACCGTCGAACAGCATCACGGTCTTGCCGAACGGCAGGCTGCGCTCGTCGATGGGGCCCAGTGCGCGCGCGCTGTCCAGGTGCTCGGCGTTGACCAGTACTTCGGTGTAGCGCTCGGCGACGTGTTCCATATCGGCCGTGAGCACGATGCGGCCATCGCGGATGAACATCACATCGGTGAGGATGTGCTCGATCTCTTCCACCTGGTGGGTGGTGACGATGATGGTTTTCTGCTCGTCGAAGTAGTCTTCCAGCAGGCGCTGGTAGAACTGCTTGCGGTACAGGATGTCCAGGCCCAGCGTGGGTTCGTCCAACACCAGGATGCGCGCATCGATGGCCATCACCAGGGCCAGGTGCAGCTGCACGATCATGCCCTTGGAGAGTTCGCGCACCCGCGATTTGCGATTGAGCTGGGTGTTGGCCAGAAAGCGCTCGCATTTGGCGCGGTCAAAGCGCGGGTGCACGCCGGCGACGAAGTCGATGGCCTCACCGACCCGCAGCCAGCGCGGCAGCACTGCCACATCGGCGATGAAGCAGACCTCGTTCATCAGCGCATTGCGCTGCGTGCGCGGGTCCATGCCCAGCACCTGCAGCTCGCCGTCGAAATCGGTCAGGCCCAGCACGGCCTTCAGCGCGGTGGTCTTGCCGGCGCCGTTGGGGCCGATCAGCCCGATGATGCGGCCGGCGGCGATGGTGAAGCTGGTGTTGTCCAGCGCAAGTCGGTGCTTGTAGGCCTTGCGCAGGCCACGAGCGTCGACCACGTGGTCGGTGGAGACGGCGGTCATGGTGTTTTCCCCTGTGGCAGCAGATCGTCGATGGTCAGTCCCAGGCGCTGGATGCGTTCCAGCACCGCAGGCCATTCTTCATTGAGGAAGCGCTCGCGTTCGCTTCCACGCAATTTCTGTGCGGCTTCCGGGGTCATGAACATGCCCAGGCCGCGGCGCTTCTCCACCAGGTTTTCGTCGGCCAGTTCCTGATAGGCGCGCGAAACGGTGATGGGGTTCAATTGATAGTCGGCCGCCACTTGCCGCACCGAGGGCAGGGCGTCGCCAGGCTTGAGGATTCCATCGAGCATCATGGCAATCACACGTTCCTTGAGTTGGCGATAGATGGGAGCGCCGTCGCTCCACTGGATGTCAGTCATGATCAGCTCCGTGGGCGCAGGACTTGCGCGAAGGAGAAATAGGGCATCGACAGCGAGGCGCGCAGGTGCCGGCTGGGCCGGGTGCGTGTCTCGGGGGGAGTTGTCGCGTTTTCCGTAACCGCCTCCGACGCGCCATAATCGGCGCCGGTATCCGTGACCTGACTGGAAGCGGCTCCCAGGCAACCAATGGCGAACAGGGTGCTGCCGAACAGCAGCAGCGGAACTGGTCGCGTAAAGCGTGTGCTGTTCATGCTTTCCCCTGCGTTGGATGACTGGTTTTGTATTCAACTATAACACCGACACGCAGGCAGTCAACTGCCTGTCATACCCAACTGATGGCACCCCGCCGCCGGCGCGTGTGTCCTCACCACCTAGGGCACCGCTCATGTCGCTCAATCGTCTGTTGGTCCTTGTATTTGCTGGACTTTTTTCCACTGCTGCGGTGGCAGCCGGTACCTCGGTGCTGGATCTGGACTATCGCCCGCTGGCCGGCAAGGCCCCAATCAACCTGAACCGTAGTTACGGCGGCAAGGTGGTGATGGTGGTCAACACCGCCAGCAAGTGCGGCTTCACCCCGCAGTACGAAGGCCTGGAAGCGCTCAATCAGCGCTTCGGCAGCCGCGGGTTCACGGTGCTCGGCTTCCCGTCCAACGATTTCCAGGGGCAGGAACCCGGATCTGAGAAACAGATCCAGGAATTCTGCACGCTGACCTATGGCGTCAAGTTCCCGATGTTTGAGAAGGTGCATGTGCTGGGCGCGCAGGCGACCCCGCTGTATCAGCGACTGACGCGCGAGACCGGCGTGGCGCCGGGTTGGAACTTCCACAAGTATTTGATCGGTCGCAATGGACATGTGGTGGCGCAGTTCCCGAGCAAGGTCAAGCCGGACGATCCGCAGGTGCTGGCGGCGATCGAGCGCGAGCTCAAGGCGCCAGCACGCTGAGCGCGGCGCGCGCAACGTCGCGTGCACATGCGACAATGCGCATTCAGCGCCGGCGTCGGCGTGATCTTTTCACTTTCGGGAAGTGCATCGAATGAAGATGGGAAAGCGCGGCGCGGCGGCGTCGCTACTGATGGTGGCAATGTTGGCAACGATGCCTGCGATGTCGCAACAACCGGCCGCAGCGGCCACCAAGGAGAAGCCGGCTTTGAATGCATCGTCTGAAAAGAGCAACGTGAGTTACGCCATCGGTATGGACGTGGCACGTTCGTTTGAGCCGATCGCGCAGGACATCGATGTGAGCGCCATGCAGCGCGCCATCGAGAACGCCTTCAAGGGCGGCAAGCCGCTGTTGTCCGACGAGCAGACCCAGGCCACCGACACCGCACTGCGCACCGCGCTGGCGGCACGCAATGGCCAGCAGATGCCGGGCATGGCACCGGGCAGCGCCCCGGCGGCGCCGTCCAAGGAAAATGTCGGCCTGATGCTGGGTGACCGCGCGGTTGGCCCGTCGCTGGCCGGCATCAAGGACGAGATCGATCTGTCGATCCTGATGGAAGCCGTCCGCACCGTATTCGCCAAGGGCACCACGCGGTTGACCCAGCAGGAAGCGGCCGCAACGATGCAGGCGTTCGCCACTGCCAAGCAGGGCGCAGCCGGCGCCAAGAATCGCGAAGAAGGCAATGCGTTCCTGGCCAAGAACAAGACCGAAAAGGGCGTGATCACCACGGCCTCGGGTCTGCAGTACATGGTGCTGCGCCAGGGCAGCGGCGAGCGCCCGATGCCTACCAACACGGTGCGCGTCAACTACGAAGGCAAGCTGCTCGACGGGAAGGTCTTCGATAGCTCTTACCAGCGCGGCCAGCCGGCCGAGTTTGGTCTGAATCAAGTGATTGCTGGATGGACCGAGGGTGTCGCCTTGATGCCGGTCGGTTCGAAATATCGTTTCTGGATTCCATCCAACTTGGCCTATGGCCCGAACGGCACGCAAGGGGGGCCGATCGGACCGGACGCAACGTTGACGTTCGATGTCGAACTGATGGGTATCCTTCCCTGATCCCCCACAGGAGTACCCCCACCCATGCGAGTTGCGATCTTTGGTACCGGCTATGTTGGTCTTGTCACCGGTACCTGTCTGGCGGAAGTAGGTCATCACGTTATCTGCGTGGATATCGACCAGGCGAAAGTTGATGGTCTCAATCGTGGGGTGATTCCCATCTATGAACCCGGCCTGGAGCCGATGGTGAAAGCCAACCACGCCTCTGGCCGGTTGCGCTTCACCACCGACGCGGCCGAGGCGATTGCGCACGGCGAAATCACCTTCATCGCCGTGGGCACGCCGCCGGACGAGGACGGCAGCGCCGACCTGCAGTACGTGCTGGCGGTTGCGCGCACCGTGGGCCGTCATATCGACGGGCCGTCGGTGATCGTCAATAAGTCCACGGTGCCGGTCGGTACCGCCGACAAGGTGCGCGCGGCCATCCAGGAAGAACTGGATGCACGCGGCGTGGACCATGAGTTCGACGTGGTTTCCAACCCTGAGTTCCTCAAGGAAGGCGACGCGGTGGCCGACTGCATGCGCCCGGACCGGATCGTGATCGGGGCCAAGAAGCCGGCAGCGATTGCACGCATGCGCCGTCTGTATGCCCCGTTCAACCGCAACCGCGATCGCATCGTGGAAATGGATGTGCGCTCGGCCGAGCTGACCAAGTACGCGGCCAACGCGATGCTGGCGACCAAGATCAGTTTCATGAACGAGATCGCCAACATTGCCGAACGCGTCGGTGCGGACGTCGAGCATGTGCGTAACGGCATTGGTTCGGATCCGCGCATTGGCTGGCACTTCATCTATCCCGGTGCCGGCTACGGCGGCTCGTGCTTCCCGAAGGATGTGCAGGCGCTCGCCAAGACCGCGCAGCAGTACGGCATGCAGCCGACCCTGCTCAACGCGGTGGAAAGCGTCAACAACGCGCAGAAGGGGCATCTGTTCGAACTGGTGCAGCGTCACTATGCCGATGGCAACGGCAGCATCGCCGGCAAGACCTTTGCGGTGTGGGGCCTGGCGTTCAAGCCCAATACCGATGACATGCGTGCAGCCTCCAGCCGTCGCCTGATGGCGCAGTTGTGGGAAGCCGGTGCCAAGGTGCGCGCGTACGACCCCGAAGCCACGCACGAAGCCAAGCGCATCTTCGGCGAGCGCGACGACCTGGCGTTCTGCGACGACGCCTTCGCCGCACTGGAAGGCGCCGACGCGCTGGTCGTGGTCACCGAGTGGAAGCAGTTCCGCAGCCCGGATTTCGGCAAGATCAAGCAGGCTCTGAAGGACGACGTCGTGTTCGACGGCCGCAACCTGTACGACCCGCAGGAGATCGAAGCCGCAGGTCTGGCGTACTACGCCATCGGACGAGGCCGTTCGCTGCATGCATGAGCAACTCTCGCCGCGCGACCAGGAACTGGAAGCGCGGTTGGTGGAACTGGAAACGCGCCTCTCTTTTCAGGAGCAGGCGCTGACCGAACTGAGTGAAGCGCTTGCGGACGCCCGTTTGACGGGCGCCCGCAATGCCGAATTGATCCGCCACCTGCTCGAGGATCTGGGCAAGGTGCGCTCCACGTTGTTTGCGGATGCGGCGGACGAACCGCCACCGCCGCACTATTGATTGCAGATTGCCACCGCCATGAGCGATACCCTACGTGACCAGTTGCTTGGGTTGGGCTTCAAGCCCGCCCCCAAGCCCGAACGCAAACCCGACGCACGGCCTGCCGCGCGTCCGCATGGCAAGGGTGGCAAGCCTGCGCCCGGCAAGCCGGGACAGGGCAGGGGACCGCAGCGGCCGCATGCCGCTGCGGCACCCGACGGCAAGCCCGCGCCCTCCGCCAGGCCGCATCCGAACGCAGACCGTCGTGGGCCCCGGCCTGCGCGTACCCGCGAGGACATCGATCTGGCCAAGGCCTACGCGATCCGCGCGCAACGCGAGAAGGACGAGCGCATCGAAGCCGAGCGCGTGAAGCAGGAAGAAGCACGCCTGCGGCGCGAAGCCAAGGCCAAGCTGGAAGAACTGCTCAAGGACAAGAGCCTCAATCACGCGGAAGCGGACATCGCCCGCCATTTTCCATATGGCGGCAAGATCAAGCGCATCTACGTCACCGCCGATCAGCTCAAGGCCCTCAATGCCGGCCAGTTGGGCGTGCTGCAACTCAACGGCCGCTATCTGCTGGTGACAGCGCAGGTGCTGGCCGAAGCCGAAGCCGTGTTTGCACCATCGGTAGCGTTGAAAGTGGATCCCAATGCACCGGCCGGTGACGACCCGTACGCCGACCCGAAGTATCAGGTGCCGGACGACCTGGTCTGGTGAGGCGGGGCGTGTTTTTCCGGCACATTGAAGGCAGCAAATCAGGCACCTGAGCGGTGCCTTTTTGTTTGCCCGTCGCTGTCTTTGTTGGCCCGCAGGCCTAACGAATGCCCGCCTTCCAGCGCTTCGGTTCTGTTGCGCCGCGATACACAGGCTAATCACGGCCAGCACCCCACCATCGCAGCGCTCGCGGATGGCGGCTTCGGGATGATGACGCGACTGATGCGCCGCCGCTTCTTCATTGGAAGGTCTTGCCATGTCCGCACTGTCGCTTTTTCGTCTTGCTTCTTCCCCTGCGGCTGAAGCAACGTATTGCGCGCAATCACGTCGCCGATCATTTGCACGCGGTCTCGGTACATCCGCCGCAGTGCTGCTCGCACTGACTCTGCTCAGCCAGCGCGCTTCCGCGCAGGCCGACGATGCGCCGGCGTTCGATCGCCCGGGGATCCCGTTCGCGGCCGAGACGCTGCGCCCCGGCGCGTTTGCCTGGGAGCAGGGGCTTCCCGATGCCAGCACTGACCGCAGCGGCGGGCAGCGCACCACGCTGTACACGGCCGATACCGTGCTGCGCCTGGGCCTGTTTGAGAACGTCGAGCTGCAGCTGGGCAGTGACAGCTACAACTGGCAGCACGGCGGTGGTGAACGTGTGCGGGGTGGTGGCGACAGCCACGTTGCGCTCAAGGTGGCGCTGCCGTCGCGCGTGGAGAGCTTTCATTGGGCCGTGCTCGGCAGCTACAGCGTGCCGACCGGCAGTGCGGCCTTCAGCGACGGCTATTCGCGCGAACTGGGTGTCACCGCCTCGTGGGACCTACCGCAGGAGCGCGCATTGGCGTTGTACGTCAACTATGCCCGCGATAGCGATGGCCACCAATGGACCTTCGCACCGAACTACACCTTCTTTTCCGGCGAGCACTTCAGCACCTATGTGGAAGCCGGCATCGACTCGGGGGGTGACCATGCACGGGTGGCGGGCGCGGGCGGTGCATGGCAGCTGCCGCACGCGATGCAGTTGGATGTCTCGGTGTTGCGGGGGCTGACCTCCGAGAGCCCGGACTGGCAGGGCGGGTTAGGGCTGTCGATCGCGTTCCAGTGAGGGTGAGCCGCGGATACGCTGGGGCCAGCACACAGGCGCTGCGCTTGGAGTCAGGGCGCTTGCTCTGGTCGTCGTGGGGCAAGGGACATTCGTCAGTACCATTGGACTGACCAACGCACGCTCCAGCCCGTTCCCACAGAAATGCTGCACTGCCGCATGCATTGAATGCAGGGAAAAGGCCTAATTGGATCGATCCAATCAGCGTCGAGTGCATGCCTCTTCCTTACCACTCCAGGTCTGCTGCGTGACCCGCACCACGCCGGCGCCTCCGTCGCCTGAGGACGACGCAGCGCGCAGCACCCGCCGTGGCGCGGTGACCTTGCGCGATATCGCCAACGCCATCGGTGTCTCGCGCGCGACGGTGTCGCTGGTGCTGCGTGGCAGCCCGCTGGTGCATGCGAGCACGCGCGCGCGGGTCGAGGCCGAGCTGGATCGCCAACATTATGTCTATAACCGTGCCGCCGCCAATCTGCGCCGCCGCACGTCATCCAGCATCGCGCTGGTGATCAATGATCTGTCCAATCCGTTCTTTGCCGAATTCGCTGCTGGCGTGGACGAGGCGCTGGGCGCAGCCGGGTACGTGACCTTGCTCGGTAGCACCGGTGAATCCACGCAGCGCCAGCAGGCGGTGCTGAGCTCGCTGATGGAGCACACGCCCGCCGGCATTATCCTGTCGCCGGCCGAAGGCAGTCAGGCGCAGGCACTGACCCAGGCATTGGGACGGCAGCGCAACGTGCTGCTGTTCAATCGCGAGGTCGCCGACGCCGAGTGGGATCTGCTGGCGCTGGACAACGAGCAGGGCGCGTTCGAGGCCTGCTCGCATCTCATCGCGCAGGGCCATCGGCATATCGTGTTTTTCGGTGGGCATGCCGCATCCAGTTCCTGCCGGCAACGGCGCGCCGGTTACGCGCGCGCAATGGCGGCCGCCGGTCTGGCAGTGCAGTGGGTGGAGTCGGCGCCCAACCGCCAGGATGCCGCAGTCTGTGCGACCCAGATGCTTGCGCACCCCGACCGCACTGCCAGTGCCGCGGTTTGCTACAACGACAGCGTTGCACTCGGATTGATGGCCGCGTTGGCCATGCGCGGCATTGTGCCCGGCCGCGACTTCGCAGTGACCGGCTTTGACGATATCGCCGAAGCCGGCTTGTTCACCCCCGCACTCACCACCTTGGCGGCCGACCCGCGCGCGCGTGGGCAGCAGGCCGCACAGCTGATGCTGCAGCGCATTGAAGACCCCGACCATGCGCCGCAGCGGCTTACCGCCGCGGTGGCATTGAAGATTCGCGCGAGCAGCGCATGTGCACCGTCCCCCGCAGTGTCCACCCATCCCCCCACCAAGGCCCCAGGCCGCTGACCAGGCAACTCCTATGGTTTCCCTTTCCACGCAATCCAATGTGCCAAGCGGCAACAAGGCGCCCGTCAACAACGGCGTCGCGTTGTCGGTGGCCACCACGATCTTTTTCATGTGGGGCTTTCTCACCTGCCTCAACGACATCCTGATCCCGCATTTGAAGGCGGTGTTCGAGCTCAACTTCGCGCAGGCGATGCTGGTGCAGTTCACCTTCTTCGGCGCGTATTTCCTGATGTCGCTGCCGGCCGGCTGGCTGGTGGCGCGGTTGGGTTACAAGCAGGGCATCGTGGCTGGCCTGGCGGTGGCGGCGGTTGGCGCGCTGGGCTTCTGGCCGGCGGCGGAATTGCGCGTGTATGGCGCCTTCCTCGGTGCGTTGTTCGTGCTGGCCACCGGCATCACCATCCTGCAAGTGGCGGCCAATCCATACGTGGCGCTGCTCGGTCCCGAGCGCAGCGCATCGAGCCGGCTGACCCTGGCACAGGCGCTCAATTCGCTTGGTACCGCGATCGCGCCGCTGTTCGGTGGCTGGCTGATCCTGTCCAACACCGTGATGACGGGCGACCAGCTCAAGGTGCTGCCGGACGCCGAGCAGTTGGCCTATCGCGTGCAGGAAGCGCAGGCAGTGCAGGGGCCCTATATCGGCCTGGCGGTGGTGTTGTTCCTGCTGGCGATCTTCGTGTTCCTGTTCCGCCTGCCGGCGCTCACCGATGCGAGTGCGCAGAAGGACGAAAGCGCGCATTCACTGCTGGATGCATTGCGCCACCCGCATGTGCGGTTCGGCGTGCTGGCGATCTTCTTCTATGTGGGGGCGGAAGTCGCGATCGGCAGCCTGATGGTCAACTACTTCTCGCTGCCGCAGATCGGCGGCTTCACCGAGCGTCAGGCAACCAACTACGTCTCCGCGTACTGGACGCTGGCGATGATCGGGCGCTTCATTGGCTCGGCGCTGCTGGCCAAGTTGTCGCCGCGCGTGTTGTTGTCGGTATTCGCAGGTATCAATGCGCTGCTGCTGGGCCTGACCATGGCCAGTGGCGGGATGCTGGCGGTGTATGCGCTGGTGGCGATCGGCCTGTTCAACTCGATCATGTTCCCGACCATTTTCACCTTGGGCATCGAGCGTCTTGGCCCGCTGACCGGGCGTGCGTCGAGCCTGCTGATCATGGCCATTGTGGGCGGCGCGATCGTGCCCTACCTGCAGGGCCTGCTGGCAGACCGCATCGGCTTGCATGAGTCGTTCGTGTTGCCGCTGCTGTGCTACCTGTACATCGTGTTTTACGGCATCTGGGGCTCGCGTCTGCGCGGCGCACTGGCGGAGGCGCGCGCATGAGTGCTGCCAAGAACCAGGTGGTGTGTTTCGGCGAAGCGCTGATCGACATGCTGGCGCTGCCGCCGGCCGGCCCGGACGAGGCCCGCACCTTCGCCCAATATGCGGGTGGCGCTCCGGCCAACGTGGCTGTTGCGGTGGCACGCCTGGGCGGCGCGGCGCATTTTGTAGGCATGCTCGGGCGCGACATGTTTGGCGATTTTCTGCTGGAGAGCCTGCAGCAGGCCGGTGTCGTGACCGATGGCATCGTGCGCACCGATGAGGCCAAGACGGCGCTGGCATTCGTCGCGCTGGATGCGGCCGGCGAACGCAGTTTCAGCTTCTATCGCCCGCCGGCGGCCGACCTGTTGTTCCGTGCCGAACATTTCGCCGCCGATGGCTTTGCGCAGGCGGCCGTGTTGCACGTGTGCTCCAACAGCATGACCGAGCCGGCCATCGCGCGGTGCACGCTCGACGGCATGCGCCGCGCGCGTGCCGATGGCGCCATCGTCAGCCTGGATCTCAATCTGCGCCCGATGCTGTGGCCGCAGGATGTCGACCCGGCACCGCTGTTGTGGGAAGCGCTCGCGCTTGCCGACGTGGTGAAACTGTCGCGCGAAGAGCTCGACTATCTCGCCGGCACGCTCGACAGCGATGCCAGCGCGGTGACGCAGAAGCTGTGGCAAGGCCACGCCCGTTGGTTGCTGGTCACCGATGGCGGCGGGCCGGTGCATTGGCAGACGCGTGTGGATTCCGGGCAGGTGCCCGCGTTCCATGTGCAGGTGCGCGACAGCACGGCGGCCGGCGATGCCTTCGTGGGCGGCCTGTTGTTCCAGCTGGCAGCGCGCGCGAGCACGCTTGAGCAGCTGTGTGCCGACCCGGCGGCCATTGCCGAGGTGATTCGCTTCGCCGCCGCGGTTGGTGCGCTGGCGGTGACACGCAAGGGCGCGTTTGCCGCGATGCCCAGCGTTGACGAGGTCCATTCTTTGATCCAGGAACAATCATGAGCCCATTGCCCGCGACCCCCCCACCGGATTTCCGTTCGGCCGATGTCCTGCGCCAGCACATCGCCGACACCATGGCCTTCTACCACCCGCGCGCGATCGACCCGGCCGGTGGCTTTTTCCAGTATTTCCGCGACGACGGCTCCATCTACGACGCCGGGCACCGGCATCTGGTGAGCAGCACGCGCTTTGTCTTCAACTATGCGATGGCCTACCGCGAATTCGGCAATGCCGACTATCTGGACGCGGTGCGGCATGGTCTGGCCTATTTGCGTAACGTGCACCGTAATGCCGCCACCGGCGGTTATGCGTGGACGCTGCGCGATGGCGTGGTGGAAGACGACATGAACCACTGCTACGGCGTGGCCTTCGTGTTGCTGGCGTATTCGTGCGGCTTGAAGGCCGGCGTGGACGAAGCGCGCGCGTGGATGGACGAGACCTGGCAGCTACTGGAGAAACATTTCTGGGAGCCGGGTTTTGGTTTGTACCGTGACGAGGCCGATGCGCAGTTCAACTTCACCACGTATCGCGGCCAGAACGCCAACATGCACATGTGCGAGGCAATGATCGCCGCCTACGAGGCCAGCGGTGAGCAGCGCTATCTCGACCGCGCGCTGCTGCTCGCCGACAACATGACCCGGCGCCAGGCCGCCAAGGCCGATGGCCTGGTGTGGGAGCACTACGATCTGCAGTGGAATATCGATTGGGACTACAACCGCGACAATCCCAAGCACCTGTTCCGTCCATGGGGATTCCAGCCCGGGCACCAGACCGAATGGGCCAAGTTGCTGATGTTGCTCGATCGCTATGCGCCGGCCGACTGGTTGCTGCCGACTGCGCAGCACCTGTTCGATGTGGCGGTGGAGCGGTCGTGGGACGCGCAGCGTGGCGGGCTGTATTACGGTTTCGACCCCGACGGCAAGGTCTGCGACGACGACAAGTATTTCTGGGTGCAGGCCGAGTCGCTGGCTGCCGCTGCGTTGCTGGCGCAGCGCAGCGGTGAGGCGCGCTACTGGCAATGGTACGACAAGCTCTGGGATTATTCCTGGACGCACATGATCGATCACCGCTACGGCGCGTGGTACCGCATCCTGGATGCGGACAACCGCAAGTACAGTGACGAGAAGAGCCCGGCCGGCAAGACCGATTACCACACCATGGGTGCGTGCTACGAAGTGTTGAACGTGTTGCGGCCGGCTGCGTGATGCGACACGGTCGGCGGGGTGTGCCCACCTTTCAATGACTTCAAGGCGCCGAGATATCGACTCGTAGCGGCATTTAGACGCAGTCAGACGTTGAGGTCAGAAGCCTAGTCGGTCGAGGGCGCGATTCCCTCACCGCTCATGGGACACGCCGGGAACCCATCCCTGGGGGCTCGGTGGCGGCATCCATGCCGCCACACGGTCCCGCAAGCGGTGAGGACACCACGCCAGAGAGTTTTCTGGTTGCTTTGTTGAAAACCATGCACACCGCCCATCTCGATTGGTCCTTGTTTGCCCACTGTCGCGGGACCTTACGCGGCATGGATGCCGCGTAAGCGCTTACAAGGACGTACTTGCAGCGTATCGCGTGATGGGGGGCGGGCAAGGGCCCTGCAGCCAGGCGGCAGATCAGCTGCCCTCACTCCGGGTCGTAGTCCAGATTCGATGCCAACCAGCGTTCGGCCAGCGCCAGCGTGATGCCCTTGCGCTTGGCGTAGTCGGCAACCTGTTCCTTGCCCAGGCGCCCCACTACGAAATACTGGCTCTTGGGGTGGCTGAAGTAGTAGCCCGACACGGCCGCGGTGGGCAGCATGGCGAAGCTTTCCGTCAGCGACATCGCCGCGTTGCGCTCGGCATGCAACAGATTGAACAAGGTGCGTTTTTCGCTGTGCTCCGGGCAGGCCGGATAACCGGGCGCCGGGCGGATACCTTGATAGCGCTCTGCAATCAACGCCTCGTTGTCCAGCGTTTCATCGGCGATATAGCCCCAGAATTCGGTGCGCACGCGCTGATGCAGGCGTTCGGCCAAGGCCTCGGCCAGGCGGTCGGCCAACGCCTTGAGCAGAATGGAGTTGTAGTCGTCGTGGGCCGCTTCAAAACGCGCCACATGCGGGTCGATGCCGATCCCGGCGGTGACCGCGAACGCACCAATCCAGTCCTGCTTGCCGCTGCTCCTGGGCGCGATGAAGTCGGCCAGACAGAAATCCGGGCGGTCGACGGGTTTATCGACTTGCTGGCGCAAAAAGTGCAGGGAATGGGGAATGGAGAATCGGGAATGGTCGAGCGCTTCCGCGGCGCTGTGCGATTCGCCATGCGGGATTGCCGAGTCCGCCGGCTCAGTGAGGACAACAACATCATCGCCCACACTGTTCGCCGGCCACAGGCCGAAGACGGCTTTGGCCGTCAGCCATTTCTCTTCGACGATGCGTTTGAGCATGCGCCGGGCATCGCGATACAGCTCGCTGGCCTGGGGGCCGACGATCTCGTCGCTGAGGATGGCCGGGAACTTGCCGGCCAGTTCCCAGGCCTGGAAGAACGGGGTCCAGTCGATCAGCTCGATCAGCTCGTCCAGCGGGTAGTCGTCGAACACCTGCAGGCCGGGCTGGCGCGGCGCGGGAGGCGTGTAGCTGTCCCAGCCGCCATCGAACTTTTGCGCGCGTGCCTTTTCCAGCGACACCAGTCGCTTGGCATCGCCACGGTTGCGATGACGCGCGCGGATCTCGGCGTAATCGGCCTCGTTGGCGGCGACGAAGGCCTGGCGCAGATCGCGCGAGATCAACGATTGCGCCACCCCCACCGCACGCGAGGCATCCTTCACCCACACGGTCGGCGCGGTGTAATGCGGGTCGATCTTCAGCGCCGTGTGCGCACGCGAGGTGGTAGCGCCACCGATCAGGAGCGGAATCTCGAAGCCCTGCCGTTGCATCTCGCGCGCCACGTGCGACATCTCTTCCAGCGAGGGCGTGATCAGGCCCGATAGCCCGATCAGGTCTGCGTTTTCTTCGCGCGCACGATCCAGGATGACCTGCGCGCTCACCATCACGCCCAGGTCGACCACATCGAAGTTGTTGCACGCCAGCACCACGCCGACGATGTTCTTGCCGATGTCATGCACGTCGCCCTTGACCGTGGCCATGATGATCTTGCCGTTGGACTTGCCGACATCGCCGGTGCGCAGTTTTTCCGCCTCGATGAAGGGCAGCAGATAGGCCACGGCCTTTTTCATCACGCGTGCGGATTTGACCACCTGTGGCAGGAACATCTTGCCGGCGCCGAACAGATCGCCGACCACATTCATGCCGTCCATCAGCGGCCCTTCGATCACGTCCAGCGGGCGCGTGGAGAGTTGCCGGGCTTCTTCGGTGTCGGTTTCCACAAACGCATCGATGCCGTGCACCAGCGCATGCGCCAGGCGTGCACGCACGGGTTTTTCGCGCCAGGCCAGGTCCTCGGTCCTGGCGGCGCCCTTGGTGCCCTTGTAGCGCTCGGCGATTTCCAGCAGTCGCTCGGTGCCGTCCTTGCGGCGGTTGAGGATCACATCCTCCACGCGCTCGCGCAGCTCCGGGTCGAGCTCGTCGTAGATTGGCATGCCGCCAGCGTTGACGATGCCCATGTCCATGCCGGCCTTGATTGCATGGAATAGGAACACCGAGTGGATCGCCTGACGCACGCTTTCATTGCCGCGGAACGAGAACGACACATTGGAGACGCCGCCGGAGATATGGCAATGCGGCAGGGTGCGTTTGATCTCGCGCGTCGCCTCGATGAAGTCCACCGCGTAGTTGTCGTGCTCCTCGATGCCGGTAGCCACCGCAAAGATGTTCGGGTCGAAGATGATGTCTTCCGGCGGGAAGCCCACTTTTTCAGTCAGCACCTTGTAGGCGCGTGTGCAGATCTCCACCTTGCGCGCGCAGGTGTCGGCCTGGCCCACTTCATCGAACGCCATTACCACCGCGGCGGCACCGTAGCGCAGCACCTTGCGCGCCTGTTCGATGAACACCGCTTCGCCTTCCTTGAGCGAGATCGAGTTGACGATGCTCTTGCCCTGCAGGCACTTCAGGCCCGCTTCAATCACGGTCCATTTGGACGAATCCACCATCACCGGGATGCGCGCGATATCCGGCTCGGACATGATCAGGTTGAGAAAGCGCGTCATTGCCTTCTCGGAATCGATCAGGCCCTCGTCCATGTTGACGTCGAGAATCTGCGCGCCGTTGGCGACCTGTTGGCGCGCGACCTCCACCGCTTCCTCGTAGCGCTCTTCCTTGATCAGCTTGCGGAACTGCGCGCTGCCGGTGACGTTGGTGCGCTCGCCCACGTTGACGAACAACAGGTCTGGAGTGATGACCAGCGGTTCCAGGCCGGACAGACGGGTGTAGCGGGGCTGTGCGTTCATGCGGGCATCTGCAAGGTGACGGGTCGGCTAGAGCACGCGTGCGTGTCAGGCCGGCAACGAAGACGGCGCGCGCAGGCCTGCGTCATGCGGCTTGCTCCAGCGCGTTGGGTAGCTGGCGCGGCGGCAGGTCGGCCACGGCCTCGGCAATCGCGCGGATATGGTCCGGCGTGGTGCCGCAGCAACCGCCTACCAGGTTGAGTAGGCCGGATTTGGCGAACTCGCGCAGCGTTTCGGCCATTTCTGCCGGCGTCTCGTCGTATTCGCCGAACGCATTGGGCAGCCCGGCATTGGGATGCGCGCTGACGTAGGCATCGGCGATCTGCGAGAGCGTCTCCACGTGCGGGCGCAACTCCTTGGCGCCCAGCGCGCAGTTCAGGCCCACCGACAACGGCTTGCCGTGTGCGACCGAGGCGTAGAACGCTTCGGCGGTCTGCCCGGACAGCGTGCGCCCGGAGGCATCGGTGATGGTGCCGGAGATCATCACCGGCAGGCGGCCGCCACGCGCTTCGAACACTTCTTCAATCGCATACAACGCAGCCTTGGCGTTGAGGGTGTCGAAGATGGTTTCCACCATCAAGGTATCGGCGCCGCCATCGATCAGGCCGTCGATGGCTTCGCGATAGGTTTCGCGCAGCGCATCGAAGCTGGTATTGCGGTAACCGGGGTCGTTGACGTCCGGGCTGATCGATGCGGTGCGGCTGGTGGGGCCGAGCACGCCGATCACAAAGCGCGGCTTCTGCGGTGTCAGCTCTTCGACGGCATCGCAACAGGCGCGTGCGACCTGGGCACCGGCCTTGTTCAACTCGTACACCAGATGTTCGAGGTGATAGTCGGCCTGACTGACCGAGGTGGCGTTGAAGGTATTGGTTTCCAGCAGATCTGCACCGGCATCCAGGTAGGCGCGATGAATGCCGGCGATGATCTCCGGGCTGGACAGCAGCAGCAGATCGTTGTTGCCCTTCAGGTCATGCCCTTGCGGCGCGTGATCGCAGCCGGCGCCGTGCACGTGCCCTTGCGCGCTGTCGTACCCCTCGGCAAACCGCGTGCCGCGGTAATCGGATTCCTGCAGATCGTGACGCTGGATCATGGTGCCCATCGCACCGTCGATGATGAGGATGCGCTCGCGCAGCGCCGCGGTGAGCTTGGCGGCGCGCTCCGGGTGCAGCCATGGCAGCGAAAACGGGATGGAGGATTCGGCACTGGGGATTGGTAGGTGTGTCATGCGTTGGCTCTCCGCGACGCGTTGCTCTTGCCTTCAACCAATCCCGACTCCCGATTCCCGATTCCCGGCTTCATCGCAATCAACGAGATCACTTCGAAATGCGGTGGACGCTTTTCGCGCGTCACTGACTCCAGGTTGGACACGTCCAGGCCGGCTTTCTCTACGAACTTGCGCAATTCCTTCGCTGCAAAGCCCAGGTTGACGTGGCCGTAGGCCTGCACCGCTGCGCGGTGCTCGTGCTTGGCCAGGCTGCACAGCAACAGCCGGCCGCCGGGGCGCAGTACGCGCGCCGACTCGGCCACCGCCTGCGCGGGCTTGGCTGCATAAGTGAGTGCGTGCATCAGCACCACCAGGTCGAAGCTGGCATCGGGGAAGGGCAGTGCATGCATGTCGCCTTCGCGCACTTCCACATTGCGCAGCTTGCGCAGGCGCTCGCTGGCCGCAGCGACCACGCGTGCGCTGGTGTCGATGCAGATGTAGCGGGTGGCGTGCGGCGCCACCAGCTCGGCGAGTACGCCATCGCCGGAGGCGATATCGAGCACGTCGCCGGTTTCCAGCAGCGGCAGCGCGGTGCGTGCCAGCGCTTCCCAGGTGCGCCCCGGGGAGTAATGCCGCTCCATGTCGCCGGCCACCGAATCGGCCCAGTTCTGGTCGGCGGCGCGGTTGGCGAGCACGGCAGCCACGCGCTCGGCGTCCTGGCGCAGCAGCGGGTCGTCGCTGCCGGTGCTCAGCGCCAGCCACAGCGCACGCTGGGCCGGGTCCAGTGACACTTCGTCAAACCGGTAGTAGGCCGACACGCCGGCGCGGCGGTCGCGCACCAAGCCAGCTTCCTTGAGCTTGGCCAGATGGGTGGAGACCCGCGGCTGCGCCAGGCGGGTGATGGCCGACAGCTCGGCCACGGTGAGTTCTTCCTGTTCCAGCAAGGCCAGCAGGCGTACCCGGGTGGCGTCGGCAAACACTTTCAGGCGGGCCGACCAGTCTTCCAGATCCATGAATATCTCTATATCGCGATATGGAGATATTTTCGACCGGGCGGGGTGTGGGGTCAACTACATACGCATGCGAATGGTTGTGGCTACAATGGCCGCTCAGCCAATACCCGGGAGGGGTCGAACGTGGATTTCAGCTTTACCGAAGAACAACTGATGATCCAGGACGTGGCCCGCCGGATCGCGCAGGAAAAGATCGCCCCCAGCGCCGAGCAGTTCGACCGCAGCGGCGAGTTTCCGCTGGAGAACATCCAGTTGCTGGGCGAGAACGGCCTGATGGGCATCGAGGTGCCGGCCGAGTACGGCGGCGCCGGCATGGACCCGATCAGCTATGCGCTGGCGATGATCGAGATTGCCGCCGCCGATGGCGCGCACTCCACCATCATGTCGGTCAACAATTCGCTGTTCTGCACCGGCATCCTGAAGAACGGCACCGAGGCGCAGAAGCAGCTGTACGTGCGCGCAATCGCCGAAGGCACGCACATCGGCGCATTTGCGCTGACCGAACCGCAGTCCGGCTCGGATGCCTCGGCCATGCGTTGCCGTGCGATCAAGCAGGGCGATGGCAGCTTCGTCATCAATGGCAAGAAGAGCTGGATCACCTCCGGCCCGGTGGCCAAGTACATCGTGTTGTTCGCGGTGACCGAGCCGGACAAGGGCTCGCGCGGCATTACTGCTTTCATGGTTGATACGGCGCGCGCCGGCTTCCATCGCGGCAAGACCGAGCCCAAGCTCGGCATCCGCGCCTCGGCCACCTGCGAGATTGAGTTCGCCGATTACGTAGCGCAGCCGGACGAGGTGCTGGGCGCGGAAGGCGAGGGCTTCAAGACTGCGATGAGCGTGCTCGATGCAGGCCGGATCGGCATTGCCTCGCAGGCAGTGGGCATTGCGCGCGCGGCCTATGAGGCCACGCTGGCCTATGTGAAGGAGCGCAAGGCGTTTGGCGCGGCGATCGGCACCTTCCAGATGACCCAGGCCAAGATCGCCGACATGAAGTGCAAGCTCGACGCAGCCTTGCTGCTCACCTTGCGCGCGGCCTGGCTCAAGGGGCAGGGCCAGAAGTTCGGCACCGAAGCAGCGGTGGCCAAGCTCATCGCCTCGGAAGCGGCGATGTGGATCACCCATCAGGCCGTGCAAATCCACGGCGGCATGGGCTATTCCAAGGAAATGCCGCTGGAGCGCTACTTCCGCGATGCCAAGATCACCGAGATCTACGAAGGCACCTCGGAGATTCAACGCCTGGTGATCGCGCGGGGCGAAACCGGCCTGCGCTGAGGTCGGCCGCGCTCCAGCGCTGCCGCGTGTGCGGCAACGCTGGAACGCTCTCCGTGATGCCAATATCACCGAGATCTACGAAGGCACCTCGGAGATTCAACACCTGGTGATCGCGCGCGGCGAAACCGGGCTGCGCTGAGGTCGGCCGCGCTCCAGCGCTGCCGCGTGTGCGGCAACGCTGGAACGCTCTCCGTGATGCCAAGATCACCGAGATCTACGAAGGCACCTCGGAGATTCAACACCTGGTGATCGCGCGCGGCGAAACCGGGGTGTGCTGAGGTCGGCCGCGCTCCAGCGCTGCCGCGGGTGCGGCAACGCTGGAACGCTCTCCGCGATGCCAAGATCACCGAGATCTACGAAGGCACCTCGGAGATTCAACGCTTGGTGATCGCGCGCGGCGAAACCGGCCTGCGCTGAGGTCGGCCGCGTTTCGTCACGCGCCACCGGTCGAGGCCTATCCACATCAGGCGCGTAATAGTTTTGCTGGAATCGTGGTGTATCAGATGGCGATCCACCGCCTCGTAGGAGCGCGCTCGCGCGCGATGAGCCGTTATCGATAACGCTTCATCGCGCGCAAGCGCGCTCCTACAACGTCTGGGCTTGCAAGCCTGCATTTAGGCTTGAGCCGTTTCGGCGGCCGAGCCAACACCACATGCCACATCTGATTGGTCACATGCCTATCGGGATCAGGCGCGTGATGGCCTTGCCGGTATCGCGGCGTATCCGGTTGCGATATCCCGCCTCGTAGGAGCGCGCTTGCGCGCGATGAAGCGTTACCGATAACGCGACATCGCGCGCGCGCGCTCTTACAACGCCTGGGCTTGCAAGCCTGCATTTAGGCTTGAGCCGTTTCGGCGGCCGAGCCAAGACCACGTGCCACATCTGATGAGTCACATGCCTATCGGGATCAGGCGCGTGATGGCGTTGCCGGTATCGCGGCGTATCCGGTTGCGATACCCCGCCTCGTAGGAGCGCGCTTGCGCGCGATGAGGCGTTACCGAGAACGCCACCTCGCGCACAAGCGCGCTCCTACGATGTCTAGGCTGCTCAGCCTGCACGGCGTCAGGCGCCGAGCCACCACCACAGCAGCGCCAAACCGCAGCCTCGCTGCGTACACGCTTGTCGTACGCCGCGCGCGCAGACCACAATCGCCGCATCTCCTGTCTCTGGTGCGCGCATGTTCCGGTCTTTGCACGCGGTGGTTTCCCGCCTTTCGCTGTCTGCCATTGCGCCCGCGCTGGTGTGCTGTGGGCTATTGCTGGTCTGCACTGCGGCCACTGCGCAGACGCCGCCACCGTCGATCGTGCCGACCGACCGGCTGCAGGAGCCTTGGTGGGCGCAACGGCATGCGCGGGTGCTGGAGCAGGCGAAGCAACACGCCGACACGCCGCTGCTGCTGATCGGCGATTCGATCACCCAGAACTACGACAAGGCCCAGGCGCCCGACGAGAATTTCCAGCCCACCTGGCAGACCTTTTACGGCAGCCGTGGTGCGCTCAACCTAGGCTTCAGCGGCGATGGCACCGAGCACGTGCTTTGGCGCCTGGCCAACGGTGAAGTGGATGGCCTGCATCCCAAGGTGGCCGTGGTGTTGATCGGCACCAACAACACCGGGCACCTGCAGCACACCGCCGAGCAGACCCAGCTGGGCATCGATGCGGTGGTCGCGGCGATCGAACAGAAGCTGCCACGCACGCACATCCTGTTGCTGGGTGTGCTGCCAAGTGCGGTCTCGGCCGAAAAGTCGCGCCGCGACGCGCAGGTCAACCAGGCCCTGGCGATGCGCTATGGCGATAATCCGCGCGTGACCTACCTGGATGTGGGGTCGATCTTCCTGCGCGACGGCGCGCTGCGCACCGAGCTGTTCTACGACACCCGCTTCCGCCCGCCGGCCGGTGCCCTGCATCCGGACACGCAGGGCCAGCGCATGCTGGCGGAAGCCATCGAGCCGACCCTGGCAAAGCTGCTGGGCGAGCCACCGGTCAAGCTGGTCGCCGAGCTGAGCCGCGGGGTGGCAACCTCGCTGATCCCGGTCGATTGGCTGGAACAGGACTCCTACGACTGGTACGCGCGCCACCACGCCGCACTGGCCACCGCGCGCAGCCTCAAGCCGGAGGTGGTGATGATTGGTGATTCGATCACGCATTTCTGGGCCGGCCCGCCGCAGGCCACGCGCGTCAGCGGGCCTGCGTCCTGGGCTTGGCTGTATGGCAAGCGGCCGGTGTTGAATCTGGGCTTTGGCTGGGACCGCACCCAAAACGTGCTGTGGCGCATTCGCCAGGGCGAACTCGATGGGCTCGATCCGCGCTGGGTGGTGCTGCATATCGGCACCAACAATCTCACCGGCACCGCGCAATCGCGCGCCAGTACACCCGCCGAGACCGCGCAGGGCGTGGAAGCGGTGGTTGCCGAAGTGCGCCAGCGCCTGCCCAACAGCAAGTTGATCCTGATGGCGATCATGCCCCGCGGCCATCGCCCCGACAGCCCGCAGCGAGCGCCGATCGCCGAAACCAACCGCCTGCTTGCTGCGCGCTTTGCCGGTGACCCGGCGGTGCGGCTGGTGGATATCGGGCCGCAAATGCTGCAACCCGACGGCGCCTTGCCCGAGGCGCTGATGCCCGACGGTACCCACCCCAGCGAGGCCGGCTATAGGATCTGGGCACAGGCGCTGCGCGCGGCAGGCATTACTGCCGCGCCTTGAGCTGCGGTGTTCAGGGGCGGCGTCGCCTGCGCCTGTGATCGTCGCTGCGATGCGGTTGCGATGAGGTGGGTCGAGTTGCTTAGGTCGAGTTGCTGTTGCGTCGCAGCTGGCGCACGGCGCGTCCGGTTTCGTCGACGCCAATCGCATGACGTCTATCGCCCTGATGCTTGATCCTTGCGATTGAGCAGCACTTCTACGCGCGCGGTGCGCACATGAGCTCGTTCGGAAAGGCTGGGAGCAAGCAAGCCGTGGGGCAGGGCAGAAACCACGCAGTTGCCGTGCTTGTCAGAGTCCGTTGAACTGCATGGTCATGCAGTCAACAGACAGGCTGAGGCTGCCTGCATCGAGGGCGCAAGCGCCAACGCATCGAGCAGGAACAACAGGCCGGGTTAGGCGCCTTCGCCACAAGCCGAGCGCAGCCGCGCACATCTAGCGCAAGGCCTGCATCACCGATCTCGCGCAGCGTGCAGTGCCCACGTCGCAGCATCTACCCGAAAAACCCAACCCCAGAAACCAGAAGACCCCCGATCGCTCGGAGGTCTTTTTAAACTGGTGCCCAGAAGAGGACTCGAACCTCCACGAAGTTGCCCCCGCTAGCACCTGAAGCTAGTGCGTCTACCAATTCCGCCACCTGGGCAGGTGAGCCGCGAATTTTGCAGACTCCTGGGGGGCTTGTCAACGGGTGATGTGGAGCAATTGCCAAGGGCCTGGCTGGCATTGCCGCCCACGTCAGGACCGCAAGGGGTACCATTAGGGTAATGACAAAGAAAAATACCCCCGATTCCGACCGGCCCAGCCGCCGCAAATCCGCAAGCCCGGGCGAGTCCAGCACCGCCGAGCAACAGAAACTGCCGGGCTGGATGCCGGACTTCCTGGTCCGCGCTGCGGCAGGTGCGTCCACCAAATCCGCCAACAAGCGCGCTGCGGCAAAGGCATCGTCCGACCAGCCGGCACCTCCCGTCGAGCCTGCTGCGCCCCGCGCACCGCATCCTCGCAAGAGCGGCCCGCCTGCGCCGCCGCCGGAACGATTCCAGAAAGACGCCGTGCAGGCTGTCGCAGATACCGGATTCAAGGACCCGCACGCCGACCGCGAAGCGCTGCGCTACGCCGAGCCGATTGCTAGCCGCGAAGCCATCCTGCAATTGCTGGAAGATTGCGACGGCCCGCAGACCGCTGAAGAAATCGCCGAACAGCTGGGCTTGAGCGATCGCATCGATGCGCTGGGCAAGCGCCTGGCCGCGATGGTGCGCGAAGCGCAGCTGGTGCAGAACCGCCGTGGCGGCTATGCACCGGTGCAGCAGACCAGCCTGATTGCCGGCGTGGTGATCGCTAATCCGGAAGGCTTCGGGTTCCTCAAGCCGGACGAAGGTGGCGACGACCTGTTCCTGCCGCCGTTCGAAATGCGCAAGGTCATGCACGGTGATCGCGCACTGGCCAACGTCACCGGCATCGACCGCCGTGGCCGCCGCGAAGGCGCCATCGCGCGGGTGCTGGAACGCCGCATGTCGCGCATGATCGGGCGCTTCTTCTACGAGCACGGTGTGGCCTACGTCGACCCCGACGACAAGCGCGTGCAGCGCAATGTGCAGATCGCCCCGGACGGCATCGGCGAGGCCCGCGAAGGCCAGCTGGTGGTGTGCGAGCTGATCGCACCGCCGGACGCGCGCCGCCCGGCGATCGGCAAGATCATCGCGGTGCTGGGCGACAAGCTGACGCCGTCGCTGGTGGTGGAAATGGCCATCCATGGCCACGAGCTGCCGCATGAATTCCCGCAGGAGGTGCTCGACGAAGCCGCGGCGGTGCCGTTGGTGGTCGAGCCGCAGATGATCGGCGGGCGCGTGGATCTGCGGCAGATGCCGCTGGTCACCATCGATGGCGAGGACGCCAAGGATTTCGACGACGCGGTGTATTGCGAGCCCAATGCCGACGGTTTCCGTCTGGTGGTTGCGATCGCCGACGTCTCCAACTATGTGCGTCCCGGCACGCCGCTGGACGACGAAGCGCAAAAGCGCGCCACCTCGGTGTACTTCCCCGGGTTCGTGGTGCCGATGCTGCCGGAGACCTTGTCCAACGGCATCTGTTCGCTGATGCCCAAGGTCGACCGCATGTGTTTCGTCTGCGATATGCAGGTGGGACGCGATGGCGAAGTGACCGGCTCGCGTTTCTACGAAGCGGTGATGAATTCGCACGCGCGCCTGACCTACAACCAGGTCTGGAAGGCGGTGGGCGAAGACGATGCCGATACCAAGGCGTTTATCGGCCCGTTGTTGCCGCAGGTGCAGCGTCTGCATCAGCTGTACAACGTATTGTCGAAGGCGCGCACGCATCGCGGCGCGATCGAATTCGAAACCTCCGAAGTGCGCTTCGTTCTCGACAACACCGGCGAAGTCACCCAGGCCGGCATGCTGGTGCGTAACGACGCGCACAAGCTGATCGAGGAATGCATGATCGCCGCCAACGTCGAGGCAGCGCGTTATTTGTTGAGCATGCATGTGCCTGCGCCGTACCGCGTGCACGAGCGGCCGCCGGAGAGCAAGTACGAAGACCTGCTGGAGTTCCTCAAGGAATTCCAGCTGAGCCTGCCGGCGTGGAGCAAGGTGCGCCCAGGTGACTACACCAAGTTGCTGAAGAAGGTGCGTGCGCGTCCGGATGCCGCGCTGCTGGAATCGGTGCTGCTGCGCAGCCAGAGCCTGGCGGTGTATTCGCCGGAAAACAACGGTCACTTCGGTCTGGCACTGGAGGCGTACGCGCACTTCACCTCGCCGATCCGCCGTTATCCCGACCTGCTGGTGCACCGTGCGATCAAGCACGCGCTGACCGGCGCCAGCCCGGAAAAATACATCTACGCCCCGCGTCAGATGGCCGCGTTGTCGCTGCAGTGTTCCGAGCGTGGCCGGCGTGCCGACGAGGCCGAGCGCGAAGTGGACGAGCGTTATCGCGCCGCCTGGATGGAAAAGCATGTCGGTGGCCAGTTCGACGGCGTGATCAGTGGCGTGACCAGCTTCGGCTTGTTCGTGGAATTGACCCAGTCCAAGGTCAACGGCCTGGTGCACGTCACCCAGCTGCCGCAGGACTATTACCAGTTCGATCCGATCCGCAAAACGATGACCGGCGAACGCCGCGGTCGCGAATTCCGTCTGGGCGACCCGGTGCGCGTGTTGGTGCTCAAGGCGAGCATGGAAGAACGCAAGATCGACTTCCGTCTGGCCGAAGAGGGTGCGCCTGCAGAAGCACCGCTGCCGCCGCGTGAGAAGCCGGCCAAGCGCAAGAAAAAGCCGTATTGATGCTGCGCGGTAGTGCGGGTGGCCGGCATGGCGGCCCGCACTGCTGAGCCGGACAGTGCGGAGTGAGTGCCACCGCGCCGTGATGACGCGGTGGCTTGCCTAATACGCCGATCTGCGAGGCAAACGATGAGCGCATCTTCCGAATACAGCGGTGGCTGCCAATGCGGTGCGGTGCGCTTTCATGTGCGCGGCGTGTTGGACCACGCATCGATCTGTCACTGCCGCATGTGTCAGAAAGCGTTTGGAGCGTATTACGCGCCGCTGGTGTCGGTGCGTGGCGCCGCGTTCCGCTGGACCCGCGGTGAGCCCAAGCGCTTCGCGTCGTCGACGCTGGTGCAGCGCGGTTTTTGCGCCGAGTGCGGGACACCGTTGACCTATGAAGCACCCGATGGCGTGGCGATTGCCGCTGGTGCATTCGATACGCCAGAGCGGTTGCCCCCACATATTCAGTACGGGCTGGAGCGCAAGGTGCCGTTCGTCGATACCCTGACGCAGCTGCCGATACGCCCGAGCGAGGATGACGCGGCGGCATTGGCATTCCAGGCCGCGCTCGTATCGCATCAGCATCCGGATCACGACACCGAGCGGTGGCCGGTGTAAGCAGCGATCGGGCCTCGCCTTGCAGGTCCTCGCTGTGTTCAATCAGGCTGATGTCGGCGCACTGCGGTTCGTTGCCGACGTCGGCGCGACAAGCGTTCAAGCGCTTGTCCACAGCGGTTCACCTCGCGCGGAAACAGTCCGGTGCACGGCTGCCGTTGCGGCATGCGCGCGGCGGCCAGCGACGCATGACTCCCGGCAGGTGCCGGCGGCGGCGCTGCAATCGTTTACCTGATTTGTCAGGCGATCCGTGCCCCGGCCGTGACGTAGCAGGCCGCAGGCCCTACCATTCCCCCTCATTTCTTCGTATGCCCGCGCAATGAGCAAGCAGAACCAGTGGATCGTCGGCGTCAATGCTGTCGCCTCGTCCGTCGAGAACGACGCCGACAACGTGCGCGAGGTCCTGATCGAGGCCGGTAGCAAGAACCCGCGCCTGACCGAGATCGAAGAACAGGCGCGCCGCAAGGGCATCGACGTGCGCCGGGTCAACACCCAGGCGCTGGACGGCGTGGGCGGCCAGGTACGCCATCAGGGCGTGGCTGCGCGCTACGCCGCGGCGCGGCTCTGGGCAGAGAACGAGCTGGAAGGCCTGGTGGAGGCTGCACAAGGGCGCGCGCTGGTGCTGATCCTGGACGGCGTGCAGGACCCGCACAACCTGGGGGCCTGCCTGCGTAGCGCCGCTGCTGCCGGCGTCACCGCGGTGGTGATTCCCAAGGACAAGTCCGCCACGGTCAACGCCACCGTACGCAAGACCTCGGCCGGCGCGGCCGACCGCATCCCGGTGGTGGCGGTGACCAACCTGGCGCGCTGCCTGCGTGATCTGCAGAAGCAGGGCGTGTGGCTGTATGGCCTGGCCGGCGAAGCGGAGGCTTCGCTGTACAGCGTGGACCTGCGCGGCAATGTCGGCCTGGTTCTGGGCGGCGAGGGCGATGGCCTGCGTCGGCTCACCCGCGAGCATTGCGATGGCCTGGTCAAGATCCCGATGCCCGGCGACATCGAAAGCCTCAATGTCTCGGTGGCCACGGGCGTGACCTTATTCGAGGCCGTGCGCCAGCGCCTGGGCGCCTGAGTCATGCGGTGCGCCGGCGCCGCAGTGCGCGGGCCGGGCACTGCCGCAGCGAGTTTATAAGCGCGCAGCGCCCATCGGTGGCATAGCGGCAACACCACACTCCTGCGCAATTGCAGCGCATTGCGCGGTGCGCTGGCCTCGCCCACGCACCGGCAAGCCCACTACACCAGGCCCTGGCATCGCGGCAGCGGCGCTGGCGCGCGTTTTTGCCTACCATATCCGCAGCGAACGGCGTGTCGTGTGGGTGATGAAGCTTGGGGTGGGCGCTCGCAGCGCGGGCGATAGTGGGGATGGCGCAACGGCGTCGACACGAGGGTGGGGGCAGTGGCAATGCTGGCTCGCGGCCTGCGTGTGCGCGCTGTTGTGGATGTGCTCGCTTGCAGCACACGCGGCCCCGAGCACGAGCGCACGCCTGCGCGACTACGCCATCGACAGCTGGAGTTCGCGCAACGGACTGCCGCATAACTCGTTGCGCGACATCGCCCAGACCGCCGATGGCTACCTGTGGTTCGCCACCTGGGAGGGCCTGGTCCGCTACAACGGGCTGGAATTCACTGTCATCGATCGCAGCACGCGGCCCGGCTTGCCCGACAACGGCGTCGGTGCGCTATACGTGGATCACGACGACGCCCTGTGGCTGAGTGATGCACGCGGCAATCTGGTGCGCCACGGTGCCGATGGTCACTGGCGGCAGTGGCCGCGCCGTGCTGATTGGCCGCAGGCGCTGATCCACGGCATGACCATGGATGCTGATGGCCGGATGTGGCTGCTGTTCGAAGGCCATGGCCTGGGCTGCCTGTGGCCGGATGGGCGCTTCGACTATTTTCCGCCGCAGGCCGGCGTACCGTTGCAAAGCAGCTTCCCGCGGATGGTCTTCGACGGCCGGGGCCGGCTGCTGATCGGCACCTTGGATGGCCTGATCTACCGCGAGCCGGATGGCCGCATGCATCGCGCGCCCGCAGCGTTCGGCCTGCCGCCGGGTCTGGCCTGGCCGTATCGGGCACCGGACGGCACGGTGTGGGTAGTGGCCGGCGAGCAGCTGTATCGCCTGCAGGGCGAACGTGCGCAGCTGGTGCACCACGTGCCGGGGCAGGGCCACTTCACTGCGATGCTGCAGGATCGCCATGGCGACCTGTGGCTGGGCAGCGAGAGCCAGGGCCTGCTGCGCATCGGCAGCCACGGCGTGGAGCATCTGGAGGCTGGCCGTGCGCTGCCCACCGGGCGCATCGTCAGCCTGCGCGAGGATGCCGAAGGCAGCATCTGGGTGGGCGCCAACGGTGGGCTGTTCCGCCTGCGCGAAACCTTGTTCAGCAGCTACAGCCAGCGCGACGGGCTCAGTGGCGACTACGCGCGCGCGCTGCTGGAAGACCGCGACGGCAGCCTGTGGGTGGCCACCACCGCAGGCCTGGACCGCCTGCTGCCCGACGGCCGCATCGTGCCGGTGCCGGTGGCCACACCGTCCGGGCGGCGGCTGTCGGTGCTCAGCCTGGCGCTGGATCGGCGCGGCGACCTGTGGGTGGGCACCTACGCCGATGGCGTGTTTGTGCTGCGCAACGGGCGTGTGCTGCGCCACTTCGGTGAGACCGACGGCATTCCCAACGGGCACATTCGCGCAATCGTGATCGACGATGCCGACACCGTCTGGCTGGCGACCCAACGTGGCGTAGTACATCTGGTCGATGGGCGGCGTGCGCCGCTGGCCATCACCGGCCTGCCCGATGGTGTGGTGACTGCGCTCGCCAGCATCGATGGTGCACTGTGGATCGGTTCGGTCGATGGCGCGGCCGTGGTCCGTGACGGTGTGCTGCAGCAGCTGCCGCTGGAGCGGCTGGGCGGTGCGCGCAGCGTGTTCGGATTCCAGCGCGTTGGCGAAGATGTCTGGATTTCCACCGATCGTGGGCTGTACCGGGCACGTCGTGGCGCGCTGGCACGCGTGGGGCTGGAGCAGGGCATGCCGGTGGACACCGTGTTCCAGCTGGTCGCCGATCGCCTGGGCAATGCCTGGATCAGCAGCAACCGCGGCGTGCTGCGAACTGAACTCAACACACTCAATGCAGTGGCCGAGGGGCGCGGCCGGCTCGGCATCGAACGCTACGGCGAAATCGATGGCATGGGCAACGCGCAGGCCAATGGCAGCTCTGGCCCGAGCATGATCGAACGTGCCGATGGCAGCGTGTGGGTGGTGACTGCCGGCGGCGTGAGCACCGTGGACCCGGCACGCCTGCAGCGCTTCCGCGAACGGCCCGCGCCGCCGCCGTTGATCGAAAACGTGCAGCAGGGCGGCCGGCCGGTGCCATGGCGGCAGCAGACCAAGCTGCCGGGCGGGCAGCGGCTGACGGTGTCTTATGTCGGCATGAGCTTCCTGCTGCCCGAACGTATCGAATACCGCACGCGCCTGGATGGTCTGGACAACACCTGGATCGAGCGCGGCCGGCAGCGCAGCGTGGAATTCATCGGCCTGCCGCCGGGGCGTTACAGCTTGCGCGTGGCCGCGCGCCACCCGGGCGGTGCCTGGAGCCCGCACGAAGCGGTCTGGGCGTTCGAGGTGCTGCCGCTGTGGTGGCAACGCCAGGACGTGCGGCTGGCCGGCGCGCTGGGCGCGCTGCTGTTGCTTGCGTTGCTGTATCGCTTTCTGTTGCGGCGCTACAAGACCCACAACGCGCGGCTGGCCGAACTGGTGCGCAAGCGCACCGAAGACCTGCAGCGGCAGGCGCAACGGCTATTGCAGGCCAACCAGGAAAAGAGCGAGCTGCTCACGCGTTTGCGCATCAAGTCCGATGCGTTCGAACGCCAGGCCCACGAAGATGCGTTGACCGGCTTGCCGAACCGGCGGCATTTCGACGAGGCGCTGGCACGTGATTTAAGCCGGGCCCGCCGCAGTGGACGGCCGCTGGTGCTGGCGATTCTGGACATAGATCATTTCAAACGCATCAACGACCAGTATTCGCATGCCAGCGGCGATGCGGTGCTGCATGACGTGGGCGTGCTGCTCACGGCGGCGGCGCGTGCCTCGGACCTGCCCGCGCGCCTGGGTGGTGAGGAATTTGCGCTGCTGCTCAGCGACACCACGCTTGAGCAGGCGCACGCCTTGTGCCTGCGCATCCGCGCGCAGTTTCATGCACGGCACGACTGGGGCGGCGTGGAAGGCCTGCAGGTGACCTTCAGTGCGGGACTGGCCGAACTGGGCGAGGAAGAGTCGGGTTCATCGCTGATGCAACGTGCCGACCATGCGCTCTACGAAGCCAAGAGCGCCGGGCGCGACCGGATCTGTATTGGTTAGGACGGGATTGGGGATTGGGGATTCGCAAGAGCGCGCTGTTTGGCGCTGTGCTGGTTACAAGAAACGGCGCGGGGAATTAATCGCGTTGCATGCAGCACTGCTGCTACCGACGTTGTCTCAGAAGCCGGGAGCCCCGCTCTTACGAGTCCCTAATCCCGACTGCCCAATCCCCGCCCACTCACCCCGCGCTAGCCGGGCCCGGCCACGCGTTGGCAATCTTGCAGAACAGGCGCGCGGTCTGTTCGGTGTCATACACCGCGCTGTGCGCATCGGCGCTGTTCCAGTCCAGGCCGGCGGCCTGGGCGGCGCGCGCCAGCACGGTCTGGCCGTATGCCACGCCGGCCAGTGTGACCGTGTCGAACACGCTGAACGGATGGAAAGGGTTGCGCTTGTGGCCAACGCGGGCAACCGCGGCATTGAGGAAATTCAGGTCGAAATGCGCGTTGTGGCCCACCAGGATCGCGCGCTGGCAGCCGTACTTCTTGACCGCTGCGCGCACCGGCGCGAACACATGGTCCAGCGCGTCCTTTTCCTGCTTGGCGAAACGGAACGGATGGTCGAGCACGATGCCGGTGATCTCCAGCGACTTCGGATCGATCTCCAGCCCCGGCGCCGGCACCAGATGCGCACTGGCGGTTTCGCCCGGGAAGAAATGCCCCTGCGCGTCCATCTCGATCGGCACGCAGGCGATTTCCAGCAACGCGTGCTTGTTCCAGTCGAACCCGCCGGTTTCCACGTCCACCACCACCGGCAGATAGCCGCGAAAACGCCGCGACATGGGTAGCAGGGAGGGGGAGGGTTGCAGGTCGACCGGTTCGTTCATCGGCATAGCCTAGCAGGTCGCATGGCCGGCCCGATCGGTCGCACAGCCGCCGTCCGTGCGCATGAGAAAGACGGCCAGACACGAAAAGGCCCGACCTGTGCTTGCACGGATCGGGCCTGCTGACGTCAGCTGCGGGGCGCAGATATCAGCGGCCGGCGACCACGCTGGCAATCAGGCCGGTCGCAACCGCGATCAACACGTAGGTGTTGTCCACACGGCGCCACTCGTGGCCACGCGGCGGCGTGTTCAGATGATGCTTGCGGTAGCCGGCCACGCGGTTGCCGCGATGGTCCGGTGCCAGCCGTTCGCCGCGGCGGTAGGGCGGGCCGTGGCGATTATTGCGGTGGTCGTTGGCGCGCGCATTGCGGTGGTCGTCGCGGTGATCATCGTGGCGGTCGTCGTGACGGTCAGGGCCACGGTCGTCATGGCGTTGTGCAGACCGGTTGCGATTGTCGTCGTGGCCGCGGTTGTCGTGCTGCTGAGGTGCGGCAAGCGCGCCGCCAGACGCCAGCAGCGACAGGGCCATGAAGGAACCAATGATGCGTTTCATCTGCGCGACTCCTGAGGTCACGGGGACTGCCTGTGTGATTTCACCCTAGGAGTCTAAAGATGAATACGTAATTAAATGAGGCTTTGCGGGCGATCTCCCGGTCATCCGCAGCGCCGCTAGGGCAGGCGCTGGCCTCAGATGACGCCGGTAGTGCTGGTCTCGTCGCGCTTCAGTCGCGGCGGCAGCGGCTGCTCGCCATGCACCAGGAACCAGACGTTCTCGGCGATGTTGGTGGCGTGGTCGCCGATCCGTTCCAGGTTCTTGGCCATGAACAGCAGATGCGTGCACGGGGTGATATTGCGCGGGTCTTCCATCATGTAGGTGAGCAACTCGCGGAACAACGCGGTGTACTGCGCGTCCAGGCGTGCATCTTCGTCGCGCACACGGATGGCCGCCTCGGCGTCCTTGTTGCGGTAGGCCTGTACGGCTTCGCGTACCGCATCGGCCGCCATCTGGCCGAGTGCACGCAAGCCCACCGTCTGCGGCAGCGGCGGCGCGGAATTGAGTGCGATCGAGCGCTTGGCCACGTTGGCGGCGTAATCGCCGATGCGCTCGATATCTGCAGGAATCCGCAGGCCGGCCAGGATCTCGCGCAGGTCGCGCGCCATCGGCCCGCGCAATGCCAGCCGCATCACGTCGTGGCTGATCGCATGTTCCAGCGCGTCGATGGCTTCGTCGTTGACCACGATACGGTGCGCGGCATTGTCATCACGGCGTTCCACCACATCCAGCGCCGCTTCCAGCTGCGCCACTGCGGTATCACCCATGCGCACGATTTCGGCGACAAGACGGTGCTGCTCCTCGTCGTAGCTTTTGACGATGTGGTCGTTGAGGTGCTGGTTCATCGTGTTCTCGATTCGTGGCAGTGGTGGATGTCCGTCCCTGCCCAGGCATGCGCATGCAGGTGGCGTCGCACGCGGCGGGGTGGCGGAGCTGCTTCAATGCGGTGATACGGCAGGCCTACATCAGCCGAAGCGGCCGGTGATGTAGTCCTCGGTCTGCTGCTTGGACGGCTGCGAGAAAATGGTTTCGGTGCGATCGTGTTCGATCAGGTCGCCCAGATACATGAAGGCGGTGTAATCGGACACGCGCGCGGCCTGCTGCATGTTGTGGGTCACGATCACGATGGTGTAATCGCGCTTGAGTTCTTCCACCAGCTGCTCGATACGGCTGGTGGAAATCGGATCCAGCGCGGAGGTCGGTTCGTCCAGCAATAGCACGTCCGGCCGCAGCGCCACCGCACGCGCGATACACAGGCGCTGCTGCTGGCCACCGGACAGACCCAGTGCGCTTTGGCCAAGCTTGTCCTTGACCTCGTCCCATAGCGCGCCCTGGCGCAGCGCGTGCTCGACGCGGTTCTGCATGTCGGCCTTGGACAGTTTCTCGTGGTGACGGATGCCGTAGGCCACGTTCTCGAAGATGGTCATCGGAAATGGCACCGGCTTCTGGAACACCATGCCGACCTTGCTGCGCAGGCGGTTCATCGGATATTTCGGCGAGAGGATATTTTCGCCATCCAGCAGCACTTCGCCACGCGCTTCCAGCTTCGGGTACAGCGCATAGATGCGGTTGAAGATGCGCAGCAGCGTGGACTTGCCGCAACCGGATGGCCCGATCAGCGCGGTGACGCGCTTTTCCGGGATTTCGATATTGATGCCCTTGAGCGCGTGGTACTTGTCGTAATAGAAGTCCAGATTGCGTGCGGCCACCTTCACCGGCGCCTGCGCCGTCGGCGCCCCCTTGGCGGCCGGAACAGCGATGCGATGCATCGGCTTGGCGTTTTGGAGATCGTTCATGTCGGGCGTCCGGAAAGAAAGGTCAGTCATTGGAAATCTTGTTACGCAACAGCAGCGCACGTGCGCCCAGGCTCACCAACAAGACGAACACGGTCAGTACCAGTGCACCCGACCAGGCCAGGGTCTGCCACGACTCATACGGGCTGCCGGCAAACTGGTTCATGATTACTGGCACGCTGGCCATCGGCTGGAAGATGTTGCTGTTCCAGTACTGGTTGCCGAAGGCGGTGAACAGCAGTGGTGCGGTTTCGCCGCTGATGCGCGCCAGCGCCAGCAGCACGCCGGTGACGATGCCGGCAGACGCGCTGCGATACAGCACCTGCACGGTCACCTTCCAATGCGGAATGCCCAGCGACAGCGCCGCTTCGCGCATTTGCGAAGGCACCAGGCGCAGCATTTCGTCGGTGGTGCGCACCACCACCGGCAGCACGATGAAGGCCAGCGACAGCGCACCGGCGAACGCGGAGAAGCGCCCGCCGGTCTGCATCACGTACAGCGTGTACACGAACAGGCCCAGCACAATGGACGGTGCCGACAACAGGATGTCGTTGACGAAGCGCACCACCACGCCGGTCTTGCGCGCATTGCCGTATTCGGCCAGCCAGGTACCGGCCGCCACGCCCAGCGGCGTGCCGATCGCGATTGCCAGGCCACACATCACCGCGCTGCCGAAGAAGGCATTGAGCAAGCCGCCTTCCTGCATCGGCGGCGGGGTCATCTTGGTAAACAGGTTGACGTCGATGCCGGGCACGCCCTTGGACAGCAACGTCCACAGGATCCAGCCGAGGAAGAACAGGCCGAACAACGCCGTGACGCAGGACAGCAGCAGCGCCACCACATTGGTGATGCGGCGCCGCGTGTAGAGGTGTTGCGAGACCGACGACATCAGTTGCCCTCCCGACGCGACAGCTGCATCAGCATGAAGCGCGCAATGGCCAGCACGATGAAGGTCACGATGAACAACACGAAGCCCAGCAACAGCAGCGCGGAGCGATAGGTTTCGGTTGCCTCACCGAAATCGTTGGCGATCAATGCCGCAATGGTGGTGCCTGGTTCCAGCAGCGACGGCGACAGCCGCACCGTGTTGCCGACCACGAAGGCCACCGCCATGGTTTCACCCAGTGCGCGGCCCAAGCCCAGGAATACGCCGCCAATCACTGCAGACCGCGTGTAGGGCAGCACGATGTCCCAGCTGACTTCCCACTTGGTCGATCCCAATGCGTACGCCGATTCCTTAAGGCGCGTCGGCACTGTCAGGAACACTTCGCGCATCACCGAGGAAATAAACGGGATCACCATGATCGCCAGCACAAAGCCGGCGGTCAGCAGGCCGATGCCCAGCGGCGGGCCCTGAAACAACTTGCCGATCAGCGGCAGCGTGCCCAGGTTGTCGTTGAGCCATGGCGTCACGTGCTCGGTCATCACCGGCACCAGCACGAACAGGCCCCACATGCCGTAGATGATCGAAGGAATGCCGGCCAGCAACTCGATTGCCGTGCCGACCGGGCCGCGCAACCAGCGCGGCGCCACTTCGGTGAGGAAGAAGGCGATGCCGAAACTCACCGGCACTGCAATCACCATCGCGATCAGCGCAGTGACCAAGGTGCCGTAGATCGGTGCCAGCGCACCGTATTTGTTCTCGACCGGATTCCAGTCGGCGGAATAGAAGAAGCTCAGGCCTTGCATCTGCAGCGCGTGGCGTCCGCCCCACAACATCGACAGCGCAGCGCTGCCCAGGGCCAGCAGGACGAAGACGACGGTTGCCGCCAATGCCAGTTTGAACAGGCGATCGGCACGCGCATCGCGCAGATCGCGGCCGCGCGGTGCGGTCATCGCTTCGGGAATGGCGGTGGCATTCATTCGATTGGGCTCGTCACCCGCGCAATCGCGGGAGCGTGAGATAGCAGGATCGACGCGGCGCCCTCAGGCACCGCGTCGCAGCGCAACCCGCCACAGCGGCGGGAGGCGAACATCACTTGAACTCGCTGCCCCAGTAGGCTTCGATCTGCTTCACCAGCTCCGGCGGCAGCGGCACGTAATGCAGTTCGCTGGCCTGGGCCTGGCCGTTTTCCAGTGCCCACTTGAAGAAGTCCAGCGTGGCCTTGCTGCGGGCCGCGTCCTTGGGCTGCTTGTGCATCAGCATGAAGTTGGTCGCGGTGATCGGCCAGGCCTTCTCGCCCGGTGCATTGGTGATCACCAGGTTGAAGTCCTTGGCATTGGTCCAGTCGGCGCTGGCCGCTGCGGCGCCGAAGCTTTCAGCGTTCGGCTCCACCCACTGGCCGGCAGCGTTCTGCATCGACGCGTACGGCATCTTGTTCTGCAGCGCGTAGGCCAGTTCGACATAGCCGATCGAGCCCTTGATCTGCTGCACGTAGGAGGCCACGCCTTCGTTGCCCTTGCCGCCCACGCCGCCCGGCCACTGCACCGAGGTGCCTTCGCCGACCTTGGTCTTCCACTCCGGGCTGACCTTGGACAGGTAGTTGGAGAAGTTGAATGTGGTGCCCGAACCGTCGGAGCGATGCACCAGGTTGATCTTGGTCGCCGGCAGGGTCACGCCCGGGTTGGCCGCAGCAATCGCCGCGTCGTTCCACATGGTGACCTTGCCCAGGAAGATGTCGCCGAGCAGGGCGCCGGTCAGGCGCAGCTTGCCGGGCGCCATGCCTTCGATGTTCACCACCGGCACCACGCCGCCGATGGCCGAGGGGAACTGGCCCAGGCCGGCCTGCTGCAGCTCGGCGCTATCGAGCGGCTTGTCGGAGGAGCCGAAATCCACGGTGCCGGCCTTGATCTGCGCAATGCCGCCGCCCGAACCGATCGACTGGTAATTGACCTTGTTGCCGGTGGCGGCGTTGTAGTCGGCCGACCACTTGGACACCAGCGGGTAGATGAAGGACGCACCGGCGCCGGCGATCTCCGCACTCTTGCTCTCGCCGGCCGCCGCGCCTGCGTTGGCACCGCCTTGTGCGGGATCGCCGGACTGCGCGTCCTTGCCGGGCGAGCAGGCCGCCAGGGCAAGGGCGATGGTGAGGGACAGGGCGGTCAGGCTGGCCGACTGCAGTTTCATGGTGGCTCCGAGGCAGGATTGGCCGGGTGTCCGGCAGACGCAGCTATGAAATGATGTTTTTGTTACACGTGCATGACAGCGCCATCCGGGCACTGGCATCACAAAAAAAGACGCGGACCCGAAAGTCCGCGTCCCGGTCCGGACGCCGGGGAGAGAGACGGCGTCGGTCCTGTGCACTTAGCGGGGCAGGGTCTTGGCCCAGTAGGCTTCGATCTGGCTGACCAGCGTGTCCGGCAGCGGCACGTAGTCCAGCGCCTTGGCCTGCGCATCGCCCTTGCTGTAGACCCAGCGGAAGAACTCCAGGGTGTTCTTCAGGCCGGCCGGATTCTTCGGCTTCTTCTGCACCAGGATGAAATTGGTGGCGGTGATCGGCCAGGCGTTGTCGCCGGCGGCATTGGTCATCACCAGGTAGAAGTCCTTGCTGCTGCCCCAGTCGGCACTGTTGGCGGCCGCAGCGAAGGTCTCATCGGACGGCTGCACGAACTTGCCGGCCGCATTCTTCATCGCGGTGTAGGCCATCTTGTTCTGCAGCGCGTACGACAGCTCGACATAGCCGATGCCGCCCTTGATCTGCTTCACGTAGGCGGCCACGCCTTCGTTGCCCTTGCCGCCAATGCCGGTCGGCCACTGCACCGCCGTGCCTTCGCCGACCTTGCTCTTCCAGTCCGGATTGACCTTGGACAGGTAGTTGGTGAAGTTGAAGCTGGTGCCCGAACCGTCGGAGCGATGCACCACGGTGATCTTGCTGTCGGGCAGCTTCACGCCCGGGTTCAGCGCAACGATGGCCGCATCGTTCCAGGTGGTGACCTTGCCCAGGAAGATATCGCCCAGGGTCTTGCCGTCCAGCTTGACCGCACCGGCAGCGATGCCCGGCACGTTGATCACCGGCACCACGCCGCCGATCACCGAGGGAAACTGCGCCAGTCCGGCGGCAGCCAACTCTTCGGGCTTGAGCGGGGCATCGGAAGAACCGAAATCCACGCTGGCGGCCTTGATCTGCGCAATGCCGCCACCGGAGCCGATCGACTGATAGTTGACCTGCTTCTTGGTGGCGGTGTTGTAGTCGGCCGACCACTTCGACATGACCGGGTAAATGAACGATGCGCCGGCGCCGGTGACATCGGCAGCCTGGGCGCCCATGGCCAGTGCGGCAGCGAGCACGCCGACAGCCAGACGGGATTTGATGGAAGAGATCACGGAACAGCTCCTTGTAGCGATAGGGATGACGTCCCGCAGGACGCCATTGCAGGGCAATGGCGTCCTGCGCAATGTCGGGGAGATGACACGAAGATGACGGGGCGGAAGTGGCGCCTGTCACAGCGACGCACAGGGCCACGTGCTGTCAGTGCCTGCGGCCGGTGTCTGCGGAGGCCTGCCGCAGCGATGGCTTACCAGTAGAACTGCGCGCGTGCCTCGATGATCGACGGGTTGTCGTCGACCAGCCCGCGGGTGGCGCTGTTGTAGCGGGTGCTTTCGACCTTGGCGTAGTCGAGTGCGAACTTGAAGTTGGAGCGCCAGTACCAGTTGGCGCCGATGGTCCACACATCCATCTTGCCGCCCAGCACGCCATCGACGAACGGCGTGTTGCCGTTGGCGACCAGATGGCCGTCGTTGAGGTCCAGGGTGTCGTAGCGCACTGCCAGCTGCCACATGCCCGATGCCGGTTCGTTGGGCAGCGGGGTGGTCGGCACGCCGGCCTTGTAGCCCCAGGTCTCGCCGGTGATGTTCCAGACCCCGCTGACGTACCAGCCGTCACTCTTATAGTCGTTTGCGTTGGCACCGATGCGGTTGGCGTTTTCCTGGAAGTACTCGCTCTGCAGCTTGAACGGCCCGGTGATCCACATCGCTTCAGCGCCGGCCACGCCCACGTTGTCGACATTGGTGATGGCACCGCTGTCGATCAGGCGCACGGTGGTGAGGTCGGCGTCGGGGCGCGCGCGCAGGCGCAGGGTGTCGTCGTCGGTGTCGTAGGCCAGATAGCTGAGGCCGAAGTGCAGCACATTGCCGGTCTCATTGATCGGCGCCCAGGTGCCGCGTGCGCCGTAGCCGCTGCCGTGGGCCTGGTTGCGGGTCAGTTCGCGGCCGAACGCGCTGGCGGTCAGGCTCCAGTTGTTGTCGCCCATGCCGTACGCCACACCGAGCCGGCGCGAGATGCCGTAGGTATTGGTGACCGCGGCCTTGGACACGAAGTCATTGTTCTTGGTGCTGGACAGCTCTTCCAGGCTGTTGGGCTGCTTGAACTGGCCAAACTGCAGGTAGTTGTTGGCGTTGCCGCCGAACTTGTACTTGATGTTGTTGTCCAGGAAGCGTCCGGTGCTGCGGATGGTGGTGCCTCGCACAGTGACTTCCTTCAGCACGCTGGGGTCGTAGCCGGCGACCCATTCAAAGTTGCCCGGCCCCTTGCCCTTGAGTACCAACTCGGCGCGGCGAATGCTGAATTCGGAATTGTCGCCGTTGGCGCCGATCGGTCCGTTGAGATCCTGCACGTCGTTGTGGAACCAGTTGCCATCGGCCTGGACCAGGCCTTCCAGCGACATTTCCGAGCCGCCGATCACATCGATGGCGATTTCGGCGTGGGCTGCCGGCGCGGCGAGCGCCACCAGCAATGCGGAGCCAAGCAGGGTAGGAGAAAGTTTCATGGTGCCTTGCGACCTGACGAGAAAGTGGGCGCAGGCTAGGCCGTGAAAGTTGCGTTAATGTGACAATTCCGCAACCACTCATCGGAACACTTTTTGTCAATCAAGACAAAGATTTACGCGTGTTTTGTTTTTGTCAGTGTGTGTCATGAGTCTGAACAAAGTCGCGTTTATGACAGTTCTGGTGGGCGCTGAAACCCGGCGATTTGCGTGACTTAGTTAATGGCGAGCTGAACCGCAATCTGCAAGTGGCGCGTTCCATCGCACTTTGTGCATCGCACCACTTGCGCTGCCGGGTTCTAAATTGTTAGTTTCGAGACCATGTTTCCGCGATTCCTCCAATTGCTGCTGGTTTGTCTGCTCGCGCTCACCGCGTGGTCGGCAGCCAATGCGCACACCCGCATCCAGAATGCGGTGGTGGGCGACGGCCTGGCGGTGATGGTGGATGCTGGCGAAGAACGCGATGCCACCGAAGATCCGCAGGACGATGGGGACTCCCAGACCCAAGTCGATACACAGCCTGCAGACGATATCCCCTTGCTCTCCCAAGCATGGCCTGTGCTGGCGCGGTATTCACCTTCTTGGTACGCGCATCACGCGCCGGCAAATCACAAACGCGACCTGATCCCGCAACTGCGTCCTCCAAACGCCCTGCGCGCCTGATCCCAGCTGTCGCTGTACCCGGCGTTTCCGCCGGATTCTCTTGATTTGTTCAATTTCGCAATTCGCGGTTTGCGCCGCGGATCGCTATCCGTTGCCTAGAGGTTATCTCCCATGGAAAGTTTGCTTGAAGGGTTTCGTCATTTCCGTAAGGAAGTGTATCCGCGCCAGAGTGCGCGCTTTCATGAACTCGCTGCCGGCCAAAAGCCGCACACGCTGTTCATCACCTGCGCCGACTCGCGCGTCATGCCGGAGCTGATCTTCTCCGCGCAGCCCGGCGAATTGTTCGTCTACCGCAACATCGGCAATGTAGTGCCGCCTTACTCGCAGCACGTCAGTGGCGTGGTTGCGGCGATCGAATACGCCATCGCCGTGTTGGGTGTGCGCCACATCGTGGTCTGCGGCCATACCGACTGCGGCGCCATGAAGGCCGTGCTCAAGCCCGAGTCGCTGGAAGATGTGCCGTCCGTAGCTGCCTGGTTGAAGCACACCGACGCAGCGCGTCACGTCACCGCCCACCATGGCCATGATCCGGCCAGCCAGGAGGCGCTGAGCTGCATGACCGAAGAGAACGTGGTCTCGCAGCTGGACCATCTGCGGACGCAACCGGTCGTGGCAGCACGCCTGGCGGCAGGCACGTTGCGGATCCATGGCTGGATCTACGATATCGCCCACGGAGAGATCCGCGCCTTCGATGCCGAAAAGGGGGGCTTCCGCCCGCTCCTGGGCGAGACGACTCCCGAAGCCACTCCTCGCCCGCGCTTGCAGCAAGCGGTGCGGGCTGAACTCGTCTGACGGAGCACACTCATGAACACAGCAGGTATCGGCGGATATTTCCGTCAGGGGCTGTTCGGGCGTGATTTGCTCGCGTCAGTGGTGGTCTTCCTTGTCGCGTTGCCCTTGTGTATGGGCATCGCGATTGCATCCGGCATGCCGCCGGCAACGGGTCTGATCACCGGCATCATCGGCGGACTGGTTGTTGGTTTTCTGGCGGGCTCACCGTTGCAGGTGAGCGGCCCGGCCGCCGGCCTGGCTGTGTTGGTGTTCGAACTGGTGCGCGAGCATGGCGCTGCTGCGCTCGGCCCAGTGATTCTGGTGGCTGGCGCGATCCAGCTGGTTGCCGGTCTGTGCCGGGCAGGGGTGTGGTTCCGGATGACGTCGCCGGCCGTGGTGGCCGGTATGTTGTCGGGCATCGGCATCCTGATCGTGGCCTCGCAGGCGCACGTGTTGATGGATGCAGCGCCCAAGGCGCGCGGTCTGGAGAACTTCGCTGCACTGCCTGCCGTGTTGTGGCAGGCGATCAGCGAAGGCACCGGCCGCACCGCCTTGTTGGTGGGCCTGGCGACCATCGGCATCATCCTGGCCTGGGACAAGCTGCGTCCGCAGCGGTTGCGCTTCCTGCCGGGTGCGTTGATCGCGGTGGTGGTGGTGACGGCGACCGTGCAGTTGCAGGGACTGAACGTCAACAAGGTCGATGTTCCGACCAACCTGTTCTCGGCGATCAGTATTCCCCGCCTTTCCGACATCTTCGGGGTGTTCAATCACACCTTGCTGGTGTCGGCGGTGACCTTCGCCTTCATCGCCAGTGCCGAGACCTTGTTGTCGGCAGCGGCAGTGGATCGGATGCACCAGGGCGCACGGACGCAGTACGACCGTGAGCTGGCGGCGCAGGGCGTGGGCAACATGCTGTGCGGTTTCCTGGGTGCATTGCCGATGACCGGCGTGATCGTGCGTAGTGCGGCCAATGTGCAGGCCGGTGCTGCCACGCGTGTGTCGACCATCCTGCACGGCAGCTGGCTGCTGGTGTTCGCGATGCTGCTGCCGTGGCTGTTGCGGATGACGCCGGTGGCCTGTCTGGCCGGCATCCTGGTCTACACCGGCGTGAAGATGATCAAGATCGGTCAGGTCAAGGAACTGGCGACCTATGGCCGCGGCACCGCCGCGATCTATCTGGCCACCACGTTTGCGATCGTGGCCACCGACCTGCTGACCGGTGTGCTGATTGGTTTCGGTCTGTCGCTGTTCCGTCTGGCCCTGCATTCCTCGCGCCTGAAGGTCGAGGTGCGCGAGCACGCCGACAAGAAGGACGAAATGCATCTGACCCTGCAGGGTTCTGCAACGTTCCTGAAGGTGCCGGCGATGGCGCGCACGCTGGAAAGCGTTCCGCCGAACACGGTGCTGCATCTGGACGTGGCCAAGCTGCATCACGTCGACCATGCGTGCATCGAGTTGCTGCGTGATTGGAGCCGCAATGCAGCGTCGCGCGGCTGTGAGCTGGCCGTGGACTGGAATGAGCTGGATCGTCGCGTGGAGGGCCAGCGCAAGGTGGATCCCGTGCCGACGCAGGAACCGCGCAAAGCGGCCTGACCCTGATAGCCACCCGGCGTTCGCGCCGGGTGTGTCCTGTCGTGACCGGATGATGCATGGCGCCGATAAGACGCATCATCCGGTCACGATTTTTTTTGGGCCGGGATTGGGGATTTGCAGATAGGGGATTCGCAATGGCGGCTTTCGACTGCCGGTTATTGCGCGCAGCCCGATCCTTGCTTCCGCAATCTTCCTTTGGCGATCAGGCAGCCACCGTCTTGTCGCGGTAGCGGCATAGATCGTGGATCACGCAATTCGGGCAATCCGGTTTGCGTGCCTTGCAGACGTAGCGCCCGTGCAGGATCAGCCAGTGGTGGGCGTCGTGCAGGAATTCGGCCGGAATGACCTTGACCAATTTGTCTTCGACCACGCGCACGTCCTTGCCGGGTGCCAGGCCGGTGCGGTTGGCGACGCGAAAGATGTGGGTGTCCACGGCCATGGTGGGTTCGCCGAACGCGGTGTTGAGCACCACGTTGGCGGTCTTGCGGCCCACGCCAGGTAGCGCCTCGAGCGCAGCCCGATCGTGCGGCACCTCGCCGCCGTAACGCTCCAGCAGGATGCGGCAGGTGGCGATGACGTTCTTGGCCTTGGCGTTGAACAATCCAATCGTCGAGATGTAACGCTTCAGGCCTTCTTCGCCCAGGTCCAGGATGTCGCGTGGTGTATTGGCAACCGGGTACAGCTTGCGCGTGGCCTTGTTGACGCCCACGTCGGTCGCCTGTGCGGACAACAGCACCGCAATCAGCAGTTCGAACGGCGTGGTGTATTCCAGCTCGGTGGTGGGATGCGGGTTGAGTTCGCGCAGCCGCGCAAACAGCTCCTGTATCTCCGGCTTGCGCAGGGTGCTGCCGCGACGCGGGGGCGGTGCGGAAAGTGCGCTGCTCATGTGGACGCTCCACCGCTGGCTTTGGCTTTCGCGCGCGCCAGGATCGCGGCGGCGAGCGGGGGCAAGGCTGGCGCTGCGGGTTGCGCAGGCGTGGGCGCAGGCGCGCGGCGCGCGTCACGTTCGGCCGCGCGTCGTTGCAAGCGCGCGGTGCGTGCTTGATAGCGTTGACGCGCGGCCCATGCGGTCTGTAGGCGTTGCTGTGCGGCAAGCAGGGTGGCGGTCACAGCGGGATCCACTGCGTCGTGCTGTTCAGGGCAGTACTCCATCAGCCCGAGCGCCAGCGCGCCATCGAGATCGTCCGCCAGCACACGTTCGAACAACTGCAAAGGCAGTGCATGCGGCGAGGAAACTGCATCGGGGTTCATGGCGATGCGATCAGCGATTGCGGAACTGCGCGGGGCGCTTGTCGAGAAACGCACGTGTGCCTTCGCGCATGTCGTCGGTCGCAAACAGCAGGGAAAATTGCGCGGTTTCCAGCTGCAGGCCTTCTTCCATGCCGCATTCGCCGCCCACCACCACCGCATCCAGGATGCCGCGCAGTGCGAGCGGTGCGGAGCCGGCCAGGCGCTCGGCCAGTGCGGTGGTTTCTGCCTGCAAGGCCTCTGGTTCGACCACGCGATTGACCAGGCCCAGTTGCAGGGCGCGCGCGGCATCGATCGGCGTGCCGAGCAGGCACAGCTCCAATGCGGCGGCGCGGCCGGTGAGGCGGAGCAGGCGCTGCGTGCCGCCGAAGCCCGGGATCAGGCCCAGATTGATTTCCGGTTGCCCGATCCGTGCAGTGGCGGCGGCAATGCGCAGGTGGCAGGCCATCGCCAGTTCCAGCCCGCCGCCCAACGCGAACCCGCTGACCATGGCGATCACCGGCTTTGGCATGCGTTCGATCCTGCGCATCAGCCGCTGCCCCAGCAGCGAAAACTCGCGGCCCTGCATTGCGGAGAGCTCGCTCATCTCGGCGATGTCCGCGCCGGCCACGAAAGCCTTGGGGCCGGCGCCGGTCAGCACGACCACGCGCACGTCTTCGGCCGCTGCCGCCTCTGCAAATGCCGCATCCAGCGCCTGCATGGTCTGCTGGTTCAAGGCGTTCAGTTTGTCCGGGCGATTGACCGTAATGGTCCGGACATTGGCGTGGTCTGCGATCAGAATGACGTGATTGGACATCGAACTTCCTGGCTAACGTAAAAAAAAAGTAAATGCGGAACTTCTGAAACCCTTGCTGGTCATAGGTTTCGTGATAAGTAGCGGTTCGCTATCGCGGCCGCTATCCTAGCGCGTCATCTCAGGCGGCAGACCCGTCCTGTGCCACCACCCTGGAGAATTGTTTGATGAAGTTGCGTTCGATCGCGGTCGCTGTGGCGGCCCTGGCCCTGACGGGCAATGCGCTGGCCCAGGACACAACGTCCGAGAAGGGCAAGCTGAGCTACTACTTTGGTTATGACTACGGCAACAACCTTGCCGAGCTCACCGGACGTGGTGAACAGCTGGATATCAACTCGGTGGTGAAGGGTCTGCAGGACGCCTATGCCAAGAAGCAGCCGGCCATCACTGCCGACCAGCTGAAGCCGGCCGTGGAAGCGTTCCAGAAGCGTGAGCAGGGCCGTGCCCAGCAGGCTAAGGCCGAGTACGACAAGGCCGCTGCCGCCAACAAGACCAAGAGCGATGCGTTCCTGGCCAAGAACAAGAGCACCGCTGGCGTGCAGACGCTGCCGAGCGGCGTGCAGTACCGCGTGATCGAAGCCGGCAAGGGCGCCAAGCCGACCCAGGCCAGCACCGTGCAACTTGAAGTCGCCGGTCCGTTCCCCTTCGGCGACCGCGAGAAGGCACGTCCTGCGCAGCAGATCCCGGCCATCAAGGTCAGCGAAGTCGAGATGCAGGCCATGCGCGATACGCTGCTGCAGATGCCGGCCGGCTCCAAGTGGGAAGTGACCCTGCCGCCGGAAAAGGCCTATGGTGCCGACCCGCGTACCCCGTTCCCGCCGAACGTGGCTGTGCAGTTCGAGATCAAGCTGGTCAGCGTCAAGTAATTGCGTTTGCTGTTGCTGTGACAACGCCGGCCACCAGGCCGGCGTTGTCGTTTCAGGTATCGGAAGGACATCAGGCGCGGAGGCCGCACGATGCAGGGCGAGGATTCGAACAGCGGTGGCCTGGCCAGCCCGTGTATCGGTGTATGTTCGCTGGACGCGCAGGGGAGCTGTGTCGGTTGCCTGCGGAGCCTGGATGAAATTGCACGCTGGATGAGCATGAGTGACGGTGAACGCCTGGAGTATCTGCAAACGGTGCTGCCCGCGCGCGCGTTGGCGGCGCAGCTGCCCGAGTGCGCGGCCTTGCAGCGTGCGCTGTATCCGCTGCACACCGCGCCGGACGGGCCCGGCTGGAACCATGCCGAGTTGATCGATCTCACCGAAGGCGGCGCCTCGGCCGAAGCGGCGGTGTTGTGCGGACTGGTGCCGCGCACGCAGGGCACGATGGTGTTGCTGACGCGGCGCACCGACAGCCTGCGCCACCACGCCGGGCAGGTGAGTTTCCCCGGTGGCCGGATCGAGCCGTCCGATGCCGATGCGGCGGCGGCGGCGTTGCGCGAAAGCTGCGAGGAAATCGCCCTGGGCGCGCAGCAGGTGCACGCACTGGGCTATCTGGACCCGTTTCTGACCGTGAGCGGATTCCGTGTGACTCCGGTGGTAGCGGTGATCGACCCGGCCTTTGTGGCCGTACCGCAGCCGGACGAGGTGGCCGACGTCTTCGAGGTGCCACTGGCCTATCTGATGGACCCGGACAACTTGCGCAGCGTGGAGCTGGAGTACCGCGGCCGGCCACGTCGCGTGCTCGAATACGACTGGCCCGGTCACCGGATCTGGGGTGCCACCGCGGCCATTCTTCTCAATCTTCGCCGTCGTCTGGAGCAGAGTGCATGAGTGCCGAACCCGACTGGACCACGCTGGTGGACAGCGCCACCCTGGCAGCAGCGCTGCAGCACCCGCAGTTGCGTCTGCTGGATGCGCGGGCGGCACCGCCAACCGCGCCGGACCCGGGCGCCGCACAGCGCGACTACGCACAAGGACATCTGCCGGGTGCGCATTTCGCCAATCTGCACGACGCGCTGGCGGATGTGTCGCGCCCTGGGCAAGGGCGTCATCCGCTGCCGCACAGTGATGTCTTCGCGGCCCAGCTCGGCCGCTGGGGGATCACGCCCGACAGCCAGGTGGTGGTCTATGACGCGGCCGACGGCAGCATGGCGGCCGCACGTGCATGGTGGATGCTGCGGCTGATGGGCCATCGCCGCGTGGCGGTACTGGATGGCGGCCTGGCCGCCTGGCGTGCGGCCGGGTTGCCCGAGACCACGGCAGTGCCTTCGCCGGCCGACAGCGGCGCGTACCCGGGCAGTTTCGATGCGGATGCGGTGGTGGACGCCGAGGCGATCCTGGCGCGCCTGGACGCGGCGCCGGGCTGGCTGCTCGACGCACGTGCCGGTGAGCGCTTTCGTGGCGAGGTGGAGCCCATCGACCCGGTGGCCGGGCACGTGCCGGGCGCGGTGAGTCGCCCGCTCGGCATGAGCCTGCGCGATGGGCGGTTCAAGCCGGCGGCGGAGTTGCGCGCCGAGCTGGGCGCGCTGCTGTGCGACTACGCGCCGGAGCAGGCCGTGGTGATGTGTGGCTCGGGTGTGACCGCCTGCCATCTGCTGCTCGCGCTGGAGGTGGCAGGGCTCTCCGGTGCGCGCGTGTATGCCGGATCGTGGAGCGGCTGGTTGCAGGATCGCAGCCGCCCGGTCGCGGTCGCTAGCCAATTGCAGGCACAATAGCCGCAGGAAAGGTGGCCTGTGGGGACGCAGGCTCGCTGCGCGGAGCGCAGTTCTCGCAGTGTTGGGTGTGCTGATGCGGTGGCAGTTGCAGCGTGGCGCGATAGGCGTCGTGGGAATCGTGCTGGTGGTTGCATGTTCGGCCGGGTCGACCTCGCAGGGCAGTGGTGCAGCGGCTGAGCCGTCGAGCGCGCGTGCCGATCGTGACGGCTACGCTGCAGCGCTTGCGCACGCACGTGCGGCGCGCCGTGCCCAATTGCATGCTCCGGATGGCTGGTTGAGCTACACCGGCTCCGGCCGCGTGCGCCCGGGCCGCTATCGGGTGGGGGCCGACCCGCATGCCGATATCGTGCTGCCGGCGGGGCCTGCGCAGCTGGGCAACCTGACGCTGGATCCCGAAGGCCAGCTGCGTTTCCAGGCCGCGGCCGGCACCGGAGTGACGCTGCACGGCAAGCCCGTGACAGAGGTGGTGCTGGCGCCCGAGCGGGCAGGGCAGCCGGGCGACCGTCTGCGCATCGATGCGCGCGAGTTCTATGTGGTGCAGACCGGCGCCTTGTACGGGTGGCGGTTTCGCGACCCGGCAGCGCTGGCACAGTTCGGGGAGCTGGACTATTTCCCTACCGATGCGCACTGGCGTATCGACGCGCAGTGGCAGCCGTATGACGCGCCACGTGCCACCACGTTGTTGACCTCGATCGGCACACCGTTGACGGTGCAGGTGCCGGGCGAAGCGGTGTTCACCCGCAACGGCCAGCGTTATCGCCTGCGTCCGATCGCGCAGGACGGGGATGCGCGGCTGTTCTTCGTGTTCGCCGACCGTACCAGCGGCAAGGAAAGCTACGGCGGCGCGCGCTATCTCTACACAGACGCGCCGCGCGACGGCCGCGTTGTGCTGGATTTCAATCTGGCCGAGAACCCGCCCTGCGCGCTGACGCCGCATGTGGTGTGCCCGATTGCGCCGCCGGACAATCGCCTGGACCTGGCGGTCAATGCTGGCGAGAAGACCTATCGCCCATCCGGTCGCTGAGCGCGGCGCTCAGCGCGGCGCGTGCACCCAGCGCACGGCAGTTTCGATGCGCTCCCACGGAAACAACGGCCCGGGGTCGCGCTTGCGCTGGATCTTGCGCGAGGGGTCGTCGCTGGCCGCTTCCTGGGTGGTGTCCAATGCCTCGTGACCGGCCATCCGCCGTACTGACGGTAGCTGTTGCTCCAGCCACTGCAGCAAGGTCACCAGCGCGTTGATCTGCGCGTCGGGGTAGGGTTCGCGCATCTGCTGATGGCGCGAATCCAGCCAATGCGGATAACGCCCGCTGTTGACCAGTTCGATGCCCAGCGTGTGCGGATTGTGGCCGCGCACGTGGTGGGCGACGCGCTCCAGCGCCACGTACTGCTGGATGCTGCCATTGCGGTCGATGTAGTAGTGGCCGCTGTTGCCGGTGCCGCTGTCGTAGAGCACGCGTTCGCCGTATTCGCGCGCCATCGCCATGTCCGGCAACTCGGTGCAATGGATGACCACCATGTCGATGTTGCGCAGCGTGCGCCGGGCCAGCCGCGATTCGTAGGACAACGGCGCGTAGGTGATCGGGGGCGACGGCAGGACGGCATCGGACATGGTGCGGATGCTAGCATTCGACGATGGCTTTGAATCCCGACAGCCCGCTGGGCAAATTGATGGCGACGCTGCCGCAGACCGGGCAGGTGACCTGGATCGGCGTGCGTCCTGCGCGTGATGTGGCAATGCTGGAAGTGGATGCGGCGCAGGCCACCACCGGTATTGGCTTGGTGGGCGATCGCTACAAGGGCGGCAGCGGCAAGCGCGGTATCACCCTGCTCCAGGCCGAGCACCTGCCGGTGATCGCCGCATTGGCCGGCCAGGCGGCACTGGCGCCGGCAACCTTGCGCCGCAACCTGGTGGTAGTCGGCATTCCGTTGATTGCACTGAAAGGACGGCGGTTCCGCATCGGGGAGGTGGAGCTGGAAGGCACCGATCCGTGCGACCCGTGTTCGCGCATGGAAGAGGCGCTGGGGCCAGGCGGCTATAACGCGATGCGCGGCCACGGCGGGCTGTGCGCACGCATCCTGCGCGGCGGTGTGCTGCGCATCGGCGATACGGTGCAGGCGCTATGAGTCGCGGCCATTGCATCCTGGCGCATGGATTCGAAAGCGGGCCCGATGCGCTCAAGGTCACCGCGCTGGCAGAAGTGGCCGAGCGCCTGGGATGGACGCATGAGCGGCCCGATTTCACCGACCTGGACGCACGCCGCGACCTGGGTCAGCTGGGCGATGTGCGCGGCCGGTTGCAGCGTTTGCTGGAGATTGCACGTGCCGCCACCGAGAAAGGCCCGGTGGTGCTGGCGGGCTCCAGTCTGGGCTCCTACATCGCCGCGCAGGTCTCGCTGCAGGTGCCGACACGCGCGCTGTTCCTGATGGTGCCGCCGACCAAGATGGGGCCGCTGCCGGCGCTGGATGCCGCTGCGGTGCCGATCTCCATCGTGCATGCCTGGCACGATGAACTGATTCCGGCCGCCGACGTCATTGCCTGGGCGCAGGCCCGTTCGGCGCGGCTGCTGTTGGTCGATGACGGGCATCGCCTGGGTGCGCATGTGCAGGCCGCTTCGCGCGCCTTCGCCGAACTGCTGCAGAGCCTGTGATGCACGACGACCACGATATGCCTTCGGCGCAGACCGATGCGCCGATGAGTGTGCTGATCCGCGAGGCGAGCGACGGCGACGCCGCTGCCATCGAGGTGCTGACGATGGTGGCCTTCATGCGCGCCGAGCATAGCCGGCATGACGAGCAGCATGTGATTGCCGCGCTGCGTAACGACGATGCGCTGGCGCTGTCGTTGGTCGCCGATCACGACGGCTATGTGGTCGGCCATCTGGCGGTGTCGCCGGTGGCTTTGTCCGACGGTTCTTCCGGCTGGTTCGCACTCGGACCGCTGGCAGTGGGCCCAGGCCATCAACGTCAGGGGCTCGGCACGCGCTTGGTGCAGGCGGCCCTGGCCACCTTGCGCGAGCGCGGTGCGGCCGGGTGCGTGGCCCACGGCGAACCCGGCTTTTTCCGGCGGTTGGGATTTGCGGTGGAGCCGGGGTTGAGCGTGCCCGACGTGCCCGCATCGGAATTGCAGGCGCTGGCCTTCGGCGACCGGCTGCTGCCGCTGGCCGATGTGGCCTATCACCCGGCCTTCGGACTGGGCTGAGCTTTTCGCGTTCGCTGCGCTGTGGTCGCTGCGCACAGGTAACGGCGCAGCCGCGCCGCGCTCGCATCGTGCGCATTCGCTCGCCGGCATCTTGCCTCGCCCTTTGGGCCGCATCGCAGCTCCGCACGCGCCACCATGGCGGCAGAAAGCGATTGGCGCTTGCCGAGGTGAACGATGCAACATGATGATCAACCACTGCCGCAGACGGCACCGCACGGCCGGGTGATTTCGCATCTGGGCGAGACGGACACCGATGACGCGACCTTGCTCGCGTCGATCAAGACGCGGCTGCGTCAACACAACGATCGCTCTGCTGCAGAAATGGAGCATTTGCTGCAACTGGTCGATGCGCTGTGGGCGATGGAGCTGGGCCGGTTCCTGCTGCGCAATCGTGGGCTCAATGCGAATTGGACGCATCAGCTGGTGACGTATCAGGCAGGAACCCTGGTGCAGCAGACGACGCCTGCGCTGGAGTACGAACTCTTCGAAAAGACGCCTGCCGTGCTCGCAACGCGCGAGCGCTTTGGCATCTTCCGCACGCAGTTGCAGGCGTTGCTGCGGCCCGGCATGACGCTGGCCTCGCTGCCGTGCGGCTGGATGGCCGATGTGCTGAGCCTGGACTACGGGCAGTGCCCGGATGTGCGGCTGATCGGTATCGATCTCGACCCGCAGGCGTTGGACGGTGCATTGCGGCTTGCGCAGCAGTATGGCCTGGAAGGCCAGTTGACGCTGCAACGTGAGGATGCGTGGGCGCCGGGCGAGCCGAACAGCGTGGATGTGTTGAGCAGCAACGGCCTCAATCTCTATGAGCCGGACGATGCGCGCGTGATTGCCTTGTACCGCGCATTTTTTGACAGGCTGCGGCCGGGCGGCACGCTGGTGGCGAGCTTTCTCACGCCGCCACCGAGCCTGTGTGCCGAGTCGCCCTGGAAACTGGACCTGATCGACGGCGCTGCGTTGGTGCTGCAGAGCCAGGTATTCATCGATGTGGTGCAGGCGCGCTGGGCGTCGTTCCGTACGCATGCGCAGACCCGCACGCAGCTGGAGAGCGCGGGGTTTACCGATGTGCGTTTTATCGATGATCGCGCAAGCATCTTTCCGACGGTGATTGCGCGGAAACCGATGAGCGACTGAGATGTAACTCCCGAGTGCAGGCCCTGGTTGCCCGTTCTTGGCCGTGTGCAACGTGGCCTCGGTGGGTGCATGGCCATCAGGCGGCGCGCGCTGATCTGCAAGATGGATCGCGGTGCGCATCCAACGCCGGGCGTTGGAGACGACGCGCACTAGCCGCGCTCACATGACGCGCAACTTGAATGGAATCAGCGGCGCAAACGTGCCAGAGGGTTCCGCCATGTCCACGCACCGGCCTACACTTGCACCATTGCTCACCGTTTGAGGGTTGGTCCAATGCGCCATTGATGCCGCCGTCGTGATGACGGCCGAACCCGCTGCCGTTCCGGTTGGATCGGCGCGCGTGCTGGCATGCAATGGAGTAACCGATGACCTGTCCTTCGCTGACGCTGGAAAGCGTTACGTACCTGCTGCCCGATGGCAGCCCGCTGTTTTCTGATCTCACCACGCACATCGATCAGCGCCGCACCGGCCTGGTCGGTCGCAATGGCGTGGGCAAGAGTGTGCTTTGCCGCATCCTGGCCGGTGCGCTGGCGCCCAGTGCCGGGCGCTGCGTCCGTACCGGCAGCGTGCATTACCTGCCGCAGCGGGTGAGCGCCGCGCCCGGGCAGAGCATCGCCGCGCTGGCCGGCGTGGCGCCGCTCCTGGATGCGTTGGACCGCATTGCGAACGGCAGCGTGGAAGCGGCTGATTTCGAACGGGTGGGCGAGCGCTGGACCGCGCATCAGACATTCGCCGTTGCCCTGGAACAGCACGGCCTGGGCGGGCGCGATGCGCTTGCGCCGGCGGACACGCTCAGCGGTGGCGAGGCGATGCGGGTGGCACTGGCGGGCGCATGGCTGGCGCAGCCAGACTTTTTGATCCTGGACGAGCCGAGCAACCATCTGGATGACGTGCAGCGAGCGCGGTTGCTGGCGCAGTTGCAGGCCTGGACCGGAGGGCTGCTGGTGATCAGCCATGACCGCGCGTTGCTGGAGACGATGCAGCACATTCTGGAGCTGTCGCCGCAGGGGCTGCGCAGCTACGGCGGCAACTACAGCGCCTATGCCGCGCAGCGGGCGCTGGAACGGCAGGCCGCCTGCGACCTGCTGGCCAGCCGCAAGCTAGAGCGGCAGCGGGGTGAGCAGGCGTTGCGCTGCCAGCAGCAACGGCAGCAGCAGCGCCAGGCGCGTGGCAGCCGTGCCGCCAGCCAGGCCAATCAGGCGCCGATCCTGCTTGGCCGGCAAAAGCAGCGCAGCGAGGCCAGCGCCGGGCGCCTGCACCAGCAGCACAGCGCCGAGCGCGCACGCCTGGCCACTGCCGTCATCGATGCGGCGTTGCAGGTGGATCACGCGCAGGCGGTCGCGCTGCTGCCGCCGTCCTCGCCGGCCACCGCGGCGCACCGGCTCGCCACGTTGCAGCAGGTGGCGCTGGCGGATGGGCGGCTGGGTGGGCGGCGGGTGGACCTGCTGCTGCACGGCCAACCACGCATCGGGGTGGTCGGGCCCAATGGCAGCGGCAAGTCGTCGTTGCTGCTGCTTCTGGCCGGGCAACTGCTGCCGTCAGCCGGGCAGTGCGCGATCCACGTGCCAGTGGCCTATCTGGACCAGGACCTGGCGCAGCTGGACCCGGCGCGTTCTGCCGCGCAGCACCTGCACGCTGCCGAGCCCGATGGCCAGGCCCACGCGCAGCGCTTGCGGCTTGCGCTGCTGGGCCTGGACCAGGCCCGTGCCGACCTGCCCACCGGCCAGCTCAGCGGCGGCCAGCGGCTGAAGGTGGCGCTGGCCGGTGCGCTGTATCGGGCCCGGCCGGCGCAGTTGCTGCTGCTGGACGAGCCAACCAACCATCTGGACCTGGCCTCGGTGGAGGCGGTGGAAGCGCTGCTGCAGGACTATCGCGGCGCCCTGATGGTGGTCTCGCACGACGCCGCCTTCCTGCAACGACTGGGTCTGCAGCAGCGCCTGGACACGGCCCAGCCGCAGTGGCGGCTGGCGCCGTGGTGAACCGCGCACGGGCAGGGCAGGCCGTCGGGCTGGTAATGCCGGCCCCGATGGCCGACCATTTGCCCCCGCCCGCGGCGGCCACGGCAGCGCTTCACCGCCACCGGCCCGCTGTCCTGCTTCCACGGTCGCCGCCAGCTGCGCGGTCATCGTCTCCATCGATACCTGCCTACGTGAAATTCTTCGCATCCTGTGCCAAGGGCCTGGAATACCTGCTCGCCGACGAGTTGCTCGCGCTCGGTGCCAGCAAGGCCACCGCCACCATTTCCGGCGTCAACGTCGAGGGCGCCTTGCGCGATGCCCAGCGCGCCGTGCTGTGGTCGCGGCTGGCCAGCCGGGTGCTGTGGCCGCTGACCGAGTTCGATTGCCCGGACGAAGACGCCCTGTATGCCGGCGTTGCCGAGCTGCCCTGGCATGAGCATCTGTCCACCGGGCACACGCTGTCGGTGGATGCGCACGTGTCCGGCACCGCCATCACGCATGCACGCTATGCGGCGCAGCGCATCAAGGACGCGGTGGTGGACACCATCCGCCGGCAGGGGCTGGAGCGCCCGTCGGTGGACGTGGAAAGCCCGGACCTGCGCCTGAACCTGTCGCTGCGCAAGGGCCGCGCCACTATTTCGGTGGATCTGGGCGGCGGGCCGCTGCACCGGCGTGGCTGGCGCATGGCGCAGAACGAAGCGCCATTGAAGGAAAACCTGGCCGCTGCCGTTCTGCTGCGCGCCGGCTGGCCACGCGCCTATGCCGATGGCGGCGGCTTGCTGGACCCGATGTGCGGCAGCGGCACCTTGTTGATCGAAGGCGCGCTGATGGCGGCCGATGTCGCGCCCGGCCTGCAGCGCTACGGCAGCGACATTCCCAGCCGCTGGCGCGGGTTCGACCGCGACAGCTGGCAGCAGCTGGTGACCGAGGCACGCGAGCGCGACAGCGTTGGCCGTGCCGCGCTCAAGCAGGTGATCCATGGCAGCGACATGGACCCGCATGCGATTCGCGCCGCCAAGGAAAATGCCCAGGTGGCCGGCGTGGCGGAGGCCATCTGGTTCGGCGTGCGCGAGGTCGGCGACCTGCAGACTCGGCCGCAGGCCACCGGCGTGGTGGTGTGCAACCCGCCGTACGACGAGCGCCTGGCCGCCGACGCGGCCTTGTATCGCAAACTTGGCGACACCCTGCAGCGCGTGGTGCCGCAGTGGCGGGCGAGCCTGCTGTGCGGCAATGCCGAGCTGGCGTACGCCACCGGCCTGCGTGCGGGCAAGAAATACCAGTTGTTCAATGGCGCGATCGAGTGCGCGTTGATCGTCTGCGACCCGATCGCGGTACCGCGCCGGACTCCGTTGGCGGCACCGACGGCGCTCAGCGAAGGCGCGCAGATGGTGGCCAACCGCCTGCGCAAGAACCTGCAGAAATTCAAGAAGTGGCGCGCCCGCGAAGGCATCGAGTGCTTCCGCGTCTACGATGCCGACCTGCCGGAATATTCCGCTGCCATCGACGTGTATCAGCAAGCCGATGGCGACCGCCGCATCTTCCTGCATGTGCAGGAATACGCCGCGCCGGCGACCATTCCCGAGGCGGATGTGCGCCGTCGCCTGGGCGAATTGTTGGCCGCTGCGCGCGAGGTGTTCGAGGTGCCGGCTGAACGTGTTGCGTTGAAGTCGCGCGAACGTGGCAAGGGTGGCAGCAAGTACGGCCGCTTCGAGCAGCGTAACGAAATCGTCAACGTGCGCGAGCACGGCGCGCTGCTGCGGGTGAACCTGTTCGATTATCTGGACACCGGCCTGTTTCTGGATCACCGCCCGTTGCGCGGCACCATGGCGCAACAGTCCAAGGGGCGACGCTTCCTCAACCTGTTCTGTTACACCGGCGTGGCCAGCGTGCAGGCGGCGGTGGCCGGCGCGAGCGCCACGACCAGCGTGGATCTGTCCGGTACCTATCTGCAGTGGTGCGCCGACAACCTGGCCTTGAACGGCCAGGCCGGCAGCAAGCACAAGCTGGTGCAGGCCGACGCGCTGGCCTGGCTGGAAGCCGAGCGTGCGCACTTCGACGTGATTTTCTGCGACCCACCGACGTTCTCCAACTCCGCACGCGCCGAGGATTTCGATATCCAGCGTGAGCATGTGCGCTTGCTGCGCGCGGCAGTGGCGCGCCTGGCGCCGGGCGGCGTGCTGTATTTTTCCAACAACTTCCGCCGGTTCAAGCTGGATGAAGAGGCGGTGTCCGAGTTTGCGCAATGCGAGGAGATCAGCCCGCGCACCATCGACCCGGACTTCGAGCGGCATGCGCGCATCCACCGCGCCTGGCGTTTGACAGCGTGATGACACACCGCGCCTGCGGCGGATGACGGCGCAGCGCAGGGCTTGGACGACGTGCGCCGGATCCATGCACCCTGGCGGCGGGGCGGCCTGCTACGCGCCGCGGCTGACGCGCAGCAACGCGTCCGCTGCGGCGCGCACGCCGTGACAGCGGCCCACGCACAAGCCCACCACGGCGCTGCGGTATGCTGATTCGCATGCTCTGGAGTCAACGATGACCGCAATGCCCCGCATCGCTTTTCTTGCCAGCCCCGCCGAGCCGGCGGTGGCCGCACGCGCGCGCCTGGTGCAGCGCTACGGCGACCACGCCTTGCACGATGCCGACATTGTCTGCGCGCTGGGCGGCGACGGATTCATGCTGCAGACCCTGCACCGGCACGGTGCCGCCGATAAGCCGGTGTTCGGCATGAAGCTGGGCTCGGTCGGGTTTTTGATGAACCAGTACCGCGACGACGAGGACGACCTGCTGGCGCGCCTGCAACGCGCCGAGCCGGCCCACCTGCGTCCGCTGGAAATGCTGGTACAGACCGAATCCGGCACCAGTGCCGGTTCGCTGGCCTACAACGAGGTCTCGTTGTTGCGGCAGACGCGCCAGGCCGCCCACCTGAGCGTGGACCTCAATGGCCAGACCCGCATTGCCGAGCTGATCGGGGACGGGGTGATGGTGGCAACCCCGGCCGGCAGCACCGCCTACAATTACTCCGCGCACGGCCCGATCCTGCCGCTGGGGTCGCACACGCTGGCCCTGACCCCGATCGCGCCATACCGGCCGCGGCGCTGGCGCGGCGCCATCCTCAAGGCCGATACCGAAGTGCGCTTTCGCGTGCTGGATCCGTACAAGCGCCCGGTCAGCGTGACCGCCGATTCGCATGAAATCCGCGACGTGGTCGAAGTGACCATCCGCGAATCCACCGAACGCCGCGTGACCTTGCTGTTCGACCCCGAACACAACCTGGAAGAACGCATCTTCAGCGAGCAGTTTGCGGTGTGAGGGGCGGGGATTGGATAGTGAAGATTCGGGATTGGCAACAGCAACAGCGCGGCATTCCGCGGTGCATAAGGTGGACACGGTAGGATGCAGCGCTGACGCTGTAGCAAAACCGCGCTGGCGCTTGGACCAATCCCCGAATCCTCAATCCCCAATCCCCAATCCCCAATCCCCAATCCCCAATCCCCAATCCCGGCATTTAAATGGCTGACAACTCCCCCAGGCTGCTGACCGTCGCGGTGACCTCCCGCGCACTGTTCGATCTCGAAGAAGGCCACGCGCTGTTCGAGGCCAACGGGGTGGAGGCGTATTCCGCGTTCCAGCGCGAGCACGAGGACGACATCCTGGAGCCGGGCGTGGCGTTTCCGGTGGTGCGCAAGTTGCTGGCGCTCAACCACGACACGCCGGAAGAAACGCCGCGCGTTGAAGTGATCCTGCTGTCGCGCAATTCCGCCGACACCGGTTTGCGCATCTTCAATTCGATCCAGCATTACAACCTGGGCATCGTGCGCGCGACCTTCACCTCTGGTCAGCCGACCTGGCCTTATGTCAAACCGTTCGGCACCGATCTGTTCCTGTCGGCCAATCCCGAGTCGGTGCGGCGCGCGCTCACCCATGGCATCGCAGCGGCCACCATCATGCCGCGCGCACCGGGCGAACGGGCCGAGGCGGCTGCGGCCATCGTCGACAACGACGATACCCGCTTGTCCACGCAGCTGCGGATCGCTTTCGACGGCGATGCGGTGATCTTCGGCGACGAGAGCGAGCGCATCTCGCGCGAACAGGGCGTGGAAGCGTTTGGCCGCCACGAGCGCGAGCGCGCACGCGAGCCGTTGTCGGTGGGTCCGTTTCGTAATTTCCTCTCCGCCCTGCATGCGCTGCAGGCGGCGTTCCCGCCGGGCGAGGCCTCGCCGATCCGCACCGCGCTGGTTACCGCGCGCTCGGCGCCCGCGCACGAGCGGGTGATCCGCACCCTGCGCGAGTGGGGTGTGCGGCTGGACGAAGCGCTGTTCCTGGGCGGGCGCCACAAGGGGCCGTTCCTGGAAGCGTTTGGCGCGGATATCTTCTTCGACGATTCGCAACACAACATCGATAGCGCACGCCAGCACCAGCATGTGGCCGCCGGCCACGTGCCGCACGGCGTGGCCAACGACCCACCGATCGGATGAGCGGGCCGCAGCGCACGCCGGTTCGCGCCGCGCTGCGGATGAGCTGGCGCGCGGTGGAGCTGTCCTTCGCCGAGGACACCATCCAGACGCGCATGGCGCGCTGGGCGCCGCACCGGCTGGTGGTGCCCTATACGCGCGGCATGTTGGCCGCGTTATGGCTACAGCCGCGCCCGCAGTGCATCGGCATCATTGGTCTGGGCGGCGGCGCGCAGGCCAAGTTCTGTCGCCGGTATCTGCCCTGGGCACGTGTCGAAGCAGTGGAGGCCGATCCGCAGGTGCTGGCCTTGCGCGATGTGTTCCGCCTGCCGCGCGATGACGCACGCCTGGAGGTCAGCCTGGACGATGGCGCGGCCTGGATCGCCCATCGTCCGCAACGTTATGACCTGTTATTGCTGGACGCCTACGATGCCGACGGCATTCCGCCGGCGCTGTGCACTACCGCGTTCTACGCGGCGTGCCAGGCGGCGCTGCGGCCCGGCGGTGTGCTGGTGTTGAACCTGTTCCAGGTGGCGACCGCCGAGCACCTGGGCACGCTGCGCGCGCTGTTCGATGGACACATGCTGGTGCTGCCCGAGCCGGATCTGCGTAACCAGATCGTGTTTTGCTGGGACGGTAAACGCACGCCCGGCAGCGTCGCCGATGCACTGCGGTCACTTCCGTGGTCAGCGGCGCGGCAGCTGCGTCCGTCCATGCAGCGCCTGCAGGCGGCGTGGACGGAGCGGGCCTGGCGATTCAGCTAAACGCTGCGTGCCGACCAATGTGCATGCTGGCGCGACTCAGCCGCCGGCAGGGGAGCTGCCGGCAGCATCGCGCAGCGGCAGTTGGATGTCGGTGAGGCGCCAACGCAGGCCCTGACGGCTCAGCACGAATACCACCGGCGCACCGCTGGCGGTGTGCGTGGTGGCGGTGAATCGGCGGGTCGATTCGAAGCGTTGCTCGGCGCCGTCCAGTGGTCGCGCAGGCGAGGGTGCTGCGTAGGTGTCCGGGCTGACGGTGTCGCCGGTCACGCGGTTCCAGACCTGATGGCCTTGCAGCAACGCGCTGATGCCTAACGGCGTCACCAGCGTATCCACACCGGCGCCGCCGAGACGGCTGGCAAGCTGCAATGCAAAACCACCCAGCAGGCTCGATTGCAGGCCGCTGCCGGCCTCGCGCACCACGTAGTCGTCCAGTTGTGCTTTCAGGTTGACCCGCAGCGTCGGGAAGTCCACGTGCCGCGCCAGTTGCGCGGTGTCGCGGTTGGCCACCGCCTGGCTGATGCCGCGGATTGCCAGATACGGCCCACCGACCACATAGCCGGCCAGTGCCAGCACGATCAACAGCGGGAGCCACCACCACCATTTTTTCATTGCCGCCACTCCTGGATTGGTAGGCACATTACAGCGGGTGCACGTGTTGGAAGGCGTGGCGGATGTGCGCACAGCAGCAGGCAGTGCGCGGGCATGCGTGGCGTGCCTGCGCTCAGAATTCCAGATCCAGCGCGGCACACAGGTAGTCAACGAACGGCGCCAACACCACCAGATCAGCCGCAATGGTCTGGCGTAGCCGATTGCCGGTCATGGTGGCGTCGTCGAGCGGACGCAGATACGCCCAGTTGCGGTGCTTGAGATCGTCGATGAACTCGAAGTCGGCAGGGAAACCGCGCGGCGCACGCACCAGTTTTTCGCTGTCGTCGAGTGCGAATTTACGGGTCAGCTTGGGCGCGTGCGCGGCGGCTTTCCAGCTGCCCGGGTTATCGAAGATGAACTGCCGCAGCTTGCGTTGCGTCTCCGGCTCCGGATGCCATAGCCCTGCGCCAACGAAACTCTCGCCGGGTTGCAGATGGATGTAGAACGACGGTGCCGGCAGCTCGCGCCGCCGCGCATGGAACAGCCGCGCGCCTTGCCAGTTCTTGTAGGGCGATTTGTCGTTGGAAAAGCGTGCGTCGCGATAGATGCGAAACAGCGAGCCGCCCTGCGTTTTGGGATCGGCGCGATAGTGCTCGCTGACCTGCGCAAGGTCCGGTTGCAGGTCAGTGATGAGCTGCAGGAACGGCTGGCGCACATGCGCCTCGTACTGATGCCGATGGTCGTTGAACCAGGTCTTGTCGTTGTGGCGGGCCAGGGCGCGCAGGAACTTGAAGCTGGCGTCGGAAAAATAGGTGGTCATAGCGTGCGTTGGAGGTCCGAACCCCAGGCGGCGAGCTGGTCGAGCAGGGATTGCTTGGTAGCATCGTCGGGGTGAGCAAGCCGTAAATCGGCGATCTGCGCGTAGAACTGCTCCAGCGTGACTTCGCCCAGGCCGCGGTCTTCCAGCAGACGTTGCCGACGATAATCGTTCCAGCGTTGGTGCTCGTGCGGCGAAAGTGTCTGCGGCCAGTTGCGCGCCCGGTAGCGGAACAGCAGTTCGATCAGGCGTGGGTCGCGGAAGCGCGCTTCCATTGCGCCCAGTTCGCCCGGCGCGCTGCTGCGCACCTGCGTCAGCAGGCGCTTGTCGCCCTCGGCCAGGAAGCCGTCATACAGCGAGGCGTCGGCGTCGTTGACCGCTGCTGCCCCGGCGCGCTCGGCGCCGTAGACCTGGCGTACTTTTTCTGCCAGCTCCGGGCCCAGTTCGCGCAACCGCGCGGCCTTGGCTTCCACCGCGGCGCGGTCCACGCCCAGGCGCTGGAAGTCATCGCTACGCAGATGCTGCCAGGCCACCAGGGCGGGGGCCTTGTTCAGATGCACTTCCTTGAGCGGGATGCGCTGCTCGCCTTCGGGCAGATCGGCGGCGCGAATGTACAGGCGGTCGGCGATCTCGTCCGGGCTCAGGCGCAACAACGCATCCGGGTCGCCGTCCAGATCGAACACGATCACGCGGCTGTCGATGCGCGGGTGACGGCTCAGCGGCAACACCGCGGCCGCGCACAGGCGCGTGGCCGGGTAGCGCTGCGAGATGTGCAGCACCGGCTGCATCGCAATCACGTCCAGCAAGCTGGCAGCAAAGCGCTTGTCGCGCAGACGCAGCGCGTAGTCCCACAATTTGGGTTGGCTCTGCTGGAACTTGCGCGCCATGCCGATGGTGGCGTACACGTCCGACAGGGCTTCATGTGCATCGCCTTCGCGCACGGCATTGGCATCGGCCAGATGCTCCAGTTTGAACGAGGTGGCGCCATCCTCGCGCTGCGGCCACACGATGCCGTCCGGGCGCAGTGCATGCACCAACCGCAGCACGTCGAGCAGATCCCAACGCGAGTTGCCGCCACGCCACTCACGCTCATAGGGATCGTAGAAATTGCGGAACAGGCCGCAGCGTACGAACTCATCATCGAAGCGGATCGAGTTGTAGCCCAGCGTGCAGGTCTGCGGGCGGCCCATCTGCTCGGCAATGCGCGCGAATGCCTCGGCCTCGTTCACGCCCTCACGCAGCGCGTGCTGCGGGGTGATGCCGGTGACCATGGTGGCGTAGGGCGAGGGCAACAGATCGTCGGCCGGCTGCACGAAGAAACTGATCGGCTCTTCGATCACGCGCAGTTGCGCATCGGTGCGCACGGCCGCGAACTGCGCGATGCGGGTGCGGCGCGGATCCTGGCCGAAGGTTTCCAGGTCGTAGAAGAGAAAACTGTCAGGCATGCCGTATCACAATCCAAAGCTGCGGCGCGCTGCAAGGCGCCGCCGGTGCTGGTTAGTATCCCTCATCCTCCCGCCGGCTCGCTGAGGCGCGGCTGTGCGGGGGCGCTGTGAGGTGCAGTGGAATACGCTGCGATGCTTCAGGCGCGGCAGAGAGGCGCTGTGCGCTCGTCGATGCCAGCGGGCGCGGACAAACGGCTGACGTCATGGCCCAGCGCTGCTGCCCGTGCGCCGCACGCGAGATAGCGACCACCGCGCGCATACATGTCATGCGAAGGTCGCGGCCGAGGCGTCGCTCGGGTCGTGGCCGCCTGCGCGCCACCACGGTCCTGCCACTACGTCATCGGCAACGCCGCCGCATCCCTGCGCTCAGTGCGCGCCTTCCAGCGGCTCCAGGCGGGCATGCACCACAGTTTCGAGTGCTACCCAATCGATCCGAGATAGATCGGTGTGGCCGTGGGTGGCTTCGAGCAGGATCTCGCGCTGGATCTCGCTGCGTGCCAGTGCGATCGCGTAGCGCGTGCGCAGGAAGGTGACCATGGTGTAGTGCGGGACGAAGCGGGTGGGCCAGCGTGCCTGCAGTTGCTGTTCGAGTGCGCGCTGCAGCAGGAATTGCGCATCGCCCACGCGATCGCGCATCTCCAGATAGTTTTCCAGTGCCATCTGCTGGATCGCGGCCGCATCGTCGCGGCGCGCGGCTTCGAAGGCCGCGAACGCCTCGCTCAGGTCGCTGTGTGCATCCAGCTGTTCGGCCAGCGCCACGCAATCTTCGAACGCGCAGTTCATGCCCTGGCCGTGGAACGGCACCATCGCATGCGCGGCATCGCCCAGCAGCACGGCGCGGCCATCCAGATGCCAGCGCTCGCGGGTCAGCGTGCCCAACAGGCCGGGCGGGTGCTCTTCCCAGTGTTCCTTGAGCTGCGGGATCAGCGGCAATGCATCGGGAAAGTCGCGGGCAAACAAGGCCAACGCTTCGTCGCCGCTGCGGGTGGTGGCAAAGCTCGGCATGCCTTCGTTGGGCAGGAACAAAGTCACCGTGAAGGTGCCGCCGTCGTTGGGCAGTGCGATGCACATGTAGCGCCCGCGCGGCCAGATGTGCAGCGCATTGCGTTCGATGCGAAAACCGCCATCCGCCCGCGGTGGAATTTCCAGTTCCTTGTAGGAATGATCGAGAAAGGCGATGTGTTCGCCCACCGGCGCCTTGCGCTGCATGGCCGCGCGCAAGGCCGAGCCGGCGCCGTCGCTGCCGACCAGTGCCTGGAAGTGGATCTCGTGCGGCTGGTCGTCGCGGTCGTCGATGAAGCGCGCGTAGCCGGCGTCGAAATCCACCGTGTGCAGGCGCCGATAGAAATGCACGCGCGCGCCGGCCTGTTCGGCCAGATCGAGCAGGGTGACATTCAAGGCGGCGCGGTGGATCGACCAGATCACCTCGCTGTCGTCACGCCCGTAGCGCTGCAGCTGCGGCTCGCCGCTGACCGGGTGGATCATGCGCCCGCGCATCATCACCGCCTTGGCCATTACCGCGTCTTCGGCGCCGGCCTGGCGCAAGGCATGCCGGCCACGTTCGGCCAAGGCCAGGTTGATCGAACGCCCGGACTCGTAGCCCTTGATGCGCGGGTCGCCGCGGCGTTCGTACAAGGTGATCTGCCAGCCGCGTCGCGACAGCAGGATGGCGAGCAGGCAACCGGCCAAACCGGCGCCGATCAGGGTCAGGGAACGAGGGGAGGCAGCAGCGCTCAATGCGGTATCCGGCAGCGGCCGGACAGGGGCGCCGGCAAGGAGGAAGGGCTCAGGCAGCGGCCCAGGTTTCCACGTGCTCCACCAACTGGTGCAGATCGCAGAAGCGGTTGTACAGCGGTACCGGCGCGATGCGGATCACATCCGGCTCGCGCCAGTCGCCCAGCACGCCCACCGATTGCAGGTACTCGAACAGGGCCCGGCCCTGCGTGCGGCCACCGGCCACGCGCAGCGACAGCTGGCAGCCACGCTGCGCGGGATCGGCCGGGGTGACGATCTGCAGCACCTGCGGCACGCGCGTGTGGATCAGCTGTTCCAGATGCCCGGTGAGCTGCTCGGATTTGGCACGCAGCGCCGGCATGCCGGCCTGGTCGAACAATTCCAGCGACGCGCGCAGCGGCGCCAGCGCCAGCACTGGCGGATTGCTCAGCTGCCAGCCTTCGGCACCGGGCGAAGGTACGAACTGCGGTTCCATGCGGAAGCGCGTCGGTTGTTCGTGGCCCCACCAGCCGGCCATGCGCGGCAGATTGCTGTGCGCATGCCGCGCATGCACGAAGCAGCCGCCCACCGCACCCGGGCCGGCGTTGAGATATTTGTAGTGGCACCACACGGCGAAATCGACGCCATCGTCGTGCAGGCTGAGCGGGATGTTGCCCACCGCGTGCGCCAGGTCGAAACCCACCGCCGCGCCCTGGGCGCGTGCCAGCCGCGCAATCTCGCCCAGCGCGAACGCCTGGCCGGTGCGGTACTGGATCCCTGGCCACAGCACCAGCGCCAGCCGCGGGCCGTGCTGCGCGATGGTCGCGGCAATCGCGTCCATCGACAGCGTGCCGTCGGCTGCGTCGGGCTCCACTTCAATCAGGTGGGTGTCCGGGTCCAGCCCGTGCAGGCGCAACTGCGACTCCACGGCGTGGCGGTCGGACGGAAACGCGCCGGCTTCGATCAGGATCGCGGCACGCTCGGCGCTGGGCCGGTAGAAGCTGGCCATCATCAGGTGCAGGTTGACGGTGAGCGTGTTCATCGCCACCACCTCGTCCGGCTGTGCGCCGACCACCCGTGCCAGCCCGTCGCGCACCAGCTGGTGATAGGTGAGCCATTGAGTGGGGCCGGTGAAGTGGCCTTCCACCGCGAGCGCGCCCCACTGGTCGAGCACTTCGGACACCATCGCACGCGCCTGGCGCGGTTGCAGGCCCAGTGAATTGCCGACGAAATAGGTCTGATCCTGGCCGCCATGTTGCGGAAACACGAACGCATCGCGGAGCGCGCGCAGCGGGTCGGCAGCGTCCAGTGCGGCAGCATGGGAGCGGGACAGTGGATCGGTCATCATCGGCTCGCGGCGCAGGTCAATGCCGCAGTTTACCTGCCGGCGCCCTGTGCGCCGTCATGCACGGCCTGGGCTTCGGCAGTGGCGCGGCGGGCGGGGCGCAACAGGTGGGTCAGGGTGCCGATGCTGTCGGTGATACGGTCGATGGTGTCGGCCAGCGCCGCCGCTGCGGGCAGGCCATCGGGCAGCGCCGCCAGCGCATCGGACACCCCGCGCTCGGCGGTGCGCAACGTGGCCGGCGCCGGCACGCGTCCTTCGCGCAGGCAGGCGCTCAACTCGGCCAGGGCCTGATCGGCCTGCTCTGCGAACGCAGGCAATCCATTCAGTGCCGGCAGCGGGTGGCCATCGCGCAGCACCGCTTCCAGTGACAGCGTGGCGCGGATCAAGCGGTTGCCATTGGCCAGCAGTGATTCGGCGCGCTTGAGCTCGTCCAGGTTGCGCCGGCTGCGGGGTTCTCCGCGCAGCCGTTCGATCGAGGCCTGGGTATTGGTGCGCGCTACCCGCGCGGCAGCGCGGCTGTCGCTCAAGGCATCCAGCTGGCCGAGCAGCAGGTTGCGCAGGTGCGCGCGGTAGGCATCGAGCAATTGCGCCAGCGAGGCGCGGATCTGCCGGCGTTCGCGCGTGGGCCACAGCGCGTAGGCGATCAGCGCCAGTGCGCTGCCGGCCACGGTGGCCTGCAGACGCGCACCGACTGCCTCGCCCGGCGACACCCCTTCGAACGACAGCAGCAGCACCAGCATGCCGGTCAGAAACGCCACGCCGATGCCGTAGTTGACCTGCGTCAACAGGCGAAATCCCAGGCAAAACAGCGCCAACAGGCTGAGGCGGATGCCGGCACCGTCCATTGCCAGATGCGCAAGCAGTGTGGCCAGCAACAAGCCGATGAAGGTGCCGGCGACCCGCAAGGCGCCAAAGCTGAAGGTGCCGCCGAAATCCGGCTTGAGCACGATCGCGGTGGTCATCGGGATCCAGAAGCCGTGCGGAATCTGCTGCCAGCGCTGGAAGGCGATCGCCAGCGCCAGGCACACGCCGCAGCGCAACGCATGACGAAACGCCACCGAAGACAGGTCCAGGTTCGCCCGCAGCGTGGCCCAGGTGGCGGCCGGGCGCAGCGCCGCAGGCAGCCGCGCTTCGGCCAGCTGCGCCTGGATCTCGCCGCGGCTGCTGGCCCAGTGCGCATTGCGGACCAGGGCGCGCAGCTGGCCGCCGAGGCCTTGCGCGCGCGCCACCGCCACGCGCACCAGGCGGCGCTCGCGGGTATCGGCGTTGTCGTGCTGGAACTGCGCCAGCGCCGCCACCAGGTCGTCGAAGTCGGTCATCGAGGCCGTGGCGGCGGCGGGGTCTTCCCCCACGGTCATCGCATGGGCAAGTTGTTCCAGCACGATGGCGCTGCGTTCAAGCACGCGTTCGATCGCCGGCCGCGCCTGCGACTGGCCCAGGCGGGTGTCGGCATCGGCCAGCGACAGCAGCTCCAGGCGCACGCGGTCGCACAGCTCGGCAATGATGCGGAAGCTCTGCACCGCGATTGCGCGCGAACGGTGCTCGCCATGCAGCATGACCATGGCATCGAGCACTTCCTGCGTGGCCGGCGGCGGCGCGCTGGCTTCCGGGCGTTGCCGCGCAATGCTGGCCAGCTGCCGCATCAGCTCTGCCAATGCAAAGCGCTCGGGCCGGTAACGCTGCAGGGGCCATGCAGCCAGCGCCAGCAGGACCTGCAGCACGCCGCCGGCAAAGATCAGCAGCGCAACGCCTGGCGCCTGCGCTACTGGCAGGCGCATGTCGGCGCTGACCACCAACAGGATCATGCTGGTCAGGCCCACCCGCGCCGCCACCGGGCCCAATGCGACCAGCAGGCCGCCGCCCAGGCCGAGCAGCAGCCCGGCGAGCACCAGGGCGGGGGTGTTATGGCCGACCCAGATGCCCAGCAGCGCGGCGCCGCCGGCAGCCAGCGCCGCCATCAGCATGCGCTGCAGGCGCGCCCGATACGGGCCGGGCTGATCGGAAAACATGGTGTTCAACGCGCCGCTGCACACCGCCAGGCCGGCCGCAACATGCCCCGTCGCCACGCCGATCAGCAGCGGCAACACCACCGCGGCGGTGTTGCGCAGCGCAACGCGCAAAGGCACGTCGCGCGGCTTGAGGTCGATCAGTGCGCGCAGCATGGCGTGGAGGTCAGCAGAAACAAGGTGGTTGGCAGATGCGGGTACACCCCACGGCCCGCGGCTCAGGCCTCGACGGCGGCATAGCGTTCCGGCGCAGGGTGCACATGCCCGCACTGCGTGCAGGTGCGCAGCGCGAGCGAGCGATAGAAATGATCGAACACCGGCGGGAAGTCGGTTTCGATATTTTCCAGCGGGAACATCGCTTCATACAGTTTGTGGTTGCACTGCGGGCAATACCACTGCAGGCCGTCCTGCTCATGCGGCAGGCGCTCACGCTCGATCACCAGGCCGATCGATCCGGCGGCGCGTTGCGGCGAATGCGGCACCTTGGGCGGGAGTAGAAAGATCTCGCCGGCACGGATCGGGATGTCGCGTGCGGTGCCGTCGTCCTGCACCTTCAGCACCATCTCGCCCTCGAGCTGGAAAAACCACTCCGGGCCTTCGTCGTAGTGATAGTCGGTGCGCGCGTTCGGCCCGCCGACGATCATGATGATGAAGCCGTCCTGCTGGATGCACTTGTTGCCTACCGGCGGCTTGAGCAGGTGGCGGTGCTGCTCGACCCAGGCGTGCAGGTTGATCGGCGGGACCAGCATCGGCGTTCCTTGGCGAAGAAGACGCCCAGCATAGCCAACCGGCGGCACCGATGGGTGCCGCGCAGCCGGCTGCGCTCAGCGTTCGCTATGGTCGGCCTGGATCTGCGCCAGCGCCGCGTCGTAGCGCTCTTGCAGGATGTCCGCACGATCGACCGACATGCGCAGATCGTGCGCCCGCCCGTCGCGCAGGCTGTAGACCCAGCCATGCACGCGCAGGTCCTGGCCGCGGTCCCAGGCGTCGCGCACGATGGTGGTGCGGCAGACGTTGACTACCTGTTCCAGCACATTGAGCTCGCACAGGCGTGCGTGCTGCACCGAGAGGTCGCCGGCCTGATGCAGGCAGGCCTCGTGCTTGTCGGCCACATCGGTGACGTGGCGGATCCAGTTGTCCACCAGGCCCATGCGCTTCTGGGTCAGGCTGGCAAACACGCCGCCGCAGCCGTAGTGGCCGACGACCAAAATGTGCTTGACCTTGAGGACGTCCACCGCGAACTGGATCACCGACAGGCAATTCAGATCGGTATGCACCACCACATTGGCGATGTTGCGGTGGACGAACACTTCGCCCGGCGCCATGTCGATGATCTGGTTGGCCGGAACGCGTGAATCCGAACAGCCGATCCACAGATATTCCGGGGATTGCTGGGTGGACAGCTTGGCAAAGAATTCCGGGTCTTCGCGATTGATGCGATCGGCCCAGGCGCGGTTGTTTTCAAGCAAATGGTTGAGCTCGTTCATGCGCGCAGTATTCCAGAACGTGGGGAAGAGAGCGTAGGTGCCACCGCAGTGGCGTAAAGCCGTGGTGCAGGAACGCCACGCTGGCGGCGCTGCTCAGTCATGGCTACTGCGCGCCTGCAGTGCATCGCGCATCAGCGCGGCCACCGCCTGCGTCTCGGCCGAGGCCTGGGCGGACAGCGCAGCGCTGACGGCACGCACATTGGCCACCGGGTGGTTCTGACTGAGCTTGAAGGTGAGTTCGATGCGGCTGGGCACGAAGCGGAATGCCACCAGTCCGCGCAGCTGGCGCCGATGGCTGTCGCGGTTCATCTCGAACAGCCAGTCGCTGCCGATGCTGTGTTCGAACTGCGCGCTCATGCGCCCGATCAAGTCGCCGACCGCCGCCTCGTCCTCGACCACGCTGCACTGGCCATGCAGATGCGCCACCGCGTAGTTCCAGGTGGGTACGCGTGCGGCGGCTTCCTTGTCCGGATACCAGGTGGGCGACACATAGGCATGCGGGCCGTGCACGAGCATCACTGCATCGCCATGATGGCGCGCCTGCGGATTGGGGCGGGCCCAATGCCCTTCGATGACGATCGCCTCCGCATCGCGCCGATAGATCACCGGCAGATGCGAGATGACTGGTTGCCCAGTCTCGCCCGGCGTGATCAAGGTGACGAACGGGTCATGCGCGATCAGGCCGTCCAGCAACGCCAGATCGGTCTGTGCGAACGCGCGCGGTGCGTACATCTCAGGCGCGGCCGCCCATCGTCACCACCATGCGCTCACGCAGGTCGGCATCGCTGTCGCCGCGCGGTGGCGACACCTCATGCAGCGAAAAGCCGCGCATCAGCGCGTCTTCTTCGTCCAGCCCGTCCAGTGCCACGAATTCGGCATCGAACAAGGCCGCGCGTGCGGTGTCCTCACTGTCGTAGGCCAACGTCTTGCCATCGCTGTCCATCACTTCGGCAGTGCCGGCTTCCTTGATGCGCAGGCGCGCCCAGATCAGGGTGCGGCCGATGGTGGCCAGCCACCACTGATCGTGGCTGCCAGAGCTGTGCGCTGCGTCGATGTCGATGATGTTCATGCCAGTACCTTGGAAAGCAGCCCGAGCAGGGCCGCCATGCCCAGGCCGAAGAAAATGGTCAGCAGCGAGAGCCAGGCGGGTGTGGCCAGACCGGACAGCGCACTGTCGCGGTAGCTGCGGTAGCGGCGCGCCAACAACCAGCGCCACGCGGTGGGACTGATGAAGGCCGGCTCGCCGAAGCTGTCCAGCGCATCCGGGTGGCGGTCGCGCAGGTGCACCAGGGTGAGTGGCCAGAAGATCAGCAGGGCGGTGAGCCCGGCGACCGCAACACCCACGAAACATAGCGCGAAGAACAGGGTCATGTGTCCGCCATCAGCAAGGCCAGCTTGGGAAGGACTGCGCCAACCAGCAGCGCAGCAATGGTCCACCACAGCGGGCGCACTGCGTGGCTGATCGCCTTGCGTGCGGGCTCGCTTTGCCACCATGCAGCGGAATCCAGTTGCATGGCTGACTGCCGCGCCAGTCGTACGCCCCGCATGCCGGCGATGCCGGCCGCCAGCAATGCCAGCACGAAGGCCAGCACCTGCAGCGTGGAGGCGGCCAACAGGCTCACATCAGAACTCCGCGCTGCCCGGCGCGCGCGGGTAGGGGATCGCGTCGCGGATATTGCTCAAGCCGCACACGTAAACCACCAGGCGCTCGAACCCCAAGCCGAAGCCGGCATGCGGCACCGAGCCATACCGGCGGAAGTCGCGGTACCAGCTGTAGTGCTCCTTATCCAGACCGAACTGCGCCATGCGCGCGTCGAGCACGTCCAGGCGCTCTTCGCGCTGGCTGCCGCCGATGATCTCGCCGATGCCCGGCGCCAGCACGTCCATCGCCGCAACGGTTTTGCCGTCATCGTTCAGGCGCATGTAGAACGCCTTGATGTGCTCGGGATAGTTGGTCACCACCACCGGGCGGCCGATGTGTTCTTCGGTCAACCAACGCTCGTGCTCGGTCTGCAGGTCCAGGCCCCATTCGACCGGGAAGTCGAACTTCTTTCCGGAGTTCTGCAGCAGCTTCACCGCCTCGGTGTAGTCGATCTGCTCGAACGGGGCATTGATGAAGGCTTCCAGCTTGCTGATGGCGTTCTTGTCCACGCGCTCGGCCAGGAAGGCCAGATCGTCGCCACGTTCGTCCAGCACCGCGCGGAACAGGTACTTGAGGAACTGCTCGGCCAGGCGCGCGTCTTCGGCCAGATCGGCGAAGGCGATTTCCGGCTCGATCATCCAGAACTCGGCCAGATGGCGGGTGGTGTGGCTGTTTTCGGCGCGGAAGGTCGGCCCGAAGGTGTAGACCTTGCTCAGTGCCAGGCAGTAGGCCTCCACGTTGAGCTGGCCGGACACGGTCAGGAAGGTTTCCTTGCCGAAGAAGTCGCGGCTGAAATCCACCTCGCCCTGCGCGGTGCGCGGCAGGTTCACCATGTCCAGCGAGGAGACGCGGAACATCTGCCCGGCGCCTTCGGCGTCGGAGGTGGTGATGATCGGCGTGCTGATCCAGTTGAAGCCGTTCTGGTGGAAGAAGCGGTGCACCGCCTGCGCCAGGCAGTTGCGGATCCGCGTGACCGCGCCGAACAGGTTGGTGCGCGGACGCAGATGCGCCACTTCGCGCAGGAACTCCGGCGACATCGGCTTGGGCTGGATCGGGTAGGTCAGCGGGTCTTCGACCCAGCCGACGATCTCCACGCCGCTGGCCTGGATCTCGAACGATTGCCCCTTGCCTTGCGACTTCACCAGCACGCCCTTGGCGATCAGCGAACAGCCACTGGTCAGCCGCTTGATCTCGTCGAAATTCGGCAGCGTGTCGGTGGCCACGACCTGGATCGGCGCGAAGCAGGAGCCATCGGTGACGTTGATGAAGGCCAGTCCGGCAGACCCGCGCAGCGTGCGCACCCACCCGCGTACCGTAACTTCGCCGCCTTCCGGGATCTTCCCCGCAAGCGCATGTTCAACGCTGACCACCGTCATGACTATTCCTCGCCGTAGCGACCTTGGAGTGACCTGCGAGTTTACTGGCTGCGACCGCGCCGGCGCGAGCACCTGAACAGGCGCAGGCGCGCCGCGCTTGTCTACGGGCAACGCTGGCCCCATCTGGCCTGCATGCCGATCGCGCCGGTCGGCCTCTATACTTGCCGCTATTGTGTTGGAGTGCCCGTATGACCATCAGCCTCACCCCCGCCGCGCTGGAGCGCGTGCAGCGTTTCGTGCAGCAGACCCCGGGTGCGCTGGGGCTGCGCTTTGGCGTGACCAAGACCGGCTGCTCCGGCTGGGGCCACATCACCGACCTGGCGCGCGAAAAGCGTGACGACGACGCGGTATTCGAGCAGGGCGGGGTCAGCATCTTTGTCGACCCGACCAGCCTGCCACTGGTGGATGGCACCTGCATCGACTTCGGCAAGCACGGCCTGAGCGAGACCTTCACCTTCAGCAACCCCAATGCCACGGCCGAGTGCGGCTGCGGGGAAAGCTTCACTACCGAAGCCGAGCATCGCTGAGCGCGACTTGAGCCAAGCGGCGCCGGCGTGTTTCCTTCTCCCACCGGGAGAAGGTGCCCCAAAGGGGCGGATGAGGGTACGGGCGAAGCCTCGCGTGGCTGAACGACACGAGTGGCTTTGCCCCGTACCCTCACCCCAACCCCTCTCCCGGCGGGAGAGGGGCTTAAGCAGTCGCCGCACTCGTTGGCTTGGCTGTTGGGATGGCCCGGTTGCGGCTAAGCGCTTGAACTGCCATAATTTTCGGCTTCCTGCCCGTTTGGGCGGGAAACCCTTGCTCCACCGTCCGCCTTGTGCGGGTTCCCGGGGAGCTGTCCGGCCCACGTGGCCACATCCGAAAGGTAAAACAACATGAGTCGTCATTACGAAGTCGTGTTCCTGGTCCATCCGGACCAGAGCGAGCAGGTCCCGGCCATGATCGAGCGCTACAAGTCGCTGATCGAGGGCGGTAACGGCACCATCCACCGTCTGGAAGACTGGGGCCGTCGTCAGCTGGCCTACCCGATCCAGAACCTGGTGAAGGCGCACTACGTGCTGCTCAACATCGAAGTCGACCAGGCCGTGCTGAGCGAGCTGGTGGAAAGCTTCCGCTTCAACGATGCGGTGCTGCGTCACCTGGTGATCAAGCGCGATGGCCCGGATACCGAGCAGTCGCTGATCATGAAGAGCAAGGACGAGAAGGGCGACAAGCCCGAGCGTAGCGAGCGTCGTCGTCGTGACGACGAGGAAGGCGATGCTGCACCTGCCGCCACCGATACCGACGGCGACAACGCCGAAGCCGCTTAAGGAGCGCTGTCATGTCCAAGTTCTTCCGTCGTCGCAAGTTCTGCAAGTTCACCGCCGAGGGCGTCAAAGAGATCGACTACAAGGATCTCAACACCCTGCGTCAGTACCTCACCGAGAACGGCAAGATCGTGCCGAGCCGCGTGACCGGTACCAAGTCCAAGTACCAGCGTCAGCTGGCAACGGCCGTCAAGCGCTCGCGTTTCCTGGCGCTGATCCCGTACACGGACAATCACGACGTCTAAGTAGTGCTGCGTAGGAGCCCGCCACTGGCGCGGCTCCTTTCGCAAGGCCCACACGGTTTTTCTGTGTGAGTCGCTCACAAAGGCCCGCACGGTCTGATGTGAGTCCTTCACAAAGGCCCGCACATCCATGTGCGGGTTGATAAATTGATAGAAGCCGGTAGTTCGTGTGTGCGGTGTTGGTCGGGGTTCTTACGATTCCCGATTCCCCAATCCCGATTCCCGGCTTCTCCTATTCGGACAGCACCCGTTGCGGCGGCCACAGGCCGGCGCTAACGAATAACGGAGCACCACCATGGATCTGATTCTTCTGCAGAAAGTGACCAACCTGGGCAACCTGGGCGACAAGGTCAGCGTCAAGCCGGGCTACGGCCGCAACTTCCTCGTGCCGCAGGGCAAGGCCGTGCCGGCCACCGCTGCGAACGTTGAAGCGTTCGAAACCAAGCGCGCCGAGTACGAAGCCAAGGCCAACACCATCCTGGCCGATGCACAGAGCCGCGCCACCAAGTTCGAAGGCGCCAGCGTCACCATCGGCGCGCATGCGTCGACGGAAGGCAAGCTGTACGGTTCGGTCGGCCCGCGCGACATCGCCGAGGCGTTCACCGCCGCCGGCCTGCCGCTGGAAAAGAGCGAAGTGATCCTGGGCGAAGGCGCATTCCGCAATGTCGGCGAGTACGACGTTGTGCTGCACCTGCACGCCGATGTGGAAACCACCGTCAAGGTCATCGTCGAATCCGACGCCTGATTGCGATACGTGTCTGCATCAAGAAGGGCGCCTCACGGCGCCCTTTTTTTATGGGCGGAAAATAGACAGCGCAAGGCGGTGATGGGCGCTAGTTGCATCAACGGTGCGATCAGGCTTGTCTGCTGACGCGTTGAACAGGCCAGGCGCAGGCGGACCTGTCTGATTCGCGGCCAAACCGGCGTGACGCTTGACCTTGCCGCGTTGCGTGCTGCATCGACGATGCGACCAAGCTTGTCTACTACGTGTTGAACAGACCAGGCGCAGGCGCACCTTTCTGATTCGCGACCAAACCGGTGCGACGCCTGTGCTTGCCGCGTGGCGTGCTGCGTTGCAGGCTCGGCGTTCCTTGCAGGATTCGAGGCGCAATGCATGCGGTCGCATCGATACGCTGTCTCCGGAACGCGGCCGCGCGGTGGTCGGCCATCGGCACGGCTTGGCCGTTCGGTACTCGATGCGCGCTCGCCGTTCTACCGCTTCGAAACGTTCGAGGTCGGTGACGGTCACGGCGGCCGCTGGCGCATGCGCATCGGCATTCCGCGGACCCGGCCGCCGCGGCGCGGATTCCCGGCGTTGTGGATGCTGGACGGTAACCGGGCGCTGGCGCAGTTCGATCACACATGGCTGCAGGGCCTGGCCGCTGCGCCGACACCGTGGGTACTGGTGTTCGTTGGGCCCGACAACGACCTGCTGGTGGATCTGCCCAGGCGTGCGCATGACTACACGTTCCAGCCAGCGGACCATCCGTTCCTGGCCGCGCCCACGGCGCCACCCGGGCCGGTGGGCGGCGGCGCCGACGCGCTGCTGGAGGTGTTGGCAGGGCAGGCCATGCCCGCGCTGACGCGGCGTGTGCCGCTGGACCGTGAGCGGCAGGCACTCTGGGGGCATTCGTTGGCCGGGCTGTTCGTGCTGCACGCGCTCTACTCCGGGCGTCGGCCGTTCGCCGAATACGCGGCCGCGAGCCCGTCGCTGTGGTGGTCGCAGGGAGCGTTGCTGGGCGATCCGGAGCAACGTTTCAGCCGTGAGGGGGCCGGCGCGCGCCATGCGCCTGTGGCTGTTTCTCGGCGGTGCCGAACGGGCAGGGTACATCGATCCGCATGCCCGGCAGGATCCACACCGTGCCGCCTTGTTGGAGGCCATTGCCGGCGCGCCCGCAGATGCCGCCGCACGCCTGGCCGAGCGCCTGGCAACGGTGCCGCGGTTGGCGGTGCGCTACCAGGAATTTCCCGCATTGCAGCATGCGGCAGTGTTCCGCGCCGCACTGCGGGCCGCGCTGCAACAACTTGCGGGCCTGCCGGTGCGTGGCCGCCGGCCGCGCCGGTCCTGAACCGCGCCGGCCGCCATGGCCTGCGCGGCGGCCATGCCGGCCGTGCCTGCCCGGCTATACTCGCCATCAATCGTTCGCTTCGTGTACTGCCGCCGGCGCCTTGCCAGCCAGGGGCGAAGCCCTCGCAAACCCGTCCCGACGGCGCCTGTTGCGCCGTTGACCGAGATCTCTAGCGTCCATGCGTCTTTCCACGATCAAGCTGTCCGGTTTCAAGTCGTTCGTCGACCCGACCACGTTGCACCTGCCCACCAACATGACCGGCATCGTCGGCCCCAATGGCTGCGGCAAGTCCAACATCATCGATGCGGTGCGCTGGGTGATGGGCGAAAGCTCGGCCAGCCGTCTGCGCGGCGACTCGCTGACCGACGTGATCTTCTCCGGCTCCTCGGCGCGCAAGCCGGTGTCGCAGGCGACGGTGGAGCTGATCTTCGATAACTCCGATCACACCATCTCCGGCGAGTTCGCCTCGTTCAACGAGATCTCGGTCAAGCGCCTGGTCAGCCGCGACGGCACCAGCGCCTATTACCTCAACGGCACCAAGTGCCGGCGCCGCGACATCACCGACCTGTTCCTGGGCACTGGTCTGGGGCCACGCAGCTACTCGATCATCGAGCAGGGCATGATCAGCCAGATCATCGAGGCGCGCCCGGAAGATCTGCGCGTCTACTTGGAAGAAGCCGCCGGCATTTCCAAGTACAAGGAACGCCGCAAGGAAACCGAAACGCGCATCCGCCATACGCGCGAAAACCTCGATCGCCTGGGTGACCTGCGCGAGGAAATCACCAAGCAGCTGGCGCATCTGCAGCGCCAGGCGCGGCAGGCCGAGCAGTACCAGGCGTTACAGGAAGAACGCCGCATCAAGGATGCGGAGTGGAAGGCGCTGGAATACCGCGGCCTGGATGGCCGGCTGCAAGGCCTGCGTGAAAAGTTGAATCAGGAAGAAACCCGCCTGCAGCAGTTGATCGCCGAGCAGCGCGATGCCGAAGCGCGCATCGAAACCGGCCGTGTGCGCCGCGAAGAGGCCGCCGAAGCGGTGGCCAAGGCGCAGGCCGATGTCTACCAGGTCGGTGGCGCACTGGCGCGTATCGAGCAGCAGATCCAGCACCAGCGCGAACTCTCGCATCGCCTGCACAAGGCGCGCGACGAAGCGCAGAGCCAGCTGCAGGAGCTCACCCAGCACATCAGCGGCGACTCCGCCAAGCTGGCGGTGTTGCGCGAGGCGGTGGCCGATGCCGAACCGCAGCTGGAGCAATTGCGCGAAGATCACGAATTCCGCCAGGACGCACTGCGCGAGGCCGAAGCCCGCCTGGCCGACTGGCAGCAGCGCTGGGAAACCCATAACCGCGACACCGGCGAAGCCTCGCGCGCCGGCGAAGTGGAGCGCACCCGCGTCGATTATCTGGACCGGCAATCGCTGGAAGCCGACCGTCGCCGCGAGGCGCTGGTCAACGAACGCGCCGGGCTGGATCTGGATGCGTTAGCCGAAGCGTTCGAACAGATCGAACTGCGGCATGAAACGCAAAAGGCCTCGCTGGACGGGCTGACCGAGCAGGTCGAAGCGCGCAAGCACGCGCTGGGTGGCTTGCAGGAACAGCAACGCGCCAGCCAGGGCGAACTGGCCGAAGTCCGCAAGCAGGCGCAGGCCGCACGCGGCCGGCTGTCGTCATTGGAAACGCTGCAGCAGGCAGCGCTGGGTCAGGAGCAGGGCGCCGCCGTGGCCTGGCTCAAGGCGCGCGGGCTGGATTCGGCCGTGCGTGTGGGCGAGCGCATCAGCGTGGAAAGCGGCTGGGAAAACGCGGTGGAAGGCGCGTTGGGCCAGCTGATCGAAGGCGTGCTGGTGGAGGCGCCGGAACAACTGGTCGACGCGCTGGGTGAGTTGGGCGACGGGCGCATCGCGCTGGTGTCGTCGGCTACCGACAACGTGCAGTTCGCGCCGACCTCGCTTGCCGCCAAGGTGCAGGGGCCGATTGCGATCCGCCGCTTGCTGGCGCGCCTGCATGCCGCCGAAGACCTGGATGCCGCGCGCAGCCTGCAGTGCAACCTGCCGGACGGCGATTCGGTGATCACCCGCAGCGGCGAGCGGCTGGGCGAGGGCTGGGTGCGCGTGTCGCGCTCCGGCGCGGCCAAGCAGGGCGCGTTGCTGCGCGAGCGCGAGATCCAGGAGCTGCGCTCGCAGATCGACACGCTGCAGGAGCGGGAGGGCGACCTGGAAGAACAACTGGCCAGCTTCCGCGAGCAACTGCTGGCCGCCGAACAACAGCGCGAAGACGCGCAGCGCCAGCTGTACATGGCGCACCGCAGCGTGTCCGAACTGGCCGGCCAGCTGCAGAGCCAGCAGGGCAAGGTGGACGCGGCACGTGGGCGCATCGAGCGGATCGAGGCCGAATTAGGGCAGTTGCTGGAAACCCTGGACACCAGCCGCGAGCAGGCCCGCGAAGCGCGCGCCAAACTCGAGGACGCGGTGGTGCGCATGGGCGACCTGCAAGGCACCCGCGAAGCGCTGGAAAGCGAACGCCGCCAGCTTACCGATGCACGCGACCAGGCCCGCGATGCCGCGCGCGGCGTACGCGATGCGATGCACGCCTTGGCACTCACGCTGGAATCCCAGCGCACCCAGATCACCTCGCTGAGCCAGACCCTGGAGCGCATGGACAGCCAGCGTGGCCAGCTCGACACGCGCCTGGAAGATCTGGTGGCGCAGCTGAGCGAAGGCGATTCTCCGGTCGAAACGCTTGAACACGAACATCAGGCAGCCTTGAGCGAGCGCGTGCGCACCGAGCGCGTGCTCGGCGAGGCGCGCACCATGCTGGACAGCATCGACGGCGAACTGCGCAGCTTCGAACAGACCCGCCAGCAGCGCGACGAGCAGGCTCTGGCGCAGCGCGAGCGCATCTCCCAGCGCAAGCTCGACCAGCAGGCGCTGGTGCTCAACGCCGAACAACTGGCCGCCGCGGTGGTCAAGGCCGGCTTCGTGCTCGAAGACGTGGTCAATGGGTTGGAGGAGGCCGCCAACCCGGCCGAGTGGGACGCGGCGGTGGGGCAGATCGATGCCCGCATGCGCCGGCTGGAGCCGGTCAACCTGGCCGCGATCCAGGAATACGGCGAAGCCGCTCAGCGTTCCGAGTATCTGGACGCGCAGAACGTGGACCTGACGACCGCACTGGAAACGCTCGAAGAAGCGATCCGCAAGATCGACCGCGAAACCCGTGGCCGCTTCAAGGACACTTTCGACCGCGTCAACTCGGGTGTGCAGGCCTTGTATCCGCGCTTGTTCGGCGGTGGGCACGCGTATCTGGAGCTCACCGGCGAAGATCTGCTCGACACCGGCGTGACCATCATGGCGCGCCCGCCGGGCAAGCGCGTGTCGAGCATTTCGCTGCTGTCCGGTGGCGAAAAGGCGATGACCGCGGTGGCGCTGGTATTTGCGATCTTCCAGCTCAACCCGGCGCCGTTCTGCCTGCTCGATGAGGTGGACGCACCGCTGGACGAGGCCAACGTCGGCCGCCTGGCCAACATGGTCAAGGAGATGAGCGAGAAGGTGCAGTTCCTGTTCGTCAGCCACAACAAGGCGACCATGGAAGCAGCGCGTCAGCTCTCCGGCGTGACCATGCGCGAACCCGGCGTCAGTCGCCTGGTGAGCGTGGACCTGGAAGAGGCCGCACGTTTGGCGGGCGCGGCATGACGTGCCATGCTTGCTGGAATGATTACACCTGTCACTCTTGCGCGGAGGCACGCTGAATGTCCGACATGGCCATGATCCGGATCGGGATCCTGATCGCTGGACTGCTGCTGGTCGCGGCCATCTTCCTGTTTGGCCGCCCGAAAAAATCGCCGCAGGGGCGACGGGTGGACAAGGACGACACCCAGCCGCGCGAACGCCGTGAGCCGGTCATTTCCAGCGGTGTGGACGCGGACGGCATGCCCTTCGAGCGCAGCGACACCGGCGCCGAGCAGAGCGAACTGGAACTCGATGACCAGGACGGCGCTGGCGGCAACGATGTCGGCAAGCGTCCGAATCAGGATTTCGACAAGATCGTGTCGCTGTTCGTGGCGGCCAAGGCCGGCCAGGTGCTGCGTGGTGAAGACGTGGTGGTTGCCGCCGAAAAGACCGGCCTGGTGTTTGGCCACATGAATGTCTTTCACCGCTTGGTGGAAGGGCATCCCGAGCGCGGCCCGATCTTCAGCATGGCCAGCATTCTCAAGCCGGGCAGCTTCGACATGGCCAACATCCGCGAGATGCAGACGCCGGCGATCGCCTTCTTCCTGACCTTGCCGGCACCGATGACCGCGCTCGATGCCTGGGAAAAGATGTTGCCCACCGTGCAACGCATGGCCGAACTGCTCGACGGCGTGGTGCTGGACGACAGCCGCAACGCCTTGGGTCGCCAGCGCGTTGCGCATATCCGCGACGAACTGCGTGCTTACGACCGCCAGCATCAGGCCCCGCCGCTGACCAAGTCGCCGCGCTGGTGATTCCCCTCTCCCGCAGGAGAGGGAATCAAAGCCCCTCTCCTGCGGGAGAGGGGTTGGGCTGAGGGTACGGGGCGAAGCCCTGGCGCGGCTGGGCGGCACGAGGCTTCGCTCGCACCCTCATCCGCCCCTGCGGGGCACCTTCTCCCGAGGGGAGAAGGGATTGCCACTCAGTGCTTAGTGCTCAACGCTTCGCTTTAGCAAACGCCTCGCGGAAGCGCAGCATTTCTGCCTCGCTGCCCACGGTGACACGCACCCGCTTGGGCCAGATCGGCCAGCTGCGGCCGACGATGACGCCCTGCTTCTGCATCGAGTCGGCGAACACCTTGCCGTCGCGCTTGACGTCGACCATGAAGCAATTGGCCTGCGATGGCAGGCAGGTGTAGCCCTTGGATTTCAGCCAGGCGATGGTGTCGTCGCGGACACGGGCGTTGTCGGCGCGGCGGCTGGGCACCAGCATCGGATCGCGCAGGCTGGCAATGCCCGCGGCCATCGCCGGGACGGGCAGCGGGTTGCCACCCAGGCTGGCCAGCTTGGTCAGCAGACCCGGGGGGGCGAGTGCGGCACCCAGCCGCATGCCGGCCATGCCGTAGAGCTTGGAAAACGTGCGCAACACGATCAGGTCCTGGCGCTGGCGCACCAGATCGGCCACCGATGGCTCGGTGCTGTAGTGGATGTAGGCTTCGTCCACCACCAGCACGGCGCTGGCGGGTTTGTTGGCGAGCAGCCATTCGATCTCCGCGCGCGGGGTAATCGAGCCGGTCGGGTTGTTGGGGTTGCACAGATAGATCAGCCCGGCGCTCGGGTCGGCCTTGGCCATGGCCTTGACGTCATGCGCGCCGTCGGCACGCAGCGGCACTTTGCGGACCGGCACGCCTTGCGCGGCGGCCAGGTCGGCCAGTGCTTCGAAGGTCGGGTCGGCCATGACCAAGCCGGCGCGCGGTGACGTGAACAAGGTGCCGGCGCGGTTGAGCGGGTCGCTGGAGCCGGGAAAGAACGCAAGGTGGTCGTGCGGCAGCTGCAGTTCGCCGGCCATCAGGTTGCGCAGGTCCTGTTCCATTTCGAACAGATAGCGGCCCGAGCGCGCCAGCGAGCGGCTTGCCGCATCCAGTGCAGCCGGCGACAGCCCGGTGGGATGCTCGTTGAAGTTGAGGTACACCGTGCCGGCCGCAAGCGCCACGCTCGGCGCTGCAGGTGCGGCAGCGCGCTTGCGGGCCGCCTCTGCCGCAGGCGTCAGCCCCAGGGCGGACACCGCCAGGCCGGACGTGGCAAGGCTGAGGAAGGAACGGCGCGAGACGGGCAACGACACGGGGAGCTCCGGAGGGGTTGGGCGAAGAGGGCGCAACGCTAGCGGTTTTGCGACCGTCTGCCTATCGGGAATCACCCTGCCGCGTCCGCTTCCGACGGACGGTGCTCTGCAGCGGTCTGCCTGCACCACGTCCGGCATCGGCGGCGGCCGTTAGAATGGGCGGCCCAGCATCCTTTCTGCGATCGCATGACTGCCAGCCCGGATCCCGCACAGCGCATCGATGCCCTGCGTCAGCGCATCGAAGACGCCAACTACCGCTATCACGTGCTCGACGAGCCGCAGATCGCCGATGTCGAGTACGACCGGCTGCTGCGCGAGCTGGAGGCACTGGAAGCGGCGCATCCGGAGCTGGCCACTGCCGATTCGCCGACCCAGCGCGTGGGCTACCTGGCCGCGTCGCGGTTTGCCGAAGTGCGGCATGTGTTGCCGATGTTGTCTCTGGGCAATGCCTTCAGCGACGAGGAAGTGGCCGAGTTCGTGCGCCGCATCAGCGAACGGTTGGAGCGCAAGCAGCCGGTCTTTTGCGCCGAACCCAAGCTCGACGGCCTGGCCATCAGCCTGCGCTACGAACAGGGCGAATTCGTGCAGGGCGCCACCCGCGGCGATGGCGCCACCGGCGAGGATGTGAGCGCCAATCTGCGCACCGTCAAGGCCATTCCGCTGCGCCTGCGTGGCACGGGCTGGCCCGAGGTGCTGGAGGTGCGTGGCGAGGTCTACATGCCGCGTGCCGCGTTCGAGGCCTACAACGCGCAGATGCGCCTGCAGGGCGGCAAGGTGCTGGCTAATCCGCGCAATGGTGCGGCCGGTTCGTTGCGCCAGCTCGATGCACGCATCACCGCGCAACGGCCGTTGAGTTTTTTTGCCTACGGCGTGGGCGAGGTCGCGGACGGTGCGTTGCCGCCGACTCACTCGACGATGTTGGCGCAGCTGCGCGAATGGGGATTCCCGGTCAGCCAGCTGGTAGAGGTGGTGCAGGGCAGCGAGGGCTTGCTGACGTACTACCGACGCATCGGTGAAGCACGCGACGGCCTGCCATTCGATATCGATGGCGTGGTGTACAAGCTGGACGATCTGGCTGGCCAGCGCGAGATGGGCTTTGTCTCGCGCGCACCGCGCTGGGCGCTGGCGCACAAGTTCCCGGCCCAGGAGCAATCCACCACGGTGGAGGCGATCGAAATCCAGATCGGCCGCACCGGTGCGGCAACGCCGGTGGCACGTTTGAAGCCGGTGCACGTCGCCGGTGTGGTGGTGACCAACGCGACCTTGCACAACGCCGATCAGATCGCGCGCCTGGATGTGCGCGTGGGCGACACGGTGATCGTGCGACGCGCCGGCGATGTGATTCCGGAGGTGGCCGGTGTGGTCGCCGAGCAGCGCCCTGCCGGCACCCACGCTTGGCAGATGCCGACCCAATGCCCGGTGTGCGGCTCGGAGATCGTGCGCGAAGAAGGCCAGGCGGTGTGGCGCTGTTCGGGCGAGCTCACGTGCCCGGCGCAGCGCAAGGAAGCCTTCCGCCATTTTGTGTCGCGGCGCGCGATGGACGTGGACGGGCTGGGCGAAAAATTCATTGAAGTGCTGGTCGACAGTGGCGTGGTGCAGGGTGTGGCCGACCTGTATCTGCTCAATGTCGACCAGCTGCTGCAGCTGCGTTTGATCAGCACCGCCGACAGCCCGCATGCGTTCTTGCGTGAAGCACGCGAGCACCTGGCTGCCGGTGCGTATGCGCAGGTCGAGCAAACCATGGTCGGCATCGGTGTGGATCTTGCCGGCGTGCAGCCGGCGCCGCAGACCTGGCAGGCCGATCTGTTGCGCGCGGGCCTGCCGGCATTCGACTGGAATCGCAAGAAAATCGCCACCAAGTGGGCCGAAAACCTGATCGAGGCGATCGAGACCTCGCGCGACACCACGCTGGAGCGCTTCCTGTTTGCGCTGGGCATCGAGCATGTGGGCGAGAGCACGGCCAAGGCGTTGTCGGCGTGGTTTGGGGAGCTGGATGTGATCCGTCATCTGCCCTGGCCGCTGTTCAAGCGCGTGCCGGACATCGGCGGTGAAGTGGCGCGCTCGCTCGGGCATTTCTTCGACCAGGCCGGGAACCAGCAGGCGATCGATGACCTGCTGCAGCGTGGTGTGCGCATCGGCGATGCGCATCCGCCGTCGCCCAAGCTGCGCGGCGCGCTGAGTTTTGCGGTGCTGCTCGAAGACCTGGATATTCCCAAGGTCACCCCGGTGCGTGCGCAGCAACTGGCCGCTGCAACCGCCTCCTTCGATGCGTTGATCGCCTCCGAGGCCGACCCGTTGCTGCAAGCCGGTGTGCCGGCACCTGTGATCGCCTCGCTGCAGCAGTGGTTGGCGCGTCCGGAAAACGCGGCACTGGCAACGGCCGCGCAACGCGCCATGGACGCGTTGCTGGCGCAATTGCCGCAGGCCGATGCGGTGCAGGCCGGGCCGCTGGACGGCCAGACCGTGGTCATCACCGGCACGCTGGCCGCGCTGACGCGCGATGCCGCCAAGCAGCGCCTGGAATCGCTGGGCGCCAAGGTGGCCGGTAGCGTCTCCAAGAAAACCGCATTCCTGGTGGCGGGCGAAGAAGCCGGCTCCAAGCTGGACAAGGCGCAGAGCCTGGGCGTGGAGATCTGGGATGAAGCGCGGCTGCTGGCGTTCCTGAGTGAGCACGGTCAAGCGGTATGAGCACGCTGCCCGGCGAACTGCCGGTGGACCTGGAGGCGTTGCGCCTGCGCGCGCGCCTGAATGCCCTGATTCGCGGGTTTTTCGCCGAGCGCGCCGTGCTGGAAGTGGAAACCCCGGTGCTCTCGGCGGCAGGCAATACCGAGCCGAACATCGAGAGTTTCAGCACCCGCTTCAGTGGCCATGTCGATGCGGGTGCGCCCACGCGCTGGCTTCGGACCTCGCCTGAGTATCCGCTCAAGCGGTTGCTCGCCGCCGGCGTCGGCGATTGCTATGAGCTGGGGCGCGTGTTTCGCAACGGCGAAGCCGGTGGCCGCCACAATCCCGAGTTCAGCATGCTCGAGTGGTACCGGGTGGGCTGGGATCATCGCGCGCTGGCGAATGAAACCATCGCGCTGATCGAACGGGCCTTGGCGCTGGTCGGGCGCAGCGCGTCGGTCAACGTGCTCACGTATCGCGAACTGTTTTTGCACCACCTGGGAATCGACCCCTTGCTGGCGCCACTGGACGTATTACGCGCGCCACTGGCCGATGTGGCGATCGCTGCCGACGGGCTGACCCGCGACGATTGGCTGGATCTGCTGATGACCCACCACATCCAGCCAGGCTTTGCGCGCGACACGCTGACCGTGGTGCACGACTGGCCGGCCAGCCAATGCGCGCTGGCACGTATTCGCAACGACACCCCGCCGGTAGCCGAACGCTTCGAGCTGTACCTGGGCGCGTATGAAGTGGCCAATGGCTATCACGAATTGAACGACGCACACGAGCAACGCATGCGCTTCGAACGCGACAACCAACGGCGTGCGGCGCGTGGCCTGCCACCGTTGCCGTTGGATGAGCGCCTGCTGCAGGCATTGCCGCAGCTGCCCGATTGCGCGGGCGTGGCGGTCGGCGTGGACCGCCTGTTGATGGCCATGCGCGGAACCACGCAGATTGCCGATGTGCTGGCATTTGCGTTCGCGCACGCCTGAGCCGCCACCGCACTGTCATCGGCGTCGTATTGCTTTCTTCACATCGATGGTGCTCTCATCGTCACGTCCACGGGGGCGCGGCGTTGATCGTTTCGGGTGAGGATTTTCAGCATGAAGTGGCTGATCGGCTTATGCGGTTTGTGGGGCTTGCCGCTGCTGATGCTGGCCGATGTGCAGGCGGCGGAGCGTGGCTCCGGCGTGGTGCGTTGCGAATCCAAGGACATGGCGCGCGTGCATTGCGACATGGACACCGAACACGGCGTGCAACTGGTGCGCCAACTGTCCGAGACCAGCTGCATTCGCGGCAGCGAGTGGGATATCGAACGCGATGGCGTGTGGGTGGAGCAGGGCTGTCGTGCGGAATTCGCCTCGGCCCGCGTGCTGACCGCCCCGCAGATGCGCCGTGTGGTGCGCTGTGATTCCAATGGCAGCAAGGTGGCGTGCCCGGTGATCCTGCGCGGCGCGCCGGTGCGCCTGTTGCGCCAACGCTCGGTGTGGCCGTGCAAGGAAGGCCGCAGCTGGGGCACCCGCCGCAATGAAATCTGGGTCTCGCGTGGGTGCGATGGCGAATTCGAAGTGGGCGCCGAGGATGGCTCCGGCTTCGTCGACATGCCGCGCACGCTTACCTGTGAATCCAAGAGCCGCTCGCGCCGCATGTGCGGGGTGTCGGTGGAGCGCAGCGTGCGCCTGCGCAAGCAGATATCCGGCTCGCCGTGCGTGGAAGGGCAGACCTGGGGCTGGAGCCGCGATGGCGTGTGGGTCAACGACGGCTGCCGGGCCGAGTTCATCGTCGACTGACGGGCCCGTCCACTGACTGCCCGGCGCACGCGCCTTACAATGGCGGCATGAACGACAGCGCCCATATCGATTACGCCCGCTACGACCACATCCGTCCGCTGCTGTGGACCGGTGATGCCCTGGAATTGCTCGACCAGCGCAAGCTGCCCTTCGTGGTGGAGCACGTGCGTTGCGACAGCAGCGATGCGGTGGCCGAGGCCATCCATTCGCTGGCCGTGCGCGGCGCGCCTGCGATCGGCATTGCGGCCGGCTGGGGCGTGGTGCTGGCAGCGCGCGAGATCGCCGCCGACAGCGGCAGCGAGGCATTGCAGAAGCTGGAACCGGCGCTGTTGCGGCTCAATGCCGCGCGCCCGACCGCGGTCAACCTGGCCTGGGCGCTGATGCGCATGCGGCGCGTGCTCGCCGCCGCAGGGCCGGACTGGCGCGATGTGCTGGCCCGTGAGGCGCAGGCCATCGCCGACGAGGACCTGGCCGCCAACCGCCATATGGGCGCGCTCGGCGCCGGCCTGATCGCTCCTGGCAGCGGTGTGCTGACCCACTGCAACACCGGCTCGCTGGCCACCGCCGGCTTCGGCACCGCGCTGGGCGTGATCCGTGCCGGCATGGCGCAGCAGCGCATCAGCAAGGTCTTTGCCGGCGAGACCCGGCCCTGGCTGCAGGGCGCGCGCCTGACGGTGTGGGAGCTGCAGCAGGATGGCATCGATGCCACCCTGATCGCCGATTCGGCCGCCTCGCACTTGATGAAATCGGGCCTGGTGCAGTGGGTGATCGTCGGCGCCGACCGCATCTGCGCCAATGGCGACACCGCCAACAAGATCGGCAGCTACCAGCTGGCGATCGCCGCCCGCCACCACGGCGTCAAGTTCATGGTGGTGGCGCCGTCGTCCACGGTGGACATGGCCACCGCCGATGGCGACCAGATCGAGATCGAACAGCGCGATCCGGGCGAATTGTTCGGCGTGGGCGGCGTGCGCACCGTGGCCGACGGCATCCATGCCTGGAATCCGGTGTTCGATGTCACCCCGGGCCATCTGATCGATGCCATCGTCACCGAACGTGGCGTCATCGCGCAGCCGGACCTGGCGCGCATGCAGGCCGCCTTCGGCAACTGAGCCAGCACACGGGCGCGGGGCCGGCAAGTGCCCCGCAAAGTCCTGCAAGTGCTTGTTTCTGGCTGGTAAACCGGCGGCATTGGGTTGCCCCTTCATGCTACAATCCGGCGCTTGAATCGATCGGCGGGAGCGTGGGGTCGGCAGCCTGTCTCTGAGGCGCCCCCGACGCGGCTTTCCGGCTCGCCCGCCACCTCACTTACGGAACCCGAATGGCAGAAACCGCCAAGGAAATCATCCAGGTCAACCTGGAAGACGAGATGCGCAAGAGCTACCTCGATTACGCGATGAGCGTGATCGTGGGGCGCGCACTCCCCGATGCGCGCGACGGCCTCAAACCCGTGCATCGCCGTGTGCTGTTCGCGATGAACGAGTTGGGCGCGCACAGCAACAAGGCCTACTTCAAGTCGGCGCGTATCGTCGGCGACGTCATCGGTAAGTACCACCCGCACGGCGACCAGTCGGTCTACGACACGCTGGTGCGCATGGCGCAGCCGTTCTCGCTGCGCTACCTGATGGTGGACGGCCAGGGTAACTTCGGTTCGGTCGACGGCGACTCCGCCGCGGCGATGCGTTACACCGAGTCGCGCATGTCGCGGCTGGCGCATGAGCTGATGGCCGACATCGAGAAGGAAACCGTCGATTTCCAGCCCAACTACGATGAAAAGGAACTCGAGCCGACGGTCATGCCGACACGGTTCCCGAGCCTGCTCGTCAACGGGTCGGCTGGTATCGCGGTGGGTATGGCCACCAATATCCCGCCGCACAATCTGACCGAAGCGATCAACGCGTGCATCGCGCTGATCGACACGCCGGAGCTGGATATCGAAGGGCTGATGGAGTACATCCCGGGCCCGGATTTCCCCACTGCCGGCATCATCAACGGCACCGCCGGCATTGCCGCCGGCTACCGCACCGGCCGTGGCCGGGTGCGCATCCGTGCCAAGGCCGACGTGGAAGTGGCCGACAACGGCCGCGAAGCGATCGTGGTCACCGAGATTCCGTACCAGGTCAACAAGGCACGGCTGATCGAAAAGATCGCCGAGCTGGTGAAGGAAAAGAAGCTCGAAGGCATCAGCGAGCTGCGCGATGAGTCCGACAAGGACGGCATGCGCATCTACATCGAAATCAAGCGCGGCGAGTCGGCCGAGGTTGTGCTCAACAACCTGTACCAACAGACCCAGATGGAGTCGGTGTTCGGCATCAACATGGTGGCGCTGGTCGATGGCCGCCCGCAGTTGATGAACCTCAAGCAGATGCTGGAGGCGTTCATCCGCCACCGGCGCGAGGTGGTCACCCGCCGCACCATTTTTGAACTGCGCAAGGCACGCGCACGTGCGCATGTGCTGGAAGGTCTGACCGTTGCGTTGGCCAACATCGACGAGATGATTGAGCTGATCAAGACCTCGGCCAATCCGCAGGAAGCGCGCGAGCGCATGCTGGCCAAGACCTGGGAACCGGGCCTGGTGGGCGCGCTGCTCGGCGCTGCCGGTGCCGAGGCGTCCAAGCCGGAAGATCTGGCGCCGGGCGTGGGCCTGTCCAACGGCTTCTATCAACTCAGCGAAGTGCAGGCCTCGCAGATTCTGGAAATGCGTCTGCATCGCCTGACCGGGTTGGAGCAGGAAAAGCTCACCGACGAATACAAGCAGTTGCTCGAAGTCATCCAGGGTCTGATCCGCATCCTGGAGAACCCCGACGTGCTGTTGCAGGTGATTCGCGACGAGCTGATCAACATCCGCGAAGAGTATGGCGATGCGCGCCGCACCGAGATCCGTCACAGCGAAGAAGACCTGGACATCCTGGATCTGATCGCGCCGGAAGACGTAGTGGTGACGCTTTCGCACGCGGGCTATGCCAAGCGCCAGCCGGTGAGCGCGTATCGCGCGCAGCGCCGCGGTGGCCGTGGCCGTTCGGCGGCGTCGACCAAGGAAGAAGATTTCATCGATCAGCTGTGGCTGGTCAACACGCACGACACGCTGTTGACCTTCACCAGCAGCGGCAAGGTGTTCTGGCTGCCGGTGCATCAGTTGCCGGAGGCCGGCTCCAATGCACGCGGTCGCCCGATCATCAACTGGATTCCGCTGGAATCGGGCGAGCGCGTGCAGGCGGTGTTGCCGGTGCGCGAATACGCCGACAACCGCTACGTGTTCTTCGCCACCCGCAACGGCACGGTCAAGAAGACCCCGCTGAGTGAATTCGCGTTCCGTCTGGCGCGCGGCAAGATCGCCATCAATCTCGATGAAGGCGATGCGCTGGTGGGTGTGGCGCTGACCGATGGCGACCGCGATGTCCTGCTGTTTGCTTCCAACGGCAAGACCGTGCGCTTTGGCGAGTCGACCGTGCGCTCGATGGGCCGTACCGCCACTGGCGTGCGCGGTATCCGTCTGGCCAAGGGCGAGGAGGTGGTCAGCCTGATCGTTTCCGAGCGTGCCGGCGGAGTGGAAGACGAGGTCGAGGACGAGAGTGCCGAGGAGGTCGTGGAGACCACCGACGGCGCCGAGCCGGCAGTGATCGATGTCGCCGACAACGGCGATGTGGCCTACATCCTGACCGCCACCGAGAACGGGTATGGCAAGCGCACGCCGCTGGCCGAATACCCGCGCAAGGGACGCGGCACGCAAGGCGTGATCGGTATCCAGACCACCGAGCGCAACGGCAAGTTGGTGCGTGCGGTGCTGCTGGGTTCCACCGATGAAGTGCTGCTGATATCCGATGGTGGCACCTTGGTGCGCACGCGTGGTTCGGAGATTTCGCGCGTGGGCCGCAACACCCAGGGCGTGACGCTGATCCGGCTGTCCAAGGGCGAGAAACTGCAGGCCGTCGAACGCCTGGATGCCTCGCTGGAAGAGCCCGAGGATGTGGTGGACGAGGCGGTTGCAATCACCAGCGATGCGCCGCCTGCCGAGGGCTGATCGCGCGGTGCGATGTGTGCAGTCATGAAAAACGCCGGCGCATTGCCGGCGTTTTTTTTTGCGGTGTTTGGCTGTAACGCATTGTTGACAGAACATGTCAGCAAAGAACGCAGGTCTTTCACAAAAACGGGTCGAAGGTAGTTCGCGGTGCGGCAACGTTGCGTTGGCCGCAGATGCAAAGAGGAACTACTGATGTCGACATTGCTTCGTCCCTCCCGTCGCGGCCATTGGGCCCTGGCGATTCTGGGAGGCGTGATTGTGCTGCTGGGGCTGGTGCTGCTGGCAGGTGGTGCGTGGCTCGCCACGCTGGGCGGATCCTGGTATTACGCACCGGCAGGCCTGGCGATGCTGATCGCTGGCGTGTTGCTGTTCCGCGGCCGCAATGCCGGCGCGTGGTGGTTTGCCGCCGTCGTGGCCGCCACGCTGCTGTGGACGTGGTGGGAATCGGGCAGTGATTACTGGCGCTGGGTGCCGCGGCTCGGGTTGATCGTGGGCCTGGCGTTTGTGCTGGCGCTGCTGTTGCCCAAGCTCGAGCGCCCGGTGTCGCGCGCCGTCTCGCGCAGCGTGGCTGGCGGACTGGCAGTGGTGTTTGTGGTGGCCTTTGCGTTGGCCTTCGTGCCGTTCGGAATCACCGAGGCCGAGGGTGCATTGACGCAGGTGGCAGGCATCGCCGCAGGTGTGGTCAATCGCCCCGCCGATGGCGCACAGCCGGCACAGCCCGCCAATGCGCCGGTCGATGACGACTGGGCCGCATATGGACGCAGCCAGGCTGGGCAGCGCTATTCGCCACTCACCCAAATCAATCGCGACAATGTCAGCCAGCTGCAGCAGGCGTGGGTGTTCCATACCGGCGATGTGCCGACCAAGCGCTGGGGCGCCGAAACCACACCGTTGAAGGTCGGCGACAGCCTGTATCTGTGTAGCGCGCGCAATCAGGTGATCGCGCTGGACGCCTCCACCGGCAAGCAGCGCTGGCGCTACGACCCCAAGGTCAAGGACGAGGCCATTCCATACACCGCGGCCTGCCGCGGGGTGTCGTATTACGAAGTGCCGACGGCGGCGCCGGCCGCAAATGACGCAGCCGCTTCGCAGGCGGCGACGGCGCCTGCGCTGTGCCGTACGCGCGTGATCGAAGGCACGCTGGATGGGCGCCTGATTGCATTGGATGCGCGCACCGGGACACCATGCGCGGACTTCGGCACTCACGGTCAGGTCGACATCACCGTCGGCATGGGCGAGACGCCACCGGGCTACATCTCGATCAACTCGCCGCCGGCCATCGTGCGCGGCGTGGTGGTCATCGGGCATCAGGTCCTTGACGGGCAAAAGCGTTATGAGCCCTCGGGCGTGATCCAGGGCTTTGACGCGGTCACCGGCCAGTTGCGCTGGGCCTGGGACATGACCCATCCCGAATGGAATGGTGCACCGCCGCCTGGCCAGACCTGGACGCGCGGCACCCCCAACATGTGGACCACCGCAGCGGCCGACGAGCAGCTGGGTTACGTGTATCTGCCGATGGGCAATTCCACCGCGGACTACTGGAGCAGCTCGCGCACGCCGCCGGAAAACCGCTATGCCACCTCGCTGGTGGCGTTGGATGTGACCACCGGCAAGCCGGTGTGGAATTTCCAGACCACGCATATCGACGCATGGGATTACGACCTCGGCTCGCAGCCCAGCCTGATCGATTTCCCCAAGGATGGCGTCAACGTGCCGGCCGTGTTGCTGCCGAGCAAGCAGGGCGAGTTGTACGTGCTGGACCGTCGCACCGGCGAGCCGCTGGTTGGCGTGGAAGAGCGCGCCGTGCCCGGCGGTGGTGTGGAGCCGCAGATGCGCTCCAAGACCCAGCCGTTCTCGCTGTATCACACGCTGCGCAAGCCGGATCTGACCGAGCGCGACATGTGGGGCATGACCCCGATCGATCAGCTGGTGTGCCGTATCCAGTTCCGCAAGGCGAGCTACAAGGGCATCTACACGCCGCCCGAAGCCGACCGGCATTCCATCGAATACCCCGGCTATAACGGCGGCTCGGACTGGGGCAGCGTGGCGGTGGATCCGCACCGTGGCGTGATCGTGGCCAACTACAACGACATGCCCAACTACAACATCCTGGTGCCGCGCGCCAAGGCGGACAAACTGGGCTGGGCTCCGCGCGATCAGGTGCGTGGCGATGCCGGTGGTGCCGAAGGCGCCGGCGACCCGCAGGCCGGCACGCCCTACGCGGTAAACGTCAACGCCGGCTGGCGTTTGCCGTTCACCAAGCTGCTGTGCAAGCAGCCACCCTATGGCGGCATTCGCGCCATCGATCTGAAGAGCGGCAAGACCCTGTGGGACCGTCCCTTTGGCAGTGCGCGCGGCAACGGGCCGTTCGGGATTCGCTCCGGCCTGCCGATCGAAATCGGCACGCCGAACAACGGTGGCTCGGTGGTCACTGCGGGTGGTCTGATCTTCATTGCCGCCGCAACCGATGACCTGATCCGTGCGATCGACCTGGCCACCGGCAAGGAGCTGTGGCACGCCAAGCTGCCGGCCGGTGGCCAGGCCAATCCGATGGTCTACGCGTACGGCGGCCGCGAGTATCTGGTGATCATGGCGGCCGGTCACCACTTCATGGAAACACCGGCAGGCGATGCCCTGGTGGCCTACGCGTTGCCGCAGCGGTAAGCGGCAACGCGGTTCAATGGATCTGTGAATCAGAAACGCGCCGCTTGCGGCGCGTTTCTTTAGCACGCATTCCTCGCAACCCGTCCAGACTCGCAGCTCGAATAGTCAGCCCGAGCGCTCAATTCAAGGCACGATACGAATGGCCGGCGCGACTGCTTTGTAAGAAAGCAAACGTCCCACATTCCGCGCCGCACGCGCCTCAGGCACTCAACCCAGGCACTCAGTTCACAGCACTTGCAAGACTGTCTTGCTCTTCCTTCACGGCATCCTGCACGTCCTGCGCCAGCGTGGCCTTGACGATAATCGAGCGAATGGCGTCGGTGGCCTCTGACAGCGGTATGTCGCTGCTCAGGCGCTGGAAGGTATCGCGGCTGTTATAGCCGGAACCATCCTTGAGGTAGTGCTCGTACATCGACAGCAGATCCTGGCACGCCGTGATCAGCGCAGCCACATTGCCACGCAGCAGCGCATGGCCGATCTGGTCGAAGCTGTGCAGACAATCGGCCAGCCAATGCAGGTCGTAGCGTGCAGTGCTGGGTTCGGGCGCGTTGTGGCCGCGGCTGTAAGCGCTGTAACGGCGCAGGCTGCGTGCCACGCGCGCGACATGCGCAAACAGCGTGCCGATTTCCGCAGCGATATCCAGGCGCTGCACCATCACCATCGGAATCACCTGGTCGGGCGTGTCTGAAGACTGCTGCGCCGAGGCATTCTGTTCCTGCTGATCGAGCGATTGCTTCAACACCGTGTAGCTGCGTTGCAGGGACTCCAGCTCCAGCGTGGTCGCCGCCGCACGTGCTTTCAGCTGCGACAGCGCCGCCTGATAGCGCGCAAGACTGTCCTGGGTGCTGGCGTGCTGCCCGTACTCGGCAGTGAGCTGGCGCCCACGCACGAACGCCAACCCCGTGGCGATGAGCGCCCAGAGTGCGAAGGCAGGCACCAGGTAGATCAGGATGCCCATGGAGGCTCCTCGGAACGATGCATATCTTGTCGGCCAGGAATCGGCAGACTTGAGCGCTTTCGCTTGAAGATGCTCGATGCGCGGTGCCGCGGCCTTTGCGGCAACCGCCAATTAGAGACTTACGTGTGGCTTCGGCCTACTGACAGCGCGTGGCGCTGTCAGCGCGGCCAAGGCTCAGCTCAAGATGCCCGGCAAATCCAGGCCTTGGTCCTTCGCGCACTCCACGGCGATGGCGTATCCCGCATCGGCATGGCGCATCACGCCGGTGGCCGGGTCGTTCCAGAGCACGCGTTCGATCCGCTTGTCTGCTGCTTCGCTACCGTCGCAGACGATGACCATGCCGGCGTGCTGCGAAAAGCCCATGCCGACGCCGCCGCCGTGATGCAGCGAGACCCAGGTGGCGCCGCTGGCGGTGTTGAGCAGGGCGTTGAGCAGGGGCCAATCGGAGACGGCATCGGAGCCATCGGCCATCGCCTCGGTTTCGCGATTGGGCGAGGCCACGCTGCCGGAATCCAGATGATCGCGGCCGATCACCACCGGTGCCTTCAGCTCGCCGCTGCGCACCATCGCGTTGAAGGCCAGGCCGAGCCGATGGCGGTCGCCCAGACCAACCCAGCAAATCCGCGCGGGCAGGCCCTGGAAGGCAATCTTTTCAGCGGCCATGTCCAGCCAGCGGTGCAGGTGCGCATCGTCGGGGATGAGTTCCTTGACCTTGGCATCGGTCTTGGCGATGTCTTCCGGGTCGCCGGACAACGCCACCCAGCGGAACGGGCCGATGCCGCGACAAAACAAGGGCCGGATATAGGCGGGCACGAAGCCGGGGAAGTCGAAGGCGTTGTCGATGCCTTCTTCCAGCGCCATCTGCCGCAGGTTGTTGCCGTAGTCCACGGTGGGCACGCCGAGTGCGTGGAAGGTGAGCATGGCGCGTATGTGGTTGGCCATCGCCTCGCGCGCGGCGGCTTCCACGTCCTTCGGCGCGCTCACGCGCTTTGCGTCCCATTCTTCGACGCTCCAGCCCTGCGGCAGGTAGCCGTTGACAGGGTCGTGCGCGGAGGTCTGGTCGGTCAGCAGGTCCGGCTTGATGCCGCGCAGCAGCAGTTCGTCCAGCACGTCGGCGACATTGCCGAGCAGGCCGACCGACAGTGGCCTCTTCGCGGTGCACGATTCCTCGATCAGCCGTAACGCCTCGTCCAGCGAGTCGGTCCAGGTGTCCAGGTAGCCGGTGCGCAGGCGCATGTCGATGCTAGAGCGGCGGCATTCCACCGCCAGGCAGGAGGCGCCGGCCATCACCGCGGCCAGCGGCTGCGCGCCACCCATGCCGCCGAGCCCGCCGGTAAACAGCCACTTGCCGGCCAGGCTGCCGCCGTAATGCTGGCGGCCCATCTCCACGAAGGTTTCGTAGGTGCCTTGCACGATGCCTTGCGCGCCGATGTAGATCCAACTGCCGGCGGTCATCTGGCCGTACATGGCCAGGCCCTTTTTATCCAGTTCGTTGAAGTGGTCCCAGGTGGCCCAGCGCGGCACCAGGTTGGAATTGGCGATCAACACGCGCGGCGCATCGGCATGCGTGCGGAACACACCGACCGGCTTGCCCGACTGCACCAACAGGGTCTGGTCATCGTCCAGGCGGGTCAGCGCGGCGACGATTGCATCGAAGGATTCCCAGTCGCGCGCGGCACGGCCGATGCCGCCGTAGACCACCAGTTCCTGCGGACGCTCGGCCACGTCCGGGTCCAGATTGTTCATCAGCATGCGCAGCGGCGCTTCGGTGAGCCAGCTCTTGGCGGTAAGCGTGGTGCCGGTGGCGGCGCGGATGACGCGGGTGGAGTCGTGACGGGTCATGCCAAGGTCCTTCAATCAACGGTGAGCGGCGGGCGTGGCGCCCGCGGCGAAATCCAGGCAGGCGCGCAACACATGCCGCAATACGGCGCGCAGTGCGGCTGCGTGTACCGGTTGCCACGGCGTTGGCCAGGTGTCCGGGGTGATCTGTTCCGGTTCCTGCATGTAGCCGCGGCAGGCCAATTCCATCTGCAGCGCGTGCACGCCCTGATCCGGCTGCGCGTAGTGGCGGGTGATCCAGCCACCCTTGAAACGGCCGTTGCGCACGGTGCTGGAGCCGCTGCTTCGGCACAGCTGTTCCACCGCATCGGCCAGCGCCGGATCGCAGCTGGCATCGTCGTTGCTGCCGATGTTGAACTGCGGCAATTCGCCTGCGAACAGGTGCGGGATGTGTGAGCGGATCGAATGCGCGTCATAGACCACGATGCGCGGATGCAGTGCGCGCAGACGTGCAATTTCATCGGCCAGCGCAGCGTGATACGGATCGAACCATTGCGTGCGGCGCAACGCGATCTGTGCCGGATCCGGCGCCTGCCCGTCGCGGTACAGCGGCTGATTGTCGAAGGTGGTCAACGGGCACAGGCCGGTGGTGTGCTGGCCGGGATACAGCGAGGCACCACTCGGGTCGCGATTGACGTCGATGACCGAACGCGAAACCGTCGTGCGCACGGTGGTGGCGCCCAGGCTCTGCGCAAAGTCGTAGAGCTGATCCACCCACCAATCGGTATCGCGGCAGGCCAGCCATGGCGAGACGAAGTGGTTGGCCACGCTCTGCGGCAGGTCGGTGCCGGTGTGCGGGAAGCTGATCAGCAGCGGTGCGTTGCCGCGCTGCACGTGCAGCCAGTCGGGCAGGGCGCTCATGCGCGCGCTCTGCGATGCGACGCGGTGGGCCGGCTCATGCGCTCAGCTCCACGCCAGGCAGTACGATGCCCACCGCAGTGGCGAGGGCGCCCGAGCGCACCAGCGCGCTGGCGGCCAGCATGTCCGGATGGAAGTAACGGTCGTCCTGCAGCGTGGGCACCTGCGCACGCAGCAGTGCACGCGCGGCTTCCAGCGCGGCGCTGGAGCGCAGCGGCGCGTGGAAATCGCAGCCCTGCACGGCGGCCAGCAGTTCGATGCCGATGACGTGCGCGGCGTTGTCGGCCATCGCCAGCAGGCGGCGTGCGCCATGCGCTGCCATCGACACGTGATCTTCCTGGTTGGCGGAGGTCGGAATCGAATCGACGCTGGCTGGGTAGGCGCATTGCTTGTTTTCCGAGACCAGCGCGGCGGCGGTCACCTGTGGAATCATGAAGCCCGAATTCAAGCCGGGGCGCGGGGTGAGAAACGCCGGCAGGCCCGAGAGCGCAGGGTCGACCAGCATCGCGGTGCGGCGCTCGCTGATCGAGCCGATTTCGCACACCGCCAGCGCCAGCATGTCGGCCGCGAATGCCACCGGCTCGGCGTGGAAGTTGCCACCGGACAATGCCTCGCCGGTATCGCTGAAGACCAGCGGGTTGTCGGACACGCCATTGGCTTCAATTTCCAATGTGCGCGCGGCCTGGCGCATCACATCCAGTGCCGCGCCCATCACCTGTGGCTGGCAGCGCAGGCAGTACGGATCCTGCACACGCACATCGCCCAGCCGATGCGATTCGCGGATGGCCGATTCCGCCATCAGCGCACGCAAGGCGGCCGCGGTTGCGATCTGCCCGGGTTGCCCGCGCAAGGCATGGATGCGCGCATCGAAGGGCGTGTCCGAGCCCTTGGCCGCTTCCACCGACAGCGCGCCGGTGACCAGCGCGGCCTGCAGCACGGTTTCGATCTCGAACAAGCCGGCCAGCGCGCAGGCGGTGGAGAACTGGGTGCCGTTGAGCAGCGCCAGGCCCTCTTTGGCACCGAGCACGCGTGGCTGCAGCTGCGCCCGGGCCAGCGCATCCGCCGCCGGCAGGCGCTGATCGCCGACGAAGGCCTCGCCCACGCCGATCATCACCGCGGCCAGGTGTGACAGGGGCGCCAGGTCGCCCGACGCACCCACCGAGCCCTGGCACGGCACCACTGGCGTGATGCCCTGACGCAGCATCGCCTCCAGCAGCGCCAGGGTATCGGGCTGAATTCCCGAGGCGCCCTGCGCCAGGCTGGTGAGCTTGAGCGCCATCATCAGCCGCACCACCGGCACCGGCGTGGGGTCGCCGACACCGGCCGCGTGCGAGAGCACGATATTGCGTTGCAGGGTCTGCAGATCGTCGCGTTCGATCCGCACGCTGGCCAGCTTGCCGAAGCCGGTGTTGACCCCGTACACCGGCTCGCCCCGCGCCACGATCGCCTCCACCGTCTGCGCGCTACGCAACACCGCCTGCGCGCAGGCAGGGTCCAGGGTGACTTCGGCACCGCGATACAGCGCACGCCACTGCGCCAGGGTGACCTGGCCGGGCTGCAACACAACAGACGCACTCATGACGACTCCGGGTCAGCAAGGATGCCCGCGCCAAACGCGGGTGTGGAGAGGGTTGAAGCCCATGCGGTAGACCAGATCGGCCGGCGCGTCGATGTCCCAGATCGCCAGATCGCACTGCATGCCGGCGCGCAGCCGGCCCAGCCGGTTGCCCCGTCCGAGCGCACGTGCCGCTTCGCGGGTGAAGCCGGTGATGCATCCGTCTACCGTCATGCGGAACAAGGTGGCGGCCATGTTCATCGCCAGCAGCGGGCTGGTCAGCGGCGAGGTGCCGGGGTTGCAGTCAGTGGCCAGGGCCAGCGGTACACCGGCCGCGCGCAATGCGGGAATCGGTGGCAATTGGGTGTCGCGGGTGAAGTAGAACGCGCCCGGCAACAGCACTGCGACGGTGCCGGCATTGGCCATCGCATCAATGCCGGCCTGGTCCAGGTATTCGATGTGGTCCGCCGACAAGGCACCGTAGCGCGCGGCCAACGCGGCGCCGTGTTGGTTGCTCAATTGCTCGGCGTGGATCTTGATCTGCAGCCCGTGCGCCCGCGCAGCAACGAACACCTGTTCGGCCTGCGCCGGCGAAAACGCCAGGTGCTCGCAAAACACATCCACCGCTTCGGCCAGGCCCTGCGCCGCCACCGCCGGGATCATCTCCTGGCACACTGCATCGATATAGGTCTGCCCCTGCGCGCCGGGCGGCACCGCATGCGCGCCCAGGAAGGTAGGCACCACCTCCACCTGTCGCAGCGTGGCGAGCTGGCGCGCGACGCGCAGCTGCTTGATTTCGTCTTCCAGCGTGAGGCCGTAGCCGGATTTGATCTCCAGCGTGGTCACGCCTTCGGCAAGCAGCGCGTCCAGGCGCGGCAGGCTGGCGGCGAGCAAAGCGGCATCATCGGCGGCACGCGTCGCGCGCACGGTCGCCACAATGCCACCGCCGGCCGCGGCGATCTGCGCATAGCTGGCGCCGCGCAGGCGTTGTTCGAATTCATTGGCGCGGTTGCCCGCGTACACCAGGTGGGTGTGGCAATCGATCAGGCCGGGGCTGATCCAGCGCCGCTGGCAATCGTGGACGTGGCTGGCCTGCAGCGGCGGCGCATCGGCCGCCGGCCCGGCGTACACGATGGTGCCGTCCTGGCAGGCGACCACGCCATCGTCCACGCTGCCCAGGCCGCCGTCGCCAGCGTCCAGCGTCATCAACCGCGCGTTGTGCCAAAGGACGTCGCAATGCATGGCGCAGGCCTGTGTGGTCTGATATGTATATACAATAGAGTCGGCAACCGAGGGTGTCCAGTGGCAGACCAAGCAGTGCAAGCGGTGTGGGCGGCCCGGGCGTTGTTGCCCGATGGCTGGGCCAGCGACGTGCGGATCACCGTGGCGTACGGGCGCATCGCCGCTGTGCAGACGGAGGCCATGCCCGCCGCCACCGATACCCGTGCCGAGGTACTGCTGCCCGGGCTAGGCAACTTGCATAGCCATGCCTTCCAGCGCGGCATGGCCGGGCTGACCGAAGTGGGCGGGCGCAGCGGCGACAGTTTCTGGAGCTGGCGCGAGCTGATGTATCGCTTCGTCGACCGGCTGGACCCGGACAGCCTGCAGGCCATCGCCGAGCAGGCGTATGTGGAAATGCTGGAAGCCGGCTTCACCCGCGTGGGCGAATTCCATTATCTGCACCACAGCGTCAGCGGCGCGCCGTACGCGCAGCCCGCCGAAATGGCCGAGCGCATTGTTGCGGCGGCCGCGGGCACCGGCATCGGCCTGACCCTGTTGCCGGTGTTCTACGCGCACTCGGATTTCGGTGGGGTGCCACCGAACCCTGCGCAGCGGCGGCTGATCCACGATATCGACGGCTTTGCCCGGCTGTTGTCGGACTGCGCGCGCAGCCTGGCCGCACTGCCGGACGCGGTGCTCGGGCTGGCGCCGCACAGCCTGCGCGCGGTAACGCCCACGCAGCTCGCCGCGCTGGTGCCGCTGGTGGATGGCCCCATCCACATCCATATCGCCGAACAACAGCGCGAGGTGGAGGCCTGCCTGGCCTGGTCGGGGCAGCGCCCGGTGCAGTGGCTGTACGCCAATGCGCCAGTGGATGCGCGCTGGTGCCTGGTGCACGCCACGCATGTGGAGGCGGGGGAGCTCGACGCAATCGTCAAGAGTGGCGCGGTGGTCGGCCTGTGCCCGATCACCGAGGCCAATCTCGGCGACGGCCTGTTCCCGATGCAGGCATTCGCCAGCCGCGGCGGGCGCTTCGGTGTGGGCTCGGATTCGAATGTCTTGATCGATGCGGCCGAAGAACTGCGCCTGCTCGAATACGGCCAGCGCCTGCAGCTGCGCGCGCGCAATGTGCTGGCGCCCGCCGACACCTCCAGTGGCCGCTGGTTGTACAGCAGCGCACTGGCCGGCGCGGCGCAGGCGCTGGGGAGCGGGCAGCCCGGGATCTGCGTCGGTGCATCGGCCGACTTGCTGGAGCTGGACCACACTCATCCGGCGCTGCTGGCACGCACGGACGATGCGTTGCTCGACAGCTGGCTGTTCGCCGCACGCGCCGGCGCAGTGCGGCATGTCTGGCGTGCCGGGCAGTGGGTGGTGCGCGATGGCCGCCACGTGGCGCGCGAGCGTGTCGCCGCACGCTTTGCCGCCGTCATGCAAACGCTGTTGCACGGGTGATCGGCGCGATGTGCGAAGCGGGCACAATGCAGGTCTCACCGGAGACCCTGTCGTGACCACCGCCACCCCCGCCACACCCGGAACCTTGCATCAGCGGATCCGGCAGGACCTGGAGCAACGCATCCACAGTGGCGACTGGCCGCCCGGGCACCGCGTGCCGCCCGAGCATGAATTGATGGCGCAGTACGGTTGCTCGCGCATGACCGTCAACAAGGTGCTCGGCCTGCTGGCCGACGCCGGCATGATCGAGCGCCGCCGCCGCACTGGTTCGTTCGTCGCGCGGCCGCATCCGCATCTGGAGCAGGTGGCGCTGTCGATCCCGGATATCGAAGTGGAGATGACCACGCGCGGCCATGTCTATCAGTTTCAGTTGCTGTCGCGGCGCGTGCGCGCGGTGCGGCAGCGCGTGCCGCAGGAGCGTGCGCTGGGCAGCCGCGGCAAATTGCTGGCACTGGAAAGCGTGCATTTGGCCGATGGCAGTCCGTTCGCCCTGGAGCAACGCGTCATCGACATCACCACCGTGCCCGAGGCGCTGGCGCAGCCATTCGACACCATCGCGCCCGGCAGCTGGCTATTGCGCAACGTGCCCTGGACTCGTGCCGAGCACCGCATCAGCGCGATCAGTGCCGATCCTGCCCAGGCCAGGTGCCTGCAGGTTGCCGATGGCGCGGCCTGCCTGGTCATCGACCGGCACACCTGGCGCGGCGACCAGCCGGTCACCTATGTGCGGCAGCTGTTCCTGGGCGGGTCTTACGATCTGATTGCACGCTTCGCGCCTGGCATGCGCTGAAGCGATTGCACTGCCTGCGCACGTCGAGCTTGCGCGCGCATGCGGCCGGTGGCGGCAGGGTGCGTACTGGGTAAATCGACGGGTTGGATGAAGTGACGGGCAAGGCGAGCGGTGGGCGAGGTGGTCGCGGCTGGCGGGTGTCGCGCAGAACGCACCGCCCGCACGCATCAGTCCGCGCGACTCAAATCGTCGTGCATTGCCGCCAGCGCACCGGCTCGGCGACACCGGCGCGCGGATTGAGCTGCACCCGCACCGTGCGCAGGTAGGGGTAACGCTCCAGTTCGCGGCAAATCAGCGGCCAGGCGGTCGCATCGTCCACGGTGCGGTCCACCGCCAGCGTCAACTGCGTCAGCCAGATTCCGCGCACCAGTCCCGGCGTCTGCGCCAATGCCTTGGAGACTTCGCGCTGGTAGCCCTGCAACGTGGCGAGGTCTGGCTCGTCGCCGGCGGCGACCGGCGTTGCCGCTGGAGTCGACGTCGCTGCCTGTGCGGCCGATGCCGGAGCCGGCGCAACAGCCGGTGGAGCAGCCGATGCTGCACCTGGTGCGGGACTCAGCGGTGCTGACGTGCGCGGTAGTGGTTGGGCGGGCGGCACCTCAGCCGGCTGCAAAGCCACTGCCATCACCACGCCCAGCGTTGCCGCCGCTGCGCCGGCAATCACGGTGTGGCGGATCGCCCGGCGCCTGGCCGCACCGACCACGCCGGTTTCGATATCGCCGGGCAGGTAGGGCTTGAGCAGCGGCCACAGCCGCGCGCCATCCAGCACCTCGATGGACTGCTTGTCGGCCGCGGCCATGCCTTCACGTTCCATGCGGCCTTCGGTGACCATCACCCCGCCATTGGCACCAGCCAGGCGGGCCATCGCACCCAGCTCGTTCACCGCAGCCACGCCGATGCGATACCCACGGCCATGTTTGCAGGCCACCAGACGGGTGCCGTGCTCGGTCTGCATCATGAAATCGGCGGTGGGCAGGCCGTCCTGCGGCAGCTGGGTGGGTTGCCAGCCGCGCTGGTCCTGCAGCACCCGCAGCACCACGGCGGAAAAGTCGCGCCAATGCATCGCGGCCAGCGCGCGTACGCCTTCGGTCAGTTCGTTGGCGCGTCGGCGCACCAACCAGAGATAGCCACTCACCGCCAACCAGGGCAGGAGTGCAGCCACAAGCGCCAACATCCAATGGGACATGAGTATCTAGCGAAGCAATGGCGCGTCTAACGAAGCAGTGCGCTTAGAAGAATCCTTCGCGGCAGATTCGTCAATGGATCACGGTCGGTGAATGCACGAGCCGTGACCCAGGCAGCGAAAGACCCGCCAGTCCGAAGCCGTGAGGGGAGGGGAGCAAACGGACTTCGTGTTGCAGGACTGGCGGGTCTTCCCGATTGTCTAAAAAACCATGCTGCTTTGCAACAATCCAGTTATGCAGGGTTTATTCGCCGTCAAAGGCCGCATTGTGCGTAGCTGCGGGACCACTGCCCGGCGTTGCGGTGCCAGGCGCAGTGTCGCTGCTGGCCGCCTGTGCGGCCTGGTTGGCGGTGCGGTTGGCCCGCTTGGTCGCAGCCGTGTTCGCGCGCACCTGTGCCTTGAGCGACTCCACCTCGCGACGCAGGTTTTCCAGCTCGTCCTGCTCGGGGATGTTGAGGGTGCGCAGCACGCCCTTGACGCGTTCATCGAACGCCTTGCCCAGCCGGTCCCAGCCACGCACCGCGGTATCGCGCGCCTGCTCGAACTGGGTTTCCACTTCCTCGCGCAATTCGTCTGCGCTGGCCGCTGCCTTGCGCTGGCCGCTGCGTTCGTACGCGGCGCCTTCGCGTACCAGCGAGTCGAATAGTTTGCTGCCTTCGCTCTGCACACGGCCCAAGGCGCCGAGCCCGGCCAGCCAGACGGTCTGCGCCGATTCGCCGAGCCGGCGCGACACCTGTTCGGCCTGCGCCTGGAACCCATGGGCCGCGTTGCCGCGGTTGCCGTTCTGATCGTATCCGGTCGTCATGCGATGCTCCTGTCGGTTGCGGACTGACGTTGCCTCACCCTAGTGCCGGTCCTGCATCGGCCAGGTGAAGCGTCCATCAAGCATCCGCCCGCAGGCTGTGGCGCAGGTGACTTGCGGCTGAAGCCTGGGGCTGGATCAGGCCAGCTTTTCAGCCAGCAGGCGGCGGATCTCGGACTCGACCATCGGCTGCATGGCCGACAACAAAAAGCCCAGCTCAGCGGTGACTTGCACCTGCTGCGGCAGCAGATTGATCGCCCCATCCACGCCCGCCCGCGCGATGCGCAAGGTGTCGCCTTCCCAGTGCGAAGCGATGCCGTAACGATCGGTCAGCTTGCGTGCCGCATCCTCGATCGCCGCACGGGCCTGCGCCGGCGTTCTGGAATGGTCGTGGCGGATATCGATACTGGACATGGGTTCCTGAAGTCATGCGATGGAGCGCGCATTGTGCGCATGTGCGGGGCGCGCTCCAAGTGCAGCGGCATGCGCTATGGGGCTGCGGGCAAACCTGCTAGGCTGCGGCGGGTGCGCGATCTGCAAGTTCATTTCACCCACCGGCAGCAGCCGGATCATCCTCTCCAGCCCGGGGTCCACCGGATCGTACGCCATGCCTCCGGCAGCGTGCGGATCGTCGACGATGCCCAGGGGGCGTTGCTGTTGGCGCAGTTCTGCCTGGATCAGCGCGGTCTCTGGCTGCAGGTGGCCAACGGCATTCGCGGCATCCACGTCAACGGCCGGCCGGTGCGGCGTATGGCGCTGTTGCGTGCCGGCGACGCGTTGTATGCCGATGGCGTGGAGATGCTGTTGCGCAGTGCGCCGTCCAGCGCGCCGGCCAACGACATCCAGGACGACGATGCCGGCCTGAGCGAAGTCTGCCTGCTGTTGCGCGGGTTGGGCGGTCGCCACCATGGGCGCAGTTTCACGCTGGACCGTTCGCGGCTGGTCGGCAGCGACCCGGCGGCGGACATCGTCATCGACGACCCGGCCTTCGCCGCCCAGCATGCCCGCCTGGAACGGCATGGCGACCGGGTGCTGATCCGCGATCTCGGCTCGGAAGAGGGCAGCTGGATCAACGGCGTGCAGGTGCGCGACGGCTGGCTGCAAGCCGGTGATCAGGTTGTATTCGACGCGCGCCACCGTTTCGTGGTGGAAGTGCCCAAGATCCAGCACGACGCCACCTGGCATGTGCCCGAGAGCGACCCGCAACCGTTGCCGCGCGTGAGCGAAGCCCCGACCCGAGCGCCGGTAAAGGTGGCCCGCTGGCCGTGGCTGCTGCTCAGCGCGGTGTTGCTGGCGGCGGCGCTGAGTGCCTTGCTGTGGTTCGGCGCGCGCTGAGCCGTTTCCACACGCGCCACCCCAGCAGCAGCGCCAGGATGCCGGCATACAGCGCTGGCTCGCGGATATCGGATTTGACCAGCCACCAGAAGTGCAGCACGGCCAGCAACCCGATCGGATAGATCAGCATGTGCAGCCGGCCCCAGTTGCGCTTGAGCCGCCGCATCCAGCCCTGGGTCGAAGTGATCGCCAATGGCACCAACAGCAGCCAGGCGGTGAAGCCGACCGTGATGTACGGGCGTTTGACGATCTCTTCAAAAATCTGTGTCCAGAACCCGCGCAGGTCCAGCCAAAGGTAAGCGGTGAGGTGCACGCTGGCATAGAAAAACGCATACAGGCCGAGCATGCGGCGGAAGCGGATCAGCACCGCCTGGCCGGTCAGCTGCCGCAGCGGCGTAATGGCCAGGGTGATCAGCAGCAGCCGCAGCGCCCACAGCCCGGTGCGATGCTCGATCTCGGCCACCGGGTCGGCGCCCAGTGCATCGCTGCCTTGCTGCCACACCTGCCAGAACTGCCAGCCCAGCAGTGCAATGGGCGCGAGCACGGCGGCATGCACGGCGGTCTTGGCAGCGATCACGGAAACGGATTTCTTGGCCATGCGATCTCGAAGATGAAGCGACGCATCGCAGCCGCGATGCGTTGGTTGTCGTAGGAGCGCACTCGGGCGCGAGAGGCAGTTCCGGGAAAGCCATCGCGCCCGGGTGCGCGCCTACAGACAACGGGTGGATGTCACGTTGGGCGTTGCGTCCCTAGAACCACTTCTTCAGATCCATCCCCGCGTACAGCGAGGCGACCTGGTCGGCGTAGCCGTTGAAGGGCTTGGTCGCAATTCGTTCGGCAAACAGCTTGCTGGCGGTGCCGGCAATGCGGCGCTCGGTCTTCTGGCTCCAGCGCGGATGATCCACGGCTGGATTGACGTTGGAAAAGAATCCGTACTCGGACGGCTGCAGGTCGTGCCAGGCGGTTTCGGGCATCTTCTCGACAAAGCGGATCTCCACGATCGACTTGATGCTCTTGAAGCCGTACTTCCACGGCACCACCAGCCGTAGCGGCGCACCGTTCTGCTGCGGCAGCGGCTTGCCGTAGAGCCCGGTGGCGAGCAGCGTCAGCGGATGCATGGCCTCGTCAATGCGCAGGCCTTCGCGGTACGGCCAGTTGATCGAGCGGTAGCGTACGCCGGGCATCTGTTGCGGGTCGGCCAGCGTGGTAAAGGCCACGTACTTGGCCCTGGAGGTGGGGGCAAAGCGCTTGAGCACTTCGCCGAGCGGCACGCCCGTCCACGGGATCACCATCGACCAGCCTTCAACGCAGCGCAGCCGGTAGATGCGTTCTTCGGCACTGATGCCCTTGAGCAACTCGTCCAGCGACAGGCTGCCGGGTTTTTCGCACTCGCCACTGACCTTCACCGACCACGGCGACAGCTTGAGTGTCTTGGCCGCCTTGGACGGGTCGGTCTTATCGGTGCCGAACTCGTAGAAATTGTTGTAGCTGGTGACATCTTCCAGCCGGGTGAGTTCCTCGGCGGTGCGGAAGCCGCTGCGCGCTTGCGCAGGCGTCACCACGGTCTTCGGCGGAGGCGGCGGATCGGCCTCGGCGCACCCGGCCACGCTCAACGCAGGCGTCAGCGCAAACAACTGCAGCAAGCGCCGCCGGTCGCGATAAACGGCCTCATCGGTGATCTCGCTGGACGGCGTCTTCAAGGCATCGCGAAGTGACATGGCAGGCTCCAGGCAGTGGCTGCAAGGTGAGACTAACGGACCAGGACGAAAGTTCTGCTCCAGGTCTCCAGACTACGCGGCGCAGGGTCAAAAGGATGCAGGTGCAACCGTTTGTCGGCGCTGCCAACGCGGATGCGCTGCGGCATACTAAGAGGCTAGCTCGACAAGGTGTGCCATGACACGCGCGTTCAATTTCAGTGCCGGCCCTGCGACATTGCCGGAATCGGTCCTGCGGCAAGCGCAGGAAGAGATGGTCGAGTGGAACGGCGTGGGTGCCTCGATCGTGGAGATCAGCCACCGCAGCGCCGACTTCATGGCGGTGGCTGCCGCCGCCGAGGCAGACTTGCGCACGCTGTTGTCGATTCCCGACGACTACGCGGTGCTGTTCACCTCCGGTGGCGCGACCACCATCCAGGCGCTGTTGCCGCTGAATTTCGCCGCGCCTGGCCAAGCAGTCGATTACGTGGTCAGTGGCCATTGGGGCAAGACCGCGATCAAGCAGGCCACGCCGTATGTGGATGTGCGCGTGGCCGCCGATGGCCAGCCCGGCGGTTATGTCGACATTCCGCCGGTCGCGAGCTGGACGCTGTCGCCGCACGCCGCGTACGTGCACATCACTGCCAACGAAACCATTCACGGGGTCGAGTTCCGCGACACGCCGGACGTGGGCACCTTGCCGCTGTTTGCCGACTTCAGTTCGTCGATCGCCTCCGAGCCGCTGGACATCAGGCGCTATGGCCTGATCTATGCCGGCGCGCAGAAGAATCTGGGCCCGGTGGGTATTTCGGTGGTGATCGTGCGCCGCGAATTGCTCGAGCGTGCCGGCCAACCGCGTGCAGACATCTTCAATTACGCCTCGCACGTGGCGCGCGATTCTATGCTCAACACGCCGCCTACCTGGAACTGGTATCTGCTCGGGCTCACCGTCAAATGGATGCTCGAGCAGGGTGGGGTGGCCGCATTCGCGCAGCGCAATGCCGAAAAGGCCGCGTTGGTGTACGGCGCAATCGATGGCTCCGGTGGCTTCTATCGCAACCAGGTGATGCCGACGGTGCGTTCGCGCATGAATATCCCGTTTTTCCTGGGCGATGAGCAGCTCGATGCGTTGTTCGTCAGCGAATCCAAGGCGGCCGGCTTGCTCGCGCTGAAGGGGCACAAGGCCGTGGGCGGGATCCGCGCTTCGCTGTACAACGCCATGCCGGTGGCCGGTGCGCAGGCACTGGTGGCCTTCATGCACGATTTCCAGCAGCGCCACGGCTGAGTCCCCCACAACCGCGGCATTGCCGCGCTGGCGCAGTGCGCCGTTTTATTGAAGGAAAGCCCCCCGATGGCTCCCAAGCCCAAGAACACCAACGCCGCTGGCGGCACCGCCAAGTCGGCTACCAAGGCCAGCAGCAAGAAAGCCACCAAGTTGGCTGGCAAGGACAGCGCCAAGCCACTGGCAACCGCTGCCCCAGTGCTGGCCGATGTGCGTGCCAAGATCGACGAGATCGACCGTGGCATCCAGGCGTTGATCGCCGAGCGCGCCAACTTCGCGCATCAGGTCGGCAAGGCCAAGGGCAAGCTGGCAGCGGCGGTGGATTACTACCGCCCCGAGCGCGAAGCGCAGGTGCTGCGCATGGTGGTGGACCGCAACGAAGGACCACTCAGCGATGAAGTGCTGGTGCATGTGTTCCGCGAAATCATGTCTGCGTGCCTTGCGCAGCAGGAGCCGCTGAAGATCGGGTATCTCGGCCCGGAAGGCACCTTCAGCCAGCAGGCGGTGCTCAAGCATTTCGGCCGGTCGGCGGTGGGTCTGCCGATGGCGACCATCGAAGAAGTGTTTCAGGAAGTGGAAGCCGGCAATGCCGATTTCGGCGTGGTGCCGGTAGAAAATTCCGGCCAGGGCACGATCCAGGTCACGCTGGACATGTTCCTCACCTCCAACCTCAAGATCTGCGGCGAAGTCGAGTTGCGTGTGCATCAGTACCTGCTTTCGCGCAACGGGCGCCTGGAAGACATCGAACGCATCTACGCGCATTCGCAGTCGTTTGCGCAGACCGCCGGCTGGCTGCGTTCGCACTTGCCCAAGGTGGAAAAGATTGCGGTCTCCAGCAATGCCGAAGGCGCGCGCCGTGCGCGTAATGCCGAGGACGCGGCGGCCATCGGTGGCGAAAGCGCCGCGCACGTGTATGGCTTGAAAAAAGTCATCATGAAATCGATCGAGGACGACGACGACAACACCACGCGCTTTCTGGTGATCGGCCGGCAGATCTTTCCATCGTCCGGGCATGACCGGACCTCGGTGCTGGTGTTCATCCACGACAAGCCGGGCGCGTTGTTCGATGTACTCAGCCCGTTCGCGCGGCATGGCATCAGCATGAACCGCATCGAGTCGCGGCCGTCGCACCAGGCCAAGTGGGAATACGGCTTCTTTATCGACCTGGCCGGCCATGTGGAGGACGAGTCGATGAAACAGGCACTGGCCGAACTGGAAGCGCATTCGGCACAGATCAAGGTGCTGGGCTCGTATCCGGTCGCCATTCCCTGAGCAGCGCATCGGCTGCGGCGCCGCGTCGGCCCTGACGCGGCGCCTGTCTCTACACCGCCTTCCTTCCCACGCGCATTGCTGACCGCAGCGATGTCGTCGCAATCGGATCATTCGCATGAGCAACAGCACGCAACACTGGATCGCACAGCGCGGCACCGCGCTGCAGGGCAGCCTGACCATTCCCGGCGACAAGTCGGTTTCGCACCGTGCGGTGATGTTCGCCGCACTGGCGGATGGCATCTCGAAGATCGACGGCTTTCTGGAGGGCGAAGACACGCGCTCCACCGCGGCGATCTTTGCCCAGCTGGGCGTACGCATTGAAACGCCGTCGGCGTCGCAGCGCATCGTGCATGGCGTCGGTGTGGACGGCCTGCAGCCGCCGCAGGGGCCGCTGGATTGTGGCAACGCCGGCACCGGCATGCGCTTGCTGGCCGGCGTGCTCGCGGCGCAGCGGTTCGATAGCGTGCTGGTGGGCGATGCGTCGTTGTCCAAGCGGCCCATGCGCCGCGTCACCGGCCCGCTGGCGCAGATGGGTGCACGTATCGAAACCGAATCGGATGGCACACCGCCGCTGCGGGTCCACGGTGGCCAGGCGCTGCAAGGCATTACGTTTGCTTCGCCGGTGGCCAGCGCACAGGTCAAATCAGCCGTGCTGCTGGCCGGGTTATACGCAACGGGTGAGACCTCGGTGAGTGAGCCGCATCCCACGCGCGACTACACCGAACGCATGCTCTCCGCATTCGGCGTGGAGATCGCGTTTTCTCCTGGCCAGGCGCGTCTGCGTGGCGGACAGCGTTTGCGCGCGACCGATATCGCGGTGCCGGCAGATTTTTCATCGGCAGCGTTTTTCATCGTAGCCGCCAGCATCATTCCCGGCTCGGGCGTGACCTTGCGTGCGGTAGGACTGAATCCGCGGCGCACTGGCCTGTTGGCCGCCCTGCGGCTGATGGGCGCCGATATCGTGGAAGACAATCACGCCGAACACGGCGGTGAGCCGGTGGCAGACCTGCGCGTACGCTATGCCCCGCTGCGGGGCGCGCAGATTCCCGAAGCGCTGGTGCCGGACATGATCGATGAGTTCCCGGCGCTGTTTGTCGCAGCAGCTGCGGCGCGCGGCGACACGGTCGTCAGTGGTGCGGCGGAATTGCGCGTCAAGGAATCCGACCGCCTTGCCGCGATGGCCACCGGCCTGCGCGCGCTCGGCATTGTGGTGGACGAAACCCCGGACGGCGCCACCATCCACGGCGGCACGCTGGGCAGCGGCGTCATCGAGAGCCACGGCGATCACCGCATTGCAATGGCGTTTGCCATCGCAGGCCAGCTGTCCACCGGGACGGTGCAGGTCAACGACGTGGCGAACGTGGCCACCTCGTTCCCAGGCTTCGACAGCCTGGCGCAGGGCGCCGGGTTCGGGCTCAGCGCGCGTCCGTGAATTCCACCGGCACCTGCACGCTGCTGACGACCGCATGGCCGTCACGCAGCGCAGGCTCGAAGCGCCACTGACGCAGCGTTTCCACCACGGCTTCGTCCAGGCGCGGATCCGGGCTGCCTTGGCGCTCCACGATGGTCACCGCGCTGACGCGGCCCTGTACATCCAACTGCAGCCGCGCGATGCGGCTGCCGGCGCTGCCATCCTGCAGAGCCTGCGAGGGGTAATTAGGCATCGCGTTGCCGGGCAGCGGTTGCGGCTCCTGGCTGCTGATCGGCGGGCGCACCGGCAGATGCGGAATCATCATTGCCTCACGTGGCGCATCGGACGCGGGCAGGACCTGGCGCGCCATCGGCGCTGGAGCATCAGTTGCCAGCGATTCGTCGCTATGCCGCGCCCACCACCAACTGGGAACGACCACCAGCACGGCAAGCACGGTCGCCCACAACCAGGGCGAGGCACCGTCGCTTTCGTGATCACGCACGCGGCGGCCTGCGTCGCGCGGCAGCGGTGTGGCGTGGTGGGATGAAGACTGTGAGGTGAAGGACATGGCCAACCTCCGGGCGCATCTTTGGGATGACACCCACAGTCTGGTCGGCCTTGCCTGAGGCGCAGCTAAGGCGACGCCTTCACATCCCGGTCGGCGACCGGGCGAGGTTCAGCTTACTGAGCGGGCTTGAACTCGAACGGGATATCGATACTGCCAGCCACCGGCTGGCCGCCGCGCTGGGCCGGGTGGAAGCGCCAGCGACGCACCGCCTCCATCGCGGCGCGGTCCAGATCGCGCGAGCCACTGCGCTGCACCAGCGCCACGCCGCCAGGGTTGCCGGCGGCATCCACGTCAACGCGCACCACCACATCGCCCGCATCGCCACGGCGCAGCGCCGCTGCGGGATAGCGTGGCGGCGGCATCTGGCCCTGCATCGGCACCGGCCGATCACCGCCTGCAACGGGCGCGGCGCTGGTCGGGGCGCCAGGTGCACCGGGTACTGCGTCTTCGGGAAGCGGGGCCGGTGCGGGCGGCGCAGGCGGGGCGGTTTCCACCAGAGCGGGCGCGTCTTCGGGCGGCTTGGCCTGCGGCATCTCGATGGAGCCATCCTGCGCCGGTAACGGCGCCGGCAGCGGCTGGATGGTGTCGGCGGGTGCGCCAGCGGTTGGTTGTGCGGGCGAGGCCTTGTAGAAGTCCTTGCGCCCGGTGGCCCAGACCAGCAGGAACAGCAGCAGGCCCGCGACGAACGCGATACCGGCAATTTTCAGGGTGTGGCGGGGCAGACGCAGAACGATGTGGCGATCGGACGCAGGGCGGGGCGCGGGCATAGGGCTCACCTGAAGGATCAGGCCGATTCTGGCATAGCATCGGTGAATCGATCGCAGCGACTGTCGGAACAGGCGATAATCCCCGGCTCCCACCAAAAACGATCCTCCGATGCTAGATCCGGCCCTGCTTCGCCAACATCCCGCCGACCTTGCCGAGCGCCTGCGCAGCACGCGCGGCTTCGACTTGAACACTGCGGAACTGGAGTCGCTGGAGAGCGAGCGCAAGCGGATCCAGGTGCGCACGCAGGAGCTGCAGAGCCTACGCAATTCCAAGTCCAAGGCGATCGGCCAGGCCAAGGCCAAGGGCGAAGACGTGGCGGCGTTGATGGCCGAAGTGGCCGGCTTTGGCGATGAGCTCAAGGCATCGGAAGACGCACTGGATGTCATCCGCGCGCAGCTGGAAGGCATTGCACTGGGCATTCCCAACTTGCCGGCCGCCAATGTGCCCGCGGGCAAGGACGAGAGCGAGAACGTCGAGCAGGCGCGCTGGGGCACGCCGCGGCAGTTCGATTTTGCGGTCAAGGATCATGTCGAACTCGGCGCGCCGCACGGCTGGCTGGACGGCGAAACCGCAGCCAAGTTGTCCGGCGCGCGTTTCACCGTGCTGCGTGGCCCGATCGCCCGCCTGCACCGTGCGCTGGCGCAATTCATGCTTGACCTGCATGTGGGCGAGCATGGCTACGAAGAAACCAACGTGCCGCTGCTGGTCAACGCCGATTCGATGCGCGGCACCGGCCAGTTGCCGAAGTTCGAAGACGACCTGTTCCAGACCGAAGTGGGCGATTCGAAGCGTTATCTGATTCCCACATCCGAAGTGCCGCTGACCAATATCGTGCGCGATGCCATCGTCGACGCCGAGCGCCTGCCGCTGCGCATGACCGCCCATTCGATGTGCTTCCGCGCCGAAGCGGGCAGCGGTGGCCGCGACACCCGCGGCATGATCCGCCAGCACCAGTTCGAGAAAGTGGAACTGGTCACCGCGTGCAGCCCGGAAGACAGCGAGGCCGAGCACCAGCGCATGACGCGCTGCGCCGAAGTGGTGCTGGAAAAACTGGGCCTGCCGTATCGCAAGGTGCTGCTGTGCACCGGCGACATGGGGTTTTCGGCGATCAAGACCTACGACCTGGAAGTGTGGCTGCCCTCGCAGGCGACTTATCGCGAGATCTCTTCGTGCTCCAACTGTGGTGATTTCCAGGCGCGGCGCATGCAGGCACGCTGGCGCAATCCGGCCAGCGGCAAGCCGGAGCTGCTGCACACGCTCAACGGCTCCGGCACCGCCGTGGGCCGCGCAATGATCGCAGTGATGGAGAACTACCAGAACGCCGATGGCTCGATTGACGTGCCGGACGCACTGCGCCCGTACATGGGCGGGCTGGAGCGGATTGGCTGAGCGTCATTGGACTGCTGCGCAGCCGTGTGGCTGCGGAGTCGTGAGGGCATTAGATAGCTGGTAGTCACGCGGCTGCCGCAGCGTTCGGCCGGCCCAAGCGGGCGCTAGCGATGCATGAGCAACGACGTTCGACGCAGTGACCCAAAAGTGTTCGTAACCCAACGGGGCCGGTGACGGCCCCGTTGGCATTTGAGGCGGGCGGCGCAAGGCGTGACGCCGGACACGTTCGTTGCTCGATTGGGATAAAGGTGGTTAAATATCGCGCATCGTTCTATCCATGGATACCTGCGCCATGCACGACCTGAATGACCTGTACTACTTCGCGATGGTGGTGGACCACGGCGGCTTTGCGGCTGCCGAGCGCGCGCTGGGGATTCCCAAATCGCGTCTGAGCCGCCGCATCAGCCAACTCGAAACCGACCTGGGCGTGCGCCTGTTGCAGCGCTCCACGCGCCGTTTCGCGGTGACCGACGTCGGCACCAGCGTGCACCGGCATGCGCAAACCATGCTGGCCGAAGCGCAAGCCGCGCGCGAGGTAGTGGACCGCCTCAGCGCCGAGCCACGCGGCCTGGTGCGCGTTAGCGTGCCGGTGTCGCTGGCACAGATCCAGTTACCGAAACTGCTGCCGCAATTCCTCGGTAAATACCCGAAGGTGCGGCTGCAGCTCAACATCAGCAATCGCCGCGTCGATGTCATCAACGAGGGCTACGACGTCGCCTTGCGCGTGCGTTCGCGGCTGGATGACGACGGCAGCCTGGTGATGCGCAGCTTTGGCCAGGTGCAGGAGTTGCTGGTGGCCAGCCCCAAGTACCTGGACCGCGCCGGACGTCCGAAGGACCCGGGCGAGCTGGCCAACCACACCACCATGAGCACCAGCGAGGACGAAGCGCACCAGCGCTGGGAACTGCACGGCCCCAACGGCGAGATGCGCCGCGTGGACCTGCAGCCGCGGCTGGCCGGCTTTGACTTCCCGCTGCTGCAATCGATGGCGCGCGACGGTTTCGGCATTACCATGCTGCCGGAGACGGTGTGCGCCGAAGCGGTGCGCAATGGCGAACTGGAAGTGGTGCTGCCGCATTGGTCGCTGCCGCAAGGCATCTGCCACGCCGTGTTCGCCTCGCGCCGCGGCCTGCTGCCGGCCGTGCGTGTGTTCATCGACTTCCTGGCCGAACACCTGCCGCAGGAAATCGAGCGCTCGCGCCTGGATTGCGGCGGCAACTGCGCCGAACTGGCGGAAAAGCTCAAGCGCGCCACCGCCGCAGCGGCCCCGCGCCTGGTGGTGGCCGAAGCCGGCTGAGCCAACGCCGACGCGTGGGCAAACCGGCCCGGGCATGCGAGAATGCGCGCCCGGGAGTGATCCCGGCGGTGGCAGCCCCAAGCAGTTTGGCGGTCACCCTCAGCGCCACCTGCACTGCATGGTGGCGTTCGTGCGAGCGACCAAGGTCGTTGACGCACGCACCAGCAGCATCGGAGAGATGGCCGAGCGGTTTAAGGCACCGGTCTTGAAAACCGGCGAAGGGTCAAACCTTCCGTGGGTTCGAATCCCACTCTCTCCGCCAGTCACTCCTAAATTATTGATTTCACTCATTAATTTCTTGGGTAGGTTGATTGGAGGCAGGAAGCATGCAGAGGAAACACTCGCATGCGCATCCCTCATCATTTGAGCCGTTCTCCGACCGGCCGCTGGTCGTTCGTCCAACGTGTGCCCGTCGATTTGCAAACCGTGATGGGCTGCCGGCTTATCAAACGCACCCTGCAAACGAAGGACTTGGCGCAGGCGCATGTGCGTGCAGTCGTGCTTGGGGCGGGCTATGCTCGGCTCTTCGCACAGTTGACGGATCAACGCGTGGACAAGCTGAGCAAGACGGACGCTGACCTCCTGATTGCGCGTCTGACGAGCGCAGAAAATCTTCAGGACCTGACGCTCAACCGCACCCGCCAGCCGGATGGCACGGTGACGGAGCAGTGGCAGATCGACAGCCCGAAGGACTTGAAGCTGTATCGGCAGCTCATGGAGTTGGAAGCGATGGCCGGTGCGGCCTTGCAGGCTCGGGCCCACCCGGTTGCCGTGCCAACCATGTTTGGCTCAACGCACGCTGGCCCAAGTAGGCAGTCATCTGCGCCGGCCATCGAGACGATGACGCTGGGCAAAGCCCGTGACGCCTTTCTGGCGACACTCAAGGGCTCGACGCTGCCCAAGACCTACACCATCAAGAAAACCGCCATTGAGGCGTTGGTGTCGTTTCTGGGACCGACAATGAAGGTCCATGCCATCACCCGGTCGGATTTGGCACGGTGGTATCAAGACATGCGCGAGAAGGGCGCTTCGACCCCGACCCTCACGAACAAGCAGTCGTATATCGGTGGGCGGGGAGGCTTTTTCGAATGGGCCATGGCGTCGGGCCATTACCCGAAGGGCGATAACCCGGCGAGCGGCCACGTGAGCTACTCCCAGCGCGAGAAGCGGGCCCGGAAGAAGCTGGGATTTAAAGCGTATGACCGTGCCCAGATCCAGGCGCTGTTCGCGCCTGAGGCGCTGGCCAAGCTATCAGAGTCGGCTCGCTGGGCCTCGTTCCTTGGGCTCTACACAGGTGCCAGGGCATCCGAAGTGGGGCAGCTTCTGGTCAAGGACGTGTTCGAAGAAGACGGCATCCCGTGCATTCGTATCTCTGACGAGGGCGAGCACCAGAAGGTCAAAACCGAGGTCAGCCTTCGGACGGTGCCGCTCCACCCCGAGCTCCTCAAGATGGGCTTCCTTGAGTGGGTTGGTGGCAAGCGCAAGGTCGGTGAAACGAGGCTATTCCCGGCGGCTAAAGCAACGGCGGTAAACGGGCAGGGCAACTGGATCACTAAGGCGTTTAGCAGGCACTTGGCCGAGGTTGGCAAAAACTGGGAGCCGGCAAAGCGTGGCTTCCACTCGCTCAGGAAGACCTTAATCCAAGAGCTGCAGGGCGCTGGCGTGGTGTCAGAGCTAAGGGCTCAAATAGTCGGCCATGAGCTGGACGACGAGCATCACTCAACCTACGGCAGGGATTTTACAGTAGTTGAAAAGCTCAGAGGTCTCGGGCCGCACTCGCCTGGAATTTCTCGCTTGTCCTTCTTCCAATAACTGGATTTTGCTAGTTGTTGGTGGAATAAATTTTTATTCTCAAATTCATTGAGATGTTTGCCAATATCAAGAGAGGGGGGGTAATTTTGAGCGGGAAAAAGATCGCGATCATTGGGGCGGGCGCGAAAGCCGCCGCAATAGCTGTCAGAGCTACAGCGCTAAATGAATCAAAACAATTTCACGAGGTGAGTGTTGATATATATGAAAAATTTCAGGTGGGATCAAGTTGGAATGGGCTCCATGGGTATACCGATGGGGAGCAGCCTCTGTGTACACCAATCGAACGAGATTTGGGCTACCCGTATACTCGGGCTCGCCAGAAGATTGGTGTATCCATTCATGAAAATTATTCCTGGTCGAGCTATCTGATTTCCAGAGCGGATAAAGCTTTTGTGGAGTGGGTAGATGGAGGTAGGCGGCCACCATCTCACGCACTTTTTGCCGAATATCTAACCTGGGCGATAAACAAGTCGGACGCAAACCTTATCTTAAAGGAGGTTATTGGACTTCAGCCGGTAAAAGGAAGGTGGCGGGTGAGGTGCAGGGCAGGATCTACAAATCGCCTCAGTAAAAATAGTTACGATAGCATCGTTGTTACAGGTCCCGGTCCTGCTAACCGGGTGAAGGCGCCTGGCGGAGTGGCGCGTGTGTTTGATGGTGAGAAGATGTGGATGGCACTGGATGAAGTTAGGTCGGCGCTGGAGGAGACTCGGCCGGGTCAAGACATGGAAGGAAAGATCGCCATATTAGGAGCGGGTGGAACTGCGGCAGCTATTCTCGCTTGGCTTGTGCGTAATGGTTGTAAGGATCGAGAAATAATCATAATTTCGCAGCAGCCTGCTTTCTACACAAGAGGTGATAGCGTATTCGAGAATAGGCTATTCAATGATGAGGACTCCTGGGCATCTCTGCCGCGTGAATCGCAAATCGAATTTGCCGACCGACTTAATCGAGGAGTGGTTTGGTCAACAGTGATGGACCAGGTGTCTGTAGCGCGCGGGGTGAAATTTGTATTCGGCAAGGCTGAGGAGGTTCTTGAGCGAGATGGTTCTTTGTTCGTAAATGTCGCAAGGTCGGACGGCCCGCCCATTGATGTTCCAGCAAACATAGTATTTGATGCCGTCGGCTTCAATGGCGTTTGGTGGCTGGATTTAATAGAGGACGATGAGATTCGTGCCGCTAACGGTAATGAATTAAAAAAGCTCCTGCAGGCTTCAATACTCCCTAGTCTTATGCTTGACGGTCCTGACTGGAAGTTGCCCCCTCTCTACGCTCCAATGCTTGCGAGCACTATCGGACCTGGATTTCAGAGCTTGATGTCACTTGGAGGCCTAGCCCATAGGATCTTAGAGGGTCATTTGACAGAGCTGTAGTTGAAGCGTATACATATGTATGGGTCTTTCAATGGGGTGGTATATGTCAAGTAGTGGATCAGTGGTAGATAAAAATATGGTGCTGCGTACGATATACATTAACCCTGCTTTGGATGATTGGCTTAAGCAGGAGGCATTCTCGTCTAGAACAAGCAAGAACGATTTGCTGCGCCAGTATATTGAGATGGGAATACTGGCGGCAGCACAGACGGATGCTTCTAGCCCGAGGAAGTATGCTGAGGTATTGGATATAGTTAAGGATTCTAACGCTGCTAAAGTGCTCGCAAAGCTAACTAAGCAAGTGGCTACTTCAAAGAAGTCTGGTCAGTCCGCGACTAAAATTTTACATTATACCGGTGGCTATACGGCTTCCGTATTTGGCGGCGCAAAGAGGGCGGCGGTAAAAAAGGCAACGGCAAAAAAGGCTGTTAAAAGAGTTGCCAAGAAAGCTGTAAAGAAGGTTGCTGCAAAGAGGGCAGGCGCGCGCAGGGCTGCAACTGCTTAATTAATTTAATACTGGGCGGCTCGTGGTGACACAGGTCTCTCGTGACATGCCCACGTCCGCGTCCAAAAATAATGTGAGAGAGCTCTCAAGCTGGCGCCGTCAGACTGGACCGGCCCGATGACAAATCCGAAACGTCCAAAAAAGAGCGGGGCGCCCGATGACCACCAGAAGAGCCGGTGCCGAGGCGTCACGGGCATGCGGACTAGCGGCAATGAGGGGGCTCCTTTTGCCGGACAGCTGGCCCAGGTGCCGCGCCGCTACACTTCGGACTCAGGCGGGGCGGTCACGGAATCATCAGCCCAGTCCATTGGCACTAGCGCCTTCCCGTTTCGCCAGCGCTCCACGACTAGATCCTGATACCACGGCTCCTGAATGTCTGCGTGTTCCGTGATGATGACCTGCATGCGTGGAGACAGGTCCTGGACGACGTTAACAATCAGCCGGAAGATGCGAATCACGGCCAGGCGATCCTCATCCTCCTCGCCCACTTGGTTGACATCACGACCTTTTTCCGCCGGGAAGTAGACCTGTGACGGCTGGTCTAGGATCAGGAACCGCGGCACAGGACGTTCCCTGCGAACGAAAAATTCGTGTAAGGCAAGGAAGGCGATAAGATGGCAGCCGAGCCAAGTCTCACCGCTACCCATTCGGCTCATGGGCACGGCACCGTCTTCCGTGTCGGCGACGACGATGAGCTTCTTCGGCTCAAGCCGGAAGGGGATTCCGGCGTGCTCCAGTTCTAAGAACGTCGCCCAGCGGGTCATCAGCGCTGCCACCCGGCTCATGGCCGAGGCGATACGCTCGCGAACGCTTTCGTCGCTGAGCTGCAACTCCAGTTCACTAATCTGCCCAGAGAGAGCCTCGATAGTCTGGCGGAGCTGTTCGTTGTCTTTAGCGGTCGGGAGCGATTCCAATGTGAGGCTGATCCTACCCAACACATGTGCACGGCGAGAGGTGACCTCCCGCATCGACTGAAGCCGGGAGTCGGAGGCGCGCACGGCTTCAAGCGCAGCCCAGTTGCTTTTTAGAGATTCCTTGATGCCATCGAGTTCCTTGCCTTTCTCCGAAATCAACGTGTCCAGACCCGGGGTGTGTCGACGGACGTTCTGGAGCTGTGTCCTCAATGACACGAGTTCTGCGCGCAGGTCCTTGGCAGATGGGACTGTCTCCGTCAGGGCATGGCTGCAAAGCGGACAGGTATGCTCGTCCTCATCGATGAGAATGATGCTCTCCAGTCGAGATACCTGTTCCGCAGATTCTTTGGCGAAATTGCTGCCGTCCGTGCGCAGGCCCGACATTGACTGCAACTCATCGTTGACCAGATGAAGGCGGACACGCAACTCGGATCTCGTTGCAGTGAGCTGACTTAAGGCCAGTTGGTCAACCTCGGTCTCCGCGCGTGCGAGCTGGTCTTCAAACGGCGCAGTGGAAGCGACGCGCAAGGATTCCAGCATGTCCTGATAGCTTGCCCCTGAAGAGTCCGCGTCAATAAGTCCGGCCGACTTGGCTTCAGCTACCAGACCGTCGATTCGAGCCTCGCTGCTCAGCGACAGCGATCGGGAAAGTTCGGACTCCCTTAGTCGAAGCTCACGGCGCAGGGAGCGAAGTTTGGCCGATAGCTCCACGTGGTCGTGGTCCATCGCACCAATAAAATAGGAAAACGTGTCCTTGATCCCCTGAGCGACGAAGTGATCGCCTTGCCCGTGGAACAGAAACCCAGGTTGGGAAATTTCCGTTTGCTTCTGGAAAACGTAGGCCAAAGCATGTCGGATGCTGGCCGACAGTGGGGCCCTAGTATGGCCCTCCGGCGGCACGTGTCGATGGGAGCCGATTCCAGTTGCCAGCTCGATACGTGCCATGACAGCGTCGATGTTGGTCGTAACCGACAGTTGTTCATAGCTGGGAACTGCGAGGATGCTGCCGGTAATGTAATAGGCGTCCCCGGTTGTCGTTTTCCCCTTGTCAGGCGCACGACGTGCCACGAAGTGTTCCTCCGTGCCATCGGTCAGTCGAAGACCATACCAGTGGATGGTTTTGGCCATTATGCCGTGGGGTATTTCGCACGTCCCGCTGCCCAAACAATAATCGACGATGGTGATTAGCGACGATTTTCCTGTGCCGGACTCGCCGGTGATAATGTTCACCTGACCTGGCTTCAGCGAAATGATTCGAGGTTTTCGGCCTGCATGGTAGATAACGATGTCGAGGATCTGGATGCTCATGGTCGCACGCCCCACAGGGCCATAACGGTGGTGTAATCGCCAGCGGCCGCGAACCAGCGACCAGTGAAGTGGGCTTTCTGTATGCAGTCGGCCACTTCAGGTGTGGCGAAGTCGCGATAATACTTGTTGATCTTGCGCACATTTAATTCTGGAACAAGCCTATGCCCATCCATAGAAATCATTCTGCTCGACGCTGCGACCGCAATTGACTGCCGGACAAGTGGAGCGATGGCCTTAGCCCGATCGGCAAATCCAACCAAGGCAGATGGATGGACGCTCAGCCAAGCTGCCAAGCTAGTGCTGATGGCTCGGGGAAGGGCTTCACGCGTCACTTTTTGTAAGACCGTCGGCAAAGCAACAAATGCCAATGCATAGGGGAGACCGCTGCCGTCGCTTTCTTCTTCGTATCCTTTTGCGGCACTGTAGATCAATGCTCCCAAGAACGCAGGGTTGAGTAGGCGGACTTGTTCCTGCGGCTGACGACGCCATAGAGGCTCAATGAGCCTCGGTTCACGGTGGACGGTCATGCCGCGACTCCTGGAATTGCGAGGAGGTGTCGGAGTCTGGCTTCAAATTCTGGGTGCCAGCCAATGCGCAACTCATTGGCCATCATGTGCAAGGATCCGCGACAGATGCTGGGGTGGTCGACGTTCTTCCGGATAGGAAGGCACGCGGATTCCACCCACTTGAAAACCGCGCGTGCCATTTTTTGTTGCTCTTCCTCTGCTGCCCCAGGGCCAAGATCGTCCAGTGCCTGGGCAAACGAAATTTCCCATTCTTCGTGGAGCGTGCGCTCGTATTTTTCTAAGTCACCCACCAGTATCAAGTGCTCCCGCACCCAGCGAGACCGCTGCTCAAAGGCCCGGTAGTAGTCTCTGACCGCAGCAAGAACACGCGAGTGGTGAGCCCCTGTCAACCTTGCTTGGTGCACAAACAACTCGCTCTCGTAGCTGGAAATCTCTACCTCATGCTCAAATATGTCGTCATCGACGGGTAGAGCGCTGACCAGTTGGTGACGAAGGTCGTCCATCTGCGCCTGCAGGGCAGAGCAGCGCAACGGCTCTTTGGATTTCCCAACCAAGTGCCTCAAGCATTGAGTGAACCACCATCCCTCCAAGCGACTGACGAAAGACTCCACATGATCCCGTCGAACAGTGAAGCGGACCTCGTGTCGAATGTCCTCACCCACCTGTTCAATGTTGGGTTGATTGGGCGCAATGACGACGGAGGCAACGAGAGCCTTTTGTTCTTCTGAACTCAATGCTTTGAAAGCGGTGTAAGCGGCGGCGTTTTCAACGTTTACCGATGTTTGTGCAACGTTTCGCAGGGCCGTGAGCGCAGCATCCTCATCGCGATTCATTGCTAGAAGCTTGCTGGCAATCGAACCCTTGCCCACCATTTGTGTAGTGATGAGCACCAAGCGATCAAGTGGCGTGACGGTCCCAGACTTCCTCCCTTCGATCCATACGCGCAGCGACTTCCAGATGTCCGGAGAGGCATCGGTAAGATTCGCTTGCGCGTTGGAGTGGTGCTTGAGCTGAAAAAGCTCAAGAGGCGTCCCGGTCTTTTCAAAGACGACGTCGTCCAGCGTCTCCAAGAAGATCGAGAAATCGTCGTCGTCTGCGGGGTTGATGCGGCGCAAGGCGGTCAGAAGCGCCATGCGGATCTGATAGAGGTATCCCAGCGCTGAGTCGCCAGCGCCAAACGCAGTGTTCGTCCCTGCAGTCGACCCCGTCATCGGTCCCCCATTCCTTGGCTATTAATTACGTCCTGCCAGTCTGAGCGACAGAGCGTGGATCGCATCCTCGCACGAATGTGACATGGGGCCAACGCTGGAGCGAAAGGAGGATTGTCCGGCTAATTGGGGATAGCTTCTTGAGGAGCGGCGGCCTCAACAGCGACGCAATACCGGCAATCCATGGAGCAAAAAGAAAGCCCGGAGTGCCGCGCTTTCTTGATGCAGATGCCCCATTGGGATCAGCGGGTCAGCTGAAGCCACAACACCAGCAGCACCATGGGGAGTCCGCTGAGCACCGAGCTGCCCCAGAAAGCCCCCATCACGGTCAGCGGGGTCATCACCCACCACTGCCACCAGCTGAAGCCACGATCGCGCTGGCGGGCCATGTGAGCCTCGAAAGCGTAGAGGCGCTCTGCTTTTCGCAAACCTCGCCGAGCCATGAGCGGCCCAACGATAAAGCCGAATGGGCCCAAGAAGAGCAGGCTGAGCGAGAACCACCAGAAGAATCGGTTGTGCGGGGTGGTCACCTTTTTAGGGGCAGCGCGCATGACGACGTCTTCGCGGAAGCCGCCCACAGCGCCGGCTGAAGTTCCCACCATCGAATCGGGTTGGGTTTTCATTTGGCGTAGGCCCTCCAGGTGCCGTCGCTCTTGGCGTAGCGCAGGTTCTTGCTCACGGGGATGGGCACTTGCCGGCCTCCGATGTCGATCGCCACCTTGCCCCTCGTGTCGCAGCGATAGCCGTCGACGCCCTCCGCCTCAACGCAGCCGGTGAGCTCGAAATTCTGAACGTCGGTGACTTGGCCGGCGCCGCTGTCTTGAAGCAACCGGACAAAGGCCTCTTTGGCATTGTCAGACGAAGGCTTGCCGCCGCAGGCGGTCAGGCCCAGGGCCATGGTCAACGCGACCAGGCCGATCCTTGCGTGTTTCATGTCTGTCCTTTGAGAGCGAGAGGGATTGGGAAGTAGGAGGCCGGGTTACTTGTCGCGGTTCCCGTCGGGCTTGAACCCCGCTATCCACATCCGTGTGTCCTTGAAGGGCGTCAGCAAGCCGCTGGGTCCTGGGTGCAGGTCGGCGATCTGGATAAAGCCGGCTACCCAAGCGATGCGCAGCGACACGTCCACGGCCCGGTCAGCGACGCCAGGCCGGCTCACATTGACCACGAACGGCTGAGCCGGCGGGTTGGGGCCCGTAGACCGCTGAGCGCCCGTGTTGGGCTTGCTGGGCGGCACGCGAATGCCGTTGAGGACATCCCGGCCTTTCCAAAGAGCCGACGTGTTGAGCTCGGCCGTCTCACCCAGGTCATCGGTCTCCGTTACGGCGGCATCGAAGCAGGTCCGGAAGGTCTCGACGCTCGACACGTTCGGGCTGGTCCAGATGCGCGCTTCAGCCGTCCAGCAGGGCAGGGATGCACCCCACTCGGTAAAGGTCAACGCGACTCGGGGCCAGTCCAACTTCCCGAGCTGGGCCTGCTGGTGGTTGTCAGTCTTGAAGAGGTTGGGCAGCCTTCCGGCGCCGCTGGTGGGCGCGTAGATCGAGCCAGTTCCCTGGCTGCCGGCCTTGGTGCCGGCGTTCGGCTTGAGGCCGACCATCTGCTTGCCCGTGTCGGCCAAGCCCTTGCCGAGCTGACGAAAGAAGCCGGTCTTTTGTTCCGGCACGTCTTGAGCGTGGGCAGTGAACGGCGAGATGAGCGTCAACGCCAAGAGCGCAGCGAACGCTCCTTGTCCTGTGTGCTTCATACGAAAAGCCCCTGTAGACCGCCGGTCTGGCAGCATTTACGATAATCGCAGATGAGTCGCCCGCTTCCAAGCGGCACACTGAGGAAATTCAGCTTTCGTGCAATCTTCTCGATGCCCAAACCTAAGACACCGGCCACGGTCTATGGCACGCGTCTGCGCCATGCGCGGATGGCCATGGGCTGGACACAAGCCGAGCTGGCGGAGCGCATTGGGATGGTGGACTCGGTGTCGGGAGCCACGCGCGTGAGCCGCTACGAGACGGGGCAACATGACCCGGACCCTGCGACGGCTGAGGCACTAGCGAAGGCGTTGAAGCTGCCTGTGGCCTATTTCCACGCAACGTCAGACGTGCTGGCCGACATCATCTTGATTGTGTCGCGGTTGCCCGTCGCGAAGCAGAAGGAGGCCTTGGAGCGACTCAAGGATCTTGCAGGCAAGCACTCCGGCGAATAACGGAGATAGTTGAGCCTGTGATGACCGATGCTTGGCCGAATCTCAGGCAATGAGATAGTCCAAGCCTAGGATTAGGAATAAGGGATATTGCCGCACCGGACACCAACGGGTGTTCCGACTTGGTGCGAGCACTGCCTCTAACCTGCATCGAGGAAATCCAATGTCAGTCGACCAGCGCCGTAGGGATGTCGAAAGACATCAAAAGGAAATAGCCCGGCTCCAGACCGAAAAATCTCGAGAAGAGACCAAGGCCGTTGGGGAGAAGAAGAAGGCGTTCGATGCGTCGGCGGCCGCAACTCGGACAAAGTCTGTTTCCACACAGCAGTCGAAGCTGCGCGAGGCCCAGCGCTACGAAGGCAATGCCGTCGCAATTCAAAAGAAGATAGCTGACCTTGAGACGAAGATAGCCCGGGAGCATGAGCGATTAGGAAATGCCAACCGGCAGCTTTCCGCAGCGCAAGTTCAGGAGCAAAAGAAGCAAGTCCAGGAGGACAAGAAAAGAGATGCTGAGCGTAAGCGGGCAATGGCCGCGAGCGCGCAAGAGCTCTCTAGGGTCCAAGGCCGTCTTACGCACCACGACCATTTACACCGAAGCACTGAGGCTACTTTGCAGCGGTTACAGGAGTTGCCAGAGCTGTTAACGGTGCTGTTCCTGGCCTCCAATCCCATTGACCAACAGCAGCTTCGGCTTGACGAGGAGGCCAGGTCCATCCACGAAATGGTGCGGAAGTCCGAACACCGTGATGTGGTGAAATTGGAGTCCAGGTGGGCGGTCCAGCCGTTGGACGTGCTTCAGGCCATCAACGAATGCAGGCCGGGCGTTGTGCACTTCAGCGGTCATGGATCGGAAGAAGATGACATCTTGTTCCAAGACAGCGTTGGCCGGTCCAAGCTGGTCAGTAAGGAAGCCATCGTGCAAACGATGATGGCGGGGTCTGGCGATATCCAGCTTGTCTTCTTCAACACTTGTTTTTCCCATGGCCAAGCCGCTGCGATCGTGGAGCATGTGCCCTGCGCGATTGGGATGAATACGTCCATCGGCGATCAGGCCGCTCGCGTTTTCGCCGCCCAGTTTTATTCGGCGGTAGGGTTTGGGCTATCGGTAGCGGGGGCGTTTGAGCAGGCTAGGGCGGCCCTGATGCTTGAATGGATTCCTGAGGCGCATACGCCCGAACTCTTCGCTGGGCCCGGAGTGGATCCATCCCAAGTGTTTCTGGTCAGGCCCCCGGGTTAAAACTACGTCCCAAGCGCAGGGGCGGGTCCCATAAATCCTACTTGGCTCTTCAGAGATGGATAGCTACCCCAGCCGCTCCGCTCACGACCTCAACAGCGGGCCACGCGGGATGCTACGTTTGTTTAAGAATCCGACGTGCGCGCCGATAGGGACAGTGCCTGCTGATGCGTGAGGACAAGGACGTGAGGAAGACGCTTATATTTGGAAACGGGCTAGGAATGGTGTCGACTCCCCGTAAAATTGATCCATCCATAACTAGAGGTCTCCGGGCACACTAGCCACCAAGGAGACCACCAATGCGCAAGAGCAAGTTCACCGAGAGCCAGATCGTCGCCACGCTGAAGCAGGTCGAGGGCGGTCGCCAGGTCAAGGATGTCTGTCGCGAGCTGGGCATTTCCGATGCGACGTACTACGTCTGGAAGTCCAAGTACGGCGGCATGGAGGCCGCTGACGTGCAACGCCTCCGCGACCTGGAGACTGAGCACAACAAGCTCAAACGTATGTACGCCGATCTCGCGATGGAAAACCATGCATTGAAGGATGTCATCGCAAAAAAGCTGTAGACCCGGCGCATAAGCGCCCGCTTCTTGCCTGGCTCATCGAGCAGCATGGCTGGAGCGAGCGCCGGGCTTGTGCGGTGGTTGGCGTGGCTCGCTCGACAGCACGTTATCGGCGCCGTCCCGATCGGGATGAGGAGGTTATTGCGCTGTTGTCCGAGTTGGCCGAGCGTTTTCCCGAGCGCGGATTTGGAAAGCTTTTTCAGATCATCCGTCGTCGCGGACATCTGTGGAATCACAAGAGGGTCTGGCGCGTGTACTGCTTGATGAAACTCAATCAACGTCGCCGCAGCAAGCGCCGGGTACCGACGCGTCATCCACAGCCGCTGGCATGCGGTGATCGACCCAACGCTGGATGGTCGATCGATTTCATGTCTGATGCGCTATGGGATGGTCGACGGTTCCGCACGTTCAATGTCATCGACGATTTCAGTCGGGAAGCCTTGGCCATCGATGTGGACCTGAATCTTCCGGCTGCCCGCGTCATCCGCACGTTGGAACGTATCGCAGCTTGGCGCGGCTATCCGAACAAGCTGCGTTTGGACAATGGCCCGGAATTTGTTGCATTGGCCTTGGCCGAGTGGGCTGAGCGCAAGGGTATCGCGTTGGATTTCATCGAGCCGGGGCGTCCGATGCAGAACGGTTTTATCGAACGCTTCAACGGCAGCTACCGGCGTGGCGTATTGGATATGCACATATTCCGCACGCTGAGCGAGGTCCGCGAACAGACCGAACAGTGGCTGGCCGACTACAACCAACAAATACCGCACGACAGCCTGGGCGGGCTAACGCCCGCCGAGTTCCGTGAGCAACATCAACCGCAGACCTCTAGCTTTATCTGGCATTGAATTGCGGGGAGTCGACATTGGCTCTTGACCCAACCCTGTTCTCGCTCGACGAGGCGATCGGACGGGCATGGGAAGGCGAAGGGATCTTTGATGCAGAGACGCGGGCCTTGGTTCGCTGCTGCCTAATGGATGATGGCGATACAGAGCGACCTCACGGAGAGGGCGACCTAGACGCGCTTCAACTGGTGGTCTCGTCATGTGACTTCTTGGATCGGATGAGTCAAGGCGGTGCACATTGGCTCAGCGACCATGGGCAAAGATTTCCTGCCGCAGTGCGCAAGTTTCTTTATCAGACGGCACTCCAGTTCCACCGGAGGGATGTGCTCCTTCCGCTAGAGTTCGCTCAGCCGCTGGCCGCCTTTCTTCATGAGACCCACTCGCACGTCGCGACCCTTAACTACGACAACCTGCTGTATCAGCGAATGATTGAGGCGCATGTCCTCAGCGGATACGACGGCGCGTTGGTTGACGGTATGCTGGGACGTGGCTTCTCGCCGGAGAACCTGGAGCGGAAATGGGGGCGAACTTTCGGCTACTACCTTCATCTACATGGTTCCCCACTGTTCATCGACCAGGACGACATCGTCCGAAAGTTGCAGCAGGGAGAGCTTGGTGGAGACGATGATGTAGTTGGCTCCCACATCGTGCTGACTCATGTCAAACACAAGCCCACGGTCATCGCCGCATCAGCGCTCTTGCAGAGCTATTGGCAGCACCTGGAGTCGGCCTTGGAGGAGTCCAACGAGGTCATATTGTTTGGCTATTCCGGACTGGATACCCATCTCAATGAGCTGTTGGAGCGACGGTCACCGGAACGCATCCGCGTGGTGGAATGGGATGGTTCCGGTGAACAGGCAAAAAGAGAGGTCTTTTGGAAAAAAGCGCTAGGCAAGGAAACAGCTGTCACGCGAATGGAGAGCATCCTGGCGTTCGCCGATTGGGGCTGAGAGGTATGTCCAAAGTCGGCGTGAATGCCTAGGCGGCGGTGGCGCTGGCCGCGCGCTGCGAGCCGGAGGGTTGCAACCTCTTGCAAATCTAGCCTTCCCTCATAGTGATTTTCTTGGATCAAATTGTGGGTCCACATCCACTAGGGATGGTCTGATCAACGGCGTCGGAGGATGAGCCCAACTACATCGGCCAGGCTGACGGCGCTCAGATCCTCGATTTTTTTGCCGTTTCCGGCGCGTTTGCAGGGTGTTGCCTGCGTTACAGGCGCACGCTCCCCATAGCAGGCAATAACTGCTTTCGCTTCATCCACAGGTTTGACAGCGCAAACAGCGTCAGCACCTGCGCGGTGTTCTTCGCCAGGCCGCGATAGCGGACCTTGGTGTAACCGAACTGGCGCTTGATCACCCGGAACGGATGCTCCACCTTCGCACGCACGCTGGCCTTGAAGTGTTCCCAGCGCTGTTCCCGAGCACGCTCCCGCTTGTTGCCGATGGCTTGAAGCACCGAACGCTTGGCAGCAATGAAAAATGCAGCCTCGCAGTCCTGCAGTTCTTCGCGCTTATCCGCACCGGTGTAGCCGCTGTCGCCAAACACGCTGTCTTCTTTGCCATGCAGCAATGCGTGCGTCACCGTGACATCGGCGACGTTGGCGGCTGTGCAATGGACGTGGTGCACCAACCCGGAAAATTCATCCACGCCGATGTGCGCCTTCATCCCGAAATACCACTGATTGCCCTTCTTGGTCTGATGCATCTCAGGGTCGCGCGCATGGTCGGCGTTCTTGGTCGAACTGGGCGCCGCGATCAGCGTCGCATCGACGATCGTGCCCGACCGCAGGCTCTGGCCCTTGCGCGCCAGATGCGCGTTGACCGCTTCCAGCATCCGCGCGGCAAGGCCATGGGTCTCCAGCAGGCGGCGAAAGTTGAGAATCGTGGTCTCGTCCGGAACGTTGTCCAAGCCACCGAGCTGGGCAAAGCGCCGCAAGGTCGGGATCTCGTGCAGTGCTTCTTCCATCGCCGGATCGCTCAACGCATACCACTGCTGCAGCAGATGAATCCGCAACATCGTCGCCAGTGCGTACGGCTGCCGACCTGGCCGCCCCGAGACCGGATAGTGCGGCGCGACCAGCCCGAGCAGTTGCTGCCACGGGACGACCTGCTCCATCTCGGCCAGAAAGATCTCCCGGCGCGTCTGCTTGCGCTTGCCCAGGCCCTCAGCGTCACCGAACGTCAGTTGCATGGATCACCCCTCAACATCAGGCGGGTAGTGTCGCGTATCTGTGGTGCGTTGTTCAGAGGTTCCCTAGGTCAAATTTGATAATTTTAGCTTTAGGGAATAACCGTCGCGCAATTTCTCTAATCTCTTTCTGCAAGACGGGGATTGACTCATCGCTTTGATAGACGTGATACCGCATAGTGGTAACGAGATTTACCGCGGATTCCAGGACTTGCTCACCCAGATTTGCTTTCAGATCTTTGTAACTGTAAGCGGCCCCTCTTGCCAGGGTGGAAGCTGCAAATGCAGGCTGAAACTCATCTAAGCAGTGCTTTGCTCTCAAGCGAGTAGCGACAAGTGTTTGGTCGAATCGTAATTGCTCAATGTGAATTTTAAAAATGAGGTTCGGATCTGATGAATCGATTAGGAAATCCAAATCATCGATTTTTTGAGAAAGCCCTATGGTATCCGGAGGAACAAAGGCGTTCATTCCGAGGGCGCAGTCCACGTCTTTTTCGAACTTGTCTAGTTCTTTTTTCATGGTTCTTATTTCGTTGTGCTGAGCGCCTAAAACCAGTAGCGACCGATTAATTGCCGAAATTCGTCGCTGAACCTCCTTTTCCAACTCGCGACGTTCACCTAGTCGGAAGGCAAACTGCGCGCCGAAAAACGTGCTTAGAAGCGCAAGGAGCGCTAGGGCGAGGTCTTTTGATTGGATTTCCCCTGCCCATGCGAGAGTTGCTATGCAACCGGAGGCAGCCACGACGGCAAGGACATAGATCCAAGGTGCAAGTCGTGACTGTCTATTCATTTCTCTATTTTCTGGGGATGGGCGCATCGGAGTTGAAGCTGCATGAGGTTTATTCTCATGATGTGGAAAAATTGGTCAATAGTCTAATGTTGAGTGACCGCAGCCCTTATATTTTTTCTGAGCCCTTGGACTAGGGATAAAACTTGCTGGGATCGGCCAAGCACTTGGTGAACTGTCCCCGCTGGTAGCGCGGCAGCTCCACGTTGGGCTGATACAGCTCCAAAGCGTTGATCTGCTTGCTGCGCGTCACCTGCGGCCTCTTGTGGAGGTAGTGCCTGCGTAGCACTTGGACGCGGCCCCGTGGGTCTGTGCTGTGGCCTGTGACGAGCGCATCGTCCCTGAGCCGTTGCACTCCTCATGGAGCCGCGATACGTTGATCATTCCTAACAACTAGGGAGTGGCGGCGATGAACCTTCACAGATGGCTGGCGGCCCTGGCATGCGGCCTTGCCGTGAGCAGCCAAGCACCCGCCGCGACACCGAAGACGGTGAATTATTACGCTGAGCACAACGAAGAACGGAAGACCGTTCTGGCTCGGTGTCGCGACAACCCTGGCGAGCTTCGCGAGACGCCGGATTGCGTCAACGCAGAAAGGGCGGATGCCAAGAAGGCCTTGGCTCGCCGTGGGCACTTGGACCTCAAGCCACTGACCGCTGAGGATTTTAAGAAGCCGTGATTGGGGATGACAGGCGAGCCATGACAGGGTAGCCGTGCCTGAGTAACAGTAGACCTATAAACACAAGAGAAGGTCGCTCTTCCTGTGTTCACCATAGTGCAAAACGAATTAGGTAGCACAAGCTAGGGTTCCGCTCCTCTGCGATCTGCTTCGCTTTTTCTGAGGCTGGAAGAGTCACCTGTAACGGGCAGCCCCATGCGTGCGCACAAGCACCTGGTCGCCCATAAAGCGTGGCAAGGTCAGCCCATCACAGGAGATCTTATTCAGCGATTTTTTTAGGCTACTCATCCGACAACTTGGGTAAAAGAAGCACGTAAAAGCCGGGAAGTGGCGCTCTGACGCTCGGGCCAACTCCCTTTTATCAGCCCAGCTGATGTCAGCATCCATCAAGCGCTCCCCGAAGGTCTGGCGTAGCGCTGAGAATCCGCTTTTTTTGATGCCATGAGAGCGCAAGTATCGAGCGAACTTGCTCCTAAGCCATGCGGCTGTGTCGGCTGTTCGCTCCCTCTGGCTGGTGCGAAAGAGTTCCCGCCTGTCCTTGCTTTTGATGGCTGCGACGTAGTCCGGAAACCCGGCATCAAGCAACACTTTCGGCACCGGAATTGACCCTGTGCTATGCCTCTGTCGAGTTCGGTATTTGGAGGCAGTGGCGCTTTCCGATTCCGGCGCAGCTCGATTCTTGAGCACGATGCACATCAGCCCGGCGCGCTCGATGATGTCGTCGATAGACAGCGCAACCGTCTCCGACGCCCGGACACCCATGTAGAGTCCGAGCAAGGGTGCCCAAAAAAGCAGCGGTTCGTTGGCTGCCCATTGATCGTAGGCCGGAGATGCGAAAATCTTCGCTAGGTCGCTCTCAGCAAGACGCTGCGGGCGTTGGTGGTGAGATTCGGCATTCATAACAAATGCGGTGCTTGCGGTGCTGCGAAGTGTTCGAAAGATTACTTTGCCAGGTAGGCGTTGATTGAGGAGAGAGGACAGATGTTCGGCAGTAGGCGTGCTGGTGATGCTCATGATTGAATTCCGAAAGGGTGGAGAAGGAAGGGTGGAGAAGGGCGTTGAGGTTTGAGCCGGCTGCGTCAGTCGTTTGGCCTCCGTCTTCAGTTGCCCAACAACGGGGGTCGAAGCAGGCGACATAGCGGTGGCGACAGCACCGCAACAAGGTTGCAAAACCGGACATCAGGGCAGGGCACGGTCAGGGGTAAAACTTGCTCGGGTCCGCCAAACACTCCGAAAACTGGCCACGCTCATACTTGGGCAACTCGACCGGCGGCTTGTATTTCGCCAGAATTCTGATCTGCGTGGCCCGGGCAAGCTTTGGCTTCTTGTGGAAATACGCGTCGTGCAAGACGGGCACGTTCTTCCGCAGCGAGTGGCCGGTAATGAGGGCGATGTCTTGGTCGGACACGTTCTTGTGGTGAAGCTCGGTGGCAAGCGTGTGGCGGAAGGCGTGAGCGCCGATCCCCTTTCCGAAGCCCAAGGTCTTCATGTAGCTGCTGAACTGGTTCACCGCGCCTTGGCTGTAGCGCGCATTGGTCTCTCCAGTCTCCCGGTTCACGCCCGCAGACAGATGCGGAAAGAGTCTGGGATGGCCAGTAGCCTTGATGTCCTCAATGAAATCCAGGAAACCAGCATCCAGCAATGGTTTGGGGATGGGCAGGGTGCGAACCGCTGCTTTGCCTTTTAGGCTTTGACGGCTCCTGTCTCGATCCTTATGCCTGAGATCGGCGTCGACCGTTTTTTGGATGCGGATGCACCACACCTTGGCCTCCTCAACGATGTCGGCCACCTTCAGCTGAGCGAGCTCGTTGATGCGCGCGCCCGTGTAGAGCGAGATCATGGGGAGCCACCACCGGTGGGGATACTTCTTGGCCCAAGCCGGGAACGTCTTGGGTGAAAAGATGCGCTGAAGCTCTTCCTCGTCGAACAAGCGCTCGGGCTTGCTCGTGTCTACGACCAAGTCCTTCTTGATCTCAGCGAAAGCATCCATGGGCGACATGGGAATCGCTTTCGCCTTTACCAGCTTGCTGAAGAAGGTCACCAGGAACCGCCGATGCTTCTCCAGCGTGGCGGGAGCCGGGGGCGCCACGCCGAGTTCCTTGCCAAGGGCGACGGCTTGTTCGAACGTGTAAGCCTGATATTTGGGATCGGACAGCAGAAGCGGTGGTGCCCAACGCATCAGGTCCCACAGCCTGTAGATGTGAGCATGGTCGATGCGCGAGACAGGAACGTCACCGCAGGCAATCCGCAAGAGCTTCAGCGACCGAGCCGTGTCTTCGACGGTCTCTTTGGCCAGGCCGCAACGGTCGCGGTGCCCGAGGTAATCCGAGATCTCGACCGAGAGCAAGCGCGCCGGCGAGCCGAGGGGCAGGGGCTCGGGGTAGAGCGTTCGGTTCTTGCTGAGGCGCACCCGCCGAGAGCGCTCATCCGCGCGGTCAAAGAGTTCTAGTGCGTGGATCGCGGCTTCGCGACCCGTGATGTTGATTTCGGTCGCTCGGATGTTGCCGACGTGCGCGCCCTTGATTTGCAGGAGACCGAAGGGGGAGGTGATGTAATCGCGAAGCTGTTGCTGGACGATAGAGGACATTGCTTGCTTCCATTGTTTCAATGGAAGTAGTGATAATCCAGCCCGGAAATTCGTCAATCAAAAAGAGCAATTTTTTACTTTTCCTGAAGCAAACTCTACCGTAAAGGCCTAGCCTGAAATTCCGCCAAAATTATTATGTCTGGTTTAAGTGCGGTGGTCCTATATAATTCAATGGTTTAGCGGCGCGTCGGGGAATGATTTCGAGTGGTTTGCCCTGTCATTATTGTACTGTTTAATGCAAATAGGCTAACTAAATAGGCCTGCATGTTAGTTTTTAAGGTGTACCGTTCCTAAATGACTTGATCAAATGTTAGTATTATCTAGGTAGATAAAGCAGCCAAAAACGGGAGTTAACTAACATGGACCACTTCGAGGGCGTGGTGCTCGATTACCTTCGAGCGGACCGCGCGCTGTTCGTCAACAGCCAGTGCTGCATCCAGCTCAACGAGGGCGCCAACCCGGACACCAGCGGCCCGCATTGGTATTGCGACGCAGTGGCCGTGAGCTTCAAGGAGGGGGCGGCTTATTTGTGCGAGATCAGCTATGCAGCCCGGGCCCGTTCGTTGATTGCTCGCCTGAAAGGATGGAACGAGCACTGCGCCGGCATCAGGGGAGCCCTTGAGCGAGACAGCGGTGTGCCGCTGGACTAAACGCTGAGGCCTTGGCTTTTTGTCCCCGAGGCTCAGGCCGAGCGGCTGCGCGCCAGCATCGAAGGATTTGGCAACCTTCCCAGCCCCCGCATCACGTTTTTGGAGAACGTGGTGCCTTGGCGCTACCGGTTTTGGAATCGTGGCGCATACACCGATACGACCCCATGACCCCGCTGACTTTTAGCGCTCCAAGCTATGCCCTCCTGCAAGCGACCACTCAGTGCTGGAAGTGTGCGAAGGCCACTCCTGTCACCACGGTGTGGGTGCTGTCCTTCGTCGACAACGAGGGTGTGGAAGAGCCAGACGACGAGCCCGAGATAGGTGGCACGGCCATACTGGGCTACATCAAGGCGCTGGACCCAGACACAGCGGCGCACATCCAAGAGGTTGCACCATGGCTCAAGCCTGGGCGCTCGAAAACCGCGAGCGCGACCTATTGGGCCAACCACTGTGAAGTATGCGGGGCCATTCAAGGCGACCACTTCGTCAGGGGCGTGGACGGGCCGCTCTTTCCCCAGGATCAGGCTGGCCTGGACGCGTTCCAGGTCATCGCGGGCCGCGGCCCGTTGAGCGCGCAAGCTTCCGCATCCCAGTCCGGGTGGATGGACCTGGTGGCGAAACGTTTGGGCTGAAATCAGGACCCCGTCCCCGCGTAATGGTTGATGTCCCGTCACTTCTGTGCGGCCGTGACCTGGTCGCGCCGGAGATCCCTCGGGAAGCTTGGCGCTCTTGGATGACGGCTGGCTCAGAACTTCCTGACATCCCGTCGGGCGCGAGACCCATGGTTTCAGGAATGCCAGAAGCGCAATCTGATTCTGCCGGACGCGGGACCGATGGTCGCTCACCTCGCGGGACGCTTGAGCAGCCTCATGCCGGCACCCTGTAAGAAGCTCACTCGCGACATCATGGTGAGTCCAGGTCTCATTTGGTGTTATGGCGCTGAAGAGGCGAGAAAATTGGACTCGCATTCGCATCTTTATCGTTCGCTGCTTCGGCAGACCGTTGCTCCGATACGGACCTAAGTTTTTGCAAGATTAAGCTTGCGTGAAGCGAGCTGATCTGCAACGCTATCCTCCTTCGGACTGCGCTTACGCAGCTGTAATGGAATTACGAGAAGGTGAGATGGGCAACAAAGCAGTAACGCTAAGTGCAGCCGCACTGGCAGTCGTAGTAGGTGGCATCATCTGGACGCACGAAGCGCGTAAGGACGAAGGGTCAACGCAGGGCATCTCCCAGAATCAGATTCCCAATGCAGCGAACGAATCAGTCAAGGATCGGGCCCCGTCTCAGTCGGTTGAAGGCGGCGTCGATCTTCGGAATGACTCTCGTGTTCGACATCCGTTCCCAGAAGTGCCGAAAACTAGAGACGGGATGAGCTTCGATAACGACCCGGGCTATGCCGAAAGTAAGGCCGAGCAGAAGTGGCTGGATCGTCATGGCTTTCCCAATGAAAAGCAGCTCGACGCCTACATGGGCGCGCCAGAGGCCCTGCTGAAGCAGGCCTCAGAGGCAGGGGATAAGGTCGCGCAGACGATCTTAGATGCGCGATTACTCGCTTCTGATCCTATGGCGCAACAGCGTCTGGTAGACGCTGGTGCGGAAGGAAACCTTTTCGCTTTGAATATGCTGGCGTCCTTTCAAGGCGGCAGCGCAAGCGGGGATCCTGTTGCTGCGTATGCCGTGTCGCGTGTGGCGGAAATGCGTGGAGATACTCGTGCGTCTGTTACTCGGGAAGTGATGATGTCTAGGTCACTTTCAACAGAGCAAAGAATGCTCGGGGAGTCTGAAGCCCTGCGACTCAACGCTGAAATAGACCGGATCTATACGTCGAAGCATGGCAGGGCACCGGTATTGGATAAACGTCCAATCGGTCAGTAGGTTTATGTGGTTAATTTTTGTTTAAAAAAAGGAGTAGGGCGTAAATGGAAATTATGAAGAAAGCTGGCGTCGCTGCGATGTCTCTGACGGGGCTTATGGGGGCTGCATTTGCGTGCTCGGAACTCCCGATGCCGCCACTGGTGCCAATTCAGGTGCCCTTGACGCAGCTGCCAAAGTTTAGCGACAGCAAGAATCCCGCCAATGCCGTTTTTATGGATAGGCTTGATTCGGCAGCATCCAAACTGCTGGGTGAGGGAAATTGGGTTGCAAACTCCTATAAGGGTTATGTTTCCTACACCGTAAAGATTCTCAACTATACTGGCCGGGGCATGGTCTACATTGAGAAGCCTTGCGGAAAGAAGGCAAAGGAAATGGCCGAGAAGATTGCTCAGCAGCCTTCGAGCGGCGGCGGTGGTGGCGGCGGCTCCGCTGGAACCGGCGGTGGTGGTGGTGGAGTGCTGATCGGCGGCGGTTGCTACGGCTCTTGCGGCGGCAGAATTCCGACGGGTGATGTGGGTCCCATCGAAACCCTGCCGAGCTGAGATCAGGTCGAGCTTTTCTAAGAACGCCCCAGTTCAAAGCTGGGGCGTTTTTCTTTGTCACCAGGTGATTCTCGTTCTTCAAAAGGTGAGAGGAACCAGGTGGCGCTGGTGAGGTTGAAAGCGTTTCGTTGGCCTACACGTTAGGGCTCGGTGGGCGTTGCCAGGCTTTGAGAAGCTCCCCCATGGAATGCTTGAGCAGCGTCGTGCCGGCACCCTGCAAGAAGTTCGCTTTCGCTGTCCTGACGATGCTAAGTCTCAAGTGGTGCGACGACACTGCCGATACTCGAGCCCATGGACAGAGCCGGTCTCGCCGTCACCTTGAGCGTCTGGATGCTGCGGTGCCGACATTACGGGCCTCCAGTCCCGACCGCCGCCACTTCTGGCAAGCCTTTGCCAGCATGGCCGCCGCCATCGAGAGCAAGGCAGCGACGAGCGAAGACGCGCAGTTCGTCGGCCGTCGGGCCGAGGAAATATTGTCCTGGCACGGACTGGAAAACATGGCCGAGCACGTCTGAGTCCATTGGTGCTGCCTTGGTCCATCCCGAAGCTTGCGTGCTGCTCATGCGCAGTCATAAGGGCTTCAGGCAAGCACAGGTCCGCAGTAGGCTCATCACTGGCTGCAAAACCCAGCCATCGCCTGCTGACAACATCAGTCGCCCCCCTCAATCCGCACGCCGTTTGGCCCGTAAGCCTTGTTGGCATGCATGCTGTTTTCTCCACCCGCGCTGGGCCTCTTGAAGGGAATCTTGGCTTCGCTGTCCCGACCGCAAGGGCGAGCCTCCTCCTCGACGCTGGCGCTCTGTTGCGGCCCTCCGCTGCGCGCCTAACGGTGCTCACTCCCGGGTGCGGTCGAGCCTAACGCTTCGCCTGTCGGTTCCCACGAGGCGCACAACGCGCTGGTGGAGACAAACCGATGAAGCGCACCCAAGACCGAGCAGTCCAATATCAACTTGAGATGGACGAGGAGGGGATTCTCCTCGCTGCCGCGACCATCTTGGAACAGCGCCTTCAACGCCAAGGCCGCATCCACAGCCCCGACCAAGCCGGCGACTACCTGGTTGCCCGCTGCGCTCACCTGCCGCACGAAGTCTTCGGGGTCGTCTTCCTCGACACCAAGCATCACATCCTCGCAACCGAACATCTCTTCAGCGGCACCATCGACGGGTGCGATGTCCACCCGCGAGTCGTAGCAAAGCGTGCCCTGGACCTCAACGCCGTCGCCGTCATCCTCTTCCACAACCACCCGAGCGGGAATCCAGAGCCCAGCGAAGCCGACCGCAAAGTCACCGAGCGCCTGAAGCAGGCGCTGGCGCTGCTCGACATCCGCGTCCTCGACCACCTGGTCATCGGCGGTCGGCAGCACACCAGCCTGGCCGCAAGGGGGTGGGTATAGCCCCTCCATTGGCTTATGGGTTGGGTCGGCACAGCGGCCGAGTTAAGCTCTTTCTGTCAGCTGAGACCACAGCGCACGGACGGGATAAAACGCATGTCATCAACAACGCCCAATCAGCCGACGGCCGGGAGCTTCTACATGTTTGAAGCGGACATGGAGAGCAACAGGCAGCCCTGTGGGGTGAGGTTCGACAATGTCCGCCACCTGCTGTCCCCTCCGAGGTTGATCCTGCGGCCGGAGGAGGGAGGATTTCCCACGCTCCGCGAAACACCGCAGCTGACCTACGACCCCAAAACAGGTCCAGCCCCGCGCGATCTAGAGCCGGGATTCAGCGGTTACTGGTTGGTTTCAGAGCGACTCTACGATGCCATGGTTTTGGTGGATTCCGACGCCTTTGCCTTCGCGGAGGTGGATTACCGCTTGGCCGATGGAACCAAAGGTCCGCGCCACTTTTTGTGCGACATTGTTCGCGAGCTTGATGCCTTGGGCGAAGTTGCCTCGAGGCTTCAAATCGAAATAGACGACGACTATGTCAATGGCAAGTTCTACTCGGTGGGAGGAGGGGCCAGCTTGGCCTTTAGACAGGAAGTCGTGGGTCAAGCCCACGTATTCCTTACGCCCTTTAGCTCATTCGTGATTTGCGACCGGGCTTTCAAAGACGCGGTCCATGACGCGGGGATTCCTGATGATGCGGGTGAAAGCGGCATCTCTTTTATCGACGCATCGGGTATCGAGCTGCCCTGAGGCGCAAAAAACAAGAGAAGTCAACCGCACAACCAAGCAAATTGGAGCAATTTGACTATGAATTTCGACATTATCCGCGAGCAGACAAGGCTTTCTCTCCCTGCTGATGACTTCTACCTCTACCGCCTTGGAGTCGCGCTCTACGGCTTCGCATCGATCACGAGTTTCATGATTGAGATCATTTGCCGTCTTGTTCCTAATGGGAGCCAGGACGAGCTCAGTGCTCTAGAAGCAGGGAAATTGTGTGGTAAGTTAGAAAAGGCACTAGCAGATGCTAATAGCAGGGGTATTTACACCGAAGAAGCAGGAGGGATGGCACTTCGCCTTATCAGAAGTCTCAATAAGGACCGCTCTCACTTTGTACATGCTTATCCAATCACCAACGGAGAGAATGCCCAGATACTTTATCGGCAGCCCAAGCATGGCCAGAGTTTTGAGGTTTCCAACTCGTTCCTCGATCAGTTCATTTCAAGGCTGCATGACGCGAGTAGTAAGCTCTATGAGATCCGCAACGTCCTCGATCGGGTGTGATAAGCTGATTTCCTGCAGAAATTATAGAAGTTGGCGATATCGCCGGCCTCTATTACCGCTAATCAACCGACGATGTCGCCGCGCTTTAGCTTGTTGTCCCATTCGTCGTTGAAGGTTTTCCAGTTCTTCTCCAGCCAACTTCTAACGTTAGCGTGGCTGCGGACGTTAGAGGGGAGCTTTATTTTAATGAGCCATTCCGTCTTTTTTCCGCTGTTTTTCTGCTTTAGGTTGTGCTGCTCGGCAAAACGATTAATGAAGTCCAAAACTTCGTAACCCTCGGACCGACTGAGTAGTGTGCTGTCGGGGGCGCCAACGACGTGAGGATTGTCGCCTTCCAACGCTTTCCAGGAATATTCGTGTTGAAGATCGGTTTTCTTCAGCAAAGGCGCCTTTGAAGTATTTTCTTTTTCTTTATCTGCCATGATGGAAATCCCTGATACTTCGGTTAAGAGGGTGTTCTAACCCACGGGAGGCAAACGCTCAGGCCGCTTTTACAATTTTGCCTGCACAAATGATAGCCAGCGATGCACGATATAGTGTCGAACCTGTGTCAGGCGTAAAGCACATCTGCGATTTCAGACAGCGCCTTGTGGTGTTTTGGCTCATCAGGTTGCACGATGTCGTCGTAGATTTTGATAGCAATCGACTTGACCAAGTCTGTCTTGGACAGCAGCGTATCTTCTCTAATCTTCTCGATTCGGCCATCAATGACGCCATTGAATTTCATTGATAGGCGTCTTTTCGGCACTGTTTTAGACTTGAGCAGGACAGAAGTGCCGTTGATGAGGCGCTTAAGTTCACCAGAATCTTCTTCCCCAGCCGCGTAACGGTTGACGTAATAGACCAGCAGTTGCTTTCGGAAATCAGGACTCGGGTGAGCAGTCACGCGCACAATGGCCGCGTCTAATGCATCTACGAACGTGGCCGGGATGTTCACTTCTAGCGAGTGCTCTACTTTCTTTCGCGCAGCTGCGATTGCTGGGGTTGACTGAGCTGGGATGAGAATCGCATCGCCACACACGTCACAAGTGCCGACCAATACGTTCTGCACCACTCCATTGCCGTCTCGGAACGGCACGTCTCTGTAACCAAAGGTAGTCATTACTCTGCCGTCTCGATGGCAGAGAGCGCTTTTGTTGTCGCCAGGCATGAAAAATTTCATTTGTGGGATCTCATTTTACTGATGAACGCTAATAAAGACTGTGTCGGGGTCAAAGTAGAATTTCACATACCAGGCCCTACACTTGATTACGTGCACCTCAATGGAGCTGTCTTGATGATGAAGGCTGCTGGAGTGATTTTTGCCACTGCTCTTTTTGAGCACTTTCGCAACTTCCTGCGGACTCACCTTGCCTGTTTTAAGCAGGTTCTTGTCATCAATGTCTGCTCGACCGTCGTGGGCGTAGTCGCCTGAGAGCAGTCCCGCAACGACCTTCTGTTTTACTGCCTTAAACCCCATATTGAACTCCATTTCAAGCTATACGAATTGTTTCGTATTGTCAAGCTCTTGCCTTCCATCGCCACTGTGAGCGATCAAAGCATCGAGCACGCTATTCTGTTCAGGCACCAAAGGCTTCTCGCGTCTAACCTAGGCGTAGGTAAGTCGTAGCAATGCCCCCAGTTCCAAAATGTAGGTTAAACCATCAGGAATTTTAAGTGGTTCGTGGTCTGGTCCTAAGGTGCGAGACCAAAAGGACAGCTGCCAAGCCGTCCGGTCGATCTTTTAGCGTCTGACCGTTGCTGGTGCAGCATCCTGAACGAGCTAGGCGCCCCCTTGCGCTCGCCTAATGGGTCGTTGGAGGTTAGGGCCATATTGGCGTCAGGAGGAATTCGTCCTGCGCTTGAGTAGACGAAGCCGGGCTGAGGTAGAGCGAGCTGCGGCAAGTCGGAATTGAGCCCCGTTGTCTGCCCAAGTCCGCTATCGAGACGGTAGACTCTGCTCGACTGAGGTGGAGACCATACCCTGGTGGACTGGACGAGACGCAACGCATGGAAACAACGACGACCAATCAGCCTAAGAAAGGGGAGTTCTTCCACCTGCAGCCGGACGTTCGGCGAGGTGGCAAAGGCCATGGGGTTGTCTTTGAGAACCGAGACGCTCTCCTAACTCCACCAAGGCTAATTCTGAAGCCCAAGGACGGCGGATTTCCCGCTTTGCGCGAGATCCCACGCCTGGTCTACCACCCCAGTGAAGGCGTGCTTCCCGAAGATCTGGAAGGGGGATTCAGCGGCTACTGGCTGGTGTCAGAGCGCCTGCGTCGAGTGATGGAGACGGTAGATCCTGCGGCGTTCGCGTTTGCCGATACCGACTATCGCTTGGCCGATGGCTCGAAGGGGCCAAACGTCTACCTGTGCGATGTGGTCCGCACGGTGGACGCGCTGGATGAAGATACTTCTCACCTAGATATTAAGGTGAGTGAGGAATACGAAGACGGGAAATATTACAGCTTGGCGGGGGGCTCGCGACTGGCCTTCAAACGCGACGTGCTCGGGACGGCGCATGTGTTCAGGCTGCCATTTCACGGTGGGGTCTTTTGTGACCGGGTGTTCAAAGATGCTGTTAAAGCAGCCGGGATAGGCGCGCAAGGTAAATCGGATGGCCTCTGGTTCTACGACGTGGTCAACCGATAAGGCGAGCCACAAAGTCGCAAGGAAGGAGCCTGATCCATGCCGAACTACCGCACGCTTTTTCAGGACCACCACAGCATCGAGCAGCAGACGCTGAAGAACAGCGAGTTGCTTGATGAGTTGCAACGGGCGGGGAAGTTTGACATCCACGCACCGGAAAACCGACTGTTCTTGCCGGCCAACCCCGCGTTCGCTCAAACGATGGGCATCACGCCACATAGCGGCGGCCCTCTTAGCGCATACCAGTATGGGCTGCTTGATCACCTTGAAGATCTTTACGCGTCCCGAGATGGACAAGCCATGTTGGAGGGCGACCCAGCGGCAATGGACCGCGTTGTCCAGCGCGTCGAGCACCTACGCGATACCGTCAAAGTAGGCCTAATCAACGGCGACTTGAACACCAATACGCCGGTTGGTTTAACCCCTCCGCAGACCAACCAGAAGGTTCAAGACTTTTTCCGCGATATCCCGACCTATCAGCAGACCCATGCCCAACAGATTGAAGCTCTGAAAGGATTCACTGGAGTGGATCACGGCTGGGGTGCCGTCGCGCACTCTGAGTCGCGCATCGTCGCCACGCTCAACCAAATCCAGGTTAGCAATAGCGCAATTATCCGGGGCGGGGATATCCAGCTTCAGCGCAGCGGGCTGTCCCTTGCCCTTTCCAATGCCCACCACGATGGGCGCGTGGTTTTTTCAGAGCAAGGCATCCTCAAGGTCGAGCAGACCCTGGGCGAGGAGGCCGCACATAACCTGCGCGTCCCCCGAGGCCAGAGGGGTGGCGTATCCATGGAACTGCTGCTGGGCGAAGCATCGGCCAGCAGCTTGGTGCGTTCGGGCGGCTTGCTGGCCACCGGCGCCGATGCGGTGTTGACCGCCCGCCGTTCGGCCGAGTTGCTGGAACAAGGCAATGCCACCGCCGCCCAGTCCGAAGTCGCCCATGCATTGGCCCGCAACGTCGGCGGTTGGGCCGGTGGCGCGTCCACGGCAGCAGCGCTGGGTGGTAGCGGCTTTGTGCCTGCGGCCTTGGTTGTGGGCGACGCGCTGTTGATGAGCAAGGCGTTCGACAAAGGCGCCGATTTGCTGGACAACCGCGCCATCTACCACCAGACCGACAAAGCGGGCGTGGAGTGGCAGTTCAACGGTCGCAACTGGCAGCGCGAAGCCGCCATCGACCTCGCCCAGGATGGCCGCCGCACGTCGGGCGAGCAGCCCGTGGTCGCCAGCTATGAAAAATCGCAGGAACTGGGCGCTCTGGCCAACGCCAAAGCGGTGGAACTGGCGCTGGGCAAGGTCCCGACGCCCCAGGACCCGTTCAACCTCCCTGCACGGGCAAGCGATCAGGTGGGATTGGACAACCAGAATTGGCAGCGCAATCCCGAGCGTCAGACCTGGGAGCGCCAAGTCAGGACCACGGCCTCTGGAACCGATGAGATTGGCAGCTATGCCCTCCAACTCGCACCCCCGGAACGCGTGCAGCAGCTCAATCAAGAGGCGCTGGCACGCATCGAGACCAACGTCGCCACCGGGCGCGAGGCCATTGCGGCCGCATACATCGAGAACCATGCCGCGCAGCGAGCCCAGGCCTACGGAGTCGAGGTGCCGGCAGCCGTCCAAGCCGCCCGGGCCAAGTCAGGCGCGGTGCTGGGGTCGGACGCTCAGCTTTACCAGCGCACCGAGTCAGGCCAGTGGGCGGGCAAGGATGGCGTCGCCAGCGGCAACCTGGCGGTAGAGCTGGAACTGACCGACCAGATGCGGCAGCCCTCGTTGGAGCGCTCCCAGGAAGCCTTGACCGCGATCCAGGCGCTTCCCGCGCCCACAGCTACGCAGATGGAGCACAACGAGCTGCTGCACCGTTACCGGGCTGCAGGCGTTGATTTGAACGTCAACCCGCAGACCCAGCAGGCCGTGGAGCTGGCCTCGCAGCGGACCAGGGACGCCAGCGGCATCGCCGGACCGACCATGCAGCAACTCCAGCGCAACGAGTCCGGGCAATACGGCTATGACAGCCCCATCGTCCACCTCCAGCGCGGCAGCGATGGCGTCGCTCGGGTGGTGGCCGTCACCAGCAGCGACGACATCCGTCAGGCGCTGAATGAGGCGCAAGGCAATCGGCGAGAATTGCCGCCCCTTGCGCGAGCGCCCGAGGCGACGGGGGAGACAGACACCTCGACCTCCGACTCGTCCAATCCGCAGCAGGTGCTCTACATCCAGGCACGCATGCAGGCTTCTGTCGCCGCGCAGGCGCGACAAGAACGCGAACAGCAAGATCGTCTCGCGCAAGAGCAGCATGCCGCGCAGGTGCGCGAGCACCTCCATCAGGCACAGCCTGAGCGCGAAGATCAGTCGCAGAGCGAGCAGGCAGTCCAGGCGCACGCGATGCTGGAAGGTCAACGCCAAGCGGAGCAGCAACGCGAACAGGAAGACCACCAGCAACAGGAGCGTCAGGCACACACCAACCAGCAACGCGAGCTACAGGAGCGTGAGGGTAGGGAAGTCCAGCAACGACAGGCGCAGGAACGCCAATCCGAGGACAACCAGCAGCGGGAGCAGCAAGACCGCCAGGCTCAAGAAACCCGGCAAGTTGAGGTGCAGGAAGCTCAGGCTCAGCAAACACATGATCAGCAGCAACAAACTCAAGGACTCGAACCGCGGCAGGCCTCGCCGCAACTGGACACTCAGCCGCACGCTCCAGATGCTGCGTTGGTTCAACAAACGCCACGACCCGAGTCGCAGCAGGAAGACGCACGCCAGCAGCCACAGATGCGGAACCAACAGGCACACGAACATCTGGCTCCTGACGCACCTGACCCACTGAAGCAAACGCACAGTCCAGGCGACGCGCGGCCGCATCAAGCACAAGAAGCGGAACGCGCGCTGGAAATGTCGGCGGTGGAGAGTCGCGCCGCCGCGCGCCTTCAAGTGTCTTCATCCGAGGGCCCGGAATCCGGTAACCAATTTTCGCAAGGCGCGGAGGCCGATGCGGTGCCTCCAGCGCTGCCTCCCAGCGTGCAAACGCAGCAAGCGGAGATGGAGCAAGCGTCGGTCCGTCAGCAAGACGTGGCCCGTAAGCAGGAGGCAGAGCAGGTTCGCGTGATGGCCCAAACAGCGCCTGCGACAGCAGAACCGTTGATTGCGTCGCAGCCCCCTGCGCCTACCACTCTTGAGCGAGCAGCTGAGGCACGGCAGGCGAGTCCTTCAGACGTCTCTCCCATCGACCATGGGGCGGCTGTGCTGCCCGCAATAAATCTCGCGCAAGCACACGGGCAATCGCTGGGAGGCAGCGCAGAGAATCGTTTTCCCACGGAGCCAGCAGACGCGGAAAGCCAGCAGGCCCAATCGACCCCGGCGCAGGACCGCAGCGCCGCAGATCCGGGCGGTGCCCTGTTCCTGGAAGAGACCATGCGCTCGTTGCGCCAACTGCAACAGGAGATTGAGGCGGCGGATCGGGAAGACGAACGTTTCCATCAAGAATGGAAGGAGTATCGCGAGCGCGGAGAACCCTATCCCTTCGTTCGCGACGGCGCGCGGGACCAGGAGAGTGGGAGCATTGATGCATTCAGCGCGCACCAACCAAGTCGCCGCTCTCCCAGCGAAGCTGCTGAGCAAACCGATGCCTTCCCATCTTTAGCTCAGCGCTTCGCCGGTCCAGGAGGAGGCGATGCCCCAAACGATTCGTCGAAAGATGAACGGAAATCGATCACGGGCGATCCCGACGTGGATGAGGTGCTTTATGCGCTCGACAGCAAGAACGAACTGGCGATCGAGCAAGCGCTGAACCGGGTGGCCAACAGCGCAGCGACGCAGGCGCTGTTGAAAAAAGGCAACGATTTCCTGGAGGCACAGGCCCAGCAGGAAGCCCAGGAGCACGTCGCCACGCGCCAGGCGCTGGGAATGGATGTCTCAGCGGAGATCAACACCAGCCGCGGGCCGGTCATGGTGATGACGCTGCCAGAGTTTGCCAAGGGGCCGATGCAGAGCGGTCCCCAAGGGGATGGCGGTGGAGGTGGAGACGGCGGAGGAGGAGGGGGCGGTGGTGGTGGAGGCGGTGGTTAGTCAAAATCGCTTCCGTGACCAGCCGAGTTAGGAAACCTCATGGACAAGCAAGACGCTGCCGCAATGGCGGAAATGATGGCCACGTTGAATGCATCGAACGCCTCGTTGCAGGAGACGGTCAAAGTGCTAACGACGCTGGTGGCATCCATGCAGCAGCGCGAACAACGGTTGCGCGATGTGGTCACCGAGCAACTCCAGGTGCTCCAGAACGCGGTGGGCAGCGCTGATTCCAAGGTCAATCGGGTGCTGGAGAACGCACTGCCGAGGCTAACGCAGCTGACCAATCAAGCGTTGACGCAGACGCTGGAGCCAGCCGCCAAGCGGTTCAACAAAGAGATGGCCCTTGCGGACGAGACGTTGCAGCAAGCCACTCGGCGTTACACGCAGGCCCAGCAATCCTTGGAAACGCGGATCACGCGGCGCATGGGTATGGCGTCCGCCACGATGCTCGTGGCGGGCGTCTTAGGGCTGAGTGCGGTGGCTTACTCGGTCGGCATCATCAACGAGAAGCGAACCGAACTCGCACAGCTTCGTGCCTCCATCGACTACATGGACCGCGTCTCGCGCGCTGACCTAGCTCCCTGTGGCGAAGGCCGGCTCTGCGCCACGCTTGAGAAGAACGGGCCGCGTTACGGCAACCAGAGGCAATACAGAGCGGTCAGCCTGCGCACTGCGCCGGCCGCGTGATGAAGTTTGCTGATTGTGGCCAGGTGGAAGAAAGGGTCAATTTTTCAACGAGAAAGCGATGATTCCAATTTGTCCAACGTTGATTGGTAAAACTTTAGGTAGTGAGGAAATTTATATGGTTTCCGACTCTGTTTTTCAATGGGATGCTTACCAGTCAAAGCAATCTATGGAGGCTGATCATCTCAAGCATTTGAGCGATTTGCTCAAAAAGCAGAATCCACAGTTAGCATTCGAGACACTTGGACCAGGCCTTGATCCGCCTGATTTTTTCATATCTAGGGATGGGGTGCGGAGCGGGATTGAATTGACTGTTTGGCCCGCAGAGGATCGGATACAAAGAGCTGAATTCTTCTCAAAGTTGCAAGATAAACTTCTATCTTTGTATGAGTCCGGTAGGCTGAGGGGACTCGTTGGCATGGAGTTTCGGTTAAAATTTAATGGTTTAGGGGGTAAACCGACAAGGCTTTCTGACTCGGTTCTTTATGATTTGGTCGGTCAAATTGAAGGTTGTGCAGATAGTCGCCCCAATGCCATTGATTTTTTTGGCGATGATTCCCCCCCGATGCCGAGTGGGAGCGTGGTTGGTTCCGGAGTTGACTGGTCTGTCACTGCAGTAGCGGACATTCCCTTTCATGGAAGCGATTTTGCAAATCGAACAGGTTTTGAGATCTCTGCTGGTCAGCAGAGCAACTTAAGTCAATCTCTCTTTGATGAAATTCTTCAGAGGGTGATAGGCGAGAAGGATAAGTCTGGAACGGATGAGCTCCTAATTTCGGTTGGCGCCCCTAATCGGAATGGTCGTGCACTTACGGGAGACGTGTCAGCGATAAGCTCGATTCTTAAAAAATGGAAAGGCTTGGTTTGCTCGCCTTGACCTGCCCCCGCTGAGCCGTACCACGTGAAGCTGTAAAGTCCGTCAACCACGAGGACGGACATGAAGAAGAGTCGTTTCAGCACCGAGCAGATCATCGGATTCATCAAGCAGGCGGATGCCGGGATGGCGGTGGCTGAGCTGTGCCGCCAGCACGGTTTCAGCCCGGCCAGCTTCTACCAGTGGCGGGCCAAGTACGGCGGCATGGAGGCCGAAGACGCGAAGCGCCTGAAGGAGCTGGAGCAGGAGAACAACCGCCTGAAGCGGTTGCTGGCCGAGGCGCACCTGGACATCGAGGCGCTGAAGGTCGGGTTCGGGGTAAAACGCTAGCCCCGCAACGCAAGCGCGAGGCAATCCGGCGCATGTGCGAGCTGACGTCGATCAGCGAGCGCCGGGCTTGTCGCCTTGCGGGGATCTCCCGCGATGCTTTCCGCCACGCGCCGACACCCACGCCGGCGACGCAAACCCTGTCGGCCAGACTGGTGGAACTGGCGCAGGCGCGTCGCCGCTTCGGCTATCGCCGCCTGCACGACCTGCTGCGCCCGGAGTTTCCGCAGGTGAACCATAAGAAGATCTACCGTCTGTACCGCGAGGCGAAGCTGAGCGTGCGCTGGCGCAAGAAGGCCAAGTTCCCGGCGGCACAGCGGCAGCCGTTACGGCCAGCGCGGCATCCCAACGAGGTAATCAGCATGGACTTCGTCTTTGATCAGTTGGCCAGTGGCCGCCGCATCAAATGCCTGACCGTCGCCGACGACTTCACCCATGAATGCGTGGACATCGCGGTGGACCATGGCATCAGCGGGGCTTACGTGATGCGTGTGCTGGAGCAGATCGCCTGCTTCCGCGGCTATCCCCGCGCGGTGCGCACGGACAACGGCCCGGAGTTCACCAGCCGCGCCTTCATCGCTTGGGCACAGCAGCGTGGCATCGAACACATCCTGATCGAACCCGGCAAACCCATGCAGAACGGCTACATCGAGAGCTTCAACGGCAAGTTCCGCGACGAATGTCTCAACGAACACTGGTTCACGTCGCTGATCCAGGCTCGCGAGGTCATCGCCGATTGGCGGCGTGACTTCAACGAGGTACGTCCGCACAGCAGCTGTGGTCGCATCCCGCCAGCGCAGTTTGCCTCCAACCACCGAGCACAAACCGGCAACAACGCAGTACCCTTCAACCCCGGGCTTTATCAGTAATCACTGGTATGGCCGGTGGGGGCAGGTCACCGGGAATCAGCTCCTGCAGCTCCATCGTCAGGAAGTTGTCGCCATTGGTAAACAAGCAGGGGCGCTGATCGAGCGTCCGCATGATGTCGGGCAGGAGCGCTGAGGCTGCATAACGCGCGGGATGAAAACAGCGCCAGATCCGACGCTGGTCGATAACCAGGTCGTCGTGGCCTGCGTGGAAGACCAGCGCCGGCCCTTGCTTGGGCGGGCCCTTGCTGACGCAGTGCGAACTGAATTCCACGGATACAGACACCGCCACCGCCGCCCGGTCGGGCGTGGCAATGGTCACTTGGTAAGTGAATGGCTGCAGATGCGCCAGTGAAAATTGGGCATCGTCAATCCCGATAAATCCCTTGGCCAGATGATCCGGCCAGTACTTCTCCTTCATCGATACACGCCCTTCTTGCTCCAACACCGATTTACCCGGCAACAGAGTGCAGCCACAGCGCCGCTACCAGCAATGGATGACTCGGCATTGCCCCAGGGTTCGCCGCAATCTTTCAGATGTGCAGGCGTGCTTGCCGGCAAGCACGCGCGCGTACCAGCGCCAATCCTTCGTGGTCCCAGCCATGACTTCGGTGAGCCTACGCAAATCGGAGAGCTTCTCGCTAACCTTGATGACTCAGTACTGCAGGAGCTGGAAATGGGTCTATGCGTTTCGAAGCCGAGCGTGGCAGGGTCACCTGACCATTATGCAACTCACGCCCTAGAGCAAACCCCGCCCTCTACGCCTTCATCCTCCGAGGCGCCCATGTCACCCAGCCTGCATGGCTTGCCATCACTCGGGGCTCGCAGGGCGAGGCGGGCGGGCGCCGGGCCGACCCTACAGCCGCACGAAGTTCAGCAGGCGGCCTACCAGCTTGGTATGCGCCTCAACGACAGACCCATCGAAGATGCGCGCGACCGCCAACGCCTTGCCGACGCCACAGCGACGGTGCACGAGACACGACTCGCCTTGCACCTTGGACGAGGCAATGTCGATAGCGATCTGAGGCTCAGCAACGGACGGAGCGCCACCTACAGCGCTCTGTCCTACACCCTCAGTAGAAATGACCAGAATTCATGGGCAGGAAGCGCACTGGCTTTGGGGGCTGGCAACTGTGACGAGAACGCAGCGATCAATGCACGTCAACATGCCGTCCGCATGGAGGATGGCGGGCAGATGATGACCGTACGTGACTACGGGGTGCCCCACATCTACGCGCTTTACCAGCCACCAGGCGCGATAGAGGCGGAGGAGTCCGCGGTGGTCCTTGACTCATGGTGCGATGGTCCAGCCGTGCGACTAGGGGATTCGCGCTGGGCCGAAACGTACCGAACGACCACCACTGTAGTTGAACGATTCGACAAGCCTGACGCAATCGAAGCGCTGGACAGGACAAACGGATTCAGAGCCGAGATCGAGGATCCGCAAACTACGCGGCATGCGTATGCGCGCGACCTGGGGGCAGTCTTTCTTGCTAACCATGCCAAGCATGCGCCGGGCTACATCTTTTCCTCGATGCCGGTCATCGCCCCGGATCTTGCCGAAGGCACGCGTCAAAGACTGCAAGAGTACTCACAAGGGACGCTTGAGGATTTAGCCGCCGATGCTGCGCGGCAAGCCTACGGGCTGGATGAAGCGCAGCCCATTTCGCCGCGCACGACAACAGCGATCCTGGAGGACGCAGAGCGACTGGACGCCTTGGGTCGCCCGCCCTTGAGTTGGTGAACTGTCCTCTGGTCGCGGATGTGTCATTCTCAGAGGACAGCTGCACGGAATGTCAGAAGTTGGCTGCACTAGTGGATTGCAGCGCGGCGTATAGAGCCGTCTTGCTCACCTTGAGCCGTTTAGCGGCCTCTCGGACATTAAGCCCGTTGGCGATGTGCTCCCGCGCTCGCTGCAACTTGTCGGCGGTGACAACCGGCTTTCGCCCGCCCTTCCGCCCGCGTGCGGCGGCAGCGGTCAGCCCGGCCTTGGTGCGCTCGCGGATCAAGTCGCGCTCGAACTGGCCCAGTGCGCCGAAGACGTGGAAGATGAGCCGTCCGCCCGGCGTGGTGGTGTCGATGCTTTCGGTCAGCGACCGGAAGCCGACGCCACGCGCTTCCAGCGCGGCGATTGTCTCGATGAGGTGTTGCATTGAGCGCCCGAGCCGATCCAGACGCCAGACGGCCAGCACGTCGCCGGCGCGCAGGTAGGCCAGCGCATCAGCCAAGCCGGGCCTGTCGGCCTTGGCCCCAGAAGCCGTGTCCTCAAAAACGCGCTCGCAGCCTGCCTTGCGTAGCGCATCCGTCTGCAAAGCGGTGTCCTGTTCCGCCGTCGATACCCGCGCATAGCCGATCAGTACCATTACCGCCCCTTTTGTCCGTCTTTCTGTCCGCCTATCATAATGTCCGAAAACCCGTTAAGCAAGTGCATTGCCGGACAATGTCCGGCATGGCCGACTAATGATCGTTTGACGGACATTGAAAGTAAGGCAGTTTTGCATTACAATGCAAAGCATCAACCTTGGATTGCGAGGCAAACCATCATGACCACATTGACCGTTACCGCACGGGGACAAGTGACGTTTCGGAAGGACGTACTGCAACACCTCGGCATCAGGCCAGGCGACAAGATCGAACTGAACTTGCTGCCAGATGGTCGGGGCGTGCTCAAGGCGGCCCGGCCCGCAGGGACGATAGCCAGCTTTGTCGGCCTGCTCGCGGGCAGGACGCAGAAGGTTGCAACCATCGAAGAAATCAACGAGGCGGCGGCGCAAGGCTGGGCAGGTAAGCAATGAAGGTCGCCGCCGATACCAACGTCCTTGTGCGTGCGGTTGTGCGTGACGATCCCGCACAAGCGGACGTTGCCGCCGCAGTCTTGACCGACGCCGAGTTGATCGCGGTCGCGTTGCCGTGCCTATGTGAATTTGTTTGGGTGCTGCTGCGAGTCTACGGCTTCCAGCAAGCCGACGCGGCCAGCGCGATCCGGGCACTACTGGCCGCCGCGAATGTGGAAGTGAACCGGCCTGCCGTGGAGGCTGGCTTGCTGGTGCTCGACGCGGGCGGAGACTTTGCCGATGGCGTCATTGCCTACGAAGGCAACTGGCTTGGCGGGGAAACCTTCGTTTCCTTCGATAAGAAGGCGGTGGTACTTCTCACAGCGCAAGGGCAATCAACGCGCCTTTTGTGACGGACATGAGCATGAACGAATTCCGTCGACTGGCCGCGAAGATAAGGGGCGGCAGGGATTCGTGTAAAAAACAGCCAAAAGTGAGCTAATCGCTGTTGGTAGTGGAGTTTTGTTACCCAGAAATATCCGCTAACTCACTGATGCAATGGGTGAAATCCGAGCTTGTGAGTCATTTTCACACGTATGTCGGCTGAACCCCGCATTCTCTCTGGCTCCCGCTGAAAGCCAACAGATCGAGCCGGTTGACCAGCATGAGGCTGCCTGATACGCCCAGGGTTCCGTAGACACTCAAGACCCTCGTTGCGCGTAGCGCCGTTCAAACTCTACAGGTGACAGGTCGCCAGTTGAACCGTGGCGGCGGTTGGGGTTGTAGAACATCTCGATGTAGTCGAATACCTCGGCGCGAGCGGCGTCCTTGGTGGGATAGGTCCGCCGCCTGATCCGCTCGCGTTTGAGCAGGCCGAAGAAGCTCTCCACGGGTGCGTTGTCGTGGCAGTTGCCACGCCGACTCATGCTGCACACCAAGCCATGGGACGCCAGGAAACTGCGCCAGTCATCGCTGGTGTAGACAGACCCTTGGTCCGAGTGAACCAAGCAACCAGTGTTGGGTTTGCGCCGCCACACCGCAGACAACACCGCCTGCACGACCAACTCGGTGTCGGCCCGATCGCGCATCGCCCAGCCGACGACCTGCCTGGAAAACAGATCGATCACAACAGCCAAATACATCCAGCCTTCATGCGTGCGGATGAAGGTGAAATCGCTCGCCCAGGCCGTGTCCGGCTCCGTCACGTCGAACTGTCGGTCAAGCAGGTTGGCCGCCGCCTTGCACTGCATTCCTCCATGGAAGCGCGGTTTGCGACCATAGCCCACCTGGGCACGCAGTCCCTCGGTGCGCATCAGCCGATGCACCCGATGACGACTACAACGCTCACCCAGATCGCGCAGATCCGTGGTGATCTTGCGATGCCCATAGACACTGCCGCTGGCCAGCCAGTGGTGCTTGATTAGTCCAAGCAAGCGATCATCTTCCTTGGCGCGCTCACTGTTGGGCGAGCACAACCAGGCGTAATAACCCGACCGGTTGACCCGCAATACCCGGCACATTGCACACACCCTGAATTCCCCGCAGTGGGCTTGCATGAAGGCGTACTTTGCCTTTACCCCTTGGCAAAGTACGCGGCGGCCTTTTTTAGGATGTCGCGCTCCTCGGTCACTCGACGCAACTCTGCCTTCAGCCGCCGAACCTCGGCGCTCTGGTCCACCTCGGCGCGATGCACCACGCCAGACTTGCCGAACGTGCGCAGCCAGGCGTACAGGCTGTGCGTCGTGACACCCAGCCGCTCGGCGACTTCTGCCACCTTGAACCCACGATCAGTCACTTGCCGGACCGCCTCGATCTTGAACTCATCCGTATATCGCTTGCTGCTCATAGACACCTCCGAATCGACCATTTTCCATGGCCTTGAGATGTCTAGGAAACCCTGGGCGTATCAGTGCCAATCCGCTCGGATGGCCACTTGGAGGCATTTTCCACCCAGCCTTGCAAGACGCCGTCCTGCTTCACCAGCTCTCGAAGGCCATCTTGAACGGCGACAAAGGGCGTGACGATGTAGAGATCAGGGAGAACCGCGTTGTTTCTCAACGTCCTGAGAAAAAGCAACAGCTGCTGGCCTTCCTCCGGTGAGAACTTGTCCCGCGCACTTCCAAGCACGTCTATCCAATGGGAGTTGCCCAAGACATCTCGAATGCTCGAGCCCTTAGGGGGCTTTGCCTGGACCATCAACCCGCCATAAGCAATTGTGTTGGAAATCTCGAACATCGGCGACGCACACCGACGGTGGACGAGCAGGGGAGATCCCACCGTCCGGAATCCACCGGCCGTATCGAACGTGGCGCAATAGTCTCCAGCCTCGTCGGCCAAGGTTTGAACCGACGCATTTGGGGCTCCGAATTTGTCAGGGTCGGCATCAAACTCGCGAAGGACGGCAGCAGTCAGCACGTCAGGCAGCGGAACGACTGGCTCAACTTGCTGCGGATCGCCCACGACCACTGCTCGCTGACATCGAAGCAGGGCACCTACGACTGCTTGCGGCGTCGCTTGCCCTGCTTCATCCACCAGAAGCCAGCCAAAGGTTTCCTGGGGAAGACGTCCCAACATTCGCTCGACGGAAGCAAACGTTGTTGAAATGACCGGCACGACCAGGAACAAGCTGCTCCATAGATGTCCGCTCAAGTGCTGTCGGTCTGGTGGAATGTTGAAGTTTCCTCCGACCAAGGCGTTGATGTTATGGAGAAGGGGCTTTGCTGCTGCGTCGATGAAGGCCCGATGCACTTCCATGGCTGCTTCGAAGACCTCCATTCGAAGCTTCTGTAGCTCACTGTCCAGCCAGGGCACGGCCAGCTGCTTCTGCTCGTGCGGCAGTGAAAGGAAATGCTCGTCCAGCACGTGAGCTCCAGCGCCGATCTGCACCTCGTGGCACTGCTGCTCCGTCGCTTCGCGTTTCTTACTGGCCTTTTCGAGTTCCTGTGAAGCAATCACTGCTTGCTGCCCAGCTGCCCGCGCCAAACCATCTGCCTTGGATTGGGCTTCTACAGCGATGCCCCTCGCCGTCTTTGCGATGTCAGCCTGATGTTTGAGAGGCCCATGCGTGACCTCCCAAGATTTGGCGGACTGGGCACCAAAAAGACGCCTTAGACTGAAAAAACTAGGTCGCTTTTGCGCATGATGGGACAGCGCGGTCTCACACTGCTGTAGCGCCAAAGTTGCGGTCTGTGTATCTCGAACCAAGGCAGCAAGCAGCGACTGTGCCTGGTTGGCATGACTGGATGCCTCCAGATGTTGTTGGCGTTTTGCCTTCTCTTCTTCCCGCAGCTTGGGCAGTTGGATCAAGGCGCGTCGCAAGTTTTCCAGCTGAGACAACCGCGTGGAGCACGCACTGGAGAGTTGCTTGAAATGCTTTCGAGCACGCTCCCAGCGGTCTTGGGCTTCCTTTGGAGTAGATGGCGCACTGCAAAGTTCGGCCAGGCCCTCGGGAGACCCGTCTTCACGCGGTGCGATGCCGCTGACCTGTTTGAGGTAGCGTTCAAGGGAGCGTGGCGAGTCTCCCCAAAATTTCTTTCGGAACGCAGACCGATTGGATGCATTGCCGAGGACCGCTGTCATCAACCCCCATGCCTCGCGGTCCAATAGATCAGAAGCCAACGGCGCGAAATAGCGCAGGAGGGAGTCGCCGGGAATCGCTTGCATCGATGGCATTTCTGCACTGACGTTCTCGACGGCCTTGTTGTTCGAGCTGGCAACGATCATCTCGAATCCCCGCAAGCTGGCATCCAGCGCGTGAAGCTCCTGGGTCTCTCCCTTGGCCCTCTTTGTCCAACCGACTTTAAAAGCTTGGGTCGGGTCGGTGAACGCGCACATGGCTGTGGCTCGGCGAGTCAGCAAATCCGCCACAATGTCACGCAGCAGGGTGCTTTTTCCCGTCCCAGGTGGGCCATTGACGCCTAAAATCCCGGGGCCTCCGGACAAACGCCCCGCCGAGTTGACAGCAGCCTGCTGTAACAGGGCAGGGGTATGCGATGCAGGGGTGGGCCATCGACCCAGCGGCACATCGGCTGGAGCCAACGAAGCTTCCAGGGCGGCATCGTCTTTCAATAAGTCCCGTCGTGCTGCTGGCTTCTGGCTGCCCAGATAGAGAGACAACGCTTTGGGGAGTTCGCCCTTGTTGGCGATCTCTCGTGCCTTGGCCAAGTCGCGCAGGTAAAAGCTATTGAGAAGAAGCGGATCTGGAACAATCCGCAACGTGTAGTAGAGGTAATGGGCGACAGCGAATGTCGGGCCGCTTACTTGGTGTCCGGATAACCCAAGGGTGTCTACCAGCCAGGAAGAGGCGCGTTGTAGCGCTTCCCACGTCAGTGGAACTGGGGTCTCTGTTGATGAAACGCCCAACTGCTTGGTGAGGCCTTCGATCAGCCGCGGTTCTTGTTGGGTCCAGGCAGCCAAGTCCTTGAGCGACCCTCCCAGGGCGACAGGCAAGCCCCATCCGAACGCGGACAGCGAGACGGGTGCCTCTCCAGCAAGGATTCCTTCCTTGTCCACAAGCAATGAGGCAAGAACAACGTCACCTTTAACGCTCGGGCGTTCAAGACGGGAGTCTTTGAAGCGGTCGATCAATGCAGCGAAAGCGGGCGCGGCAGGAATGGTTGCCAAAACGATGTGGAAATAAATCTTCTGCCTGGGGCGCGAGCTCGCAGGCCCTCTGTCCCAAGGCAGGCGGCCATCACTGATGGAAACGATGGCGCGGTCTCCCTTCGCCAGGTCGATAGGGCGGTCATAGGTTTGGGGTGACAGGACCTCCAGCGCAGACCACGCAGCAAGCACATCCTTGGGGCGATTGGCATAAATTTTGGGGCGGTGTGCCGAGTCAGGCGGAGCCACGGGTGGAGACCAGAGCCTGTCCCTATCTCCGGTGGCACCTTCGGCCTGCGATGGGGGTGCAGGACGTTCTTGCTCAGCTTCCGGGCTCAAGCGAGCCAAGGTCTGCATCACCTCGACCTCCAACTCTTTTGCCCGTGCAGTTCCGGCAAACGAAGGACTTGGCGCAGGCCTACGTGCGTGCGGTCGTGCTTGGGGAGGGCTATGCTCGGCTCTTCGCACAGTTGAAGGATCAACGCGTGGCCAAGCTCAGCAAGTCGGACGCTGCTCATAGCTCGTCTGACGAGTGCCGGGAATCTCCAGGAGCTGACGCTCAAGCGCACCCATCAGCTGCACGGCAGGATGACGGAGCAGCGGCAAATCGGCAGCGCTAAGGACCGGAAGTTTTCTTAGAACCTGTTCACGATCTTCTGAGCAATAGTGCCAAGAAGGCCAAATGGATGAACTGCAGGCTGGTGTTGAGTTTGCGCTCGCAGTTCTTCCATAGCCTTCGGTTCTTCTCCAGCCAAGCAAAACTACGCTCGACGATCCATCGCTTGGGCATGACCTTGAAGGTATGCAGTTCGCTGCGCTTGGCAATCTGCACCGTGAGCTGTTCGCCTAAAATCTCTCGCACGCCGTCGGCAAACCGTACTCCGGTGTAACCGCTGTCGCACAGTAAGCTTTGTACATGCGTCAAGTTTGACTGGCAGCGCTCCAACGCTTGCAGCGCACCTTTGCGGTCGGTCACCTCCGCCGTCGTCACCGCGATTGCATGGGGCAATCCCTGAGTATCAACAGCGATATGCCGCTTGATGCCCGACACCTTCTTGCCCGCGTCATATCCCTTTTGCCCTGCTGTGTCCGTGTTCTTTACGCTCTGCGCGTCCACGATCAAGAACCTGGTGCAAGCGTTGCGCTCCTGTCTGGCGCGGGCCACGCCAACCTGATTTTTTAAGTGCCTGCTCCAGCAGGCTCACTCCCTCATCGTTGCACTCGCTCCACTTGGCAAAGTACGAGTGCACGGTCCGCCACTTTGGAAAGTCGCTGGGTAGCGCTCGCCATTGGCAACCGGTTCGCAGTACGTACAACACTGCGCACCACACCTCATACACATCCACACGGCGTGGCTTGGTGCGCTTACGCGCTTGTTCCAGGATCGGCAGCACGTGTTCGAACTGCTCCCGGCTCATGTCGCTCGGATAGGTCTTTTGGCGCATCCGCATAGTCTGCACTGATCAGGAAAGATCGTGAACAGGTTCGTAGGCAGCTGATGGAATTGGAAGGTCTGGCGGACCAAGACCTCCCGCCACTTGTTGGCGAGCGTGTTGTGATTGCCATACCCGCAGCGAAGCACGGCCCGGCCGAATTGGGCGACCATGAGCAACGCGTGCTCGACGATGTCGGTCGGCACGTTGTCGCAGTCAAGCAATACCGCAACACGTGCTTCACGCGGTCTGTTCGGGTTGCTCATGCCGGCGAGATCCAAGTTTTACGCAGACAGACAATGGCGTCAGCAACTCCCCTTGGCAAACGGGCGCTAGCAAGAGGGCGAAGCGCGGAGCTCTGATCATGTCAACACTGAAAGCAAACCTGCCGAACAGGCTTCCTGCAACGGTTTGACTTCGTTACATTCGGAGTGCCCCGAGCCGCTGCCGCTGACGCGGCCACCCTTACTCCAGACAATCTTTCTGTCCGCAAACGCCTCGCTTGTCGGCGCATCACTAATCCGATATCGTCGAAACTAGCGGTCCCTTCGTGGGACTGGTTGTAATCACCACCGCTGCCAGCGTGGGGTGGGTGGGAATGGATTCCTAACTGATGCTGCAAGTGCAGCTGACAAGGAGTGTTGCCGTGTCAATTCGGGCCGTTGCGTGTCTCTCTGTTTACTCAGTCCCGTCAAAGGGCGCGCGTTGCGCAGCTCTCTTGATACCGTTTTTTTTTAGTGCCTATGGGTTACTAGGCGCTAGCCCTGCGCACGCCCAAACCCCGCCTAAAGCTACATTCTGCGCGCTGCCCCTCGGCTGCTACGACACGATGGAGAAGGCTGCCGATGCCCTTCGCAACTCCAAGGACTATCAAGGCATCGGGCAGTATTTGAAGCCCTACTCAAAAGCTTTTTTGAATCGGGGAGCGGGAGAGGTCTGGACCTATTTCCGTGTCCCGTTTCTAAAGGCCGCCTCGGTCTCTGGCCCGTCCTATGGAGTCAATTTGGGTATCTACGGGGTCGGAAACCCCGGCTGCACAGCGTCCCCAGAGTTTGGATCAAGCTGGTGCACGGAGGAAGGCGCACTCATCGCCAAGTCCTTGGACATCCTAACGACAAAGCTCGGGAAATCTTGTTCACTTCAGTCCAGTACTCAAACGTCGGATTACAATACGACTGGTCTTGGCCTCTCCTCAAATGGCGATGTTAGTTATAGCTCAGACAAATATTTCAACGCGACATTTAATTGTCTGTCGAACTCGGGGGCACCTGTCTCAGTGTCGTGGCGTTGGAATGTCTACAAGAAGCGAAAGTTGACGTGCGAAGCAAACTTCACGCCTTCTCAGGGAAATTTAATTCTCGCGGAGGCAGCTCTTACGACAGAGGCTGTTTGTAAGCCCAAGAACGATGACAACACCTGGGTCACGTCGCCCTTGAAGCAGTTCCAAAGTTGCAGCACAAACAACCCTTGCCATCCCACGACAGGCGATAAGTCTCGCGAAGAGAAAGACTTCGAGTTCGCAGGTCGTTCTTTCAATCGCTATTATCATTCCGTCAATCAGACCAAGAGTGTCATACCGGTCGGAGAGGGCTGGTCGTTGAGTTACAGCGACCGATTCGACAGTTCCAACACAGCCTATCTCGACGAGGCGGGCAACAGGGATGTTTTCACCACGGTTGCTGCTGGCACCGGCCGTGCCCGGAATTCGGGACGGCTGTATCGCCGCATCAGCAATAGCACTACGTATTACCGAGTCATCGAAGAAACTGGCGAATATCGCGATTTCGGCAAGGATGGCGAGCTGCTCGCGGTGCGCAATCCAGCCTCGCCGGACCGTGACGTAACCGTAGTCTACGAGGGCACGCGCATTGCGCGATTGGTCGATGGTCATGGCCGCGCCGTGACGTTCGCCTATACGGACGGGCGTGTCACGGGCATGGAGATTCCGGGTGGCGGAATCGTTCTTTACGACTACGATGTTGACGGTAATTTGATTGCCGCCACGTATCCCGATGGTGCGAAGCACCTTTACCACTATCACGAGAAGGGACTTGCGGAACCTCAGCTGGTCAACTATTTAACTGGTATCACCGGGGAGAGCGGGCAGCGCTATGCATCGTTTGGTTACGACACCTATGGACGCGTGATAAGCAGCGTTCTCCATGGCGATACCGGGGCGGTCGATGGAGTGACTCTGAACTACGTGGCCGAAGGCGTCACGGAAGTCACCCAGGCATCTGGCGCGGTCAAGCGCTTCGAGTATGGGTCTACCATTTTCAGCCCGGTCAACAACGTAACCGAAGGCGCAGCAAGCACGTCCAACACCTACTTCAGCGATGGTCGACTGCAAAGCGTGACGGACGCATCGGGCAGTAAGGTTTCCTACGAATACGCGCCGGCGTATCGATCAGCCGTGACGGTCGGTGACGGCACGCAGGAGGCGGTGCGCACTGAGAGCGTGAGGGATGCGCTGACCCACCAATTGACCGAGCTCAATGTGAAGGGGGCACAGGGGCTGGTTGTGTCCAAGCGATGGACTCGCAATGAGCGTGGCCAAGCACTGACCCAGGTCGAGCAAGATGCCGTTTCCGGGAAGCAGCGTCAGCAGACCTTCACCTATTGCGAGCAGGCCGACGTAACCGCAGGAAGCTGCCCCCTGGTGGGAGTGCTGCTGCGTGTGGACGGAGCGCGAACAGATCTCAGCGACGCCACCACGTACGACTACTATCCCGCGGCTCAGGGCGGGGACCTGAAGACGATCACCAACGCAGTGGGCCAGGTCACCCAGTTCCTTAGTCGCCCCTGAAAAACCCCCAATCACCCAACGCCCGCAAGGCCTTGATGTCTGCAGCGGCGTGCCAGAACTACCAGTTTTCGCTACGCTGAAGGCTGGTTTCTGGCAATTTCCACTCATGCATACACGCCGTCCTGCTGCCGAGCACATGCCTGCCGAGGAGTTGTTTCGTTCGCGCCTGGAGAACCAGATCGATCTGCGGCATCCGCTGGCGCAGCTGAGCCAACGGATGCCGTGGACGGCGTTGGAGCAAGCACTTTCATCGCGCTTGCCGGCCACCCAGGCTGGTGGCGGTCGGCCGGCATTGCCGGTGCGGCTGATCGCCGGTTTGCTCTACCTCAAACACGCCTACGACCTGTCCGATGAGGCGGTGTGCGAGCGTTGGCTGGAAAATCCGTATTGGCAGTTTTTCACTGGCGAGGTCGTGTTCCAGACGCGCTTGCCGTGCGATGCCAGCTCGCTGACGCGCTGGCGTCAGCGGCTTGACGAAGCGGGGATGGAAGAGTTGCTGGCACACACCATCAACGCTGCACATGCCATGCAGGCGGTGGACGCACGCGAGTTGTCGCGGGTGATCGTGGACACCACGGTGCAGGAAAAGGCGATTGCCTATCCGACCGATAGTCGGTTGCTGGAGGTGGCACGCAAGAAACTGGTGCTGCTGGCCAAGCGTTACGGCATCGGGTTGCGGCAGAGCTACGCACGGCAAGGTCCGGCCCTGAGCCGCAAGGCGGGCCGCTATGCGCATGCACGCCAGTTCAAGCGCATGCAGCGCGTGCTGCGACGTCAACGCACGGTCTTGGGGCGGGTGTTGCGCGATATCGCGCGCAAGCTGGACCAGGTGGAACCCGGCGTGCGCGAGCGCATCGCGGTCTGGCTGGAACGTGCGCAACGGCTGTACACGCAGCGTCCGAAGGACAAACAAAAACTGTACGCATTGCATGCCCCGGAAGTGGAATGCATCGGTAAGGGCAAGGCGCGTCAAGCGTACGAATTCGGCGTCAAGGTCGGCATTGCGGTCACCGCCTGCAAGGGATTGGTCGTGGGTGCGCGTAGCTTCCCGGGCAACCCGTACGACGGCGACACCTTGGCCGAGCAGCTGGAGCAGACACGCGGGTTGCTGCAGGATCTGAGCGTAGAACCGACGGTGGCGATCGTGGACCTGGGCTATCGCGGGCGCGAGGTCGATGGCGTGCAGGTGCTCCATCGTGGCAAGGCCAAGACGCTGACGCGACGGCAATGGCGCTGGATCAAACGACGGCAGGCGGTGGAACCGGTGATCGGACATCTGAAAGACGACTGCAGGTTGCGTCGCTGCAGGCTGAAAGGTGCACAAGGCGATGCGCTGCACGTACTCGGCTGCGCCGCCGGCTACAACCTGCGCTGGCTGCTGCGCTGGATCGCGTTTTTGCGTGCCTGGATGCGGGCGATGGGATGGCCATCCTTTAGCGCCGTGCCGCTGTCGCCGATGACACTTGGTGCTTGAAGGGGGTTTTTCAGGGGCGACTCCTTAGTTACGATAGCGCCGGCCGCCTGCTGTCGCAGAAGGATCCGAATGGGGTCGTGACCGACTACAGCTACGATGCGCGAGGTCGGCTGACGGCAAGCATTGTCCGGGGACAGGACAGCGGCTCGGAGACGGATGACCGCATTACGCGCTACAGCTATTGGCCCACCGGCTTGGTCAAGCAGGTTGCGCTGCCGGGTGGCGACGTGTCTGACTTCACCTACGACAGCGCATTCCGCCTGACCAAGGTTTCGGATCGTTACGGAAATGCCATCCTCTATACGCTCGACAAATCCGGACGGCGAGTTAAGGAGGAGATCCAGGACTCAAAAGGTGTGCTTAAGGCCACCATGTCCCGGCTCTACGATGAGCTAGGCCACCTAAAAACAACCGCAGATGCGCAGGGCAACCCGACGGATTTTACCTACGATGCAGTGGGCACGTTGAAGGAGCGGACAGATGCCATGGGTAGGTCAAGCACCTATACCTATGATGCCTTGCATCGCTTGAAGCAGAGTATCGAAGACGCCGGCGGCATCAAGGCGACGAGCGCTTTTCAATACGACGTGCTTGGACAACCGTCAGTGGTGACGGATCCGAAAAGCTTGAAGACTACCTACCAGCGCAACGGTCTGGGCGAACTGTTGGCGCTGACAAGTCCCGACACGGGCAGCACCGGCTTCACCTACGACGACGCAGGCAACGTGCTGTCTAGGAAGGACGCAGCCAACCGGCAGGCCACCTACACCTACGATGCCTTAAACCGGCCAGTATCGGTGTCCTATGCCGATGCAGCGCTTGAGACCCGTTTTGTCTACGACGTGGCCCCGGCTGTCTGCGTGGCGGGAGAGCAGTTCGCAGCCGGGCGCCTGGCCAGCATGAAGGACGGCAGCGGCACAACGCAGTATTGCTACAACCGATTCGGTGACCTGGTGCGCAAGGTCCAGACGACCAATGGCAAGGCACTGACGGTTCGTTATGCCTACACGGCAGGCGGGCGCCTGACGAGCATGGTCTATCCGGACGGGGCGATGGTTGACTATGTACGCAATGAGCTGGGCCAGGTCGCCGAGGTGGGCTATACCGCGCCTGGAGGCTCGCGCGAGGTGTTGGTCAAGGGTGCCACGTATCTGCCCATGGGCCCGGTGGACGGCTGGACCTACGGCAACGGCCGCGTGCTGACTCGAGCTTACGACCAGGATTACCGCCCCAAGGCCATTCAGGACAAAGCGGTTGGCGGTCTGGATGTCGGGTTCGGGTTCGATGAGGTGGGCAATCTCACCTCACTGACCCCAGCCGGCAATCCAACGCCGGAGATCGGCCTGGGCTACGACACGCTCGGCCGCCTCACAGCCCTCACCGACGGTGTCACCGGAACCGTCATTGATGGCTATAGCTACGACGCCACCGGCAATCGCCTCAGCGCCAAAGTCGGCAGCGTTACACAGGCTTACACCTATCCAACGACCAATCATCGCCTGAGTGCAGTAGCCGGCGTGGCGCGCACGTACGACAAGACAGGCAATACGCTGAGCATCGGTGGCAAGGCGCGGGAGTTCCCCTACGACGCATCCGGCCGCATGAGCATGGTCAAGCGTGCAGGCGTGCTGGTGATGAACTATCGCTACAACGGTAAAGGCGAGCAGGTGCGCCGCTTCTTGGGCACAACTATCACCTACACGCTTTATGACGAAGCCGGCCACTGGCTGGGCGACTACGATAACAATGGCGCGCCCAAGCAGCAGGCGATCTGGCTGGACGACCTACCGGTGGGCCTGCTGGCCAACGCCAACAAGCTGCACTACATCGAACCTGATCACCTGGGCAGCCCGCGTGTGGTGGTTGACCCGGTTCGTAACGTGGCGGCGTGGAGCTGGAGCCTAAAGGGCGAGGCCTTCGGCAACACTGCGCCGAATCAGGATCCGGATGGCGATGGTGCGGCGCTGGTGTTGGATATGCGCTTTCCGGGGCAGCGGTTTGATGCGGCTAGCGGGTTGAATCAAAATTACTTCAGGGACTACGACTCTGCTACCGGGCGGTATGGGCAGAGTGATCCGATTGGATTGGGCGGCGGTTTGTCGACATTTGGCTATGTTGGAGGAAGTCCACTTTACCTGATTGATCCGCTAGGGCTTGAGTCTGGCACATTCCAATTTGGCCAGTACCGAATGAAGCAGCAGAATTTGAGTCGGGCGCTAATCGAGGTGGTGCGACGGCAATGAAGATACTTTCCTCGTTGAATTCAGAAATGAAGAGCCGAAATATTGCGGGGAGCGATCAGTTCTATCACTGCCTCGCTTCTTGTAGGGCAACGCAAGCGACAAAGAATCCTGGCCTAGTCTTAGAAATGATGGCACTTAAGGAAACCAAGGATTACTACGCTGGACGCTTGGGATTGTATGGGGATGGAAGGCGGCGTGGCCATTACGAGATGCAAAGTGACAATCAGCAAGATATGGCCGCTAATCAGCTAGGTGCGACATGTCAGATGGGCGAGGATTGCCCCCGTCGTTGTATGGGCCTTGTCCCGGAGCGCTCTCGGCCATTTTTATCCAATTACATCCCGGAATGGGGTCAAGATCTAAGGTATCCCCACGTTTTACACCGTAAGCGTCATCTGCTCGCGCACTGCCGCAGGCAGTGCGCGCAAGCGCCCTATCCACCGTGAGACGGGTTCCATCGGCCACTGCCTGACCAGCGCTTCTCGGCCGATGCGTAGCGTGGAGTAAAGCTTGCGTGTGCTGTTGCGAGGAGACAGCCACTGGGCGATACCGGTCGCTTCGCATCCCAGCCCCGCCAACCAGCTGGCGAATGCAGCCAACGTATTGATCAGCAGCAGGATCTGCAGTCGCTCGCCGCGTCGGGTCAAACTGTCTTCCAGCGCCTGGCCGTAGCGATGTGATTTCAGATCGCGAAATGCAAGCTCGATCTGCATCCGTCGTGCGTACACATTGACCAACTGCTTTGCGCTGGGCGCCTGCAGCTGCGGGGATGCAACGATGAGCCAAGGCTCGCGCTCGCGCGCTGCGGCCTTCAGACTCGATGACGCACGCGAGACTTTGGCGGGTGAGCGGCGATTGCACTGTTTGCGCCCTTGCCGTGCCTTGGCGTAAATCACCAACCTGCAATCGAGTGGATCGCTGCGATTGGCCTGCATCGGCGGTAACTCGCATGCACGATTGGACGCCAACACATGCAGTTTCCGGCTGTCGATCCACTGATCTGCTTCATCCCGCACGTCCTGCGGCTTGACTTGCGTGCGCCCGCGCAGTCGCCCAACCCAACACCAGCCCATGGCCGATACAGCGCGGAACCACGGTGTCCGGAAGCCGGCGTCAGTGACCAGGATCGGGCGAACATCGTCCGGAACCAGTGCCCTCAGTTGTTGCAAGAAGCGTCTTTCTGCACCAGGCGATCCCTGCTGCTTTCCTGGCACTACCATGTCCAGCAAGGTAAGCGTGCGGCCGCCCACCGGCACCGCTGCGCGCAGCAGACACCACGATTTGTCTGGCTTCAGATCGCTCCAGTCGATGACGATTACCGGCTGCGCGCCGCGCAGCAGCCAGTGCGCCATCTCGTGGTCGATCACTGATCGCTCGACCTGCAAATTGCGATTACTCAACAGGCGATCAACTGCCTTGAGCGGCGCGCGCACCCGCAGTGCGCTCGGCCACGAACGTGCGATGTCCATCAGTGTCAGCCTGCGTCCGTGCAACAACGCCTCGACCGCATGCAGCAACGCGCGTTCGCGCAACGCATGCATCCCGGACAGTGAGTTGGGCAGGCACTTCTGCAATACTTCGCTGGCGCGCATGGTCGTCAACCTTCTCTGGCTTAGTCACCTTGAAGATTGCGCCATGCGCGCACTTTCTTCCAGGCAATTACGTCGCAAGTGATTGATTTGCCAGGAGGAAATGTGGGGAAACCTCAGGGTCAAGATGAGTAGGTCCACACTTTTTTCGTTCGCTCTTCTTGCTCTTTCGGGCTGTGCCCCCTATGACGCCCCAAGAAGTTATAAGGATCTAGAAAGCCTGAAGAGGTCGAATGATTTTTCAGTTTCAGCGTCGCTAGGTGGCATACCTAGTGATGCTACCGAAATCGATGTTTACTCTGATATTGATTCGGGTCTCACGATGATGTCCTATAAAACTGCTCAGAGTGTGGCTGTTTCTGAAGTGTTCAATCGCCGGTTGCCTGCTGGCCAATACCAGCTTGTCCAGGACAACGTTGGATTTGCAGGTGCCACTATCGTGGACATACGTTATGGATGTGAGAGCAGAGAGGTGAAGGCGAGCGACGAGTCGCTGAAATATCAGCAAGTCGTGTTTTTAGGGGCGGCTTCCGGCAGGCAGTATCGGTGGAACAGCGTGAATCCTGATATTTACAGGAAGCTCTGCTCAAATCCAGCGGTAGGAGCCTAATTGGGTAGCAGATGATGCCCTTCGTTCGATTGCTTGCAGCCATTTAGGGCGCAGTCTGTTTGATGCGACAGATGCGCCTTGGCTGTAGCTGTGGATGCCTGGCGTTACTTAAGGAATGTAGAGGATATTTTCGCTCGTTGTCAGTTGACGCCTTCGCTGAGGTCATCAAGCTCTCAGAGCATTGCTTTTCAAGGAAACGACTGACGTTGTCTGATTCATCAAGGCCGACAGGGAATCGAGGCTGAGGCCGTAATCAAGCACGGACAGGCCCGGCGAGACAGCCCGGAGTCCGTCCAGCTTCTCCTTGGCGGTGAAGGCCCGGCTGTAAGTGACGTGGTGCTCGTCGTCCAATTCGTGGTCGACCAACTGAGCCCGGAGCTCGGACACCACGCCGGCGCCTTGCAACTCTTGGATCAGGGTTTTGCGAAGCGAGTGAAAGCCGCGCTTGGCCGTGGGCCAGTTTTTGCCCACTTCGGCCAGGTGCCGGCTGAAGGCTTTGGAAATCCAGTTGCCCTGGCCGTTCTTGGCATCGGCTTTGGCCGCCGGGAACAAGCGCTCCTGGCCTTGGCCCCGCGCCTGCTCGACCCAGTCCAGGAAGCCCAGGGCGAGCAAGTCGGGGTGGACCGGCACCGTCCTCAAGCTCACGTCCGTCTTTACCTTCTGATGCTCTCCCTCATCTGAAATCTGGATGCAGGGGATACCGCCGTCCTCCACCACATCGGCGGTCAGCAGTTGGCCGACCTCCGACGCGCGGGCGCCGGTATACAGGCCAATGAGGGAGGCCCATCGCGCTGCCAGGTCAGGGCTTCGAAGGTCGCGGGTGCGATTAAGGCCTGGACTTGGTGGGCCACCATGAGCAACGCGTGCTCCACGATGTCCGTCGGCACGTTGTCGCAATCGACCAACACGGCGAAATGTGCTTCAAGCGGGTTGTTTGAGTTGCTCATGTCTGTGAGGTCCGAGTTTATGCAGACAGACAATGGCGTCAGCAACTTGCCGATGGCAAGCGGGCGCTAGCAATCGAGCCAAGCCCGGCGTTATGATCGAGGAAACATCGAAAGGAAACCTGCCCAGCAGGCTTTCTGCAACGGTGAGAAGGGCTTGAGTCGAAGGTGATCCGATCCCACTCTCTCCGCCAATCGTCTTGTGCGTTCGACCTCGACCGCCGCTAAGCCTCGAATAGTTAACTCCGAAGGCTCTCCTCCTGCTTCTCGACATCGCATTCGCGGAAGGCACGGTTCACTACCGCGTCTCTCGACATTTCTGCCACACATGCGTAGCGCGACTCCCAAGCAAGCAGCTGACGGGCCTCTCCGCACCCCAGATGGCCGGTATCTCGTAGTCTGCGGGCGCTTGTGGCGCGCGACCAATCCTGATCTACCGGCAGAAGCACGCGATGCGCTGGTGCATGCCTTGATGGACGCGCGACGTGCGGTCAAAGCGGCGCTACGTACGCGCGACGCGATGCAACTCAAAGCAGCGCGCGGTGAGGTGGATGCTGCAAAAACAGGACTCGGTGAGCGTGGGGCGGTCTGGTGGAACGACGGTGCACCCGATTTCAATCGTCACCTGATGCGGACGGCGCGGAGTAACCGGGGTGTACGGGGTACATGCCGATTCCGAGCACCGGCCGCGCCCGCTTGGCGGCTGCGCAGTCGTTTTGATCGCTGCTCTTAGTGGAGAGGGTCAGCCCAGGCTTGGGCTGGCTGCCAGCAGGGCTGCCTCCAGGCGCAGCAGATAATCGGCGAAGCCGCCACTGGCACGTGCACTGCGGCGCGCGCTGGTGTTCACCACCGGGCTGGCCAGGCGCGCGATGCGCATGCCGGCCTGTTCCAGGGCGGCGACCAGCGCGACATCTTCGCTGCTACTCGCGTTGGAAAAGCCGCCGGCGGCCAGATAGGCGGAGGTCCGCATGCCCAGGTTTGCGCCATGCACATGCGGATGGCCGTCGTGCCGGATTTCGCTGGCCAGAAACGCGGCGCGGGTCTGGCTCAGGTGATCGCGCCAGTCGGTCACTTCCACGACGCCGCAGAAGGCATCTGCCGCGCAGGCGAGTTGCGCCATAAGCCAATCGGGCGGCACGCGGGTGTCGGCATCGGTGCACGCCAGCCAATGCGCACCGCGCGCAATCGCCGCGCTTGCGGCGGCCGCGCGTGCAACGCCCACGCCGCCGCACACCTCCTGGGTGATCGCGCCATGCGCGCGGGCGATGACGCCGGTTTGATCGGTGCAACGGTCCAGTGCGACGTGAATCTCGACCGCTTCGCCTTGCAGTGCCGGGTGCTGCGCGGCCACGCGGATGGACTGCAGGCACGGCCCGATCAGTGCCTGCTCGTTATGCGCGGGGATGGTGACCGCGATCATCGCAACTGCTCGCGTTGTGCGATTGAGGGGCCGGCCATCCATGCCTGCAGCAGGAAATCTGCGTCTTCGTAGCGGCACAGGGTATCGCGCGCCAGCACCTGATCGAGCGCTTGATGCACCTGCTCCGCACTGCGCACCGCGCCTTCGAACGGATGCCGCCAGTGGCAGGCCACCAGGCAACCTTGCGGCGCCAGCGATGTGGCGAACAAAGCGACGGTGCGCTCGAATGCATTTGCGTCGAGGTAATAACCGACTTCGCTGAAGACGATCAGGTCGAATTGACCGGTTGGCCAGTCGGCCGGATGGTTGGCTTGTTGCAGCGTGATGCCTGGGTGCTGCTGCACGCGCTCGCTGGCCAGCTTGACGGCGTGGTGAGAAAGATCGGTTGCCAGCAAGCGGGTGCAGCGCGTGCCCAGCTCTGCGGTGAGCTCGCCATTGGAACAGCCGAATTCCCAGCCGCGGTCGACCAAGGGAAAGGGCAGGGCGGCCAGCAGCACGGCGCGCTTGCGTTGCTCGTACCAGCGCGAGCGGTAACCGAACGGGTCAGCGTCCGCGTAGAGCTGCTCGGAGTCGTCGCTGTTCAACACGCTCATGCGAGGAACACTTCGAACGTGCGATCGAAACGCGCCAGCACATGCGGCGGAAGAATCGGCTCGTTGACCGGCGGAGTGCAGGTGCCGAGCTGGGTGGAAAAACACGTGATCGCGCGCTGTTTGGCGGCGTGCACGGCGGGCGTGAGCTCGAAACGCAGCGCGCGGTCATCTTCGAAAACGCCGTCGCCCGGTTGCGACCAATGCCATGCCCACACCGGATAGGTGAGCAGGCGCACACCGTGGCGCGCGCAGGCGGCGCGGGTGGCACGCGCAGCGGCTTCGTGGTCGGGGTGCGCGTCGCGGTGCCAGGTGACCAACACAAGATCCTGTGGCTGGAGATGGCTGGCAATCGCGTGCGTCATGGCGTCTTCGTGCTCGTGCAATGCGCCGTCGCCAAGATCGCAATGGGTCACCGCGTGATTGGTCAGCCCAAGGGCCGCCAGTGCCGCATCGAGTTCCTGCCTGCGCGCAGGCGCCAACAGGTGCGGTGCCCAGGCGGGCACGTGCGGGTAGGCCATCTCGCCATCGGTCAGCGCAATCACACAGACTGGAATGCCGTGTGCTTGCGCGGCGGCCATCAAACCACCACAGCCAAGCACTTCATCGTCCGGATGTGGCGCAACCACCACCAGCCGCCGCGCATCCTGCAGCAGCGCGCCCAGTGACGCTTGCGGCATGTGCTGGAGCACGGCTGCAGCGCGCCACACCGATTCCGGAGTTCCGGTGCCTTCGATCGGCTGCCCTGCTAGAGCGTCCATGCGGCCGCCTCCTGGTGGCAGCGCTCGCCCAGTGATTGCAGGTCCCGCTCTGCATGGTGTTGGCGAATGAAGACCAGCAGATCTGCACACCGCTGCGCATGCGCGCCCTGCATGCAAAGCGGGCCCGGGCCGAGTGCGCGGGCGACGCGATCCACGGTGTCGCGGGCGATAGCTTCGACACTGCTGCGCAGCTGCATCACCTCGCGCTGATGCGCCAGGTGTTGCTGCGCATCGATGCGTGCCGCCAGCTCGCGCATGAGCGCACGTGTGCTGGCCAGGCCCGCATCGATGGCGCCGAGGTGCGCAGCGGCGTGTGGGTCGCGGCGCACGCGCGGTGATTGCCGCAATACGTCGGCCACCGCCGCGGTTGCGCCGAACCAGCACGCAGCAATGCCGGCACCGCCGTGCCAGAACCCCGGGCGCGCCAGATAGCCGCCATCTGCGGCAACCAGCTGTGCCGGCGTGGCAGAGAAGGTGACGTTGGCCGTTTCGATCGCGCGCATGCCGAGCGCCTGCCACGCGCTGGCATCGATGCGAATGCCGGGCTGATCGAGCGCAACGGCAAACAGACCTGGGGCACCCTGGTGCGGAGCGGTGACCAGTGTATGCGTGACATGCGCTGCGCCCGAGCACCAGGCCTTGGTGCCGTGCAATGCGTTGCCGGTGAAGTGCATGTCTGTGCCTGGCGGCTCGGTCGCCCACACGGCCCAGCACTGCCCTGGCTGCATGAGATCACTGCCCAGATCCGCGCAGATGGCCTGCGCGTCGTAGTGCGCCTCCAACAATTTGGCAACGCACAAGTCCGCCGCCGCGATGTCGGCGAGGATGCGCCAGCGTGCGAGGGTGTCGCCACGGCCAGGTAGGGGCAGCGTGGGATGCATGGCCAGCCACGTATTCGCTGCGGCCAGGTCGAGGCCGCTCTGCGCAGATGCTGGAGAAAGTGATGACGAAATGAGTGTCATCGGACTGATGCGTGCGTTCATCACGAAAAGCTAAGCAGCGCTCGGTGCAAGAGGTGTGAGGCGGTCATCGCGGCGCGGTGATGACGCCGGTTGAGTTGGCTTGCGTGTGCTGTGAGCAGGCAGTCACGAGGATTCGTTGGCGTGCAAGCAACAGAAAGGCGGGAGTCTCGGAGCGGCGGCATTTGCAGCGACGTTGCGAAATTGCAGCCAGCAAGCACATGCACTGGCGCAACAGCCAGTTCACCTCGCGTGCGTGGCAGATCTTTTACGGTCGCACTGAACTTTCGCGATCAATGAATCATGGCGATGAACAATGAAACGCCGCAGATCCACGAGGTACATGCGTTGGACGAAGCGGATGCCGGTGCTCCCAGCACCGTCTGGACGATTGGCCATTCCACACGCAGTTGGGAAGCGTTTTTCGCACTGCTGCGCGTGCACCGCATCGAGGCGGTGGTGGATGTGCGGCGCTTTCCTGGCTCCAGGCGGTATCCGTGGTTTGCAAGTGACGTAATGGCATCGGCGTTGGCCGAGATCGGCTTGGCCTACGTCTGGTTGCCGCAGCTCGGTGGACGCCGTCGTGCGCAGCCGGGATCGCCGAATGGGGCCTGGCGTAATGCCGCGTTCCAGGGCTATGCCGATCATATGACCAGCGCGGAATTCCAGCAGGCATTTGCGCGAGTGACCACGCTTGCGGCGAGCACGCGTAGCGCGCTGATGTGTGCAGAGGCGCTGTGGTGGCAGTGCCACCGCCGGTTGATTTCCGATTTGCTGGTGCACCGCGGCCATGCAGTGTTGCACGTGATGAGCGAGAAGCCCCCGCAGCCGCACCAACTGACGCCCGGCGCGCAGGCGGCAGGCACGGATTTGATTTATCCACCGCAGCAGGGCGCTTTATTTGCGGAGCACGATGCGTAGCCTGCACGCATCGCGCGCAGCGCCTAAGCAAGCTGCAGTGTTTTGACGCAAGCCTGCCAGCACGCGTCATGTCGTCTGCTGATAGCGAGCGCGAGTCCAGCAGTCAGCAGCCATCGCACCACGCGAGCGGCGAAGCTAGGCTACCCTTGCGCACTTCCACTCATGACGCATGCCCATGCCTTCCTTGCCTCCACTCCCGTCCATTGAGCCCGGCCGTTATCGGCATTTCAAAGGGGGGCACTACGAGGTGTTGGACGTGGTTCGTCACAGCGAGACATTGGCGCCGCTGGTGCTGTACCGCCCGCTCGAGACGGACGTAGGGATGTGGGTGCGGCCATTCGAGATGTTTGTGGCGCAGGTCGAGGTAGAGGGCATGATGCGGCCGCGGTTCGAACGTATCGGCTGACCGCAGGCCCTGCGTCGCTTCTGCCGCTTCGATGCTTACGCGTCGTGCTGGCGGTCGAGCGCCTCCCGCGACAGCAGGCCAAGTCTGGAGGCGAAGGCGATCACCAGCTCCACCGCTTCGGCGCCATCGTCGGGATAGCGGCGGAGCAGGTCGCGCTCGAACGCTTCGATCGCCTCCCACGGGTCCGCGCTGGTCGCCACGCGCCGGCAGAGCTGCTCGAACAGACTGGTGGGCGGGTGAGGTGGGGGTGCCATGGCAGAAGTGTCGCCAGTCCGCGTCTCATGCCGTGAGACGGTGTGGCCGATACTAGGTCGGATGGATCGAACCGCGCTGCGCACACATCTGGATCATCTCGATGCCGCGGTGCCGGCGTTGCTGAAGTCGTGCCCGGATCGCTGCCATTTCTGGCAAGCCTTTGCCGGGATGGCTGAGGTCATCGAGGCACGCGCATTGTCGGTCGAAGATGCACGCTTTGTCGGTCGGCGCATCGACGAGATTCTTGCCTGGCATGGTCTTGAAGAGCTCGGCCGTGATGCGTAGGCGCTGCGCGGCGATCCAGTTCCACACGTAACCCGACAGGTCACCGCGCTTGAGGCCGGCCACGGCTACGCAGTTGCTCGGCATCGGGACGCACTGCAGTTACGGCGCGCGTATGCATCGGCGTGGGCGTCGGGCACGAACCTGATCACAAACGCGCCACCGATGTTTAGAGCAGCTATCAAAACTACTGCGCAGCCGCCAGGCGGGCGCGGCCAGTGCTCGGAATCCTCATGTACCCCGTACACTCCGGTTCCTCCGCGCCTTCCGCACCCACCTGACGACTGCTCGCTACGTTTTGTTAGCCGCTCTTAGCGGTTCGGGCGAACGCCAAGAGCCAATCTCGCCGGCCTGCAATGCATGGAGTGCAAGCAGGCAGAAGCTTTAGTAAGTAGCGCGACTATGCGCCGCGCGTAAAAGCAAAAAGCCCTGCATACAGGGCTTCTTGCGCATTACGTCAGATCGGTTAACCCAGGTCGCAATTGCTCGGCTGCGGCCAGGTGGTTGCAGGCAGCATTGCCTTCACTGCGGCTGGTGCTGAGATGCCGATCTCGCTGGCACCGTAGAGGTCTTCCAGCTCATCGATGCTGACGATGTAGCTGTCCAGTGAGCCAAGCGTGGCGCTGTTGGGAATCAGCCAGCTGATCGCGCGCGTGCCGCCGCCCGGGTTGGCGGTGATGATGGTCTTCCAGAAGAAATCCGGTGTGCGGATGCCGTGGCTGGCCAGGAAGTAGTCGTTGCTGGTGTCGCTATAGATCACGCCGCCATAGACCTGCACGCTGGCGATGTCGCGGTAGCACTCGGCGACATTTTCTGCACGTACCCAGATTCCCTGGTTGAAGCCAGCCACCTGCGGAACGATGTTGGACATGAAGTTGGCACGGCGAATGTAGGTGGCGTTGTAGTCCATGTGGTTGGAGGTAACTAGATGGCCACGGTCGTAGCCGGAGCGCACGCTCGCATACGAGTTGGTGGTGGTCTGGCCGGCGCAACCGCTGGGCAGATCGGTGTCCAGGAAGAAGCTGGACGGACGCGCGGCCGAGCCGGTGTCGGCGGTGAGCGTGTATTCGTAACGCAAGGCCGTGCGGTTGGTGCAGTCGTAGCGCAGCAGGAAGCCGCCCTTGTTGAGCGTGACCACCTGGGCCTGGGCACCGGCACTGAAGGTGGTGAGGAGGAAAACGGCGAGGAAGATTCCCAAACGCATAGCGGCACATCTCCGTGGGTAGTGTGTCTGTCAGTTAGGCGCACGCCGCTGGCGCCAGGCACCGGAAACGTCCGCCGCCTGTCGAGCGAGATGCGTGATTGCGTTGATGTCGCGGGCAGCCGAAGGCCGCCTGTGTAGGCCTGTCAGTGAATGGTGGTGCCGCGCCCCTATCGCCACGCAGTGGCACGCGGTGAGTTAGATATCCGTCAAGCGAGCGCGAGCGTCAACGCTGGATTTCGCGAGCTGTGACTCAGCGCAAAAACTTCAACTGTGTAATAGCGCGATCACCTGCGTGCAAACAAACTGTCGTGCACGTGCTGCATCGTTGTGCATGCGCGCGTACTGATGCATGCCATCGCTTTGTTGCACGCCAATGGTGCATCAACATCAAGATGCGTTCTGGATGCACAGCAAGCCCGAATCGCCAGAGCACGGCCGATCGGCAAACACGCAAGCACCAGCATGCGTGGTCTTGCACTCACAGCAGCATCCAGCGGCGCGGCATGATTGAGCGCTTGCGTGGCTGATGCGTGCCACACCATCAGCAAAGAACGCGACACCTTCATCAGCGACCTGCGACAACAGCAACATGCACTCCAGGCGTGCGTGCTGGACGTGGCTGCGCCGCACTCCCATCATTTGCGGCAGCGGCTGCTAGCCCTCGTCACGTGCAGCTGCGGTGTCGCATTCCCTTTGCTTTCTGGTGTTCAGACACATGTATGCACGCGTGACCACGGATGCCACGGCGTTGTTCGCCAGCGTCAACGCCGTAGAGGTGTTTATCGGCGAAGTGTCGCTGCCGTGCGCGATGATGGCCCCGCAGGTGCGGCGGGAACGCGCGTGACGGCGGCATTTCCGCACGGTGCCAGCATCATGGCGCAAGCGGTGCGCGAGCACGATTGGGCGCTGACGCCACTCGGGCCGCCAACACAATGGCCGGCACCGCTGCGCAGCGCGGTCAACCTTATTCTGAGCTCGCCCGAAAGCATGTATCTGGTGTGGGGCGAGGCGCTGACATTCTTCTACAACGACGCCTACACCCCGATCCTGGGCCCGCGCCAACGGCGTGCGTTGGGCGCGCCGTTGCGCGCGTTGTGGGCCGATGCGTGGGACGCCGTGCGTGGGCCGATCGAGGCCGCGTTTGCCGGCCACGCGTCGCGCTTCGAGGAAATGCCCATCGGCATGAATCGGCACGGCAGCCCGGAGCAGACCTGGTGGACGTTTTCGTTTTCGCCGATCTATCTGGACGATGGCCGTGTGGGCGGTGCGTTCTGCGTCACCAACGAGGTCACCGATCGCAAGCTGGCGCAGCAGCACCTGGCCGACGAACACGAGCGCCTGATCCGGTTGTTCGAGCAGGCGCCGATGTTCATGGCGTTCCTCACCGGGCCGCAGCATCGGGTGGAGTTCGTCAATGATGGCTATTCGAAGCTGATCGGGCACCGCGATGTGATCGGCAAGCCGCTGGCCGAGGCATTGCCGGACGCGGCCGAGCAGGGCTACCTGCAGCCGCTGGACGAGGTGTACCGCTCCGGCCGTGCGTACACGGCCAATGCGCTTGCCTACACCATGCAGGCCGAACCGGACGGTGCAGTGGAGCGGCGCCTGCTGGATCTGGTGTATCAGCCAATCACCGGCAGCGATGGCGCGATCTCCGGCGTGTTCATTCAGGGCCTGGATATCACCGACCGCCTCAGCCTGGAACGCGCCGTGCGCGAAGCGGAGGTGCGCAACCGGCAGATCCTGGACAGCGTGATGGATTACGCCATCATCGCCACCGATCTGCAGGGCCGGGTGACGTCCTGGAATGAGGGCGCGCGGCGCATCCTGGGCTGGGCCGAGGCCGACATGTTGGGCCAGACGCTGGAGCGCACCTTCACCCTAGAGGACATCGCACGCAAGCAGTTGTTGGTCGAAATGGCGAGTGCGTTGGAAACAGGCAGCGGCACGGATGAGCGCTGGCATGTGCGCAGCTCCGGCGAGCGCTTCTGGGCCAACGGCTCGATGATGGTGCTGCGCGAGGAAACCGGCGCAGCCATCGGGTTCGTGAAGGTGTTGCGCGACCGCACCGCCGAGCGCCTGGCCGGCGAAGCGCTGCTCAAGAGCGAGCGCCGCCTGGATGCGCTGGTGCGTGCGTCGTCGCATGCGATCTTTTCGGCCAGTGCCGATTGGAGTGCCTTGCGTCACCGCGTGGGCAATGGCGTGCTCAGCGACGACCTGCCGGCCAATCCACGCTGGCAGCAGGAGCTGGTGCATCCGGACGATCGCGCGCAGCTGGCACAAGCCAGTGCCACCGCCATCGCGAACACGGCCAGCCTGGATGTGGAGTACCGCGTCAATCTTCCCGACCAGCAGACCGGCTGGACGCAGATGCGTGCGGTGCCGCTGCTGGATGCGCACGGGCGCATCATCGAGTGGTTCGGCACCGCCACCGACATCACCGACAAGCGGCAGGCCGAGGCGCAGTTGCGCCAGCTCACCGATACCCTGGAAGAGCGCGTGCGCGAGCGCACCGCCGAGCTGTTGTTGGCCGAAGAAAAATTGCGCCAGAGCCAGAAGATGGAAGCGGTGGGGCAGCTCACCGGCGGGCTGGCGCATGACTTCAATAATCTGTTGACTGCCATCAGCGTGGGGCTGGAGCTGCTGCAAACGCGCATCGCGCAAGGCCGTTACGACCGGCTGGAGCGCTATGTAGAGATGGCGCAATCCAGCGCGGCGCGTGCGGCGGCGCTGACCCAGCGCCTGCTGGCGTTTTCGCGGCGGCAAACGCTGGCGCCCACGGCGCTGGAAGTGGAAACGCTGGTGCGCGGCATGCGCGAGATCATTGCGCGCACGCTGGGACCATCGATCGCGCTGCAACTGCGTGCCGATGCGCAAGCGTGGCAGGTGCTGGTCGATGCGCCGCAGCTGGAAAACGCCTTGCTCAACCTGTGCATCAATGCACGTGACGCCATGCCCGATGGCGGTGCCCTGACCATCGCCATTACCAATGCCGAGCTGCGTGGCAGCGCCGCGCAGCAGCTGGAGCTGCCGGAAGGGCAATACGTGTGCCTGAGCGTGCAGGACACCGGCACGGGCATGAGCGAAGAGGTGATGGAAAAAGTGTTCGAACCGTTCTTCACCACCAAGCCGATCGGGCAGGGCACCGGCCTTGGTCTGTCGATGATCTATGGGTTTACCCGGCAGTCCGGCGGGCAGGTGCGCATGCATTCCGAAGCCGAGGTCGGTACCACCATGTCGCTGTACCTGCCGCGCTTTACCGGCGAACCGTTGCCCGCCGACCAGGCCGCCATCGACGCGCCCACGCTGCCAACGGCCGGCGACAGCAAGACCGTGTTGCTGGTGGAAGATGAAGCGCCGATCCGCATCCTGATCTGCGAAGTGCTGATCGATGCCGGCTACCGGGTCATCGACGTCGCGGACGGCAGTACCGCGGTGGAGCGCCTGCAATCGGCGGAGGTGATCGACCTGCTGGTGACCGACGTCGGCCTTACTGGCGCGCTCAATGGACGGCAGGTGGCCGATGCCGGCCGTCTGCAGCGGCCAGCGCTGCCGGTGTTGTTCGTGACCGGCTACGCAGCGAGCGCGGCCGTGGGTGCCGGGCAACTGGAAACAGGCATGGAAGTGCTGACCAAGCCATTCCTGGCCGCCGACCTGGAGCGCAGGGTTGGCCAACTGCTCGCAAGCTCTGGCGGCGGTGCTGCCTGACTGCTGCTGCCAGCGCGGTGAGTTACAGCGAGGTGCGAACGGTGTCCAGCAGATCGCGCAGCGTGAACGGCTTGGTGAGCAGACGCATGCCGCTGGCCAGAAAGTCCTTGCGCGCCGATGCCGCACCTGCGAACCCGGTCATGAACACGATGGGCAAGCTCGGGTACAACACACGTGCGTTATCGGCCAGGTCGCGCCCGTTCATGCCGGGCAGGCAGATATCGGACAACAGCAAATCAAAGACCGGCAGGTTCTGTAGCTGCTGCAATGCAACTTCGGCATCCTCCGCGGCGACCACCGTGTAGCCTTCGTCACTCAGGATGTCGGTGGTCATCAGGCGGATAGCGTCGTTGTCTTCCACCAGCAGGATGCGTGCGTGTGCAGTTGCGTGATTCACCAGAGCCTCAAAACAATCTGTCGCGGTGCAGCGATCTGCATGCAACGCTAGGGCAGTGGCCGTGAGGGTTGCGTTGGGGCAGGTGTGACGGTGTCCAGCGGCAGGCCTGGCAGCAAGCTGAGCACTTCAGCCGGCTACGGTGAAGGAGTGAACGCGCGTGTTAACCTGAATGGCCTAGGGACACTTCATCCAATGACCTCAACGCGTATCGCCACGGGAACAAGCGGACTCGACACCATCCTGCGTGGTGGGTTGCCGTCCAACCGGCTGTACCTGCTCGAAGGCCAGCCAGGCTCGGGCAAGACCACGCTGGCGCTGCAGTTCCTGCTGGAAGGCGCGGCCAAAGGCGAGAGTTGCCTGTACATCACCTTGTCCGAAACGCTGGATGAGCTGCAAGAGGTTGCGCAGTCGCACGGCTGGTCGCTGGATGCGCTGCATATCTTCGAGCTGGCATCGGCCGAAGCGTTTCTGGGCGACGGGCGGCAGCAATCCATCCTGCATCCGTGGGAACTGGAACTGGATGGCACCGTCAAGCTCATCCAGGCCGAGGTGGACCGGGTCAAGCCGCAGCGCGTGGTGTTCGACTCGTTGTCCGAGCTGCGCCTGCTGGCGCAGGACTCGCTGCGCTACCGCCGCCAGGTGCTGGCGCTCAAGCAGTTCTTTGCGCCGCGCAATATCACCGTGCTGCTGGTAGACGATCTGACCGGCACCAGCGAGGGACGCGATTCGCATCTGCATAGCCTGTGTCATGGCGTGGTGTCGCTGGAGCGGTTGACCCTGGATTTCGGCGCCGCACGTCGGCGCATGCAGGTGCAGAAACTGCGCGGCGTGGATTTCATTGCCGGCTATCACGATCTGTCGATCCTGCGTGGCGGCCTGCGGATCTATCCGCGCCTGATCGCCTCCGACCACCATGTCACCTTTATCGGCGATGCAGTCTCCAGCGGGGTGCAGGAAGTCGACGATCTGCTGCACGGTGGGCCGTTGCGTGGCACCAGTACCTTGCTCACCGGCCCGGCCGGCAGTGGCAAGACCAACCTCGCCCTGCAATACGTCGCTGCGGCGTGTGCGCGTGGCGAGCACTGCTGCATCTTCGAATTCGACGAGCGTACCGGCACCTTGCTGGCCCGTGCCGAATCGCTGGGGCTGGATCTGCGCCGGCATCTGGAGTCCGGGTTGCTCGAGCTACGCCAGATGGATCCGGCCGAGCTGTCGCCGGGCGAGTTCGCCTGGCAGGTGCGCGCCAGCGTGGAGCAGCGCAACTGCCGCCTGCTGGTGATCGACAGCCTCAACGGCTATCTGTCGTCGATGCCGCAGGAAAAACAGCTGATGCTGCAGATGCACGAGCTGCTGTCGTATCTCAACCAGAGCGGCGTGACCACGTTCCTGATCAATCCGCAGCATGGTCTGGTGGGCACGATGTCCACCGGCAACCTCAACATCTCCTACATGGCCGACACCGTCATCCTGTTCCGCTTCTTCGAAGCACAGGGCCGCATCCGCAAGGCGCTGTCGGTGATCAAGAACCGCAGCGGTGCGCACGAAGATGCCATCCGCGAGCTGCGCATCGGCAATTCGGGCATTCGCCTGAGCGCGCCGCTCAACGACTTCCACGGCGTGCTGACCGGGACGCCGCATTTCATCGGTGACGAGGCGCCGCTGCTGGGCAACGATCTTGCGCGGCGTTGAGGCCCCCGGCTGCACGGTCCACATCGTGGCGCCGTTCGGCCGCGATGCTGAGAGCATTGCGGTCATCCTGGATCGTCAGGACCTGTCGGTGTGCATCCATGACTCGCTCGCGCAGATGGCGCGGCAGCTGGACGACTCCGCCGGCGTGGTGGTGCTGACCGAAGAAGCGGTGTCCGGTGATGTGGAGGCCTTGACCGCCGCGCTGCAGGCGCAGCCGCCATGGTCGGACATTCCGTTCGTGCTGCTGCGCTCCTCGCGCGGTGCCTATTACAACCGGCACACCACGCTGCCGGCGGCGGCGATCAATGTCATCGAGCTGGAACGCCCGTTGGGTGCGGTGTCGTTGCAGAGCGCCATTTCCACAGCGCTGCGCTCGCGTCAGAAGCAATTCGTCATTCGCGACCAGATGGCGCAGCTGGCCGAAAGCCAGGCGGCGCTGGCGCTGAGCGAAGCCGAGCTGCGCCGCGTCACCGATGCGTTGCCGGTGCTGATCGCCTTCATCGACAAACACCTGATCTACCGCTTCGCCAACCAGGCCTATGAAGTTTGGATCGGGCAGTCGCCCGCCGCTGTGGTGGGGCGGTCGCTGGACGAGGTGATGGGGCCGGCGCTGGTGCGCCAGCGGCGCGGCTGGATCGATGCCGCCCTTGCCGGGAAGGCGCTCACCGTGGAGGTGAGCTGGCCGCATGCAGACGGCCGCCGCCGCGATGCGGAGATCCGCTACCTGCCACGCTTCGATGCACATGGCGAGGTGGACGGCTTTCATGTGTTCGCCACCGACGTGACCGCGCGCACCGTGGCGATGGAGTCGATCCAGCAGCAGGCCACGCTGCTCGAAGCCAAGGTGGCCGAACGCACCGCCGAGTTGGAGCAGCAGATGCAGGCGCGCGAAAGCAGCGAAGCGGCGCTGCGCCAGGCACAGAAGATGGAAGCGGTGGGCCAGCTCACCGGCGGTATCGCGCACGATTTCAACAACATGCTCACCGGCATTCTCTCGGCACTGGATCTGGCGCGGCTGCGCATCGACCAGGGCCGCAGCGAAGGGCTGGGCCGGTTCCTGGATGTGGCCTCGGCCTCGGCGCTGCGCGCGGCAGCGTTGACCCAGCGGCTGCTGGCGTTTTCGCGCCGGCAATCGCTGGAGGCCCGGCATCTGCACGTCAATGACCTGGTGGTGTCGCTGCAGGAATTGCTGGCGCGCACGCTGGGCGAATCGGTGCAGCTGGTGACCGACCTGCAGGCGGACATGCCGGCGGCGTACGTGGATGAAAACCAGCTGGAAAGCGCCTTGCTCAATCTGGCGATCAACGCGCGCGACGCCATGCCCGATGGCGGCCAGCTGCGCATCGCCACCCGGCATCTGACCGTCACCGACGCACCATTGTTGCTCGGCCGCGGCATTACGCTGGCGGTCGGTGGTTATGCGGTGGTCTCGGTCACCGACAGCGGCACCGGCATGACCCCGGACGTGCTGGAGCGGGTGTTCGAACCGTTCTACACCACCAAGCCGATCGGCCAGGGCACCGGCCTGGGCATGTCGATGATCTACGGCTTCATGCAGCAGTCCAACGGCCAGGTGTGGGTGGAATCGGAACCGGGCGCGGGGACCACCGTCAGCCTGTATCTGCCCTCCGGCGTCAACGTGCACGATGCGCGCCCGGCCGTGCTGCCCAGCAGCGTGGTCGCCGGGCAAGGCCAGCAGGTGCTGGTGGTCGAAGACGATGCACAGGTGCGGCTGCTGGTCACCGAATTACTGCAGGAGCTCGGCTATCAGGCCGAAGTGGTGGCCGATGCCGATGCGGCATTGCCGATCCTGGCCTCGCCGCAGCGCATCGATCTGTTGGTCACCGATGTCGGCTTGCCTGGCCTCAACGGCCGCCAGCTGGCCGAGATCGCCCGCCAGTCGCGTCGCGATCTGCCGGTGATCTTCATGACCGGCTATGCGGAAACCGCGCGCGATCGCGGCGAATTCCTGGGCGAGGGCATGAGCATGATCGCCAAGCCATTTACGCTGGGCGAGTTCAGCGGCAAGTTGCACGAAGTGCTGGGGCCTTCTGCGTAACGCTGCGCGTGCGTCGCTGCCGCCACGCGCTGCAGGATCAACGCGTGGCTGCCTTCGATTGCCGCGCGCTGGCCAACGATTGCGCCACCGCGATCTTGTCGGCAACGGCCTGCTGCATCGGCGAGCCGGTGTCGAGCAATCCATGCAGATGCTGCCAGTGGTCGGTGGCCGCGGCGTAGTCGTGTTGCTGGAAATCGCTGATGCCCAGCAGCCACAGGCCGCGCTGGTTGTCCGGCTCGGCGGCAACCACCTGCTGCAAACGTGCCCGCGAGGACGCATCGATGGCGAAGTCTGCGCGCGTGGCCATGTCCGAGGCCACCCAGCCCACGATGGCCGCGCTGTTGTCCGGTGCCAGCTGCAACGCCTGCGCATACGCATCGCGTGCCTCGGCAGGGCGGTTTTCCTGCTCATGCGCCTTGGCCTGCTGCATCCAGCTGGTGAGCGCCTGTAGCGCGGCGGCCTGTTGCGAGTCCGGTGCCGGCGTTTGCTCTACTGCAGCAGTCATGCCTGACGCAGACGCTGCACTGCCGGGCTGCGCGAGGGCGCTTGCAGCCGCACGCTGTGGTTGCACGTTCGCCATTGCATCGGGCGTGCCGACCAGGCGATACAGCCCCGCCGTGCTCAGTGGCAGGCCCAGCATCAGCAGCAACGGCAGCGCATGCCGCGCGCTGCCGTTGCGCTGCGCATGCTGGCGCACCGGCACCACCAGCAGCGCCGTGGCGCCCACCACCATCGCGGCGCTTGCGACATAAAACCCGATCATCACCAGTCTTCCTCGGTCTGTGGCGCCACCGGGGTGCCGGCACGCGCCCGTTTACGCACGGTGTGCAGGACCACGGCCGCGCCTGCGCCCAACATCAGCAACGGCCCGAACCACAGCAGCCAGGTGCCGCGCTTGACCGGTGGGTCGTACAACACGAAATCCGAATAGCGCTCCACCATGTACTGCTTGATCTGCGCATCGCTGCGGCCGGCCTGAAGTTGCGCGAACACCTGGTGGCGCAGGTCGCGGGCCAGGTCTGCATTGGAGTCGGCCAGGTTCTCGTTCTGGCAGACCAGGCAGCGCAGCTGCGCGGTCAATCGCTGGAAGCGTGTTTCTTCGTTGCGGTCCTTGAACGGCAACGGGTCCACCGCCTGGGCGGCCAGCGGTGGGGCCAGCAGCATGCCCAGCAGCAGCGCCAGCAGCAGGCGCGCGGTGCGTTGCCGCAGGCTCACGGCGCGCCTTGGGACAAGCCCGCAATCGCCGGCATCAATTCATTGCGGATGACCTCCGGCGTCAGCACGCCAATGTGCTTGTAGCGGATTATCCCGTGCGCATCGATCAGGAAACTTTCCGGCGCGCCATACACGCCGAAATCGATCGCGGTCTGGCCGGGCTCATCGGCAATCACCATGCCATAGGGATTGCCGTGCTGCGCGAGCCAGGCGTTGGCATCGGCCGGCGCGTCCTTGTAGTTGTAGCCGATCAACGCCACGCCGAGCGTGCGGCCGTGCGCCATCAGCACCGGATGCTCCTGCGCGCAGGCGGCGCACCAGCTGCCGAAGACATTCAGCACGTAGGGCTTGCCCAGCAATTGATCGCGGGTGATTTGCTGCTGCGGTTGATCCAGCAGCGGCAGCGAGAACGCCGGCGCCGGCTTGCCGATCAGTGGCGAGGGCACATCGCGCGGGTTGTGCTGCATCGTCCAGTAGATGCCGAAGCCGAACAGCGCGGCCAGCGCCAGAAAGCCCAACAAGGGCAGGAGGCGGTTCACAGGTGCAACTCTCCGGCAACGGCGAGGGGAGTGGGGGCGATGGGAGCAGGCGACGACACCGCGGCAACCGCAGGTACCGGTGCGCGGAAGCGCCGCGCGCAGGCGCTGACGAACCCGCCCAGCATCATCAACAGCCCGCCGGCCCAGATCCAGCGGATCAACGGTTTGTAGTACAGCCGCAGCGTCCAGTCGTTTTCGATGTGCTGGTCGTCCAGCGGCTCGCCCAGCGCCACGTAGAGGTCGCGGGTGGCGCCGGCGTCGATCGCCGATTCGGTCTGGATGCGCTCACTGCTGTACAGGCGTTTTTGCGGATGCAAGGTAGCCACCGGCGCACCATCACGGCTGACCTGCACGCTGCCTTGTTCGGCTTTCCAGTTGGGCCCATCCACCAGCTGCACGCCATCGAAGCGGAAGCTGTAGCCGGCGATCTCCGCGCTCTGGCCGGGCGCCAGCCGCACGTCGCGTTCCACCGACAGGCTGTCCGACACCAGCACGCCGGCCACGAACACCGCCACACCGGCGTGCGCCAACAACATGCCGGCCATCTCGGCAGGAAAGCGCCGGCCGCGCGGCATCTCGCGCCAGCGCTTGTGCATGTACAACGCGGTGCCGGCAGCCACCCAGGCGGCCGCACCGATGCCGGCAATGGCCTTGGCCTGGCCCTCGGCAAACACGCTGGCGACCAGCGCGCAGGCGATGGCGGCAATGCCCGCACGCGCGCCCAGCGACAGCAGCGGTGCCATCTCGGCCTTGCCCCAGCGCAAGTACGGGCCGAATGGCATTAACAGCACCACCGGCGCCATCAGCAACGGAAACAGCAGGCCGAAGTAGGGCGGGCCCACAGACACCTTGCCCAGCCCGAACGCATCGGCCACCAGCGGGAACAAGGTGCCCAGCAACACCATCGCCGCGGCCACGGTGAGCAGCAGGTTGCCGACCAGGATCGCGGTCTCGCGCGAGGCCGCTGCGAACGGTTTGCCGGTGGCGATCTTGGGCGCGCGCAGCGCATACAGCAGCAGCGAGCCGCCCACCACCGCCACCAGGAAAATCAGGATGTACAGGCCGCGCCGTGGGTCGGCGGCAAACGCATGCACCGAGGTGAGCACGCCCGAGCGCACCAGGAAGGTACCCAGCAACGACAACGAAAATGCCAGGATCGACAGCAGGATGGTCCAGGCACGCAGGCTGCCGCGTTTTTCGGTCACTGCCTGGGTATGAATCAGCGCGGTGCCCACCAGCCACGGCATGAAACTGGCGTTTTCCACCGGGTCCCAGAACCACCAGCCGCCCCAGCCCAGTTCCGCATACGCCCACCAGCTGCCGGCCACGATGCCGGCGGTGAGGCAGGCCCAGGCGACGTTGGTCCATGGCCGCGCCCAGCGCACCCAGGCCTGTTCGAGTTCGCCGCCCAGCAGGGCGGCTACCGCGAACGCGAATGCCACCGAGAAGCCGACATAACCGGTGTAGAGCACCGGTGGGTGGAAGGTCATGCCCGGGTCCTGCAGCACCGGATTGAGTTCCCTGCCGTCGAGCGGAATCGGCGACAGCCGCCCAAACGGATTGGAGGTCAGCAGGATGAAGGCCAGAAAGCCCACCGATACCAGCCCCAGCACCGCCAGCACGCGTGCGGCGAAGTGCTGCGGCAAGTGCCGGCTGCAGGCGGCCAGCAGCACCGTCCAGGTGGACAGGATCGCGATCCACAGCAGCAGCGAACCTTCGTGCGCGCCCCACACCGCGGCGATGCGGTAATACCAGGGCAGGGCGATGTTGGCGTTGTCGGCGACATAGCGCACCGAAAAATCCAGCGACAGCAGCGACCAGGCCAACAGGCCGAAGGCCAGCCACACGAACACCGCCTGGCCGGCGGCGGCAGGCCGCGCAACCGCCATCAGCGCGGTGTTGCCGCGCCAGGCACCGATCAGCGGCAACACGCCCTGCGTCAGCGACAACAGCAACGCCAAAATCAGCGCGATCTGGCCAAGTTCAGGCGTCATGGGCGTGGCGCTGCGGGCAACGGAAAAGAGTCATCTGGATCCGGAGTGATGGAGTGGTGGCGCGGGTCAGCGCACACCGCTCAACGGGGCCGCGGCCGCTGGGATCGGCTTGCCGACGTGGCCTTCGGCCATCGCGTCCTTGAGTTCCTTCGGCATGTAGGTTTCGTCGTGCTTGGCCAGCACTTCGTTGGCGACAAAGCGCCCCGCCTGCATGCGGCCGTTGGCGATCACCGACTGGTTGTCGCGGAACAGGTCCGGCAGGATGCCGGTGTATTCCACCTGCGTGGCGGCGTGCTTGTCGATCACTTTGAAGGTCACGGTGAGGCTGTCGGTGGCACGCTGGATCGAGCCGGCCTTGACCATGCCGCCAAGGCGGAACTGCTGGTAGCCGGCCGCCGCGCCCGCATCCACCTGGCTGGGCGTGAACAGGTAGCTCATGTTCCGCTGCAGGGCGAGCGCGATCAGTGTCACCGCCAGCGCTGCAGCCGTCAGCACGCCGATCACCAGCCACAGGCGTTGTTTACGCGTAGCGTTCATGCGTCGCGCTCCAGCACCGGCACCGGCTGCTCGCGCGGCCGGCGCGGCGCCTGCCGCTGCAGCTGTCCGCGCAGTTGCGCGGGCAAGCGCCGCCGGCGCAGCCATGGGGCGATCAGGTCGGCCAGCAGCACCAGCACGAACAAGGCATACGCGGTCCACACGTAGGCGCCGTAGCCGCCCATGGCGAGAAAGGCGCTCATGCGGTGCGCTCGGTCAAGACGATGCGGCGTGCCCAGTCCTTGCCGCTTTCCAGCGCAAGCAGGTCCACCCGCACGCGGCCGAACAGGCTGGCCACGTAATACAGCTTGGTCGCCACCAGCATCAGCAGCAGCGGCCACAGCATGTCCGCGCCCATCTTGGAGGGGCCGAGCAGGCGCACCGTGGAGCCCTGGTGCAGCGTGTTCCACCACACCACCGAGTAATGCACGATCGGCAGGTTCACCAGGCCGACCAGCGCCAACAGCCCGGCCGCACGCATCGCCTGGCGGCGGTCTTCCACCGCGTGGTACAGGCCCAGCACGCCCAGGTACAGAAACAGCAGCAACAGTTCGGAGGTGAGCCGGGCATCCCAGGTCCACCAGGTGCCCCACATCGGCTTGCCCCAAAGCGAGCCGGTGCACAGGGTGATCAAGGTGAAGGCGGCGCCGATCGGTGCCGAGGCCATGGTCACCACTTCGGCCAGCTTGATCCGCCAGATCAGCGCAATGAACGCCGACACGCCCATCGCCGCGTAGATGAAAAGGCTCATCCAGGCGCTGGGCACGTGGATGAAAATGATGCGGTAGGCGTCGTGCTGCTGGTAATCCGGCGGCGCCAGTACCAGCCCGCCGTAGGCGGCCACCGTAGCCAGCAGCAGTGCCAGGCCCAGCGCCCACGGGCGCACCACACCGGCGAACCGGTAGAAGGTGGGCGGCGAGCTGAGCTTGTGCAGCCACAGGGGAATCCACTTGGCCATGCGCGTCGTCAGTTGGAGTGTTTGGAAAGCGCCAGCGCGTCGACCGCGGCGCCGGCGTTGACCTGCAACTGGCCATCGGAGACCTTGCTGGTGCGCTGCATGAGCGCACGCAAGGCGTTGGCGTCCATCGATGGCGACAGCGACAACAGCAATGCGGCCATGCCGCTGACATGCGCGGTGGCCATCGACGAGCCGGAGGTGAAGTCGTAACGGCCGTTCGGCTGCGTGGTCAGGATGTCCTTGCCCGGTGCGCTGAGCACGCCGGGCAGGGCGGCCGTGGCGCTGCTGCTGCGCACTACCAGCACGCCCGGTACATCGTTCGGAAAGCCATCCAGGCGCCCGTTCGGCGGCATGGCTGCGACCACGATGCGGCCATGGTCGACCAGGTGGGTGAGCATCTTGCGCAGCAGCGGGTCGGCGGGGCCGCCCAGGCTCAAATTGACCACGCGCGCGGAGCTGTTGTTGATCGCCGCCAGCGCCTTGGCCAGGGTGAACGAATTACAGCGGGCGGTGCTGCCGGTGCTGGGCGCATACCAGCAGGCCTTGTAGATGCTCAGCATGGCCCGCGGCGCCATGCCGACGATGCCCTGATGGTTGTTGCTGCCGGCGGCGATGATGCCGGCCACTTCGGTGCCGTGCGAATCGCTGCTGGTGGTGACCGGGGTGTCGTCCACCAGGTCGTGCACCTCGCGGATGCGTGACTTCAGATCCGGGTGGCTGGTGTCCACGCCGGTGTCGACCACGGCCACCGTCACGCCGCGGCCCTGGGTGACGGCCTGCGCACTTGCCGCATTGGTGGCGATGAAGCCGCGTTGCAGGTCCACGTACGGGTCGTTGTAGCCGGTCAGGGCGCCGGTCTTTTCCGAGGCATCGGTGGAAAACACCGAAAATTCCTGTACTGGTTGCACCAGCTCCACGCCGTCGTCGTCGGACAGCGCCTTGATCAATTCGTCGCGCGAGACACCGGCCGGCGGGTGCAGCACCGCGCAATACAGGCCCAGCGAGGTGATCGGCCAGGCCGAGACTTCGCGCAACTGGTAGCGCTGCTTCAGCGCTTCCATGCGGGCGGCCGCATGCTGGCCGGCGCCGTAGTAACTGGAGGCATACCCGATCAGGCTGGAGCCGGCGCGTGCCGGCGGCGCGGTGAGTGGGTTGGCCACCGCCAGCAGAATGTCGCGGCTGCTGTCGGGCACCTTTGCGTCGGCGTCCGCTTTCTCTGCCTCGGCAGCCGCGGCGATGGCCTGCGGATCGGCCGCCTGCGCGCACACGGGGGCGGTGAGGCTCAGCAGCGCCGCCAGCAGACCGATGGCCCAGGGCGTGGTCATGGCGCGGACACGATCTCGGCCAGCCGGATGCCCGGGGTGGCGCGCAGCTGCTGCACGGTCTGTTGCGATGGCGCCGGCGGCTGTGCGGCCGGTACCACGGTGTAGGCGCCCATTTCGTTGGGGCCACCCACCACCTGCAACTGCTGTGCATGCAGCAGGCGATCCCAGTCGGCGACGGTCAGGCCGGCATCCGGTACCACCCGGATCGCGCCCTTCGGTACCGGCAATGCAGTGGCGCTGCTGAGCGTGCGGTAGTCGTGCACCGGCGCTGGCGCGGCCAGCTTGACGCCCATGACGCCCAGGCCGACTGCCTGCACCAGGGCGGCGGCGGCCAGCGCACGCACCGTCCAGCTACCTGAGCGGCGGGCGGGCGGTGCGCGTGCCGGGACCGGCACCTGTTCGGGCGCATCGATCTTGCCGAGCAGCCGCAGCAGGCCGGCATTGGCATCCAGCTTGACCGCGCAGGGCAGGGCCAGCGCCTGGCGCAGGCGGCTCTGCTGGGCGAACTCGGCGCTGCACGACGGGCACTTGGCCACGTGTGCGATCAGCCAGGTGTTCTCTTCTTCGCTGGCGCTGTCCAGCAGAACGGCGGGCATCAACTCCCAGGCGTGCGAGCATTCCTTGCCCGGCGCGATGAAGAACGTCTTCATTGCATGGTCTCCGTAGATGGCGCGCTGCCGGCCAGGCCGGGCAGCACATTGCGTAATTTGACCCGCGCATGGAACAGCCGGGCTTTGATCGTGCCCACCGGGCACTGCATGATTTCGGCGACTTCTTCCAGCTTGTGGCCGACGCCATAAACCAGTTCGATCACCAGCCGCTGGTCTGGCGACAACCGTTCCATGCCTTTGTCGAGCCAGTCGCGCAGTTCGCGGTCGTCGTTGTCGTCGGTACTGGGAGCGTGGTCTTCGACCGTGGCGGTGTCGTCGATGGCCTCGCCGTCGTGCTGGCGCAGGCACTTCAAGCCGCAGCGGTAGGCGATGCCCATGATCCAGGTCGACACCTGCGAATCGCCGCGGAAGTCGCCGGCTTTTTGCCAGGCGATCCAGAAGCAGTCGTTGATCGCTTCTTCGATGATGTCCGGGCGCCGGGTCAGGCGCGACAGGAAGCGACAGAGCCGCCCGTGATAGGCGGTGTACATGGTCGCCAGGGCGTCACGGTCGCCCGCAGCCATGCGGCGCAGCAGCATGCGGTCGGTCGCGTCACCCAGGGTATCGGTGTCAGTCATCGAAGAGGCGCTGCAAAGGTTATCGGTCAGTGCCCATCACCGGGCAAAAGGTTGCGTCTGGATCAGAACGACTTGGAGACGCTGCTCAGCCAGGGGGTTTCGCCCGGTCCGCCCTGCATGCGCGGGGTGTTGTTGCTGGTGATCACGCGCTCCAGCTTCAACGCCCAGCCGGCACGGCTCCAGCACAGCCCCACCTGTCCGTATTGATAGCGGCCGGCTTCGCTGGCGCCGTAGGCCATTGCCGGAAATCGCGACGACCCCGCGCCCAGCACCAGGCTGACATCGTGACGCAGCGGCACATTGGCGGTGACGTCGACCGCCACATTCCACGGTGACTGGTCGGCGCGCGGGAAGTTGAAGACCGAGACCGAAAAGGTGAGCACATCGCGGTAGGACCAGGCCAGGCTGCCTTCCTGACGGTCGAAGGTGCGCGTGGCCTGGTTGGTCGGGTAGCCGTAATACAGCGCGCTGGCCTGCATCTGCCAGCGATCGCCCAGCATCCAGGCACGCCCGATCTGGGCGGCGACCGCCACCGGGTCGCTCAATGACGGCGCCTGCAGCGCGCCGGACACCGAGACCGACCACCCGGGTGAGGGCAGCCAATAGCCGGCCATCTGCAGGGTGGCCTTGTCGGGCGCGATGGAGATGCCGCGGTCGATCAGGCTGGAGGAGAGCGAAACAGCGCCGCCGACGTTGTCAGCCAGTGCGTGGCTACACGGCCCCAGCGTGAGCGCCAGGGCGAGCCATAGGCCGTTGGCAGGCCCCGGGTGGCCTGCGTTTCGAAAGGAGGCCGAAGCGCCGCGGCGCAGGCGGGCAGGGGGGGTCAGCATGGCCCATAGCTGCCCGCTGCCATGCTCAAATGGGCATAGCAGGGCGGGCGATCGGCGCTGGCGATGAAGGCGTGCGGCAACGGTAGGTGTCTACGGTGAACGGTGGGCGATACTGCCCGGTCGGGCCAGGTGCAGCCGCGTCGGCAACAGCGGTTCCGTTCGTATACGCGAACAAATCACCGCCGACAACGCGGCTGGCCCAGGGCAGTCAGGCGCCGTGCACCGCGCCTGACCGTACGCTGCCGGTCATGCCCAGCCTCATTTGAGGCTGTTGAGATAGACGATGAGTGCGTCCAACTCCTTGGGATCATCCAGGCCTTCGTACTTCATCTTGGTGCCGGGCAGCGCCTTGGACGAAGACTGCGACAGGTAGGTCTTCAGCTGTGCCGGCGTCCACTGCCACTTGCTGTTCTTGAGCGCGTCGGAGTAGTTGCTGTAGTCCGGCAGGCTGGCCGCCTGGCGGTTGCCAATGCCGAACATGGACGGGCCTTTCTTGTTCTTGCCTTGCGTTGCGCTGTGGCATTCGGCGCATTCGGCCATGAAGGTGTCCTTGCCCGCACCGTCGGCGGCACGCGCCGGCGGTGCCAGGGTGGCGCCGGCCAATAGCAGGCCGGCGAGCGGGGCGCACAACAGGGTCTTGTGGAATGGATGCATGGGGGTCCGTCGGAATACGTGCAGCGATGGGGATCAGAACGCCAGGTTCACCGACAGCGAGAAGCTGTCCAGATCGCGCGGGTTGGTGATCGGGGGGCCACGGAACACGTTGGAGGTGCTGCCGTTGAACTTGTCGAAGCGGAACCAGCCGGCCGATACGCGCAGGTTGGCGTTGGTGGTGTAAGTGCCTTCGCGGCCGAACGGGCTCCAATACACCAGGATCAGATTGCTGGTTGTGTCGGGAATGCCGACCGGCGAATAACGCGCCGCATCGAAGGAGCCGGTATTGATCATGTGCGCGGCCAGCACGCCGTAGGTCTGCTTGAACGCGTAGTTCATGCTGAGGGTCTGGTCACGCACGCTGCCGCGATCCAGCGGGCCCATGCTTGGGTCCGAGGACACCAGCGGGCTGCCGTACTTGCGGCGCTCGTAGATGTTGACGTAGGCCAGCGACATGGTGTGTTCGCGGGTGCCGAGGAACTGATAGGTCAGGTCGTAACCCAGGTCGGTGAGGTCGTCGCTGGGCCCGTTGCGCGGCCGCTGGCGGCGCGTGTTCAACGCGGTCATGCCGATCGAGAAGAACTGCCGCTTCATGTCCTTCATGTAGGCCACGCGTGCGTAGCTGGTGTCGCTGAGCCTGCCGGGGTCGCCGTTGATCGGCCAGCCCAGGCGGTCCTGCGTGTCGGTGGAAAGCGCCTTGTAGGTGCCCACTTCGCCGTACCAGTTGCGGTCGTACAGCCCGTAAACGCTGGCGCCGATCACGCGGTTGGACAGCGCCGAGGAGCTGAGCATCGTGGAGGCGCCGCCATTGGAGGCCGGTGTCAGCGTCGAGGCATTCGGCAGCACGTGGATCGGGTCGGAAATGCCGGGGTTGTTATTGACGCTGACGCCGAGCATCGCGTCCTTGCCCGCCATCTGGAACGGCTTGCTGACAAAGCGCAGATCCACATCGTCCAGGCGCGTGTCGAAGGTGGCGTTGCCGCTGTTGTTGGAGCGGATCTTCGAATAACCGCCGATATTGTCGTTGACCCGGCCGGCCAGATACAGATCGGCCTGGGTGAGACGCGCGGTGCTGTCGCCGCGGCTGGGATTGGTGCGGGCCCAGGTGAGCTGGCCGGACGCCGGGATCTTGGTGCCGTTGCCGTCGGTGTCGGTGAAGCCGCCCAGCTTGAAGCGCATGCCGTAGGGCGTGAGCGAGGGACCGTAGGAGCCGATGTGGCAGTCTGCGCACGACGAACCGGTTTGCCGCGCGAACGAGGGAATGGCCTGGGCCTGGGTGCTGGCAAGCAGCAGCAACGGGCCGGACACGCACAACATGGAGGTCAGCGACGCCGTGCGTGCGGCATGGGTGCGGCGGGGAGCGGGCAGTGTGGAAGGCATGGGAAGTCCTTGTTCGGCGGTGCGGGAGCGGGCGAGGGCGGGCAGCAGGAAGCGGGTCATCGGTGATGTTTGCCGGGCAGCACGCGATGCAGCAGGCCATCGCGCAACACCAGGTGGTGCACGAGTGCGGCAACGATATGCACCGCGACTAATGCGAGCAGTGCCCAGGCCGCATTCAAGTGCCAGGTGCCGAGGGTGTCGGCCAGGTCCTCATCCGCAGCGACCAGGTTTGGCAGCGTTATCCCGAACAGATAGACCGTTTTGCCGTAAGCGTTGCTCAGCGACCAGCCGATCAGCGGCAGCGCAAGCATCAGCGCGTACATCGCCACATGCGTGCCACCGGCAGCCAGGCGCATGATCAGCGGCGAGGGCGGGCCGGGCGGCAAGGCGCGCAAGCGCAGACGCAGGCTGACGCGTAAGACGAAGAGCAGCAGCACCATCAGGCCGAAGTGGCGGTGGCCTTCCAGCAACCACTGCCGCAGGGCGCGGCCCTCCAGTTCGGCGCGCAGCAGGATCAGGCTGGCGGCCATCACCAGGCACAGCACCGTCAGCCAGTGCAGGACACGCATGGAGCGGGGCAGGGGAACCACGCCCGGCGCGGTGGTCGCCGACGGCGGCGGCAGTGCGTCGGCGCCGTTACTGGCGGACATGTCAGGGGCATGCCGGGGGGCATTCATCGGGTTGGGGTCCTCTTCGGAGGTGGTCGTTGGATCCGGTAATGCGATGCGTCGCCGGGCCTGCGCTCCCCACGCCGGCCATGACAGCCAGGTGAACGTGCACGGATATGTGCGGCGATGCCGACGAAAGGTTGCATCGCCGTGAAATCGCACCGCCGGTGCGTCGTGCATGGGCGTGTGCGCAATGAGATGGGCGTGCCTGTCTGGCGTGTGCGCATGGCGTGACGGGCCGCAACCTTTCGCACATCCGGACGCACTCAGGCATGTCGCACTACGTGCAGTCAGCGGTTACGCCCCCGGAACATGGCCATCGAACGCATCCAGTTGCATACGCACGGCGACGACCGCGGGCTGCTCATTTCATTGGAGCAGCAGCGCAACGTCCCGTTCGAGATCCGTCGCGTGTACTACATCTTCGGTACGCGCCAGGGCGTGCATCGCGGCCAGCATGCGCACCGCCAGCTCAACCAATTGGCAGTTGCCCTGCATGGGTCGGTGACGCTGCTGCTGGATGAAGGCCAGGGCCAGGGCCCGGAAGAAGTGGTGCTGGACGACCCGTCGCAGGGCGTACTGCTCGGGCGCATGGTGTGGCGCGACCTGCACCAGTTCAGCGAGGACTGCGTGTTGATGGTGCTGGCCGACCAGTACTACGACCCGGGCGACTACATCCTGGACTACGACGAATTCCTCACCGAAGCCCGCGGCGTCAGCCGGCTGGAGGCATGAGCATGCGCAAGCCGTTGGTCATCATCGGGGCGGGCGAGTTTGCGCAGATCGCTGGCCGCATTGGTCGTAGTCGCAGTGCACGTCGTTGCGAGCGCGTCATTGGGCCTGCGTTCGTGAATTTGAGTGCGTGCCTGTCTGAGCAGACATGCGTTGGAACATTCAGTCAATGACGCTCCCTGAAATTCCCTTTCTGGATTTGCGTGCCGTCAACGCGCGTTACGCGGATGCGCTCAAGGCCGCCGCTGCGCGGGTGATCGATTCGGGCTGGTATGTGCTTGGCCAGGAGTTGGCGGCGTTCGAAGAGGAGTTCGCCAGCTACTGCGGCGTGCAGCAGGCGGTGGGGGTGGGGAACGGGCTGGACGCGTTGTCGCTGATCCTGCGCGCCTACCGCGAATTGGGCGTGTTGCGCGAGGGCGATGAGGTGATCGTGCCGGCCAATACGTTCATTGCGACGTTCCTGGCGATCAGCCACAACCATCTGGTGCTGGTGCCGGTGGAGCCGGATCCGCAGACCTTCAACGTGGACCCGTGCAGGGTGGAGCGCGCCATCGGGCCGCGCACACGCGCCATTCTGGCCGTGCATCTGTACGGACAGCTTGCCGACATGCCGGCACTGCAGACGTTGGCGCACCGCTATGGCTTGCTGCTCATCGAAGACGCCGCGCAAGCGCATGGCGCAAGCCGCGACGGTGTGCGTGCGGGCGCGTTCGGCGATGCGGCGGCGTTCAGTTTTTTTCCCACCAAGAACCTTGGTGCGCTGGGCGACGGCGGTGCGGTAGTGACCTCCGACCCGCGCCTGGCCGAGCGCGTGCGCGCGCTGCGCAACTATGGCTCGGAGGTGAAATACCAGCATCTGTTCCAGGGGGTCAATTCGCGCCTGGATGAGCTGCAGGCGGCCTTCTTGCGGGTCAAGTTGGGCTATCTGGATGAGGAGGCTGCACAGCGCCGCGCAGTGGCCCAGCGTTACCTGCAAGAGATCGATCACCCCTGGATCACGTTGCCCCCGGTGGCGCATGCCGAGCAGCATGTCTGGCATCTGTTCGTGGTGCGTAGCCAGCGCCGCGATGCCTTGCAAAGCCATCTGCAGCACCTCGGTATCCAGACCCAGATCCATTACCCGGTGCCGCCGCATCTGCAGCCGGCCTATGCCATGCTGGGCGATACCTGCCTGCCGATCAGCGAGCAGCTGCATCGCGAAGTGCTGAGCCTGCCGATGAGCCCGGCGCTGGACGACGCGGCAGTCAGCCGCGTCATCACCGCCTGCCAAGTGTTCGGTAGCGCACCGTGAATCTGGTGCGCAGCAGCGCCTACACCGGCGTTGCGACGCTGGCCAAGCTGCTGGCGGCGCTGGTGGTGATCAAGTTGGTGGCGGTGTTTGCCGGGCCGCAGGGAGTTGGCCGGCTGGGGCAGTTCCTGGCCCTGATGTCGGTGCTGGCGGTGCTGGCCGGTGGCGGCATCAGTACCGGCATCGTCAAGTATGTGGCGCAGTACCGCAGCGATGCACTTGCACTGCAACGACTGTTGAGCGCAGCACTCGGCTACGCCTGTAGTGCGGCGTGCGTGATGGCAGTGCTGGCGCTGGTCTTCAGCGACGTGCTCGCCGAACGGTTGTTGGGCGATGCGCAGGCGCGTTGGCTGATCTGTGTGCTGGCGGTGGCGCAGATCGGCATCGCGCTGGTCAACTACATCCTGGCGATCATCAATGGCTTCATGGACGTACGCCGGCTCGCCATCGTGCAGGTGAGCGGGGCGGTGCTGAGTGTTGCCCTGGTCGCCTGGCTGGGCAGCGGGTGGCAGTTGCAAGGCGCCTTGCTGGCGTTGGTGCTGGGCCAGGTGCTGTGGTTGATCGCCGCCGTGCCGGCCTTGCTGCGCAGCCCGTATTTCCAGCGCGAGATGCTGCGCATGCGGCTGGATGCGCAGATGACCCGCCAGCTTGCGGCGTTTTCGGTGATGACCCTCACCGCCACGTTGGTGCCGCAGCTGGTGGGCATGCTGGTGCGCGATCATCTGGCGCTGCAGTTTGGCTGGCAGCAGGTTGGCTACTGGCAGGCGGTGAGCCGGGTCTCCGATGCCTACCTGTTGTTCTTTACCACCGCGATCAACGTCTATTACCTGCCCAAGCTGGCCTCGCTGCAGGACCGGCAGGCACTGCGCCGCGAGCTGCGGACCGCCTATCGTTACGTGATGCCCGCGGTGGTGGCGATGGCCGCGTGCGTCTACCTGTTGCGTGACTGGGTGACCTGGCTACTGTTCGATGCCCGCTTCGCCGCGGCCGCTCCGTTGTATGGCCCGCAGCTGCTCGGCGATGTGATCAAGATCGCCGCGTTCGTGCTGTCCTACGTGATGCTGGCCAAGGCGATGACGCGGCTGTTCGTGGTGTCCGAATGCGTGTTTGCCGCCAGCTATCTGGGGCTGGTGTACCTGTTCACTGCACAGTTCGGCCTGATCGGCGCCATGTATGCATTTGTCGTCAACTACGTGCTGTATCTGCTGTTCAACATCGTGGTGGTGCGCCGTTATCTGAGGACGACGGCATGAGCCTGCTGGAACGCCCGAGCGGACGTGCGCGCTGGCCGCTGGTGTCGGTGCTGATTCCCGCGTTCAACCATGCGCGTTTTGTGCAGCGCTGTCTGGACAGCGTGCTGGAGGACCCGTACCCGTCCAAGGAGATCGTCATCATCGATGATGGCTCCAGCGATGACACCGGCGAGCAGATCGCCGCATGGATCGCGCTGCACGGCCATCGCGTGCCGGTGCAGTTCGTCCAGCGCAGCAACCGCGGTGTGGCGGCCACGCTCAACGAGCTGGCATTGCGCGCGCGCGGGGAGTATCTGCGCATTTGTGCGAGTGACGACTATCTTCTTCCTGGCGGACTGCACGTTCAGGTTGACTACCTGGTACGCCATAGGAATAAAGCGGCGGTCATCGGCGATGCGATCGTGATCGATGGTGATGGCGCGACCTTGCATGCAAGTGCGATGTCCGGACTCCATGGAGTGAGTCGCGGCCCTTACGCAAGCGATGACGGGATTCGCCGCGAGATCATTTGTAGGTGGGCCGTAAGCGGCGCCGTATTGCTGCTGCGCAGGAGTACGTTCGCGGCAGGTCTCCGGTGGAACGAAAGCCTTCGGATTGAGGATTGGGACTTTTATCTCAGGCTTGTATCGAAAGATCTGCTTGCGTTCATTGATGTTCCGGTGTGTGCGTATCGGCTCCATGGAGCGAATGCAAGCAAGACGCGTGATCCTGGAAAGAGGCTAAGCAACCTGACCGAATTCCTGGAGGTCGCTTCTGCGTCCCGTCATATTTTTGGTCGCAGGGACCAGCGATTCATACTCGCTCAATCCAGCTTGATCTCATCCAAAATACATTTCATCGAGAAGAGATACCTGCAGGCATCGGGATTTCTTGTGCTGTATCTGACGAGAAGTGTCTTGGCGAAAGCAGGGTGGGACAGGATGGTCAGCTCATAACATGAAGGGCAATCTCATCAGATGGCCATCGATGTTTCTATGGCCGCCAATGCTGGCAAGTTGTGGCATCACCTATTGGATCTACGAGCTGCCGTCCGGCTATCTCGCAGGATTGTGGATTCTGGGTTTTGCTGCCTCGTTGACTCTGTTGATGGACGCATTGCTCGGCACCCGCTTGCCAAGCGCGCAGCAGTTCCGCCTGCAGCGGTATGCCGGCACGCGCGAATCATTCCTGGTGATGGCGCTGGCCGCCGGGGTGGCGGTGTTCTGCCTGCTGGACGTGGCGTTGTTTCCGATTCCACTGTTCAGTGACCCGTCTTCGTATGCCACCTTGAGTCCGCTGCGGGCACATGTGCGGCACATCTCCAACATGTGCTGGATCCTGCCGCCGATTGCGCTGCTGTGCGTGCGCCACCGCGGGTTGCGCACCGCGATGGTACTGGTGGGGTTCGTATTTCCGATCGTGGTGATCGACCGCAATCGCATCTTTGCCGGGCTGTTCTCGTTCGTGGTGGTGCTGTTGCTGCGCCGCGACCCGGCGCGGCAACTGCCCTGGAAGCGCATCGCCTTGCTGGTGATGGCGGGTGGCGCGGTGTTCTCGGTGCTCGGCGCGCTGCGTTCGGGTTCGCTGGCCACCGTGGCGCTGCCCTTCAGCGCGTTCTACCGCGCCATGCCGCAAGGCGTGCAATGGCTGCTGCTGTACATCAGCGCGGGCCCGTACAACTTCGGCGCGATCCTGGCCAAGGGCTACGTCAATGCCAGCTTTCTGATCAACCAGCTGATGCCGCTGGGCGGCTCCATCGCCACCGCCGACACCAGCATTCCGCTGGATGCGCCCAATATCAACGTGGGCACCGAGTTTTTCCCGTTCCTGATGGCCTGGGGCGCACCCGGCGCGGTGATCGCACTGCTGGCGCTGTATGCCGCCTTGCTGTGGAGCGTGCGCCGGCTCAATGCGTCGCTTTCGATCTTCCACGTGCTGATCTTTTTGCGGATCGCCTACGCCTGCCTGATGTCGCCGTTCGCCCCGCAGGCATTCACCTGGACCAACTTCGCCTTCATCGGCCTGTGCCTGGGCTTGCACGCCTGCACGCTGCTGTTGCCGAACCGTCGCGTCCTGCCGGTTGCCTCCGCGTAGCCGCCCCCGTTTGTTTTCGATTGCCGAGCCAAGCCTGATGAAAGATGAAGACGAGATCTACCTGATCGACCTGTGGCGCATCCTGCTGCGCGAATGGCGCTGGGCGCTCGCCGCGATGCTGGTGGTGCTGGCAATCACATTCGCCTTTACCCGCGTGGCCAAGCCGCAGTGGGAGGCTACGGCCTGGATCCAGGTGGGCGAAATCGGGCCGACCCCGGCCGGCCGCGATCCCAAGGTGGAGCCGTTCCAGCGGGTGATCGACCGGATGAAGACGCGGCTGTTCCAAGACGCGGTGCTGACGCACGCTGGCGTGCCGCTGAAGAGCCGTGCCGCGCAGCTGTACCGCGGCAGTCTCAAGCCCGATCCGGACCCGTATGCCAACCTGATCGGCATCACCATCCGCGCCGAATCCGCAACACAGGCACGCACGCTCGCAATGGCCACCGTCGCGCAGTTGCAGGCATTGCATGGCCAGACCAACACCGCGGCGTTGGCGCTCGCGAAGACGCGCCTGCGCGGCCTGGACGAGGACCTGCGCGTGGCGACGGCCAGCCGCGCGCAGCTGCAGCAGCAGTTGGGCAGCCCGCAAGCCAATGACCAGGCCACGCCTGCGCAGGTGCTGGCCGGCGTCCTGCTCACCGACAGCAACACCACCATCCGCGCCTTGAAGGCCGAGCGCGACGATCTGGTCGCACGGCTCACCGAGCGCTACACCTACCAGACCTCGCTGGCGTGGCCGTTGTATGTGCCGGACCACCAGGCGTTCCCGAACGCGATCATGGCCTGGGCCGCCGGCATTCTCGGTGGTGGTGCGCTTGGCGTACTGGCCGCGGTGTTGCGAAATGCCGTGCGCGGTCGCGGACGCGGGCAGGCACCGCACGCGACGGTGTGAGTGCTGCGACGCGCATTCGTTCCACCCGGATTGGGCGCACGCAGTGCCGCAACCAAAGTGGCGGCAGCCGGCACTCACTGTTCAATCAAGCGATGCCGCGAGTGCGGCGCCGCGTCTGGAGAGTGTCGTGACAACAGCAGGACCGGTGGGAGAGCGCGCGCATGTCGGCAACCAATGAGCCACTGGCGCGGCGTGGCCGCGGTGTGGATGCGTCGCAGTTGCTGGAAACCCAGCGTGCCTTCGACAGCGTGGCTGCCGACTACGATGGGCCGCGCGGCAACAACGCGCTGATCCAGCGCATGCGCACCACGCTATGGGACACCGTGGCCACCGAACTGCCGGTCGGTTCGCGGCTGGTGGACCTGGGCTGCGGCACCGGGCTGGATGCAGGCGAGTTCGCCAGCCGTGGTTACAGCGTGCTGGCCACCGACTGGTCGCCGGCCATGGTGGCGCGCACCCGTGAGCGTGCTGCCCGACAAGGCCTTGAGGAGCGCCTCACTGCCGCGCATGTCGGCATCCAGCAGCTGGAGCGGCTGGAAGGCGAGTTCGATGGCATGTATTCCAACTTCGGCCCGCTCAACTGCGCGCCGGACCTGCCGGCCGTCGCTGCCGAGTGCGCACGCCTGCTGCGCCCGGATGGCTGCCTGGTGTTTTCGGTGATCGGGCGGATCTGCCCGTGGGAAGTCGGCCACTACGCAGTGCGCGGCCGCTTCAAGCGCGCGGCGGTGCGTGCGGCGCAGGGTGCGACCGCGGTGGGCATGAACGGCCACACCATCTGGACCTGGTATCACCTGCCGCGCGAGTTCTACCGGGCTTTCAGCCAGCACTTCGTGCTCGATCGCTACCAGGCGTTGAGTCTGTTCCTGCCGCCGCCGTATCTGGTGGACTTCTATGAGCGCCATCCGCGCCTGTCCGCGCGCCTGGGGCAGTTGGACGACCGCATGGGCGGCTGGCCGTTGCTGCGCGACATGGGCGATCACTTCCTGATCGTGATGCGCAAGCGCTGAGTGGAGACCGCGATGGCCATGGCCGATGTGTGCCTGTACGGCGCGCGCGCGATCACCCTGGCCGGGCCATCGCGCGCGCCGGTGACGCTGCGTGCCGGCCACTTCGGTGGCACGCTGGGCACCGGCACGCTGCGGCTGGATCTGCAGGGGCATGTGCTGGCGCCGGGCCTGATCAACGCGCATGAGCATCTGCAGATCAATGCCGTGCCGCCGCTGCCGCAGAGCGCACCGTTCGCCAACAGCTATGCGTGGATCGATGCCTTTCAGGCGCATTTTCAGCGTCGCGAGGTGGCCGTTGCGCTGCAAGTGCCCAAGGACGTACGCCTGCGCCAGGGTGGTCTGAAGAATCTGCTCGCGGGGGTTACCTGCGTGGCCCAGCACGATCCCTGGCACGCCGCACTGGATACGGCCGATTTCCCGGTGGCGGTCCTGCGTGCATTCGGCTGGAGCTATGCGTTGGGCGGGCCAGCTTATGGGCCGCCGGTGCAGGAGAGTTTCGCCGCGACCCCGTCCGGGCAGCCCTGGATGATCCATCTGGCCGAAGGCACCGACGCGGTTGCACGCGCGGAGCTGGACGCCTTGGACCGTCTCGGTTGCCTGGCCGGCAACAGCGTGCTGATCCATGGTGTGGGGCTGGGCGAGCAGGATATCGACCGCATCATCGCCTGCGGTGCGGCCGTGGTGTGGTGCCCGTCGAGCAATCTGGCGCTGCTCGGCCAGACGCTGGACCCCTGGCGTCTGTGCATGGCCGGGCGGCTGGCGCTGGGTAGCGATGCGCGCGTCAGCGGCGGGCGCGACCTGCTCGACGATCTGCGCCTGGCCACCGACAGCGGGTTGGCCCCGGACCTGCTGCTGGGCCTGGCCACGCATCAAGCGGCGCGCATCCTGCGCCTGCCCGCGCGCGGCAGCCTGGCACCGGGCGCGGTGGCCGACCTGGTGATCGTGCGCGACCGCGGCGGTGAGCCTGCGGCGAGTGTGGTGGGTTGCAGCCGCAGCCAATTGCGCGCGGTGATCCGCGATGGCAAACCGCGGATTGCCGACCCCGATTTCGCCCACTGGTTCGACGCAGCCGGCATCGCAACCTTGCCGGTGTTGCTGGATGGCTGCCCCAAATTGCTGGACGCCGCGTTGGCCGATCCACAGGTGCTGGCACTTGAACCCGGCGTGCAGCTGCTGTCGCCGCACACGCATGCCGCAACGCGCGTGGCATTTGGAGCGGCGCAATGAACAGTGCAATGAGCAGTGTGCCCACGCTGGAGCCGGCCGCAGCGTATGCGCTGTGGGCGCAGGCGTATCCGCCGCACGCGCACAACCCGGTGATGCTCGCCGAGCAGCGCGCCATGCTGGCGCTGTTGCCCACCGACCTGCGCAGCCAGCATGTGCTCGATGCCGGCTGTGGCAGCGGGCGCTACATGCTGCAGGCGCTGCAACGCGGCGCTGCGCAGGTCACTGGCGTAGACCTCTCGCCGGAAATGCTGCAACGCGCCGCGCACGAACTGGCGCAACGCTGGCCCGCCACGTGCTTCTCCCTGCAGCAGGGCAGCCTGGAACAGTTGCCGGTTGCCGATGCCATGGCCGACATCACCGTGTGCGGCCTGGTGGTCGGGCATCTGCCACGGCTGTGGACGGCGCTGGAGCAACTGCGGCGCGTCACCCGCATCGGCGGCAGCGTGCTGTGCAGCGACGTGCATCCGATCGGTCATGCGCTGGGCTGGCGACGCGACTTCAAGGCCGACGGCCAGCACTACGCCATCCGCCATACCCAACATCTCTACAGCCATTGGCATTCGGCATGCGCGGCGCTGGATCTGGCGATCGAGGCGGTGGCCGAGCCGATGCTCGATCCTGCCGACATCCCGCCCGGCGCGCGCTTCGACACCGCCGCGCTGCAAGTGCCGGTGGCGCTGGTGCTACGCCTGCGACGGCTCGCGTGAGCGGCATGGTGAGCGATGTGCAGGCGGCGGTTTGGCGCCACGCCGTGCAACGGATCGCGCAGAACGCGGGCAGTCGTGCCCACATCGCGCGCGCCGCACGTTCCCTGCGCTCCGGGGACTGACGGTGCACGTGGCCCATCTCAATCTGCTGCCCGCGCCAAGCGGCTGGGACGCCGTGCAGGTATTCGCGCAGTGGCCATCGCTGGCCGACATTGCCGAAGCAGTCGCCAGCACCGGCACCCAGGTGACGGTACTGCAGGTGGCTGCGCACACCGAGCAGCTGACACGGCAGGGCGTGGCGTATCACTTTCTCGACCCTGGCAAACGCGGCAGCGCCGTACGTGCGCGGCGGCTGGCTGATCTGTTGCAACAGCTCGACGTTGCGGTGATCCATGTACATGGGCTGGAATTTGCCGGCGATGCACGGCGCCTCGCACGGTTGTTGCCGCAGGTGCCGATCGTGCTGCAGGACCATGCCAATCGGCCGCCGCGCTGGTGGCGCAGGCCGGTGTGGCGCGCGCGCTACGCGGCGGCGGCCGGCATCGCGTTCACCTCGCTGGCGCTGGCGCAGCCCTTCGTCCGTGCCAGGCTGTTTGGGCCGCGCACGCAGCTGTTTGCGATCCCCGAATCGAGCAGCCGCTTCACGCCGGGCGACCGCATCCAGGCGCGCGCGGTCACCGGCCTGGCCGGCGACCCATGCGTGCTGTGGGTTGGCCATTTGAGCGAGGGCAAGGACCCGCTGTGCGTGCTGGATGCCGTGGCCATGGCGGCAGCGCGCTTGCCTGGCCTGCGGCTGTGGTGCGCCTTCCATGAGGCGCCGCTGCTGGAGGCGGTGCGCCAGCGCATCCACGACGACCCACGGCTTGCATCACGCGTGCACTTGCTGGGCAAGGTCACGCATGCGCAGATTCAGCAGCTGCAGCGGGCGGCGGATGTGTTCGTCTCCGCAAGTCATGCGGAAAGTTGCGGCTATGCCGCGCTGGAAGCCTATGCCTGCGGAACGCTGCCGCTGCTGAGCGACATTCCCGCCTTCCGCGCGCTCAGCGACAACGCGTCCATGGGCGCGCTGTTTCCGGTGGGGGATGCCGCGCGCCTGTCCGATCTTCTGGTGGCGCACGCACGCCAGCGCCCCGGCCGGGCGCGGGTGCGTGCGTATTTTGATGCGCGGTTGTCGTTTGCCGCAGTGGGCCGGCAATGGCGCGACGCCTACACACAGGTGCTGCGCACGGCAGCGGGGCAACGGCAATGAAACTGGCGGTAGTGGTGCCCGGTGGCGTGGATCGCAGCGGCGAAGTGCGCGTGATTCCGGTGTTTCTGACCTTGATCGACTGGTTGGCACGCAACCACGAGGTGCATGTGTTCGTGCTGCACCAGGAGCCGGAACCGGCGACCTGGATGCTGCGCGGCGCCACCGTGCACAACATCGGCCAACACCGCACCCGCCTGCGTGCCATCGCCGCGATCCGCGAGGAGCATCGGCGCGCGCCATTCGACGTGGTGCAGGCCCTGTTTTCAGGCTATTGCAGCTTGATCGCGGTGGTGGCGGCCAAGCTGCTGCGGCGGCCCAGCGTGGTGCATATCGCCGGCGGCGAGTTGGTGGCGCTGCACGGCATCGGCTACGGCGGCCGCCGGCGTTGGCGCGGGCGCCTGCGCGAGGCGGTGATCCTGCGCCTGGCAGACCGTGTCACCGCGGCCAGCCTGCCCATCATTGCTTCGTTGCATGCGCTGGGCGTGACGGCGCAGCGTGTGCCGCTGGGCGTGGACCTGCGCGCGTGGCCACCGGCGCCGCCGCGGGCACGCAGCGGCGGTGTGGCGCGGCTGCTGCACGTGGCCAGCCTCAACCCGGTCAAGGATCAGACCACCTTGCTGCGCGCCCTGGCTGCCCTCAAGCGTGCCGGTGTGGCGTTCGTGGTGGACATCGTCGGTGTGGACACGCTCGACGGCAGGATCCACGCATTGGCCGAACAGCTGGATCTCGGCGCGCAGGTGCGCTTTGTGGGCTTCAAGACACAGCGCGAATTGCGCCCGATCATGCAGTCCGCCGATCTGCTGCTGATGTCCTCGCTGCACGAAGCCGGGCCGATGGTGTTACTGGAGGCCGCGCTGGTGGGCGTGCCCACGGTGGGTACGGCGGTGGGCCATCTGGCCGAGTGGGCGCCGAGCGCCGCACTGGCGGTACCACCGGGCGATTGGGCCGGCCTGGCCGAAGCGATCCGCCAGGTGCTGGCCGACGACGAACTGCGCCTGCGGCTTGCCTGGGCCGCGCAATGCCGCGCCACCCGCGAAGATGCCGGGCTGACCACCCGGCTGTTCGAAACACTGTACCGCGAACTCTGCGCGGAGCGACCGTTGCGCTGATCAACTGCAGGTTGGCCTCAGGCCGGCTGCAGATACCCATCCAGCGCCGCGCGCACCACGTATAGCATGTCGGTGCGTGGCACCGGCCGGGTGAGGCGCGTCATCAGTCGCCGCGTCTGTGACTGGCGCACCCATGGCTGGTCTTGCAGCCACAGCTGCGTGCGCAGCATGTCGGCGCGCTCCTTGCGGCTCTCTGCCGACGGCGCGATGCGCTGGCGCAGGTACTGGCGTGCCTCGCCCAGCGAACGTGACCATTCGATGCCGGGCAACGCCGGCAGCCACAGGTTGGAGCAGGACGCGGTCGTCAAGGTCAGGCGCGCGGCGCGCATCCGCAACAGTGGCGCACACTGCGCACGCAGGCGTGCGAGCACCGCGGCCGGCACCACATCGCCGTAGTAGCGCTGCAGCAACAGCAGCGGCGGCAACGCCCACCACGGCGGCGCAGCGCTGTCTTCCCACAGCACCTCCCAATCGCGCGGGCCCATGCGTGTGACCAGCAGTGCCAGGTCGTGCAGGTGCATCAGGCGGATGCTGCGGTGGCAGATACCGCCGGCGGCGTGCAGCAGCAAATGGCACATCAACGCGCCAATCGACGGATAGGCGTTCAGACCGGGCTGCGGACGCTCCGGCAGTACACGCGCGGTGATGTCCACACACGCCACCGGCAAGCGTTCCTGGATGCGCGTGTGCAGCTCGATGCTGATCGGTGCATCGCGGTGCTCGCCCAGCCCGGCCACGGCCTCGCCGTGCACCGGCTTGAACACCTGGTGCTTCCATTGGTCGAACGAGGCCACATAGCCCAGCGCACACAGCAGCTCGGCCGCACGCGGCGCGTCCTCAGCCTCTACCAATAGATCGATGTCGGCCATGGGCCGGTCGCCGGGCAGATACACGCCCAGCCGATGCAGGGCAGTGCCCTTGAGTCCAGTCACTGCAATGCCGGCGCTTCTTGCGGCGGCATCGATCTGGGTCAACAGCAAGGCGATGCGGCGATGGCGATGCGCCACGTGCGCACGCTGCTCATCGAGGAAGCGTGTCCATTCGGCTGTCTGCCACAGCGATTGGCGTTGCAGCAGCGGCGAAACGCCATGTGCGGCGGCGGCAGCGGCTGCCAGCTGCCATTGCAGGCGATCCCAGCGTGGCGGCGCGTCGCTGGGCTGCGCAAGCTCCCGGGCGAGCCGTTCGGTGGCCGTGCGCAGGCCGTGTTTGATCGTGCGAAGCGAAGGCTGCATCGAGGCAATCCGGAAAAGAGGTAACAACGGTGGTGCAGGGCCGTGGCGCGTTTCAGCCGACCAGCACGCTGGCCAGCTGGCGCACTGGTCGCGCCGCCGCCATCAACGGTTCGGTGCGATGTGCGTGCTCGGAGGCGATCAAGCTGTCCCAGCGCTGCTCCAGCGCTTGCCACGCCTGCGCATACGCCAGATCGCCCATCGTGGTGCGCGCCTGCTGCAGGTCCACTTCGGTGTGCAGCAGGTTGCGCACGCTGCGGTAGAACTCCGAGTCGTAGGCACCGCGGAACATCATTGCCAGGTCGTCGCTGTCCTGCCAATGCGTCTTGCCACCCAGCTGGTTTTTCACTTCCTCGTAGAACTTGGTGCCGGGCAGCGGATACGACACGCTGACACCGATGAGATCCGGTGCGGCCTCGCGCACCAAGGCGCGGGTGGCCAGGATGTCGACGAGTTCTTCGCCCAGATAGCCCAGCTGGATGAAGAAGCCCACGCGGATCCCGCGCGCACCCAGGCGGCGGCGTGCGGCGATGACATCGGCCACCTGCGTGCCCTTGGTCATCTTGTCTAGGATGCGCTGGCTCCCGCTTTCCGCGCCCAGCCACGCCTCGGCGCAACCGGCACGCGCCAGGGCGGTAGCCATGCGGTCGCTGGCAAGATCGGCGCGCGTCTGGATCATGAAGGGGATCGCACCATCGGCATCGCTGAGCTGCTCGGCGAAGGTTTCCACCCAGTCGATATGGAAGCCGAAGATGTCATCGGCCATCCAGATGTGATCGGGCCCAAATGTGCGCTTGAGGTGGATCATCTCTGCGGCCACGTCTTCTGCGCTGCGGCGCTTGTAGTGGTTGCCCCAGATCGGCTTGGCGCACCAGTTGCAGCGGAACGGGCAGCCGCGCGAGGCGGCCATGTTGAGGCTGAAATAGCCGTGGCGTTGTTGCCAGAAGGTGCGATAGCGCGGGATGTCCACCAGATCCCACGCGGGCAATCCGCCCAGCCGCGCATCCGGCGGCTGCGCGCCCACGTGTTCGCGAGCGGCGGCAGGATGCGCGGTGGCGATGCGTGCCACGCCGTCCAGCCAGGTGTCGGGTGCGCATTGCGGGTTCGCGTCCAACCGCGCCACCAGTTCCAGCAACGGCGCGATACCTTCGTCGATCAACACTGCATCGGCACCGGCGGCCAGAAACACATCCGGGTTGTCGGAGGCATCGGAGCCGGCCACCAGCACGCGGCAGCCCTGCGCGCGCGCGGTGGCGATCATCGTGCAGGCCGCCTCGCGCATGCGGCTCAGGCACATCTTGGTGAGGAAGTTGAAGTTGTCTTCGTAGAACACCACCAGGTCCGGCTGCGCCGCCTGCAGCGCGCCGGGGTAGTCCTGCACGTCGTCGGCAAGCATGGCATCGAACAGGCTCAAACGATGGCCGTGTTCGCGCAGCAAGGCGGCCACCTGCAACGTGGCAAGCGGCGGATAGGGCTTGCCGCGTTCCCATTGTTTGGGGTCGTAACGCAGGAAGTACGAATGGCTGACCTGGATCTTTAGCATCTGCGCAAGGTTCTCGTTCTGTCGCCAGGTGGGCGCAGCAGCGGCGCGCGCAAGACACCGGCATTCGGCTCGGCAGTAGGTGCGCATGCAAGCCACTTTGGTTGTGCCGATGCACGAGCCGTGCGCTGCGCGCCGTTCATGCGCGCGGCGGGCAATGCACGCAACCTTTCGGCGGCCGAGCCGCACACACCGGCTGAACTTGTGCACGGATGAAACGGCATGCCGCAATCGGCCGCAGTGGCGGAATTGGCGCCAATCAGCGCGTTGCGGGCGGAGCGCGCGCACGCTGCAATGCCGGCCCCGCTGGATCCGTTTGACGAGCAAGGGCCACGCCGGCATGGCGTGCGCAAGCAGGTACTTGGCGCGTCGTTCCACTTCGAAAGCGACAGCCCGGCGCTGCTTTCGCTGGTTGAGGCCGCGTACGCCGGGCTGCCTGCGCATCGCTTCGATGGCGCCCCGCAGTTCCATATCACCCTGGATGTGGTGGCGCGTGCGCCGCGGCTGCCGGTGGCCGAGCCGCCGCCGGTTCGCACGCATGCCGCTGCCGGTCTGCTGTGCGGGGTGATGGACGAATGCAACTACCTGATGGTGTCGGTCGCCGAGCGGCGCGCCATGGTGGTGGTGTCGGACGACATGCTGATGCATGCCTATCACCTGCGCTACGAGTTGATCGAATTCGCGGTGTTCCTGTTGGCAGCGCGTGGCATGTCGCTGGTGCCGCTGCACGGCGCCTGCGTTGGCTGGCAGGGACATGGTGCGCTCTTGCTCGGGGCCAGTGGCGCCGGCAAGTCGACCCTGGCCTTGCACAGCCTGTTGCGTGGGCTGCAGTTCGTGGCAGAAGACGGTGTCTTTGTGGAGCCGCACAGCCTGGTCGCAACCGGTGTAGCCAATTTCCTGCACCTGCGGCCGGCATCACTGGGCCTGCTGGACGCACCCACCCGCGCCTGGATCAGTGCGGCCCCCACCATCCGGCGGCGCAGCGGGGTGGAAAAGTTCGAGGTCGATCTGCGCGATAGCCGCGCGGTGCTCGCGCCGGCCCCGCTGCCGTTGGCGGCGGTGGTGTTGCTGAGCGATGTGCCGGCCACCGATCCGGCCCACCTGCTGACGCCAATGGCGCACGAGGAGATCGCTGCATGCCTGGCGGCGGATCAGCCATATGCAGCTGGCCAGCCCGGCTGGTCGCATTTCATCGCGCAGGTGCAGCAGCGTGGCGTATACCGCATGCAACGCGGCGCGCATCCGGATGCCGCAGTGGATGCGCTGCTGCAGCTGCTGCACCGCGCCGCATCCTCACTGCCGGGCGCGTGAGCGCATGGCGCACGACGTGAACCCATGACGAGCGCTGAAATGGACGCCGCCACATCGCGTGCATCGGTCCGCGTGGTGGTGCGCAACTTTGCCGCCACGCTGGTGCGTGCCGATCGCAGCCGCATTGCGCTCTACGTGCTGCTGTCGCTCGCCGCCGCTTTGGCGGGCAGCGCGGTGGCCGTGTGCCTGGTGCCGCTGGTGCAGCCCGGCCAGGGCCTGCGCGTGGCCGGGCAGGTACTGGTCCTGCCCGGCGGCCTGCCATTGCAGGCAAGCCTGTTCGTCCTGGTGAGCCTGCTGTTTGCCGTGTTGCGCTGGCAGAGCGCGCGGTTGGCGGCCCGCTTGACCAGCCGCTATGCCATTGGCCTGCGCCAGCGCGTGCATGCCTCCTTGCTCGAGGCGCCATTGCCGGCCTTGGCCGATGCCAGCTCGGCGGAAATCGCCAACGTGCTGACCTACAACATCGAGATCGCCACGCAGGGGTTCAGTGCGGTGCTGCAGTTGCTGGTGGCCGGCATCACCGCAGTGGTGAGTGTGTGTCTGGCGCTGTTGATCGTGCCGGGTCTGGCTGCCGCCGCGCCGGTGTTGCTGGTGCTGGCCTGGTGCGGGCTGCGGGCTTCGGGCAGTGCGCAGCAGGCCCGTATCAGTCGCGACTACGTGGCCGACATGACCCGGCTGTTCTGGCTGAGCGAGGACTTCCCGCGGCGGCTGCGCCACGTGCGCTCGTTCCAGCGCGAGGATGTCGAAACCGGCCACTACACGCGCATTTCCGATCGCCTGGGGCAGGGCTACGCGCAGCAGCAGGCACTGGTGGCCAACAGCCGCCTGCTGCTGGAGCTCACCGCAGTGGCCGCCATCGCCGGCATTCTGGTGGTGGCCAACCTGTGGCAGGGCGCCGATCGCGCCGCGTTGATCACCGTCAGCCTGTTGCTGGGCCGCCTGCTGCCGTATCTGGTGTCCACCCGGCAAAGCGTGCAGCAGTTGCGTTCGGCGTGGCCGGCCTTGCAACTGTGGCGCCGCTATGTGGCGCTTGCCGCCCCGCGCAGTGAATCCACACGTGCTGATGCTTCGACATTGCCGGCGCCGCTGCAGATTGATCGCGTCACGCTGCTGCAGCCACTGTCCGCGCTGCAGATTCCCCCCCTGGCGCTGGTGCCCGGGCAGATCACCCTGGTGGTGGGGCCATCGGGCATCGGCAAGAGCAGCCTGATGGATGTGCTGTCGGGCCAGACCGCGCCGTTGCACCTGCAGGCACGCATGGCGGGCCGCATGCTCGGGTTTCCCGAGTACCGCGCACTGATCCGCCACAGCGCCTATGTGGGGCAGGGCGTACGGCCATGGCAGCGATGCGTGCGCGATTGCCTGAAGTGGGCGCTGCCCGGCGCGTTGGAGGCAGACATGTGGGCGGCGCTTGCCGATGTCGGCCTGGGTGCGCGGCTGCAGCGCGATCCGCTCGGGCTGGATGCGCCGATCAATGGCAGCGATGGCCGGCTCTCCGGCGGTGAACTGCAACGGCTGTTGCTGGCACAAGTGTTGTTGCGCGCCCCAGCGCTGGCCTTGCTGGACGAAGCGACCAGCGCACTGGATGCGCAGTCTGAGCAACAGGTGCTGTGCATGTTGCGCCAGCGGTTACCGCAGACCGCGCTGGTGGTGGTCTCGCATCGCACCAGCTTGGCCAGCATCGCTGACCACACAGTGCCCCTGGGTGCTGCGGCGACTACCCCCGCGGAAGCCGTGCCGTAGCGCAGCGGCCCGCATGACCATCAACGCACGACACGCGTGCGACTCCGCACGGCTTCACGCTACACGGCGCTACATGGCATTACCCCGCGATGTCTTCCAAAGCACGATTGCGCGTGCGTGGGCCGAACGCAGCAATCACGCTGGCCACGATCGTCATGCTGATCACGATGAAGGCCAGCACGCCGTGGCTGCCGGTCTGCGCCAGCAGCCAACCGATCAACACGCTGCTGCCGGCCGTAGACAACCGGCTGAAGGAATAGCAAAAACCCACCGCACGTGCGCGCAGTGCCGTGGGGAACAGTTCGGCCTGGTAGCCGTGGTAGGCAAAGCTCATCCACGCATTGCAGAAGGCAATCATCGCCCCGCAGGCAATCATGCCCAGCGGCGCGTGCTGTAGCGCGAAGAGCACGCCAAATACCACTGCACCCAGAGCCGATGCACTGATCTGCCATTTGTTTTCCCAGCGATGCGCAACACGCAGCAGCAACAGTGGCGCCAGTGGGTAAGCGAGTGAAATCGCAAAGGCATACGCCAGGCTCTTGGTCACCCCGGCGCCTTGCGCGTTGATGAGCGCAGGCAGCCAGTTGCCGAAACCGAAGAAGCCGATGGCCTGGAAGATCTGGAACACCACCAGCATGCCGATACGCCCGCGGTAGGGCGGCCGCCACAATGCGGATAGACGGCTGTCGGGTGCGGCGACCCGTTGCACCGGTTCCGGCGGCGGCAACGCCCGGCCAAGATCGCGGCTGCAGGCAGCTTCGAGCTGGGCCATCACCGCTTCGGCCTCGGCATGCCGCCCTTGCGCCGCCAGCCAGCGTGCGGACTCCGGCAGCCGGCTGCGCAGCCACCAGATCGCCAGCGCAAACACACCGCTCAGCAATACCACCCAGCGCCAGCCGCTGACACCCAGCGGCGCGTGCGGCACCAGCAGCCAGGCGCTCAGCGCCACGCTGGGCACCGCCAGGAACTGCAGGAAAAACGCGAACGCAAATGCGGCCCCGCGCATGTGACGCGGTACCAGTTCGGACAGGTAGGTATCGATGGTCACCAGTTCGATGCCCAGCCCGATCCCCACCACAAAGCGCAGCACGATCACTGCCGTGGCAGTGCTCTGCAGGCCCATGGCCACCGTGGCGGCGGTGTACCAGACCAACGCCACGGTGAACACCAGGCGGCGACCGAAGCGATCGGCAAAGGGGCTGAGCAGGGCGGCCCCGACGAACAGACCAAGAAAGGTCGCCGCGGCAAACGCGGCTTGATCGGACATGCCGAAGGCGCCGTCATTGCCGCTGGCAAAGATGCCGTCGCGAATGAGCCCCGGGCTGATATAGGCGGTCTGGAAAAGGTCGTACAACTCGAAGAAACCGCCCAGCGCCAGCAGCCCGACCAGCCGCCACAGCGTGGCGCTGGCGGGCAGGCGGTCGATGCGCGCGGCGATCTGCGCACTGCTCGCCGTCGCGGCAGCGGAGGTGGAAGAAGACGTCATTGCAGGCGCCAAGTGGCAGGGCGCCTGAGCATAGCCAAGCCAGCTGCGGCATTGCGCAGTGCGGCTTCGCTACCTGCGCTGCATGTTCGCAAGGGGGTGTGTGCTCGCCTGACATGCCCGCTGGCGGAGGGCTGCAGCGCGGCTTTGCGTGATTTCACCACTGCGAAATGCACGCGCGATGCCGTGCCCCACATGCGCACGTATGCGTCGCGGCTGCCGTTTCGCTGGCCATCAATCCGCTCAAGCAAGCCCGACCATTCCCGCGACACAGTACGCTTCGCTGCCGTCTGCCCGACCGCCACAGACGCGCCCACCGGTGTTCACCTGCTGGGACGCTGTAATCCCCCAGCCAGCCCTTGTACCGCTGGCAATGCGCGCAGCGCAGCCCCATCTCTGTCCCATCATTCTTCCCGGAGTCATCCAATGACGCCCATTTCCGTGCTGGACCTGGCACCGGTCTGCGAAGGCAGCGACACCACCCACGCCTTCGCCAACATGCTCGATCTCGCGCAGCACGCCGAACGCTGGGGCTACCAGCGCTACTGGCTTGCCGAGCACCACAACATGCCGGGCATCGCCAGCGCTGCTACCGCGGTGTTGATCGGCCATGTCGCCGGTGGCACCAGGACCATCCGCGTGGGCGCTGGCGGCATCATGTTGCCCAACCACGCCCCGCTGCAGGTGGCCGAGCAGTTCGGCACGCTGGCCTCGCTGTATCCGCAGCGGATCGACCTGGGCCTGGGCCGCGCGCCCGGCACCGACCAGCCCACCGCCCGCGCCCTGCGCCGGTACTTCGACAATGCCGACCAATTCCCGCAGGACGTGGCCGAACTGCTGCGCTATTTCGCGCCGGCCGTGCCGGGCCAGTTGGTGCAGGCCGTGCCCGGTGCGGGCCTGGACGTGCCGGTGTGGCTGCTCGGCTCCAGCCTGTTCAGTGCGCGGCTGGCCGCGGCGATGGGGCTGTCGTTTGCCTTTGCCTCGCACTTCGCACCCGATGCAATGGATGAAGCAGTGGCAATTTACCGCCGCGAGTTCCGTCCCTCCGCGCAGCTGTCCAAGCCGTACGTGATGCTGGCGCTGAACGTAGTGGCTGCCGAAACGCACGCGCAGGCACGCAAGTTGTTCACCACCCAGCAGCAGAGCTTCGTCAACCTGCGTCGCGGCCGGCCGGGCAAGATTCCGCCGCCGGTGGACGACATCGAAACGTTCTGGCAGCCGCATGAAAAAGCCGGCGTGGAGCGTGCATTGGCCTGCACCGTGCTCGGCGATGCAGATCAGGTGGCGCAGGGCGTTGCCGCCTTCATCGAGCGGCACGCACCGGACGAGCTGTTGTTCACCGCCAATATCTACGAGCACGCCGCGCGTCTGCGCTCGTTCGAGATCGCTGCGGCGGCCTGCCGCGAGCTGGACGTGACCACCGCGTGATTCACGTTGCTTTGCGCACAGATCCGCTCAGATGCAGCCACATCTATTGGGAGTGACTGCATGCAGATCCAGGAACGTGGCGAGAGCATCAAACAATTGGCGGAATTGATCCGCGGGGTGAACGTGGCAATGTTCACCACCGTGTCGGCCGACGGCCGGCTGGTCAGCCGGCCGCTCGGCACGCAGGAAGTGGAGTTCGATGGCGACCTGTGGTTTGCCACCGCCGCCGACAGCCCGAAGGTGGCCGAAATCGCCGCCGACCCGCGCGTCAATGTCGCCTATGCCTCAGCATCGAAGAACAGCTACGTCTCGGTGGCCGGCACTGCGCGGGTGATCGATGACCGCGCCAAGATCGAGCAACTGTGGTCGCCGGCAATGAAGGTATTTTTCCCAGGTGGAAAGGACGACCCGAACCTGCGCCTGATCCACGTGCGCGCCGAATCGGCCGAGTATTGGGATGGCCCCGGCGGGCTGCTCGGCAAGGCGCTGTACTTCGTGATGACTGCAGTGACCGACGATCCGGGCAGCCTGTCGGACAACCGCGTCGTGGACCTCAAGTAAAGCGGGTGATGCAGCTGCCTGTCGCCTGCGCTCAGCGCCAGGCGGCAGGCCACCAGCCACGGATCAGGTCCACCAATTGGTCGGAGGTCACGCCAAAGGCGGCCACCGACAGCAACGCTGCGCCCCAGCCAACCAGCAGCAAGGCGCCATCGCGTTCGAGCAATGCCAGCGCGAACAGCAGCAGGATCAGCCCGAAGATGTAGTTGGTGAACGGGATCGGCAGGGTCAGCAGAATGCCGACCAGCACCAGCAGCAATCCGGTGAATACCTGCGCTGGACGGCGATCGACCAAACCGTGCAGACGCGGCTTGAGCATCCGGTCCAGGCGTCGCAGCGTTGGCGCCAGCCGCGTCATGAAGCGTTGGCCGGTACTGCGGCGCGGCCCGCGTTCGCCAATGAAGCGCGGCACCCAGGGCTTGCGCAGGCAGCACATCATCTGCACGCCAATGAGTACCGTCAGCGGGCCGCTGATGCCGCCGGCTATGCCCGGAATCGGGATGAACGATGGCAGGATCGCCAGGAACAGAAACACGCCGAACGCGCTCTGCTGCAGGTCGGCCAGGATCTCGCGCACGCGCAGCACCTGCTGCGGGTCGCCGTCGCTGAAGGCAGCCAGCAGGCTGCGGATACCTTCGTTGCGGTAGCGCATCTGCTCGCTGTCTGCCGCCGCATCGGGCGGCGGCGCGGCATCACCCGACGATGTCATCGCTGTCCTCGTCGCCAACGCGGCGCAACAGCAGTTTGTCCACGCGCGCACCGTCCAGGTCGACGATCTCGATGCGCCAGCCGGCCCAGTCGAAGAATTCGCCGGCCTGCGGAATGCGGCCGAAGTAGTAGATGCACAGGCCCGCGAGCGTGTGGTAATCGCCCTCATCGGCTTCCGGCAGCTCGGCGCCCAGCACTTCGCGCAGTTCTTCCACCGGCAGCGAGCCATCGATCAGCAGCGAGCCGTCTGCGCGCGTGACCACCAGCGCATCGTCGTCGGTGTTTTCCACCGACTGCAGGCGGCCGACCACGGCGCCCATCAGGTCGCTGATGGTGACCAGCCCGCGAATCTCGCCGTATTCGTCTACCACCAGCGCCATCGATTGCTGTTCTTCGCGGAAGATTTCCAGCAGCTTCATCGCATGCGTGGATTCGGAGACGAACAAGGTGTCGCGCAGGTTCTGGAACAACTGCGCGCCGTGGCCATCCATGCGGGTCACCAGCGATTTGACTTCCAGCACGCCGGCAATGTCCTGGTCGCTGCCGCGGTACACCGGGTAGCGCGAGAACTCGTGTTCGCGCATCACATGCAGATTGCGTTCGGGTTCGGCGTTGGCATCCAGCCAGGCGATGCGGTTGCGTGGCGTCATCAGGCTGTCGGCGGTGCGGTCGCCCAGGCGCATCACCCGGTTCATCATGTCGCGCTCGTGCGCGTCGATCACGCCGGCTTCGTGGCTTTCGGCCACCAGCATGCGGATCTCTTCTTCGCTGACAGACGCCGATTCGTCCTTGCCCATGCCCAACATGCGCAGCACCAGCCGGGTGGAGCGCGCCAGCACCCACACGCCGGGCGCGGCGATCTTCGCCAGCCAGGCCATCGGCACGGCCACCACGCCGGCAATGTCTTCGGAATTGCGCAGGGCCAGGCGCTTGGGCACCAGCTCGCCGAAGATCAGCGTCAGGAAGGTGATCAGCGCCACCGCCAGGGTCTTGCCGATCACCGGCGCGTACGGGTCCAGCGCCGGCACGATGCCCTGCAGCCAGGTGCCGATGGCGATGCCGATCGCCTCGCCGCCGAACACGCCGGTCAGGATGCCGATCAGGGTGATGCCGATCTGGACCGTGGACAGGAAGTTTTCCGGGCTCTCGGCCAGGGCCAGCGCCCGCGCGGCGCGCTTGCTCGAGCCTGCCATCTGCTTCAGGCGGCTCTTGCGAGACGTCATCAGCGACATCTCCGACATGGCGAAGAAGCCGTTCAACAGAATCAGGGCGATGACGATCAGGAACTCAACCACGGGCGCATTCCCCGGTCAGTGAAGGGGAGGGCGGGGTGATACGCAGGTCGCCGGCGGCCTCAAGGGCGGAGCGGCAACAGGGGGGGCTAGGGTCGTCTTCCATAGGATGCGCCCGAAGGCGCGGTGGCATGTTAGCAAATCACAGGGTGGTTCGAGCCGGGAAATGCCCATGTGAAGGGGCTGCGCAGCGCCGATATACCCAGACAGGTCATGGAACGGTCATAATTCGCCCTTGGTGCCGTCTCTCCCTCGACGGCAGGAAGTCCTCCACCCATGTTCTCGTTGCAGACCATCTTCGGTTCCGGCAAGCAGTTCTACGCGCTTCTGAACGAAGCGGCCGAGGCCGCCTACGACAGCACCAAGGCCTTGCACGCCATGATGCGCGAGTCCGACCGGCAACCCGCGTTGGACGCTTTCAAGCTGGCCCGTCTGCGCGAACGCGCTGCCTCCGACAAGATCGGCCAGGCGCTGGTGGACAGCTTCATGACCCCGATCGAGCGCGAAGACATCGAAGCGCTGGGCTCGGCGTTGTACAAGATTCCCAAGCAGGTCGAGAAGTTCGCCGACCGTTATTCGCTGGCCACCCAGCACCTGGAACACATCGATTTCGCCCCGCGCGCCTCGATGCTGGAGCAGGCCGCCGCGGTGGTGGTGGAAATGGTCACCGACCTGCCGCGCATGAACATCGACCGCATGACCGCGCTCAACGACAAGCTGCGCATGCTGGAAAACGAAGCCGACCGTCTGATGCTCGAGCTGTACCGCGACATCTATTCCGGCCGCCTGGATACCCTGCAGATGTTCCTGCTCAAGGAGTTCTTCGAGATCCTGGAAAAGGCCATCGACCGTTGCCGCGAGGCCGGTGTGGTGGTGTACCAGATCGTGCTGAAGAACAGCTGAGGTCGCCGCGTGCTTACCCTTGTTCTGGTGGTGATCCTGGCGGCGCTGGTGTTCGAGTTCATCAACGGCTTCCACGACACCGCCAACTCCATCGCTACCGTGGTAGCCACCAAGGTGCTCTCGCCCGGCTGGGCGGTGATGCTGGCGGCCGGCATGAACCTCATCGGCGCGCTCACCGGCACCGCCGTGGCGCTCACCATCGCCTCGGGCCTGCTCAACACCAACGTGGTGGATGTCACTCCGCAGGTGATCCTGTGCGCGCTGCTGGGCGGCATCATCTGGAACCTGATCACCTGGTGGAAGGGGCTGCCGTCGTCGTCCTCGCACGCCTTGATCGGTGGGCTGTGCGGTGCCGGCCTGGCTGCCGCGCACAACAACTGGGATGCGCTGATCTGGTCGGAAAACATCGGCAACTGGGCCAAGAACAAGGGCCTGTTGTGGAAAGTGTTCGTGCCGATGATCACCTCGCCGATCGCCGGCTTCCTGCTGGGCATCGTGGTGATGCTGCTGCTGTGGGCGTTGATCGCCGGCATGGCCAAGCTGGGCGGGCCGATCGGCCGGCTGGCGCGTCCGCGCTGGGTCAACGCGTTCTTCGGCAAGGCGCAGATCGCCTCGGCGGCCTACATGGGCTACGCGCACGGCCATAACGATGCGCAAAAGACCATGGGCATCATCGCGATGACCCTGATCGGCGCGCAGTCGGCCGGTGCGCTGGACGATCTGCCGAGCTGGCTGTCGTTTCTGCATCCGGGCACCGGGCTGGCCGCGGGTGCCGGCATTCCGATGTGGATCGTGCTGACCTGCGCAGTGGTGATGGCTGCCGGCACCGCTTCGGGCGGCTGGAAGATCATCAAGACGCTCGGCCACAAGATGGTCAAGTTGCACCCCATCCACGGCTTTGCGGCGGAAACCAGCTCGGCGACCGTGCTCACCGTGGCCGCGCATTTCGGCATGCCGGTATCGACCACGCACAGCATTTCCACTGCGATCATGGGCGTGGGCTTTGCCAAGAATCCGCGCTCGCTGCGGCTGGGCGTGATCGAACGCATCGTCTGGGCCTGGATCCTCACCATCCCGGCTGCCGGTGGCGTGGCGTATCTGATCCTGCGCGGGTTCGAACTGTTCGGCTGGACCTGAGGTCTGTCGCGCGGCGGTCATCTGCATCGTCGACGATGCGCCGCCCCGCGCGGCGATGTCCGACGCTTGGGCGGATGCTGTCAGTAGTCCACGCATGAGGCATGCTGGCCGGGGGATGGGTGCGGCATACGCGCTGCTGTCAGGCGTCACGCGCCTGCGTCTGCGTCTGCGCGACGCAAACACCTGAGGTCCCGCTCTTGGCTGACGGAGACGCAAGATGATGCTGTCGCTGGTCTGTGTGCTGTTCGGCTTTGCCTGGCTGATCGATCGGCTGGGCATGCGGCGCTTCTCGCGCCTGCTCGGCGCGCTGAGCCTGCTGCTGGTGCTGGCCGTGGGCTGCGGCCCGCTGCCGTCGTGGATGCTGCGCGACCTGCAGCGCACCGGCGCCAACGATTTCACTGACTGGGGCGCGCGCAACGCCATCGTGCTGCTTGGCGCGGGCACGGTGCGTTCCGACCGTGCGGGCGCGCCGGCCGAAGCAAACGTGTTCGCGTATGGCCGCATCGTCGAGGCGGCGCGCCTGTACCGCGCCTGCGCCGCCACCGGCAACGATTGCAAGATCGAGATCAGCGGCGGCGATGCGCGCGGGCTCGGGCTGAGCGAAGCGGTGGTGTACCGGCGGGTGTTGCTGGGCTTGGGTGTGGAGGCCGGTGATCTGATTCTGGAGCCGGCCAGCATGACCACCTGGCAGAACGCGCAGTTCAGCCAGCCGCTGCTGCGCGCGTACCGGCCGCAGCGCATCGTCTTGGTGTCCTCGGCCACGCACCTGCATCGTGCAGAGCTGTATTTCCTGCACTTCGGTATGCGCACCACGCCGGTCCGCTCGGATTGGTTGCGCGCCTCGTGGTCGCTGCTGCCGCAGAGCTACAACTTCACCCTGGCCGATGTGGCGCTGCACGAATACCTGGGCATCGCGCGTTACCGTGTCTACGAATGGCTGGGCTGGAACGTGGAGGCCACGCTGCCCGGTGCGCTGTGATCGCTGCAAGGCATTGCGCACTGTCGGCGACTGCTGCCGCCGGCAGGACCAACCTCAGCGTGTCTCGTACATCGCCTTGACGTCGCTGCGGAACGCGGCCTGGCTGTCGGCGCGGTTGTAGAACATGTGGCCGCCCGGGTACTCGCGCACCTGCACGCGCTCATGGTCGCTGCCCATCGCCGGCATCTGGTCCACGGTGAGCACCGAACCCATGAACGGGCAGGAGAGGTCGTTCCAGCCGTGCGCGATCAGCACGCGCAACTTCGGGTCGATCGCCACCGCCTGGCGCAATTGGGTCACCGCGCCCTTGCGCAGCTCATCGTCCCAGTCCCAGAGCTTGTTGACGTCGTAATTGAGCGCCTGGTAGCGCGCATCGATCTTCCAGCCCACCACGCGGGTCACGAAGTCCACCATCGCGGTGGTGGTGGGCGCGATGATGCTGTCCAGCAGTGGGTCGTTGGCGCGTTGCTCGGGGTCGTTGGGGAACGGGTCGAACGCGGTCACGTTGGAATCGTAACGGCTGCCCAACTCGCCTTTATCGCGGAAGACTTCGCGCAGATACGCCTGGGTTTCCAGGCGCCCGCCGGAGCGCCGCACATAGGCCGGATCCAGTCCGGTCATGCGCGTGACCTGCTGCAGCATCGCCTCGCTGGCCTGCGGGTCGGTGCGTCCTTTCATCAGTGCCACCGCGTAGTCGCCGCGCGTGTAGTCGATGACCTGGCGCATCGCCGCATCGGTGAGCTGGCCCTGGCGTTCCAGGTGCGCGGCGGCGATGGAGGGCAACGTCATCATCCAGGCCAGCGGCGACACATCGCTGTTATCGTCCAGGGTCGGGTTGAGGTACGGCGACACCAGCACCACGCCATTCATCGCCACGCCCAGGCGGGTCTGCAGGTAGTGGGTGATGCGTGGGCCGCGGAAGCCGCCGTAGCTTTCGCCCACCAGGTATTTGCGTGCCTGCAGGCGGCGATTCTTGAGCAGCCAGTCGTAGACCACGCGCGAAAGATATTCGACGTCGGCCTGCGGGTTGTAGAACTGCTTCTTGGCCTCGTCGTCACTGATCAAAGAGCGGCTGAAGCCGGTGCCGATCGGGTCGATGAACACCAGGTCGGTGAAGTCCAACCAGGTGCCGGGATTGTCGCGAAGCGCGGCCGGTGCCGAGGCGCTGTTGCCTTCGGCGCCAAATGCCACCACCTTTGGCCCGATCGCGCCCATGTTGAGATACACCGATGAAGCACCCGGGCCGCCATTCAACGCAAAGGTGACCGGGCGGTCCTTGCCGTCGACGGTGTAGGCGGTGAAGACCACCTCGCCGGTGGTCTTGCCCTGCGCATCGCGGACCGGCAGGGTGCCGACGGTGGCGGTGTAGTTCAGTGAGCGCCCGGCCACGCGGGTGCTCTGGCGCACGCTGGCATCGGCAGGCAACGGCGCCGGTTTGGCAGCGGGTGCATCGGCGGCGGGGTCGGTCTTTTTGTCTGCCGGCACGGCCGCCAGGGCCGGCCCGCCCAACAGAAGAAGCGTCAGCACGCTGGCGCGCAGGAAAGAAGGCATGGTGGTCAACGGCGATGAGGGAGCGACGATCCTAGGCGCCTGCGATCGCTATTGGATGTGCCCAAAGGCATGGCAGGACGCGCTGACCGAAGCGGCGCGGCTGGTTATGATGGCGCGCCGCAGGCGCTGGTTGAAGACGAACATGCGTTGCCGTGTTGCCCAATTCCTTGCTGTCGCGCTGTCGGTGGCCGGCTGCGCCTCGCCGCCGCCGGTGCGGCATGCCAGCGATCCGGATGCGCTGTGGCGCATCGTCACCACGCACTGCCTGCAGGCCGGGCCGGTGCCGGACGATTGCGCCGCGGTGTGGCCTGATCCGCAGCGGCAGGCGGTGGTACTGAAGGACAACCACGGCCGCTTCCAATACCTGCTGGTGCCCAGCGTGCGTGTCAGCGGGATCGAAGATCCCTCGCTATTGCAGGCCGATGCGCCCAACTATTTCGCCAGCGCATGGTCGGCGCGCAGCTTCGTTGCATCCGCGCTGGCGCAGCCGTTGCCGCGCGCCTATGTGAGCCTGGCGCTCAACTCGCCGTACGGGCGCTCGCAGGAGCAGCTGCACATCCACATCGATTGCCTGCGCCCGGACGTCTATGCCGCCCTGCAGCGAGAGCATGCGCAGATCGGCCCGCAATGGCGTGCGTTGGCCGAGCCCTTGCTGGGCCATGTGTATCTGGCCAGGACGCTGCCGGGCGATACGCTCAACGAGGATCCGATTCGCCTGCTCGCCAGCGCCATTCCTGCCGATGCGAGCCTGCGCGATTACTCGCTGGTGGTGGCGGGCGCGCAGTTGGACGAAGGGCAGCCGGGCTTCGTGTTGCTGGCGACGCGGCAGGATGCGGCCACCGGCAATCGGGCCAGTGGCGAAGAATTGCAGGACCACGCCTGTGGCCTGGTCACCGGCGCCCGCAAGGTGTTGCCGGGTGTGCGCTGAGTGATGCGGGAGCGCGTGGCTCGCGATGCGTGCTGAAGCGATTGCTGCTGCGCGCTGTTTGATGACGCGCGCATCGGGATCCAGTGAAGCGTCAGGTGTTTGAACGCTCTACAAACACATGCGTCACACGCTGCTGCGATCCGAGCTCCACTCGGCCCCTGCATGCAGCGCGCTCATTCCAGAGCACGCTCACTTCCGCGCGAAGAGATGCCTTCTCGCCGCTGCAACGAGCAGCGAGAAGGCAGTTCCGAATCGCCGCGTCCTTAGACTTCCAGCGACGCCAGATCGCCCTTGGTTTCCAGCCACTGCTTGCGGTCGCCCGCGCGCTTTTTGGCCAGCAGCATGTCCATCAACGAGCGGGTCTGTTCGCCGTCGTCGATCGTCAGCTGCACCAGGCGGCGCGTGTCGGGGTGGATGGTCGATTCGCGTAACTGCTGCGGATTCATCTCGCCCAGGCCCTTGAAGCGGGTGACGCTGATTTGTCCCTTCATCTTCTCGCGCGCGATCTTGTCCAGCAGCGTGGTCTTTTCTTCCTCGTCCAGCGCATAGAACACCTGCTTGCCCACGTCCACGCGGAACAGTGGCGGCATCGCCACGAACACGTGGCCGGCGGCCACCAGCGCGGGGAAGTGCTGCAGGAACAGCGCGGTGAGCAGGGTGGCGATATGCAGGCCATCGGAGTCGGCGTCGGCCAGGATCACCACCTTGCCGTAGCGCAGCCCGGTGATGTCGTCCTTGCCCGGGTCGCAGCCAATCGCAATGGCCAGGTTATGCACTTCCTCGGACGCCAGCACGCTGCCGGACGCCACTTCCCAGGTGTTGAGGATCTTGCCGCGCAGCGGCAGGATCGCCTGGAAATCCTTGTCGCGTGCCTGCTTGGCCGAGCCGCCAGCGGAGTCGCCCTCCACCAGGAACAACTCGGTCCGCGACAGGTCCTGGCTGATGCAGTCGGCCAGCTTGCCGGGCAGGGCAGGGCCCTGGGTGACCTTCTTGCGGACGATCTGCTTTTCGGTCTTCAAGCGCGCACTGGCGCGGTCGATGGCGATCTGCGCGATCTTCTCGCCGATCTCCACGTTCTGATTGAGATATAGGCTGAAGGCATCGTGCGCGGCGCCTTCGATAAAGCCGGCGGCCTGGCGCGACGACAGCCGTTCCTTGGTCTGCCCGGAGAATTGCGGGTCGGTCATCTTCAGGCTGAGCACGAAGGTGACCCGGTCCCACACGTCTTCCGGCGCCAGCTTCACGCCGCGCGGCAGCAGGTTGCGGAAGTCGCAGAACTCGCGCAACGCATCGGTCAAGCCCGAGCGCAGGCCGTTGACGTGGGTGCCGTGCTGCGCGGTGGGGATCAGGTTGACGTAGCTTTCCTGGGTCAGCTCGCCTTCCGGCACCCACGCGGCCGCCCAATCGACGATCTCGGTGTCCTTCTTGAGGCTGCCGGCAAACAGATCTGCAGGCAGCAGCTCGCGGTCGGCCATTTCGCCCTTGAGGTAGTCGCGCAGACCGTCCTCGAAGTACCAGCTGTCCTGCTCGCCGGTGGCCTCGTCGTGCAGCTTCACGGTCAGGCCGGGGCATAGCACGGCCTTGGCGCGCAGCAGATGGCGCAGCGCGCGCACGTTGAACTTGGGCGTGTCGAAGTACTTCGGGTCGGCCCAGAAACGCAGCCGCGTGCCGGTGTTCTTCTTGCCGACCGTGCCCACCACTTCCAGCTTGGAGGCGGCGTTGCCGTCGCGGAACTCCATGCGGTGCTCGCTGCCTTCGCGCTTGATGAACAGCTCGACCTTGGTCGACAGCGCATTGACCACGCTCACACCCACGCCATGCAGGCCGCCAGAGAAGGTGTAGTTGCGATTGCTGAACTTGCCGCCGGCATGCAGGCGGGTGAGGATCAGCTCCACGCCGGGGATCTTCTCCTCCGGGTGCATGTCCACGGGCATGCCGCGGCCATCGTCGGAGACCTCGCAGCTGCCATCCTTGTACAGGGTCACTTCGACCTGCTTGGCGTGGCCGGCCAACGCCTCGTCCACCGAGTTGTCGATGACTTCCTGCGCCAGATGGTTCGGGCGCGCGGTGTCGGTATACATGCCAGGGCGGCGCTTGACCGGGTCAAGGCCCGACAGGACTTCAATATCGGCGGCGTTATAACGGGTGTTCATGCATCTCGTTGGCACGTGAAACGACGCGCAAGTGTGGGGTCTGGGGCGATTTTTTGCACGCGACCGGCGTTCAGTGCCCGGCCGGGCGCCGCTGACTATGCTGGCGTTGGATTCGGAACCAAACGTCCCCACCTTAGGATGTCACCGAACCAGGAGCAGACCCATGAAGTTCAAGCACATTCTGATGCTCACCCTGGGTGCCGCCGCGGTTGCAGCACTGCCGGCCATTGCGCAGACCGCTCCGCCACAGGGGCAGGGCGCCAGCGCGCAGAAGGCCAATGACGACAAGGCCAAGACCGAGGCCGAGCGCAAGGCCGAGCGCCGCGCCGCTGCTGCCAAGGCCAAGCCGGAAGCAGGCCAGGCCCCGCGCGAAGAAGAGGAAGAAGAGAAGCCGTCGCGCTGAGGACAGCGCAGGTTTCGCCCGCAGACGCCCCGGCTCCGGCCGGGGCGTCTGCATTTGCACGGTGTGCGTGCATCCAGTGGCGTCACGGACGCCTGGAGTGCACGCAACCCTTGGGCATTCGCCCGTCACCCGTTAAACTATGGCTTTCCGGGAGGCCTTGAGCCCCATGACTCCCCTGATTTTTGTAACAGGCGGTGTAGTGTCCTCGCTAGGCAAGGGCATCGCCGCTGCTTCGCTTGCGTCCATTCTTGAGGCGCGTGGCCTCAAGGTCACGATGATGAAGCTGGATCCGTACATCAATGTGGACCCGGGCACGATGAGCCCGTTCCAGCATGGTGAGGTCTACGTCACCGATGACGGCGCCGAAACCGATCTGGACCTGGGCCACTACGAGCGCTACGTGCGCACGCGGCTGTCGCGCAAGAATTCGGTCACCACCGGCCGTATCTACGAAAACGTGATCCGCAAGGAGCGCCGCGGCGACTACCTGGGCGCGACCGTGCAGGTCATCCCGCATATCACCGATGAAATCCGTCGCTGCATCGACGAGGCCACGGCTGGATTCGACGTGGCGTTGATCGAGATCGGCGGCACCGTGGGCGATATCGAGTCGTTGCCGTTCCTGGAGGCCATCCGCCAGGTGCGCACCGAGCGCGGCGCCGAGAAGGCCATGTTCATGCACCTCACCCTGGTGCCGTACATTGCTGCGGCCGGCGAGTTGAAGACCAAGCCGACCCAGCATTCGGTCAAGGAGCTGCGCTCGATCGGTATCCAGCCGGACGTGCTGCTGTGCCGCTCCGAACAGGCGGTGCCGGATTCGGAGCGCCGCAAGATCGCGTTGTTCACCAACGTCTCCGAGCGTGCGGTGATCAGCTGCCCCGACATCGATGTGCTGTACGGCATGCCGCTGGAACTGCGCCGCCAGGGCCTGGACGAACTGGTCATCGATCAATTCAAGCTGCGCGACAAGGTCGCCGCGGCCGACCTGTCCGAGTGGGAAGCGGTGGTCGATGCGGTCAAGCATCCGCTCGATGAGGTGACCATCGCGGTGGTCGGTAAGTACGTCGATCACCAGGACGCCTACAAGTCGGTGGCCGAGGCGCTCAAGCACGGTGGCCTGCGTCAGCGCACCAAGGTCAACCTGACCTGGCTGGAAGCGCAGGATCTGGAAGGCAGCGACATGGCCGCATTGCAGGGCATCGACGGCATTCTGGTGCCGGGCGGCTTCGGCGATCGCGGCTTCGAAGGCAAGGTGCAGACCTCCAAGTACGCCCGCGAGCACAAGGTGCCGTATTTCGGCATCTGCTACGGCATGCAGGCGGCGGTGGTGGACTATGCCCGCCACGTGGCCGATCTGGATGCTGCCAACAGCACCGAGAACGATCGCCAGTCGCCGCACCCGGTGATCGGCCTGATCACCGAGTGGCGCACCGCCACCGGCGAGGTGGAAAAGCGCGATGAAAAATCCGACCTGGGCGGCACCATGCGTCTGGGCCTGCAGGAGCAGCGCCTGAAGCCGGGCACGCTGGCGCGCGAGGTGTACGGCAAGGACGTGGTGGCCGAGCGGCATCGCCATCGCTACGAGTTCAACAACCGCTACCGTACCCAGCTGGAAGATGCCGGCCTGGTGATTTGCGGCAAGTCGATGGACGACACGCTGGTGGAAATGGTGGAGCTGCCGCGCGATACGCATCCGTGGTTCCTGGCCTGCCAGGCGCATCCGGAATTTTTGTCCACTCCGCGCGACGGGCATCCGCTGTTTATTGGTTTCGTGCGCGCCGCGCGCGAGAAGAAGGCCGGCGGCAAGCTGTTGAAGGAAGCGCGTGCGTGATCCACGCCTTCTCCCGTTGGGAGAAGGTGGTCCGTAGATGTGGATGATGGGGCGCGGCAACACACTGGAAGGTGGCAGCCATGACGAACGCGTCGACGCGGAAGCCAAGGCAGACCATGTTGCTTTAGCAATGCTTCGCAACCATACCCTCACCCCAACCCCTCTCCCGGTGGGAGAGGGGCTCAAATCAAAAAGCGCGCGGCAGCTCCCTTCTCCCTATCGGAAGAAGGTGGCGCGAAGCGCCGGATGAGGGGCGCCGCAACACACCCGAAGATGGCGGCCCTGATGAACGCGTCGCCACGCGCCAACCAACGCAAACCACCCGGCTTCATAAGCGCTTGGTGTCCTTATTCTTACCCTCACCCCAACCCCTCTCCCGGTGGGAGAGAGGCTTCAATCAACAAGGTGACCTGATGAAACTGTGTGACTTCGAAGTTGGCCTGGATCAGCCGCTGTTCCTGATTGCCGGCCCCTGCGTGATCGAGTCGATGCAGCTGCAGCTTGACGTGGCCGGCAAGCTCAAGGAGATCACCGGCAAGCTGGGGATCAACTTCATCTTCAAGTCGAGTTTCGACAAGGCCAACCGCACCTCCGGCACCAGCTTCCGCGGCCCCGGCCTGGAAGAAGGCCTGAAGGTGCTGGACGCGGTGAAAAAGCAGATCGGCGTGCCGGTGCTCACCGACGTGCACGAATACACCCCGATGAATGAAGTCGCCGCCGTCGTCGACGTGCTGCAGACCCCGGCCTTTCTGGTGCGCCAGACCGACTTCATCAAGAACGTCTGCGCCGCCGGCAAGCCGGTGAACATCAAGAAGGGCCAATTTCTGGCGCCGTGGGACATGAAGCCGGTGGTGGACAAGGCCAAGTCGACCGGCAACGAGCAGATCATGGTCTGCGAACGTGGCGCCTCGTTCGGCTACAACAACCTGGTCAGCGACATGCGCTCGCTCAGCGTCATGCGCGACACCGGCTGCCCGGTGGTGTTCGATGCCACCCATTCGGTGCAGTTGCCGGGCGGGCAGGGCAGCAGTTCCGGTGGCCAACGCGAATTCGTGCCGGTGCTGGCACGTGCCGCTGTCGCAGTGGGCATTTCCGGCCTGTTTGCCGAAACCCATCCGGACCCGTCCAAGGCGTTGTCCGATGGCCCCAATGCCTGGCCGCTGGACCGCATGGAAGAGTTGCTCGAGACGCTGATGGAACTGGATGCAGTGACCAAAAAGCACGGGTTCGCGCGCTTCGCATGAGTCCTGATCCATGGGCGCAGGCAGCAGTGCGCCGCCAGCGCCGGCAGTGGCGTCACTGGCCCTGGGGCTGGGTGGTGCTGGGCCTGTCGCTGTCCGCGTGGGCCTGTTTTGCGGTAATGGCCTTCCTGGCGGCCGCCAGCTTCGGCATGCCGGGCGACGGCAGTCATGCCATGCAGGCCACGCGCACCCCGATGCTGGTCACGCTGGTGGTGGGTGCGCTGGTGACATTGGGCGGCCTGGTGGCCGGCCCCCTTGCGCTTCGGCTGGGTCGCCAGCCTGTCGCCGCGGCGATGGGGCTGGCGTCGCTGCTGTTCTTGCTCTTGTTGTTTGGCTTGTCGCTGCTGGGCGTGATGGCCTAGCGGCGCGCCGGCTGGCTTGCCGTGCGTTCGCTGCCCATGCGATTTGGCAACGGGGCAGTGTGCGGCGATAATCCGGCAGCTTGTTTCCGGTGTACTTCCCCCCTTACTGGTAACCGATCGGACCTATGACCACTATCGCCAAGATTCTCGCCCGTGAAATCCTCGACTCCCGCGGCAATCCCACGCTGGAGGCGGAAGTCACGCTGGCAGACGGCTCGTTCGGCCGCGCCGCCGTGCCCTCGGGCGCCTCGACCGGCACCAAGGAAGCGGTGGAACTGCGCGACGGCGACAAGACCCGTTACCTGGGCAAGGGCGTGCGCAAGGCCGTGGAAAACGTCAACGGCACCATCGCCGAGACGCTCAAGGACTTCGATGCCGCCGACCAGCAGGGCCTGGACCGTCGCCTGATCGACCTCGACGGCACCGAGAACAAGGGCCGCCTGGGCGCCAACGCGCTGCTGGGTGTGTCGCTGGCTGCCGCGCATGCGGTCGCCGCCTCGCGCAAGCAGCCGCTGTGGCAGTACCTGTCGACCATCACCGAATCCGATGTCGCCCTGCCGGTGCCGATGATGAACATCATCAACGGCGGCGCGCATGCCGACAACAATGTCGACTTCCAGGAATTCATGGTGCTGCCGGTGGGCTGCAGCTCGTTTTCCGAAGCGCTGCGCGCAGGCACCGAGATCTTCCATTCGCTGAAGTCGGTGCTCAAGGGCCACGGCCTCAGCACGGCGGTGGGTGACGAGGGCGGCTTCGCCCCGGACTTCCGCAGCAATGTCGAAGCGCTGGACACCATTCTCGAAGCGATTGGCAAGGCCGGTTACACCGCTGGCGAAGACATCCTGCTGGGCCTGGATGTGGCCTCGTCGGAGTTCTACGACAACGGCAAGTACAACCTGGTGGGCGAAAACAAGCGCCTGACCAGCGAGCAGTTCGTCGACTTCTTGGCCGATTGGGTGGCGCAGTACCCGATCATCAGCATCGAAGACGGCCTGGCCGAAGACGACTGGGCCGGCTGGAAGCTGCTGACCGATCGCGTCGGCAAGAAGGTGCAGCTGGTGGGCGACGATCTGTTCGTCACCAACCCGAAGATATTCAAGGAAGGCATCGACAGCGGCACCGCCAACGCGATCCTGATCAAGGTCAACCAGATCGGCACGCTGACTGAGACGCTGGAAGCCATTGCCATGGCGCATGCGGCCAACTACGCCTCGATCGTGTCGCACCGTTCGGGCGAGACCGAAGACACCACCATCGCCGATATCGCCGTGGCCACCACCGCCACCCAGATCAAGACTGGCTCGCTGTGCCGCAGCGACCGCGTCGCCAAGTACAACCAGTTGCTGCGCATCGAGCAGGCACTGGGGTCCGGCGCGCGTTACGCCGGCCGCGACGCGTTCGTTTCGCTCAAGCGATAAGCCGTGCGCAACTGGCGCTGGCTCCTGCTGGTGCTGGCGGTACTGCTGGCGTGGCTGCAGTACCGCTTCTGGTTCGGGCCTGGGAATTCCGGCGAGGTGATGATGCTGGAAGCCCAGGTTGCCCATCAGACACGGGATAACGAAGGCCTGCGCCAACGCAATCAGGCATTGGCGGCAGAGGTCAAGGATTTGAAGGACGGCGAGGCGGCAATCGAGGAACGCGCGCGCAGCGAGCTGGGCATGATCAAGCCCGGCGAGACGTTTTATCGCGTGGTCGAAGATGCGCCGCTGTTGCCACCGGCAGCGCAGGAAGCAGCACCGCCTGCACAACCGCCCGCAGCGTCTGCCGACCCGGTAGATCACCCATGACCGGCTCGGTGTGGGCGATTGTCCCAGCGGCCGGGCGTGGCACGCGCTTCGGCGGTGCGGTTCCCAAGCAATACCTGCACGCAGCGGGCCAGCCGCTCATGGCCTACACGTTGGCGGCCTTGGCAGCACATCCGGCGGTGGCCGGGATCGTGGTGGCGATTGCTCCCGACGATGCCGACTGGCCGGGCTGGACAGCCGTGCACGCCAAGCCCGTGCTCACCTGCGTGGGCGGCGCCACGCGTGCGGCGTCGGTGCTGGCCGGGTTGCTGGCGTTACCCGATGGCGTGCGCGCCGATGACTTTGTGCTGGTGCACGATGCGGCCCGGCCCAACCTGGCGCTGGCCGATCTGGACCGGTTGCTGGAGATTGGCCGCGGCGATCCGGTCGGTGCCATTTTGGCCGCGCCGGTGCGCGATACGCTCAAACGCGCAGGCGACGATGGCGGGATCGATGGCACTGAGCCGCGCGAGCGGTTGTGGCGCGCGTTGACGCCACAGTTGTTCCGGCGCCATCAGTTGATCCGCGGCCTCACCGAGGCATCGGCTGCCGGCGTGGACGTGACCGACGAGGCGATGGCGATCGAGCGGCTTGGCTTGCGTCCCTTGCTGGTGGAAGGTGCCGAAGACAACTTCAAGGTGACCACGCCTGCGGACCTGGCGCGTTTTGAATTCGAGCTGGCGAACCGCGACCGCGGTGGCGCAAGCCGGGAGGCTGAGCGCAGCGCTATGCCCTCCGCTGCAACGTCCGTTTTTTCCGGTGCGCGTTCTGCGGCGTCCGGTTCCGAAGAGGTGTAAGCAACATGTCCTTCAATTTCCGCATCGGCCAGGGTTACGACGTGCATGCGTTCGGCCCGGGCGATCATCTGATGCTGGGTGGCGTGCGCATGGCGCACAGTCACGGTGTGCTGGCACACAGCGATGGCGACGTGGTGCTGCATGCGTTGTGCGATGCAATGCTCGGTGGCCTGGCGCTGGGCGATATCGGTGTGCATTTTCCGCCCTCCGATGCGCGTTGGAAGGGTGCCGACAGCGCGCAGTTTGTGCAGCACTGCGACCAGTTGCTGCGTGATCGCGGCTGGCGGGTGGGCAATGCCGACATCACGGTGATCTGCGAGCGGCCCAAGGTGGGGCCGCACGCGTTGGCGATGCGCGAGCGCATTGCCGGGCTGCTGGCCATCGAACTGGATGCGGTGAGCGTCAAGGCGACCACCAGCGAGAAGCTGGGATTCACCGGGCGTAGCGAAGGCATTGCCGCACAGGCTGCGGTGCTGCTCGGCAAGATCGCTGCCTAACTGGCGTCGCACGCGCGAGGCGTGCGATTTCATTCTGACGCCGGCGATGCCGGCAGCATGCGGACGTCACCTGTCGCATCTCACTGGACTTTCCCATGAGCGATTCACCCGTTTTGCCGCGCGCGCATGGCGCCGCGGTGCTCACTGCGGCAATGCGCAGCGTTGCCGAGGATTTCCAGGTTGATGAGTTGCCCGCGTTCGATGCATCGGGTGAAGGCGAGCATCTGCTGCTGACCGTGCGCAAGCGTGGCCAGAACACCGCTTACGTGGCCAAGCGTTTGGCGCAGTGGGCCGGCATTGCGGAGATGGGCATTGGCTACGCGGGTCTGAAGGACCGCCACGCGGTGACCACGCAACGCTTCAGCGTGCATCTGCCCAAGCGCATCGCCCCGGACCTGAGTGCGCTGGACGATGACGACATGCAGGTGGTGGAGCACACCTGGCACAACCGCAAGCTGCAGCGCGGCGCCTTGCACGGCAATCGCTTCGTGCTGACGCTGCGTGAGGTGGTGGGCGATCAGGCGGTCATTGATGCGCGCCTGCACGCGATCGCTGCGCGCGGCATCCCCAACTGGTTTGGCGAGCAGCGCTTCGGCCGCGATGGTGGCAATGTCGCCGCGGCATTGGCGATGTTCGGTCACACGCGGCAGCCGGATGGCACGCTCGCGCCCGCACCCAAACGGCGCCTGCGCAACGATCAACGCTCGCTGCTGTTGTCGGCAGCACGCTCGGCACTGTTCAACCAGGTGCTGACTGCGCGCGTGGAACAGGGCAATTGGGATGCGCCACTGGACGGCGAGGCCTGGATGCTGGACGGCTCACGCAGCGTGTTCGGTCCCGAACCCTGGAGCGAGGTGTTGGCCGAGCGTCTGGCGCGTTTCGACATTCATCCCAGCGGCCCGTTGTGGGGCGCCGGCGAATTACGCTGCAGCGCTGATGCCGCGGCGATTGAACAGGCGGCACTGTCGGATCCGCAATCGCTTGCGTTGCGCACGGGCCTGGAAGCGGCCGGCCTCAAGCAGGAGCGCCGCGCGCTGCGGCTGCGTCCGCAGGGGTTGGCACATGCCTGGCTGGACGCGCAGACGCTGCAGCTCACCTTCGCCTTGCCACCGGGCTGCTACGCGACTGCGGTGTTGTGGGAACTGGGCGAGGTCGTCGATGCAGCGCGCGTTGCACCGCAGTCGCGTTCCGAGGGCTGAGTGGTACGCCAAGCACTAGCATTCCCGTAGGAGCGGCCTTGGCCGCGATGAGGCGTTACCGACAACGCCTCATCGCGGCCGGGCCCGCTCCTACGCTGCATGATAGGTGCGACTAAGAGTGGCTATCAAAACGTAGCGAGCAGCCGCCAGGTGGGTGCGGACGGCGCGGAAGAGCTGGTGTGCAGGAGTGGTACATGCCGATTTTGAGCACCGGCCGCGCCCGCCTGGCGGCTGCGCAGTCGTTTTGATAGCTGCTCTAACGTCGTGCCAACAACACCAGCAAGGCGCCGGTTCCACCTTGCGTCGGCGGTGCGGAATGGAAGGCCAGCACATCGTTGCGCTGACGCAGCACACGGTCGACCAGATTCTTCAGCACCGGTGCGCCACTGTCCGATTGCAGGCCCTTGCCGTGGATGATGCGCACGCAGCCGTGCTCGTGTGCATGCGCCTCGAGCAAAAACTGGCGTAGCAAGGCGTCGGCTTGTACGGCAGTGGCGCCGTGCAGGTCCAGTTCGTCCTGCACCGAAAACTGCCCGCGCTTGAGTCGCTGGAACAGCCGCGCGGGCAGGGTATCGCGGCGGTAGCTGGCGGTGTCACCAGCTTCCAGCGGCGAAGAATCACGCAGCAGGCGCGCAAATTCGCTCTGCGCCTCGGCTTCGTCGCGCTCGGCCATACGCGCACGCGGCTTTGGCCGCGGCTTGGTGTTGGCGGGCGGCGCAACGGCGCGGATCGGCTTCACTTCGCCAATGGCTGCACGGAACAGCGCGCCGTCGTCTTCGTCTTCAGGATGCGACATCGTCACAGCGTACCCTGCCCAACCTCAGGCGCAAGCGAAGATCAAGCGCGAAGCGGACGGACGCATCCGGTATCATGGCCGGGTTTTCCGAGGAGTCCCATGCGCGTACTGGTTAGCAACGACGACGGTGTCGACGCCCCCGGCATCCAGATTCTGGCCGAGGCGCTGCGACGCGCCGGTCATGAAGTGATGGTAGTCGCGCCCGATCGCGATCGCTCTGGTGCCAGCAATTCGCTGACCCTGGATGTGCCGATCCGCACCCGCCGCATCGACGCGCAAACCTGCGCGGTTGCCGGCACACCCACCGACTGCGTGCATCTGGCGCTCACGGGCATGCTCGATTACGACCCGGATATCGTGGTCTCGGGCATCAATAATTCCGCCAATCTCGGCGACGACGTGATCTATTCGGGCACGGTGTCTGCTGCGATGGAAGGGCGTTTTCTCGGCCTGCCCGCAGTGGCGGTCTCGCTGGTGACGCAGAATCACGAAGCCCATCATTTCGAGACCGCCGCACGCGCCGCGGTGGAAATCGTGGCGCGGTTGAAGGCCGATCCATTGCCCGCCGACACCATCCTCAATGTCAACGTGCCGGATCTGGCCTGGGCGGATGTGCTCGGGTTCGAAGTGACGCGTCTTGGCAACCGGCATCGGTCCGAGCCGTGCGTGCCGCAGAACGATCCGCGTGGCCGTACCGTCTACTGGATCGGCCCGGCCGGTCCCGAGCAGGATGCCGGCGCCGGCACCGACTTCCACGCCGTGCGCACCGGGCATATCTCGATCACGCCGATCCACGTCGATCTCACCCGCTACCAGGCGCTGGACACCGTGGCCGGCTGGGTCGGCGGCCTGACCGCCGCGCTGGACGCGCCGGCATGACCCCGCGGCTGCGCCTGCAACCGGAATCGGTGGGAATCGGCATGACCTCGCAGCGGGTGCGCGACCGTCTGGTCGAGCGTCTGCGCGAGTCCGGTATCCAGGACGAAGCCACGCTCAACGCCGTGCGCACCGTGCCGCGTCACCTGTTCATCGATGAAGCGCTGGCCTCGCGCGCTTACGAAGACACTGCGCTGCCGATCGGCCATGGCCAGACCATTTCCCAGCCATGGGTGGTCGCGCGCATGACCGAGGCGGTGCTGCAGGTGGCGCCGAAGAAAGTGCTCGAAGTGGGCACCGGCTCTGGCTACCAGGGCGCGATCCTGGCGGCACTGGGCCTGGAGGTCTATACCGTCGAGCGCATCGGCGATCTGCTGCGCCAGGCGCGCAAGCGCTTTCGCCATCTGGGCATGAACGTGCGCAGCAAGCACGACGATGGCCGGATCGGCTGGCCGGAGCACGGACCCTATGATGCGATCGTGGTCACCGCGGCCGCGCCGGCGCTGGTCGATGCCTTGGTCGATCAGCTGGCGGTCGGTGGCCGGTTGGTGGCCCCGGTCGGTGGTGCCTCGTCGCAATCACTGGTGCAGCTGACGCGCGGCGCCGATGGCGAGATCGCGCAAGAGGTTCTGGCGCCGGTCACGTTCGTCCCTCTGTTGTCGGGCATGCTGGATTGAACCCATGAGAGTTTCTCGATGAAGATATTCGGGCCGTTGTACGACGTGGCCATCCGTTGGTCCCGCCACCGCCGCGCACCAGCGCTGCTGACCGGCCTCAGTTTCGTCGAGGGCTTCATCTTTCCGGTCCCGCCGGAAGTGATGCTGGCGCCGATGTCGCTGGCAGAGCCGCGACGCGCGCTGTGGTTCGCCACGTTGAGCCTGATCGGATCGCTCAGCGGTGCGCTGGTGGGCTATCTGCTTGGCCACTTCGCGTTCGCTGCCTTGCAGCCGCTGATCGAGTGGCTGGGCTGGAGCGCGCGCATCGACGAGCAGGTGCAGAACCTGCGGCAGGTGGTGGCCGAATCGCCGTGGAAGGCGTTCTGGTTGCTGGTGATCGTGGGCTTTACGCCCATTCCCTTGAAGATCTTTACCTGGGCCTCGGGCGTGGTCGGCGTGCCGATCCTGCCGTTCATCGCCAGCATGCTGGTGGGGCGCGGCAAGCGCGTGTACCTGGTGGCCGGCGCGATCCGTCTTGGCGGCGCGCGCGCGGAAGCCGCGCTGCACCGCTGGATCGAACCCCTGGGCTGGGTGGCGATGGCGGTCCTGGCGGTGGTGGCCGGCTGGCTGGTGTGGAAGGCAACGAACGGATGAGCAGGGCGCAGATGAAATTGGTACGCAAGACAGCGGTGATGCTGGTAGTGGCGGCAGGGCTGACGGCCTGCAGCAGCGCGACAGTGGTGCGTTCGCCCAACTCGGGCAGTGGTGGTGGCGCTTCGCGGCCCAGTGCCGCGCCGCGTCCGTCGGTGCCGCGTCCCGGTGCAACCGTGACCGTGCAGCGCGGCGACACGCTGTATGCGATTTCGCGCCGCACCAATATCACCGCGCCGGACCTGGCTGCCTGGAACGGGCTGTCTTCACCGAACACGATCTACCCCGGGCAGACGCTCAAGCTGTATCCGCCCGGCGCGAGCAAGCCTGGTGCAAGTGCACCGGTGGCCAGTGGCGGCACCGTGGTTCCGCCGCGCCCGGCCGCACCGATTGCGGCCCCGGTCAGTAGCGGCTTCAGCTGGCGCTGGCCGGCCGACGGCGTGGTGGTGGGGACCTTCGTCACCGGCGAGACCACCAAGCAAGGCGTGGACATTGCCGGTGCCAGCGGGCAAGCCGTGCGCGCCGCCGCCGACGGCGTTGTGGTGTATTCCGGCGCCGGCCTGGTCGGCTACGGCGAGCTGATCATCATCAAGCACAACGATCAGTGGCTGTCGGCCTACGGCCACAACCGCAAGCGCCTGCTCAACGAAGGCCAGAGCGTGAAGGCCGGGCAGCAGATCGCCGAGATGGGCCGCAGCGGCGCCGCCCGCGACATGCTGCACTTTGAGATCCGCTACAACGGCAAGCCGGTTGACCCGCTGCTGTATTTGCCTAAGAAGTGAAGCCGGGAATTGGGAATGGGCAGTCGGGAATCGTAACGGCCCTGGGCTGAGGCGCTAAGGTAAGGCGCGAATTCTGCGCGTCATCAAGAGCGCTTCAGCGAAGTGGCATGGCTTGCTTGACAGCGACCAGTGCTTCGGCAGGCAATCCCGAATCCCGAATCCCGAACTCACCCGCCTACGATCATCGCCAGCGCCACCCGGCGGCCTTCGCTGGCCAGCACGTTGTAGGTGCGTGCCGCCGCCGCGTTGGTCATGGCTTCCAGGCCGATGCCGCGGGTCAGGCAGGCGGCCAGGACATCCGTAGACGGGAACTGCTGGCGCTCGCCGGTTCCCAGCAGGATCACTGCCGGGTTCAGCGCCAGCACGGCGTCCATGTGGGCAGGCTGCAGCTGGCCGAGCGAGGGGACGGGCCAGTGTTCCACCAGCTCGTCGGGCATCAGGATGAAACTCTGCTGCAGAATCTGCTCGTTCACCTTGGCGTGGCGGCCATCGGCCGCGCGTAGCGCGTAAGTGTAGTCGGGGTGTTCCTGGTTCAAAGGCATGGCAGAACTCGTCGGGTCAGCCGCGCGGCAGCACGATCTGTCGCTTTTCCTTGCTGGGGCGGTACAGGATGGCGACATGGCCGATGCGCTGCACCAGCGCGCAGCCAGTGTGTTCGATGATCTCGGCGATCAACGCGTCGCGGGTTTCACGGTCTTCCGCTGCCACCTTCACCTTGATCAGCTCGTGGCGTTCGAGCACATCTTCCAGCTCGGCCACGAACGCCGGCGTGACGCCCTTGCCGCCGGTCTGCAGCAGTGCTTTGAGATCATGGGCCTGGCCGCGCAGGAAACGGTTCTGGGCGGAGGTTAGAACGATGGACATGCAGGATCGAAAGGAAGCAAAGGGTGTTCAGGGTATCATGGCGGCCCGTTCGGACCCCTTTGCCAATGCCTTCCCGTAGTAAAAGCAGCCAGCGCTGGCTCAAGGAACACTTCGCCGACCCCTTCGTCAAAAAGGCCCAGGCCGAAGGCATGCGCTCGCGTGCCGCCTATAAACTGGAAGAGCTGCTGCAGCGCGACCGCCTGCTCAAGCCCGGCATGGTGGTGGTGGACCTGGGCGCGGCGCCGGGAGGGTGGTCTCAGCAGGTGCGCAAGTCGATGGGGGCAAGCGGCCGGGTGGTGGCGCTGGACATCCTGGAGATGCCGCCGCTGGCCGGGGTGGAGTTCCTTCACGGCGACTTCAGGGAGCAGGCCGTCCTATCGGAGTTCGAGGCCATGCTGGGCGATGTGCCGGTAGACCTTGTTCTGTCGGATATGGCCCCCAATAAGAGCGGTATGGATGCGGTCGACCAACCGCGGATGATGCACCTGGCGGAACTGGCCATGGAATTTGCCGACACCCACCTCAAGGTAGGCGGGGCGTTCCTGATCAAGCTGTTCCAGGGTGTAGGGTCCGACGACTACATTCGTGAGCTTCGCCGCCGCTATGAGAAGGTGACGATTCGCAAGCCGGCGGCCTCGCGAAAGCGCTCCGCGGAAGTTTATGTGCTCGGTCAGGGCAAGCGTGCCCAGATCAAGTAAGCTGCCTACGATGATTGTTTTTTCAAGAATAGAAGAGTAGAGGGCACCGGAGCCAATGAGGATGAACGACTTGACCAAGAATCTGCTGCTATGGGTGGTCGTCGCGGTTGTGTTGATGGTCGTCTTCCAGAGCTTTTCGCCGCGCATGGCCGGCGGAGTGGGCCCTGACTCGATCACCTACACCCAGTTCCTGAAGGAAGTGGATTCGGGCCGGGTGAAGTCGGTGGATTACACCGATGAGACCAACTTGGCCGTCAACGCGATCCGCTTCAAGCGCACCGACGGCAGCGAAGCCACCGTCTACGGTCCGCGCGACGACAAGCTGGTCGACGTGCTGTACAGCAAGAACATCGAAATGACCCGCCAGAAGCCGTCCACCGGGCCGGGCTTCTGGTCGCTGGTGCTCAACTTCCTGCCGGTCATCCTGATCATCGGCTTCTGGCTGTTCATCATGCGCCAGATGCAGGGCGGTGGCGGCGGCGCCAAGGGGGCGATGAGCTTCGGCAAGTCGCGCGCCAAGCTGCAGGGCGAAGACCAGGTCAAGGTCACCTTCGCTGACGTCGCAGGCTGCGATGAAGCCAAGGAAGAAGTGGGCGAGCTGGTCGACTTCCTGCGCGATCCCACCAAGTTCACCAAGCTGGGTGGCAAGATTCCGCGCGGCGTTTTGATGGTGGGCCCGCCGGGTACGGGCAAGACGTTGCTTGCCAAGGCGATCGCCGGCGAAGCCAAGGTGCCGTTCTTCAGCATCTCCGGTTCGGACTTCGTCGAAATGTTCGTGGGCGTCGGCGCCAGCCGCGTGCGCGACATGTTCGAGCAGGCCAAGAAGCATGCCCCGTGCATCATCTTCATCGACGAAATCGATGCGGTGGGCCGTCATCGCGGTGCCGGTCTGGGCGGCGGTCATGACGAGCGCGAGCAGACCCTCAACCAGTTGCTGGTCGAGATGGATGGCTTTGAGGGCGGCGAAGGCGTGATCGTGATTGCTGCGACCAACCGTCCTGACGTGCTGGATCCGGCGTTGCTGCGTCCGGGTCGCTTCGACCGTCAGGTCGTGGTCGGCCTGCCGGACGTCAAGGGCCGCGAGCAGATCCTGCGCGTGCACATGCGCAAGCTGCCGCTGGCCGACGACGTCGTGCCGCTGGTGATTGCACGTGGTACCCCGGGCTTCTCCGGTGCCGATCTGGCCAATCTGGCCAATGAGGCTGCGTTGTTTGCCGCACGTGGCAACGAGAAGGAAGTCCGCATGGACCACTTCGACCGTGCACGCGACAAGATCCTGATGGGTGCCGAGCGCCGCTCGATGGCCATGAGCGAGGACGAGAAGACCCTGACTGCGTATCACGAGGCTGGTCATGCCATTGTCGGCCGCCTGGTGCCCGAGCATGACCCGGTCTACAAGGTCACGATCATTCCGCGTGGTCGCGCCCTGGGCGTGACGATGTACTTGCCGGAAGGCGACCGCTACTCGATGAATCGCGTGGCGATCGAATCGCAGCTGTGCTCGCTGTATGGCGGCCGCGTTGCTGAAGAGCTGATCTTCGGCGGCGACAAGGTCACCACCGGTGCGTCCAACGACATCGAACGCGCCACCAAGATGGCCCGCAACATGGTCACCAAGTGGGGCCTTTCGGATGAACTCGGCCCGGTGGCCTACGGCGAGGAAGAGGACGAGGTGTTCCTGGGCCGTTCGGTGACCCAGCACAAGAACGTCTCGGATGAGACCGCACGCAAGATCGACGAAGTGGTGCGGTCGATCCTGGACAAGGCGTACAGCAAGACCAAGACCATCCTCACGGAGAATCTGGACAAGCTGCATGCGATGTCGCAGCTGCTGTTGCAGTACGAGACCATCGACGTACCGCAGATCGACGCCATCATGGAAGGCCGCGACCCGCCGCCGCCAGCTGGCTGGGGCAAGTCCGACAAGGACGGTGGCAACAACAACGACAAGGGTAGCCCGCGTCCGTTGCCGCCGATCGCAGGTCCTGCCGAGCAGCTGTAACGCCTGGTGGTCAGCTGCATGAAACGCGCAAGGCCAGGAGCGATCCTGGCCTTGTTGCATTGTGGTGGATTGAATTGCCGGTCCAATGTCAGTGGCTCCTGCGCCACCGATGGCAAGTGCAGGGATGATGTGCAGAGGCCGATGCGCTGCGCGACAATGCCCGCCCCACGCCAGTGAGTAAGCGGGGCTGAGGTTGCCGCTGTCTCAACCACGCGTCACCGCGTTCCGCGACAAGATGCTGCGCGGCGAAATGCGCGCACGGCTGCATGCCAAGTGCGCATGCGGATCCTTCTTCCTGATCGAGAATTGCCGATGTTTGACACCACACCGCAATTGAACTGCGCCGGCCGCCTCCTGCGCCTGGATGGCCCGCAGGTGATGGGCATCGTCAATGTCACGCCGGACTCGTTCTCCGATGGCGGTCAGCACACGACGGTGGACGCGGCGGTGGCCCATGGGCTGCGACTGGTCGCAGAAGGTGCGGCGGTGCTGGATGTGGGCGGTGAATCCACCCGGCCTGGCGCCAATGCGGTATCGGTGGAAGAGGAGCTGCAGCGGGTGATCCCGGTGATCCAGGCCCTGAGCGCGCAGACCGCTGTGCCGATCAGCGTGGACACCTACAAGCCCGAGGTCATGCGCGCCGCAGTCGGCGCGGGCGCGGGCATGATCAACGATGTACACGCGTTGCGGTCGCCGGGCGCGCTGGAGGCGGCTGCGGAACTCGCGGTGCCGGTGGTGCTGATGCATGCGCGCAGCGCACCGCATGCGATGCAGGCCGAGCCGCATTACGACGATGTGGTGGCCGAGGTGCATCGCTTTCTGGCCGAGCGTATTTTTGCTGCGGAAATGGCCGGCATCGACAAGCGTCGGCTGATCCTCGACCCCGGATTCGGCTTCGACAAGAGCACCGCGCACAACCTCACCGTGCTGGCGCAACTGCAGCGGCTGCAAGAATTTGGCCTGCCGGTGCTGGCGGGATTCTCGCGCAAGCGCACGATCGGTGAATTGACCGGTCGCCAGGTTGCGGCCGACCGCGTGCATGGCTCGGTGGCCGCGCATCTGATCGCCGCCCAGCAGGGCGCGCAACTGCTGCGCGTGCATGACGTGGCGGCGACCGTGGATGCGTTGAAGGTATGGCGTGCGGTGGCTGCAATTCCCACCCCGCGCGCGGCAGCACCTGCGGCGCCGACGATTCGCTGGCCGGACGAGGACTGATGGCAGCCGACCAGCGCCCGCTTGCGATCGCCGTGATGGGCCCGACCGCCAGCGGCAAGACGGCACTGGCGATCGAGGCGGCGCAGCGCTGGGGCGGTGAGATCGTCAGTGTCGACTCCGCGCTGGTCTACCGCGGTCTGGACATCGGTGCAGCCAAGCCGGACGCGGCGATGCGTGCGGCGGTTCCTCACCATCTGCTCGACCTGCGCGATCCGTGGCAGGTCTATTCGGCGGCGGAATTTGCCGCTGACGCGCGCACCGCCATGGCGCAGATCGTAGCGCGCGGCAAGATTCCGATCCTGGCGGGCGGGACGGGGCTGTATTTCCGTGCGGCATTGGAGGGGCTGGCGCAGATGCCCGAAGCCGACCCCGCGGTGCGGCTGGCGATCGCTGCTGAAGCCGAGCAGGTGGGGTGGGGGGCACTGCATGCGCAGCTGGCACGGATTGATCCGGTTGCTGCCGCGCGCATCCATGCCACCGACCGGCAACGCATCCAGCGTGCGCTGGAGGTCTACCGCATCAGCGGCAAGCCGATCAGCTACTGGCAGACGCGACCAGCGGGCCCACGTGCGCCGGTGCGGGTGCTCAAACTGGTGCTCGCGCCCCGGCAACGCGCCGTGCTGCATGCACGCATTGCCATGCGCCTGGACGTGATGCTGGCGGACGGCTTCCTGACCGAGGTCGAGCAGCTGCGCGCGTTGCCGCAGATGCGCGCGGTGGCGGCGCCACTGGATTTGCCGGCGGTGCGGGCAGTGGGCTACCGGCAGGCCTGGGAGTATCTGGATGGGGCCGGCAGCCTGGCCGAGTTCCGCGACAAGGCAGTGCAGGCCACCCGGCAGCTGGCCAAGCGGCAGCTGACCTGGCTGCGTGGCGAGCTCGACGCGCGCTGGTTCGACCCGGAGCGTGATCGCGGTCAATTGGAACAGGCGGTTGCCGGCTTCCTCGGCCAACGGCGCACTATGCAGCAGCCTTCAGCCGTGTAACATCCCGTTTCCGGGACCGGCTGGGGAAAGCAGGGTCGACCGGAATCATAAGAACAATAATGAAGAGGATTTTTCGATGGCCAAGGGGCAATCTTTACAGGATCCATTCCTTAACGCGCTGCGTCGCGAGCGGGTGCCGGTCTCTGTGTATCTGGTCAACGGCATCAAGTTGCAGGGTACGATCGAATCGTTCGACCAGTTCGTGGTGCTGCTGCGCAATACCGTGAGCCAGATGGTCTACAAGCACGCCATTTCCACCGTTGTTCCGGCGCGCAACGTGCGCGTGGGCCCGGGTGGCGGCTATGTGCAATCCAATGAAAACAACCAGGCGGAAGATGACGACGTCGAGCAATGATGGAGTAGTGCGTGTTTGATCGCTCACGCAAGGGTGAACACGCGTTGTTGATTCAGACCCACTCCGGTGGGCCTGCCGAAGAGGATGTGCTGGAGGAGTTCGCCGAGCTTGCCAAGTCGGCGGGCGCCACGGTAGCGGCCACGCTCACCGCGCGCATCGATAAACCCAGCCCGTCGACATTGATCGGCAGCGGCAAGCTGGAAGAGGTCAAGGCTGCGGCCGAGGCCACCGGCGCGGATCTGGTGCTGGTCAACCACACCTTGTCGCCGGGCCAGGAGCGCAACCTCGAGCGGTATCTGGAGCGGCGCGTGATCGACCGCACCGGGCTCATCCTGGATATCTTCGCGCAACGCGCGCGCAGCCACGAAGGCAAGTTGCAGGTGGAACTGGCGCAGCTGCGCCACATGGCCACGCGCCTGGTGCGCGGTTGGACTCACTTGGAACGTCAGCGCGGCGGTGCGATCGGTCTGCGCGGCCCGGGCGAAACCCAGCTGGAAACCGACCGCCGCCTGCTGCAGAAGCGTGTGGAGCAGCTGCAGAAGCGGCTGGAAAAAGTCGAAGTGCAGCGGACCCAGATGCGTCGTGCGCGCATGCGCAGCGAATTGCCGCGGATTGCGCTGGTGGGCTACACCAATGCTGGCAAGTCCACGCTGTTCAATGCGTTGACCGGCGCCGATGCCTACGCGGCCGACCAGCTGTTCGCCACGCTCGACCCCACGGTGCGGCGCATTGCCTTGCCAGGTGGCAGCGCGGTGCTGGCCGACACGGTGGGCTTCGTGCGGGATCTGCCGCACGAACTGGTGGCTGCATTCCGGTCGACCTTGTCCGAAGCGCGCGATGCGGATCTGCTGTTGCATATCGTTGATGCGGCGGACCCGTTGCGCGAAGAACGCATCCATCAGGTCGATGAGGTCTTGCAGGCCGTCGGTGCAGGCGATCTGCCGCAGCTGCTGGTGTTCAACAAGATCGACAAGATCGAGGGCGCCGAGGTGCGCCATGACGCGCAGGACGGCATCCCCGACCAGGCACGCCGCGAGCGCGTCTGGATTTCTGCGCGTGATGGACGTGGCCTGGAAGAACTGCAGCGTGCGTTGGGCCATCGGCTGGACCTGCGCCACATCACCGGTTCGCTCCGCTTGCCGGCCTCTGCCGGTCGTCTGCGCTCCAAGCTGCATCAGCTGGAAGTGATCCGTAGCGAGCAGGTGGACGAGGAGGGCTGGTTGCTGGAAGTCGACTTGCCCTATGTCGAAGCCGAACGTCTTGCCGCCGGCGAAGACGGTGCACCGCTGCGCGCGTTGTTGCCGGATCGCCGTGAGGACTGGGAGACCTGATGCATGACGGTGCGGCCGCTGCGATGCGGCCGCTCCGGCATCGCATGTCATCCGTTGCTTCCGCAGCATCGCGTAACGCGCCTGGGGTGCGCGCTGGCGACCGATGGAGTCTGTTAGCGGCAGATCCACCTTCCTGTGGTCGCCTGCGGCCCCGCAATGCGCATCGCACACGCGGCCGAGAATCTCGCAAAGAGCTATAGGCGTGTCTGCGGCTAGCAGACGGCCAGCTTGGTCGGTTGACGCGGTGGCTATTCTTTTCTGGTGCAGCCCGCGTCGGGGCAGTGGCGACGCGCTGCGCATGTAGCCACTGAACCGCGGCCGCCCAGTAACCCGTCCTGTGCTGGTCTCACCGCAGACATTGGCGATGAATTGGGCTAAAACGTCGATTCCCCACACGCCGTGCCCATGTCCATGTCCACCGATTCCGAATTGCAGCAGCTGTCCGAGGTGTTGGGGCAGCAGTTGCTTGCCGCGCGCGAGCGCCTGGTCACCGCCGAGAGCTGCACCGGCGGCTGGATTGCCAAGGCGGTGACCGACGTGGCCGGCTCTTCGCACTGGTTCGAGTGCGGCATGGCCGCCTACAGCTACGAGGCCAAACAGGCCTTGCTTGGTGTGCGGCCGCAGACGCTGGAAGTACATGGTGCGGTGAGTCGCGAGACGGTGATCGAGATGGTCTCCGGCGCGCTCGTGAATTCCGGCGCCAGCATCGCCGTCGCCGTAACGGGCATTGCCGGCCCCGGTGGTGGAAGCGACGACAAGCCAGTCGGCACGGTCTGGATCGGCTGGAAGCGGCGCGGCGGCTATGCCACTGCGCAGTTGTTCCATTTCAGCGGCGACCGCGACGCGGTACGTCGGCAGACGGTGGCCGCTGCGCTACGTGGCCTGAGCGCGCTGCTTTAGCACGCGCATTGCGCACTGCTGCACGGCGCGCTGCCTTGCAGGTGCTCCAGGCACGCGCTGCGGCGCCGTCATCCCTGAAGTGTCGAATACCCGGTAGTTGTAAGGCCGCGCCTCAGCGCGAGAGGCCGTTCGCGTTGCATGTAAGCAGCGGCAGTACCGCATCCTGCGAGGTCACGACCGATCTAAGAGTGGCTGACAAAACGTAGCAAGCAATTGGCAGGCGAGCTCGGACGGCGCATAGGATCCGGAGTGCTAAGGCTGCACATGAGAATTCCGAGCGCCGGCCGCGCTCACCTGTCGGCCGCGCAGTCGGGTTGATGGCTGCTGTAAACCGCGGCCGTGCTCACACAAGCGAGCACGGAGTCGCCTGGCGTTCGTCGCGCGAGCGATGGATTCGGTCATGCGCCCGCTGCGTAGATGCGCGAACGGTAGCGTTGCTTGTGACATATCTCGCGGCCGTCGCCGCATGATGCAGTCGCAGCGTCTCACCGCCTCACCGCCGGGAAACCCAATGCATATCGATCACCGACGCGGTGGCAGGCTTGCGCTTGCCATCTTCGTAGCGACGCACGCGCCCTGGCTGTACGCACAAGCGCAGAGTGACGCGCCTGCCGAACGCACGGAACCAGCGACCTTGGCCGCCTTGACGGTCACTGCGCAGAAGCGCGAAGAAGCATTGCAGGACGTACCGATCATCGTTTCGGTGCTGCCCGAGCAACTGTTGCTGGACAACGGCGTCCACGACATCAAGGATTTGCAGGTGCTGGTGCCGGGATTGATCGTCACCAGTACCCAGAGCGCTGCGCAAACCACTGCACGTATCCGCGGCATCGGCACGGTGGGCGATAACGCAGGCCTGGAATCTTCGGTGGGCGTGGTGATCGACGGGGTGCCGCGTGCGCGTAACGGTGTGGGGTTCTCGGACCTCGGCGAGCTGGAACGCATCGAGGTGCTGAAGGGTCCTCAGGGCACCGTATTCGGCAAGAACACCTCGGCCGGCGTCATCAATGTGGTGACGCGCCGCCCCAGCTTCACGCGTAGCGCGGAAGCAGAACTGACGGCCGGCAACTACGGAGCGTTCGGTCTGGCTGCGGCATTCAACGATGCAGTGGGAGAAACCAGCGCGCTGCGCGTCTATGCCGCCAAACGCCGCCGCGACGGGTTTGAAAATGTCGTGACTGGTGCCGGCCCGCGCACGGCGACCGACGACGGCGACCAGAATCTGGAGACCGGCCGCATCCAGCTGCTGTGGGAGCCGTCGCATGAACTGGCCATCAATATCGCCGCCGATGCCACCAATCGCAACGAGAACTGCTGTGTCACCGTCACCACCGAGCGTGGGCCGACCGCCGCGATCCTCAACGCGCTGACGCCAGGCGGGCAGGGCACCATCGGGCAGGCGGATCCGTCCCGGCGGCTGGCCTACAGCAATCGCAGCACCGCGCAGGACATTCGCGACCGTGGGGTGTCGGCGCAGGTGGACTGGACCACGCCCTGGCTGGGCGCGCCGGTGCTGACGTCGATCACCGCGTTACGTGACTGGACCTCGGTCAACGGCCTGGATTTCGATTTCAGTGCCGCAGACGTGCTGTACCGCGCACCGCAGCAGGATGAAATGCTCACCGGGTTCAGAACCTTCAGCCAGGAGCTGCGGCTGGCCGGTTCCAGTGAGCAGCTGGACTGGATGGTGGGCGCGTTTTACGCCGATGAAACCGTGCATCGCAACGAGTCGTACCGCTTTGGAACGGCCTACGAGCCGTACCTCTCCACGGCGCTGTTAGGACGCATCAATCCGGCGCTGGCCGCACGTGCGGATGCACCGCGCTTTCTCGCCGATGCCACCGGCCTGCCCACCGGTTCGCTGTTTCGCGGCCAGGGCAGCCAGGACCGCTTCCGCCAGGATGGCCGGAGCGTTGCCGTGTTCACCAACAATACCTGGCATGCCACCGATGCGCTGGATGTGGTGGTGGGGCTGCGCTACACCTACGAACACAAAGCGCTGGCTTCCTCGTTCGAGAACCCGGATGGCAGCCCAGCCTGCGCGAGCTACTTCGCCGCGAACGGGCAGCTGGATCCGGCTGCGGCGCGACGCATTGGTGCGGCGCTGACTGCGCGTGGCGTACCGGCAGCAGCCGTGCCGAGCATCGCTCCGCAAGTGGTGGGCTTTAGCTGCCTGCCGTGGAGCAATGTGGCGCATGACGGCCGCAGGACCCAGCAACAACTGACGGAGCGCGAATGGTCCGGCACTGCCAAGCTGGCGTATCGCTGGAACGACGCGCTGATGACGTATGTGTCGGCGGCGCGCGGCTACAAGGCTGGCGGCTTCAACCTGGACCGCGTGCAATCTGCTGACGGTTTGTCCACGGGCGTGCAAGGCATCGTGCCAGTGGACGACACCGCCTTCCCGGGCGAGTTCGTCGACAGTTACGAGCTTGGCGCCAAAACCACGTGGTTGGGTGGCAACCTGCTACTGAACGCCGCGTTGTTCTACCAGGATTTCAGCGACTTCCAGCTCAATAATTTTCTGGGCACCAGCTTCGTGGTGCGCGCCATTCCCACGGTGATCTCGCAAGGCGTGGACGCGGAAGTGCTGTGGCAGACGGGGTTGCCCGGCCTGATGCTGCAAGGTGGCCTCAGCTATACGGATACCGCCTACGGTCAGGACCGCCTGCCCGATGCGGACCTGGCATTGCTGCCCGGCAGCCGTACGAGTTTTGCGCCGCGCTTGTCTGGCAACCTCGCGCTGAGCTACGAACACGCGATCGGCAGCCAGCTGATCGGTCGTGCCAATCTGGGCGCCAAGTACAGCTCCGATTACAACGTCGGCACCGACCTGGATCCGCAGAAGCTGCAGCCGTCCTACACCATCGTCAACGCGCGATTGGGCATCGGCGCCAGCGATAAACGCTGGCAACTGGAAGCCTGGGCAGAGAACCTTGGTAATGTCACCTATCGGCAGGTGGCCATCGATGCACCGCTGCAGGCCGGCTCGTGGAATGCATTTTTGGGTGCGCCACGCACCTTCGGCATGACGCTGCGCTTGCGCTACTGAGATAGGTGCAGCGCCTGCCTGCACGCGCTTCCGCGCTGCGTGGCCTGGGTAATCCAAGGGCTGGGTGCGGCGTCTGCTTCAGCTGCGCAGGCGACAGATGCGGGCGGATCGGCTACAAACGTATATCGTTCCCGTGTGCGTGACCCATGCGTTTGTCTCCTGCTTTCTCGTTGCGCGCGCTCGTCGCGCCGTCGCTCGCCACGGGCCTGCGGCGTTCCAGTGCGCGCATGCGTGTGCTGCGGCATGCGCCTCGCTTTCAACAGTCTGTGTGGATGGCACTGCGTGCTGATGCGGTGGGCTCCGCGCTGCTGATCGCTCCGCGTACGCGCGCGGCCGCTGCGTTATGGCGAGTCAAAGTGCAGGGCAGTGTCCAGGCATCTGCGTCGCTGCGTTGCGCAATCGCTGCGTCGCAAGGAGCACGCTGATGTGGGAAGCACTTGGCACCGTCCGTGACCTTGGGCGCCTGCAGGAAATCGCATCCGTCCTGATCCGCTATGGCTTCGGCGATGTGGTGCGGCGGATCGGCCTGGCCGACGTGCTGGAGCGTGCGGGCCGGCTGTTGCACTGGACCAATGCCGAAGGCCGTCTGCGCATGTCCGCGGCCACGCGTGTCCGTCGCGCCTTGGAAGAGCTCGGTCCAACCTTCGTCAAGCTTGGGCAGGTGTTGGCCACGCGCGTGGATCTGTTGCCGCCAGACTGGATCGAGGAACTCAGCGAGCTGCAGAACGCCGTGCCGGCGCTGCCGTTCGCACACATCCGCCCGCAACTGGTGGCCGCGCTGGGAATGGAACCGGAGCAGGTCTTCGCGCGGCTGGATGAAGAGCCACTGGCGGCCGCATCGCTGGCGCAGACGCATCGCGCCTGGCTGGCCGACGGCACCGCGGTGGTGCTCAAGATCCGGCGCCCCGGCATCGGCGACACCATCGATGCCGACCTGCGTCTGCTCGCACGGCTGGCCGAAATCGTCGAAACCCGCGCGCCGGATCTGAAGCGCTATCGCCCCGCCGAAGTGGTGCAGCAGTTCACGCTGTCGCTGCGCCGCGAGCTCGATTTCGCCGCCGAGTGCCGCAATGCCGAGCGCATCGCCGCCAACTTCGCCAACGATCCACAGATCCTCATTCCCGCCGTGCATTGGGAATGGACCTGCGAGTCGCTCAACGTGCAGGACTTCGTCGACGGCATTCCCGGGCGCGATCTTGTTGCTGTGGATGCCGCCGGCCTGGACCGCAAGGCGCTGGCACGCACCGGCGCCGGCATCGTGTTGAAGATGGTGCTGCAGGACGGCTGTTTTCATGCCGATCCGCATCCCGGCAATATTTTCTATCTGCGCGACGGGCGCATCGCGGTCATCGACTTCGGCATGGTCGGGCGCATTTCCGAACAGCGCCGCTTCCAGGTCGCGCAACTGTTGCACGGCATGGTGAGCTACGACGCCGAGTCGGTGATCGACGTGTTGCTGGAATGGGCAGGCACCAGCCTGGACATCGACGAGCCGCGCCTGCAACAGGACATCGGCGCCTTCGTCGATGCTTATCGTGGCGTACCGCTCAAGGAGCTGCGTATCGGCGCGATGCTGGGCGATGTCACTGCCATCCTGCGCGATCACGGGCTGACGTTGCCATCGGACCTGGCGCTGATGATCAAGGCCTTCCTCACCCTGGAAGGCATGGGGCGCCAGCTCGACCCGGATTTCGACATGGCTAGCGAAGCGCGCCCCTATCTCGAACGCGTGGTGCTGCAGCGGTATGCGCCCAGTGCGATGCTGCGGCGTGGCCGGCGTACGGTGACCGGGGCGATTGATCTGATCGGCGATCTGCCGCGCGATCTCAAGCGGCTGATCCAGGCCGCGCGACGCGGCAAGCTGCAGCTGCATGTGGAAACGCGAGCCTTGCGCGAATTCGGCGAGCAGGTCGACCGCGCCGCCAACCGCCTCACCATGGGAATCGTCACCGCCGCATTGGTGATTGGCTCGTCGATCGTGATGAACAGCGTTGGCGGCATTGCCAGCCGCTGGCTGCTGGCGCTGGGCGTCAGCGGGTTCATCGGCGCGGCCTTGTGCGGGGTCTGGATCCTGTTCTCGATCTGGCGCAGCCGCCGCTGACGCGGTCCCTGCGGCGGAGCAAGCAATCGCTTGCGCGCACGGTCGTTAGTAGTAATACTACTAACCATGGGCCTGACCGATACCCAGCAAGCAATCCTCGCCCTCATCGCCGAGCGGATCGAGACCGATGGCGTACCGCCCTCGCAGACCGAGATCGCGCGGGCATTCGGCTTCAAGGGCGTGCGCGCCGCGCAATACCATCTGGAGGCGCTGGAGCAGGCCGGCGCCATCCGTCGCGTGCCGGGCCAGGCGCGTGGTATCCGGCTTGCCGGCGCCGCTGCGCACGCCAGGGCCGCCCCTGCAGAGGAGCCGGTTCGCGATGACGTGCTGCGCTTGCCGGTGCTGGGGCGCGTGGCGGCCGGGCTGCCGATCGGTGCCGACATCGGGTCGGACGATTTCGTGGTGCTGGACCGGGTCTTCTTCTCGCCATCGCCGGATTACCTGCTCAAGGTGCAGGGCGATTCGATGCGCGACGAAGGCATCTTCAACGGCGACCTGATCGGCGTGCATCGCACCCGCGACGCCCGCTCGGGGCAGATCGTGGTGGCCCGGATCGACGAAGAGATCACCGTCAAGCTGCTCAAGATCGGCAAGGACCGCATCCGACTGCTGCCGCGCAATCCAGACTACGCGCCGATCGAAGTGCTGCCGGATCAGGATTTCGCCATCGAGGGCCTGTATTGCGGCCTGTTGCGGCCCAACCGTTGAGCACTGCGCCGATGCATGCGCTGGCCGTTTCCCGAGCCGGTAGCGCAGAATTTCCCGCTGCCGCCACCAGGTTGGCCTCCCTAATCTAAGTGTGTCGCAGGCAGTCTCAGTCCGTGCGATACACCGCCGCTACATTAGCCCCATACCGAAATCACTGACGAGGATCACCCAGATGGATGAGAACAAGAAGCGCGCCCTTTCCGCCGCCCTGAGCCAGATCGAAAAGCAATTCGGCAAAGGCTCGGTGATGCGCATGGGCGACCGGGTCATCGAGGCCGTCGAGGTCATCCCGACCGGTTCGCTGATGCTGGACATCGCACTGGGGATCGGCGGCCTGCCGAAGGGCCGCGTGGTCGAGATCTACGGGCCGGAATCCTCGGGCAAGACCACCCTCACACTGCAGGCCATTGCCGAATGCCAGAAGCTGGGCGGCACCGCGGCCTTCATCGACGCCGAGCATGCGCTGGACCCGATCTATGCCGCCAAGCTGGGCGTCAATGTCGATGACCTGCTGCTGTCGCAGCCGGATACCGGTGAGCAGGCGCTGGAAATCGCCGACATGCTGGTGCGTTCGAGCTCGGTGGACATCGTGGTGATCGACTCGGTTGCCGCGCTGACCCCAAAGGCCGAAATCGAAGGCGAGATGGGCGATCAGCTGCCCGGCCTGCAGGCCCGTTTGATGAGCCAGGCGCTGCGCAAGCTCACCGGCAACATCAAGCGCTCCAACACGTTGGTGGTCTTCATCAACCAGCTGCGCATGAAGATCGGCGTGATGATGCCGGGCCAGAGCCCGGAAGTGACCACCGGCGGCAATGCGCTGAAGTTCTACGCCTCGGTCCGCCTGGACATCCGCCGCATCGGTGCGATCAAGAAGGGTGACGAGATCATCGGCAACCAGACCAAGATCAAGGTGGTCAAGAACAAGCTGGCGCCTCCGTTCAAGCAGGTCATCACCGAGATCCTGTACGGCGAAGGCATCAGCCGCGAGGGTGAGCTGATCGATATGGGCGTGGAAGCCAAGCTGGTCGACAAGGCAGGTGCCTGGTACAGCTACGGCGACGAGCGCATCGGCCAGGGCAAGGACAACGCCCGTGGGTATCTGCGCGACAACCCGCAGGTGGCGATCAAGCTCGAAGCCGAGCTGCGCGAGAAGTTCCAGCCCGCCGAGGCGCCGCGTGAAGCCGGCGAGACCGAGAGCGAGTGAGTTTTCCCTATCGCGGGGACGGCGGAGTCAGTGCCGTCGCTCCTCGCGGTAGTTCTATCGAAAGCCAGGAGGGCGGGCGCCACGGACGGCGCATTTACCTTCGGGACACGTCACGATGAGTGAGCAAGCGCCCGCACCGAAGCGGGGACGTCGGTTCAAGGAACAGACGCCGGTCCAACGTGCACTGGGATTACTGGTGCGCCGTGAACATTCCAAAAAAGAGTTGAACCGCAAGTTGCAGGCGCGTGGCATCGAGCCCGAGGCCGCACAGGCCGCCGTTGAGCGGCTCGCAGGCGAGGGCTGGCAGGACGATGTACGCTTTGCAGCCTCGGTGGTCCGTAACCGGGCCAGTTCGGGGTATGGGCCGTTGCACATCCGCGCAGAACTTGGAACCCACGGCCTGGATAGCGACGCGGTCAGTGCAGCGATGGCAACCTTCGAAGGGGACTGGACCGAAAACGCACTCGATCTGATACGTCGTCGTTTCGGCGAGGATGGGCCGGTTGACTTGGCACAGCGGCGCAAGGCTGCCGACCTGCTGGCGCGGCGCGGCTTCGATGGCAACAGCATTCGGCTGGCAACACGCTTCGACCTTGAGGACTGAGGGCGTCAGGCCTGCTACCCTTCGTGGTTTCAGGTTGTTCCGCTCCTCTGCGCCCACATCTCATGGGGTGACCGGGACCACCGCCCGCCCAATGCCAGCCCATGAACGCACCCGCCAAATTCAGCACTTCCCAGATCCGTAGTGACTTCCTCGCGTTCTTCGAGGGGAAGGGCCACACCATCGTGCCATCCGCGCCGCTGGTGCCGGGCAACGATCCAACCTTGCTGTTCACCAATTCCGGCATGGTCCAGTTCAAGGATGTCTTCCTTGGCGCGGAAAAGCGCAGCTACGTGCGTGCCGCGGACGTGCAGCGCTGCCTGCGTGCCGGTGGCAAGCACAACGATCTGGATTCGGTGGGCTACACCGCGCGCCACCACACCTTCTTCGAGATGTTGGGCAACTGGTCGTTCGGTGATTACTTCAAGAAGGACGCCATTGCCTGGGCGTGGGAGCTGCTGACGCAGGTCTGGAAGCTGCCGGCTGATCGCTTGCTGGTCACGGTGTACCACACCGACGAAGAGGCCTTTGAACTCTGGCGCGACATGATCGGCATCCCGGAAAGCCGCATCGTGCGCATCGGCGACAACAAGGGCGCGCCGTATGCCTCGGACAACTTCTGGCAGATGGCCGACACCGGTCCCTGCGGTCCGTGCACCGAAATTTTCTTCGATCATGGCGATCACATCGCCGGCGGCCCACCGGGTTCGCCCGATGAAGACGGCGACCGCTTCATCGAAATCTGGAACCTGGTGTTCATGCAGTTCGATCGCCAGCCAGACGGCACCCTGGTGGCGTTGCCGGCCCCGTGCGTGGATACCGGCATGGGCCTGGAGCGGCTGGCCGCCATCCTGCAGCACGTGCACACCAATTACGAAATCGACGTCTTCCAGGCGCTGATCGGTAAGGCCAGCGCGCTGACCGGCATTGCGGATCTGGAAAACAAGTCGCTGCGGGTGATCGCCGATCACATCCGCGCCTGTTCGTTCCTGATCGTGGATGGCGTGTTGCCATCCAATGAAGGGCGTGGCTATGTGCTGCGCCGGATCATCCGTCGCGCGTTGCGGCATGGCTGGATGCTGGGCGTCCGCCAGCTGTTCTTCAGCAAGATGGTGCCCACGCTGGTCGAGCTGATGGGCGAGGCCTATCCCGAGCTGGTGGTCGCGCAGGAGACCGTGGCGCGTGCGTTGCTGGCCGAAGAAGAACGGTTTGCCGAGACGCTCGACGCTGGCATGAAGATCTTCGATGACGTCGCGTCGCGCTCGCAGGAGATCATTCCGGGCGCGGATGCGTTCCGTCTTTACGACACCTACGGCTTCCCGGTCGATCTCACCGCCGACATCGCACGTGAGCGCGGAATGCGCGTGGACATGGAGGGCTTTGAGTTCGCCATGGAGCGTCAGCGCGAAACCGCGCGCGCGGCAGGCAAATTCGGTGGCGGCGTGGCGCTGCCTGCGGATCTGGTGGCCACCATGGCGCCGACCGTGTTCCTTGGCTACGAAGCCCAGGATGCTGACGCGCTGAAGGTCGTCGCGTTGCTCAAGCAGGGGCGGCCGGTGGACCGTGCCGAGGCCGGTGATGAGGTCATCGTGTTCACCGATCGCACGCCGTTCTACGCCGAATCTGGCGGCCAGGTCGGCGACAGCGGTCAGCTCAGCGGCACGGACGTCAGTATTGAGGTCGCCGACACACAAAAGTTCGCTGGCCAATTCCATGGGCATGTCGGGCGTATCGCGGAGGGCGCACTGAAACTTGGCGACGTGTTGTCCGGTGGTATCGATGTGCAGCGTCGTGGCAAGACCATCCTCAACCACTCGGCCACGCATCTGCTGCATGCCGCGTTGCGCGAGGTGCTGGGGACCCACGTGCAGCAGAAGGGCTCGCTGGTGGCGCCGGATCGCCTGCGCTTTGACTTCTCGCATTTCCAGCCGATCACTGCGGAAGAACTTGCAGTGATCGAGCGCAAGGTCAATGCGGAAGTGCGCACCAACCACAGCGTTGAAGTGCACAACATGGCCATGCAGGAGGCCCTGGACTTCGGTGCGATGGCGCTGTTTGGCGAAAAGTATGGCGAGCGCGTACGCGTGCTCAAGATGGGCGGCTATTCGACCGAACTGTGCGGCGGCACCCATGTCAGCCGCACCGGTGACATCGGCTTGTTCAAGATCACCTCTGAAGGCGGCGTCTCTTCCGGCGTGCGCCGCATCGAAGCGGTGACAGGGCAGGGCGCACTCGACTACGTGGCTGAAGAGGAGCGTCGTCTGGGTGAGGCCGCAAACCTGCTCGGCGGCAACAGCACCGAGATCGTCGACAAGGTGCGGGCGCTGACCGATCGCCAGAAGCGCCTGGAGCGCGAGCTGGAGTCGCTCAAAGCCAAGCTTGCATCCGGCGCGACCGCCGACCTCGGCGCCAGCGCGGTGGACGTGGCAGGCGTCAAGGTGATTGCGGTGCGCCTTGAGGGATTCGACGCCAAGGCGTTGCGCGAGGCCATGGATCGCCTGAAACAACAATTGGGCGACTCGGTGATCGTGCTGGCCGGCGCTGCAGGCGGCAAGGTCGCCCTGGTGGCCGGCGTGAACGGCAGCCCAACTGGCAAGGTGAAGGCAGGGGAACTCCTTGGCCATATCGCCAGTCAGATCGGGGGCAAGGGCGGTGGCCGTCCGGATCTCGCCCAGGGTGGTGGCGAGGACGGGCCCGCCCTTGCGACTGCGCTCCAAGGCGTGCCCTCCTGGGTCAAGCAACACTTGGGCTGAACACTTGTCCTGCCAAGCCTTGCTGGCTGGCAGGATGTCCCGCTACCATTTCTGGTCTTTATCCCCTTTACCTAGGGCGCGTCTCATTCAGGAGGCCGCCGATGCTGGTGGGATACCTGCCAGTTCCAGGAGATTTGCAAAATGTTGATCCTCACTCGCCGAGTAGGCGAAACCCTGATGATCGGCGACTTGGTCACCGTGACCGTGCTCGGCGTCAAGGGAAATCAGGTGCGCATTGGCATTGACGCGCCTAAGGATGTTGCCGTGCATCGCGAAGAAATCTATCAGCGCATCCAGCGCGGTGACGAGCCGGTTGCGTCCGGTGCGCATCACAACGACGATTGTTCGGACTGATTGATTCAAAAGGGTTTACGTTAGCCCCTCTTACCCGGTATTCTTCGCGGCCTGCCACGAGACACCGCGGCAGGATGCAAAAACTGGAGCGATGCCCGAGCGGCTGAAGGGGCTCCCCTGCTAAGGGAGTATAGGGTCAAAAGCTCTATCGAGGGTTCGAATCCCTCTCGCTCCGCCAGTTCAAAAAACACCCGCAAATCCCTGATTTGCGGGTGTTTTCATTTGTGCGTTCGCCAAGTAGAAGATATCGCTCCATCTGCTTCGCACGCTCGGATGCTCCGTGTGGTTGCAGTGGTCAAAGTGATTGTCCAGGCGGACGGCGCTACCCAGCATCACACGTGCAGTGCGATCACTTGCAGGCATGACCCGTCCACTGGCATGCAGGCCCTAAAGCCGCCTCGGCGCTACTTTCAGGTCTATGCAGGCATCTTGGAGTTGCGGATGGCGTGGTGTTGGCTGCTGTTGCCATGCATTGCGGTGCCGGTGTCGAACGGCATCAGCGCGTGCCGGCGTGCAATGCGGCTGTTCGCTGGGCCCTGGGTATGACCACGCATCGCCTGGCCTTGAGCGCAGGGCCGTTCCTTTTGGCTACATCCTGTGCTCGATCAGCTAAACAGCAAACGCAGCATCGTCAGGCGTTGCTTCTGCTGCACTTGCTCGCCGGCTGATATGGCTGAGATGCCTCCAATTGATGATGGTTTCGGTTTCTAGCGAAGGTCGCTCCGGAATTTCGGCACGACAGTCTCTGCCTGCAGATTGAGACTACCGGTGTGGCTGGCATTGATTGGATGCGTTGCGTCGTGGTCGCATCACAGGGTGCCGATGGTGTCTCAACCGCATCCGTGGCACAGCACCGCGTCCGATGATCACGCGATCTATTTCCTTGGCGTCCACGCAACGATAGTGCGATTGCCGCCTGGCGTGGGTGCTTCGTCCTTGGAGCGATTTCATGGCATTGCGAAGAGTAAACTCGCAATGCCAGGGCGGCCTTTGCATGCGCGCAAGCCATGCCGGCCGCCGATGGATAGGAACAACTGATCGATGAGCGCTCGCGAGATAGCGCTACCTAAGCTTCTTCAGTGATGTGGCCGGTCCAGAAGAGCCCGGTTTTCGCCTTAAATCATGCATAAACCTGCCTTCGTGCGCGCTCGGAAACGGTCAAGGATTCGATCGGTGAGCCGCTAAAGATGTGACCCACGCCACGGAACGTTGGAATGCGCTTGCAGCCGCTTGTTGGACGTCTTACCTCTCTTTGGACCCGAGGGCTGCAGCACAAGGCCACCGCGATGGATCGGGTCATGGCCGTCATCGAGTTCGATCTGGAGGGCCGCATCCTGGATGCGAACCACAACTTCCTCGCTTTGATGGGCTATCGGCTGGAAGATGTGGTCGGCAAGCATCACCGCATGTTCGTGCACCCGAGCGAGCGCGAGAGCGATGGGTACCGGCAGTTCTGGGACACGCTGCGGCGCGGCGACTTCCATGCAGGGCGCTATTGCCGCCTGGGTAATGGTGAGCGCGAGGTGTGGATCAACGCCTCCTATAACCCGCTGCTGGATCGCTCCGGTAAGCCGTATCGCGTGGTGAAGTACGCCACCGACATCACCGCGCAGGTGCGCCAGACCGCCGATTTCGAAGGCCGCATCGACGCGATCGACAAGGTGATGGCGGTGATCGAGTTTTCGCTGGATGGCACGGTGCTCGATGCCAATGCCAATTTTCTTGAGGTCATGGGCTACCGGCTGGACGAAATCCGTGGCCAGCACCACCGTCTGTTTGTCGAACCGGCGCAGCGGCAGTCGGCCGAATACCGCGTGTTCTGGGAAAAGCTCGGGCGTGGCGAATTCGATGCCGGGCGCTACAAACGCGTGGGCAGGGACGGGCGCGAGGTCTGGATCCAGGCCTCCTACAACCCGGTGCTGGACGAGCGTGGGCGCCCTTACAAGGTCATCAAGTACGCCACCGACATCACGCGTCAGGTGGTGGAATCCGCCGATGCGGACGGCCGGATCCAGGCGATCGCCAAGGTGATGGGGGTGATTGAGTTCGACCTGGATGGCCGGGTGCTGAGTGCCAATGACAACTTTCTGGCGATCCTTGGTTACCGCGCCGACGAGGCGATCGGCAAGCATCACAGCGTGTTCGTCGATGCTGCCTACAGCGCCTCGGAAGACTACCGTCAGTTCTGGGCCACGCTGGCGCGCGGGCAGTTCGATGCGGGCCGGTATCGGCGCCTGCGCAAGGACGGCAGCACGGCCTGGATCCAGGCCTCCTACAACCCGATCCTGGATGTGTCCGGGCGCCCATACAAAGTGGTGAAGTACGCCACCGACGTCACCGACCAGGTGCGCTCGGCCGAGCGCATGCGCGATCTGGTGCGGCAAACCATGGGCATTGCGCAGAACGTACAGCGCGAGGCGCACCATATTTCGGCAAGCAACCAGGAATTGGTGAGCCGTGCGGCCAGCCAGTCCGATGCCGTGCAGCAGACCTCCACCAGCATCGAGCAGCTGGCCGAGACGGTGCGCGCCAATTCGGAAAACGCCGGCGCTGCGCAACACATGGCCGAAGAGTCAGCCACTGTGGCGCGCAAGGGCGCGCACGTCATTGCCGAGGTCGTGCAGACCACTTCCAGCATTCGCAAGGCGACCGACCGTATCGGCCAGATCATCGAGGTGATCGACGGCATTGCCTTTCAGACCAACATCCTGGCGCTCAACGCAGCGGTGGAAGCGGCGCGTGCAGGCGAGCAGGGCAGGGGCTTTGCCGTGGTGGCGACCGAGGTGCGCAGCCTGGCGCAGCGCTGCAGCGTGTCTGCGCGCGAAATTCGCTCACTGATCGAAGACGCCACCAATCAGGTGGGCGATGGCTCACGCCTGGCCGAGCAGGCCGGCAAGGTGATGCAGGACATGGTCACCTCGGTGTTGAAGGTGACCGCGACCGTGGAGCAGATCGCCGCAGCCAGCCAGGTGCAGGCGCAGGACATTTCCACTGCCAATCAGGCGCTGCAGTCGATCGGTGTACAGGCGCGTGATCAGGCGCAGATGGTCGATGATCTGGCGCGCTCTGCGCGTGTGCTGGAGGCCGATGCGGACGCATTATTCGCGCTGGTCAATGGCGACGAGGTCGGTCAGCCGCAGGACGCACCCGCGGTGGAGGTGTTGGCACGGCGTGCGTGATGCATGTGGCTAGCATTCTTTGCGGGCGCTGACTGTTTCGCTTGCACGTGGGTTGGAGTCCGGTTGGTTGGATAAAGCGCGTGTGCTGGAGCAGTGGCAGGCATGCTCGTTCTGCTGATCGACCGGTATGCTCAGTGCGTGGCTAGCGAGTGATGCAACGCGCCGTGTGTGCAGCGCCGCTGGAGTGCTCCGCGTTGGTCGCCGTGTGGCGCGTGTGGTGCGATTTGTCCGTAGTGCGGTGGACCCGGAAGCGCCCACGTTGCAGAGCATGCCTGTGCGAAATGCACGCTTGTACGTCCTGCGGTTTGTGATGTGCCGAGCAGAGTGCTTCTCGAATCGTCGTGCGTTGATTCGGATTGCTTGCATCGCATCAAATCGCGGCGCGTTCATTGCGTTTGGCCCGTGTCGTCGCGTGGCTGACTACTGCAAGAAGCGCAGCCCCTATGGTTCTACTGCCGTTATCGCCGCCAGGCAGCCGAGGCTGCAGCGCAGAGGTGCGGCTACACCCTTGGCATGACACGGTGCCTACGCCACCTGTCATTCAATCAAGCAGGCATGTTCTAACGCCTGCTGCAGTCGAGGCAGCCGATGCCACAACAAAAACCCGCCAGTCGGCGGGTTTTTGCATTACTGGTGCGCAGTCGCAGCGCTCGTGACTCCGATGCATGAAGGCGACGCACTGCCAACCACTCACTGCGGCAGGTCGAACACCAACACTTCGGCATCACGGGCATCGGCCAGCACGATCTCCGGCTCGCCCGTCACCTGCAAGGCATCACCGGCCGACAGCACCTGGCCGTTGACGGTCAGGCTACCGCGCGCCACCTGCACATAGCCGAGGCGGCCCTGAGCCAGCGGGTGCTGCAGGCGACCGTCGCCGTCCAGGATGGTGGCGTACAGGCGCGCATCCTGGTGCAGCTTCAGCGAGCCACCGTCGCCGTTGGGCGAGGCGATCAGGCGCAAGGTGTTGCGCTTGCTGTCGGCGTCGAAATGCTTTTCCTCGTAGCTGGGCTCGATGCCGTTGCGCTCGGGCATCACCCAGATCTGCAGGAAGTGCACCGGGTCGCTGGCCGAGTGGTTGAACTCGCTGTGGGTCACGCCGCTGCCGGCGCTCATGCGCTGCACATCTCCGTAATGCAGGACCGAGCTGGTGCCCATGCTGTCCTTGTGCTCCAGTGCGCCGTCCAGCACGTAGGAAATGATCTCCATGTCGCGGTGGGCATGCGTACCGAAACCTTCGCCCGCCTTTACCTTGTCTTCGTTGATCACGCGCAGCGGGCCGATGCCCATGTGGCGCGGATCGTGGTAGCTGGCGAAGGAGAAGGTATGACGCGAGGACAGCCAGCCGTGCTCGGCGCGGCCACGGGTTTCGCTCTTGCGGACAGTCAACATGGTGCTTCTCCTTGGAAAGATTCGAATGAGGCGGAAGGTGCGTTCGCCTTTACCTTGTCTTCGTTGATCACGCGCAGCGGGCCGATGCCCATGTGGCGCGGATCGTGGTAGCTGGCGAAGGAGAAGGTATGACGCGAGGAGAGCCAGCCGTGCTCGGCGCGGCCACGGGTTTCGCTCTTGCGGACAGTCAACATGGTGCTTCTCCTTGGAAAGATTCGAATGAGGCGGAAGGTGCGTTTTGCTTGCCCGTCCCGTTGATGCGTAGTGTGGAGAGATGCCCCGGGTAAAAAAAGCGAGTAGATTTGACTGCTATCATCGAAAAAATCGAACAATGAAAATCAGCCTGGATGCGTTGCAAATCCTGGACGCGATCGACCGCCGTGGCTCTTTCACTGCCGCGGCGAAGGTGTTGTTCAAGGTGCCGTCGACGATCTCCTACACGGTCGCCAAGCTGGAGGAGGACCTGGGCGTTCAGTTGTTCGAGCGCGTTGGCCCCAAGGCCACGCCAACGCAGGCCGGCCGCGAGCTGTTGCGTGAGGGGCGGCAATTGCTGCGCGCGGCGCAGGAGCTGGAAGTGCGGGTGCGGCGGGTCGCCTCCGGCTGGGAGTCGGAGTTCGCCATTGGTCTGGACGCGGTGCTGCCGGCGTCATTGCTGCTGCCGCAATTGCTGGACTTCTATCGCATCGCTGACAGCACCCGGTTGCGCGTGGTGAGCGAGTCGCTCTCCGGTAGCTGGGAGGCGCTGCTGGATCGACGTGTGGATCTGGTGGTTGCTGCTGGCGAGGGGCCGAGCGGTGGCGGTTATGTCGCCGAGCCGATCGGCTCGCTGCGGTTCGTGTTCGCAGTGGCCGCCACGCACCCGCTGGTGGACGCCGGAGTGCTGGGCGTGGCGGAGCTGGCCGAGCATCGCGCGATCGCGGCAGCGGACTCCGCACGCCGGCTGCTGCCACGCACGGTGGGGCTGCTGTCCGGCCGCGACGTGCTTACCGTGCCGGACATGCAGACCAAGTTGCAGCTGCAGCTGGCTGGGGCCGGCTATGGCTTCCTGCCCGAGCCGTACGCGCGCGGCGCATTGCAGGCCGGCGCCCTGCGCGCGCTTGCGGTGGAAACGCACAAGCCGGACGAGACGTTCTACCTGGCGTGGCGTCCGGGCGAGGAGGGCGAGGCGCTAAGTTGGTGGCGGCAGGCGCTGCGCAGCGAGGGGTTATTTGCGCGCTGGCTGGAGCAGCTGGCCGAAACGTATCGTTCCGTCCCCACCGGGCAGCCGGTAGCGTAGCGATAGGCGGATAATGGCCGCTCGCCGTCGCGCCAGGGTGCCGCATGCAAGGCTTGATCGAACAGTACGGATTGGCGCTGGTGTTCGCCAACGTGCTGGCGTTGTCGCTCGGTCTGCCGGTGCCGGCCATGCCGACCCTGGTGCTGGTGGGCGCCGGCTATGCCTTGCATGGCGGCAGCGCCGCGTGGAGTGCCGCGCTGGCAGCACTGGCTGTTTCGGTATTCGCCAGCGTGCTGGGCGATCTGGTCTGGTATCTGGCCGGGCGCCGTTTCGGCAATCGCACCTTGCAGTCGCTGTGCCGGCTGTCGCTGTCGCGCGATACCTGCATGAAGAAGACCGAGCGTTTCTTCGGGCGCTGGGGCGTACGCGTGCTGGCGGTGGCCAAGTTCGTGCCTGGCCTGTCGATGGTATCGGTGCCGATGGCGGGCGCGATGCAGGTGCGGCCAGGAGCATTCCTGCGCTACGACGCGTTTGGCGCGTTGCTGTGGGCAGCGGTGGGGCTTGGGTTGGGCGCGCTGTTCGCCGATCAGGTGCAGGACGTGCTGCACTTTCTCTCCACGCTGGGCTCGGGCGCCGTGCTGGTGGTGGCGTTGCTGTTGGCCGGTTATGTCGGCTGGCGCTGGTGGCGCCGCCATACGCTGCTGCGCTCGCTGGAGACCGCGCGCATTGCGGTCGAAGAACTGGTGCCGATGCTCGCCGCCGACGAAGCGATGCGGCCGGCGGTGCTGGATATCCGCGCGCAGGGCTTTCGCGATCTGCAGCCGTACACGATTCCCGGTGCGGTGTTTGCCGATGAGCGCGAGCTGGCGCAGATTCTGGCAACGGTGCCGCGCGATCGCAGCGTGGTGATCTATTGCGCCTGCCCGGATGAAGTGTCCGCCGCCTGGTTGGCTGGGCGCTTGCGCGAGCGCGGGTATCGCGATGTGCGTCCGCTACTGGGTGGGCTGGATGCCTGGCGCGATGCGGGGCATCCGGTGGTGTCACTGGTGCCATTGGCCACGCTTGCGCCGACCGGCGAAGCGGGCGCACTGGCCTGACGCACGGTCCGCTGGATCTGATGGGCAAAAAAAAACGACCAGCAAGCTGGTCGTTTTTCCAAGAATGGTGCGCCCGGAGAGATTCGAACTCCCGACCGCCTGGTTCGTAGCCAGGTACTCTATCCAACTGAGCTACGGGCGCATGTCTTGTTTGAGTGGTGCAGATCCGCCGCAATGCGATCGAACCTTTGTAACTAAAAAGACAGCGGTTGAAGGCTGTCTTATGTTGTTCTGAAGATGGTGCGCCCGGAGAGATTCGAACTCCCGACCGCCTGGTTCGTAGCCAGGTACTCTATCCAACTGAGCTACGGGCGCCTCGTCAGGAGCGGAATTATGCGGATGCCTGACGCGTGCGTCAATCCCTTTGTGACGATCCCGTGGCGCTATCGATCGTGCAGCGACGTGCGTAACGCAGCGGCGACCGCGATGGGTGCGCGCATCCACGCGAAATGGTCGCTGCGCATGCCCAGCGCTGCGTCGTCGAGCAGGCGCAGCGTCGTGGGCGCCTGCGGCATCTTGGCGCAAAGCGCGTGCAGCGCTGTAGCGGGGCCGAAGCGGTCGCGTGCGAACACCACACCGTCGACCGGGCAGGTGACACTGGCCAGTGCCTGCTCCAGATCCCACGGTGCGCCCGCAGCGCGGTAGCGATTGCTGCGGCCGACGCGCGCCCAGTCGGCGATCAGGCTGCGCGCTTCGGTCCCCGCAAAGCCGAGCCGCCGCCCGTGCAGCACGCCTTGCACACGTGCCAGCCATGGCAGGAACCGGTACGCCAACGGCAGCCCATAACGCAGCGGTGACGGAAAGTTGCGCCAGTACGGCGAGCCGCTGGCGACCAGCCACAGGCGCGCCGCATTGCCCGGATGCAACGCGGCATGGCAGCAGGCCAGTTGCCCACCCAGGCTGTGGCCGCCCAGCAGCCGCGGCAGCGGCGGTGACTGCGCAGCGACAATGGCCTGGCTGGCCGGCAGATCATGTTCAAGCAGGGTGCGAAACCCCCAATCGTGGTGACGCGATGCACGCAAGGTGCTGCTGCCGTTGCCACGCCATTCGTGCACGAAGACCGCAATGCCGCGCTCGGCCAATGCCTGCGCGAATGGCGCGTAGTGCCGGGCCGCCACGCCCAATGCAGGTAACCACAACAGGCTGGCGATCGGCTGCGCAGGCGCGTAGTGCAGCAGCTGCCAGCCGTGCCCATCCGCCGCGATGGCCGTGTGTGCGGCGTTGATCAATCCCATGCGTGCGGCGCGGCACCAAAGTGATCCAGCACCACCACATCGCTCTGGCCCGGACGCTGGCCATTGGCAATTGCACGGGCCACATAATCGATCGCGGCCTCGCAGGCGTTGAGCAACGACAGGCCCTGACACAACTGCGCGGCAATGGCGGCAGAGAGGGTGCAGCCGGTGCCGTGTGTGTCCAGTTCCAGGCGCGGATGCATGAAGATCTCCTGCGCAACGCCGTCGTCGAACCGATCGATCACGCGCGTGCCTTCGCGCAAATGCCCGCCCTTGAGCAACACGGCGTTGGCGCCCAGCTCCAGCAAGGCGGCGGTTGCATGGTCGGCGGCATCGGGGGTGTCGATACGGCGGCCGGTGAGTAATTCGGCCTCGGGCGTATTGGGCGTGATCAAGTTCGCCAGCGGCAACAGGCGAGTGCGCAGTGCGTCCAACGCGGCGTCTTCGAGCAAACGCGCACCGCTGGTGGCCACCATCACCGGGTCGAGCACCACGAATGGCGGGCGGTACTGTTCGAGCAGGTCGGCCACGCAGTGGATGACCTCGGCGTTGGCCAGCATGCCGAGCTTGACCGCCTGGATCTGGAAATCGGCAAAGCAGGCATCGACCTGGGCGCGCAGGAATGCCAGGGGCGGCACGTGCACGGCGGTGACACCACGGGTGTGTTGCGCGGTCAGCGCGGTAATGGCGGACAAGCCGTGCACGCGATGCGCGGCGAAGGTCTTCAGATCGGCCTGGATGCCGGCACCACCGCCGGAATCCGAACCGGCGATGGTCAATGCGGACAGCGTGCTGGGCGTGGTCATGCGGCGATTCTGCACTGCCGCGGCGCGACTGTGCAGACTCCCTTCAACGCCTTGGATCGTGGTCGATCAGGCGCCGCCGTTGATGGCGATTTCCGAGAACGCGCCAGTTTGCGGGTCGTACAACGCGCCCCAGAAGGCAGCCCCGCCATCACAGGCACCCACTGCGGTCGTGGCCGGTTTCAGCGAGGGGCCATCGGGCAGCTTGAACGCATTGATGTAGATCAGCTCACGCCCATCGACCACCACGCCCACGTATTGGCGGTCGAAGTCGCGCGGCTCGGCGATGGTGGGGGTGAGTGCGTCCTGGCGCGATTCCAGCAGTTCGATCTGCTGATGGGTCGGCGCCCAGTAGCCGGTGATCCTGCCCGGTTGGCGTGCCGGGCTGTCGCGCGAGCAGGTGTCCAGCACCTGATCGGCGATGGTCTGCCGTGTGATCACCCACGACTGGCCGCTTTTCAGGTTGGTCGGCACGCTGGCCGGCTGGGTGGTTGCGCAGCCAGCCAGGGTGAGCAACGTCAGCGCCGCAGCGCTGCGCAGCGTGGGCATCACAGCACCTCCGAAGCGAAGTCGGCCAGCCGCGAACGCTCGCCGCGACGCAGCGTGATGTGCGCGCTGTGCGGCCAGGCCTTGAAGCGATCCACCGCATAGGTCAGGCCGGACGTGGTCTCGGTGAGGTAGGGCGTGTCGATCTGCTCCACGTTGCCCAGGCACACGATCTTGGTGCCGGGGCCGGCACGGGTGATCAGCGTCTTCATCTGCTTGGGCGTGAGGTTTTGCGCTTCATCCAGGATCAGATAACGCGACAGGAAGGTGCGCCCGCGCATGAAGTTCATCGAGCGGATCTTGATGCGGCTGGCGAGCAGGTCGTTGGTGGCCGCGCGGCCCCATGAGCCACCGTCCTGGTTGTGGGTGAGCACTTCCAGATTGTCGGTGAGCGCGCCCATCCACGGGGTCATCTTTTCTTCTTCGGTGCCGGGCAGGAAGCCGATGTCTTCGCCCACGCTCACCGTCGCGCGGGTCATGATGATTTCGCGGTAACGCTGCTGGTCCATCGTCTGCGCCAGGCCCGCGGCCAGCGCGAGCAGCGTCTTGCCGGTGCCGGCGGTGCCGAGCAGGGTGACGAAATCGATCTCCGGGTCCATCAGCGCATTGAGCGCGAAGTTCTGCTCGCGGTTGCGCGCGGCAATGCCCCAGACCGCGTGCTGGGTATGGCGGAAGTCATCCACCAGGCACAGCGTGGCCTTGCCGCCGCCGACCTTGGCCACGCGCAGTTCCACTTCGTCTTCGCCCGGCAGATACAGGTACTGATTGGGATACCAGTCTTCGTCGTCGGCCAGCACGATCTCGTAATGGGTGCGTCCGCGCTCGTTCCAGCTGCGCAGGTCTTCGTTGTGTTTTTGCCAGAAGTCTTCCGGCAGCTCGATCGCGCCGGTGAACAGCAGGCTGAAATCGTCCAGCGCGCGATCGTTCTGGTAGTCCTCGGCGACCAGGCCGCTGATGTAGGCCTTGATGCGCAGGTTGATGTCCTTGGACACCAGGATCACCGGCACATCGGGGTTCTCTTCGCGCAGCGCCAGCACCGAGGCGAGGATCTTGTTGTCCGGCAGCATTGCGCCGAAGGTGCGGCCCGGCTCGATCGGGTGGATCTGGAAATACAGCCGCCCGATCGCGGCCTGGCCCTTGAGCTGGATGCCCTGCGGATGACTCAGCAGGATGCCGGCCTGGATCTGCTCGGCGTTGGTGTTTTCCAGCAATTCGTCCAGGAAGCGGCTGACCTGGCGCGCGTTGCGGCTGACTTCGGAGGTGCCCTTCTTGGCGTTGTCGAGTTCTTCGATCACCTGCATCGGCAGGAAGACATCGTGTTCTTCGAATTTGAACAGCGCGGTGGGATCGTGCATCAGCACGTTGGTGTCCAGCACGTAGATGCGCTTGCCTCGGGTCATTGGGTCTTCCAAGTGATGGAGCAGGGGCGAGCCATCGCGCCTGCGCAGGCAGGGTGATGGAGGACGCGGGAAACGAGGGGACTCACTGTTTGGCGTGCGCCTTCAACGCGGCCAGCACCGCATCGGCATGGCCGGCGACCTTGACCTTGCGCCAGGCCTGCACGACCTGCCCCTCGGGCGACAGCAGGAAGGTGCTGCGCTCGATGCCGAGCACCTGCTTGCCGTACATGTTCTTTTCCTTGATCACGTCGAAGGCGCGGCACAGTGCTTCATCGCCATCGCTGACCAGCGGAAATGCAAACCCCTGCTTGGCGCAGAAGTTGTCGTGCGACTTCACCGAATCGCGCGAGACGCCCAGGATCTTGGCGCCGGCCTTGTCGAATTCCGGCAGCAGCGCGTTGAAGTCCAGGCCTTCGGTGGTGCAGCCGGGCGTGCTGTCCTTGGGGTAGAAGTAGATCACCAGCCAGTGGCCGGCATGGGCACGCAAGGTGGTCTGGGTGCCGCCGGACAGCGACAGCGGCAGATCGAAGGTTGCAGCGGGCAGTTCCAGTACAGCGTCGGTCATCGTTGCTCAGCCTGAAGGGGAGAGGCGGTCGGTGCCGATCAGGCCGGCCCGACGTCCATCCCATCATAAGCAGCCACATGGAAACGTTTGGCGAGTGCATCGAACGCGGCATTGCGCTGATTCAGCGTTTCCAGGGTGTGGTGTTCCAGTTTGTCCACATGCAGGAAGTACGACTCTTCGTCGTCACCATCGTCCTCATCGCGTTCGCCGAGAAAGATATCGATGACGCGGTAGCCGTCCTTGGTCAGTTGCTCGGCCAGCTGCTGCAGCGGTTGCTGCGCCGGATCGGCAAAGAAGTATTCCCAGCGCAACGGGCCGTCCAGGTTCCAGTCGGTTTCCGAGCGGATGTGGTCGAACATCTGTTTCAGCGCGGACATCGCGATGGCCATGCGAACTCCTGTCTTAAAACTTCATCGGGTCCATGATCGCGTCGAGATTGAGGTGATCACAGAATTCCAGGAAATCATCGCGCAAGGCAGCGATGTGCATGTTGGCCGGCACGCCGATGGTCACCTGCGCAGAGAACATCTCCGCACCGGTCTGCATCGCGCGGTAACGGGTGCTCTGCAGGTTCTCGATGGTGATGCCCTGGCGGTCGAAGAAATCGGCAAGCTGGAACAGGATGCCGGGCTTGTCGGCGGCGATCACCTCGACGATGTACGGCAGCAGATTGGATTGCGCCTGCTTGGGGCCGGTGCGGTACCACACCAGCTTCAGGCCTTCTTCGCGTTCGAGCCGCGTCAGCATGGCTTCGAGCTTGGCAACCGAGTCCCAGGAGCCGGTGGCCAGCGCGGTGACCGAGACATCGCGCCCCACGGTGGCCAGGCGGGCGTCCACGAGATTGCAGCCGCTGTCGGCGATGCGGCGGGTGACGGGCAACAGGGGGGACTCCGGATGCGTCGTGTAGGCGTTGATCAGGAGGTGGTTTTCGGTCGGCGAAGGCCGGGGAGTCGAGTCAGTCAAAGGGGCTTCCGGCATTGCATCAGGCTGAATGGCCGCCCGGGCAGGCGCCCTGGCGGTGACCAGCATACTTGCCCGTGCTTTCGCGCCGCAAGTAACATGCAGGCGGCCACAACCCGCGTGCGCGCGGGCCTTTCCTGTCACGTAAGAGCAGCAGAATCTTGTCCCTTTCCGGCATCATCACCGCGCTGGCGACCCCTTTCGGGCCGGACGGCACACTCGACCTGGATGCCTGGCGACGGCTGCTGGAGCAGCAGCTGCACGGCGGTGTCCAGGGAATCGTGGTTGCCGGCTCGACCGGCGAAGCGGCGGCACTGAGCGACGACGAGTACGACACGCTGGTGCGTGCGGCCGTGGCACAGGTGGCCGGTCGTGTGCAGGTACTGGCTGGCACCGGGCTCTCCGGTACCGCAAAAACCATCGCGCAGACCCGCCGTGCCGCCACGCTGGGCGCGCAGTACGCGCTGGTGGTGACGCCGCCTTACGTGCGGCCCACCCAGGCCGGCCTGCTGGCGCACTTCCAGGCGGTTGCCGACAACGGCGGCCTGCCGGTGGTGCTGTACAACGTGCCGGGCCGTACCGGCTGCGACCTGCTGCCGGAAACGGTCGCCGCGCTGGTGAGCCACCCGAACATCGTCGGCATCAAGGAAGCGCGCAGCGAACCGGAGCGGGTTGCCGCGCTGGTGGCCATGCGCAGCGACAGATTCGTGGTGCTCAGCGGTGACGACGGCAGCGCCGCCCAGTCAATGCTGGCCGGCGCCGACGGCCTGGTGTCGGTGGCGTCCAACGCGCTGCCGTCGGCCTACCGCCGGCTCTGCGATCTGGCCCGCACTGGTCAGCACGAGGCCGCCAACGCCTGGGACACGCGTCTGAGCGAGTACCACAGCTTCTGCGGCATCGAATCCAATCCCATCCCCGTCAAGGCGCTGCTGCAGCGCGCCGGGATCGGCCACGGCCTGCGCTTGCCGTTGCTGCCACTTTCTGCGGCCCATCAGCCGGCCGCCGACCGCCTTGCCGCCAACGCAGTTGCGTTGGAAGCGCTTTCCAGCCGCGAAATGCTCGCGGCCTGACCCAGGAGATCTATCGATGCGTCATTCCGTTTCCCCCGTCCGCGTGCTCTCGCTCGCGTTGCTGGCGACCGCCACCGTCGCCGCCACGAACGGCTGCAGCTGGTTCCACAAGGGCGCGCGCGGCGACTATGCGCTGGCCCCGGAGGCACGTCCGCTGGAAGTGCCGCCGGATCTGAACCTGCCCGACACCTCCGGTGCCATGAAGGTGCCGACGCTGGCGTCCACCACCCAGCAGAACGCCAACACGCCGCCATCGGCCAGCGCCAACAGCGGCTTCACCGTGCCGGGCGAGCGCGATGCGGTGTTTGCCAAGGTGGGCGACGCGCTGGCCGATATCCCGGGCCTGACCATCGCCAGCAAGGCGCAGATGCTGGGCTCCTACGACGTCACCTACGAGGGCGCCAGCTTCCTGGTGCGCGTGGTCAAGGTCGAAGCCGGCAGCTACGTCTCGGCGGTTGATCCGCGCGGCATGCCTGCCACTGCGGCGGCGCCGGTGGCGTTGATCGCCTCGCTGAAGGGCAAGCTGGGCGGCTGAGGCCGGTTGGCAGTGCAGACAGCAAAACGGGCGCCCAGGGCGCCCGTTTTGTATTTGCGGCCGGCGGCGCTACGGATCAGCGCTGCAGCAGCGGCAATTTGTCCGGCTTGCCGTCCCACTCGGCGGCGTCGGGCAACGGCTCCTGGCGCACTGTCAGCACCGGCCAGGCCTTGGCCAGCTCGGCGTTGAGGGCAACGAAGGCTTCCTGTCCCGCCGGCACGTCGTCCTCGGGATAGATCGCGTTGGCCGGGCACTCAGGCTCGCACAGGGTGCAATCGATGCACTCATCCGGGTCGATGACCAGAAAGTTCGGGCCTGCGTGGAAGCAATCCACCGGACAGACCTCGACGCAGTCGGTGTATTTGCACTTGATGCAGTTTTCGGTGACAACAAAAGGCATGGCAACTTCCGGCGTTAAGCCGCGCAATTCTAAAGCAGTCGCGTGGTGGGTGTGCGGGTGAGGCGTGATCTTGCAGTGATTTGGCGGTGCGGGGGCGGTTGGCGGTGCTGCCGCCTCGCGCGCCCTACGCGTGCGGCGCGGGCATTAGGGCGAACGCGCGCTGGGGGCCCGCAGCCGCGCCTCCTCGCCTCACCGCGAGAAGGCGTTGCCGAGGTCAGGCAAGGCCGCGCTGTTGCGCGAGCGCGAACAGGCCGGCGGCGGCCAGGTCTTCCGGGTGCAGCTGGGAGGTCACGCCCAGGTGCTGCAACGCCAGTGCGTAGCGCTGGGCCAGGGCGGGGCTGCCGACCAGGTGCACCGCGCGGTGATCGCCGCGGTGGTCGCGCAGTTCGTGGCCGATCAGCAGGCCCGAGAGGTAGGACGGCAGTGCCTGCGCGGGCAGGCGCTCGAACAGCCCCAGGGTGCGGGCACCGAACAGGTGATGGCTCAGCCCACCGGGCTCGGCGCTGCGCGTCACGCCCTGCAGGAAGGCGCCCTCATCCAGGCTGCCGCCGTCGTCCTGCATCAGCTTGCCCAGGATGCTGTGCTGGCGGAGCAGGGCATACAGCTCGCCGGTCATGACGGTGGCAAAGTCGGTGAGCTGGCCGTGCGCCAGGCGGGCCCATTTGCTGTGGGTGCCGGGCAGGCAGGCGATGTGTTCGCCGTCGCCAAGCGCGGCGAGCAGGCCCACCAATTGGGTTTCTTCGCCGCGCATCACATCCGGGGTGCCGTCGCGTTCGCCGACGCTGACGCCGGGCACGAACCACAGCGTGCGGCCGGGGAGCAGGTCGTCGTAGCGCTGCATTGCCTGGGCCAGCGCCGCGGTGTCGGCCGGGCAGGGCAGGTAGGCCTGTTCCACCCAGCCATTGCGGCTGCCGATCATGCCCGACAGCAGTACCGGGCCGTCCCAGCCGGTGATCAGCGCTTCCAGCACCGCGTTGAAGCGGCCCTGGCAGGCCAGGATGCCGTCGGCGCCGCGGCGGTGGTCGCGCACCTGGCCATCGGGCCCGAGCAGATAACCGCGCAGGCTGCTGGTGCCCCAATCAATCGCGATCATGCGCTGGTCACCCGGCTTTCGGGCAGGCCGCGCACCGGCAGGTCGCAGAGGTACAGGCCGCCGGCCTGCGGGGTCTGTGCCAGCTCGGCATCGCTATGGTCCAGGCGCGAGCTGATCACGTGCAGACGGTCCAGTGCGGCACCGCCGAAGGCACTGCAGGTGGGGTGCTTGACCGGCATCTGCACGATGCGCTCCACGCTGCCGTCCGGGCGATACCGCACCACGCGCCAGGCGCGCCATTGCGCGTTCCACAGGTGGCCGGCGTTGTCGATGATGGAGCCATCCGGCTCGGCGTCGTCGCGATCCAGGGTGGTGAACACGCGCGTGTTGCTGGTTTGCGCGGTGTCCGGGTCGTAATCGCAGCGCAGGATCTGCGGGCGCACCGAATCGCAGTAGTACAGCGTGCGGCCATCCGGGCTGAAGCAGATCGAGTTGGGAATGGACACGCCCGGCAACGGCAGACGACGCAGCCCGTGGCGCAGCGAGAACTGGTACATCGCCCCGCGCCCGGCCTTGTCTTCGTGCTCGTCCATGGTGCCGAACACGAAGTTGCCATGGCGATCGGCGCGGCCGTCATTGCTGCGCGTGAGCGGGTTGTCGGCTTCGACATCGGCCAGATGGTCGAGCGGCAGCGTGTCGCCGTCGGCATTGTCCGGGTCGGCGATGCAGATGGCCTTGGCCAGCGCGATCAGCAGGCGGCCATCGTCCATCAGGCCGATGCAGCCCGGGCGGTCGGGCAGTGTCCAGAAGCGCGTCTGCGCGCTGCCCGGATGATGCCGCCACAGGCGTTTTTCGCTGATGTCCACCCAATACAGCGCTTCACGCTGCTCGCACCACAGCACGCCTTCGCCATGCGTGCAGCGGCTGTCGACGGCCAGGACGGCGGTGTAGTCGGCGGTGCTCACCATTCGGCGATGCTGCCGTCGGCGTGACGCCACACCGGGTTGCGCCAGTCCGGCGGATTTTCGTTTGCGCGCTTGAGCATGTCTTCGTTGATCTCCACACCGAGCCCGGGCTTGGGCAGTGCGGCAATGCTGCCATCCACACAGTGAAAATCTTCTTTGTTGATGACGTAATCGAGCAGGTCGGCGCCTTCGTTGTAGTGGATGCCGATGCTCTGTTCCTGCAGCACGGCATTGTGCGAAACGAAGTCCACGTGCAGGCAGGCAGCCAGCGCGATCGGGCCGAGCGGGCAGTGTGGTGCGAAGCCCACATCGTAGGCTTCGGCCATGGCGGCGATCTTGACGCACTCGGTGATGCCACCGGCATGCGACAGGTCCGGCTGCACCATGCCGATGCCGCCGGCGCACAGCACGTTCTTGAACTCGAAGCGCGAGAACATGCGCTCGCCGGCAGCCAACGGAATGCAGGTGCTCGCGGCCAGGCGCGGGTAGTACTCGGCCTGTTCGGCCAGCACCGGTTCTTCGACGAACAGCGGCTTGAACGGTTCGAGCTCGCGCAGCAGCGCCTTGGCCATCGGCGCGCCGACGCGGCCGTGGAAGTCGATGCCGAAATCGATGCTATTGCCGAAGGTCTCGCGGATTTCGGCCACCTTGACCACTGCCGCATCGACCGCACGCGCGCTGTCGATCAGCTTCATTTCTTCGGTGCCGTTGAACTTGAAGGTGTCAAAGCCCAGCGCACGGTAATCGTTGATCTGCGCGATGATTGCGCCCGGGCGGTCGCCGCCGACCCAGCGGTAGGTCTTCATGCGATCACGCACCAGCCCGCCCAGCAGCTCGTACACCGGCACGCCAAGCGCCTTGCCCTTGATGTCCCACAGCGCCTGGTCGATGCCGGCGATGGCGCTCATCAAAATAGCGCCGCCTCGGTAAAAGCCGGCGCGGTACATGGTCTGCCACAGGTCATTGATGCGGGCCGGATCCTTGCCGACCACGTAGCCGGCCAGCTCGTGCACGGCCGCTTCCACGCTGCGCGCACGGCCTTCGATGACCGGCTCGCCCCAGCCGGTGATGCCCTCGTCGGTTTCGACCTTGAGGAACAACCAGCGCGGTGCGGCGTGGTAGGTGGTGAGGCGGGTGATCTTCATCCTTGCAGTTCCTGGTAAGCCTGCACAAAGGCGCGTGCATGCGTCTGGGTTGTTTCGAGGGATTGGCCGGGTTTGTACAGTTCGCCGCCGATGCCGGCGCCGGCGGCGCCCTGCGCCATGAAGCCGGCCAGGGTCTGCGGGCTCACTCCGCCGACCACGTAAACCGGCACGTGGGTCGGCAGCACCGAGCGCAAGGCGCGCACATGCGCCGCGCCATAGGTGGCCGCGGGGAACAGTTTGAGGATCTGCGCGCCGGCGTCGATGGCATCGAAGGCTTCGCTGGCGGTGGCAAAGCCGGCCACCACGGTCAGCCCGCGCGACACCGCATGGCGGATCAGCGAAGGCTTGGTATTGGGGGTGACGATGAAACGCGCGCCGATCCCGGCCAGCGTGTCGACGTCTTCGTTGCGCAGCACGGTGCCGGCGCCGATCCAGGCGCGCGCGCCGTAGCGCTGCTGCGCCAGGGCAATGCTCTCGGCCCAGCGTGGCGAGTTGAGCGGGATCTCGATCGCGTCGAATCCGGCGTCGATCAAGGCACCGACATGCGCCAGCGTGTCTTCCGGGGTGATGCCACGCAGGATGGCGACCAGCGGCAGGGCGAACGGGTTGAACACGGGGGTGGTGGATGCAGTCATCGGGTTACTCGCACTAGAGCGGAATACAGCCATCGACGGCCAGGCGGCCCTCGATGTCGGGGGAAGGGGCGCGGCTGCGCGATCGGGCAGGGCAGGCGGTGCGCGTTGCAGACCCGGGCACGGCGGCGGCGGCGCGGCGCACGCTACGGCTGGCCGGCGCGGCAATTGCCGCAAGCACGGGCGCAGGCCGGCTGCCTGCGGTTGGCCGGCAAGATGGCGTCATCGTCTTCCTCCTCGGCGGTCATGGCATCCGCGTGTTGCCGCCATCTGGCGGGCAACCACGACTGTTCTGGCCGCGCCCGGGAGGTAGGGGCTCCTGCTGCGGCGCTCGATAGCCTCGCGCGGGGAGATATGTGCTGCAAATGAAATTTTCGGCATATTCTATTCCTCCGACGAATACACGTCCGCGACGGCACCCCATGGCAAATTCCGGTACTCCCTGGTTCAACGCAGCCCGGCTCAAGACCCGCCAGCTGTTGTTGTTGTTGCATCTGCACGAACAGCGCTCGGTCCTGCGTGCGGCCGAGGCCGCCAGCATGACCCAGCCGGCCGCCTCCAAACTGCTGGCGGAAATGGAAGACATGCTCGGGGTGAAGCTATTTGAGCGCCACGCGCGCGGCGTGGAGCCCACCTGGTACGGGCATGTGCTGATCCGCCGCGCCCGCGCGGCAATGTCGGAGATCGGCCGGGCGCAGGAAGAGATCGCCGCGTTGCGCGCCGGCCGCATGGGCCAGGCCTCGATCGGCACGGTGGTCAACCCGGGCACCAACCTGGTGCCGCAGGCCATCGCCGAGGTGAAGCGCGAGTTCCCCGACATCCTGGTGCGGGTGGAGATGGACTACAGCCGGCCGCTGGTGGCCAAGCTGCTGGATGGGCAGCTGGACATCGTGATCGGCCGCATCCTGGGGCCGGAAGGGGTGGGCGAGCTGGAATTCGAGCCGTTGGCCGACGAGCCGCATTCGGTGATCGCCCGCGCCGGCCACCCGCTGGCCAGCCGCGCCAACCTGCAGCACGCCGATCTGGTCCGCCACGGCTGGATCCTGCCGCCGGCCGACAGCGTGCTGCGCGCGCGGCTGGATTCGATGTTCATGGAGCACGGCGTGCAGACCCCGACCAATGCGATCGAGACCTCGTCGCTGCCGGTGACCTCCACCTTGTTGCGCGGCAGCGACATGCTGACCGCGCTGCCGGTGGAGTCGGTGGCGCCGCTGATCCAGGCCAAGTTGCTCACCGTGCTGCCGATCGAATTGGGCGTGCGGATGGAGTCGTTCGGCATCATCCGTCGGCGCGATTACATCCTGCCGCCCGGCGCCGAGCGCATTTTGCAGGCCCTGCGCAGCACCGCACGTCGCCTGTACCCAGGCCTGCGCAGCCCGGAATCGCCTGTCTAAGCAGGCTCTTCCATTTCCATTCCTTTTCGGCATACTAGCCTGTGATTTTTTCATTGGCTGGCGCTAGACCGGGCGCCTATACCTGTGCGTCAGATCGCACGCTGAAGCGCACGTGAAGTCGGGCAAGTGATCGGCGGCCAAGCCGCCATGTAGTGGGAAGCGGAACCGGGCCCCAGTGCCCAGGTCCCATCGATCACGCGACCCCGTTGGTCGCGACAACCAGTCTTCAGTCGTCTTGCGTCCTGGGAGGGATTCGGATGTACACATTTTCCAGCCATGCTTCGGCAGGCACGGGCGCGCGTGCGCGTCGTTTGGTTCGCCTGCGTCACTCCGCCATGGCCATCAGCATCGGCGTGCTGCTCGCGGCACCGGCCTATGCTCAGCAGGCGCCACTCACCAACGCCGGCGGCAGCGCGGTGGACCTGGACACAGTGGAAGTGCGCGGTGTGCGCGCCAGCCTGATCAAGTCCCAGGTGATCAAGCGCGATGCCAGCCAGATCGTGGATTCGGTCAGCGCCGAAGATATCGGCGCCTTGCCCGACCGCAGCGTCACCGAAACCCTGCAGCGCGTCAGCGGCGTGACCATCGACCGCTTCATGGCACGCAGCGATCCCGACCACTTTTCGGCGGAAGGCAGCGGCGTGATGATTCGCGGCCTGACCCAGGTGCGCGGTGAACTCAACGGGCGCGACGTGTTCAGCGCCGCCAGCGGCCGCGGGCTGAGCTTTGAAGACGTGCCGGCCGAGTTGATGGCCGGCGTGGACGTGTACAAGAACCCCTCGGCCGAGATCATCGAAGGCGGGCTGGGCGGCACGGTCAATCTGCGCACGCGCATGCCGTTCGATAATCCGGGCCGCATCGTTGGCGGCAATGTCGATTACAACTACGGCGACATGAGCAAGAAGTACAAGCCGTCGGCCTCGTTCCTGTTCAGCGACCGCTGGAACACCGGCATCGGCGAAATGGGCTTCATGATCGACATCGCCCATTCGGAGCTGGCCACGCGCTCGGACGGCATCCAGGTCGAGCCCTATGTGCGCCGCACCGACGACGCGGTGCTGGCCGGTAGTGGCCGCAGCGAGGTCTATGTGCCGGGCGGGGTGAACTGGCGCCAGCTGGATTTCGAGCGCACCCGCGACGGCATTGCCGCGGCCTTCCAGTGGAAGCCCAGCGATGCCACCGAGATCTATGCCCAGTTCCTGCGCTCACGGTATGAGATGAACTGGCAGGAGCGCGCGGCGTTCTTCAACGACAGCAACAACAGCATCACCCCGGCACCGGGAACGACCTTCGACTACGACGAGCGCGGCGCCTTCCTGCGCGGCGCGCCGGTGTCCAGCTCGTGGCGTGGCGCGCTCACCGGCGATGGCGTGCGCTTCAACACCGACAACCGCTATTCCGAACAACGCACCACCACCACCGACCTGTCGGTGGGCTTCAGCCACTTCTTCAACGACAACCTGCAGATCAAGGGCGACATGCAGCTGGTGCAGTCGGAGAACGAACAGCTGGATTTCACCGTGTTCAGTGCGACCTATCTGCCGGGGCTGACCTACGATGTCTCCGGCAAATATCCCAGCGTGCAGATCGCCAACCCGGCGTTCACCCAGGACCCGTCCAACTACTTCTGGGCGGCGGCGATGGACCACCTGGGCAAGAACCGCGGGCGCCAGCTGTCCACGCGCGTGGATCTGGAATACACCTTCGATGACAGCAGCTGGCTGCGCTTTGCGCGCTTCGGCATGCGCGCCACCGACCGCAACCAGGTCAACAAGAATTCCGGCTACAACTGGGGCGTGATCTCCGACAACTGGGCCGCCATTCCGGGCACCAGCAACGGGCTGGCCAACATGTCGGACTTCATGACCGACCAGTCGTCGTTGTTCACCTTTTCCAACTTCTTCCGGGGCGGGGTGAATGTGCCGACCACGCTGGTGGTGCCCAACAGCAGCCTGGTCAACAACTACGGCTCCGCCTCGCAGATGATCCAGCAGATCGTGGCGTTGCGCGGCTCTGGCTGGGCGCCGGACACCTATCAACCGCAGGACACCAATCGCCAGTTCGAGCGCACCCAGGCCGCGTATGCGGCGCTGTATTTCGGCAATGACGAGGCCTGGGGCATTCCGGTGGACGGCAATGTCGGCGTGCGTGTGGTGCAGACCAAGACCCAGGCCGAAGGTTTTGGCCAGTTCCAGAACCTGGCCGGGCTGAACGTCTCGCCGGAGTTGCAGGCGCGCTACACCGGGCAGTACTTCGACAACAATTCGCAAGGCAGCTACACCAACGTGTTGCCCAGCCTGAATCTGCGGCTGCGTTTCAGCGACAGCCTGCAATGGCGTTTTGCCGCCTCCAAGGCGATGGCGCGCCCGGACTACACCCAGTTGCAGCCGTACGTGTTGCTCAATGTGGAAACCAACGACGCCGGCCAGGCGACCGACTTCGTTGGCACCGCCGGCAACCCGAACCTCAAGCCGATGGTGGCCAATCAGTTCGACACCGCGCTGGAGTGGTACTTCGACACCAGCGACATGCTCTACACCACGCTGTTCTACAAGAAGGTCAAGGACTACTTCTCCACCCAGACCCGCAGCGAGATCTACGACAACCGCCCGTGGCTGGTGACCCGCCCGTACAACATGGACGAAGGCACCATCCGCGGCGCGGAGTTCGGCTACACCCAGTTCTTCGACAGCCTGCCGGGCTGGCTGAACGGGTTCGGCGTCAATGCCAACTTCACCTTCGTCGACAGCAAGGGCGGCGCCAACACTGCCACCGACCCGTACACCAACACCACGGTCACCGGTGTGGAGCTGCCGCTGGAGGGTTTGTCGCGGCGCAGCTATAACCTGGCGGGCATTTATGAGAAGGGGCCGCTGTCGCTGCGCCTGGCCTACAACTGGCGCTCGCGCTACCTGCTGACCACCAGCGATGCGGCTACCCGGCTGCCGACCTGGGCCGATGACTACGGCCAGCTCGATGGCTCGTTCTTCTACCGCTTCAACGACCATCTGCAGCTGGGCCTGCAGGCCAACAACCTGACCAACACCGTGACCAAGGTGCTGATGGGGCCGACCTCGTACGAGGGCGGCGAAGTGGATCCGCGGCTGTACACGCGCTCCTCGTTCGTCAACGACCGCCGCTACTCGCTGGTGCTGCGCATGAATTGGTAGTGCGCCGCGTCACGCGGCAAGTGTGCGCGGGCTTGCAGGTGCAGGCCCGCGTGCCCGCTGCCACGGCGTGAAGGCCGCAATGCCAGAGACAGCGGGTTTCTCCGGCTTGCTATAGCCGTTTTGAATACCTTTCCAGGAATATTTCATTGGTGTGGCATGACAGGCCCGCCCTATGCTCCCGCCGCAGCCGCTAGGTAAGCCTTGTTGGGATTACCACGCATCCACCAGCCCAAGGCCCTTGCCGCGGCCGGATGTGGCAGCAACGACGACAGGGCAGGGCGTTCGCGCACCTGCCCGCCAAAAAATAAGCAGTACATGCGTCCTGGGAGGGAGCACCATGTCAGTGCAACATCGCCACATTCCGGCAGGCCGGGCTGTGGGTCAGCGTTCGATCCGTGAATTCCGCCGCTCCGTGATGGCCATCAGTGTGGCCACGCTGCTGAGCGCGCAGGCCTATGCGCAGGATGCGACCACCACTGCCGCACCGGCATCGGATGCGACCACCCAGCAGCTGGACACCGTGCAGGTCACCGGCACGCGCAGCAGCGTCACCAAGGCGCAGCTGGTCAAGCAGAACGCCGAGCAGATCGTCGACTCCATCGTCGCCGAAGACATCGGCAAGCTGCCCGACAACAACGTCGCCGAGGCGCTGCAGCGCATCTCCGGCATCCAGATTTCGCGCAACTACGGCGAAGGCAGCTCGATCGCCATCCGCGGCCTGACCCAGGTGCGCACCGAGCTCAATGGCCGTGACATCTTCACCGCCAATGACGGCCGTGGCCTGAGCTTCGAAGACGTGTCGGCCGAACTGCTCGGCGGCGTCAACGTGTACAAGAACCCGTCGGCCGACATGATCGAAGGTGGCCTGGGCGGCACCGTCGACCTGCGTACGCGCCTGCCGTTCGACTACGAAGGCCGCAAGATCGCCGGCAGCGTCCAGTACAACTATTACGACCTGGCCGACGACGGCAAGCCGGCGTTCTCGGGCCTGTTCAGCGATCGCTGGCAGACCGGCATCGGCGAGATCGGCATCCTGGTGAACTACTCGCAGCAAAAGAGCCCGTTCCGCCAGGACACCATCTCGATCGAGCCGTGGTACACCCAGACCGACCTGCCAGGCTACGAAGGCCAGGGCGTGTCGGTGCCGCACGGTGCCGGTATCAACACCACCATCGGTGAGCGCGAGCGCAAGACCGGCGCGTTTGCGATGCAGTGGCGCCCGAACGATTCGGTCGAGGTCTACACGCAGGTGCTGCGTTCGGACTACGACTTCAGCTGGCAGGATTACTCGTTCTTCGCACTGACGCAGCGAAATCCCATACAAGGGTTGCCCGGTATCCAGGTCAACGACCGCAACGAGTTCGTCAACGGCTCGTTCCAGAACGTGCCGACCGAATCCAACACCAGCCTGACCGAGCGTCATTCGGTGACCACTGATTACTCGCTGGGCGCCAAGTGGACGGTCAACGAGAAGCTGACCCTGAGCACCGACTTCCAGTATGTCGATGCCACCACCACTGGCACGCGCTACATCGTGGCGACCGGGCAGGACACCAGCCCGCAGTTCAACGTCGATTTTCGTGGCGATCTGCCGCGCCTGTCGGTGACCGATGCTAGCGGCGCGGAAGGCTACCTGGCCGACGTCAACAACTATGACGGCTGGCGCTACCACCTGGACAACAAGGACGACAACAAGGGCACTGAGTTCGCCTGGCGCGCCGACATGGACCTGGCGTTCGACAGCGACTTCGTGCGCAGCTTCAAGGCCGGTGTGCGCTACACCGATCGCGATGCCGAGACCAAGGGCAATATCTATCGCTTTATGTGTTTGAACACCGCATGCGGTGCTGCGACCGACTCGCCATTCGCGGCGTTTCCCAGCATTGGTATCGTGACCAATCCAATTACCGATTTTTTCCGTGGTGAAAGCAGCACCTTTGGACGTACGTTGACCGCAGCCAATTCGGCAGTGTCCAACTATGAGCAGACTCTTGCCACCTTCGGCGCCAGTCCGCTTGTATTCGCACCCAACAATATTAACGCTCAGACCGAGAAGACCTACGCGGCCTACGGTGTGTTGCGCTTCGGTGTGGACAGCGATTCGATTCCGTTCGACGGCAACATCGGCGTGCGCGTGGTGCGCACCGAAGTCGGCTCCAACGGCGTGCGGACCGGTACCGATGCCGAGGGCGGTGGCCTGATTCCGGTGGCTGCGCAGCAGACCTACACCGACGTGCTGCCGAGCTTGAACCTGCGCTGGATGTTGAGCGATCAGCTGCAGTGGCGTTTTGCGGCCTCGCGCGGTATTTCGCGTCCAACCTTCGACCGTCTCAACCCGAACCTGAGCCTGAGCACCGGCACCTAGAACGGCGCTTCGACCTTCACCGGCACCGCGGGTAACCCGAGCCTGGAAGCGGTCAAGGCTGACCAGTTCGACACCGCGCTGGAGTGGTATTTCGGCCAGGGCTCGATGATGTACGGCACCCTGTTCTACAAGAAGGTTGAAGGCTTCATCGCCAACGCCGTCTTCAACGAGGTGTACGACGGCCAGGTGTGGCAGATCACCCGTCCGGTCAACGGCGATGCCGGCAAGATCCGCGGGGCGGAACTGGGTTACACGCAGTTCTTCGACTTCCTGCCGGGCTGGCTGAGCGGCTTCGGCCTGCAGACCAACTACACCTACGTCGACAGCGAGGCGCCGAGCCCGACGGCCACCGACACCAACGGCCAGTCGCTGACGGTGCCGCTGGAAGGCCTGTCCAAGAACAGCTACAACGCGATCCTCAGCTACGAAACGGCGCGCTTCCAGGGCCGTGTGGCCTACAACTGGCGCAGCGACTGGCTGGTGACCACCGCGGGCAACGGCACCGGCAACCTGCCGGTCTACAACAAGGGCTTCGGCCAGTTGGATGCCTCGCTGCGTTTCAACATCAATGATGTGTGGTCGATTTCGCTGGACGGCGTGAATCTGCTCGATACCCGTCGCGAAAGCTACCTGGGAACCGAGTCGCGCTACCGCGACTTTGTGATCAACGATCGTCGGTATGGCCTGACATTGCGGGCCAGCCTGTAGAACGCGCCGTAGGAAGTGCGTCGCCGGTCCGGCGAGCTGTGCAGGCAGCTCGTTGGACTGGTGTTTTTCCTATCGACGGCGTTGCCGTCGATCGCGAGGGGAGCCGGAGGAATGATCGCAATGATCGATCCGCCTACTAAGCGCCGCACCACCACAACAGGAGCATGGCTGGCTGTCTTGAGCCTGCTGCTGTTGCTCTTTTCGACGCCCAACGTGCGTGCGGCCGAGCCCGCCACGTCCGGGCCCTACCAGTGGCGCAGTGTTGCCATTGGCGGTGGCGGATTTGTCACCGGTGTGCTGTTTCATCCCGCCGAACGTGGTCTGGCCTATGCGCGCACCGATGTGGGTGGCGCGTACCGCTGGGATGCGCAGGCGCAGCAGTGGACCGCGCTGACCGACTGGTTGGGCGCCGACGACTGGAACCTGATGGGCATCGACGCATTCGCCGTCGACCCCGCCGATGCCGATGCGCTGTATCTGGCGGCCGGCACCTATATGCACGAACGCGCCGGCAATGCCGCAGTGCTGCGCTCGTTCAACCGCGGCCGCACGTTCGAGCGCGCCGACCTGCCGTTCAAACTGGGTGGTAACCAGCTGGGCCGCGCCAATGGCGAGCGGCTGGCGGTGGACCCACACGATGGCCGCGTGCTGCTGCTGGGCTCGCGCGATGCCGGCCTGTGGCGTAGCGACGATCGCGGCGCGCACTGGGCGAAAGTGGCGTCGTTTCCCGACGCCGCGCTGGCCGGTGCCACCGCACGCAATCATGTTGGGCGCGAGCAGGCGGTGGGGATCGCCTTTGTCGTGTTCGACGCAGCCAGTGGCAACACCGGCACGCCAACACCGCGCATCTACGTGGGCGTGTCCACCGAACAGACCAGCCTGTATGTGTCCGAAGATGCCGGCCGCAGTTGGGCACCGGTGGCCGGGCAGCCGCGCGGCCTGCGCCCGAGCCACATGGCCGGCGGCAGCGATGGGCACTGGTACCTGAGCTACGGCGACCAGCCCGGGCCGGACCTGATGGCCGGGGGAGCCTTGTGGAAATTCACGCCGGCACAGGGGCGCTGGCGCGAGATTAGCCCGATTCCGCAGCCAGCCAGTGGCGATGGATTCGGCTGGGGCGCGGTGGCGGTGGATCCGCAACAACCGCAGGTGCTGTTGGCCAGCACCTTCCGCCGGCGCACGCCGCGCGACGAGCTGTATCGCAGCGTGGATGGTGGCAAGCACTGGGCGCCGTTGTTGGCCGATGCGGTGTTCGACCACAGCGCCGCGCCGTGGACCGCACATGCCACGCCGCACTGGATGGGGGCGCTGGCGATCGATCCGTTCGACGGCAACCACGCGCTGTTCGTGACCGGCTACGGCATCTGGGCCTCGCGCAATCTGCAGGATTTCGCCGCACCGCAGCGCCCGCTGCAGTGGTGGTTCCAGGACCGTGGGCTGGAAGAAACCGTGCCGCTGGACCTGCTCAGCCCGATGGCCGGCGCGCATCTGCTCAGCGCACTCGGCGATATCGATGGCTTCCGGCATGACGAGTTGGACCGCGCGCAGTTGCAGTACGCCGGCCCACGGCTGACCAATGGCGAAAGCATCGATGCCGCCGGCCAGGCGCCGCAGTGGGTGGTGCGCAGCGGTACCGTGCGCGACCGCCGCAACAACGAAATCCGCGCGCTGTATTCGCGTGATGGCGGCAAGCAATGGACGGCGTTTGCGAGTGAGCCGCCAGCCGGGCAGGGCGCCGGCAGCATTGCCATTGGTGCCGATGCGGCGCAGGTGGTGTGGGCACCGGAGCGCGGCGGCAATTGGCGCACGTCCGACTTCGGCGCGCAGTGGCAGCGTGTGGACGGCCTGCCGGACACCGCGGTGGTGATGGCCGATCGCGTGGACGCACGGCGCTGGTATGCGGTGGATGTCGCCAGCGGGCAGCTGTACGAGAGCACCGATGCCGCGCGCAGTTTCCGTGCGACCGGTGTGCAGGTGGGCAGCCCGGCGCGCGACGAGCGCACCCGCCCGCAACTGCGTCCGGACCCGTGGCGCGCAGGCGTGGTGTATCTGGCCAGCCCCGGCAAGGGTGTGATGCGCTGGCAGGACGGTACGCTGCAGGTGCTCTCACAGCCGGACGAAGCGCGCTCGCTCGGCATCGGCAAGGCGCTGCGGGCCGGTGCGCCGCCGGCGCTGTATCTGGCCGGGCGCGTGCAGGGCGTGGATGGCGTGTTCCGCTCCGACGATGGCGGCGTGCAGTGGCAACGCATCAACGATGACGCGCACCGCTTCGGGCGCCCGTACAGCGTGACCGGTGATCCGCGCATTGCCGGGCGTGTGTACTTCGCCACCGGCGGCCGCGGCATTTTCTACGGCGATCCGAGATGAGCAGTGCATGCCTGTCCGCGACGCCCTGCTGCTTTACCGTGTACGGCGCCGCCGGCCTGGCCGCTGCGGGCGCCGTGACACCGCCGACCCTGGAGATCACCGCATGACCCCGTCCCACATTTCCCGCGCCTGCTTGCTGGGTGTGTTGCTGTCCAGCGGCAGCGCCGCCGCGCAACCGAGCCTGCCGTTGCTGTTTGCCGATGGCGCGGTGCTGCAGCGCGATGAGGCGATGCCGGTATGGGGCTGGGCCACGCCCGGCGCTTCAATCACGGTGAGTTTCGATGGCAAGCAGGCCACCGCCAAGACCGACGCGCAGGGGCAGTGGAAGGTTCTCCTGCCCGCACACACCGCCGGTGGCCCGTACGTGCTGAGCGTGCATGGCGACGGCGGCGCGCTGCAGGTGCGCGATGTGCTGGTCGGCGATGTCTGGCTGGCCAGTGGGCAATCGAACATGGAGTGGCCACTGGCCCAGGCCAGCGATGGCCCGCAGGCGGTGGCGGCGGCCAACGATGCGCAGCTGCGCCACTTCAAGGTGCCCAAGTCGTGGTCGGTGCAGCCGGAGACCAAGCTCACCGGTGGCGACTGGAAAGCGGCCATGCCGGAGAACGCCGGTGCGTTTTCGGCGGTGGGCTATTTTTTTGCGAAAGAGTTGCGCGCCAGTACCGGCGTACCGATCGGCATTGTCGACAGCACCTGGGGCGGCAGCGCGATCGAGGCGTGGATGGACGCGGCCTCGCTGGGCCTGAAAGCCGAGCAAAACCAGGGCGCGATCGAGGCGATCAAGCAGCGCGATGCGGCCGCGCAGGCCGCCACCGGCAAGCGCATCGGGCGCTGGCCCAAGGTGGACGGCGACACCCCGCAGTGGCGCACGCCCGAATTCGATGACCGCGACTGGGACAGCATCCCGGTGACCCAGCAATGGGAACTCAGCGGCTATGAGGGCATGGACGGCATTGCCTGGTACCGCACCACCTTTACCCTGACCGCCGCCGAAGCCAAGGCCGGCGTGCAGCTGGGGGTTGGCCAGATCGACGATTCGGATATCACCTACGTCAATGGCCAGCAGGTGGGCCAGACCGAGAAACAGTGGAACCTGCCGCGCGTGTATGCAGTGCCGGCGGCGGCGCTGCGGGCCGGCGTCAACCAGATCGCGGTGCGCGTGGAAGACCTCAGTGGCGGTGGCGGCATGCACGGCCCGGACGAACAGCGCTTCGTGCAGATCGGCAGCACCCAGCGCGCCCTGGCGGGCTGGAAATTCCGCCCGGCGCAGGTGCGCGTGTCGCTCACCGACAACAAGAACCAGCTCCCCACGCTGCTCTACAACCAGATGATCCACCCGCTGCAGCCATTCCCGGTCAAGGGCGTGATCTGGTACCAGGGCGAAACCAACGCCACTGACACCGGCGCAGTGAAATACCGCGACCAGTTCGCTGCGATGATCCAGCAGTGGCGCGCCGAGCGCGGTGCCAAGCGGTTGCCGTTCCTGTGGGTGCAGCTGGCCAACTTCAAGGCCGGCGGCGACACCGGCGATCTGAGTCCGTGGGCGCTGCTGCGCGAATCGCAGTCCAAGACGCTGGCGCTGCCGGCGACCGGGCAGGCGGTGATCATCGACATCGGCAACCCCACCGACATCCACCCCACCAACAAGCGTGATGTAGGCCATCGCCTGGCGCTCGCTGCGCGGCATGTGGCCTACGGCGAAACGCTGGTATACAGCGCGCCGGTCTTCGCCCGCGCCAGCTATGCCGATGGCCAGGCCAGCGTGCAGTTCGATCTGCAGGGCAGTGCCTTGCAGGTGCGCGGCGGCGGTACGTTGCAGGGCTTTGCGGTGGCCGGTGCGGACAAGCGGTTCCACCCGGCGCAGGCGCGCATCGCTGGCGATCGGGTGATCGTGCGCAGCGATGCGGTGGCCGCGCCGGTGGCAGTGCGCTACGGCTGGAGCGAAAACCCCGCCGACGCCAACCTGGTCAACCGCGAGCAATTGCCCGTTTCCCCCTTCCGAACCGATACCTGGTGACACGGAGTCCTATGTCCATGCATTCCCCCGTTGCACGCGTGATCCCCCGTTCGCTGGCCGGCCGTTGCCTGCGGCCGTTGCTGTTGTCTTCCCTGGCGGTGGCGCTGGCCGCCTGCCAGTCCGGCGAGCCGGACAGCGCCGCGAAGCCGCAGGCCGCCGCAACGCCAGGTACCACGGCACCGGCCACGGCGCCTGCCGCCGCACCGGCGACGCAGACCCCGATGCCGCAATTCGTCAGCAAGGACGGCAAGCACGCCCTGATGGTGGACGGCGCGCCGTTCCTGATCCTCGGCGCGCAGGTCAACAATTCCAGCAACTATCCCGGCGTGATGGACAAGGTGTGGCCGGCGATGCAGGTGCTGGGCCCGAACACCGTGCAGGTGCCGATCGCCTGGGAGCAGGTGGAGCCGGAAGAAGGCAAGTTCGATTTCTCCTTTGTCGACACGTTGCTGGCGCAGGCGCGCGAGCACAAGGTGCGGCTGGTGCTGCTGTGGTTCGCCACCTGGAAGAACAATGGCCCGGCCTACGCGCCGCATTGGGTGAAGACCGACAACCAGCGCTTCCCGCGCGTGGTGACGCGCGAAGGCAAGGCGATCGGGTCGCTGTCGCCGCATGCGCAGGCCACGCTGGATGCCGACCGCAAGGCGTTCGTCGCCTTCATGCAGCATCTCAAGCAGGTCGATCCGCAGCACACGGTGATCATGATCCAGCCGGAAAACGAGCCGGGCACCTACGGTAGCGTGCGCGACTTCTCGCCGATGGCGCAGAAGTTGTTCGACGGCCCGGTGCCGGACGAACTGCTCAAGCGATTGAACAAGCAGCCGGGCAGCTGGGCGCAGGTGTTTGGCGCCGATGCCGACGAGATCTTCCACGCATGGTCGATCGGTCGTTACATCGATCAGGTGGCCGAAGCCGGCAAGCAAGCCTATCCGCTGCCGATGTACGTCAATGCGGCGTTGCGCGGGCCGTTCAATCCGGGCCAGCCCGGCCAGTACGCCAGCGGTGGCCCCACCGATAACGTGCTCGACGTGTGGAAGGCCGCCGGCCCGCATATCGACCTGCTGGCACCGGACATCTACATGCCCGAGTACCGCATGTACACCACGGTGCTGGAGCGCTACGCGCGCCCGGACAATGCCTTGTTCGTGGCTGAAACCGGCAACCGCCCGGAATACGCGCGTTACCTGTTCCCCACGCTGGGGCACGACGGCGTCGGCTGGTCGGCATTCGGCATGGACTACACGCGCTATTCCAACTATCCGCTGGGCGCCAAGCACGTCAACGAAGAAACCCTGGCGCCGTTTGCGCTGGGCTTCAAGCTGGTAAGCCTAGGCATGCGCCCGTTCGCCAAGGCTGCATCCGAAGGCAAGCTGCACGGCACCGCCGAAGAACCCGGCCAGGCCGTGCAGGAGCTCAAGCTCAACGACCGCTGGAGCGCCACCATCACCTACGGCGTGCCGCAGTTCTGGTTCAAGGGCGAGCCGCCGGGCAACCCCGAGCCGATCGGCGCGGCACTGATTGCCGAGCTGGGCCCGGACGAATTCCTGGTCACCGGTTACCACGTGCGCGTGACCCTGCATCCGGCTAGCGAAGCCACCGCCAACATGCTCTACGACCGCGTGGAAGAGGGCCAGTACGACGGCGACACCTGGCAGTTCCAGCGCAACTGGAATGGCGACCAGACCGACTACGGCGTCAATTTCTCCAGTGCACCGCAGCTGCTCAAGATCAAGCTGGCCACCTACAACTAAGAGCAGCTATCAAAACTACTGCGCAGCCGCCAGGCGGGCGCGGCCGGTGCTCGGAATCGGCATGTACCCCCGTACACTCCGGTTCCTCCGCGCCGTCCGCACCCACCTAACGACTGCTCGCTACGTTTTGTTAGCCGCTCTAAGTCCCCACACGCCGCGCAGCTGCGTGGCGTGCGGCGCACCGCACATCCATCGAACCCAGTGCTGCCGCCCCCGCGGCAGTGTTTCGCCATTCAAAGGGAGTGAACATGCAAACCACCCACCATTCCGCCGGCCGTGCGCCCGCATCCCGACGTCGGCCGCTCGCGCAATGCGTGGCGCTGTCGTTGGCCTTGTTGGCCAATGCCGCGTATGCGCAGGAAGTGCGCAAGGCCGCCGACGGCGTCACCGTGATGCCGAGCGCCAAGGGTGCCGCAGCGGTGCGTCTGCAGGTGGTCGATGCCGGCATCATCCGCGTCAGTGCCGATCCCGATGGCGACTTCGCGCGCACGCCCAGCCTGATGCGCGTGCCGGTGCAGGGCGATACCGCCTTCCAGGTGGCCGAGCAGGGCGACAGCGTGCAGCTGAAGACCGGCAAGGTCACCGCCACCGTGTCCACCGTCGATGGCCATGTCAGCTTCGCCGATGCCAATGGCAAGCCGGTGTTGTCCGAAGTGGCCGGCGGGCGCAGCTTTGCGCCGCTGAAAGTGGAAGGCAAGCAGTACCTGAGCGTGCGTCAGCGTTTCCAGTCGCCCGATGACGAAGGCTTGTACGGCTTCGGCCAGCACCAGCAGGGCTGGATGAACCAGAAGGGCCGCAACGTCGAGCTGCAGCAGAACAACATCGACATGGCGGTGCCGTACCTGGTGTCCAGCCGCAACTACGGCCTGCTGTGGGACAACAACTCGATCACCCGCCTGGGCGATCCGCGCGGCCTGCAGCCGCTGCCCAAGTCGCTCAAGTTGTACGACGCCAAGGGCAAGTCCGGTGCACTGACCGCGCGCTACGCCATCAATGGCAAGCAGGTGCTGGAACGCCGCGAGAGCGAAGTGAATTACCAGTACCTCAGCGACCTGACCAAGTTCCCGAAGAAGGCGATCACCAAGGACAAGGACAGCCGCATGCAGGTCACCTGGGAGGGCGAGATCGAAGCGCTCACCGGTGGCGAGCACACCTTCTCGCTGTACTCGAGCGAGTACGCCAAGCTGTACGTGGACGGCAAGCTGGTGATCGATCGCTGGCGCCAGAACTGGAACCCCTGGAATCACGAGTTCAAGCTGGATCTGGAGCCCGGCACGCGGCACACCGTCAAGATCGAATGGGATCTGATCGACCCCAGCTACATCGCGCTGCTGCACCGCGACCCACTGCCCGCCACCGAGGCGAAGGATCTCTCGCTGTGGTCCGAAGCCGGACAGATGATCGACTACTACTTCGTCTCGGCCGACTCCTACGACCAGGCCGTGGCCGGTTACCGCGAACTCACCGGCAAGTCGGTGATGCTGCCGAAGTGGGCGTATGGCTTCTGGCAGAGCCGCGAGCGCTACAAGAGCCAGGACGAACTGGTGGGCGCGGTGGCCGAATACCGCAAGCGCAAGCTGTCGCTGGACAACATCGTGCTCGACTGGTCGTACTGGCCGGAAAACGCCTGGGGCTCGCATGATTTCGATCCGCAGCATTTCCCGGACCCGGACGGCATGGTCAAGGCCGTGCACGACATGCACGCGCAGATCATGATTTCGATCTGGCCCAAGTTCTATCCCACCACCGCCAACTACAAGGAACTGGACGCGGCGGGTTTCATGTTCAAGCGCAACGTCGAAGTCGGCGAGCTGGACTGGATCGGCAAGGGCTACAAGAACTCGTTCTACGACCCGTACTCCGAAAAGGCCCAGGCCATCTACTGGCGCCAGATCAACGAAAAGCTCAACAGCAAGGGCTTCGATGCCTGGTGGATGGACGCCGACGAGCCGGACGTGCATTCCAACCTGGACATCGGTGAGCGCAAGGCACGCACCACGCCGACCGCGTTGGGCCCTTCAACCGAGTTCTTCAATTCGTATCCGTTGCCGCACACGCACGGCGTGTACGTGGGTGACCGCGCCGCCGACGACAAGCGCGTGTTCATCCTCTCGCGCAAGGGCTATGCCGGCACGCAACGCAATGCAGTGGCGGTATGGAGCGGCGACATCGTCTCGCGTTGGGACGACATGCACGACCAGATTTCCGCCGGCGTGAACATGGCGCTGTCGGGCCTGCCGAACTGGACCTTCGACATCGGCGGCTTTGCGGTGGAGAAGCGTTACGAAAACCAGGACCCGGCGCATCTGCCGGAATGGCGCGAACTCAACACGCGCTGGTTCCAGTTCGGTGCGTTCGTGCCGATCTTCCGCTCGCATGGCCAGTTCCCGTACCGCGAGATCTGGAACATCGCCCCGGAAGGCACGCCGTTCTACGAGAGCATGGCCTACTACAACCGCCTGCGTTACGCCCTGCTGCCGTACATCTACAGCCTGGCCGGCGATACCTACCAGCGTGACGGCGTGATCATGCGCGGCATGATGATGGACTTCCCGGATGACGCGAAGGCACGCGACATCAACGACCAGTACCTGTTCGGCCCGGCATTCCTGGTCGCACCGGTGACCCGCTTCGGCGCGACCTCGCGGCAGGTGTATCTGCCGGCCGGCAGCAGCTGGCTGGATTTCGCCACCGGCAAGCGCTACGAGGGTGGCCAGACCATCGAGGCCGCCGCGCCGATCGAACGCATGCCGCTGTTCGTGCGTGCCGGCTCCATCGTGCCCACCGGCCCGGTGCAGGAGTACGTTGACCAGAAGCCGGATGCGCCGCTCACCGTGGTGGTCTACACGGGTGCCAATGGTCAGTTCTCGTTGTATGAGGACGACGGCAAAGGCTATGGCTACGAGAAGGGCGAGTTCAGCCGCATTCCGCTGAGCTGGGACCAGGCCAAGGGCGAGCTGCGCATCGGCCAGCGCGAAGGCAGCTGGACCGGCATGCAGGCCAAGCGCACCATCAATGTGCGTTTTGTCGACGGACCGCGTGAGGACGCCGGTGCGCTGGAGCCCAAGGTGGACACCAGCATCCAGTACGACGGCAAGCCGGTCAGCGTGTTGCAGCGCAAGATTGCGCCCGGCAAAGCGCGTCGTCGATGATTGCAGGCTGTCTTTCCACGATGAGTGTGCAGATGCCGGAGCGCCGCAAGGCACACGCGCGCAGTTCCGGTGAAGCCGCACGGTGGTCACCGTGCTGACACGCAGAGAACTCTGCAAGGCAACCGGGGCCGCAGTCGCGGTCCTGGGTGGCGCTCCGGCGTTGTCGCAGGCAGCCGACATCGCGCCATTGCCTGCGGTCGCCCCGGACGATGCCTTGCACCTGTGGTATCGCGAGCCGGCCAATGAATGGGTGCAGGCCTTGCCGGTCGGCAACGGCCGGCTGGGCGCGATGGTGTGGGGCGGCATCGCCCACGAGCGTCTGCAACTCAACGAAGACACGCTGTATGCCGGTGGCCCGTACGACGCCACCAATCCGCAGGCGCTGGCGGCGTTGCCGCAGGTTCGCGCGCTGATCTTTGCCGGCCGCTATGCGGAGGCCGAGCAGCTGGCCGATGCCAAGCTGTTGTCGCGCCCGCTCAAGCAGATGCCGTACCAGCCGTTGGGCGATCTGTTGCTGGATTTCGACCGTGCCGACGGCATCAGTGAGTACCGTCGGCAGCTCGATCTGGATACCGCAGTGGCCACCACCACGTTCCGCTCCGGCGGCGCGGTGCACCGGCGCGAGGTGTTCGTGTCGGCGCAGTCGCAGTGCATCGTGGTGCGTCTGTCCTGCGATCGGCCGGGTGGTATTTCATTGCGGGTGGGCATCGACAGCCCGCAGAGCGGCGAGGTCACGGTAGAGCAGGGCAGCCTGCTGTTCAGTGGCCGCAATGGCAGCTTCGCCGGCATCGACGGCAAGCTGCGCTTTGCATTGCGCGTGCTGCCCCAGGTCAAGGGTGGCAGCGTCACCGCGGTGCGCGACCGTCTGCGTATCCAGGGTGCCGATGAAGTGGTGTTGCTGCTGACCGCAGCCACCAGCTACCAACGTTTCGATGCGGTGGAGGGCGATCCGCTCGCGCTCACCGTGGCAAGCCTGCAAAAAGCCGGCAAGCTCAGCTACGCCGCGTTGTTGCGCGCGCATTTGGCCGATCATCAACGCCTGTTCCGGCGCGTGGCGATCGACCTGGGCAGCAGCGAAGCGGCCAGGCTTCCCACCGACGAGCGCGTGCAGCGCTTTGCCGAGGGCAACGACCCGGCACTGGCAGCGCTGTATCACCAGTACGGCCGCTATCTGCTGATCTGCAGCTCGCGGCCCGGCACTCAACCGGCCAACCTGCAGGGCATCTGGAATGACCTGATGCAGCCGCCGTGGGAGAGCAAGTACACCATCAACATCAACACCGAGATGAACTACTGGCCCAGCGAAGCCAACGCACTGCACGAGTGCGTGGAACCGCTGGAAGCCATGCTGTTCGATCTCGCCCGCACCGGTGCACACACCGCCCGTGCGCTGTACGACGCGCCCGGCTGGGTGGTCCACAACAATACCGATCTATGGCGCCAGGCCGGGCCGATCGACGGTGCGCAGTGGAGCCTGTGGCCGATGGGCGGGGTGTGGTTGCTGCAGCAGTTGTGGGACCGCTGGGACTACGGCCGCGACCGTGCGTATCTGGCCAAGATCTATCCCTTGTTCAAGGGGGCGGCAGAGTTCTTCGTCGCCACCCTGGTGCGCGACCCCGGCACCGGCGCGATGGTGACCAATCCGTCGATGTCGCCGGAAAACCAGCACCCATTCGGGGCGGCGGTCTGCGCCGGCCCGACCATGGATGCGCAGCTGTTGCGCGACCTGTTCGCGCAGTGCATCGCGATGAGCAAGTTGCTTGACGTCGATGCCGCGCTGGCACAGCAGCTGGCCACGCTGCGCGAGCAATTGCCGCCCAACCGCATCGGCAAGGCGGGGCAGTTGCAGGAGTGGCAGCAGGACTGGGACATGCAGGCGCCGGAGATCCATCACCGCCACGTCTCGCATCTGTATGCCTTGCATCCCTCCAGCCAGATCAACCTGCGTGACACGCCCGAGTTGGCGGCCGCCGCGCGACGTTCGCTGGAGATTCGCGGCGACAACGCCACCGGCTGGGGCATCGGCTGGCGCCTGAACCTGTGGGCGCGGCTGGCCGACGGCGAGCATGCGTACCGCATCCTGCAACTGCTGCTCTCGCCCGAGCGCACCTATCCGAACCTGTTCGACGCACATCCGCCGTTCCAGATCGATGGCAACTTCGGCGGCACCGCCGGCATTACCGAGATGCTGCTGCAAAGCTGGGGTGGCAGTGTGTTCCTGCTGCCGGCCTTGCCCAAGGCCTGGCCGCGCGGCAGCGTGCGCGGCCTGCGTGTGCGCGGCGGCGCCAGCGTGGATCTGGAATGGGATGCAGGTCGCTTGCAGCAGGCCCGTGTGCACAGCGATCGTGGCGGGCGCTATCAACTGTCCTATGCAGGGCAGACCCTGGACCTGCAACTGGGCGCCGGGCGCACCCAGCAGGTGGGCCTCAACAACAACCGATTGGTGAAGCAATGAGCGTGTACGTAGGACTGGATGTCGGCACACAGAGCGTCAAGCTGGTGGCCTACGATCCGCAGGAGCGCGCTGTGGTCGCCACCATCGGCGCGCCGATGGAATTGATCAGCCGCGACGATGGCACCCGCGAGCAGCAGGCGCAGTGGTGGATCGACGGCATCGTGCATTGCTTCGCGCAGCTCGATGCCGAGCTGCGTGCGCGCGTGCGCGGCATCTCGGTGTCCGGGCAGCAGCATGGCTTCGTGCCGGTGGCCGCCGATGGCAGCGTCACCGCGCCGGTGAAGCTGTGGTGCGATACCAGCACCGCGCTGGAATGCGACGAGATCATGGATGCGGTGGGCGGTGCGGCAGGCAGCGTGGCCACCGCCGGCAACCCGATCATGGCCGGCTACACGGCATCCAAATTGCCGTGGACGCGCAAGCATCGCCCCGAGGCGTATGCGGCGATGACCACGGTGATGTTGCCGCATGACTACGTGAACTTCTGGCTCACCGGCGAGCGCTTCACCGAGGTGGGTGATGCCTCCGGGACCGGTTGGCTGGATGTGCGCACCCGCCAGTGGTCCGAGCGCATGCTTGGCGCGATGGATGCGCAACGCGATCTGCGCGATGCCTTGCCGCCGCTGGTGGAGACCGGCGCAGTGTTCGCCCTGTCCGATGCAGCTGCAGAAGCGCTCGCATTGCCGGCCGGCGTGCGCGTCACCACCGGCGGTGGCGACAACATGATGGCGGCGATCGGTACCGGCAATGTGGTGCCCGGCCGCCTGACCATGAGCCTGGGCACCTCCGGCACCTTGTTTGCCTACGCCGATCATCCAGTGGTGGACGACGACGCACGCTGGGCCGCGTTTTGCTCGTCCAGCGGTGGCTGGTTGCCGTTGATCTGCACCATGAACTGCACCGTGGCCACCGAAGCGGTGATGCGCATGTTCTCCATCACCCGTGCGCAGACCGAGGCCATGATCGCCGACACCACGCCCGGTGCCGACGGGCTGGTGCTGTTGCCGTTCTTCAACGGCGAGCGCACACCCAATCTGCCGGATGCGCGTGGCTGCCTGTTCGGCATGGATCTGCACAACACCACGCCGGCGCATTTCTATCGCGCGGCGATGGAAGGGGCCACCTACAGCCTGCGCAATGGCTTCGACGCCTTTGTCGCCGCCGGCCTGCAGTTCGATACCATCCTGCTCACCGGCGGCGGCAGCAAGAGCGCGCAGTGGCGGCAGATGGTGGCCGACGTGTTCAACCTGCAGGTGGTGGTGCCGACCCAGCCCGAAGGCGCGGCGTTTGGTGCCGCGCTGCAGGCGGTGTGGGCCTGCGACCGCGACGATGGCGGCCAGGCCGCGTTGTCGGAGGTGGTGCTGGAGCACCTGCAGATCGACGATGCATTGTCGGCGCGCCCGGATCCGCAACGCGTGGCCGCCTACCAGCAGCACTACCAGAACTTCCTCAAGCACCTGCACGTCGTCAGCCCGCTCTACGCCGGCTGATTCATCACTCCCCCAGTACCAAGGACCTCTCACCCCATGAGCAACACCGTTTTCATCGGCGCGAAAGAATACTTCCCCGGCATCGGCAAGATCGGCTTCGAAGGCCGCGATTCGGACAACCCGCTCGCATTCAAGGTGTACGACGCCAACAAGCAGGTCGCCGGCAAGTCCATGGCCGAACACCTGCGCTTTGCGGTGGCCTACTGGCACAGCTTCTGCGGCAATGGCGCCGATCCGTTCGGCCCGGGCACGCGTGCGTATCCGTGGGACGTAGGCAACACCGCGCTGGCGCGTGCCGAAGCCAAGTCCGATGCCGCGTTCGAATTCTTCACCAAGCTCGGCGTGCCGTATTACTGCTTTCACGACATCGACCTGGCGCCGGATGCGGACGACATCGGCGAGTACGAAAACAACCTCAAGCACATGGTGCGCATTGCCAAGCAGCGCCAGGCCGACACCGGCGTCAAGCTGCTGTGGGGCACCGCCAATCTGTTCTCGCACCCGCGCTACATGAATGGTGCCTCCACTAATCCGGACTTCAACGTCGTGGCGCGCGCCGCGGTGCAGGTCAAGGCGGCGATCGATGCCACGGTGGAGCTGGGCGGGGAAAACTACGTGTTCTGGGGCGGTCGCGAAGGCTACGCCTGCCTGCACAACACGCAAATGAAGCGCGAGCAGGACAACATGGCGCGCTTCCTGACCCTGGCGCGCGACTACGGGCGTGCGATTGGCTTTACCGGCAACTTCCTGATCGAGCCCAAGCCCATGGAGCCGATGAAGCACCAGTACGACTTCGACAGCGCCACGGTGATCGGCTTCCTGCACCAGCACGGCCTGGACCAGGATTTCAAGCTCAATATCGAAGCCAACCACGCCACGCTGTCGGGCCACAGCTTCGAGCACGACCTGCAGGTGGCCAGCGATGCCGGCCTGCTCGGCAGCATCGATGCCAACCGCGGCAACCCGCAGAACGGCTGGGATACCGACCAGTTCCCAACCGACCTGTACGACACCGTCGGCGCGATGCTGGTGGTGCTGCGTCAGGGCGGGCTGGCACCGGGCGGGCTGAACTTCGATGCCAAGGTGCGGCGTGAATCGTCCGACCCGCAGGACCTGTTCCTGGCCCACATCGGCGGCATGGACGCGTTCGCACGCGGGCTGGAAGTGGCCGACGCGCTGCTGACCTCTTCGCCCCTGGAAACCTGGCGCGCGCAGCGTTACGCCAGCTTCGACAGCGGCGCGGGCGCGGACTTTGCCAACGGCACCAGCACGCTGGCGGACCTGGCCAAGTACGCCGCCGGCAGGGGCGAGCCGACGCAAGTCAGCGGCCGCCAGGAGGCCTACGAGAACCTGATCAATCAGTACCTGACGCGTTGATGTCCCGTGGCCGGCGGCGCACTGCGTCGCCGGCCGATGGCGGTCACCCCCGTGACCGCTCCCTTGCATGTTTCCAGGTGAACCCATGTCCAGTGTCTCCATTGACGGCGCCCCCGATGCCGGCGAGAACACCCGTTTCATCATCCTGATCAGCTGCGTGGCCACGATCGGCGGCTTTCTGTTCGGCTTCGACAGTGGCGTGATCAATGGCACCGTCGACGGGCTCAAGCAGACCTTCCAGTCCAGCGCCGCCGAGACCGGCTTCGAAGTTGCCTCGATGCTGCTGGGGTGCGCCATCGGCGCCTTCTTTGCCGGCCGCCTGGCCGACCGCTGGGGCCGCCGTGCTGTCCTGATCATTTCTGCGGCGCTGTTCCTGCTCTCGGCTATCGGTGCCGGTGCCTCGCACAGCTCCGGCTTCTTCATCTTTGCCCGCGTGATGGGCGGCTTTGCGGTAGGCGCAGCCAGCGTCATTTCGCCGGCCTACATCGCCGAGGTTGCCTCCGCGCGCTATCGCGGCCGGCTCGCCACCATGCAGCAGATCGCCATCATCAGCGGGCTGTTCTGCGCGTTCTTGAGCAACTACCTGCTGGCCAATGCCGCCGGTGCGTCCACCGAGCCGTTATGGGGCGGGCAGGCGGCCTGGCGCTGGATGTTCTGGATGCAGGCCATCCCGTCGCTGCTGTTCCTGCTGCTGTTGCTGGTCATCCCCGAAAGCCCGCGCTACCTGGTGGTCAAGGGCCGTCGCGAGCAGGCGCTGGTGGTGCTCAAGCGGCTGTACGGTAACGCGGCCGCGCAGACCAAGCTGGGCGAAATCTCCGCCTCGATGTCGGCCGACCAGCACAAGCCCAAGTTCTCCGACCTGATCAGCAAGACCACCGGCAAGATCCGCCCGATCGTATGGATTGGCGTCGGCCTGGCGGTGTTCCAGCAACTGGTCGGCATCAACGTGGTGTTCTATTACGGCGCGGTGCTGTGGCAGGCAGTGGGCTTCTCCGAACAGGACGCCTTGCTGATCAACGTGCTCTCCGGCGGCCTCAGCATTGGTGCCTGCCTGGTCACGGTGATGCTGGTCGACAAGATCGGCCGCAAGCCGTTGCTGTGGATCGGCTCGGCCGGTATGGCGGTATCGCTGGCACTGGTGACCTACGCCTTCGCCACCGCCTCGCTGGATCCCAACGGCAAGCTCGCGATGTCCGATGCCATGGGCATGCTCGCGCTGGTTGCCGCCAACGTCTACGTGGTGTTCTTCAATGCCTCGTGGGGCCCGGTGATGTGGGTGATGCTGGGCGAGATGTTTCCCAACCAGATCCGCGGTTCGGGCCTGGCCATTGCCGGCGCTGCACAGTGGACTTCCAACTTCGCCATCACCGTCAGCTTCCCGATCCTGCTCGGCAGCATCGGTCTTGCCGGCGCCTACGGCATCTACACCGTTGCCGCCTTCATCTCGGTGTTCTTCGTGCTCAAGTACGTCTACGAGACGAAGGGCAAGGAGCTGGAGCAGATGGAGGGCTGATCACGGCGTTGTGCTGATATCAGCATGAGAAACGCAGAAGGCCGCGCAATGCGCGGCCTTCTGCGTTGATGATCTCGCCGGGATCTGCCGATGTCTCGCATGCCTGCATCGCTGCAAGCGACTCAGTCGAGCTGGCTGTCATCGTTGGGCTGGATGCGGCGTGTGTGCCCCTGGCAACTGCCCGCAGCTCTGGCCTCTGCTGTATCAGGCGGCCTGATTCCCGCGTGGCCCAACGCACCAGCAAAGTGCAATGCACGTCTTCAACTGCGATAACCGCCCGCAAGCGCGCAGGCTCTTCTTGCAAATTGTGCGCCACCGCTATACTCCAATAGGTAGTTTCCCTCCAGACTAGGGCGAATCGTGGAACCAAGGAGTGGTGGTATGGCGGTAGCTAAAGAGCTTGTTAGGGGCATGCTGATCAGCGTGTGCTACTGCTTGGCGTTTCTGATGCTTTGGCGCTTGTCGATCGACCAATGGTATCTGCCAGTTGGGTTGCGCGTAGTCACTTTGCTGTTCCGGCCTTACCGCGAGTGGCCTTTTCTGTTGGCAGGTGACGCTGCGGCGATGTTGTTCTTGCGTATTCCGCTGGGCGAATTGCAGGGATTTAATCCGTTATGGTCATATCTGAGTCCCTTCGTACATGCGCCTTTGATTGCTGGGGCGATTGGCCTACTTCGATACCAAGTTCCTCATATTGTTAAAAGCCAGCAATGGTTTATTCCTGCTGCTCTTGTCATAGCTCTCTGGAACGCTATATGCAGCTTGGTGCTAAACTCGACCCTCGGTGGACCGCAGGCTTATCCTGTACTAGACCTGATGTTGCGCTATTGGTCAGGTAGCTATCTGGGCATGCTGGTCTTGCTTCTTCCGGCGATGTTATGGGCTAACTGGAATGATGGTCCTGTACGCCTGAGTCTCCAGCGAGATCTTGCAATCGCGGTGGCTGTTATCCTAAGTCTGTTTTTTTTATTAGGGGTCTCGCAAGAGCCATTGACTCGAAACATCTTGATGGTAGCGATGCTCGTGCCAATGGTCGTGTTGACTTTCAGGCACGGGTGGAAAGGCAGTGCTCTAGGGTCACTATTGGCAAGCTTCGCAATTGAGTTCTCGCTTCCTCGGGTGTATCAGATCGGTTTTTTTGATCAACAAGTTTTTAGTATGCAGTTGCTCTATGCGGTCACGACGACAGTTCTTTTTGTTTTCAATGCTCGTCTGCGCGAGCCAGCCCGCAATAAGGTTTCAAGTCAACCAGGAGATGACGCCTTCACTCTAGCCCGAGCCAGCTATTCTAGTGCTGAGCGCATGCTACGCAATCGAGTGCTGGAGTACTCTGACATCAATGTTCAGATCAACAAGATGCGCAAAGATGTGGTGGCTGATTTGAGGGGGAGAGGGCAGCATTCTGCAGCAATGGAAATGACACGAGTCAGTGTCCTTGAGTCGCAATTGCTTCAGCAGTATGTCGCCGCGCTGTATCCGTTGGAAATCGAGACGCATGGGCTGTATCAGGCTCTGCGTTCGTCAGCACTCGAGCGTTTCTGCCAGTCTCAGTTTCAATGCGTGTTTCGCGGTGACTGCAGGAAGCTATCGTTGGAACTTCAATTGAGTGCTTATCGCAGTACTCTCAATTGTGTGGAGATCTTGCCGCCGGCCAGTCGGCACTTCATCCAGGCTCGTGCTTGGACCGGGAAAGGGGCTAGGGGCGTGTTGGTGCGTGTAATTGCTGATTCGTCGTCAGCTGAGGCGGCCAAGAGCGACTCGATCGATGTGGAGGCTGAACTGAAGGCGCGGTTGAAAGCGCATGGCGGCATGTTTCGCCGCCGCCATGCGCTGGTTCTGACCTTTCTGGTTGCCGAGCCAGTCTCCGTTGCGGTCAGGGGGAGACTATCCAGTGTTCCCCAGTTGCTTCCCGCCAGTTGAATACCGTGAAGTTCTTTGTTTTGTAGACAAGTCGTGCTTGATCACGCTGAGTTGAATCAAGCATTGGCGGATTGTTTGAACTCGTGCCGGCTGCAATCCTGTTTGCAGCCGGCAACACGACACGTTCTACATCCTTGCCCATCGGCAAGGTCCAGAGTGCGTTGTCCACTCTTGCTACCACTGCGTGGACCACGCCAGTTACGTCGTTGATCTGGAGATATGTCACTCCATCACGATGGAGTTCATAAATGGCAAGCGAAGGATCCATTGTTAGATTGGCTGCCTTGGGATTGCTTTCGCCAAGCCCTGTCATTGCATGTACGCCGACACCACCATTGGCACAGCACTGAGCCACTGCCATGCCTGATGACAGCATTCCAGCAACGACGCAAAAAGCCATAAGCCAATTTTTTGAGTTCTTCATGATTTTGCCTTCCCCCTGCATGGGGCAACACCGCCTGCGATTCAGGCGCTTACACGTTACGTGTTGAATGGCAGATTTTGTTGATTGTTTGTCGCAGAAAATCGCTGCGGCATACCGTCCGCCGAACAGCGAGGAACAGTCAACCGCGTCCGCCGTTACCTGGACCTATCCGGTCAGGCGTGATGTGCAGTGCTGGAGCGCGCTATTTAGCGGCTCGGCTCGAGTTCGCCACCGGCACGTTCAAACCATCCAATCACTCGCCGGTGATGAGGTTCGCCCCAACGACGCAAGAACTGCTGGGTGTGGTGGTCGCCGAGGTCGCGCAGGCTGGCGAGTCGTTGGGCGATGAAAGGGGCTGTCAGCGGCTGGGCGCAGTCGACTTCGATGCAGTGGCGCCAGGCGGTATAGCTGTCGGGGATGACGGGCGACATCGTGGTGCTCTTCGGTAAAAGTGAACGTGAGGGCGTTGGCGGGCCGTGGAGGGCTTGCATTTGCGCGACTAGTGTTACTTTATAACACTTGATTCCATCGTTCGTCTGGCTACGCCGTGTCGCGTCCCTTACCGCAGAGTGTTGTTTGCCTGGTCACCATGCCGAACCTCCCGTGCTCGAAGCGGCGCGGTGGCCGCGTCGATCCAGCGGGGTTGGCCCGATGAGGCGGCGGCAGGTGTTGCACACCGTCGGTGCAGCCTTGCTGCTGTCGCCACGCTTGGTCCACGCGCAGCCGCAGCCGCTGCTACGCAGTTGCAATCTGCAGCGTCAGGATGCGGGGCTGCGACTTCGGCTCGCTTTGAGTACCCAGGTCGCCTACCGCAGCTTCAGCCTGTCCAATCCAGCGCGCTTGGTCATCGACCTGCCGGGCGTTTCGACGCAACCACCGCAGGTCGATCCATTGCCTGACGGTCTTGCGGTCGTTGCCATCCGCAGCGGCCCGCACGGCGATGGGCTGCGCGTGGTGCTCGATCTGGCGCAGCCGCTAACAGCCACGGCGCGCTGGGAGGATGGTGCACTGGTGGTCGATCTTGCTGCTGTGTCCGGCACTGCGTCGTTGTCCGCAGCCGATCCGACCGAGCCGGCCGTTGCGGCGGTTGCGCCCACGCGCTCCCGCCTGCATCCCTACGTGGTCGCCATCGACGCCGGTCACGGCGGCAAGGATCCCGGCGCGGTCAGTGCCGATGCGCGCTACGAGAAGCATGTGGCCATGGCAGTCGCGGGGCGGCTGCACCAGCGCTTGGCGGCCGATCCGCGTTACCGGCCGACCATGATCCGCAGCGACGATCGTTTCGTGGCCTTGCATGAGCGCGTCATGATCGCGCACCGACACAACGCCGATCTGTTCGTGTCGATCCATGCCGATGCCGCGCCCAGCAGTGCCGCACGTGGCGCCTCGGTGTTCGCTTTGTCCCAAGGTGGCGCCAGCTCGGCATTGGCGCGCTGGATCGCCGATAGCGAGAACGCGGCCGACGACATGGGCGATAGCGCGCGCCGCCTGCGGGTGCCGAGTAATCCGGTGTTGTCGCAGGTGCTGGCCGACCTGTCGCTCAGCGGCACCATTGCCAGCAGCCTGCAGTTCGGCAAGCTGATGCTCGATCGCCTGCAGCACGTCACACGACTGCATCAGGACCAGGTGGGTCAGGCCGGGTTTGCAGTGCTGAAATCGCCTGATATCCCGTCATTGCTGGTGGAAACCGGCTTCATGAGCAATCGCGACGATTGCAACCGGCTCTGTGGCGACGCGCATCAGGATGAACTAGCGCAGACGCTGCACGCCGGCATCGACGATTACTTCCAGGCATTTCCCGGTCGCGCCTGAGTGCGGCCGTCCCTTTCTTTTTCCATGGGTTTTCATGTCCACCACGCTTCCCGATATCGCCGTCACCGAACCTTCCGCGCTGCATGCGCCCTTACGCTGGGTTGGCATGCAGGACATTGCGATTCCCGTGCGCCTGGACGAGGCCGAGCCGAGTGGCACGGTGGCTGCGCGCGCGCAGGTGCAGGTCGATCTGCCGCGGCCCGAACTCAAGGGTATCCACATGTCACGGCTGTATCGCTTGCTGGATCGGCATCTGGAGCAACCGCTATCACCGGCGATGCTCTCGCAGTTGCTGCAGGCAATGATCGACAGCCATGCCGATTGCGGCAGCCGTGCGGCGCGGGTGAGTCTGGCCTTCGAAGTGATGTTGCGGATGCCGGCACTGCGCAGTGAGGGACTGGCCGGTTGGCGTGCCTATCCGGTGCGCATCGACGCACAGAGCAGGGCGGGGCGCAGTGAGATGCGTCTGCAGATCGATGTGCTGTATGCCTCCACCTGCCCGTGTTCGGCCGCGCTATCACGTCAGTTGTTGAGCAAGGCCTTCGCGCAACAGCATGCTGGACAGACCGCTTTGCGGGTCGAGGATGTCGCGCAGTGGCTGCAACGCAACGGCTCGTATGCCACGCCACATAGCCAGCGCAGCGTGGCGCAAGTGCGCGTGGACTTGGTGGCGCGCGTGCAGAGTTTCGACATCCGCGCGTTGGTGCTCTTGTGCGAAAGCGCATTGGCCACGCCAGTACAGGCAGCGGTGCGGCGGATTGATGAGCAGGCATTTGCACGCTTGAACGGTGCCAACCTGATGTACGTGGAAGATGCCGCGCGCCGGCTCCGCAAGGAGTTGGCCGAGCGCTATGCCTCATTTCATGTGGCGGTCCGCCATTTCGAAAGCCTGCACGCGCACGACGCGGTTGCCGAAACTGGCAGTGATGCAGACGTCTTCCACATGATTGCCGAGTCGCACGGTCAGTGACGTGCGCTGCAGGCATCTACGGCAATTCGTGCCAGGCGCGTGTTGCCCACGCGCTTGGTCAGGCACACCGCATTGCATCTGACTGAGGCGGAATGACCTGCGCGCGGGCCGGCCCGCATGCGGTGATCGGCGCTGGCTGCGCTGGAGCGGCATCGTACTTGCTCAGCGCGGTTGAACACCTCTCACGCAGTACGGTGCGGCGTGTTGCTGCGCAGGCGGCCTCGGCAATCGGCGCAGCGGCCGCCATCGCAGCGGTCGCTGCATAACGGCCGCGACCACACCTGCGTTGCCCACACGCTGCCCTGATTCGATCGCCTGCATTCTCGGCCCACAACGCAAAAGCCCCGCAATCGCGGGGCCTTGGCGTGTCTGCAGAGGACGAAGTTGGCGCTCCCTAGGGGGCTCGAACCCCTGTTTTAGCCTTGAGAGGGCCACGTCCTAACCGCTAGACGAAGGGAGCGTTTGGTGCGAGCTGTGCAGCGCGCTAGTATAGTGAGGTAAAAGCCGTTGGGCAATCCTGAAACACGAAACGGAAGCGCCACCATCGAACCTTCAGTTACATCCCCGTTCACGCTGCGCGTCATCCCACGCGACCAGCACACCATCTCGCGCAAGGACATCAGCCCCAACGCGTTGCGCGTGCTGTACCGCCTGCGCGAATCCGGCTTTGGCGCCTACCTGGTTGGTGGTGCGGTGCGCGACCTGCTGGTCGGCGGCCACCCCAAGGACTTCGACGTGGCCACCAGCGCCACGCCGGAGGAAGTCAAGGCGCTGTTCCGCAATTGCCGCCTGATCGGCCGCCGCTTCCGCCTGGCGCATGTGGTGTTCGGCCGCGAGATCATCGAAGTCGCCACCTTCCGCGCCAATATCGATGACGGCAGCGGTGACCGCGAGCTGGATAACGGCCGCCTGGTGCGCGACAACGTCTACGGCACCATCGAAGACGATGCGATCCGCCGCGACTTCACCTGCAACGCGCTGTATTACGCGATCGAGGATTTCTCGGTGCGCGATTACTGCGGCGGCTTCGAAGACGTGCAGGCGCGCTTGATGAAGTTGATCGGCGACCCGGAGCTGCGCTACCAGGAAGATCCGGTGCGCATGCTGCGCGCGGTGCGCCTGGCGGCCAAGTTGAACTTCGACATCGAAGCCGGCACCGCCGAGCCGATCCCGCGCCTGGCCGGGCTGTTGTCCGAAGCGGCGCCCGCGCGTCTGTTCGAAGAAATTCTCAAGCTGTTCCTGTCCGGGCACGGCGTGGCCAGTTTCGAGGGCCTGGAGCGTTATGGCCTGCTTGGGGCGCTGTTCCCCGAAAGTGCAGCCGCGCTCAAGTCCAACCGCAGCGGCGCTTTGCGCGCGATGGTGCTGGAAGGCCTGCGCAACACCGATGCACGCGTGGCCAATGATGAGCCGGTGTCGCCGGCGTTCCTGTTCGCGCTGCTGCTGTGGCCGGCGTTCTGCCGCACCCTGATGGGGCTGCAGGCGCAGGGCGTGCAGCCGGAAGATGCGCAGCGTCGCGCCGCCGATCGGGTGACCTTGCACCAGCTGGAGCGGGTGGCCCTGCCGCGCCGCTTCTCGCTGCCGATGCAGGAAATCTGGCTGCTGCAGACCCGGTTTTCCTCGCGCCAGCGCAAACGCGTGTTCCGCACCTTGTCGCACCCGCGCTTCCGGGCCGCGTTCGACTTCCTGGTGCTGCGCCAGTTCGCCTCGGCCGACCATGCCGCCGATGTCGAGTTCTGGCGCGATGCGCAGCAGTCGTCCGGCCAGGAGCTGGTGGACGCGATCGAGAACGCGCAGGCCGATCACGACGGAGATGAGTCGGCACCGCGCAAGCGTCGCCGCCGCCGCCGTCGTACCGGCGCCGCCGCAGGCGAGTAGGGCGTGCTGACCGCCTTTGTCGGCCTGGGCGCCAACCTGGGCCAGGCCGAGGCCACCGTGCGCGCGGCCATCGTCGCGCTGGGCACGCTGCCGCAGTCGTCGGTGACCGCCGCTTCGCGGCTGTACCGCACGCCGGCCTGGGGCCGTGAGGACCAGCCGGACTTCATCAATGCCGTGGCCGCCGTGCGCACTGCGCTGGCGCCGCTGGCGCTGCTGGACGGGCTGCTGGCGATCGAGCAGGCATTCGGCCGCGACCGTCGCGACGGCGAGCGCTGGGGCCCGCGCACCCTGGATCTGGATGTGTTGCTGTATGCCGAGCAGGTGATCGACCTGCCGCGTTTGCAGGTGCCGCACCCGCATCTGCATGCCCGTGCGTTTGCGCTGGTGCCGCTGGCCGAGCTCGCCCCGGAGGCGATCATTCCAGGGCATGGAACAGTGCGACACGCCCTGCAGGGCGTCGATGGCTGTGGGCTGGAGCCGATTGGGTAGATAATGGCCGGCTTATCACCCCACGTAATGAGTTCATGAGCAGCCACGCCGACAGCAAGCCCTGGACCGTGCCCGCCTTGGCGCAGGCCAAGCGCGACGGTCGAAAACTGGTCATGTTGACCGCCTATGACGCCGGGTTTGCGCGCACCTTCGACGCCAATGGCGTGGACCTGATCCTGGTGGGCGACTCGCTGGGCATGGTGGTGCAGGGGCACGAGTCCACGCTGCCAGTGACCACGGCCGACATGGTCTACCACACCGCCGCGGTGGCCCGCGTGCTGGAGCGTGCGTTGCTGGTGGCCGACTTGTCGTTCCAGGCCGATGCCACGCCGGAACGTGCGCTCGATGCCGCCACCCAGCTGCTGCAGGCGGGTGCGGAGATGGTCAAGATCGAAGGCGCCGGGCACAAGCTCGACGTGATCCGCTACCTGGTTGAGCGCGAAATCCCGGTGTGTTCGCACCTGGGGCTCACGCCGCAATCGGTGCTGCGCTTCGGCGGCTACAAGGTGCAAGGCCGTGGCGAAGCCGGCGAACAGCTGCGTCGCGACGCCCAGGCCGCGGTCGATGCCGGTGCCAGCCTGATCGTGCTCGAATGCGTGCCGACGCCGATCGCAGCGCAGATCAGCGCCGAGTTGCGCGTGCCCACGATCGGCATTGGTGCCGGCCCCGGCTGCGATGGCCAGGTGCTGGTGATGCACGACATGCTGGGCCTGGACAGCGGCCATCGCCGTCCCAAGTTCGTCAAGGATTTCCTGGCCGAAGGCGGGTCGGTCGCGGGCGCCGTGCAGGCCTACGCGCAGGCCGTGCGCGATGGCAGCTTTCCCGACGCCGAGCACGCGTACGCCGCATGATCCAGACCATTACCGATCTGTCGGCGCTGCGCGCACTGGTCACCGGCTGGAAGCGCGAGGGGCTGCGCGTGGCGCTGGTGCCCACCATGGGCAACCTGCACGCCGGGCACTATTCGCTGGTGATGCTGGCGCGCCAGTACGCCGACCGCGTGGTCTCCAGCGTGTTCGTCAATCCGACCCAGTTCGGCCCCAATGAAGACTTCGCACGCTACCCGCGGACGCCCGAAGCCGACATGCGTGGGCTTGAGGATGCCGGGTGCGACGCGCTGTGGTTGCCGGACGTGGATACCATGTATCCGCTCGGGACCGCGCTAGCCACGCCGATCCATGCACCCGGTGTCAGCGACGTGCTCGAAGGCGTCTGCCGGCCGGGCCACTTCGATGGCGTCTGCACGGTGGTGGCGCGTCTGTTCAATCAGGTGCAGCCGGACGTGGCTGCCTTCGGCAAGAAGGATTATCAGCAGCTGGCGGTGATCCGGCAGATGGTGGCCGACCTGGCGTTTCCGATCGAAATCCTGGGCGGCAGCATCGTGCGCGAGGCCGATGGCCTGGCGATGAGCTCGCGCAATCAGTATCTGTCGGCCGACGATCGCCCGATCTCGGCACAGATCCGCAAGGTGCTGCTGCAGATGCGCGACAGCCATGCCGCCGGCGTGCCGCGCCTGCAGGTCGAGGCGGCGGCAACCCAGGCACTGGAAGCGGTGGGTTTCCGTGTCGACTACACCGCGCTGCGCCTGCCTGATCTGAGCGAGCCCGACGACGGTGCCAGCAACCCGGCAGCCGGCCCACGCGTGGCGCTGATCGCTGCCCGGATCGGCAGCACCCGGCTGATCGACAACCTGGAATTCTGAGGCCGCGCGCGCGGCCGGCCTGAAGCCCTCACGACCGGCTGCGCTGCTGGCCGGTCGATGCCTGCACTTTCCGCTAAAATGCCGGCTTTCCTTTGCGTTGTAGCCACATGCACCTGTCCCTGCTGAAAGCCAAGATCCACCGCGCCACCGTCACCCACTCCGAGCTCAACTACGAGGGCTCGATCGCCATCGACGGCCTGCTGCTGGAAGCGACCGGCATCCGCGAATTCGAACAGGTCCACATCTGGGACGTCACCAATGGTGCGCGTTTCAGCACCTATGCCATCCGTGCCGAACAAGGCAGCGGCATCATCTCGCTCAACGGCGGCGCCGCGCGCCACGTGCAGGTGGGCGATCTGATCATCGTGGCCGCGTTCGCCAGCATGAGCGAAGACCAAGCCAAGACCTTCAAGCCCAATCTGGTATATGTGGACGCGCACAACGCGATCTCCCACACCAACCACAGCATCCCCACTCAGGCCGCATGACACATACCAACGGATTCGACGCGCTTCACGCCCACGCCCAGCGCCTGCGCGGCGCTGCCATCCCCGCATTGCTTGCCGCAGAGCCCCAGCGGCCCACGCAGTACGCCCGGCAAGTCGGTCCGTTGTATTTCAACTTCGCGCGGCAGAAGTACGATCGCGCCGCGCTCGATGCGCTGTTTGCAATCGCACGCGAGCGCGACCTGGCAGGCGCGTTCCAGCGGCTGTTCCGTGGCGAGCAGGTCAATGTCACCGAACAGCGCGCCGCCCTGCACACCGCGCTGCGTGGTGATCTCACCGATGCACCGGTCGCATCCGATGCATACGCCACCGCTGCCGAAGTCCGGCAGCGCGTGGGCGCGCTGATCCAGCAGCTGGAAGGCACCGACGTCACCGACATTGTCAGCGTCGGCATCGGTGGTTCCGATCTGGGCCCGCGTCTGGTCGCCGATGCATTGCGTGCACCGTCCGGTGCGCGTTTCCGGGTGCATTTCGTTTCCAATGTCGATGGCGCGGCCATGCAGCGCACCCTGGCAACGCTGGACCCGGCACGGACCGCCGGCATCCTGATTTCCAAGACTTTCGGCACCCAGGAAACCCTGCTCAACGGCAGCATCCTGCATGCGTGGCTCGGTGGCAGTGAGCGCCTGTACGCAGTGAGTGCCAATCCCGAACGTGCCGCCAAGGCGTTCGACATTGCACCTGGCCGCGTGCTGCCGATGTGGGACTGGGTGGGCGGCCGTTATTCGCTGTGGTCGGCGGTCGGTTTCCCGATTGCACTGGCGATCGGTTTTGAGCGTTTTGAACAACTGCTCGACGGTGCCGCGCAGTTCGACGCGCATGTGCTCAACACGCCGCTGGAAGAAAACGTGGCAGTGCTGCACGGACTGACCGCAGTGTGGAACCGTAACCTGCTCGGTAGCGCCACGCATGCGGTGATGACCTACGACCAGCGCCTGGCCTTGCTGCCGGCGTATCTGCAGCAGCTGGTGATGGAGAGCCTGGGCAAGCGCGTCAAGCTGGACGGCGCGGCCGTGGACAGCGACACCGTGGCGGTGTGGTGGGGCGGTGCCGGCACCGACGTGCAGCACAGCTTCTTCCAGGCGCTTCATCAGGGCACCAGCGTGGTGCCGGCCGATTTCATCGGCACCGTGCACAACGACGACCCGTACGCAGAAAACCATGTCGCGCTGATGGCCAACGTGCTGGCGCAGACCGAGGCGCTGGCCAATGGCCAGGACAGCAGCGACCCGCACCGCAGTTACCCGGGCGGTCGCCCGAGCACGGTGATCCTGCTCGATGCACTCACTCCGCAGGCGCTGGGTGCGCTGATCTCGATGTACGAGCACAGCGTGTACGTGCAGTCGGTGATGTGGGGCATCAACGCGTTCGACCAGTTCGGCGTCGAGCTGGGCAAGCAGTTGGCCAGCCAATTGCTGCCAGCCCTGAAGGGCGAGGCCGCCGATGTGGCCGACCCGGTCACGCGCGAGCTGTTGGCCAAGCTGCGCGGCTAAGCGCGGCTGCAATCGCCGGCGTGTGGAGTGACGGGGCCTTCGGGCCCCGTTGCGTTTGAGCCATTCGCTGCTGGGCAGCCTGCTGCAGGAGGATGGCGCCACCTGGTTCAACCCGGACGCCTTCACCTGGCAATGGGTGGGGCAGGGCTGGGCGCTGGACGAGGCCAATGCGCAGGCCTGGCAGGAAGGCGTGCGGCGGCTGCGCCGTGCAATGGACGAAGGCCACGACTATGCCTTCGAAACCACGCTGGGTGCGCAGACAATCCCGCGTCTGTTGCTCGACGCCTGTGCGCAGCACCGCAATCGCGGTGTGGTTTTGCGGCTTGTCGAGCGTGGAGCTGCATTTGCAACGCGTCGCGGCGCGAGTGGCCGCAGGTGGCCATGCCATTGCCGAGCACAAGATCCGCGAGCGCTTTGATGCATCGCGCGCCAACCTGATCACGTTGTTGCCGCATCTGGCGGTGCTGCATGTGTACGACAACAGCGCGCCGACCGATGCGGCCGGGCAGGTGGAACCGCTGCTGGTACTGGAGCTGGATCACGCCGGGCTGCATTACCCGGCCACCGCCGGGCAACTGGCGCAGGTGCCGGACTGGGCAAAACCCATTGTGATGACGGCACTGGAGGCGCGCGGCGTGTCGTGATGGCGTGCGGCTCGCAACGCCTTTCCGGTCGTTGCGAGCGGCACGCCAGACGCGCTTACGCCTTGCTCAACTGCACCGCCACCGGGTCACCGGTGAGGTAGCCCACCGCAGCGCCGAAGCGATCCTTGTAGTTGGCGCGCACCAACGGATCCAGCGTGGCCTTGACGGTGTCGTGCAGCGGGCTTTCCCAGTCGCCGGGGTGCTGGAAATTGCTCATGACATAGGTCCAGCCATGGATCTGGTCAACCGCGTGCAGGCCGGTGGATTCGGCGCCGGCCGGCACCGAGAGCAGGCGCGTCAGCGTGCCGCTGTCGACGTTGTAGGCCCACAGGAAATTGTTGACGTGCAGGCTGCTGTCTTCGCCAATGAACAGCGTGCGCAGCGACTCGGAGAACTTGAGGTTGTCCGGATTCGCCAGCCGGTTCGGGTCGGCCAGGTTGCCCAGCCCGTCGGCCTGCGCCAGGTCGTGGCCGGTCAGCGCGGCAGGCGCGGCCATGTCGATCGGTACCCATTCGCTGTGGATCGGTGCGCCCTTGGTGTCGCGGCGCCCGCCACGCAGGTTGAGCGCATACACCGCGCCGGACTGCGGGCCTTCCACCTTCACGTCGCCCGAGCCGTTGAGCATGCTGGTGACAATGTAGGACATCGCCATGTAGGCGATCTTGTCGCGCGCGTTGACGGTGGTGCCTTCGAGCTTGGTGAAGCCCAGGCTGCCGCCGGCCAGTGCGGCATAGCGATGGGTTTCCAGATAGGTGGCCGCCTTCTCCATGCCCGGCTTGATGCGGATCCAGTTGTAGGTGCCGTTGAAGGGAATCTTGGTGAACGTGGCATCGCCCGGGTCGCTCAGGTGCACGTCGAGAATGTCGGCGGCGGTGAGGCGGTTGGCGAGGGCTTCGATCTCGGCGCTGGTGGCGTGGCCCAGCTTGATCCAGCTCAACGTGGCCGCGCCCGGGCCGACGCCGGAGGTCTGGTGCCACTTGCCAACGTAGAGCGTGCCGGCCGACAGGTCGGCCTCGCGATCGGCGATGAACATGAAAAGCCCGCCGTTGGTGGCGTCGTCGCCCATCAGCACGGTGCGCTTGTCTGGCATCACCTGCACCAGCTCGTGCGAGATGCGGCCCAGGCAATAGTGCTTGCGCACGCTCCCCGTTCCGTCCGGATGCACGGTGATCTCCGGCAGGTGGCCGTAGTGGTACGGGTTGGCGCGTTCCGGGTCGCCATACAGATGCGTGCTGTAGCTGCGGAACTGGGTATTGCCGGCCAGCGTGGTGGCGTCGGGTTCGTACTCTTCGCTGGACAGATGCGTATTCCACGGCGACAGGCTGGCGCCGCAGGTGGTCCACAAGCCGTGGACGGGGGCGGTGTCGACGTTGTGGTATTTCACCAGCGACAGCTTGCCGGTCGCCGGGTCCTGGTCGAGCGTGAGCACGGCGATCGGTGCGGGCAGGTGGCGGTTGGTGTCGTTGCCGGCCTGGTCGCGGGTGGTGTATTCGAACTGCACCACCGCAAACACCGTGTTTCCCTTGACGCCTGCGACCTTGGCATTGGGCAGGGTGAGCAGCGACGACCCATCCGGGCAATCGGAAAAGAACGGGCGCTCGGCACCGGGTTTGGAGCGGTCGATGATGGGGCGATGCTGGATGTCGTAATAGCCGCCGGCCAGCACGGTACCGCCGTGACCATCGGGCACCTGGTCGCCGGTGACGAAGAACGGGTGATAGGCCAGAGCGTAGCGCTGGGTGCTGCCGTCATGCCGGGCCACGGTGAGTGCCGAGCCGACGGTGGTGGTGGCCATCGCCGCCGGGTTGGCCAGGGTGGGTGCCGGCATGCCGTGGAAAGTGGCCGAGACCAGCCGCGCGGGGTTTTCCGAGGGACGCAGCGGGCGCGCAGCCAATGCGGCACCGCCGAGTTGCTGCAGCGCTGCGGCACTGGCGCTGCCCAGCGGCAGCAGAGGAACCGACGCCAGCAATTGCAGGGCGCGGCGGCGGGTGGGATCGGGGGAGGCAGACATCGAAGCTCCAGGCAATGACGGCAATGGCAATGCGTCGCGCGCATCGGCAAGCCGGTCACGCTAGGACGCCCAGATGACACTTGTTTGACGGCGGGCTCACCCGTTGGCTGTGTTTCAGATTAGCGAGCTGATGCGTGGTGCCGGCTGGGCAGTACGGGTCGACGGCTGCGCACTGCGCGCGCGCGCCGGTGGTGCGATGCAGCAAAGTGCGCGGGCGCGCCGGCGCAGGCGTGGCACCGGATTCGGCGATTTTCCGCGGTTTGACTGCGGCTGCCGGTATTCCAACGCTATAGCCCTGTCCGATAAGTTCCCCGTGATTTGGCATACGGGCGAGCACGGTTGACAGGGTAGGGGAATCACGTGAGCGTACGCCGCCTAAAGGCCTGCGGCGCTTGCATTGCGGCAGGAGAACCACCTGGAGACCCGGATCTTGGACATGCTGCTTCGTCGTACCGCCGCGCCCGTTGCGCGCCGCGCCCTCTCCCTGGCTACCGCTGCTGCGGTGCTGATGCTGGCTGCTTGCCAAGGCAAGGACGCCACGTCCACCGCTGCGGCCGACACGACTGCCCCGGCGGCAACACCGGCCGAGACCTCCACCACCATCCATCCGGACCAGTGGCCGTCGCCGAAGTGGCCGTTCTCCCAGGACCAGGCGCTGGAGCAGCGCATCAGCGACGTGATGGCCAAGATGAGCGTCGAGGAAAAGGTCGCGCAGACCATCCAGGGCGACATCGCCAGCATGACCCCGGACGATGTGCGCAAGTACCGCATCGGTTCGGTGCTGGCCGGTGGCAACTCCGACCCGGGCGGCAAGTACGACGCCAAGCCGGCCGAGTGGCTGAAGCTGGCCGACGCGTTCTATGAAGCGTCGATGGACACCTCCAAGGGTGGCAATGCGATTCCGATCATCTTCGGTATCGATGCGGTGCACGGCCAGAGCAACATCGTCGGCGCCACGCTGTTCCCACACAACATCGGCCTGGGCGCCACGCGCAACCCGGACCTGATCAAGAAGATCGGTGAAGTCACCGCCGCCGAAACCCGCGTCACCGGCATGGAGTGGACCTTTGCGCCCACCGTGGCGGTGCCGCAGGACGACCGCTGGGGCCGCAGCTACGAAGGGTATTCCGAGTCGCCGGACGTGGTGGCCAGCTTCGCCGGCAAGATGGTCGAGGGTGTGCAGGGCGTACCGGGCACGCCGCAGTTCCTGGACGGCAGCCATGTGATTTCGTCGGTGAAGCATTTCGTCGGCGACGGCGGCACCACCGATGGCAAGGACCAGGGCGATACCAAGGTGTCCGAAGCCACCATGCGCGACATCCACGCCGCCGGTTACCCGCCGGCGATTGCCGCTGGTGCGCAGACGGTGATGGCCTCGTTCAACAGCTTCAACGGCGAAAAGATGCACGGCAACAAGGTCATGCTGACCGACGTGCTCAAGGGCCGCATGAATTTCGGCGGCTTCGTGGTTGGCGACTGGAATGGCCATGGCCAGGTTAAAGGCTGCACCAACGAGAACTGCCCAGCCTCGTTCATTGCCGGCGTCGACATGGCGATGGCCTCCGACAGCTGGAAGGGCATCTATGAGACCGAACTGGCCGCGGTGAAGTCCGGCCAGATTTCGATGGAACGCCTGGACGATGCGGTGCGCCGCATCCTGCGCGTCAAGCTGCGCCTGGGCCTGTTGGAAGCCGGCAAGCCGTCCAAGCGCCCGCTCGGTGGCAAGTTCGAGCTGCTCGGCGCGCCCGAGCACCGCGCCATTGCGCGCCAGGCGGTGCGTGAGTCGCTGGTGCTGCTGAAGAACCAGTCCGGCGTCCTGCCGCTGGATCCGAAAAAGCGCGTGCTGGTGGTCGGCGACGGCGCCAACGACATGGGCAAGCAGTCCGGTGGTTGGACGCTGAACTGGCAGGGCACCGGCACCAAGCGCAGCGACTACCCGAACGGCAACACCATCTGGGAAGGCCTGAACAAGCAGATCACCGCAGCCGGCGGCAGCGCCGAGCTGGCCGTGGATGGCGCCTACAAGACCAAGCCCGATGTGGCCGTGGTGGTGTTTGGCGAGAACCCGTATGCAGAATTCCAGGGCGACATCGCCACGCTGCTGTACAAGCCGGGCGACGACAGCGAGCTGGCGTTGCTGAAGAAGTTCAAGGCCGAAGGCATCCCGGTGGTGGCAGTGTTCCTGAGCGGCCGCCCGCTGTGGATGAATCAGTACATCAACGTGGCCGATGCATTCGTCGCCGCGTGGTTGCCGGGCTCCGAAGGCGAGGGCATTGCCGACGTGCTGTTGCGCAAGGCCGATGGCAGCGTGCAGAACGACTTCAAGGGCAAGCTGAGCTTCTCCTGGCCCAAGACCGCGGTGCAGTTCGCCAACAACGTCGGCCAGAAGGACTACGACCCGCAGTTCAAGTTCGGCTTCGGCCTGACCTACGCGGACAAGGGCGATCTGGCTGCGCTGCCGGAAGAATCGGGCGTCTCCGGTGAGCAGTCGGTGGGCGGGGTGTACTTCGTGCGCGGCAAGCCGGCGCTCGGCATTGCGATGCAGCTGTCCAACGCCGGCCAGGCCAACATGCCGGCGACCACGCTGCCGGTGGGCTTGTCCGATGGCAGCCTGAAGATGAGTGCGGTGGACCACAAGGCGCAGGAAGATGCGCGCCGCCTGCAGTGGTCCGGTGCCAAGGCCTCCAGCGTGCTGCTGGTGTCCGGCAAGCCGGTGGATGTGTCGCGCGAAAGCAATGGCGACGTGCAGTTGCAGCTGACCCTGCGCCGCGACAGCGCGGTGACCGCGCCGGTGTGGCTGGGCGTGGGCTGTGGCGAAAAGTGCGGCGGCCGTGTGGATGCGCAGAAGACCCTGGCCGCGTTGCCGCAGGGCCAGTGGAAGGTGGTGGGCATCCCGCTGAAGTGCTTTGCGGTAGCCGGCGCCGACGTGACCAAGCTGACCCAGGTCGCCAGCATTGAAAGCGCCGCGGCGCTGGACATCGCGGTGTCCAAGATTGCGCTGGGCGCACTCAACGAAGCCGAAGTCACGGTCGACTGCCCGGTCAAGTAAGTCCAGCCGCAGTGGCTGGCCGCAGGGCCACCCACTGCTGCGCTGAAGCAACACGTGCACCGCCACCGTGGCGGTGCACGACAGCGGCCACCGTTGCAGGTGGTGTCAACAGCCGCCGCGGGGAGCGGTGTCGTCGAATGGCCGGGATGGCCTGCAGCCGCGGTTCGCCGCGCTGACGCTACGTACCTAGGTGCGTAGCGGCGGCACGCTGCAGGCTTGCCCGATCGGCGGCACACCCCAGAGCCAGACAGGAGAGTGCAGTGGGTTTGGCGACGTTGGATATCGTGATCGTGCTGGTGTATCTGGCCGGCATCTTCGTGCTCGCGCAGTGGGTGTCGCGCGAGAAGGCCGGGCACAGCAAGAGTGCCGAAGACTACTTCCTGGCCAGCAAGTCGCTGCCGTGGTGGGCGATCGGCGCTTCGCTGATCGCAGCGAATATTTCTGCCGAGCAGATCATCGGCATGGCCGGTTCCGGCTATGCGATCGGCCTGGCCATCGCTTCCTATGAGTGGATGGCGGCGTTGACGCTGCTGATCGTTGGCAAGTTCTTCCTGCCGATCTTCCTGCGCAACGGCATCTACACCATGCCGCAGTTCCTGGAGCAGCGTTACGGCAAGTGGATCCGCACGCTGATGGCGGTGTTCTGGCTGCTGCTGTACGTGTTCGTCAATCTCACCTCGATCCTGTGGCTGGGCTCGATCGCGGTCAGCCAGGTCACCGGCATGGACCAGACCCTGGCACTGACCCTGATCGGCGTGTTCGCGCTGGTGTATCAGCTGTACGGCGGTTTGAAGGCCGTGGCCCTGACCGACATCGTGCAGGTCACTTTGCTGGTGTTGGGCGGTCTGCTGGTGACCGGCCTGACGTTGTCGCGCATCGGCGATGGCGCTGGCGTGCTGGCCGGCTTCAAGCAGCTGTGGAGTGCGCACCCGGAGCACTTCCACATGATCCTCAGCAAGGACAACCCGTTCTACAAGGATCTGCCTGGCCTGAGCGTGCTGCTGGGCGGGCTGTGGGTGATGAACATCAGCTACTGGGGCTTCAACCAGTACATCATCCAGCGCGCACTGGCCGCCAAGAACATCGGTGAAGCGCAGAAGGGCATGGTGTTCGCGGCCTTCCTGAAGCTGCTGATGCCGGTGGTGATCGTGGTGCCGGGCATTGCCGCAGTGGTGCTGGCACCGGATCTGGCCAAGCCTGATCAGGCGTACCCCACCATGATGCAGCTGTTGCCGACCGGCATCCTGGGCCTGGTGTTTGCCGCGCTGGTGGCCGCGATCGTGGCCTCGCTGGCGTCGAAAATCAATTCGGTGGCGACGATCTTTACCCTGGATTTCTACGCCAAGTTCCGCCCGCAGACCGAGCAGAAACAGCTGGTGCGTGTGGGTCGCATCGTTGCCGCCGTCTCGGTGCTGATCGGCATCCTTACCGCACGGCCGTTGCTGGGCAACTTCGACCAGGGCTTCCAGTTCATCCAGGAATTCACCGGCTTCTTTACCCCCGGTGTGGTGGTGATCTTCATGCTGGGGCTGTTCTGGAAGCGTGCCAATGAAGCCGGCGCATTGACTGCGGCGATCGGCTCGGTGGTGCTGTCGTTCGCGCTCAAGATCCTGTGGCCGGCACTGCCCTTCATGGACCGCATCGGCGTAGTGTTCGTCGCCGCGCTGGTGCTGGCGGTGGTGGTGTCGCTCCTGACACCGGCCACGCAGGCACGCGATCTGATCCGCACCAAGGACGTGGCCTACGGCACCACGCTGGGCTTCAAGATCGGCGCGGTGGGCGTGGTTGCGATTCTGATCGCGCTGTACGCGGTGTTCTGGTAAGCGCCAGCGCACATCACACGCAATAAGTAACGCGGCGCGGAGAGCATTCTCTGCGCCGCGTTGCGTTTGGGCGCCGTCACTCAGAGGCGCGCGGCTTCCAGTTGCGGTGCTGGCGGGGCAGCGTCGGTGGCGCGTTGGTACCACGGTGTCTCCAACCAGGCTTCCAGCGCTGCGGCAGGCATCGGCTTGGCGATCCAGTAGCCCTGGCCTTCGTCGCAGCCCCAGCTGCGCAGCTGTGCGTAGGCCTGCGCCGACTCGATCCCTTCGGCCACCACACGCTGGCCCAGGCTGTGGCCGAGCTGGATCATCGCCGGCACCAGGGTGCGGTCGGTGCGGCTGTCCGGCAGCGAGCGGACGAAGGATTGATCGATCTTCAGCGAGCTGGCCGGCAGTTGTTTGAGGTAGCTGAAATTGCTGTAGCCGGTGCCGAAGTCGTCGATGGCGATATGCACGCCCAGCGCCGCAACGGCCGCCAGTTGCTCGGACAGATGCTCGGGGTGGCGGATCATCGCGCTTTCGGTGAATTCGATCTCCAGCCGGCGCGGGTCGAGCTTGTGGCGGTCCAGGCCGCGGCGCAGCAACCCGACGAAACCGGGTTGATCCAGATCGGCGGCCGACACGTTCAAGGCCAGGTTGAAGTCCAGGCCCTGCTGTTGCCAGCGTGCGGCCTGGGCGATGCCCTGGTCGATCACCCAGGCGGTGATGCGGTTGATCAGCGCGGTTTTTTCAGCCATCGGAATGAAGTCCGACGGCATCACCGGGCCGATCATCGGGTGCTGCCAGCGCAGTAGCGCTTCCACCGCCACGCAGCGGTGATCGTGCAGATCCACGCGCGGCTGGTAGTGCAGGCGCAGCTGATTGCTGCTGGCCAGCGCGGCGGGCAGGGCGGCCAGCAGGCGGAAGGTGTTGCGCTGGACCACGTCGTGCTTACGCTCGTACAGGCTCCAGGTCAGGCAATGTTCGCGGGCGACATCCACCGAGGTGGTGAGCGAGCGCAGCGTGTCGGCGGCGCCGTAGCTGGTTTCCAGCAGCACCGCGCCAATCGAGGCGACCGCAGTGTGCGGAATGCCCTGGTGCTCCAGCGGCGCCACGAACCCCTTGGAAATCTTGCTGCACAGCGCGCTCAGGCGTAGCGGGTCGGCGGTGGTGACCATGAAGGCGAAGGTGGTCGTATCCAGCCGATACAAGGCGGTGCCGGCCGGCAATTTGCTGATCAAACGCTTGTAGGCCAGCGCCACATAGCCGTCTGCGTAATCCCAGCCCAGCGCCTTGACCATGTCGCGGAAGTAATCGCTGCCGCACAGGTCCACCGCGATCGCGGTGGCGGCGGAATCGGCCGTGCGTTGCAGCAATACCGCGTCCAGGTCTTCGCTGAAGCGCGCGCGGTTGGGCAGGCCGGTGGGGCCATTGCGGTAGGTACTGCTGCGCAGGTTTTCGACCCGCAGCACGGCCAGGTCGCGCAGGCCTTCCAGTTGGATGCGTTGCTCCGCATCCAGCCCGGCACGCGGGCTGGTGCCAATCACGCACAGCGTGCCGATGGTGTGGCCATCGCGCAGCTTGAGCGGTGCGCCAGCGTAAAAGCGGATATGCGGCGCACCCAGTACCAGCGGGTTGTTGCAGAAGCGCGGGTCCAGCAAGGCATCGGGAATCACCAGGACGTCATCGGAGCGCAGCGCGTGCGCGCAGAAGGCATGTTTGCGCGGGGTCTCAGGCGCTTCCAGGCCGACGCGGGCTTTGAACCATTGGCGGTGTTCGTCCACCAAGGAGACCAGGGCGATCTCGGTCCCCAGCATGCGTGCGGCCATGGCGGCGATGGTGTCGAACACCGGGTCCGGCGGCGAGTCCAGCAGGCAAAGACCGTGCAGGACCGCCAGCCGTGCCGCTTCATCGAGCGCAGACGGGAGGGGGGAGGCGACAGGGGCGGGCGTGGAATGCATGTGCCCATATCGGCCTCGAGCGCGGCGACTTGATCACGCGCGACTGGCGCCGTTCAGTTGGCCGCGCATGCGAGTGGTGCAGCGCGGCAATCGGCACGCTGCATTCGACACTCCGCGCAGCACTGGCGGCCGAATCACTGCGCTGCACCACGGCAGGGCGCAGACGGGGTCGGGTGCGCTGTGCCTACAGGGCCGAGGGGTTGCTCGCCGTTTGCAACGAGCGCGTGGCGCCCGGACACGCACGAGATAACGTTACCAGCACGCTGGATGCGGATCTGCGCGCTCTGTCCTGATCTGTACCTGTTGTCGGTTCTGTGACCCGCGCTGCGATCGCCTGCGTCGCGGGTTGGCACGGTCTTGGCGCACGCCCGATGCGCGCTGTCCGCGGACGCCGGTCTGCGGCGTCCACCTTGTCTGGAGCCGAGCATGAACACCATTTCTCGCCTGGCGCAACGCCTGGTCCTGATCCTTGCCGGCCTGGTGCTGGCCTCATCCGCGCACGCCGGCTTGTCCGTGTCGGGCACACAGCTGAAGGAATCCAATGGCAATACCTTGATCCTGCGCGGCATCAACCTGCCGCATGCCTGGTTTGCCGATCGCACTGATGCCGCGCTGGCGCAGATTGCGGCCACCGGTGCCAACAGCGTGCGGGTGGTGCTCAGTTCCGGCCACCGCTGGAACCGCACGCCCGAGGCCGAGGTGGCGCGCATCATCGCGCGCTGCAAGGCCCTGGGGCTGATCGCGGTGCTGGAGGTGCACGACACCACCGGCTATGGCGAAGACGGCGCCGCCGGCAGCCTGGCCAATGCCGCCAGTTACTGGACCAGCGTGCGCACTGCGCTGGTGGGCCAGGAAGACTACGTGATCATCAACATCGGCAACGAGCCCTTCGGCAATCAGCTCAGTGCCAGCGAATGGGTCAACGGCCACGCCAATGCGATCGCCACGCTGCGTGGCGCCGGGCTCACGCATGCGCTGATGGTGGATGCGCCCAACTGGGGCCAGGACTGGCAGTTCTACATGCGCGACAACGCGGCGGCGTTGCTGGCGCGCGACAGCCGCCGCAACCTGATTTTCAGCGTGCACATGTACGAGGTGTTCGGCAGCGACGCGGTGGTGGACAGCTACCTGCGCACCTTCCGCAGCAACAATCTTGCGCTGGTGGTGGGCGAGTTCGGCGCCGATCATCGCGGCGCGCCCGTGGACGAGGCGGCGATCATGCGCCGCGCGCGCGAGTACGGCGTGGGCTATCTCGGCTGGTCGTGGTCGGGCAACGACAGCAGCACGCAGTCGCTGGATATCGTGCTCGGTTGGGATCCTGCGCGTTTGAGCAGTTGGGGACGCAGCCTGATCCAGGGCCCGGACGGCATTGCCGCGACCTCGCGCCGTGCGCGGGTGTTCGGTGCGCGCGTGCGGGCGATGGAGTGATGCATCGGTGGTTTTGCGGCGGGGCGCGATGTGCCTGCAAGAATCATCGCGTCTGCTGCGTTTCGGGCAGTGTGTTCGCTGAGGCGCTGTAGCGTGGTTACAGAGCTCTAGGCGGTTGCAGAGCGCGTAAGCAATCGGCTGGCAGCCTAGATAGGGCGTTCGACGACTGCGCTGTGTATGCAACGTCGGCTGTGCTTCAGCGCAACGACAATGACTGACGCGCTGTCATCCATGAGCCGCGGCGAACGATCACCCATGCAGAGGCAGCCGCGCAACGTCTTTGCGAAAGCCTGCCGAAACCGCAGCAGGCACACCAGGCGCTCAGCGCCCGGGCTCGCGCTGCGGTCCCGGGCTCGGGCGCTTGGTGAGCTTGCGCTGCAGCGAGCGGCGGTGCATGCCCAGCAGGCGCGCGGCGGCGGACACGTTGCCGCCGGTTTCGTGCAGCGCCTGCTGGATGTGCTCCCACTGCAGGCGGCTGAGCGGGGTCATCATTTCCTGCGCGGTTTCTTCTTCGTCCGGATCGGGCAGGTCGTCGTCCTCTTCGCCCAGCGCACGCATGATGGTGGGGATGTTGGCTGGCTTGGGCAGGTAGTCGTCGGCGCCGAGCTTGATCGCCTCCACCGCGGTGGCGATGCTCGCGTACCCGGTGACCAGCAGGATGCGCATGTCCGGGCGGATCTCGCGCAGCGGCTGGATCAGGTTCAATCCCGAGTCGTGGCCCAGCTTCAGATCGATCAAGGCGAAGTCCGGCAGCGCGCTGCGTGCGGTGGACAAGGCGCTGGCCGCATCGGTGGCGGTGAGCGTTTCCACGCCGCGGCGGGCGAGGCTGCGTTGCAAGGTGCGCAGATACAGGGTGTCGTCGTCGACCAGCAGGCCGGTGCGGATGGGAGTGCTCATGCAAGGGCCTCGTGTTCGGAGAGCGGCAGGCGGAAACCGACGCGGGCGCCGCTGCCTTCGGCGGGAAGCATCCACAGTTCACCCTGCAGCCGCTCGACGGTGGCATGCGACAGGGCCAGTCCCACGCCCATGCCGTCGGGCTTGCCGCTGTTGAACAAGGTGCCCGGCAACATCGCCTGCGAGGTGTCGAAGCCCAGCCCGTAGTCGCGCACTTCGCCGACCAGTTGGTCGTCTTCCACGCGCAGGGTGAGGTCGATCAGCGGCCGGCCGGCGCGTTCGCCGGCATCGGCGGCGTTGTTGAGCAGCACCATCAACAGGTGGCTCACGCCGGGCTGCAGCATCAGCCGCAGCGGCGCGTCTTCATTGCGGCGCAGCTCGATGGTCGGGCGCACCAGGCGCCACTGTTCCAGCACATCGCGCACCGCCACCTCGCGGCTGAGATGGCCGTTGTCGGCCGGTGCGGCCAGCGCAAGCACGCGCTCGTGGCATTGCACCAACAGCTCGCGCAGGGTTTCCAGGTCTTCGCGCAGCTCGACCTGATCGCACTGGTCGGCGATGTCGTCGGCCAGCAGGGTCATCGTCGCCAGCGGGGTGTTGAGCTCATGCGCCACCGAGGCGGCATGCGTGGCCAGCGCCACGATGCCTTCGTTGCGTGCAAAGCGCTCGCGCAGTGTGGAGATCTCGCGTTCGCGCTCGCGCAGCGACAACGCCAGCCGGGTGGCGAACACCAGCACCACCACGGTGGAAAGCAGGAAGTTGGCCGCCATGCCCCACATGTGCAGGGTCAACGGGTCGAAGCCGCCGTACGGCAGTGGCAAGCCGAATGCGGCGCTGATGACGTAGCCGGCCACGCAGGCCGCCGCCACCGCCATCGCCCAGCTCAGCGGCAGGGCGAGCGCGGCCAGCGCGATCAGCACCAGGAACAGCGAACCGAACGGGTTGGCGATGCCGCCGCTCCAGCCCACCATCCAGGTCAGCACCGTCACATCGACCAGGATGTGGCCGAACTCGGTGGCCGGGCTGACCGCGCCGCGGTGCGCCACCCGCAACTGCGCATACAGGTTGAACACCGCCAGCGCGGCCACCCCGGCCCAGAGCGGCTCCTGCGGCAGGGTGAGGCCCATGAGCCCGCTGGCGACCAGGATGGTGGCGGCCTGGCCGGCGGTGGCCAGCCAGCGCAGGCTGCACAGGGTCCGCAGGAAGGAGGCGTCGGAGGTATTCATCACGGCAATGCTATGCGCTCGTCGGGGTGGTGGCCTGCGACAAACCGTCGCATCCGGGCGGGGAGGGGCCGCGTGCAGCGCTTCAGCTGTGAGCGGACGGCGGACAGGCTAAAATAGCGCGATGTACGACGCCGTCACCCGCCCAAGTCCCCCCGCCGATGCCAGCGCCTGGCCGCGCCGCATCACCCAGGCCGTCAAGGTCGGTAACGTCATTGTGGGCGGAGGCCATCCGGTGGTCGTCCAGTCGATGACCAATACCGACACTGCCGACATCGCCGGCAGCGTCAAGCAGGTCGCCGAGTTGTGGCGGGCCGGCTCGGAAATGGTGCGCCTGACCGTGAACAATGCCGAGTCGGCAGCGGCCATCCCGCGCATCGTCGAGAAGCTGCGCATGATGGGCATCGAAGTGCCGTTGATCGGCGACTTCCACTACAACGGCCACCAGCTGCTCACGGCCGAACCGGCCTGCGCCGAGGCGCTGGCCAAATACCGCATCAATCCGGGCAACGTGGGCTTCGGCAAGAAGAAGGACCTGCAGTTTGCGCAGTTGATCGAATTCGCCATCCAGTACGACAAGCCGGTGCGCATCGGCGCCAACTGGGGCTCGCTGGACCAGGCGTTGGCCGCGCAGCTGATGGACGAAAATTCCAAGCGCGAGACGCCGTGGGATGCGGGCCGGGTGCTGCGCGAAGCGCTGATCCGCTCGGCGGTGGATTCGGCAGAACGCGCCGTGGAACTGGGCTTGCCGCGCGAGCGCATCATCCTGTCGGCCAAGGTGTCCGGCGTGCAGGAATTGATCGCGGTGTACCGCGACATGGCCGCGCGCTGCGACTTCGCGCTGCACCTGGGTCTGACCGAGGCCGGTATCGGCAGCAAGGGCATCGTGGCCTCGGCAGCGGCGCTGAGCGTGCTGCTGCAGGAAGGCATCGGCGACACCATCCGCATTTCGCTGACGCCCGAACCGGGACAGTCGCGCACGCAGGAAGTGATCGTCGCGCAAGAGCTGCTGCAAACCACCGGGCAGCGTGCGTTCACGCCGCTGGTCACCGCCTGCCCCGGCTGCGGCCGTACTACCTCGGAGTTTTTCCAGGAGCTGGCCGGCGTGGTGCAGAACCATGTGCGCGCCAAGATGCCGGAATGGAAGATCAGCAACCCCGGCGCAGAAAACATGACGCTGGCGGTGATGGGCTGCGTGGTCAATGGGCCGGGTGAATCGCGACACGCCAACATCGGTATCTCGCTGCCGGGCACTGGCGAAGCGCCCTCGGCACCGGTGTTCGTGGATGGCGAAAAGACCGTCACCCTGCGCGGCGAGAACATCGCCTACGAATTCATCGACCTGATCGACCAGTACGTCGAACGCACCTATGTCCGTCGGGCCGGCTGAGTCGCCGACCGGATTCAAGACCTGGCTGCAGCGCAATGCGTGGCGGTTCGGCCTGCTGTTTGCGGGCGTGCTGCTGCCGCTGGGATTGTTCGTCGACCTCGCCGACGAAGTGCATGAGCTGGAAAACTTCTATTTCGACGAACCGTTGCTGTGGAGCCTGCGCAGCATTGCCTCGCCGGGGCTGGATGCGTTCTTCAGCATCGTCTCTAAAGTTGGTTACCAGTACGGCGTGATCCCGCTGGATATCGCGATCGTGCTGGTGTTGCTGGTGCTGCGGCGCTGGCGCGAAGGCACCTTCGCCGCGCTTGGGTTTGTGGGCTCGGCGTTGCTCAACCTGGGCGCCAAGCAGTTCTTTCAGCGGCACCGGCCCAGCCTGTGGGAATCGATCGCCCCGGAAAGCACTTTCAGCTTTCCCAGTGGCCACGCGATGGGCTCGATGACCCTGGCGGCCGTGGTGATTGCATTGGCGTGGCGTACGCGTTGGCGCTGGCCGGTGACCAGTGTTGCCGGCCTGTTCGCGCTGCTGGTCGGTGTCTCGCGCATCTACCTGGGCGTGCATTATCCCTCCGACATCCTCGGCGGCTGGTCGGCTGCATTGGTGTGGGTGGTGGGCCTGTATCTGGTGATGTTTCGCGGTATGCGGCGCCCGCATTGGCGCACGCCGAGCGGGGCGGTGGTGGAGCGGCCCGGGCGCGTGCCGTTCGCTGATTAAGGGCGACTCACGAACCGACTGCGCAGCCGCAAGGCGGGTGCGGCCGGTGCTCAGCATCAGAGCCATTCCCACTTTGTACTCTGCGGCTCCTGCGCGCCGTGCACGCCCGCCTGACCACCGTTCGCTAGGGGGTGGCAGCGGCCCTAAGAAATGCTGACACGCTCCCGTTGCCACAAGCGAGCGCCAACGATGGCTCCGATGGATGCCAGCAGAATCACGTAATACGCCGGCCCCATCGGGTGTTGCTTGAGCAGCAGCACCACGAGCAACGGGGTCAGGCCGCCGAACACGGCATAGCCCAGGTTGTAGGCAAACGACACGCCGGACAGACGCACCACCGGTGGAAACGCCTCGACCATCACGCGGGGAATCGCACCCAGCACGCCCAGCGCAGCACCGAGCAGGGCATACAGCGGGAACAGCAGTTGCGGATCGCCTGCCAGGCGATAGAACAGCCATGCGCTGATGCCCAGGATCACGCTGCCGGCCAGCAGAACACGCCCGTTGCCCCAGCGGTCCGAGAGCGCGCCGGCCACCACCGAGCCGATGGCCTGCATGAGCACCGCCAGCAGGTTGGCCTGCAGCGCGACCGGTGCCGGATAGCCATACGCAGTCTGCAGCAGCGTGGGCGTCATCAGCGACACCACCAGCACTGCGGCGGCCACCACCCAGGTCAGCCACAACGACAGCGCGAGACTGCGCGGGTGATCGCGCAGCACCACCTTCAGCGGCGTCTCGCGTGCCAGCGCGCGCATGGCCACCAACTCGGCGAACACGGGCGTTTCATGCAGCCAACGCCGCAAATACACCGACAGCAGGCCGAAGATGCCGCCGGCCAGGAATGGCAGTCGCCAGGCGTATTCGGCGATCTCCTGCGGGGTGAAGGCGCGATTGAGTGCGCCGGCGCTCAGCGAACCAAGCAGCACGCCGGCAGCCAGGCCAGCCCTCTGCGCCGCGCGGGCACGTGTTCTGCAACGAACACCCATGCGCTGGGAACCTCGCCGCCAATGGCTGCGCCTTGTAGCAGCCGCATCGTGAGCAGCAACAGCGGTGCCGCCACGCCGATCTGCGCGTAGGTCGGCAGCACGCCGATAGCGAGCGTGGGCAGCGCCATCAACCCGATGCTCAGCGCGAACATGCGCTTGCGCCCGAGCAGGTCGCCGAAATGGGCCATCACAATGCCGCCCAGCGGGCGGATCAAATAGCCGGCGGCAAAAATGCCGAACGTCTGCAACTGCCGCGTCCATTCCGGAATGCCGGGCGGGAAGAACAACTCGCCCAGCACCTTCGCGAAAAAGATGAAGATGATGAAGTCATAGAATTCCAGCGCGCCGCCCAGCGCGGACAAGCCCAGCGTTTTGTAATCGCGGCGGGTGAGTTGCGTTGGTAGGGCGTCGGTGGTCATGCAATTGCATCCTGTCGCGGGTGGCGATGCACTGCCATTGAAGCTTGGTAACGCGCCGAGCATCCAATGCTAGCTGCCATGCAGTGCCCTCGCTACGGCGTTTGGGGAATGGAATGCCGATGGCACCTATCAGACTTCACGCAAATACGCTGTTGCTTCGGTCAGGGGCGCCATTGCTGCGCCTTCACTGCGAATCAGCCGGACACGCTTGCCAATGCCGCCGCCTCGGCGTGCAACGCGGTGGTGTCGAACAACGGCAGCTGCGCATCGGTGCTGTCCACCAGCAGCGAAATCTCGGTGCACCCCAGGATGATCGCTTGCGCACCGTGCTGGCCGAGGTCGGCCATGACCTGACGGAAATAGTCGCGCGATTTCGGTTTGATCACGCCCTGGCACAACTCGTCGTAGATCACCCGATGCAGCTGTGCGCGTGCCTCGGCCGGCGGCACCAGCACATCCAAGCCCCGCGCTTCCAGTCGCTCGCGATAGAACGGCTGCTCCATGGTGAAGCGCGTACCAAGCAGCCCGACACGGAGGATGCCCGCGGCGACCAATGCATCGGCGGTGGCATCGGCGATGTGCAGCAGCGGCAGGGGCGTGGCGGCGGTGATCGCGTCAGCAACGCAGTGCATCGTGTTGGTGCACAGCACGATGAAGTCGGCGCCTCCGGCCTGCAGCGCACGCGCTGCCGTGGCCATCGCCTGACCCGCCCCCTCCCAATCGCCGGCGTGCTGCAGCCGCTCGATGTCATGAAAATTGACGCTGTAAAGCAGCAGCTTCGCCGAGTGCAGGCCACCGCACGCATGGCGCAAGTGCTGGTTGATGATGCGGTAATAGGGCAGGGTGGATTCCCAGCTCATTCCGCCGATCAAACCAATGGTTTTCGTTGGGACCGGCATGCGAACTCCACGTCAGTGCGGCGGATGGTAAATCGGAAACCTTACGGCGCAGGTGGTACGCAGTACGCGGCGACCGAAGTCTACGTTGCCATTGCCGAGGAGATGCATGGCCAGCGAGCCCATCCAGCTGCCGCGTGGACCCGCTCACTCACCCGGTTTGGCGCCTTCCACCGGCGCATGCGTCGCCGCGCGGCGTGCCAGCACGGTTTCGCGATGCGCGATGTACACGTTGGCAGAGATGATGATCGCCGCACCGATCACCGTGTGGCGCGCGATCGCTTCGCCGAACAGCCACCAACCCAGCAAGGCCACCAGTGGCAATTGCATGAAGCTGATCGGCTGCAACGCAGAGACTTCGCCCAGCTTGAGCGCACGCGTCCAGAACAGTTGCCCGGCGGTACCGAAGATGCCGGTGGCGATCAGCCATAGCCAGTCGATCCCGTGTGGCCAGGTCCACTGGAACAACGCGGGGATCAACGACATCGGCACCCAAAACACGTAGGTGTAGAACACCACCGTGTCCGAATCATCGCTACGCGAGAGCTGCTTGATCTGGATGGCGACCACCGCGCTGATCACCGCGGCCAGCAGTGCAATCAGCAGCCCGGGCGTGAACGTGGACGAGCCTGGCCGCAGGATCACCAGCACGCCCACAAACCCCGCCGCCACCGCCAGCCAGCGGCGCAGGCGCACCTGCTCGTGCAGCCAGATCACCGCCAGCACGGTGACAAACAACGGCGTGGAATACGACAACGAAATGGCCTGCGACAGCGGCAGATGCCCGATCGCCCAGAAGCCGCACAGCATCGAGGCCAGGCCGATCAACGTGCGCGCCAGGTATTGCGGTAACTGGCGCGTGCGCGGCAGCGGTTTGCCAGGGCGCACGATCAACGGCAGCAGCGCCAGCAGGCCGAATGCGTTACGAAAAAACGCAATCTCGGTCGTGGCGATGTCCTTGGACGCCAGCCGGATGGTGATGGCCATCAGGCCGAACGCAAATGTGCTGACCAGCATCCACAGCGCAGCGCGTGCCGACGCTGGCTGCGCCGTCACCAATGCGCTCCGATCACGCGCGGCTCCGGTTCCAGGATCACCGAATACCGCTCCCGCACCGATTCGGCCACCTGGCGTGCGAATGCCAGCAGCTGCGCGCCGCTGGCACTGCCGTGATTGACCAGCACCAAGGCATGCGCTTCGGAAATGCCGGCGTCGCCCTCGCGCTTGCCTTTCCAGCCGCATTGTTCGATCAGCCACGCTGCCGAGAGTTTCCCCTGGCCGGGCTGCTCGCCGGGGAACACCGGCATGTCGGCAAAGCTCGCCTGCAAGGCGGCAATCTGCTCGCTCGGCAGCAGCGGGTTCTTGAAGAAGCTGCCCGCATTACCCAACACCTCCGGGTCAGGCAGCTTGCGCTGGCGGATGTTGATCACCGCCTGCGCCACATCGGCCGCGCCCGCAAGCTCGGCGCCCATGCGCGCGAGTTCGTCGCGGATGCCGGCATAGTCCAGCCGTAATTCGTGCAGCAGCGGCAGGTTGAATTCCACCGCCACGATCAGATACCGGTCCGGCTGCTGCTTGAACACGCTGTCGCGGTAGCCGAAGGCGCACTCGGCCGGGTTCAGCCGCACGAACTGCTCGGTGCCGCGGTCGTAGGCTTCCACCACGTGGATGAAGTCGCTGACCTGCGCGCCGTAGGCGCCGATGTTCTGGATCGGGCAGGCACCCACGGTGCCGGGAATCAGCGCCAGGTTTTCCAGGCCGGAAAGCCCCTGCTGCAGCGAATACATCACCAGCCCGTGCCAATTGACCCCGGCGCCTGCGCGCACGATGGCGTGGTCGGCATGGTGGGCGATGATGGTGATGTCGCGGTTGTCGAAACACAGCACACAGCCGGGCGGGTCGCCGGCCAGCAACACATTGCTGCCGCTGCCCAGCACCAGCAGTGGTTGCCCGGCGATCTGCGGCGCAGCCAGTGCGTCGGGCAGCGCCTCGGGCGCATGGATGTTCAACAGCCAGCGTGCCGTGGCATCCACATGAAAGGTATTGAGTGCGCGGAGCGGGGCGTGTTCGATGAGTTGCCAGCGCAGCGGCGATGCCGCGCTCATAGCGGCCCCACCGCGCCGCCACTGGGCGACTCACGGCGGCGCCGGATTGCATCCACGCACTCGCCGATCAAGCGCGGCCCGCGATAGACCAGGCCGCTGTAGCACTGCACCAGGCTGGCACCGGCGGCCATCTTGGCCACCGCATCGGCGCCGGACGTGATGCCGCCCACGCCGATCAACGGAATGGACTCGGGCAGGCGTGCACGCAGGCGACGCAGCACCAGCGTGGATTGCCCCAGCAGCGGTGCGCCCGACAGGCCGCCGGCCTGCTCGGCCATCGGATGGCTGGCCACCAGGGTGCGCGTCACCGTGGTGTTGGTGGCGATCACGCCATCCACCGCCAGGTCAGCCAACACGCGTGCGGCCGCATCGATGTCGCGGTCGTTGAGGTCCGGTGCCACCTTCACCAGCATCGGCACGCGCTTGCCGTGTTGGGCGGCCAGGGCTTCCTGGGTTTCGCGCAGATCGGCGATCAGCCGGCGCAGCGCCTGTTCTTCCTGCAGCTCGCGTAAACCGGCGGTATTGGGCGAGGAAATGTTGACGGTGATGTAGTCGGCCAGCGGATACACGCGCTCCATGCAATAGCGGTAATCGCTGGTCGCTTCCTCGTTGGGCGTGTCCTTGTTCTTGCCGATGTTGATGCCGAGCAGGCCACCGCGCCGGCGCGCACGCTGCACGTTCTTCACCAGCACATCCACGCCCAGGTTGTTGAAGCCCATGCGGTTGATCACCGCCTGGTATTCGGGCAACCGGAACATGCGCGGCTTGGGATTGCCCTCCTGTGGCTTCGGCGTCACCGTGCCGATCTCGACAAACCCGAAGCCCAATGCCAGCAGCGCATCGATGTGCTCGCCGTTCTTGTCCAGCCCGGCGCCCAGGCCCACCGGGTTGGGGAACATCAGCCCGAAGGCAGGCGTGGGCAGGGGCACCGGCCGGGTGGCCACCAGCGCCGTGGTGCCGGTGCGGTAGGCGGTGTCGATGGCGCGCAGGGCCAGCGCGTGGGCGCGCTCGGCGTCGAAGGCGAACAGGAAGGGGCGGGCGAGCGAATACATGCGGGTCAGTTCAATCTCCCGGCAAACACGCGGGTCTGGTAATGGAAATCGATGTGCCCATCCTGGGCATGTGCATCGAACAGGGCGCGCAGCGCGGCAAGCATCGGTGCATGCCGCGGATCGTGCGCCAGGGGCGCGTATGACGACGACAGCAAGCGGCCGCGCAAGGCCTCGAAGTCCAGCTGCTGCACGTTGGGAAACTTGGCCATCGCAACGAAACCCTCGCCGAACCACGCCTGCATGGTGGCATCGTCCTGGTAACGCTCGGCCACGGCGGTGTAGTCGGTGCCGTAGTCCAGCAACAGCTGCTCATAGCCGCGCAGGAACGCGGTGCTGTCCAGTTCGCGGCTGTTCCAGTACACCACCGCCAGGCCGCCGGGTTTCAGGATGCGCGCCCATTCGGCACGCACCGCGAGCATGTCGAACCAATGGAAGGCCTGCGCCGCAGAGACCACATCCACGCTGGCATCGGCCAGCCCGGTGGCCTCGGCAGTGCCGTCGACCGCCCGGAATTTGGCATAGCTGGCCAGCCATTGCTGCGCTGCTTCGCGCATGGCCGGATTGGGTTCCACTGCGGTCACCGGGTAGCCGGCCTCCAGGAACAACCGGCTGGAAATCCCGGTGCCGGCACCGATGTCGGCCACGTGGTTGGCGGGCGTCACGCCGAGCTGCTCATGCAGCCAGCGCAAGACCTGCGGCGGGTAGCTGGGCCGGTAGCGCACGTATGCGGCCACCCGGTCGTTGAACCGTTGCGCGGAGGATGGCGCGGCCATGCTCACGCGTTTGCCGCCGCAAACCAGGCCAGGCCGCCGAAGAACAGGACGAAGATCGCCACGCCCGCAATCCACATCGCCACCGAGATCCAGCCCAGGAGCAGGCCGCCAACAGCCAGCCCATCGCCTTCCAGGCCTTGCGGATTGCGCCGGATCTCGCCGCGCGCCAGGTGGCCGGTGATGATGGCGCAGACGCTGCCCAGGAACGGCAGCAGGGTCCAGCCGAGAATGCCTGAGACCAGGCTGACGATGGCCAGCGTGCTGGTCTGTCGAACGACATGATTCATCACAACTCCTTGGGTGGCCGCGGCCAGAGGGCAGGGCGCCGCACAATTATCCCAGAGCGGGCACGCAAATGGCGTGCGGTCTGCGGCGGAATGACGGTTGTGCAGTATGGCCTGCGGCCGTGCATCGGGTCGGGGCCGAGGCGTGAGGCGGTCTTTTGCGCACTGGGCAAGCGCTGGGTGTTGCATGTGCTCGCGTTGGCCCTGGCGGGGCAGCGCGCAGGAAGCCGTACGTGCGTCGCTGCAGGCAGTGGTGCCAACAGGCGCAGCGAGCGCCAGGTGCCAGCATCGGACAGTGCCCCGGAGCCCGGGGCGCTGCGATCACAGAGCGATCAAAGGTCGAACTTGATGCCTTGCGCCAGCGGCAGCGAATCGGAGTAGTTGATGGTGTTGGTCTGGCGGCGCATGTAGACCTTCCACGCATCCGAGCCGGATTCGCGACCGCCGCCGGTTTCCTTCTCGCCACCGAACGCGCCGCCGATCTCCGCACCCGAAGTGCCGATATTGACGTTGGCAATGCCGCAGTCGCTGCCGGCCGCCGACAGGAACTTCTCGGCCGCCTTCAGGTTCTGGGTGAAGATCGACGACGACAGGCCCTGCGGCACGCCGTTCTGCAGATCGATCGCCTCGTCCAGCGTGCTGTACTTCATCACGTACAGGATCGGCGCGAAGGTCTCGTGCTGCACCACCGCGTCGCTGTTCTTCAGCCCGGTCACGATCGCCGGCAGCACGAAATTGCCGGGGCGATCGATCGCGGTGCCGCCCACTTCGACCGTGCCGCCGGCGGCCTTGGCCTTGGCGATGGACTCCAGGAACTGCTCCACCGCACCGCGGCTGTTGAGCGGGCCCATCAGGTTGGCCGGGTCGGTGGGGTCGCCGATCTTGCTGTCGAGCTGCTTGTACGCCTTGACCAGCGTGGCCAGCACGTTGTCGTAGATGGATTCGTGCACGATCAGCCGGCGCGTGGTGGTGCAGCGCTGGCCGGCGGTGCCCACCGCGCCGAACACGATGCCCGGCACCGCCAGCTTCAGGTCGGCGGTTTCATCCAGGATGATGGCGTTGTTGCCGCCCAGCTCCAGCAGGCAGCGGCCCAGGCGGCGGGCGACCTTCTCGGCGACCACGCGGCCGATCTGGGTCGAGCCGGTGAAGCTGATCAGCGGCACGCGTCCGTCTTCGACCAGCTTCTCCGACAGGGAGGTGCCGGCATCGTTGATCAGGAAGAAGATGTCCGGGAAGCCGGCTTCCTTGAGCGCGGCATTGCAGATCTTCATCGTGGCGATCGCGGTCAGCGGGGTCTTGTTGGACGGCTTCCAGATGCAGATATCGCCGCAAATGGCCGCCAGGAACGCATTCCACGCCCACACCGCCACCGGGAAGTTGAACGCACTGATGATGCCGACCAGGCCCAGCGGTTGGTACTGCTCGTACATGCGGTGGCCCGGGCGCTCCGAGTGCATGGTGTAGCCGTACAGCATGCGGCTCTGGCCCACGGCGAAGTCGGCGATGTCGATCATCTCCTGCACCTCGCCATCGCCTTCGGGCTTGCTCTTGCCCATTTCCAGCGCCACCAGCGAACCGAGCGCGTCCTTGTGCGCACGCAGTGCCTCGCCGCACAAGCGCACGGCCTCGCCACGACGCGGCGCCGGGGTGGTGCGCCAGACCTTGAAGGCCGCCTGTGCGCGCGCCACGATCAGCTCGTAGTCCTGCGGCGTGGTGGCCTGCACATCGGCGATCACCGCATTGGTGGTCGGATTGAGCGGCTGCAGCACCCCGGCACCGGTGGCCTGCGACCAGGTCCCCTCGCCAAGATAGGTGCCGGCATTGGACGGGGCGAGGTCGAGCGCCTTGAGCAGGTCAGCGGACATGGAATCTCCAAGAAAGTCGGGACGGCCGCAGCCCGCACCAGGCGAGACGCAACGCGAGTAGCCGCCGATTTTAGCAGGCTCCCCGCACCACCCGCCGGCTTGGCAAGCCGGACGAACATGCGACAATGCCGCCCTTGGCCCCGTAGCTCAGCTGGATAGAGCGTCCCCCTCCTAAGGGGAAGGTCGCCCGTTCGAATCGGGCCGGGGTCACCAGAAGTTTTGACGCTCTGACTGGCTTGGGGCACAAAGCCGCAATGGTGTCTTCACTGTCGATCAGTTCGTAATCCAGGGCTCCGCACCAGCGATTGATTCGCCCGTATCCGGGCACTCGTGGGATCACGTTGCCCTTACCCGGTGCTGCGTGCTTGGCGAGGCCATTCTGAAAAGCTCGTTGAGTCGAAAGATGGTTTCAAGCTCTTCCCAATTTTCATCAGTGCGCTCGCGGCAAGTGGAATCCGCTATGTATCTCGCAACCTGATCTTTATCTGATTTCCATGGTCAGGTTCAGTGGGTTGTCATCGCCTGAGATGCCCTTGGACAAGCTGCCCCTCGCTAGAACCTGACTTCTTCATCGCCTAAGCCCTCGCAGCAACGGGGCATATGCCGGCGAATTCTATGTAGATGCGCCTGTTAGGTGAATACGCCCGAGACCTCCCGCAGGCACTAGCAGCTAACCAGCCGCCGGCTTCTGTTCAAGCAGCGGCAACGTGCTTGGCAACTTTGCTTTTCCTTGATGATCCAAACGGCCTGTTGGCAATATGAAAGCTATGCCCTTAAGAACATCCCTTAGATAAAAGTATTTAGGGGAATTTGGAAGACGTTAGGCGCCAAGTCTCAACTTGCCACCCAGTTATCCACGTCCTCTGCTTCGCAACTCAGATTTATTTATGAGATTTGCGTCACAAATTGAAAAGGGTGGGACTTTTCTTACAGGAAGCTCCCTACACGCAGCGTTGACCCCCTGTTCACGTTCCAGCAAAGTTGCGCCGGATTTGCGTGCTGACGGGTTGGATCGCCATTTTGGCGACCAGGCACGCCGATGCCAGCGGGGTCGCGCAGCAGCGCGGTAACGCTGTCAACAGGGGCAAGACACGATGTGGAAACGATCGGCGCCTTTTGCGCTGGCGGCTTGCCTATGGGCGGTTGCCGGGCAGGTGGCTGCACAACAGGCAGCACCCACCACGCTGGACCGGCAGGAGCAGTTGCGTCAGGCCGAAGAGATCCAGCGCCGGCAGGAGCAGGAGCGCCAGGCGCCGTTCGCCGGCCCGCGCGAGGATGCCGAGCGGGTTGATGCGCGCAGTACTGTGCTGCCCAAGGAGGAACTGTGCTTTGCGATCACCCGTGTACGTCTGTCCGGTGCTGGGGCGGATGGAGCGCGTTTTGGGTGGCTTTGGAAATCCCTGCGCCGGTATGAAGGCCGTTGCATCGGGCGCGCGGGTATCGATGTCATTCGCCGCCGCGCGTTGGACCAGCTGGTTGCACGGGGCCTGGTAACCACGCGCATCGGCGTGCCCGAGCAGGATCTCTCACGCGGCGAACTCCGCTTTGAATTGATGCCTGGCCGCTTGCGCGACGTGCGCATCGTGTCCGATCAGGGCAGCGCGTATTGGAAGAATGCGTTGCCACTGCGCCGTGGCGACTTGCTGGACCTGCGCGCGATCGAACAGGCCGTGGAGCAGTTCAAACGGCTGCCATCGCAGGACGCCAAGATCGATATCGCACCCGGTGATGCGCCAGGCGAATCGGATCTGGTCATCACCCTGCAGCACGGCCGTCGCTGGCGCGGCGTACTCAACGCCGACGATTCGGGGGTTGAGGCGACGGGGCGGATGCAGGGCGGTCTGGACGTATCTTTCGACAATCCATTTGGCCTCAACGATGTGCTCAGCGTCGGCTACAGCCACGATCTGGCCACCCGCGACGAAGAGCGCGGCACGCGCGGCAACAGCCTGAGTTACAACCTGCCGTGGGGATGGTGGACGCTGGCGCTGTCTGCGTCCTCGTATCGTTATCACCAGCGGGTGGATGGGTTTCTGCAGACTTTCCAGTCCAGCGGCGAATCCAGCAACGCACAGCTGGATCTCCAGCGTGTCCTGCATCGCAACGGCACCAGCAAGACCTCTGTCGGCGTCACGGTGGGGCGCCGGCGTGCACGCAGTTATCTGGATGGCGTGGAAATCGGCATCCAGCGTCGCGATACCAGCAGTGCGGAATTCTATTTCACCCATCGGCGCTATTTGGGGGCGCTGCAACTCGACGTGCGGCTTGCGCACCGGCGTGGCACGCCGTGGTTCGACAGCCAATGGACTGGCTATGACCCGCAGATCGGTTTCCCCTCGTTTCGCTATGGCGTCACCACGCTGGACGTCAGCACAGCGCTGCCGTTCAAGCTGGGTGCGGTGCCGTTTGCATGGGAAAGCAGCCTGCGCGCACAGACGGCGGGCGAGCTGTTGCTCGGGTCGGAATTCGTCACCATTGGCGGCCGTTACAGCGTGCGCGGGTTCGACGGCGAAGCCACGCTGGGTGCCGAGAAAGGCGCCTATTGGCGCAACACGCTCAGCCTGCCTGTGCAGCAACTCGGCATAACGCCGTACCTCGGCTTGGATGCAGGCCGCATTGATGGCAGCAGTGCCAGCGGCCTGCGCGGGCGCAGCCTGGTCGGCGGTGCCGTGGGCCTGCGTGGCGGCTGGTTCGGCGCCAGCATCGATGCCTTTGCCGGTTGGGCGATCCATCGCCCGGATGGTTTCGGCAGTGCTCAGCCTGCGTACGGCGCACGGTTGATCTACCAGTTTTGACATTGACCACGCTGCCGTCCGGCAGCGTGTTTTCGGATTGATGCCGCCATTGGCGGGCGAGAGAGACACATGGACAAGCAAACGATGGGCATGCGTGGTTACGTGGCCGAACAGTGCAAGCGCGGACTGGCGCTGCTGCTGTGCTGCACGGTGACCTGGACATCGTTTCCGGCGTGGGCGCAGGTTGCGCCAACGCCCAATCCCGGCGGTCAACAGCCCGGCCAGCAGGTCGCGGCCAACGGCGTGCCGGTGGTGGACATCGTCGCGCCGAATGCGCGTGGCATCTCGCACAACCGCTACAGCAACTTCAATGTTGGCCCCAATGGATTGATCCTCAATAACAGCGCGCAGATTTCCAAGACCGAACTTGGCGGCTACGTGGCCGGTAACAACAATCTGCAACGCAGCGGCGCGGCCTCGTTGATCCTCAACGAAGTGACCTCGGCCAGCAGCCGCCTGCAGGGCTATACCGAAATTGCAGGCGCCAAGGCGCAATTGGTCATCGCCAACCCCAATGGCATTTCGTGCGATGGCTGCGGCTTCCTCAACACCTCGCGTGTCACTTTGACGACCGGCGCGCCCAACCTGGGTAGCGATGGTGCATTGAACGGCTTCACGGTGACTGGCGGTGCGTTGAGCATCGGTAGCAATGGCCTGGATGCGTTCAATGTGGACCGTCTGGACCTGCTGTCGCGCCAGTTGAGCGTGGGCGGTTCCATCTGGACCAAGGAACTGGTAGCCACGGCCGGTACCGGCCGTATCAATTACGACGGCATGCTGCTGGATGTGTTGCCGGGCACCGATGGTGGCGCACCGGCGATCGGTATCGACGTTGCGCAGCTTGGCGGCATGTATGCGGACCGGATTCGCCTAATTGCCACAGAGGCCGGTGTCGGCGTGGTAAGTCGCGGGACCTTGGCCGCGCAAAGTGGTGATCTGCAGATCGATGGCGCAGGGCAGGTGAGCTTGCGTGGCACCACGGTCGCGCGCGACGGCTTGAGCGCGCGTGCGGCTGGCGATCTGGAGCAGAGCGGCGTGCTTGGATCGCAGCAGGGCACGGTCAGCCTGCGCGGCGCACAGCTGCGTCTGGGGGGCGATCTGGTCGCCGCAGGTGCACTGGATGCGCAGGCCAGTGGCACGCTGACACACAGTGGGCGTAGCAGCGCGGGCTCGATCCGTCTGTTCGGTTCTCAATTGAACGCGGACGGCAGTTTGCATACGCAAGGTGTGCTGGACCTTGGCGCCGATGGGCTGCTGCGCACCGGCGGGGTTGCTTATGCAGGTGCGGGTGCGACCCTGCGCGCCGTGCGCCTTGGCGTGTCGGGGACACTGCAGAGCGGTGCTTCGATCAGCATGCAGGCGAACGAGATCGATGCACTGGGAACGTTGGACGCAGCGACCGCGTTGCGGGTGAACAGCACAGGCGGCTTGCGCCTGGCGGGGCTGGCCCAGGCGGGGCAGGATGCCGATGTGCAGGCCGGCGGCCCCCTGGAGCTGCAGGGCCAGCTGGTTGCTGGCAATGCGCTTTCGTTGGGTGCAGGCAGCGCGCGTATCGCGCAAGGCGCGGCGGTATCGGCGGGTGGCGATCTGGCCATGCGTAGCGTCGGGTTGTTGGAGACGGCCGGTAGCGCCTATGCAGGCCGCGACCTTCAGGTCCAGGCGGGTGCGCTGAACAACGCCGGACGCCTGTCTGCTGTGCGCGCTGCGCAAGTGGCGGTGGATCAGGCGGTGGACAACAGCGGCACGCTGGTCGCTGGCGCAACCTTGCGTGTGGATGCGGGGCAGCTGGACAGCCGCGGCGATGTGGGCAGCCAGGCGGCTGACACTGTGGTGCGGAGCCGCAGCAGCCTGAATCTGCGCGGCAATACCGTGGCAGGCGCGGCCATGACGCTGGATGCCGCGACCACCGCCGATGTCTCCGGCACGCTCAGTGCGGGCCGGCTGGATCTGCGCAGTGGCGGCAACGCCACACTTGCCGGCGCGATACAGACCAGCAGCGGTGCGCTGACCGTGGCGTCTGCTGCAGCGCTGACCAGCAGCGGCATCCTGCGGTCCACGGGCGAGCTGGCGTTGCAGGCCAACGGGTCCCTGCTGCAGCGCGGACAACTGCGCAGCGACGGCAATCTGCTGCTCGCAGGTGCGGCCATCGATAGCGACGGCACCGTGGACAGTGGTGGCAACCTTCGTCTTGCCAGCCAGGGCGACATGCAGCTAGCCGGCACCCTTCAAAGCGCAGGTGCAACTGCGCTACAAGCCAGTGGCCGGGTGCACAACGGCGGTGCAGTCGTTGCGGTGGGCACGTTGGGCCTGGATGCCGCAGCGCTGCGGAATGCGCAAGGTGCGGCGTTGTCGTCTCAGGGTGATGCCACCTTGCGTACCGCCGGCCTGCTGGATAACGCGGGCAGCCTGTCTGCCGGCGGCAACCTGCAGCTCACTGCAGCGAACGTGGTGCAACAGGGCAGCGCGACTGCGGGCAACGCACTGACCGCTTCGGTCAGCGAAACGCTCGACAACACCGGCAGCCTGGTCGCCAAGCAAGCCGTGCAAATCGATGCCGGCGCGTTGCGCAGCAATGGGCAGCTTGGCAGCGAGTCGGCCGATGTTCGATTGAATTCGCAAGGCGATATGCGCTTGGGCGGCGTGGTAGCTGCGGCAACCGAGCTCCAGGCAGCGGCTGCCGGAGATCTGCAGCAAGACGGCGCCTTGCGTGGGCAATCGGTGACGGTGCAGGCTGGGCGGGACCTCACCACTGCAGGTAGCTTGCAATCCACCAACGCGCTGGACCTGCAGGCGCAGCGCACGCTGACCTTTGCTGCGCAGGGTGCGGTCGGCGGCGATGCGCGTCTGCGTGCAGGCACGCTCGCCACCACCGACGCTGCGGTGCTCCAGAGCGCCGGTGCGATTGGCCTGGACGCTACGGCCATCGACAGCCGCGGCAAGCTCGATGCTGCGGGCGACCTACGTGCCAGCAGCCAAGGAGATCTGCGGCTTGCCGGTGTTGCGCAAGGCGGGCGCGATGTCACGCTGAGCGCTGGTGGAAACCTCGAGAATGCTGCGCAAGTGTTTGCCGGCGGCGATTTGGCCGCACAGGCGCAGCGCATTGAAAATGCCAGCGCCGGTGTGTTGGCCGCCGAGCGGGATGTTGCGGTGGACAGTACTACGCAGCTGGTCAATGCCGGCCGCGTGCAAGCCGGTCGGGATCTTCAGATCACCACTGCCGGCTTCGAACAGACGGGCAGCGCCTCTGCAGGCGCTGCACTGACCGCAATGATTGCAGGCGCTCTGGAAAACAGCGGCAACCTGATTGCCAAAGATGCGCTACGCGTTGATGCCGGCACGTTGCGCAGCAGCGGCCAGTTGGGCAGTGAGCGTGCCGCCGTCAGCTTGAACAGCCTGGGCGAAATGCAACTGGCGGGCGTGGTCGCTGCGGCAACCACCTTGCAGGCCACTGCAGCAACCGACCTGCAACAGGCCGGCGCGCTCAAGGCCCAGTCCATCGCACTCCAGGCTGGGCGCGATCTCGCTGCCGCCGGCACCCTGCAGTCCACATCCACGCTCGATCTGCGCGCGCAACGTGCCTTGACCATCACTGGTCAGGCATCCAGCAGCGCAGCGACTTCTCTCACCGCCGGGACGATTGCCACCGGCGTCGATGCCGTCGTGCAGAGCGGCAGCGGCATCACCCTGGACGGGCAGTCCATCGACAGCCGTGGTGCGCTCGATGCCGCCAGTGACCTGCAGATTTGCAGCACTGGCGCACTGGCGCTGGCCGGTGTTGCCCAGGCCGGGCAGGACGTGGTGCTGACCGCCGGTGGCGCCTTCGACAACGCAGCACAGGTTGTTGCGGCGCGCGATCTGCGCCTGCAGGCGGCCACTGCCAGCAATGCAGCTGGCGGAACATTGGGGGCATTGCGCGATCTGCACGTGGAGACGGCTGGCGTGTTCGACAACGCCGGCAGCCTGCATGGCGAACGCAGCCTGGCGCTGAGCACGGGCGCGCTGCTGCAGCGTGGGCGTTTGTACAGCGGTGATGCGCTGTCGATCACTTCGCAAGGCGCATTCGACAATAGCGGCCAGTTGGTGTCCGGCAATGATCTGAGCATTACCGCAAGCCGCATCAGCAGCAATGGCCAGTTGGGATCGGTGAATGGCGCGGTGGCGCTGACCAGCCAGGGCGATGTCGACCTGAAGGGCGTGGTATCTGCCGCCACCACCCTGCAGGCCACGGCCGGCGGGGACCTGCTACAGGCGGGCACGCTCTCTGCGCAGTCTGTGACGCTGAATGCCGGGCGCGACCTCAGCGCTTCCGGTACCTTGCAGTCTGCCTCCACCTTGGACATGCAGGCGCAGCGCGCACTGCGCATAAGTGGCCAAGCCCAGGCAAACAGCATCGCCTTGCAGGGCGGTAGCGTGGCAACAGGGACTGGCGCCGTCGTCAAGAGTGTCGGTGCGATCACGCTGGACGGCGCTGCCATCGATAGCCGCGGTACGTTGGATGCCGGTAGCGATCTGTCATTGCGCAGCACCGGTGACCTGTCTGTCGCCGGCATCGCGCAGGCAGGTCGCGACGTGGTGCTGAGCGCTGCGGGAACCGTGCAGAACGGCGGCCAGGTGGTAGCCGGTCGCGACATGTCGGTGCAGGCAGGTCGTGTCGACAACACTGCTGCCGGCGCGCTTGGTGCGGGTGGAGCACTTACCGTGGTCAGCGCTGGCGCGTTGCAGAACGACGGCGCCCTGCAGAGTGGCGGCGAGCTGCGCATGACCGCAGCAAGCCTCGATCAGAGCGGTAGCGCGTTCGCCGGCAATACGCTGGTTGCAAACATCACCGGTACGCTGGACAACCGCGGCAGTCTCACCGCCAAAAATGCATTGCAGCTGGACAGCGGTGGCTTGCGCAGCAGCGGGCAGCTGGGTAGTGAGACAGCTGGCGTCACGCTGCACAGCCGGGGCGATCTGCAGTTGCAGGGCGTTGTTGCCGCGGCGACCACCTTGCAGGCCACTGCGGTGGGCGATCTGCAACAGGCCGGCTCGCTCAAGGCGCAGTCCGTTGCGCTGCAGGCCGGCCGCGACCTGGGTATCTCCGGTACGCTGCAATCGGCATCGTTACTCGACCTGCAGGCGCAGCGCACGCTGGGCATGACAGGGCAGGCGAGTGCCGCCGGCAATGCCAGCTTGCGCGGTGCGCAGGTGGTCACCGGTCAGGCGGCGGTGCTGCAGAGCGGTGGGGCCATCACCGTGGACGGTGCGGCGATCGATAGCCGCGGCGCGCTGGATGCAGCGACCGACCTGACGTTGCGCAGTACCGGCGACCTTGCGGTGGCCGGCATCGCGCAGGCAGACCGCAATCTCACTTTGGCCGCCACAGGCGCGCTCAGCAATGCGGCGCAGGTCGTTGCCGGCCAGGCGCTCGGCGTCACCGCAAACAGCGCGAGCAATGCCGCGACCGGTGTACTACTCGCCCAGGGGAGCACCACGCTGGCGATCGGCGGCCTGTTCGATAACGCCGGCGCCGTGCGTGCGGGCAACCAGCTGAGCATGAACGTCGGCAGCCTGCGCCAGACCGGGCAGGCCTACGGTCTGCAGGGCCTGGGGTTGATCGCCGGCGGCGCGGTGGACAATCGTGGTGATCTGATCGGCGGTAACGCGTTGCGTGTGGAAGCGGCGCAGCTGAGCAGTAGCGGCCAGCTGGGCAGCGAGCGTGGCGATGTCGCACTGATCAGTCGCGGCAACCTGCAACTTGGCGGCACGCTCGCAGCGGCAGGGGCGTTTTCGGCCCAGGCGGATGGCGCGTTGGCGCAGAGCGGCAGCGTGAGTGCCGGCTCCAATGTGGAGCTGCGTGCGAAGGGTGACCTGAATGTTGCTGGCCAGCTTGGCGGCCAGCAGATCACCTTGAACAGCGATGCGGTCCTGCGCCAGCAAGGCGTGGTCAGCGGCACCACTGTCGGTTTGCAGGGTGCGCGTATCGAAAATGCCGGCCAGACCACAGCCTCCGGCAATCTCACCTTGCGCGCCGGCGACATCAGCATTGGTGGCACCGTTGGCGCCGGTATCGCAGGCGATGGCAGCTTGGGCAACGGCAACACGCTCAGCGTGATCGCAGACCGCCAACTCACTGCGTCCGGCAAGTTGCTGGCCGGCGGCAATCTCATCGCACAGGGAAGCCAGTTGCAGTTGGCCGGTGCCAGCACGCGCGTCACTGGCAACGCCAGCTTGACCACGGGCGGTGATCTGGATCATCGCGGTGGCGATCTACTTGCGGGCGGTACGCTTAGCCTGCAGGCGGGTGGCCGTATCGATCACGGTCTGCTTGGATCGGTTGGCGGAAAGCTGCAGGCCAACCAGATCAGCATCGATGGCGGCAGCTTGAACAATGCCGGCGGCCAGCTGGTGCAAAGCGGCAGCGGAGCGACCCGCGTCGTGATCGGCGGTGCATTCGACAACACCGGCGGCACGCTGGCCAGCAATGGCCAGGATCTGACCATCAGTGCCGGCAGTGTGGAGAACGCGCAAGGCCGCATTGAACACGCCGGTGCCGGCAGTTTGTCGGTCACCAGCCGCGGCGCCTTGGGTAACAGCGGTGGGCGCCTGGTCAGCCAGGGTCAGCTATCCGTCGGCGCAAGTGCCGCGTTGAATAACCAGAGCGGCGTGATTGCCGCGGCGGGTGATGCAGTGGTTACGGCCGCCAGCCTTAACAACGTTGGCGGCTCGGTGGCAGCGCGTGGATTGACTGTGCAAACCACCGGCGCGGCCGACAATCGTAATGGCCTGCTGCAGGCCAACGGCGGTGCACTGATCCTGCGTGCAGACAGCCTCAGCAACGCCGGCGGTACCGTGCACGCACTGGCCAATGCAGGCGTAGGCGGAGGCTTGCGCGTCGAACTGACGCGTAGCCTGGATAACGGCGATGGCGTGATCGGTGCCAGCAACGATGCAGTAATCACGGCGGAAAACATCAGCAGCAGCGGTGGCAGCCTGCAAGCCGGGCGTGACCTCAATGTCACTGCGCGCGGTCAGCTGGACAATCATCAGGGTGGCAAACTCAGCGCCGGGCGCGACCTCATCGTTGTGGCGACCGGTGCGCTACTCAATAGCGGTGGCCAACTGGATGCCGGCAATGCACTGACTGCATCGGCGGGCCGGATCGACAACACTCAAGGCAGCATCGTCAACAACGGAGGCGGGCTGACCCGCATCACCACCGGCGGTGCGCTGACCAACACCAGCGGCAATCTCGGTGGGCGTGGCAGCGTGGTCATCGATGCGGCCAGCATTGCCAACAACAGCGGCCAGCTGGTCGCTGGTGGCGATTTGATTGCCAACACCAGTGCGTTGAACAACCAGGGCGGCAACGTTTACGCCGGTGCCAACTTCCGCCTGGAGCGCAGCGGCGCCACGTTGGATAACCGCAACGGCAAGATCAAGGCCGAGCAGTCGGTCCGCCTCAATGTGCAGAGCCTGAGCAATGCGGGCGGGCAGATCGGCGCCGGCAGCACGACCGGTGGCGCTGGCGATGTCGTGATCGATACTGTCGGCTTCGACGGTGGCGGCAGCATCCTCGCGCAGAACCTGCTCGACATGACCCTGCGCAGCGACTATACCCACCGCGCCGGGGCCGACCTCACCAGCAATGGCGATTTCAATCTGCGCGTGGGTGGCAACCTGGTCAACGAAGCCACCCTCACGGCGACGCGCCGGCTGGACATTACTGCCGGCAGCATCACCAATCGCGCCGGTGCCAACATCGCGTCCAATGACACCCGCCTCAATGGGGGCGGCGTCATCGATAACGCGGGCAGCATCTCCGGCAATGGCGCGCTGTCGCTGGTGGCGAACAGCATCAATAACACCGGCAGCATTGTCGGTGGCAATGTCTCTGTGAACACCGGCACGCTGGTCAATGGCGCGGATCTTGGTGGCGCCACCGACAACGCCGCGTACGGCTCCGCGTTGCTCGGCTCGACCGGCAACATGAGCCTTATCGTGCGCGACCAGCTGCTCAATCGCGACGCACGCATCTTCAGCCTGGGCAATATCGCCATCGGTGGTGCGCAGGATGCCGGCGGCACGCTGGTGTCGCGCACGGGTGTGGTGAACAACTTGTCGGGCAGCATCGAGGCGGATGGCAATATTTTGATCGCGGCGAATCAGATCAATAATCGGCGCCGTGTGGTCGATGCTAGAACCGGCCCGCTGACCGACGCTGAACGTTTTGCGGCAAATGCAGCGATGCCTGAAGATGAAATTCGGCGTGATCCCAGCCCAGGGGCGACCGTCATGGGCATTCGCTACACAGGACATCAGCCGGGGCTCTATCGTGCGTATAGCGTACGCGAGCGTGAACAGCTGATCGCCGTTAGCGCCGAAGGACGCATTGCTGCTGGCGGTAGTATCGCGTTGTCTGGATACGTGACGAACAATGTGTCCACCATCGCCGCCGGTGGAGCGCTACTGTTAAATCAACGCGGCGTCGGTGGTTTATCGGACGCAATGCTCTCCGACAGTGACGATGTGCTCAATCAGTCGCTGGCGCTAAGGCAAGTTGTCGATTACACGGACACCGAATACAGGGCAATGCCGATCAACGGCGACTGTATGCATCGTCCCGGTCAAAATCTTCCTTGCTATTGGGAAGAGGAGGCACGCGTTTTCGGATCCGGCACATTGGACAACAGCTATCTCGCCCTCGGCGCCAGCATGACCGGTGGCCAAGGCGTCAGTATCAATGGTGCCAACATCAGTAACGGCGCAGTGGGGAGTGATGGGCGTAATGTCAGCGGCGCCTCGCTTGCAGCCGGCGTGACCTGCCCCCATCGTCCGTACCAGTGATTACTGATAAAGCCCGGGGTTGAAGGGTACTGCGTTGTTGGCTTGTTGTGTACGGTAGTTGGCGGCGAACTGTGCCGGCGGGATGCGACCACAACTGCTGTGCGGCCTGATCTGGTTGTAGTGGCGTCGCCAGTCTGCGATCACGTCCCGGGCTTGTGCCAACGAGGTGAACCAGTGCTCGTTGAGGCACTCGTCGCGGAACTTGCCGTTGAAGCTTTCGATGTAGGCGTTCTGCGTGGGGGCACCCGGCTCGATCAGGATGTGCTCGATGCCATGTTGCTGCGTCCAGGCAATGAAGGCGCGACTGGTGAACTCGGGGCCATTGTCGGTGCGGACCGCGCGTGGATAGCCACGGAAACACGCCGCCTGATCGAGCAGGCGCACTACGTAAGCCCCGCTGATGCCGTGATCCACGGCAATGTCCACGCTCTCGCGAGTGAAGTCGTCGACCACGGTCAGGCACTTGATGCGGCGTGCGTTGGCCAGCGCATCGAACACGAAGTCCATGCTCCAGGTGTCGTTCGGCATGGAGGACGCCAGCAGTTTCTGCCGCTCACCCACCGGACGCTTGGCCTTGCGCCGTTTGCGCACCTTCAGCTCGGCTTCCTCGTACAGGCGATAAATCTTTTTGTGATTCACGGATGGAAACTCCGGGCGCAACAAATCATGCAGTCGGCGATAGCCGAAGCGGCGGTGGGTCTGGGCCAGCTCGACCAGCCGCGCCGACAGCGCCTGCGTGGCTGGCGTCGGCACGGGTGCGTGGCGGAAAGCATCGCGGGACAGCCCCGCAAGGCGGCAAGCCCGGCGCTCGCTCAACGGGGTGTGTTCGAGCATTCGTCGGATTGCCTCGCGCTTGCGTTGCGGGGCTAGCGTTTTACCCCGAAGCCAACCTTCAGCGCTTCGATGTCCAGGTGCGCCTCGGCCAGCAACTTCTTCAATCGAGTGTTCTGGACCTCCAGTTCTTTCAGCCGCTTGGCCTCGTCGGCCTCCATCCCCCCGTACTTGGCCCGCCACTGATAAAAGCTGGCCGGGCTGAAACCATGCCGACGGCACAACTCTGCCACGGCCATGCCCGCGTCGGCCTGTTTGATAAACCCGATGATCTGCTCGGTGCTGAATCTGCTCTTCTTCATGTCCGTCCTCTTGGGTTCACGGACTTTATAGCTTCAGCTGGTACGGCTCAGTGGGGGCAGGTCAGCAGGTCACCCTTTCCAAACAAAGAGTATTTGCCTCAGTTCTTTTTTGAAATAGCGAAAAATATTTCCGACCTTATGCTTTATCGCTACTCTCGCGGGGATGATATCAATCTAATAGGGCGGAGATTCGATACATTGCTAGACTCATGGGAGAAATCCGTCGGGCTGGGAAATGATATCTGGGACGAAGATACTAAGCGAACTAGAACTTCCTGGGATGTCAATATTGATTTTTATTCATATTGCCTGCGCCTTGTAGGATTGTCTTTGTTGTTAGTCGCCCCTGAAAAACCCCCTTCAAGCACCAAGTGTCATCGGCGACAGCGGCACGGCGCTAAAGGATGGCCATCCCATCGCCCGCATCCAGGCACGCAAAAACGCGATCCAGCGCAGCAGCCAGCGCAGGTTGTAGCCGGCGGCGCAGCCGAGTACGTGCAGCGCATCGCCTTGTGCACCTTTCAGCCTGCAGCGACGCAACCTGCAGTCGTCTTTCAGATGTCCGATCACCGGTTCCACCGCCTGCCGTCGTTTGATCCAGCGCCATTGCCGTCGCGTCAGCGTCTTGGCCTTGCCACGATGGAGCACCTGCACGCCATCGACCTCGCGCCCGCGATAGCCCAGGTCCACGATCGCCACCGTCGGTTCTACGCTCAGATCCTGCAGCAACCCGCGTGTCTGCTCCAGCTGCTCGGCCAAGGTGTCGCCGTCGTACGGGTTGCCCGGGAAGCTACGCGCACCCACGACCAATCCCTTGCAGGCGGTGACCGCAATGCCGACCTTGACGCCGAATTCGTACGCTTGACGCGCCTTGCCCTTACCGATGCATTCCACTTCCGGGGCATGCAATGCGTACAGTTTTTGTTTGTCCTTCGGACGCTGCGTGTACAGCCGTTGCGCACGTTCCAGCCAGACCGCGATGCGCTCGCGCACGCCGGGTTCCACCTGGTCCAGCTTGCGCGCGATATCGCGCAACACCCGCCCCAAGACCGTGCGTTGACGTCGCAGCACGCGCTGCATGCGCTTGAACTGGCGTGCATGCGCATAGCGGCCCGCCTTGCGGCTCAGGGCCGGACCTTGCCGTGCGTAGCTCTGCCGCAACCCGATGCCGTAACGCTTGGCCAGCAGCACCAGTTTCTTGCGTGCCACCTCCAGCAACCGACTATCGGTCGGATAGGCAATCGCCTTTTCCTGCACCGTGGTGTCCACGATCACCCGCGACAACTCGCGTGCGTCCACCGCCTGCATGGCATGTGCAGCGTTGATGGTGTGTGCCAGCAACTCTTCCATCCCCGCTTCGTCAAGCCGCTGACGCCAGCGCGTCAGCGAGCTGGCATCGCACGGCAAGCGCGTCTGGAACACGACCTCGCCAGTGAAAAACTGCCAATACGGATTTTCCAGCCAACGCTCGCACACCGCCTCATCGGACAGGTCGTAGGCGTGTTTGAGGTAGAGCAAACCGGCGATCAGCCGCACCGGCAATGCCGGCCGACCGCCACCAGCCTGGGTGGCCGGCAAGCGCGATGAAAGTGCTTGCTCCAACGCCGTCCACGGCATCCGTTGGCTCAGCTGCGCCAGCGGATGCCGCAGATCGATCTGGTTCTCCAGGCGCGAACGAAACAACTCCTCGGCAGGCATGTGCTCGGCAGCAGGACGGCGTGTATGCATGAGTGGAAATTGCCAGAAACCAGCCTTCAGCGTAGCGAAAACTGGTAGTTCTGGCACGCCACTGCAGACATCAAGGCCTTGCGGGCGTTGGGTGATTGGGGGTTTTTCAGGGGCGACTTGTTAGATTTTCCTGCTCCCAAATGGCAGCGGCTCATAAGTTTGGTTGGCAATGAGGGGGAGGATGAAGTTCTTGATCGAATTATTGCTCATAGATCTCCGGGGAGAATTATCGGATCTAGAGTTTGCTTTCCGCAAGCATATAGTTCGCTCCTGGAGGTGATGAGGGAGCGCGATGAAAATCAAGCGTCGCATTTAAAGCAATTTATCGCGGGATGGTTTCAAAGTTTGCGCGATGCGGGATCCACAAGTGTTCCCCCTCCACACCGCACGCCATATTGGTGGAAGTCCTGTGCCGATGAGGCGTTTGGCATGCAGGGCAGTTATCACGGTTGCTGGTGCATTGAAGCAGCAGTCGTCGCAAGATTATGTCAAATAGACGATAGTGCCTGCGTGGAGATGCCATTTTATCCTGCCGACCTTGTCTCAGACGGCCGAAGCCCTCGATACCCTGATGTCCCATCTTCTTTTGAGCTCAGGCTGGATCAAAAAAAGAAGAGTTTTAGTGGGCTAAGAGGAATATTTAATTTCCGTAAAAAGTGAATTCGACCTGATCGCCACCGGCGGTGGTGAAGACAGCAACCTCCTGGTGCGCGGCAGCGACATCAAAGCCGGCAACAACCTGCTGTTGGCTGCCGACAACAACATCACCCTGGAAGCGGCGCAGGACACCTTCGAGCAGCACAGCACCAGCAAGAGCAAGAGTGCAGCGATCGGCGTGGCGGTCACCTATGGTGCGGACGACTTTGCCGCCGGCATCACCGCCAGCGCCAGTGGCTCGCGTGGCAAGGCCGGTGATAACGGGGTCAGGTTCTAAGGTATCCCCACGTTTTACACCGTAAGCGTCATCTGCTCGCGCACTGCCGCAGGCAGTGCGCGCAAGCGCCCTATCCACCGTGAGACGGGTTCCATCGGCCACTGCCTGACCAGCGCTTCTCGGCCGATGCGTAGCGTGGAGTAAAGCTTGCGTGTGCTGTTGCGAGGAGACAGCCACTGGGCGATACCGGTCGCTTCGCATCCCAGCCCCGCCAACCAGCTGGCGAATGCAGCCAACGTATTGATCAGCAGCAGGATCTGCAGTCGCTCGCCGCGTCGGGTCAAACTGTCTTCCAGCGCCTGGCCGTAGCGATGTGATTTCAGATCGCGAAATGCAAGCTCGATCTGCATCCGTCGTGCGTACACATTGACCAACTGCTTTGCGCTGGGCGCCTGCAGCTGCGGGGATGCAACGATGAGCCAAGGCTCGCGCTCGCGCGCTGCGGCCTTCAGACTCGATGACGCACGCGAGACTTTGGCGGGTGAGCGGCGATTGCACTGTTTGCGCCCTTGCCGTGCCTTGGCGTAAATCACCAACCTGCAATCGAGTGGATCGCTGCGATTGGCCTGCATCGGCGGTAACTCGCATGCACGATTGGACGCCAACACATGCAGTTTCCGGCTGTCGATCCACTGATCTGCTTCATCCCGCACGTCCTGCGGCTTGACTTGCGTGCGCCCGCGCAGTCGCCCAACCCAACACCAGCCCATGGCCGATACAGCGCGGAACCACGGTGTCCGGAAGCCGGCGTCAGTGACCAGGATCGGGCGAACATCGTCCGGAACCAGTGCCCTCAGTTGTTGCAAGAAGCGTCTTTCTGCACCAGGCGATCCCTGCTGCTTTCCTGGCACTACCATGTCCAGCAAGGTAAGCGTGCGGCCGCCCACCGGCACCGCTGCGCGCAGCAGACACCACGATTTGTCTGGCTTCAGATCGCTCCAGTCGATGACGATTACCGGCTGCGCGCCGCGCAGCAGCCAGTGCGCCATCTCGTGGTCGATCACTGATCGCTCGACCTGCAAATTGCGATTACTCAACAGGCGATCAACTGCCTTGAGCGGCGCGCGCACCCGCAGTGCGCTCGGCCACGAACGTGCGATGTCCATCAGTGTCAGCCTGCGTCCGTGCAACAACGCCTCGACCGCATGCAGCAACGCGCGTTCGCGCAACGCATGCATCCCGGACAGTGAGTTGGGCAGGCACTTCTGCAATACTTCGCTGGCGCGCATGGTCGTCAACCTTCTCTGGCTTAGTCACCTTGAAGATTGCGCCATGCGCGCACTTTCTTCCAGGCAATTACGTCGCAAGTGATTGATTTGCCAGGAGGAAATGTGGGGAAACCTCAGGGTCAGGTTCACTTATCAAGTGAGCCGGCGTCAGTTTAACGACTGGCAGCCTCGCCTAAAGTTGATTCATCCATGATCACAGGTCTGCGCTCTGTTTGCATCGCCTGGACAGTCTATGTGGCAACGTGCGCGACATTCGAATGCCTGAATAGCATGCGCTCACTCGCTAGCTGTATGGAGATGTCGATGACAAAGAAAGCGCAGTGGCTTGGACTGGTGGGCTGGTTGGTGCTCTGCTATCTGGTGGCGGCTTGGGAGCGGCGGCGTCGATCCAGGCAGCCAGCTTCTACGCCGGGTTGCAGCGGCCGGGCTGGGCACCGCCGGGGTGGTTGTTCGGGCCGGTGTGGACTGTGTTGTACGGGATGATGGCGGTGTCGGTGTGGTTGATCTGGCGGCGTGGCGGGTGGGGTGGGGCGCGCGGTGCGCTGACCGTGTTCGTGTTGCAGCTGGGGCTCAATGGGTTGTGGAGCTGGCTGTTCTTTGCGTGGCACATGGGGGCGTGGGCATTTGCCGATATCGTGGCGCTGTGGTTGGCGCTGGTGGCGACCATCGTGACGTTCGCTCGGCACAGCCGTAGTGCTGCGTGGTTGTTGGTTCCCTATCTGCTGTGGATCAGCTTTGCGGCGGCGCTGAACTATGCGGTGTGGCAGCTCAATCCTCAGCTGCTTGGGTGAGCGGTAAGGTCCACGCGGCATGTTCGGGTCGCCTGGCTGCGTTGACTCTGCGTTGGAGCGCTGCGCGCGTAGCGAGCGCAAAACAATGATTTGGTCGTCCCAATTCTGGGAAAGACCTCGAAATGCTCAGCTGGCGTGTCGTCGTCCCTGACGTCCAGAGTCATTGCTTGCCGCTGGCCCTCATTGACCTGCATCAGATCATCGGAACCGCCGAAGTCCTAACTCTGCTGTGAAGCGAGCGACGCATTCGCTAGAAGCGAGCTCTGTAAAGCGCGCGACCAAGCCGCCAGAAGCGACGCCCGAAGCCAGGTCTCACACCTGCCAAGTTGCGCAGCGATCGACTCCGCGCCCATCAGAAAAGTTTCCATAGCAATCAATCGCTTGTGGTGGATTTGCTTAAATCTTTGTCCTGCAAGGCTTTCTGCATGCACGTGGCGTGGCGCGCAGCGCTTGCAACCCGGCCTGCTTGACAGGCTTCACCCCGGTGATGTCTTTTGGATGCATGCGTAACGCCTTCGCCACCGCTTGCCCCGTGATGCCGCCGATGCGGCCAGGTGCGGGCGTGGCCGGCATTACCACCACCATTACCACCGCCACCATTCGCCCGGTGCGGTCCGTCGTCTTCGCGTAACTTCCGAAAACAACGGCCCCGCACCCGGATCAGGATGCGGGGGTCTCCCTCTCTCACCTGAAGCGGACGGGGCCTCCCAACGAGGTCTGTCGATGTCATCGCCTGTCGTTTCTTTTGAACCCGCCGCTGTCCCAACGCCTTCCGCCCGCACCGTGGTGCATAAATTCGGTGGCACCTCGGTTGCCGATGCCGAGCGTTACCGGCATGTGGCGCAGCTGTTGCTGGCACGCGATGAGACCGTGCAGGTGACGGTTGTCTCGGCGATGAAAGGCGTGACTGATGCGTTGATCGAGCTGGCCGAACTGGCCGCGCAGAATCGTCCAGAGTGGCGCGAGCGCTGGCATGAAACGCGTGCGCGCCATCGCGGTGCGGCGGTGGCGTTGCTGGGCGAGCATTCCGGGCCCACCGTGGAGTGGCTGGACGAGCGCTTCGAGCATCTGTCACAGATCCTTGCGGCGCTTGCAGTCATCGGCGAGCTGCCGCGCGAAGTGCTTGATCGCGTGCAGGGGCTGGGTGAGGTGTATTCCGCGCAGCTGCTCGGCGACCACTTCCGTGCACTGGGCGAAGACTGCGCAGTGCTGGATGCACGCGATGTGCTGGTGGTCAATCGTGGCGAGCTGGGCGTGGATGTGGACTGGGCGGTGAGCGCGCAGCGGCTGGACACCTGGCGGCAGGCGCATCCGCAGACGCGGGTGGTGGTCACCGGGTTTGTCGCGCGCGATCGCGGCGACCGCATCACCACGCTGGGGCGTAACGGCAGCGATTATTCGGGCGCGATCTTCGCGGCCTTGTTCGATGCTCACGAGCTGCACATCTGGACCGACGTGGATGGGGTGCTCTCGGCCGATCCGCGCGTGGTGCCCGAGGCGGTGCAGCTGGAAACCCTGAGTTACGACGAAGCCTGCGAGCTAGCCTATTTCGGCGCGAAGGTCGTGCATCCGCAGACCATGTCGCCGGCGATCGAGCGCGGTTTGCCGATCATCATCCGCAATACGTTCCAACCCGAACATCCGGGCACGCGCATCACCGCCAGCAGTGCGGTGAGCGGGCCGATCAAGGGGCTGACGCTCAGCCCGGATCTGGCGGTACTGAATCTGGAAGGCACCGGCCTGATCGGTGTGCCGGGGACGGCCGAGCGTGTGTTCGCGGCGCTGCGCACGGCGCAGGTGTCGGTGGTGATGATCTCGCAAGGCTCGTCGGAACATTCGATCTGCTGCGTGGTCAAGCAGCATGAATCCGAGCGTGCGCGCAATGCGCTGCTGCAGGCATTTGCGCACGAGATCACGGTTGGCCAGGTGCAGCGCGTGCAGTTGACCACCGGCATCAGCGTGCTGGCGGCGGTGGGCGATGGCATGGCCGGGCAACCCGGTGTGGCGGCGCGGCTGTTCGAGTCGCTGGGCCGCGCGCAGGTCAATATCCTGGCGATTGCGCAGGGCTCTTCGGAGCGCAACATCTCGGTGGCGATCGATGCGGCGCATGCCACCAAGGCCTTGCGCGCGGCGCATGCCGGCTTCTGGTTGTCGCCACAGACGTTCTCGGTGGGTGTCATCGGGCCGGGCAATGTGGGTGCGGCGTTGCTGGATCAGCTGCGTACCGCGCAGCCGCAACTGCTCGGCAAGGCCAACCTGGATCTGCGCCTGCGTGGCGTGGTGTCGCGCGGGCGCATGTTGCTGGAAGAGCGCAGCGTGACCGGCGATTGGCGCGATGCATTTGCAGCGGCGTCTACGCCCACCGATCTGGAGCGCTTCACCGCGCATCTGCTCTCCGCGCACCTGCCGCATACGGTGATCATCGATTGCAGCGGCAGTGCGGAAGTGGCCGACCGCTATGCGGGCTGGCTGGCAGCCGGCATCCATGTGGTGACGCCGAACAAACAGGCCGGCTCCGGGCCGTTGGCGCGCTATGAGGCGATCCGTGCCGCCGCCGATGCCAGCGGTGCGCGCTTCCGCTACGAGGCCACGGTCGGCGCCGGCCTGCCGGTGATCACCACGCTGCGCGACCTGGTCGATACCGGCGATGCAGTGACCTCGATCGAAGGCATTTTCTCCGGCACGCTGGCGTGGCTGTTCAATAAATACGACGGCAGCGTGCCGTTCTCCGAGCTGGTGACGCAGGCGCGCGGCATGGGCTACACCGAGCCAGACCCGCGCGATGACCTGTCCGGCGTGGATGTGGCGCGCAAGTTGGTGATCCTGGCGCGCGAGGCGGGGCGGGCGATCAGCCTGGACGATGTCAGCGTGGAAAGCCTGGTGCCCGAGGCGTTGCGCCAGGCCAGCGTGGATGACTTCATGGCACAGCTGCAGACAGTGGACGCCGGCTTTGCGCAGCGGCTGGCCGACGCGCATGCGCGCGGCAACGTGCTGCGCTATGTCGCGCAACTGCCGCCAGATCGCGCGCCCAGCGTGGGCCTGGTGGAATTGCCTGCGCACCATGCGTTCGCCAATCTTCGCCTGACCGATAACGTGGTGCAGTTCACCACGCGCCGCTACTGCGAGAACCCATTGGTGGTGCAAGGCCCGGGCGCAGGGCCGGAAGTGACCGCGGCCGGCGTGTTTGCCGATCTGCTGCGCGTGGCGGCAGGCGAGGGGGCGCGCTTGTGAATCAGATGGTGGACATGAGCCACGCCGTGCCCACCGCGCGTGGGCTGCGCGAGGCGCGCGCATTTGCGCCGGCGTCGGTGGCCAACGTGGCGGTGGGCTTCGACCTGTTGGGCTACCCGCTGGATGGCGTGGGCGACACCGTGACCGTGCGCCGCATCGACGCGCCGGTGGTGCGGATTGCCGCCATTCGCGGCACCACCGTGGCGCTGCCGCTGGAGGCCGAGCGCAACACCGCCGGCGCGGCGTTGATGTCGCTGCGTGCGGCATTGGCGCTGCCGTTCGGCTTTGAACTGGAGATCGACAAGGGCATCGCCTTGAGTTCGGGCATGGGCGGCTCCGCTGCCTCGTGCGTGGCTGCGCTGGTGGCGGCGAATGCCTTGCTGGACACACCTATCAGCACCGACCAGCTCTATCAGCACGCACTCGATGGCGAAGCGGTGGCCAGTGGCAGCCGGCATGGCGACAACCTGGGGCCGTTGTTCCTGGGCGGGCTGGTGCTGTGCACCTTGGAGCGGCTGGTGCCGATCGCAGTGCCGGAGGCGTGGCACAGCCTGGTGGTACATCCGGAGGCAGTGCTGGAAACCCGCCGCGCGCGCGAAGCCCTGGCTGGCGACTACCGCCTGAGCGAGTTCGTGGCGCAGAGCACCAACCTGGCGCTGGTACTGGCCGGCTGCCATGCCGGCGATGCGGACCTGGTCCGTGCCGGCCTGCGCGATGTGCTGGTCGAGCCGCGGCGTGCGCCCTTGATTGCCGGCTTTGCGCAGGCGAAACAGGCTGCGCTTGCGCATGCTGCGCTGGGCGCCAGTATTTCCGGTGCCGGCCCCAGCGTGTTTGCCTGGTTCGAAACCCGCGCGGCTGCCGCGGCGGCGGCGCCGGCGGTGCAGGCCGCATTCGCCGGCGTGGGCCTGGACAGCCAGGCCTGGGTGACGCCGATTAACAGCCCCGCGGCACGGCTGCTTGCATGAGCCAGCGCACGCGTTGTTCGATCAAGCATCAGCGGTGCGCGCAGCATGCACGCACCGCGATGGCATGTTCATCCCACGACCACTTCGCTGATCTGCATGACTGGCGCGAGATCGGTGTAGTTGGCGATATCGGCAAGTATCTCGGCCGCGTGCGGCCCGAAGCTGCCGTTGAAGGCCTCGACCGAATCGCAAAAGATGTGGCACATCCCGATGTACGGCGGCGTGCTGCCGGGCTCACCGCCGCTGATGCCCTTGTCCACCGTGTAGCTGAGGCAGGCCGCGCCCATGCGCGCGCTCAACAACGGCATGTGGGTGTCGCTGTAGTAGGTGTGGTCGAAGCGGGCGCCATCGCGGTACGGGTACATCACACTGACCTTGATCATTTGCGGGCTCCACGGGAAGGTGCGCGCAGCATAGCGCCGCGCCGGCAACCCCGTGCGACCGCCTGGCGGCGCGCCGCGATGTCCAATGCCGCCGCTCACCCGCAGCATCCGCCTTTCTCGTTGGTGGGCGCTGGCCCGTTTCCGCTCTGCCTGGAGTCCGCATGATGTTCATCTCTACCCGTGGCGCCGCACCTGCCGTGAGCCTGAGCCAGGCGATCGCCGCCGGCCTGGCCCCGGACGGCGGCCTGTACGTGCCGCAGACCCTGCCGCCGGCGCGCACCCTGCAGGCCGGCGCAACGCTGGCCGACACGGCCACCACACTGCTGCAGCCGTTCTTCGAAGGTGACGCGCTGGCAGGCGAGCTGGCGGCCATCTGCGCCGAAGCGTTCGATTTCCCGGCGCCGCTGGTGCCGCTGGCCACGCCGGGCGACTACGCGCTGGAGCTATTCCATGGCCCCACCGCGGCCTTCAAAGATTTTGGTGCGCGGTTTCTGGCCGCTTGTCTGACGCGGCTGCGGCGCGCCGAAGACCGCCCGCTGACCATTCTGGTGGCTACCTCCGGCGATACCGGCGCGGCCGTGGCGGCGGCGTTCCATCGGCAGCCCGGCCTGCGGGTGGTGGTGCTGTATCCGGATGGCCGCGTGTCGCCCCGGCAGGCGCATCAGCTGGGCTGCTTCGGCGACAACATCCAGGCATTGCGTGTGGCCGGCACCTTCGACGACTGCCAGGCCATGGTCAAGCAGGCCTTGAACGATGGCGAGCTGCAGGCGCAGCTGCCGCTGAGTTCGGCCAATAGCATCAGCCTGGGGCGGCTGCTGCCGCAGATGAGCTACTACGCGCACGCAGCGCTGCAGCACCACGCTGGCTCCGGGGCCGCATTGAACCTGGTGGTGCCCACCGGCAACCTGGGCAACGGCCTGGCCGCGATCCTGGCACGCGCGCTCGGCGTGCCGCTGGGCCAGATCGTGCTGGCGTCCAACGCCAACCATGTGTTGCCCGACTACTTCGCCGGCGACGACTACGCACCGCAACCCAGCGTGGCCACCGTGGCCAACGCGATGGACGTGGGTGCACCCAGCAATTTCGAACGCCTGCGTTGGCTGTATGACGGCGACGATGCGGCCCTGCGCGAGGCGTTCCGTGCGCTGTCGGTGGATGACACGGCGATCCGCCATACCGTGCAGCAACGCTTCGCACGCTACGGCGAGGTGCATTGCCCGCATACCGCCACCGCCGTGCACGTACTGGAGCAATTGCGCGCGGAAGGGGTCGAGGGCGGCACCGGCGACTGGGCGGTGGCGGCCACGGCGCACCCGGCCAAGTTCGAGGCGGTGGTGGAGCCACTGATCGGCCGCGCGGTGGAGATTCCGCCGGCGCTGGCGGCGCTGTTGCAGCGTCCGGCGCATGCCGAACCGCTGGCACCGGACTACCTGGCGTTCCGGCAGCGTCTGCTCGCGGATGCGCCCTGACCGAACACGTTCAGCCAGCCGGGGTTGGAAACCGGGCCGGATGCGGCTATCTCTAGGGGGTGCGGGCCCACGTGGCACCGCGTCCCTGTGGGTTGTTGCATGTCTTATCGATTGATCGCCGTTGCCGCCGCGCTGTGCGGATGGGCAACAGCCGGCACGGCGGGTGCCGCCGACGCCATCGCTGCCTCGCCTGTGTCGCCCCTGGGCACACCGCAGGCAGGCCTGGTCGATGCACTGGCCCGCCAGGCACCGGCGCTGGACCGGCAGGTCCTGGCCCTGGCCACCGAAGCCCTGCAATGCGCGCGTCAACGCCAGCAGGTGGGCACCGAGCGGGTGCTCAGCGTCATCGACTACAGCCGCCCCTCCACCGAGCGGCGGCTGTGGGTGTTCGATCTGGCCCGCCAGCGGCTGTTGTTCGAAGAGTGGGTGGCGCATGGGCGCAATACCGGCAACAACCTGGCTGCGAAATTCTCCAACGACGACGGCAGTTTCCAGTCCAGCCTTGGCGCTTTTACCGCGCAGGAGGCCTACACCGGCCACAACGGCTACTCGCTGCGCCTGAAGGGGTTGGAGCCTGGCTTCAACGACCATGCACGCGACCGCGCGATCGTGATCCACGGTGCGCCGTATGTCAGCGAAGCGGTGATCCGCAGCCAGGGCCGGCTGGGCCGCAGCCTGGGGTGCCCGGCGGTACGGCCGGCGGTGGCCAAACAGTTGATCGATACCTTGCGCGAAGGCGCCTTCGTGTTCGCCTATTACCCGGACCGTGCCTGGTTGCGCCAATCGCGCCTGTTGAGTGGCGGTTGCGGCGCTGCCGTTGCCAGCGTGGGTGGGCGCTAGGGGCGCTGCGGCTGGCGTTGCCGGAGATGTCGCAGCCAGCGATTGCGATGCTTGCCCGCTCCGTTTCGCCGCCAGCGCATGGCGGCCGGGCTCAGACCTCGTCGCCGGCCAGCTTGCGTAGCGCCGGGTAGTCCAGGATCTGCACCAGATGCAGCTGGGGCAGGGCGATCAGGTGCTGCTGCTTGAGCTTGGTGAAGGTGCGGCTCACCGTTTCCATGGTCAGGCCGAGATGGTCGGCGATGTCGCTGCGGCTCATCGGCAGCGCCACGGTGTCGCCGGATGCGCCCGGGCGGGTGGAGCGTGCGGCCAGGCGCAGCAGGAAGTGCGCCAGCCGTTCGCTGGGTTGCAGGCGCGCCAGCAGCAGGCCGGTGTCCTGCGCTGCGGCCAGTTCCATGCCAGCACGCTGCAACAACTTGCGTTCCAGGCTTGGGTAGCGCTCGCGGAGCTGACGCATCTGCGCCAACGGCGTGCGGCAGACCCGGCTGTCGATGATGGCTTCGATATCGTGGCGATGGTGGCTGGTTTCGGTGAGCCCGACATAGTCGCCGGGCAGCACGAAGCCGGTGATCTGGCGTCGCCCATCGGCCAGGGTGCGCACCATGCGCAGCGCCCCGGAAGTCACGGTGTAGACGTGGTGGCGCGCCTCGCCGGCCCGCACCAGCGCGCTGCCGGTGGCATAGGCCTGCGCGCTGGTGGCCTGGTCCAGCGCGGCCATCTCTTGCTCCGAGAGCGCCGCGCAGATCGCCCGGCCGCGCACCGCACACAACGCGCATTCGGAGTCACGGGCGGTGGCGCCAGTGGCCTCGGCCGGGGCCGGGCAGGTCACGCTGGGGTCTGGAAGCTGCCGGTACATGGGCCACGCACTGCTGGGACGCGGCGAATGATACGCCATGCGGTCAGCACGGCCGCCCAGCCGGTAGAATTGCGCGTTCGCCCCACTCGATACGCAGGAGTTTCGCTCGTGATCAAGCCCCGTACGCCGCCCGGCATCATGGAATTGCTGCCGCGCGAGCAGATCGCGTTCCAGCGCATGCTGGACGTCATCCGCCGCAACTACGAGCGGTTCGGGTTCCTGCCGGTGGAAACCCCGGTGTTCGAGCTCTCCGATGTGCTGCTGACCAAATCCGGCGGCGAAACCGAGCGCCAGGTGTATTTCGTGCAGTCCACCGGCGCGCTGGCCAATGCCGCCGCGGCTGCCGACGAGGGCGCCGAGAGTGGCGGCCTGCCGGAGCTGGCGCTGCGCTTCGACCTGACCGTGCCGCTGGCCCGCTATGTGGCCGAGCACGAGCACGAATTGAGCTTTCCGTTCCGCCGTTACCAGATGCAGCGCGTGTACCGCGGCGAGCGCGCCCAGCGTGGCCGCTTCCGCGAGTTCTACCAGTGCGACATCGACGTGATCGGCAAGGATGCGCTGAGCATCCGCTACGACGCCGAAGTGCTGGCGGTGATCCACGCGGTGTTCGCCGAGCTGGGCATTGGCGATTTCAAGGTGCAGTTGAACAACCGCAAGCTGCTGCGCGGCTTTTTCGAAAGCCTGGGCGTGGCCGAGGGCGAGCTGCAGCTGGCGGTGCTGCGCGAGGTCGACAAGATCGACAAGCGCGGCGCCGAGTACGTGCGCGACACCTTGGCCGGCGAAGGCTTCGGCATTGCGGCCGCGCAGGTGGACAAGATTCTGGCCTTCGTGGCGGTGCGCTCCAACGGGCATGCCGATGCGCTGGCACAGTTGCAGGCGCTGGAGACCTCGGTGGGCGCGAGCGTAACGCTGGGCGAGGGCATTGCCGAGTTGCGTGAGGTGCTGGAACTGGTCAAGGCGCTGGGCGTGCCCGAGACCGCCTACTGCCTGAATTTCTCGATCGCGCGTGGGTTGGATTACTACACCGGCACCGTCTACGAGACCACGCTGACCGATCACCCGCAGATCGGCTCGATCTGCTCGGGCGGCCGGTACGAAAACCTGGCCAGCCACTACACCAAGTCCAAGCTGCCGGGCGTGGGCATTTCCATTGGCTTGACGCGGTTGTTCTGGCAGCTGCGCGAGGCCGGCCTGATCGCCGGGATCGCCGAGAGCAGCGTGCACGCGATGGTGGCGCTGATGGACGAGTCGCGCCTGGATGATGCGCTGGATATCGCGCGCCGCCTACGCATTGGCGGCATCAATACCGAAGTGCAGATGGAGCCAAAGAAGGTCGGCAAGCAGTTCCAGTACGCCGCGCGTGCGGGCATCCGCTTTGTGGTGCTGGCCGGCGACGACGAGCTGGCGCGTGGCGTGGTGGCGGTGAAGGACCTGGTGCGCGAGCAGCAGTTCGACGTGGCCCGCGACGAGCTGGCCAGCACGTTGCAGGTGGAGCTGGAGCAGGCCAAGGCGATGCTGGTGTCGGGGATCGCGGCGAACTGATCGCGCCCATTGCACGGGCGTTGCGGGCAGCTGGCCGGAGCGATCTGGCCGGCTGCTTTCGTTTTCGGGGCAGGATGCGTGGCGGTGGCGGTGGCGGTGGCGGTGGCGGTGGCGCTGCGGTAGCGATACCAGGGCGCGTCCGTGCAGGGCGCTCTGCATGAACACCGCAAGTTCGCCCGCTTGTCCTCATGGCCCCGTTTGCGCTAATGTACTAACACGCTATTACATTAACGCGATGAAACAACGACCTGCTCCCCGCGAAAGTACCGATGTCGCCGCCTCGCTGAAGATGCTGTCCGAGGCACTGGCCTGCCTGGAGGCGCCCGGCGCCGTCGAGGCCTTCCTGCGTGACCTGTGCACGCCGGCCGAACTCGAAGCCATGTCCGACCGCTGGCGGGTGGTGCCGTTGCTGGTCAAGGGCGTGCCGTATCGCGAGATCCATGACCTGACCCAGGTCAGCGTCACCACCATCGGGCGTGTCGCGCGCACCCTGGAACACGGCGCCGGCGGCTATGCCGCGGCCCTGCGCGAGCAATCGTCGCGCCCTGTCGAATCCCACTGAGAGAACAAGATGAGTGCTTCCACGGCAGCACCGGCACGTGACCGGTTGCGCATTGCCATCCAGAAAAACGGCCGCCTGGCCGAGCCGGCGCGCAGCCTGCTGGCCGCCTGCGGGCTGAGCTGGCGGCAGAGCCGCGACAAATTGTTCTGCTACGGCGAATCGCTGCCGGTGGACCTGCTGCTGGTGCGCGACGACGACATCCCGGGCCTGATCGCCGATGGCGTCTGCGACCTGGGCATCGTCGGCCAGAACGAGCTGGACGAGCAGGCATCGGCGCGTCGTCGCGCTGGCCTGCCGGCCGCGTATCACGCCGTGCGCGGGGTCGGTTTCGGCCAGTGCCGGCTGATGCTGGCGGTGCCGGAAGAGTGGGGCTGGCAGGGCGTGGCGCAGCTGGCGGGCAAGCGCATCGCCACCAGCTACCCGGCGATCCTGGCCGATTGGCTGGAGCGCCAGGGCATCGACGCATCGGTGGTCGAGCTCTCCGGCTCGGTGGAAATCGCGCCGCGCCTGGGCACGGCCGATCTGATCTGCGACCTGGTCTCCAGCGGCGCGACGCTGGCCGCCAACCAGCTCAAGCCGGTCGAGCTGGTGATGGAAAGCGAGGCGGTGCTGGCTGGTGCCGTGCGCGAGCCGGCCGATGCGCGCGCGGCGCTGCTGGCGATGCTGCTGCGGCGCATGGATGGCGTGCTCAAGCTGCGCGACAGCAAGCTGCTGATGTTCCGCGCCGAGCAAGGCAACGTGGATGCGCTGCGCCGCTTGCTGCCCGATGCCGACCCGCTGGTGCAGTTGCCCGACGACGGCAATGGCGCCTTGCGCCTGCAGACCATGTGCCACGGCGCGGTGACCTGGCAACGCCTGGAAGAATTGGAACGCGCAGGTGCGCAAGGCTTGATGGTATTGACGGTGGAGCGCTCGCTCGCATGAACACGCTTGATTGGACCCAACTCACTGCAGACGCACGCACCCAGGCGTTGACGCGCCCGGTGCAGACCGTCGCCACGCAGACACGCGAGGCGGTCGCCACCCTGATCGCCGATGTGCGTGCACGTGGCGATGTGGCGCTGCGCGAGATCACCGCACGCTTCGACGGCGTCACGCTGGAGAGCTTTGCGGTCAGCGATGCCGAATTTGCCGCGGCAGATGCCGCCATCGCGCCGGAACTGCGCCAGGCGATGCAGGACGCCGTGGCGCGCATCGACACCTTTCACCGCGCCGGCATGAGCGAAGGCTATGCGGTGGAAACCGCACCTGGCGTGGTCTGCGAAAAGATCGTGCGCCCGATCGGCCGCGTGGGCCTATACGTGCCGGCCGGCAGCGCGCCGTTGCCGTCCACCGCCTTGATGCTGGGCGTGCCGGCGCGGCTGGCTGGCTGCCGCGAAGTGGTGCTGTGCACGCCGCCGCGCAAGGATGGCAGTGTCGACCCGGCGGTGCTGGTGGCCGCGCAACTCACCGGCGTGCGCCGAGTATTCAAGCTCGGTGGCGCGCAGGCGATTGCGGCAATGGCCTATGGCACCGACTCCATTCCCAGCTGCGACAAATTGTTCGGCCCGGGCAACAGCTTCGTTACCGAAGCCAAGCAGCAGGTGGCGCAATCCGGCGCGGCCGCGATCGACATGCCGGCCGGCCCGTCCGAGGTGCTGGTGATTGCCGATGCCGGCGCGCAACCGGCATTTGTCGCGGCCGATCTGTTGTCGCAGGCCGAACATGGCCCGGATTCGCAAGTACTGCTGTTGTCCGACAGCGATGCATTGATTACCGCAGTGCAGGAGCAACTGGACCTGCAACTGGCGCAACTCTCGCGCGCCGACATCGCGCGCCAGGCGTTGGCGCAGTCGCGGTTGATCAAGGTGGCGACGCTGCAGGACGCGTTCGAGATCAGCAACCGCTATGCACCGGAGCACCTGATCCTGGCCTTGCGCGAGCCGCGTGCGTGGTTGGCGCAGGTGGAGGCCGCCGGCTCGGTATTTCTCGGCGACTACACGCCCGAAGCACTGGGCGATTACTGCAGCGGCACCAACCACGTGTTGCCGACCAGCGGTGCGGCGCGTGCCTATAGCGGCGTGAGCGTGGCCAGCTTCCAGAACATGGTGAGCGTGCAGGCGGCGAGCAAGGCCGGTATCGATGGAATCGGCGCATGCGCAGTGATTCTGGCGCGCGCCGAGGGCCTGGATGCGCACGCCAACGCGGTGGCGCTGCGCATGGGAGTGGCCGCATGAGCACGGCATCGGTAATGGATCTGGTGCGTGACGATCTGCGCGCATTTGCAGGCTATGCGTCGGCGCGCACGAGTGCATTGCAAGGCGATGTGTGGCTCAACGCTAACGAGTCGGCCTGGGGAAATCCGGCCGATCCCGACGCCAGCACGCGTCGCTATCCTGATCCGCAGCCCAAGGGCCTGCGTGCGGCGCTGGCGCAGCTGTATGGGTGTGCGACCGAGCAATTGCTGATCGGCCGTGGCAGCGACGAGGCCATCGATCTGCTGGTGCGTGGCCTGTGCGTGCCCGAGCGCGATGCGGTGGTGGTCACACCGCCGGTGTTCGGCATGTATGCGGTGTGCGCGCGCCTGCAGAGCGCGCCGCTGGTCGAAGTGCCGTTGGTGGATGGGGCGGACGGTTTGCATGCCGATGTGCCGGCGATCGTGCAGGCCGCGCTGGACGCCAAGGCCAAGCTGGTGTTCCTGTGCTCGCCGTCCAACCCAGCCGGCTCGGCGATCCCGCTGGCCGAAATCGAAGCTGCCTTGCAGGCGCTGCAGGGCAAGGCGGTGGTGGTGGTGGATGAAGCTTATGGCGAGTTCTCCGATGTGCCCTCGGCCATTGGCCTGCTTGCGCGCTACGACAATCTGGCGGTGTTGCGCACCTTGTCCAAGGCGCACGCGCTGGCGGCTGCGCGCATCGGCAGCCTGATCGCCAATGCCGAGCTGATCGCGTTGTTGCGCCGTTGCCAGGCGCCGTATCCGGTACCCACGCCATGCGCGGTGATGGCCGAGCAGGCCTTGTCTGCACCTGCGCTGGCGGTGACGCAGCGGCGGGTGACCGAGATCCGTGCCGAGCGCGCACGCCTGCATGCCGCGCTGGTGCAGGTGGCCGGCGTGCGCCAGGTCTACCCCTCGCAGGGCAACTTCCTGCTGGTGCGTTTCGACGACGCCGAAGCAGCGTTCCAGGCGCTGCTCGAAGCGGGTGTGGTGGTGCGTGATCAACGCGCGGTGCCGCGCCTGTCCGATGCACTGCGCATCACCATCGGCACACCCGACCAGAATGACCGTGTGTTGGGCGCATTGCAGCGCAAGCAGGAGGCCGCATGACCCCGATTCTTTTCGTCGACCGCGATGGCACGCTGATTACCGAGCCGGCCGATTTCCAGATCGACGCCTACGAAAAGCTGCGCTTTGTCGACGGCGTGATTCCGGCCATGCTCAAGCTGCGCGATGCCGGCTACCAGTTCGTCATCGTCAGCAACCAGGACGGTCTGGGCAGCGAGAGCTATCCGCAGGCATCCTTCGACGGCCCCAACAACCTGATGCTGCAGATCTTCGCCAGCCAGGGCATCGTGTTCCGCGAAGTGCTGATCGACTGCAGCTGGCCGGCCGACAACGCGCCGACGCGCAAGCCGGGCGTTGGCCTGATGGTGCCGTACCTGCAGGACCGCACCATCGACTGGAGCCGTTCGGCGATGGTGGGCGACCGCATCACCGACATCCAGTTCGCGCAGAACCTCAACATCCGCGGGTTCCAGCTGCGCACCGAGCAGTTCGGCGGCGATTGGGACTGGGCCGGCATCGCACACGAACTGGCCGATGCCCCGCGCCGCGCGGTGGTCCAGCGCAATACCAAGGAAACCCGCATCCGCGTGGAGCTCGACCTGGACCGCGTGGCCGAACCGCACACCGCCACCGGGCTGCCGTTCTTCGATCACATGCTCGAGCAGATCGGCAAGCACGGCGGGTTTGCGCTGGATATCCGCGCCGAAGGCGACCTGCACATCGATGAGCACCACACCATCGAAGACACTGGCTTGGCGCTGGGGCAGGCCTTGCGCGAAGCCTTGGGCGACAAGCGCGGTATTGGCCGCTATGGCTTTGATCCGGACGACAGCCCATGGCGCGTAGCGGGCGACACCACACAGCACGGCTTTACCTTGCCGATGGACGAAACCATCGCCAGTGCTGCGCTGGATTTCAGCGGCCGGCCATACTTCGTGTTCGACGGCGACTTCAAACGCGAGCGCGTTGGCGACATGCCCACCGAGCTGGTGCCGCACTTCTTCCGTTCGGTGTGCGATGCATCCGGATTGAATCTGCATCTGCACGTGCGCGGCGAGAACGATCACCACAAGGTGGAAGGCTGCTTCAAGGCATTGGCGCGTGCACTGCGCCAGGCGATCCGCCGCGAGGGCACCGCGTTGCCATCCACCAAGGGGGCGCTATGACCGATCTCGCGCTCATCGACGCCGGCGGTGCCAATCTGGGCTCGGTGCGCTATGCGCTCGAGCGCCTGGGCGTGGAAGCGCGCGTGGTGCGTGATGCGCAGGGCCTGCAGGGCGCCGAGCGCGTCATCCTGCCGGGCGTGGGCGCAGCGCCGGAGGCCATGGCGCGCCTGCGTGCGCAGGGCCTGATTGAACCGCTGCAGCAATTGCAGGTGCCGCTGATCGGTATTTGCCTGGGCATGCAGCTGTTGTTCGAGCATTCCGAAGAAGGCGATGTGGACTGCCTGGGAATGCTGCCGGGCATCGTGCGGCACATGACGCCGGCGCTTGGCATTCGCGTACCGCACATGGGCTGGAACCAGCTGGTGCCGATGCGTGACTCCGCGCTGCTTGCTGGATTGCCGGAGCGTGCCAGCGCCTATTTCGTGCATGGCTATGCCGCGCCAGTCACCGCCGACACCGTGGCCGCCTGCGACCACGGCGGGCTGTTCACCGCGGTGGTGCAGAGCGGCTTGCGGTGCGGCGCGCAATTCCACCCCGAGCGTTCCGCCGACACCGGCGCGCGCATCCTGCGCAATTTTCTTGAGATGAGCTTCCCATGAGTTTCACCGTTTACCCCGCGCTGGACATCCGCGACGGCCGCGTGGTGCGGCTGCTGCAAGGCGATTACGCCCGCGAAACCCGCTACGGCGACGATGTGCTGCCGCGTGCGCAGGCGTTTGCCGACGCCGGTGCGCAGTGGATGCATCTGGTGGATCTGGATGCGGCCAAGGCCGGCGGCTACACCTTGGCCGCGCTGCTCGGTCAGATTAGCCGTCAGACCGGCCTGCAGGTGCAGACCGGTGGCGGTGTGCGCTCGCGCGAGGATGTGGCGCGCATTCTCGATGCCGGCGCGGCGCGTGTAGTGGTGGGCTCGCTGGCCGTGCGCGACAGCGCCACGGTGATCGGCTGGCTGCAGGAATTCGGCACCGATCGGCTGACCATCGCGCTGGACACACGCCAGGACGCAGCGGGCGTATGGCAACTGCCGGTGCATGGCTGGACCGAAACCGCCGAGGCCACGCTGGATCAACTGGCCACGCAGTACGCGCAGGCCGGTCTGCAGCATCTGTTGTGCACCGACATCGCGCGTGACGGCATGCTGTCCGGCCCCAACATGGGCTTGTATGCGCATCTGCGCGCACTGGCGCCGCAGTTGCAGGTGCAGGTCTCCGGTGGCGCGCGCAATCTGGCCGACGTGGCCGCGGCCAAGGCGGCTGGGTGTGCCGGCATCGTGCTCGGCAAGGCGCTGCTGGAAGGTCATCTGGATCTGAAGGACGCACTGGCATGCTGAGCCGTCGCATCATTCCCTGCCTGGACGTGCGCGATGGCCGCGTGGTCAAGGGCGTCAAGTTCCGCGACCACATCGACATGGGCGACATCGTCGAGTTGGCGATGCGCTACCGCGACCAGGGCGCGGACGAGTTGGTGTTCTACGACATTGGCGCCAGCCCGGAAGGGCGTTCGGTGGACTATGCGTGGGTCGAGCGCGTTGCGCGCCTGATCGACATCCCGTTCTGCGTGGCCGGCGGCATCCGCGATGTAGAAACCGCGCGTGCGGTGCTGCATGCCGGCGCCGACAAGATCTCCATCAACTCGCCGGCATTGGGGCGGCCGCAGCTGATCTCCGAGCTGGCCGACGCCTTTGGCGTGCAATGCGTGGTGGTCGGCATCGACTCGATCCGCGAAGAGGACGGGCAGTGGCGCGTCCGCCGCTACACCGGCGACCCAAGCAAGACCCAGGCGCTGCCGATGCGCACGCTGGACTGGGTGGCCGAGGCGCAGCGACTGGGTGCGGGCGAGATCGTGCTCAATTGCATGGATAACGACGGGGTCCGGCATGGCTACGATATTGCGCAGCTGCGCCAGGTGCGCGCGTTGTGCCGGGTACCGCTGATTGCCTCCGGCGGCGCTGGCGAGATGCAGCACTTCGCCGACGTGTTCGACCAGGCCGACGCCGATGGTGCGCTGGCGGCCAGTGTCTTCCATAGCGGCGCAATTCCGATTCCGGAACTCAAGCGCTTCCTGCGTGCGCAACAGATCGAGGTACGTGATGGGCAGTGAAACTACGGCCGCGGGCGATGCGCTCGATGCGCTGGACTGGAACAAGGGCGACGGCTTGCTGCCTGTGATCGTGCAGGACGCCGACAACCTGCGCGTGCTGATGCTGGGCTACATGAACGCCGAGGCGCTTGCGGTGACGCGTGCGCGTGGCGAGGTCACTTTTTTCAGCCGCAGCAAGCAGCGCCTCTGGACCAAAGGCGAGAGCTCGGGAAATGTGCTGCGCGTGGTCGCGATCGAAACCGATTGCGATGCGGACACCTTGCTGGTGCAGGCACGTCCGCACGGCCCGACCTGCCACCTGGGCCGCACCAGTTGCTTCCCGACCGCGCCCAGCCAGTTCCTCGGCAGCCTGGACGCCTTGATCGCCGAGCGCGAGCACGAGCGCCCGCATGGCAGCTACACCACCAAGTTGTTTGAGCAAGGCATCCGCCGCATTGCGCAGAAGGTGGGCGAGGAGGGCGTGGAAACCGCGCTGGCCGGCGTAGTGCAGGGCGACGCCGAGTTGCTGGGCGAATCCGCCGACCTGCTGTACCACCTGATCGTGCTGCTGCGCGCACGCGGGCTGGGCCTGGGCGATGCAGTGGCGCTGCTGGAATCGCGGCACAAGTAATCGCCCACCAAAGCATCTCGTAGGAGCGCGCTTGCGCGCGATGGGTTTTATCGATAACGCCTCGTCGCGCGCAAGCGCGCTCCTACGCAAAGCGGGACTGCCACAGACCTTATCGCAGCCAGTCGCATCGTCGCTGCGCAGCGCCTCTTGTTGCTGCGCACCGCTAGGCTTGTGCGATGCAATGGCGTCGCCGGAATCGCGGCACAAGGTGATTCGCGTGATAGCTAGTGCACCCCGTAGGAGCGCGCTTGCGCGCGATGGGCGTTACCGATAACGCCTCATCGCGCGCGAGCGCGCTCCTACGTAGAGCTGGGCTGCCGCAGATCTGATTGCACTCAGCTCCTCGTCGCTGTGCACTGCATCTCATTGACGCGCGCGGCTGGGCCTGGTCAATGCAATGGCGCTGTTGGAAATCCCGGCACAAGGTGATTCGCGTGGTAGCTAATGCACGTCGTAGGAGCGCGCTTGCGCGCGATGGGCGTTACCGATAACGCCTCATCGTGCGCAAGCGCGCTCCTACGCACTGCGGATCCGACATCTCATCGCGCAGACACCCCCACGCGTCGTGATGACCTACCCACCCGACACTGCGGTGGCCCAGCAGGCCCCGCTACAATTACGGCTGGTTATCGCGGGAACACCCATGCAGCTTCGTTTCGCTCTCCTGGCCCTGGGCCTGCTCGCAGGCACTGCGCATGCGCGCGATGTCGTGGTCGATGGCTTGGTGTTCGAAGAGCGCGACGGCACGCCGGGGCGGGGCCGTGATGAGCCTGGTCTTGCCGATGTCATCGTCTCCAATGGGCAGCAGCTGGTGCGCACCGACGCGCAGGGCCGCTACCGTCTGCCGGTGCGCGAGGGCCAGACCGTGTTTGTGATCAAGCCGGGCGATCGCAGTTTCGTTCCCGATGCCGATGGCTTGCCCGGGTTCTGGCGCCATTACGCGCCCAAGGGCTCGCCCAAGCTCCTACGCACTGCGGATCCGACATCTCATCGCGCAGACACCCCCACGCGTCGTGATGACCTACCCACCCGACACTGCGGTGGCCCAGCAGGCCCCGCTACAATTACGGCTGGTTATCGCGGGAACACCCATGCAGCTTCGTTTCGCTCTCCTGGCCCTGGGCCTGCTCGCAGGCACTGCGCATGCGCGCGATGTCGTGGTCGATGGCTTGGTGTTCGAAGAGCGCGACGGCACGCCGGGGCGGGGCCGTGATGAGCCTGGTCTTGCCGATGTCATCGTCTCCAATGGGCAGCAGCTGGTGCGCACCGACGCGCAGGGCCGCTACCGTCTGCCGGTGCGCGAGGGCCAGACCGTGTTTGTGATCAAGCCGGGCGATCGCAGTTTCGTTCCCGATGCCGATGGCTTGCCCGGGTTCTGGCGCCATTACGCGCCCAAGGGCTCGCCCAAGCGCAAATACAGCGGCATCGCTGCCACTGGCACCAACGCCCGCAACTGGAATTTCGCACTGACCCCGCGCGTCGCCGCGCAGGCAAGCGGCTTCCAGATGCTGGTGTTTGCCGACAGCCAGACCGCCAGCCTGGCCGATGTGGACTACTACCGCCGCGATATCGTCGCGCCCATCGTCGGCAAGGTCCCCGCGCGCCTGGGTACCACGCTGGGCGATATCGTCAGCGACGATCTGAGCCTGTACCCGGCCTTGAACAAGGTCACCACGCAGCTGGGCGTGCCGTGGTTCCATGTGCCGGGCAACCACGACCTCAACTTCGATGCGCGGGATGACCTGCAATCACTGGACAGCTGGCGCGCGATCTATGGCCCGGACACTTATGCGGTGGAAGAGGCCAACGCGAGCTTCGTGTTTCTGGACGATGTGATCTATACGCCGGGCGCCAAGCCGGCGTACGTCGGCGGCCTGCGCGAGGATCAATTCGCCTTTCTGCAGGCCTACCTGGCGCAGCTGCCGCGCGAGCGCCTGGTGGTGTTGGGCCTGCATATCCCGTTGTTCGATGCCGCGCCCGGGCAGGAGACGTTTCGCCATGCCGATCGGCGTCGCCTGTTTGCGTTGCTCAAGGACTTCCCGCACGTGCTGGTGCTGAGCGCACACAGCCATACCCAGCGGCAGGCGGCGCACGGCGCCGATGAAGGCTGGCAGGGCGCGCGTCCGCTGCACGAATACAACGTGGGCGCGGCTTGTGGCGCGTTCTGGTCCGGGGTCAAGGACGCCGACGGCATCCCGGATGCCACCATGAGCGATGGCACCCCGAACGGTTATGCGGTGCTGCAGGTAGCGCCGGGTGGCGACTACACGCTGGCGTATCACGCCGCGCGTGCGCCGGACGATGCGCAGTTGCTGCTGAGTGCACCCAAGGTGTTGCGGCAGGGCGCGTATGCGGCCTGGGGCGTGTACGCAAACGTGTTCATCGGCGATGCGCAAACGCCGGTGGAGATGCGCATCGACGGCGGCGCCTGGCAGCCGATGAAGCGGGTGGAGCGGCCCGATCCACGCGTGCTCGCCGAGAACACGCGCGACGATGCAGCCGAGCAGCTGCGGGGGTACGACCGCTCACCGGAGGCCACGCCCTCCACGCATCTATGGCGGGGCGCATTGCCGACCACGCTGGAGGTCGGCGCGCATACCGTCGATGTGCGTGCCACCTTGCCTACCGGCGTGCAAAGCGCGCGCACCACCTATCGCCTGGAGCGCGCCACGCCCTGAGTTCGGCGCGCAGGGCGCACCCCACAAACGCGAACGCCTCCACGAGGGAGGCGTCTTGGATCCGGGCTGGCAGGCGATGGGCGCGCTGGCGGGGATCGGTGCTGGCTGGCGTGTCGCTGGCTGGCCCGGCAAGTCTAAAGATGCGCGGCCGCCGGTGACGTAATGAGAATTAGTCGCAACCTTTAGCGCATCACGGACGCTTCGGTTGCGGCGCTACCGTGGGCTGCGCAGGCTTGGAGGGCGCAGCGTCTTTGGTGTCGGCGGGGGTGTCGCCCTGATCGGCGACCGCGTCATCCGCGGCTTCGGCAATGACCGGCGGATACGGATATGCCAGCGCCGGCCCCGGCTGGAACCCGGCACGCCAGCGCGCCAGCACGGCCCCGATATCCTTGCCGACCGACTGCTGCGGCAATGACGGCAGCTCGCCGTCCTCCTTTTCGCGTGCAGTGATCGCCACCTTGGCTGCATCGAACGCCGCCACTGGGTCCGCCACCTGGTTCATCGCATCGATCAACCAGGCCTGGCCGAAGTAGGTGGCGTTGGAGGTGTTGCCACAGCCGAATGACGGGCGGTCGGCACGTGCCGCGGTGAGCACCAGCGTGGTGGCAGAGCGCAGCGCGGGAATGAAGCCGCCCGAATAACACGCCGACAGCACAATGACACGGTTGCCGATGCCGGCATCGTCCAGCGCCTTGCGCAGATCCTGCGGGCTGATGAAATCTTCTTCGTTCTGGTCGACCTGCACATACAGCGTGTGGTCTTCGGTGCCGTGCGTGGTGACGAACAGCAGCAGCGCGTCTTCCTTGCGGTCCATGCGCTTACCGATCGCCGCGAGCGTGTCGTAGAGATTGTCGTAGGTGGCTAGCGGTGCGTACGGGCGCTCGCCGAGATTGTCCGGGTGATTCACCAGCGTGATCACGCGGCCACGGGCGTCGAAGCGTTGCTCGAACAGCTGCTTGAGGTAGAGCGTTTCATTGCGGAAGACGTCGTCGCTGGCATCGCCGGCAAAGCCCACCACATACAGATCGGTGACGCCTGGGCGTTGCGGCGCCAACGTTGTGAGCGCGCTGGTGAGCGTCGCTTGGTCGACCGGATCGACCTGCGCGTCGCTGGCGTCTTGCTGCGCCGGTAGCGCCGCGCCGGCATCCGGGTGGCAGCCGGCAACCAGGGCCACCAGTGCGGTCAGCAGCAGCAACCGGCGCAACAGGGCAGGCGGACCGGATCGGGATGACTGCAACATGGAGGACGCCAGGACCGGAAAGATGCAGATGTAGCGCTTGCGCAGGCGGATAACAAGCCGAGGCGGCTGGCGTCGTATGTAGCTGATCGGTGATCCAACGCGAAGGGGCCGCACACTGGCGTTGCGGTAGGCGGGCGTCATGCTGGCTTGCATGAGCGGCCGTGTTGTCGACTCAACTTACCGAGCCGCCAAGGGCGCCTGCAGCTGCGCTCTGCAGTCAATACAAGCCAGCAATCTGCTGTGGACACGCTCGCCGTGATCAACAGGCGCACCGTCACCCCAGCTTCCGCACACTCACGGTGCCGCCCACGCCAACAAAACCGCGCCATCAACCGAAGCGATGGCGCGTGGCCAGTTACAGCACCAACTGCGTGAAGCTTTCCACGCGCTGGTGGCTGCCCACATCGTCCGCCGAACGCGGGGTGGGGTAATCCTCCAGGCGGTCGAGCAGCGCGGTGCGCATGCCGGCGCGCTTGGCAGCATCCAGTTCCTCGATCACGTCAGACAGGAACAGGATCTCCGGCGCCGGCACGCCGATGCGTTCGGCGATGCGGCGGTAGCTGGAACTCTCGCGCTTGGGGCCCACCTCGGTGTCGAACCAGTCGCTCACCAGGCCGCTCAGGTCGCCGGCATCGCTATGTGCGAAGAACAGCTTCTGCGCCGGCACCGAACCGGACGAATACACGTACAGCGGAATACCTTCCGCATGCCAGGCCTGCAGCTGGATCGCCGCGTCTGTATAGATATGCGCGCTGAAATCGGCGGTGCGGTAGCCGTCCTCCCAGATCATGCCCTGCAGGGCCTTGAGCGCGGTGTGCTTGCGGTCTTCGTCGATCCAGGTCTGCAAGGTGGTGATCAGCACCTCGTCCGGCACGTCTTCGCCGATCTCGTCGGCCACCTGATTGAGCCAGTGCCGCACCTGCGGGTGCCCGCCGTGCTCGCGCACGTAAGCGGGCATGGCGCGGCGCGCATACGGGAACAGCACGTCCTTGACGAAAGAGATGCTGCTGGTGGTGCCTTCGATATCGGTGAGGATCGCTTGCGGTCGTGTCATCGTCAGCTGGCCTTTGGAGGTTTCTCGGGGGCGTAGCGGGGGAATTGTTTGGCGATTTCGGTGCCGGTGAAGTGGCCGACCCAACCGTCCGGCTCGGTGAAGAAACGGATTGCCACGAAGTGCGGCTCCGGGCCCATGTCGAACCAATGCAACGTGCTGTCCGGCACCGCAATCAGATCATCTTTGACGCATTCGATCTCGTAGACCTGCGCGTCCACGTGCAGCGTGAACAACCCGGAGCCGGCCACGAAGAAGCGCACCTCGTCTTCCTTGTGGAAGTGCTCATCCAGGAACTTGGCACGCATTTCTTCGCGCTTGGGGTTGTCTGGCGCGATGCTCACCACGTCCACGGTCTTGAAGCCGCGCTCGGCGCTGATGCGGTCGATGTCGGCGCGGTAGGCGGCCATCACCTGTTCGGGCGATGCACCCGGTTCGACCGGCTGGCTGGCGTGCCAGCGCTCGAAGGTGACACCAATCTTGCGCAGCTCGGTGGCGATCTGCTCACCGTCGCGGCTGTCGAAGTGCGGGGTGGTCGGGTTGGAATCGGCAAAAATACGCAGTCGGCTCATGGCGGTCTGGCTCACACGTGGGGCGGGGAGGGCTTAGCGCGGACTGCGCAGCTTGAGCAGCTCGAGTTCGCAATGCAGCAGGAATTCGAATGCCTCCAGATGACGGCGTGCCTCGGCCATGTTGCGGCCCCAGGCATACAGGCCGTGTCCTTCGATGAGATACCCCCACATGCTCTGTTTGTCCAGCAAGGCCTCGACCTGCGCGGCCAGCACCTGCATGTCCTGGGTGTTGGCGAACACCGGCACATCCACCGCGGTTTCGTGGGTGGTATTTCCCTCGAAGGCCTTGAGCAGTTCATAGCCTTCCAGGCGGATCACGCCGCTGCCTGCATACAGGCGGGAGGCAATCGTCTGCACCGGCGAATGCGTGTGCAACACGCAGCCAATCTCCGGGAACCGGCGATACAGCTGGGTGTGCAACAGGGTTTCGGCAGACGGGCGCAACGGGCGGCCCACGGGCTGGCCATCGAAGTCCACCACCATGATGTCTTCTTCGACCAGGCGGCCCTTGTCGCGTCCGGAGACGGTGATGGCCGCGTGCTGCTCGTCCAGGCGATGGGAAAAATTACTGCTGGTGGCAGGCGTCCAGCCGGCCTGGGCCAGCTCACGGATATTGCCGATCAACAGCTGCGCCAGCTCGTGCAAACGGGCGGCGCTATAGGGCAGGGGGGCAGTGGTCGCATTCATGCGCCTATTCTACTGCCCCACCGGATTACGGTCAGGTGCAGCGCAGCAGGGGCTGTTCCTGCCGCGCTCGGATCGCGAATGGCTGACGGAATGTAACGAGCGTGCGTCTGGCAGTGAGCGCAGTGGTTTTGTTCGTTGTCTCTTTTTGGGTTCAGTCAGAAGCCCGTGTCAAACGCTGAGTGGGTCGGGCGCGCGGTGCCCTCACCGCTCGCGGGACACGCCGTGAACCCGTCCCTGGGGGCTCGGTGGCCGCATCCATGCCGCCACACGGTCCCGCAAGCGGCGAGGACACCGCACCAGACGGTTGGTCGGTGGCCGCATGAACAGCCGCTTGTCGCACCTGTGTCGGATGTCGAACCAGCACCAGCATCAAAAAACGTGCATCACGTAGGGCGCTTTGCTATGCACGTCGACCATCTCGACCGGTCCTTGCCCGCACAGCACCGCGGGAAATGACGCGGCATGGATGCCGCGTAAGAGCCGACGGGGACATCCTCGCGAAGTGTCCTGCGATGGTGGGCGGGCCAGGGTCCTTGCAGCAACGCCGCAGATCAGAGCCTTGGAGGCCAAGCCACAAATCAGCCGCCCTGCAACGAAGGCTCAGATCGCCCGCTCCCCTAGGGGGCGCGCAGCCGTTTTGTCAGTCCCTGCTGGCCCGCGCGCGTGCTCAGCGGCCCTCGCGCAGGCGGCTGTGGCGATAGCCGTAGCCGAAATAGACCACCAGCCCGACCAGGGTCCATAGCCCCATCAGCATCCAGTTGTGCAGCGTCATCGCCGACAGCAAGGCCAGGCAGCTGAGCACACCGGCGCTGCAGATCAGCCACGCGGCCGGCATGCGGAACGGACGCGGCAGTTCCGGATGGGTGCGGCGCAGGATCAGCACGCCCGCACACACGGCGGCGAAGGCGATCAGCGTGCCCATCGAGGTCAGCTCGCCCAGCACATCCAGCGGGAAGACGGCCGCAAGCAGAGCGATGCCGATGCCGGTAATCACCGTGTTGATGTGCGGCGTGCGGTACTTGGGATGGATGCGCGTGAACACCGCCGGCAGCAGGCCATCGCGCGCAATGATCATGAAGATGCGCGGCTGCCCGATGATCATCACCAGCACCACCGACGACAGCCCGATCAGCGCACCCACTTCCACCACCACGCGCAACCAGGCCAGCTGCGGATGCGCGGCCACTGCGGTCACTACCGGCTCATCGGTGCCCAGCTGGGTGAACGGCACCAGGCCGGTCATCACCGCGGCCATGGCGATGTAGAGCACGGTGCAGATCACCAGCGACAGCATCATGCCGATCGGCAGATCGCGTTGCGGACGGTGCGATTCCTGCGCCGCCACCGACACCGCCTCGAAGCCGATGTAGGCGAAGAACACCATCGCCGCGCCACGCAGCACACCTTCCATGCCGTACTTGCCCGGTGCTTCGTTGGCGGGGATGAAGGGATGCCAGTTGGCCGGGTCCACGTACTTCCAGCCCGCCGCAATGACCAGGATGATCAGCCCGGTTTTGAGGATCACCATCGCCATGTTCATCGCCGACGACTTGCGGATGCCGACATAGCACAGCCAGGTCAGCAACAACACGATGCCGGCGGCGGGCAGGTTGGCGATCGCGCCGGTGCGCTGCAGCTTGCCGTCCAGCGGTGCGCTGACCAGGGCGGCCGGCAAATGGATGCCGAAGTGTTCCAGCAGACTGAGGAAATATCCGGTCCAGCTGACCGCGACCGCCGAGGCAGAGACGCCGTATTCCAGCACCAGCATCCAGCCGATGAACCAGGCCGCCAGCTCGCCGAAGGTGGCGTAGGTATAGGTGTAGGCGCTGCCGGAGACTGGCACCATCGCCGCAAATTCGGCGTAGGCCATGGCGCAGAACGCGCAGCAGATCGCCGCGAGCACGAACGACAGCACGATCGCCGGGCCGGCATGGTCGGCCGCGGCCTGGCCGGTGATCACGAAGATGCCGCCGCCGATCACCGCGCCGATGCCCAGGGCGGTCAGCCCCCAGGGACCGAGCGCGCGTTGCAGGCCCAGCCCGTCGGCCGCCTCATGGCTGGCGTGCGGGTGTTTGGTGGCCCAAAGTTGTTTGAACATGGAGCGGTTCCGGCTTGGCGCTGCGCGCGATCGTTGAACGAGAAGACCGGCGCGAACGCCGGTCTTGAAAGGGTCAGGCCTTGCGAGCCAGACGGCTATGGTGGATGCCGTAGCCGAAATAGATGACCAGGCCGATCACGGTCCAGCCCACGAACACCTTCCAGTGTTCCTGGAAGGCCTGGAAGAACAGGGCCAGGCACGCAAGCGTACCCAACGGACAAACTATCATTGCCAGCGGTACACGGAACGGACGCTCCAGCTCGGGCTTGGTGAAACGCAGCACCATTACGCCGGCGCACACGGTGGCGAAGGCGAGCAGGGTGCCCATCGACACCAGTTCACCCAGCACGCTGAGCGGGATCAACCCCGCCAGTGATGCGGCGACCACCCCCACGATCACGGTGCCGACATATGGCGTGTGGAATTTCGGGTGCACCTTGCCGAACAGTTTGGGCATCAACCCATCCTTGGCCATGGTGTAGAAGATGCGCGGCTGTGCCATCAGCATCACCAGCACCACCGAGGACAGGCCGGCGATCGCGCCGATCTCCACCGCAGTCTTGAGCCAAGTCAGTTGCGGGTGCGCTTCCAGCGCAGTGGCCACCGGCTTGGCAGTGCCAAGCTGGGTATATGGCATCAAACCTGTCAGCACTGCACACACGATGATGTAGATGATGGTGCACACCGCCAGCGAGCCGAGGATGCCGATCGGCATGTTGCGTTGCGGGTCCTTGGTTTCTCCAGCCGAGGTCGATACCGCATCGAAGCCAATGTAGGCAAAGAACACGATCGAGGCAGCGCGGAATACGCCGCTCCAGCCAAATACGCCTGGGGCGGTATTTTCGGGAATGAAAGGATGCCAGTTGGCCGGGTCGATATATGCCGCGCCGAAGCCAACAAACAGACAGATCACTGCGATCTTGATCGCCACGACAATTGCGTTGATGAAGGCCGACTGGGTAATGCCGACATAGCACAACCCACTCACCGCAGCCACGATGAGCACGGCAGGCAGGTTGAGGATGTTGCCAGACGCCACGAATTCGCCATTGATCCAGGCAAGCGGGGCGTTGGTCAGCTCTGTGGGGAACGGAAGACCCAGCGTGCCGGTGATGAAGCTGATCAGATAGGCAGACCACGCCACCGCGACGCTTGACCCTGCGAACAGATATTCCAGCACCAGGCACCAGCCAATGAACCAGGCGATGCCTTCTCCAAGCGTCGCGTAGGAATACGAGTAAGCACTTCCGGAGACCGGCATCATTGCCGCGAACTCGGCGTAACACAGGCCGGCAAACGTGCAGGCGATACCCGCGAAGACAAACGACAGCATCACCGCTGGCCCAGCATGGTTGGCAGCCGCCTGGCCGGTCATCACAAAGATGCCTGCGCCGATCACCGCGCCGATGCCGAGCATGATCAGGTGCTTGGCGGTGAGGGTCCGTTGCAGCGTCGCTTCGCCCTGCAGGCTGCCTTCGACCGGTTCGCCCGCATCCACACGTCCGGCGGGCTCGATCGGTTTGACCCTCAACAGAGACTTCAGCATTCGGTACATCCTAAGTGGCAGAACGAAGGCGCGCGCGCCTGGGCGAAGTGTGCGCCGCATCCCGATGGGACAGGCAAGCGGCCTACCTTGCCAAAGCTACACGCTCACGACAAGCGCGTACGCAGCATGAATGGCGATAATGGTCGCTGGTCCATGACAACCGGGAACAATAGATGGTGGATGCACCCCTGCGGCAGCAACTGACGGTCTACCGCGCCCGCTGGCCGAACGAGTCCGAGGTGGCCGACCAGTTCGAGCAACTCCTGGACGATGCCACCGATCCGTTCGTGCGCGAGCGTGTCGAAGGTCACTTCACCGGCTCGGCGTGGGTGGTCGGTGCCGATGGCACCCGCACGCTGCTGACCCATCACCGCAAGCTGCAGCGCTGGCTGCAGCTGGGCGGCCACGCCGATGGTGACCGCGATCTGGCTCAGGTGGCACTGCGCGAGGCGCAGGAGGAATCCGGCCTCACCGGGCTGACCCTGGCCGACGGCCTGCTGTTCGACCTGGATCGGCACTGGATCCCGGCCCGTGGCGAGGTGGCCGGCCACTGGCATTACGACGCCCGCTACGTGGTGGTCGCCGGCGCCGACGAGACCTTCCAGGTCAGCGAAGAATCGCTCGCTTTGGCGTGGCGCCCGATCGCCGAGCTGCTGGCCGACCCGGAGCTGGATCCGTCGATGCGGCGCATGGCCGAGAAGTGGATGGTGCACGGCGGCAGCTGATGCGCCGGCGACGGGCGTTGCCGGGCCGGCTTGCGCGGGCGCCGAGCGTCCGTTGGCTGGGCGGGCATGGCGGGATTGGGTACCCTTGGGCGCCCGTTGCCTGTCCATGCCCATGTCCCGCACCGCTGCTTCGTTCACTTACCGCTTGGCGTTCCGCCCGGTCGACGACCGGATGGACTCGGCCGAACTGGCGCGTACCGTGCAACGGGCGCTGCTGGCGTTGAGCGGGCCGCCGCATGGCGTGGCGATCGTCAGCCTGCAGCGCCCGCCGCGCGAGGATGGCGACGGCCTGTACATGGAGGCGGTCACCACCGGCCCGGAGCGGTGGTATTTGAAGGCCGACGACTATCTGTTGAGCGAGGGCTTGCGCGGCGAGTTGCAGCCCTGAGGGGCTGGGATTCGGGATTCGGGATTCGGGATTGGGGATTGGGGATTCGCAAGCGCGTACGTCGCGTGATCCGCTCTTGCGCGCTTGTTTTGGCGGTGTGCGCATTCGCTTTTGCGCCACCGCAATCGATCCAAGCCAGATACCTGTCAGAGAAAGGGCTCGCCAGCGCCGCCACTCTTCCCGATCCCAAATTCCGAATCCCTAATCCCCGTCAGTAGAGAACCCGCGTCCGCAAGGTGCCGGTGATCTGACCCAGCTCGTCCTTCAACACGCCCGCCAGCTCCTCGCTGGCGCTGACGTCGATCACCACATAGCCCACCTTGGGGTCGGTGCGCAAAAACTGACCATCGATGTTGAGGTTGTGGCGCGAGAACAGTTCGTTGATCTGCGACAGCACGCCCGGCACGTTGCGGTGGATGTGCAGCAGCCGCAGGCTGTCGGGGTGCTCGGGCAGGGTGACTTCAGGGAAGTTCACCGCCGACAAGGTGCTGCCGTTGTCGCTGTAGCGCACCAGTTTGGCGGCTACTTCCACGCCGATATTGTCCTGTGCTTCCAGCGTGCTGCCGCCCACGTGCGGGGTCAGGATGACGTTGTCGTGCGCAATCAACGGGGACTCGAACGCATCGCCATTGCCCTTGGGCTCGATCGGGAACACGTCCACGGCCGCGCCGCCGATCTGGCCGGAGGTGAGCGCCGCATCCAGTGCATCGATGTCGATGACGGTGCCGCGCGAGGCATTGATCAGATGCGCGCCGGGCTTCATGCGGGCGATTTCTGCCGCGCCGATCATGTCCTTGGTGGACGGGGTCTCCGGCACGTGCAGGGTCACCACGTCCGAGCGCGCCAGCAGGTCGTCCAGGTCGATCGCCGCGCGCGCGTTGCCCAGCGACAGCTTGGTTTCGATGTCGTGGAAAATCACCTGCATGCCTAGCGATTCGGCCAGCACGCCAACCTGGGTGCCGATGTGCCCGTAACCAACGATGCCGAGCACCTTGCCGCGCGTTTCGTGGCTGCCGGCGGCCGACTTGGACCAGCCGCCGCGGTGGCATTGCGCATTTTTCTGCGGGATGCCGCGCAACAGCAGGATGGCCTCGGCGATGACCAGTTCGGCCACGCTGCGGGTGTTGGAGTAGGGCGCGTTGAACACCGGAATGCCGGCCAGTTCCGCCGCCTCTAGGTCGACCTGATTGGTCCCGATGCAGAAGCAGCCCACCGCGATCAGCCGCTTGGCGTGCGCCAGCACATCGGCGCTCAAATGGGTGCGCGAGCGAATGCCGACGATGTGCGCCTCGGCGATGCGCGCCTTGAGTTCGTCCTCGGGCAGGGACTTGGCGTGCAGCTCGATCTGCGAGTAACCGGCGGCGCGGAACACGTCCACGGCGGTCTGGCTGATGCCTTCCAGCAACAGGACGCGGATGTCCTGCTTGGGAAACGAGGTTTTCTTCGGCGACATGGTGGACGCACTGCAGCAATCGGGCCGGCCACTATGCCAGATGGGGTGGGCGATTTGGCACCCGCAGTGCCTGCGGTGTGACGCCGCAGCCCTTGTGCCGCAACGGTTTCAGCTGAATCCAACGCTGCGCGTACGCAGGTTGACGCGGCTGGACGGGGCCGGCGCAGGCTGGCACGCTGTGCGGTTCCTACCGCCGCGCTGCGTGCCATGACCGATCCCCGCATCCTCTCCTTGCAACAGGCCGTCCCCGCGCTGCGGTTGAAGACCGAGCCGGCCGACCTGGAGCACTACGGCCGTGACTGGACGCGCCGCTGGACGCCGAATCCGCTGGCCATCGCGCTGCCGGGGTCGGTGGAAGAAGTGCAGGCGGTGGTGCGCTGGGCCAACACGCATGCGGTGGCGGTGGTGCCCTCGGGTGGGCGTACCGGTTTGTCTGGTGGCGCGGTCGCGGCCAATGGCGAGCTGGTGCTGAGCCTGGAGCGGTTGAACAAGCCGCTGGCCTTCGATGCGGTGGATCGCACGCTCACCGTGCAGGCCGGCATGCCGCTGGAAGCGGTGCACAACGCCGCGCGCGAGCACGGCCTGGTGTACCCGGTGGATTTCGCAGCGCGTGGTTCGTGCTCGATCGGCGGCAACATCGCCACCAATGCCGGCGGCATCCGCGTGATCCGCTACGGCAATACCCGCGAATGGGTGGCCGGGCTCAGTGTGGTCACCGGCACCGGCGAGCTGCTGCACCTCAACAATGCGCTGGTGAAAAATTCCAGCGGCTACGACTTCCGGCATCTGATGATCGGCTCGGAAGGCACGCTGGGCATCGTGGTCGAAGCAACGCTGCGGCTGACCGACCCGCCGCCGCCAAGCAACGTGATGCTGCTGGCGCTGCCGTCGTTCGATGTGTTGATGCAGGTGTTCGCGGCGTTTCGCGCACAGCTGCGGCTGGAAGCGTTTGAATTTTTCACCGATCGCGCGCTGGAGCACGTGCTGGCGCATGGCGCGCAGGCGCCATTTGCCGAAGTGCACCCGTACTACGTGGTGACCGAGTTCGCTGCCGGCGATGAGGCGCAGGAAGCGGCGGCGATGGCGGCGTTCGAAGCCTGCATGGAGCAGGGCTGGGTGAGCGACGGGGTGATCAGCCAGAGCGATGCGCAGGCGGCGCAGCTGTGGCGCCTGCGCGAAGGCATCACCGAGGCGCTGGCGCGTTACACCCCGTACAAGAACGATGTGTCGGTGCGGATCTCGGCGATGCCGGCGTTCCTGGCCGAGACGCAGGCATTGCTGCACGACGCCTACCCGCATTTCGATGTTGTGTGGTTTGGCCATATCGGCGACGGCAACCTGCATATCAACGTGCTCAAGCCCGACGCCACCAGCCAGGCAGATTTCATCACTGCCTGCGAGCAGGTCACCAAGTTGCTGGCGCAGAGCCTGCAGCGTTTCGACGGCAGCATCTCGGCCGAGCACGGCATTGGCCTGGTCAAGAAACCGTACCTGTGGAGCACGCGTTCGGCGGCAGAAATCGCGCTGATGCGCGGCATCAAACATGTGCTCGACCCCCATCTTTTGCTGAATCCAGGCAAGCTGTTCGACATGGACGAGGTGCCCGGCGCAACGCCTGCCGGGTAGTCTCTTCACCACCTCACATGGAATAGACACGCCGATGATGCGCTCCCTGGTGTTTTGTGCGTTGACCTTGCTGCCGCTGGCAGCCGCCGCATCCAGTCTTGCGGGAACCTCGGCCGGTGCGTCGTCGGCCGGTTCGTCCAACAGCAGTAGTTCCGGCGACGACAAGGTGGTTGCCGACGCACGCGAAGATGCGGCTGGTTTCGTGGCCAGCGATGGCGCCATCCGCGGTGCGCGGCTTGAAGCGGCATTGCTGCAATTGCGCAGTCGCAGCGATGCGGCGCGCGTGTCCAGCGACCTGGAACTGGCTCAGTCCATCCTGGCGCAGTGAATCGTCGTCGCCGGTGCGCATGGCTGTGGCTGGCCGCAGCGATCGCACCGGCGGCGCACGCCCAATCGCAGCGTTCGCCCGTGCTGCAGGTGTCGGTTGTCGCATCGGAGTTGACCCCTTCCGAGCGCGCGGCCAGCCAGGCGCTGCTGCAGCAGGTCGGACAACGCTTGCCGGCGGGCTGGGTAACGCGCGATGCAGCACCCATTCAATTGCAGTGGCGCCGCGATTTGCCGGCGCAGGTGCATGGTCGTGCGATCGGCAATCGCATCCTGCTCGATCATGCGCTGTTGGATGCCTGGAGCATGCAGCCCGCCAGCGCACGCACTGACATCAGCGCCCCGGCCACACGTGCGGCGATGGCGGCGTTGGTGCATGAATTGGCGCACGTGCGCGACCGTGGAGCGGGCAGTGCGTTGTCGCGCGACCCACGCCTGCGCGATCTTGCCGGCTGGCAGGTGCGTCCCTGGCGGGTCGGGCGCGGTGCAAACCGCTTCAGCGACCGCAGTCCCGATGCCTACGAGCGGCATAGCCCGGCCGAATTTGTTGCGGTCAATCTCGAGCATTACGTGCTGGATGCGGACTACGCCTGCCGCCGTCCAGCGCTCGCGGCCTGGTTTTCCGAGCGGCTAGGGCCGCCGCACGCTGCGGCAGCATGCGCGCCGACCTTGCCGTATCTGCAGGCCGACAACGATGCCGGTGCGATGTCGCTTTTGGCGTTGGATCCGGCGCGGGTCTATGCGGTGGACTATCTGCTTGCCGAAGGCAACGAGCAGCCGATGAGTCGCTGGGGCCACGGCATGTTGCGGTTGGTGATCTGCGCGCCCGGCCGCGCGCCAGGGCCGGCGTGCCGGCTGGATCTGCAATATCACCGCGTGCTGTCGTTTCGTGCCTTCGTCGGCGATGTGCAGATCTCCAGCTGGCGCGGGCTGACCGGCTCGTATCCGTCGCGGCTGTTCGTGCTGCCGTTGAACCAGGTCATTGACGAATACACCAAAGTGGAATTGCGTGCCCTGTCGTCGGTGCCGCTGGCGTTGCGCCCGGATGAGGTCGCCGCGCTGCTGACGCGCGCCGCGCAGGTGCACTGGAGCTACGACGGGCGCTATTACTTCATCAGCAACAACTGCGCGGTGGAAACCTACAAGTTGTTGCACGACGGCGTGCCGCGTCTTGCTGAAGCCGGCGTGTCATCGATCACCCCGCGCGGCGTGCGCCAGCGGCTGCAGCGCGCCGGCCTTGCCGATCTGCATGTGCTGGACGACCCCGCGCAGGCCACACGTCAGGGCTATTACTTCGAGTCGGCGGCTGCGCATTATCAGGCCATGTTCGACGTGCTTCGGCGCGGCATTCCGGTACCGCAGATGAGTGTTGCGCAATGGCTGGATGCCGCGCCTGGCGCACGCGCGCAGTGGTTCGACCGCGGCGGCCTGCGCGAAACCGCAGCTGCATTACTGCTGGAGCAGGCCGCGTTACGGCGACAGGAGCTGATTGCGCGCGATGCGCTCAAGCGCCTGTTGCGGCCCGGCATCGCCGAGCGCGCAGCAGTGCAGGATCAACTGCAAAGCCTGTTCGTCCGGCAGGCGCGGCTCAGTCATCCGGCGGCGCTTCTCGATGGCCCCGGCTACGGATTGCCGCAGTCCGACGAGCAGCAACGTGTGCGCGCCCAGGTCGCGCAGGCCAGTAGCGGCCTGGCCGATGGCTGGAAGCAATTGCAGGCGTTGGGCCGACAGCAGTTGTCTGCCGAGCTGCGCGATGATCTGGAACAGAGTGAGGCGAACGTGGAAAGGCTGCGTGCACGATTGCGTGTGCTTGCACAGCCGGTGCAGGCAGTTGCGGCTGTGCCGGAGCAGGCAATTGCAAAGTGAGCGGCGACGTTTGCATCCGCGTCGGTTGATGGCGGCATTGCAGGCATTGCGGGTGCATCCGACAGACGAACACGCCCGCGACTTGAAGGGCTTTAGGCAACTGCGAATGAGTTGACGCTCACAACAGCGCGCATGCCGCGTTGCGCAAACTAACTACAGAGCGGACGCACTTTCCAGCGCGTCCAGCGTGAGAAAGCGGCTTGGGATCGTCGGGAACACAGCCAGCCGCTACGTCTGCATGGCACGGCTCAGCTCGCGGGCTGCAGATCCGCTTGTTTTGCATAGTTGCGCAGCCACTCGCTGACGCCGGCATCGTTGCGGTAACGCTGCATCAAGGCAGCCAGCTGGGCGGGTGCCGGCGTGCAGTACTGTTCTACGGCCGCTTCGATTTCGCGGCGGCGCGCGTCGTCGTACGGCTCTTCGCCGGCGAAATGCTCGCAGGTGTCGTAGTCGTCCACCAGCTTGCGCACGTCATCCGGCATGCCGCACAGGCCGGCCGGATGTTGCAGCCATTCCTCTTCCACCACCGGGTCGGTGCAGGCGAGTGCAGCGGTCACGGGGGCGACCGCCGCAGGGGCGGGCGCCGGTGCCGGCTCGGCGGTGCAGGCACTCAGCGCCAGCAGCGCGAGCAGGCACAGGATGCTGCGCATGTCAGTCGGCGCGGCCAGCGAATTCGCCGGTGGTGGTGTTGACCAGCACGCGTTCGCCGTTGGTGATGTATTCCGGCACCATGATTTCCAGCCCGGTGTTGAGCTTGGCCGGCTTGGGCCGCTTGGTGGCAGTGCCGCCCTTGAGCTCTGGCGGGGTTTCGACCACTTCCAGCGTCACCGTCTGCGGCAGCTGCACGGCGACCGGCTGGTCGTCGATCACCTGCACGAAGATGCCGGTGAGGCCATCGGTGATGTAGCCGGCGTCGGTGCCGATCACCTCCGCGTCCAGCATGTAGGGGGTGTAGTCCTCGTCGTCCATGAACACAAAGGCCTCGCCGTCCTTGTACGAATAGGTCGACTGGCGGCGCAGCAGTTCCACTTCCGGCAAGTTGTCGTCGGCATCGAAGCTGGCATCCAGCTTGGCGCCGCCCGGCACGCTGTACATGATGAAGCGGAAGCGCACATTGCCGCCGCGGCCCTGCGGCGAGCTGCGTTCGATGTCGCGGATCTGGTAGATGCCGCCGTTGTATTCGACGACGTTGCCTTTCTTGATGTCGTTAGCTTTCATGGGAATCGGGAGTTGGGAATGGGGAATTGGAAAAGCCGGGGCCGGGGTGCTGGGAGTGGGACGCGGTTGCGATTCCTCATTCTCGATTCCCCATCCCCTGCTACTTGGGCGCCAAGCGCACGCCGCCGTCCAGGCGAATGACTTCGCCGTTGAGATAGCGCGTGCGCAGGATGAATGCGACGGTTTCGGCGTACTCGTCGGGTTGGCCCAGACGTGAGGGGAACGGGATCGAGGCGGCCAGCGATTGCTGCACGGTTTCGGGCATGCCATCCAACATCGGGGTCCAGAACACGCCGGGCGCAATGGTCATGACGCGGATGCCGAAGCGGGCGAGTTCGCGCGCCATCGGCAAGGTCATCCCGACCACGCCACCCTTGCTGGCAGCATACGCGGCCTGGCCGATCTGGCCCTCGTAGGCGGCCACCGAGGCGGTGTGGATGATCACCCCGCGCTCGCCATCCTCGCCGGCGGCGTTGTGTTGCATCACATCGGCGGCGGCCTTGGCGACATTGAAGCTGCCGACCAGATTGACCATGACGGTGGTGCGGAAGGTGGCCAGCGGCATCGCGGCCTCCTTGCCCAGCACGCGGCCGGCGCCGAGGATGCCGGCGCAGTTCACGGCCAGGTTGAGCCCGCCCAGTGCCTGCGCCGCTTGCGCGACATTGGCGGCGACCTGCGCTTCATCGGTCACGTCGGTGGCGAAATAGTGCGCGTTGCCCGCGCCCAGCAAGGCCAGCGCCGCGTCGGCCTTGTCGGCGTTGACATCGAACAGCGCGACCCTGCCGCCGTCGGCGACGATGCGCTGCGCCACGGCCAGGCCGAGGCCGGAAACGCCGCCGGTGACGATGGCAAGGACAGAAGAAGGCTGCATGCGCGTGGGTTCCTTGAAAGCGGGGATGCCGGCCGGCGATCGGTCGGCGATTCTAGCCGAAGCGCTGATCGCATCGCTGCGCGGCGCAACGCGGGTGGAATGATCAGGCGGCCGCCGCCAGTGCCTTGCCGACCTTGCTGCCGGTTTCCCTGCCCAGCAGTTGCGCCAGCCAGCGCCCGGTGCGGGCGAGGGCAGGCAGGTCGATGCCGGTGGGCATGCCCAGGCCATGCAGCAGATAGACCACGTCCTCGCTGGCGACATTGCCGCTGGCACCCTTCGCATACGGGCAGCCACCGGCGCCGGACACGGCCGCGTCCACCACCCGCACGCCTTGCTCCAGGCAGGCGGCGATATTGGCCAGCGCCTGGCCGTAGGTGTCGTGGAAGTGCACGGCCAGGGCCTGCAGCGGGATGCTGCCGGCCACCGCGGCCAGCATCTGGCGTGCCTTGGCCGGGGTGCCGACGCCGATGGTGTCGCCCAGCGAAATCTCGTAGCAGCCCAGGCGGTACAGCCGCTCGGCCACATTCACCACATCGGCCACCGCCACCTCGCCCTGGTAGGGGCAGCCGAGCACCGTGGACACGTAGCCGCGCACGCGCACGCCGTCCTGCGCGGCCTGCGCCAGGATCGGCCGGAAGCGCTCGATCGATTCGTCGATGCCGGCATTGGTATTGGTGCGGTTGAAGGTTTCGGAGGCCGCGGTGAACACCGCCACTTCCTGCGCGCCGGCCGCGTGGGCACGCGCATAGCCCTGCAGGTTCGGCACCAGCACCGGGTAGGCGATGCCGGGCTGGCGGGTGATGCCCGCAAACACCTCGGCGGCGTCGGCCAGCTGCGGCACCCAGCGCGGGCTGACGAAGCTGGTCGCCTCGATCGTGCGCAACCCGGTGGCCGAGAGCTGGTTGATCAAGGCGATTTTGTCGGCGGAGGCAATCGGGTTGGCTTCGTTCTGCAGGCCGTCGCGCGGGCCCACTTCGACAATGCGTACGAAGTCGCTCATGGGCGGCTCCGGGCCGTGGAGCGCCGTTGCTGCTGCCCGCTGCACGGCATGGGGTCGGCTAGATACCAGGACAGCCTCATGCGTTTTCCTCGCTCGCCCACGCCGGTGGGCGCTTGTCGAGGAAGGCGCCCAGGCCTTCCTGGCCTTCCGGCGAGACCCGCAAGCGGGCGATCAACGCGGCGTTGGCCGCATCGATGGCATCGCGTTCGCAATGCGGCAGCATGCTGCGCACCAGCGCCTTGGCGCTGCTTGCGGCCTGCGGAGCGGCGGAGAGCAGCAGGCGGATCTGGCGCTGCACCGCAATGTCGAGCTGGTCGGCGGCCACCAATTGATGCAGCAGCCCGAGCGATTGCGCCATGCCGGCATCGAAGATTTCCGCGGTGGCGAACCAGCGCCGTGCCTGGCGCGCGCCGATCGCGGCGATCACGTAAGGCGAAATCACCGCCGGCAGCAGGCCAAGGCGGCTTTCGGTCAGGCCAAAGCGCGCCTCGGTACAGCCGATGGCGATGTCGCAACACGCCACCAGGCCGACGCCGCCGCCGAACGCGGCGCCATTGACGCGCGCAATGGTGGGCTTGGGCAATTCGTCCAGCGTGCGCATCAGGCGCGCCAGCGCCAGTGCATCGGCCGCATTGTCGGCTTCGCTGGCGCTGACCATGCTGCGCATCCAGTGCAGGTCGGCGCCGGCGGAAAACGCCGCGCCGGCACCGGTGACGACCACGACCCGCACCTGCGCATCGGCACCGGCCTGCTGCAGGGCGCCGGTGAGGGCGGCAATCAGGGTCGCGTCGAACGCGTTGTGCACTGCCGGGCGATTGAGCCGCAGCGTACGGACCGCTCCCTGGTCCTCGACGATCAAGCCGGTTTCCTGCATTGCGCATGCGTCCATGAATGGGATGCGAACCATGATAGCCGGCCCACCCGCTGGAGCCATGACGCGGTGCGTCGATGCTAGAATTGAGAACCATTCCTAACAATCAGGCCGTCTTTGTGACGTTGTCGGATATGCCATTGCATCGCGTCGCCACCGTGGAATCCGTGCAGGACCGTCAGCCCAACGACACCATCGCCCGGCGTCTGCGCGAACTAGGCTTCGTGGCGGGGGAAGAGGTAACGGTGCTGGCGATGGGCCCGGTTGGCCGCGAGCCGTTGCTGGTGCAGGTTGGCTATACGCGCTTTGCACTGCGCCGCAGCGAGGCGGCCCGTGTGCAGGTGCGTGACGACGGAGTGGCGGCATGAGCGCGATCGGCCTGCCGATGCGGCTGGCGTTGGTGGGCAACCCCAACAGTGGCAAGACCGCCTTGTTCAACCAGCTGACCGGCAGCCGGCAGAAGGTGGCCAATTACACCGGCGTCACCGTCGAGCGCAAGGAAGGCCATTTCCGTGCGCCCTCCGGGCGCGAGTTTGCGGTGCTGGATCTGCCTGGCGCCTACAGCCTGCAGCCGGCCAGTCTGGACGAGGCGATCACCCGCGATCTGTGCCGCGGTTTTTACCCCGGCGAGCCGGCGCCCGATGTGCTGGTCTATGTGATGGACGCGACCAACCTGCGCCTGCACCTGCGCTTTGCGCTGGAGCTGCGTGAGCTGGGCCGCCCGATGATCGTGGCGCTGAACATGATGGATGCCGCCCAGCGGCGCGGCATCGTCATCGACTTGCCCGCACTGGAGCAGGCGCTCGGTGTGCCGGTGGTCGAGACGGTGGCGGTGCGGCGCGGCGGCGCCAAGGCGCTGGTCGAGCGCATCGACGCGCAGGCCGCGCACCTGGCTGCCCCCACCGCCACGCCGCCGGCCGATGGCAACTATCACGCCCAGGTGCGGCAGATCCTGAGCGCGGCGGTGACCATGCCCACGCGCACCTCGCGTGTGGACGATGCGTTGGACCGCTGGCTGCTGCACCCGGTGTGGGGGCTGGTGACGCTGGCGGTGGTGATGTTCCTGATCTTCCAGGCGGTGTACGCCTGGGCCACCCCGGTGATGGACCTGATCGACGGCGGCACCGCGATGCTGGGCGAGTGGGTCGGCACCCACATGGCCGAAGGCCCGCTCAACAGCCTGCTCAAGGACGGCATCATCGCTGGCCTGGGTGGGGTGATCGTCTTCCTGCCGCAGATCCTGATCCTGTTCGCCTTCATCCTGGCGCTGGAAGAGTCCGGCTACCTGCCGCGCGCGGCGTTCCTGCTCGATCGCATGATGGCCTCGGCAGGCCTGTCTGGGCGCTCCTTCATTCCGCTGCTGTCGAGCTTTGCCTGCGCGGTGCCCGGCATCATGTCCACCCGCAGCATCCAGGACCCACGCGACCGCCTGGCCACCATCATGGTGGCGCCGCTGATGACCTGCTCGGCGCGGTTGCCGGTGTATGCGCTACTGATCGGCGCCTTCATTCCGCAAAAAACGGTGTGGGGCATCTTCAATCAGCAGGGGCTGATCCTGTTCGCGCTGTATGCCGCGGCCATCGTCAGTGCGCTGCTGGTGTCGTGGACGATGAAGAAGTGGCGCCGCGACAAGAGCGAGCATCCGTTGATGCTGGAGCTGCCGTCCTACCGTGTGCCGCAGCTGCGCGATCTGGCGCTGGGCCTGTGGGAGCGCGCGGTGATCTTCCTCAAGCGCGTGGGCGGCATCATCCTGGCGCTGACCATTCTGTTGTGGTTCCTGCTGTCGTTCCCGGCCGCACCAGCCAATGCCACGTTGCCCGCAATCGACTACAGCTTCGCCGGGCGGATCGGCCATGCGATGGCGGTGTTCTTCGCGCCGCTGGGCTTCAACTGGCAGATCTGCATTGCGCTGATTCCCGGCCTGGCGGCGCGCGAGGTGGCGGTGGCGTCGCTGGCCACGGTCTATGCGTTGTCCGCAGCCGATGACGACGCGGCCGCGCAGGCGCTGTCGCCGTTGATCAGCGACGGCTGGTCGCTGGCCACCGCGTTGTCGTTGCTGGTCTGGTACATCTACGCACCGATGTGCATCTCCACGCTGGCCACGATCAAGCGCGAAACCAACTCGTGGAAACAGATGACCATCAGCGCGGTTTACCTGTTCGCGCTGGCCTATCTGGCCTCGCTGGTGACCTACCAGCTTGCCGTGTTGTTCGGAGCCGGCTGAGATGTCGTTGACCCTGCAATACGTGATCATCGCGCTCGCCGTGCTGGTGAGCGCATGGGTGGTGATGAAAAAACAATTCCCCGGCACGCTGCGGCGTCTGCGCGGCGCGCTTGCGCTCGCCTTGGTGCGCGAGGGCCGCCCCGCGTGGATGCAGGCAATGGGGCGCCGCGTCGCACCGCCCGCCGGGCAGGGCGCGGCCGCCTGCGGTGGCTGTGACAGTTGCGGGCCGAAGACGCCGCGCAGCCACTGACGGCCGGCAGCGCCTTCGCTACACTTGCGCGGCCGCAGGACGCGGCAGTCCAGGGGAAAGGCGATGCGTGTGTTGGTGTTGCTGGCCGTATTGGCAGCGATTGCGGGGATTTATAACTACGGTGGCAATGCGCTGGACGAGCAGCAGGTGCGCGATCTGTATGCCGCGCACGACAAGGCGATGCTGGCCCAGGATGGTGAGGCCTTGTGCGCCATGACCGCACCGGATTTCGAGATGGTGGTGCTGTACCGCATGGATTCGCACCAGCAGCGCCGCACCACCTCGCGCGAAAAATACTGCAAGGCCAATGGCGAGTGGGCGCAGGCGCTGCGCCAGGTGCATGCGTCGGTCAACCTGGGAGACGTGATGGACTACAAGCACTCCATCACCAAGATCGAGATTGCACCGGACGAAGCCTCGGCCATGGTCGAAACCCGCGCCACGATCGGGTTGCCCGGCATGCGCATGACCTTGCGCAGCCGCGACAAGGTGATTCGCAAGCGCTGGAAAACTCTGGTGGAACGCAGCGAAGGCACCGCCTGGGTCGGGCCCGCGTACGACTGAGCGCGGCGCGCGCGCCGCCTTTGGTGCGCGGGAGCACTGGCGCTTTCAGCATCGTGCGGCAGTGAGCGCGCCAAGCAGTGATGCCATGCGCTGCCGAATGCACGCATGGCAGCGCAATCACGCGGTAAACAATCGTAGTCAGGCCGCACCGCGTTCGCTGCAGCGCACAGCGCGTTGGCGGCGGGCAGTCGCTATGCTTGGTTGATGACGACCTCTTTCCAGATCTCCCGACGTGCGCAGGCGCTGACCAGTTCGGCGATTCGCGAAATCCTCAAGATCACCGAACGGCCGGAGGTGATTTCCTTTGCCGGCGGCCTGCCGTCGCCGGCCACGTTCCCGGTGGAGCGCATGCGTGCGGCCAGCGACCAGGTGCTGCGCGATGCGCCGCAGGCGGCGCTGCAATACGGCCCCACCGAAGGGTATCTGCCGCTGCGCGAGTGGGTCGCCGCGCGGCTGAGCCGTGACGGTGCCAGCATCCGCCCGACCCAGGTGCTGATCACCACCGGATCGCAGCAGGGGCTGGATCTGCTGGGCAAGATATTCATCGACGAAGGCAGCAAGGTGCTGGTGGAGACGCCGAGCTATCTCGGTGCATTGCAGGCGTTTTCGCTGTTCCAGCCCAACTTTGCCGGCATGCCGTCCGATGCCGATGGCGTGGTGGTGGATGCACTGGACCCCTCGCTGTTGGCCGATGCGCGCTTTCTGTATTGCCTGCCCAATTTCCAGAACCCCACCGGGCGCCGGCTGCCGCTGTCGCGCCGCCAGGCGCTGGTGGCGCGGGCTGCGGAGGCGGGCGTGCCGATCGTCGAAGACGACCCGTACGGCGAGCTGTACTACAGCGGCGAGCCGCTGCCGAGCCTGTTGTCGATGCACCCGGACGGGGTGATCTACATGGGCTCGTTCTCCAAGGTGCTGGCGCCTGGTCTGCGCCTGGGCTACGTGGTGGCACCGGAGGCAGTGCTGGGCAAGTTGATCCAGGCCAAGCAGGCGGCCGATCTGCATACGCCGTCGTTTACCCAGCGCGTGGTGCACTCCACGTTGCAGGACGATTTCCTGGATACGCATATTCCGCAGATCCGCGCGCTGTATGCGCGGCAATGCAGCCTGATGCTGGAGGCGCTGGAGCGGCACTTTCCGCCGCAGGTGCAGTGGAATCGTCCCGACGGCGGCATGTTCCTGTGGGTGACGCTGCCGCAGGGCCTGGATGCCAGCGTGCTGCTGGCGCGTGCGATCGCGCGCAATGTCGCGTTTGTGCCCGGCGCGCCGTTCTTCGCCACCTTGCCGCAGACCAATACGCTGCGGCTGTCGTTCGTTACCGTGCCGGGCGAACGCATCGATGCCGGCATCCAGGTGCTCGGCGAATTGCTGCGTGAGGCATTGGCGGAGCTGCCGGGGCAGGGCGCGTGAGCGCTGCGGAGGCACGCCTCTCTACACCGACGCAGTTGACGCGGATCGACAGCGTGGCCACCGGCGTGGCGCGTGACTTCACCCGCCCGGGCAGCCGCAGTGCGATCGACAAGCGCATGGTCACGCGGCCGCTGCAGATCTGTGCCGAAGGATTGGAGGGCGACGAGCAGGGCGACCGCCGCGTGCATGGCGGTCCCGACAAGGCGATCCACCATTACCCGCGCGACCACTATGCGGCGTGGCAGGCCGCGATCGGCGCGCATGCGTTGCTGGAGGCGGCCGGCGCGTTCGGCGAAAACCTCAGCAGCCTCGGCCTGACCGAGGCCGATGTCTGCCTGGGTGATCGCCTGGCGCTGGGCAGTGCGGTGGTGGAGGTGTCGCAACTGCGGCAACCGTGCTGGAAACTCTCCGACCGTTTCGGCCTGCGCGACATGGCGCGCCGCGTCCAGGACAGCGGCCGCACCGGCTGGTATTACCGCGTGCTGCAGCCCGGGCAGCTGGCGGCCGGCGATGCGCTGACGCTTCTGGAACGCCCGCATCCGCAGTGGACGCTGTCGCGCGTGCAGCAGGTGCTGTATGCGCGCGAGGTGGATGCCGAGGCCATTACCGCGGTGTTGCAGCTGCCGCTGGTGCCTTCGTGGCGCGCGTTGTTCGAGCGCCGCCTGCAGCGCCGCGAAGTGGAGAGTTGGGGCGCGCGCTTGCACGGCGCTGTCGATCCGGGATGAGCGCTGGCGTCACGCGCAGCAGGCGGTTGCCGGTTCATCTTGTGAAACCGTTGCCGCCTCGCTAGCCTGACCCCATGACAACTTCTCCCGTAAAAGTTCTGATCCACGGTGCCTCCGGGCGCATGGGCAAGGCATTGCTGCGATTGGCCGCCGAAGACGACGCCTTGCACGTCGTCGGTGCGGTGGTGGGGCGGTCGCCCTCGCAGCGCGTGGTGGACGGCGTGCCGTACTTCGCCGCCAACGAACTGGGCGGTGCGCCGGCGTTCGATGTGGCGATCGACTTCAGCCTGCCGCAGGGCTTTGCGCCGATCCTGGCGTTGTGCGTGCAGCGCGGCAAACCGCTGGTCTCGGGCACCACCGGGCTGGACGAGGCGCAGCGGGCCGGCTTGCTGCAGGCTGCGGGCCAGATTCCGCTGGTATGGGCGTCCAACTTCAGCCTGGGCGTGGCGGTGCTCACCGAACTGGTGGAGCGCGCCGCCGGCAGTCTGCCGGGCTGGGACTGCGACATCATCGAAGCCCATCATGTGCACAAGCAGGACGCCCCCTCGGGCACTGCGCTGACGCTGGGTGAGGCCGCCACTGGCAGCGGGGCGCAGCCGCGGTTCGCCAGCGTGCGTGCCGGCGACATCGTCGGCGAGCACAGCGTGCAGTTCACCGGGCTGGGTGAACGCGTCGAGCTGATCCACCGCGCCACCAACCGCGACATCTTCGCGCGCGGTGCGTTGCATGCGGCCAAGCGCCTGCTCGGCAAGCCGCCGGGCAGCTACCGGGTGCGCGATCTGGTGCTTTAAACGCGGGCGTCCGGTACATGAATGGACGCATGCCAGCGGGCCGTATTCACCTGGCAGCGATGCGGCGCCCGCGCTGATCGGTGTGCCGCGCACTGGCATGCCGGGGCACTTGCCTTTACAATTCTCGCTTGCCCGAACCTAGCGTCGGACCGGTCCCCAGCACCGCGTCCGCGCTTTGCTGCAACCGGAATTTGGCCGGGAGCGCATCGGAGTCCCAGGCAGCCAGAGCGAGACCCCACGTGACCCAACCCGCAATCCTTGTCCTCGAAGACGGCACCGTGTTCGAGGGCGAATCCGTAGGCGCCAACGGGCTATCCGTCGGCGAAGTGGTGTTCAACACCGCCATGACCGGTTACCAGGAAGTCCTGACCGATCCGTCCTACGCCCGCCAGATGGTCACGCTGACCTATCCGCATATCGGCAACACCGGTTTCAACGATCAGGACGACGAGGCCAAGCAGGTGTGGGCCGCCGGCCTGATCGTGCGCGATGTGCCGCGCCGCCCCAGCAGCTGGCGCAATCAGGTGGCGCTGCCGGCTTGGTTGCAGACCCGCGGCGTGGTGGCCATCTCCGGCATCGACACCCGCAAGTTGACCCGTCTGCTGCGCGAGAAGGGTGCGCAGAACGGTGCACTGATGGCCGGCGAGATCGATGTCGAAAAGGCATTGGAAGCCGCGCGCAAGTTCCCCGGCCTGAAGGGCATGGACCTGGCCAAGGTGGTCTCCACCGAAACCACCTATCAGTGGCAGGAAGGTCAGCTGGACCTAAACGCGAACGCCTTCGTGCAGGCCGAGCTGAAGTTCAAGGTCGTGGCCTACGACTACGGCGTCAAGATCAACATCCTGCGCATGCTGGCCGAGCGCGGCTGCGACGTCACCGTGGTGCCGGCACGCACGCCGGTGGCCGAGGTGCTGGCGATGCAGCCCGACGGCGTGTTCCTGTCCAACGGCCCGGGCGACCCGGAGCCCTGCGATTACGCCATCAGCGCGATCCAGGAGTTGATCGCCAAGAAGGTACCCACCTTCGGCATCTGCCTGGGCCACCAGTTGCTGGCGCTCGCCGCCGGCGCCAAGACGGTCAAGATGGCTACCGGCCACCACGGCGCGAATCACCCCGTGCAGGATCTGGATGGCGGCCGGGTGATGATCACCTCGCAGAACCATGGCTTTGCGGTGGATGAGACCACGTTGCCGGCCAACGTGCGGGTGACCCATCGCTCGCTGTTCGATGGCACCAACCAGGGCATCGCCCTGACCGACGCGCCGGCATTCTCGTTCCAGGGCCACCCGGAAGCCTCGCCGGGCCCGCGCGATGTCGGGCCGTTGTTCGATCGGTTTGTCGCATCGATGGCCGAGGCGAAGTCTTGATGCGGGTATGCCTGCTGCTGGCGCTGTGCTGCACGGTGGGCGTGGTGCATGCCGCGCCAGCCAGCGATGGCGCGGTCAAGACGCTGGTGACCCGGTTGGGCATGGGCGGGCTTGGAACCGACATGGCCGACTTGACGGTCAAGAGCACGCCATCGTTGAGCGCACTGGATGAGGCGCAGCGTGTCTGCGCGCGCAAGCCGATCCAGGACATGATCGACCAAGGCTTTCGCAGCTCGATGATCGCCGGTCTCGGCGCCGACGGCGCGCAGGTGGTTGCCGATTGGGCGCAGTTTCTGGACACCTCCGCCGGCAAGTCGCTGGCGAGCGTGTTTGCCGGGTCCAACGCGCAGACGATTGCCGACAGGGCCGGTGCAGGGCTGGACGAGAAGGCACATGCCGAGCTGGACACGTTCCTGCGCAGCCCCTCCGGCGCACGCCTGATGGCCGCGCTGGATGCCGCCTCGCCGATGCCCGAGGACCACGAAGCACGCATGGCGAAAGACCTGAAGGCGCAGTGCGGCATCGTGCTGACCGCCGATGCCGTTTCCTGATCGACAGCGTCCGATCACTCCCCCTATTTGTCACGCTGTCCAGACTTAGAGAAGACAATGCCAAAGCGCACCGACCTTAAAACCATCCTGATCATCGGCGCTGGCCCGATCGTCATCGGCCAGGCCTGCGAGTTCGACTACTCCGGCGCGCAGGCGTGCAAGGCGCTGCGTGACGAGGGTTATCGCGTGGTGCTGGTCAACAGCAACCCGGCCACGATCATGACCGACCCGAACATGGCCGACGCCGTGTACATCGAGCCGATCAACTGGCAGACGGTCGAAAAGATCATCGCCAAGGAAAAGCCCGATGCCCTGCTGCCGACGATGGGCGGCCAGACCGCGCTGAACTGCGCGCTGGACCTGGCCGACCACGGCGTGCTGGAGAAGTACAACGTCGAGCTGATCGGTGCCAAGCGCGAAGCGATCCGCATGGCCGAAGACCGCGAGCTGTTCCGCGTGGCGATGGGCGAGATCGGCCTGGATTGCCCCCGGGCCGAAGTGGCGCACACGCTGGAAGAAGCGCTGGATATCCAGACCCGCGTCGGCTATCCGACCATCATCCGCCCCAGCTTCACGCTGGGTGGCAGCGGTGGCGGCATTGCGTACAACCGCGAAGAGCTGATCGACATCGTCGGCCGCGGCCTGGAACTGTCGCCGACCACCGAGGTGCTGGTGGAAGAATCGGTGCTGGGCTGGAAGGAATTCGAGATGGAAGTTGTGCGCGATACCGCGGACAACTGCATCATCGTGTGCGCGATCGAAAACCTCGACCCGATGGGCGTGCACACCGGTGACTCGATCACCGTGGCGCCGGCGCAGACGCTCACCGACAAGGAATATCAGCGCCTGCGCGATGCCTCGATCGCGGTGCTGCGCAAGATCGGCGTGGATACCGGCGGCTCCAACGTGCAGTTCGGCATCAGCCCGACCACCGGCCGGGTGGTGGTGATCGAAATGAACCCGCGCGTGTCGCGTTCGTCGGCGCTGGCGTCCAAGGCCACCGGCTTCCCGATCGCCAAGGTCGCCGCGAAGCTGGCGGTGGGCTACACGCTGGACGAGTTGAAGAACGAGATCACCGGTGGCCTGACCCCGGCCTCGTTCGAGCCGTCGATCGATTACGTGGTCACCAAGATTCCGCGCTTTGCCTTTGAAAAATTCCCGCAGGCCGATGCACGCCTGACCACGCAGATGAAGTCGGTCGGCGAAGTCATGGCGATGGGCCGCACCTTCCAGGAATCGCTGCAGAAAGCCCTGCGTGGCCTGGAAACCGGCAAGATCGGCCTGGACCCGACCGGCCTGGATCTGGGCAGCGAAGACGACATGGCCGCGCTCAAGCGCGAGCTCAAGGCCCCGGGCCCGGAGCGTCTGTTCTACGTGGGCGATGCGTTCCGTGCCGGCATGAGCGTGGCCGATGTGTATGCTCTGTCGTTCATCGACCCCTGGTTCCTGGACCAGATCGAAGAGCTGATCAGCCTCGAGCAGCAGCTGGCCGACGATGGCATGGCGGCACTGGATGCCCCACGCCTGCGCCTGCTCAAGCGCGCCGGTTTCTCCGACGCACGCCTGGCCGAGCTCATCGGCACCAACGAAGAAGCCGTGCGCACGCTGCGCCGCGCGCTCAAGGTGCGCCCGGTGTACAAGCGCGTGGACTCGTGCGCGGCTGAATTCGCCACCAGCACTGCGTACCTGTATTCGACCTACGAGGACGAGTGCGAAGCGCTGCCGAGCAACCGCGACAAGATCATGATCCTGGGCGGTGGCCCCAACCGCATCGGGCAGGGCATCGAGTTCGACTACTGCTGCGTGCACGCGGCACTGGCGCTGCGCGATGACGGCTTCGAGACCATCATGGTCAACTGCAACCCGGAAACCGTCTCCACCGACTACGACACCTCCGACCGCCTGTACTTCGAGCCGCTGACGCTGGAAGACGTGCTGGAGATCGTCGAGCTGGAGCAGCCCAAGGGCGTGATCGTGCAGTACGGCGGCCAGACCCCGCTGAAGCTGGCGCGTGCGCTGGAAGCCAACGGCGTGCCGGTGATCGGTACCTCGCCGGACTCGATCGATCTGGCGGAAGATCGCGAGCGCTTCCAGCAGCTGGTCGACAAGCTGGGCCTGAAGCAGCCGCCGAACCGCATTGCCCGCAATGCCGACGAGGCCTTAGTGCTGGCGCGCGAAATCGGCTACCCGTTGGTGGTGCGCCCGAGCTATGTGCTGGGCGGCCGCGCGATGGAGATCGTGTATGGCGAATCCGACCTGGCGCGCTATGTGCGCGATGCGGTGAAGGTCTCCAACGATTCGCCGGTGTTGCTGGACCGCTTCCTCGACAACGCGGTGGAAGTGGACGTGGACATCATTGCCGACAAGGACGGCAACGTGCTGATCGGCGGGGTGATGGAGCATATCGAAGAAGCCGGCGTGCATTCGGGCGATTCATCCTGCTCGCTGCCGCCGTACTCGCTGTCGGCCGAAACCCAGGCCGAGCTGCGTCGTCAGGTGGTGATGCTGGCCGAAGGCCTGAATGTGGTTGGCCTGATGAACACCCAGTTCGCGGTGCAGGTCAACGACGCCGGCGATGACATCGTGTACCTGCTGGAAGTGAACCCGCGTGCCTCGCGCACCGTGCCGTTCGTGTCCAAGGCCACCGGCATGCCGCTGGCCAAGATCGCTGCGCGCTGCATGGCCGGCAAGACGCTGGCCGAGCAGGGCGCCACCAAGGAAATCGTGCCGGACTACTATTCGGTGAAAGAGGCGATCTTCCCGTTCGCCAAGTTCCAGGGCGTGGACCCGATCCTCGGGCCGGAGATGCGCTCCACCGGTGAGGTGATGGGCGTGGGCCGCAGCTTCGGCGCCGCGTTTGCGCGCGCCCAGGAAGCCGGCGGCATCAAGGCGCCGCCGCTGGGCAAGGCCTTCGTGTCGGTGCGCGACCCGGACAAGCAGCGCGTGTTGCCGGTGGCCCAGGCCCTGGTGGAGCGCGGCTTCACCCTGGTGGCCACGCGTGGCACCGGTGCGTGGTTGCAGCAGCACGGCCTGAGCTGTGAGATCGTCAACAAGGTGGCCGAAGGGCGGCCGCATATCGTCGACTCGATCAAGAACGGCGAGATCGTCTACATCGTCAACACCACCGAAGGGCGCGCGGCGATCTCCGATTCGTTCTCGATCCGTCGTGAAGCGCTGCAGCATCGCGTGACCTATTCGACCACCGTCGCCGGCGCCAAGGCGCTGGTGCATTCACTGGAATTCCGCGGCACCGGCCCCGTCTGGTCGCTGCAGGAACTGCACAAGGAGCTGGAAGCATGAGAGCCCCCATGACGTCCAAGGGCGCGCAGCGTCTGCGCGAGGAACTGGACCACCTGAAGTCGGTCAAGCGCCCGGCGGTGATCACTGCGATTGCCGAAGCGCGTGCGCACGGCGACCTCAAGGAAAACGCCGAGTACCACGCCGCGCGCGAGCAGCAGAGCTTCATCGAAGGCCGCATCAAGCAGCTGGAGGGCGAGCTGTCGCATGCCGAGATCATCGACATCACCAAGCTGGCGGCCGGCACCAAGATCGTGTTCGGTGCCACCGTGACGCTGGCCGATACCGAAACCGACGAAGAGAAGCGCTACCAGATCGTTGGCGATCTGGAGGCCGACATCAAGCTGGGCCTGATCGCGATCTCCTCACCGCTGGCGCGTGCGCTGATCGGCAAGCTGGAAGGCGATTCGGTGACCATCGATGCGCCGGCCGGGCAGCGCGAATACGAAGTCGTCAGTGTGGCGTATCTCGACTGATCGATGACCACCGCGACCCTGCTGCTGCCGGAACGCCGCCGCCTGCCCGGAACCCTGGGCGATGCAGCGGTGGCGCGTGCACTGGCGCGCGCCGATGTGCAGCTGGCCGAGGCTGGCGAAGTGGCGCAGTTGCAGCGCCATTTCGCGCTCACCCCGCGCCAGTGGCCGGTGGCGGCGCTGACGCGTCAGCTCGATGCCGGCGACGCCGCTGGCGCGACCTGGGTCCGCGCTGATCCGGCCTATGTGGTGCCGGACATGCAGGGCGCGCGCTTGATGGGTTACGGCGAAGCACTGGGCGCCACCGCCGAAGATCTGGTGATGCTGTTGCCGGTGCTCAAGCCGATGTTTGGCGATGCCGGTTTTCTGCTGGATGCACCCACGCCCTCGCGCTGGTATCTGCGGCTGTCGCCGGATGCACAGCTGCCGGAGTTCGCCTCACCCGAAGCGGCGATCGGTGAAGACCTGTTCGATCATTTGCCGGCCGGCGACACGGGCCGGCGCTGGCGCGCGCTGCTGACCGAAGCCCAGGTGGTGCTGCACCAGCATCCCTGGAACGAGGGGCGCGTGGCCAGCGGCAAGCCGCCGATCAATTCGCTGTGGTTCTGGGGTGGCGGCGTGTTGCCGCACGCAGTGACCTCGCCGCACCGCCAGGTACGCAGTCGCGATTCGTTGCTGCGTTCGCTGGCGCTTGCCGCAGGTGCCGATGCGCAGGGCGAGCAGCGCGTGGATGCGCTGGTGGATCTGCGCCACCTGCGCTCGCTGGAGCAGTTCAGTGCCGATGCGGTGGCGCCATTGCTCGCCGCCATCGCGCGCGGCGAACTCGATCGCCTGGTGCTGGATTTCCAGGACGGCAAGACCCTGACGCTGCAGCGCACGCAGCGCTGGCGGTTCTGGCGGAAGCCGCGCCTGCAGCTGGTGCAATGACCTCCAGCCCCACGATTGTGCGACGCCCGCCGGGGCAGGGCGGCACCTGGCCCGACGCAATGCTGCCGTTGTTGCGGCGGATCTACGCCGCGCGCGGCGTGGTCGATGTGCACGGCGCGCACCCGCGGCTCGGCCAGCTGTTGTCGCCGGAGTTGTTGCACAACAGCCGCGTCGCGGCCGAACTGTTGGCCGATGCGATCGCCGCCCAACGGCGCATCCTGGTGGTAGGCGACTTCGATTGCGATGGCGCTACCGCGTGCGCAGTCGGCGTGCGCGGTCTGCGCATGCTGGGTGCGCTGGATGTGCACCATGCGGTGCCCAACCGCATGGTGCATGGCTATGGTCTGTCACCGGCGCTGGTGGACGAACTGGCTGCACTGCAGCCGGATCTGCTGGTCACCGTCGATCACGGCATCGCCTGCCATGCCGGTGTTGCGGCGGCCAAGGCACGCGGCTGGACCGTGCTGGTCACAGATCACCATTTGCCCGGCGAGGTCTTGCCGCCGGCCGATGCAATCGTGGACCCCAACCTGGTGCAGGACAGTTTCCCGAGCAAGACGTTGGCCGGGGTCGGGGTGATCTTCTACGTGCTGCTGGCCTTGCGTGGCGTGTTGCGCGCACGCGGGGCGTTTGCCGAGCGGGCAGAACCGGATCTGTCCGTGCTGCTGGATCTGGTGGCGGTGGGCACGGTGGCCGATCTGGTGCCGCTGGACACCAATAACCGCGCACTGGTGTCGGCGGGCCTGCGCCGCCTGCGTGACGGCAAAGGCTGTATCGGCCTGCGTGCGTTGATCGACGCCAGTGGCCGCGATGCGGCGCGGCTGAGTGCCAGCGATATCGGGTTTGCGTTGGCGCCACGTCTCAACGCCGCCGGCCGGCTCGAAGACATGGCACTGGGCATCGAACTGTTGCTGTGCGAGGACTGGAGCCGGGCGCGCGAGATCGCCGGCCTGCTGGAAGAAATCAACGCCGAGCGTCGTGCGGTCCAGCAGTTGATGACCGACGATGCCGAGCAGGCCGTCACCAAGGTGATGCTGGCTGCCGATGGCGCGCTGCCGATGGCGGCCTGCCTGTTCGACCCTGAATGGCACCCTGGCGTGATCGGCCTGGTCGCCTCCAAGCTCAAGGACCGCCTGCACCGTCCGGTGATCGCGCTGGCACCGGCCGAGCCGGGCAGCGACCAGTTGCGTGGCTCGGCGCGCTCCATTCCCGGCCTGCATATCCGCGACGTGCTGGCGGCGGTGGATGCGCGCCATCCGGGGCTGATCCAGAAGTTCGGCGGGCATGCGATGGCGGCCGGCCTGAGCCTGGAGCACCGCGCGTTGGCCGCGTTCGAGCAGGCGTTTCAGACCCAGGTGCAGGCGATGGTCGATGCCTCGCTGTTGCAGGCCGAATTGCACAGCGATGGCGAGCTGGCCGCGCACGAACTCGATCATCTGCATGCCGAAGCGCTGCGTGCCGCCGGGCCGTGGGGGCAGGGCTTTCCCGAACCGCTGTTCGATGGGCAATTCGAGGTGCTGCAATGGCGCCTGCTCAAGGAGCGCCACCTCAAGCTGACCTTGCGCTGCGCCGGGCGCGCCGAGCCGCTCAACGCCATCCACTTCAATGGCTGGCGCGGCAGCGAGCCGGCGCGCACGGTGCGCATCGCCTATCGACTGGTCGGCGACGACTACCGCGGTGGCACTGCGGTACAGCTCATCGTCGAGCACTGCGAGCCGGCGGCGTCAGCGGGTTGAGAGGTGCGCTCCGGGCGCAGGCCTGGCGCGATCTGCCGTGCTGCAGACCGCGCCGTTGACGATGCGCCGGCCGGGTGATCGGGCAGGTTATTGTTTGACGTCGGCCACCACGGTTGGCAGCTCCCAGGCGCCGCCGGCGGCGACCAGCCGGCACAGGCCGGAGGTGGACTTGGAGGTCAGCACGAAGCGGCGGCCATCCCAGGTCCACGCTGCCTGGCTGTAGCAGTCGCCCAGGCCGCGACCCTTCTGCGACTCCAGGATGGTGGCGCCATCCAGATCGCTGGCATGTAGGGTCACCAGGGTTGGGGTGAACGGTGCGCGCGCATTCACGACCCAGAAGCCGGTGCCGATGTTGTAGGCGCCCATCCAGCAATCGGTGGAAACCAGCAGCTTGTCGTTGGTCAGGCGCGTGACGTTCAGCGGTTCCGACGCATCGCTGGCGTCGAGCCCCTTGCACTCCTCATCGGCAGGAAGGGTGGCGCGCAGCGCCTGATACAGCGCCGGCAGCGTGCCCAGGCGTGCGTCGCCTGCCTGCGCTGCGGCGAGCTTGGCCGCGCGGACCTGGGGTGCCGGCAACGGCGGCAGCACGGCGGTTTCGTCGCGGTCGCCCTTGCGCACCAGTGCCCCGCGCGTGCCGATCCGGCCCTGGAATTCGTCCATTTTCAGCAGCACCGCGGCCGCGCCGCGATCGGACAACTGCCAGCGCCGGCCATCGTTGCCGAGCGCCACGATCTTGCTGCTGCGTGGCAACGCCGCCAGCAGCGCGCCGACCTGCGCACTGGTCAGCACCGCAGTGCCGCGCTTGCCATCCAGCGCCAGCTTGCCCTGGTTGCGCTGATCGATCTGCAGGCTAAGCGAGGCCGGCATCTTGACCTTGTCGTACTGGCCCAGCATCAGCTCCGCCGTCACCGCCTGGCCGGCACCGGCCTTGCGGGTGAGCAACACCGAAACCGGCGGGTCGCTGTCATCGGCCTGGTAGCCGGCAGCGCGGCAGGTGCGGGTGTTGTCGCAGGCGATGGTCCAGTCGTCGTGACTGAAATCGACGCTGGTGGCAGGCGCGGCGAGCGCGGCGACAGGCGAGAGCAACAACAGGGCGGTACACAGGGAAGGGCGCATCGATGATCTTCAACAACAGGAACGGAAGCGCATCTTGCGTGCCGCCGGCAGTTGCCGTCCATCCCGCGGCGGAGCACGGTTGGCGCGGGTTAGGGCAATGTGCCGCGTTGATCGCGCTGCCTAGGCTCGCCTGGGTGCTCAGCAGCCGCAGAAACACCCGTGCCCACAGCGGGCGCGGCGCGGGGACGCGCTGGCACGCCGAACAAGGGACGCAGCCAGCGCAGGCGGCGGATGACCAGCTCATGCAGCAACAGGCATCCGGCCACGGTCGCCGCCAGCACCAAGGCCGGCTCCAGCCACGCACCGAGTTTGAATGGCGCCAGCCAGTACAACGCGACGATGATCAGGCTCTGATGCAGGATGTACCAGGGAAACACGGCCTCGGTGCAGTACGGCAACCAGGCGAACGGGCGGTTGAGGCGATGCCGCGCCCAGCCCAGCAAAGCGAGCAAGGCCAGCCACGTATAGGCAGCGCGCGCGAGGCGCTCGATCGTCCCCAGCGGCAGCGCGGCCAGAGCGGTTTGCAAGCCGGCCGGCAGTAGCGATTGGCCGCCCGCCCGCAAGGTCAGCTCCACCGTGATTGCCAGCACCGCGCTCGCCAAGGTGAGCCAGCGCAACTGCACCGCCCAGCGCCAAAAGCGCGTGTTATGCGCCAGCAGATAGCCCAGCAGGAACAACGGGAACGATTCGGCATGCACGAACCAGTCGCCGACCAAGGCGTGGGTGGGCGGGTAGCGCGGCAGCAGCCACAGCACGCAGACGCTTTCCCACAGGATCGGCAGCAGCAAGAGCGCCGGTACCAGCACGGCGGCGGGCAGCCGTGGCAGTGCCAGCGTCGGCAGCGCGCGGGCCAGCGCCATTAGCGCCAGGAGCAACAGCGTGTACGGCAGCAAGTAGGCCAGATACCACAGATGGTTCCATGTGATGCCGTGCTCCCCGCCATCGAAGCTGCCGGCCGGCCAGGGACGCACCTGCCAATAGCGCAGCAGGAAGGCGCCAAAGCCCGGGCTGACCTTTCCATTCGTCACGCCCTGGCAGTACGCCTGCACCGCCACCACCACGAACATGCCGAACAGCAATGGAGGCAATAACCGGCCGCAGCGTCGCCATGCGAACTGCCACGGCGCGCGTTCCGCACGCGCCAGCCCGATCGCAATGCCGGAGATCATAAACAGCAGCGGCATGCGCCAGCGGTTGAGAACGATCATCGGCGCCTGTAACCACTCGGTGGTATAGGCACTCTTGAGGTGGAACTCCCAGCCGGCCACGTAGGCCATGCCCACGTGATAGAGGATCAGCAGTGCGAAAGCGAAGACGCGCAAGGCATCGATATCGTGGCGGCGCTCGTTCATGGTCGTGTCGTTGGAAGGCGTGCCCGCATCCTCGGCAATCTGGCCCCATACAGCTGTGCCAAGGGAGCAATGCCGTCCCTGTGTGACCAGTTGCGGTCCCACGGGGACGGCGAGCGGGCGATTGGCCCGAGATGCGCGAATAGTTTCACCCGAGCGAAGGCCGGCTCTGGCGTCGCTACGTCGCCGTCTCTTTCTTTATGACGGGAGCCGCGCGCAGCCTTGTCATCGCTGGCAGGCCAAAAAGCGGCCGTAGCCAGCGCTGTCTGCGGATGACCTCGTAGCCCGCCAGGCACAGCGCGGCGGTCACGACGATCAGCGTCGCACTCTCGACCAGTTGCGGCAGTGCCAGTGGCTTCAGGGAATGCGCCAGGACCACGATGATGGTCTGATGCAGCACATAGACCGGAAACACGGCAGCGGTGAGATAACGCAAGGCGGCGCCGTCTGCATGACGGAAACGGTAGGCAAAGCCCAGGACGGCGGCGATCGCGCACCACTGGTCGACCGCCCACAGCACCCGCAAGAGCAGGCGCAGCGTGGTGGGCGCGGGATGCGCGTCATCGTAAATGCATAAATACAAGGTGTGGATCATCAACGCATAGCTGCAAACGGCCAGCAGCAGTGCCACCCAGCGCAGGCGTTGCAGCGACTCCCAGACGCTGGTCATTGGCGCAATCAGCACTCCGATCAGGAAGATTGGCAGGTACCGCGCGTGGTTGTACCAATCGTCGAATAGCCAATGGGTCTGCTCGAAGCGAGCCACCAGCAGCAGACGTGCCAGCGCCAGGAGCGTCACCGGTACCAGCAACACCCGCCAGCCCCGAACTTCCCGCGCGGTCCATGCGCGTATCCGCACCATCGCGTCGGCAGGAAGCAGACGCCAAAGGAACCAGGCCACCAGCGTGTAAGCCCACAGGTAAGGCAGGAACCACAGATGGTTCCAGGTCGGCAGGCGCAGACAGTCGCCGTCGGTGCCACAGAATCCTTGGTGGGGCTCAGATACTTTGCATAAAACGCCAGGTAGCCCTCGTGGTAGCCGCCGGGTCATTGTTCCACCACTTGATAATAGGACTGTGGCGGCACGATCACGGCCATGCCGAACAACAGCGGCAGCAGCAACTGGCGCGATCGTCGATATAGCAAGCCCTCCGGCCTGCTGCGCAGCATGAAGGCTGTGGCGACACCGGAAATCAGCAACAGCAGCGACATCCGCCACGGGCTACTGAGCAGCATGACCGGCTGCAGCATCAGCTGGGTGGTGGGACTTTTGACGTGCCAGTCCCAGGTCACGTAGTCCATGCCGACGTGGTAAAGCACCAGCAGGCCAAACGCGATGACGCGCAGCCAGTCCAGATCGTGACGCCTTTGCATTGGCTGCCTCTGCCATCGCCGATAGGGGGCCAACTACATGGGGCGGCGCTGCAGGCGGCCAGCGGATAGGGGCGACATCGCGAGATTCAGGGACGAACGGCGTCTGCAATGGGGGCGACCGGCCGAGCCAGCCCTAGAATATGGGGATGAGCACCGACCCCGCCCGCACGACCCTGGAGCGCTTTCTGCCGTGGCAGCGCAGCGCAGGCATGTTCTTCTGGCTACTGGTGGTGGTGGTCAACGCCAGCGGCAACGCGGTCACCGAGTTGATGGATCGCCGGCGCGCCGGGCTGCCGATCCAAAGCTGGGAGCCCTGGGTCTGGGAGCTGTCCAGCGGCCTGGTCTGGCTGCTGATGCTCGTCCCCGTCATTGGCTGGTTCACGCGCAAGCTGCCGTTGCATCTGGATACCTGGTGGCGCCGGCTGCCCTGGTATCTGTTGGTCAGCGTGGCAGTCTCGGTGGTGCACGTCCTGACGATGGTCGGGCTACGCATGCTGGCCTATCGGCTGCTGGGCGAGCATTACGATTTCGGCGCGTGGCCGCAGGAACTGGTCTACGAATATCTCAAGGACGTGCGCACCTTCGTGATCATCGTCGCGTGCATGCACGGCTACCGGTTTCTGTTGCGGCGCTTGCAGGGCGAAGTGCGGCTGCTGGCTGCGCCCGACGAAGGCGCGCCGGTGGAGTCGCTCGAGCGCCCCGGACGCTTTCTGGTGCGTAAGTTGGGGCGCGATTTCCTGGTCGCCGCCGCCGATATCGAATGGCTGCAGGCGTCCGGCAATTACGTCAATCTACATGTGCGCGGGCACGATTATCCGCTGCGCAGCACGATGACGGCGATCGAGGCGAAGCTCGATCCGGCCGTGTTCGTGCGGATCCATCGCAGCTACATCGTCAACCTGGGCTGCGTGGTTTCCATCGAGCCGCTGGACGCCGGCGAGGCGCGCGTGCACCTGTCCGGCAATGGCCCGCTGCCGTGCAGCCGCCGTTACCTGGCGTCGCTGCGGCGGGCCGCCGGCCATGCCGAGGCGCCAGCGGTGCCGGTTGTGCCGGGCTGAACTGGATGGCCACCGCGTTCCGCCGTCGCCGCCCGCTTGCTAAACTACCGGGCTTGTTTGCCGGAAGTCCGTCATGATCGAAACCAATCCGATCCGCCAGCGCATCACCGATCTCAACGATCGCGTGCTCTCGCTCAGGGGGTATCTTTGACTACGACGTCAAGAAAGAGCGTCTAGAGGAAGTCAGCCGGGAGCTTGAGAGCCCCGATGTCTGGAACGACGCCGAGCGCGCCCAGGCGCTGGGACGCGAGCGCTCCATGCTGGAAAAGACCGTCATCGGCATCGCCGATGTGCTGGCCGGCCTCACCGATGCCGGCGAGTTGCTGGACCTGGCCGAGAGCGAGCAGGACGAAGACACCGCCGTGGCGGTGATCGCCGACCTGGACAAGTACCAGGCACACGTCGAAAAGCTGGAATTCCAGCGCATGTTCTCCGGGCAGATGGACGGCGCCAACGCGTTCGTCGACATCCAGGCCGGCGCCGGCGGTACCGAAGCCCAGGACTGGGCGGAAATCCTGCTGCGCATGTATCTGCGCTGGGCCGAGTCGCGCGGCTGGAAGACCGAGCTGATGGAAGTGTCCGGCGGCGAAGTCGCGGGCATCAAGTCGGCCACGATCCGCATCGAAGGCGAGTACGCCTATGGCTGGTTGAAGACCGAGATCGGCGTGCACCGGCTGGTGCGCAAGTCGCCGTTCGACTCCGACAACCGCCGGCATACCAGCTTCACCTCGGTGTTCGTGTCGCCGGAAGTGGACGACAACATCGAGATCGACATCAATCCGGCCGATCTGCGTACCGACGTTTACCGCTCCTCGGGTGCCGGCGGCCAGCACGTCAACAAGACCGAGTCGGCGGTGCGCATCACGCATATTCCGACCAATACCGTGGTCGCCTGCCAGACCGGCCGCAGCCAGCACCAGAACCGCGACAACGCGATGAAGATGCTGGCCGCCAAGTTGTACGAGCTGGAAGTGCAGAAGCGCAACGTCGAGCGCGATGCGCTGGAAGCGACCAAGTCCGACATCGGCTGGGGCAGCCAGATCCGCAACTATGTGCTCGACCAGAGCCGTATCAAGGATCTGCGCACCGGCATCGAACGCAGCGACACCCAGAAGGTGCTCGATGGCGATCTGGACGAATTCGTCGAAGCCAGCCTCAAGGCCGGCCTGGCGGCGGGCTCCAAGCGCCTGGATGCCTGAGTGCCGGGGTGCGCCGGNGCCNGNGNNNTGTCGCACCGGCGCACTGCAGCACTGCGGAGACCGCGTCGCTCGCCAGCGACGCCTTGCGATCTCACACCACGCGACACCGCTACGCGATCGTTCCATCGCGCTGCACCGTCGCAGCGGCGCCGACCCCACCGGCGCCTTACCCCCACCGGGCCCGTGCCCGACCCATTGCAGATCGATTCCCGCCATGACCGAACAGACCCCCACGCCGCAGCTCCCCGCCGACGAGAACAGCCTCATCGCCGAGCGGCGCGCGAAACTGGGCGCGTTGCGCGGCCAGGGCATCGCCTATCCGAACGATTTCGTGCGCACCCACTTTGCCGGCGATCTGCAGGCCGAGTTCGCCGAGGCCGAAACCTGGACTGCCGAAGCGCTGGAAGCAGCCGACCGCAGCGTCAAGCTGGCGGGCCGGTTGATGGCCAAGCGGGTGATGGGCAAGGCCAGCTTCGCGCAGATCCAGGACGAGTCCGGGCGCGTGCAGTTGTTCCTGCAGGGCAATGTGCTGGGCGATGCCTACACCGCCTTCAAGGGCTGGGACGTGGGCGACATCGTGGCGGTGGAGGGCGGGCTGACCCGCACCAAGACCGGCGAGCTGTCGGTCAAGGCCACTGCGCTGCGTTTGCTGACCAAGTCGCTGCGTCCGCTGCCGGACAAGTGGCACGGCCTGTCGGACGTGGAGCAGCGCTATCGCCAGCGCTATGTGGACCTGATCGTCACCCCGGAAGCGCGCGAGGTCTTCATCAAGCGCTCCAAGATCATCCGCGCCATCCGCGCCTGGCTGGACGCGCGCCGCTTCCTGGAAGTTGAAACGCCGATGATGCATTACATCCCCGGCGGCGCCACTGCCAAGCCGTTCACCACCCACCACAACGCACTGGATCTGGACCTGTACCTGCGCGTGGCCCCGGAGCTGTACCTCAAGCGGCTGGTGGTCGGTGGGCTGGAGCGCGTCTACGAGATCAACCGCAATTTCCGCAACGAAGGCGTGTCGACCCGGCACAACCCCGAGTTCACCATGCTCGAGCTCTACGAGGCCTATGCCACGTACCACGAGATCATGGACCTGACCGAGCAGGTGATCCGCGACACCGCCCAGGGCGTGCTCGGCACCACCCAGGTCAGCTGGGACGGTGCCGACATTGATTTGGCGCCGGCTTTCCGACGCTGGCGCATGGATGAGGCAGTGCGCCACCACAACCCGGAGATCAGCGCGGCCGATTGCACCGACCGCGCCGCGCTGCTGCGCCATTGCGAGCGGCTCAAGATCAAGGTCAAGCCGTCCTACGGCTGGGGCAAGCTGCTGCTGGAAATCTTCGAGTCCACCGTCGAACACACGCTGGTGCAGCCGACTTTCATCACCGACCACCCGGTCGAGGTGTCGCCGCTGGCACGCGCCAGCGACACCGAGCCGGGGTATACCGACCGCTTCGAGCTCTTCATCAATGGCAAGGAGCTGGCCAACGGGTTCTCGGAGCTCAACGACCCGGAAGACCAGGCGGCGCGTTTCCAGGCCCAGGTGCAGGCGAAGGACGGCGGCGACGACGAAGCGATGCATTACGACGCCGATTACATCCGTGCCCTGGAGTACGGAATGGCGCCGACCGGTGGGCTGGGCATCGGTATCGATCGGCTGGTGATGCTGCTGACCGGCAGTACCTCCATTCGCGACGTGCTGCTGTTCCCCTACATGCGCCCGGAAGCCTGATTTTTTTGTGCCGCCGCGTGCCGACGGCACAGATACTGCATATGCTAGGGCGGAGCTTCGGTCACGGTGTGGCCGGAGGAGTCGGTTCAGGGACCGACGTCGTCGCTTTCCCGTTCTCGAACGAGAGGAGAAACGGTTATGCAGGATGTTTTAGGGAATCCGGCGGGTGTATCTTCGGCGGAGACATGGGGAAGCTGGTCGGAAAAGGCGGATCTGGGATTGAACATCGTCATTGTCGATGACCAGATGTCCGCGCGGACAATGCTGCGTCATGTCATCGAAGACATCGCGCCGGAGTTGAAGGTCTACGATTTCGGCGATCCGCTGGACGCGCTGTCCTGGTGCGAAGCTGGTCGCGTGGATCTGTTGCTGCTCGATTACCGGATGCCGGGCATGGACGGGCTGGAATTCGCGCGGCGGCTGCGCCGTTTGCCGAGCCACCGCGACATTCCGATCATCCTGATCACCATCGTCGGCGACGAGCCGATCCGCCAGGCGGCGCTGGAAGCGGGCGTGATCGATTTCCTGGTCAAGCCGATCCGGCCGCGCGAACTGCGCGCCCGCTGCTCGAACCTGTTGCAGTTGCGCCAGCAGAGCGAGAGCGTCAAGCAACGTGCGCTGTCGCTGGAGCAACGCCTGCTTGCGAGCATGAACGAGGTCGAAGAGCGCGAACGCGAAACGCTTTCGCGCCTGGCACGCGCCATCGAATACCGCGACGGCGGCACCAGCGCCTTCCTGGAGCGGATGTCGCACGTGGCCGGCCTGGTGGCCGAGCAGCTGGGCTTGTCGGAAGAAGAAGTGCGCATCATCGAGATGGCCGCGCCGCTGCACGACATGGGCAAGATCGCCATTCCCGATTCTGTGCTGCTCAAGCCGGGCAAGCTCACCGAAGACGAAATGAACGTGATGAAGCGCCACCCGCGCATCGGCTATGAGCTGCTCAGCGGCAGCCAGAACCGCTTCATCCAGGTGGGCGCGCTGATCGCGCTGCGCCATCACGAGCGTTACGATGGCAGCGGTTATCCCGACGGCCTGGTGGGCGAAGCGATACCGCTGGAAGCACGCATCGTGGCAGTGGCCGACGTCTTCGACGCACTGCTCTCGGCACGGCCTTACAAGGAAGCATGGACGATGGACGCAGCACTAGCCTACCTGTACGCCCAACGCGGTCGGCTGTTCGACCCGCGCTGCGTGGACGCACTGCTGCGCGGGCGCGCGCAACTGGAGCAGATCTGCGGACAGTTCTCCACCGCATCGGCGCGTCCTGGGGTGTGAGGTGAGGGCGGTGCTCAGCCAGCTGCGTGCTCGACTTGCCCGGCGCGCCGACAGCGAGCACGGTCAAGCCCTGGTACGCATCACGCTGATTGCGCTGATCCTGGTCTACACGCTGATCAGCGCTCCCCGATGGCCGGTCTCCGGGCGCCAGTTGCAGCAGCTGTTCTGTCTGATCGCGATCGGTCAGGCGACAGCAGTGCTGATCTTTTGCCGGATTGTGGCAAGCCCACCGCGCTCGCATCTGCGGCGGACGCTTGGGATGCTCGCCGACTATGGCTTGATCGGGCTGGCAATGACCTGGATGGGCGCACCGATGGCCTTTCTATACGTCGTGTTGCTCTGGATCACGATCGGCAATGGGCTGCGCTTCGGCAGCGAGACGCTGCATACCGCTGTTGCCATGGCCACGCTCAGCTTCGGCACGACGCTTTCCAATAGCACGTATTGGCAGGGCCAGCTTGGCTTGGGGATCGCGCTTCTGGGTGCGCTGATCGTGGTTCCTATGTCATTGTTGCGTACGCTACGCGAGCGGGACCAGGCAATGGCCGGGTCGCCAGCAGCAGGTATCGACGCTGCTTCGCAGCACGGAAGGATCCCAACCCCATCGACGCCGCCGCGCGTCTGAGGCGTCTATGAAGTCTCCATTGCCATGGTTGAAGCGGCGCCTGTCAGGGCGAGCAGATTCGGAACACGCGCAGAATCTGATCCGCATCATCATCACCACATTGTTCATTTCGTACCTGGGATGGCGCTATCAGCACACCCACGGCGATACCTTGATGGCCACCTGGCTGATCTTGGTCGGCGAGCTGCTGGTGTCGTTGGGCTTGATGGTGGCAATCCTGCTGCGACCGCAGGTGTCGCATACGCGCCGGCTGATCGGGATGCTGCTCGACTACACCTGCACCGGCGCGATCATGGCCATCCAGGGCGAGCCAGCCTCGCCGCTGTATGCGGTGTGCATGTGGGTGACCATCGGCAACGGTCTGCGCTATGGCAGCAACTATCTGCGTGCGGCGACCGCAATGGGCAGCCTGTGTTTTCTCGGCGCCATCCTGATTTCTCCTTATTGGAAAGCCAATCCCTATCTGAGTTGGGGGTTGTTGCTGGGCCTGATTGCGGTGCCGCTGTACTTCGACTCGCTGTTACGTGCGATGACCCGTGCAGTGCGCGAAGCCCGGCACGCCAACCAGGCCAAGAGCCGCTTCCTGGCCAATATGAGCCATGAGTTCCGCACGCCGCTCAACGGGCTGTCGGGCATGACCGAAGTGCTGGCGACCACGCGCTTGGACGCCGAGCAGAAGGAGTGCCTCAACACCATCCAGGCATCGGCGCGCAGCCTGCTGTCGCTGGTGGAAGAGGTGCTGGATATTTCGGCGATCGAGGCCGGCAAGATCCGTATCGATCGCCGCGACTTCTCGCTGCGCGAGATGATCGGCTCGGTCAACTTGATCCTGCAGCCGCAGGCCAGGGGGCGCCGGCTGGAGTACGGCACGCAGGTGGCCGACGACGTGCCCGATCTGCTCAAGGGCGACACCGCTCATCTGCGTCAGGTACTGCTCAATCTGGTCGGCAATGCGGTCAAGTTCACCGAGCACGGGCATGTGTTGCTCCGGGTCACGCGTGTGTCCGGGAGTGCCGAGGACGCCGTCCGGTTGCGCTTCGATGTGGAAGACACCGGCATCGGCGTGCCGATGGACATGCGCCCGCGGCTGTTCGAGGCCTTTGAGCAGGCCGATGTCGGGTTGTCGCGCCGTTACGAGGGCACCGGCCTGGGCACCACCATCGCCAAGGGCCTTGTAGAGGCAATGGGAGGCAGTATCGGGTTCAAGGAAAATCAGCCAAGCGGCAGCGTGTTCTGGTTCGAGCTGCCGATGGCGATCGGCGAGCCGCTGAAATCTTCGACCGTACGGGTGCCGACCGGGGCGTTGGTGGATGCTCCCGAGGAGTTGGAATCTTCCAACATCATCGCTTTTTCCAACCCATTCCTGCGTCATCGCGCACGTGTGCGCAGTATGCGCATGCTCGTGGCCGACGACCACGAAGCCAACCGCATGGTGCTGCAGCGGTTGCTAGAGAAGGCTGGGCATAAGGTGCTGTGCGTCAACGGCGCCGAGCAGGTGCTCGATGCGATGGCCGAAGAGGATTACGACGCGGTGATTGTGGATCTGCACATGCCGGGCATGAACGGCCTGGACATGCTCAAGCAATTGCGGGTGATGCAGGCCAGTGGCATGCGCTACACGCCAGTGGTGGTGCTCAGCGCCGACGTGACGCCCGAAGCGATTCGCGCCTGCGAACAGGCCGGCGCGCGTGCGTTTCTGGCCAAGCCTGTCGTGGCGGCCAAGTTGCTCGACACCCTGGCCGATCTGGCAGTGAGCACCCGGCAGTTGGCGACGCCGGCAACCACGGTGCAGGTGGCGACAAGTTTCGAAGGCGTGCTCGATTCCAGCGTGCTGGACGAGCTGGCCGCGCTGGGCATGGGCGAGGAATTCGAACGCCAGTTCGTGCGCCAGTGTCTGGACGATGCGCAGAACTGCGTGGGCGATATCGAACGCGATGGCACGTGCTCGGACTGGGAACAACTGCGCGAGAGTGCGCATGCCTTACGCGGCGTGGCCAGCAACCTTGGTCTGGCGCAGGTTGCCAGCAGCGGTGGCGAGCTGATGCGCATGGCCGATTGGCAGCTGCAGGCAGAATGGCGGCTGCGGCTGTCCACACTGCGCGAGCAGTTGAAGGCGGGAAAGGATGCACTCGACGCACGCGTGCAGGGCGTCAAGGACGGCGAGTGCTCCCCCCGTAGCAACGAATAGACCGCCGGCGCATCAGCCCGCGTCGAGCCCTGAGCGACGCGACTGCGCGCGCACCAGGCGGTCCATGGTACGCAGTGATTTTTCGCCGAGTTGCATGGCGGTATCTACCCAGATTTCGGTGATGCGCATCATCTCCTCAAGCGGCACGGCGGTGGTCATTTCGCGCACTTGTTGCATCGCCGCCCACGCGTGTGGCGTGCGCTTGCTCTCGCGGATCACCTGTTCCACTGCGGCCACGCCCTGGCCACGCGGTACCACACGGTCGACCAGGCCCATGCCGAGCAGCTGTTCGGCCGAATACAGGTTGCCTTCAAGCATGATCTTTTGCGCCAGGTGCGCACTGATGCGCTGGCACATGAAGGAGTAGGCGCCCATCCCCGGAAATAGGTCGAACAGCACTTCGGGCAGCCCCATCATCACGCCTTCCTCGGCAATGATCGTGTGGCAGCTTAGTGCCGCTTCGAACCCGCCGCCAAGCGCATTGCCCTGGACCAGCGCAATGCTGTGCGCACGCGCGCCCAGGCCGACATGAAAGGCATGCACGCCGCGCACGCAGCGTTGGGCGTAGTCGAGAAGGCGGGCGCGGTCGCCTTCGCGGATCAGTTGGCAGAACAGGGCCAGATCACCGCCCAGATTGAACACGTCGCTGTCCGATGCCAGCACCACGTGCGGCGCCAGCACACCGGCAGTATTCAAGCGTTGTCCCAGGTTGGTCTGGTAGCCAGTGATGTCGTCGACCAGGCGTGTCGAGAAACAGGCCCGCCCGGGATTGATGGCCAGGTCGGCATGCATATGGATCCAGTAAACGTCACGCTGCGGTTCTTCGATGATGCGTAGGGTCGAGCCAATATTGGTACGAATGAAGGGTTGAACTGCAGACATGGTGGTTCTCCGTGAGACCGTCCGGCCGGCCGCCTTGCGGACGGAGATAAGGGTGAACGCGTGAGCGTGCGCCGACATCGGATTCTATGCGTGCAAAAGCAGACGCCCGCAAGGCCTTGCGGCGTCGCGGGCGTCATGACGACTGAACGTCTTCAACTCTGCGGTTGCACGGTTGGCTATGCCTTGGCCGCATCCCGCAATTCGCGACGCAGGATCTTGCCGACGTTGGTCTTCGGCAATTCCTTGCGGAACTCGATCACGCGCGGCTGCTTGTAGCCGGTCAGGTTGGTGCGGCAGTGCGCCTTTACGTCCTCGGCGGTCAGGGCCTGGTCTTTCTTGACGATCACCACCTTGACGATTTCGCCGGACTTTTCATCCGGCACGCCGACTGCGGCCACTTCGAGCACGCCCGGCATCGTCGCGATGACGTCTTCGATCTCGTTGGGGTACACGTTGAAGCCGGACACCAGGATCATGTCCTTCTTGCGGTCGACGATATAGACGAAGCCACGTTCGTCCATGCGCGCGATGTCGCCGGTGTGCAGCCAGCCTTCGGCGTCCATGACCTTGGCGGTCTCGTCGGCCTTCTTCCAATAGCCCTTCATCACCTGCGGGCCCTTGATGCACAGCTCGCCGATCTCGCCCAGCGCCAGCACCTTGCCGTCGTCGTCCTTGATGCAGGCATCGGTGGACGGAATCGGCAGGCCGATCGAGCCGTTGTAGTCGACCAGATCCATCGGGTTGATGCAGGCGGCGGGCGAGGTCTCGGTCAGGCCGTAAGCCTCGACCAGAGTCAGGCCGGTCACCTGCTTCCAGCGTTCGGCGACCGAGCGCTGGACTGCCATGCCGCCGCCGAGGGTCATCTTCAACGACGAAAAGTCGATCTGATCGAAGCCGGGCGTATTGAGCAAGCCATTGAACAGCGTATTGACGCCGGTAAACGCGGTGAAGCGGGTCTTCTTGAGTTCCTTGACGAAGCCCGGCATGTCGCGCGGGTTGCTGATCAGGTGGTTGCAGCCGCCGATCTTCATGAAGACCAGGCCGTTCGCCGTCAACGCGAAGATGTGGTACAGCGGCAGCGCGGTGATCACCACCTCGTGGCCTTCTTCCAGCTTGCCGGTGCCGGCCAGCCACTGGTGCGCCTGCTGCATGTTGGCGACCAGGTTGCGGTGGGTCAGCATCGCGCCCTTGGCCACGCCGGTGGTGCCGCCGGTGTACTGCAAAAAGGCGATGTCGTCCGGCTCGATCTGCAGGGTCGGGACGCGGTGCTTGCGGCCCAGTGCCAGCGCGTCGCGGAAGCGGATCGCGCCGTTGATGCGGTACTCCGGCACCAGCTTCTTGACGTACTTGACGACAAAGTTGACCAGTGCGGCTTTCGGGAACCCGAGCATGTCGCCCAGGCCGGTGGTGATGACCTGCTTGACCTGCGTGTCGGCGATCACTTGCTGCACAGTGGTGCCGAAGTTGTCGATGACCACCAGCACGCTGGAGCCCGAGTCGATCAACTGGTGCTTGAGCTCGCGCGGGGTGTAGAGCGGGTTGACGTTCACCACGGTCAGACCGGCGCGCAGGATGCCGAAGGTGGCAATCGGGTATTGCAGGCAGTTGGGCATCATCAAGGCGACGCGGTCGCCTTTTTTCAGCTGCAACTCGCCGAGCAGATAGGCCGCGAACTGGTCGACCAGCTGATCTGCTTCGCGGTAGGTAATGGTCTTGCCGAAGCTGTGATACGCGGGACGATCAGCGAAGCGCGCCACCGAGGTGGCGAAAACCTCCGCCACGGTGCGGAACTGCTCCAGATCGATCTCCGCGGCCACTCCGGCCGGATAACTTTGCAACCAAGGACGTGCCTGACTCATCTGCCCCCCCTCCAGGGTATTCGTTGGTGGCGTGCCATGTTCCACGGCGCCACAGCAACTGGCAGCATACCGTCATGGATGGAAAAGGCGAAGCGTGATGCGCAGCAGCATTTTGAGGTGGCAGGTCGGGCTAGTCGCGTTCTGCGTGCTGCTGGTGGCCGGCTGCGCGAAGCCGGGCCCGGAGCAGCGGCTGCGTGCCACGGTGGAGCAGATGCGCGCGGCGATCGAGGCACGCGATGTACGCGGGGCGATGGCGCCGGTGGCAGAGGATTTTGTCGGCGAGCACGGCATGGACGCGGCCGGGGCGCGGCGCCTGCTGCAACTGCAACTGCTGGGTCATCAAGCGATCGGCGTCACCGTCGGGCCGGTGGACGTGCAGATGCAGGGCAGTACGGCAACCGTGCGCTTCAGCGTGTTGCTGACCGGCGGCGGCGGACGCTGGCTGCCTGATCAGGCGCAGCACTACCAGGTCACCACCGGCTGGCGGCTGCGTGGCAGCGACTGGGAGCTGTACCACGCGCAGTGGACGGCAGGTGGCGGGTAGGGCAGGTTCCAATATCAGCGAGCGCGACCATATCGGACTGGTGCAGTGCGTGCGCTCTTCTTGGCTCACAGACGCAGTGCTGTTTCACCGCCATCAGGCGATCCCCAGCCACGCTTGCGAGACATCCGTTGCCCAAAAACGACACTCCCGCCGGGCGGCGGGAGTGTCGAGAACATCACTTCAGTGCAATCAGGCTGCCTTGCGGGCGGCTAGTTGGCGCAGCACGTACTGCAGCAGGCCGCCGTGCTTGAAGTACTCCACTTCCTTCGGCGTCAGCAGCAGCACCTTGACCTGGAACTGCTTGACGCTGCCATCGGACTTCTTCGCATCGATGGTAGCGCGACGGCTGGCGCCGTCCTGCAGGCCGGTGATGTCCAGCACCTCGGAGCCATCCAGGCCCAGGGTTTGCGCATTTTCGCCTTCCAGGAACTGCAGTGGCAGCACGCCCATGCCGACCAGGTTGGAGCGGTGGATGCGCTCGAAGCTTTCGGCGACCACGGCCTTGACGCCCAGCAGGTTGGTGCCCTTGGCGGCCCAGTCACGCGAGGAGCCGGTGCCGTATTCCTTGCCGGCCAGCACCACCAGCGGCACGCCGTCGGCCTTGTACTTCATCGCCGCGTCGTAGATGGCCAGCTTCTCAGGCGTGGCGCCGTCCTTGCCGAAATACAGCGTGTTGCCGCCTTCCTCGCCACCGAACATCAGGTTCTTGATGCGAATATTGGCGAAGGTGCCGCGCACCATCACATCGTCGTTGCCGCGCCGGCTGCCGTAGCTGTTGAAGTCGGCCGGCTGCACGCCGCGCTCCTGCAGGAAACGGCCCGCGGGCGAATCCTTCTTGATGTTGCCGGCCGGGGAGATGTGGTCGGTGGTGATCGAGTCGCCGAACAAGCCCATGATGCGCGCGCCATGCACGTCGTCGACGTGGCCCACCTGCATCGTCATGCCTTCGAAATAGGGCGGGTTCTTGATGTAGGTGGACCCGGCATCCCATTCGTACAGCGCGCCATCCGGCGAGGCGATGGTGTTCCAGCGCGTATCGCCCTTGAATACATCGGCGTAGTTCTGCTTGAACATTTCCGGGCCGACGGTGGCGGCGATGGTGTCGCCGATTTCCTTGTTGCTGGGCCAGATGTCGCGCAGGTACACCGGCTGGCCGTCGCTGCCGGTGCCGAGCGGGTCGCGGGTGAGGTCGATGTCGGTGGTGCCGGCGATCGCATACGCCACCACCAGCGGCGGCGAGGCGAGGTAGTTCATCTTGACCTCGGGATGCACGCGGCCTTCGAAGTTGCGGTTGCCCGACAACACCGAAGTCACCACCAGGTCATCCTTGGCAATCGCCGCCGAGACGTCTTCCGGCAGCGGGCCGGAGTTGCCGATGCAGGTCGTGCAGCCGTAGCCCACCACGTAGAAGCCGAGTTGTTCCAGGTCGGCCAGCACGCCGGCCTTGCTCAGATAGTCGGTGACCACGCGCGAGCCCGGCCCAAGCGAGGTCTTCACCCAGGGCTGCGCCTTCAAGCCCTTGGCCGCGGCATTGCGGGCGAGCAGGCCGGCGCCCAGCATCACTGCCGGGTTGGAGGTGTTGGTGCACGAGGTGATCGCCGCGATCACCACCGAGCCATCGCGCAGCTGCCAGCCCGCACCGCTGTCGCCAGCGCTTTCGGCCTGCGAGGCCTTGGCGCCCACCGCGGTGCCGCCGCCGCCTTCGTTCTTGAGCCGGTCTTCCTGCTTGGTATCGGCCAAGCGCTTGCTGCGCGCCTCGGCGAACGGCTTGAGGCTTTCGCGGTAGTTGGACTGCATGTCTTCCAGCAGCACGCGGTCCTGCGGGCGCTTGGGGCCGGCCAGCGACGGTTTGACGTCGCCCATGTCCAGCTCCAGCGTGGCGCTGTACTGCGCATGCGGGGTATCGGCGTCGTGCCACAGGCCCTGTGCCTTGGCATAGGCCTCCACTAGTGCAATCTGCTCCTCGCTGCGGCCGGACAGGCGCAGGTAGGTCAGCGATTCGTTATCGACCGGGAAGATGCCGCAGGTGGCACCGTATTCCGGCGCCATGTTGCCGATGGTGGCGCGGTCGGCCAGCGGCAGGTGCTGCAGGCCTTCACCGTAGAACTCCACGAACTTGCCCACCACCCCGTGCTTGCGCAGCATCTGGGTGACCGTGAGTACCAGGTCGGTGGCGGTGGCGCCTTCGGGCAGCTTGCCGGTGAGCTTGAAGCCCACCACCTGCGGAATCAGCATGGAGGAGGGCTGGCCGAGCATCGCCGCTTCCGCCTCGATGCCGCCCACGCCCCAGCCCAGCACGCCGATACCGTTGATCATGGTGGTATGGCTGTCGGTGCCGAACACGGTGTCCGGATAGGCGATCTGGGTGCCGTCCTTGTCCGCGCTCATCACCACGCGTGCCAGATTCTCCAGGTTCACCTGGTGGACGATGCCAGTGTTGGGCGGCACCACCTTGAAGTTGTCGAAGGCCTTCTGGCCCCAGCGCAGGAAGCCGTAGCGCTCCTGGTTACGCTGGAATTCGATCTTGCCGTTGAGGTCCAGCGCCTCGGGCTTACCGAACACGTCCACCTGCACCGAGTGGTCGATGACCAGTTCGGAGGGAATCTGCGGATTGATCTGGTCGGCATTGCCGCCGAGCTTGACCACCGCATCGCGCATCGCGGCCAGGTCGACCACGCAGGGCACGCCGGTGAAGTCCTGCAGCACCACGCGCGCCGGCATGAAGGCGATTTCGATATCGGGTTCGGCGGTCGGGTCCCACTTGGCGACCGCTTCGATGTGGTCCTTGCCGACGGTGACGCCACCGTCTTCATGCCGGAGCAGGTTCTCCAGCAGGATCTTCATCGAGTAGGGCAGGCGGGCGACATCGAAGCGCTCGCCCAGTTTGGGCAGGCTGTAGTAGTCGTAGCGCTGGCCGTTGACCTCTAGCGAGGTGCGGGTGGAAAAGGAATCGCTCATGCATCACTCCTATGGCTTGCAGGCTTTAGGCTCGGCCACAGTGTGACCGATTCAGTGTGTACGCCCGGTTTGTGCACACCGGTATGTGGCCTTGAGTACGACAAGTCAAGTATGTAGAATTCATGCATACTTTTTCCGCGGAGCGCCCATGGAAGCCACTGTTGCCGAACGCGGTCAGATCACGCTGCCCAAGGCGGTGCGCGATGCGCTGGGGCTGACCAAGGGCACCACGCTCAAGGTCGAGCTGGAAGGCGGCCGCATCATTCTGCGCAAGAGTGTTGACGATGCCATTTCACGTGCACGCGGCCGCTTCAAGCTGGACGGCTTTGCCAGCACCGACGATGCGATGCGTGCCATCCGTGGGCGTGCGCCGGGCGATCCGCTCGATCCCGAAGCCGGCGCATGATCGCCATTGATTCATCGGTGCTGGTCGACCTGCTGGCCGACAGTGCCCAAGCAGACGCTGCCGAAGCCTGCCTGCGCCAATGCCTGAGCACCGGCCCGGTGGTGGTCTGCGACGTGGTGCTGGCCGAGGTCTGCAGCGCGCTGCGCGATGGCGCCGAAGCGCTGTCGGTGCTGGAAGACATGAGCATCCGCTTCAACGCGCTGGAGGCCAAGTCGGCCTTGCGCGCCGGCGAGATGCAGCGCCGCTTCCGTGCGCGCGGCGGCAAGCGCGAACGGGTGGTGGCGGACTTCCTGATCGGTGCGCACGCGATGCTGCAATGCGACGGCCTGATCACCCGCGACGACAGTTTTTTCCGCGACTACTTCAAGGGCTTGAAGATCATCGTGCCCAAGCCCGCTGCCTGATCCACGTTTTTCACGTTCTACACATTCACTAGCTGTCCTTTGGAGAATCCGCATGTTGGAAGCCTATCGCCACCACGTTGCAGAGCGCCAAGCGCTCGGTATCCCGCCGCTGCCGCTGACCGCGCAGCAGACCGCCGAGGTCATCGAGCTGCTGAAGAACCCGCCCGCCGGCGAAGAGGCCTTCCTGGTCGAGCTGCTCAGCCAGCGCGTGCCGGCCGGCGTGGATGACGCCGCCAAGGTCAAGGCCTCGTACCTGGCCGCGGTGGCGTTCGGCACCGAGACCAGCGCGCTGATCTCGCCGACGCGTGCCACCGAACTGCTGGGCACCATGCTGGGCGGTTACAACATCCATCCGCTGATCGAGCTGCTGGACAACACCGAGCTCGGCGCCACCGCCGCCGAAGCGCTCAAGCACACCTTGCTGGTGTTCGATGCGTTCCACGACGTGCAGGAAAAGGCCGAAGCCGGCAACGCGCACGCCAAGGCCGTGCTGCAGAGCTGGGCCGATGCCGAGTGGTTCACCAGCAAGCCGGAAGTGCCGCAGAGCATGACCATCACCGTGTTCAAGGTGCCGGGCGAAACCAACACCGACGACCTGTCGCCGGCACCGGATGCGACCACCCGCCCGGACATCCCGCTGCACGCACTGGCAATGCTGAAGAATGCGCGCGAAGGCGCGGCCTTCGTGCCGGAAGAAGACGGCAAGCGCGGCCCGATCCAGGCCATCGCCGATCTCAAGGACAAGGGCCATCTGGTTGCTTATGTTGGCGACGTGGTCGGTACCGGTTCCTCGCGCAAGTCGGCGACCAACTCGGTGCTGTGGTGGACCGGCGAAGACATTCCGTACATCCCTAACAAGCGCTTCGGCGGCGTGTGCCTGGGTTCGAAGATCGCGCCGATCTTCTACAACACGATGGAAGACGCCGGTGCGTTGCCGATCGAGCTGGACGTGTCGCGGATGGAGCATGGCGACGTGGTCGAGTTGCGTCCGTATGACGGCAAGGCGCTGAAGGACGGGCAGGTGATTGCCGAGTTCGCAATGAAGTCGGACGTGCTGTTCGACGAAGTGCGCGCCGGTGGCCGCATTCCGCTGATCGTGGGCCGTGGCCTCACCGCCAAGGCACGCGAATTCCTCGGCCTGCCGGCGTCGGACCTGTTCCGTCTGCCGATGGACCCGCCGGACACCGGCAAGGGCTTCTCGCTGGCACAGAAGATAGTTGGCCGCGCCTGCGGTCTGCCGGAAGGCCAGGGCATGCGCCCGGGCACCTATTGCGAGCCGAAGATGACCTCGGTGGGCTCGCAGGACACCACCGGCCCGATGACCCGCGACGAGCTGAAGGACCTGGCCTGCCTGGGCTTCTCGGCCGACCTGGTGATGCAGTCGTTCTGCCACACCGCGGCGTATCCGAAGCCGGTGGACGTCAAGACCCACCACACGCTGCCGGAGTTCATCTCCACCCGCGGCGGCGTGTCGCTGCGCCCGGGCGACGGCGTGATCCACAGCTGGCTCAATCGCATGCTGCTGCCCGACACCGTCGGCACCGGCGGCGACTCGCACACGCGTTTCCCGATCGGCATTTCGTTCCCGGCCGGCTCCGGTCTGGTGGCCTTTGCCGCCGCCACCGGTGTGATGCCGCTGGACATGCCGGAGAGCGTGCTGGTGCGCTTCAAGGGCGAAATGCAGCCGGGCGTGACCCTGCGTGACCTGGTCAACGCAATCCCGCTGTACGCGATCAAGGACGGTCTGCTGACCGTGGCCAAGCAGGGCAAGAAGAACATCTTCTCCGGCCGTATCCTGGAAATCGAAGGCTTGCCGAACCTGAAGGTGGAGCAGGCGTTCGAGCTGTCCGACGCGTCCGCCGAGCGTTCCGCGGCCGGTTGCACCGTGCACCTGGACAAGGCGCCGATCATCGAATACCTGACCAGCAACATCACCCTGCTGCGCTGGATGATTGCCGAAGGCTATGCCGATGCGCGCACGCTGGGCCGCCGCATCAAGAAGATGGAAGAGTGGCTGGCCGATCCGCAGCTGCTGCAGCCCGATGCCGACGCCGAATACGCCGCCGTCATCGAGATCGATCTGGCCGATATCCACGAGCCGATCGTGGCGTGCCCGAACGACCCGGACGACGTCAAGACGCTGTCGGAGGTTGCCGGTGCGGCGATCGACGAAGTGTTCATCGGTTCGTGCATGACCAACATCGGCCACTTCCGTGCCGCGGCGAAGCTGCTGGAAGGCAAGCGCGATATCCCGACCCGCCTGTGGGTGGCACCGCCGACCAAGATGGACGCCTCCGAGCTGACCAAGGAAGGCCATTACGGCACCTTCGGCGCGGCCGGTGCACGCATGGAAATGCCGGGCTGCTCGCTGTGCATGGGCAACCAGGCACAGGCACGCGAGGGCGCCACGGTGTTCTCCACCTCCACGCGTAACTTCCCGAACCGTCTGGGCCGCAACACCAACGTGTATCTGGGTTCGGCGGAGCTGGCGGCAATCTGCTCGCGTCTGGGTCGCATCCCGACCAAGGACGAGTACATGGCCGATGTGGGCGTGATCAAGACCAGTGGCGAGCAGATCTACCGCTACATGAACTTCGATCAGATCCAGGAATATCAGGACGTGGCCGACACCGTCGCTGCCTGATCGAGCGCAGCACGTTCGTCGCAAAACGCCCGGCATTGCCGGGCGTTTTTCGTTTAACGGGCACTGGCTTCGTCTGGCCGTACAAGTGCGTGCGCCAACGCAAATCGCAGGTAACTCCTCTGGCGCGTTGCAACAAAAATCTGATGTGCACGGGTCTAGAGTGTCGCCGCTTCCCCCATTGCGGTTCGATGTCCAATGCCCACTTGCACGATCGCTGGTCAACCGCTGCACTACGCACAACATGGTCACGGGTTCCCGGTGTTGCTGGGACACAGTTACCTCTGGGATGCGGCAATGTGGGAACCGCAGGTTCACGCACTCTCGCAACATTATCGGGTCATCGTTCCCGAGCTGTGGGGACATGGGCAATCGGCGGCGCTGCCGGATGGCACGCAGACGGTTGGCGATCTTGCCGAGCAGATGCTGATGCTGCTGGATGCGTTGGAACTGCCGCAGTGTGCGGTGGTCGGTTTGTCGGTCGGTGGCATGTGGGGCGCCGAGCTGGCGCTGCTGGCACCGGAGCGCGTGCGCAGCCTGGTGCTGATGGATACCTTCCTGGGTGCCGAACCGCAGGCGACGCAAACGCGCTATTTCGGTCTGCTCGATGCGATCGAAGCGGCAGGGCAGGTAACGCCTGCGTTGATCGAGGCGATCGTGCCGATTTTCTTTCGGCCTGGTATCGATCTGAGCTCTGCATTGCCGGCTGCGTTTGCGCAGCGATTGGCGGCGATGTCGGCCGAGCAGCTGCGCGCATCGGTGGTGCCGCTGGGCCGGTTGATCTTCGGGCGTGCCGATCGATTGGAGGCGTTGTCTGCGCTGAATCCGGCAAATACGTTCTTGCTGGGTGGCGAATACGATATTCCGCGCCCGCCGGAAGAGTTGTGGCTGATGGCCGAAGTGATCGGCTGCGATTACGAGTTGGTGCCCGATGCCGGGCATATCGCGTCGCTGGAGAATCCTGCGTTCGTCACTGCCCAGTTGTTGGGTTGGTTGAAGCGGACAGTGGGGTAGTGCTTGAGGAGTTGGGCGCGTGCGGGATGAAGCCCGTACCCTCACCCCAACCCCTCTCCCGCAGGGAGAGGGGCTTTGGTTTCCTTCTCCCATCGGGAAGAAGGTGGCGCAAAGCGCCGGATGAGGGTACGGCTTACTCCAGTACCACCAGCCCAAGCGAGTACCACCAGCTCAAGCGTGATCAAAAGTTTAACGATTGCACTGCATGCAACCGTCGAGGCTGAAGCAAACCGCCAAGACTGCAACCCGCTAAGACTGCGCACCCAACCAGGCTTCCAGGGCGGCGGCGGGCAGGGGGCGCGAGAACAGGTAGCCCTGCAGCACTTCGCAACCCAGATCGGCCAGCAGCAGGCGTTGTGCTTCGTTCTCCACACCTTCGGCGACCACGTGCTTGCGCAGGTGCTCGCCGATGCGCAGCACCGAGGTGGTGAGCGCGCGTGCGTCTTCGCTGTGTTCGATGTCGCGCACGAAGCTCATGTCGAGCTTGAGTTCGTCGATCGGCAGGCGGTGCAGGTGGCTCAGGCTGGAATAGCCGGTGCCGAAGTCGTCCAGCGACAGGGAGATGCCGGCTTCGCGGATGGCGTGCAGGTTCTCCAGCACGCCGGGCTGGCCGGAGAGCATCACGCTCTCGGTCATTTCCAGCGTGAGGTCCGACGGCTGCACGCCCATGTCGTCGATCAGGCGCAGCAGGTCGGTGAGCATGCGCGGGCTTTCGAAGCTGCTCGCCGACAGATTGACCGAGACCCGCGCCACCGGCACGCCGCGTTGGCGCCAATCGGCAACCTGTTCGCAGGCGCGACGCAGCACCCAGTCGTTGAGCTGCGGCATCATGCCTTGCTCTTCGGCCACCGGCAGGAAGCGCGCGGGCGACACGGCGCCCAGTTGCGGGTGGTTCCAGCGCAACAAGGCTTCCACGCCATACAGCGCATGCGGCGCCTGGCTGAGCAATTGCGGTTGATAGTGCAGCTGCAGTTGATTGCGGCCGATCGCCTGGCGCAGCTCTGCTTCCAGCGCCACGCGCTCCTGCGCCATGCGGTTCATGTCGGCACTGAAGAAGCGGAAACGCCCGCCGCCTTCCTTCTTGGCGCGGTTCATTGCCAGATCGGCATGCCGCAGCAGGATGTTGATATCGCGCCCGTCCTCGGGAAACATCGCCACGCCGACGCTGGCAGACGGGTGCACGGTCATGTGGCCCACCGGCAGCGGGCCGGCGATGGTGCCGAGCAGGCGTTCGGCGGTGGCGCTGGCCTGCTCGGCGCTGCATTGCGGCAGGGCCAGGGCGAATTCATCGCCGGCCAGGCGCGCCAGCATGGCAGTGGCGGTGAGCTGTTCACCGATACGCAATGCGATGTCGCGCAACAAGCCGTCGCCGGCCGCGTGACCCTGGCTGTCGTTGATCAGCTTGAAGCGGTCGATGTTGATGAACATCAACGCAGCCGGCTCGCCGGCATATTCGGCATGCGTCAGGGCTTGCTCGGCGCGGGCACTGAACATGATGCGGTTGGGCAGGCCGGTGAGTGCGTCATAGAAGGCCAGTTGATGCACGCGCTGGCGGATCTGTTCGCGCTCCAGCGCCAGGGTGCACAGCTGCTGGCACAGGTCAGTGAGCTTGACGTGCCAGGCATCGGCGCGCCGCACACTGCGGTAATACAGCGCAAAGGTGCCGAGCACGCGCGAGCTGTTGGCGCGGATCGGCGTGCTCCAGCAGGCACGCAGGCCCATCGGCAACAGCAGATCACGGAAATGGGTAAACAGCGGATCGTTGGCGATGTCTTCCACCATCACCGCGCGGCCGCGCCAGGCAGCGGTGCCGCAAGCGCCGGCACCGGGGCCGATCTTCAGGCCATTGACCGCATCGGCATACTCGGGCGGCAGGCTGGGCGCGGCCAGCGAGTGCAGGCAGCCGTCGTTGTCGGCGCTCATCACCGTGGCCAGCACTTCCGGGGCGATGCGTTCCACCTCGGTGCAGATCAGCGTCATCACTTCGATTAGCGGGCGCTCTTGCACCAGCGCCTCCAGCACGCGGTGCTGCAGCACTTCGTGCATCTTGGTTTCGGTGATGTCGGTAAGCACCGCGACGTAATGCGATGGGTTGTGCTGGGCGTCGTAGATCGGGTTGAAGTTGAGCGAGATCCACAGCGGCGTGCCGTCCTTGCGGTACACCAGCAGGTCGGCCTGGGTCTGTTGCAAGGCGTCGGCGCGTTCGCGGATGCGCGCGACTTCGGTCTGGTCACTGAGCGCGCGGGTCAGCACGTGCGAGGGCCGCTGGCCGACCAGTTCGGCTTCGGTGTAGCCGAACATGCGCTCGAAGCCATCGTTGGCGTACAGCAGGCGCGATTGCAGATCGCAGATCAGGATGGCGCTGCTGCTGCCATCCAGGGCCTGGGCGAGCAGGCGCGAACGGGTGTCCGACGCGCTCTCTCCCGGCATGGCATCGATCTGTGTCGGCGTTTCCGCATGGCCGGCCGCGGCGGATCCCGGACTGCCGGGGTCCGCCGCGGGGTCGGCTGGATGCGGGGGAGGTGCGGTCATACGCTTCAGCGTGCCTGTGCGGACAGCGCGATGAGGCGTTCGGCCACGCGTTCCAAGGGCACCACTTCCTGCGCAGCGCCCAGTTTGTAGGCGGCACCGGGCATGCCCCAGACCACGCTGCTGGCTTCGTCCTGCACCAGCGTGGGCGCGCCGGCCTGCAGCATTTCCAGCAGGCCGCGTGCGCCGTCGTCGCCCATGCCGGTGAGGATGGCGCCGACCGCATTCGGGCCGGCGTTGGCGGCGACGGAACGGAACAGCACGTCCACCGCCGGCTTGTGGCGATTGACCGGCGGGCCGTCGTCGATACGGCAGCGCCAGCGCGCACCGTCACGGATGATGCGCAGATGCTGGCCGCCCGGCGGCAGATAGGCGTGGCCCGGCAGAATGGCTTCGCCGTCGCTGGCCTCGCGCACCGACATCGCCGAGTGGCGATTCAGGCGCTCGGCAAATGCGGTGCTGAAGCTGGCCGGCAGATGCTGGGTCATGACCACCGCAGGGGCATCGGCCGGCATGTGTTCCAGCACCACGCGCAGCGCCTCGGTGCCGCCGGCGGAGGCGCCGATGGCAATCAGGCGGTCAGTCGTGCGGAAACGCAGCGCGCTGCCCGGCACGGGCGCGGACTGCATGTCCAGGGTGATCTTGGGCGCGCTGGGACGATTGAGCGCGCTCACCTTGGCCTTGGCGGCCATCTTGACCTTGCTGACGATTTCTTCGGCATAGCCTTCCAGGCCACGCGCAACGTCTATCTTGGGCTTGGAGATGAAATCCACCGCGCCCAGCGACAGCGCCTGCAGCGTGGTGTCGGCGCCGCGCTCGGTCAGCGAGGAAATCATGACCACCGGGGTGGGGCGCAGGCGCATGAGGTTTTCCAGGAACACCAGCCCGTCCATCCGCGGCATTTCCACATCCAGCGTGATCACGTCCGGATTGAGGCGTTTGATCTTTTCGCGCGCCAGCAACGGGTCGGCGGCCGAGCCGACGACTTCGATGCCGGGGTCGCGCGAGAGGATTTCGGTGAGCATCTGACGCACAACCGCCGAGTCGTCGACGATCAACACACGTACAGGAGTTTCCAGCGTCATTCGAACAACTCCACGCCACCGGTGACCGGGGCTTTGGACAGACGGGCGCGCACGGCCGATTCGGCGGCGGCGACTTCGGCTTCGTGTGCGTGCGGCAGACGCTGCACTACAACGCGGCCAGTCGTCGGGAAGAACCACACCTTGCGCGGATGGATGCCGCACAGATCTTCGGCAATGATGGGAATGTGCTCGGCCTGCAGGTACTGGCGGACGAACTCGGCGTTGCGCGTGCCCACCGGGTTGCTGGTGAAGCCCTTGAGCACGTTAGCGCCACCGAAGACCTTGGCCTCGATACGCTTACGGTGTGCGCCGCGCTTGAGCATGTCGTTGATCAGCAACTCCATCGCATAACTGCCATAGCGCGCGGGTGCGCCATCCCCGACCTGACCTTCCGGCAGCAGGAAGTGGTTCATGCCGCCGATCTTCAGCACCGGGTCGCGAAGACAGGCCGCAACGCACGATCCCAAGGTGGTCGTCAACGCGGTGTCGTCATCGACCACCAGGTACTGGGTGGGCAGCAGCTTGGCGGCGATGGTCTGGAACCTCGAATCGCGGTAGCGCATGACATCGTCGACTTGCACGGCGGTGCTCATGATCCGGCTCCTGCGCGCGGGGCGCGCCGATACAGCGTGCGCCCGCACGGCTGGATCAGGTCGGCCGCATGCAGGTAATTCTCCGAATGTCCGGTGTAGAGCAAGCCGTCGTCGCCCATGTGGGTGACCAGGCGTGACAGGATGCCGCGTTGGGTGGGCTTGTCGAAATAGATCATCACGTTGCGGCAGAACAGCGCCGCGTAGGGGCCGCCAACGTCGTAGCGCGAGGACAACAGGTTCAACTGGCGGTATTCGATCAACTGGCGCAGTGCGGGAATGACCCGGCACTTGCCTTCGTTGGGGCCGCTGCCGCGCTGGAAATACTTGCGCTTGATCGCCGCATCCAGCGAGGCCACGCGGTCGATGGCGTAGACGCCGCGCGAGGCAGTTTCCAGCACCTGCGTGTCGACGTCGGTGGCGACGATGCTCACCGGCGGGGTGAGCGTGCCGAAGGCTTCGCAGGCGGTGATGGCGATGGAGTAGGGCTCCTCGCCGGTGGAGGCGGCGCATGACCAGATCTTCAGCGGTGCCTGCGAGGCACGCTTCTGCAGTTCTTCGCGCAGCTTGTCGAAGTGGTGCGGCTCGCGGAAGAACGAGGTGAGGTTGGTGGTCAGCGCATTGGTGAACGCCTGCCATTCTTCATCGTCGTTGCCGGATTCGAGCTGGTCCAGGTAGTCGCGGAACGAGCGCAGGCCGAGCACGCGCAAACGGCGCGACAGCCGGCCATAGACCATGTCGCGTTTGGCGGGAGCCAGGGCGATGCCGACCCGCTGGTAGATCAGGTCGCAGACGCGCTTGAAATCGCGGTCGCCAAAGTCGAACTCGCGTGTGTCTGATGCGGGAGTGGAGGTCGTCGTCATATCCATACGCGTGGTGAGCTATAACCAGGTATCGGCCACGTTGGCATGCAACTGAAGCGCCATTTGCAGCGGGTGCATCCGCGACGACGGGCGGTCGCACTGCAGGGGGGCTGCACACACCACTGTGCCTTCGGCAGCGTGCCGTGCCCCAAATGCACAACGCCCCGGGAGACCGGGGCGTTGTTGGGTCAATCTACACCTCAGAACTCTTGCCAGTTTCCATCCGCCAGGGCGGTTTCGGATTTGGCCGGACGAGCGGGAGCTGCAGCGCTGCGTACCGGCTTGGCAGCCGTCTTCACCGCGACCGGGCGTGAGGCTGCCGGGCGGGCGTGGACGGGTGCTGCAGGCGCGTCCAGCTTGAACACCGACACCGCTTCGGCCAGGTGGCCGGCCTGTTCTTCCATCGAGCGGGCGGCAGCAGTGGCTTCTTCCACCAACGCGGCGTTTTGCTGGGTGGTTTCGTCCATCTGGGTGATGGTCTGGTTGACCTGCTCGATGCCTGCGGACTGCTCCTGCGAGGCGGCGGAGATCTCACCCATGATGTCGGTGACGCGCTGCACGCTGGCGACGATTTCGGCCATGGTGCTGCCGGCCTTGCGCACCAGCGCCGAGCCTTCGGCCACCTTGTGCACGGAGTCGTCGATCAGGCCCTTGATTTCCTTGGCGGCACCGGCCGAACGCTGTGCCAGCGTGCGTACTTCCGAAGCCACCACCGCAAAGCCGCGGCCCTGTTCGCCGGCACGTGCGGCTTCCACCGCTGCGTTCAAGGCCAGGATATTGGTCTGGAACGCGATGCCGTCGATGACCGAGATGATGTCGGCGATCTTCTTGGACGAGGCTTCGATGCCGGACATGGTGTTGACCACCTGCGACACCACTTCGCCACCTTGCGAGGCGACGCCGGTTGCACCGATCGCCAGCTGGTTGGCCTGGCGGGCGCTCTCGGCGTTCTGACGCACGGTGGAGGTGAGTTCCTCCATCGAAGCGGCTGTTTCTTCCAGGTTGGCGGCCTGCTGCTCGGTGCGCTGCGACAGGTCCTGGTTGCCGGAGGCAATTTCGCCGGCCGAGGCATTGATTGCCGTCGACGAGAGCTTGATGCGGCCCACGATGTCGGCCAGCTGCGTGGCAGTGGCATTGGCATCGTCACGCATCTGCGCAAACACGCCCTTGAACTCGCCCTGCATACGCACGGTGAGGTCGCCCCGCGACAGCGCCGAGAGCAATGCCGAGATCTGCTCGATGCTGGCGGCGTTGGCGTCCAGCAAGCCGTTGAGCTGCTGGGCCAGCTGCAGGAAGAAGCCCTGCTTGCCGTCGGTATCGACGCGGCCGGTCATGTCACCAGCAGCGGCGGCGCGCACGATGCGGGCCACTTCGTCTTCGACCTGGACTTCGATGGTGCGGTCGCGCCATTCGCAGACATCGCCCACCCACTGGCCATCTTCGTCCTGGATGGTGGTGACGGTCTGGGCGAACACCGCTTCGCCGAAGCGTTCTTCGAAGGTGGTGGTGCCGTCGCGATCCAGCGCGGCCATGGCCTTGCGCAGCGTGGCGTCGGACAGGCCGAGGTAGCTCACGTGCTGGCCGATGACCTTGGACGCGTCGAAGTCGCTGGAAGCCAGACGGATGCTGCCTTCGTAATGCGCCACGGTCTTCTTGAACGAGTCGTTGGCGTAGATCAGCTTGCGCTCGGTATCGGTGATGAACAGCCCGGTGGAGGACTTGTCCAGTGCGATACGGATGCGCAGGTTTTCGTTGGCTACTTGCTGGTCGCGTTCGATGCGCTCACGCAGGTCACGCTGCATGCGCTGCATGGCGCGCATCAGCTCGCCCACTTCGTCCTGGCCCTGCACATTGATCTGGCCATCGAGCTTGCCGCCGGCAATTTCGGAGGCAGTGGCCACGGCGCCGCGCATGCTGCGCACGATGGCGCGGGCAAACAGGAACGCCAGACCCAGGCCGCCGGAAACGCCGATCAGCACCACCAGCACGGTCAGGGTGACCGAGGTGGCATGCACCGATTCGGCCTTGGCCTTGGCAGCCTGCGCCAGGCGGTTGTCTTCGGCGATCAACGCGGCCAGTGAATCCTTGGCCTTGTTGTGCAACGTGCGCGTTTCACCCACGAAGGTGTCCACGGCATCGTCGGGGAGATTGAGTTCGAGCATTTCATCGACACTGGCGTAAGAGGCCGAGGCCTTCTTCCAGTCCGCCACGAAGGTGTCGAACAGCTTCTTCTGTTCGGGGCTCTCGATCAGGCGTGGGTAGTCCTTGATCACACCGTCGATGTCTTTGCGCAGCTTGCCAACGTTGGCCTTGGCTTCCTGCTTGACCGAATCGCTGGCGCGCACCAGGCTCTGATAGGACGAGTTGCGGAACTCGCCGAGCATGCCGCGCAGATCGCCGGCTTCGCGCACGCTGGACATGGTGTTGCCTGCCAGCCCGCTGGTGACGTCGTTGAGCGAGGCCAGGCCCGAGTAGGCGATGATCCCCTGAATAAGCATGATCAGCAGCACGATGCCGAACGCCAGCATCAGGCGCGGCATCAGTTTCAGATTGTTGATCCATTGCATTGACACGATTCCCCCGTAGAAGTCAGTCCGCGTAACCGCTTACAGCACAACGCCACGTCCTGGGACGTGGCGTTGTGCTCTGCAATTACTTGATGGTCGCAAGCTTCAGGCTGGCCGGCGAGCTGACTTCGATTTCGGCACGCGAGCTGTCGCGCTGAATCTTGCCGAGGACGCAGACGTCCTTTCCTTCCAGCGTTTCCGGGGCGAAGCTGAACTTGCCGCGGTTGGCGCCGTCGATGCGGGCCGAGAAGGTGTGGCGCGGGAACATGCCGCCCATGTAAAGGAAGGTCGGCTCACCCTCCGAGCTCTGCGCGTACTTGGCCTTTTCGACCTTGCCGCACACCATGCCGTCCTTGCCGACGAAGCGGGTCGCCATTTCCGGCGGAATCATTTCCTGCGATTGAGCCGACAGCGTGGGGGCAACGATCACGAGAGCAGCAACGGGGAGGAGCGAGAGCAGGAACTTCATAGAGATTCTCCAGAATCAAAAGTCGAACGGTGACCCGTTTAGGTGCGCGGGCTTCTATTCAGCTATCGGCTAGCTGCCGTTCAACTTGAATCGGAAAAACGTGATTTACATCTCACTTCATTATCGTTGTGCGTCTCGTGTCAGGAGCTTCCCGACACCAGATGGCATTACGCCCAGCGCTTGGGCTCGCCACAACGGCGAAGCGGCCGTCGATGGGCGTGGGCAGCGCCCAGATCGCCTGGGCCGAAGCCGTCGCGATCCTGCACTGCACACCCACCGACGACCGCTTGCGCCGGCCAGCTGGCCTGTGGAACTCAGGCGGCTTCTTCGGCCAATTGCTGCTGGCCGAGCTCGGTGCTGTCGAGCAGGGTTTCGATATCCAGCAGGATCAGCATGCGATCGTCCTGGGTGCCGATGCCGGAGATGAAGCGGGTATCGACGGCAGCGCCGAATTCCGGGGTGGGGCGGATCTGGTCGTCGTTGAGCGGGATCACGTCCGAGACGCTGTCGACGACGATGCCGACCACGCGGTCTTCGACGTTGAGCACGATCATCACGGTGAAGGCGTCGTAGCGCGCTTCTTTCAGGCGCAGCTTCAGGCGCAGGTCGATCACCGGCACGATGGTGCCGCGCAGGTTGATCACACCCTTGATGTAGTCGGGCGCGTCCGGCAGACGGGTCACCGAGTCATAGCCGCGGATTTCCTGCACTTTCAGGATGTCCACGCCGTAGTGCTCTTCGCCCAGGGCGAAGCTGAGGAATTCACCACCGGTGCCGGTGGCAGTGCTTTTGTCGTTCATGGAAACTCCGGGCGTTGCGGCTAATGTCGGATTGCGGCAGAGGCTTACCCTTGCAACATCGGCGCCTGCGGCGGCAACTTTAGGTGCAGGGGGGCGGTGGTGCGGGAGGGTTCAGAACACGCCGCTCTTGCGCGCATTGCGCTGGCGGTCGACCCGGAAGATGTAGCGCTGGATGGTTTCGTCCGCGCCACGCGGCAGGTCGCTGAATTGCATGCCCACCCGGAAGCCTTCGCTGCCGTTGGGCAAGGTCATCTTGTACTGGCTGCACACGGTGAGCGGCAGCGCGATGGGCGCGGAATCGGGCAGCTGCAGGGTGCAGTCGCGGTAGGTGTGTTGCGGATCGAGCAGCGGCATGCCGGTGGTCAGTGACACCGCAAGGCCGCCGCTGCTGATGTCGATCACCCGCAGCTGCAGGTTGAGATTGCCGCCGCTGGCGGCATCCTGGCGGATGGTGCAGGTGGGTGAATCGGTGATGGGTGTTTCCAGCCGGTACGATTCGCGGCGCTGCAGGTGATAGAGCGAATCGGGCAGGGTGGCGCGGAAAGCAACGTGGATGTCGCGTTCCAGCCGCTCCGGCGTTTCCAGACGAAAGCGGATGTTGACCCGTTCCAGCTGCGCGTAACAGAGCAGGTACTTGGCCTGTTCGATGGCTCGGTTGGAGGCGTCGTTATGGCTGCCGTCCAGGATCACGCAGTCGTCGTCTTCGTCCACTTCCAGCACGGCGGTGGGCACGGCCATGTCGCGGCCGGCCACATGCATGGTCACCACGGCACGCTGGTCGATCAGTTGTTGCAGCAGGCCACGGATCTGCCGCTTGTTGCGCAGCAGATAGCGCTCGTCACCTTCGGCGAGGTGATCGGCGTCGTGGTCGAGCTCTGAGGTATCGCCTTCGGACATGGGCACAAGCACAGTGGTAGCGGGAAGACGCCCGGAGGGTTGTCCCGGCGTCGCCTTGATATCGGCGGCAAAGCGAAATCTTTAAGCGCCGCCGACAAACGCGTCTGCCTGTCGCTGGTAAGGATCAGTCGCGATGGTGGATGCGCGGAGCTTTCAACGCAGCAACCAGCGCGGTTCTGGCGTGATGTGTTCGTTCTTCGGCAAGGCAATCAGTCACCTGCCTGGTGCGGTGTCCTTGCCGATTGCGGGATCGTTGGGGGTATGGATGCCGCCACCGAGCCATCATGGATGGGTTCGCGACGTGTTCCGCGCGGCGATGGCGCCGCGCCCTCGACGCTGCAAGTGTGCTGCAGGGTCCTTGTCCGCCCACCATCGCAGGACACGCTGCAAGTACGTCCCTGTAAGCTCCGTGGCGGCATCCATGCCGCCAAGGGTCCTGCGACGGTAAGCGGGCAAGGACCAGTCGAGATGGTCGGTGCGCAGAGTCTGAGCAGAGCGGTTGACAACTGTGCGGCCCGGTTTGCTCGCTCTTCAACACACCACCAGCGAACTATCTGGTGCGGGCACCGCGCACTCGACTTCCTCGCGTTTTGCTGCAGGGCCCTTGCCCGCCCACCATCGCAGGACACGCTGCAAGTACGTCCATGTAAGCTCCGTGGCGGCATCCATGCCGCCAAGGGTCCTGCGACGGTGAGCGGACAAGGACCAGTCGAGATGGTCGGTGCGCAGAGTCTCAACAGAGCAGTTGGCAAATGTGCGGCCCGGTTTGCTCGCTCTTCAACAAACCATCAGCGAACTATCTGGTGCGGTGTCCTCGCCGATTGCGGGACCGTTGGCGGCATGGATGCCGCCATCGAGCCCCCATGGATGGGTGCACGGCGTGTCCTGCGAGCGGCGAGGGCACCGCGCACTCGACGCTGCAAGTGTGCGGCGGGGCTCTTGCCAGTCAACCCTCGCGGGAAGCGCTGTAAATACGTCTTAGTGATAGGCGTGGCGGGCGTTGGCCAGCAGCGTGCTCAGGCGGTCTTCCTGCTCGAGCCGGAACACGGCCACAGCGTCCACCAATTGCGCGGCCTGCTCTTCCATCGAGCGGGCAGCGGCGGTGGCTTCTTCCACCAGTGCGGCGTTCTGCTGGGTGGTTTCGTCCATTTGGGTGACGGTCTGGTTGACCTGGGTGATGCCGGCGGCCTGCTCGCGCGAGGCGCTGGTGATCTCGCCCATGATGTCGGTCACGCGCTGCACGCTGCTGACCACCTGCTGCATGGTGCTGCCGGCTTCCGAGGCCAGCGCGGCGCCGTTGCCGATGCGCGCCACCGAATCCTCGATGAGGTGTTTGATCTCCTTGGCGGCACCGGCCGAACGCTGGGCGAGGGTGCGCACTTCAGAAGCCACCACAGCAAAGCCGCGGCCCTGTTCGCCAGCACGCGCGGCTTCCACCGCGGCGTTCAAGGCCAGGATGTTGGTCTGGAACGCAATGCCGTCGATGACGCTGATGATCTCGGCGATCCTCTTGGACGAGGCGTCGATGTCGGCCATGGTGCTGACGACGCGGCCGACCACATCGCCACCTTGCGCGGCCACGCAGGCGGCATTCAGCACCAGGCGGTTGGCCTGGTCGGCGTTGTCGGCGTTCTGCTTGACGGTGGCGGTGAGTTCTTCCATGGAGGCTGCGGTTTCTTCCAGCGCGGCGGCCTGCTGTTCGGTGCGGCGCGAGAGGTCGCTATTGCCGGTGGCGATCTCGGTGGCGGCCGAGTTGATTGCCAGCGAGGAGTCCTTGATACGGCGCACGATGCCGGCCAGCTGGTCGGCAGTGGCGTTGGCATCGTCGCGGATGGTGGCGAACACGCCTTGCAGATCGCCGTCCATGCGTGCGGTGAGGTCACCCTGCGACAGCGACGACAGCAGTGCGGACACCCGCGACAGGCCATCGGCGTTGTTGTCCAGCAACATGTTGAGCTGCTGCGCGAGCTGCAGCAAAAAGCCCTGCTTGCCGGCGGTGCCGACCCGCTCACTCAGATCGCCGGCAGCGGCGGCCTGCACGATCCGTGCGACTTCTTCTTCCACCTGCACTTCCTGGGTGCGGTCGGCCCACTCGACGACGAAACCCATGCGTTCGCCGGCCGCATTCAACACCGGGCTGACGACCTGACGCACGATGCGGTCGCCGACCGCGATCTGCGCCACGTTGGTGCCGCTGAGCTGTTCGAGCATGCGCTCGTGGTCTTTCGGGACGGCGTGGAACTGATTGATACTGGTGTCGATGAGTTTGTCGGCATCGAAGCTGGGCAGGTGGGCGCGCAACTGCTCCTGCACGTCCTTGAGCAGGCGCTGCAACGGACGGTTGACTTAGATGATGCGTTGATGGATGTCGGCGATCATCACGTTGGTGCTGACATCGTCCAACGCGGTCCGCACGCGCAGCGCTTCACTGGCGATCAAATGGTCGCGCTCCAGGCGTGCACGCAGGTCGTCGCGCATGGTGCGGGCGCTGAGCAGCAGGCGGCCCAGTTCGTCCTGGCGATCGACCTCGATGGTGCTGTCCAGGCGGCCGGCGGCCACGTCGCCCAGCACGCGCTCCACGGCGAGCAGCGGGCGGGTGACCATCTTGCGTGCGGCCACGAACACGACCGCAATGCACAGCACCAGCACCACCAGCGAGAGCAGCAGCATGCTGCTCATCAGTGCGTCGAGCGGGCCGTCGATGGCGCTGCGCGGCTGGGTGCCGATGACCGCCCACTGCCACGGCGTGTAGCGCTGCGCGGTGACCTCGTAGGCCTGGCTGGCGCCCTTGGCGTCGCGCAGTTGCAGCGTGGTGCTGGTCAGTTTGCCGTCCAGCACCGACTGCAGCTGGGCCTGTTGTTCGGCCGGTACCAGTGCCGCCAGCGTGGCCGGTGTGCCAGCCGGCGCGGCGATGACCTGGCCCTGGTGCTCGCCGGGAGCCATGTCGACGATGACGAAGTAACCGTCCTTGCCCAGTTTGGTGGTGCTCACCTGCGCCTTCAGTGCGGCCAGGCCCTGGGTGTAGTTGCGGCCGACAAACAGCGCGCCGATCACCTCGCCGGCGGCATTGCGCAGCGGCTGGTAGTGGGTCATGTACTGGTCGCCAAACAACTGCGCCTGGCCGGTGAAGGCCTTGCCTTCGGCCAGCGCGGCGTAAGCCTTGCCCTTGCGGTCGAGCAGGGTGCCGATCACGCGCTCGTTCTGCTTGTTGCGCAGCGAGGTGGTGATGCGCACGAAGTCGTCGCCGGTGCGCGCGAAGATGGTCGCGACGCCGCCGGTGGCCTGCGCAAAGCGGTCCACTGCGGTGAAATTGAGGTTCTGCGCCTGCGTGCCGGTGCGCAGGGTCGGGGTGTCCTGGTCGCCGATCTTCACGGTGGTGGTGGTGTCGAGCTGGCGCGCGCCGCTGCCGAGCATGTCGTCGAAGACGCTGCCCAGGCGCTGGGTGCCTTCGGTCAGGGTCACGTCGTACATGCCGACCGACTGGTTCATCAGCCGCGTACTGGACAGCAGCTCGGCCTTGACCTGCGATTCGATGTCGCTGGCGGATTGGCGATAGATCATCAGCGCCAGGGCGCCAAGCGAGAGGGCAATGACCAGCGTCAGTAACGCGGACAAGCGGGTGCCGACGGAAAGCCGGTGGAAGGAATGCATAGGTCTCGACCTTGCCCGGGGGAGGGGCGTTACGAATGTGTGAAGTCGATAGCGGCCGCGATCAGGGGAAATTGATGGAAAATCTGTCGAAATCTGCACAATGGTCGCGCTCGTTCGATCTTTTCCACACACGGGCAATGGTTTGCAGTGTGCTTCGGATGTATGGAACGTTCGCTCCTCGCAGGGATCGGCCACGTCAAGTGCGTACATTGCGCAATCGTTGCCAGGTTCAGCTGCACGCCATCCAGGTGGGCGTGGCCGCAGGCGTTACGCTTGCGCAGCCACAAAAGAAGGCCGCCTCCCTCGCGGGAAGCGGCCTGGCCGGTCCGCTGGAGCAGACCGGTGCAACACGGATGACGCGTTGGGCGTAGAGCGGCTAACAAGACGTAGCGAGCAGCCGCCAGGTGGGTGCGGCCGGCGCGGAGGAACCGGAGTACGGCGGTACATGCCGAGTCCGACCACTGGCCACGCGCGCCTGGCGGCTGCGCAGTCGTTTTGATGGCTGCTCTTAGAACTCCTGCCAGTCGGACTGATCGGCAGTGGTGGCAGGTGCGGTGCGCACCGGTCGCGGTGCTGCAGCTGCCACGGTGGTGCGCGCGGCCGGGCGTGCGGCGGAGCGGGCATTGCCCGGTGCGCTGGCAATGGCCGAGAGCTGGCGTGCCACCGGTGCCTGCGCGGCGAGCTTGAACACGGCCACCGTTTCGGTGAGCTGCTGGGCCTGTTCTTCCATCGCGCGGGCGGCGGCGGTGGCTTCTTCCACCAGGGCGGCGTTCTGCTGGGTGGTTTCGTCCATCTGGGTCACGGTCTGGTTGACCTGCTCGATGCCCGAATACTGCTCCTGCGAGGCAGAGGAAATCTCGCCCATGATGTTGGTCACGCGCTGCACGCTGGCCACGATATCGGCCATGGTGGTGCCGGCCTGATCGACCAGCGCCGCGCCCTGGGTGACCTTGCTGACCGAATCGTCGATGAGGTGCTTGATCTCCTTGGCCGCACCGGCCGAACGCTGGGCGAGGGTGCGCACTTCCGATGCCACCACTGCAAAGCCACGGCCTTGTTCGCCGGCGCGCGCCGCTTCCACCGCGGCATTCAAGGCCAGGATATTGGTCTGGAACGCAATGCCGTCGATGACGCTGATGATCTCGGCAATCTTCTTCGAAGAGCCCTGGATGTCGGCCATGGTGGTGACCACCTTGGCGACGACTTCGCCACCTTGCGAGGCCACGGCCGCGGCGCCGATGGCGAGCTGATTGGCCTGGCTGGCGTGCTCGGCGTTCTGCTTCACCGTGGAAGTGAGTTCTTCCATCGAGGCGGCGGTTTCTTCCAGATTGGCGGCCTGCTGCTCGGTGCGCTGCGACAGATCCTGGTTGCCCGAGGCGATTTCGCTGGAAGCCAGGCCGATTGCATCAGCGGCATGCTGGATACGGCCGACGATGCTGGCCAGCTGTTCGGCGGTGGCATTGGCGTCGTCGCGCATCTGTGCGAACACGCCCTGGTACTGGCCGGTCATGCGTGCGGTGAGGTCGCCGGCGGCGATCGACTGCAACAGGCTGGACAGCGATTGCAGGTTGCCGTCGGCAGTGGACATCAAGGTGTTGAGGCTCTGCACCATCAGGCGGAAGTCGAACTGGAACTTGTCGGCATCGCCGCGTGCGGTGAAGTCGCCGCTGGCCGCGGCCTGTGCCAGGTGCTTGATCTGCTGGTTCATCGTGGACAGGTTGGTCTTGACCTGGTCCATCGCCGCGGTGATGGCGGCCTTTTCGCCGGGCAGGCGCGGCATGTCTTCGCTCAGGTCGCCGATGGCGTAGCGCTCTACCAAGTGGATGGTCTGCATCTTCACCTTGATGTGGCTGGCCACCAATTCGTTGGTGTCGCTGGCCATGCGGCCGAAGTCACCGGGGAATGCGGCGGCATCCATGCGGAAGCTGATCTGGCCTTCTTCGTGGCGCTTGGCCATGTTGAGCTGTGCGGTGATCAGGTTGCGCACCTGGCTCTGCATGCGGTCCATGGCGTGCAGCAGGCGGCCGGTTTCGTCGTTGGCGGTGCTGCGCACATCGTTGTCGAGCGATCCGTTGGCGATCGCCTCGGCGGCCAGCGTGGCCTGGCTGAGCGGGCGCACCAGGCTGCGGGTGATCATCCAGCCGAGCAAGCCACTGAACAACAGCACGGCAATGCCGCCGCCGATCAACATCGCGCGGCCACGTGCCATTGCGGCGGTGGCGTCTTCATAGGCGGTCTTGGCGCGCTTGCGCTGCAGTGCCGAATACTCGGCCAGGGCGCTCTGCCACGCTTCGGTGGCCGGGGCGGCCTGCTGCATCAGCATGGCCAGCGCTTCGTCGGATTTGGAGGCGAGCCCCAGTTCGGCCACTTGCGCGTTGGCCTTGGCGGCAGCGGCGCTGGCCGCATCGATCTTGTCGCGCCGCGCCTGGGCCTCGGGCGATGCCGAGAACACGTACAAGGTCTGGCGGGTCTGTTCGTAGGCCTTTGCACGGTCCTTGATCAGGGCCGCAAAGCGCAGATTGTCTTCCTGCGAAGTGGGCAGTACCAGGTTGCGCAACTGCACGGCAATCACCGAGGTGTCGTCGGTCATGTCCTGCAGGTGCTGCATGATCGTGATGTTGCGGTTGACCACGGTGTCCAACCGTTCGCGTGCCTGCGCCAGCGTGTAGAGGCCCGCAGCCACCAGGGCGCAGGACAACAGGATCAGTATGCCGAAGGCAAAGCTCAGGCGCGTGCCCACGTTGTAGCGTTGAAGGAAAGCGGTCATTTCGGGTCTCAGGTGGCATGGGAGGACGGTAGCGCCCTGGCCAGGCACGCGCAGGGAGGGCGCGGCTGTCCGGAGCTGGGCAGACGTGGCGGCCGGGGCAGGAGCGTGCGGTGTGCACGTCATGCCGCGCCGGTGCGCGTTTGCTTGTGTCCGGTAACGGCGCTGCGCTTGAGCACTGAACAGCCGCGCCCGTTTCCATATGGTTCAGCGTCATGGAGGTGAGCTGCGTGTGTAGATGCGTGCCGAAACGCCGTGCTTTCAGGCGTTTTCAGGGGTGAGCGCTGCAATGGCCGTGCACGCAGTGCTCACGACGCGCATCACGGTTTGGTTGCGGCTGCCTGGGCAAGGGGCGGCGTCATGAGGCTGGGGCGGGTGCACTGCCGATGCGCACGCGATGGCGTAACCGCACCTGCAATGGTGCTGCAGCAATTGCAGCTGTCACGGCACACGCCGGTAGGAACCGCAGTGCCCGTGTCACGAAGGGCAGGGGTGGCATGCGTGTTGGCGTGCTTGGCGTCTGTGCAAACGATCCGAAGTGCGCGTCAGACCAAGCAAGGCTTACCCTGCGCAGCCGGCTTGATGCGATCGCGCCAGCGCGGTGCTGCGCGTTGTGCTTTAACGCAAGCGGCCCGGCCTTGCTGCAGGCCGGGCCGATTCTGAGGGTGATTCGGCTGGATCGCCGGTCATCGGGAGGAAGCAACTGCCAGCACTCGCTTTGCAAGCGCCGGCAGCGTGGCTCAGGCCGCGCGCCTCAGCGCCGGCCGTGCCGTTGCGGCCTGCAGCCGGAACACCGAGACCGCATCGCGCAGCTGCTGGGCCTGTTCTTCCATCGCGCGGGCGGCGGCGGTGGCTTCTTCCACCAGCGCGGCGTTCTGCTGGGTGGCCTGGTCCATCTGGGTGATGGTCTGGCCTACCTGCTCGATACCCTGCGACTGCTGCTGCGAAGCAGCGGAGATCTCGCCCATGATGTCGGTCACGCGCTGCACCGAGCTGACGATCTCCTGCATGGTCTGGCCGGCCTGGCCCACGAGCTGGTTGCCGTGTTCGACCCGCTGCACCGAATCGTCGATCAGCTGCTTGATCTCCTTCGCCGCACCGGCCGAGCGCTGCGCCAGCGTGCGCACTTCACTGGCGACCACGGCAAAACCGCGGCCCTGTTCGCCGGCACGCGCAGCTTCCACCGCGGCGTTCAAGGCCAGGATATTGGTCTGGAAGGCGATGCCGTCGATCACCGAGATGATGTCGGCGATCTTCTTCGACGCTGCCTGGATGCCGGCCATGGTGCCGACCACCTGGCTCACCACCTCGCCACCTTGCGACGCCACCTGCGCCGCGCCCAGCACCAGCTGATTGGCGTGACGCGCGTGGTCGGCATTGTTGCGTACGGTGGAGGTGAGTTCCTCCATGGACGCGGCGGTTTCTTCCAGGTTGGCGGCCTGCTGCTCGGTGCGCTGCGACAGGTCCTGATTGCCAGAGGCAATTTCGCTGGCGGCATCGTTGATGGTGTCGGTGGAGCGCTGGATGCGGCCCACGATATCGGCCAGCTGGCTCACCGTGGCGTTGGCGTCGTCGCGCATGCGTGCAAACACGCCATGGAACTCGCCCTGCATGCGCGTGGTGAGGTCGCCGGCGGCGATGGCCCGCAACACGGCAGACAAGGCTTCCAGGTTGCCATCGGCAGTGGCCATCAAGGTGTTGAGGCTCTCCACCATGGCGCGGAAGTCGTACTGGAAGCGTTGTGCATCGCCACGCACGCTGAAGTCGCCGTTGGCCGCGGCCTGCGCCAGCAAGTTGATTTCGGTATTCATCGCCGAGAGGTTGGCTTTTACCGTGTCCATGGTGTCGGTGAGCACGGCCTTTTCGCCGGGCAGGCGCTGCATATCCTGGCTCAAATCGCCGATGGCATAGCGCGACATGATCTGCGCCAGCTGCATCTTCACTGCGATATGCGAGCCGACCAAGGCGTTGGTGTCGCGCACCATGGTGCCGTAGTCGCCGGGGAAGCTGTCGGCGTCCATGCGGTAGCTGATCTGGCCGGCGTCGTGGCGCTGCGCCATGTCCGACTGCGCTGCCAGCACGCGCTGCAGCTGCTCTTGCATCTTGCGCATGTTGTCCAGCAGCTGGCCGGTTTCATCCTGTCTGGGCGGCACGATGTGCTCGTCCAGCTGGCCGCGCGCAATCTGCGCAGCCACGCTGGCGGCGCGCCGCACATTGCGGGTGAGGGCGGAGAGCGTGTACCAGCACAGGCCGGCGATCAGCAAGGCCAGCACCGACAAGCCGGCAATGGCTTGCCACATCGCATTGCGGGCGTCCTCCAGGTGGCGCTCGGATTGCCGCTGCAGGGCCTGCAGCGAAACGCTGCTGAGTTGCTGCATCGCTTGGCCCACCGCATCCAGTGCCGCATTCCATTGCACATCGGCCTGGGCATCATTGCCGTCCAGGGCAGCGCTCAATGCGGCGAGTGCAGTCTTGGCCTGGCTTGCCTCGGCCTGCGCCGCAGCTGCCAGCGTGGGGTCGGGTTGTTCCAGCAAGCCCATCGCCTTTTCCAGCTCATGGCGGAAGCGGGCATGGTTGCGTTGCAGCTGGCCCAGCTGCTCGCGCAGCATGGTGGTGCTTTCGCCGGCCTGCGACGGGTCGCTGGCGGCATCCAGGCGGGTCAGCGACTCGGTCGCGTCCGGGCTGTAGATCAGGGTGGCCACCACCAGGTGGTAGCTCTCGATATAGGGGGTGTAGACCAATTGGCTGTCATCGCGCATCGCATCCAGTGCGGCGAAGGCGTGTTCGCTCAGGCCGGTGTAGGCCGCTGCATCCTTGCCGGCGCTGCGCTGCGCTGCTGCTGCAAGGCGGTGAGTGCCTTCTGGCTGCGCTCGAACCCTTCCAGCGTGGCGGTAGTGGCCAGCAGAGCCTGCAGATCGCTGTCTGCACGTGTTGCGGCCGCGGTGGCGGCGTCGCCGCTGTCCACATGTTCGGCGTGCAGGTCGGTGATCAGGCCGAGCATCCTGGCCAATGGGCCATAGCTGCGCAGTTCGTTGCTGCTGATGGCGACACTCTCATTGAGCTTGCCGCTATACAGCACCACCGGGATGACGAGCCCGACCAGGGCCAGCACGCCGATCAAGCCGAGTTTGCGGCTGATGCCCAGGTCGTCCCATCGGTGCGTCCAGCGACGTTGGGTTGAAAAAGCGGGCTTGGACGACAGCGCGGGCGACGTGGTCATGAAGAATTCTCGTAGGCGTACGCAGCGTATCGGCGGCGCCCGGTTGCCCTTGAGCCAGCCGGCCTGGAGGCCGGCTGGCTTCATTCAGTCAGAATTCCTGCCAGCTGGCCTCGTTGCTGGCAGTGGTGACGACGGCGCGTGGCTTGGACGCCGCCGTGCGGCCGGCAGCGACCACTTTCGCCTTGATCGCCGGGGTGACCGCCGGGCGTGACGCCTGCTGCAGCGGTGCGGCCACATAGCCGGCGTCGGTCTTGAACACGGCCACTGCTTCGGTGAGTTGCACGGCCTGTTCTTCCAGCGAGCGCGCGGCGGCAGTGGCTTCTTCCACCAGCGCGGCGTTCTGTTGGGTGGTCTCGTCCATCTGGGTGATGGTCTGGTTGACCTGTTCGATACCGGCCGACTGCTCCTGCGAAGCGGCGGAGATCTCACCCATGATGTCGGTGACGCGCTGCACGCTGGCCACCACTTCGCCCATGGTCTTGCCGGCGGTGTGCACCAGTGCGGAGCCTTCGGCCACGCGTTGCACCGAGTCGTCGATGAGGTCCTTGATCTCCTTGGCGGCGCCCGAGGAGCGCTGCGCAAGCGTGCGCACTTCCGAGGCGACCACGGCAAAGCCACGGCCTTGTTCGCCCGCACGCGCCGCTTCCACCGCGGCGTTCAACGCCAGGATGTTGGTCTGGAAGGCAATGCCGTCGATGACGGAGATGATGTCGGCGATCTTCTTCGACGAGGCTTCGATACCGGACATAGTCTCGACGACCTTGCCGACCACTTCGCCGCCCTGCACAGCCACGCTGGCTGCACCGATGGCGAGCTGATTGGCCTGGCGTGCGCCTTCGGCATTTTGCTTGACGGTGGAGGTGAGCTCTTCCATCGACGCCGCAGTTTCTTCCAGATTGGCGGCCTGCTGTTCGGTGCGCTGCGACAGGTCCTGATTACCGGCCGCAATTTCGCTGGCCGCGCCCTTGATCGACACCGCCGAGGTCTTGATGCTGCCGACAATCTCGGCCAGCTGCGTGGCAGTGGCATTGGCGTCATCGCGCATCTGTGCGAACACGCCGCGGAACTCGCCACTCATGCGTGCGGTGAGGTCGCCGGCGGCGATCGACTGCAACAGGCTGGAGAGCGACTGCAGGTTGCCATCGGCGGTGGACATCAAGGTGTTGAGGCTGTCCACCATCACACGGAAGTCGTACTGGAAGCGCTCGGCATCGCCACGTGCGCTGAAGTCGCCGTTGGCGGCGGACTGCGCCAGGTGCTTGATTTCGTGGTTCATCGCAGACAGGTTGACCTTGACCTGCGCCATCGTCTCGGTGAGCACGGCCTTTTCGCCGGGCAGCTTGTCCATATCGTCGCTGAGATCACCAATCGCATAGCGGCCCATGATCTGTGCCAGGCGCATCTTCACCGCGATGTGCGAGCCCACCAGATTGTTGGTGTCATGCGCCATGCGGCCATAGTCGCCGGGGAATGCGGAGGCATCGATACGGAAGCTGATCTGACCATCGTCATGGCGCTTGGCCATGTCTGTCTGTGCGGTGATCAGGCTGCGCAACTGGTCCTGCATCTTGCTCATTGCTTTGAGTAGACGTCCGCTTTCGTCGGTGGCTTGCGTATCGACATCGTTATCCAGCTTGCCGCCAGCAATCGATTCGGCGGCGCGGGTGGCGCGGCTCAGCGGCTGGGTCAGGCTACGGGTGATCAACAGGCCCAGCGCACCACTGAGCAGTACCACCAGGACGGTACCGGCGACGAGCATCTTGCGCGAGTCATCCATCGACTGCAGCGCACCGGCGGACGCGTCGGCCGCCAGCTTGTCTTGCAGGGCGATGTTCTCGTTGATCTTGTCTTGCCAGCTTTGCAGGGACGGTGCGGCCTTGGTCAGCAACAGAGCGAGTCCTTCATCGGCATGTCCGCCCAGGCTCAGTTCGACCACCTTGTCGTTGAGCACCTTGGTCTCTGCGCGGCGGCGGTCGATCTCGTCGCGGATCGCCTGGCCCTGCGGGTTGGTCGGCATCGCGTAGAGCGTGTCACGCGCTTTGGCGTAATCGGCGCGCGCCTGCTTGAACGCGGCCAAGAACTTGACGTTCTCTTCGTCGCTGGTAGGCAGCACGATATTGCGCATCTGCATCGCAATAACGTAGTTGGCATTCACCATCTCGTTGGAGAGCCGAATTTTGGCCATGTTCGAGTTGACGATATCGTCGACAAGCACGCGCGCCGAACTCAGGCCGCGATAACCGATAAAGGCGATGACGCCGGAGAGCACGATCAAAATGGCAAATGCGCTGGCCAGTCGTGGGCCAACGTTGTAACGCTGCAGGAGTGCATTCATGACGAGGGTTCCGTAAGACGAAGCGAAGGGTGCGTTGCATGCGCGGACGATGGGGTCGTGACACGCTCTGCTATGTGCAGTAGCGGCCTCCGCCTGCCAGAACTGAATACCTGTGTGCCAAAAACCGCATAACTACGGTTATGCAAATGAAGCCTAAAACTGCTTTAGGGATGGCAACTTACGCCGGAAGCGTTACCAAGCGATCGCGACCGAAGCGCTGCGATGTAGATTCTGGCGAGCTCGACAAGCGCATGGAGCTCATTGCGCCGCGTTGCCGCCGGCACGAACAATCCACCGTTGCCAACGCCAGGCGCCTGAGGCGCGTGCTTGATGGAGAGTGCTCAACACGCGTGTCCCATGACGCTGCGCACTGCAGGAATGCGGCAAACCGAGCAAAAGAAAAGCCGCGCTTCCATCAGAAACGCGGCTTGGTCTTGTCAGCACTGACGTTGCGGCTGGGGCGCTTAAAACTCCGCCCAATCCGATTCGTTCGAGGTCGTCACCGCCCGCGGCGCGGCACGCACCACCGGCTTGCTCGGCTTGGCGAGGGCAGCGGCCTTGGCAGCAGGCCGGGCCACTGCGGCTTGTGCACGTACCACCGGCGTCGCACGCGTCACTGATTCGAGTTCGCTGGACAGGCGGAACAGCGCCACCGCTTCGGTGAGCTGCTGTGCCTGGTCTTCCATCGAACGTGCCGCAGCGGTGGCTTCTTCCACCAACGCTGCGTTTTGCTGCGTGGCTTCGTCCATCTGCGTCACGGTCTGGTTGACCTGCTCGATGCCGGCCGACTGTTCCTGCGAGGCGGCGGAGATCTCGCTCATGATGTCGGTCACGCGCTGCACCGAAGAGACAATTTCACTCATGGTGGTGCCGGCCTGGTGGACCAGCGCCGAGCCTTCGGCCACCTTGCTGACCGAGTCGTCGATCAAGCCCTTGATCTCCTTGGCCGCACCGGCCGAGCGCTGTGCCAGCGTGCGCACTTCACTGGCCACCACGGCAAAGCCGCGGCCCTGTTCGCCGGCACGCGCCGCTTCCACCGCCGCGTTCAAGGCCAGGATGTTGGTCTGGAACGCGATACCGTCGATGACGCTGATGATCTCGGCGATCTTCTTGGACGAGGTTTCGATGCCGGACATGGTGGTGACCACCTGGCCGACCACGCTGCCGCCATGCGACGCCACATCGGCCGCACCGATCGCCAGCTGATTGGCCTGGCGGGCGTGTTCGGCGTTCTGCTTGACGGTGGAGGTGAGCTCTTCCATCGAGGCAGCGGTTTCTTCCAGGTTGGCGGCCTGCTGCTCGGTGCGCTGCGACAGGTCCTGGTTACCGGCGGCGATCTCGCTGGCGGCAGTGTTGATGGTCAGCGTGGAATGCTTGATGCGGCCCACGATGTCGGTCAGGCGCTGCACGGTGGCGTTGGCGTCGTCGCGCAGACGTGCGAACACGCCGTGGAATTCGCCATCCATGCGCGCAGTGAGGTCGCCATCGGCCACGGCGCCGAGCAGCTGCGAGAGCTTGCCCAGGTTGCGGTCGCTGACTTCCATCATCGAATTCAGATCGGCCACCATCACCGCGAAGTCGTACTTGAAGCGTGCGACATCGCCACGTGCGCTGAAGTCGCCGGCCGCGGCGGCCTGTGCCAGCTGTTTGATTTCGGTGTTGATCGACAGCAGGCTGGCCTTGGCCGCGTCCATGGCTTCGTGCAGCACGGCGCGGCTGCCGGGCAGGCGGCGCGCGTCTTCGGTGAGGTCGCCCTGGGCGTACTGGTTGAGGATGCGCACCGAATCGATGATGGCGTCGAGGTGCTCGAAGATCATCGTATTGATGCCGCCGGCCAGCGTGCCGTACACGCCGGGGAAATCTTCCGGCATGCGGTGGGTGATGTCTTCGGCAGCATGCAGGTGCGACATGCGCGCGGTTTCGTCGGAGAAGCGGCGCAGCATCTGGGTCATGCGGCCGGTGGCCTCGAGCATCTGGCCGATTTCATCGTTGCTGGTCTTGCCGACCTGCACGCTCAAATCGCCACGCGAAACCGCCTGGATGGCGCCCAGCGCCTTGGACAGCGGGGTGGTGATGCTGCGGGCGATCAGCCAACCGAAGGTGACCGACAGCGCGGCCATCAGCAGCGTGCCGAGCAGCAGCACCGCACTGGTGAACTTGAACGATGCGGCGCTGGCGGTGACCATGTCGCCGAGTGCCTTGGACTGCTGCGCGTACATCTTGTGGACCGAGGCAAACAGTTCCTTGCGGATCTCGCCGGACTGCTTGCGCGAGAATTCCATTGCGGCTGCACGGTCCGGCTGCGGATACAGCTCACGCAGCTTCAGGTTGGCGGCGAAGTAGCGCGTGCTGGCATCGGCGAGCTTGGCGTATTCGGCCTTCAACGGCGAGGCGGCGCCGATCTTGGCGTCCAGCGCCTTCTGGGTTTCGGCGTACTTGGCCTGGATCTCGTCCATGCGCTTGAAGAAATACGCATAGCGCTCGGGATCGTCCAGGTTGACGAACTGGCCCACTTCGTAGACGCGGAATTCGCCCGCGAAGCCACGCAGTTCGGAGAGCCGGCTGAGCACGGGCACCACGTCCTGGTTGATCAGGGTGGTTTCCTGCTGCATCTGCTTCATGCGTGAAAAGCCGAGTCCACCCAGCAGGGCGGTCAGCACGGCACTCAGGCAGAAGGCGATCATCAGCTTGCGGCGGATCGGCCAATCGTTGAACTTGTTCATTCCTTACCCCAGGGTGTTGCGCAGAGACAATGTCCTGGTTGCTAACGGCCCGTGCCCTGGATTCTTTACGCGCGGTGCCTGAACGCTGCATCGCAGCAGATGGTCTTTCCAGGGCCAGGGACGGTGAGTCGTTGCGATGTTGTCGTTCGCCGCTTGGAGGAGCAGGGGAGGCTTGGCCTTGCCGGCAATCGAGATGTCCGCTGCTGCTGGCCGAAGCGAACGGCCAGCCAGTCAGAAGTTCTGCCACTGTTCCTTGTTGCTTTGGCATGCGGCTGACGCTTTGGCCGGCTCTGCTGCGGGTGTGCGTGCGTGCTTGACGGATGCCGATGCGCGCGCCGCCGTTGCCGGAGAGACCGCTGCGCGACGCGGCAAAGAAACAGGCGCAGTCGTCGTCGCGGTAGTGCCCAGTTTGAACACGGCCACCGCATCGCTGAGCTGGCCGGCCTGTTCTTCCATCGCACGGGCGGCGGCAGTGGCTTCTTCCACCAGGGCGGCGTTTTGCTGGGTAGCCTCGTCCATCTGGGTGACGGTGAGGTTGACCTGCTCGATCCCCGCAGACTGTTCTTGCGAGGCGGCGGAAATCTCACCCATGATGTCGGTGACGCGCTGCACGCTGGCCACGATCTCGGCCATGGTGGTGCCGGCCTGGTGCACCAGCGAGGAGCCCTGCGCCACCTTGCTCACCGAATCGTCGATCAGGTGCTTGATCTCTTTGGCTGCACCGGCCGAGCGCTGGGCGAGGGTACGCACTTCCGAGGCGACCACGGCAAACCCGCGGCCCTGTTCGCCCGCACGCGCGGCTTCTACCGCTGCGTTCAGCGCCAGGATATTGGTTTGAAACGCGATGCCGTCGATGACGCTGATGATCTCGGCGATCTTCTTCGAAGACACTTCGATGCCGGACATGGTGGTGACCACTTGCGCCACCACCTCGCCGCCATGCGAGGCGACGCTGGCCGCGCCGATTGCGAGCTGGTTGGCCTGGCGCGCGCTTTCGGCGTTCTGCTTGACGGTGGAGGTGAGCTCCTCCATCGATGCGGCGGTTTCTTCCAGGTTGGCCGCCTGTTGTTCGGTGCGCTGCGACAGGTCGTTATTGCCAGCCGCGATTTCGCTGGCAGCCGCATTGATCTGCGTGGCCGAAGTCTGGATGCCGGAAACGATGCCGGTGAGCTGGGCCACGGTGGCATTGGCGTCGTCGCGCATGCGCGCAAACACGCCCTGGAAGTCGCCATCCATGCGCACGGTGAGGTCGCCCTCGGCCAGCGCGCTGAGCAGGCGCGAGATGCGTTCCAGCCCTTGCGCAGTGGTGTCCACCAGGTCGTTGAGCTGGCGGCCGAATTCCAGATAGAAGCCGTGCTTGTCCTGCAGCGCCAACCGCTGAGTGAAGTCGCCCAGCAACGCCGACTGCACCAGGGCGGCCACTTCGTTTTGCACGCTTACCTCGGCGCTGACATTGCGCCACAGCAGCATGCTGCCGCTGCGGCGGCCATCGCCGGCATACAGCGGGGTCATGGTGAGGTCCAGCGTCACCGGGCCGAAGGTGTAGCGCTCGGAGACGGTGGCAGTGAGTTGCTGCAGGCGCTGCGTGCGCGCCTTGCTGTCGGCATCGCTGCCGAACACGTACTCCAACGGCTGGCCGACCACCGCATCGGCGCTGAAGCCGGTCTGGCCCTTGGCGTGGAAGGCGGCTTCGCCGTGTTTTAAGGAGGTGTGCAGCGCCTCGGTGATGAATACCGCGGTGTGGTGTTCGTCGGCCAGCAGCACTTCCATCTCCGAGTGCTCCAGCGCGGTACGGATGCGCAGGTTCTCGTTGGCGATCTGGGTGTCGCGTTCGATGCGCTGGCGCAGATCACTCTGCATGCGCTGCATGGCGCTCAGCAGGCGGCCCACTTCGTCCTGGCGCCGAACGGCGATCTGGTTGTCCAGCTTGCCCGAGGCAATGGCATCGGCCACGCGTGCGGCGGCATCGAGCGGGCGCACCACCTGGCGGCGCAGCAGCGCAAACAACGCGATGCTGAGCACCAGTGCCGAGCCCAGGCCCACCAGCAGAATCGTCCACAGCAGGCGATGCGCCTGCTGCATGATCGTGGCGTACGGCACCACCACGCCCAGTGCGAAGCGTTCCTGCGCCTGGCCGATCTGCAGCGGTACATAGGCGCTCACCGCGCCGTTCTCATCAGGCACGAAATCGACCGCGTCCTTGCCGGCCTTGATGGCATCGAGCACGGCGCGATGACGCGCGTCGGCAAAGGTCTTGCCAATCCGCGCGGTGTCGCGCGAGGCCAGCACAATGCCGCCCGGCGACAGTAGCTCGACATAGCCGCTGTCCATCGGGCGTAGCGCACCCAGCCGCTGCTGCAAGGCAGCCAGCGCGATGTCCACGGTGACCACGCCCAGGAACGTGCCGTCTTGCTGGATCGGCGTGGACAAGGTGGTCATCAGCACGGTCTTGCCGCCGATCTGGTAGTTGTACGGTTCGGCCACGGTCTGGCGGCCAAGTTCGCGCGGCTTGAGGTTCCAGTCGCCCAGGCCCGGGGTGTCGTAATCGGTGAGCGGTTCGCGCACCAGTGACTGGCCGTCGCGTCCCCAGTAGGTCATGAAGCGGCCGCTGGCGTCGTGGCCCTTGGCGCTGACGAAGGCGCTGTCTTTCGCGTCGAAGGCCTGCGCTTCCCACAAGGTGCCCATGCCGACCCACTCGGGATGGTCCTGCAGCTGGTCGTGCACCACCGCCGCGGCGGTGTCGCGGTCGATGCTGTTGTTGGCGCGCTGCACCAGCAACGTGGTGGCCACGGACTTGCCGGTGGTCAGGGCCTGCCCCAGCTCGCTGCCGATCTGCTCGGCCTGATAGCGTGCCGCGTTCTGCATGGTGGCCTGCGCCGAGGCCGTCAACGCGCTGCTGCTTTGCCAGTAGGTGATGGCGGCAGTCAGGCCGAAACACAGCAGTGCCACCACCGCCGTCCCCAGCATCAGACGATAGGCCAGGCTGGCGCCGCGACGTGGGGAAGAGAGCGTAGAGGTCATTGGGCCGATCTGCATGGTGGGGAGAAAAGCCCGCCGTGCCGGCGGGCGTGACACGTCACTCAATAACTGGCCAGCAGGGCGTCGGTGTGCTGTGCGGCGCGTGCGCGCAGCGACGGCACGGTGGCGGTGACGCGGAACGAAGACACCGCATCGTCCAGCTGCTGCGCCTGCTGCTGCATCGCATTGGCCGCAGCGGTGGCTTCTTCCACCAGCGCCGCGTTCTGCTGGGTGCTCTCATCCATCTGGGTGATGGTGAGGTTGACCTGCTCGATGCCGGCGGACTGTTCCTGCGAGGCGGCGGAGATCTCGCCCATGATGTCGGTCACGCGCTGCACCGAAGACACGATGTCGGCCATGGTCTTGCCGGCTTGGTCGACCAGTGCCGCGCCCTGGGTGACCTTGCCCACCGAATCGTCGATGAGGTGCTTGATCTCTTTCGCTGCACCAGCCGAGCGCTGGGCAAGCGTGCGCACTTCCGAGGCGACGACCGCAAACCCACGGCCCTGTTCGCCGGCGCGCGCCGCTTCCACCGCCGCGTTCAAGGCCAGGATGTTGGTCTGGAACGCGATACCGTCGATGACGCTGATGATCTCGGCGATCTTCTTCGACGAGGTCTGGATGCCGGACATGGTGTCCACCACCTGGCTCACGACATGGCCGCCCTGCGAGGCGACACCGGCCGCGCCGATGGCCAGCTGGTTGGCCTGGCGGGCGCTTTCGGCGTTCTGCTTGACGGTGGAGGTGAGTTCCTCCATCGAGGCAGCGGTTTCTTCCAGGTTGGCGGCCTGCTGTTCGGTGCGCTGCGACAGATCGTTGTTGCCGGCGGCGATCTCGCTGGCCGAGCCGGTGATCGACTGTGCAGCCTGCTGGATACGCCCCACGATGCCTGACAACTGCAATGCGGTGGTATTGGCATCGTCACGCATGCGTGCGAACACGCCGTGGAAATCGCCTTCCATGCGCGCGGTGAGGTCGCCTTCGGCCAGTGCGGCCAGCAGCTCGGACAGCTTGCCCAGGTTGCGGTCGCTGACGTCCATCATCGCGTTGAGGTCGTTGATCATGCGCGCGGAGTCGTGCTTGAAGCGGGTTGCATCGCCACGCTGGCTGAAGTCGCCATTGGCCGCGGCCTGCGCCAGGCGCTTGATCTCGGTGTTGATCGCCAACAGGCTGGCCTTGGCCGCGTCCATGGCTTCGTGCAGCACCGCGCGGGTGCCGGGCAGGCGCGTGGCATCGCGCGACAAATCGCCCTGTGCGTATTCGTTGAGGATGCCAACCGCAGCGACGATGGCATCCAGGTGTTCGAAGATCATGGTGTTGATGCCACCGGCCAGTTCGCCGTATACGCCCGGAAAATCGGTCGGCATGCGGTGGCTGATGTCTTCGCCGGCATGCTTGTGCATCATCACCTTGGTCTGCGCGGAGAAGCGCTCCAGCGTGTGCACCATGTCGTCGGTGGCCTTGAGCATCTGGCCGATTTCGTCGTTGCCGTGCTCGGCGGTGCGCACGCTCAAATCGCCGCGTGCCACGCCCTTGATCGCGGCCAATGCGCGCGCCACCGGCTCCAGGATCGAGTTGCCGATCAGCCAGCCCACCAGCAGGTTGACCAGGACCAGCACACCGCCGGCGAAAGCCACGATGCCGGTGAATACCAGCGCCTGCGACTGGGTGTCGTCCAGGTACACGCCGGTGCCGATCACCCAGCCCCACGGCTTGTAGAGCGACGCGTAAGAGGTCTTCTACACCGGGTCCTTTTCACCGGGCTTGGCCCAGGTGTAGTCGACATACCCGCCGCCGGCCTGCGCGGCAGTGACGAAGGCCGGGAAGATGCGCTTGCCGTCCGGGCTCAGCACATCGTTCAGCGGCTTGCCGTTGAGGTCGGGGCGGGTGGGGTGCATCAGCATCACCGGCGCCTGGTCGGTGACGTAGATGTAATCCACGCCGCCGCGCGCGCGCATGGTGGAGAGCGTCGCCAGTGCGCGGCTCTTGGCGGTGTCCACGTCCATCTCGCCCTTTTCGGCGCGTTCCTGGTAGCCGTTGACCACCGCCATGGCCATCTCGATCTGGCTCTTGAGGCCATCGCGACGGGTGTCGGTGAGATCCACGTATTGCATGCGCGCGGCGATCACCGCCAACGCAATGATGCCCAGCGCCACCAGCGCCGTCTGGGCGAGGAACTTGCGCTTGAGCGGTACGTTGGCCAGCGTTTTTGCAATCGTGGTCTTGAACGTCATGACGGGTATCCAACTAGGGAATGTGTGACAGGCTTAAGTCGAATAGCGACCAGATCGCAGAAATGTTGAGCGCGACTTGACACTCAATGTGCTAGCGCATTACGCATTCAGCGGCTGCGGGGTGCCAAACGGCCGGCGGTGCACCAATCGATTGCACGCAGCGCACTGAACGTCGGCGCCGTGGCGGCCTCGGCCCTGGGAGGTGTGCAACACACTGGGCGTCGCGTTGGCATCGCTGGGTGACCTGCGTGCTGCCGCGGGGAATGTGATGAGTGGGCAACGCAACGCACTGAACCCGGCGCGCGTTCGCGTCATCAGGCGCTGGACGACCGGTGCACGCATGCCAGGGCTGGCTACTGCAGACACTAATCTCGGAGCAGCCGTCTCGTGACGCACTGACGTCTTCGTGCGGCTGCTGCACGGCTGCTGGATTTCTCAGCGAAGTCACGCGTTACCCACTTGGCAAGCAGTCGCTGCCAGTGGCGCGCGACATCTCTGACCTACGCGTCTGATCTACGAGGCGAGGACGATCGGCAGGGCTAAAGGTGGCGCCGCCTGCGCTTTTGTTGATCGCAAGTCCTGCCGTGTGGTCGGCAACACCGTGAATCCATCGCTGGTTACGCTGCGCAACCGCGCACGTGCTTCGAGCAAACGCTGGCGTGGATCGGCAATGAGCATTGCATGCATTGCGATGGCAGGGCCGCGCGCGACGCGCCGCGGCCTTGCCGCGACCTCAACGGCGCGGCGTGCTGCTCACGCTGGCGACCGACTGCTGCAGGCTCTGCAGTTCGGTCCACAGCAGGTGCCGCGTGTCGCCGGCATAGCCCAGCGACAACGCCTGGGCAGCATGCAGATCGCCATCGTGCAGGGCGCGATTGGCTTGCCGGTGTTGCGCCAGGTACTGGCCCAGTTGCTGCTGCACACGCGCGAACTGCTGCGCCTGTTCGCCTTGCGGCACGGTGGCCTGGACGTAGCCTGCGTGGCGCGCGATGCGTTGACGCAGATTGCCCAGGCGTTCGTCGTAGGCGTCGATGCGGGCTGGGTCGTGCGCGGCTGCGAGCTGTGCACGCTGCGTGTTGCGCAGTTGCACCAGGTCGATCGCCAGCGACTGCAGCGCGCCCACCGGGACGTTGTCCAGCAACACCGATGCCGGCGCCGCCGGCGTTGCCAGTGACGGCGGCAACGACACGCAGGCCGCCAGCATGGCCACGCCGAGCGCGCAGCCCAACAGGTGGTGCGCAGAACGAATGGACTTGGTGGTGTGCATGCGGGCTTCTCGACGTGGTGCGGGCCAGACAGCCCTCATTGCGGTATGTATCGGCCGCAGGAGGGTGTGCTTGATCACCTTTCGACCAACGGCGGGGTCGAGGAATACCGGCTGCCGGGGCGCGGACCATCGTCCGGTGGCCGCCACATAGCAAAACGCCCCGACAGGATCGGGGCGTTTTGAGCTGCGCTGACACTCCCGTCCTGGCGACGGCCAGGCAGTTGCGCGGTTACCGCTTAGAACTCGTGCCAGCTTGAGTCCCCAGCGGCAGCCGTTACGGCGGCCACCGGACGTGCGGCAGCACGCGGCTTGGCAGATGCGGGCTTTGTGCTCGCAGCCTGCTTGCTGGCCGGCGCCTTGCCGGCAACACGCGTGGCCGTGGGCAGGCTGGCAACCGCCACCGGTGCACTCTGCTGCTGCAGCTTGAAGATCGACACCGCATCGGACAACTGGCCGGCCTGTTCTTCCATCGAACGCGCAGCCGCAGTGGCTTCTTCGACCAAAGCGGCGTTTTGCTGGGTGGCTTCGTCCATCTGGGTGACGGTGAGGTTGACCTGCTCGATGCCGGACGACTGCTCCTGCGAGGCGGCGGAGATCTCGCCCATGATGTCGGTCACACGCTGCACGCTGGCGACGATCTCGGCCATGGTGGTACCGGCCTGGTCCACCAGCACCGAGCCTTCGGCCACCTTGCTCACCGAATCGTCGATCAACTCCTTGATCTCCTTCGCCGCGCCGGCCGAGCGCTGGGCCAGGGTGCGCACCTCGCTGGCCACCACCGCAAAGCCGCGGCCCTGATCGCCGGCACGCGCCGCTTCCACGGCCGCATTCAAGGCCAGGATATTGGTCTGGAACGCAATGCCGTCGATGACGCTGATGATCTCGGCAATCTTCTTCGAAGAGCCCTGGATGTCGGCCATGGTGGTGACCACCTTGGCGACGACTTCGCCACCTTGCGAGGCCACGGCCGCGGCGCCGATGGCGAGCTGATTGGCCTGGCTGGCGTGCTCGGCGTTCTGCTTCACCGTGGAAGTGAGTTCTTCCATCGAGGCGGCGGTTTCTTCCAGATTGGCCGCTTGCTGCTCGGTGCGCTGCGACAGGTCGTTATTGCCGGCAGCGATTTCGCCGGCAGCGGTGTCGATCGCGCTGGTAGCCAGCTGGATACGCCCGACGATGGCGGACAACTGTTCGGTGGTGGCATTGGCGTTGTCGCGCATCTGCGCGAACACGCCGTGGAACTGGCCGTGCATGCGCTCTGTCAGATCGCCGGCGGCAATGGCTTGCAGCACCTTGGACAACGCACCGAGGTTGCCATCGGCAGTGGCCATCAACTGGTTGAGGCTTTCCACCATCGCCAGAAAATCATGCTGAAACCGCTGCGTGTCGCCGCGTACGCTGAAGTCGCCATTGGCGGCCGCCTGCGCGAGCAGCTGGATCTGGCTGTTCATCGCCGAGAGGTTGCGCTTGACCGCATCCATGGTGTCGCTGAGCACGGCCTTCTCGCCGGGCAGGCGGTCCATGTCCTGGCTCATGTCGCCGATGGCATAGCGCGACATGATCTGCGCCAGTTTCATCTTGACTTCGATATGCGAAGCGACCAGTGCATTGGTATCGCGCACCATGCTGCCGTACTCGCCGGGAAACGCCGCCTGATCCATGCGGAAGCTGATCTGGCCGGCGTCGTGCCGGCGCGCCATGTCCTGCTGCGCGGCTGCTACCGCCTTGAGCTGATCCTGCATGCCGCGCATGCTGGTCAACAATTGGCCAGGTTCGTCGCCCGGTTGCGGGCCGATCGGGTTATCCAGCTTGCCGTGCGCGATGGCCTCGGCCACCTGCGTGGCCTGCTTGAGCGGACGCACCAGGCTGCGCGAAATCAGCCACGCCAACGCGGCGGCCAGGCCGGCCGCGAGCAGGCCGAAGGCGATCAATGCACGGTTTGCCAGCGCAACGCTGCTCAAAATGGTGTCGGCACCGGCGGCATTCTGCTGGTTCTGCAATTCCACCGCGGCGGCAATCGCCTTGGAGCGACGCTCAAGCAATGGCTGCGCCTGGCCGCTGAGCAGCCGCTTTGCACCCTCCAGGTCGCCAGCGCGCACCAGGTCGAGCAGGCGGCCGTTGGTGGCGCGTGCAGCGGTGAGGCTGTATTCGATGGCCTGCCGTGCGCGCATGCCGTCGCTGTTGGTTGGTAGTTGTTTCAACGCCGCCCACAGCTGCGCGTAATGTGCGCGATTGGCCTTGAGCTGCGCATCGACGGCCGGCAGCTGTTGCGGGCTTGCCAGCATAAAGTCGCGCAGATAACGCTCGCCGAGCATGTTGCTCTCGCGCATTTGGTTGAGCAGCGCCGCCTTGCGGTTATTGACTTCGACGATGATCGCGACCTGGTGTTTGACAGTCTTGAACTCGTACAGCGCCAGGGTGGTGGAGCCGGCAAGTAAGACGATCAGCAACGCGAATGCCGACGCCAGGCGTCGCCCGACGGTCATGGAATGCAGAAATTTCATGGTGTTTCTCTAAGGGAAGGGTGAAAAGAGATACACCGGTAGCGTTCGCCAGCTGAAATTCTGAAGCGTCTTGCTGCAGTGCAGCATGCTTGCGTTCATGGTTTCACTTCGGCAAGGCAAGCGTTGCCGAGCGATGCATCGCGCACTCATGCTGGCTGCGATGCGTGACCTGCCCTGATGGAGACCGCGATGCTTACGCGTGAGTGTCGATAAGAGCGCACACGCGCAAACAAAAGCCCCGACATCGCTGCCGGGGCTTGAGCGTATTGGCCGCTTTGGAAGCGGCGCTACACAGACGATCCGGACAAAGGGCCAGGATCTACCGTCGGTCGTCGTGGGCCGAACGGGTGTTACGGATGCCGGCAGTCCCCAGACTGCCAGCGATCGCTCCGGCGCACATCGTGCAGCGATGGCGTGGTGGAGCCTTACTGCCGCGGCATCCACGCCGCGGCGACTGCATTACGCGGCTTGCGGCACCTTCAGCGAGCGCACCAGGCCACCGATGTCCACGATCAGCGAGACGCGACCATCGCCGAGGATGGTGGCGCCGGAGACGCCCGGAATCCGCCGGTAGTTGTTCTCGATGTTCTTGACCACCACCTGCTGCTGGCCGAGCAGTTCGTCCACTTCCAGCGCGATCTTCTGGCCGTCGCCTTCGACCACCACCACCAGCGATTCCTTGGAGGACTGTTGTCCGCCGAAACCGTAGTAATTGGTGAGCGACAGGATCGGCAGATACTCGCCCCGGACCCGCAGCACCCGGCCGTCACCGGCCATCGAGCGAACATCTTCCGGCGCCGGCTGCAGCGCTTCGAGCACGTAGGACAGCGGCAGGATCAGGGTTTCGCCGGCAACCGACACGGTCATGCCGTCCAGGATGGCCAGGGTCAGCGGCAGACGGATCAGCACGCGGGTCCCGCTGCCGGCGTTGCTTTCCAGCTGCACTTCGCCACCCAGGCCCTGGATGTTGCGGCGGACCACGTCCATGCCCACGCCACGACCGGAGAGGTCGGTGACGGCATCGGCGGTGGAGAAGCCCGGTGCGAAGATCAGATCCCACACCTGCGAATCAGTCGGGTTGTCCGGCACGGCAATGCCGCGTTCGGCCGCTTTTTCCAGGATCTTGGCGCGATTGAGGCCACGGCCGTCGTCGCTGACTTCGATCACGATGTGACCGCCCTGGTGCGATGCCGCCAGGGTGATGGTGCCGGTTTCGTCCTTGCCGGAGGCGCGGCGCGCATCGGGCATTTCCAGACCATGGTCGATCGAGTTGCGCACCAGGTGCACCAACGGATCGGCAATCTTTTCGATCAGGCCCTTGTCCAGTTCCGTGCTTTCGCCAATCGTGCGCAGACGCACCTGCTTGCCGAGGCGGCTGGAGAGGTCGCGCACCAGACGCGGGAAGCGGCGGAACACCGCGTCCACCGGGAGCATGCGCACGCCAATGACTGCTTCCTGCAGATCGCGGGTATTGCGTTCGAGCAGATCCAGGCCGGCAAACAACTGTTCGGCATGCGCCGGGTCCAGGCCGGTGGAGACCTGCTTGAGCATGGCCTGCGTGATCACCAGTTCGCCGACCAGGTTGATCAGCGCATCGACCTTGTCGACGCTGACGCGGATGGAGCTTTCGGCTTCGGCAGCGGCGGCCTTGGCAGGCGTGGCGGCAGCGGCGGCAGCAGGTTCTGCAGCGGCGGTTGTCGCAACCGCGACGGCAGCAGTGCCAGCCGCTTCCACCGCCAGGCTCGGCGGCGGGCCGGGCACCGCCATCGGGCGGATGTCCAGCTCGCAGTCGTCCACGACCCAGGCAAAGGTGTCTTCGATCTTGCTGCGCGGAATCTTGCCGATCAGGCCCAGATCCCAGGCCAGGTAGGCTTCCAGCGGGTCGATGTTCTCAAAGCCCGGCATGCGCTCCAGACGCGCGGCGATCTGCAGCGGGCCAAGATGCTCCAGCTCGCGGATGATGCGCAGCGGGTCGTTGCCGCTCATGAACAGCGACGGCGCCGGGGTGAAGCCGATGTGCCAGGCTTCGGGTTCTTCTTCCTTCGGCTTGGCGACGACCACGGCGGCCGGCGCTTCGCCGGCGAGCACCGCGTTCAAGCGGGTGTGCACGGCCTTGACCGCTGCCGGGTCGGCCGGGGTGCCGTGTTCGGCTTCGCGCAACAGGGCGCGCAGCACGTCGACCGAGCCGAGCATGGCGTCGACCGCATTGGGTTCGAGTTGGCGCTTGTTGGAGCGCAGCTCGTCCAGCAGCGTTTCCAGCACGTGGGTCAGGCCGGCGACGGCTTCAAAGCCGAAGGTGGCCGCACCGCCCTTGATGGAGTGCGCGGCGCGGAACACCGAGTTGATGATTTCCGGGTCGCGGTTTCCCTCTTCCAGGGACAGCAGCCCGGCCTCCATCGCGTCGAGCCCTTCACGGCTTTCCTCGAAAAAGGTGGCGTGGAAACGTTGCAGGTCCATGCTCATGGGCGTGAAATCCGATCGTGAAACGAGGAAGGGTTAACCCAGGACTTTCTGGACGGTGGCAATCAGCTGTTCGGGATTGAACGGCTTGACCAGCCAACCGGTCGCGCCGGCCGCCTTGCCTTCGGATTTCTTGTCGGCTGCCGACTCGGTGGTCAGCATCAGCATGGGCGTGAACTTGTAGTCCGGCAGCTGGCGCAGTTCGCGGATCAGCGAGATGCCGTCCATGTTGGGCATGTTCACGTCGGTCACCACCGCATTGAAGCGCTGGCCCTTCGCGCGGCCCAGCGCCACGGCGCCGTCTTCGGCTTCTTCGACGGCAAAGCCGGCAGAGGTGAGGGCGAAAGAGACCATCTGGCGCATCGACGCCGAATCGTCCACCACCAAGATACGTGCGCTCATGCGGCGTTCTCCACAGATTTCAGGTTGTCATTGGATGCGGAAAGTCCGAGCGCGTCAGTGACGCCGAGCAGACGGGCCGCATCTCTAAAAGTGTCGTTGCAGCCATCGAATTCGGTCTGCAGCCCCGCACTGCGGCGGGCCTGCACGAAAGCGCAGAGCAGCTGCACGCTTGCGGTGTGGATGCGCCGGACTTCGCCGGCGTCAAGCACCAGCTCGCCGTCCTGCGTCAGGACTGCAGCCAGTTTTTGCTTGAGGTCGGCGCTGGTCTCGATGCCGAGATCCTCACCCAATATCACTGTGCTCATTGTTGCTCCGAACGGATGGTTCTATGCGTACTAACGGCGGCGGGCGGGAAAGCTTTAACGTTGAATCGGCGCATTGGTGCGCGGCACCATGCGCGCATTAATGCAGCAGGTGGGTGGCGTCGAGCAGGATCATCGGGTGATGGCCCAGGCGCGCCACGCCACGGAACAGGTTGTTGGAAATGCGGCACAGGCGGGCGTTGTCCGGCGGCTCGATCTGGTGATCGGTGAGGCTGGTGACGTCTTCCACCGCCGACACGCGCAGGCCCATGGTTTCGCCGTTCTCTTCCAGCACCACCACGCGGGTGTGCAGGTCCATGTCCACCGGCGATGAGCCCAGGTGTATGCCCAGGTCGATCACCGGCACCACCTGGCCACGCAGGTTCATGATGCCGAGCATGGCGCTGGGCGTACCGCGCAGCGGCAGCAGCGGCACCGGCAATACCACTTCCTGCACCTTGAGCAGTTCCAGCGCATAGGTTTGTTCGCCGCAGCGCAGACGCAGCCAGCGCGTACTGCGCTCGCTGGCACGGCGCTCGGCGTGGATATGTTCGGCCTGGCCCGGTGCCAGCAGTGCCTGCAGGCCCTGCGGGTAGACCGGTGCCGGCGCAGCACGCGCGGGTGCCGGTGCCGGACGTGCAGGTGCGGGGACGGGGACGGCCACCGGCGCGGCGTCCAGCCCGAAAGCCGGGTCCGAATCCAGTTCTGCCAGCAGGTCGGCGGCGATCATGTCCGCGCTGGGTTCTGCGCTGGCGAATGCCGGGTCGGCATCCATCTCGGCCATCAGATCTGCAGTGCTCATGAATGGGCTGGGCGCGGCCGTGGCAAAGGCGGGGTCCGCATCCATCTCGGCGAGGAAATCCGCCGCGATATCTGCGGCGCTCGGTGCAGCCACCACCGGCGGGCCGAAGGCGGGGTCGGCATCCATTTCGGCCAGGAAATCGGCGGCGATGTCGGCGGCACTGGGTGCCACCACGCGCGGCGCGAAGGCCGGGTCGGCATCCATCTCGGCCAGGAAATCCGCCGCGATGTCGTCGGCGCTCGGCGCGGCAATCACTGGCGGGCCGAACGCCGGGTCGGCGTCCATTTCGGCGAGAAAATCGGCGGCGATCGCTTCGGCGCTGAGCACCGGGGCGCTCACCTGCGGTGCTGCAGTGGCCTGCACGGGCGGTTCCGCCAGTGCCAGGTCATCGGCCTGCGCGAGGTCTGCCTCGGCAGCCACTGGCGCTGCGCTGGCGACGGCGGTGACCGTGGCCACGTCGATCTCGACGCCGGCATCGTGCAGCAGGCCTTCCAGATAATCGTCCAGCTCACCATTGGCGGTGTGGTTGCTCATGCCGCTTGCTCCATCCGCATCGCGTCATCGGCCAGCACCCATTCCAGCGCGCGGCGATACGCGGACAAGCCGCGGCCCTGGTAATCGATGGTGGTGGCCGGCACGGTGAGGGCGGCGGCGTTGCAGATGCGTGTATCCATCGGCACCGCGTCTTCCCACACCACCGGGCCGTAGGTGGTCTGCATTTCTTTCAGCGTTTCGTTGCCGGCGCGGGTGCGGCGGTCGAACAGGGTGGGCAGGATCGACACCGGCAAGTCGCGGCGGCGCGAGCGCTGCACCATGTCGGCGGTGCGCACCATGCTGGCCAGGCCGTGCAAGGCGAGCGGTTCGGCCTGGGTCGGCACCACCACGCGGTCGCAGGCGGCCAGCGCGTTGATCATCAACAGGCCCAGCGTGGGCGGGCAGTCGAGCAGGATGTAGTCGTGCTGGCCGGCATGCCGGGCCATGGCGTTCTGCAGGGCCAGGCCCAGGCCAGGCTGGTTGGCGCTGCGGCGCTCCAGCGTGGCCAGGGCAGCCTGTGCGCACACGTAGGACAGGCCGGGGATGGCGCTTTCGTGCGCCAGGCTGGCCAGGTCGCTCGGCGGGGTGCCGAACAGGTCCAGCACGCCGCGCGGCGGCGGGTCCACGGCCACGCCGAACGCGCGGGTGAGTGACGAGTGCGGATCGAGGTCGATCAACAGCACCCGGTGCCCGAGCGCGGCCAGGCCGCGACCCAGTGCCAGCGTCGTGGTGGTCTTGCCCACGCCGCCCTTTTGGTTGGCGATTGCCCAGATACGCATCTCAGTGCACTCCTTCAATTACGGCGGGGACGGAACTTGTGCCGCTTTCGGTGGTGACGGCCGTTTGGCCGCCGTCAGACTTGGGAAGCTTCGGCGCCCCGGCGGCGGTCGCATGGATCTGCGATGGCGGATCGGGTGCGAGTGAGCCAGCCGAGTCAGCGAGGATGATCAACACCACACGCCGGTTCGCATTCCGTCCCGCCTCGGTGCTGTTATCGGCACGTGCGCGGAATTCTCCATAGCCAACCATCGCCAATCGTTGCGGGGCGACGCCTTCATCGGCGAACAGGTGCACCACGCTGGCGGCACGCGCGGCCGACAGTTCCCAGTTGGAGGGGAACTGCGCGGTGGCGATGGGCTGGTTGTCGGTATAGCCCTCCACGCGCACGCCGTTGGGTGCATCGCGCAACACTGCCGCCAGGGTGGACAGGGTGCCGCGCGCGCTCCCGGCCAGCAGCGCAGAGCCGGTGACGAACAGGATGTCGCTGTTGATCTCCACCTCGATCCACAGATCGCGGCGGCGGATGGTGATGAGTTGCTTGTCGATCAGCGGCGACAGGGTCTTGTTCAACTGCTGCGCCACCGCATCCATCTGCCGCTGCGCGCGCGCCAGCTGCGCCTGATTGCGCAGCGACACCGGCATGCGCATCTGCGCGGCCATCGACGGCAGGATGGTGGGGTCGGTAGGCCCGTTGGAGGCGGCCATCGGCGCGCCGGCCTTGATCACCGAAGGGCGGTCGTAGTCGGCGCCCAGGCTCTGGGTGTTGCCCAGCTGCACGGGGCTTGCAGCCTTGGACGAGCCACCGAAGGCGGTGGTCAGCGCCTGCGCCATCACCTTGTACTTGCCTTCGTTGAGCGAGGAGATGGCGTACATGACCACGAAGAACGCCAGCAGCAGCGTCATCAGATCGGCATACGGAATCGCCCACGCTTCGTGGTTGCCATGTTCTTCGTGATGTTTGCGACGGCGGGCCATGGGGGGGCTAATGCAAGTAGCCTGCCAATTTCGACTCGATGTTGCGCGGGTTCTCGCCCTGGGCGATCGCGATCAAGCCTTCGATCGCCATTTCGCGCTCGTTGGTGCTGCAATGGATGACGCTCTTGAGCTTGGCGGCCACCGGCAGGAACAGCAGGTTGGCCGAGGCGATGCCGTAGATGGTGGCGGTGAACGCGGCAGCGATGCCGTGGCCGAGCATGGACGGGTCGGCCAGGTTCTTCATCACCGCCATCAGGCCCAGCACCGCGCCGATGATGCCCAGCGTGGGCGCGTAGATGCCCATGCCTTCGAACACCTTGGCGGCGGCAAGATCCTGGCGCTCCTGGTTGTCCACTTCGATCTCGAGCATATGCCGCATGGATTCGGGCTCCACGCCATCGACCAGCATCTGCAGGCCTTTGCGCAGGAACGCGTCGTCCTGGCGCGGGAGCTGGTCTTCCAGGCCCAGCAGGCCCTGACGACGGGCGATGTTGCTCCATTCGACGATGCGCGCCAGCAGCTGCGGGCCGTCGCTGGCCGGCGGCTGGATCACCCAGCGCACAATCTTGAAGGCGCGCCGGAAAACTGCCGGGGAGGTGTGCAGCAAAATCGCCGCCACGGTACCGACGATCACAATCAGGAAGGCAGCCGGCGACCACAGCGACGAAATCCCGGCGCCTTTCAACACGCTGCCGCCTACGATCGCCACGATCGCAAGCACCAGTCCAATGAGGCTGAGTCTGTCCATGGAAGCGGTATCGGCCCAGGCCGGGCGGACTTGATAGATGCGCGCGGTCCAGTGCGCCAGAAAGTTGTCGTTCTGGGGGATGGTCTTCAATTGCCGACTGCGCTGAGAGCGGTAGCGCGGCGGGGGACCGGTCTCTCGGTCGTCAAAGGTCTCGATGAACTCAGTGGTGCCTCAGGTCAGCCCTTGCGTTACCGAGGCGGACATAGAAGACACGACCGACGCGGCACTCAAGCCGATCTCCCGCCGGGAGAGGGGTTGGGGTGAGGGTACGTCCAGGCGCGGACTGTCGATTGTAGGTTTCGGTGAGGGGCGCCATGCGGCCGGGAATCGAATCCTCGGCGCGACAGGCATTGCTTATGGCGCGTCATCACGGCACATCCCTGTGATGGCGATAGCAGCCAAGCGGCGTGCGGTTGCCATGTGCTGGAGTGTGCCAACGCGCATGTCGATCCTGCTTCTAGCTGAGCTCGGTTGCAAATGATGGAGAGAGTGCAGGGGGTTCGGTGAGCCGCTTGCGCCTGGTTGCGGGCGAGGGCGTTTGGCGGGCCGCGATCAAGTTGCTGCAGCAGGCAGGCTCTACCGTGCCGCGTGCACGCCTGGCGAGCCCGGCCGCCATCGTGGCGCTTGCAACGCCGCGGGCCTGCTGCGCGGCAGAATGCGCTGGCGCATGAGCTGTGCTACTTAGGCGTCCACTGCATTAGAACGATCTAATCGCATCCGCGCAGAGGGGGAGAGAACAGCAGGGAAACCGGACGCCGCAATGGTGCCGGATATTTTTGCATGACTTCGCGCGGTGTTCTTGTCCGGTCGTTGGATGGATACAAAGCCGCCGAGGCCGATCAATCTTTGGGAGAGCACGATCGAAATGAACTGCATGCCATTCGCACGCAACCACAGCACGCTGTCCGCCGGTATCGCCATCGCCTTGTTCGCGAGCGCCGCCTCCACCAGCGTCTCCGCCCAGCAGGCCGACGGCACGCCGGCGCCCACGGGCCAGGCCGAGGTGCAGGCCACGGACCTGGACGCGGTGACGGTGACCGGCTACCGCTACGCGATCGAAAAAAGTCTGGAGCAAAAGCGCAACGCCAACGCCGTGGTCGATGTGATCACCGCCGAGGACGTGGGCAAGTTCCCCGACAAGAACGTGGCCGATGCGCTGCAGCGCGTGCCCGGCGTGGTCATCAGCCGCGACGGCGGCGAAGGCAAGAACGTCAGCGTGCGCGGCCTGTCCTCGGAGCTGGTGCTGACCGAATTGAACGGCAACTACATTGCCACCGCCGAGTCCAACGGCGACCCGACGCGCTCGTTCAACTACACGCTGCTGCCGTCGAACCTGCTCGGCAGCGCAGAGCTGTACAAGACCCCGGAAGCACGCATCGACGAAGGCGGCATTGGCGGCACGGTGATCCTGCAGACGCGGCGCCCGCTGGAACTGGAACCCAATTCCGGCTTCGTCTCCGCCGAGGGCACCTGGTCGGATACCAGCAAGAAGACCGACGGCCAGTTCTCCGGTTCGTACTCTTGGCACGACCAGGACAACCGCTTCGGTGTCTTCGTTGGCTACACGCAGCAGAAGCGCACCGCACGCACGCTCAATGCCAGTACCGAGAGCTGGCAGTGGTACGGCCGCGACGAAGGTGGCCCGGCGGTCGACGTGAACGGAAATCCGTCGGACTTCAACGCCAACTGGTGGGGCGGTACCGGTTTCTGGAACCAGGACGGCAATTACTCCACCGGTTTCATGATGCCGACGGCGGTCAGCCTGGACGCCAAACGCGAGGAGCGCGAGCGCAAGGGCGGGCAACTGACTTTGCAGTTCAAGCCCACCGACGACCTGACGCTGACCGCGAACTACTTCCGCTTCGACCTGTCGCAGGACTCGCAGACCAATACCATCAAGATTCCCGAGTGGAACATTGCCCGCTATAACGGCGACGGCAACTGGCGCGGCGGCCGCCTGCTTGACGGGCTGCAGTTCGATCCCAGCGGCACGATTGTCACTGGCGCCGCCTACAGTCTGCGTCCGGGCAAGACCTACTATTGCAGCGAGGCCCAGGCTGCCGCGGCCGGCCTGCCGCCGGGCGGCTGGGGCTCGGATGACTGCACCGTGCCGACGCCACAGATCACCGGCAGCTACAACATCGAGAAATCGCAGTCGCAGACGGTGGACCTGGGCGGCGAATGGCGTGGCGAGCAGGTGGACGTGGCGTTCAAGGTCGGCCGCACCTGGGCCAAGGGCGGGCCGGAGCTGCAGTTCTCCCTGCCGATCAAGCCGCGCCTGCAGAACGCCGATGGCAGCTGGACCAACGGCAACTTCGCCAGCGCCTGGGACCTGACCGGCACGCCGTCCATGACGTTCTCGCCGCAGCTGATGCAGAACCTGCGCGACGGCATCCTGCAGGTCGACCTGGGCTCGACCGGTTCGTCCTGGACCCGCAACACCAATCAGCAGCAGTACGCGCAGATCGATACCACCTGGCATTTCGACGGCGAGGTCTTCGACTCGCTGCAGTTCGGCATTAAACGTCGCGACGGCGGCATCCACCGCAGTACCGGCAACAACTACTGGGTGTGCCCGGGCACCGACCCAAGCGACTACGACAACCGCTACTGGAACGGGCGCTGCAATGCCATCGCCACGCAGTTCTCGCCGGGCCTGCTGTTCGCGCAGGACAACCTGGCCGGTGGCGTCAACGCCAGCGCGTTCCCGGCGATCAACTTCCCGGGCTACATCGGCTACTTGAATCAAACCTACGGCGCGATGCAGACCCGCAGCGAAGACAATTTCGTCTACAACGTCGACGAGGAGATCTACTCCAGCTACCTGCAACTCAACTTCCACACCGAGCGGCTGCGCGGCAACGTCGGCGTGCGGGTGGCGCGCACCGGCCAGCGTGCCGATTCCACCGACAAGGTGACCGCCTACAACGACTACTTTTTCGACGCCGCCGACGGCAATCCGCTGGCCTGCCAGCAGGGCGCCGCCATGCCCAGCGGCGCCCCGGCCGACACCTATTGCGGAACCGAAGGCTACTGGCGTTTGTCCGACAGCGTGCAACGCACCGAGTCGTTCGTCATCAGCGGGCTGGACCGCAACTACACCGACGTGTTGCCGAGTTTCAACCTGGCCTACGACCTGACCGAGAACCTGCTGCTGCGCGCGGCAGCCGCGAAGGTGATCGCACGTCCCAGCTACAACGATATTGCCGCGCCTGGAAGCCTGGAGTTCTACAGCCCCGAGTACGTGGCCGACCGGCGCCTGACCGGCGGTGCTAGCGAGCAGGGCTGGTACGGCTCGGGCAGCAACAAGAACCTGGAGCCGTACAAGGCCAACCAGTTCGACCTGGGGCTGGAATGGTATTTCCACCCGGGTTCGGTGGCCGGTCTGGGACTGTTCCGCAAGAATGTGGAGAACTTCGCGGTCGACGTGATCAGCGACGTCAACATGATGGTCGACGGGCAACCGGTCACGGTGCAGAACTACAGCACCCAGGCCGGCGGCCAGGACGCGGTCTCGCAGGGTGTGGAGCTCTACGCGCAGCACACGCTGCCATTCGGTCTCGGGGTGCAGTTCAACTACACCTACAACGATGCCAGCAAGGCGGCGGTGCGGCTGGAGGACGGCACCGAGGCCGGCAAGACCTCCATGCCGGGCAGCGCCAGAAACCAGACCAACCTCACCGTGTTCTACGAAGCCGACAGCCTGCTGCTGCGCGCCTCGTACAACCGTCGCGGCGAGCTGGTGCAAGGCCTGGTCAACGGGTTGAACGTCTTCGAGGAGCCGTACTACCAGATCGATCTGAACGCGGCATACAACATCACCCCGGCACTCAGCCTCACCGCCTCGGTGCTGAACCTGACCAAGCAGGAGTCCCGCTCGGACCTTGGCGACGACACCCGCGCCCGCTTCTATACCGGCGGATACGCAGGCCGGCTGGCGTACCTGGGGCTGACCTACAAGTTCTAGGCCCTGGTGGGTCGCGCCCATGCCTGCCACATGGCGGTATGGGCGCGATGGTTTGGCGACGGCCGGGTTGCAGTGGAAGTGAACCTGGAATCGTTATTTCTACACCCTAATGGATACTTCCCTGGCCGCCTGGTGTGTATCCGCAACGGGGCGCGGGGTCACGACCGGGCGATAGGTGCGCGATCCGGCTAGGGTCGGCTTATCATCCACGTTTCAAGGTCGAACAGTACATACAGGGGAAAACATGAAAAGGATGTTCGCGATGGCCGCGCTTGTGGGGTGCGGCAGTCTGTCGGCAGCGCCGTTGCCGCTCACCACTCCGTGCACATTGGAAGAGGGATCAACCCTCCCGATCAATTTTGCAGGTCACGACACGGTGGCGGTCTACAGCGCCTTGAAGTCGATACCGGCCAAGGACGAGTTTGAGACTGCGGCGGATCACGCCTCACGTGTCAAAAGCGCTGTCGCTGCACTCCCAACGGCCATCGCCACGGGACAACTGTGCGCGGGAAGCATGGTGATCAACCCATTGTTTGACTCGTGGAAGTACAACGCAGAGAAACGCCAGTACGAGGGGACGGATCTGTACATCCAGATGCATCGTGTCAGTGGCTACTACGCACCGATCTACGGCAAAGAGACGAAGCGCCGCGAAAGCTCGTACATGGGAACCAACGCCTATGGTGTGACCGCGCGCGTACCCAAGGTTGAGCGAACCACATACCAGGTTGCACTGCCTCGCAACGCGCTCACCGATGCGGCGTCTGACGTTCCTGGCTTGAATGTGGGCAAAGAGACGATTGCGGCCATTCTTCCTATGGAGCCTGACGATGCGCGCGCGCATAAAGGGCGCCTTACGGAAATCTACCAGTACGAAGTTGTTCCGCCCCTCATTTCGCAGGACACCGAGCGGGAATACCCGACCTTTGATCTGCCGACGCATTACGAGAACGAGCAGCACTTCATTGAAGGGCGCTTGATAAAAATTGCGGTGGTTGATGTCAAGACGGGCACCGTCCTTAAGGTGTACGAACTGGGCAACGATCAGTGACGTTCAAGCTCGTGGACGTGGAAGAGTTGATCGCACAGGCCAAGATGTCTGGCGTGAGCAAGATCAGCGTGGATGTCCCATTGCTTGCGTCCTACTCCCAAGAGGCGTGTATTTCGCAAACGCAGTGGATGGCCGGCCCTCACTTCAACAAGAACTACGCGTGGCTGCACGTGGACGCAGAGGGCGTGCCGTTTTACGCCGGGTATGGTCGCGGGGCGTTTGCGTGGCAGAAGAACGGTGGCGTAGCCTGGGAATGGTTTGTTCGTGAGCGGCTGGGCGGAGAGTACCGCGTGGTGGTGTTGGCCGTTGGCATGTCGGAGGCTCACGCCCAAAGCATTTTTGAACAGATGTTGGAGACCTACAACAAACGGCTGCTCAATCAATCAAGCTTCAACCGAGGCATGGACTACGCGGCGCTCAAGGAAGAGAACGATAAAAAAGACGCCATCCGACCGTATTACCCAATCGTACGCAGCAAAAAGCCAGCTGCAATGATCTTCCAAGCCGCACTGACGGCCCAGAATATGCAGTACGCCCTCAACCCCTACCGGACCGAAACAGGCCGGTTTGGGGAGGTCTTGCGGGATATGGACGCATACCAGCCTATCAATACGTCGTTCATTACGTTCATTGTTGAGTGGCACATTGGACAGGACGACCTGGATGGAGCACGGGAGGCGTTGGCCGAGTTCAAGCGTCGTGCGCCCCGGCACAACGGCCACGATAGAATTACTCGGCTCGATAAGCTTGTTGAACATGGGCGTTTCTACCGTCGCCCAGGCTGGCTTGATATAACATAAGAGCTGGGGGAAATAACGGTTCCAGGTTCAGTTCCACGGCAGCCTGACCGTCGCCAAACTATCGCGACCGTGCCTGCGCGCGTAGCGGCATAGATCGGCAGCGATGTTGGTAGTGAAACGACAACGGCCGCAGAACCGTGATGGGGTCAGGTGCACTTATCAGGCGACGGCGTTCGGCTTGCGTGGCCCTTATGTAACTGCGCCAGCGGCGCACACAGCCGCGCGAGACCCGCCAGCGTGTATTGACACGCCAGACCGTGTACTTGCAATCTAGTCCCAAGGAGCGTCGAAACTCCTCTAGTAGCGGTACCCACCTCCGTCAAACCGGTGGGTTTTTTGTGCCTGCATCCCGCAGGTACAAGCCGACGCAATGCCTGTGTCGGGAGGGCGGCTAATACAACACCCGCAAGGGGAATATGCCCGCCGGCTACTAGCGGTTTCGAACCTCCCGACATCCCGTCGCCGTTGGCGGCGGTTCTTGGGTTGTTCCAGGAGGGCGTTGCCATGTCTACCGCACCATCCATGCCGGCATCTGTGCCGGTTGATCTGTTGCCAGCTTCCGCTCACCGCCTGCGGTGGGATGTTGGCGAGGTGCTGCGCCGGCTCGTCGCACGCGCAGCTGTTGAGCAGGCGAGCGACGATGCCGCGCATTCGCTGAGTCGCCAGCTCGGTGTATTGCCGCACACCTCGCGCCGCCGGTTCGCACGCAAGGCCGTGGCGTTGCAGCAGCATTTCGCCGCATCCATCATCCGCCATCACCCGGAGGCGCCATGACACGCCGCCGCCCACCCAAGGCATCTGCCAACGCACGGCCCACCCGCACGCGTACGCGCCCCGCGCCGCCCAAGCGGGTGCAGTGGGTCGTTGTGGAACCCGACCGCACCAAGCTGCCACCGATGCTACCACCCGACCCGGACGCCTCCTCGCAAGGCCCCGGCACGCTACGCGCACCCCGCCGCGCCCGCCGCCCGCGCCAATGCACCGTCAGCTACACCCATTACCCCGGCGCCCACGACCACGCCGGCGACCAGCACGTGCCCCACGTCCGTCTCAGCGGCCTATGGCTGGAACACTTGGGCTTTGCCATCGGCACCAAGCTGCGCATCACCGCCGGCGCGGGGCAGTTGTTGATGGAGGTGTTGCCGCTGGTGGAGGTGCCGGCCAAGGCGCGCAGCGTGCGGCGATGATGCTGCGGCTGCCAGACCCCTTGCGATTGACCTCGGTGCCGGATGCCACTAGCGTCGCAGCCACACCAGCGCACAACGGACGCTTCATGATCGCGCGCCCCCTCTACGCCTTGCTCGCCAGCCTCGCTCTGGGCGCATGCGCCCACACGGCGGCCACCCCAGCCTCGGCAACCGTCACGGAGACATCTGCCATGAGTTCCCCAGCCGATCACGTACCTGCAGATCCTTCCAAAGGTGGACCACGTACCGCGCAGGAAGCATTGGAGCGGGTACTGGAGCTGATTCGCACAAGCGCCAGTATTGAATCGTTCACTTCCGACCATGTGTCTCGAGCAATGGGCCAGTCGGCACAGCATCGCGATGATGGGTCCGGGCGGTTCGGTGCCAGCGGAGTGCTGACCCGAAACTGGAACTACGGGTTTGGTGTCAACAAAACCGAAGTAAAGGGTGCATGGTTCGAGTTCCTGTTCCTGCCTAACCCGCCAGAAGCATCTCCCTCTATGTCGGATATCTGCCAGATCGACTTTGAGGCATTTGCGGCGCATCTCGAGAAAATGGGTTTTTCGCGACAGCGCAACCTTGTCGAGGATGGACGATGGATGAGCGATATTTTTCAACGCCCAGGGATGCGCGTAGAGCTCTTCCCGCGTGGCGAGGCTGACGAACCTTTAGCGCGCACCACTCATCAGTGCGTCGAGTGGGTTCAAATTCGGTAGTCCAAGGAGCGGACATGTTGAGCCAAGAAGCAAGTGCCGTGGTGGCGTCATTTGGTCAGCAACCAGGTGTCACACGTGAGCATCTGGACAACTTCAACCGGGTCCTGAACGATTCGCCCGAGTTGACCCGCCAGATCAACGAGGCGGTGCAGAAAAAGGTGCTGAAAGGCTTCGCGCCGTTAAATGATCCGCATGCGGGAGGCACCTATGATCCACGCGATCAGGAAATTCACCTGCCGCTTGCAGCGCTGGTGAATGATGCCAACGGCAAGCATGCAGCAGCAGGCGATCTGACTTTCGTCTTGGGGCATGAAATTCAGCATAGCCTTTACAGTCCCACTGCTGCGCTTGCGCGGGAACAGTTCAAAACAGAGGCAATAAAAATTGCCCGTAGCACGCACGATTACACTGCTGCTGGCGAGAAGGTGCTGGCCAGTAACCGTGCGGACGAAGCAACGGCCGAAATAGCCGGATGGAACGCTATCGTGAGCGCGGCCAAGAGTCGTAATCCTAATCCTACGCTTGAAGATGTGTACCTGTTTGCGGATGGTCGGGCCAGAGATTTCGTCACGCGCAGCGGTTATCCAAGCGTCTATACGCCCAAGGCAAACCTGACGTTCAATAGCGACCTGACGTTGTCGCCCACGGCGGCTAATGTCGAGGCAATGGGAGTGAATTACTTCGACAAATCGGTCAAGGACACCCGTATCGGTCATGCGGGCCAGTCCGACTGCGTCAACCATTACGGTCCGTGGGTGGTTGGCACAGCCGCCATCTACGAGCGACACTACAACAAGTCAAAGCCCGGCGAGCCGGAGCAGCCAATGATCCTGGACATGCAGCGCCTGGGATTCAAAGAAGAAATTTTGGAGCACAACGGCGTTGACCTGGGCAGCGACACCCGTCCCATGCCATACCTGGACAGTAGTACACAGCCGCCAACCCCTGGGCTCTTCCAGCACAGCAAGGACACTCACCTGCACATCTCGCCGATTTCTGCCCAGGCGCTGGAGCAGGAGCTGCGAGAGCGCGATCCGCAATCGCCGGGGCCGTCGGCACAGCTTTTTCCGTCAGACCCCGGTCATGCGGATCACTCGCTCTACCAACAGATCAGGAATGGGGTGCAAAAGCTCGATGCCCAGCATGGCAGGGAGTGGGATGCATCAAGCCAGCGCATGACTGCCAGCCTGCTTGCTCTGGCAAAAGAGGAAGGGTTGTCGCGGGTGGATCATGTGGTGCTCAACAACCCAACGGCTCAGCTGGCGGGCGGCGAGAAGGTCTTCGTCGTTCAGGGCGCCCTCAACGACCCGGCTCACCAGCGTGCCCATATGTCGACCATGGACGCCGTGCAGACACCAGAGACCCAGTCGTTCGATCGTCTGCAGGCAATCAACCAAACCCAGGCCCAAGCGCGCGAACAGCAGCAGGCGCTGGAGCAGTCCCAGCAAGCCGTCAGCCAGGCTGGTCCGTCGGTGACGCGCTGAGTGTTTCGCAACGAGATAACGGGGTCAAAATAACGGTTCAAATAACGGTTCCAGGTTCTGAGGTTTCCCCACATTTCCTCCTGGCAAATCAATCACTTGCGACGTAATTGCCTGGAAGAAAGTGCGCGCATGGCGCAATCTTCAAGGTGACTAAGCCAGAGAAGGTTGACGACCATGCGCGCCAGCGAAGTATTGCAGAAGTGCCTGCCCAACTCACTGTCCGGGATGCATGCGTTGCGCGAACGCGCGTTGCTGCATGCGGTCGAGGCGTTGTTGCACGGACGCAGGCTGACACTGATGGACATCGCACGTTCGTGGCCGAGCGCACTGCGGGTGCGCGCGCCGCTCAAGGCAGTTGATCGCCTGTTGAGTAATCGCAATTTGCAGGTCGAGCGATCAGTGATCGACCACGAGATGGCGCACTGGCTGCTGCGCGGCGCGCAGCCGGTAATCGTCATCGACTGGAGCGATCTGAAGCCAGACAAATCGTGGTGTCTGCTGCGCGCAGCGGTGCCGGTGGGCGGCCGCACGCTTACCTTGCTGGACATGGTAGTGCCAGGAAAGCAGCAGGGATCGCCTGGTGCAGAAAGACGCTTCTTGCAACAACTGAGGGCACTGGTTCCGGACGATGTTCGCCCGATCCTGGTCACTGACGCCGGCTTCCGGACACCGTGGTTCCGCGCTGTATCGGCCATGGGCTGGTGTTGGGTTGGGCGACTGCGCGGGCGCACGCAAGTCAAGCCGCAGGACGTGCGGGATGAAGCAGATCAGTGGATCGACAGCCGGAAACTGCATGTGTTGGCGTCCAATCGTGCATGCGAGTTACCGCCGATGCAGGCCAATCGCAGCGATCCACTCGATTGCAGGTTGGTGATTTACGCCAAGGCACGGCAAGGGCGCAAACAGTGCAATCGCCGCTCACCCGCCAAAGTCTCGCGTGCGTCATCGAGTCTGAAGGCCGCAGCGCGCGAGCGCGAGCCTTGGCTCATCGTTGCATCCCCGCAGCTGCAGGCGCCCAGCGCAAAGCAGTTGGTCAATGTGTACGCACGACGGATGCAGATCGAGCTTGCATTTCGCGATCTGAAATCACATCGCTACGGCCAGGCGCTGGAAGACAGTTTGACCCGACGCGGCGAGCGACTGCAGATCCTGCTGCTGATCAATACGTTGGCTGCATTCGCCAGCTGGTTGGCGGGGCTGGGATGCGAAGCGACCGGTATCGCCCAGTGGCTGTCTCCTCGCAACAGCACACGCAAGCTTTACTCCACGCTACGCATCGGCCGAGAAGCGCTGGTCAGGCAGTGGCCGATGGAACCCGTCTCACGGTGGATAGGGCGCTTGCGCGCACTGCCTGCGGCAGTGCGCGAGCAGATGACGCTTACGGTGTAAAACGTGGGGATACCTTAGTTCCAGGTTCAGTTCCACGGCAGCCTGACCGTCGCCAAACTATCGCGCCCGTGCCTGCGCGCTTGGCGACATAGATCGACAGCGATGCTAGTACTGAAACGACAACGGCCGCAGTACGCGGCCGTTGTCGTCAGATCAGGCAGCCAGGATCGTCTTGACGATTCCCGATTCCCGATTCCCGATTCCCGATTCCCGAAAATCAATGATCGCTGGAGCGCAATCCGTCCGCATCCAGAATCAGCGCCATCCGGCCGTCGCCGATTAAGGTGGCGCCGGCGTAGCCGGGTAGGCCGCGCAGGGCGTGGGGTAGTGGTTTGATCACGGAGCGTGATGGGGTCAGGTGCAATTATCAGGCGGGTGTTGGCGCAGGTGGATGTGCCGGCCAAGGCGCGCAGCGTGCGGTGATGATGCTGCGGCTGCCAGATGCCCTGCGATTGACCTCAGTGCCGCATGCCACTAGCGTCGCAGCCACACCAGCGCATAACGGACGCTTCATGATCGCGCGCCCCCTCTACGCCTTGCTCGCCACCCTGGCTCTGGGAGCTTGCGCCCACGCGGCGGGCGGCGCAGCTCCGGCAACCGTCAAGGAGACATCCGCCTTGAGTTCATCCAGCCCTGCCACTGTGCCGCCTGACAAGCCCACTGCGGAGGGTTTGCTTGGCCAGCTGCTTGCGTTGATCAAAGGCAGCCAGACCATTTCCGACTTCACTCCCGAGCGTCTGAAGTCGGCAATGGGGCAGGTCGTTCAATTCGTAAAAGATGATGAACCCCTATACCGTGCTTTTGGCCGGCTCACCAAAGAGTGGAGCTACGGCTTTGGTGTTGATGAAACCAAACTCGATGGACGCTGGTTTGAATTCCGTTTTGATCGCAATGTGGCCGGTGCATCGCCTTCAATGACCGAGATCTGTCGTCTGGACTTCGACCGCTTCACCCAGCAGCTTGAGTTAATGGGATTTGCGCGCGAGCGCAACATCGTCGAGGACGGCCGCTGGATGAGTGATTTCTACACGCGCCCGGGGATGCGTGTAGAGGTTTTCCCAAGAGGTGAAGCTGCGGAACCGCAAGAGTTGGTGGCGCACAAATGCGTCGAATGGGTCTACATCCGATAAGCTGAGGTAGCGGACATATCACTCAGCCCTGGAGTTGTCAGGCCTCATAAAGCAATGCGTGCATAGGGCATTGGGGGTGGTTGAGAGGCGTGCATGACACGATGACATTGAAAAACTGTCAAAATTCCCCCTGCAGCACCAACACTTATTGGAGAAAGGCCGTGCCCCTTGCAAACGATCCAATGCGCTTTGCACTCACGGCATTGATTACCTGCCTGATCGCTGGCTGCAGCCTGCAACCGCCGCCTGAAAACGTGCCTATCGCAAAGGAGCAGATAGAGATGAGAACGGTCGTCCCGTTGGTACGGAGTTTGACCCCACATGATCGTGGGCCTACAGAGCTGGAATTCGATGTGCCCGCACTGCCCGACGACGCGACTCCTCCCGTTTTCATCGGTGTGCGGATCACCGGTGTCGATCCAACTGCCGTCTCCCAAAGTGCTGACAGGCTGATTAGCGCTGGTGTTTCGGCCGAGCTCCACTTGGAGCGTATTGAACCATCCGGTCCGGTCTCCGTGGAATTGCAGCGTAGTCAGCGTGTGGGGGTAGGTCAGCAGGCGTCCATTCCCTTGTCAGCTGATGGTATGGCTCCTGGTCTGTTCGCTTTTGATGCGGACGGTACGACGCTGCAAGACGCCGGTTTGTCTACTGAACAGACCGCGTCCAGGGAGTTGGCGTTCGGCTATAGCAATGCTGTCAAGCCAGGCCGTTATCGGCTCAAACTGCGCTTTGATCAGAACGCCGAGGCGCTGGTTGCGGCTAATGCGCAACTTCTTGTCGCTTACACCTACAAAGGAAAGTAAGGGGAATGAGCATGGATGATCATGAAAAGCGCTATGCAGTCACTGTCTACGTCGCTGCCGCAGGTACGCCGTTGATGGCCGGAGGCACATCCTTCGGTGGCCATATGTATTACTCGATTGACGACGGAGCGACTGTCAAAAGTTATGGGTTTTCGCCTATCAAACATGGCGAGGCTAGCGGGCCAGGGAAAGTTTCTTTCAATGACGTCGACACCTATCAAAAGCCGTATTACTCACGCACGATGGAGATCGATAAGGCGCAGTATGACAAGCTGGAAGCCTTCGGCGTAGCCCCTGCAAAGCATGGGTTCAATATGGAATATCACGGTGCTAAGAATAGTTGTATCGACTTCACGTGGGATGCGCTCAACCACGCTGGACTGCACCGGAAGACAAAAGACGGAATCGATAAAGGCTTCGAGGGGGATATCAGGCCCGTAGAAAACGTAGATGATATCAAGAGCATTTCTGCTCCTTTGCCTAAAAGTGAGTTGAATAAGGAGCACATCAATCCGAAGCCCAAGCAGGAACTTTGGCAGAAGGTGATTGGTGAGGCGCAGCCGCCCGGTGAGCAGGTATCTCCACTACAGGAAGCAACACAGCTCGCGAGAGTGCTGCCAACAGATCCGCTGCATCACCAAGCAGAAGAGGCCGTTCGCCGCCTTGAGCAAGGTCTCGGCCGCGAGTACGACGACAACGGTGCACGGCTGGCAGCAAGCAGCGCGTATTTAGCCAAAGAGAACGGGCTGTCGCGAATCGATCATGTCGTGCTGAGCGAGTACACCAAGTCCGTGCGGCAGGGCGAGAACGTCTTCGTTGTGGAAGGTGCGTTGAACGATCCCGCTCACAAGATGGCGCATATGATGACGAGTGATGCGATTGCGCAGCCCGTCGAGCAATCCTTGGCGCAATTACAGGCCTTGGGCGAAACTCAGCGCCAACAGCAATCCCAGCAGCAGGAGCAACAGCGAGAGCAGTCGATTGCGCCTCAACACCGGATGGTGTGAGAGCTAGTGAAGTAACGGTTCTGAAATAACGGTTCCAGATTCAGTTCCACGGCAGCCTGGCCGTCGCCAAACCATCGCGCCCATGCCTGCGCGCATGGCGGCGTAGATCGGCAGCGATGCTGGTAGTGAAACGACAACGGCCGCAGTACGCGGCCGTTGTCGTTAGATCAGGCAACCAGGATCGTCTTGCCGAATCCCGAATCCCAATCCCCAATCCCCAATCCCCAAAATCAATGATCGCTGGAACGCAGCCCATCCACGTCCAGGATCAGCGCCATGCGGCCATCGCCGATCAGGGTGGCGCCGGCGTAGCCGGGCAGGCCGCGCAGGGCGCGGGGCAGGGGCTTGATCACCACTTCCTCGCGGCCGCGGACCTGGTCCACCACCAGGCCGAAGCGGGTTTCGCCGGCCTGCAGCAGCACCACGGTCAGCAGCGGCGGTTGTTCGGCGGGCACGCCCAGCCAGCGGCGCAGGTCGATCAGCGGCAAGGTGTGCGAACGACGATCGAGCACGGCGCGGCCGTCGAACCAGCCGAGCGAGGACTGCGGGGCATGCAGCACCTCAACCACGCGGGCGAGCGGCAGGGCATAGACCGCTTCGCCGGCCTGCACCAGCAAGGTGGGCAGGATCGCCAGGGTCAGCGGCACGCGAATCATGAAGCGGCTGCCGCGGCCCAGTTCGGACTGGATCTGGATCTGCCCGCTGAGCTCGCGGATACGCGATTGCACCACGTCCATGCCGACGCCGCGGCCGGAGATGTCGGTCACCTCGGCCTTGGTCGAGAAGCCGGGCATGAAGATCAGATGCAGGCACTCGTCGGTGCTCAGGCGCGCGGCGGCTTCTGCATCGATCAGGCCCTTGTTGCGGGCGATTTCGCGCAGGCGCTCGGGGTCGATGCCGGCACCGTCGTCCTGGATTTCGATACTGACGTAGTCGCCTTCCTGCTGCGCGGACAGGCGCACGTGGCCACTACGCGGCTTGCCGGTGGCTTCGCGCAATGCCGGTGATTCGATGCCGTGGTCGATCGCATTGCGCACCAGGTGCACCAGCGGGTCGGCCAGGGCTTCGACCAGGTTGCGATCCAGCTCGGTCTCCGCGCCAATCAGCTCCAGTTCCACTTCCTTGGATAGCGTGCGCGCCACATCGCGGGCCACCTTGGGAAAGCGCGAGAACACCTTGCTCACCGGTTGCATGCGGGTGCGCATGACCGCGGTCTGCAAGCGGGCGGTGGCGATGTCGAGCGTGCTCACCGCGCGGTCGAGTTCTTCGTCGCGTAAGCGGGTGCGCAAGGTCTTGAGCCGGTTGCGCGAGAGCACCAGTTCGCCGATCAGGTTGACGATGGCGTCCAGGCGCTTGGTATCCACGCGCACCGTCTGTTCGGCTTCGGCGCCACCGCTCTTGGCTGCGGCCTTCGGCGTGGCCTTGGCACCGGCGGCGGCCGGTGCCTGGCCGGCGGGCACCGCGGCGAGCGCAGCAGCCTTGGGCGCGGATTTCACCGCCGGCGGGCCGCTCTTGGCATCGAACTGCGCGATCAGCGACGCCGGTGCATGCGGCACCGGGTCACCCGAGCCCATCGCATCGAGCATGGCCTGCAGATAATCCAGCGACTGCTGCGCGGCATCGAAGTGATGCGCCTGCAGCACCGCCTGGCCGGAGCGCGCCATGCCGAGGGTTTCTTCGGCGGCGTGGCACAGCTCCACCATGGGCTTGATCGCCAGAAAGCCGGCGCCGCCCTTGAGCGTGTGGAAGCCGCGGAACACCGCGTTGAGCTGGTCGGCTTCGTCTGGCGCCTGTTCCAGCGACACCAGCTGTTCGCCGAGGCGATCCAGGATTTCCTGGGCCTCGACGATGAAATCGGCAGCAATATCGTCTGGAACAGCACTCATGGTTACAACCCCAATCCGGACAGCAGGTCGTCGGCGTCGTCTTGCGACACCGCGTGACGGTCCAGGCCCTTGACTGCAGGACCGGCAAGACCGCCGTCGTCTTTCTTCGGCTCGGTGCTTTTCGGCGGCAGGCCGAGGGCACCAAAGCCTTCATGCACGCGCCGCACGATGCCGGCCACGCGCCGAATGATCTGGCCGCTCAGGTCCTGGTAGCTCTGCGCCAGCGACAGCTCGGTCAGGTTGTGGCGCATCTTGTCCATCAGCGCGCCCTGGTCCTGGTTGAGACCACCATCGCGCAGCTGGTTCGCCAGCAAACGGCATTCTTCGACCAGATCCAGCGTGCGATGGCTGGCCTTTTCGGTCATTTCCACCACGTGGTCCAACCGCGAGCAGGCGTCGTCCAGCTCGCCGGCTTCTTCGGGCACGGTGGGCAGTTCGCCCAGGGCCTGGCCCAGTTCGCGTGCAAGCCGGCTCAGGCCCTGCATCATCGGACGGGTGCGCAAGGCGGCGAGGTGGTCGACCTCGCGCTTCCAGGCGGCTTCGTCACCGCTTTCCAACGCATCGAGCGCGCCCTGCAGGCGGTCGATCAGCGCGGCGCGTTCGGCATTGGTGTCCACGGTGGCGTTCATCAGGCGGTCGCCGCCAGACGTTCGAACACCTTGCCCAGCTTTTCTTCCAGGGTCTGGGCGGTAAACGGCTTGATGATGTAGCCGTTCACGCCGCACTGGGCGGCTTCGATGATCTGTTCGCGTTTGGCCTCGGCGGTCACCATCATCACCGGCAGGTGCTTGAGCTTGGCGTCGGCGCGGATGTTGCGCAGCAGGTCGATGCCGGTCATGCCGGGCATGTTCCAGTCGGTGACCACGAAATCGAACGGGCCCGCGCGCAACGCAGCCAGTGCGCTGTTGCCGTCTTCGGCCTCTGCGGTATTGGTGAAGCCGAGATCCGCCAACAGATTCTTGACGATACGGCGCATCGTCGAGAAGTCGTCCACGATCAGGATCCGCATGTTCTTATTCACATCAAGCTCCTAACACGAAAAAATTAATCGTCAATTTCGACACCGGCATCTGCCAGCTCGAAGACTTTGAGGCGGCCGCGCAAACGCACCACGGCCTGGCCATGGATCTGGCAGACGCGCGACTCGCTGACACCGAGCACGGCGCCGATTTCCTTCAGGTTCAATTCCTGTTCGTAGTACAGCGACAGCACCAGCTGCTCGCGCTCGGGCAACTGGCCAATGGCCTTGCCCAGCTCGCGACCAAACTCGCCGCGCTCCATCATCTGCTGCGGATTGGGGCCACCCTTGGCGGTGGTGTCCAGTTCGCCGTGGTCTTCGATGCGCGATTCCAGGCTCAGCACCTGGCCGCGTGCGGCGTCTTCCATCAGGCGCAGGTAGTCGGGCAGCGGCATCTCCATCGCGGCGGCCACTTCGGTGGCGGCGGCGGCGCGGCCGGTGTTCTGTTCGATCTTGCGCACGGCGGCGGCGGCGTCGCGGGCCCGGCGGTGCACCGAGCGCGGCACCCAGTCGCCCCGACGGATCTCGTCGATCATCGAGCCGCGGATACGGATCGAGGCATAGGTTTCGAACGAGGCGCCCTGGTCGGAGTCGTAGCTGCGCGAGGCTTCGATCAGGCCGATCATGCCGGCCTGGATCAAATCGTCCACTTCCACGCTCGCCGGCAGGCGCGCGGCCAGATGGTGGGCGATCCGGCGCACCAGGTCGGCGTGCTGGGTGACCACATCGTTGGCGTTATTGCGTTGCACGGCACGGTACTGGGCCGTGGCGGTCGTTGCGGTGGCGGTACTCATGCGGCCACTCCCCGTTGGATGATGCGTTCGACGAAGAACTCGACGTTGCCGCGCGGCACGGTGGGGGCCTGCCAGCGCGAGGTACGGCGTGCGATTTCGGCAATGGCCTGTGCCGAGGGACTGGCCGGGTAGGCCTTGATGACCGGTTGCTGGCGCTGCACCGACAGGCGCAGCCAATCGTCCTGCGGCACGTGGCCGAGGTAGTTCAGCGAGACATCGCCGAGGAACTTTTCGCACACCCGCGAGAGCTTGTCGTACAGCAGGCGGCCTTCGTTGGGGTCGCGCACCATGTTGGCGATGATCTGCAGGCGGTCCACGCCGCGTTCGCGCGAGAGCACCTTGATCAGCGCGTAGGCGTCGGTGATCGAGGCCGGCTCGTCGCAGACCACCACCACGGTGTCCTGGGCGGCCTGGCAGAAGGTCAGCACGCTGTCGGTGATGCCGGCGGCGGTGTCGATGACCATCACGTCCAGGTCGCGCTCCAGTTCGGAGAACACGTTGACCAGGCCGATGTGCTGGGCCGGGGCCAGTTCGGCCATGTGGCGGCGACCGGAGGCGGCCGGCACCACGAGCACGCCGCCGGGGCCTTCGATGATCACTTCGTCCAGCGTGCAGCGGCCGGCGATCAGGTCGGCCAGGGTGTACTTGGGCGACAGGCCCAGCACCACGTCCAGATTGGCCAGGCCCAGGTCGGCGTCGAGCAGCAGGGTGCGCTTGCCCATGTCGGCCAGGGCCACCGCCAGGTTGGCGGAGATGTTGGTTTTACCCACGCCACCCTTGCCACCGGTCACGGCAATGGTGCGCACCGGGCCCAAAGGCTCGGGACGGGTCGCCGACAGGGGGAAGGCGTTGGTCAGCTTTGCGTATTCACGCGACTGCATGGTTGTGCTCCGGAGTACAGGGCTTATCGGCAGCGCGCCGCAAATCTTCAAGGCGAAGAACGAGACTGGCGGCATTGGCACGGTGCAGGTCATCGGGGACGCGTTGTCCGTCGGTGACCCAGGTGATCGGCATCTGGTGATCGACGACCACCGACAGGGCGCTGCCGAAGCGTCCGGTCTCGTCGAGTTTGGTCAGCACCACGCCCTGGGGCTTGGCATGGGCGAAGCGGCGCACGACCTCGTCGAGGTCGGAAAAATGGGCGTTGGCGGGCAGCACCAGCAACGAGGTGACCTGGCGGGCGGCGCGCAGCCAGTTGAGCTGGGCGGCCAGGGCGCGGTCGCGCTGGCCCATGCCGGCGGTGTCGATCAGTACCAGCTTGTAGTCGCGCAGGCGCTCGAGCAGCTCCAGCAGGCTTTCGGCGCTGTCGGCCTCGTGCACGGCGATGCCGAGCTGGCGGCCGTAGCTGTGCAGCTGTTCGCGGCCGCCGACACGCTGGGTGTCGGTGGTGACCAGGGCCACGTCGCGCGGGGCGTGCTGGGCGGCGAAGCGCTGGGCGAGCTTGGCGATGGTGGTGGTCTTGCCGGCGCCGGTCGGGCCGACCAGGGCGATGACGCCGCCCAGTTCCAGCGGGTCGACCGGGGCCACCGGCAGGCGCTTGGACAGCAGGCCCAGCATCAGGCCACGGCCGCGGTGCAATTCGGTGTCGGCCGGGATCTGCAGGGCAACATCGCGGATCAGGCCGGCGTCGAAGCCGTAGTCGTCCATCAGCTCCAGCGCCTGGGCACGCACCGGCGAGCCGCGCAGGCGTTCGTCGGTGAGGCGGTTCATTTCGCGCTCGATCATCTGGCGCATCAGCGCCAGCTCACCGCGCAGCTGCTTGAGTTCTTCGTCGTTCTGCGGCGCCGGGGCGGCGGCCTGCACGGCGGCCAGGGCGACCGGCGCCACCGGGGCGACGACCAGCGGCGGCAGCGCGGCCGGCGGCAGGATCTGCGGCAGCGCGTCGTCCAGGTCGAAGCCGTCGTCGACCAGTTCGTCGTCGTGGTGGTGTGCGATCGCGACCGGTGCGGCAACAGCGGCCGGAATCGCCGGGACCGGCGCGGTGGCGACGACCGGGGCCTGCAGCGGTGCACGCGGCACCGGCGGGGTGGTCAGGAATTCGGCGAACAGCTGCTCGGGCAGTTCCGACAGGGCGTGCTCGGGCTGCTGGCGCATGGCGGCAGCCGGTGCGCTCTGCACGGCGACCGGCATCGGCGCGGCAGCGCGGACCGGTGCAGCCGCCGGGGCGGGGCGCGGCACGCTGACCGGCTGGCGCAGGGCCATGGCGGCGATCATTTCTTCGGCGGCACTGGCCACGCGCTGGCGCTGGGTCATGCCGACTTCGGCGGTGTCGCGACGCGGCACGTGCACCGGGGCAGGCTGGATGGCCGGCGCCTGCTGGACCGGAGCCGGCGCCGCGGCGGTGACCGGCACGTCGGAGCGGGCGGTTTCCAGGGCGCGCTGCACCAGTTCTTCGTCGTAGTTGCTGGCGGCGACGATCTCGACGCCTTCGGCGGTACGGCGGTTGGACAGGATCACCGCGTCCGGGCCGTGCTCTTCGCGCACCATGCGGAATGCGGTGCGCATGTCCGGGGCAACAAAGCGTTTGATCTTCATGCGAAGTGCCTCCAGGAACAGGACCCGACGGACGCCGTACGGGTGCGGGTGAAATGTGGGTGTGTTGCCAGCGTCATGAGGTGCCTGTCCCGTTCGTTCGTCCAAGTGCTGCGTCCCGCCCCGCAGCGGTGTGGCTGTCTGCGGTCTCGCCAGAGCTAATGCATGCGGTGTGCCAAAACGCGGCGCCGGGGTTCCGGCGCGTGGATTTGGGGGATTGGGACGGAGGCAGGGCTGGGGGTTTGGCCTGGGCGGAAGTGGTCAAGTCACTGGATTGATTGACGTTTTTCCGGGGCGGCGATGTGGTGGCGACGCCTTGCGGGCAGAGCCGCTGGTGGGCTGTACGTCGAACGTTGAGCGATTGGAGCGCCTGGAAACGGCCAGCGCCCTGCAATCGATTGGAGGTTCGGACCAGTGGCGGGTTTCCGACGCCGGGTTTTGGCATTCGATTACCGGTTGGCAGGCATTGCCGGCGCGTAGAGGGAAGGGGCGGGGCGCCGGTCAATGCGTAGGAGCGCCCTTGGGCGCGATGGGCGTTCCCGGTAAAGCCCATGGGCGTTCCCGGTAAAGCCCTCGCGACCGAGGTCGCTCCTACACAAGCGTGTTAGCGAGATTGTTGGCCGATCGCGCGTGGTCGGATCGCCGGAATGCCGTAGGAGCGCACTTGTGCGCGGGGGCGTTCCCGATGAAGCCCTATGGGCGTTCCCGGTAAAGCCCTCGCGACCGAGGTCGCTCCTACACAAGCGGTGTTAGCGAGATTGTCTGGGCCACTGCGCGTGGTCGGGTCGCCGGAATGTCGTAGGAGCGCCCTTGGGCGCGAGGGCATTCCCGATAACGACCGTCGCGCCCGGGTGCGCTCCTACGCGGTGGCCAATCGACGAACCCGCCTCATCAATCACCACAGCGAAGGCTGGCTGACCACAAACCCGTCTCACCATTCGAAGCGCCCGGCTCAGCTAATGGTGCCCGCCAGCTTCAACCGCTTGATTCGAAGTGCCCGGCTCAGCTAATCGTGCCGACCAGCTTCAACCGCTTGTCTTCCGGCACTTCGCTATACGCCAGCACCGACAGGCTCGGCACGCTGTGGCGGACCAGGCGGGCCAGGGCGGCGCGCACCTGGCCGGGCACCAGCACCACCGCCGGTTCGTTGCGGGCTTCCTGCTTGCCGACGCATTCAGCCAGGCTCTGGTGCAGGCGTTCGGCCAGGCCTGGCTCCAGCGCCACGCCGTTGCCATGGGTGGATTCCTGCAGCACGCGCTCCAGCTGCGGGGCCAGGGTGAACACGGGCAGCTCGGCCGACATGCCGGCGATTTCCTGCACGATGAACCGGCCCAGCGAGGTGCGCACCGCGGCAGTGAGGGCGGCCGGGTCCTGGCTGTGCGGGGCGTGCTCGACCAGGGCTTCGACGATCTTGCGCAGCTGGCGCACCGGGATGCGTTCGATCAGCAGGTTCTGCAGCACGCGCACCACCACCGACAGCGGTAGCGCCTTCGGAGTGAGGTCTTCGACCATCTTCGGCGCGGTCTTGCCCAGGGTGGCCAGCAACTGCTGCACTTCTTCGTGGCCGAGCAGCTCCGGGGCGTGTTCGCGGATCAGGTGCGACAGGTGGGTGGCCACCACGGTGGCCGGGTCGACCACGGTGTAGCCCATCGATTCGGCATAGGCGCGCTGGTGCGGCTGGATCCAGGTGGCATCCAGGCCGAACGCCGGGTCCTTGCCGGGAATGCCGTCTAGTTGGCCGAGCGCACCGCCCGGGTCCAGGGCCAGTTCGCGGTCGGGGTAGATCTCTGCGGTGGCCACCGGCACGCCGTGCACCAGCAGCCGGTAGGCGTTGGCTGAAAGCTCCAGGTTGTCGCGGATGTGCACCGGCGGCACCAGGAAGCCGATGTCCTGGGTGAGCTTGCGGCGCACGCCCTTGATGCGCGCCATCAATTCGCCGCCCTGGTTCTTGTCCACCAGCGGGATCAGGCGGTAGCCCACTTCCAGGCCCAGCGGGTCGATCGGGCGCAATTCGTCCCAGCTCAGCTCGGCGCTGGCGGCGGCGGCCGTCGCTGCGGCAGCGGCTTTTGGGTCGGTCGCGGCTTCGCCGGTGGGGGCGACCACCAGGCTGCGCTTGTACATTTTCCAGGCGATCACGCCCAGGATCAGGCCGAGCGTCAAAAACGCGACGTTCGGCATGCCGGGCACCAGGCCGACCAGGCCCAGGATGGCTGCGGCCACCGCCAATGCGCGGTGCTGGCCGAAGACCTGGCTGATCATGGCGCCGCGCATGTCCTGCGCCCGCGAGGCGCGGGTCACCAGCAAAGCGACCGAGGACGAGACCAGCAAGGCCGGCAGCTGCGCCACCAGGCCGTCACCGATGGACAGCAGCGTGTAGGTGGACGCGGCGTCGATGAAGGACATGTTGTGCTGGAGCATGCCCACCGCCATGCCGCCGATGAGGTTGATGAACAGGATCAGGATGGCGGCGATGGCGTCGCCGCGGATGAACTTGTTGGCACCGTCCATTGCGCCGTAGAAGTCGGCTTCCTCGCGGACCTCTTCGCGGCGGGCCTTGGCTTCCTCACGCGTCAGCAAACCGGCGTTGAGGTCGGCGTCGATGGCCATCTGCTTGCCGGGCATGGCGTCCAGGATGAAGCGGGCGGTCACTTCCGACACGCGCCCGGCACCCTTGGTGATGACCACGAAGTTGATGATGGTCAGGATCGCGAACACCACGATGCCCACGGCGTAATTGCCGCCGATCACGAACTGGCCGAAGGCCTCGATCACCTTGCCGGCTGCGGCGTGGCCGTCCTGGCCGTTGATCAGGATCACGCGGCTGGAGGCGACGTTCAGCGCCAGCCGCAGCATCGTGGTCATCAGCAGCACGATCGGGAAAATGGTGAATTCCAGCGGGCGCTGCACGTAGACCACCGCCAGCAGCACCATCAGCGAGATGGCGATGTTGAAGGTGAACAGCGCATCCAGCACCGGCGCGGCCAGCGGCACCATCAGCATGGCCAGCATGGCCATCAGGGCGAGCGGGGCGCCCAGGCCGTTGCGCAGCAGCTCCATCACGCGGCGGGCGTTCATCGGGGCGGGTTGGGCGCTCATGCGCTGGCCCCCTTGCCGAACTCATCCACCTCGAGCGGCGGCAGATCCGGCATCGGGCCGCCATTCCAGCCGCGTAGCTGGTAGACGTAGGACAACACCTGTGCCACCACCGAATAGAGTCTCACGGGAATTTCCTTGCCGAGTTGGGCTTCCCTATACAAGGCGCGTGCCAAAGGCGGCGCGGTGACGATCGCCACCCGGTGCTGCTCGCAGGCTTCGCGGATGCGGAAGGCCATTTCGTCCACGCCCTTGGCCACCACCACCGGGGCGCGCATCTTGCCGCCTTCGTACTTCAGCGCCACCGCGTAGTGGGTGGGATTCATCAGCACCACATCGGCGGTGGGCAGCGCTTCCATCATCCGGCGCTGCGACATCTGCATCTGCATCTGGCGGATGCGGCCCTTCACTTCCGGGCTGCCTTCGCTTTCCTTCATCTCGCGCTTGATCTCCTCGCGCGTCATCTTCAGCTTCCGCAGCCAGTTCCACTTCTGGTACGGCGCGTCGAAGGCGGCCAGCAGCACCAGCGCGCCGGCGGTGTAGAACAGCAGGCTCTTGGTGAAGTCCAGCCCGTTGCCCACGGCCTGTTCCAGTGGCCGGTTCACCAGCGAGCGCAGCCCGTGCAGGCCCTTGGAGATACAGAGGCTGGCCGCCAGGCCCACGAACAGCAGGCGCAGGATCGACTTGACCAGCTCAGCCAGGCTGTTGCTGCCCCACATGCGCTTGATCCCGTTCATGGGATTGAGCTTGTTGAGGTCGGGCATGATCGCCTTGCCGGAAAAGTGCAGGCCGCTCATCAGCAGTGGGCCGACCAGCCCGGCCGCCAGGCAGATGCCGATCAGCGGCACCATCACCCACAGCAGTTGCAGCAGCAGGTCGCCGAAGTGGCCGAACAAGGCCATCGGGTTCTCGCGCATCTTCGGGTCGGGGCTCAGCGCGGTCTTCATCCAGACACTGGCGCCGTCGCCGATGCCGCGCGCCATCAGCATCAGCGCGAACACCCCGGTGCCGAACACCGCAGCGGTGGACAACTCGCGCGATTGCGGGATGTTGCCTTGCTCGCGGGCTTCGCGCAGGCGTTTTTCGGTGGGTAGTTCGGTGCGTTCGCCGCCGTCTTCGGACTCGGACATTGGGGGGCCGTTGACTGGATTGGCCTTGCGTCATGCAAGTGGTGTTCCTTAAAACGGGAATGGGGAATCGGGATTCGGGAATCGCAAGGGCGGGGGGCTGCGCGCTGGGCGATTGCAGGGGGGGGCGGGAATAGGTAAAGCCGGGTAGCAGACGCCTGGTAGGTTGCGCTGGCCGGGCAAGCGGCGGCGGTGCGTTTTACGCCGTATGGCTGGGAGCGTGCATGGTCTAGATCGGGGCGCCTGGCGATGCCAACCATGTGGGTGTGCTGTTGGGTGGTTCGGTGTGTGTTGGCGGCTGGATGCTGGGAGCGCGAACGTGAACTAGGCCAAGGGATCGATTGGCCTGCATGGGGCTGAAGGAGGGGGGCGTCAGGTTGCCGGCGTTGGGCTGCGTACGCGCAAGGTGCGGGCTTGCGCCCGCGGAACTTTCACCTGCAGCCTTGGGCTCAGCTGGCGCGGCGGCGTTCGCCATCGCGCTGGGCGACGACCAGGGCGATGAAGCGGTCCGGTTCCATCGGCCGGCCCAGCAGGTAGCCCTGTAGTTGGTCGCAGCCCAGGCGTTCGAGCGTATTGCGCTGGGCGGGGGTCTCCACGCCTTCGGCCACTACCTGCAGGCGCATGGTGTGGGCCAGGGCCACCACCGCGGCGACGATGGCGATGTCTTCCGGGCCGCTGTCCATGGCCTGCACGAAGCTGCGGTCGATCTTGAGCTCGTGGGCGGGCAGCTTGCGCAGGTAGAGCAGGTTGGAATAGCCGGTGCCGAAGTCGTCGATGGCGATCCGCACGCCCAGGTCGGTGAGCTGGCCCAGCGTGCGCAAGCAGGCGTCGGCGTCGCGCATGGCCATGGTTTCGGTGATCTCCAGGGTCAGCTGGCCGGGCGCGATGGCGTGCGCGGCCAAGGTGGCGGCCACTTCCGCCGGCAGGCTGGGCGAGGCCAGCTGGGTGGCGGAGAGATTCACTGCCACGCGCCAGTCGCCGTGCCCGGCATCGCGCCAGGCGCGCATCTGCCGGCAGGCTTCTTCCAGCACCCACTTGCCGAGCGGGCCGATCATGCCGCTGCGCTCGGCCAAGGGGATGAAGCTGTCCGGCGGCACCATGCCGCGTTCGGGATGCAGCCAGCGGATCAATGCCTCCGCGCCCAGGGGGCGGCCGTCTTCGGCGCAGTATTTGGGCTGGTAGTGCAGGGCGAACTGGCCCAGCTCCAGCGCGCGCGGCAGGTCCTGCAGCAACTGCAGGCGCTCCCGGGTGGTGCCGGTCATCGAACGGTCGAAGAAGCTGTAGCGGTTGCGGCCGGCCTGCTTGGCGTGGCCCATGGCCGCATCGGCGTGGGTCATCAGCTGGTGCTCGCTGCCGGCATCTTCCGGATACAGCGCTATGCCCACGCTGCTGCTGAGGCGCAGCTCGTGGTCGCCCACCAGGAACGGCAGCGCCAGGGCCTGCACCAGATGACCGGCGATGGCGGCGGCATCTTCCGGGTCGGCGATGTCGGCCACCAGCACGAATTCGTCCGCGCCCAGCCGCGCCAGGCTGCCATGCGCGCGCCGATGCGCGCCCAGCCGCTGTGCCACGGCGATCAGCAGTTGGTCGCCGAGCTGATGCCCGTAGCCGTCGTTGACCGCCTTGAAGCCGTCCAGGTCGATCAGCATCACCGCAAAGCGCTGCCCGTCGCGCTGGCCGCGCTCGATGCTCTGCAGCACGTGCTCATGCAGCAGCACGCGGTTGGGCAGGCGGGTCAGCGGGTCGTGCAGGGCGGCCAGCACCAATTCCTGGTTGGCCTGTGCCAGCGATTGCGCCAGCACGTCGGTGCGTTGCTGGAAGCGGCGCGACAGCACCGAGATCACCAGCGCCAGCCCCAGCAGGCCCAAGGTGACCGCCGCCACCACCGAGGCCAGCCACGACAGCGGCAGCTGCGCGCCGATCCCGGCCGCGCCGCAGATGCTGCCGGGCGCAAATTGCGCGGCAGCCATGCCGGTGTAGTGCATGCCCACGATGGCCACGCCCATGATCATGGCGGCGACCACGCGCAGGCTGTAGCGGCGGCCGTCGTGGCGCAGCTGGAAGGCGATCCACAACCCTGCAGCCGAGGCACCGATGGCGATCGCCACCGAGACCGCGAACAGCAGCGGGTCATAGGTGATCTCCGGATCCATGCGCATCGCCGCCATGCCCATGTAGTGCATCAGCGCGATGCCCAGGCCCATCAGCAGCGCGCCCAGGCTCAACCGGCGCCAGGGCAGGTCGGCGCGCGAGGTCAGCCACAGCGCCAACGCCGAGGCCAGGATCGCCACCAGCATCGAGTACGCGGTCAACGCCAGGTCGTAGCCCAGCGGAATCGGCAGCTGGAATGCCAGCATGCCGACGAAATGCATCGACCAGATGCCGAACCCCATCGCAATGGCGCCGCCCACCAGCCACGCGGCCGCAATGCCGCCACGGCTGGCGGTCATGCGCGCGGCCAGGTGCAGCGCGGTATACGAGGCCAGCACGGCCACCGCCAGCGACAGCAGCACCAGCGAAAGATTGTAAGTACCGAGCACCCGTCCACATCCCGCGCCGACACCAGCGCTTGCCCTGTGAGCTAACGACCCGCCGCGCCGCTTCTTGAGTGGGCGGGGCGACGGGGTTCATGCAACCGAGCAGGCCGGGGTTTCCGGTTCGATCCGGTTGCGCCCCTGGCCCTTGGCGCGATACAGCGCCTCGTCGGCACGGGCTAGCAGGGTCGGGGTGCTGTCGCCGCTGCGGAACCAGGCCACACCGACCGAGCAGGTGACCCGCAACGGCCGCGCAATGCCGACCTCGTACGGCGTGGCGCCGATCGCCTCATGGATGGCGCGCAGGCGGTGCTGGCTCTGTTGGGTCATGCCCGGCAGCAACAGCAGCAGTTCTTCGCCGCCATAGCGGCCCACCTTGTCGGAATCGCGCAGGCAGTTGGTGAGCCGCGCGCCGACCTGCGCCAGCACGGCGTCGCCCACCAGGTGCCCGTGTTCGTCGTTGACCAGCTTGAAGTGGTCCAGATCGATCAGCACCACCGCCAACGGGTGACCGGCGCTGGCGCACTGCTGCAGTTCTTCGGCCATGGCCTCCAGCACGCCGGAGCGGTTGAGCAGGCCGGTCAGCGCGTCATGGCTGGCCTTCAAGGCCAGCGCGGCGCGTGCGGTTTCCAGCTCGCGCTTCTCGCGCTCGAGTTGGTAGGTCCGTTCGGCCACCAGCTCGGCCAGCATGCGTTCGCGCGCCACCAGATGGCGGTGCCGCCAGCGCCACAGGCCGGCCAGCACGGCAGCGCCGATCAGCACGTACAGCGCGATGGCCGGCGGGCTGCGCCACCACAGCGGTGCCACCGCAAACGGCCAGTCGACGATGGGCGAGGCGGTGCGCCGGTAGCGGTCGAGCACCTGCACCTGCAGGCGGAAATGGCCCGAGGGCAGCGGCGGCTGGTCGATGGCCAGGTCGTTGGTCTGGATCCATTCGTCGTGCAGGCCGAGCAGGCGATAACGCACGCTCAGACGGCTGGGGTCGTCGTAGACCTGCAGGCTGGACAACGCCAGATGCAGTGGCTTGTCGTTCCAGGCCAGCAGCTGGCCGCGCTGCACCGGCACACCGCCGCGGGTGACGCTGTCGATACGCACACTGGGCTGCTGCTGGTCGAACAGCCGCGCCGGCGTGCGCACATGGCTGACACCACGCGCGGTGCCGATCCACACCGAGCCATCGGGCTCTTCCAGGAACGCGGCTTCGGAGACATCGTCCCAGAGCAGGCCTTGCGACTGCGACAGATGCGACCAGCGCTGGCCGTCGTAGACCTCCACGCCGCTCGCGTGGCCCACCCAGATCCGCCCGGCGCTGTCCTCGCGCAGCAGGTACACGCCCGCTTCGCCTAGGGCTTCATCACTGACCGCCTGCAGGTCCAGCCCGGAGGGCCGCAACACGCCATGCCACACGCCGGGGCGATAGAAGGCCAGCCAGACTTCGCCGCTGTCGGTGACGTGGAATTTGCTCACCCAGGGCTCGCCCGGCGCGCCGTTGACGCGGATCGGAATCTTGCTCCAGTGCGCTCCCTGCAGGCGGAACAGGCCATTGGCGCTGGACACCCACACACTGCCGTCGCCGCTTTGCTGGACATCGGTATAGGCAATCGCCGGCAAATCGGCCACCCGCTGCAGGGGGCCGCCCTCCAGGGCCGTGTCGATGACAAACAGCCCGGCCGCGCTCAGCGCCCAGAGCCGCCCCTGGCGGTCGAGCAGCAGGCGGCGCCCGGTGCGCGGCAGCTTGCCGACCTGGGCGCTGCGCCCATCCGGCCAGTCGCGCCGCACCGCGCCGGCGGAATTGAGGCTCCACACACTGCCGTCGGCAGAGCGCACCATGCTCACCACCTGGATGCCCGAACCCGGCAGCGCCGGTGCAAAGCGGCCATGCGGCACGGCCTGCCGGCCAACGCCGTGTTCGTTGCCGACCAGCAATGCGCCACGCGCGTCGCGGGTGATCGACCAGGTGGGTGTCAGTGGCATGCCTTGCGAGGCGTCCCAGTTTTCGATCCATTCGTAGCCGGCCCAGCGCACCAGGCCTTCGCCATCGACGCTCATCCACACGTCGCCTTCGCCGTCGACCACCACCGCGTGGCTGCTGCCCTGCGGCAGCCCGTTGCCGGCATCGAAACTGCGCCAGTGGTCAGACTCCCAGCGCACCAGCCCGGCGTGGCTGCGCACCAGCACGCGGCCGCTGCGGTCCAGCACCAGTGGCGCTGGCTGGCCGACGGTGCGGCCATCGAGCACCGGCAGTGGCCGTACCGTGAAGTTGTGTGCGCCCGGTGCGCGGTACACGATCGTGCCCACGCCGCGGGCCCACAGCCCACCTGCGCGGTCACGCAACACGCTGTACCAGCGATCGTCCGGCACGCCTTGCTGCGGGCCGTAGACCTGCACCTGGCGCTGCGCATCGATCGCACACAGCTGGCGTCCGCAGCCGGCCCACAAGGTGTCGCCATCCACCGACAGGCTCAGCACCTTGGACAGGTCCGGCACGCGCACCCGGGTGGCGGTGTCCAGCAGCGGTTCGCTATGCCAGCGTTCGCGTGCACGTGGCAACAGCCGCAGCAGGGTCCCGTTATTGGCCAGCACGGTGCCCCACGGCAGGCTGGCCAGCAACACGCCGTCTTGCAGGTGGTTGACTTCAGTGGTGTCGAGCTTGCGAAAGCCGTGTTCGTCGCCGACGAACAGGCTCTGGAAACCGGCCACCCACAAGCGCCCGTCGGGCGCTTCGCTCATCGACGAAATGGGTTCGTTGCGCAGGCCATCCAGTGGCGACTGCTGAAAATTGCGGCCATTGAAGCGATACAGCCCGGTTTCGGTGCATACCCACAGCAATGTGTTGCGGGTCTGCAGCAGGCAGGTGCCGGCCAGGCCGAGCAGGCCTTGATCGTGTGCGTAGCGACGGATGGTGGCGGTCTGCGCACCGGCGAGTTCGGCAAACGCCAGCCACAGCAGTACCAACAGCAGCGCCACGCCTTTCGACGGACGCCGGCTTGGCGAAATGCACTGGCGGTTCTCGAACCCCACGGGCGTCGCGCTCTCCCACGCAGCGGCAGGCGTCAAGGCCGGTGCATCATGCGCCGTACCTCACGGGTGCCATGGACGGCCGGTCGTGCAAGCCGCGTTACCACGCTAACGGCTGCAGTGACGGCTTTCTTTAACCGGCGTTGTCGGCGTTGCGTGCTGCATCACTGGCGTGCAGCTGCGGCGCAGCGTCGTATGCGATGCGGTTGCGTCCGTTGCGCTTGGCCAGATACAGCGCTGCGTCGGCGCGTGCGAGCAGGTGTTCGACGCTGTCGCCGGGGTGCCGCCAGGCCACGCCGATCGAACAGGTGATCGGCAGCACGACCTCGCCGGTGGGGTAATCGCCGCAGATGCCGGCGTGCAACGCGTCCAGGCGATGGGTTGCATCAGCACCAAGGCCGGGCAGCAGCGCCAGCAATTCTTCGCCGCCATAGCGGCCGATCCGGTCGTTGCCACGCACCAGCGCATTCAAACGCTTGCCGACGCCCGCCAGCACCGCATCGCCGGCCAGATGGCCGTGCTGGTCGTTGACCTGCTTGAAGTAGTCCAGGTCGATCAGCACCACCGCCAGCGGTTGCTCGCGCAGCGGCGCGCTGTCGAGCATGCCGCGGAGCGCTTCCAGAATGCCGGCGCGGTTGAGCAGGCCGGTCAATTCGTCATGCGTGGCCTTGTGCGTCAATGCCGCGCGTGCGGCCTCCAGGTCGCGCTTGTCCTGCTCGAGCTCGGCGGTGCGTTCGGCGATGAGATGTTCCAGCTCTTGCTTGCGCGCCAGCAACTTGCGCGTGCGCCAACGCAGCAGCGCCACCACGCCGCCGATGCCGGCCAGCACGTACGCCACGATGGCCAGCGCGCTGCGCCACCACGGCGGTCGCAGTGCGAAGGCGAACTGCGCAATGGGGCTGGCGCTGCGTTGGTAGGCGTCTAACGCCTGCACTTCCAGCGTGTAGTTGCCCGGTGGCAGCAAGGGGTAGGTGATGTGGCTGAGCGAGGTGGTGGTCCAGCGTGCCTGGCGGCCTTCCACCCGGTAGCGGAAGCTGATGCGCTCCGGCCCGCCTTCCACACCGGGGGTGCGCAGGTCGATCTCCAGCGGCGTCTCCGACCAGCCCACCGATGCATCCGCACGCAGGCTGCGCTCGCCGCGCTGCACCTGGGCGATCTCCACCCGCAATGGCGGTGCAGCAAACAGGCGCTCGGGCTGGCGCAGATGGCTCAGGCCGCGGCTGCTGCCGATCCAGATGCTGCCGTCGGTGTCTTCGAAAAACGCATTGGCCGACATGTCGTCCCACAGCAGCCCCTCGGCGCGGGTGATCCGCGACCAATGGCCGTGCTGATACAGATCCAGCCCCTGGCTGCTGCCCACCCACAGCCGGCCCTTGCGGTCGTGACGCAGGATGAAGGGCATGACCTTTGAGACCAGCGGGTCGGTCACTGCCTGCAGCGCCACGCTGCCGTCGGGCTGCACACGCCCGTGCCACAGGCCCACCTCGCGCAGCGACACCCAGAGCTCGCCATCGGCGGCGAAGTCGAGCTGGAACAGGTCCTGGCTGGGCAGATCGCCATGCACCGGCACCTGCACCCAGCGGTTGCCATCGCGGCGATACAGGCCATCGGCGGTGGCCGCCCACAGCCGGCCCTGCGCGTCGAGATCGAGATCGCCGATAAAGGTACCGGCCAACGCGACATCGGGTGCCAGCGGGTAGGGTGCCTGGCTGCTGCCGTGGTAGATGCCGCGCGGGGTGGCCATCCACAGCGTGCCGCTGCGGTCGAAGACCAGTTTGTAGACCGGGCTCGGCAGGTCCATCACCCGGCGCGTCTGCCCGGTGATCGGGTCGCGGCGCGCAATGGCCCCGGAAAAAAACGACACCCAGCCCGCGCCATCGGGCGCCACCGCAATGGCCAGCGCCTGCGGCAGCGGCTGGCCGTCGTGTTGCAGCCAGGGCTGCGCGCGCTGCGCCTGTGCCGGCAGCAGGCTGCCGCCGCCGTCCGCACCCACCGCCAGGGTGCCGTCGGGTAGCCGTTGGATGGCCCAGGTGGGCGCGGCGGCCATGCCCTGTGCTTCGGTCAGGTGTTCGATGCTGCCGTAGCCGAGCCAGCGCTGGATCCCCATGCCGCGCGTGCCGATCCACAAGGTGCCGGTGGATTGCTGCAGCAGCGGGCCCACCATCGCATCCAGGTGCAGGCCCTGGTCGGCACCGATCGCCGTCCAGTGGCCGTCCTGCCAACGCACCAGGCCATGGTCGGCACGCGTCAGCAGCCGGCCTTGCGGGTCTTCCACCATGGTGGTGGCGCCCGACAGTGTGTTGAAGGTGGCTTGCGCGCTGGACGGATGCGAACGGAAACGCCCCTCGCCTGGCCCGCGCGAGATGATCAGGCCACCGCCACGCAACCACAGCCGGCCAGCACGGTCGCGAAAGATCACCCGCCAGCGCTTGGCCGGCACGCCTTCCTCGTCCGAGAGCACCTCCACCAGCGTGCCGTGCGCATCCAGCCTGCAGACAGTTGCCGCGCAGGCCACCCACAAATCGTTGCCATCGGCCAGCAAGGCGCGGCGCGGCGGCAGCACCGTGCCATCGGCGGCACGCAGCGGCAGCGGCTGCACCTGCCAGCCGGTGACTGCGGCAGGGGTCAGCGCCAGCAGCGTGTTGTCGCTCACCACCGCCACACCGTTGCGGTAGGCGGCGATCACGTTGCCGGCATCGGCGCGGATCCGCTTGCCGTTGTAGTGCACCTGCTCGAAGCGCTCGCCGATGCGGACGAACACGCCGTTGGCGGTGGCCACCCACAACCGCCCGGCGCGGTCCAGGGTCAGTGCACGGGTATAGCGGGCATCGAGCCCTTGTTCGGCACCCACCGGGACGAAGCGATCGCGCTCGAAGCGGTGCAGCGCGGTTTCGGTGGCCACCCAGACCGCGCCGTTGCGGTCTTCGAGGATGCCGTTGACCGACATCCCCTGCAGGCCATCGGCCTGGTCGTATTCGCGAAAGCTGAAGGTCTGTGCATGCGCCGCACCTGCGGTGCCCAGCAGGGCAAGCACCAGCATGCAGACCGCCGGCAGCCACGGCCGAGCCCGCAGCGAACCGCGGCGCGGGAGCAGCAGGGCGAGCAGGGCAGGCAGCGTGGGCATCGTTTCCTGTCGACGGAAGAAGGGCAGTGAACACTGGCGATTGCCGCCATCAATCGTCCACCAGCATTGTCGGCCATGGCACCTAAAGCTTGAGGCCGGTCACGCTATCCTGTCAGTGCGCGCGCCGCATCGAACGCACTGTCGAACAGCCGTTGCACTGGCGGTGCGAATTCGCTGGCGAAACTGGACAGCAGGAACAGCCCCAGCAACACCGTCAGCGGCAAGCCCAGCTGCATCGGATTCAGCGCGGGCGCGGCCTTGGCAAGCGCACCAAAGGCCAGATTCACCGCCAGCATCGCCACCATCATCGGCAAGGCCAGGGTCAGCCCACCACGCAGCACCTGCAGCAGCAAGGTGGGGGCCACTTCGGCAAACGCCGCCGCATCCGGCACCGCGGTGCCGATCGGCAAGGCCTTGTAGCTGTCCACCAGCAACGCGATCACCGCCAGGTGCCCATTGGCCGCGAAGAACAGCAGCCCGAAGCCGATGTAGAACCACTGCGCGATCACACCGGAGGTCACCCCGCGCAGCGGGTCGGACATCTGCGCGAACGACAGACCGGTGGCCTGCGACACCAGCTCGCCGGCCAGCGCACCGGCCTCGAAGATCAGCCGCAGCATGAAACCCATGCTGGCCCCCACGGCCAGCTCGCGCGCAATGCTCAGCACCGCGGTGGCATTGAACCCGTCCCACTCCGGCACCGGCGGCAGGATCGGCGCCAGCGCCATCGCCAGGGTCCCGGTCAGCATGACCCGCACCCGCCCCGGCACCGCCCGCGTCCCGATCAACGGCATCGCAGTCAGCAGCGCACCGGTGCGCAGCATCGTCCACATGATCGCCCCGACCATCGCAAACGCGCGCTGGCCATCGATCACCATCTGGGTAGCGGCATCCATCAGCGCGTGCCGCTACCCGATCAGATGCGGAATGCGGTGGAACAACTCGATGGTGAACTCCACCAGATGTCCCAGCAGCATGCTGCCAGTGGCAAACAGGGTTGCGGTCAAGGCAACGGCCTTGGCGACAAAGCCGATGGTGGGTTCGTTCAACTGGGTGGCGGCCTGCACCACACCAATCACGACACCAACGACCAGCACCGCCAGCAACATCGGTCCGGCAATCCACAAGACGGTGACCAGGCCACCACGCAATTCGGTCAGGGCGATTTCAGGGCTCATGGGGAGTGCTGATGCAAGTGCGGTGCCAAAGGAGGGGATTGGGGAGGTGGGATTGGTGATTCGTTTGGAGCAGGGGCTGAAGTGCCCGATGCGGGCACGCATTGCGGTGGTGCACCGAGCAAGGATTGTTGAGTCTGTCGACACGGGAGTGGGGATCGTTCTGGTCACGGTGCCGAAGCGCCCGGTTGGGACTGATTGCGGTGGCGCACCGAGCAGCGATGCGGCGAATCTGCCGCTGCCGCTGTGGAAGCCATACTCGCTGTTGGGCTTGAGCCCGCTCAGTTGGCCGGTGATACGCAGTGCGCCCTCCACGGTCTTGAAGGTGGCCGTGCCCCTTACCTCGTCGCTGTCGCTGTCCCTTCGCTGTTACTAGCTGTTCTCGGCCGTTGCTCAGCTTTGCTGTTGCCTGGCTTTTGCTGTTCTGCTTCGGGGTCCCCCATACCGCAGCGGCAGGCCACGTGGGTCAAACCCCAGCGGGGCGGCGCGCATGGATGCGCGACGTTTTTCAAAGGGACAGGGACGTCCCTTTGAAAAATTCCCACGTGGACTGCGTACCCGGAGCGCCTTGGCGCGGAGGGGCGCGAGGACGGGGGTGTGTTTCTTTGGTTACTTTCTTTGCACAAGCAAAGAAAGTAACTCGACCCCCGAAGGGGGCCGAAAGCTCTGCTTTCGCTTGAGCTTTTGCTGTGTGTTGGAGCAATCAATCAAATGCTTTCACGCCCTCCGGGCGCGAGTCACTTTTCTTTGCTTGTGCAAAGAAAAGTAACCAAAAGAAAGCACACCCCGTCCTCGCGCCCTCCGCGCCAAGGCGCTCCGGGTCCGCAAGTCCGACAGAAATTTTTGTAAGGGACATCCATGTCCCTTACAAAAACGTCGCGCATCCATGCGCGCCGCCCTGCGGGTTGTATCTGCCGGCCTTGCCGCTGCGGTATGGGGCCCCGGAAAAGCTGAAAGCCAGAGCTAAGGCAAAGCAAAAAGCGGCAAGCGGCGAGCGGCAATCCGAGCTGATGGTTGAGCAGTCCAGCGTTGCCGTGCCGAAATCATTCAACTAGGGCCGTGCTACCGCGCGCAACGCGCGTCCACACCTACGACGCGTTAAAGCTCGCCGCCAGCGTGCCCACCACCAACACCCACCCATCCACCAGGATGAACAACAAGATCTTGAACGGTGCCGAGATCAACATCGGCGACAGCATCATCATGCCCATCGACATCAACACGCTGGCGACCACCAGATCGATGATCACGAACGGAATGAAGATCAGAAACCCGATCTCGAACGCCGTCTTCAGCTCGCTGGTCACGAACGACGCCACCAGCACCGGGAACGGCACCGCGTCCGGGCCGGCGTACTTGCCGTCGCCGGCCATGCCCGCGAAGGTCATCAGGTCGGTCTCGCGGATCTGCGCCAGCATGAAGGCGCGCAGCGGCTGGGTGGTCAGCGTCCAGGCGGTGGAGAAATCGATCTGGTTATTGAGGTACGGCTGCAGGCCGGCACCCCACATCTTTTGCCACACCGGCATCATCACCAACGCGGTCAGGAACATCGCCAGGCCCAGCAGGACCTGGTTGGAGGGGGTCTGGCCGGTGCCCAGCGCCTGGCGCAACAGGCCCAGCACGATGGTGATGCGGGTGAAGGCGGTGAGCACCAGCAGCATCGACGGCAGCAGGGTGATCGCCGTCATCAGCAGCAGTGTCTGCAGCGGCAGGCTCACCGGCTGGTCGCCGATGCGGCCAACGCTGACGTTGGGCAAGGTGGGGATCTGATTGCCGGTGGCCGGCGCCGCCGGTGCGGCGGCAGGCGCGGCGGCCTGGGCCATGGCCGGCAGGGCCGCGGGCGTGGCGCTGGCCAGCAGCGGGCAGCTCATCACCAGCAGGATCAACACCAGGCGCACACTGCGCCCCCAGCGATTCCAACGACTGAACATGTCACGGGTCCTTGCGCAGCTTCTGTGCGAGCAGCTGGGCGAAATTGGGAAGTTGCTTGAAATTGGGCAGGGTGGGTGCAGGCGTGGGCGGCAGTGGTTCGGCCAGGGTGTGCAAGGTGCTGATGCCGCCGGCGGTCACGCCCAGCAGCAATTGCTGTCCGTTGACCTCCACCACCACCACGCGTTCCTTGGCACCCACCGCCAGGCTGGTGACCACCCGCAAGCCCTCGCTGCTGCGGAATCCGCTGCCGGGCATGCGCTTGAGCAACCAGCCCAGGCCGACGATCAGCGCGAGCACCAACAGCAATGCAAAGACCGCGCCAAACAGGCCTGGCGAGGAGGGCGCCTGCGCGCCGACCTGGGTGGCCTTGGCCGCGGCGGGCGCGGCAATGGCCAGCAGGCCGATCACCGCAGCCTCCGGATCCGTTCGCTGGGGCTGACCACGTCGGTCAGGCGGATGCCGAAGCGGTCGTTGATCACCACCACTTCGCCATGCGCGATCAAGGTGCCGTTGACGTACACGTCCAGCGGCTCGCCGGCACCACGTTCCAGTTCCACCACCGAGCCCTGATTGAGCTGCAGCAGGTTGCGGATCGGAATGCGCGCGCGGCCGACTTCCAGCGACAGGGTGACCGGCACGTCCAGGATGACGTCCAGGTTGAGGTCGGTGGCGTCCTGGTCGCGCTCGGCGTGCAGGCTTTCGAAGGTGGCGGGCGCGGCGTCGAGGATGTCGGAGTTGATCATTTGCTGGAGTCCTGGGAGGGAACGGCGCGTGGGGCTTGCACGCCGGGCGGGCGTACGGCGGTGATCTTGACGGCGTTGTTGCCGTTGGAAACGCCGAATTCACCGGTAAACAAGGGGATTTCTTCCACGCACAGCGGCACCTGGGCGGGCAGGTCGATCGGCAGGATGTCGCCAATCTTCAGGCCGGTGAGCTGGCGCAGGCTCATGCGCTTGCTGGCCAGCACGCTGGAGAGGGTGACCTCGGCGGTGTCCAGCTGCTCGCGCAGCATCACGTTCCACGAATCGTCGCGGTCGTTGCGGTCGCTCTGGATGCCGGCGTCGAGCAGTTCGCGGATCGGCTCCAGCATCGAGTACGGCAGGGTGATGTGGATCTCGCCGCCGCCGCCTTCCAGTTCCACGTGGAAGCGGCACACCACCACGTATTCGCGCGGGGTGACGATGTTGGCGAAGTGCGGGTTGATCTCCGAGTTGATGTACTCGAAGTCCACATCCATCACTGGCGCCCAGGCTTCCTTCAGATCGGCAAAGGTCTGCTTGAGCATCAGCTGGATCACGCGCATCTCGGTGGCGGTGAATTCGCGGCCTTCGATGCGGGTGTGGAAGCGGCCATCGCCACCGAAGAAGTTGTCCACCACGGTGAACACCAGGGTGGGTTCGAACACGATCAGCCCGGTGCCGCGCAGCGGCTTGAAGCGGATCAGGTTGAGGTTGGTGGGCACGTACAGCGAGTGCATGTACTCGTTGAACTTGACCAGGTCGATGCCGCGCACCGACAGGTCCGCCGAGCGCCGGATCAGGTTGAACAGGCCAATGCGCCACAGCCGCGCGAAGCGCTCGTTGACCATCTCCAGGGTCGGCATGCGCCCACGGATGATGCGGTCCTGGCTGGACAGGTCGTACTGGCGCGCTTCGCCGGGTAAGGGCTCCGGCTCGGTGTTGACCGCGCCCGAATCCACGCCATGCAGCAGGGCATCGATTTCGTCCTGGGAAAGCAGATCACTGACGCTCATGGGGACGGTGCCTTACTGGGTAACGAAACTGGTGAACAGCAGTTCTTCGACGCACTTCTTGCCGGTCTCGCTGGTCATGACCTTCTGCGCTTCAGCCAGCGCGGATTTCTGCAGCTTCTGCTTGCCGGGCAGGTCGGCCACATCGGCGGCCTTGACCTGCGACAGCAGCATCAGCAGATGCGCGCGGATGGCCGGGGCGTTTTCAGTAATGAGCTTGAGTTCTTCCGGGTCACGGGTGACCAGCTGCACTTCGACCTGCAGGTACTGCGGGCCGTCGCCGGGGTCGGCCAGGTTGACCACGATCGCCGGGTCCATCGGGAAGTACTGCGCCGGCTTGGGCACTTCGGCAACCTTGGGCGCGGCGTGCTTGCCGTCTTTCTCTTCGCCCTTGTGGCCGAGGAAGAACCAGGCGCCGCCGCCGGCAGCCGCCAGCACAACGACACCGATGGCGATCAGCAGGATGGGCTTCTTGCCGCCCTTCTTCTTCTCGTCTTTCTCTTCGGTCTTTTCGGGTTTCTTCGCGGCTGCCACGGTGTGCTCCAGGGGAATGCTCACCCAGTGGATGCAATCAGCGTGCCAAAACCGCGCCGGTTTCCTGGCGCCCGTCTTGCGGACGCACCAAAACCCCCGCAGCCCTTGCGCTGCGGGGGTATGGAGGGCACCGCGGGCGGGGGCGTGCCCGCGGTGCACGACGCGATCGGGGCCCATGGGCCCGTGGGAATCAGGCGTAAGCGTCCAGCAATCCACGCTGGCGCAGCACCACTGACGGAATTCCGACGGGCGGGCTGTCTTCCAGGCTCAGGCCGTTGCCGTCGGTGCCGGCCCCGTTGCGATTGCCGGACGGGTTCTGCTGTTGCTGGCTCACATCGGCCTGGCCCAGCTGGAAGCCCTGCTGGCCCAGCATGTCGCGCAGGCGCGGCAGGCTCTGCTCCAGCGCCTGGCGTACATCGGCGTTGGCGGCGGTGAAGCTGGCGTTGACCTTGTCGCCTTCCAGATGCAGGCGCACCTCGACCGGGCCCATCTCGTTGGGGGTGACCTTGATGTGGGCGTGGCCGATCTTCTGGTCGGCCAGCCAGCTGAGCCGGGCGCCGATGGCATCGTCGAAGGTGTCGCTGCCCATTTCCGGGGTCGGGGTGGGCGAGGCACTGAACACGGCCGGGGCGTCCTGCAGGCGGTTCAGCGCGGAGGCGGTGGTGGTCGGCAGCACGAAGGCCGGCGCGTCCGGCGCATCGGTCTTGAGGTCGTCGGCCGGGCTGTCCAGTGCGGCGGTGGCCAGGCTCATCAGTGCGGCGGCCTGCGGCTCGCCGCTGAGCGCCGTGGCTGCGGCGGGTTTGGCGGTGGCCGCCGCCGGTGCCAGCGCGCCCAACGAGGGCAGGGCGGTGGCGGCCGTGGCGGTGGTGGCCGGTGCGGCTGCATCGGTGGGCAGGGTGGGCGTGGCGGTGGTCGCCGTGGTGGCAGCGCTCATGCTGGCCGCCAGTGCTGCGGCCGCTGCAGCCAGGGCGTCGCCGCCCGGTACCGCTGCCGCCAGCAGGCTCATGCCGAACCCGCCCAGGCCTGCTGGCGGCCAGGCGGCGTCGGGGGTGGCAGTCGCGTCCGTGGGTTCTTCTTTGCCGTCGGCGCCGGCCGGCTTGGCCTTGGCCGTATCAGTGGCTGTGCTGGCGTCCTTGGCCGCCGGCTCCTTGGTGGACTGCTTGGCGGATTGGGCAGATTTTCCATCGCCGTCCTGCGCACGCGGGCGCGCAGTGGCATCGCCCGGCGCGTCCTCGTTGTTGTCGTCGTCGCTGCGCTGCTTGTCGGCGGGCGACTTGGGTGCGGCCTGCTTGGCCGGCACGCGCTCGGGCGCCTGCGGCGGGGCCTGGTTGGGCGTGTTGGCCGGGTTGAGCATGCGCGCGAACTGGTCCTGCCCCGGGTCCTGCTCGGAGGAGGGATCGCTGTAGCTGGACTTCTTGCCGGTGCTGGCGAGTGCGCCAAGGCCGGCCGCAAAGGCGGACAAGGGGTTCATGCGGATTCTCCGGTGGCGTCTTCGCTGCGGGCCAGGCGTACGCGGCGTGCGCCCAGGTCGTCCATCTCACGTTGGTCGCGGCGTTCGATCACCTTGTTCTCCTGTGCGCGGTAGCTGGCAGCCAATTGCTCCAGTACCTGTTTTTCGCGGCTCGCCAGCAGCAGGCGGGTGCGCTCGGCTTCCACCTTGGCGCGGTTGCTTTCCACAGTCTGGGCCTGCTGCAGCACGGCGCTGTCGAGCCGGTCCAGGAAGGCGCGGCGGTTGCTCAGCGCCACCGCGCTGGTGCCCGACATCTGGCTGCTGGCGTATTCCTCGGCGTAGCGGCGCAGTTCTTCCAGACGCGACTGATGCGTGTCCAGGGCGCGCTGACGCTCGGCCAGGTCGCGGGCGACCTTGTCTTCCTGTTCCTGCGCACGCCGCAGTAGCGGGTCGATTCGTTTGGACTGCATCATCGGTTAGTTCTCTGGTTCCACCAGCCGCTGCAGCGCGGACAGGCTGTCGGTCAGATCGGACGCCTTGTGCACGTCCTGGCCAAGGAAGTCGACAATTTCCGGCCAGCGCGCCAACGCTTCGTCGGTGGCCGGGTCGCTGCCGCGCTGGTAGGCGCCGATGGCGATCAGGTCGCGGTTGGCGGTGTAGGCCGACAGCAGGCGCTTGAGCTTGCGGATGCGCAGGCGCCAGGTGTCGTTGGCAATGTCCTGCACCACGCGGCTGACCGAGGATTCCAGGTCGATGGCCGGGTACAGGCCGCTGTCGGCAACCCGGCGCGAAAGCAGGATGTGGCCGTCCAGGATGGCGCGGGCGGCGTCGGCGATCGGGTCCTGCGGGTCGTCGCCTTCGGTCAGCACGGTGTAGAAGGCGGTGATCGAGCCGCGGCCCTTGGCGCCGTTGCCGGCACGTTCCACCAGCGCCGGCAATTTGGCGAACACCGACGGCGGGTAGCCGCGGGTGGTGGGCGGCTCGCCGACCGACAGGCCGATCTCGCGCTGGGCCTGCGCAAAACGGGTCAGCGAATCCATCAGCAGCAGTACGTTCAAGCCCTGATCGCGGAACCATTCCGCAATCGCGGTGGCGCGGTAGGCGCCGTGCAGGCGGGCCAGCGGCGGGCGGTCGGCCGGGGCGGCCACGACCACGGCGCGGCGCAGGCCTTCCTCGCCCAGGGTGGTTTCGACGAAGTCGCGCACTTCGCGGCCACGTTCGCCGATCAGCCCCACCACGATGACGTCGGCGGAGGTGAAGCGGGTCATCATGCCGAGCAGCGTCGATTTACCGACGCCGGAGCCGGCGAACAGACCCACGCGCTGGCCGCGGCCGATGGGCAGCATCGCGTTGATGGCGCGCACGCCCACGTCCAGCGAGGTGGTGATGGGTTCGCGCGCCAGCGGGTTGATCGACACGCCGGCCATGCCCACGCTGCCTTCGGCGCGGATCGGGCCCTTGCCGTCCAGCGGGGTGCCGTCGCTGTCGATGACGCGGCCGAGCAGGCCTTCGCCCACTTCCACGCCGCCGCGGCGCCGCGAGGGCACCACGCGGGCGTTGGGCAGCAGGCCGTGCAGTTCGGCGCTGGGCATCAGATAGGTGCGTTCGCCGGAAAAACCGACCACTTCGGCGTCGACCCAGCCGCCATCGACTTCCACCTTGCAGGTGGCGCCCATCGGCGCTTCGCAGCCGGTGGCTTCCAGGGTCAGGCCCACCGCGCGGCGCAGGATGCCTTCGCGGATCAGGGTGCGGCCGGCGGCCGGGTCCAGGCCCAGCCCGCCCAGACGGGTGGCCAGGCGCAGATTGCGTGCATCCAGCCAATCGGCCGGGGTGGCTCCCAACAAGGCGCTCACAGGCCTGCTCCGGATTTACGCATGACGGTTTCCAATGCGGCCCGCAGGCGCGCGTCCAGGGTGCCGTCCACGCGGACGCTTTCGGCATGCACGCGCAGGTCGCCGCGGCTCAGGGTCAGGTCCGGGGCCACCCGGGTGGTGCTGCTGGTGGCCAGGTGCGGCAGCAGGGCGGTGATGTCGTCCGGATGCAGGCGCACCTCGACCTCACGGCCGGCGCTGCCAACCGCATCGATGGCTTCCTGCACCAGGTCGGCCAGTAGCTGCGGCTCGGCCTGGTAGGCGCGCCCGACCAGCGAGCCGGCAATGCGCACGGCCAGCTCGCCGAGCGCGCCGACCACTTCGTTTTCCAGACGTGCCAGCGGGCGGGTGAAGTTGTCCAGGATGCCGTCGATCTGCGCGGTCAGGCGGCGCACTTCCGACTGGCCCTGGGCAAAACCCTCGGCATGGCCGCGGGCGAAGCCTTCCTGCTGGGCAGCGTCCTCGATGGCCTGGATCTCCTCCAGGGTCGGCGGGCGCAGCACCGGCTCGTACACGGCCGGCTCGTCGAATTCGGCTTCCGGCAGTGCCGGCGCCATGTGCAGGTCGGGGGCGAGCCAGCGGGTGACCACGTCGTTCATACCATCGCCTCCGCACCGGCGCCGCCGAGGCTTATGGCACCTTCGTCAGCCAGGCGGCGGACGATGGTGAGGATTTCCTTCTGCGCCGCTTCCACGTCGGCCAGGCGTACCGGGCCGCGCGCTTCCATGTCTTCGAGCAGGATCTCGGCGGCGCGCTGGGACATGTTGCGGGTGATCTTTTCGCGCACCTTGACGTCGGCGCCGCGCAGGGCCAGGCCCAGGCGCTCGCCGGAGACTTCGCGCAGCAGCGTCTGCAGGCCGCGGTCGTCCAGGTCCACCAGGTTGTCGAACACGAACATCAGGTCCTGGATCTTGCTGGCCAGGTCGGCGTCGATCTTGCCGATCTCGCCCAGCACGCCCTGTTCGGGGCCGGTGTCCAGGAAGTTGAGGATGTTGGCAGCCACCTTGATGCCGCCCACGTTGGACGACTTCAGGTTCTGGTTGCCGGCAAACTGACGCTCCATGATGTCGTTGAGCTCGCTCAGCGCATTGGGCGGGATGCCGTCCAGGGTGGCGATGCGCAGCAGCACGTCGGCGCGGGTGCGCTCGGGCAGCAGCTTCAATGCTTCGGCGGCCTGGTCGCTATCCAGGTGTGCCATGACGATGGCGATGATCTGCGGGTGTTCGTTACGCACCAGGTCGGCGACCGCGCGCGGGTCCATCCACTTCAGGGTGTCCAGGCCGGTGGTGTTGCGGCCCAGCAGGATGCGGTCGATCAGGCCGCCGGCCTTGTCGGCGCCCAGCGCCTGGATCAGCACGTTGCGGATGTAGTCGTCGGCGCCCACGCCCAGCGAGGTCTTGCCGGCCAGTTCGCCGTTGAAGTCGTCCATCACCTTTTCGACCTGGTCGCGCGAGATGCCGCTCATGGTGGCCATGGCGATGCCGATCTTCTGCACTTCCTTGGGGTCCATGTGCTTGAGCACCTCGGCCGCGTCGGTTTCCCCAAGCGACAGCAACAGCACCGCGGCACGCTGCACACCGGACATCGATTGTGTATCAGGCTTCACTGGCGACCCATCCCTTCACGACTTGTGCAACACGTTTTGAATCGGCTTTGACGGCTTCACGGGCCAGGCGCACCCGTTCTTCGTACGCATCCGGCAGGGCGATCGGGAGCTTCTTGTCCTGGCCGATCTGCGCGGTGTCTTCTTCCAGGCGGGGCATCAGGTCGTCGTCTTCGTCGACCATCCGCACGTCGGCGCTTTGCGGGGTGCCGTCGTTGCCGCCTTTCTTGTGCTTTTCCTTGACCGCAGCGGTGCCGGTCAATTGACGCAGGGTGGGGCGCACCACGCCGAACAGCAGCGCCAGCACCACCACCGCACCGACCAGCAGGCGCAGACCGTTCTGCACGCGCGGGTCTTCCCACCACTTCGGACCTTCCTCGCCCGCCACCGCTTCACGCACGAACGGGGCATTCATCACCGACACCGTGTCGCCACGTGCCGCGTCGAACCCCACCGCCTGCTTGACCAGGCCTTCGATACGGGTGAGCTCGGCGGCGGTCAGCGGTTGCTCGACGATCTTGCCCTTGGCACCCGGGCGCGGGACGTTGTCCAGCAGCACCGCCACCGACACCCGCTTGATGCGGCCCGCCGGCTGACGGGTGTGTTGCAAGGTTCGGTCCAATTCGTAGTTACGGGTGGCGCTCTTGGAACTTTCGGTCGGCGCGGCCGGGGTGGCCGCCTGGCCAGCGGCCGGAGCGCCCGGTGCACCGGCAGTGGCGGCCGGGGCAGGCGGCTGGCCGGGGCTGTTGCTGGTGGCGCCCGGAGGACCCTGCGGGCCGGTGGCGCTGGTGCTGCTGTCGCTGACCTGCTCGCTGCGCAGCTTGGCCGGCTCGCCGTTGTAAAGCTCGCGGGCTTCTTCGACCACCGAAAAATCCATGTCCACGCTGACTTCCGGGTTGACCCGGCCGGCGCCGGTCATCGGCTCCAGCAGCTCGCGGATGCGCTGGTTGTAGGAGCTTTCCTGGCGGCGCACCTGCTCGAACTGGGCGGCGTGCTGGGCGGCGTCGCTGTTGGGGTCGGCAATGGAGAGCATGCGGCCGCTCTGGTCGACCACGGTGACGCGCTCGGGCGTCATGTCCGGGATGCTGGACGCCACCAGATTGACGATGGCATCAACCTGGTTACGCTCCAGGCCCTGGCCGCCGCGCAGCTCCAGCACCACCGAGGCGCTGGCCACGTCGCGCTGGCGGGTGAACGCGCTGGGCTTGGGAATGGCCAGATGCACGCGGGCCTCGCGCACCGGGCGCAAGGTACCGATGGTGCGCGAGAGTTCGGTTTCCAGCGCGTGCTGATAGCGGGCGTTTTCCACGAACTGGCTGACGCCAAAGCCCGGATCCTTTTCCATCAGCTCAAAGCCACCGCCGGTCTGCTGACCGGTCAGGCCGGAGCCGGCCAATTTCAGGCGGGCGTCGTACAGGCGATCCTGCGGCACCGAGATGGCGCCGGTGGACTGGTCGATCTTGAACGGGATCTGCGCGGTGCGCAGCAGGTCGGCCGCTTCGGCGTTGCCTTTATCGTCCAGGCCGGTATACAGCGCCTGGTAGCCGGGCTTCTGCGACCAGAAGAACACCGCCAGCCCTGCAGCCACCGCCAGGGCGATCATCGCCATCATGGTCAGCTTGCGGGTGATCTGCATGCTGCGGATGCGGTCGAACCACTGTCCCGCCTTTTCGGCGTTCTGGTTCATGGAATCTTTGGTGATCGCGAGGGCCATGTGTCGTCAACCTTTACAGCGGCATGTTCATGACGTCCTGATAAGCCTGGACGAGACGGTTGCGGACTTCCACGGTGGCGCGGAAGGCCACCTGGGACTGCTGGGAGGCGACCATCACCCGTGCCAGATCGGCACTGGGGTCACCCATTTCGAACGCCTTGGCCAGCGCGCCGGACTTCTGCTGGGCCTCGTTCACGCCGCCGATGGCGCCGCGCAAGGTCTCGCTGAAGCTCGGTGCCTGCGTGGCCGGCGTGCCTTGCGCGCCAGCCAGTCCCTGGATCTGATTTCCGCGCGCAGCATCGGCCACCTGACCCATCGGGCCTTGGCCCATCTGTGTCTGGTAGCTGCGGATCTGCGAAAGAATTGAGGTAACGGAGTCGCTCATGGGTGCGGTCAGCCAGGGAGGCATCCACACCAATGCAAGCGGCGTGCCGAAACCGCGGCGGGTTTCTGGCGCAGGGGCGGCGATGAGGGGGCTTGCGTGATCCGCTCAAGCGGTTGCAAGCGGTTGCAAGCGGTGGCAATCAGTAGCGCCGGAGAGACAGCTCGGATGGCCGTGGCCACCGCGCACGTCCGATTCAGACCTCAAGACCGGCAGGCGATGCGCCGGCCGGCCATGCAGATGCGGCCGGCGCCCGGCCGCCAGCTTCATGCCGATTCAGTCGGGCAACCACTGCGTCAGCCAATGCGCAGCGTGGTCCTGGTCCAGCATCCAGTCGCGGTGTACTGCCGCACGCAGTGCATCGCCGGCGGCAGCGGCAGCGTCCAGATCGTGGGTATGCATGCGGATTGCCTCAACCCAGTCCCGGTAACGCGGGCGCACGCGGGTCACAGGGAGCGAACCCTGGTAGGGGCGCACGTCGCTGCATACCACCGGGAAGCCGCAGGCACCGTACTCCAGCAGGCGCAGGTTGCTCTTGCACTGATTGAACAGGTTGTCTTCCAGCGGCGCCAGCGCCAGGTCAAGGTTCAGTCCGGCCAGCTTTGCGGGGTAGAGATCGATAGGCACGCCGGGGTGGAACTCGTGGACGTAAGGCTGCAGGCTTTCCGGGCACATGCCGAAGAACACCCACTCCACCTCTGTGGCCAGCGCCTTGATCACTTCCTCGATCATTTCCAGGTCACCCTGGTGGCCGCCGCCGCCGCCCCAGCCAACGCGCGGGCGCTTGCCCTGGCGGCGCTGGCCTTGCCGGTCCCGCCACCACGGTAGCGGCAGGCGGTTCTCCACGACCCGGGTGTCGCGGTGCAGGCCGTGCAATGCCTCCGCCAGCGCCGGTGTCGAGACGACGAAGCGGTCCACCATCGCCAACGATCTGCGCATGCTGCGCATGATGTCGTTGGGAATGGCATCACGATGCAGGCTCTTGCGCGGCACGTTGGGCAGGTAGTCGTCCAGTTCCGCCACCTTGAAGCAGTTGCTGAAGCGGGTGCCACGTTGCTGCGGCTCCAGGTTGTAATCAAACATCTGCCGTTGCAGCACCAATGTCTCGGGCTGGAGGCGCTGCATCTCCACGGGCGACAGGTAGCGCAGCGACCAGATCGCGTCGGCCAGTCCGGCCGCCTGCATGGCGTGCACGGGCTGGATGATGCGGTAGTTGCCGCAGCCAGTCTGGTCTGCAGTCATCGCCAGCACGGTGGGTAGCGGACGCCAACGCAACGGGCGCCAGGTCAGACTGTTGTTATCTTCCACCTGGAAGGCGTCGCCATTCAGGTTCAGATTGCGGTTGTATGCCGGGTCGTTTGCGATCCAGGGGAGCCATTTGCGGTACATGGCCTCTTGTTCGGCCTCGAAGCGCTGCACCTTGGCCAGCTGCGGGGCGGTATCCACCTGTGTCTGGCTGACGCTGCCCTCATGCAGCAGCACAGCATGTGGTGTCCAGACCACCAGATAACCGGCCTGACGGATCTTCAGGCACAGATCCACATCGTTGTAGGAAACCTTGAAAACATCCTCGTCCAGGCCACCGACTTCGGCGTAGAGGCTGGCGCGTACCATCATGCATGCACCTGTGACCGCACTGTAGTTCTGATCCACCTGCAGCCGGTACATGTAACCGGGTGCATCCAGCGCCTGGCCGTTGAAGGGATGCTCGGCGGGTCCACGCAAGCCCAGCACCACGCCGGCGTGCTGGACGGTGCCGTTGGGATACAGCAGCTTTGCGCCAACCACGCCCACCTCCGGCCGTTGCGCGTGGTTGAGCAGCGCATCCAGCCAGTTCTCCTGCAGGATCGCGGTGTCGTTGTTCAGCAGGACCAGATACTCGCCCCTGGCATGCTGCGCCGCCAGGTTGTTCATGGCTGCATAGTTGAACGGATGCGGGTAGCGCAGCACGCGCAATTGCGGGCTGTCCATTGCTTCGATGCCATCCAGCCACTGACATGCGTCGGCGTCGGTGCTGCCGTTGTCGACGATCAGTAGCTCGTAGTTGGAATAGGCGGTCTTTTCGAGCAGCGTCTCCACGCAGCGCTGCAGCATGCCGAGCTGGTTCTTGGTGGGGACGATGATCGACACCCCCGGCGTGTGCGCATGCCCGTACTCGATGCGATAGCAGCCGGGCAGGTGGCTGTGGATCTTTGCCTGTGCGTAGCTGCGGTGGTGCAGGTGACGCAGCAAGGCCTGCTGCTCGGACGGGTGCGACCAGACGCGCGAAGTGGGACTCACCAGCAGCGGTTCGTGGACGTGGCCCAGACCGTCAAGGCCACCGGCGTCGATCAGGCGCAGCAGCAGATCCAGTTCCGCCGCGTCGGTCAACGCCGGGTCCAGTCCGCCGGCTGCAACGAAGATCTCGCGCCTGTAGAGCCAGTTACGGACCATGCTGGCCGGCATCGACAGCAGCAGATCCAGGTTGAAGTCCGGACGCAGCAGCGCCGACAGTTCGCCGTCTTCGGCACGGATCATTTCATCGGCATAGACCGCGCGCAGGCTGTCGTCGCCGAGCAGATCCAGCGCGACGGTGAGCAGGCCCGAGGCGGTGAAGGTGGCGCCAGCCTTGACCGGCAGTAGCCAGTCGGCTGACTCGGTGGCGGACAGCGCATTGATTGCCTCGAGTTGCGCCAGTGAGCCCTCGTGGCGGTGCAGCTGGATCGAGAACGGCGCTGTTTGCGGCGTGACCACGGCCAGTGGGCTTAGGATACGCAGCTGTATCCGAGAATACTGGCAGGCCTGCGCGATCAGGCTCTGGACGGTGGCGTCGATCGCCTCTGCGTCGCCATGACGATCCAGCAACACGATGCAGATCAGGGGGCCGCCGCCGGCGGCCTGAAAGCGCGCCTCGATCAGCCGGTGCTGGGCGTTGTCGGGCACGCGCTGATCCAGCCAATTGCGCAGGATCTCGCCACTGCTCGGCAGAACCGGCGGCAGACCGCGAAGCATGCGATCCACGCGCACGCCCAGATCCAGCGCAACGAAGGGCTGCGCGCCCTCCAGCGTCCTGACCCCGACCTGGTGGTTGTCCACGGCGCGCTGCCAGCCCAGTTCGCCAATAGCTGTGCGGAACGCGGTGAAACCGGCACGGCCGATGTCGGGCTTCAGACGCGCGGCATTGCTGACCTGTCCGGCGGAAATGCGGAAGCACGACAATGGACTTTGCAACATGGCCAGGTGGCCCTTGCGCAGCAAATTGACGTACATGGTGAGGTCGCCCAGCCACTGGATACGCCGCCCCTGCAGCGAGAACGGCGCATCGGCATGGGGGCGCATCTGCGCGGTGCGGAACATCACCGTGCTGGGTTCGCCGATAAAGTTCAAGGTGCGCTCTGCCAGAAAGGAGACCAGCTCCTGGCCGTGCACACAGACATCGCCCTCGAACGGAATTGCGTTTGCGCCCGATTCCGGCAGCAGAGCGCCGCGCTCATCAATCAGTTGGCGGCGCGATGAGACCAGTGCTACTTCCGGGTGCCGGTCGAGCACGTCGGCCATTGCGGTTAGGCAACCGGGCAGCAGCACGTCGTCATCGCAGAGGAATTTGAGGTAGGTGCCACGTGCCTGTGCGATGCATCGGCCGAAGTTGCCCACTTCCAGCAGCGGCTGCGGGTTGCGCAGATAGCGAATCTGCGCACCGTGTTCCGAGTCCAGGAAATTTTTCACGACCTCGGCGACGGCATCGGTCGGACAGTCATCGCAGATCAGCAGTTCCAGGTCGTGCATGTCCTGCGCGAGCACGCTGTCCAGGGCGGTTTTCAGGAAAGTCGCTCTGTATGCGGGAACCGCCACGGTGACCCGCGGCGCAGTGGCGGTGGCAGCAAATGAAGTGGGCATCGGGATCGTCAAAGGTCGGGCGCTCAGGCAACGCACTTGCGGAGAAAGAGGGTGCCGGCGGTGACGAAGGCGCAGTCGAATCCGCCACCGACGAGCAGGGCATCGCCAGCGCGGCATGGGCCGTCGCCGAATGCCCAGACGTAGTCGTCCAGCAGTAGCCAACCGCCGGGGCGCATCCACGGCAGCCAGGTGGCGATGTCGGCGACGACCTCGGCATGGGCGTGGTTGCCGTCGATATGCAGCACTGCGATGGTTCCCCGCACTGCGACCGGTCGCAGCGGCCCGCTGTCCAGCGAGCCGCTGGCTGCGGCTTGGCGGTAGACCGAGATGGCTGCCTGCGAGGGCAGGCGGATGCAGCCCATGCCAGGGATTTGCGAAGCAGCCGCCAGGAAATTGTCGAAGATCTGCGCAAAATCCACCACCACATCGTTTCCGTTCAGGATCGCGGCGGCGTCGCCCTGGTCGCGTGCCTGCGCAAAGCCCCAGGCATCCACGCAGATGGTAGAGCCAAGCGCGTAGCGGTGTGCCAGGCTACCAAGCGCCAGCGCTGATCTTCCATACAGACAGCCGATCTCCACGACGTCACCGGGGGGCGCAATCCGCGCCAGCGCGCAAAGCGCAAGCAGCTTCGTCTCGTCGCACTGTCCGGGTGTGCGCAAAAATTGGCGGTGCAGGCCAGCCGCCTCGTGCACCGTCAGCGCGGCCGCCGGCGCCGGGGCATCGGGTAGCTGCCAGGGAGACGGATCTTCGATCGCCGCTTCGGCCCACTGCCGGCTGCGGGCAAATGCAGCGCGCTCTGTCTCATGCGGACTGGGCGTGCACAGCCTTAAAGGCTGCCCCGTGCCCCAGTCCTTCGCCAGTAAATGGTCCAGATAGGCCCAGACGCCCTGGTGCGCGCTGAACACGTCAGTAACACCATGCGCGGCGACAAGACACCGCAGGGCAGGTACGAACGCCGGGTCTGTGATGTAGGGCAGGGGCAGAACCGCTTCCACGCCGAACAGGCGATCCTCGGTGGGCTCGGAACTGGCACCGAGCACACGCTGGCCCAGCGAGCGGGCGACCGCGATCCAGGCTGCCGATGCGTCCAGGTTGACCGGAAAAACCAACACGGTCGGTACGCCTGGGGCCGGCGTGCGCGCCACCGGGGCGTTCATCGGACGCAGCCGATGCACAGCAGCCGCTCGCTGGTGTCCAGCAAGCGGTGGCCGGAGGCCTTGAGATAGGCACGTAACAGCCAAGGCTGGGTCAGTCCCCAACGGATCAGGGCATCCTCGTGGCGGCGCTTGTACTTGCCGACCGGGATCACGACCACCTCGTCGCAGACCTCACGCATGTGCGCGGTGATCTCCGCAACGCTGAAGAACCGGATGTCGTAGAGAGGATCGGTACGCTTCATGGTGTCGAAGTAGGCGAGGAACCGGGCGTTGTGCCGGTTATGCACGGTGGCGATCATGCGATGGGCGGTGACCCGGGCCTGTTCCCTGGCCAGGGTCTGGATCTGGTCATCGGAAAACAGCACCCAGAAGCCGTTGTGGTAGGTGACATCGACCGCGCGGTCGGGTAAGGCCATCTCGAAGGCGCTCATGCGGGCGATGTGCGTGGCGAATTGCGGAAACGCTTGCTTTGCCCGTTGCACGGACTCCATGGAGAAATCCATGCCGGAGCAGTTCACGCCCATCGACCGCAGTGAAGCCATATCGCGGAAGCTGCCGGCAGCAAGCTCCAGCACGCTGTGCTCATCGCGTTCCAGCAGGGCGTGGATATAGTGAGCATGGCGACGATCGTGCTGATAGCGGTCGAAGATCTGGGTCCACTTGCGGTCCCATTCGTCGGCACTGGAGGTCGGATTCAAGTTAATCAGTGGCATGCGATGACGCTCGGGAAAGGGCATGGACAGAGGATGAGACCGGCATGCGCTCGGCGGATAGTTCGACGATGTGCGCGCTCCGGGTGAACACGCGCGCCTGCGTCATCTGTGGCATCGGTGGCAGCGGGCTGCCGGTGAAGCAGGCCAGGTGGGCGGCGGGCATGTCGTAACCGGCAAGCACCGAGAAGCCCACGCCTGCGGAGAAGCGTGGGTTTACATCCATCAGCAGGTAGCGGTCATCAAGGCGCAGGAACTCGATGTTTGTGCAGCCATGCAGATCGAGCGTGGCGGCGACATGCAGGGCCTGTGCTTCCAGGTCCGGGGCGACGGCAACGCGCACGGTGGTACCAGCACCGTTGGCAGTACGCAGTAGTTCCTCACGGCACAGACACTGCCCTGCACCGCTGACACGCTCGCGTACCACGTCGGCGACGAACACTGCGCCCGGGCGGTAGGGCTGCAGCAAGTAGTCGTCTGGGTCCAGGTGCCGGTGCGCGGACGCAAGATCCTCGGCGTCGTGCAGGATGCGCTGGCCCTGGCTGCTGCGCCCGCGACGCGGTTTGACCAGCAGTGGGAACGCGGGCAGGTCGGCCACCTGACAGAGCGGAAAGGAAGGAATCGCCGCCACCCGGGGATCGCCGGAAAAACGCGCGTGCAGCGCAAGTTTGTCGCGCGCCAGCGCGATCGCATCCGCGTCGGAGGTGCAGATGGTCACGCCGTGATTGGCAAAGCGCGCTTTGTGCGCGGCCAGCACATCCACCTCCGGGTCGGTTAGCGGCATGACCAGGCCGATCTGCTCGCGCAAACAGACCCCCAGTAGCGCATCGGCGTAGTCATCGGCGGCCTGGCCGGGCGGCAGGGCAACGAAATCGTCAACCATGGTCGAGGCCGCCACCCAGTTGCGCGGATGGATGTCGCTACCGACGATCCGGGCGTCACTGCAGGCACGAAGCGCGCTCAGCACGCTGACACCCGACATCGAGCCGATTGACGTCACCAAAATGCCGCGTCTGATGGACTCAGGACGCATTGGCGATCGTGTCCACCACCGTCTGGACCACCTCGTCAGGAAGGCCAGGATAGATCGGCAGGCAGATCACCCGGTCTGCGGCGCTGTAGGTATTTGGGAGCCCGGCCGGGCAGGCCGATTGCAACGCGCTATACATTGGAAAGCTGGTGATCGGCGGGTAAAAGTAGCGACGTGTATGGATATTCTTGCGCTTGAACAGTGCGTACAGCGCATCGCGATCGAGCGGGTAGCCGGCCTCGACAAAGATGGGGAAATAGGATGCATTGTGGCGTTTGGCACTGCTGGTCAGGCAGGTAATGCCGCACACCTGCGTCAGGTGCTGCCTGTAAAAAGCCGCGATGCGGCGACGCTCGGCCAGTACCTCGTCGATGTGCTTGAGCTGGAGCAGGCCGAAGGCGGCGTTGATCTCCGACATCTTGCCGTTGATGCCTGGTTCCACCACCGTGGTCTCGTCGACGAAGCCGAAGTTCTTGAGATGGTCGATGCGCTGCTTGGTCTCTGCGTCCGGGCTGACTATGGCGCCACCCTCGAACGTGTTGAAGACCTTGGTGGCATGAAAGCTCAGCACCGATAGGTCGCCGTGACGCAGGATGCTGCCGCCGGAGTCGGTCACTCCGAAGGCATGCGCCGCGTCGTAGATCACCTTCAGCCCATGACAATCGGCAATGGCCTTGATCGCCGCCACGTCGCAGGGATTGCCATAGCAGTGCATCGGCAGGATCGCGGTGGTGCGCGAGGTGATCGCTGCCTCGATCCGGTCCGGGTGCAGATTCAGCGTCTCAGGATCGATATCTACAAATACCGGCTGTAGCCGGTTCCACAGCAGGGAGTGCGATGTCGCGACGAAGCTGTAGGGCGTCGTGATGACCTCGCCGGCAAGGTCTAGCGCCTGCAGCCCGGTCATCAGCGCTAGGGTACCGTTCGCAAACAGGGAGACGTGCTTCAGCCCCAGGTAATCGCCCAGGCAACGTTCCAGTTCCTGATGACAGGGACCGTTGTTGGTGAGCACCTTGCGCTCCCAGATGCCTTCCAGATAAGGCAGGAACTCATGCAGCGGCGGAAGATAGGGCTGGGTGACGAAGATCGGATCCCGGCCGGCCTGCGGGTCGCAGGCCGGCGGTGACAGCGTGGCTGGCCCTTCCCCGTTGGTCCCGGCTACCGGAGACGACGCCTCCGTGTAGTGCGAGCCGGCGGCCGCAGGCTCGTGCGATACGGGGCGATGGTCGAGCGCTCGATACACGGCTGTCTCCGGCTGAGCCGGCAGGAGCCGGCTGTGCAATCCTGCAAGTGGCGTGCCTAAACTTCGTTAAAGCCGTGGTGTTGACGCAGAGAGCTGCCAAGCGGCTGCCTGGCTCTAGTTTGCCAGCTCGGTCTGCTCGCGGTCGATGCCGTACTTGCGCAGCTTCTCCACCAAGGTGGTGCGGCGCAGGCCGAGCAGTTGCGCGGCGTGGGCGACCACGCCTTGGGTGCGTTCCAGTGCCTCGTTGATCAAGGCCAGCTCGATGTTGGCCATATGGCCGCGCAGGTCGATGCCATCGTCGGGCAGGCTGGAGGCTGTCAACGGTTCGGCATCGGCGTGCGCGGTGGCCGGCTGCAGGGTGACCACGTTGCTCGGCAAGGCGGCAACCTCGCCATGTGGCGCGACCAGCGCCGGCTCCGGCGGCAGTTCCACCGGGATCGACGAAGCGAAATCACCGCGATAACGCGCCGGCAGGTCCTGCACCCGCACCAGCCCACCGGGATGCAGCACCGCCAGGCGCTCCACCAGGTTGGTCAGTTCGCGCACATTGCCCGGCCAGTCGTAGCTGCGCAGCGCCTGCAAGGCCTCGTCGGCAAAGCGCACTTCGCCGCGGCCGGTGCGGGCCAGCTGCCCGGCAATGGTCTGCACCAGGATCGCCAGGTCGTCCACGCGTTCGCGCAAGGCCGGCATCTCGATCGGGAACACGTTAAGGCGATAGAACAGGTCCTCGCGGAACTGGCCGTCGCTGATGCGGGTTTCCAGATTACGGTGGGTCGCGGCGATCACGCGCACGTTGCAGCGGATGGTCTGCCCGCCGCCCACGCGCTCGAAGCTGCGCTCCTGCAGCACACGCAGCAGCTTGACCTGCATCGGCAGGCTCATGTCGCCGATTTCGTCCAGCAGCAGCGTGCCGCCTTCGGCCATTTCGAAGCGGCCCTTGCGGGTGGTCAGCGCGCCGGTGAAGGCGCCTTTTTCGTGACCGAACAATTCGCTTTCCAGCAGGTCCGGCGGAATCGCGCCGCAGTTGATGGCCACGAACGGCCCATCACGGCGCGGCGAATGCTGGTGGATGGCGCGCGCCACCACTTCCTTGCCGGTGCCGGATTCGCCCAGCACCAAAACGGTGGTGTCGAACGCGGCCACCTGGTCGATCAGGCGGCGCAGGCGGGTGACCGCCTCGCTGTTGCCGGTCGGGCCGGTGTCTTGCTGCACGCCGGCCTGGTGTTCGGCGTCCAGGCGTTTGAGGCTGGCACGGCGCAGCAGCGCCTCCAGCTGCGCATGCCGCAGGGGGGTATCCAGCGCCCACACGTTGGCCTCATGCAGGCCGTGCGCCTGTGCAAACGCCGACGGGCTGCCTTCCATCAGCAGCACCGGCGGCGGCAGCTTGGCATCGGCCAGCCAGTCGAAGAACTTGTCGGCCTGCGCAGCGTCCTGCGCCGAGCCCACCATCACCGCCATCCACTCATCGTGGCGGTGGCGGCCAGGATTGATGTCGGCGCCGTCGGTGACCCAGCGTGGGTTGAAGTCCATGAACTCGAGCAACGACACCGTGCGCTCGGCGCGCACGGCATCGCTGTCGATTAACAGAATGCGGGACTCACTCATTCCTGGCTCCTTCCGTCAGGCCCTCCAGGATTGGCATGACTTCCTGGATATAGGACAGCTTGCTGACAAAATTGTCAGCACCCGCGCGAAGAGCGTGTTCACGATGCTCTGCATCGTCGAAGTGGCTCGCGATGACAATATACGGCGGATCGTCCTGCGTCTTGATCAGACGGGTGGCCTGCAGGCCTCCCATCTCGGGCATGGCCAGGTCCATCAGCACGACATTGGGGCGCAGCGACTCAGAGCGCTCGATCGCTTCCAGTCCATTGGCGGCACTGCCCACGATATTGAGCCACTCCACTTTGCGAAAATGACGCATCGCAGCGTTGATGAAGCCCTCGTGGTCGTCGACCAGCAGCACGGTGAGTTTGCTCATAGTAGTCCTTATCCCGCCCGGGCAAGCAGCGGTTTGGTGGTGCGGCGGCGCTCGCGAGCCGGGGCGATATCGAGTTGTTCGCGGTACTTGGCCACGGTCCGTCGCGCAATATTAACGCCCTGGCGCGACAACAGCCCGGCGATGGCTTCGTCGGCCAGCGGGCGTCCGGCCGGTTCGCTTTCAATCAGGCGGCGCACCATGGCCTTGACGGCCTGGCCGGAGACGCTGGCGCCTTCCAGCCGCACGGCGAAGAAATGCTTCAGTTCGAAGGTGCCGCGCGGGGTCTGGATGTATTTGCCCGTGGTAATACGGGAGATCGTCGACTCGTGCATGCCGATCTCGTCGGCGATCTCCTTGAGCGTCAGCGGCGCCATGGCTTCTTCGCCGCGGGCCAGGAAGGCAGCCTGGCGCTCGACGATGGCACGGGTGGCGCGCAGCAGGGTCTCGTAGCGCATCGACAGGCCGCGGGTCAGCCAGCGGGCTTCCTGCAGCATGTCGCGCAGCGGCTGGGCGGCGTCGCCGGCTTCGGCCAGGGCGCGTTCGTGCACCGGATTGATGCTCACCCGGTGGGTGGTGGCCGGATTCAGCGCCACCCGCCAGCTGCCATCGGCGTGCCAGGCCAGCACGTCCGGGATCACGCTGGCATTGGTTTCCTGCAACAGGTCATCGCCAGGCCGCGGCTGCAGCGACAGGATCAGCCGCACGGCTTCGCGCACATCGTCCACATCGGCATCGTGGGCGCGTGCCAGCAGGGCGTAGTCGTGGCCGGCCAGCAGGTCCAGGTCGCCGGCCAGGATGCGGCCAGCCAGGTGGCGCGCAGGCACGCGGCCGGGCAGGGCGGCCAGCTGCGCCTGCAGGCATTCGCGCAGATCGCAGGCCGCCAGCCCGGCCGGGTCGCCGTGCAACAGCCGCTGGCGGATTGCCTCGGCGGCATCCACGCTGATGCCCAAGCGGGTAGCGGCCAGTTGTTGCAGGGTGGGCAGGGCTTCGGTCAGGTAGCCGGCGTCGTCGGTCTGTTCCAGCCAGAACGCGGCGGTGCCGAGGTCGGTTTCGTCCAGGTCCAGCGCCAACTCGCGCAGGATGCGCACATGCGGGTCGGTGGATTCGCCGGCGGCCACGCGCTGCATGCGGTCGTCGTCTTCGCCATTCCAGCTGCTGCTCTGCACCTCCCACATGGTGCTTTCGGGCAACTCGTCGAAGGCGGCCATGTCGGTGGCGCCATCCTCGGCGCTGGGAGCCTCGTCGCTGCTGTCGGCCAGCTCTTCCAATTCCAGTAATGGATTGGTTTCCAGGGCGCGACGGATCTCCAGTTCCAGCTGCATGCCGTCCAGTTGCAACAGACGGATCGACTGCAACAGCTGCGGGGTGAGGTGCAGTTGTTGGCCCAGCTGGGCAGAGATGGTCGTCTTCATGGAGGCGCTTTCCGGAAGGCGCCGCAAGCGTGCGGCGATGGAATGCATCTTGCAGGACACAGCGACGGGTTTCGAATCAGGGAGTCAGGTGAGGTGGCTCATGATTTTCCTGACACCTAGTGGGGAATTCCCCTACAGCTAGTGCGAGCTCAAGCGTGCCCGCCGGAATTCCGTCACTGTTTTGTGGCAGCGGCCGCGTTGCGCGGCGCTGCCCGGCTGGATCGGCTAGACCAGCTCGTTGTGATGCTTGGCGGCCAGCAGCACCAGATCATTGGCGCGGCGGCACCCCAGCGATTCCATCATGCGGGCACGGTGGGTTTCCACGGTCTTGACGCTGATGCCGAGGTCGGCGGCGATTTCCTTGTTGCTCTGGCCGCGGCCGATCTCGCGCAGGATCTCGCGCTGGCGCGGTGACAGCGCGGCGATGCCGACCGGTTTTTCGCGGCCCAGCATCGGGGCGATCATCTTCGAAGAGATCTGCGGGCTCAGGAACACCTGCCCGGCGGCGGCGGCGCGCAAGGCCAGCTCCAGTTCCAGTGGGGCGGCGTCCTTGACCACGAAACCGACTGCGCCGCGATCGAGCGCATCGCGCACGTGCACCGGGTCGTCGTGCATGGACATCATCACCACATGGGTGCGCGGCGCGGCCCGCAGCACATCGGTCATGGCATCCAGCCCGCTGCGGCCGGGCAGGGACAGGTCCATCAGCACCAGGTCTGGCCGGTGCAGGGAGGTCATGTCCAGGGCTTGTTGCGCATTGCTCGCTTCGCCGACCACATCGATGCCGGAAAAGGTCTGCAGCAGCCTCGACAGGCCAGCGCGAACAAGGGTGTGATCGTCGACGATGATGACTCGCACGGCGGAGAAGAGACCTTTTTTTGTAAAGGGCACCTTAGCCGACGCGGCGCCTGAGCGCCAACCATCGGTTCAGCGCTGGCGACGGGCGTCGGCGATCTGACGGCGATGCAAACGAAACAGATGACGTTCCAGGGCGTCCTGCAGACCGGTCCCCAGTGGGGCAAAGCGTAACCACAGCCAGTGCTGTTGACCATCGCTTGCGCTCGCCAGGACGTCGGCAGGCAGTTGTAACAATTCAGGAAGCCAGTCCGACGGCTGCAGCAGAACGCTGCCAGTTGTGCCGGGCGGGTGCGCGTGCGGGCTGGCCAGCCGGATGCCGCGCACCGACCAATGCACCGTGCCCAGCGCCAGGCGGGTGTCGCTCTGGCGGACCAGGCGGCCGATCAGGGCCAGGATGAGGTCGAGTTTGGCGTCCATGCGCTGCACCAGCAGCGGCAGCTCGCCGCGCTCCTCGCTGCTGTCTTCGCTGCGCAGGTCTTCGACCTGGCCGAGGCTGCGCAATAGGGTTTCGGCAGTGGCGTGCGAGCCGGGGTCGGCCGTGACGTGGAAGCCGGCCGGCAGGCGCAGCTCGCAGCTGAGCGTGTCGGCGAACAGCTCGGTATCGGCCGCCGGTGCGAGCGTGCCGAGCGTGGACATCAGATGCGTCCGACGCGTGCGTAGGCGCGGCTGGCTGTGGCCGAGGTGCGCTGCGCGCGGATCAGCTCCAGCAACTTGCGCTGGCGCTCGCGCATCATCCGCACCAGCTCCTGCTGCATGGCCTGCAGCGCTTGCACCGCATCGCGGTCCTGCGCCACATCGGCATGCTTGCAGTATTCCTGCACGTGCAGGTCGTGGACATCGAGCATGTGCGGCATCACCTCGAACTCCTCGCGCGACATCGCGATGCGGATCTCGGACACTTCGTCTTGAAGGCTTTGCACACTATGCATGGGAGGACTCACGAGGCGGCAGCGATGCCGCGTTGATCGAGGGGGATGGAGTTCCACGCCGAGTCGATTTCGCTGAGCAGATCCAGCGCTTCGGTCAACGCGGTCTCGTCGTTGTGCAGATTGGCCGCGGTCAGGCGCTGGATCACGTAGTCGTACAGGGCCGACAGGTTACCAGCGATCTCACCGCCGGCTTCGTGATCGAGCGAGCCGTTGAGATGGCCGACGATTGCGCAGGCTTCGCCAATGGCCTTGCCCTTGCGCGCCTGGTCGCCCTGCGCCAGGCATGCCTGGGCCAGACGAATGCGTTGGCAGGCACCGGCAAACAGCAGCGACACCAACTTGTGCGGATCGGCTTCGGTCACGCTGGTGGACACGCCGACCTTGCGGTATTGCTCGGCGTACTGACGATTGGAACCGTACATGGATGACTCCCTCAATTGGCTGGCCTTCGCTGGTCCCGGAGCTGGGAGCTCCTGCGACAACGCTCCTGCCAGAAGGCAAGGCCGATATCACGATAGGTACTTCTTTTATCGGCAAGACCAAGGCGTGACTTGAGGACGTGCATCACATCATTTGATCGCGAGCAGGCTGCTGAGCGAACCGGTGGCGCCCTGCATCTTGCTGATCATGGTTTCCATCGCGGTGAACTGCGCGGTGTAGCGGTCGGTGAGCTTTTCCATGCGCGCATCGAGGTTGTCCAGGTCGGCCTCGAAGCCCTTGATCTGCTTGTTCAAGCTGTCCGAACGCAGGGTCAGGGTGCCGTTGTTGACGTTGACGTTGGCGTCCAGCAGCTTGGTCAGCCCGCTGCCGAACTTGCTGTCCTTGCCCAACGCCTCGGCGGCCGCGCCACCATCGGCGGCGATGGCGGTGTCGAACTTGCCGCCATCGAAGCTCATCACGCCATCCTTGTCGATGGTCAGGCCCAGCGCCTTGAGCTCGCTGATGCTGCCGCTGACCTGGCCGCGCAACTGCTGCTGCAGGCCGCGCACCAGCGAGTCGCCGGTCAGCGCCGAGGCGGTGCGGGTTTCGGCGTTGTAGCTGCTGCTGTTCTTGAGCAAGGTGTTGGCGGTGTTGTAGGCCGCCGCAAATGCGGTGAGGTTGCCCTTCAGCCCGCTGGTGTCGGCAGTGACGCCCAGGGTGACCTTGGTGCCTTCGGCGGCCTTGGTCAGGTTGAGCACCACGCCCGGCACGATGTCGGTGACGGTATTGGAACTGGAGGTGCGCTCGAAGCCGTCCACGCGCACCAGCGCGTCGGCGGCGGCCACCTGCTGGGTCAGCCCGCCAGTGACGCCGGCGCCAAAGGTAAGCGCGCTCAGGCTGGGGTCGCTGGCACTGACGGTCAGTGCGCCCTTGGTGCCGGTGTCGACGGCGTTGAACACCAGATGCTGGCCATCGTTGGCGGTGACCACGCTGGCAGTGACGCCCTTGCCGCCGGCCGCCTTGTTGATGGCTGCGGCAATGTCGGCGAGCTTGTCGGTGCCGCTGATGTCCACGGTGATGCTTTTGTCGCCGTAGCCAATGGTGAGCGTGCCGCTGCCAACAGTGGCATCGGCGGTGAATGCGCCGGAGGCCAGTTTCTGGGCGCTGGCCAGCGACACCACTTCCACCGAGTAGTTACCCGGCGCCGCCGAGCTGGTGGTGGTGGCGGTAAAGCCGGCATCGGTCGGGACGCTGGCCTTGTAGGCATTGGTGTCGGCACTGCTGACCACCTTGTCCAGCGCAGACTTGAGCGTGGTCATGCTGCTCTTGATCTGGCTGATCGCCGACAGCTGCGTGGTGGCGGCGGTGCCGGCCTTGTTGATGCGTGCCTGCTCCGGATCCTTCTGACGGGACACCAGGGTGGACACCACGGTGGGGATATCCAGCCCGGAGCTGGACGTACTGATCACCGATGCCATGTTGCATTCCTCGTCTGGGCATCCGGAAAGCGGATGCATGGGATTACGAGACGGGTATCGGCCGCATCCGGGAGGACTTGAGCGGCGTCGACGGGTCTGATTGACCCGAAGAGACATGCAACTTCCATGCCTGGCGCGTCGGTTGTTTGGCGTCAAGAAACCCGCGCCCACAAAAAAGCCCCTCCGGAGAGGGGCTCTAGCGTTGCTGTGACGCTGCCGATTACTGCAGCAGGCTCAGCACGTTCTGCGGAACCGACTTGGCCTGGGCCAGCATCGCGGTACCCGCCTGCTGCAGGATCTGCGTACGGGTCAGCTCGGCGGTGGTCTTTGCGTAGTCGGTATCGGCGATCCGGCTGCGCGAGGCCGTCAGGTTCTCCGAAGTGGCGGCCAGATTGGCGATGGTGGAGGTGAAGCGGTTCTGCACCGCACCCATGTCGGCGCGCGAGGAGTTGACCGATGTCAATGCCTTGTCGACGATTTCCAAGGCTTTCTGGGCGCCCGAGAATGTGGAGATATCCAGGCTGCTGAGGGTGGAAGCGGTGGAGCCGGAAGCGGCCGAGGCGGTCTGGATGCCTGCACCGGCGGTGATGCCCGCGGCGCCGGAGGTGCCGCCGGACAGCGAGGTGAAGTCCTGGCCAGCCTTCAGCGACTCGAGCTTCACGTTGCCGCTGGTGTCGATCGAGGCATACATGCCGGTCTGATCCAGCTTATCGTTGATCGCCGAGGCAACTTTCTTGTTGATGTCTGCCGCAGTATCGCCGGAAGCGATCTTGATATCGGCGACGGCAACGCTTTTTGCAGCGCCGGAGGCATCCTTGAAGGCCAGAGTGATACCGCTGAGCGAACCCGACGCGGTGGCCGCGCCGGTGACGCCAGCGCCGGACACCGATGCTGCGAAGTTGGCCTTGCCTAACGAATCGACATTGGCGTCGACGATGCTGTTGATGCCGATGGTCTGGCCAGCGTCGGCACCCACCTGGAACAGCGCGCCGGAGAAGTCGCCGTTCAACAGCTTGGTGCCGTTGAAGCTGGTCTGGTTGGCGACGCGATCGATTTCCGAGGTGAGCTGCTTGACTTCGGAGTTCAGTGCTTCACGGTCGGTGGCCGAGTTGGTGGCGTTGGCTGACTGCACCGACAGCTCACGGATACGCTGCAGGTTGTTGCCGATTTCGACCATCGCGCCTTCGGCGGTCTGGGCCAGTGAGATACCGTCGTTGGCGTTGCGCGAGGCAACGTCCAGGCCGCGGATCTGCGTGGTGAAGCGCTCTGAAATCGCCAGGCCCGCGGCATCGACCGAGGCGCTGGTGATGCGCTTGCCCGAGGACAGCTGCTGAATGCTCAGCGCCATGCTCGAACTGTTGGTGTTGAGGTTACGCTGAGCGTTCAGCGACATTACGTTGGTGTTGATTACCTGTGCCATTTTGATATCTCCTCTAAGCGATTTTTCCGGCAAGGGGGCTTGCCTGGAGCCTCCGCAGGGGGGCCATCAAGTTGGCCGTTGCCGCTGCTGAGATGAATAACGGCGATGCTCTGGGAACCTTTAGCGCATTTCAGTATTTTTTTTCTATTTCTTGCTTGAAGGCGCAACGCGCGTAGCGTTGTGTATCAAGGGGTTCGGTTTATTCGGCAGCAACTGCCAGATCTTTAGCGTTGGTATAAATGCACCCGCGATAAACTCCGTTGCCTTCGCACATTGCTTGGTGCGAAGGGGCAGGAAACCACGGGTTTTTGCGCGCAATCAGCGGATCAGATTGAACAGCGAAGACGACTGCATCTGCTGAAAGATCGTTTGCGCTGCCTGCAAGGAGGCGCGCTCAAGTTCGTACTGCCCAATGGCCGAGGCGTAGTCCAGATCGCGGATCGACGACAAGGTGGTCTTGAGCGTGACTTCGTTGGATTCGAGCAAGGAATTGGCGTTGTCGATCGCCGACAACTGCGCGCCGCCAGAGGCGCGCGCATCGATCATCTTGGAAGAAGCCTGCGCGATGTCGCGCATGGACGACTGCAGCGTGTTGATCATGGCCGCCTTCTGGGTCGGCGTCTGCGTATCGGAATTCAGCGCGGCGACCATGTCGTCGATGGTGGAGAACACGTCCTTGGTGCCGGAAGCGCCGATCTGGAAACTGTCACCCACCGCAGGCGCGCCGCTGATGCGCATGCGCACCCCGGCGGCGTTGATGTCTCCGCCATCCTTATAGGTACCGGTGCTCACCAACGCGTTGGTGCTGTCGCGCACCTCGTAGGTGTCGGCGGCGGTGAACTGCACGCTATAGCTGCCACCGTTCCAGCTGCCAGAGCTGGCGTCGCGGCTGAAATCCAGCAGCAGGCCGGTCCCGGTATTGGTGGCATTGGCGTGCGCATCCACGCTGCCGTCGCCGGTGCGGATGCGCATGAAGATTTCGCTGCCGGGCAGGGTGTCGCTGACGAAGGTGTCCGGCGCCACTTCCACCTGCCTCTGGGTCTGGTCGCCGTTGTAGAGCACGTTGCCGTTGCTCTTGATGAAAGGCGCATTGCCATCGGCTGTGCCGGCGAACAGGTAGCGGCCGGTGCCGTCGGTGCTGTTGGCCAGGCTCACCATGCTGTCGCGCAAGGCGGTCAGTTCCGAGGCGATCGCTTTACGGTCGTCGGGGCTGAGCGAGGAGTTATTGGACTGCACCGCCAATTCGGTGACGCGCGCCATTTTGTCGCCGGCCTGCGCCAGGGCGTTTTCCTGCAGGCCGAGCCGGTTCTGCACGTTGTTGGCGTTCTCGCCGAAGCGGGTGATCGCCGCCAATGCGCGATCCAGGCCGACCGCAGTGCCTGCGGCGACCGGATCGTCCTTGGCAGTGACCAGGCGCTGCCCACTGGAGAGCTGGGCTTCCAATTGGTTCAGTCGCGACTGCTTGGCCGTCATCGCCGACACCGACTGGCTGTACATCATGCTGGTGGAGATACGGTTGGTCATCAGCGTACGGCGCCCAGGATCGCTTGGAAGATGGTGTCGGCGGTGGAGATCATCTGTGCGGCGGCCTGGTAGGCCTGCTGCAGTTTCAGCATGTCGGCGGCTTCCTCGTCGAGGTTGACGCCGGAAATGGAATCGCGGCTGGCCTGCGCCTGGTCGTTGATGACCTCCTGCGCGTCGGCCGCGTAGTTGGCTGCGCGTGCGGCCGAGCCCACCGAGGTGGTCAGGCCGGACAGCGCGCCATTGAGCGTGACCGTGCCGCCGTTGAGCGCCTTGGCGTCTTCCACCTTGGCCAGCAGTTTGGCGTTGCCGTTGTCGCTGGAGCCGGCGCCCATCGGGCCGACGCCGAAGGTGTCGCCGGCCTTGGGCGCGCCATCCAGCGCGAAGCTCCAGCCGTTGGCGCTGATTGTCTGGCCGGGCGTGTAGGCGAACGGGCCGGTGCCATCGATGGTGTACTGGTTGGCGTCGATGAACTCCACCGACGACGGTGTCAGCAGCGCAGGGTTCTGTGCATTGGTGACCTTGACGTCGCTGATCTTGCCGGTGCCCAGGTTGGCGATGGTCGCAGTGGCTTTCACCGGTGTGGCCGCGGCAATGCGCGAGGGGTCGGTGATCGCCACCGAGAGGCTGCCCGCGAGGCCGGCGGTGGGTTGCAGCAGGAATTTGTCGCCGTTGGCCGGCGCACCACCGACCACCATGCTCACGCCGTTGACCACCAGCGGATCGGCAGCGGTGCCGGTGCCGGTCAGCGGCACGGTGGAGCCGGTATCGGTACGCGTGGCCTTCCAGCTGCCGGCATCGAAGCTCAGGGTGACGTTCTGCCCGTCCACCGCGCCCAGATTGCTGAAGCTGGCGGTGAGGGCTGCGGTGCCGGTGTTCTTCGGGTTGGCGGCGGTGGTGGGCGAGCCGATGTTGAAGAAATTGCCGCCCAGCGCGCCGTACAGGTCCATGCCCTGGCTGTGCGCGGTGTTGAAGCTGCTGGCCATGCCCACGGCCAGCCGGCCAAGTTCCGCCTGGGTGGGCTCGAGCACGTTGCTGCGAAATTCCAGCAGGCCGCCGATCTGCCCGCCCAGCGAGCTGGGGCTGAGGCTGACGTTCTGCCCCTGGGTCTGCATCGCCACCTGCAGCTTGGTCGGCTGATACGGGTCGGCCACCGTGGTCAGCTTGGCCGCGGTGGTCCCCACCACCAACGCCTGTCCGCCAGCGGTGAAAACATTCATGAAACCGCCGTCCTGGATCACCGCGGTACCGCCGGTGTAGCCAACCAGCTTGGACACCAGCGCATCGCGCTGGTCCAGCAGGTCGGCCGAGGCGTTGTCGATGCTGTTGCCGATGGTGCCGTTGATCTTGGCGATCTGCTGCGTCAGCCGATTGACTTCATCCACCGACGAAGTCAGGCCGCTGTTGACTTCATTGCTCAGGCTGTCCATCTGCCCGTTGAGCTGCTTGAAGCGCGTGGCCAGGCTGTTGCCGCTGTCGAGCATGCTCTGCCGCTCGGCGGTGGAGGAGGCGTTGGACGACAGTGCGCTGGCCGAGTCGAAGAAGTTGGACCACAGCCCGGCCACGTTGGTAGCCGTATTGGAGTACAGGCTGTCCACGCGGTTGGACAACGACGACAGCTGCTGCAGGCGCGAAAGTTCGCCGCCACTGTCCAGCAGCCGCGAGATGGCCAGCTGGTCGGCCACGCGGCCCACATCGCTGATCTTGGCGCCATTGCCCACGAACGCGTAGCCCATGTCGGTGGGCGTGCGCGTTGCAAATTCCACACGTTGGCGGCTGTAGCCTTCCGTATTGATGTTGGCGACGTTATGGCTAACGGTCGACAACGCCCGTTGGAAGGCGATCAGCGCGCTGGTCCCGGTGGACATGATGGACATGGGCGATTACCTCAGCGACGAATGGTGCCTAGCCCAACGGGCTCGGCGGTACTGGCATAGCGGTTGGACAGGTCGGCCGCCGCGTTGCCAATCGCGGCCACCGCACGGTCGATGGTCGGACCGTTGGCGATCGCCGCGATCTTGGCTGCGTAGCCCGGATCGGTGGCGTACCCGGCCTGTTGCAAGCCGCGTGCAAAACCCTTGATGTCGGTGCCGGCCTGCAGCGCCGTCTGGTAACGGCTGTTGTTTTTCAGCAGGCGCACGTAGTCGGCAAAGCTCTCTTCGGCCGAGCCGTAGGCGCGGAAATCCGCGGTTTCAGTGGTTTTGACGCCGTTGACGTATTCGTGCGTGCCGGTGGTGACCTTGGCGCCGTTCCAGCCGGTGGCCTTGATGCCAAACAGGTTGTTGGAATCGCCGCCATTGCCGATGCCGCGACGGCCCCAGCCGGTTTCCAGCGCGGCCTGCGCCACCAGCGCGCGCGGATCCACGCCAAGTTCGCGGGCGGCCTTTTGCGCATGCGTCCAGATCTTGGCGACAAAGCCTTCCGGTGTGCGCTCGCCCAGGCTGGCGGCGGCGCTGGAAGCGGCGGTGGCATTCACTGCGGCGTTGGCGTCGGCCGCATCGGTGGCGGTGACATCGCTCCAGCGGTCGTTGGCCGAGGGCCAGCTCAGCGCGGCCGCGTCATCGCCGCCTGCTTCGCCGCCGGTGCGCCCGGCAATCAGATCCAGCACCTGGCTCATGCCGATGCCGGTGAGGCCGCCTGCGCCGATACCTGCAGCGGTGCCGACCGCTGCGCCGAGGCTCGCACCGACGCTGGTTGCCGCGCCGTCACGGGCGGGCAGCGGCAAAGACGCGTCGCGCTTGCCGGCCACCAGCGCATAGGCCTTGGCGGCATCGGCGGTGCTCAGCGAGGTGTTCAAGGCCGGGCCGCCGGTGTCGCCGCTCAGCTGCTTGGAGATCATTGCCGACAGACCAAGCCCCTTGCCGTCGGTCAACGCCTTGGCCATCTGCTGGTCGTACATCTCACGGAACATCTGGTTTTCACCCGGAAACATCGGGTCGCCGGAGCTCGCATCGCGCATGCTCTTGACCAGCATCTGCGCGAACTGGCCTTCGAGCTGACGTGAGACCTTGTCGATCTTTGCAGGATCGGCCTTGGTGCTCGGGTTGAGATCAATGGGCGATGCAGAGATACGCATGTCAGATCACCTCTAGCTCCGCCGTCAGCGCGCCAGCCTGCTTCAGAGCTTCGAGAATGGCGACCAGGTCGCCGGGAGCCGCACCCACCTCGTTGACCGCGCGAACGATCTGGTCGAGCGTGGTGCCGCCTTCGAACTTGAACATGCGGCTACCTTCGGAGGTGGCCTTGATGGTGGACTGCGGGGTGACCGCGGTGCGGCCGCCACTGAAGGCGCCTGGCTGGCTGACATTGGTGTTTTCGCTGATGGTCACGGTGAGCGAGCCATGCGCGATCGCCGCCGGCATCACCCGCACCAGCTGGCCGATCACCACCGTGCCGGTGCGTGCATTGACCACCACCTTGGCCGGCGCATCGCCGGGCGAGAGTTCAACGTTTTCCAGCCGCGCCAGCAAGCCGATGCGGGCGCTGGGGTCGGTCGGTGAGCGCACCGAGACGGTGACGCCATCCACCGCACGCGCGGTACCGGCGCCGAAGCTGTTGTCGATCGCCGCCACCATGCGCGAAACGGTGGTGAAGTCGTTCTGGTGCAGGTTCAAGGTGATCTCGCCACTGCCGGCGAACACGTCCGGCAGCGCGCGTTCCACCGTGGCGCCGTTGGGAATGCGGCCGACGCTGGGAATATTGACCGACACCCGCGAGCCGTCCTTGCCCTGCGCGCCGAAGCCGCCCACCACCAGGTTGCCCTGGGCCATGGCATAGACCTGGCCGTCGGCGCCCTTCAGTGGTGCCATCAGCAGCGAGCCGCCACGCAGCGACACCGCATTGGCGATCGAAGAGACGGTGATGTCGATCGGCTGGCCGGGCTTGGCGAACGGCGGCAGCTCGGCGTGGATGGCCACGGCCGCGACGTTTTTCAGCTGCGGGTTGACGTTCGCCGGAACATTGACGCCCAGCTCGCCGAGCAGGTTTTTCAGGCTCTGCACGGTGAAGGGCGCCTGGCTGGTGCGGTCGCCGCTGCCATCCAGGCCAACCACCAGGCCGTAACCGACCAGCGCGTTGCCGCGCACGCCGCCAACCTGGGCGAGATCCTTGATGCGTTCGGCCGACGCCGGTGCGGCAATCGCGCACAGCGCGACAGCGGCAGCGAGCAGACGGTGGGGCAGGGAAGACAGATTCATGGTCGCAGGCTCAGTAGGGCGATAGACGGGAATTGAAGAAGCGGCTCAGCCAGCCCATCGCGTTGGACTGCGCGATCGCGCCGCGGCCGCCGTAGGCAATGCGGGCATCGGCCACCTTGCTCGACGGCACGCTGTTGTCCGGGGCGATGTCGGCGGCGCGCACGATGCCTTGCACCTGCACAAGTTCATCGCCCTGGGTCAGGCGCAGATTCTTCTGGCCCTGGATCACCAGATTGCCGTTGGGCAGGCGCTGCATCACGGTGACGGTCACGCTGCCCTGCATGCGGTTGCTCTGCGCGGTATTGCCCTTGCCATCGAAGCTGCGGTCGCCGCTGGTGGAGTTACGCAGCACGTCGATGCCGTTGACGGTGAGCGGCACACCCAACAGCGTGGGCGTGCTCATGTCCACGGTGTCGGCCTTGCTGATGCTGGTGTTGGCGGTGGACGAGGCGGTGGTGTTTTCCACCAGGTTCACCGTCAGCAGGTCGCCGACATCGCGTGCGCGGCGGTCGCCGTAGAGATTCAGGCTCGGGCCGGCAGCGTAGATCGCACCGGCGGTGGGCTGCGCGACCGGCGCAACCACCGGCACGATCGGCGCCAGTTCGGCAAACGGCCGCACGTCGCCGGCTGCCACGCAGCCACCCAGCAGCGCGCTGCAGGCGATGGCGAGGCACAGGGAGGAAAGAGAGGGCAGGCGGGACATGGCGTGAGTTCCTGAGAGGGCGACGAGCGGCGAGCCGATCAGACGTTGTTGTTCAAGTAACCGAGCATCGAGTCGGTGGTGGAGATGGCCTTGGCGTTCATTTCGTAGGCGCGCTGCGTCTCGATCATGCTCACCAGCTCTTCCACCGTATTGACGTTGCTGCCTTCCAGCGCGCCCTGCACGGTGGTACCCAGGCCGTTGAGGCCGGGGGTGCCGTTCTGCGCGGGCCCGGAAGCGGTGGTTTCGACAAACAGGTTTTCGCCCTTGGCCTGCAGGCCCGAGGGGTTGATGAAGTCGGTCAGCGTCAACGCGCCGATTTCCTGCGCGGCGGCCTGGCCGGCCAGGGTCACGCTGATGGTGCCGTCGTTGCCGATGGTCAGCGACTGCGCGCCTTCCGGCACCTGGATGCCCGGCTGCAGCGGGTAGCCGCTGTTGGTGACGACTTCGCCCTGCGCGTTGATCTGGAAGGTGCCGTCGCGGGTGTAGGCCGAGGTACCGTCGGGCATCTGCACTTCGAAGAAGCCGCGGCCGTTGACCATCACGTCGAGCGCGCGGCCGGTCTGCTGCTGGCTGCCCTGGTCGAAGCCCTTGAAGGTGGAGACCACGCGCACACCGGTACCCAGTTGCAGGCCGGTGGGCAGCTGCGTCTGCGCGGAGGTGGAACCACCCGGCGCGCGCACCTGTTGATACAGCAGGTCTTCAAACGCGGCACGGTCGCGCTTGAAGCCGGTGGTATTGGTATTGGCCAGGTTGTTGGAAATGACCGACATGCGCGTCTGCTGCGCATCCAGTCCGGTTTTGGCGACCCACAAAGCCTGATTCATGACCCGATTCCTCGTTAGACCCGGGGATGTGTTCCGGGCACGGCTGGGTATATGCACGTGTTGTGCCAAAGCCGCGCCGGTTTTCTGCCGGCTGTGCGGTGGGTCACGCGGAGTTGGCGCGGCGGCCTTCGCGAGGCAGGGCTGGCGGCGGGTAGGTCGCGGCTAGGCGGAAGTGGTGGAAATCTGCGCGGCAGATCAGGCGCGGTAGATCGGTTGCCGGTCAGCGATGTGGTCGAAGACGTGTGAACCCTTGGCGCTGCGTGCGGAAGGGTGCTTGGGACTTGCCGGCTGGCATTGCGACACAATCAAGAGCTTGGGTGGTTGAGCGCGTGGTGCCGTCAAAAGCCTGGTAAGTCGAGCGTGCGGTGTCTTCAAAAGCCTGGTCTGTCGAAGGCGCGGTGCCCTCACCGCTCGCGGGACACGCCGTGAACCCGTCCCTGGGGGCTCGGTGGCGGCATCCATGCCGCCACACGGTCCCGCGATGGTGGGCGGGCAGGGGCCTTGCAACCAAGTCGCAGATCAGCCGCTCTAAAGGGTGTCCCGCGATGGTGGCCGGGCAAGGGCCCTGCAGCCAAGCTGGGTGAGCCAGGGTCCTGCAGCCACGCTGCAGATCAGCCGCCGCCAGAGACCGGATCATTCGCTCAGCAGTAGACCTGCGTGTGCATGACGAGAGTGGCCAAACGACATGCCGATTGCGTCAGCCTGCCATGCCGCCTCGCGCCTGCTCTCGAAGTGGTTGGCAAAAACCCTGGCCGGCCGACCCGCGACGACGCAGTCGCCTTGGCGATGACGGTTAGCCGCTGACACGCAGCAACGAATTGGCCGACTGCGCGTTGTCGTCGCCGTTCTTGATGATCTTCACCTGCATTTCAAACTGGCGCTGCAGCTGGATCATCTCCACCAGCGCGCCGGCGGCATCCACGTTGCTGCCTTCCAGCATGCCGCTGTTGACGGTCTTGCCGGTGGCCACCGCAAATGCCTGCGCCGGGTCGGTGCTGGTATTGCGCATCAACCCGTCCGGGCGTCGCATCAAACGGTCGGCGGGCGCATCGACCACCTTCATCTTGCCGACGATGGCCATGGTCTGCGGGCCTTCGCCCTGCGGAATGATCGAGATGCTGCCATCGCTGCCGATTTCCATCGCCTGGTGCGGCGGGATGGTCATCGGGTTGCCGCCTTCATCCAGCACCGCGTGCCCGTTGGCAGTGACCAACTGGCCATTGGCGGTGAGCGCCAATTCGCCATTACGGGTGTAGGCCTCGCTGCCGTCCGGCGACTGCACCGCCAGCCAGCGATCCTGCTGCAACGAAACATCCAGCGGGTTGCCGGTGACCTTCTGATGGCCCTGGCTGCGATCGAAGCCCTGGTCCACATGCAGCGCATCGATCCGCGACGGATACCCCTTGCCCCGGATCTGGAATGCCTCGGTGTTGGCCAACGCGGCCTTGAAACCCACCGTATCGACGTTGGCGAGATTGTGCGACACGGTGCTCTGCGCCTGCAGCGAAGCGCGGGCACCGGTCATTGCAACGTAGAGGGCTTTGTCCATTTGGCACCGGGAATCGGGAATGGGGAATCGGGAATTGCAAAAGCGGGATTGCTGGAGACTGGGAGAAGGGGGTAAGGCCGGCATCCGATGCACGAGATGCTTGCTCTTACGATTCCCTACTCCCGATTCCCCATTCCCAGCTCTTAACGAATATTGATGATCGTCTGGGTGACCTGATCCTGGGTCGAGATCATCTGCGAGTTGGCCTGGAAGTTACGCTGGGCCACGATCATGTTCACCAGCTGCTCGGTGAGGTCCACCGTGGAGGCTTCCAGCGAGCCGGATTCGATCTGGCCCAGGTCCGAGGTGTCCGGTGCGCCGACGCGGGCGGCGCCGGAGGTGTAGCTTTCGGCCCACATGTTGTTGCCCTGCGACTGCAGGCCCTGCGGGTTGACGAAGCTGTTCAGCGCGACCTGGCCCAACGCCTTGTCGGCGCCGTTGGAGTACCGCGCAAACACCACGCCGCTGGTGTCGATGCTGATCTCGTTGAGCTTGCCGCTGGCGTAGCCATCCTGGCGCGTATCGCGCAGCGCGAAGGCTTCGCCGTATTGGGTGGAACCGCTGACATTGAGCTGCATGCTCAGCACGCCGGCACCGGTGCTCGGGGTGAACGGGTCCATCGCCACGATGCCGTTGGCCGGGGTGGTCAGCGAGCCGGTGTCGGAGAACTGCAGCGTGGTCGGCGCGCCAACAGCCGAGCCATCCACGTAGTTGTGCACCTGCCACTCGTTCGGGTTGGCGGTCTTGACGAAGTAGGAGGTCTGCACGTGGCTGACGCCCAGCGAATCGTAGACGTTGATGCCGCCGGTGGAATGGCTGTAGGTCTTGTCATCGGCCGGGTTGAACGGGGTGACCGTCGGTGCGCTGGCATTGCCGGGCAGGGTGAAGGCCAGGTTGACGGTGGAGGTCGACTTGGGCGGGCTGTCGGTGGTCAGCAGCTGCAGGTCCGACAGGCGACCGACGTCGAAGCCGTTACCGCTGGGATTGGGCGCGAATACCTGCAGGCGTGCGCCCTGCGGGTTGATCACATAGCCGTTGGCATCGGTCTGGAAGTTGCCGGCGCGGGTGTACATCTTGGCGCCGTTGGAGGACACAGCGAAGAAGCCTTCGCCGGAGATCGCCAGATCCAGGCTGCGCCCGGTCGGGTCGATATTGCCCTGCGAGAACTGCTGCGCCACATTGCTGACGCGCACGCCCGAACCCACTGCATTGCGCGACAGGCCGTAGCTGGTGCTCTGGAACATGTCGGCAAACTCGGCGCGCGACTCCTTGAAACCAGTCGTGTTGACGTTGGCGATGTTGTTGGAGGTGACGTTCAGATCGGCATTGGCTGCGTTGATGCCGGACAACGAGGTATTGAAAGCCATGGATGAGTTCCTTTAAGTGGCGGTTGCCGGCTCAGCTGACGCGGAGCACGTTGGCGAGCGGGGAGGTGCCGAGCCCCGTCAGGTTGAGATACAGCCCGTCCGAGCCGATCGTGACGCTGTCCACCGGTGCGTCCACGTAGGTGGCCAGTTTGCTTTTGGCACCGGCGGTGTCGGTTTGGGTGGCGGTAATGCCGTATTTGCCGGCGGCCATGCGGTTGCCGTTGGCGTCGGTGCCATCCCAGGCAAACGACACCTCACCGGCGGCGCTGGCCGGCACGCTGAGCTGTTTGACGAAGGTGCCGTTGGCATCGGTGATTTCGAAATTGACGAAACCGGCCGAGGTCGCGGCGACCACGCCCTTGGCCGAGCCGGTCGCATCGATCGCCACCTGCGCCGAGGGCACCAACACGTTGTGGCCCACCAGCGCGGCACCCTTGAGCACCTGGTCGCTGTTCATCGAATCGGAGAAATTGCCGACCTTGGTATTGAGGTCGCCAATGCCCTGCACGGTGGAGAACTGCGCCAGCTGGCCCAGAAACGCGCTGTTTTCCATGGGCTTGAGCGGGTCCTGGTGCTGGAGCTGCTCGGTCATCAATTTGAGGAAGTCGGCCTGGCCGAGCGCGTCCTCTTTCTTGGCGACCTTGCTGCTGGTGGTCAGCCCAAGGCTGTTGTAAAGGTCACTGCCGATCGTGCTCATCTGGAATGGTCCGTAAGGAAGGGTCAGCGACCCATGGTCAAGGTGGCGAGCGCCAGTTCCTTGGCGGTGTTGAGCATTTCCACGCCAGCCTGGTAGTTACGCGAGGCGGAAATCATGTTGACCATCTGCGAGACCGGGTCCACGTCGGGCGAGAACACGTAACCGTCGGCGTCGGCCAGCGGGTGCCCGGGCTCATAGCGGCGGATCGGTGGCGCGTTGGTGGTGGTGATCTCTTTGACGTTCACCGAGGTCAGGCTGGGGTCCTGGCGGTTTTGCTGCGCCTGGAAGATCGGCTCGATCGGCTTGTAGGTCGCTTCCGCCGAGCCCGCGATCGAGTCGGCATTGGCCAGGTTGGAGGCGATGGTGCTCAGGCGCACGGACTGCGCGTGCAGCGCAGAACCGGCGACATCGAAAATCGGGAGATTGCTCATGACTTATTGGCCCGTGATCGCGGTGAGCATCGAGCGCACCTTGGATTCGAGGAAGCTCAGCGACGCGCGGTATTCCAGCGCGGCGCGGCCGTAGGCGGCGCGTTCTGCATCAGGATCGACGGTGTTGCCGTCCAGGCTGGGCTGGTCGGCTTCGCGGGTGATCTGAAATGGGTTGAGGCCGGCGGTGCTGCCGATCTCGTAGTGCTTGGCATCGGTGGCCTGCATCAGGCCGCCGTCGCGGACGCCTTCTGCCGCCTTCAATGCCGCTTCGAAGTTCAGATCCTTGGCCTTGTAGCCAGGGGTGTCCACATTGCTCAGATTGCTGGCAATGAGCTTCATCCGCTGCTCGCGCAAGGTGAGCGCGTCGCCGTGGATGCCTAGGAAGGAGGTGAAGGGACTGGACACGGTGTTCTCCCGTGGAAGGTTGCCAGGGAAGAAGCAATGTTTGTGCCAGATCCTGGGCGCCGTGCTGGTGGGGCCGGGCAGGGGGGCCTGGGCGTCGCCGCTGGGGTCGCTTGGCATTGCAAGCGGTGGGCCGCGGGGCATGGGCCGTGTCGTCGTCGGCAGGGCCAGGCGCGGAGACGGGGCAGCGGGCTTTGCCGCGTTCTTGTTTAAGGCTGGCCAGAGCGCAACGCGGCTAATCTGCCGAGCCCATTGCGCGCAAGCAGGCGAAGCCATCCAGGGAAGTGGCTGATCGCTAATAGAAGAAGGTGCGTGTGCGAGGGCCAGCCGCAGGCAAACCCTTGCGGCGCTTGCGCAGGCGTATGGCCGCCCGTTTGGGCAGCAGCATATTCGGAGGGAATCTCAGACGGGGGCAATCCCGTCAGGCCTGCACGCTCAAGCGGGCAGGAGGGCCGGATCGAGCAGGATCAGGCGGCTTCGGCCACCACGCGCAGGCGGGCCAGCACGTAATCGGCCAGCTCGTGGGCGCTGTACTTGGCCACGAAGGCGTTGGCGCCCACCTGCTCGACCATGGCGTTGTTGAACACGCCCGACAACGAGGTGTGCAGCAGCACGTACAGGCCCTGCAGGCCCGGCGTGCGCCGGATTTCCGTCGTCAGCGTGTAGCCGTCCATTGCCGGCATCTCGATATCGGAGATCACCATGGCGTAGCGCTCGGCCGGGTTTTCGCCCGATGCGGCCACCTGCAGCAGGTGATCCAGCGCCTGGCGGCCGTCGGAGAGCAGCGTTGCCGCCACGCCCAACTGGTCGAGCACGCTGCGGATCTGCTGGCGTGCCACGCGTGAGTCGTCCACCACCAGCACCTGGAACTGCCGGTCGGAGGTGACCAGCTGCAGCCCGGGATCCAGCTGCACGTCCTTGCTGACCTTGGCGATGTCGGCCAGCACGCTTTCCACGTCGATGACCTGGATCAGCTCACCCTGGAACCGCGTCACCGCCGTCAAATAAGTGGCTTCAGCGCCCAGTTCCGGCGGCGGGTGAATATCTTCCACCGCAATATTGACGATGCGTTCCACGCCGCTGACCAGAAAGCCCTGCACCGAGCGGTTGAACTCGGCCACCACCAGGTAGCCGGGCCCATTATCGCCATGCGGGTCGCGCTCCGGGTGGCCAATGGCCAGGCCTAAATCCAGCACCGGCACCGAGCGCCCGCGCACGTCGGCAACGCCGGCGAACTCGGTCGGCAGGCCGGGCACCTGGAACAGTTCCGGCCGGCGCAGCACTTCCTGCACCTTGAAGACGTTCACACCAAAAAGCTGGCGGCCGCCCAGCCGAAACAGCAGCAGGGCCAGTCGATTGTGGCCAGCCAGACGCGTGCGCTGGTCGATGCGGTTGAGCAGATCGTGGGTCATGGGGCAGATATCGACAGGGGTGCGCAATAACTTGAGCAGGAATGGAGAATCGGGAATCGGGAATCGGGAATCGTCTGACAGGCCATCGGTCCGTCCCCATTACCAATCGACGGGCGGTCCACATACTTGAGGTATCCGATGCGCCGCCCGGCTTTTGCGATTCCCGATTCCCCACTCCCGATTCCCCAAAGAACGGCACACAGCTTGCAAGGTCTTCCGCGTCTTCTTCCGGATCTGGTCCCATGCGCCTGCTCCTGCTTGTCATCCTGTTGGTGTCTGCCCCGGCCTGGGCCGATGGCTACCAGTCCGTCGATTCGATCCGTGCCGCCGCGCTCGCCACCGTGGGCCCCGATGCCGAAGCCGAGGCCACGCTCGATCCCGGTCTTCGCATGCCGGCGTGCCCGATCGCGCTGCAGGCCCAGCCCACCGGTACCAATACGGTGGAAGTGGCGTGCCCGCAGCCGGCCGGCTGGCGCCTGTTCGTGCCGCTCAAGGTGCGGCGCAACCAGGATGTGCTGGTCCTGCGTCGCGGCATCACCTCTGGAGAAACCATCTCGTTGGCCGATATCAGCATCGAGAAGCGCGATGCCGCGCGGATCGTCGGTGCGGTCCTGGCCGACCCGGCTACGGCGGTGGGCAAGACCGCCCGCCGCATTCTGCCGGCTGGCACGCTGTTGTCGGCCAATGACCTGGTCACCCCGCGGCTGGTACGGCGTGGCGACACGGTGCCACTGGTGTCGCGCAATGGTGGGCTGGAGGTGCGCATGAGCGGTCGCGCGCTGTCCGACGCTGGTGAGAACGAGCGTGTCTCGGTGGAGAATTCATCCTCACGCCGGGTCGTTCAGGGCATTGTTGAAGCGAGCGGTACCGTGGTGGTGTCCAGATAGAAATTTTCTATAAAGTTTTTTTTCTGGCTGCCGTTATCCCCTACGACCTGTAGAGGAGTTCCTGACATGAGCCAGAAAATCGAAGGCAATCTACCGACCGCAGCGACTCTTCGTACCGCCACCGTGGGCAGCAAGATTGCCTCCGCTGGAGAAGACCGCGCGTCACCCGTTGCCGCAACACCGCCCACCGACAGCGTCAAGCTGACCGGCGAGGCGACCAACCTGCAAGCGCTGCAGCGCGAGCTTTCGCAGTCCTCGGCGATCGACACCGGTCGCGTCCAGGCGGTGAAGGAAGCGTTGCAGAACGGCAGCTATTCCATCAACCCGGATGCCATCGCCAGCCGCATGATGGATCTGAACCAGCAACTGGCGGGCTAATTGCCGGCCAAAGGATGAACGTGAACGATTCCCTGCAACGTCTCAGCGATGCGCTGGCCGGCGAACGGCAGGCATTGATCGAGCACGACATCGAAAGCTTGATGCGGCACACCCAGGACAAGCTGGCGGCACTGCGCGCGCTCGAAGTGCAGATGCCCGAAGGCCAGGAAGAGCGTCTGCGCGAACTGGCCGAAGCCAACCGCGCCAATGGCGCGCTGCTGGCACGCCGTCGCCGTGAGGTGAACTGGGCACTGCGGCATCTGGGGCGGACCGAAAGCGCGCCGTCCTACGACGCCAATGGCCAGTCCAGCGTATTGCGCGCCGGGCGCTCGCTCGCGGTGGCCTGAGCGCCACGCCGCATTCGGCAACACGGCCGGTCACGGGTTCGGCGTATATTGGGGCGTCCTCTACGCTGCCTCGTCCCGTGACTGCCAAGTTCTTTCTCAATCAGACGTTGTTGCCTTCCTCGGCCATGCTGCGCGCCTTCGGCGATCAGATGCTTGAGGGTGTGTTGCTGTTCCGCGCCGATGGCCAATTGATCATGGCCAACGCCATCGCGCGGCAGAGCCTGTGCAAGGAAGATCCCACCGACGACCGCAATCTCGGTGAGCGGATCTCGCAGGTCTTGCCCGCCGATGCGCTCAACCAGGCGCGTAGCAAGGGCACCTGGACCGGCAGCCTGCCGGTGAGCGACCGGGTGGTGATTGCGCATCTGTATTACAACGAGGAGCAGGGCGTCGGGCATTTTTTGGCGCTGTTCCACAATATCGAAGGCCAGCAGGACTACGAGCGCGAGCTGCAACAGCGGCATGCCGAGTTGCGCCAGGCCTATCTGCGCTTGAACGGCGCCCAGGACAAACTGCTGCAGTCCGAGAAAATGGCCTCCATCGGCCAGCTCGCTGCCGGCGTCGCGCATGAGATCAATAACCCGATCGGCTATGTGCACTCGAACCTGGGCAGCCTGCAGGAATATCTGCGCAGCCTGTTCACCCTGATCGAAGCCTACGAACGCGCCTTGCAGGCGCCGGATCCGAAAGCACTGATCCCCGAAATCGACGAGATCCGCAACCGCGCCGATATCGACTTCATCAGCCGCGATCTGCCGCAGCTGATGGCCGAATCACGCGAGGGTATCGAGCGCGTGACCCGCATCGTGCGCGACCTCAAGGACTTCTCGTACTCGGACCGTTCCGAGTCCTGGAAGATGGTGGACCTGCATGCCGGTCTCGAATCCACGATCAACATCATCTGGAACGAACTCAAGTACAAGGTCACCCTGGAGCGCAATTACGCCGAGCTGCCGTTGGTGGAATGCCTGCCATCCGAGCTCAACCAGGTCTACATGAACCTGCTGCTCAATGCCGGGCAGGCCATTGTCGAGCGCGGCACGATCACCGTGACCACCGGCCGCGACGAGGCGGAAAACGTCTGGATCCAATTCCAGGACAGCGGCGCCGGCATTGCCCCGGACCTGCTGCAGCGCATCTTCGACCCGTTCTTCACCACCAAACCGGTCGGCAGCGGCACCGGCCTGGGCCTGTCGATTTCCTACGGCATCATCAACAAGCACCACGGCCGCATCGACGTCGAAAGCGTCCCGGGGCAGGGCGCAAGCTTCCGGATCGTGTTGCCGGTGCGGCAGCCGCGGTAGCGCTTCGCGCTGGGAATGGGGAATCGGGAATCGGGAATGGGGAATCGGTAGAGCGGCGTCGCTGATGCTTCGTTGCCCGGAGGTGCTCATTCCACACGGAGACAAACGGAGCACGCGCACCGCTTGTACCGATTCCCCACTCCCGATTCCCTATTCCCGGCCGTTCCGCAACTCATCATGCGTGCGGAATGCCTGGCGAATGTGCTCGCGCAACTCGTCGTCGTTCCAGGGTTTGGTGAGGAAGCGGTAGATCGCCCCGCGGTTGATCGCTTCGGTCACCGTGGCCAGGTCGGTGTAGCCGGAGAGCACCAGGCGCACGGTGTCGGGGTAGAGCATCTTGACCCGGCCCAGGAACTCGGTGCCGCTCATGTCGCTCATGCGCTGATCGGAGAGGATCACCTGCACATCGTTGGTGGCCAGCAGGTCGAAGGCGTCGCGCACGTTGCCTGCCGCCAGAATCCGGTAGCCGTCGCGGCGGAATAGCCGCACCAATGAGCGCAGCACGTTCTCTTCGTCGTCCAGCAACAGCAAGGTACGGTCGGGGCGGCTTTCGGCGAACGATTCCGGGCGCAGATAGCGGCGGCGGAGCGCCATGCCGGCGGACTCGGCCGACATCGGCTCACCGAACAGATAGCCCTGGAAGATGTCGCAGTCATTGCGCCGCAAAAACCCCAGTTGCGCCTGCGATTCCACGCCGTTGGCGATCACCGTCATGCCCAGCTGATGGCCCATCGCAATGATGGCGCGCGCGATCGCGGCCTCACGGCTGCCGGCCGGTGCGCTCTTGATGAAGCTGCGGTCGATCTTCAGCCGGTCTACCGGGTAGCGCACCAACGCGCTGAGGCTGGAGTCGCCGGTGCCGAAGTTGTCCAGGCTGAGACTGATGCCTTCGTTGCGCAGGTTGGCCATCGTCTCGTGGACGAAGTTGACGTTGTTGGTCAACGCGCTTTCGTTGATCTCCAGCGTCACGAACTGCGCCGGCACGCCGGCGGTCTGCAGCATGGCCATGACTTCGTTGAAGAAGCCCGGGCGCAGCAGCTGCAACGTGGAGACGTTCACCGCAATGCTGAAATCGTCAAAGCCCTGGTCGCGCCACAGCCGTGCCTGGCGTACCGCGTTCTGCAGTACCCATTCGCCGATCTGCACGATCACGCCCAGCCGCTCGGCGGTGCGCATGAAGCGCTCCGGCACCAGCATGCCCAGCGTGGGCGATTGCCAGCGCAGCAACGCCTCCATGCCGACGATGCGGCCATCGCGCGCGCTCACCAGTGGTTGGTAACGCAGCCGCAGTTCGCCATGCGGGATCGCATCGACGATCTGCCGCGCAATGATGCTTTCGCTATGCGCATTGGTGGCCGAATTGCGGGTGTACAGGCGCACCGTATTGCCGCCTTCGCGCGCGGCCTGGTAGCTGGCTTCTTCGGCGTAGTCGAGCAGGGTGGAGAGCGAGGTGGAATGTTCCGGACACAGGCTGATGCCGACCTTGCCGGTCATGAATAACGTGTACGGCAACACCGACAGCGGCAATTCCAGCTGCTGGCGGATCTCTTCGGCAAAGTCTTCCGGCAGTGGCGTGTCTTCGCGCCGCACCGCCACCACGATCATTTCGTCGCTACCGTGCCGCCACAGCTTGCCGCGCGTGCCCAGGAATTCCTGCAGCCTGCGTGCGGTCAGGGTCAACGCCTGGTCGCCGACCTCGCCACTCATGTTCTCGTTGATCGAGGCGAAGTGGTCGATGTCGATATGGAAGATCATCAGCGGCGGGCCGCCGGAGGCGGCGGCATCCACCAGATGCAGTAATTCAGGGTTTCCCGCGCCCAGACGGGTCGGCTTGACTATTTCCAGTCCGGGCGGGATCACAGGGCTCCACATGAATCAACGTCCACCATCTTCAGGGACGGACTCGCCGACCGGGTGATAGGGCAGGCGCAACGTCACGCGCGTGCCTGCTCCGGGAGCCGATTCTATCGCGAGCGCACCGCCGACGGTTTGCGCACGCTCACGCATCACGATCAGCCCCAAACCACGCGGACCTTCCGGTTCGAACCCGTCGCCATCGTCGCTGACTTCCAGGCGAAAGCCGTTGCCGTCGATCGACTGCAGGCTCATCCGCACTTCGCCCGCACACGCGTGCCGCAACGCATTGGTCAGGCTTTCCTGCGCAATACGGAAGCAGGCCTGTTCGATCTCGTTGCCCGGCCGCTCGTCCAGGGCCTGGATATCCAGCTCCAGCCGCACCTGCGAGGCGCGGAACAGCATTGATGCCTGCCAACGCAATGCCGCTTCCAGCCCCAATGCATCGAGCTGCGGCGGCCGCAGCAGCATCGAGAGATTGCGTAGCTTGGTGACGGTGCTGTCTGCCAACGAGACGATCTCCTGCAGGTCCTCGCGGCGCGCCACCGGGTCGGCTTCATCGAGTGCTGCGTGCGCGGATAACTTCATCGCGGTGATCGCCTGGCCGATGTCGTCGTGCAGGTCGCGCGAGATGGCGCGGCGTTCGTCTTCCTGCAACGAGAACAGCCGCTTGGCCATTGCTTGCAGTTCGGCATTGCTTTCGGCCAATGCATCGCGCATGCGCTCGGGCTCGCTCAGGTCGCGCACCACCAGCAACTTGCAGTCACGCCCGCCATAACGGATGTCACCGGCCGACAGCCCCGCGTAAAAGGTGCTGCCGTCGCGCCGGCGCATCGCCCGTGCGCTGGACACCGGCTCATTGCGATCGCTGCCGGCACGCAGGTACTCGCGCACCACCGGCAGATCGGCATCGCCAACCAGGGTCTGCAGCGGTTCGCCCAGGATGGTTTCGCCCTGGAAGCCAAACTGCGCCGAACCGGCGGCGTTGGCGTACATCACGTGTTCGTCGGCCAGGATCAGCACGCCATCCGGCAACACCCGCACCAGCTCGCGGAACTGCTCCTCGCGCTCGCGCAGCAGGCGGCGTGACTGCTCACGTTCGGTCACGTCCTGCAGCGTGCCGTGGATGTGCCGTGCGCCGGTCGGGGTGGTCACGCTCTCCGCACGCAGGTGCACGGTGCGCGGTTGCGAGTCGCCGCCGACCAGCGGCAGCAGGACGTCGATCTGCACCTCACCGCCGGTGCACATGTCTTCGATCATGCGCACGATGCGTGCCTGGGTCGCGGTGTCGGAGGCGGTGAGCAGCTCTTCGAGCCGATGGTCGCGCCGATGCATCGGCACGCTGCGCCCCAGCAGGCGGTACACCGCGGGCGAATAACGGCCCACGCCGGTGGCGCGGTCCAGTTCCCACGAGCCCACCCGGGCGATGGCCTGGGCTTCTTCCAGACGGTTGAGCGCCTCGTCGCGCAGCTGTTGCGCCTGACGCTCCTCGCTGCGGTCCACGGTGACCACCAGCCGCGCCGGGCCGCTGGCCAGGTGCAGCTGGTTGCTGCGGATCTCCACATGGCGCAGGCCGCTGCGGGTCAGCAGGTCTTCGGTGAGCGCACAGGTGTCATCGCCCTTGGTGCGGATCTGCGCAACGATCTCTTCCAGCCGGCCGGCATCGGCATCCGGCCAGATCGCGTGGATGGTCTGCTCCAGCAGGGCGTCGCGCTCCCAGCCGAAGAATTCCAGCGCGGCCGGATTGGCATCGAGAATGCGTAAGGTGGCCAGGTCATAGATCCAGGCCGGGCTGGGCAGGGCGTGGAACTTGGCTTGTAAAAGTGCTAGGGATTGCGCCAGCTCGCCGTGTTCTTCCACGATCTGCTGGGCAAAGCGGCGCAGCACCAGATGAATCACCACGCTTGAGATCAGCAGGAAGCCGGCATCGGACCAGCGCTCGGGCTGGGGCGCGCCGGCCAGGTCGAGCATGCGGTTGCCCAGCAGCAGCCAGACCACGCCCGCCAGCAGATACAGGCCGGTGAGCGTCCACAGGCCGCGCTGCAGGCGCTCGGCGAGGCGAAGTCGGGACACGGGAGCAGAAGAAAACACCGGCGCGGCAACGTGTTGGTGCATGGTCCGCGGACGACCTCATGGAGCGGGCAATGCGGCCATCTTAGCCGTAACTCGGCCCGGCACGGCCGGCCAGCGAAAGGCTGCCTCAACTAATCCGCCAGACGGCCGCTATCCATTGCGACTCCGAGGCAGGGGTCGACCTTCGGAGTGCTCCAGAGTGGACTCAGGCGTCATCGCAAGCATGCTTCAGCACCCGCTGACCTCAGCGGTGGTGTTGTTGGATGCGCATGGCCAGCCCCTGGCGGCCAACCGCGTCGCGCAATCCCTCGGATTGCCGGCAACCCTTGGCGCATACGCCGAAGTGCTGGAAAGCAGCCGTGCCCAGATCGCCGAAAGCGGCGGCATGGCGGCGTGCGTGCTGCCGGGCAGCGGTGGTGGGCGCCTGGAAGGGTGGCTGCGCGCGGTCTGCGACGAGCAGGGCCAGGTCATGGCCTTCACCCTGAGTATTCCCGAGCCGCTGGGCGCCGATGGCACCAGCCGCTGGGAAATCGGCCTGGACAGCGCCGACCACGGGCTCTGGGACTGGGACATCGCCGCCGACGTGGTGTACCGCTCCGAACGCTGGACCCGCATGCTGGGTTACTCCGAACAGCCGCTGCCGAACAATCTCACCGCCCTGTCCGGGCTGATCCATCCTGACGACCATGCGCAGGTCAGCGCGGCCGTGCAGGCGCATCTGGACGGGCGCACCGATACCTATGTAGCCGAGTTCCGGCTGCGTCAGCACGATGGCCAGTGGCGCTGGATCCTGGACCGCGGCCGCGTGGTATCGCGCACCTCCGACGGTCGCCCGTTGCGCATGGTCGGCACGCATACCGACGTGCATCATCATAAATTGCTCGAGCAGCAGCTGCGCGAGCAGCAGGCCCAGCTCGAAGAAGCCCAGCGTATTGCCAGCATGGGCAGCTGGGGCTGGGACACCTTGAAGGACCAATTGTGGGTGTCGCAGGATTTCCTGCAGCAGCTTGGCCTGGCGGACCTGCGCCTGCACAGCGTGCGCGACATCCTGCGTCTGCTGGCCGGCCCGTCCGTGGCACACCTGCGCAGCGCCTGGCGCAAGATCAAGCACGAAGGGATGCCGGTGCATTTCGAGCTGGAGATCAACGGCCGGCTCGGGGTCAATCCACATCATCTACGCGTCTGGGCACAGCCGGTGTTCGACGGCGACGGCGCACTGGTGCGCGTGCTCGGCCAGCTGCAAAACGTAACCGAGCAGCGGCAGACCGATGCCCTGATCCGTTGGCGTACCGAGTTGCTCAACCGCGTGTCTGCGCTGGGCAAGATTGGCGGCTGCGAGATCGAGGTGGATACCCGGCGCATGCAGTGGACCGAGGAGTGCTACCGCATCCATGGCTTGCGCAAGGAAAACATCACTCTGGAGCAGGCGCTGTCGCTGTACACCCAGGATTCGCGCGACGCCTTCGAAGCGGCTTTGCTGCGCATCGTCGATGGTGGGCTGCCGGAACAGCTGGAGCTGTGCTTCTACCGCAACTCCGGGCAACGAGTGTGGGTGCAGGTGCTGATCGAGCTGGACCGTCGCGAAGGCCTGCCGCCGCGGTATGTGGCGCTGTTCCGCGATGTCAGCCGCGAACGCGAAGCCAATGAGCGGATCGAATTGCTTGCGCATTACGACCGCCTGACCGGCTTGCCGAACCGCTTCCTGCTGCGCGAACAGGCCGAGAACGCCATCCGCGAAGCACACGAGCGTGGCCAGGTGATGGCCATGCTGCTGATCGACCTGGATGGCTTCAAGAGCATCAACGATTCGTTCGGCCATGCCACCGGCGACAATCTGCTCAAGCTCGCGTCCTCGCGCCTGCATCAGCACCTGCGCAACAGCGATCTGTTTGGCCGCTTCAGCGACGACGAGTTCATCGTGCTGCTGCGCGATCTTTCCGAGCCAGAAGACGCCGGCCATGTGGCACGTAAGCTGATCAGCGCGCTGGGCGAGCCGCTGCGCAAGGACCACGTCACCCTAAAGCTCGGTGCCAGCATCGGCATCGCGTTGCAGGGTGAAGGCCTGTCGGATTTCGACAGCCTGCTGCGCGCCGCCGATGCGGCGATGTATGCGGCCAAGGATTCCGGGCGCAACACCTTCCATTACTACAGCCAGGATGTGCTGCTGCGCGCGCAGCGCCGCCTGGAGCTCGAGCACGCGCTGCATGGTGCGCTGGAGCGCGAAGAATTCACCTTGGTCTACCAGCCGCTGGTCAACACGGTGGGCGATACCTCGCCTGCGATCGAAGCGCTGATGCGCTGGAATCGCCCCGGCCATGGCCCCTGCAGCCCGGCAGAATTCATCCCGATTGCCGAAGAGTGCGGCGAGATCGTGCGCCTGGGCGAGTGGGTGATTGGCGAAGCCTGCCGCCAGGCCGTGGTGTGGGACCGCGCCGGCCTCCATTTCAGCCGCATCGCGGTGAATGTGTCTGCCGTGCAACTGCGCGAGCGCGGTTTTGCCGAGCGCGTGCTGGAGATCTGCCGCGACAACGGCTGGTCGCCGGCACGGCTGGAGCTGGAATTGACCGAATCAGCCTTGATCCGCGATTCGGACTCATTGCGCCGTTGCTTCGAGTTGTTCGAACAGAACGGCGTGTTGCTCGCCGTTGACGACTTCGGTACCGGCTTCTCCAACCTGCATTACCTCAACCGCTTCCCCGTGCAGCGGCTGAAGATCGACCGCAGCTTCGTGCAGGGCATGCTCGACGATGCCAACACGGCCGAAGTCACCCAGGCGATCGTGCATCTGGGCCATGCGCTCGGCATGCAGGTGGTCGCCGAGGGCGTGGAAACCGTGCAGGAAGATGCCTTGCTGCGTCAGCAGGGGTGCGACGAAATCCAGGGTTACTTCTATTCGCGCCCGCTCTCGCCGCGCGACATGGCGCAGTGGCTGCGCGAAGCCGAAGCCGGCATGCGCCTGGGCGCACGCCTGGTCATCGCCAGCTGAACGCACTCTGCGGCATGGCCTGGTCTAGGCGTCGTGTGTCATTCAATGCCCAGATCAAAAGCTCATTGCGTTGAATACACGTGCCTTTACGACTCCCGGCGGTTCCCGCAGTATGCGGTCGCTTGCCCTGCAGCCAGGCTGCGGATCAAACGCTGTAACTGAGCTATCTGCTCGCCGCACTCACCAAATGCACACGCCGCCAGTTGAGCAGTAGCGCTCTTTAGGTGCAGTGGTGCCCACGTCAAAAGCTCAGTGAGTGGAGCGCGCGGTGCCCTCACCACTTGCGGGACACGCCGTGAATCCGTCCATGGAGGCTCAGTGGCGGCATCCATGCCGCCACATGGCCCCGCAAGCGGCGAGGACACCGCACCAGAAAGTTGGTTGGTGGCCCTTGAAAAAGCTGTTTGTTCTTCGAGATAACGTCGGACCTTGAGCTAGCGCCTAAGAGCAGCTATCAAAACTACTGCGCTGCCGCCAGGCGGGCGCGGCCGGTGCTCGGAATCGGCATGTACCCACGTACACTCCGGTTCCTCCGCGCCGCCCGCACCCACCTGACGGCTGCTCGCTACGTTTTGTTAGCCGCTCTAAGTACCGGAATAGCGCGTCACGCAGTGCTCTTGACCTTGCAAACCGACAATCTTGAATGGTCCTTGCCGGCCGCACTGTTGCGGGACCTTATGCAGCATGGATGCCGCATAAGAGCCTCCATGGATGGATTCACGGCGTGTCCCGCAATGGTGGGCCGGCAAGGGCCCCGCAGCAAACTCGATCGTTCCCTGCTCGCTAGCAGTCGCGCGATCTGAAGGCGCGCGATCGCTGCAGAGCAACCCAGCAGCACGAAGAACAATGCCGCATTGATCCTCCATCCGAGGATTCACGGCATACCTAGCGATGCTGGGCGAGCAACCATTTAGCAGCCAAGCCGCAGATCAGCTGATCGGAGCATTAGTCGAAGCTGTAGACGTCATAAGAAGACATCGTGCAGACGGGCAGGGGAGAACTCACCCTGATGCTGCATGAAATGGCGCTGCTTGCTCACACCAAAGCCATTAGCACGGTCTGATGCAGAAGCACTCAATGTCGGGCATTGAAAACAACCGGCGGGGCGCCTGCCGAGGAACCACGCCGTCGTGTAACCGTCAGCGTGCAGAAACGCCGACAGCGGCGCCATCCAGCCCCATATCCCAAGCCACGGTCGCCAACAGCAGTTCTTCTTCGCTGCAGCTGCGGCGTGGGTGCTGCATTGCCCGTACTTCCGCACGGGCAGCACGTTCCAACTGTTCCAGCGCGGCCGGCAGGCGCACGCTACGCAGCGCGGGGCGGGCAGCTTCGCTGTGGGCGATGCGCTCGGCCTGCGCCGCTGCGGTGGCAGCGGCCGCCGCAAGAGCGACATCGGTGCGCGGTTCTGGGAGCGAGACGGAAAGGGTCATGGTCGTGGCGTATCGAAGGGTCGTGCGGAACGACAAATCCCCGGGAAGACCGGGGAATGTCGGGATCAGGCAGTACGTGGCATCGGTCTCAGAACAACTCGACCGTGCCAGCGCCCATGCCCTGCTGTGCGACCGGCTTGTGCGGCGGGCGTTCCCACTCCACACGCATGTCGCGCAGACGGCTGGACACCTTGGCCAGCGACGCAACCAGGTCGCTGTCGTACACGCCGCCATTGCGATGCAGCAGTTCCTGCAGCGCCGTGGCTTCGCGGTTGATCGCGGTGAGGCGATCCAGGTGGGTGTGGATACCGCTCAGCGTCTGCGTGGCGATGTCCTCGAACTGCAGGGCACGCACCGCTTCGGCCACGCTGCCATCGATGGAGCGTGCGCACTCGGAGATCTCGCGCATGCCATCGCCCAACGAGGCGTTGATCTGCGCAACGTTCTCCAGCATCGCGGCCGATTCATGGCGCGCCTCGCGGGAGCGGTCCATGTGACGAGAGGCCAGCTGCGAGACCGTTTCACGTACCTTGGCGATCGATTCCTTGGAGCTGTGTGCCAGCTTGCGGATCTGTTCGTTGAAGGTAGTGGAGCGCTCGGACAGGTTGCGCACCTCGTCGGCGACCACCGCGAAGCCACGACCGGCTTCACCGGCACGCGCTGCTTCGATGGCGGCGTTCAAGGCCAGCAGGTTGGTCTGGTCGGCGATCGACTTGACGTCTTCCAGCAGCGCAAAGATGCCATCCAGGTGCTGGGCCATCTCGTCGATGTGGTGCACCGTGTTGGTGCTCTGGCCGCTGACCTGTTCCAGCGCTTCCACCAACTGCTCCATGCGGGAGCTGGCGTGCTGGGCGAAGCGGGCCACGTCGACGCCGGCACTGCCGTCGTCACCGGCACGGTCGACGATGCGGGCCAATGCCTGGCTCTGCTGGCGCGACTTGCGGTTCATCGATTCGAAGCTGCCACCCAGACCGGACACGGCCTGGCGGATCAGTTCACGGGCGCGTTCCACTTCGGAGCGCGAACCGTCGACTTCGTTGCTGACGAACGTACGCAGTTCGTTGAGCAACTGGTCCTGCTCGCGCAGGATGCGGATCTGGTCCGGATTACGCCGGAACTGGGAATACGTCACCCAGGCAGCGAAACCCAACCAACTGAGGGTCATGGTCACCAGGATCGCCCAGCGCACCGAAGCGGGCCAGTCGAATCCAACGGCGAAGGGAAACAGCAAGGTCAGGGCCAAAGGGGCGGCCAGACGGATAAGTGGACGTGAATACATGGGCGTTCTCGGCAGAGTCACGGTTGCTGTATCGGCCGTACCCCCTTTGTCTTTAGCGACGATCACCACGTCGCTGCACGCCATTCAACTGCATCACACCTGTGTGCCCACTGCCTGCGCGTGTCTCACGCCACGCAGGCGACCTGCGCAATCAACGCAGCGCGCGCGCCACCGCCTCGATCATGGCACGCTTGGCGAACAGGAAATCCCACAGGCTGCCGCCCATCTGCCGCCACAGCACCGCCGAGCGCACCGCGGCCAGCAGCAGCGCGCGGATCTCGGCGACCACGCCGGCCTGGCCCAGGTAGTGCGGGTTGCCCTGCACCATGACCTTGGGGCGCAAGTGGCTGATGGTCTGCGCATACAGGGCGCCAAGCGCGCTCAGCACATCCGGGTGCGCGCTGTCGCCCAAGGTCTGGGCCTGGCGGGCGGCCGCCTCGATGCCCTTGGAGACGGTCTCGACCGTGGAATGGTCGCGCACGAAGCGCCGCTCCAGTTGCAGCACCGCCAGGGCCAGCCGCGGCAGCATGTCGTCCTTGCCCTGGTTGGTGAAATAGTTGTGCAGCAGGCGCAGGCCTGGCGCCACATCGGCCGAGGAGCCATACACGCCCTCGGGCGTTGCGGCGTCCACCCGGAATACGCTGTCCACGGCAGTGCGAACCGTTGCCGCTTCCGAATGCCCGGTCTCGGCGATCCGCCGCACCTGCTGCAAGGCCTGAGCGACGCCGGCCAGCGCCAGCACACGGTGATCCATGGAAGAACTCATCAAGCCACTACCTCGGAAGAAAAAGAAGATCCCGCCAGCTGGCGTTCCAGCGGCGCATCGGTGGCGGCAATGACCGCACCGCCCAGGCATTCCTCGCCGTCGTACAGCACCAGCGACTGCCCCGGCGTCACTGCGCGTTGCGGCCGCTCAAAGTTCACCTGCAGCGTGCCGTCGTCCTGGACGGTGACGGTGCAGGGCTCATCCGGCTGCCGGTAGCGGGTTTGCGCGGTGCAGCTGAAACTGCGCGCCGGCGGCGCGCCGGTGACCCAGTGCGCCTGCTCGGACTGCAGCCAACGGGACTGCAGTAGCGGGCTGTCGCGGTCCTGGTCCACATACAGCACGTTGCTGCCCACATCCTTGCCCACCACATACCAGGGCGCTGCGGCACGCCCACGCACGCCGCCGATATTCAGGCCTTCGCGCTGGCCCAGGGTGAAATAGAACACCCCCGGATGCTCGGCAATTCGCTGCCCCTGCGGGTCACGGATCTCGCCGGTGCGGGCGGGCAGATAACGGCCCAGGAATTCGCGGAAGTCGCGTTCGCCAATGAAACAAATGCCGGTCGAATCCTTCTTGGCATGCGTCGGCAGGCCGGCGTCCTGGGCGATGCGGCGCAGCGCGCTCTTTTCCAGCTCGCCGATCGGGAACAGCGTGGCCGCCAGCTGGCTCTGGCCCAACTGGTGCAAAAAGTAGCTCTGATCCTTGTTGCGGTCGGCGCCGCGCAGCAGCCGCCAGCGCCCGCCCAGATGCGCCACGCGCGCGTAGTGGCCGGTGGCGATCCGCTCGGCGCCCAGCGCCTGGGCAGCCTCCAGGAAGTGCTTGAACTTGACCTCGCGGTTGCACAGCACGTCCGGGTTCGGCGTGCGTCCGGCTGCGTATTCGGCCAGAAAATGCTCGAACACGCCGCTCCAGTACTCGCCGGAGAAATCCCGGAAATGGAAGGGAATACCCAGCACGCCGCAGACAGCCACCGCATCGCGCCGGTCGTCCTCGGCACGGCAGTCGCCGCTGCCATCGTCGGCCCAGTTCTGCATGAACAGGCCGGCGATCGGCTCGCCGTCCTGGGCCAGCTTCCATGCCGCCACCGACGAATCCACGCCGCCCGACACCCCTACGATGGTCCGCGGCGTGCTCATGCGACGTGCCGTACCAGCGCAAGCGGATGGCGTTGCCCGGCCAGGTAGTCGGCCACCACCTCCCACACCAGCGGGCTGCGCAGCCGATCGCTGGCAGCGCGCAGTTCCTCGGGCGTCATCCACAGCGCGCGCACCACACCCGTGTCCAGGCTGCGTTCGGGATGATGGGCGAGGGCATCGGCGACGAAGGCAAAGCGCAGGAAGCACTGCCCGGTGGGCGCCACCCATTGATAGGTTCCGATGAACTGGGTCAGGCGCACGTCCCAGCCGGTTTCCTCCAGGGTCTCGCGCACGGCCGCCTGCAGCAGGCTTTCGTCCGGCTCCAGATGCCCGGCGGGCTGGTTCAACAGCAGGCGCCCCCCGATGGATTCTTCCACCTGCAAAAAGCGGCCGTCACGGACCACCACGGTGGCCACGGTGACATCGGGGTGCCAGCGGGTTTCTTGAAGCGTCATCAGTCACTGGGTCCAGGAAGTGGCAGGCTGGAGATTGATCCGCGCCGCACAGGAAACAAGCGCCGTCCACCGATCGCAGCGGGCGCTAGGTGGGGCATCCGCAGTGCGGCGCAGTGCAACACTGCATGCCGCCAATGCGGATGCCGGCAGTAGCGCAGTGCGCCACGGAGCGTGCCATTGCAACGCAGTGGTGGAAGACGTCATCAGTGGCCGGCCGGAGAACAGGCGTAAATTGTGCGGGCGCGGGGCCAAATCGTCCAATGCGGAGGGCGCGGGACCGTATAATGGCCGGATGCCTCGTAAGACCTCCCACGAACACGACCACGGCCTAGTGGTTGAGACCAGCAAGCCCGAGGTGGCGCCACCGCCGCGCTACCAGGTGCTCCTGCTGAATGATGACTACACCCCGATGGACTTCGTGGTGACCGTGCTGCAGCAGTTCTTCAACCTGGAGCTGGAGCGTGCCACCCAGGTGATGCTGCATGTCCATACGCGGGGGCGCGGCGTCTGCGGCGTCTACAGCCGCGAGGTTGCCGAATCCAAAGTGGCCCAGGTCAACGAATTCTCGCGCATGAACCAGCACCCGCTGCTGTGCACGATGGAGCAGGCCTGAGCGGTCTGGCTGGATCATTCCAGCAGTGCAACGGTGTTGCTGCAATGGCGTGCTAACGCCGTCTGAACATGCCTATCCGATAGGGTTGTGGAAAATCCCAACAAAAGCCGCATATTGTTGGCAACAGCCGTTCGGAGTTACCAATGTTCAGCAAAGACCTAGAGCAAACCATCGGCCAGTGCTACAAGCGAGCCCGTGAGGCGCGGCATGAATTCATGACCGTCGAACACCTGCTGCTCTCGCTGCTGGACAATCCCTCCGCGCAAGCCGTCTTGAAGGCCTGCGGTGCGGACCAGGTGCGTCTGCACACTGACCTGGAACAGGCGATCGAGGCCTCGGTCTCGCGCCTGGCCGAGGACGATGGCCGCGACACGCAGCCCACCCTGGGCTTCCAGCGCGTGCTGCAACGCGCCGTCTACCACGTGCAGTCTTCCGGCAAGAAGGAGGTCACCGGTGCCAATGTGTTGGTGGCGATCTTCGGCGAAAAAGACTCACATGCGGTGTACTTCCTGAATCAGCAGGACATCACCCGCCTGGATATCGTCAATTACCTCTCGCACGGCATCGCCAAGCTGGGTGAAGACGGCGAGCAGCCGTCCGCCTCCGATGGTGAGCCCAAGAGCGATGCGGGCGAGGGCGAAGGCAAGGGCGACGCCCTGGCCGAGTACGCCACCAACCTGAACGATCATGCCCGTAACGGCAAGATCGACCCGCTCGTCGGGCGTGCGGACGAGATCGAACGCACCATCCAGGTCCTGTGCCGCCGCCGCAAGAACAATCCGCTGTACGTGGGCGAGGCCGGCGTGGGCAAGACCGCGATCGCCGAAGGCCTGGCCAAGCGCATCGTCGATGCCGACGTGCCGGAAGTGCTGGCCGACGCGGTGATCTTCTCGCTCGACCTTGGCGCACTGGTCGCAGGCACCAAGTACCGCGGCGACTTCGAAAAGCGCCTCAAGGGCGTGTTGACGGCGCTGAAAAAGGTGCCGAACGCGGTGCTGTTCATCGACGAGATCCACACCATTATTGGTGCGGGCTCGGCGTCGGGCGGCACCATGGACGCCTCCAACCTGATCAAGCCGGCACTGGCGTCGGGCGAGCTGCGCTGCATCGGCTCGACCACGTTCCAGGAATACCGCGGCATCTTCGAGAAGGACCGTGCCCTGGCACGCCGCTTCCAGAAGATCGACATCGTCGAGCCGACCGTCGGTGAAACCTTCGAAATCCTGCAGGGCCTCAAGCCCAAGTACGAAGCGCACCACGGCGTGACCTATGCCGATGATGCGTTGCAGGCGGCGGTGGATCTCTCAGTCAAGCACATTGGCGACCGTCTGCTGCCGGACAAGGCCATCGACGTGATCGACGAAGCCGGTGCGCGCCAGCGTCTGTTGCCCGAAGGGCAGCGCAAGGAGCTCATCGACATCCAAGAGATCGAGACCATCGTGGCCAAGATGGCGCGTATTCCAGCCAAGCAGGTCAGCGCGACCGACAAGGACGTGCTGCAGCATCTGGAACGCAATCTCAAGATGGTGATCTTCGGGCAGAACCCGGCGATCGAAACGCTGGCTGGCTCGATCAAGCTGGCGCGCTCGGGCCTGGCCAATCCGGAGAAGCCGATCGGCAACTTCCTGTTCGCCGGCCCGACCGGTGTGGGCAAGACCGAGGTCACCAAGCAGCTCGCGCTGCAATTGGGTATTGAGCTGGTGCGGTTCGACATGTCCGAGTACATGGAAGCGCATTCGATCAGTCGTCTCATCGGTGCGCCTCCGGGCTATGTCGGCTTCGATCAGGGCGGTCTGCTGACCGAGAAGATCGTCAAGACGCCGCACTGCGTGCTGCTGTTGGACGAGGTGGAGAAGGCGCACCCGGACATCTTCAACATCCTGTTGCAGGTCATGGACCGCGGCATCCTCACCGATACCAACGGGCGCGAAGCGAACTTCAAGAACGTGATCCTGGTGATGACGACCAACGCCGGTGCCACGCAGGCCTCGCGTCGTTCGATCGGCTTTACCAAGCAGGATCATTCCACCGATGCGATGGAATCGATTCGCCGCGGTTTTACGCCAGAGTTCCGCAACCGTCTGGATGCGATCGTGCAGTTCCAGCCGCTGGGCTTTGACCACATCCTGCGGGTGGTGGACAAGTTCATCATCGAGCTGGAAATGCTGTTGCAGGAAAAGCACGTGTCGCTGTCGGCCACGCCGACCGCGCGCGACTGGCTGGCCCAGCATGGCTTCGATCCGCTGATGGGTGCGCGCCCGATGTCGCGCGTGATCCAGGAGAAGATCAAGCGCCCGCTGGCCGACGAGTTGCTGTTCGGCAAGCTGGTGGAAGGTGGCCGCGTCAATATCGACGTCAAGGATGGCGAGTTGGTGGTCGAAGCGCATCCGGAACCGGAGCGCCTGTTGCCGGCTACGGTTGATTGATCGTTGCGATTGGTCGCTGCTAGAGAAAAGCCGCTCGAAAGAGCGGCTTTTTTGTGTTGAAGGCGCTGGAGCTGGAGCTGGAGCGGCACTGTTCTGGCGTACTGCTGGAGCAGACCATGTGACTGTTCGACCGCTGCAGCGCGGCTCAGGGTTGTACGCAGCGCATGGCGCCTAGGTGGTTTACGGCGATCTTCCCGCACTTGGACGCCATGATGCGCCGACGCCGGCGCCCGCTCCTCTGCGGCTGCGTCACGCAGCTGCGCTATCGGCCGCCGAAAACGTCAACGCACAGATCAGCGCGCAGGCGAAAGCCTGCCCATGTAACGCGACCGCACGGGCAGAAAATAAAACTCCAGGCACGACAAAAAGCGGCACTTGGCCGCTTCGCGTCTTGATACCAGAACCGCTTACTTCATGCGGTAGGTAATACGGCCCTTGGTGAGGTCGTACGGCGTCATCTCAACTTTGACACGGTCGCCGGTGAGGATGCGGATGTAGTTCTTGCGCATACGGCCGGAGATGTGGGCGATGATTTCATACCCGTTTTCCAGCTTGACCCGGAACGTGGTGTTGGGGAGCGTCTCGCTGACGCTGCCTTCGAATTCAATGGAGTCGTCTTTCGACATGTAATCCTGTGCAATCACGGTTGGCCCGGCAGGGCCGTAAGGGACAGCATTTTACGCTCCATCTCGCCGAGGCGCAAATTTTATGTTAAGCGGACTCCTGCAAGCGCGCTTGCGTGCCGTTCGCCATAGCGTTGCGTCCAGCTGCCAGGTGGCTCGGGCAATGCGACCTGGGTGGCTACGTGCTGCAGGAACTGCTCGCGTTGCAGGCGTTGTGCGCCCAGGCGCATCAGGTGCGGGTTTTCCACCTGTGCATCGATCAGTGGCCAGCCGAGGCCATGCAGTTCGGCGGCGAGCGCTGCCAGTGCAATCTTGGAGCCGCCACTGGCGCCGCTGAACATGCTTTCGCCGAAGAACATCTGGCCGATCGCAACCCCATAGATGCCGCCCACCAGACGCGCGCCGTCAAACACTTCCACTGAATGCGCGTATCCGCGTCTGTGCAGGTCCAGGTAGGCCTCCTGCATCTGGTCGGTAATCCAGGTGCCGTCCTGGCCAGGGCGCGGACTCAACGCGCAGGCGGCGATGACCTGCGCAAATGCGGTGTCGGCGCGCAGGGTCCAGGTGCACGTGCGCAGCTGCCGCCTGAAGCGGGACGACAAGTGGATGGCGTCGGTGCGAAACACGGTGCGCGGGTTCGGGCTCCACCACAGCAGCGGTTGGCCGTCGGAGAACCAGGGAAAGATTCCGTGCGCGTAGGCGTTGAGTAGCCGCTGCGGGTGCAGGTCGCCGCCGATGGCGAGCAGCCCATCGGGCTCGCGCAAGGCGTGCTCGGCGGGTGGGAACGGGCTTGCAGGATCCGATGACAACAGATGGGGCAGGGTGCGCGACATGCGCAGAGTCTAGCGGCGCGGTCTGCGCTGCGGCGACGTCGTCAGTCGCGGAACGGGCTGTGGTCGGCCAGCTCGACGGCATGCTGGGCCACGGCGGCGCGCTCATCGGCGCACCACTGCGCCAGCGGCTCACGGAAGCCGGGGTCGGCAATCCAGTGGCGGCTGCGCACCAGGGTGGGCAGGAAGCCGCGCGCAATCTTGTGTTGCCCCTGGGCGCCGGGTTCGAAGCGGGTCAGGCCTTCGCGCAGGCAATACTCGATGCCCTGGTAGTAGCAGGTTTCAAAATGCAGGCCAGGCAGTGCTTCGCCGCCCCAGTAGCGGCCGTACAGGGTGTCGCCGCCGCGTAGGCATAGCGCCCCGGCGATGGGTTGCCCGTCCAGCTCGGCCAGGAACATCACCAGCTGCCGCGGCAGGTGCTGCGCCAGGTGCTGCAGGAATTCGGGCGTTAGCGCGGGGGAGTTGCCGTATTCCTCGAAGGTCTTGAGGTAGAAGCCGTACATGGCCTGCAGCTCGTCCGCACTAGCCTCGTCACCATGCAGCACACGAAAACGCACCCCGGCGCGCTGCACCTTGGCGCGCTCCTGGCGGATGTTCTTGCGGTGCTTGTGGTTCATCGCGCCCAAGTAGGCCTCGAAGTCGGCCCAGCCGGTCGCGTTGTGCCAGTGGTATTGCAGGTCGTTGCGCTCCAGCCACTCTGCGGTGAATGCCGCGTCCTCGTTGGCGGGATAGAAATTGACGTGCGCAGACGACAGGCTGGCGCTTTCCACCAGCGTGCGCATGCCGTCGAGCAGGTGCGTATGCCAGCGCGGGTCGCCCAGCAGGCGGGGGCCGGTCACCGGCGAGTACGGCACCCCGCACAGCCACTTGGGGAAGTAGTTTTGGCCGTAGCGGGCATAGGCATGTGCCCAGGCGTGGTCGAACACGAACTCGCCATGGGAGTTGTTCTTGAGGTAGCCCGGGGCAGCGGCGACCAGGGCGTCGCCGTCCCATAACGTCAGGTGCAGTGCCTGCCAGCCCCAGTCCGGGCGAAGGCAGCCTTCGCGCTCCATGCCTTCGAGGAAGGCGTAGGAAACGAAGGGGTGCGCGCCGTCATGCAGGCTGTCCCAGGCGCCGGCAGGTATCTCCGCAAGCTGGCGGCACCAGCGCGCAGTCACGCTCACGCCGCTGCCCCTCTAGCGCAAGGGGCCTGCGGGTGGGGCCGTCGCCCAGCCATCACCTCAGGCGCTCTTGTCCAGATACCGTTCGGCATCCAGCGCGGCCATGCAGCCGAAACCAGCCGACGTGATGGCCTGGCGATAATGCTGGTCGGCGACGTCGCCGGCTGCGAACACGCCGGCCACCGAGGTCTCGGTCGCCGCGCCGTTCAGGCCGGAGCGGATCTCCAGGTAGCCGTTGTTCATGGCCAGCTGGCCGTCGAATAGCTGCGTGTTGGGGTGGTGACCGATGGCGACAAAGAAGCCGTGCGCGTCGATGTCGCGGGTGCTGCCGTCGAGGGTGGACTTGACCCGCACGCCGGTCACGCCGGCATCGTTGCCCAGCACTTCTTCGATGGCGTGGTGCCAGACGGTTTCGATCTTGCCGGCCGCCACCTTGGCGAACAGCTTGTCCTGCATGATCTTTTCGGCGCGCAGCGTGTCGCGGCGGTGCACCAGGTAGACCTTGCGGGCAATGTTGGACAGGTACAGCGCTTCTTCGACCGCGGTGTTGCCGCCGCCGACCACGACCACGTCCTGGTCCTTGTAGAAGAAGCCGTCGCAGGTGGCGCAGGCGGACACTCCGCGGCCCTTGAACGCTTCTTCGGTGGGGATGCCCAGGTACTTGGCGGTCGCGCCGGTGGCGATGATCAATGCGTCGCAGGTGTACTCGGCACTGTCGCCGATCAGCCGGAACGGGCGCTGCGACAGGTCGGCGGTATGGATGTGGTCGAAGATGACCTCAGTATCGAAACGCTCGGCATGCGCCTGCATGCGGCTCATCAGGTCCGGGCCCATCAAGCCGTGGGGGTCGCCCGGCCAGTTGTCCACCTCGGTGGTGGTCATCAGCTGGCCGCCTTGCTGCAGCCCGGTGATCACTACCGGCTTGAGGTTGGCGCGGGCGGCGTAGACCGCGGCGGTCCAGCCGGCCGGGCCGGAGCCGAGGATCAGCAGGCGGGAATGCTTGGCGGGACTGGCAGAGGAGGCGCTCATGTATACTCGCGATCTAGGAAAAGGCAGGGTTGGCGCGGTGCAATCAGCGCCCCTGTGGCGGCATAGAGTGGCGGTCCCCACCCGGTGAATCAAGGCGGCGCGATGGAACTGCTTGGACCGCCGATGGCATGGTCATCCCCATTCGCGCTTTCGACGCCGCCCTGTGCGGCGTTTTTCGTTGGCTGCGGCGTAGGTTGCTGGCGATCCGATGCGTGGCTGCTGAAACTGTGCACTCAGTCGTTTATTATCAACCACTAACAGCATTTTTCTAAGGTCTGGCTACAGGTGGCAAAGCAGGTTCCCGAACGCAGCAAGCCCGCAGAGGGCAAGTCGTCGTCGCGCAAGCCGGCGGCCGCGGACACTCCCCGTCGGCAGAAGCTCTGGCGCGATCTGGCGCTGATCGCGGTTGCGCCGCTGTTGCTGTACCTGTTGGCGAGCCTGTTCACCTATTCGGCGGCGGACCCGGGCTGGTCGCAGACCGGCAGCGTGGTCGCACCGGTGCACAACATGGGCGGCCGGGTAGGCGCCTGGATTGCCGATGTGCTGCTGCAGCTGTTTGGCTACGTGGCCTTCCTATTGCCGGTGGTGCTGGGCGCAGTGGCCTGGATCGCCTTGTTCGGCATGGACAAGGAAGGGCAGGCCGAGGCCGACCTGGGCCCGGCCTTGCGCCTGGTCGGCATGGTCGGCTTCCTGATTGCCTCGACCGGCTTCCTGCACCTGCGCCTGTTCAATGGCGACGTGGCTGGCGCGGGCGGCATCCTGGGCCGGCTGGTGAGCAATTCGCTCAGCGCCGGGTTCGGTGCGCTGGGGGCGAACCTGTTCGTGGTGGTGCTGCTGCTGGTGTCGATCACGCTGGCGACCGGGTTGTCGTGGTTCGTGGTGATGGAGCGCATCGGCAAGTGGGTGCTGGCGCTGGGACCGTTGCTGCAGCGCAAGTCGCATCAGGCGACCGAGTGGCAGCAGACCCGCGTGATGCGCGAAGAACGCGAAGAAGTGCGCAAGGTCGATGCGGTCAAGCAGGCCAAGCGCGAGCCGGTCAAGATCGAGCCGCCGCCGGCACCGGTGGTGGAAAAGAGCGAGCGCGCCAAGCGCGATACCCAGATCCCGATGTTCCAGGGCGTCAGCACTGACGGCTCGGATCTGCCGCCGCTCGCGCTGCTGGACGACCCCAAGCCGCAGGCCAAGGGGTATTCGGAAGAGACGCTGGAAACGCTGTCGCGGCAGATCGAATTCAAGCTCAAGGATTTCCGCATCGAGGCGCAGGTGGTCGGTGCGTATCCGGGCCCGGTGATTACCCGGTTCGAGATCGAGCCCGCGCCCGGCGTAAAGGTCAGCCAGATCAGTTCGCTGGACAAGGACATCGCACGCGGGTTGTCGGTGAAGTCGGTGCGCGTGGTGGACGTGATTCCGGGCAAGTCGGTGGTGGGGTTGGAGATCCCCAACGTCACTCGCGAAATGATCTTCCTGTCCGAGTTGCTGCGCTCCAAGGAATACGACAAGTCGGCCAGCCCGCTGACGCTGGCCCTGGGCAAGGACATCGCCGGCCGCCCGACGGTCGCCGATCTGGCGCGCATGCCGCACTTGCTGGTGGCCGGTACCACTGGTTCGGGCAAGTCGGTGGCGGTCAACGCGATGGTGCTGAGCCTGCTGTTCAAGGCCTCGCACAAGGAACTGCGGATGCTGATGATCGACCCGAAGATGCTCGAACTGAGCGTCTATCAGGGCATCCCGCATCTGCTGGCGCCGGTGGTCACAGACATGAAGGAGGCCGCCAACGGCCTGCGCTGGTGCGTGGCCGAGATGGAGCGCCGCTACAAACTGATGAGCGCGGTGGGCGTGCGCAACCTGGCCGGCTTCAACAAGAAGGTCAAGGATGCCGAGGACGCCGGCCAGCCGATGATGGACCCGCTGTTCAAGCCGAACCCGGAACTGGGTGAAGCGCCGCGGCCGCTGGAAACGCTGCCGTTCATTGTCATCTTCATCGACGAATTCGCCGACATGATGATGATCGTCGGCAAGAAGGTCGAAGAGCTCATTGCGCGCCTGGCACAGAAGGCACGTGCGGCCGGCATCCACCTCATTCTGGCCACCCAACGCCCGTCCGTGGATGTGATCACCGGCCTGATCAAGGCCAATATCCCGACCCGCGTGGCGTTCCAGGTCAGCTCCAAGATCGACTCGCGCACCATCCTGGATCAGTCCGGTGCAGAAGCGCTGCTGGGCAACGGCGACATGCTGTACCTGCCGCCGGGCACAGCGTTGCCGGACCGCGTGCATGGCGCCTTCGTCAGCGACGAAGAAGTGCATCGGGTGGTCGAGCATCTCAAGGCCAGCGGGCCAGTGGCGTATGTGGACGGCGTGCTGGACGAAGTGCAGACCATGGGCGATGGCACCGTGGTTGGCGCGACCGGGTTGCCGGAAAGCAGTGGCGGCGGTGGCGACGAATCCGACCCGCTGTACGACGAGGCACTGCGCATCGTTACCGAGACCCGGCGCGCGTCCATTTCGGGCGTGCAACGTCGCTTGAAGATCGGCTACAACCGCGCTGCGCGGTTGATCGAGGCGATGGAGGCGGCGGGCGTGGTCAGCCCGCCCGAACACAACGGCGACCGCACCGTGCTGGCGCCGCCACCGCCCAAGTGAGTGCCTGCGGTATCGGTGCACGCTGCCACTGGTGCGTTTTCGATTCAGGAACCTCGCCGCGTGCAGCAATGCGGCATTGTTGGAAGTCCGTGCCTGTCATTGCCGGGCACAACGGCTACCCTGTGAGTGAGGGCCGCTCCGGCCTGCCGCGACCGAGACCCATGTTGGATCGTCCCTTGTTGTTGTTCGTGCTGTTTCTCTGCGTACCGTTGCTCGCCCAGGCGCAGGCCCAGCAACGGCCAGCGCCCACTGCTGCGGCACGCACGCAGGCCGACACCAACTACAGCTTCGTGCGCTATCGCGCTGATTACGAAGTGCGCGCCGACGCCAGCAGCGTGGAGACCGACGAGTACGAGATCCTGCTCAAGACAAAGTCGGCGGTGGAGCAGTTCAGTCAGGTCCGACTGAGCTACAGCGAGAAGATGGAAACGCTGGACGTGCTGCAGGCGTATACCGTCACGGCCGAAGGGCTGCGCCAGGATGTGGCGGCCGACAAGATCTACACCCAGGAAAGCTATTCCAGCGCCTCGGCGGCGATGTATGCCGACCGCAAGGTCAAGGTCGTGGTATTCCCGAATCTGGCGCCGGGCGCGCGCATCGTCTACCGGGTGCGGCGGGCGCAGAACACACCGTATTTCCCAGGCTATTTTAGTTTGTGGGAGACCTTCAGCGTGTTCGCGCAGTACGACGATGCGGTCGTCACGCTAGTGGCACCGAAGTCGCTGCCGATGCATCTTTCCACACGCGGGCTGCAGGGCAGTAACAAGCCGGTAGTGCGTGGCGACCAAGCGCGCTGGGAGTGGCGCTACCAGCGTACCGCGCCGATGAAAAACCAGAACTGGAGCGCGGCGACCTGGGAGTTCAGCCCCACCTTGATGGCCAGCACCTTCGATAGCTGGTCGCAGATGGGCCTGGCGTATCACGTCAAGGGCGGGCGCGCTGCCGCGGTGACGCCGGCGATCCAGGCGCTGGCCGATGAAGTGACCCGCGGTATCGACGCTCCGCGTGCGCAGGCAGCTGCGCTGTACGCCTGGGTCGCGCGGAATATTCGCTATGTGGCGGTGTATCTGGGCAATGGCGGGCTGGAACCCAACAGCGCCGATAGCATCCTGGCTAACCACTATGGCGATTGCAAAGACCACACCGTGATCCTGGAAGCTCTGCTTGCAGCCAAGGGCATCGCCAGCACGCCGGTGCTGATCGGCGCCGAGGGCGGCCCGACACTGCCTGAAATTCCGGTGCTGGGCCGCTTCAATCACGCCATCACCTACATCCCTGCATTCGATCTGTATGTCGATTCGACCAACCCGTACGCGCGCTTCGGCCAGTTGCCGGCCGGCGATCTCGGCGCGCCGGTGGTGCATACGCGCGACGGCAAGGTCACGCAGACGCCGCCGAACGACCGCAAGGTCAATCGCTACGTCGCGCGCACCGACTACCGCTTCACGCCCCAGGGCGGCCTGCAGGGCATGACCACGCTCGACAGCGGGCAGACCGGCGAAGTGGGCTTGCGCGCGATGTTCGTGCAGCTCAATGCGCAGAATCGCAACCGGATCGAAGAGTCGATCCTTGCCCAGTCCGGTTTCGACGGCACCGGCGATCTGCTGATCCAGGGCGACCCGCTGGATCTGGATGCGCCCTTCAATTATCGCTACAGCTTCCTGGCGAAGGATGCGGTGGATTTTTCGGTGGTCGGCGGAATGACCTTGCCGGACATGCCCGGTGCCGAATCGATCCGCGCGATCTACACCACCACCTCGGCCGAAGACAATCTGACCCCGTTCTACTGCAACGACAGCGTACGCGAAGAGACCTATGTGGTGACTTTCCCCAGCACGGTGCCGATCATTGCGATCCCGCGTAGCAGCACCTTTCGCAATGCCGCTGGCGAATACGTGGTCGACTGGACACGCGATGGGCAGACGGTGACCGCCGTGCATCGCCTGCAGCGTGCGGCCGTGCGTGGCCCGCAGGCGTTGTGCCAGCCACAGGATTACCGTGCGTTTCGCCAGTTGTACCAGCAGGTGCGGCGCGGCTTTCGCGGGCAGATCGTGTACGGCGATTTGTCCAAGGTGCATACCGCGCACTGAGCCGGATCGCCGCGCAAGCGCCGCCATCTGAACATGTCGTGCAATAGCGCTCGCCCATTCATCTATGAAGCATCAGAATCGACGCATGTCCTTTTGGAAGACCGCGATGCATCGCCAGCTCCGTTATGCCGTCCTTGCCACTGCTCTGTTCGCCAGTACCGCCTTTGCCGGTGCGCGCCAGGAGCTGGACACCTTCACGCGTGGCTTGAAGGGGCTGGATGGACAGTTCAGCCAGCGCGTGACCGACGCGAATGGTCGGGTCAAGGAAAATTCAAGCGGGCGGGTTGCGTTGGCAACACCGCGCCAGTTCCGTTGGGAATATGCCAAGCCCTACAAGCAGTTGATCGTGGCCGATGGCAAGAAGGTCTGGGTGTTCGACCCCGATCTGGAGCAGGTCACCGTGCGCGCACAAGGCAGCGAAGAACAGAACAGCCCGCTGGTGGCATTGATCGATCCGACGCGCCTGGACAAGCAGTACGACGTCAGCGAAGAAGCCGCGCCGCGCGATGGGCTGCAGTGGTTGTCGTTGACGCCCAAGGTCGACACCGACGCCAGCTTCCAGATGGCCTCGCTGGGGTTCGGCAAGGACGGCCTGGCCAAGATGGAAGTCGTGGATGCAGTCGGCCAGCGCACCGCGATCAGCTTCAGCGGGTGGAAGCGCAACCCCGCATTCGCGGCCGACACTTTCCGTTACACCCCGGGCAAGGGCGTGGATGTGGTGGGCGACGCGCAGTAGATGCGTCTGCGGACGCACGGGATGAAGGCAAGGTGCAACGATCGGTTGTGCCTGCGAGGGGCGCAGCCGTCACCGTGACCTGGCGGAGACCCCACCCCTCGGGGCCACGCCTGCAGAGCTAGGGGACTGGCTCGTACGGGATCCATTGACCGACCGTCCGCATCGCCTCCGCCGCTTGGTTGGTCTGGCGTTTGACGAAGAAGTCGATGCCACGCTCGCGCTGGCGCTTGCCTTTTTCGCGCAGGATCAGGATGGTCGGTTCCCAGATGCCTGGGTGGCTGATCAGGTCATCGAAGGCGCGATCTGCTTCCACTGCTTGCGCTTCGCATCCGGCGACCCGTAATAGCTGGGCCTGTGCGCGCAATGCGTCCAGGCGCGGTGCAGCCTCTGCCTGTAACACCCAGTCCACGATCATCGAGGCGAACTTGTTGTCTTGCATATGGAGGCGGACCCGGTCGACGAAGTCCTGCAATTGGCGCTCGGCCACCATGTAGACCCGCTGGTCGTCGACCTTGCCTTGCAGTTTGGAGATTCCATAGTGCGTCCATAACTGCCAGTTGCGTTTCACTTCGCGTTCGAATGAGGCGAAGTCGAAGAATTCGAAGCCACGATCCGTGCGCACAGGGTCGATTTCGTTGTTGAACATCCACAAGGTGGAGAACGTATTGCTGCCGGCCGAATGCAGTTCTCTGCTATAGCCGAGATCGAGCGTGGCCATGGACAGCCGCGCCACTGGCGTGGGCGGCGCATTGCCAATGCTTGGGTGCGTCCACTGCTGAGCGACGACACTGGCCGATGCGCGGCCTGCGAGCTCTACCCTGGATTGCGCGCTCGAATCCTTCAGTACCATCGTCATGTAGCCTTCGATCGGCGTCTGCGAACGGGAGGTTTCCCGGCGCGCTTTTAAGCCGAGCGAAGCCCCCAGGGTGGCCCGACGCGGTTTGCCATCCATGTTTCCCACGCGTACGCCCGCAGCGACGCTGAGGCTGGACTCGGTGGCCGAAGCGTTGCGCTCGGCATGGCCGATCAAGCCAACGGTGATGCTGGGGTGATGCGCCAGTAGCTCCCCCAGAAAGTCGCGCTCGGTCAGCTGGCCTGCATCGCCGCCGGATTGCTCGGCGAGCTGCAGCAGGTGTTCAAACATGGCCAGGAATTGCGCGCGCTGCTCCAGCTCCTGGCCCTTTCCCCGCCGTGGTACGCGGATCTGCACGCCATGCTCGATGCTCGATTCCTTTTTCATGCGCCACTCGGCTGCGCCCGTGATACCCACCGGCGCGCGTTCGGTGCCCGGCAGCAGCACGCCCGCGCTAATGCCCGTACTGGCGTTGAACTGCCGCGCCTTCTGCCGCCCGATCTGCAGCGACAGCCCGGTGCGTCCCATGTAAATCTCCACCGAGCGATCGGAACTGGTCTGACCGCCCGCGGAGAGTTTCAGTCCCAGGCCGCTGGGGATGATCGCAAGCGCGGCCGATAGCGGCGTCGTATTGAGTCCGATCACACGTTGTTCGGTAATACGCAGCTTGTCGCGCCATTCCAGCCGTTCCATCAGGTTGCGCAGGCATTCGAATAGCGCGCGGGGCGACCTGACGCGGGACGTGTCGCCCTCATGCAGAAAGCGGCTGGCATGACCAACGGCCTGATGGAAGTGGTTGCGTGCGACCGACGCCAGTTCTTCATCCAAGGGCGCTGCACCGATCGGCATGTCGGTCGGCTGTCCGGCGTGGTCGAGCAGGCCGCGTTGGATCAGGCGCAGCGTTTCCGGCAGACGCATGCGGCCCGCGCGTAATGCGACCCAGGCGGATGCGATCGCCGGATGGCACGCCGCCGGCTGCAGATCGTCGCTCTCGCTCGCGGAGGCGGCCACCGAGCGCTGAAGCTCCTGGGCGCGCCGCTCGATCGTGCCCAGTACCTTGGCAGTGAAGGTCAGGTCGGTCGCGTTCTGCTCGTGTGGTAGCCAGTGCGCGTATTCCGACAGTGCCTGCATCGCCAGCTCGTCCTGTGACGGCATTCGCCCGCCCGCCAGCTGGATCTGGCGGCGCGCGACGAGCCAGCTGGTCAAGTGGCCGGCCGCCTCGCGAAAAGCATCGTTGGCACGCCGCACAGCGGTGGGAAGCGCTTCGGAGGCGCCGACCTTCATTCCCAGTGCGAGCGCGTTGAAGGGGTTGAGGTCGCTATTGCCCCGCCTTCTGCTGCCTGCTACCGCCCATTGCGCAAACATCTGCAGGCATGCGTTGACGCGCGCATAGGGTGAACCTGTCCGGGTGGTTTCGTAGCCATTGCGGAACGCATGAAATGCGCCGCGCTGGGCATCGGTTGCAGACTGCAGGCCCTGGAGCGGCGAAGCGCCGTGCACGGCATGGCGCGCTCCCATTTGCGCATCGCCCAGCCAGGTGCGTTCAGCCTGTTCTGCGTCCTGCGTCAGTGCAAGCCGGTGGCTGGCACGCAGATGGACCTGCGCCGCCTCCAACCATTCCCGGGAGGCAGGCGTGGGTTCTTCGCGCAGCATGTGCGAAAGCACCTGCATGCCGCGCGGCACGCTGGCCAGCAGGCCGACGCAGGCGGTGACGGTCTCCATTGGCGGGACCGCCTCGGCAGCGATGGAGACCTGCGGCGGCGGAATTAGCTCACGCATCCGCACGACGCTCAGGCGTTGCAGTGCGTTGGCCGCCGCCGTGGCATCGCCCCCGCTGGCGATCGATAAGGCCTGCAGGGCGATGCGCAACGCGTCGACCGGCTGCAGGGCCTCGGTCCCGAACGCAGCGCTGCGAGCATGCAGGCCATCAGCCCAGACGCGCAGAACCTGTCGACTCACGGGGTCGAGCGTTTCCTCGCGAAAGCCGGGAAGCACGTCGAGCAGTGTCTGCATGGTGTCGGCGACGATATCGGAAGCTACGGGCCGGGCCTCATCTGCCGGCAGCTGCGCGGCTGCATGTTCCACTCCGCGCTGCATGTCGCCGTCCGCTGCTTCCAGCACGCTGACGGTCTGTTCCTGCTGCCACAACTCCTCGGTGTTGATCCGCGACGAATGCCGCGCCTGCTCCAGTTTTGCGTCGACCTGGGCTAGGCGTGCCTGTAGGCGCCGCGTATTCCGCCGGCAGCGCTCGGCATGCGTACCTTGCAGGGTCAGCATCTTCTCGTCGTACCCAAGTCGTGTGCGCAGTGCCTCGATTTCTCGGTCTTGCTCTGCAACAAGTTCCGACGCAAGCGTGCGAGATGCCGGCCTGTTGGCAGAGCTGCTTGCTGGATCTGACCGCAACGCATCGCGCGCTTGTGCATACGCGCTCCGTAATTGATCGATCTCCGCATTAGTATCCGCAAGTGCTTGCTCTGCCTGTGCTGCCTGTGCCGAGCCGCGGCCGAAAAAGACCGTCTTGGCCAGCACATCGCCGCGCGCGCGCGCATCCTGCACTGCGTGTTCGAGCCGAGTGCAGACGCGCTGCAGGTGTGAGGGATCCTCGCCCTGATGCGCGTTGGCCGCGGATGGCGCCGTGCGCGCTACGACAGCGCGCGATTGCCGAACGCCTGGTAACGCGTTCAATGCAGCGCGCGCGGAGACGATGTTCGACTCGAGATCGTGTATCGCCGCCGACACTGCATCAGTTCGCACATTGCATCCATGCAGTTGCTGCAGCAGTTCGGCGCGTTCACGCGTCAGCACATTGATGCTGTCGCTGAGATTGGCGGCGCGCCGGGCTCTCAACGCCAACTGCTCGCGTGCAGCGTGTAGCGTTTGTGCATGCGCGTACTTCAATTCGGCTTGGCGACGCCGGGAGATCCCTGCGGCCAGGTCGTGGTTGGATTGCTCAAGGCGTGCTATCAGCGCTCCATTGAGATCCTGGGTGGCATTCGACAGCAGCGGGGCTGCGTGCGGAGCAAGGGCGACATTGGCGCTGCGATCCGATGGATCGGCTAGTCTGTCACGCTCGCACTGCAACGAGGAATAGCGCAGCAGGCGCGCGTGCGGTTCTGGCGCACCACTGCTGAGGCCCAATCGCTCTGCGGCCTTCCTGCAGGGCCGCAGGAGAGCGTGTTTGCGTTTGGGAGCGGCTTTCAATCCGGGCTCGACGACGCTTGTCTGTCTGACTTGCTCACGCAGCGTCTCTGACCAACCCAGCGGATCTTCCTGTGCCTGGATCAGTTCCGCCTCGAACGCGCGTGGGTCGGGCGTCGCCAATTTGTTATGCGTCTGCCGCTTCGCTGAAGGTTTGGATGGATGCGAGATGGTCTCGGCCATCCCTGGAAGGCAAGCGGCGATGACAGAGGGACGAAGCGGAATGCGAGGCATGGTGGGATCCGTACGCTGAACGTGCCGCTCGCGCTGGCGCAGCTGGCGGCCGGTGCGGGGTGCCGGCAAGCGATTGTATGCGGTCACTCGTTACTTAGTAACATTATTGTGCTGCGCGTTTTAGGTATTGCACCTGCGCGAAGTGGTCGCTTGGAAAGAGAACGCCAGCATTTCTGCCAGCGATGGCCGAACACCGCATTGTGGAACGTCCCGCCGACAGAGGCGGTAGAATGAAGGGGTGAGCAAAGCCAAACGTCCCGACTCGATCACGCCCGATCTGCTGCATGTTGATCGCAGCGCCATGGGGCCGTTAGCAGAGCGGATGCGCCCACGTACCCTCGACGAGATGGTCGGGCAGAAACGCTTGCTTGCGGCCGATAGCGCCTTGCGGCGCGCGGTCGAATCCGGGCGCGTGCATTCGATGATCCTGTGGGGCCCGCCGGGCTGCGGCAAGACCACGCTGGCCTTGTTGCTGGCGCACTATGCCGATGCCGAATTCAAGGCGATTTCTGCGGTGTTGTCCGGATTGCCCGATGTGCGCCAGGTGCTGGCCGAGGCCGCGCAGCGGTTCGCCAGCGGCCGACGCACCGTGCTGTTCGTCGACGAGGTGCATCGCTTCAACAAGGCGCAGCAGGATGCGTTCTTGCCGCACATCGAGCGCGGCACCATCCTGTTCGTCGGTGCGACGACCGAGAATCCATCCTTCGAGTTGAACTCTGCGTTGCTGTCGCGCTGTCGCGTGCATGTGCTGGAAGGCGTGTCGCCGCAGGACATCGTCGAAGCCTTGCAACGGGCCTTGCACGATGCCGAGCGCGGCTTGGGCCAGGAGACGATCCAGGTCAGTGAAGCATCGCTGCTGGAAATCGCCAGCGCCGCAGACGGCGATGTACGCCGGGCACTGACGCTATTGGAAATTGCTGCGGAACTGGCGACGGGCGAGGGCGGTGAGATCACACCGCGAACGCTGCTGCAGGTGCTGGCCGACCGCACGCGCCGCTTCGACAAGAACGGCGAGCAGTTCTACGACCAGATTTCGGCGTTGCATAAATCCGTACGCAGTTCCAACCCGGATGCAGCGCTTTACTGGTTGACGCGCATGCTCGATGGTGGCTGCGACCCGGCGTATCTGGCGCGGCGGCTGACCCGCATGGCGATCGAGGATATTGGCTTGGCCGATCCGCGCGCGCAGAGCATGGCGCTGGAGGCCTGGGACATCTACGAGCGTCTCGGCAGTCCGGAAGGCGAGCTGGCCTTCGCGCAGCTGGTGCTGTACCTGGCCAGCACCGCCAAATCCAACGCCGGCTATGCGGCCTTCAATCAGGCCAAGGCCGAAGTGCGTGCCAGCGGTACGCAAGAGGTGCCGCTGCATCTGCGCAATGCGCCGACCAAGCTGATGAAGACGCTGGGTTACGGCCAGGACTATCAGTACGACCATGATGCCGAGGGCGGCATCGCGCTGGATCAGACCGGCTTCCCGGATGCGATGGGCGAGCGCGTGTACTACAACCCGGTGCCGCGCGGGATGGAGATCAAGCTGAAAGAAAAGCTCGATCGCCTGCGCGAGGCGCGCGCGCAGGCGCGGGCTGACAAGGGCAAGGCCGGCAATTAGCGCAGCGGCAGTTTGAGCGGCTGCCGCCACGACCGAAGCGACTCATTGCCTGTTGTCGTGGTCCGCGGCGGCGCTGCGCTGCGAGTCCGCCGCAGGTAGGTCGGCATGCCGTGCGGTGTCTTCCGGACCGATGCCACGCCTATGATGCTTGCCATCGCCGATGCGCTGCGCGTGATAGATGCCGCGATGGCCGGAGAACAGGTAGGCGGTGATGCAGGCAACGGCGGCAAAGGAGGCGATGTCGGCGCCGAACAGTTCGACCGCCATCAGCGTCGAGGCGATCGGAGTGTTGGACGCGCCGGCGAACACCGCGACCAGGCCCAGCCCGGCCAGCATCGAGAACGGCAGTTGCAGCAGGGGCGCCAGTGCGTTGCCCAGGGTCGCGCCGATGTAGAACAAGGGAGTGACCTCGCCGCCTTTGAAGCCGGTGGCCAACGACGCCACGGTGAAGCAGGCCTTGCCAAGAAAATCCCAGGGTTCCATGGGTTCGTGGAAGGCGCGCACGATCTCCGGGATGCCCAGCCCGATGTAACGTTGCGTGCCCAGCAGCCAGACCGCCAGGGCAATCACCACGCCACCAAGCAGGGGCCGCAGCGGCGCATAGGCGATCGCCTGCTTGACCGATTGACCCAGGAGATGCGTGGCCGTGGCGAACAGCCTGCCGACCAGGCCGAACACCACGCCGGCCGCCATCACCGCCAATACGCTGCCGACACCGACTGGCACTATGCGCTCGATCGCATAGTGCGTGTGTTGAATACCCCAGGCCAGGCACACCTGATTGGCCACGATCGCGGCCATCGTGCAAGGCAACAGCGCGTCGTAACGCAAGCGGCCGATGACCAGGACTTCGAGGCCGAAGATTGCACCCGCCAGCGGCGTGCCGAACACCGAGGCGAAGCCGGCGCTGATGCCGGCCATCAGCAGCAGGCGCCTGTCCTGTTGCAGGAGACGGAACACGCGCGTCAGTTGGTCGGCGAGGGCTGCGCCCATCTGCACCGCCGTGCCCTCGCGCCCGACCGAGGCGCCGAACAAGTGTGAGATCACCGTGCCACCGAGCACCAGCGGCGCCATGCGCAGCGGCAACGTTTTCCGGGGATCGTGGATTTCGTCGATGATCAGGTTGTTGCCCGCGTCCACGTCCTTGCCCAGCAGGTGGTAGACCAGCCCGACACCGAATCCGGCCACAGGCAACAGCCAGAGTACCCAGGCATGGCTTTCACGCCAGGCGGTCGCCGCCTCCAACGCCAGCAAGAACAGCGCCGACGCCGTACCCGCCAGGACGCCCACCACGCTGGCGATCGCCAGCCACTTGGCAAGCTGTAGGAAAAGATCGAAATACTCGGGGCGGCGGAATCCGGACATGGCAGCCTGTCGGTTGGAAGGTGAGGGCTGGCACGGCAGGGGGGATGTGAGCAGAGACACGCCTACAATCCCTGGCCGGGCCAGAGTTCTTGTAGGCGTCATCAGTAGCGATCGCTACGGTTGATGGTACAGCGCGGAGGAACGCCATCTCCGAGATGGCCAGAATAATCCCGCGTCGCTTGGCTGTCCAGCCGCTGCCTTGTGGCATAGCACGACAAGCGGTCCGCTTGCCGACGGCAATGGATCGGTCGGAGACAGTGGATTGGAGCGCGCGCTCCAATCCATTCTTGGCCATCGCAGCGGCAGTCGCTGCCGGGCCGCTAACTGCGCGGTTTAAAGCGCTTCGATGATGCCCGCCGCGCCCATGCCGGTGCCGATGCACATGGTGACCATGCCGTACTTCTGCTGGCGGCGGCGCAAGCCGTGCACCAGCGTTGCGGCACGGATCGCGCCGGTCGCGCCCAGCGGATGGCCGAGGGCGATCGCGCCACCCAGCGGGTTGACCTTGGACGGGTCCAGTTCGCTATCGCGGATGACAGCCAAGGCCTGCGCGGCGAAGGCTTCGTTGAGTTCGATCCAGTCGAGTTGGTCCTTGGTCAGGCCGGCCTGCTTGAGCGCCTTGGGAATGGCCGCGATCGGGCCGATGCCCATCACTTCCGGGCGCACGCCCGCGACCGAGAAGCTGACGAAACGGGCAAGCGGGGTCAGGCCGTAATCCTTGATCGCCTGCTCGGAGGCCAGCAGCACCGCACCGGCGCCATCGCTCATCTGCGAGGAGTTACCGGCGGTGACGCTGCCGCCGAACTGGCCGTTGCGGAACACCGGGCGCAGCTTGGCCAGGCCTTCGAGCGAGCTGTCCGGGCGCGGGCCTTCGTCGGTATCGACCAGGCGCTTGCGCAGCGCGATCACATTGCCGGCCAGGTCGGGTTGATGCGAGTGGATCTCGTACGGGGTGATCTCGTCGCGGAACTCGCCCGCCGCGATCGCCGCGATCGCCTTCTGATGCGAGGCCAGCGCGAAGGCATCCTGATCCTCGCGCGACACCTTCCACTCTTCTGCGACCTTCTCGGCGGTGATGCCCATGCCATAGGCAATGGCCACATGGTCGTCGGCGAACACGCTCGGCGACATGGCGACCTTGTTGCCCATCATCGGCACCATCGACATCGATTCGGTACCGCCGGCCAGCATCAGATCGGCATTGCCCAGACGGATCTGGTCGGCGGCCATCGCCACGGCCTGGATGCCGGACGAACAGAAGCGGTTGATGGTCTGACCGGCCACGGTATTGGGCAGGCCGGCCAGCAGCACGCCGATACGCGCCACGTTCATGCCTTGCTCGCCCTCGGGCATGGCGCAGCCGATGATGGCATCGTCGATCCGCGACAGATCGATGCCCGGCGCCTGCGCCACCACTGCGCGCAACACGTGCGCCAGCATGTCGTCGGGACGGGTATTGCGGAACACGCCCTTCGGCGCCTTGCCCACCGGCGTACGCGTGGCGGCAACGATGTAGGCTTCTTGAATCTGCTTGCTCATGGCTATCTCCGATAGCCGGGATTGGGGATTCGTGAGTCGGGATTCGTCAAAGCGAATTCCGATGTCCGAATGGTCCCGTCCGGCGGGATGGAATGTTGGAGGGCAGGGGAGCCGTTGTGACGAATCCCCAATCCCGAATCACGAATCTCAGTTTCTGAGCGGCTTGCCCGTCTTGAGCATGTGGCCGATGCGTGCCTGGGTCTTCTCCTGCTGGGCCAGCTCGACGAAGTGCTTGCGCTCCAGTTTGAGCAGCCATTCCTCGTCCACCAGCGCGCCGCGGTCGATCTCGCCGCCGCACACCACCGTGGCGATGCGGGTGGCGATTTCGTAGTCGTATTCGCTGATGAAGCGGCCCTCCAGCATGTTGACCAGCAGCATCTTGAAGGTGGCGATGCCGACGTCGCCGGCGACCTGGATGCGGCGTGCCGGCAGCGGGGCGCGGTAGCCCCCTTCGGCCAGCGCACGCGCTTCGGCCTTGGCGATGTGCAGTGCCTCGTAGCTGTTGAAGACGATCTTGTCGGTGGTGCGCAGCAGACCCAGCTCCTGGGCGTTGACTGCCGAGTTGGAGACCTTGGCCATCGCGACGGTTTCGAAGGTCTTCTTCAGTTCGGCGAACACATCGCCGCCCGGACCTGCAGCCACCGAGGCCCGCGCCGCGATCTCCTTCAGGCCGCCACCGGCCGGCAGCAGACCGACGCCGGCTTCGACCAGGCCGATATAGCTTTCCAGCGAGGCCACGGTCTTGGCGCTATGCATCTGGAACTCGCAACCGCCGCCCAGCGCCAGGCCGCGCACGGCCGAAATCACCGGCACCTGCGCATACTTGATGCGCTGGCTGGTGGCCTGGAAGTTGGCGACCAGCGCTTCGAACGCGTCCACCTTGCCGGCCTGCAGCAGACCCAGTGCGCCGGCCAGATCGGCACCGGCGGAGAAGGGCTCCTTCTGCTGCCAGATCACCAGGCCGGCGAAGTCCTTCTCGGCGCGGCCGACGACTTCCTGCAGACCGTTGAGCACGTGGTCGGACACGGTGTTCATCTTGGTCTTGAAGCTGACCACGGCGATGTCATCGCCGTCGTGCCACATGCGCACGCCGTCGTTTTCGAACACCGTCTCGCCCGGCGAAAACTGCTCGCCCAGCAGCGGGTCCGGGAAGCGCTGGCGCTTGTACACCGGCAGCGCCGAACGCGGCAGCTTGGCATCGCGTGCCGGGCTGTAGGAACCCTCGGCCGCATGCACGCCATCGCGGCCGTCGAACACCCAGTTCGGCAGCGGCGCGCTGCTCATGCTCTTGCCGCTGGCAATGTCTTCGGCAATCCACTGCGCTACCTGCTTCCAGCCGGCGGCCTGCCAGGTTTCGAACGGGCCCAGCGACCAACCGTAGCCCCAGCGGATCGCCAGATCCACGTCGCGCGCGGTCTCGGCGATGTCGGCCAGGTGATAGGCGCTGTAGTGGAACAGGTCGCGGAACGTCGCCCACAGGAACTGCGCCTGCGGATGCTGGCTCTCGCGCAGCTTGGCGAACTTTTCGGCCGGATTCTTGATCTTGAGAATCTCGATCACTTCCGGCGCCGCGCTTCGGTCGGCCGGGCGGTAATCCTGCTTCTGCAGGTCCAGCACCACGATGTCCTTGCCGACCTTGCGGAAGATGCCGGCGCCGACCTTCTGGCCAAGCGCACCCTTGGCGATCAGCGCCTCCAGCCACTTCGGCGACTTGAAATACTGGTGCCACGGGTCGTCCGGCAGGGTGTCGCCCATGGTCTTGATCACGTGCGCCATGGTGTCCAGGCCGACCACGTCCGAGGTGCGGTAGGTCGCCGACTTCGGGCGGCCGACCAGCGGGCCGGTCAGGCCATCGACTTCATCGAAGCCTAGGCCGAACTCGGCGGTGTGGTGGATGGTGGACAGGATCGAGAACACGCCGATGCGGTTACCGATGAAGTTCGGGGTGTCCTTGGCGTACACCACACCCTTGCCGAGCGTGGTGACCAGGAAGCTTTCCAGGCCTTCGAGCACGGCCTTGTCGGTGCCCTTGGCCGGGATCAGCTCGGCCAGGTGCATGTAGCGCGGGGGGTTGAAGAAATGCACGCCGCAGAAGCGATGGCGCAATTGCTCCGGCAGTACGTCGGAGAGCTTGTTGATGCCAAGGCCGGACGTGTTGGACGCCAGCACCGCATGCTCGGACACGAACGGCGCGATCTTCTTGTACAGGTCCTGCTTCCAGTCCATCCGCTCGGCGATCGCCTCGATGATCAGGTCGCAGTCGCGCAGCTGTTCCAGGCCGCTCTCGTAGTTGGCCGGTGTGATCGCCTCGGCCAGCGCCTTGCTGGCGAGCGGGGCGGGGCTGAGCTTGCCGAGATTGGCAATCGCCTTGAGCACGATGCCGTCGACGGGACCTTCCTTGGCAGGCAGGTCGAACAGCACGGTGTCGACACCGGCGTTGGTGAGGTGCGCGGCGATCTGTGCGCCCATGACGCCGGCACCGAGCACGGCGGCGCGACGGACTAGCAACGGATTGGACATAGCGATGAGCCTTTGGTGAGTGCGACTACGGTGTGGAATGGGTGCGGAAACCGGGTTCCGCGAAACGAATCAGTTCGCGCGCGGCGTGCGCGCGATGGTCGGCCTCGCTCACGCCCGCCGGGCGTTTGATGAGGCCAAAATCGGCCATGGCATAGGTGAGCGCCCCGGCCAGGAAATCCAGGCGCCAGTACAGCTCCTCCTTGCTCAGGCCCGGCACGCAGCCGGCGATAGCCTTGCCGAACTCGCGCAGCACATGGCCGTAATGGTCGGAGAGGAACTTGCGCAGGTTGTCGTTCTTTTCCGCATAGGCCCTGGCGATCACGCGGACGAAGGCGCCGCCACTCTGGCGGTCCTGGGCCATGGCCAGCGCCGGCTCCACGAACGCTGCCAGCACCGCAGTGAGTTCGCCCGGCTGGCTACGCTTGGCGGCCTCGAGCTGCTGCAGCCGTGCGGCCGTCATCTCGTCCATGCGCCGGCGGAACACCTCGTTGACCAGATTTTCCTTGGAGCCGAAGTGGTAGTTGACCGCGGCGATATTGACGTCGGCCTGGGTGGTGAGCTGGCGCAGCGAGGTGCCGGCGAACCCGTGCTGTGCGAACAGCTCCTCGGCCGCGCTGAGGATGCGGTCCTTGGTCGAGAAGTGGGCGGGCTTGGGCATGGACAGGCGTGGCGCTCAATCAAACGATTGTTTGAGTCTACGGTCTCGCCGATGCCATGGTCATGCCGCACTGCAGCACGATTCAGGGCCTGGTATGCAAAGGTAAGGACGACGAGATAGAATTGACCATCGCAAAGAAGGCTAAGTCCGCGTTTTGACGCGGGTTTTTTTCATGATAACCTCGGGCCTTCAGTGGCCCGCCCAACGGAGATTCTCCCATGGCGCTGGAGCGCACCCTGTCCATCATCAAGCCCGACGCCGTCGCCAAGAACGTCATCGGTGAAATCTACAGCCGCTTCGAGAAGGCTGGCCTGAAGGTCGTGGCCGCCAAGTACAAGCAGCTGTCGCGCCGCGAAGCCGAAGGCTTCTATGCCGTGCACCGCGAGCGTCCGTTCTTCAACGCGCTGGTCGAGTTCATGATCTCCGGCCCGGTGATGATCCAGGCGCTGGAAGGCGAGAATGCCGTGGCCGCACACCGCGACCTGCTGGGCGCCACCAACCCGAAGGACGCCGCACCGGGCACCATCCGTGCCGACTTCGCTGATTCGATCGATGCCAACGCCGCCCACGGCTCGGATTCGGTCGAGAACGCTGCCAACGAAGTCGCGTATTTCTTTGCTGCAACTGAAGTGGTCTCGCGCTGAGGCCGAGAGAGTCGAATCGTGAATGAGGTCGTGATCCCCTCCGTGTTGCTGGACGTTCCCGTCTCGGCGGCACCGGTGCACAAGCAGAACCTGCTCGACCTCGACCGCGAGGGACTGGAGCACTTCTTCGCCGATACGCTCGGCGAGGCGCGCTACCGTGCCCATCAGGTGATGAAGTGGATTCACCATCGCTACGTCACCGATTTCGACCAGATGACGGACCTCGGCAAGGCGCTGCGTGCGAAATTGCACCAGCACGCCGAGGTCCTCGTCCCGAATGTCGTGTTCGACAAACCGTCGACCGACGGCACCCACAAGTGGCTGCTGGCCATGGGGACCGACGGCAAGAATGCGATCGAGACGGTCTACATCCCCGACAAGGGCCGCGGCACGCTGTGCGTGTCCTCCCAGGTCGGCTGCGGCTTGAACTGCACCTTCTGTTCGACCGCCACCCAGGGCTTCAACCGCAACCTCACCACCGCCGAGATCATCGGGCAGGTCTGGGTTGCCGCGCGCCATCTGGGCAACGTGCCGCACCAGCAGCGTCGCCTCACCAACGTGGTGATGATGGGCATGGGCGAGCCACTGATGAATTTCGACAACGTCGTGCGCGCGATGAGCGTGATGCGCGACGATCTGGGCTACGGCCTGGCCAGCAAGCGGGTGACGCTGTCCACCTCGGGCCTGGTGCCGATGATCGACCGGCTGGCCACCGAAAGCGACGTGTCGCTGGCCGTTTCGCTGCATGCCGCCAACGACGTGCTGCGCGAGAGCCTGGTGCCATTGAACAAGAAATACCCGATCGCCGAGTTGATGGAGTCGTGCGCGCGCTACCTGCGCGGCAACAAGAAGCGCGACTCGGTGACGTTCGAATACACCTTGATGAAGGGCATCAACGACCAGCCCGAGCATGCGCGTCAGCTCGCCCGGCTGATGCGGCAGTTCGACAACGCCGTGCAGTCCAAGGATGCCGGCAAGGTCAACCTGATTCCGTTCAACCCGTTCCCCGGCACGCGCTACGAGCGCTCTGGCGAAACCGAGATCCGCGCATTCCAGAAGATCCTGCTCGATGCGCAGGTGCTGACGATGGTACGCCGCACGCGTGGCGACGATATCGATGCAGCCTGTGGTCAGCTCAAGGGCCAGGTCATGGACCGGACCCGTCGCCAGGCGGAATTCCGCCGCACATTGGAAGGGCAGGCCGATCGAGATGCGGCAGCGTGATATCGCGTTAATGGCGGCCGCGGTGATCGCGCTCAGCGCGGTTGGCTGCGGCGGGCGCAATGCCAAGGCCGGCACGGTGAAAACGGTCGAAGAGGTTGCGCCGATCTATTCGTTCCGCGACAACGCGGCCACCAAGAGTCGTCTGGGGGTGCAGGAAAAGCTTGGCCTGGCCAGCAATCGCCTGCGCACTGGCGATTACGTCGGCGCGGAAGAGCAGGTGCGCGCCGCGCTGAAGAAAGATTCCCAGTCGGTAGATGCCATTGGCATGCTCGCCCTGATTCAAGACGCGAAAGGCGACAGGGCGGCTTCGGGTGCCTCCTACCGCCGCGCCACAGAGCTTGCGCCGCAACGTGGCGATGTGCTCAACAACTACGGCGCATGGCTCTGTGCCAATGGCCAACCGGCAGAGTCGCTGGTCTGGTTTGATCGCGCGTTGACGGATCGCAGCTATTCCTCGCCTGCATCGGCGCTTGGCAATGCCGGCGGCTGCGCGCTCAAGGTGGGGCAGTTAGAGCGTGCGTCCCGTGACCTGCGCAAGGCGCTGGAATTGGACCCGAATAATCCGTATGCGCTGGAGTCGATGGCCCGTTCCGAAGCGGGCAAGCGCAATTATTTCGAAGCCCGCGCATTCGTCGAACGACGGCTCGCGGCTGCACCGGCAACTGCTTCCGTGTTACAACTCGCCATTCAGATTGAGCAAGGGCTCGGCGACAAGGTAGCTGCCGGCCGTTATCAACAGCGGTTGGTCAAGGAATTTCCTGACGCAGCGACCGCTACTCCTGGGGCCAATGCATTGTGATCAGTGATTCCAATCCGAATCCTTTCGAGCAGGAAAAGGGATGCGGGCAGCAGTTGCGCGACGCGCGCGAAGCGGCAGGTCTGAGCGTGGACGATGTGGCAGGCAAGCTGCGCATGCCGGCCCACGTGGTGCGTTCGCTCGAACAGGAAGAATGGCAGCGCCTCGGCGCGCCGGTCTTCGTGCGCGGCCAGTTGCGCAGCTACGCGCGCCTGCTGCGTGTCGATCTCGATCCGCTGCTGCAGCAAACCACGATTGCGCCGGTTGAACCGGTCAAGCTGGTCAGTCACACGCATACCCCGCGTGCCCGGCGGATTCTGGAAAGCACCGCTCGCAAGGCGATGTACGTCGTGATCACCGGCGTGTTCGCAGTGCCGGTGTGGTACGCCACGCGCTCGCACCTGGATGGCCAGGGGCCAAGCACCGTGTCGCTGGACAGCATGCCGGATGCTGCCAAGACCGGCACGCCCGCGCGGACTGCCGAGCCGCCGTCCTCCGTGCCGCGTGAACAACCGGCGCCGTATATCGCTTCGATGACGCCGGTGCCGCGGGCCGCCCCTGCTGCCGAGGCCCCGGCCGCCAGCAGTGCTGGCACGTTGTCGTTGCGTTTCAGCGGTGACAGCTGGGTGCAGATCCTGGCACCGGATGGCAGCGCGGTGGAAAAAGCGTTGATCCGTGCCGGCGAGCAGCGCACCTATTCACCGGGCCAGATCGGCCGTGTGGTGCTGGGCAATGCGTCGGCGGTAGAGGTTCAGCAGGGCGGCAGTATCGTCGACGTGAAGCCGTTCCAGCGCGCTAACGTGGCACGTTTTGCGGTATCCTCCGACGGCTCCGTGGTGCCTGCTTCCGAATAGAAGCGGACTGCGGTTTTTCATTTTCCCCTTTTGATGTTCCGCGCCTGCAGGTGGCGGAGCGAGAGTACGCATGGCGATCGACGATCTGCTCGACGAACACGAACAAGGTGAACGGGTTCGTTCCTGGTTGAGAAAGAATGGTGCGGGTCTGATTGGCGGAGTCCTGCTGGGACTGGCCCTGATCCTGGGGTGGCAGTGGTGGCAGAAGCGCAACACGACCGCGTCGGTGGAAGCCAATGCCCGCTACGAGGCCGTGGTCAAGTCCATCCAGGGCAAGGACCTGGACAAGGCCGCCAAGGACATCGTGGCGCTGGACGACGGCAAGGGTGGCGTTTATGCCGAGCTCGCTGCGCTGCGCCTGGCCAAGGCCCAGATGGATGCCGGCAAGACCGCCGAAGCGATCAAGACATTGCGTGATGTGCCCGCCGAAGGCGAGCTCAAGCAGATCGTGCAGCAGCGCCTGGCGCGCGTGCTGACCGACAGCGGCAAGCCGGATGAGGCGATCAAGCTGCTGGCCGACGCGCAAGATCACACCAGCCTGGAAATCCGCGCCGATGCGCTGGTGAAGCAGGGCAAGCGCGACGAAGCACGCGCGCTCTATACCAAGGCACTGGCAACGGTGGATGTGGCATCGCCGCAGCGCCGCCTGCTGGAAACCAAGCTGATGGATGTGGGCGGCACCGTGCCCGATCCGGCGGAGCCGATTTGATGAAGCAGGTTGATATGTACAAGCGCGTTGCATTGATCGCCCTGATGGGCATGTCGCTGGCGGGGTGCAGCACCGTCAAGGGTTGGTTCGCAGGCAAGGACGCGGCTGCCAAGAAGGCGCAGGAACCGGCCGAACTGGTCAAGTTCGAGCCTTCGGTCAAGGTCGACAAGCTGTGGTCCACCGGCGTGGGCAAGGGCGAGGGGCACATCGGTGTGCGTCAGCGTCCGGCCGTGGCCGATGGCAAGGTGTATGCCGCCGCCATCACCGGTGGCGTGCAGGCGCTGGATCTGCAGACCGGCAAGCGCGTGTGGGAATACAAGCCCAAGAAAGAAGAGCGCAACGATCGCAAGTTCAAGCAGCGCCTGTCCGGTGGCCCGGGTGTGGGCGAGGGCCTGGTGGTGATCGGCACGCTGTCCGGTGACGTGATCGCGCTGAATCAGGCCGATGGCACCGAGAAGTGGCGGGCCAAGGTACCGAACGAAGTCATCGCCGCGCCTGCCATCGCGCAGAGCCTGGTGCTGGTGCGCAGCAACGACGGCCGCGTGAGCGCGTTCGATGCAGCCACCGGCGAGCGCCGCTGGTTCCATGCCGAGGAAGGTCCGACCCTGTCGGTGCGCGGTAATGCGCCGATCGTGACCGGCCCGGGCGTGGTGTTTGTCGGCAACGATGTCGGCACCCTGAGCGCCCTGGCGCTGCAGGATGGCCGCCCGTTGTGGGAACAGGCCATCGGCGTGCCGGAAGGCCGTACCGAGCTGGAGCGCATGTCCGACGTGGACGGCGCCCCAGTGCTGGATGGCACCACCCTGTATGCGACCAGCTTCAAGAACGAAACCCTCGCCCTGGAAGGCCCCAGTGGCCGTCCGCTGTGGACACGCGATCACGGCGGTGCCGGTGGTCCGGGCGTGTCGTCCAGCGTGGTGGTGGTGGCCGACAACGCCGGTTCGGTGTGGGGCCTGGACAAGTCCAGCGGTGCGGCGATGTGGTCGCAGGCTGCGCTTGCACGCCGCTCGTTGACCGGTGTGGCCATTCAGGGTGATTACGCCGTGGTGGGGGATTACAAGGGCTACCTGCACTGGTTGAAACTCAGCGACGGTGCTCTGGCCGCGCGCGCTCGCGCTGGACGCGACACGCTGCTGGCACAGCCGCTGGTCGTCGATGGCATTCTGCTGGTACAAAATACCGACGGCGATATCACCGCCTTCCGGTTGGCACAATAAGGACCTTGCGATGCTGCCCCTGGTCGCCCTGGTTGGACGGCCCAATGTCGGCAAGTCCACCATCTTCAATGCGCTGACGCGCACCCGCGACGCGCTGGTCCATGACCAGCCTGGCGTCACCCGCGACCGTAACTACGGCGTCTGCCGGCTCGATGAGCAACAACCCTTCATCGTGGTCGATACCGGCGGTATCGCCGGCGACGAAGAGGGCTTGGCTGGAGCCACCGCGCGCCAGGCACGTGCTGCGGCTGGCGAAGCCGATCTGGTGTTGTTCGTGGTCGATGGCCGCGAGGGCGCCTCGTCGCTGGACGACGAAATCCTGGCCTGGCTGCGCAAGCTGGCCCGGCCGACCGTGCTGGTGATCAACAAGATCGACGGTACCGATGAAGAATCGGTGCGTTCGGAGTTTTCGCGCTATGGCTTCTCCGATGTGGTGGCGCTGTCGGCCGCGCATCGGCAGGGCATCGACGACCTGCTGGAAGAAGTCGGCGCGCGTTTGCCGGAAGAAGGCGCGGGCGAACTGCTCGATAACGACCCCGCGCGCGTGCGTATTGCATTCGTGGGCCGTCCGAACGTGGGTAAGTCGACGCTGGTCAATCGCCTGCTGGGTGAGGAGCGGATGATCGCGTCGGAAGTTCCGGGTACGACGCGCGATTCGATCGCCGTGGACCTGGAGCGTGACGGGCGCCAGTACCGCCTGATCGACACGGCCGGCCTGCGTCGCCGCGGCAAGGTGGAAGAGGCGGTCGAGAAGTTCAGCGCGTTCAAGACGCTGCAGGCGATCGAGCAATGCCAGGTCGCGGTGCTGATGCTGGATGCCACCGAAGGCGTAACCGATCAGGACGCGACCATTCTCGGTGCGATTCTCGATGCGGGCCGCGCACTGGTGGTGGCGATCAACAAGTGGGATGGGCAGAGCGACTATCAGCGTGCCCAAGCCGAAGACCTGTTGTCGCGCAAGCTGGGCTTTGTGAACTGGGCCGAGGCAGTGCGGATCTCCGCGTTGCACGGCTCGGGCATGCGTGAGCTATTTCAGGCGATCCATCGTGCGCATGCATCGGCCACGCATGAGTTCAGCACCAGCGAAGTGAACCAGGCGCTGGAAATTGCCTACGAGACCAATCCGCCGCCGAGCATTCGCGGGCATGTCTCCAAGCTGCGTTACGTGCATCCCGGTGGCGCCAATCCGCCCACCTTCATCGTGCATGGCACGCGCCTGAAGGTGCTGCCGGAGTCGTACAAGCGTTATCTGGAAAACTTCTTCCGTAAGCGCTTCAAGCTGGTCGGCACGCCGGTGCGTTTCATTTTCCGCGAGGGTGCCAACCCGTACGAGGGCAAGAAGAATCCGCTCTCCGATCGGCAGATTGCGCGCAAGCGTCGCCTGATGCGGCACGTCAAGGGCAAGTAAGCCGGCACGGCGCGCTGGTATCCTGCGCGCCATGACCGACTATCCCTCCCGCATTCCTTACGCACGGGCACTGGAGATTCTCCACGCCGTAGCGGCGAACAACCGCCTGCCCGACGAGAACATCGCCACCTCGCGTGCCGACGGCAGGATCTCCGCCGCCGATCTGATCGCGCCACTGTCGCTGCCGCCGTTCGCCAATAGCTCAATGGACGGCTTTGCCGTGCGCCACGCCGATACGCTGGGCGAGGACGTGCGTCTGCAGCTGGTGGGCGAGCAGTTTGCCGGCGACTCCTGGAACGGCACGCTGACTGCCGGACACTGCCTGCGCATCACCACCGGCGCGCCGTTGCCGGCCGGTGCCGACACCGTGGTGCCGAAGGAAGACGCCGACGAGCAGGCAGGTCTGGTGCACCTGCGCACGCACCCGACACTGGGGGCGGCGGTGCGGCTGGCGGGCAGCGACGTGCGCGCGGGCGATCTGGTGATCCAGCCCGGCCAGGTCCTTACCCCGGCGCGGATTGGCCTTGCCGCTGCGCTGGGCGTGTCGCGGCTTGCGGTGGCGCCGCGCCCGACCATTGCGGTGCTGGCGACCGGTGACGAGCTGGTGGAGCCGGGCATGCCGCTGGGGCCGGGGCAGATCTACAACAGCAACCGCGACATGTTGATGGCGCAGCTGCGGGCACTGGGCTATGCGCCGACCGCGTGGCCAACCTTGCCGGACGATCCGCAGCGCATCCGCACCATGCTGGAAGATGCGGCGGCGGCCTTCGATGTGGTGATCACCTGTGGCGGCGTGTCGGCTGGCGAAAAGGACTATCTGCCTCGCCTGATCCAGGAATTGGGGCAGATCCATTTCTGGCGCGTGCGTATGCGCCCGGGGATGCCGGCGGTGTTGGGGCAGATCGGCCGCTGCCTGGTGTTGGGCCTGCCGGGCAACCCGGTGTCGGTGCTGGCGACGTTGATCGCCTACGGCGTGCCGCTGCTGGATGCCCTGCAGAGCCGCAGCGAGCCGCGGCCGGTGTGGCATGCGGCCTTGTCGGCGCCCTGGGACAAGAGCCACGAACGCCTGGAGTTTCTGCGCGGCCGGCTGGACTGTGGCGCCGATGGCCGCCTGGTCGCAACGCCCCACCGTGGCGACGCCTCGCATCTGCTGCGCGGCGCGGCCGACAGCAACGTATTGATCGTGCTGCCGGAGCCGGCGCGTCACTACGAAGCGGGCGAGGTGGTGCGGGTGATTCCTTACGCGCTTTAACCGCCGTGCGTCAGGCTGGCGTGCCGCAGAAGGTGGCGTAGTCGGCATAGCCGGGAAATGCCGTGCCTGGTGCGCACACCGGGCACTGCGGATCGGGCGGCAGGCGGATCTCGCGAAAGCGCATGGCCAATGCGTCGAAGCTGAGCAGGCGCCCGGCCAGGCTGTCGCCGAGCCCGAGCAAGAGCTTGATCGCCTCGGTCGCCTGCAACAGGCCGATCACGCCGGGCAGCACACCGAGCACACCGGCCTCGGCGCAACTGGGTGCGAACTCCGGCGGCGGCGGTTCGGGAAACAGGCAGCGGTAGCACGGCAGCTGCCCGCGGTGGCGTCCGGCATCGAACACGCTCAACTGCCCTTCGAACTGTTGCACCGCGCCATACACCAACGGCTTGCCGAGCTTCACGCAGGCGTCGTTGAGCAAATAGCGCGCCGCGAAATTGTCGGCGCCATCCACCACCACATCGACGTCCTGCAGCAGGGCCTCGATGTTGCTGGCGGTCACGCGCGTCTGGATGGCGTCGACCTGCACCCGCGGATTCAACGCGGCGATGCGCTGCGCGGCCGACACCACCTTGGCCATCCCGACGCTGTCTTCGGTATGCAGGATCTGGCGCTGCAGATTGCTGCGATCCACCACATCGTCATCGGCCATGCGCAGGTGCCCGACGCCAGCGGCGGCAAGATAAAACGCGGCCGGCGAACCGAGCCCACCGGCACCGATCAGCAGAACACGCGCGCGCGCCAGGCGCTGCTGCCCGTCGATGCCCACCTGCGGCAGGCGCAGATGCCGTGAGTAGCGTTCCAGGAAATCCGTTTCGTCTGACGGCAGCGTCGGCCGTACCAGCGGCAGCCCGTCGCGCGACCAGGCAGTGGTGCCGCCGAGGACCGACAGCGCGTGCGGATAGCCTTGCTCGCGCAGCTGCGCGGCGGTCTGTGCGGAGCGTTTGCCGCTCTGGCAGATCAGCAGGATGTCGCGATCGCGGTCGGGCAGATGCTGCGCCGGTGCCTGCTCCAGATCGGCCTGTGCGATGGCAAGCGCGCCTTCGGCCTGGCCGCTGACGCGTTCGTGCGGTTGGCGGATATCGATCAGCAAGGCGCCGCGCAAGGCGCGGGCACGGGCTTGGGCAGGAGAGAGGTCGTGGCTCATGCGGCCATTGTCGCGCAAAGCCTCCATCCGATGACGCACCTGTGTGTTGCGCAACATCCGAGTGGCCGGCATGAAGAGCGCGTGCGGATCACGCTGGATGTGCATGTGCCGATCACACGGCTTAGGCCGGTACGTGGCTGTAATCCAGCGCTTACCGGTGTGGCGCCAGTTGCGCGCTCGCGCCTGGTTCGTCCGCCCATTGCCGAACGCAGAACGCGCAGTGCGCCATACCTGCAGCCGGCTTCAGGAGAATGTCATGACCCCACTTTTTTGCGTATCGCCTGCGCATTGCAGACGCGCAATACGCCACCCGTTGGCGTTGTCGATCGCGCTGCTGCTCAGCCCAGGCGTGCACGCGCAGGAGGCCGCACCCGACGGCACTGCTGCTGCGCAGCCAGCCACCGCGCAGCCAACCTCCACGCTGGATGCGGTGCAGGTGCGTGGCGTGCGCAGCAGCGTGGAAAGCGCCATTTCCACCAAGCAGGCACACAAGGAGATCAGCGATTCGATCGTGGCCGAGGACATCGGCAAGCTGCCCGACAACAGCGTTGCGGCGGCTCTGCAGCGGGTGACCGGCGTGCAGGTGGCGCGTGCCGGCGGCGAAGTGGGCCAGGTGCTGGTGCGTGGCCTGCCGAACGTCGTCACCACGCTGGACGGGCGCAATGTCTTCACCACGGTGGGGCGCGACATGGAGTTGGCGGATGTGCCGGCGGAGTTGCTGCGCAGCGTGGATGTGTACAAGACCACCGGTGCGCAGTTCCAGGAAGGCGGCATCGCCGGCGTGGTGGATGTGCATCTGCGGCGGCCGTTCGATTTCGACGACGACAGCACGATTGCCGGCAGCGTCAGCGCATTGCGCGGCGATCAGGCGGAAAAGACCGTGCCCAATGGCAGCCTCACCATGAGCCAGCGCTGGGAGACCGGGGTGGGGCGCATGGGCGTGATGGGCAGTGTGGCCTACCAGCGTCGCCCGTATCAGGAGTCCAACACGCTCTACGGCACTTATGACCTCAAGCCGAATCCGCTGGAGCCAGCGCAGCAGCTCTACGTGCCGTACAGCGCCGGCGGGTTGATGGCGCGTGGCGACCGCAAGCGCAAGTCGGCCAATCTCTCGTTTCAGTGGGCGCCGAGCGACAACAGCGAAATCTACATCGACACCTTGTACATCGGTTACGACAACCGGCCACAGGTGAATTACTGGCTGCCATTCCCGGGGCTGGCGAACGCGGAAAATACCGAATCGGTGAGCGTGCGCCCCGGCAGCAACGTGCTCGATGGCCTGGTGGCGCGCGATCTGCAGACGCTGTCCAGCACGCAGGCGCACAAGAACGCGTCGGACACCTACCAGGCCGCGCTGGGTGGGCGCTGGAGCGGGGAGCGCGTTAAGCTGAGCACCGAGCTGGCGTACACCTACAGCGATGCGAAGAATCGCGCATTCACGCTGGACATGGACACGCGTGCGCCGCTGCTGCACATGCGATCGGGCGGTGGCGCGGCCGATACCTGGATCACCCAACGCGATGGCAGCCCGTATGACATCACTGCGCCAGGCAACTGGGTCTTGCGCCAGTACTACGACAGCTGGAACCGGCAGCGCGGCGAAGAATGGGCCTGGCGCGGCGATGCCACCTTCGAGCTGGATGCCGGGCCGCTGACCTCGCTGGAGGTGGGCGCGCGCGCCAGCCGGCGCACCGCGACCAATCATTCCGGCGACACCGGTGCGCGCGACAACATCACCGGCGCGCCGATCCTGCTGAGCGACGTGCCCGGGCTGGCATCGGTAACGCCAGGCAACATGCTCGACGGCGCGCGCGCGTTCACCAGCGATCGCTGGGCCTCCGCCAACCAGGACGTGCTGCTGCAGCAAAGCGCACGCCTGCGGACGCTGATGGGGCAATCCCCGGAAGCGCCGCTGGAAAATCCGGCGTTGTTCTTTGATGACCGCGAAGACAACTACGCGGTCTATGCGCAGCTGAACTATGGTTTCTCGCTGGGGCCGGTGCCGGTGGATGGGCGGATCGGTGCACGCGCGACGCGGCTGGATTCCAGCCTGGAGGGCAGCCAGTCGCTGGACGGTGTGCTGAGCCCGGTGAGCATCGATCGCCGCATCGACAAGGTGTTGCCCAACTACAGCGCCAACTTCACCTTGTACGAGAACCTGATCCTGCGCCTGGCCGGCAGCACCACCATTACGCGGCCGGAGTTTGCCGATCTGAACCCGCAGCTGGCGTTGTATCAGTCGACCGAATCGCTGCCCGCGCGCGGCAATGGCGGCAACCCGCAGCTGCGCCCGGTGGAGTCGCGCAATGCCGACCTGTCGCTGGAGTGGTACTTCCGCCCGGGATCGCTGCTGTCGCTCGCCGGCTTCCATCGGGACATCGACGGCTATATCCAGAACTACGCCGCCGATGAGCTGATCGACGGCATCACCTATTCGATCAGCCGCCCGCGTAACACCGGGCAGGGCAGTTTGAAGGGCGTGGAGGTGGGCTATACGCAGTTCTATGACTTCTTGCCGGGCTGGTTGTCGGGCTTCGGAACCCAGCTCAACTACACCTATATTTCGGCCGAAGCCGACTCACCCGAGGGCGTCAGCCAGCCGCTGACCAATGTCTCCAAGAACGCCTACAACGCGATCTTGATGTACGAATATGCACGCTTCTCCGCGCGCGTGGCTTACAACTGGCGCGGCGATTATGCGGTGAGCTTCAACAGCTCCGGTGACCAACCCGAGCAGATCAACCAGGGGCGCGAAAAGTGGCTGGATGTGGCGTTCAACTACGAGTTGAGCGAGCGGCTGACGGTGTTTGCCGAGGCGACCAATCTGCTGGGCACCACCACCGATAATTATTTTGCCCAACGTGGTGCGTTTCCGCGCGAAGTTGCATCGCCCGAGCGCACGTATTCGCTAGGCCTGCGCTTCCGGCTGTAACGCGCGCTCGACCGCGTGGGAGGCACGTTGGCGCCAAGCTCACCCGCTGCTGGGTAGCGTGGACGCGTAAAGGAGACCCCATGACCCCTGATATCGACGCACAACTGAAAACACTGGCCGACGAACTCCCCGAGCTGCGGCGGCGGCATCCCGATGACTTCTGGGATGTGTTCCATGCACGCGCAGAGGCCATTACCGCTGCGGTGCAGAGCAAAGAGGATGCCGCGCAGGTGACCAAGCGCATCGACGACATGCTTGCGGCCAACCAACTTGGGCCGGCGGACCCTGGCGCTTAGCACCGATGGTGTAACGCGCATTCTTGACGCAGATGCGTGATGGATACAGATCGCCGCTCTTGCGGCGATCTGTATTTGCAGCGAGAGATGTGGCAGAAATCGGTCAAGCGACGGTGCTCGCATGACCGGCGCCAGGCTTATTCGCCGTTGATGCGTCCACTTTCGCCCGCGCGGTACAACGTGCCTGCGGGATCGACGGCAGCGCGATCCTGTTGTTGGGTCTTGGACCGCATGGCGGAGAGTGCATCCGCCACGCGCGGCATCAGCCGGGTCACGGTGATATTTGCATTGGCCATCGCGCCCACCTTGACGTCGCGGCCGCCGTGTTCGGCCGCATGCAGGATGGCGTTGGCAACGCGCATCGGTTCGATCAGCGGCGGCGGTAGTTGCGGTTCTGCTTGCATGTAGTTGCGCGCATGCTGCGGATAAGGCGTGTCCACCGCGGTGGGTTGAATCAGCACCACCGACACCGGCTGTTTGGCCAGGCCTTCGATCTCGATGCGCAGGCTGTCGGTGAAGCCTTTCACCGCATGCTTGGATGCCGAATACATGCCTTGCCAGGGGACCACGGCCTCCGAGGCTTCGCTGCCGATGTTGATCAATGCGCCGCCGCTTGCGGCCAGGTGCGGGAGCGCGATGCGCGAGCCATAGACCACGCCCCAGAAATTGATATCGAACATGCGCCGGCTGTCGTGATCGTCTACGTCCTGTAACAGGCCGAAGATCGCCACGCCGGCATTGTTGACCCAGGTGTCGATGCGGCCGAAGCGTGCGATTGCCGTGTCTGCGGCGTGTTGCAGCTGCGCCGGTTCGGTGACGTCGGCGACCACGGCGATGGCCTGGTGGCCCTGTGTGGTGAGCAGGTCGGCCACTTCCTGCAGCACACCGGCGCTGCGCGCGACCAGGACGACACTGGCGCCTGCTTCGGCGGCGGCCAGCGCGGTGCACAGGCCGATGCCGCTGGAGGCACCGGTGATGACAATGACCTGCTGGTGGAGAGGGCGATGCTTGGCCATGGCGTAGCTCCGTGGAAAGTCCTAGACGCTAGGCACGCGTTGCTCATTACGCAGTGAAGCCAGTCTCGAGCATCTTCACGTGCGTCGCGCGCAGCGGCAGGTGTGAAGTCTGCGCATGCGCCGGGGGCGCATGTGGAGTGCGATTCACGTGCTGCTGCGTGCACCGAGTTCAGCGTGCCAGGCATCACCGCAACAAGAGCAGACAGGCAATGACGATGCACGCGTCTACCACCGACCATGTTGGGCACGCAGCGCAGCGTCTGCGCGATGACGCTGCGGACGCGACAGCGGAGACCCAAGGACGGATTGCACAGGCACCGCAGCGCGATGTGCTCCCGGCCTTGCTGCGAGACGGCTATGCCTTTGTGTCCAGACACTGCGACGCGCTGGGCAGCGATGCGTTTCAGGCACGTCTGGCGCTGCAACAAGTGGTGTTCGCGCGCGGGCCGGATGCGCTCGCCACCTTCTATCACCCAGGCCGCTTCACCCGCGTTGGCGCGATGCCGCCGACCACGCTGCGCTTGTTGCAGGGACGCGGCAGCGTGCAGCAGCTCGATGGCGATGCGCACCTGCAGCGTAAGCGCCTGTTCCTGTCGGTGCTGACACCTGCCGAAACCTCGCGGCTGGTGGCGTGCTTCGAGGAGGAGTGGAGCCGGCAGGCAGACACCTGGGCGCGTAGCGCACACATCATCCTGCAGCAGGAAGCCGAACACGTGCTCTGCCGCGCCGCGTGCCGATGGGCGGGGCTGCCTCTGCGCGCGCAACAGAGCAGGCCACTTGCACGCGACCTGGGTGCGATGATCGATGGCGCGGGGGCGTTCGGGCCACGTTGGGTGCGCGGATGGCGCGGCCGTCGCCGTGTGGAGCGTTGGGTGGCACGTGCGGTTCGCAATGTGCGGCGTGCCGGGACAGCGCCCGAGGCCAGCATCGCAGCCACAGTCGCCTGGCACCGCGATGCGGACGGCGTGCTGTTGAGCGTGCACACTGCGGTAACCGAGCTGATCAACCTGTTGCGCCCGATCGTGGCCGTGGCGCGCTGGATCAGCTTCTGCGCGCTTGCCCTGCATGAGCATCCGCCGCTGCGCTCGCGCCTGCGCGCCGGTGAGCCCGGTCTGTTGCAGAACACTGTGCAGGAAGTGCGCCGCTTCTATCCTTTTTTTCCGCTAATTGGAGGGCGGGTGCGCATGCCGTTTGTCTGGCGAGACCGGCATTTCAAGCAGGGGGACTGGATGATGGTGGATCTGTATGGCACCAATCATCATCCTGCGGTCTGGCGCGATCCCGAGCGTTTCGATCCCTCGCGTTTCGAGCACTGGAAAGGCAGCCGCTACGACTTCGTGGCGCAGGGCGGCGGCAGTGTCGAACGCGACCATCGCTGCCCCGGGGAAAACCCGAGCATCGCACTGCTGATGTCTGCGCTCAGCCTGCTGGCATCCAGCGATTACACGTTAGCGCCGCAGGATCTGCGCTACCCATTGAATCGTTTTCCAACGCTGCCGCGCAGCGGCGTGGTGCTACGCGATTTTATTCCGCCGGTGTCGGTAGGCGGCGTTGTCCAGAGTGCGTGAGGGGGTGTTGCGCCGCAACAGCCTTTCTTCGCCATGTCTCGACATGCGCTCGACGAGCGAGTCACGCCGCGCGGGCCAGCATCCTTGCACCACATCCCTTTGGAGAACTGCCCATGAAAACTGCATCCCCACTCCTGGCCGGCCTGGCATTGTCGCTTGGACTTGCGATGAGCGCGCAGGCACAGACCGCTACCCAGCCCGGCAGTAACACGGCACCTAAAAGTGCAGCCACCGCCGCGCCCAGCGAAGACGAGCAGGAAGCACTAGGGATGCTCAGCGCGATCAATACCAGTGAGATCAACGCGGCCAATCTGGCGCTGCAGAAGCAGGCCACCGGCGGGGTGCGTGATTACGCCACGCGCATGATCAAGGAGCACACCGAGAACAATCAGAAGATCGCCAAGTGGTCGCCGGATACCTCTGCGATGGGTGCCAAGCTGCAGATGACCAAGGGCAAGGCAGAGCTGAGCAAACTGCAAAAGCTCGAGGGCGACCAATTCCAGGTCGCCTACATCAAGGCGATGGTCAAGGACCACACCGACGCACTGGAAGCACTGGATAAGAAACTGATCCCGGCAGCGCAAAACCCGCAGGTGGCCGAGCACCTGAAGACCACGCGCCATCACGTGGCCGACCATCTCGCCGCCGCCAAGGCCCTGCAAACCACCACCAAGAATGCCGGGGTGCAGTAAGCCATGAGCCTGACCCCGACCAACCCGGTGGCCGCCGATGCGCAGGGCACACACATCGTGCGGAGCATGACCATCCGCGCCGAGCCGCATCAGATCCTGGACGCGTGGTGCGATGCCACGGTGCAGCAGCGCTTGCTCGAGGGCGCCGCCGTGTTGGTCGATGGGGACGGCCACGCGTCCGAATGGGAATTGCGCGCGCCGCTGCAGCAGCAACTACGCGTGCAGCTACGTCGCGCCGAGGCACGGTTGGGGGAATCGGTGCGCTACATCGCCGAGGGCGAGCATGGCCTGCAAGTCGACGTCCTGCTGCAGGTGCGGCCCGCACGTGGGCGTGATGCCAGCGAGGTCACCGCCACGCTGCATTACGCGGTGGAGGGCGTGATCGCGCAGCTGTTTACCAAGCTGGTGAACCCAGCGCCCTACGTGCTGCTGGGCAAGACATTGCGGCGGCTGCGCGCATGGCTGGAGGCAGGGGAGATTCCGCCCCTGGCGCACACGCCCGCGGCACGTGGCGACAAACATTCCCAGCCAACAGGAGAACAGCTGTGAGAGCACTGTGCTGGAACGGCGTCAACGACCTGCGTGTGGAAACGGTGCCCGACCCGGTGCTGGTCAATCCACGCGATGTCATCCTGAAAGTGGGCTTGAGCACCACCTGCGGTTCGGATCTGCATTTCATCGACGGCTATCTGCCCACCATGCGCGAGGGCGATGTCATCGGCCATGAGTTCATGGGCACGGTGGTGGAAGTGGGGCCGGCAGTGAAGAACGTGCGGGTGGGGCAACGCGTGGTAGTGCCCTCGTTTATTTCGTGCGGCGGCTGCTGGCATTGCGAGCGCAAGGAATATTCCCTGTGCGACAACACCAACCCGCACTGGGAAATGCAGGAGTCGCTGCTGGGTCACCCCACCGCCGGTATTTACGGCTATACGCACGCCTTCGGCGGCTACGCCGGTTCGCATGCCACCTATATCCGGGTGCCGCATGCCGACGTTGGCTGCTTCGAAGTGCCGGACGAGGTGTCCGATGAGGACGCCTTATTTTTGTCCGATGCCGGGCCGACCGGCTTCATGGGTGCGGACTTCTGCAACATCCAGCCGGGCGATACGGTGGCGGTCTGGGGCTGTGGCGGCGTCGGCCTGATGGCGCAGCAGAGTGCACGCATTCTCGGGGCAGAGCGGGTGATTGCGATCGATCGCCTGCCCGAGCGCCTGGCCATGGCGCGCGATGTGCTGGGTGTGGAGGTCATCGACTATTCGACTGTCGACAGCGTGGTGGATGTGCTGCGCGAAATGACCGGCGGGCGCGGGCCAGACGCCTGCATCGATGCAGTGGGCATGGAGGCCCATGGCACCGGCATGGGGCATGCCTATGACCGCGTGAAGCAGGCGCTGCATCTGCATACCGACCGCGGCCAGGCGTTGCGCGAGGCGATCCTGGCCTGCCGCAAGGGCGGCATCCTGTCCGTGCTGGGCGTGTATGGGCTGATGGATAAATTCCCGCTCGGCGCGGTCATGAACAAGGGGCTGACCATGCGCACCGCGCAACAGCATGGGCAGTTGTATGTGCCCAGATTGCTGGACCTGGCCCGCGCAGGCCGGCTCAAATCGAGCTTCCTGATGACCCACAAGATGCCGCTGGAAGAGGCCGCACGCGGCTATGAGATGTTCAAGCACAAGCACGAAGGCTGCGTGCGCGCGGCGTTTGTTCCGTAAGTTGGTCAGTGATTGATGGCATTCCGTTGCCCCGCTGCAACTGCAGGCGGGGCACTCGTGTTTACTGCGCAGTTGCCTCGGCATCCACCACGCCCGGGATCGGCGTCGCTTCCGGGAAGTGGCGGTGCAGGGCATCCACGCCATGCTGCGGTTTCGCCAGCTCGGTGAGGTCCTTGCGATCGGCGCGGCGCTCGGCTGTGGAAATGGTCACCGCCTTGTCGCGCTGCTCGATCAAGGGCTGCTGGATCTCGCCATCGCGACTGAATGACCACGCCAGCATCGGTTCGCCCAGCGGCAGCGTGTCGCCTGGCGCGGTGCCCTTGCGCGAATGCCAGGTGTGCCAGGTCTTGCCGTAGCTGTTCATCTTGCTGCGCATCAGTTCCTTTTCGGCAACCAGCGGCAGATTGGGTGCGGAGAGCTGGCCGGACAGGATCTCGCCGTTGTGCGGATGCCAGAACGCGCGTTCCTGCGCGGGCAGTTGCGCAAACAGGCTTTCGGAAATGATGTACTCGATGCCGGTGAGATTGGCCTCGGCCGTATTGCCATCGTAGAGCGCGCACTGCGCCAGATCCTGGTTGACCTGCTGGCAGTAGTGATGCGCTTCCATCTGTTGCTCCGGCGCATCCTTCATTGGATGAAAGCCAACCAGGTAGATATCGAGTTTGCCCACCGGTCCATTGGATTGCAGGACCTTGGCGCCGGCTTCGAGGACATTGGTCTTGGTGGTTTCTTCCGCGCCCGGCGGTGTAACCGGTGGTGGAATGCGCGAGCACGCGGCGCAAAACGCCAGCGGCAGCAACAAGAGGGACGGTCGCATGCGGTCTCCTTCGATACAGGGGTTGCCAAGGCTAAGGATGCGAGGGGTTCGCTGCGCGTGAGTGCGCACCGGTGCACACGCGCAGCTTCACCTCGCTTGAGCATCGAGTTAATGCGTTAGACGCGATGCTCTTGATCCACGCCAGCGGCCGCTCGCCCATGCCCACCACTCAACGTACGATTGCGACCTACAACGTCAATGGCATCGCCAGCCGCCTGCCGCACCTGCTGCAATGGCTGCAACGCGAGCAGCCGGATATCGTGGGGCTGCAGGAATTGAAATCCACGCAGGAGGCATTTCCGGAACAGGCGATCCGCGATGCGGGCTACGGGGTGATCTGGCAGGGCCAGCGGTCCTGGAACGGCGTGGCACTGCTGGCACGTGGCGCGGAGCCGGTAGAGATCCGGCGCGGCCTGCCGTGGGATCCGGCGGACACGCAGAGCCGCTATCTGGAGGCCGCCATCCACGGGGTGATCGTGGGTTGCCTGTACCTACCGAATGGCAACCCGCAACCCGGGCCGAAGTTCGACTACAAATTGAAGTGGTTCCAGCGCCTGCTCCGGCATGCGGCCACGCTGGTGGCGCTGCCACATCCGGTTGCGTTGATCGGCGACTTCAATGTGGTGCCCACCGATGCGCACATCTATGACCCCAAGGGCTGGCGCAAGGACGCATTGCTGCAGCCGGAGAGCCGCGCCGCGTACGCGCAGTTGCTGGCGCAGGGCTGGACCGACAGCCTGCAGGCCATCCACGGCGATGCACCGGTCTACACGTTCTGGGATTACTTTCGTCAGCACTTCGCGCGTGACCGCGGGCTGCGCATCGATCATCTCTTGCTCAACCGCACGTTGGCGGCGGGGCTACGCGATGCGGGGGTGGGCAAGTGGGTGCGTGCGCTGGAGAAGGCCAGCGATCATGCGCCGACCTGGATCACGGTGGATGTGCCAGATACCGATGCAGTGCCAGCAGCTGCGGCCGGGCCTGCACGCAAGCGCACCAAGGTGAAGGAGGCTGCGGCAAATGCGGGCGAGAAGAAGCCGTCTGCGACGAAGAAGGCCGTAAAGAACGCAGCGAAGACCACTGCGGTCGCCAAGACAGCTGCAAGGAAGTCTGCCACCAAGAAACCAGTAGCCAAAAAGGCATCGGCAAACACCGCATCAGCCGCAGCTGCAGCCAAGAAGGCAACGCCCGCCACGACACGCAAGGCTAGCAAACGTCCCAAGGCTTAAGCGCGATCACCTAGTCGCTTCAACTTGATCCGCTGCAACACATAGCCGGTGATGCCGGTCGCCAGGATCAGTGCATTGCTCACGATGAACACCGCATTGCCCACCAGCGCGCTGTAGAGAATAAACAGCAGCGAGGCGGTGATCTGCCCGATGAAGAGCCAGCGCGATACGCCCTGGTTCTGGTCCGATCGCCATTGTTTGTAGATCTGGCGGATGAGGGTGGCAATGAGGACAGCGCTGGCGAGCCAGCCGACGAGATCGACAAATTGCATGCGCGAAGCGAGTGAGGGGACGCGGCAACTGTGCCGGCGTGGATGTGGGCGGGGCGTTCGAGCAGGGTCAAGCACACGTGGCGTTGCGCGGCGCCCCATGGCCACGCGGTACCCGGCATGCGAGCGGCCGGGTATCCTAGCCAGGTCATCCATCGATCGGCCTTTCCTGCTCATGATCAGCTACGCCGAGGCCCTTGCGATTGTGCAGCAGCAGGTGGCACCGCTTGCGGGCGAATGGGTGAGCAGTACAGAGGCCGAAGGCCGCATCCTGGCGCAGCACGTGTCGAGCCCGGATGCGTTGCCGCCATTCGACAACAGCGCGATGGACGGCGTGGCGCTGGCCACTGCCGGCAACGGTGCGCGCGCCGGCAGCGACTATGTGATTGCCGGGACAGTCGCTGCCGGCGAAGTGCCTGCGACCGCTGACGGTGCTGCGTGGGAAATCATGACCGGTGCCGCGTTGCCGGCGGGCGCCGATGCCGTGGTGCCGATCGAGCAACTCGAGATCCTGGCACAACATGCCGATCGCCCCAGCCTGATCCGCCTGCGTGCCGACGTGCGTGCGGGGCAGCACATCCGGCGCCGCGGCGAGGACGTGGCGGTCCACGACCGCGTGATCGAAGCCGGCACGCTGTTGCGTGGCGCGCATGCGATGGTGCTGGCCGCGCTGGGCTGCGCGCGCGTGCCAGTGATGCGCCAGCCGTGCGTGGCGCTGATCGCCACCGGACGCGAGCTGGTGGCCGACCCGGAGCAGCGCTTGTTGCCCGGGCAGATTCGCGATGGCACCAGCCACTATCTGCTCAGCCAGTTGCGTGCGGCCGGTGCGCGGGTGGTGTGGCAGGCCCAGGTGGGCGACGACCCGGTGGCCTTCGATGCGGCGCTGGCACAGGCGCGCCAGGCGGGCGCGGATGTGATCCTGAGCACCGGCGCGGTGTCGCGTGGGCGCTACGACTTTGTTCCCGATGCGCTGGCCCGCCACAACGCACAATGTCTGTTCCACAAGGTCGCGGTGCGGCCGGGCAAGCCGGTGCTGCTGGCACGCCTGCCGGATGGCGTGCTGTATGTGGGGCTGCCCGGTAACCCAATGGCGAGCGCGGCAGGACTACGCTTTTTTGTCGAGCCCGCATTGCGAGGCTTGCTTGGCATGCCGCACGAACACGGCCTGCCAGTTTCCTTGCACGCACCGCTGCCGGCGCGGCCGGTATGGCGCCAGCATCTGCGTGCGCAGCTGACCTGTTCGGCCACGGGCATGCTCAGCGTGCAGGTGTTGCCGCAGCAGGAATCCTTTCGCGTGGCGCCGTTGCTGCAGGCCAATGTCTGGGCAGTGGTGGAGCCGCAGCCGGACGGCGCTGCACCCAGCACGGTGGCGCAGGTGTACGGCCTGGGCCATCTGCAACCCGCTGCGCCGGTATTGGTGCCATGAAGGTCTTTGCGCAATCTGCGCAATGGCCTGCAACAGGCACGCCCGCATGACAACCAAACCCGCAGTCATCGCATGGACCGGTGTGGTGCTGGCGGGCGGGCGTTCCTCGCGCATGGGCCAGGACAAGGCGCTGTTGCCGTGGCATGGCCGCCCCTTGCTTGCGCAGATGCAGGCGTTGCTGCTGCAAGCCGGCGCGCAGCAGGTGCTGGTCAGCGGCAACTACCCGCAGTTTGCCGGCATTGCCGATGCCCGGGCCGACCTCGGGCCGCTGGGCGGCCTGGCCAGCGTGATCGACCGCGTTGCCGATGGCACCACCTTGCTGGTGGTGCCGGTCGACATGCCGTTGCTGTCTGGTGCACTGCTGGCACGCCTGTTGGCACCGCCGGATGCACGCTGCGCCACCTTCGAAGACGAGATGCTGCCGATGCGCGTGCAGGTGGACGCACAGCTCCGCGCTGTCCTGGCGCAGTTGCTGGAGGCGCCGGCAGCGTCACGTTCGCTGCGCGCCTTGCAGCAATCACTGCAGTGCCATCGCGTGGCCGTCACCGCCACAGAACGTGCCGCGTTCGTCAATTGCAATACGCCCGCGCAGTGGACTCAGCTCATCCATGAAAATCCAGATTGAAGGTCAGCACCTGCGGTTCCGTATCGACGAGGCCGAACTGGCCGCGTTGCTGGATGGGCGCAGCATCGACAACCTGAGCCGGCTGCCAAGCGGGCAGGGCGCGCGATTGGTGCGCCATAGCGTCAGCCTCACCGGCGGGCACGCCAGCTGCAATTGCGCCACCGACCACTGGCAGCTGTCGCTCCCGCGCGATGCGCTGGAAGAGCATGCGCGGCGCTTGCCCAGCCGCGATGGGCTGACCTTCACCTTCGATGCGGGCGCCGGGCATGCCGAACACATGACCTTGCAGGTGACCTTCGATGTGGACGTGCGCGACAGTGCGCGCAAGCGCTTGCCCAAGAGCTGACGCGGTAACACCGCTGCCGCGGACTCAGTCGCCGCTTGGCGGCTCCGCAGCCACGCCCGGCACCTGATCGCAGGCCAGCCCCTGCACGCGCAGCGCATCGGCGATGCGCTGCGCGTGTGCCGCCTCGAACCCCGCACCGCCGCGCAGCGCGACCACATGCAGGCCGTCGCCGGCCAGCTGGAGCAACAGGGCTTGCTGCTCGGCTACGTCGGCTGGCAATACGCGGCGTGATGCATCGCGCCGTGCCAGTTCCACCACCGCCTCCGGCACGTCGTGCGCCACCAGCAATACATCGGCCAGGTTCATCGCGCGCAGTGCCTTGAGCGTGAGCAGGCCGGGATCGCCCGGGCCGGTGCCGACCAATTGCACGCTGCCACGCGCGGGAACCGCGTCGGCATCCTCCAGCGCCTGGCGAAAGGCCGCATCGGCGGCGGCGGTGTCGCCGCCTTGCAGGAGCAGCGGCACCGGCCCGTCGATCACGCGATCGAACCAGCGGCGGCGGCGATTCATGTCAGGGAACTGGCTGCGAATGCGCTCGCGGTAGTGCGCGAACAAGCCGGCGAAGGTGCCGACGGAGGCATCGAGCTCACGTTCCAGCCGCTCACGCAGCCGTCGCGCCAGCATCGGTGCCGCGCCTGCGGAGGAGATCGCAATCACCAACGGGTCGCGGTCGACGATGGCCGGCACTTGATACGTGGACAGCTCCGCATCGTCGACCACGTTGACCAGCCGCTGGCGTGCACCCGCGGCGGCGGCCACTTGCTGGTTCAACGCAGTGTCGTCGGTGGCGGCCACCACCAGCCACACGTCATCGATCCACGCGGCGTCGAAACTGCCGCGCAGCTGTTCAAAACGCCCGGCCTGCATCAACACCTCCAGTTCCGGCGACAGCGCGTGCGCGTACAGCCGGATATGGGCGCCGGCCTTGAGCAGGGCCAGTACCTTGCGGGTGGCGACCTCGCCACCGCCGATCACCAGCACTGCGCGTGCCTGCAGGTTTGCGAACAACGGGAACAACGGCATCAGGCTGGCTCCGGGAAAAGATGGCTCGCACCGGCAGCATGTTGCATGGCACCATCGGGCCACGTCCACGCCTCGCCGCCGCCAATGCGTGTTTTGCTGGTCAACGATACCGAAAAGCCCATTGGCGAACTGCGCCAGGCCTTGTCGCGCGCCGGGTATACGGTGCTCGACGATGTGGCATCGGTCAGCGCCTTGCTGCACGCAGTGCAGAGCCAGCAGCCGGATGTGGTGGTGATCGATGTGGATTCGCCCTCGCGCGACACGCTGGAACAGTTGTCGATGCTGCATGCGCATGCACCGCGGCCGGTGGTGATGTTTTCCGGCGATGGCGACGATGCGTTGATCCATGCCGCCGTCGGCGCGGGTGTTACCGCCTACGTGGTGGATGGGCTGGCGCCGGCGCGGCTGGCGCCGATCGTGCAGGTGGCGCTGGCCCGGTTCGCGCACGAAAACAGCATGCGCAAACGTCTGGACGAAGTGCAGCAGGCCTTGCAGGACCGCAAGCAGATCGACCGCGCCAAGGGCTTGCTGATGGAAAAACGCGGACTGAGCGAAGCCGATGCGTACGCCGCGCTGCGCCAGCAGGCGATGAAGCAGGGCGTCAAGCTGGCGGAGGTGGCGCGCCGCATCGTCGCCATGGCCGATCTGTTGGGATGACTACATGAGCCAAGCCGAACTTCCCGTGCTGCGCGTGGCCTATATGCCGCTGATCGACTGCGCGCCGCTGGTGGCGGCCAGCCGGCTGGGGTTGGACCACGCGTACGGCCTGCAGCTGCAGTTGCACCGGCAGGCGTCGTGGGCCGGCGTGCGCGACCGCCTGCTGGCCGGCGAAGTGGACGCTGCCCACACGCTGGCCAGCCTGGTGTATGCGATCGACCTGGGCGTTGGTGGCCCGCAATGCCCGATGGCATTGTTGATGACGCTCAACCACAACGGCCAGGCGATCACCCTGGCGCCGGCGCTGGCACAGGGCGTGGCGGCGGGGCAACCGTTGCCGCAGGTGTTGGCTGAAGCGGGCCGCCGGGTGGTGTTCGCGCAGACCTTTCCCACCGGCACGCACGCGCTGTGGCTGTACTACTGGTTGGCTGCCTGCGGCGTGGACCCGATGCGCGATGTGGATGTAGTGAGCATCCCGCCACCGCAGATGCCCGAGGCGCTGGCCAGCGGGTTGGTGGACGGCTACTGCTCCGGCGAGCCGTGGGCCGCCGTGGCCGAAGCGCAGGGCAGCGGGCAGCGGGTGATCCGCAGCGGCGAGCTCTGGCCCGAGCATCCAGAAAAAGTGCTGGCGTGCCGGCGCGAGTTCGCCGCGCTGCAGCCGGAACTGAGCGAACGCCTGACCGCCTGCGTGCTGGAAGCGTGCCGCTGGCTGGATGCGGCGCCCGCCAATCGTGCGCAGTGCGCACAGTGGCTGGCCGATCCTGACTACATCGGCGTGCCGGCCGCACATCTGGCCGCATGCCTGGATGCCGACGCGGCCACGGTGTCGGTGGACCCCAGTGCGCTGGCCTTCCATCGCGGTGGCGCGGTGAACATGCCGTGGCTGTCGGATGGCGAGTGGTTCCTGGAACAATTCCAGCGTTGGGGCTGGCACACGCTGCAAGCGGCCGACCTCGCGCGCCTGCACGACATCCATCGTTTGGACAACTACCGCCGCGCGGCACAGCGTGCCGGCGTCACCGCGCCCGACGCGGACAGGCGCATCAACCGCCTGTTCGATACGCCGGCCGCCTGAGCGCGCAGCGGGGCCGCGACGCACACAGTTGGTGCATCGCCGCACGAAAGCCGGGCATTGGCTCCGCAGTGGCTCGTGGTCCCGCTGGCATGGCGTGTACTGCGAGGCCGCTGAAATACCTACTTTTCAAGTACTTGCACGCGGTGATTGCGAAGTGAAAAAGTTGGCACGGTGATTGCGTAGCACCACGTGTGGGTGCAACGGCGCACTCGCCACAACACGAACACGATGCAGCGGGTCAACGGCGATCCGCGCGCATCCAGGACAACGGCGTCCTTCCGGTTTACCGGAGGGGCGCCGTTTTTTTTTGGCCATCGCATTCGGAGATGCCTCTATGCAGCGTTCGTTCTGGCGATCTGGGCACACGCCCACCTTGTTCGCATCCTTCCTGTATTTCGACCTGAGTTTCATGGTGTGGTATCTGCTCGGTCCGCTGCAGGTGCCGATCGCGCAAGCGCTGGGATTGGACACGCAGCAGCGCGCCTTGATGGTGGCGGTGCCCATCCTGTGCGGCGCGGTGTTGCGCCTGGTGTTGGGCATGCTGGCCGACCGTATCGGCGCCAAGCGCGCCGGCGTGGTGGCGCAGTTGGCGGTGATCGCCTCGTTGTTTGGTGCCTGGCAACTCGGCGTGCACAGCATGGGCCAGGTGCTGCTGCTGGGCGTGCTGCTCGGCATTGCCGGCGCCTCGTTTGCAGTGGCGCTGCCGCTGGCATCGCGCTGGTACCCGCCGGAACACCAGGGCACGGCGATGGGCATTGCCGGTGCCGGCAACTCCGGCACGGTGCTGGCGGCCTTGTTCGCGCCGATGCTGGCGCTGGCATTCGGCTACCAGAACGTGTTCGGGCTGGCGTGCATTCCACTGGTGCTGACGCTGCTCGTGTTTGTGTTGATTGCCCGCGAAGCGCCCATACCGGTTGCGCGCAAGCGCTGGGCCGATTACGGCCGCGTGCTGGTTGGCAATCGCGACGCATGGCGCTTCATGTTTTTTTACTCAGTGACCTTTGGCGGCTTCTCCGGATTTGCTAGCGCGTTGCCGGGTTACTTCCACGACCAGTTCGGTTTCGATGCGCGCACCGCGGGCTGGGCCACGGCCGCCTGCGTGTTGGCCGGCTCGGTGATGCGCCCGCTCGGCGGTGTCATCGCCGACCGCGTTGGCGGCACGCGCGCCTTGCTGGCGGTGTACTTGCTGGTCGCCACCTTGGTCGGCATCGCCGGCTTTGGCGCAGGTGGGGCCACGATCACCTTGGGGCTGTTCGTGCTCACGCTGCTGTGCCTGGGCGCCGGCAATGGAGCGGTGTTCCAGCTGGTGCCGCAGCGCTTCGGCCAGGACATCGGGGTGATGACCGGCCTGATCGGCATGGCCGGCGGCGTTGGCGGCTTTGCATTGGCCGCGGGGCTGGGCGTGCTCAAGCAGCACACCGGCAGCTATGCGATCGGCATGTGGTTGTTCGCGGCGTTCGCCCTGGGTGGCTGGGCGCTGCTGGCCGGCGTCAAGACCCAATGGCGCAGTGAATGGTCCACCGCCGGCGCGGCGCGCGTCTGACATGTCGACAGGAATCCAGGCAATGAAGCAACCCAGACTCGTCGTCATCGGCAACGGCATGGCCGGCATCCGCACCGTGGAGGAACTGCTCAAGCTGATGCCGGGCATGTACCACATCACCGTGTTCGGGGCCGAGCCGCATCCCAACTACAACCGCATCCTGCTCTCGCCGGTGCTGGCCGGCGAACAGGAGTTCGACGACATCGTGCTCAACCCGCTGCAGTGGTACCGCGACAACGGCATCCACCTGCACTTGAACAAGGAAGTCACCCGCATCGACCGCGTGCGTCGCCGCGTGATCGCCGCCGATGGCACCGAGGCGGAATACGACCGCCTGCTGATCGCCACCGGCTCGGTGCCGTTCGTGCTGCCGATTCCCGGCAACGACCTGAAAGGGGTCATCGGCTACCGCGATATCCAGGACACGCGCACCATGATCGACACCGCGCGCACCCGCCAACACGCGGTGGTGATCGGTGGCGGCCTGCTGGGCCTGGAAGCGGCCAATGGGCTGAAAGTGCGCGGCATGGAGGTCACCGTGGTGCATCTGGCCGGTTGGTTGCTGGAACGCCAGCTCGACCCGGTGGCCGGCAACCTGCTGCAGCAGGCCTTGCGCGCGCGCGGTCTGGAGTTCCGCTTGAACACCGCCACCAGCGCGCTGCTCGGCAACGCGCAGGGCGAGGTGATCGGGGTGCGGTTTGCCGATGGCAGCGAGATCCCGGCCGACCTGGTGGTGATGGCCGCCGGCATCCGCCCGAACACGCGGCTGGCCGAAGAAGCCGGCATCCATTGTTCGCGTGGCATCGTGGTCAACGACAGCCTGCAAAGCTTCGACCCGCGCGTGTATGCGGTGGGCGAGTGCGCCAACCATCGCGGCATTGCGTACGGACTGGTGGCGCCGTTGTTCGAGCAGGCCAAGGTGTGCGCGAACCATCTGGCGCAGTTCGGCATCGGCATCTATCGCGGCTCGGTGGCGTCGACCAAGCTCAAGGTCACCGGCATCGACCTGTTTTCTGCGGGCGATTTCATGGGCGGCGATGGCTGCGAGGAGATCGTGCTGTCGGATCCGGCCGGCGGCGTCTACAAGAAACTGGTGATCCGCGACGACGTGCTGGTGGGGGCATGCCTGTATGGCGACACCAGCGATGGTGGCTGGTACTTCAAGTTGCTCAAGGACGGCACGCCGATCCAGGCGCAGCGCGACCAGTTGATCTTCGGTGAAAGCGCACTGGGCGATTCGGGCACCGGCGGCCAGGACCGCGCCAGCGCCATGTCCGACAGCGACGAAGTCTGCGGTTGCAATGGCGTGTGCAAGGGCACCATCGTCAAGGCGATCAGCGAGCAGGGCCTGTTCACCGTGGACGAGGTGAAGAAGCACACCAAGGCGGCGAGTTCGTGTGGCTCGTGCACCGGGCTGGTGGAGCAGATCCTGATGAACTGCCTGGGCTCCAACTTCCAGGAAACCCCGAAAACCAAGGCCGTTTGCGCCTGCACCGACCTGAGCCATGGCGAGGTGCGGCGCGCCATTCGCGAACACAAATTGCTGACCCACGCGCAGGCCTATGCCTTCATGGAATGGCGCACGCCCAACGGCTGTGCCACCTGCCGGCCGGCGATCAACTACTACATGTTGTCGACCTGGCCGCATGAAGCCATCGACGACCCGCAGTCGCGTTTCATCAACGAACGTGCGCACGCCAACATCCAGAAAGACGGCACGTTCTCGGTGATTCCGCAGATGAAGGGCGGGGTGACCAATGCCAGCGAACTGCGCAGGATCGCCGATGTCGCCGACAAATACGCGGTGCCGATGGTCAAGGTGACCGGCGGCCAGCGCATCGATCTGCTCGGAGTCAAGAAGGAAGACCTGGTGGATGTATGGCGCGACCTGGGCATGCAGTCCGGGCATGCGTACGGCAAGTCGATCCGCACCGTGAAGACCTGCGTGGGCAGCGAGTTCTGCCGCTTCGGCACGCAGAACAGCACGCAGATGGGCATCGATCTGGAAACCATGCTCGCCAACATGTGGAGCCCGCACAAGGTGAAGCTGGCGGTGTCTGGTTGCCCGCGCAATTGCGCCGAATCCGGCATCAAGGACGTGGGCATCATCGCGGTGGATTCGGGCTGGGAACTGCATGTTGGCGGTAACGGCGGCATCAAGACCGAGGTGGCGCGTTTTCTGGTCAAGGTGACTACCGCCGAAGAAGTGCGCGAATACACCGGCGCGTTCCTGCAGCTCTACCGCGAACAGGCCTATTACCTGGATCGCACCGTGCACTACATCGCGCGCGTGGGGCTGGACTACATCCGCGCGCAGGTGGTGGACGACGCCGCCAACCGGCGCGCGCTCTACGAGCGCCTGCTGTATTCGCTCGAAGGCCTGGTCGACCCGTGGAAGGCCCGCATCGCCGGCGAACGCCGCCAGGAATACCAACCGCTGCGCATTGCCGCGCCAGCCGCCACGGTGAAGGAATGAGCATGGCCGAGAACGCCTGGGTGCGTGTGTGTGCGCTGCAGGAGTTGCCCGAACTGGGTGCGCGCGTGCTCGACGTGGAGGGCCTGCCGCCGATTGCGATCTTCCGCACCGCCAGCGATCAGGTATTTGCCTTGCGCGACCGCTGCCCGCACAAGGGCGGGCCGTTGTCGCAAGGCATCGTCGCCGGAGAGACGGTGACGTGCCCGCTGCATGGTTGGGCGATTGCCTTGCAGAGCGGCCAGGCCTGCGCACCGGATGTGGGTTGCGCACCGCGCTATCCGGTGAAGGTGGAGGCCGGTGCGGTGTGGATCGTGCTGCAGCCGGTACTGCAGGCCGACGCCGTTGCCGAGCCGGCCGCATGAGCGATGGCCTGCTGACGGCGCTTGGCGGTGAGGCGCAGCCGCTTGCGTCCTCGCCGATGCATCGCACCACGCGCTCCACCTGCTGCTACTGCGGGGTTGGCTGCGGCGTGTTGATCCACAGCACGCACGATGACGCCGGCGAGCGCATCGTCGGCATCGAAGGCGACCCGCTGCATCCGGCCAATCACGGGCGCCTGTGCAGCAAAGGACTGGCCTTGCCGCAGACCGCGGCCAGCCAACAGGGCCGCGTGCTAGCGCCGGAGCTGCGCCGCCACCGCGACGCACCGCGCACGGCGGTGAGCTGGGACCAGGCCTTGAATCACGTCACCGGCAAGCTGGCTGCAATCATCGACCAGCACGGCCCGGATGCGGTGGCGTTCTATGTCTCCGGGCAGTTGCTCACCGAGGACTATTACGTTTTCAACAAGCTCGCCAAGGGGCTGTTGGGCACCAACAACATCGACACCAACTCGCGGCTGTGCATGTCCAGCGCGGTCACCGGCTACAAGCTCGCCCTCGGTGCCGATGGCCCGCCCACCTGCTATGAGGATCTGGAGCTGGCGCAGACGGTGCTGTTTGCCGGCAGCAACATGGCCTACGCGCATCCGGTGCTGTTCCGCCGGCTGGAAGATGCGCGCGCGCGTAACCCCGAGATTCGCTGGATCGTGATCGATCCCCGTCGTACCGACACCGCGGCCATGGCCGACCTGCACCTGGCCATCGAACCCGGCACTGACGTCGCATTGTTCAACGGCATGCTGCATCACCTGATCTGGGAGGGTCTGGTGGATGCGCGTTTCGTGGCGGCGCAGACCGAAGACTTCGATGCCCTCAAGCACATGCTGCGCGAATACACGCCGCGCATGAGCGCCGAGATCTGCGGAATCTCGCACGAGGACCTGGTGCAGGCGGCCGAGTGGTTCGGGCGCAGCCCGGCCGCGTTGTCGCTGTATTGCATGGGCTTGAACCAGTCGGCGCATGGCACCGACAAGAACCTGGCGCTGATCAACCTGCACCTGGCCACCGGCCAGATCGGCAAGCCGGGCGCGGGGCCGTTTTCGTTGACCGGCCAGCCCAATGCGATGGGCGGGCGCGAAGTGGGCGGCATGGCAACGATGCTGGCCGCGCACCGCGAGATCGGCAATGCGCAGGAGCGCGCGGAAGTGGAGCGCGCGTGGGGCGTGCCGGCCGGGCGCATCAGCGCCACGCCGGGCGCACCGGCGGTGCAATTGTTCGAGCGCCTGCGCGCGGGCACGCTCAAGGCGGTGTGGATCGTGTGCACCAACCCCGTGCATTCGATGCCCGATATCGATGGCGTGCGCGCGGCGCTGGAACAGGCCGAACTGGTGATCGTGCAGGACGCGTTTTCCGGCACCGACACCGTTCCTTATGCCGATGTGTTGCTGCCGGCCGCCAGCTGGGGCGAGAAGGACGGCACTGTCACCAACTCCGAGCGCTGCATCACCCGCGTGCGCAAGGCAGTGGAACCGCCCGGCCAGGCGCGTGCGGACTGGTGGATTGCGCGCGAGGTGGCACGCCGACTGGAGGTGCGCCTGGCCCCGCAGGAAGGCGCTGGCCTGTTCGCATTCGACACGCCGGCGGAGATCTTCGATGAGCACCGCGCGTTGACGGTAGGGCGCGACCTGGATATCGGCGGCCTGGACCACGCCGCACTGGATGCACGCGGGCCGCAGCAGTGGCCATTCCCGGCGGGTGCCACGCAAGGCCAAGCGCGGCGTTACACCGATGGCGTGTTTGCAACCCCCAACGGACGTGCGCGCTTCCATGCCACGCCGTACCGCAAGGTTGCCGAGCCCACCTCGGCACGCTTTCCGATGCGCTTGCTGACCGGCCGCTTGCGCGATCAGTGGCATGGCATGTCGCGCAGTGGTCGCGCGCCCGGTGCGTTTGCGCATAGCCCCGAACCGGCATTGCGCATGCATCCGGACGATGCCGTGCGCCGTGGCCTGCAAGCCGGCGAACTGGTGCGTGTGGCCAGCAAGCGCGGCGCGCTGGTGCTGCCGTTGGAACTGTCCGACGAGCTGCGCTCGGGCACGGTGTTTGCAGCCATGCACTGGAGCGCGCAGACGCTGGCCAGCGGCGGCATCAACGAAGTCAGCACGCCGGCCGTGGACACACGCTCGCAGCAGCCCGAGCTCAAGCACGCGGCCGTGCGCGTGGAAAAGGCCGCGTTCGGTTGGCATCTGCTGGCGGCACGCCGCGGCGATGCGCTGGCCCTGCAGCAAGCCTTGCAGCCGTTGCTGCGCGATTGCGGCTATGCCGGCCTGCGCCTGCATGCCGAGCCGGGCGGCGATGCCGGCGGGCAGTGGGCAGTGTTGCATGCGGCCTGCGAGCGTGCTCCGTCAGCGGAGTGGATCGATCGGTTGGTGGCCGCGTTGCAGTTACCGGCCGGTGCCGACGTGCTCGAATACCGCGACCTGCGCCGCGGGCTGATGCGCCGTGTGGGCTGGCGGCTGCAGGACGGGCACAGCCATATCGATGGCGTGCTGCTCACTGCGGCGCAACCTAGCGCGGCCAATCAGTCGCTGCTTGACACGGCGTTGCGCGGGCAGCCGTGGCGCGGCGCGCGCCTGGCCGTGTTTGCGCAGACCCAGGGTGCGCCGGCCGATCCGATTGTGTGCACCTGCATGCACGTGTCCAGCGCCGCGATTCATGCCGCCATCGACGACGGCGCCGACCTGGCGCAGCTCAAGCAACGGCTGGGCTGCGGCACGGTGTGTGGCTCCTGCGTTCCACAACTCACCCGGCTGTGCCGGCCGTCCCAGCGTGCCTGAGCGCGCGTTCCCTTTCTGCCTTGCGAGACCGCTGCCATGATCAACTCGTCCTCCCGCTGCCGTGATGTGGTGTTGCTCTCCGCCGGCCCCGGCGACCTGGAACTGCTCACCATCAAGGCGGTGAAGGCGCTGGCCACTGCGCAGGTGCTGCTGCTCGACGATCTGGCCAACCCGCAGATCGTGGAACTGGCACCGCAGGCGCGCGTGATCCGGGTGGGCAAGCGCGGTGGCTGCCGCTCCACGCCGCAGGACTTCATCTGCCGGCTGATGCGCCGCTACGCGCTGCAAGGCGTGCAGGTGGTGCGCGTCAAGGGCGGCGATGCCTTGTTGTTCGGGCGTGCGGGCGAAGAGATCGCCTTTCTGCGCGCCGCCGGGGTGGGCGTGCAGGTGATCAACGGGGTCAGCGCGGCGTTCGCGGCCGCGGCGGCGCTGGAGGTCTCGCTGACCCATCGTGCGCATTGCCACGGCATCACCTTCGTCACCGCGCATACGCACGACCACGGCGGGCCGAACTGGGGCGCGCTGGCGGCCAGCGGCACCACGCTGGGCATCTACATGGGGCTGCGCCGGGCCGACGCAGTGGCCAGTGCCTTGCTGGCGCATCTGCCGGCCACGACACCGGCGGCCATCGTGCAGGCGGCCACGCGCGCCGAGCAGCAGCGCCGGCTCACCACGCTGGGCGAGCTGGGCCGCACTGCTGCCACGCTGCCGCCGGACCTGCCCACGCTGTTGCTGGTGGGTGGGGCAATGGCCGAAGCCAATGCCGCGTGCGATGACTCGCTTGGCCTGCTGCTGCAGCAGGCCGTGGGTTGAGGCAGTGCGCCGTGTTGGGCTGTTACACCGCAGCTAGCGGCGCGACAGCAACCGCCGTGCGTGGCGCAACGCGGGGCGTTCGTAACACAGGTGGTAGGCCACGCCGAGCGTAATCGCCGCGGCTGCACTGAGCAGCAGGTTCACTTGCCAGGTCGCGGCGGGCCCAAGCCGCCGCGTGGCACGCGCCACCACCGACATCAGCGGCATGTGCACCAGATAGATCGCATAGGACGCATTGCCGAGCAGGACCAACGCCGGCCCAACCTGGATCCAGCCGCGCCATTCGGCACGCACCAGCCCCACCAGCGCTGCGGCAATCGCCAGCCCGAGCAGCGGCGAATGTGCACGCTGCAGGCCGCCCAGCACGAAGCACAGCAACGCCAGTGGCGCCAGCAGCGCGCACACCAGCAGCGGCCAGCGCGCTGTGCTCAACACTGCGCGTGCGGCCAGCATGCCGAACACAAATTCCAGCGTGATCGGGTGGAGCAGCAGCGCACGCCAGGCCGGATCGATGGGTTGTTCGAACGGGGCGGCCCATGCGCCAGCGCCGCGCGTGTCGGCGGGCTGCAGTGCGGCGGCGTGCAGGAATGCGTTGTAGAGCAGGGTGAGCGCAGCCCAGGCCAGCGCGCAGCGCAAGGGGTGGCCACTGCGAAAAAACACCCACGCCAGTGCGTAGAACAGCAATTCGTAACTGAGCGTCCAGGCCACGCCGAGTGCTGACTGCCCGCCTACCGGCAGCAGCGTCAGCGTGGTGACCCATGACCAGTCCAGACCACCATCGTCCAGCGCCGGCAGCAGTGTGTAGATCAGCGCCAAAGCGATGCCCACCGGCCAGTACGGCAGATAGATGCGGCTGAGCCGGCTGGTGACGTAGTCATGGCTCCAGCCGGGCAGCGCCGCGCTGGCGTGGTTGACGTAGTAGATGATGAAACCGGACAGCACAAAGAAGAAATCCACGCCCAGATAGCCATGCGCCATGGCTGCGGCCAGCCACGCCGGCACGGGTTCCACCAGGTGCGTAGTGGGCAGCAGCATGTGGCTGCCCACCACCATCAACGCGGCGAGCGCGCGCCCGGCCTGCAGCACGCGGATGGTGGAACGGGCGGGTACCGAGACCATGCGGGTGGCACTGCCACGCGCTCTGCGTGGCGGTGCTGCGGCTCAGCCAGCCGCGCTCATGCGGCCAGCTCCGCCGATGCGAACACGGCGGCCTGCTCGGCACGCAGTTGATCGATCAGGCGGTGCTGCGGCAGCTGGACGTCGTCGTAGGTGAGTACCTGGTCCTTGGTCACCGCATGCCGCAGCACGCAGCCTTCGGCCACGCCCATCGGCAGCAAGCGCGCGCGCGCGGTGACATCGGCGCGCTCGCATTGGCCGTAGCTCATGTAGCCACCCAGGCCATCGATGGTTTCGCCCGCGGCCAGATCGCGCTTGGCAGTGGCGATCACATCCACCAGCGGCGCGCCCAGCGGTTGCAGCACGGCATCGCCCAGCAGCACCACACGCGACACCGACAGCGGCACTTCGAAATGGCACAGGTGATACGGCGTGTAGAAGCTGTACAGCGGGCCTTCGCCGAGTTTGTAGAGGTTGAGGTAATGCCGCTGCTTGGGGTCGTCGTGCGTGGCCAGCACAAACACGCCGGGCGAGGGCAGGGCGCCCACCACGTAATCCACCGCACCGCACACCGCGCGCAGTGCATCGATGTCGTAGCGCTGGGTCAGCTGATCGACGTGGCCGTGGTGTTCATAACCGGTCATGCCACGCTGCAGGATCGACATGCCGGTGCCATTGGCCACGATCGCCTGCTCGAAGCTGATCTTGGTGCCATCGGCAAAGCTGGTGACCATGTGCGGGTCCTGGCCCCACTTGGCCGCAAATCCGGCCTGGGTGGTAGGCGTGCGATACGGGTCCTGCAGGCCCTTGATGTTGCCGCACAGCAGCGGCGTGAGCCCGATCGAGCGCACGAAGCGGTACAGATTCATCTGCACACCGGGCTGATCGCCATCGCAGGCGCTGAAGATCACGCCCGCCGCGTCGGCCTTGCGCTTGAGCAGCGGGCCCACGGTGCCATCGAGCTCGGCATTCATGGTGACCATGTGGCGGCCGTTGGCGATGGCGCCCAGGCTGATCCGCGCGCCGTAGTCGATGGCGCCGGTGGCATCGATCAGGCAATCCAGCGCATCGCAGCCATACAGCAGCGCGGGGTCGTCGGTGACGGCCGGTGTGCCGGCGGCGATCTGCCGCGACAATGCGGCCGCATCGTCCACGCGGATGGCTTGCTGGCCGGCCTGGCGGTAGGCCTCGATCGCCTTATCGACACTGCGGTTGCAGATCACCGCCACGCGCATGCCGGGCACGGCGTGGGCGATCTGGTTGACGATGCCGCGCGCCATGAATCCTGCACCGTAAAGCCCAACACGCAGCGGGCGGCCTTCGGCAGCACGCGCCTGCAATAACCGATCGACGCTCATGCGCGCTCCTGTTGAGTCAGCCCGGTCAGTTGGGTCACGCCATGCACCTGCTCATTGAACTCCGGCCAGGCGGCGTCCTTGTCGGACACCAATGCGGGCGTGCACGGCCAGCGGATGCCAATGCGCGCATCGTCCCAGCGCAGTCCGCGTTCGGCAGCCGGCGTATACATCGCACTGGCGAAATACAGCGCTTCGGTCTGCGCCTGCAGCGTGATGAAGCCATGCGCAAACCCGCGCGGCACATACAGTGCCAGGCGGTTGTCGGCAGTGAGTTCGACCCCGTACCACTGCAGGTAGGTGGGCGAATCCGGGCGCAGGTCGACAATGGCATCCCACAGCGCGCCGCGGATGCAGCGCACGATCTTGACCTCCGGCGCGGGCGGCAGCTGATAGTGCATGCCGCGCAAGGTGCCGGCCTCTGCGTTGAAGGAATTGTTGACCTGCACGAACTGGTCCACCAGCCCGGCCTGCGCCATCTCCTGGGTACAGAACACCCGCGCAAACCATCCACGCGCATCGCCTCGCGGTTCGGGCTCGATGATGAAGGCGCCAGACAACGGCGTGGGGCGAAAGATCATGCCGCCGCCCTCAAGTCGGCCGCGAGTGCGCCGCTGTCCACCAGCTGCTGCAGGATGCGCAGGCGGATGAAATCCGAACTTTGGCGGAAGTCACCATCGGCAAAGCCTGCGCGCAGCAGGTCATCGCGCAATTCGGTAATGGTGGACTGCAGTGTCTGCTGTGGCTGGTGCTGTGGCGCCAGGCGCTGGAACAGCGAAAAATCCACGCGATACGAGCGGTTGTCGGCCGGTGCGGTGGTGGAGATGGACACCGTGGCCGATGGCATCGCCGCGCCCACTGCCTGCGCGAGATCGCGGATCTGCACATTCCACTGCTCGGCGCCGGCGTTGACGGCCAGAAAGCGCCCGCCCGCCAGTGGGGTGCGGCCCAGCGCCCAGTCGATCGCGCGCGCCATGTCGCGTACATGGATCAACGGCCGCCAGGGCGAACCATCCGACAACACTTCCACCGTGCCATTGGCCACCGCGCTGGCAACAAAATCGTTGAGCACCAGGTCCAGCCGCAAGCGTGGCGATGCACCGCAGGCGGTGGCAAACCGCAGGCAGGTGATCACCATGTCGGTCTCCAGCTGGGCCAGGGCGCGCTCGGTGTCGATCTTGGAATGTGCGTAGGCGGTAAGCGGCGCCACTGCGCTGCTTTCCGATCGCGGTGTGCCGTCTGCGGCGGCGCCATACACGCTGCAACTGGAGGCGAACACGAAGTGTTTGACGCCGGCCTGCGCGGCGGCCTGCGCTACCGCGACACTGGCGCGGCAATTGATGGCATCGGTGACCTGCTCGAAGCGCTTGCCCATGGCGTCGTTGGAGATCGCCGCCAGATGCACCACGCCATCGAAGCCACTCAACTGCTGCGCGGTTAGATCACGCACGTCGCCAAACCATTGTTGATCGAGCACCACCTCGGGCAGCTGGCGCGGGTCGGACAGGCAATGCGCAAACCAGCCGCGATCCAGGCCCACCAGCCACGCGTCCGGGTACTGCTGCCGCAGGTGTCGTGCTACCACCGGGCCGATATAGCCCATGTTGCCGGTGATCAAGATGCGCATGTATTTACTCCCAGACGCGCCAGGGCGCCCGATTGGATGACCAGAGGGTTTCGAGATAATTGCGGTCGCGCAGGGTGTCCATCGGCTGCCAGAAGCCCTCGTGCCGGTACACGCTCAGTTCGCCGCGGTCGACCAGGGTTTCCAGCGGGCTGTTCTCCCACACCGTGGCATCACCTTCGATCACGTCGATGACGCGCGGGTCGAGCACGAAGAAACCGCCGTTGATCAGGCCATCGCCATCGAGCGGCTTTTCGCGGAAGCCGGTGACCTGTTCGCCTTCCACGCGCAGCGCCCCGAACCGGCCCGGCGGTTGCACCGCGCTCACCGTCGCCAAACGGCCTTCGCGCCGATGCAGCGCGATGGCGGCGCCAATATCGATGTCGGCCACGCCATCGCCGTAGGTCATGCAAAAGGCGTCATCGCCGTGCAGGTGCTCGCGTACACGGCGTAGGCGGCCGCCGGTCATGGTCTGCGCACCGGTGTCCACCAGCGTCACCCGCCACGGTTCGGCGCGGGTGTTGTGCAAGGTGGTGGTGTTGCTGCCCAGATCGCAGGTCACATCCGATTCGCGCATGTGGTAATTCATGAAGAAATCCTTGATCACCTCACCGCGATATCCCAGGCACACCACGAACTCGTTGATGCCGTGATACGCATAGATTTTCATGATGTGCCAGAGGATCGGCTTGCCGCCGATCTCCACCATGGGCTTGGGGCGAATGGCGGTCTCCTCGGAGATGCGCGTCCCCAGGCCGCCAGCCAGAATCACTGCCTTCATCTGCCTATCCTTCGGGCTGTCGCGCCGGTGGTGCTGGCGCTGTATGGGTGACTGTCAGGCGCTGACGCTGTGGGCGATGGACGGAGACACGGCAGTCTGCTCGGCCATGGTGGCCAGCGTGTCGAGCATCGCCATGCGCTCTGCCATCAATGTGGGCCGCGGCAGGTCCAGGGTCTGCAGGATCTGCGCCCAGCGGTGCGCCCAATCGTGCCGGCGCAGGCTGTGCACGGTGTTGTGCAGGCGCGCGCGTGCCAGCCGCTCCGGCTGCTGTTCGAGCGCGCGCAGGAACCCGCCAATATCGTCCAGGTCTGCCGGCAGTTCGATCACCGCATCGTCCCAGTCAAAGCACTGTGCGAACTCGGGGCAACGCTGCTCGGAGCCAACGATCACCGCACCACCGGCGGCGCCTTCGAAATAGCGGGTGGCCAGGGCTTGCTTCCTGACGCCCTTGAAGAAGCCCTTGTTGTCCACCACGAAGTCGTGGGCCATGAAGAACTTGGCACGCTTGATCAACGCCGCCGACTGCAGGCGGTGGGCAGGCCAGTGCGTTACGGCACCGCCACGCACCACATCGTGCAGGTAGAAGAATTCCGGGTGCGCCTGCGCATGCGCCAACAACTTGTCGTGCACGTCTGGCTTGCGGCGGCCGATGCTCACCACATCGATGCAGCGCTGTTGCGGATGCGGCATCGGCGTGGCCAGCAACACATCGCAGGCGCTGGGCAAAAACGACACCGGCGTGCGCGTGTACGCGCGCAACGGCTCCACGCAACTGGCATTGAGTACAAACACGTGATCGAACCCATCCAGCAGGCGCAACTCGGACCTTTGCGATTCCAGTTGCTCGGGCCAGGTTTCCAGCAAATAGGCCACGCGCGTGCGGCAGCGTTCTTGCCAGTGCCCAATGCGGCTGAGCGTGCTCAACTCTCGAGGAAACTGGCATACGTAGAAAAACAGATCGTAATCGCGCTCAACCTCGCACCGTTGCGCATTGGATGCGGCCGGTTGGCCGCGCAAGCGGCGCAGCGCGGATACGCCGCGGTAGCTGAGCTCGTTGAGCAGATAGGACACACTCGGGTTGACGCCGCGCCCGCTGGCATACGCGGCCGCAGGCGGACACACCACATCGGCATGCTCCAGGCTGCGCACCACATTGAGAAACGCATAGGCTTGCCCATTAAACGCTTCGGGCCATGCCTCATAGTTCGAGGACAGCAGCACTGACCGGGCCGCAGGCATTGCAACTCCTTGACGCCAACGCTTCTCCGGACCGATCCGCAGCGAACGCTACGGCCGGGTGGGGTGGAGCAACGCACGTCGACAAAAGTTAGATAAAAGTTTGTTGGCCCTAGACAACCGTGAATCATTGGCTAACGGAGCCTAAATATAGAAAATCTCCGTAAGCGAACAGTGATACCAGTCGCGACAATGCGTGACGATCTGGTGTGCGTTTACACTTGCGCGGTCTCGAACTGGACGAACGTATGCACGACGTGGATTGCATCGTGGTGGGCGCCGGCGTTGTAGGACTTGCCATTGCACGACAGCTTGCGATGCAGGGAAACGAGGTGTTGATACTCGAAGCCGCATCGGCCATTGGCACCGGCACCAGTGCGCGCAACAGCGAAGTCATACACGCCGGGGTGTATTACCCGCCCGGATCGTTGAAGGCGGAGCTGTGTGTTCGCGGCAACGCATTGCTGTATGCATATTGCCGCCAACGCAATGTGCCGCATCAACGCTGCGGCAAGTTGATCATTGCTTGCGATCAGGCGCAGACCGCGCAGCTGGAGGCGTTGCAGCGCAATGCAACCGACAGCGCCGCACCCGGTGTGGTGCCATTGAGTAGTGCACAGATGCAGGCGCGCGCACCTGCGCTGCGCTGCGTGGCTGCGCTGGAATCCACCACCACCGGCATTATCGATAGCCATGCATTGATGCTGGCCTTGCAGGGCGATGCCGAGCGACATGGCGCCACGCTGGCGTTACGCGCGCCGGTGCAGTCGATCGAACCGCTGGTTGCCGGCTTCCGCATCTGCACGGCGGGCGGCGACGCGATGGGGTTGACGTGCCGCTGGTTGATCAACGCTGCCGGTCACGGTGCGCCGGCGTTGGCCGCATGCACCGAAGGCCTGCCAGCCACTGCGCGCGTGCGCGCGCACTATGCGAAGGGCAGTTACTTCACTTTGGCCGGGCGGTCGCCGTTTCATAAATTGGTGTATCCGTTGCCCGAGCCAGGTGGCCTGGGTGTGCACCTGACGCTCGATCTACAGGGGCGTGCACGCTTCGGCCCCGATGTGGAGTGGGTGGCGCAGCCCGACTATCACTGCGAGCCGGCGCGCGCCGAGCATTTCTATGCGGCAATCCGCCGTTACTGGCCAGCGCTGCCCGATGGCGCACTGCAACCGGGCTACTGCGGTGTGCGCCCGAAGATCAGCGGCCCCGGCGAGCCGGCCGCCGACTTCCGGATCGATGGGCCCGCGCTGCACGGCATGGCCGGGCTGGTGAACCTGTTCGGCATCGAGTCGCCTGGCCTGACCGCTTGCCTGAGCATTGCCGAGCATGTGGCAGCGCTGCTGGGTGATGAGGCGCGGGCCGCCGCCCATGCAGGGGCTTCCAGTCAAGGTGATTCTGCGCAGGGAGGTGCCGCATGTTCCTGATCCAGGTGCTGCTGCCGCTCGCCGACAACAATGGCGTGCGGTTTGAGCAGGCAATGTTCGACGAGGTCCATCACCACCTGGCCATGCGGTTTGGTGGCATCACTGCCTACACCCGGGCACCGGTGCATGGCGCGTGGCAGGAGCAGGGCGCGCAGCTGGTGCACGACGACCTGGTGATCTACGAAGTCATGGCCGATGACCTGGATCGCGGCTGGTGGCGCAGCTACCGCGCGGAGTTGGAGCAGCGCTTCCGCCAGGAACAGCTGATCGTGCGCGCGCAGGAGATCACCCTGCTCTGAGCGGTGCGGATCGGCGCGTGCGTGGTAGCGCTATCCCTTTAGGGTCGGGCCGCGTGAAAGCGGGTGTGCAACTTTTGCACAGCGAGCGCAGCCGTTTTTGCCTGCATTGGTCGTCGCCACACCGAAATGCGTGGGTTTGAGGGTTGGCACGATAGTTGCGGTACCTCCTATACCCAGTGACGTAGTCATCGACGCATCGAGAGGAGGCACAGTGGAGGACGGACAGAACGCAACTCGCAGCCGGCGCGGTTTTGCCGCATTGGATCCGGAGAAGCGCCGATTGTTGGCGAGCAGTGGTGGCAAGGCGGCGCATGCCAGTGGCAATGCGCACGAATTTACTAGCGACGAAGCGCGCGAAGCAGGCCGAAAGGGTGGCCAGGCCGTGAGTCGTGATCGTGACCATATGTCGCGTATCGGCAGCAAGGGCGGTCGTTCCAAGCAGGCCAAGCCCCAGGAAGAATCCGCATAAGTCACCCGGCACGCAGCAATGCGTGCCGGGTCCTTGTGTCAGCAATGGAAACCGGCCCCGGTGCGCTTCGGACACGGGGCCGTTAGCGTTTGAAAAGACGCGTTTTGCCCGCACTTTCGCATTGCTGGCAGCCGCAATCGATTGCAGCTCCTGGATGCAGGCAGCGCCATGATGCGTGATGCAGTACGCTTGGGCTTGCCAACCTGTTGATGCGCAAGGCATCCATGTCGGGTCGGCAAATTTTGCACACCGTCTCGTGCTGAGAGATCGATTGCAGGCGAATTTGTCGCAATCACTCTGGCCTCCGCAACCAACTGTGCAACGCATGCACATACCACCGAATGCCTGGCGTGGCCGTGCTTGTGACGCGCGACGAGCCCAGTGCGACGCAGTGCCCGCACAGGCAGTTGCTCTGGGCAGATGGCTGTGACGCCACTGCCCGAGAGAGTGCGGCCTGGGCCGGGTGTGGCTCTGCTAATGCAGCGCAACGGACTTGAACATGACCACCGCGGGCTTGCGCGGAAGTACTGCGCCGGGCCGCCGTGTGCGCCTGCGTCGTCAGCGACAAGCCAGTGAAGCGCGCCATCAAAAACGTGCATGTAGACACGACGCACGACCTCGCGGGTACTTGCCGCGGGCGCGCATCGACGCCTGTGCATGTAAAGCCATTGTCGACGACGCACACGCCGTTCACTCGATGCAGCCGCGCCTTTCATCGCAGCGCGGGCAGCCTGGACCCATCGTAGACAACAGGAGACCCCGCATGGCCGAACCCCGTGAAAACCTGATGGACTGGTTGCGCGACGCGCATGCAATGGAGCAGCAGGCCGAGCAGATGCTCAAGGCCCAGGCCGCGCGGATCGAGCATTACCCGAAGCTCAAGGCGCGTATCGAGCAGCACCTTGAAGAAACGCTGGGGCAGCAGCGGTTGGTTGAGGCAAGTATCGAGCGCCTGGGCGGGTCGCCGTCGGTGGTGAAGGACGCGATGGGCAAGATGGCTGCCTTTGGGCAAGCCATGGGCGGCATGACCACCTCGGACGAAATCGTCAAAGGCGCGATGGCCAGTTACGTGTTCGAGAATCTGGAAATTGCCACGTACACCGCGCTGTTGGGTGCTGCAAAGACGGTGGGGGACGTCGAAACACAGCGCATGTGCGAGCAGATCCTTCCGCAGGAAGAAGCCATGGCCAAATGGCTGCTGGAACACCTGCCCGAGCTGACCGAAGAATTCCTGGTGCGTGATGCAACGCCCGGAGTCACCGCGAAGAAGTAACTGCATCGCCTGGGGCACCAACGTGTTGGTGCTGGGTGGGAGACAGGGCCCTGCATAGCGGGGCCCTGTGCGTTTTGGCCAATAACTTACGCATACGGGATCACGCGGCCAAGCGGTAGACGCAATACGCGGGCAATACGCGTTCCGAAATCTTCGATTGCTGCTGTTATGGAATTCCATCTTGTTGCGGAGACAGCGCAGCGCACCACACGCATGACGCCGTACATGTGCGTCGCAATCGGCATGGTCTGTGGTCAGCAGCAGCTCGCCATCCTCGCCGCACCGCAGACCCGAATCGATACACACCTAACTCGTGTCTGCTTCCACACCCTCTAGAAGAAAGCTCGGCAATAGTGATGTGCGACAGCATGGGAGTGACCAGTGACGATTGAAAATAACCGCAACATCGTGGCGATCGGCGGGTCGGCAGGCGCCAGCCAGGCGCTGCGCACGCTGCTGGCAGACCTGCCGCGCGATCTTCCCGCCGCGGTGCTAGTGGTGCTGCATCTGTCGCCGCAAGGCACGGGCATCGTGGAGATGGTGCGCAGCGCAGTGCGCGGCTTGCCGGTGCACGTGGCCAGTGATGGCATGCCCTTGGTGCCGGGTGCGGTGTATGTGGCCGTGCCGGACTCCCACCTGATGGTCGATGGCATGCACGTCGTGCTGGGGCGCGGGCCACGCGAGAACATGTCGCGGCCGTCGATCGATGCCTTGTTCCGCTCCGTTGCGGTCTCACACGGCGCACGCGCGTTGGGGGTGCTGCTGTCGGGCATGCTCAACGATGGCTGCGCCGGCTTGGAAGCCATCCAGGCCTGCGGTGGTGCGGTGGCGGTGCAGGACCCGGACGATGCAATCGCCGACGACATGCCGCGCAACGCGCTGCGTGCGCTCACCCCGGACGTGGTGGCACCCAGTGCGGCCCTGGGTGCGGTCATCACCGATCTGGTGCGCGAACCCGCAGCCTGGCCGATCGCGCCGTCGGATGCGCTCAAGCTGGAGGTCGCGATCGCGCGCGGGCAGCCGTCCACCACCGAGGTGATGACGCAGCTGGGGGAGCCGGTGGCGCTCAGCTGCCCGGCGTGTGGTGGCGTGCTGACCAAGCTGCATACACCGGGCACGCTGCGTTTTCGTTGCCAGGTGGGTCATGGCTACACCGCGCCCGCACTGATGTCCGCGAAGGAAGGTTCGGTGGATGAGGCGCTGCGCGTGGCCTTGCGCGTGATCGAAGAACGCGCCGAATTGGTGAGCCGGATGGCCGGGGACGACCGCGCTCACCAGCCATCGGTCGCTTCGCTGTATGCCGCGCGTGCCAAGGAATACCGCGGCTATGCGGATGTGTTGCGCAGCGCCTTGTTGACCTCACTGCAGCGCCCGGTCGAACACGGCGCGCTTGTCGAAGACGGCGCGTTGCTGACGCAGGAAGATCAGCATTAAGCAACGCGAGTCATGCCAACAGGCGCGGCCAGCCGTCACCTTGGCCTTCGCCTCACTATTGGTCCACCCGCGCCGGTGGGTTCCGCAGAGACATGCGAGCGCTTACGCTTGTCGGTCTTCCTGCACTGGACCCGGCAATGACAGAGCAAACGCGGTATCCCATCGGCAGCCCCGGCCAGGCCTGGGGCGAGACAGAACGTGCGCAGTGGCGTGCGCGGCAAGTCCGCCGCCGGGTCTATGCAGATGACGTGCTGCAGCCGGTCGCCGCACTCGCCGGTGCATTCGAGTGCACGCAGTACGGCGTTATCGGGCAGGGCGCGGACACGTATCCACTGATGGCACTGCGTACCCCGCACTGGGATGCCGCCTTGCCATGGGCGCTGGTCACCGGTGGCGTGCATGGCTATGAAACCAGTGGCGTACTGGGCGCACTGCAATTCCTGCAGGAGCGCGCAGCAGCGTATGCAGGGCGCATCAATCTGCTGGTCGCTCCCTGCGTCAACCCGTGGGGCTATGAGCGCATCCAGCGCTGGAATGCCGAGGCGATCGATCCCAATCGCGCCTTCCGGCCCAACAGCCCTGCGGCGGAATCGGCAGCGCTCATGCAGCTGGTGACCACCGTCACCGGTACGACGTTGCTGCACATCGATCTGCACGAAACCACCGACAGTGACGAGACCGAGTTCCGCCCGGCGTTGGCCGCGCGCGATGGCGTGCCGTTCGTGCCCGGCAGCATCCCGGACGGCTTCTATCTGGTGGGTGACAGCGACGACCCGCAGCCGGCATTTCAGCAGGCGGTGATTGCAGCGGTGGCACAGGTGACCCATATCGCGCCAGCCGATGCACAGGGCGAGATCATCGGCGCGCCGGTGGTGGGCGAGGGCGTGATCAACTACCCGGTGCGCCGGCTCGGCTTGTGCGCCGGTGTCACCGAGGCGCGCTATCGCACCACCACCGAGGTGTACCCGGACAGCCCGCGTACGACGCCGGCGCAGTGCAACCTGGCCCAGGTGGTGGCGATCTGCGCCGCGCTGGATTGTGCGTTGGCCAACACCTGATGCGGCATCACCAGGCCGTGCACATTGCGCGGCCAACGGAATATGCGCGCGGCGCTGATGCACAGCGGTTACGGCAGGCCTGCCGCGGTGCTCGCCTGCGCCACGTAGGCTGGCACCAACCCGGCTTCCATCGGCCTGGCCAACAGAAAGCCTTGCGCCTCGTCGCAGCCCCAACTCCGTAGCAGCGCAATTTCGTCGGCGTGCTCGATGCCTTCGGCCACGGTGCGATAGCCGAGTGCGCTGGCCAGCCGCACGACGGCTTCTGCACGCAGCTGCATGCCGGATTGATCGGCGATGCCGGTCACCAGCGAGCGATCGAGCTTGAGCACATTGACGGGGAGCTCGGTCAGGTAGCCGAAGTTGCTGTAGCCGGTGCCAAAATCATCGATCGCGACGCTGACGCCGGCGTCGCGCAGGGCACGCAAGCGTGGCAAGGCCTGCACATTGCTGCGCAACCAGCGGCCTTCGGTGATTTCCAGCTCGATCCGTTCGGTAGGAATGCCCAGGGCCTGGCAGCGGTCGATCACGTCCGAGGCCAGATTGACGTTGCCGAAGTCGCGCGAGGACAGATTGATCGATAGCGAAAAATCCAGGCCGCCAGCGCGCCACGCGGCCAGTTGCCGGAGTGCATGGTCGATCACCCATTCGGTAACCGTGCACATCAGCGCGGTTTTTTCGAACAAGGGAATGAATTCATCGGGCCCGATCGCGCCCAACGTTGCGTGCTTCCAGCGCAGCAGGGCCTCGAAGCCGGTCACCGACAGGTCCAGCAGGTTGATGCGTGGCTGGAACACCAGGCGAAAATCGCCTGCCTCCAATGCCGCTTCTGCATCCAGTGCCAGACGATACGAGCGCTGGATGGCGTCGTCGTGCGCCGCGCTATACCAGCACAGGATCGCGTGGTGGCTCACCGCATCGCCCAAAGCAACGAGCCCTTTGCGCATCACATCGCCGGTGTCGGGCTGACGCGGCAGGAACTTCACCACGCCGGCATGGAAGGTCAGCGACATCGGGATGCCAGCCGCATCCACCGGCGCGTGCAGCATGTCGCGCAGATCCAGCAGCAGGTCTTCCATTTCATCGGCGGCAGAATTCAGCAGGAAGAAGGCAAACCGCATCGGTGCCACGTGATACACGGTGGCCTTGCCGCGCAGTGCGCGCGTCAGTACGTAGCTGGCATGGCGAACGAGCTCTTCAATGGGCTGCATGCCCAGCGCCTGCCGCGCCTCGTTGGCCGCATGCGTGTCGTAGATCTCGATGAAGGCCGCCAGCACCGGCATGGCGTGGTTGCCGTAGGCGAGCGTGTCCAGGTCGGCCTGCAACTGGCGGGCGTTATGCAGGCCGCTATGCGGCTCGCGGCGGCCGGCACCGAACTGCAGCTCCAGTTGTGCGGCCGCCACATTGGCGAACATGCGCAATTGCTGGCGCTCCTGCACGTCCAGGCGCCGTTCGTAGGCATCCAGAACGCACAAGGTGCCGTAGACGCCTGTCTGCGGTGCACCAATGGGAACACAGGCGGCAAAGCGTGCGGGCTCGGCGGTCGCTGTCTCACCGAGCCGGACTGCAGGCAGCACCGCCACGGCAAGTGCCTCATGCTCAGCGTCGTGCGTGCCGTTGTCTTCAAAGGCCGCCACGGTCTGCATGGCCTGGTCCGGTGCAATGCCATGCGCCGCCAACACACGCCGCCGCCCGGATTCGGTAATCGTCAGCGCGGCAGCGGCAGCACCCAGCGAATGGCATACCAAACGTGCAATTTGATCGAGAGGCTCCATGCCGGCCAGGTCGGTCGGTGTATCGCGCCACTCCAGATGCCGCTGCTGTCCCTGTTCGTCTGACGAACGCGTCATGCCATTGAGCTCCGTGGTGAAGATCACACTATCGCGTGATCGATATCAAAGGGAAGTGCTGATTCAGCCTTTGGGGTTCTGTAGCGAGGCGTGCATTCCATTGTCTCGAGACACGATGAGGCATTTTTTCCGCGCGACGAAAAAAGGCTGCTTATCCAATCAGTGGTCTTGGCGGCAGAGGTCGTTTAATTGGTGTACCGGATTTTGTATATGAAATTTCATCTGATTTCATTTCATTCGCTCCTCTCGGAATTGGCGCATTAACTTGATGCGGTGCCGCAAAGCTGATGCGTGCGTGCAGTGCCGGAAATTTGACGCGGACCACTGTGTGGCTTGCAGCATCAGCCAAACCCATCCGCTGGAGTTCCTTTTAAATCGGGCACTGTGTCGTTCGCATTAACCAGGCAGGTCCGTAACGCTCGCCGCGACTGCACCTGATGTTGAATTTAATACTGCAAACGACCGCGAGCATACCGTTCGACATTTTCCAGTTCTGTCGCGCAAGTATTTATGGTTAGTGATACTTCGCACACTTTGTGTATAACGATTCGTTTATTAATCGCTCAGAACATTCGGCGGGATTGGTATTCATCGTACTCATCCAGGGGTTAATCGAGCGCTGCCATAAGGCCGGCGTTTGATCCAAACATTTTTTGAAACGTCATCCAGGCGCGCATTTGCGTGCGCGCCGATCTTTGCTTGTAACTCAGGAGAAACATATGAATCGTGCGTTTGCGCTGGTCTGGAACGCGGCTATCGGTAATTGGGTCGTCACGCACGAGTTGGTGCGGCGGCGGCGTAAATCGGGAGCGACCCGGCGCAATCTGCCGAGCATGGTGATCCTCGCCCTGGGAGCGGCTGCACCCACGCTGGCCTGGGGAGCGTGCACGCCGGCGCTACCTGCCGCTGGGCAAACGGTGACCTGCACTGGATTGCCGATCACCAGTAATGCGTTCTCCAGCAACGCGAGCAATCTGACCGTCAATGTCGCCCCCGGAACGCAGATGACGGCGGGGCTGCTTGGCGGCACCGCCATTGCACTCGGCGGTACCAATTCCACGCTCAATAACAGCGGCACCATCGATCCTTCCGTGCTTGGCCTGCTGTCAGTGCTCAGCACCGGCGTGACGATGGGCAACGCCAGCTCGACGCAGGTCACCGTCAATAACCTCGCGACCGGCACGATCTACGGAAGCGGCGGCCTGCTCGGTGCCAACCTGCTCAACCTCGATGGCATGGCGCTGGGCATCACAGCTGCGCCCGCCGGCGTGGTGCAGATCAACAACGCCGGCACCATCAGTAGTCGCCCCCTGTTGAATCTCTCGGTGCTTGGCTCGGATACGCCGGTCATCGCGGTCAGCGGTGGCGCCACGGTCAACGCAGTGAACTCCGGCACCATCGAAGGGCGGGTGGGTTTCCAGAGCTCGGCCACCGGCAACACCTTCATCAATTCCGGCGCCATCAACGGCAGCGTGTCGATGGGCGCCAACAGCATCAACAGCTTCACCGCGGTCACCGGTAGCAGCGTCAACAGCGCAGGTGGCATCGGGGTCGCGCTACTTGGCCCAGGCGGGTTGTTGAGCTTTGCGGCAACCGGCACCGTGGATGGCGGGGCGGGCGGCACCAACACCTTGATCCTGCAGAATTCCGCCACGGGCACTGGCAGCGGCACCGCCGGCACGGCGGCGCTGAGCACCTCGCAATACATCAACTTCGGTAGCCTGCGCGTCAACAGCGGTACCTGGACGCTGGGCGGCGCGACCAATTTCAGTAACACCGCGCTCAATGGCGGCGTGGCGCAATTCGCCAACCCGGCCCTGTTCGGCACCAACATCACCGCCAACGGTGGCGCGATCGAGGCCACCGCCGCCAATCTGACCTTGAGCCCCACCGGTGGCATTGCACTCACCGGCACCGGCCTGACGGTACAGGGCGCCAATGCATTGACCATCGGCAGTGCGCTGACCGGGACCGGCGCGCTCACCAAAACCGGTATAGGTGCCGTCACCCTGACCGGCGCCAATACCTATAGCGGCGGCACCACGCTGGCAGCCGGCAGCCTGACGCTGGGCAATAACACCGCGCTGGGAACCGGCACGGTGACTGCGGCAGGTGGCACCCTGTCGGGCACCACCGCACTCAACCTCGCAAACGCCTTTACGTTGACCGATAGCCTGACCATCGGCGGCACCAATGCGGTGCGGCTCGGTGGCGCCGTCAGCGGCGGCGGTGGTTTCGTCAAGACGGGTACCAACACCTTGACCCTGGGCGGGACCAATACCTATACCGGCGGCACCACGCTCAATGCCGGCACAGTGGTGCTGGAAAATGCCGCCGCTCTGGGCACCGGCGTGGTGACCGCAGGCGGCGGAGCGCTGGACACCATCGCACCGTTGTCGCTTGCGAACAGTGTGCTTCTCAACAGCACACTAGGCGTGGGTGCCACCGGGAACGCGCTGAGCCTGACCGGCGTGCTGTCGGGCACCGGCGGCATTACCAAGACCGGCACCGGCACGTTGGCGCTCACCAATGCCAATACCTATACCGGCGCGACCACGCTGGCCGGCGGCACCTTGCAGGTAGGCAATGCGGCGGCATTGGGTGGCAGCACGCTCAATGTCACGGCTGCGTCCACCTTGTCGAGCAGCATTGCGCTGGCACTGGGCAATGCGGTTTCGCTTGCAGGTCCATTGACGGTGAGCGGTGCCCAGGCGCTGACGTTGGGCGGCGCCATCGGTGGCACCGGCAGCCTGCTTAAAAGCGGTACCGGCGACCTCACCCTGACTGGCACCAACAGCTACACCGGTGGCACCACGTTGAGCAGTGGCCGTCTGCTGGTGGGGACGGGCAGTGCGTTGGGCACCGGCACGCTCACCGCCAGTGGTGGCGAACTTGCTGCCACGGCACCCACCACGCTGACCAATGCGGTCGCGCTCACGGGTGCGCTCGGTGTGGGCGGCAATGGCACGGCGCTGACGCTGTCCGGTACCGTCAGCGGCACCGGCAGTGTCAACAAGCTGGGCACCGGCACGCTGACACTGGGTGGTTTGAATACATATACCGGCGGCACCACGCTGGGAAGCGGCACCTTGCAGGTGGGCAGTGCCACGGCATTGGGCGGCGGGGCGTTGAACGTCACCGGCAATGCCGCGCTGCAAAGCACGGCGGCCACCACGCTGGGCAACGCCGTGAACCTGTCTGCTGGCGCGCTGACGTTCGATGGGACGCAAGCGCTCAGCCTGACCGGCACGGTCAGCGGCACCGGCAGCCTGGTCAAATCCGGCACCGGTGATCTCAGCTTGAGTGGCAACAATGTGTTCACCGGCGGCACCACGCTCAGCGCTGGTCGGTTGACGGTGGGCAGCAATACCGCATTGGGCAGCGGCACGTTGACGGCAGCAGCCGGTAGTACGCTCGATTCTGCAGTGGTGAGCACACTCGCCAACGCGATCGCGCTGACCGGCGTGGGCGCTGTCAATGTGGGCGGTGCCAACGCGCTCACGCTGAGCGGCGACATCAGTGGCGTGAGCAGTTTGAACAAGGTTGGCACGGCGAGTCTGAGCCTGACCGGCAACAACACCTATACCGGCGGCACGCGCCTGAGCGCGGGCAGCTTGCTGGTGGGCAGCGATACGGCGCTGGGCACCGGTGCACTGACTGCCGCCGGCGGTGTGTTGGACAACACCGCGCCCGTGTCGCTGAGCAATGCAGTGGTGCTGGAGCAGAATCTGGCGCTGAGTGGCAATCAGGATCTTGCACTCGGCGGCAGCGTCAGCGGGACGGGTGCACTGATCAAGAACGGCAATGCGGCGCTGAGTTTGACTGGCACCAATAACTTCACCGGTGGTGTCACTCTCAACGCAGGCACGTTGCTGATCAACAGCGGCGCAGCACTGGGAACCGGTGTACTCACCGCAGCCGATGCCACGCGTCTGGACACAACCGCCGCTGCCAGCGTCGGCAATAACGTGGCCCTGCTTGGCGCACTCACGGTAGGCGGCAGCAACGCGCTGGATCTGACCGGCACCGTCAGCGGCACCGGCAGCCTGATCAAGGAGGGTGTCGGCGCACTCACGCTCACCAGCAACAACGTTTACAGCGGTGGGACGCAACTCACCGCAGGCAGCCTGGTGGTTGGCGCGGATGCTGCGCTTGGCACCGGCGCGTTGACCACCGCCGATGGCACCGCGCTCAGCGCAAGCACTGCAGTCACGCTGCAGAACGGCATCGCGCTGGGCGGTGCGCTCAGCATCGATGGGCAACCGCTCACGCTCAATGGCGTGGTCAGTGGCGCGGGCAGTTTGATCAAGAACGGCACCAATGCGCTCACGCTCAACGGCAACAACACCTGGGCCGGCGGGTTGCAACTGCAGGCCGGCTCGGTACTGGTGGGCAGCGATACCGCGCTTGGCCTGGGCACCCTCACCGCTGCCGCCGGCACCACGCTGGATGCCACCACCGCGGCAACCTTGGGCAATGCAGTCGCAGTGGATGGCGCGCTCACCATCGGTGGCACGCAGGATCTCACCTTGAATGGGGTGGTCAGTGGCGCCGGCAGTCTGGACAAGCAGGGCACTGCCACGTTGACGCTGGGTACTGCGAACACGTTTACCGGTGGGACGACGCTGGGCGCTGGCCGCCTGGTGCTTGGCAACGAAGCCGCATTGGGCACGGGGCAACTGACCATCGCCGGCGTCGCCGAACTGGATACCGCTGCAGCGACAAACCTCGCCAATGCCGTGCAGTTGAATGCACAGCTCACCTTGGCCGGCAGCAACGACCTGAGCTTGAACGGTGCCATTACTGGCACCGGCGGCCTGCTCAAGAATGGCACCGGTACGTTGTCACTCACCACCACCAACAGCTATAGCGGCGGCACCACGCTGACCGGCGGCACACTGGCCGTGGGTGCGGATGGCGCACTCGGCACCGGCAGCCTGTCGGTGGTGGGCGATGCAGTGCTGAGCAATGCGATTGCCGTGGCACTGGGCAACGACATCACCCTGGACGCGGCGTTGACCGTCGATACGGTGGGCGACCTGCTGGCCACCGGCAACATCAGCGGCACCGGCGGGCTGACCAAGACCGGCGCGGGCATTCTTACCCTCGACGGCAGTAACAGCTACACCGGCCCGCTGGCAGTGCAGGCCGGTGCACTGGTGGCCAACACCGCTGCGGCACTTGGCAACGCGAGTACGGTGGATGTCGGCGCCGGTGCCTTGCTGAGCCTGACCGGCGGTGGCCTGATCAACAGCCTGGGCGGCGCCGGCAATGTGGATGTGGGTGCGGGCAGTACCTTGCAGGTGGGCGCGGGCAGCTTCGCCGGCAGCCTTATCGGCAATGGCAACCTGGACAAGATCGGCACCGGTACCTTGAGCCTGCTCGGCGACAATGGAGTGGCCGGCAGCACCTCGGTCAGTGGCGGCACCCTGGATGTGGCGGGCAGCCTGACCAGCAGCACGCTGAATGTGGCGCTCGGCGGCACCTTGCGCGGCGCCGGCGCGGTGACCGGCCCGGTGACCATCGCCGACGGCGGGCGTCTGGCGATCACCAGTGGTTCCACGCTCAGCGTGGGCGGGTTGTCCCTTGCATCCGGTGCCTTCATCGATGCCTCGCTGGCAGCGCCAAGTGCCACCCGGCTGCTTGCGGTCAACGGCAACCTCACACTCGATGGCACGCTCAACATCACCGACATCGGTGGCTTCGGCACCGGCGTTTACCGGCTGATGGACTACACCGGCCTGCTCACCAACAATGCCCTGTTGCTCGGCACCATTCCCGGCAGCGTGGACATCAGCCAGTTGGCACTGCAGACCGCGATCGGCCAGCAGATCAACCTGGTGGTCACGGCACCCGGCAGCATCGTGCAGTTCTGGGATGGTGCGCAGACGGTTGCCAACGGCAGCGTGGACGGCGGCAGTGGAATATGGGGCGCCGCCAGCAACTGGACCGGTCAGGACGGCACCGCCAACAGCACCTGGCAGGGCGATTTTGCGGTGTTCTCTGGCACGGCCGGCACCGTGGGTGTGCAGGGCGCCCAAGCGGTGGGCGGGCTGCAATTTGTCGCCGACGGGTATCAGTTGACCGATGCCGGCGCGGGCAGCTTGAGCATCACAACGCCATTGACGGCGGTCCGCGTGGACCCCAATGCCACCGCCACGCTCGATGTCGGCATCAGCGGTGCAGGTGGCCTGGAGAAAGTGGACACCGGCACGCTGGTGCTGGATGCGGCCAATAGCTACACCGGCGGCACCACGCTCAGCGGCGGCACGCTGGTGCTTGGCGATGCGCAGGCGCTCGGCAGTGGTGCACTCACCACCGCCAACGGCACCACGCTGGATACCAACCAGGCCCTGGCCGTTGGCAATGCGGTCGTGCTCAACGGCGCGCTGAATCTTGCCGGCAGCAACGATCTGGCCTTGAACGGCGCCATCACCGGCGCGGGCAGCCTGGTCAAGAACGGCACCACCACGCTGACGCTCGACGGCGCCAACAGCTACGCCGGTGGCACGGTGTTGAATGCCGGCACGCTGGCGCTGGGCAGCAATACGGCGTTGGGCACCGGCAGCCTGTCGGTGATTGGTAACTCCACCTTGAGCAACGCGATCGCGTTGGCATTGACCAACAACCTCACGCTCGGTGCAGGGCTCACCGTAGACACGGCGGCCGATCTTTCGCTCAGCGGCGTGCTCACCGGCGCAGGCGGGTTGACCAAGACCGGCCTGGGCGCGCTGACGCTGGCGGGCAGCAACAGCCTCAGCGGTCCCTTGTCGGTGCAGACCGGCGTGGTGGCGACCACCGCGCCGGGTGCACTCACGGGCGTGGGCGCAGTGGACGTGGCCGCAGGCGCGGGCTTGCAGCTGGGCAGCAACACCGCACTAGGTGCACTGACCGGGCTGGGCAATGTCGCCATCCTGGGCGGCAGCACGTTGCAGGTGGGCAACACCAATGTCACCGGCACCTTCGGTGGCAGCCTGAGCGATGCGGGCAATCTGGAAAAGGTCGGCACCGGCGTGTTCCAGCTCACCGGGACCAGCAGCATTGGTGGCACCACCCTGGTGAGTGCGGGCACGTTGGATGTGGACGGCACGCTGGCCAGCGCAGGTGGGCTCACGGTCGCCAACGGCGGCGCCTTGAGCGGCAGCGGCGTGGTGGATGCGGCGGTCACGGTAGCCGACGGTGGCCGCGTGGTCGTGAGCAGCGGCGCGCTGCTGACCACCGGCACGCTGAGCCTGGCACCGAATGCAACCATCGATGCGTTCCTGGGCATTCCCAGCCAGACCGGCGTGCTCGCGGTCAACGGCGACCTCACCCTGGACGGCACGCTCAACATCACCGACATCGGTGGCTTCGGTAATGGTGTGTATCGCCTGATCGATTACACCGGCGGGCTGAGCGACAACGGCCTGGCCTTCGGCACCATTCCTGGTTCTGTTGATCCCACACAATTGGCCTTGCAGACCGCGTTGGCGCAGCAGGTCAACGTGGTGGTGTCCGCGCCGGGCAGCAACGTGCAGTTCTGGGATGGCGCACAGACGGTGGGCAACGCGCAGATCGAAGGCGGCACCGGCACCTGGACGGCGGGCGCCACCAACTGGACCGGCATCGATGGCCTCACGAATACCGATTGGCAGAACAGCTTTGCCGTATTCGCCGGCACTGCCGGCAACGTCGGGGTGCAGGGCACGCAAGGCATCACCGGCATGCAGTTCGCCACCGATGGCTATGTGCTCACCGATGCCGGCGCCGGCGCGCTCAGCGCCAATGCCGCCACCACCATCGTGCGCGTGGATCCGGGTGTCACCGGCACCATCGACGTCACCATTGGCGGCACGGGCACCTTGCAAAAGCTCGATACCGGCACGCTGATCCTGGGCGCAGCCAACACCTACACCGGCGGCACCGCGCTGGGAGGCGGCACCCTGGTGCTGGGCGATGCCCAGGCACTGGGCACCGGCACGCTCACTGCTGCTGGCGGCACCACACTGGATGCCGATCAGGCGCTTGCCATCGCCAATGCGGTGGACCTCACCGGCGCGCTGACAGTGGGCGGTAGCAATGATCTAGCGTCAAGCGGTGCTATCACCGGCGCCGGCAGCCTGATCAAGAACGGCACGACCACGCTGACGCTCGACGGCGCCAACACGTACGCGGGCGGCACCGTGTTGAACGCCGGCACCTTGGCGGTGGGCAACAACACGGCACTGGGTGGCGGCAGCCTGGACGTGATCGGCACCTCCACCTTGAGCAATGCCGTGTCGGTGGCACTGGGCAACGCGGTCACGCTCAACGCCAATCTCGCTGTTGCCAATGCGGCCGATCTGTCGCTTAGCGGCGCGATCAGCGGGGCAGGCGGGCTGACCAAGAGCGGCACCGGAACGCTGACCTTGTCCGGCGCCAACAGCTTCAGCGGGCCACTGGCGGTGCAGGCCGGTGTGCTTGCCACGACAGCCGCCGGCACGTTAGGCACGACGAGCACTGCCGATGTCGCCGCAGGGGCCAGTTTGTCGCTGGGCGGCAATGCCGCGCTGGCCACCTTGACCGGGGCCGGTACTGTCGCCATTACCGGCGGCAACACCTTGCAGTTGGGTGCCAATGCCGCCAGCGGCAGCTTTGGCGGTACGTTGAACGACGCCGGCAACCTGCAGAAAGTAGGCACCGGCACGCTGCAGCTCACCGGTACCAGCGCACTTGGCGGAACGATGCAGATCAGCGGCGGCACGCTGGATGTGGATGGCACGTTTGGTAGCGCCGGCGGTCTTACCGTCGCGACGGGTGCGACGCTTACCGGCAGTGGCAATGTGGTTGGCGCGGTCGGCGTCGCCGATGGCGGCCGCCTGGGGGTGACCAGTGGTTCCACACTCTCCACCGGTTCATTGACGCTGGCATCTGGCGCCAGCCTCGACGCATTGCTTGGAGTGCCCAGCGATACACGCGTGCTCGCGGTCAACGGCGACCTCACCCTGGACGGCACGCTCAACATCACCGACATCGGTGGCTTCGGCAATGGTGTGTATCGCCTGATCGATTACACCGGCGGGCTGACCGACAACGGCCTGGCCTTCGGCACCATTCCTGGTTCTGTTGATCCCACCCAGTTGGCCTTGCAGACCGCGTTGGCGCAGCAGGTCAACGTGGTGGTGTCCGCGCCGGGCAGCAACGTGCAGTTCTGGGATGGCGCACAGACGGTGGGCAACGCGCAGATCGAAGGCGGCACCGGCACCTGGACGGCGGGTGCCACCAACTGGACCGGCATCGACGGCCTCACGAATACCGATTGGCAGAACAGCTTTGCCGTATTCGCCGGCACTGCCGGCAACGTCGGGGTGCAGGGCACGCAAGGCATCACCGGCATGCAGTTCGCCACCGATGGCTATGTGCTCACCGATGCCGGCGCCGGCGCGCTCAGCGCCAATGCCGCCACCACCATCGTGCGCGTGGATCCGGGCGTTACCGGCACCATCGACGTCACCATTGGCGGCACGGGCACCTTGCAAAAGGTCGACACCGGCACGTTGATTCTGGGCGCAGCCAACACCTACACCGGTGGTACCGCGCTGGGCGGCGGCACCCTGGTGCTGGGCGATGCCCAGGCATTGGGCACCGGCACGTTGACCGCAGCCACCGGCACCACATTGGATACCGATCAGGCGCTTGCCATCGCCAATGCCGTGGACCTCACCGGCGCGCTGACCGTGGCCGGCAGCAACGACCTGACCCTGAGTGGCCCGGTTAGCGGCGCCGGTGGGCTGATCAAGGACGGCACCGCCACGCTCACCCTGGATGGCGCCAACAGCTACACCGGCGGCACCGTCTTGAATGCCGGCACGCTCGGTGTGGGCAGCAACACGGCGCTGGGCACCGGCAGCCTCTCGGTACTGGGCAATGCGACGTTGAGTAATGCCGTGGCGGTGGCGCTGGGCAACGCGCTCACCCTCGGCGCCACGCTCGATGTCGCCAACGCGGCAGATCTGACCCTGGCCGGTGACATCAGCGGCAACGGTGCGCTGGTCAAGTCCGGGACCGGCACGCTGACGCTGGATGGCACCAACAGCTACACCGGCGGCACCACGCTCAATGCCGGTACCACGGTGGGCGACAGCGCCAGCCTGCAAGGTGCGATCGTCGACAACGCGGCGCTGGTGTTCAACCAGACCGCCGATGGCGTGTTCACCGGTTCGATCACTGGCACCGGCTCGGTGACCAAGGACGGCGCGGGCGATCTGCGTTTGAATGGCGCCAATGCCTACACCGGCGGCACCACCATCACCGCGGGCACCCTGATCGGCGATACCACCAGCCTGCAAGGCAACATCCTCGACAATGCGGCGCTGGTCTTCGACCAGGCCGGTGGCGGCGTGTATGCCGGTGTGATCAGCGGCACCGGCAGTGTCGAAAAGACCGGCGCCGGTGCGTTGGTGTTGACCGGCGCCAACAGCTACACCGGCGGCACCCTGGTCAGCGCCGGCAGCCTGATCGGCAACACCACCAGCCTGCAGGGCAACGTGGTCGACAACGCCACGTTGGTGTTCGACCAGGCCACCGACGGCACCTTCGCCGGCGCCATCAGCGGCACCGGCAACGTGGTCAAGCAAGGCGATGGCGTGCTCACGCTGAGCGGCACCAACAGCTATAGCGGCGGCACCACGATTGCCGATGGCACCTTGCAGGGCACCACCAGCAGCCTGCAGGGCAACATCCTGGACAACGCCGTGCTGGTATTCGACCAGGCCGGTGACGGCACCTTTGCCGGCAACATCGCCGGCAGCGGCACGCTGATCAAGAACGGCACCGGTGCGGTCACGTTGGATGGCGTCAACAGCTATCTCGGCGGTACCACCATCAATGCCGGCACCCTGATCGGCGACACCGACAGCCTGCAAGGCAACATCCTCAACAACGCAGCGCTGGTGTTCCTGCAGGACGCCAACGGCACCTATGCAGGCACCCTGTCGGGCACCGGCACCCTGGTCAAGGACGGCACCGGCACCTTGCTGGTGACCGCCAACAGCGGTGGCTTCACTGGGCCGACCACGGTGAGTGGCGGCACCTTGAGCGTGGGCAACCCGGCCAATCCGGGCGCGGCCCTGGGTGGGCCGGTGACGGTGGGCCCGGGCGGCACGCTCACCGGCAGCGGCACCATCGGTGGGCTGAACCTGTCGGGCACCCTGCTCAGTGGCGGCGACAGCGGCTCGATCACGGTTGGCGGCAATGCCACCTTCAATCCGGGCTCCACCTGGCAAGTAACCCCGGGAAGTACCGGCACGGTCACACCGGTCACGGTGGGCGGCACGGCGGTGGTCGCGCCGGGCAGCACCTTGCAACTAGTGCGCGCGCCGGACCTGCCCCTGTTCGTGGATATTCCGCTGATCAATGCCGGTGGTGGCCTGAGCGGCCAGTTCACCAACATCACCTCCGACTACGCGTTCATTGACCCGAATGTCAGCGTGAGTGCCGGCGGGCTGTCGGTGTCGTTTGGGCGCAATACGGTGTCGATGGTCGACATTGCGGTGACGCCGAACGAGCAGGCCAGTGCCGCAGCTGTGGATGGCCTGCCCACCACCAGCCCGATCTTGCAGGCGGTGCTGCGTTTGCCGGACGCCCCGGAGGCCGTGCGCACTGCATTCGCCTCGCTGTCCGGCGAAAGCCACGCCACTACCGCGACGGCAATGCTCGATAGCCGCTTCCTGATGAGCGGCATCAGCAGCCATCTGCGTGGCGACAGCCAGGACACCCGCGTGGGCGACACCACGGTCTGGATCGCCGGCCGCAGCCGTCCGAACCGGATCGACGGCGACAGCACTGCCAACTCGGTGCGGCGCGAAGACGATGGCGTGATGGCCGGTGCCGAACGTCGCATCGGCGAGCGCAGCCTGATCGGCGTCGCGGTGGGTAACCAGGACCTGGAAAGCTGGTCGCGTGCCAACGATGATCGTGCCGATATCGATGCCACGCATGTCGGCGTGTACGCGCAGGCCGACTGGTCCGCTTTCACCCTGCAGGGTGGGGTGGACTATGCGGACTATCGTGTCGACAGTACCCGCCGCGTGATTCTGCCCGGCGTGATGGAAGAACGTCTGAGCAGCGAGTACGACGCCACGGCCACCACGGTCTCGCTGGAAGCGGCCTGGAACCTGCATGCAGGGACCGCGGTGTACAGCCCGTTCGTCGCGGCGGCCTACACGCATCTGAAGACCGACGGTTTCAGCGAGCGTGGCGGCATTGCCGGGCTGTCGGTGGACAGCGCCAAGGACGAGTACACCACCAGTACGGTGGGTGTGCGCGGCCGTTGGGAGCTGGGCCACCAGGCCGGTCTTTACGCATCGGTAGGTTGGCGGCATGCCTATGGCGACCGCCAGGTGCAGCGCTCGGCGGGCTTCATCGGCGCGGGCACCAGCTTCTCGGTGCACAGCGTGACCCTGGCCAAGAATGCGGTGGTGGGCGAAGTGGGCGTGAGTCTGATCACCTCGCCGAGCAGCCGCATGGCGTTGTCGCTGCAAGGCCTCAATGGCGATGGCCAGACCGCGTATGGCGGGCAGGTGACCTGGGGTTGGAGCTTCTGATCCTGTCGCGGTTGCAGTGTTGAAACAGCAAAGGCCCCGGCAATGCCGGGGCCTTTTGTTTGTCACCAGTGACCCGGCGTGCCTCAGAACTGCCAGCGCAGGCCGACATTGGCATTGACGCTGCTGGCATCGGAACTGCCACGCTCGGCACCCACATTGCCGTACAGCGAGAACGTGTCGCTGACGCTGTAGCGCACGCCGACCGATGCACGCAGCGCTTCCTTGGACAGCGGCTCACCGGCAACGGTGAACCGCGCCTCGGGCAGGCCGGTGAACCAGGCGGTGAAGTCGGCGCGGTTGTCGCCAAACAGCGAGCGATAGGCAACCAGGCCGTCGAAGCCCCACTTGCCATGCGCCAAGTGACCGCGCACGCCCACTTCGCCGTAACCGGCACGCAGCGTGTCGCTGGCTGCGCTCAGGCCCAGGCCGGTGACCGATGCTTCGCTGAAGGCGTCCTGGGTCTGGCTGACCACACCGGCGGCCACGAACGGTGACAGCCCGGCGCGCGGCAACAAGCCCAGTTCGGTGCGCAGCGACCAGTTGGTGTCGTGGCGACGATCCTGCAGGCGCTCGCCGATGCTGCCGGCCTGCACGCTGCGTTCGGTTTCCACGCTGCCCATGCCGTATGAGCCAATCGCCGAGAGATATGCCATGCCGACCGGCTGGTACAGGTAGGCGGTCATCGCGTAGCGGTCGGCGCGCAGGCGGCTGGCCGAGGCGCTGATGGTGCCGCGGTCTTCGCCCGAGGTGAGCGCTGCACCCGCGATGGTGCCGGCGCCGCCCAGCGGCATGTCGAAGCCCACGGTGGTTGCGCGCTGGGTGTAATCGGCCGACGCGTAGCCGGCGCGGCTCAGGTCACCGTCGAGGTAGCTGCCCTGCATCCAGGTGGTCAGCGTGGTGGTGCTGGCCAGCAGCGGCAGGCGATCTGCCGCCACACGTGCATCGTTGAGCGCGGACTGGAACCCGAGCGTGCGTTCGATGCCGTGGACCTGGCCCACCAGCGTCGGCAGCGAGCTGGCGACCTGCGCATCGGTGGCCAGTAGCAGCGCGCCGGTCGCGGTGATGACGCCGCCCAGGTTTGCGGTGTCGCCGGACGCCACGCGGGTATCCAGGGCTTTGACCAGGCTGTCGGCCTGACGGGCGCCGGCCACCACCGACTGCGACGCACCGGCAGCCTGTGCGCTGGCGGCAGCGGCATTGCGGGTGAGCGTGGCGGTGACGCTGGTGGGGTCATAGGCCAGCGCGGCGGTCCAGAAGAAGTTGTTGGCGTACTGCACGCGGTCGAAGGTGCCCTGCAGGGCGCCGGCACGAACGATGCGCTCGCTGCCGGCAACCGTGTAGCCCGCCGCTTCCGGCAGCAACAACAGGTTGCCTTTCAGGCTGGCCTGGCCGGTCACGGTCAGGCCCTTGCCCAGTTCGATCGCGGTGGTGCCGGTGCTGTTGACCAGGCTGTAGTTGCCGTTGATGGTGCCGCCGCGCGATTCAAACGTGGCCGAATTGAGCACCAGCACGTCGGAGCGCACGCTGCCCGACAAGGCCAGCACGCCGTCGCTGATGCTGGTGCCGCCGGCGTAGCTGTTGTTGCCGCTCAGGGTGAGTCTGCCGGCGCCGTTCTTGGTCAGGTTGCCGCTGCCGGAGATGTCGTTGCTGAAGGTGCTGTCGTAGCCGGAGGTCACGTTTGCCGCCCAGTTGCTGGCGAACTGGCCCGGGCCCTTGATCGCCTTGGCGGCATTGACCATGCCCCAACCGTACAACGCGTCGACGCCGGGATCGCCCAGGTCGGTGGCGGTGGTCAGCAGGGTCTGCTGCAGGTTGGAAGCGCTCATCCAGGGATACACGCCGAGTACCTGCGCGGCCACGCCGCTGACAGCGGCAGTGGAGAACGAGGTGCCGGCGATCTGGCCCTGCAACTCGGTGCCGGCCAGGGCCGGGGCGGCGTACATGCCCGGTGCCACCAGGCACCACTGCGCAGCGGACCCGCAATGATTGGAATAGCTGCTCAGCCCGGCCGGGTTGCCGGCGCTGTCGATCTCCACCGCGCCCACGGCCAGCCAGTTGTTGCGCAGGCTGGCTTCCTGCACCGGCGCTGCGGCCGGGTAGGAGGCTTCAGCGGCGCCATCGTTGCCGGTGGAGGCCACGATCAAGGCATCTGCCTGCACTAGCGGGGTCAGCGCGAAGCGCCAAGCCAGTGCCGCATTGGCGCTGCTGGCCGCATCGGCGTACGAGGCGCCGATCGACAGGTTGGCGATCCGGACACCGGCCGCAGCCATGTCCACTGCGGCGCGACGCGCCTGCTGGGTGCCACAGGAATTCTCGGCGCAGATGCGGCCGTAGATCAGGTCGGCATCTGGCGCGACACCGCCAGCGAAGCCGTCCTGCGCCGAACCCAGCACCAGTGCAGACACCACGCTGCCGTGGCCCCGCAACCGATTGGACGTGGATTCCGCTGCGCCGGGGACGGCGGTGTAATCGGTAAACGCGTCGACCTTGCCAGCGACCGGCGCGTAGGTCTGCACCAGGTTGTCGTCCATCACGCCGATCTTGACGCCTTGGCCCCTGGCACCGGCCTGCTGGGCCAGATCCGCATTGGTGGGCACCAGCAGATTGCTGGCCAGGCCCTGGTAGCGCGGGGGGGCGACCGGCACCGGTGCAGTTTTCGGCAGCGGATCGGCAGTTGGGGGAGGGGCGGGAGCGGGAGCGGGAGCGGGAGAAGGCGTTGGAGCAGGCGTTGGAGCAGGCGTTGGCGCAGGCGTCGGGGCCGGTGCGGGGGTCGGATCGGTGATCGGCGCCGGCACCACCGTGGTGGTCGGTGGCGGGTCGTTGCGGACATTGCCGCCACCACCGCCGCCGCCACAGGCAGTCAGGACAAGGCAGGAGGAGATCGTCGTTGCGAGGAGCGAGCGTTTCATTGGTGGTCTGATTCCTGTCATGGCGCGCCGCTTAGCCGCTTCACATCAACGTCTGGCGCAGTGGACCTGCGCCGACCCAGACCGGCGCAAGAGTTTATTCACGTGTTATTGACATTTAAGTTGCTGGCGAATCCATCCCCATGGATGTCGTCGCGAACCGCAGCCGAGAGGGCTGTTTTGTAGCGCCGCCTCAATTGCCTGATGGTTTAACGGCGATGGGTGGAACTTCTAAAACAGGATTGGACAGCCAGTATTCAGAAGAAACTCTTCAATAGGATTTATTGATTCGAGCAATAGCCGAAATGGTTTAAGGCAATTCCCTACAAGCTGTACGCTTGCGTCCGTTTATTCTTTGCGGCGAAACGGCGAGCATCCTAAATGCGATCGAAGTCGCATGGCATCAGGGAAGACGATCGTAGATGTAGGCAATTCACCTACCACGCAGCGGTAGATAACGAACTCAACCAGTAAAGACGGACGCTACTGTAGTTAGCGAACTCTAGCTTGCACACTATCGGAATAGAGCGTGGCTCTGGGCGTGCGCACATGCAGGGCTGCTCGCAGTTTATTTTCAGGAATAAACTGGCCGCACTCATGCGCATCGATCCATCGAAATTAGAGGTCGATAAGGTGCCTTGTTATATGGGTTGGTTTAAAGCATTTGGAAGACGGTTATATCGAGCTGCCCGGGGTGCGCTTGGCCGAAGACGCTGACTCACCAATTTAATCAGCGCCGTTATCCATCGCGATCTAGTGAAAATGCCTGGCGCTGACAATTCGGGAAATGTGCTCCACGCACAGGACGATCCGGTTTTTCAGCAGGATTTCTGCGGATTTCTGCGGATTTCGAGCTTGGATGCCGTACGCATGCCAACGCGCCGCAGCCTAGCAAATGAGCGTTTGAATGACGACGATTGCAGACGCCCTCGACCGTCACCATTCTCTGGCTGAGTACGCCATTTGAATAAAGCGTCCACCGACGTGTCCATCTGCGGCACGCATCGCGCGATGTAGATGCCAGGACCCGGGCTACTCAGTTTGGTTCCCGCGATGCATAGCGGCCTTTACTGGAATCCGGAGCGGCGTCTGCCTGGTGGCGTCTGCGTTACGCCGAACCAGCAGCTGCATTCGCCCAGGCAGTGATGGGCAGCAGCGCCGACAGGCCTCGGATTCCCGCTCAGCGGGGCTCTCGGCGGAGCTTCCGTCCGAACACAGGTCCGTTCAGCGCCGTTCAGCTGATTCCCGCTGCCTGAGCGGCGCGCACCACGTGTAGACGGACGCAAGCCAGCTATCCAGCCAGGTGCAAGGTCCACGCTGTCTGCATCTCAGTGCTGCGGCAGCCAAGTGGCGGGGTGACGTCGGTTCACCAAAGGCAGCGGGCGAGGGGCGCCGCTGACGCAGGCAGGCCACATGCATGGCGATCTCGGTCATCAGCACGGCCGTCGCAGCGGATCGCGGCGTCTCAGCCGGGCCCGACCGTGTCACTGTCGCTAAGCGCGCCCGTTACCTGGCTGGCTGCCCGGGCAGGGCAGCCAGGATCTTCCTGCGGCAGACCTCCAGGATCTCGTCTGCCAGTGGTGAATCGTCCGGGCAGGCGCGCGAGAGCACCACCGCGCCGATCGCGTGGGCCAACCGGTCGATGGTGTCGGCGCGCACCTGCTGCCGTTGTGCAGCGTTGCGCGCGTCGTCGGCGTTGGCCAGCGTGTCCAGCAACGTGCTGATGCCGCTGGCGAATTCGGCCTTGATGGCCTCGGGTTGCCGCGCGGCGTCGCCACAGAGCGCGGCCATGGTGCAGCCGCGTGCACGGCTATCCCGGTGCTTGCGCGAGACGTAATCGCTGAGGAATTCGGCCACATCCACCGCATCGGAGGCGGCAGCGGTCTTGGAAAAACCCAGTGCGGCGGTCTCGGCCATCAGGTCCGCCTTGGAGCGGAAGTGCTTGTAGAAGCCGCCATGGGTGAAGCCGGCCGCGGCCATCAGTTCGGCCACGCCCACGCCGTCGTAGCCGCGCTCGCGAAACAGCGCAGCCGCGGTCTCGACGATATGTGCCCGCGGCATCGGCGGCTCGGGCGGCACCGCGCCGCTGACGATCGCCGCCATGGCGCACGACATGATCGCGCTGATCGGCAGCCTGGGCATCGCACAGGTTGATCTGCTCGGCACCTCGTTCGGCGGTTTCGTGGCGCAGGACATCGTGCGGCAGGCACCGCAGTGTGTGCGCAAGCTCATCCTGGCCAGCAGCGGCCCGGCCGGCGGCGCGGGGATCGACAAGGTGGGCGCAATCAGCCTGCCGCAGATTCTCAAGGGTGCGTTGACGCGCCGCGACCCAAAGTACTTCCTGTTTTCCACCGCCAGCCAGCGCGGGCGGCACGCCGCAACCGCGTTCCTGGATCGCCTCGCCGAGCGCACGCAGCACCGCGACAAACCGCTCAGCCCGCGCGCGTTCTGGCGGCAACTGCAGGCGATCAAGGCATGGGCGCGACAACCCGCGCAAGACCTCACCAACTTCACCATGCCGGTGCTCATCACCGCCGGCGATCACGACCGCCTGGTGCCGCCCGTGCACAGCGAAGCGCTGGCCAGGCGCATTCGCCACGCGCAGCTGATCGTCTACCAGGACGCCGGCCACGGCGCGGCATTCCAGTACCACGCCGCGTTCGTCGCGAGCGTGCTGGCGTTTTTGGATCGGTGATCGGCGCGCTGCGGTGGCTCGGCGCGGTCGCCACTGCAATCGCGCACGCGTTGACTGCGCGCCACGACAGGTAAAGCCGAACGGAAGGCCTTGGGCGTGCAGGTACCGATCAAGCAGCGGCACGGCGATCGCCCATCATGCGCAACACTGATGCAAGCACGATGGGCGCTGCCACCACCGCAGCGCATGCAACGCATGCAACGCACCAACTTGCGATTACTCCTGCGCAGTTGGCACGTACACCAAGCCAGGGGCGTCCTTGACGAAGCTGTCCAGCACGCCGTCTGCCACCTTCACCGGGCCGGCGAAACGGGTGGCGCCGGGGATGGACTGGATGGCGGCCGCCTGTTCGGCGAGTTGCTTGGCCGCATCGAACTGCTGGGTGGCTGCTTGCGAGTTGGCAGCGAGCGCAGCTGAGACGCCGTCGACACTGCGGCGCAATGACTGGCCCCACAACTGTGCTGCGGTGAGCCACGGGGCGGCCTCGCGGACGAAGGCCTGAGTGGTGCTGCCGGCGCGAATCTGCGCCGGCGCGGCCGCCAGTGCATCGGCGGCGCTGGCGAGTGCGTGCAGTGCCGGGGTGATCGCCGCCTGGTCGCCGCTGGCCAGCGCATCACGTGCGTCATCGACCAGTGCCTTGAGGCGCGGCGCCTGCGGTTGCCAGGGCAGGTGGCCGAAGGTCGGGGCGACGTGCTGGGTGTCGAAGAAGGTCAGCAAGGCCTGGGTCACCACCGGGTCGTTGCCGGCCAGATCGCGCGCCGCATAACGCCAGGTGCGCTGTGCGTCATAACCAACATCGTTCCAGGCGAAGGCGAGCAAGCCCGCCACCGCCGGCCGGCTGGCCACTTCCTGATTCATCGGGTTGGAGACGATGCCGCTCAGCTCCGCCGACAGCCCTGCCTGGCGGCGGTCGTAGGGGGCGAGTAGCAGGCGCCCGGTGGTTTCGGCGAAATCGTTGACCGGGTAGTTGTCCCACAGCAGCGTCTTGCGGCCGAAGGCCTTGGTCGCGTTGCGCGCGTCGGTTACCGAGATGGAGGCGGGCACCACGTCGGTACCGGTCCATTGAATGACCACGCGCGGATCCAGTGCCTTGTGCAGCGTGGTCTTGTACGGCGACACAGTGGCGTTGAAGTATTCGGTGGGCACCATGATCAGCGAGCCGTGGCCGGCCGCGGCGATATCTGCCTGCACGGCGTTGAGCAACTTAGCCTGCGCGGTGGCCGCGGCCTGTTCGCCAGACGGGCCGAAGGCGGCTTCGTCGGCCTTGCAGTTCCACTTGGTGTATTCGATATCGTCGAAGGCGACATAGAAACTGCGCACGCCGCGTTTGCGCAATGCGCTGAACTTGCGGCGGATGGCGTCCAGCTCGGCCGGATCGCTGTAGCAGACCGAAGGGCCCGGCGAGAGCGCGTAGACGAAGTTGATGTGCTCGCGATTGGCAACCTCCACCACCTTGCCCAGTGCCTTGAGCGTGGCCGCGGGGTAGGGCTCGCGCCAGCGCTCACGGGCGAACACGTCGTCCTTGGGGCTGTAGATATAGGTATTGGCCTTGAAGCGGGCGAGGAAGGCAAGGTGGTCCTCACGCTCGGCCATGCTCCAGGGCTTGCCGTAGAAGCCTTCGATCGAGCCGCGCACCGGCATGGCCGGCGCATCGGCGATGGCCACCGACGGCATCTGCCCGGCGGTCACCAATTGCCGAAAGGTCTGCGCCGCGTGGTACAGGCCATCGCTGTCCTTGCCGGCCAGCACGATGGTGACGCCGCTGCCGCTGGCGCGGCTGCCCAGTGCATAGGCTTCGTCACGCTCGGGCAGCGCAGCGCCGGTCTGTTCCAGTGCGCTGCGCACGCTGGCGGTCTCGCTCAGGCCCAGCACCACCTGCACGATGCCTGGCGCGCTGGCGGGTGTGGTGGCGACACGGATCTTGCGCACACCGGCGGTGGTAAGCACCTTGCGTACCAAGGCTTCGGAGGCCGCGTCGGTGCCTTTGGGGCGCACCAGCACGACCGACGTGCCCAAGCTCAGCTCCGGCCCGAGCAAGCGCAGCGATGTTGGCGCCGGAAACACCGCCGGCGCAGTCGCCGGCGTGGCGGACTCGGCAGCAGCGGCGCCCGGGAGCACGGCAGCGGCCAGCGCTGCGGCGGTCAGCACGGCTTCAATACGAAACGATCGGCGGTGTCGCATCAAAGATCTCCATGCCAAATTGGTATTTGATTTATCTTGGATGGTATCTACCAATGCAGGGCAAGTCGAGGCATGGCTTTAGTGGGGCGGCAACCACGCACGACCGGCGCGCGCGACGCTGCGCAGCCCTGCCGGCGCGCCCGGCCGGCCACCGCAACGCTTGGTGCGCTGGCCGGCATTAAACGATGCAGTTGACCGAATGCGGTCCTATGCTTCGCTCCCGCCCGGCGCCGTGTGCCGGTGCAGGTCCCCATGACGGGATGGGCGCGGCACGATGCTTGCCAGGGAAGAGCCACGATGGTTCGCGTAAAACCGATGTTTGTCTTGCTGCAGGCCCTGGGGTGGGCGCTGTTCCTGGCGATCGCATATGTGGCCCGGCCCAGCGAAGACAGCGTGCCGGAGTTGCTGCAGTTGGCCGGCGTGGTCGCGATGAGCATCTGCGGGCTGCTTGGCAGCCTGGCGTTGCGCCTCAGCGGCGGGCGCGGCCTGTGCAAGGCCGATCACGGTCGCGCTCAAGGTGGTGATCAACAGTGCTACCCGAACCATCATCAGATGCCTGCTACCTCAGTAGATGAGGGGCTAGACGTGCAGGGACGGGGCTCGAAGCGATCCATGACCTGCAGTCGCCGGGGCGGCCGAATGGTCGTGGTGAGGATGAGCGGAATGGGTGGGGTTGCCACTGCGCGGGGTGGCTGCACCGCCGCGGCTAGGGCTAGGGCTCGCGCACTGCACGGTCGCTGACCTCGCCGTGCTCGTAGGCAGCCAGCGCGACGATTGCGCCGGCGGCATCGGCTTCGAAGTCAAAGCGCAGGTCGCGTTCCATCGCGAAGAAGCGGGTGGTCGATTCTGGATACAAGGTGGCGACAAAGCTGCCGGCGGTGAGCCGCAGATGGTCCCCATCGGCCACGACCACGATGCTGCCGATGCGTGCGGACCGATACTGGCCGGCGTAGCGCGCCAGCGTCGCAGCGGGGAGGGTGAGGGTGCGCGCTGGCGGCATGTACGGTGCCGGGCCATGTGAGTAGCTGAGCACGCGATGCATGCGCCATTGCCCGCCATCGGCGATCCACACGGTAGTGAAGGATGCCTGGCCATCCAGCGACTCTGGCGCGCCGGCCCGCTGCACGTAAAAGCGATGCTGGCCGGATAACAGTGCAAAGCCGCCGCTGAGCGGGTGGAACGCCAGGCTGGTGTCGATCGCTTCGCGGCGCAACCGCATGTTGGGATCGGCGCAGGGGCCTTTGCGCAACGATTCGATCAACCCGTCGCGTGTCCGGGTCAGCCCGGTTCTGTCGTGATAGAACTCCACATCTGCGCTCAACAGCTTGCCGGCGGCAGGCAGGTCGCACGCGTTATACGCCTTCCAGAAAGCGGCATCGGCGGCGCGTACGGCCGCTTCTTCATCCTGCGTGGCGGCGGTGGCGACAGGTGCCAGGGCGACCAGCACGAAGGCCGCGAGCGTGGTCCGGACCGATCTCAGCGGCATGCGTCACTCCTGATGCGGGTGCATCGATCAGCGAGGCTAGGCCATCGCGCCTGCGCGACGCGCCGCCCGGAAGTCACCGTGCCGATCGGCGTGGGCGATGACGTTGCGCGTGTCAGTACAACGCAGGTGTTAGCCCTGCATCGCGCGCGGGCGTGCGTCGTCGCGGGCCAGCGCGTCTTCGTCGCCGGCATGCACGCTGTGCTGTGGCTGCGCCGGTGCGACCGGCATCTCGAAGGTAAAGGTGGTGCCGGCCAACAGGTCCGAGCTCACCGACAAGCGGCCCTCGTGCGCCTTGGCGATTTCCGCCGCGATATACAGCCCGAGCCCCAGACCTGGTTGCGGCGCGTCGTCGTCGTCGCGCGAGAACGGGCTGAACAACTTGGCGCGCTTTTCCGGCGCAATCACGCCGCCGTTGTGCACGCTCAGGTGCAGTATGCCGGCAGCCTGCCAGGCGCGCAGGGTGACCGGAATGCTGGGCGTGCCGTGCACGGCCGCATTGCTGAGCAGGTTGGCGAACAGCTGTGACAACCGCGGCGCGTCGCAGACGATCTCGCCGCCAATGTGGATGTCGGCATGCAGGTCGGTGCGGCCGGTGGCGGAGCAGACTTCCTGCACCACCTCCAGCAGTCGACGCTCCAGCGCATCTTCCACCCGCAAGGTGACCGGAATGCCGCCACCCAGGCGGCCGCGCGCGAAGTCGAGCACGTCATCCACCAGCCCGCCGATGCGGGTGAGGCTGGTGCGGATATGCCCAAGCAGCGACGCACCACGTGGCGATTGCGGCTCCAGCTGCAGCATTTCGGTGGCCATGCTGATCGACTGCAGCGGGCTGCGCAGATCGTGGCCCAGCACGGCGATGAACTGGTCGCGTAGCTCGCCTGCATCGTTGGCCGCAGACAGCGCCGTTGCCGCCTGCTGCAGCTTTTCTTCGGTTTCCAGCGAGTTGCCGATGAGCAGGGCGAAGAACTCCAGCGACTTCAGGATATGTGCTTCGTCGAAGTTGGCCGGTGCGGAATCGATCGCGCACAGCGTGCCGAAAAAGCCGCCATCGCGCCGGAAGATCGGCACCGACACATAGCTCTCCAGCCCGTACAACTTGGGCGTGTGGTGGTGCGCGTAGACAGGATGCTGGCTGGCATGGCTGAAGATGACCGGCTTGGGCGACAGCCGGATCTCGTGGCAGATGGTCGATTCCACTTCCAGCTGGCCGCCGGGCTTCAGGCCAAACCCCAGCGTGTCGTAGGTGGCGCAGGCCACCCAGCTGGTGTCAGTGACGCGGGCCACGGCGGTGAACCGCGAGCCGGTGATGTGGGCAACGGTTTCCAGGATCTGCGGCACGGCGGAGATTCTTTCGATCTCGGCGATGGCATTCAGCGCGGATGGAGCGGAGGAAGGGCGCATGGTGCGTCTCGCGGGCCGGAAGGGCGCAGAAGCGGGCTGATCAGTCCGCGCGGCGCAAAGTGGCGCCAGTCTAGTGCCAATTGCCTGCAAGCTGAGCAGTGGCAGGCAAACGAACAGAGCTGCCAGATGGACGGAGCAGGCGGCGGGGCCTGCGGCCGGGGCGTTGTGATGGCCTGGACTGCATTGCTTGCATCAAGAGGACAGAGCGATCCAGACAGTGGGTGCTGGATCACGATGCCCGGCATCGGCGGACCGCATTCGTCGCTGAGATGGGGAATCGGGAATCGAGAGTGGGGAATGGGTAGGGGCAGGAGCACAGCAGGCGACTTCGATCAGCAAGTCGGTTCGGCAGCCCAGTCTGTTCAACAACGCATGGTGGTTGCGTGCGCTTGGTGCTTTCAGATGATGCCGATGCCGATGACGAACATGTCGAGCGCCGTCTTGTGCATCGGTGGCGTCGTTGTTCCTGTGGGCATGCACCAAGGACTATTGCCTGGCGCGTCGCGTGCGCGCACCGGCAACGCGCGTACACACATGACCAACCGCCTGACGCGTGCGATCACGCGACGACGCGCGCCGCTGCATCCGCAAACATCACAAGCCTTAGCACACCGCAGTGGCAGCATCGGCGCATTCCAAACACCGTTATAGAGGAGCCCGCCATGCAGTCGATTGCTGTCCCGCCACGAACATGGGCCATCCACCCGTTTCATGCAGCCGTGCTGGGGGGCGTGTTGCCGCTGTTCCTGGGCGCGTTGCTGAGCGACTACGCGTACTGGAGCAGCTACCAGATTCAGTGGAGCAACTTCGCCTCCTGGCTGCTGGTCGGCGCGATGGTATTCACCAGCATCGCCTTGCTCTGCGGCATCGTCGGGCTCGTGCGCGGTAGCCGGCATGTGCTGTATGTCGTTGCGTTGGTGGCCACCTGGGTGATCGGTTTCTGGAACGCGTTGCATCATGCGCGCGACGCCTGGGCGATCATGCCGATGGCACTGGTGTTGTCGGTCATCGTCACGCTGTTGGCGCTGCTGGCCACCTGGGCGGGCTTCGCCAGTCTGCGCACCGGAGGTGCACGATGAGCCGCCGTCCATTCGCTGTGTTGGCGGTGTCCGCATTGGCCACTGCACTGGCCGCCTGCGGCCAGGCACCGGATGCCAAGCAGCACGGCGCTGCGCCGGAGTTGCCGTCACCGTACCGTGGCTTGATGCCCGACATGTTGATTGCCAAACCCGCCGCATGGAACGACCGCCGTCCCACCGTGCCGGCTGGCTACAGCGTGTCTGCAATTGCGACCGGCCTGGGCATTCCGCGCCAGACCCTGGTGCTGCCCAATGGCGACATCCTGGTGGCCGAAGGACGCGGCGGCGGTGCGCCCAATCTCAAGCCCAAGGACGTGATCGCCGGCAAGATCAAGGCCAAAGGCACCAGTTCGGTAAAGAGCGGCAACCGGCTGACGTTGTTGCGCGACGCCGACGGCGACGGCACCTACGAACTCAAGACCGTGTTTGCCGACAAGCTCAATGCGCCCTACGGGTTGGCGCTGATCGGCAACGCCTTGTACGTAGCCAACCAGGACGCGCTGGTGCGCTTCGATTACAGCGAAGGCCAGACCAAGGCCAGCGGCGCGCCAACGGTGGTGACCGAGCTGCCGTCTGCCATCAACCATCACTGGACCAAGGCGCTCACCGCCAGCGCCGACGGGCGCTATCTGTATGTCGCCATCGGCTCCAACAGCAACATCACCGAACGCGGCATGCCCGCCGAAGTCGATCGCGCACGCATCTGGCGGGTGGATGCCGCCACCGGCGCACATAAGGCCTATGCCACCGGCCTGCGCAACCCCACCGCGCTGGCGATCCAGCCGGGGAGCGGCGCGCTGTGGGCCGTGGTCAACGAGCGCGACGAGATCGGTCCGAATCTGGTGCCCGATTATCTGACCTCCGTGCGCGAAGGTGGCTTCTATGGCTGGCCTTACAGCTATTGGGGCAAGAATGTGGATACGCGCGTGATGCCGCAGGATCCGCAAAAAGTGGCCTCCGCCATTGCACCGGATTACGCATTGGGCTCGCATGTGGCTGCACTCGGCGTTGCGTTCTCGTCGGCGGCCATGGGCGAAAAATTCGCAGACGGTGTCTTCGTTGGCGAGCACGGCAGCTGGAACCGCGATCCGCCGGCGGGCTACAAGGTGGTGTTCGTGCCGTTCCGCGACGGCCGCCCGGCAGGCGACCCGATCGACTTCGTCTCCGGTTTCCACGGCGACGACGGGCTGACCCGTGGCCGCCCGGTCGGCGTCACCGTGGATCCGCGTGGCGCGCTGATCGTGGCCGACGATCTGGCCAACACCATCTGGCGTGTGACTCCGGCTGCGAAGCCGGCCGCTCCCTGATCGGCATTCAACGGCGTTGAATCGGTGTGCCCGCTTCGAAGGAGGCGGGCACACGGCCGATGCGCGTTGGCATGGTCGGTGTGTGGAGTAGGCGTGCTGTTCGAAAAACGCGCTGGCATGGCATGAGGTGTCGTGGCCAACGTTCGAACGAGGCACACGCACGATGATGGAACGGCGCTTTGTTACCATCGCGCCAGTCATAGAAAGGGCCATGCATGCCATCGCTGACATTTCCCGAACCCGCGCTATTTGTTGCCAACCAGGGCGAGCCATCGCTGCGCTGGGGCATTCTGGGCCCCGGCGTCATCGCCACAGCTTTCGTCAAGGCCATGCGCGGCCATACCCGGCAACAGCCGTTCGCGGTGGCCTCGCGCTCGCGGGCACGTGCGGAGGCGTTTGCACAGGCCTGGTCCATCCCGCGAGCGTACGACAGTTACCAGGCACTGGTGGACGCCCCCCAGGTCGACATCGTCTACATCGCCACGCCGCACAGCGAACATCTGGCGCAGGGCTTGCTCGCATTGCGCGCTGGCAAGCATGTGCTGATCGAAAAACCCATCACCACCTGCGCGGCGGACGCACGTGTGCTGGTGCAGGAAGCCCGCGCACGTGGGTTGTTTCTGATGGAGGCGATGTGGAGCCGTTACCTGCCGCATGCGCTGGTGCTCAGGGCCCTGTCCGAGAGCGGCGCGCTTGGCAGCGTGCGCCACGTCTTTGCGGACCTGAGTCAGTTGGGGCCCAGCGATCCTGCGCATCGGCAGCGCAATCCGGCGCTGGGTGGCGGCGCCTTGCTCGACCTGGGTGTGTACACCGTGCAGCTGTCGTCGATGCTGCTCGGCACACCGACGGCCATCACCGCAACCGGCGCACTCACTGACACCGGCGTGGATGCATTTTCCACATTGGTGCTCTCGCACCGCCAACACGCGCAGTCCACCTTGATCAGCTCGATCGTTGGCCGCAGTACGTCCACGGCTTACGTGAGCGGCACCGAGGCGCGCGTCGACCTGGGCGCCTCGTTCCACAATCCCACCACGCTGCAGCTGGCAGGCAACAGCGATGCCACTGCCGCAGCGCTGTGGCAGGACCCGACCGGCATCCGCGGCTATGACGGGCTCTGCTGGCAAGCGACCGCTGCCGCGCGTTTCATCGGCGAAGGTCGCACCGAATCGCCGCTGCATCCACTCGACGAAGTGGTGCAGATCATGACCACACTGGACACCGCACGCGCGCAGCTGGGCATGCGCAGTTAGGGGCGCAGCAGCAACGTGCGTGCACAGTGCCCATATCGCCGCCGGGTTGGGCGCACCATTTAGAGCGGCTAACAAAACGTAGCGAGCAGTCGTCAGGTGGGTGCGGATGGCGCGGAGGAACCGGAATGTACGTGGGTACATGCCGATTCCGAGCACCGGCCGCGCCCGCCTGGCGGCTGCGCAGTCGTTTTGATAGCTGCTCTTAACACCGCACTGCCAATCCCTGCCGGTAACCGCTAAAGTGCCTGCCCCAAGGCAGGGCAGACGGTGGTGTCTGCCCTGGTGTCGAGCCCGATGGATTGCTCGACGTCACACGCAACCGCAACGTTGCACCAAGGCCAGCGCGCACGGATGTCCTGCGCTGCCTGATGTAGAAGGATGTTGTTGTTGATGTGGTTCAGAGCTTGGTTGTGCGTTATTGGTGTGCTCACCGTTTCACCCGCCTTGGCGGCAGACCTGATCGGTCGCGCCACCGTCACCGATGGCGATACCCTCACCGTGGCGCAGCAGCGCATTCGTCTGTGGGGGATCGACGCGCCGGAGAGCGCGCAGCAATGCACCGCCCGCAATGGCCAGGCATGGCCGTGCGGCCGGCGCGCCGCAGCTGCACTGGACGCATACGTGCAGGACAAGACGGTACGCTGCCAGCCCAAGGATACAGATCGCTACGGGCGCATCGTGGCCGAGTGCTTCGTGCAAGGCCAGTCGATCAACGCGTGGATGGTGCGTTCGGGCTGGGCCGTGGCGTATCGGCAATATGCCACGGCATTTGTCGCTGACGAAGCCATTGCCCGCCAGCAGGCGAGCCAGCTGTGGAGCGGCAGCTTCCAGACCCCATCGGAGTACCGGCGCGCCAAACGCAGTGCGTCTGCCAAGCCTGCGGCAGGCACGTCCGCACCGAGCAATGCCCGCTGCACCATCAAGGGCAATGTCTCGGCGAAGGGCGCCAAGATCTTCCATTTGCCCGGACAGCGCGACTACGCAAAGACACGCATCGCCCCGGCCCATGGCGAGCGGATGTTCTGCAGCGTCAGGGAAGCACTGGATGCGGGCTGGCGCCCGGCGCAGCGTTGATCTGCAGCGCATTCGCCGATCAAAACCCGTAGGCGCGTATAGCGCTGCACGGGCCCGCCAATGCAGCGAACCCGTGTCTGCGTCCTCCCGCAGGCGCAGGTATGGTCTTACCAGATCACGACGCGGTCCTGTTCCGATCGGACCATCGCGTCGCCCGGCTTGCATCCAAACGCGGTGGCGAACTGCGGCATATTCGACGGCGATGCATTCGTGCGGACCGCGTAGGGCGCATGACCATCCGAGCTGAGCAAGCTGAGCTGCTTCTCCTCGCGCATGGTGCCGCGCCACAGTCTTGCCCAGCCGAGGAAGAACCGCTGTTGCGGCGTAAATCCATCGATATCCGCACCACGCTTTGGATGCCGCTGTAGATTGGCCTGCAACGCATCGAACGCAATATTGATGCCACCGAGGTCGGCAATGTTCTCTCCCAGCGTCAGTTCGCCGTTGACGTGCACGTCCGGCTTGTTCGGCAGCGGGGTGTAGGCGTTGAACTGGGTGACCAGCTTGCTGGCGCGCGCAGTGAAGGCGGCCCGATCGGCCGGTGCCCACCAGTTGACGTTGGTGCCAACCGCATTGAACTTGCTGCCTTGATCGTCGAAGCCGTGGGTCGCCTCGTGTCCCATCACGGCACCAATGGCGCCGTAATTCAGCGCGTCGTCCGCGGTCACATCAAAGAAGGGAGGACGCAAGACCGCCGCCGGGAAATTGATGCTGTTGTCCAGCGAAAAATAGAACGCGTTGACGGTTTGCGGCGTGGTGAACCACGCGGTCCGGTCCGCTGGCTTGCCGACCTTGGCAAGCTCATAGCGATAGTTGAACGCCGCGGCTGTTTCCACATTGCGTAAATAGGCGTCGCGCTCGAAGTGCAGGCCCGACCAGCTGCGCCAGTGATCCGGGTAGCCAACCTTGACGACGAATCCTGCCCATTTCTTCAATGCAGCGGACTTGGTCTCCGCTGTCATCCAGTCTGCCTGCTGGATCCGCAGCTTGAGTGCCTGGCGGATGTTTTCGATCAGCTCTGTTGCGCGCTGCTTGGCTTCGGGGGTGAACATCTTTGCCACATACAGCTGGCCAAGACCCTCGCCGATGGCTTCATTGGTCGCAAACAGCACGCGCTTCCAGCGCGGCCGCTGCGCCTGCTGCCCGTCCATGGTCTTGTAGCGGAACGCGAAGCGGTTATCGACAAACGGCTTGCTCAGGGCGAACGCCGCATCGTCAATCGCACGAAAGCGTAAATAGGCCTGCCATTGCGAGACGGGCAAGGTCTTCAACAAGTGATCGAAGCCTGCAAAGAAGCGCGGCTGCGAGAGGGAGAAACGCTGATCCGTGCTCAACCCCTGCGCGGCCAGATACGCCTTCCACGAGAAATGCGGCGTCACTGCGTCGGCCTGTGCAACGCTGACCAGATGGTATTGGGTCTTTGGGTCGCGCGCTTCGACCGGACTCAGCGATGCCGCTGCGAGCGCCGTTTCAACCTGCAAGACCTGCTTGGCCTGCACTGTTGCAGCCTCGGGCGTCGCGCCGGCCAGGACGAAGGACTGGGTGATGTAATCCAGATACGCTTTGCGAATGTCGGCATAGCGCGAGTCGGTGTAATACGCCTTCGATGGCAGCGTCATGCCGTTCTCTTCGGCATAAGCGATCACCTTCGACGCATCCTGGAAATCCGGGTAGGCGCCGAACTTGAAGACCAGCCCGGCACCTTGGGTATTGCGTGCAGCAATGAAATTGGCAACGTCCTGCGGCGTTTTCAGCGCTTCAATCTGCGCGAGCCGCGGGCGAATGGGTGCATCGCCCAGGCGCTGGATCGTGGCTTCGTCCATACCGGACGCGTAGAACGTGCCCACCAGTTGCTCAACGGAACCCTCCACAGGTTTCGATCGGCCCAGCGCCTCCACGATCTCGCGCTGGGCAGCATCGCTTTCGTCCTGCAGCGTTGGGTAGCTGCCGACTTCCGTTTCGTCGGGAGGAATGGTTGTCTTGGCAAGCCACTTGGAATTGACGAAGCCGTTGAGGTCCTGGCAGGCGCTGATGGTGGGCTGCAGTTCCTGCGGGTCAAACGCTGCGCGCTGTGGAGCGTGTTGCGGTGCGGCTGCCGGTGTTGCGGTTGGGCCTGGCGCTGTGGCCGGATCGCGCTTGCAGGCGCTCAGCGCCATCACGGTGGCAACGGCGAGCAATGTGCTCCTGGAAAGAGTCATGGCGCCATCGCAGGGGAGGAGGGAGCCGCAATGTACAGGCTTGCCTTGCACCCCGGGGGCTTGAGTGAAGAATGTTGAGCATTGCGTAGGTTTCGGATTCACGTCCGCTGGGTCACTACGAGCCCGTGATGGGCTACGCGGCATGTTGCCAACTGCGGTAACACAGCCACGTACGGGCGCTGCGTCCGCATGCAGGCCGTTGTCAGCTGGGTGTTGCAGCCGATGCCGAAACGTCACGCAACCACTGCGCCACCGAGCGCGGGCTCAGCCCAAGCAAGTGCTGGGCACTGCTGGCCGGATCGATGGTGTTTGCCGAAGCCTGCCAGAGCGCCTGATAGAAACCGGCGATCCCCGCGGCAGCCGGCCCCAGCATCGGCTCGAGAAGTTTGCCGAAGTCAGCCGGTAATACAGCGCGGAAAGCCACGCTGCGCTGCAGCTGCTTCGCCATGCCGGCCGCGAGATCGCTCCCGAGCAGGCCGGGGAGGTGACCCACGCCAACCACACCGCGTAAATCCGGCATCTCGAACAACCGCACAACTACCTCGGCAACATCCAGATGCGAACTCCAGGAGACCGCGAAATCCTCACGAATCGGGTAGCCGAGAACGCCCTCGGCACGCGCGCCGCCAATCACCATGGGCAGCAGCAGGTTCTCCAGGAACAGCCGCGGCGCCACTATCGCGGTGGAGACGCCAGTGGCCTGCACACCTTCGATCAGCAGGGTGATTGCCGCACTTGCCGGCGCCTGCAGCGCGTTGCCGGGGGCATCAACGATGCTGCCGCTGGTGGAGATCACCACCCGTGCCGGCCTGGCCGCAGCGATCGCTGCGACGATGGCATTCGCCTGTGCAAGGCGCGCCTCTTCCGGGGCGACCGGCAAATGGATAAAGACACCCTTCGCGCCGCGATACGCCTCGGTGAGCGACTGCACGGAGGTGTTGTCGACCCGGATGGCGGCCGTGCCTGCATGCGCATCGGGGGCGCGCACTGCTGCAACGGCATGCTTTCCGGCAGCCAGCAGCTGTGTGAGGACCGGGGCGCCCTGAGCGCCGGTGGCACCGTGGATGATGTAGGTCATTGCATGCTCCTGTGTGAGCGGTTGGAGGGATGGCGCCGGAGCATGGGAGGCGTCCATCGGTTACTTCAACTGCACTAATGGAAACTGGCTGAATGCTTCGCGCATCGTGCAGAGGCGCTGCATGTCGAAGCGATGCAGGCGGCTGTGCTGCCATCTGTCAACGCAGCACTGGTCCACGGCGCCCCCTCATTACCCTGCAACGCGCCGACACTGAGCTGGGCTGGCGCTGCGACAATGCGTCGCAGCCCGGCCGCTGTTTTTTCATTACACTTCGCCGGTGTCCACGCCACTTCCCCCTTTGCGCCGATTGATGCAGCACCTGGCCTGCCTGGCCGTGGTGTTGTTGGTGTGCGCGCCGTTGGTGAGCCGAACACTCAATGGCGCACAGCGTTTTCTGGATGCGCCGCTGTGCCAGAGCCAACCCGATCAGGCTGGCAATGCCACGCGCTCGGTGCTGTTGCTTGCCAAGATCGCTGGCGGTGAAAGTCCGGCGAGCATCAACAGTGCAGCACCGGATGCCTGGCCGGGCAGCATGCACCACGAAGATCATGGAGCAGCGCATGGAGCATTGGCCTGCGATTACTGCGTGCTCTCGGCAAGGCTATTGCCGTGGTTGTTGGTCGTCTTGCTGGTGTTCCCGTTACTGCGCGCGGCCGTTCCCGGCGAAGGAACCGTAGCGCCTGGGTCCTTGAAGGCGCGATGGCGCGCGCATACGCCACGTGGGCCACCGCTGCAGGCCTGAATACGCTGAGTGAGTGTGTCAGCGCTGGGCGTTGCCCACGGCTGGCTGCGTTTTACGTGCTTTGGAGCGTTTCGTATGTCGTATTTTTCTCTGCCGCCACCTGCGGCGGCAACGCCCTGCGTTGTCTTGGTGACCTTGCTCCCAACCTTGGCGCTGGTCACCGAGGCAGATATCAGGCGTGTGTCCCAGCGCAGCGCCAACCCGCGCCAGTCACCGAGCGCGCGCGCCAACCAACCGCGGTGCCCAGGCAAAGCATGCGAATCCGACAACGCGATCGAACCGGATGCCGCCTAGGGCGTCGCATTCGGCAACCTATCCACGCGCTCACCCTCAGGGTCAGCGTACGCAGGGCGGCGATGCCGTCTGCAGACAACGAAAGGAGTTACACATGCGGGGTGTTGTAAGCCAGCTGAAACGGCTGGGAATACGGGGCATCGTGCTGGGCATGGCGTGTGCCATCGCTGGGTGCGGACAATGGGCGAGCTCGTTCTCACCCACCGGCACGGACCTCAGCAGCATGGGGCGGGGCGTGGACTTCTATCTGAAAGATACCGAAGGCACTCCACGGCCATTGCGCAGCTTTCGCGGCAAGGTGTTGGTGCTGTTCTTCGGCTTCACCAATTGCCCGGATGTCTGCCCGACTACCCTGGCGCGTGCCGCGCAAGTGAAACGCGCGTTGGGCGCAGATGCGGCGCAGGTGCAATTCGCCTTTGCCACGCTGGATCCGCAACGCGATGTTCCCAACGTGCTGCGCACCTACGTCAAAGCCTTCGATCCTGACTTCATCGGCCTCACCGGCAGCGAAGGGGAGATTCGGGTGGCGGCAGATAATCTGAAAGTGGTGTATGCCAAGGTGCCGATGGGCAAGACCTATACCATCGACCATTCCACCCGCAGTTTTGTGTTCGATCGCGAAGGCAAATTATGCGTTGGCCTCACCCATGAGCAGACGGTTGAAACCGTTGCCGCCGATATTCGCCAGGTGCTGGCACTGCAGTAAGTGGCGCCATCGTGCGACACCGCTCCATCCCATCCCGTGCCGGCACACACGCCGCCACGCATCGCCACACGACGTAGACGGAGAACACCGATGAGCACACGTTTATTACTGCTGGTTGCGATCAGTGCATTGACGCTGGCCGCCTGCAAGGGCACGCAAGCACCGGATGCTGCACAGTCGCCGGCAACCCCAGCTGCCACCGCCGATGCGCCGGCACCTGCGTCAGCCCCGGCAACGGCCCCCACCTCCGCCGCTGCATCGGTGGTGGCAGAAAACGCCTGGTCGCGCGCAACGCCGCCTGGCGCGCCGGTGGCTGGCGGCTACGTCACCTTGCGCAATCAATCCAGCACGCCGGACCGGCTGGTCGCGGTGGAGTCGCCGGCCAGCGCGCAAGTGGAGTTGCATGACATGCGCATGGACGGTGGCGTCATGAAGATGCGGCGCCTCGATGACGGGCTGGCGCTGCCACCGGGCGAAACGGTCGTGCTCGGGCCAGGTGGCACCCACCTGATGTTCATCGGGCCGCATGCGCCGTTCGAAGTCGGCAAGCCGGTCATGGCGACCCTCGTCTTTGAACATGCGCCACGGGTGGAACTGCAGTTCGATGTGCGTGCAATGGGCGCTGCGGCGCCGGACGACGATCACCACCATGCCGGACACATGCAGTGATGCCGGGCTGCTGCGTGTGCCGCGGCGCGATCGGCAGCACCGGCCGGCAGTGCTAGCCGGAGCCCGCGCGGGCTGTGCGCCACAGCGGCCACAGCCCGACCAGGCCCAGCAATGGGCCTGGCAGCAGCACCCAGGCAATCCGCAGGCCAAGCGTCTCCACCAGCTGAGTGGTAAGCCCGATGGCGACCACGGTGATCGCAAAGCCGATCGCGTTCTGCATGGAGAGGGCGCTGCCCACCAGCCCCGGCGGGCAGGCGCGCGCGGCCAGTGCGGAGAACTGCGGCGAATCGGCCACAACGCTGGCGCCCCAGAGCAGCATCAATGCGACAGTGGCTGGAGCGGACCATGCGCCAACCAACGGAAATGCCGCACAGCACAGCGCCGAGAGCAGCAACGCAACCGCGGCAACACGCGCACTGCCGAGCCGGCTGCTGAGCTGCCCGCCCGCCACGCAGCCGACTGCACCGGCGGCAATGACGCAGAACGCCAGTGCCGCCGGGTGCATCCCGAGCGCCTGTGCCAGCCCCGCCTGCGCGATCAGCAACGGCGTCAGCGTCCACATCGCATACAGCTCCCACATGTGGCCGAAGTACCCCAGCGTGGCCGCGCGGAAATCCTTGACCGCAAACGCCTGCCAGACCGCACCCACCGCCAGCCTGGTTGGCGCACCGACTGCGCGCTGCGCGCCGGGCCCCAGCCGCAGGATCATGCATGCGGCAATGCAGGCCAGGCCGGAGGCGACCAGGATCGGCATCTGCCAGGGCAGCGCGGCGCCCAGTGCCTTGATGCCTTGCGGCAGCGCGGTGCCCAGGGTCAGCATGCCGACCAGCCATGCCAGTGCCTTGCCAGCGTGCTGGGGCGCCCAGCGCACCACCAGCTTCATGCCGATGGGGTAGATGCCTGCAAGGCTGAGCCCCACCAGGAAGCGCCACACCAGGCCACTCGCCACCCCATCGGCGAACACGGCAAAGCCCAGGTTGCAGGCCGCGCCGGCGATCGCGCAGCTGGCAAAGATCCGGTGGGCCGCAAAGCGGTCGGCCAGCCCGCTCAACGCAAAGCTCAAGGTGCCGATAATGAAACCGAGCTGCGTGGCGATGGTGAGCACACCGATGCTGGCCGGGCCACTGGCCCATTGCCGCATCAGATCCTCGGCCGCGCTATTGACCGAAAACCACAGCGAGGTGCCCAGCAATTGCGCCAGGATGATCACCACCAGTGCGTGCTTCGATCCTGCGGGATGGTCCTGGGTTGCGCGAATCATGCAAGGCCTCGTGCGTGGGCGCGTGCTGCAGGCTGTCAGTGCGGCCGGCGCGCTGCGCGTGGATGTCCGGAACAACACCACACCGCCAGCCGTGCAGGCACGCGGTGCAGCAACATCTACACCGTGCACCTGCTGCAGCCTGCGCGCAACGCAGGTGCTGCGAGCGGGCAGGGCACACCTGCTGCCGCTGCACGATGGGCGAGCGCCCTTGGTCCAGTCAACTGCACCGATGGACGGCGCACATGAGCACTGCGAAAGAACCCTGCTGCGGGGTTGCGCGGTTCCTGCTGTTGCTGGAGGGGCCGTGGGCGTCGTTGATCGTGCGCGAACTGCTCGCCGGGCCGCGCAGGTTCACTGAACTCAGGAGTGCCCTGCTCGGCATCAGCGCACACACGCTGACCCATCGCTTACGGCAATTCGAAACGGCCGGCCTGGTGGTCCGCACCGCTTACGCGGAGACGCCACCGCGCGTGGTCTACGCACTGACGCCGCGGGGCGAGGAGCTGCGTGCGGTGTTCGACGCCATGCGCGTCTGGGGCGAATCGCTGCCACCGCCCGAGACTCTGGTAGAACCAACGCAGGCCGGCGTTGCGCTTACTCTGCGCGAGATCGCCGGCGGTTGCCCGCTGAGCAAAGGCTCCGACCCGGAGCAGGACTAAGCGCAGCTATCAAAACGACTGCGCAGCCGCCAGGCGGGCGCGGCCGGTGCTCGGAATCGGCATGTACCCACGTACACTCCGGTTCCTCCGCGCCGTCCGCACCCGCCTGACGACTGCTCGCTACGTTTTGTTAGCCGCTCTAAGCGCCGTGTGCGTGCCGCGCCCAGTCCCGGCCGACCGCACGGCGCCATAACGCATTCAAGCTCGGGCGCAGGCCGATGCATTCGGCATTCCAAGTCAAGGCGTTATTGCGACGTATCGCGCCGCACACGCGTGCGATACGCCGCCACATTGTCGCCATCGATCTGCTTGCGCTGTGTTCCGGTGATGGTGTCGATCCTGGTGTCCGAACACGTCACCGGTTCGGCATCAACCAGCGTCTCGCGCTCGAAGGCATGTGATTGCCCGGTGTTGCGGTAGTACTGATACAAGACCCAGTACAGCGTGCTTGCACCGATCGGCCCGGCCAGCAACACCAGCAGCCCTACATTGTCGCTCATGCGATCACCGCCAAAAACCACAGTGCGGCCGCTTCGATCACGGTACCGGTGACCAGCGCGGCAAGCAGCAATTTCCATTGCTGCACCGGCACGCTGCCCATGGTTTCACCGGTGCGGCCATTCACTGCGATGTAGTGCAGCAGACCGCCGTTGCGGCCAGGCTGATGATAGGAATACAGCCAGACCGGCAGATACATCGACACCCAGCGTGTACCGTGCACTTCGAGCTGTTCCCGCTCCCAGCGCACACCGCGGTCGTAGCGGCTGACCGAGCGTTCCACCTGTGCGCGCGCGATCGACAGCAACTGGTCTTCCAGCCGTGGCCGTAGCTGCTCGATATTGCTGTCGCGCCGCTCCGAACTGAAGCCTGACAGATACGACGCGTTCCACTGCACCGCATTCTTGGTGTCGAACGGCAGGATGGTGTTGATGATGTTGTTGGTCGTGACCCGGCTATCGAGATTGCCACGCTCGGAAGACGATTCCAGTGGCAGATCGTCCACGGTGAATTGCACCTGCCGTTTCACCGCATAGATGTCGGCGTCGTAATAGGTCTTCTTGTTCTTCTCGGTGCCCTGGGTGTACGTGCGCGTGGTGATTTCGCCCACGCCGGTCACGCTGGCGCTCACGTTGCCATCGACGATCATGTAAGGCAGATAGACGCCCACCACGTTCTCCGGGGTGAACTGCTGCTTGAAAGCCTTCAGCGCAAACAGGCGGCGCTTGCCGACGAACTGGCGGATACGCGCCACCGCGTCCTGCTTGTCGATATGAAAGGGCAGCACGGCATCGGGCACCGCGCCATTGGCCACCTGTTCGTTGACGCCGAACACGTGTCGGCACCAGTGGCATCGCGCGGTCATCGCGCTATCGGTATTGATGGTGACTTCCGCGCCGCAGCCGCTGCATTTGAAGCTCATCAGGCTATTGGCATCGGCCTGGATGTTGCGCGCACCCGAGGCGATGACCGTCCCGCGCAACTCGGCCAGGCCGGCGCCGAATCCATACGCTTCCTCGACCCGCGCGCCATCCCAGGTGTGGCGGCAGTACTGGCACACCAGCAGGTCAGTGCCGAGCTTGGGGCGGATATCGGTGGCGCCACATTTGGGACACCGGTTGAGGCCATCTTTTAATTCGGCCGCGGCGGTGTCGATGGCGAGCGGGTCGGGCATCTGCAGTTCGGCGCGGATCGGCGCGGGCAGGGTGGCCGGGTCGATGGCCATCTGTCCCGGTAACGGCGGCACGCCCTGCGGCGACCCTGGGCCGTGCGCTGCAGGCGGTAGCGGCGGTGGCTGCAACGGTGGCAGCGGCGGCGGAATGCTGGAGCTGGACATGGGCGGGCCTGCGACTTACAAGCCCAGCGCCTTGGCCTTGGCGGCGTCGTAATCACTCTGTGTAATCAGCCCGAGGTCCAGCATTTCCTTGGCCTTCTTCAACGTCGCCACCGGGTCTTGCGCTGCGGGTGCGGCGGGCTGCTGCAGATTGCCCAAACCGCCCAGCATGCCGGTCGCCATGCCAACGCCAACCAGTCCGGCCGCGCCGCCGTGTTCGCCGGCCGATTGCAGGCCCTGCGCGGCACTCGCCTGCAGATTGGCATTGCCGCGCGCGCCGCTCAACGCATCGGCACGCTGCACGGTCTTGAGCAGTTCGCGCGTGTTGGCGTCGTATTCGATCGACACAATCGCCGTCTTGACGATGGCCAGGCCGCGATCGGACTGCCATTGATACGCCTCTTCCACCGCAGCGGAGAGGCTCTTGGCAAAGCCGAGTGCATCCTGCTGCAGCCGGGTGATGCGATTGCCCTTGGCGGTGTCGTTGGTGTACAGGCTGAAGGCCGGCGCAAGCGCGCTCACCACTTCGTTGAACAACTGGCCGGCGGCCGCATTGTCCAGGTCGGTGAAGTCGAACACCTGTCCGGGCTGCAAATAGCTGGCCGGCACGAAGTTCTTCACGAACAGGATCGGGTCGACGATCTTCAGCGTGTATGAGCCGCGCGTCACCGCGCCGACCTGCGTGCCCAGGAAGCCGTCGTCCCAGTAGATTTCCGATTGCGTGCCGAAGCGGTTGTCGGGCAGCTCCTTCAGCGCCACAAAGAAGGCGGCCTGCTGCGTCCCAGGCTGGCCACCGAACTTGAAGCGCTCCCAGCTCTGCCGGATCAACGGCGACACCAGGCCGTCGCCGGCAAACAGCGATTGCGCGTTGACATCGTCCGAGCGCCACTCGTAACCGCCGGCTTCGGCGACAAACGCGGTGACGGCGCCGTCTTGCATCAGCAGCAGCCCATAGCCCTCCGGGACCACGATCCTGGAGCCATTGCTGATGACGTTGGAAGATGCGCCGGTATTGGCGCCGCGTCCGGCATTACTGCCGCGCGGCACCGCGGCAAACACGGCAGCCGTTGCAGGCAGGCCCGCCGGCACGGTGTAGAAATCTTTCCACTGGTCGGCAAGAACGCCACCCACTGCACCTGCAACCGCCTGCACAAGACCCATGACAACTCCCTGTAATGCGCGGCAGGCACGGCGCCCCGCGTGATCGCGGCACTATATCAGCAGCGGGCCGGGCGCCCGGCCGATCAGGCGGCGATGCAGCGGTCGTGACATTGCGCGAGCGCCAAACGAAAAAACCCCGCCGTAGCGGGGCTTTCATTGGCAGTGCCTGGCTTGCGCCGGCAGGTCAGCGCAACATGCTCAGGGCACGTCGCATTTGAGTTTTCCATCCACGTAATACGGCTTTGGAACGTCAGGGTTGGTGCTGGTCTTTTCGAAGACCACCTCGAACGACGCCATGTCTGGCGTGCCTTTGCGTCCCTTGCATGCGTCCTGCAGTTTTTGCTTTACCGCACTAATACCGGCGTCGCGATTGGCGCCGTCAGCGCTGTTGGTCAGGTTCACAACCTCGGCCGATGCGTGCGCGCTCAGGCCCAGCATTGCCCCAGCCAATACCAGCATGTGCAGCTTGTTCATGACGTCTCCTGATGCAGTGTCCGTGAATGCGTTGCACTGCTTGTCCAACGCCGCGCCAGCATAAGGCGGCAGGGTGAAGGCGTTGTGCGGATGGGCCGGCTCGGCGGTTACGCGCGCACAGGCAATACGCGTCAGCGTGAGAGCCCCACCGTGGCCCAGGCCAACACTGCATAGCGCGTGGTCTTGGCCACAGTGACCAGCATCAGGAACACACCCAGGCGTTCGCGCATGACACCGGCGGCAAGCGTCAGCGGGTCGCCGATGATCGGCATCCAGCTCAATAGCAGCGACCACTTGCCGTACCTGCCGTACCAGGCTTGCGCACGCAGCAAGGCAGACGGCTTGATGGGAAACCAGCGCCGGCCCTGAAAGCGCGTGACCTCGCGCCCGATCCACCAGTTGATCAGCGAGCCGAGCACGTTGCCCGCGCTTGCAGCGGCGACCAGGCCCCACACCGAACCGCCATCCAGCAGCAACGCCACCAACGCCGCCTCGGACTGCGCCGGCAGCAAGGTGGCTGCAATCAGCGCCAGTGCAAAGAGCGAGAGATAGGTCATGACGCGTGGGGAAGGGCGGGTGACGGAGGTGGTGCTGGGGTGTGGATGCTAGCAAGCCGTGCAGGGGAGGCCGGTGCACACGGCAAGGCGTAGCACCTACGCACGCGTAGGCGGCTGATCCGGATTCTGCTGATGCAGGGCGATACGCGAGTGGCAACGCGCCCGAGTGCGAGTACGCGGCGCACTTCGGTCATGCGCGGCGCTGCAGGTGTCCAGCGCGCCTAGGCGCTAATCCAATTACGTTATAATATATCGATACAGCAACAGTCCGCAGATCGAAGGTCGAACGTAGATGAGAATCAAGGTGTTGGTGCCCGCCATGCTGGCGGCGGCGTTTGCAAACGATGCGCGCGCCGAGTCAGGCGACTCGGCGGTCACGATGGGCAGTGTGGATGTGCGGCAGGGCGGGCGCGGCCAGCTCGCCGCCAATCGGGTCCTGACCTCGGTGGATGTGCTGGGCGGCGACCAGGTCGAAAACAAGAACGTCATGAACAGCTGGGAGCTGCTCGGGCAAATGCCGGGCATCCAGCTGACCGAAACGCGCCAGGGCACCGAATCCGGCAAGGCCACGTTCCGCGCCTTCAACGGCGAGGGCTACATCAACGGCATCAAGATCCTGATCGACGGCGTGCCCAGCAACGTCAACAGCGGCAATCAACGCTTCATCGACATGGTGTTCCCGCTGGAGATCGACTACATCGAAGTGGTGCGCGGCACCAACGATCCGCGTTACGGGCTGCACAACATTGGCGGCAACATCAATTTCGGCACCCGCCAGGGTGGCAACTACACCGACGGCCGGCTGACCTATGGCAGCTTCGACACCCGCGAGGCGCAGCTGGCCGTCGGCCGTGAGGCAGACGGGTTTGCACAGAATTACTTCGTCGGCGTGCAGGACTCCAATGGCTACCGCGACCACGACACCTCGCAGAAGTATTCGCTGGGCGGCAAATGGTTTGTCGGCAGCGACGCGGATACCGCAAAGCTCGGCCTGGTCGCGCGCGTCTATCACCATGAAGCCGACGAACCCGGGTTCATGACCGCCGAAGAACTGGCCACCGATCGCACCGCCTCGGCAGCCAAGAACGCCAACGATGGTGCGGACCGCGACATGCGCCATCTCGGCGTGCATCTGGACCTGCGGCTCAGCGACACCCTGCACTTCAACAACAAGCTGTACTACAACAGCTACGAAGAAACCCGGCGCGTGACGTTCACCAGTTTCCCCACCGGCAATGCCCCGCGGCAACAACGCGAATGGGACGAAAAGCAGACCGGCATGCTGAGCACCATCACCTGGCGGCAGAGCGAGCTGCTGACCCTGGAGGGTGGGGCGAATGTCGAGCACCAAGACAATGGCTACCGCCGCCTGCGCTTCGCCTATAGCGTGCCGACCGACTTCAACGCCCCACCGGCACGCGCGCAGAACGACGACCGCTACACGCTGGAGAACGTCGGCGCCTACGTGCAGGCCGTGCTGACGCCCACCGCGGCGCTGAAGATCGTGCCGGCATTTCGGGTGGACCGCTTCAGCGGCGACACGCGCCTTCCCGGTGGCGTGACCGCACCGTTGCAGCACACCGGATGGATCGAGCAACCCAAGCTCAGCGTGGTGTATTCGTTTAACCCGGGCCTGCATGTCTATGCCAACTGGGGCAAGACCTTCCAGGTGCTCACCGGCTCGACCGCGCCTGCGTATCTCACCGCCGGCCAGGAGACGTTTCGCCCATCGATCAACACCGGGCAGGAAGTGGGCATCAAGTTCACCCCCGCCGCCGGCACCGAGGCGCGGCTGGCCGTCTGGCAACAGGATGCGACCGACGAAGTGGCCAACATGCCGGCCACAGGCACCACGGTGGGCTTGGGCGAAACCCGCCGGCGGGGCGTCGACCTGCAGGTGTCCTCGCACCTGGGCGAGCACTGGGTGCTGTGGGCATCGCATGCGTATCAAGAGGCCAAGGTCATCAGCGCCTTCACCACTGCCGGCGATGCGCTGGCCGGCAATGAAGTCATCGCCACGCCGCGTTACATCAGCAACATCGGCGCGGACTACCGCCCGAACGCGCAGTGGACCTTCGGCGTGCAAGGCCGGATGCAGGGCGATTACTACATCGAAGAGCGCAACACACAAGGCAAGTTCGGCGGCTTTGCGTTGGTGGACATGAGCGCACGCTACCAGCTGTCCGAACGGATCAGCCTCGATCTGCAGGTGAGGAACCTGTTCGGCCGGGAATATGCCTACACCTGGTACGACAACTTTTTCTGGGGCGGCAACGATCAACCGATGTTCTCGCCGGCACCGGGACGCACCGCGTTCCTGTCGTTCAACGTCAAGCTGTGATCGGCGCGTTTGACGGTGCCCGAGCACCGTCACGCCAAGGCGATCGGTGTAGCTGCGGCGCACAGACTGCTCGTGCAGCTGTGCGGTTCGGCGCGGGGGTCACTCTCTCCACTTCTTCGGCTGATGCGGTAATCATCAGGCGCCTTTGCCACGCGCACAATGTCACCGGACGCGCTGCGATCTGACTGTCTAATACGCCGTGCTGGCGCCGCCCACCGCTGAGACAGACGGTGGCAACCAGCGCATGTGGCCTCAGTGCAGCGCGGCAACCTTGAACACGTCAACCGCCTGCACCAGCTGCGCGGACTGCTGCTCCAGCGAACGCGCGGCGGCGTTGGCGGCTTCCACCAGGGCGACGTTCTGTTGCGTGGTCTCGTCCATCTGGGTGATGGTCTGGTTCACTTGCTCGATGCCGCTGGCCTGTTCCTGCGACGCTGCGGCGATCTGGCCCATGATGTCGGTGACATGCTGCACGCTATCCACGATGCCGCCCATCGTGGCGCCTGCCTTGTGCACCAGCACCGCACCGTCCGCCACTTGCTGGACCGAATGCGCGATCAGGATCTTGATTTCCTTCGCTGCATCCGACGACCGGTGCGAGAGCGTGCGCACCTCCGATGCCACCACCGCGAAACCACGGCCTTGCTCGCCGGCGCGTGCGGCTTCCACGGCGGCATTCAAGGCCAGGATGTTGGTCTGGAACGCAATCCCATCGATGACAGACACGATGTCTGCGATCCGCCTGGATGAGACTTCAATACCCGACATCGTCTCCACCACCTGGCTGACCACATCGCGGCCTTCCGACGCCACGGTGGCCGCGCCCAGCGCAAGCGCATTGGCACGGCGGGCATTGTCGGCGTTCTGCTTGACGGTGGAGGTCAGCTCTTCCATCGATGCTGCGGTCTCTTCGAGGTTGGCGGCCTGCTGCGCGCTGCGGCTGGCCAGCGCCTGATTGCCGGCGGTGATGTCCTCGGCGGCGAAACCGATGTTGTTGGAACTCTCCTGGATGCCGGCAACGATTTCGGTGAGCCGCGCCACGGTGCTGTTGGCATCGTCGCGCATCAGGGCGAACACGCCCTGGAAGTTGCCATGCATGCGAACCGTCAGGTCACCCTGGGCAATGGCGCGCAGCAGTGACGAGAACCTGGACAGGGTGGTGTCGGAGGTCGACATCATGGTGTTGAGGTTGTCCACCATGCGCGCAAATGCATGCTCGAATCGGTCGGCCTGACCGCGGCGGCTGAAGTTGCCCGCGCAAGCGGCCTCGGTGAGTTCCTGGATCTGCGCATTGATTGCGTGCAGGTTCTGCTTGGCCTGCGACATCGTGGCGGTAATGGCAGCCTTCTCGCCGGGATACTGCTCGATGTCTTGCGCAAGATCACCAACCGCGTAGCGCCCCATGACCTCGGTCATGCGCAGCTGCGTGCGCACATGCGCATCGACCAGCGCATTGGTGTCCTGCACCATGTGCCCGTAGTCGCCGGGAAACCGCTCCGCATCGGTGCGATAACTGATCGCGCCCGCGTCGTGGCGCGCGGCCATTTCGCGCTGGGCGGAAATCACGGCCTGCAGGCGCGCCTGCATCTGTTGCATCGCACGCAGCAACTGGCCGGATTCGTCCGCGCCTGCCGCCACATCGCGGCTGCTCAGATCGCCCGCGCTGATGCGCTCGGCGAGCCCAAGCGCCTGACGTAATGGCAGCACCACGCTGCGCGTCAGCAGCAAGGCAATGGCCGCGCCCAGCAGCAGGGCAACGATGGTGGACACCACCATGAGCATGGCGAAGCCGCGCGCAGTGGCGACGGCTTCTTCGGCCGCCTCACGGTTCTTGGCCTCCTGCAGGTCGATGAAGGCATTGATGCTGGCAAGCCAGTCGATGAAGGCCGGGCGCGCCTGCTTCAACAGGTCTTCTTCCGCATGCAGGCGGTCGCCCGCATCGCGCAGCGAGCGTACCTGCGCGATCAGCGGCATGGAGCGCTGCTCGATCGCCTTGATCGACTGCAGGATGTCCTTCTCTTTCTGGTCCGACGAGGTGGCCAGCAATGCATCCAGCGGCTGCGCCGAGCGGGCGTAGTCGGCGGCGAGCTTGTCGATGGCATGCTCGGCAGCCTGGCGGTCTGCGGTGGTGTTCATCAGCACCACGTCGCGCAGGGCGATGGCACGGTCGTGCACACTGCCGCGGAAGTTGATCGCGTAGCGTTGCTTGACGCTGTTGACGTCATTGATTTGCGTCAGCCGTTGGTCAATCGCGCGTACGCGCTGGATGCCCACCACCGTGAGCATCACCATCAGGACGATCAACGCCAGAAAGCCGAGCGCGAGGCGCTGGCCGATCCGCAGGTTTGAGAAGAAGGACATAGGTTCGATCGAATGCGGGGGAGGGCCCATGCCATGCACGGGAGGCGGAACACGATCGCTGTCCGCCCGACGCGGCGCACCGGGTTAGCGAACTCGACCAGTCCGTTAGCGGCGATGGGGGCCTTGGCTGAACCCGTCGCCCAATCGCGTTTAGTTCTCGTTTGCTTTGGCAGCGGCCGGGCGCGCCTGCTGCGACAGACTCCCGGCTGTCGGCGGCGGTGCGATACGCACCAGCCAGCAGCGTCACTGCGCTGAAGCGCGCGTCGTAGCTCAGCGCCAGGCCACCGGGCGGGCCTCAGTGGCCCGGAGCGTGGCTCACGGCGCCGCGACGCAGCAATTGTGATGATGGCGGGATGAACAGTGGGAACCAGATCACAGCACGCACCGTCAGCATCGGCCCGATGGGCTCTGCCGACGCAGGCCAGAAAGTCACCGTCCACCTCTCGGCAGCGCCGGGCCCACGTTGGCAAGCCTGCTTCAATTTTCTCTTGCGGGGGCGCGATGTACCGCTGCTGCGCGATCACGTGATGTTTGAAGGCGCTTCTTTCAGCAGCTGGGCGCTGCCGGGCAGGGCGGAAGCGTTTCGCGAGGAATTGCCGCGGTTGCTGGCGTCCACCGGTGCGCTTGCGCACGCGCAAGGACTTAAAGACGCGGCGCGTTGATCGCAAACCGCATGTGACTGGAGCGCCACGCAGCGCCTCGTTCGCCTAATACCAGCCTAAGAACCTGTTCACGATCTTCTGAGTAATAGTGCCAAGAAGGCCAAATGGATGAACTGCAGGCTGGTGTTGAGTTTGCGCTCGCAGTTCTTCCATAGCCTTCGGTTCTTCTCCAGCCAAGCAAAACTACGCTCGACGATCCATCGCTTGGGCATGACCTTGAAGGTGTGCAGTTCGCTGCGCTTGGCAATCTGCACCGTGAGCTGCTCGCCTAAAATCTCTCGCACGCCGTCGGCAAACCGTACGCCGGTGTAACCGCTGTCGCACAGTAAGGTTTGTACATGCGTCAAGTTTGACTGGCAGCGCTCCAACGCCTGCAGCGCACCTTTGCGGTCGGTCACCTCCGCCGTCGTCACCGCGATTGCATGGGGCAATCCCTGAGTATCAACAGCGATATGCCGCTTGATGCCCGACACCTTCTTGCCCGCGTCATATCCCTTTTGCCCTGCTGTGTCGGTGTTCTTTACGCTCTGCGCGTCCACGATCAAGAACCTGCTGCAGGCGTTGCGCTCCTGTCTGGCGCGGGCCACGCCAACCTGATTTTTTAAGTGCCTGCTCCAGCAGGCTCACTCCCTCATCGTCGCACTCGCTCCACTTGGCAAAGTACGAGTGCACGGTCCGCCACTTCGGAAAGTCGCTGGGGAGCGCTTGCCATTGGCAACCGGTTCGCAGCACGTACAACACTGCGCACCACACCTCATACATATCCACACGGCGTGGCTTGGTGCGCTTACGCGCTTGTTCCAGGATCGGCAGCACGTGTTCGAACTGCTCCCGGCTCATGTCACTTGGATAGGTCTTTTGGCGCATCCGCATAGTCTGCACTGATCAGGAAAGATCGTGAACAGGTTCTTAGTGTTTCTCGGTGTCACTGGGTGGGCGCAGCGGAACCGCAGCCAGGCCACCCAATCGAGCAAAAAGCAGCGCTTCTTAGCACTATTAGTCGGCTTAGTGCAGACAGTATTTGCACACTTAACAACACCGAGACACCGGAACGGGCATGCGCAGGCCTAGCCGAGACCCCGGCGATGCAAACAGCGCTACCACATGAACTTCATTTCGCAGCCAATGTAGTTGCTGTCGCGGCCACCGGCGGCATGCACGGTCTCGCCGGCCTGGTAGTGGACCGCTTCGATGGCGGTCTGCAGGTGCGTGCTCAGCTTCCAATCACCACGCAACTGCAGGTAACGGCCTGTCCAGTGCGTGCCGGTGCCTGCTGTGCCGGCCAGTGGAATGTCCGGCTGCACGTATACCGCATCGGCGATGCTCTGGCGCCATTGCAAACCCAGTGCAGCGGTGAGGCTGAGCTGGGCGGTGGGCTTGATGGTGAGCATCGGTTTGATCACCAGCAGGTTGGTGTAGCCGGTGTAGCCGGCCAGGGTGATGTACGAGCCATTCGGGAACAGCGGGTTGAAGGTTTCGAGCTGGCCGTCGTCGGGACGTCGGTCGCCGGAGGCGGTATCGAGTTGCAGCCCAAAACGTGGCGTCAGCGTGATGTCTTGTAGCGTGTAACCGGCCTTGACGCCCAGCGCCCAAGCGCGCGCACGGCTGCTGCCAACCTTGCCGCGTTGGCCCATTGCCTCCAGGTCCCAGTCCAGTGCGTGCTGCACGCCTGCAAAGCGCACATCGAGGATATCGCGTCGCTCATCGCCGACGGCATCGAGAAAGCTGGCGTCATCCTGCTGGTAGCGCGCGTAATACAGCGACAGTTCGTCGGTGCCCAGGACGTGGCGCTCCACACGCACGGTGTCCAGGCGCAGATGCTGGTTGGAGACATCGTCGAAACTGCGCGCATCAGCGTATTGCACAGGCTGGCTGACAAAGGCAATCCAGCGCCACGGGCCGGTCTCGTAGTTCATCCATACCGCGTCGAAGGACTGGCGCACATTGGGGCCATCACGCAGCGACACAAACCGCTGCAGGTCGAATGCAAACTCCTGCCGGCCCACGCGTACTTTCATGTCACCCCCACCCAGTGGCGTGATGTAAGCGACGAAGGCCATGCGCAGATCGGCGCGGTTGGCGTCGGCCGGGCCGATGCGGCGTTTGTCCACGGCGCGTACATCTTCCAGCTGGGTAAACACCTGCCAATGCGCACCAATGCGCAGGTCTGCATGCACTTGCAGGCGATGCAACAGATAGCTGTCACTCTCGCGGCCGATGCCCAGCGCAGGGGTGTGGTTGCTTTCGAAGCGCTCGCGCAGGTTGATGCCGAACGACGCATACGCTGCGTCACCAAGCGGCACATATTTCAGCCGATCGAACGGCTGCGTACGCAGAGCGGGATCGGCAAGTGGCGACCAGTCCTCCTGCCAGCGGTTCGACTTGATGGCCGGGCGCGCCGGCATTGCGGCAGTCGCATCAATGGATGACTGTGCCCACGCATCGGTGCAGGGGCACAGCAGTAACAGCAACTTCAGGCGGAACGACATATGCGATCAGGAGTGCGCATCGGCATGCAGCTCGGCGACATAGCCACCGGGAAATTCCACCATCGCCGAATGCCGGCCCGACCCCGCCACGGCAGGCACCAGCACCTTGGCACCAGAGGCGGTGGCGCGCGCAAGCGTTGCTTCCAGATCGTCCACTGCGTAGCCGGTGAGCTCGTGCCCGTACGGATAGGGCAGGTGGCCGTCGGTCACCAGTACCTGCAGTGCGCCGAAGCCGGAGCTGATTGCGATGCTGCGGTAGGTGTCGCCTGGCCGGCCAATCAGTGCTGCATCCGCGTGGCGGTCATCGCGCAGCACCTTGCCATGCGAGAACTGCAGCCACGCTTTCAAAAAAGCATCGGCGCGATCCGGTGAGACATACACGCGGTTCTCCGGGATGCTGGCCAGCGGCGCGTAGTGCGGCGCGGTGTCGTGCCAGTACAGTTGCATGGCGACGCCACCCGGCCAGGCGATCACTGCATCCATGCCAATGGGATCCTTGAACGGCGCCACCAGCACTTCCGCACCGGCCGCCCGCGCAGCGCTCACTGCTTGCTGTATGTCGGTGACCAGGTAGCCGGTGCGTTCGTTGCCGAACGGATGCGGCACCGGCGTACGGAACCCGAACAACGACACCGTGCCTGCCGGCGTCTGTACCAATTGCGAGCTGGTGCTACTCGGGGTTGGCGTCACAGTCGCGATCACCTGACGCGTGCTTTGCCCGCCGAAGGTGGCGGTGAAGCTGCGCACGAATGCGTCCACATCGTTAGGTGCAACGTAGACGTGCGTGGTGTCGTACTGCGGGCCGACCGACACCGGCGCGGCGGCACCAGCAAGCATCGGAGAGAGCGCGCTCAATAGCAGCGCGGCGGACAGGCTCAGGGTGAGAATCGGACGCATGGGAATTCCTTTGGGGTGAGGACGCTGCGGCTTGCCGGGGTGTGCAATCGAAGCGGTTGCGGCGAGTGGTGACGTATTGAAAACGCGTTCTTGCGCTGTCTGCGGGTCGGCACGCTGTTCATCGCAGGAGCGCGTGTGCCGGATGGGCTTGAACGGGGGGCAGTAGCCTTCTGGCGTGCTGCGTGGATCTGCAACGACTCGGCGGGTTAACCGATGCGCTTGCGCGTTCGAAGAACGCGGCGGCCGTGGCCAAACGCAGGCGGCACGGTGTGGATCAGATCGAACTGCGGCGGCCAATTTATGTGTCGTGCCCGTTGTCACGCGTGGGTGGCGCCAATGGCGGCGCAGAAGGCATATCCGCCGGTGCACGTTCGCCCTTGGGCAGGTGGCCGAACATATGCGGCTTGACCTGATGGCCGATCCACGAGGTCTCGCTGTGGCTGCGCGTCGTCAGCTGACGCACAAGTGGGGGCAACTGCTCGCCGACCAGGATGCCGAGCAACCCGATCAACGCAATGACCGGCGGCGCTGGCGAGCGCACGTTGAGCAGGCTATAGATCACACCGACCAGCAGGCCGGCGCCAAGTGAAAGCAGATAAGGCTTCATCACGCATCTCCCTGCTTCAGCGCCCGCTGCACACTGGCCGTGACACCTGCAACAGCGCACAGTCGCTGGCGATCGCTACCGCGCCCGCACCCGCGCGCGACACGCGCTACGTACCTCTGTGCTGCAGTGCTAGTACTAACGAAGAAAAACGCATCTGCCGTGCCGAAGGGCAGGGGCAGGGGCAGGGTGCGGCCAACGAGCGCGTGGCCCTGGCGCGAAAAATCGGACAACGTCATCGACGTGATCTCTCTGGATGGGGGACCACCAGGTCATGACATCTCACGACACCAGCGGTGTCGTCCATGCTGGGCGCTGCGCGACGAATCCAGAACACCGCGTCGGGGCAGTGCCCAATGCCCCGATCGGGGGATGCGGCCATACGTTACGCAGCGCTTAGCCGGAGCGCCTTGGAACCAAGCAGGGCCCATACTTGTCAGACAAACGCATCGTGCAACGACCGCGCAATGTTTCGCTAAAGGTTTCGGATTCGGCGTCCACTCTTCATCGGTGACGTCGCTTTCGGTGCAGCTAAGCGTAGCGCTCGGTCAAGCACACGATCCACGCCAAGTGAGGAGCGCGGGTGGGAACACCAGTAACTCCAGGCAATGCATCGCTGCAGAGATTCATTGCACAGCATTTGCAAACAACGAAGCGCGCGCTCGCTATCAGTGACTGACAAACGCCTCGATGTTCTGCACGAGATTGCGGCAGGTGTAGGGTTTGCTCAGGAAGGCCGTGCGCGGCGGCAAACCCTTGGGTGAGGATCCCAGGCCCGAGGTCAATATAGCCGGCAGGTTATTGCCGTCGGCCCGTAGGTAGGCAATGAGCCCATACCCATCCAGGAGACCCGGCATCTGAAGGTCGGTGAACAGGAGCTCGATTGCGGGGTGCGCATCGATCAGCTCGAGTGCTTCTTGCGCATCAGCAGCGGCGACAACGCCGTAGCCCTTGTCTACCAACAGCAGCATGGCGATCTCGCGCAAGCCGGCATCATCGTCGACCACAAGCATCAACCGTTCGATTGGAGCGGGCATGAGGCAGGACTTCTTCAGATCGACTCGTAACAATACGTCGCGCAAATGAAGGCTGCGTGATCTACTGGTAAGCTATGAACGCAATGCAAGACTTTCCTGACCATCGTTATCGGCAAATGGTCGAGCTATCGCTGGATTCCATCAAGGAAATTTCGCTCGATGGCCGCGTGGTATTCGTCAACTCGCACGGCTTGGCCAGGGTCGCGGCGCGCAATGCGGACGCCGTCATCGGCAAACAGTGGGCATCGCTGTGGCCGGAAGAATTCAGGCCCAGGATCGAAGAGGCGCTCGCTGCGGCGGCGCGTGGCGAATCGCAGCGGTTTGAAGCCGAATGCACTACCGACGATGGCCACCGGCACTTCTGGCTGGTGTCGACAAACCCGCTGCGTGCTGCCGACGGCCATGTCGAGGCGGTGCTGGCGGTCAATCGCGATATCACCGAACGGCGCCAATCGCAGCAGGCGCTGCGCACGCTCAATGACAGCTTGCGCACCCAGCCCGAGCTGCTGGGCCCGCAAAGCGAGCTTGCAGACGCGATTGACCAGGAGCTGCAAAGCTATAGAAATGCCTCGGCGCCGGAGATCGAAGGCGAGCTCGATATCGCACGCGCTGCGCAGCGTCTGGCCGAAGCGGTCGCCGAGCGTGCGCAGGAAGGAGAGGCCGTCGGCCAGCTCCTGGCCGGCGTCGTGCACGACCTGAACAACGTGCTGCAAACGGCCGGCGCGGCCATCGAGATGGTGCAGACGCGCGCCTCGGTCATCGGCCAGGACAAACAGCTTCTGGGGATGGCACAGAGCGCACTGCAGAAAGGCTCGATCATGGCGCAGCGCTTGTTGGGGTTTGCGCGCCACCATCCTTATGCCCCCGAGTGCATAGACCTGGGCGACCTGGCGGAGCGCCTGATGCCGCTACTGCAACAGGCGGCGGGAAGTACCGTTGCGGTCGAATTACATCAAGAAGCGTCACTGCGGTTCGTCCTGGCCGATGCGCACTCGTTGGAGCGCGCGCTCTTGAACCTGGTGATCAACGCACGCGATGCCTGCGCGGAAAGCGGCCACATTCGCATCACCTTGGGCAACCAGACGACGAGCGATGCCACCGATGCCGACGATCGTGCGGCAGGTGAATACGTCACGCTTGCCGTGCAGGACAATGGCAAAGGCATTGCACCTGACGTGCGTGACCGGCTGTTCGATGCGTACTTCACCACCAAGCCGGTAGGCAAGGGCACCGGCCTGGGGTTGGCCCAGGTTGACGGTGCGGTTCGGCAAGCCGGTGGATTCATCGATGTCGAATCCGAGCCGGGCCATGGCGCCTGTTTCATCCTGGGCTTTCCCGCGGCGGATACGCAGTGCCGCCCTGGCGATACTGCCAGCGCGCCGGGCCAACAAACCGACTAGGTGTTTGATGCCAGGTTTTGATGGTGCAGTATTTTCCCTCGATGGAAGGAAGCACTACGGGCCAGGTTCTGCACGGGAGCGCCACCACCACAGAGTCGATCCGTTGAGCGATACAACGATGCACGAAGGTTCGAAAGGGGACATCGCTTACCAAGATCGCACAGCTCTCCCGCACTCCGGCTGATCTGCCCCGCGCAACGGCACTGCAAGCGAATGCCTCTGGCGCCTGACCCAATGTCAGCCACTGTCCTGAAGCCTTCACATGTCACCTGGCGCTAGCGCGCATGATCCTGGCTCTAGCGGCGCTCACGCCGCACAGGTCCTGTCTCCATGCTTCCACCACGGAAGGCTTCTGCGTTTTCTCTCTGGTGGCAGTCGATTATCCAACCAGCAGCACTACCAACACAGTCGGCGCGTAATGCTGGAATTCCCAGCGCAGCCCTGCTCGGCGATGAACAAATGGAGGGCCTGGCACGTGCGCTGGCAACCTCGCATGTGCTCTACACAGGGCCGGCACGGGAGTTGCTGCTATCGGGGCTCAGACGCAATCAACGGGCGCTTGGCAGTGCAGCAGCGCAGCTGAGCCAGATGGTTGCTGAGGGGGTGCGCATGCATCCTGCCGGGGAGTGGTTGCTGGACAACTATTATCTGGTTGAAGAGCACATGCGCCTGGCGCGACTGCATCTTCCGCCAGGCTACAGCCGACAACTGCCGCGTCTGCAGACGACAACCGCGACTGGCCTGCCGCGTGTCTACGAGCTGGGGCTGCAGGTTGTTGCGCATGGCGATGGCCGTGTGGACGCAATCACGCTGAGTCGCTTCATCGCCGCTTATCAACAGGTCGCGCCGCTCAAACTTGGCGAGCTATGGGCGGTTCCAATCGTGCTCCGGCTGGCCTTGATCGACAACGTGCGCCGCATCGCCGACGACATCATGCACGATGGACGCGACACACATCTCGCCGCGCAGTGGGCGGCGTTGCTCAATGCCACCGCTGCAGCGCAGCCCAAGGATGTCGTGGCCGTCGTGGCCGACATTGCACGCTCGCAGCCGCCCGCCACCGGGGCATTCGTGGCTGAGCTCACGCGCGGTATCCAAGGCCGTGGCCCCGTGTTGTCGATGGCCAGTGCATGGGTAGAGCAATGGTTGGCCAGCGAAGGCCACAGCGTGGAGGGCTTGGTGCATGCCGAGAGCCAGCGCCAAGCCGCCGAGCAGGTGTCGATCAGCAACAGCATCGGAAGCCTGCGTTTTCTGGATCAGATGGATTGGCGCGAATTCGTCGAGAGCATGAGTTTGGTCGAGCAGACCCTGCGCAAGGATCCCGCCGACGTCTATGCGCGCATGGATTTCCAGACCCGGGATGCCTACCGCCACGTAGTGGAATCGCTGGCGCAGCACATCCGCGGCGACGAGACAGAAGTGGCACAGGTCGCGTTGCAGCTGGCGATGCGGGCCGACGACCGGAGCTCGGTCGCCGCACATGTGGGCTATTTCTTGGTGGATGCGGGGCTACCCACGCTGCGTGCAGCACTGCGCGCGCCACATACGCCTGCGCAAGCGTTGCCGATCTCGCACCGGCCGCATGCACGCAGGGTGCCGCTGCCAATCTATCTGGTGCCGATTGCACTGATCTCGCTGCTATGGGCCGGCCTCCTGATGCGATGGCTGCCGGCCTTGCCGCCGGCTGTGTGGTGGTCTGTCGCTGGCCTTGCAATGCTGGCCGCCAGCGAGCTGGGGATCGCGTTGGTCAACTGGGTGGCAACGCTGTGGGTGCGTCCGCATCCATTGCCTCGCATGGAGTTGCGCCTGGGCATTCCGCCCGACTGCCGCACGCTGGTGGTGATGCCCAGCATGCTGGCAAACGCAGCGGCGATCGATGAGCTGGCTGCCGCGCTTGAGGTGCACGCGCTGGCCAATCGCGATGCACAGCTCTACTTCGCCCTGCTCACCGATTTCCTGGATGCGCCAGAGGCATCGCAGCCGGCCGACGCATCGTTGCTAGCGCGCGCAGCGCAGCACATCGAGCGGCTCAACGAACGCTATGCCGATGCGCACGGCGACCGATTCTTCCTCTTGCACCGGGCACGCCAGTGGAGCGCCGGCGAGCGCTGCTGGATGGGTGCAGAACGAAAGCGCGGCAAGCTGGAAGCCCTCAACCGGCTGCTATGTGCCGAGGACGTGGCTCTGCAAGCTGCGACCGAGTTCCTGCAGGTGCAGGGCGATGTCACCGCATTGGTGCATGTGCGCTATGTGATCACCCTGGACAGTGACACTCAGTTGCCCAGGGATGCTGCCCGTGCGCTGGTGGGTGCCATGTCGCATCCACTGAACGTGCCGCGCCTGGACGCGACCGGCCAACGCGTTGAAGCCGGCTACGGCATTTTGCAGCCTGGCCTTGGCACCGGTATGAGCGAAGGGGGCGAGTCGCGGTTTGCACGCATGTTCGGCATCGAACCAGGCATCGATCCCTACACACGTGTGGTGTCCGATGTGTATCAGGACCTGTTTGGCGAAGGCTCGTTCATCGGCAAGGGGATTTACGCGGTGGCGACCTTTGAACAGGTCTTGGCCGGTCGCTTCCCCGACAACTGCGTGCTGAGCCACGACCTGCTGGAAGGCTGTTACGTGCGTGCCGGGCTGCTCAGCGATGTGCGCCTGTACGAGCGCCACCCACAGCGCTACGCCACGGATGCCAAGCGCCGTGCGCGCTGGGTGCGCGGCGACTGGCAATTACTGCCGTGGCTGCTGCCGTGGGTGCCTGACCGCGACGGCCGATATGCGCCTAATCCGCTGTCGTGGCTATCGCGTGGCAAGTTGCTGGACAACCTGCGCCGCAGTCTGGTGGCACCGGCCGCCTTCGCCTTGTTGTTGACCGGTTGGTTGGCATCGCCGACACCCGTGCGCTGGACGCTCTGGTTGCTGCTGCTATGGCTCTTGCCAGGGCTGTGTTCGGCAGCGTATGCGCTGGCCCATCCTCCTGAGGGATTGGCATGGCACCATCATGCGCGCCAGGTGGCGGTGGGGCTGCGTCAATCGATGCTGCGCATTGGCGTGGTGCTTGCCTGCCTGCCATTCGAAGCCGGACTGCAGCTGGCAGCCATCGCGCGCTCGCTGGTGCGCATGGCAGTTACCCACCGCCATCTGTTGCAGTGGGCGCCGTCCAGCGAGGTGGAACGTGGTGCGCGCAGTGGCGACGCAGAGCATCGGGTCATGGCAGGCGCTGCCTGCACCGCGGCGCTGGTCGTCGCAGCGGTGGCCTGGTTGGCTCCGTGGGCGTTGTGGGCCGCGTTGCCAATGGGGCTGAGCTGGATGGCAGCGCCTTGGTTGATGGCGTGGCTGGGCGAACGTCCCGCCGCGCCGGTGGCACAACTGTCGCAGGAACAGCGCGTGTTTCTTGGCGGATTGGCAAGGCGCACCTGGGCATTCTTCGAGGCCCATTGCACGGCGCAGCATCACTGGCTGCCGCCGGACAACGTGCAGGAGTATCCCGAGACCGTGGTGGCCAGCCGTACCTCGCCGACCAATATCGGCCTGGGCCTGCTCGCCAACCTGGCCGCCTACGACCTGGGCTATCTGACCATGGGCGGGGTGATCGCGCGGGTGACCGACACGCTGACCACGTTAGAAGGGTTGCCGCGTCACCGCGGGCATTTCTACAACTGGTATGACACCGAAACTCTGGCGCCGCTGTCGCCACGCTACGTGTCCACCGTGGACAGCGGCAACCTTGCCGGGCATCTGCTGACCCTGCGCCAGGGCCTGCTGGCGCTGGCAGATGCGCCGCTGCTGCACTCGGCGCTCTTCGATGGGCTGTCTGACACCGTTGCCGTGCTGGCCGAGCAGCCGCGTGGTGATGGTGACGGTGCCGCTCTTGCTGCAATGACCTACGCACTGGATGGGGTGCGTGAGCTACCGGTGCCGACGGTAGTGCAAGCCAAAGCGACATTGCAACTGCTGCTGGCGCAAGGCCAACTGATGCGGGCAGCACGCCAGGGTAGCGGCAGCGAGGCGCCCGATCCTTGGCTGCAGCGCTTAGTGGAGACCTGTGAAGCGGTGCTGGCCGAGCTGAGCCATTGCACCTCTGCAGAGGCCGATCCCGAGACAGATGCACCGGTAGCACACGACAGCCGTGTCGCAACGCTGCGGCAGCTGGCCGCAACCGATGGTACGCCCGGCACGCAGCGTTGGGCCTCTGCACGTCTGCAGGAACTGGAGCAGCTGGCGCAGGTCGCAGGCCGCTTGGCAGAGATGGACTACGACTTTCTTTATCGCCCCGCGCAGCAGCTGTTGTCGATCGGCTATAACGTCGACGAACGCCGCCTGGATGCGGGGAATTACGATCTGCTCGCTTCGGAAGCGCGCCTGGGAATCTTCGTGGCGATTGCGCAAGGCAGGTTGCCGCAGGAGAGCTGGTTCGCCCTCGGGCGCACACTGACCGATACCGGCGGCGAGCCGACGCTGCTGTCGTGGAGCGGCTCGATGTTCGAGTATCTGATGCCTGATCTGGTGATGCCAAGCTACCCGCAGACGCTGTTGCATCGCTCGATGCGCGGCGCAGTGCAGGCGCAGATCCGGTATGGCGTGGCGCGCAATGTGCCCTGGGGCGTGTCCGAATCCGGTTACAACACGGTAGATACGCAGCGCAATTACCAATACCGCGCCTTTGGAGTCCCTGGGCTCGGACTCAAGCGCGGGCTGGGCCAGGATCTGGTGATCGCGCCTTACGCCAGCGCAATGGCGTTGATGGTCGAACCGCATGCGGCGTGTCGCAATCTGCAGCGGCTGCATGGGTTGGGATTTGGCGGGCAATTCGGTCTCTACGAAGCGATTGATTACACGCCGGCGCGCGTCCCGCGTGGCACCCAGCATGCGGTGGTGCGCTCTTTCATGTCGCACCATCAGGGCATGGCGCTGCTGGCGCTCGACCAGGTGCTGCGTGATGCGCCCATGCAGGCCCGCTTCATGGCCGACCCACAATGCCAGGCAACGGCATTACTGCTGCAGGAGCGCGCGCCGCGCGCCGGTGTTTACCTCAAGGGATTGACCGACGCCGAAGATCGACCAGTGCCCAGCGAGGCGGGGATGGCGTTGCGCATCTATCGCGATCCGGACCTGCCGCAACCGGCGCTGCAGTTGCTCTCCAATGGGCGTTATCACGGAATGCTGACCTCCGCCGGCGGTGGCTACAGCCGCGCGCGCGACATGGCCGTCACACGCTGGCGCGAGGACGGTACCCGCGATCATTGGGGCACCTTCTGCTATCTGCGCGACGTGGACAGCGGTGCTACATGGTCGGCCGCACATCAGCCGACCTGCGTACCGGTGGAGCGCTACGAGGCGATCTTTTCGGATGCAAAGGTCGAGTTCAAAGGCAGCCACCAGGGCTACGAGAGCCATCTGGAAATCGCCATCTCCGCCGAGGACGATGTGGAGCTGCGGCGACTGCGCATCCGCAATCGGTCACGGCAGACCCGTGTCATCGAAATCACCACCTACGCCGAAGTGGTGTTGGCACCGGCCGCCTCCGACGAAGCACATCCGGCGTTCAGCAACTTGTTCGTGCAGACCGAAATCCTGGCCGACAAGCAGGCACTGCTGTGCACACGGCGCCCGCGTGGACATGACGAAGCGCAGCCGTGGATGTTGCATTTGGTTGCCGTCCACGATGCGGATGTGGCGTCGATCTCCTACGAGACCGATCGCGCCGCGTTCGTCGGCCGTGGCCGCAGCACCCGCAACCCAGTGGCGTTTAGCGGGCAGGGCATGTTGTCCGGCGCCGCAGGTTCGGTACTTGATCCCATTGTGGCTATCCGTTGCCGCATCGCGTTGGCACCAGATCAGCAGGCGCAGGTGGACATGGTCTACGGCGTGGGCACCCAGCGCGAGGTGTGCAGTGCGCTGATCGACAAATACCGTGACCGCCGCCTGGCTGACCGCGTGTTCGATCTGGCACTGACACAGAGCCAGGTCACGCGCCGACAGATCAACGCCTCGTTGGAAGACGCGATGCTCTACGAACGGCTTGCCGCGCGCGTGCTCTTCGTCGACCCGCAATTGCGCGCCGATAGCGAGGTCTTGCTGCATAACCATCGAGGACAATCGGCGCTGTGGAGTCATGCCATTTCCGGCGACCTGCCGATCGTCCTGCTGCGCATCGCCGACCCGGACAATGTGGCGTTGGTGCAGCAGCTCGTACAGGCACATGCGTATTGGCGGCTCAAGGGGCTGCGTGCGGATCTGGTGATCTGGAACGAGAGCCAGTCCGGTTACCGGCAACAGCTACAGGACACCATTCTGGGGCTGATCGCCGCCGACCCGGAAGCCAATGTGCTGGACCGCCCAGGCGGCATTTTCGTGCGTGCCATCGAACACATCTCGCAGGAAGACCGGATCCTGCTGCAAACCGTGGCACGTGCAATCCTCAGCGACGCCAACGGCACGCTTGCCGCACAGTTGGAGCGCCTCGCCGGCCGGCGCGCGCAGCCGCCGCTGCTGGAACATCTGCCGCAGCAGGCCGATCTCACCGATCAGCCTAGCGCGTCGGTGCTGGAAGTTGCAGTCGCGCAGGCTGAGGCAGGCCAGCTGCTGTTCGACAACGGCCTTGGTGCGTTTGCCGCCGATGGTCGCGAATACTGCATCACCCTGGACGAGGGCACGACCACGCCGGCGCCGTGGTGCAACGTGATGGCCAATGCGCAATTCGGCACCGTGGTCAGCGACAGCAGCCCCGGCTATACCTGGGCCGAGAATGCGCATGAGTTCCGGCTGACGCCCTGGCATAACGACCCGGTCGGCGATACCTGTGGCGAAGCGTTCTACCTGCGCGATGAGGAGACTGGCCAGGTGTGGTCGCCGATGGCGCTGCCGTGCCGCGGCAGCGGGCGTTATACAGTGCGCCACGGCTTCGGCTACAGCGTCTATAGCCATACCGAACATGGCATTGCCAGCGAGCTCTGGGTGTTCGTCGATGTAGAGCAGCCCATCAAGTTCAGCCATCTACGGCTGAAGAACCTCTCCGGCCGCGCGCGTCGGCTTAGCGTGACTGGCTATGTGGAATGGGTACTCGGTGACATCCGCACGCGCTCGCAGCTGCACGTGGTGAGTGAGGTGGATTTGGCAACCAGCGTGCTCACTGCACACAATCCATACAACACCGAGTTCGACGGCCGCGTCGCCTTCTTCGATGCCGATGCGCCCAGCGGCAGTATCAGTGCCGACCGCAGCGAGTTCCTGGGCCGCAATGGCGACATGCAGGCGCCAGCCGCGCTGTCCCGGCAGCGGCTGTCCGGTCGGGTCGGCGCAGGGCTGGACCCATGTGCGGCGATCCAGATCCCGGTGACCCTGGAGGCCGGACAGAGCATCGAGACGGTGTTCCGGCTGGGCGCGGCCAGCAGCCGCGATGCGGCGCTGGACGTAGCGCGGCGCAGTCGTGGCGTGGCCACCGCACACGCGGCGTTGCTTGCCGTGCGCACGCATTGGGAGCAGGTGCTGGGCAACGTCCAGGTGACCACGCCCGACCCGGCAGTGGACCTGTTGGCCAACGGCTGGCTGCTCTATCAGACCATTGCCTGCCGGTTCCTGGCGCGCAGCGGCTATTACCAATCCGGAGGCGCTTTCGGGTTTCGCGACCAGTTACAGGACAGCATGGCGATGGTGCATGCGCAGCCGGAGCTCAGCCGCGCGCACCTGCTGCGCAGCGCCGCGCGCCAGTTTCCACAAGGCGATGTCCAGCATTGGTGGCATCCGCCACAGAACCGCGGCGTGCGCACGCAGTGTTCGGACGACTTCTTGTGGTTGCCGCAAGCCATTTGCCGCTACCTGGACACCACCGCTGACAGCGGCGTGCTCGATGAACTGGTTGGTTTTATTGACGGGCGTGCACTCAAGGCCGACGAAGAGTCGTATTACGACCTGCCTGCTGTGACGGGCGCGCTGCAGTCGCTCTATGCGCACGGCGTGCTCGCACTGCAACGCGGCATGGCACATCTGGGCGAGCGTGGTTTGCCGTTGATCGGCAGCGGCGATTGGAACGACGGCATGAATCGCGTCGGCAAGGAAGGGAAGGGCGAAAGCGTGTGGCTGGGGTTCTTCCTCTACGACACACTGCTGCGTTTTTCTGCCGTGGCGGTGCAACACGGCGACCACGCCTTTGCCGCTACCTGCCAAGCACACGCGCAGACCCTGCGTATTGCGCTGGAGCGGCATGCCTGGGACGGGCAATGGTATCGGCGCGCCTGGTTCGACGACGGCACGCCGTTGGGGTCGCATACGTCGGACGAGTGCCGCATCGATTCGCTGTCGCAAAGTTGGTCGGTGTTATCCGGCGCGATGGATCCGGCACGCAGTGCGCAGGCCATGGATGCAATGCACCAGCAGCTGGTTGATGCGGACGCAGGCGTCGTCAAGTTGTTGATGCCGCCATTCGATCGCACCGGGCATGACCCCGGCTACATCCGCGGCTACGTGCCCGGCGTGCGCGAAAACGGGGGGCAATACACCCATGCAGCGGTCTGGGCGGCGATGGCCTTCGCGTACCTTGGCGATAGCGCGCGAGCCTGGCAGCTCGCCGGGCTGATCAACCCCATTCACCATGCGCTGGATGCGCAGGCAGTGCAGCGCTACAAAGCCGAACCTTACGTGCTGGCCGCCGACGTCTACGCGGTGGCCCCGCATACCGGTCGCGGCGGCTGGAGTTGGTATACCGGCGCAGCGGGCTGGATGTATCGGTTACTGACCGAATCGCTGCTCGGTCTGCAGCGGCGCGGTACGCGTCTACAGATCACACCGTGCATTCCGGCCGCATGGCCGGGCTACCAGCTGCGTTATCGGTACGGCACGAGCACCTATGTCATCGACATCACCCAGCGTAAAGGCGGAGATGCCAGGCTGGAGGTGGATGGAATACCCCAGGCAGCGCTTGCTTTCACCCTGATCGATGACGGCGCGGTCCACGCTGTCGCTCTGGAGTGGCCAGGAGACGCGACATGAGCATCCGCACCAATACCGATCACCAGCTGTCCGACCTGGGCAAGATGCTGGCCGTATGGCCACAGCGGGTGCGCGACCCAAGCCAGTTCTGGCCGCAATTTGATGCGCTGGCGCAACGCATTCTCGATAGTGCCGCCCAAGCCGACATCGTCTGCGTGCGGCGTGAGTTGCAACGCTTATTGCACCGCAACGGGCTGAGCCGTGCGCGATGGACATTCGCAACGACTAGTTCCAAAGAACCGCAACGCGTCGGGACGAGGGCGCTGCTGGCTACGAAATGAGTGGGTACGATTCCGGGGCGCTTATCGGGGTAGGGCACCGGAACCATTATTCGACGCCAAGTTCTCGGCGGAGACCTGAAACATGGGCGCGGCCCACCGCCAGTTCATTAATAGCGCCTACTGCGTCTGACTTGTTAGCGTTATGCGCCCCTGGACGAATGACGCCTCAACAAGGTTCGCGTAGCTGGGTCCATCCATTCTGAATCCGCTGCAGGCGGCGCCCTTGCATGCAGCGCTGGCCTGGCTTCAATGGTCCGGGTTCGTAACGCGGTGCGACAGGCTGATCCTGCCAAAGCTGTCTGCGCATCGCTGCGATTTCTTGCGCGGCCTCTGCATCCATTTGAGCTAATTGACGGTTGAGTTGTCGCTGTTCGCTCGGCGTCATCGGGCGCATCAATTCAGCGGTCATCGCTGCAGCCTGGCGGCGAGCATTCCACTCGATCAGCCCGACAGCAACCACCACAAGTACGGCCAAGCAGATGCCCGCCTTGATCCAAAAGTCTGAGGAATCGGGTACTGACCGTGTCGGCCCTCGGTAGCTTCTGGGGCGAAATTCGACACCATCTAGCCCGGCATCTTTCCCTAGTGTCGGTTCTTGGCGTTCCATGCGTCCCCCCTGAGTCGTTGCGCGCATTGTATCGCCGGGTTGTAGGGGGCATCAGCTCGCTACGGAGACGCTTGCCTCAGCCAGCGCGACCGAAGTAGCGTTCCCGCCATTCGCCAAGGTCCACCACAACGACCTCGGCCATTGACTGCTGAACCGTCTTCATCGCCACGCCACAGCAAATCTCGAAGCTGGCGCTCGAGTGTCCGTTCGCCCATGGGCACCAAGATTACAGCCAGCCAATCGCCAGCCGGGCAGCAAGGTGGACTGCGGTCAAATTGTAGGTGGTGTTGCTAATGCTGCGAGTTCCGTTTTGCGAGGGGAGTGGTTTGGCAGGCAAGACTTGATCCAAAGGCAGACCAAACGAATTCGCGATCGTGCCGACCGATACGCCATTTCGCATAATGTATAGAAGGTGCCGTTAGGGCGAGCGGTGAAAGGGCCGTCAGCAGCCCCTCATGCGCCCCTGTGTGCACCGCGAGCACCACCAGCGCGACCACCGCGGCGGCCGCGCTTAGCCTGTCCAACACTGATCGCCATAGCGCTCTCTCTGCCGGCGTGCCCGCTCGTTCTGCGTGAATTCTTGCCATCCACGATCCGCCGTCGAGCTTTGCCATCGCGCAGAGTTGCGCAATTCGTTCATCTGACAGCGGCTTGTCGCCCATTCGCGCCTTAGAAAGCAGCTGGCGCTGAATTCCCATTTTGGTCGCCAAAGCCATATCTGACGGGAGAGAGCAACTCTCCTTCACTTTGTCAAGTAGCTCGTCTACAGCTGCCATGGTGTCCTCGTGGTTGACAAGATGTGGTCCGATTAGATTACATTCGCTGGTGTCGTCCTTGTGGACCACACCCCGCCCCCCGGTTCCCCTCCGGGGCCCGGGTCAAGGGGTAGGGGATAGGGGCTTCATGGACACACACGCACTCGCACTGCTCAGCGCCTCCGCGCTGACCGTTGGCTTCGGGCTAGTCCGCCTCGCCGGCTGGGTGCGTGATCGCAAGCATGCCGCGATGGTCGCGCAAATTGAGCAAGCCGCGCTGGTCGCAATCGCATATCGCGAGGTGCGACGTGGCTGACGGCACCTGCTCGTTCTGCGGTGAACCCACCGTCTACTTTTTCCCCGGTGGCCTCTGCGTTTCTTGTACGTCGAAGAACGCACGCATCCGCATGCAGGAACAGCCCACGCAATCGCGTGAGCTATCCGCGTTTGATGCATCTGTGGGCGTCATGCAGGCCGCTACGCGCCGCACTGAAATTGCCGCAGAGAAGATCCAAAAGAACAAGCGTGTGGTCGGCACAAGCGTGCGTGAGTTCGACGCTGCCCATCCCATCGCATTGACCCCAGAGGGCCAGCGCGCAGCGCTGGCCCTTGGGCTTGTCCATTACAAAACAAGTGACACGCGGGCCTCTACAACCGGCACCGTGACCATCGAAATTGACCCGCTACAAGCGCGGGCGCAACGGCTGCGCAAGTCCGTGATTACCGGAGCACGTCTGCATGACCAGGAAGCGAAAAAAGGCTCCTTCCGTGGTGCGTGGTATTTCCTCACGCTCACCTACCGTGATGGAAGCGACAGCAGCCCTCGTGACGTTAGCGAACTATTTAAACGCATGCGCGGCCACTTCAATCGCCTTAAATCTGGGCGCGCACGGTGGAACCGTGAAAGCTTTCGTTACGTATGGGTCGGAGAGCTCACCCAACGATTCCGACCGCACTACCACGTGATGTTGTGGGTGCCTCAGGGCATGTTTTTTGGCAAGGTCGATCAACGCGGATGGTGGCCCCATGGCAGCAGCCAAATCGAGAAGGCCCGCAACTGCGTCGGCTATCTCGCCAAATACGCAAGCAAGTTCACCGCCATTACAGCTGCTGCTTTTCCCAAGGGATTTCGCACACACGGCTGCGGTGGACTCAACACCGAATCCAAGCGCGAATTGCGCTGGTGGAAAGCACCCAAAGACGCGCGTGAAGCTCTCGGCGGGGAAGCGGATATCCGCAAAGCAAAGGGCGGATGGTTCGACAGGCTTACCGGAGAGTTCTGGCCGTCTCCGTGGAAAGTCACATTCATTTTCGGCCGGACATTCGCCTGGAAGGTAGTCCAACTATGAAAGTGCAGATCATGAGTTCCGCTGTCGCTGTTCGTTCGTTCCCCGCGCGCGAGGGTAAGCCCGCGACGCATTTCCGTGAGCAGACCGCCGCTGTGCTGCGTGAGGGCGATTTCCCACTGCCGTTCACCATCGGTCTGGACGAGGATCAACCGCCGTATGGCGAGGGCTTCTACATCATCGATCCCAAGTCGTTGCAGAACAATAAATTCGGCGGTCTCGAGTTCGGCCGTCGCATTCGTCTGATTCCGGACCTCACTGCGAAGCTGCAACAGCAGCCCGCAAAGGTCGGGTGATTCATGGCGATGTGCGTAGCCCTGCAAGTGGATGGCACGTTGGTGCCCACCGGCCAATCGGTCGGCGAGTGCAGCGGCTACGTGCTCGTCAGTGGTAGCGAATACAGCGTGTATGCGCTGGTGCAAGAAGCGTTCGCAATGCCCAGCCAGGAGGACGCCGTAGCGTGGTCCACCGGCTGCTGTGGCCTGGTGATCGTGTGGTTCGTCCTGGGGCGCCTTGCCGGCAGCGTCGCGGGCATGTTCAACGACCGGTAAATCAATCAATCAAATAGGAGAGACAACATGGGTGACATTCTGACTGGCGTGAGCGGTGCTGAAGCTGCTACCGCGATGATCGCAGCGGCCGCAATCATTGCCTTGGTGGGCTTCACCAAGTGGGGTGCCAAGAAGGTTGCAAGCTTCTTCGGCTAATGGTGGTGAGGGCAGGGCGGCGCTTCGGTGTCGCCCTCTCTCTTTCTGGGGTGGGGCGATGATTATTTTGTTGTTCTGTGGATTCATGGGCGCGCTGTGCGGTTGGGCAGGCGTCAAGGGGTTGGACGCGTGATTCGCGTTTCGTTGGCAATGCTGATTCTTTTAGCGCTCACGTTCTCTCCTATCGTGCATGCTACGTGCGTGCAGACTGAGCCATCAACGTCTGCAAATAACGGTTCGTGGGCCTGTAGCGATCAGGGAGAGGCATTCGCGAAGGCGTCTTCCATGGGTGTGCCTGCTGATCTTTCGGTGTGTCGTATGAAATCCATCCGTGCGGTGTCTTCTGGTCCTGGCGTTTTCTCGCAGCGCATGACCTATCCCGGCGACACATGCGGGATCGGGTATGACCTCGATATTGGCACCGGCAATGCCACGTATCCGGACACTGCTACCTGTGCAAAGCGACCGTCCCAAAGCGGCTGGACTAATCCGACAGCACCCACGCCATCTGACGTTTGCAACGATGGCTGCTACTACACGTATGCCGTCGATGCTGGTGGCCCCAAGGGCTACACCTATGTGCCTAGTGGCGCCACGTGCACTACGGATGATGCAGCGCCTCCTATCGATGACGGTGGTGATGGCGATGATGATGGTGGTGGAGACGGTGGCGGCGATGGTGGTGGAGACGGTGGCGGCGATGGCGGTGGAGACGGCGGTGGAGACGGCGGTGGAGACGGCGGTGGAGATGGTGGTGGAGACGGCGGTGGAGATGGTGACGGCGGTGGTGATGGCGATGGCGATGGTGACGGTGATGGCGACGGCGACGGTGATGGCGATGGTGATGGTGATGGCGGAACGCTTCCCGGCGACGGTGATGGCGAGGAAGGCGGCGAGGGCGCACCCATGTCTGAGCTCTACAAGAAAAGTGGCAAGACTGTTGAGTCTGTGCTGAGCAAATTCAATACGCAGGTGCGCGGCACGCCCATGGTGGCCGGTATCGGCGATTTCATGAAAGTACCCTCCGGCGGATCGTGTCCTGTGTTCTCGCTGGGTGCGTCGAAGTGGTGGGACGCCATGACGATCAATTTTCACTGTGGCGGCGATTTCCTGGCGTTTTTGCGCGCGGCTGGCTGGGTGATTCTCGCCATTGCTGCGTACGCCGCAATTCGCATTGCTGTGACCTGAGGGCGACGCTATGCAAGCAGGTTGGTTCAACGATTTGACCGCGTGGCTGTGGCGTGCGGTCAAGATGGTGTGGCAGGCGATTGTCGATTTTGTGGGCGACTTGTTTGTGATGTGGCTGGAACAGTCGCTGTCGGCAATTCTCTATGTGCTGACGTTGCTGCCCATGCCCGACTTCATGAAGGGGCAGAGCATTGGCGGCATGCTCGGTAATGCGGGTAGCACCATCTTGTGGTTTGCCGATGTATTCATGATTGGTCCGGCGCTGGTGATGATCGGCGCGGCCATGATTTTTTTTCTCCTTCGCCGCGTGCTGACGCTCGGGATTTGGTGACATGCTCGTATTCAATGAAGGTGTGCCGCGTGCCGGCAAGAGTTACGACGCGGTAAAGAATCACATTCTTCCGGCGCTCAAAAAGGGGCGTCGTGTGTTTGCGCGATTGAATGGGTTGCGCTTTGACCGCATCGCCAAGCACCTGGGCATGGCGGAGAATGATGTTCAGCACTTGCTTGTGCTGGTGGACACCAAGGACGTGTCGAAGTTGTTTGCGTGCACGCAGGACGAGTCGGGCAAGTGGTGTATCCCGGACGAGTTCAAAGACGCATTGGTTGTGATCGATGAGGTGCATGAGTTCTACGTCAACGAGCGCAAGCCGCTCGCGCCGGCCGTCGAGAATTTTTGGGCGCTGCTTGGCCAGAACGGCGGCGATGCCGTGATCATGACGCAATGGATCAACCGCTTGCACTCGGCGGTCAAGGCGCGCATCGAGAAGAAAAACACGTTCCAGAAGCTCACCGCTATCGGCATGAAGGGCCGCTATCGCGTGACGTATTTCCACACGACCTCACCGGGCAAGTTTGAGAAGGTCGGCGGTCAAACGCTCAAGTACGACCCGGCCATTTTTCCGCTCTATGACGGCTATGCGCCTGGTGCCGAGAACACCGAGGTTTACGAGGAGGGCGGTAAAAACGTCTGGGCCGCGATGGCTGTGCGCGCTGCCATCTTCCTCACACTCGGCGGGGTCGGCATCTACTTCTTCATGCACTATTTCACCAAGGATCGCGCCGATCCCAACAAGCCTATGGCATCTGCCAGCCAGACCACCAAACCCACGCACGTTGGCGCGGGGTTTGCTAACGGTGCGCCGAGTGTGCCGATTCAGCCGCCTCCGCCTGATCCGCTCGCAGACCTCACGCAAGAGCAGCGCTATGTGGCTCAGCTTGCCGACAAGGGCCGCATTCGGCTCTCCGCGCGGGCGCGCGTAGGTGATCAGGACCGTGCGTGGATTCAGTGGATTGACGCGAGCAACAACGTCGTGGAGGAGTTGGATCTGTCGCAGTTGCGCGCCCTGGGTTACAGCGTCAGCGTCGTCACGTATGGCGTGCGTCTTTCGGCCGGCAAGCACATCATGGTGGCCACCGCGTGGCCCTGGACCGCGCCCATTCGTGAGAAGGACGCACGGCTTTACAACATGGCCCCAGACGGGAGCGGCGGCGCTGCTGGCGTTGCGACCGCAGGGAGTGACGGCGGCGGCGCTGACCGCGACCAGGTGCGCGGCGGCGTGATCGAGTACGGACCGCGCACCCAAGGCACGTTCCCGGACAACAAGGGTTACAGTTCAAGCACCAGCACGCCGGCCACCACGTTGCAGATGTAGTTTCGTGACGCGTCACGATTTAGCACGGATCGTTTGGCAATTCTTGCCATCCATTAGATAGCCGACGGAAGCGCTTGTGTTGAATGCATCGTTCGTTCGATTCCAGCGCTCGTAGTTGCAGCGTCGGCAGTTCTGCAGGTTGGGTGCGGGGCCTGTACAGCGGTTGCGGGGCGACTGGTAGCGCTGCACTGACGCTGCGCATGGTGAAGTAGCCCAGGCATAGCGCCACCACGCCGGCAAGCGCTGCGGTCATCAGCTGGCCTACGAAAATGCCTAAGGCGATTTCCCACCAAAGCCCATCATGGTTGTTCTGCGGTCTGTAGCTCATACGGCCCCCTGTGACGATGAGCGGGCATTGTAGGGGTGTAGGGGCATAGCCCCTACGGATAACGCCTCACACGCGGCCTTTGCGCCTCCGCGCCGGTGCTGATGATAATCCTGCGCATTTCGCCGCTGGACCCGTATCCACCCGTTGCAAACCCGCCTTTTTCTCCTGCCGTTTTCTGAACTGGTCACGGAGATAGATCACGCCGGCCGGCCGTTTGGGCGGTGTCTTGGCGCGGCCCTCGGCCATCATGGTTGACCACTCACGGGCTATCGTGCAGGTCAGCGATAGCCACTGTAGATCCGATGGTGCGATGGATCTGCCTTCGGGCGTGATGAGGTGGCCACCCTGGAACGAAAAACCGGCCCAAGGGCCGGTGAGTGTTTTATTTCGCATCCGCCAAACTCCATGTGGCGGGCCATGGTCGCCGCCGCGGCGTGATCGCAGCAGCAAGCCATGCCAGTAGCCTCCTGACATAATATACATTATGCGAAATGGACTGTATTGACGCTCCTGTGCCTCGTGGCGGTCTATCAATGGTTGTCCCTCCACAGGAAGCGGACCGGACAATGCAGCTAGACACCTACGATCACGTAGACCTGACCGGCCCCTGGGCCGGTTTTGGTTTTCAGGGCTATCGATTCTTCACCCCGGAAGGCCGCGAAGTGCGGCCGGAAGAAATGCGGTGGTGGTCGCTGACATGCACCATCGCGCGCGAGTGGGCGCTGATGATGGCCGAAGAGCGGGAGCGTGTGTGGCATCCCCGCCCGGCCGAAGTCATCTACCTGCGGGACGTGATCCGGCGCAGGCGTGAAAGGCGGTTATCAGTGGTGGATGGCGCGGGGTCCGCCGACAGGGCGCGAGTGATCCGAGCAACGCGGGGGCCAAGAGATCCACGGCGCGGGTGAGGCGTTATCCGTAGGGGCTCTGCCCCTACACCCCTACAATGCTCGCTCATCGTCACAGGGGGCCGTATGAGCTACAGACCGCAGAACAACCATGATGGGCTTTGGTGGGAAATCGCCTTAGGCATTTTCGTAGGCCAGCTGATGACCGCAGCGCTTGCCGGCGTGGTGGCGCTATGCCTGGGCTACTTCACCATGCGCAGCGTCAGTGCAGCGCTACCAGTCGCCCCGCAACCGCTGTACAGGCCCCGCACCCAACCTGCAGAACTGCCGACGCTGCAACTACGAGCGCTGGAATCGAACGAACGATGCATTCAACACAAGCGCTTCCGTCGGCTATCTAATGGATGGCAAGAATTGCCAAACGATCCGTGCTAAATCGTGACGCGTCACGAAACTACATCTGCAACGTGGTGGCCGGCGTGCTGGTGCTTGAACTGTAACCCTTGTTGTCCGGGAACGTGCCTTGGGTGCGCGGTCCGTACTCGATCACGCCGCCGCGCACCTGGTCGCGGTCAGCGCCGCCGCCGTCACTCCCTGCGGTCGCAACGCCAGCAGCGCCGCCGCTCCCGTCTGGGGCCATGTTGTAAAGCCGTGCGTCCTTCTCACGAATGGGCGCGGTCCAGGGCCACGCGGTGGCCACCATGATGTGCTTGCCGGCCGAAAGACGCACGCCATACGTGACGACGCTGACGCTGTAACCCAGGGCGCGCAACTGCGACAGATCCAACTCCTCCACGACGTTGTTGCTCGCGTCAATCCACTGAATCCACGCACGGTCCTGATCACCTACGCGCGCCCGCGCGGAGAGCCGAATGCGGCCCTTGTCGGCAAGCTGAGCCACATAGCGCTGCTCTTGCGTGAGGTCTGCGAGCGGATCAGGCGGAGGCGGCTGAATCGGCACACTCGGCGCACCGTTAGCAAACCCCGCGCCAACGTGCGTGGGTTTGGTGGTCTGGCTGGCAGATGCCATAGGCTTGTTGGGATCGGCGCGATCCTTGGTGAAATAGTGCATGAAGAAGTAGATGCCGACCCCGCCGAGTGTGAGGAAGATGGCAGCGCGCACAGCCATCGCGGCCCAGACGTTTTTACCGCCCTCCTCGTAAACCTCGGTGTTCTCGGCACCAGGCGCATAGCCGTCATAGAGCGGAAAAATGGCCGGGTCGTACTTGAGCGTTTGACCGCCGACCTTCTCAAACTTGCCCGGTGAGGTCGTGTGGAAATACGTCACGCGATAGCGGCCCTTCATGCCGATAGCGGTGAGCTTCTGGAACGTGTTTTTCTTCTCGATGCGCGCCTTGACCGCCGAGTGCAAGCGGTTGATCCATTGCGTCATGATCACGGCATCGCCGCCGTTCTGGCCAAGCAGCGCCCAAAAATTCTCGACGGCCGGCGCGAGCGGCTTGCGCTCGTTGACGTAGAACTCATGCACCTCATCGATCACAACCAATGCGTCTTTGAACTCGTCCGGGATACACCACTTGCCCGACTCGTCCTGCGTGCACGCAAACAACTTCGACACGTCCTTGGTGTCCACCAGCACAAGCAAGTGCTGAACATCATTCTCCGCCATGCCCAGGTGCTTGGCGATGCGGTCAAAGCGCAACCCATTCAATCGCGCAAACACACGACGCCCCTTTTTGAGCGCCGGAAGAATGTGATTCTTTACCGCGTCGTAACTCTTGCCGGCACGCGGCACACCTTCATTGAATACGAGCATGTCACCAAATCCCGAGCGTCAGCACGCGGCGAAGGAGAAAAAAAATCATGGCCGCGCCGATCATCACCAGCGCCGGACCAATCATGAATACATCGGCAAACCACAAGATGGTGCTACCCGCATTACCGAGCATGCCGCCAATGCTCTGCCCCTTCATGAAGTCGGGCATGGGCAGCAACGTCAGCACATAGAGAATTGCCGACAGCGACTGTTCCAGCCACATCACAAACAAGTCGCCCACAAAATCGACAATCGCCTGCCACACCATCTTGACCGCACGCCACAGCCACGCGGTCAAATCGTTGAACCAACCTGCTTGCATAGCGTCGCCCTCAGGTCACAGCAATGCGAATTGCGGCGTACGCAGCAATGGCGAGAATCACCCAGCCAGCCGCGCGCAAAAACGCCAGGAAATCGCCGCCACAGTGAAAATTGATCGTCATGGCGTCCCACCACTTCGACGCACCCAGCGAGAACACAGGACACGATCCGCCGGAGGGTACTTTCATGAAATCGCCGATACCGGCCACCATGGGCGTGCCGCGCACCTGCGTATTGAATTTGCTCAGCACAGACTCAACAGTCTTGCCACTTTTCTTGTAGAGCTCAGACATGGGTGCGCCCTCGCCGCCTTCCTCGCCATCACCGTCGCCGGGAAGCGTTCCGCCATCACCATCACCATCGCCATCACCGTCGCCGTCGCCATCACCGTCACCATCGCCATCGCCATCACCACCGCCGTCACCATCTCCACCGCCGTCTCCACCACCATCTCCACCGCCGTCTCCACCGCCGTCTCCACCGCCGTCTCCACCGCCATCGCCGCCACCGTCTCCACCACCATCGCCGCCACCGTCTCCACCACCATCATCATCGCCATCACCACCGTCATCGATAGGAGGCGCTGCATCATCCGTAGTGCACGTGGCGCCACTAGGCACATAGGTGTAGCCCTTGGGGCCACCAGCATCGACGGCATACGTGTAGTAGCAGCCATCGTTGCAAACGTCAGATGGCGTGGGTGCTGTCGGATTAGTCCAGCCGCTTTGGGACGGTCGCTTTGCACAGGTAGCAGTGTCCGGATACGTGGCATTGCCGGTGCCAATATCGAGGTCATACCCGATCCCGCATGTGTCGCCGGGATAGGTCATGCGCTGCGAGAAAACGCCAGGACCAGAAGACACCGCACGGATGGATTTCATACGACACACCGAAAGATCAGCAGGCACACCCATGGAAGACGCCTTCGCGAATGCCTCTCCCTGATCGCTACAGGCCCACGAACCGTTATTTGCAGACGTTGATGGCTCAGTCTGCACGCACGTAGCATGCACGATAGGAGAGAACGTGAGCGCTAAAAGAATCAGCATTGCCAACGAAACGCGAATCACGCGTCCAACCCCTTGACGCCTGCCCAACCGCACAGCGCGCCCATGAATCCACAGAACAACAAAATAATCATCGCCCCACCCCAGAAAGAGAGAGGGCGACACCGAAGCGCCGCCCTGCCCTCACCACCATTAGCCGAAGAAGCTTGCAACCTTCTTGGCACCCCACTTGGTGAAGCCCACCAAGGCAATGATTGCGGCCGCTGCGATCATCGCGGTAGCAGCTTCAGCACCGCTCACGCCAGTCAGAATGTCACCCATGTTGTCTCTCCTATTTGATTGATTGATTTACCGGTCGTTGAACATGCCCGCGACGCTGCCGGCAAGGCGCCCCAGGACGAACCACACGATCACCAGGCCACAGCAGCCGGTGGACCACGCTACGGCGTCCTCCTGGCTGGGCATTGCGAACGCTTCTTGCACCAGCGCATACACGCTGTATTCGCTACCACTGACGAGCACGTAGCCGCTGCACTCGCCGACCGATTGGCCGGTGGGCACCAACGTGCCATCCACTTGCAGGGCTACGCACATCGCCATGAATCACCCGACCTTTGCGGGCTGCTGTTGCAGCTTCGCAGTGAGGTCCGGAATCAGACGAATGCGACGGCCGAACTCGAGACCGCCGAATTTATTGTTCTGCAACGACTTGGGATCGATGATGTAGAAGCCCTCGCCATACGGCGGTTGATCCTCGTCCAGACCGATGGTGAACGGCAGTGGGAAATCGCCCTCACGCAGCACAGCGGCGGTCTGCTCACGGAAATGCGTCGCGGGCTTACCCTCGCGCGCGGGGAACGAACGAACAGCGACAGCGGAACTCATGATCTGCACTTTCATAGTTGGACTACCTTCCAGGCGAATGTCCGGCCGAAAATGAATGTGACTTTCCACGGAGACGGCCAGAACTCTCCGGTAAGCCTGTCGAACCATCCGCCCTTTGCTTTGCGGATATCCGCTTCCCCGCCGAGAGCTTCACGCGCGTCTTTGGGTGCTTTCCACCAGCGCAATTCGCGCTTGGATTCGGTGTTGAGTCCACCGCAGCCGTGTGTGCGAAATCCCTTGGGAAAAGCAGCAGCTGTAATGGCGGTGAACTTGCTTGCGTATTTGGCGAGATAGCCGACGCAGTTGCGGGCCTTCTCGATTTGGCTGCTGCCATGGGGCCACCATCCGCGTTGATCGACCTTGCCAAAAAACATGCCCTGAGGCACCCACAACATCACGTGGTAGTGCGGTCGGAATCGTTGGGTGAGCTCTCCGACCCATACGTAACGAAAGCTTTCACGGTTCCACCGTGCGCGCCCAGATTTAAGGCGATTGAAGTGGCCGCGCATGCGTTTAAATAGTTCGCTAACGTCACGAGGGCTGCTGTCGCTTCCATCACGGTAGGTGAGCGTGAGGAAATACCACGCACCACGGAAGGAGCCTTTTTTCGCTTCCTGGTCATGCAGACGTGCTCCGGTAATCACGGACTTGCGCAGCCGTTGCGCCCGCGCTTGTAGCGGGTCAATTTCGATGGTCACGGTGCCGGTTGTAGAGGCCCGCGTGTCACTTGTTTTGTAATGGACAAGCCCAAGGGCCAGCGCTGCGCGCTGGCCCTCAGCGGTCAACGCGATCGGATGGGCAGCGTCGAACTCACGCACGCTTGTGCCGACCACACGCTTGTTCTTTTGGATCTTCTCTGCGGCAATTTCAGTGCGGCGCGTAGCGGCCTGCATGACGCCGACAGATGCATCAAACGCCGATAGCTCACGCGATTGCGTGGGCTGTTCCTGCATGCGGATGCGTGCATTCTTCGACGTGCAAGAAACGCAGAGGCCACCGGGGAAAAAGTAGACGGTGGTGTCACCGCAGAACGAGCATGTGCCGTCAGCCACGTAGCACCTCGCGATATGCGATTGCGACCAGCGCGGCTTGCTCAATTTGCGCGACCATCGCGGCGTGCTTGCGATCACGCACCCAGCAGGCGAGACGGACTAACCCGAAGCCAACGGTCAGCGCGGAGGCGCTGAGCAGTGCGAGTGCGTGTGTGTCCATGAAGCCCCTATCCCCTGCCCCTTGACGCGGACCCCGGAGGGGAGCCGGGGGCGCGGTGTCATACGGCGTAGGACACGAGGCGCATGTAACATGAAGCAGGACACTTCTGTCAAACGGTATATGACGTGGACACCATAAATAAATTGCTTGACACAGCGCGAAAAGCATGCTCGCGCGACTCAGACAACAGCGTTGCGCTGTCGCTTGGCGTGTCGCGGAATTCGGTTTCCGTGTGGCGCAAAGGCGGAAAAATCACCGACGCACATCTGATGGCGCTTATCGACCTGGCACAGGCTGACCCTGCGCTAGCAGTGAAAGTGCGAGAGGAAGAAGCCGGATCGGCCGTCGAACGCAAGGCGTGGAGTGCGCTGTGGGACAGACTGTCCCCGGTCACTACGGTGATCGGGGGCCTGGTCCTGGCAATCGGCATGATGCCGGCGACGGGTCGGACGAAAGGCCTTGATATTCAACAGCTTGCACGGGTTGACGGCGCATATTCTGTATATTATGTCATAATAACGCCTGCAGGAGCATCAGTTCAAACCATTGCGTACGACAACCCAGTCAAAGCCGTCAGATGGCCGCAGTAATACATGTAGAACGCTCTACCCGTCCGCGGGATGGCCCATGACAGGTAAGCCAAACCTGCAACCGGCAGCGCAAGCAGCGGCCACAACGTCCGGTTCACCAAGCACAAGAGCACTAGCGGAATCACCAAGAGCACAACAACCGACACTGCCCTTGGCCATCGCCAGCCCGCTGGATTGCGCCAGAACAGCCAGGCACCGAGTACAACAGCCAGCCCGTTCCACCGATAGTCAACCAGGTAAGGTGCCGGCAACAGGCAGAACGCCAACACAATCCATTTTCGTTCTTCGATCGCACGAATACAGACAGCTGCCAATGCGAAGGACAAGAGAATATTGAGCGGCAGTGCCCGATTGAATGCGATCGCCGCAATCGGTGTCGCAACGAGTCCCCACAGGAACAAACGCTTGATCAACTTGGCGACATCAGCACCCGGCTGCGCCAAATTGTAGGCAAACACCAGTGCGAACAATGGAAATGCCACGCGGCCCAGTTCTGCAATGACCGGCATATAGCCCAGGTGCAAAATCTTCAAGGTGTGGTCGCCTGTCATAAACAGCAGCGCGAGCCACTTCACCAATTCACGGCCTCCGCTTGTCATGCGATCCCTCCTTGTTCGACGACGGCTCGATGAGCTAATGCGGATTTACTGATCAATTTATCTAACTCTGGAGCTGCCAGCAGTTCTGCAGCACCGGCCACCAATCCCAGCCATTCTTTGCAGCCCTGCTATCTCACAGCCCCATTGTCTTCCTGCAACTCCCGCTTGAACGGCACATCCGGTGGCGGCCTTGCGGTGGCTGGTTGATCGTTGAGATTCGGGTCGCTCAGGCCGCAGCCGCCGCCGAATTGCAGCAACGACACCACGCAGCTGATCTTGGTCGTGGTGCCGGGAATGGGAATTTCGATCTTCTTCAATCCGCGCCGCACCCATTCCTGCAGCAGCGTCTGGTTCGGCATCCAATACTTGTCCAGCGACGTCGGCGTGTAACCGTACGGCGGCCGCTTGAGCCAGGTGCCGCCTTGCGCAATCTGGTCACGCGTCCAGGTGTCGGTATCGCTGCCCGGCGGGCCGCGATCGCCAGCGCCATTGCCGGCCTCGCCACCGGCGGCAACCCGCACGCTGCCGTCGTTGTTGAACATGCCGTCGCGTTTGCCATCGGCACCGGTTGCCTGCCCGGGACGGTCGCGGGTCGATTTGCTCCAGTCGTCCGCGTTGGCCGCCACATCCCATCCGCCACTGCGATCAACCGGTTTCGGGCCGGCACCGCTGCTGGCCGCCGGCTTGCTGGATGCAGCGGCCGCTGACGCCGGTTTCGCAGATTGCGCAGCCGTCTGCTGGTTGGTCTGATTAGCGGCTGACGGCGCGCTGGAAGGTGCCGGCGCCGCAGGCGCTATGGGTACCGCCGCGTCCGAAGGCGTCTGCACGACTGTCGGTTGCGCCGGGGGTGTCTGCGCCGGCGTCGGCTGTGGCGCCGGGTCCGGCACGTTCGGCAGCTCCGCAGCACGCACCGCCAGCTCGGGCATGCGAACCGTGGGAACCAACTCACGTGCACGCACTGTGGGCGCGGTGACCCTAGCCTGTTCGGGCACGACGATCTCGCGCTCGCGCACGGTGGGTGCCGCGGCAGCGCGCACGGCAACGGCGGCAGTCGGTTGCTGCAGTTCGCGCACCTGTGGCCGCTCGGTAACCGTCTGGATCTCGCGCTGGCGTACCTGCGGTGCAGCCGGCTCGATCGGGCGTGGCGCCACAGTGATGGTGGGCGGTGGCGGGACGACGAAATCCGTGGTCGGCACCGGTGTTTCAGTCACCTGCAGCGGCGATTCCAGCGTGACCTGCGGCACCTGCACACGGATCTGCGGGATATCGGGCGTACTGGGTTCCGCCGCCGCAGCCACAACAAGTTCGGGCGCGACGTCCGGCACGTCGGCTGCCGGCTCCACTGGCTCGGCCACTGTGGATGCGGTGCTTGCCGGCGACGCTGCTGCTGACGACGCGGCTGCCGCAGATGCCGCCGCTTGCTGAGCGCCAGATGCCGCTGTGGCTGGCGCAGCGTCCGCGGCCGGCTCGCCTTCGCCACCGCCCTGATCTGCGGCGCCCTCGCCTACATAGGTCAGGCGCACCCGCGCCTCGTCGCCCTGTTTGGTGTCGTCCGGGGCCCAGCGCACGCTGACCACCCACAGCAACAAGGCGATAAATCCCAGGTGGATCAGCGCACTGCCGAGTACAGCCCCCCAGTGCAGCGGGCGCTCGTCGCGCGGGCGCGGGTCCCAGTGTTGCCACCACAGGCTGCGGAATGCCTGGAACGGACTCAGTCTTCCCGCCATGCCGTCTCGAGGTCGCGGCGCAGGACGCGCCAACAGCGCGTCCGTCAGTTGGTCGTCATCAAACCGTGCTGGCGTACCCAGCCGCCCCCGCATCCAGATGCCCCAGCCATAGGGCAACCCGGTCCGCCGATCCAGAATGAGCTTGCCCGGCATGCGCGCCAACAGCGCCTGCAGGAGATCGGCAGCGGTTGTCACCGGTGGTGCGGAATCAGGCCGCGCTGTCGCGCGGAATGTAAGGCGCGTCGCCAGTGGCGTGATCGGTCGCGTCGCGCACGGCGATTACGCCGGGCAGGCGCCCCATCAAGGTCTTCTCGATGCCCTGCTTCAAGGTGACATCGGCCATGCCGCAGCCGTGGCAGCCGCCGCCGAAGCGCAGCAACACCACGCCCTCGGCCGAGACTTCCTGCACCGCGACGCGCCCGCCATGCGAGGCCAGCTGCGGGTTGATCTCGTTCTCTACCACCCAGCGCACGCGTTCCACCATCGACGCCGACTCAGCCGGTGCCTCGCCCTTGATCTTGGGCGCCTTGATGGTGAGTTGCTGGTTGCCGGTGGACTGGGTGACGTAGTCGATCTCGGCGCCATCCATCCACGGCACGCTGGCGGCCACGACATACAAGGTGAAGCCATCGCAATCGATGGCCCATTCGTCGCCGGACAAGTCGGCCGGCTCGGCGAACTCGAGTTTGGCGTCTGCACGCGGGGTGCCCGCGTCCACCGCGCTCAGGCGCACGCCCATGCCGGGCACACCCTCGCGCTCGATGAGCTTGCGGAAATAGGTCTGGGCTTTGTCGGATATCTGGATCATGCGGGTTATTCTACCGCTCAATGCGCCCCCGCTCATGGAACACCGTGATCCTGGTGGGTGCTTCTGTTCGCCACTTCGCGAGGCCGCCTGTCATGACCGATCTCATCCCCCTGGAACAGGCCCATTGCCTGCCCCGCAAGGGCAGTGACCACAAGCTGGGCGAAGCCCGCCTGGCCGAGCTGTTGCCCCAGGTCCCCGGCTGGGAGCTGGCCGAAGCCGGCATGGCCATCACACGCACATTTCGCTTCGCCGACTATTACCGCACCCTCGCCTTCGTCAATGCGCTGGCCTGGATCGCCCACCGCGAAGACCACCATCCGGACCTGGGCGTGCATTACGACCGCGTGGTGGTGCGCTATTCCACCCATGACGTGGGCGGGCTGAGCGAGAACGACTTCATCTGCGCGGCCAAGGTAGCGCAGCTCTTCGATCAAGGAATCACCGCATGAACCAGTATCGCGCCCTGCTTGCCGGCCTGTGCGTCGCCGGCGCCCTCGTCGGCTGCGGCAAGCCATCGCAGGAGGCCGCCACGCCCGGCGTGGCTCCCACCGAGTTGGCCGCCCTGAAGACGCCCCCGCCTGAATACTCACCGCAGCTGGCCTGTGTAGGAATCGGTGGCAAGACGGTGCTGCGTGTGGTGGTTGGCCCGCAAGGCTCCCCTACCGATGTCACCGTCGCCCAGAGCAGCGGCCAGCCGGTGTTGGATGAGGCGGCGCAGACGCGCGTGCGCGAGTGGCAGTTCAAGGCCGCCACCCGCAATGGACAGCCGGTGCCGCAGACCATCCAGGTGCCGGTGGACTTCAAGCCGCCGGTCCCCAAGCCTGACGAATGCTTCGCCATCGAAGAGCGCGCCCGCCGCGGCGGCTGACCACCACGCATCCATCATCGCGCCATGGCCATCCTGCGCCAGCGGATGGCCGAGCGCAGACACGCGCAGCTGAACTCGCCACGCACTCCGCCGGATCGCCATTCTTTTCGACGAGGTCGTTGCGTCAATGCTTGAAGTGTCATCGCACAATGTCTGGACCGCGCTTGCGGTTACTCTTGCCGCCGGCCTGGCGACCGGCCTGGGCAGTCTCATGGTCGTCTTCGCCAAGAAGCCCAACCCGCGCCTGCTGGCCTTCGGGCTGGCGTTTGCCGGCGGCGCCATGGTGTTCGTGTCGCTGTCGGAGATCCTCAACAAGTCGATCGCCTCGTTCTCCAACGCCTACAACGACAAGCTCGGCTTCACCTACGGCACGCTGACCTTCCTGGGCGGAATGCTGTTGATCATGGTGATCGACCGCCTGGTGCCCAATCCGCACCAAAGCCTGTCCACCGACGACCCGCAATTTCGCGACGACAACCGCGCCTATATCCGGCGCGTGGGACTGCTGACGGCAGTCGCCATCACCGCGCACAACTTTCCCGAAGGCCTGGCCACGTTCTTCGCAACGCTGGAAAGCCCGGCGGTGGGCATGCCGCTGGCGTTCGCCATCGCCATCCACAACATTCCCGAAGGCATTGCCATCGCCGTGCCGGTGTACTTCGCCACGCGCAACAAGTTCTATGCGTTCGGGGCGAGCCTGTTGAGCGGCCTGGCCGAACCGATCGGCGCGGGCATCGGCTACCTGCTCTTGTCCAGCGTGCTGTCCGAGGCCGTGTTCGGAGCGGTGTTCGGGGTGATCGCCGGGGTCATGGTGTTCCTCGCCCTGGACGAGTTGCTGCCAGCCGCCAAGCGCTACGCACAAGGACACGAGACGGTCTACGGCCTGGTGTCGGGCATGGGCACGCTGGCGATCAGCCTGGTGTTGTTCCGTTATGCGGCGCCTTGAGCCTGCAGCCAATTGCCACTGCTGATGAGTGCTGCCCTGCCCCACAGCTGCCTGGTCTGCTGTTACAGGGATGCAGCGATGCCCGATACATATCGAGCCAAATCGGCGCGCGCCTGACATGCGCACGGAAACTCACGCGAGGCGCGCTCTAGCAGGGACCCACGACAGAGGTAGCTGAGGCAGCTACCGGGCTAGACCTGCTAGCCGTTCCTCAGTGACAGCGGGGGAATGGACCTCAGCATTTCATGCCGCCGCGTTTGCCATCCCGGGGCAGCGAAAGATCTGACGTTGAACCCGAAGGGTGCGCACGCGCCGCGCATCAAGCACGACGCGTGCGTACTTTCCCGTGCCAGCGAGGAAACCATCGCCTCATGCGAAGCCGCGACTCAACCCAGCCGATCCAGCGCCTCAGCCAACTCCGGCGCCAACGGTGCGTTGAGCACATACGGCGTCTTGCCGTTGTCCAGCGCGAACTCCAGCGAGGCGGCATGCAGGAACAGGCGGCGCAGGCCGACCTGGTCGCGCAGGCGCTTGTTCACCTCGGGGTCGCCGTATTTGTCGTCGCCGGCAACCGCATGACCGAGGTGCTGTGCATGCACACGGATCTGGTGGGTGCGCCCGGTCTCGATGCGTACCTCGCAGTAGGAATGCCCGCCGCGACGCTCCAGCAACCGGAAGTGGCTCAGCGACGGCTTGCCGATCGCATTGACCTGCACATGCCGCTCGCCGCCCTGGCGCAGGCCGATGTGCAGCGGCGCATCCACACTCATCACCCCGTCGGGCATCCGCCCTACCAGCAGCGTGAGGTAGCGCTTGGTGATGCTGCGCCCGTCCACCCTGTCGTCTTCGCGCATCAAGGCCTGCAGCTCGGTCAGCGCTGAACGCTTTTTGGCCACGATCAATAGGCCCGATGTATCGCGATCCAGGCGATGCACCAGCTCCAGCGTCTGGTTCGGACGTAAGGCGCGCAGGGTCTCGATCGCCCCGAAGCTGATCCCGCTGCCGCCATGACTGGCCACGCCGGTGGGCTTGTTGAGCGCCAGCAGGCGCGCGTCTTCGAACACGATGGCCGCTTCCAGCCGTGCCTGGAACGCGGACGGCGGCGCGGCCTTGTCGCCCTCTTCGGTGAGACGCACCGGCGGGATGCGCACTTCTTCCCCACCCTCCAGCTTGCGCTCGGCCTTGGCCCGCCCGCCGTTCACGCGCACCTGCCCGCTGCGCACCAGCTTGTAGATCAGGCTGCGTGGCGCGCCCTTCAATTGTCCCAGCAGGAAATTGTCCAGCCGCTGCCCAGTGCGGTCTTCCGGAACTTTGAGAATGCGCACGCCCACACGGTCGGCGGGAGGCTTGGGGGGCTGGGGGTCGGTCATCCGGCTCTTTATTCTGTTACACTCGGCGAGCGAGATAAGGGTTTGATTTCGTTGGAAGTTGATTGGCCAGAAGCCTGACTTCCGATGATTCCGGCACAGTGCGCGACCACCGCCCCCGGGGCGGCCATGTTAGCGGCTCACCGGCCTACCCGGCCATCGCCAGCGGTTTTTTAGCCGTTGCGCTGAACATGTCCCGTGCGCTGTCCCGGTTGTCCGGACGCAGCTGCCGGCCCTGAAACACCTTTAAAAAACTTAAGAGAAGCGCTCCCGCGGCCTGCCGTGGTGTTGCAGCGCTGGAAACCCTAGCCAGGCCTGTCCGCGCGTTGCGCGAAAGGCCGGCGACCCGTTCCAGAGGCGAAACGTCACGGCGTTCCGCGCGGTAGAGCGCGCGAGGAACGCAACAATGAAGCGAATGCTGATCAACGCAACGCAGGCCGAAGAGCTGCGCGTGGCGATTGTGGACGGCCAGACCCTGTACGACATCGACATCGAACAGCCGTCCAAGGAACAGAAGAAGTCCAATATCTACAAGGGTCGCATCACGCGGCTCGAGCCCTCGCTGGAAGCGGCGTTCGTGGACTATGGCGCCGAGCGCCATGGCTTCCTGCCGCTAAAGGAAATCTCTCGCGATTACTTCCAGGCCGGTGTCGACCACAACAAGTCGACCATCCGTGAGCTGCTGCGTGAGGGCCAGGAAGTGGTGGTCCAGGTCGATAAGGAAGAGCGTGGCAACAAGGGCGCCGCCCTGACCACGTTCATCTCGCTCGCCGGCCGCTACATGGTGCTGATGCCCAATTCGCCGAGCGCCGGTGGCGTCTCGCGTCGGATCGAAGGCGAGGACCGTGCCGCACTGAAGGACGCGCTGGACAAGCTCGACATCCCAGACGACATGGGCGTGATCATCCGCACCGCCGGCGTTGGCCGCGATGCCGAAGAGCTGCAGTGGGATCTGGATTACCTGCTGCAGACCTGGAAGGCGATTGCCGAGGCCGCGCTGAGCAAGCCGGCGGCGTTCCTGATCTACCAGGAATCGCGCCTGATCATCCGCGCCCTGCGCGACTACCTGCGCGCCGACATCGGCGAAATCCTGGTCGATACGCCGGAGCTGTACGCCGACGCCCAGGAGTTCATGCAGCAGGTCATGCCGCAGAGCCTGCGCAAGCTCAAGCACTACACCGACGACATCCCGCTGTTCAACCGCTTCCAGATCGAGTCGCAGATCGAAGGCGCCTACGAGCGCAATGTGCGCCTGCCGTCGGGCGGCTCGATCGTGGTCGACCAGACCGAAGCGCTGACCGCCGTCGACGTCAACTCCTCGCGCGCCACCAAGGGCAGCGACATCGAGGAAACCGCGTTCCAGACCAATCTGGAAGCGGCCGAAGAAGTGGCGCGCCAGTTGCGCCTGCGTGACCTCGGCGGTCTGGTGGTCATCGACTTCATCGACATGGCATCCACCAAGCACCAGCGCGAAGTCGAGAACAAGCTGCAGAACGCGCTCAAGTACGACCGTGCACGCGTGCAGTTGGGCCGGATCTCGCGCTTCGGCCTGATGGAAATGAGCCGCCAGCGTCTGCGTCCGAGCCTGGGCGAGTCCAGCCAGATCGTGTGCCCGCGTTGCGACGGCCATGGCCGCATGCGCAGCGTGGAATCGCTGTCGCTGTCGATCATCCGCGTGGCCGAAGAGCACGCCATGAAGGAGAACACCGGGCAGGTGCTGGTCCAGGCTCCGGTGGAGATCGCCAATTACCTGCTCAACGAAAAGCGCAGCGCATTGCGCGAGATCGAGCAGCGCCATGAGTCGCCGATCATCATCGTGGCCGACGAGCAGCTGCATACCCCGCACTACGAAGTCACGCGCCTGCGCGAGAACGAGCTGGGCGAAGACAGCGGCAAGCCGAGCTATCAACGCGGCACGCCGCGCAAGTTGCCGGTGCATGCGCTGACGAAGGCGCAGTTGAATATCCCGGTCGCGCCGGCGGTGACTTCGATCAAGCCGAGCCAACCGGCTCCGGTGCGTGAAGAGGCCCCTGCCGCGGCACCCGCCCCGGCGCCGGTGGTGGCACTGCCGCTCCCCGCGCCGGTCACCGGCGTGGTGGGCTGGTTGAAGCGCATCTTCGGCGGTGTCGATGCCCCGGCCGCAGCGCCGGAAGCGTCGCAGCAGCAGCGCCCGCGTCAGAACGACGCCGCGCGTGGCAACCGCAATGATCGCGGCGAGCGTGGCGGACAACGCCGTGATGGTCGCGATGCACGCAATGGCAATGGCGGCCAGCACCGCGGCAATGGCGGCAATGGCAATGGCAACGGCGCCAACAAGGAGCGCCGCGACGAGCGTCGCCAGCCGACCGCGCCGCAAACTGGCAACCAGCCGCAGCAGCAGCAAGTGCAAGTGGCCAAGCCAGCGCGCAACGAGCCGCAGGCACCCAAGCAGCCGCAGCAGGGTCAGCAGCCGAAGCAGACGAAGCAGCAGCAAAACCAGCAGCCGCGTCCTCCGCGCCAGCAGGATGGTGCGCCGGCTGAAAAGCAACAGCGTCCCGCACGTCAGGACGATGCAGCAGTGGCACAGGCCGTGACCGCGACTGCAGCGACCGCCACCACCGCAAGCGTGGCAGCGGCCATTGCCGATACCGCCACGCCGGTGTCCAGGACGGTGCAAGCGCACGAGACCGACGCCGCACATCCGGTCGACGTGACGGTGACGCCTGCCGCCTCCGAGGCACCTGCCGATGCCGCCGCCGAGGGCCATGCCCAGGACGCACCGGCAGGCGATGACGGCGCCAATGGCGAGGGCGGAAGCCGTCGCCGTCGCGGCCGTCGCGGTGGTCGCCGCCGTCGTCGTGGTGCAGGCGCCACGGGTGAAGGTGGGACCGGAGCGGATGGTCTTGAGTCCGATGATCTGGACGGTGATCTGGATAGCGACAACGACGATGCCGGTACGCCAGCACCGACGTCGTCCGCACCACGCGCCGGGCAGCCCGAGTTCGACTTCGATGACGATGCCGGCACCCCGCCCGCTCGGGTCCAGGCAAAGGTCGAGCGCAGCCCGGAGCAGCAGACGCCGGTGACGCCACGTCCGGTGCCGAAGGAGCGAGCCGAAACCCAGCCGCCGGCTGATACGGCAGCGGCAGCGGCACCGTCGGTCAACAGCGCACCGACTACCCCGCAGCAGTCGGTGATCACCGCGCAGTCGGCACCGGTTGCTTCGCCCGAAGCCGCCGTGTCGTCGCAGGCGGGATCCTCGCAGGCAGCATCGCAGGAACCCGCTGCAGCACCGCATGCCGCTTCGGCATCGATCGAGGCTGCGCCGGCACAGGAGCAGCAACGCGCTCCCGTGCAGGACGCCCCGCGTGTTGCTCCGGAGGCAGCGGCTCCAGCTCCGGCAGCGGTGCAAAGCGTTCGTCCTGAAGTGACTGCCCCGGCCTCCCCGGTGCAGCCTGCAGCACCGACGCAGCCTGCCGCGACAGCGTCGGTTGAGCCGTCGCCTGCAGCGCAGGTCACGCCGGCGCCCGTTGCGCCGGCCGAAGCTGCCGTGGTCACGGTCACCGCACCGCATGCCGAACCGTCCAGCACGGCCGGCAAGGACGTGGATGTCGCAGTGACCTCGACCGCCGCGGTTGCGCAGCCGGCCACCGACACCGCGCCAGCGGCGCCGGTGCGCAAGCCCTACGCGCCGGTGCAGACCACCCTGCTCGATGCATTGGCTCCGCAAACGCCGCAAGCGGCAGCTCCGCAGGCTCAGGCCGAGACTGCTCCGGCAGCCAAGGTATCTGAGCACTCCACGCCGGCCGCTGCTGTGGCACCTGTGGCTGCGCAGCAACCCGCAGAGGCACGGCAGCCGACGGTAGTCGTGTCGGAGGCGTCCACGCCGGCGGCGCCGTCTGTTGACGCTGCTGATGCAGCAGACGACAAGGACGACACCGAGGCTGCAGCGTCGAAAGACGATGCCGACAAGCCGCGTAGCGATCACTGATCGTTACGCGTGACTGACGCTGTCCTGGGCAACCCGGATGGTGGCGACAAAAAAAGCGGCCTTCGGGCCGCTTTTTTTGTGTCATCGACTGACAGTCGCAAACTGCATGGAGTTTGCAGCTGCCTGGCACGCGAATTCAAACTTCGACAGGTATTGCCCATTACCGCTTCGATCAGACCGCGCTTTGAGCGTGTCGAGAAACCACGTCGCCGTTGCCACATCGAACAAACAGAAGTTCAGCGCCTTGATCAGATCGGCGAGTACCTGCACCGTCACCGCATCGGTGAGCATTCGATCAATAGATCTGCGGCTTTACGCGTCTGCCGCTCCAAAGCCCTGTCGCTCCACAGAACGACAGCGCTCCAGGACGCTAAGCGCAGAGCACAACCAGCGCTCTACCGGTCGCACCAGCACAAGAATGCGCCGGTTCATCTATTCAATGACGATCTATAGATCCGCATGTTCCAACGCAACGCGACCACCTAAGTGAAGCGCCACGAATTGCCTCTTCGATTGATCAGCCATACTCCGCCGACGACACCACATCGCCTCAGCGGCGGCATGCGTTCACAGCGTACGTGCGGGATCGGTCAGGCCGTATTGATTGGCCAGGCGCGCCAGGGCGATGTTGTCCTGGATGCCGACCTTTTCGAACAGGCGCGCCTTGTGGGTGTTGATGGTCTTGGCGCTGAGATTCAGGCGCTTGGCGATGTCTTCCTGGCGCAGGCCCTGCGTCAGCAGCAGCGCCACCTCAAGCTCACGTGGCGACAGCGCATCGAAGGGCGAACCGCCACCTTCCAAGTTGGAGAGCGCAAGGTTCTGCGCGATGGTGTTGCCGAGATAACGACGGCCCAGCGCAACTTCACGCACGGCGCGCAGCAACTCGTGCGCGTCGCCGCCCTTGCCGACATAGCCGGACGCGCCGGCTTCGAGCAACCGCTTGGGCAGCGGGCCATCTTCCAGCACCGACACGATGATGACCCGCGTGCCGTAGTCGCCTTTGACGATGCGCTCAGTGATCTCCAGCCCGCTGACTCCCGGCAGATGCAGATCGCATAACACGATGCCCGGCTTGAGCTGGCGAATCTGCGGCAGCGCCGCTTCCCCACTCTCTGCTTCGCCCACCACTTCGATGTCCACTTCCTTGGACAGGATCATCTTCATGCCGGTACGCACGAGTGCATGATCGTCGATCAGAAAAACTCTGATTGTCATCCGTGTAGTCCTCGCTGTGCGGCTGGCTGGTGCAGCCTAGCTCCGTGAATAATTCAGGGCAAGCTCGATGCGACGTATTACGTGGAAGTTAGACGCGTGTACTGCGCCAGATCCCGGCGGACCCGCGCTCAACGCGTGCTGCGCCGCGCTCCACGTGACCAGCATCGTGCCGTGACGCTCGCGTTGCAGACATCGGGCAATACAGTCGTGCCCGGTCAGATTTTCCCTGCGTCTGCGCACGCTGCGCCATCGACTAACGGACGGAGTTCAGCATCAAGGGCCACGCGCTCATCGAACACGAAACACCGCCCGTCATAGCCCTCACCACCGACGTCCTCGAAGTACCCCAGGATGCCGCCTTCCAGCTGCAGCACGTTGTCCATGCCCTCGGCATGCATCCACAGCGCAGCCTTTTCGCAACGGATGCCGCCGGTGCAGAAGCTCACCACCGTGGCATCGGCGAGCGCTGCACGGTGCGGCTGCAATGCCTCGGGCAGTTCGGTGAACTTGTCGATCGGCAACGTGAGTGCGCCCTGGAACGTGCCATAGGCCACTTCCTGGGCGTTACGGGTATCCAGCAGCACCAGCGGGCGGCCGTGATCATCGTGCCCCTGCTGCATCCATTTCCGTAGCACTGCAGGCGCGACCGACGGCGCGCGGCCTTGCAGCGGCGAGGCATCATCGCGGCGGAAGCTGATGATTTCCGGTTTGACCTTGACCTTGAGCCGCGCGAACGGTTGCTCAGCGCTATGGCTGTATTTCACGCGCATCTGTGCAAAGCGCGCATCTGCATGCAGCCAGGCATAGAAGCTTGCGATCTGCTCGGCATCGCCGGCCAGAAACAGGTTGATGCCTTCTTCGGCCACCAGCACCGAACCCTTCAGCGCACGCTGCTGGGCGCGCTCCAGCACGCTGTCCGCCAGCTGTTGCGGGTCGTGGATCGGGGCGAACTGATAGGCAGCGGTATTGGTGATCATGGCGCTATTTTAAGCCCGATCCGCTGCGGCGGGTTATCCGCGCAACAGCAGGAACGGCAGCAACACCAGCGAGGCGATCACCAACATGCCGACCAGGGTGGCCAGCACGAACAATGGCCGCCGACGCAACAACGCGCCGAAGGTTTCCGCGGTCCCCGACGCCAGCGCCTGCTGCCGCTGCGTACGCGCATCGGCACCGCGCCGGGCCTGGTACGCATCCATCAGTGCCTTGGCACGTGGATAGTCCGCATCCTCGCTAAGCCAGATGCCGCCGGCGGAAATGCCCCAATTGCTGGGGCGCGTTTCGTAGGTCTGCACCAGGTTGTCGCGCATCAGTGCCCGCACGTCGTCGGCTTCGTCGTCGGGGACATTGCGTAGGTTGAGCAGCAGTTTCGCCATGACGCGATGATAGCGGGAGCCAGGTGCGATAATGCGCGCCTCACTCCTGTGGATCACGCCATGCGCCTCTTTTTGACGCTTTGCGCCGCCCTGTTGCTGGCGAGCTGCGCCCCTGCCCTGCCCCCGTCCGGTGGCACCATCGCCGCGTTCGAGCGGATCGATCGCACCGTCGGCACTGGCGCCGAAGCCACGCCCAATGCGCTTGTCACCGTGCACTACACCGGCTGGCTATACGACGAGAAGGCGGCCGACAAACACGGCAAGAAGTTCGACAGCTCGCTGGATCGCGCCGAGCCGTTCCAGTTCGTGCTCGGTGGCCGCCAGGTCATACGCGGCTGGGATGAGGGTGTGGCCGGCATGCGCGTCGGCGGCAAGCGGACCTTGATGATCCCGCCGGAGTTCGGTTACGGCGACAAAGGTGCCGGTGGGGTCATTCCGCCGGGCGCCTCGCTGGTGTTCGACGTCGAACTGCTTGGCGTGCAGCCGCGCTGAGCACGCACCTCATGACCTATGGAAACACACCGCGGCTCGCGGTGATTGGTGGCGGCCCGGCCGGCCTGATGGCGGCCGAGGTCGCGCGCGCCGCCGGGCTTGCAGTGGATCTTTATGAAGCGAAGGGGTCGGTCGGGCGCAAGTTCCTGATCGCCGGCAAGGGCGGCTTGAACCTGACCCACTCCGATCCGCCGCCTGTCTTCGCACAGCGCTATCGCGAACGCAGCACCGAGGTTGGGCACTGGCTGCAGGCGTTCGACGCCGAGGCACTGCGCGCGTGGGCGCGCGACCTGGACGTGGAAACCTACGTTGGAAGTTCTGGCCGCGTATTTCCGATGGACCGCAAGGCCGCTCCACTGCTGCGCGGCTGGGTGCGACGGCTGAAGGAACAAGGCGTGAGCTTCCATGTGCAGCATCGTTGGCTCGGCTGGGATGACGGTGGTGCGCTGCGCTTCGCCACACCAACCGGCGAGCAGGCATTCGCGGCCGATGCGGTGATCCTGGCGCTGGGTGGTGGCAGCTGGCCGCAGCTGGGATCGGATGGGCAATGGGCACCCCTCCTGGAGCAGCGCGACATCGCGGTGGCGCCACTGCAGCCGGCCAATTGCGGCTTCGATATCGCATGGACGCCACATTTCGTGCAGCGCCACGCCGGTGCGCCACTGAAGGCGGTGGTTGCGCAGTGGCAAGGGCGCGATGGTGCGACACAGGTGCTGCAGGGCGAATGCGTGATCACCGCAACGGGGATCGAAGGCAGCCTGATCTATGCGCTGTCGGCGGACCTGCGCACGCAGATCCAGACACACGGCACGGCGACGATCTGGCTCGACCTGGTACCCGGCCGCACGCTGGAGCGGCTGCAGGCGGATCTGCAAAAGCCGCGCAACGGGCGCAGTTTCAGCGATCACCTGCGCCGCCAGACCGGCATCGATGGCGTCAAGACCGCGCTGCTGTTCGAACACTTGGGCAAGCAGGCCGGCGATGACCTCACGCGCGTTGCGCAGACACTCAAACAGCTACCGCTGCGTTTGCTGCGGCCACGGCCGTTGGCGGAAGCCATCAGCACGGCCGGCGGCGTACGTCTGGAGGCACTGGATGCGCAGCTGATGGCGCGTGCGCAACCGGGGGTGTTCTGCGCCGGCGAAATGCTCGACTGGGAAGCCCCGACCGGCGGTTATCTGCTGACGGCGTGCTTTGCCAGCGGTCTGCGCGCGGCGCAGGGCGCGGTGCAGTGGCTGCAACGCGGCGCTACAGCCGAGCGTTGACCGACGCGCGCGGCCACACCGATTTGACGTCATAGAACACCGCGCCCGGCTTGCCGAGTGCGGCGATGCGCTGCGCATCGTAGTCGCGGTACTGCGCGTGCGCCACCGCCAAAACCACGGCATCGTAGGCGCCCTCTTCCGGCATCTCGCACAGCTGCACGCCGCCGTGGCGCAGCGCGTCTTCGGGATCGGCCCACGGGTCGCAGGTATCGACCTGCGCGCCGGCGGCCTGCAGCAGCTGTACCAGTTCCAGGGCACGGCTGTTGCGCAGATCCGGGCAGTTCTCCTTGAAGGTGGCGCCGAGCACCAGCACCCGCGCCTGCGGTGGTGCAATCCCTTGCGCCGCGAGCAAGCTGCAGACGCGCTCGGCCACGTGACGGCCAACGCGATTGTTTACCTGCCGCGCGGTGTGGATCAGATCCGGGTGGTAACCCACGCTCTCGGATTTGTGCAGCAGGTAATACGGGTCCACACCGATGCAATGCCCGCCGACCAGACCGGGCCGGAATGGGAGGAAATTCCACTTGGTGCCGGCGGCTTCGAGCACATCGAGCGTGTCGATGCCGAGCTTGTCGAAAATCAGCGCCAGCTCGTTGACCAGCGCAATATTGACGTCGCGCTGAATGTTCTCCACCACCTTGGCCGCTTCGGCTACGCGGATCGATCCAGCGCGCCACGTGCCGGCCGTGATGATGCTGGCGTAGAGCGCATCCACCGCGTCGGCGGCGGCGGGGGTGGAGCCCGAGGTGATCTTGCGAATGTCGCGCAGCCGCCGCTGCCGGTCACCCGGGTTGACGCGCTCGGGGCTGTAGCCACAGAAGAAATCGGCGTTGAACCGCAGCCCGGAGGCTTCTTCGAGCAGCGGCACGCAGACTTCTTCGGTGGTGCCGGGGTACACGGTCGATTCGTAGATCACCAGATCGCCTGGCTTGAGTGCGGCGGCAATCAATACGGTGGCACTGCGCAGCGGTTCCAGGTCTGGCTGTTCGAAACTGTCGATGGGCGTGGGCACGGTGACGATGAAGATCGTGCAGCCCGCAAGTTCTGCAGCGTCGGCGGTGTAGCGCAACTGCCCTGCAGCGGCGAGTTCTGCATCGTCCAGTTCCAGCGTGGCATCGTGGCCCTGCTGCAACTGCGCCACGCGCTGGGCATCGATATCGAAGCCCAGCGTGTCGCGCCGCTCACCGAACGCGACGGCCAGCGGCAGGCCGACGTAGCCAAGCCCGATGACGGCAATGTGCGCCTGAAGCGGGTCGAACGGCGGGGTGCGGGACATGCGGTTCCTTCGATCATGCGCGGCACGGCACCGCGCGCCAGTGCGGCGGCAGCATAGCGCAGCCGGCAACTGCCCGGTCAGCCGGTCTGCGCACGATGGAGATTCACAATCGCCCGGCAATCAGGCACGCTATCGGTCTGCCCGGGTGGCGAAATTGGTAGACGCAAGGGACTTAAAATCCCTCAGCCGCAAGGCTATGCGGGTTCGACCCCCGCCCCGGGCACACTCCCCCACGCCATCAGATTGCTTTGGAATAGCGCACGTCCTGCTGCGAAGGTTGCAGATAGCGGTCAAAGCACATGGCAGCCAGGCGGACCAGCGGCCACCCTGTTGCGGTGACATCAACGCACAGACCGCGTACCTCCACCAGGTCATCGGCGGCAAGCAGCTCCAGCGCAGCCAACGCGTCATCGTAGCAATGGCGCGCATCGCACTGGTGGCGTTGCGCCACGGCAGCCAGATCCACACGTCCGCGGCATAGTAAGGCCTGGATGACCTCCGCGCGCAGCAGGTCGTCTGCACTCAGTTGCATCCCGCGGCACACGGGCAACGCACCGCGATCGACCGCTGCATCCCACGCAGCCAGTTCGCGTGGATTCTGGCTGTAGCTGTCGCCAAAATGGCTGATGGCACTGACGCCCAAGCCGATCAGATCGGTATCGGCATGCGTGGTGTAGCCCATGAAATTGCGCTGCAGATCGCCGCGCCGTTGCGCGATCGCCAGGTCTTCGCTGGGAAGCGCGAAGTGATCCATGCCGATGTACTGGTAGCCCGCCGCCGACAACGTATGTACGGCGAGCCCGAGCAGCGCGAGCCTGTCCTGCGCGGAAGGCAACTCCTGCACATCGATCTGCCGCTGCGCCTTGAACACGTGCGGCATGTGTGCATACCCATAGATCGCCAGCCGGTCTGGCCGCGCCGCCAATACGCGGTCCAGCGTGCGCGCGAAGCCCGCCTGCGTCTGCCGCGGCAAACCGTAGACCAGATCCACGTTCACCGAGGCGATACCTGCTTGCCGACATGCAGCGATGAGTTCCAATGTCTCCTGCTCGCCCTGACGGCGATTGATCGCTGCCTGCACGTCCGGATCGAAGTCCTGGATGCCCAGGCTGACCCGGGTGAATCCGATTTGCGCCAGCGCGGCAACGTCGCCTGATTGAACAGCGCGAGGATCCAGTTCGATCGAGATGTCGCGACCGGGATCGGTGCTGAAACGGAAGATGCGTCGCAGGCCATCGAGCAAGTCGCCCAGCAGCGCAGGCGAGAGGAAATTGGGCGTCCCGCCACCTAGATGCAGCTGCACGATCGTTCGACTGCGCTCCAGATGCTCGGCGGCGCTGGTCGCCTCGCGGAGCAGCCGCGCGACATAGGCCTGCCCCTTGGTCGCGTCGCGCGTAATGATCCGATTGCAGCCACAGTAGAAACAGGGACTGCTGCAAAACGGCACATGCACGTACAGCGACAAGGCGCGCCCAGGGCGCTGCTCCTGCGCGCGCAAGAACGCCGCCTGCAAATCCGTGGCACCAAACCCGGGCTGGAAGTGCGGCGCAGTGGGATAGGAGGTGTAGCGCGGGCCTGGGCGGTCGTAGCGTTGCAACAACGCTTGATCGAAGTTCCAACGGGCATGCGCGGCAGCGATATCGGGTTCCATGCGCGCAGCCTGCCGTACCTACGACAGAGGCGCCTTGATCAGAATCAATCTATCGTGACGTGGCGCAGGGAGTGGCACGTCCGCTGAAATCACGTTTGCCCTGCAGCGCTGTCAGCGTGTGGTGCAGCCAGCTTGCATGGCAACTGGCGCATGGGTCATACCGTGCCAGTGCACAGCGCAGTGAACTTTGGATCCCGCAGTGTGCAATTGCATCGCCGCCGCTGCGCGACGCGTAGCTTATCCACGCCACGTGCAACCCAAATAAAAAAGCCATGGACCGTAAAGTCCATGGCTTGAATTTGGAGCGGGAAACGAGTCATGCTTTAGAGCGCTAAGTCGTTGATTCCCAATTACTTTCTTCGCCTCGGTGCTTAGCGAAGGCCTGAATTCTAGCCTTGTTTTTCGCCCTATGCAACAAAATTCGTCCAAAGACTTCCATCAAGGTTCAAGGACTGCCATCCGCGTCGTCGCAACGGACGCAGAGCCCTACCGAAAAACGCACCACAGATACGCGACACTACCCGCCTCATGTTGAGCAGTGATCCATGCAACTGAACGTTCGGCGACCCTGAAGGCCTGGGCAAGCGCAAGCAGACCCGGCGCGAGATCTTTTTGGCAGAGATGGAGCGGGTGGTTCCGTGGCATCACTTGCTCGGGCTGATCACGCCGGACTATGCCGGTGTCGGGGCGGCCAGGTCGGTTGTGGATCAGTCAGAAGGACTCGGCCATTGGCGGGAGCTTATTCATCGAGGCTTTCTTCGGTTTCGACAGCGAGCTCTGCAGCTTCGGGAGCCTGTGCTTCCTGCTCGACAGGAGTGGCGGCGCGCTCGCTGGCTTCGTCTTCGGACTCGGCGGACTTCGGCTCGGCCTTGTAGACCATGTTGCCGTCGACCTTGATCCAGCTGATATACCGCAGACGAGCCTTGACACTGACGCCCTGTTCGCTGGCGCGCTCACCTTTTTCATAGGTGAAGACGTCGGTCCACAGATCGCCCAGGCGAAAGCCGATCAGCACCTTCTTGAGATTAGGCAGGGATTCGTATAAAAAACAGCCAAAAGTGAGCTAACTCACCGTCAATAAAGGATTTTTCACGAATTCCTGCCGAGCCTCGATTCGGCGTGCACCTGGGGTTACACCCCGGAACCCCAGAAAGAAAGCTGCCTCGCAGAGCGAGGCCGTGAAAGACTGCGTGCTGTCAGGAAGGAAAACGCCGCTACAAGGCAGTCACCCCGGATTATTCAGCGCGGAGGGCAAGGGCATCAGAACTCGTACTTCATCTTTGCGCTTAATGAAGGCGTCGCGCCCTCCTTCCAGAATGCTGGCCACCTGATCCCGCTTCCGGCCTCAGCTCGACGAGCTGGGCCGCCTGCATCGGCAATGGCTGTCCGACCTGGACGCCTTCAAAGACTCGCTGCGCACGCAGGGCGCAGAACCCAAGGTGCTGGAATACGTGAACGAGGCTTTCGGCAATCTGGCCGAGCGCATCAAGCAGCTTGCCAGTTAATCGTCAGGTCGGTCAACGGAGTGACACGACTGTTGGGTCTACCCCGTGTAACACCCTGACCTTCGTCAAGGATGAGGGATGGAGACACCCATCCCAGCAACGCGGACCCGGTCGGTGCTATTTAGTCGCTGGCTTGAACCGGCCACTTTTCGCTTGATTACGAGGAGAACTGATGATGTGCATGTCCATGCGTCAATATGCTGCCTGCGTTGCGCTGCTCGGAAGTTGCGTCTCGCTCGCCCAGGCCGCGCCAACCTGCAACAACCCGGTAGGCGAGTGGAAAAACCAGCTGGGTTCCACACTCACGATCACCGCTGTCCATACCTCCGGACAGCTCTTGGGCACGTACATCTCGCCTTCCGGCACCACTGGTGGGGTGTATCCGCTAGTCGGCTGGTTTGCCAACCCGGTTGCCGGGTCGACGGCATTGAGCAAACTGCCCGCCATCACTTTTTCGGTGCAGTGGGGTAATTACGGCAGCATGACTGCCTGGACCGGCACCTGTGATGCGTCTGGCGGCGTACCGGCCATCACCACAGTCTGGCACTTGGTGCGGACCGGTTCCCAGTATTCGTGGGACCACATGCTCACCAACAGCGATGTTTTCGTCCCCAAATGACAGAGAGCTGTCGCCAACAAAACGCCCAGCGCAGAGGCTGGGCGGTTGGTGACAGCTCGCAGTATTCGTGAGACCAAGGTCATAGCCGGTGCCCCCTGCTCTTCAACCAAAGGAAATGCTCAATGTTGCGATTGAACGGATTACGCGTGTTGTTACGGACGCTGGCGGCAATCGGCGCTTTGCTGACAACGGCATCGGCGTCGGCCGCCTGCGCCGACCTGCTCGCGCTGTCGCTGCCGTCCACCACAATCAGCAGCGCTACCGACGTGCCCGCCGGTGCCTTCACCGCGCCGGACGGTACCGTGCTCGACGCACTGCCGGCGTTCTGTCGCGTCGTCGGTGTGTCGCGGCCGGCCAGCGATTCGGAAATCGGGTTCGAGGTGTGGATCCCGTCCGCAGGCTGGAACCAGAACTACCTGCAGGTCGGTACGGTCGTCTTCGCCGGCAACATTCAATACAGGTCGCTTGGTTTCGCCTTGCGCCGCGGCTATGCGACCGCAACCACCGATGGCGGCCACCGGGCGTCGATCGGCGATGCGAGCTTTGCGCGCGGCCACCCGCAGAAGATCCTCGACTGGGGCTATCAGGCGCTGGCCACGACGATCTCCAACGGCAAGGCGCTGGTCTCCGCCTACACGCACCGCGCGCCGCACTATTCCTACTTTTTCGGCGCCTCCAATGGTGGCCGCGATGCGCTGATCGCAGCGCAGCGCTTTCCGGGCGCCTTCGACGGCATCATCGCCGATGCGCCTTCCAGCGCCTGGGTCCACAACGCGTTTTCCTGGCTGTGGTCGCAGGACGCCCAGTTCGGCAGTCCGGCGGCGACTATCTCGGCGGCCAAGCTGCCGGCCATCCAGGCCGCCGCGCTCGCCCAATGCGATGCAAAGGACCACACGGCCGACGGCGTGGTCAACGACCCGCGCCGGTGCCGTTTCGATCCCCGCGTGCTGTTGTGCAGCGGTGCCGAGAGCGACGCGTGTCTCACTGCGCCGCAACTGCAAACGCTCGCCGCCATCCTTGCCGGCCCGGTCAACCCGCGCACCGGCGAGCGCATCTACTACGGTTTCGAGCCGTTCGCAGTCGCCACGCCGGGGACATGGAACCAGTGGATCACCGGCAACGCCGCCGTTCCCGGCGGGGGCCATGCGGTGCTCGCCAACCAGTTCTTCGCCAACATGGTGTTCGATACCGGCAGCGCCGGGTTCGACCATACGCAAGTGAACTTCGATACCGATGTCGCCCGCGCCGAACGCAAGCCGGTCGCCGGCCAGCCGCTGGCCAGCGTCATCGACGCCACCTCCGCAGATCTGAGCGGATTTCGCGCGCGCAACGGCAAGATGATCCTGTATATCGGCTGGGAAGATCCGGTGGTTCCGCCGCGAGGCGCGATCACCTATTACGAATCGGTCGTGGCCAGGCAATGGCTGGACAACCCGCAGATCAGCAGGGCCGAGGATGCGCTTGCGCAGACCCAGCAGTTCTTCCGCCTGTTCATGGTGCCCGGCATGGGCCACTTCACCGGCGGACCCGGCACGTCGGCCTTCGGCGCGCTGTATGGGCCGCCCGCATTGGCCATCGATCGCCAGCACGACGTGTTGGCGGCGATGGAGGCGTGGGTCGAGCAAGGCATCGCCCCGGAACGCATCGTCGCGGCAAAATACGCCAATGACGACCCGGCCAAGGGGGTGGTCCGCACCCGGCCGCTCTGCCACTATCCGCAATCGGCGGTGTGGATCGGCCAGGGCAGCGCCGAAGATGCGCAGAACTTTATCTGTGTGGACAGTCCGCGCGGTGCCTACCTCGACGCGGCACCTGCGCGCGCGCCGCTGCCAAGCTCGGCGCAAAGCCGATAAGTCGGGCGTTCTTGCGCCGCGCCTGGGTATCCAGCTTAGGGCTGTCCAGGCCCAGGACCGCCATGACCTGCCCCGCCCGGTTGACGCCCAGATCGCTCAAGGTGCCTTCTCCAGGCCGACCAACGTCTTACGAGACAGGCAGCTCAGGTGCGCCAACTGCGCTTGGGACAGGCCCAGCTCAGCGCGCCGGGTCCGCACGGCATGGCCGATATCGATGAGATTCATGGCAGATGGCAAGCAAATAAAATGTCTGATATTTTGTAAATACCACCCCTGCGTGCCCTAACCTACAAGAAGCGGATCCGTCGGCCCCGATCTACCCCCCCCCCACGCTGCCATAACTCTCATCTGCCGAAATGTCAGGCAATTAGCGCTAATATCGTGGCAGAGCGTAACGGGGCGTAATGCATGTTACGGGGGGGGGCACCACAGGGGATTCCATGGACGAGACACAACCGCAAGCTTCGGCCGTCGCTGCCGAACTGAAGATCGACGTAACCCTGATCGCCAAATTGAACTTGGCGGACTTTCAGAATGCAGTTCCACTGGTCCGGGACCTCTGGCTGATCAACGAAACCGATCAGGTACATGAGCAGGTCGAGTTAGTCCTGACGTCCGACCCGCCTTTTCTTAAGCCGCGCCGTTGGCGGATTGATGCGCTGGCAGCAGGCTCCCGCTATCCGATCCGCGATCTGGATGTGAACCTGGATGGTGGACTGCTGGCTCGGCTGACCGAAGCCGAGACGGCCACGGTTTCTCTGGCATTGCGTTCCGTGGCCGCGGATGCCTCCAACACAGCTCTCGCCCAGCGCGATACCCATCTTGAGCTGCTGCCACGCAATCAATGGGGCGGCATCTCGCATCTGCCCGACCTGGTCGCCGCGTTCGTTCAGCCCAACGATCCGGCCGTGGATCGGCTACTCAAGCGCACCGCCGAGGTACTGCGTCAGAACAATCGCAACCCCGCACTGGATGGCTACACCGGCGGCGCCAAGCGCGCCTGGGAACTTGCCTCGGCCCTCTGGGGGGCCACGGCTGGCATGCAACTGGACTATGCCCTGCCCCCCGCCAGCTTCGAGCAATCGGGCCAGAAGGTGCGCAGCCCCAGCCAGATCGAAAGCTCGGGCCTGGGAACGTGTTTCGACCTCACGTTGCTGTTCTGCGCCGCACTCGAGCAGGCAGGCTTGAACCCCCTGCTGGTCTTCACCGAGGGCCATGCCTTTGCAGGCGTCTGGCTGCAATCGGAGGAGTTTTCAAATACGGTCGTCGACGACGTGACCGCATTGCGCAAGCGCCTCAGGCTCAAGGAACTGGTGCTGTTCGAGACCACTCTGATCACCCAGCGCCCCACCGTTCCCTTCAGCTATGCCACCGACCGCGGTGCCCAGCAGGTTGACGAATCTCAGGATGCGGGATTCCGCCTGGCCGTGGACATCCGCCGGGCGCGGCTGCAGCGCATCAAGCCATTGGCCAGTGCAGAAGCGGCAGTTGCTGCGGTGTCAGACAGTGAAGCGACGCTGTCTTCACCCGCCGTATCAGTGATCGAAGACGCGCCTGACCTTCCCGATAGCCCGCCATTCAAAACAGAAGACGCCAGCCAACTTGATCCCAAGGACCGGTTGCTTCGCTGGCAACGCAAGCTGCTGGATCTGTCGCTTCGCAACAACTTGCTCAACTTCAAGGCCGGCAAGAAGGCACTCAAACTGGAAGCACCGGACCCCAGCACGCTGGAAGACCTGCTGGCCAGCGGCCAGTCCCTGAAGCTGCGCCCGCGCCCGGACCTGATGGACGGCGCTGATCCACGCGATCAGGCCATCTACGAAGCCCGTGAACGTGAGAACGTGCGCCGCGCGCACGCGCTGGAAGCCCTGCAGAAACGCGAGGTTTTCGTTGGCGTTCCCGAAACCGAGCTCGACTCACGTCTGGTCGATTTGTTTCGCAGCGCTCGCACGACCTTGCAGGAAGGCGGCGCCAACACGCTTTATCTCGCGCTGGGCTTCCTGTCCTGGACCCGTGAAGACCGTGACGGTCAGCGCTACCGCGCCCCCTTGGTCCTGGTGCCGGTCAGCCTGCAGCGCAAGAGTGCTCGCTCGGGCTTCACGCTCAGCCTGCATGACGATGAGCCTCGCTTCAATCCGACCTTGATCGAGATGTTGCGTCAGGACTTCGAACTGAACCTGGGCGCGGTCGAAGGCGAACTGCCGCGAGACGATGCCGGCTTGGACGTCACTGCGGTCTGGAAGGCTGTCGGCCACGCGATCAAGGACATCAAGGGCTGGGAAGTGACCGAGGACGTGGTGTTGTCCATGTTCTCGTTCGCCAAGTACCTGATGTGGAAAGATCTGGCCGAGCACAGCGAGCAGTTGCGCGAGAACCCGGTCGTGCGCCACCTGCTGGACACCCCGCGCGATGCCTATCCTCCGGGTGCTCCGTTCCCGCAAGTGCGCGAACTGGACCAGCACTTCGACCCCAAGCAGGTGTTCTGCCCCTTGCCGGCGGATTCCTCGCAGTTGTCGGCCGTGCTGGCCGCCTCGCAGGGCAAGGACTTCGTGCTGATCGGTCCCCCTGGGACCGGCAAGAGCCAGACCATCGCCAACCTGATCGCCCAATCCCTGGCACAGGGCCGGCGCGTGCTCTTCGTGTCCGAGAAGATTGCGGCGCTGGACGTCGTCTACCGGCGCCTGCGCGAAATTGGCCTGGGCGAGTTCTGCCTGGAACTGCACTCGAGCAAGGCCCGCAAGCTCGACGTGCTGGCGCAGTTGCAGTCGGCTTGGTCCAGCAGCGGCCAGACCGATGCCGAGCAATGGCGGGCCGAAGCCGAGAAGCTTAAACGTCTGCGCGATGCGCTGAACATCTATGTGGAACGCCTTCACCAGCGTCGCCGCAACGGCCTGAGCCTGTTTGATGCTATCGGCACCGTCAGCGCGGGACACGACATCCCGACACTCCCCTTGGCCTGGCTCTCGGCCGATCAGCACGATCATGCCGGCATCGACCAGTTGCGCAGTGCCGTGGACCGCTTGGAAGTCAATGCACAAGCCATTGGCCATGCCGCGCTGGCGCAGCACCCCTTGGCGCTGGTCGGCCATAGAGACTGGTCGCCCACCTGGCAACAGCAACTGATCGCCGCTGCGCGTGACGTGCTTCCCGCCGCCCAGGCGACAATCGAGTCAGCCCACGCGTTTGTCCAGGCCATTGGCCTGCCCTCGCCCTTGTTGACGCCCGAAACCTGCGAAGCGCTACTGCTCCTCGCCCAACGTCTCACTTTGGCAGCGGGACACGATTGGCGCTTTGTCCTGCGGCCCGACGCACGCAGCCTGAGCCAACGCCTGCAGGAAGGTGCGGCACGGGTGCGCCGCCATGCGGAACTGAACACGCTGCTGTCCACGCCGTGGCCCGCTTCCGTCATAACCGCCTGCGCCGACGGGCTGGCCCTGCTCACCGAGCACCGGCAGACTCACGCAGAACTCGGCGAGCCCTGGCCGGTACGCATCACCGTGCAGCTCAACCAGGCGCTAGGCCTGCTGGCCCAGCTCAGCGAGCATCATGCGGCCCTGTCGGTTCCCTACGGCAAGACGATCGAACAGCTCGACGTCGCCCAGTTGCAGCAAATGTGGGAACAGGCCGAGCAGACGTTCTGGCCCAAGTCGTGGCTGGGCAAACGCAAGGTCACAACTCAACTGTCCAGCGCCACCACAGGCGGCTCGCAGCCTGACGTCGCCAACGATCTGCAGCATTGGAATGCCATCCGCGCCTTGCGCCAACGGATCCAGGCAATCGATCCAGGCCAGCAGTGTGCGGACGTCTGGGCAGGACTTGACACACAACAGGACAAGGTGAGCACGGCCCTGCGCTGGCAAATCGCCCTGGCTGCCGTACTCGAAGGCCAGGCCTGGGAAGACGACGGCTTCGACGCCATCGCCGGTGGCCAATGCGGAGCCACCCTGCAGGCCGATCTGCAACGGGCACGACGACTGCGCCAGCTCGACCAGGACATTGCTGCACATGCATCGCTGGAAACGGCGACCGACGGCCTATGGGCAGGCCATGCGACGCAATTCAACTGCCTGCGTGCCGCACTCGACTTCCTTAGCGACTGGCGCAGCCATGCCCAGCAAGGTGCATTGGATGCCCACACCTTGGTTGAGGAAGGCGCTTGCGGCCCCACGCTGGCACGCGACCACCAGACGCTTCGCCAGCGGGCCGATATGGAACAGGCGCTGGCTGCCCTGGACGACTTGCGCGAGTCCACCGCAGGCTTGTGGAAAGGTCTCGCGACCAACCTGGATGACCTCGAACAGGCCTGCCAGCTCCGAGAGGATCTGGCAGCCGTGCTGGCCCGCCTGGCCACTACGCCCGAACATATCTCTGCCTGCAAGGCACCGCTGCATACGTTATTGGGCGATGCCAATGCACTGCTGGAGCCAGGTGGTCGAATCGCGCTGGCCGGCGCCCGATACGTGGAAAAATGGGAACAGCTGCTACCCCGGCGCGAGGCACTCGCGACCACCGGACATTTTGCCGAGGCCGCCCAGACGCAGTGGCAGTCCATGTCACTCGACGGGCTGATCGAGCAAAGCCAGTCCATCGTGCGCGCCGAACACGGACTGCGCAGCTGGTGCGCATGGCGCCAGGCGCGCGACGAGGCGCTGGCACTGGGGCTGGCCACGCTGGTCCAGGGCATCAAGCAAGGCCAGGTCGGCCCGGACCAGGCACGCCGAACTTTCGAGGCCAACTACGCGCGCTGGTGGCTCAACGCCGTGGTCGATCACGAGCCGGTCATCCGCGGCTTCGTCAGCGCCGAGCACGAACAGCGCATCCGCGATTTCCGCGAGCTCGACGAGCGCTTCACCGCCCTGACCCGGGACTGGCTGCGCGCCCGCCTGTGCGCCGACCTGCCCTCGCAGGACAACGTCAGCCGCAACTCCGAATGGGGGCTGCTACGGCACGAGATGGGCAAGAAGCGTGCGCACCTGCCCTTGCGCGAACTGATGGCCCAGATTCCCGAGGCGCTGACCAAGCTCACGCCCTGCCTGCTAATGAGTCCCCTGTCCATCGCACAGTACCTCCAGGCCGGGGCAAACGCCTTCGACCTGGTGATCTTCGACGAAGCCTCGCAGATCCCAGTCTGGGATGCGATCGGCGCCATCGCCCGCGGCCACCAGGTCGTCATGGTCGGCGATCCCAAGCAGTTGCCGCCGACTTCCTTCTTCGACCGCGCCGAATCCGGGCTGGACGACGAAGACGTCGAGGCCGACCTGGAGAGCATCCTCGACGAGTGCATCGGTGCTAACCTGCCGACACGGAATTTGAACTGGCACTACCGCTCCCGTCATGAAAGCCTGATCGCGTTCTCCAACCATGCCTACTACGACGGCGGACTGGTCACCTTTCCTTCCCCCGTCACCAACGATCGCGCGGTCAGCCTGCAGCCAGTCTCCGGCACTTACCAGAAAGGCGGTACACGGACCAACCCGGCCGAAGCGAAGGCGCTGGTGGCCGACGTGGTGGCGCGCCTGACGGCGCCTGGCTTCCGCGAAAGCGGGCTCACGATTGGGGTGGTCACCTTCAATGCCGAACAGCAGAAGCTGATCGAGGACCTGCTCGACGAGGCACGCCGCCAGGATCCAAGGCTGGAGCCCTATTTCGCCGAGAGCGAACTGGAACCGCTGTTCGTCAAGAACCTGGAAAGCGTACAGGGCGACGAACGCGATCTCATCTATTTCTCCATCACTTACGGTCCGGATCCCGCAGGCCAACTGGCCATGAACTTCGGTCCGCTCAACCGTCAAGGTGGCGAGCGCCGGCTCAACGTGGCCATTACACGCGCACGTCACGAACTGCGTGTATTCGCCAGCTTCCACGCGGAGCAGATGGATTTGGCGCGAACGCAAGCAATCGGCGTGCGCGACCTCAAGCACTTCCTGGAATTCGCCGAACGCGGTGCCCGTGCGCTGGCAGAAGCCAACTGCGGCAGCCTGGGTGGCTTCGACAGTCCCTTTGAACAGGCCGTGGCCGCAGCCCTGGCCCGGCGCGGCTGGCACGTCCAGCCGCAGATCGGCGCCTCCTCCTTCCGCATCGACCTCGGCATCGTCGATCCCGACGCGCCTGGACGCTACCTGGCAGGTGTGGAATGCGATGGCGCCACCTACCATCGCAGCGCCACCGCACGCGACCGCGACAAACTGCGCGAGCAAGTCCTGCGCGGCCTGGGATGGGACATTGTTCGCGTCTGGTCCACCGACTGGTGGATCGATCCGGCCGGCACGCTCGACAGACTGGATGCCCGCTTGCAAGCCGTACTCATAGCCCAGCGCGAGCAGCGCGCCGAACAGGCCGAGCGCGATGCCGAGGCCGAGAGCCTGGCGCAAGCGGCCATCGCGCAGGCCATAGCATCGGTGACGAAGCCAGACGGGGAAATGGCGCCCCCAGCTCAGGACGCGGACCCGATCGCACCGGAAGTCTCGGCGACAGCTCCATCACAGCAAGTCGAGGAAGTCTTTGCTCGCCAGGTCTCCGCAGAAGCAGCCCATGCCAATGCCGAAGAAACAACGCCACCGGAAGCCTCGCTCTATCGGATCACCGATCCCGCCGAAGCTGTGACCGGCGCCAATCCCGATCGCTTTTTCGACGGTGAGTACAACGACATCCTGTTGACCATGATCGCCCACGTCGTCGATCACGAAGGGCCCGTGCTCGACGCCCTGCTGGCCCGCCGCATCGCCCGTGCCCACGGCTGGCTGCGTACAGGCGGACGCATCCGAGAGCGCGTTTTCCAAATCGCGCGTCCCCGCTATCGGACGACCGATGAAGAAGTCGGCACGTTCTACTGGCCCGAGCATCTGGATCCTGCGACAGAGCCTCCCTTTCGCGAGCCCGCCGACGAGGACAGCGTGCGGGCCGCTGATGAGATCAGTATCGCGGAATTGGCCTCCCTGGCTCGCGCCGTCATCGCACAGGGCACCCAAGGCGAAGGGATCTATCAAGCAATGGCGCGCAGGCTCAGGCTCCAACAGCTACGAGCAGCCAGCCGGGCACGTCTTGAAAATGTTGTGCGCTCTCTGCGTGCAGAGCCATGACCTGAAGAGTTCGCCGACAGAACATGGAGGGAGCTATGCCAAAAACCAGGCAACTCGGACAAAAAAATGCGGCTATCACAACGACGCTTTCACTACGCCTGCTGCGTCCCGATAGGACAGTCGAGCAAGCGATCAGAGATACGAGCGCTGTGGCAGAGGTTGAGTGTGATTCTGGTCGCTTGTTTATAGCACAAGCTCCTGGAACTCCCCCCACTTGGCTCAGGGTCGTGAACCAGTTCACCAAACAGGGAGACCTGAAACTCGAGAACAAGAGCTGTGCAGCAGTCCTATTTCTCGATATTCAGCCAGATGACAAGAGATTGCGAACTCGCACCTTTGCGCTTACGTTCGGCAGCGGTCACCATGCCCTCGATACCGATGCATTTGTCCGAAACTTCGGCCTGAAGGTCACGCTCAACTCTGTTGCGCGGGGCGCACTAAAGAATCTTGATATCGCCACGCTCGACAGTACGACCATTCAGAAACGCATTCAAGCAAGTAGAAAAGCCGATCTACAGGGTTTTGGAATTGATCTCCAGAACGATCTGTTGCGTCTCGCCGGTGGAGTTCCCACCGACACGTCATTTGCAAATGCGCTTGCAGGAAGAGACGCACTCACCCTAACCAGCAAGCTCTCAGCAACTGAAATTCCTGAAAAATGCAAAACGGCGCTTAGGCTATTTGACGCCAACGATTACAAGAAAGACTATTCCTTTATTGATCAGATAATTCCCGTCCTGGACAAGAAAACACTTGCAGATCTCGATGATATTGTCTTTAAAGAAATAAAAACCTTACTTGATGGAAAACCGTCAGACTTACACATAACTCTGCCGGAGATCATTGATCCGGAAGAGTCGAGTGACTTCGGATATTTCGGCATAGGCTTCAACTCTGGATCGAAGAAATCTTACGGCGAGCTTGCCATCGAGGACTATATTCTCGAATTACAGGCTGGACGGCCACAAGAAATTTCTGACATAACAGAATTAAAGGCTAGCCATGAGATCCGAGTTGTAATTGACGGTCACGGAGATCGCCAGAGGCGGCGACGAGTCTATGATTGTTTTGTGTACGAAGTGATCTACAAGAAGAAAACCTACGTGCTTTTCTCTGGAGAGTGGTATTGCATCGAAAGCAAGTTTTTCGACGCAGTGGAAAAAGACTATCAGGCGCTACTGGGGGTTTCATTCCACTTAAAAACGAAAGCCAAAAATGAGCAAGAGCTAATCTCAGAGCTCGACAAGAATAGCAACCTGCTAAATCTAGATAAAGTGAAAGCCTCGCCGTCAGGGGCAAAGGGCGCCAATCTTGAGCCTTGTGATTTCTTATCTCGCCGAAAGGAGTTTATTCACCTAAAAGACGGCCACGGCTCCGCCCCAATTAGCCATCTATGGAATCAAGGGCTCGTCTCGGCAGAAAGCTTTATTCGTGATGACGTTTTTCGAAAATCCATGCGAGACTCGGCAATCAAGCGACAAAAGGCTGCAAAAAAGTCAAAATTTGAGCTATTGCTACCCGATGGCCGTTCAAAAGTAACTTCCACGGACTACAAGGTGGTTTTTGGCATAATGCGACATCCGTACCAGCGGAGCAAACGACTCGGCCTTCCGTTTTTTAGCAAAGTGAGTCTTCGTGCCGTCGCAAGCCGGATCCAACTAATGGGCTATGCCGTGGAAGTACACCTTATTGAAAAGACATAATAGGCATGTAAGAAACCATGGAGGTTACGCTGGAACCTACTGGAGATGGCTCCAGCACGATCGACCCACTCGATCATCAACAGATCGCGTAAGTCCGCGTAAGTAAAGGGATTATCTGCGAGGGAATTAGCTCAATTGGTAATCCCCCCGCTTTTAGCGGACTCCAGAAGTGGAGTTATGCAGCCATTGCCAGTTTCATCGCTGGCGTGATGCCGCCTAGCGCCATGTTCGGGCTCATGGTTGTAAGTCCATAGCCAGCGCGTGGCTTTGTCCTGCACCTGCTCGATGGTGTCGAACAGGGTGCGGGCCAGCCAGGCGTAGCGGACCGTGCGGTTGTAACGTTCAACGTAGGCGTTCTGTTGTGGCTTGCCCGGCTGGATGTGCTCGATGCGGATGCCGTTGCGTTCCGCCCACGCCAGCAGTGCTGCGCTGATGTATTCGGGCCCGTTATCGCAGCGAATGACGCGCGGCTTGCCGCGCCACTCGATGACCTGCTCCAACGATCGGATCACCCGGGCAGATGGCTACTACCACGTGTCTGACAAATACGTGGCGCTGTTCAGCCACTTCATTCCCTGTGGCGTGCACGAGGGCATCTACATCCTCGACGGCCTGTTGGCCAACACTTCCGACATCCAGCCTGAGATCGTCCATGGGGACACGCAGGCCCAAAGCTATCCGGTCTTCGGCTTGGCCCACATGCTGGGTATCCAGCTGATGCCCAGGATCCGAAACATCAAGGATCTGACGTTCTTCCGACCCGAACCGGGCAGGGCCTATAAGAACATCCAGGCGCTATTCGGGGACAACATCGACTGGCAGCTGATCGCCACCCATCTTCACGACATGCTGCGTGTGGTGATCTCCATCCGACTGGGCAAGATCACCGCGTCCTCGATCCTGCGCCGGCTTGGCACCTACAGCCGGAAGAACAAGCTGTACTTTGCTTTTCGGGAGCTGGGCAAGGCTGTTAGAACACTGTTCTTGCTGCGCTACATTGATGACAACAAGATTCGCAAAACGATTCATGCCGCGACCAACAAGAGCGAGGAGTATAACGGCTTCGTGAAATGGGTCTTCTTTGGCAGCCAAGGGATCATTGCTGAGAACGTCCAACACGAGCAGCGCAAGATCATCAAGTACAGCCAGCTGGTGGCCAACATGATCATCCTCCACAACGTGGAGGGTATGAGCCGGACGTTGGCTGAGATGCGGAAGGAGGGGGTCGAACTGACGCCCGAGATCCTGGCCGGTCTGTCGCCTTATCGGACCAGTCACATCAATCGCTTTGGCGATTACCACCTAGATCTTGAAAGGGAAGTGGCGCCCTTGAGCTACACGGCCAAGGTCCTCGAACAGGCCCCATAGATGGGGAGATTACCCACGCGATGAGAAAATAGCCTTATACGTCAGCCGCTTAGGCTAGTTCTGGCCCTGTACGTAATGATTCCCTGCCGACCCTCATCTACGCAATTGCGTGGTCGACGACATCAGCGTCAAGAACGAGGCCAACGGTTTGTACTGGGACGAATGCGATGGCGGGTGGAAATGATGGACGGAATTTTCTGGGGTTCCGGCTTACACCCCCGTTCTCGGCAGCCGTGAACACGCCAATCCACTCGGCATCGCCGAACACCGGGATGTTCGCGTTGTGTGTGGCGAAACCAAGATCAGACTACCGATCTGCTGCACGGCAGGCATTTCACAGATCCGGCGCCAGGCAGGCTTCGATATCGCGATTGACGACATAACTTCCGATCACGATATAAAACTAGTTAGCGCGACAATTAAAATTAGGAGTTCTAATCCATATATAGGCGCCTGAAAATGCCGAACAAAATCTCCGGCTCAATTGCACCATCGGCCAGCAGCGACGCGATGAAGAGTGCCGACTGCGCTGAGAATATTAAAGAGGAAGTTGTATCAAAACACGTTCATCAAGCGGTTCCCGCAGAACTCGCCGATCTACCAAGCCGGCAACCACCTCGGTCAAAAACAGCACTTTATCAGGTAATCCAGAAATTCAGAGACCCTTTGCCTCTCCCGCCACCACCCACGTCACATCCTGTTCTAGCTTACGACAGGGATCTAGGATCATCCGATAATTTTCGCTCTTCGGATGAATTTGACCTCCCCGAAAGTCTCAATCCGACTGGTTGGAAAAACCTGCACGTTTCAGGTAGCGGCAGTATAGCGTCCATTGGACAGATTACTAGGTTGAGGCCGTCCAAGGAGCGCCCAGTGGTCGTTCTGGATGCTCGCGAAGAGTCGCATGCCATTGTCGGCGGTTATCCGGGTACTTGGCGTACACCAAACAACTGGGGCAATGCTGGCAAATCACGTGACGAAGCCTTGGCAGACGAGCAACAGAGGATTCAAGCGCTTAAATCGCAAGAGACGGTACATATCTTCCATCGCAAAGATGTCAAGAGCGAAGCCCGCAACCCACGCGGAGCGACGTTAAGTAAGCCACTGATTTTTAGCGAAGAAGAGCTTGTGAGAGCTGCGGGCGCCAAATATGTACGTTTAACAGTGACAGATCATCTTTCACCACGGGCGGACGATATTGATGCGTTTATTGCAATGGAGCGGGAGATGGCCCATGATGAGAGACTGCATGTACATTGTGGTATGGGCCTAGGCCGTACGACAATATTTATTGTCATGCATGACATACTAAGAAATGCTGCAATGTTATCGTTTGATGATATCATCGAACGGCAACGTAAATTTAATCCAGGGCGAAGCTTGGATAATAATAAAGACGTTTCTGACAAGGGGCGCTCAGAATTTCGTAATGAACGGTCAGAGTTCCTTCCTCTATTCTACGAGTACGCCAAGCAAAATCCAAAGGGCCAGCCATTGTTATGGTCCGAATGGCTCGACCACAATGCATAAATCGCAAGTACATTTTCGGCTATGACGGACTTGTGCTCGATGCGCTGGCGGCTTTCTCGATAAATATCAATTAATATAAATATCGAACTAATGTCCGACATGAAAGTTAATTTCTCTTCAAAAATAATAGATTCAACACCCAGTGAAGAGGAGGTCGCCACTCAGCAAGATAGTTATACGAAATCTGGACTGGTGGCGCCATCGCTCGATTCACAAGCCTTGAAAAAAGCACCTAGAAAAAGAGTAATAAAAGAAAATATAGCTGCTTTGCACACCTCATCGTTAGAGCGAGTTCATCAAAAGAAGGTATTAGTTCAGAATTTAGCGCAGTTGCAGAGAGGGTTGGCTAAGATAAATGGTAGAGTCGAACTCGAAGAGCTAATTGATGGATTTTCAGTCAAGGAATTGCTAATAAAAAGAAATCCAAAGATTGCTGAAGAGTATGGAGAAGGAAATCCTTTAATGATTCGATCTCTAAGATTTTCAAACCCCCAAGAGGTGACTAGTAAGCTTGGGGCGGAAGGAAAAACGCCAGCCAAAAGAGAGGTTGATACGATTTGCAATAAATCCACGCTGCATGACATTGTCATGACGCCCGCCTCCCTTGTAAAAAAGGAAGTGCGGATGAACCTGATATCTGAAGTCCCAAGGGCGAAGGATAAACAAAAATACAGAGGTCTTCCTTCAGTCGTATATGGCCAAAGCAGCCGCCGTAGTGAATCAGACTATCTAACGTCTCGAAATGGTTTCGGCGACGTGCACTCTTTCAAATCCAATAACGCATTTAATTCCGACTACGAAAAAATATGTGGGTCGCTTAGCCATGCCGAAAAGTTGGGGTTAATTGAAAGGAATCTTACTCCCTTTATAAGGCATGATCCAGATAGAATCTCCACCGACTTTGTTCACTCTATTGAAGAATTGGCTGAACACCAGATGCTATTGCAATCAAGAAAACCTGCCAGTGCTTTGCGGCATAATGAATATTGCACCAAGCTTGAACTGTGGGATGCTAAAGCTATAGCAGTTGGTGAATCTCGTGCCTTGGCGGTCGCTACCCTGATTGAATTTAATTTGGAGATGTTGTCGATAGCACAAGAGATAGATGATGATGGGCACAAGAGTAAAATGGTCGCCGATTTTATCGAGCGCCAACTATCATGGCTTGGCCCACAAACCGCACTTGACAGCAAGTCAACGCTTGAAAGGGTTTCAGCGGTGACCATACAAGAAAGGGAATTTATTGCTAATGAGATTAGCCGATCGTTGCGTCAAGGTGTTTCACTTTGCACTTACGATAAAGATGAAGCAGGAAGTCATATCCGTGAAATGAGTTTGTTGGATTTTAGGGTTGAAGAAATCATAGAGGGGATAAGTATTTTTATTTCCTCCAAGCTTTTACATGTTACAAATGCAGGAGAAGCGTAAGAGAAGAAGTATCCGCCACAATCGAAGCGGCGGACCGACGTCCTTACGCCCTTCTGGAGGGTCGGCAGGGATTCGTGTAAAAGACCTTTGCTGAGAGCCAGTTAGCTCACTTTTGGCTGTTTTTTAAACGAATCCCTTCCGACCCTCAACATGGCGCCAGTTTCGCACCAGCCCACTCCGGCGGCCATGGGAAATCGGTACTGGCCCATCGCCCCCCGTTGTGTCTGAGGTATTCGCCTCAACGGAAATACGGATAGTCCCTGCGCACCCGCTCCTCCACCGTCACGGCGAGCGGATGCGACGCACACTCGGTCAGGTTGCGCAGGATAGCCCAGGGCGTGTCAATCAGCAGATGGTCGGTGTCGAAATGCGGCAGGCCGTCGCGCTGGCGCAGTGCCTGCACGGCGAGCAGTTCGGCTGGGTAGACGCGATCGATGTCCTTCTCAAACTCGTAGGTGTTGCGCTCGGTGCCATCCTTGCTGCGGGCGATGTGCCAGTCGGCCGCGACCTGCATGGCCGCCTGGAAAGCCGCTGCGTCGGTGCTGCGCCAGTGTTCGAGCACGGCCTGGTATTCGGGGATCAGCGGGTGCACAGGCTGGTAATGGGTCGAAATGCCGAAAGCCTGTGCGAACAGGAAAATCAGGAAGGCGTCGTTAGTGCCTTTACCCCACCCCTCGCGACGCCACTCATCGGGCTTCAGGGCCTGGTCCTTTTGCGCGACCTGGACCAGGAAGCGGGCACCAGCCTCGGTGGCCTCCCACTGCGAGAGCATTGCGGTGGCAGCCACCTTCATGCTGGTCCAGAACGGTAGCAGCGGCTGCCTCTCAGTGGTCCAGGCCAGGGTCACGGCGGCCTCGAAACGAAATGCGATTGAGCGCATCGCCACCGCCCAGCACAGCGGCTGGGCGAGTTCGTCCAAGCGGCCCTGGCCGCTGAGGGCGCAGGCTTGGACCGCATACACATGGCCAGCCCAAGTTAGTTCCATCCAAAGTTTGCCCGACACGGGGCCGGATGCCGCAAGATAGTTCTCTATGTTGTCGAAATATCGCTGTGGTTCATTGTCCCGGCTGGCGTGCTCGATCCAGCGATCACACCGCTTGAAGGTCTTCTTCAACGAAGGATGCCACGTGGGCAGGTGTTGGTCGCTCTTGTCTTTTGCCATCAACTCATCCTCGGGCCGCGCTGAGCTAGCGTGCCGGATCATCTCCGCGATGGAGTCTTTACTGCTGATTGATCTACTTTGAGGCCCAACGAAGCATCAGGTTGCGTACGCGCCCTGTGGAAATACCTTTACTGTTTGACCAGCGCAGCCCGGGCCGGATCATAGATGTAGTCGGTGATGGATCCATCCTGGATGCGCTTTACAGCCTCATCAATGACAGGCAAAGGCACGAGAAACCACTCACGTGGGCGGACATTATCGCCAAAGCGATCTTGGAGTTTCAGATCCAAGCGCGCCGATTGGAAAATGCGGTGAAAGAGATTTTCCAAACGGACGTGATTGAGATTGGAAAGCTTATAGGTAGCCACCACTTCTACCTTGGCTAGCATATAAGTCGGATCCTTTTGAGCATTGGCGATGCGCGCTTCGACGCTCCCGCCTGTGATGCCGATTTTATGGATCAACTCACGATGTGCGACCACGAATGGATTGTTAGACAGGCTACGCACCACATAGATGGTGCCGTTAACGATATCTTTCAGCTCCAACGTATCGCCAAAGAGAGGACCAGCGTCGTCATCTGTGATGCGTCGACCCGTGTCGTCCTTGTAGAGGGCTCGTTGCAATGAGCGTTGCAGCAGATTGCTCTCAGTGCCGTTTGAGTAGATGACGCGCAGCCTAGCATCGGCTTCGCCATTGGGGGCGCGGATAGTTTCCCCTACTTCGACGACATAGGCCATCTGGCCGCCCAGGATGAAGAAGTTTCCTTCGGCCACGCTCGCATCCCGGCCAAACCGCAGCGTCTTGCGAAGGCCTGTCTTAATATCCCTTTCCACTCGCTCAAATAGAGGCTGGAACCGATCGAAATCGACACATGCGGTCCGGTTTGCCACATCCTCAGCAGCTTTACGCTCTTCGAAAGATCGGACATGACGCAGATTGGTGATGTCGTCCTCACCGGATCCAAGGCCAAGTTCAGCCAGCAGCGCCGCATCATCTAAGTCATCGGCAGCATCAGGCGCGGCGCGGCTGGGTGGCGCCGATAGCAGGCCTTGGGAATCTAGTGGCATAAGCAACGCGTGGGCGCTGGTCAGAGCCCTCAATCGATCCAGCCGAACGGCGTAAAGGCGCTCGAAAATGTCGCGGTCTTCGCCGTGTTGGGGAGCTCGCCCATGCTCTTGGACGAACCGGAGAATGTCTTCAAACCCTGCCAGGAGGCGTTCCTCCTGTGGGGTGTGGCTACTGGCCTTGATCGGTGTCGCTTCAAGGCCCAGTTCTTCCAGCAGGTCCTCGCCTTCCCGATCAGCCATTGCCGCCTCCCTGGGCTGCTGCTGCCTTTTGCTGAGCGATGTGGCGTTGCAACGAGGCCACGCCTTCGGCCATGCGACGCTCCCAAGGATCTGCCGAGCCGATTTCAGGCAAGCGCCCCCGCTCGTTCTTGAAGGCAACGGCGCGCTTGGCCAAGTCCTTAGCTTCCTCGTAGGAGATAGCCAGGCGCTTTGCTGCAATAGCGGATTGAACTTGACGAAGCACACGTTCGTCCATGGCCTTGGCCAGGACGGCGTAGGCGGCGTCGAACGGATTGATCCGATCAATCAGGTCGATATCAAGGTCTTTAACATTGACAAATTTCCGGACACCCTCGATCAAGGACATGTTTGGCGACTCTCCCTTCGCATCAACTTGGGCTATCACCTGCTTGGCTTGCTGGGTAATGTTCAGAACCGCAATAGCGTGCTGGCGCACAGCCTCGTGATCTTCCTCACTCAGGTCCGGGTAGCGATCTCGAACGATCTTCGCCATCTGGACTTGGGTGATTTCCTCAGGCAGCGTATTTTCCTTGTCGAACAACCCTCGTTCCAAGGTCGGCTTGTCCTGAATGAAACCAGTAATGACCTCATTGATATCCTCTTTGCAGATACGCGCTGCCTCAGGAGACTTGGGTTGCGCGAGGCCGTTGATTTCAACGTGGACTTCTCCGGTCGCGGCGTTTACGCCTACATTGGCGTTGCCTTCCTGGTAGCCCTCATCACCGTAGTCAAACCCCTCTTTCTCGCCTGCATTCTTGGGCGTGAACTCAAACCGCGGCGCCAGCACTTGCTCCATCAGCAGGCTTGCAGCGATGGCTTTAAGCGTGTCATTCACGGCATCGACCACTATCTCCGAGTCTGCGGCCGGCTCAGCAATGAGGTTAGTGAAGCGGGAGCGCCCCTTACCTGGTGCATCGCGAGTGGCTCGACCAATGATCTGGACGATCTCAGTCAGGCTACTGCGGTAGCCAATGGTCAGAGCGTGCTCACACCAAATCCAGTCGAACCCTTCCTTGGCCATCCCAAGGGCAATGATGATGTCGACGTTGTCGCGGTTGTCCTTCTGAGCCGGATCCTTCAAGGCCGTAAGGATCTTGGAGCGACGGGCCGCGTCGCTGTCGTCCACCAAGTCAGCCACCCTGATGATCCGCCCACCCTCGATTTCAATCAGGTGAAAGCCCGTTGCTTCATCGCGTCCCTTCCAATCGCCCAGCGAGGCGAGGATTTCGTCAACCTCTTTGTGCTTGTCCTTCAAAGATTCGCGGGCATTGACATTGGGGATATGGATGATCGTCTTCAAAGACGGATCCAGAACCTTCATGATCGCGTCTAGGTAGCGACCGGTATAGAAGAAATACCCGATGTCCAGGCTTTTGAGGTAGGTATAGCCGTTTAGCTGCTCGTAGTAGGTATAGGAGACCGACTCGAACTTGCCCTCATCTTCCGGCGAAAGAACCGCGACCGCATCCCCACGGAAATACGAACCCGTCATCGCAACCACATGGACCTGTCCACGGCCAATGAGTTGTCCGAGCTGCGTGCCTAGCTTGTTGTCCGGGTTGCTACTGACATGGTGGAATTCATCAATGGCGATAAGGCGTCCGTCAAAGGCTTCGATACCGAATTCATCCACGGCGAAACGAAAGGTGGCATGAGTGCACACCAGAACCGGATCTTCGCTGGCCAGGAAAGCACCTACTGCCTTCACTTTGGACGGGGCTACCTTTCCGTTGTCCTCACCTGGCGCATTGCAAAGGTTCCACTGAGGCCTAACCATCCAGTCCGCCCAAAAGCCCTGCTCAGACAATTTCTCGTCGGCAAAGCTGCCACCGATGGAACGTTCGGGCACTACGATGATGGCCTGCTTTAAGCCCTGGTTCTTGATCTTGTCCAAGGCAATGAACATTAAGGCTCGGGACTTACCGGAGGCCGGGGGCGACTTGATCAGCAGGTGTTGCTCGCCTCGCTTGGCATAGGCCTTCTCCTGCATCGGACGCATGCCCAGAGCATTGATCTTGCTGGAAGCACCCGTCTGTGCCGTCGCGATGGACACTGACGGGACGGTGTATTTGTTGGTCGGATTGCCTTCCATGCTCATTTCTTAGCCTTCTTCTTTGGCTTGCCTTGGCCCGCCGTCATCTTAGTGTAGAGGTCGAACAGCTTTTCCAAGCGTTCGGTGTCATTGCGGAAGCGCCGACCGATGTAGATCCGCTCCAGGACTTCGTCATTGCGCTCGTGGGCACGGAGAAGGTCATCCGGCATATTATCAGGGCCGTAAAGATCGGCAATTGTGGCCGGATAGTGCGACTCTCGTGCAAGCAGAATGTCTTCCGCGCATCGAGTTAGATCCGCTTTGTTTTGTTCAGTGAGAGTCGGCACCGGAAAGGTGTTCCAACCCAAAGTATTTGAGTAGGAATAACGCATCTCTAAGCGCACACAGACAGCCGCCACCCAGACAAGATGCATCTTTGACACAATCAGCGCAAAGTTCCAAAGAGGCGCGTCATACAGCGCAAACGCCTTGTTATGGACTATCGCCTCTTTCGACAGCAGAACAACTGGCAGATACGGCCTGTTCTCCGAGCTTACAATCGGAACGACCAGCAAACTGCTTTCCGCTTCATATTGATCTCGGAAGCGCCACGGCGTCTCAACTAGCTTTTTTGCCTGAACATCCTTTGTCTTAGTTTTACGATCCTTGCGGACTTTTTCAACACGAGCCCATACAGCAGGGATTTCTTGCGCTAGCGCAAGGTTTTCGTCTGTAATCCACAAACACGTGCGGGGCGTGCCACTGATGCTCTCACGTGAGCCATACAAGGGACGTATAAATTCAGCAACCCGCGCATCTTCTCCTACCATCCCGGACGCTTCATCCAGCGAAAGCATTAGCTCATTCGCGTAGTAAGGATGATTGCCAAATTGCATAGGTGCGCGCTCGTCTGGAACTTTGGATCGAGGTGAAACCAGAACATTGTCTCCTGGAACAAGATAAGGGCTTATATTAGAGACAGTGCGAACGGTAACTAGTCGCCCCTGAAAAACCCCCTTCAAGCACCAAGTGTCATCGGCGACAGCGGCACGGCGCTAAAGGATGGCCATCCCATCGCCCGCATCCAGGCACGCAAAAACGCGATCCAGCGCAGCAGCCAGCGCAGGTTGTAGCCGGCGGCGCAGCCGAGTACGTGCAGCGCATCGCCTTGTGCACCTTTCAGCCTGCAGCGACGCAACCTGCAGTCGTCTTTCAGATGTCCGATCACCGGTTCCACCGCCTGCCGTCGTTTGATCCAGCGCCATTGCCGTCGCGTCAGCGTCTTGGCCTTGCCACGATGGAGCACCTGCACGCCATCGACCTCGCGCCCGCGATAGCCCAGGTCCACGATCGCCACCGTCGGTTCTACGCTCAGATCCTGCAGCAACCCGCGTGTCTGCTCCAGCTGCTCGGCCAAGGTGTCGCCGTCGTACGGGTTGCCCGGGAAGCTACGCGCACCCACGACCAATCCCTTGCAGGCGGTGACCGCAATGCCGACCTTGACGCCGAATTCGTACGCTTGACGCGCCTTGCCCTTACCGATGCATTCCACTTCCGGGGCATGCAATGCGTACAGTTTTTGTTTGTCCTTCGGACGCTGCGTGTACAGCCGTTGCGCACGTTCCAGCCAGACCGCGATGCGCTCGCGCACGCCGGGTTCCACCTGGTCCAGCTTGCGCGCGATATCGCGCAACACCCGCCCCAAGACCGTGCGTTGACGTCGCAGCACGCGCTGCATGCGCTTGAACTGGCGTGCATGCGCATAGCGGCCCGCCTTGCGGCTCAGGGCCGGACCTTGCCGTGCGTAGCTCTGCCGCAACCCGATGCCGTAACGCTTGGCCAGCAGCACCAGTTTCTTGCGTGCCACCTCCAGCAACCGACTATCGGTCGGATAGGCAATCGCCTTTTCCTGCACCGTGGTGTCCACGATCACCCGCGACAACTCGCGTGCGTCCACCGCCTGCATGGCATGTGCAGCGTTGATGGTGTGTGCCAGCAACTCTTCCATCCCCGCTTCGTCAAGCCGCTGACGCCAGCGCGTCAGCGAGCTGGCATCGCACGGCAAGCGCGTCTGGAACACGACCTCGCCAGTGAAAAACTGCCAATACGGATTTTCCAGCCAACGCTCGCACACCGCCTCATCGGACAGGTCGTAGGCGTGTTTGAGGTAGAGCAAACCGGCGATCAGCCGCACCGGCAATGCCGGCCGACCGCCACCAGCCTGGGTGGCCGGCAAGCGCGATGAAAGTGCTTGCTCCAACGCCGTCCACGGCATCCGTTGGCTCAGCTGCGCCAGCGGATGCCGCAGATCGATCTGGTTCTCCAGGCGCGAACGAAACAACTCCTCGGCAGGCATGTGCTCGGCAGCAGGACGGCGTGTATGCATGAGTGGAAATTGCCAGAAACCAGCCTTCAGCGTAGCGAAAACTGGTAGTTCTGGCACGCCGCTGCAGACATCAAGGCCTTGCGGGCGTTGGGTGATTGGGGGTTTTTCAGGGGCGACTACTTGGCCCGCCACTGATAAAAGCTGGCCGGGCTGAAACCATGCCGACGGCACAACTCTGCCACGGCCATGCCCGCGTCGGCCTGTTTGATAAACCCGATGATCTGCTCGGTGCTGAATCTGCTCTTCTTCATGTCCGTCCTCTTGGGTTCACGGACTTTATAGCTTCAGCTGGTACGGCTCAGTGGGGGCAGGTCAGCTGCAATCAAATCGAACACTTCACCCTTCTGAGTCAGCGTACAGAATGCTTTCAGTAGCAGTCATCAGGTTGGCTGCACTGTCGTTCAATGCGATGGATACCCGCAAAATCAACGCCAATGTAGGCATGTGTTGCCCCCGCTCGATCTTTCCCATGTGAGAACGCTCAATGCCGGCGAGGGTTGCCAGCTCTTCTTGAGACCTGATTAGCCCTGACCTTCAGCCGCAAGTCGCAGGATCTGCGCCGCGCCTTGTGGATGCTGCTGTCACTCGAAGCCAATGAGGTGGCCTGATGAGCATCAATGCCGTGCAGTTCCAAGCGGGATTGTCGATGCCTGAGTTCTTCGCGTCCTACGGCACCGAGGCCAAGTGTTATCGCGCGCTCTACAAGTGGCGTTGGCCGCAGGGCTTTCGTTGCCCTGTTTGTGCCGGGCGCGTGCGCTCGCGTTTCAAGCGGGGTGCTGCGATCTACTACCAATGCAGCGCGTGCCGACATCAGACCAGTCTGATGGCAGGCACGATGTTCGAAGGCACCAAACTGCCGCTTCGCACCTGGATGCTGGCGTTGCACCTGCTGACCTCGACCAAAACCAACATGGCCGCGCTGGAGCTGATGCGCCATCTGGGGGTGAACTACAAGAGCGCCTGGCGGATGAAACACAAGATCATGCAGGTCATGGCCGAGCGCGAATCCACGCGGAAACTGGCGGGTTTCGTGCAGATCGACGATGCCTACCTGGGCGGTGAGCGCAACGGTGGCAAGGCTGGACGCGGATCGGAAAACAAACAATCGTTCCTGATCGCGGTGCAGACCGATGACACCTTCACCGCACCGCGCTTTGTGGTGATCGAGCCGGTGCGCAGCTTCGATAACCCCTCGCTGCAAGACTGGATTGCCCGTCGCCTGGCGCCCGGGTGCGAGGTCTACACCGATGGGTTGGCCTGCTTCCGTCGGCTGGAGGATGCCGGTCACGCGCACACCACACTCGATACCAGTGGCGGGCGTGCCGCGACCGAAGCAACCGGTGCGCGTTGGGTCAACGTGGTGCTTGGCAATCTCAAACGCGCCATCAGCGGCGTGTATCACGCCATCGCGCAAGGCAAATACGCAAAGCGTTACCTGGCCGAAGCCGCCTACCGTTTCAATCGTCGATTCCGCTTGCGCGAGATGCTGCCACGACTTGCCACGGCCATGATGCAATCCACACCATGTCCAGAACCGGTGTTGCGTGCAGCGAGCAATTTCCATGGCTGAGAGTCGGGGCTAATCAGGTCTTGAGATATGTCGCGCGCAATCCGTGCGGCACGTACAGCCTTCCCGAACGCAATCGCCGGCTCAGCTTCATAGGTGGTGGCGCCCGCTGGGCGTCCTGGTTTCATTGTGCGCTTCTGCATCGGCAAAAGCGTCACGCATTAAGCTTAACTAAACCACGTTAAACTTAACTCTATGCATGATGTTTGGTGACTTTTCCCTTACATAGTCCGGAGGGGCAGACCATGAACCAGAATTGTTGCTCGCGATTCATCAGAGTTGCCGCCGCTCCAGCAGTGCTGTCCCCAGAGTTGGCTGATCTCCTTGCGCTTCAGCGAACAGAAGAGCCTGAAACACCTGTGCTATTGCAAGAGGTTACCCAGGACGTGCTCACGACTAGCATCCTCGGAGGAACCTACGATCTAGGCATCGGTTGGCCGGTAGCCACCGATGCCCTAGCCGTCCTGCCACTGTGGCGCGACCGATTAGCCATCGCTTTGCCCGCTCGGTCCCCACTGCTGGCACAGCATGCTATTTCATTACAGGTATCACTCAGTTATCCCCTGATTTGTTGGCATCCGAATCCTTGTGTTGAAGGGCTTGATACGGAGGCAGAAACGGATGATGGAAGCGCTCATCTATGCCGCATTGCAGTCACATCCTTCGATCTTCTGACGGTACTCGTTGCGGCTGGCTATGGCATCGGTATTGCGCCGCAGAGCTACATAATCAGGGCCCGCAATCGAGGTATCGTCATGCGTCAGATCCTCGGCACTCCTCAATGGGTTTACACCTATCTTTTTCGATCGGCTAATGCTCTCTCACCTGCAGTTGAAAGGTTTGTCGAGCGAGCGTCACGGGTAGCGATGTCCAAGGAAAACAAGCGCTCTTGAGGGTCGGCAGGGATTCGTGTAAAAAACAGTAAAAAGTGGGCTAACTTGCTGTTAGCCAAGAATTTTTTCACAGATTCTTGCCGACCCTCAATCCCGGCCGCGTGGACTCCGGAATAGTCCTTGCGTGCTCTGCTGTGAAGCCGGCGGCATCCGTCTATTACCTACCCTGCGGATTCTGTAAGTCATTCCGGCCTGGCCGTGGCCGACGTCCACAGGAGGAACGGGGGGGGGGCTCATCCCTACGACCAATGCCTAATTGCTCCACGCCGCGACCAGAATGAGGATCAGCAGGGATTCGTGCAAAAAGCAAAAATAAGCCAAATCACAGTCAGCAAAGGATTTTCACGGATTCTTGCCAATCCTCTACCAGCCCGGTTGGGCAGTGCGCATGAGCCAGACAGCGTGCGGATATCGTGCGACGGGCCGGAAAAGCAGAATGATAACTCCTCACTTTTTGGGTGTCGGGCATCAGGTGTCGGGCAAGATTCGGCTATCTTTTTGTACGAATCCCTACCGATCCTTAAATTGGGGGGCGCTCAAAAAAATTAGGATAATCAGCCACAAATTGGCTCTCAGATCTAAGCATTGCCTCGATATCGGGAACTATTCCATGTCTGAATGGGGGCATTTCGATACCATGAGCTGAGGCGATTGATCTTGCCGCGAACTCGGCTTTCGCAGCACTGCCGCGCTTATCTGGCGCTGCACTTGCTGCCCACCAGTGCAGTCGCGCTATTAGCTCAAAGGCCTCATGCTTCTCAAGCGATGGATCAATCGCTTGCAAGTACAGAGACTCCAGATGATCTCTTATAGTTTTAATATATTCAGCGCTAGTATGAGTGATCATGTTAGGATGTGAAGATGCCATACTCTGTCTTGCCTGTTGGCGTTTATCCTTCGGAAGGTTCCGCAGCCTCGCACTAATGGCATTATCATCCACGGCCGCACTGACTGTCGTCATCGGGATAGTTTCTCCTGAAATCGCTCCACACTGCCGATACACCTTGACTTCAATTTCTTTAAAGTATTCTCCTTCATATAGTTCTGTTTCCGCATCAGGATGATTTCTAGCCCGCTCTATCACTGAGTGATATGGCCGCCTCAAAGAAGTAACGAATCTGGTATTGGGCATGCGCTCCGCAGCGAAGTCGCCTTTTGATGCGTCGCCGGAAGAAATTCTAGATAAGCGCCATTGTGTTGCTTTTTGCCAAAGATCATTAAAACTATTAATCTGGCCAGAAGCTATTGAGCCACCAGCAATGCGTGATGCTTTATATAAGCTTTTGCAATATTTCTTATTGTCCTGCGTATTGCTTTTGTTAGAAATGTTAAGCCCGGGTGCATCGTCTGGCCAGCGCGCCGCACCAACTAAGCTTTGTTCTTCTGAGCTAAGCTTGGAATAGTTCGCTGGACCGCGCAGATAGTTTGTAGCAGTTCCTTGGACTGCTTGAGAGTGCGAAGAAGCTGTGCCAGTGTCAAAGCTTGCATAAGGGTTCCATACGGGCTGAGACCACATATCGGCAGGAGCGTCCGGGTACTCACCGATCGATACGCCTTGCCACTGATGGGCTGAGTCATGCAAGTTGCCCTGGTATTCTGACCAGACGCTAGAACCTTGATGGCCAGGCCATCCTGCCCCTTGCCAATTGGGTGAGCCCTGCGGTTCGGAAGAAGCCGTGCGAAGCGGGGGGGAAGGCAAAGCCTCACGCAGTGCATTGTTCGAAGGAGAAGGCGAGTCCCTGCGCGACGGCGACGGCGACTCAGATGGCGAGGTCTCTGTAATGTGGGTTGTATAACGCGCAGGTGACCCTGCCACGCTCGGTTTTGAAGCGCATAGACCCATGTCGATCTCCTGCTGTGACTTTAGAAGCAAGTTTGCCGGGGGAGCGCACCGACTCGTTTCGCCTCACCGAAGTCGTGGCTGGGACGACGAAGGCGTTGGCGCTGAGGATGACCGAGCATTCCCCAAATGGCTGGGTATCAGCCTGCCGGCATTGCACCGGCTGCGATGGCCTTTTCGGGTTCGCCGACGGAGTGCGGTGGCCGCAGCTGCGCCAGGAGTTGTTCCAACGCGCTCAGGCGCACTGTGGCCCGCAACGTGTCCGCCTCGGCGTGTTCCCGCCGCCGGCGCTCTTCGACCAGCTCTGTCCGCGCCGCCGCCAGTTCGACGCGCACGCCTTCCAGCGCTTGGACATCTTGGGTCCAGCGCACCTGCAGGCCTTGGTGCTCGGCGACCGTCAGGCGCAGCGCAGCGCGTCGCGCTCGCGCTGTTGGGCGTCGGCCCGCTGGCGTGCCTGCGTTAGTTCCTGCTCAAGGCGGGTATGGCGTTCCAGCCACTGGCCATTGTCGCGGTTGAGCTGCATCAGGTCGTGGTTCTTGGCGGTCAAGGCCTCGTTGGCCTGCCGACATGATCATCCTCCACAACGTGGAGGGTATGAGCCGGACGTTGGCTGAGATGCGGAAGGAGGGGGGCAAACTGACGCCCGAGGTCCTGGCCGGTCTGTCGCCTTATCGGACCAGTCACATCAATCGCTTTGGCGATTACCACCTGGATCTTGAAAGGGAAGTGGCGCCCTTGAGCTACACGGCCAAGGTCCTCGAACACGCCCCATAGACGGGGAGATCCGCCCAGGCGATGATGCAATCAGCCTGCATTTCAGTCGCTTAGGCGGCTTCTGGCCCTAGAGGTAATGATTCCCTGCCGACCCTCCTCTTGGTGAAGAAGGGAGCGTGATTTGATAGACCGTTTATGGCCTTGTCGTGCATCGCTGCTCTCGGCAAAGAGGTTACAGCGAAGGCGAACTCGGCCGCTCCCGCGCTTCTTGGTCCGAAATCTGGTGAAGAGGTTGCTGCTGTGCGCGCTCCCCTACTGATTCACTGCTTTGCAGCGTTCGCACCTTTTCGAAAGACTGGTCGCCCATGATGGTCCGAACGATCGCGAGCACGTTGGTCGGCGTGACTACATCAATCGCTGCGCGATCACCAAGATCCGTGTGCGGTCGGGTCAGCATTCGGAACAGGTCCCACGAGTCCGCTCCTTGGCACTGATTCATGAGGACCTGGGTCAGCTTGTGCTTGAGTGGCACCAGTTGCCAATCGGGAACACGCTGCCCTCGATTACCCAGGCTAATGGACAGCAGCTTGCCTGCCTTCAGTTCGCGGTTGATCTGGTCCTTGGACTTACCGGCCAGCTTGCCGAACAGCGGCACCGGCAGGCAGCAAGGCGACTCGTACATGGCCAGCATTTCCTCACGCTCGCGCTGGATTGCGGACGCTTCCGGTTCCGGCGTTCGAGTGGGGGGCGGAGGCACCTGCGACAGCCGCTGGAAGGTAGTTCCCTCAGTACTTGGCACCACAACGATCGGCGTGGACGACACGGCGGCTTTAGCAGAAACAGCGGCGATGGCCGCCGGCTCTTCCGCCATCGCTGGCACCCCTTCGATATGGATGGTTAGATGTGTACTGGCAGCTTCCACTTTGCCCTGTTCGAGCAGGTCAAGACGGTCGGCCCAATCCTGCATCATCCGGCGGCGCGGCTCGACATACTTGGCGTGGTTGTAGGCCGAACTCACCTTGTTCGGATCGGAGTGCGAAAGCTGCGCGTCCACCCAAATCTTGGGATAGCCGATCTCGTTGAGCGCCGTAGAAATCGTTCCCCGAATGCCATGGCCGGTCAGTTGGGCGTCGTAGCCCACTCGTTTCAAGGCAGCGTTGAGGGTGTTCTCACTGATGCGCTTCTTGAGTTCGCTGCGGTGCGCCAGCAGATGCTTCTGGGCAGGCCGCATTACGCCCAGGAGGTAGCGCACTATCTCAATCGCCTGGACAGACAGAGGCACGATGTAAGGCGGTATGTCATGCGGGCGCTTGCCGGCCTTGCGCATCTCGTCCTGAAGCTGCTTGACGATCTGCGGCGGAATAATCCACAGACCGCGGTCGAGGTCGAACTGCTCCGGTGTAGCCAGTCGCAGTTCGCCGGTACGCACCCCGGTCAGGAACAGCAGTCGAATGCCGAGCTGCGTTTGCCAGCCACGCGGGTTGTAGAGCCTGAGCTTGCGGAGGAAGTCGGGCAGTTCGGGCAGACGCAGGTAGGGATTGTGGCTCACCGGCGGCTTGGGCTCGGCCACCACGTCGAGGTCTGTGGCCGGATTGGCCTCCATGCCCTCGACAATGACCAGGGCGTAGCGGAACAACTGGCTCAGCCAAGTGCGGACCTTCTCGGTAGTGGTGAAAGCCTTGCGCCGCTCGATCCGCGCCAGGACGCCCAGGAGTTGAGGTCGGCGAATGTCGTAGATCGACATCCTCTCAAGGCTGGGCAGCACGTCCTTTCCGAAGATTCTCTGGATCTGCGACAGCGTGCTGTTTCTGCCTTCCTTGAGTTCCTTCGCGCGATGCTCGACCCAGGCATCGAAGACGGCCTTGAACGTGTAGTCCGAGGCTAGCTTGATAGCGCGTCGCTTCTGTTTGCGGTCAGCATGGGGATTGATGCCCTTCGCCACGAGCGCTCGGGCTTCATCACGCAAGGTGCGTGCTTCGCGCAGTCCGACCTCGGGGTAGTTGCCCAAAGAGATGCGCTTTTGCTTGCCGAGCCAGTAGTAGCGCAGATGCCACGATTTGCCGCCGGTGGGGGCGACTACAAGGCCGAGGCCGTCAGTGTCAGGGATGCTGTAGGTTTTCTCGGCGGCCTTGGCTTGCCGCACGGTCAGATCAGAGAGTGCCATCATCAAACTCCTAAGTCATGAGACTTAGGCTCAATGCTGCTGGTCATCCCGATCCAACCCCAGCAACAACCCGGAACCGGCACCACCCACATTCTTTGGCCTCAATTTTGGCCTCAAAAACGCTGGCTGTTGGTGTATGTCCGTGGCGTTTGCTGGAATGAAAAAAGGAGCCGAAGCTCCTCTTTTCAACGACCTACAGATGCCAGTGGAAGTCTGTAGATCAATATTTGGAGCGGGAAACGAGACTCGAACTCGCGACCTCAACCTTGGCAAGGTTGCGCTCTACCAACTGAGCTATTCCCGCGTGGAGCAGTATTCTACAGCTTGTCACCGTTTTGCGCTAGCCCTGTCACCGCGCTGGAGGCAGGGAAAACACACACGATGTGGAGGCCTGGGCCGGAATTGAACCGGCGTACGCGGATTTGCAGTCCGCTGCATAACCACTCTACCACCAGGCCGAAACATCAAACCCAAGGCATCCTGCCCTGAAACAACGCGACCCCGCGTACGGGCCCGCGTTTACATCTTGGAGCGGGAAACGAGACTCGAACTCGCGACCTCAACCTTGGCAAGGTTGCGCTCTACCAACTGAGCTATTCCCGCTTGGGAGGCGAAATTTTACAGTGAACGGGATAGCTGTCAACTGTTGCTTTCGACTTTTTTCGGTTTGTTGGTAATCGCGGCCTTTTCATCGGCACGCAAACTTGGCCATGCGGCCTGCAGATACTGGAAACCCGACCACAACGTCAGCAATGCGGCGATTGCCAGGGTCCAGTACCCCGCCTGGAAGATCAGGTTGCCCAGCCAGATTTCATGCGTGGGCATCTGCCCCGGCGTGACCGAATACAGCAAACAGAGCAACGCAACCATCTGTGCGGTGGTCTTGACCTTGCCGATCATTGCCACGCGCACCTTGGCACGCTGGCCGATCTCGGCCATCCACTCGCGCAATGCAGACACCGCGATTTCGCGACCCACGATGACCGCCGCCCAGAACGCCATCCACGGCGTGGGATGCCCTTGCACGATGAGGAACAACGCCACGGCGACCATCAGCTTGTCGGCCACCGGGTCCAGAAATGCGCCAAACGCCGAATACTGGTGATAACGCCGCGCGACCCAGCCATCCAGCCAGTCGGTGATCGCGGCCAGGGCAAACACACCGGCCGAGGCGAAATTGGTCCACTTGTACGGCAGGTAGAACACCACGACCAACACCGGGATCATCACGATCCTCAGCAGTGTCAGCCACGTGGGGATGGTCAACTTCATTACGGACTCGACTCGCCTGCCGCATCGGGGAGCGCCAGCCCGTGCAGGTTAGCGTAGATTCGCGCGGCGAGTGCGGCATTGACCCCCTCCACCCGCGCAATCTCCGCTTCGCCGGCCGCCTTGAGACCGACCAGGCCGCCGAAATGCTTGAGCAGGCTGGCGCGCCGGCGTGGCCCAATGCCGGGAATATCCTCCAGCTTGCTGGTCATGCGTGCTTTCTGGCGGCGTCCACGGTGGCCGGTGATGGCAAAACGGTGCGCTTCGTCGCGAACCTGCTGAATGAATTGCAGTGCGGGCGATGCGGCACCGGGGCGCAGCTCGCGGCCATCGGCCAGGATCAGCGCTTCGTGCCCTGCCCTGCGCTCCTCGCCCTTGGCCACGCCCACCAGCAACACATTCTCGATTCCCAAATCCGCCAATGCGGCCTGGGCCTGGGCCAACTGGCCGGCGCCGCCATCGATCAGCAACACGTCGGGCAGTACGCCGTTTTCTTCCACCGCGCGACGGAACCGGCGCTCGATCGCCTGGCGCATGGCGGCGTAGTCGTCGCCGGGGGTGATGCCGGAAATGTTGAAGCGCCGGTACTGCCCGCGCACGGGGCCGCTGGCGTCGAACACCACGCACGAGGCCACCGTGGCTTCGCCCATGGTGTGGCTGATGTCGAAGCATTCCACACGCTTGACCTGCTCGGCCAGGCCAAGCATCTCGCGCAAGGCTTCGCTGCGCGCGTGCTGCGCGCTCTGGCTGGTGAGTTCGGTGACCAGGGTCAGCTGTGCATTGCGGCTGGCCAGCAACAGGTAGCCGGCGCGTTCGCCACGCACGTTCCACTTCAGCGCGACCTTGTGTTCGGCTGCGGCACTCAATGCTGCCTCGATCAGCTCGGCGTCGGGGATCTCGCGGTCCAGCAGGATCTCGCGCGGCGGTGCATGTTCGGCGTAGTACTGCGACACGAACGCGGCCAGGATCTCCTCGGCACTGTCTTCGCCGTTGGTCTTGGGAAAGAACGAACGCGTGCCCAGGTTGCGCCCGTCGCGGAAACTGAGCAGCAGCACGCAGGCCTGGCTGGATTGCGTGGCGCACGCCAGCACGTCCAGATCGGCGGCGCGCCCGTCCACGTACTGGCGGTTCTGCATGCTGCGCAGCGAGGAGAGCAGATCGCGCAGACGGGCGGCACGCTCGAATTCGAGCGCCTCGCTGGCCTGCTGCATCGAGTGCATGATTTCTTCGCCGAGCTGGTCGCTCTTGCCTTCCAGGAACATGGTGGCGCGACGCACCGCTTCTTGGTAATCCTGCGCCGCCACCAGATCCACGCACGGCGCACTGCAGCGCCCGATCTGGTACTGCAGGCACGGCCGCGAGCGATTGCGGAACACGCTGTCCTCGCAGCTGCGCAGCTTGAACAATTTGTGCATCAGGTTGAGCGTTTCGCGCACGGCGGTGACGCCGGCATACGGGCCGAAGTAGCGCCCGTTCACCGCGCGCGGACCACGGTGCAGCGCAATGCGCGGCCAGTCTTCGCGGGTCAGCAACACGTAGGGATAGCTTTTGTCGTCGCGCAGGGACACGTTGTAGCGCGGCGACAACGACTTGATCAGCTGGTTTTCCAGCAGCAGCGCTTCGGCCTCGCTGCGAGTGACGGTCACGTCCATGCGCGCGACCTGCGACAGCATCGAAGTCAGGCGTGCGTTCTTGGGCGTGCCGTTGAAATAGCTGCCCACGCGCTTGCGCAACGCGCCGGCCTTGCCGACATACAGCAGGCTGTCGTCGGCCGCATACATGCGGTAGACACCGGGTGCGGTGCTCAGGCGGGCGGCGAAGGCCTTCCCGTCGAAATCAGCTTGTGGCCTTGCGCTCATTCGTCTATCGAAACATCACTCAATGCGCCTGTTGCCAGGTCGTAACGCAGCACGGCGTGCGCGTCGGTTTCGGCGATCCACACCGCGCCGCCGGCAACCGCCAGCCCGGCCGGGCCATGCAGGCGCCGCGGCAGGGCGACCGTGGTCAGCTCGCCGCCGCCCAGGCGCAGGCAACGCAAGCGGCCATTGCCGGTGTCGGCCACCCACAACATCGGCGAATCGGCGGCCAGTGCAATTGCCTGCGGAAACTGCAGGCGTGCGGCGCTACGTGGACCATCATCTTCACCGAACTGCCAGGTGCCCTGCCCACCAACCAGGGTCTGCACCAGGTCGCCACGCAATTGCATGGTGCGGATCGACGACCCCAACCCATCGCAGACGTAGGCCACCTGCTGGACCGCGGCCAGGCCTGCCGGCTGTGCGAAAGCAGCGAGATGGCCGCTGCCGTCGCGGATTTCAAGGGAGCCGGTGCCGGCGCGCGCACTCAGCGCGGCGCGGCCCAGGTGATAGCTCCAGATGCGGTTGTCGCCGGCCATCGCGATCAACAGCTGGTTATCGGCAACCGCAAGCCCTTGCGGGTAGTTCAGCGGCGACGCGCCTGCACTGGCGAGCGGGCCTTCGATCGGCTCGCCGCTGCGCCCGGTGCCGCACAAGGTGTCGACCTGGCCGCTGCGCAGGTTGATCCGCCGCAAGGCGTGGTTGCCCGTATCCGCCACATAGAGTTCTTCGCGCTCGAGCGCCAGGCCCTGCGGGCGCCGAAATGCGGCTTCGCCCACGCCGCCATCGATGAGGTCGGCATTGCCGTGGCCGAACTGACGCAGCACGCGGCCGCTGTGGGTGCATTCGAGGATGCGGTGGTGTCCGGTGTCGGCGATATACAGCCGGTCTTCGGTCGCCGCCAGGCCGGTGGGGAAGCGCAACGCCAGGCGCGGCTCAGGGTCGCGCTCAGCCACGCCGTGCAGATCGGCATCGGACGGCGGCTGCTGGCCTTCGCACAACGCGGCCAGTGCCTTGTCGAGATCGCCGGTGACACCGACCAGCCGCTGCCGCTCGCGGCCATAGGCATCGAGCAACACCAGGGTGGGCCAGGATTCGATTCCGAAACGGCGCCAGGTTTCCCAGTCCTTGTCGAGCAGGATCGGCGCACTGACGCCATGCCCACGCAACTGCTTGAGCGAGCGCTGTGGCATGCGTTCGCTATCGAAGCGCGGCACCTGCACCACGATCACCTGCAGCCGGCCGGGGCTGCGCGCCTGCCAGCGCGCAAGCTCGGCCAGCCGCTCCGCGCACCACACAGAACTGGCATTGACGAACGCCAGCACGAGCGCGCGGCCGCGATGCTCCTGCAAGGTGGAGGGCCTGGCGTTGAGCCAGGTGGGAAATTCCGGCAGTTCCTGGGTGAGCTGGGCAGTCATGCAGTGATTATGCCCAAGCCCGGTCAGCCGCGGGTGAGTCTGGCCACGGTCTGGCGCGCGGCGGTATCGACCAGCCGCCACGCCAGTTCGAACTCCTGCTTGCCGCCGGTGTACGGGTCGGGGATATCGCTGCGCTCGTCCACGCCGGCCCACGGCAACCACAGCGCAACCTTGTCGCGCAGCGAAGCGGGTGCAAGCCGCTGCAGATTGCGCAGATTGCTGGCGTCCGCACACAGCAGCCAATCGAAGCGTTCGAAATCGGCCAGCTGCACCTGACGCGCGCGCAATCCTGAGATGTCCACATCGTGACCGCGTGCGCAGCGGATGGCACGCGCATCCGGTGGTTCACCGGCATGCCAATCGCCGGTGCCGGCCGAATCCACTTCCATGCGGCGTGCCAGCGGCGAGGTGTCCAGACGCGCGCGCAAGGCACCCTCGCCCATCGGCGAGCGACAGATATTGCCCAGGCAGACGACCAACAGCCTCATGCAGACGCCAGTTGCGCTTGCGCGCGCTGCAGGTCTTCCGGCGTATCGATGCCGGGTGGGAACTGCTCAGGCGTCAGCGCCACCGCGATGCGGTAGCCGGCTTCCAGCACACGCAGCTGCTCCAGCGATTCGATGCGCTCCAGCGTGCCCGGCGGCATGGCCGCGAACTGCTGCAGAAACCCGGCGCGGTAGGCGTAGATGCCGATATGCCGCAGCCAGTGATTGCCGGCCGGTACAGCATCGCGCTGGGCGGCAAAACTGTCGCGATGCCACGGAATCGGCGCACGGCTGAAGTACAACGCATCGCCATGGGCGTTGCGCACCAGCTTCACCACATTGGGATCGAACAGGTCGTGTGCGCTGTCCACCGGCGCGGCGAGCGTGGCCATCTCCGCGCCGGAGCGCTGCAGCACCTGGGCCACTGCACGAATGCCGGCAGCCGGTGCGAACGGTTCGTCGCCCTGCAGGTTCACCACACAGGTGGCCGCATCCCAGCCGGCAATCCGCGCGCACTCGGCCAGCCGGTCGGTGCCGGACAGATGCACGCTGCTGGTCATCGCCACACGCACGCCGGCCAGGCCCTGGATGGCCTCCGCAATGCGGGCATCGTCGGTGGCCACCCAGACCTCACGGGCACCGGCCGCCAGCGCACGCTCGGCCACGTGCTGGATCATGGGGCGATCGCCGATCAGCTGCAGCGGCTTGCCGGGCAACCGGGTGGAGGCATAGCGCGCCGGGACGGCCACCACGAAGGCGCTGGACGCGTCGTCCGACGCGATGGGAGACGCTGCAGAAACTGATTGCACGGTGTCCTCGCTGGTTGGAAAGGATGGAGGCTGCATCGACCGGCCGTTATCTCGCTGCTGCAGAGGCGCGGCCGACGCCGTCAGGCATCGGAATGGCGGCTGGCTAGCTTGTCCAGGCGATCGAGCAGACTCACCCAGAACGCCGCCGGCAGCTCCGCCTTCAACGGCACGCTGTACAGCCACTCGTCGGCGAAGGGCCGACACTTCACCGCGTCCTTTTCGGTCATCAGCACCGGCAGGCGGCTGCCGAAGCTGAAGTCCTGCGCGCGGTAGACATGATGATCGGGAAACGCATGCGGCACCACGCCGATGCCGCGTGCGCGCAGCATCGCGAAAAACCGCTCCGGGTGCGCAATCCCGGCCACGGCATGCACGCGTTGCCCAGCCAGCGAGGCAAGTGGCCGTGCACGTTTGCCATCCATGGGCTGCACGCTGTCGATGCTCAGACGCATCTGCCATTCGCCGAACCCGGCATCGGTATCGGCCACTGGCGTGCCGACCACCGGTATCACTGCATCGCTGCCCTGGCCCAGATTCACCACGCGGAAATCGCACTCGCGCGCACGCGCTGCGGGTTCGCGCAATGGCCCGGCGGGCAGCATGCGTCCGTTGCCATAACGGCGCTGGCCGTCGACGACTTCGATTTCGACATCGCGTGCCAGCCGGTAATGCTGCAGCCCGTCGTCGCACACGATGATGTCGCAGCCGGCCTCGACCAGGGCACGCGCCGCGGCCAGACGATCAGTGTCCACGCGCACGCGCGCGCCGGTTTTCCAGGCGATCAGCACCGGTTCGTCGCCGCCGAGTGCTACTGGCGTGTCCGCATCGACCCAGCGCGCAGTCCCGGCGTCATCGCGGCCATAACCACGGCTGGCGACACCCGGGGTCCAGCCGGCCTGCTGCAGCCGGCTGACCAGGGTGATGGTGAGTGGCGTCTTGCCGGTGCCGCCAGCGGTGACGTTGCCGATCACCACCACCGGGACCGGCACGCCATGGCGCTTCAACCAGCCGCGCCGATACAGGCTGCGGCGCACTGCGGTGACCGCGCCATACACCGGCGCGAGCATGCGGGCCGGCAGCGGGATGGGCGTGTTGTCGTACCAGTAGCCCGGCGTGCGGGCGCCGCGCTTGCTCATGCCTGACGTTCGCGAAACTGCATGCCGTGCAGGTGCGAGTACAGCCCGCCCAGCGCGAGCAGTTCCTGATGCGTACCGCGCTCGACGATGCGGCCCTGGTCCATCACCAGCACCTGGTCGGCATGCTCGATCGTCGACAGCCGGTGCGCGATCACCAAGGTGGTGCGGTCGGGCATCAACTTGTGCAAGGCGTCCTGCACCAGCCGCTCGGATTCGTTATCGAGTGCGGCGGTCGCCTCGTCCAGGATCAGGATCGGCGCGTCCTTGAGCATCGCGCGTGCGATCGCCAGACGCTGGCGCTGGCCGCCGGACAGGCGCCCGCCCTTGGTACCCACGTGCGACTGCAGGCCCTCCGGCAGCTGCGCGACAAACTCCATCGCATTCGCACCCTGGATGGCGCGCTCCAGTTGCCCGGCATCGCACTGGCGCATTTCGCCGTACGCCACGTTCTCGGCAATGCTGCCGTCGAACAGCATCACCTGTTGGCCAACCAGGGCAATCTGGCGGCGCAGATCGGCCAATGCATAGGCCTGCACCGGGTGACCGTCGAGCAGGATCTGCCCGGACTCGGCCTCATAAAAGCGTGGAATCAGCTTGATCAGGCTGGATTTGCCGCTGCCGGAGCGGCCGACGATCGCCGTGACGGTGCCCGGCTGTGCCACGAAGCTGACATCGGCCAACGCAGGATTGGCCTGCCCCGGATAGCGCGCGGTGACATCGCGGAATTCGATCAAACCCTTGGCGCGCGTCAACGGCACCTGGCCCTGGTCGGGCTCGTCAGGGCTGTCCAGCACCGAGAACAGGCGTTCGGCAGACGCCAGGCCGCGCTGCACCATGTTCTGCACATTGGTGAGCTGCTTGAGGCCCGGAATGATCGTCAGCATCGAGGTCATCAACACCACAAAATCGCCGGCCGTCAGGCGCCCGGCCAATGCCTGCGCGCCCGCCACGAACAGCAGCGCGGACAGACCGATCGCGCCGATCATCTGCACGGTGGCGGTGGAAATGCCGCGCGTGGATTCGACTTTCATGGCCAGCCTGAGATTGCGGTCGGCCAGGCCCGAGTAGCGCTCCATCTCGCTCTGCTGCGCGCCGTAGATCTTGACCTCCTGATGGCTGGACAAGGTCTGGTCGGCGGCCTGCAACAGATGCGCGCCACTCTCCTGGATGCTGTGACTGATCCGCCGATAACGGCGCGCCACCTTGTCCATCACCCAAGCCAGCACCGGCGCCAGCACCAGAATGGTGAGCGTGACCTGCCAGCTATGCCACAGCATCAACGCCAACGCGCCGATCACCTGCAGCGACTGCTGGATCATCACCTTCACGGCATCCACGGCGGCCTGCGCGACCTGATCCGAGTCCGAGCCGAGGCGGATCAGCATCGACGGCACCGGTTCGGAGTCGAAGCGCGAGCCCGGCAGGCGCAGATACTTGGACATGACCTTGACGCGCAGATCGCGCGCGATGCTGCGCGCAGACTTGCCCATTGCCATGTCGGTGATGTAACCGGCCGCACCGCGGATCACGAACAACAGGATGATCTGCACCGGCAGCCAGCGGCTGACCTCGGCGTTCTTGTAAATGAAGGTCTCGTCGGTGATCGGCTTCATCAAGGCCAGGAAGCCGGTGGTCCCGGCGGCCTCGATCAATGCGGCGATCAACGCGGCCACCAACAGCAGCCGGTAAGGTTTAGCGAATGCCAGCAGACGCCGATAGGTCTGCCAGGACGACACCTGCGGCGCGTTCTCGTTGATGGTCTTCACTGCCGCGTTCCGTTCTTGCCCGCTTCCGGCGCTGTCGCAATGGCGATGCGGCGGAAACCGAGTTGGCCCAGCGCGTCCTGCGCTGTCACCACCGCTTGATACGGCGTGCGCGCATCGGCACGCATCAGCACGGTCTGCTCGCGGTCATCGCCGGCAACCTGGGCGATAGTCTGCTTGAGCGAATCCACATCCGACCGCAGCACTTCCTGGTCATTGATGAAATAACGGCCATCGGCATTGACCAGCACGCTCAACGAACGCGGCGGCGCGCTGGTGTTCCGGTCACTGGCAGTGGGCAACTGCAGTTGCAGCGTGGAGCGGGCGTCGAAGGTTGTTGTTACCACGAAGAAAATGATGAGGACGAGGATGACGTCAATCAATGGCACCAGGTCGATCTGTGGCTCGTCCTGGCTTCGGTCACTGCCGATGCGCATCCGTCAGCCCTTTGCCATGGCGGGGTTGCCGGCCGGCACGGACGCCGCAGCTGCGGTGCCGCCTGGCACGGGGCGGCCTTCCATCGTGTCCAGCAGCAAGGTCGCTTCCTGCTCCATCTCGATGATGTAGCCAGCAATACGCCCCTTGAAAAACCGGTGCGCCATCAACGATGGCACCGCGATGATCATGCCGGTCGCCGTGCACACCAGCGCCTTGCCGATACCGCCGGCCAGCTGGTTCACGTCACCCACGCCGTGATCGAGGATGCCCAGGAACATCTGGATCATGCCGACCACGGTGCCCAGCAGGCCGAGCAGCGGCCCCGCCGAGGCGATCGTGCCCAATGCATTCAGATAGCGCTCCATGCGATGCACCACATGGCGGCCAGTGTCTTCGATGCGCTCACGAATCAGGTCACGGCTACGCCCACGCACATCCAGCGCGGCTGCCAGCAAGGCGCCCAGCGGCGAATTGCGGCGCAGCGACTCGATATGGGTGGGGTCCAGCTTGCCGCGCGCGGCCCAGTTGCGGACTTCCTCGCCCAGACCCGGCGGACTCACCTCGTTGCGGCGCAGGGTCCACAGACGTTCCAGCACGATCGCCAGCGCGATCACACCCAACAACAGCAACGGCACCATCGGCCAACCGCCTGCCTTGACCAGCTCCAACACGATTCGATTCCTCCGGCAACGCGGCCGCCTATTCGCTGGCCGATAGGATAGCAGCCGACCGCCGCCGTTCCGCAGCATCCCAGAGCCGTGGCTGCCAGCGGCGACGCTCGCGAACCTGCAGCCCCCCGCGGCCCAGCCAGACCCGCACCGCACCGGTCTCGGCGGTATCCAGCACCTCGGCACCGGCGCCCTGCCAGCGCTGCACGGTATCTGCGCGTGGGTGGCCAAAGCGATTGCCATGCCCGGAGGACACCAGCGCCAGCCGCGCCGCGGTGGCCGCCACGAAGCCGGCATGCGAGCCATCGGCGCTGCCGTGATGCGGCACCACCACCACATCGGCGCGCAGCTGCGCCTGCCCTGCATGCAGCAGGCGGTGTTCGACGATGCTGTCGATGTCGCCTGGCAGCAGCGCACGCCCGTAGCGCGTCTCCACCAGCAGCACGCAGCTGGACTGGTTGCGCAGGTAGGGAAAGCCCGCGGTGGGATGCAGGAAACGAAACCGGACGCCCTCCCACTCCCAGCGCTGCCCGGCCTGGCAGCGGCGGCGCACATCCAGCGGCGCGCCAGATGGCGCGAGGGTATCGGCCACCGGCATTCCGGCGCGCACCGCAGCGTAGCCGCCGGCGTGATCGGCATCGGCGTGGCTGAGCACGATGGCGTCCAGCCGCCGGAGCCCCAACGCCCGCAACGCCGGCAGCACCACCCGTTCGCCGGCGTCGAATCCATCGCGGACCGCCGGGCCGGTATCGAACAGCAAGGCGTGCCGCTGGGTCCGCACCAGCACTGCCAGACCCTGCCCGACATCGAGCACCTGCAGATCGGCCTCGCCGGCTTCGGGCAGGGCACGGTCCGGCCACAGCAGCGGCAGCCACAACAGCAACGCCACTGATTTGGCCGGCGTTCCCCGAGGCATCAGCAGCCAGAATGCGCCGACCAGCGCAGCGACGAGCGCAATGGCGTCGGATTCGGGCACCCACCACAACGCCACCTGGGTGCGCCCAAGCCAGACGAATGCGGGCCAGGTCAGCTCGAAACACCAGCCGGCCAGTTGCCAGGCCCAGACGCCCGCACCCGGCCAGGCCGCTTCCAGCGCGGTGCCAAGCAAGGCCAGCGGCACCACCACGAAGGTCCACCACGGGATCGCAACCAGATTGGCCAGCGGCCCCACCAGCGACGCCTGCCCGAACAGGCTGACCGTCAACGGTAACAGGCCAATGGTCGCCACCGCCTGCGCCGACAGAAATCCGCGCAGCATTGAACGATCGTCAGCCGGCAGGCACCACACCAGCCACGCAACCCCGGCGAAGCTGAGCCAGAAGCCGGCCACCAACACGCTCAACGGATCCCACAGCAGCACCGCCAACATTGCCAGCGCCAGGATATGCGCAGTGCTGGCGCGGCGACGCAGCACACGGGCCAGCGCCACCACCGCGATCATCAACACGGTGCGCACCGTTGGTAGCGCAAGGCCGGCGAGCACTGCATAGCAGGAGGCGCCAAGCAACGCTGCCACCGCAGCGGCATGCAGCCGTGGCACGCGCGTTCCCAGGCCAGGCGAGAGGCGCCACACCCCAGTGATCAGCAGCGCGCAGAACGCGGCGACCAGGCCGACATGGAAGCCGGAGATCGCAATCAGGTGACTCAGCCCGGTCGCACGCAAGGTCGCCCACGCGGCATCGTCGAGCCCGCGGGTGTCGCCCAAGGCCAAGGCACGCAAGTAAGGCGACGCCGGCCCGGAGATGGTGTGCGCGATGCGCGCTGACATGCGCTCGCGCCATGCATCCACGCCACTGGCCGGCGTCACCAGCCTGGCCGCAGCGGGCATGCGTACATAGCCGGTTGCAGCGATGCGTTGCGCCAGCGCCTGTCGCTCGGCGTCGAACCCACCCGGATTGCGCAGACCGCGCGGCGCACGCAACTTCAGGCGCAGCTGCCAGGTGGCGCCGGCCGTCAACGCGGCGCGTGGGCCGATGGTGTCTGCACCAAAGTCGTCGTACCAGCTTACCTGCAGGAGTGCGCCACGCAGCGCTTGCGGCTGCGCCAGGTCATCAGCCAGGCGCAGCTGGAAACGCGTGCGGCGTGGCTCGGCGATGGGCAGGCCCACCACTCTTCCCTGCACCAACCATTCGCGCGCTTCATCGGCCGGCAGTACTTGCGCCCGCAGCACTCCAGCCGCTTGCCAGCCCATCAGCCCAAATCCAGCCACGCACACCGCGCTCAGCAACAACCAGCGCCGCGGCCACCGGCGCAGCGCCGCAAGGCCGACCGCGCCGGTGAGCAGGCAACTGCCGTAGACAGTGCGCGGCAGCATCGCCGGTGACCAGGCACATGCCACCACGCCCAGCAATAACGCGGCTGCGACCGCCACGGTGGCGCCAGCGAGCGGCCTCACCGCATGCGTTGCATCGTCCATGTCCATTGCCCGCGCGCTGCCGATCTATCGCTCAACGTAACGATCGTCTGCCACGACGGGCAGCAGCGTTCGGCGTGTTGCCGGGTAGGAAGATGGCGCGAGAGCTTGCAGGCAAAGCAACCGCTCGAAGCGTTGCATCACAGCCTTCGCTTCCGCATTTGAGCCGATGCACGCGGCCAAGCGCAGGTGAGCAGGATGCGGATGCTGCCAGCGATCGATCCGCGTCACGCTGCCGCCGCTGGCGCCTCGACCGTCCACACGCGCCGAAACCCGCCACGCGGCATGCCGCGCACAAACGCGGCACAGCAATGATCCGTTCCACAAACGTGCTTCATTTCGCAGTGAAATCAGGCCTGCGTTCGCCCTGATTTCATGGCCGCATCGCTATGGTGAACGCTGTTTTCGAGGAGTTCCCCCATGCGTAAAGGTGCTGCACTGATCGTCGGCGTGACCGGCATCTCCGGCTACAACCTCGCCAATGTGTTGCTCGCCGACGGCTGGACCGTCTATGGCCTGGCGCGCCGCCCGCTGTCGCACGAAGGCGTGATCCCGGTAGCGGCCGATCTGCTCGATGCGGAGGCAACCAAAACTGCGCTGCAGGGGCTACCGATCACGCACGTGTTCTTCTGCACCTGGACGCGCCGCGATACCGAGCGCGAGAACGTCGAAGCCAACGGCGCGATGATGCGACACCTGTGCGATGGCTTGAGCGAGGCGCCGCTTCAGCACATGGCGCTGGTCACCGGCACCAAGCACTACCTGGGTGCTTTCGAGAACTACGGCAGTGGCAAGGCGGAAACCCCGTTCCGCGAAAGCGAACCGCGCCAGCCTGGCGAGAACTTCTACTACACCCTCGAAGATCTACTGTTCCAGCATGCCGAACAGCACGGCTTCGGCTGGAGCGTGCACCGCTCGCACACCATGGTTGGCATTGCCAACGGCAGCAACGCGATGAACATGGGCGTGACCCTGGCGGTGTATGCCTCGCTGTGCAAACACACCGGGCAACCGTTCGTGTTCCCCGGCTCGCAGGCACAATGGAACAGCCTCAGCGATGTGACCGATGCCGGCCTGCTCGGTCGGCAACTGGCGTGGGCCGGCCTGAGCCCGGCAGCGCGCAACCAGGCGTTCAATACCGTCAATGGCGATGTCTTTCGCTGGCGCTGGATGTGGGGCGAGATTGCGAAATTCTTCGGCCTGGAAGCGGCGCCCTGCCCGCAGACGCCCGAACCGCTGGAAGCACGCCTAAGCGACACCGCACCGGCGCAATGGGCGGAGCTGGCTGCGAAGCACGGCCTGGTGGAGCCGGACGTCAACCGTCTCGCCTCGTGGTGGCATACCGATGCCGACCTCGGCCGCGAGATCGAATGCGTCAACGACATGACCAAGAGCCGCGAATTGGGCTTTCTGGACTTCTACGACAGCCGTGCCGCGTTCCTGGAACTGTTCACCCGGCTGCGCGCGCAGCGAATCATTCCCTGACGAACAGGTCCTGGCTGCTTAGAGGCCAGGACGCATTGGAAGGCTGGACGTCCGGTTACACGCTTGTGGCCGGACGTGCGTGGCGACGACAGCGTCGCACGTGCTTGGCGATTGTTGGTTGGTGCTGAGTGCTTCGTGCTCGGCGCTGGGTTGTGGGTTTTGGGAAGCTAAGTGCTAAATGCTAAGTGTTCCAGAAACGTAACCCGCACAACGCCTGCCGAATTACGGTGCGATCAGGCAGCCCACGATGCAGCACAAAAGACATCACCAACCGCGCAGCCATTCCCGCCCTGGCGGCAATGATGTCTACCTCAATCGCGGTATCGTGGGAGTAGTCCAGCCACGTAGGCGCATCGTTCGATGCGCTCAAAGTTCGCCCCTCAAACGGAAAGCGGAGCGGCGCGCGCAGTACGCAGATGCTGTGATCACTCGGATCTCGTAGGAGCGCGCTTGCGCGCGATGAGGCGTTACCAGGAAATCCACATCGCACGCAAGCGCGCCCCTACGGTGCCAATGAGCCGCGTTTTTTCTCGCAATGCCTGCAAGAATGCCTGCGCCCGTCTCGCCAGCCTGCTTACCACCGCATTGTTCGGCACCATCTTCGCGCACCGAACACGGCAAGAGGCCTTACACCGCCGAAGGCGCCAGTTCGCGCAACTTGCCTTGGTGCAATTCAAGGACGCGGTCGAGACGTCGCGCCAGGCTGCGATCGTGCGTCACCAGCACCAGGCTCGTACGCTGGGCGCGGTTGAGTTCCAGCATCAGCTCGAACACGGTGCCAGCCGTCTTGTCGTCGAGATTGCCGGTGGGCTCATCGCCGAGCACGCAGCCGGGCTTGTTCACCAACGCCCGCGCCACCGCACAGCGCTGACGCTCGCCACCCGACAGCTCGCTGGGCTTGTGCTCCACCCGGTGTCCCAGGCCAACTGATTCCAGCAACTGCAGTGCCTGCCCGCGCGCGATTGACACATCCTGCCCGGACAACAGCACCGGCATCATGACGTTTTCCAGCGCAGTGAATTCCGGCAACAGATGATGGAACTGATACACGAAACCGAGCGAGCGGTTACGCAGCTTGCCGCGCTCGCCATCGGACAATGCAGACATGCGCCGACCCGCGACATACACCTCGCCGGAGGTCGGGATATCCAGCCCACCGAGCAAGTGCAGCAAGGTGCTCTTGCCTGCACCGGATGCGCCGACGATCGCCACGGTTTCGCCGGTCGCCACCGACAGATCCAGACCATCGAACACCGGCGTACGCATCTTGCCTTCGGCGTAGGTCTTACCCAGCCGTTCGGCGCGAATCACCGCCGCGCCCTGGTCTGCCTGCGTCTTTCCAAGCACTGACTCTGGAACATTACTCATAACGCAGCGCCTCCGCGGGCTGGGTGCGCGAGGCGCGCCATGCCGGATACAAGGTGGCCAAAAAGCTCATGACCAGAGCGACCACGGTGATCACCACAACATCCTGCGTCTGCATGTCGGTCGGCAAGCCGGTGATGTAATACACGTCTTCGGGCAGCAGCTTGACGCTGAACACTGCTTCGATGGCACCCAGGATGCGCTCCAGGTTGAGCGTCAGCACGATGCCGCCGATCACCCCCATGATCGTGCCCATGAAGCCGATCAACGAGCCCTGCACCATGAACACCTGCATCACCCCGCCAGGCGAGAGCCCGAGCGTGCGCAGGATCGCAATATCGGCCTGCTTGTCGGTTACCAGCATCACCTGCGAAGACACCAGGTTGAAGGCGCCCATCGCCACAATCAGCGACAGCAGGATGCCCATCACCGTCTTTTCCATCTTCAACGAGTGATAGAGGTTGGCGTTTTCCTGGGTCCAGTCGCTCACGCGATACGGCCCACGTAATTTCAAGGCCAGATCGCGCGCCACCGTAAACGCCTGATCCATGTCGTGCAGGCGCAGACGCACGCCGGTGACGCCATCCATGCGCAGCACGCGTGCCAGATCCTCCATGTTCACCACGGCCAGGCCACGATCGATCTCGTTGTAGCCGGCCTCGAAGATGCCGCTGACGGTGAAGCGCTTGAGCCGCGGCATCGCGCCCAATGGGGTGGCTTGGGTATCGCTGAGCAGCACCACGATGCTGTCGCCGACATCCACACCCAGCCACAGCGCCAGCTCCTTGCCGATGACGATGTTGTAGGAGCCCGGCGTCAGGCTGTCGACCGAGCCTTGCTGCATCTTCTTGGCCAGCACCGAGACCTTGGCTTCTTCGGACGGAATCACACCGCGCACGATTGCCGGTTGCTTGCGCGGGCCCTGCAGCAGCGATTCGGTTTCGATATAGGGCGCGGCACCGGCAATGCGCGGGTCCGCGCTGGCCACTTCGACCGCGTGACGCCAATCCTGCATCGGCGCGCCTTCCGCGCTGACCGTGGCATGGGCGGCCATCTGCAGCAGGCGGTCGCGGATTTCCTTCTGGAAACCGCTCATCACCGCCAGCGTGGTGATCAGCACCGTCACGCCTAGGGCGATGCCGAGGATCGACGCCATCGAAATAAACGAGATGAAGCCATTGCGTCGCTTGGCGCGGAGATAGCGCAAGCCGATGGCAACCGGGATAGGTTTGAACATGCGGTTCAACCAGGAAAGGGACGCTATGGTGCCACTAGCGACCGCCGGGACGAAATGGCACGGGCCTGAGCGGCCAGACGCAGTTCACGTCGCTGCGCGGCTGGCAGCGTGTCCGGCCAGAAATGCAGCCGCACGCGGCGGCCTCCCGGATGCGCCCACGACACCACCGCCATCGGCCCGCGCCACGTTACCTGCAGCGCATCCACGCGTTCTCCATCCACGCTGGCGGCCGCATCTGTCCACGGCACAACGAGTTGCCGCACTGGCGAGCGCAACAGCAACCAGATCGTACGTGCGCCGATCACACCGCCATACGCAGACAAGCCCGTGGCCAGCCAGACCGGCACGCCGGACCGCCAAATGGCCCACAGTGCAGCAACGGTGATCAGGCTCAACGCGCAGGCGAGCCCGCGCGAGGGGCGCCAGTCAAGCCGGCATGGCGCGGATATCGGCGATAAGGGCGGCGTTGTCGGCATCGGGGCAAGCCTCGTATCCCATGAACCAGCGCCACAACTTATCGTCTTCGCAATCCAGCAGCTGTAGGAAAACCGCGCGCTCAGCCGCAGGGGCCTGCGCCCATCGGCGGTCCAGATACCGGCCAAACAATTGGTCCAGCTCGCGCATGCCACGCCGGCAACGCCAGCGCAGTTTTTTCAGCAGTGTGTCTTCATCCATCTCTTTCTCCATCCCGCGTTGTAGCGGGCCGAAAACGACAGCGGCACCAGACCTGAGGGCCGGTGCCGCTGTGGTGACGTCCTGCCTGAGCAGGACATCAGCGCCAGGATCAGGCGCGGCGCGCCATCATCAGCTTCTTGATCTCGGCGATCGCCAGCGCCGGGTTCAGCCCCTTAGGGCAGGTGCGGGCGCAGTTCATGATGGTGTGGCAGCGATACAGCTTGAACGGATCCTCCAGATCGTCCAGGCGCGCACCGGTGTCTTCATCGCGCGAGTCGATGATCCAGCGGTAGGCCTGCAGCAGGATCGCCGGGCCCAGGTAGCGCTCGCCGTTCCACCAGTAGCTCGGGCAGCTGGTGGAGCAGCACGCGCACAGGATGCACTCGTACAGGCCGTCAAGCTTCTTGCGGTCTTCCGGCGACTGCAGGCGCTCGCGGTCCGGCGGCGGCGGGGTCTGGGTACGGATCCACGGTTTGATCGAGGCGTACTGCGCATAGAAATGCGTCAGGTCCGGCACCAGATCCTTGATCACGCTCATGTGCGGCAGCGGATAGATCGGCACCTCGGCCTTGCCACACGCGGCAATCGCCTTGGTGCAGGCCAGCGTATTGGTGCCGTCGATGTTCATCGCGCACGAACCGCAGATGCCTTCGCGGCAGGAGCGGCGGAAGGTCAGGGTCGGGTCGATCTCGTTCTTGATCTTGATCAGCGCGTCCAGGACCATCGGTCCGCACTTGTCCAGATCGATTTCATAGCTGTCGGTACGCGGATTGGCGTCGCCATCCGGATCCCAACGGTAGACCTTGAAGGTGCGCTTGTTCTTGGCGCCTTGTGCAGGGTAATGCTTGCCCTTGCCGATCTTTGAATTCTTGGGGAGGGTGAACTCTGCCATAGCTGCTCTCGTTGGCTCAGGCGATGCGCGGTGCGATGGGAGACCGCAGCGTGCGCATGAAATTGAAGACGATGGATGCCACCACCGATGCGGAAGTGCAGCGGCCGGCGAACTGCCGGCGCTGCGCGTGCGTCATGCCGCGTTCGCACTGTGGCGCCACGCTGCCGACCTGCCCTTCAGGGCCGGACGGCAGGTGCGATGCAGGAGCGAAATGCGGCATCTGCATCGGCACTCAGTAGACGCGCGGCTTCGGCGGAACCACGTCCACTTCCTTGCTCAGCGTGTACATGTGGACCTGGCGGTATTCGAAGTCGCACTGGCCCTTGTCGTCCACGGTGACCAGTGTGTGCTTCTGCCAGTTGACGTCGTCGCGGTCCGGGAAATCCTCGTGCGCGTGCGCGCCACGGCTTTCCTTGCGCTGTTCGGCCGAGTTGATCGTCGCCACTGCATTGAGCAGCAGGTTGTTCAACTCGTAGGTCTCGATCAGGTCCGAATTCCAGACCAGCGAGCGGTCCGATACCTTGACGTCCTCGAAGGTGGCGAAGATCTCGGCCATCTTGTCGACGCCTTCCTTCAGCGTCTTGCTGGTCCGGAACACCGCTGCGTCCGACTGCATGGTGCGCTGCATGTTGTCGCGGATCACCGAGGTCGGCGTGGAGCCATTGGCATGACGCAACTTGTCCAGCAAGCCCAGCGCCTTGTCGCAGGCATCGGACGGCAGCGGCTTGTGCGGCTGATTGGTCTTGACGGTTTCCGCGCAGCGGTTGGCCACCGCACGCCCGAACACCACCAGATCCAGCAGCGAGTTGGACCCCAGACGGTTGGCGCCATGTACCGACACGCAAGCCGCTTCGCCGATCGCATACAGACCGGGCACCACCGCATCCGGGTTGTCGCCCTGCTTGCGCACGACCTCACCGTGGTAGTTGGTCGGGATGCCGCCCATGTTGTAGTGCACCGTCGGCAGCACCGGGATCGGCTGCTTGGCCACGTCCACGCCAGCGAAGATGTGCGCGCTCTCGGCGATGCCTGGGAGCTTGTCGTTGATCACTTCCGGGCCGAGGTGGGTCAGGTCGAGCAGAATGTGGTCCTTGTGCTCGCCAACGCCACGGCCTTCGCGGATCTCGATGGTCATCGAACGCGACACCACGTCGCGCGAGGCCAGATCCTTGTAGTGCGGTGCATAGCGCTCCATGAAGCGCTCGCCGTTGCTGTTGCGCAGGATGCCGCCTTCGCCACGCACGCCTTCGGTGATCAGGCAGCCCGCCCCGTAGATACCGGTGGGATGGAATTGCACGAACTCCATGTCCTGCATCGGCAGGCCAGCACGCATCACCAGGCCGCCGCCGTCACCGGTACAGGTGTGGGCAGAGGTGGCGCTGAAGTAGGCACGGCCGTAGCCGCCGGTGGCCAGCACCACGCCGTGGGCGCGGAACAGGTGCAGCGAACCTTCGGCCATGTCCAGCGCGAGCACGCCGCGGCACACACCTTCTTCGTCGAAAATCAGGTCGAGCGCGAAGTACTCGATCATGAAGCGTGCGTTGTGCGCCAGCGACTGCTGGTACAACGTATGCAGCATTGCGTGACCGGTGCGGTCGGCGGCGGCGCAGGTGCGCTGCGCAGACGGACCTTCGCCGTACTTGGTGGTCATGCCGCCGAACGGGCGCTGGTAGATCTTGCCCTCTTCGGTGCGCGAGAACGGCACGCCGTAGTGCTCGAGCTCGATGATGGCCGGGATCGCCTCACGGCACATGTACTCGATCGCGTCCTGGTCGCCCAGCCAATCGGAGCCCTTGATGGTGTCGTAGAAGTGATACCGCCAGTCGTCCTCACCCATATTGCCCAGCGCGGCGGAAATACCACCCTGCGCGGCCACGGTGTGCGAACGGGTCGGGAAGACCTTGGTCAGGCAGACCGTCTGCAGGCCCTTCTGGGCCAGGCCGAAGGTCGCGCGCAAGCCGGCGCCGCCGGCGCCCACCACGACCATGTCGTACTTGTGTTCTGTAATCTTGTAAGCGGACATCGAATTATAGATTCCTGTTGGGTCGCTGGCTCAGGCGATGCCTAGCGCGATACGCGCCACGGCAAACACGCTGACGATGGCACCGAGAACGGCGACAAAGCGCACGAGGGTCTGCGCCGCAAGGGCGAGCAGCGAGTTGTGCACGTAATCCTCCAGCACCACCTGCATGCCGAGCTGCGCATGCCAGAACGAGGCGATGAGGAAGCCCACCAGCAGGATCGCGTTCCACGGCTTGGCAACCGCGGCGCTCGCCGCTGTGTGGTCGGCACCGATCAGGCTCAACACTAAGATCAGGAACCAGATCGACAGCGGCACCAGCGCGGTGGCGGTCAGACGCTGCACCACGAAATGCTCGGTGCCGGTCTTGGCGGCGCCCAGGCCGCGCACGTTCTTCAACGGGGTTCTATAGCGGCTCATACGGCACCTCCGGACAGCAGCACGTACGCCCAGATGGCGGCGGTCAGCACGAAGCTCAAAATCACCGACAACCAGCCGATGCTGACGAACGAGCGCACGGCATAGCCCTGGCCGAAGTCCTGCAGGATGTGGCGCAGGCCACCAAACAGGTGGAAGGCAAAGCACCAGGTCCAGCCGAACAGGAACACCTGTCCATACCAGGCTGCCGCCATGTCGCGGAAGCAATTCCAGTGGTCGGGGCCAAGCATGAGGGTCAGCAAGGCGGCGGCAATCACAAGGGCGCCGATGGACAGAACAATGCCGGTGGCTCGATTCAGGATCGAGGTCACCATCTGTATCTGCCAGCGATACACCTGAAGATGCGGGGAAAGTGGACGTTCGCGGGTCGCCATTCGCTGGGCTCGTTTTCTCGGCTGGGCGGCACTAGGCCGCTGTGGCTAAAAGCTGCTCAAAAATCGATGCAGCGTCCATTTTTTTCCCAGTCGCCGTAGCGCGTTGGCTCAGGGCCGTCGCGCCCACCAATCTCCTTGGGCAGGGGTTTCTTCTCGGGAATGTGCTCCTGAGGAGAAGGCTGCGTCTCGGAATCCTGCGCTGGGGTGGGGGTTGGATGGCCTATCATAGTGGTCTCACAACATTGCGATCTTAGTCCTCCCCTTCCATGGCTGACAACCTGAATCTTATTCCACATGGTTTTGGCTCCCTGCACGACATGCAATACGTCCGCTTGAGCGGTCCGGATGCAGTGGCGTTCGCGCATGCCCAATTTGCCAATGACGTGCAAGCACTGGCGATTGGGCAGTGGCAATGGAATGCGTGGCTGACAGCGAAGGGGCGCGTGATTGCCATTTTCGCACTCTTGCGTGATGAGGATGCGCAATTGCTGATGCTGTTGCCCGATGGCAACGCGGCCGAGATCGCCGCGCAGCTCGGCCGTTTCGTGTTCCGGCGCAAGCTGCGCATCACCGAGATTGCGCTGACCGCACAAGGCGCGTTCGCCGCACCCGCACGCGCGCAGGCGGCACATGCCGACGTGGCTGCGGATGCGATCGAACTGGACATGGGCAGCCCTGCCTTGCCGCGCACGCTGGTGTTGCGCGCGTCGGACACATTGGCAGCGCCTATCGATCTGCCGAACATGGATGCCGCATGGCGTCGCGCAGACCTGCAGCTAGGGCTGGTGCGGCTGCCAGATACGCAGCGCGAACAGTGGACCCCGCAACAGCTGGCGTTGGACCAGCTGCATGCGTTCAGCGTCAAAAAGGGCTGTTACCCGGGCCAGGAAATCGTGGCGCGCACGCATTTTCTGGGCAAAGCCAAACGCGCGGTGCATTTGCTGGAAACCGACGCTGCGGTTGCGCCGGGCGATGCGGTGCGCCTGGACGGCGCTGAGGTGGGCAGCGTGGTCAGTTGCGCCGAGAACGTGGCGCTAGCGGTGCTGCCGCTGGAGCTGGCAATTGAGGCAGGCATGACGCTGAGCGCCGGCACCTCCCCTGCCCGACCGCTGCAGATCCTGCCCGGGCTGGCCCGCTAAGGGCAGCGATTCTGCTCCACAGGGTGGTGCGACATTTCGCCGCAGCCATCCCTGTGCACGCGGCGGACTCGCGTTCGCCGGGCATCAAGCGAGTCAATGCATGCGCAGCACCTGCCGACCTCTGCACGAGGCCGGCAGCGCACTCGCGCAGTGTCAGGAGGCCGAGGTCGTCAGGCGTTCGCCGCTGGCCGGGTCGAAGAAATGCAGTGCTTCGCTGCGCAAGGCCAGCCGCAGCGACTCGCCCACCGCCGGCAACGCCTGCGGGGTGACGCGGATCACCAGCGGCTGCCCGCCGCGGTCGAGATTGAGGAAGATCTCATTGCCCACCGGCTCGGTGACATCGATACGTGCATCGAATCCCAACTGCGCGTCGGCTGACGGCTGCAGGTGCTCGGGGCGCACGCCCACCACGACCTCCTGGCTCAGCCAGCGCTGATCGATCTGCGCCGCGCCCAGCGGCACGCGCCAGCCATCGGCCATCACCAGATGCAGGCCATCCTGCGCGTCCAGCCGCCCCTGCAGCACGTTCATTGCCGGGCTGCCGAGGAAGCCGGCCACGAACAGGTTGGCCGGGCGGTCGTACAGTGCCATCGGGCTGTCGATCTGCTGGATCACACCATCCTTGAGCACCACGATGCGCTGGCCCAGGGTCATCGCTTCGACCTGGTCGTGGGTGACGTAGATCATGGTGGTGCCGAGCTTGCGATGCAGCTGCGCGATCTCGGTGCGCACGCTGTGGCGCAGCTTTGCATCCAGGTTCGACAATGGCTCATCGAGCAGGAACACCGCCGACTCGCGCACCATTGCGCGCCCCAGCGCCACGCGCTGGCGCTGGCCGCCGGACATCGCCTTGGGTAGCTTGTCGAGCATGGGCGTCAAGCCCAGTAACTCGGCCGCATTGTTCACCCGCTCGGCAATCACCTGCTTGGGATGGCCGCGCAGCTTGAGCCCGAACGCCAGGTTTTCGGCCACGGTCATGTGCGGGTACAACGCGTAGCTCTGGAACACCATGGCGATGTCGCGATCCTTCGGCGCCACGTCGTTGACCACGCGGTCGCCGATGCGCAGCGTGCCCGCACTGATGTCCTCCAGCCCGGCGATCATGCGCAGCAAGGTGGACTTGCCGCAGCCGGACGGCCCGACCAGCACCATCAGCTCGCCATCGGCGACTTCGAAGCTGGCCCCTTGCACAGCAACCTGCCCGTTCTCGTAGACCTTGCGGACACCTTCCAACTGCACTTTCGCCATCTTTCGGCCTCAACAGGAGTGGTGCGCCCCACCCTCGGCCCTCCCGATGGTAGTGACGCCATAGCGCTTGCAAGGAAATCTCCTGCAAACGAATGCATTGGTTTATTCTGACATGTAATCGTTTTCACATGGCAACATCGATCTCGGGAGGGACCATGCCGCCACCAACGCACGCCGTCCATCTAGACAGCGTTTCTACCTGCGCAAGGCCGATCATGCCGCCGCGCAGGTGCAGGTATACCGCTCCAGCGCTAACCGCTGACCGCCACTTGCTGCAACAATCGGGGATTGGGCGTCAGCGTCCATCCCCCGCTGCGCGCACGCAAGTGTCGCCAGGAACAGACGTACCGACCGCCGGCATCACCGGCGCCTTCCCGCCAAGCCGCTGATAACGATGTCTCCAGAATCTGAAACTCGGTCCATGCACAACACCCTGATCCTGTTCGGCGCCACCGGCGATCTCGCCCAGCGCTATCTCTTTCCATCCCTGCTGCGCCTGTTTGTCGACGGCCTGTTGCCGGAGGACTTCCGCATCCGTGCGTTGGCCCTGTCGCAGCACGACACCGACGCCTTCCGCGAGGTACTGCGCCCGCGCCTGGCCCAGGCGCTGCCGATTGCCACCGCCGCGCAGATCGATGCGCTGCTGCAGCGCATCGACTACCGCTCGGCGGACCTGCGCAATGCCGAATCGGTGGCCGAGGCCGTGCGCGAACTGGCCAGCCGCCAGTGCGTAAGCTATCTGGCGATTCCACCGGGCCTGTACATCAGTACCTGCCAGGGCCTGGCCCTGGGCGGCGCGCTGGCTGCACCGCACCGGTTGATGCTGGAAAAACCGATCGGCCACGATTCGGACAGCGCCCGCGAGATCCTGCAGTCGATCGGCGCACTGATCGACGAAGACCGCGTGTTCCGTCTCGACCACTACCTGGGCAAGGCCGCGGTGCAGAACCTGGTGGCGCTGCGCTTCGGCAACACCTTGCTGGAAGCGGTGTGGAACCGGACCTACATCGAATCGGTACAGATCCTGGTGGCCGAGAGCGAAGGCGTGGACGGCCGCGATGCCTACTACGCCCGCTCCGGCGCGCTGCGCGACATGGTGCAGAGCCATATCCTGCAGTTGCTGTGCCTGGTGGCCATGGAGCCGCCGGCCTCGCTGGAAGCCGACCGCATCCGCGACGAGAAGGTCAAGGTGCTGCGCGCCTTGCGCCCGATGACCGCCGAGCACGCCGCGCAAGACAGCGTGCGTGGCCGCTACACCGCCGGCAGCATCAACGGCGAGCCGGCGCAGGCCTACCACCCGCCGGAAGGCAGCGATGTGGAAACCTTCGTCGCGGTCACCGCGCACATCGACAACTGGCGCTGGGCTGGCGTGCCGTTCCACCTGTGCACCGGCAAGCGCCTGGCTGAGCGCTCCACGCGCATCGTGGTCACGCTCAAGCCGGTGACGCATTGGTTGTTCGAGCGTCCGGACCGCCAGAACGCGGTGCCCAACCGCCTGACCTTCCAGCTGCAGCCGCTGGAAAACATCGAGCTGGGCCTGATGAGCAGCCTGGCCGGCCCGGAATGGGGTGCGATCGAACTGCAGCCGCTGGAACTGGAGCTGTCCGTGCCCACCGGCCTGCACCGCCGTATCGCGTATGAACGCTTGTTCGTGGATGCCTTCAACGGCAACCCGGCGCTGTTCGTGCGCGATGACGAGGTCAAGGCCGCCTGGGCCTGGATCGACAGCGTCAGCGATGCCTGGTCGGACGCACAGCTGCCGCTGCAGCCGTATCCGGCCGGTAGCTGGGGCCCCGAGACCGCCGCACCGTTCCTGCCCCCGGCCACCGACGCACAGGGAAACAACGCATGACTGCTCCTTCCAAGCCGGTGCTGGTTGCCGACATCGGTGGCACCAACGCGCGCTTCGCGCTGGCCGACATCGATGCCTCGGTACCGCTGCTGGACGACACCTGCCGTGAGTTCGCGGTGGTCGAGTTCGGCTCGCTGGGCGAGGCCGCGCGCTATTACCTGGACCAGATTGGCGTGCAGGCCACCAAGGGCGTGTTCGCGGTGGCCGGCCGTGTGGATGGCGACGAAGCCCGCATCACCAACCATCCGTGGGTGATCTCGCGCTCGCGCACCGCCACCATGCTGGGCTTCAGCACGCTGCACCTGATCAACGACTTCGCCGCGCAAGCGATGGCGATCAGCCTGCTGCGCCCGCAGGACGTGGTGCAGGTGGGCGGCGCCAGCTGGCGCCCGGCACCGATCGAGCTGCCGCGCAACTACGGCGTCATCGGCCCGGGCACCGGGCTGGGCGTGGGTGGCCTGATCATCCGCAACGGCCGCTGTTTTCCGCTGGAAACCGAAGGCGGCCATGTCAGCTTCCCGCCCGGCACGCCGGAAGAGATTCGCGTGCTGGAGATCCTGTCCGAGCAGTTCGGCCGGGTCTCCAACGAGCGCCTGATCTGCGGCCCGGGCCTGGTCAACATCCACCGCGCGCTGAGCGAGATTGCCGGCATCGACCCCGGCCCGCTGGAGCCCAAGGACATCACCGCACGTGCCGCCGCTGGCGACCCGCGTGCCTCGCGCACCATTGATCTGTTCTGCGCCATCTTCGGCGCGATCGCCGGTGACATGGTGCTGATGCAGGGTGCCTGGGACGGCGTCTTCCTCACCGGCGGGCTGGTGCCCAAGGTGCTGGATTCGCTGCAGCATTCCGGCTTCCGCCAGCGCTTCGAACACAAGGGCCGTTTCTCCGCAATCATGTCGCGGGTGCCCTCGCTGGCGGTGATGCATCCGCATGCCGGCCTCCTGGGTGCAGCGGCGTATGCGGTGGACGCCGAACGCGCATTGCCGGGAGAGCAGCGATGAGTTTGCAGGACAACGACCGCATCAGCCTGGTGCGCTACGACGACCTCGACGAATGGACCGAAGCGGTGGCCAGCGAAATGGCCGACCTGCTGGAACAGGAAATCTCGCGCCGCGGCCAGGCGCGCATGCTGCTGTCCGGCGGCACCACCCCGGCGCCGGTGTACGAATCGCTGGCGCATCGCCCGCTGGATTGGTCGCGGGTCGAGGTGGGCCTGGTGGATGAGCGCTGGCTCTCTCCACAGGACCAGGACAGCAATGCCTGGCTGGTCAAGCAGAGCTTCCTGGACCATGCACCGGCGGCCACCTTCATTCCGTTGGTGCGCCCGGGCAAGCAGTTGCCCGAGTGCGTGCATACCGCCAACCTGCAGGCCACGCATGCCGAACCGGCCTGCCTGGCGGTGATGGGCATGGGCGGCGACGGGCATACCGCCTCGCTATTCCCCGGCTCGACCGATCTACCCAAGGCCCTGGCCAGCCCGCAGCCGTACGCGTCGCTGGACGCCACCGGCTGCCCCGGTGCCAACCAGTGGCCGCTGCGCATCACCTTGACCCCGGCCGGGCTGGCGCCAATTCCCACGCGCCTGCTGTTGCTGCGCGGCAAGCAGAAGCTCGATGTGCTGCAGGCGGCGCTGGCAGGCGAGGACATCAGCGAATACCCGATCCGGGTCGCGCTGCAGCAGCCTGGCCCGCGCCTGCGGGTGCATTGGTGCAGTTAGTGGATGTCGGGACCTCGGGTGGGTGGCTTGGTCATGCTGATGGCGTGCAAGCACTTGCCCACGTTGTGATACCGCGGCAGCCCGCATCGCCTGATGCCGGGCTGCCATTGAACACCTTCCCCCTGTTTCTCATAGCCGGTAGCCAATGAGCCTGCATCCGAACATCCAAGCTGTCACCGACCGTATCCGCAAGCGCAGCGCGCCCTCGCGCGCGGCGTACCTGGCCGGCCTTGATGCCGCCCTGCGTGAAGGCCCGTTCCGTAGCCGCCTGAGTTGCGGCAATCTCGCGCACGGTTTTGCGGCCTCCGAGGCGACCGACAAGTCGCGCCTGCGCGGCGCGGCCACGCCGAACCTGGGCATCATCACCGCCTACAACGACATGCTCTCGGCGCATCAGCCGTTCGAGCATTACCCGCAGATGATCCGCGACACCGCGCGTGCGCTCGGCGCCACCGCGCAGGTCGCCGGCGGCGTGCCGGCAATGTGCGACGGCGTGACCCAGGGCCGTGCTGGCATGGAGCTGTCGCTGTTTTCGCGCGACAACATCGCCCAGGCCGCGGCCATCGGCCTCAGCCACGACATGTTCGATGCGGTGGTCTATCTGGGCGTGTGCGACAAGATCGTGCCTGGCCTGTTGATCGGCGCATTGGCCTTCGGCCACCTGCCGGCGTTGTTCATGCCGGCCGGCCCGATGAGCCCGGGCATTCCCAACAAGCAGAAGGCCGAAGTGCGTGAGCGCTATGCCGCGGGCGAAGCCACCCGTGCCGAGTTGCTGGAAGCCGAATCCGCCTCCTACCACTCGCCCGGCACCTGCACCTTTTACGGGACCGCCAACTCCAATCAGGTGTTGCTGGAAGCGATGGGCGTGCAACTGCCCGGCGCCTCGTTCGTCAATCCCGAACAGCCGTTGCGTGATGCGCTGACCCGTGAGGGCACCGAGCGGGCGCTGGCGATCTCCGCGCTAGGCCAGGACTTCCGCCCGTTCGGTCGTTTGATCGACGAACGCGCGATCGTCAACGCCGTGGTCGCCCTGATGGCCACTGGCGGCTCCACCAACCACACCATCCACTGGATCGCTGTGGCACGTGCGGCGGGCATCGTGCTGACCTGGGACGACATGGATCTGATCTCGCAGACCGTGCCGCTGCTGACCCGTGTCTACCCGAACGGCGAAGCCGACGTGAACCGCTTCCAGGCTGCTGGCGGCACGGCATTCGTGTTCCGCGAACTGATGGACGCCGGCTACATGCACGACGACCTGCCCACCGTGGTCGAAGGCGGCATGCGTGCCTATGCCAACGAGCCGCGTTTGCAGGACGGCAAGGTCATCTATGTGCCCGGCACAGCGACCAGCGCCGATGACAGCGTGGCACGCCCGGTCAGCGATGCATTCGAATCGCAAGGTGGCCTGCGCCTGCTGCGCGGCAACCTGGGCCGCTCGCTGATCAAGCTGTCGGCGGTCAAGCCCCAGCACCGCAAGATCGAAGCGCCTGCGGTGGTGATCGACACCCCGCAGGTGCTCAACAAGCTGCATGCGGCCGGCGTGTTGCCGCATGACTTCGTGGTGGTGCTGCGTTACCAGGGCCCGCGTGCCAACGGTATGCCGGAGCTGCATTCAATGGCCCCGTTGCTCGGCCTGTTGCAGAACCAGGGCCGTCGCGTGGCGCTGGTCACCGACGGCCGTTTGTCCGGTGCCTCGGGCAAGTTCCCCGCCGCGATCCACATGACGCCGGAAGCCGCGCGTGGCGGCCCGATCGGGCGTGTCCGCGAAGGCGACATGGTGCGCCTGGACGGCGAAGCCGGCACGCTGGAAGTGCTGGTTTCGGCCGAAGAATGGGCATCGCGCGAGGTTGCACCCAACACCGCCGTGGCCGGCAACGACCTGGGCCGTAACCTGTTTGCGATCAACCGCCAGGTCGTCGGCCCGGCCGACCAGGGCGCGATTTCGATTTCGTGCGGCCCGACCCATCCGGACGGTGCGCTGTGGAGCTACGACGCCGAGTACGAACTGGGCGCCGATGCGGCCGCTGCCGCGGCGCCGCACGAGTCCAAGGACGCCTGATCCCCTTCCCTCTCTGCGATCGCCCAGGCGGTCGCCGTCTCCAGGAGTTGCAATGACGATTGCCCAGACCCAAAACACCGCTGAACAGCTGCTGCGCGACGCCGGCATCCTGCCGGTGGTGACCGTCGACACGCTGGACCAGGCGCGTCGCGTGGCCGACGCGCTGCTCGAAGGCGGCCTGCCTGCCATCGAACTGACCCTGCGCACGCCGGTCGCGATCGAGGCGCTGGCGATGCTCAAGCGCGAACTGCCCAACATCGTGATCGGTGCCGGCACGGTGCTGAGCGAACGGCAGCTGCGCCAGTCGGTGGATGCCGGTGCAGACTTCCTGGTCACGCCCGGTACGCCAGCGCCGCTGGCACGCCTGCTGGCCGACGCGCCGATCCCGGCCGTGCCCGGCGCTGCCACCCCAACCGAACTGCTGACCCTGATGGGCTTGGGCTTCCGCGTGTGCAAGCTGTTCCCGGCCACCGCTGTGGGCGGCCTGCAGATGCTCAAGGGCCTGGCCGGCCCGCTGTCTGAGCTCAAGCTCTGCCCCACTGGCGGCATCAGCGAAGCCAATGCCGCCGAATTCCTGTCGCAGCCGAACGTGCTGTGCATCGGCGGCTCGTGGATGGTGCCCAAGGACTGGCTGGCGCAAGGTCAGTGGGACAAGGTCAAGGCAAGCTCGGCCAAGGCTGCGTCAATCGTGCGGCAGGTGCGTGCGGGCTGATGTTCTGGGCTGCATCCCGCGTGTTGGGAAAGCCGAGTGGCTTGAGAAGGCCGGTTGGCTGACGAAAGTTGATTGGCTGAGCAAAGCTGATCAGCTGGCGCTTTAGTTTTGATTGAGGAACGCCCGGTTTGCTGGCGCCTTGATTTCGTTGGTTGAGGAAAGCTGGTTAGCTGGCGCCTTGATCTTTTGGGTGGAGCGGCCCGCGGGCGCCGGGGCAGGACACGCCGTGAACCCATCCATGGGGGCTCTTACACGACATCCTTGTCGTGTAAGGTCCTGCCCCGGCGCCCGCGGACCACTCTTCGAATGTTCCTGTATTGGCGGAACGGAGAGCAGCGATTTCCGCGAGGCCTGCTCGGACTAGCCTTTGATGGTTGCCTCGTTGCCTTGCTGCCTGAGGCGGAGGCAGATATCTATTTGCCTGCCGGCCAAAAAACCGAGCATTTTCGGCCCTGCCGTCTTCCCTAACGATCAGCTAACTCATGCCAACGACGCGCCAAAGCGGCAGCGTGGCCGGGGATTGGCGGAGAGCGGCACAGGGATGTGCCGCGGCGGCGAGTCAGACAGGATGTCTGCCGAGCCGAGGAGCCGATTTCCGGCCGCGCTGCCGCTCTCACCGAAGCCAGCAAACCACAGGCAGGTGCCCGACCGTATTCGGGGAACCGTACCCTCACCCCAACCCCTCTCCCGACGGGAGAGGGGCTTGAAGCCGCCCGTTTTGACCTCCCTCAAGATCAGCTAACTCACGGCGACGACGCCGCCGAAGCGGCAGCGTGGCCGGGGATTGGCGGAGAGCGGCACAGGGATGTGCCGCGGCGGCGAGTCAGACAGGATGTCTGCCGAGCCGAAGAGCCGATTTCCGGCCACGCTGCCGCCCTCACCGAAGCCAGCAAACCGCCGGCAGGCACGCTGCCTGGTCGTATTCGGGAAATCCGTACCCTCACCCCAACCCCTCTCCCGACGGGAGAGGGGCTTCAAGCCGCCCGTCCTGACTGTCCTCAAGATCAGCTAACTCACGGCAACGACGCCGCCGAAGCGGCAGCGTGGCCGGGGATTGGCGGAGAGCGGCACAGGGATGTGCCGCGGCGGCGAGTCAGACAGGATGTCTGCCGAGCCGAGGAGCCGAGCCCCGGCCGCGCTGCCGCCCTCACCGAAGCCAGCAAACCGCAGGCAGGCACGCTGCCTAGTCGTATTCGGGAAATCCGTACCCTCACCCCAACCCCTCTCCCGACGGGAGAGGGGCTTGAAGCACCCTTGCTGCCATTCGGTGTGCAGCGATTGCCAACCGTCAGCCGTCTTTGGTGGCTCAAGACTCCAACGCAGCCTCCGGCGGCATCGCCTTCCGTACACCACGCGCGCGCTGCACCAATGCCGCCGCGCCGCTGCTCATGTCATCCAGGATGGCGTAGATGGTCGGCAGGAACAGCAGACTCACCACCGTCGAAAATGCCAGGCCGCCAGCGATGGCGCGCGCCATCGGGAAGTACGGCGGGCCGTCGCTGAACATGGTGGTGCTGGTCAGCGAGATCGGCACCATCGCCAGGATCGCGGTGCCCATGGTCATCATGATGGGCCGCAAGCGCTCACGTGAGCCTTCGATCAACGCCTGCGTGCGCCCCATGCCACGGCGGCGCAGATTGTTGATGTGCTCGATCATCACGATGCCGTTGTTCACCACCACGCCCATCAGCACCAGGATGCCGATGAAGGACATGATGCCGAACGAGGTTCCGGTGATCCAGAACAGCCAGAACACCCCGAAGATCGAGAACAGCACGCCGCTCATGATCGCCGCCGGAAACAGCAGCGACTCGAACACCGCCGCCATCACCACGTAGATCATCACCAACGCAATCACCAGATTGAACACCATCTGGCCCATCGCCTCGCCGTCGTCCTGATAATCGCCCCCGTCGAAGGTGTAGCTGTAACCGGCCGGAAACTGCATCGCCTTGAGCGGTTGCTCCATCGCAGCGCGCGCTTCAGGCACGGTGACTTTCGTGCCGAGATTGGCTTTGATGGTCAGGGTTGTCTGCCGATTGGTGCGGCCGATCTGGGTGGCGGCCGGGCGGATTTTTACATCCACCAGCGACAGCAACGGCACGCTGCGGCCATCCTTGGTGCGCACGGTGAAGCCTGCCAGATCTTCGGGTTTGCTCTGCTCGGCGCCGGCAAAACGCACCCACACCGGTACTTCGTTGTCGCCACGGCGAAACTCGCGCAGCGGCGTGCCACGCAAGGCCAGCCCGACGAAGCTCGCCACCTGCTCCGCACTGAAGCCGAACGCGGCCGCGCGCTCGCGATCCACGCGGATCGCCAGCTCGCTGGTGCGATCGCCGGTATCCACGCGTACGTCGCGCAATTCCTTGCGCTGCGCCAGCAGCGGCACCACCTCGTCGGCCAACTCCTGCAGTGCCTGGGTGGAATCGCCCACCAATTGCACCTGCACGCCCTGATTGCCGCTCCCGCCATCGCCCTGGTTGCCGATGCTGTAATCGGCGCGCGCAGAACGCGGCAACTCCTTGCGAATCTGCTCCAGCAGCGGTGGCAGGTCCTTGACCTTGGTCGCGTCGAAGGTCACCACGGTGTTGCTGCCTTCCACCTCGCTAAACCACGAATAGATCTGGGTGATGTGATATTTGGCGCGGTTGGCTTCCAGGTGGTTTTCCACCCGCGCGATCTCATCGCCCAGCTGCTCGCGCGTATAGGAGCCCTTCCACTGATACTGGATGTAGCCCTCGTTGCCGCCGTCGCCACCGAACATATCGACCTTGGTGAGCTTCATCGGCACCAGGCTGATTGCACTGACCAGCAGGATGCCGGCCACGCTCCAGCCGCGGTGCGCCAGCGTCCAGGCCAAAACCTTGGCGTAGCGCCGCTGCAGCCGTGCGATCACGCCGCGCTCGGAGGTCACCAGCGGCGGCGTTTTCATGCGCGCCGACAGCATCGGGATCAGGCTGATCGCCACCAACCACGAGGCCAGCAACGACACCGAAATGGTGATCGCAATCTGCGCCATGAAAATGCTGATGTTGTTGGTTTCGCCAAACAGGTTCGGCACGAACACGATGCAGTGGCACAGCGTGCCGGCGCTGAGTGCAATCGCCACGCTACGCGTGCCCAACAACGCTGCCAGTTGCGGCTGGCCCGGCATGCGCTCGCGCTCCTGGTAGATGCTTTCCACCACCACCACCGCGTTGTCCACCAGCATGCCCACGGCCAACAGCAAGCCCATCATGGTCAGGATGTTGAGCGTGACGCCGACGAAGTACATGAAGCCCAGCGTGATCGCAAAGCAGATCGGGATCGCCAGCGTGACCATCAGCGTGGACGGCCAGTGGCGCAGGAAGAAGAACAGCACCGTGATCGACAACAGCAGACCAACCGCACCGGCCTCGGCCAATTCCGCCAATGACGAGGTCACCGCCTTGCCCTGGTTGTCGATCACCTTGACCTGCACGTCGCGCATGGCAGGTTCGGCGCGGATGTCTTCGACTTCCTTCAATGCCGCCTTGGACACTTCCACCAGGTTGGCGCTGCGCTCCTTGTAGATGTCCAGGCCAATCGCCGGACGCCCATCCAGGCGCCGGCCGTAGTTCATGCGCGTGGGCTTGAGCCGCACCTGCGCAATGTCGCCCAGGCGCAGGCCCTTGGCGTTGAGCACTAGGTCGCGCAGCTCTTGCAGGTCGCGTAACTCCCCTACCGGTTGCACGCGGATGCGCTGGCCGTTGTCGTCGATCTGCCCGGCCGAAACCGAGAAATTGAGCTTGCCCAGCCGCTCACTCAGATCGTTGAGGCTCAGGTCATGCGCAGTCAGCCGGTCCGGCGCGATCGCGATCTCCACTTCATTCGGCGGCGCGCCGGAGATTTCCACCTTGGCCACGCCCGGAATCCGCTCGATGCGCCGCTTGAACTCGCGGTCGAGCATGTCGTACGCGCCGGTCAGATCGGCCTGGCTGGCCAGCCGCACCTTGAGTACCGGCTCATCGCTGCTGGACCATTTAAAGATATGGAAGCGCTGCAGATCCTCGGGGAAATCGTCGCGAATCGCATCCAGCCGCTCGCGTGCGTCGGAGGCGGCAATGGCGATATCGCGGTCCCAATCGGAGAACTCGATGAAGATGTTGGCGCCGTCGGCGGTGGCGGTTGAGCGCATGCGCTTGATGCCGGTCATTGTCGCCAACGCTTCTTCGGCCGGCCGCACCAGGTTGCGCTCCACCTCGTCCGGCGTGGAGCCGGTGTACGGCAACTGCACGAACAGGAACGGCGCGGAAATATCCGGCAGCGCCTCCAGCGGCAGGCGAAATGCGGCGATCAGCCCCACCACCACCAGCGACACGAAGCACATGATGGTGGTGACCGGGCGACGGATGCTGAAGGCGGCAACGCTCATACCGCCTCCAGCCCGTCGCTGTGGCTGGCCGGTGCGCGCTGACGCGCCATGCGCCGGCCGCGCTCCAGGTAGTACGCATCGGCACGGCGATCCAGCAGGTCGTAGACCACCGGAATCACCAGCAAGGTGAGCAGCGTAGACACCAGCAGCCCGCCGATCACGGTGATGGCCATCGGTGCACGCACCTCCGCTCCCTCGCCCATCGCCACCGCCAGCGGCAAAAAGCCGAACAAGGTGCACAGCGTGGTCATGATGATCGGCCGCAGGCGCGAACGCGCCCCTTCGATCAGCGCCTCACGCTTGGCGACGCCTTCCTCGCGCAGCTGGTTGACCTTGTCGATCAGGATGATCGCGTTCTTGGTCACCAGGCCCACCAGCAAAATCAGACCAATGAACACCACCACCGATACCGGCTTGCCGGTCATCAGCAGTGCCAGCACCGCGCCGACCATCGCCAGCGGAATGGTGAACAAGATGACGAACGGGTGCAGCAGCGATTCGAACTGCGAAGCCATCACCAGGTAGACCAGGAAGATCGCCAGACCGAACGCGAACAGCAGCGACTTCACCGACTGCGCCAGTTCCTCGCCCTGCCCGCCGATGTGCATGCCCACGCCAGCCGCCAGCGGGTCGTTACGCACCAACGTTTCCACTTCGCGCACCGCACCGCCCAGGTCGATGTCGCGCAGGCTCGCCGACACGATCGCCACGCGGGTCTGGTCGGCGCGATGGATCTCGCTCGGCCCGGTGGTCGCCACCACCTCGGCGACCGCAGCAAGGCGTACCGGACGGCTGCTACCTGGGTTGACGATCAACTGGCGGATCGCGTCCACGCTGGCACGGTCGCTGTGCTGCGCACGCACCAGCACATCGATCTTGCGATCACGGAAGCTGTAGCGGGTGGCCACATCGCCGCGCACCTTCTTGACGATCACATCGGCGATCTGCCGCGTGGTCAAGCCCAGCGCACCGGCGCGCTCCTGGTCGAAGCGGATCTGGATTTCCGGGAAGCCCTCTTCCACGGTCGACTTCACGTCCGCGTAGTGGCCGTTGGCACGCAGCATCTGCGCCAGTTTCTGGCCAGCCTGCTCCAGCTCGCCCAGATCCTGCCCGCGCAACTCCACTTCCAGCGGCGTGGAAAAACTAAACAGGGCCGGCCGCGCGAAATCCACCTGCGCGCCCGGATGCGCCGTCATGCTGCTGCGCAGGCGCTCGGTGGCCGCTGCCTCCACCGCGGGGCTGCCGCCACCGGCCATCACCACCGTGAGCTTGCCGATGTTCTCGCCACTTTCGGTGGGGTTGGCATCCAGCCGTGTGCCGGCACCGCTCACGCCATACAGCGAGGCGATGCCCGGGTCCTTGTCGTGCGCCAGTTGCAGCTCGCGCACCAGAGCGTCGGTCTGCGCCAGCGGCGTACCAGAGGGCAGCTTCACCGTCATTTCGAAGCGGTCCTGCGCCAGCTGCGGGATCAGGTCCGCGCCGAGCATCGGCACCAGCAGCACCGTGCCGACGAATGCGGCGCCTGCCAGCCCGAGCACCAACCAGGGCCGCCGCAATGCCGCCGGCAGCATGGTCAGGTACCCGCGTTCGGCACGGCCATACGGCGCCATCGCGATATCGCTGGCCTTGCGCATCACCGGTGCCACCACCCGCGTGGCGCCGCGCCAAGCCTTCACCACCGCCCAGGCGGCGCCGAAAAACGCATAGCGCACGCTGGCACCCGCGCCGCGGCGGCCAGCCGCTACTGGCTTGAGCCAGCGCTGCTGCGGCTGCCACTGCGGGTGGCTGGGTTCGTCCGGGAAGGCCATGGGCGGCGCGCCCTTCAGCGAGCTCAGCATCGGGATCAGCGTCATCGACACCACCAGCGAGATCGCAATGGCGATCGCCACGGTCAACGCCTGGTCACGGAACAACTGCCCGGCAATGCCTTCGACAAACACCAGCGGCAGGAACACCGCGATGGTGGTCAGGGTCGAGGCCATCACCGCCATGCTCACCTCGCGGGTGCCCACCATGGCCGCATCCAGCACGCTCAGGCCACGCTCGCGCGCCTTGGCGATGCTCTCCAGCACCACGATGGAATCGTCCACCACCAGGCCAGTGGCCAAGGCCAGCCCACCCAGCGACATCACGTTCAGGCTCAGGCCCAGCTGGCCCATGAAGAAGAACGTGGTGATGATCGACACCGGCAGCGACAGGCTGATCACGAAGGTGCTCCAGCCATCGCGCAGGAACAAAAAGATGATCAGGATCGCCAGCACGCCGCCGATCACCGCATCTTTCTTGACGTCGCTGATCGCGTGCTCGATGAAGTGCGACTGGTCCTCGATGGTGGTGATTTCCACATCGCCGGGCACGGTCGCCTTGATCTGCTCCAGGCGCTTGCGCAGCGACGCGGCGGTCGACACCGTATTGGCATCGCCCTCCTTGTAGATCGCCAATTCCACCGCTTCCTTGCCGCCCAGGCGAATGATCGCCTCGCGTTCCTTGTAGCCCTGGCGCACCTGCGCCACGTCCTTCAAGCGCACCGGCATGCCGCCGGCGATGCTGCTGGTGGACGAGGCCGAGGTGCTCTGCACTTCGGCCGCGGCCGCCAATGCCGCCTGCGAACCGGTGGACGCCGCAATGGCATACATCTGCTGCATCGCTGCATCGGCTGCGCTGCTGCTGCTGCTCTGCGTGGTCACCAGCATGTTGCGGATCTCATCCAGATCCACGAACTGGTTGACCGTGCGCACCAGGTAGCGCTGTGAACCTTCTTCCAGCCGGCCGCCGGAGATGTTGACGTTCTCTTCCTTCAACCGGGTGATGACGTTGTCGATCGGCAGACTGAGCTGGGCCAGTTTCTGCTGGTCGATATCCACCTGAATCTCGTCTTCCAGACCACCGCCCACCTTCACCGCCGCCACGCCGGCCACCGGTTCGAGCTTCTTTTTCAGATCCTCGTCGGCATAGCGCCGCAGGCCGGTGAGCTGACGGATGGCGTCGGTGTCTGAGGCCGGCGCCTGCTTGGGCGACAGCACCAGGCGCATGATCGGCTCGGTCGATGGATTGAAGCGCAGCAGCACCGGCGGCTTGGCTTCCAGCGGCAGCGACAAGGCTTCCATCTTGTCGCGCACTTCCAGGCCGGCCTGGTCCATGTTGGTGCCCCAGGCAAACTCCAGCACCACATCGCTTTGCCCGGTACGCGAGATCGACTTGAGCTTACGCAGGTTCTTGACCACGCCGACCGCTTCTTCCACCGGCTCGGTCACCAGCGTCTCGATCTCCGCCGGTGCCGCACCGGTGTATTCGGTGCGCACGGTGAGCGTGGGATAGCTCAGGTCCGGCAGCAAATTGACCTTGAGGCTACGCAGCGCGATCAGGCCGAACAGCAACATGGTCACCGTGATCATCGCGATGGTGACGCGGCGGCGTGTGGCAAACGCCACCAGGCCGCCGCCCGGCGCTACGGATAGGTGCGGGTCGTGGACCGGGCCGGTGGGATGGTCGGTCATGAGCGCTTCTCGTCGCCGGCCGTTGCCGGTGCGGCAGCTGCAACCGGCTTGCGATCGGGCTGGCCGATGATCTGCACCGCGGTGCCATCGCGCAACGCCACCTTGCCGGCCGTCACGACCTGGTCGCCTTCCTTCAGGCCCTGGCGCACTTCCAGCCATGGGCCTTCGGCATAGCCCAGCTTCACCGGCACCCGGCTGGCCTTGCCATTGCGCACCACGAACACTGCCGGCTCACCGTCATCCAGCAGCGCCAGCCGCGGAATCACCAGGGCATCCTTGCGCTGGTCGTAGTCGATGCGGATGCGCCCGAACATGCCGGGCTGCAACGCCTCCGCGCCAGCCCCGAACGCGCACACCACGCGAAAAGTGCCGCTGCCCGAATCCACCACCGGCGCGATGCGGTCCACCTTGCCCACGAATTGCTGTCCCGGCAATGCGTCGGCCAGCAACGTCACCGGCTGGCCGGACTTGAGCGTGGCCAGCTCGCGCTCGGGCACGTTGAGCGTGGCTTCCAGTTGCGAGTCGTCGACGATGCGGAAGATCGGCGTATTGATCTGCACGAAGTTGCCGGTCTTGATCGAGCGCGAAGCAATCACACCGGAAATCGGTGCCTGCACGGTGGTGTACGACAGTTCCAGCGACGCCAGACGATGCTGCGCGCGGCTGTTTTCCACATCGAACTTGAGCTGGTCCACATCCGCGGCGCTGACCAGTTGCTGGCCGACCAGTTGCGTGGCGCGGCGATAGCTGTTTTCCAGCTTGCGCAGCTGCGCCTCGCTTTGCGCCACCGCCAGATGCGCGCGGTCCGGATCCAGCCGTACCAGCGCCTGGCCTGCCGACACCTTCTGCCCTTCCTCGACCATCACCGCCAGCGCCACGCCGGAGGTCTTGGCCACCACCTGCGCTTCGGCACGTGGCTCCAATGCCGCAGTGCCGGTGTAGCTGGCAGCCACCGCGCGACGGGCTGCCTTGGCGGTTTCCACCGGCACGGCATCTGCGGCCTTCTGGCTGTCTGCCGGCTTGGCAGCACTGTCGCCAGCCTTGCAACCGCCCAGCAACAGGCTCGTGGTGATCAACAGCGCCGCAGCGCAAGGTCCGCTGCGGCCGTGCAAGAAGGAGAGTGGCGACATCGTCGTGTCCTAGTGGATGCGTGAACAGGTGTTGTAGGCAAGTAAACCACCCAAGCCATCATGCCGCCAATGCGCCAAAGGTCATGGTCTGTTCAAGATTGCCTATTCACCCGGTTTGCGTGCGGCCAAATCGCAGGCATACTCGGTTCGGCCCGCAACGCCCCCACGTGCGGACTCATACCAGTCTTCCGGATACGAAACCATGCGCCCGCAGCCGCTCGCCGCTTGTCTCGCTCTGGTCGTCTTCCTGCCGTTTGGGGGCGCATCAGCAACACCATCGGTTCCGACACCGCCTGCGCCTGCAGCCGCGGCGCCGACGCCTGCCACACCCGCGTCCTCGGGCAATGCCGGGAATGGCCGCCAGCTGGCATACACCTGCCAGGGCTGCCACGGCGTGACCGGCTACAAGAACGCCTACCCGAGCTACCGCGTGCCCAAGATCGGCGGCCAGTCCGCGCAGTACCTGACCCAGGCACTGACCGAATACCGCCAGGGCAAGCGCAAACACCCGACCATGCAGGCACAGGCGCAAAGCTTTTCCGAGCAGGACATCGCCGACATCGCCACCTACCTGTCCACCCTCAAATAAGCGCCCACATGCCGAACGCCCTGTACGCTCCGCGTCTAGCCATCGCCTTGGTCGCTGCCCTGTCGTTGGCGGCCTGTTCCCAGTCCCAGGTGGAATCCACCGATCACTCTGCCGGCGATGCCGGTCATGCCAGCGGCGAGCATGGCTCGGGGTCGTCGGCGGGCCTGCCGACCGGCCGCGCCGCAGCCGGCGACAAACTCGCGCATACCAAAGGCAAGGCCACCGGCCAGAGCTGTGTCGATTGCCACGGCGCCGATGGCAATGTGCCGCTGGACCCGACCTATCCCAAACTCGGCGGCCAGTACGGCGACTACCTTGCACATGCATTGCAGGCCTATCGCAGCGGCGATCGCCAGCATCCGTTGATGACCGCCCAAGCCACCGCGCTGAGTGACCAGGACATCGCCGATCTCGCCGCGTACTTTGGCGCGCGCCCGACACAGCTGCGCGATCTGCACGGCGTCAACTGAGCACGGCGCACGCCGCGTCTCATTCGGCATGAAAAAGCGCTTGCGCGAACGTTAACGCATCGCTATCATTTCGTTCTCAGTTTCGTGGGGCCATAGCTCAGCTGGGAGAGCGCCTGCATGGCATGCAGGAGGTCGGCGGTTCGATCCCGCCTGGCTCCACCACGTTCCGGACATAGGCCGTCTGGAATAGACAACCAGGTTTGATACGCGTCCCCATCGTCTAGAGGCCTAGGACACCACCCTTTCACGGTGGACACCGGGGTTCGAATCCCCGTGGGGACGCCAATCATCAAAAAGCCTCGGCATTGCCGGGGCTTTTTTCTTGCGTGCAATTTTTGCCAGATGTGCCAGAGCAGTTTGGTGATGCCTCACTGGCAACGCGCTTTGTGCGATTGCGTGTTGAAGCTCTTCGAAGCTGGCCGGAGTTGCAAGATCGGTCGAAGTGCCTGATTCCGATTGCGTGTGCATGACCTGGCGCTGCGACCACGACGCGCCGAGCCGAGCCGCGCCGCGCCGCGCCGGAGTAAGACTTCACCACGTGCGCATTTGCGTGCGCCCTCGCCTTTCAAGCAGAGCAGACGATATGCACGCTGCTGCACACGTCACCTCGCTTGTCACCGCTGCAGCGACGCAGCGACGAGAACAGCACTTGGACGCAGCGCACGAAATTGCCTTTTTCCGCTTTGCACTAGCGTTCGGGCATGATGTGCACCCTTGTGGCTGCAACCCGCCACGCACTCACTAGCGCGCCAGTAACGACTACAGGTTCCGCGAAACAAAAAACCAGACAGGAAAAGTTTCGAGATCAGCTGCGCATCGCAACACGCTTGGCTAACGCGATGCACAAAGCAGGACACACCTGACGCGTGTTGCCTGCCGACGAGATCAGCGACAAAGGGAAGCGCCGCACCCAGTGCGCGACACGACACAGCGCGTAGGCCGATCAGAACGCTGGCGCGTTACCGCATGAAAAAAATGTATCCGCACCTCTTCCCAACCCGGTTGCAGATCGCTATCATTGCCGGCTCGCAGCATCGTGGGGCCATAGCTCAGCTGGGAGAGCGCCTGCATGGCATGCAGGAGGTCGGCGGTTCGATCCCGCCTGGCTCCACCAACTTTCGGACAATAGGCCGTCCGCAAGCTAACAACGGGGTTGTTCGTTTATGCGTCCCCATCGTCTAGAGGCCTAGGACACCACCCTTTCACGGTGGACACCGGGGTTCGAATCCCCGTGGGGACGCCAACGACAAGAAGCTCCGCACTGCGGGGCTTTTTTGTTGGGTGACGTTGGAGCATTGCGGATGCACTAACCGCGCCTGGCGGCGCGTGGCGCGCACCCGGACTGTGCTCCAGTTTACGAGCTCGCGACTGCACGCACCCCGATTTAAACGTTGGCTGCGCGCCTGCGCCCTGGGCTGTTTAAAACCAGTAGCTCCGCTTCTGCGGCAAACGAATCGACTATCGCAACCAGGCGCCAGGACTCTCGTTCGTGTCGCCGCGCCACTACATTGTGCCGGCCTACATCGCGTCACACCTGCCCGTCATCAAGCGCCTTGCGCCCCTCGTGCGTCAGATCGATATCCGCGTCTTCCGCGTGCGTCGCATAGCCGGCGCGCACCGCCCAGTCGGCCTCTTCTTCGCTCACCGGCGTGGTGGCGTGGATGTCGCGAAGAATGCGCAGCTTCTGTTCTGAGTCGATCGCCATGATGGGCACCTGATCTTGAGAGAGGCCTCAAAGGTACGGACCAGGCGTGATGGCTGCGTGCCTATGCGAACACTCTTGCTCGCCAAACAACTCAGACAGCCAACGTACGACGGCAACTCCGATGTGCGGGCACTGAGCATCCATGGCAATGCATCCCCACATATCGCAGCAGCCCGCCTGCACCCAGCCGCAAAGCGCACCGGTGCACCGGCGCACAGCGGAAACGTAAAAGCCCGCCTGGATGACTCCAGGCGGGCTTTTAGATGTACCGCAAGAACTTGGTGCCGAAGGTGGGACTCGAACCCACACGCTTTTAAGGGCGGCGGATTTTGAGTCCGCTGCGTCTACCGATTCCGCCACTTCGGCGTGGCCGCGCAGTATAGCGAGTTGTCAACGAAACGAACAGTGTCAGGAATTGCCTGACGAATTCATGTGCAAGCAGCGTCAGCAACGCGGCGCTCAGCCTGGGCCGATATACTCACCGGCTACCGTGAAGGAGTAAGCAATGTCGGCGTTGCGTGGAGTTCGGGTACTCGTGGTCGAAAACGATGACATGAATGCCATGCTGCTCGAAATGCAGCTGATCCAGGCGGGTGCGGCCGTGGTCGGGCCGGTGGGTGAGGTCGACGACGCGCTGCAGCTGATCGAGGCCGATGCGCCGGATACTGCCGTGCTGGACTATCGCCTGGGCAACGGCCAGACCAGCGAACCGGTTGCGCGGCGGCTCACCGAACGCGGCATTCCCTTCGTGCTGGCCACCGGCGTGGCCAGTGCCAGCATCCCGCACGGGTTTGAACGCGGGGTCATCCTGACCAAGCCGTACATGTCCGACGAGCTCGTCGATGCCCTGGCCAAGGCGCGCCAGCGCAGCGGTGCCAGCAGCTGACGCATTGTCAGCGGCGACGTTGTCACTAGAATCACTGCATCCAGGGCTGACAGGTGGGATGCATCATGGCCATCGCCGCGCCGGCCATTGTTGAGTTGCTGCCAGAGCATCGCGAAACCACAGCGCTATTGCCGCATGCGGACGAAAGCGCCCTCGCCCTGCTGAGCGAAAGTCCTGCGCTGTCGACAGCGCTTTCGCTTTGCCTGCATGCACAGGTGCCGATGGTGCTGGTGTGTGGCGAGGCCTCGCACTGCCTGTACAACGATGCCTGCATCCCGCTCCTCGGTGCGCTGCATCCGCACGTGTTCGGCCAGCCGCTCGCTACAGTTACCGCCCAACGCCTGGTGCTGGCGGGAGCGACAGACAGACAGCAGCACCCCGAGCCATCGGCATGGTCGTGCAGCCCGGTGCTCGAAAGCGGCAGGCCGTTGGGCCAGCTGTATATCGCCGCCCATCCGCGCGGACAGCCGTCGCAGTGGCACGGCAATACGCTTGCGGCAACAACCCTGGCTCTGCCGTCGCCCACAGACGAACGCAGCCACGACAGCTTTCTATTGCATCTGGAAGATGCCCTGCAGCATGTCTCCGAACCGCGCGCGATCGTGGACACCAGCGTGCGCCTGCTCGGCGAGCATCTGCGGGTCAACCGCTGCGCATTCGGCCTGGCGGCGGAGGACCACAGTGTGATGCACGTGATCAGCGACTACGTGCAGGACATGCCTAGCCTCAAGGGAGATTTTCCGTTGGAAGCCGCGCAGGGGCTGCGCGATGCGCTGCTGGAAAACCGCACCTGGTTCACCACCGACGCGATGGCCCCCGGCGCGCCGGACTACGTAGTCGAGCAATACCGGCATTCCGGCCTGCGCGCGTCGCTGGCGATTCCGTTGCACAAGCATGGCCAACTGGTGGCGGCAATCGGCGTGCATCAACGTGCACCGCGGCAATGGGCCTCGACCGACATCGAACTGGTGCGGCTGGTGGTGGCACGGTGCTGGGAATCGATGCAGCGGGCCAAGGCGCAGCGCCAGTTGGCGGCCAGCGAGGGGCGGCTGCGGCGGCTGGCCGACACGGTGCCGCAGATCATCTTCATCGCCGATCCGGCAGGCCAGCCGGACTATTTCAATCAACGCTGGTACGAATACACCGGCCTGAATCCAGACACGGAGGCCAGCGCCGCGTGGCAGCAGGCACATTCGGCCGCAGGCTTGCGCATGTCCGGCCAGGCGTGGGCGCTGGCGCTCAATGGCGAGCGCGCCTACGAGATCGAATGTGAGCTGCGCCGCCACGATGGGCAGACCCGCTGGCACCTGGCGCGTGCCCTGCCCGTCCGCGACGAACATGGACGCATCAGCGAGTGGATCGGCACCTACACCGATATCCACGACCGCCGCGGGTTCGAGCACAAGCTGCGCGAAAGCGAGGCGCGCTTCCGCGCATTGTGCGAGACGGTGCCGGCGATGATCTGGATGGCGGACGTGGACGGCAACTGCGTCTACTGGAACCCGCAATGGTATGAGTTCACCGGCCAGGGCGAGGAACAGGCCCTGGACCAGGGCTGGTGGAATGCGATGCATCCCGATGATGCGGCGCGTGTGCGACATGCCTTCGAGCAGGCGCTCGATGCACGCGGCGCGTTCATCGCCGAATACCGCATCCGCCGCCACGATGGGCAGTACCGCTGGTGTATCGACACCGCGTCGCCGCACTTCGGCAGCGACGGGCGCTTCCTGGGCCACATCGGTTCGCTGACCGATATTTCCGACCGCAAGCGGATCGAAGATGCCACCGCATCCGACCGCGCGATCCTGAGCCTGATCACGACCGGTGCGCCATTGACGGTGGTGCTCGATGCCATCGCGCTGAGCGTGGAAGCGCGCGGCGAAACACCGCTGTATTGCGCAGTGATGGTGCTGGATGAGGAGCACCAGACCTTGCAGTTTGCGGCGGCCCCGCATCTGCCGCGCGATTACAGCGGCGATTTCGAGAATGCGCCGATCGGGCCCTCTGGCCCGCCGTGCGCGCGCTCGGCCCATAGCGGCCTGCAGGTGATTTGTGAGGACATCGCCAACGATCCGCGCTTTGAAGACCACCGCGCACTCTCGGCAGCGATGGGGATTGCCGCCTGCTGCGTCACGCCGATTCTGGGCAGCAATGGCGCCGTGCTGGGCACGCTCAACATCTATTACGCGCAACCGCATCTGGCCTCGCTGCGCGAACAGGCCATGGCACGCTCGGCCTCCCATCTAGCCGGCATCGTGATCGAGCGCACGCGCGTGGATGCCAAACTCAAGGCCTCGCTGCAGGCTGAAACCGCTGCACGCAATCAGGCCGAACACGCCAGCCGGGTCAAGGATGAATTCCTGGCCACGCTCAGCCACGAACTGCGCACGCCGCTCAATGCGATCCTGGGATGGTCGCGCTTGATGCAGGCCGATGCCTTCGAGCCGGCCAAGCTGGGCAAGGGACTGGTGGTGATCGAGCGCAGTGCGCGCGCGCAAACGCAGATCATCGACGACCTGCTGGATATGAGTGCGATCCTGTCCGGCAAGATCCGCCTGCAGCCCGAACACTTCGACATCGCCGGGCTGGCGCGCAGCACCGTGGAATTGATGCAGCCCACCGCACAGGCGCGCCAGATCCGGCTGGAACTGGATGCGCCGCTGCAAGGCAGCCTGTGGTTCTTCGGCGATGCCGGGCGCCTCCAGCAGGTGCTGACCAACCTGATCAGCAACGCGCTCAAGTTCACCGCACCCGAGGGCGATGTGCGCGTGAGCCTGGAGGTGGAAGAGCAGCGCCTGCGCCTGTGCGTACGCGATACTGGCATCGGCATTGCCGCCGACTTCCTGCCGCATGTGTTCGACCGCTTCCGTCAGGCCGATGCCGGCACCACCCGCCGCGTGGGCGGATTGGGGCTGGGACTGTCGATTTCGCGCCAGCTGATCGATCTGCACGGCGGCAGCCTGGGCGCGTCCAGCGACGGCGAAGGTCATGGCGCAACGTTCACCGTGGTGCTGCCGTTCCAGCACGGCGTCAGCGACCAGCGTCCCGCACCAGAGCCTGCCCACACCGGCCCGCTGCCCACCGCCGCACATGGCCGGCTCGATGGCGTGCGCCTGCTGCTGGTGGACGACGACCAGGACTCACGCGAGGCGGTGATGCATTTCCTGATGCTGGCCGGCGCGCAGGTGCAGGCCGCCGGCTCGGTGGATGCAGCGGAAGCGCACCTGGCCGCGGCGCATTACGACGTGCTGGTGAGCGATATCGCCATGCCGCTGCGCGATGGCTACGACCTGATCCGCAGCGTGCGCTCGGGCCGGCCGGAACTGCCGCGGCACATCCGCGCGATTGCCCTCACCGCCTACGTGCGCGAAGAGGACCGCGACCGCGCCATCGTGGCTGGCTTCGACGCGCACATGGGCAAGCCGGTGGAGCCACCTGGGCTGATCGACCTGATCGAACGCCTGGTGCTGCCCGCCGGTGCGGTACGCACCGACCCATCCGCCTGAACAACGCACCCTGGCGCGGGCCAGGGTGCGTTGTGATCAGCTGCGTTTGGCGCGCGCGAAGGCGTCGGCCAATGCGTTGTTGGCGGGCGGCGCGCTGGTCCGCGGCTTGGCAGTGCCGGCTGCCGGGCCGCGCCCGCCACCACCGCTTCCGTCGCGCCGCCCCTGCCCCGCGCCACGTGTGTCGCGTGACTGCGCGGCCGCGTCGGCCGGTGGCGGCGTATCCGACAACCGCCGGGTCAGCGCGATGCGTTTGCGCGCCACGTCCACTTCCAGCACCTTGACCTTGACGATGTCGCCGGCCTTGACCACGTCGCGCGGGTCCTTGACGAAGGTGTCCGACAGCGCCGAGATGTGGACCAGGCCATCCTGGTGCACGCCGATGTCGACGAACGCGCCAAAGGCCGCGACGTTGCTGACCACACCTTCCAGGATCATGCCGGGCTTGAGGTGCTTGATGTCCTCGATGCCCTCGGCGAACTGCGCCGCCTTGAATTCCGGGCGCGGGTCCCGGCCGGGCTTTTCCATTTCCTTGAGGATGTCGCGCACGGTGGGCACACCGAATTGCTCGTCGGTGAACTGCTCCGGCTTGAGCGCGCGCAGGAAGCTGCCATCGCCCAGCAAGGCCTTGATTGGCTTGCCGGTGCTGCTGACGATGCGCTCCACCACCGGGTAGGCCTCCGGGTGCACCGCCGACACATCCAGCGGCTCATCGCCGTCGGCAATGCGCAGGAAGCCGGCGCATTGTTCGAAGGTCTTGTCGCCCAGGCGCGGGACCTTGAGCAGGTCCTTGCGGCGCTTGAACGGGCCGTTGTCGTCGCGATGCCGCACGATGTTTTCCGCCACCGTACTGGACAGGCCCGATACGCGTGACAGCAAGGCCGCCGAGGCGGTATTGACGTACACGCCCACGGCGTTGACGCAGTCTTCCACGCGCGCGTCCAGCGCCTTGGCCAGGCGATATTGGTCCACGTCGTGCTGGTACTGGCCCACACCGATTGCCTTGGGCTCGATCTTGACCAACTCGGCCAGCGGGTCCTGCAGGCGCCGCGCGATCGACACCGCACCGCGCAGCGAGACATCCAGGTTCGGGAATTCCTTGGCGGCGAATTCAGATGCGGAGTACACCGATGCGCCGGCTTCGCTGACCACGATCTTCTGCAGCTTGGCGCGGTCGCACAAGGCAATTGCCTCGCCGGCAAGCTTGTCGGTCTCGCGGCTGGCAGTACCGTTACCGATCGCGATCAGCTCCACGTTGTGCTGCAGGCACAGCTTCTTGAGCGTCTGCAGCGACTGGTCCCACTGCCGCTTGGGTTCGTGCGGGTAGATCGTCTCGGTGGCTACCAGCTTGCCGGTGGCGTCGACCACGGCGATCTTGCAGCCCGTGCGGATGCCCGGGTCCAGGCCCAGCACCACGCGCGGGCCGGCGGGCGCCGCCAGCATCAGGTCCTTGAGGTTGTCGCCGAACACCGCAATCGCCTCGGCCTCGGCCTTTTCGCGCGCCTGGTTGAACAGGTCCAGCAGCAGGTGCATGTGCAGCTTGGCGCGCCAGGTGAGCCGGCAGGCATCGAGCAACCAGCGGTCGGCCGGGCGGCCTTCGTTGGAAATGCCGGCACTGCGCGCCACGCGGCCTTCGGCGTACTGGTGACCGGCGTCGGCATCGGTGCCCGGGTCCAGATCCAGGTAGAGAAATTCTTCGCGGCGTGCCCGGAACAAGGCCAGCAGGCGATGCGAGGGAATCCTGGCCAGCGATTCGGCGTGGTCGAAGTAGTCGCGGTATTTGGCACCGGCCTCTTCCTTGCCCTCGGCCACACGCGCACGGATCACGCCGTTGTCGTTCAACCAGCTACGCAGTTCGCCGACCAGCGCGGCGTCTTCGCCCCAGCGCTCCATCAGGATCGCGCGGGCGCCTTCCAGTGCGGCCTTGACGTCGGCCACGCCCTTGTCGGCATCCACGTAGATCGCTGCGGTGGTGTCCGGCGCCTGGGTGGGGTCGGCCAGCAAGGTGTCCGCCAGCGGTTCCAGCCCGGCCTCGCGCGCAATCTGCGCACGCGTGCGGCGCTTGGGCTTGTACGGCAGATACAGGTCTTCCAGGCGCGACTTGGTGTCGGCGGCGACGATTTCGCTGCGCAGTTCGTCGCTGAGTTTGCCCTGCTCGCCGATGCTGGACAGGATCGCGGCGCGGCGGTCTTCCAGTTCGCGCAGGTAGGTCAGGCGCGTTTCGAGGTTGCGCAGCTGGGTGTCGTTCAGACCGCCGGTGACTTCCTTGCGGTAGCGCGCGATGAACGGAACGCTGGCGCCTTCATCGAGAAGGGCAATGGCGGCGCGCGCCTGGGCGGGTTGGGCACCGATCTCATCGGCGATGGTGCGGGCGATCTGCTGGGCAAGCTGGGTGTCGTGCATGGCGGCGCGGTTGGAACCGCTTCACTGTCAAAAATGCATTTTCGCAGTGCCGGGGCGCCGCGGAAACCCGTTGACAGGACCACCGTAAACCTATGCCGACGCGCTCAGCGGACGCGGCGTGCGTAATGGGTGGCGGCGCGCTCGACCAGAATGCTTTCGTGCAGCGATTCCAGCGCCATGACGCGGATCTTGCCCACGTCCTTGAGCGGCACCATGCGCTCCACGTACACCTCCGGACCGGCCTCGGTCATGGTGCGCGACTTGCTGAAGCCGTACGGCACCACACCCTTATCGCCATCCTTGCTGCCACCGACGTACAGGACAATCGACATACCCTCACCCTTTTCTGCTGCTGTTGCTGCGCTGACGGCGCGAGCATAGCGAGCACGCCGTGAGGAGCTTTTCCACGCACGTTAACGCCGGCTGTTTGCGATTTGGTGACCGCCCGATGGCGGCTGCACGCGTCACGGCCGCTTCACCCCGCTTGATCGTCCAATCCAGTTCCGCCCGCTCACCGACACCGCATGAACCTCAAAAGTGGTTATCCGTTCTGGTCGATCCGCAACGGATTGATGCGTCCCTATCCGCGCCTGGAGCAGGACACCCACTGCGAGGTGGCAATCATTGGCGGCGGTGTGACCGCGGCATTGATCGCACACGAGCTGCTGCGCCACGGCCATGAGGTGGTGGTGATCGAACAACGTGAGATCGGCTGGGGCAGCACCTCGGCCAGCACTGCGTTGCTGCAATACGAGATCGACACGCCGATGGTGGATCTGGCGGCGCAGTACGGTATGCCTGCCGCCGCGCTGGCCTATGGTGCGTGCGCAAAAGCGATCCTGGATCTGCAGGAGCTTTGCGATGGCCTGGGCGGCTGCGACTTCACGCGCCAGGACAGCCTGTACTACGCCAGCCGTGCGCGGGATCTCAAGGATCTGCAGCGCGAACTGGACGCACGCAAGACACATGCGCTGCCGGTGGAGTGGATCGCCGGTGACGCGCTGTGGCACGACTACGGCGTGCGTTCGGAAGGCGCCATTCTCAGCCGGCTCGCCGCCAGCGTGGACCCCTACCGCCTGTGTTACCGGTTGTTCGCAGAATGCGAGCAGTACGGCGGCCGCATCTACGACCGCAGCCCCATCGCCACCCTCCAGGCGCATGACCAGCATGTCGATCTGCGCACCCAGGACGGGGTCAATGTGCGCGCGCGGCACGTGATCATGGCCGCCGGCTATGGCAACCAGCAGTGGCTGTCGCAGCGGGTCGCACGCAACCGCAGCAGCTATGCCTTCGTCACCGACCCGCTGCACGACACCGATGTGGGCGCGCTCAAGCACACCATGATGTGGGAGACCGCGCGCCCCTACCTCTACGTGCGCACCACCGCCGATGGCCGCGTGGTGGCCGGCGGCGAAGACGACAGCATTGATATTCCCGCGCGCCGCGACGCACGCGTGCTCAGCAAGATGGACACGCTGCTGAAGAAGATCGCCAAGGTGATGCCGGACGTGCGGCTGCGGCCGGTGTTCGCCTGGGGCGGCACGTTTGCCGAAACCGCCGATGGGCTGCCGTTCTTCGGCACGCATTCCGAGCACGGCCCGCGTGTGGCCTTTGCCATGGCATATGGCGGCAATGGCATCACCTACAGCGCGATCGGCGCCGGCCTGCTACGTGCGCAACTGGAAGGCCGCGCTTACCCGTTGTCGGACTTGTTCGGCTTCTCGCGACTGGGCTGAGACCACCACGGCCACCACCCGTGGCCGTGTATTGCGTAGGCATCTGCGGCGCGCTCAAGCGGGTTGCGCACGTGGATGCCGCCGCACAGCAGGTACACCGGAAGAAATAGCGGGCCGAGCAGCATGTATTGATACACGTGCGCGCGCTCGTGATCGCCGAGCCGCACCGCCGGGTGCACGCAGCGACCGGCGGCATGCGCATAAGTGGCGCATTGCAACTCCAACGATGCGCCCTTCAACAAGATGACATTGCCCAACGTCATCGCCCCGCCCGGCCCCCATGGCCAGGCATGGAAGACCACTGCGCGCTCAGTGGCTGACCAGCGCGGCCGCGCGCCAAAACAGGCGCCCAACGTACCGATCGCCAGCCCGATCAGCGTGTTCGGCAACGTCCACAGCGCACCCAGTACCTGCAGCGCGCCCAGCCAGCGCGGGACGCGGCTCAGTCGGCCTGATTCGGGATCAGCAGCCACAGGATCAGGTAGACCAGGATGCCGGGAAATGCAGCCGAAGCGATCGACACGATCACGAACAGGATGCGCAGCAGGGTCGAGCTCCAGCCGAAGCGGCGCGCGATGCCGCCGACGACGCCGGCAATCATGCGGTCGTTGAGGGAACGGGACAGTGCAGTGGTGGTGGACATGAGCAGCCTCCTGGAATGTATCTCACAGTGTAGGCAGGCCAGCTACAGCGGATCGTGACGGCACGCGTGCGTGACGCACGCCCACCCCGTTGCATCACTGCGTCAACCGTTGCCGCCACGCGCCTGCAGCCAGCGATGGATCGCCACGGGCACCTCGCGCTGTGCACGGCCCGAGACGTAGATGCCGATGTGCCCACCGCGAAAGCTCAGCTCGGTGTAGTCCTCGCTGCCCACCAACCCACGCAGGGCGCGCGAGGCATCGGGCGGCACCAGGTGATCGTGCTCGGCATAGATGTTGAGCACCGGCATGTCGACAGCGTGCAGATCCACCGCCTGCCCGCCGATACGCACATCGCCGGTGACCAGGCCGTTGCGCTGGTAGAACTGGGTGACGAATTCGCGGAACGCTTCGCCGGCCAGGTCGGGCGAATCGAAGATCCATTTTTCCATGCGCAGGAAGTCCTCCAGCGCCTGCTTGTCATCGAGGATGTCGAGCAGCCCCACGTATTTTTGCAGGTTGAGCCGGAACGGCTTGAGCATCAGGTAACTGGCATTCATCAGATCCGCAGGCACATTGCCCATGGTGTCGACGAACAGATCCACATCGACCATGCGCGCCCAGTTGGAGAGCATGTTGTCGGGGGTGTGGAAATCCACCGGCGTGACCATGGTGATGAGATTGCGGATCTTGGCGCGCTCCAGCGCGGCATAGCAGAGCGCAAACGTGCCGCCCTGGCAGATGCCGAGCACGTCCACCGCCTCCAGACCCGACGCCGCACGCAGATGGTCCACCGCGCCATCGATGTAGCGCAGTAGATAGTCTTCCAGCGTGAGATAGCGTTCGGAGCGGTCCGGATACCCCCAATCCAGTACGTAGACGTCCTGGCCGTGACCGAGCAGGCCCTTGACCAGCGAACGATCGGCCTGCAGGTCCACCATGTACGGCCGGTTGACCAGCGCATAGACGATCAGCAACGGCGTACGCGCCACCGGCGCGGCATCGCCGACGAACCGGTACAGCACCACCTTGCCGTCGCGCCAGACTTCCTGCCGTTCGGTGACGCCGTAATCCACGTCCTCCACGCCGGGCAGCAGCTTGAGCCCTTCGCGCAGCTTGCGCTGCATCGACAAGGTCTCCTGCATCAGGTCCTCGGCACTGAATCCCAACGGGCCCTTCATGGCTTGCCTCCGCTCGGTGCGCGCGCCGGCGACTTGGAAGTCTTGGTCGCCTTCTTTGCAGCCGGTCGCGTGTTGGATGCTTTCGGTCTGGATGTCTCTGGCGCAGCTGCTGTCTGGCGCGTGGCGCGCTTGGCTGGCGCGGCCTCAGGCGGGGTTGTTGGCTGGGCAGCCGCACGTGGCGGTGCGCTGGCAGCGGCGACTGGCGCCGGGCCCGCATCAGGCTTGGGCGCGGACGCCGCAGCCGGCTTGGCTTGCGCGCCACGCAGCATGCGACGCACCGCCCGCTCCAGCTCGGCAATACGCCGATGCGCGGCATCCATCTCGGAACGGGTCGGCATGCCGAAGCGCTCGCTCACCTGTTCCACTTCCTGTTGCAGGGCCGCGCGCAGCCGCATGTGCGCGTTGGCAAAGCCGCCGTAGACCTCGCGGAACTGATCCGACAACGCCACGTCCGCATACGATTCTTCAGCCGCTTCGATCCACAGATCGAACAAGGCGCGCGCGCTGGTCAGCTGGCTGCCACTGGTTTCGTGTTCGCTCAACTTGCGTTCGAAGCGCGCAAACGCCTGGTCGATCGCTGCCTTGAGCTGCTCGGCATAGGCCTGCGACTGCGCCTGGTAATCCTGCTGCGCGCGGGCCAAGGTCTGCCAGCGTGATTGATGATTGCGATTGAGGCCGAAGGCCGGCATCTCCAGCCAGGCGGCATTGTCTTCGCGCCAGCGCTGCAACGCCTGCGCGGCTTCTTGCAACCACGGATCGAAGCCGCCCTTGCTGCCGCCATGCAGCGAGCCCAGCGTCCATTGCATCAATTGCTCGCCCTGCCCTTGCACGGCGTGCCGCCAGGCGTCGGAGACCGCGCTGGCAGAGGTATCGCGACCGGCGAACTGCGCGGCCACCTGCTGCATGGTGCCGTACCAGTCCCCGGCCTGGGTACGGAAGCGGTTGATCGCCTCCTGCGCCTGCGGGGCGGCCTGCGTGGGCAACACCTGCGACCACCAGTCGACCGCCTTGCGCCAGTCCTGCGGCGTCTCGCCAGCCGGGCCCGGCGGCGGTTGCGCGGCGGAAGCGGACTGGCCGTGGCGCATGGCATCTCCCCAGGCGCTCCAGTATTGGCGCGCCTTGTCTTCGAAGTTGCCGTTGTCCGAACCGCTGGTTGTCATCGTCCACTCCCGTGGCTGGTCTACCCAGCCATCCTACCGCGTGTGTTCCGCCGCACCGGTCAGGGCTTGGGGATGCGCAGCGTCTTGCTGATCATCAGCGAGCCGGACACCGCGAACAGCAGCACCAGCGGGTGGAATTGCCAGGGCCCGAGCTGCCACTGCCCCCACCACAACGTCTGGCCGATATGCCCGGTGCTGGCCGCCACCGCCAGCAGGATCACCAGCACCAGGCTGGTGGGGATCGGTGTGCCTTCGAAATACGGCACCTTGTCGGCCTCGCCGGCGATCTCTTCGGCGGTCACGTTGTAGCGCGCCAGCCGGCTCACGCCGCAGCAGACGAAATAACTGAGCACCAGCCAGTCCCAGCCGCCGCGCATGCCGCAGGCATAGCCAAGCGCGGCTGGCGCCACGCCGAACGAAATCACGTCGGCCAACGAATCCAGCTCGCGGCCCAGCGTCGAGGACGCCTTGCGCCAGCGCGCCACGTGACCGTCCAGCGCATCGAAGACGAAGGCCAGCGGAATCAGCGCCATGCCCAGCAACAGGTCGCCGCGGTGGCCTTCCTGCAGAAACCGCATGGCCGCAAACACCGCCCCGGTGCCGCAAAAGGCGTTTGCCAGCGTGAACCAGTCTGCGAGTTGAAAGTCGCGCAGCATCGAAAAATGGCGTTTCATGCGGAACCTGAGGGCATCGAGGCGCAAAGGGTAACGCGCGCGCGACGCGCAGGCGACCGTTTCAACGTGCTCGGCTACCCTGGCGGCCACTGGCACCGTTTCAGTGCCGCATTCCACGAGGACACCCGATGCGCAGCATCCTGATCACCGGTGCCGGCAGCGGCATCGGCGCCGGCCTGGCCACCGTTCTTGCCGCCGACGGCCACCACCTGCTGGTGAGCGACGCCGACCTGGCCGCGGCCGAGCAGACCACCCAGCAGGTGCGTGCGGCCGGCGGATCGGCCGAGGCCCTGGTACTGGACGTCACCGACGAGCACAGCATTGCCCAGGCACTGGCGGCCGCCGCGCGCGCGCCCGAGGTGTTGGTCAACAACGCCGGCCTGCAGCACGTTGCGCCGCTGGAGGAGTTCCCGATGCAGCGCTGGGCGCTGCTGGTGGACGTGATGCTGACCGGTGCCGCACGTCTCAGCCGCGCGGTGCTGCCGGGCATGCGTGCGGGCGGCTACGGGCGCATCGTCAACATCGGCAGCATCCATTCGCTGGTGGCCAGCCCTTACAAGAGCGCCTACGTGGCTGCCAAGCATGGGCTGATCGGGCTGTCCAAGGTGCTCGCGCTGGAAACCGCCGACTGCGACATCACCGCCAACACGCTGTGCCCCAGCTATGTGCGCACGCCGCTGGTGGAGCGGCAGATCGCCGACCAGGCACGCACGCGCGGCATTGCCGAAGACGCGGTGATCCGCGAGGTGATGCTCAAGCCGATGCCCAAAGGCGCCTTCATCGAGTACGACGAACTGGCCGGCACCGTGGCCTTCCTGATGTCGCACGCGGCGCGTAATCTCACCGGCCAGGCCATCGCCATCGACGGTGGCTGGACCGCGCAATGAAGCGGTGGCGAAATTTTCACCAGGGCTCTTGACAGCCAGATGGGGCAAGGCCTGCACACGGTTGTCCACAGACTTGCGCAACTTCCATCCACAGGGGGTGTGGAGAAGTTGGCAAAGCCGGTGCGGTGGGCTTCACAGTTCGGCCGTCAGTGATGGCTAAGCCCAGTCACCGAGATTGCATGCTTGCGCCGCAGACCGCGCGCAACCCTCACACGCGCGAATACGACCACGACTGCATGCGCCCGTCCCGGTACGGCATCACGCCATGGAACGGACGCGGGTCGCCATCGAACACCAGCGGCAGGAAGTTGCGGTCGCCCTCCCACATCGGCACCTGGTCCATCTGCGCAATGGGGACCCATTCCAGGGTGCCTTCGGGGTTGGAGGTTTGCGGCGTGCCGTCGAAGCTGTGGATCAGGAACACGAATCCCAGCCAGTCCTCGCCCTGCTTGCCGAAGCCCGGCCAGCTGATGGTGCCGCGCAGCTGCATCTGGCCGCATTCCACGCCGGCTTCCTCGCGGATTTCGCGGCGCATGCAGGCCAACACATCTTCATCGGCTTCCAGTTTGCCGCCGAGCCCGTTGTACTTGCCCAGGTGATGATCCCCGGGGCGGGCGTTGCGATGGATCATCAGTACCTGGGTGCCATCCGGCGACAGCAGGTAGCCGAGCGTGGCGACAATCGGGGTATGCGGCATGGCGAACGATCAGACACGAAGCACATCAGTATGACCGAAGCTGCGCGCCGCGCAGCGATCAGCTGACAGCGGGCTGCGCATTGGCGCGCGGCGGCGCGACGTAGTCGGTGTCCAAGCGCAGCGTGGCGACGCCATGGCCGCGCTCGGCCAGATAATCCAGCCACTTGCCCAGGAACGTATTCATGCGCATGCGGTGGCTGATGAGCTCGGCAGGCGGCGGGAACATGCCCATGGTGTCCTGCCAGCGGCGGCCGACGTAGCAATGCGTGGTTTCGGCCTGGCGCGCATCCCGATACAAGCGCACGTATGCGGACGGGTCCGGCTCGCCGGTGACCGGGTCACACAGGTCGTAGGTCAGCCGCAGTTCCACCGTGTAGCGGTGGCATTCGATGACGTCCAGCCGCAGGTCCAGGCCGTCGCCGATCGAGGACACATACGAACCCGGAGCGAGGTCGGCCGGCGCGAACAGCCGGGTGAGGTGCTGGAAGTTTTCCGCATACAGCCCCATCAGCCAGCCGAACCGGCTCAACTTGGGGATGCGTTCGAGCTTACTCAGTGCTTGCGCCATGCATCGATCCTACACGCTGGGCTGCCGCACGGGCAGCATTGACGGCGGCCGAAGGCCGGGCCACTCTTGGCGGAGCACTGCCCCGCCCGCTTCAATACGTCACCGGGTGCCGACCGGCCATACCGCGCCGCATTGCTGCAGTAAGCAGACAGTGGCGGCCTGCCCGCTTCAGCAATCCCGACTCCCGCCGCACCAATCCCCGCTCCTAGAACATCTCGCGCTGCAAGCCGAGCGTGGACAGCACCTTGCTGGAGATTTCCTCGATCGAGGTGTTGGTGGTGCTGAGGGTTGGAATCCGTTCCATCTGGAACATGCGCTCGGCCGTGGCCACCTCGCGGCGGCACGTCTCCGCTGCGCTGTAGCGCGAATTGGCACGCCGCTCCTGGCGAATCTGTTGCAAACGCTCCGGGTCAATGGTCAGCCCAAACAACTTGCTGCGGTAGTTGCGTAGCCGGGGCGGCAAGCGTTCGCTTTCGAGGTCTTCTTCGGTCAACGGATAGTTGGCGGCGCGAATGCCGTAATGCAAGGCCAGGTAGATGCAGGTGGGCGTCTTGCCTGCGCGCGACACCGCCACCAGGATCACATCGGCTTCGTCGTAATTGAGCGCGATGCCATCGTCATGGCTGAGTGCGAAGTTCATCGCATTGATGCGGCGGTGATAGGTCTCGAAGTCGACCATGCCGTGCGCGCGACCCACGCGCGAATGACGCGGCGCGTTGAGCTCACGCTCCAGCGGTTCGATAAAGGGAGCAAACACATCCAGCATCAATGCGCCGCTCTCGGCCAGGATCATGCTCAACTGTGGATCCACGCACGAATTCACCACCACCGGCCGCACCTGGTAACGCTCGCCTGCCGCGCGCGCACGCAGTGCTGCATCGCGCGCTTTGTCTGCATCATCGATGAACGACATACGGTCGGTGACAAAGTTGAACCCGCTGAACTGCGTGAGCAGGCTATGCCCAATCGTTTCAGCGGTGATACCGGTTCCATCGGACACGTAAAACACCGGCCGGATTGTTGACATCGACTCCACCTCTTTGAACTAGTGTCCAAAACTTACGGGTTCATGCTTGTGCAGGCTCCGCTGTGCACTGCATCATAGCGGCTTCTTCCTACGGTCGCGGCCATTCAGCCCGCTCGGGCGATGGCCATACGGAGCATCGCGCTTGAACGAGAATATCCTGTGGTTGCATGAGCTACGCCTGGTCGATCTGGCCCGCGTAGGCGGTAAAAATTCCTCGCTCGGCGAGATGATCGGCAACCTGGCCGGGTTGGGCGTTTCGGTTCCCGGTGGATATGCGACCACTGCCGAAGCATTCAAGGACTTCATCGCGCACAACGATCTGTCAAAGCGCATTTTCGACAAGCTGGAGACGCTGGACGTTGAAGACGTCACCGCGCTCACGGTCGCCGGCAAGGAGATCCGCGGCTGGGTGATCGACGCCCCGCTGCAGCCGGAGCTGGACCGCGACATCCGCAGCGCCTACGAAAAACTCTGCGCCGAGAACGGCGGCGGCGAAGTGGCCGTGGCTGTGCGTTCGTCGGCAACCGCCGAAGACCTGCCCGATGCCTCGTTCGCCGGCCAGCAGGAAACCTTCCTCAATGTGACCGGCGCCGACGACGTGGTGCACAAGGTCAAGGAAGTATTCGCCAGCCTCTACAACGACCGCGCGATTGCCTACCGCGTGCACCACGGCTTCAAGCACGAAGATGTGTTCCTGTCGGCCGGCGTGCAGTTGATGGTGCGCTCCGGCGTGGGTTCGTCCGGCGTGTTGTTCACCCTGGACACCGAGTCCGGCTTCCGCGACGTGGTGTTCGTCACCTCCAGCTTCGGCCTGGGCGAAATGGTCGTGCAAGGCGCGGTCAATCCGGACGAGTTCTACGTCTACAAGCCCACGCTCACTGCGGGCAAGCCGGCAATCCTGCGCCGCTCGCTCGGCAGCAAGGCAATCCGCATGGTGTATTCGGATGTGCCCGGTGAACGCGTGCGCATCGAAGACACGCCGGTGGAGTTGCGCAACACTTTCTCGATCAGCGACGAAGATGTGCAGGAGCTCTCCAAGCAGGCGCTGGTGATCGAAAAGCATTACGGCCGCCCGATGGATATCGAGTGGGCCAAGGACGGCGTGAGCGGCAAGCTGTTCATCGTGCAGGCGCGCCCGGAGACGGTGAAGTCGCGCAGCCATGCCACCCAGATCGAGCGTTTCTCGCTGGAAGCCAAGGACGCCAAGATCCTGGTCGAAGGCCGTGCGGTTGGCGCCAAGATCGGCAGCGGCGTGGCACGCGTGGTGCGCTCGCTGGAAGACATGAATCGCGTGCAGGCCGGCGACGTGCTGATTGCCGACATGACCGACCCCGATTGGGAGCCGGTGATGAAGCGTGCCTCGGCCATCGTCACCAACCGCGGTGGCCGCACCTGCCACGCGGCGATCATCGCGCGCGAACTGGGCGTGCCGGCGGTGGTGGGTTCGGGCAATGCGACCGACGTCATCAGCGACGGCCAGGAAGTCACCGTGAGCTGCGCCGAGGGCGACACCGGCTTCATCTATGAAGGCTTGCTGCCGTTCGAGCGCACCACCACCGACCTGGGCAACATGCCGCCTGCCCCGCTCAAGATCATGATGAACGTGGCCAACCCGGAGCGCGCATTCGACTTCGGCCAGCTGCCCAACGCCGGTATCGGCTTGGCGCGTCTGGAGATGATCATCGCCGCGCACATCGGCATCCATCCCAACGCACTGCTGGAATACGACAAGCAGGACGCCGACGTCCGCAAGAAGATCGACGCCAAGATTGCCGGCTACGGCGACCCGGTGAGCTTCTACATCAACCGCCTGGCCGAAGGCATCGCGACCCTGACCGCGTCGGTGGCGCCGAACACGGTGATCGTGCGGTTGTCGGACTTCAAGTCCAACGAATACGCCAACCTGATCGGTGGCTCGCGTTACGAGCCGCACGAAGAGAACCCGATGATCGGCTTCCGCGGCGCCAGCCGTTATGTCGATCCGTCCTTCACCAAGGCGTTCTCGCTGGAGTGCAAGGCGGTGTTGAAGGTGCGCAACGAGATGGGCCTGGACAACCTCTGGGTCATGATTCCGTTCGTGCGCACGCTGGAGGAAGGCCGCAAGGTGATCGAGGTGTTGGAGCAGAACGGGCTCAAACAAGGCGAGAACGGGCTGAAGATCATCATGATGTGCGAGCTGCCGTCCAATGCGCTGCTGGCCGATGAGTTCCTGGAGATCTTCGACGGCTTCTCGATCGGCTCCAACGACCTGACCCAGCTCACCCTGGGCCTGGACCGCGATTCCTCGATCGTGGCGCACCTGTTCGACGAGCGGAACCCGGCGGTGAAAAAGCTGCTGTCGATGGCGATCAAGTCGGCGCGGGCCAAGGGCAAGTACGTGGGCATCTGCGGCCAGGGGCCGTCGGATCACCCGGAACTGGCCGAGTGGTTGATGCAGGAAGGCATCGAGTCGGTGTCGCTGAATCCTGACACCGTGGTCGATACCTGGCTGCGCCTGGCCAAGCTCAAGAGCGAGGGCTGATGGGAATGGTGGGTGGAGTGTTGGCGGCGGCTGCGGGAGCGGCCGCCGCAAAACCGGCGGCAGCGAAGTCGCCGGCCTTTGACTGGAGCAACCTCAATTGGGCGGAGTACGCGCTCAATTGCGGGTTGGCACTGCTCATCCTCGTGGTGGGCATGTGGCTGGCCAAGCAACTCAGCCAGTGGCTGCACCGCGCACTGACGCGGGCACGGGTCGAAATCACGTTGGCCAACTTCCTGCGCAACGTGTCGTATGCGTTGTTGCTGGTGCTGGTGTTCGTGAGCGCACTGAGCAAGATCGGCGTGCCGCCGACGTCGCTGATTGCGGTGCTCGGCGCGGCCGGTCTGGCAGTGGGTCTGGCGTTGAAGGACTCGCTGTCCAACATCGCTGCGGGCGTCATGCTGATCGTGCTGCGGCCGATGCGCGATGGCGACCACGTGGTGATTGCCGGCCAGGAAGGCATTGTCGATGAGATCCGGATCTTCCAGACCCGGATCAAGGCGTTCGACGAACGCATGATCACGCTACCCAACAGCACGATCACGACCGCACCCATCATCAATTACAGCACCCTGCCGACCCGCCGCCTGGAGGTCACCGTGGGCGTCGGCTACGGCGACGATTTGAAGAAGGCGCAGCAACTGCTGCTGCAGATTGCCAAGGACAACCCGAACGTCCTGGACACACCGGCGCCGTTCGTCCAGGTCACCAACCTGGGCGAGAGCACGGTGGATCTGATGCTGTTTGCTTACGCCAGCAACGGCAATTTCGGCGCGGCCAAGAGCACCACGCTGGAGCAGATCCGCGACCAGCTGCTGGAAAACGGACTGAGCATCCCCTACCCGCAGCGCGACCTGCACGTGTATCACCACGATGCCGATGGCAAGCCGATCGCCGAGCTGCTGCGCAAGGGCGTCACCGACGATGGCGATCTGACCAAGGGGCCGCCGCTGGCCCGTTGAGCCTACATTGGCACGCGTTGTAGTGAGTCAAACAAAAGGGCCGCATTGATGATGCGGCCCTTTTTGTTACTGCGGGTGTCCGGTCAATAGGTGCGCGGTACAGCGATACGCTAGCCGCACGAATGCCGGAGCCTCGCAGCCGTGTTGCCAGTTGGGAACCTCAGTTCTGCACACCGCCGCCGTTATCGCCACCTAGCGTGCCCATGAACTGCCGGTAGTGCCGCAGCTCGTCGATGGAGTCGCGTACGTCGCTCAGCGCCGTATGCGCCGAACTCTTGGCAAAGCCGGAGGCCACTGCCGGTGCCCATCGCCGCGCCAGTTCCTTGATGGTGGACACGTCCAGGTTGCGGTAGTGGAAGTAGCGCTCCAGGCGTGACATCTGGCGGTGCAGGAAACGGCGGTCCTGACAGATCGAATTGCCGCACATCGGCGAGGCGCCGGCGCGGATCCATTCGCTCAGGAAGGCCACTGTCTGCGCCTCGGCTTGCGCGTGGGTGACCTGGCTGTCGAGCACGCGTTGCCACAGGCCGGAGCGGCGGTGCTGGTTGCGGTTCCACTCGTCCATCGCTTCCAGGGTTTCCAGCGAATGGGCAATGGCCAGTTCCGGCCCCTCGGCGAGCACGTTCAACTGCGCATCGGTCACGATGGTGGCGATCTCGATGATCGAATCGCGATCGGTATCCAGGCCGGTCATTTCCAGATCGATCCAGATCAGTCGGTCGTTGCCCGCAACGTTGTCTGCCATATCACCGTCCTGTGGAGGGCCGTTGCCGGCCGGGTGCTGAAAGGGCGCGCATCATACCGCGGCCATGCCGATCAGGGCACGAGCGGCGGCTTGCCACGCTTGGCGCGAAAGTAATTGGTCAGGCGCAGCCCGGCCTCGGCGGCCAGCACCCCGCCGCTGACCTGCACGCGATGGTTGTGGCGTGGGTCGGCGAGCAGGTCGAACACGCTGCCGCAGGCGCCGGTCTTGGGGTCGCTGGCGGCGAACACCACCCGCGCAATGCGCGCATGGATCATCGCCATGGCGCACATTGCACACGGCTCCAACGTCACGTACAGCGTGCAGCCGATCAGGCGGTGGTTGGCCAGCCGCCGGCCGCCTTCGCGCATGGCCATGATCTCGGCATGCGCACTGGGGTCGTGGCTGGCGATGTTGAAGTTCCAGCCCTCGCCGAGCAGCGCGCCGGTTGGATCCACCAGCACCGCGCCGACCGGAATCTCGTCATAGTCCCGCTCGGCACGTTCGGCCAGCCGCAAGGCGTGAGTCATCCATTGCTGGTCGATTTGCAGGTGTGCGTCTTGCGCGTGGTGATCGGGCGACACGCTCACGGGGTGCTGTTGCCCTGCCGTTCCAGGAACGCGGCAAAAGCGGCGACGGTGGCTTCGCTGACGTGGTGTTCGATGCCTTCGGCGTCACGCCGCGCGGTGGCCTCGTCGATACCCAGCGCAAGCAGGAAGCGCTCGACGATCTGGTGCCGCTGCCGGCTGGAGGCCGCCAGCGCTTCGCCGGCCGGGGTCAAAAACACGCCGCGATACGGCCGCTGCACCACCCAGCCATCGCGCACCAGGCGCTTGAGCATCTTGGCCACGGTGGGCTGCGCCACGCCTAAACGCGCAGCGATATCGACTTGGCGCGCCTCGCCACCGTCGACCAGCAGATCGGAGATCAGCTCGACATAGTCTTCGACCAATTCGGCACGGCGCGCCTCGCGCACCTGGCGGAAGCTCTCCATGTGCACCTGCGCATCGATCAATACCGGTGCGGACGCGTCCAGCTTTTCGCTCTTGCCCACCCTTGTCCTCGTCATCGCCTCCGGCGCAACTGCCGGGATGCGTAGTGTGAAGCACGGCGCCGATCAATACGATTGAGATTGCCAATGCTCAACAGCATAGCACTTGCTATATCATCGGCCGCGTCCCGTCTTTTCGCCCGCCCATGTCCAGCGAGATCGTCCCGATCGCAGAACCCATTCGCCCAGCCGATGGTGGGCTGGGTGCCGCGCACGCCAGCGTTGCCGTGCCCAAGGGTGGCCACTGGTGGTTCCGCTTGCTGGCGTTTCTGGGCCCTGGCTACATGGTCTCGGTCGGGTATATGGACCCGGGCAACTGGGCCACCGACCTGGCGGGCGGCTCGCAATTCGGTTATCTGCTGCTGTCGGTGATCCTGCTCTCCAACCTGATGGCCATCGTGCTGCAGGGGTTGTCGGCACGGCTGGGCATCGCCACCGGCCTGGACCTGGCGCAGGCCTGCCGCGCACGTTACCCGCGCGGCATCAACCTGGCGCTGTGGGGGCTGTGCGAGCTGGCCATCATCGCCTGCGATCTGGCCGAAGTGATCGGCACGGCGATCGCACTCAAGTTGCTGTTCGGCATTCCGCTGACACTGGGCGCCATCATCACTGCGCTGGACGTGGTGTTGGTGTTGTTGCTGATGAACCGCGGCTTCCGTGCGCTGGAAGCGTTCGTCATGGCATTGCTGCTGGTGATCTTCGTGTGCTTCGGCATCCAGATCGCGCTGGCGGCGCCGCCGATCGCCGCAGTGCTGGCCGGCTTCATTCCGCGTGCCGAAGTGGTGACCAACCCGCATGCGCTGTATCTGGCGATCGGAATCATCGGTGCCACCGTGATGCCGCATAACCTGTATCTGCACTCGTCGATCGTGCAAACGCGCGCATATCCGCGCACCGATGCAGGCCGCCGTTCGGCACTGCGCTGGGCAGTCACCGACAGCACCGTGGCCTTGATGTTCGCGTTGTTCATCAACGCCGCCATCCTGATCCTGGCGGCGGCGGTGTTCCATGCGCAGGGCCGCACCGACGTGCAGGAGATCGAACAGGCGCACGCGCTGCTGGCACCGATGCTCGGCGTCGGCCTGGCCTCGACCCTGTTCGCAGTGGCGTTGCTCGCCTCGGGCGTCAATTCGACAGTGACCGCAACCTTGGCCGGGCAGATCGTGATGGAAGGCTTCCTGCGCCTGCGCTTGCCGCCGTGGATGCGCCGCCTGCTCACCCGCGGCATCGCCATCGTGCCGGTAGTGGTGGTGACCTGGCTGTATGGCGAGGCCGGTACCGCCCGCTTGCTGGTCTTGAGCCAGGTGGTGCTGTCGATGCAGTTGCCGTTCGCGGTGATCCCGTTGGTGCGCTTTGTCGCTGACCGCGGCTTGATGGGCGCATTGGTGGCGCCGGCATGGCTGGTGCGCCTTGCCTGGGTGATTGCTCTGGTGATCGTTGGCCTGAACCTCAAGCTGCTTTGGGAATTCGCGTTGGGGTGAGAGGCAAGCGGGCGGCGGCACTGCGCACGCTTGTGCTTGCACGTGCCGGTCTTGCAGATGGTGCTAAAGGTGCACTGCGCTGCATTGCACTGCACCGCCCTGTACTGGCGATGTGGTGCACGCATCGAGATGCAGCCTGTAGCGAGATGCAGCCACGCCAGTGCGCACGCCGATGCAATCTCGCGCGCCGCGTGCACGCTTTACTGGCGGCAGCATCGGCGCCGGCGGCCTGCCAGCCCACCCGCAATCGCCTTCCTGGTCACAGTGGCGACCTCGGCCGTTGGCGCAACCGGTGCGCTTCCCCACCAAGGAGTTTCCATGCATCCGTTCGAGCCGTCTCCGGCCGATTCCGGGCGACGCAATTTTCTCGTTGCCGGCACGGTCGCGGTGGCAGCGTTGTCGCTGCCCGCCTTCGCCAGTGCGGCAACTCCCGCGCGTGCGTCATCCACTTCCCCCACCCATCCCACCTCTCACGGAGCTACACCGATGTCGAACTTTGTCACCCGCCCCGATGGCGCCAAGATCTTCTACAAGGACTGGGGCAAGGGCCAGCCCGTCGTGTTCTCGCATGGCTGGCCGCTCAGCGCCGATGCCTGGGATGCGCAGATGCTGTTCATGGGTCAGAACGGCTTCCGCGTCATCGCACATGACCGCCGCAGCCACGGCCGCTCCAGCCAGACCTGGGACGGTAACGACATGGACACCTACGCCGATGATCTGGCCGCCGTGATCGAGGCGCTGGATCTGAAGGACGCCATCCTGGTGGGCCATTCCACCGGCGGTGGCGAAGTGGCGCATTACGTCGGCCGCCATGGCAGCAAGCGCGTGGCCAAGGTGGTGCTGGTGGGCGCGGTGCCGCCGCAGATGGTCAAGAGCCCGACCAACCCGGGCGGCCTGCCGATCAGCGTATTCGACGGCATCCGCGAAGGTGTTGCCAAGGACCGCTCGCAGTTCTACCAGGACCTGACCACCCCGTTCTTCGGTGCCAACCGCGACGGCAATAAAGTCACCCAGGGCATGCGCGATTCGTTCTGGCGGCAGGGCATGCTGGGCGGGCACAAGGGCCAGTACGACTGCATCAAGGAATTCTCGGAAGTGGATTACACCGCTGACCTGAAGAAGATCGATGTGCCGGCGCTGGTGGTACATGGCGACGACGATCAGATCGTGCCGATCGATGCATCGGGCAAGCTGTCGGCCAAGATCATCAAGAACGCAGAGCTGAAGATCTATGCCGGTGCGCCGCACGGACTGCCGGTGACCCACGCCGACCAGTTCAACAAGGATCTGCTGGCCTTCGCCAAGGCGTGATCCAGTTGATTGCGTGAAAAGCCGGCTCGCGAGAGCCGGCTTTTTTTATGGATCCTCTTGGGGCACTTGGTCTGGATCACTGCCATCGCGGCAGCAGAGCATGCGCTTTGGATTAGATAGGCAGGTAACCAATCGCCTGTTCTGGATCGTCGGCATTGTGTTGATCGCCTCGTGGGTGGTGGCGGTGGTGTTTACGCCGTATCTGGGCGTCAAGCTGCTGCTGGATCTGAAGAAGATCGAAGGCTGCCACGCCGCGATGTACGACACGCCGCGCTACCGTTTGGTTGCAGGCCAATCTGGGTTCTGGTGGCGAAGAATGCAGGCGCTGGGACATCGCGGTTGCTTCAGCCTCTGCCCTGCCTTTGCCGGATTCGGCATATTGATTACGCATACCTGTACCAGCGGCATGATCGAGCATCAGCGCACACACTGGATCGCGCGCTCACTTGCAACTTAGCAATCCGAGATCACCCTAGTCACGCCATCACCTCGTCCAGATGCCGGTAGCCGGCCTGCGAGGTAACACCGCCCGCGCCGGACGGACAGTGTGCCCGCTCGCGATTCGCCCACAAGGCGCAGGCCACACGCAGCAGAACGCAACGTTTTACGACGCCATATCGCGCTGCAAAGCACGCTTTTCTCGCGTGCACGTCATTGATCTAAGATCGCCTGAGCGTGACCGTGCTCGGTAGCAGCACACATCGGAAAAAACACAACGGGCACCCCTACAGGCGCCCGTTGCACATTTGCGATCTGCATTCGCCGCGCGGCTAACAAGCCCGGCAAACAGACTGCAGCCGCCTGTGGATCAAATATCCGAATGCGTATGCGGCGGCACCGCCGCACCACCGCCACCCACAAAGTGACGCACGAGCGGCGCGCGTTCGCCCTGATGCAAAGCGCGGATCTGCTCCTGCAGCTGGCGGTCGTCCCCGGTTACGCGCTCGTGCTGACGCAGGTGTTCAAGCCACGAGGCCACGATGAAGTATTCCAGCTGCACGCCGGGCGTGGCGGCGTCCTCGGCCACGCCCCACACCACCGCGCCGTCGCGGCGGCGTGCACTGCCCAGCTGTGTCACCAGGCGCACAAACTCTGCACGTGCGTCATCGGCGATGCGGTATTCCACGGTCACCAGCACCGGGCCACGGTCATGTTCGACACCATCGGCCTGCGCCGGTGCGGGCCAGTGGCCCGCCGGTGCGAGATCGAGCTGCTCGGTGCCGGCGATGCGTGCGCGTTTGACCAGCAGCGCGGCAATTACTGCACCGGCTGCGGCAATCTGCAGTGCGATCGCGATCGACGTGCGTTGCGCCAGCGCACCCCACAACAACGAACCGCTGGCCATGCCGAGCGAGAACACCACGATATACAGCGACAGCGCACGGGCGCGCACCCAGGCCGGCACCGAGGTTTGCGCAGCGATCTGCAGCGACGACAACACGGTGATCCAGGCCAGGCCGTTGACCACCATCACCACACACAACACGCCAATCTGGCGCGAGAGCGCCAACCCCAGCAGCGAGGCTGCGCAGATCAACGTGGCGACGAACACCAGCAGGTCGCGGTCATAGCGTGCACGCAAGCGCGGCAACACCAGCGCACCACTGATCGCGCCAATGCCGATGCAGCCCAGCAACAGACCGTAACTGCCCGCACCCAGCTGCATGTCGCGGCGGACCACCAGCGGCAACAAAGCAGTCAGCGCGCTGGCGAACAGGAAGAAGCCGGCCGCCTTGATCAACACCGCCTGCAGACGCCCGGCGCGCGCCGCATAGCGCAGACCGGCACGCAGGCCCGCACCAAAGCTCTCCGGCGGCAATGCGGATGCCTGCGTCTCGCGACGCCAGCGCCACAGCACCCACATCATCAAGCCGAAGGTGAGCCCATTGAGCAGGAAGGCCCATGGCGGGCCGAACTGCGCCACGATCAAACCGCCGATTGCCGGCCCGATCGACCGCGCGATATTCATGCCGATCGAGTTGAGCGCCACTGCCGAGGCCAGCAACGGGCGCGGCACCAGCTCCGAGACGATCGCCGCTTGCGCCGGCATTGCCATCGCCGCGCCCATGCCCATGGCGAAGGTCAGCGCGACCAGCACCCAAGGGGTGAGCAACTGCAGGTGCGACAGCAGCGCCAGCGACGCGGCCACCAGCAGCATCCAGCCCTGGGTGAGCATGAGATAGCGGCGGCGGTCGACGATGTCGGCCAAGGTGCCGGCGGCGAGTGCGAACAACACCACCGGCAACGTGGTGGCCGACTGCACCGCCGCCACCATCAGCGGCGAACCGGTCTGTTCGGCCATCACCCAGGAGGCGGCCACATCGTTGATCCAGGTGCCGATATTGCTGCCCAGGATGGCGAGCCACAGGGCACGGAAGATCGGTTGGCGCAGCGGTGCCCAGGCACCGGCGTCAGCCGGTGGGATCGAAGCGGTTGTCATTGCCACACTCCAGAACGGAAAAACGCGCGGTCCGGCCAGGCGCCCGCGACGGACACTGCACACGCCTTCTTAAGGTTGCAGACCTGTGCTGCAACGATGCGCTGACCTCTCGCCGCAGCCAGGCGCTGCTGCGGCCTTAAAACGCGAAACATGCGCATCCCAATGCCCCCCAGAAGCCGCGCAGATCGTCGCTGGGTGCGGCGTGGTGCGCGGCATGCCCATGTGTGCCGTGGGTGCGGCAGCCAGGGCCATGCGCATGCGCCACGCTGGCCAGCCCGCTCACCGCACCGCCCACGTGATAGCCACCAAAACGGTTGACCGGCGACCATTCCGGCATTGCCGGCGGCAGGCTGGGCGCCAGTGCAGCGAAGTCGCCGTCACCGTGCACCACGGTACCGCCCAACACGGTCAGCACGCTGGTGATATCGGCGATGGCGGCATCGTCGACGCGGAAATAGTCATCCGACAAGACGATGAAATCGGCCAACTGACCAGGCGCCAAAGTGCCCTTCTTGTCTTCATCACCGGAAAACCAGGCACTGCCCTGCGTCCACAAGCGCAAGGCCTGCTCGCGCTCGAGCAGATTCTCGTCGCCATACAGCGCCAGCCCTCCGACAGTACGGCCGGTGACCAGCCACGACAGCGCCACCCACGGGTTGTAGCTGGCCACGCGCGTGGCATCGGTGCCCGCGCCCACCGGCACACCGGCCGCCAACATGCGCCGCACTGGCGGCGTATGGCGTGCGGCTTGCACGCCGTAGCGCTGCACGAAGGCTTCGCCTTGATAGGCCATGCGGTGCTGCACCGCGATGCCGCCGTTCAACGCGCGGATGCGATCGATGTTGCGCGGCGTGATGGTTTCGGCGTGATCGATGAACCAGTGCAGGCCATCGAACGGCATGTCCGCGTTGACGCGTTCGTAGACATCGAGAATGCGCGAGATGCTTTCGTCGTAGGTAGCGTGGATGCGGAACGGCCAGCGTTTTTCCACCAGCAGGCGCACCACCTGCTCCAGTTCCGGTTCCATCTCCGGCGCAAGCTCCGGGCGCGGCTCACTGAACTGCTCGAAATCGGCCGCCGAGAACACCAGCATTTCGCCGGCACCGTTGTGGCGCAGCAGATCGTCGCCCTTGCGGACCGGCAACACCTCGGTCCAGCCGCGGAAATCGGCGACTTCCTTGCCCTTGTTCTGGGTAAACAGGTTGTAGGCGATGCGCACGCTCAACTGCCCGGCCGCATGCAACTGCTCGATGACCTGATAGTCCTCCGGATAGTTCTGGAACCCGCCACCGGCGTCGATGACCGAGGTGATGCCCAGGCGGTTGAGCTCGCGCATGAAATGGCGCGTGGAGTTGGCCTGGTATTCGATCGGCAGCCGCGGCCCTTTCGCCAGGCTGGCATACAGGATCAACGCATTCGGCTTGGCCAGCAGCAGGCCGGTGGGATTGCCGAGCTTGTCGCGCTCGATGCGGCCACCTGGCGGATCCGGCGTGGTCTTGTCGTAACCACATGCACGCAACGCCGCGCGATTGAGCAAGGCGCGGTCGTAGAGATGCAGCAGGAACACCGGTGTATCCGGCGCGATCGCGTTGATCTCGTCCAGGGTTGGCAGGCGCTTTTCAATGAACTGATGCGCGGTGAAACCGCCGACCACGCGCACCCACTGCGGCGCCGGCGTCCGGTCGACCTGCGCCTTGAGCAATGCCATGGCGTCGGCCAGCGAGCGCACGCCGTCCCAGCGCAACTCCAGGTTGTAGTTCAAACCGCCGCGAATGAGATGCGTGTGGCTGTCGTTGAGCCCGGGCACCACGCGTCGCTGCTGTGCATCGATGACACGCGCCTGCTTGGCCATGGCCATGATCTGCGCATCGTCACCCACTGCCACGATGCGGCCATCGGCCACCGCCAGCGTAGTGGCGCTGGGTTGGCGCGGGTCAAGCGTGGTGATACGTGCATTACGGAGAATGAGATCGACCATCGGAGGCGTCCTGTTGGCAGTCAACGCAGCAGGCGCAATGCCCAGTGCAAGGCCGGCGGCGGCACCCTGCAACAGCTGGCGCCGGCCGGCATCGTGGGAATCAGTGGGCGTGCTCATGACACGTGCCGCCGACGCAGGCCGTCCAGCGACCACGCGCCACCGCCGGCGCATACCAGCGCCAGCAAGACCAGCGCCCACATCAGCGGGTATTCCATGCCGCCATGCATCCAGAACCAGCCCTTGGGAATGGCAATCACCACGGTGGTGGCAATGAACGCCGCGGCCAGTGCCGCGCTGGCGCGCGTCCACAGCCCGATCAGCACCGCCACTCCAGACAGGCTCTGCACCAGCGCCAACAGCAGCGGCAGTGGCGCCGTCGCTGGCAGCCCGAACTGCTGCAATTCCGCAGCAAAACCGGCAAGGCCGGGGCCGTTGAACCAGCCCAGCAACTTGCCCAGGCCATGCGGCAGCAGAAAGCCACCGCCAGCCAGCCGCAGCATCAACAGCGCCGCGTCCAGGCCCGGCGAGCGTGCCGGTGCGTGGCTGTTCAATGTCCGCCTTCCTGCGCGCCGAACATGGTCTTGGCGTATTGAATACCGATGCCGTAGCCGCCTGCATGCGCACGTGCGATGCCGGTGGTGAGGTCGTAGGTGTCGCTGCGCGCCCAATCGCGCTGCAGTTCCAGCAGGTACTGCACGCTGGTGATCGGTGCTGCGCCGGCCTGCACCATGCGAGCAATGGCGCGCTCGTGGGCCTCATCGCTGACATCGCCGCAGGCATCGGTGATCACGTACACATCAAAGCCCTGTTCGATCGCCGACAGCGTCGGCCCGACGATGCACACGCTGGTCCACAAACCGGCGATCACCAGGCGGCGCTTGCCGATCGCGTTGATGCGGTCGATCACGCCCTGGTCTTCCCAGGCATTCATGCTGGTGCGGTCGAACACCGGCTCGCCGGCGAAGATCTCCGGCAGCTCTGGAAACAGCGGGCCGGAGAACGACTTCTCCGCCACCGTGGTGAGCACCACCGGCACCTGGAAGCCCTTGGCGGCCTTGCCGATCAGCGCCACGTGGTTGCGCAGGGCCGAGATGTCGATGGTGTGGGTGGCAAACGCCATCTGCGACTGGTGGTCGATCAGGATCAGGGCGTGGTCGTTCGGCGACAGCAGGGACTTGCCGGGGACGGCGGTGGCGGTGGTCATCGGTGGTGCTCCAGGAGTGGTGAGAAGGAAGACGTGGCAGCCCGCGGCGCACTGGCCGGCGTGCTGTGTGCGGTAGTGCAGACGGTCTGCGCGGCAAAGCGCGCCGGCGTGCAGCCGGTGGCATGGCGGAAACTGCGGACGAAATGGCTTTGGTCGAAGAAGCACAGCTCGCTGGCGATCTGGCTGATCTTGTGGCGGCCTTCGCGCAGCAAGGCCTGTGCACGCTCAATGCGGCGGCGGCGCAGATATTCCATCGGGCTGGCGCCGACCACATCGCGAAACACACGCGCAAAATGGAAGCGGCTCATGCACGCGGCCGTGGCCAGATGGGTCACCGTGATCGGTTCGCACAGATGCGTGTCGATGTACTGCATGGCTCTTGCCACCGCACGGATGCGCGGTGCTTCAAGTGCGCTGCATGCGTGGGGCGCGGTGCGGCAGTCGACGGCAATGCCACGTGCCATGCGGCGTCTCCGTTGGGGGTGCGGCCATGGTGCGGTGAGCAGGTGCGCGCTCCCACCCCAGATGGTGAGGTCAATCGCCCCCTCTTTCGGGGGGGCCGCCGCAGTGGCCCGGGTGCAAGATCGACGCGCGTTGGCGCGGTTCGCGCGCAGCATGGAGCCGATGCAGCCGCGTGCAGGCCACGCCGCACGGCGCGGCACACCGCCCAGACTCACCGGTCACGCACCACGCCCAACAAGCGGACGCGGCCGAACATACCCATGCACTGCGCGATACTCCAACCGTGCGAAAGGAGTGCCGCGTGCGCTCATGCCCGCGGGAGTTGCAAGCCGTCACCGCCCTACTCCACTGCGCAGTGCGCGTCCTCCCCCGAAAGAGGTGGTGGTGCTTCCCCCGATCTCGTCCGACAATGCTGCGATGCCGCATGAGCCCGTCAGCTACCCCGCTTCGTCGTTACGCCTGCGCGTTACGCACTGGGTCACGCTGGCGTGCTGTTGGCTGCTGCTGTGCGTACCGGCATGGGCAAGCGGGATCGCCGCAACACGCGACGGCGTGCTGCAGTTTCACCACACCGCCTGGAGCACCGAGCGCGGCGCACCGGCCGACATCTGGGATATCGCGCAGGCCGATAACGGCCCGTTGTGGCTGGCGACCGGTTTTGGCTTGTTCCAGTTCGATGGTGACCGCTTCGCACGTGTGCCGCCGCCCAATGGCGAGGCGTACGCATCGCACAACATGACCGCGCTGACGCTCGCACCGGACGACACCGCGTGGGTCGGGTATTTCGGTGCCGGGATCGACCGTCTCGCCGACGGCCACCTCACCCACTTCGCACCAGGCAAGGACTTGCCCAGCGGCATGGTGTTCAAGCTGGAGCGCGATGGCAGCGGGCGCCTCTGGGCCGCAATCGATGGCGGCCTGTGCTGGTTCGATGGCACGCGCTGGCACCGTGCCGGTGCCGACTGGGGCTACCCGGCCGCACGCGCACAGTGGTTGCTGCGCGACCGCCGTGGCGTGCTGTGGGTCAGCGACGGCACCCAGCTGCTGCGCCTGCCCGCAGGCGGCAAGCGCTTCGAACCCAGCGGGCAGCCGGTTGGCCCGTTCACCACCATGGCCGAAAGCCCGGATGGCAGCGTCTGGGTCGCCGACCCGTATCGCGGAATCTTTGCATTGACCGACGCGCGCGGGCAGCTGCTTCCCGCAGTAACACGCGCGCAGCCACGCTTTGCCGGGCTGTTTGCGCGCCGTATCCGCTTCATGCGCGACGGCGCGCTGTGGGGCACGGACTACGCGGCCGGTGGTGTGTTCCGGATCGCCACGCCGCTGGCGCTGGCGCCGGTGCTGGAACATGTAGGCACGCTGCAAGGCCTGACCTCGGCAACCGCCGGCCCGTTACTGGAAGACCGCGAAGGCAACCTCTGGGTCGGCACCAACCTGGGCTTGAATCGCTTCCGCCACCGCGCGCTATTGCCATTGGCCGCATTGCTGCCCGGCCCGGCCACTGCGGTGGAGATGTTCACCAGCCGCAGCGGCGCAGCGCCGGGGCCGCTGGTTGCCGCATTGCGCGACAACCGCCTGCTCGCACTGACGCGCCTGCGCATCGATCGGATGCAGCACGGCGGCGCGGCCAGCACGCTCGCTGTGCCGAACACGTTACGCAGTTGGGTGTTGGCCGAACACGCGCTACTGCGTCTGCAGGGCGGCCTTGTGCAACCAGTCCCATTACCGCTGGGCGTTGCGCCCGGCGAAATACGTGCGTTGCTGGTCGATGCGATGGACCAGCCGCTGGTGTGCCCGGATGCGCGTGGGCCGTATCGCTACGACGGCACCGGCTGGCAACCGCTGGCCGGCGTGCAGGAAACCCCATGCTCGGTGCTGGCGCGTGCGCACGATGGCGCGCTGTGGATCGGAGACGTCAAAGGGGAGCTGCGCCTGCTGCGCGGCAATCGCGTGCGCCGCTATAGCGCAACGGACGGCTTGTCGGTCGGCCCGATCACCGCTCTGTGGAGCAGCCCCGCGCTGACCCTGGTGGCCGGCGAAGCGGCGGTGGCCGTGCTCGGACCCGATGGCCGATTCCGCACCTTGCCCGACCAGGCCAGCCCGCTGCTGCAGGGGGTCACCGGTATCGTGCAGGACGCCGCCGGCGGGGTCTGGTTGAACGGCAATCGCGGCGTGGTGCACCTGAGCCTGCAAGCGTTGACGCAGAGCGTGCAGACCGGCCTGCCGGCGCCATCGCTGCGCCTGTACGACACCATGGATGGCCTGCCCGGCATCGCCCAACAGGCCACGCCGGTTCCCAGCGCGCTGGCCGCAGCCGATGGCCTGCTGTGGTTTGCCACCAACCAGGGCCTGGCCTGGCTCGACCCCAGCCAGACCTATCGCAATCCCACCGCGCCCACGGTCGCCATCACCGAGGTGGTCGCCAACGATCGTCCGTATCCGCTGCAGGCCGCGCTGCGCCTGCCCAAGTGGAGCGACCGCCTGCGCATCGGCTACGAAGCGGTCAGCCTCACCCGCCCCGAGCGCGTGCGCTTCCGCTACCGGCTGGATGGCGTGGACGCTGCCTGGCAGGACGCCGGCAATCGCACCGAGGCGTTCTATACCAACCTGGCGCCTGGCCGTTATCGCTTCGAGGTGGCCGCCGCCAACAACGATGGCGTGTGGAACGCACGTGGCGACACACTCGACGTGGTCATCGAACCGGCGTTCGTGCAGACCTGGCAATTCAAGCTGTGCTGCGTGCTGGCGGCGGTCGCGGCCCTGGCGGTGGCGTGGCGCTTGCGCACCCGGCATGTGGCCGGACGCCTGCGTGCGCGGTTGGAAGAGCGCTACCGCGAGCGCGAGCGCATCGCCCGTGAGTTGCACGACACCCTGCTGCAGGGCACACAGGGGCTGATCCTGCGCCTGCACACCGCCAGCCGTTCGCTGGCCTGGGATGACCCCCGCCGGCAGGAACTGGAAAAGACCGTCGAACTGGCCGAGCGCGCCCTCATCGAAGGGCGCGACCGCGTCAACGGCTTGCGCGACACCCACTCGCTGCGCACCGATCTGGCCGGCGCGTTGCAGCAGGCGCGCGAAACCACCATGCCGATCCCCACCGCAACCCTGGACGTGCTGGTCAATGGCCGCCCACTCGTCTTGCGCGCGATGGTGGCCGACGAACTGTTCCAGCTCGGGCGCGAAGCGCTGAGCAATGCCGACCGGCACGCGCGCGCAAACAAGATCGTCCTGGAACTGCGTTACGGTTCACGTGACTTCGTGCTGCGCATCCGCGACGATGGCTGCGGCCTGGCGCCGGACGTGCTGCACGGCCACGCCCGCACCGGGCACTGGGGATTGACCGGCATGCAGGAACGCGCGCGGCGCATCGGGGCACAGATGCAACTGTGGTCGCGGCCCGGCAGCGGAACCGAAGTGCAGATCGTCGTCCCCGCGCGCGCTGCGTACGTTCGACCACCCAAACGCTGGTGCTGGCCCTTTCAAAACGCACGACCCACGGAGACTCCCCATGGCTGATACGACACGACCGACCGCGGTGCTGGTGGTGGACGATCACCCGTTGTTGCGTGACGGATTGAGCGCCATGCTGGGCGCCGAGCGCGACATGCAGGTGGTGGGCGAAGCCGAAGATGGCGAACAGGCCGTGGACTACTACACCCGCCTGCGCCCGGACGTGGTGCTGATGGATCTGCAGATGCCACGCGTGGACGGCGTGCAGGCGATCCAGCGCATCCGCCAGCTCGACCCCATGGCCAAGGTCATCGTCCTGACCACCTACACCGGCGATGTGCGTGCAGTACGCGCCTTGCAGGCCGGCGCTTGCGGGTATCTGCTCAAGAGCGCGTTGCGGCGCGAACTGGTCGACACCATCCGCGACGTGCGCCGCGGTCAACGCCGCCACGTGCCCGCCTCGGTGGCCGAGAACATCGCCGCGCACGTGCTCGACGACGCCTTGTCCGCACGCGAGACCGAGGTGCTGAACCTGGTCGCCACCGGCTGCTCCAACAAGCAGATCGGCAACGCACTGGGCATCTCAGAAGAAACCGTCAAGGCGCACATGAAGAACATCCTGTGCAAGCTCGGCGTGCGCGACCGCACCCACGCGGTCACCGTTGCGCTGCGTCGCGGGATCCTGTCGCTGGAGACCTGAAGGCGCCACCACCACTGGCGGCGGACGGGCGCCGCCCGCCTGCCCCGCTCACCGCGCCGGCGCACGCGGCAGCAAACAGTGCAGCGGCGCCCAGCTACCCTCATCCGCGCCCGGCGCCTCTGCCAACAGACCACACCTTGCCGACCGCACGCCCGCTGAGTGCGACGCGCTCGACCATTCTTGAACGCGAGGCGAAGCCGCCGCGATGCGGCGCTGCCAAACCGATCGGCTTCGGCTATCGTATGCACCGCCAGCGGCTCGGGGAGCCGCTTCAGCATCTTGTCCGGCAGCCGATAACGGCTACGTCCGCCCGCCGCACCGCGCTGCGGCGGGCTCGATTCAATCATTTAAACGCGTTCAGGGGAATTGCGATGCTTCGTCACTCTTTGCGGGTGCGCCTGCTGTTGCCGGTGCTGGCCTTGGTGCTGGTCGTGGTGGTGGCACTGACGGTCATTCTGGCCATTACCGAGGCCAACCGGGTCAAATCGGAAACCGCAGACGCCATCGAGCGCCAGTCGGTCTCCCTGCAGACCCTGTTCTCGGTCACCCGCGCGATGATGCTCGATCGCGTCAATTCCTCCATGCGCCAGCTGCGCAAGGAAGCCAACGCCCAGGGCGCGCCCAGCGTGGGCAATGACGTCCGCGTGGCCGACCGCAACGCCAACGACCTGTTGCTGGGCCAGAAGTCCCAGGCCAACGTGTTCGACATGCTCGACGACGTCACCGCGATCCACGAAGGCACCGCAACGCTGTTCTCGCGCACCGGTGACGACTTCGTGCGCATCTCCACCAACGTCAAGAAGGACGACGGCAGCCGCGCCATCGGCACCGTACTCGATCCCACCGGCCAGGCCGCCGCCAAACTGCGTAATGGCGAAAGCTTCTACGGCGTGGTCGACATCCTCGGCAATCCGTATGTCACCGGTTACGAGCCGATCTTTGCCGGCAACGACAAGCGCGTCATCGGTGCCTGGTACGTCGGTTACAAGGCCGACACCCAGGCGCTGGAAAACGTGGTCAGCAGCCGTCGCGTGCTCGACTCGGGCTTCATCGCCATCTTCGACAGCAAGAACACGCTGCGCTTCCAGTCCACCACCGGCGCCACCACCGACACCGCCACCATCGAGCGGATCGTCAAGGAAAGCCCCGACGATTGGGTCGTGACCAAGCAGGAAGTGCCGGACTGGGGCTTCACGCTCGTCTCGGCCTACCCCAAGAGCGATGTCAACGGCGTCATCGTGCGCCAGTCGCTGTGGATCGCCGGCATCGGCCTGCTGGTCTGCGCACTGTTGCTCGGCCTGCAGTGGGCGCTGATCTGGAACCGCGTGTTGCGGCCCATCCAGCACTTGACCACCGTTGCCGAAGAACTGAGCCTGGGCAAGTGGAACCACACCATTGCCGAGGTCAACCTCAAGGATGAAATCGGTACCCTGGCGCGCGCCATTTCCCGCCTGTCCAACAGCGTCCGGTTGGCCATGGAACGCCTCAGCAAGCGCTGAGCCGTGCTGTATAACTCCGCACCAGATGATGCAAGGAAGACGCCATGTCCACTGAATTCCGTCCGCTGATCGAGGTCCTGCGCGAGCTCAAGGCGCTGGCGCTGAAGAAGGCGTCCGGCTTTCTGTTCGTCGTCACCGAGGAGAACCACTCCTGCATCATCCGCATCAATGCGGGTCAGATCGAAGAAGTGGTGTTCCGCATGCTGCGCAATGATGAGGCCGTGCAACGCCTCACCATGGTCGGCGCCGCCAAGGCCCGCTTCCAGGTCGACCCCGGCGCCGGCATGGGCAAGCCCTCGCTGCTCAGCGAGGACTCGCGGCAGTGGCTGATGGGCGGCTTCGAACAGGATCTGGGCGGTGCGCCGGCCCCAGTGCGTGCACCGGTTGCCGCCGCTCCGGTGCCGGCACCTGCCGCAGCCAGCGCAGCACCCACAGCGTCCGCACCGGCGTCTGTCGGCAGCGGCGCAGCGCCGGACGAAGCGGTTCGCCAAGCGCTGGAGAAAGTCGCATTGAATTACCTCGGCCCGATCGCCGGCATGTTGTGCGACGAAGCCTGGGATGCCTCCAGCGACATCGAGCAGGTGCTCAGCCAGCTCGCTGCCAACCTGGCCACGCCGCAGGAAGCGCAAAAGTTCATGACCGACGCCCGCGTGGCACTGGCCAAGGTGCGTTGAGGCCAGCGTTCAACGCAACCCTGCAACAAGCCGCGCAATGCGCGGCTTTTTTTTGCGGCGGCATCGTGCGGCCTGATTGCCAGCGATGAAACTGCAAGACATAAAAAAGGCGCCTTGCGGCGCCCTTTCGTTCGATCTCGCGAGCAGAACCAACTCACTCCCACTCGATCGTCGCAGGCGGTTTGCCGGAGATGTCGTAGACCACGCGCGAGACGCCGCGCAGTTCGTTGATGATGCGGTTGCTCACCGTGCCGAGGAAGTCGTATGGCAGGTGCGCCCAATGCGCGGTCATGAAGTCGATGGTCTCCACCGCACGCAGTGCGATCACCCATTCATAGGCGCGCGCATCGCCCACCACACCCACCGACTTAACCGGAAGGAACACCGCGAATGCCTGGCTGGTCTTGTCGTACAGGTCCGCCTTGCGCAGCTCGTCGATGAAGATCGCATCGGCCTTGGCCAGCAGTTCGGCGTATTCGCGCTTCACCTCGCCCAGGATGCGCACACCCAGGCCCGGGCCCGGGAATGGATGGCGATACACCATGGTGCGTGGCAGGCCGAGTTCCACGCCCAGGCGACGCACTTCGTCCTTGAACAGTTCGCGCAGCGGTTCGACCAGGCCCAGCTTCATGTGCTCAGGCAGGCCACCCACGTTGTGGTGGCTCTTGATCACGTGCGCCTTACCGGTCTTGCTGCCGGCCGACTCGATCACGTCCGGATAAATCGTGCCCTGCGCCAGCCACTTGGCATTGGCCAGCTTGTTGGATTCTTCATCGAAGATATCCACGAACAGGTTGCCGATGATCTTGCGCTTGGCTTCAGGATCGCTCACGCCTTCGAGTTTGGCGAAGTAGCGGTCGGCCGCATTGACGCGGATCACCTTGACGCCCATGTGCTCGGCAAACATCGCCATCACCTGGTCGCCTTCCTGCCAACGCAGCAGGCCGGTGTCGACGAACACGCAGGTCAGCTTGTCACCGATCGCCTTGTGCAGCAGTGCCGCGACCACCGACGAATCCACACCTCCGGACAAGCCCAGAATCACTTCATCGTCGCCCACCTGCTCGCGCACGCGCGCAATCTGGTCATCGATGATGTTGGCCGCGGTCCACAGCGTCTGGCAGCCACACACGTCCACCACGAAGCGCCGCAGCAAGGTCTGGCCCTGCAGCGTATGTGTCACTTCCGGGTGGAACTGCACGCCATACCAGCGCTTGTCTTCGTTGGACATCGCCGCCACCGGAATACGGTCGGTCACGGCAGTAATCGTGAAGCCCGGCGGCACCTGCGACACGTGGTCGCCGTGGCTCATCCACACATTCAGGCGCGACGCGCCGGCGTGGTCGGTCAGACCAGAGAACAGTGCATCGGCCGCCACTACATCGACTTCGGCATGACCGAACTCGCGCTGATCGGCCGCCTCGGTGGCACCGCCCAACTGCGCAGCCAGTGTCTGCATGCCGTAGCAAATACCGAACACCGGCAAGCCGCTATCGAACACCTCCTGCGGCGCAACCGGCGCCCCTGGCAAGGTGGTCGACTCGGGACCACCCGAGAGAATGATGCCCTTGGCACCGAACCCGGCGATCTCGCTCGGATCATGATCCCAGGCCCAGATCTCGCAGTACACGCCAATTTCGCGAATCCGCCGCGCGATCAGCTGGGTGTACTGCGCGCCGAAATCGAGGATGAGGATCTTGTCGTTATGCAGACTGGACATCGTTACTCGCAGGGCGAAGGCGGCGCGCTCGGCGCCACTCCAGGAAAAGGATAAGCAGCGGAGCGCAGAGCACTCCCGGCCACAACAAAAACGTTCCAATCAGCAGGTAGAGCATGCCGTAGAGCGCACTGGCCAGCAGTGTCGCCGACGCAACGCGCAACACAACGCGCTGCAGGTGTGCAGTGGCGCCAGATGCCAACAGCACCGGGGCCGATGCCACCAACAGATACATCAACGCGAAGAATGTCCAGCGATACAACACGGAAGACACCGCCAGCAATCCCAGCGCCACCACGGTCATTGCCGAGATGACCGCAAGATAGGCGAGCGAGGCCTTCCACATTCGAATTAGCCCGCGCGATAGTTCGGCGGCTCTTTCGTGATCTGCACGTCGTGCACATGGCTTTCGCGTTGACCGGCGCCGGTGATCTTGACGAACTTCGGCTTGGTGCGCATTTCCTCGACCGTGGCGCAGCCAACGTAGCCCATGGTTGCGCGCAGGCCACCGATCAGCTGATGGATGATGCCGCCCACCGGGCCGCGATACGGCACGCGGCCTTCGATGCCTTCGGGCACCAGCTTGTCGGCGTCGGAAGCGTCCTGGAAATAGCGGTCCTTGGACCCCTTCTCCATCGCGCCCAGGCTGCCCATGCCGCGGTAGCTCTTGTAGCTGCGGCCCTGGAACAACTCGACTTCGCCAGGCGCTTCCTCGGTACCAGCCAGCAAGCCGCCGACCATCACTGTGGACGCGCCGGCCACCAGCGCCTTGCCGATATCGCCGGAGTAACGGATGCCGCCATCGGCAATCAGCGGGATGCGGTCCTGCAGTGCTTCGGCCACCATATCCACCGCGGTGATCTGCGGCACGCCCACACCGGCCACCACACGGGTGGTGCAGATCGACCCCGGGCCCACGCCGACCTTGACCGCGTCGGCGCCGGCATCCATCAGCGCCAGCGCTGCATCGCCAGTGACGATATTGCCGCCGATCACCTGCAGGTGCGGGTAGGTCTTCTTGACCCAGGCCACGCGGTCGATCACGCCTTGCGAATGGCCGTGCGCGGTATCGACGATGACCACGTCCACACCCGCAGCAGCGAGCAGTTCGATACGTTGTTCGGTATCGCCGCCCACACCCACCGCCGCACCGACCAGCAAGCGCTTGGCGCCGTCCTTGGCGGCGTTGGGGTTGTCGGTCTTCTTCTGGATGTCCTTGACCGTAATCAGCCCGCGCAGCTCGAAGCTGTCGTTGACCACCAGGATCTTTTCGATGCGGTTGCGATGCAGCAGCTCGAGCACTTCCTCATCGCTGGCGCCTTCGCGCACAGTGATCAGGCGATCCTTCTTGGTCATGATGTGGCGGACCGGATCGTCGAGCTTCTTTTCGAAGCGCATGTCGCGGCTGGTCACGATGCCAACCAGTTCGCTGCCATCCACCACCGGCACGCCGGAGATGTTGCGCGCGCGGGTCAGCGCGATCACTTCACCGATGGTGGTGTCCGGGCTCACCGTAAACGGCTCGGTGATCACGCCGGACTCGAACTTCTTGACCTTGGCCACCTCGCCCGCCTGCTGCGCCGGGGTCAGGTTCTTGTGGATGATGCCGATGCCGCCCAGCTGGGCCATCGCCACCGCCAGGCGGTGTTCGGTCACCGTATCCATGGCCGCGGACAAGATCGGCAGTTTGAGGCGCAGGTCGCGTGTCAGCCGAGTCTCAAGGCTGACGTCCTTTGGCAGGACAATGGAATGCGCGGGGACGAGCGAGACGTCGTCGTAGGTAAGAGCTTCAGCCTGGATGCGGAGCATCGGCGGACCCGAGTTTGGGGAAGCGCGACATTTTACCCTGAAAGCGGCCGCGAAGACACTGCGGCAGCTGAGTGCCGCCGCAATGCTGCGCTACACCAACGGCTCAACCAGCCGCATCGGCCGCCTCGAGCGTGTTCTGCATCAGCGTGGCCACCGTCATCGGCCCCACCCCGCCCGGCACCGGGGTGATCCAGCCGGCGCGCTGCGCTGCGGCCTCGAACCCCACATCGCCGACCAGGCGCCCATCGTCCAGGCGGTTGATGCCCACGTCGATGACCACCGCCCCAGGCTTGACCCATTCGCCCGGGATCAGCCCCGGCCGGCCCACCGCCACCACCAGGATGTCGGCGTTGCGCACGCTGGCTTCCAGCACATCCGGCGGGGTGAACTTGTGGCAGCTGGTCACCGTGCACCCGGCAATCAGCAGCTCCAGCCCCATCGGGCGGCCCACATGGTTACTCACCCCGACGATGGTGGCGTTGCGCCCGCGCACCGGCTGGTCGGTATGCGCCAGCAAGGTCACGATGCCGCGCGGGGTACACGGCCGCAAACCGAATTCGCGCAGCGCCAGATGCCCGACGTTCTGCGGATGGAACCCGTCCACGTCCTTGCGCGGGTCGATGCGCTGGATCAACCGGTTGGCATCGGGAATGCCCGGCAGCGGCAACTGGATCAGGATGCCGTGGATCTTGGGATCGGTGTTGAGCTGGTCGATCAACGCGGCCAGCTCGGCTTCGGTGGTGCCTTGTGGCAGGTCGTAGTCGAAGGCCTCGATGCCCACTTTTTCGGCCGCACGGCGCTTGTTGCGCACATACACCGACGAAGCCGGATCGCCGCCTACCAGCACCACCGCCAGCCCGGGCCGGGTCTTGCCCGCCGCCAGGCGCGCATCCACGCGCAGCTTCAGACCGTCGAGCAATTCCTCGGCAATGCGGCGACCATCGAGGAGGCGGGCCGGAGCGAGGGCAGCTGGCGCGGGAGCGGTCATGGGGCGTCAGGTGTAGAGTCGAAGGCCGTCTATTGTCCCCGATTCCGCCATGACCGACACCACTTCGATCGAAGCCGCCGCGTTCCGCCGCCTGCTGCAGCATCTCAACCAGGACCGCACCGACGTGCAGAACATCGACCTGATGATTCTTGCCGGCTTCTGCCGCAACTGCCTGGGCGACTGGTACCGCGAAGCCGCCGAGGCGCAAGGCCAACCCATGAGCAAGGAGCAGGCGCGCGAAGCGGTGTACGGCATGCCATTTGCGCATTGGAAACAGCAGCACCAACAGGAAGCGACACCGGAACAGCTGGAAGCCTTCGCGGCGGCGCAGCGCAAGCACGGCTGAGCGATGACAGCCGGCACGTTATGTGCTGGCCGTTCTGAATCACCTTAAAGCGGCCGACGAAACGTCGCGAGCAATCGTCAAGGCGGGTGCGAAGAAACCTAAGTGCCTCGGGCAAATGCAGATCCCGAGCACCGGCCGCGCCCGCCTGCCAGTTACGCGGTGATTTGACCGCTGTGTTTAGTCCCGCTCAGCCGTTTCTTCGCGCAACTCCTGCGGCAGCGCATCGCGATTGAGCGTGCGGCTCTCGCGCTTGGGCGGGGTAAAGGGCGTGGGCTTGGGCACGGTCGGCATGATGTTGCCGTACATCAGCCCTGCCCCGGCGCGCACATTGCCCGCGGCAATTTCCAGCTCCAGGCGCTCGGCATCGCGGCGCCGGATCTCGCGCGCAATCGTGCGGGCCTCATCCTCGTCCACGCCCAGTTCGACCAGGGCCACTTCGCCGAACGCGACCGCCGACTCGAAGGTTTCGCGGATCTGGTAGTCCACGCCAGCAGCAATCAACTCCAAAGCGTGTTCGCGATCAAAGGAACGCACCAGCAATTTCGCGTGCGGGAACTCGCGCGTTGCCAATTCGACGATGCGATTGGCCGCCTCGCGGTTGTCAACGCACACCGCAATCGCACGCGCGGTATGTGCACCGGAGGCATGCAACACATCCAACCGGGTGCCATCGCCGTAGTAGATCTTGAACCCGAATTCCTCCGCGCTCTGAATCATCTCGATGTCGTTATCGATGATGGTCACGTCCACATCGCGCGCCAGCAGCGACTGGCTGGCCACCTGACCGAAGCGCCCGAACCCGATGATCAATACGCTGCCGGTCTGGCCGCTGGCTTCCTCCACGCCATCCAGCGACACCGCCGCTGCCGGCGTCAGGCGCCGCTGCAACAGCACGAACAACGGCGTCAGTGCCATCGACAACACCACGATCGCGGTAAGGCTGGCATTGACCTGCGCGTCGATGACACCGGATGCGGACGCCGCCGCGAACAACACAAACGCAAACTCGCCGCCCTGCGCCATCAGCACGCCACGATCCAGCGCCTGCCGGTGATCGCTGCGCATCAGGCGCGCCACCGCATAGATGCACACCGCCTTGCCCACCATCAACGCCAGCACGCCGACCAGGATCAAGCGCCAGTCCGCCGCGACCACGCGCAGATCCAGGCTCATGCCGACACCCAGGAAGAACAGACCCAGCAGGATGCCGCGGAACGGTTCGATGTCGGCTTCGATCTGATGGCGGAAGGTGGATTCAGACAACAGCACCCCGGCCAGGAACGCGCCCATCGCCATCGACAACCCGCCAACCTGCATCAAGAGCGCGGCGCCCAGCACCACCAGCAGCGCGGCAGCGGTCATCACCTCGCGCGCCTTGCTGGCGGCCAGGATGCGGAACAAAGGATTGAGCAACCACCGGCCGGCCACCAGCAGTCCAACGATGCAGGCCAGGCCAATGCCAATGCCCTGCCAACGCTGCGAAGCGGCTTGCGGGTCGCCACTGGCGCCCATCCAGGCAACGATCGCCAACAGCGGCACGATCAGCAGGTCCTCGAACAGCAGGATCGCCACGATCTTCTGCCCCGATGGCAGCGCCACGTCGCCGCGCTCGGCAAGCAACTGCATCACCACTGCAGTGGAGGTCAGCACGAAACCGGACGCGGCCACGAAGGCCACCGGCGGCGCAAAGCCGAGCAGGATGCCGATGCCGGTCAAGACCAGCGCGCACACGCAGATCTGCACCGTGCCTAGGCCAAAAATTTCAGAGCGCAAGCTCCACAGATGCGAGGGCCGCATCTCCAGCCCGATCACGAACAGAAACATCACCACGCCCAGTTCGGCCACATGCAGGATCGCTTGCGGGTCATCGAACAGGCCAAACCCGAACGGCCCAATCGCCAAGCCGGCGGCCAGATAGCCGAGCACCGAGCCAAGGCCCAGCCGTCGGAACAGCGGAATGGCGACCACCGCAGCGCCCAGCAGGGTCACCACGTTGATCAGTTCACTGGATTCGGCAGGCTGGCTCATGACAAGGATTTTAGCGGCACGTGGCGGCCGCTGGCCTGCACGTGCTTGCGTATGTGACGCGCGATATGGATGGCAGCGATCTCAAGCATGGCACCACTCTTCGCTAACGCGCGGACCCAAAACGACGAACGGCGCCCAATGGCGCCGTTCGTTGCAACACTGCTAGCCGAACACTCAGCCGCGTGCGTCTGCCGCGGCCAAGGCGCTGCGAATGATTTCCTTCGCCGGTGCGCCATGCTTCTCGTGCTCGAGCGCAAAGTGCACCGTGGCCTCGATCAAACCGATGTGCGCGCCGCAGTCGAAGCGACGGCCCTCGAAACGGAACGCATCGACCTGTTCCTGCTTGAGCAGTTCGGCGATCGCATCGGTGAGCTGGATCTCGCCACCTGCACCGGCGCCCGTGGACTCCAGGTACTCGAAGATCTTCGGGCTCAGCACGTAACGACCGACGACCGCCAGATTGCTCGGCGCCACTTCCGGCTTGGGCTTTTCGACGATGGCATTGATGCGGCCCTTGCGGCCGTCGAACGCATCGGTGGACACGATGCCATAACTGGCCGTCTTGTCGTGCGGCACATCTTCCACGGCGATCACGCTGCCGCCGGAGGCTTCTGCCACATCGGCCATCTGGGTCAGCGCCGCATCGCCGCGGTTCCACATCAGGTCGTCGGGCAGCAGCACTGCGAACGGTTCGTCACCGACCACGGCCTTGGCACACATCACCGCATGGCCCAGGCCGAGCGCTTCGGCCTGCGTCACAAAAATGGCGCGGACGCCTTCGGGCAGTGCATGGCGCACCAGCTCCAATTGCTCGAGCTTGCCTGCGCGCTCGAGCTTCTGCTCCAGCTCATAGGCCTTGTCGAAGTAGTCGGCGATCGAGTGCTTGTAGCGATTGGTGACGAAGATCAGCGTATCGCAACCGGCCTGGATGGCTTCGTCCACGGCGTACTGGATAAGCGGTTTATCGATGATCGGCAGCATTTCCTTCGGCACCGTCTTGGTTGCCGGAAGAAAGCGGGTCCCAAGACCTGCGACGGGGAATACGGCCTTGCGAATACGCTTGCTCATTAAAGTCTTCTGACCTCACGTGCGGGGAATGGAACGACCGTATCAGATCGCGTGTCGACTTTCCGTCGAGCAGCCGCAAAATCCGGCATCAGACTGCCCAGCACAGTCTCCATTGCGTTGATGTCATAGCGGTTAACCGCCTCGCGCAGGCGCGTCACCAGTTGCAACACCTGCTCGTGCGAGAACTCGCGCACACCGGCTTCCAGGATCTTGGGATGCGCGGTGGGTCGGTAGTCCTCGTCGGAATAGAACAAGGTCTCGTGCAATTTTTCGCCCGGGCGCAGACCGGTGTAGAGAATGGCGATGTCCTTGCCCGGCTGCTTGCCTGCCAGGCGGATCATCTGCTCGGCCAGGAGCCGGATCGGCACCGGCTCGCCCATGTCCAGCGTATAGATGGCGCCGTGCGACGCAGATGCTGCGGCCTGCACCACCAGCTGGCAGGCTTCGGGAATGGTCATGAAGTAACGCGTCACATCCGGATGCGTCACCGTGACCGGGCCGCCCTGCCGGATCTGTTCACGGAACAACGGCACCACGCTGCCGGCCGAATCCAGCACGTTGCCGAAGCGCACGGTAATGAAGCGCGTCGGCGCATCGCGGGCGTCAAGACTCTGGCAGATCATCTCCGCATAGCGCTTGCTCGCGCCGAGCACGTTGACCGGCTCCACCGCCTTGTCGGTGGAGATGAACACAAACGTTTCGATCCGCGCCCGCTGGCAGGCACGCGCCACGTTCTCGGTTGCGAGCACGTTGTTGCGCACCGCTTCGCGCAGCTGCTCTTCCAGCAGCGGCACCTGCTTGTAGGCGGCCGCATGGAACACGGCATCGGGCGTAGCAGTGCGTAAGGCATGCGCCACCACTGCCGGGTCGCCGCAGTCGCCAAGCACGCGCACCACTTCGATATCGGGGAACAACCGGCGCAGGTCCGAATCGATGGTCAGCAGCGCCAGCTCATCGATTTCCAGCAGCACGATGCGACGCGCGCCATGACGCGCGCACTGCCGGCAGACTTCCGAGCCGATCGAACCGCCGGCGCCGGTCACCATCACGGTCTTGTTGGTGAGCCAGTCGCGGATCAGGCGCCAGTCCGGCGTGACCGGCTTGCGGTTGAGCAGGTCCTCGATCGCCACTTCCTTCAACTCGCCTGGCAGCGACCGGCCCTCCAGCACGTTGATCAGCTTGGGCACCATCCGGAACGGCAGACCGGTGCTTTCGCAGATGGCCACCACCCGCTGCATGCCGGATGCATCCAACGATGGAATCGCGATGACGAGGAGCTTGGCCGCAGTTTCCTTGGCGATCGCCGCGGCCTGATCCAGGTTGCCCAGCACATTCAGGCCCTGGATCTTGGCGCCGTGCAAATGGGTGGCGTCATCCAGAAAGCCGACCGGGACGAACGTGCCGCTACGGCGCAGGTCACGCACCAGACCCTCGGCCGCACGCCCTGCGCCAAGAATCAGCACCCGCTGCGCGGCATCGCCAGAGTGGGCAATTTGGTAATCCTTCCAGGCGCGGTAGAGCAACCGCGGCGTGCCGAGCAACGCCGACAGCGCAAACGGATAGACCACCAGCACCGAGAGCGGCACGCCATCAAGGCGGTCGTACGACAACGCCAGCACAATCGCGACCAGGCCGAGAAAACTGGACTTGAAGATGTTCCACAGATCCGGCACCGAGGCAAAGCGCCAGAGGCCGCGATACAACCCCATCCGCCAGAACACCAGCCCCTGTGCGACCAAGACCACCGCCGTACGCCAATCCCACAGTGGCAGGTCTGGCGCGTCGCGCAGCATGGAGTAACGGCCCGCATGCAGCAGCTGCCAGCACACCCAGACCATCAGCAGGTCATGGACGACCACAGCGATCTGTGGAAGCGACTTGGTCAAACGATCACGCCAGGAAATCATAAAAATCCATTACTCAAGAATTGCGCAATCCATGGCGCAGAAGTTGCCAGATCGCCGTTGCGCCGATGCCCCATGCCACCGCATCAGCCATGAGCCACCCGCGCGAATCGGTACGAATTATGACAAACAAGCAAACAGCGATGAGACTGAAAGCGAAGTAAACCGTGGTCACCGGCACATGATTGGTCAGCAATCGTGCCAGGCGTTGATAGACGTGCGAGGCGTGAGGCTCCCACCAGCGCTGTCCGGAAAGCATGCGAGACAGCAGCGTGAAGCCCGCGTCGACAAGAAACGAAGTCAACGGAAACCACACGATCCACCAACTCACCTGCCCCGCTCCCACTGACAAGGCCAGGAGCCCGGCGAGCACATAGCCGAGTGCCCCGCTGCCGCCATCGCCCAGGAAAATGCGCGCGCGCGGAAAGTTGAATGGGAGAAATCCAAGGCATGCGGCTGTCAGTGCCCATCCAGCCCACGAAAGGTTGCCTGGGACAACAAGCGCGAACGCGGCACCCGCAAGTGCGGCTTGACTGGAAGCCAGCCCGTTGATGCCATCCATGAAATTCCAGACATTGATGAGCACCACCGACGCCAACGCCGCGAGGATCCCATCCAGCGGTTGCCCTGTATGGCGTACCACCAGCAGGCCAAGCGACACCGATGCGAGGGCATGGATCGCAAAGCGCAGTTTGGCCGAGAGCGGCCTGTGGTCGTCCCACCAGCCCACGCCCGCAACCAGGAGTAAGCCTGCAGCGAACCAGGCAATCGATAGACGCCCGGTGGGCCATACAAATGAGGCCACCAAGCAGCCCGTCAGGAGCGCAACGACAATGGCCATGCCACCACCACGCGGGGTAGCCACGGTATGGCTGCGCCGCTCGCCGGGATGGTCGAGCAGGCGCCGCTGCAACGCATAGCGCCGCAGCCCCCAGGTTGCCAGCGCTGCGATCAGCAGATGTAGCGCGCACCACAGCCAGAGCGGCGGCACTAGACCACCGCGTAGTTCAGCAGCGGCTTGACGGTTCCCCATTCCTTGCAGCTGGGACATTGCCAGTGATGGGTCTTTGCGCCGAACCCGCAGCGGGTGCAGCGATAGCTGGGATTGCGCACCAGCAATTGGTCGGTGATGTGCTTGAGATCCTGCAACGTGCCGACCGGGTCGCTGCCTTCGGCGAGCGTCAGATCGATCAAGGCAGACTCGCCGCGTACCGAGGGGCGATCCTTGAGCTGACGACCCAGATAGGCCAGGGCCGGCGCTACGCCGTCCTGCGCCTCCATCAACTGGGTCAGGGCCAGCACCGGCGCGATGCCGCGATAGTGCTCGGTCATCTCCGACAGGAAATTGCGCGCGCCGGCGATGTCGCCCACCCGGCGGTAGGCCGCCATCAGTGCGGGAATGATTTCCGGCAGGTATTCTGGATCGTGCCGCGCGGCACGCTCGAACGCGCGGACCGCCGCCTCGTCGTGACCGCGCTCGGCCTCGATCCGGCCTTCCAGAATGCCGGCGCGCACCGAGGTGCCGTCGGCCTGATAGGCGCGTGCGATGGCCTGCAGCGCGTCGTCCGGTTTGCTCAGGCCACGGTAGCGATCGGCCAGCTCACATTCGAACTGCGAGATCAGCTTGCCCATCGGCTCGCCGGTGACTTCTTCGTAGCGAGTGGCGTTGTCGATCGCCTTTTCCCAGTCACGCTCGGCCTGGTAGATGCCGATCAGATGGCGCAACGCCTGCGGCGCGCGCTGGTCCAGCTGCGCCAGCTCGGTGAACACGGTTTCGGCGCGATCCAGCAGGCCGGACTTCATGTAGTCCTCGCCCAGTGCCAGCAAGGCCTGGACACGCTGCTGATCGGTCAGATCGGCGCGCTGCACCAGTCCTTGGTGAAGGCGGATGGCGCGGTCCACTTCACCGCGGCGGCGGAACAGATGCCCCAACGCGACCTGGGTCTCGAAGGTTTCCTTGTCCAGTTCGGCGATATGCAGAAACAGCTCGATGGCCTTGTCCGGCTGCTCGTTGAGCAGATAGTTCAGACCACGGAAGTAGGTGCTGGACAGACGGCTGACCTGGGTGTCGCCGTGGCGCTGGCCACCGCGCCGGCCAACGATCCAGCCGCCAAGCGCGGCGATCGGCAGAAACAGGAAGAACCAGAACCATTCGGTCAGGAAGTCCATACGTACTTACAGTCCATCAAGCGGGCGCGGCTCGACGGCGACAGGTGCAACTGGCCCGGCGTCGGCGCGACTGACCGCGGCAGCCTTGTTGGCCTGGCGCAGCTTGGAATAGAGGGGAATGACCACACTGACCAGCACCATGCCGGCGCCGATCAACACACCGACCAGCAGCGCGACGATGATCGCGATCCCGGAGGTCGTGTGCACACTGGAGAACAGGAAGTCGAGCGTGACGTCCTGGGAATTGACCGCGCCAATGATCAGACCAACCAGCAGGAAGGCCAACATCACCAGCAAGCGAAACACCCTCATGGCGGAACTCCGTCGGGAAGGCGCCTAGCTTAACCGAGCGGACATCAACGCAGCAGCAGCACGGACTCAGTCCGCTGCATCCACCATGTCGACCGGCACCACCGAGCTCACGCGCTCGCGCAGCTCCTTGCCGGGTTTGAAATGCGGAACATGCTTGCCAGGCAGCGCGACCGATTCACCGGTCTTCGGGTTGCGGCCCAGGCGTGGCGGGCGGTAATGCAGCGAGAAGCTGCCAAACCCACGGATTTCGATCCGATCACCATCGGACAAGGCCTGCCCCATCATTTCAAGCAGCGATTTGACCGCCAGATCCACATCGTCCGACTTCAGATGCGCTTGGCGTCGCGCCAGGATTTCGATCAATTCGGACTTGGTCATGGGAAGACTTGCTTTTTTCGACTGACACATCGGAATCGGCCCGGGCAAGCCCGGGCCGATCCATCACGCTCTCAAAGAGCGCTACGCGCTTACTCGGACTTGTTGCTGTTCAACTGCGCGCGCAGCAGCGCACCCAGCTGAGTCGTGCCGCCCGACGCGGACTGGTATTCCTCCAGCACTTCGCGCATTTCGGCATCGTCCTTGGCCTTGATCGACAGCTGCAGGGTACGGCCCTTGCGGTCCATGCCCACGAACTTGGCTTCGATCTTGTCGCCAACCTTCAGATGCTGGGTCGCATCGTCCACACGCTCGTTGGCGATGTCGCGTGCAGCGACGTAGCCTTCGATGCCATCGGCCAGGTCGATCGTGGCGCCCTTCGCATCCACTTCACGGACCACGCCTTCGACCTTCGAACCCTTCGGGTTGGACGCCATGTACTGGCCGAACGGATCCTGCTCCAGCTGCTTAACGCCCAGGCTGATGCGCTCACGTTCCGGGTCCACTGCCAGCACGACGGCTTCCAGCGTGTCGCCCTTCTTGTAATTGCGCACGACATCTTCGCCGGTGGTGTTCCAGCTGATGTCGGACAGGTGCACCAGACCGTCGATGCCGCCGTCCAGACCAATGAAGATGCCGAAGTCGGTGATCGACTTGATCTGACCGGACACCTTGTCGTTCTTCTTGTGGGTCGCAGCGAAGGTTTCCCACGGATTGGCGGCAACCTGCTTCATGCCCAGCGAGATGCGGCGACGCTCTTCATCGACGTCCAGCACCATCACTTCGACTTCGTCACCGACCTGCACAACCTTGGACGGGTTGACGTTCTTGTTGGTCCAATCCATCTCGGACACGTGCACCAGACCTTCGACGCCCGGCTCGATCTCGACGAATGCGCCGTAATCGGTGACGTTGGAGACCTTGCCGAACACGCGGCTGTTGGCCGGGTAACGACGGGCGATGTTGTCCCACGGATCTTCGCCCAGCTGCTTCAGGCCGAGGCTGACGCGGTTACGCTCGCGATCGAACTTCAGCACGCGCACGTCCAGCTCGTCGCCGACGTTCACGACTTCGGACGGATGGCGCACGCGCTTCCAGGCCATGTCGGTGATGTGCAGCAGGCCGTCGATACCGCCCAGGTCCACGAATGCGCCGTAGTCGGTCAGGTTCTTGACGACACCCTTCAGGATCGCGCCTTCCTGCAGCTTGTCCATCAGCTGCTCGCGCTCTTCCGAATGCTCGCTCTCGACCACTGCACGGCGGGACACAACCACGTTGTTGCGCTTGCGGTCCAGCTTGATCAGCTTGAACTCGAGTTCCTTGCCTTCCAGGTAGGCCGGGTCGCGCACCGGGCGCACATCCACCAGCGAACCAGGCAGGAACGCGCGAACATCCTTGATGTCCACGGTGAAACCACCCTTGACCTTGCCGCTGATGCGGCCGGTGATGGTTTCGTTCTTTTCCAACGCTTCTTCCAGCTCGTCCCACACCATCGCGCGCTTGGCCTTCTCGCGCGACAACACGGTTTCGCCGAAGCCGTTTTCGATGGAGTCGAGGGCAACCTTGACCTGGTCGCCAACGCCGACATCGATTTCGCCAGCGTCGTTACGGAACTGCTCGATCGGCACGATGCCTTCGGACTTCAGGCCAGCGTTGATCACCACCACGTCGCCGCGGACTTCCACGACGGTACCGGTGACAATGGAGCCCGGCTTCAGCTTCGCCAGATTGGCTTGGCTGGCTTCGAACAGTTCGGCAAAAGATTCTGTCATTTGGAGTTTACTCAGTTGAACACACGGGCGTTGATCGTCGCCTAGCGACCGATACGTACCGCCCAGCCTGTTTGACCCCGGCACCGCGGGTCGGTTGTGAAGTAATAGAACCGCCACGCGGGATGCGCGACGGAGCCTTTGAAACGCCTTACGGTCGGCGGGACGTGCCCGCTGGCTGCAACACTTACGGCGTGCGGGAGTCCAACAGCCCCACCACACGCTGGACGACATCTTCGATCCCGATCCCGCTGGTATCGATCAGCACGGCGTCTTCGGCCGGCCGCAATGGCGCCACCACCCGCTGCGCATCACGGGCATCACGGGCCATGATCTCGCGCAGCAGGTCGTCAAAGATAACCGAAACACCCTTTTCCATCAACTGTTTATGGCGACGGCCCGCACGTTCTTCGGCACTGGCGGTCAGGAAGACCTTGAATGCGGCATCCGGGAAGATGACCGTGCCCATGTCGCGGCCGTCGGCGACCAGGCCCGGCGGCTGGCGGAACGCGCGCTGGCGCTCCTTCAGGGCCGAGCGCACCTCCGGAATGGCGGCGATCGCCGAAGCGAGCGCACCGGTGGTTTCCAAGCGCAGCTCGCTGGTGGCGTCCACGCCGTTGACCAGCACCCGCAGGCCTGCCTCGCCAGCCTCATCGAACTCGACCTTGGTATCGAAGGCGCAACGCACCAGCGCGGCCGGGTCAGACACATCAAGGTCGGCCCAGCTCGCCGCCACGCCCACCGCACGGTAAAGTGCGCCCGAATCGAGGTAATGCCAGCCCAGCCGGGCGGCGACGATCCGGCTCACGGTTCCCTTGCCGGCGCCGGAGGGTCCATCGATGGTGAGCACGGGTGACAGGTCGGTCATTCAGGTTTCCGGAAGGTCATCAGGCGGTAGTGTAGCGCCGCTCGCAGCCATTCGGATGCAACCACTTGAAAGCACGACGAAAAGCCGGTTAGAATTGCCGGCTTAATTCCGGGTGCACCCTCGATCGCGGGCACTCTTCCATCGAATCCAACCGTTTACGCCGAGGTGTGCCATGAAAGTCCTGTCCTCCCTGAAGTCTGCGAAGACCCGTCACCGCGACTGCAAGGTGGTCCGCCGCCGCGGCAAGGTCTTCGTGATCTGCAAGTCGAACCCGCGCTTCAAGGCCCGTCAGCGCTAAGCCGACGCCTTGCGCAGCAAGACCCGAGAAAGCCGCCTCCGGGCGGTTTTTTCTTGGCTGATGTCCGCACGATGCTGCACCCATGCGCATCGGCCTGCATGACAGGTCCGGCCGGCAACGCTCACCGGGGCGTGCACCAGTTTTTGCGATGTTTTTTTGCTGTAATCACCGTTCGAATCTTGTCCACTGGGGAGTAGATGACATGCGCAACCGTCTGTTTGTAGGGTCACTGATGGCATTGATGGGGATCAGTGCCAGTGCTTATGCCGAAACGCTGCTGGTTGACCGGGCGCAGCAGAAACCTGCCGCTGCCCTGCCCTTGCGTGGCGACAGCATGGGCCAGGTGGAAAGCCGCTACGGTGCGCCGCAGGAAAAGCTGGACCCGCGCGGCGGCCAGAAGCGTCAATGGCCGACCATCCATCGCTGGGTGTATCCCGCCTTCACGGTGTACTTCGAAAAGAGCAAGGTGATCGACGTGGTGGCCAACCAGGCCGACGCCGACGAGATCGGCCCGAAGCCGCCGATTCGCTAAGCACCACGTCCGCAACATCAGGCGCGGCGCGCATGCGTGCCGCCGCGCCGCTTGACACAACCGGGGCGTACAACGCTCCGGTGCAGCCACCGAGCACTGCCGCCCAAGTGGCATGAACGGACTGCAAGCCTTCGCACCTGGGTGCGGAGATAGCCCACCGCCGGGGCGTTGCCCCAGGCATCAGATGAGTAAGTGACCGGCATGACCGACAGCGTTCGTTTTCCTGCGGAGTGGGAATCCCAATCCGCCATCCTGATTGCCTGGCCACATGCCGGCACCGACTGGGCCGAGCGCCTGGCCGAGGTGGAAGACACCTATATTGCCTTGGTCACCGCGATCACCCGCTTCCAGCCGGTGATCATCTGCGTGGCCGACGATGACCTGCAGATCTATGCCGAAGCCCGCCTGCGTTCGGCGCGGGTGGAGATGGCACAGGTACGCTTCGTGGTTGCCGCCTACAACGACACCTGGCTGCGCGATTCGGGCCCGATCACGCTGCGCCATGGCGACGGCTTCCGGCTGATGGATTTTCGCTTCACCGGCTGGGGTGGCAAGTTCGAGGCGAGCCTGGACGATCAACTGGTTAGCAGCCTGGATGCGGCGAGCGTCTTCGTGCCCGCCGATGTGCAGACGGTCGACTTCGCGCTGGAAGGTGGCGCGATCGAAACCGATGGCGCCGGCACCTTGCTGACCACCTGGAAGTGCCTGCACGAACGGCACCCGCAGCGCTCGCGCGACTCCCTCAGCAGCGACCTGGCGACCTGGCTGGCGCAGGACCGCGTGCTGTGGCTGGACCACGGCTATCTGGAAGGCGATGACACCGACGCGCATATCGATACGCTGGCGCGCTTCGCCGGCGCGGATGCGATCGTCTACCAGGGCTGCGCCGTACCGAGCGATTCCCACTACGCCGAGCTGCAGGCGATGGGCGAAGAACTGGCTGCGCTGCGCAAGGCTGATGGGCAGCCGTATCGCCTGTTCGTGCTGCCGTGGGCAGAGCCGATCCTGGACCAGGGCCGGCGCCTTGCCGCGTCGTACGCCAATTTTTTGATCGTCAACGGCGCGGTGCTGATGCCGGCCTATGGCGACGCCGCGGATGCTGCGGCGCAGGCAGTGCTGGCCGACGCGTTTCCGCAGCACCAGATTGTGCCGGTGCCATGCCGCCCGCTGATCTGGCAGAACGGCAGCCTGCATTGTCTGACCATGCAGTTGCCTGCCGGCCTGCTGGCCGCCTGACCCGTATTGTTCCGGCCGGCAGGCCGGCGTTCCACCATGGCGCGCTACCCTGTGCGCCACCTAGCAGGACGAGTAGCCATGACCCGACATCTCCTTCCCGTCGCGCTGATCCAGGAGCGCAACCACGGCGACGCCGAGGCCAATCTGGCCGTCATCGAGTCGCGCGTGGCCGAAGCCGCCGCGCAGGGCGCCAAACTGGTGCTGCTGCAGGAACTGCACAACGGCGCGTATTTCTGCCAGCACGAATCGGTAGACGTGTTCGATCTGGCCGAGCCGATTCCCGGCCCCAGCACCGAGCGCCTGGGCGCGCTGGCCAAGCAGCATGGCGTGGTGATCGTGGCCTCGTTGTTCGAGCGCCGCGCCGCCGGCCTGTACCACAACACTGCCGTGGTGCTGGAGGCGGACGGCCGTTTGCTTGGCAAGTACCGCAAGATGCACATCCCCGACGACCCGGGCTTCTACGAGAAGTTCTACTTCACCCCGGGCGATCTGGGCTTTACGCCGGTGGATACCTCGGTCGGCCGGCTCGGCGTGTTGGTGTGCTGGGACCAGTGGTACCCGGAAGCGGCGCGCCTGATGGCGCTGGCTGGTGCCGAATTGCTGCTCTACCCCACCGCGATCGGTTGGGATCCGGACGATGCGCAGGCCGAGCAGGAACGCCAGCGCGATGCGTGGGTGCTGAGCCATCGCGGCCATGCGGTGGCCAACGGCGTGCCGGTGCTGTCGTGCAACCGTGTCGGTCACGAGCCGTCGCCGATCGGTGCTTCGGGCATCCAGTTCTGGGGCAATAGCCACGTGCTGGGGCCGCAGGGCGAGTTCATTGCCGAAGCCGGGCAGGATCCGACCATCCTGGTGTGCGATGTGGACCTGCAGCGCAGCGAGCATGTGCGGCGCATCTGGCCGTTCCTGCGCGACCGCCGCATCGACGCGTATGGCGATCTGCTCAAGCGTTACATCGACTGACCGCGCATGCCCGTCGAGCTGCGTGAGGTCCGCGACGCGGACATCCCGGCGATCACCGCGATCTACGCGGAGCAGATCGCCGGGTGCAACACCTACGAATACGTCGCGCCGTCGGCCGAGCAGATGCGCGGCCGCGTGCGCGCCATCGTGGACGCCGGTTATCCGTATCTGGTGGCCGAACGCGATGGCGCGGTGATCGGGTACGCCTACGCAAGCAGCTACCGCGCACGCGCCGGCTACCGCTGGACGGTGGAAAATTCGATTTATCTGGCCGCTGCCGCGCAAGGATGCGGCATCGGTTCGCAGCTGCTTGGCGCCTTGATTGCCGTCTGCGAGCAGCGCGGCTACCGGCAGATGATTGCCGTGATCGGCGATGCCACCAACCAGGCGTCACTGCGCCTGCATGAACGTTTTGAGTTTCGTACGGTCGGAGTCTTCACCGGACTGGGCCGCAAGCATGGCCGCTGGTTGGACGCGGTGCAGATGCAGCGCCCGCTCGGCTCCGGTCACACCGCCCCTCCTTCCGATGAATGACCCCATGACCGAAATCACCCCCGTGTTGCAGGACGATGCGCTGTCCGGCCAGCCGCACCGCATCGTCGAACGCGACGGTGTGCGCTACACCCTGCTCGGCACCGCGCATGTCTCGCTGGCAAGCGTGGCCGCGGTGCAGCGGGCGATCGGCAGCGGCCGGTACGACGCGGTGGCCGTGGAGCTGGACGCGCAGCGCCTGCAGGCGCTCAGCGACCCCGATGCCCTCGCCCGCCTGGATCTGGTGCAGGTAATCCGGAAGGGTCGCGTGGCGCTGTTCGCCGCCAACCTGGCATTGGCCGCCTACCAACGTCGCCTGGCCAAGCAGTTGGGCATCGAGCCGGGTGCGGAGCTGAAGGAAGCGGTGAACCTGGCACGTGCGCAGGGCCTGCCGGTGCATTTGATCGACCGCGAAGTGGGGCTGACCTTCAAACGTGCTTCCGGGCGGCTGGGCTTCTTCGGCAAGATGAAGCTGGCCGGTGGCCTGCTGGCGGGGCTGTTCGCCGCTGACGAAGTGGGCGAAGAAGAGATCGAAAAGCTCAAGCAAGGCGACATGCTGGAGGCCAGTTTCGGCGATTTCGCCAGCGAAAGCCCGGAGCTGTACGAGACGGTGATTGCCGAGCGCGATCGCTACATGGCCACGCGGCTGCGCGAAGAAGCTAGCCCCACCCAGCGCGAGGTACTGGCCGTGGTCGGCGCTGGCCATCTTGCCGGGCTCGCCCGCCACCTTGCGCAGGACACCGATGCGCCCGGCCCGCTGCGCGAGTCGCTGGAATACGTGCAGCAGCGCAAGCGTATTCCCTGGATCACGCTGGGCATGCTGACGGTGATCGTTGCCGGGATCGGGATCGGGTTCTGGCGCGGCGGCATGTCGATGGGTGCGGACCTGCTGCTGCAATGGGCGATGTACACCGGCGGCCTGGCAGCGCTGGGCTGCCTATTGGCCGGTAGTCATCCGCTGAGCATTCTCACCGCCGCGGTGGTGGCACCGTTCAAGCCGTTCCGGCTGAGCGTGCCGACCGGCGCGTTCGCCGCCTTGGTCGAAGTGCATATGCGCAAGCCGGCCTATGGCGACTTCCTCACCCTGCGCGACGATGCACAGACCTTGCGTGGCTGGTACCGCAATCGTGTGTCGCGGGTGGTGCTGACGTTCCTGCTGACCAACCTGGGCAGCGGCGCGGGCGTGTGGCTGGCCGGTGTGCAGATTTTTCAGCGCCTGCATGGGTGAGTTGGGGGAGCGCGGCCGCCGCATCAGCAGTTGATGCGGTCCTACCGTTGTAGGAGCGCACCTGGACGCAATGGTGACTTGCGCGACTGACAGCTGGAATAGGCAGCCTGATCGCGCCCAACTACGCTCCTACGACGAGGGCTGCTGCTACGGGGCGGCAGCCGTCTCCGGCGCGAATTGCAGGCGTACCCACACCCCGTAATGGTCCGAGGCCCAGCGGCCTTCGGCATACGGGGTGTCGAACAGGATGCGCGCCTCGCGTGCGAGCAGGCGGTTCTGCTGGAAGAACACGTGATCGATGCGCGCGGGTTTGTCGAACACATGCAGGTTCAAGGTGCTGACAGTTGCATCGCTGTTGCGGTGCACGCTGCCATAGCTGTCGCCATAGCCCTTGCGTAGCGCTTCCAGATCCAGGGTATCGGCCGCAGTGTTGAAATCACCGGCGATCACCACCGGCGCCTGGTTGCTGTTGGACGCGATGAAGTCCAGCAAGTCGGCCACCTGGCGGGTGCGGGTCGCCGCACCGCGCGCATCGGACCGCTCGTTGAGATGCGTCACGTAGACGTTGACCGGCTGGCCATCCATATCAACCTGCAGATGCGCGGCCACGCGGTAATCGTCCAGCGGTTGCAGCAGGCGCTGATGCTGGGCCAGCACGCTGCGCTTGCTCAGCAGCGCGTTGCCATAGCGCTTGGGCGCGCCGGGCGGGTCGACCGATGCGAACGTGTACGCGTAGCCAAGCCGACTGGCCAGCCAGGCGGCCTGATTCTCCACACTGCCGCGGCGTTCGATCACTTCCTGCAAGGCGATCACATCCGGCGCCAGCTGTTTGAGTTCCTTGGCGATATAGGCACGGCGTGCCGGCCAGTCTTCGCGGTCGTGATGCAGGTTGAGGGTGACCAGGGTCATCTCGCGCGGGGCCGCGCTGGCGGTTTGCTGCGAGCGCGATGTTTGTTCTGCGTTCTGGACGTTGGCTTGCTCCGCGTGCGCACCCGTGCAGGACAGGGCCAGCACCATCAACACACCGAACCGGCCGCGATAGCGCCGCGACGTTGTTGCCCGCAACGACCGGCGCCACGTGTTCATTGCGCGGCCCGTTCGGCCCGCCGCACCGCGCTCGGCACGTCGATCTGCACGGAGGCCGGCAACTGCTGGATGCGCAACTCGCCATTCTCCCACTGCACCGCCTCGCCATTGATGCTGGCCTTGCCCGGTTCGCCCTGATACGGCCAGGCAAACACCACGCCGCCGGGCGGCAGGATCAGGCCGGGCTGCAGCTGCAGCACCAGCTGCTTGTCGGTGCGCTGCAAGGTGTAGTTGAGGCGGCCATAGGGCGTGCGCAGCTCGGCAATGCCAATGCCCTTGCCGTCGAACCAACGCGTTGGCGTGCCGGCGGCAATCACCAGGCTGGCGTCGGCCTCGCGCCCGTAGGCAAACATGTCCAGCACCGAGCGCACGAAGTCCGAAGCCACCCATGCATGCGGTAGGTCGCCAACGAAGAACGGCGTGCGCGGCGTACGCGAGACCACTTCGGCCCACTGGTTCCAGGGCTGCGGCGCGCGGTCCTTGAAGAAGAACGCGGTGGCATCCCAGGCGCGGTCGCGCCAGCCCAGGCGCACGAATGCAGCCACGTTGCGCCATTCGTACGGCGTGTAGTCCTTCCATTCGCGCTTGCTGTCGCGGCGATCGGTGAATTCCTTCCAGTACCGCTCGAAGGTGTTGTTCAACAGCTCCGGCGGCAGGCGCTGCTGCTCGCCACCGGGCGCCAGCGCGATGGTGGTGGAGGTTGCATCGAAGTCGCCCAGTTCCGCCGAACCGGGCAGGAAATCCAGCTGATGCTGGCGTACCGCCGCCGCCAGCGAGGCGGTGAGATCGCCGCTGAATTCGTCGCGGGCGGTGCTGAAGCGCGCAACCTCGTCGGGCTTGTCCAGCGCACCGGCCAACATCACCGCGTCCTTGTAGCCGCGCAGCGCCCAGAAGTTGTCCCAATACGAATGCACCGGCTTGGCCGAATAGCCTTCGTGGCTGATCGACACCGGCATCATTCCGTAGAAAGCCGGGTTACGCATGAAGTTGTCTTCGGTGCGCTCGCTGGCGCGCAGCTTTTCCATGTAGTCGTACGCGCCGAGCACGTGCGGCCACATCTTTTCCAGGAACGGCTTGTCGCCGGTGTAGCGGTAGTACTCGGCGACGTTGAAGATCAGCTCGCCATGGCTGTCGTTTTCCGGCACCGGGTCGCTGCCACGGTCGTCCACGCAGCACGGCACCATGCCGTCGGCAAATTGATACGGCGCAAACCAGTCGACGTAGTCACGCACCACGTCTTCGCGGCCGAGCCGCAGCAGGCCTTCGGAAATCATGGCGCCGTCGCGGATCCAGCTGCGCGAATATGAGCGCGTGCCCGGCTGCAGGCGCGGGCCGATGCGCGAGATCAGCATGTGCGCTAACGCGGTACGCAGCGTATCGACAACCGGCTTGCCTTCGGCCGGCACGCTGATGCGCACGCGATCGAGCTTGCCGCGCCACTGCTGGGCCACTTGCTGCTGCGCCTTGTCGGCATCGAAGCCGGCCGGCAGCTGCGCGCTGCCGGTCTGCGGAATGACCAGCGCAACCTCGCGGCTCTGGCCCGGCTCCAGCTTCCAGCGATACACCAGCACGCCCGAGGCCAGCCCGGTTTCGTCCTTGACCTGCGTGGTTGTGGGCAGCGTCGCGGCGGTGAGATGGGTGACATCCATGCCGCTGTCGAAGGCGCTGGCGAAGGCGGCATCCGGCCGCTGCGCGGCAAACACGCGCGGCTTGCCGTTGACGTTGACCTGCGCCCCGTCCACCGACAACTGCTCGATGCGGCTGATGCCGCCCAGGGTGTTGAGGAACTGCGCCGGCGGGTTGACCTGGAACGGCCGTACCGCCAATGCGAGGGTGAACTCGCGCGCGTCCTTGCCGGTATTGCGCAGCTGATAGCGCGCGACCAACTGTGCCTGATCAGGAGTGCCCTGCACGAAGCCGGTGATGCGCAGGTTCATGAGGTCGTGGTGCCAGTCGACGCTGGGGATTGGCAGGTAATCGTCCTGCAGGCTTTGTTCGCTGCTGACATCGGCCCAGCGCAACAGCTTGCCGCCGACACTGACGAACGGCTCCACGCTGAAACCGCCCTTGCCCACTTCCACCGCGCCGTCTTCGCCGATCAGGCCTTGCTCGGTGCCGCCATCCAGGCCGAGGATGGTCCAGTACGGTTGCTCGCCGGAAAACCCGCGCGGAAAGTTGCCACGCGGCGATTGCGTCGCCAGCGATTTGATGAAGTCATTCGGCGTCGCGGCGAAGGCCAGCGGCTGCAGCTGCACTTCCTTGATGCCATAGCGCCAGTTGGGACCATCCTTGAGATCGAAACGCAGGTAGCGCGCCTCGGTATCCGGCAAGGCCAGCCAATCGGTGCCGCCGGCGCCGGCGATGACCGTGCGCAGGTCGCGCCAGCTACGCCCATCGCTGGACGACCGCACCACGTACTGCGATGCCTGCAGGCCCGGCACCCACTGCACGATGGCACCGCCGAACTCGCGCACCTTGCCCAGGTCCAGGGTCACCGTCTGCTGTTTGACTGCGCCGCTGAGCCAGAAGGTGTCCGGCTTGCCATCGGCCAGACGCTGCTCCAGCGCCGGTGCGGTGTCGGTAATGGCCTCGGCCTTCAACGGCGAGGTGTCCTCTGGCGGCAACGGGGTCAGGGTCAGGCGGTCGAAGCACACCGAGCCCTTGCCACCGACCTTGTTGTAGATGGTGAACTCGACATCGGCACTGCTGCGCAACTGCTTGTCCGCGCCTGGGCCCCAGGCCTTTTCGATGTTGCGCTTGCGGTAGTTGAAGGTGGTCCAGGTCTTGGGGAAAGTGAAGCCCGGCCGGTTGATCCACCACACGTTGTCGCCGCTGGCATCGATCAACTTGACCTGCAGATCGTTGGACGGCGACTCGCCGCGTAGCGCAAAGCCAATGCGGTAGTTGTCCGGAAACTCGATCGGCAGGCTGCGGCGGATGCCGACATAGCCAGACACGCCGTTGAAGTTGTAGTCCAGGCACAAGGCGTGGCCGCCGGAGGTGGTTGCTACCGGGCGCAGCGAGCCGCTGACCTGGTTGGAGACCACCAGCCGCCACGCGGCGATGTCGTTGAATCCGTCGAGCACGCGCTCCTGCGCCTGTGCCGCACCCGCGGTGGCAACAGCGGCCATGGCAAACAGTCGCAGGAAAATTGGCTTCACCCCTTCACACTCCCCAGCAGAAGACCTTGGATGTAGTAACGCTGCAGCGCCAGGAACAATAGCAGCACCGGAATCACCGTCACCACCGCGCCGGCCATCATCAATTCCACGTCCATGATGTGCTCGCGCGACAATGCGGCCAGCGCCACCGGCAAGGTGTATTGCTCCTGGTCGGTCAGCACGATCAGCGGCCACATGAAGTCGTTCCACGAGCCCATGAAGGTGAAGATGGTCAAGGTGACAAGCACCGGCTTGAGCATCGGCAGCACGATCTGGAAGAAGATCCGCATCTCGCTGGCGCCATCGATGCGTGCCGCTTCGATCAGCTCATCGGGAATGCTGCGCGCGTACTGGCGCACCAAGAAGATACCGAACACGGTGGCCAGTGCCGGCACCACCACCCCGCCGATGTTGTTGACCAGATGCAGCTGCTTCATCAGCAGGAACAGCGGCAGCATCGCCACCTGCGCCGGGATCACCAGCGCGGCCATCAGGATCTTGAAGATGCGCTCGCGGCCGATGAACTGCAGCTTGGCAAACGCGTAGCCGGCCATGGTGTTGATCAGCAACGAGCCCAGCGTGATCAGCCCCGACACCATCAGGCTGTTGGCGAAGTTGCGCGCCATGCCGGTGCGGGCGAACAGCTCGTGGTAGTTGGCCAGGGTGAACGCCGACGGCAGCATCGGCGGCGGAAACCGGCTGGCCTCGCCGGTGGGCATGAACGACACCGACAGCATCCACAACAGCGGCGCCAGGCTGACCAGCGCCAGCAGCAACAACCCGCCATTGATCAGCAGGCCATTCCAGCGCGATTCGCCCACATCACGACTCATATCAGGTCCTTCTTGCGCCCGAAGCGCAGCATCACGGTGGTCACGGTCAGGATGATCAGGAACAGCAGGAACGCCACCGCCGACGCGCGGCCGAGGTTCCACCACTTGAAGCCTTCCTCGAACATGAAATACAGCACGCTCACGGTGCTTTGCAGTGGGTCGCCGCGGGTCATCACATAGGGTTCGGCGAACAGCTGGAAATAACCGGAGATGGTGATCACACCGACCACCATCAGCACCGGGCCGAGCATCGGCAAGGTGATGTGCAGGAACTGCTTCCAGCGCGAGGCACCGTCGATGCGCGCCGCCTCGTAGAGGTCTTGCGGGATCGCCTGCAGGCCGGCCAGGAAGATCACCATGTTGTAGCCGAAGTTCTTCCACACCGCGAACAGCATGATGGTCGGCATTGCCCAGCGCGGATCACCCAGCCAGTCGATCGGGGCGATGCCCAGGTGGCTCAGGCCGAAATTCACCAGGCCGTACTTGATGTGGAACAGGTAGCGCCAGATCACCGCGACTGCCACCAGCGTGGTGACCACCGGCGCGAACAACGCGGTGCGGAACAAGGCCTTGAACCGCGAAGCCTTGGCATTGAGCAGCAGCGCCGCGCCCAGCGACACCGCGATGGACATCGGTACGCCCAGCAGCACGAAGTAGGTGGTATTCCACAGCGACTTCCAGAACAGCGGCGTCTGCAGCAGCTCGATGTAGTTGCCCAGGCCGACGAAGCGCAGATGGCTGCTGTCGGCCAGTGCGTACAGGTCGAAGTCGGTGACGCTGAGCACCAGCGCGGCGAACACCGGCACGCCGAAGAACATGCCCAGCACCAGGATCGACGGCGCGGCGAAGACCCAGCCGGCCACGGAGTTGCGCTTCATCATCGGGCAGCTCCTTCAGCCGCTGCATTCGCCGGCGCAGGCATCGGCGTGGCCGGTGCGGCCGCCGGGCCGACATGCCCGCCTTCCTGTTCGTAGATCCAGCGGCGCTTGGCCAGAATCTCGTCCACGCGTTTGTCCAATTCCTGCACGGCGTCCTCGTGCGATTGCCCGCCGCGCACCACGCGCTCGGTCACCAGGCGCATCTCCTGCACGATGCGCTCCCACTCCAGCACCTTCGGCGTGGCCTTGACCCGCTCGAGCTGGTCGCCGAAGGCATGCGCCAGCTCGTCATTGGCCAGCGACGGCAACTTCCAGGTGCTGCGGCGCGGCGGCAGGTCGCCGATGATGGCGTGGAAGCGCGCCTGCACGGTCGGCTGGGACAGATATTCGATCAGCTTCCAGGCGGCGTCCTTGTGCTGGGACGACTTGAAGATCACCAGGCTGGAGCCACCCGCAATGCCGGCACCCAGGCCGTTGGGGCCCGGCAACGGCGCGGTGCCCCACTTGCCTTCCATGCCCGGCGGCTGGCGCAGCTTGAACTCGCGCACGTTCCAGGGCCCGGACAGGTAGAACGCGTAGTAGCCGTTGAAGAATTCGTACCAAACGTTGGAGACCTGGGTCTCGGAGACCTTGGGTGCCCAGCCCTTCTGGTACATGGTGTCGTAGAAGCCCAGCGCCTTGCGGAAGCCTTCTCCACGGAAGTTGCCGTAGTTATCGTGGTCGCGTAGCAGGCGGTCGTCCTGCTGCAGCGCAAACGACAGCTGCTGCTCGAACTCGTTGAGCGGCATCAGGATGGCGTAGCGGTCCGGGCCGACATGGCGCTTGATCGCCGCCATCACCTGCTCCATCTCCGCCCAGGTCTTGGGCATCTCGGTATAGCCGGCTTCGCGCAGCAAATCCTTGCGATAGAACAACAGGCGCGTGTCCACGTACCACGGCACCCCGTACAAGGTGCCGTCGACCAGATTGGTGTCCCATACGCCGGGGAAGTAGTCCTTGGGATCGACGATGCTCGAGCGCGCCACATACGGCTGCATCGGCTCCAGCGTGTCCAGCAGCGCGAATTCCGGCAGCCAGGTGTTGCCGAGCTGGCACACATCCGGCAGCCCATCGGCGGCGAAGGCGGTGAGCAGCTTTTCGTGCGCGGCCGTCATCGGGATGTTCTGCACATCCACCTTGATGCCGGGATTCTGCCGCTCGAACTCATCCACCAGCTCGGCCACCACCTCCGCTTCCTTGCCCATCGCCCAGAAGCGCACGGTGGTCTGGCCCTGCTCGGAACGTTCACATCCCGCCGCACCCAGACACAGTGCGGCGGCCATCATCATCAGTTTCAAAAGGCGCACGGATTACTCGGGTTTGGGGCGTTGCGAGGAGTGTTGCCGCTGCGACGGGTCCTGCTGCGCCTGGGCAGCGGCCGCACGCGATTCGGCCATGCCCAGCGCGCGCGCTGCGGCGGCCTGCTCGTCCTTCTTGGGCAGCGGCTGCGGCTCGCCGTCGGGCGTGAGCCAGCCACCGGTGAAGCCGGCGCGTTCCAGGCCGGTACGGATGTAGGCGTTCTTCTTCATCACGTTCCAGACAAATTCGTTCTGGTAGTTGGCGATCATCGCCAGGATCGGGCCCTGGTCGATGGCGATGTAGTCGCTGGCCACCCAGCCACGGTCCGGCACCATGCGCCCGGTCTTGAGCGGGATGTCGTAGTTGAAGCTGGGGTTGAACGAATCCAGGAAACCATAGCTCGAATACAGGAAGTCGCCATAGCGCTTGTGCATCTCTTCGGTGGCCGGAATCACCACCTCCGGTGCGAACACGATCGAGGAAATCGCCGCGGTTGGCGCGATGGTGCCGTCGTCGAAGTTCTCGCGCAGGCCGGCGCCGCGTGAAGAGTAATGGCGGAACTGGCGCTGCTCGCCGCGGTATTCCTGGCTGGTGTTCTGCGGGCCGTCGCCGGCGGTGAGGCCCCAGACGTTTTCGCCATAGTCCTTCCACTTCATCGGGTTATCGATGGCGTAGTCGCGCTGGGCCAGCGTGGCGCGGCGGCTGTTGAGGAAGTAGTCGATGCCGCGCTCGCGCATGTACTGGTCCTGGATATCGCGGAAGTCGATCCAGACATGGCTGTACTGGTGGCCGAACATCGGGCCGAAGGACAGGTATTCCTGGCCCTGGTAGACGCCCCAGTCGTTGTTGTAGGTGCGGGTCCAGACCGTCCACGCATCCGGCTCCACGCCGTGCGTGGGCGAGCCGAGCGCCAGGATGTACAGCATCATGGCTTCGTTGTAGCCCATCCAGTCGTGGTCGATGAAGCCGCTCTCGGGGAACCAACCCATCGAGATCAGCGGCGCCCGCTGCTGCAGCCAGCGCCAGTCCACACGCTTGTACAGCGTGTCGGCGATCTGGCGGATTTCCTTTTCGCGCGGGTCGTCACCGTCGTAGTACGACTGGGTGAACAGCACGCCCATCATCAGCAGCGCGGTGTCCACGCTCGACAGCTCGACCCAGCTGTCATAGCGGTTGCCCTGCTGCATATCCAGAAAGTGATAGTAAAAGCCCTTGTAGCCGGCCTTACCGGTCCGCTGCGGCCCCATCGGCGCATCGCGGAAGAATTTGAGGGTGGTCAAGGTGCGGTCGATCGCCTGATTGCGGCTGACCCAGCCGTTCTCGATACCGATCGGATACGCGGTGAGCGCAAAGCCCACCGAGGCGATGCTGGCGAACGGACGCGAGGGAAACCGGTCCGGCGACAGCCCATTGAGTTCGTTGGTGGTGTCCCAGAAAAACTGGAAGGTGCGGCGTTCGATATCGGAAAACAGCGGCGGCAGCGGCGGCTTGACCGGCTTGGGCGGAATCTGTGCTTCCACCAGGATCACTTTCACGGGTGCCTTCTTTTCAGCCACCTTGGGCTCCTCGGCCTGTTTGCAGGACGCCAGCAACAGCGCCCCCACCATCAGTGGAACTGCCAGCCAACGCGATGTCTTACCCCTGTTCATCCGCCCCCCACTCGTGTAATCGATTACATCTCGCACGCAAACCTACCCTATCCGGGCGCCGACTTCGACCGTCCTGGCACCTGCCAGGACGGTCGCGTGCTCCTTACCAGTTCAGACCGAAGGCCAGACGGAAGGTGCGCATCGGCGATGCCAGCACGCCGGTTGGCGTGCCGTATGCCGTGTTCAAGTCACCGAGTGTCCCGGTCTCGCCGTTAAAGTTGGCGTAGTTCACCCAATTGAACACGTTGAGGATATCCGCACGGACGTTGAATTTGACACCGCCACCGGTATCCCATTCTTTATTGGCCGCAATGCTGAACTCCTTGTAGCCCAGCGTGCCGTCCGGCTTGAACTGCACGATGTAGCACTGGTCGTTGCCGGCCAGACAGTTCTGCCCGTAGCGCGCGGTCTGGCTGGCAAGCGACAACTTGCCGGACAGCTTGATCTCATACGGCAGCTCGTAGATGCCGGTTACGACCAGACGGTTCTTGGCAATACCGCCGGCCTCGCGCCAGCCGTAGTCTTCGACGCGCTCGCGGTCCAGTGCGTAGTGCTCGCCGAACTGGCGGTTCTCCTTGGCATCGGAGAAGGTGTAGGCCACGGTCAGACCCCATCCGGATTCTTCGTCGTAGGGCTTCTCGATCTGCAACGCGAGCTGGTTGTTGCGGGTTTCCACACCATTGGTGCCGAGCACGATGGCGCTGTAGCCGTCCGGGCCGTCGGTCGGCGAGCCGGAGGTGGTGCCCGGCAGGAAGAACGAGCCATCGGGCAGCCGGTTGCCGCGCACGAAGGCGAAGCCGTCATGACTTTCGATCCGGCTCAGGGTCACGTCGGTGAACCAGTCCTGGCCCCATAGCGGCACCATGTTGCGCATGCCGATGCTGAATTGGTCGGAGTACGGGGTCTTGATGTTGTTGTCGATCAGGTAGACCTCACGACCACCGCCGCCGGCGCTGTTGGCGGTGAGGGTGTTCAGGCCTTCCTGCGTGCTGTAGGCCGGGTTCCATGCCGTACATGGGTCGCCCAGGCAGGCCGGGTTGTTGGCACTGGTGAAGTAGTAGCTATACGAATTGAACGAGTTGTTGAGCTGCTCGAGCGCCAGGTAGTCGAAGATGTTGCGGTCATAGGCACGCCCGGCACCGCCGTAGATCACGTGGGCCTGGTCGCCGAACAGGTCGTACGACGCACCCAGGCGTGGCTGCCAGGCGTTCTTGAACGCCTTGCGGTTGTTGCCGGTGCTGATGAAGTTGTTGATGTTGTAGTTGGCGTTCTGCAGGTTGGGCCAGTTCTGCAGCGCACCGGCCACATCCGACGGGGTCACGAAGTCCAGGAACGCCGGGCTTTCTTCATAGTCGTAGCGCACGCCCAGGTTCAAGGTCCAGTGCTCGTTGACCTCCCAGTCGTCCTGCAGGTAGATGCCGTACTGCTTGTTCTTGGACACCACCGAGCCGCCGCCTTCGGTCAACGGCGCACCAAAGCGCACCCGGTACGGCGTTTCGACATCGGAGAGGATGTTGTAGTAGTACTGCGGGTTGGCCGGGTTGAACTGGGTGGAATCCAGATCGATGCTCTTGAACTTCACGCCCATCTTGACGGTGTGCGCGCCATGCCATTCCAGGCTGTTCAAGGTCAGGTCGTCCTGGAAGGTCCAGCCCTTCTGGCCCTTGCGCTGGAAGCTGCTGCCGGCGCCGGCAGCGAGCACGTCGGTCTCGTTGCCACGGTTGGGCGTGTAGCTGAGCACGTAGCCCGTGCCGTCGTTGAGCGGCGCCTGGTTCCAGAACGCGCTCTCGTAGCTGAGGTTGGCTTCGTTGAGGAAGTTGGCACCGCTGTACTGCCAGCGCAGGTTGGCGCGCTTTTCTTCCTGGCCGTTGACGCTACCGTGCTCGAAGGTCGAGGTCTGGCCGACGTCGTTGAGCTCGTCTTCCTTGCGGTACTTGCCGGTCAGCTCGAACAGGTTGTTGTCGCCAATGGTCCAGTCGATCTTGCCGAAGTACAGGTCTTCCTTGAACGGGGTGCTGTAGGTAGCCACCAGCGGCTGCAGCTGCGCCGGCAGCTGGTCGATGCGGTCCGAGTAGATCGAGCCAGGAATCACCACGTTGGGGGTGGTGTATTCCTTGGCTTCATAGGCAATGAAGAAATGTGCCTTGTCCTTGAGGATCGGGCCGCTGAAGGTCGCACCGTACTGGGTTTCCTCGAAGTCGTCGCGCACGCCGGCCTTCTTCTCCAGCGGGCTCTCTTCGCGCCAGCCATCGTTGCTGGTATCCCAGAAGAAGCTGCCGTGGAAATCGTTGGTGCCGGACTTGGACGAGGCCACGATGGCGGCGCCGCTGACCTGGTCGAACTCGGCCTTGTAGTTGGAGGTGATGACCTTGTATTCGCCGATCGCCGACTGCGGGAACGGGTTGCCGCGGCTGGAATCCTGGCCGCTGACGCCGCCGGTCAGCACGTAGTTCTTCTGGCTGACGCCATCGATGTAGACATTGGTGCCTTCAGCCGAAGTGGCGCCCGAGCGCACCTTGGTGGTGCCGTTGGCATCACGGGTGAACTGCACGTTCGGCACGGTGTCGGCCAGCTCCAGGAAGTTGCGCGTGGCACGCGGCAGGTTCTGGATCTGCACGTTGGAAATATACGTCGCGTTCTCGGAGGTGCGCGTCTCCACCAGCACCGGCGGCGCCTTGACCTGCACCGCGTCCAGCGTGGTGGCGTTACCACCTGCGGCCGTGGCCGGCTCGCCGCCGACGCCCAGGTTCAAGGTGGCGGTCTGGCCGACCTGCACGGTGACGTTCTGCGAGGTGGTCTGCCCATTGGCGGTGACATCCAGGCGGTACGAACCCGGCGGCAGGCCGCCAACCGAATAGCCGCCATTGGTGACCTGCACGGTGCGGGTCAGGCCGGTGGCCAGATTGGTGGCGGTGACCTGGGCCTGGGCAGCAGGTGCGGAGTCGACCGTGACCTGGCCGCGGATGGTCGCAGCGGTGCTCTGCGCGAACGCGGGCGCGGCGCCCAGCAACAGGCAGCTGGCCAGGGCGCAGCTGAGCAGCTTGCGCGCCGGGCTGGCGGAATGGGGGTGGTGGTGGCTCATTGGTCCCTCCAGGGATCGATATCTTGTTGTTGTGGGCACTAAGGTCTTGCAGGAACAACCGCTGCGGGGGAGGCAGCGGGAGCGGACAGGACGTCCGCGAAAAGGGTCAGGCGCCGGGCTCGCCGGCTCCGCAGGACGCACGCACCACCAGCTCCGGGGTGAGCAACTGGCGGATGCCGTCGTCGTGGCCGGGCTGGTCCACCAGCCGCATCAGACGGGTCATCGCCTGCTCGCCAAGGCGCGCAATGCTGACCCGCATCGTGGTCAGCGCGGGGTGCACGAAGCGCGCCAGCGGGATGTCGTCGAACCCGGCCAGCGCCACGTCGTCGTGCACCGACACATCCGCCTGGGCGAAGGCGTACAGGCAGCCGAGCGCGGTCATGTCATTGGCAGCGAAGACCGCATCGGGCAGATCCCCGGCGGCCAGCATGGCAAGGCCGGCGCGATGGCCGGAGGCTTCGTCGAAGTCGCCGGCGAATTCGAGCCCCTCCGCTCCGCCCGCATGGCCGGCGATCGCGTCACGGAAGCCGCGCAAGCGCTCGCGCGCATCGAAGTTCAGCGCCGGCCCGCCGATGAAGGCGATGCGGCGGTGCCCGGCAGCAAGCAGGTGCTCGGTCATCGCCATTGCGCCGGCGTGGTCGTCGATGCTCAGCACCGGGTAGTCGGCGCCCGGCAGATGCGCGTTGATCAGGACGGTGGGCAGTGCCTGCGGCAGGTTGTCGGTGAGAAAACCCGGCTGCTCGGCGTACGGGGACAACACCAGCAAGCCATCCACGCGGCCGCGCATGGAACGCAGCGCCCTGCCCTGGGCTTCGGGATCGCCGTGGTAGCTGGAGACCAGCAAATGCTGCCCGGCCGCACGCGCCGCCCCATCGATGCCGCGAATCAGTTCGGAAAAGAACTCGCCGTACAGATCAGGCAGCACCACACCCAGGGTCTGGGTGCGCCGGCTGCTGAGGCTGCGTGCCGCCGCATGCGGGCTGTAGCGCAGGCGTTCGGCCACGTCCAGGACCACCTGGCGCACCGGCCCGGCGACGTTGTCGTGCCCATTGAGCGCCCGCGATACCGTGGCAACGGAGACGCGTGCTTCTCGAGCGACATCTTTGATGGTGACCGCACCTTTGGCCATTCGGGTCGCCCTCCGCGACCGACTTCCCAAAATCTGGCGCGGACTGTAAGCGTTTTCATACGGAGGCGTAAACCCCTGTGAATGGGCTTGTGAAAACGCTTACAGATCAAGCATCTAGAAGTGATGGATGCGTGAATAAGTATGCTGCGTCGCAACAACCCCGCAGCGATTGCTCCACAGACGAAGCGCGACGCCGGTCTCGTTGGCGCCACGGGATGACGCCGCGACTGACGCATGGACAGCAGCGGACAGGTCAGTGTTTGCAGGCGTCGCGCAGGGCCAGCAGCGCCTTGATTCGCTTGGGCAAAGGCGCGAGTCGTGCGCGCTTGGCGAGCGTCAGCCTGACCGCCCGCTTGATGATTCAGGCAGCTGCGGCCCCGATCTTGGAGATCACAAGAAAGCTGCAACCAGCATGGTCCTGCCTCGCAATCGCTTCCGGCCAACCAGTCAGAACCGGATTGACCGAACGGTCGCCCTACCCCGCCTCACCAGGCGCCAGCGCCTCGATCGAGAGCGCATGGATATCGGTCTGCATCATCTCGCCCACCGCGGCGTACACCGCACGGTGCCGCGCCAGTGGCGCCTTGCCGGCGAACACACTGCTGACCACGCGCACATTGAAGTGCCCACGCCCATCCCGCGCGCCCGCATGCCCGGCATGGCGATGACTGTCGTCGACCACCTCCAGTTCGACGGGTGCCAGCGCGGCCTGCAGCGCGGCGCGGATGCGGTCGACCCGGCTCATGGCAGCACCCGCCGGAACGGGCGGACGTCGACCCGCGCATACACCCCGGCCGCCACATACGGGTCGGCATCGGCCCACGCGCGTGCTGCCTCCAGTGAAGCGAACTCGGCAATCATCACGCTGCCGCTAAAGCCGGCCGGGCCCGGGTCCTCGGCGTCGATTGCCGGGCATGGGCCGGCCACCAGCAGCCGCCCTTCTGCCGTCAGTGCCTGCAGGCGCTGCAGATGCGCCGGTCTCGCCTGCTGCCGTGCCGCCAGGGCATCGGCCCGGTCATAGCCTTCGATTACGTACCACACACGCCACCTCGCCCACATCGGAAGATCACCCCGCCAATTCTAGCCGCGCCAGCGCTGGACACCGCCCCCACCCACGCATTACCCTTGACACCACTGCACACGCAACCGGACGCAGCGGCCCGTCGGCCCAGGCTCAACGCTTCTCTCGACGGCCGATTCGCTGCCCACCGCCGGCCCGCGTAGACGACCTCCCCGCTGTTCCGTCGCCGCCTGCCACGCGGCGCCTGATTGCATGCGGACCGGCGTATGTGGATTTGTGGGATCGTGCCGAAGCAGGCACGACATTGATCGCAATAACTCAAGGCAAAGCCCTGCAGGCACGGCTCCGTACCGTGGCCGGCGACCGCAAGACCCGATGTCGACCTGATGAATTCCGAACTCGCGCACGACGCGAATCCGCCAGCCACGAGCGCGCCACCGCAGCAGCAGGAAATGCCGCTGGCGGTCGTGCATGGGCAACCGGTGCTGCAGATCCCGCAGGATCTGTATATCCCGCCGGACGCGCTGGAAGTCATCCTGGACGCCTTCGAAGGTCCGCTGGACCTGCTGCTGTACCTGATCCGCCGTCAGAACCTGGACATCCTGGATATTCCCGTCGCCGAGATCACCCGGCAGTACGTGGACTACATCAACGTGATGCAGGAGCTGCGTTTCGAACTGGCGGCCGAATACCTGGTGATGGCCGCGATCCTGGCCGAGATCAAGTCGCGCATGCTGCTGCCGCGCCCGCCCAGCCAGGAAGGCGAAGAAGACGACCCGCGCGCAGAACTGGTGCGCCGGCTGCAGGAATACGAGCGGTTCAAGCAGGCCGCCGAGGATCTGGACACCCTGCCCCGCATGGGCCGCGACTCGGCGCCGGTGCAGGCGCATCTGCCCGAACGCGCCGCGGTCAAGCTGCCGCCACCGGTGGATCTGAAAGAAATGCTGATGGCGCTGTACGACGTGCTCAAACGCGCCGAACTGTTTACCGGGCATGCGATCAAGCGCGAGGCGCTGAGCGTGCGCCAGCGCATGGGCGATGTGCTCAGCCGTCTGGACGACGGCAAGTTCTACCGATTCGAATCGCTGTTCACTGCCGAGGAAGGCAAGCTCGGCGTGCTGGTCACCTTTTTGGCGTTGCTGGAATTGGCCAAGGAGCAGTTGCTGGACATCGTGCAGGAAGCGCCGCTGGCGCCGATCTACGTGAAGTCGCTGGCGTTGGGCAATACCAATGCGCCGTTGCAATTCTCCAGCGAATTCGACGACAGCGACGCTGCCAACGAACCCACCTGAAGCCGATCACCGAATGGATCAAGCGCTGATCACCCGCATTATCGAAGCCGCCCTGTTGGCCAGCAGCCAGCCGTTGACGCTGGCGCAGCTGCAAGGGCTGTTTCCCGAGGAAGAGCCGGCACCGCCCGGCAGCGTGGAGCGCGCGCTGGAACTGCTGCGCGAGGGCTGCACCGAGCGCGGTGTGGAACTGGTGGAAGTGGCGTCCGGCTTCCGCTTTCAGGTCAAGGCCGACTTGCACGGCTGGGTGGCGCGGCTGTGGACCGAGCGTCGCACCAAGTACACCCGTGCCACGCTGGAGACCCTGGCGCTGATCGCCTACCGCCAGCCGATCACCCGCGGCGAAATCGAGCAGGTGCGCGGCGTGGCGGTGAGCAGCAACATCATCCAGGCCCTGGAAGAACGCGAGTGGATCCGCGTGGTGGGCCACCGCGACGTGCCCGGCAAGCCCGCCCTGTTCGGCACCACCAAGGGCTTTCTGGACTACTTCGGGCTCAAGCGGCTGGACGAGCTGCCGCCATTGTCTGAGTTGAAGGACATCGCCGAGCTGGAACCGCAGCTGCCGCTGGACCGCGACGGCCAGCTGGACGGCCCGGTGCCCGCCGCGGCCGCGATGTCGCAAGACGAGACCGCGCCGGCTGATACAGAGCAGGCTGATGGCGAACAGAGCGATGACGCCGACGACGACGGCGCTGATGATGTCGCCGGAGCAGACAACGACGGCAATGCAACGAATGCCGATGCCGATAGCGACGACAACGGCGCAGCAGCACCCACCGATGCAGCGCCAGATGCAGACGTGGAGCCGCAAGCCGACGGAGACGCCACCCAGGTCGAAACGACCGGCGCCGGCACCGATGCAGCGCGGAGCCATGGCAGCGACAGCGCAGACAACGCTGCCGAGGCGCACGACCCGATCGATGCAACACCGCAGCACCCCGCGGCCACCGCGGCGCAGGACCCGAACACGCACCACCCACAGACCGCCCGCGAGGACGAACCCGACACCGCGCCGGGCACGCGCGCGGATGCAGTGAACGAAGACGAAGACAACGCCGTCGCGACGACGACCGTGGCTGTTGACGAAGCCGATTCCGACCCAGAGGCCGACCCAGAACGCGTCGGCCGGAGCCAGACACATGAGTGACACCCCCCGCAAGCTGTCGTTGAACAAGCTTTCCCTCAAGCGCGACAGCGCGCCCGAAGCGCCGAAACTGGAAGAGCGCCTGCACAAGGTGCTGGCCCAGGCCGGCCTGGGCTCGCGCCGCGCGCTGGAGCAGCGCATTGCCGATGGCCTGATCAAGGTCAATGGCGCCGTCGCGCAGACCGGCATGTCGGTGCGCAGCGGCGACAAGATCGAACTGGACGGCCGCAGCTTCGTCGCCAGCGCGCTGACCGAATCCTCGCGCGTGCTGGTCTACAACAAGCCCGAAGGCGAAGTGACCACCCGCGAAGATCCCGAAGGCCGCCCGACCGTATTCGAGTCGCTGCCGGCGCTGAAGGGCTCGCGCTGGATCGCTATCGGCCGCCTGGACATCAACACCACCGGCCTGCTGCTGCTCACCACCGATGGCGAGCTGGCCAACGCGATGATGCACCCCTCCTACGAGGTTGAACGCGAGTACGTGGTGCGCGTGCGCGCCCCGGAAGGCGAAGAGAAGGTGCCCGACAGCATGATCGAGCGGCTCTCGCGCGGCGTGTTGCTGGAAGACGGCGGCGCCAAGTTCGACGAGATCGAACGCATCGGTGGCACCGATTCGCACGACTGGTTCCGCGTGGTGGTCAAGGAAGGCCGTAACCGCGAAGTGCGCCGCCTGTGGGAGTCGCAAGGCTGCCAGGTCAGCCGCCTCAAGCGCACCCGCTACGGCAAGGTGTCGCTGCCACGCGAGCTGTTGCGCGGGCAATCGGTGGAACTGGCACAGGAAAAGGTCGACGCCCTGCGCGCCGAACTCAAGCTGGAAGAAGGCGCGCCGTCGGCACTGACGCTGCAGCCGGTGATCGGCCAGCGCCGCGCCGCCAAGTCGACCGTGCACGTGTCGCGCGACGGCCGCAGCAATGCCTACGTCAACGGCCAGACCTCCGGCGCCGATGAAGGCCGTGAGTTGCGCCGCTTCGACAACCTGCGCGAGGATCGCGGCGGCCGTGGTGGCCGCGGCAAGCCCGGCGGCTTCAAGGGCGGCCTGACGGTCAGCGGCGAAGCCGCTGCCAAGCAATCGCAGCAGCGCCCGTTCAAGCAGCGTGGCCCGGCCAAGGGCGACCGCTCGCTGCCGGACGGCAACCCGGCCGCGTTCCGCAGCTGGTATGTGCCCGATGGCGTGAGCACCGGCCCGAGCGGCCACCGCAACGCAGGTCCGGGCGGCGCCGGCACCGGCCAGCCGCGTCCCTACGCCAAGAAGGGTCCGGGCGGTGCACGCCCGGGCGCTGGCGGCCAGGGCCGCGGCGCGGCAGGTGGGCAAGGTCAGTCGCAGGGTCAAGGTCAAGGCCAGCGCAAGCACCCCTACGGCCACCCGGGCAACGCGCCGAGCTTCCCGTCCGATCACGCCAACCCGGGTTTCAGCCCGTATGGCGCCGCACGGCCGGCCAACGAGTCGTACAAACGGCGACCACCCCGGCACTAATCATGGCCAAGATGCCAACCGTCGGCCCCGGTGGCCCGGGTGGTGCCGCACGTGGACCGGGCGGTCCTGGCGGCGCACCGCGCGGCGGCCCGGGCGGCCGTCCGCCGGGCGGCGGCAACCGTCGGCCACCAGGTGGCGGCAATCGCGGTCGCTAAGCTACAAGACGTGCAATAAAAAAACGGCCCTGCGAAGGGCCGTTTTTCGTTATCGCTTGGATCATGTCTGCTTGAATCACGCGATACATCGAAGTAAGCGTGAGACGTTAACAGTGGCTCGCAGCGAACCGGCACGCGAGGCAGCTTTAGAGCGGCCAACGGAACACCGCTCTGCGGGCGCGGCCGGCTTTGTGGTTCCCATCAGCACACAACCAGGTTGCCAGGTGCGATGTCCTCACCGCTTGCGGGACCGTGTGGCGGCATGGATGCCGCCACCGAGCCTACATGGACGTACTTGCGGCGTGTCCCGCAAGCGGTGAGGGCAACGCGCCCTCGACTAACCAAGCTTTTTGACTCCATCTAAATGCGGCTAAGACTCGACATTTCGATTGTCTTCTTTTGTCTTGGAGTGGTTGGACAGTGCGGATAGATCACTTGCAGAGCGGCTGATCTGCGGCTTGGCTGCAGGGCCCTAGCCCGTCCACCGGCGCGGGACACGCTGCAAGTACGTCCATGTAAGCTCTTCTACGGCATCCATGCCGCATAAGGTCCCGCGCCGGTGGGCGGGCAAGGACCAGTCCAGAGTGTCGGTGTGCATGTGTGAGCAGTGCATGCCGTGCGGCCGTCCGACTAGTTGCCGGTCTGATCAAGTTCACTCGATCCGCGCAATGTCGCTGCCATCCCGACATCATTTCACTCGTCAATCAAAGTCAGTGCGGCCAACGCACTGCCGCCATCGCTACAGACCTCTAGAGGCTTTGTTACCTATCTCTAGGTAACAAAGCCTCTCGCGTACAGATGCGCTTGTTGTGTGCAGTGCCGTCTTCAGCGCGATCTGCTGCGTCTTACTTGCGACGCTCGATCACGAAGTTGCCTACATTGACGCCCAGATCTACGCCCTCGCCCGTCCCGGCCAGGGCCAGCGAGATGTCGCCCTTGGTGACGACCTGTGCGGTACTGGACTTGACCACGCCGGCATGCGCCTCGGCGGCCGCATAGGTGCCCAGCAGATCATTGAGGCTGTATGCACCGGAGAAGGTGCCGCGGCCGCCGGTGATCTTGGACTTGCCGACTGTTAGGCCACCGCCCTTGCTGGAGATCTTCACCGGAATCACCGCACCGTTGTCGCAGGTGATGGTGCCGGTGCCGCTGGCGGTCTTGTAGAACACCGACCAGCCTTCGAGATTGAACGACAGTTTGCAGTCGATGTTGCCTGCTGCCTGGGCCTGCGGCGCGAGCGTGGCGACGCCCAGCAGCGCGAACAGAGAGAACGACTTGATCATGTGCAGCTTCCGGTGATGGACGTGGCGCGAGCCTAGCAGCGCCGGTGTGGCGGCCGCGACAAGGTCCTTGCGTCGTGCAAGCGCCGGTTCAGCGAATCGTTGGGGCGCGTGCAAGGCGCGGGCGGCGCAGTTCACCGCGTGGCATCCCGTGCCGATGGGCTCCACCGTCGGAGCGAAGCGCTGGCGGCGCGAAGGCGCAAGGCCGAGCCGCCGCTGGGGGCCGTTGCATTGTCGACTGCCCAATCGGAATCAATGGCCCTGCATCTTCGATGCATAGGTGCGCTTGATGCAGCCTTGCGCAGCCGGTTAGTCGCCGCGCACCGGAAGCAACGGGATCACTGGCTCTGCATGCCGCATCCCAACGCGCAGGTGGCTTTGCATCCGGCGTTGATCGAGCAGATCGCGGTGCGGTTGGATTCGGTCTTGGCCGGCATGGGATGATCACCTCATGCCACGTCTCGTCCCTGCCCTGCTACTCATCCTCGCACTCCTGCCGGCCATGGCAGTTGCCCGCGACCCGGTCCCGACGCAGGGCTATCGCGTGGTCAAGCGCTATCCGCACGACACCACTGCCTTTACCGAAGGCCTGTTTTATCTGCGCGGCCATCTGTACGAAAGCACTGGCGAGACCGGGCGTTCGAGCGTGCGCAAGGTGGACCTGGAAACAGGGCGCATCCTGCAACGCGCCGAGGTGCCGCCACCGTATTTCGGCGAAGGCATCGTGGCCTGGCGCGACCGCCTGATCCAGCTGACCTGGCGTAACCACGAAGGCTTCGTCTACGACCTGGCGACGCTGACGCCACGCGCGCGTTTCCGCTATCCGGGCGAAGGCTGGGCGCTGACCAGCGATGACAGCCACCTGTACATGAGCGACGGCACCGCCGTGATCCGCAAACTGGATCCGGACACATTGCAGCAGGTCGGCAGCATCAAGGTCACCGCCGGCGGCCGGCCGCTGGACAATCTCAACGAGCTGGAATGGGTCAACGGCGAGCTGCTAGCCAATGTCTGGCTGACCTCGCGCATTGCGCGCATCGATCCAGCCAGCGGCAAGGTAGTGGCCTGGATCGACCTGCAAGCGCTCGTGCCGGACGCCGACGCACTGACCGACTCCACCAACGATGTGCTCAACGGCATCGCATTCGACGCCGAGCACGACCGCTTGTTCGTCACCGGCAAACGTTGGCCGATGCTCTATGAAATCCGGCTCACACCACTGCCGCACGCCGCGGCCGGCAAGCACGCGCAGTAGCTGCGAAGCGCGGAGCGAACAGGGAGAGTCGCCCACCACTTCCGAGTGATTAGCGGCTGGCAGCCCAGGCAAGCGCAATGCAATGTCAGGCGCTAGCCGTCGCGCGCCGAAGCGGCCTACGCATTAACGGAAACGCAGGTGTTCCACGACGAGCCGCTTTCAGCTGCTCCAGGCGGAAGCAGCCCGCAGATAAATCAGGCGTCAGAACTCCCGCCCTTGCAAACCCCCAATCCCAATCCCGACTCCCCAATCCCCGCCCACACCTACTCGCCCAGCACAAAGCTGTCCCCATCCAGCATCGCCGGAAAGCGCGCGCGGTGCTCGGCCAGCGCGGCCGCGCTGATCGTGGTGGTCACCACCTGTTCCTGTTCGCGGATTTCCACTTGCGGCTGGCCGAGGAAATCAATCACCGCGCTGTCGCCCGCGTAGTGCAACTGGTTGCCGTCCACCCCGACGCGATTGACCGCCGCCACGAAGCACAGGTTCTCGATCGCACGCGCGCGCAGCAGTGTCTTCCAGGCGTAGGCACGTGCCGAAGGCCAATTGGCGACGAAGAGCTGCAGATCGAAATCCAGTTGGCCCGGGCGCTCTACATCGAAGCGGTTACGGCAAAACACCGGAAAGCGCAGGTCGTAGCAGACCTGTGGATTGATCCGCCACCCCTTCCACTCGACGCAGAGGCGCTCGCGCCCGGCTGCATAGCGCAGATGCTCGTTGCCGAAGCGGAACAGGTGGCGTTTGTCGTAGTACTGCAGCGCCCCATCCGGCGTGGCCCACAGCAGCCGGTTGAACACACCGTGCTCGGTACGCAACTGCACGCTGCCGGTAATCGCCGCACCCAACCGCGCGGCCTGCGTGCGGATCCACGCCACGGTGGGCCCGTCCATGTCTTCGGCCTTGTCGATGGCCTCGTTGGAAAACCCGCTGGTGAAGGTTTCCGGCAGGATCACCAGATCGCTCTGCCCGGCCAACGGCTCCAGCAACGCGCCGTAATAGTCGCGATTGCCGGCTGGATCGTGCCAGCGGGTGCTTCCTTGAACGAGGGAAATGCGCAGGTCGTGCATGGTTGGCTCGGGAATGGGGAATCGAGAGTGGGGAACGGGAAAAGCGGCACCAGCAGGCGCGAGGTCAACGGGCAGAGATCAGGATCACGCCAGGCGATGGCTATGCTTTTTGCGAATCCCCAATCCCGATTCCCGAATCCCAGCTCCTCAAAGCTGCTGTAACCGCGCAATCGCCGCATCCAACGTGGCATCGTTCTTGGCGAAACACAGCCGCGCCAGGCGTTGCCCGGCCGGTGCGGTTTCGTAGAACGGCGACAGCGGAATCGCCGCCACCCCTTTCTCCACCGTCAGCCACTTCACGAACTCGGTGTCGGGCAGGTCGCTGATGGCCGAATAGTCAACCAGCTGGAAATAACCACCCGGCACCGGCAGCGGGACCAGCCGTGTGGTCAGCAGCTGCTCGCGGAAGCGGTCGCGCTTGGCCTGATAGAACGCGCCCAGTTGTTCGTCGTGCTCGGGTTCGTCGCGCAGCATCGCGGCAAACGCGTGCTGCGCCGGGCCGAAGCTGGTGAAGGTGTTGTACTGGTGCACCTTGCGGAATTCAGCACTCAGCGCGGGCGGCGCGATGGCATACCCGATCTTCCAGCCGGTGCAATGGTAGGTCTTGCCGAAGCTGGAAATCACGAACGCGCGCGCGCGCAATTCCGGCCAGCGCAGCACCGATTCGTGCCGGCGGCCGTCGAACACGATGTGCTCGTAGACCTCGTCAGACAGCAGGAAGATGTCGGTGCCATGCAGCAGCTCGGTGAGAGTCTGCATGTCGGCGGCCGAAAGCATCGCGCCGGAGGGATTGTGCGGCGAGTTGATCATCAGCAAGCGCGTCTTCGGCGTGATCGCCGCGCGCAGCGCGTCCCAATCCACGGCAAAGGTCTGCGGGTCCAGTGCCACGTGCACGGCGCGTGCGCCGGCCAGATCGATCGCCGGCTCGTAACAGTCGTAGGCCGGGTCCAGCACGATCACTTCTTCGCCCGCGCGCACCACCGCGTGGATGGCGTTGAAGATGGCCTCGGTGGCGCCGCTGGTGACGGTGATTTCGGTGTCGGCATCCACCTGCGCGCCATAGCAGCGCTGCGCCTTGCCGGCGATGGCCTGGCGCAACGCGGCCACACCGGTCATCGGCGGGTACTGGTTGTGTCCGGCGGCCATGGCCTGGCCGAGTGCGTCGACCAGCCGCTGCGGCACCGCGAAATCCGGGAAGCCCTGGCCCAGGTTGACCGCGCCGTGCTCGGCCGCCAGCTGCGACATGACGGTGAAGATGGTGGTGCCCACCTTGGGCAGCTTGGTCGTGACGGGCATCGCGCGGTTCCGGTCGACAAACAGGGGACCGCGAGTGTACGCAAACCCGCCCAGCCAGTGCGCCGGGCGATGCGCAAAACAGCGTTCCCGGACACATCACACCGCATGCGCGGCCCCGGGCCGTACGCATCGCCGCTACAATGCGCGCCCTGTCCCGCCCTTCCCATGCCGTCCTGCGACGGGAGCCCGCTGCGCCGATGATCGATCCGCTCCACACTGCGCCGCCGCTGCTGGCTGCGCGCGCGCTGGCCTTCAGCCGCAACGAGGAGCCGGTGTTCGGCCCGCTGGACTTCCATGTCGATGCCGGCGAGGCCTTGCTGGTGCAAGGCGACAACGGCGCCGGCAAGACCACGCTGCTGCGCGTGCTGGCCGGGCTGCTGCACGTGGAGCGCGGCGAGATCCTGATCGACGGCAAGACCGCTCGCCGTGGCGACCGCAGCCGCTTCATGGCCTACCTCGGGCATCTGCCCGGCCTCAAGGCCGACCTCAGCACGCTGGAAAACCTGCATTTCCTGTGCGGCCTGCACGGCCGGCGGGCCAAGCAGATGCCTGGCAGTGCACTGGCCATCGTGGGCCTGGCCGGCTACGAGGATGCGTTGGTGCGGCAGCTCTCGGCCGGCCAGCGCAAGCGGCTGGCGCTGGCCCGGCTGTGGCTCTCGCCGGCCCCGCTGTGGTTGCTGGACGAACCCTATGCCAACCTGGATCTGGAGGGCATCACCCTGGTCAACCGGATGATTTCCGCGCATCTGCGTGGCGGTGGCGCGGCCCTGGTCACCACGCACGGCGCCTATGCCGCGCCGCCGGTGCGCACGCGCATGCTGACCCTGGAGGCCGCCGCATGAGCGCGCATTCGCCGCAACCCTCGCTGTGGCAGGCCGGGCGGGCGCTGGTGCGCCGCGACCTGCAACTGCTGTGGCGCCGCCGCAGCGATGCGCTGCAACCGGCGCTGTTTGCGCTGCTGATCGTGGTGCTGTTCGCGCTGGGCCTGGGCGGGCGCCCGGACCTGTTGGCGCAGGCCGCGCCGGCGGTGCTGTGGCTGTCGGTGCTGCTGGCCGGGCTGTTGTCGCTGGATGCGCTGTTCCGCAGCGATGTCGAAGACGGCTCGATGGAGCAATGGCTGCTCGCGCCGGTGCCGCTGGCCTGGTTGATCGCGGTGCGCGTGCTGTTGCACTGGGCCACCAGCGCACTGCCGCTGATCGCGGTGACCCCGTTGCTGGGCGAATTGCTGCACCTGCCACATGACCAACTGCCCGTGCTGCTGGCATCGTTGGCCCTGGGAACACCGCTTCTGAGCCTGCTCGGCGCCGTGGTTGCAGCGCTGACAGTCACCATGAAACGCTCTGGTATTCTCGTGGCGCTGCTGGCGTTGCCGCTGTATGTGCCGGTGCTGGTGTTCGGCGCCGGCAGTGTGGCAGCCAGCGGACAAGGCCAGGATGCGGTGGGTGCGTTGTTGTTGTTGGGGGCCGGCCTGGTGATCGGCGTGGTTTTGGCACCGCTGGCTGCGGCGGCCGCGATCCGTATTTCACTGAGCTGACCAATGCAGTCGATGCGGCGTTGATGCGACACTCCGCTCCGCGAGCAATTGTCATACCGAGAGCCATCGCCATCGCATGAACGTCGTCGCCCGCTGGTTCCACCACGTTGCTTCCCCGCCGATCTTCGACCGTTTTACCGCGCGCTGGGCGCCGTGGTGCTATGCGCTGGCGGCGGTATTGCTGGGCATCGGCATCTGGCAGGCATTATTCGCGGTGCCGGCCGACTACCAGCAGGGCGACAGCTTCCGCATCCTGTATATCCACGTGCCCAGCGCATGGATGAGCCTGTTCGTGTTCGGGCTGATGGCGCTGTACGCGGCCATCGCGCTGATCTGGCGCATCAAGGTGTGCGAGATCCTGGCCATGGCCTGCGCGCCGATCGGCGCCGCCTTTACCGTGATCACCCTGCTCACCGGCAGCATCTGGGGCAAGCCGATGTGGGGCGCCTGGTGGGACTGGGACCCGCGCCTGACCACCGAATTGATCCTGCTGTTTCTGTACCTGGGCGTGATCGGGCTGTATCACGCCATCGACGACCGCCGTCAGGCCGCGCGGGCCGCGAGCCTGCTGGCAATCGTCGGCGTTGCGTTGCTGCCGGTGATCCGCTATTCGGTGGTGTGGTGGAATTCGCTGCACCAGGGCCAGAGCATCCGTCTGCTGGGCCCGTCCAGTATCGATGCCAGCATGCTGCTGCCGCTGTGGCTGATGGTGATCGGCACCAAGTTCTGGTTTGCCGGCTCGCTGCTCACGCGGGCGCGTGCCGACAACCTGCGCCGCGAAGCCGGCAAGGCGTGGATCGTGCGCGATGCGGAGGGCACGGCATGAATTATCTGCCCTATGTGATTGCGGCCTACGCGGTGTTCGCGCTGGTGCTGCTGTGGGATTTGATCGCCGGCCGCTGGCAGGTGCGCAAAGCCTTGAAAGTGGCGCAGGCGCGGCGCCTGCGCGAGCGCAAGCGCACACTGCCCACCGATGTGGAGCTGACCCGATGAACCCGCAACGTCGCCGCCGTCTGTGGCTGGTGCTGGCGCTGGTGCTGGCCGGTGGCCTGGCGACCACGCTGGTGGCCATGGCCCTGCAGCGCAACGTGGCGTATCTGTACACGCCGGCCGAGGTGTTGCGCGGCGAGGCCGGGGAGCATGCGCGTTTCCGTTTGGGTGGCATGGTGGAAAAAGGCTCGTTCCGGCGCGAAGCCGGCTCGCTGGAAGCGCACTTCCGCGTCACCGACGGCGACGCGCAATTGCCGGTGCGCTATGACCGCATCCTTCCCGACCTGTTCCGCGAGGGTCAGGCGGTGGTGGCCACCGGCCGCATGCAGCAAGGTGTGTTCGTGGCCGAGGACGTGCTGGCCAAGCATGATGAGACCTACATGCCCAAGGAAGTCGCCGACAAGATGGGTAGTGCGCATCGCAAGCACCAGGTCGCGCCGGCGAAGGTGACCCAGTGACGGTGACCTCCCTGGTAGACCGCGACGCACAGATCGACGGCACCGCGACTGACGGCCATACGCTGCCACGCAGGCGCGCGGTATCGCCGGCCATCCGACGTTGTAGGAATGACAGGCAGGCCGATGCTGCCTGAACTCGGTACCTTCCTGCTGGTGCTGGCGCTGCTGGTGGCGCTGGTGCAGGCCGTCGTGCCGCTGGCCGGTGCGCAGCGCGGGCGCAGTGCCTGGATGGCGGTTGCCCGCCCCGCCGCATTGGTGCAACTGGCACTGATCGCTGCGGCATTCGCGGTGTTGACGCACGCTTTCCTGGTGCAGGATTTTTCGGTGCGATACGTGGCCGAGAACTCCAACTCGCTGCTGCCGTTGATCTATCGCTATTCGGCGGTCTGGGGCGCACACGAAGGCTCGTTGCTGCTATGGACGCTGGTGCTGGCGCTATGGACGGGCGCGGTGGCGATCTGGTCGCGGCAGTTGCCCGCCCAGGTGATCGCACGCGTGCTGGGCGTGATGGCGCTGGTGAGCATCGGCTTCCTGGCGTTCCTGTTGTTCACCTCCAATCCGTTCGCGCGGTTGATGCCGGTGCCGCTGGAAGGCGCCGACCTCAATCCGCTGCTGCAGGACCCGGGCCTGATCATCCATCCGCCGATGCTTTATTGCGGGTATGTGGGCTTTGCGGTGCCGTTCGCGTTCGCCATTGCCGCGCTGCTGGAAGGCCGCATGGACGCACGCTGGCTGCGCTGGACGCGGCCATGGACCAACATTGCCTGGTCGATGCTTACCGTAGGCATCGCGCTGGGCAGCTGGTGGGCGTATTACGAACTGGGCTGGGGTGGCTGGTGGTTCTGGGACCCGGTGGAAAATGCCAGCTTCATGCCCTGGCTGGTCGGAACTGCGCTGCTGCACTCGCAGGCGGTCACCGGAAAACGCGGCAGCTTCGCCAGCTGGACGCTGCTGCTGGCAATCGCCGCCTTCGCGCTGTCGCTGCTGGGGACCTTCCTGGTGCGTTCGGGTGTGCTGACCAGCGTGCATTCGTTTGCGGCCGATCCCTCGCGCGGCGTGTTCATCCTGGTGTTCCTGCTGAGCGTGGTCGGCGGCTCGTTGCTGCTGTATGTGCTGCGCGCGCCGCGGTTGTCGCAGGGCGATGACCCGCGCCGGGCCTTTGCCGGCAGCTCGCGCGAAACGCTGTTGCTGTTGAACAACCTGCTGCTGGCCTGCGCCTGCGCGATGGTGCTGCTGGGCACGCTGTACCCGCTGCTGGCCGATGCGCTGGGCCTGGGCAAACTGTCGGTTGGCCCGCCCTACTTCGGCACGCTGTTCCTGGTGCTGATGGCGCCGCTGGTGGCGCTGCTGCCGTTCGGGCCGCTGACCCGCTGGCAGCGCGACCAACCCTCGCGTCCGCTGGCGATGCTCGCGCCCTGGGCCGCGCTGGCCGTCGTGCTCGGGGTGCTGGCCTGGTTCGCCGCACCGCAGGGCCAGCTGAAAACGGCACTCGGCGTGGCGGGAGCGGCCTGGGTGGTGCTGGGCACGCTGCGTTTTTTGTGGACGCGCCGCGCTGCCAAGGGGCGCAAGTTCACCGCCGAGATGCTCGGCATGGCGCTGGCGCATACGGGCGTTGCTGTGTTCCTGGCCGGTGCCTTGCTGGTGGAATCGCTCAGCCTGCAGCGCGAAGTCGCGCTGGCACCCGGCCAGCAGATGGAGATCGGCAGCTACGCACTGCATTTCGACGGGCTGAAAGAAGTGCGCGGGCCGAACTACGTCTCCGACCGCGCCACCTTGCAGGTGTTCAAGGACGACGCGGCAGTGGGCACGCTGCATGCCGAAAAACGCCGTTACGCCAGTGGCGGCCAAACCCTGACCGAGGCGGCGATCCGCCCGGGTCCGTTTGGCGATCTTTACGTCGCCCTGGGCGAACCGCTGGGCAATCAGGCCTGGGCGGTGCGTGTGCATCTCAAACCGTTTGTCCGCTGGATCTGGCTGGGAGCGCTGCTGATGGCGCTCGGCGGCCTGGTCACCGCGGCCGACCGGCGTTTCCGTCGTTCTCCGGAGTCCCTAAATGTCTGACCCTCGCACCTCCCGCCTGCCCACCGCCGTGCTTGTGGGAGCGGGCATCCTGCTGCTCGCGCTGGCGGCGTTGCTGGTCTACGCCGTGGTGCGTTCGGGCAATGACGACCGCGACGCCCTGCCGTCGGCACTGATCGGCAAGCCGGCGCCGGAGTTCGCGCTGCCGTTGCTGCACGATCCCAGCATCATCGTGCATGCGCGCGAACTGCGCGGTGCGCCCTACATCATCAACGTGTGGGGCAGCTGGTGCCCGGCCTGCCGCGAAGAACATCCGGTGCTGAGCCGCTTCGCACTGACCAAGCGCGTGCGCGTGATCGGCTACAACTGGAAGGACGAGCGCGCCGATGCCTTGCGCTGGCTCGAACAACTGGGCAACCCGTATCTGCTGGTGGTCGCCGACACCGATGGCCGCACCGCGATCGACTTCGGCATTGCCGCCGCACCGGAAACCTTCCTGGTCGACGGCCGCGGCGTGGTGCGCTGGAAGTACAGCGGCATGCTGACCCAATCCATCATCGACACCCAGCTGATTCCGGCCCTGACCCGCATCGAGCGCTCGCCCAGCGCCGCGCCGGACCTGCACACCGCCCGATGACACGCGCCTGGCTACTCGCATTGTTGCTGTGGCCCTGGCTGGCATTGGCCCAGCCAATGGGCGACCCCTCGCTGCTGCAGTACCGCTCGGCCGCCGAGGAAGCGCGCTTTCATGCGCTCACCGCCGAGCTGCGTTGCGTGCAATGCCAGAACCAGTCGCTGGCCGATTCCAACGCGCAAATTGCGCAGGACCTGCGCCGCGAAGTGCTGGCGCTGATGCACGAAGGCCGCAGCGACGCGCAGATCCGCCAGTTTCTGGTGGCCCGCTACGGTGAGTTCGTGCTGTACCGGCCGCAGGTCGAATCGCGCACCTGGCTGCTGTGGTTCGGCCCGTTGCTGGTGCTACTGCTCGGCGGCACGGCGGTGGCGCTGGTGGTGCGGCGGCGCAGTGCGGCAGCGCCCACCACCAGCGTCGACGAGCAGGAGTGGTAATGGCGATCTTTGTCGCGTGCATCGTGGTGCTGGCGGTATTGGCTTTCGGCCTGGTGCTACGCCCGCTGTGGCGTGAGGCGCGCGGCTTGGCCGGCGCGCTGGTGGTGTTGCTGCTGGCGGCCAGCGCCGCGCTTTACTGGCTGGTTGGCACGCCGGCGGCGATCGAACAGACCGCCGACCGCCCGGCCAAGCCACGCACATTGGACGAGGCCATCGTGCAACTGCGCACTGCCCTGGCGCGCAACCCAGACCAGGCCGAAGGCTGGGTGCTGCTGGGGCGGTCGCTGTCCAGCCAGGAGAAGTTCGCCGAAGCGCGCGATGCATTTGCCCGTGCCGTGGCGCTGCGCCCGGACGAGCCGGATGTATTGGTGGCCGCCGCGCAAACGCGCATGCTCGCCGATGACACACCGCAGCCGGATCACGAGGCGCAACGCCTGCTCGAACATGCGCTTGCGGTGCAGCCCGAACACGAGCGTGCGCGCTGGTTCCTCGGCGTGGTGCAACGCCAGGCCGGGCAGCCCGCAGCCGCCAGCGCTACCTGGCTGCCGCTGCTGGAGGTGGTGGACCCCAAGACCCGCCCCGGGCTGCTGGAACAGATCAATGCCGCGCGTCGCGAGGCCAAGCTGGAGCCGATCCAGGCCGCCGCCCCGGCAACCGCCACGGCCAGCACAGGCAAGGCCATTCGCGTGCGGGTGGTGCTGGACGCCGAGTTCGCCAAGCGCGCCGGCTTGCCCGCCGACACCAGTGTGTTCGTGATTGCACGCTCCGCCGACACCCCGATGCCGGTGGCGGTGGAAAAACACCCGCTCAGCGCGCTGCCGTTGACCGTCACCCTGGATGATGGCGACAGCCCGATGCCCACGCGCACGCTGTCGTCGCTGGACAAGGTGCAACTGGTGGCCCGGCTCTCGCGCAGCGGCAATGCGATGCGCCAGAGCGACGATGTGGAAAGCACGCCGGTGACGGTGCAGTTGCCCACCGATGCGCAGTTGGAGCTGGTCATCGGCCGCTGAGTGCTGCGTGCTTGTAAGCGCATAGCACTCCAGGCGCGCGCGGAAACACCTCGGCATTAAGAGCAGCTATCAAAACGACTGCGCAGCCGCCAGGCGGGCGCGGCCGCTGCTCGAAATCCTCATGTACCGACGTACACTCCGGTTCCTCCGCGCCGTCCGCAACCACCTGACGACTGCTCGCTACGTTTTGTTAGCCGCTCTAAAGCGATCACATCGCCGGAAACCGGCACCTCCAACGCGGCGCACTGCCCACGCCCTCACAGCGCGACAGCGCGACAGCGCGACAGCGCGTGCCAAGCGTACGCATGCCGGCTCCCGCCATGCCGGATAGAATCACGCGATGACCGAATTCATTCCCACCGGTACCCGCTTCCACGCCCTGCCCTCGCCGTTGCCGATGAAACGCGGCGGTGTACTGCATCAGGCCAGGGTGGCCTATGAAACCTGGGGCACGCTGGATGCGGACCACGGCAATGCCGTGTTGATCGTCACCGGCCTGTCGCCCAATGCCCACGCCGCGGCCAATGCCGACAACCCCGAGCCCGGTTGGTGGGAAGCGATGGTGGGCCCGGGCAAGCCGATCGACACCGATCGCTGGTTCGTGGTGTGCGTCAACTCGTTGGGCAGTTGCAAAGGCTCCACCGGCCCGGCTTCGATCGACCCGGCCACCGGCGCGCCCTACCGGCTGTCGTTCCCCGAATTGTCCATCGAAGATGTCGCCGATGCCGCGGCCGATGTGGTGCGCGCACTGGGCATCGCGCAGCTGGCCTGCCTGATCGGCAACTCGATGGGGGGCATGACCGCGTTGGCGTTGCTGCTGCGCCACCCGGGCATCGCGCGCAGCCACATCAACATCTCCGGCAGCGCGCAGGCGTTGCCGTTTTCGATCGCCATCCGCTCGCTGCAGCGCGAAGCCATTCGCCTGGATCCGCACTGGAACGGCGGCCACTACGACGATGTGCAGTACCCGGAATCGGGCATGCGCATGGCGCGCAAGCTGGGCGTGATCACTTACCGCTCGGCGCTGGAATGGGATGGCCGTTTCGGCCGCGTGCGGCTGGATTCCGAACTGACCGCCGAGGATCCATTCGGGCTCGAATTCCAGGTCGAAAGCTATCTCGAAGGCCATGCACGCCGCTTCGTGCGCTTCTTCGACCCCAACTGCTATCTCTATCTAAGCCGCTCGATGGATTGGTTCGATCTGGCCGAATACGCACCGGACACACGCGCCGACGCCGCAGCGCCAGAATCCGGCGTGCTGGCAGGGCTGGCGCAGATCCGCATCGCGCGCGCACTGGCGATCGGCGCCAACACCGACATCTTGTTCCCGGTGCAGCAGCAGGAACAGATTGCCGAAGGCCTGCGTGCCGGGGGCGCCGATGCACAGTTCCTGGGCCTGGATTCCCCGCAGGGCCACGACGCCTTCCTGGTGGATTTCGCCCGCTTCGGCCCGGCAGTGCGGGCCTTTCTTGCAGACTGCTGAGCCGCTCATGGTGGGGGATCGATGCGTTATCAGGGGCGTCTGAGCGATTGGGATGACCACAAGGGCTTCGGGTTCGTCGTGCCGCATGGCGGTGGCGAGCGTGCCTTCGTGCATATCGGCGCATTTGGGCCGCAGCGGCGGCGGCCCTGCAATGGCGATGTGCTCACCTACGCGGTGCAGCGCGATGCACACGCGCGGCTGAAGGCCACGCAGGTGCGCTGGGCAGACCGCAGCACCCAGGCCAGGACCCGGCAACGCGGCAGCGGCCTGCCGCGCAAGTTCATTGCGGCGATGTTCCTGGGCGCGATCGTCGCCGCCGTCGTGCTGCAGCGGCTGCCGTTGCTGGTGCTGCTCTGGTATGTGGCCGCCAGTGGGGTGGCCGTGCTGGCCTACGCCATCGACAAGTCTGCGGCGCAACGCAACCAATGGCGGACGCCGGAAGCCACCTTGCACCTGATCGGTGTGCTGGGCGGCTGGCCTGGCGCGTTGCTGGCGCAGGAATGGTTTCGCCATAAATGCAGCAAGGCCGCGTTCCAGCTGGCGTTCTGGATCACCGCCGGGTTGAATGTCGGCCTGTTGCTGTGGGCCTGGCTGCAGCCGGGGCTGATGGCCACGCTCCGGGCGGTGCTGGACTGAGCACGGCACCGTGACTGCGACACGCACCGGGACAGGTGCGTCTCGCTCAGGGCAGCGCTTCCAGCACCCCGTCCCGCATCCGGTAGCGCCGCTGCACCACGCCGTCGGGCACGCTGTCGTGGGTGATCATCACCAGGCTGCGCTGGCCGAGGGCGGCGGCGAGGTCAATCAACAGCGCATCTGCGGTATCCACGTCCAGGCCGTCGGTGGGTTCGTCCAGCAGCAGGATCTGCGCATCGCGCAACAGCGCGCGTGCCAAAGCGAGCCGGCGGGCCTGGCCAGCCGAAAGCGTGGCGCCGTTTTCGCCCACCCAGGTCTCCAGGCCGTTCTGGGTGGTGGCCCAGTCGCGCAGGCGCACCTGATCGAGCACGGCCCATAGCGCGGCATCGCTGGCAGCGGCATCGCCGATGGCCAGGTTCTCGCGCACCGTGCCGGCAAACACCGGCGCGTTCTGCGGCAGCCAGGCAATGCGTTGGTGCCACTGCGCCTGGGCGAACGCACGCAGCGCGATGCCGGCGTAGTCCACCTGCCCGTCTTGCGGGTCCCACAGCCGCAGCAGCAGGGCCGACAGCGTGCTCTTGCCGCTGCCGCTATCGCCGCTGATGGCGATGCGCTCGCCCGGGCCCAGCCGCAGGTCCACCGCCTGCAGCACCGGCCGCGCGGCCCCCGGCCAGGCAAAGCGCACCTGGCGCAGTTCCAGCACACCGCTGGGCGGCACCGCGACCGGCTGCGGCGGGTCCTGCACCGAAGGCGCCTGGTCCACGATCGCCTGCAGGCGCTGCCCGGCCACGCGCGCACTCTGCAGCGCCTGCAACGCCAGGCCGGCGCCGGCCCACACCTCCAGCAAGGCCATGGTCAGGAACACCAGGCCGGCTGCCATCGCGGCGTCGATCAGGTCGCGTTCGGCCGCATCCAGCGCCAGCCACAGCATGCCCGCCAAGCCGATGCCGCCGCAGAGCGCATGCAGCAAATTGCCGCCGATCAGGTGCCGCCGCTGGCTGCGGTCGCCCTGCGCCAAGGCCGTGGCGGCGGTGTCGATGCGGGTGATCCAGGTGCCTTGTGCCTCCACCGCGGCCAGATCCGCCGCGCCCTCCAGTCCCTCGAAGGCTTGCGTGCGCAAGGCGGCGCGCTGCTGGGTGCGGCGCTGTTCGCGCGCGGCGCCGCCACGCGCCACCTGCCACGGCACCAGCACGCCGATCAGCAGCCCCAGCACCACCAGCAGCGCTGCAGCCGGTGGGTAGATCACCGCGGCGGCCATCACGCCGGCGCACCACACACCCAGTAATGCAGACAGCGGTGCCAGCGCGCGCACGCTGACGCCATCGACCTCGCCGATATCGGACATCAGCCGCGCCAGCAGGTCACCGGTGCGTGTGGCCGACAGGCGTCCGGGTGCGAGCGGCAAGGCGCGACGGAAGAACCACACCCGCGCATCGCGCGCAATGCGCAAGGTGGCGTCGTGGCCGATCAGTTTCTCGCCGTAGCGCGACACGATCCGCGCGAACGTCAACGCCCGGATCCCGGCCGAGGGCGAGAAAAAATTGAAGCCCGAGCCCATCCCGGCAACACCGGCCAGGGCTGCGGCGGTGAGAAACCCGCCAGACAGGCTGAGCAAGCCAACGCCCGTCAGCGCGGTGACCAGCACCAGCACCGCCGACACCAGCAACCGCCACAGGTGGCGGGTAAACACATCGCGCAGGCGATCAGGTGCCGGGTGCTTCATGGCTGCTCCATCGCAACGCGCGCGCCGCGTAGATCGATCACCGTGTCGGCCCACTGCATCACCGCGGCGCTGTGCGTGGCCAGCACCACAGCGCGTCCACGCGCGAACAGCGCAAGGCTGCGCAGCAGGTCGGCCTCGGTGTCGGGATCGAGAAAGGCCGTGGGCTCGTCCAGCAACAGCACATCGGGCTCCCGCAACAGCAGCCGTGCCAAGGCCACGCGCCGGGCTTCGCCACCGGATAGCCCGAAGCCGCGCTCGCCGATCACCGTGTCCAGCCCGTCCGGCAGGTGCGTGACAAACCGCAGCACCTGCGCCGCGTCGGCCACCGCGCGCAGGCGGGCCTCGTTGGCCTGTGGATCGGCCAGGCGCAGGTTGTCGGCGATGCTGCCGTGGAACAGGTAGGGCCGCTGCGGTGCATAGCCGATGCGCACGCCCGGCCGCACCGCCAGGCTGCCACCCTCCAACTCCAGCCAGCCGGCCAGGCCTTCCAGCAGCGTGCTCTTGCCGCTGCCGCTGGGGCCAACCAATGCGACACGCTGGCCGGCCTCCAGCGCCAGCGAAAAATCGCGCACGACCTGCACCGGCGAACCGGGCGGACGCACTGCCAGCCCACGTGCCTGCAGCAACGGTGCGTGCGCCTGTGCCGGTTCCAGCGGCCGCGCCGGCACTGCCGGCACCTGCACCGCCACCGCAGGCGGTGCAAAGCCGTGCAGCAGGCGCTCGGCTTCGGACACCGCGGCCAGCGCATTGGCGCGGTCGTGGTAGTGCGCGGCCAGCCGCCGCAGGGGCGCAAAGAATTCCGGCGCCAACAGCAGGCAGAACATGCCCGTTCCCAGGCTCGGCAGCCCGTGCAGATCCAGCATGCCCAGGTAGCTCAGCCCGAAATACAGCGCCACGATCGCCACGCTCACCGAGGCGAAGAACTCCAGCACGGTGGAGGACAGGAACGCGATGCGCAGCACTTTCAGCGAGCGCTCGCGCACGCCGTCGGCGGCTGCCGCAATACCGCCCAATTCGGCCTCGCCACGGCCGTACACCCGCAGCAGGCCCAAGCCCTTGAGGCGGTCGGCAAAGTGCCCGCCCATGCGCGCCAGCTCGCCCAGTTGCTCGCGGCCGGCGGCTTCGGCGCCCCACCCCACCAGCATCATGAAAAACGGAATCAGCGGCGCGGTGAGCAACAGCACCAGGCCCACCACCCAATCCACCGAGAACACCGCCAGCAGGATCAACCCCGGCACCACCAGCATTTCGGTGCGCGCCAGCTGGTAACCGACGAAATAGCCCTCCAGCGCGTCGCTGTGGGCCAGGCTCAGTTCACCGAGTTCACCGCTGCGCTGGCGGCGCAACCACACCGGGCCGTGTTCGAGCAGGCGCCGTGCAATGCGCAGGCGCAAGGCGTGTTTGGCGACATCGGCCACCTCGCCGGCCAGCGATTGCGCCCATGCGCCACACAGCGCGCGACCGATCGCCGCACCCAGCAGGCCCAGGCCGACATGGCCCAGTTCCGCCAGTGGGCGGTGCTGCACCAGCACGGACTGGATCAGCCAGGCGATGGCGGCGGACTGCAGCAGCAACAACACGCCCGAAATCGTCACCGCCACGCCCGCCAGACGGCGCGCGCGCGTGGCCGGTGCGGCCAGCGCGTCCAGCCATTGGCCGCGCTGGCGGCGCTGCGCGGGCGTTTCGCTGGCTGGCACGCTGGGCTGGCTCACATCGCTCTCGGAAGACATCGCGGCGGATCGCAATTGTAAGTCGCCATCCCACGGCTGCGGGTTGGACAGTCTGACGCACCCATCGGTGGCCGCCTTGATTTGGATCAACGCGCCGGGCGCGGCAGGGGCAGATCATCCGCTGTGTTCCTACCGACACTCAACCAGGTCCACCCTGCCATGATCGACTCGACAGTCGTTGAACTGTCGCGGCTGCAGTTCGCACTGACCGCGATGTACCACTTTCTCTTCGTCCCGCTGACCCTGGGGCTCTCTTTCATGATTGCGATCATGGAGAGCGTCTATGTGATGACCGGCAAGGACGTCTGGCGCCGCATGACGCTGTTCTGGGGCGTGCTGTTCGGCATCAATTTCGCCATGGGTGTCGGCACCGGCATCGTGATGGAGTTCCAGTTCGGCATGAACTGGTCGTACTACAGCCACTATGTCGGCGACATCTTCGGCGCGCCGCTGGCGATCGAAGGCCTGATGGCGTTCTTCCTGGAAGCGACCTTCATCGGCCTGTTCTTTTTCGGCTGGAGCCGGCTCTCGCGCGTGCAGCACCTCACGGTGACCTGGCTGATGGCGCTGGGCACCAACCTGTCGGCGCTGTGGATCCTGATCGCCAACGGCTGGATGCAGAACCCCACCGGTGCGGTGTTCAACCCGGACACCATGCGCATGGAAGTGGTGGACTTCATGGCGGTGCTGTTCAACCCGGTGGCGCAGGCCAAGTTCGTGCACACGGTGAGCGCGGGCTACGTTACCGGCGCAATGTTCGTGATGTCGATCAGTGCGTTGTTCCTGCTGCGCGGCACGCACCGAGAGCTGGCCCGGCGCTCGTTCGCGGTGGCTGCGGCGTTCGGCCTGTTCTCGGCGCTGTCGGTGGTGGTGCTCGGCGATGAGAGCGGCTATGCCGCCAACGAACACCAGAAGATGAAGCTGGCCGCAATCGAGGCGATGTGGGAGACCGAAGCGGCACCGGCCAACTTCACCGCGTTCGGCATTCCCAACCAGACCACACACCGCAACGATTACGCGATCCAGCTGCCCTACCTGATGGGGCTGGTGGCCACGCGCTCGCTGGACCAGCAGATCCCCGGCATCCTGGATCTGGTCAAGCGTGCCGAACACCGCATCCGCGGCGGGCAGATCGCCTACGGTGCATTGCAACGCCTGCGTGCCGACAAGCACGATGTTGAAGCACGCAAGGTGTTCGATGCGCATTGGCAGGATCTGGGCCACGGGCTGCTGCTCAAGCGCTATCGCGATGACATCGGCAATGCCACGCCAGAGCAGATTGCACAGGCAGCTATGGACACCGTGCCACGCGTCTTGCCGCTGTTCTGGACGTTCCGGGTGATGGCGGCACTGGGCTTCTATCTGATCGTCTTCTTCGCCGCCGCGTTCTGGTTCTCGTGCAAGCACACGTTCGAAGACAAGCGCTGGTTCCTGACGGTGGCGCTGTGGTCGTTGCCGGCACCGTGGATCGCCATCGAATGCGGCTGGTTCGTGGCCGAGTACGGCCGCCAGCCGTGGGCGGTGGAAGGCGTGCTGCCCACGTTCTATGCCGCCTCCGGTCTTGCCTTGCATCAGATCCTGCTCTCGCTGGGCGGCTTCGTGGCGCTGTACACGGTGCTGCTGATCATCGAGATCAAGCTGATGCTCAACGCCATCCGCAAAGGCCCGGACGCGTTCTTTCCCGCCTTGCGTGACACCACCTCCCCTGCCCCCGCGCATGCCGGCGATGCGCTGGCTGGCGCTCAACCGTAACGGTCGGAGACACCCATGGATTTCATTGGATTGGACTACACAACGCTGCGCGTGATCTGGTGGCTACTGCTCGGCATCCTGCTGATCGGGTTTGCGGTCATGGACGGGTTCGACCTGGGCGTGGGCGCGCTGCTGCCGTTTGTGGCGCGCACCGATGCCGAGCGCCGGCTGGTGGTCAACACCATCGGCCCGGTATGGGAAGGCAACCAGGTGTGGCTGGTGCTCGGTGGCGGGGCAATCTTCGCAGCCTGGCCACCGTTGTATGCGGTGAGCTTTTCGGGCTTTTATCTGGCGATGTTCGTGATCCTGTTTGCGCTGATCCTGCGCCCGGTGGGTTTCAAATACCGCGGCAAGCTACCGGGGCAGCGCTGGCGCACCAACTGGGACTGGGCGCTGTTTGTCGGCGGCTTCATTCCGGCGCTGATCATGGGCGTGGCGGTGGGCAACGTGGTGCTGGGTGTGCCATTCCATTTCGACGACAGCCTGCGCGTGTTCTACACCGGTAGTTTCTTCGGCTTGTTGACGCCCTTCGCGTTGCTGGCCGGCCTGCTCAGCGTGGCGATGCTGGTGGCGCATGGCGCGGCGATGCTGGTGCTCAAGACCGACGGCCCGGTTGCGGACCGCGCGGCGCGCTACGGCAGTATTGCGGCCGTGCTCGGCGTGGCGTTGTTTGCAGGTGCCGGTGCCTGGGTGGCGTTCGGGTTGCCCGGCTATGTGGTGACCTCGGCAACGGTGACCGATGCGGCCACTGACCCGCTTGGCAAGACCGCCGCCCTCACCGCCGCCGGTGGCTGGCTGCACAACTACCGCAGCATGCCCGCCACTGCAGTTGCGCCGCTGGTCGGCCTGCTGGGATTAGCCCTCAACGCGGCGCTGCTGCGCGCACGCCGTGGCGGCCTGGCGTTCATTGCCTCGGGCAGTGCCATCGCCGGCATCATCCTGACCGTGGGCTTTGCGCTGTTTCCGTTCCTGCTGCCCTCTTCCAGCGCACCGGGCTCGAGCCTGACGCTGTGGGATGCCTCCAGCAGCCGGCTGACGCTGTGGATCATGTTGCTGGCCACTGCGGTGTTCCTGCCGATCATCATCGCCTACACCACCTGGGTCTACCGCGTGCTCAAGGGCAAGGTCACCGCCGAAGAGATGGCCGGCAATCCCAACGCGTATTGAGCGCACACCTGCGGGCGCTGCTGCACGGCGCACCACCGCTCGCATGCCCACACTTCAACGCAACAAGGAGTAACACCGATGTGGTATTTCGCATGGATTCTTGGCACCGGTCTGGCCGCACTGGCTGCCGTGCTCAACGGCATGTGGTTCGAGGCGCGCGAGCAAGACACACCGCATTGATAAAAAAGTTGTCTGCAGTGCTTGCCGATTTGGCATTCCCTATGTAACATACGCGGCTCCTTCGGGGTGTAGCTCAGTCTGGTAGAGCGCTACGTTCGGGACGTAGAGGTCGCAGGTTCGAATCCTGTCTCCCCGACCAAGTTTCAAAACACACAACCGGCCTCGTGCCGGTTTTGTGTTTTCAGGCGCCGCCATAATGCTGTGGTCGGTGCGGACGGTCTGTCATGTCTGGTGCACTTTCTGCCGCTGCCTCACCTTCCACACAGCGACGTGGTCGCGGGGTGGTGCTGGCTGCGGTTCTGTTGTCTGCGTTCAATCTGCGCACGGCGGTGACCTCGCTGACGCCGCTGCTGGAACGCATCGCGCATGAGTACGATTTTGGTGCCCCCACGATGGGCGCGCTGGGCATGTTGCCCACTGCCGCGTTCGCGCTCACCGGCGTGGCCACGCCCGCGTTGCTGCGCCGGTTCGGGCTGCTGCAGACCGCACTGATTGCCATGGGCCTGGCCACGATCGGTTTGCTGGTGCGCCCGCTGTTGCCGGGCACCGGCGGATTGCTGCTGGGCTCGCTGGTGGCGCTGGCCGGCATGGGCGTAGGCAACGTGGTGCTGCCGCCGCTGGTGAAGCGCTATTTCGGCGACCGCGTGGGTGGCGTCAGCACGCTGTACATCACCGTGCTGCAGGTGGGCACGCTGTTGCCGGCGCTGATGGCGGTGCCGGTGGCCGATGCCTGGGGCTGGCGCAGTTCGATGATGGTGTGGATGCTGCCGGCGCTGCTGGCGTTGATCGCGTGGGCGCTGGTGCATGCGCGCCATCGCCGCCTGGCCGCGACCGGGCCGGCGCCGGTGACGCCCACCCCGGAGGCCGAAGGCCGCGTGGCACGCACCGCGCTGGGCTGGAGCATGGCGCTGACCTTCGGCATGACCTCGCTGGTGACCTATTCGATGTTCACCTGGCTGCCGACGCTGTTCCGCGAGGCCGGTGCGTCGCCCGCCTTCGGCGGCACCATGGTGGCGTTGTTCTCGGCGCTGGGCATGGTTGGTGCGCTGACCATGCCCGCCCTGGCGGTGCGCCTGCGCAACCCATTCCCGATCGTGCTGCTGTGCGCAGCCTGCCACCTGGTGGCGTTCGCCGGGCTGTGGTGGGCACCGCTGGCGGCGCCGATCCTGTGGGTCACCCTGCTCGGCCTGGGGCCCAGCACGTTCCCGCTGGCACTGGTGCTGGTCAACCAGCGCAGCCGCACTGCCGCCGGCTCGGCGGCACTGTCGGGGTTTTCGCAGGGCATGGGCTACCTGGTGAGCTGCCTGGGGCCGTTCCTGTTCGGCTGGCTGCACGCCCACCGCGGCGGCTGGACCTCCCCCTTCCTGTTCCTGGCCGCCTGCATCTTGATCCAGCTGGTGGCCGCCTGGGTGGCCTGCCGCCCGCAGTGGCTGGAAGACGTATGGGCGCCGCCGGCACGCAGCGCCCGTGGCGTCAACGCACCGGCAGACTGATGTAGCTGCCCTGCCCCGGCGCCACGTACACGCGCTGGGTCGCCTTCTGATAATCGCCGGGCTTGGCGAAGAAGACATTGGGCACGTAGGTCTGCGGGTTGCGGTCGTACAGCGGGAACAGGCTGGACTGCACCTGCACCATCACCCGGTGGCCCGGCTGGAAGGTGTGATTGGCAGTGGGCAGGCCGAACTGGAATGCCAGCGGCTGGTTGGCTGCCAGCGGCGCGGGCGTGCTGAAACTTTCGCGGTAGCGGCCGCGGAAGATCGCCATCGACACCGGCAGCTCGTAGCCGCCCATCTTCGGGTCGGCCGCCATCTCGTCCGGGTAGACATCGATCAGCTTGACCACCCAATCGCTGTCGCTGCCGCTGGTGGACGCCTGCAGATGCACATCCGGCGCGCCGGCGATCTGCAGCGGTGCGGTCAGCGGCTCGGTGACGAAGGTGAGGACGTCCGGGCGGCCATCGACGAAGCGCTGGTCGTGCACCAGCCAGGTGGTCCACATGCTGCGGTCGCCGAAGTCGACCGGGCGTGGCACGAACGGCACCGGCTTGGCCGGGTCGGACACGTATTCCTCGAACGCCGGTTGCGCAGCCGTTGGCGCCTGGAACGACAGCTTGCCGCCCGCCTGCAGATACAGCGGCTTGCTCTTGGCGGCGCAGCCCTTGTCGCAGCTGCGTGGCCAGGCCTGCAGGCGGTCCCAATGGTTCTCGCCGGTGTTGTAGATGAACACGGGCGGCGTGGCGGCTTTCGGCGCGCCATCGACCAGGTACTGGTCGAAGAACGGGCGCAGCACATCGCGACGGAACTGGCGTGCGGTATCGCCGTCGAAATTCAGTGCACCCAGTGAACTGGCGTCGCTATTGACCTGGCTGTGCCGCCACGGCCCCATCACCAGATAGTTGAGCTTGTTGCTCTTGTCGCGCGGCTCCATCGCCGCGTAACTGTGGATGGCGCCCCACATATCCTCCTGGTCCCACAGGCCCTGCAACCACATGGTCGGCACTTTCAACGGCGTGCGTGCCATCACCTTGTCCAGCGCCTGCTCCTGCCAGAAACTGTCGTAGGCGGCGTGTTCGGTGAGCTTGTGCCACCACGGCAGTTGCTCCAGGCCGGCGGCCTTGGCGAAGTCGCCGGCCGAGCCGGCCTGCAGGAAATTGCTGTAATCGTCGTGCCCCTGACGCGGGATGCCGGCGCCCTTGCCGCGCTTGCTGAGCTGGCCGGTGAAGTAGTCGAAATTGACCTGGCGGAACGCACCGTAATTGAACCAGTCGTCGCCCATCCAGCCATCGATCATCGGGCTCTCCGGCGCGGCCACCTTCAATGCGGGATGCGGATTGGTCAGCGCCATCACCACGGTGAAACCTTCGTAGGACGAGCCGATCATGCCGACCTTGCCGTTGGATTCCTTGACGTTCTTGACCAGCCAATCGATGGTGTCCCACGCATCGGTGGCATGGTCGACCTCGCTGGGATTAAGCGGCCCGCGCAACGGCCGGGTCATCACGTAATCGCCTTCCGAGCCGTACTTGCCGCGCACATCCTGGAACACGCGGATATAACCGCCTTCCACGAACACGTCATCGCCTGCAGACAACAGGTCCTTCATATGCGGCGAGGCCAGACGCTCGGTGCGGCCGCTGGCGTCGTACGGCGTGCGCGTGAGTACGATTGGCGCATTGCGCGCGCCCTTGGGCAACACGATCACCGTATGCAGCTTGACCCCGTCGCGCATGGGGATCATCACCTCGCGCTTGACGTAGTCGTTGGCGGCGTCGCCTGCCACGAACGGCTTGCCGGTGATGTCCGGGGTCATCGGCGAGGTCTGCGCCAGCGCCGCGCTGGTGGCGGCGGCAACGGCGGTAGCGAGCAGGCAGGCGGCAAGACGACGCATCGACGACTCCGGAAACTGGGGGGAAGTCGTCGACTGTAGGCAGCGCGGCGGCGCCGGGGGGAGTGTCAAAGGTCGTGGTTGCGGTGATCCGGCTGCCTGGCGGACGAGCAGGCTGCGCGGTTGGCGGCCTGCGCTAGCTGCGCGTCTGCGTTTGCGTGATATCCGCATGGAGGGCGTACGCAGCGCAGGCCCTAGATGCACTTCCTATGCAGGGGGAGCGCCGGTTCGACACTCGGTTGCGGGTGATGGCCAGCGTTTCAGCGACAACGAGGAAGGACGGGGGTCACCATCGCCCGCGCCAGAGCAACGGCCCGGTGCATCGCGTAGCCCGCTGCTGCAACCATGCCTGCGCTGGCGGCCTGTGCGACAGCACCAGGCCAAGGCGTCAGTGCCGCACCTGCCCCTCACCGCGCACCACGAAGCGCTCCACGGTCAGCGCCTCCAGGCCCATCGGGCCGTACGAATGCAGGCGCGTGGTGGAGATGCCGATCTCCGCGCCCAGGCCGAGTTCGCCACCGTCGGAAAATCGCGAAGACGCATTGACCATCACCACCGCCGAGCGCAGCGACTGCACGAACGTTTCGGCGTTGGCGGGCGTCTGCGTGGCGATCACCTCGGTGTGATCCGAGCCGTACTGACGGATATGCGCCAGCGCGGTGTCCAGATCCGGCACCACGCGGATGGCCAGGATAAGGTCCAGGAATTCGGCGGCGTAGTCGTCGTCGCTGGCCGCGGCGATCTCGGGCAGCACTGCGCGCGTTGCCGCATCGCCACGCAGCTCGACGTTGCGCGCGCGCAACGCAGCGGCGGCGGCGGGGAGAAAGCGTTCGGCAATGTCTGCATGCACCAGCAGGGTCTCCAGCGAATTGCATGCCGACGGCCGCGAGGCCTTGCCATCCACCAGCAGGCGCACCGCCAGGTCCACGTCGGCCGAGGCATCCACGAACAGATGGCACACGCCCTTGTAATGCTTGATCACCGGCACGCGTGCGTGTTCGGCAACAAAACGGATCAGGCCCTCGCCACCGCGCGGAATCGCCAGATCGACGATATCGCTGAGTTGCAGCAGCTCCAGCATGGTTTCGCGGCGCAGATCCTCGACCAGCGTCAACGCGGCCTCGGGCACATTGGCCTCGCGCAATGCGCCCTGCAGTGCGCGCGCAATCGCGGTGTTGGAGTGAATCGCCTCCGAGCCGCCACGCAGGATCACGCCGTTGCCGGCCTTGATGCACAGCGCTGCCGCATCAGCGGTCACATTGGGGCGGGCTTCGTAGATCATCGCGATCACCCCCAGCGGCACGCGCACCTTCTGCACGCGGATGCCGTTGGGGCGCACATCGTCGCGCGTGACCTGGCCCACTGGATCCGGCAGCACGGCTACCTCACGCAACGCCGCGCCCACTGCCGACAAGCGCGCCGGCGTCAGCGTCAGGCGATCGAGCATCGCCGCACCGGTGCCCTTCTCACGCGCCGCATCCACGTCACGCTGGTTGGCCTGCAGAATCTGCGTCGCATCGGTGTCGAGCGCATTGGCCATGGCCAGCAATAAGGCCTGCTTGGCGTCTGCGGACAATTGCGACAGCACCTGCGCGGCGTCGCGGCATTGCAGGGCGAGCGATTTGATGGTCATTGGGGGCAACCGGGAATGGGGAGTGGGGAATCGGGAATGGCAACGGCCTGCATCACTGCGTCGTTCACGTCTGAGCATCGGAAACACCACGGGTGTAAGCGCTGTTGCGATTCCCAAGTCCCGATTCCCGATTCGCGGCTACAAAACTACCAGATCATCACGATGCACCACATTCTCGCCGTAGCTGTAGCCGAGGATCGGTTCGATCTCGCGCGAATGGCGGCGGGCGATGCGGCGCACATCAAGTGCCGAATACTGGCTCACGCCACGTGCCAGGCAGCGGCTGCCCACGCTGTCGCGCAGGTGGATTTCCACCATGTCGCCACGGCGGAAATCGCCTTCGGCACCGGCCACGCCACCGGGTAGCAGCGAGGCGCCCTTGTCGGTGAGCGCCAGCGCGGCGCCGGCGTCGATCAGGATCGTGCCCGGCTCCACCGGCGCATGCCGCAGCCAGTATTTGCGCGCGGCAATGCGCGTGCGCGCGGCGTGGATGCGCGTGCCGCACAGCCGGTCCTGCGCCAGCCCGCGCACCACCTCGGCACTGCGGCCGTTGAACAGATAGGTTTCGATCCCGGCCGCACCGGCCTTGGCGGCGGCTTCCAGCTTGGTGCGCATGCCGCCGGTGCCCACGCTGCTGCCGCTGCCGCCGGCCATCGCCAGCACCTCGGCGCTGAGTTCGGCCACCTCGTCGAGCGGGCGTGCCAGCGGGTTGCTGCGCGGGTCGGCGCTGTACAGGCCATCGATATCGGTGGCGATGAACAAGGCATCGGCATCGACCAGCGCGGCCACGATCGCGGCCAGGTTGTCGTTGTCGCCGAGCTTGAGTTCATCCACCGACACGGTGTCGTTCTCGTTGATCACCGGCAATGCGCCCAGCCGCAACAGTTCGCCCAGCGTGGCGCGCGCATTGAGGTAGCGGCGGCGGTTGCGCAGGTCGTCGTGGGTGAGCAGCACCTGCGCCACCGGGCGCTCGAAAAAGCGCTGCCACAACGCGATCAACTGCGCCTGGCCCAGCGCGGCCAGTGCCTGGCGCGCAGCGATGGCGGCGCCAGCTTCGGCTGCCTTGGGCAGGATGGCGCGCCCGGCCGCCACCGCGCCGGACGAGACGATCACCACTTCGCGCCCCGCCGCCAGATTGGCCGATACAAACTGCGCCAGGCCCAGCGCAAACCGCGGCGACAGGCCGCCGCCATCGGCCGCCAGCAGGCTGCTGCCGACCTTGAGCACTGCGCGCCGCCACGGCGGCAGCACCTGCTCGGTAAACAGCGAGGTCGCGACGACCGGCTGGGTCATGGCCGTGCCCTAGTGATTGCGGCAGCGATCACCACGTGTGCCACGCGGATGTGCAGCCTCACTGCGCGTTCCATTCGTACACCGTCAGCGTGGAGGCACCGCGCACGGCCAGGGGATCCTGCGCCACGATCTGCTGCGCCTGCGCCAGACCCTCGACATTGATCAATACGTACGCGCCACCGCTGCCGTCGCTGAAGCCCCCGGTCAACTCCAGTTGACCTGCGGCTCGCAGCGCATCCAGAAAATCGCGATGCGGCTGCACCACATCGGCCGGGAAGTCGGGCTGGCGCATCGCCAGGACCAGATAGCGCTTGGCCATCAGTCGGCCTCCGTTGGCGCGGCGCCCGGTGCAACCACGGCGGCGGTGGCCACAGGGGCGCCGGCAGTGGTCGTAAGCTCGGCCTTGCCATGCGGCGTGGAAATCACCAGGAACCGCGCCTGCTCGTCGGACAGGTTGTGCATCTGATGCGTCGAGCCGGGCGTCACATGCAGGCCCTGGCCCACCTTGAGCACGTGCTGCTCGCCATCCACCTGCAGCATCACCTCGCCGGCGAGCACATAGAAAAAATGCCGTGCACGGCTATGCCGGTGGCGTTGCTCCATCGCGCCCGGTGGCATGTGCTCTTCGAGCACGCTGAGCCCCGGGTCGCGCAGCAGGTGCCAGCCATCGCAGGCCTCGCCCCAGGGATAGTGCTCGGCGGTGTCGGCACTGAGGGTGGGGATCACTGCAGCGCCTCCCAGCGGGCGCGCAGCACATCCAGCTGCAGGTCGGCCGCCGCACCGGGCGACACGCGTGCGGCCAGGCTGCCTTCCGGTGTGCGTCCCTGCCCTGCGCTGTCAGACGCGGCGGCGGCCGCCTTGTAGGCGTCGCGGAACGGCACCCCGGCCACGGCGGCTTCCACCGCCACATCGGTGGCGTACATGCCCGAATCGATCGCCGAACGCAGCTTGTCCGGCCGCCATTCCAGGTTGGCCAGCAAGGCCGGCAAAAGCTCCAGCGCGGCCAGGCCGCGCGCAAAGCCGTGCACGATCGCGCCCTTGCTGCTCTGCAGATCGCGGTGGTAGCCGGACGGCAGCGACAGCAGCTGTTCGATCTCGGTGCGCGCCGCTGCCACGCTGGCGTGGGTGGCGCGCATCAATTCGATGACATCGGGGTTGCGCTTGTTCGGCATGATCGAACTGCCCGTGGTGTACTGCGCCGGCAGCGCGACAAAGGCGAATTCGCCGCTGGTGAACAACGACAGATCCCAGGCAATCCGGCGCAGGTCCAGCGTTGCGCCACCCAGCGCTTCCAGTGCAGCCAGTTCGAACTTGCCACGCGAGAGCTGTGCGTAGATGGGCGAGACCTGCAGGCGCGCGAAGCCAAGTTCGGCGGTGGTGTGCGCTCGGTCCAGCGGCAGATTGACGCCATAACCCGCGGCGGTGCCCAGCGGGTTGGTGTCTACCAGCTTGAAGGTGTCGTTGGCGCGCACGGCGTTGTCGATGAAGGCCTCGGCCCACCCCGCCCACCACATGCCGGCCGAGGACACCACCGCTCGCTGGATGTGCGTGTAGCCGGGCACCGGTAGCTCGGCTTCGGCCTGTGCGCGGTCCAGCGCCACCTTGGCCACCTCGGTGCTGAGCGCGGCCACGCGCTGCAGCTTGTCCTTCAACCATAGCCGCGTGGCCACCAGGATCTGGTCGTTGCGGCTGCGCCCGGTGTGGATCTTGCGGCCGGCATCGCCCAGGCATTCGGTCAGCCGCGCTTCGATGGCCGAATGGCAATCCTCGTAATGCGCATCGAGCACGAACGCGCCGCTACGGAAGTCGTCGGCCAGCAGATCCAGCTGCTCGCTCAGCCCGCCCAGTTCCTCCAGCGACAGGATGCCGATGTGCTGCAGCCCCTGCGCATGCGCCTTGCTGGCCGCGATGTCATACAGGAAGAACTCGCGGTCCAGGATGACGTCATCGCCGGCCAGGAAGGTCTGGATCTTGGCGTCCACCGCCACGCCGGGTTTTTGCCACAACAGATTGGTCATCGGAAAGCGTCTCGAAATAAGTCGTCCAATTGAATCCCCGCAGATGGATGTGCGGGCGCTTGCGAGGGACGCGCATCAGCCAATTGCGGTCAATTCGTCCCAGCCCAGCGCCAGGTTGAGGTTCTGCATGGCCTGCGTGGCCGCACCCTTGAGCAGGTTGTCCAGCGTTGCCACCACCACCACGCGCTTGTTGCCCGGCGCCATGGTGAACCCACCGATCTGCACGCCCTGGGTGCCGGCGATACGGCTCACCCACGGCGCCTCGTCCACGATCTCGATCAAGGGCTCATGCGCATACCGCTCCAGGTAGCGTGCGTGGATCTGCTCGCGCGTCAACGGCTGCTGCAGCCACAGGTTCACGGTCATGGTGATGCCGCGGAAATGCGGCGCCACATGCGGCATGAATTCCACCGGCACGCCGAGCTGCGCGGAGACTTCGCGCTCGTGCATGTGGTTGGTCAGCGCGTACGGCATCAGGTTGTCGGCCAGCAACGCGGGATTGTTCTTGTCTGAAGGCGTGGTGCCCGCACCGGAATAGCCGGAGACGCCAAAGCACTGCGGCGGCCCTGCCAGTTGCTCGCGCAGCGGCGTGATCGCCAGCTGCATGGCCGTGGCATAGCAGCCGGGATTGCTGATGCGGCGCTGCCCGGCGTAGGTGTGGCGGGTAAGCTCCGGCAAGCCGTAATACCAGGCCGGATCGAAGCGGTAGTCGGCCGACAGGTCGATCAGCAACGTCTGCGGCCGGCTGGCATCGATGGCCGCCACGAAGGGCTCGGCCTTGCCGTTGGGCAATGCCAGGATCACCACGTCCGCGGCCTTGGCAGCCACCGCGTCGGCGTCCAGGCTTTCATAGCGCAGCTCGCCCTCATAGCCATCGCTGTGCTCGGCCACGCGCTGGCCGGCGAGCTCGCGCGAGGACACGAACACCAGCTGCAACTGCGGGTGCGCGGCAATCAGCTTGATCAGCTCCGCGCCGGTATGGCCGCGTGCGCCCACAATGCCGATGGTGGTTGGTTGAACAGTCATGCGTGTGCGTCCAGGCGGAACTGCAGGTGGCGTTTCACCCCGGCCCATTCCGCATTGATGATGGAAAACACCACGGTGTCGCGTGGCGTGCCGTCGGCGTGGCGCGTGTGATTGCGCAGCACCCCGTCCTGCTTTGCACCCAGCCGCGCGATGGCCGCGCGCGAGGTGTGATTGAACCAGCTGGTCTCGAACACCACGCTCAGGCAGCCGAGCGTTTCAAAGGCATGCCCAAGCAGCAGACGTTTTGCCTCGGTATTGAGGCCGGTGCGCTGCACCCGCGGCGCGTACCAGGTGTAGCCGATCGACAGCTTCGGCACCGACGCATCCAGTGCGTAGTAGCGCGTGCTGCCGGCGATCTCGCCCGCCGCATCGCGCACCACGAACGGCAGCGCAGTGCCGTCCGCCTGCGCTGCCAACGCGGCGGCGATGTAGTCATCGACTTGCGCAGCACTGGGCACGCTGGTGTACCACAGGCGCGACAACGCGCCATCGGCCACTGCCGCACGCAAGCCATCGGCGTGGGCAGCGCGCAATGGCTCCAGCGTGACGTGCTGGCCGCGCAAGGTGGGCACCTCGCGCCAGAGCGTTTGCGATGCGGCGGCCGTCATTGCACTCACCCCAGCAAGGTGGGTTGACGCGTCGCGCAATGCGCCACGCAGTGCTGGATCTGCTCGAAGTTCTCCAGCCCATACCAGAACACCTTCCACTTTTCCTGCTTGATGCAGCCGTCGGATTCGGCGTAGTAGAAGATGTTGACCTGGTTGTTGTGACGCGAGCGCCAGAACAGCTGCGGGGTTTCTTCGCGCATCACGTTCCAGACCGCACGGCCCAGGCCCTCGCCTTGCGCATCGTCGAGCACGGCAAACTTGTCCAGATAGATCAGCGCGCTTGCACCCAGCATGCCCTCATCGGTGAGGATCACCGCCGCGCGATAGTTCTCGCTGACATAGGCACGCAGCAACTTGGTGTTGCTGAAGTAATCGGGCACCAGCGTACGGCCGAAGCTGGATTCGATCAGCGAGGTGAGCCGCGGCAGATCCAGTTCGTCCCACGAGGTCGCGCGCAGTACGCGCTCGCCACGCCGCACCAACGTGCCGGAACCCTTGTGGGTGAACAGTTCCTTGGCCAGATCCGCCGGCCGGGTGATCGACACCGACGACTCCAGCGGCAGCCGATCGAGCAGATCCTTGATCTGTTCGATCTTCACCCGCATGCCGCCGTTGATCCACGGCTGCTGCATCAGATGGTCGTATTCGGTGGACAGGTTGATCGAGTCGATCAGCTTGCCTTCGGCATCCAGCAAGCCGCCGGTGCCGGTGAGGAAGATGATCTTGTACGGCTGCAGTTCCTGCACCAATTCGTTGGCGGCAAAATCGGCGTTGACGTTGAGGATCTGCCCGCTCGGGGTCTCGCCCAGGCTGGTGATCACCGGGATCGAACCGGCCTGCAGGCTGGCCTCGATCGGCGCCAGATTCACTGCCTTGACCTCGCCGACCAGGCCGTAGGTGTCGCGATTCAGATATTCGGCTTCAAAAACGCCGCCGGTGATCGAAGTCGCACGCGCGCCGTTCTGCTGCAGCGCTTCCACCAGCTTGAGGTTGGAGGCCTGAAACACCTTGCGCACGATCGCCAGGGCATGCGGCGAGGTCACGCGCAGGCCGTTGACGGTCTGCTTTTCGATGCCGGCGGCCGATAGCTCGGCATCCAGCTGCGGGCCCGCGCCGTGCAGCACGATCGGGGTGAGCCCTACTTCCTGCAGGAACGACAACGACGAGGTCAGCGCCTCCAGGTCGTCGCGCAACACCGCGCCGCCCACCTTGACCACCGCAAAGCGCTTGGCGTCCAGCTGCGAGAAACGCTTCAGGTACTGGCTGATCTCTTTCGCGCTGGCCATGCTCGAAAGCAGGCGCACGATGGTCTGGCGGGTCTGTTTGTGGGGCTGTGCAGGAAGGGACATTGCGGTGATCGTTGGGAGGAATGGCCGCGCCAGGCGCGGAACGCAGGCTCAGTGCGAGCCGTTGATGATGCGGTTGACCGACTCGACGTAGCGCTGCAACTGCGCCAGCGTCACGAACTCGTCGGCGGTGTGCGCCTGGGCAATATCGCCCGGGCCATAAACCAGTGCGGTGTAGCCGCCGGCCGAAAACAGCGAGGCCTCGGTCCAGAAGTCCACCGCATTGCCGATCGGCAGGTCCAGCGCATCGGCCACATCGCGCGCCGCCAGGCGACGCTCTTCGGCACGTGCGATGTCGCCCGATGGCAGGCTGGGGCCGCGAAAGGTTTCTTCGAAATGCGCCGCAGCCGGATCGGCAAACCCGGCAAAGGTCGCCAGCAGGCCATCCACATCCATGGACGGCAGCGGCCGGAAGCCAAAGCGCAGTTCGGCCGCCGGCGCGATCATGTTGGCCTTGATGCCGCCATCGACGCGGCCGATGTTGAAGCGCAAACCGGTCAGCCCGCCGAAACGCGCGTGCGCCAGCGACTCGACATGATCCAGCGCCTTGCCGCCCCAGCGCATCGCCTGGTGCAGCGCGCTGGCAGCCGGATCCTGCTTGCCGGACGCATGCCCGGCACGGCCGGCAAAGCGCATCAGCACCGAGCTGATGCCGCGATGCGCCAGCACCGCCTCGCTCATGGTCGGCTCGGCCACCAGCACGGCGTCATACGGCAAGCCACGCGCCAGAAACGCCGCGATGCAGCGCGGGTCATTGGCTTCTTCGTCGGACGAAAACAGAAACGCCGCATCGCCATCGCCGGCATTGGCGGCCGCTACCAACGCCGCGGCCGCGCCCTTGATGTCGCAGACGCCCAGGCCGATCACCCGGTCCTCGGTGCGCCGCATCACGTGCGGATCGGCGCTCCAGTGCGGCGAATCCGGCACCGTGTCCAGATGCACATTGAACAGGTACTTCGGCGTGCCACGCACCGCGTACAGGCTCACTGCCCCATCGCCATGATCGATCACTTCGACCTGGAAACCGGGCAACTGCGCACGCAGATAATCGAAGATGCCACCTTCGGCAGCGATCGCACGCGGCGGATTGCGGGTGTCGAAGGACACCAGCGTTTCCAGGTGTTCGAGGGTGGAGGCGAGTAGATCGGTCATGTCGGTTTGATCAATGGTCCGAAGTGGCGGCTGGATGAAAGTGTGCAAAGCACGGAGGCGCGCAAACGACTGGTAAATCTCATCGAAGCGATTCCTTCTTCCTCCGGGAGAAGGTGCCCCAAAGGGGCGGATGAGGGTACGGGCGAAGCCTAGTGCACTGCACATTGCGGGAGCTTTGCCCGTACCCTCACCCCAACCCCTCTCCCGAGGGGAGAGGGGCTTTGCCTACGTGCCTGGAAACCTCAGCGGTTGACCTGCGCATACAGCGTGGAGCTCATGCCGAACAGCTTGATGAACCCCTCGGCCTCTTCCACGCCCCAGTCGGCCGACTGGGCGTAGGTCGCGCCCTTGGCGTTGAGCAGGTGCGGCGAACGCACCGCCACCGCATCGACGCGGCCACCGCGAGTTTCCAGCGTGACTTCGCCATTGACCTTGGACTGCGACGACTTCAGGAACGCCTCGATATCGGTCTTGAGCGGGTCGTGGTAGAAGCCCTCGTACACCAGCTCCACCCACTTGCGCGCCACGTCCGGCTTGAAGCGGTTCTGCTGCTTGGTCAGCACCGCGTCTTCCAGCGCACGGTGCGCGGTGAGCAGCGAGATCAGGCCCGGCGCTTCGAACACGATGCGGCCCTTCAGGCCGATCACGGTGTCGCCGGTGTACACGCCACGGCCCACGCCGTACTGCGCGAACAAGGTGTTGAGCTTGGCCAGGATCTGCGCACCTGGCAGGGCCTTGCCGTCCAGCGCCACGGCCTCGCCTTCGACAAACTTCAGCGTCACCGTCAACGCTTCGGTCGGCCACGCGCTACGCGGTGCACACCAGCCGCGTGCGCCTTCGCCCGGTGCTTCCCAGCGATCGATCTCGCCGCCGGACATGGTCACGCCCAACAGGTTCTCGTTGATGGTGTAGGCCTTCTGCTTGGCACGCACGCCGAAGCCGCGCTCTTCCAGGTACTTTTGCTCGTAGGCGCGGGTCTGGGTGTGTTCTTTCTGGATCTCGCGAATCGGCGCCACAATCTGGTAGTCGCCCAGCGCCTTTACCGCCAGGTCGAAACGCACCTGATCGTTGCCCATGCCGGTGCAGCCGTGCGCGATGATCCGCGTGCCCAGTTCTTCGGCGCGCTTGAGCGCAGCATCGACGATCAGGTAACGGTCGGACACCAGCAACGGGTACTGGCCCTGGTAGCCCTCGCCGGCCCACACGAACGGCTTGACGAAGCCTTCCCAGATCGCCGGGCCGCCATCGACGGTGACATGGCTGGCTGCGCCCAGCTCGGCGGCGCGCTTCTCGATGAAATCGCGTTCTTCGGCATCCACACCGCCGGTATCGGCGAACACGGTGTGCACGGCATAGCCGCGCTCCTGCAGGTACGGAATGCAGAAGCTGGTGTCGAGGCCACCGGAGAAAGCGAGGACGATATCTTTGCTGCTCATGACGAAGTTCCTGGGGGCAAGGGAGAAAAGTTAGTCCGTCACCACGATGCGCGGTTCGCAGCGCACCGGGAAGTTGACCGAATTGGCGATGAAACAGGCTTGATGCGCGAGATGATGCAGGGCGTCCGCGGTGGCGGGGTCGCCTGCGGAAATGGTCACCGTGGGCTTGAGCACCACCTCGCTGAAACGGCCGCTGTCGGCGTCGGTGAACATGCTGCCGATCGCATCGTCCACATAGCCGCGCACCACGATGCCGGACTCGGCAGCCAGGTGCAGGTACCACAGCATGTGGCAGGCCGACAGCGACGACACCAGCAGGTCCTCGGGATTGTGCAGCCCCGCGTCGCCGCGAAACAGCGGATCCGACGACCCGACGATCGGCGGCTTGCCGGCGATGGCAATCTCGTGCTCGCGGCCGTAACTGCGATAGCTGTGCGTGCCCTGCCCGCGGTCACCGGTCCAGGTGACACGGGCGGCATAACGATGCGTGTGCTGGCTCACGGGCGGCTCTGACCCACCAGCGCTGCCATGATCGCCTTCTGCACATGCAGGCGGTTTTCGGCCTCGTCGATGGCGATGCAATTGGGCGAATCCATCACCGCATCAGTAGCCTTGACGTTGCGACGCAGCGGCAGGCAGTGCGAAAACACGCCGTTGTTGGTCAGCGCCATCTTGCGTTCGTCGACGATGAAATGCTGGTACTGGTCGCGGATCGGCTTTTCCGGCTCCCAGTTGCCGAAGAACGGCAACGCGCCCCAGCTCTTGGCGTACACCACATCGGCGCCGGCATAGGCACTGTCGATGTCGTGGCTGACCTGCAGCGAGCCACCGCTTTCGGCCACGTTCTGCGCCGCCCAGTCCATGTAGCGCTCGTCCAGGATGTAGTCCGGGGTCGGGCACAGCAGGGTCACGTCCATGCCCATGCGCGTGGCGATGGTCAGTGCCGAATTGGCTACCGCGGTGTTCAACGGCTTGGGGTGGTAGGTCCAGGTCAACACGTACTTCTTGCCGCGCAGGTCCGGGGTGCCGAAATGCTCCTGCAGCGCCAGCGCGTGCGCCAGCTCCTGGCACGGGTGGGTAATGGTCTCCATGTTGATCACCGGCACCGGCGAATACTTGGCAAAGCTCTTGAGCACCTGGTCTTCGCGGTCCTTGGACCAGTCGACGAACTTCGGGAACGCACGCACTCCGATCAGGTCGACGTAGCGCCCCAGCACGCGCGCCACCTCGGCGATGTGCTCCTCGGTATCGCCGTCCATCACCGTGCCCAGGTTGAATTCGATCGGCCACGCATCCTTGCCCGGCTGCAGCACCACCGCATGCCCACCCAGCTGGAACGCGCCCAGCTCGAAGCTGGTGCGGGTCCGCATGGACGGGTTGAAGAACACCAGCGCGATCGACTTGCCCTTCAGCTCGCTTCCCAGCTTGTTGCGTTTGAACAACGCGGCCTGGGTCAACAGCGCATCCAGTTCGGCGCGGCTCCAGTCCTGGGTGTTCAAGAAGTGCTTCAGTGACATCGATCGATCCTTTGCTGCGTACTTCTGCTGCGTGGTCCGCCGCGAGCGGCGGGTTGCGCGGAATGCGCGGTTCTTGCGAGTGAAACTTTTCCCGGGCCCGAAACGAAAAAACCCAGCCGCGGGCTGGGTTTTCGAAACAGGCAGCAAAACGCTCCGGTTACCCAGCGAAAATGTGGGATTCCGGTTGGCGGGCACGCGACGTCATGCCGGAGGCCATCCGGGCGGCGCTGCTGTCGTGCTGAAAGGCGTTTGCGTGCATAGGGCGCGAATCCTCGCACGCATGCGGGCACGGCGCAACCGCCGCGGGCCTCATCGCGGCGGCGCGACGATGGCGTCGGGAATGTACGGGGTCACCGAGACCCGGATCCGCAGCCGGTTGCCCGGGTCTTCCGGCAGCCGGGAACGGTATTTGGTGCCCTTGTAGACGTAGTCCACGTCGAAGGCGATCGGCCGGCGGAACTCGCGCGGCACTTCCACCACCTTGCAGTTGCGCCGCGTGCTGGTCGGCGGCACCGCCGCCGGGGTGGCCGGCTCGGGCTGGCGCGAGAACATTTCCTTGACCGAATCCATCATCCGGTTGATGCGGCCTTCGCCGGACTCGACGGGCGCAATGGCCACCGCAGCGGCCTGCTCGGCCTCGCACTGCTCTTCGATGCGGGTGGCGCGCAAGGTCTGGTAGACCGGCTCCACGTTAAGCACCTGGGCATAGTCCAGCTTGACGTTTTCGATCACGACCACCCGGTTTTTCACGTCGGGCTCTGCCGCCTGCACCGGCAATGCCTGCCAGGCCAGCACACACAGCATGGAGAACGGGAGAAGTCGCATCAGGACCAAGGAGGCGGAGCAGAGCAATACGTAAGTGTATGGAGCTTGCGAGACCTTGGGCTGAACGCAGCCCATCCGTTGCCATCGCTTGTCTGCCGGTTCGCCGCATCGCCGCGACCGGCTAGAATCGCGCAGTTACCCTCGCCAAGATGCCGATGAGCCTGCGCCTGCACAACAACCTGACGCGGCGGGTCGAGCCGTTCGCACCGCTCGATCCGTCCAGCCCCACCCTGTATGTGTGCGGGCCCACGGTCTACAACTATGCGCATATCGGCAATGCGCGTGGCCCGGTGGTGTTCGATGTGCTGGCGGCGCTGCTGCGCCGGCGCTATGGCGCGCTGCGCTACGCACGCAACATCACTGACGTGGACGACAAGATCAACGCCGCCGCCCAGGCCCAGGGCGTGCCGATCTCCACCATCACTGACCGCTTCGCGGCGATCTACCGCCAGGACATGGCCGCGCTCGGTGTGGTGCCGCCGGATATCGAGCCGGAGGCAACCGCGCACATCCCGCAGATCGTGGCGATGATCGAACAGCTGATCGCCAGCGCGCATGCCTATGCCGCCGAAGGCCATGTGCTGTTCGCGGTGGCCAGCTTTGCCGACTACGGCAAGCTGTCACGCCGCGATCCCGATGAAATGCTGGCCGGCGCACGCGTCGATGTGGCGCCCTACAAACGCGACCCTGGCGACTTCGTGCTGTGGAAGCCCTCCAGCGACGACCTGCCCGGCTGGGACTCGCCGTGGGGCCGCGGCCGCCCCGGCTGGCATATCGAATGCTCGGCAATGGCCGCCACGCATCTCGGGCCGACCATCGACATCCACGCCGGCGGCGTGGACCTGCAGTTCCCGCATCACGAAAACGAAATTGCGCAGAGCGAGTGCGCCCACGGCGGCGCCGTCTTCGCACGGTTCTGGTTGCACAACGGCATGCTCAACTTCAGCGGCGCCAAGATGAGCAAGTCGCTGGGCAACATCGAGACCGTGCACGACCTGATCGCCAAGCACCCGCCCGAAGCGCTGCGTTATGCGTTGTTGAGCGCGCACTACCGGCAACCGCTGGACTGGTCGGATGGCTTGATCGAACAGGCCAAGAACACCCTGGACCGGCTGTACGGCACGCTGCGCGACCTGCATGACGTGGCTGCAAGCGCGGTGATCCCCGCACCGGTCGAGGCCGCGCTGGACGACGACCTCAACACCCCGCAGGCGCTGGCCGAAGTGGCGCGCATCGCCGGCGAGGCACGCAAGGCCAATGACGCCGCCGACCGGGCCCGGTTGAAGGCCGAGCTGCTCGGTGCGGGCCTCGCGTTGGGGCTGCTGCAGCAGGAACCGGCCGCGTGGTTTTCGCGTGGTGCCGACGCCGGCGACGATGCCCGTATCGCCGCCCTGGTCGACGAACGCAGCGCGGCGAAAAAAGCCAAGGATTTCGCCCGCGCCGATGCCATCCGCCAGCAGCTGGCCGACGAAGGCATCGTGCTGGAAGACACTGCGCAGGGCGTGCGCTGGAAGCGCGCATGACTTTATTCCCTTCTCCCTCCGGGAGAAGGTGCCCCGCAGGGGCGGATGAGGGTACTAGCGAAGCCACGTGCATCGATTTTTTTGAGGTAAGCGCGAAGCCACCCGCATCGAACTCCAGCGAAGCTTCGCCCGTACCCTCACCCCAACCCCCGCGCCCCGGCCCGCGCTGGCGGCGCGGGCGCTCCAAGGCCCGCGCGCCAGTGGCGCGCAAACCGTGCTTTCTCGCTCCGGAGGGAGAGGGGCTTTGACCGAACGACCCTGGATTTTGCGAATGATTCTGGAGTATTGATGACCACCACCCCCTTCCCGCTAGAACCCACCGCCGCCGAAGCGCAAGCCACCATCGCCGAGGAGTTTTCCTTCTTCGGCGACTGGTCCGAGCGCTACCAGTACCTGATCGACCTGGGCCGCAAGCTGCCCACCTTCCCGGAACAGTGGAAGAGCGAAGAACACCGCCTGCACGGCTGCCAGTCGATGGTGTGGATCGTGCCGGAGGGCAACGCCGAGCGCCTGGACTTCCACGCGGTCAGCGATTCGGCCATCGTCTCCGGCCTGATCTACCTGGCGCTGCGCGTGTACTCGGGCCGTAGCGCGCAGGAAATCCTGGCGACCGAGCCGGACTACATCGCCGGAATCGGCCTGGCCAAGCACCTCTCACCGACCCGCAGCAATGGCGTGGCCGCGATGCTGGCCTTCATCCGCGACACCGCCCGCGCGCAGCAGTGAGCACGCCCACGCCGTCACGGGCAGCCTCGCTGCGCACGCTGCTGACCTACCCCGGCTTCGGGTTGATCCTGCTGTACCGCGTCAGCGCGATGCTGTCCTACCAGATCGTTGCGGTGACGGTGGGCTGGCACATCTACGAGATCACCCGCAGTCCGCTGTCGCTGGGATTGATCGGGCTGGCGGAAATCCTGCCGTTCTTCTGCATCGCGCCGTTCGCCGGGTATCTGGTCGACCATCTGCCGCGGCGCCGGCTCGGCATGACGGCCGCGCTGGGCCTGGTGGCCACCGCCCTGATCCTGACGGCCATCACGCATGGCTGGTTGCCAGTCAACGGCGTGTGGCCGATCTATGCGGCCATCGCGCTGACCGGCGCCGCGCGCTCGTTCCTGTCGCCGGTGTACAACGCCTTGTTCGCACGCGCCCTGCCGCGCGAGGCCTTCGCGCGTGGCGCCAGCATCGGCAGCGTGACCTTCCAGGCCGGCATGGTGATCGGCCCGGCGCTGGGCGGCGTGCTGGTCGCCTGGGGTGGCAAGGGCCTGGCCTATGGCGTAGCGGCAAGCGTGGCGCTGGTGGCCATCCTGGCGCTGTTCCTGCTGCGCGTGACCGAGCCGGTCAACGCAGGCCCGCGTGCACCGATCTTCCGCAGCATTGCCGAAGGCGCGCAGTTCGTGTTGTCCAACCAGATCATGCTCGGCGCGATGGCGCTGGACATGTTCTCGGTGCTGCTCGGCGGTGCGGTGTCGATGCTGCCGGCCTTCATCCACGACATCCTGCACTACGGGCCGGAAGGGCTGGGCATCCTGCGCGGCGCACCTGCGCTGGGCTCGATCCTGGTCGGCGTATGGCTGGCGCGGCACCCGCTGCAGCGCAACGCCGGGCGCATCCTGCTGCTGTCGGTGGCCGGGTTCGGGCTGTGCACGATCGCCTTCGGCCTGTCACGCCACTTCTGGTTATCGGCGGCGATCCTGCTGTCCTACGGCATGTGCGACGGCGTGTCGGTCGTGGTACGCCAGACCATCCTGCAACTGGCCACGCCGGACGCGATGCGCGGCCGGGTGTCATCGATCAACGGCATTTTCATCGGCTCGTCCAACGAGCTGGGCGCGTTCTACGACGGGGTGATGGCGCGGCTGGTCGGCCTGGTGCCGGCGGTGGTGATCGGTGGCTGCGTGACCCTGGGCGTGGTGGCGACCACTGCGTGGAAGGCGCCGAAATTGCGCAAGCTGGATCTGCGCGATCTGCAGTAGCCGCTACATGTAGCGTGGTCGAGTTTGCGTGCGCCTGCTCGCGAAAATGGGCGGCGCAGATACGGCCGTGCGAACAGCCACTACTAGCAATGCGTGACGATGCGTGACGCCGCTGGCGCAGTATGGAGAGCCATCGCGACCATAGCGTGGCGCGGACTACCGCAGCGGCTTCTTGGCCACCGGTAGATGGGCTGGCATCTCCATCGACGCATGCTCCACGTAGGGCATTGCTGTCGCGTGTGAGGCGTTGCGTGTGCGACTGCTGCACAACGCGCTGCACATCCGCCTCTGGGTCGTGCTTGCAGTAGCCGCTGCAGTCCGCGCACGCAATAGGGTCGAGAGTGTGCGCCGCCGATCGCGGAAGTAGGCGGCACATACACGGCCGCCTGGACAGCCGCCGCGATCACAGCGTGGCGCGAACTACCGCCCCCGCTTCTTGGCGATCCATACATTAAGCTGACGTTTCGATCAACGCATGCCCACGTAGGAGCGCGCTTGCGCGCGAAGGGCATTCCCGGGAACGCCTCTCGCGCGCAAGCGCGCTCCTACAAGTGCGTTGCTTTTGGTTGTGAAGCTTCGATGCGCGCGCAACCGCGACACAACTACTGGCTGGGTCCTCCAGCAACGCCCGCAAACCCGCGGCCTCGCCTTCATTGGCCGCCCTAGCGATCAGCGCCTGCACGCCTGATCGGTAGGCCGTCTGCTGCGTCTGTGCGGCCGGCACCGCCACGTCGGGGATCACGCCACTGCGCTCCAAATTGCCGCGGGTGATCGGGCTCACTAACCGGGCGTAGGGCACCACCGCAACAACCTGGTTACTGATCTTGAAGCCGCGGCTTGGATGCGCACCGCCAGCGGTGACCTCGCCCACCACCGTGGCGCGCGCCAGCGCCTGCAGCGCATACGCAACGTCCTCGGCTGCCCAAAAGGTCTACTGGCTGTTCAGGAGGTACACCGGTTTGCTGCCACCAAAAGCCTGCCCTGGCAGACCCGGCGTGGTCCAGGCCTGCTCGGTCACTCCGCCCTTGCGGGTCACGATGTCGTGCAAGCGCACGCGCGTGTCGAACCGATAGCTGGCCAGCTACGCCACCATCGCCGGGTCGCTGGGTCGCTGGGTCGCTGGGTCGCCGGGTCGCTGGGTCGCCGGGTCGCCGGGTCGCCGGGTCGCCGCCACCGTTATCGCGCAGGTCAATGATCAGCGCATCGGTATTAGCGACGAAGTCCGTCGCCGAACTCGCGGTCGCTGCGGCCAGGTACGGGTAGGCGAAGAGGCGGAACTTCTCGTAGCCGATGTTGCCGGGCAGGCGCTGGACCTTGTCGAATGCGAAGTTGCCCTTGACCACCGCCGGGTGCGTAGCCCACGACAAAAGCCCCGCACTAGGCGGGGCTTGGTCGCAATAGTAGACAACCGCCCTAACGGGTGATCAGTCGCCCTGCTGCTTCTGCAGGTGTTCCCAACGCTCCTGGGCGTCGATGGTGCGCTCGGCGGTCAGGCGCGCCTCCAGGCGGTCCAGGCCGATCTCTTCGCCGGTGTCTACGCAGTAGCCGTAGTCGCCGTCTTCCAGACGCTTGAGCGTGCTGTCGATCTTGGAGATCAACTTGCGTGCACGGTCGCGCGCGCGCAACTCGAGCGAGTTCTCGGTTTCGCGGGTGGCACGTTCGGCTTCGTCGCCGATGTCACGCACTTCTTCGCGCAGGTTCTCGATGGTCTGCTTGGACTCTTCCACCATCTCGTTGCGCCAACGCTGCAGGCGCTGACGGAAGTACTCCTGCTGCAGCTTGCTCATGTACTCCTCGTCCGCGGAGGGCTTGTAGCCCTGCGGCAGGATCGGGCGGCCGGTGGTTTCGTCGGTCTTGTAGTCGACGACCTTGTACTTGGCCTTCGGGGTCGAGCCCGACGGTTTGGAGGTCACGGCCACAGCCACCTTGCCGACCGGACGGGTCGCGGCGGGCTTGGCGGGGGCTTCGGTTTTGGTTGGCGTTTTTGCTGAGGATTTCGAAACGGGCACGGGATTCTTGGATGACGGGGTCGCAGACTTCGCCGGCTTCGCAGGGACGGCCTTGGAGGCCGGTGCGGGCGCGGGCTTGGCAGCCTTGACCGGGACTGACTTGGCCGGAGCCGGCGTGGTGGCCGGCTTCGGTACGGACTTGGTGGCCACCGGCTTGGTGACCGGCTTGGCGGCAGCCGGAGCTGCCTTGCTCGCCGCCGGCTTGGCAGCACTCTTGGCGACGGGTTTCACGGGCTTGGGCGCTGCGGGTTTCGAGGCCGGCGCCGGCTTGGCAGCGGTCTTGGTCGCAGGTGCCTTCTTGGCAACCGGTTGCTTGGCGGCCGGGGTCGCCTTCTTGGCGGCCGGCTTGGCAGCGGCAGGCGCCGCGGCCTTCTTGGCAACAGGCTTGGCGGACTTCTTGGCGGCCTGGACGGCCTTTTGTGCAGTTTTTTTAGCAGCCACGAAACGCTCTTCCTTGGTTCCCCCGGGGCCCGGGAAAGCGGGCCTTTATAGCCTACCCCACAGACCCCCGGCAACCACGTATTAATCCAAGTGGCATATCATTGGCAAGTGATCGGACGCCTGCTCATCGCGCTGCTGCGCTTCTACAAGCGGTTCATCAGCCCCCTGCTGGGACCGCGCTGCCGTTTTGCGCCCAGCTGCTCGGAGTATGCGATGACTGCCATCGCCCGCTTCGGTCCGCTCCGCGGCAGCTGGCTGGCTGCACGCCGCTTGGGCCGCTGCCATCCGTTCCATCCGGGCGGGTTCGACCCCGTTCCCGATGCGCCCACATCTTCCCCCTCTTCCTGCCGCTGCAAAGGACCCCATCCATGAGCCGAACCGTCATCGTCAACGCCCGCCTGGTCAATGAAGGCAAGGAGTTCGACGCCGATCTCCTGATCGAAGGCGGCCGCATCGCCCGCATCGACAGCCATATCGCACCGGCTGCCGGCGACACCGTGGTGGATGCGGCCGGCCGCTGGCTGCTGCCCGGGATGATCGATGACCAGGTGCACTTCCGCGAGCCGGGCCTGACCCACAAGGGCGACATCGCCACCGAATCCGGTGCCGCGGTGGCCGGTGGCCTGACCAGCTTCATGGACATGCCCAACACCAATCCGCCGACCCTGAACGCCGACGCGCTGCAGGCCAAGTACGATGCGGCCGCCGGGCGCGCCTGGGCCAACTACGGCTTCTACATGGGCGCCAGCAACGACAACCTGGCCCACATCCAGTCGCTGGACCCCAAGACCGCACCCGGCATCAAGGTGTTCATGGGCGCCTCCACTGGCAACATGCTGGTGGACAACCCCGAGACGCTGGATGCGATCTTCCGCGACGCCCCCACGCCGATCATCACCCACTGCGAAGACACCCCCACCATCGATGCCACGATGGCCGCCTACAAGGAAAAGTACGGCGACGCATTGACTGCCGAGATGCATCCGGACATCCGCTCGCGCGAAGCCTGCCTGAAGTCCTCGCAGCTGGCGGTGTCGCTGGCGCGCAAGCACAACACCCGCCTGCACGTGCTGCACATCTCCACCGCCGATGAATTGATGCTGTTCGAAGCCGGCCCGCTGGTGGATGCCGATGGCAAGGTGCGCAAGCGCATCACCGCCGAGACCTGCATCCATTTCCTGCGCTTTGACCGCAGCGATTACGCGCGCCTGGGCAACCTGATCAAATGCAATCCCGCGATCAAGGATCCCGAGGACCGCCTGGCATTGATCGAGGCCTTGGCCGAAGACGTCATCGACGTGCTCGCCACCGATCATGCCCCGCATACCTGGGACGAAAAGCAGAAGCCGTATGCGCAGGCACCCTCGGGCTTGCCGCTGGTGCAATACGCGCTGGTCGCCGCGCTGGAGCTCGTGCATGAAGGCAAGCTGCCGATCACCCGCGTCGTGCAGAAGTTTGCGCATGCGCCGGCGCAGTTGTTCGACGTGGAGCAACGCGGCTTCCTGCGCGAAGGCTACTTCGCCGACCTGGTGCTGATCGACAACAGGCCGTTCACCGTCAAGCGCGAACAGGTGTTGTCCAAGTGCGGCTGGTCGCCGTTCGAAGGCACCACCTTCCGCTCACGCATCGCTGCAACCTGGGTCAACGGCCAGCAGGTGTGGGATGGCGAACAGCTGGTGGGCAGTGCCGCCGGCCAGCGCCTGACCTTCGACCGCTGATGCGTGCACTGCTGATGGGCGCGGCGCTTGCGCTGGCGCCGTGCACATTGCTCACGGTGCCGGTGTCTGCGCAGGAGCCCGCCGCTGCAGACGGGCGCGTGGTGTTTCCGGCCAGCGCCTCGCAAGGGGCGATGGTGATCGGCAAAGTGCCGGCGGGCAGCCGGGTCGAGTACGCCGGCCGCGCGCTGCGCGTGAGTGGTTACGGCAGCGTGGTGTTCGGCATCGGCCGTGACGCCACCGGCCCGTTGCAGGTGCAGATCACCCGCGCCGATGGTGGAAAGGAGACCGCAACCATCGCGGTCACTCCGCGCGACTGGCCGGTGGAGCGCGTCAACGGCGTGCCGCCAAAGACCGTCAACCCACCACCGGCCATTGCCGAGCGCATCAAGCGCGAGCAGGCGCAGGTCACTGCCGCACGCGATCGCGACGACCCACGCGCCGATTTTGCGCAGCCCTTCGTGTGGCCGGTACAGGGCCGCATCAGCGGCCGCTTCGGCAATGCGCGCGTGTATAACGGCCAGCCTGGCGCCGGTCATTCGGGCATGGATATCGCCGTGCCCACCGGCACGCCGGTCAAGGCGCCCGCCGCTGGCGTGGTGACCTTTGCGGCACCGGATCTGTACCTGACCGGCGGCACGTTGCTGCTTGACCACGGCTTCGGCATCAGTTCGAACTTCCTGCACCTGTCGCGGATCGACGTGAAGGTAGGCGATCGCGTGGAACAGGGCCAGGTCATCGCCGCGGTGGGCGCCACCGGGCGCGCGACCGGGCCGCATCTGCATTGGGGGATGAATTGGTTCGATGTGCGTATCGACCCCTTGTTGGTGCTTGAGCGCGGGAAGTAAGTGCCAGTGGGCGGCTTTTCCCTTCTCCCCTCGGGAGAAGGTGGCGCGTAGCGCCGGATGAGGGTGCGGCTGCTACTGGTTAACTGAGTAACCGTACCCTCACCCCAACCCCTCTCCCGGGGGGAGAGGGGCTTTCACTTGCCGGCAGCGAAGCGTGTCGTCGACGATTGCGTACAATTGTTGATTGATCGAATGCCTGGGCTGTGGGCTGTGGGCTGTGGGCTGTGGGCTGTGGGCAGTGGGCTGTGGGCTGTGGCAATGCCAGCGTTTGCGCATCAAGCGCTCAACCCGTGCACGCTCACAGCCACCCGTGGACACCTCCCTTCTCCCGCCGGGCGAAGGTGGCGCGTAGCGCCGGATGAGGGCGCGCCGGCTGCTGGTTAACTAAGCAACCGTACCCTCACCCCAACCCTCTCCCGCAGGGAGAGGGGCTTTCAGCAATTGCGGCCGCACAGCGGCCTGTCGGTGATTCCACCCACTTGTCGGTTGATCGAATGGATTTGCTGCGCGTGCGAGGCTATGCGGCACTAAAAGCGTGAGCCAACGACACGCTAGTGCCACTGCGCGAGCACAGGGCAGACATGCTGAACTCGCAGACCAGACCAGACCAGACCAGACCGGGAACCGGGAGCTGGGCCTGTCTCTCTGGAACCTGAGGTCAAGCATCAGGAAAGTTAATAAAGATCGCAACGCCACCACGTTGCACCACACCTACCCGCTGCGCTTGTGTCCGTCGCCGGGCTTTGGGGTATAACCGGGAGAGCGTCGATCATTGCCGGTGACAGCGGCCGATCAGCCAGCGACGGTCAGTCCGTGTCGCGGCCCAGTCCTGGCAACCGACGCGCTTCGTCTCCCCTCCCCCGACTGCAGGAGATGTGCGACATGCGCAACGAGCAACTCAAGCCGACCCTGGGCACCTGGCAACTGTGGGGCATTGCAGTCGGGTTGGTGATCTCAGGCGAATATTTCGGCTGGAGTTATGGTTGGGGCACGGCCGGCACGCTTGGATTTCTGGTCACCACGGTGCTGGTGGCGGTGATGTACACCTGCTTCATTTTCAGTTTCACCGAACTGACCACGGCCATCCCCAATGCAGGCGGCCCGTTCGCCTACAGCCTGCGCGCGTTCGGCACCTATGGCGGCATGCTCGCCGGGCTGGCGACCTTGATCGAATTCGTGTTCGCGCCACCGGCCATTGCCATGGCCATTGGCGCGTATCTCAATGTGCAGTTCCCCACGCTGGACCCACGCGTCGCCGCGATCGGGGCGTACGTGATCTTCATGAGCTTGAACATCGTGGGTGTGGCGATCGCGGCCACCTTCGAGTTGATCGTGACCTTGCTGGCGGTGATCGAGCTGCTGGTGTTCATGGGCGTGGTGGCGCCGGGTTTCAGCGTGGCGCGCTTTGCCGCGAACGGCTGGGCCGGCAGCAATCAGTTTGGGCCAGCGGCGATCTCCGGCATCTTCGCCGCGATCCCGTTTGCGATCTGGTTCTTCCTGGCGATCGAGGGCGCGGCAATGGCCGCCGAAGAAGCCAAGGACCCCAAGCGGACCATTCCACGCGCCTACATCGCCGGCATTCTTACCCTGGTGGTGCTGGCGCTGGGTGTGATGGTGTTTGCCGGCGGCGTCGGTGACTGGCGCCAGCTGTCCAACATCAACGACCCGCTGCCGCAGGCAATGAAGGCGGTGGTGGGCAACAGCTCGACGTGGTTGCACATGCTGGTGTGGATTGGCCTGTTCGGTCTGGTGGCCAGCTTTCACGGCATCATCCTGGGCTATTCGCGGCAGTTCTTCGCGCTGGCACGCGCCGGCTTCCTGCCGCACGGGCTGGCGAAATTGTCGCGCTTCCGCACGCCACACCGGGCCATCCTGGCCGGTGGCGTGATCGGCATTGCGGCCATCTGCAGCGACAGCGTGGTGAAGATTCAGGGCATGTCGCTGACCGCGGCCATGATCACCATGTCCGTGTTCGGCGCCATCGTGATGTATGTGATGAGCATGCTCAGCCTGTTCAAATTACGCCGCACCGAACCCACGCTGGAGCGCAGCTTCCGTGCGCCCGGCTACCCGGTGGTGCCGGCGATTGCCTTGCTGCTGGCGCTGGTGTGCCTGGTGGCGATGGTCTGGTTCAACCCGCTGGTGGCGTTGGTCTTCGTCGGCCTGCTGCTGTTCGGTGCGGTGTGTTGCCTGCTGAGCTTGCGTGGCCGCCCCAACGCCGGGAGTCTCGCGGGATGAGTGGATTTGCCTTCAGTGCCGGCGGCGAGCGCTTCCGCTTCGCCGATCTGAAGGACCTGCTGGCCAAGGCCACGCCCGCGCGCTCGGGCGATCAGTTGGCCGGGCTGGCGGCCCACTCCGAATTGCAGCGTGTCGCCGCGCAGATGGCGCTCGCGGAGCTGCCGCTGCGGCATTTCCTCGACGAGGCGGTGGTGCCGTATGAAAGTGATGAGGTCACGCGCCTGATCGTCGATCAGCACGATGCTGCCGCGTTTGCGCCGGTGGCGCACCTCACCGTTGGCGGGTTTCGCGATTGGCTGCTGGGCGCGCAGGCCGACGACGCCGCGCTGGCGGCATTGGCACCGGGGCTGATGCCGGAAATGGTGGCCGCCGTCTCCAAACTGATGCGGGTGCAGGACTTGATCCTGGTCGCGCAGAAAACCCGCGTGGTCACCCGCTTCCGCAACACGCTGGGGTTGCGTGGCCGCCTGTCCACGCGCCTGCAGCCCAACCATCCCACCGACGATGCCACCGGCATTGCCGCCAGCGTGCTGGATGGCCTGCTGTACGGCAACGGCGATGCGGTGATCGGCATCAATCCGGCCAGCGACAGCCTGGCCGCGACCACCGCGCTGCTGCGCATGCTCGATGCGGTGATCACTGGCTACGGCATCCCCACCCAGGCGTGCGTGCTCGCGCATATCACCACCACCATCGATGCGATCAACCGCGGCGTGCCGGTGGACCTGGTGTTCCAGTCCATTGCCGGCACCGAAGCGGCCAACACCAGCTTCGGCATCAACCTGGCGTTGCTGCAGGGAGGGCTGGACGCGGGCTTGTCGCAACAGCGCGGCAGCGTGGGCAACAACGTGATGTATTTCGAAACCGGCCAGGGCAGCGCGCTGTCGGCCAATGCGCATCATGGCGTGGATCAACAGACCTGCGAGGTGCGTGCCTACGCAGTGGCGCGCCAGTTCAACCCGCTGCTGGTCAATACCGTGGTGGGCTTCATCGGCCCGGAATATCTCTACGACGGCAAACAGATCATCCGTGCGGGACTGGAGGACCATTTCTGCGGCAAGCTGCTTGGCGTGCCGATGGGCTGCGACATCTGCTACACCAACCATGCCGAAGCCGATCAGGACGACATGGACATGCTGCTGACCCTGCTCGGCACCGCCGGCATCAACTTCATCATGGGCATTCCGGGCTCGGACGATGTGATGCTCAACTACCAGACCACCTCCTTCCACGACGCGCTGTACGCGCGGCAGGCGCTAGGCCTGCGCCCCGCGCCGGAGTTCGAACACTGGCTGGACACGCAAGGCATCCTGCGCCTGCGCGATGGCCGGTTCGAATTGGGCAGTGAGATGCCGGCGCCGTTTCGCAAGGCGCTGTCACAGCTGGATGCGGAGCAACGCGGATGAGCACGCCAACCACACCACCTCGCGATGCGTGGGCACGCTTGCGAGCGCTGACACCGGCCCGCATCGCGTTGGGGCGAGCCGGCACCAGCCTGCCGACCGCTTCGCATCTGGAGTTCCAGCTTGCGCATGCGCAGGCGCGCGATGCCGTGCACCTGGCGTTCGACCCTGCGCCGTTGCAGGCGGTGCTGCAGCAGCGCGGCCGCCGCAGCGTATTGCTGCATAGCGCGGCATCCGACCGTCATCTTTATCTGCAACGGCCCGACCTGGGCCGCCGCCTGAGCGATGAGGCGGCCGAACAACTGCGTGGCACGACCGCCGTGCATGGCGGTGGCGCGGATCTGGCGGTGGTGGTGGCAGACGGCCTGTCTGCACTGGCGGTGCATCGGCATGCAGGCGCGATGCTGGAGCAGATCGATGCGCTGGCTGCGCACGAAGGATGGTCGTTGGCGCCGGTGACCCTGATTGCGCAAGGCCGTGTGGCGATTGGCGATGAGGTGGGCGAACTGCTGCAGGCGCGAGCGGTGATCGTGCTGATTGGCGAGCGCCCGGGGCTCAGCTCGCCGGACAGCCTGGGGCTGTATCTCACCTATGCGCCGCGTGTTGGCCATACCGATGCGGCACGCAACTGCATTTCCAATATCCGTGGCGAAGGCCTGAGCTATGCCGAGGCTGGCCACAAGCTCGGGTACCTGCTGCGCGAGGCGTTCAGACGCAAACTCTCTGGCGTGCAGCTCAAGGACGAAGCGGATCGCCCATTGCTGGGCACCGATACCGCATCGCAAGCGGCGCCGCGCAACTTCCTGCTGCCTGAATAAACGAAGAGCGCATGGCGCTGCCTGAATCGGCGGCGCCATGCGCTCGTTTCCAAATCACCAAGCTGATACGCGCGCTTACTTGAGCGCGCCATCCTGCGGATCGCTGGCCGCATAGGTGCTGGTGGGCAATTCGTTCTCGTGCGGTTTGCGCAGCGCGTCGCGCACTGCTTCGGGGAGCTGTTCCACGTCCAGCATCACCTTGCCAGAATGCACATCGCGCACCACCGAGGTGGCCACGGTGACGTCGCCACCGTTTTCGATATTGATCACCAATTCGGCCCCGTTGCTGCGTACTTCGCGCACCGCGCCAACGCCCACTTCGCCATCGCGCAAGAACACCATCTGGCCTACTTCAATCTGCTGCATCGTGCTTCTCCTGTAGCGCACCGCGTGGCTGCTGCGGCACTGGTGGCGCATGATCGCGCTGCGGCACGTTCTGGCGAAGTGAAGCGCACGTGCTCACGCCGTGGGCGCGTGTTGCAACGCGGCCGCAGGCAAGTGTGCGGGCAGCCCGGCGACGCGCTCGAATTCCACGACATCGTGCGAACAAAACACCTCCACCTCCGCACCGTGCTGTTGCCGCAGTGCGCGCAACCGTTGCTGGTTATGCAGCCTTGCAGTGCGGTCCTTTTCCAGCATCCATTGATAGAAACGCAGCCCGGGCGTGCAGTAGGGTTGCGGGTCCATTTCGCGGTGATAGAAATACGCATCGCCGGCGAGCAGCAGCCAACGCTCAGGGGTGCGCACCGCAACAGCGGCATGCCCGAAGGTGTGGCCGGGCAGCGGCACCAGCAGGATCTCTGGCGGTAGCCCTTGTAGGTCGTGGACGCACTCCAGGCCCATCCAGGCCGCGCCGGCGGTGCTGTCATAGGTGCGCCATTGCCCCCGTGTGGACCATTGCTGCGGGCGAAAGCGTTGCCGGTCCATCCAGGTGTGCTGCGCCAGCGCGGCATCACGCTCACGCGTCATCAGATGCACGCGCGCATGCGGAAAATCATCCAGCCCGCCAGCATGGTCGAAATCCAGATGGGTGAGCACGATATGCCGCACATCGCGCGGGTCGAAACCCAAGCGCTGGATCTGCCGGATCGCCGTCATGTCTTCGCGCAGGTCCGGTTTCACCAACGCCAGAAAGAACGCGCTTAGCCGCGCACGTGGCTCGGCGACATCCCGCAGCCCGAAGCCGGTGTCAATCAGGACCAGACCGGCATTGGTTTCCACCAACAGGCAATGGCAGCTCAGGTGGCCGCGCTCAAGCACGCCATGCGTGCGTCCATCCATCAGGTGGCCGCCCAGCGGGCAGGTGGAGATGCAGTTGAGGTGGTGCACGCGCATCGGCACGCTCCGCGCTTGGCGGGCCAGCATTGCAAGGACGTCGTCGCTCATCGGTGAGCGATGCAGCGACGACGGCCGCCACGCACACACTGCTTTGACGGCTGTGTGTGCGTGCCAAGAGCAGCGATCAAAACGACTGCGCAGCTGCCAGGCGGGCGCGGCCGATGCTCGGAGTTGGTATATACCCACGTACACTCCGATTCTTCCACGCGGCCGCATCCACCTGACGACTGCTCGCTACGTTCCGTTAGGCGCTCCAGGGCACCTCAGCGCAGCGGGACGTCTGCCACCTTGTCCTGGTAGTCCTTCTTCGGGTCCACGCCGAGCAGCACCTTGATACCGGCCAGCAGGCTGGAGCCGTTGAGCCAGATCTGCGCGTGATCGGCGTCCAGGCGCAGCAGCGCCAGCTTCGGATCGTCCTTGCCGCCTTCGTACCAGGCTGCGACGTACGGGTTCCACAGGCGATCGACCACGGCCGGGTCGGTGTCTTCGCGCAGCGAACCACTGATGCTGGCGAACAGGTCATGCCCCTTGCTGCTGAACGCACCGATCACGCGGCGGCCCTGGCCCAGCATCGCGATCAAGGCATTGTCCTTGGAAGTAAAGAACCAGATCGGGCCACCACTGTCGCCTTCGATCTGCGCGGTCATCGGGCGCGCATGGCCGTCTTCGACGCCATCCAGGCCGAGCATCACGGTGCGATCGGACTTGAGGGCTTTCCAGAATTTGTCTTGCAGTTCTTTGGGATCTGCCATCTTCGATTCCTGACTAGGCGCATGTCTCTGCGGGTGCGTCAGTCTGGAAGCCGGCATGCCCACGGCATGTGACGACGTGCGCCGTTGCATGCCGCGTGGGCCTGCATGGTTGCGTGGCACTGCCGTTGTGCAAACGCATATTCGCGTTGCCCAGCAGTGCGTTGTTGCGACGCGCGCACAGTGCAAAGCGTGACCCCGGCGAAGCTCTTGCACATTGCCGCTGCTGCACGCCGCCGCCAAGCGGCCGCGGCAGTAGCATCGCCGCACCGCGCATGCGGTGCCAGCACGTTTGCTTCGCAAGCCAGTGGTGTGCCTCGCCTGCGTCTGCGTTGCCAGCACGCGGCGCACCGCTGGTGTTTGGCGTTTGCCATCCGGCAAGCGCATCCTCTCTGGAGAGCGTCATCCCATGTCTGCATCGCATATCCGCACCACCTGCCTCGCCACCGCGCTGCTGAGCCTGATCAGCCTTGATGCTGCTGCCCTTACCGGCACCGCCAGCCGCCCGCAGCTCACCAGCAGCGAAGCAGGCACGTATACGATCAGCAAGGCGCTCGCCAAGGCCGGCCCGATCACAGCGTTGGTGACCGACAACTGGAACCCCACCGCCGGCGTGGCGCTGCTGACCGCCGACTTTGCAGTTGCCGCCGACGGCTCCACCCGTTATCGCACGGTGCAATCGGCAATCGACGCGGCGGTGGCCGCCGGTGGCAGCACGCGCCGCTACATCAGCGTCAAGGCCGGCACCTACACCGAGCTGGTGTGCGTGCCGAGCGGTGCACCGCCACTGACCCTGTTCGGGCTTGGCAGCGCCACGACCGACACCGTCATCCGCTACAACAATGCCAACCCCACGCCCAAGCCAACCGGCACCGCAAGTCACCCCTGCGCCAGCAATGCGTCAGCCGCCACAGTGGGCACTTCCAATAGCGCGACGGTTACCGTACGTGCCAGCGGCTTCCAGGCGCGGCATCTGCGCTTCGACAATAACTATGTCGAAGGCACTTACGCCGACAACAATCAATCGGCAGTGGCACTGGCCGTGCGCGGCGACCAGGCCAGCTTCGAGGACGTGCTGGTCACCGGCAACCAGGACACCTTGCTGATCAGCGCGACCAACGCCGCCAACGTGATCCGCGCGTATTTCAAGAGCAGCACGATCGAAGGCGATGTCGATTTCATCTTCGGGTCCGGCATCGGCGTGTTCGACAACGCAATCATTCGCTCGGCCGGCGCGCGCCTGGGCAGCAGCCGTGGTGGCTACATCTTCGCGCCAAGCACGCGCCCGGGCAGCGGCTACGGCTTTCTGGCGATCAACAGCCGCTTCGTAGCGGGCTCCGGTTCGCCGGACAATCAAACCTACCTCGGGCGCGCATGGGACGAAGGCGTTAGTGGCCTGTCCGCGTACGTCAACGGCACCTCGCCCAATGGCCAGGTGACCATCCGCGATTCCACGCTGGGCAGCCACATCCGCAAGACCGCGCCATGGAATGCCTCCACCGCCAGCCGCCCGTTCTGCAGCAGGAACTGCACCAACTCGGCCAACCGCTTTTTTTCGAATACGGCAACAGCGGTGCTGGCAGTGCCGACTGATCCAGGCCGCAGCGTTCGATAGCAGCGTCGGCCGCCGGTACGCGTGTTTGCGCGTGCCGGCGGCGGCGCCAGCGCAGTGGATCTGCTTCGCTAACAGGTGATCTGCCTCGCTGTGATTACGCGGCGAGTGCAACGAATATCGAAGCGGGTACTGAACTCACATAACGGCGCCGGGCTTGCTGTTAGGTGGAGCACCAAGGCAATGAGTACGGCTTGTTGCCTTAGCGCCAGCCGTTTGATGCCGCGCGAGAGGGCAATTAGATGGAGGCAGTGCGACCGCAACGCGACATGCGCTTTTGCGATTAGCGCTTCGCAGACATCGAGACGTCGTGCACCTCCATGCGTGTGGTGAGATAGATCTCGCAGCGCTCTCCGCGGTAAGCCATCCGTAGCGCAGGACTGGCAGCGCCGCGGCCGGCAACTGCGCGCACGTCTAAGCATCAGCTCGGCACGCAGGCTGCCGCCTCCACGCCAACACCTCATCAGACCTGGCACTCACTTCGGCTTGGCGGTGCCGACTTCGCCTGCCGGTTTCCGAGCGCCAGACAAACGCGCGATGGTGACGTGCCATCCGACCAGTCATGCATACGATCAATCATGCGACTCGCATCCGCGCTGCACTGTGCATCTCTCGCATGAGGTGAGCAGTGCACTGCGCAAATCCAGCGTGGCGTGCCATCGCAGCGACCTGCGCTTATTCCTTGCAGCACGCATCGCATCCCTTTTGTCACCTCTCTCCCACTTCCCTCCCCCCGGAACCGCCGATGCAACCGCACCCTCGCCTTCCCGCGCTCGCGCCACTCTCGCTCGCACTCCTCGGCCTTGCCACGTTTCAGGCCAGCGCAGCACGCCCGCATGGGCTAGACGTTGCCGATACCGCGCACAGCATCTCCACCAGTTGGGGTGTCGTGCAGCAGCCCGCGCTCCCCAGCCAGGTCTGCACAACGCTCAAGGCTGCGCTGGTGCCGGTTGCCGGCTCGCTGGATGCGCTCGACCAGGATCCCACCCAATCCAAACGCGACACCGCACGCCTGCAGGCCGCCATCGACGATTGCCCTGCCGGCAGCGCGGTGCGTCTGGTGGTCGGCGATGGCGGAGAATCCGGCCTGTTGAGCGGCCCGCTCACCATCAAGAGCGGCGTGACGTTGTGGATCGATCGCGGCGTGACCTTGTTCGGCTCGCGCAATCCGCAGGATTACGACAATGGCCTGGGCACCTGCGGCACCGCCACCACCGACAAGGCCAAGTCCTGCAACCCGTTGATCCACGTCGCCGACACTGCCAAGAGCGCCATCGTGGGCGCCGGCAAGATCGACGGCCGCGGTGGCAGCACGCTCACCGCGGGACCGAATGCCGGCAAGGCCAGCTGGTGGGATCTGGCCTATCTCAACGTCACCAAGGGCCTGAGCCAGCACGTGCCACGGCTGCTGCAGATCGATGACAGCACCGACTTCACGCTGTACGACATCACCCTGGAAAACTCGCCCAATTTCCACGTCACCACCGACAACGTGGTGGGCCTGACCGCCTGGGGCATCAAGATCCTGGCACCTAGCCTGGTGTATTCGCGCCCCGGCTACCACTGCCCTGCCGGCAGCACCCCGGACGTCAATCCGCACGCCAGCTGCTTCACCCCGGAAACCGCCAAGAACACCGACGGCTTCGACCCTGGCCAATCCAAGAACGTGCTGCTGGCGTACTCGTATATCGGTACCGGCGATGACGGCGTGGCGATCAAGGCGCATGCCAAAAACAAGCGCAGCATCGCCTCGGAAAACATGCTGTTCGCCTACAACCAGTTCTACTACACGCACGGTTTTTCGCTCGGCAGCGAAACCGATTCGGGGATGCGCCATATCGCCGTGCGCGGCTTGAGCATCGACGGCTTCAACGCCAACGACGTGCAGCGCGATCCCTACTCGGCCAATGGCCTGCGTATCAAGTCCGATGCTTCGCGCGGCGGCCAGGTCTACGACATCAGATTCGAGAACATCTGCATGCGCGGGGTTGCGCGGCCGCTGGTATTCGACGCCAACTACGCCAACCCGGCCACACGCGACCAGTTGCCGCGGTTCAGCGGCATTGCACTGACCAATGTGCACTCCCTGGGTTCCAAGGCCTTCGGTGGCGGCGAATTGAGCTTCTACGGCTATCGCGATGCGACCACCACCCTGCCCATCACCATGTCGCTGGACAACGTGGTGCTCGACGGCGGCCCGGTCGCCTTTGCGCAGCCGCATTTTGGTGGACCGGCCAGCAACCCGGGCGCGGTGCACTTCACCTTCAAAGGCGGGCCGGTGAGCTTCTTTGATCAGCTCACCGAGTCGGCGGCCAACGATGTGCAGTTGCAGGGCCGGCCCGGGCCGGGCGCGCCGTTGCAATGCGACGATGCCTTCATTGCGTACCACAGCGTGCTGCCCGACTCACCGATCTAAGCAACGCGGTGTCTGCATGCCTGTGGCGCTGCTGTGGCCGGCCTGGCCGCAGCAGCGGTTATTCATTCGGCGCCGCTGGCTGCGCGCCAGCTGTGCCAGAGCTGCTGCATCGGTGGCGCATAGGCCGTGCGACCGGCCAACTCGCGCTGCAGGCGCAGCCGCGCCAGACGCGACCAGACCCGATGTGGCCTGGCCAGCGCCGCCTTGCGTGGCCACGCGCGCAACAGCTGCGCACGCCAGGCCGGCGCACCGACGCCACCCGGCGCGGCACTGTCGCCGGCCACACGCTGGCGCGCATCCAGCCATTGCACCACCACGGCCGTGGCATCGCTGCTGCGTGTGCGTGCGAAGACCACCGCTTCCACCGCCACCACCGCTTCGGCAAATGCCTGCAGCCGCGCCATGGCCTGCGCCAGGTCGTCCGGCTGCGCACGTGCGGCCTGCATCGCCGGCAAGGTCTGCGCCAACTGCGCCCAGGGTGCGCGCACCGGTTCAAGCACGCGCCCCAATGGATGACGCGAGCGCTGGTTCGACCAGTCGTTCAATTCCTGCTGCCACCAGGCCAGCTTGGCGTCTGCCGGCAACGGGTCGCCGGCGATGTTCATGATGTCCTCCCATTCCTGCAGCAATGCGAACCAGGCCGCGGCCAGGCGACGCTGCGGTTCGGGAATGAAGGGCTCGGCCACCGACCATTCCGGCCAGCGGCTGCGCCACTTGTCGAGAAAACTGTCCAGGGCGCTGGATTGGCTCATGGCGGGTCCAGAAAAGCGAAAGAAAAGATCAGGGCTGCGGCCAGGCGGCCGGCTCCCACAACTGCGGCGGCTGTTCCACCAGCACGTCGGCCTGCCAGCTCAGCGGGTCGTCATCGCCCAGCCGGTAACCCCATAACGCAGCCACCGACGGCATGCCGGCCGCACGTGCGGCCAGGATGTCGCGCTCGTCGTCACCCACATAGACGCACTGCGTGGCGGCGACGCCGATGCGATCGGCCGCCACCAGCAACGGCAGCGGATGCGGCTTGCGCTCGGCCAGCGTATCGCCGCCGATCAGCACCGCGCAGCGCTGCTGCCAGCCCAGCTGCGGCAGAATGAGTTGCGCAAGGTATTCGGGCTTGTTGGTGACAATGCCCCAGACACAGCCGGCCTGCTCCAGGCGCTGCAGCATGACCTCGACTCCGTCGAACAGCTGTGCCTGCGTGCCGAGCAGCGCTTCATAGCGCTTGAGAAACTCCGGCACCAACGCCTCGCGCGCGGCCGCATCCAGATGCGCGAAGGCCACAGCGAGCATGGCGCGCGATCCTTTCGACACCACCGGCCGCAGCTGCGCCAGCGTGATGCACGGCAGTCCACGCTCGCTCAGCATCGCGTTGACGGTGGCCAACATGTCCGGCGCACTGTCGAGCAAGGTGCCATCCAGGTCGAACAACACCGCACGCGGAAACCTCACAGACGCACCGCCATCCCAGCGCGATCGGCCATCAGACAGGAACCGGTCGACATCAAGACCGCAACCAACCGCCGTTGCGATTCCCGAATCCCGATTCCCCATTCCCCGCTCGTCACGGCTTCACCGCACACGCCAGATAGTTCACTTCGGTGCGCGAGGACAAGCGCGCGCGGTTGCGCCACGGCTCGTACAGCATGCCGCTGACGTCTTGCAGCTGCAGCTCGGCAGTGCGCAGCCAGGCGGCCAGTTCGGACGGCTTGATGAAATCCTTGTAGTGATGCGTGCCCTTGGGCAGCAACCGCGCGATGTATTCGGCGCCTACTACCGCCAGCGCAAACGCTGCCGGCGTGCGATTGAGTGTAGACAGGAACAGCGTGCCGCCCGGCTTGAGCAGGCTTGCGCAGGCGCGGATGATCGCCAGCGGGTCTGGCACGTGCTCCAGCATTTCCATGCAGGTCACCGCATCGAAGCTGCCCGGCTGCTCGGCAGCCAGGTCTTCCACCGACTGCACGCGGTAGTCCACCTGCACGCTCGATTCCAGGCTGTGCAGGCGCGCCACTTTCACCAGCTCCGGCGCCAGGTCGATCGCGGTGACTTGCGCGCCCAGGCGCGCCATCGCTTCACTGAGCAGGCCACCACCGCAGCCGACGTCGAGCACGCGTGCGCCCGGCAGCGCAACCCGTGCGGCCACGTAGTCCAGCCGCACCGGATTGAGCGCATGCAGCGGCTTCTGCGGGCCGTCGGCATCCCACCAGCGGTTGGCCAGCGCAGCGAACTTGTCCAGCTCGGTCTGGTGGAAATTGGACGATGTGGATTGTGGATTCGGATTCATGTGGCTCTCCGTGATGCGATGGCCGCGCTCAGGCGCGGACGGTGCGGATACGGTCGCGCCACTGGCGCGCGTTGGCGACCAGGGCAGCGGTATCCATGTCGATGAGCTCGCGTTGCACCAGCTTGGGCTTGCCGGCGATCCACACATCGGTCACCTGGTGGCGGCCGGCGGCATAGATCAGCTGCGACAACACGTGATGCAGCGGCTGGGTTTCCAGCGCGGACAGATCCACGCAAACCAGGTCGGCCTGCTTGCCCACCTCGATCGAGCCGATGCGGTCGCCAAAGCCGAGTGCGCGTGCGCCCCCCAAGGTGGCGGCGCGCAAGGTGGTGGCCGCATCCAGCGCGGTGGCATCGTTGGCCACTGCCTTGGCCAGGATCGCCGCGGTGCGGTTCTCGCTGAACATGTCCAGGTCATTGTTGCTGGCGCAGCCGTCGGTGCCGATCGCCAGATTCACGCTGGCGCGTTGCAGCGCGCACGCCGGGCAAAAGCCCGAGGCCAGCTTGAGATTGGATTCGGGGCAGTGCACCACGCTGACACCGCGCTCGGCGCACAGGTGGATTTCGGCCTCGGTGAGCTGGGTCATGTGCACCGCAATCAGGCGGTCGTTGACCAGGCCCAGACGATCCAGCCGTGCCAGCGGGCGCTGGCCATACTGCGCCACCGAATCAGCCACTTCCTGCGCGGTTTCGTGCGTGTGCAGATGCACCGGCATGTCCAGCTGGTCGGCCAGCATGCGTACGCGCTCGAAGTTGGCATCGTTCACCGTGTACGGCGCATGCGGTGCAAACGCGGTGCTGATCAGCGGGTCGTCGCGCCACTGGTCGTGCAGCTCGCCGGCACGTGCGAAGTATTCGTCGTCCGACGAGGCCCAGGCGGTGGGGAAATCGATGATCACCGCGCCCACCAGCGCACGGAAGCCATGCTGCTTGTAGACGGCCGCCTGCACGTCGGCAAAGAAGTAGTTCTCGTTGACGCAGGTGGTGCCGCCGCGCAGCATCTCGGCGATCGCCAGGGTGGTGCCATCGGCGACGAATTCCGGGCCGATCACTGCCGCTTCCACCGGCCAGATGTGCTGCTGCAGCCACACCATCAGCGGCAGATCGTCGGCCACGCCGCGCAGCAGCGTCATCGGGTTGTGCGTGTGCGCGTTGACCAGGCCGGGCATCAGCGCCGCGTCGGGGCGCGACACGGTGCGTGCCGGCGCGAAACGCACGCGTGCGTCGGCCGTTGGCAGCACGGCAACGATGACACCGTTGCTGACCGCCACCGCGTGGTCTTCAAGCACCACCGCATGCGGTTCGATCGGCACCACATAGCCGGCCTCGATCAGCAGGTCGCAGGGTTCGGGCGGGGCGTTGGTCATGAGCGGATCCATTGAAGTTAGTTGCCGAACGGCCAGGAGTCGGTGGAGCGTGACACAGGCACGTAGCGCATGCCGTCGTAGCGCAACACTTGGCGTTGGCGGCGCGTGCGTTCGGTGTCTTGTGCGCCCTCAACCGTGGTGGAGGTCACCACGTTTGCGGTCAGCGCGATGTCGGAGTAGCCGGCGTGGACCGGCGTGTCCATCGACAGCGTCAAGGTGCCGCGCTCGGTCACCACGCCTGCCTTCCCCCAGTTGCATAGCTCGCCTTGTACCTGTCGCCAGACAGTCAGGTTCTGCTGCAGCACCGGGCGTAGCCGGCGCCCTTCGCGGACCAGCAAGGTCAATGCGTCGTCGCTGTCGAAATCCGGGCAACTGGCGCCACGCGCGACGCTGTGCACCACGACACCAAACGCGCGCACGCCTTTGGCCAGGTCATAGCGCGCGGTATCCAGGCGCAGGCTATCGGCCGCAAGTTCCAGGCTGGCATCCTCGCCCATTGCCTGGGCATACAACGCCACCACCTCGCCACTACCGGCATCGAGCATTGCAATACGCAACTCCAGGTCGCGCTCGCCAGCCGGGGTAGTGGCATCGCCAGCAAACGCGATTGCCGCCAAGCGGATGGAGGGATCGTACGGCCACGGCTTGCAGGTCTGCGCCACGGCACGTTCCGCCGGCACCGCCGCTGCAGCGCCACCCACCACACCGGAGGCGGCAACCGCGGCCACCGCCGCTACGCTCTGCGCATCGCAGGCGGTTGCTACCGTTTGCGCAAACACCGGGCACGCCGCAAGCGTGCCACTCAGCACCATCAGGACACTGGCACTGCGTACTGCTCGGCCGGACCGGCGTCCCAGGTGCATCGGGATTACTTGACGCGCGCCGAGTACTCGCCCGAGCGGGTGTCGACCTTGATCACTTCGTCCTGGTTGACGAACAGCGGCACGCGCACCACCGCACCGGTTTCCAGGGTGGCCGGCTTGCCGCCGCCGCCAGAGGTATCGCCACGCACGCCCGGGTCGGTCTCGGTGATCTTCAGCTCGACGAAGTTCGGCGGCTGCACCCAGATCGGGGCGCCGTTCCACAAGGTCACGATGCAGTCTTCTTCGCCCTTGAGCCACTTCTCCGCGCCGCCCATGCCGGCCTTGTCGGCCTGCACCTGCTCGAAGGATTCCGGGTCCATGAAGTGCCAGTACTCGCCATCGGTGTACAGGTAACGCATGTCGGTATCGACCACGTCGGCCACTTCCACGTCATCGGTGGCCTTCATGGTCATTTCCACCACGCGGCCGGACTTGATGAAGCGGTACTTCATGCGGGTAAAGGCCTGGCCCTTGCCCGGCTTGACGTATTCGGTCTCGGTGATGACCGCCGGTTCGTTGTTGACCAGGATCTTCATGCCGTTCTTGACGTCGTTCATGCCAACAGTGGCCATGGTGCAGCTCCTCGATAAGGCGACGGCCCGCCACTTCCTGGCCGGCCGGATTAGAATGGGGCGCCCGCCGCAACCGGCGGGCATTGCTTTTGTGACCGCACATGATAACCGCAGCCCCTCTCGCCTTACAGCCATCCACACCGCCCGCCCTGCAGCCCCCGCGCTGGCAACAGCTGTGGCGGCAGGCCGTGCGCGACCCGCGTGAGCTGCTGGCGCTGCTGGGGCTGGACGCGCAGGCGGCGGGCATCAGCGAGGACGCCGCGGCCCAGTTCGCCGTGCGTGTGCCGCGCAGCTTCGTGGCGCGCATGCGCCCGGGAGACCTGACCGACCCGCTGTTGCGCCAGGTATTGCCGCTGGATGCGGAGATGCGCGTGGTGCCTGGCTTTGCGCTCGACGCGGTGGGCGATGGCGCCGCCCGCACCACCACCGGGGTGATCCAGAAATACCGCGGCCGGGCTCTGCTGATCGCCACCGGCAGCTGCGCGGTGCATTGCCGGTACTGCTTCCGCCGCCATTTCCCCTACGCCGAGGAAACCGCCGCCCGCGATGGCTGGCGCGAGGCCGTGGCGGCGATCGCCGCCGATCCGGACATCGACGAGGTACTGCTCTCCGGCGGTGACCCGTTGTCGCTGACCACGCCCAAGCTGGCCGAGCTCACCGACGCCTTGGCCGCCATCCCGCATCTCAAGCGCCTGCGCATCCACAGCCGGCTGCCGGTGGTGTTGCCCGAACGCGTGGATGCGCCGCTGCTGGCGTGGCTGCGCAGCCTGCCGTGGCCGGTGGCCTTCGTGATCCACGCCAACCACGCCAATGAATTCGATGCCGAGGTCGACGCCGCACTGCACGCGCTGCGTGGTGCCGGCGCACAGCTGCTCAACCAGGCGGTGCTGCTGCGCGGCGTCAACGACAGCGTGGACGCACTAGCGGCGCTGAGCGAGCGCAGCTTCGCCGCCGGCGTGCTGCCGTACTACCTGCATCAGCTGGACCGCGTGGCCGGCGTGGCGCATTTCGAAGTCGACGACGCACGCGCCCGTGCGCTGCATGCCGAGCTGGCAACGCGCCTGTCCGGCTATCTGGTGCCGCGCCTGGTGCGCGAGATTCCCGGCGATACGGGAAAGCGGCCACTGTAAATACCTCGGTGGCGCGCGGGAGTGGCATGTAGAGCGCAGCTTTCCGCTCGGCTGCGGGGAAACAAACCAAACCACCATCTCGTAGGAGCGCACCCGGGTGCGGCCGGGCACCCGATATCCCGTAGGAGCGCGCTTGGGCGCGACGGGCGTTACCGGGAAAGCTCCATCGCGCACAGGTGCGCTCTACGTAGCTAGCCGCACTGCCCCCGCAATCGTATAGGCGACGCCAAGAACAGACGCTGCAATCAAGCCGGTGGAGGCACTCGTCAGCCCGCCGCGATCAGCTTGACCATGTCAGCCGGGCTCAGTGGGCGGCTGAACCAGTAGCCCTGGCCCAGGTCGCAGCCGCGGTCGCGCAACAGGTTGAACTGCGCTTCCTGCTCGATGCCCTCGGCCACCACGGTGATCCCCAGCGAATGCGCCATGCCGATGATGGCCGTGGTCAGGGCCAGGTCGTCGGGGTCGCGCTGCAGGTCGGCGATGAAGCTCTTGTCGATCTTGACGCCATCCACCGGCACCTGACGCAGATGGCTCAGGCCGGAGAAGCCGGTGCCGAAATCGTCCAGCCACACCTTCACCCCGGTGCGGTGCAATTGATCGAGCAGGCTTGCAGCCATCATCTCGTCGCCGATCACCGCGGTCTCGGTGAGCTCCAGATGCAGGCGCGCGGCCGGCAGGCCGGATTCGGCCAGGCACTCGGCCACGGTGTCGATCAGGTCGCCACTGCGCAGCTGGCGCGGCGAGACGTTGACCGAAATGAACAAGCCCTCGCCCACCACCGGCCATTTGGCCGCTTCCAGGCAGGCCGCACGCAGCACCTTGGGCCCGATCACTTCGATCAGCCCACTCTGCTCTGCAATATCAATGAACGTGGACGGCGGAATCGTGCCCAACGCCGGGTGCTGCCAGCGCAGCAACACTTCCACGCCCACCAGCACGCGGTCGCTGGTGCGGTAGATCGGCTGATAGACCAGGCGTAATTCGTCGCGCTCCCAGGCACCGCGCAACTCGTGTTCCATGTGCACGCGGCGCTCCACCGCATGGTCGGCTGCGCGGCTGTAGAACCGGTGGCAGTTCTTGCCGGCCACCTTGGCCTGGTACATCGCGATGTCGCCGTTTTTCAGCAGCGCCGTGGCGTCGTTGGCATCGTCCGGGAACAAGGTGATGCCGATCGACGTGCCCAAAAACACCTCGCGTCCCTGCACGTTCAACGGGCGGCTCAACTCATGCACCAGGCGGTCGGCCAGCTGCGCGGCGAGCAAGGTCACATCGCCACTCTGCAGCAGGATCACGAACTCGTCGCCGCCAAACCGCGCCAGGATGGCGTCATCGCCGCCCAGTGCCGCCACCGCACGGCTGATGCGGCTGGAGAACTGCAGCAGCGCCTCGTCGCCGGCCTCGTGGCCCAGGGTGTCGTTGACCCGTTTGAAGTCGTCGATGTCGGCGAACAACAGCGCCAGCTTGCTGTCGGTACTGCGTGCGGTGTGCAGCAGATGGTCCAGGCCTTCGCGGAAGCCCAGGCGGTTGGTCAGCCCGGTCAGCGCGTCGGTGTAGGCCATGTGGCGCACCTCGCGATCGTGCCGGGCAATGCTTTCGCTCATGCGCCCGAACGCGGAAATCAGCTCGCCGATTTCGTCATTGCGCGGATGCGGCGGCAGCTGCACCAGATAGTCGCCACGTTCGATCTGCCGCGCCGCCGCCGCCAGCAGGCGCACCGGCGCGACCAGCGTGCGTTGCACATAGATGGCCAGCAGGATTCCTAGCGCCACCAGCGCTGCCAGCAGTACCAGCAGCCAGCCCAGATCGCGCTTGCCGATCGCATTGAGATTCTGCACCAGGGTGAGGTTGGCGCTGGATTCGATCTTGCGCACGCGCTCGCGCGACATGCCCACCCGCACGCCGCCGATGCGCTGGTCGCCGACCTTGATCGGCACCGTCACATCCAGCACTTCCGGCGAAGACTGCAACAGCAGGGCCGGCGCGGCGATCGCCTTGGCAGCGAGCGGGTCCTGCATGGGCTGGCCATAGCCCTGCAGCGTGGCGCTGCCGTCGTGCACCAGCCGGCCGCGGCGGTCGAACACCCGCACGTAGCTCACCACCTGCTGGCGCGAGGCGTTGCGCACCAGCGCGCCCACCGCCGCCAGATCCGAGTAGTACAGCGGGTTGGCCAGGCCCGAGGCCAGCTCGGTGGCCAGGGTCTCGCCACGCGTGCGCAGGCTGCGGTCGAACAACTCATGCAGGATCTGCGCGCTCAGGCTGCGCACCTCGCGCTGCATCGAACTTTGCCGCTGCAACAGCGAGGCCAGGATGGCGCCGACCAGCAACAGCGTCAGCGCCATCACCAGCAGGAACCGGGCCTGCAATCCAAAGCGCACCTGCGTCATTCCACCTGGGTCCTGACCTGTTGCAGCCCATTGCGCAACGCCTCCAGGCGCGCGCGGCTGGGCGCGTCCACGGGATGGAACGCCGTGGTGCCGAAAAAGCGCTTCAACGCCGGGCCGGCCTGTGGGTCGGCGGCGGCCTGCAGCAGCACCGCGCGCAGGCGCCTCTCCACCGCCGGATCGATGCCGGTACGCACCATCTCCACCGCGCGCGGCACCGGCGCACTGCGGTGCACGATGCGGAACTCGCGCTTGAACGTGGGCGGCAGGTGGCGCTCGTCGTCCCAATCGAGGTTGCTGAAGGCGCCGGCGTCGATTAGCCGTTTGTGCACGAAGGCGGCGATGTTCAACTTCGAGCCGACCAACAGGTAACCCACCGAACCGAGCACCTGGGTATCGTCGGGCGACAGCAGCACATCGCAGGCCAGGCCATTGCGCACCAGCTCCAGCATCGGCACCAGGTAGCCACTGGTGGACGAGGCGTTCTGCAGCGCCAGGGTGTGGCCACGCAACTGCGCCAGCGAACGGATCGGGCTGTCGCGCCGCACGAAAAACACGGTGTGGAAGTCGCGCACCCCGCTACGTTCGGTCATCAACAATGGATGTGCGCTGCCGCGCTGCTCCAGCAGCATCGCCGCACCGGCGGTTTCGCTGACCCAGTCCACCCGGCCACGGCGCAGGTAACTGGCCATCTGGCGCGCATCCGGCGCCATCAGGATCTCGCCACTGCGGATGCCGACCCCGCGCATGCGCGGCACCACATAGTCCAGCAGCGGCTTGAGTTGATCGTAATGGGTGGCCGGATCATCGCTGATACGCCCCAGAACCAGGACCGAAGAAGGCGCTGCCGCAGCCGTCGCGGCGAAACTTGCGCAGGCCAGCAGCCACGCAATCAGACAGCATCGTAGACCGCGCAAACCAGCTACTCCCCTAGAGTCGCCGACACCTTAGCCGAATCTTCCAGGTTGTGACAGCCGTCAGGTTCCGGCCTGGCGCGCCAGCCCCGCCATGCGCTGGGCATCGGCCAGGATGCCGCGCAGCAGACGCACTTCCTGCTCGGTCATTTCCGCGCGCAGCAGCAGCCGACGCAACTTGCGCATTGCCGAATCCGGCGCACGGCCCTTATGGAAGTCGATCTCGTCCAGGGTCTGGCCCAGTTGGCCGAACAACCCTTCCATCTGCGCATGGCTGGCCGGCAGCTCACGTGGGCCAGCGCTGTCCGCGGCCGGCGCGGCCGGTGCGGCGGGCGTGGCCTCTGCCGCAAGCTGTGCCAGGCGCATCTCGTAAGCCAGCACCTGCACCGCCGAAGCCAGGTTGAGCGAACTGAACTGCGGGTCGGAGGGGATATGCACGGCCGCATGGCAGAGCTGCAATTCGTCATTGGTCAGCCCGGTGCGCTCGCGCCCGAACACGATCGCCACCTCGGCCGGTTCGGCCGCCTTGGCCCAGGCGCGGCCCGCGCCCACGTCCGGCGCCAACTCTTCCAGCGCTACCCGGCGCGCGCGCGCCGTGCAGCCGATCACCAGCGTGCAGTCCGCCACCGCCTCGGCCAGCGTCTCGAAGATCGGTGCATCGCTGAGCACGTCTTCGGCGCCAGCAGAGCGGCGGTAGGCATCTTCATCGAGTGCCTTTTCCGGTGCGACCAACACCAGGCGCGTCAGCCCCATGGTCTTCATCGCGCGCGCGGCGGCGCCGATGTTGCCTGGATGCTGGGTACCGACGAGAACAAAACGGATGCGCTGACTGACGGACATGAACGGAGATTGGGGAGCAGTTCGACCGTAGATGGTAAACTGCGCAGCCGGCTTTCGCGCCGGACCGCTCTTTTACCTTCGCCATTTCCGATTCTGCCTTCACGGGAGCTTTAACCATGCAGAAACCCGCCGTCACCGTCATGGTCAAAGCCGCCCGCCTCGCCGGCAATGTGCTGTTGCGCGGTATCAACAAGCTCGATGCCCTCAACGTGGTGCAGAAGGGCCGCATGGACTACGCCAGCGAAGTCGATGCCGACGCCGAGAAGGTCATCATCAAGGAACTCAAGCGCGGCTACCCCGAGTATGCCGTGTTCGGCGAAGAAGGCGGCGTGCAGGGCGGCAAGAGTGGCCGCTACACCTGGGTCATCGACCCGCTCGACGGCACCAGCAACTACCTGCGCGGCTTCCCGCATTACTGCGTGTCGATTGCGCTGGTGGAAAATGGCGAGCCGACCGACGCGGTGATCTTCGACCCGTTGCGCAACGAGCTGTTCACTGCCAGCCGTGGCGCAGGCGCAGTGCTCAACGATCGCCGTATTCGCATTGCCGAGCGCAAGGATCTGGAAGGCGCGATGGTCCACACCGGTTTCCCGCCGCGCGAGCGCGCACGCGCCAGCGCCCAGCTCAAGTGCGTGGACGCGCTGCTGGTGCAGGCAGAAGACGTGCGCCGTACCGGCTCGGCCGCGCTGGACCTGGCCTATGTCGCCTGCGGCCGTGCCGATGCGTATTTCGAAGCCGGCGTCAAAGCCTGGGACATCGCGGCCGGCGTGCTGCTGGTGCGCGAAGCCGGTGGCCGCGTTTGCGACTACAAGGGCGCCACCCCGCCGCGCATGGACAACATGGGCCCGGAAACGCAGCAGATCGTGGCGGGCAACATCAAGATCAGCGACGCACTGCAGAAGGTGATCGTCAACACCGGCTACGCACGCGAATTCGATTCGAAGTTCTGACCGGCACCCGGGCAATCGTAGGAGCGCGCTCGCGCGCGACGGAGCTTTCCCGAGTAACGCCTCCTCGCGACCAAGGTCGCTCCTACACGACAGACCGCAATAAACGAAGAAGGCCGGGATCGCTCCCGGCCTTCTTGCGTTACAGCGTGAACGCTGGCTACTCACCTACATTCGCCAACACATTTTAATCAGCGCTCCGGCAATCGTAGGAGCGCGCTCGCGCGCGATGGAGCCTCCCCGGAGTAACGCCTCCTCGCGACCAAGGTCGCTCCTACACGACAGACCGCACCAAACGAAGAAGGCCGGGATCGCTCCCCGCCTTCTTGCGTTACAGCGTGAACGCTGGCTACTCACCTACATTCGCCAACACATTTTAATCAGCGCTCCGGCAATCGTAGGAGCGCGCTCGCGCGCGATGAAGCTTTCCCGAGGAACGCCTCGTCGCGACCAAGGTCGCTCCTACGCGACAGACCGCAGCAAACAAGAAGGCCGGGATCGCTCCCGGCCTTCTTGCGTTACAGCATCAGCGCAGACTCAGGCGATCGCGGCGTGGTAACGGCGCTCGACTTCGTCCCAGTTCACCACGTTGTAGAACGCGCCGATGTAGTCCGGGCGACGGTTCTGATACTTCAGGTAATAGGCGTGTTCCCACACGTCCAGGCCCAGGATCGGCGTGTTGCCTTCGAACAGCGGGCTGTCCTGGTTGGCGGTGCTTTCGACCACGACCTTCTTGTCCGGGGTGACGCTCAACCATGCCCAGCCCGAACCGAAACGGCTCAGCGCGGCCTTGGTGAAGGCTTCCTTGAACTTCTCGAAACCGCCGATGTCCTTGTCGATCGCCTTGGCGACCTCGCCCTTGGGCTCGCCGCCGCCGTTGGGGGACATCACGGTCCAGAACAGCGAATGGTTGGCATGGCCACCACCGTTGTTACGCACCGGGCCCTGCAGGTTTTCCGGCAGGCTCTTCAACTTGGAGACCAGCTCCTCAACCGGCAGGTCGGCGTACTCGGTCCCTTCCAGCGCCGCATTGACGTTGTTGATGTAGGTCTGGTGATGCTTGGTGTGATGGATTTCCATCGTCTGCGCATCGATGTTCGGTTCCAGCGCGTCGTAAGCGTAGGGCAACTGCGGAAGGGTATAAGCCATGAGGGTCTCCTGGACTTGCCGCCCGGCAAAAGACCGGGCGTTGCGGGGTAGATGGTAAGGACCTGGACTGCGCTTACCAAGGGTGAGGCGAGGGAAACTTCATCCCATCACCTGCGCAGTGCCGCAGTTCCTCGGCTGCACACCTTGCACCATGCCCCGGTTACTTCGGCGTGAACCGGGCGTGCCCTTCCCCGCCGCCACGTTCAAAGTCGACACAGTCGCGCGACGGCATACTTGGTCTCTCATCCGCCATGGCTGCGGTTGCCTCTTTCGCTTCGGACCACCCATGCGCAAACCCGCCTTGCTGATCGTCGCCATCGTCCTGCTTGTGGCCGGGCTCTGGGTCATGCGTGTCGTGCAGACGCCCAAGCCGCAGTTCGCCCCGCAACTGTCGGCACCTGTGGCTGCCGCACCAGCCGTAACGTCGGCGCGCCAGGTGCCGCGGCTGCCGGCATTCCTGCCGACCGAAGCCATGGCAACCATCGTGTTGATACAACGCGGCGGGCCGTTTCCGTATCCGCAGGACGGCGCGGTGTTCGGCAATCGTGAGCAGCGGCTGCCGGAACGGCCGCGCGGCTATTACCACGAGTACACCGTGGACACGCCCGGCAGCGCAGATCGCGGCGCACGCCGGATCGTCACCGGCGGCACGCCGCCGCAGAGCTGGTACTACAGCGACGATCACTACGCCAATTTCAAATCCTTCCAGGGCCCCACCCCGGAGCAGGCACCATGAGTGCAGGCGACTTTGCGCTGGATCTATCCGACCCACAGCAGTCCGGCGTGTATAAGGCGCAGACCCAGGACCTGGACACCATGGCCGCCCTGGCACGCGATGCCGGGCTGCGCATCCTGCGGGTGGATTTGGCGGCCTGCGCCGACAAACGCACCCTGCTGATGCGCCTGGCAATCCAGCTCGATTTCCCGCCTGGTTTTGGTCGTAATTGGGACGCGTTGAGCGATGCCCTGCGCGATCTCAGCTGGCTGCCGGCACCACGCGGCTACGCGCTGTTGCTCGATGGTGCCGATGCATTGGCCACCCACGCACCGGCCGACCGCGACAGCCTGCTCGACATCCTCGACGAAGCTGCCACCGCCTGGGCGGCGCGCGGACGCAGCTTTGCCGCCTTCGTCGCGCCGGCAAGCGCCTGCGACTGACGCGCAAGACAGCTGCTACGCCGACGCAGCACGTGCGTGTCGGCGTCACCTGCCCCGCACACTTGTTCAGCGATCCAGCTCGCTCCAGCGTGCGTAGGCCGCATCCAGCTGCGCTTGCGCATCGGTGAGGGCGGCAGTGTGCGCGGTCATCGCCGCGCTATCGCGCTGATAGAACGCCGGGTCGTTCATGGCGTCGGTCAATGCGGCGACCTGCTGCTCAAGGGTCTCGATCAGCGCCGGCAGTTGCTCCAGCTCGCGCGCTTCCTTGTAGCTGAGCTTGCGCTTGGGCGCAGCCTCCTCGGCTACAGCCGGTCCCGGTGCAGCAGCGGCCACCGGCGTGGTCGCCGCAGCAGTTGCCGAGGCCTTGGCCACCGCCATTGCATTGGCCGGCGCGGTGCGGCGCTGGCGCAGCGAATCGCTGTATCCGCCGACGTAATCGCCGATCAGGCCATCGCCCTCCATCACTAGCGCGGAGGTCACCACGTTGTCGAGGAAGTCGCGGTCATGGCTGACCAATAGCAAGGTGCCGGTGTATTCGCCGAGCAGCTCTTCCAGCAGCTCCAGGGTTTCCACGTCCAGGTCGTTGGTCGGTTCGTCCATCACCAGCAGGTTGGACGGCTGCGCGAACAGGCGCGCCAGCAGCAGGCGATTGCGCTCGCCACCGGACAGGCGCGTGATCGGCGCACGTGCGCGCTCGGGGGTGAACAGGAAATCCTGCAGATACGCATGCACGTGCTTGCGCTTGCCGTTGATCTCGATGAAGTCCCGCCCTTCGGCCACGTTTTCGATCGCGCTCCAGTCCTCGCGCAAGGTGGCGCGGTACTGGTCGAAATAAGCAATCTGCAGATTGGTACCGATACGGATCTCGCCCTGCTGCGGCTGCAGGTCACCCAGCAGCAGCTTGAGCAAGGTGGTCTTGCCGCTACCGTTAGGGCCGATCAGGCCGATGCGGTCGCCACGCTGGATGATGCTGGAGAAGTCCTTGACCATCGTGCGCGCGCCGAACGCAAAGGTGACTTCCTTGGCTTCGATCACCTTCTTGCCGGACGACTCGCCCTGCGAGACTTCCATGCGCACATTGCCGGTGAGATCGCGGCGCTGCACGCGCTCGTTGCGCATCGATTCCAGCCGTCGCACGCGGCCTTCGTCGCGCGTGCGGCGCGCCTTGATGCCCTGACGGATCCAGATCTCTTCCTGCGCAAGCATCTTGTCGAAGCGCGCATTTTCCTGCGCCTGCGCATTGAGCCGCTCTTCGCGCCGGCGCTCGTAATTGGCCCAGTCGCCCGGCCAGCTGGTGACCTGGCCGCGATCGATCTCGACGATGCGCGTGGCCAACGCGCGCAGAAAGCGCCGGTCATGGGTAACGAACAGCACGCTGCCATTCCAGCCCTTCAGGAAAGTTTCCAGCCAATCGATGGCTTCGATATCCAGGTGGTTGGTTGGCTCGTCGAGCAGCAGCACGTCCGGCGAAGCCACCAGCGAGCGTGCCAGCAGCACGCGCCGCTTCATGCCGCCGGACAGCCGCGCGAACTCCGCATCGCCGTCCAGATCGAGCTTGGTCAACGTCTCGCTGACGCGCTGATCCAGCGCCCAGCCCTCGGCCGCATCGATCTTGGCCTGCACCTTGCCGAAGGCTTCGGCATCGAAGACCTCGGCGTGGCTGAGTTGATGGAACTCGGCCAGCCAGTGACCCAGTTCACCCAGCCCGTCGGCCACCACGTCGAACACACTGCCGCCGGTTCCCTGCGGAACCTCCTGCTCCAACCGCGCGATCCGCACGCCCTGCTGCACGCGCACTTCGCCGTCATCGGGCTTGAGCTCGCCGGCAATCAATTTCATCAGGGTCGATTTGCCGGCACCGTTGCGGCCGATCAGGGCGATACGCTCACCCGGCTCGATCGTCAGGTCGGTTTTTTCCAGCAACAACGGGCCGCCGACGCTGTAGTCGACGCTTTGCAGAGTGATTAAAGGCATGGGCTAATTGTACGGGAATCGGGAATGGTGAATCGGGAATGGAAAAGCCTCGCCGTTGCGATTCCCGATTCACCACTCCCGATTCCCGTTAAAATGCGCCATGAACGAATTCTCCGCGCTGCCGCTCTCGCCAGCCTTGGCCCCCGGCATCGATGCCCTGGGCTACACCACCCTCACGCCGATCCAGGCGCAGAGCCTGCCGCCGATCCTCCAGGGGCTGGATGTGATTGCCCAAGCGCCCACCGGCAGCGGCAAGACCGCCGCGTTCGGGCTGGGCCTGCTGCAAAAGCTCGACCCGGCACTGACCCGTGCGCAAGCGCTCGTGCTGTGCCCCACGCGCGAACTGGCAGACCAGGTCGGCAAGCAACTGCGCAAGCTGGCCACCGGCATTCCCAACATGAAGTTGCTGGTGCTCACCGGCGGCATGCCGCTTGGTCCGCAGCTGGCATCGCTCGAAGCGCACGACCCGCAGGTCGTGGTCGGCACGCCCGGCCGCATCCAGGAACTGGCGCGCAAACGCGCCCTGCATCTGGGCGGCGTGCGCACGCTGGTGCTGGACGAGGCCGACCGCATGCTCGACATGGGCTTTGAAGAACCCATCCGCGAGATCGCCAGCCGCTGCGACAAACACCGCCAGAGCCTGCTGTTCTCGGCGACCTTCCCCGACATCATCCGCACGCTGGCGCGCGAGCTGTTGAAGGACCCGGTGGAAATCACCGTGGAAGGTGCGGACAACGCACCGGAGATCGACCAGCAGTTCTTCGAAGTGGACCCCACTTATCGGCAGAAGGCGGTGGCCGGGCTGCTGCTGCGCTTCAATCCCGAATCCAGCGTGGTGTTCTGCAATACCCGCAAGGAAGTGGACGAAGTCGCCGGCTCGCTGCAGGAGTTCGGGTTCTCCGCGCTGGCATTGCATGGCGACATGGAGCAACGCGACCGCGACGAGGTGCTGGTGCGCTTCGTCAATCGCAGCTGCAACGTACTGGTTGCCAGTGACGTGGCCGCGCGCGGCCTGGATGTGGAAGACCTCGCGGCAGTGGTGAATTACGAGCTTCCCACCGACACCGAAACCTATCGCCACCGCATCGGCCGGACTGCGCGCGCCGGCAAGCACGGCTTGGCACTCAGCCTGGTGGCGCCGCGCGAAAGCGCTCGTGCGCAGGCGCTGGAGGCCGAGCACGGCCAGCCGCTCAAGTGGTCACGCGCACCGCTGGCCACCGCACGCCCGGCGCAATTGCCGCTGGCCGCGATGACCACGCTGCGCATCGACGGCGGCAAGACCGACAAACTGCGTGCCGGCGACATTCTGGGCGCATTGACCGGCGAAGCAGGCTTGTCGGGTGCGGCGATCGGCAAGATCGCCATCTACCCCACCCGCTCGTACGTGGCGATTGCGCGGGCGCAGGTCGCTCGTGCACTGACCCACTTGCAGGCCGGCAAGATCAAGGGCCGCCGCTTCCGGGTGACCAAGCTCTAGGCAGCGCGTCTAGCCGAATCAGGGAGCCCACGCAGGTGGGCTCGACGGCGCAGCGGCTTGGCCGCTGCACAGGTACAGCGATCCCTTGCTCAGTAGCTCAGCGTCGCCAGCAACGGCACGTCGTTGAGCCATTTGCTGCGGCCCTGCAGGGCCAGCAGCTCGACCAGCACCGCCGCGCCGACGATTTCCAGCTCCAGCTGCGCGGCCAGGCCCAAGGCCGCACGCAGGGTGCCGCCGGTGGCGAGCACGTCGTCGACAATCAAGACCCGTGCACCACGCGGCAGCGCATCCTCATGCATCTCGATGCGATCGGTGCCGTATTCCAGCGCGTATTCCTGGATCAACGTGCGCCCGGGTAATTTGCCCGGTTTGCGCACCGGCACGAAGCCAGTGCGCAGCTCGCGCGCCAACGCCGCGCCCAGAATGAAGCCCCGCGCCTCGATGCCCAGCACCGCATCCAGCGGCGTGGTGCGCCAGGGCTGCGCCATTTCATCCAGCGCAGAAGCGAAATCCGGGCCATCGGACAGCAGCGGTGTGATGTCCTTGAACACGATACCCGGCTTGGGAAAATCGGCGATGTCGCGGATCCGGCCCGACCAGTGGGCCGGTCCGGAAGAGGTGGAACCGGCGCAGCGGCTGCAGTCGTTCATGGCGGTCGTGGCCAGTGGGAGCGCTCTATTCTAGGCGAGCGGGCCGACTGTGCGGCGCCGACGACCGCTGCCGACATGAGCGCGTCAGGAACTGCAGGACAACATCGAGCATCCCGCGCGGTCCCGCGCCCAGTCCGGGCGCTTAGCTGCGAATGACTCGCGCCTGGGCTGGTCGTCGTACGGGCGCTGCATGACCTCCAGCAGCGCGTGCACGCCCGACAGATCGCCCTGCTCGGCCTGGTCGATCGCCTGCTGCGCCAGATAATTGCGCAGCACGTAGCGCGGGTTGGCCGCCCGCATCCGCGAAGCGCGAACCGCATCTGACGCGCCGTCCTGCAGGCAACGTGCGGCATACCGCTGCAGCCAGGCGCCCAGCGCTGGCGCCTGCGCAGCACGCTTGGTCTCGTCGTAGAAGGCCTCACGCAGCACAGAAGCATCCGGCTGCTGCGGCGACAGATCCACCAGGCCACGGAAGGTCAGCGTCATGTCCATCTCCGCTTCGCGCATCAGCGCACGCAGGTCGTCGATCAGGTGCAGATCCTCGTCCTGGCACTCGGCCAGCCCCAGCTTGGCCGCGGTATCGCGCCGGTCACAGGCCAGATAGGTGTCACGAAACTGGTCCAGCCCGGCCTGCAAGGGCGCCGCATCGCCGAACAGCGGCGACAGTGCCTGGGCCAGCCGCCCCAGGTTCCAGTACGCCACCTGCGGCTGGGTGCCGAAGCGATAACGGCGACCCTGCGCATCGGTGGTGTTGGGCGTCCAATCCGGGTCGTAATCGTCCACCCAGCCGTAGGGGCCGTAGTCGATGGTGAGCCCCAGGATGGACATGTTGTCGGTATTCATCACCCCATGCACGAAGCCCACGCGCATCCAGTGCGCGACCATCACCGCAGTGCGCTCGCACACCTGGCCGAGCCAGGAGGCAATCCGGTCTTCGCCGCTGCCCGGCAGGTCAGGGAAATCGCGCGCCAGGGTGAAGTCCACCCACTGCCGTAGCAGATCGACGTCGCCACGCGCGGCGGGCAGTTCGAAATTGCCGAACCGAATGAACGAGGGCGCCACGCGGCACACGATCGCGCCCGGCTCGCGGCGCGGATGCCCGTCGTAGAACATGTCGCGCACCACTGCATCACCGGTGCCCACCAGGCTCAACGCCCGGGTGGTCGGCACGCCCAGGTAATGCATCGCCTCGCTGCACAGGAATTCGCGGATCGACGAACGCAGCACGGCGCGGCCATCCGCCCCACGCGAATACGGCGTTGGCCCGGCGCCCTTGAGCTGGAGCTCGTAGCGCCCGCCATCGACCCCGATGGCCTCGCCCAATGAGATCGCGCGGCCATCGCCCAGCTGTCCTGCCCAATGCCCAAACTGGTGACCACCGTAGTTGACCGCCCACGGCTGCATTCCGGGATACAAGGCATTGCCGCCAAACACCTCGGCAAACCGTGGGCTGGCAAGATCCTCGGCACGCAGGCCCAGGCGCTGCGCGACATCGGCCGAATACGCCAGCAGTGTGGGCGCAGCGACCGGCGTCGGCTGCACCGCAGACCAGGCGGCCAGCACTTCGCGGCGGCGTGGGCCTTCTTCCGGGTCGCCCGGCAACTCGGCGCGCAAACGGTTATCGAATTGAAGATGGGTCATGCGTGCAAGCCTAGGGCACTGGCGATGAACTTCGCATGCGCGCAGCACGCATCCACGCGCGCGCCGGCATCGTATCTTCACCTGCTGCACCATTGCCAAGCAGGCTCGGCCTGCCTGCAGTCACCACGCGCCCAGCGCCCTCTCTTCTGCCTCTCGAGCGACAACGCCCATGCCCTCACGCGCTTCCCGCTGGTTCCGCCCTGCCCTCGTGCTACTTGGTTCGCTGACCTTGAGCGCCTGCAGCAGTGTGTTCTTCGGCGGCATCAATGCCGCCACCAGTCGCGAGGGCGTGATCGAGCACCGCAACGAGCTGTTCGACCCGGCCCTCGGGCTGGCGCTGGACGTCTATCAACCGCGCAACGCACTCAATGCGCCGGTGGTGGTGTTCTTCTACGGCGGCACCTGGAAGCGCGGCACGCGCCAGAACTACAGCTGGGTCGGCCGCTCGCTCGCGCGCCAGGGCGTGGTCGCGCTGGTCGCCGATTACCGCAAGTATCCGCAGGTCGGGCTGGACGGCTTCATGACCGATGCCGCAAAGGCAACGGCGTGGGGCTATCAACATGCACAGGCCTACGGCGGCGATCCGACACGCGTGGCGGTGATGGGGCATTCGGCAGGCGCGCATATTGCCGGACTGCTGGTGACGGATCGCAGCTGGCTTCAGGCGCAGGGCCTGCGTCCGCAACAACTGTGTGGTTTCGTCGGCCTTGCCGGTCCGTATGATTTCTCGCCCATGACCGATCCCGAACTCATCGAGGTCTTCGGCACCTCACCCGAACAGCAAGCCGCGTCGCAGCCTGTGGTTCACGCAGATGGCGACGAGCCGCCGATGTTGCTGCTGCATGGGCAAGACGACCGCGTCGTGGAGCCGCGCAACAGCACCTCGCTGGCCGCTGCCGAACGGCGCGTCGGCGTCCAGGCGAACACCACGTTTTATCCCGGCATGGGGCACATGGGCCTGGTGCTGTCGCTGCGCAAAAACCCGGCCGACTCGCCAGCCCTGCGCGATACCCTGCAGTTCCTGCGTGACTGCAAGGCTCCTTGAGGGGAGAGCCCGCCCAATCGGGCAACACACCTAAGTCAGCCGGTTAGCTGCGAACGACTCAGGTGGCGGGCTTGGCCCGCTGCAGCTCGAATGGCCCGCCCTTCTTCAGTGCGGCCTGATATGCCGGCCGCGCCTCGATGCGCTCGATAAAGCTGCGCAGCTTGGGGTAGGCCTCCAGCCCGCCGCCTCGCGCAGCCGCCGCTTGCACCGGGAAACTCATCTGAATGTCGGCCGCGGTAAAGCGCTCACCCGCGAACCAGCCGCTGCCGCCCAGCGATTGCTCCATCCAGTCCATGTGCAACTTGAGTTGCGGCCCGACGAAGCCAGACATCGCCTTGTCGACAATCGCGCGCGCAATGGGCTTGGCGAAAAAGGGCATCGGGGCTGAGCGGATGCGCCCAAAGATCAGCGTCATCAGCAATGGCGGCATTGCCGAGCCTTCGGCGTAATGCATCCAGTACCGAAATTGCAGGCGCTCGGCGGACTCCGCTGGCCGCGCCGACGGCGACAGCGCGCATTCGGTGTCGTAGCGCTCGGTGAGGTATTCCAGGATCGCGCCGGACTCGGCAATGGTCAGCCCACCATCGACCACCACCGGCGACTTGCCCAGCGGATGGATCGCGCGCAACGCCGGAGGCGCCAGCATGGTCTTTGGGTCGCGCTCGTGGCGCACGATCTGGTACGGCAACGCCAGTTCTTCCAGCAACCAGAGCACGCGTTGCGAGCGGGAATTATTGAGGTGGTGGACAGTAAGCATGGGAGAGCCGGCGTGCGGAAAACGCACATCCTACCCAGGCATACGTCATTGCCGTGCTCACTGCATCCGTCACGCCAGCACCGGTGTGCACGCGGGAGGGCAGGACGCGCAGGCCGGTCAACGCGACAAATCGCAGACAATAAAAAACGCCGGACGCTTGCGCGCCCGGCGTTTTTGGCAACCTTACGGTTGCAGACGGATTAGACCGCCTGCACCTGGTCAGCCTGCATGCCCTTCTGGCCCTGCACGGCGACGAAGGAGACCTTCTGGCCTTCCTGCAACGACTTGAAGCCGGTGCCCTGGATGGCACGGAAATGCACGAACAGGTCCGGGCCGCTTTCCGGGGTGATGAAGCCGAAGCCCTTGGCATCATTGAACCACTTCACGACACCGTTCTGACGATCTGACATTTTACTAACTCCTGAACTTTTAGATGGATAAATCGCAGCAACCGAAAAACCGGCGCTGAGACTGAGTTGCAGGCGTTGGTAAAGCGGAACGATGGAGCGGGATCGAATGAGATCTAGCTACACCAGGCCACGATTCACGGTGACCCTTGCAAACACAGTGAGTGCACAGTACTCGTGTTTTATGCAAAAAGCGACACCTTCGGACAAAACTTTTGCTGTCAGGCGCATTCTGACCCCCCGTCAGGCCATTTCCCTCCCGATTTCCTAGATGAATACGCCACTCCCGCCAGGTCTTGCGCAGATCTGGGTCGACGCCGACGCCTGCCCGGCGGTCATTCGCGACATTTTGTTCCGCGCCGCCCAGCGCACCGGCATCCCTGTCACCTTGGTCGCCAACCACTTCCTGCGCACGCCAACCCTGGCCCATGTGCGGGCGCTGCAGGTGCCCGGCGGCCCGGATGCGGCCGATGACGCCATTGCCGAGCGGGTCAACGCTGGCGATCTGGTAGTGACCCAGGACATTCCTTTGGCGGCGCGCGTACTGGAACGCGGCGCCGCAGCGGTCAGTCCGCGCGGGGAGCCGTTCAGCAGCGACAGCATCGCCGAGCGCCTGTCGGTGCGCGGCTTTCTGGAAGAATTGCGCGGCGCCGGCGTGGCCACCGGCGGGCCGCCTGCGCTGCACGCACGCGACCGCCAGGCGTTCGCGGCACAGCTGGACCGCTGGCTGGCACGGCAATCCGCCCGGTCATGAAGACCCTCGCGCGGAGCCCGCAGGCGTATCATGACCGCCCTTTGCAACTGGTTTCCCGATGGCTCTCACCGCCACCGTCCGCAGGGCGGAACTGCAGATCAGCGACATGGATCGCGGCTACTACGCCAACCATTCGCTGACCCTGGCCCAGCACCCTTCCGAAACCGACGAACGCCTGATGGTGCGCCTGCTGGCGTTTGCCCTGTTCGCCGACGACCGCCTGGAGTTCGGCCGCGGGCTGAGCAATGACGACGAACCGGATCTATGGCGGCGCGACTACACCGGCGACCCCGACCTGTGGATCGACCTGGGCCAGCCCGACGAGAGCCGCGTCCGCAAGGCCTGCAACCGGTCGCGGGAAGTCGTGGTCATCGGGTACGGCGGCCAGGCCACCGAGACTTGGTGGAAGAAGCATGCCAATGCTCTCGGCCGGCACCGCAACCTGCGCGTGCTGGAGCTCGAATCGCAGGCCACCGAGGCGCTTGGTGCGCTGATCCAGCGCGGCATGCGCTTTGACGTAATCATCCAGGACGGCGAAGTGCAGATGCTGGCCGACCAGGGCACCGTCACGCTCACTCCGATCGTGCGACAAGCCCCGGCGGAATGAGCACGCGTTGCGATGTGCTGGTCGTCGGCGCCGGCGCTGCCGGGCTGATGAGCGCCTTCACGGCCGGCCGCCGCGGGCGGCAGGTGCTGGTGATCGACCACGCCAACAAGGTGGGCAAGAAGATCCTGATGTCCGGCGGTGGGCGCTGCAACTTCACCAATACCGGCACCACCCCGGCCAATTTTGTTTCGGCCAACCGGCACTTCTGCAAGTCCGCCCTCGCCCGCTACACCCCGAGTGCGTTCGTGGAACTGGTGGAGCAGCACGGCATCGCCTATCACGAGAAAGAGCTGGGCCAGTTGTTCTGCGATGTGTCGTCCAAGCAGATCGTGCGCATGCTGCTGGACGAATGCGAGGCGGCCGGCGTGCAGATCCGCACCCAATGCGAGGTGCAGGCGGTGCGCCGCGACAGCGACGGCTTCAGCGTGGACACCAGCCAAGGCCGCGTGCAGACGCAGGCGCTGATCGTGGCGACCGGCGGGCTGTCGATTCCTAGCATGGGCGCGAGCGGCTTCGGCTACACGCTGGCCAGGCAATTCGGTCATCAGCTGCTGCCTACCCGCGCCGGGCTGGTGCCGCTCACCCTCAGCGGCAAGCATCAGGAACGCCTGCAGGATCTGTCCGGCCTGGCCGTGCCGGTCGAGGCGCACTGCAATGGCGCCAGTTTTCGCAACTTCATGCTGATCACCCACCGTGGCGTCAGCGGGCCGGCGATCCTGCAGATCTCCTCGTTCTGGCAGCCCGGCGATGATCTGCGCCTGGACCTGCTGCCAGGCCATGACGCCGAGGCCTGGCTGCGCGAACAAAAGCAACTGCGCGGGGCCACCGAGCTGCGCAACGTGCTGGGCGAGGTCCTGCCACGGCGCTTTGCGCAGCGACTGTGCGAGGTGTGGCTGCCAGACAAGCCGGTGCGCCAGCTCGATCCACCCCAGTTGCGCGCGGCCGCCGACCTGCTCGGTGGCTGGCCGCTGGTGGCCAGCGGCACCGAGGGCTATCGCACCGCCGAGGTCACCCTGGGCGGCGTGGACACCGACCAGGTGTCCAGTGCGACGATGGAGTCGCGCCTGGTAGCCGGGCTGTACTTCGTTGGCGAAGTGCTCGACGTCACCGGTTGGCTGGGCGGCTACAACTTCCAATGGGCCTGGGCGTCCGGGCATGCTGCCGGAAGCGTGGCCTAGGTCTCACCGTCGCTGCGCGCCCGTCCACATACATGGACGCGCCGAACCCCTTCGTGTATTAAAGCCCGTCTCTAGGGAGCCGCGCATGCAGAAAGGCAAAGATCTCACCCTCCGCCTGATGATTGTCGATGACAGCGTGGAGAGTGCCGAGGCCATCGTGACCGCGCTGCGCAACGGCGGCATCGCCGTGCGGCCGTCACGCCCGCAGACACCGGAAGAGCTCGGCAGCATGTTGTCCGGGCAGATCGACCTGGCGGTGCAAGGCCAGGCGCAGCAGATTCCGATGTCGGCCCTGCAGCAGCAGATTGCCGGCAGCGGCAAGGACATCCCGATCATCCAGCTGGCCGATCGCATCGAAGAGAACGCATTGGTCGAAGCCGCCGCGCATGGCGTGCGTGCGATTGCGCTGCGCCATCGCACCGAGCATCTGCTGGCATTGGTGCGCTCTGAGTGGGCCGACCTGCAGGCGCGCCGCGGCTTGCGTCGCATCGAGGCGCAGATGCGCGAAACCGAGCGCCGCTGCGATGCACTGATTGCCTCGTCGCGCGACCCGATCGCCTACGTCCACGAAGGCATGCATATCCGTGCCAACGAGGCGTACCTGGAGATGTTCGGTTTTGAGTCCTTCGAGGACGTGGAAGGTGTGTCGCTGCTGGACATGATCGCCGCGCAATACGTGGACGATTTCAAGCAACTGCTCAAGGCCCTGTCCAAGGGCGAGCCGCCGCCGGCGCAGTACAAGGTCGACGCGCGTCGGCTGGAGGGCGATACCTTTCCGGCGACCATGGAATTTGCCACCGCCACCTATGAGGGCGAGCCCTGCATCCAGGTGGTGTTCCGGCGCCGCGAAGAATTCGACCCGGAACTGGCGCGCGAGGTCGAGGACCTGCGCCAACGCGACCAGGTCACCGGCCTGCTCAACCGCCCCACCTTCATGGTGGCGCTCGAACAGGCGGTGGCACAGGCCGGCCGCAGCGAAGGCCAGTCCGGCTTCCTGTTGATCGAACCGGATCATTACGCGCGGATCCTGCCGGAGATCGGCCTGGATTCGGCGGATGCGCTGATCGCCTCACTGGCGGCGCACCTGGCCAGCGTGCTGGATGACAGCGTGGTGGCCGCGCGCTTCGGCGAGCACAGCTTTGCGTTGTTGATGGACGGCAACTATGCGCGCTCGCATGCGCTGGCCGAATTGGTGCGTGACGCGTTTGCGCAGCACGTGTTCAGTGTTGGCGAACGCTCGGCCACGGTCACCGTCAGCATCGGCGGTGTGCAGATTGGCGAGAAGATCGCCAGCATCGGGCAGGTGCTCAACCGCGGCACCGAGGCGGTGCGCACCACGGCCGAGCTCGGTGGCAATGCGGTCAGCATCTTCGACCCGGCCGCCGCCGATCGCGCCGAGGAAGAACGCATCGAGCGCTGGGTGGAACAGTTGCGCGAGGCGCTGATCGGCGACGGCTTCCTGCTGCATTACCAGCCCGTGCTCAACCTGCAGGGCGAGCCGCTGGAGCTGTATCAGGCGTTCCTGCGGCTGGAGCGCAATGGCGAGATGATGTCGCCGAATGCGTTCATGGCCATTGCCGAAGAACACGACCTGATCACCGAGATCGACCGCTGGGTGGTGGCACGTGCCATCCGCCAGCTGGGCGAGCGCCAGCGCGCCGGGCACAAGACCCACCTGCTGGTGCGCATCGGGCCCAATTCGTTCTCCGACCCACAGATGATCGACACTATCCGCGAACAGCTGGCGGTCTACGGCGTGCCAGGAGAGCGGTTGTGGCTGCAGACCCCGGAATCGAAGGTATTCACCCACCTGCGCAACGCCCAGCAATTCCTGGCTTCGGTCTCGGCAATGGGCTGCAAGGTGGGGCTGGAGCAATTCGGTTCGGGACTGGATTCGTTCCAGCTGCTCGCACACTTCCAGCCCGCGTTCCTCAAGCTCGACCGCAGCATCACCGGCGACATCGCCTCTGCCCGCGAAAGCCAGGAAAAGATCCGCGAGATCACCTCACGGGCGCAGCCGACCGGCATCCTCACGGTGGCCGAGTTCGTGGCCGATGCACAGTCGATGAGCAGCTTCTTCACTGCGGGGGTCGATTACGTGCAAGGCGACTTCGTCGCGCCCACCGGCCCGCTGATGAACTACGAGTTCGGCTGAGGCCATAGCCACCCGCGTAAGGCGCCATGCTGCTGGCTGGCGCCGTGTGCGGTTTATCGCCACGGTGCGCTGCCGAGAATCAAGGAAACACGCCACAACAAAAAACCCGCATGACGCGGGTTTTTTGTTGAAAGGCAAACCGCTGGCTTACATCGCCGTACCGTTGGACGCACGCAAGGCGGCAATGCGCTCGGTCAGCGGCGGGTGGCTCAGGAACAGGCGACGCAAGCCCTCACCCACACCGCCGGAAATGCCGAACGCCTGCACCTGCGAGGGCAAGGTGTTCTGGCCGTGATTGAGCGATAGGCGCTCCAATGCGGCGATCATCTTGTTGCGCCCGGCCAGCTGCGCGCCACCGGCATCGGCACGGAACTCGCGGCGGCGCGAGAACCACATCGCGATCATCGTGGCGAACAGGCCGAACACCATCTCCAGCACGAACACAATGATGTAGTAGGCAAATCCACGCCCGCTGTCGCGATTGCCAGACAGCGCGCTGTCGATGATGCCGCCCACCACGCGCGCCAGCACGATCACGAAGGTGTTCAGCACGCCCTGCAGCAAGGCCATGGTGACCATGTCGCCATTGGCAATGTGGGCAATCTCGTGGCCCAGCACGGCCTCGGCCTCGTCTTCGCGCATGTGCTGCAGCAAGCCCGTGGAAACCGCCACCAGCGCATTGTTGCGGTTGGCACCGGTGGCGAAGGCGTTGATTTCCGGTCCGTCGTAGATGGCCACTTCCGGCATGCCGATACCGGCCGCCTGGGCCTGGCGGCGCACCGTGTCCACCAGCCAGCGCTCGGTCTGCGTCCGCGGCTCGGTGATCACCTGCGCGCCGGTGCTGCGCTTGGCCATGAACTTGGACAGCAGCAACGAAATGAACGAGCCGCCGAAGCCGAAGATGGCGGCCATCACCAGCAGGCCACTCATCTGTGTCGGATTCACGCCCAGCACCGACATCACAATGCCGGCCAGGATCAGCACCGCAAAGTTGGTCAAGAGAAACAGGACGACACGGTTGAACATAGAGGCAGTGGCTCCGCACGCAAAGAGGGTGAACTGCTGCGGATCTGCGGACGTGGCGGGTTGAAATCAAGCAAGCACCTGACCGACGATTCAGCTGCCCATGTCCTCACTCCCTTACCGCGGCCGCTTCGCGCCCTCGCCCACCGGCCCCCTGCACTTCGGCTCGCTCCTGGCTGCGTTGGGCAGCTGGCTGCTCGCGCGCCATGCCGGTGGCGAATGGCATGTGCGAATCGAAGACATCGACCCGCCGCGTGCCGAGCCAGGCGCCTCAGAGCGTCAATTGCATACGCTGGCTGCGTTCGGGCTGCACTCTGACGGGCCGGTGCTGTATCAGTCCGACCGCGATGCGTATTACGAGGCAGCACTGTCGCGGCTGCTGCGCAGCGGTGCGGCGTTCGAATGCAGTTGCAGCCGCGCAGAGCTGGCCGCGATGGGTGGCATCCACCACGTCTGCGTGGCGCCACTGGGCATCCGCCGCGCCGTGCGCCTGCGGGTGCCGCCGAACACCCAGGCAAGCTTTCAGGACGCGCTGCAGGGGCGCATCACCCAGGATGTGTACTCCGAAGTAGGCGACGTCGTCCTGCGCCGGGCCGACGGCTACTGGGCCTACCAGCTGGCGGTGGTGGTCGACGATGCGGCGCAGGGCATCACCGATGTGGTGCGCGGGGCGGACCTGCTCGACTCCACCCCGCGCCAATTGGTGCTGCAGCAGGCCCTGGGCGTGGCACCGCCGCGCTATCTGCATCTGCCGCTGATCCTGGGCGCCGACGGGCGCAAGCTTTCCAAGTCGCATGCGGCGCAACCAGTGGATGACAGCGACCCGCTGCCAGCGCTGCGCGCGGCCTGGCGGGCGCTGGGCCAGGCACCGGCGGCCCTGCCCGCGCGCGCATCGGTGGCCGGTGTGCTGCAGCATGCCGTGCAGCATTTTTCGCCGCAGCGGCTGCCGCGCGTTGCCAGCCTGGACGCTGCCACGCGCATCGACGCCCCGGCTTGACTAGAATTGCGACCCAGCACCGGCTTTCGCCCTGACGCCTCCGCAGCGTCGCGGGCGCCGCCAGCCCTATCTGCTCATTGGAGTTGCGCATGACATCTCGCGTCGCGTTGGTCACCGGCGGCACCGGCGGTATCGGTACCGCCATCTGCAAGCGCCTGGCCGACCAGGGTCACCGGGTCGCCAGCAATTTCCGCAACGAAGAAAAAGCACGCGAGTGGCAGCAGCGCATGCAGGTCCAAGGCTACGAATTCGCCCTGTTTCGTGGGGATGTGGCCTCGTCCGACCATGCGCGCGCGCTGGTGGACGACGTGGAAGCCGCGCTCGGGCCGATCGAAGTGCTGGTCAACAACGCCGGCATTACCCGCGACACCACGTTCCATCGCATGACCGCCGAGCAGTGGCACGACGTCATCAACACCAATCTCAATTCGGTGTTCAACGTGACCCGCCCGGTGATCGAAGGCATGCGCAAGCGCGGCTGGGGCCGGGTGATCCAGATCAGCTCCATCAACGGGCTCAAAGGCCAGTACGGCCAAGCCAATTACGCCGCCGCCAAGGCCGGCATGCATGGTTTCACCATCTCGCTGGCGCGCGAAAATGCGGCCTTCGGCATCACCGTCAACACGGTGTCGCCGGGCTACGTGGCCACCGACATGGTGATGGCTGTGCCGGAAGAAGTGCGCGCCAAGATCGTCGCCGATATCCCCACCGGCCGGCTTGGGCGGCCGGAGGAAATTGCGTATGCAGTGGCGTTTCTGGTGGCCGAAGAGGCGGCGTGGATTACCGGCTCCAACCTGGACATCAATGGCGGCCACCACATGGGCTGGTAACGTTTGCTGCAGATGAGCGGTGCAGCATGGAAATCCGTGTCAAATCATGCTGCGCAGCATTTTTTCCCCGTCTGCTTAAGAAAATAAGGCGTTCTGGCTGTTGCAAGCGCTGCTGCGGTGCGCCATCCTGCGCGCACTATCGTTGTGAGTGAACGTTCCATGGCCGGACTTCGCATCATCAAGAAGTACCCCAACCGCCGTCTCTACGACACGGAAATTTCCAGCTACATCACCATCGAGGATGTGCGCCAACTGATCATCGACGGCGAGGAGTTCGAGGTCCGCGATGCAAAAAGCGGCGAAGACCTCAGCCGCGCCGTGCTGCTGCAGATCATCGCCGACCAGGAACAGGACGGTGAGCCGATGCTCTCCACCCAGTTGCTGAGCCAGATCATCCGTTTCTACGGCGACTCCCTACAGGGCTTCATGGGTAATTACCTGGAGCGCAGCATGCAGGTGTTCCTGGACCAGCAGCAGCAGTTCCGCCAGCAGATGGGCAACCTGCTCGGGCAGACGCCCTGGGCGATGATGAATCAGCTCACCGAGCGCAATCTCGAGCTCTGGCAGGAATTCCAGCGCAACTTCGGCGCCGGCTTCGGTCGCCCGGGTGGCCCTGGTACGCCGCCCACCCCGCCCGGCAGCAGCAGCATGGGCAGCGGTCTAGGCAGCGGAACCAGCAGCAGCAACGCGACCGGCACCACCGGCAAGGCCCGCAACCGCGGCTAAGCCCTGACTGGCGTGGCGCAACCTGCGCCGCGCCCGTCATCACATCAGTGGCCAGCCTGCTCCGCGCAGGCCTTGCAGATCCGCTCCACGCGATACCCGCGTGCACGCAGACGCTCCACCACCCCGTCGCGACCCAGCAGGTGCAAGGCACCGACCACCACCAGCGTAGTGCCGCCCTGCTTGCCCAGCCGCTGCTCCAGACGCGGCACCCAGCGCGCATTGCGCTCCACGTTGATGTCTTGATACAGCGCGGGATACTGCTTGCGCATGTCTTCGGCCATTTGCGTGGTCAGCAGATGGACGTCACCACGGCGCCAGGCATCGTGCAGCGCATTGACCTGATCGGCGGCACCGGCCTCATCGAGGGTTTCGGCCAGCAGTTGCTGTTGTTCGGTCGCAGTCATGCTGTCGAGCAGGGCGATCTGTTCGTCCGCGCGCTCCAGGCCATCGGCCGGTTTGCCACGTGCCTGCGCCAGCTGCATCAGGTAATTGTCCAGCCCTGCATCGGCCTGCATGCCCTGGCGTCGCATCTCGGCCAGGCTGAGCGTCAGGGCGACAAACCACGGTTTCATCGGCTGCAGGCTCTCCAGCGGGATGCCGTGCTTGCGCGCCTGCGTGGCGAGCGCCTGCCAGGTTGGGGCTTCGAGTGCATCCTGCAGGCGCTTGCCATCGCTGCGGCGGGCGGCACGCAGCATCTTGGCCGCCAATTCGGGCGACTGCACATCGGCCGGTGGCAGTTCGAAGGTGAGCCGGTCGGCCTGCGCAAAGGCCTGCAGCACATCCGGTGACAGCGGGTAGTCGTCGGGCTTGAGCAGATGGAACGAACCAAGCAGATACAGGGTGCCGCCCTTGCCATCGACCTTCCACAGCAGCGGCACCGGCGGGCTGGCGGCAGCAGCGATGCCAGGTGCCGAGGCGGCAGCCGCTGTGCCGCCCCACAACGCAGCGATCGCCAGCAGGCCGGCGCAGGCGGGCAGCAGCGCGCGACGCGCCCGTGTCATCCAGCGCATCAATGCGCTGCCTTGTAGGCTTTTTCGCCCGCCGATACGGCCAGGTCGATGCGATTTTCCGGCGGTGGCAACGGGCAGGTCGCAAACGGCGTGAACGCGCACGGCGGGTTGATGGCGCGGTTGAAGTCCACCACCACGTGCCCGGAGGCGTCCGGGGCTTCCAGATCAAGAAAGCGCCCGGCCGAATAACTGCCGTGGCCGCTGGTGCGATCGGCGAACACCACGAACATCGGGCGACCCGGCTCGCCAATGGCTTCCAGCCGATAGGTCTTGCCATCGCGCTCGAACTCGATCGCACCGGCATTGGGCTGCTCGCTGCTGATGCCGACGATATCCACGATGGGAATGGTTTTGCCGACATTGTTGGGCACGTAGCGCGCCTGGATGCGCCAGGACGGATCGATGGGCCAGTACTCCAGCCCCGCAAACCCGGTGCGCGACGGCGCGTCGGCATGCTTGACCCGCAGCGCGTAGCGATCGCCGCGGTGGATCAGGCTCAACACGCCTTTGCCATCGTCGAAGCCGATCAGCGTCGGCTGCGGATCGACATCGGACTGGAAGCGGATCTTGCCGGTGAGCGGTTTGCCGCCGACGGTCAGTGCCGCACCACGCTCGGGCACGAACCACACCGCATCGCGCTCGCTGGACACCATGCCCATCTTGGGCGGCCCCACGGCCAGGCGGATGCCGCTGTCGGCACTGCGGCCGATGTAGTGCGCCTTCAACGACAGCCAATGCAGACCGACCAGGCTGGTCCAGCCATCGGGCGCGCGTAGCTCGGTCAGGCGCGCCTCGCGCCAGGCGGCGTTATCGGCCAGAAACGTCTTGTCCAACGCCACTGGCGCCGGTGCGGGTGGTGCCTCGCGGCCACAGCCGAGCACACCTACCGCTACCAACATGCCGAGCAGCCAGCCCCTCCCCCTGTGCAGCACTGTCATCAACGTCCCCTCAGGAACCAGCGATCGATTTCGCCCAGCGTAAACCGGGCCCAGGTTGGCCGGCCATGGTTGCATTGGCCCGAGCGCTCGGTGGCTTCCATGTCGCGCAGCAAGGCGTTCATTTCCGGCACGGTGAGCCGGCGGTTTGCACGCACCGCGCCGTGGCAGGCCATGGTGGACAGCAACTCGTCGCGCGCGGTGGCGATGCGCCGGCTCTGGCCGTGCTCACGCAGATCGCCGAGCACATCGCGTAACAACGCCTCCGGGTCGGCATTGGCGAGCAGCGCCGGAATGCTGCGCACGTGCAGCGATTGCGGACCGCTGCGGGTGATTTCGAAGCCCAGGCTGGCAAGCGTATCGGCCTCGCGCTCGGCGGTGTCGGCCTCGCGCTCGCCCACTGCCAGCGTCATCGGTACCAGCAGCGGCTGCGCATGCAGGCCAATGCTGTCGTGCGCCTGCTTGAGGCGTTCGTAGCCGATACGCTCATGCGCGGCATGCATGTCGACCACGATCAGGCCTTCGGCGTTTTCCGCGAGGATATAGATGCCGTGCAACTGCGCCACCGCGTAGCCCAATGGCGGGACTCCGCTGTCGTGCGCGGTCGCCGGCAAGCCGGTGCCGGACAGCACCGGTTGCCCGTCGTCGCGCAACGCGCTGCCGGCCGCAGGGGCATACAACGCGGCGTAGGCGGCGCGCGCCTCGTCTACGCGCAAACCCAGCGGTGCCTGCGACGGCGCCCAGCTTGCATAGCCGGAGCCACTGCCAGCGCCCGGATGCCCTGCACCGGCGTCAGCAACGTAGCTTCCGCCGCCCTGCGCGGCAACGGCGCCGATACCGAGGGCTGCCGCCCCCCCGACCCCAACATCAGCGGGCAGCGCGCCGGCACGGGTCTGCGCTAGTGCGTCCTGCAGAGTGCGATAGACGAAGTCGTGGATCAGCCGCGCCTCGCGGAAGCGCACCTCGTGTTTGGCCGGGTGCACGTTGACGTCCACGCGCGCAGGGTCCAGCTCGAGAAACAGCACATATGCCGGCTGGCGCCCGTGGAACAGCACATCGCCGTAGGCCATCTTCACCGCATGCGCCACGCTGCGATCCCGCACCGAGCGGCCGTTGACGTAGAGATACTGCTGATCGGTACTGGCGCGCGAGTAATGCGGCTGCGCCACCCAGCCGTGCAGGCGCAGGCCGGCACCGCTGTGGTCCACGCGCAGCGCCTGGCGCGCGAAATCCTCGCCCAAGGTCTCGCCCAGCCGCGCGTCCGAATACAGATCGCCCGGCTTGTAGCGCCGCGACGGTTTGCCGTTATGCGAGACGCGCAATTCCACGTCCGGGCGCGCCAGTGCCAGCGAACGCAGCCACTCTTCGATATGGCCCAACTCGGTGCGCTCGGCGCGCAGGAACTTGCGCCGTGCCGGCACGTTGAAGAACAGCTCGCGCACCTCAACGGTGGTGCCCGGCGCATGCGCACGCGGCATCACCTCGCCCAGGCGCCCGCCTTCGATCTGCAGCGCGGAGCCGTGCTCGGCATCCGGGCGACGCGAGGCCAGCGTAAAGCGGCTGACCGAGGCGATGGACGGCAACGCTTCGCCGCGGAAGCCCAGCGTGGCGACGGTTTCCAGATCATCCAGCGAGGCGATCTTGCTGGTGGCATGACGCGACACCGCCAGCGGCAGCTCTTCCGGCGCAATGCCGCCGCCATTGTCGCGGATGCGGATCAGCCGCACGCCGCCCTCTTCCAGATCGATATCCACGCGGGTGGCGCCGGCATCGAGGGCGTTTTCGACCAGTTCCTTGACGACCGATGCCGGGCGCTCGACCACCTCGCCGGCAGCGATCTGGTTGATCAGGATCTCGGGCAATTGCCGGATCGCCATCAGCGGGAGCTCCCTGGCAGATGCGCTGCGCGCACGCAGTGGCCGCCCGCATGGGCGAATGATGACATCAAGGGGAAAAACGTCGGCACGGCCATCCGGCGGCGCCAGGCGCCGTCATCGAGGAATCAGTGCGGAATGATAGCCGAGCGGCTCAGCGGCTGCCGCCGGCCACGGTGCCGACTGCGGCGTCGGCCTCGGCCTGCGCACGTGCCGCGAACAAGGTGCCCGGGGGCGGCTGACGGGTGAAGAACGTATCGATACCGTCCAGCACCGCGGAGGCGATCTTGCGCTGATACGACGGGTCGATCAGCCGGCGCTCTTCATCCGGGTTGGAGATGAAGGCGGTTTCCACCAGCATCGCCGGCATGTCGGAAGTGCGCAGCACCGCGAAATTGGCGCGTTCCAGCTGCGGCTTGTGATTGTTGCCGATGCGCTTCAAACCGCCCAGCACATGGCCTGCGGCGTCTTCGGATGCCTTCATGTGGCCGCTCTGGGCCAGGTCCAGCAAGACGTTGGCCAACGTGCTTTCGGTCTGCTGCAGGCGCACGCCACCGACGAGGTCGGCGGCATTTTCCTTGTCGGCCAGCCAGCGTGCACGCTGCGACGACGCACCCTTGGTCGACAGCACATAGACCGATGAACCGGTGGCGCTGCGGTTTTCCGCAGCGTCGGCATGAATGGAGATGAAGATGTCGGCCTTGGCCGAGCGTGCCTTCTGCGCACGCATCGGCAGCGGAATGAACACGTCGGTATCGCGGGTCATGTACGCCTTCATGCCCTGCGTGGCGTTGATCTGGCGTGCGAGCTCGCGGCCGATGGCCAGCGTGACGTCTTTTTCGCGCTTGCCGGTCGGGCCCATGGCGCCGGGATCCTGACCGCCGTGGCCGGGATCGATGGCCACCACCAGCGGACGCATGCCGGGTGCCATCTTGACGCGCGATGCCTCGCTTGGCAGCAGCGGGCGCGGCGGCACATCGTCATTTTGCGCATCGGCGGCAGCCACACCGGCCGACGTCACGGCTGCGCCCTGCGGCGCGACCTGCGCCACGTTGCCACCGTTCAAGATGGCTGCCGGCGACGGCGTGCCCGTGGCGATCGTGGTGCGGGTGCCGCCGGTCGTGGCGGGCGCGCCTGGTGCGGCAACCGTCCCGGGACGCGGAGTCGGCACGCCAGTGGCAATCGTCGTGGGCACCGGCGCAGGCGTCACTGTCGGCATCGCCGATGCAGGCACGGGTACCGGCGTGGGCGCTGGTGCCGGGGTTGGCGGTGGAAGCGCCGAGGCGCGCTGTGCGGAGGCCGCGAGCGCCGCAGTGGCACGTGCAGCTTCCGCCTGTGCATCCAGCGGACGTGTGGCAGGCACTGCGGCTGGCGGCGTTGTTGCTGCTGGCACAGCGCTTGATGTTGAAGCGACCGGCTTGGCCGGCGCGAAATCGCCGGGCCACTCGATCACCAGCGTCGAGGCGCTGCCCAGGGTCTGCATCTGCGGCTTCAGCGCAGTGACTGGCGTTGCCAGCTCGAACACCACCCGGAAGGTCCCCGGGACCGGTTGCCCGGTGCGCACCGACGTCACCAGCCCGGCGGCGGCCGGCAGCTTCAAGCCGCTCTTTGCCGAGGAGGCCGGGAAATCCACCACCAGTCGATTGGGATTGGCCAGCGACAAGGTCTTGAACCCGCCGCTGCCGGCAAGTTGGATCTCTGCACGCGTGCCCGTGGCCCCGGTGCTGACATCCACTTGCTTGATTTCGCCTGCCCGCGCACTAAAAACCGCCAGGCTCAGGCCGGCGGTCAGGGCGAAAGCAAAGCGATGGTGGCTCCCCTGGGTCATGGAGCCGGATTCAATCACCCGAACGCACGAATTGCAAGGCAATTTCCCTTAATAATCCATAACCTGGCGTTCATTCCTCTTGTTCGGCGGCAAAAAGCGCCCGCAACTCGTCCCGCGCTGCCAGCTCGTTCACCCATGCCTGCCCGCTTGGGCTCGCGCCGCGCAGGGTCAGCGCGCGTCCCTCCCCGGCCACTGCCAATTCGACCTCCAGATCCGCCGCCGGCAAAGCGCCAGCCCCGCGCTCCGGCCATTCGACCAGCCACAGGGTGGCACTGCCCTCGTCCAGTCCGAGAAAATCCAGCTCCCCCGCGTGGCCGATGCGGTACAGATCCAGATGCCAGGCTTCGCCACCGGCAGTCAGTGGATACCGTTCCACAAGCGTGTAGGTGGGGCTGCGAATGGGGCCGGTGACGCCGAGCGCACGCAACAACGCACGCGCCAGGGTGGATTTGCCGGCGCCCAGGTCGCCGTGCAACTGCACCACGGCGGTGGCGGGCCGGGTGGCCGCCAGGGCCTGCCCGACCTGCTCGGTGGCATCGACGTCGGCCAGAAAGGCGTGCAGCGTGGTCATGCAATGGCTCCAGCATTGGCGAGACGGCGAAGCGCCGGCAGCAGGTCGGTGGGAAGCAGGCCGCGCTCGCCGTCGGCGGCGGCGGCATCGCCGGCGCAGGCGTGCAGCAAGGCGCCCAGGCTGGCCGCGTCGAAGGGCGCCCAGCCCTGGCCGAGCAAGGAGGCGATCACGCCGGTCAGCAGGTCGCCCATGCCGCCCACTGCCATGCCGGCATTGCCGGCGTCGATCAGGCGCGGCAGGCGATCTGGCGCGGCAACCACGGTGCCGGCGCCCTTGAGCACCACCACCGCATCAAAGCGCGTGGCCAGCGCATGCGCAGCGCCCAGGCGGTCGCGCTGCACCTGCGCGGTGGATTGACCAAGCAAACGCCCCGCTTCGCCCGGATGCGGCGTGAGCACGCGCGGGCCCCGCGCAGGCACCGAAGTGGATGCGAGCAGATTCAAGCCGTCGGCGTCGATGACGGTGGGCGTGGCCGATGCCAGCACACCGCTCCACAAGGCGCGCGCCCAGCTGTCCCGGCCTAACCCGGGGCCCAGCGCGACCGCATCGGCAGCCTCGGCCAGCGCGGTGATGTCGGCGTCTTCCTGTACCCCGCGCACCATCGCTTCCGGGCAGCGCGCCAGCAGCGGCGCCACATGCTCGGCGCGGGTTGCCACCTGCACCAGGCCAGACCCGCTGCGCAGGGCCGCTTCAGTGGTCAGCATGATGGCGCCGCCGCTGCCGGCATTGCCGCCAACGCACAGCACACGCCCGGATTCGCCCTTGTGGGTGTTGCGTCGGCGCGGCAGCAGATGCGCGGCCAGTGCATCACGCTCCCAGCGCTGCGCAACCGGTGCCAGGCCGTCGAATGCCGAGCCCGGCACCTCCAGCGTGGCAAGGTCGCGCTCGCCGGCGTATTCCAGCGCATCGCCGGTGTACAGGCCCACGTGCGGCACGATGAACTGCAAGGTCGCGCTGGCACGCACGGCGCTGCCGGGTGCGATGCCGCGATCGGCGTCGATGCCACTGGGCACGTCCAGCGCCAGGACCGGCACGCCGGCGGCGTTGATGGCATCGAACAAAGCGTCCATCTGCGCACCGGGCGCGCGATTGAGACCGATACCGAACACCGCATCCACCAGCACATCCGCATGCGCCAGCGCACACGGGAACAGCGCGATCGCGCCGCCCACGGCCAGATAATCCGTGCAGGCGCGCTGCGCCAGTTCGCTGGCCGGCCCTTGTTCGGGCAGATGCACGACCTGCACCTGGCGTCCGGCCCGGTGAGCCAACCGCGCCAGCACATAGCCGTCGCCGCCATTGTTGCCGGTGCCGCACATCACCACGATGCGGCGTGCGCGCGGCAAACGTTCCTGCAACCACTGCCAGGCGGCTTGCCCGGCGCGCTGCATCAGCGTGTAGCCGTCGCCGCCGAGCAGCGTGGTGGCCTGCGCGTCCAGCATGCGCGCGGCAGCGGTGTCGTAAAGAGCGAGCGGTGCATACATGCCGGGAATTCTATACTTGTCGCCATGTCCGCCGTCCTTGCCCGCCCCGACCCGACCGATGCCGCCGCGCGCATCCGCACGCTTGCGCGCGAGGCCGGCTTTCAGCGCTGCGGCATCACCGGCATCGAGCTGGGCGAGGACGAAGCGCACTTGCGCAGCTGGCTGGCCGAAGGCCTGTACGGCACCATGCACTGGATGGCGCAGCACGGCGACAAGCGCTCACGCCCGCAGGAACTGGTGCCGGGCACCTTGCGGGTGCTGTCGGTGGGCATGGACTACGGCCGCAAGGACGACACCGAGGCCTGGGACACCTTGCACGACGGCCGCCGCGCGTACGTGGCGCGCTATGCGCTGGGGCGTGACTACCACAAGCTGATGCGCAACCGGCTACAGAAACTGGCCGAGCGCATCCAGGCCGAGGTCGGGCCGTTCGGCTACCGCGTGTTCGTGGATTCGGCGCCGGTGCTCGAACGCGCCCTCGCCCGCAATGCCGGGCTGGGTTGGATCGGCAAGCACACCTGCCTGATCGACCGCGGCGGCGGCTCGTGGTTCTTCCTGGGCGAGATCTACCTGGACCTGCCGCTACCCATCGACACGCCGGCCACTGCGCATTGCGGCACCTGCACGCGCTGCATCGACATCTGCCCGACCCAGGCCATCATCGCGCCGCACCGGCTGGATGCACGCCGCTGCATTGCCTATCTCACCATCGAGCACGACGGCGCAATTCCCGAAGACATGCGCAAGCCGATCGGCAACCGCATTTTCGGCTGCGACGACTGCCAGCTGATCTGCCCCTGGAACAAGTTTGCCCAGCGCACCGACGAGCCGGATTTCCGCGCGCGAAACGATCTGGATGTGGCGACCCTGCCGCAGCTGTTCGCCTGGGACGAGGCCGAGTTCCTGCGCCGTACCGAAGGCAGCCCGATCCGCCGCAGCGGCCACGAACGCTGGCTGCGCAACATCGCCGTTGGCCTGGGCAATGCCCCCGGCAGCGAAGACGTGCTCGCCGCGCTGGAGTCACGGCGCCATGACGACTCCGCCCTGGTGCGCGAGCATGTGGGCTGGGCGCTGGCGCAACACGGCCTGTAGCTGCGTCAGCGGAGCGCTGCTGCACGTGGGCGCCGCACTTGCTTCACCGTCCACACCAGATCGTTCGCCGCATCAACCGCTCACGCATTGCGTGCCCCGCTGCGGGATAATGCGGCGATGGCCGACCGCACCGAACAGATCCTCACTCCCAGCCAGCTCAACACGCTGGCGCGCGACCTGCTCGAAGGCAGTTTCCCCCTGGTGTGGGTGGAGGCCGAACTGGGCAATGTGACCCGCCCCGCCTCCGGCCATCTGTATTTCACGCTCAAGGATGCGCGTGCACAGATCCGCTGCGCGATGTTCAAGCCCAAGAGCACCTGGCTGAAGTTCCAGCCGCGCGAGGGGCTGCGCGTGCTCGCGCGCGGGCGCCTCACCTTGTACGAGGCACGTGGCGATTACCAGCTGGTGCTGGACCACATGGAAGAAGCCGGCGAAGGCGCGTTGCGGCGCGCGTTCGAGGAACTGCGCGCGCGGCTGGCAGCCGAGGGCGTGTTCGACGCAGAGCGCAAGCAGCCGCTGCCCGCGCATGTGCGCCGCCTGGCGGTGATCACCTCGCCCAGCGGTGCGGCCGTGCGCGACGTGCTCAGCGTGCTGGCGCGCCGCTTCCCGCTGCTGGAGGTGGATATTTTGCCGTCGCTGGTACAAGGCGACAGCGCGGCCGCGCAGATCACTTCGCTGCTGCAACGCGCCGATGCCTCCGGCCGCTACGACGTCATCTTGATCACTCGCGGTGGCGGTTCGCTGGAAGACCTGTGGGCGTTCAACGACGAGCGCCTGGCGCGGGCGATCGCCGCAGCACACACGCCCGTGGTGTCGGCGGTCGGTCACGAGACCGATGTCAGCCTGAGCGACTTCGCCGCCGATGTGCGCGCCCCCACGCCCTCGGTCGCCGCCGAGTTGCTGGTGCCCGATCAACGCGAACTGGTGGCACGTGTGCGGCGCGCGCAGGCCCGGCTCAGCCAGCTGCAGCAGCACACGCTTGGCCAGGCGATGCAACACGCGGACCGGCTGGCGCTACGCCTGCGCGCGCGCAGCCCGCAGGCACGCCTGCAGCTGCTGCAACGCCGCCAGGAAGACGCCGCGCGGCATCTGCGTGCGCGCATGCAGCATATCCTGGAGCGGCTACAGGCACGTGTGCAGCGCGCGCAGGCCGGTGTGCAGTCACACAGCCCGCAGCGCCACCTGGCACCCCTGCAGCAACGCCTGCGCGCTGCACATCCGCAAGCGGCAATGCAGCGGCGCCTGCAACAGGATCACCTGCATCTGCGCGGCCTGGTGCGTTCGCTGGAAGCCGTCAGCCCGCTGGCCACGGTGGCACGCGGCTATGCCATCGTCACCCGCCAGGCCGATGGCAGCGTGGTGCGCAGTGCCGCCGAACTGACCCAGGGTGATCGCCTGCGCGCACAACTGGCCGATGGCAGCGTGACGGTGGTGGTCGACACCAGCGAGACCGGCTGACGCGCTCATCCAGGCACGCTGTGCAACCTGCCTGCCGCTGCGCGGGCGTCACGCATGCCCAGGCAGTTGCGCTGCGCGCTGCCAGCCCTGCAGCAGGATGTCGGCCAGCGCACCCGGGTCACGGTCGAAGTGGTGGCCGCCAGGACGTGCAATGACCTCTACGCCGCGCGCGCGCAGCTCCGGGCACAAGGTGTCCTTCTCCTGTTCGCCATAAATGCATTGCAGCCGATGCGCATCGAGCGCCTGCAGCGCGGGGGCGATCGGGCGCTCGGCCTCGTTGTGCCAGCCCAGCCAACCGCCCACCCGCACCTTGAAGTCGGCCTGATGGGCCAGGCCCAGCAAGCCGACAAACTGCACCGCATCGCGGCGCGCCGCCGGCAGTTCGGGAAATGCGAACGGCAACACATCCGCACCGAACGAATAGCCCACCAAGGCCACGTGATGCGCATGCCAGCGCTGCTGGTAAGTGGCGATGATCCGGTCCAGATCCACACCCACCTGCTGCGGCGTGCGGCTGCCCCAGAAGTAGCGCAGGCTGTTGAAGCCGACCACCGACACGCCCTGTTGCTGCAGGCGTGCAGCAATGCCTTTGTCCATCTCGCGCCAGCCGCCGTCGCCGGAGAGCAGCACGACCAGACGATCGCTGCCGGGCGCGTGCAGTTCCACCAGCGGCAGGTCGGCCAAGCCCTGCGCCTGTGCGGTTTGCAAATGGCCGCGCGTGGCGGCGGCGATCTGTGCCGGGCTGGCATCTTCCACCTGGGCATCCAGGAAGCCCTGGTTTGGGTCGGGCACGTCGTGCAGGCACGCCAACCCGGTGTCGGTGGCGTCGCCATCGGCCACCACGACGCCGCCGAGCACATCCGGCGCAGCGTTGGCGACCGCCTGACGCGCCAGCAGCGCGCCATCGCCCTGCCCGACCAGCACCGGCGGCAGGAAGGCATCCACGTGCTCGGCGCGCAGCAATTTCTTGCCGAGCCGCTCGGCGTCGTCGGCGAGCGCACTGCAGGCAGCATGCCGGCTGCGCGCACGGGTACGGTACCGCGCGGTGTCGACCACCGCGACCAGCGCGCCATCGTCGCTGAGCAGGTCGGCTAGTTGCTGCCCCTGCTCGGCGTGTGCGCTGTCCGGCAGCAGCACCACCATCGCCTTGGGCGTACCTTCCGGGCGCACCACTTCCACCGCGCCGTAGTTGCCGGCGGTGTTGCCGTCCTGCAAATGCCGGGCAACGGCATAGCCGCTGCCTGCAATGAACAGCAGCGCCACGATCCAGCGAAACAGTTTGATACCCCAGGTCATCGCGGCGGTCCTTGAAAACGCTGCGGCTTGGACCGGCGCAGGCCGCGCCCGGTTCCATCCATGCAGTGGCGCCGTTTTGCGTGGTTAAGCCTGCCGCCGCGCCGGCCTAGATGCCGCGTGCCAGGCGGAAGCCGATGCGCGCACTGGTGGTGTCGGACTCTTGCGACAGCCGCCAGGCCGCGCGTGTCTGCAGCGGCGAATTGGCCCAGCTGCCACCACGTACCAGGCGCTGCCGGCAACCGGGGTTGAACCACGCGGCGCCGTCGGCCGGTGCGCGCCGGTAGCTGGCGTGCCAGCAATCGGCCACCCACTCGCTCAGGTTGCCGCCCATGTCGTGCAGGCCCCAAGCATTGACGCGGAAACTGCCCACCGGCGCCGGCCCCCAGAAGCCATCGCCATAGCCGACAAAGCCGTTGTTCCAGTGCCGCCCGCTGCGCGAGACGTCGTTGCCGCCGGTGAAGTTGCCCGCATCAGGCGGCGGCACGCCCGGGTTACCCCACGGATAGCGGCCGGTGGTGCCGGCACGCAGCGCGTATTCGAACTCTGCTTCGCTGGGCAGGTGGTAGTGGCGGCCGGTCTGTTCGGACAGCCACGTCGCATAGGCCTCGGCGTCGCGGATGCTCACGTGCATCACCGGGCTGTTGGGGGCGGCCTGCGCGCCGTTGTAATCCGATTGCCAGTCCACCCCGCTGCGGCGAATAAAGTTGCCGCTGCGCTCGTCGTAGACCACCGAATGGCCGCGCCGGGTTGCGCGCGGCCGCGCCTTGGTCGCTTCCACGAATTGGCGGAATTCGGCCAAGGTGACTTCGGTGATGGACATCGCGAACCCGCGCGCAAAGCGCACGTAATGCGCCGGGCGTTCGTTGTCCGATGCGCCCGGCTCGTAGTCGCCTGCGCCCATGCGGAACGCACCATGCGGCACCACGATCATCTGCGGGCCGCGGCCACCGACCTTCAGGCCATCGGTGAACACCTGGCCGGGACGAAAACTGCCGTAGTGCGTGGCCAGTTCCAGCCGCCGCCGCAAATCGCCGGCCACCGGGTCGCCGGGATCGGCAATGCGCAGCACCTCGGCCAGTTTCTCGCCGGCCGGCTTGAGCCCGCGCGGGGTGGTCAGGTCACGCAGGCCGGCATCGCGCAGCGCGGCGATCTGCGCGCGCCGCATGCGCTCGATACGCGCACGTGCATCGGCAATGGTCGGGGCGCGCTCGCGCACCTGGCCGGCCATCTGCAGCCAGTAGCGCGCCGCCACGAAGTTGGCCGTCTCGGCGGCCTGTTCGGCACGCCGCAGCAAGGCGCTTTCCACTGCGGCCAGGCCCTGGCGTGTGCGGGGGTTGTCCGGGTCCAGCTGGGCGGCATCGCGGAAGTTCACCAGCGCGCCGTTGCCGTCTTCGCCCAGACGCCCGTTGCGCAGATCGTCCTCGCCGGCGCGATTGAAGCCGAGCACGCGCTGGGCCGTTTCCACCTCGAGCTGCAGCGCGCGCACCTTGGGATCTTCCGGCGCCAGGGCCAGCGCCACGATCGCCAGTTCGCGCGCCTGCTCCAGTGCGTTGTCCTGACGGTCGGTCTGCTCGACCAGCGCATGGCCGCGCTCAAGCAGACGCCGCCGCGCCTGCTCCAGGCCACGTCGGCTGACCGCATCCTTGCCCTCGCTGCGTTGCTGAATTGCCAGATACAGCGGAATGGCATCGTCGGCGCTGCGGTAGAGGCGATCTTCCTTCAACGCCTCGGCAGCGCGCTGGCGCACTTGCGCCAGCGGCGTCTCGCCGAGGTCCACCGGTGGTGGCTGCCATTGCGCAACGGTTTCGGCGGATTCTTCGCCACCGATGGACACGCGCGGTGCGGTAGCCGGCGCTGCGCTGGCAGTAGCAGCCACGCGCGGCTTGGTAACCGCCGCGGGCGTAGGTGTCGGCTCGCGCGAGCACGCGCCGGCACAGAGCGCGACCAGCGCCCATGCTGCGATCCGATTGCCGCACTGACCCACACCCACTCCTTGCCCGGCACTGCCCCTTCGGCAGGCGATCGCGACGTTAGGCTATTCTGCGCGCTCTACGCAAACCCTTGCTGTCGACGGAAATCACGTGCCCCATTGGATCACCCACCCCTCCGAATTGACCGAACGCCTGCAATTGCGTCCGTCCCGCATTGGCCTGGATACCGAATTCATTCGCGAGCGCACCTATTGGCCGCAACTGGCGCTGGTGCAGATGGCGATCGGTGAGGAGATCCTGCTGATCGACCCGTTGATTCCGGGCATGACCGATGCACTGAAGGACTGGCTGATCGCGCCGGACATCGTCAAGGTGATGCACAGCGCCAGCGAAGATCTGGTCACCTTCAAGTGTGCCTGCGGCGTGCTGCCGCGGCCGTTGTTCGACACCCAGATCGCGGCCGCACTGGCCGGCGTCGGTGGCGGCATGGGCTATCAGAAACTGGTGCAGGAAGTCACCGGCACCCTGCTCACCAAGGGCGAGACCCGCTCGGACTGGATGCGCCGCCCGCTCTCGCCCGCACAGCTGGAATACGCTGCCGACGACGTGCGCTACCTGTTTGCCATCCACGACGCGCTCACCGCCAAGCTGACCGCGCAAGACCGCCTGGGCTGGCTGGCCGAAGATGGCGAGCGCTTGCTCGGCACGGTGGAGCACGACGATGGCGACCGTTGGCCGCACGTGAGCCTGCGCACCGCACAGTTTCTGGAACCGGCCGCACAGCGCCGCCTGCTGCGCCTGTTGCGCTGGCGCGACCTGCAGGCACGGCAGAGCGATCGTCCACGCAGCTGGATCCTGGACAACGAACTGGCCAGCCAGCTGGCGCGCTTCCCGCCAGCGGATCTGGACGCACTGATGCGCCAGTTCGACAAATTTCCCAAGGCACCGCGCAAGCTCGCCAACGCGGTCTGGGAGGCGCTCAACACGCCCTTGCCCGACGAAGACCACGCTCCGCTGGCGCAGGCCTCCACCGATGGCAACAAGGCCACGCTCAAGCGCCTGCAGGATGCAGTGGCGCAGCGCAGCCGCGAGCTCGAACTGCCGGACGGCATCCTTGCCTCGCGCCGCCATCTGGAAACCCTGATCGAGCAGCGCAGCTGGCCGGCCGCGCTCGGGCAGTGGCGACGCGACGCATTGGAAGCAGATCTGCTGCCGCTGCTGGATGCGGCAACGCCCTGAGCGGCGTGTTGCGCACGTTTGCCGCGTGACTGCGGCGGCGTGCGGCAACAACGCATCCGGCGTGCTTGTGTGAGAGGCAGTACGTGCCTCAGCCCTGGTCCGCCCAGCGCGCCAGGTTCTGTTGAATCTGCGCGATGTCTGCCCAAGGGTCCTTGCGGCGGCGACGCAACTTGTCTGGGACATCGCGCAGGGTGAAGGCGTTGGCGCGATGTAGCTTGGCCAAATCTGACCACGGCAGCGGCAATGCCACCGGTGCGCCCGGGCGGCCGCGCAGCGAGTACGACGCCACTGCGGTGGCCCCACGCCCGTTGCGCAGATAATCGACAAAGATGCGTTTGTTGCGGAAGCGCTTGGTTGCCGTCGCCACAAAGCGGTCCGGCTCGGATTGCGCCAATGCGTCGGCAAAGCCTTTGGCAAAGCGCTTGGTCAACTCCCAATCGCAGCCCGGATTCAAGGGCACCACCACGTGCAGGCCCTTGCCACCGGAGACGCGCAGAAACGATTCCAGCTCCAGCTGCGCCAGCAGCTTGCGGATATCGGTGGCGGCCCGTTTGACCTCGGCAAATGGCACATCCGGGCCCGGATCCAGATCGAACACCACGCGATCGGCCATGTCCGGCCGCGCGGCATGCGAGCCCCAGGGGTGGAATTCCAGCGCATTGAACTGCACCAGTTCCAGCAGCCCGGGCGCATCTTCGACCACCAGATAGTAGGCATTGCTGCCGGTCTCTTCCTTCAACCGCACCGAGCTCACCCGCTCCAGCCCGGCGGTGTGATGCTTCTGGAAGAAACACGGCTTTTCCGCGCCATTGGGGCAACGGATGATCGACAACGGCCGCCCCACGATCTCTGGCAGCAGGTGATCCATCACCGCGTGGTAGTAGTCCCAGACATCGCCCTTGGTGGCGCGGATGTCCGGGTAGATCAGCTTGGTCGGGCTGGACAACGTGGGCTCGCCCTGCGCGGGCGCTTGCTTGTTTGCACGCTTGCGCCCGCGTGCTGGAGTGTCGGCCACGTCGGCCTGCGCGGGACTGACATCCCCCATATCGCTGTCGGCCAGGTCGGCGATGTCCTTGTCCAGACGCACCGCCTTGAGCGAGGCCTGGCGCAACAGCTGCTGCCCCCCGATGCCGCGATAGAACACCTCCACCACGAACCGCGGCGCGAACCAGGTGGCGCCACGCAGATCGGTGTCCTCGGTGGGGATATGCGCGGTGGGCCGCTTGCCGCCCCCGTGCAGGTGCTGGGTCACCTCCTGCATCAACGTATCAGAAAAGCCCGAACCAACCCGCCCCACATACAACCAGCCGTGCTGCGGGTCCGGCGTGGCCAGCAGCAGCGAGCCGAAGCCGGTACGGCTGCCCTTGGGCGCGGTATAGCCGACGACCGCGTATTCCTGGCTGGCCAGTTGCTTGGTCTTGCGCCAATCATCGCTGCGACCGCCGCGGTACGGCCGGTCGGCACGCTTGGAAATGATGCCTTCGAAGTGCTGCTCGCCGGCGACCCGGAACGCCTCCAGCCCATCGCCCTCCACATGCGAGCTGTAGGCCAGATGGCCGGCCGGCGCATTCGCCAGGATCTGCTGCAAGAGCTGCTTGCGTTCGCGCAGCGGCGCCTCGCTGATCTCCACGCCATCGATGTGCAGCAGGTCGAACACCGCCAGCGCCAGCGGCACCTGGCGTTCGCCCGACAAGGTCGCCTGCAGCAGGTTGAAATCCTCCTTGGTGCCACGCCCGGCGATCAGCTCGCCATCCAGCCGTGCCGAGCGCAGGTTGAGCGCCTGGATCGCATCGCGGATATCGGGAATCTTGTCGGTCCATTCCAGCGCATTGCGCGACCACAGCCGTACCTGACCATCGGTCACCGTGGCCAGGATGCGATAACCGTCCCACTTGATTTCATGCACCCATTGCGCCCCTTCCGGCGGCGCCTGCCCGAGCTTGGCCAGCTGCGGTGCGAACGCGGCATCGTCGATGTCGCCGCGCCGCGCGTGCGTGAGTTTCAACGCGGCGTTGGTCCAGGCGTTACGTGCGCGCGCCCGGGGCACAGGCACGGTGGTGAGTGCCTTGCGTTGGGCCTTGCCGGCACCGGCGCGACGTACATCTTCTGCTGGCGCCGCAGCCACATCGGCCAGCAGATCGTCGGCTTCCAGCGTGCCGGCATAGGCGTCGTCCTCCTTGAACAGCAACCACTGCGGCTGGCGGGCCGGCTTGCTCGAGCGCACCAGGTGCCAGCCGCCCTTGAGCTTGCTGCCGAACAACTCGAAGCGCAGGTGGCCCTTGGCCAACTGCGCTTCCGGGTCACCGGCGGTGGCCCAGACCCCATGATCGAACTGAGCCACGTGGCCGCCGCCGTATTCGCCCTTCGGAATCTCGCCTTCGAAACTGGCATAGTCCACCGGGTGGTCTTCCACCTCTACCGCCATGCGCTTGACTGCCGGGTCGTAGCTTGGCCCCTTCGGCACCGCCCAGCTCTTGAGCGCATCGCCCACCTGCAAGCGGAAATCGTAGTGGCGCCGGCTGGCATGGTGCAGCTGCACCACGAAGATCGCCCGCTGCCCTTGCGGCAGCAACTTGCCTGGCTCCGGCTCGCGGGTCTTGTCGAAGCTGCGCTTGCGGCGGTATTCACTCAGGCTCATGCAAGCCGGGCCTATTTGCCCAGGTGCTGGCGCACCTTGGCGGCCACCGGCCCCACCGCATCCACGGCCGCGCGCAGTTCGTCGGCGCTCACGCCAAGGGCCTTGGTCCAATACTGCAGTTCGTAGGCTTCGTGCACATTGATCAGGTCACGATCCGGCGTGCCGACATTGCGGGTGTCATCACTCATGGCATGCTCCTGTATTGTTGCGGTTGGGCCTGCCACCAGACGCGATGCGTCTTGCAGCAGGCGCAGCACGACAATGCGAAAGCACCCGGCCAGACCCCGTGAACGGCCCGTTTAGCGCATGTGTAAAGCCGTGTCCGTGCAACGACCATCCACGGACCAGTGCCATAATGGCGCGCGCCCATCGGGCGGTGTCTCCACTCTTATTCCGAGGCCATACCTCTGTGAGCAATACTTCTTCGAAACTGGATTCCATCGCGCAAGCCAAAGCCAAGCTGCTGGACGAGCTGCAGAAGCTGGAAGAACAGGAAAAAACCGAGCGCGCCAGTGAGGCATCCTCTGCACATGCCACCATCGTGTCGCTGCTCGAGCAGTTTGCCGGCCACTTCAACACCAAGCAGCGCAACGACATTGCTGCCTACCTGGGCACCACCACCACCGCCCGCAAGGACGTGGTGAAGACCGGCCGCAGCGAAGTGCGCCCGAAGTACGAGCTTCCCGGCACCGGCGAGACCTGGTCTGGCCGGGGACGCACGCCGAAGGCCTTCGCTGCATGGGAAGGCACGGAGTCGTACAAGGAATGGAAAGCCAAGAACCCCGACCTCAAGTTCCCGCTGATTCGCGAGTAATCAGACCGCCGGCCGCATCCCCCCGATGCGGCCAGCCACGCAGGCAGCTCTTGGCGAACCGCGTGGCATGTGGTTAGAATCGAGCCACGTGGGGCGGTAGCTCAGCTGGGAGAGCGTCGCGTTCGCATCGCGAAGGTCGAGGGTTCGATCCCCTTCCGCTCCACCAGATAGCATCCCGAACGGGATGGAAGAAGGCCGGAAACCCTGCTGTAGGACGGGTTGTCCGGCCTTCTGCATTTTTGGCCGGAGCGGATCGTTTCGTTGAAACGCGCGAGACAGTGGGGGCATATTTGGGGGGCACTTGTAACCCAACTCAGATTTAAATGCCGCCACTCTTTGACTTCTCTCTTTGTCGCGCCAACTTGGCGCTGAAGACCACGAGAGTGTTGGCAGACCGTATCTGGAGCTACCAGCAGCCGGCGGCCGGCGGCCGCTAGTAGCGACTGGAATATCGATTCTGTGGCAAGAAGAATCCGGCACTCGGGGTGACGCTGGCGCCGATGCTAGCGCGCACTGCAAATACCGGATCGCGTCACGCCACGCGGTAACCCGCCGGATCCAGGAACTCCGCCAGGCAGCGGCCAAGCTGCATTGCCTGGGCCCGCGCATCGCCGCGATAGCCGGCCTTGCCAGCTTCTTCAACCGTGGCGACCGCCGATGACAGATCGCGATGGTAGACATACGCCGTGGAGCTCCACTGCGGGTCGCCCGGCGCCTGGGACTCGACCGTTTCCACGCGGAACTCGCCGCAATGACCATGCAGCACGGTGCGTTGTAGGGTGCGCTGTTTCATGCGCTGCAGTATCGCAGTGGGCATCTGACGAACACGTGTGGGCCGACGCATGACCGCGTGCAGCCGCATCGACAGCGCGCTGTTAGACATTGCGCCAGCGCGGAGGCTCTTGCCTGTTGCGGACACCAGCATGCAGTAACTGCGCTGTCTGTACGCCCGCCTGCATGCCCTGGCGGCGCGCCTCCATGCGATCGGGACTACAGCCCACATCGGGGAGTACCCGGATCGCGTCTGCCTCATCGCCGTGGTGGATGTACGCGGTGGACATCCATTCGGTGGCGCCCTGGCGTTTGGTTTCGACCGTAGTCACTCGGAAAAGACCGACGTAGCCGTGCAATGGCATAGAACAAGGGTGGTATGGCCCAGCTGCTATTTTTCTTACGGCGTGTCGCTTGATCAACCCGTCAGCGCGCCAGCGGACGAACACCTTTGATTTTGTGATGGAACTGCGTTGCTCGGTGGCGGGGCAATCGCCAGCGATTTAGCCACGCCGCGAGTGCCTCAGCAGAGTCCTCACTGCAGCGCGTACTCGGGTGAATGACGTGCGAGCGCATCTTGCCAGCCACGTGGAACGAGATGCACACCAGCCACGTGGAACGAGATGCACATGCGTCTAGTGATACCGATGCACCTGACTTGGTTTAGAACCCGCACTCAGGCGTCGCAAACAGCGACGTCCCAAACATGCTGCTGCAAGCGAGGATCACTGGTCGCCCATTAAATTCAACTGCAGACACAGCGACATCATGTGTCTGACGCGCCGCACACCCGCAGCGTTGATGGCCAACTGCACTGCTTAAAATCGCGGCAGTCGGTAGTCCACCAGAGTGCTGACGACCGCGTCGGATTCACGGCATCCGCAGCATCCGCGGCATCGAAATCGTGCAGCAGGATCGGAGCTGTCGTCGAGCTATTGCACTGCAGCCGATCGCTACACACCGCAGCCGATTAGCAACACGGTGATAGGAAGCAGCGCGCCTCGCGGCGCACGAATCACAACCTGCCGCGCAGCCAGATCGGCGTGCAGCTATGCGCCCTGCTCGTCGCTGGGCTTGGGGCGGCGGCTTTCGGTATCGCGGATCTGCTGATCGGTCTGCCCGGGGCGCTGTTTGGCGGTTTCGTCCTGCTTTCTGTCTTGCTGCCCTTCCAGTTCGCCATGCTGACTGTCGGGTTCGTTTTCACGCGGTGTGTGGTCGGGCATCATCTGGGCGACTCCGTTGAAAGATTGCACACGAACGTTAGCGCTGCGCCCGTGATGTGCGCGCCACGACGGACGGCGCCTATTGACGCGGTTTGAAGTTGATCGAACGCATTGCTTGTGCATGGCGCGAGGCCGCGTTCCGCACCGCGCGGTGCGCGGGCCACATTCGAGAGATCAAATGCCCACGCGCCGCCACGTGCAAGCCAACGAGTGTGGCAAGATCGGCTAGCAGCACCGCGCGCGCCAGCGCTTGCCGCCCGATGACAACCAGCCGTTCCTATTCGCGCCCCTGCGGGCCCCTGCCGGTACCACGCTCGATGCAGACCCCCGACGCGCCGTCGCTGAACCTGGCCCACGCCACGCTGCTGTCCGGCAATGCGCTGGCTGCTTTGGGTGCACCGCCACCGGCCAACGAAGACGACCGTCTGGCCGCGCTGCACAGTTACAACATTCTCGACACCGCGCCGGAGCCGCTCTACGACGACATCACCGCAGCGGCCGCGCAGCTTTGCCGCACGCCGATGGCGTTGATCTCGCTGATCGACCAGGACCGCCAGTGGTTCAAGTCGCGCGTGGGCATGCAGCCCGCCGAAACACCGCGCGACCTGGCGTTCTGTGCGCACGCCATCCTGCAGCCCGACCAGATGATGGAAGTGGGCGACACGTTTGTGGACCCACGCTTCGCGCGCAACGCACTGGTGACAGGCGGGCCACAGATCCGCTTCTACGCCGGTGCACCGCTACTGACGTCCGACGGCGTGGCGCTGGGTACCTTGTGCGTGCTAGATCGCGCCCCGCGCACCTTGTCGGACGCCGAGCGCACTGCATTGCAGGCGCTAGCCCGCCAAGTCGTCACCACCATCGAACTGCGCCAGGCCGCGCGTCTGCTGGAAGGCGATGCCCTACGCGACCCGCTCACCGATCTGTGGAACCGGGAGGGTCTGGAACACATGCTGGAAGACGCCGCGCCGGTGGCAAAGCTGCACGGCCTGGCATTCGTGCTGATCGAGATCGACGGCTTCAAACGGCTGAAGCTGCAGTTCGGCAGCGACGCTGCCGACGCAACACTCGTGCAGGCCGCACGTTGTATCGAGACCGAGCCGCAGGAACCCGGCGGTGTCGCGCGCATCGGCGCAGCGCACTTTTGCATGGTGCTGCCCGGCGCAGACAGCGCGCAGGCACTGGCGAGCGTGCAGCGCCTGCAAACCACGATCGCCGCTGCCTGCTGGCCAGCCGACACCATCAGCATCACCGCCGGGCTGGTCTGCGTCGCGCCTGGCGAGCCATTGGACAGCCATGTCCTCATGGCGCGTGCCCGCCACGCCTTGCTCGGTGCCGCGCGTGCGGGGCGCAATTGCGTCCAGCGCTTCGATGGTTGGCAGACCGACCGCTGATCAACGCGCCACCGCCGCAGGCGCTTCGTTTCGCGGATTTCAGGCCGCCAGCACGTCGGTTTCGCCAGCAATCTCGTCCACTCGCAACACCTGCTCCATCTCCAGCAGCACGACGAAGCGCTCGCCCACCTTGCCCATGCCGCGCAGCAGATCGCGGCGGATGTGCGTGCCGAACGACGGCGCTGCTTCGATGTCGTGATCGGCCAGCTCGATCACCGCATTGACCGCGTCCACCAGCACGCCGATCACCTGCGGCCCCTGCGCCTGCTCGGTGGCCAGAATCACGATGCAACTGCGCTTGCCGATGCTGCTGTCGGCACGTCCCAGCCGTGCCTGCAGATCCACCACCGGCACCACTGCGCCGCGCAGGTTGATCACCCCGCGTACGCAGGCCGGCATCGATGGCACCGGCGTGGGTGCACGGTACTGGATGATCTCGCGAATGCCGAGAATGCTGGTGGCAAAGGTCTCGCCGTCCAGCTGGAAGGTCAGATACTGGGCTGCCGCATCGGCATCGCCCAGCAGCGCATCGGGTGTCAACGCATCCATCGGTCGTCCTCAGAATCGTGCGAACTGGCCCTCGTCCGGGCCCTCGGACATGGCGTAGGCCGGTGCGGCAGTGCCGCGCCAGGTCCGTGCGCCACTGCTGCGGGTTGCGCGCGCGGCCACGGCCTTGCCGCGCTTGGGCGGCGTACTGGCCGGCGCCTGCCCGCCTAGCCGGAAGAACGCCATGCTCTGCTGCAGCTGCTCGGCCTGCGCGCTCATCTCTTCAGCGGTGGCCGCGAGTTCTTCGGAGGCGCTGGCATTCTGCTGGGTGGTCTGGCTCAACTGCACTACCGCCGAGTTGATCTGGCTGACGCCGGAGGACTGTTCTTCAGAGGCGGCAGAAATTTCCTGTACCAGATCGGAGGTGCGCTTGATGCTGGGCACGATGGTGTCCAGCAAGCGGCCGGCGCGGTCGGCGAGCTCGACGCTGGAACTGGCGACCTCACCAATTTCCTGCGCCGCCACCTGGCTGCGTTCGGCCAGCTTGCGCACTTCGGCAGCAACCACCGCAAAGCCCTTGCCGTGCTCGCCGGCGCGTGCAGCTTCGATGGCAGCATTGAGTGCCAGCAGATTGGTCTGATATGCGATGTCGTCGATGATGCCGATCTTCTGTGCGATCTGCTTCATCGCCTGCGTGGTGGCCACGACCGCCTCGCCACCTTCAATGGTCTCCTTCGCGGCCTGGGTGGCCATGCCGTCGGTGATGCGTGCGTTTTCGGTGTTCTGGCTGATCGATGCGGTCATCTGCTCCAGCGAGGCGCTGGTTTCTTCCACGCCAGCCGCTTGCTCGCTGGCAGCCTGCGAAATGCTCTGCGCAGTGGCACTGACTTCTTCCGAGGCGCTGGCCAGGGTTTCGGCACTGGTGTTGACCTCGCCTACCACCTGCGACAGCTTCTGCACCATGGTGCGCATCGCCTCGAGCAGCTGCGCGGCTTCGTCGCGACCATGCACCTCGATGCGCATGGTCAAATCGCCTTCGGACAGCCCGTTTGCCACTTCCACCGCACGGCGGATCGGGCCGGTGACGCTGCGGCTGATCACGACACCGAGCACCCCGCCCAACAGCACGCCACCGCAGATAATGGCCATCAGCAATTTGGAACTGCTGCTGTGGATTGCACCGGTTTCGGCGTTCGCCGACGCCGCGCTGCGTTCGCGCAAGCTGCTCAGGTCGGTCATCAAGGTATCGACCTCATCCGAGCTGGCGCGCACCGCGCGTGACAGCTCGGCCAATTCGGGGTTGGCCTCGCGCAGTGCTTCGCGGTTGGCGGCCTCGATGAAGCGGCCGCGCTCATCCAGGTATTTCTGCCAGGCGCGATCAAACTGCGCCAGCTTGGTCTTGCCCTCGTCGGTTTCGAAGCTGGCCCGCGCACGTGTCATGTAATCGACCACTTTTGCGGTGTACTTGTCGATGTTCTGCACGTGCGACTGGCGCTCTTCCGCGCTGCTGGCCAGCAGCAGGTTTGCGCGTGCACGGCCGGCGTAGATCAGATTGATGTTGGCTTCCTTCACGTTGGACAAGCCCAGCAATTCGCGCTCGTACAACGTGGTGGACAGGTCATTGAGCCGGCCGGAGTTGGAGTACCCCACCCAGCCAATGCAAGCGCCGATCGCCGAAACGATCAGAAACGCCACGATCAGCCGGGTTCCGATTTTGAGGTTGCCTAACATTGGGATGTCTCTTGAGTGAACGTGCATGAGTGCGGTGCGTCGGCAGGCACTTGCTGACACCATCGGGGCAGCGATTGATGTGCCTTGCTAAACCAATCGTTAATGGCTATCGGCGCAAGCAAAACGTGCTTGAGACGGTTTCAGCCTGAATGTGCCGTTCACACGAACGGATATGCCAATTTGTGACAGTTCGCTCGCTTGCCGCGCGCCCCATTCGGAAAATCCCTACCCGCGTTATGCACGCTGTCCGGGACAGTCCCGCAGAGACATCACAACCACCGCGTTAGGCTTGCGCGCATGTCATTGCACTCGCCTTTGCCGCGCGCTTTTTATGCAGCCGATGCGCGCACCGTTGCGCCACTGCTACTCAACAAGGTTCTGGTGAGTGCCGACGGCCGCCGCGGCCGCATCACCGAAGTCGAAGCGTATTGCGGCAGCGAAGATGCCGCTGCGCATTCGTTTCGCGGCATGACCCCACGCACGCAGGTGATGTTCGGTGCGCCCGGGCATTTGTATGTGTATTTCATCTACGGCATGCACTGGGCAATCAACGCGGTATGTGGCGGCGCGCCCGGGCACGCAGTGTTGATCCGTGCGCTGGAACCGTTGGCCGGCTGCGATGCGATGCACGCTGCACGCGGCGCAGCGCCGTTCAAATCGTTGACCACCGGTCCAGGCCGCCTGGCGCAAGCCTTTGGCGTGAGCGCAGTCGATAACGGACTGGACCTGACCACTGGCGTGGCGCGCTTGTGGATCGAGGACGACGGCACTCCGCCACCAGCGGCACCGCTTGCCGGCCCGCGCATCGGCATTCGCAAGGCCGTGGAATTGCCGTGGCGCTGGGTTGTGCCTGGCAGCGCCTATCTGTCGCGTCCGCTGCCACGTGTGAGCGGCGCACGCGCATCAGTAACCGGCGACTGAGCGAGCCATTGCTGCAGTGGCGTCTGCTCGGCGGCGCCCGGCCCACGTTGCAGCAATCGCAATGCCTGCTCGCCGTGCTCGTGTGAGAGCTCTTGCAGCGGCTGGAAGCGATCGCCGCTCCAGGCGGCCATCGGCAGGCCGTCCAGAAACGCCACGCGATTGCCGGGCACGCGCGCGATGCGCTCGCCGGGCAACAGATTGCCGAGCAGATTGGCCGGGTCACTCGCGCTGAGGCAGATCCACTGTTGCGCCAACGGTTGCGCGCGCACGCGACGCATCGCGGCAATGGCATCGGGCAACGCGAATTGTTCGCCGGACACGCCGGCAATAAAACGCCCGCCACGCAGTTCGCCACGCGCTTCCAACCGCTGATACACACGCAGTAATTCGCGCCAGGGCGGCAGCCAGGCGGCCTCGCGTTCAAGCAGCCGCCAACACACCACGCCATAGCGGCGCAGCAACGCGCGCGCCACGTGCTCCAGCATTTCCTGGTGACGCTCGCTGGCCTCGGCCAAGGGCAGCGACGGCAAGTTGCGCACCGGCGCCCAACGGCCGGCATCGCGGATGCCCAACGCACTGGCACGCCGGCGTTGCCGCGACAGTGCCGAGGGGCGTTTGGACGCCGGCACTAGCAGTGCACGCAGGCCGGCATAACTGTCGCAATGCACGCGCCCGCGCATCACCAGTTCGCTGAGCACATCTTCCAGCTCGGTGGCCATCAGCCGCGCAGCATCGGCAATCTCGTCGAAGAACAGCGCGCCCTGCTCCTGCAGCACCTCCACCACGCGCTGCGCACGCGAGCCCAGCGGCGCGTCATCGTCGGCGCGTGCCAGGGCATTCCAGCGCTGCGCTTCACGCCGCGGCAGCAGCACGATTGGCGTGCCGCGCAACGCATTGCCACTGCGGCCACCGCCTGGACGCAGGCGCGCCCATACCGTGCGGCCAGCGGTGCACAGTTCGTCCAGCCACGCGGGTTGGTAGTCACGCACGCGCGCGGGCAACAGCTCGCTTTCCCAGAGCGCGGCCGGCGCCTCGAAGCCTTCCAGCTGGCCAACGATGCCGGCCAGCGCGTCCGGCCCGGCCACGCGGTGGTCGGCATCCAGGTGCTGCCATTCGAACAGGAAACGTGCGTAATCGCGCTGCGACACCGGCTCGATCTCACGGCGCAAGCGCCCCAGCGTATAGCGATGGATGCGCGCCAGTAGATGCCGCTCGCACCATTCCTCTTCAAGTGCCTGGGCACTGAAGCGACCTGCCATGACATAGCCTTCGCGCTGCAGCCCGATCAAGGCGAGTTCGACCTCCGCTGCCGGCAGGCGCACTGCGCTGCACAGCGCAGACACCTGCGCCGGCCCCACCGCCGACAGGCGGCCGCGCACCAGCTCGCGCACTGCCCACTCGCGCTGCCAGTCGTCCACACGGCAATCCGGCGGCGCCTGCAGCGGCGGCTGCGCCACGGCGTGCGGATACAACGGTGCAAACCACTCGATGCGCTCGGCGCTGATCCACAGTGCAGTGCCGCCATCGACTGCCAGGCAGGTGGCGCGCCCGGCCGCCGACAACGCCGACAGCCATGCCTGCCACTGTGCATCGAGGGCCTCTTCCACCGGCAACACACCCAGGCCCACCAGCGCCTCATGCATCTCTTCGGCATCGCGTGGCTGCGGCCAGGCTTCTTCGCGCACGGCAGCAATTGCCTGCGGATCCAGCTGTCCCAAATCATCGCTGCTCTGCGGCGTGTAGCGCCTGCCCTGCACCGCCTGGGTGCGCCGCTCTTCCAGCGGTGCATCGTCGAGAAAGGCGTACGGACGTGCATTCAAGGCTTCCGCCGCCAGCGGCGACGGCGCGGCCAGATCACGTGCCACCAGCGTGATGGCGCCGGACTCCAGGCCGCGCAACACCTGCAGCCAACCCTCGCTATCCATCGATTGATGCAGGCAATCTTCCAGCGTTTGCGCCACCAGCGGATGGTCCGGCACCTCGCGCTCGCCAACCAGATTCTCCGCACATGCCACCTGGTCCGGGAACACCGTGGCCAACAGGTCTTCGGACTTCATCCGCTGCAGTTGCGGCGCAACCTTGTTGCCGCCGGAAAAGCGCGGCAGCGCCATCGCGTTGGTGGCATTCCAGCGCCACCGCACACCGAACAGCGGTGCGTCCAGCAACGCCTGCACCAGCACGTGCTCGGCCGATGCGGAATGCAGATAACGCGCCACCTCTTCCAGCGCAAAACTATGGCTGGTGGACAGCGACAATACGATCGCGTCCTCGGTCGCGGCGGCCTGCAATTCGAAATTGAAGGTGCGGCAGAACCGCTTGCGCAAGGCCAGGCCCCAGGCGCGGTTGATCCGGCTGCCGTAGGGCGAGTGGATGATCAATTGGGTGCCGCCGGTGGCATCGAAGAACCGCTCCATCACCAGGCAGTGCTGGGTCGGCATCGCACCCAATGCCTGACAGGCGTTCGCCAGGTACTCCACCAGTTGCTGCGCCGGCTCCGCGGCCAACCCAACCTCATCGCATAGCCATGCCTGTGCGCCGGCATGCCGTGCACCGTCGAGCCGCGTGGCAATTTCTTCGCGCAGGCGCGACACCGCCAGCGACAATGCATCGCTGCGGCCCGGCGCCTCGCCCAACCAGAACGGAATATTGGGCGGCGCCCCCTTGGCATCTTCAACCCGCACCTTGTCCGCATCCACGCGCAGGATGCGGTAGCTCGCATTGCCAAGCTGGAAGACATCGCCGGTGAGGCTTTCGACCGCGAAATCCTCGTTGACCGTGCCGATGTTTTCCGCCTGTGGCTCCAGCACCACGCTGTAATCGCCGGTTTCGGGAATGGTGCCGCCGGAGGTGAGCGCGGTCATGCGCGCGCCACGCCGCGCATGCAGGCGGCGATTGACCGCATCGCGGTGCAGATAGCCAGCGCGTGGCCCCAACCGGGTGCTGAAGCCCTCGCATAACATCCGCACGACCGCATCGAAGGTGGCGCGGCTCAGCGTTGCGAATGGCCAGGCGCGGCGCACCAGCGCAAACAGTGCATCTTCGTCCCAATCTTCGCAGGCGGCTTCGGCGACGATCTGCTGCGCCAGCACGTCGATCGGCGCGATCGGAAACCGCAGGGCATCCAGTTCGCCACGGCGGATGCCATCCAGCAGCGCGGCGCATTCGACCAGCTCGTCGCGCGTCTGCGGGAACAGCCGCGCCTTCGGCGTGCCACCGACCGCATGCCCGGACCGGCCGGCGCGCTGCAGGAAGGTGGCGATCGAGCGCGGTGAGCCGAGTTGGCAGACCAGGTCTACATCGCCGATATCCAGGCCCAGCTCCAGCGACGCAGTGGCCACCAGCACGGTCAATTCGCCGGCCTTGAGTCGGCGCTCGGCCAGTAGCCGCGTCTCGCGCGACAGGCTGCCGTGATGCGCCGCCACGCGCTGCTTGCCCAGCAGCTCGCCCAGGTGGCGCGCAGCCCGCTCGGCCATGCGGCGCGTGTTGACGAACACCAGCGTGGTACGGTGCTGTTGCGCCAGCGCAGCGACCTCGGCATACACCTGCAGCCATTGGTCGTTGGACAGCACCACGCTCAACGGCGTGGGCGGCAGCGCCAATGCCAGATCGCGCTGACGGGTGTAGCCGATATCCACGATCTCGCACGGCGCCGCCGCGCCGTCCTCGCCAACACCCACCAGAAACTGCGCCACGGTGTCGATCGGTTTCTGCGTGGCAGACAGACCCACCCGCGTGATGGGCTGCTCGGCCAACCGCTGCAGGCGCTCCAGGGTCAATGCGAGATGGCTGCCGCGCTTGTCCGCTGCCACTGCGTGGATCTCGTCCACGATGACCGTGCGTACATGGCGCAACGCGCTGCGCCCGGAGGCCGAGCCCAGCAACACGTACAGCGACTCCGGCGTGGTCACCAGAATATGCGGCGGCACGCGCCGCGCCTGGGCCCGCTCGCGCTGCGGCGTGTCGCCGGTGCGCACCGCCGTACGCACCGGCACATCGGGCAGGCCCTGCGCGAGCAACTCCGCACGGATGCCGTGCAGTGGCGCCTCCAGATTCAGATGGATGTCGTTGGACAAGGCCTTGAGCGGCGAGACGTAGATCACCCGCGTTTGGTCCGGCAGCGCACCGCCCTGGGCCAGGCCGTCACGGATCAACGCGTCGATCGCTGCCAAGAACGCGGTAAGGGTCTTGCCGGAGCCGGTCGGCGCCGCCACCAGGGTATGCCGCCCGGCCTTGATCGCCGGCCACGCGGCGATCTGCGCCGGGGTGGGCGCAGCAAAGGTACGCCCAAACCAGGCGGCGACCACGGGATGAAAATGCTGCAGGACTGGATGCATGGGCGGGGCCCGAGGCGCACCAGGCAGGGCCGTGCGGCACTCGGTGTCGACAGGGGCAGAATCCTAGTGATGGGGCTTTCCGACCGCCAGAACAAGCCAGCCGCCGTGGCCGCGGTGAATTGTTTAATGGCGACCACCGCAATCGCGCGGTGCTTGGGCACGCATGGCATAGGCAAGCCAAGTCCCCTCGGTAAAGCGCAGTCCGCGGGTGCGCATCCTGCGAACACGCCGAATGCGTGAGCACACACGCCGGCTGCGCGCACCGCTCGCGCTTGCCTGGCGACTGCGAGCGCTGTGATCACTGGCCTCGCGCCATCTGCACGCCACAGCACCGCAACGCTGCGGCCCGGCACCCGCGATTGTCCAGCGCCTGCGCGGCATGGCACATTGTCGGCATGCCCAGCCTGATTCTCTTCATGATTGCCGGCGCCGCGCTCTATGCGTTCTGGAACGCGTCGCGTGCCGCGGCCGAACGCGCCGAGGTGCTCGGCCGCAATGCCTGCCGTGCAGCCGATGTGCAATGGCTGGACCAGAGCGTGCACTCCACTAACCTGCGCATCTGCCGGATGCCCAACGGCTGGCTGGGATTTGAGCGCACGTTTCGCTTCGAGTATTCGCACGATGGCGTGGACCGCCACAGCGGCCGTCTGATCCTGCGCGGCGAGCAGCTGATTGCCTTCACCGGCCCACAGGTAGCGACCGTGCGAGCCTTGCATCCGGAGCAACAGCGCCTGGAGTGATGGGCACTGATCCCGTAGCGGCGCTGGCTAGCTAGTGGCGTCACTGCACTAAAAACTCGTCAGCGCGCCGCGGCAGCAAGATCCGCCAAGACGTCGTGTGTCGCAACGACACATCAAGCGCGCGAAGGCATGCCACCAGGCAGCGGCTCGTAACCATCTCCCCGGCCACTCAACCAACGCAGCTCCCGCTTGCCCTCCTGCCGCAGGTAGTCCTGCGCCAGTGCGAACAACGGCTGCGCCAGGTCAGCTTGCGTCAACAGGCGCAGCGTGCCGTTGGCCTCGATGTTGAGGAAATGCGCCTCTTCCGGCGTGTCGGTGTAGCTACGCGCAATCAGACCGATCCCGCCATCCACGAAATGATAGATGTCGTACTCGTAGTCATACGCGTACTCGCCGGACGCATCCGGCGCGCTGCAATCGATGTGGCGGACGCGCGAGACCTGCATCGGTGCAGTGCTCGGCAACGTCCGCGACCGCTTACTTGACCACGCGCAGGTGCGGGCGCTTGCCGGTGCTCGGCGGTTCGTCCGGTGGTGGCGGGCTCGGCGGTGACGGTGTACCGGGATCCGGCGGCTCGGTGCTGGTGCCCGGGATGTCATCCGGCAGTGCCATGCCCTGCCCGGTCTCGCGTGCATACACGGCCAGCACGGCCGGCATCGGCACCATCACCGGATAGCTCACGCCACCAAAGCGCGCGGTAAACCGCACGCTCTCGTTGTCGACATTCAGGCCAACCACGGCACGCTCGGCAATGTTCAGCACCACGCGGCCGTCCTTGACGGCACTGGCGGGCACCTGCACGCCGGGCAGCCCGGCATCGACCAGGATATGCGGCGTCATGCCGTTGTCGTTGATCCACTCCACTAAAGCCCGCAACAGATACGGGCGGTGGCTGGTCATGCGGGGGAAATCTTCGCTCATTGCGTCATTTTACCCGCACACGACGCGCAGCGGCGGCGGTGCCATCGGAACTCGGTCTGTTGGCATACAGCCGCACCATCAACCCGGCATGTCGCGCAGTTTCTTTTCCTGATCGGTCAGGCTGCGGATGAAGCCGGGATTGCGGAAGATGCGGTTGCCATAATCCTCGATCGCCTTGCTGTCCTTGGGCAGGCTGATCTCCAGCGCATCCAGCCGCCAGATGATTGGCGCCATCGCGCAATCGGCCAGGCTCATTTCAGGATTGAGGAAGAACTTGCTGGCCTTGAACAACGGCACCGAGGCGGTCAGCAGTTCCTTCAGGCGCTTGCGCCCGGCTTCGGCCTGGGTCTTGTTGCCCAGCTGGATCGCCTGCACCTGCGGCACCCAATCGTGCTCGATGCGCAGCATCGCCAGACGCAGGCGCGCACGCGACAACGGGTCGACCGGCATCAGTGGCGGATGCGGGTAGCGTTCGTCGAGGTATTCGCTGACCACCGAGGCGGCGTAGAGCACCAGGTCGCGTTCGACCAGGGTCGGCACCGAGTGGTAAGGATTGAGATCGATCAGATCTTCCGGAGGATTCTGCGGGTCGACTGACACCAGGTCGTAGGTCACCCCTTTTGCCGCCAGGACCAGTCGGACCCGGTGGCACAACACATCATCGTTGGACGAAAACAAAGTCAAGGTATTCCGCATACGCACACTCGTCGCCATTCAAGGCTCTCCGACGACCGGAATCCGCCGGCCGCATCGGTGCGGCCGGCCCAACGCCGACCGTCACCACGGTCCATCGAGTGTGCAATCACGTCACGCAAAAGCCAATAGTGCTAAGGACACGGTCGCCGCACTGGCGGCGCCGTATCCGGCTTTTGGGCGTGATCAGTGCACGTCCTTCCAGTATTCCTTCTTCAGCAGATACGCGATGAAGGTGAGCAGGGCCAGGAACAGGATCACCCACACGCCCATGCTCTGCCGCTTGAGCGCTGCAGGCTCGCCGGCGTACTCCAGGAAGTTGGCGATGTCGCGCACGGTCTGATCGAATTCCACCGGCGTCTGCCGCCCCGGCTGGCCGAGCTTCAATGCCTGCACCGGGCGATCGCCGGTGGCCTTGTCCGGTGGGCCGAACTGCGCCTGTTGCAGGCCTTGCAGCTCCCACAGCGGGTTGGGCATGGAGGCATTGGGGAACAGTTGATTGTTCCAGCCCAGCGGACGGGTCTGATCCAGATAGAACGACTTGAGGTAGGTGTAGACCCAGTCGGTGCCACGCACGCGTGCAATCAGGGTCAGATCCGGCGGCGCCTTGCCGAACCACTTGGTGGCCGCATCGTGCGGCATGGTGCCTTCGATGTGTTCGCCCACCTTGGCGCCGGTGAAATTGAGGTTGGCCATGACTTCGGCCTCGCTCAACCCCAGGTCGCTGGCCATGCGCGAGTAGCGCAGATATTTCAGCGAGTGGCAGCCGGAGCAGTAGTTCATGAACAACTGCGCGCCGCGCTGCAGCGATGCGCGGTCGCCCAGGTCGTTGCCGGCCTGTTGCACCGCCCCGCCCTCTGCCGCCAGCGCACCGCCGGCAAACAGCACACCACACAGCAAGGCGACCACGTGCGACTTCCATGACCTCACGATGGGCTTAGTCATGTGTGGTCACCCGCTCCGGTACCGGTTTGGTTTTGTCCAGCCGCGTCCACACCGGCATGGTGATGAAGAACGCGAAGTACAGGAAGGTCAGCACGCGCCCGACGTAGGTTTCGTGCGCATCGGTGCCGGGACCGGAACCGATCACGCCCAGCCACACGAAGCACACCACCAACACGGCCAGCGCCACCTTGGAGATCCAGCCGCGGTAGCGGATCGAACGCACCTTGGCGCGATCCAGCCAGGGCACCAGGAACAGGATGGCGATCGCCGAGAACATCACCAGCACGCCGCCGAGCTTGTTGGGCACCACCCGCAACATCGCGTAGTACGGCGTGTAGTACCACACCGGCTTGATGTGCTCCGGCGTCACCAGGCGATTGGCCTCGGTGAAGTTGTCATGCTCCAGGAACAAGCCGCCGAAGGCCGGCGCAAAGAAGATGATGAAGGCAGCGATCACCAACAGGAAGCCGACGCCGACCAGATCCTTGACCGTGTAATACGGATGGAACGGAATGCCATCGGCCGGCTTGTGCGCATCCCAGCGGTTGCCCTTGGGCCCCTTCTTGATATCCACGCCGTCGGGGTTGTTGGAGCCCACTTCATGCAGCGCGCCCAGGTGCAGCACGATCAGCAACAGCAGCACCAGCGGCAACGCGATCACGTGCAACGCGAAGAAGCGGTTGAGCGTGGCGTCGCCGGGCAGGTAATCGCCCATGATCCATTCGGTCAGCCCATTGCCGATCACCGGAATGGCGCCGAACAACGAGATGATCACCTTCGCGCCCCAGAACGACATCTGGCCCCAGGGCAGGACGTAGCCCATGAAGGCTTCGGCCATCAGCACCAGGTAGATCAGCATGCCCAGGATCCACACCAGTTCGCGCGGCTTCTGGTAACTGCCGTACATCAGGCCGCGGAACATGTGCAGGTACACCACGATGAAGAACAGCGAGGCGCCGGTGCTGTGCATGTAGCGGATCAGCCAGCCCCACTCCACGTCACGCATGATGTATTCGATCGACGCGAAGGCATCGGCGGCGCTGGTCTTGTAGTGCATCGTCAGGAAGATGCCGGTGACGATCTGGTTGACCAGCACCACCATCGCCAGTGAACCGAAGTAGTACCAGATGTTGAAATTCTTCGGCGCGTAATACTCGCTGACATGCTTGCGATACACCGGCATCAGGCCGGGCGCGCGTTCGTTGACCCACTCGAACACGCCGTTGGCGGTGCGAACCAGGATATTGCTCATCAGGCAGCCCCCGTGCTGTTGGCCGGCTTGCCGGCTGCGTCCGGATCGACGCCGATCACCAGCGTGTTGTCATCGACATAGTGGTGTGGGGGCACCAGCAGATTGATCGGTGCCGGCACGCCATCGAAGACGCGACCGGACATGTCGAAGCGCGACTTGTGGCATGGGCAGAAATAGCCGCCCTTCCACTGCGGGTCGTAGGGCTCGGGCCGGATCTCGGCCACCATCTCCGGCGAGCACCCCAGGTGCGTGCACAGGCCGACCAGGACCGAGATGTCGGACTTGATCGAGCGGTACTCGGGGTTCTTCAGCACGTAGTCCGGCTGCTGGTCCTTGTTCTCGGACTTTGGATCCTTGAGCCGGTCGTCCAGGGACGGCAATGCATCGAGCATCGCCTTGGACCGCTTGACGATCCAGATCGGTTGGCCGCGCCACTCCAGGATCAGCCGCTGGCCTTCCTGCAAGGCGCTGATGTCGGCGGTCACCGGTGCGCCGGCCAACTTGGCACGTGCACTGGGATTCCACGACTTCACGAACGGGACTGCGAGAAAACCTGCTCCGACCGCACCGACCACGGCGGTTGTCGCGGTCAAAAACCGACGACGTCCTGTGTCGGCAGGTGCGTTAACCCCATCGTTGGCCATCCGGCTCTCCGATCTTGATTAGGTAGCGTGAGGCTGCCAGCGGCTGGCGGGGGGTCCAGCCGCGATGAATCGACCGCAGTGTAGCGGAACGCTTAATGCACAGACAATGCAATGTACGCAGTCGGGCATGCGCGATGCAAACCCTCTCGTGCAATGGCATGCAGGCGGGTATGGCAGCAGCACACCCGCGTGGGCCGCGTGCGTGATGCAGTCCATGAAACCGCGCAGCTCAAGGCGCGGCGCGCGGCGATGCAGGCATGGCCGGAACAGCGCGCATGCAGGCAGCACACGCGTGCAATCGCATTGCACTGCATCATTGGGCATCCGTGTCGTGCAGCGTGCGTGCTTGTACGCAGGGGCGCACTAATTGGCGGTGGAGGCCTGCCCGCGGTAGCGGCCAGCCAGCAGGCCGACGCGTTGCACGTAGCGCTGGGTCTCGCTGTAGGGCGGCACGCCACCATAACGATCCACCGCACCCTCGCCCGCGTTGTACCCGGCAGCGGCCAGGGTGAGATCGCCGTTGAAACGCTTCAAGAGCCACGACAGGTATTGCACGCCGCCGCGGATGTTCTGCCCCGCATCGTAGGCATCGCTGACCCCGAACCTGCGCGCGGTGCCCGGCATCAGCTGCATCAGACCTTGTGCGCCGGCGCGGCTCAAGGCCAGCGGGTCATACGCGGATTCGGCATGGATGATCGCGCGCACGATCGACTCTTCGACCCCGAACTCGCGCGCGGCGGCAGCGATCTCCTGCTGGTAGGCACTGGTATTGAGCCGGATCGCCCCGAAGTTGACGCCCGGCTTGGCGCCACAGGCGTAGCAGGTCTCGATGAAGCTGTAATGGATGGTGCGCAGGCCTTCGATGCTGGCCACCTGGCGCGGGCGCGCACTGGTGTAGTGCCGCACGCCGTCCTTCATATACGAATACACCTGGCCGCTGACCACCCGGCGCGGGTTGACTGCAGCCGCTGCCGGCAGTGGCGCGATGGCGCTCTCGGACACTGGCATGCTGCGGCCCGCCGGCACCGGCGCGCTGGCGACCTCGGCCGTGCGGCGTGCGGTGACCGGCACGCTGATGATGGTGGCCGGGGCACCGCTGTTGATGTCGGGCACAGCACGCGCCGGGCTGGCGGCCAGGCGAGCAGACGACCGGCTGGCCGAGCGGTCTGGGGTGTACTGGCTGATGATGCTGCAGGTGGCGCCGCTCTGGCGCTTGCTGACGTAACTGGCAATGCCATCGGCGCTGACACACTTGTACAGCGTGCCGGCGCTGGCGGGCGCAGCCGCCAAAGTGACAAACAAGAGCCCCAGTATTCTTGACATCCCCTTCATGCGGCGGAGTGTCCCAGCTTGCCCGGCACTTGCCAAGTGTCCTCGCCGGTGCTTGCCGGCAAGTGCTCCAGCCGGGTCCGCAGCTGCGTCAGCGCCTCGCACAACGGGGCGCGCAGGTGATCTGGCGCGAGCGCCTCGAACGGCTCCTCGAGCAGCAACAGGTTGGCCGCCAATGCCGGCAGGCTGGGCGCGCCCAGGCCCAGCCAGCAGTGGTCGGTGCCGTCCGCCTCCAGCGCGCCCAGCCAGGGCGGTACGCGGGCGGCCAGTTCCTGCAGGCTGCCGCGCAGGCGCACCCGGGCCCGATGCGGAAACGGCGCCTCGCCGATCGCCTTGCGCAGCAGCTGCAATGGCTCGTCTGGCAGCGCGCGGGCTTGCGCCTGCATGCCGGTGGGCTGGGCCTGATCGATGCGGTCCGCGCGCAGGGTGCGCCAATCCTGGCGTTCGCAATCCCAGGCCAGCAGGTACCAGCGGCGTCCGTAGTTCACCAGCAGGGCTGGCACGACCCGGCGGCGGATCTGCTCGCCGGAATGGCGCCGGTACTCCAGCTGCAAGGTGGTGCGATCGCGGCAGGCCCCGGCCAGCAGGGTCAGCATCGACGCGTCCACCAGGCTGCCTGGCGCGGCGGTGGGCAGGCTGGCCATGGCGGCATGCGCGGCGCTGGCGCGTTGCTGGTGGCGGCGCGGCAGCAGTGGATCGAGCTTGGTCAGCACGCGCGCGGCCGCGTCGTCCAGGCCAGCAATGGCCGGCGCGGCCGCGCGCAGCGCGATGGCCACAGTCAGCGCTTCGTCTTCTTCGAACAGCAGCGGCAAGGCCGCCGCGCCGTGCCCCAGCCGGTAGCCGCCGCCGGTGCCGGATACCGCGCGGATCGGGTAGCCCAGCTCGCGCAACCGCTCCATATCGCGGCGCACGCTGCGCGGGTGAATCCCCAGGCGCTCGGCGAGAGCCGCGCCCGGCCAATCCCGCCCGTTCTGCATGAGCGCGATCAGACGAAGCAGGCGGGCTGCGGTGGAGGCCATGCCGGCACCGTATTGCGGACGGAAACTGTCCGCAAGTACTCAGTAGGCTGCATGTCTCGCCTTCCTTCCAGCCAGGAGCTTCCGATGCATAGCGACCGCCACATCACCTTGTTCCACAATCCGCAATCGCGCTCGCGCGGAGTCCTGGTGCTGCTGGAGGAACTGGGCGCCGACTACAGCCTGCAGCGGCTGGATCTGGAGCGCGGCGACCAGCGCGATGCCGCGTTCCTGGCGATCAACCCGATGGGCAAGATTCCCGCGATCACGCACGGCAACAGCGTGGTGACCGAACAGGCGGCGATCTACCAATACCTGGCCGAGCTGTACCCGGACGCCGGGCTGTCGCCTGCGCCGGGCGACCCGGACCGCGGCGCCTATTTGCGCTGGCTGGCGTTCTACGGCTCGGCTTTCGAGCCGGCCCTGATCGACAAGGCCATGAAGCGCGATGCACCGCCACGCTCGCTATCGCCATGGGCAGACTTCCCCACCGTGCTGGCGGTGGTGGATGCCCAGCTGGCCAAGGGCGACTATCTGCTCGGCGCGCGTTGTTCCGCCGCCGACGTGCTGTGGGGCAGCGCGCTGGGCTGGATGGCCGGCTTCAAGATGATCGACCCACCTGCCCCGACCCTGGCCTACATCGCACGCATGGCCGCGCGGCCAGCGGTGGCGCGGGCCGCGGCGGTCGATGCCGGCGCCTGACCGCCACCGGGGCGGCGTGAGCGGGTAAACTGCGCGGCTATCTTCTACCCGCCTGGAATAAGCGCCATGCCCGGGACATCCGTTTCCGATCTGCCGACCACGGCCACCGCCGTGGACGCGCCCGCCCTGCTGCCCCTGCCCGTTGGCCGCCCGCAAGCGCCTGCCCTGGTGCGCGGCAAGCTGTACATCAAGACCCACGGGTGCCAGATGAACGAGTACGACTCGGCCAAGATGGCCGACGTGCTTGCCGCGTCCGAAGGACTGGAGCTCACCGACAATCCGGAAGACGCGGACGTGGTGCTGGTCAACACCTGCTCCATTCGCGAAAAGGCGCAGGAAAAGGTGTTCAGCCAGTTGGGCCGCTGGAAGGCGCTCAAGGCCGGCGGCAAGCCGGTGATCATCGGCGTGGGTGGCTGCGTGGCGTCGCAGGAAGGCGAAGCGATCGTCAAGCGCGCGCCGTACGTGGACCTGGTGTTTGGCCCGCAGACCCTGCACCGGCTGCCGGAGTTGATCCGTGCGCGCCGTGAGTCCGGCAAGTCGCAGGTGGACATCAGCTTCCCGGAGATCGAGAAGTTCGACCGCCTGCCCGAACCGCGTGCCGATGGCCCGTCGGCGTTCGTGTCGATCATGGAAGGTTGTTCCAAGTACTGCTCGTTCTGCGTGGTGCCATATACACGTGGCGAAGAAGTCAGCCGGCCGTTCGAGGACGTGCTGGTGGAAGTGGCGCAGCTGGCTGCACAAGGCGTGCGCGAGATCAATCTGCTCGGCCAGAACGTCAACGCGTATCGCGGTGCGTACGGTGCCGATGCTGGCGAGCCGGCGCAGTACGCCGATCTGGGGTTGCTGATCCGTACCATTGCGCAGATCGACGGGATTGGCCGGATCCGCTTTACCACCTCGCACCCGCTGGAGTTTTCCGATTCGCTGGTCGATGCCTACCGCGATGTGCCGCAGCTGGCCAATTACCTGCATCTGCCGGTGCAGGCCGGCAGCGACCGCATCCTGTCGGCGATGAAGCGCGGCTACACCGCACTGGAATTCAAGTCCAAGATCCGCAAGCTGCGCGCAGTGCGGCCAGACATCTCGATCAGCTCCGACTTCATCGTCGGCTTTCCGGGCGAGACCGACGCCGATTTCGACAAGACCATGAAGTTGATCGAGGACGTGGGCTTCGACCAGAGCTTCTCCTTTATCTACTCGCGTCGCCCCGGTACGCCGGCATCGGATCTGGAAGACGACACCCCCGATGCGGTGAAGCAGGCTCGCCTTGCACGTCTGCAGGCGCATATCAACGCGCATGCCGCCGGCATTTCGCAACGCATGGTCGGCAGCGTGCAACGCGTGCTGGTGGAAGGCCCGTCGCGCCGTGATGCCAATGAGCTCACCGGCAAGACCGAAAACATGCGCCCGGTGAATTTCCCGGGGAATCCGCGCCTGGTGGGCCAGTTCGTGGATGTGCTGATCACCGAAGCACTGAGCAATTCGCTGCGCGGGCGCATCCAATTGGACGACAGCGCGGCCTGAGCGGGCAGCGCGCATTCTTGCCCTCCGGGAGACCTCACACGCTGATGCAGTTGGCGTGTGGTGGTCGCCCAGGTGCAGGCCGACGACGGTGGCGAGACATGGTGCAGGCGACGCAGTGCTGCGCCATGGCGGAAGCATTACGTGCCGCAGTGGTCGTGAGAAATGCCCGCAAGCGCGAAACGATTCTTGTCGGATGGCCAATGCGTCATTGACTAGCGCGCCGTGGCACGGTTCTGCACCGCAGCGATATCGCGCTGACATGCACGTCCATATGCATCGCTCCCAGTGCAGCATCACAGCGACGTGCTCAAACACGCGCCACGCGCCATGGTCATTTTTTCGCCATGCAACTGCAAGGCCTTGTCGCAGTAAGCGCGTCGTCACTTACCCACAGGCTTTGGCGAGAACCATCCACATCCGGTGTGGACAACCTGCCACACGCTGGTCATTTTTTTGCCACATACTGTGCGAGCCTTGCGGCAGTAAGGCAAACCGAATCTATCCACAGGTTACTGGTACGACGCTCCACACCCGGTGTGGAAAAGTCCTGGCTGCGCTCCGCACCTATGCACGACGCGGTGCTGCGCCGCCCGGTTTGCTGGTGGGATCACGCCCCCCGCGCTACCCTTTTGCTCCCGTCCTACCGACGCCGCATTGCGGTGTCCGATCCAATCATGAACTCACCAGCGTCCCGCGACTTCACCCTCGACCCGGCCGACACCGAGCGCCTGGCCAACCTGGCCGGTCCGTTCGATGCGCACCTGCGCCAGATCGAGCTCAAGCTTGGCGTGGAGATCGCCAACCGCGGCAACATCTTCCGCGTCACCGGCCCGGAGCCTGCGGTCGATGCCGCGCAGCATCTGCTGACCGCGCTATATGACGAAGCCGCCTCCACCACGTTCGACAACCACGCCATCCATCTGCGGCTCAACGATGCCAATGTCGAGCAGGTGGCGCAGCGCGCGTACGAACCACAGGACGTGGCGATCAAGGTCAAACGCGGCACCGTGCGTGGCCGCGGCGCCAACCAGGCCAAGTACCTGCACGCGATCACCACCCACGACATCAATTTCGGTATCGGCCCGGCCGGCACCGGCAAGACCTTCCTGGCCGTGGCCAGCGCCGTGGAGGCACTGAACGAGTCGCGCGTGCAGCGGCTGATCCTGGTGCGCCCGGCGGTGGAGGCTGGCGAGAAGCTGGGCTTTCTGCCCGGCGATCTCAGCCAGAAGGTCGACCCTTATCTGCGTCCGCTGTACGACGCGCTGTATGAAATGCTGGGCGTGGAAAAGGTGGTCAAGCTGCTGGAAAAGAACGTCATCGAGATCGCTCCGCTGGCCTACATGCGCGGGCGCACCCTCAACGACGCGTACGTGATCCTGGACGAGGCGCAGAACACCACCATCGAACAGATGAAGATGTTCCTGACCCGCCTGGGCTTCGGTTCCACCGCGGTGGTCACCGGCGATCTCACCCAGATCGACCTGCCCAAGCACGTCAAGTCCGGGCTGCGCGATGCCATCGACGTGCTGCGCGAGGTGGACGGGGTGAGCTTCACCTTCTTCGAAGCCCGCGACGTCGTGCGCCATCCGCTGGTACAACGCATCGTCACGGCGTACGAAAAGCACGATCTCGCCCACACGCCGGCCGAACCCGCGGCCTGAAATCACGCCGATGCAGGCACCGCCAGGTGTCCTGCGCCCAGGTGGTGCGTCGCAATGTCGGCGTGGCGCAGGCATCTGCGCAACCCTAGCCATGCGACGTCATCGCTTCGCAGTGCCAGCGTTGCCCAGTAGGTCGAGGGCCTGCACCTGACAAGGATCCAGTGCGTTATCTGACCGCTGCAGCACGGATGTGCCACTGACCTGCACGTGTTGGCCCGCAGCCCAGTGGCCGTAAACTAGCAGGACGTTTCGCACAGGAAGTGCCCATGTTCCGTGACTGCTTGCTGCTTTGCGTCTATTTGCTGAGTGCAGTGCCCGCGACACTGTTGGCCAAGCCCAAAGAGGCTCCAACATCACCGCGCGCCTACATCGAAACCAGCTATCTGATCGCACCCAGGACGGTAGGCCCGTTCTCTCTGGCCCGCAGGGCCTACACCCCGGACGCCAAGGCCGCCGGCGCCGCTTTCCATTACGCGATGTCAGGGCAACCGGATCTGTCGATCGATGTATTCGTCTACCCACTCGGGCAGCGCGATCAGACGCAAGCCATTGCAGAGGGCATGGCGGCATTTCGCAAAGACCTCGCGTCGGCAATGACGCAGGGCAGCTATTCGCGCCTGGACGAGCTGGACCAGACCACGCTTGTGCTGCCGACCAATGATGCGCCTGCCGCCGCGCCCGCCAATGGCACCGATGCCAAGGTCATCGCGGCCATCGCGGATGCCCAGCGGGTTGTCGGGGAAAAGCTGCGCCTCAGGACGCAACTGTCCTCGACCGGCAAGCCGATGCGTTCCAACGGCTATCTGTTTTATAAGCAGCTCTATTACTTCAAGGTGCGTGTGTCTGCGGACGAGGACGCTGTGGCTCAGGACGCTTTCGAGGCGTTGGCGGACCAAGCTGCACTGACACTGGTTCCAGCAATTCAGGTCACCAGCATCGGCGGCTGCGCCAAGGCGAGCATTCGCGTCGACGCTGACGCCACACCTGAGGAGCAGGCCGTGGCAATGGCGCGCGAGATCAAGACCCATCTGGGCTTCAACTGCTATCGCACGCTCAAGGAGGCAGGGATCGAGGATGCAGCGAGAACGGCCGATGTGGTCGAAATCGCGTATGACGCAGGCGACTGGAAGTCGCAGTAAAACAGCACACGCGCGATACTGTTGCTCCTGTCTGATCAGAATGATTGGTGTCCCCATGACCAAAGGTCCGGTCCGCCTCGACGTCGGAGTCAGCTATGCGCTGCCGCGCACCGGGCTACCGTCGTCGGTGAGTTTTCGCAAGTGGGTGGCGGCCGCGCTGAAGGGGCGGATCCGCGAAGCCGATCTGGCGGTACGCGTGGTCGACGAGAAGGAAGGCTGCTCGCTCAACCATCACTACCGCGGCAAGGATTACGCCACCAACGTGCTCAGCTTCCCGGCGGAGATGCCTCAGGGCCTGCCCAAGGGCGTCAAGATGCCGCTGCTTGGCGATCTGGTGATCTGTGCGCCGGTGGTGGCCCGCGAGGCCGCCGAGCAAGGCAAGTCACTGAGCGCGCACTACGCGCACCTCACCGTGCACGGCACCTTGCACCTGCTGGGCTGGGACCACGAGGACGACAAGGAAGCCGACGCGATGGAACAGCTGGAGCGCGAGATCCTGGCCGAACTCGGCATTGACGACCCGTACGCGGGAGAGCGCTGATGCGGCGGTGGGTGATGATTGGCCTGCTGGTGGCAGCTGCCTGCCCGGCCTGGGCGCAGACCGCGCCGGTGCGCCCGGATTTGCCGGCCCTGATCGAGTGCCGCCAGCGCATCGGCGACTTCTCCGCGTTGGCACCGATCCTGGCCGACCCGCTCAAGGCGGTGGCGCTGGGCTGGGCACCGCAGGCGCAGTCCAACCTGTTCATGACCGAGTACACGCTCAACACGCCGATCACCGTCTTCGGCCACAGCACCAACCATATTGCGTTTTCCGGTGCCAGCGTCATGGCGCTGCTCGACCTGCCCGACCCGCGCCCGCTGGCCAAGCAGCTGGACCTGGAGCTGGGTGTGGATAACGCCGACAAGGTGATGTACGGGCGCGAGGTGGTCAGCGAAGACACCACCAACCCGAAGACCGGCGAGGTGATGATCGAATCGATCGTGCTCAGCGTGTCGAATGTGAAATCGCACCCCGGCAAGACCGTGGTGGGCTGCGGTTACAGCCTCGACTTGCCCTGAGCGCTGCGCGGCCCCGCTCGCCCGCCCATGCGGGCTGCGTCGCGCGTCTGGTCTGCCTCGACTTGGAATCAGCTCCGCGCTCCGGTGCTGAGCCGCGCCGATCTGGTGCTATCGGGACGGGATGGTCCCGACACGGCCCGACGTAGATGGCCTGACGGACGCAGGGCAGCGGTGCGTCGCGGCGACCTGGATGCTGGCCCCACCGCCGCGCCGACCCACACCCTGCCCTGCGCGCCAGGTCAGCCACAGCCCCCAGCCACAGACCACTCACGGCTTCCTGCTAGACTTGGCACTATCGCCTGGTTCGCCGGGTGCCGTTCCCCGTCAAGATGTCCGAAGACGACAGTAGCCAAACCTCAGAATCCCCGGAAAAACGCCGTAGCTGGCTCGAGCGCTTGAGCGCGGCCTTCTCTGGCGAACCGCATACCCGCGACGAACTGGTCGCCCTGCTGCGCACCGCCGAACAAGACGGTCTCATCGCCGCAGACACCTTGCGCATGATGGAAGGCGCGATCTCCGTGTCCGAGCTCACCGTGGGCGACGTGATGATCTCGCGCTCGCAAATGGTGTCGTTGCCGGTGGAAGCACGCTTCCTCGACCTGATGAAGCAGGTGGTCGAATCCGGCCACTCGCGCTTCCCGGTACACGGCGAAAACAAGGACGAAGTGCTTGGCATCCTGCTGGCCAAGGACTTGTTGCGCGGCGTGGTGGCCGACAATGGCCCGGGCAACGTGCGCGAACTGCTGCGCCCGGCCGTGCTGATCCCCGAGTCGAAGAAGCTCAACGTCCTGCTCAAGGAATTTCGCCTCTCGCGCAACCATATGGCGATCGTGGTGGACGAGTACGGCGGCGTGGCCGGGCTGGTCACCATCGAAGACGTGCTGGAGCAGATCGTCGGCGAGATCGACGACGAGCACGACGATGCCGAAGAAGAGAATTCGTTGATCGCCATCCAGGCCGACGGCCGCTATGTGGTGGATGCGCTGACGCCGATCGAGGATTTCAACGAGCGCTTCGGCGCCGATTTCCCCGATGACGAATACGACACCGTGGGCGGACTGGTCACCGATGCAATCGGGCATCTGCCGGAAACCGGCGAGGAGCTGACCCTGGGCCGGTTTGCGTTCCGCGTGGCCAAGGCAGACGCGCGTCGCGTGCACGCCTTCCACGTCACCATTCTGCCGCCCGACCCGCAGGACGACGCTTGAACCTGCGCCAGCGCAGCACCGCCGTGCGCGGGCCGGCACGCCACGCCGCCGCATGGTGGGCAGGCTGCAGTGCACTCCTGCTGCTCGCCCTGCTGAGCCTGCAGAGCGCCATGGCGCAGGCGCCGCGCATCGGCGTGGCCACCATGCAGCCGGGCGAAGTGTTCTTCGAGCGCTTCGGCCATGACGCCATCGTGGTGGTCGACCCGGCCACTCAGCAGGTGACCTCGTACAACTTCGGTTTCTTCGATCCCGGTGAGCCCGACTTCGTGCCGCGTTTTGCGCGCGGCGAGATGATGTACTACCTGGTGGCGCTGCCGCTGGAAGAAGACCTCGCGCAATACCGCGACGGCGGCCGCGGCGTGAGCATCCAGTGGCTGGATCTGCCGCCAGAACAGGCGCAGGCCCTGGCCGATGGTCTGGCGGTGCGGAGCCGGCCGGAAAATGCGCGCTACCACTACGATTATTTCGTTGCCAACTGCGCCACGATGGTCCGGGACACCCTGGATCGTGCCATGGGCGGCGCGCTCAAGTCGCAATTGGCCGGCCGCTCGCGCGGCAACACCTTCCGCAGCGAAGCGGTGCGCCTGGCCTCCCCTGCCCCATGGATGTGGCTCGGCTTCGACCTGGGCCTGGGGCCGTACGCAGACCGCCCGCTGTCGCGTTGGGAAGAAGCCTTCGTGCCGATGCGCCTGGCCGACAGCCTGACCCAGGTGCACAACAGCGCCGGACGTCCGCTGGTGCAATCCACCCAGGTGCTGTTGCCGCATCGCATTGCACCGGAGCCGGCCGAACAGCAACGGCACTGGTGGCCTTGGCTGCTGACCGGCGTGCTGGTCGCCGCGGGCGTGTTGGCAGTGCGCCGCAGGCAGCGTTTGCTGGCCGGCGCGGCGCTGCCGTTCTGGCTGTTGTGCGCCATCGGCGGCGGCCTGCTGGTGTATCTGTGGGGATTCACCGCGCACCAGTCTGCATGGGCCAACCGTAATCTGCTGCTGGTCAATCCGCTGTGCGTGTTGCTCTGCGTGGGCGGCATTACGCTGCTGCGCGGCCGCCGGCCGGGTCGCTGGTTCGATGTGTTGTGCTGGGTGGTCGCTGCGTGCGCGCTGCTGGCGCTGGTGATTCACTGGTTGTCGTTCCAGGCGCAGGACAACCTGCAGTGGGTGTTGCTGCTGCTGCCGATTCATGCCGCACTGGCCATCGCGCTGCGTCCGCGCGCCTTGCCGGTGCGTGCGCGCTGATCCACGATGCGGCCATGAACAACCGTCGCCACCCGGAAAACCCGTCCTGCGTCATCACCTGCGCCTATTACGACGGCCACGGCGCGCGCCACGACATCAGCCTGGAACAGATCAGCGACGAGTTACAGCGCCCGGACGGCTTCGTCTGGGTTGGTCTGTACGAGCCGCAGGAATCGGTGCTGCGCAAACTTCAGGAAGAGTTCGGCCTGCATGACCTGGCGATCGAGGATGCGCTCAAGGCGCATCAGCGGCCCAAGGCCGAGAGCTATGGCAATTCGTTGTTCGTGGTGGTCAACACCGCGCAGCTGGTCAACGAACGGATCCGCTACGGCGAAACGCATGCCTTCCTCGGCGCACGTTTTTTGCTCACCGTGCGCCACGGCGCCTCGCTCTCCTACACGCCGGTGCGCCACCGCGTGGAACGCGAGCCGGCGATGCTGCGCATGGGCTCGGCGTTTTGCCTGTATGGCGTGCTGGACTTCGTGGTGGACAACTACCTGCCGATCATGGACGAGTTCCGCGACACCCTGGAAGGCCTGGAAAAAGACATCTTCGCGGAGAACTACAAACGCGAAACCGTGGTGCGCCTGTACGAACTCAAGCGCGAACTCAACAAGATGCGGCTGGTGGTGGCCCCGCTGCAGGACGTGCTCTCGCACCTCAAGCGCAATCCCGGCTCGCTGATTCACGGCGAAGTCGGCGTCTACCTGCGCGATGTGCTGGATCATGCTGTGCGCATCAACGACGCCATCGACACCTTGCGCGAAATGCTGGGCACCGCGCTGAGCGTCAACCTCTCCATGGTGACCCTGGCACAGGGTGAAACCGTCAAACGCCTCGGCGCCTGGGCCGCCCTGCTGGCCGCCCCTACCCTGATCACCAGCTGGTACGGCATGAACTTCACCCATATGCCCGAACTCGACAAACCCTACGCTTACCCGCTGCTGGTCGGCGGCATCGTTGCCTCCTGTCTCGTCCTGTATCGCCTGTTCAAGCGCGCGCGCTGGCTGTAAAGGGCCACCGTGTTGCGGTGGCGGAATGGGGAGTTGGGAATGGGGAATTGGTAGAGCGGTGGTCGCTGAGCTTTTCGCTGGCGACTGCTCCTGGGCGTGGCTGAAGAGCATCGCTCCCGGCTGTCGTTCATGGCCGCCACTTGCGTTGAGCTCTTCGCCGTTGCTCTTGGCTTGAGTCTTTGCTTTCGTTGTACGCCTTTAGTTTCCTTCGCCCTAAAGCGAGCCGAGCACCGCAGTCACGCGTGGCCGAAAAGGCGCCCTTGTCTGAGCGTAGCCAGTTTGGGCGCCGTGCCGCGCGTGGCGAGGAGCACAGGGCACCGGTGCGGCTTCATCGCACCGGATCGCGTCGGGCGAGCGCGGTTTTGGTGACTTTTGCCAAGACAAAAGTTACCCGCGCCACAGGCGCGGAAGCTCTGGCTTGGCTTGGCTTGAGCTTTCGCTCCTCGCTCACCTCGCCCTAAAGCGAGCCGAGCACCGCAGTCACGCGTGGCCGAAAAGGCGCCCTTGTCTGAGCGTAGCCAGTTTGGGCGCCGTGCCGCGCGTGGCGAGGAGCACAGGGCACCGGTGCGGCTTCATCGCACCGGATCGCGTCGGGCGAGCGCGGTTTTGGTGACTTTTGCCAAGACAAAAGTTACCCGCGCCACAGGCGCGGAAGCCTTTGCTTTTGCTTTTGCCTGAAGCCTCCGCCCCAAGAAGAGCGGCAACCCGGGATTCGGGATTGGGGATTCGCTAGAGGCCAAAGCGACGTTGCCTACAAATCAGCGGATGAATCATCCACACCACCAGCACTGCAAGAGCAACGCACCCTCATTTGTTCTCCGCGCACCTCTTCCAACGGCAAAGGAAAACGCTGCTCTTGCAAATCCCGAATCCCGACTCCCAACTCCCCACCCTCAAGCCACATAAATCGTTTTGATATTCATGAACTCATGGATCCCGTGCTCGGCCAATTCCCGCCCGAATCCCGAGCGCTTGATCCCACCGAACGGCAACCGTACATCGCTCTTCACCACCGAATTCACGAACGCCGCACCGCACTGCAACTGCTGCGCAACGCGCTCACCTCGCTTGGCATCGGCGGTCCACACGCTGCCGCCCAAACCGAAGGTGGTGTCATTGGCCACGCGCACCGCTTCGGCCTCATCGGCAACGCGAATCACCGCCGCGACCGGCCCGAACAATTCCTGCTCGTAGGCCGGCATGCCTGGGCCGACCTGGTCGAGAATGGTGGCCGGGTAACCCGCATGCGACCCCGCCACCGGCTCGCCGCCAAGCAACACCTTGGCACCCTTGGACACGCTTTCCTGCACCTGCTTGTGCAATTCATCGCGCAGGTCCGCACGCGCCATCGGCGCAAGTGTGGTCGCGTCCTGCTGCGGGTCGCCGAGCACACGCTGCGCGGCGGCGGCAACGAAGCGCTCCACGAACTGGTCGGCAATGGCATCCACCACGATAAAGCGCTTGGCGGCAATGCAGGTCTGCCCGCTGTTGTCGAAGCGCGACTGCACTGCCGACTGCACGGTGCGCTCCAGATCCGCATCGTCGAGCACCACGAAGGCATCGCTGCCGCCCAGTTCCATCACGCACTTTTTCAGTTGATCGCCTGCATTAGCGGCCAGCGAGCGGCCGGCACGTTCGCTGCCGGTGAGCGTGACTGCCGCAATGCGGTCATCGCGCAACACCTCGGCGGCCTGATCGTTGTCGATATGCAGCACGTCGAACACACCCGGCGGAATGCCGGCGGCGTCTAGCACCTCCTTCATCGCATCGGCGCAACGCGGCACGTTGCTGGCGTGTTTGAGCAGCGCGACATTGCCGGCCATCAGGCCCGGCGCGAGAAAGCGAAACGCCTGCCACAGCGGGAAATTCCACGGCATCACCGCAAACACGCAGCCCAGCGGTTCATAGCGCACATAGCTGGACTGCGCCTCGGTTGGAATGGCGCGTGGCGCCAGGTACTCGGCCGCATGCTCGGCGTAATAGGCGCAGCCCTGTGCGCATTTATCGATCTCGGCCAGAGCTTCGCGACGCAGCTTGCCCATCTCCGCCGTCATGATGCGCTGCAGGTCCTCGCGCCGCTTGGTCAGCTCCTCGCCCACCCGCCGCAACAAGGCGCCGCGCTCGGCCAGTGGCAGCGCTGCCCACTCCGGAAACGCCTTGGCGGAAGCAGCCAGACGCGCCTCGATGGCGGCGGCGTCCAGCGTGTGCTGGGTATGTTCGACCTGGCCATTGGCCGGATTGACGGTGTCGTAGGACATGATGGTCTCCTGCTACAAGCCCGCCATGCTAGTCGCCGGGAAGTTGTAGCCGCGTCACAACCGCTGCAAATCGCTGCAACGCTGTGTTTACCGCACCGCGCAGTGACGCACCTCCACCGCACAGCTGGCGGCTCAATGGCAGATGGGATGATGCTCCCAGACAAGGTAACGAAAGCAGCCCTACCCTGCTCAACGCTGCAACCGCGCAAGATGCTCTAGCATTCTGCAATGGCAGATTGATCCATCCATGGAAGACCACCACGATGCGCCGGAATCTCATTGTTCTGGTTGTACTTGGCGCCAGTGCGTGCCTGCCTGGATGTGCAGTCCTCCAGGACCTTCTGCGTGACCCGCGGCCCGGCCCGGCCGGGTTTGTCACTGTGAGCTGCACCAGCCTACAGCCCGACCCCGCGCAACCCTGCGAGCAAGAAGCGCTGCAAGCGTGCTCGGACACTGCCATCCGGCAACTCATCACCGCGCGGTCGCCGCCGAACATGGTCCCGATCTTTCCCGATAAGCGAAAGTCCAAGAACGACGGCAAGGACAACCGCAAGGACCGCAACGACGAACAATCCAGCGTGGAGCAACGCGGCTACGACATCAGGGCCGAGTATCAGTGCTACCTGACCAAGCCACAGCCCTGGGACAGCGGATACACGCCTTCGGCCAGGTAAGCACCGCCGATCGACTTGTTGCGCTTATCGGCCGGACTGCGCACTACGGGGTCGGAATCGACTTGCAGCATTCGCACACACCGGTGGCTCTAGCGTTTGCATCTATCTGGCGGCAAGGTCGCTGCGATCATTGGCCACCTCAGCGCCGGCGCGCCCTCAGGGAGCAGACTGCAGCGCAAGTTGCGCATCACGCAGGCGGCGTTTTTCACTGCGCGCCAGCAACCACCACCCGATCACCGCCGCCACCGACACCGCCAGCACCATCACCGTGGCCAGCGCATTGATCTTGGGGCTGATGCCCTGGCGTACCGACGAAAACACCTTGATCGGCAGCGTGGTGGAGCTTGGGCCCGCCAGGAAACTGGCAATGACCACATCGTCCAGCGAGAGCGTGAATGCCAACAGCCAGCCCGACGCAAGTGCTGGCGCGATGATCGGCAAGGTGATCAGGAAGAACACCTTCAGTGGCGTGGCGCCCAGATCCATGGCGGCTTCTTCCAGCGAGCGGTCCAGCTCCTGCAGCCGCGAGGAAATCACCACGGTCACGAATGAGACGGTGAAGGTGACATGCGCCACCCAGATGGCGACCGCGCCGCGCGGCGCGATGCCGAGCACGCCGCCCATCGAGACCAGCAGCAACAGGATCGACAGACCAATGATCACCTCCGGCATCACCAGCGGTGCGGTGATCAGCGCACCGAACAGCGTTTTGCCGGGAAACCGCCGCATGCGCACCATCGCCATCGCCGCCATGGTGCCGAGCACGGTGGACGCGCATGCGGTCCAGAACGCCACTTCCAGGCTCACCCAGGCCGCGTCCAGCAATTGGCGGTCACGCAGCAACTCGCCATACCAGCGGGTGGAAAATCCGCCCCACACCGTGGCCAGGCGCGAGGCGTTGAACGAATACACCATCAGCAACAGGATCGGCAGATACAAAAAACCGAACCCCAGCGCGAGCACGCTGCCGCCCAGCACACGCCCACCGCGCGCGGCGCGCATCATGTCAGCCGCCCTTCCAGTTCGCGCTGCTGGTAACGGTGGAAGATCACGATCGGCACCAGCAGCAGCACCAGCATCACCGTGGCTACCGCGGCGGCCACCGGCCAGTCGCGGTTATTGAAGAACTCGCCCCAGAGCACGCGGCCGATCATCAGCGTACCGGGACCGCCCAGCATCTCGGGAATCACGAACTCGCCCACCGCCGGAATCATCACCAGCATGCAGCCGGCGACGATGCCGTTGCGCGACAGCGGCAAGGTGATGCGCACGAATGCCTGCCACGGCCGCGCCCCCAGGTCGTAAGCCACCTCCAGCAGCCGCGAATCGTGCTTGACCAGGTTGGCGTACAGCGGCAGCACCATGAAGGGCAGATAGCAATAGACGAAGCCGATGTAGGCGGCGATCGGCGTGTACAGCAACTGCAGCGGCTGCTCGATCACACCCAGCGCCAGCAGAGCCTGATTGAGCAGGCCGTTGCCATCGAGAATGCCGATCCATGCGTATACACGGATCAGGAACGAGGTCCAAGACGGCAACACCACCAGCATCATCGCCACGTTGCGGGTGGCCAGAGGCAGGCGCGCGATCACGTATGCCATCGGGTAGCCGATCAATAGCGCCAGTGCGGTGGAAATCGCAGCGATCTTGATCGAACTCAGGTAAGCGGCCACGTACTGGCTGTCGCGCAGCAGGGCCAGGTAGTTGCCCAGATGCAGTTTGAGGCTCACCGCGCCATCGGCCGCATACGCAAACAGCGGCGTGTACGGCGGCATCGCGGTTGCGCGTTCGGCAAACGAAATCTTCAGCACGATCAGGAACGGGATCGCGAAGAACACCAGCAACCACAGATACGGTGCGGCGATCACGCCCCAACGCGCACCCGGCAGGCCGCGACTAAGAGTGGTTAGCAAAACGTAGCGAGCAGTCGCCAGGGGGGGCGCGGACGGCGCGGAGGAACCGCAGTGTACGTGTGGTACATGAGGATTCCGAGCGCCGGCCGCGCCCCCCTGGTGGCTGCGCAGTAGTTTTGCTGGCCACTCTTGGCAGGCGCGGCCTCATGCGGTGAGGACCACGCCGTCGTCCTCGCCCCACCCCACCCACACTGCATCGCCCCAGGTCAGCGCTTCGCTGGCCCAGCGTTGCCGATTGGCGAAATGCGCCATCAGCTTGATGCCGCTGGGCAGGCGCACGTGGTAGACCGAGTGGCTGCCGAAATAGGCAATGTCTTCGATCACGCCCTGCGCCTTGTTGCAGGCCTGCGCCGGCTCCTGCTTGCCGATGCCGAGTTTTTCCGGGCGCACTGCAAATGCCACAGCCTGCCCTTCGAACCCGGTGATGCCGTGGCCGATGCGAATTGGCGCGGCGAACGCCGCGGTGGTGAGGCTGACCGAATCGGGCGCGTCTTCGGCGATGACGGCCTCGATCAGATTGACCGAGCCGATGAATTCGGCCGCGAAACGGTTGGCCGGCTGCTCGTAGATTTCATCCGGCGTGCCCACCTGCTGGATCCAGCCGTGGTCCATCAGTGCGATGCGCGTCGCCATGGTCATGGCTTCTTCTTGGTCGTGGGTGACCATCACGCAGGTGACGCCGGAGGTTTCAATGATGTTGACCAGTTCCAGCTGCATCTGCGAACGCAGCTTCTTGTCCAGCGCGCCCATCGGCTCGTCCAGCAGCAGCAGCTTGGGCCGCTTGGCCAACGAGCGCGCCAGCGCCACGCGCTGCTGCTGCCCACCGGACAACTCATGCGGCTTGCGCTTGGCCAGGCGCGCAAGTTGCACCAGCTCGAGCATCTCGCCCACCCGCTGGGCCACCGCCGCCTTGGGCAAGCCTTCCTGCTTGAGCCCGAAGGCGATGTTCTGCTCCACCGTCATATGCGGGAACAGCGCATACGATTGGAACATCATGTTGATCGGCCGCTCGTACGGCGGTAACGCGTCGATGGGCTGGCCATCGAGCACGATGCTGCCCTTGGTGGGCCGCTCGAAGCCGGCAAGACAGCGCAGCAAGGTGGATTTGCCGCTGCCCGAGCCGCCCAGCAGCGCGAAGATCTCGCCCTTGCGGATCTGCAGGCTGACATCGTCCACCGCCACGAAGCCGTCGAACTCCTTGCGGACCTCACGGATCGACAGATACCCCGCATCGGCGGCGGCAGGTGCGGGCAAGACGGCTTCGGAAAGGGCCATGCATCCTCTCGGTGACAACAACGCGCCGGCGCCACCGTGGCGCCGTACACGCATCATGGCAAAAGCGTGCCGGCGCTACAGTGCGCGCCGACACGCGTGGCTCTAGCGGGCGGCGGCCTGCGGCGGCTCGCTCCAGCCCAGGCCCAGGCTCTTCTGCAGCGCCACGTAATACACCAGCAATTGCACCTGCGCCTGCGCGGCGGCGTCCTGCGCGGACAACTGCTGGCGCTGCACATCGAGCAGGTCGATGCTGGAGGTGGCACCGGCATCGCGGCGCTGCTGCATGAGCCCGGCAGAGCGCGTGGCCGAGGCCTCGGCCTGCCGCGCTACCACCAGTTGCTGGCGTGCCGAGCCAAACCGCGACAGTGCGGTATTGGCGTCCTGCAGCGCCGCCAGCACCGCACCTTCATAGGCGGCCTCGCGCCCGGCATTGCCGGCACGCGCCTGTTCGACCTGCGCGCGGGTGCGGCCGAAGTCGAAGATCGACCAGCGCAGCATCGGCACTGCCAGCTTGGTCAGCGCATCGGAATTGAAATCGCTGGGCGAGCCGGCCACCCAGCTCAGGCCGCCAAGCAGGCTGACCTGCGGGAAGTAGCCATTCAACGCCTCGCCGATCTGCGCACTGGACGCGGCCAGCTCGCGCTCGGCCTTGCGCACGTCCGGGCGCCGACGGATCAACGCACCGGCATCGTCCACGCGCACCTGGGTGGGCAGCATCGGCAGCGGTTGCGGCGCGGCGAGCTGCGCATCCAGCGCGCCCGGCTCGCGGCCGACCATCAACGCCAGCTGGTCCAGCGCTTCCTGTTGCTGCATCTGCAGCGGCAGGCGCTGGGCCTGCTGCTGCTGCACCTGGGTGGCGATCTGCTCGACCTGCAGGTCCGAGGCGGCACCCTGGCCGCGGCGCTGCTGCACCAGGGCCAGCGACTGACGGATCTTGTCCAGGTTGCTGTCGGCAATCGCCAGGCGCGCCTGCAACCCGCGGTAGTTGAGATAGACCTGCCCCACTTCGGCAGCCAGCTGCACCTGCGCGTCGGCCAGTTCGGCTTCGGACGCCTGCGCCTGGGCCAGCGCGCCTTCGGCGGCGCGGCGGCGGCGGCCGAACAGGTCCAGCTCCCAGCTGGCATCGAAGCCGGCGGTGTAGAGCTCGGTCTTTTCCAGGTTCAGCGCCTGGCTGCCCTGCGCCGGCGGCTGGCCCTGCTGGCCGTTCTGCAGCCCGCCCAGGGTGTCGACGATGGTCTGCGGCGGCTCGGCATAGGCGTACAGCGCACTGGCGTTGAGCTTGGGCAGCCGCTCGGCACGGCGCTGGTTGGCCAGCGCCCGATTGGCGCGCAGACGCGCCTGCGCTGCGCGCAGGTTGGGGCTGTCGGCCAGGGCCTGAGTGACGAGCTGGGTCAGCTGCGCATCGCGCAGGTCTTCCCACCAGTGATTCAGTGGTGCGGCGGCGACCACATCGGCCGCACTGGCGCGATGCAGCGTGGGCGCCTGCACGGCGGTTTCGGCCACCGCGGGCGGCTTGGTGTAGTTGGGGCCGAGCATGCAGCCGCCCAGCAGCAGTGAGGCCAGCGCTGCCGCCAGCGGCATGCGCGCCAGGCGCAGGGAATCAGTGCATTGCAAGGTGCGTCCCCTTGGGTAACGGCTTGAGCAAAAAGGCCAGCGGAATCGTGCAGACCACGATCACGCCAAAGATCCAGAACAGGTCGCTATAGGTCATCACCAGCGCCTGCTGTTGCACCAGGCGCGCAAGTTGGGCAACCGCGCGAATCGCCGCCTCGCCACCGGCGCTGCCCTGCATCTGCGCGTTCAACCCGGCCAGGAAATCCTGCGCGCGGCTGGCGTTTGCAGTGACGGCGCTGCCGATGGTCTCGGTGTGGAAGGTCATGCGCCGCTCCTGGAAGGTGGAGATCAGCGCCAATCCAACCGAGCCACCCAGGTTGCGGCCGGCGTTGAACAGGCCGGACGCATCGCCGGCCAGCTCGGGCGGCACCGAGGAAATGGCCGCCTGGTTGAGCGACATCATCGCCAGCGCCAGGCCGCAGCCCTGCAACAACTGCCCGGCGACAAAATGCATGCCCACGGTGTCGGCGGTCAGCGACAGGTTGACGAAGCATGCCGCGGCAAAACACAGCAGCCCGGCGATCACCAGGATGCGCACGTCCACCACCTCCAGCAGCTTGGGCATCATCGGCATCAACAACACCGTGGGCAGGCCGGACAGCAGCAACACATAGCCGGCCTGTTCGGTGTTGTAGCCGGAAATCACCGACAGGAACTGCGGGATCATGTACATGACCCCGAACAGGATCATGCCCACCGCCATGATCATGATGAACACCGCGCCGAAGCTGCGGTGCAGCAGCAGCGACAGCCGGATCACCGGTGCGCGCTGGCCAAACTGCGAGATCACCAGCGCCAAAAATCCACTCAGCGCGAATACGCTGAGCGTGTTGATTTCGCTGGATTCGAACCAGCGCTCGCGCTGGCCTTCTTCCAGCACCACGGTGAGCCCGCCCAGGCCGGCGGTGAGCCCGTAGATGCCCAGCCAGTCCGCATCCAGCAGGCCGGCCCAGTTGCCTTTTTCGTGCTTGAGCCCGAGCAGCAACAGCGCCACCAAGCCCACGCAGATCGGCACGTTGATGAAAAACGCGTAGTGCCAGCTGACGTTTTCGGTCAGCCAGCCACCGAGCAGCGGGCCGATCACCGGGCCCATGATCACGGTCATGCCGAACAAGGCGGTGCCCATGGTCTGCTGGCTGGGCGGCAAGCGTGTGGCGACAATGGTCAGCGCGGTAGGGATCAACGCACCGCCGGCCAGGCCCTGGCCCACGCGGCCGATGATCATCATGGTCAGCGAGGTGGACAGCCCGCAGACCACCGAGAAAGCAGTAAACATCACCGCGCAGATCAGCAGGAAGTTACGCAGGCCCAGCGTGCGCACGAACCAGCCGGTGAGCGGAATCATGATGATTTCCGCCACCAGGTAGGCGGTGGAGATCCAGGTGCCCTCGGTGCCGCTGGCGCCCACTTCGCCCTGGATGGTGGGCAGTGCGGCGTTGACGATGGAGATGTCCAGCGTCGCCATGAACGAGCCGATGGTGCCGGCCAGTACCGCCAGCCACGCGCCCGGTTCGGCTTTCTCGCGTCCGGCGCTGCCGCCGGCACGCTCGCCGGTGGCCGCCGCGGCATTCATCGCGCGCGCTCCTGCGCCTGCACGCGGTCCGATTCCTCCTCGGCGCGCTGCTTGGCGTCCTTGGCCGAGCGGGTATCCACGGTGACCTCCACCGACATGCCAGGCACCAGCACCTTGCGCGCTTCCTCACCGGCCAGCACGCGGATGCGCACCGGCACGCGCTGCACCACCTTGGTGAAGTTGCCGGTGGCGTTCTCCGGCGGCAACAGCGCGAACTGCGAGCCGGTGCCGGGCGACAGGCTTTCCACCTTGCCGTGCAGCTTCACGCCCGACAGCGCGTCGACCTCGATCTCGGCTGGCTGGCCGGGGCGCATCAGGCCGACCTGGGTTTCCTTGAAGTTGGCCACCAGGTACAGCGACTGCTGCGGCACGATGGTCATGGTGCGGGTGCCGGCGGCCAGGAACTGCCCCACCTGCACGGTCTTGTCGCCCACCCGGCCGTGGATACGGCTGGTCAGGCGGGTGTCTTCCACCGCCACGCGCGCCTGGTCGGCATCGGCGGTGGCCTGCTTCACCCCGGCCTTGGCCTGCTCCAGCTGGGCGCTGCTGGCCTGGATCTGGCTCTGCGCCCCCTTGGCCTGCGCCTGTGCGGCCTCGTACTGGGCGCGGGCGCGCTCCAGATCGTGCTGCAGGCTTTCCTGGTGTTCGTGGGTGTCGGCGCCGGAGGCGGCCAGCGGCGCGAAGCGCTTCACCTCGGCCTGGGCAAAGCGCAGGCTTGCCGCGGCCGAGGCCACCTGGGTGCGCGCCTGCACCAGCGACGATTCCTGCGCGGCCACATTGGCGGTGGCGGCGGCGATGTCGGCTTCGCGCGCGGCGATTGCGGCTTCGGCCTGTTGCAGCGTGGCCTGGTAGGTGCGGTCGTCGATCTGCAGCAGGGGCTGGCCGGCGTCGACAATCTGGTTGTCGCCCACCATCACCTGAGTGACATAGCCGCTGACGCGCGGAGCCACCGCCACCGAGTCCGCCTGCAGGTAGGCGTTGTTGGTGTCCTGCATGTAGCGGCCCTTGATCAGGTAGTAGGCCAGCCAGATCACCAGCAGCACCACCACCAGCACGCCGACGATGATCAGCGTCCACTTCACCTTGGGATTCTTCAGCGGCGAGGGCTTCTTGGCGTCGTCGTCGCGGGACGCATTGCCCTGCCCGTCCGCTGCTGTGGACTGGCCATCGGTGGACTGCTGATCGTGGTTGCTCAAAGGGGGCGTCCTGTGTCGTGGGCTGGGCGCGCGCGCTGGCATGCCCGCATCAACGGGCCCGGCGAGGCGGCGCAACCATACAATTATTTGAACCGCCCAGTACAGATTGCGTGATGACCCGGTCAGCCCCCGCTGTGACTCATTGGCACTTTATTAGTCCTGCCCTCGCACGGGCCGCACAGGGCATGTGAGAGAGCCCGCGTCAGCGACCCGTCTTGATCTCGGTCCACAGCCGCGTGTACAGGCGGTCCACCTCGGGTGGATTGATCGCGTAAGTGAACATCCGGGCGGTCACCTCCGGCGGCGGGTAGATGGTGGGGTCGTTGCGGATGGCCGCATCCACCAGCGGCGTGGCGGCGCTGACCGGATTGGCGTAGTGGATGAAATTGCTGTTGGCGGCCGCCACCTTGGGCGTCAGCAAATAATTGATGAAGGCGTAAGCGTTTTCCGGGTGTTTGGCATCCTTGGGGATCGCCAGCATGTCGAACCACTGCGGCGCGCCTTCCTTCGGGATGGAATACGCCACCTTGACGGTGTTGCCGGCTTCGGCCGCGCGGTCGCGGGCCTGGATGATGTCGCCCGACCAGCCCACCGCCAGACAGGTGTTGCCATTGGCCAGCGAAGTCACGTACTGGCTGGAGTGGAAGTTCTGCACGTAGGGGCGGATGGTCTTGATCAGCGCGGCGGCTTTTTCGATCTCGGCCGGCGCGGTGCTGTGCGGGTCCAGGCCCAGGTAGTTCAGCGCGATCGGAATCATGTCCGAGGGCGTATCGAGAATGGTGACGCCGCAGTCCTTGAGCTTGGACAGGTTCTCCGGCTTGAAGATCAGGTCCCAGCTGTTGGCGATCTCGGTGTTGCCAAACGCCGCCTTGAGCTTGTCGACGTTGTAGCCGATGCCGGTGGTACCGATCATGTACGGTACGCCATAGGTGTTGCCGGGGTCCTGCGCGGCGATGCGGCGCATGATGTCCGGGTCGAGATTGGCCAGGTTCGGAATCTTGCTTTTATCCAGCGGCAGGAACACGCCGGCCTGGATCTGGCGGCCAAAGAAGTTGAGCGTGGGCACCACCACGTCGTAGTCGCTGCCACCGGCGAGCAGTTTGGTTTCCACCATTTCGTCGCTGTCGAACACGTCGTAGGTGACCTTGATGCCGGTGCTCTTTTCGAACGCGGGGATGGTGTCTTCGGCGATGTAGTCGGAGTAGTTGTAGACGTTGAGCACCTTGGCCTGTGCATCGGCCTTGCCCGGGGCGCCACCGCCGCCACAGCCGGACAACAGGGTGATGGACAGGGTCAGGGCGAGCAGTCGCAGCGTCATGTGGGTCTCCAGGGCAGCGCGGTGGGGCGGCCCGGCATCGCGGCCGGTCTGCACCCAGCCTACCCACCGCATCCGCGTTTGCACAGCGTGCGGCCTCTGGGCGGCGGTGGACGGCTGCGATGCGCTGCAGCGTCGGGGACGGCAAAGCTCACTGCGGCGGTGGCGCTCGCTGCGTCGTGGCTGCGCAGCTCGGCGGCGTGAGGCCTGCCGCCGCGCTTACTTGCCCAGCGCCTGCGCGGTGTCGTCCAGCGCGGCCCAGGTTTTGTCGAACAGCTCATCGACCTGTTCGCAGGTGATGATCAACGGCGGCGACAGCAGCATGGCGTCGTAAGTGGCCCGCAGGATCAGCCCGCGCCGCAGGGCAAAGTCGCGGCACAGCGCGCCTACGCGCCCGCGCTCCGGGAAGTACACACCACGGCGGCGCTTGTCGGGCACCAGCTCCAGCGCACCGACCAGCCCGGCGATGCGCGCCTCGCCCACCAGACGGTGCGCGCCCAGTTCGGCCCAGCGCTGCGCCAGGTACGGCGCAATCTGCGTGCGTGCGGTGTCCACGATGCCCTCGTCCTGCAGTAGCCGCAGGTTTTCCAGCGCCACCGCAGCGCAGACCGGATGCCCGGCATAGGTACCGCCGTGCGCCAGTTCACCGCCCTGACGCTTGAGCACACCGGCTACGCGGTCGTTGAACATCGCCGCGGCCAGCGGGATGTAGCCGGAAGTGATGCCCTTGGCCAGGGTCATCACATCGGGCTGGAAACCGAAATACTCCGCGCCGAACCAGGCACCGGTGCGGCCGAACCCGCAGATCACCTCGTCGGCCACCAGCAGTACGTCGTAGCGCCGGCAGATGCGTTCGATTTCCGGCCAGTAGCTGCGCGGTGGGATGTAGACCCCGATCGCGCCCATGATCGGCTCACCGATAAAGGCCGCCACGGTGTCGGGCCCCAACTGCAGGATCTTCTCTTCCAGCCGGCGCGCAGCGAGCAGACCGTAGTCGTCCGGGTCCATCTCGCCACCCTCGCCGAAATGATTGGGTGGCGCGATGTGCTCGATCCCCGGAATCGGCAACCCACCTTGCCGATGCATCCCGCGCATTCCGCCCAGACTGGCCCCACCCATGGTGGTGCCGTGGTAGCCATCGTGGCGGCCGATGAAGATGTGCTTCTGCGGCTGCCCCTGCACCGCCCAGAAATGCCGCACCAGCCGCAGGATGGTGTCGTTGGCCTCCGAGCCGGAATTGGCAAAGAACGCATGATTCAAATCGCCCGGCGCCAGCTCCGCCAACTTGGCAGCCAGGTGCACGGTGGGCTCGGTGGTGCATTGAAAGAAGCTGTTGTAGTACGCCAACTGCTCCATCTGCCGCGCCGCCGCCTGCGCAAGCTCGGCCCGCCCATAGCCCAAGTTGACGCACCACAGCCCGGCAAACGCATCCAGCAACTTGTTGCCATCCGCATCCCACACATACACCCCCTCGCCCCGCGTCAGGATGCGCGTGCCCTTGGAGGCCAGTGCCGCGTTGTCATTGAACGGATGCAGATGATGCGCAGCATCGAGTTGCTGCAGGGACCTGAGCACAGAAGGATCCACGACCCGCTCCGACATGAGAAACAACGAGCATACCCGCGCACTGTTGCCATGCCGTGGATGGAGCGCACAGGCATGCATGGCGACACAAGAACTACCTTGCCCTGCTTTGCCTTGCCTTGCCCTGCTTTGCCTTGCCTTGCCTTGCTTTGCTCTGTGCCTGCTGCGCTCTGCTTGCTCTGCTTTGCACGGCTCTGCGCTGCGCTGCCCTGCTCTGCGCTTTACCCTGCTCTGCTCACGCTCTTCCGGGGCCCCATACCGCAGCGGCAAGGCCGGCAGATACAACCCGCAGGGCGGCGCGCATGGATGCGCGACGTTTTTGTAAGGGACATGGATGTCCCTTACAAAAATTTCTGCCGGACTTGCGCACCCGTCGCGCGCAGCGCGTCGGGCGCGAGGACGGGGTGTGTTTCTTTGGTTACCTTTCTTTGCACAAGCAAAGAAAGTAACTCGCGCCCGAAGGGCGTGAAAGCCCTGCTTCCTGTTTCATCTTGCATCAAGGAAAGCACGCGCGCGCGGGGACCACGTACAAAAAGCACAGAAAAACGCACTCACTTCACCACCAAGCAACCGGCCAACCAACCTCACACATTCAACAACAAGAACTCCCGCTCCCACGAACTGATCACCCGGAAAAACGTCTCGTATTCTTTCCGCTTCACAGAAATATAGGCCCGCACAAACCGCGGCCCCAACATCTCCTTCAACGCCTCACACCCCTCCAACTCATCCAACGCCTCCCCCAACGACCGCGGCAAATCGTAGCCCTGCTCCTTGCCGTTGCTGCTGATCGGCGCGGTCGGCTCCAGCTTCTCGCGGATGCCCAGGAGCCCGCATGCCAAAGTCGCTGCCATCGCCAGGTACGGGTTGGCATCGGAGCCTGCAAACCGGCTCTCCACCCGCATGTTCTGCGGCGCATCGATCGGCACCCGCAACCCGCAGGTGCGGTTGTCGAAGCCCCACAGCACATTGCTTGGCGAGACCTCGCCGAACATCAGCCGCCGGTACGAATTGACGTTGGGCGCCAGCAGCCCCATCGCCATCGGAATGTATTTCTGCAGCCCGCCCAGATAATGCGCAAAGGTGTCGCTGAAGCCGCCCTCGCGCTTGCCGCTGAACACGTTCTTGCCGGTGCCGGCATGCAACAGGCTCTGATGGATATGCATCGCACTGCCGGGCTCGGTCTCCATCGGTTTGGCCAGGAAGGTGGCATACACGCCGTGCCGCAGCGCCGCCTCGCGCATGGTGCGTTTGAACAGGAACACCTGGTCGGCGCGCGACAACGCATCGGCGTGGGTGAAATTGACTTCCAGCTGCGCGGCGCCGGATTCGTGGATCAAGGTATCCACGTCCAGCTCCATCGCATCGCAATAGTCGTACATCAGATCCAGGATCGGGTCGAACTCGTTCACCGCATCGATCGAATACGACTGCCGTGCGGTTTCCGGGCGCCCGGAGCGCCCTGCCGGCGGCAGCAGCGGAAAATCCGGGTCGGTGTTTTTCTGCACCAGAAAAAATTCCAGTTCCGGCGCCACCACCGGCTGCAACTTGACCTCGGCATAGGCCTCGAGCACGCGGCGCAGCACGTTGCGCGGCGCCAGTTCGTGCGGCTGCCCGTCCTTGGTGTAGCAATCGTGGATGACCTGCGCGGTGGGATCGGCGGCCCACGGCACCATGCGCACGGTGGAGGCATCCGGGCGCAGGTGCATGTCCGAATCCGATGGCGAGGTCAGCGCGTAGTAATCGTCCGGAAAATCGCCGGTGACCGTGGTGGCGAAGATGCCTTCGGGCAGGCGCGTGCCGTAGTCATGGGAGAACTTGTCGGCTGGAATGATCTTGCCGCGCGCATTGCCGGTGATGTCTGGCACCAGGCACTCCACTTCGGTGATGTGGCGCTCCTTGAGCCAACGGCGCAGCGCGCTCTCCGGCTGCTTGGGCGTGGACTTGCGCGAACGTGTACGGATCGACATGCGAGCTCACTTTCCGCGCTGGGCGGCGTACTGGCGACAGGCCTCGCCAAAGGCCTGGAAGATGGCACGGTAGAACGGATGCTGTGTGACACGCCACTCCGGATGCCACTGCACCGCAAGCAGAAACCCCGGGCCAGGGCCGCGAAAGGCCTCGATCAGGCCGTCCGGCGCGGTGGCTTCCACCAGCAGCCCCGCGGCCAGCGTGGCGATGCCTTGCCCATGCAGCGAGTTCACCTGCACCTGCGCGGTGTCGCTCATGCCGGCCAGCCAACCGCCCGGCTGCAGCTGCACCGGATGCGCGGGGCCGTATTGGATGTCCAGCGGCGCGCTGCGGTCTTCGCGATGGTCCGCCAGGCCCGGCACTTCGTGCACGCGCTGGTGCAGGCGCCCGCCGAGCGCGACGTTGACCTCCTGCAGCCCGCGGCAGATGGCCAGCACCGGCAGGCCGCGCGCCAGTGCCTGCGGGATCAACGCCAAGCTGGTGGCATCGCGCGCGGGATCGTGCGGGTTGCCCTCCCAACTGGGTTCGTCGCTGTAGTGATGCGGTTCCACATTGCTGACCGCCCCGGTCAACAGCAGGCCGTCGAGCCGCTGCAGCCAGGCGCCGGCATCCAGCGGCGGTTGCAGGCTGGGCAACAGCACCGGCTGTGCACCGGCCGCTTCCACCACCGCGCGCACGTACTTCTCGCCCGCTGCCAGGAACGGATGCGGCCCGTGCAGGCTGCGGTCGGTCGGCAACCCGACCAGGGGAACCATGGTCATCAACGCACTCCGCTGGCGGTCCTTAGAACTTAGCGCGCCGCCCGGTGCATTGCCACCGCGCGCACGCAACTCCTGCGCCTGCTCACGCCTGCTTTGCTACGCTGGCCCGCGATTCCACAGGTGTGGCCCATGGCAACCGAAACCCGTGTCGCGTCCCTGCCCAGCATCGATGCCGCCGCCCTGGCCGCGATCGAGGGCTGTGCGCTGGTGGACCTGCTGCTGCCCGATACCAACGGCGTGTTGCGCGGCAAGCGTGTCACCCGAGAGGCGCTCGACAAGGTCTACCGCGACGGCGTGTGCCTGCCGATGTCGCTGATCGCCACCGACATCACCGGCAATACGGTGGAAGAAACCGGCCTGGGCTACGCCATTGGCGATGCCGATCGCATCTGCCGCCCGATCGCCGGCTCGCTCCGCCCGGTGCCATGGGCGCCGCAACCGATGGCGCAGCTGTTGCTGGCAATGCACACCCCCAACGGTGCCTTGTTCGAGGTCGCGCCGCGCGCGGTGCTGCAGCGCGTGGTGCAAGGATTCGCCGCGCTGGGCCTGACGCCGGTGATCGCCGTGGAGCTGGAGTTCTACCTGTTCGACGCCATGGCCGATGCCCAGGGCCGTCCGCAGACGCCGCGCGATGCACACACCGGCGAGCGCAACACCAGCACCCAGGTGTATGCATTGCAGGATCTGGACGACCACCGCAGCTTCACCGATGCCGTCACTGCGGCGTGCCGGCAGCAAGGCATTCCGGCCGATACCGCGGTGGCCGAATACGCGCCCGGGCAGTTCGAGATCAACCTGCAGCACCGCGCCGATGCGGTGGCCGCATGCGACGAGGCGCTGCTGCTCAAGCGCACCATCAAGGCGATCGCGCAGCAGCAACACCTGTTGGCCAGTTTCATGGCCAAGCCATTCGCCGGCCAGGCCGGCAGCGGGCTGCACGTGCACGTCAGCCTGCTCGATGCCGCCGGCCACAACGTGCTGCACGGCACAGCAGATGCGCCGGCCGCCGCCCTGCGCCATGCCATTGCCGGGTTGCAACGGCATGCGGACGCATCGCTGCTGCTGTTCGCGCCGCATGCCAACAGTTACCGCCGTTTCGTGCCGAATGCGTTCGTGCCGCTGGACGCCAGCTGGGGCTTCAACAACCGCACCGTGGCCTTGCGCATCCCGCACAGCGATGCGCACAACACCCGTATCGAACACCGCATCGCCGGCGCCGATGCCAACCCCTACCTGGTGGCGGCGGCCGTGTTGGCCGCGATGCTGGACGGCTTGCAGCACCCCGGCGACCCCACCGCCCCGGTGCAGGGCAACGCCTACGCGCAGGCGACCTTCACCCCGCGCACCTGGCAGGGTGCGGTGGATGCGTTCCTGCGCAGCGACTTCATCGCCACCCAATTGGGCACGCAGTTCCAGCATGTGTTCGGCCAGCAGAAGCAGCGCGAGCTGCTCGACTATCAGGCGCTGGTGCCGGACCTGGACTACGCCCGGTATCTGCGGACGGTCTGATGGCCACCGCCTTGCCCGCCGGCTCGACCGACGCACCGGGCAACGGGTATCCCGACAGCTGGTATGCGCGCAGCACGCCGCCCTTGCCTGCGCAGGCGCCGCTGCACGGTGCGCAGCGCAGCGATGTCTGCGTGCTCGGCGCCGGCTACACCGGGCTCACCGCGGCGCTGGCGCTGGCCGAGGCCGGCTACCAGGTCACCGTGCTGGAGGCCCGGCGGATTGGCTGGGGCGCCTCCGGGCGCAACGGCGGCCAGGCCATCGTGGGCTATGGCTGCGAACAGGACACGCTGGAAGCGCTGGTCGGCGACCGCGATGCACGCCTGCTGTTCGACTATTCGCGCGATGGCATGCGGCTGCTGCGCGAACGCATCGCGCGCCACGGCATTGCCTGCGATTGGCGCGACGGCCACGCGCACGTGCCGTTGAAGCCACGCCAGGTGCAGGCCCTGCAGCGCGGCATCGTGCGCATGGCCGAACGCTATGACTATCCACTGCAGTGGTGGGACCGCAGCCAACTGCGTGCGGAGCTGGACAGCCCGCTCTATCTCGGCGCCATGTTCGACCCGGCCAGCGGGCACCTGCAGCCGCTGGCCTATGCGCTGGGGCTGGCCCGCGCAGCGCTGGCCGCCGGTGTGCGCATCTACGAGCACAGCGCGGTGACGCGGGTGCAACAGGGCGAGCGAGTCGTGCTGCACACCGACCAGGGCAGCGTCTCGGCGGAGTTCGGTGTGCTTGCCGGCAACGCGCTGCTGCGCGGCGTCGCCGCACCGCTGGAGCGCCGCATCATGCCGGTGGGCACCTACGTCGGTGCCACCCCGCCGCTGGGCGCGGCGCGGGCCCGCCGCCTGATCCGCAACGACATGGCGGTGGCGGATACCAACTGGGCCCTGGACTACTACCGGCTCAGTGCCGACCACCGGCTGCTGTTCGGCGGGCGGGCCAGCTATTCGTCGCTGCCCCCGCCGGGGCTGGCGCGGCTGATGACCCGCCGCATGCACACCGTATTCCCGCAACTGCGCGACGTGCCGCTGGAAACAGTCTGGGGCGGCTACGTGGACATCTCGGCCAACCGGGCGCCGCACTGGGGCCGGCTGGCCCCGAACCTGTATTTCGCACAGGGCTTTTCCGGCCACGGGGTAGCTGCCACCGGGCTGGCCGGCCAGGTCATCGCCGAGGCCATCACCGGCCAGAGCCAGCGCCTGGACGTGTTCGCCCGCATTCCGCACGCGCCCTTTCCCGGCGGCCGGCTGCTGCGTACCCCGCTGCTGATGGCGGCGATGAGCTGGTACCGGCTGCGCGATGCGCTGTGGTGAGTGCGACGCAGTGCTCAAGTTCTGCCGAACCGAGCCGTTAGCTGACCTGACGGTTCGATCCAGACGGCTGACCGATGTCCCCAGGCACCCTACATCGCAACAGTGAAAGCGAAGTCCTGCCGCAGCGCGTGCTGCTGGTGGAGAACTCGCGCACGTTCACCAGCATGCTGCGCGAGGCCATCGAGCAACGCGTGGAGCTGCCGGTCACGGTCGTATCGACCCTGGCCGAAGCCGCGCGCGTGCTGGACGAAGAAAGTGGCTGGTTCCTGGTCTTGACCGGACTGGTGCTGGTGGACGGCGACCGCGACAAGGTGGTGGAGTTCTTCCTCTCGCGCAACCTGCCCACCGTGGTGGTCAGTGGCGTCTACGACGAAGACCTGCGCCAGCGCGTGCTGCAACAGCAGATCATCGATTACGTCCTCAAGAACGCGCCAGGCAGCATCGAATACCTCGCCTGGCTGGTGCAGCGTCTGGAGCGCAACCGCCGCATTGGCGCGCTGGTGGTGGACGACTCGTTGTCTGCACGCACCTATGCTGCGGCGTTGTTGTCGATGTATGGCTACCGCGTGGTGCTGGCTGCCGACGGCGCTGCCGGGCTGCAGGCGATCGAACGCGACCCCGGCATCCGCCTGACCATCGTCGACCAGGAAATGCCCGGCATGGAAGGGGTGGAATTCACCCGCCGGCTGCGTGCGATCCGCTCGCGCGACAAGGTGGCGGTGATCGGCATCTCCGGCAACAGCGATTCGTCGCTGATCCCGCGTTTTCTCAAGAACGGCGCCAATGACTTCCTGCGCAAGCCGTTCTCGCGCGAAGAATTCTTCTGCCGCGTCTCGCAGAACGTGGACCAGCTGGAGCTGATCGGCACGCTGCAGGACCTGGCCACCCGTGACTTCCTCACCGGCCTGCCCAACAGGCGCTATTTCCTGGAGCAGAGCCAGCGGGTGATTCCCAAGTTGCTCTCGGAAGACCAGACCGTCACCGCGGCGATGCTGGATATCGACCACTTCAAGCACATCAACGACACCTGGGGCCATGAAGCCGGCGACCAGGCGCTGCGTGCGGTGGCAGCCTCGGTGTCCGGGCACGCCCGCCCGCAGGATCTGGTGGCCCGCTTCGGCGGGGAAGAATTCTGCCTGCTGGTTCCGGGGCTGGATGCCGCCAACGCCACGGGTTATTTCGAAACCTTGCGCGAGCGCATCAGTGCCCTGCGCGTGCGTATCGGCGACGAGACGCTGAGCATGACCGTGAGCATCGGCGTGTGCATCGCCACCCAGCGCGACCAGTCGCTGCATCACCTGCTGGGCGAAGCAGACAAATACCTCTACCTGGCCAAGGCCGGCGGCCGCAACCAGGTGCGCCTGGCCAGCTGAGCCGCAGCGCTGGCTTGATCCAGATCAACGCGCATGGCGCGCGTGATGCCTATCGTGCGCCCATCGCATGGGGCAAGGCATATCGATGGCACTGCTGATCTGGCAGGACGACCTCAACACCGGGATCGAGGTGATCGATCACCAACACCGCCGCATCGTGGAGATGATCAATCACCTGCACGTGGCGCAGACCAGCCTGCAGCGGTTGGTGGTGTCGGACGTGATCGACGAATTGATCGACTACACGTTGTCGCATTTCGCCTTCGAAGAGGAGCTGATGGAAGAAGCCGGCTACCCCTTCAGCCACGCCCACCAGCGCGTGCACGCGGTGTTCGCCAAGCGCGTTGGCGACTATCGCCTGCGTTTCCAGGCGGGCGAAGATATCAGCGACGAACTCCGCAACATGCTCTCGCGCTGGTTGTTCAACCACATCCGCGGCGACGATCAGGCCTACGCCCCGCAGGTGATCGCGCACCTGGACCAATTCAGCCGCACCCATCAACACGGCAGCTGGCTGGGACGGACGCTCAAGCGCTTGTTTCGCTGATGCATTGGGTGGCTGAGCCCGCTTAGGAGCGCGCTTGCGCGCGACTGGGCGTATCGGTAATGCCGCATCGCGCGCAAGCGCGCTCCTACGGGTGTGTAAACCTTCGTCAAGCATCATGATGCATTTACTGTGCGCGCTCCCTTGGCACATCATTTCAATCAGAACAAGCAGCCTGGTAGGAGCGCGCTCGCGCGCGACCAAGCGTTGTCGGTAACGCCCATCGCGCGCAAGCGCGCTCCTACGGATATGTGGCCCATTTTCTTCAGCGCCACGGTGCATCAACTGCGCGCACTCTCTCGGCACATCATTTCAATCAGAACCAGCAGCCCTGGTAGGAGCGCGCTTGCGCGCGACCAACCGTTGTCGGTAACGCCCATCGCGCGCAAGCGCGCTCCTACGGAAGCGTGGCCCATTTTCTTCAGCGCCACGGTGCATCAACTGCGCGCACTCTCTGGGCACGTCATTTCAATCAGAACAAGCAGCCTGGTAGGAGCGCGCTTGCGCGCGACCAGACTTCACCGGCGTTGCAGTCACACTCAAGCGCTCAGATGCTCAGACGCGCGCCTACCTCAGCGCCGCGATCGACGTGCCAGCATCAACGCAAACAGGCTCAACACCGCCGCACCGCCGAGGTAATAACCTACCGCCTGCACGCCGTAGCGTGCGGCCAGTTGGGTGGCCACATACGGTGCCGGTGCCGCGCCCAGGATGCTGGCCAAATTGAACGACAACGACGCGCCGGTGTAACGCACTTCGGTGGGGTACAACTCGGCCAGCAATGTGCCACACGGGCCGTAAGTCAGGCCCATGAAAAAAAACCCCAGCGACAAAAACGCCAGCACCTGCAGCGGATGATTGGCCTGGAACAACGGCGCGAACGCCAGGCCGAAGGCCACGATCGCCACGCTGGCCAGCATCATTGCCAGCGGCGCGCCGTGGCGGTCGCCGAACTTGGCTGAGATCGGAATCCCAAGCGCGAAAAACACGATGCCGGCCATCTGCAGCAGCAGGAACTGCTCCTTGTCGTAGCCCAACGTCTTGGTGCCGTAGCCCAGCGCAAACACCGTCATCAGGTAGAACAACACGAACGTTGCAAACGCGCCCAAGGTGCCGATGATCAGTGCCGGCCAGTGCTGCGTAATCACCGTGCCCAGCGGCAGCCGCACACGGGTGTTGCGATCCAGGGCTTTCTGGAAGTCCGGGGTTTCGGTGATGCTCAGGCGCACCCACAGACCGGTGAGCACCAACGCGGCGCTGGCCAGGAAAGGGACGCGCCAGCCCCAGCGCATGAACTGCGCATCGTCCAGCAGCGCACCCATGCCCAGAAAGGTGCCGGTGGAGAGCAAAAAGCCCAGCGGCGCCCCCAATTGCGGGAACATGCCGTACCACACGCGCTTGCCGGGTGGCGCGTTTTCGGTCGCAAGCAGCACCGCCCCACCCCACTCACCGCCCAGGCCCAACCCCTGGCCGAACCGGCACAGCGCCAGCAGCAACGGCGCGAACACGCCGATCTGCGCGTAGCTGGGCAGCAGCCCGATCGCCACGGTGGAAATGCCCATCGTCAGCAGTGCTGCCACCAGCGTGGCCTTGCGCCCGACACGATCGCCGAAGTGCCCGAACACCGCCGAGCCCACCGGCCGCGCGATGAAGGCCACCGCGAACGTCGCCAGCGACTGCAGCATGGCCGCGCCGCCATCGCCGGCCGGGAAGAACAACGTGGGAAACACCAGCACCGCCGCGGTGGCGTAGATGTAGAAATCGAAAAACTCGATGGTGGTGCCGATCAGGCTGGCGAACAGCACGCGCGCAGGCGAATTGATGGGCGTGGCGAGCGGCGTGGCGGCAGTCATCGAGGATCGGCATCCATAGGAAAGACGGCCGATTCTCGCAGATCACACCTGGGCGTTGCGCAGCCTCCGCCAGCCCGCAAAAGTTGCATGCGTTACCGAACCACACACAGTGCGCTGCGTGTCACGGTTGGCCCGGGACCGTCCGGGTGAAGAACGACGCTGTCTTGTGTTGAAGGCGAGACGGAGACGCCTGTAGACACGCGCTGTGCCTGGAGACGTCAGCTGCACTCAACACGGAAGAGGTGCATCACTACCGAAGAACAATGCTGATCAACACGTTGTGCATCTGAAATCGCCCAGCCCGGCGCGCGGCAGGTAAACCTCACCGCGCCTGCAACGCCACACTGACCACGTTTCGAGATACGCGCAGCCGCACAGTCCGCCCCTGCGGCGAAGAGCAAACGCCTAGTACTACCCGTCCGCCAACGACCCACGCTGCGCATGCGCATCCACACCCGCCGGCGTCAGCACTGCAAACTGGCGCTCGCTGCGCTCCTCCACCCGGATCCAGCCCGGGCCCGGCTGGCCATCCAGATTGGCGCTGCCCAGCCAGGCCAGCGTGCGCAGCAACACGCTCATGCGCACGCCAAGCTGCTTGCACAGCCGCGCCAGCGATACGCCCTCGGGCGCATCGGCCAGCGCGTGCAGCAGCTGCGCGGTGAGCTGTGGATCAGCGGACAAGCACCGCTCCGATATCACGCGGCGCGGCATCGGCGGTTTCTGCGCGATGCGGCAACACCACCACCGGGATCGATTTGGACGTGGGCGTGCGCGCTTCGTCGGCGAAGCTCGACAACGGCACCAACGCGTTGGTCTCCGGGTAATACGCGGCCAGGCAGCCGCGCGGGATGTTGTAGTCCACCAGCAGGAAGCGCCGCGCCTCGCGGTGCACGCCGTCTTCGCACAGGCTTTCCAGGTCCACCCAGTCGCCAGCCTTCATGTTCAACGCCGCGATATCGGCGCCGTTGATGAACAGCACGCGGCGCTCGCCAAACACGCCGCGGTAGCGATCGTCCAGGCCATAGATGGTGGTGTTGTATTGGTCGTGCGAACGCGTGGTGGCCAGCGTGAATACCATCTGCTCACCACGGCTGCGCCGCGCGCGATGGATCGGGTTGTCGGTGGGCACCGCATGCGGCTTGAACACCGCGCGTTGCTCCGGCGTCACCCACTGGCGGTCGCGCGCGGTATTGGACAGGCGGAAGCCGCCCGGCGTACGTACGCGCTGGTTGAAATCCGCGAAGTCCGGGAACACCTGCGCGATCAGATCGCGAATGCGGTCATAGTCGCCCACCAGCCAGCGCCAGCGGATCGCGCTGCGCGCGCCCAGCGTCGCCTCGGCCATGCGCGCCACGATCGCCGGCTCGGACAGCAGATCCTGCGACGCCGGCGGATTGATGCCGGCCGACAGGTGCACCATGCTCATCGAATCTTCCACGGTGACGCCTTGCGAGCCGGCGTCCTGGATGTCGATCTCGGTCCGCCCCAGGCACGGCAGGATCAATGCATCCTTGCCGTGCACCAGATGGCTGCGATTGAGCTTGGTGGTCACGTGCACAGTCAGCTCGCAATTGCGCAGCGCGCGGTGCGTGGCGTCGGTATCGGGCGTGGCCGCTGCGAAGTTGCCGCCCATCGCGAAGAACACCTTGCCGCGCCCGTCCAGCATCGCCTCGATCGCACCAACCGTATCGAAACCGTCCGCACGCGGCGGGTCGAAGCCGAACACCGACTGCAGCGTGTCCAGGAACGTGGCCGGCGGCTTTTCGTAGATCATCATCGTGCGGTCGCCCTGCACGTTGCTGTGGCCGCGCACCGGGCACACGCCTGCGCCGGGGCGGCCCAGGTGGCCGCGCAGCAACAGCAGGTTGGTGATCATGTGGATGGTGGCCACCGAATGCTTGTGCTGGGTGATGCCCATGCCCCAGCAGGCGATCACGCGCTCGGCCTTGAGATAGATCTCGCCGGCCTTGCGCAGCGCGGCCTCGTCCAGGCCGGACTCTTCGACGATGGTGTCCCAGGATTCCGCATGCACGTCGGCAGCGAAGGCGTCGAAATTGGCGGTGTGCGCGTCGATGAATTCCAGGTCCAGCAAACGCGGCGTGCCATCGCGCTGTGCCTGCGCATCGCGCTCCAGCACGTGCTTGATCATGCCCTTCACCGCGGCCAGGTCGCCACCGATCTTGAGCTGAAAATAATCCGAGGCGATGCGCGTGGAACCGTTATGCAGCATCTCCAGCTTGTCCTGCGGGTCGGCAAATTTCTCCAGTCCGCGTTCGCGCAGCGGATTGAACGCGGCAATCGCTGCGCCACGCTTGGAGGCCTGGCGCAACTCGCCGAGCATGCGCGGATGGTTGGTGCCCGGGTTCTGGCCGAAGATCAGGATTGCATCGGCCAGCTCGAAATCATGCAGCGACACCGTACCCTTGCCCACACCGATCTGCGAGCGCAGCGCGGTGCCGGATGGCTCATGGCACATGTTCGAGCAATCGGGGAAATTGTTGGTGCCGAACTCGCGCACGAACAGCTGATACAGAAATGCCGCCTCATTGCTCGTGCGCCCGGAGGTGTAGAAGATCGCCTCGTCCGGCGTGGCCAGGCCATTGAGATGCCCGGCGATGTGCGCAAACGCGTCGTCCCAGCTCACCGGCACGTAATGGTCGGTCGCTGCGTCGTAGCGCATCGGATGCGTCAGGCGGCCCTGCCCTTCCAGCCAGTAGTCGCTGTACTGCGACAGCAGGCTCACGCTGTGGGAGGCAAACAACTCCAGCCCGGCGCGGCGCGCGGTGGATTCGGCGGCCACGGCCTTGGCGCCGTTCTCGCAGAATTCAAAGGTGGAGGTGTGGTCGCGATCCGGCCACGCGCAACCCGGGCAATCGAAGCCGTCGGGCTGGTTGGCGTGCAGCAGCGTCTTGGCGCCCTGCACCGCGATGTCCTGTTCCATCAGGTGTTTGGCCACCGAGCGCAATGCGCCCCAGCCGCCCGCGGGATTGTCGTACTGCTTGATGGTTTTCTTGCTCATGCGGGCTCTCCCACGGCAACGCCCAGGTCCAGGCGTTGAGGATGGCTGTAAACAACACAATCGTGATCGCGGGCAAACCCGATCAGGGTCAAACCCGCACTGTCGGCCAGACTGATCGCCAGCGCAGTGGGTGCCGAAATCGCCGCCAACAGCGGGATTCGGGCCTGCGCAGCTTTCATGGCCATCTCGTAACTTGCGCGGCTGGTCACCACCGCAAACCCTTGCGTTGCATCGACGCGCGCACGCGCCAACGCACCGATCAACTTGTCCAACGCGTTATGCCGGCCCACGTCTTCGCGGACCAACTGCACCATGCCCTGCGCATCGGCCCAACCGGCCGCGTGCACCGCGCCGGTCTGCGCCGCGATGGGCTGCCGCGCGTGCAGTGCATCCAGCGCGCGCGCCAACGCGTCGACATCGATGCGCAATGCCGACTGCAGGACCGGCGGCACACGCAACACTGCTTCGATCGACTCGTTGCCGCACACCCCGCAACCGCTGCGCCCGTCCAGATTGCGCCGCCGCTGATCCAACGCGGCCGCGCGCTCGGGCGGGATCTCGATCTGCAGCGAGGCGCCTTCCAGAAAGGTGTCCACCGCCACCACCCGCAGGTCCTGCGGGTGGTCCACGATGCCCTCGCTCAACGAAAACCCCAGCGCGAAATCTTCCAGGTCTTCGGGGGTGGCCATCATCACTGCGAACGGCACGCCGTTGTAATTGAAGGCGACCGGCATTTCGGCCGCCACCATGTCCTGCACGGTGGCGCTGCGGCCACCGCGATGGCGGCGGACCGTGCGCACCACACTGCCGGGGCGCACGGGAGTGGAAGGCTGGCCGGTCATCTCATCTCAATGAAACAGCACGAAGGCTTTTTGCAGCGTGACCCAGATGCCGAATGCCATCGGGACGCCCACTGCCAACCAGGCAAACGCCACCAGCGCAGGATTGCCGCCGTGGCCGATGCGCGCCATGTCTTCTGGCGCCAGCACGGCCTGCCCACTGCGGTCCACCTTTTCGTGGGCCAGCTGCTTTTCGCGCGCCAGTTCGTCGGGCGTCATGAAGTGACGCGCGGCCACCGGGCGCACCAGCAGGTTGCAGATCAGACCAAGCACGAGCATGCCGGCGAGGATGTACATGGTGGTGTTGTAGACCTGTGACGGCGGGCTGCCGTGCGCCAGCTGGTACTCGCGCATGTAGCCAACCACCACCGGGCCGAGGATGCCGGCAGTAGCCCAGGCGGTGAGCAGGCGGCCGTGGATGGCGCCGACCATCTGGGTCCCGAACAGGTCGGCCAGGTACGCGGGAATGGTGGCAAAGCCGCCGCCATACATCGACAGGATGATGCAGAAGATGCCCACGAACAGCGCGATACCGCCCACGCCGCCGGCCGACGGCGCCGCCGCGTACAGGCAGATGCCCAGCAGGAAGAACAGCGTGTAGGTGTTCTTGCGGCCGAGCTTGTCGGACATGCTGGCCCAGAAGAAGCGGCCACCGATGTTGAACAGGCTCAACAGGCCGGTGAAGCCGGCCGCAATCGCGGCGATGCTGGCCAGCTGCGCGGCATCCAGGCTGCCGAAGCCGGCATCCACACCGATCAGACGGCCGCCGAAGACTTCCTGCAGCATCGGCGAGGACATGCCGATCACGCCGATACCGGCCGAGACGTTGAGGCACAGCACGCCCCACAGCAGCCAGAACTGCGGAATGCCCCAGACCTTTTTCACGTGCACGTGGTTGGCAGTGATCATGGCGTTGTTGGAGGCCACCGGCGCGGTCCAGCCGGCCGGCGTCCAGCCGCTGGGCGGCACGCGGTAGCCGAAGGCGCCAGCCATCATGAAGACGAAATACAGCGCCGCCATCACCAGGAAGGTTTCCATCACGCCCACCGAGGTGGGGGTGGCGAAGTGGCGCATCAGCGCATCGGCCAGCGGGCTGCCGATCATCGCGCCGCCGCCGAAGCCCATGATCGCCATGCCGGTCGCCATGCCGCGGCGGTCCGGGAACCATTTGATCAGGGTGGACACCGGCGAGATGTAGCCCAGGCCCAGACCAATGCCGCCGATCACGCCCGAGCCCAGCCACAGCATCCAGATCTGGTGGAAGTGGATCCCGGCCGCGGAAATCACCAGGCCGCCGCACCAGCACAGTGCCGAGACCACGCCGGCCTTGCGCGGGCCGGCGCGTTCGAGCCAGCCGCCCCAGATCGCGGCCGAACAGCCCAGCAGCACGAAGAACAACGTGTACATCCACTGCAGTTCGCTGATCTTCCAGTCGCAGGTGGTGGCCACCATGCGCGCGAACAGGCCCATGTCGGCCGGGCAGGCGATCGATTCGGTGATGCCCAGCGCCTTGGACAACGGCAGCCAGAACACGCTGAACCCGTAGGCCATGCCGATGCACAAATGAATCGCCAAGGCAGCCGGCGGCACCAACCAACGATTAAAACCAGGCCGCGCCACAATGCGCTCCTTGGACAACAAACCGGCATCTGCGCCGTTGGCGTTCGCCACGGTGGACCCTTGCGTCATGCGTATTTCCCCTAACTGACTGATGTGAAGTCCATTGATGGCTGCGATCGATCTGCGCGATCCGATGGGTGCAGCGGCGACGCTTGGGTCCGTCTGGTGGTCGTCTCGCGCATCATCGACGATCACCACCGGTTTGCAACGCTTTACAGCGCGCCAAAGCGTCTCAAAAACCTGCCGCGCGCGGCCGCACGCAAGCGTTCCTTGAGGTTAGCGGCCGACGCTGCGACTAATTGACTAGTCCCTATGGATTAGGCGTACGGCCGCCACGCGGCCCGGGTGCGCCAGGTGCGCGCCGCTGCGGTTCCAGATGACGCAGCTGCTGCCGTAGAGTCGGCCCATCCCCGCCCCGGAGTCTGCGATGCACGACCACCCTTCGAGCGATGCCGCCCACGCGATGCAGACACCGGCGGCGATGGAGGCGTTCTGGATGCCGTTCACGGCCAACCGGCAGTTCAAGGCGCGCCCGCGCCTGCTGGCCTCGGCTGCAGGCATGTATTACCGCGATGTCGAGGGCCGGCAGATCCTGGATGGCACCGCGGGGCTGTGGTGCTGCAACGCCGGCCATGCGCGCGAGCGCATCGTCGCGGCGATCCGCGCGCAGGCCGGCACGCTGGATTTCGCGCCCACCTTCCAGATGGGCTCACCGCTGCCGTTCGCCCTGGCCGAACGGCTGGCCGCGTTGGCGCCGCCAGGCCTGGGCCATGTGTTCTTCACCAACTCCGGCTCGGAAGCCGTGGATAGCGCGATGAAGATCGTGCTGGCCTATCACCGCTTGCGCGGCGAGGGCCAGCGCACCCGTTTCATCGGCCGCGAGAAGGCCTACCACGGGGTGGGCTTCGGCGGGATGTCGATCGGCGGGCTGCCCAATAACCGTAAATGGTTCGGCCCGCTGCTGGCCGGCACCGATCATCTACGGCACACGCTGGATCTGCAGCGCAATGCGTATTCGCGGGGACTGCCCGCCTTCGGTGTGGAGCTAGCCGACGACCTGGAACGGCTGATCACCCTGCACGACGCCTCCACCATCGCCGCAGTGTTCGTCGAACCGGTGTCCGGCTCGGCCGGGGTGATCCTGCCGCCGGAGGGCTATCTGCAGCGCCTGCGCGCCATCTGCGACCGCCACGGCATCGTGCTGGTGTTCGACGAGGTGATCACCGGCTTCGGGCGCGTGGGCGAGGCGTTCGCCGCGCAGCGCTTCGGGGTGACCCCGGACCTGATCACCGCCGCCAAGGGCCTGACCAGCGGCACGGTGCCGATGGGCGCGGTGCTGGTGGCCGATGCGATCCACGATGCCTTCATGCATGGGCCGCAGGCGGCGATCGAGCTGTTCCATGGCTACACCTATTCCGGACATCCGCTGGCCTGCGCCGCAGCCCTGGCCACGCTGGACACCTACGCCGAAGAACAGCTGTTCACGCGGGCAATTACGCTGGGGCCGCAGTGGGAGGAGGCGTTGCACAGCCTGCGCGGACTGCCGCACGTCATCGACATCCGCAACATCGGCTTGATCGGTGCGATCGAACTGGCGCCGCGCGAGGGTGCCCCGGGGGCGCGCGGTTACGAGGTGTTCGAACGCTGCTTCCACGAGGGCGGCCTGCTGGTGCGTGTCACCGGCGATGTCATTGCGTTGTCGCCGCCGTTGATCGTCACCCCCGACCAGATCGGACAAATGGTGGAGACGCTGGCCGCGATCCTGCGCAAGGTGGACTAAAGGCCTTGCAGTGCGAGCGGCCGCTCGCATTGGCGTGCCGACGCGCTGGCTGGCCAGTGTGTCACCGGGCCGCGCCATGGCCGGCTGCCCTGCCCGCCACACGGCGCCCCGTGCCGCTGCGCCCCTTACTGCGACTAATAAAGACCCGGCATCAGGCGCCCGCGTGTCATGCCAACGGGCGCCACGTCAAGCGCGCAAAGCCGGGGCAGGCTCACTACAATGCCGGCCCCGCTCCTCGCGCAGTTGCCGCATGAACATCGTTGTCAAAGAAGAACTCAAGGCCTACATCGACCCGCTGACGCCCGACGAGCACGAGGCGCTGGAGCGCAGCCTGCTGGCCGAAGGCTGCCGCGATGCGCTGGTGCTCTGGGGCGAGGTGCTGGTGGATGGGCACAACCGCTACGGCATCTGCCAGAAGCACGGTTTGCCGTTCCAGACTGTGCAGAATCCGCACTTCCAGTCGATGCAGGACGTGCATCTATGGATGATCGAGCAGCACCTGGGCCGGCGCAGCGTGTCGGACTTCCAGCGCGGCGTGCTGGCGCTGCGCAAGCGCGAGATCCTGGCGGCCCGCCAGCGCAGCCAGCGCGATGCCGATGCCGCCGGCAGCCCCCCGGAGGCAAGCGATGCCGAGCTGAGCGTCGATACCTCCGACGCCGCAGCGCGCCCGGCCGAAGCGCTGGACAGCCCGCCGTGGGAGGAGACCTCCACGCCAGTCAGCCGCGCCGAGCTGGCACGCGAAGCACGCCTGAGCAGCAACCAGGTGACCATGATCGAGCGCATCCACAAGCAGGCCGCGCCGGAAGTGGTGCAGGCGGTCAGGGCCGGTGAGATTTCGATCAGCGCCGCCGCCGCGGTGGCCACCTTGTCCGAAGACGAGCAGCGCGCCGCCGCCCAGGCCGGCAAGGCCGAGCTGAAGCAGGCCGCCAAGCGGGTGCGCGACGCCAAGCGCAAGCCCAAGCCGGACGAGGCCGAAGGCGGCGAAGCCGAACGCCGCGACGTCAAGGCGTTGCAACGGCGCGTCACCGAACTGGAAAACGAGAACGCCGCCCTGCAGACCAAGGTCGCCGCGCTGCAGGCGCAGCTGGAGCGGCTGCGCGGCTGAGGCCGTGGTGGCAGGTCTCCGGCCTCCCGTAGGAGCGCCCTTTGGCGCGAGGGCATTCCCGGTAAGGCCCCATCGCGCCCAAGGGCGCTCCTACGTAAGTCACGCGTGCTATGAGAGAACGTAGTGCCCGTGTTGCACGCGCTGGTGGAGCACCTGCAGCTCAGCTGCGCGAGCGCTTAAAACACCGCAATCCCGTAGGAGCGCCCTCGGGCGCGAGGGCATGCCCGGTAACGCCTCTCGCGCCCAAGGGCGCTCCTACGTAAATCACGCGTGCTCTGAGAGAACGTAGTGCCTGTGTTGCACGCACTGTTGGAGCACCTGCAGCTCAGCTGCGCGAGCGCGCAAGGCTCCGCAATCCCGTAGGAGCGCCCTTGGGCGCGAGGGCATTCCCGGTAACGCCTCTCGCGCCCAAGGGCGCTCCTACCTCGGTACGGGGGCTTTGAGAGACCGAGGTCGCTCACGCCGCTGAACGCGCGACCACACGGTAGGAGCGCACCCGGGCGCGACCGGCTTTGCAGGCAATGCTCTCGCGCCCGGGTGCGCCTCTACCGCCGCCACACAGCGTGGACATGCCCTCGCATCCCGACTCGGTACACTTCGCGGATGGAACCACGCGTCAGCGACACCCGTCCGATCGATCCCCGCCGCGCACAGCTGCAGCGCATGAAACTGCTGGCAGTGGCCCTGTTGTTGGCTATGTTCGCCGGCTTCGTCGTCAGCCACCTGATGGGCGAACACGGCATCTGGGCCTGGGTGTCGGCATTCTGCGAAGCCGCCACCGTCGGCGCGCTTGCCGACTGGTTCGCGGTGGTGGCCCTGTTCCGCCGCCCGATGGGCTTGCCGATTCCGCATACCGCGATCCTGCCGCGCGGCAAGGAGCGGCTGGCCGATGGGCTGGCCGGCTTCGTGCGCGATCAGTTCCTGGCACCGGACGCGCTGATGGAAAAGCTGCGCGTGTTCGACCCGGCCAGTCGCCTGGGCGAATGGCTGTCCAAGCCGGAACAGGCGCGCATGCTGGCGCAGATGGCGCGCGGCTGGCTGCTGCAGGCCCTGAACCTGCTGGATGAAGAAGCCGTCCGCCGCGCGATCCAGCGCTTCGTGGTCGACCGCCTGCGCAAATGGAATGCCGCCGCCACCGCCGGCGATGTGATGGCCTTGCTCACCACCGATGGCCGCCACCAGAAGTTGCTCGATGAAGTGCTGCTGCGGCTGGGCCAGTGGCTGGACGAAGAGAAGGTGAAGACCCGCACGTCGGCACTGATCGTGCGCTACGCACGCCGCGAGTGGCCCAAGCTGGTGGGCACGGTGAACTGGGTCAAGCCGATCGAAGAGATCGGCGACAGCCTGGCCGACCGCATGGCGCGCGCAGCGATCGACGAACTGCAGGACATCCTCACCACGCCCGAGCATCCAATCAGGCTCGACTATGAGGCGTGGCTGCAAACCTACATCGCCCGCCTGCGCGAGGAGCCGGAAATGGCCGCGCGCGTGGAAGAACTCAAGCAACGCGCGATCGAGCACCCTGCCCTGCAGGAATACGTGCAAGGCCTGTGGAGCGAGATACGCGAAGCCCTGCGCAATGATCTGGCGAAGGAAGATTCGTCGATGGCCGCGCACATGGAGCGCTCGATGCAGTCGCTCGGCCAGTCGCTGTCACAAGACCCATCGCTGCGCGACGCACTCAACGTGCACATGCTCGATGCAGCCGACAAACTCACCACACGCCTGCGTGCATCGGTCACCGAGCACATCGCATCGACGATGAAAAGTTGGGACGAACGTCACCTCGTCGAACAATTGGAATTGGGGGTCGGCCGCGATCTGCAATACATTCGCTTCAACGGAACGTTGGTGGGTGGATTGATCGGACTTGCGCTGCACGCCTTGTCGATCTGGCTGTCGTTCTGATGCTGCAACCGCAGCGGTGATCATCACGCACGTGAATGCACTAGCCGGGTGGTGGCCGTGTGTGGTTTGCTGCGATACGTTGCGTCACACCGAAAGGCCGGCATCGCGTCGACCGCGGTAGGACGCAAGGCAACAGGCAAGGCAAAGGAAGAAGCATGCCGCACGGCCGCTGGGATTTGCGCAGGAAATACGGACGCCGTGCCTCCATCGGCGCCGTCCTGCTGCTGAGCGCAGGCCTGATCGCCGCATTCCTGGTCGGCTTCGCGGTGCATCGGCATAACGAGCTGGAGCGTGAGCGGCGCTTCGATATGGTGGTGCGGGTACTGGCGCGCAACATCAGCGAGCGCATGTACACCTTCGAGCATGGCCTGCGCGGCGCGCGCGGTGCGGTAATCGGTGCCGGCAGCGATGTGATCAGTCGAGACCGCTTCACCCGTTACAGCCGCTCGCGCGATTACCCACGCGAATTTCCAGGCGTGCTCGGCTACGGCTACATCCATCGCGTTGCCGCCGCAGATGAAGCGGCCTTCCTGGATGCCGCACGCGCTGACGGTGCGCCCGATATTCAGCGCAGGCTGCTGGCGCCGTGGGATGGCGAGCGCTTCATCGTGCTGTATTTCGAACCGGAGTCATCCGGTAACCGCCCGCTAGGGTTGGATGTTGCGTCCGAGCCACGCCGGCGGATCGCAGCGATCGCAGCCGCGCGCAGCGGCCAGCCGACCATGACCTCGCCGGTCTCGCTGTCGGGCTACCAGACTCCCAGCGAAGGCGGCTTTTTGGTGTTGCTGCCGGTCTACCGCGAAGGCATGCCACTGCAGACACCGCAGCAGCGCATGGACGCGACCACCGGCTGGGCGTACGCGCCACTCAGCGTCAAACAGATGCTGGAGAGCACCCTGGGCGACCGCGATGATGTTGCGATTAGCCTGAGTGATCGCGAGGACACCCAGCACACCTTCTACCGGAGCGGCATTGCCGCGCCAGAAAGCATGCGCCGCGCTGCACACACCCAGCTGCTGCCAATCTATGGCCGCACCTGGGTGCTTACCGCGCGGCCCACGCTGCACTTCATCGGCTCACTCAACCAGAACTCGCCGTGGCTGATGGGCAGCCTGGTCCTGGGCACCGCCATTCTGCTGGCCGCGCTGCTCGGGCTGTATTTCAGTAACGGCCTGCGTCGCGAAGAGGTGCTGCGCAAGCAGATGGAACTGGCCGCCCTGGTCAGCCATTCCAGCGAAGCGATCGTGGCCGAAACACCAGACGGTGAAATCACGCACTGGAATCCGGCAGCCGAGGCCATGTTCGGTTATCCGGCCGATGTGGCGATCGGCCAGGACCTGACCACGCTGTTGTCGCCGCAACCCTATGCCATGCCGCAGATCGACCAGGACGAGGCACCGCCGGTCGCAGCCCTCTCCGCCGCGCAGACCATGCGCCACCGCGACGGGCATCAGGTGTTCGTGCTGGCGAGCAAGGCGCCGATCATCGAGCACGACAATGCGGTCAGCGGCCACTCGCATTTCTTCCGCGACATTTCCGAGCGTGTGCGCTCGCATCAGCGCATTGTCGATCTCAACGCCTCGCTCGAGCATCAGGTGGCCGAACGCACCAGCGAGCTGGTGCAGTTCTCGGTGCTGCAACGCGCGATCCTGGCGCACGCCGGTTACGCCATCATCGCCACCGATTCCAGCGGCTTTGTCACCATGTTCAATCCAGCCGCAGAAAAACTGCTTGGCTACAGCGCCGACGATGTGATCGGCCGGCGCAAGGCCAGCCAGTTCATCGAAGCGGACGAACTGCAGGAGCGCGCACTGCGGCTGGCCGAACAGACCGGCACGCCGGTCGCCGGCACGCTGGAAGCGGTCGCTGCGCTCACCAGCCTCGGCCGCAGCGACACCAGCGAATGGACCTATGTCAGCCAGGACGGCCGTCGCCTGCCAGTGCTGCTGACCTTGAGCACGTTGCGCGACGACAACGACCAGGTGATCGGGTACCTGGGCGTGGCGGTGGATCTCACCGAGCAGAAACTGCACGAAAAACAGCTGCGCTTGGCAATGGACGCGGCCAGAAGCGCCAACCAGTCCAAGTCGGATTTCCTGGCCAACATGAGCCATGAAATCCGCACGCCGATGAACGCCATCCTGGGCATGCTGTACCTGCTCCAGCGCAGCGAGTTGCCGGGCGCCGCGCAGGACATGGTGACCAAGATCGACCGCTCGGCACGGTCGCTGCTGGAGATCATCAACGACATCCTGGACTTCTCCAAGATCGAGGCCGGGCGCATCGATCTGGAGCGCGCACCGTTCGACCTCAATCAATTGTTCGACAACATCGCCGACCTGATGCGCTCCTCGCTCAGCGCCAAGCCGGTGGAGATGATCGTCGAGCCGTTGCCGCGCGAATGCCGCTGGCTGCTCGGCGATGCGCTGCGCATCAACCAGGTGCTGGTCAACCTGGTCGGCAATGCGATCAAGTTCACCGAACAAGGCGAAGTGGTGTTGTCGGTGCGCCGCTTTCCCAGTGGCGACCCCAACAAGATCAAGCTGCTGTTCTCGGTACGCGACACCGGCATCGGCATCTCAAAGGAAAAGCAGAGCCTGATCTTCTCGCCGTTCCTGCAGGCAGATACCTCCACCAGCCGCCGCTACGGCGGCAGCGGGCTGGGTCTCACCATCAGCCGGCGCTTGATCGAACTGATGGGCGGCGCGCTGGAAGTGGAAAGCGTGCCCGGGCGTGGCAGCGAGTTCTATTTCGTCATCACGTTGGAAAGAACCGACCCGCCCAAGGCCCAGCAGGAAGCGGCGCTACTGCCGCCCGAATCCATGCCGCGCGTGCTGATTGCCGACGACCACGATGCGGCCTTGAACAACCTGGTGCGGATCGCTACCGAGCTGGGCTGGCGGGTGGATGCGGTGGCCAGCGGCCAGGCCGCGATGCAAGCGATCGAAGACGCCACCGAACCGTACGACATCTTCCTGCTGGACTGGCGCATGCCCGACATCGACGGCGTGGCAATCGCGCGCCAGGTGCGTGCCCGCGCCACACCGGGCCGGCATCCGGTGATCGTGATGGTCACCGCCTACGAACGCCGGCTGCTGGAGCAACACCCCGAGCAGCAGGACCTGGATGCGGTGATGACCAAGCCGGTGACCAGCGCTGCGCTGCATCGGCTGGTGGAACAATTGGTCGACGAGCGCCCCAACGCACGCCCAGCGACGCCAACCTTCGTCGCGCGCCGGCTGGAAGGCGCGCAGCTGCTGCTGGTGGACGACAGCGAGATCAACTGTGAAGTGGCACAGCGCATCCTCGAAGGCGAAGGCGCCATGGTCACCGTGGCCCACGACGGCGAGCAGGCGGTGAACACGCTCAAGCGCGCGCCGGACCTGTTCCACCTGGTGCTGATGGATGTGCAGATGCCGGTGGTGGATGGCTACGAGGCCACCCGCCGCCTGCGCCAGATTCCGTCGCTGGCCAGCCTGCCGGTGATCGCGCTGACCGCCGGTGCCTTCCGACCGCAGCAGGAAAAAGCGCTGGAAGCAGGCATGAACGGTTTCATCGCCAAGCCCTTCAACGTGGAGGAACTGGTCACCGCAATCCGGCACTTCCTGCAGCCCGGCAGCCGGCGGGTATCCTCGCTGCCGCACGAACGCGCGCCGGCCGCAGGCCCGGAGTGGGCGCACACCGATCCGCTGCTGCTGGATGCCGCACGCGCGCAAAGCCTGTGGCGCGAGCGTGAGCCGTACGAGCGCTACCTGCTCAAGTTGCTGCGCGACAACCCCGACCCGGCCGAGACCGCCGCCGCGCATCTGCGCAACAACGAGCTGCCGGCGATTGGCGCACTGGCACACAAGCTGCGCGGCGCCGCCGGTTCGCTGGCCCTGCCCGCCCTGGCCGGCGCGTCGGGCGATCTGGAATCGCGTGTGGAACAGGGCCATGACCTGACCGCCGCATTGCTCGCGCTCAAGGACACCATGGCGCAGACCACCGCGGCCATCCACGCCTTCCTGCAGACCAGCCCCAGCACGCAAGACACCGGGCAAACCGGTGCCGCTTTGGACGACGACAGCGCGCTGATCCTGGAAAACGCGCTGCGCAGCGACGATGCCGACAAGATCGACCACGCGCTGCTGATCTGTGCCCCACGTCTGCCACCGCCGTTGCAGGAAGACCTGCAGCGCGCCGTGGACGACTTCGATTTCCGCCGCGCCGAAGCCACCCTGCGCGATTGGCAAGCCAACCACCCACGCTGACCGTGTCCCCGTACCGGTTCGCAAGGATTCCGCATGCCAGCCCGTCCCCTGCTCTGCGTTGACGATGAATCCAGCAATCTGGCCACCCTGCGCCAGTTGCTGCGCGACGACTATCCACTGGTATTCGCCAAATCCGGCGGTGAAGCCCTGGATGCGGTGGCGCGGCATGCGCCGGCGCTGATCCTGCTGGACGTGGAACTGCCGGACATGGATGGCTACGCAGTGGCGCGCACACTCAAGCAGGACCCGGACAGCACCGCCATCCCGATCCTGTTCGTGACCTCGCGCAGTACCGAGCACGACGAGCGCACCGGCCTGGAGGCAGGCGCCGCCGATTACGTGAGCCGGCCCTACTCCGCCGCCTTGCTCAAGGCGCGCATCGCCACGCATCTGACCCTGGCCGAAAATGCGCGCCTGGCGCAGCAATACCGCGACGCCATCCATCTGCTGGGCACCGCCGGCCAGGGCCAGGACGCGGACACCGGCGCGCATATCTGGCGCATGGCTGCCTATGCGCGCCTGCTAGCGGAGAAAGTCGGCTGGCCACCCGCGCAGGCACAGCTGCTGGAAGATGCCGCGCCGCTGCATGACGCCGGCAAGATCGTCGTGCCCGGCAGCATCCTGCACAAGCCCGATACCCTGGACGAGCACGAGCGCGAGGTGGTGCGCCAGCATCCCCAGGTGGGCCACGACCTGCTGCGGCACGGCCGCGGGCCGCTGTTCCAGCTGGCTGCCGATATCGCCCTGCACCACCACGAATGCTGGGACGGCAGCGGTTATCCGCAGGGCGTGGCGGGCGATGCCATCCCCGAAGCCGCCCGCATCGTGGCGGTGGCCGATGTGTTCGATGCACTGTGCGGGCGCCGCGCCTACAAAGCGCCGTGGGCGGTGGAAGATGCCATGCGCAAGCTCGACAGCATGGCCGGGAAGCAACTGGAGCCGCGCCTGGTGCACGCGTTTCGCGATGCCCTGCCGCAGATGCTGCAGATCAAGGACGCCTGGGATCGGGAGCGTTGAGAGATGGGAATCGGGAGTTGGGAATCGGGAATGGGGGGTCCATCAGGGCGTTGTTGATTTTGGTGCTGTAGCGCGCACTCGGATTCGCCAGGCGGTGCGTCTGTCGTGCGAGATGGCGAGAGCTCGGGCGATCGCTGGCCAACGGTCTCGCCTAGTCGGGCAGGCGCTTGAAAAGCGCCACATTGCGCACGCAATGTTGCCCGCTGCGTGCTTGAACCATCTGGCCGGCAGGCGGACAATGCCCATGTTGCGCCGCACAACACCGTGCGACGCGGGCCGCTCCAGCCGTCGCACCGTGCTGTTGCAGCGGCCCCGCAACCGAGACTCCGATGTCCTCCAGCGTGTCCGAGGCCGGCGCGGCGCCGGCGCCGCGTTATCCCGATTACCGCATCATCTCGCTGATCCTGGCCTGCGCCATTTTCATGGAGCAGATGGATGCGACCGTGCTGGCGACGGCACTGCCGACCCTGGCGCGCGATTTCGGCGTGGCCGCGCCGGCGATGAGCATCGCCATGACCAGCTACCTGCTGGCGCTGGCGGTGCTGATCCCGGCCAGCGGCGCGATCGCTGACCGCTTCGGGCTGCGTCGCGTGTTCAGCGCCTCCATCTGGGTATTCATTGGCGGCTCCATCCTGTGCTCGCTGGCCGACAGCCTGCCGACCATGGTGGCCGCGCGGGTGCTGCAGGGCGCCGGCGGCGCGATGATGGCCCCGCTCGGGCGGCTGATCCTACTGCGCACCGTGGAGCGCCGCCACCTGGTGTCCGCAATGGCCTGGACGCTGGTGCCGGCCTTCATCGGCCCGATGCTTGGGCCGCCGCTGGGCGGGTTCTTCGTGTCCTACCTGGACTGGCGCTGGATCTTCTACATCAACGTGCCAATCGGCATCACCGGCTTTTTGCTGGTGCGGCGCTTCATTCCGGACATTCCCAGCGAATCTGCACCCGCGCGCTTTGATCTGCGCGGCTTCGTGCTGTGCGGCACCGCCCTGGGCTGCCTGCTGTTCGGGCTGGAAATGGTCAGCCAGGAAGATGGCATCCCGCGCGCCAGCTGGCTGCTGGCCATCGGTGGTGCCACGGCGCTGGGCTATCTGTGGCATGCGCGCCAGCATCCGGCACCGTTGCTGGATCTGAGCCTGCTGCGGATCGACTCGTTCCGGCTGTCGGTGATCGGTGGCGCGCTGATGCGCATTACCCAGGGCGCGCATCCGTTCCTGCTGCCGCTGCTGTTCCAGATCAGCTTCGGCTTCAGCGCCGCGCGCAGCGGGCGGCTGATCCTGGCCACCGCGCTGGGCGCGCTGCTGATGCGCAGCATCACCCCGCAATTGCTGCGCCGCTTCGGCTACCGCAACAGCCTGATCGGCAACGGCGTACTGGCCAGCCTGGGCTACATGGTGTGCGCGCTGTTCAGGCCAGACTGGCCGCCGGCGCTGATGTTCGGTTTGCTGCTGTGCTGCGGGGCGTTCATGTCGTTCCAGTTTGCCGCCTACAACACCATCGCCTACGAAAACGTGCCGGCCGCGCGCATGGGCCGCGCCAGCAGCCTGTACACCACGCTGCAGCAATTGATGCTGTCGGTCGGTGTGTGTGCCGGCGCGATGATCCTCAAGCTGGCGATGCTGGCGGGCGATCACCCGCAGCCGCAGCAACGCGATTTTTCGCTGGCGTTCTGCGTGGTCAGCCTGATCTCGCTCAGCGCCACGTGGTGGCACGTGCGCTTCGACAAGCATGCCGGGCAGGAAATGAGCGGGCATCGCGCCTGAGCCTGCGTCGCCGTGGCGACGCACTGCACTTGGCTGAGCGCGCGCCTGTCATCGCGTGATGGCTGATCAGGCGCGCGACGCTGCGGTGGTTGCGCGCCTGCAGGCCGCAGCAACCAGCACCCCAGATCACAGCACCGTGCAACGCCCCGCCAGGCCGGACAGCGCAACGTCGCTGATCACCGCCGTTGGCGCCGCGCAGGCCGCAGCGATGATCGCCACATCAAAACCAGCGGCGTCCGGCGACAACGCGGTGTGGGTGATGCAGTGCTGCGTCATCATGCCGGCAAGCTGGATCGCTGCAACATTCGCACCGGCAAGCGTCTGTCCGAGCGAGGTGCCCAGGAAGCTATCGGCCTGATGCTTCTCGATCACCGTGCAGCCTTCGAGCGCCGCGGCAATCGCCGGATGAAACTCGGCGCCCACACTGCCATCGGCAAGGAGCGGGCCATCGCCCGGTGCGGTGTGCCGGATGCCGATCACCACTTGGCCGGCCTGCTTGGCCTGCGCAATGTGCTCCAGGGCGCTGGCCAATGCCTGCTCGCTGTTCTCGAGCGGGAAACGGCCACCGGGGAAGTAATCGTTCTGGATATCCACCACGATCAATGCAGTGCTCATGTGTTGCTCCTCGAATGTCAGGGTGTTGCCGGGTGTGGCCAGCCACACGCCGGTGTGCAGCGGCGCAACGGGATCTCGGTGATGCGCAGCGGCACGAAAGCAGCCGATGCAGCGGTTGATGTCGCTTCCGAAACCCACCGCTACAGCTTGACGGCGACACCCTCGCACCGATACTGGCCTGCGAGACCAACATCGATGAGATCGGGCCATGCGCGCGCAACGTTCAGTCCCTCCTAGCCCTGCGCCGATCTCGGTCGTGGTGGTGGCGCCAGCGGGCATCAGTCCCTTTCATCTGTCGGTGCCGATGATGATCTTCGACCTGCAGCCGGACGATCGCCCGCTGTTTACGCTGCGCATCGCCGCCGAAGACACGCGTGTCGCGCTGGCCGGAGGCCAAGTGGGCGTCACGCCGGACGGCGACCTGAGCCTGCTGGATCAGGCGGAGGTGCTCATCGTTCCCGGCTGGGCCGATCTGGACCGTGCTCCCAGCGCCGCACTGCGCGCCGCGCTGGTCGCGGCGACTCAGCGCGGCGCGCACGTGGTGGGCCTTTGCTACGGTGCCTATGCGCTGGCTTATGCGGGCCTGCTGGATGGAAAGCTGGCTTCGACGCATTGGCATGCCGAGGCCGATTTCCACCACCGCTTTCCGCGCGTTCGGCTGGACATGAATGCGCTTTACGTCGATGAGCAGCGCATCGTGACCTCGGCAGGAACCGGTGCGGCGCTGGATTGCTGCATGTATCTGGTGCGCAAGCTGTGTGGCGCGCGCCAGGCCAATGCGATCGCACGCATGATGGTGCTGCCGCAGCATCGCGACGGTGGCCAGGCGCAGTACATCGATCAGCCCGTGCCCGCCTCGCCACAGGATGCGGCACTGAGCCGGCTGCTGGACTTCATGCGCGCGGATCTGCAGCAGGATCATGCGCTGGATGCACTGGCCGAGCGTGTGGCGATGAGCCGACGCTCGTTCACCCGCCGCTTCCACAAGGCCACCGGCATGACCGTGGGTGAATGGCTGGGCGCCGAACGCCTGCGGCGTGCCAAGGATCTGCTCGAATCCACCGCGCTGTCGATCGAGCAGGTGGCCGAACAATCCGGTTACAAAAGCGCAGTGTCGTTCCGGCAGCGCTTCAACCAGGCATTCCAGACCAGCCCGCGCGAATGGCGCAAGCGATTCACCCTGCTAGAGCAGGAATCGTTGCGGGTTTGAACAAGGCGTTTTCTGCGCATCGTCATGCGTCGCGTGACACGAATGACGCGCAAAAAAAAGCGCCGGCAACTGCATGCGAGCGCTTTTCAAATCAGAGCGTCAGGCGACGCGGAGCACGCAGACGTTGCGTCCTGGGTGCAGCAACACGTAAGCCGCCGCCGCCGTTGTTCCTGCCAGGCGTGGTCACGCTAATCACGCAGGACACCGGCACGCCTGAAAGGCCGAAAGCACCCGGCCATCACCCGCAACGCTACCGCTCACCAAACGCACGACGGCGAAGCCGCAACTTCGCCGTCATGCCACACCTGCGATTACACGCCGTGCGCAGCCAACTGCCCCAACCGCTGCACGGCCACCGACACGGTCGGGTAGTCGAGCGTCTTCTGCTCGGCCACATCGCTCAGCATCGCCAGGGTGAAACGCAGGCTGGAGTCATCGCGTGCCAGCCAGTTGGCCACCTTGTCCTCGGCACTGGCGCCGGGCATCGACAACACCTGACCGGCCAGCGTGCGCTGGTGCGCGGCCAGCTCGTCACGCAGCACGCCACGTGCCACCGCGTGCCAACGGCCGTTGACCTCCAGCGCGTCGATCTGCTCGAACAGCCACGGCAGACGCAGCGCTTCGCCAAGACGGAAATGCACCTTGGAGACTTCCACCGGCTTGAGCTTGCGCGTGCGCGCCAGTTCGATGATGTCGAAGGCCGGTTCCAGGTAACGCAACTCGCACAGCTGTTGCGCCAGCTCGGGCGTGAGCCCCTTCTCCTGCCATTCCTGCACGCTGGCTTCGTACACCGGGCGCTGCGAATCCGGCAGCACGCCGGAGGCCACGCGGATGTCGTTGAACGGGCCGTGGTAGCGCTCCACCGCCGCAGTGATCCCCGGCATCTGGCCCGGGCGCGACAACAACCAGCGCACGAACGAGCGCTGCAGGCGCCAGATCACTTCCAGCGCGTCGATCTGTACCGATTCAGGCACCTTGCCGTCCAGCGCGTCGATCTGCGTCCACAGCGCGCGCGCATCCAGCGTTTCGCGGCTGATGGTGTAGGCCTTGGCCACCTCGGCAATGCTGCGGCCGGTGTCTTCCTGCATGCGCATCAGGAAGGTGGCGCCCATGCGATTGATGGTGGTGTTGGTCACCGCGGTGGCGATGATCTCGCGCTTGAGGCGGTGGCGCTCCATCGCATCGGCGTACTTCTTCTGCAGCGGCTGCGGGAAATACCGCTGCAGCTCCTTGGACAGGTACGGGTCCTCGGGGATATCCGATTCCAGCAATTGCTGGAACGCCACCAGCTTGGAGTACGACAGCAGCACCGACAGCTCCGGCCGGGTCATGCCCTGCCCGCGTGCCTTGCGGGCAGACAGCTCGGCGTCGGAAGGCAGGTATTCGATCTGCCGATCCAGCAGGCCCTGCAGCTCCAGCGTGCGAATGAAATGCTGCTTGGAACCCAGGCGTTTGACGCTCATCCGCTCCATCAGGCTGATGGCCTGGTTCTGGCGGTAGTTGTCCCACAGCACCAGGTCGGCCACTTCGTTGGTCATCGACGCCAGCAGCTTGTTGCGCGCGTCGTAGGTGAGCTTCTTGGCCTGAACCACATCGTTGAGCAGGATCTTGATGTTCACCTCGTGATCGGAGGTGTCCACGCCGGCCGAGTTGTCGATGAAGTCGGTGTTGAGCAACACGCCGGTCTGCGCGGCCTCGATGCGGCCAAGCTGGGTCAAGCCCAAATTACCGCCCTCGCCCACCACCTTGCAGCGCAGCTCGCCACCATTGACGCGCAGGCCGTTGTTGGCGCGGTCGCCGACGTCGCCGTGCGACTCGCTGGACGCCTTGACGTAGGTGCCGATGCCGCCGTTCCAGAACAGGTCCACCGGCGCCTTGAGGATGGCGTTCATCAGCTCATTCGGCGACAGCTGCTTGACGCTGGCGTCCAGCCCCAGCGCCTCGCGCACCGGTGCGCTGAGTTCGATCGACTTGAGCGTGCGCGGGTAGATGCCGCCACCGGCGCTGATCAGCTTGGCGTCGTAATCGGCCCAGCTGGAACGCGGCAACGCGAACAGCCGCTCACGTTCGGCGAAGGACACCGCCGCATCCGGGTTCGGGTCCAGAAAAATATGCCGGTGATCGAACGCCGCCAGCAGGCGGATGTGGCGCGACAACAGCATGCCGTTGCCGAACACGTCGCCGGACATGTCACCGATGCCGACCACGCTGAAATCCTGGCTCTGGCAATCGCGTCCCAGTGCACGGAAGTGGCGCTTGACCGACTCCCACGCACCGCGCGCGGTGATGCCCATGCCCTTGTGGTCGTAACCGACCGAGCCACCGGAGGCGAATGCATCGCCCATCCAGAAGCCGTGGTCCAGCGCGAGGCCATTGGCGATGTCGGAGAAAGTCGCCGTGCCCTTGTCGGCCGCCACCACCAGGTACGGGTCGTCCTGGTCATGACGTACCACCTGCGTCGGCGGCACGATCTTGCCGCCGACAATGTTGTCGGTAATGTCCAGCAGGCTCTGGATAAACAGTTTGTAGCAGGCGATGCCTTCGGCCTGGATCGCATCGCGATCGCCGCCCACCGGCGAGCGCTTGACGTAGAAACCGCCCTTGGCGCCGACCGGCACGATGACGGTGTTCTTGACCATCTGCGCCTTGACCAGGCCCAGCACCTCGGTACGGAAATCCTCGCGGCGGTCCGACCAACGCAGGCCGCCACGCGCCACCGCGCCAAAGCGCAGGTGCACACCTTCCACGCGCGGGCCGTAGACGAAGATCTCGCGGTACGGGCGCGGCTTGGGCAGGTCCGGCACCAGCGACGAGTCCAGCTTGAAGCTGATGCAATGGCCGTGCTTGCCGTCCTTGCTGGTCTGGTAGTAGTTGGTGCGCAGCGTTGCGTCGATCACGTCGATGAAGCTGCGCAGGATGCGGTCTTCGTCCAGGCTGGAGACGCGGTCCATCAGCTTGAGCAAGGTGGCGCGGGTGGCCTCCTGCTGCGCGGCGCGGTCGCTGCCGCGCGCCTGCAGCACCGGTTCCAGTGCCTTGAGCGTGGCCTCGTCGCCGTCGGCCAGCACCGACAGCTGCTCGCGCAGGCGCTCCTGTCCGGCAAGAATCTGTGCCTTGGTTTCACCGCCGGTGGACGGGTCGAAGCGTGCTTCGAACAATTCCACCAGCAGGCGGGCCAGCAGCGGGTAACGGGTAAAGGTTGCCTCGACATACGCCTGCGAGAACGGCGTGGCCGTTTGCAGCAGGTATTTGCAGTAGCCGCGCAGCAGCGCGACCTGGCGCCAATGCAGGCCGGCAGCCAGGATCAGCCGGTTGAAACCGTCGTTTTCCGCATCGCCATTCCAGATGCGCTCGAACGCCTCGCCAAACGCCGCATCGGCGCTGCTGGCGTCGATGTGGCCGGCGGTGGATTCAACCTCGAAGTCCTGGATGTAGACCGGCGTGTCGCTGACCTGCAAGCGGTACGGGCGCTCGGAGATCACCCGCAGGCCCATGTTTTCCATCATCGGCATCGCGTCGGACAACGGGATGTCGTCGAGCTGGCGGTACAGCTTCAGGCGCAGGCCGTCGCCGGTATCCAGGCGCACCGCGCTATCGCGGCGCACTTCCTGCAGGCTCAGATGCAGATCGTTAGGGCCATCCAGCGCGGCCAGGTGTTCGACGTCGGCGACCGCCGATTCGATCGACGAATCCTCGATGTAACCGGCCGGCAGCGCGCGGCCGAAATTGGCCGCCATACGCAGGCCATGCGCTTCGCCATGACGGGCCACCAAGGCCTCGCGCAAGGCGTCGTGCCAGTTGCGCAGCACGTGCGCCAGGCGGGCTTCCAGCGCGGTGGTGTCGAACTCCAGCGCCTCACCACTCTTGGCACGCACGATCAAGTGCAACTGCGCCAACGGCGATTCGCCCAGCACCACGCTGGAATCGATGTACTCGCCATGCAGTGCGTCTTTCAGCAGCGCTTCGATGCGCAGACGCACATCGGTGTTGAAGCGCTCGCGCGGGATGTACACCAGCGCGGAAATAAACCGGCTGTATTTGTCGCGACGCAGGAACATGCGGCTGCGCACGCGCTCCTGCAGCCCCAGGATGCCGATCGCGGTGCGATACAGCTCGTCCTGGTTGGACTGGAACAGCTCCTCGCGCGGCAGCTTTTCCAGGATGTGGCGCAACGCCTTGCCGCTATGGCTGCTCGGGGTCAGCCCGGACTTGCTCATCACGTATTCGTAGCGCTGGCGCACCAGCGGGATTTCCCACGGACGGCGGTTGTACGCGCTGGAAGTGAACAGACCCAGGAACCGCTGCTCGCCGACGATGCGGCCCTTGGCATCGAATTCCAGGATGCCGATGTAATCCATGTAGCCTACCCGATGCACGCGCGAGCGTGCATTGGTCTTGGTCAGGATCAGCGCATCCTTGAGCTTGGCCGAGGTGTTCAGGCCATGCGCGGCCAATGAGGTCACCGGCCGTGCCGGCGAAATGTCATGCCCGCGCATCAGGCCCAGGCCGCTTTCTTCCACCGGCGCCAGCATCTCCTGACCGTCCTGCTTCTCCACACGGTATTCGCGGTAGCCGAAGAAGGTGAAGTGGTCCGAGGCCGCCCAGCGCAGGAATTCCTGCGCTTCGTGGCGGCTGATGTCGTCCATCGGCAAGCGACGCGTGGCCAGGTCGTCGGCCAGCATCACCATCTTTTCGCGCATTGCCGCCCAGTCATGCACGATCGCGCGCACTTCGGCCAGCACCTTGCGGATGGCCGCCTCCACCTTGGGCATTTCGTCGGCCGGCTGGCGGTCGATCTCCAACACCATCAGCGATTCGCTCTTGCCCTCGCCCACTGCGGTGAGCTTGCCGCCCTTGTCGCGCGCAATGCGCAGCACCGGGTGGCCAAGCACGTGCACACCGATCCCCAGTTCGGACAACGTCATGCTCACCGAGTCCACCAGAAACGGCATGTCGTCGTTGACGATCTGCAGCAGCGTGTGCGGCGACTCGTAGCCGTGGCTCTTCAGGGTCGGGTTGAACACCCGCACATTGACCGTGCCGGCCTTGCGCGTGCGCGCAAACTCCAGCATGTCTGCCGCCAGCGCCGCCCACTGTTCCGGCGGGTGGTTGGGAAACTCGTCTTCTTCCATGCGGCGGTAGAAATCGGCGGCGAACAGCTGCACTTCCGACTGACGCGCGGCCGGGTAGCGCTTGCGCAATGCGGCAAACACCGGCTCGAGGGTGATCGCCTGCGGAGCAGTGGCGACCACGGGGACGGCACGTTCGGCGACCGGCTTGGCTGACGTCGTGGACGAGTTCGAAGCGGCTTTCTTGGCTGTCATGAGAGAGCTGGGATGCTCGGTGGAAAACCTGAATTGTACCGATGCACGATGACGACGCCTTGCTGCATAGCGCAAACGCAGGCAGGCCACGGCTTTTGCAAACTGAAGCAACGCCGGCGGCGGCGCATTACAGGAGTGAAGCGTCGCCCAACCGCCTCTTGAGGGCCTCGATGGCCCGCGCGCCAGACGGCGCAAGGCTTGCGGACCTGGGTCGCAGAAAAGTTGCGCAGACCAGACGGGCGCCGTCAAGGCTGTTTAAAAACTAAACTGGACGGTATAGTCTACCGCCATGACCCCTCGTTCCCCCCGTGCTGCCCGGCGTTCGGACTGCGACCGCCGTATCCACGCTGCCGTGCACGCGCTGCTGGCCGAGCGCGGCATGCGGGTGAGCATGACGGCGGTGGCCGAGCGCGCGGGCTGTTCCAAGCAGACCCTGTACAGCCACTACGGCTGCAAGGAAAACCTGCTGCGCGATGTGCTGCAGGAACACGTGCAGCTGGCCACGGTGCCGCTCGGGACCGCCACCGGCGACCTGCGTGAAGACCTGCTGGCCTTCGCGCTGGCCCATCTTGACCGGCTCAATCGCCCGGATGTGCTACAGACCTGCCGTCTGGTGGAGGCGGAATCGCACCGGTTCCCCGGCCAGTCGCAGCAGATCTTCCATGAAGGCGTGGTTGGCATGCAGGAACGACTTGCGTCGCGGTTTGCACAAGCGATCGACGCCGGTCAGCTGCGGCATGACGATCCGCACTTCATGGCCGAGCTGCTGCTCAGCATGATTGTCGGCCTGGATTTCGACCGTCAGCGCTTTCAGGTGCCACACCGCGCCGGCCTGCCCGCCAGGCAGCAGTGGGCACAGTTCGCTGTCGACACGTTTATGCGTGCGTTCGCCGCGGTGGTCACGCCGCCCCGGACGCCCGCGCGTTCCTTTCTCACTTCAAGACCCTAACGGAGTTCCTCCTCATGATTGCCCCGCTCCGCACCTTCGGCCTGGCCTGTGCCATCACCGTGGCGCTCGCTGCCTGCAGCAAGCCCGAACAACAGCAGGCTCCGCCGCCGCCGGAAGTGTCGGTGCTGGAAATGAAACCGCAGACGCTGCCGCTGGAACGTGACCTGGTTGGTCGCCTCTCGGCGTTCCGCTCGGCCGACGTGCGCGCCCGTGTGGATGGTGTGCTGCTCAAGCGCCTGTACACCGAAGGCACCGACGTCAAGGAAGGCCAGCCGCTGTTCGAGATCGACCCGATGCCGCTGCGCGCAACGCTGCTGCAGGCACAGGGCCAGCTGGCTGCCGCCGAGGCCACCTATGCCAACGCCAAGATCGCCGCGCAGCGCGCGCGCAGCCTGGCGCCGCAGCAGTACGTCTCGCGCGCCGACATCGACACCGCCGAAGCCACCGAGCGCTCGTCCGGCGCCAGCGTGCAGCAGGCGCGCGGTGTGGTCGAGTCCGCAAGCATCCAGCTCAGCTTCGCCAGCGTGACCTCGCCGATCACCGGCCGCGCCGGCATTCAGCGCGTCACCGAAGGCGCGCTGGTCGGGTCGGGTGAAGCCACCTTGCTGACCACGGTCGACCAGATCGACCCGCTGTACGTGAACTTCGCCATGAGCAGCGAAGAACTGGCGGCACTGCGTCAGGCGCAGAGCAGTGGCAATGTGCAGCTCAGCGGCGACGGCAAGTCCACCATCAACGTGGAGCTGGGCAACGGCACGCAGTACCCGCACCCCGGCACGCTGGACGTGTCCGCGGTGACGGTGGACCCGAGCACCGGTGCGGTGTCGCTGCGCGCCACCCTGCCCAACCCGGAAATGGCGCTGCTGCCAGGCGCGTTCGTAACCTTCAAGGCCAGCCTGGGCCAGCGCAACAACGCCTATCTCGTGCCGCAGCAGGCGCTGCAGCGCGATGCCACCGGCGCCTACGCGCTGGTGCTGGGCAAGGACGGCAAGGTGGTCCGCAAGAACCTCACCGTCGACGGCCAGCAGAAAGGCCAGTGGATCGTCACCGCCGGCATGGCACCGGGCGACCAGGTCATCGTCGACGGCGTGCAGAAGGCGAAGGAAGGCCAGCCCGCCAAGGGCGTGCCGTGGGATCCGAACAAGCCCGCACAAGGCGGCCAGCCCGGTGCGCCGGGTGCCGCCCCGGCCGCGGGTCAGGCCGGCACCGGCCAGGGCGCACCGGCCGGTGCCGGCAAGGCCGACGCCGCCGCTCCGGCGGCTGGCGAACAGCCCAAGTCCGATGACGCGGCCCAGCCGTCCGATTCCCAGTCCAAGCAGCAGTGACGGAACCCCGCCATGCCTAAGTTTTTTATCGAACACCCGGTCTTTGCCTGGGTGGTGGCGATCCTGATCTCGCTCGCGGGCGTGATCTCGATCCTGAATCTGGGTATCGAGTCGTACCCCACGATCGCCCCGCCGCAGGTCACCGTCACCGCCAACTTCCCCGGTGCCAGCGCCGATACCGCCGAAAAGGCGGTGACGCAGGTCATCGAACAGCAGCTCACCGGTATCGACCACCTGCTGTACTTCAACTCCTCGTCGGCCTCCAACGGCCGCGTGACCATCACGCTGACCTTCGAAACCGGCACCGACGCGGATATCGCGCAGGTGCAGGTGCAGAACAAGGTGTCGCTGGCCACGCCGCGCTTGCCTTCGGAAGTGACCCAACAGGGTGTGGTGGTGGCCAAGGCCAACGCCGGCTTCCTGATGGTGGCCGCGCTGCGCTCGGACAACCCGTCGATCGACCGCGATGCGCTCAACGACATCGTCGGTTCGCGCGTGCTCGAACAGATCTCGCGTGTGCCCGGCGTGGGCAGCACCAACCAGTTCGGCGCCGAGTACGCCATGAACATCTGGTTGAACCCGGAGAAGCTGCAGGGCTACAACCTGTCGGCCACCCAGGTGCTGACCGCGGTGCGTAACCAGAACGTGCAGTTCGCGGCCGGTTCGGTCGGTGCCGACCCCACCCCGCAGGGCATCAGCTTCACCGCGACGGTTTCGGCCGAAGGCCGTTTCAGCTCGCCGCAGGAGTTCGAAAACATCATCCTGCGCACCGATAACAACGGTGCCACGGTGCGTCTGAAAGACGTTGCACGCGTCACGGTGGGCCCAAGCAACTACGGCTTCGACACCCAGTACAACGGCAAGCCGACCGGTGCCTTTGGTATCCAGTTGCTGCCGGGCGCCAATGCGCTGAACGTCTCCGAGGCGGTCGGTGCCAAGCTCGACGAGCTGCAGCCCACCTTCCCGCAGGGCGTGACCTGGTTCGCGCCGTACGAGTCCACCACCTTCGTGCGTATTTCCATCGAAGAAGTGGTGCACACGCTGGTGGAAGCCATCGTGCTGGTGTTCCTGGTGATGCTGCTGTTCCTGCAGAACTTCCGCGCCACGGTCATCCCGACCCTGGTGATCCCGGTGGCGCTGCTGGGCACGTTCTTCGGCATGTACGTGATCGGCTTCACCATCAACCAGCTGACGCTGTTTGCGATGGTGCTGGCGATCGGCATCGTGGTGGACGACGCGATCGTGGTGATCGAGAACGTCGAACGCATCATGAGCGAGGAGCACCTGGAGCCGAAGGCGGCCACGCAGAAGGCGATGACCCAGATCACCGGCGCGGTGGTGGCCATCACCGTGGTACTGGCGGCGGTGTTCATTCCCTCGGCCATGCAGCCGGGCGCCTCGGGCGCGATCTACAAGCAGTTCGCATTGACCATCGCGATGGCGATGGCGTTCTCCGCGTTCCTGGCGTTGAGCTTCACCCCGGCCCTGTGCGCGGCGTTCCTGAAGTCCACCCATTCGGACAAGAAGAACTGGATCTACCGCACCTTCGACAAGTACTACGACAAGCTGGCGCATCGCTATGTCGGCGTGGTCGGCAACACGCTCAAGCGTTCGCCGGCCTGGATGGTGGTGTTCGTGGTGCTGGTGGTGCTGTGCGGCTTCCTGTTCACGCGCATGCCGGGCAGCTTCCTGCCGGAAGAAGACCAGGGCTTTGCCGTGGCCATCGTGCAGCTGCCGCCGGGTGCCACCAAGATCCGCACCAACGAGGCCTTCGCGCAGATGCGTGCGGTGCTGGAAAAGCAGCCGGCCGTGGAAGGCATGCTGCAGATCGCCGGCTTCAGCTTCCTGGGTTCGGGCGAAAACGTCGGCATGGGCTTCATCCGGCTCAAGCCGTGGGAAGAGCGTGACGTCACCGCCGAGCAGTTGATCCAGCAACTCAACGGTGCCTTCTACGGCATCAAGGGCGCGCAGATCTTCGTGGTCAACCTGCCCACCGTGCAGGGTCTTGGCCAGTTCGGCGGCTTCGACATGTGGCTGCAGGACCGTTCCGGTGCAGGCCAGGAGGCGCTGACCCAGGCCCGCAACATCGTGCTCGGCAAGGCGGCGCAGAAGCAGGACACCGTGGTGGGCGTGCGCCCGAACGGCCTGGAAAACTCGCCGCAGCTGCAGTTGCATGTGGACCGCGTGCAGGCGCAGTCGATGGGCCTGGAAGTGAGCGACATCTACAGCTCGATCCAGCTGATGCTGGCCCCGGTGTACGTCAACGACTACTTCTCCGAAGGCCGCATCAAGCGCGTCAACATCCGTGCCGACGACCAGTTCCGCACCGGCCCCGAGTCGCTGCGTAACTTCTTCACCCCCAGCAGCACGGCGACCGGTGCAGATGGTCAGCCGGGGATGATCCCGCTGAGCAACGTGGTCAAGGCCGAGTGGACCTACGCCTCGCCGGCATTGAACCGCTACAACGGCTATTCGGCGGTGAACATCGTCGGTAACCCGGCCCCGGGCGGCAGCTCCGGCCAGGCGATGCAGGCCATGGAGGAGATCGTCAACAACGATCTGCCGCCGGGCTTCGGCTTCGACTGGAGCGGCATGTCGTACCAGGAAATCATCGCCGGTAACGCCGCCACGCTGCTGCTCGCGTTGTCGGTGGTGGTGGTGTTCCTCTGCCTGGCGGCGCTGTACGAAAGCTGGTCGATTCCGGTGGCCGTGCTGTTGGTGGTGCCGATCGGCGTGCTGGGTGCGATCACCTTCTCGATGCTGCGTGGCCTGCCGAACGATCTGTACTTCAAGATCGGCATGATCACGGTGATCGGCCTGGCGGCGAAGAACGCGATCCTGATCGTGGAGTTCGCAGTCGAGCAGCGCGCGGCCGGCAAGACGCTGCGCGAGGCAACGCTGGAAGCGGCGCATCTGCGCTTCCGCCCGATCCTGATGACCTCGTTCGCGTTCATCCTGGGTGTGTTGCCGCTGGCCATTTCCACCGGTGCCGGCGCCAACTCGCGTCACTCCATCGGTACCGGCGTGATCGGCGGCATGGTGTTCGCCACCGTGCTCGGCGTGATCTTCATCCCGCTGTTCTTCGTGGTGGTCCGCCGCATGCTCGGCGACAAGCTCGACGAGCCGCCCAAGGAATACCTGGCCGTGCAGAACGACAGCGGCACGCACCGCCCGGATCGTTGAGTCAGGCGTTCGCTGTAAACCAAAAAGCCCCGGCAATGCCGGGGCTTTTTTTGTGTGCTGCAGCGACGAAGCGGGATACTCCGTAGGAGCGCCCTTGGGCGCGATGGAGCTTTACCGCCTCAGCGTATCGAAGTGATTCGACAGTGCGGAGAGATCAGTTGTAGAGCCGCTGATCTGCGGCGTCGGTGCAGGGCCCTTACCCGCCTACGCTCGCGGGACACGCCGCAAGTAGGCTCTTACGCGGCATCCATGCCGCGTAAGGTCCCGCGACGGTAGGCGGGCAAGGACCAGTCGAGATGGTTGGTATGCATGGTTGCGGGCAGGGCATGACGCGCTTTTAATTCGTCAGCTATCGTGTTCTGCGAACCATGCCAGCAAGGCTACGCAACGTGCGAGGCGACCAGCTTTTTATCCGGCTACCGACCAACGTCCTGGTGCGGTGTCCTTACTGATTGCGGGACCGTGTGGAGGCATGGATGCCGCCGCCGAACCCCAGGGACGGGTTCACGGCGTGTGCCGCGAGCGGTGAGGCACCGCACGCGCGACGAGCCAGGATTTTTGGCCGGCGCTGGCGCTACTTCGGGACAGTTAGATACCCGGCCTGCGGGCGCCGGTGGAGCCGCGCACCACGCAGCGACCGGTCATCACCATGCGGCGAATCGGCAGCTGCGGGCTGGCCAGGCGTTCGAGCAGCAACGCCCCAGGGACGGGTTCACGGCGTGTCCCGCGAGCGGTGAGGGCACCGCACGCGCGACGAGCCAGGATTTTGGGCCGGCGCTGGCGCTACTTCGGGACAGTTAGATACCCGGCCTGCGGGCGCCGGTGGAGCCACGCACCACGCAGCGGCCGGTCATCACCATGCGGCGAATCGGCAGCTGCGGGCTGGCCAGGCGTTCGAGCAGCAGCGACATCGCGGCGCGGCCCATGTCCTCCACCGGCTGTTCGACCACGGTGATGCCGGGTTCGACCAGATCGGTCCAGCGCTCGTTATCGAAGCCCGCCAACGCCAGGTCCTGCGGCAGCCGCAGGCCGGCGGTACGTGCGGCCTTCAATGCGCCCATCAGCAGCAGGCTGTTACTGGTGACGATGGCCTCGGGGCGGTCGGCGGCGGCCAGCCAGTGCTCCAGTTCGGCAATCGCGGCCTCGGCGGTGGGTGCCACCTCGCGGTAGTCCGGTGCCAGGCCCTGGGCATGCATGGCTGCCAGGTAGCCGTCGCGGCGCTCGGCCGCGGTAGTGCTGGTGCTGCCGAACAACCCGCCGATGCGGCGGTAGCCCTGCGCCTGCAGATGCGCCACCAGTTCGGCCATGGCCGCGGCGTTGTCCAGCACCACGCTGTCGTAGCGGCTGCCGGGACCGGCGCGGTCCACCAGCACGGTGGGGTAATCCAGTACCAGCTCGTGCATGCGCCCCACCGTGACCCGGGTGGGCGCGAAGATCAGCCCGGTGATGCGTTCTTCCTGCATCAGCTCCAGGTACAGCGCCTCGCGCTCGGGATCTTCATCGGTATTGCACAGGGTCACGCGCATACCGGCCTTGTAAGCGACCTCTTCCACAGCACGGATCAGCGCGGTGAAGTACGGGTTGCGGATGTCGGCCACGATCACCCCGAGGATGCCGGAGTGCTGGGATCGCAATCGCCGCGCCATCAGGTTGGGGCGATAGCCGGTCTGGCGCACCGCAGCTTCCACCTTGGCGCGCACTTCTTCGCTCACCGGGCCGGTGCCCAAGGCGCGCGACACCGTGGACTTGGACACCCCGGCCACGCGGGCCACGTCATTGATGCTGATACTCACTGGGACCGTTCCCGCTCCATATTGCGCACCTGGACCCAGGCGCCCTGCGATTCCGATGCTAACCCGAAAGCACTACAGGGTTTTTGTGCACCGCACATTGACCTGGACCGTGGGAACGTTCCCACTATACTTCCCAGCCGTTCCCCACCCCCGGAGCCCGCCTTGTCCTCTCCGTCGATTGCCCCCGTCACCCCCGACCTGGTGCGCCTGCGCGCCACTGCCCGCGACAAGGACGACGCCATTGCCCAGGCCGCCCAGCTGCTGGTGGCAGCCGGATGCGTGGCGCCGGGCTACGACGCCAGCATGCGGCGGCGCGAAGGCCTGGCGAATACTTTCCTGGGCCACGGCCTGGCGATTCCGCACGGCGTGGGCGAAGACCGGCACCTGGTGCGCCGCGACGGCATCGCGGTGCTGCAGCTGCCCGAGGGCGTGGAATGGAACCCCGGCCAGACCACCCGCCTGGTGGTGGGCATCGCCGCCCAGTCCGACACCCACATCACCCTGCTGCGCCGGCTGACCCGCCTGATCCAGGATCCGGCCCAGCTGGAAGCGCTGTTCACCACCGACGACCCGGCCGTGATCGTGGCCGCGCTGACCGGCGACCGCGCACCCGACACCAGCGCCGCCCCGGCCACCGACCTGGCCGAACGGTTCGAATGGACCATCGCCTACCCCAGCGGCCTGCACGCGCGCCCGGCCACTCGCTGGGCGGAGACCGCGCGCGGCTTTTCGGCCCGCGCCCAGGTCCGCGCCGGTGACCAGGCCGCCGATGCCAAGAGCCTGGTCGGCCTGCTGCAACTGGGCCTGCGCGCCGGCGACAGCATTACGGTCTCAGCGAAAGGCAGCGATGCCCCCGCCCTGCTCAAGCGCCTGCGCGCGGTGATGGACAGCCTGACCGCGCAGGAAAAGGCCGATGCCGAACGTGCCGCGCAACGCCGCGCCGCACCGGTCATCGGCTGGACCCCGCCGCAGGCGCAGCCGGCCATCGTCGGCATCGGCGCCAGCCCGGGCGTGGCAATCGGCATCGTGCACCGCCTGCGTGCCGCGCAGACCGAGGTGGCCGACCAGCCGATCGGCCTGGGCGACGGCGGCGTGCTGCTGCATGACGCCCTCACCCGCACCCGCCAGCAGCTGGCCGCCATCCAGGACGACACCCAGCGCCGCCTGGGCGCCTCGGACGCGGCGATCTTCAAGGCCCAGGCCGAGCTGCTCAACGACACCGACCTGATCACCCGCACCTGCCAGCTGATGGTCGAAGGCCACGGTGTGGCGTGGTCGTGGCACCAGGCGGTGGAACAGATCGCCTCCGGCCTCGCGGCGCTGGGCAACCCGGTGCTGGCCGGCCGCGCCGCTGACCTGCGCGACGTGGGCCGCCGTGTGCTGGCCCAACTCGACCCGGCAGCGGCCGGCGCCGGCCTCACCGACCTGCCCGAGCAGCCCTGCATCCTGCTCGCCGGCGACCTGTCGCCGTCGGACACCGCCAACCTCGACACCGATTGCGTGCTTGGCCTGGCCACCGCCCAGGGCGGGCCGACCTCGCACACCGCGATCCTGTCGCGCACGCTCGGCCTGCCGGCGCTGGTCGCGGCTGGCGGCCAGTTGCTGGATATCGAAGACGGCGTCACCGCCATCATCGACGGCAGCAGCGGGCGGCTCTACATCAACCCCTCCGAGCTGGACCTGGACGCGGCGCGTACGCATATCGCCGAGCAGCAGGCCATCCGCGAGCGCGAAGCCGCCCAGCGCGCCCTGCCCGCCGAAACCACCGACGGCCACCACATCGACATCGGCGCCAACGTCAACCTGCCTGAGCAGGTCGCCATGGCCTTGACCCAGGGCGCCGAAGGCGTGGGCCTGATGCGTACCGAATTCCTGTTCCTTGAGCGCGGCAGCACGCCCACCGAGGACGAGCAGTACCAGACATACCTGGCCATGGCACGGGCCCTGGACGGCCGCCCGCTGATCGTGCGTGCGCTGGACATCGGCGGCGACAAGCAGGTGGCGCACCTGGAGCTGCCGCACGAAGAAAACCCGTTCCTGGGCGTGCGTGGCGCGCGCCTGCTGCTGCGCCGCCCCGACCTGCTCGAGCCACAGCTGCGGGCGCTGTATCGCGCGGCCAAGGACGGCGCACGGCTGTCGATCATGTTCCCGATGATCACCTCGGTGCCGGAGCTGATCAGCCTGCGCGAGATCTGCGCACGCATCCGCGCCGAACTCGACGCACCGGAGCTGCCGATCGGCATCATGATCGAAGTGCCCGCCGCCGCCGCCCAGGCCGATGTGCTGGCGCGCCATGCGGATTTCTTCTCGATCGGCACCAACGACCTCACCCAATACGTGCTGGCAATCGACCGCCAGAACCCGGAACTGGCCGCCGAAGCCGACAGCCTGCATCCGGCGGTGCTGCGCATGATCCGCAGCACGATTGACGGCGCGCGCAAGCACGACCGCTGGGTCGGGGTGTGCGGCGGTCTGGCCGGCGACCCGTTCGGCGCCAGCCTGCTGGCCGGGCTGGGCGTGCAGGAATTGTCGATGACGCCCAACGACATTCCGGCGGTCAAGGCGCGGCTGCGTGGCAGGGCGCTGAGCGCCTTGCAGCAGCTGGCCGAGCAGGCGCTGCAGTGCGAAACCGCAGAGCAGGTGCGTGCGCTTGAAGCACAGCGCGAGGGCCAGGCATGAGCCTGCAGGCCATCACCGTCACGCTGAATCCGGCGATCGACCAGACCATCCAGCTCGATCGCCTGCAACCTGGCGCCGTGCACCGCGCCAGCAGCGTGCGCAACGATGCCGGCGGCAAGGGCATCAACGTGGCCGCCTGTCTGGCCGACTGGGGCAGCCAGGTCGCCGCGCTCGGCGTGCTTGGCGTCGGTAACGCAGGGGTGTTCGAAGCGCTGTTTCGCGAGCGCGGCATTACCGATCACTGCCACCGCGTGGCCGGCGACACCCGCACCAACCTCAAGCTGGTCGAAGCGCAGGTCAACGAGACCACCGACATCAATCTGCCCGGGCTGCAGCTGGGCCAGGCGCATCTGCAAGGCGTGGCCGACCATCTGGCCCCGCTGCTGCGCGCCGGCTTGCCGGTGGTGCTCTCCGGCAGCCTGCCGGCCGGCCTGCCCGAGGACAGCTGGGCGCAGCTGCAGGCGCAGGCCAGCGCGGCGGGCGCACGCGTCCTGCTCGACACCAGCGGTGCGCCGCTGGTGGCCGCACTCGCTGCCGCTCCCGTCGCAATGCCGTATGCAGTGAAGCCGAACCGCCACGAACTGGAAGCCTGGACCGGCCACCCGCTCGGCGACCACGCCGCACTCACCGCCGCCGCGCATGCGCTGATCGCCCGCGGCATCCAGTTGGTGGTGATTTCCATGGGCACCGAGGGCGCGCTGTTCGTGCAGCGCGACCAACAGCTCATTGCGCGCCCGCCACGGCTGGCGCAAGGCAGCAGCGTGGGCGCCGGCGATGCCATGGTGGCCGGCCTGGCGGCCGCGTTGCTGGACGACGCCACCGAGCTGGAACAGTGCGCGCGGCTGGCCACGGCGTTTTCGATGTGCCGGCTGGAAAGCGGCGATGCACGCCGGATTACGCCCGAAGGCGTGCGCGACGCTGCCGCCGCCGTCGTCATCGGGGCGGTGCCGTGAGCGCAGCCGTACACCGGCCGCAGCGCGCTGCGCTGTACGCGCCATCGCGGGCCGCACCGCCTTGCTGCGCTGCTATCTGGCAGCCGCGCGCCTAGCCCTTCGAATCCCCCCCGCCGGCTGCGCCGGCGACCGCAATACAGCAGGAGTTTTGCCATGTCCTCTTCCATCGTGGTCATCGCCGCCGGCGAACGCAGTACCGAAGCCGTTCTGGCGGCCGAAGCGCTGCGCCGCGCGGCCACCGCCGCCGGGCGCAGCGTGACGATCGAAATCCGCAGCGACCAGGGCGTGCTCGGCGCACTGCCGACCGAGCTGACCAACGGCGCCGCGCACGTCCTGATCGTCGGCGATGCCGATGCCGACACCGCGCGCTTCGGCGACGCGCAACTGCTGCATCTGAGCCTGGGCGCGGTACTGGACGACCCGGCCGCCGCCGTCAGCCAGCTCGCTGCCACCACCGCACCAGCCAGTACATCGGCAACGACCGACGCATCCGGCGCAGGCGGCAAGCGCATCGTTGCGATCACCTCCTGCCCCACCGGCATCGCGCACACTTTCATGGCCGCCGAAGGCCTGCAGCAGGCCGCAAAGAAGCTCGGCTACCAGATGCGCGTGGAAACGCAGGGGTCGGTGGGCGCGCAGGACGCATTGACCGACGAGGAAATCCGCGCGGCCGACGTGGTCATCATCGCTGCCGACCGCGAAGTGGACCTGGCCCGTTTCGGTGGCAAGCGACTGTTCAAGAGCGGCACCAAGCCGGCGATCAACGATGGCCCGGCGCTCATCCAGAAAGCCCTGGCCGAGGCCGGCGTGCACGGTGGCGCAGCTCCGGTTGCGGGCGCCAACGCCACATCGGACGCCAAGGGCAATGCGCGCACCGGCGCCTACAAGCACCTGATGACCGGTGTGTCGTTCATGCTGCCCTTCGTCACCGCTGGCGGCCTGTTGATCGCGCTGGCCTTCGCGCTCGGCGGCATCTATGCCGGCGACGACGCGCACCAGGGCACGCTGGCCTGGTCGCTGTTCCAGATCGGCGCCAAGGCCGGCTTCACCTTGATGGTGCCCGCGCTGGCCGGTTACATCGCCTATTCCATCGCCGACCGCCCCGGCATCGCGCCGGGCATGATCGGCGGGCTGGTCGCGGCCAATCTCAATGCCGGTTTCCTCGGCGGCATCATTGCCGGCTTCATCGCCGGCTACGGCGTGGCCGCGCTCAACCGCTACATCAAGCTGCCGCGCAACCTGGAAGGGCTCAAGCCGGTGCTGATCCTGCCGGTGCTGGGCACACTGCTGGTCGGCCTGGCGATGATGTATGTGTTCGGCCAACCGGTGGCCGACCTGCTGGCCTGGCTCACCGCCTGGCTGCGCGGCATGCAGGGCAGCAGCGCGCTGCTGCTGGGCCTGTTGCTCGGCGGCATGATGGCCTTCGACATGGGCGGGCCGGTCAACAAGGCCGCCTACGCGTTCTCCACCGGCCTGATCGCCAGCCAGGTCTATACCCCGATGGCTGCGGCCATGGTGGCCGGCATGACCCCGCCGCTGGGCATCGCGCTGGCCACCTGGGTGTTCCGCAACCGCTTCACCGTCGAAGAACGCGGCTCGGCCACCGCTGCCGGCGTGCTCGGGCTGGCCTTCGTCACCGAAGGCGCCATCCCGTATGCCGCCCGCGACCCGTTGCGCACCATCCCGGCGCTGGTGATCGGCTCGGCCGTGGCCGGCGCGATCTCGATGACCGCCGGTGCCGAACTGAAGGCGCCGCATGGCGGCATCTTCGTGCTGCTGATCCCCAATGCCGTGACCCACCTGCTCAATTACGTGCTGGCCCTGGTGGTCGGCGTGGTGGTCACCGCGGTGGCGCTGCGCCTGCTCAAGAAGCCGGTGGCCGACGTGATCGCCTGACGTTCGGCTGCCCCGCCCCGACCGATTCCACACCGCGCATCCGGCGCATCTGATCGCTGATCTGCGTCACCCCTGACTGGTTTCACCGCTGCGCTGCGCACCTTCGTGCGCGGCCAGCGGCTTGCCCACCCCTTAGCTGTCGCGTTCGCCTTCTCGGCCACGCCCTCTTTGTTCGGAGTCCTGCCATGACCGCCCTCGCCCCCCGCCATGCCCGTCCCCGCCTTCTGTGCCTCTCGCTGGCACTGGCGCTGGCCCCGCTCGCCCACGCGCAGGATGCCGCCGATGCCTTCAAGCTCAAGCTGGGTTACACCGGCGAAGCGGCCTCGATGATCGACGGCGGGCGCAAGAACGGCGACGCCTACGCCGGCCAGTTGATGGTCGGCACCGACGTCGATCTGAACAGCCTGTTCGGCTGGCACGGCGCCACCGTCAAGGCCTACGTCACCAACCGTCACGGCACCAACCTGTCCAACAGCAGCATCGGCAACAGCACCTCGGTGCAGGAAATCTACGGCGGCCAGGGCACCCGCCTGGCCAACCTCACCCTGGTGCAGAAACTGTTCGACGACCGCCTGGAACTGGAAGCCGGCCGCAGCGTGGCCAACATCCACTTCCTCGGCTCGGACCTGTGCCAGTACTTCCAGGGCAACTCGGCCTGCGGCAACCCCACCTTCGTGTTCCGCACCAGCAACTTCACCTACTGGCCGGTCTCCAGCTGGGCCGCGCACGCCACCGCCTGGGTCACGCCCAAGGTTTACGTGCATGTAGGCGCGTACGAAGTGAACCCGGTGCAGGCCCAGGACGGCCAGCACGGCCTGAAGTGGAGCACCGACGACACCACCGGCGTGGTGGTGCCCTACGCCATCGGCTACAAGAACAAGGGCGGCGACGGCAGCATGGCCGCGATGTACGAACTCGGCGGCTGGCAGGACAACTCCGACTACACCGACCCGCTGCGCGACCGCAACGGCAACCCGGCTGTGCTCAGCGGCCTGGGCTATGAAAACAAGCAGGGCCGCTCGGGCATGTTCGCCCGCTTCGAACAACAGGTCACCAACCCGGATCCGTCCGGCGCCCGTGGCCTGACCGTGTTCGGCGCCATCCTCAAGAGCACCGGCGGCCAGGCGATCGAGGACCACTTCGTGCAACTGGGCCTGGTGCAGAAGGGCACCTTCGCCAGCCGCCCGCAAGACAACATTGCGTTTGTGATCACCCAGCAGAAGTACAGCGACGAGGCAATCGAAAACCTGCGCCTGGCCCGCGCCTCGGCCGGCGGCACCGGCACCCCGGCCGACAACCAGATCATGATGGAGCTCAGCTACGGCATCCAGGTCACCAAGCGCCTGCGCATCGCGCCGAACCTGCATTACGTGATCAACCCGGACCAGTTCAACGAGCCGACCCGCAGCAACGACCTGAAGAACGCATTGATCGCGGGCATGCGGATCGACTGGAATCTGTGAGTTTGTTGGCGGGTGTGTCCGCGTTGCGTAACCCCGTAGGGGCGAGCTTGCGCGATCAAGCGTTGCCGGTGATGTGCGGTCGCGCGCAAGCGTGCTCCTGCAACGCTGACGCTAGCGAGAAGCGTCAGCGACATAAACGAACCGTATCAGAGCACAGCGCGCCAACCTGACGGAGACTGACGCGCAGATCGCGATCTGCATGCATTTTCGCATGTCCATTACCGCTGCGATCCGGGCAAACGCTCCTGGCTCGCCTACACGCGAGACGATGGCGCCTCCGCCGAACGCTCCACCACGACAGATCCCAAAAATCTTCACCATCATCCACAGCAGCGACTTCATGGATAACACCGGAATGTCAGGTGCACTTCAGAGGAAATTCGCAACATGAAACTGCGCGCTTCTAGCTCCAACCCAAACCGTCTGGCGCTACTGCCCCTCCTGGCACTGCCCTGTATGGCAACCGCAGCAACGCAGCGCGGTGACGTGATCAGCAGTCGCGTACTGACCACCTTCACCAGCACTCAGATCGCCAAGCAACTGGGCACACAGAGCGATGCGCCGCCGCCGCGCTGCAACGTCAGCGTGGCGGAAATCGTCTACGCCACCGTCGGCGTCCATAACGAACCCACCACCGCCTCCGCTGCCGTCCTGATCCCCTCCGGCATCAACTGTACGACGTCGTATCCATTGCTGGGATGGGGACAGGGCGCGCAGTTGCAGAGGGCCAGCTCACAGGCACAAGGGTTCCGCGCATCGCGCGGCAACCACGAGGTGATCAGCCAATTTGCGGCACAAGGCTATGCGGTCGTGGCCACCGACTATCTGGGTATTGGCAAGTCGACCTATCCCTTCGCGCCCCATCTTCAAGCTGCCCCTGAAGCCAGCGCCATCGTGGACGCGCTACGCGCCGCGCGTGTCCTGCTTGCACAGCAGCATGCGCCGCTTTCGGGCAAGGTCATGCTCTCCGGTTTTTCCAGTGGTGCCCACGCCGTGATGGCTGCCCAACGCGAGATCGAGCTGCACCTGTCCAGCGAATTCAACCTGGTCGCAAGTGGTCCTATCTCCGGGCCCTATTCCCTCTCCAAGACCGTGCTGAAAAACTGGGGCGGCCCCAAGGCCGAGGGACTCAACACGCTCACGCTCGTACTCAACACCTTTACCTTGATCGGCATGCAGCACACCTACTCCAATCTCTACACGACACCCATGCAGGTGTTTCAGCAGCCATTGGCGAACAAGGTCGAGAGTCTGTTCCCCGGGAAATTCGATGCGATCACGCTTGGGCTCGAACAACTGACCGACGTCAAGGACGTGTTTCAGCCGGAGTTCGCGCGCGATGTCGTCAGCAACGCCAAAAACGCATTCATCAAAGACCTCATGCGCAACGATCTGGTCAATTGGACCCCGCGCACGCCCACCTTGCTGTGCGGGGTGCAGGACGACAATGTGGTGCCATTCAGCGTTGCGCAAGAGGCGCTGGCCGACTTCAAGCGCAATGGCAGCAATCAGGTGAAACTCGTTCCCGTGACATCTGGCGCATTTTTTCCACACGGTGCCAGCAAGGCGCCCTGCATGGCTGCAGTGCGCACCCAGCTGTTGGACAAGCAGCGTTGAACATACCGCGCGTGCAACCTGCGGTTGGAGGAAGGAACGCGCGTCCACGCACGAGCGATGATCCAGTACCGGGCACGCGCAAGCGCGGTCCTTCGGGTCGGAAATCGAGGACACGCCCTGGAACGCCAGCGATTGAAGCGACGACACGAAAAAACCGCGCACTGCGCGGTTTTTTCGTGGTTGCACAGCAGTCAGCAAATTAAGGACGACGCGCCAGCGCCTCCACGTCCTTGGCCTTGGGCAGCAGATCCTGCTTGGTCACAGCGAACGGCCCGATGCTCAGCATCGGCACGGCGACGATGATCGAGGAGATCACCACGATCACCGCGCCGATCATGTGCGTCTCGGCCAGGCCTTCCATCGACTCGCCGCCGTAGATGTACAACGCCAATGCAGACAGGAAGAACATCACCGCGGTGATCACCGTGCGGGACAACGTCTGGTTGATCGAGCGGTTCAGCACTTCCAGCGGTTCCACGCGCAGCGCGCGGAAGTTTTCGCGCACGCGGTCGAACACCACGATGATGTCGTTGATCGCAAAACCCATCACCGACAACAAGCCCGCCAGCACGGTCAGATCGAACTCGCGGCCGGTCAGCGACACGAAGGCCACCGTCACCAGCAAATCGAACAACGCGGTCAGGCTGGCGACCACAGCGAACTTCCACTCGAAGCGGAACGCGATGTAGATCAGAAAGCCCACCAGCATGAACACCGTGGCGTACACGCCGTTCAAGGCCAGATCCTTGCCGACCTGCGGGCCGACGAATTCGCCCGGCTGCACGGTGGCAGGATTTTGCTCGGTGCTGACGGCCTTGCGCACTTCTTCAGCGACGGTGGTGGCGGCATCGTCGCGGTTGTTGTGCTGCTCGCGCGCCTGCAGGCGAATCATCACCTCGTTGCCGCCACGCGCGTTCTGCACCTGCGCGTTTTCGAAGCCGGCCTTGGCCAGCTGCTCGCGCACCTGGTCCACGTCCACCGTCTTCTGAAACGAGGTCTGCACCAGCGTGCCGCCGGTGAATTCCAGTGCGTAGTTGAAGCCCTTGCCGACGATGATGCCGATCGAGGCGATCGCCAGCACCAGCATCAAGATCAGCACCGGCTTGCGCAGGCGCATGAAATCGATCTTGGTGTCGTTCGGGATCAGATGAAGCGGAAAAATTTTCATTGAAAGATCTTCCTAAAAAGTCCGCACATGGATGTGCGGGCTCTTGCGAGGGACTCGCATTTTACCTGCGGGCTCTTGCGAGGGACTCGCATTAAATAGCGACAGACTTCAGCTTCTTGCGGCTGCCATAGATCAGCACCGCCAGCGCGCGCGACACGGTGATCGCGGTGAACATCGAGGCGAAAATACCGATGATCATGGTCAGCGCGAAGCCCTTCAGCGGGCCGGTACCGAACGCGTACAGCGCCACGCCGACGATCAACCCGGTCAGGTTAGCGTCGAGGATGGTGCCACCGGCCTTCTCGTAACCGGCCACGATCGCCGACTTGGGCGGCACGCCGAGACGTAATTCTTCGCGGATACGCTCGTTGATCAGCACGTTGGCGTCCACCGACAGACCCACCGACAACGCCAGACCGGCAAAGCCCGGCAGCGTCATGGTGGCGCCGAATAGCGACATCACCGCGATCACGATCAGCAGGTTGAACAGCAGCGCCACCGAGGTGATCGCGCCGAACATGCGGTAGTAGACGGTGAAGAACACCAGGGTGAACACGAACGAGAACACCACCGCAGTGACGCCGCGCTCCACGTTCTCCGCACCCAGGCTCGGGCCAATCACGTATTCCTCGACGAAATCCATCGGCGCGGCCAGCGAGCCGGACTTCAACAACTTGGCCAGGTTCTCGGCTTCGGTCTTTTCCAGACCGGTGGTCTGGAAATTCTTGCCGAACACGCCGGCGATGCGGGTCGGCGACAGAGCCTCTTCCTTGACCCGCACGCTGCGCACTTCCTTGCCGTCAACCATGGTCACGGTGGGAATGCGCTCGATGTAGACCACCGACATGAGCTTGCCGACATTGGCGCTGGTGTAGTCGAGCATGCGCTGGCCGGCGACGTTGTTGAGCGTCACCGCCACCGCCGGCATGCCGTTCTGGTCGTTGCTGACGCTGGCACTGACCATCTGATCACCAGTCACCAGCGCGCGCTTGTTGAGCAACACCGGTGCATTGCTGTCGCGCAGACGGTAGACCTTGGCTTCCGGCGGAATGGTGCCGCTGCGCACGGCATCTTCGGCATTGCCTTCGACCACCGCACGGAATTCCAGCGAGGCCGTGGCACCGATCAGGCGCTTGGCCTCGGCGGTGTCCTGCAGGCCCGGCAATTCGACCACGATGCGGTCTTCGCCCTGGCGCTGGATGGTCGGCTCGGACACGCCCAGCGCGTTGACACGATTGCGCAAGGTGGTGAGGTTCTGCTCGATCGCACCGCTGGCGATCTGCTTGAGTTCGGCCTCCGGCACCTTCACCGAGATGGTCTGGCCGCTGACGTCGTAGGTCAGCGTTGGCTGCGACTTGGCCAGCGCGGTCCGCGCGGCATCGGCGCTGGCGCCCTCGCCCAACGAGACCTGGATGCTGTTGTCGCCACGACGCTCCACCGAGCGATACGCAATGCGGCCATCGCGCAGCGTGGTGCGGATGTCCTCGGCAAAGCCCTCCAGGCGCTTTTCCAGCGCGGCTTTCTGATCGACCTGCATGGCGAAGTGCACGCCGCCGACCAGGTCCAGACCCAGCACCATCGGCCGGCCGCCCAGCTTGGCGAGCCAGTCCGGCACCGTGGATGCCAGGTTCAGCGCCACCGTGTAGTTCTCGCCCAGCTGCTGGCGCAACACGTCGTTGGCACGGGTCTGCGCCTGCAGGGTGGGCAGGCGCACCATCAGGCTGTCGCCTTCCCGGGTCACCGCCTTGGGCGTGATGCCGGCGCTCTTGAGGTCGGCGTCGATCCGGCTGCGCAACGCGTCGTCCAGCTGCGCACCGCGGCTGGCGGTGATCTGCACGGACGGGTCTTTCTGGTAGACGTTGGGCAGCGCATACAACGCGCTGACCGCCAGCACCACCAGGATCAGGAAATACTTCCAGCGAGGAAATTCGAGCATTGCGACAGTCCCGCGCGGCACCATCCCGGCGCCGCGCCTAGCAGTGAGAACGACTTCAGGCGGCCGATACAGCGTCGCGAGCGGTCATCCGGTGGATACGGGCAGTGCATGGAGCAAAAGCGCCCAGGGGCGTGGTCCGACTTCGTGCACCGACTGCGCCCACCAGAGGGTGCGCGCAGCTGTGGTGTTGCAGGTGTTCACTTGCAGCGACGTCTTGGGCGGACCCAAGCACGCATTGGCAGCGCAACGACAGCGGAGTGTACGAGCGGCCCCTGCCGTTTTCGAGCACCTGCCGGCAGCGCCGGACGGTGCCCGCTGCCGATGACGCGACTTAGCTGGCGGACTTCAGCGTGCCCTTGGGCAGCACGTGGCCAACGGCGCTGCGCTGCACGCGGATGCGCACGTTGTCGGCCACTTCCACGGTGATGAAGTTCTCGCCGATATCGGTGATCACGCCAGCCACGCCGCCGGAGGTGATGACTTCATCGCCACGCGACAGCTTGTCCAGCAACGCCTTGTGTTCCTTCTGGCGCTTCATCTGCGGGCGGATCATCAGGAAGTACATGACCGCGATCAGGATGATCGGCAACGCGAAGGTGGACAGGCTTCCCATCGGGCCGGGGGCCGGCGCGCCGCCAGTGGCCTGCGCCTGGGCGACGGGGATCAGGAAATCGAGCAGATTCATTCTATGCATCCTAGGTTTGGTGCCAGCGCGCCCAGCGGCCCGCTCGCCATTCAGGTACCGCCGGAGCGGAACAGCCGGGAATTATGCCATGCGGGTCCCACGCCGTCCGCGCCAGGGCACGGACGGCAGGTCTCAGCTGGATTCCCCGGGCAGCGGCGGCGTGGTGGCGCCGCGTGCCGCATAGAAGGACCGCCGGAACTCCACAAAGGTTCCCGCCGCGATCGCCGCGCGCATGTCGGCCATCAGTTTTTCGTAGTACCAGAGGTTGTGCAGGGTGCCCAGCATCGGCGCCAGCATCTCGTTGCAGCGGTCCAGATGCCGCAGGTACGCGCGCGTGTAGCCGCTGCTGCAGGCGTGGCAGCCGCAGCCTGGCTCGATGGTGTCCAGGTCGCGTTCGTACTTGGCGTTGCGGATGCGCACCGTGCCAAACGAGGTGAAATAGTGGCCGTTGCGGGCGTTACGGGTGGGCATCACGCAGTCGAACATGTCCACCCCGCGCGCCACGCCTTCGACCAGATCCTCCGGCCGGCCCACGCCCATCAGGTAGCGCGGCCGCTCGGCCGGCAGGCGCGGGTGCAGGTGTTCGAGCATGGCATTGCGCTCGTGCTCCGGCTCGCCCACCGCCAGGCCGCCGATGGCATAGCCGTCGAAGCCAATGGCCTGCAGCCCGTCCAGCGAGCGGCTGCGCAGGTCCGGGTGCACCCCGCCCTGCACGATGCCGAACAGCGCCGCGTCGTTGCCCAGCCCGTCATGCGCCTGACGCGAGCGCTGCGCCCAGCGCAAGCTCAGCTCCATCGAACGCCGCGCGACGTCTTCGGTGGCCGGGTACGGCGTGCATTCGTCGAAGATCATCACGATGTCCGAATCGAGCACCTTCTGGATCTGCATGCTCTCTTCCGGCCCCAGGAACACCCGCGCGCCGTCGTTTGGCGAGGAGAACGTGACGCCTTGTTCGGTGATCTTGCGGCGATGCGCCAGCGAAAACACCTGAAAGCCGCCGGAGTCGGTGAGGATCGGCCCGTCCCAGCGCGCAAACCCGTGCAGGCCACCATGGTCACCGATCACGTCCAGGCCAGGGCGCAGGTACAGATGGAAGGTGTTGCCCAGGATGATCTCCGCGCCCAGCGCGCGGATCTGCTCGGGCAGGATGCCCTTGACCGACCCATAGGTGCCCACCGGCATGAACGCCGGCGTCTCCACCGTGCCACGCGGAAAGGTCAGGCGGCCACGGCGCGCATGGCCGTCGGTGGTCTGGAGCTGGAACTGGAGTCGGGACATTGGAAGGCCGGGAATGGGGAATGGGGAATCGGGAGTCGGGAATCGGAGAAGCGGGTGGCGATGGCGGAACGTGTGGCGGCAAGCCCTACGATTCCCCATTCCCGATTCCCCACTCCCTGCTCCACAACAACATCGCATCGCCATAGGAGAAGAAGCGATAGCGCTGCGCGATGGCGTGTGCGTAGGCGGCGAAGATGCGGTCGCAGCCGGCGAAGGCCGAGACCATCATCAGCAGCGTGCTTTCGGGCAGGTGGAAATTGGTGACCATCGCATCGACGCTGCGGATGCGGTAGCCGGGCAGGATGAAGATCTGGGTTTCGCCGGCGAACGACTGCAATTCGCCGTGCGGGGCGTCGTCGGTCTTGCGCCAGGCGCTTTCCAGCGAGCGCACCACGGTGGTGCCCACCGCGATCACGCGGCCACCGCGCGCACGGGTGCGGCGCACCTGCTCGACCAGCGCGGCGCCCACATTGAGCCACTCGGTGTGCATCACATGCTTGTCCAGCGCATCCACGCGCACCGGCTGGAAGGTGCCGGCGCCCACGTGCAAGGTCACATGGCCGAACTCCACCCCGCGCTCGCGCAGGCGCGCCAGCAGGGCTTCATCGAAATGCAGGCCGGCGGTCGGCGCAGCGACCGCGCCCACTTCGCGCGCGAACACGGTCTGGTAGCGCTCGCGATCGTCCAGCCCCGGCTCGCGGCGGATGTACGGCGGCAGCGGCAGGCGCCCGGCGTCGAGCAACCAATGCTCCAGCGGCGCGGGGATGTCGAAACGCAGCAGGTAGAACTCGCCGTCGCGGCCCAGCACTTCGGCCTGGCCACCGGCGTCCAGCGCGATCACGCTGCCGGCCTTGGGCGACTTGCTGGCGCCGATCTGCGCCCGCGCCTGCTGCCCGCCGAGCAGCCGCTCGATCAGGATCTCCACCCGCCCGCCGCTGGCCTTCTGCCCGAACAACCGCGCCGGGATCACCCGGGTGTCGTTGAAGATCAGCAGGTCGCCCGGCTGCAGCAGCTCAGGCAGATCGCGCACCTGTCGATCACTGAAGGCGGCCGGCGTCGGCGGCACCACCAGCAAACGGCTGGCCGCCCGCTCGGCCAACGGCGCCTGGGCGATCAGTTCTTCGGGCAGGTCGTAATGGAAATCGGACTTCTTCAAGGCGTGGCGGTACAGCGGTTTGGGGGCGCTAGTTTAGCGGGACATGCTGAGGCAGGTTTGGCAGCCTTTTCCTCCAGGGAAACAAGACCTGCGGAGATCGCGGAGGTAGCAGATCCTTCTCCCATCGGGAGAAGGTGGCGCGCAGCGCCGGATGAGGGTACGGGCGAAGCATAATGCGCTCAAATATTGCAGAGGCTTCGCCCCGTACCCTCACCCCAACCCCTCTCCCGGGGGAGAGGGGCTTGCTAGCTCGCGAATCATGGCTCTTACGATTCCCGATTCCCCACTCCCGATTCCCTGCCCCTCACCGCTCGAACTTGGTCGACAGAATGATCGAGGATGTAGTGCGCTCCACGCCGTCGATGGCGCCGATGGCGTCGGTGAGCACGTCCATGGCGTCTACGCCGCCGACCACGCCCAGGGCGATCAGGTCGTAGGGGCCGCTGACCGAATGCAGCGCGCGGACGTCGGCGATCTCGCGCAGGGCCTTGACCACCGCGGGCATTTTCTTCGGCAGCACGGTGATCAGGATGTGCGCGCGGATGCGGCCGTGTTCGTAGGCGTCGTGGGTGCGCACGGTGTAGCCGCTGATCACGCCTTCGCGCTCGAGTTTCTCCAGCCGGCTTTGCACCGTGGTGCGCGAGAGCCCGAGCCGGCGCGCGATCTGCGCGGTGGAGGCGCGCGCGTCCTCGCGCAGCAGGGACAACAACTGCTCGTCGGCGGGCGTGATCTTCATTTCGGCCATTCATTTCGTCGAATCGACGAAAATACCTCAATTCCTGCCCGGATCGGCGCTGCCAAACGACGATCCACTGCCGTTAATGTGACGGGAACGCCACCGCTTCAGGAGATGCGCATGTCTGTCCTTGCCCCGCTCGCCCCGCTGCGTGCCCACGCCGGCCGCCGCCTGACCGCCGGCCTGGACGATGCCACCATCGAACGCCTGGCCACCGACCACCCCACCCTGCGCCAGGCCATCGAGGCCGCCGGCAGCGAATACGCGCTGGTGCAGGCCGAGGTCGCCGACCTACTGGACCTGGACGAAGACGCACAGATCAGCGCGGTGCAGGACGGCTTCATCAATTTCTACGCCGACGATGCGGTAACTCCGTACGTGGCGCTGGCCGCGCGCGGCCCGTGGGTGATCACGCTCAAGGGCGCGGTGCTGTACGACGCCGGCGGCTACGGCATGCTCGGTTTCGGCCATACGCCCGAGGCGGTGCTCGACGCCATGGCGCGCCCGCAGGTGATGGCCAACGTGATGACGCCCAGCCTGGCGCAGCGCAAGCTCGACCGCGCCCTGCGTGCGGAGATCGGCCACACCCGCGGCGGCTGCCCGTTCGCGCGCTTCATGTGCCTCAACTCCGGCTCCGAAGCGGTGGGCCTGGCCGCGCGCATCGTCGACACCAACGCCAAGCTGCACACCGATCCGGGTGCGCGCCACGCCGGCGCCACCATCAAGCGCCTGGTGGTCAAGGGCAGCTTCCACGGCCGCACCGATCGCCCGGGGCTGTATTCCGATTCCAGCCGCAAGACCTACAGCAAGTACCTGGCCAGCTACCGCGACGAAGACTCGGTGATTGCGATTGCGCCGTATGACATCGCCGCCCTGCAGCGTGCCTTCGATGAGGCTGCGCGCAACCACTGGTTCATCGAGGCGGTGTTCCTGGAGCCGGTGATGGGCGAAGGCGACCCGGGCCGTGCGCTGCCGGCGGAGTTCTACGCTGCCGCGCGCACGCTGACCCGCAACCACGGCAGCCTGCTGCTGGTGGATTCGATCCAGGCCGGCCTGCGTGCGCACGGCGTGCTGTCGGTGGTGGATTACCCCGGTTTCGAACAGCTCGATCCGCCGGATCTGGAAACCTATTCCAAGGCGCTCAATGCCGCGCAATATCCGCTCTCGGTGCTCGCGGTGACCGAGCAGGCCGCGCAGGTGTACCGCAAGGGCACCTACGGCAACACCATGACTACCAACCCGCGCGCGCTGGATGTGGCTTGCGCCACCCTGGCGCTGTTCACCCCGCAGATCCGCGACAACATCCGCCTGCGCGGTGCACAGGCGCTGCGCAAGCTGGAAGCGCTGCAGGCCGAGCTCGGCGGCCTGATCACCAAGGTGCAGGGCACCGGCTTGCTGTTCTCCTGCGAACTGGCACCGCAGTACAAGTGCTACGGTGCCGGCTCTACCGAGGAGTGGCTGCGCCACCACGGCGTCAACGTGATCCACGGCGGCGAGAATTCGCTGCGCTTCACCCCGCACTTCGGCATGGACGAAGCCGAACTCGACCTGCTGGTGGGCCTGATCGCCAAAGCGCTCAAGGAAGGCCCGCGTCAGGCGCAGGCCGAGGCGGCTTGAGGGCTGGTGAATAGGTTGAGTGCTGGCGAGGTGACTTGCCGCCAGCACGGTGCAACTGGTGCTGGCGGCGTCTGACACGCGCCGGGCAGTGGATCTGGCACCGCCTGATGGCGATGCGTCGTGGGGCGTTCGTCGGCCGTCTCGCTCGTCATCTGCGCCGCGACAGCCACACGACAACACGGTTGCGGCGACCCATGAGGTCGCCGCAACTGCATTCGCACACGTAAAACGCCAGTAAGCCGCTTGGACTTCTCAGATGGGCACGGCACTCAACTTCCGGCGCAGGTAGTTGGTGACGGCGCGACGCGGCGACTTGCCGCGCCACGACGCCCAGCACAGATGCGAACCGACTGCCGTGGCGCCGCCGCGGTGGCCAAGCCCGAACCAGGTGCGGTCGGGATGGAACGCATCGCGCACCGGGAACACGATGCCCGCGAACTGGGCACCATTGGCGTTATAGAACCGCGTCATTCCACGTGGGCCGGACATCATCGGGATCTGCCGATGGTCCTCCACCAACTCCGGCGCGTGCGCGCTGAAGATGTGCTCGATGAACGCCCGCCAGAATGGATGGCCCGCTTCCGAGCCAAACACCGCGTTGCCGATCTTGAACGCCGCATTGTCTGGCGCGCCCTCTTCCACGGGCAGCACGCAGGCCTGGGTCAAGACATCCGGGCCGAGCGTGCGCAGCAATTTATAGTCGGTATCGAAGTAGAAACCGCCGTAGACGTGCATGTAGGCACAGCGTGCGATGTCGGCCTTCATGACGCCGAAGCGGATGGCTTCAAAGCGATCGGCCAGTTCCGGAAATGCGCTGCGCATCAGCGCGGAATTGTCGGCGTCGTCCCAGACATTGCAGGTCCAGCCAGGAAGAAGACGTTGCAGCCGGGCCTGGACGCGGCGCTCTTCCCACATCAGGTGCTTGGTGGGTGCGGTCAGATGGAACACATGCGGAATCATGTGGGCTCTCACGAGTGGGGGGCGCTGCCCTCACATCAGCCCGGATCACCTCGGGCCACAGAGTCAGCCCGAGTGATTTTAATCACATCCATAGTGTGACGAAGTTATCTTTTATAAAGATCGCAACGCCGCTTCGCGTTGGTGCTGAATCGGTCAGGCCGCAGTTACTTACGGGTCATTCCCAACACCGATCCGCCCGCCCCTTGAGCGTGGCACTGCGCGGGCAATCGCGTGGCGCAATCCGGCCCGCCTCGTGCTCGATCAACTGCTTGGACCCATCTGCGCGGCGTTGCAGCTCGAACGCATCGTAGAGGCGTCCGGTCGCCGTGCGCGACTCGTAGACGAGCTTCTGTTGATCGATGCGCAGCACCTGATACAGCTGGGTGTCTTCGCCCACCGGGCGCATGGTCTTGCGCGCCATGTCCGAGAGCCGGTACTGCTTGGGGCCGGCTACCGACACCACGAACACCGGCGTTGGCTGGCCGCCGTCATCGCCGCGACGGCCGTAGGTATGGTCGTGGCCCTGCAGCACCAGATCGACCTTATGGCGGCGGATCACCGGCAACACTTGCTCGACCAGCTTTTGGTTCTCGCGGTCGGCACGCGGCGAAAAGAACGGCTGATGGATCAGCACGATCGACCACGGATGCGGGTTGTCGGCGAGCACGCCATCCAGCCACTGCGCCTGTGCCTGCCCGGTGCCCAGATCCAGCGCCGAGGTGCCGTCGAGCACTGCGATGCGCACGCCCTGGTAATCGAACCAGTAACTGGTGCGCGCGGTGGCGGCCGGGCCGTTGCGCGGCAGCGCGAAGGTCACCGGCCAATGGCCGCCCAGGGTGCGGGTGGCCTGCGGGGTGTCTTCGGCGTCTTCGTGATATTCGTGATTGCCCGGTGCTGGCGCCACCGCGGTGCCTTCCAGCAACCAGCGGCCGGCTTCGAACCATTCGGCCCACTCGTTATCGTCCTGGCCGTCCTTGCCGCTGACCAGATCGCCGGCGAACAGCGCCAGCCGCGCCTCCGGTGCCGAGCGCCAGGCCTGACGAATCAACCGCGACACCAGGCTGAGATTCTTGTTCTGCGTATCGCCGAAATACAACAGTGTCAGCGGGGTGCCGGGCGTGGCTGCGGTACGGAAGTGATTCCACGCGCCCCAGGTGCCGTGGCCCTGCACGCGATAGGCGTAGAGCGTGTCCGGCGTGAGTCCGTCGATGTCGGCGCGGTGATGATGCGAGGCGCCGTTTTCCGAGCTCAAGGTCGCGGTCGTGGCCTGGATGCGCCGCGGCGTGCCCACATCCGGCGAATCGCCGGCTACCACCAGTTCCAGCCAGGGCGCAGTGACGCTGGCATCGGTGCGCCAGGCCACTGCGAAGCCTCGCGCGGCATCCTGCGCCGGGGTGGCGACGATCCGGTCCGGGAAGCCATCGGCCACATAGTGCGTGGAGCCCAGCGGCACCTGCGTGTTCGGCTCGGCCGCCTTGTCGGCAGCCACGGCGGGCACGCAGGCGAGCGCCAGCAACGCCAGCACGGCGCGTAACGAATGCTGCTTCAACGACTGCTGCATCACTGTCACAGTGCGCAGTCCTTCAAGCGCAACGTGCGCGCGATGTCGCGCCAATCGAATGCGGCCACGGCCTGGTCGTCGTGCAGCGCGTAGAACACCCCGCCCGGGAAGCGCGCATCGCCATGCTGGTCCAGCCACACGCCATCGGTATTGGCGGTCACCCGCCCGGCGAACGCGCCGACCGGCGCCAGGCTCTGCCGATCGAACACCTGGAACACGCTGCGGTCCTTGAACTGGTCGGTGGCAATCCAGTAGCCGCTGCCGTCGGCGCACTGCAGCAAGGTCATGCCTTCGGCCTGCGCCTTGAACAAGCCCGTGCCCACATTGCGGCCGCGATAGCGGCCATCCATGCCGTACTCACGCAACTGCGTGCCTACCGCGACATCTTCCTCGGCAATCATCAGGCGCGCGTTGGCCTCGTCGCCAAAGACCGATTCGGCAATGCGCACCGCACCGGCCTCGGTGGTATCGCCAAAGCTCTGCGTCAGCGTCGCGTTCCAGCCCTGCCCTGTGGTCTGCAGCTGATAGCGGCGGAACCGCTGACCAAGCTCGGCCAGCGGCGGCGGTGTGTCCTTGTTGGCCGGCGACATGTAGTTATCGCTGACCACCACCTCGTAGCCGCCGTCGTGCTTGCGCACCCACAACCCATACGGTTCGCGCAGTTCGTCCTGGCCGAAAGCGATCAACGGCGTGAAGTCCGGCAGCGAGAACACCTGCACGCGGCGATTGTCGCGCTCCACCACGAACACCAGATCGTCGACCACCGAGATCCCGTTGGGACGATCCAGCTTGCCCAGCGCCTTGCCCTTGCCGCCCACCACGCGCAACCGCTTGCCGCTGTCGCCATCGAACACCACCAGCGCATGCGTGGCCTTGGCGGTGGCGATCAGCCAGCGGCTACCATCCGGCGCAATCCAGCTGGCCGGCGAATCCAGGTTGTCGGCGGGCGTCAGCGCCGTGATGAAGGCCTCCGGCACCACCTGATGCGCGACCTTGGACTCGCTGAGCAAAGGGTCTTGCAGCAGCGCTTCGTCGGCTTCACGGTCGGCTGGCGCGCTGGCGCAACCGGCCAACGCCGCCGCGGCGGCGAGCACTGTGGTCTGCAGGATGTGGCGCGCGGCCATCACAGCGCCACCTTCAGGCCGAGCGCATAGGTGCGGCCGTACTCTTCGTTCTGCAGCGTGCGCGAAGGCACGCCCTGGTACAGCTCCAACGGCTCGTCGAGCAGGTTCTGCGCTTCCAGATACAGGCTGACGTGGCTGTTGAACTGATAGCTCATGCTGACATCCAGTTGGGTGTGTGGCGCGACGTAGATATCGTACGCGCGGCTCTGGCCGATGGTGTCCAGGTACTCGCTGCGATACACGGCCGCCACGCGCGCACTAAAGCCATACTTTTCATAGCCCAGATGGCCGCTGTAGATGCGCTTGGACGAGCGCGGCAGCATGAAGTCGTCGCCGGCGCGATTGCTCAGGCCCGGGTCGAAGTCGCTGTCCAGGGCGGTGGCGCTGGCGCCAACCAACAAGCCGTTCCAGCCTTCGGGCAGGAAGTCCAGCGTCTGCTGCCAGTTGAACTCGGCGCCGCGCACCTTGGCGGTGTCGCCATTGATCGAGCGCGTCACCTGCAGGCCCGGGAATTCGGCATCGGTGGTGCTGAGGGTCTGCACGATGTAATCGTCGATCGACTTGTTGAACACCCCCAGCGACACCAGCCCGGTGCTGCCGATGTATTTTTCGAACGACAGGTCCAGATTGGTGGAGCGATACGGGTTGAGGTCCGGGTTGCCGATGCTCACTTCTTCATCGCCGCGGTTGATGCTCACGCGCGGCGACACATCGCCGAACGACGGGCGCGACAGGGTCTTGTTGGCTGCAAAGCGCAGCACCCAATCGTTGCCGCTGTCGTAGCGCAGGTGCAGGCCCGGCAACACATTGGTGTAGCTGCTGGACGCCTCGCGCGGCGTGACCGTGGCGGTGCGGCCGTTTTCGGCCACGTCCACCTGGTTGCCGATGGCGTTGAACTGCGTGTTTTCCACGCGGACACCGGCAATCATGCGCAGCGCACCGATGTCCCAGGTGCCCATGGCATAGGTGGCGAAGACGTCTTCGGTGGCGGTGTAGTCGTCCTGCAGCGAGACCTGCTGGTTGCCGCCCACGTCCTGCGGACGAGCGCTGTACAACCCACCCGACGCGCGCCAGTAGCGACGCATGCCGTCCGAGCCGATGCTTTCGCCCAGCGTGCCGCCGCGGTGCTCCGGTGCGGCGGTGGTCCAGCTGCTCAGATCGATCGCCGGGCCACGCCGCAGCTCCTGTTCGTTGACGTCGACATCGCGCTCGCGCCAGCGACCGAGCACACCCATCTTCAGGCTGGAATGTTCGCCGTCGAAGCGCACATTGACCTGCGCGCTGTGCTCGCTGTCGTCCACCGTCTTGGGCGACACGACAAAGCGGTCGAACACGAAGTCCTGGTTGCTCTGCCATCCGTTGTCAGAGAACCCCAGCCGCGGGATGCCGCTGCGCTGGTCCACGGTGGCCGACAGGTCGTCGCCGTCGTAGTTGAAGCGCGCTTCCATTTCGTCGTTTACGCGTTCGGTGGTCTTGGTGTAGCCCACCTTGTAGTCCACCGTTGCAGCGCTCAGGCGGTTTTCACCACCGACGCTGATCGCCGTGTTGTCTTCCTTCTTGGTGCGGTAGCGCACCCGCTTGGAGATGCTATCCGCCGGCAGGTCGGCCACGTCGTAAGTGCCATCGCCGTTGGCGCTGACCTGCCCATCGGCCAGGCCGAAGATGGTGCGCTGACGTGTTTCGGCATCGTCGAAACGGCTGTACAACGAGCGCAGGTAGTAGCGGTTGTCGGCGTCCGGGCGCCAGTCCAGATTGAGGTTGGCGCCCATGCGGGTGCGCTCGATGAAGTACTTGCGGCGCTGCACTTCGCCGGCGAACAAGTCATCGGCAGCGCCACCGTCGAAGCTGTCGTAGGCCACTTCGGTGTTGTCGGATTCAAACTCGCGGTCCTGATAGTTCACACCCACCGCCACGCCGAAGGTGCCGTTGTAGATGTCGCTGTAATTGAACGCGCCCTTGGGGCTGGTCTTGCCCGACAGCGACTGGTGGCTGCCTTCGATCGACCCGCGCAGGGTGCGCCCGTCGCGATCGAACGCCGAGGTGGATTCCACCTGGATGGCGCCGCCGATCGAATCGCCCGGCATGTCCGGCGTGGGCGACTTCACGACCTTCAAGCGCTCGGTGGAATCGGACGGAATCACGTCCAGCGGCGCCGAGCGTGTACCGTCTTCCGGCGTGCCCATGCTCATGCCGTCGATGGTCACGCTGTTGAGCGACGAATCCAGGCCGCGGATCACCACAAAGCGCCCCTCTCCCTGGTCGCGGGTGACGCTGACACCGGGCAGGCGCTGCAAGGATTCTGCAACATTCTTGTCGGGGTAGCGGCCCATCGCATCGGACGCCACCGCATCCTGGATCGCATCGGAAGCACGCTTGAGATCGACTGCGCGCTCCTGCGCTTCCAGCTGCGGCCGCACTTCCAGCCGCTCCAGGTCGATTGCCGCCGCGCCGCTGGCTGCACCGGTCACGACCGCCTCTTCTGCCGCCTGTGCCAGCGGGCTCCACGCGACCGAAGCCAACGTCAGCGTGATCGCCATGCAGAGCGGAGTCTTGTTCAACACGAGTGCTTCCCCAATCGGTTAAGAATGGGTGTGCACACTATGTCTGCGACGTTTCACCGACATGACATATGCGAGCACCATCACAGGCCCTGTGTGGCGACGCTGCGGCCGGCTGCGGCACACTGTGGGCCTCTCCCGCATGCTGCCGCCCATGAAAATCGTCGAAGTCCGTCACCCCCTGGTCCAGCACAAGATCGGCCTGCTGCGTGACGCAGCGTTGAGCACCAAGGGCTTCCGCGAACTGGTGACCGAGCTGGGCACCCTGCTGGCCTACGAGGCCACGGCCAATCTGGACACCGAATCGCACGTGCAGCCGGGCTGGGCCGGGCCGGTGGAAGTGCAACGCATCGCCGGCGCCAAGATCACCCTGGTACCAATCCTGCGCGCCGGCTTGGGGATGTTGCCGGGCGTGCTGGCACTGATTCCCGCCGCGCGCGTCAGCGTGGTCGGCCTGCAGCGCGATGAAGAAACCCTGCAACCGGTGCCGTATTTCGAGCGCCTCACCGGCCGCCTGGAAGAACGCGATGCGCTGATCCTGGACCCGATGCTGGCCACCGGCGGCACGCTGATCGCCACCATCGACATGCTCAAGCGCGCTGGCGCACGGCGCATCAAGGGCATCTTCCTGGTCGCCGCACCCGAAGGGCTGAAAGCGCTGGAAGCGGTACACCCGGACGTGGAAGTCTATACCGCCGCCATCGACGATCACCTCAACGAAAAAGGCTACATCCTGCCCGGCCTGGGCGATGCCGGCGACCGGATCTTCGGCACGCGGGTGGAGTGAGCTTTCCAGCTGAAGTGAGTTTCCCGGCTGAGATGAGCGTCCCAAGCGTCCAGATCAAGAACCGACGCGCGCTGCACTATCCGACCGCGCTGCAACCGCGCCGATAAGATGAATCGGCGGCTTTAAGCCCCTCTCCTACGGGAGAGGGGTTGGGGTGAGGGTACGGCAAGCGATGCTGGCGGCGATTCACTTCTGCCGACGCGTAGCGACGCGTTTGTCATGTCAGGCATCGGCATTTCGCTGAGGCGCCCCTCATCCGGCGCTATGCGCCACCTTCTCCCGACGGGAGAAGGAAAAACCGCGTCGACGCGCTGAAGCCTGCCTCAGCGGGTCGACGCCTCGATCGCAGCACTTACATACACCAGCGGCGCATTCCAGTTGATCGCTACCTCGTTTGTCGCGTAGCTGCAGGTGTTGTCCAGATACGACAGCGCGGCCAGCTTGGACGGATACGCCACCTTGCAGTCTTTCGCGTCCTGCTGGCCCGGCTGCGGGCCACCGGCCAGCCAGCCCGGCACGGGCGCATCGATGCCGTCGGCTTCGGATGGGCGATGGTGGATATGCATTGGCGTGCGCTGCCCGACCCCGGTGACGAACGACAGCCCCAGCGGATTGCGCCCCAGGATGTAGTCCAGCTGCGATTGCGCCGCATCCAGATAACGACGTTGCTGCGTCACCCGGTAGCCCTGCAGCAGCATCATGGCCTGATTGAGTACCACCGCATTGCTGCCCCAGACAAAGTCATTATCGGCCATGGCCAAACGCCACGGCGATGCCTGCCACTGGTCGCCCAGGCGCTGCGCCAGCCCGCTGATTTCGCCTTCGATACGTGCGCGGTCGGCATGCGGCGTGAGCTGGTCACGGTGGGCGGCCAACGACATCCAGGCCAATCCACCCACGTTGCTCCACCCCGGCACGCTGGCATGTACGTTGCGCGCCAGCATGGCGTCGTAGAACGCGTCCTCGCGCGTGCTCACATAGAGCTCCGCTGCTGCCCAGGCAAATTCGTCATCTACGGTGGCGTCGTCGTAGCCGCCGGTACGCACGTCGTCAGGCTGGCGATAGATCACGTTCGGGTGTTGTTGCGCCCACGCCCAGGCACTACGCGCCGCCTTCAACATGCGCGCCGACGCGCCTGGATACTGCTTGTCGAACGGCGCATACACGCGGCTGGCCGCCGCCATCACCGCGGCGAAATCCAGCGTGGCGGCGGTGGCCTTCATCACGACATAGCGCTGCTGCTTGGCCTGGTCCGGCATCACCAGCCCATCGAACTGCTTGTCGGTGAGCTTGTGGTACACCCCGCCATCGGCCGGGTCCTGCATGGCCAGCATCCATTCCAGATTCCACCACACTTCCTGCAGGATGCCGGGCACGCCAGGCGCATCGTTGGGAATGGTGAGTGCCTGCGCCTTGAACAGCGCCGGGTAGTGCTCATACGCGGCCAGCACGGTGTAGGTGCTGATGCCGGAATTGACGATGTACTTGTTGTAGTCGCCCGCGTCGTACCACCCCTTGGGCGCGCTGATCACGCTGTTGGCCGGGCGCGTGGCAGACGCCGCCGACGGATGGATGCGCACCTCGGTGTCCGGATGCCCGGCCGCGCGCGCGTAGCGCCCGGCAAACTGCGCCGGCAACTCGGTACTGGCACGGTTGTAGTAGAACGCCTTCAGCGAGGCATCCACGACCGGCTGGTAGGCACTCGCTGCAATCGGGAATGCATCCGAGGCCGGCATGCCGGCGATCTTCAACCGATACGTGCCCGGCGTGCGCAGTGCGGAAAAGTCGGCCACGCGTGCCTGTTGCCCCGCCGGTGCCCAACTGGCCGCCGGCGACAAGCTGCCCTCCAGCACGCGAGCGCCCTTGGCATCCTCCACCGTGAAGCGGTCTGGACCGGCCGCAGCGGACGCCGGCAAGCCGACCACCGCCAGCTTGGCCGAGCCCGGCAGATAGCCGAGTTGATTGACGTGGATGGTGGCGCCAGCGGCCGGCGTGGTGCCGGCAGTGCCGGTCGTGTCCGCCGCACAGGCGGCGATGGGCGATGCGATCACCATGGCGGTGAGCAGGGTCTGGAAAATGGTCATGCCACGATGGTCGCCAAATCGACGCACACCGACAAGTCCAATCCAGACATAGGCCACTGCGCCAAACCGCATTGCTGCTAGCGAAGGTGTGGCGTGCAAGCGCTTGGGCCAGCGTGGGTCAGTACTGTGTGCAGGCCCACCTGAAACGTTTCGTAGCGCGGCGTTGCTGATCACGTTGCCGCTCAAAGCCGAGCCGCTGAGCAAGATCGCGTATCAGCAAAAGCGCGCTCCGTCGAACGCTTCCGTCATGCCTGCTCCGGGAAACGGCGCAGGCATGCGGGACTCACCGTGCCGGCGTTGCCAGCTGCACTGCGGCCTTGCCCACCGGATTGCGCGGGTCACTACCACCGCTGAGCACATTGCGGCGCTTGTCCCATTCCACGGTCTGGAAATTACCCCAGACGTGGCTGGAACCGCGGCCGCCCTCAGCGGTGTCGCCCGGCAACTTGAGCGCGTGGCCCATTGCTTCCAGCGCCTTGGCGGTTTGCGGCGAGAACGCATTGCTCTCGGCCTCGATGACGTCCGGCAACCACTGGTGGTGATACCGCGGCAAGGCACTGACCTGCTGCGCGTCCAGTCCGGCGTCGTACCCCAGGATGCCGAGCAGCACCATGGTGATGATGCGGCTGCCGCCCGGGGTGCCGAGCACGGCGACCTTGTCGGCCGACTCCATGAAGGTGGGCGTCATCGAGCTGAGCATGCGCTTGCCCGGCTTGGGCGCGTTGGCGGCATAGCCCATCACGCCAAACGCGTTCGGGGTGCCGGGCTTGAGCGCAAAGTCATCCATCTCGTCGTTGAGCAGCACGCCAGTGCCCTTGGGGATCAGCCCGGAGCCGTACAGCAGGTTCACCGTCTGGGTGGCGCCCACGCGGTTGCCTTCGCCATCGATGATGGAAAAGTGCGTGGTCTCGTCGTCTTCCAGCGGCGTCGGGTTGCCCGACAGCAGGTTGCTCGGCGTGGCCTTGTCCGGATTGATGGTGGCACGCAGGCCCTGCGCGTAATCCTTGCTGGTCAGCACGCGCTGCGGTACGTCGACAAAGTCCGGGTCGCCCAGGAAAAAGGTGCGGTCACGGTAGGCGCGGCGCATCGCTTCCACCACCAAATGAGTGCGGTGCGCGTCGTCGAGCGTGTTCAAGTCCCAGCCTTCCAGGATCTGCAGCATCGCCGCGAGTGCAATACCACCGGAAGAAGGCGGCGGCGCGGTGGTGACCTTCCAGCCGCGGTAATCGAACTGGATCGGCGTGCGCTCCTTGACCTGATACCCGGCCAGTTCGGCAGCGGTCCAGCGCCCACCGGCCTGCTTGACGCCGGCCAGCAGTTTCTTGGCGGTCTCGCCCTTGTAGAAACCGTCAAAGCCCTTCTCGCCCAGCAGCGTCAGGGTGTGCGCGAGCTCGGGCTGCTTGAAGATGTCGCCTTCGGCAATGGGTTTTCCGCCGCGCAAGTAAACCTCGCGCGTGCCGGGGTAGCGCTCCATCACTTCGCGCCGCGAGGCGTAGCCCTTGGCCATGCGCGCATACACCGGGAAGCCCTCGGTAGCGATGCGGATCGCCGGTGCCAGCGATTGGGTGAGCGGCAGCCGGCCGTGCTTGGCCGCCAGTTCCACAAGCGCCGCTGGCAAACCGGGGATGCCGGCCGACCACGGGCCGTTGACCGAGCGGTCGCGGTCCAGCCCGCCGTTCTTGTCCAAAAACTGTGCGGAAGTGGCGGACTCCGGCGCGTACTCGCGCGCGTCCAGCATCACGTCCTTGCCGGTCTTGGCGTCGTGCAACAGGAAGAACCCGCCGCCGCCCAGCCCCGAGCTGATTGGCTCGACCACCGCCAGCGTGGACGACACCGCGATCGCCGCATCGAAGGCATTGCCGCCTTCGCGCAGGATCTGCAGCCCGGCATCGGTGGCCAGCGCATGGCCACTGGCCACCGCCGCACCCGGCGGATGCGTGGCGGTGCCGGCGGGCGGCGGCGTGGCCGCTGCGGCGTCGGGCTGGGCCGACCACGCGGCTGGGGCGACCACGAAGGCCAGCAACAACAGGCCACTCGGGAACAAGCGTCGGGGGGAAGTGATCACGGGGCGGGAGGCTCCTGTTCGTACAGTTCGGGATGATCGCGCTGCAGCTGGATGAGCTTGGCCAGCAATTGATCATGTGTTTCCGGGATCGCCGGGTCCGGGTCGATGCATTCGACCGGGCACACCACCACGCACTGCGCCTCGTCGAAATGACCGACACATTCGGTGCAGCGCGCCGGATCGATCACATAGATGGTTTCGCCCATCGAGATGGCCTGATTCGGGCACGCCGGCTCGCAGACGTCGCAGTTGACGCACAGCTCGTTGATCTTCAGCGACATGTGGAGGCCACCTGCGGGGCCAGGCCCAGGCGAAGCAGCTGCTCGCGCGCGACGGCGCAGGCACTGCGATGGACGCCGCCGGTGGCGGTGTCGGGGAACGGCCCCGAAGGGCCGACCCGGATGGAGTGCAACGTCAGCAGCATGGTGCGTTTCCACGCCGCGGCCGGATGCGCCCTCCCGCGCACCCGGCCTGGTACGGCATTACTTGGCTTCAACGAAGATGTATTCCGCGCCCTTGGGCTGGATGATGGTCTGCACGCGCGCGTTCTCGGCGGCATTGCCGATGAACAACACGCGCACGCCCTTCATCGAATCCGGCTGCACGTCCTTGAACGCGGCTTCGATCAGGTCGGCCATCTTGGTGGAGGCCGACGAACCGAAGGCCAGCATGTTGCCCGGCTGCACGCCACGGGCCAGCGCGGTCTTGACGCTTTCCAGCTGACGCTCGTAGCTGCCGGCGAACTCGGCATCGGATTCCGGCGGCAAGTAGTACAGGAACGGGCTGTTGGTGGTGGTGCCCAGGTTCTGGCCAACCACTTCCTGCAGGTACTTCTTCCAGCCGGCGTTGTCGTCCTTGGCCGGAGCGGTCAGCGCAGCCGGAGCGGCAGCGGCGGTCGGTGCCGGCTCTTCCTTCTTGCAGGCGGTGACGGCCAGAGCGGCGATCGAAGCGAGCGCCAGCGCGCGCATGGTGTGTTTCATGAAACTCCTCCCTTTGAAAAGCGTGTGGTGGTGTTGACTGCTGAGACGGTTCAGACCTGGGCGCGCGATTCACGCACCTGGCGCAAGGCATCGACGACCGACGCCGGAACGAAACCGGACACATCCCCGCCCAGCCGCGCGATTTCGCGCACCAGCGAGGACGAGATGAAGCTGTACTGCTCGGCCGGGGTGAGGAACAGCGTTTCCACCTCGGGGATCAGATGGCGATTCATGCTGGCCATCTGGAATTCGTATTCGAAATCGGACACCGCACGCAGGCCGCGCAGCAGCACGCCGGCGCCCATGTCGCGCACGAAATGCGCCAGCAAGGTATCGAAACCGCGCACTTCTACATTGGCATGCGCCGCCAGGGCTTCCTGGGCGAGTTCGACGCGACGCTCCAACGGCAGCGCCGGGCCCTTGGACGGGCTGTAGGCAACGCCCACCACCACACGCTCGAACAACGGCGCGGCGCGGTTCACCAGGTCGATATGGCCATTGGTGATCGGGTCGAAGGTACCGGGATAGACAGCGGTGCGGCTGTTGGCCACGCTCATACGGAAGCTACCGGGGTCGGATCGCCGTTCAGTGTAGCAGCGGCCCGGCGATACAGCGCATAGCGCACCTCACGGGTCGCGCCCTCACGGTGCAGGTGCCAGCCCGGCGGTACCTGCGGCGGCAGCTCGGCCGGCGTTTCCAGGTACAGCCAGGCATCGGCGGCCAGATGCGGCGAGAGCCGTTCCAGCACCGGCGCCCACAGCCCGGCGGCGAATGGCGGGTCGACAAACACCAGATCCACCTGGCCGGTGGGCGCGCGCTCCAGCCAGCGCAGCGCATCGTCCTGCAGCACCTGCACCTGCTCGGCGGCGCCCAGCCGGGCCACGTGCTCACGCAGGCGTTGCGCCAGCCCGGGGTCGCGTTCGATCAGCAGCGCATGCGCGGCGCCCCTCGAGACTGCCTCCAGCCCCAGCGCGCCGGAGCCGGCGAACAGGTCCAGCACGCGGGCGCCGGCCAGGCGCGGCAGCAGCCAGTTGAACAGCGTTTCGCGCACGCGGTCGCTGCTGGGCCGCAACCCGGGCAGCTGTGGCACCGACAAACGCGTATTGCGCCAGCGCCCGCCCACGATGCGCACCTGCCCTTCCGCCGCGCCGCTGGCCGGCCGTGCAGCGCGGCTCATCGGCGCACGCACGTGGTCGGCTGATGAAGGCAAGGCAGCAACGGGGCGGCAGGCGTCATGGGCAGGCAATGAAAGAACCGGTGCCCATGATAGCGCTGCGGCCGCCATGGCCGCGCCGTGTTCCGGGCGGCCGCTGCATTGCTGAATCCTGCCATCAGGCCTTGAAAAATTTCGCATGCAGCCTCATCCCCCAGGCCATCGGCCGCACTGCGGCCCAGGCCACCACGGAGCACGACCACAATGACCGTTGATACCGACAAGCAGACGCTGGGCTTCCAGACCGAGGTCAAGCAGCTGCTGCAGCTGATGATCCACTCGCTGTATTCCAACAAGGAAATCTTCCTGCGCGAGCTGGTGTCCAATGCCGCCGACGCCGCCGACAAGCTGCGCTTCGAAGCCTTGGTCAAGCCCGAGCTGCTGGAAGGCAGCGGCGAGCTGCGCATCCGCGTCGACTTCGACAAGGAGGCGCGCACCGTCACCATCGACGACAACGGCATCGGCATGAGCCGCGAGGACGCGGTGTCCCACCTGGGCACCATCGCCAAGTCCGGCACCGCCGACTTCCTCAAGCATCTCAGCGGCGACCAGAAGAAGGACGCCAACCTGATCGGCCAGTTCGGCGTGGGTTTCTACAGCGCCTTCATCGTTGCCGACCAGGTCGATGTGTATTCACGCCGCGCCGGCTTGCCCGCCAGCGACGGCGTGCATTGGTCTTCGCGCGGTGAGGGCGAGTTCGAAGTTGCCAGCGTCGACAAGCCCGAGCGCGGCACCCGCATCGTGCTGCACCTCAAGGACGGCGAGGATTCGTTTGCCGATGGCTGGACCCTGCGCAACATCCTCAAGAAGTATTCCGATCACATCGGCCTGCCGATCGAGATGCGCAAGGAGCACTACGGCGAAGACGCCGACAAGCCCGCCGAGCCCGAGTGGGAAGTGGTCAACCGCGCCAGCGCGCTGTGGACCCGTCCCAAGTCCGAGATCAAGGACGAGGAGTACCAGGAGTTCTATAAGCACGTCGCGCACGATGCCGGTAATCCGCTGGCGTGGAGCCATAACAAGGTCGAAGGCAAGCTGGATTACACCTCGCTGCTGTTCGTGCCCGGCCGCGCCCCGTTCGACCTGTACCACCGCGACTCGGCCAAGGGCCTGAAGCTGTACGTGCAGCGCGTTTTCATCATGGACCAGGCCGAGCAGTTCCTGCCGCTGTACCTGCGCTTCATCAAGGGCGTGGTGGATTCGGCCGACCTGTCGCTCAATGTCTCGCGCGAGATCCTGCAGTCCGGCCCGGTGGTGGATTCGATGAAGTCCGCGCTGACCAAGCGTGCGCTGGACATGCTGGAAAAACTGGCCAAGGACAAGCCGGATGACTACGCCACCTTCTGGCGCAACTTCGGCCAGGCGCTGAAGGAAGGCCCCGCCGAGGACTACGCCAACCGCGAAAAGGTCGCCGGCCTGCTGCGTTTCTCGTCCACCCACGACACCACCGGCGCGCAAAGCGTGGCGCTGGCCGATTATGTGGGCCGCATGACCGAAGGTCAGGACAAGCTGTACTACCTCACCGGCGAGAGCTACGCGCAGATCAAGGACAGCCCGCACCTGGAGGTGTTCCGCAAGAAGGGCATCGAGGTGCTGCTGCTCACCGACCGCATCGACGAATGGCTGATGAGCTACCTCACCGAATTCGACAGCAAATCGTTCGTGGACGTGGCCCGCGGCGATCTGGACCTGGGCAAGCTGGATTCGGAAGAGGATAAGAAGGCGCAGGAAGAAGTCGCCAAGTCCAAGGAAGGCCTGGCCTCGCGCATCAAGGCCGCCCTCGGCGACGACGTGGCCGAAGTGCGCGTCTCGCACCGCCTGACCGACTCCCCCGCCATCCTGGCCATCGGCCAAGGCGACCTGGGCCTGCAGATGCGTCAGCTGCTCGAAGCCAGCGGCCAGGCCGTGCCGGAAACCAAGCCGGTGTTCGAATTCAACCCGGCCCACCCGCTGATCGAAAAGCTGGATGCGGAACAAGATATGGACCGGTTTGGCGATTTGAGCCGGGTGTTGTTCGACCAGGCTGCGCTGGCTGCGGGCGATAGCCTCAAGGATCCGGCAGGGTATGTGCGGCGGTTGAACAAGTTGTTGTTGGAGTTGTCGGCTTAAAGCTTACGACACACTGGTGATACACCAAGACCGGCGCATGCGCCGGTCTTTTTTTATGTCTATCCTGGCTTATGGAAGACGCCTCACCTGCGTCGCAGATCACTTACCGAGTGGAACGTCATCATCAGAGCGTTGAACGCGCGCCAGCCGCCACTGTGAGTGCAGCAGGCATGCCACCCGCACTCCCGACATGGCCAATACATAAAACAATTGAATTGACCTGACTCCGGCAATGCAACAAGGCAGAACTGCAATGATGAACAATCGATTCCTACTTGCACTGCTCGCCGCTTTGGCGGCCTCATTTCCGGCATGGAGTTCGGATATCGGCAAACCAGCAACTTGGCAATCATCGCGATCCGCTGAACTCAATCGAACCCGCGACCTTCCCAAATTGACCGAAGCATTGATCGCCAATTTCGATCCCGATGGCAACATCGTCCCAACAACCGTCAGCGAAGCGCAATTCATCGATCTTGATAACGATGGAACGTTGGAGCTTGTTGCGCTGGTCGACTATTCGGGACGACAGTTTTTCAGCACGATGATTGTCATCACGACCGTCAATGCAAAGCCGGTCGTGGTGACATACCGCAGCAACGGCGCCAACATGGATCGCCTGGGCGAGCGCATCATTACAGAACCTGAAAACCCGAAAAAATTGATTGTCGCAGACCGTTTCATCGGGGGATACCAAGGGTCGACGGCAAGCGCCAAAGAACAGCAACTTCTGGAACTCAGATCGGCCACACTGGAGGATGTCAGCGCGCACTATCCCAGTTACTACCTCACCAAGCGTCTACCCGCACTGGAAAAACAGGCCCGCATGTCTGCTCCAGTCGATAATGCAGACGACGTCGGGCTTGGCCCGATGAATTCCGACGAAAATAAGCGCGTGCTCAGGCAGGAGATAGAACGGGCTCGGGAGCAGTCGCTAGGCAAGTGATGCATTGGTTCCATCCGTGCCAGGATTTGAGACGCTCCCATAGAGTATCGCCAGCTGCTGGGGCGTAGATGGATCGATTGGCTCGTCCACATGCCGCACCGCGTAGTCGGGCTGTCGATGGGATGACTCGCTCTCATCGTGGCTCGTGAGCTTGGGTCGGCACAAGTTCACGCCGACTCCAGCACCCAACATCCGAACACAGGCCCGGCCGAGTAGCCGGTCTCCGGTTCGATGCGGATCTGCAGGGTGGCGCGTCCGGCGACCGCTGCTGGCAAGGCGTAATCCACGTCGACGAAGTCCAGGCCGCGGTTACCGTCGAGGCGTTCGTTGGCAATAAGTTCGCCGTCGGCGAGGATGCGAAAGCGGCGGCGGGTTTCGTCGCCCCAGTAGCGCAGGCGCAGCACGCGGGCGGTTGCGGTGTTGCGCAGGGTAAAGGCGATGAAGCCGCCGGTGCGGGCGTCACGGCCGGCGCGGCGGCGGTAGCTCAGTGCGTAGGAGCCGTCGCTCTGCAGGGCGTGCGCTTTTTCAGACGCGTCGTCGCCCAGGGCGACCCAGTCCAGTGCACTGGCATCGAGCGCACGCTGGCGTGCGGCTGCGGCGTCCTGTTCGGCCTGGCGTTGCTGCCAGTCGTTGGCACTGCGGTGTTCCAGGTAGACCGCGCTGCGGCGGTCGAACTGCGCGTAGAACGGTGAGAAGCGCCACTGTTGGGCGCCATCGCTGTAGACGTAGCTGCCCTGCCCCGCCGCTGGTTGCAGCTGCTGCAGGACCTCGTCACCGCCGATCAGCGCCAGCGTCTTGCCCGACCACGGCGTGGCGGCATCGCCCAGATCTGCCGCCAGCACCAGTGGTCCGCGCAGCACCGAGACCCAGGCGGGGTCATCGGGCGTGGCTTCCAGCCGCAATGGCATTTGCAGGCTGAGGTTGAGCGTGTCGCCTGGGTGCCAGATGCGCGTGACCCGCAGATAGCCATCGACAGCCGCTGCGTCCACGACCGCGCCATTGAGCTGCAGCACCGGCGCGGCCGCCCAGCCGGGTACCCGCAGCGAGAGCGTGCGCTGCGCTGCCGGCGCAGCGTCGATGCGCAGCGAGACGCTGCCTTGCGCCGGCAGCGCGCTGTGCAAGGTCATGTCAAGCCCGGCTGCGTTCCGCACGCGTGACGGCACATACAGATTGATCGCCACGCCCTGCCCGTCTTCCCAGTAAATCGAGTCACCGAACTGGGCGTGCGCTTCCATGCCGCTGCCGACGCAACACCAGAAATCATCGAACGGCGATGACCAACCGCGTGCCTCACCGGCCAGCATCGGTGTCATGTAGGTGAACATGCCGGTGCGTGGATGCTGCTGCGCCATCACGTGATTGAGCAGCGTGCGCTCGTAGTAATCGAAGTACGCGGCTTGCGGACCCCATTGGTACAGGTGCCGGGTGAGCTTGAGCATGTTGTAGCTGGAACAATGTTCGCAGGTCTGCTCGGTGAGAAAGCGCGCAATGCTGTCCGGCTGCTGGAAATATTCGCGGTCGCCATTGCCACCGATTACATAGCTGTGATGGTCGGTGACTGTATTCCAGAAGAAGCGCGCCGCCGCGCCGGAAGCCGCATCACCGGTCACCTCGTATTCGCGGGCCAGGCCGATGAGCTTGGGGATGTTGGTGTTGGAATGCTGGTGCACCAGTTCGTCGCGTTGTGCGACCAGCGGATCGAGCACGGCGTGGTGATGCAGGCGTTGCGCCAACGCCAGCCACTGCGCATCGCCGGTGCGCACATGCAGCTCGACGAAGGATTCGTTGAGGCCCCCGAATTCGCACGACAGCACTTTCTGCAACTGCGCATCGTCGAGTACGGAAAACACCGCTTGCAGATAGCCAGCTAAGCCCACCGCCACCTGCAGTGCCTGCGCGTTGTCGCAATGCACATGCACGTCGAGCAGGCCGGCGAACAGCTTGTGCCAGGTGTACAGCGGTGCCCAGCTGCCGTTGAGATAGAACGGTAGCGGCTCGATCTTGCCGCGTTTGAGTTCGTCGAACACCTCGCGGCCACTCTCGATCTGGCCGGCCGCATTCTTGCGGGTGAAGCCGGCCACGTAGCCATCGCCGGCATGCGCCTGGCAGCGTGCGAGTTCGGCCACCAGATAGCTGGCGCGCGTGCGGCACTGCGCATCGTCGGTTTGCGCATGCATCAGCGCCAAGGCACTGAGGTAGTGTCCCAGCGTGTGGCCGGCGATGGTGTCCGCTTCCCAGCCACCGTAGGCGGGGGCCTTGGGATCGAGACCGGCGTACAGCACGAAGTTGTGCAGCAAGCGGTCCGGCTGCAAGCGCATCAGATAACGGCGATTGGTGTGCAACGCATCCAGAAACAGCGACGGCATCAGCCGCACCTGCGCCAGCGGCACCGCGCGGATGCTGCCGGGCTGCGCCGCGGCGGCCTGGGCTGGAAAACGCAGGAATCCGGCCGCCACCGCCAGACTGCTCCAGGCCAGAAACCGACGCCGCGACAGGCTCAGCGCAGCATCGTTCACGTCATCATTGGGGTGTGCATGCGTCATCGGACCAGCTTAGCTCCTGTAGGCAACGGCGCAGTGCGCACGCGGTTGCAGTCTGCGGTGGTCGGCCTTGCGCTCGGCGGTGTTGCGGCGTCGTTGCGACGATGGAACGCAAGCGCCGGCTGCACGCACACACGCCCACCACTGCGCCAGTCAGAACTTCACCGTGGCACGCGCCCAATAGAACCGGCCCAACAAATCGTAAGTAGCCACGTCAGTATTGGCGTTGCCAACATTGTTGGAGTAATACAGCGGCGGCTGCTTGTCGGCGATGTTGTCCACGCCCACTTCGAAACGCGTGTGCCACGGTTGCACCTCGTAGCCCAGCTGCAGATTGTTGTAGACATAGGCGCCGATCTTGCGCACCACGGTGGGCTGGCTGGAATCGGCCGACAGGCTCTGATCCGGATCGGAATTGCCGATGGCGGTATTGCCGACGTAACGGATGCGCCAGGTTGCGCTCCAGTCGCCCAACGCCCAGCTCACCGTGCCCAGGCCACGCCAGCGCGGGAAGTTGCCATAGGCCTGGGTGTAGCGGCCCACATTGTGGATGGTGACCGAGCTGGGGTCGGTGGTGTCGGGCAGCACGTCGTAGCGCGTGAGATAGGTACCATTGAGGCCTACATTGACGTTACCCCATGCGGTTTCCGGCAGACGATAGGTCAGGTTGAAGTCGATGCCCTTGGCCCACAGCTTGCCCAGATTTACGGTGGGCTCGGCGATGTAGTTGATGGTGCCATTGCCGTTGCGATGGATCAGCGGGCAGAACGCGCTGGCAGAATTTGCATAACACTGATTGAGCACGGTCTGCGCGGAGACGGTGGTGATGGTGTCTTCCAGATCGATGCGCCACCAGTCCGCGCTCAGCGAGAGGCCATCGATCCATTGCGGGTCGTACACCAGGCCCACATCATAGGACTTACCGGTTTCCGGCTTGAGCTGGTAACCAGCAACCGCTGCGCCGGAGACCTTGCCCGACACCTGGCCATCGGACTGCTGATAGCTGCCATCGGTGGGCACGTTGGCACATGCAACGCTGCTGCCGCCGGTGTAGCCATTGCATGGGTCATTGACGGTGGCCGCATCGCCGGCCACGCCGGCGTACAGCTCGTTGATATTGGGCGCGCGGAACACCTGCGAGACCGTGCCACGCAGCAGCAGGTTTTCGATCGGGCGGTACTCCAGCGACACCTTGCTATTGGTCTTGCTGCCCACCGAGCTGTAGTCGGAAAACCGCGTGCCCAGGGTGATGTTCAAGGCATTGATACCCGGCAGGTCCTTGAGCAGCGGGAACAGCGCTTCTGCATAGGCCTCCTTGACATCGAAGCTGCCGCTCAACGTGGAGGCGCAGTATTCGATCACGCCGCACAAGCCGTCCTCATCGCCCGTCCACAACGGGTCGGAGGTGGTGGTGGAGCGCTCCTTGCGATACGACAGACCGGCCGCCAGGCTGGCTGCGCCGGCCGGCATATCAAACAGCGTGCCGTTGGCATTGGCCTCGAACTGCTTGACGGTGTAGACGCTGGTGACAATCGGGTTGACCACCATGCCCTGCAGGGTGGCGAGGTTGGAGCTGTCGTTGAGGTTGAAGAAATTTAGCGGCGTGCAGCCGGCGATCGCCGCGCCCGCGCTGCCGCACTTGACCACGCCATCGCTGTCCAGGAACGACGGACCGATGGCCTGATTGAAGGTGGCGTAATCCAGGAAGCCGTTGTTGATCGACTTCTGCTTGACCTTGCCGTAGTTGAACGTGGCATCCCATTGCCAGGAGCTGTCACCGAAGCGCCCGCGCAGCCCGGGGCTGATCTGGAAGTTGTAGGTGTTGTACTGGTAGCTGCGATTGCCCAGCACGGTGGCGCGGGTATTGAAGTCGTTGTACGAGGTGCCGGAGCTGCGATCGGTGCCGAAATTCACCCCGAATGGGTTGTAGTAACTTTGCGACGACACCAGGATGTTGTCGCCGTTGGAAAAGATCGGGATCGGCGCAATGATCGAGGCGGATTCGGTTTTGCTGAACCACGTGTTGACGTAGCCCTCCACACTGTCGCTGAAGCGATACGTGCCCAGCACAAAGGCATTGGTGCGCTTTTGCGGTGTCTGCAGCAGGTTGAACGGCTGGTAGTTGTAGGAATCGGCAGCGGCGTCGTAACAATGGAAATCGCCGGGCCCGGCACGGCCGCTGACACCGCCATTGAGGGTGACACGCGTACAGCCATTCGCTTGTCGCAGCTGGCTTGACGCGTCGGAGCCATCGTTGAAATTGACGGTGCCGGTGGGCGTTGCGGAGGAGCCCTGCTTCACCGGCACGCCATCGGTGAGCGCCAGCGCATCCTTGGAATAGTCACGCGCGGCGGCAGAAACCGGGTCGATGTTGTGATACGACAGACCCGCAATCAGGCTGCCACGCTCGAAGGTCTTCCCGGCGGTGAGCGCGAAATTGCGGCGATTACCATCGCGCTCCTTGCTGGTGCCGAAGTCGCTACTGAATTGCACACCATCAAAGCGCGTACGCAGGATGAAGTTGACCACACCACCAATGGCATCGGACCCATACACCGCCGACGCACCATCGCTGAGTACCTCGATGCGTTCGATCATGCTGGCCGGAATGGCATTGACGTCGTTGTAGGCAAGCCGAATGCCGTTGACCAGGACCAGCGTGCGCTTGTCGCCCAGACCACGCAGCGATACGGCCGACGCACCGGTGCCGCCGCCATTGTTGGTGTACGGGTTGGTGGCATTGCCGGCAATGGACGGCAGCTCCTGCAACAGGTCGCCTACAGTGGCCTTGCCGGTGGCGGCAATCTGCTCCTGGCTGACGGTCACCACCGGGTTGGCGGTTTCGGTATCCACTCGGCGCAGGCGCGAGCCGGTGACCACCACGCTGTCGAGTGTCTGTGTTGCATCGCCGGCAGCTGGGGTCTGTTGCGCATGCAGATCCGCCCCCACTGTCAGGCCCAGGGCTGCGGCGACGGAAAGACTCAGGAACGAAGGACTGCGCACCGGACGTAACGGCAAAGAAAACGACATCGGAACTCCTCGGAAATCATTCATGAGAAGCAGTGCGGCCTAGCAGACTGAGCCGGCCGCATCACGCGTTGACGCAAAGAGGACTGCATTGCCTAAGACGCGACGCGTCTGAAGACATGTGCATCAGCAGGTAATGCGCGTACCAGCACGCGCTTTGTCATCGGTGCGTCACACTTTAGGCAGCACCGCCACCCGACGTCTTGTCGCATTTGCAACGCATTGGCGCGGAAACTTGCACGATCGATGGACGGTCGACGCCGACGTCGGCGCAGTGCACATGTATTGGCGGGGCAACTCCGCCGACTTTCAGCGGCTGACCGCGCGCATAGCAGACTGCAGCGCAGGTGCGGATCTGCGCGTGCGCGCCTCAGGAACGTGGGATCGGCAGCCGAACAGCCATCTGCGCTCCCAACCCCACGGCAATCAGTGCATGCGACCACTCACCTCATCGGCAGGGTTGTGGCTCGAACTGATGGCCGTTGGTATTCCAGTTCCGATCCAGGCCATCGTCGCCTTTATAGGCATAACAGGTCGCGGCCGGGCCCACTAGCGGAGTGGCGCCCTGAATACTAACCTCATAGGGAAACCGCGCAGCTGCCTGGCCCGCCAGCTGCTCTTCCCCGGTAGGCACCTCGGAGTAGCGATACGGCGTGGCGGTGACCACCAGGTAGTGCGTGATGCCTTTACCGCCTTGCAGCGGGAATGACGCAGTCGCCGACGCAGTGCCGTCCACCGCAACCAACGGCGCGTAGCGCGGATGCGCCTGGGCATCCAGTGAGACCACAGTGAATCGCCACGACGCCTGATCAGCGCGGGTCTTGCCGGTCAAGCTGACCTTGATCGAGGTCGCCGAGCTCAGCGGCGTCAACGGAATCACGTGCGTGCCGTAGATGTTCAACGGGCGCTCCGGCGACGATGCGTAGCGGCCGGGCGCCGCCAGGGGCTTGAGCGGCACATAGCGTTTGCCAGCGGCGTTGCCGTTGCCGATATCGAGCATCGCCTTTTGGCTGACGAAGTCGAACGCCGCTAAACGTGCGCCATAGCGGCCCACGGTGTCGGCGAACGAACGATACCCGTTTGGAAACTGCCCGCCCTGCTGACCCAGGCGCACCAGGGTCTCTACCGGCAGTTCCAGGGTGTCGCCATCGGCATTGCGCAGGTTCTTCAGCCACATGTCCCAGACCAGTGACCGGGTGGCATCGTTTTCGTCCAGATACATCAACCACGGATGCGCGCCGTAGCGGCTTTGCGGAAAGAACGGGCCGTTTTCCAGATTCGAGTAGTAGTACGCCAGCCATTGGTCGTCCATGCGCGTTGTCTGGTACGCGCTCCAGTTGGCGTTGGTTTCCCAGAACCACCCGGCCGCCTGCTTGTTGCGATAGCCGCCGCTGTAGAACTGGATGACATGGGTAAATTCGTGTGCAATCGAGAATGACCCATAGCCCAGCGCCCACGACGAGGCGCCGATGGCCTGACCACCGGAGGCGCCGCATTCGGTAAGGTCTCCGCCTTGCACATAAGGTAGGCCGGTTGCGCACATGTACACATTAATGCGCTTGGGTTTGGCTGCAGTTGCATACGGCATCGGTGCACCGAGCGCCTGTGCGTTCATGTCCCAAACCTGCTCCAGCCAACGCGCGCTTTGGGCGACAAAATCCTTCCACACCAGTCCCCGGCTGGCCACGTCGCGGTAACTCTCGCCATTGCGATCGATGCCGTACCACAACGCAAAGTGCTGCGTTTCGTACTTCTGCACAGAACCATTGGCCAGCATCGCGGCAGTGACCGTCTCGGGCTCGGCCTCGGTGACATAGCGGCGGGTGTCCTTGCGGATTGGATGTGCCTTGGCGACATTGGCAACATAGCGGCGGTCAGGCTCTCCAAACGAATTGAGTTGATAGCGCCGGCGGCAGCCATCGGCACTCTCCAGCACCACCGTGCGCCAGGATTGCGAAGACGCCTCCCCGACGGCAACGACCAACCTGGCATCGAAGGGCTGCCCCTGCGCAATGCCGGCGTTGTTCGGTTTTCCGGCGTCCGGTTGCCCATTGTTGGGCGTCCAGGTGCGTAGCGGCTGCGCCGCCCCCCAGGGATAGCGTTGCGAGAGGCTCTGGCAACCGACCGTTTCGTCCGCCATTGCCAGGCTGGGCAGCGACATCGAAAGGACGGCGCCAAGTATCCAGCGCGTGACGGGGATGAGATGTTGCGTCATTGTCGGGTCTCCAAAACGAAGTGCAGGGATGCATGTGAATCGGGTCGTGCAAGTGGGCAGTGGGATCGCCGGTCGGTCTTGCGATGCAGCCGCGATTACCGATGAGCTGCGGGAGACGCCGACTCACAAGCGCAGTTTTTCGGCGGCGTTCGGCTGGATCGCCACGTTGCGCAACGCCGGCCTGCCAATCCGTTGTCATGGCGCGGGCACTGCGGCAGAGACCTGATTCCACTCCGGCGTCGGAGTGCGGTGCAACCAGCGCTGGAAAAAATCCAACAGGCGGCGCTTGCCGTAGTCACCGCCTGCGCCGTGATCGCCGCCGGGCACCACCAGCAGGTCGAAATCCTTGCCCGCCTTGATCAGGCGATCGGCCACCTGGAAGGTGCTGGCAGGATCGACATTCTTGTCCATGTCGCCGGTGACCAGCAGCAAATGGCCCTGCAGGCGCGCGGCGTTTTCCACGTTCGAGGATTCGGCGTACCACGGCCCCACCGGCCAGCCCATCCATTGCTCGTTCCACCAGATCTTGTCCATGCGATTGTCGTGGCAGCCTGAGTTCGCCACGCCGGCCACGTAGAACTCGGGATGGAACAGCAACGCGCCCAGCGCGTTCTGCCCGCCGGCCGAGGTGCCGTACACGCCCACCCCGCCGCGAATGTCGTACCAGGGGTAACGTGCGGCGGCCGCCTTGTGCCAGGCGATGCGGTCCGGCAAGCCGGCGTCTTTAAGATTGCGCCAGGCCACGTCGTGAAAAGCGCGCGAGCGGTTGTTGGTGCCCATGCCGTCGATCTGCGCCACCGCAAAGCCGAGCCCCGTCAGCGGCGGCGTGCGCGTGGTGAAGCGCTTCGGCACGAACGAGCCCTGCGGCCCGGCGTAGATGTATTCGACGACGCGATACGGCTGCTGGGCATCGAGCTGCTGGGGGCGGAAAATGACGCCCCAGATCTCGGTCTTGCCATCGCGCCCGGGGGTATGGAACGGCAACGGCGGCTGCCAACCGGCCGCCAGCAGGTGGCTTAGATCTGTGCGCTCCACCGTGTGTACCAGGCTGCCATCCGCACTGCGCCGCAGCTCCAGTACCGGCCCCAGGTCCACGCGCGAAGACAGGTCCAGAAACCAGCGCCCGTCCGGCGAATAACGCACATCATGATCGGCGGCCAGCGGGGTCAGCGCGGTCAGGCCGGTGCCGTCCAGGCCGATGCGATAGGCATGGCGGTAGTACGGGTCTTCACCGGGTTGCATGCCGGAGGCGCTGAAGTACACCTGCCCGGCCGCCTCGTCGACATGATCGAGCCTGCGCACCACCCACTCGCCACGGGTGACCTGGCGCATCACGCGACCAGTGCGGCCATCGTAGAGATACAGGTGTTCCCAGCCATCGCGCTCGGAGGCCCACAGCAGTTGCGCGCCATCGGCAAGATCGTGGCGCGCGTACTTGCCGCCGTCTTCGTTGTCGCCACTGAGTGGCGAGTACTCGATAAAGGTGGGCGAGGTTTCCTCGATCACGGTGCGCGCAACGGCGGTGCCTGCATCCACTTCGATCACGCGGTACAGCTGATGCCCACGGGCGTTGTATTCGAAGGTCACGCCGCGGCTGTCCTTCCACCATTGCAGCTCGCTAAGGGTGAAGGCGTTGGGCAGCAGGGTCATGTCCACCGGGCGCGCGGTGCGCGTGGCCACGTCGAACAGCACTGGCTGCATCACCGGCAATGGGTCGCCGGGCTTGGGATAGACCTGCTGATGCAGCTTGGGTTGCACGCGATCGGCCGGCGCCGATTCGATGTAATACACGATGTGCGGCGGCGGCGCCTTGACCCGATAGGCGGCCACATGTTGCGAGTCGGGCGACCACACCACCGTGTCGATGGCGTAGAAGTCGCTCGCACTGCCATCGTCACTGATGGCCGTTGGCGTGCCGCCGCCCACCGGGGCGATCAGCAGATTGCCCTGCTCCACCCACACCCGCCAGCGCCCGTCCGGCGAGTGCTTGGCATAGCGCTCGCCCTGCTTGAGCGGGAAACTCATGTCCATCGACTCGGGCCGCACATCGCGCTCGGGCAGGTGCGTGCAGCGGTAACGTACCAACTCGCACTGCCAGCCAAGATCTGCCAGCTGAAAGCGCAGCGTCTGCTGTTCCAGCGCTGGATCCTGCAAATGCAACGCTGCCGCATCCACGTTGTGTGCGCCGGCCTGGGTCAGCGCGGCGGCAAGACGTGCGTGGTCGAAGGCCGGCGTGTTGCGCCCGCTGGCGGCGTCCACCAGCCGGTACGCGATCGCCGGCGCCTGGCCCTGGCGCATGCTCCCGCGCCGGTACAAAAAGCGCTGCGCATCCACCCATACCGGCGCGCTGGGCTGGCGGTCGACCAGGGCGTCGTAGCGGTCGGTCAACCCGATCGCCGCGGTGTACTGCGCCGGTGTGGGCTCGGCAGGCTGCGCCGCCGCGTGCGCCAGCGTTGGCAGCATGGCAATGCTTAGACAGCACGCGATAAGGAGACGAAATTGCGACAGGCGCGCGGGACGTTGCAACTGCAGGAGCATGGGTCGATCCAGGTGAGAAAGCCGGTGATGGGTGGAGAGAAATGTAGGCAGCGGTTGCGTTGTCGTCAGCGCAATCACGGCGCATCGCAGTGGCGGCTGTCGGCGTCCGTGGCGGCGGGCAGTTGCTGCGGCTGCGGTGCCAGTACTTCCCACTCCTGCACGGCGAAGGCGGCGTAGCTGGGGCCGGAACCGGACGCATCGAACACCGCACGCACGCAACGCGTGGTCACCGGTGAGAACGACACAGCCTCATAGCGCCCGGTCCGTGTGCCATAGCGGTCACTGGCCTGCACAGGCACCCAGTGCCCACCCTGGCGATATTCCAGATGCCAGCGCGCCGGTGGCGCCACGCCGATCTGCGCGCCCGTCGGTTGGTCGGCCCAGAACACGATGCGGGTGCGGTCCAGCGTCACCAGCTGTGCCCAGCTGTACTGAATCCATTGCTGCGGCGGGTTGTCTGGCATCCAGCTGCCCCACAGCTGTGGCGGCAGCGGATTCGCTTTGACGATGCCGTCGTTGAGCGCTGCCATCCAGTACTGCACGGGAATATCCGGGCCGTTGGAGGCGCTGGCGTAGGCGGCTGGCGCTTGGTTGCGCTGCGGCTGCATCGGCGGTTGCGGGCGCCGCGTCGGCGTGATGGTGCGGATGCTGGCCGGCTGCGTGCCGTCGTCCCATTGCAGGCGATCGATCGCCACGCTGCGACGGAAATGCCCACCGCCGGCGGCATCGGCGGTGTGGTAGACCAGATACCACTGGCCGGCAAAGGCGACGATGCCCGGATGGGAGGTGGTCGAACTCACCGGTGGCAGCACGATGCCGCGATACGTCCACGGCCCCAGTGGCGTGGGCGCGCTCGCATACGCGATGCACGCGTGATACTGCGTTGGCGTGCATGCCGAGCCGCGCCCGGCATTGTTGGCGGCATATGCCAGGTAGTAGGTGCCCTTGCGCTTGAACAACCAGGGCGCCTCGAAATAGCCGCCCAGCGTGTCCACCGCCACCGGCGTGCCCTTGAAGCTGACCATGTCGCGCTGCAGCTCCACGCCGTACAGCGCGCCGAAGGTGCCCCAGTACAGATACACGCGGCCGTCGTCATCCACCAGCACGGTGGGATCGATGTTCTGGATGGTGTTGGGCGTGGGCACCGACTGCGACACGATCGGCCCCTGTGGATGTGCATCGGTCCACGGACCGAGTGGGCTGTCGGCCACCGCCACGCCGATGCCGAATGGATCGGCACTGGACGCGTTGCGCTGCTGCACTGGCGCATACAGGTAGTAGCGGCGATCGGGCCCTTGCACGATCTGCGCTGCATAGGCGTGGCGTTTGCCGGCCCAGGCGAACACGGCGTGCGGGCGCAAAAAGTCGCGGTAGTGGCTCCAGTTGCCGCGTTCGGGGTCGCCGGTCACAAACAATTGCCAGCCCGGCATGACGAAGTCGTTGCGCTCCGGGGGCGCGGTGTCGCGCCCGGCCAGGATGTAGAGCTTGCCATCGGCCACCAGCGGCGCCGGGTCGGCCGAATACGTGCTGCCGTCGGCCAGGATCGGGTTGCCCGGCGCGTGCAACTGCACGGGCTGCGCTGGCACTGCCGCGCATGCCGGAACACTGACCAACCACAAGGTCGTCGCGAAGATGCGTGCGCACGCACGCGCGCACATAACGCTCCACTTCATGGCGTGGCCGCCTTGATCTGCAGCATGAGTGGCACCGCCACCTGCCCGGTCGGCACGCGCCCTTGCGCAGTGCCGGTCAGAGGGATCTCGCCCGGTTGCGCGTAGCGCGCTGGCGCCAGCGCCGGCCAGTGCACTGGCACGCGTTCGCGCGAGCCGTCGTTGTATTGCAGGCTGACGAACCCCGGCAGCGTGGGTGCCTGCCCCACCACCGCCATGACCACCGGCAACGGCTGCACGGCCGTGATCTGGCCCGGCGGCGTGGCGCGCACCCAGAGCGTGGCCTTGATCGGCACCACGCCTTCCACCAGGCCCTGCACCTCGACCTTGCCCTCGCTGGCCAGTCTTTCGGATGCAACATCCGGCCACTGCACCGCCACCGGCAACACGCTGCCATCGGCATAAAACGCGGTGACCTCCTGCGGCAGCGTGGGCAGCTCACCCGGCGCGGTGCGCAGATCGATCGGCTCCAGCTGCCTGGGCACGTCCGACCACGCCTGCCATTCGTCCACGCCGATCGCTGCGCGCCCGGTGCCCAAGGTTTGCGTGGTCAGCACCGCACGCAGGCCGGTGGTGACGATGGGCGCAAAGCTCACCGTGCTGACCGCGCCATTGGCGGCCACCGGATACCCGCTGCGGGCCGACACGTCCTGCCAGCGCCCGTCCTGCAACGTCTGCAGTGTCCAGCTGGCGGGTGGCGCCACGGCGCCGTCGGGTTGATCGCTCCAGAAATACAGCGTGCTGGACGACAGCCGCACCGGTCGCGGCCATTGGTAGTGCAGCCACACCGTCTGCGGCTGCGCGCGGCCGTAACTGCCCCAGCGCCGGCTGCCGTTGGGCGTGCTGTCCGCCGCAGGGAGGACGCCGTCGTTGAGCGCCTGCACGCGGTACTGCGTGCCGGTGAGCTGAGCGCTGACCGTGGCTAGGCTCTGCAGCGCAATGCGCTCAACAGGCGGCGATGCAGGCGCGTTCACCTGCACATCGGCGTGGCCGGCCAACGCGCCGTCGTTGGCAGCCAGCCGCAAGGTGTAATGCCCTGCCTGCGTGAAACGCACTGTGGTCTGCACTGCCGCAGGATCGGCGAATACCACCTCGCCGCCAGACGGGCCTTGCAGCAGCGACCAGCGCACCTGCAGCGCGCCGCTGGGCAGGCCATCGTCACCCACACGCCCGTTCACCCGCACCGTGCCGTCGGCACCGGGCGTGTCCAGCTGCCAGGCCTGCACCTGGGGCGCCACATTGCCCACGAACGCGGGCGGCGCCTGGCTGCTGTTGAAGACCTGCAGTTCCTTGATACCGGTGCGTGCACTGCCGGCATGCGTCACTACCACCCGCAGCGCCTGCGCACGCAGTGGCGGGAAACGCACCCGATTGCGGTTGCCCTCGGCAATCAGCGCATCACGCACCTGCCCCGGTACGTCCTTCCAGCTGCCGCCATCCTGGTACTGCACCACGTACATCCATGGTGCGGCGTAGCCAGGCCGGGTTCCCGAGGGGAAGCCGTGCTGCTCGCCGCCGGGCGACGAGCTGCGATAGAAGTACAGCACCACCTGATCCACCTGCCGGCTGCCAGCGAACCGCAGCGCGAGCCAGTCGCTGGCCGCCGGCGAGCCTGCGGTGCCCCAGAACGGCGTATTGGCGGTGCTTCCGTCCACCGCCGCCGCAGCCGCGAACCCGGGCGTGGCGAAGCTGGCGGTGGCCTGCGCGCCGTGTGCAAGATCCAGCCGCGCCGCCGCGGGTAATGTCACATCCAGCCCGGCCTTGGCCAGCACCTGCGCCGCGCGTGAGGCGGGAGCGAACGCCACCTGCGTCATCGTTGCCAGGTGCGCCGGGTGCGTTTCCAGCACCTGTACCGCACCGGCAGGGTTGACCGCGTCGGGCAGCGCCGTCACTTGCCCGCTCGCCGGGTCGTAGAGCACATGCGCCAGCCGGTCGATACGGAACGCCAGCCGGCCATCCAGATACACGCTATAGCCCTTGGGCACCTGGCCGGCGTAGTGGGTGCCATCACGGTCCCAGACGATGCTCAGGTTGCGATCGCGGTAGCGCAGGTTATCGGCAGCGAAATGTTCCCAGCCGATGTCGATCGGATACAACTCGATCTGGTTGTCGCTGCGCGGGCGCAAGCCCATCGCATCTTCGATCATGCTGAAGTTGGTTGCGCCCAGCTGGGTGTGGTGGATCCACGAGCGGTAGCCGATCGTGCCGCCGTTTGCGGCGCTGCCCTTGGACCAGAATTCGTTCTGATCCGGGTAACGGTTGTCGCCATTGATATACGTCGCCCACGCATTCCAGTACAGCAACGTGCGGTAACTGTGCGCACTCAGATACGGGCTGGGGTAATCGCGTAAGGCTGCGCCCAGCAAGCGGAACGCAACCGTTGCATTGATGGTTGAAAAGTTATTGCTGCCCGCCTCTGCGCCGCTACCGCGCGCATGCAGATCGACCTGATTTGCCGTGTAGAACGGAAACAGCGGGTACTGCGCGGCATCGGCAAACAGGCGCAAGGCGCGGATGTACTTGGGGTCGTCGTCGGCATCGCCGTGCTTAGGCATCAGGCCCACGCTGAAGGGGTAATAGTTATTGGTTTCCTTCCAGTCCACCGGCAGGCGCGGGCCCTTGGCCTGGCGGTGCTTGAGCAGATCGCCGGATAATCCCACCGAATCGGCCGTGCTGCTGCGGTCCTGCCACAATACCTCCAGCACCGCCTTGCGGATGCGCGCCGCAGTGGTCTGCATGCGTTGCGCGGTCCCGCTGTCACCGGCCAGCTGCGCGGCCTGCGCGGCCGCGTGCGCATTGGCGTACACGTAGGCGCTTTCGGTGCGGTCCATGCGGATCTCGCCGTGTTGCTTTGCCCAGTCGAAGGACACCGCATCGGCGTCGTTGCCGGTCATCGCGGCCCAGTCGTACTCGATCAAGCCATTGTGGTTGAGATCGTAGGCAGCCAGTACGCCATCCACGTCGCCACTGCCATAGCGCGCCAACTTGCTGGCCAGCGCCGGTGGGCCACCATGCACCTGCAGCGAGCGCCAGGCCGCGGCGGTGATGGACTGTGCGTAGGAGTTGGACCAGTTTTCCGGCGATCCGGGGTTGTCCACATACTTGCCACCGCCTGCGGTTTCGCCGGCGCTGAGCCAGCTGCCGTAGGCGTAGATCGGGTCGCGCAGATACTTCAAATCGTCCAGAAACATGCCGGTGGTCAGCACGATGGCATTGTTGTAGCCCAGCACGCCTTCGATCGCGACCGGGAACTGGTAATCGTTGCCTGGCACATTGGCATCGAGAAAGTTGAAACGCAGCACCCACCAGCGGTAGAACAGGCTCTTGGTGATGTTCGCGTTGGGCGTGTCCAGATACGGCACGTTGTCCACCCACCAGCGGTTGTAGCGGGCCACATGCTGCTGATACGCCTGCTGCGGCGATTGCCCGGCAATGCGGTCGTACTCGGCCTGGGCCTCCGGTAGCTCGTGCGTGAGCAGGCCCAGCTGCACCTTGATGGGCGCCGCCTCGCCGGTGGCGGGTACGGCCACCTCACGCACCAAGCGGGCACCGTCCACACGAAAGCCATCGCCTGACAGCCGCGGAAACACCGTGGTGATCGCGTTGTAGGCATCGAATGCGCCCGTCAGCGCAGCGCCATCGGCATGCGTTGCCATCGGTGAGCGCGCCTGCACTGACAGCGTATGCGGCGCACCATCCAGGCTGGACAGCACAAACGTGGCGACCGCCACGTTCTGCTCGGTGATGTATTTGACCAAACGCATCCGCACCCCGGCGCCCGCATCTTCGAACACGGTGCTGAAGTAGCTGGTCGTCTGCCGCCGCTGCTGCGGCTGCTCGTTCCACTGCACCTCGCGCGTGCCTTGCGTGGACTGCAAGTGGAACAACGCGTCGTAGTCGGTGGCATGCCAGTACGCTACCTGGCCAACGAACCCCGGCTGCTCGGGAACGTGCGAAGACAGATACGCGGCGCGGCCGCGCGTGAACAGCCAGTTGTTCTCATCGTCGAATCCGCCGCCGGTGCCCTCGCGCACCAGCATGCGGTCCACCCAGAAGTCGTTGCCCGGCACCTGCCCTGCACCGCGTGCGACATCGGCCGCGAAGATCCTGGCCAGCTGGCCATCCGGCGCGAAGGCCACGCCGCTTTCGGGCACCGGATGCGCCAGCCCGCGAAAGCGTGGTTCGCCAATGGCAGCATTGGCCTTGACCACCGGCGCTTCCTGCGCCTGCTTGGTACCAGCCGAAGCCGTGCTGGTGACGAAGAGCACCAGAAGACACAGCGCTGCCAAGCCTACGCGCTGCGCCCGCAAGCTCAGGCAGCTATGCATGCGCTGCACCACGATCAACCCCAAACGCTGCATGCGCGCACTCCGTGCAGGTGAAAAGGCACGACGCACGGCAGCGCACTCGGCGTGACTGGACCGATGGCTTTGCGCCGTGCTGCCCGCCCGCCGGCTCTCCGCTCGGTTGTGCGGCGGTCATCCACCATACGCGGCCAGGACGTGGGGCATTGCGCGAACGCGAAGCACCCCGCAGCGAAACGAAGGCGGCGCGGTCGTTCTGTACATGCGCCGCTGCCCGGCTGCGACGACTCGGTTCGCGCGCAAGGTCGCCACGCACCCGGCCGCGCTCAAAACTCTACCCGCAGCCGGCTCCAGAAATAACGCCCCAAGGTGTCGTAGGTGCTTGCTTCGGTGTTGGCGGCGTTGGAGTAGCTGTAGAAGCGCGGTGGTTTGCGATTGCCCAGGTTGTCCACGCCCAGCGCCAGCGTGCCGTGCAGGGCGGCGATCTTCCGGCTCAGCGATGCATCGTGATAGACCACCGAGCCGATGCGGAAATAACGGCAACTGCCATCGGCATTGGTGTCGGCGCAGAAGTCCTCGTACTGGCTGCCATTGACGGTGGGGCCCAGGTAACGCGTGTTCCAGCTCGCATGCCACGGCCCCTTGTCCCAGGCAAGGTTGGCCACGGCACGCCAGCGCGGCATGTTGCCCCAGCTGGAATTCTCGCCCACATAGTTATGGGTCTCTCCCGCAAAGCGAAAACTCGAAAAGTAGGTTGCATCCAGCCCGGTGCTGAAATCGCCCCATGCGGTGTCTGCCAGGCGGTAGTGAATGCCGGCGTCGTAACCACGGATATCCACCTTGCCGCTGTTATAGGCGAATGGCACCGCCACCCGCGTCAGCTGGCCATTGGCATCGCGCTGGATCAGCCCGCAGAACGCCGCCTCGCGGCCTTCGAAACAGTCGCTGACCACCTGCTGATCGCCAACACCGGACAGCATGTCATCCAGTACCACCCGCCAGCTGTCCACATTCACCGACAGGTTCTGCAGCGGGTCGTACACCACCCCCAGGTTGTAGGAGCGGCCGCGCTCGGGCTTGAGCTGGAAGCCGATATTGTTGGCGCCGGAGGTCACCACATTGAAGCGCGCCGTATTGGTGAAGCTGCCATCGTTGGGCACGTTGGTGCAGGCCGGATTGGGTGCGCCGGTGTAGCCTTCGCATGGGTCCTGGAAATCACCGGTGTTGTCGATCACCGCGGTGAAGGGCGAGCCGTACAGGTCGCCCAAGGCCGGCGCACGGAACACCTGCGAGCCGGTGGCGCGCACCAGCAGGTTCGCCACCGGCCGCCACTCGATCGCGACCTTGCTGTTGGTGGTCGCGCCCCAGGCGTCGTACTTCGAATAGCGCGAGCCCAGGTTGAGGTTGAGCGTGTCCGCAAACGGGGCGCCCTTCAGCAACGGCACCAGCAGTTCTGCATAGGCCTCGCGCACGGATTCATCGCGCCCCTGCTGCAGGATGCAGCCATCGTTGTAATCGCAATTGCCATCGGCATCGGCGGCGGCCACATCGCTGGTGGTGCCCTGCGCAAACTTGTTGGTGCGGTACACCAGCCCCACCGCCGCCTGCACCGCGCCGGCCGGCATGGCGAACAGATCGCCATTGGCGCTGATGTCGACAAACCGCATCTCGCTTTCGTCGATCAGGTCCACCGGGCGCTGCGTGCCGCGCAATGCGGCGATGGTAGCCGGGTCATTTGGGTTGAAGATGTTGATGGGCGTGCACCCTGCAATGACCGCACCGGGCGCTCCGCACTTGACCACGCCATCGCTGTCCAGGAACGAGGCGCCCACCGCATTGTTCAATGCAGAGGTGATCGAAAAACCGGTGCGCACCAGCGTGTCCTTGTAGCGCGCATAGCCGGCTGCCGCGTCCCACTGCCAGCTGGTGCCCTGCACGCGCCCACGCAGGCCGGCCACGATGTTGGTCTGGAACATCGTGGCGGTATACACGCGTGTATTGGCCTGGGTGGAGCGCAGGTCGTAGCGCTCCAGCAGATCGCCGAACGGGTTGTAGTAGTTGTCGGACGCACCGAGCATTTCCAGGCCGAACGCATCCAGCCGCGACGTGGTCTTGCTGCGGGTCCAGAACACATCCATATAGCCCTGGATGCTGGGGGTGAAGTCGAAGCTGCCGTGCAGCGAGGCGTTGGTGCGCTCGATCGGCGTGATCAGGTATTGCGCGTCGTAAACGTTGTAGCTGTCGGTAGCGCGTTGATACGGGCGAAACGCATCTTGGCCCACCGGGCCGGGCGCAACGCCCTCGGCCGGCGTCAACCGGCGCCCGTCGGTCAGGAAGGCGCGGGTGTTGGCGCCGCGGACCTCGCTGACCTGCCCTTCGAAATATTCCACGGCCTTGGCCGCATAGCTGCGGTCGCGGTTGAAGACCGGATTCATCGAATTGCGGCTCAGCCCGACGATCACCCCGCCGCGGTCCCAGCTCTTGCCCCACTCCACACCGAGCGTGCGGCTGTTGGCATCGCCGTGCGTGCTTTGGGCATAGTCGACGGTGGCGGCAAAGCCGTCGTACTTGTCCTTGAGGATGATATTGACCACCCCGCCAATCGCATCGGAGCCATACACCGAAGAGGCGCCATCGGTGAGCACTTCCACACGCTCGACCATTGCCGCCGGAATCGCATTGACGTCCACGCCGGGCGCAGAGGCCACGCTGCTTGCCGGCCCCGCCATGCGATGGCCGTTGACCAAGACCAGCGTGCGTTCGGGGCCGAGATTGCGCAGCGACACCAGTGCGCGTCCGTGGCTGAAGCCGGAATTGAGCGCCGGCCCTGCCATGAAGCCGGCCATCACCGGCAGCTGCTGCAGCAGCTGTCCCAACGTGCTCTTGCCACTGTCCTCGATGCGCTGACGATCGATCACCACCACCGGGCTGGCGGTTTCTGCATCCACGCGGCGCAAATGTGTGCCGGTGACGTTGACCTGCTCCAGCGTCTGCGCGGTCTCCGGCGACGCGCTCGCATCACTGCCTTGCTGTTGCGCGGCTGCGGGCAGCGCCGCCGCGGCCAGCACAAGCAGGATCGCGCGACGCAACGGTGTCTTGCACGAGAACGGGGGCAGCAACCCAGCGGAACGGCTGTGCGACATCGGAGTTCCTTGTGATTTCATGGGGACAACGGCCCACGCACGCGCACGGCGTTGCCGCACTGCGACAGCGCGAGGTGAGTTGGGACATGACAGATGCGACACCTACGACCGCCATCAAACACGGCAGGTCTCCAGCACCAACGATGACGTGGCTCCCCCTGAGAGCACATGCCCGGTAACACCGGACAACGCAAAAAAAGCTTGCGACAACGCCAGCGCGCCGTCTTGACGAATTTATCCGGCCAGCGTGCGGAAGTTCGCTTGCTGACTATCGATAACGGGCATAGCAGGGTTTTGTAGGGCCAGCGACTGAAGGACCTGGCGCTGCTGCGCACGCGGTGTTTCGAGGTCTGTGTCACAGCGCGCTACTCGCAACGCATCGCGACACTCGTGCACAGCGCGCTTGATCGACACAACGTTGCGACGCCGATACATCTACCGACGTCATCCACGTTTGTGTGGCATAGACCAGCTAGTGCGCCACAACGCTCGCTTACAGGAGATACGCGTCCTGGCGGCAGGCGTGCCGCTGTAGTACCGCAGCAGAGGCCCACGGCGGCACGGGCTTGGCGCGCTGTCAGCGATCTCGCAGCTACTGGCTCACGTGTACCACCCCTGCACGCTTACCGTGCCACCGGTGCCAGGCAGTGCCACACGGTCGCCGTGTGGCCCGTGCAGGCGCGCCGGCTTTCCGTCCACCGCTGCCCGTTGCAGGCGCGTGCCGTGCGGTGGGCGCATGCTGAGCCAGGTCTGCTGCGGGCTGCGCGCGGGTAGCACCACCTGCGCATCGATGCGGCGCTGCTCCGGCAGGGCCTGCAGCGTCAGCGTGACCGTGCCCCAGCGCGTGGGCGCAGCGGTGATGCCCACCGTCTTGCCGGTGCCGAACCAAGCACGCGGCACTGCACGTGCCAGGAATAGCTGCTCGCCGGCGCTGTCATCGCTGACCAGCATCCAGCGCAGCAGCAGCGGGATGGTCATCTGCGCGGGAATGCAGAACAGCGGCATGCCACCGGTGATGCCACTGACCTCGCCGGCCGTCCAGCTGCCGCGCGTGTGCACCTGATAGCGATGCGCGTACAGGAACAGCAGGTACTCTTCGATGCGGTCCAACCGCAGCAGTTGTTGCGCATAACCGTAGGAAATAAAGCCAAGCAGATCTCGGCTGCCGGGCTCGGGCGGCGCGATGTTGGCCACCACACCCAAGCTGGTGCCGCCGTGGCCACGCAGGCAATCGATCACCAGGTTGGCCAATGCCTCCGGCAGCACATCGGCCTGCAATAGTTCGGCATAGGCACGGTGCGGCCATTGCTGTTCGCTGGGTTTTTCCTGCAGCAGCGATTGCCGGAACGTCAGCGTGGTACCTGGCAGTGGCCCCACGTACGGCGGTGAGAGATCACGCCGCACGTTGGCGCGCAGGCTGGCTTCAAGACGCGCGCGCAGTTGCCGGGCGCGGCGCTGCCAGTCCTGCGCGACAGATGGCTCGCCGCCGAGCGTGCGCCAGACCTGTGCGATGTCTTCCCAGCCGCGAATGGTCAGCGCGCTGTTGGCGTAGTACGGCTTCCACCACAGCGACGGATCGGGGAACAGGCAGGCATCGGATTCGTTCCAGCCATGCAGCAGGCCGTGGCCATGGGCGTTACGCGGCAACGCCAGCGCCTGGTCGTGCAAGGTGCATAACACCTGCGCGGTGGCGGTGATCCTGGGCAGATGCCGGCGCAGGCGCGTGACATCACCGGTGTACCGCAGATAGCGCGCCAACAGCGACAACGTCAGCCCGAATTGCCCGACCTCCGGTCCGCGCATGTTCGGCAGGCCGTCGTCCTGCACGAACATCGCGAAATAGTTGTCCAGCACCGCGGCGGCCTGGTCGAAGCGCCCCCACTCCAGGTTGGCGTAGAAGGAACTGGTAAAGGTGTCCTGAAAGCCGTCGTACTCGTTGCCGTAGTAGTCGCGCTCCACTGCGCCGTACTTGGGGTAGTCGCCGCCGGGGCGCACCACCAGTTCGCGCGCAAACGCAAACTGCGCCATGTCGTTCCAGCTGGCATCGGGCAGCTGCGCCTGCACCGTGCCGTTGAGTGCGTGCTGCCAATACGCGGCAAAATCGAGCAGCGCCGCATAGAACTGCTCGGCACTGGCCTCGCCACGCACCGGGCCAAAGGCAGGGTAGCTGTGGGTGTAGTGCACCGCCACGATCTGCCCACCTTTCACCTGCATGGTGCGGTACCAGGTCTGCACCACGAAGCGATCGGTGGCGCGCACATCGGCAAACACCAATACGTCGTACCACGTATCGGCCTGGCCATCGTGGCGCATGACCTTGCGCACCGCCGGCATCCACCCACCGAGCATGCCCTCCTCGCGCCGCTTGATCAGCGCCTCGTCGCCCAACGCGGTAAAGGCATGTTCCGGGCGCGACGTGCGGCTGCGGCCGTTGGGCAGGATGGGCATGGTGTCGAGCGCTTCGCGCGTGCCGACAAAGGTGGTCCACGGCCAGCGCCCGCCATTGTCCTTGGGATCAAGCAGCGAGGCCGGCGGTGGCGCCACGTCGCGCACCTGCGCCTCGTCCGGGTCGCCATCGCGCAGCAGGCGGTCGGCGAGCAGATCCGCTTCGGCCATCGCTACCTCGGCCAGCGGCAGGCCGAAATACGGCTTACCCGCGGCCGGATAGGCAGGCTCGGTGCGCTTGTCCAGGCGCAGCATGCCGCTGTCGGTCCAGAGCGTCAGCTGGCCTTGCGGGTCGTCGAGATGCTCGTAGACGGTCCAGTCCTGCTCCAGGTGGCGAAACCGGCAAAGCGTGGCACCGACATGCGCCGCCGAAGGCAGCGCTTCCAGGCGCGGATGCAGCGGCACAGGCGTGGCGTCGCCGGCCACCGCAGCCGGTACCGCCCCGGCACCCGCCACGCCTACCACGGCGGTGGCGGCAATCCCCTGCCGCAAAAACGTTCGACGGTCCATCGTTGCGCCCCATTCGAGTCTTGACTTCACATCGTGCGCGCGCACTGGCGCCACGTCTTGTGGCCGCTGCCTGGCAGGGGTGCGGAAATCTGCACAGGCGCGCGGGAGGCTGCAGGCACGTGGAGCTCAGGCATGTGGGGGCATGGTCCGTAGCGAAGCAGTGTGGTTTTGAGCATAGGCAGTCTTTGATGGATGCTGGCGTCACCGCGGACGGGATCATTAGCAGCCTGGATGCCACCAACAAGACGACGTGGGTGGATGCACGGTGCGCGCGGTGCCAGACACGTCACGCGCTTGCACGTTGCAGATGCCAGCGTCTGCCGACCAATTGCGTTGCATGCGGACATGCGTCCCGGATTCACGGTGATGAAGACCGCGCTGGAAACCCACATCGCTACTCGCAAGCGACACAGCACAACGCACATCAGGCAGCTGCATCAACAACGACGCCGCACAGGCACTCAACGGCAACGGGCAGCCTGCGAACCCCGCGCACGCACCGCCATCAGGCGCAGTGACTTATCGCCTATTGTTTCCAAGCGTACGCGGCAACGACACTCGTCGTGCGCCAGCGGCTCCACAGCGCACTGTGATCACCCGGACCGAACGACAACGCAACCACACGCGGCGCCGCGTCCATCTGCAGGCCGGCACGTTCACCGGTTCCGCATCCGCGCACCACCTCAAGGAATGAAGATGCATCTGCATGCGTTTAGATGGGCCCTGTCGTTTGCGCTCGTATTGCCTAGCCTCGCACAGGCGCAGGCCACCCACGTTGACCTGTCCACGCTGGATGCGGAGATGGCCGGCCCGCGCACGCCGGTTCTGGTGTTGGGGAGCGTGCATCTGTCGCAGCTGCCGAAGGGGAGCGATGTCAGCACCGCGCGCCTGCAACCGCTGCTGGAGCGCCTTGCCGCGTTCAAGCCGGACATCATCACCATTGAAGGGCTGTCTGGCGAAACCTGCGACCTGATGCGGCGGCATCCAGCGGTGTATCTGGCCGAGGACGTGGCCGCGTATTGCCCGGACACGGCCGCCGCGCAGGCCGCAACCGGGCTGGACGTACCCGCGGCAATCGCCCAGATGCGCACGCTGTTGAAGACCATCGCGCGCACATCCACACCCGCGCAGCGCCGCCACCTGGCCGCGGTGTTCCTGGCTGCAGGCGACCCTGCATCGGCCAGCGTGCAATGGATGCAACTGCCGGCCGCCGAACAGCGTGCAGGCGATGGCCTGGACCAGGCGCTGGTGACCTGGTTGCGCGCGTATCAGGACCGCCCCAACGAGAGCCAGCAGATTGCCGCACGCCTGGCGGCGCAGCTCGGCCTGCAGCGGGTCCATCCGGTGGACGACCACACCGGCGACAACATCGATCTTGGCGACCCGGCGGCGTACGGCAAGGTGATCCAGGCCCAGTGGGAACAGGCCGCACCACGCGCGAAGCCAATGCGCGACAAGGAAGATGCGCTGGCATCGCAGGGCCGCCTGCTGGAGCTGTATCGCGCGATCAATGCGCCCGGCAACGCGCAGCTCGCGGCGGATGTCGATTTCCGCGCGGCGCTCCGCGACAGCTCACCGGAGCATTACGGGCAGCGGTATGTGGCCGGTTGGGAAGCGCGCAACCTGCGCATGGTCTCCAACATCCGCACCAGCTTCGGCGATCGACCCGGCGCACGCGTGCTGGTCATCGTTGGCGCGATGCATAAACCGTGGTTCGACAGCCTGCTGGGGCAACTGCAAGGCATCGATATCGTCGATGCACAACAGGTGCTTGGCGCACCTTCCCGGTGAGCCGCTGCGGCGTGCCGCATGTGCATTGCGCTCACGCCCGCGAACCGCGCCTGCTTCAGGCCAGCACGTTCAACAAGCTGCCCAGCGCTTCGTCGGAGCGCCGCAGTACGTTGGCGTTGGCTTGAAAATCGTTGCGCGCGGACAGGCCGGCCACCAGATCGGTGGCCAAGGCGGACGGATCCGCCGCCGCATCCACCACGCTGGCAGTCACACCGCCGCCGGTCTGCGTGCTCGCCGCCACGGCCTGGCGGGGGCTGCCCTCCACCGGCTGACGCGCCACATTGCTGGCGGCCACTTGCTGGCGCAGGGCGGCCACCTGCATTCCGGAACTGGCGATGGTGCTGATGCTCATGGTGGCTCCGGACTGAGAACAAGAAAAAAACGACAAACGCCTACTGCAACCATCAACTGGCCGATGCGAACCGCCAGCCAGGCGCCACACCCGTCCAGCACATCACGGCCGGCCGATCACCGGCGGCCAATCCGCAGCCGCTAAGCGTTCAGTAGCTGCCCACCCGCACCCGCAATACCGGCGGCGGTTGGCCAGCCGCATCGGTGCGGCCGAAATTGAGCCCGTAGTCGGTCTGGTCGCCGTTGAGCTGGCGCTCCATCTGCCAGCGCCCGTCGACATACCGGCCCTGCTCCACCTGCAACAGCTGCCCATGGCGGGTATCGGCCGCGCTGCGGAAAAATTCAATCCGCGCTGCGGTACCGGTGACCAGGAACTCCTCCGGCCCCAGCTGCGCCACCAGCAGCCGGCCGGCATGATCGTCGTTGCCCGGCAGGATGGCCGGCGCATCGCCCCACAGCGGCGCGCCAAACGACACCTTGGCCTCCCAGTCACCGAAACGCAGCGTGCGCTGCGGCGCCCCCGGCTGCTCGGCCACCGCTTGCAGGCGGCCATCTAGATTGGCTTGGGCAATCAGGCGTTGCAGCGGCGCCAGCTGGCGGAAGTTGGCCGCGTGCGCGGCAATGGCCGCGCGGTTGGCCCCGCTGTCCGGGTTACCGTCGATGCCGAACACCGAGAACCCGATCCCGCCCTGCCCCAGCACATGAAACAGATACGGCGCCGTCGCCGCCTCGAAGCCGGTCTCCGACACCCAGGCCGGATTGTCGGGGCGCGCGTATTGGCCGATGACCTTGGTGTATTCGCCGTAGTCGCTGGTGTAGATGTCGGTGCCGATGAAGTCGATCGACGGCGTGGCCGCGCGCCACAGCGCAAACACATTCACCGTGGCGCCGCCGGAGGGGTAATCCATGCCGGGGTAACGCTTGCCCTTGTAGCGCAGCCAGGTGTTGACGTAGAGCGGCAGCGGATACGCACGCTTGCCGGCTGCGGCCACCTGTTCGATATACGCGGCGGTGGCATGCGCATTGAAGGCTTCCGCTGCCTCGGCACCAAACAGCTGCTGCCAACTGCCAGCAGGCTTGCCCAGCGCCGCGGCAATGGCGGCCGGCACCGGTTGCGCGAATGCCGCTTCGCCGGCCGGGCCGTGATCGCGCACGGTGCCGATCGCGCCGGGCTCGTTTTCCACCTGCACCACGATCACGGTGTGGCGGTCGCCATCGATCTTGCGCAGGTGCTGCATCAGCGCGGTGAATGCACGCGCGTCGGCCTGCACATTGGCCGCCACGTGCGGCGACAACACGTCTACCGGTTCGCCATTGGCATCGCGCATACGCGGGTAGGTAGCCTCGTCGCGCTTGATCCATTCGGGGACGTAATGCATCTGGCCGTTCTTCCAGCTGCCGAACCACAGCAGCGCCACGCGCAGGCCGCGCTTGCGTGCCCCGGCGATCAACGCATCCACATTGGTGGTATCGAACCGCCCCGGCGCCGGCTCGAACTGCTCCCAATACACCGGCGCTTCCACCGTGTTGGCATGCAGCGCGACCACCTGGTCCAGCGCCGGCGGCAGCACCGCCGGCCAGGCGCTGGAGTTGTGCAGCTGCGCGGCCAGGATGGTGTACGGCGCGCCGTCGACCAGCAAGGCGTGGCGGCCGTTCTGGGTGAAGAAACGTGGCAGTTCTTCAGCATTGGCAACAGCGGGGCCGCCCAGCAATGCCAGCATGCAGAGCAGCACTTGCGCAACACAGCGACGCACGGCGCCACGGGAAAGAAACAGGCGCATCAGCGGGCCTCCTGGGCAGTGGCATTCCAGCGCGGCGTGGCGTCGCCGCGCAGATGGCGAACGAAAAAGTCGTACTGGCGGCGCTGCACGTAGTCGATCGGCCCCGCTGGAGCGGCCTACCGAATGCTCACCACCCCGGCACGTTGAGCAGGTCGAAATCCTTGCCGGCCTGGATCAGCGCATCCACCACTTGCGCGGTGGACGCAGGATCCACGTTGCTGTCCTGCTCGCCGACGATCAGCAACACATCGCCCTGCAGCGCTGCTGCATTGACCACGCCCGATGCGGCGGCATAACTGGCATCCACCGGCCAGCCCATCCACTGCTCGTTCCAGCTGATCTTGTCCATGCGGTTGTCGTAGCAGCCCGCAAACGCCACGCCTACCTTGTAGAACTCCGGGTGGCGTTCGAGAGCGCCCAGGGTGCTCTGCCCGCCCGCAGAGGCACCATAGATGCCGACCCGGCTGATGTCGTACGAGGGGTCCTTTGCGGCCAGCGCACGGTGCCAGGCAATGCGGTCGGCAAAGCCGGAATCGCCCAGGTTCTTCCACGCCACATCGTGGAAGGCCTTGGAGCGGTTGGCGGTGCCCATGCCGTCGATCATCACCACGATGAAGCCCAGGTCCGCCTGCGCCTGCATGCCGATCTGCTTGTCGCCACCGGAGTGGTAGCCGAACGGCCAGAACGTCTTCGGCACGAAGGCGTCGTGCGGCCCGGCGTAGATGTTCTCGATCACCGGGTAGCGCTTGCGCGGGTCGTAATCGCGCGGGCGCACCACCATGCCCCAAATGTCGGTGCGGCCATCGCGGCCCTTGGCCACGAAGGTCTCCGGCGCACGCCAGCCGGCGGCCTGTAGTTTATCGATGCTGCCCTGCTCCACCTGCTGCAGCAGGCGGCCATCGATGGCATGCAGCTCCATCACCGGGGGCAGATCCGGGCGCGAATAGGTATCGACGTAATGCTGCCCATCGGGGGCAATCGCCACGTCGTGGTCGGCATCGCTGTGGGTCAGCCGGGTGAGCTGACGGCCATCGAAATCCACGCTGTAGAGCTGGCGGTAGTACGGGTCCTTGCCAGCATCCATGCCACTGGCGGTGAACCAGATGCGGCGTTGTGCATCGTCCACGCGCAGCACATCGCGCACGATCCATGCACCGCGGGTGAGCTGGCGTTTGACCTTGCCGCTGCGGCCGTCGAACAGATACAGATGGCGCCAGCCGTCGCGTTCGGAGATCCACAGGATCTCATCGCCGCGCCCTTCGACATCGTGGCGAAAGCTGCGGTCGGCATACACAAACGTGCGCGCGTCCTCGCCCACGGCCACGTGCGCGCGGCCGGTCTGCGCGTCCACCGCAATCACGCGCATGCGTTGAAACCCGCGTTGCACGTACTCGAAACTCACGCTGCGGCTATCGCTGCGCCACTGCAACGGCGACAGCGCATACGGGTTGCCGAACAACGCCGTGTCCACCTCACGCCGGCTGCCATCCAGTGCAAACAGCACCGGCCGCTCCACGTCCACCGCATCGCCCGGCTTTGGGTACAGCTGCGTGTGCACCACCGGCTGCCCGCCACCAGGCGGCGCCGCTTCCACGCGGGTCACCCGCCGCGCATACCCGGGGCGTACGCGGTACACCGCGAGGTGCTGCGAATCCGGCGACCAGGCGACGCTTTCAAGATCATAGAAATCCTCGGCGCGGCCGTCGCTGCTCAACCGCGTACTCTGGCCGTCGGCAACGCGCCGCAGCTGCAGATTCCAGCCGTTGGCCACCACCTCCCACGCACCATCGGGCGAGCGCCGCGGCGTGGCGTCGGCCGGCACAGCCGGATCGCGCACCACACCAAACCCGCGTGGGCGCGGCTGCGCAGTGGCAGCCACCGGCGCGCATTGGTAGTTGGTCAGTGTGCAGCGCCAGCTGGTATCGCCGATCTCGAATTCCATCGCGCCATCGGCACGCCCGTCCTCCTGGGCATACGCAAAACGCTCGAACGGCAGTGTCGTCGCGGTGACGCTGTTGCCGCCGTCAGCAGACACCGCACGCGCCAGCTGCGCGTGATCGAAGGCGGGCGTTTTCTGCAGCGTGGCCAGGTCTTCGCGCATGAACGCGAAGCCGCCCGGCACGGTCTTGCGGTAGTAGAACGTCTCAGCGTCGTGCCATTGCGCCGGCCAGCTCACGTTCTCCGTCAGTGTCATCCACTGCGCACGCAGGCCCAGCGACCGCTGGTAGTCGGCAACGCTTGGCGCGGCTTGCGCCGCAGCGGTGAGCAGTACCGCGTAGGCAACCACGCCGCGCAACCACTGCCGCACGTAGGTGCGTTTGCAGTGCTCACTCACCATCGTCCTCCTCCAGCGCCAGTTCGTCGCTGCGCAGGCCGCTACGCGCGCCCCAGTGATAGATGCCGAAGGCGATCACCGCCACGCTCAGCGTGTCGAACGGATGCGCGATCCAGCCATGGCCACCGAAGGTGCCCGCCCACGACACTGCCATCACCAGCACGAAAAACACGATCAGCCACAGCGACGCACGGACCTGGCGCAACAGCCGGGCCCTGCACGCGCGCGATGGCAGGCGATACAGCACGTACGCCGCGAACGCGAGCACCTGAAGGCCCAGCAGCCAGGACAGCGTGGGCCAGGTGGACCAGTACACGATCAGCGCGGCCACCACGAACGACAGCGGCCCCAGCACCGCAAATCCGCGCACGCGGAACGGCCGCGCCAGGCCGGGCGCACTGCGGCGCAGCGCGGCCACCGTGACCGGCGCCACCGCATAGCTCAGCACCAACGCGGCCGACACCACGCCAATCAAGGTTTCCCAGGACGGGAACGGCAAGGTCCAGAAGATCGACAACCCCAGGCTCAGCCACAACGCCGGCCGCGGGATGCCCGAGGCCGGATCCACCCGCGTCAACACCGGCAGAAACCCGCCGCTGCGCGCCCAGCCGTACACCACGCGCGGCGTGGCATTCATGTAGATATTGCCGGTGCCGCTGGGCGACACCATCGCATCGCAGATCACCAGCGCGGCCAGCCACGCCATCCCCAGTGCCAGCGCGATGTCGTGGTACGGCAGCGAAAACGCCTTGTCGATGCCGCTCCAGCCCTGCGCCAGTTGCGCGGCCGGAATGCTGCCCAGAAATGCCAATTGCAACAGCACGTAGATCACCGTGGACAGCGCCACCGACAGGATCAAGGCAATCGGAATATTGCGTTGCGGGTTGCGCACCTCGCTGGCGACCGAGACGATCGGGGTGAGCCCCAGGTACGCAAAGATGATGCCGCCGGCGGAGATCGCCGCTTCCACCCCGGCCATGCCCGACGGTGCAAAGCCATGCACGCTCAGGTTGTCGGCATTGAAGTGCTTCATCAGCAGCACGATCACCAGGATCGGCACCAGAAACTTGAAGACGCTGACGATGTTGTTGGCCAGCGCAAAGGTCTTGACGCTGAAGTAATTGAGCGCAAAGAACAGCAGCAACAACGCCAGTTGCACCAGCCAGCCCAGCAGGCTGGGATGCGTGCTGCCGGCCTGGCTGAGCGCCGGGAACCAGGCCGCCGCATACTGGCGCGCCGCTTCCACTTCGATTGCGATCAGGCTGGAAAACGCAATCAATGTAATGAAGCCGGTCAACGACCCGAGCAAGGGCCCGTGCGAGTACTCGGGGTAGCGCACCACGCCGCCGGCGCGTGGCAACGCGGCGCCGAGTTCGCAATACACCAGCCCCAGCAACAACACCGCGATGCCGCCGAGAATCCACGATACGATGCCGGCCGGCCCGGCGATCGAGGACACGTGGCTGGCGGAAAACAGCCAGCCCGAGCCGAAGATCGAGCCCAGCCCGATGAAGGTCAGGTCGGTCAGGCTGAGCCGCTTGTGGAACTTGCCCTGTGCGCTCGCACCGTGTGTGGTCATACGTCACCCCCAGAGAGGAAAGCAGTGAAACCGCGCGGCGTGCGCCGGCATGAGGCAAAGCAGCTCAGTCGCTGGCCGACACCTTGGCATCGGCATCGGAGCCGGCGCGCGGATCCGGATACGGCGAAGCACCACCATCGGCAATGAAGCGGTCGATCCGCGCTTCCAGCACCGGCAACGGCACCGAGCCGGTCTGCAGCACTGCATCATGAAAGTGGCGCAGGTCGAACGTCTCGCCCAGCGCCGCCTCTGCCTTGCGGCGTAGCTCCAGAATCTTCAACTCGCCCAGGTAATACGACAGCGCCTGGCCCGGCCAGGCGATGTAGCGATCCACCTCGGTGGTGACTTCGTGCTCGCTGAGCGCGGTGTTGTCGCGCAGATACGCGATCGCCTGCGCACGCGTCCAGCCCTGGTGATGGATGCCAGTGTCGATCACCAGCCGGCAGGCACGCCACATCTGGTAGGTGAGATAGCCGAAGCGGTCGTACGGCGTCTCGTACATCCCCATTTCCTGGCCCAGATACTCCGAGTACAGCGCCCAGCCCTCGCCATAGGCGGAGATGAAGCTGTAGCGGCGGAACTCCGGCAGGTCCTGCGCTTCGGCGGCCAGCGGCATCTGCAACGCGTGGCCGGGCGATGACTCGTGCAAGGTCAGCGCGGTGAGGTTGTACAGCGGGCGCGATGGCAGGTTGTAGGTGTTGACCAGATAGATACCCGGCCCACCGCGGCCACCGGTGTAAAACGGTGCCAGCTCCGGCGGCACCGGCTCGATGGCGAAGCGTTGCCGCGGCAGGCGGCCGATGTAGTCGCCCACCTTGGCGTCGACGCGCTTGGCGATCCAGGCCGCCTGCTTGAGCAGCTCCTCCGGCGTCTTGGCATAGAACTGCGGATCGGTGCGCAAGAACTGCAAAAACGCAGGAAACACCGCCTGCCCGGCTGGCGGCTTGAAGCCGCTGGCAACGATGGTCTGGTCCATCTGCGTGCGCAGCTTGGCCACTTCCTGCAGGCCAATCTGATGGATCTGCTCCGGGCTCAGATCCAGCGTGGTGAACTCACGGATCTGCGCGCGGTAATAGGCCGCGCCGTCGGGCAGCGCTTCGCCGGCCAGAGTGTCGCGGGCGCGTGGCTGGTACTCCTCGCGTATGAAGCTGAGCAGCTTGGCGTACGCCGGCACCACGTGTTGGGCGATGACCTGCAGCGCCTGTTGCCGCAACTGCGCCTGCTCGGCGGCCGGCAGGGTCGCCGGCATCTGCTTGAACGGTGCGTAGAACGGATTGGCCTCGCCCTTGGCCTGCACCACGTCGGCAATGGACTGATCGCGCCCGGTCAAGGTGACCCTGGGCTGGCTGAAACCGCGCGCCAGGCCGGCGCGCATGTTGTCGGTCTGCTCACCGAAGTAGCGCGGAATATCGGCCAGCATCTTCAGATAGCGCTGGTAATCCTGGCGCGTGCGCAAGGTGGCCTCGGCACTGAAGCCCAGGTCGCTCCAGAACGCCGAGTCGCTGTTGAACGGCATCTCCCAGGCGCGGAAATGCTGCTGGTCCAGCAGCACGTCGAGCTGCTGGCGATACACCTGCGCGTTCACCTGATCCTCGGCCGAGAGCTGCGCCATCGGAATCGCGTCCAGCTCCTTGAGCACCTGTTGCCAGTACGCGGTGCGCATCTGCTGCGTGGCCACGTCGACCTTGGGCAGGTGATCAGCCGGCCCACTCTGGGTGGCCTGGTTGTCTTCGTCCACCGCACCCGCCAGCTGCGCCTGCCGCCAGCGCCATTCGCGCGTGTACAACGCCTTGAAGCGTTGCGCAGCGGACGTCTGTACAGCCGACGCCGGCGCCGCCGCCTGCACGGGCGCAACCACGCTACACAGGCTTGCTGCGATCACGCTGCTCAGGACGCTGTTACGCAATACGGTCAGCGCGCTCATCCGCGTGCATCCCGCGTGGCAATGGCCGCTTTCGATTGCACGATCCACGCGCGCACGCGCTGTTGCAGCATCGCCAGCGGCATTGCGCCACCGCCCAGCACCGCATCATGGAAACCGCGGATGTCGAAATGCGTGCCCAGTTCTTTTTCGGCTTCGGCACGCAAGGCCAGGATCTGCAACTGACCCAGTTTGTACCCCAGCGCCTGGCCCGGCCAGACGATGTAGCGGTCGGTTTCGGACTGGATGCTCGGCTCGTCGTCGGACGGATGCGCGTGGAAGAAATCCACCATCTGCTGGCGGTTCCAGCGCTTGTAGTGCACGCCGGTATCGAGCACCAGGCGATTGGCGCGCAGCAACTCGCCGGAGAGCCGCCCGTAATCGTTGTACGGGTCCTTGAAGAAGCCGATGTCCTTACCCAACCGCTCGGCATACAGGGCCCAGCCTTCGATGTAGGCGTTGTAGCCGGCCTGCTGGCGGAACGGCGGCAGCGGCAACGTCTGCGCAAGCGAAATTTGCAGGTGATGGCCCGGAACGCCCTCATGGTAGGCGGTGGTTTCGATATTGATCAGCGTGCGGCTGGCGTAGTCGCTGGTGTTGACCTTCACGATGGCCGGCTTGCTGCCTTCCGGATTGCTCTGCCAGTACTCCGCGCCCGGTGCGGTCCGCCGGAACGCCGGCATTGCCTGCACCTCCAGCGCAACCGTGGGCAGCTTGCCGAACAGCTTGGGCAACTCCGGCTGCATCGCGGCGATGTACTGCCGGTATTGCTGCAGGATCTGCTCGCCGGATTTGGCGAAGTGGCGTTTGTCGGCGTCGACCGCCTTGCGGAAGCTGGCCAGATCCGGATAGCCCTGCGCCTTGGCGATGACGGCCATCTCGCCTTCGATGCGCGCCACCTCCTTCAAGCCGATCTGATGGATCTCCTCCGGCGCCATGTCGGTGGTGGTCTGGGTGTGGATGGCGTAGCGATAGCGGCGCTCGCCATCGGGCAGCGACCAGATGCCTTCCTGCGCGCGCCCCTGGGCGGCGTATTCGTCACGCACGAATGCCGCCAGGTGGGTGTAGGCGGGCCGGACCTGCTGGTCGATTGCTGCAATCAGTTGTGTGCGCAAGGCAGCGCGCTGGTCGGCCGGCACCGCGCCGTCGAGCTTCTTCAATGGCGAGGCAAACGGGCTCTGCGCGCCCTGCATCGCGGCGATCTTGTCGATCTGCTCCGGCAGCCGCTCGAGCAGGTAGCGCGGCTGCACCAATCCATCCTTCGCTCCCTGGCGCGACACCGCGATGACCTGGTCGATCACCGTGGGGATCGCCTTCAGCCGGGTGATGTAGTCCTGGTAGTCCTTGGCGTTCTCAAACGCAAACGCATCGCCGTACCCGGCCAGCGCCAGCTGGATACCGCCGATCGGCTCCAGCGGCATTTCATAGGTCTTGAGGTCGAGCCCTTCCAGCCGGTCGCGCAGTTGGCCGAGCATCATCTGCAGGCTGAGTTGGCGTTGCTCGTCCAACGCCTTGGCGTCGACTGCCTCGAACTTACGCAGTAATGCGGCGGTGGCAACGCGCTCGGCCTGCGCGGCCTCCAGCGAATAGTCGCTCCAGCGATCGTTGTAGCGCTTGTCGCCGATGATGCTGGCAAATTCCGGGCTGTGCTGCAGCTGGTATTGCCATTGCTGATCGAGCAACGCATCGAAGGCTTTGGCCGCCTGTTCGTTGGTGGGTGCAGGCGCTGCGGCGGCGGCGGTGCTTGCACCGGGCGTTGCCGGTTTGCAGGCAGTGAACAGCGCAGCGGCAAGCAGGCTGACAACGACAGGACGCAATACATTCATGCATTCACTCCGAAAAAGACGCGGCCCATCGGCACCGTAGGAGCGCGCTTGCGCGCGATGACGCTTTCCCGGGAATGCCCCATCGCGCGCAAGCGCGCTCCTACGACATCCAGGTCATTTTTGCGCGTGGCGGCCGCCCGATCAGTGCAGCTACGCAAAGTAGACAACGCAGCGGCAAGCAGGCTGACAACAACAGGGCGCAACACGTTCATGCATTCACTCCAAGAGACGCGACCCATCGGCACCGTAGGAGCGCTTGCGCGCGATGACGCTGTCCCGGGAATGCCGCATCGCGCGCAAGCGCGCTCCTACGAGATCGACCGGACCATGCCGGTCACCACACCAGCGCACTGCGCGCGTGTGCTGGCTCATGCAAACGGTTGATCGATCGCCACCGACGGCGGCGTGAACCACTGCGCGCCGGTGTCGGTGACATAGAAATGGTCTTCCAGGCGCACACCGAACGCACCCGGCACCACGATCATTGGTTCGTTGCTGGCGCACATGCCCGGCTGCAATGGCTGGCGATTGCCGCGCACCAGGTACGGCGCTTCGTGGATCGCCAGGCCGCAGCCATGGCCGGTGCGGTGCGGCAACCCGGGCAAGCGGTAATCCGGCCCCAACCCGGCCGCCTGCAACACCGCGCGCGCCGCCTGGTCAACCGCCTCGCACGCCACGCCCGGGCGCACCGCGGCAAACGCGGCCGCCTGCGCGGCCAGCTCCAGTTCCCAGATGCGCTGCTGCGCGTCGCTCGGCGTGCCGTAGATCCAGGTGCGGGTAATGTCGGAGTGGTAGCCCTGCACGGTGCAGCCGGTATCGATCAACACCAGCTCGCCGGCCCGCAGATGCTGCACGCCGGGAATGCCATGCGGAAATGCGGTGGCATGACCAAACTGCACGATGCAAAAAGTGGAGCCGTTATCGGCACCCAGCGCGCGGTGCGCTTCGTCGATGAAGCGCACCAGTTGGTCAGTGCCGATACCTTCGTGCGCAATGCCGGCGGCCAGCCGCTGCACCAGCAGCGTCATGTCGCAGGCCTGCTGCATCAACGCCAGCTCCGCCGGCGACTTGCACATGCGGCAGCCATCGATGATGGCGCCGGCATCGCGGATCGCGGTGCCCAGGTGCGCCCGCAAACCGGTGTGCACCGCAAAGGCGATGCCCGGGTCCAGCGCCAGGGCATGCGCATGCTGCTCATCCATGGCCTGCACCACCAGCGCATACGGGTCTTCGTGCTCTTCCCACAGGCGCTTGCGCACCGGGAGTTGCAGCACCGCATCCAGCGAGCCTTCTTCAAAGGCCGGGCAGATCAGCACCGGGTCGCCCTCGGTGGTGAGCAACAGCGCCACCAGCCGCTCGCTGGCGCCCCACGGCACGCCGCTGAAATAGCGCAACGAGGTGCCTGCGCCGATCAGCAAGGCATCCACGCCCTGCGCGCGCATCAGCACGCGTGCGCGCTCGATACGCTGCTGGTATTCGTCCGCGCCGATCGGCGCTGCCCGCTGCGTCCACGGCGCCAGCTGCGTGCGGGCCTGGTCCAGCGACATCCCGCCGATCTGCGTGCTCATGCATGCGCCCCGAGGTCGGCGCTGCTCCACTGCCCATCCACCAGGCGTGCCACACCGCCCGGGTTGCGCTGGCGCAGCTCCATCGGCAGCAGCGCATCCGGCACGGCGTCATAGCTGTGCAAGGCGGCAAACCGGCGGATTGCGCCCGGCATGCCCACGGCGGTGAAGCCCGGATGCCCGGTGCTGGGGAACGGCCCACCATGATTCTGCGCGGCACTCACCGCCACGCCGGTCGGCATCTTGCTGTTGATCAACCGGCCCACGCGTGCGCGCAGCACCGGTGCAATCTGTTGCCAGGCGGCATCGTCACTGCCATCGCTGGCGCGGTACAGCGTGCCGGTGAGGTTGCCTTCGAATGCGGCGGCCACCTGCGCCATCTGGGCGCTGTCGCGCGTGCGCACCAGCAGGCTCACCGGGCCAAAAGCTTCGGTCTGCAGCGCGTGCGGCGCCGCGATGAAGGCGTCCGCTTCCACGCTGAGCAAGGTTGGCGCATAGCGGTAGCCGCCCTCGCCTGCCGCTGCCCCGGCCAGCACCTGGGCACCGGCCGCGCGCAAGGTCTCCACGCCGCGCTGCACGCCATCCACGCCTCCTTGCGAAAACAGCACCATCGGTGCGGCGCCGGCAAAGTGCGCGGTAGCCGCGGCCACCAGTGCATCGCCCGCCTCGCCGTGCGGCAGCACCAGCACGCCGGGATTGGTGCAGAACTGGCCGCTGCCCAGCGTGCACGAGGCGAAGAATTCCTGTGCCAGTGCGGCGCCGCGTTCGGCCACCGCGCCGGGCAGCAGGAACACCGGGTTGACGCTGGACAACTCGGCGTAGAACGGCACACCGGCGGCATCGGCGGCGGCCTTCAGCGCCAGGCCACCGGCACGGCTGCCGGTGAAACCAATCGCCCCCAGCCGTGCATCGCCGGCCAGTCGCAGGCCAAGCGCGTTGTCGAAGTGATACAGCAACTGCACCGCCGCGGCCGGCAGCCCGGCAGTCAACAGCGCCTGATGCGCCAGCTCGGCCATGCGCTGGCTGGTGGCCGGATGCAGCGGATGCGCCTTGGCGATCACCGGATTGCGCGCCGCGATCGCCGAGGCGAAATCGCTGCCGGCAATCGCGTTGAACGCAAACGGAAAGTTATTCGGCCCGAACACCAGCACCGGCTTGCCCAGCGGCGCCAGATGCGAGCGCAGATCGGCGGCGGTATCGATGACGGGGTGCGTCCAGCTGTAGCTGCGCACCGCCTGGGCGGCCTGGCGTAGCTGCCCGCTGGTGCGCGGCAGTTCGTTGCCGCGCAAACGCGTGGGCGCCGGCATTGCGGTTTCGGCATGGGCCAGCGCCACCAGGGTCTCGGCATCGGCGTCCAGCGCATCCGCGTAGGCGTCCAGAAACGCAGCGATCCGTTCGGCAGGTGCGGCGGCAAGTTCGGCAGCCACCGCGTGCGCCGCCGCAATGGCGGTGTCGATATCGTCGGCACCGCTGACCGGGAACTGCGGCCCGATCGCCTCGCCGGTGGTGGGGTCGGCAGCGCGAAAACTGCCGGCGGCATCGCGGCTGGCTTGCCATTGGCCGGCCAGCAGCACGGGTTGGAGAGTCTGGGTCATCGCGGCACCTTCGGTTACGTGGAAGCGCCCGCACGCAGCACGGGCGATCGAACGGCGGATGAGGGTAACGCGCCTGCGACGTGCCACCCGTTTGAATCGTGGACCACTACCGGCACCGGCCCATACAACGCAGCACGCACCGCGGCTGCGCTAAACAAGGCCGCGCGACGGCGGTGGCGCGTGCTCAGTGCAGGCTGGGCGCGGTGGCGATGGCGTGGTCGATCACCTTCAGCGCTGCCTCGCGCTCGGCACCGTCCACCACCAGGCGTGGCGCACGGACACGCTCGCTGCCCAGGCCCACCTTTTCCTGCACCAGTTTGATCAGCTGCACGAACTTGGGCACGGTATCCAGGCGCAGCAGCGGCAGGAACCAGTCGTACAGTTCCTTGGCGGCGGGGTAACCGCCGTCGCGTGCCAGTTCGAACAGGCGTACCGACTCCTTCGGATATGCATTGACCAGCCCGGCGATCCACCCCTTGGCGCCCATGCTCAGGCCTTCGACGATGGCGTCGTCCATGCCGACCAGCAGCGCCAGACGATCGCCCAGCAATTCCTGCAGCGCGGCGAAGCGGCGCACATCGCCGGAAGATTCCTTTACTGCCTGCAGATTGGGGAATTCGGCCGCCAGCTCGGCGATCTGTGCCGGGCCGAAATCGGTCTTGTAGGCCACCGGGTTGTTGTAGAGGATCACCGGCAGATCGGTGGCCGCGATCACCGCACGCACATGCGCGCCCATCTCGCGCCAGTCGGTGGAATACACGTACGGCGGCAACACCATCAGCCCGCCGCAGCCCAGTTCCTTTGCCGCCTTTGCCAATGCCACCGCCTCGCCCGTGGCCAGGCTGGCGATGCCCGGCACCACCGGCACGCGGCCCTGCAAGGCCGTTACCAACGTCTTGAGGATGGCGAGCTTGTCGTCCACGCTCAAGGTGGCGGCTTCGCCCAACGAACCCAGCGGCACGATCGCGGTGCAGCCGGCGTCCACCAGCTGATTGGCATGCTTGGCCAGGAAGTCGTGGTCGATGTCGCCGTTGGCGGTGAACGGGGTAGTGATGGCCGGCAACACGCCGTGCCAGAACGCAGCAATGCTCATGGATGATTCCCTTGCGAGTCGGAAGTGAAGGAGTCGGCCAGCGCCGCGAGGCGGACCGGGAACAACGGCGGCCGGCGGCCGGCGTCGGTGGAAAGTGCGGGCAGGCAGCGGCCCAGTTCGGCCAGCGCGCTGCCGCAGATGCGGCCCTGGCAGGCGCCCATGCCGCAGCGCGAGGCCAACTTCGCATCGCGTGCATCGTTGAAGGGGTCCAGCGCGCCCAGCGGCACGTCTTCGCAGCGGCACACCAGCGTGTCCGGTTGGGCCAGGCGGCGAATGCGCGGATCAAGCGCGAAGTGCTGCTGCAACAGGGCGGCGAAGGCACGCGCCTTGAGCCGTTGCGGTTGCAGGTGTTGCGCTGCGTCCGGCACGTCGGCGGCCATGTGCCCGGCCATCGCACCTTCGATCAACGCGCACTCACGCCCGCCGATCCCGCAGGCTTCGCCAGCGGCAAACACCTGCGCCACGCTGGTGCGCAGTAGCGCATCCACCTGTACCTGCTGGTGCGCACCGCACGGCTCCAGCTGGCAGCCCAGCAACTGCGCCAGTTCGACATTCGGCACCAGCCCGTACCCCACTGCGAGCTGATCGCAGGCCATGCGGCTGCGCCCGGCAGGGCCGTCGATCTCGACTTCGCGCAGTTGGGTGTCGCCATGCGCCGCAACCACCACGCTGCCGCTGCGGTAAGCCACCGCATGCAACTGCAGACGCAGTGCCACCGCCTGCGCGGCCTTGCCCGGCCAGCGCCACAACTGCAGCGCGAAGCCGCGTAGTACCGCCGCGCTGGCTTGTTCGTGAATGCCCAGCACCTGCGCGCCGTGCCGCTGCAAGGTGGCCGCGCTGGCCAGCAGCAACGGCCCGCTGCCGGCCACCAGCACACGCTTGCCGCGCACCGGCCAGCCTTGCTTGGTCAGCGCTTGCGCCGCACCGGCGCCGGTCACGCCGGGCAATGTCCAGCCGGGGAACGGCAGCATCAGTTCCCGCGCGCCGGTGGCCAGCACCAGCGCGGCGTAATGCAATTGCACGCTGCCCTGCGCGCCGTCGGCCAACAGCCAGCCCGGTTGCGCCAGCACGATCTGCAGCCCGGTGAGCAGCGTGATCGCCGCATCGCCGGCCACCTGCGCCAGCAGCGTGCGTGCATCGGCCGGCGCACCGTGCTGCACGTCGCTGCGCCACACCTGCCCGCCGGCGCGCGGCTGCGCATCCACCACGCCCACCTGCACGCCGTGGCTGGCGGCCGCCCGTGCCGCCGCCAGCCCGGCCGGGCCGGCGCCGATCACCAACACATCGAAATGGCGCACACGCTCAGCCATCGGTACGCACCTGCATGCCATCCCGTGCATCCACCATGCACGCACGTTGCTGGCCGATGCCGTCGATGCGTACCCGGCACTCGAAGCACACGCCCATGCCGCACAGCGGTGCGCGCGGCTGCCCGCTCGCCGACTGGCGAAACTGCAGCGTTGCCTGCGCCACGGCGGCCGCAACACTGACGCCCAGCGGCACCTCCACCGGCTGCGCATCCACATGTAGGCGCACCATGCCGCTCATGCCGCCACGCCCTGTACCGCGCGGGCGGGCGCATAGGGCGCCGGGTCGATCGCCGGCGTGCGCCCGAGCAGGCTGTCCACGATCACCCGTGCGCTCCCCAGCGCCGTGGTAACCCCCAAGCCCTCGTGGCCGGCCGCCACCCACACATCGCGCCGGCCCGGCACCGGCCCCAGATACGGCCGGCCATCCGGGGTGGCCGGGCGCAGGCCGGTCCATACCCGGATCGCCTGCAGCTCGCGGAGTACCGGCAAATACGCGAAGGCGCGTTGCAGCATCTGCTGCAGGATCGGCATCGACAGCGTGCGGTCGTCCGCGCCGTATTGGCGCGAGGAGCCGATCAGGATCTGCCCGGTCGGCCGCGGTTGCACATTGAAGGCCACGCTGCTGTCGTCGGCGCCATGTGCGGAATCTGCATAGCCCAGTTCCAGCAACTGATGCCGGATCAGCCCCGGATGGCGGTCGGTGATCACCAGATGGCCCTTGCGCGGGCGCAGCGCCAGTTCGGGCAACAAGGCGGGCAAGGCCACGCCACTGGCAACCAGCACCGGCCCGGCCAGCGCCTGCCCATCATCCAGACGCACGCCGCCGACCTGCAGCTGCTCGACCTTGCGGCCGGCGAACAAGTGCGCGCCTGCGGTGCAAGCCAGGCTCACCAGATGCCGCGCCACCCGCGGCGGATACACCACTGCCTCGTCAGGCACGCGCATGCCACCCGCCAGGCCGGGCACCAGGTGTGGTTCCAGCGCGTAGAGCTGCGTGGCGTCGATCGCTTCGGCACGCAGGCCGGCGGCGGCCAGCCGCGCAATCTTGGCCGGCACCGCTGCCAGTTCGCGCGCATCGCGGGCCACCCACAGCGTGCCGCACCGGCTGAATTCGGCCTCGCTCAACTCGGCAAACCGCTCCCACAGGCGCAGCGAATACGCCGATAAGGCCAGCTCGGCGGGGTCGTCATCCATCGCCACCAGGTGCCCCATTGCCGCGGCGGTGGAGCCACCGCCGATCGGCCCCGGTTCCACGATCGCCACGCGCAAGCCCTCGGCGGCGGCGGCCTCCGCGCAGGCCGCGCCAACGATGCCGGCGCCGACCACAATCAGGTCGTAGCTGCGGCGCGTTGAAGCGGCGGTGGCGTGCGTGTCGCTATGTGATGGCGGTGCGGCTTCGGGCACGGCAGTCGCCGCAGCAGGCGCTGCACCGGTACCGCCCTGCGCGCGCGGTGGCGGCTGCATCAGGCCACGATGCCCCAGGCGAATGGGTCGGCCGGATCGATCAGCAGTTGCGACCGCGCGGTGATGAACGCGTGCCCGCTGATGCGCGGCGCAATGCCACGCCCGCTGTGCCGGTAGCTGCCTTCGAACGCACTGCCGAGGATGCCTTGCTGCAGCCAGCGCTCGCCTTCGGCCAGCTTGCCGTCGGCGGCCAGGCAGGCCAGCTTCGCACTGGTGCCGGTGCCGCACGGCGAGCGGTCGTAGGCCAAGCCGGGGCACAGCACGAAGTTGCGTGCCGCGCCGCTGCCGTCCGGGGCCACGCCGCTGATCTCGATATGGTCGATCTCCCCGCCCGCCTCGCCGGTGATGCCGGCCGCTTCCAGGGCCAGGCGGATCGCCTCGGTGTAGGCGGTGAGTTCGCGCTGCTGGGCCAGGCCCAACGCGCACGGCGCCTGCTCGGTGATGAAGAACCAATTGCCGCCCCAGGCCACGTCGCCGCGCACGCGGCCATGCCCGGGTACGTCCACTTCCACGCCGGCGGCGTGGCGGTAGCTTTCGACGTTGTCGATCGACACCGTGCCGTCGTCGGCCAGCGCCACGCCTACCGTGCCCACCGGCGTCTCGATGCGGTGCTGCCCCGGCGCGATGCGGCCCAGTTCGGCCAGCGTGCGCACCACGCCGATGGTGCCGTGCCCACACATGCCCAGGTAGCCGACGTTGTTGAAGAAGATCACCCCGGTGCAGGCGCTCGGGTCGCGTGGCGGCAGCAACAAGGCACCGACCATGGTGTCCGAGCCGCGCGGCTCGCAGGCAATGGCACTGCGCCAGTGGTCGAAGTCGCTGCGGAAGCGCTCGCGGCACTGCGCCAGGTCGCCATCGCCCAGGTCGGGGAAGCCGGCCAGGACCACGCGGGTCGGTTCGCCTGCGGTATGGGAGTCGATGACGTCGATGGTGTGCATGCCGCCATGCTCCCATCCACGGCGCGCGGGCGACTAGCGCGCAATGCGAGGCGCAAATGCGGAAATCCGCACAATCGCCGACCTGATTCACAGCCGCGCGTTTGCGCTAGGATCGGGGTCGGGCCGCGCCTTTCGCGCGACCGACAAATGCGACCGCCACGATGACTCCGATGGACCTCAACCTGCCCGCGCTGGAAATGCAGACGTTGTTCGACGCGCTGCCGGATGTGGTGTTCTTCATCAAGGATGGCGAAGGCCGCTACACCCATTGCAACCTCACCCTGGTGCGCCGGCTCGGGCGCAAGCTGCGCAGCGAGATCATCGGCCGCTCGCCGCTGGAGGTATTCCCGCTGCCGCTGGGTGGCAGCTACATGATGCAGGACCGCCGCGTGCTGTGTGGCGAGCTCATCGACAACCAGCTGGAAGTGCACCTGTATCCCAATCGCCTGCCGGGTTGGTGCCTCACCTTCAAGCGCCCGCTGTGCGAAGGCGACGAGGTGATTGGAGTGGTCGGCATTTCGCGCGATCTTGGCCAGCCGGACAGCCGTCACTCGGCGTACGAGCGCCTGAGCCAGGTGATGGACCACATGCAGGCCAACTTCGGCGACAACCTGCGCGTGCAGGCGCTGGCCGACCTGGCCGGGTTGTCGGTGGCGCAGCTGGAACGGCATTTCCGCCGCGTGTTCCAGGTGACGCCGCAGCAACTGCTGACCAAGTTACGCATCGAATCGGCGATGCGCCTGCTGTATGGCGACGACAGCATTGCCAGCATCGGCCAGCGCTGCGGCTTTGCCGACCAGAGCGCATTCGCGCGGCAATTCAAGGCCACGGTGGGCATGACCCCGCGCGACTACCGGGCGCTGAAAGGCCAGCTCTAAGACCGCGGCAGCACGCCGTGAGGGCGTATGCCGCAGATGCAGAATTCGGCAGGATTGCAGCCGGGCCGCGAGGCCCGTGGCGCTGGCTGCGCTGAAGGACGCGTCAAGGGCCGAACCGGGCCCGGATGGTAGAATTCCGCGTTTCCCCTACTGCGTTGCCAATGGCCAGCTTCTTCCGTCGCAACAAGCCAACCACGCCCGACAGCTCGCGGACCTCGCGCTACAGCCTGGAAGAACTGGCAGCCGCATTCCCCACGGCGCCATCGGCTGCCACGCCAGCCGCTCCGCCCGCGCCCACCCAGACACCGCCTGCCAGCGCGCCGACCACACCGGTCGCGCCGGTTGCAGCGCCCAGCACGCCGGCTGCAGAAACGCCAACGCCAACAGCGCCGGCCGCACCCGCTGAACAACTGGCGCAGGACATCGCCGCACGCACCGGGCAGGCGCAGAGCATTGCCGCGGTGCCCAGCGCCCCCACGCCGGCGCCAGCCGCTGCGCCCTCGGCGCTGCAGGCATTGCCGGATCCGGTTGCGCCGAGCGCGCCTGCCACCGCCACGCCCGTCGTTGTGGTGCCTACGCCACAGCCCCTGCCACAGGCCGCACCTGCTGCACCGCTGCAAGCGCCGACCCCGGCAGTCACGCCAGCCGCGCAAGTAGCCACGCCGCAGGTGGCGGTACCGCCCGTGGTGCCTGCACCGGCCGCGCCTGCGGTGCCCGCAGCGACACCGCCCGCCGCATACGCGCCAGCTCCGGCAGCGCCCGTGGTCACCACACCGGTGGCTGCGCCCACGCACCTCGTGCAGGACAGCGGCATCGACACCCACGACAGCCTGCCTGCCGCGCCGGCCGGCAAGCCGGGCTGGCGCGAGCGCCTGCGCAACAGCACCTTTGCGCGCAGCTTTGGCGGCCTGTTCTCCCGTAACCCCAAGCTCGACGACGACCTGCTCGACGAGATCGAGACCGCGTTGATCACCGCCGACGTCGGCATCGGCGCCACCACCGCGCTGGTCGAAGGCCTGCGCAAGCGCATGAAGTCGCGCGAGTTCGTCGATGCCCAGGCCATGTTCAAGGCCTTTCGCGCCGACCTCATCGCACTGCTGCAGCCGGTCTCCAAACCGCTGGTGATCGACCGCTCGGTCAAGCCGTTCGTGGTGCTGACCGTCGGCGTCAACGGCGTCGGCAAGACCACCACCATCGGCAAGCTCGCCAAGCGCTTCAAGGACGACGGCCACAGCCTGATGCTGGCCGCCGGCGACACCTTCCGTGCCGCCGCGGTGGCCCAGCTGCAGGCCTGGGGCGATCGCAATGGCGTGGCCGTGATTGCGCAGGGACAGAACGCCGATGCCGCTTCGGTGGCGTTCGACGCACTGCAGGCCGCCAAGGCCCGTGGCACCGAGGTGCTGATTGCCGATACCGCTGGCCGCCTGCACACGCAGACCGGGCTGATGAACGAGCTGGGCAAAATCCGCCGCGTGCTCGGCAAGATCGATGCCGCCGCGCCGCACGAAGTGCTGATGGTCATCGACGGCACCACCGGCCAGAACGCCATCTCGCAGCTGCGCCAGTTCCACGCGGCCGTCGGCGTCACCGGCCTGGTGGTGACCAAGCTCGATGGCACCGCCAAGGGCGGCGTGGTATTTGCGCTGGCCCGCGAGTTCGGCATTCCAATCCGCTTCGCCGGCATCGGCGAGCGCCCGGAAGACCTGCGCGTGTTCGACCCGGAAGCGTTTGTCGATGCGCTGCTGCCAGAAGCGCTGGGCAGCTGATTCCACGCCTGCTGCAGTGCTGCACGCATGCAGCACTGGCGCTGGGGTCCAGATGGCTGCGCGGATGCATTCACCGCGCTGCGTCTGCACTGGCCAGGCAGCTGCGGGATTGCGCTGCAGCGGCCACCTTCAGCCGATGCAGCGGGAGGCGCTGCGGCATGCGCCTCTGGCGCGGCGCAGGTTTGCCATCTGCAGCGCGTGATCGACCCTGCAGCGTCTGATCGACAAAGTACCGGCGTGGCAGTGCCATCAAGGGCGGCCGGATGTGCAGCTAGCCATAAGGCGCGATGCCTATCCACGCAGCAAACACGCACCTTGGTGCGCTGCTGAGTGCCGAGGTCAAGCCACCGACGCCTACACTGCACGATGGTGGCATTGCGTCTCAGCTCGCACGAAGCGCGCAGCCGCATGCGGGATGAAGTCACCACCCCGCTTTTTTTGCACACCAACCGCCTTGACCCTTCGCCTTCCCACGCCAGCAGACCCCATGCCCGTACCCGCCACGCTCACCACCGATGCGTTCGTCGACCGTCTGCTGCACTGGTTCGACGGCCACGGCCGGCACGACCTGCCCTGGCAGCATCCGCGCGCGCCCTACCGGGTGTGGTTGTCGGAAATCATGTTGCAGCAGACCCAGGTCGCGGTGGTGATCCCGTACTTCCAGAAGTTCGTCGCCAGCTTCCCGACCCTGGCCGATCTGGCCGCCGCCGACAACGACACGGTGATGGCGCACTGGGCCGGGCTGGGTTACTACGCGCGTGCTCGCAACCTGCATGCCGCCGCCAAGCAGTGCGTGGCCTTGCATGCAGGCGAGTTGCCGCGCGATTTCGATGCGCTGCTGGCGCTGCCCGGCATCGGCCGCAGCACCGCCGGCGCGATCCTCAGCCAGGCCTGGAACGACCGCTTTCCAATCATGGATGGCAACGTCAAACGCGTACTCACGCGCATCCACGGCATTGCCGGCTATCCCGGCTTGCCAGTCGTGGAAAAACAGCTATGGCAGTTGGCGGCGAACCATGTCGCCCACGTGCCCGCCGGCCGCCTGGCCGACTACACGCAGGCACAGATGGATTTCGGCGCCACGCTGTGCACGCGCGCCAGACCGGCGTGCATGGTGTGCCCGCTGCAGGAAAACTGCGTGGCGCGCCGCGAAGGCCTGGTCGAGGCACTGCCCACGCCCAAGCCCGGCAAGCAATTGCCCGAGCGCGAGGCCACCGCGCTGCTGCTGGAAAACGCGCACAACGAGATCCTGCTGCAACGCCGCCCGCCCACCGGCATCTGGGCGTCGCTGTGGACGCTGCCACAAGCCGAAACCGACAGCGACCTGCGTGAGTGGTTCGCCGCGCATATCGATGGCGATTACGACCGTGCCGACGAAATGCCGATGATCGTGCACACCTTCAGCCACTACCGTCTGCATTTGCAGCCACTGCGCCTGCGCAAGGTCGCGCTGCGCCAGGTGCTGCGCGACAACGACGACCTGCGTTGGGTGGCACGCGCAGACCTTGCAACGCTGGGTCTGCCGGCGCCGATCCGCAAATTGCTCGACGCGTTGTAAACGCGCCGCACGAGAACCACGTGCGCAGGCAACCGCGGCTCGGCTTTGACAGAACACGGGCTTACACTGCGACTCCAGCGCACCGTGTGTTGGTTGAGCCCTGCACACCTGCATCGCCCACATCACGCGCGCCCCATACAAGGAACTTTGCATGTCCCGCACCGTGTTCTGCCAGTACCAGCAATGCGACACCGAAGGCCTGGATTTTGCGCCGTATCCGGGCGAGCTCGGCCAACGCATCTTCGCGCAGATTGGCAAGGCCGGCTGGCAGGCCTGGCTTGCGCACCAGACCATGCTGATCAACGAAAACCGGCTCTCGCCGCGTGACCCCAAGCACCGCGCCTTCCTCGAGGCGGAACTGCAGAAGTTCCTGTTCGAACGCAACGCCGACAAGCCGGAAGGGTATGTCGATCCGCTGGGTGAAGAGTGAGCACGGCAATGCGCTGATGTGGCTGCAGCGTGCGTCCGACCCGGTAGTGCCCACATGTTCGCGCTGAGGCGCTGTGGTGCATCGCCACTGCCGCCGACCAGCGGGCCGACATCATGACTCGCCGGAGTAGGCGCCCACGCTCACTCCTGCGTAGTCTGTTCGGCTTCCGCCTCCGTGCGCTCCTGCATCCTGGCCTCGCGTAGTTGTTTCTCCGAGGCACGGATCGCCTTGACGTCGAGCGGGCGAATCGTCTCGATGCGGCACGGAATACGGATCATCCCCGGGCCACCGAGCGCAATCACATTGTCGAAGCGCGCACTCACCTGACCAAAGCGCTGCGTGATCGCAATGGCCGGCGCATACCCCAGCTCGTTGCAGCTCGCGCGTAGTTCCAGCAAATACGCCTGATTGGGGCGCGTCCACACCGCCAACGCGCTGCCGCCCAATGCGGTCCAGCCGGCCAGACTGTTGCCATAGCGGAAATCGCGAACCGGCGCACCGGCGTTGGCGCGGTACAGCTGCAGGCGCTCTTCGTCAGACAGGCGCCCGGTGGCGCAGCCAACCAGACTCAGCAGGGCGATGACCATCCAAATGAATTTGTGCATGGGACACCTCGGCAATGACGCCTGAGCATGCCCCGCCGGATGTCATGCCTGGCTGAAAGTGCGCGCGTGCCTGGCCACGCGTTCACGGATGGGCCACTGCCGGGCACTCCAGGCCGCGCCGGCACCTGCACGTATTCAACCAACGCCGGTGGGACCATCCAGCAACATGCGAATGCGCTTGAGCAATTCCTTCTGCGTGTACGGCTTGTTGACCACGTCGAACTCCGCGCCGCCCACATCGGTGCGCTGGATGCTGGCATCGGCATAGCCGGTGGTCAGCAGCACCTTGATCTTGGGCAGCATCCGCCGTGCTTCGCGCGCCAGCACCACGCCGTTCATGCCGCCTGGCATGATCAGGTCGGTGAACAAGGCGTCCACTTCCGGATGCTGCTCCAGCACCTCGATCGCTTCGCGCCCGCTCGACGCGGACAGCGCGCGATAACCGGCACCTTCCAGGAACATCTTGGCCACCACCGCCACGTCCTCCTTGTCTTCCACGATCAGGATGGTTTCGTTGCCGCCCTTGTCCAAGGCGCGGTTCTTGGTGGACGGCAGCGCGTTTTCGTAATCGCTGGAGGCGGGGAAATACAGCCGCACCGTGGTGCCTTCGCCCACTTCGCTGTAGATGCGCACGGTGCCACCGGATTGCTTGACGAAGCCATACACCATCGACAAGCCCAGGCCCGTGCCCTGCCCCTCTTCCTTGGTGGTGAAGAACGGCTCCATGACCCGGCTCACCACTTCCGGCGGCATGCCCGAGCCGCTGTCGGTCACGGCAATACTCACGTAGCGGCCCGGCGCGAGCTGGTGATACATCGACAGGTCGTGGCTGGTGATCTCCACATTCTGCGTCTGCACCATCACTTCCTTGCGCTCGGCATTGGCCATGGCGTCACGCGCATTGATCAGCACATTCAACAGCGCCACTTCCGCCTGCGTCGTGTCGATCTGGCAATTCCACAGCCGTTCTTCCAGCGCCTGACGCAATGTGATGCCGCCCCCCAGCGCGCGCTCGGCCATATTGTTCATGCCCGACACCAGGCCGTTGAGATTCACCACCCGGCCACGCAATTTCTGTTTACGCGAAAACGCCAGCAACTGCTGGGTCAAGGTCGCGGCCTTGGCCGCCGCCGCGGCGGCGTGCTCCGCGCTGACCGCGATGCGATCGGGGCTGCCGTTGCCGTTGCTGACCATCATCTGGATGAATTCCAGATGCCCGGACATCACCTGCAGCAGATTGTTGAAGTCGTGTGCAATGCCGCCGGTGAGCTGGCCCAGCGCTTCCATCTTCTGCGCCTGGCGCAGGGCATCTTCGGCATCACGGCGGCGGCTGACGTCCAGCTGCGAGCCAAAGAAATACACCAGCTTGCCGGTGTCATCGAAGACCGGAGAAACGAACAGCGCATTCCAGAATGTTGAGCCGTCCTTGCGATAATTCAGCACTTCAGTGGCGAATTCGCGGCGGTTGTCGATGGCCTCACGCACATCGGCCACCGCCTGGCGGTCGGTCTCCGGGCCCTGCAGGAAGCGGCAGTTGTTGCCGATGATTTCGTCGGCAGCGTACCCGGTCATTTCCAGGAAGGCCCGGTTGGCGAACACGATCGGGTTATCCGGCAGGTATGGGTCGGTCACCGTCATCGGCATGCGGGTGGTTTCCACCGCAGCAAAGAAGATGTCCGAGCGATGCTTGCTGACCGGAAGCGTCTGCGATTCGCCAATCAATGGCGCCCGTGGCTCTCCGTAACCGGAATCGTTCAAGTGCGTGCTCTCCGCGGGGCCATTCCCGTGGCGCTAGTTTAGACGAGCCCGGTGAGGCCCCCATCACATCCGTGAGCCTTTCCAGACCGGCAAATGACCGCGATGCAACCTTTGATTGCAGCCGAACGTAGCTGCGCCCGGGTGACTGCCCGGCACCCTCGCTGCGGAGCGTGTGGACAGCCGCGATGCAGACGATTGCCGGTCTTGCTCGGCGCGCGGGAGACGTGTCCCCGCCGTGCGCCGTTACTGCGGCGCCATCTTCGAGAACACATTGATCACCACCGCACCGGCCACGATCAGCGCCCTGCCCAGCATGGCCGGCAGATCCAGCCGCTGGCCATGCACCAGCCAGGCCACCAGCGAGATCAGCACGATGCCGGCTCCGGAACAGAGCGCGTACGCGATGCCGACCGGGATCACCCGCAACGTCGCCGCCAGGCAATAGAACGCCACGGCATAGCCGAGCACGGTCAGCGGCGACGGCCATCGCCGGGTGAAGCCTTCGCTGGATGTGAGCGCCGCCGTCGCCATCACCTCCGCAACGATTGCCACCGCCAGAAACACCCAGTGCTTCATCCTCGTCTCCACGCGTTCAATGCCGCGACCATGACGGCAGCCACCGGCTTGCATGCAAGCACCGGGCTGCGCGCCATTGCCGGCACGCACCGCGCGCGCTAACGCGCCACGGTCGGGTTTGCCGTAGCATGCGCGTGCACCACGCAGCTCCTGCGTCTCGTCCGGCCGTTCTGGCGCCGTTGCGCGCTCTTCTCTCTCCGCCGGCCTGCGCGCCTGGTGATCACGCGACGCGACCATGCCGGGCTATCAGACCCAGATCCATGCGCTGACCTTCGGGCAGCACACCTTCAGCATCCGTGCGTTGGCGGACAAGCAGCAATACGCAGACCCCGACCAGACAGCCGCAGATGCGGGGATTTCCTCGGCGCAGTGGAGCCTGTTCGGCCAGGTCTGGCCCGCCGGCCAGCTGTTGGCCGAAGCGATGGCCACCCGGCCGGTGGCCGGCAAACGCATTCTCGAACTCGGTTGTGGCCTTGGGCTGGCCAGCCTGGTGCTGCGCCGCCGCGGCGCCGACATCGTGGCCAGCGACCATCACCCGCTGGCCGAAGTCTTCCTGGCCTACAACGCTGCGCTCAATGCGCTGGAATCGGTGCCGTACCGGCGCCTGGATTGGGACGCGGGCGCGGCGGACATGGGCCAGTTCGACATGATCATCGCCAGCGACGTGCTCTACGAAACCCGCCACGCCACCTTGCTGGCCAAGCTGATTCCCGACCTGGCCAAACCGGCCTGCGAAATCGTGATCAGCGACCCCGGCCGCGGCAATGCGAACACCTTGTCGCGCATGCTGGCCGACATCGGTTTTTCATTGATTGCCGGCGAACGCCAGGCCTCGGTGCACGTCGCCAAGGCGCCGCGCCTGTTTGTCTACCGGCGTGGCGCGGAGCCGCGGCAACCGGCTGGCTGAGCCGCGCGATCACGCTGCGGGCTCGCCGCACGGCGCAGGCGCCGGCCACACACCGGCGCTGCGCAGATAACGCAGCAAACGCGCGGCACACGCCGATGCCAGGCCCGGCACTCGCCTGCGGATCACGCCATCACGTTAGCGCGACACCCAGCCACCGATGGGGCTGTAGGCAGACAGTGACACCGGCTTGCGCGGGTCGGCCTTGATCACCTCGTGCCGGCTCAGACGCAGCGCCTCGCCATCGCGCTCTGCGTCCGGGTTGGTCACCCAGTCTTCGATGATGCGCACATGGAACAGCACTGCACGCTGCGTGCGGTCGTAGCGGAAGGTGATGTAGTCGGTCCAGTGCTGGCCGCATGCAACGCCATTCTGCACGGTGAAATAGGCGCCCTTGGCCACCAACCCCTGGCCGTCGTCTTCGAACGGATCGCACTGCCCACCGTCATCGGCCTTGAAGATCACCTGCGCGTTGCGCGCGGCTTCGACAAAGCGGCCATCGGCCGTCTGCATTAGGACCAGCAACAGCCGCTGCGGTGCATCCTTGCCGGCGGCAATCTGCGCTACTTCGTCGGCGCGCCGCAACGCCACCAGGTAATCGCGTCGGCCATCGCCATTCACATCCGCATCAACCGCCTGGATGAGCGTATAGCCGGCAGGCAGGTGCGCGCTCAGCTCGGGCGGCAGCGCCGCTGCGGCACAGGGGCCGGTTGCCATCGCCGTTGCCAACACCATCGCCGCTGCGTGACCTCGCATCTGCATGCTCATCCATTTCGTTCCGGGCGTGCAGCATAGCCGGCCGTGCAACTGCCTGTGCGTCTGGGCATGCGCGACCGAACGCGAACGCATCCGTCCACATGCCTACGCGCCAGCGATCGCCATCGCCATCGCCCGTTTCTTGGCAGTGAAGAAAAATCGCCAAGTCCGCTTATGCGCTCACGTGCGATTGGCGCATCGCCGACGTGCGTTTTATGCAGGCGGCGCGATGCTCTGCCTCGCACCACGCAAACGCGTGCGTGCATTCCCCAAGCAACGAACCAAGAGAACTCTCCATGGCAAATCAGAACCAAAACCAGGGCGGCACCAGTAACCGCGGCTTTGCTTCGATGGATGAAGACAAGCAGCGGGAAATCGCCTCCAAGGGCGGCAAGGCAGCCCATCAGAGCGGCAACGCACACGAATTCAGCTCGGAAGAAGCACGCGAAGCCGGCAAGAAGGGCGGCCAGTCCAGCGGCGGCGGCAATCGCTGACCGCGCGGCGCTTCCGGAGGGCCATGCGCTCTCCGGAAGCGCTCACGGTGTATGTCATTGACCTGAGACCGGGCGCCTGAGAGCGCCCTACTGTCTGTGCATCTCGCGCAGGCGCGGCAACGCGATGCCACCGCACAGCACTGCCGCGAACACCTAGCGAATCATCTCGCGAATGCGCGCCGCCATCGCATCGATACCGAACGGCTTGGTCAGCACGGCCATGCCCGGCGCAAGTTGGCCGGCGCCCAGCACGGCGGTTTCCGCATAGCCGGTAATGAACAACACGCTCAAGCGCGGCCGCGCGATCCGCGCCGCATCGGCCATCTGCCGCCCGTTCATGCCACCCGGCAAGCCAACATCGGTGATCAGCAAATCGATCCGCACATCGGACTGCAGCACGCTCAAGCCGGATGCGCCGTCCACCGCCTGCAACGCGGTATAGCCCAGTTCCTCCAGGATGTCGGCCACCAGCATGCGCACGCTGGGTTCGTCGTCCACCACCAGCACGGTCTCGCCCTGTTGCGAACGCGGCATCGCCGGCAGCGTGCGCGCTTGCGCATCGCCGGTGGCATCGCCCAGATGCCGCGGCAAGTGGATGCAGACGGTGGTGCCCTCGCCCACGGTCGACGACACCCGCACCTGGCCACCGGACTGCTGCGCAAAACCGTAAATCATCGACAGCCCCAGGCCGGTGCCCTCGCCGATCGGTTTGGTGGTGAAGAACGGCTCGAACACGCGCGCAATGACGTCTTCGGGCATGCCGGTGCCGGTGTCGCTCACGCACAACGACAGGTACTCGCCGTCGGGCACTTCGTTTTGTTGCGTGGCGGAATGGTTCAACCAGCTATTGGAGGTTTCGATGGTGATGCGGACGCCGTCCGGCATCGCGTCGCGCGCGTTGAGGCACAGGTTGAGCAGCGCATTTTCCAGCTGGGATGGGTCCACCAACGCGGGCCACAGCGCCTGCTCGGCCACCGTGGTGAGTTCGATCGACGGCCCCACCGTGCGCCGGATCAAATCTTCCATGCCGGCAATCAATGCATTCACATCGGTCGGCTTGGGCGCGAGCGTCTGCCGGCGCGAAAACGCCAGCAGGCGATGGGTCAACGCTGCGGCGCGGCCGGCCGCCTTCTGCGCCACCGCGATGTAGCACTCCACATCGTCGAAGCGGCCCTGGCCCATGCGTGTCTGCATCAACTCCAGGCTGCCGGAAATGCCGGTCAGCAGATTGTTGAAGTCGTGCGCCAACCCGCCGGTGAGCTGCCCCACCGCTTCCATCTTCTGGCTCTGCCGCAACGCCTCGCGTGCCACCTCCAGACTGGCTTCGGTCTGCACGCGGTCGGTGACATCCTGCGCCACCTGGAAGGCGCCCACTCGTCCGCCATGGCGATCGCGCAGCTGGCTGAAGCGCACTTCGTAATGCCGCAGCGCGCGTGCCGGGTCGCCGAACTCCTCCAGCACCAGGAACTCGTCGCCACTTAGCGCGCGGCCCCAGTGGCGCGCCACCTGCGCGCGATGTTCGGGCAAGCCGTCGAGCAGACCTAGCAGGTTGTCGCCCACATGCGCAGATACCCCATAGGCGAGCCGCAAAGCCTCGGCGCTGGCGGTGTTGAGGGCCAGGATGGTGAAGTCCATGTCGCAAGCGAGCACGGCCGCGTCGGTGCTATCGACGAAGTCGGCAAACAGGCGCCGCTCGGCCAATGCTTCGACAACGCGCTGCTCCAGCGTCTCGTTCAAGTCGCGCAACTGCTGCTCCACCCGCCGGCGCGGGGTGATGTCCACGATCAGCATCGCCACGTGATTGTCGTGGGTGCCGGCCGGAAACAGGTGCGCGTCGTACCAGCGCCCCAGCCGTGCGGCCTCGCGCTCGAAGCGCAGCGGCTCGCCGCTGCGGGCAACGCGGCCATACGCCTCGTGCCACTCCTGCTCGATGCCGGGCAGCAACTGGCTCGACCATTTGCCCACCACATCGGTCAGGCCGGTATGCCGCTCGAAGGCCGGATTGACCGCGAGCATGCGATGGTCGATTGCCTGACCCTGCGCATCGAACTTGACCTCGGCAATGCAGAAGCCGGCGTCGATGTTTTCGAACAGCATGCGGTAGCGTTTTTCGCTCTCGCGCAAGGCCTGCTGCGCCTGCTGCGCATCGGTGGTGTCGAACCCCTGCACGAAGATGCCGGTGACGCGGCCGGCATCGTCCTTGACCGGCTCATAGACAAAATCGACAAAGCGCTGCTCGGCGCCGGTACCGGTCCGCTGCAGCTGGATCGACACGGCCGACGCCACGAAGCGCTCGCCGGTGCTGTAGACGCTGTCGAGCAATTCGTAGAAGCCCTGGCCTTCGAGCTCCGGCAGGCCGGCACGCACGCTCATGCCGAGCATGTCGCGACCGCCCACCAGCCGTAAATAAGCGGCATTGACGAAGGCGAACACATGCTCCGGGCCGTGCAAGATCGCGGTGAACCCGGGGGCCTGTTCGAACAGCCGGCGCTGCCGCTCGGCTTCGGCGGCGCGCAGGCGATCGGCGCGCACCGTCTCGGTGATCTCGATGCCCTGGTTGAACAGGCCCACGATGCTGCCGTCTTCGCCGCGGATCGGTGCGGCGCTGAAGTTCCAATAGGTCGTCTCCGGCACGCCGCGACGCACCATCGGCAGTTCCACATGCCGCTGCTCGAAACCTTCGCCGGTCTGCAGGCATCGGCGGAACGGCGGCGCCACCTGTTCCCAGGACGCGCCCCAGACCTCGGAGACCGGCTGGCCCAACGCCCACGGATGGCGATCGGCCATCGACGGGATATAGGCGTCGTTGTAGAGCATCACCAGGTCCGGGCCCCACAACACCGTGGCGAGCACCGGCGAGTTCAGGCAGATCGACAGCGCCGAACGCAGCGATTGCGGCCACTGCGACGGCAGCCCTAGCGCCGAGCCACTCCAGTCGTGCGCACGCATCCGCGCGCCCATTTCGCCACCACCGGCAAGGAAGGAAAACGAATCACCACTGGGATCAACGGGCATCGCGTCTGACGTAGTTGGGGTGGACCACTGCCGGAAATACGGCAGGCGTGCGCGATGCGTCTTGCCATCGAACGGCGGGCGGTCGACAGCGTCGTGCATGCTCCATGGCGTTAGCGACTCCCCGTGAAGACTGCCCGCGTGCGGCATCGGTTGTGCCCGTCGCGGGCGAGACGATAGCGCGCCCGCCAGCATCGCCACAACTTCCGTCCGCCTGCCGGTCGTTGTGCTGCGACAAAACGCTAAACCGTTCACTGCCGCGCGGCCTGGTGGGCGCAGCGCTGCGCCATGGCCGCCGTCTGATGTCCGATGACCGCGCGTCTCATCCACTGAGACGCGTGCTTGGCAGCATCGCCGCCGATGACACGCACCACAACGGCTACTCGCCGCACCACATTGATTGAACGGCGGCACTGCGCGCCTGGCATCGCGCCAAGCAACGCGTTACCACCGAGACAGGAGGCCGGCGATGGTGGGGCGCGCTGAGCGGGCAAAGCGCAGCTGGGGCGCTCCGGACTACACCTACCCCGAGCATCTGCGTGCAGAACTGGACACCTTGCCGGCCACGCCCGGGGTCTATCTGTTCCATGGACAGAGCAGCACGTTGCCGTTGTACATCGGCAAGAGCATCCACCTGCGCAACCGCGTCATGGACCATTTCCGTAACGCGGCCGAAGCCTCGCTGCTGCGTCAGACGCGCAGCATCCAGGTGATCGAAATGGCCGGTGACATCGGCGCACAGCTGCTGGAGTCGCAGCTGATCAAGACCCTGCGCCCGCTGTACAACCAGAAGCTGCGGCGGATCCCGCGCCAGTTTTCGATCCGGCTGTATCGCGGCGAGGTGTCGATCGAACATTCCGGCGAGATCGATCCGGCGGCAGCGCCCTGGTTGTACGGGCTGTATTCCAGCCCCCGTGCGGCCAAGGAAACGTTGCGCCGCCTCGCCGACCAGCATCATCTTTGTTACGGCTTGTTGGGACTGGAGCGGCTGCAAGCAGGCCGGCCCTGTTTCCGCGCCATGCTGAAACGCTGCAGCGGCGCCTGCCATGGTGCCGAGCCCTTGGACGCGCACGAAGAACGGCTACGCAGCGTGCTGCAGCATCTGGAACAGGCGGCGTGGCCATTTCCCGGCGCCATCGCGCTGAAGGAGCAAGGCGCGCAACGCACCCAGTTCCATGTGCTGCGCGATTGGCACTATCTGGGCAGCGCCACCTCGTTGGCGGGCGCACGCCGTTTGCAGGCGACACCCGGTGCATTCGACCGCGATTGCTACCGCATCCTGCGCAAATATCTGGAGACGCAGCTGCATTGCGTGTCGCTGCTGTAGCCGCAAGCGGGCCCAACTGGCTCAGCGCTTTCTGCTTCGGCGCGATTGCACAGCACTGCGCTGCTGCGTGGCCGGCACCTGCTGCGCGAACACTGCGTGCATGCAGGCCACCACCTGCTGCGCGCGCGCAGACAACGGCCATTCGGCGCGCTGGATCAGCCAAAGCGTATCCACCACCGGATGCAGCCCTTCCACCACCTGGATCGCGGCCTGGTCGTGCGATGCCAGGCGTGCGCCGCACTACGGCCAGCGCGTGCAATCAGGTTTTAGAGCAGTTATCAAAACGACTGCGCAGCCTCAAGGCGGGCGCGGCCGGTGCTCGGAATCGGCATGTACCCACGTACACTCCGGTTTCCTCCGCGCCGTCCGCACCCACCTGACGATTGCTCGCTACGTTTTGTTAGCCGCTCTTAGCCCAGCACGCAACGCGGCACTTCATTCGGCCGCAGCGTCAACACCTGCACGCCGGTGCGCGTGACTGCAACACGGTGGCTTGGCGTGCATCCCGATCACGTCGCACCGGATGGAATGGAATGGATCGGTCACTGGACGCCATCGCCAGATGCAACGCAAGAGTGAACCTTCGCGCCTGGTGCAAATCTGCGCAGGTAGACTTCAAAATTCTTGATATCAGCAGCGGCTAGAAGGGGCGAAACGCCCGCGCTGCAACGCTTAGAACTGGTGGCCGAGGACGGAATCGAACCGCCGACACGGGGATTTTCAATCCCCTGCTCTACCAACTGAGCTACTCGGCCACTGCCTGCGACGCGATGCCTGCGTTGCGAGGAGGCGCATCATAACGAGCGTGCGGGATTTCGGCAAGCGTTCGCGCGCATGTCGTGTTGGGGCTGAGCCGCAGCCCGGTTTCTTGCGCCGGTTCACGCCAAGCGGGGGCGCCGATGGCCTAGCCTGCGCGCGTCCTTTGGAGATTCGCATGCGCCTGCCTCGCCTGTTGTTGTCATTCGCCGCCCTGCTGCCGCTGGCTGCCCTTGCGCAGCAACCGGTGCGCGCCGTGCCGGCGTTGGATATCTCGCGTTATGCCGGGCAGTGGCACGAGATCGCCCATCTACCGGTGTCGTTCCAGAAGAAATGCCGCAGCGATATCACCGCCAGCTACACCTTGCGCGACGACGGCCTGATCGGGGTGCGCAATGGCTGCCGCGTTGCCGATGGCAGCCTGACCCAGGCCGACGGCGTGGCACGCCCGGTGGCCGGGCACCCCGGGCAGTTGCAGGTGCGCTTCGCGCCGGAATGGCTGTCGTGGATCCCGCTGGTCTGGGCGGACTACTGGGTGATTGCGCTCGATCCCGACTATCAGTGGGCGGTGGTCGGCGAGCCGGATCGCAAGTACCTGTGGATCCTGTCGCGCTCGCCAGAGATGCCGCGCGCGCAGTTCGAGCAGTTGAAGGCCACCGCCACGCAGATGGGCTACGACCTGTCGCCCCTGATTGTGGCGGCGCCACTGCGCTGAGGGCGGCCACCGCCCGGCGGGCACCGTACTGCGTAGTATTCTTGGCAATGCACCAACCCGCCAAGGAACCGAGTTCATGCACCGTGCCTTTCGCCTCCTGATCGTGACGCTGTCGTGCGGCCTGCTGTTGAGCGCCTGCGGTGGCGGCGCGGTTCGCCGTGTCTCCGAGCCGACTGCCCGTATCCAGCAGCTGACCGTGCGCCCGGACGGTGGCTGGTCGGTGGAGTTGCGCCTGCAGAACTACAGCAGCATTCCGATGCGCTTCGAGCGCGTGGCGCTGGAGATCGGCATGGGCGATGGGGTTGCCGGCAAACTCGACCAGGCGGTGGGCATTTCGATCGGCCCGGAAACCGCCGATGTCGTGACGGTGAGCCTGCAGCCCGCCTCGCTCGGCCGCATCACCATTGCCGATGTGCTGGCCGGTGGCCGCTCGCTGCCGTACACGCTCAAAGGCACGGTGTGGGCCACCCCGCAGGACAAGAAACAACGCGAGTTCACGGTTGATTCGCGCAACACGCTCAGCCCGGCCCCGGGCCTCAACGGCGTGCTGCGCTGACGCGCACGCCTCCACGCACACGCTTCAAGGATCCCGCATGAGCAGCTACATCGCACCGTTGACCGACTTCCGCTTTGGCCTGTACGACGTGCTCGGCGCCGAGGCGCTGTTCGCCCGGCTCGGCTATACCGACGCCAGTGCCGACATCGTCGACGCCGTGCTGGAAGAAGCCGGCCGCTTCACCGCCCAGGTCCTGGCCCCGCTCAACAGCATCGGCGACGAGATCGGCTGCGCCTTCGACAAGAGCACCCATGCGGTGACCACCCCGCCCGGCTTCCGCGCGGCCTACGACCAGTTTGTCGAAGGCGGTTGGAACGGGCTTACCGCCGAGCCGCAATTCGGCGGCCAGGGCATGCCGCACACGCTGGGCGTGCCGCTGAGCGAGATGATCAATGCCGCCAATCTGGCCTGGGGCAACTTCCCGCTGCTCTCGCATGGCGCAATGGAAGCGCTGCGCCAGCACGGCGAAGCGTGGCAGCAGGAGGTGTTCCTCAAGCCGCTGATCGATGGCCGCTGGACCGGCACCATGTGCCTGACCGAGCCGCACTGCGGCACCGACCTGGGCCTGCTCAAGACCCGCGCCGAGCCCAACGCCGACGGCAGCTACGCCATCACCGGCACCAAGATCTTCATCACCGCCGGCGAGCACGACCTCACCGACAACATCGTGCATCTGGTGCTGGCCAAGCTGCCGGACGCACCGGCCGGCGCCAAGGGCATTTCGCTGTTCGTCACGCCCAAGTTCAAGGTGGACCGCGATGGCACCGTGGGCGAGCGCAACGCGCTGCACTGCGGCTCGATCGAACACAAGATGGGCATCAAGGGCTCGGTGACCTGCGTGATGAATTTCGAGGGCGCGCAGGGCTATCTGGTCGGCCTGCCGCACAAGGGCCTGCAGGCCATGTTTACGATGATGAATACCGCGCGCCTGAGCGTGGGGTTGCAGGGCATTGGCCTTTCCGAGCGCGCGTATCAAAACGCATTGCGCTACACCCGCGAGCGGCTGCAATCGCGCGCAATCAGCGGCGCCAAATTCCCCGACAAGCCGGCCGACCCGATCATCGTCCACCCGGACGTGCGCCGCATGCTGCTGACCATCAAGGCGCTGACCGAAGGCAGCCGCCTGCTGGCGCTGCACGCTGCCAGCCTGGTCGATGTGGCGCACCGCGGCGGCAGCGAGCAGGAGCGCGCCGATGCCGAGACGCTGGTGAGCTTCCTCACCCCCATTTCCAAGGCCTGCCAGACCGAGTGGTCGGTGGAAAACACCTATCACGCGCTGCAGTGCTTCGGCGGCCACGGCTACATCCGCGAATACGGCATGGAGCAGCTGGCCCGCGACGCCCGCATCACCACCATCTACGAAGGCACCACCGGCATCCAGGCGCTGGACCTGATCGGCCGCAAGACCGCCAGCAGCCAGGCCGCCGGGCTCAAGCTGTTCCTGGCCGATGTGGAAACCTTTGCCAACACGCATGCCGACAACGCGGCCCTGGCCGAGTTCATCAAGCCCTTGCGCGACAAGGCCAGCGAGTGGGCGATGCTGACCCGCGACGTGCTCGACCGCGCCGCCCGCAACCCGGACGAACTGGGCGCGGCCAGCTACGACTACCTGTTCTATTCGGGCTACGTGGTGCTGGCCTATTGGTGGGCACGCAGCGTGGCGGCCGCCGACGCCTCCGCGCACGGCGAGGAGTTCAAGCGCGCCAAGCGCGAGACCGCGCGCTTCTACTTCGCCCGGATCCTGCCGCGTACCCTCACCCACGCGGCCACCATCCGCAGCGGCGCCGCCCCGTTGATGACGCTGGAAGCGGAGTTGTTTTGGCAGGGGTGAGCAGCCGTGTCGCTGCGATGTTGCCCTGCGTGACCGATGTGCCTTGAGAGTGGGGCTTGTCGGGTGTCGATGCGGGCGTCGCTGTCATGTCGTGTCGTGTCGGTGCGGGTGCGGGTGCCGGTGCGGGTGCGGGTGCGTGCAAGCGTTTGCGGCTAGTCACCCTTCGGCCATGCTGAAGAAAGCGCCCTACCCGGACGCCAGCCCTACGTAGGAGCGCGCTTGCGCGCGATGGAGCTTTCCCGGCAACGCTTCGAAGCCTTCTCGGTAACGCTCCTTCGCGCACAAGTGCGCTCCTACACGTGCGTCGATGGCAGGCGCATGTGCATCGCTCGCGTGGCTCGCGTGCCGCTTGCGCCTCGCGACCGTTAGTTAGGCCGTTGGGCCGATCGGGCCAGCGCGCCAGCTCAGCAGGCGGCCGACGTTGGCAAAGCGTGGGCGCGAGCGGGTTTGGTGTTCTTGAGATGCACCCTCTAGAGAGATGCAAGACGCCGACGTGCTCGGCCAGCGCCTGCAGCAACCAGCGTAGGGCCGGGCTGGGCGCGCCAACGCATCAGAAACCAGCCGCGCGTAGGAGCGCGCTTGCGCGCGATGAAGCTTCCCCGGTGACGCTTCGTAGCCTTATCGGTGACGCCACATCGCGCACAAGTGCGCTCCTACGGTGCATGGCGCCGTTGTCGATGGCGCCCGTGTCTGCCGCGCGCGCCTGTAGGCGCTGTGCGGCCATTCGCGGGATCGTCCTGGCCACCCATGACTTCACAGCACACACCGCCGCCGCCCGCACAGTCGAACAACCGCCGAGATCCCGCAGATACACAAACTGTCAACGATCGGGTATAAGCTGTTTTCCCGATGGAGACAGACACGCACGTAGGTGATGTGATCGTCCCCGGAGGCTTCCCCGCCCCGGTCACGGGCAGCGCTGTCGCCGCATCCCCGCCGTTGCCCACCGTGCGCCTGCTCTCCCTGGACGCGCATGGCCGTGTGCTGGACTGGATCAACTGGCAAGACGCCGCCTGCCTGTATGCACGCGATGCGGTGTCGTGGACGCTGGGCGAGCCCTGCATGCAGATCCACGGCGGCGTCTCGCGCCTCACCGGCGAGCGCAGCGTGCTGGAGCTGCATCCAATCATTGCGGCACGCGGCCACGCCCGTTCGCGCGCGCTCGACCCCACGCCCACCCTCACCAACACCGCCCTGTTCGCACGCGACTCGCAGTTGTGCATGTATTGCGGCCAGCACTTCAGCCGCCCGCACCTCACCCGCGACCACGTGATGCCGGTATCCAAGGGCGGCCGCGACAGCTGGGAAAACGTGGTGACCGCGTGCTTCCAGTGCAACTCGCGCAAGGCCAACCGTACACCGCAGCAGGCGCACATGCCGCTGCTGGCCGTGCCCTACCGGCCGAGCTGGATCGAGCATCTGATCCTGTCCAACCGCAACATCCTGTCCGACCAGATGGCGTTCTTGCGGGCGCAACTGCCCAAGCGCTCCAAGCTCTCGCTCTAGACCGCGCTCGCGCTTGCCCGCATGCGACTGCGACAGTTCGTCGCAGGCATGCGGCGCAGCCACGCCACGCGTGCATCACGGCTGCTGCAGCCATCACTTCCCGCTGACACCTGAACCGGTTTGCTTGCCGGGCCTTCGCATGGGGAGGACAATATGGCTTCAGCACATTGACACGATGATGATCGACTCCACCCGCTATCCGCGCCTGTCGCGCATCCAGACTCCCGACGATCTGCGTACCTTCGAGGAGGCCGACCTCACCGCGGTCGCCGACGAACTGCGTGCCTACCTGATCGAATCGGTGGGCAAGAGCGGCGGCCATTTCGCCGCGGGTCTGGGGGTGATCGAACTCACCGTCGCCCTGCACTACCTCTACCAGACGCCGGTCGACCAACTGGTGTGGGACGTGGGCCATCAGACCTACCCGCACAAGATCCTGACCGGGCGCCGCGACCAGATCCACACGGTCAAGCAAAAGGACGGCGTGGCGCCGTTCCCCAAGCGCGAGGAGAGCGTGTACGACACCTTCGGTGTTGGGCATTCATCGACCTCGATCTCCGCCGCGCTGGGCATGGCGATCGCTGCGCAGCGCAATGGCGACGACCGCAAGGTGGTGGCGGTGATCGGCGATGGCGCAATGACCGCCGGCATGGTCTACGAGGCGCTCAACCACGCCGGCGGCATGGACCCGGAACCCAACCTGCTGGTGATCCTCAACGACAACCGCATGTCGATCTCCGAGGCAGTGGGCGGGCTGACCAAGATGCTCGGCCGTGCCAGCGGCAGCCGCACGCTCAACGCGATCCGCGAGGGCGGCAAGAAGATCCTCGGCGACAAGAAGAACAACCCCACCGCGCGCTTCGTGCGCCGCTGGGAAGAACACTGGAAAGGCATGTTCGTGCCGTCCACGTTGTTCGAGGAAATGGGCTTCCACTACACAGGCCCGATCGATGGCCACGACCTGCCCAGCCTGGTCGGCGCGCTGAAGACCTTGAAGACCTTGAAGGGTCCGCAGCTGCTGCACGTGATCACCACCAAGGGCAAGGGCTACGAGCTCGCCGAAGGCGACCAGATTGGTTACCACGCGGTCGGCCCGTTCGACCCGAGCAAGGGCCTGGTGGCCAAGGCCGGCGCCAAGAAGCCGACCTACACCGATGTCTTCAGCGACTGGGTGTGCGACATGGCGGCGGCCGATCCCAAAATGCTGGTGATCACCCCGGCGATGCGCGAAGGCTCCGGCCTGGTGCGCTTCAGCAAGGAATATCCGCAGCGCTATTTCGACGTGGCGATTGCCGAGCAACACGCGGTCACCCTGGCCGCCGGCATGGCAACGCAAGGCGCCAAGCCGGTGGTGGCGATTTATTCGACGTTCCTGCAGCGCGGTTACGACCAGCTGGTGCACGACGTGGCGGTGCAGAAACTGGATGTGCTGTTCGCGATCGATCGCGGCGGCGTGGTCGGCCCCGATGGCGCCACCCACGCCGGCAACCTGGACCTGAGCTTCCTGCGCTGCGTACCGCACATGGTGGTGATGGCGCCGGCAGATGAGGCCGAGTGCCGCCAGATGCTCACCACCGGCCTGCGCTATGAGGGCCCGGCCGCGGTGCGCTATCCGCGCGGTACCGGCCCCGGCACCGCACTGGATGCCGCCCTGACCACCTTGCCGATCGGCAAGGCGCAGCTGCGTCACAGCGGCGCACGCATCGCGCTGCTCGGCTTCGGCGCCACGGTGGATGCCGCTGAAGCGGTCGGCCGCGAGTTGGGCCTGACCGTGGTGAACATGCGTTTCGTCAAACCACTCGACAAGGCGATGCTGCTGGAGCTGGCCAAGTGCCACGAAGCCTTTGTCAGCATCGAAGACAACGTGGTGGCCGGCGGCGCAGGCTCGGGCGTCTCCGAGCTGCTCAATGCCGAAGGCGTGCTGATGCCGATGCTGCACCTGGGCCTGCCGGACAGCTTCCAGCACCACGCCAGCCGCGAAGACCTGCTCGCCGAGGCCGGTATTGACCAGGCCGGCATCCGCGCCGCCGTGCTCAAGCGCTGGCCGCAGCTGATGGCGAAGGGCCAGCAGGCATTGAATGCAGCGGCAGGCTGAGGCCTGCTGTGCTGCATGGCGTGAGGAGCGCAGGCTGAGGCCTGCGCGCATCGTTGGCGAGAGGGCTGAGTCCTCTTTGCTACACCGCATTCGATGCAATGCGTAGCCAGCAGCGCGATCCGATGCTGCAGGCTTGACCGATGGTCACCACATGCACGCAGCACCTTGTTGCGATGCGTGCACGCGAACGGATTGGCAACCGACGCCAGCGCTTTGCAAGCACTCCGTTCTGAAGCCCGAAATCGTGCAGCACTGCTTTGGTATTCACCACCATGCTAAAGCGTGGGCACTTTCCCGTTGCACGCAAAGGCTTCCACCAACTGCAGCAGCGGTGCCTGCGCATTGATCTCCTGCAATTCCACCTGCAGCCGGTTGACGCCGGGCAACGCGGCGTCGCCGTTCAACGCTTGCTGCAATAACGCAGGCAAGCCGCCCAGATCGCGCAACCACCACGCGGCACCAGCTGCCTGCAGCCGTGCCGCGTGGTCGAACTGGTCGTAGTCCAGCGGGTAGACGATCGATGGCAGCCCCGCCGCCAGGCACGCGTACAGAATGCCGGCGCCACCGTGGTGCACCACCAACACGTAGCGCTGCAGATGCTGTGCGTAATCGACATACGGCAGGCAGTGATAATTGCCCTGCGCTGGCTGCGGCGGCAGCGCGGTATCGCCCGCACTGAAATGGAACACCACGTCCGGGAACTGCGGCGCCAAGGCGCGTAGGTCCGCGTCCATGCGTTGCTTGACCCATTGCAGATGCGTGCCCAACGTCACCAGGACGTGGCGGCGCCCGTCGATGAACCTGGGCGGCGGCACGTCATTGGGCGGCGTGCACAACTGCGGCCCGACGAAGCGCACCGCGGCAGGCCAGCGCCGCGCAAATTCAAACGACGGCAGCCCCAGCGCGAGCACACAGTGCGGCGAATACACCGCCTCGCTGCCATCCGCGCGGTACAGCGCCGGCAATCCGGCCGCACACATCTGCTGCCGATAACAGCGATGCAGGCTGCGCTTGAAGCCACGCGTCAGACGGCGCGCGATGGCATGCCAGATCCGTTGCGACCTACCGCTCGCGGGCAACAGGCCGCCGAAATACGCTGGCGGGCCATCGGCGGTTTCCAGCACGCAAGGAGACGGCAGGCTGGTCCACCAGGCAATGCCCATGGCCTGCGCCGCCAACCCGGCGCTGGGCACGGTGAAGTCGGCAATCACCAGCTCCGGCCGGCGCACGCAGTAGTGCTGTTGCAGGCCCTCACCCAGCCGCACCATCAGGCCCAATGCTGCGTGCAATTGGCGGCGCAGCCGCAACGGATTGTGGCCGACCGCATGCCGCGGATTGGCGATCTGCGCCAGCAGCTGGTCGGCCTGCGCATCCAGCACGCTGATGCCGTGCAGGCCGCACGCTGCGATGCGCGCCATTGCCGCAGGCGTACTGATCACGCGCACGTCGTGCTGTGCCGCCAGTTGGCGCGCGATCGCCAGAATCGGATGCAGGTGCCCGCTGTACGGCGGTGCGATCAGATCGATGCGCATGTCTGCCCTCGCCGCCCGGCCTGCTCCACTTCGCTCGCGAACGCCTGGCAGGCCGCGCGCACCGTGCTGTCGCGCAGATAGTCCATGTGCCCGCACGCGGGCTGCATGTCCACCGGCCCGCGATACAGCGCGCGCGAGATCCAGTCGCGGCGCCCCTGCACGATGCATTGCCGCTCGAACGGTGCCAACGCATTCGCAACTGGCCCGTAGGCGAACACCGCAACGCGCGCACGCAGTGGCGCCGGCAGGTGCAACGCCGCCAATAGCTGCAGGCCGCAGCTGCCGACCAGCAGCAGCGTGAGCGGCACTGGCTCCAGCTGCGTGATGACTGCTGCGCGCTCAGGCGGCGCCACCGGGCCACTGCGCGCGGCCAGATACTGCCGCGCGTTGGCCGCACTTGCCCGCCACAGCGGCACGCGCCGATGCGCAGCGCCATCCGGACGATAGGGATAGTTGCAGTCCAACAGGCGCCTGCCGTGCCCGCGCAATTGCTGCAGAAACAGGCGCTGCTCCTCGCTCAGCGCGCAGCGCTGCGGATCGCTTTGCCCGGTGAGGAAGGCGATCTGCAACAGCGGCTCACTGCGCACGAAACCGCCCATCCGGCAGCACGCGGTAGCGACGGGTACGCCAACGGATCGTGCGCACTAGCGCCGCATGCAGCAGGTGCAATGGCTGCAGGCACTCGGCCGCCAGCGACAGCAGTGGCCGGTGCCGGCTCTCGCCGGTGGTGCGCCACTGCAGCAGGCACAGCAGCGCGGTACGCACGGTGAGCAGGCCAGCCACCGCTGCAAACGACAGCGCTCCTGGTTGCAGGCAGGCCGAGAGCAGCGTGGCGATCAACAACCATGGTGGCAACCCATGCAGCGCGCCGATCGCCAGCTTCACGGCCGGGCGCTGGCGGCGCAGCAGCAACAGCGCGAACAACATCCAGCGATGCATCTGCCGCACGTAGCTGGCCAGATCGGGCAACGCAGTGCGCATCGCCACCGGCGCGGTGGACTGCCAGAGCCGCCCCCCTTGCGCACGCACATGCGCGGCGAAGGCCAGATCGTCGGTCAGCTGGTCCAACAATGGCGCAAATCCGCCCCAGGCCTGCAGTTGCTGCGTGCGCCCGGCATAGCACATGCCATTGATCGTGAGAGGCGCCGCCCATGGCAGCCACCCCAGATACGTGAGCGCGGCATTGTTGTTGACGAACTGCGCCAGCAGCCGCCCTGCCAACGTGCTCCCGTCCTGGTAGTACGGCAGCGCGGTCACCAGATCGGCGTGCGCCAGGTCGTGCAGCAAGAGCGCCAGCGCAGCGCTGCTTAACTGCGCATCGTCGTCCAGGATCAAGGTGATGGATGCCTGTACCTGCGGCAGTGCGTGGTGCAGCTTCCACGCCTTGGGATTGATGCCGAGCGGTGCGGGCGGCACTGTGATGCGTGCGATCCGCACGCCAGGATGCTGTGCGACCAGGGTTGCTGCAGCAGCGTTGCCCGCTGCGTCGTCGGCATCCAGCAACCAGACGAACTGGGCGTGCGGCAGCGCCTGCAGGTTGGCGGCGAGCACCTGCTGCAGATGCGCATCACCGCCAAGGATGGGTTGCAGGATCGCTACCTCCGCCTGCGTTCCCGCTGGCACCTGCACTGCGGCGCGGCGCTGCACAATCCACAACGCGCCCAGCGCACGCAGCATCAGCATGGCGAGATAGGCCAACGCCAGCAGCAGCGTAATTACACCCACTGCGCTGCCTGCCAACGCACGAAGGCGTCGATGCCTTCGTCCAGGCCAACGCTGGGCGTGCCCAGGTCGGCCAGCGTGCGGCGCGGGTCGAAGGTCTTGGAGTACGCAAACACACCCACGCCGAAGCGCGTGATCGGCGGCTCGCCACGCAAGCGCAGCAACCGGCAGGCGCCCTCCACCACACTGGCCATCCGCAACGCCGTGCCGATGCGCACCTGCCGCTGCGGCAACGGCAACTGCAGGCGCGCCAGAACATCCAGCAGCAGCTGCTGCAGATCGACCGGCTGCGCATTGGTGAGGTTGTAGGACGGTTGCAGTTGCGGCGCGACGGCGGCGCGGTACAGGTAGTCGCAGAGCGCATCGATGTAGATCAGATCGCCGATCACCGGCTGGCTCTGGCCAACGAAGCGCGGCAACGCTCCTTTGCGTGCGGCAGCAATCACACGCGGAAACAGCACGGTGTCGCCGGGGCCAAATACCGCGCGCGGACGCAGGATGCTCTTCTCGCCCGCGTACCCATCCAGCAGCGTCTCGCCGAGGTATTTGGTCTGCGCGTAGGTGTTGACGAAGCGCGGCCCGATCGGGCTGTCTTCGCTGAGCCCGTACTGATGTTCTTCGCGGTAGAACACCGAGCTCGATGACACGTACAGCAGACGCGGATTGCCGTTGCGAGTGCAGAAGTCGATGACATTCGCGGTGGCCTGCACATTGTGCAGCTCGAATTGCGCGCGGGTGCCCCAGGGAGACGCCAGTGCCGCCGCATGAATCACCACATCCGGCTGCCAGTCGAGCGTAAACGGCTGGCTCAGGTCGATGCGATGGTAGTTGGGCAACGCGCAGGCGCGGCGGCCGATGCCGTGGATGTCCAACCCTGGCTGGCCCTGAAAGCGCCGCAGAAAGGCGCCGCCCACAAAGCCCGATGCGCCGGTGACAAGAATACGCAGGCTCATCGCCACTCCGGTTGATAACGGTCCAGACTGGGCTGGCAATGCGATGGCAGGATCGCCAGCTCCGGATGCGCCTGCACCAAGCCATGCAGCACGCGCACGGTGCGCTGGAACGCGGACCAGTCATGCATCAGCAGGCGCGTGGGCCACGCCGGCCACGCCAAGCTTGCAAAGGTGGCCGACGACCACACCGCGTCGGCGCACAGCAACACTTCGCGATCGTGCTGGTCGCGCAACCACAGCCCCATCTGCCCCGGCACATGCCCGGGCAAGGCCACCGCCATCACGCTGCCATCGGCGAACAGGTCGTAGCCCACGCCCAGGCCCTTCCACGCAGCACCGAGTGCGCGCTGCGGCGCCTGCTCGGCAAACTGCACGCGCTGCGCGAAGTCGTCTGGCAGCAGTTGCGGCAGCAGTGCACGCCGCAGGCCGCCCAGGCGCGAGGCGGCGCGCAGCTGTGCATAGTCGGCGTGCAGGCAGACGAAGCGCGCAGTGGGCAGATCGCGCAGACCGCCGACATGGTCGGCGTGGAAGTGCGAGATCAGGCACCAGCCAATATCCTCGAGCGCCAGATCACGGCGCGCCAGCTGCGCCTGCAGACGCTCCTGGGCGGGCAAGGTCACCGGCGTGGCCCAGCGATACAGCCGCTCCGGCAACGGATCGGTGGCACGGAAGAAATGCTCTGCATAGCCGGTGTCATAGAGCAGCGCCCCGCGTTGCGGATGCCGGATCAGCACACTCAACGCGGGGAATTCCACTGAATGCCAATGCCCGTCCGCGCGCACCATGCGTTCGCAGTGGTGGCAATGCCCGATGCGCAACAACTCGACCGAGACCCGCGTCGCCATCAGTACCTCAACACCATGCCGCCGATCGACAGGCCGGCACCGGTGCCGAGCATCGCGAATAGTTCGCCGCGCTGCAGCTGCTGCGTGACCCTGGCCTGATGCAGCGCGTGTGGCAGCGATGCCGCCACCTGGTTGCCATGCGCGTGCAGGATGCGCACCACCTGCTCCGGGCGCAGGCCGAGCGCCTGCACCACATGATCCAGGCCGCCACCGGAGGCTTGATGCGGGATCAGGCAGCGCAGTGCGGTGGTCTCGGTACCGGCGTCGCGCAGCAGCTGGTCCCAGAACGCCGGCAGGTGGCGCGCCGCAAAGCGATACGCACCGCGCCCATCCATGGTGAAGACCCGCGTGGCTTCGGGCGTGCTGTCTTCGCCACGCGGATAGCGGCTGCCGCCACCGCGGATGCGGCACAGCTCGGCACCGCTGCCGTAGCTGGCCAGGCGGCTGGACAGCAGCGCCGAGTCTTCGTCAGGCGCGCTGCGCCCGACCACCACGGCGGCAGCGCCATCGCCGAACAAGCCGGCGGTCGATGGCACCGCCGCATCCAGCCCGCCCGACGCCACTTCGCTGGAGACGATGAGCACGCGGCGATAGCGGCCCAGGGCCAGCGCGTTTGTGGCCATGTCCAATGCGACCAGAAAACTCAGGCAGGTGGCGTTGACATCGAATGCCGGGATGCCAGAGTCACCCAGCCCCAGGGCACGCTGGATCAGCACTGCCTGGCACGGGATCGGCTGCTCCATCACGCTGCAGGCGGAGATCAGGCAGTCGATCTCGCCGCTATCGATACCGGCGCTGACCAATGCCGCTTGCGCGGCGGCGGCGCCCATGGACGAGGCCGTTTCGCCCTCGCCTGCATAGTGGCGCGTGGCGACGCCCAGCCGCGCGAACGTGGTTCCCGGCGGCAACTGCCAGCGTGCGTCCAGTTCTTGCGACGTCACTTCCGTGGCGGGAACGTGGCACCCGGTGCCCAGGATGCGCAGCGGCAATGCGTTCAACAGATCCGCCTCGTTGGTGAAGGCGCGCAGCATACCGTGGCCGGCCAGGCAGACCCAGCTGCCTGCGCAATGTTGGCGCAGTCGTGGGGCTTGCACGGCGAGCACAGCGCCATCCGTAGCGATGGGATGGGGATGGCGGCACTTGGTGCGGGTCGAGACTGGCATCGCCCACCTGGCCGCGCGGGCGCATGCGTGGCGAGCCAGGGCACATGTTGGGCGCGCTGCGGTTTTCGCAATAACGTCCGACACCGGGGTGGCACTGAAACTCGCGCGCCGCCCTCTCCTTTCGTCACCGCGGGCAGCATGCATTCGATACACCGGTCCAAGCGCACATCAGGTCGAGCCAGTCACACAACCTCGCACCGTACTCAGGGCGCCTCCACCTCATAGCCCATCGCACGCAAGCGCGCGGCATAGCCGTCGGAGGCGGTCAGCCGGCTGATCGGCAACACCGCAAAGGTGCTGCGGTTGCGCTGCAGCGCCTGCGTGGCGATCTCCAGCCAATGCTGGCGCAGCCGGCCTTCCAGATCGTTGATGCCGCGCTTCTTGGCCACGCCAGTACTGGCCATCGCTCCCATGCACGGGGCTTGCGGGTCGGCACGCGGCAACTGCCGCAACGTCTCGATGTCGCCTACCGACCAGGCATTGGCGCGTTCCACCATCGTCGGCAAATCGCGTTCGACAGTCACCAGAATGCTGCGAAAGCACGCAGTGTCGTCCATACCGCCCGCACGGAAATCCTTGATCGCCTGCCGCGGGTTGTCGATCTTGTATTCGAGCGTGGTCGAGGTCGGCTTGATACCGGCGCGCTTGGCAGCGCGCTCCACCACCGACCAGATCACCGGCGAGCGGGCCAGGCCAGAGCGTTTGAGCGCAGCCTGATACAACTCGCCGGCAGCCAGCATCGGCCGCTTGCGCTCCACGCCACGGTCGCGCCCCATGTAACGCGCCTTGGCAACGGTCCAGCGCGCATACAACTCAGGCGGCAGCACATCGCGCAGCTCACGCCCGTCTTCGTTCTTCATCGCCTTCATCGCCGCGGGCATCAGGGCCAATTTGCCGAACATGCCAACGTCGGCATCCACCTGCACCATCGGCGCCATCAGCACCTGCTGCGATTGGCCGATGATGGTTTCGACCTCGGTCGCTTGCCACTCCAGGTCCTTCGGCAACGGTGACAACGTGCCCAGGATCCACAGCACGTGGTCGCCCTTGCTGACCTTCCACAGGCCGGGGCCGGGTTGCTGCCCGCGCACCACCATGGCTTCCAGATCGACCACCGTTGGCGGCGCTGCCGGCGCCTGTACGGCCACCTCGACGGCACACGCCAGCATCGGTGCCAACAACGACACCAACGCGATTCCTGCCCGCCACACCGCCCCCCTGCGCTGCATCACGTACCGCCTCCCGGTTGGAACGCGGACACTACGCGAACGCGGGCCCGCACGCGTTAGGGAAGCGTTGGCGGCTCCGGCGCGGCGCCTTCGGCAACCAACGCGGCCAGCTGTGCCGCCAGCGGCGAGCCGTCTTCGAGCAGCGCGAAACCTTCCCAGACAAACCCTGGCGAAACCGTGCAGCCCACCAGGGTGAAGTCCCCCAGCGAGCGCGCCGCCTGCCAGCAGCCGGCCGGCACCACGTGCATGGCGTCGCCGCGCTCTGCGGCGTCCAGCACTTCGCGCCGCAACTGCCCGCTCGCTTCGTCGAAGATCAGCAACTCCAGCGGCGCACCTTGCTGCCAGTGCCAGCACTCCTCGGCATCCACCCGATGCCAGCGACTGGCTTCGCCTGCGCACAACAGGAAGCGGATGGCGGTCAGCGCCGGACGCGGCGGCGCACCGCTGTCATCCAGCACCTGGCGCGTCGACGCGTACACGCGCCGGTAGTGGCCGCCCTCCGGATGGGGGGCAAGGCCCAATGTTCGAATCAGCGCGGCGGCGGTTGGATGCATGCACGCATGCTAGGCCACACACCGCCGCCGTGCATCACGCCAGCTGTTTGCCCGCACGCAGGCAGGTGCGGAAGAACACCAGCAGATCCCAGCTGTAGCGCTTGAGCAACCGGCGCGGCTCGTTGAGCAGCCGGTACATCCATTCCATATGCAAACGGCGCACCCAGTTGGGCGCGCGCTTGGCAGTGCCGGAGAGAAAGTCCAGCAAGGCTCCCACGCCGAACACCAGCGGCACCTGCAAGGCCTCGCTGTGGTCCAGGATCCACCGCTCCTGCAGCGGGTTGCCGAAGGCCACCAGCAGCACATCGGCGCCGGAGCGATTGATGCGCTCGGCAAGGCCCTCGCCCGCCGCCGCAAATTCGCCATACCCATCGCACATGCCCACGACCTGCTGGCCCAGCGTTCCGGTCAAGGTCGCTGCGGCGGTCTTGCCCACGCCCGGGCGGCCGCCAAGCAGGAAGAACTTGAGCGGCTGCGCGGCCTCGCGGCAGAGGTACGGAATCAGGTCGGTGCCGTTGAGATTGCCGGCGAATCGGCGGCCATGGATCAGGCGCGCCGCCAGATCCATGCCGATCCCATCGTTGACGATGCGCACTGCCGGCGCCTGCATGCGCGCGCGCAGCGCCTGGCACTGCACGATGAAGTTGGTGTTCGCGAAAAACACCCGCCGCGGCTGATGCGCGGCCAGCGCATGGAACAGATCCAGCGCAAAGGCTTCCTGCGTGGTCGACAACACCGGGAAGCCGCCCAGCGGAATCACCACCCCTTGCGCAGGTGTCGCTGGACTCACCGTTGCCGTCTCCACACCTGCTGGCTGGCCATGCATTGTCGTTTCACCACAAATCGTAAGGGAACGCAGCCAGCAATCCTGCCTGCAAGCGTTCAAGATCGAAACTGCCGTTGCCGCCCAGTTCCATGCATTCTTCCACGCTGTGGCCGGCATGCCATTGCATGCGCCTGGTGCCGTGGTAGTAGTCGTCGTACTTGAAACGGTCTTCGCCGTTGCCCCAGTCCAGATACACCGCCGGGATGCCATAGGCTTCGGCAAGGATCAGGCCGTGCAGCGAACTGCTGATGACAAATTTTGCACCCAGCAGCGCACTCATGAAGGTGGCCGGCTTGACGTTGGGGAACACCAGATGCTCGGCGTAGGCGCTGTACTTCTCAACCGGCTCGTTGAAGTGCGGCACGATCGCGAACGGACGCTTGGTCACCGGGCCCAGGGCGTCGGCGGGGAAAAACATCGGGGTCAGCAATCCCGGGTCTCCGTAGACCTCAGGCACGGCGATGCCACGTTCCAGCAAAAACGCGCGGGTCTTGGGACCGCGTACCGCGCGTACGTCCAGCGTGCTGAACGTATTGCGCTCGGCTGGAATCTTGCCGTTGATACCGCTTCCCCATACGGTGTCGCCATCTTTGGCGAAATGCAGCACCGACCCGGTTGCGATCAGCTTCTTGCGCAAATCGCGTTTTTCCAGAAGTGTCTTGTCCTGCAACGCCAACACGCACGACACGATCACCTTCGACAGGTGATCCCCCATGTTCACGCCACCGTTTTTGGGCTGCCACCAGAACAATGCGCGACGTTCCGCGCGTTCCACCCATTTCTGCAGTAAAGCGTTGGCCATGACAGGGATCCTCCTTCAAACGTGGTCAAAAAGCGCCGCCTCAATGTGAGAGCGCTGCCTCCGAAGAGAGCTGCGGCGCGGCGGTGGGGGGGTGCGGATAAAGACGGGTTTCTGGATACGCCCGTGGGTCGAGCACGCGGTCGGTGGTGTCGGACCAGTTGAGACACTGGCGGTAACGTACACGCGGTGCTTCCAGTGCCTGGGTAATGGCGGCAATCACCGAATCGGCATTGCCTGGCGTGTACCCGAAGCGCGATTTGTACGGCCCCACCACAGCATTCGGGCACACCGCCGGCAAGCCGAAAAAGTCGTATTGCAGCAATTTCATTGAGCTGTCTGCCAGATACACCGGCACCTGCTCGGACGCGTAAGGCGCAATGCCGAAACGTGCGTGCTTGATATAGCCAATCGTCTGCGCGTGCTTCATTTCGCCATAGACAATGACATTGTCGCCGTAGCCCGGATGGCGGCCCATCCCGGAGCCGATCACATGGAAGGTCACCTGCGGAAAGGCCTTGCTGGCAACGACGAAAAATTCAGGATCAAACAGCATCGACCCGACTGCAACTGCATGGATGCCCTCGGCATACGGCGACGGGTCGCCGAGCTGATCGAGGTTGTGGTCCACGCCGTGGCCTACATGGAAGACGTTGTCGCGGCTCGCTACTTCTGCGGCCATCGCGGGCGACACCAAGGCAATGACGTCCAGCGTCGGAGCCACGCGGTCGAACTCGCGCTCGATGTAAGACGCCACGTTGATGGTGCTCAGCCCGTCCGACGCGCGATAGACCAGTTTGGCAGCCGGATTGACCCGCTTGGCAAGCTCGATGAATGCGACGGCGATTCCGCTTTCAAACACGATGACATCGGACTCGCGCATCCAGTCCAGCAACTGCTTTGGCGGATGCGCGGCATACCAGCGGAACATGGCATCTTCCACAGGACGCAGCCAGCTCCGGCGTGTATTGAATGGATGCACTGTCGTGCGCCACAGGTAACAGTCCACACCGTTGTGCGAGACAACGGTATTTGCGGTGTCATCCAGCGGCAGGCGCATATCTCCCTTCATGCGGGAGAGTCTGCTGTATCGCAACGAAAAAAAACGCGTCGTGCCACGCAAAGCCAACTGATCGGTGATGAAATGGATGTTAGCCCGACGTGGCGTGCGGAAATCGTGAGCAGACAAGACCAGATAGCAGGGACGGCGAATGCCGGAAGCTGGAGCTGCGGGAGAGACGCTCATAGGCCGTGTCCTTTGCAAGAGTGGGAAGTTTCGAAGTCCAACATTCCAGTACCGCAGTGCAGTGTCATCGGCGCGCCTTCGCCTGCGTGAGCAGCTTGCGGATATTGACGATAGCGACCACGTCACGCCGGAATCCCGGCCATGCCAATGCGAGCAGACAGACCAGCGCCATCGCGCCGGCGCCGACCAGCAGCTGCTGCCACAATGGACCACCGACAGTGACCGATGCGTAATAAGCGCAGCCGCCGGCGATACCGTAGGCCACCAGCGCACGCATGGCATTGACGAACAACGCACCGACCGGTGCGTCCGTGATCTTGCCGATCCAGACCAGCGATAGCGGCCAGATCAACAGCAGGCCGAATGAATAGCCGATCGCCACGCCCATGGCCCCCCAGCGGGAGCCAACAAAAATGCAGGCGATGAGCAGGATGCGACCGACCAACGAATACACCAACTGCTCGCGCATCAACCCCTTCGACAGGAACACCCAGTAGGTTGCGTACGACGCCGTCTGGAAGATACCGCCCAGCGTCAACACCTGAAACAGCGGCACCGCTTCCCGCCACTGCTCACCCAGCACCAGGACGATGAGCGGCATGGCCAGTGCACAGGCAAACGCGAACAACGCAAAGATCAAATGCACCATGACCGTCTGGCCGCGCAACAAAAAAGCGCTGTAACGCTCGCGCTCATCCTGCAATTGCGAAAGCACCGGCAACGCAACGCTGGTGGCCGGTGCATTGATCTGGTTCAACGGCATCATCAGCAACTGGAAGGCACGGTTGTACAGACCCAGCGCATCGGGCCCGGTTCTCCAGCCGATGATCACCTGGCCAACGTTGCGGCTCGCATAGCCGAGCAGCTGCGCCGCCATCAGGTTCCAGCCAAAGCTCATGAAATCGCGCATCGGCGCCTGCCGTGCGTACCCGCGCGGCAACCAGCGTGCACATGCGCCGGCGATGATCAGGTTCACGATGGCCTGCACCACCTGCTGCACGATCAACGCCCAGTAGCCCCAGCCGGCCAAGGCGGCCGCAACTGCAGCACCCAACCCCAACACCTGCGAACCCACATCGCTCAGCGCTACCTGACCGAAACGCAGCCCCCGACTGAGGTGTGCGCGGTATTGGGTGGTCATCCCGTTGAGCAGGAAGGTCACCGCCAATGCCTGCGAAATCGTCACCAATGCGGGCTCGTGATAAAAGTCCGCAATCCAGTGCGCGGTGGCGAACACCACCACCGACAGCATCAGACCGATGCCGCTATTGATCCAGAACAGGTTGTCGCGTTGCTCGCGGCTGACATGTTTCGCCTGGACGGCGGCTGCGGAGAGACCGAAGTCGCGCAGGATTTCGGCGGCCCCCACGATGGCGGTCACCATGGCCATCAAGCCGTAGTCGTACGGCGTCAACAAGCGTGCCAGCAGCACGATGCCGCCGAACTGCACGATCATCTTGGCCGACTGCCCGATCATGGTCACGGCGGCGCCGCCAGCGGCACGCGACCCGAGGCTGCGCGGCGGCGGTGTTGGGGAAGTCATGGTCGATGTCTCTGCGGTCACAGCGCGGCGTCTCCATCCTTGCCGAGCGCTTCCAGATAGGTGCGATAGTGCAATTGCCCGATCCGTGGCCAATCACGTTGTGAAAGATCGGGCGCCGGGCCACGCGGCGCGGCGCGCACCTGATCGAGCATGCCGCTCAACAACGCCGCATCGAACTCGCCTTCGTACAGGAACACCCAACCCGGACCCACCTCTTCGGCGATCGCGGCGTTCGATTCGCTCCACGGCGCAAGCACGGGCCGCGCCAACGACAACGCCAGCAGCAAGGTGCCGGAGTTGTGCATCTGCTTGTATGGCAGTACCACCAGTTCGCAGGCACTGACTTCGCGCGCGAGCACCGGCTCCTCGACATAGGCCAGCAGTGCACTGATACGTGCATCCTGCGCGCAGGCGGTTTCGACCAGCGTGCGCATCTGCGGCGTCGCCGGGTTGCCGACGATGCGCAGGCTCAGGCGCGGGTCTTGCACATCGCGCATGACGTCGAGCAACACCTCAACGCCCTTGTACGGCCGGATCAATCCAAAATGCAGCAGCCGACCAGGCACCGTGGTGCCCTGCTCCATCGTCGCGAACCAGTCGCGGTAATGGCCGTGCAGGATGGTGTCGGTGAACGGCGGCCGCACCGGTGTAGTGGCGTTGATGCGGATCCAGCGCCGCGTGAGCTGATCGATCCAGCGCAGCAGCGCGCGCTCCCGCCAGCCGCGGTCTTCATGCGGCGCCAGGTTGTGCAAGGTGCGTACCACCGGCGTGCCGGTCAGCTGCAACTTCATCAGCAGCAAGGCAGCGCAGGCCTGCTTGGCCAGCGTGCCCATCTTGCTGGGATGGCGCAGCAGATATTCCGGCCAGTGCAGATGCAGCACGTCGTAGCGCGACAACAACGCCTCGCGCATCGAAAAGAAGCGCGGCTGCACCGCGTCCGGCAGCGCATCGTAGAGCTGGGTGAGATACGGGTTGGTGTTGGCGTTCGGCTTTTCGGTGGAGAACAGCACCGTGATCCGGGGCGCCGCAGCAGCACGCGTCACTGGCAGCGAAGCAGACGCGCTCATCGCACGGCCTCCTGCGTACGTGGTGTTCCCAGCGCAGCGTGGTACTCGTCGATATAACGCCCCACCACGTGCCGCCAGTCGTAGCGCGCCACATACGCCATGGTCGCCGTGCGGCGCGCATCGAAATCCGCATTGGCCTGCAGCGCCAATGCTTGCACGCTGTCGGCCGCGGCCTGAATCCTGTCGCGATTGACGATCACACCCTGTCCGGACTCGGTGGCAAGCCGCACGAACGGAGGAATGTCGCTGAGAATCGGGATCAACCCCGCGCTCATCGCTTCCACCGCCGCAATCCCAAACCCCTCATGCCGCGACAGGCACACGAAGAACTGCGCCTGCTGCATCAACGCGCACAACTGCTGCTGCGATGGCGACATGCTCAGCTGCACCTTGTCCTGCAAACCGCGTTCGGCGATGGCCTTGCGCAGATCCGCCTCATTCAAATCGTACTCGCGCCCGGCGATGATCAACCGCCACTGCGGATCACGCGTGAGCGCAGCCTGCAGCAATTCAAGCGTTTCGATCAGGCCCTTGTTGACCGACCAACGCCCGAAATACAGCATGGTCCGTCCCGGCGCTCGAGCGCCCTGCCCTGCATACTTCTCCACGTCGACACCGTTCTCGATCACCCGCAAGCGCGACGGCGCGACCACCTTGGCGAACAGATCGCCGTCATTCTCGCTAGTGGCGATCACACGCGCATAGGCCAGCGCAGAAGTACGCGTCAGCGTCTGGAACCAGATCTGCTTCATGCGCGACGCATAGGCAGTGTGGAAAAACCCGCCATGCGTCGAGACCACCATCGGCTTGCCGTGCAGCGGCTTGGTCAACGCCAGGTAGTCGTAGAAAAAATCAATGCCATGCAGATGCACCACGTCCGCCGAACGGATCGCCCCCAGCACCGACGGCGCGATCGGGTACCGCGATGAACCACGATAGCCGATGCGAGTGATCGGCAACCCCTGATGGACCTCGTGCTGCGCCAGTTGCGCAGAGGGATCGGTGAAAACACGATCCAACGTCACGATCTCAACCGTGTCGGCACTGTTGGCCTGATGCTGACGTGCCACGTTCAGCACGACTTCCTCCATCCCCCCGATCGACGGATGGAACTGGCGGACCACATGCACGACTTTCATTGCGCCGATCTCCTTTGCCGGTGACTCACACGAACACGCCACATCGACTGATGATTCTGAAAATGTCTCACTTGCGTTTCAATCCCAACATCCAGGGCGCGGCGCGCACCAGCACGGCACGCATGGGAATGCAGGCAGCGATGGCAAAGGCGCAGAGAGCCAGCGCCCAGACAGGTGTACCGATGAGTTTGCGATCGATCACCCCGGTTCGCACCACGACACTGGTCACGACCAGAAACACCAACGTGTGCGTGCCAAGGATCAGCAGCGTATTGGCGCCGATCCAACGCAGCCAGCGCCACCCTTGCATGAAGTAGGCAATGCACAACGTCATTGCTGTACCCAGCAGGCTTGCGATCAGGAACAGGAGCGACGATTTTCCGAACTGAAGATTATTGACATCCACCTGCCCGTTCATGGCTGCAACGCCCCCCCAGGCGAATGCCAGGACCGGGAACGCGACGACCCAAACGACCGCAGGAAGCGCGCGCACTCTCTCTGCGAAGCGTGACAGCCATGCGCCGACTGCAATGAAGAACAGCGCGACCGGCAGCACATCCAGTGCAAACGGAAGGCGCAGCCGCAGCCCTGGGAACCAACGCGTCCACGCCCACACAACCAGCAAACTGCAGACCGCGAGCACTGCGGCGCTCAGGTCTTCGCGCAGTGCCAGGTAGACAACGGTGGCGACAAACAGTGCGGGGAGAAACCACAAGGCCGGGAGCACATACAAGCTGGATCCATTGGCCCACAGCAATCCAACAAACGGATGCCACCAGGGGTGGCCAGCCCAGGACTGGGATGTGCCGTTGAGCACTGCGCTCAGTATCCAGTAGCCGTAAGCCACCAGAAAAAAGCTGACGTAGGGAATCAGCAGCGTGCGCGCAAGCTTTCCCACCGTCTTCCGGCCAAATGCACGACGCCCGAAGCGTTCACCGACCCAGCCGGAAAGAACGAAAAACAGAGGCACATGGAAGCTGTAGGCAAACAGCTTGTAGGCAGGTGCCATGCCACTGGCGTGCCCCAGCGCGACCAGAATGATCGCAAGAGCCTTGGCCACGTCGATCTGCCATTCGCGCTCCGCGACAGTTGAGGCGATTGTGTCGACGCGACCGGCAGTGATCGCAGCCGTCGTCATGCCGACACCGGACGTGCACCCAAGGTCCAGGGGGCAAAACGCATCAGAAACCAGCGCAGCGGAACGCTGGCGACCAGCGCAAAGAGCGTCACGAAGATGGCCCAACCAAGGCCTGGGCGCGCCCCACCAAACCCACCCGCCAAGGCCGCAACACCAGACAGTACAAAGAAGACCAGCATGTGCGTGCACAGGATCAGCAATGTGTTGCGCCCGATCCACTGCAGCCATGTCCATTCCTGCACCAGGCGCGCCGCGCAGATCACCATCAACGAACCCGCCACTGCACTCAACAGGAATACGGCATGCTGCCTTCCGAATTCCAGCATGTTGACATCGATGCGGCCGTTGACCCCGGCCAGCCAGGCAACCAATGCTGCCACCACTACGGTGACCAACGCGCTACCAGGCAAGGAGGTTGGAAGATACGGCGACACGTGGATCAGCAGCGCGCCCAGTGCGTAGAAGCACAGCGACACCGGTAGCACATCCAGGCCCCAGAACAATCGCATGTGCTGGAGCGGAAACCAGTTCATCCAGAACCAGGCGAGAACAACTGCGACAGCCGCAATGACCAGTGGCGGCATCCAGCGCCGCAGCAGAACGTAGCCAATCACGGTGACCAGCATCACCGGCAGGAACCACAGCGGCGGCTGCACATACAGATCCGGGCCAACGCCGGTAAACATCGACACGATCGGCTCCCACCACGGGTGGCTCCCCCAACGTGCAGCTTTCTCGCCGATGTTGCGCGTCAACAGCCAGTACACATATCCAAGCAGATAGAACACGACATAGGGCAGCAACAGACCACGTGCCTGCTTGGTGATTGTCTGCAGCAGGCTGGTTGTGCGCGAGGCATAACCGGCAGCCAGCCAACCCGATACGAGGAAGAAAAGCGGAACGTGAAAGCTGTAGGCAAACAGGGTCATGCCGTGCGGCACGCCTTTTGCGTGGCAGAACACCACCAGCAATATCGCGATCGCCTTGGTCGCATCGATACGTGGATCGCGGCTACGGCCGCTCGCGAAGGCACGCGCGCCGGCAGCCTGCACAGGCGCCCACGCCCCCGATGCCCCTGTCACCGTATTCACCGCGGCGCTCCTGCGGGCAACGGCACATGCACGCCGTTGTCCGTTGGATCTTCCTTGTTTGTGTCACGCACCGGCACGGCTGACGCTGATGGCATCAGGTGCCACATGCAGCCGCAGACAAACCACCACAGCGCCGAAGTCTTGATCGAGAAATAGCCGTTAGACACCAACAGGCTCAGTGCAAAGGCAAACATCGCCTGGTTTTTGAACAACTGCCCTTCCTTGCTCGGCATCAGCAGCAGGAACGAATAAGACAGCAGGAACGCCAGCACGCCGACAATCGACTGCGAAGCAATAAAGTAAGAAATACCGCTGTCGAAATACCGGTAGGCCTGCGCAAAATCCAGGCCCATCCACGACTCGAACGATAGATTGTTCATCGAATTCACAGTGAAGAAGATGCGCCCCATCGTGGTGTCCTGGTAGGCCGTAATCCCGGTCATCCACACCAGCAGCCAGGCAGAGGCGATCACAAACAGGAACAACAGGAACGCCAACCGCTGATCCATCCGTTTCAATAACGGCGACAGCAGCACCATCAGCACACAGGTGCCGGCAGCCAGTCGGCCGTCGGATGCCACAATCATGAAGCCGATCAATCCAATAGACAGAATCAGCATCGACGGCCGCATCCAGCGCCAGAACGTCAATACGATCGCGGTGAAGAAGCAGATGTAATTGCCCATCGTCACCGGCTCGATGAACCAGGAAGAGGCGCGTGGCAGGTTCGAGCCTGGGAGGAAGTTGCGCTCACCGGGTCGTGTGGCACTGACGAATAGATTGCTGTCCTCGTTCCAGAACCCTTCTGCACTCATGCCGCGCGCATTGACGAAGAAGCTCTTCGGGTTGACCAGATCGCCATAAGCCGAGGGCATCGCCAGCTCGAACGCAGCGACCAATGACACGATGATCGTCATGCGTATGAACAGCTTGGGCAACGAGCCGGTGTAAGCAGACCCCAGCACGACAAATGCAAAGACCACCAGGGCATCGCGGAAGAACTTGGGGTCGATCTGCCAGTTGACCAGGAAACGCACGAACATCAGCGTCACGATCAAGCCTAGCCCGCCGAAGATCATCGCGATGCGCTGTCGGCTCATCGAGCCCAGCCCGAGCAGGAAACAGGCTGCGTAGACCAGAAATTCCACTGCATATGTGATCACCGGACGTACGGTGAACACGTTGGCGTTGATCAACGCCAGCAGCAGGTTGTAGCCCACGCCGGTCAGCAGGGTCAGCTCGATCAGCGCGTTGTGCCAACGCACCCGCGCCTGCTCGCTCATTTGAATCAGCATGTCAGCGCCCGCGAGAGAAAGGCGGCTGCGATGCAGCCGCCCGCGGCGCAAGGTGCGCCAGGTCGCACACTCCCCACCGTCATCAGTACGCGGTCTTCTGTCCGAGCACGCGCACGGCCGTCAGCACGATGATGCGGATATCCAGCCACAGCGACCAACGACGGATGTAGTCAAGGTCGTACTGGATGCGCTTCTTCATCGTCCGCAGCTCCGGGGTCTCACCGCGGAAACCGTTGACCTGCGCCCAACCGGTAATCCCCGGCTTGACGTAGTGACGCTGCATGTAATGGTTGATCAGCTTTTCATAGTGCGTGTTGTGCTGCGCGGCGTGCGGGCGCGGGCCCACGATCGACATGCTGCCACCCAAGACATTGAAGATCTGCGGCAGCTCGTCCAGGCTGCTGCGGCGCAGGAAACTGCCGAAGCGCGTAATCCGCGTGTCGTTCTTGGTCGCCTGCTGAATCGTGGTGCCATGATCGTCATGCACCCGCATCGAGCGGAACTTGAACATGTAGAACTCGCGGCCACCCAGGCCGTGGCGGCGCTGACGGAAGAACACCGGGCCGGGCGAGCTCATCTTCACGCCTACCGCAATGGCCAGCATCAGCGGCCACAGGCCCATCAGCGCAATCACCGCCAGGATCTTGTCCTGCAGCGCCTTGGCGACCACGAAGTAGTTATCACGATCCACGCCACCCTGGCGCAGGTTGATCACCGGCACGCTGCCGATCTGCTCGGCGGACTGGTTCAACAGGCCGAAGTCAAACAGGTCGGGCACCAGCTTCACGTTGATCGGGTAGCGATCCAGACGCTGCAGCAGCTGCTTGATGTGGTCGCGCTCGCCAAGCGGCAACGAGATCCACACCTGCTCCACCTGGTTGTTCTTCAGGTACTCGATCAACTCATCAGGATCACCCAGGCACGGCAGGCCCTGGCGCTGATCGGTCACTGCCAGGTCGTACGGCGTGCGGAAGTAGCCCACCAGGTTCATACCGACCCACGGGTTACGGCTCAAGTAATGACTGATCTTCATCACTGGATGACGCAGACCGACCACCACCACGCGCTGGACATCCACACCCTGCGTACGCAGATGATTGAGGAAGCCACGCAGCAAGGTGCGTGCGGCCACCAGCGACACCAGGCCGCCGACGAACCACAGGCCAATCCAGCCACGCGACACCTGCTCACCCACCTGCACGATCAATGCATGCACCGCGAACAGCGCAAACACGCCGCCGAACGCACCGCCCAGCACCATCAGCTCACTCAGCAACCCACGGCCGCGCCAGCTGCGATACAGCGGGAATAACGCGAAGCAGATCACCGAATACAACAACGTTGTTGCAATCGCGACACGATAAGGCGCTGCGGGTACCCAGGTACCGAAAACGATGCGGTATGCGATCAGTCCGGACGCCACGACCATGGTCAGGTCGAACACTCGCAAGACCAGGTCGGCGGCTGCCGAATATTTGGACAACAATCGCGGCGAGGATGTCGTGTAAGTCGCGCTACTCAAGTCTGCCAAAAGCATGGGGATGTCCTCCAAACTCGATACGGCGCATGCGGGGGAACATACGAATCGCACGCGAGCTTTCAATCATCCTGTCGTCCGATCACCGCGGTAATACCTACCGACCCCAGATCGCAAGACAGCCCTTTGTTTCAACAGAGACAAACCTTCAAACGAGGGAGTCCGCACCTTACGGGATCCCACCTTTTCCACGCTGAATCAGTTGTCACTTCAATTAACCATCGTTTTGCAACATCACGATGTCAGTTCAACCGCGACTCCGGAGCAGGACCACGCAGGAAGTAGCGAACCAGAGCCACAGCCACGCCCAGGAATACGCCAAAGATCAGGCCCAACGCGAGGTTCAATTTGAGTTTCGGCGAAGTCTTAGACGTAGGCACGTCTGCGGTATCGACGATGGTCACGTTGTTGGCGCCCACGTTGCTCGCCACGCCGATTTCCTTGTAGCGCTGCAGGAGCGCATCGTAGAGCTGGCGGTTGGTGTCGACGTCGCGCTTGAGCATGTTGTAGCGGATGCTGCGGCTCTGCAGATCCAGCTCATTGGTCCGCAGACCAGCGATGCGATCGTTGAGCAGCTGCTCCTGATGCACGGAGGCGTCGTAGGTCGCCTTCAGCGACTGACGGATATTGATGACCTCGCCATTGATCTGACGACGCGACTCTTCGATCTGCGCCTTGAGGCGCTGCATCTCCGGGTAATCCGGCTTGAAGGTCGACAGTTTCTGCTGGTACTCGCTGGTCAGACGCACCTGCTCGCTGCGCAGGCTCTGAATCAGCGGGCTGCTCAACACCTGCGGCAATGACATGCCATCGCCACTGGAAGCCTGCCGCCAAGCGGACTCGGCCTTGATCCGGGAGTCCTGTGCGGATGCCAGCAAAGCATTGAGATCGGTCAGGTTCTGCGCAGGCAGCGAGGGCTTGTCGTCGCCAACCGACACGATCTGCTCTTCGGTCGAATACGAGACCAGATCCTTTTCAGAGTCTTCGACCTTCTCGCGCAACTGCTTCAGGCGCTCGGCCAGAAACTGTGTCGCAAACGAAGACGCCTTCATGCGGCGTTCCTGGGTGCTGACGATGAACACCTTCGGGTACGTGTTGGCGATCTTGGCAGCCAGCACCGGGTCTGGCGAATCGTAATTGACGTACACCAGACGCGAGTTGAGGATTGGCTCGACCACCAGCCCGGCGAGCAACGTATCGGTGAGGCTGCGCTCGACGATCGCCTGCCGCGAATCGAGCGACTTACCCGCCTCGGGATTCTTTTCGGCGGCCTTGGCCAGCGCCTCGTCCACCTGTTCCTTGAACGCCGGCTCCTGATCGAGCTTGGCTTCCCGGATCACCGCACGCGCCAGCGAACGGCTCTGCAGCAACTGGTACTGGGTCTGGTAGAAATCGCGATCCTGCGGCGATTCCACCGGCATCAGGTTGTCGACGTTCACCACGTTGAGCGAGTCACGCTCGATCTGCAGCGTGCTGGTGGCGCGGTACTTCTCGGGCATCAACATCGTGATGCCGAATGCCAGCAACAGCGCGCCGACGGCGATCAGGATGATCAGCCAGAGCTGCGAGACCAAGGCGCGCCAGTAGTCCATCAAGCCGACATCTGCCAGTTCCAGATGACCATGACGCTGCGACGAAGAGGAACGATTGTCGGAATTCATACTCATCGGTAAGCGCGCCACACCATCACCAAGGGGGTCAGTTCCAGCATGGTGCGCAACCACACGCGCGCATCCGAGCGATACACCACGACAATGTCGCCGCCATAGATCTCAGGATCCGGATTGGCCCCCTTCTCGATCTCGGTCAGGTCGAACCGCGCAATCATTTTTTGCCCGTTGACCATGCGGAACACGATCACGTTGCCGCGACTTGCCACCGTGCTGACACCCTTGGCCTGCGCGATCGCCTGCTGCAAGGTGAGGTTGGCGCCGATCACCGGGTAGATGCCCGGCTCGTCCACTGCACCAGTGACCGTGACGCGACGCCCGTTGGACTCCTGCACGAACACCGAAATCTGCGGCTGCTGAAGGTAGCCAGCGCGATACCGATCGGCGACCAGCTTTTCCAGTTCGCCAACGCCCAGACCGGCGGCCTTGACGTCGCCAATCAACGGCAATGAGATGTGACCGTTCTGGTCGATGCGGACCTGCCGCTCCAGATCGTCGATCTGAAACACCTTCACCAGCAACAGATCGCCCGGTGCAAGACGGTATTCGGGCTGCACCGTGGACATTGCCAGCGGGTCCGGATGCGGCAGCGAAGACGCCATCTCCGGGCCGGTACTGCAAGCGCCCAGCGACATCGAGCAGAGCAGAGCCAGGCTGAGGCCTTGGCAGAGTCGTCCGATCAGTTTCTTCATGCGTGTAGCTGGCTGCCTCTGTTGGGTGGGACAGGACCTCGCGCAGCATTCAACCGGCTCAGGCGCCAGCACGAACGTACGACAGGAAGTTGCATCCCGACACGTGCCGGGACCAACATTGAATCGCGTGTTGCAGTGCACTATGGCATAGAACGAACACATCGCAAGGCACAACACGCCATTTTTTTGACGGCGTTGGCCTATTGATTCAAGTTCGTCGCCTCGACGTTAAGAGAACGTGACCCGGGTCGTCATTCTCAGCATACGAACTCTAGCGTTTCCGGGCACTTACGGACGCCTACCGATCTCGACATGTAGCAGCCTGAACCGCAAAATAATTGCGCACAGGACTTGCATATGCCGCCTTGCAATATGCCGTTGCGCATAGTGACATAGCTTGGAATGCCATCGAACTGACATGTTGCGACGCAACAAAAAGGCCCACGTCTTGCGACATGGGCCTGTTGTTTGGTCGGGGTAGCCGGATTCGAACCGACGACCACTAGTCCCCCAGACTAGTGCGCTACCAGGCTGCGCTATACCCCGAAGATGTTGCGTCCCGCCCTGAGGCGGCCTGCGATTATAGCGGCTTTATGCGGCGCTTTCCTAGCGTCGCAGCAGCTGCAGGACTTCTTCAAGCTCCATGCGCACCTGCTTGATGATCTGATTGCTCAGCGCTGACTCGCTCTTGGCCCCATCCCCTTCAAGACGCAGACGCGCGCCCCCGATGGTGTAACCCTGCTCGTACAGCAGGCCACGAATCTGCCGCACCATCAGCACATCGTGCCGCTGGTAGTAGCGTCGGTTGCCGCGCCGCTTGACTGGCTCCAGGCTCGGAAATTCGGTTTCCCAATAGCGCAGCACGTGCGGCTTGACGTCGCACAGCTCGCTCACCTCACCGATGGTGAAGTAGCGCTTGGCCGGAATCGGCGGTAGCTCGCGATTACTGCCCGGATCCAGCATAAGCCTCCACCCGTTCCTTGAGTTTCTGGCCGGGGCGGAAGGTCACCACCGTCCTGGCCGAGATCGGAATTTCCTCACCGGTCTTGGGATTGCGACCGGGCCGTTGGTTCTTGCGCCGCAGATCGAAGTTGCCGAAGCCCGACAACTTCACCTGACGGCCCTGCTCCAGTGCATCGCGCAGCACATCGAAAAACGCGTCGACGAATTCCTTCGCCTCACGCTTGTTCAGGCCGACTTCGTCGAACAGACGCTCGGCCATCTCCGCTTTCGTCAATGCCATGCCAATCCCCTGTTACCGCCTCAACCCCGGATCCGGGCGCGATGTTCGCGCTCGATCACGGCCACCACATCGGCGACGACCGCATCCACGTCCCGGTCGGTGAGAGTGCGCGAGTTATCCTGCAAAATCAAGCCCATAGCCAGACTCTTGAAACCTGGCTCGACCCCTTGACCCACATACCGGTCGAACAACTGCACCTCGCGCAGCAACGGGCCGACACTGGTGCGCACGCTTGCAGACAGCGCCGCCCAGCTCACCGCATCGGGCACCAGGAAGGCCAGGTCGCGACGCATCGAGGGGTAACGCGAGAGCTCGCCAGCACGTGGCAGCGCCCGCTTCACCAGCGGCGCAAGCTGCAGCTCGAACGCGATGACGTCCACGTCGATGTCCAGGGACTTGGCCAGGCGCGGGTGCACCTGGCCGATCCAGCCAATGCATACCCCATCGCGATAGATGTCGGCGGACCGGCCCGGGTGACCGAATGGCTGCGTGGACGGCTGGAATTCCAGCACCGCGCCGCTGGCCGCAGCCAGGGCCAGCAAATCGCCCTTCAGATCGTGGAAATCGACCTTGCGCGCTGGCTCACCCCATTGCAGCGCCAGTGCATCGCCGCAGACAGCCGCAGCCACCTGCTGCGACTCGACCGGCGCATCGCCAGGGCCTGCAGCGGAGAACACCTTGCCCAGTTCGAACAAGCGCACCCGCCCAACCTGCCGCGCAACGTTACGCCCCAGGGTGGCCACCAGGCCCGGCAACAACCGTGGGCGCATCACCGCAAGCTCGGCGCTCAGCGGATTGGCCAGCGGCACCACGCCATCGGTCAGTTGCCAGCGCTCCAGCAATGCGGCATCGACGAAGGCGTAGTTGATGGTTTCCTGCAACTCGCGCGCCACCAGCTGGCGGCGCACGCTGAGCTCGTCCAGCTGCGTTTCGCTGGGCATGGCGATGCGGCTGGCGCCACCGGGCAAGGTGGTCGGCACACGGTCGTAGCCGTGGATGCGCGCCAGCTCTTCGATCAGGTCCTCTTCGATCGCGATGTCGAAGCGGCGGCTCGGCGCCGTCACTTGCCAGCCGTCTGCAGCCGCCTCGACGTGCATGCCCAACGCGGTCAGGATCCGCGCCACGTCCGCATCGTCGATCTGGATACCGAGCACGCGCGCGATGCGCGCACGCCGCAACAGAATCGACGCCGGTTGCGGCAGATGGTGCGGCAGCGCGGCGTCCACCACCGGCCCGGGCATGCCACCGGCCAGCTCCAGCACCAAGCGCGTCGCGACTTCGATCGCCTGCGGTGCCAGCGCCGGATCCACGCCACGCTCGAAACGATGACCGGCATCGGTGTGCAGACCAAGCTTGCGGCCGCGGCCCATGATCGCGGCCGGATCGAAATATGCCGACTCCAGAAACACATTGCGCGTGGTGTTGGTGACGCGCGTGTCCAGCCCGCCCATCAAGCCGGCCAGTGCCACCGGGCGATCTGCGTCGGTGATGGTGAGGAAGCTGTCGTCCAGCGTGACCTCACGGCCATCGAGCAATGCCAGTTGCTCGCCAGCACGCGAGCGCCGCACGCCAACCGGCCCATGCAGCGTATCCAGGTCGAAGGCATGCATCGGCTGGCCGAGCTCCAGCATCACGTACTGGGTGATATCCACCAGCAACGACACCGGGCGCACGCCACTGCGACGCAGACGCTCGGCCATCCACACCGGCGTAGTCGCCGCAGGATCGATGCCTTCGATCACCCGCCCGCAATAGCGCGGCGCCTCGCTGCCGGCATTGAGCTCGACCGCGAGCGTGCGCGTCGATACAGGCGCCACGGCAGCCGCATCAAAGGCGGCGACTTCGCTGGCGCAGGCAGCCGCCACGTCAAAGGCAATACCGCGCACGCTGAAGCAGTCGGCGCGGTTGGGGGTGAGCTTGATTTCGATGCTGGCATCGGGCAAACCGAGATACTCGGCCAGCGCCTGGCCCACCGGCGCATCGTCCGGCAGCTCGAACAGGCCCGAGGCGTCGCTGTCCAGGCCAAGCTCCTTGGCCGAGCACAACATGCCATTGGACGCCACACCGCGCAGCTTGGCCGCCTTGATCGTCAGCTCGCCGATCTGCGCACCGACCAGGGCCAGTGGCGCGACCAGGCCAGCGCGCGCATTGGGCGCACCGCAGACGATCTGCAGCAACTCGCCCTGCCCCGCGTCGACGCTGCACACCTGCAGGCGATCGGCCTCCGGATGGCGCACCGCCGCGATGATCCGCGCCACCACCACCTGGCCCAGCGCATCACCCAGCGGCGTGACCGCTTCGACTTCCAGGCCAATGGCCGTCAGCGTCGCGGCAAGCTCCTCGCGGCTCGCCTGGATCGGAACGTGGCTACGCAGCCAATTTTCTGAGAATTTCATGGGGAGCCGGGAAAAGAGAATAGGGAATCGGGAATCGCAGCAGCGGGAGGTCTTCGGGGATCTGGAAGGTGAGCCAGGAGCGCGCTTGGCTGCTCCGATTCTCTATTCCCTATTCCCGATTTCCTGCCCTCAAGCAAACTGCCTGAGAAACCGCACGTCGTTTTCGAAGAAGGCACGCAGGTCGTTGACGCCATAGCGCAGCATCGCAAAGCGCTCGACGCCCAGACCGAAGGCGAAGCCGGTGTAGCGCTCCGGATCGATGCCGACGCTGCGCAGCACGTTCGGGTGCACCATGCCGCAGCCAAGCACTTCCAGCCACCGGGTGCTGCCATCGGGCTGCTGCCAGGCGATATCCACTTCCGCACCAGGCTCAACGAACGGGAAATAGCTGGGCCGGAAGCGCATTTCGAAATCGCGCTCGAAGAACGCACGCACGAACTCGGACAAGGTGCCCTTGAGATCGGCGAAGTTGGAATGCTCGTCCACCAGCAGACCTTCGACCTGATGGAACATCGGCGAGTGGGTCTGATCCGAATCGGAGCGATACACCTTGCCGGCCGCAATCATGCGCAGCGGCGGGCCACTCTTGGTGGCCACTGCGGTATCCATGTAACGCACCTGCACGCCGGAGGTATGCGTGCGCAGCAGGCGGCCATCGCCGAAGTAGAACGTGTCGTGCATGGCACGCGCCGGATGATGCGGCGGGAAGTTCAACGCTTCGAAGTTGTGCCAGTCGTCCTCGATCTCCGGGCCGTCAGACAACTCGTAACCCAGCCGCGCAAAGATCTCGACGATGCGCTCCAGGGTCCGCGTCACCGGATGCAGACCGCCGCGCTCACCGCGTCGGCCGGGCAGCGTCACATCGATGCGCTCACCTTCCAGACGGGCGTCCAGCGCTGCGGTTTCGAGCACCTGTTTGCGCTCGGAAAGCGCCGTGGTCAGCGCATCGCGCGCCAGATTGATCGCCTCACCAGCCGCCTTGCGCTGGTCGGCCGGCAACGTGCCGAGCTGCTTGAGCTGGGCGGTGATGCTGCCGTTCTTGCCCAGCAGCGCGACGCGCAGCGTTTCCAGCTGGTCCGGCGTGTGCGCGGCAGCAACATCGGCCAACGCCTGCGCGGTCAGGGATTGAATCTCACTCATTGCACTCGTGCCTCACCTGCTCAGCCGAACGAACTCCCGGACTGCACCGGGCCGCCTTGCACACCTGGAAGCCGTACCGCGCGTTGCTGCGGTGGCCGCTCCCTGAAACGCAAAAGGGGAAGGACTCGCGCCCTTCCCCCTGCATATCTGCGTTTCCCTCACCGAAGCCCTGCACACGACGATGCGAAGACTTACGGTGATCTGCCCTCTTCAACAACCGCACATAGTGTGGGTTGCTGTTGTGGACTCTCTCTTCAAGCGTCCGCACATAGGTGCGAGGCCTGCAGAGGGACCTGCATTTACGCTGCCAGCGCGCCCTTTGCTTTCTCGGCCAGCGCGGCAAAGCCGGCGGCGTCGTGCACGGCGATATCAGCCAGCACCTTACGGTCCAGGGTGATACCAGCCTTGAGCATGCCATTCATGAAACGGCTGTAGCTCAAGCCGTTGATGCGGGCAGCCGCGTTGATGCGGGTGATCCACAGCGAACGGAAATTACGCTTCTTCTGCTTGCGGCCGATGTAGGCGTACTGCTGTGCCTTGATGACGGCCTGCTTGGCAACGCGGAACACCTTGCGGCGTGCGTTGTAGTAACCCTTTGCCAGGGTCAGAATTTTCTTGTGGCGGCGACGCGCCTGTACGCCACGCTTTACTCGTGCCATGGGTCAGTCCTCAGAGGTAGGGAAGCATACGGTCAAGACGGCCAGCGTCCTCGGCACGGACGTGATTCGTCTGCCGCAGGTTGCGCTTCCGCTTGGTCGCTTTCTTCGTGAGGATGTGGCTACGGTTTGCGTGGCCGCACTTGTACTTGCCGGAGGCGGTCTTGCGGAAACGCTTGGCCGCCGCCCGGTTGGTCTTGATCTTGGGCATTGCTATGTCCTTGATGGTGTTTTGTCACTGACACGGGCGGCAGCCTTGTGGCCACGCTTTCCATCCTTGCCCTTGCCTGCTTGTAAGCCCTTGATCGAACACGATCAGGACAGGTCCTGGTACCGCTTGCACAGCTCCCCGGCAAAACCGGGCCGCGCAGTATGCCCGTTGCCGGGAATTCTTGCAAATCGTCGCTGTCGCCGCCTGGGCGGCCCCTCTCGGGCCCGCCGCGGCGCAGGATCAGATCTTCTTCTTGGGCGCGATCATCATGACCATCTGCCGCCCTTCCAGGCGCGGACGGGACTCGATGACAATGTCTTCGCCCAGATCGGCCTCGATCCGTGCCGCCATCTCGCGGCCCAGTTCCTGGTGGCTCATTTCGCGGCCACGGAAACGGATGTTGACCTTGACCTTGTCACCCTCTTCCAGGAAACGGCGCATGTTGCGCAGCTTGATCTGGTAGTCGCCCTCGTCCGTGACCGGACGGAACTTGAGTTCCTTGATCTCGACCTGCTTGGTCTTCTTCTTGGCCTCGTTGGCCTTTTTCTGCTGCTCGAACTTGAACTTGCCGAAATCCATGATCTTGCAGACCGGCGGATCGGCCTGCGGCTGGATTTCGACCAGATCCAGGCCTTCTTCCTCGGCCTTGGCGAGCGCTTCGTCGCGCGACAACACGCCGACCATCTCACCGTCACTACCGATCACGCGAACGCGCGGCACACGGATTTCTTGGTTCTTGCGGTTCTGTTTGTTGTCAGGGGTACTGATATTGCAATCTCCCAGGGGAATCGAACCGGCGCATCCGGATCATCCAGACCGGCCGGGGTTGGCTCACGCTGCCTGCTCTGCCTGCAGGCGTTCGATGAAGGCCGAAACCGTCATGGTTCCGAGGTCCTCTCCCGAACGCGTCCGCACGGCGACCGCGCCATTTTCCTTCTCGCGGTCACCAACCACGAGCAAATACGGCACGCGTTGCAGCGTATGCTCGCGAATCTTATAACCGATCTTCTCGTTACGCAAATCGGCGCTGACACGGAAGCCTTGATTTGCAAGGGTTTTCCGAACCGAGTCCACATATTCAGCCTGAGCGTCGGTGATGTTGGCGACAACGACCTGGACCGGAGCCAGCCAGGCCGGGAATGCGCCGGCGTGGTGCTCGATCAAAATGCCGATGAAACGCTCCATCGAACCGACGATGGCCCGATGCAGCATGACCGGATGCTTCTTCTGGCTGTGCTCGTCCACGTACTCGGCGCCGAGGCGGCCAGGCATCATGAAGTCGACCTGCATCGTACCCAGTTGCCAGGTGCGGCCGATCGCATCCTTGAGGTGGTACTCGATCTTCGGGCCATAGAAGGCGCCCTCGCCCGGCAGCTCCTGCCATTCCACGCCGCATACGCCCAGCGCGCTGCGCAGCGCGGCCTCGGCCTTGTCCCAGGTCGCATCGTCGCCGAGGCGCTTTTCCGGGCGCAGCGCGATCTTGATTTGGATGTCGTCGAAACCGAAGGCGGTATAGACCGCCAGCGCCTGCTGATGGAAGGCGGTGACTTCGGCTTCGATCTGCGATTCCAGGCAGAACACGTGCCCGTCGTCCTGGGTGAAGCCACGCACGCGCAGGATGCCGTGCAGCGCGCCGGAGGGCTCGTTACGGTGGCAGGCGCCGAACTCACCGTAGCGGATCGGCAGGTCGCGGTAACTGTGCAGGCCCTGATTGAACACCTGCACGTGGCCGGGGCAGTTCATCGGCTTGACTGCGTAGGTGCGCTTCTCCGATTCGGTGAAGAACATCGCGTCCTGGTAGTTGTCCCAGTGGCCGGATTTCTGCCACAGCGACACGTCCAGGATCTGCGGGCAACGCACCTCGCCATAGCCGCTGTCGCGGTAGACCTTGCGCATGTATTGCTCGACCACCTGCCATAGCGACCAGCCCTTGGGGTGCCAGAACACCAGGCCCGGGGCCTCTTCCTGCAGGTGGAACAGGTCCTGTGCCTTGCCGATCTTGCGGTGGTCGCGCTTGTCGGCTTCTTCCATGCGCAGGATGTAGGCGTCGAGCTGCTTCTTGTCGGCCCAGGCGGTGCCGTAGATGCGCTGCAGCTGCTCGTTCTTGGCATCGCCACGCCAGTAGGCGCCGGAGATGCGCGTCAGCTTGAAGGCCTTGAGGAAGCGCGTGTTGGGCACGTGCGGGCCGCGGCACATGTCCACGTATTCCTGGTGGTAGTACAGGCCCATCGCGGTGATGTCGTCGGACATGTCCTCAATCAGGCGCAGCTTGTACTCCTCACCGCGCTGGGCGAACACCTCAATCACCTCGGCGCGCGGGGTGACCTTCTTGATCACGTCGTAGTCCTGCGCGATCAGTTGCTGCATGCGTTGCTCGATCGCCGCCATGTCTTCCGGCGTGAACGGGCGCTCGCTGTAGATGTCGTAATAGAAGCCTTCGGCAATCACCGGGCCGATCACCATCTTGACGTCCGGGTACAGCTGCTTGACCGCATGGCCGACCAGGTGGGCGCAGGAGTGGCGGATGATCTCCACGCCTTCGGCGTCCTTGGCGGTGATGATGCGCAGGCTGGCGTCATGTTCGATGAGGTCGCTGGCGTCGACCAGCTGGCCGTCCACCTGGCCGGCGATGGTGGCCTTGGCCAGGCCGGCGCCGATCGACTGGGCGACCTGCATGACGGACACGGGAGCATCGAATTCGCGGCGGCTGCCGTCGGGAAGCGTAATGGTGATCATGGGCAACGATAGGGTCTGGTCTGGCCGCAGCCGGTGGCTGCTGCAGTGAGAGATCCGTCCACGCGGGGACAGGCTCGAAAGGGTCAGGCGAAGAAGTCAGGCGCAAAAAAAGCGCCGCGTGGGCGCCTTGCGGTCTGGCGCCGGTCGGGATCAGCGGTGGGCAGGGCTAGTGCTCATGTCGCACGCTCGGCCGGCGCGGGGCGCGGGCCACCTTCTCGCAAGGGTGTCTGAGGCGAATGGTAAACCAATCAGCGGGCCGATGCGCGTGGCAGCACGGGCCCGGCGGGCGCATGGCATGATGCCGGCCACTTGTCCTGCCGTTGCCGATCATGACCATCAAGGGTAAAGCCACCTCGCTGGATATCGCCTACCTGGCCGGCGTCTCGCAACCGACCGTTTCGCGTGCCCTGCGCGGCAGCCCGATGGTGAACGAGGACACCCGCCAGCGGATCCTGCGGATTGCCCGCGAGCTGAACTATAAGGTCGACAAAAACGCCTCCTCGCTGCGGCTGCGCAACGCCGGCACGCTGGCGCTGCTGTTCTTCGAAGACCCCACCGCCGATGACTCGCTGATCAACCCGTTCTTCCACTCGATGCTGGGCTCGATCACCCGTGCCTGCGCGCTGCAGGGCTACGACTTGCTGGTGTCGTTCCAGCAGCTGTCCAAGGATTGGCAGGCCGATTACGAAGACAGCAACAAGGCCGACGGCATCATCCTGCTCGGCTACGGCGATTATCAGGAATCACGCCAGCGGCTGCAGCTGCTGGTCGAACAAGGCACGCACTTCGTACGCTGGGGCGCGGCGCTGCCGGGTCAACCGGGTATTTCGATCGGCAGCGATAACTATCAGGGCGGGCTGGACATCACCGAGCACCTGCTCGCGCAGGGCTGCCGGCGGATCGCATTTCTCGGCCACGCCTCCAACCATTACCCGGAGTTCGAGGAGCGCTATCGCGGGCATGTCGCAGCGTTAGCGTTACAGGGTGTGGCGGCGGATGCCGCGCTGCAGTTCGATGCGATTACCACCGAGCTGTCCGGTTACACCGCGTGCCTGGCGCTGCTCGACAGCGGGCAGGCGTTCGACGCGGTGTGCGCGGCCAGCGATTTGATTGCGATCGGCGCGATGCGGGCACTGCGCGAACGCGGACTGCGCGTGCCGCAGGACGTGGCCGTCAGCGGCTTCGACGACATCGCCCTGGCTGCCTCGGTGGCGCCAGCACTATCGACCGTGCAACAGGACACCAAGCAGGCCGGCGCCCTGTTGGTCGAAAGCCTGGTGGCGCTGATTCGTGGTGACGCTGCACAGAGCCGCACAATCCCGGTTCGGCTGGCGGTGCGCGAGTCGTCGACCAGCAGTGGCCTGCAACCGCCGCTGGGGTGGAACCCGTCGACGGCTGCGGAGTCCAGCGATGGGCTGCGCGGGAAGGCGGCGAGCGGAAACGCGACGCGCTGAGATTCGGGAATCGGGAAGCGGGAAGCGGGAAGCGGGAAGCGGGAAGCGGGAATCGTTGGAGCATGCGTCGCGCGGATGAGTCGCCATCGTTGTTGGTCGCGACCTGCTGACGCTATTGCAGCCGACTGATGCCTTTGTAGGAGCGCACTTGTGCGCGATGAGGCGTCACCGATAACGCCGCATCGCGCGCTGGCGCGCTCCTACTTGTTGCGTGCATCGCGCGCGGCCTGGTCCGCCATCTGTGCGTCCAGCTGCTTGCGTAGGGCGACGTCGGTCACCGGCGCATCCGACAGCAGCACGCGCACGCCATGCGCCGGCACCTGCAGCGTCACGCGACCTTGCACCTGCACCTGCTCGCCACTGAAGGCGTCGCGCCAGCTGCCGGGCTGCAGCAAGCGGGACACCGCAATGTCCGCCGCCGCGTCGCCCTTGTTGAGCAAGACCAACGCGGTCTGCGTCATGCCCGCATGCTGGTAGACGCGCAGGAACGCTGCCTGGTCGCCGCGCAACTGCAGATCCACCTGCACGCCGCGCTGCAGGGCCGGGGTATTGCGCCGCAAGGTCGCGATGCGCTGCAGCGGGCCGAAGATCGGGCTCTGCGGTGCGTTGCTGACGCGCTCTTCGCCAAAATAATTGCGATTACCCGCGTGTTCGGCGCGCCCGCGCATGAAGCCGGTTTCCGAGCCGTAATAGATCACCGGAATGCCGCGCGCGGTGAACAACCAATTGTGCGCATCGATGAAGCCGGTATCGCTGGCATCCAGGCGCGCCATGTCGTGGTTGTCGTAGAAGCTCATCAACTCGTACGGGTTGCCATACGGGCCTTTGCGCAGATACAGCGGCGTGGCGAGCTGTTCGAAGCCAGCCTGTTTGTGGCCGAACACGGCGGATAGCTGCTGTTTGAGCGGGAAGTCCAGCACGCTGACGCCGGCGTTGCGCGCCCAGGTGTGGCCGGCGATCTTGGCCGGGTCGTAGTCGAAGGCTTCGCCAAACATGAAAACGCCCGGGCGTTTCTCGCGGATCCGCGCTACGAAGGCATGCCAGAAGCGGTCTGGCATCCAGCCGATGGTGTCGATGCGAAACGCATCGGCACCCTGCTCCATCCACTGCAGGTAGGCGCCGGCTAGATAGTCCAGCACAGCCGGGTTGTCTTCATTGAGGTCCGACAATTCCGCCAGGCCGCCGCTGGTGTTGTAGAACGCGTGCAACGGGTTGTGCGCCGGGTCGAGCTGTGCGGGTGCGAGGTTCTGATGATCGGCAACCAGGCGGCCCTGTGCGTCGTAGAGCTTGCCAAACCCGGGCTGCGCCACCGGCATGCTGTAGGCGGGCGAGCCGTGGTTGCCGACGATATCCAGCACCACCTTCAGGTCATTGGCGTGCATGGAGCGCGTGAACCCGGCGAAATCCAGCCCCGGGCTGGGGATATGTTCGTCGAGCCTGTAAAAATTGACGCCCCAATAGCCGTGATAACCGGTCTTGCCGTGATCGCTGAGCGTGCTCTCGCAGGTGATGGGCTTGCCACCGGTGAACGCTTCGTCCGGGTTGTCGACGATCGGGGTGATCCACACCGCGCCAAAGCCGAGGCCGCGAATGTAGTCGGCATGATCGACGATGCCCTTGAAGTCGCCGCCGAGGTAACCGATGTTGTCGCCCACGCCACCGTCGCACGGTGTGGGCACATCGAAGCTGCGATGTGCGCCGCCCTGGTCGCGGTGATCGTTGCCCGTGTCGCCGTTGACGAAGCGATCGGTGACCACGAAATACACCGCATCGGCGGCGAACGGTTCCAGGGTGCCGTAGTAATCACCGGGTGCAGGCGCAGCGCAGGCTGCTCCCGAATAAAGCAGCATGGCTGCCATCAAGACGCTGCGCATCATTGCCCTCCCTGGGCGCTTGGGACCCGCACCACGCACACACCGGCCACGATCAGGCTCAAGCCGCCGATCGCCAGCGCGTAGATCGGTTGCCCGCCCAGCCACACGCGGAGCACGAAGCCCAGGGCGCTGGCGGCAACCAATTGCGGAATCACGATAAAGAAATTGAAGATGCCCATATACACGCCCATCTTGGCGGCGGGCACGCTGTCGGACAGCAGTGCATAGGGCAAGGACAGGATCGAGGCCCAGGCAAAACCGACGCCCAGCATCGACAGCAGCAGCCAGTACGGGTCGCGGATGAACAGCATCGACAACAACCCCGCCGCACCCAGCCACAGGTTGCACAGGTGGCTCCAGCGCAGCCCGATCGCACGCACCATCAGCGGGATGACGGTGGCGGCGAGCGCGGCAAAGCCGTTGTAGGCGCCGAACAACACACCCACCCAGTTCGCCCCGTCGTTGTAGGCGGCCGAGACGGTATCGCGTGCGCCGAAATGCACCTGCGGCACTGCCGCGGTGGTGTAGATCCACATCGCAAACAGCGCAAACCACGAAAAGAACTGCACCCAGGCCAGGCGCCGCATCGTCTGCGGCATGTGGCGCAGATCGTGCATGATTGCGACCAGCATGCCGCCACGCGGCAGCACGCGCGCCAACGCCAGCAGCACGCCATAGGCGATGCACAGGCCCGCCAGCACGTACAACATGCGATCGCCGTGCTGCCAGGCGATGGCAGCGGCCAGCAGCAACCCGCCCAGACACCACAGCACGCTGGCCTGCAGGCTGGGTTGATCGGTGGCGGCCAGTTGCGCGGCAGCCGGTGCCGGCGCCGGTTCAAACGCCGCCAGCTCGGCCGGGCTGTATTCGCGCGTGCGCAGCACCGTCCAGCTGATCGACAGGAACAACACCGCCGCACCTAGGTAGAACGCGTAGCGCACGCTATCGGGCAGCTCGCCGGCAGGTGCAGTGTTGTCTACGCCCCAGCGCGTCAGCAGCCAGGGCAGAAAGCTCGCCACAATCGCGCCGACGCCAATGAAAAAGCTCTGCATCGCGTAGCCGCTGGGGCGTTGCTCGGCCGGCAGCTGGTCACCGACCAAGGCGCGGAATGGCTCCATCGAAATGTTGATGGACGCGTCCAGTACCCACAGCGTGCCGGCTGCGATCCACAGCACCGGCGCGTTGGGCATCACCAGCAACGCCAGCGTGGTGAACACCGCACCGATCATGAAGTACGGCCGGCGGCGGCCCCAGCCGGTCCAGGTGCGGTCGGAGAGATAGCCGATGATGGGCTGCACGATCAGCCCGGTCAGCGGCGCGGCAATCCACAGCCCGGGCACATCGTCGACCTGCGCGCCCAGCGTCTGGAAGATGCGGCTGGCATTGGCGTTTTGCAGTGCAAAGCCGAACTGGATGCCGAGGAATCCAAAGCACATGTTCCAGATCTGCCAGAAACTCAGCGTTGGCTTGGCCTTCATGGCGCCGCCTCCGCTGAGGCGACCGGCCCGACCAACAAGGCGCTCACCGTGGCCTGATTTCGCACACCATCCTCGCCGCCGCGCCCGCCGTTGTACGCGGCAAAATGCGCAAGTGCGCTCATGTTGAAGCCTTCCTCCAGACGTAGCGTGCAGCGCTGCAGTGCCGGCAGATCGAACACCACGTGCGTGGACAGCTGCTCACCCACGCTATGCGGCATCACGATGGTGCGGGTCTGCGGCGCATGGCCCGGGCACTCCAGCTGCAACCGTTTCACCGCAGCGGTGATGCCGGTATTGATCGGGCCGTTGTCATTGCGATACCGCAGTGCGATGCGGTGACGCCCGGCACGTGCGGGTTGCCACGCCCACTGCGCAGCGCCGGGCAGCGCCTGCATCGGGCCAACGGTGACCGTGGGGCTATGCAGTGACTCCAGACCGTCAGCGCGACGGGTCAGGCTGAGGTCGTGCAGCAGGCCGTCGTCGCTCAGGTCAAACCGTGTGCTGGCCTCTACCGCGCGGCCATCCAGATACAGCGTGGTGCCGGCAGGAATGGCAACGCGCAGGCCATCGCCATGCGGTTGAACATGCGGCGCAGGCGGCATTTCCGGCGCGAATACCTGGGCGGGTCGCGGTGGTGCCTGCATCTCCGCGGCACGGCCAACCAGTTGCACACGCGTGGTCTGCCCTTGGTGTTCGATGCGCCCGGCGACCAGCAGATCGCCATCAACATCGCGGCCTTCGGGGCGTACCAATACGTAGCGCCGCGCACCCTGTTCAAGCACGATCTGGGTACGGTCGCCGAACAATAGCGGCACCAGCGAACGCGGCAGCTTGGGCGTCACACTGCCATCGGCAGCAACGCCGAACACGCCTTCCAGCACCGCCGACAGGTACCCGGCCACCGACCACAGCTGCCGTGGCGAATTGACCACCGGGCCGCTGCGCGCTCCCTCCTCCACATGCACGGCAAGCGACTGCATCTCGTAGTTTTCCATGTTGGAACCGGCCAACGCGCTTGCGCGCATCAGCGATTCCAGTTGGAGTGCAATCCGTGGTGCGTTGTCGAGCGTGCGCGCGGCGCGCAGCGCATAGGCACTGACAAACGGCCACACCGCGCGGTTGTGATAGATCGGCTGCATGCGTTCCTGCGGCCACACCACGGGCGTGCCGCCGGCCACGGCCGGATAGCGGCGCATCGCCTCACGCGCTCGCTCGGGGGGAAACACATCGGCCAGCACACCCAGCGACAGCCCCAGCATGTCCACCTTGGCGTAGCGCACCGGGTGCGCCGCACTGCCAAGATAGCTGACGTACTGCTGCTGTGTTGCATCCCAGAAACGTGTATCGATGGCCTGCCGTAGTTGCGCGGCCCAGCGCGCATATTCGCGGGCCCGCGCGTCGCCACGCTGCCGCGCCAGCTGCTCGGCCAGGCGCAGGGCCTGGTAATGCAGCACATTGGTCGACAGCGCGAAGGATTCGGCGATGAAGCGCACATCCTCGCGCGTCCATGCAGGATAGGTCTGCTCGCGCCAGTCCAGGAACGAGGTTTCGCCGCGATAAAGACCCATATCCGCATCGAAGACCGCGTCGCGGTCCTGTGCCACGGTGGCCTGCAATGCGCTCCAGACTTCGTCGGCAAACGCGCGATCTTCGAGCAAGCCGCGTGCGGCCAGAAACCACACCACGCGGTCGCTGCTGATCGGCCAACTGCCACCGGAGCCGGTGTCCTGCGCAACAAACAGGCCCGGCGTGCGTCCATCGCGCGCCTGCGACAGCTTGAATCGCAGCGAGGTGCGGGTGCGCTCCGGCTCCAGCCGCGCCAGCGCGAGATCGGCGGCAAAGCTCACATCGCGCGTCCACACATACGGCCAGCGCTCGCCGGTTTCAAAGCACGCGCAGGCTACCGGCTTGCCGTGATTGAAAGCGGGATCGCGGATCGCCTCCACGCGGTCGTCGGCCAGTTCCTGTTGCGCCAGCGCGAACAACCCATCGAACACCGGGCTGGCGGTGTCGGTGCGCATCGGTTGTGCGGGAATGCGGCGTTCGCCCTGCGGCCAGCGCAACAAAAAGCCACCATCGTCCAACGCCTGCGCTTGCGCCCGGCGTCCTTGAAACTCCAGTTCATCGGCCGCTACCGGCGAACTTGCGGCGACGCCCAGCGTCGCTGCCATGCAGATCATCTTCAGCATCGAAGCGGCGAGACAGCTTGCGCCGTCGGCCTCCCTCCCTCGTTGCACGCGTTGTGATGCGTGGCAGTGCCTGCCACGGCCGCGGCCCCTCCCAGGTACCGTGGGCAACATGGTAGTGCCGCACTCCACGGTTCCGCACCCCTGCATACGTATTCATGGCCACACGCCGCACGCAGCACAACGCCTGCACGCAACGGCGCGGCATAGTCGGCGCTTGTGCAACGGTGACCTTGGGAGGGGATATGCCGCTGTCTTCGCGTCGAGTACGCTCGACATTGGGTGCCGCGTGGATCGCGCGCCTGCTGGTGATCGCCACACTGGGCGGCGCCGCTGCCACTGCCCAGGCCGAGGATGCGATCGACGTTGCCTCGCCCGGCAAGATTTTGCAGGTGACCGTGGAAGTGGATGGCGGCACGCCGTACTACCGTGTGCAGCGGCTGGGTGAGCCGGTGGTGGAGCGCTCGCGGCTTGGATTTCAGCTGCGCGATGGGCGCCTGGATCGCGGCCTGCAGGTGCTGTCGCAGGCGCGCAGCAGCCACGATGACACCTGGGAACAACCCTGGGGCGAAACCCGGCTGGTGCGCAACCACTACAACGAATTGCGCGTGAGCCTTGGCGAGCGCGAGGGCGCGCAACGGCGCTTCGATGTGATCGTGCGTGTGTACGACGACGGGCTCGGCCTGCGCTATCACTTCCCTGCGCAAGCCGCGCTGCGCGAAGCCATCATCGACGAAGAAGTCACCGAGTTCGCCATTGCGCAGCCTTCCGAGGCGTGGTGGATCCCCGCCGGCGAGCCCATCCACTACGAATACCTGTATCAGCGCACGCCGCTGAACGAAGTGGCGCTGGCGCATACGCCGCTCACGCTGCGCAGCCGCAACGGGCTGCACGTGGCGCTGCACGAAGCCGCGTTGGTGGACTACGCCGGCATGTGGCTGCGCCGTACCGAAGGGCAGCGGCTGCGTGCCCACCTCTCGCCCGCCGCCGAGGGTTGGAAGGTACGCCGCACCCTGCCCTTCGATACCCCGTGGCGCACGCTGCAGATCGCCGATCAGGCCACCGGCCTGGTTGAATCCAACCTCATTCTCAACCTCAACGAACCAAACGCCCTGGGCGATGTGAGCTGGGTCAAACCGTCCAAATATGTCGGCGTGTGGTGGTCGATGCATCTCAACCAGCAGACCTGGGCCACCGGCCCGAAACATGCGGCTACCACCGCCACGACCAAACGCTACATCGACTTCGCCGCCGCGCACGGCTTTCGCGGTGTGCTGGTGGAAGGCTGGAATCCCGGCTGGGACGGCGAGTGGTTTGGCAATGGCGGCAGCTTCGATTTCACCAGAGCAACGCCAGATTTCGACCTGCCTGCGCTGAGTAGCTATGCCGCCGGCAAGGGCGTGCATCTGATCGGCCATCATGAAACGGGGTGTGCGGTGGACCATTACGAAGATCAGATTGCCGAAGCGATGGATCTGTACGCCCGTTTCGGCGTGGATTCGGTCAAGACCGGCTATGTCTGCGACGACGGCCAGGTGGAGCGGCGCAATCCGGCCGGTGGCACGCCGTTGCGCGAATGGCACGACGGTCAGTGGATGGCGCGCCATCACCTGCACGTGGTGCAGGAGGCAGCCGAGCGCCACCTTGCAGTCAATGCGCACGAGCCGATCAAGGACACCGGCCTGCGCCGCACCTATCCCAACTGGATTTCGCGCGAAGGCGCGCGTGGCATGGAATACAACGCCTGGGGCCAGCCGCCCAATCCGCCCGAACACGAAGTCAACCTGGTGTTCACTCGCCTGCTCGCCGGGCCGATGGATTACACGCCCGGCATCGTCAGCCTCAAGGGCCGCAATGGCCAGGCGATTCCCAGCACGCTGGCACGCCAGCTGGCTTTGTACGTGACGCTCTACAGCCCGATCCAGATGGCGGCCGATCTGCCCGAGCATTATCTGCAGCACCGCGATGCGTTCCGTTTCATTGAGGATGTGGCCGTGGACTGGGACCAGACCCGCGCGTTGAATGGCGAGGTGGGCGACTACGTCACCATTGCGCGCAAGGACCGGCATAGCCGCGACTGGTTCCTGGGCAGCATCACCGACGAACATGGCCGCCTGTTGCAGGTGCCGCTGGGGTTTCTGGAACCGGGCGTGCGCTATCGCGCGCAGATCTACCGCGATGGCGATGACGCCGGCTACGTGCACAACCCGTTCGCCTTTATCCGCGAAGAACGCCAGGTCAGCAGCATCGACACGCTGGAACTGCGGCTGGCACCCGGTGGTGGCCAGGCGATTCGCTTCGTGCCGATGGAGTCAGCGCCCTAATGCAGTTGCTGCGCGGGCGTGCCTTGCCTGCGCAGTGCTGCCATCGGTTGCACCAAGCGCCTTGCTGACCGGCGTTTGCAACCTGCAGCCTTCGCTGCAGCGCAGCGCAAGCACTCGCCACTCGATGACGCATCAGTGGAATCGATTTCAGCAGCGTAATCGCCGTTGAATACGTATGCAGGCCGCGTTTGCATGCAAGCGCGGTGTCTACCATACGTTGCAGTCGCGAGAATGCGTGATCGCCGTCCTGGCGCGCGATGCAGCACATCCAGGCAATTGCCGGATCAAAACATCAAAGAACAACATGTACCTGGGAGGGGAAAATGTTGAACCACAAGCGCACCGCGCTGAGTATCGCCATGGCAGTTGCCATGGCACCGACGTTGGCCGCCGCACAAACGGCAGCCCCGTCAGACGCACCCGCCAGCACCCAGCAGAACGCCGGTGCAGTGACCGAATTGGACAAGGTGCAGGTCACCGGCCTGCGCCGCGCGATCGAAGGCGCCATTTCGGTCAAGCGTGATTCCACCTCGATCGTGGAAGCCATCTCGGCCGAAGACATCGGCCGCCTGCCCGATGTGAGCATTGCCGAATCGCTGGCGCGCCTGCCTGGCCTGGCCGCGCAGCGCGTCGCCGGCCGCGCACAGGTGATCAGCGTTCGTGGCCTGTCGCCGGATTTTTCGACCACCCTGCTCAATGGCCGGGAAGTGGTCAGCACCGGCGACAACCGCAGCGTGGAGTTCGACCAATACCCGTCCGAACTGGTCAGCGGCGTCACCGTGTACAAGACGCCGGATGCCGGCTTGGTTGGCCAGGGCCTGTCGGGTACCGTGGACATGCAGACCGCCCGCCCGCTCAGCTACAACGAGCGCGTGATCGCCATCGGTGGCCGCTACCAGCGCAATTCGCTGGGCAAGGCCGCCAACGTGGACCCGTACGGCAACCGCTTCAACGTCAGCTACATCGACCAGTTCGCCGACCGCACCATCGGCCTGACCATCGGCTACGCGCATACGGACATGCCGATCCAGGAAAACCAGGTCGGCCTGTACGAACCCTGGCAGCAGGTCAATGCCCAGCGGCAGCGCCCGGGCGTGGCAGACGGCGTGTATTTCTCCGACGGCATCAAGGCGTTGCGCCGCACCGGCAACCAGAAGCGCGATGGCGTGATGGCGACCCTGCAGTACCGCCCGTCCAACGCCTGGACAAGCACGCTGGATGCCTTCCACACCGAAGCCGAGCAGATCGATACTGCCAACCAGTTCGAGCTCAACCTCAGCAACTACAACGGCGGTTACACGCCGGGCCTGAACATCACCGACGTGCGCGTCAACGACCGCAACACGTTTCTCGGCGGTAACGCCAGCGGCGTGTACCCGCTGGTGCGCGGTATGTACAACAAGCGCGAAGACAAGATCGACGCATTCGGCTGGAACAACGAGATCACCGCAGGCGCGGTCAAGATCATCGCCGATCTCAACTACTCCAAGGCCACGCGCGACGAACTGAATCTGGAGAACAATCTCCAGCTCGCGCCGATGCCGCAGCTGGACACCGTTGGCGTGGCGGTGAACGGCAATGGCTTCTCGCAACTCAGCCCGGGCCTGAATTATTCCAACCCCGATGCGCTGTTCCTGACCAACACCATCTATGGCTCCGGCTACGGCAAGGTGCCACGGGTGGAAGACGTGCTCAAGGGCGCGCGCCTGCAGGCCAGCTTCCCGATGCCTGAAGCACTGAGCTGGTTCTCCGATCTGGACGTGGGCGTGAACTACGCACACCGCGAAAAGCAGAAGACCCAGCCCGAAGGCAACATCACGCTCGGCGCGCAAGGCGAAGCCACCGTGGCTGCCGACCTGCAATACGCCCCGGTCAATCTGGGTTTTGCCGGCATCGGCGCTCTGCCCGCCTGGAACGTGCCGGCCACGGTCTCGCGCTACATGCTGTTCAACCCCAGCGATGACGCATCGTTCCTGGTCTCCAAGGCCTGGACGGTCGAAGAAAAGATCACCACCGCCTGGCTGCGCGCCAACCTGGATACCGAGTGGGGCGTGGTCGGCGTGCGCGGCAATATCGGCGTGCAGCTGCAGAGCGCCGATCAATCCTCGCAGGCCAATTACTGGGATGCCTCGCAGCCGGTCGGCAGCGAAGTGCGGCCCATCGACGACGGCAAGACCTACCGCGACTGGCTGCCCAGCCTGAACCTGGCGTTCCAGTTCCCGTATGAGCAGACCTTGCGCTTCGCATTGGCCAAGCAGGTCGCCCGCCCGCGCGTGGACCAACTGCGTGCGTCACTGGAATTCGGTGTCGACACCTCCACCGGCCGGCCCGGCGCCAGCGGCGGTAACCCCATGCTCGACCCGTGGCGCGCCAACGCCCTGGATATCTCCTACGAGAGGTACTTCGCCGATCGCGCTTATATAGCGGCCGCCTTCTTCTACAAGGACCTCAAGAGCTACATCTACACCCAGAGCCGCGACAACTACGACTTCTCCGCACTGGTGGCCGGCTACGTGCCACCGCCCGGCTCTGCACCGGTACTGACCACCGGCACCTTCAGCGCCCCGTTCAACGGCAAGGGCGGCACCCTGCGCGGCCTGGAGCTCACCGCCTCGCTGCCGCTGGACCTGGTGTTCGCCCCGCTGGAAGGCTTCGGCATCCAGGCCAGCGCCACCTTCAACGACAGCGACGTGCAGATCCGCGACCCGGAAAGCGCCTCCAGCGTGGGCGACGGCGCCATCAGCCTGCCCGGCCTCTCCAAGCGGGTGTACAACCTCACCGCCTATTACGAGCACAAGGGCTTCGAGGCACGCGTAAGCCAACGCCGGCGTTCGGACTTCATCGGCGAGATCGGCAACTTCAACGGCAACCGCACACTGCGCTACGTGGTCGGCGAGAACATCACCGACGCGCAGATCAGCTACAACTTTGCCGACACCAGCAGCCTGGCCGGCCTGACCCTGCTACTGCAGGCCAGCAACCTCAGCAACTCGCCGTACCGCACCTACGCAGAAACCAAGGACCGCCCGCTGGAATACATCGAATGGGGCCGCACCTTCGTGCTGGGTGTGAACTACAAGTTCTGAGTGGCTGGCATCACGTGCGTGGGACCAAGCGCCTGAAGCGCCAGCGCGATCTGGGCTGAGTATCGCAGCCCAGATCCGCCGGCCACATTGGAAGACGAACGACACAGTGCAAGCTGCAGCGATCACAAGCCGCAGCAATACAAGCCCCTCTCCCCTGGGAGAGGGGTTGGGGTGTGGGTACGGGACAGCCACTTCGGCACAGATCGCAAAGTAGCGCTACACGATTGACATTGCTTTTGACGAAACAAGCAACGACCGGACAATCAAATGTGTCACGCCGAACGATATTTCTATTTCGGCCCCGCATAAAAAAAGACCCGTGGAGATCAAACCGGCGAGTCTTTCTTTGAAAGTCTTCGCAACGAAATCAACGTCATGAAATCGTGCAAGCCAACTTGCAGCGCAGACACACCTGCACAATCCACACACCGAAAGTCACCCGGCATAAGACCGGCTTCATACCGTGCGCCGCACACGTGCGCTTGGCACCACGCTTACAAAGGCAGCAAGGTGTTTTTAAGGAAGAACCGTAGCGAGTCGCCGCCGGCCATAACACCGCGTGCTAGCAAAGCCAGCTGACGGATCGGAAGCCGCTTCAGAAACCTATCCATTCCTGATGACGCCTGCCACTAAAAAATGAGATAGAAATGCCACGGCAGCGATCATCGAACGACCTAAGGATGGTCTGATCAACGGCGTCGGAGGATGAGCCCAACTACATCGGCCAGGCTGACGGCGCTCAGATCCTCGATTTTTTTGCCGTTTCCGGCGCGTTTGCAGGGTGTTGCCTGCGTTACAGGCGCACGCTCCCCATAGCAGGCAATAACTGCTTTCGCTTCATCCACAGGTTTGACAGCGCAAACAGCGTCAGCACCTGCGCGGTGTTCTTCGCCAGGCCGCGATAGCGGACCTTGGTGTAACCGAACTGGCGCTTGATCACCCGGAACGGATGCTCCACCTTCGCGCGCACGCTGGCCTTGAAGTGTTCCCAGCGCTGTTCCCGAGCACGCTCCCGCTTGTTGCCGATGGCTTGAAGCACCGAACGCTTGGCAGCAATGAAAAATGCAGCCTCGCAGTCCTGCAGTTCTTCGCGCTTATCCGCACCGGTGTAGCCGCTGTCGCCAAACACGCTGTCTTCTTTGCCATGCAGCAATGCGTGCGTCACCGTGACATCGGCGACGTTGGCGGCTGTGCAATGGACGTGGTGCACCAACCCGGAAAATTCATCCACGCCGATGTGCGCCTTCATCCCGAAATACCACTGATTGCCCTTCTTGGTCTGACGCATCTCAGGGTCGCGCGCATGGTCGGTATTCTTGGTCGAACTGGGCGCCGCGATCAGCGTCGCATCGACGATCGTGCCCGACCGCAGGCTCTGGCCCTTGCGCGCCAGATGCGCGTTGACCGCTTCCAGCATCCGCGCGGCAAGGCCATGGGTCTCCAGCAGGCGGCGAAAGTTGAGAATCGTGGTCTCGTCCGGAACGTTGTCCAAGCCACCGAGCTGGGCAAACCGCCGCAAGGTCGGGATCTCGTGCAGCGCTTCTTCCATCGCCGGATCGCTCAACGCATACCACTGCTGCAGCAGATGAATCCGCAACATCGTCGCCAGTGCGTACGGCTGCCGACCTGGCCGGCCCGACACGGGATAGTGCGGCGCGACCAGCCCGAGCAATTGCTGCCACGGGACGACCTGCTCCATCTCGGCCAGGAAGATCTCCCGGCGCGTCTGCTTGCGCTTGCCCAGGCCCTCAGCGTCACCGAACGTCAGTTGCATGGATCACCCCTCAACATCAGGCGGGTAGTGTCGCGTATCTGTGGTGCGTTGTTCAGAGGTTCCCTAATAGCGCGCAAGACGATCGGCGTGCAACGAAAACAGAGCGGCATCGCAAAGAATGTCGCCCCGCTTACAAAACCCTCTCAAGCCTAAGAGCGGCTAACAAAACGTAGCGAGCAGTCGTCAGGTGGGTGCGGACGGCGCGGAGGAACCGGAATGTACGTGGGTGCATGCCGATTCCGAGCACCGGCCGCGCCCGCCTGGCGGCTGCGCAGTAGCTTTGATAGCTGCTCCAAGCCGAGAGGTTTCAGCTGCGCTTACTCAGCCACGACCGACAGCAGCAACGACCGCATGCCCGGCCAGCCTTAGGTGTCCGCCATCCATCGCCCCAAGCTCGACACCAGGTACATCGACCTGCTCCCACTCGCCTGCAGGCAAAGCCAGGTCGGCAGGATCGGCGGACAGATTGAATGCCAACAGCACAACCTGGCCGGCGTGTTCGCGGCGGAACATCAGCACCGGTTCGGCCGTGTCGTAGAAAGCGATGGATCCCTCACGCAGCGCCGGCATCTCTTTGCGCCAAGCTAGAAAATCCCGTACTGCACTCAACACGGAATGCGCATCATCCTGTTGCACGCTCACAGCAGCGGCACGATGCGACGCAGCTAACGGCAGCCAAGGCTTGCCGCTGGTGAATCCGGCAGATGGCGCGTCGGTCCATGGCATCGGCGTACGGCAGCCATCCCGGCCCTTGAAGGTCGGCCAGAAAGTTATTCCATACGGATCCTGCAGGTCCTCGAACGCCACCTCTGCCTCACTGAGCCCGAGCTCTTCGCCCTGATATAGGCAGATCGATCCACGCAGCGAACACAGCAGCGCCACCACCATCCGCGCGAACGCCGGCGTCGCATGCGCCCCACCCCAGCGCGTTACCGCGCGCACTACGTCGTGATTGGAAATGGCCCAGCATGGCCAGCCCTCCAACATGGTGGCCTCGAGCCGGCTTACGGTGTCGCGGATGTAGGCAGCGCTGTAATCCTGCACCAGCAGCTCGAAGCTGTAGCCCATATGCAAGCGGCCCTGGGCGGTGTATTCGGCGGTGGTGGCCAGCGAATCTTCCGACGAGATCTCGCCAAGGCTCACTGCATTCGGATAAAGATCCAGCAGCCCGCGCAGGCGCTCGAGGAACGCTAGATTTTCCGGCTGCGTGTTGTTGAAGTAATGATACTGGTAGGCGTAAGGATTGTCCGCGCTGAAGCCGCGCCCCACCCGCTTGTCTGCCGGCTTGGCCGGGTTATCGCGCAGTTGCGCGTCGTGAAAGCAGAAGTTGATCGCATCCAGACGGAACCCATCCACACCGCGATCGAGCCAGAACCGCACGTTATCGAGCGTTGCCTGCTGCACCTCGGCGTTGTGGAAATTGAGATCGGGCTGGTCCACCAGAAAGTTGTGCAGGTAGTACTGCTCACGCCGCGGCTCCCACTGCCATGCGACCCCACCAAACAACGACAGCCAGTTGTTCGGCGGCGTTCCATCCTCGCGCGGATCGGCCCACACGTACCAATCAGCCTTCGGGTTGCTCCGGTCCTGTCGGCTCTCCTGAAACCACACATGCGCGATCGAGGAATGGCTCAGTACCTGATCGATCATCACTTTCAACCCAAGGCCATGTGCCTTTTCGAGCAAGCGATCGAAATCGACCAACGACCCGAACAACGGGTCCACCGCGCGATAGTCTGCGATGTCATAGCCGAAATCGGCCATCGGCGACTTGAAAAAAGGCGAAATCCAGATCGCATCTACTCCCAGCCCGGCGATGTAGTCGAGCTTGGCAATGATGCCCGGCAGATCGCCTACGCCATCGCCATTGGAATCCAGAAAACTACGCGGATAAATCTGATAAATGACGGCCCCGCGCCACCATGGTGTCTGCGACATATACGCCCCTCCCGGGCCAATGGGGGCGCAAGAAAGAGCGCCCAGCCAAGAGCGTTAGCGTAGCTGGGCAACTGAGGTTGAGCGTGTCCGTGCATACGTATTCATAGGCAAACATTGCTGCATGAATAGTTCGACCTTATTTACGAGAATGAGGGACTGTCTTTAAGACATTTGCAGGCGCCGACGCAGTCGCAGCGCACGGCGACGTCAACCGATAAAGGTCGCCACCGCAGCGAATGCATTATGGGGCATGGACTTCGTCAGTGACGCACTGTTTTGATAATCGCCGTTTCCGGTCAATGACGGTGGTGGATCACTTCACGCATGAGTGGCCGGACATCGTCGTTGACCAGTCGCTGAAAGGCGACGACGTCGCCGATGCGATGACGCGACTGGTGGCTCAGCGAGGCAAACCTACGGCGATCAAAGTGGACAACGGGAGTGAGTTTTCCGGCAAGGTTCATGGATCGGTGGGCATAAAAAACAGGGTGGAGCCGGACTTCTCCGGCGCGGCAAACCAACCGATAACGCCTTGGTGGAAAGCTTCAACGGACACCTGCGGCAGGAGTGCCTCAACACGCGTTGGTTCTTGTCACTGGCCGACGCACAAAGCAAGATCGAACAATGGCGACGCTTCTATAACCAGGAGCGGTCCCACAGTGCACTGGCATGGAAAACTCCTGAAGAACTAGCCCGAAAATACGGGTCCCAAGCGAATTCCCAGGCGCCAAATCAGGCCGAAATCTCTACTAGCTAATGGCTCTGGAATCGGGTGCGGGTCACATCAGTCCCGACCCTAAACCCGGCCGCTACTCAGAGCGGGGGGACGCCGCGCAGACGTCTTGATGTCGGCGCTTCCGCACCTTCAATGTCATCGACGACTTCAGTCGGGAAGCGTTGGCGATCGAAGTGAAATCGAATCTTACGGCCGCCCGCGTCATCCGCACGTTCGATGCATCGCGGTCTGGCGCGGCTATCCGAACAAGCTCCGTTTGGACAACGGACCGGAATTTGTCGCGTTGGCCTTGGCCGAGTGAGCCGAGCGCAAAGGCATCTTGCTGGACTTCATCGTGCAGGGACGCCCGATGCAAAACGGTTTTATCGAACGCTTCAACGGCAGCTACCCGCGCGGCGTGCTGAACATGCACATCTTCAGCACGCTGAGTGAAATTCGCAAACAGACCGAACACTTGCTGGCCGACTACAACCAATAAATCCGGCACTCTTGAACCTCGTTGTTCAGACCTTCCCTAATTCTGTTAACACTCGAGAAACATGTCTGACCTTGGCTATCAAGGCGATTCTTGCCTCGGGCTACACAGTTGAACATATAGCTGGGCGAATTTTGTAGGTGTAAGAATTACACATCCTCTACTTCCTTGTCCTTGACAGACTTGCGTTTGCCCGAGCCCCTACGGTTTGCATAGAAGTCCTCCAACCATTGCTCCGGGGTCAGCTGGCCAACGCTAACGCCCAACTTCCCGGCCTTGCGCGATAAAATCTGATGCATAATCTCGATATTATCGGTAGAAGACGAAATGACCGACAACGCATCGTCCATGCCGCGCAGATTAAGCTGGCAGACCGCAGAAGCGTGCCCCTGCTTGACAAGAAAGCACCGTGAGCGCTCGTCCAGAGATACTACAACTTGGTACTCAGCATCGGTGAGCTTGAGCCCATCGATGTAGTCGTCGCGGCTAGCATTGGGATTCGGTAACAACACCATCGTGGCGGTCTGCTCGATCAGGGCCGCTGCGATGTCGCTAGCCAGGGCATCTTCCGGACTTTGTGTGGCAAAGATCCCCAGGCCGTTTTGCTTACGAATAGTTTTCTGTTTGTTCTTGGCGAATTCCTTCAACCCGCCTTCTCCGTCTAAGATCTTCCAGAACTCATCCATCACATAAATCAGAGGGCGGCCATCGATAAGCGCCTCGAGTCGGTGTAGCAAGTAGTTGATTACCGGAACACGCACTTCAACATTATCGATTACATCTGTGTAATCGAAACCAATGATGGAAGCACGCGTTAAATCGATGGTGTCCACCGGGTTGTCAAAAACCCAGCCCAGCGAATTTCCGGCAGTCCAACGACGCAGGCGTGCATACAGGCCATCGTCGCCCATGTTGGGCAGGCTCTTGCGGAAGTTACTCATGCTGCGCAAGTGCATCGGAGTATCCAGCATGCCTCCGACCGCGCGGTAGATGTCTTCTTCTTCACGCGAGCTGTACTCTGTTTTGCCGCCCAGCACTTTAATCAGTTCGGCCAGAAACTGCGTGTTGACCTCGTTACTCTCACACTGGAACGGATTGAAACCAGTTGGCGAACCATTTTCCAGCGCAAGATAGTTACCGCCACAAGCACGCACGAAGATCTCCGCGCCACGATCTTTGTCGAAAAAGAAGATCGTCGGAACCGGGTCGAACTTCTGCACCTGGCTCAACAGGAAATTGATTAGCGCCGTCTTACCAGTACCCGACTTGCCGATGACCATCGTGTTTCCGATAGCTTTTTCGCCCAGGGAATTCTCGGCTGGGTGAGTTGCATGGAAATTAAAGTAATACGGCTGGCCATTGGTAGTCTGCAAAGTGGTTACAGCATCGCCCCAAGGATTGTTGTGCTGCTTGCCTTGAGCGAAATTATGCAGCGGCGACAGCCCGAGGAAGTTGAGCGAACTCAGATTGGCTATGCGCGTGCGGAACCGCCAGTTGCCGGGCAACTGAGAATAAAACGATGACGCGATCGCCAAGTCTTCCTTGGACGATACAAAACCAGCGTTGGATAGCTCGGCACGCGTGGTTGCAATTTGCCGGGCAAGTTTCTCCTGACTGTCGGAATATACCGCGACGGTGAAGTGATATTCGCCAAGCACAAAATTGCCCGATGCCACATCATCCATCGCCAAGTCAAGATCGCGAATCTGGCTAGAAGACTTGTCGCCCGATGAAATCATCATGCCCTTAGTACGCTCCAGCACCTTCAATGCGTCATGACGACCCACGGGGCTGAAGGAATGTGTGACCACATACTCGAAGTCAAGATACTTCAGACCATTGAGGATGCCTGGATATGTCCCGTCGGCATATTCCTTTACATTAAGAATCGCACCAAAGTGGTTGATGCCATCCGGAGTGCGAATGACAAAGTCACCGGTTTTGTTAGCGAACATGTGCTTGCTGACGGGTAAGTATGCTGCCACAGGAGCCTGCAAGACAGGAACCGGTTCATCGATTCGATTCAGCAGATAGCCTAGGAACTCCAGCGTTTCGGAAAAAACGACGCCATTCTTCGCTTCGTACATACCCAGTCGATATGGCGAGTAGTCCTTTAGGACAGCCTCTACATTGGTGGCCAGCTCGATCACCTTGGCGATAGCTTGCTCTTCTTCGACTCGGATCTTGTCCGGATCGCCGGATTTCTCCACCAAACGCTTGCCCGTGACCACAGGCCGATAGATCATGCTGAAGTACAATTCGTTCTGCATGATCTTCTGCGAGGACAATGCCGCGTAGTACTCGTCGGACAAAGCCTGGTTGAACGACTGTTTGAAACGGCCAGAGTTGCCGATCTTACGACGACGTCGGACATCATGGACCCAGAAGGCAACATTGGCAAAATCGGGCGCACGCAGGGTTTGCACAAGACGATTGAAGGTATTGTGCCGCTGCTCCAACTCAAACTCGTCACGTCCAACGAAAGGCAGGCCCGCAAGATGCCAGATCAACAAGTAGTCGCCACCGGTGGTTTTTAGAACGGACGGAGCGACATGTGTCGAAATGGAGACGAACTCACTAATGGGACTATCTGGGCTGAACATGGTCTTACCAAGTTAAGAGGGAAGCATCACATCGATATATTCTTGATCTTGCAAAGTGCCAACCCCACGCATTTGCCGGCGTGGGGTTGGTTAGCAGCTCTATTAGCTCATTGACGTTTTCCAGCGGGGTGCTTTCGATATTCGTTGGGACTGAATACCCACATTCCTGAATAGCGCTGGATATTCCGTACACGCATACGAAATAGCCAGCGCAGCCCAAGCAGCCTGAAGATCATCTCGTCCCGCTTAGCCACTTGCTGCATGACGAAGATGATGACAGGAATCGTCAAGAGATACCAAAGATTAAAATACATCCCCAATAGGAGCCCACCGCCCGCACCGATGAAAAATGGGATGTAAGGCACTCCCAAAAACATCGCCGGGCGTGTGCACCCACGGAAAAGCACATCTTTATGCATAGTATTGGGCGGACTGAAGCAGCATCATGCTGGAAGTACTGCAATCCTGAGTGCCGTCGCCACCGATTACCATGTTGGCAATCTGAGCGGCCGCACCAATCAGAACACCACCGATCAGGATAGGAGACACTTCTGAGATACGCTTGTGCGCAAATGCAATTTGATATCCGGCAATCACTACCGCGATCGTAACAACAAGCGCCGAGCCCATATTCAGCAGGCCGTTGACATTGTTAAGAAAGCCACACATCTTTTCACCAGTATCGCCGAGACCAGTTTCCGTTGCCACGGCCCCGCCAGCGGCGAGCAGCAACGAGGTGAACACCAACGCCTTAAGGGCCTGGGCTCCGATCATCTTGGCATCAGCCGCCAACTTTTTATCGATTTCGAACTTCATGTCAAACTCCTTGGGAACAGGGGGGGTCTAGCAGCCAGTCCTTGGCAGGTTTTCCATCCTGATTAAAAAACAAATGCTGTGTCGGTCTCCTGCGTTGCGGGCACCGGTCGCGCTGGCACCGCGCTAGCGGGCGTCTGATCCCTCCCGGTTGGCCCCTGCTGCATACCGGCAGGCATTGCAACCCCCCGTCCCTGCCCAGTCGCCTTGACGACATAAAACTCGTCTTCTGCTGAACGTGCCGGGGATACTTGCGGAAGCGGCAGTTGCTCAAGCGGAGGAGGTGCAAGCATATAGCCCTGCTGTGAATTTCCTGTGCGCCCGGAACTTGAGAGATCCCGAATTCGACGTGCCACAATGGCGTCGGCAAGCTCGGCAGCTGTTTGATGCAAGGGATTTTCGACACGGACCTTGATTGGGCGACTTGGAAGCACCGCGATAGGCTCACTCCCCGAAGATGCCACCGACTGACGAATAGAGGCATAGATCTTCTGGACATAACCATGCTTGAAGCCGGTTTCGAAATTGCCTGAATAATAGCAACTAAACGATTTACCCCAGTTGGCGCCGGATCGCGAGTGACATTCGGCTAAAATTTTCGATGCCGCCACGAGGTTAGGGCACTTGGCAAATGCCATCTCATAGCTGGTTAGCCCATATTTCTGCAGGTTGTAGCGATTGACTTGACCAAGGCCTAAGGAAAAGTTGTAGCCCTTCTGCTCAAGCATCTTCGCTGTGGCCACCGCTTCTTCCAAACCACGCGGTTCGCGTGCCAGACGGCCGCCAACGACACCAATGGCGTACGGATTGCGGGAAGACTCAACGCGCACGACATGCTGCATGACCTCGCCGGGTACGGCAAGTCCAGTACATCCCATCAATTCCATGCCAGGCAACATAACGGTTTCCTCGAAACTGGATCGACGTCAATCATTGGCGGCCGATCAGCCGCCACGCAGTGTTCTTGCCGGATCGAAGTCGATCCCAGTAATAAAGCGGCGCCCAGCATGCGCCTTGATGTGAACCACGATATCGATGGTCATGCGCAGCAGCCGCTTGATAACCTCGAACTCCAGCCCGGAACCTTCATTGGAGGCCTTCACCATGAGCGCGAGCTGGTCCCAGGTCTGTTCCACGCTGCCTGCGTGGCAGCTGGTGATTGAACCAGGATGGCCGGATGCACAATTGCGGATGAAATAGAACGATTCGTCACCACGCAACTCAGCAAGGATGATCCGATCAGGCTTCATGCGCAGGCAGGCCTCCATGCAACTCTTAGCGGTCACATTACTCGCACTCTGCCCCCCTTTCGAGTACAACAGATGCACCGAATTCGGCTGGCTGATGAATAGCTCGCGGGCGTCCTCGATGGTAACCAGGCGTTCTTCGTTCGGAATGTGGTTGACAAGAGCCTTCATGAAAGTAGTCTTGCCACTACCAGTCGCACCGGCCACCACTACATTCTTCTTGTAAAGTACCGACTTCTTGAAGAATTCGGAGTACTGCTTGCTACGACGCAACTCAAGCAGTTCGCGGTCTTGTTCGCTGACATCCGCAGCTTGCTCAAGCACCTCGTCGAAGAACCCGTCGCTGGTGTACTGCTCGAGCGTCTTGGTATGTTTGGACGGCAAGCGAATCGTGATCGAGACCTTCCCCGCATCGCACGCGGGCGGAATTACGAACTGTGCGCGTTGGCCAGTGGGAAACGTTAATGAGACCACCGGATCGGCATCGGTAATGCGCTGACCAGTATTGCTCTCGTTGACGACTGCCGTGCAGAACTGTCGGGCGCGATCAAAGGTCAGCGACGGTACCTCCATGCGCTGCCAGCCGTTGATCGTTTCCAAATACAACTCGCCAGGACGATTGATACAAATTTCCGTGACTTCGGGAGAATTCAGATAATCCAGGATTCCCAGTACGGAGTACTGATAATCCAGGAAATCATTCGAGATCCGCGCTGTCGGCGAATCGTCGATCGTCATGGCCGTGGTCGCGCTCACTTAGGCAGCACCGCTGAGAAATCGACATCCTTTGCAACGTAAACGTTCAGGACTGTTCCCTGATTGATCGTCAGCGTTGCCGGGCGACGACCTGACTTTTCCATGGCCTGCTGTGCAAGCTGCTGCATGCTCTCTGCAGTGTTGCTCTCGAATGGCCTCTGCGTAACGATCCCGGAGCCAACGCCAATAGTAGTCGTCTCTGGACCGTATTCTGCAGCGGCGTATTTGAAAGCATCGCTTAAAAGGCTAATAAACAATGCCGAGGCGATCTTGTTGCCCCAGTGGGCGTTGTAGTCGCCAGGATGACCAGCGCTGCCCAGCGTGTCGATACCTGGACCCATTAGAGTGACATCAAGGCCAGTGGGCGTGGTCACCCGGTCCCAAACAACCTGCAGACGCTGGGTCGTTGGCTCACCCGCGCCGTATTGACCCAACATTTTTGAGCCCTTGGGTAACAACAGGTTGTGCCCATTGATCGAGTATACAGGCTCGGTAACGATGCAGGACGTATAGCCACCGAAATCCGAAATGATCCGCGTCTCCAGAATACAACGGATATAAGTGCCACGTACGAGCAACCCATCAGGATTGCTAATCGGCTTGGCCAACGTCACCTGTTCCTGTTCTTGGCCCCTAGGCTGAGCACTAGGTTCGCCCGGCAGACCGGGACCATCAGAGCTGCCAGCAGTAGCGGACTGCTCGGCCAGAATGCGTCGCTCCAATAAGGTCGGACCCCGAGGCTGCTGAGGAGCGGAAGCTACGATCTCGCTTTCATCGGTAGGCATGGGCGGCAAAGGAGGCAAACTCGGCTGCTGAGCTAAAGGCACCGGAGCCATCTCGACAGGCGCGGTCATGCTCTGTGGCAGCGCCGGTGCGACAACCGTTTCGGTGCGAGGCTTGACCGGTGCAGAGTCTTCAGAACTCCGATTTGCCAACCAGAAAATAGCCAAAAGCAGTAGCCCGGCAAGCAACGCGAGGAACACCAGCGCCTTCCGGTTCAACCGCTTCATATCGCTAGAACGCAGCACAGGCTCATTCGCATCCAGATCCGGCTCAGCAGCCGCCTGCTGGCGTGCGAAATATGGATTGTTACGCTCATCGTGCTCGTTTGTCGCTGGCCCGTCCGATCGATTGTCCCGGGAGCGTTCTTCGGGGCTGTTTGGAATGTTTGAGTTCACTTTTGCTTGTTCCTTCGCAGACCAACGACGTTATCGCCATGACGAACCACCAGAAAAGGATAGGTTCCATGCACGATCAAGGTATTACCCTCAACAGTCGTATTTACGAGAAAATCCTCGCTATGCTCCTTCTCCCGAGCAAACACCGCTGGAAAGTTACCCGTAGGGAATCGCGTTAAATCCATATTTATATAAGTGAATTTACCATCATCATAGACACGACTTGGAACCAGCCAGGACTTCTTGGTCCGCGTGGCGTAATCATAATCGTAGTAGTAAAGACGATCTTTGAGAATCTTCGCGTTCAACAGCGGACCATTCTTTGCGGCAGCGGCATCCTCACCATTGTTAAAGCTGGTATCTTTTGGATAACTGAATACAACCTTGTATTGCACGCCGGCCTGCTTAGCCTGCTCTAGGCGCTGCCAATCGGTCGCCACAACCTTGAGTTCGAGAATATAAGAATGCGTAGCCGTACGAATCATCATATTCGTATCGACATCTACATTCTTGGGCTTCAAATAAAATACATTTTCACGGCGCGTCAACTCCCAGCCACCAGTAAAACCAGTGCTGTAATCGAGAATCTTCTCATTTGGACTAAGTTCGATCTGGGTTGTAATACCCAGACCAGTACGCACTTGGTAAATGCGATCAGGCGTGTACTCATACTCTTGCACGACTTGAGAGGCGACCGGAAATGCACATAGCACGAGCGGCAATGCTGCGACCAATGCTGCCCTGTAAGGGTTAAAGGGATTCATCGACCGCTTGCTCCATTGACATTGTTCGGCATCCCTTGAGGTTGAATCGTGGGCTGAGCTTGAGGTTGGCTGGCTGACTGAGGTTGCGCCTGTCCAGGATATCCAGGCTGCTGCTGTTGCATCGGCGCGCTCCCTGGGCCCGTAGGCATAACCTGCTGCATGGGGGAGCCGGCCTGCCCCGCAGCGCCTGCTACGTTTTGTTCAGCCATGCCTGGAGTCATCTGCTGCTGATATACGGAAGCCTGTGGTGCAGCCTGCGCCTGCGTGCTGATTGAGGCCGGCGCTGCAGGCAAGGCCGAATAGTCGCTATCGACCCGATAATCAGTCACACGGAAACCTAAAGGATTTTCCACTCTAAGGCTATCGCTCATCTGCAGATTGTCTTGGTAGGCGAACCCCATCGTCGCAATTTTATTATCTAACAAAGTTGTCACAGTAGATGTCTTGTCATAGACATTGCGCTGAAAGCGTACGGTCGCACCCGTGTATGCTTTACCCTTGCCACCAACCAGGGTGATACTGAGAATATTGATCCGGATTGCGCGCGACCTTCCATATGTATTGAAAGGTCTCAGTGGATTATTGCCGGCATGCAGCGTGCGATACTCGGCAAGTACATTTGTCGCTGCCATCGCTGCAACGGTGTTCCAATCGCGATCACCAATGGTGGACACATCGAATGATTCACGCGCCAGGATGAAACGCGCGATGTTGCTGCGCGCCAATGCCTCACTGGTGCTGATGGTGCGGCCGCCGTAATTCGCTTCGAGCTTGGCGATAGTACTGGTACCAGAATAAGCATCAGCCATCACAAGGTACGGCACTTTCTCTTTCAGCGGCAACATGTAGTAGTAACCACCAGCTGTTATGACGGTGATTAACATGGAAACGGTCGCAACTAACCATGCGCGCCTTTCACTGCGCCGCGCGAGATCAGCGATGCTCACCTCGTAATTGACCGCCTTCTGGACGGCCGCGCCAACCTGGGCGGACCCATCCTTTTCACTGACCTTCTTACGCAACATGTCTAGATCCGTCACCGTGAGGCCTTGTCAGGCCTGAAACTATTGCCGCGGCAAGCGCGGGCACCTTTGGGGCTTGAGTTACTTCATCACTCTGCGAGGTGCGCAAGTGCATCAAGCGGAGCTCCTCAGAGCTTTGCTCCTGTAGATACGGGGACGGGCTGAACCAACAACTTGTTTGCAGATACCGATACCGAGACACCCTGAGCTGCATAGATCGCGCTCAGCTCAGTAGCTGCCTGCTGGACGCTGGTGGTGCTGATGTTTGAAACCGGCGCAATTAGGGTGTAGTCTGAAGGCAAGTTGTATGACAGCTGCATATTGGAATCTGCAGCCCACCGCTCAAGCATTGTTTTCAAGGTGCCGTCCATCGGCGTTGCCTGATAGGTGTACGAGGTATAGAGCGGAATTTCGGTGGGAGCCTCGTCAAAATGATTGACATGCCTCCAGCGCCCGCCGAAATCAGGAGCAGGCTTGGTTGCGCATGCGCCCAGCACGGCAACTGCTACGAGGACCAACGACAGCTTGGACACAAACATCGGATTCACTCAAACCTCTCCAACTCATGAAATTCGGGCGTAGCCCAGGCAGCACAAGGCCTCCGTGCACCATCAGGCGACGAAGGCAATTTTTGACAAGAGAAGATATAGCCACTCCCCGCGCTCAATCGCTGCATGGCGGCAAGGCTAGATATAACTAATTGAGAATCTGGACCCACCACTGAACCATCCATAGTCACTCCTTTGGTGTCGTCCGACACCTTCCCCACTGCACTTTTACGACTTGTAGCGAAACATAACTTTGCCCTTAACAGGCACATGAGTCAAGCATTCCCTGCCATGCGTTGTAAGAGTTAGGTGGTGCAAGTCAAAATTTGATGGTCAAGGTCGCCACGCCCACCTTAGGCAACAGCCGGACAGTGAAGTACCGGTCTTCGTAGTAGCGGATCTTGTCGCACTTCACCGGGTGCGGGATTCCTTCGTATAGGAAGACTTCCTTCTCGTTGCCCATGGCCTTGAGCTCCTGCGGCAACATCAGCGCCCGGCGCTCCTCGGAAACGCTATGCGTCGTCTCACGCCCTCTGGTGACGTTCTTCTTCTTGATGGTGGTGTACCCCAGCATCTCGGAGTAGTCATTCGCGTCCTGCTGCTCACGCGGGGCGTAGAGGATCTGCAGGGCGTGGTTGGTGATGATGGTGCGCGAGAGGTCCTTGCCGTAGGTGGCGTCCAGCTGCGCCATGCTCTGGATGATGGGCAGCAGACGGATGTTGTAGCCGGCCATGTAGGCCACGGCAGTGGAGATGATGTCCACCTTGCCGATCGAGGTGAACTCGTCCATCAGCAACAGGCACTGGTATTTGAGCTCAGGGTTGGCCTTGGGTAGTTCGCGGGTGTTGAGGTTGATGATCTGGCTGAAAAGCAGATTGATGATCAGGCGGCTCTCGGCCAGCTTGTTGGGCTGGATGCCGATGTAGATGGTCATCTTCTTCTTGCGCAGATCCGTCAGCAGGAAATCGTCGGCGCTGGTAGCAGCGTCCAGAACGGGATTGATCCAGGCGTTGAGCGGCTCTTTCAGGGTGCCCATGATGGAGGCGAAGGTCTCATCCGCCTGTGACAGCATGTTGGCAAACGCCGACTTGGCGTTGCTGCTGAGGAACCTGCGTTCGGACAGCGACTTCAGATATTTCTTGAGGTCGGTGCCGTCACCCGACGAGAGACGGTAGATTCCGCCCAACGTAGGCGCCCCTGCCCCGCCCGGGAAGCCCAGTGACAGCTCCTCGTCCCAGTTTTCGAACAGATAAAGAGAGAACGCCATGAACGCGTTGCGCGCCTGGCTGACCCAGAATTTCTGATCGTCGGAACCGTCCGGGTACAGCATCGCGGCGATGCTCATCAGATCCGAGACGCGGAAGGCCGGATCGGCCGACACGTAGGTGAGCGGGTTCCAGCGGTGCGTGCGGCGATCTTCCGCAAACGGATTGAAGAGAAAAACCTCGTGCCCCTGGCTGGCACGCCAGCCGCTGGTCAGATCGAAGTTTTCCTGCTTGATGTCCAGAACCACCACCGATTCCTGGTACTCGAGCAGATTCGGAATGACCACGCCCACGCCCTTACCGGAGCGCGTCGGCGCGGCGAGGATGACGAACTGCTGGCCACTGAGCCGGACCAACTTGCCATTGAACTTGCCGACTACGATGCCATTCGGGCTTGGTTTGAACAGCCCATGCTTGGAGAGGTCGGCAGCGCCCGCAAAGCGCGCGTCGCCATGCAGCGCCTTCTGCTTGGGCTTGACCAGCAGCACCATGCCGATTGCCCAGACGATCCCCGGCAGGCCGAAACCGAACGCCCCAGCCAACTTGATCTTGGTCACGTACGGCGCAACCTCCGGAAGACCCATGGCGCTGACGTAGCGATAGTAGGTGTCCCACGCGTACAGCTTGGTATCCAGCCGCAATAGCAGCAACGTCAGGTAGCCCGACAGGCAATACCCGATGAGCATCGTCACCACGGTGGCGATTGCGGCGATTTTGAGCTTGGACACGCGCCCTTCTCCCTGGCTTGCTTCTGTCAGCGTTTAGCGACGAATAGTTGACTTGTGATCCAGCGTGTCGGACTTGCGCCCACCGCCTTCGCTTTCGACCAGTGAGTCGATCCAGACTTTGGCCTGATCCAGCGAGAGGTCGGGCGTCAAGCGCGTGCCCGCGTCCGTGACAACTGCGTAAGCCACGACGCTGTCAGCGGCATAGACCTCTTCACGCGTGATGGCCACAACGCGATAGCCCCCTCTGGTCAGCACGGTGTGCTGGTACTCGTCCATCGCCAGTCTTCCTTTCCGTCAGCGCGGTAGGCGATGCTAAAGCAAGACGTGCGTCTGAGAAAGCGATTTCAACGCTGCGCATGCCCGGCCGGGCTCGCCATGACACAGCGGGTGCCAAGCGATCACGGCCGCAATACCACGAAGTACGCTTTTCCCGCATTTTTTAGCGGCCTGAGGCAGGCCCTAGCCCATTCTTGACCAGCCAGCGCGAGGCGTTGGATGAAACACCGCCTTTCGCGCTGGGCTGGGCCCAAAGCCAGAGAGGACGGCTTGTCACCAGAATAAAAGCACCCGCAGACATGCAGAACTTTACTCGTTCCCAGGGGGTCACTTTGGTGTCAGTGGCAGCCATCGCTGCCGGTGTTGAACCACTCAAGTCGCTGTGCCGTCTGGACTTGTAGTGGTGGGCGGTACAGGGTTCGAACCTGTGACCCCTACCATGTCAAGGTAGTGCTCTACCGCTGAGCTAACCGCCCGTTTCCTGCGTCAGCATTGCGCTGTGCAGGGCGCGCATTCTAGCGCAGGGATTTGGCTGCCACAAGCCCTCCCTGTGCGCGATCGCGGTGCTGGCACCTCACGCGAGGCTGGCCGCCTTGAGCTTCAGGATCTGGTCGCGGATCTGCGCCGCCGCTTCGAATTCCAGATCCTTGGCGTGCTGGTACATCTTCTGCTCGAGTGCCTTGAGCTTGCCGGCAATTTCGGCAGGCCCCATCGCGCGATAGTCGGCGGGCTCCTCGGCCACCTGGCGCGACTTCGAGCGCCCCTTGCCAGCCTTCTTCTCGGCCGCGTCTTCGCGCGCGCCTTCCATGATGTCGGAGATCGGCCGCGCGACCGACTTCGGGGTGATGCCGTGCTCAAGGTTGTACTCAACCTGCTTCTCGCGCCGGCGGTCAGTCTCGTCGATGGCCGCCTGCATCGAACGCGTCATCTTGTCGGCATAGAGGATCGCCTTGCCGCGCAGGTTGCGCGCCGCGCGCCCGATGGTCTGGATCAGCGAGCCGGTGGAGCGCAGGAAGCCTTCCTTGTCTGCGTCCAGGATCGCAACCAGCGACACCTCCGGCATGTCCAGGCCTTCGCGCAATAGATTGATGCCGACCAGTACGTCGAACTTGCCAAGGCGCAGGTCGCGGATGATCTCTACGCGCTCTACGGTGTCGATGTCCGAGTGCAGATAGCGCACGCGGATGCCGTGCTCACCGAGGTATTCGGTGAGGTTTTCGGCCATACGCTTGGTCAAAGTGGTGACCAGCACGCGGTCGCCCAGCTTGATGCGCTCGTGCACCTCGGACATCAGATCGTCGACCTGTGTGCCTACCGGGCGGATCTCGACCACCGGGTCGATCAAGCCGGTAGGCCGCACCACCAGCTCGGTGATCTCGCCAGCAGATTCGCGCAGCTCGTACGGCCCCGGTGTTGCCGACACATAGATGCTACGCGGCGAACGCGCTTCCCATTCCTCAAAGCGCAACGGGCGATTGTCCAGCGCCGACGGCAGGCGGAAGCCGAATTCCACCAGCGTTTCCTTGCGCGAGCGGTCGCCCTTGTACATTGCGCCGATCTGCGGAATGGTCACGTGCGACTCGTCGATCACCAGCAGCGCATCCGGCGGCAAGTAGTCGAACAAGGTCGGCGGCGGCTCGCCAGGCGCCTTGCCGGTCAAGTGCCGCGAGTAGTTCTCGATGCCGTTACAGAAGCCCACCTCGGCCATCATCTCCAGATCGAACTGGGTGCGTTGCGCCAGGCGCTGCGCCTCCACCAGCTTGTTCTGCGAATACAACTGCTCCAAGCGCTCCTTCAACTCTTCTTTGATGGTGTCGACCGCGCTCAAGGTGCGCTCGCGCGTGGTGGCGTAATGGGTCTTGGGATACACGGTGTAACGCTGCAGCTTGCGCAGCGTCTCGCCGGTCAGCGGATCGAACAGCGTCAGTTGCTCGATGTCGCCATCGAACAGTTCGATGCGCAACGCCTCGGTATCCGACTCGGCGGGAAAAACGTCAAGCACCTCGCCGCGCACACGGAACGCGCCGCGCGTGAGCTCGAACTCGTTGCGCGTGTACTGCAGATCGGTGAGATGGCGGATCAGCTGGCGCTGATCGATGTGCTCGCCGATCGAGAGAATCAGGCGCAGCGACAGATAGTCTTCTGGCGCGCCGAGGCCGTAGATCGCCGAAACCGTGGCCACCACCAGCGAGTCGCGCCGCGACAGCAGCGTCTTGGTCGCCGACAGACGCATCTGCTCGATGTGCTCGTTGATCGAGCTGTCCTTCTCGATGAAGGTGTCCGACGACGGCACGTATGCTTCAGGCTGGTAATAGTCGTAATAGCTGACGAAGTACTCCACCGCGTTGTTCGGGAAAAACGACTTGAACTCGCCGTACAGCTGCGCCGCCAACGTCTTGTTCGGCGCCATCACTAGCGTCGGCTTCTGCACCTGCTGCACGACGTTGGCGATGGTGTAGGTCTTACCCGAACCCGTCACCCCCAGCAGCGTCTGCTTGGCCAGCCCCGCCTCGAAGTTGGCCACCAACTTGTCGATGGCCGCAGGTTGGTCGCCGGCTGGGGAATACGGGGATACAAGCTCAAAGCGGTCGGTCATGGAGCAACTCTCGGGGGAGGACAGTACGAAACAACGGAGGTCTTTGAAGGTAGAAACCTGACAGCACGCCAGGCCAAAGCCCCCTGCTGCACCACGCAATCACCGCAGAGACTGCTACTCCAGCCAACGGAGAGGCGCGATGCAGACAGGACCTCAGTCACCCGCAAAAGGGTACACGGCAACCGAGCTACTCATCGTGATGGCAGTGCTCGGCCTGCTTGCCGCAATTGCGCTGCCGAGCTTCAGCAGCCTGATCGAGCGGCAGCGGTTGCAGACCCGCGTCCACCTACTCACGGCACATCTGGCATTGGCCAGAAGTATGGCGATCATGCGCCGGACTGCGATCAGCGTTTGCCCCTCCTCAGATGGAACCATGTGCCGAACAGACAGCAACTGGTCCGCAGGGTGGATCCTTTTTGCGGATCCCGCCAACGCAGGCCAACCAAGCAGCGCACTGTCCGTCTTGAGAGTTGAACAACACGCGACGACGCAGAGCTTGAGTGTCACGAGCACAGCAGGAAGGCCGCTGATCCGCTTCATGCCTGATGGTCGCAGCGGCGGCAGCAACGCCACGATCAGCCTCTGCATCCAGTCAGAGCGAGTGGCCGACATCGTGATCAACAACTCTGGCAGAGCACGATCCGTTCGCTACCCAGTGATGCAGAGCTGTCCGGCACCTGCGCAGACATAAAACAAGAAGGCCGCGACTAGTCGCGGCCTTCTTGAACATCTTGGCGCCCGAAGTTGGACTCGAACCAACGACCCCCTGATTAACAGTCAAGTGCTCTAACCGGCTGAGCTATTCGGGCGGGGAGGCGTATTCTAGACAGGCTACCCTGAAGATGCAACCCCTAATCCGCCAGTCTTTACATCACCAACAGTCGGACTTGGTGCCCTTGGAATTGGACTTCCTTGAGGCTTGATCAATGCCAAGGTCGCCGCACTTGTCTTGCACTTGGTTGCCCTGTGCGGTCGCAGAGATCGAGAAGGTCGACTGGGTGGTTTGAAGAGCGAGCCGATACGCGGCTGTTCCTTCCTCCCGAGGCGAAACTTGCGTTGGCAGCGAAAAATTAACGTAGGTATTTCGTACGGTGTAGAACCTTACCGCTAACTGCGCATACTCGACGAGATCGGCCTTAGCCTGCGCCCGCCGGGACTTACGGACATACTCGGCGTAGCTCGGATACGCAATGGCAGACAAGATCGCTATTACCGCTACGACGATCATCAACTCAATCAATGTGAACCCGGAAACGGCTCGTCCCGATTTCCGCACTGGCGCCACACGCCCCCTAACTGCTTGCAAGAACGTTGTCATTGGACCTGCCTCCAGGACTGCCTGCCGCATGGGTAAGGGATATAGAGCGGGCCAGACCCGGCGGCAGTGACGACCATCCAGCAAGCCTGCCCGCCAGGCGCACTACCACTCTCAGCCGGAGACAACCGAGGAATCGCGGAGACTCCAACATCCTTGACTGGCGCATTACCGCTCGTGGTCAGCGGCGTCGCAGCAGTTCTCGAGGCAAAGCTGGCGCCTGTAGGAGATCCTTTACGTGCGTCCATCAAAGCACCATCCCCAGTCCGCGTATCCAAGCCGAACAACCAGTTTGCACCATCTGGTTTGCAACCTGAACTCACCACCGCAGGCGTATAGGTTGGAATAAACACAATTCCGGACGCAATCGAGGGGCTACCAACCATCCGCTCCTTCGCTGGCAAATCCACATACCAGCCTTGTGAGTTAGCCGGAGCTGCGGCCCGGCTCAATGTCCGATCACCATCCTGAACAACCGTACTTCCTCGCAAATTCGCCCGCGTTGCCGTGGTCAGCGGCGCACCTCTGACGGTGTCATTTACACCGTAAAGCGATTGAATTGCTTCGTCCTTTGGGTCACTTTCAAAAGAAAAACTTCCGGTACCAAAGAAAAGCATCACACCGCCTGCGTCTCCGGCAGTAGCCACAAGCCCTCCTGTAATAGGTTGCCGATAGGTCTGTCCGCTCTCAACGGATGTTCTGGTGGTAAAAAATGGCACGGTGACTGATGCTGCCGAACTGCGGAGATCGAATTTCCAGATAGCACCCTTCTGGTCGGCGCCATAAACTGTGTCCGCATAGCCATCCCGCACCCCGTCAGTCTGCGATGCCCCACCCCACCGATCCACAACAACTATATTCCCTAGCCCGTTGCTACCAGCAATCGTACTACCGGTCTCTGTCGCTTCGATCATCGTAACGGCAGGCGCACCTGTCTTAATATCCACAACAAACAAGACTGCCTTACCATTTCGGCTATTGTAGCCATTACCGAAAATCGCTTTCCACGTAACAGCTCCTGCAGCATTCTTGACCGGGACGATGACCGGCTTTCCGAGCACATGACCGATATTGTTCCTGATGGCAGTCGAAAGACTGGAGTCAAGATCACTTATTTCCCACAGCTTACTGGAAGTTGAGAAATTCGAAGGATTGGTCACATCCAATGCGAATATACTACGCCCACCTGCCCCCGCGGCACCGACCACAACCGTCTTCCAACTGCCAGCATAATTAGCGTCACCCACGACGACGGGACCATCCACGTAATAACGGTGCTCGTACTCAGTGGTTCTGTTGGTGGGGTCCGAGGGCAAAAGGAGATTACCCATATGCCCTAAAGCAGTCGCAGGAATATAAGCAAAACGTTCAAGCCCTCCGCTTGCATCCATCGAGCCATCTGCCGTCATACCCGCATCAAAAGCATGAAGCATGCCGTCATTCGCACCGACATAAACTGTATATCGTCCCGACGCAGACTTTGCGCTAAGATAAGAGCCATAGGTCGTTCCCAACGCATCTGGCAAAGCCCGATAGCCATAATCATCCATGGGCGCACTGATAACCGGAGCTGAATTAATTATATCACCCAAGCGAGAAGTGCGATCACGGAAACCACCACTATTTCTGACCTCATTAGTCGCCCCTGAAAAACCCCCTTCAAGCACCAAGTGTCATCGGCGACAGCGGCACGGCGCTAAAGGATGGCCATCCCATCGCCCGCATCCAGGCACGCAAAAACGCGATCCAGCGCAGCAGCCAGCGCAGGTTGTAGCCGGCGGCGCAGCCGAGTACGTGCAGCGCATCGCCTTGTGCACCTTTCAGCCTGCAGCGACGCAACCTGCAGTCGTCTTTCAGATGTCCGATCACCGGTTCCACCGCCTGCCGTCGTTTGATCCAGCGCCATTGCCGTCGCGTCAGCGTCTTGGCCTTGCCACGATGGAGCACCTGCACGCCATCGACCTCGCGCCCGCGATAGCCCAGGTCCACGATCGCCACCGTCGGTTCTACGCTCAGATCCTGCAGCAACCCGCGTGTCTGCTCCAGCTGCTCGGCCAAGGTGTCGCCGTCGTACGGGTTGCCCGGGAAGCTACGCGCACCCACGACCAATCCCTTGCAGGCGGTGACCGCAATGCCGACCTTGACGCCGAATTCGTACGCTTGACGCGCCTTGCCCTTACCGATGCATTCCACTTCCGGGGCATGCAATGCGTACAGTTTTTGTTTGTCCTTCGGACGCTGCGTGTACAGCCGTTGCGCACGTTCCAGCCAGACCGCGATGCGCTCGCGCACGCCGGGTTCCACCTGGTCCAGCTTGCGCGCGATATCGCGCAACACCCGCCCCAAGACCGTGCGTTGACGTCGCAGCACGCGCTGCATGCGCTTGAACTGGCGTGCATGCGCATAGCGGCCCGCCTTGCGGCTCAGGGCCGGACCTTGCCGTGCGTAGCTCTGCCGCAACCCGATGCCGTAACGCTTGGCCAGCAGCACCAGTTTCTTGCGTGCCACCTCCAGCAACCGACTATCGGTCGGATAGGCAATCGCCTTTTCCTGCACCGTGGTGTCCACGATCACCCGCGACAACTCGCGTGCGTCCACCGCCTGCATGGCATGTGCAGCGTTGATGGTGTGTGCCAGCAACTCTTCCATCCCCGCTTCGTCAAGCCGCTGACGCCAGCGCGTCAGCGAGCTGGCATCGCACGGCAAGCGCGTCTGGAACACGACCTCGCCAGTGAAAAACTGCCAATACGGATTTTCCAGCCAACGCTCGCACACCGCCTCATCGGACAGGTCGTAGGCGTGTTTGAGGTAGAGCAAACCGGCGATCAGCCGCACCGGCAATGCCGGCCGACCGCCACCAGCCTGGGTGGCCGGCAAGCGCGATGAAAGTGCTTGCTCCAACGCCGTCCACGGCATCCGTTGGCTCAGCTGCGCCAGCGGATGCCGCAGATCGATCTGGTTCTCCAGGCGCGAACGAAACAACTCCTCGGCAGGCATGTGCTCGGCAGCAGGACGGCGTGTATGCATGAGTGGAAATTGCCAGAAACCAGCCTTCAGCGTAGCGAAAACTGGTAGTTCTGGCACGCCACTGCAGACATCAAGGCCTTGCGGGCGTTGGGTGATTGGGGGTTTTTCAGGGGCGACTCATTAGCAGGATCTCCTCTCAAATAAGCGATAGCCGTCCGCGCAGTCGCACCGATGGAGGTTAGACCGGCCTCAGAACACTTCGACATTGAAGGATAAAGCCCGGCCGGCTTTGAACACAAGTCAGCCAACGAAATACTTGTGTCATTGAACGCGGCAGCAACCCCTGCCTCGTTCACAATAATATTCCGAGATGCCGGGGTCATTGCGGCAAGACGGGCGCTGGCCTCCCATACTGGTGTCGTTATGGGTAGCCGGGATTGCGGATCAAGTGAGACGCGACTCCCGATTAGACGACTGTACCAGTCCGTGCCATCTGTCCCGATTTGATAGGCTGGCGCCACAGCAAATGATCCGTTCCCGATTCGCGCCCCAGTCTGCGCAGCGGTACCAGATGGCGACTCTCCCGCCGTCACAGATGTAATGACGCGATCGATCGCAGCGGTGACGTCCGCTGGCGTTCTAGCATTAATGTAATCCCCACGGGTATTAATAGCAGCATGCCAAATATCGTCAACAGTCGCAGGATCGTTATCTGACCGTGCAGGCCAGTTCCGATAAATGGCAGCATCCGTGTACGCGTCCTGCACTATGTCCGGATTAAAGAGGTTTCCACGTGCGCCAAGCGTAACTCCATAAAAATTGATGTGGAGATTTTTTTGGCAGTCGAGTCGCACACTGGGTGCCGCAGCACAGGCACTCGGCACGGGAACTAAACCCGCAGGCAAATCCGGTCGCAGCGGAGATCTCCCAGCAACATCGTTATAATACTTAGCTGCAATATCCCCCATCGTATTGTCATAGGTATCGCTAAAAGGGGGGCCCATTCCGCCGTCACCTTGCGCATTGGTTGCACCTGCAGAACCGCCAGGGTTATTATTGTAACCATCAGTAAAAAGCATTACCGCATTTTTTTGACACGCGAATTGAATGGGAGATCCAGTATCGGTTCTCTGAAACTGTATCCCTGCAGCATTCACGGCCTCACGGTTAGGCGTACCCCCACTAGCCGTAAGCGCAATCATCTCAGCATAAAGAGCCTTTCTTTGAGTATCGTTACCCATGGTCCGCATTGGTAACGCATCGCTTACTGAATCGAAGCTAGCGTGCTGATTGATACGAAAATAGCCAACGCGCAGATCCTGCCTCACATTGACCAAAGAGCGCGTCAGACCCGCGACGATTGCTTTATTACGATTCCCATAAAAAGAGAACCAATTAGCAAAATTCCGCAAGGCGTCAGTGGAGCTTGCATTAATTGTGTACTTCCACAAATCGCAACCTTGCCCGCAAGCATTAGCTACTCTGATTCGAGGAGTGTCCACACTGTTGTATGCGTTGACCGAGCCCGGAAGAACCGGAAACGGATCATTATTAGACGTGTAGGGAGTGAAAAATACCGAGCGAACTGTAGAAATCAGCACATCTGCTGGACCAGCAGTCCATTCAGATCCATTCGCGGTTTGAGTTCCGCCCAAATTATTTCCGCTATAGACCCTATAGCGGGTGCCCACTGGAATCACCATCCCATTTTGCATTCTAGACGAATCGGAACGATCGCCCCAAATCAAATTTTGCGTAAGATTTACAGTTGCGGTATATGTTGGTCGAGGGTCGATTGGTGTAGCAGTCGTGCTTGCATCCCCCCAGGACTCCTTCCCGTCTTCCTTAATCCATGGATCATATACTACACGAGGATTGTAGTAAGTCGGGTTGTAGGCAGCCGACCTTGCAAATCCATAGAGATCAATAGGTGGCACGCCAAGCCGACTAGTATCGATTCTAGGACCAACCATCACATGATTGTAACCGCAAAGACCGCTAGTATTAAGGGCTCCAGCCGACGAAAAAAAGCTTTCTCGGGCAGTGCTCCAGCACCCTTGTCCGTCAGCTCCGGGAAACTGCGTTTGAAAGGTCATAGAACCAGAGTCGTCTACCGCCATAATGAATGCTGGCGGGATAGACAACTGGTTATTAAGCGGCTCCTGCGCCAGGATTCCCTGGCCTTGCGCAGCAACCAGCATATAGACCAAGCCCAGCCCAAGCAGGCTGACCATAGTGGAGGCAGCAATAAGCTTTACTTTGCGCGATGGCATGACTGTAGGCCTTTAAAGCTTGAAGACGGTATCAATGGCGGACCTCGACGAGGCGTTTGTCTCATCGTCCACGGAAACGCCTGTGATTTGAAAGATCGGCGACGCAGAATCCATCGGCGGCCCCATCCCAATGCTCGCCTCGCCCTCGATACACTGGTCTATCTGACGTACATTTGTGGCCTCGATCGAGGTCTGCTCGCGGGCCCACAGCACCGGGTCAAAACCATCATCGCATCCGCGTTTTATGCTGGCAGAGGTCACCGTACTGCCAGTTGGTAGCGCGGTGCGGTTGGAAATCGCCTCAACTGACGCCTCGCCGTTACGTACGACACCCTCCGCTTGCTGGAAAGCACGGTTAACGGCACGGTAGTTGGATGCCATCTTTTCCTGCATCCCTGCCACCTGCATTGCAGAAATACCTAACAACGCAAGCAGAATCAACATGATCAGGGCGACATACAGAACAGCGCCCCTCTGCCGACTACGCGAGGACAAAGATACTTTATTCACGAGTGTGCGCTGAGGATTCATGATTAGTTGCCAAACAAGCGATTGCGAAGTGCGATGGATAGTTCATAACTGGCTCGGTAGCGGCCGTCAGGTGCAGATGGCGGCTGCATGCTGACTCCCAGTACACCCACGGGATCGTCATTAGCCGTGGCAACTGCGTTCGCCGTATTGGGACTGCGTGCCAGAATTCCTACCTGGACCGCCCCAACCCGTCGCCACTGGTTGGCGCCGGCCGCATCTGCACTGGCTCCCACCGCTGATGCTGTCAATTGAGACGTTATATTTCCCACTGGCGGAGTGGCACTTGAGATAATGGCTGTGGAATCCAGGCCATATAGCAACTGCAGACTTTCAATTCCCTCGACGAGCTCCTCGTTCTGAGCGTACGTGCCATCGCTTGCCGCGCGTGCTCGACGCAGTGCAGGCTCACCGGAGGCTCCGGTGCCGACGTAGTACACCAGTGATTCAGCACGATAGAGCATTGTTTGCCCCGTCGGCTGTGCGGTATAGCGCGACAGATCTACGCTCGTCGTTACAGAACTCGCAGCAGATGTCCCGGTAAACACGTCTGCATGCGAGCAGTCGGCGATGCCGAATAAGGTGGGGGTTCCAACGCCTCCGCTGGTTAAACGTGACAATCGCCCTGCATCAAAGCTGGCAATGGAGTTGCTGCCTGTACGTACCAGCCCAGTAACTGGCACACCTTCAGGGGAAAGAAAACGTAGTACAAGAATATCGCTGCCTGGCAACGGAGCAGGATTGAGCCCTTGAATCTGCGAAGGCACACCGGCGGCGGGGGACAACGTTCCGCCGAGCCGCAGCTGCGCTCCTGGCGATGTACCTGTAGCTTCATACCCTTGAATCGATACAGAAAAATCCAGTGGGCTGCCACTTCCGGTTGTCGTAGACAAGTTGACGCGGGGATCCCCCTGGCCTTTCACAAAATGCGCCTGGTCGTTGACGCAACCGAAATGACCCGCCATACGGATATCACGCGCCAGGAAATCCAGGGCAAACCGAGCATTTTCTTGGGCTCTGGACGCTCCTTCAGACAGCTGAAATGCTGTCCTCGACGCGGAAAATACCTGGATCACCCCAAGCAGCAGCACAAGGCCAATGACCAGCGCAATCATCATTTCAATAAGCGACAAACCCGCCGCCCTGGTACGTGCGGTCATGATTCAGATCTCTGTCTGCAATGCGAATGTCGTCGATGTATCCGGATCAGTTGCGTCCCACTTCTGATCACCCCAAGAGATGGACACAGTGACCTGTCCATTGGCGACCACAACATTTGCCGATGAAGATTCTCCCAATGCCTTGGCAACCTGACATTTCCAGCGAGTGACATGTTGGGTGATGGACACCGTCTCGCCGGTCGGCCGACTACAGGCTCCTCTTGCGGTCACCGAACCCGCGGCGAAGCTGGCCGCGGTGTACTGGCTAGCCTGGTACCGATTTGAGCGCATTTGATCGATAAGGTCATAGGCGAGATTGGTCGCCTGTGTTCGATAGTTGGCGCTTTGCACGAAGCGCACGCTCATCGTTTGTAGCAGTGCAAAGCCAAGCAGCCCGAACGCGAGAACAATGATCGCTATCAATACTTCAATCAATGTAAACCCAGATGCTTCCCGCCTAATGCCGTGCTGTCTCATTGACAGTTATCCTTTCTACTTCTGACTTGCCCAGCTGCATTGATGAGCAGCGTTCGCATCAATTGCTGGCCGCCACATTGATCCGGGCGCACAGTGATTTGCTGGTCGGCAGCAGAAATTCGGCGTCCCCGGCCGTCAAAGGCCACTAGACCGCTACTCGGGCCTTGAACAACGAGCTTTGGATTGCCAAGCCAGTAGCGCAGGACCGGTTCTCCGCCATCCAATGCACCATTTGTATTGACATCGCTCCATGCAAGGATCCCTCCGCCCCAGCTCCCATCACAGGCAGTGCCGTTACTGCTTCCACAGATCGCCCCACTTTGGCCAGAACGCAGTGCTTCGCTCCTGGCGAGGTTAAGCAACCCGACCACTTCATTATTTGCAGTAACAGCGCGATTCGACCGAATGACGCCTTGAAAACTCGGGTATCCGATAGCGGCCACGATCGCAACGACCGCAACCGTGGTCATCAACTCAACCAGCGTGAACCCGCGAGCACGGCAGAAAAACATCAATACGCTCCCCAGCGTCAATACTGAGGAGCATGAGTGGCCAGAGCGGTAAAGACAAGCGCCCGACCGACAAGCGGCTCTCTTGACCGACGAACGTTAGTCCCGTCAGCTAGAAAATCAGGTCACCACCCGATAACAAGGCCGGTAATCCCCCGAGATCTTCATCCGGCGCTGTTCGACGAAGCCACGTAGCAGCTCGTCCAGGGCCTGCATGATGTCGGGGTCGCCGTGGATCTCGAACGGGCCGAACTCCTCGATGCGGCGCATGCCGTCTTCCTTGACGTTGCCGGCGACGATGCCGGAGAAGGCGCGGCGCAGGTCGGCCGCAAGTTCTGGCGCCGGGCGGCCGTGGTGCAGGTCCAACGCAGCCATGGCTTCGTGGCTGGGCACGAACGGCTGCTGGTACTCAAGCGGGATGTGCACCGACCAGTTGAAGTAGTACGAGTCTTTCTGGTCCTTGCGGTGCGCGCGCACTTCGTGAATGCCTTCGGCCATGCGGCGCGCCACCGCGACGGGGTCACCGACGATGATCTCGTAGCGTGATGCGACCGACTCACCAAGGCTCAGGCGGATAAACCGGTCGATCTGGGCGAAGTACGGCGCGGCGATGGTCGGCCCGGTCAGGATCAGCGGGAACGGCAGGCCGGCGTTCTCCTCGCGCAGCAGGATGCCGAGCAGGTACAGGATTTCCTCGGCGGTACCGACGCCACCCGGGAAGACGAGGATGCCGTGACCAATGCGAACAAACGCCTCCAGGCGCTTTTCGATGTCCGGCATGATCACCAGGTGATTCACGATCGGATTCGGTGATTCGGCGGCGATGATGCCCGGCTCGGTGACGCCGATATAGCGCGTGTGGTGCTTGCGCTGTTTGGCGTGCGCAATGGTGGCGCCCTTCATCGGGCCCTTCATTGCTCCTGGGCCGCAGCCGGTGCAGATGTCAAGACCGCGCAGGCCGAGCTCGTAGCCCACCTGTTTGGTGTAGAGGTATTCGTCGCGCGAGATGGAGTGACCACCCCAGCACACGACCAGATTCGGGTCGGACGGCTGCAGGATGCGCGCGTTGCGCAGCTGGCCGAACACGGCATTGGTGATGCCTTCGCTGGTGTCCAGGTCCGCACGTTGCGCTTCGAGCTCGATGGCCATGTAGGCCAGGTCGCGCACCACGGCGAACAACAGCTCGGCCACGCCGCGGATGATCTCGCCATCCACAAAGGCCATGGCCGGCGCGTTGATCAGATCGATACGGATGCCGCGATCCTGCTGATTCACCTGGATGTCGAAATCCGGGTACAGGTCACGCGCGGCACGCGGGTCGTCGGATGCACTACCACTGGTCAGCACCGCCAGCGCACACCGGCGCAACAGCTCATGCATGCCGCCACTGGATGCATCACGCAACCGTGCCACTTCTGCCTTGGACAGCACGTCCAGGCCACCACGCGGATAGATCCGCGCATCCACCACCGGCAGCGCCCGTGCTGCCGTACTGCTGAGTTCCATAGCTTGCTCCTGTCGTCTGCGCAGGACTTTAGCGTACTCACCCGCCCAAAAGAAAACGGCCGGGAGAACCCGGCCGTTTTTGCAACATGCAACGCGCTGGCCAGATTAGAACTGGTAGCGGAAGCCCAGCTGCAGGGCCCAGCGGGAGATGCCGCGATCGTCATACACCGTGGCCTGATCCGGCGTGTTGAATCGATACACGTACTTGCCACTGGCTGCATCAATGCCGCCGTATTCCACGACACCACGCATACCCGGGAAGCCATACTCCTCGACCTGGCCCCATTTCTTGTTGAGCAGGTTGCCGACATTCATGACGTCGAGCCACACAGAAGCCTTGTTGCCCTTGAAGAAGCCGGGAATCTCCTGCTCGATATGCAGATCGAACTGGTTGATCCAGGAATTACGTGCGCCATTACGTTCGGCAACCTGGCCACGACGGGCAGCCAGATACTCATTGCCTTCAATGTAGTTCCAGAATGCCTGCTCTTCTCCAGCAGAACCGAATAACACATCGCCGCGACCTGCCGGGATGTACAGCAAGTCGTTCAGGCGACCATCGCCATTGGCATCGTTGTCGAAGGCATAGCTGTACGGACGACCATTGCGGCCCTGGTAAATCAAGCCAAGCTTGGTCTCGTAGTCGCCGAAGAACGCATGCTTCCAGTTCAAGGTACCCAGGATGCTGTTCTTGATTTCATACGCTGCGGTCGAAGCAACGTTTTCGTTGGCCTGGAACACGGCGTTATTAGCATAGTTCGAGCCTGAAACAGAGCTCGTCAGGCCACTGACCTCATCCGCATCGGTGTAGGTATACCACAGCCCCCACGACCAATCTCCGCCATTGAACGGCTTGTTCAAGCCTACGGTGAAACTTTCACTACCGCCCTTATCGGTGGAGCGCGCAATGAAGGCGTCGTTGTACCCAGCATTACGACCCGACCGTGCATCCACCAAGGATGGACGCGTAGCAACTGACGTTCGGACGCAAGCATCTGGAGCAGCTCGGCCGTTAACATTGGTTCCCGCAGCATTCCAACACCGGCTATCCAGTCCCGCAGCGTTCCAGAACAAATCGCGGCCATCCTGTCCGGCGCGCGTGACGCCGCCAAGATTCAACTGCTGATAGTAAATCGCCTCATTGACCTTGGTGACCACAGCTTCGGCCGACGCAACAATGCCATACCAAGGCAATTCGGTATCGAACGCCAGATTGGCCTTCCAGATCGAAGGCTGCCCCAGTTTGCTGTCCACAAAATCAACCGATTGCGTCGAACCGCCAACCGATCCATTTCCGGTGGGTTGAGCGTTGACATCAGGATTGAAGAGAATGCCACCCGAGCTAACAGCAGCTTGGCTAGGGAAGTTGAAATCGGTAAACGCCAGCCCCGTATTAGAGTATGGATTCGACAGCCACACCGTCGCTGCTGCCCCCTGAAATAGGCCTACACCGCCGCGCAGCTGTGTTGGGCGGTCACTATCAAAGGTATAGTTGAAGCCGAACCGGGGTTCAAACAGCCCGTTGCCGTCGATGGTTTGATCGTTCCGGCGGCCAAAGGCAGCGGATGCAGCGGCGTTAAAAGCCGGACTCTGCTTGACCATTGGCTCATCGTAACGAAGACCAAAAGTCAGCGTGAGATTATTGCTGACAGCCCAGGTATCCTGAATGAATACGCCGACGTTACGCATCCCCCACTGCGCAGCGATATCATCGATATTGCCGCTATTGGAGCGTGAGTAGCGGTAATTCGATGCACGGTTTGCAGCATAATCGGCGACCGAATCAAACGTATACGAACCGAATACGCGCTGACCGAACAGATTGAAGATGTCGTTGTCTTCGTAGTCGAAACCAAACTTGACGGTGTGATCGTCAAGGAACAATGTACCCGCGAAGAAAGCGTTCCAGGTTTCCGTCCGCAACTCGTTCGCCTGAGTGCTCTGTTCGGTACCAAGATTCACGGTGTTATTGCCAAAACGCACACCAATCGCCGGCAGTTGCGAAGCAGCTGTACGCACCGCCGAGTAATCGCGGTACGACACCTTGGCTTCAGTCGAGAAGGTATCGGTCCAATCACTGAACAACTGGGCTGTATAGGTCTTGAGGCTGAAATCGCGGACGTAATGGAAAGAATTCAGTGATAGCGCCTGATTACCAAAACCGTTTAGGTTGGCGGTGCTCTGCTCGCTCTCACCGTAGCGGAACGAAGCGCGATGCTTGTCAGAGATGTTCCAGTCAAGCTTGAAGCCCTTCTCCTCGGAATCGGAGTCCAGCGCAGGCAGTGTGAGCGTTCCCGGATCGAAACCATAAACGTTGCGCGAAATGTCGATGACTTGATCAACTTGCGCCTGGGTGATTCCAACGATATTGCTCTCACCCGAGCCGATCGGACCGTAGCCAGAGGCTCCGGTAAACACGCCCTTGCCCTTGTACTTTTCGTAGTTGGCGAAGAAGAACAGCTTGTCCTTAATGATCGGGCCACCAAGGGTCAAACCATAGGTGGTCTCGTCATCGAACAGCTGCGGGCGGATATCATTCTGGTTCTTGCCCGACCAATCGTTCTCGCGATAGGTGCCGTATACCGAACCGTGAAATTCATTGGTACCGGACTTGGTGACCGCATTGATCACACCACCGGTTGCGCCGGTAATGGTCACATCGTAGTTGGCGACATCGACCGAAATTTCGTCGATGACGTCCATCGAGAACGGCTGACGTGGTGTCGGCAAACCATTGGACTCTAGGCCGAACGCATCGTTGGTGCTGATGCCATCAACGCGGATCAGGTTGAAGCGTGGGTTCTGGCCGCCCACCGAGATTTCGTTACGCGCCTTGTCGGTCTGCGCCACGCGGGGATCCAGGCGCACGTAGTCCTGCAAGTTGCGGTTAATCGACGGCAGCGATTCGATCTGCTCGCGGGTCACGTTGGTGCCGGTACCCATCTTATTGGCACTGAACAGCGCGGAGCCGTAATCGCCACCAATGGCCTGCACCGCGCCGAGCGTGGTCACGTCGCCACCCAGAGCCGCATCCACGCTGTTGACCTGATTCAAGTTCAGGAAAACGCCTTCTTCGGTCTTGGTGCCCTCACCCGACTTGGTGATGGTGATGGTGTACGGGCCGCCCACACGCAGGCCGCGCGCGTTGTAGCGTCCGCTGGCATCGGTGGTGGCGCGGCTGACGGTGCCCGATTCGACGTGGGTGATCGTGACTTCGGCATTCGGCACCGGCTGACCGCCGCTGCTGGTGACCAGGCCAGCGACGCCGGCGGAGGTGCTCTGTGCGAACACGGGGGCGGCGGCGAGTGCAGCAACGAGACCAAGCGTGAGCTTGGACATGCGGAGACAACGGGGGTGGGTCATTTCGGTAGCCTCGATACAGGTTGGGCAGTGACAAAAAGGCGCAGTCAGCCCAACCGTTCCCGGGGGTGGGCTGCCGATGATCTGGGGTCCCTTGCCGCGCGGCTGGTTGCTGCCGCAACGGTTAACAACAGATTAACACGCTAAGGCCTGATTGTGACGGCGGCGTGACAAACTTCGCGCACTGCAACATGAACTTCGCATGTGAAGGCGGAAACGCCAAGGTGCGCAAAGTCCCACGGTATGTGGGATTGGCGTCTCCAACTTGGCAATGGGATCGAACGCCATGCCAACAAGCCATTGCGTGGGGCCGCCCCTCCCCGGCCGCAGCTACGCCAGGGTCAAGCCAGCTAGGCCACCGAAAGCCAGATCAACACCAGCAGCCGGCGGCGAAACATCAGATCGACACCGGAAGCTTGAAATACGTGCCCAGGCCATCCAGGAACATCTGCACCGAAATGGCCACCAGCAACATGCCCATCAGGCGCTCGATTGCGGTCAACGCGCGATGACCGAGCAGTTTGTACAACAGCGGGGCCGAGGCCAGGATCGTGGATGCACCGATCCAGGCAATCATCAGCGCCAGGCTCCAATCCCATAACCGGGTGGGTTCGTTGCTGCCCATCAGCATCACTGCGGCCATGCCGGACGGGCCGGCCACCAGCGGGATTGCGAGCGGCACGATGAAGGGCTCGCCGTCGGGAATCTCGCCCATCAGGCCTTCGGGGCGCGGGAAGATCATGCGAATGCCGATCAGGAACAGCACGATGCCGCCGGCGATCGCCACCGATTCCTGCCGCAGATGCATCAACTCCAGTGCGTACTTGCCGCCCCATAGAAACGCCATCAGGACGAACAGGGCGATCAGCAACTCGCGCGCGAGCACGAAGCGCTGGCGCTTCGGCGGCAGCGGCTTGAGCACGCTGAGAAACACCGGGATGTTGCCGAGCGGGTCGAGGATCAGGAACAGCAGCAGCGCTGCCGATAGGATGGTCATGCGGGGGGGCTCCAGATCGCACCGCGGTGCGAGGCGCCCGCCATGCACAACAAGGTAACGCAGGCAGCGGCGTAGCGCGCGGGATCCAGCGCGTCGCTGTCTTCCTGATGCGTAAATGCACGTGCGCGCAAGGCGGTGCGCATCGGCCCTGGCTGCAGCCCGCTGACGCGGACCGAGCCGGCGGCCGTTTCATGATGCAGGCTGGCAATCAGACCACGTTGCGCATGCTGGGCAGCGCCGTACGCGCCCCAGTAGGCCTGGCCGACGCGCGCGGGATCATCCACGACGAACACCAGCGCCGCATCCTGTTGCTGGCGCAGCAGCGGCAGACAGGCCTGAGTGAGCCAGGCGCGTGCGGTCAGGTTGACGTGGATGCTGCGTGCGAACTCCGCAGGCGCGGCCAGTTCAGCCGGCGTGAGCCCGGCGAACTCGGCGGCGCAATGCAGCACGCCGCTGAGTCCACCCAACTCGGACTGCAGACGCTGTGCGAGCGCGGCATAGTCGTCCGGCGTCGCGCCGGCCAGATCCAGCGGGTACAGCAATGGTGCTGCGCCCTGCCCGGCCAGCGCGTCATAGACACGCTCGAGCGGGCGCAGCTTGCGGCCCAGCAACACCACGGTGGCACCTGCCTGTGCGCAGGCCTGCGCGGCCGCAGCGCCCAACCCGCCGGCGGCGCCGGTGACCAGCACGACCCGCCCGGCCAGCGCCGCTGCAGCGGCTGCCTGCGTGCTGCTCACGGCTGGTAGGCCTCACTGACGATGCGCTTGAGCTCGCCTGCTTCGAACAGCTCCATGGTGATGTCGCAGCCACCGATCAGCTCACCGTGGATGAAGAGCTGCGGGAAGGTCGGCCAGTTCGAATACCGCGGCAGATTGGCGCGGATTTCAGGTTCTTCGAGCACGTTGACGGTGCGCAGCTGGTCGGCGCCTGCGGCCACCAGAGCCTGCACGGCGCGGCTGGAAAAACCGCACATCGGGAATTGCGGGGTGCCTTTCATGAACAGCACGATCGGGTGCTGCTCGACTTCGGCCTGGATCCGTTCCATCACCGGCATTGAACTCTCCTGACTGGGAGCGGCAGGCCCGACCGCCGGGTCGGATAGACTTCCGCAAAGGCGCGCATTGTAAGCCTTCAACGCGCCCTCTCGCCGGACTCCCTTCGCTGCCCCGAACACCATGCCGATCGAACACCTTGCTCTGCCCTACTCCCGCGCCGCCCTGGAGCCACATCTGTCGGCTGCGACAGTGGACGCCCACCATGGCGTGTGCCATCGCAGCGAGGTCGAACGGCTCAATGCGCGCATCGAAGGCAGCGAGTTTGCCGAGCTGATGCTGGAAGAGATCATCGCGCAGGCGCAGGGCACGTTGTTCCAGCTTGCCGCGCAAGTGTGGAACCATAATTTCTATTGGCAGTGCCTGCGCCCGCGCGGCGGCGGCGAACCCCTGGGCCGGCTGGCCGACAGCATCGCGGCATCGTTCGGCGACTTCGTGCACTTCAAGCAGGAATTCAACCGCATCGCGTTCGGCACGGTGGGTTCGGGTTGGGTGTGGCTGGTGCAGCGCCCGGATGGCAGATTGGCCGTGGTGGCTACTCCGAATGCCTCCACGCCGCTGACCGGCCCGGACACCGCGCTGCTCGCCTGCGATCTGTGGGAACACGCCTACTACCTGGATCATCAGCAGGACCGCGCGCAGTACCTGGATGCGTTCTGGAAACTGATCAATTGGGACTTTGTGGCCAGCCGTCTGCGCTGATGCGCGATGGCGCATGCTGAGAAATGCAGCGTCGAAGTGGCATCACTTACGTTGGGTGCTGCTCGCTCAACCAGCCTGGGGCACCAACGCGCCAGGCGATGCCACCGCGTTAGCTCTGGTGTGATGCACAGCGCGCCCTTGAATTTGCATTCACGCTTCAAGGACGCAGCACGCAGTTAAAACACTCACTCAGCACTTAGCGGCACTGCCCCGCTTGCAGCGCCACGCGCACGCTAAGGCGCCAACCGCGCCACAACCGGCGCCGTCTGCGCATCGCGCTGCAAGGCCTGACCAACGTCGCCAAGCAGTTGCGCCAATAGCGCCGGCGTATCCGCGCGCACCGTCGAATGCCCCACCTTGCGCCCATCACGCGCCTGCTTGCCGTAATCGTGCCAATGCCCACCAGGCACTGCCAGGAAGGCCGCTGCATCGGGCATGGCGCCCAGCCAGTTCAGCATGCAGGCATGGCCACGCATGGCAGTGCTGCCGAGCGGCAAGCCCAGCACGGCCCGCACGTGGTTTTCGAACTGCGAAGTTTCTGCGCCTTCGATCGTCCAGTGCCCGGAATTGTGCACGCGCGGGGCCATTTCGTTGGCCAGCAGGGTGCCTTCGCGCACGAACAGCTCCAATGCAAACACGCCGACATAGTCCAGGCGTTCGGCAAGCGCACGCGCATGCGCTTCAGCCGCCTCTTGCAACCCGGCGTCCACGCTGGCAGGCGCCAGGCTGGCCGAGAGCACGCCATCCACATGCCAGTTTTCGGTCAATGGCCAGGCACGAAACCCGCCATCGCGGCCACGCACAGCGACCACGCTGACTTCGCGCTCGAACGGCACGAAGGCTTCCACGATCAGGCCAGCCGTGGCCGCCTGCGCACCCAAGGCATCCCACGCAGCATCGGCGTCGGCAAGCGTCTTGATCCGGAACTGCCCCTTGCCGTCGTAGCCGAAGCGTCGCGTCTTGAGCACGCATGGCGCCCCAATGCGCGCCAGTGCGGCATCCAGGCCGGCACGGTCATCGATGGCGGCAAATTCGGGCACCGGGATACCCAGTTCGCGGAACAAGGTTTTTTCGCTGAGCCGGTCTTGCGCGATAGCCAGTGCGGCAGGGTTGGGGAACACCGGCACCTGCGTCGCCAACTGCTGCGCGCTGGCGGCCGGTACGTTCTCGAAATCGAAGGTGAGCACGTCCACCTGCGCGGCGAAGCCAGCTAGTGCGGCTGCGTCGTCGAATGCGCCCACCTGCAACGGCGCCACCTGCCCTGCGCAGGCGTCGGCTGCCGGATCGAACACGGCAAACCGCAGCCCCAGCGGCGCACCGGCCAACACCAGCATGCGCGCCAATTGGCCGCCGCCCAGGATGCCGACCGTAGTCATTGGCGGGGATCGTCGCTGGCCATCACATCGTCGGTCTGCTTGGCGCGGAACTGCGCCAATGCCTGACCGATCTGCGGCTGCTCCGGCGACAGCATCGCTGCTGCAAACAGGGCCGCATTGGCAGCGCCCGCATTGCCGATCGCGAAGGTGGCCACCGGAATACCGGCTGGCATCTGCACGATCGACAGCAGCGAATCCATGCCGTTGAGCGCCTTGGACTGCACCGGCACGCCCAGCACGGGCACTGCGGTCTTGGCCGCCAGCATGCCGGGCAGATGCGCGGCACCGCCAGCGCCGGCGATGATCGCGCGCAGGCCGCGCTCGCCTGCCTGTTCGGCGTAGGTGAACAACACATCCGGTGTGCGGTGGGCCGAGACCACCTTGACCTCGTACGGCACGCCCAGTGCATCGAGCTTCTGAGCTGCGTGTTGCATGGTGTCCCAGTCCGAACGGGAACCCATCACGATGCCGACCAGCGGCGCGGAGTGGTTGGAGGTCATGGCCCTGCCCTGCTGTAAAGACGTATTCTAGCCATCTTCCACGCAAGACAAGACTTCGATGGATCGCAAACTGCTCGACCTGCTGTGCTCCCCCGACACCCGCCAGCCGCTCTCGCTGCTCGATGGCAAGGGCCTGGAAGCACTCAACCGCGCCATCGCCGCCGGCACCTTGCAACGCGTCGACGGCGCCGTGCAGGACCAACCGCTGCGCGAGGCCCTGATCACCCGCGACCGCAAACAGATCTTCCGCGTCGACGATGGCATCCCGGTGCTGCTGGCCGAAGAAGCCATCAACCCCAGCCAGATCGCCGACTTCCCCGAGAAGTGAGTTCGGCCATGACCACCACCGCACCTGTCGCGCCAGCCGATGCGCTGGTGGAGGCAGACGTGGCGCGCGCACTGGCCGAAGACATCGGCAGCGGCGATGTCACCGCCGCACTGCTGCCCGACGCGCCGGACACGGCCTATCTACTGTGCAAGCAGGACGCGGTGATCGCCGGGCGGCCGTGGTTCGACGCCACGCACCGCGCGCTGGATCCGCAGGTGCAGATCGCATGGCGTATCCAGGAAGGCGACCGCGTCGGCGCCGGCACCGTGCTGGCCACCCTGCACGGTCGCAGCCGCAGCCTGGTCAGCGCCGAACGCACCTCGCTCAACTTCCTGCAGACACTTTCTGCCACGGCAACCACCACCGCGGCCTACGTCGCAGCGGTGGCCGGCACCGGTGCACGCATCCTGGACACCCGCAAGACCCTGCCCGGCCTGCGCGCCGCACAGAAATACGCGGTGCGCTGCGGCGGCGGCGACAACCACCGCATCGGCCTGTTCGACACCGTGATGCTGAAGGAAAACCACATCCGTGCGGCGGGCTCGCTGAGCGCCGCCGTGCACGCTGCACGCGTGCAGCAACCACAGTTGCCGCTGGTGGTGGAGGTGGAAACGCTGGAGCAGCTGCGCGAGGCGCTGCAGGTGGGGTGCACACGCATCCTCATCGATGATTTCGACCCGGCAATGCGGCGCGCCGCCGTGCAGATCGTGGCCGCGTTGCCGCCAGCGCAACGCATCCCGCTGGAAGTCTCCGGCAGTGTGGATCTGGCCGGCATTCGCGCCATTGCGCAGGACGGCGTGGATTGCATTTCCATCGGCGGCCTGACCAAGCATGTGCAGGCGGTGGATCTGTCGCTCAAGCTGGGGCCGGCGCCTTACTGATTTCACGCCTGTCCGCAGGCAGCTCTGTCAGCCTGCGCGCAGTGTTCTATGCGGAATCGGTAATGACTGCAAAACCTTGGCCATGGATCTGCCTGCTGCTGGCAGGCTGGGGCGGCACGGCCGCCGCAGCGGAAGTGTGCGATATCCCACCACGCTTCGGCACCAGCCCGGCCGCCATCGCCATCGTGCGCAGCGCCTGCAACGAGCACCGACTGTGGCAGCGCCCTTTTATCGACAGCAAAGGCAAGCTCGCCAGCCTGGGCGTGACCGAGGCGGAGTCCGCCTCGCTCGCCGACGACGGCATGATTGCCTGGCAACGTGTCGCCGGCTACTGGCGCGATAGCGGCACGCTCGCCTCGATGGGGGGCAGCGCGGGCGCGTCCAGCTGTGCCGCCCTCGACGGCAGCCGCTACACCGCCAGTGATTGCCGCGCATTCCTGGTCGACAACCCTTGGTCGGCCGCCTTCATTTCGTGGGTGATGACGCAAGCCGGCGTCAGTGGCTTCCGCCGCTCCGCGCGTCACCTGGACTACATCCGCAGCGCCTATCACGACGGGGCCACCGGCCCATACCAGTTCACCGACCCGGCCGTGGAAAAACCCGCACCTGGCGACATGCTGTGCCTGTTGCGCGGGCGCGATGTCTCGCTCGGCTATGCCGGCCTGCGGGCCGCACTGGGCGGCAGCGCACCGATGCCATGGAAGTCGCATTGCGACGTGGTGGTGGCGGCCAATGTCGGGGGCGATCGCACGCTCTACCTGATCGGCGGCAACGTCTTCAACACCGTGATGATGCGCAAGATGCCGCTGGATCGCGCCGGCCGCGTGGTACTGCCCACGCCGCAGACCGACGCCAGCCAGGGCCAGAGCGAAAACGAGGACAGCCTGGGCGCGGCGCGCGAGTGCACACCGGCACACGAGGAGTTGTGCGACTTCAACCGCCGCGACTGGGCCGCGCTGTTGAAGCTGCGCCCAGACGCAGCAGTGACCGCACCGCCGCCGACCGAACCATTACCCGCGCCTACCGCGCCACCGGCAACTCAGCCAATGCCGCCAGGCTTCCCGCGCGTGGTGCCGCCGCGCCCGGAAGGCCAGCCTGCTTCTGCACAGCCGCAGACGGAGTGAGGTAAGGCCGAAGGGTCCGCGTTGTGCCGTGCTATCTGACATAGACAGGCGGCACTTTGGCTTGTCGCGTTAGCGATACAGATCCGGTTCTGGATCCGATTCGGCATCGAACTAAAAAGTTGAGCCGCCTCTCCCCCCTCGCTCAAGCGCGAGGGTACGAGCAAAGCCTCGTACGCGAAGCGCTGCCCTTCGAGTGTCAGCTGTGCTGCACTGACCTCCCACCAGCTGGTGACCTCCCAGCAGCTGGCTGTCGCTTTCTTTAGCCGCGGCGCCCTGCCCCTTGATTCCTTTGCGCCCTCATGTGCGCGCGGAGCACGTTCTCCCAACGAGAGCCAGAAGCAGCTTCTCGCGGATAGAACCGCCCGCTCGCTGATCGAACCGATGCGAGTCGCCCCCCCCCTCTACCACCGGAAAGTGATTGGGGTTAAAGGGATGAGCGCAGCGATCCCGCTGCCTTCCACGTACCGCAATCCGTTCCATTGGGCACGTCTCCCGGCGGGAAAAGCCGCGGCATTGGTCAGCCGGGTTTCGGAGAAACGATTCCGTCCATTCGAACAGATCCAACCAAAGCGATATGCGCTGGGCTTTGCCGCATGCGCACATGTACGCACTCCCTTATGCGTGCACAACAACACCCTAAACAAACGCTGTACTGCACCGTACTTCGCCCAACAAAAAAGCGGGCCGAAGCCCGCTTTTTCTAACGCACATGCAGCGGCGATTACTCAGCCGATGCAGGCACGCCTTCGCCTTCTTCCACTGCCTTGATCGACAGACGGATGCGGCCCTGCTTGTCCACTTCCAGCACCTTGACGCGGACCAGATCGCCTTCCTTCAACTTGTCGCCGACCTTCTCCACGCGCTCGCTGGAAATCTGCGACACGTGTACCAGGCCATCCTTGCCCGGCAGGATGGTCACGAACGCACCGAAGTCCATGATCTTGGCGACCTTGCCTTCGTAGATGCGGCCCGGCTCCACGTCCGAGGTGATCTGCTCGATGCGCGACTTCGCAGCTTGCGCGGCAATCGCGTTGACCGAAGCAATGATGATCGTGCCGTCGTCCTGGATATCGATCTGCGTCCCGGTTTCCTTGGTGATCGCCTGGATGGTCGAGCCACCCTTGCCGATCACTTCGCGGATCTTGTCCGGGTGGATCTTGATGGTCAGCAGGCGCGGCGCGTAGTCGCTCAGCTCCTGACGCGGGGTGGTCAGCGCCTTGGACATCTCGCCCAGGATGTGCAGACGGCCAGCCTTGGCCTGCTGCAGTGCCTGCTTCATGATCTCTTCGGTAATGCCTTCGATCTTGATGTCCATCTGCAGCGCGGACACGCCTTCAGCAGTACCGGCCACCTTGAAGTCCATGTCGCCCAGGTGATCTTCGTCCCCCAGGATGTCGGACAGCACCACGAAGCGGTCGTCTTCCTTCACCAGGCCCATGGCGATACCCGCCACCGGTGCCTTGACCGGCACGCCGGCGTCCATCAGTGCGAGCGAGGAGCCGCACACCGAAGCCATCGACGAGGAACCGTTGGACTCGGTGATTTCCGAGACAACGCGGATGGTGTACGGGAATTCTTCCAGGCTCGGCATCACGGCCAACACGCCGCGCTTGGCCAGACGGCCGTGGCCGATCTCGCGACGCTTCGGCGCGCCAAAGCGGCCGCACTCGCCCACCGAATACGGAGGGAAGTTGTAATGGAACAGGAAGTTTTCCTTGTACTCGCCAGCGACCGCGTCGATCACCTGGCCGTCGCGGGCGGTGCCCAGCGTGGTGACCACGATCGCCTGCGTCTCGCCGCGGGTGAACAGCGCCGAGCCATGGGTCCGCGGCAGCACGCCGGCCTGTACCGAGATCGGGCGCACGGTGTCCAGTGCACGGCCGTCGATACGCACCTTGGTCTCCAGCACCGAGTCACGCATGGTGTGGTATTCCAGCTCGCCGAATTCCTTCGACAGCTCGGCCGAGCTCCAGCCTTCGGAAGCCACGCGGCCTGCCAGCGACTCGAGCACGTCCTTCTTGATCGCCGAAATGGCGTCGCGACGCTGCAGCTTGTCGCGCACCTGGAAGGCACCCGCCAGCTGGGTGCCAACCGCTTCCTTCAACGCGCTGATCAGCGCGGTGTTCTTGGCCGGGGCCACCCAGGTGCTGGGCTTGGTGCCGGCTTCGACGGTCAGTTCGTTGATGATGTTGATGACCTTCTGCATCTCGCGATGACCAAAGGTGACCGCGCCCAGCATCACTTCTTCCGACAGCAGCGCCGCTTCCGACTCCACCATCAGCACGGCGTTCGCCGTACCGGCCACAACCAGCTCAAGCTGCGAATCCTTCAGCTCGGTGATGGTCGGGTTGAGAATGTATTCGCCGTTCTTGTAGCCCACCTTGGCGGCGCCGATCGGGCCGTTGAAGGGGGTACCGGCCAACGACAGCGCAGCCGACGCACCGATCAGCGCGGCGATATCGCCGTCGATGTCCGGGTTCATCGACATCACCGTGGCGATGATCTGCACTTCGTTCTTGTAGTCCTCCGGGAACAGCGGACGGATCGGACGATCGATCAGGCGCGAGATCAACGTTTCCTTCTCGGTCGCACGTCCTTCGCGCTTGAAGAAGCCGCCCGGGATGCGGCCGCCGGCATAGAACTTCTCCTGATAGTCAACCGTCAGGGGGAAGAAGTCCTGCCCTTCGCGCGCGGTCTTGGCGGCGACGGCGGTGACCAGCAGTACGGTGTCGTCCATCTTGACGATGACGGCACCGCTCGCCTGGCGAGCGACTTCGCCCGTCTCCAGGGTGACGGTGTGCTTGCCGTACTGGAAGGTTTTGGTGATTTTTGCCACGGAGGTTTTTTCCTTAGGTGTAACTGTCTTCGTTGGACCGTCGTCGACCCATGCCGAGAACGGGCGGCCGGGAGGCTCCGGCCCATGACGCATGTGACGCTTTACGGATTACAAATTGCGAACGACCAAAACGAAACCGCGGCGCATCGCTGCGCCGCGGCGGTAGGACTCGATTAGCGGCGCAGGCCGAGCTTCTCGATCAGCGACTTGTAGCGCTCGCCGTCCTTCTTCTTCAGGTAGTCGAGCAGGCTGCGGCGACGGTTGACCATCTGCAGCAGACCGCGACGGCTGTGGTGATCCTTCTTGTGGGTCTTGAAGTGACCAGTCAGCAGCTCGATGCGCGCGGTCAGCAGAGCGACCTGCACTTCCGGCGAACCGGTGTCCTGGGCGCTGCGCTTGTTGTCTTCAATAACTTTCTGGGTGTCGACGGACATGATGTGTTCTCGATAGATGCGTGGTCGACAGGAACGTGCATGACGCACCGTCGGACTCGCCGTTTGCTAGGAATGTGCGCGCTTGGCGCTGAGGGTGCCCCGATCGGGGCCGCAAAATTGTAACGTCGCGCGGCCCCGGGAACAAGTTGACTAAACCTTAACAAGCTGCAGCGGCGTTCAGACCGTTGAATAGGCGCTGCGGCGACAGCCGTCCGTCCGCGTCGACAAGGCCCAGCCCGGCTGGGCTGCCGTCCGCATCGAACACCGCAACCTGCCCTTCCGGGAATGCCGGATCGCGCAACCGCTGCCCCATGCGAAAGCGCGCCGCCAAGGTGGCGTCGAGCGTGATCTGCGCAAAATCGCTCAGCCCGGCGGCCACTGGCAGCAGCAATTGCGCCGCATCGGCGCCGGATTCGACCAGCGCGGTGAGCGCTTCCAGGGTGATCATCTCTGGCGTGCGGAACGGCTCCACCCACACGCGGCGCAGCGCGGCGATGTGCGCGCCACAGCCCAGCACCTCGCCAAGGTCGCGCGCCAGGCTACGGATATAGGTGCCGGAGCCGCAGGTCACGCGCAACCGCAACCGCGGCGACGCATAGCTGGTCAACGTGATGGCATGCACCTCGACCTCGCGCACCGGCGCCTCGATGACCTCGCCACGGCGCGCCTTGGCGTACAGCGGCTCGCCGCCCTGCTTGAGCGCCGAATAGATCGGCGCCTGCTGCTGGATGCGGCCGATGAACGGCGCCAGCGCCGCCTGCAATGCAGCCTCGCTGAGCGCAGGTACCGAGCGCTCACGCAGCGGCTGCCCATCGGCATCGTCGGTATCGGTGGTGACGCCCAGCACGATCTCGGCGTCGTAGGCCTTGGCCGAGCCCAGCAACAGGCCGGCAATCTTGGTGGCCTCGCCAAAGCACAACGGCAGCAGGCCGGTGGCCAGCGGATCCAGGCTGCCGGTGTGGCCGCCCTTCTCGGCACGCAGCAGCCGGCGGGCGGCCTGCAGTGCATTGTTCGAGCTGAGTCCGGCCGGCTTGTCGAGCAACAAAATGCCATGCAGCGGACGGAAGGTGATGCGGGGTCTCACGGGATCAACGCTCGCTCGGGCGCGATGCGGCCCGCATGGTCAAGGCCGCGCGGAGCGGCGGCCACGTGCTGCCGTCGCTCAGCGCGGCTCGGCATCCTGCGCATCGGGCGCGGCCTCGGGGCCGATATCGTCCAGATCGCGCAACAGGTTATCGATGCGCTCGCCGCGGTCCACCGAATCGTCATAGTGGAAGTGCAACTCGGGCACGTGGCGCAACTTCATCGCGCGTGCCAGCTGCGTGCGCAACTGCCCGGCGATTTCCTTGAGCCCCTTCACCGCCTCGGCGGAACGCTCCTGCTGCAGCGCGGTGACGAACACCTTGGCGTGCGCCAGATCGCGGCTGATTTCGACATCGGACACGCTGACCGACGGCAGGCCGTGATCGCGCACCGCGGCGTGCACGATGGTGCCGAGGTCGCGGCGTACCTGCGCCGAAACGCGGTCGGTACGGTGGAATGATTTGGTTGGCATGGTCATGGACCTGGTTGATGCATCGGGCCGAACGGCACCGGAGCCAAAAAAAGACGTGGGCGGCCAGGCCGCCCGCGTCATGCAGCGTCGGGGCCGCGCGGCCCCGGCGATGGTGTTACAGCGTACGCGCCACTTCGATGCGCTCGAAGCACTCGATCTGGTCGCCCGCCTTGACGTCGTTGTAGGCCTTCACGCCAATACCGCACTCGGTGCCGTTGCGCACTTCGTCGACGTTTTCCTTGAAGCGACGCAGCGATTCCAGCTCGCCCTCGAACACCACGACGCTGTCGCGGAGCACGCGGATCGGCTTGCTGCGCTTCACCACACCTTCGATGATCATGCAGCCTGCAACCGCGCCGAACTTCGAGCTGCGGAACACATCGCGGACCTGCGCGATACCGATGATCTCTTCGCGGATTTCCACGCCGAGCAGACCGGACGCCACCTGCTTCACCTGGTCGATCACGTCATAGATGATCGAGAAGTACCGCAGATCGATACCGTTGGACTCGACGATCTTGCGTGCCGATGCATCCGCACGCACGTTGAAGCCGATGATCGTGGCCTTGGAGGCCGCTGCCGAATTCGCATCCGACTCGGTGATGCCGCCCACGCCGGAGTGGATCACGTTGATGCGGATGTCGTCATTGGACAACGCCACCAGCGACTGCTTGAGCGCTTCCACAGAACCCTGTACGTCGGCCTTGATCACCAGGTTCAACACCTGCTGGCCTTCGCCCTTGCCCATCTGGGCCAGGATGTCTTCCATGCGGTTGGTGGCCGAGGCGACCAGACGCGATTCGCGGCGCTTGGTTTCGCGCTGCTGCGCCACGTCCTTGGCCAGACGCTCGTCGTCGACGACCACGAAGTCGTCGCCGGCTTCCGGCACGCCGGACAAGCCGAGCACCTGCACCGGAATCGACGGGCCCGCAGAGGCCGGCTGGTGGCCGGTTTCGTCGAACAACGCACGCACGCGGCCGTATTGAATACCGCACACCAGGTAGTCGCCACGCTTCAGCGCACCCTGCTGCACCAGCACCGTCGCGACCGGGCCGCGGCCCTTGTCCAGCGACGATTCGATCACGGTACCGCTGGCGCGGCCATCGGCCACTGCCTTGAGTTCCAGCACTTCTGCCTGCAGCGAAATTGCATCCAGCAGCGTGTCCACACCGGTACCGACCTTGGCCGACACTTCGATGAACTGAGTATCGCCACCGAAGTCTTCGGCCACCACGTTTTCAGCCAGCAACTCGTTCTTGACCCGCAGCGGATCCGCGCCGGCCTTGTCGATCTTGTTGACTGCCACGATCAATGGAACGCCTGCCGCCTTGGCATGCGCCACCGCTTCCTTGGTCTGCGGCATCACGCCGTCATCGGCTGCAACGACCAGCACCACGATGTCGGTGATCTTGGCGCCGCGCGCACGCATCGAGGTAAACGCGGCATGGCCGGGCGTATCCAGGAAGCTGATGACGCCACGGCCGGTTTCGACGTGGTACGCACCGATGTGCTGGGTGATGCCGCCGGCTTCGCCAGAGGCGATCTTGGTCCGACGGATGTAATCCAGCAGCGAGGTCTTGCCGTGATCGACGTGACCCATGATGGTGACCACCGGCGGACGCGAGGTGGTCTCGCCCTGGGCGTCTTCGGCATGCGCCAGCAGCGCATCTTCGAAGTCGGCATTGTCCGCACGCACCGCCTTGTGGCCGAGTTCTTCGGTCACCAGCGCCGCGGTGTCGTGATCGATGCTCTGGGTGATGGTCGCCATGACGCCCATCTTGAACAGCGCCTTGACCACGTCGCCGCCCTTGAGCGCGAGCTTCTGCGCCAGATCGGCCACGGTGATGGTCTCGCCGATCGCCACTTCACGTACCACCGGTGCGGTGGGACGCTCGAACCCGTGCGGGCCACTGTTGCTCTGATTGCTACCGCGACCACCATCGTTGCGACGCGACGAGGACGAACCCGGACGGCCGGTCGGCTTGCCACGCACGTTGGAACGGCGCGCACGATCGGCCGCAGACAGATGCAGCTGACCGGCAAAGCGCTTGGTCGCATCGTCGTCTTCGACGCCAGCGACCATGACGTGCGAACCGCGCGTCTTGTGCTTGGCGGCATTGTTGCGATCGTCCGGACGTGCCGGCGTCGCCGGACGCGAGGCGGGCGAGGCGCCAGCCGGACGGGCCGGACGCGGTGCCGACGACGGCGAAGACGGTGCACGCGCGGCAGGCGCCGACGACGGCGCAGGTGCAGCTGCAACCGGGGCCGGCGCACTGGCAGCCGCAGCGGCTTCCTCGGCAGCCTTGCGCTCGGCTTCTACACGGTCTTTTGCTGCCTGCTCTTCGTCGCGCTTGCGCTGAATGGCTTCATCGCGGGCACGATCGCTCTCGGCCAGACGCTGCTGCTCGTCCAGGTTGCGCTGACGCGAGGCGGCGAGCTTGGCCAGGATGTCGGCGCGCTCTTCGTCCGGCGTCATCGGCGCGGCGCGGCCGCTGCCTTCGTTCTCGGACTTCACGTACGTACGCTTCTGCCGCACTTCCACGTTGACCGTGGTCTTGGTGCGGCCGGCGTTGACCGTGACTTCCTGCAGCTTGCGCCGATTGAGCGTGATCTTCTTGGCTGCTTCGCTCGCCGCTTCGGCGGGCGTGTCGGCCTTGCCATGCGTGCGACGCAGGAAGCCAAGCAGTTTCATCTTCTCGGTGCTGGTCACGACCTGGTCGGGACCGCTGAACTTCATTCCGGCCTCGGCCAGTTGAACCAGCAGTTTATCGACCGGCGTATTGACCAGTTCGGCAAGCTTGCGGATGGTGGTTTGCTGCGACATTCGGATCCTATGATCTGGTTGGCGCCCCCTCGCCCAGAGCAAGGGAAACGCTGATTCTAAGCCCTGATGGGGTCAGGGCGCGGTTCATTGCCGGCTCATTCGCCGCGCTCCAAACGGGCGATCTCCTCGGCGCGGGCCGCCAGGATCAGCGCCGCGGCGCGCTCCTGGGTCATGCCCTCGATGCCGAAGTCGACGATCTCGTCCGCTGCCAGGTCGGACAAGTCCTCGCTGGTGCGCACGCCGTGCTCGGCCAGAGCAAAGGCCGTTTCCTCGTCCATCCCCTCCAACGCCAGCAGGTCCTCGGTGGGCTGAGTCCCTTCCAGTCCTTCTTCCTCGGCCAGCGCGGCATTGAGCAGCGCGTCGCGGGCACGGGCGCGCAGTTCTTCGACGATGTCTTCGTCGAAACCCTCCACCGCCAGCAGCTCGCCAACCGGCACGTAGGCAATTTCTTCGACCGTGTTGAAGCCTTCGGACACCAGGATCGCGGAAATTTCCTCGTCCACTTCCAGGCGATCCATGAACAGCTGGCGCGCCGATGCCTGTTCAGCCTCGGACTTGGCGGCCACCTGGTCGGCGGTCATCACGTTGAGCTGCCAACCGGTCAGGCGGCTGGCCAGACGCACGTTCTGGCCGCCCTTGCCGATCGCCTGTGCCAGGCGGTCTTCCGCCACGGCCAGGTCCATCGAATGCTTGTCTTCATCGACGATGATCGACTGCACTTCGGCAGGCGCCATCGCGTTGATCACGAAGTTGGCCGGGTTCTCGTTCCACAACACGATGTCCACGCGCTCGCCATTGAGCTCGTTAGATACCGCCTGCACGCGCGAACCGCGCATGCCGATGCACGCACCGATCGGGTCGGTGCGGGTGTCGTGCGCAATCACCGCGATCTTGGCGCGGTCACCCGGATCACGTGCGCAGGCCTTGATCTCGACCAGGCCCTGGCCCACTTCCGGCACTTCCAGCTTGAACAGCTCGATCATGAATTCCGGTGCGGCGCGGCTGATGAACAGCTGCGGGCCACGCGGCTCTGAGCGCACTTCGGCCAGATAACCGCGCACACGGTCGCCCGGGCGCAGCACATCGCGCGGAATGCCCTTGTCCTTCGGAATGAAGGCTTCGGCATTACCGCCCAGGTCCACAAAGATGTTGCCGCGCTCGGCACGCTTGACCACGCCGGTGATCAACTCACCCACGCGATCCTTCCACGCATCGACCACCTGCTGCCGCTCGGCTTCGCGCACACGCTGCACGATGACCTGCTTGGCGGCCTGCGCGGCGATGCGGCCGAAGTCCGGGTTTTCGATTTGCTCTTCGACGTAGTCACCGACATCGACGCCGTCGGCTTCCTCGATGGCATCCATCAGGCGCACCTGGCGGTCGGGCGACTCCATCACCACATCGTCGGCCACCACTTCCCAACGGCGGAAGGTTTCGTAATTGCCATCCTTGTGATCGATGGTCACGCGCGTCAGCACGTCCTGGTCGGGATAGCGCTTCTTCGCCGCGGAAGCCAAAGCGGCCTCGATCGCGTCGAAGATCACCTCACGCGGCACGCCTTTTTCGTTGGCGACCGCATCCACTACCAGCAAAAGTTCCTTGCTCATTTAGTCACTCCGCGCGCGGCTTGCCAGCCGCCGGCTCGTTGGATGGTTTCTTCTTGTCGTGCCCGGGTTTTTTCGGGCCGGGCTTATTCGGTTTCTGCGGTGCCAGGCCCAGTGCGACCCAGTCCGGCAGGATGCGCGCCTTGTCGATATTGTCGAAGCCGATCTGCACGTCCTTGCCATCGACCGAGAACACGACTGCAGCAGCTTCAGTGTCGATGCGGACGATCTGGCCCTGAAAGCGGCGCCGGCCATCCTGCGCCAGCTTCAACACGATCTTGGCGGACTCGCCGACATGGCGGGCGAACTGATCCAGCGTGAACAAGGGACGATCCACACCTGGCGAGGAGACTTCCAGGGTGTAATTGCCGCTGATTGGATCTTCGACGTCCAACTGGGCAGACACTTCGCGGCTCACGCGCTCGCAGTCATCGACGTTGATGATGCGATCGGGCTGCTCGGCGAGCGGCACATCGATATACAGGCGCAACGTTGCGCCACCCGGGGCCGGAAGATATTCGACACCCAGCAGTTCCAGACCCAAGGACTCAACCGTTGGACCCAGCAGATTGGCGATTTCGGTCGCTTTTTCGCTCACAGACTGCCCTGATCAGATGATTGCCAGTAGAACCCCCGGCAACCGGCAGCAAACTTTCCGGTTCCGGAAAAAACAAGGGGCCCGATGGGCCCCTTGCGTGAAAAAAGCCCGACCTCTCAGGGTCGGCGCAAGGACGGGAACATGCGTCCTTACGATCCAAGAAGCTGATGAGTTGCCCGAAGGCAACATATCAAAACTTGGTAGCGGGGGCAGGATTTGAACCTGCGACCTTCGGGTTATGAGCCCGACGAGCTGCCAGACTGCTCCACCCCGCAGCAGAAGCGGAATTATGAAGAACTTGGGAGAAAATTGCAAGCCCTAGTTTTTCATCTGTTGAAGACCTTGGAGGCTCTCAACGTCGCGGCACATGATAACCGCGATGACACAAAAACGAAACAGCGATCACGACTTTATTTCAGTGCCCTGCCAGTTTAGTCAGGACACGTGCCTGCACACAGCGGGCACTAGCTATGCGATCAGGCCAGGCCCGCAAACGCGCGCTGGCACCACACCATGATCGGGTTCCAGGCCAGGCCCAGTGCGAGCAACGCGAGCGCATTGACACCCAGCACCGTCCCCAGCACGCGATCCTTGTTGGCAGGCAGCGGCTCGCCAACCGGTTCGTCGAAGTACATGACCTTGATGACGCGCAGGTAGTAATACGCACCGATCACCGCGCACAGCACGCCGACCATCGCGAGCCACAACATGTCGCCCTTCACCGCCGCGCCGAGCACGGCCAGCTTGGTCCAGAAACCGAGGAACGGCGGAATGCCGGCCAACGACGCCATGATGCAGAGCACCAGGCCAGCCATCCACGGGTTGCGTGCGTTCAGGCCCTTGAAGTCGTCGATGTGCTCAGCTTCGAAGCCGCTGCGCGACAGCGCAATGATCGCGCCGAACGACGCCGTGGACATGATGGTGTAGCTCACCGCGTAGAACATCGCGGCGGCATAGCCCTCCTCGCCGCCACCTGCCACGCCCATCAGCAGGAAGCCGATATGCGAGACCGTTGAGTACGCCAGCATGCGCTTGAGGTTGCTCTGCGCGATGGCCATCAGGTTACCGATCACCAGCGACAAAGCTGACAGGCCACCGATCAGCAGATGCCACTGCGGCGACAGCGGGCCCATGCCCATTTCGAGCAGGCGATACGCCATGCCGAAGGCGGCCAGCTTGGGCGCGGAGCTGATGAACAGCGCGATCGGCGCTGGCGCACCCTGATAGACGTCGGGCAGCCACATATGGAACGGCGCGGCACCCAGTTTGAAGGCCACACCGGCGATCATGAAGATCGTACCGGTCAGCAACAGCGTGCGCTCGCCCGAGCCTTCGATTGCGTCGTGGATGCCGGCCAGGCTCAGCGTCCCCGTGGCGCCATACACCAGCGACATGCCGTACAACAGCAGACCGGAGGCCAGCGAACCCAGCACGAAGTACTTCATCGCCGCTTCGGTCGCCAGGCCGTTGTCCCGGTTGGACGCCACCAGCGCATACGAGCACAGCGCCAGCAACTCCAGGCCAAGGTAGACCATCAGCAGGCTGCCGGCGGAGGTGAGCAGCATCATGCCGGCAGTCGCAAACAGCACCAGCACCGGAATCTCGCCCTGGTACAGATTGCGCTCGCGCAGATAGCTCCAGCCGTAAACCAGGCTCAGGCCACTGACCAGCACGATCACCGTCTTCATGACATCGGCGGCGGTGTCGCGCACGAACATGCCGTGGAAGGCTTCGCCCTGCCCGCCCGTGCCGGTTGCCAGCATCACCAGCACCACGGCCAGGACTGCGACAGAGAACAGGTGGGTCCAGACCTTGTGCCGCTGGCTCACGAACAGATCGATCATCAACAGTGCGAAGGCACCGCCGATCAGCACCAGCTCCGGTGCGAGCGGAGCCAGGTCAGCGGTGGTCAACGGCGCGAGCGTTGGCGTGGTCATCATCAAATCCTGAAAATCAATACGGACGGCAAGCGGTTAGAGCTTGGTCGTTGCAATCTGGGTCGCCAGCTTGGCGATCGACGGTTCCATCAGGTCGGTCAGCGGCTTCGGATACAGGCCAAGCGCCAGTACACCGGCAGCAAACACGCCCAACACGAAGGCCTCGCGACCGTTGATGTCCTTCAGCTCCGCCACATGCGCATTGGCCACTTCGCCGAAGAACACGCGCTTGTAGAGCCACAGCGTGTAGGCCGCGGTGATCACCAGCGTGGTTGCCGCAGCAAAGGCCACCAACGGATGCTTCTGGAAGCTGGCCAGGATGACCATGAATTCGCCAACGAAACCGCTCGTGCCCGGCAGGCCGGCGTTCGCCATGAAGAACAACATGGCAAAGGTGGCAAACCACGGCATGACATTCACCACGCCGCCGTAATCGGCAATGCGGCGGGTATGCATGCGGTCGTACAGCACGCCGATGCAGGAGAACATCGCGCCGGATACGAAGCCGTGCGAAATCATTTGCACCATCGCGCCCTGCAGGCCAAGACGGGCCGCATCGGTGCTGCCGTACTCGCGCACCAGGGTGAACGCGATGAAGGTGCCGAGGGTGACGAAGCCCATGTGCGCGATGGACGAATACGCCACCAGCTTCTTCATGTCGTCCTGCACCAGCGCCACCAGGCCGACGTAAATCACCGCGATCAGCGACAGCGCGATCACCAGCCAGGCCCATTGGTTGCTGGCGTCAGGCAGGATCGGCAGGTTGAAGCGCAGGAAGCCGTAGCCGCCGATCTTCAGCGCGATCGCCGCAAGGATCACCGAGCCGGCGGTCGGTGCCTCAACGTGCGCATCCGGCAGCCAGGTGTGCACCGGGAACATCGGCACCTTGACCGCGAAAGCGATCATGAACGCGAAGAAGATCCAGGTCTGTTCCTTGGCGGTCAGCTGCAGCGCGTACAGGTCGGCGAGCTGGAAGCTGCCACCCTTCAGGTACAGGTAGATCAGGCCCACCAGCATCAGCACCGAGCCGAGGAAGGTGTACAGGAAGAACTTCATGGCCGCGTAGATGCGACGCGGGCCGCCCCAGACACCGATGATCAGGAACATCGGGATCAGCATGGCTTCGAAGAACACGTAGAACAGCATCGCGTCGGTGGCCGCAAAGATGCCGACCGTGACGCCTTCGAGGATCAGGAAGGCCGCAACGTACTGGTTGACGCGCTTGTCGATCGAGCGCCAGGCGCCGATCAACGCAAGCACGGTCACCAGCGTGGTCAACACGATCAACGCGACCGCAATGCCGTCCACGCCCAGGTTGTAGCCGATGTTGTAGGCCGGGATCCAGGCATGTTGCTCGATGAACTGCATGGCATCGTTCGCCGTGTCATACCCGAGCAGCGGCAGACTCAGCACGAAGGTCGCCACGGCCACCGCAAGAGACGCCCAGCGGGCGGTCTCGGCGTTGCGCAATGCGAGGATCAGGGCGCCACCGATAATCGGCAGCCAGATCAGAAGAGACAGTAAAGGCCAGTTCGACACGTTTTCTTATTCCGTACAGGTCAACGCCAGAAATGCATCAGTACCGCCAACAAGGCGATCAAACCGATGATCATTGCGAAGGCGTAGTGATAGAGGAAACCGGATTGCGTGCGACGCAGCAGATGTGCAGCCAGGTCGATCAGTCGGGCAGAACCATTGACCGCCACGCCATCCACCACGTGGGTGTCGATTGCGCGGGAAGCCTTTCCAAGGACCACGCCACCACCGGCGAAGCCATTGATCCACAGCTTGTCAAAGCCGTACTTGTTTTCCAGCAGCCACACGATCGGCGCAAACGCCTTGCGTGACTTGGTGGCCAGCTCTGGCTTCCAGAGATAGAACAGCGCGGCCAGCAGCAGGCCGGCGACCGTCAGGAAGAACGGTGCCGCCATCATGCCGTGCAGCGCGAACGCCACCGGACCATGGAATTCTTCGGCCAATGCGCCGACGGTGTCGCGCGCCGGGTCGTAGAAGTCGACGATGCCGGTGAAGAACGACACGGCCTGCCCCTTCATCGCATGCGCCGCGTGGTGGCCTTGCCAGTCGGTACCGAACAGCATCGGGCCGATGGTGAAGAAGCCGATCGCCACCGACGGAATCGCCAGCAAGATGAGCGGCAGCGTGACCACCCACTTGGACTCGTGCGGCTCGTGCGGCTCGTGGGCACCGTGGTGACCATGACCATGACCATGATCGTCGTGCCCATGCGCATCGTGTGCATCATGACCGTGGCTGTCGTGCGTATGCACCTGCGCCTCGGCATCGGTATGGGCGCTGTCGTGATGGGCGTGCACGTCATGTGCATGCGCATCGCGGAAGCGTTCCTTGCCGTGGAAGGTCAGGAACAGCAGGCGGAAGCTGTAGAAGCTGGTGACCAGCACGCCGCCGAGCACTGCCCAGTAGCCGTAGGTGGCGATCCAGCTGTGCGACTCATGCGCGTGGTGCGCGGCCGCTTCGATGATGGTGTCCTTCGAGTAGAAACCCGAGAAGAACGGCGTACCGACCAGCGCCAGGGTACCGATCACGCTGGTCCAGTAGGTCACCTTCATGTACTTGCGCAGCCCGCCCATCTTGCGCATGTCCTGCTCGTGGTGCATGCCGATGATGACCGAGCCGGCCGCAAGGAACAGCAGCGCCTTGAAGAAGGCATGCGTCATCAGGTGGAACACGGCGGCCGAATAGGCAGAGACGCCCAGCGCGACGGTCATGTAGCCCAGCTGCGACAGCGTGGAATACGCCACCACGCGCTTGATGTCGTTCTGCACGATGCCGATCAGGCCGGTGAAGAAGGCCGTGGTCGCACCGATGAACAGGATGAAGTTCAGCGCGGTTTCGGACAGCTCGAACAGCGGCGACATGCGCGCCACCATGAAGATGCCCGCGGTCACCATCGTCGCGGCATGGATCAGTGCCGAAATCGGGGTCGGGCCTTCCATCGAGTCCGGCAGCCACACATGCAGCGGCACCTGCGCCGACTTGCCCATCGCACCAATGAACAGGCAGATGCAGATCAGCGTCATCACGCTCCACTCGTGGCCGGCGAACAGCTGCACCTTGGCACCAGCCATGGTGGTCGCGTTGGCAAACACGGTGGAGTAGTCGAGCGAGCCGAACCACAGCAGCACCCCGGCAATGCCCAGGATGAAACCGAAGTCGCCCACGCGGTTGACCAGGAACGCCTTCATGTTGGCGAACACAGCGGTCGGGCGCTTGAACCAGAAGCCGATCAACAGGTAGGACACCAGGCCCACCGCTTCCCAGCCGAAGAACAGCTGCAGGAAGTTGTTGCTCATCACCAGCGTCAGCATGGAGAAGGTGAACAACGAGATGTAGCTGAAGAAGCGCTGGTAACCCGGGTCTTCTTCCATGTAGCCGATGGTGTAGATGTGCACCAGCAGTGACACGAAGGTCACCACCACCATCATCATCGCGGTCAGGCGGTCGACCATGAAGCCGACATGCGCCGAGTAGTTACCGACGTCGAAGAAGGTGTACAGGTTCTGGTTGAACGGGCTGGCGCCCAGCTCCACCAGTTGGTACAGCGTCAGGCAGGACAACACGCAGCTGACCGCCACACCGAGGATGGTGACGTATTGCGCGCCCTTGCGCCCTACCTGGCGACCGAAGAGGCCGGCGACGATGCTGCCGACCAGCGGTGCAAGCACCACTGCGATCAGCAGACTCTTGGAGAGAGTGATTTCCATCTACAGGTCAGCCCTTCAACGTATCGACTTCGGCCACATTGATCGTGCGGCGCGTACGGAACAGTGTCACCAGGATCGCAAGGCCGATGGCGGCCTCCGCGGCGGCAACGGTCAGGATGAAGAACACGAACAACTGACCTGCGGTATCGCCGAGCTCGCGCGAGAAAGCGATGAAGTTGACGTTGACCGACAACAGCATCAGCTCGATCGACATCAACAGCACGATGACGTTCTTGCGATTGAGGAAGATGCCGGCCAGCGAGATGCAGAACAGCACCGCGCCCAAGCCCAGCAGGTGGCCCAAGGTAATCAAGACTTCGCCTCCTGTCCGTCGGTCGCATCCAGGGTCGGCGCAACCTGTACCGGCTTTTCAACCGCCATTTTGACCATGCGCAGACGGTCGGTGGACCGCACCCGCGACTGCTCGCTTGCATTCTGCATCTTGATGCCGGTGCGCTTGCGCAAGGTCAGCATCACCGCCGCCACCACGGCAACGGTCAGGATCACCGCAGCGAACTCGAACGGCAGCAAGAACTCGGTGTACAGGCTCTTTGCCAGCCAGGTCAGGTTGGACGTATCGGTGGCTTGCGCGGCAGCGTTATCGACCGGGAACGGGGTGGCCAAGCGTGCCTTGACCCCGATCAGCGTGACCATCTGGGCCAGCATGGCAACCGCCACAATGACGCCGACCGGCATGTACTTGACCCAGCCTTCGCGCAACCGGCTAGTGTCGATGTCCAGCATCATCACCACGAACAGGAACAGCACCATCACCGCGCCGACGTAGACCAGCACCAGGGTTACGCCCAGGAACTCGGCGCCCACCAGCAGCCAGATGCAGGCCATCGAGAAGAAGGTGAGGATCAGGCACAACACGGCATACACCGGGTTGCGCACGCTGATCACCGCACCGGCGGAGACGACCGCGACGGCGGAGAAGGCGTAGAAAGCAATAGTGACCCAGTCCATCATGACCTCAACGGAAGGCGGCATCGGCAGCGCGACGCTCGGCGATCTCGGCTTCAAGCCGGTCTCCGATCGCCAGCAGCTGCGGCTTGTTGACAATATTCTCGCCACGCTTCTCGAAGTGGTACTCGAGGATGTGCGTTTCGACGATCGAGTCCACCGGGCAGCTTTCTTCGCAGAAGCCGCAGAAGATGCACTTGAACAGGTCGATGTCGTAGCGCGTGGTGCGACGGGTGCCGTCCTCGCGCTTGGCCGAGTCGATGGTGATCGCCAGTGCCGGGCAAACCGCTTCGCACAGCTTGCAGGCAATGCAGCGCTCTTCGCCATTGGGGTAGCGACGCAGCGCGTGCAACCCACGGAAGCGCGGCGACTGCGGGAACTTCTCCATCGGATACAGCACGGTGTACTTGGGCTTGAACGTGTATTTCAACGTCAGCCACAGCCCTCCGAGCAGTTCGAGCAGCAGCAGGCTCTTGAAGTAATGGGTGATCTTGTTCATCAATTACACGCCCTTCTGGATCACGCCGTAAAACACCATCAATGCCGTCACCGCGATCCACACGATCGTGAGCGGAATGAACACCTTCCAGCCCAGACGCATGATCTGGTCATAGCGGTAACGCGGGAAGCTTGCGCGGAACCAGATGTAGGCACTCGCAAAGAAGAACACCTTCATCAGCAGCCACGGCCAGCCACCGGTCCACAGCCAATTGACCCACGGCGAGATATCCGCCGTGACCCAGCCCTGGATCGGGCTCAGCCAGCCACCGAGGAAGAAGATCGAGATCAGGAAGCTGACCAGGATCATGTTGGCGTATTCGGCCAGGAAGAACAGCGCAAACGCGCCGCCCGAGTACTCCACCATGTGGCCGGCGACGATTTCCGATTCACCTTCCACTACGTCGAACGGCGCGCGGTTGGTCTCGGCGACGCCGGAGACCCAGTACACGATGAACAACGGGAACAGCGGAATCAGGAACCAGTCGAAGAAGCCGGAGCTACCCGCCTGCGCAAACACGATCTGGCTGAGGTTGACGCTGCCCGAGGCGATCATCACGCCGACCAGTGCAAAGCCCATCGCAATTTCGTAGCTGACCACCTGCGCGGCTGAGCGCATCGCACCCAGGAACGCGTACTTGGAGTTGGACGCCCAGCCGGCCAGGATGATGCCGTAGACGCCCAGCGAGGTCATCGCCAGCAGGTACAGCAGACCCACGTTGGCATTGGACAACACCAGCTTCGCATCGAACGGCACCACCGACCAGGCCGCAAACGCCGGCGCCAGGGTGAGCAATGGCGCGATGATGAACATCGCCTTGTGCGAGCTGCTGGGCTGCAGGATTTCCTTGAACAGCAATTTGAAGACGTCGGCGAAGGCCTGGAAGATGCCCATGCCCACGTACATTGGCCCGTGGCGCACATGCATCCAGCCGATCAGCTTGCGCTCCCAGACCACGTAGAAGGCCACCGTCACAATCACCGGCACGGCGATCAGCAGGATCTTCAGCACGGTCCACAGCAACACGCCGCCATCGCCCAGTCCGAGGAACCACTGGTGCAGGGGGTCGACCACGTTCAACAGCAACTCGTTCATGCAGCCACCACCGTTACCCGACCGGCACCCAACGGCGCGGTTGCGCCATGGCCGGATTCGATCCACACCGTGCCCGGTGCGACGCGCTTGTCCAGCACCACCGGCAAGGTCGCCCTGCCCGCGTCGGTGCCAACCTTGACGACTTGCCCGGCAGCGACCTGCAGCTGCGCGGCCTGCTCCGGGTGCATCGCCACACACGGGGCGATGTTGAGCGGGTGCGACTGCAGTGCGGCGGCGCGGCGTACCACCGCATCGGTGCGGTAGATCGCAGCGGTTGCTGCAACTTCCAGACCTTCGCTCGCAGTAGCCGGCTGCGCCGACGTCGCTGCAGTCACGCTGCGCTGCTGCATGCCGGCGCGCAGACCGACCAGGTCGATGAACTCGAACCCAGCCAGACCCAGCTCACCACCCAGTGCGCGCAGCACGCGCCAGCCCTCACGCGCCTCGACCGGCAACCGACCCGCAGCACGTGCGGTCTGCACGCGGCCATCGAGATTGGTCAGCGACGCATCGATTTCCGGCAGTGCGCCGATCGGCAAAATCACATCGGCCACGTCGCGTGTGGATGCACAGGCGAACTGGCTGAAAGCCACGACTTTCGCGCCGGCCAGCGCGCTGCGCGCAGCGGCCGCATCGGCAAAATCCAGACCGGGTTCGATGCCGTACACCACATACGCCTGACGCGGCTCGGCAAACATGCCGGCGACTGTCCGCGCAGTCGGCAACACGCCCTGCGAGACCAGGCCGACCGCGTTGGCGCCCTGCGGGATCCGGCACAGCGACGCACCGGTTGCCGCTGCAAAGGCACGTGCCGCTGCACGCAGCGTCGCCGCCTGCGGATGATTTTCTGCCAATGCGCCGACCACGATCACGGCGCGGCTTGCGCCCTTGACCGCATCACGCAGCGTGGCGTCGTCCAGCGCGCCAGCCAGCTGAGTCGGCGAGACCACCGTCCGGCTGGCCTGGGTGAAGGCGAAATCGAAATCGACCGGGTTGACCGAATGGATCTGGGTGCGGTTCTGGATGCTCGCCTTGCGCAGGCGGGCATGCAGCAGCGGCAGCTCATGGCGCACGTTGGTGCCGAACAGCACCACGACATCGGCCTGTTCGATCTCGGCCAGCGGCGTGGCAAAGGCTTCGGCAACAGCGGCGTCGGAGAAATCGCGGTTGAGCAGGCGGTGATCCAGGTTGCCGCTGCCCAGGCCCTCGGCCAGACGCGCCAGCAAGGCGCCTTCTTCGTTCGAGGTGGCCGGGTGCACCAGCACGCCGAGCTGATCACCGGCGTTATCGCGCAGGATCTGCGTCGCAGCGGCCAGGCCTTCGGCCCAGCTCACTTCGGTCCATTCACCGTTGACCTTCTTGAGCGGCTTCACCGCACGGTCTTCGGCGTACAGGCCCTGATGCGAATAACGGTCGCGATCGGACAGCCAGCACTCGTTGACGGCTTCGTTCTCGCGCGGCACGGTGCGCAGCACTTCGCCGCGACGCACGTGCAGGAACAGGTTGGAGCCCATCGCATCGTGATAACCGAGCGATTCACGTGCCATCAGTTCCCACGGACGCGCACGGAACTGGAACACCTTGTTGGTCAGCGCGCCCACCGGGCAAACGTCGATGACGTTGCCGGAAATTTCAGTGGTCAGCGGCTTGCCGTCGTAGGTGCCGATCTGCAGGTTCTCACCGCGATACATACCGCCCAGCTCGTAGGTTCCGGCGATATCGGCGGTGAAGCGCACGCAGCGCGTGCACTGGATGCAGCGGGTCATCTCGGTCGCCACCAGCGGGCCGATGTCTTCGTCCGGCACCACGCGCTTGCGCTCATTGAAGCGGCTCACCGAACGGCCGTAGCCAAGCGAGACGTCCTGCAATTCGCACTCGCCGCCCTGATCGCAGATCGGGCAGTCCAGCGGGTGGTTGATCAGCAGGAATTCCATCACGCTGCGCTGGTACTTCAGCGCTTTTTCGCTGCGCGTGGTGACCTTCATGCCGTCCATCACCGGCGTGGCGCAGGCAGGCGACGGCTTGGGCGACTTTTCAACATCGACCAGGCACATGCGGCAGTTGGCCGCAATCGGCAGCTTCTCGTGGTAACAGAAGCGCGGGATCGGGATGCCGGCCTTGTCGGCGGCCTGGATGATCATCGAGCCCTTCGGCACCACCAGCGACTGCCCGTCGATCTCGACGGTGACATGGTCCGGTGGCACGTTCGGGTTCACTGGTTGGGCGCTCATGCGGCCACTCCGACATGCGTGTCGACGATCGAACGACCGTTGACGATGTAGTACTCGAATTCGTCCCAGAACTGGCGCAGGAAGCCCTGGATCGGCCATGCCGCCGCTTCGCCGAACGCGCAGATGGTGTGACCTTCGATCTGGCCGGCCACGGTGCGCAGCTGGTGGAGGTCTTCCATCGTGGCCTTGCCGGCGACGATGCGCTCCAGCACGCGATGCATCCAGCCGGTGCCTTCGCGGCACGGGGTGCACTGGCCGCAGGATTCCTTGTGGAAGAACTGCGAGATGCGGCAGGCAAACCGCACGCAGCACACGCTGTCATCCAGCACCACGATGGCGCCGGAACCCAGACCGGTGCCAAGCGCGCGCAGGGTGTCGTAATCCATCTGCAGGCCAGCGACCTGGTCGGCCTTCAGCACCGGCATCGACACGCCGCCGGGCACCACGCCCTTGAGCTTGCGGCCCGGACGCAGGCCACCGGCCATTTCCAGCAGTTCGTCGAAGGTGGTGCCGAGCGGCACTTCGAAATTGCCGCCCTTCTGCACGCAGCCGGACACCGAGAAGATCTTCGGGCCGCCGTTCTTGGTCTTGCTCAACCCCAGGAACCACTCCGGGCCATTGCGAATGATCGCTGGCACCGACGCGTAGGTCTCGGTGTTGTTGATGGTGGTGGGCTTGCCGTACAGGCCGAAGTTCGCCGGGAACGGCGGCTTGTAGCGCGGCTGGCCCTTCTTGCCTTCCAGCGATTCCATCAGCGCGGTTTCTTCGCCGCAGATGTAAGCGCCAGCGCCCAGCGCACCATAGATATCGATATCCACGCCGCTGCCGAGAATGTTCTTGCCCAGCCAGCCGTTGGCATAGGCATCGGCCAGTGCCAGCTCGAAATTTTCGAACGGCTCGTGATGGAACTCACCACGCAGATAGTTGTAGCCCACGGTCGAGCCAGTGGCGTAGCAGGCGATTGCCATGCCCTCCACCACCGAGTGCGGGTTGTAACGCAGGATGTCGCGGTCCTTGCAGGTCCCCGGCTCGGATTCGTCCGAATTGCACAGGATGTACTTCTGCATGGTGCCCTTGGGCATGAAGGACCACTTCAGACCAGTCGGGAAGCCCGCGCCACCGCGGCCGCGCAGGTTGGAAGCCTTCACCATTTCGATGACGTCGCCCGGCGGGATCTTCTCTTCGAGGATCTTGCGCAGCGCGGCGTAGCCACCGGTCTTCAGATAGCTTTCGTACGACCACGGGGTGTCGTAGTGCAGGGTCGTGTAGACGACCTGATGCGGCAGCGGCGCCGGACCGACCGGGCCTGAGGGTGCGTGATGATGTGCCATTCCTTACTCCAGCCCGTCCAGTAGCGCGTCGACCTTTTCTTTCGTCAGGTGCTCGTGGTAATGGCCGTTGATGACCATCATCGGCGCTGCAGAGCAGGCCGCCAGGCATTCTTCTTCGCGCTTGAGGTAGACGCGCCCATCGGCGGTCGACTGACCCAACTTGCAGCCCAGCTTCTTTTCGGCGTGCGCCAGCAGATCTTCAGCGCCGTTGAGCCAGCAGCTGATGTTGGTGCAGAACGCCACGTTGTGGCGGCCGACCTTCTCGGTTTCGAACATCGAGTAGAAGCTGGCCACTTCGTAGGCCCACACCGGCGGCAGCTCCAGATACTTGGCCACGCCCACGATCAGCTCGTCGGTCAACCAACCCTGGTTCTGTTCCTGCGCGGCATGCAGACCCTGCAACACGGCCGAACGCTTGCGGTCGGGCGGGAACTTGCTCAGCCAATGATCGATGTGCGCGCGCGTCTTGTCGCTCAGCACTACCTGCGGATCGACGTCGCGCGCCGCTTCGAAATTACCCGTCGCCTTCATCGGTCAACCTCACCGAAAACCAAATCGTAAGTACCGATCATCGCCACGACGTCGGCCAGCAAATACCCGCGCACCACCGCGTCCATCGAGGACAGATGCGCAAAGCCCGGTGCGCGCAGATGCACGCGGAACGGCTTGTTGGCGCCATCGGACATCAGGTAGCAGCCGAACTCGCCCTTGGGCGCTTCAACGGCGCAATAAGTCTCGCCGGCGGGAACGCAGTAGCCTTCGCTGAACAGCTTGAAGTGATGGATCAGCGCTTCCATGTCGTCCTTCATGCCTTCGCGGCTTGGCGGAGCGACCTTGAAATTGGTGACCATGACCGGGCCTGGATTGGCCTTCAGCCACTTCACGCACTGCTTGATGATGCGGTTGGACTCGCGCATCTCGGCCACGCGCACCAGGTAACGGTCGTAGCAGTCGCCGTTGGTGCCGACCGGCACGTCGAAGTCCACCGCGTCGTACTTGGCGTACGGCTGCTTCTTGCGCAGATCCCATTCGATGCCCGAACCACGCAGCATCGGACCGGTCATGCCCCAGGCGCGCGCCAGATCCGGGCTGATGATGCCCACGTCCACGGTGCGCTGCTTCCAGATGCGATTCTCGGTCAGCAACGTTTCGTATTCGTCCACACGGGACGGGAACGTGTCGGTGAAGTTCTCGAGGAAATCCAGCATCGAGCCTTCGCGCGCGGCGTTGAGCTTGGTCAGCGCCCCGCCCTTATGCCAACGCGATTCCTTGTACTTGGGCATGCGGTCAGGCAGATCGCGGTAGACGCCGCCCGGACGGTAATAGGCGGCGTGCATGCGCGCGCCACTGACCGCCTCGTAGACGTCCATCAATTCTTCGCGCTCGCGGAAGGCGTAGAGCATCACCGCCATCGCGCCGAGGTCGAGCGCATTGGAACCCACCCACATCAGGTGGTTCTTGATGCGGGTGATCTCGTCGAACATCGTGCGGATGTACTGCGCGCGCTCCGGCGCTTCGATCCCCATCAGGGATTCGATCGCGCGCACGTAGGCGTGCTCGTTGCACATCATCGACACGTAATCCAGGCGGTCCATGTACGGAACCGACTGGTTGAACGGCTTGGACTCGGCCAGCTTCTCGGTGCCACGGTGCAGCAGGCCGATATGCGGGTCGGCACGCACCACGGTTTCGCCGTCCATTTCCAGGATCAGGCGCAATACGCCGTGCGCCGCAGGATGCTGCGGGCCGAAGTTCATCGTGTAATTGCGGATTTCCTGCTTGCTTTCCACAGGATTGCTCGCGAAGGCATCGGTTGCCTGGCGGTACTCACTCACTTGGCAGTCTCCGACTTGCCCACTTCACCAGCGGCAGTCTCATAACGCGCGTCGTCGCGGATCACGCGCGGCACGCCGACACGCGGCTCCACCGAGGTCACCGGCTCGTACACCACGCGCTTGCGCTCGTCGTCGTAACGCACTTCGACGTTGCCGATCAGCGGGAAGTCCTTGCGGAACGGATGGCCGACAAATCCGTAGTCGGTCAGGATGCGGCGCAGGTCCGGATGGCCATCGAACACGATGCCGAACAGGTCGAACGCCTCGCGCTCGAACCAGTTCACACCCGGCCAGATGTCGGTCAACGACGCCACCACCGGCACCTGCTCGTCGGGTGCATAGCACCGCACGCGCAAACGCTGGTTGTGCTGGTAGGAAATCAGCTGGGCCACCACCGCGAAGCGCTGCGTCGGCAGCTGCTGCGGTTGGGCACCGTTGGAACTTTCTTGGCTGGGGAATTCACCCCAGGCAAAGCGACCCAGCGCCTTGCCCTCGACACCACGGCTGAAACCCTGGGACGACACGTCGGCGGTGTCCCACTCGTCGCTGCCGTAGCCCAGGTAATCGACGCCGCACAGGTCGCTGAGCTGCTCGAAACCGAGCTCGTCGCGCAAGGCAAGACAGGTGGCGTGCCACTGTGCCGCAGCGACTTCCAGCGTCACTTCGCCGCGCGGCTGGACCACGGAGATCTGCGCACCGGCGAAACGCGCCGCTAGTCGGTCAGTGAAGGAAGATGCTTGCTCTGCCATGGGGGCTTGGCTGCTCTCGGTAGGAGAAGACGGGTGTCAGCGTGCGATCGTCTGGGTGCGCCAGATTTTCTTCTGCAGCTGCAAGATGCCGTAGACCAGCGCCTCGGCGGTCGGCGGGCAGCCCGGGACATAGATGTCCACCGGCACGATGCGATCGCAACCGCGCACCACCGAATACGAATAGTGATAGTAGCCGCCGCCGTTGGCGCAGCTGCCCATCGAGATGACCCACTTCGGGTCGGGCATCTGGTCGTAGACCTTGCGCAATGCCGGCGCCATCTTGTTGACCAGAGTGCCGGCGACGATCATCACGTCGGACTGGCGCGGCGACGGGCGGAACACCACGCCGTAGCGGTCCAGGTCCAGGCGCGCTGCACCGGCGTGCATCATCTCGACTGCACAGCAGGCCAGACCAAAGGTCATCGGCCACATCGAACCTGTACGCGCCCAGTTCAACAGCGCATCGACGCTGGTGGTCACGTAGCCCTTTTCGAGCAACGGGTTTTCGCCTTCCGGGCGCAGGATGTCTTCGACCCGGCCTTCCGGCATCGGGTTGGTCATCAGACGATCCAGGGTCTGAATCACTCCCATTCCAGCGCTCCCTTCTTCCACACGTAGATAAAACCGAGGAACAACATGCCGACGAACAGGCCCATGGTGACCAGCGAGCGTGCGCCGATCTCCATGAACACCTGTGTCCACGGCACGATGAAGATGATTTCCAGATCGAACACGATGAACTGGATCGCGATGAGGTAGTAGCGCACATCGAACTTCATGCGCGCGTCTTCGAATGCCTCGAAGCCACACTCGTATGGCGAAAGCTTGCGCGCGTCCGGGCTGCGCGGAGCGAGGAACCGACCAATCAACATCAGCACGATGCCGATGCCAGTGGCGACAACCAGAAACAGCAGACTCGGCAAATATTCGGCCAGCACAGCGATTCTCTCTTGCCTCTGCCCGCACGCGCCGCGTGCCGGCATGGGGTATAGGCAGACCCCGCGCCGGCATTGCCGCGATGCGCAGGAACTGCAGCCAAACAATGGTGCCCAAGAGGGGACTCGAACCCCTACGACCTAAGTCGCTACCACCTCAAGGTAGTGCGTCTACCAATTCCGCCACCTGGGCATACGTTGCGCCGCTGGGCATCCCAGTGCGCAGCGTATTGTAACCGCCTTCAGTCTTTTTGTGCTGGTTCCGGCGTCTTTTCTTCGCGTGCGGCAGGCGCCGGCTGCGTCGGTGCGGACTGCACAGGTGTTGCGGCAGGTGCAGTGGCCGGCTCGGCCGCAGCAGGCAACGGCTGCGAGGGAGCGGTGGGCACTGCGCCAGCGGCAGGCGCCTGCGGCAACGGCTGGGTCAACTCACCCGCGGCGGCCGGAGCCGGCGTGGCCGACTGCGACATCACGCCCAGGTTCTGGTCGGTGGGACGGGCGCCATGGGTGGCGTACCAGGCCATGAACAGGCTGATGCTGAAGAACACCACCGCCAGCCACTTGGTCGACTTGGACAGGAAGTTCGACGCACCCTGCGAGCCAAACACCGTGCCCGACGCGCCCGCGCCGAAGCCCGAGCCCGCCGCCGCACCGGCGCCACGCTGCATCAGGATCAGCGCAATCATCGCCAGCGCGACCAGCACGTAGACCACATTGAGGATCAACATCAGCATTTCGAAATCCGTCCCCGGACAAAACTTAATGGGTTAACAAGCGGCCGCCGCACGCGCAATGGCCAGGAAGTCTTCGGCAACCAGTGATGCGCCGCCGACCAGCCCACCGTCGACGTCGGGCTGGGAAAACAGCTCGCTGGCGTTGTCGGGCTTGACACTCCCCCCGTACAGGATGGGCAGTGAATCGGCAATTCTAGCATCCGCCTTCGCGACTTCGCCACGAATGAAGGCGTGCACGGCCTGGGCCTGGTCCGGCGTGGCGGTGCGCCCGGTCCCGATGGCCCAGATCGGCTCGTAGGCCACCACGGCGCGGGCGAATCCGGCACTGCCGACCAGGCTCAGGACCGGCTCCAACTGGGCACGTAGGATTGCCTCAGTCTGACCTGCCTCGCGCTGTTCCAGCGATTCGCCAACGCACAGCACCGGGATCAACCCGGCATGCATTGCGGCGGCAAACTTGCGCGCGACCAGCTCGCTACTTTCCTGGTGATACTGACGGCGCTCCGAATGCCCGACCAGGCCGTATTCGGCACCGACATCCACCAGCATCGAGGCGGACACTTCACCGGTGTAGGCGCCCTTCTCGTTGCTACTGACGTCCTGTGCACCGAATGCCAGGTGGTGGGCCTCGAAGTCCTCGATCAGATCACCGAGATACGGCAAGGGCGGCAGGATGACGACATCGACACCCGCCAGGGGCATGTGCGCGGCCACCTGCGCCACCAGTTCGGTGGCGAAGGCACGCGTGCCATGCAGCTTCCAATTTCCAGCAACGATCTTTCGACGCATCAGGTGCAGGTTCCTGAGTTGAAGACAGGCGTGAGAATAGCCCATGCCCTGTCGGTACCCGGCAGACTTGTGTCCGATGCGTGTCCCATTTCGCCCTAACCAGGAACCTGCCATGTCCGTTTCGCCTGTCTTCGCCCTGATCACCGGCGCTTCCAGCGGGATCGGTCGCGAGATTGCCCGTGCCTACGCAGCGCGCGGGATGCCACTAATCCTGACGGCGCGGCGAGTGGACCGGCTGGAGGCGCTGGCCGCGGAATTGGGCGCGCAGGTGCGGGTGGAAATCCTGCCGGAGGATCTGGGCGACCCCGCCGCCCCTGCCCGGCTGGTCGCCGAAATCCAGCGCCAGGGCTGGACCGTGGGCACCCTGGTCAACAATGCCGGCTACGGCATGCCAGGGCGGTATCTGCAGAACGACTGGCAGACGCATGCGCGGTTTCTGCAGGTGATGGTGACGGCGGTGTGCGAACTGACCTGGCGGCTGTTGCCGATGATCCGCGCCAGTGGCCAGGGCCGGATCCTCAATGTGGCCTCGTTCGCCGCACTGACGCCCAGCGCCGATGGCCAGACGCTGTATGCGGCCGCCAAGAGTTTCATGCTGCGCTTCAGCGAGTCGCTGGCGCTGGAGAACGCCGATTGCGCGGTGAAGGTGTGCGCGCTCTGCCCGGGCTTTGCCTGGTCGGAATTCCACGATGTCACCGGCACCCGCGCGGCGATGTCCACCCTGCCCGGCTGGGCGTGGCTGCAGGCCGATGCCGTGGCTGCGTACGGCATCGCCGCGCTGGAACGCGGGCAGGTGCTGGCGATACCAGGGTGGCGCTATCGCCTGGTGAACGTTGCGCTGCGCCTGTTGCCGCATGCGCTGCTGCTGCGGCTGATGGCACGTGGCTCGCACCGGGTGCGTCCTTTGGAGAACGCAAGCGATGCATAAGTAAGCGACACTGCAACTGACAGGCCACATCTCGCGTCGCTCGCGACCGGGAACATGGCAAACAACGCGATGGACAGGGGAAAATCAATGACGACAAGATTCATAATGCGCCATCAAGCGGAGCTCATTGCGCTCTTCATTGCATCATCGGCTTTCTTTGCAATCCAGCTTGCCATCGATGCCAAGGCATTTACCGGAGATGCCGGAGCCTACTGGGCCTTGAGCTCAGCAATTACTGAAGGGACCTTCCCCAAGACGATTCGCGGATATTCCTACCCACTTCTACTGACACCATTTAGATTCGCTTTTGACCATTCAGAGCAGGCTGGATTGTTATTACTCAAGCTCGGGCAATCGATAGGATACGGCTACTTGTTTTCGATCCTCCTTCCGAACCTTTATCAGGTCATATTTGACGCCAAACCGTCGGCATTCACCAGACTCATCCCTGCACTCCTGATGGCCTTTGCATTTCCCGGATTGATATCTTACCCGCTCAGCGACGCACCTTCTTTTGGGATAATGGCGCTAGCCTTATATGCTTGCATCAAGGCCATCAAATCACAGTCCTTCAGTCTTTTGATCGTAGCAGGGCTACTTGCCTATTTAGCCTACAACACACGAACCATCTATTTATTTTCCTTCTTTACACTCATGGTCATTGCTGCGATTTTTTTCTCAAAAAGCCTTAAGCAAAGATTTTTTGCATCGACATGCTTTCTACTAGGCGCACTAGTAGGCGCAGCCCCCCAAATGGCAATTAATTACAGCCACCACTCAACGCGCACCCCACTCGTAGTGACGGATGTCCGCGGCGCATCCCTATTTGCGCGGCAGCTGGCATGGGGAATGATCGTTGACAAATATGAAACACATATTGACCCCCAGACCAAAAAAGCCATACCCGTATTCTATGCAAACAACAATGGCGCACTCATCCTCCAACAAAATGGAGGCTTTGAGAACAATCAATCAGTCGTAAAAATAGCTGGCCTGATGACCCAGCATCCAATTACATTTATAAATATATATCTCCGTCACATTGCGTTAGCTCTCGATGTGAGGGATGGAGAGGTCTACACTCGGAACCCTACGTCAGAAAAAAATATTCAGTCGCTGATTTTACTTAGCATCGTCTTATTTGGGCTGACCCAACTTGGCCGAGCAATCTTCTTTCAGGCCTCTAGTGAGCCGGTAAATCGCAGACTTCTTTACACGCTCGTGCTCCTGGCGCCTTGCATAGCCATCATTCCCGGCGCCATTGAAACTCGCTTCTTCTTGCCAATTCATTGCCTTTCCTACTGTGCCCTTGCGTTTGGTGGAATAAAAAAGGAAGCCATCGCAATGCAGCTAGCGTGCACAGCAATCTTGACAGCAGCGATCTTCACGTTTGCCGCAAAGTCGGCAGACAGCCCAATCCACTCCCGACCCGAGTCTTACATCCCCACCCCATCGAATATATGAAGCAGGCAACGATCTGGCCACTATGATCGCGTGCAAACTTATGCATCAGTCAACCACTCGAGTGCCTATCCATCCTCAGTGATTGACGATCTCGCCATGCATCGCGGCCAACCGTGCGAGCAGGCGATTCTGGGTTCGGCGCGGAATGTTGCGCTGATCCATTGCCCAGTTGAGATCTTCGACCAGGGCATTGAAGTCGTCCTCGCGGATGGCCATATGCTGGTGCGCCTGTGCCATGGACTTGGCAGTGTCCGGGCACGGGCCATCGGCGACATGGCAGAACTTCTGCACCAGCCGCTCGTTGAGCATGACGATATTGACGCGTGCAAAGTGCTCGACGATGCGCGGGTCGTCGGCGATGCGCGAGAGCATGGTTTCCACCAGGGCCTCGATGCCGGGCTGACCGCCCAATTCTTCGTACAGCGTCTGTCGCGGTTGCGTGGTGGCACAGGCGCTCAACGTCAGCACGCACAGCAGCGAATAGCGCAGCCATCGGGTCATCACAACGCCACCTGCAGGGAAAGATACGGTCCGCGCTGACGCTTCAAGGTGGCAACTTCGCCGAGATCGGCCCAGGCGGCGGTCAGCGACACATGCTTGGTCGGGAACCAGGCGACGAAGCCGTCGGCCCAGGCTTGCTCGCGGGCGAAACCCAGATTGTTCGGCTTGTCGCGATACTCCAGGCCCACCACCCACGACGGGCTCAGCACCACGCCAGCGCTGACCTCACCGACCAGCCGATAACTGTTGCGACGGTCGCCGCCGAAGCCCAGCAACCCGGTTTGATTGGCGCGAGTAGCGCGCACGGTGCCGTTGAGCAGCAACTGGTAGCCGCCAGCGCCTTGCAGCAATAGCCGCGCGGCGCTGAGATAGACATCGGTGCCGTGGTCGTCGCGTGCACCGATCGCCAGCGGCAAGGTGCCGTCGCGCAGGCGCTTGTACTGCACGCCCAGACTCAGCTGCGGCGCGCGCCCGTAGACCAGATCGCCATGCAGTCGCACTTTCGCGCCAAACACATCCTGGCCGAGCGCATTCCACGGCAATCCCAACCGGTCCTGCAAGGTGCCCAGGTCCAGACGCTGGCGCGCCACCGAAAGCTCGAGCCGATTGCCCACCGTCAATGCCGCGCCCTGCACATCCAGACGGTAATCGCCGCTATCGACGTGGGTGGCGAACGCCACGGTGCCGAGTTCATCGCGCGTGCCGTACCCCGACAACGTGGCCCAGGGCACGATGCCGCCGCCACTGCTGCCTTCGAGCATCGAGACGCCGCCGGTGGCCAGCAACCGGCCCTCGCCCGCCATGCACAGCAGTGGGTTCAGCGCCGTTGCGGCAAGCAGCATTGCGGCCGCTGTCGTACGTGGAACGCGCTTCATCGTTGACCTCCCGCCTGCGCCACGGGCGAGCGACCGAGCTGGCGCATGCACCATGCCAGCAGCGGCTTTTCTTCCAGTGGCGGCGAATACAGATAGCCCTGCACCATGTCGCAGCCGTAGCCGCGCAGCAGCGCCAGCGCAGTGTCGTTTTCCACGCCCTCGGCAATCACGCTCAGGCCGAGGTTGTGCCCCAGATCGATCGTGCTGCGCACGATGAAGGCATCGTCGGTGCCTTCGGCAAGCTGCATGACAAAGCTCTTGTCGATCTTCAATTCGTTCACCGGCATGCGCTTGAGCTGGGCCAGCGAGGAATAGCCGGTGCCGAAGTCGTCGACCGACAGCCGTACGCCCACATTGCGGAGTTGATGCAACATGTGCAGCGCAAATTCGACATCGCGCATCAATGCGCTTTCGGTCAGTTCCAGCGTGACCGAGGTGGCCGGCACCGCATGACGCTGCAGGCAGCCGCGCACGAAGTCCGGCAGGCCGGGGTCGGACAGATCCAGGGCCGACAGATTGATCGCCATGCCCAGTTCCAATCCTTGCGCTCGCCATTGCGACTGGCAGTGCAAGGCCTCGTCCAGCACGAAGCGGGTGAGCGGATGGATGACGCCGGAATGCTCGGCCAACGGAATGAATTCGTCCGGGCCGATCGGCCCCAGCACCGGGTGATGCCAGCGCACGAGCACCTCGACCTGCTCCACCTGATCGGTACGCAGGCTGATCTTGGGCTGGAAACGCAAGGTCAGCTCGTTGCCACCGATGGCCTGGCGCAGATCGCCGGTGAGACGCAGCCGGCGCAGATGCTGCTCGTCCTGGCCAAGCCGGTACACGCTGGCGCCACTGGCGGTGTCGCCGACCTGGCCGCGCGCGATATCGGCGCGACGCAGCAGCGTGTCCGGGTCGGCGCCATGTTCGGGAATCAACGCAATGCCGATGCTGGCTTCGAGCTGGATGCGCGCCTGCGGCAGCGCCAGCGGGCTGCGCAATTGCAGCAGCAGGCGTTGGGCTTCCTCCTGCACGGTGGCCGGGTCGGCATGCGCCACCACCACCATGAATTCGTCGCTGCCAAGGCGCCCGACGATGTTGGGCGCCTGCACCACGTCGGCAAGCCTGCGCCCGGCTTCGACCAAGACCTGATCTGCGAAGTCGTGGCCCAGGCTGTCGTTGAGTTCCTTGAAGCGCTCCAGGTCCAGGATCAACACCGCTGCGGTGCCGCCCGAGGCCACGGTCTGATCCACCACCTGCTGCAGCTGCTCCAGCAGCCAGATGCGGTTGGGCAAGCCAGTGAGTGCGTCGTGGCGTGCCTGGTGCAGGATGTGCTGCTCGCGCGTGGCGATCTGCTGCTGCATGCGCCCGAAGCTGTCGGCCAGCTCCGCCAATTCGCGCCCGGGCGGCAATTGCACGGTGGTGTGGTAATCACCGCGCTGGATGCGGCGTGCTGCCTGCACCAGCAGCGCCACCGGCTTACTGACGCTGCGCGCGAGAAAAATCGACACGCCCAGTGCGGCGGCGGTGGCCAGGCCAGCCAGCAGCAAAATCCGTAACTTGAGTGTGCGGTACGGCGCCACCGCGCGGTCCAACGACGCCTGCAAGGCAACCCGCACGCGGGTATCGCCCTGGATGGACTGCAACTTCACCAGGTAACGCGAGTCCCCCAGGGTCAGCGGGATTGCAGCGCCCTGCGCGTGTTCGGCGGTGCGCAATTGCTGCGCGAATTCCGTGCGTTCGGCTGGTTGCAGCGTGGACGCCAGTACGCGCGGCGGCGCACCGTCGATGAAGAAGGTGGCATCCAGACCCGTGGTGCTGCGGAAATCCTGCGCAAGGCTGTCGCCGGATTCATTACCGATCGCAATCCAGCCCACCCGGCTCGGCGCCAGTACCTGCACGACTGCCAGGCGCACGATGTGTTGATCCAAGGCCACCACACCGACGGCACGCCCGTCGTGCTGGGCCTGTTGCAGCAAGGCCTGCACGGCACGCAGCTGCTCGGCCTGCGGCAGATCCGCCAGCCCGGTCAGAAAATCGCCTTCAGGCGACAGCAGCACCGCCGTCTGCGCATCCATGCGCGCGGCGTGGTTGCGCAACGCCGACTGCATCGTTGGCACATCGCCGCTGGCAACGGCTGCACGGAAGCCGAAATCGTCCGCCAGCACCGAGGCCGATTGCAGCAGTTGTTCATCGCGGCGCTGGTTGATGCGTTGCCAGACCCGCTCGCCAATCAGCAGCTCTTCGCCGAGTTGCGCCTTGACGCTGCGCTCGGTGGCCACCTGCACGGCAATGAAGGTCAGCGCCTGGGTGCCGAGCACCACCAGCACCAGCAGCGCCGCGATGCGCGTATGCAGTCGCATCGCCTTCATGGAGACGGCTTTTTCGGGTCGGCGGCGCGACGGAACTTGTCCTGCAGCGCGCGCACGCGATCATCCGGCGGCGCGACCGCTGGCGCTGTGCCGGTGGTCTGCACGGTGACACGGCGCTGCAGCGCATCGCGGCTCAGCACCAGTGGCTCGGACAGCGCAGCGCCCTTGATGCGCGGATGCCAGACGCGCAGGGTGTAGCTGCCCGCGGGCGCATCGATCTGGACACGGCCATCGCTGCCGCTCTTGCCGAAATACGGGGTGTCCAGCACCACGATATACCCCAGCATCCAGTCATGGATGTTGCAGCCCACCGTCACCAGCCCGGCCTGATCGAAGCGTACCGGCGCAGCCGTGCTGCCCTGGAACAGCGGCAACTCGAACTTCTTGGCAGGCGAAAACGAATACACCTGATGCCGGATTTGATCATTGTTTGGGAAGCGCACCAGGCTACCCGTGCGTACCGCGAGCACCGCGGGAACGAACTGCGAATTCAGCTGATCCATCGACACCGTTTTCGAGGTGCCGGTCGCCGGCACCGGACGTGCGGTTTCCAGGCTCACCACTGCATCAACCAGCACGCCGCCGGCGTCCTGGACAGTCACCGTCACCGGTGTTGCCAAGGCCACACCCGCAAGGCACCCGGTCAGCACCAGTGCCGATGTTCCAACAATGTTGATTACTTTTCGCGTCCACATGCGCCCGCACCTCATCGCAGTCCTGCAGCGGGCGCCAGGCAAATCCGACGTCGCGCTAGCGGCCAGACTGGGATATCGGCAGAGGTGAACGCAAGCTTTAACCGGACGCGAGCGAACGTTCATCAAGCAAACTGTGGCGAGCGTCATCCGCCATGTTGCGAGCGCGGCCATAGGCTGCGCTTGGGTCCGTTCGGCTTACTTGAGCTTGATCTCGCGCAGGCGCTCTTCCAGAAACCCGTGTGCGGTGATCGGCTCGGGATAGCGGCTGGGGTTGTCGGCGCTGATGCAGGACGGCAACACGTCGATCAGGAAATCCGGGTTCGGGTGCAGGAAGAACGGCACCGAATAGCGCGGCTTGCGCGCTTCCTCTCCCGGCGGATTGACCACGCGGTGGATGGTGGACGGGTACACATGGTTAGTCAGGCGCTGCAGCATGTCGCCGATATTGACCACGATGGTGTCGGCGTCCGCAGTGAACGGCACCCACTCGCCTTCGTTGGAACGCACTTCCAGGCCGGCGGCACTGGCGCCCACCAGCAAGGTGATGAAATTGATGTCGCCGTGCGCACCGGCGCGTACATTCGGGATGTCGTCGCTGGTGATCGGCGGGTAATGGATCGGGCGCAGGATCGAATTGCCGTGATCGGTCTTGTCGGCGAAGTAGTCCTGCGGCAGGCCGATGTGCAGCGCCAGCGCCGACAACACGCGCGAGCCCAGCTGATCCAACTGCTGATACAGGTGGTAGCCACGTTCGCGGAAGCCCGGCACTTCGGTCGGCCACAGATTGGGCGCCATCACCGCGCGGTACGGCGAATCGTCCGGGATCTCGCGGCCGATGTGCCAGAACTCTTTCAAATCGAAATGCTTGGAGTCCTTGGCGGTTTCCACACCGAACGCGGTATAGCCGCGCGCGCCGCCACTGCCGGGCACGTGGTAGCTGCGCTTGACCTCGTCGGGCAGCGCGAAAAATGCCTTGAACACCTCGTAGGCGGCGTCGATGTCGGACTGCGCAATGCCGTGATTGCGGATACCGGCAAAGCCCCATTGCCGATAAGCGGCACCGAGCTCGGCGACAAAGGCCTCGCGGTCGCTGTCGAAACGGGTGATGTCCAGGGTGGGGATGCGCGCGCTCATACGGATGTCTTGCTCAAGAATGAAAGAAGACCTGCCGCTCAGGACAGCAGGCGATACAGCACATAAAACGTCGCGGCCTTGGCGAAGACCACGCAGACGCCGATGATCAACGACTCACGCCGCGTCACGCACCGCTCCGGCGAGGCGATCGAGCGTGTCCTGCATCAACCCCGCTTCGTCGGCCTCCACAGTCACGCGTACCACCGGCTCGGTGCCGGACGGGCGCAGGAAGGCGCGGCCACGCCCCTGCACCGCCGCCTGCGCTTGCTGCAGCGCCTGCTGCACGCTGGCGGCTTCCACAATCGCCTTGGCTGCACCGCCGCCCAGACGCACATTGACGGTCTGCTGCGGGACCTTGCTCAGGCTGCTCAGCGCCTCACGCAGGCTGTGCCCGTCGCGCCCCAGCGCTTCGAGCACCTGCAGGGCGCTGACGATGCCATCACCGGTGGTGGCCCGGTCCAGACACAGCAGGTGGCCGGAGGTTTCGCCGCCCAGGGTACCGCCGCCCTCGACCAGGGCCTGATGCACATAGCGGTCGCCGACCTTGGCGCGCTGGAACGGGATCTGCAACGCCGCCAATGCTTTCTCCAGCCCGTAATTGGTCATCAAGGTGCCGACCACCGTGCCGGTGAGCCGGCCGCTGGCCTGCCACGAGCGCGCGAGCACGTACAGCAGATCGTCGCCATCGACCGGGTTGCCCTGGTCGTCGGCCATCAGCACGCGGTCGCCGTCGCCATCGAAAGCGATGCCCAGCTGCGCACCGGTCTCGCGCACCTTGGCGGCGAGATTGTCGATATGCGTGGAGCCGACACCATCGTTGATATTGAGCCCGTCCGGCGCCGCACCGATCACCACCACCTCGGCGCCGAGCTCGCGAAACAACATCGGCGCGATGTGGTACGTGGCGCCGTGCGCGCAATCGAGCACCATCTTCAACCCGTGCAGGGTGAAGCCACGCGGGACGCTGGCCTTGCAGAATTCGATGTAGCGGCCGATCGCATCGCGGGTACGGATCGCCTTGCCCAGGCGCTCGGATTCCACGGTGTGGAATGGCGCATCCAGGGCCGCTTCGATGGCCGCTTCGGTGGCGTCATCGAGCTTCTCGCCTTCGGCGGAAAAGAACTTGATGCCGTTGTCGTAATGCGGGTTGTGCGATGCGCTGATCACCACACCAGCATCCGCGCGCAAGGTGCTGGTCAAAAACGCAATGGCCGGAGTCGGCATCGGCCCGATCAGCTGCACGTCGGCACCGGCGGCCACCAGGCCGGCTTCCAGCGCTGCTTCGAACATGTAGCCGGAAATGCGGGTGTCCTTGCCGATCAGCACCAACGGGCGCTTGCTGCGCCCAGCGGTAAGCACACGCCCAAGCGCATTGCCCAGGCGCAGCACGAAATCGGCAGAGATCACGCCCTGCCCGACCCGACCGCGGATGCCGTCGGTGCCGAAATACTTACGACTGCTCATGCGGCGTCTGCGTCCTGCGGATGCGGCTGACGCATCATCATGGTGGTCAGCTCGGCAATGCGGTCGCGCATGTCGCGGCGGTCGCAGATCTGATCAATGGCGCCATGATCGAGCAGGAATTCCGAGCGCTGGAAACCTTCGGGCAGCGTCTCGCGCACGGTCTGCTCGATCACGCGCGGGCCGGCAAAACCGATCAGCGCATGCGGTTCGGCGATGTTGATATCGCCCAGCATCGCGAACGAGGCCGACACGCCACCGGTGGTGGGATGGGTCAGCACCGAGATATACGGCAGGCCGGCTTCGCGCAGGCGACCCAGCGCCGCGGAGGTCTTGGCCATCTGCATCAGCGAGAACAGACCTTCCTGCATGCGCGCGCCGCCACTTGCGGAGAAACACACGAACGGGCAGCCCACTTCCAGCGCCACTTCGGCCGCACGCGCAAAGCGCTCGCCGACCACCGAGCCCATCGAGCCGCCCATGAAGGCGAAATCGAACGCGGCGGCCACCAGCGGGTTGCCCTTGAGCATGCCGCGCATGGCGATCAGGGCGTCGTATTCGCCACTGCTCTTCTGGCTGGCCTTGATGCGCTCGCCGTACTTCTTCTGATCCTTGAACTTGAGCACGTCCACCGGGCCCAGCTGGGCCGCGATTTCGGTGGTCGGGCTGTCCAGGTCGAACAGCGCGGCCAGACGGGCGCGGGCGCGGATCGCCATGTGGTGGTCACACTTCGGACACACCTCCAGGTTCTCCTCAAGCTCCGGGCCGTACAGCGCGCTGCCGCAGTTGCTGCACTTCTCCCACAGGCCCTCGGGGACGCTGCGCTTCTTGGCGGGGGTGTTCTCGGTGCGGATGCCGGAGGGCATCAATTTGCTGAGCCAGCTCATGCGTGTATGACAATCCATGCAAGGCGGCCGTGCAGGCCGCAGAGGGGCGACAGTCTATCCCAGCGCCCCATGGCGGTGCAGTGGGCGGCCGCGCGGGTTGGCGCCGAGAGGCTTGGGCCAAGCCGCCAGGCGATCATGCGGGAACGTGTTGCCGGCATGATCGCCGCCGTTGGGCACCTGCATGCAACCGGCAGCGGTGCCTCAGCCGGCGTCCAGCGCCTGCCGCAGCGGCTGCAGGAAGTCTTCGGCCCGCTTACGCGCGCTGCGCACATCCGACGCATCGGCCAGGGCCGCCACCAGCGCGCTGCCGACGACCACGCCGTCCGCATCCACCGCCATCGCGGCAGCACTGGCGGCGTCCTTGATGCCGAAGCCGGCCACCACGGGTGCGCCGGCACGGGCGCGCAGCTGGCGCAGGCGGTCGCTGGCCGCGTGCGTGTCCAGCCGGTCGGCCGCGCCAGTCACGCCAGAGAAGCTGACGTAATACAAATAGCCCTGCGCAGTGCTGCACAGCATGTCCAGCCGGGCCTCGCCGGTGGTGGGCGACGCCAAGGCGATCAGCGCCAGACCGACCTCGGTGAAGATGGCGCGGGTCTCGTCGGCCTCCTCGGGCGGCAGGTCGACCAGCAGCACGCCATCGATGCCGGCGGCCACCGCGGTTTCGGCAAAGCGCCGCGTGCCGTGGATTTCGATCGGGTTGAGGTAGCCCATCAGTACCACCGGGGTGGTGGCGTCCTCGCGCCGGAATTCCTGCACGGCTTCGATCACATAGGCCAGCCCGGCACCGCGGCCCAGCGCGCGCTCGGAGCTGCGCTGGATGGTGGGGCCGTCGGCCATCGGGTCGGAGAACGGCACGCCGAGCTCGATGATGTTCGCACCAGCGCGCACCAGGGCATGCATCACCGGCACGGTGGCTTCCAATGAGGGGTCGCCGGCGGTGATGAAGGGAATCAGCGCCTTGCGGCCGGAGTGACGCAGCGCGTCGAAGCACGCAGCGATACGGTCGGGCGCGCGGCTCATGCGCATCCCTCCACCAGTTGCACGGCGTCCCAGCTTCCCCAGTACATCGATGTCACGCTGCCTTCTCCAGTTTCGTAGCGAACGGCGAGCCCACGCGCGGGGTCATGCCATGTCAGATAAAGATCCTTGCCGTCGTCACCGCCATAGTGATGCGGCTCGACGCCATAGCCGGCCGGCAGGCGTGCACGCACGCTGGCCTCGCTGTCGCCGATGCGAACGCCGAAGGGGCCCACGACCCCGGCATCGGTGACGTCGAAGCGGACAACGCGCCCGTCCTCGACCATCATCGCCACGCCCGCGGGCAGCAGCCCTGCTTCCACGTAGTCGCACTGTCCGATCGGGCCGGCATTCATCGGCTTCCAGGCGGCCCGCGGCGCCAGCTCGGCGAAGCGCTCGCCAACCCGCACCGCGCCGCTGCGATCCAGCGCGAGCGCCGATGCCGCGGCCGCCGCCAGTGCAGACAGGCACAGCAGCGCCATGCCACCGCCGAGGTTGCGCGCGTGCGCTGCGATCACAGCACCATGCCTTCGCGTGCGGCGATGGTGTGCACGTCCTTGTCGCCACGGCCGGACAGGTTGCACAGCACCAGCGCGTCCTTGGGCATTTCGCGCGCAAGCTTGATCGACTGCGCGACCGCATGGCTGGATTCCAGCGCGGCCAGGATGCCTTCGGTATGCGCCAGCAAGTGGAACGCGGCCAGCGCTTCGTCGTCGGTGATGCCCTGGTACACGGCACGGCCGCTGTCGGAGAGGAAGGCATGCTCCGGCCCCACGCCTGGGTAGTCCAGGCCCGCCGAGACCGAATGGGTCTCGATGATCTGGCCGTCGTCATCGCAGATCACATACGTGCGATTGCCGTGCAGCACGCCGGGGCGCCCGGCGGCGATCGATGCCGCATGGCGGCCGCTGGCAATGCCATCACCCGCCGCTTCGGCGCCGTAGATCTTGACGCCGGGGTCGTTCAAGAACGCATGGAACAAACCGATGGCGTTGCTGCCGCCGCCCACGCAGGCGCTGATCGCATCCGGCAGGCGGCCGTAGTCTTCCAGCATCTGCGCACGCGCTTCGCGGCCGACGATGGCGTTGAAATCGCGCACCATGCGCGGATACGGATCCGGGCCGGCGACGGTGCCGATGATGTAGAAGGTGTCCTGCACGTTGCTGACCCAGTCGCGCATCGCTTCATTCAGCGCGTCCTTGAGCGTGGCCGAGCCCGAGGTGACTGGGATGACCTTCGCACCGAGCAACTGCATGCGGTAGACGTTGATCTTCTGCCGTTCGATGTCGGTCGCGCCCATGTAGACCACGCATTCCAGGCCCAGCCGCGCCGCGACGGTGGCACTGGCCACGCCATGCTGGCCGGCGCCGGTCTCGGCAATGATGCGGGTCTTGCCCATGCGGCTGGCCAGCAGCGCCTGGCCGATGGTGTTGTTGATCTTGTGCGCGCCGGTGTGGTTCAGGTCTTCGCGCTTGAGCAGGATCTGCGCCCCGCCCACTTCGCGGCTCAGCCGCTCGGCGTGGTAGATCGGGCTGGGGCGGCCGACGTAATGTTTGAGATCCTTGTCGTACTCGGCAATGAAGGCCGGATCCTGGCGCGCCAGATCGTAGGCGGCAGACAGTTCCTGCAGGGGCGCGATCAAGGTTTCCGCGACGAAGCGCCCGCCAAACTTGCCGAAATGGCCGGCGGCATCCGGGTACGCATGAAAGTCACTGATGGGCTGGGCCGACATGGGAGCTATTCCTCCGCAACACTGCGGAAATACGGGAAAGACGCACTCTAACGCAGGCGACGTAGCGGATAAATCGATAAGATCGCCGCAACCTGTGACCTGTACTCACATATGCCCACCTCCCTGCCCCCGCTTGCTGCCTTGCGCGCCTTTGAGGCCGCGGCGCGCCTGCAAAGTGTCAGCCGCGCCGCCGACGCCCTGCACGTGACCCACGGTGCCATCAGCCGGCATGTGCGTTCTCTGGAACAGCTATTGGGCACCGCCCTGTTTACCCGCCAGGGCCGCGGGCTGGTGCTGACCGCCGCCGGCACGCGCCTGCGCGATGCCACCAGCGAGGGCTTTGCGCTGATCGCCGACACCTGGGCGGACCTGGCCAGCCCGCGCAACGAGGCGCCGTTGGTGCTGGGCTGCTCCGGCAGCCTGCTGGCGCGCTGGGTGATTCCGCGGCTGGGCCGGCTGCAGCGCGATCTGCCCGATCTGCGCGTGCATCTGTCGGCAAACGAGCAACCGCCCGGGCCGGACCTGGACGGCCTGGACGCCGCGCTGCTGCTCGACACCCCGCCCTGGCCGGGCGACTGGCAGGTGCACGAGCTGGGCGTGGAGTGGATCGGGCCGGTGCTCAGCCCGCAAAGCCCGCTGGCGACCCAGCTGGCCGGGCAGCCGCCGCACGCACTGCTGGCGCACCCGCTGCTGCATACCCGTTCACGCCCGCAAGCCTGGCCGGACTGGGCGCAGGCGCATGGCATCCCGGCCGACAGCTTGCGCTTCGGCACTGAGTTCGAGCATCTGATGTATCTGCTGGAAGCCGCTGCGGCCGGACTGGGCGTGGCGATCGCGCCGCAATCGCTGGTCGCCGCCGACCTGGCGGCCGGGCGGCTGGTGGCGCCGTGGGGCTTTACCCCGACCCGGGGCCGCTGGGGCCTGTGCGCGGCGCGGCGCAATCCCGATCCGCGGATCGCACAGCTTGCCGGCTGGTTGCGCGGCGAGCTTGCGGCGGATCAGCCCTGATCAGAGGCGAGGCGCTACATCGAGCAGCGGCGTCTTCGCGCTACCACGCATGAAAAAAGCCCCGGAAACCGGAGCCTTGAAGAGTTCTCAGCTGCCCGAAGCGTCTGATGACGCTCCGGGTTTATTGCGCGACGCGCCTGTGCAGGTCACTTCGCCAACGCCTGCATCTGATCTGGCGAACGTCGGCATCAGCGCGGCACAACCATGGGCTCATACCGCAGCACACTGCAGCGCGCTCAAGAGACCACCGTTACGACATCTCGTGACAGTCGGCGCGGCGCACTTCTTCGACGAACTTGCGCATCTTGTGGCCGTCCTTGATGCCCGGCGCAAGCTCCACGCCGCTGGACACGTCCACGCCCCACGGCAGGGTCGCCACGATCGCGTCGAAGACGTTGTCGGCGGTGATGCCGCCAGCCAGCAGGAACGGGCGATGCAGGCCGGTGGGCAGGCGCGACCAGTCGAAGGTCTTGCCGGTCCCGCCGCCCTCGCCCGGCGCATGGCTGTCGAACAGGAAGCCGGCCGTATTGGGATAGGCGAGCTGCAGGGTCCGCGCGTTGGCGTCTTCGCCATTCACGCCGGAAGCGCCCATCGGCACCGCCTTGAGATACGGCAGATTGAAGCTGCGGCAGAAGGCGTCGTCTTCTTCGCCATGGAACTGCAGCAAGGTGGGACGCACGGTGCGCACCACTTCGCGCACTTCTTCCTTGGAGTTGTTGCGGAACAACGCCACCACATCGACCATCGGCGCGGTGGCCTGGCGCATGGCGCGCGCCTCGGCCGGGGCCACGCGGCGCGGGCTGCCATGGGCGAAGATGAAACCCACCGCGTCCACACCCAGCTCGCCGGCGAGCCGGATGTCGCCGGCGCGGGTCATGCCACAGAACTTGATGCGGGTGCGGTACAGCGATCGATTCATTGGGTCACCTCGGCGGGCAGATGCCACTCTGCGGGATACAGCGGCCCGATGAACACCAGGCCTTGCGGCGGTGCCGTCGGGCCGGCCACAGTGCGGTCGCGTCCGGCGAGCAATGTCGCGATCCAGTCGATCGGCTGTTCACCGGTCCCGACCAAAATCAGCGAGCCAACAATATTCCGCACCATGTGATGAAGGAATGCATTGGCCTGCACCTGCACCTCCACCACCTCGCCCAGCCGCTGCACGGTGATGGCCTGCAGATTGCGCCGCGCATGCAGGGCCTGGCATTGCACGCTGCGAAATGCGCCGAAGTCGTTCTCGCCCAGCAATGCCTGCGCGGCGGTGTGCATGGCCTGCGCATCCAGCGGCCGGCGCTCCCAGCTCAGGGTCTGCCGGTACAGCGCCGGGCGGATCTGCCGGTTGAGCAGGCGATAGCGGTAGCGCCGCGCCCGCGCGGAAAACCGCGCATGGAAGTCCTCGGCTGCCGGCACGCACCAGCGCACCGCCACCGAGGGCGGCAGCCGCGCGGTGGTGCCCAGCATCCAGCCGCGCGGTTCGCGGCGGGCATCGCTGTCGAAATGCACCACCTGGCATTCGCCATGCACGCCGGCATCGGTGCGGCCGGCACAGACCACCTGGATCGGCGCATCGGCCACCGACGACAATGCCGCCTGCAGGGTTGCCTGCACACTTGGCCCGCCGTGCTCGCCCAGTTGCTGCCAGCCCTGGAACTCGCTGCCGTCATATTCCACGCCCAGCGCGTAACGCATCAGTGTCTGCCTCTTGGGGTACCGGTCATGCGCAGCCGACTAGACGCTGCGCTCGGACCACACGGCCAGCGTGGTGCCGCCGGGCTCGCGAAAATGAAACCGGCTGCCACCGGGAAAGCCGAAAACCGGCTTGACGATCTGCCCACCGGCGGCGGCAAACTGCTCCAGCACCGGGGCCAGGTCATCGGCATACAGCACCACCAATGGGCCGGTGTCGGCGGGCGGCGCCGCGGCTGCGCGATAGAAGCCGCCATCCAGCCGGCCATCGTTGAAGGCCAGATAGTCCGGGCCATAGGCCTGGAACTGCCAGCCGAACACCTGCGCAAAGAACGCGCGGCTGGCCTCCAGGTCGGCGGAGGCGAACTCGATGTAATCGATGCGGCGTTCGCGTGCGCCAAGCGTGTCCATGGCCGGGCTCATGCCAGACGGTCGAGCAGGTCGGCCGCTTCGGCACGGGTCGCCGCATCGCCGGTGGCGGCGACTTCCAGCAACAGCCCGCGTGCAGTGTCCTTGTCGCCCAAGTCCATGTAGGCCACCGCCAGCTCGAGACGGTCGCGGCCGGCCGAGGCGAATTCGCGCGGCGCAGCAGCACTGAACGTCTCGGCATGCGGCGCGTCGTCAACCGGCACCGGCGCCGGCGGGGCTGGGTCGAAGTTCAAGCTGTCCTGCTGCGTGGCTGGTGAAGGCGGTGCGTGTGCGGCAGTCATTGGCGCTGGTACGGGTTCGGGTGCTGGCTCAGCTGCCGGGGCAGGTCTGGCGTCGGCCAGATCGACGGACGGCGCGGCAGGCGTCGCGCGCAAGGCGCGCCAATCGTCACTGGACACCACCGGGGCAGCTGCGTGCGGCACCGGCTCGGCCAGCTGCGGTTCGCGCCGCAGCACGTCCGACAGCGGCGGCTGCGTGCCACCGGCGCGTTCGTCTTCGTGCAGATCAATTTGCTCGAACTCGGTCTCCTGCACCACGTCGCGCTCGCTGGGCACGGTGGCGGCGGCGTCCGCATCCGGCTGGGCCGCAGCAGCTGCAGTGCCGGGCGGAATGAAATCGAAATTGCGGCGCGGCAACGGCGGCAACGGCGATGGCTTGCGGCGGCGCGCGGCCAGCCAGGCCACCACCGCGGCCACGATCAACACCAGCCCGCCGATCAACCACAGCGGGAATCCGCCGCCCTGCGCGGGCGTGGCCGGGGTCTCGGCCAGGCGCCGCTGGGCGGCGGCCAGGTCGGTGTCCTTCATGGCGATCAACGCCTGTTGCTGCTGCTTGAGCTTTTCCAGGTCGGCCACGCGGGTGCGCAGCTCCTGCAGCTCGGCATCGCGGGTGGCGATGTCTTCCTTGGCCTGTTGCAACTGTTCGTTGGCCGCCATCTCGCCCTCGCCTTCGCCACTGGTGCCGGACGTGGTGCCGGCCTTGTTGGTATCCGTCGCCACCGCGGGGGCGATCTCAAGCCGCGCGCCACCGGCGGCGCCTGCAGCGGCAGCGGCCGCCGGCGCGGGGCTGGCGGCCGGAGTGGTGCCCGCCTCGGCCGGTTGCGGCATGGGCGCACGCGCCTGCCGCCACTGCGTGGCCTGTTCGCGCACCAGCGCCGCGGCCTCGGCGGCGCCCACTTCGGCCAGCGCGTCCTGCTGCGGCGTGCGCAACACCGCGCCCTGCTTGAGCCGGTTGATGTTGCCGTTGATGAAGGCATCGGGATTGGTGCGCAACAACGCCAGCATGGTCTGGTCCAGCGAATGCCCGCTGGAACGCGCCACCCCGGCAGCGATCTCCGACAAGGTCTGGCCCGGGCGCACGGCCGGCAGCTGGTCGCCCGCTGCGCTGGCCGATGGCGCCGGCGCAGCGGCAGCAGGCCGTGCGGCCGGCCTTTCCACTGCGCTGTCCTGGCGACTTGGTCGCGCGCCGGAAGCCGCGGCCGGTTCGCGCGCAATGGTGTTGCTGGCACCGGCTTGCGGCGCCTCGATGCCTGGCTCGGCAATCGCCGCTGCGGTATTGGGCGCATCGACCAGCGCCGAATACTCGCGCACCAGGCGGCCCTGGTCCCACTCCACTTCGATCAGGAAGTTGATGGCCGGCTGATCGACCGCCTGCGTGCTGGTCACGCGAATCACCGCGCGGCCGCGGGCGTCCTGCGCAAACTGGAACTGCAGGTTGCTGACCAAGCCTTGCGGCCGCTCCAGGCCGACCCGCGCAAAAATGGTTGGCGATGCCAGCGCCACGCGCGCGTTGTCCAGTTCGCCAGGCTCGTTGGAGATGATCGGGATCTCGGCCACCAACGGCTGCCCGGGTTTGGACAACACCCGGATATCGCCCAACCCCAACGCCATGGCCGCACCACTGCATAACGCCAGCAGCAGCACGCCCACCCCTTGTATCGGGCGCATCGCGCCCCGGCCCCTATGTTTCATGCGCATCAATATAGCCGCTGAATGAGCGAAAGAGTCGGCTTCATCATGCAGAGTGCGTGCGCCGGCGTAATGCCGCAACGCGCCATGCGTGCAGGAGCACCGGTGTGGCCATGAACGCGATGGCGAGAGGAGATGCGAATTCGCACGCGGGTGGCAACGGCTGCGTCGCTAGCCCGCTGCATTGTTTAGTTATCCAAGGATCGTCGCGACCAAGGCGTTGGTCGACGTCAGGAGGCACGAAACAAGGTAGGAGCGCACTTGTGCGCGATGGGGCGTTACCGGGCAAGCCTCATCGCGCGCAAGCGCGCTCCTACGACGCTGAGCGCTCAGGCCTTGCTGTGCACGGCGCCTTGGCCGGCGTCACTGCGGATCACATGTCGGCATCAAAGCGAATCTCATGAATGTAGGAGCGCACTTGTGCGCGATGGGGCATTACCGGGCAAGCCGCATCGCGCGCGAGCGCGCTCCTACGACGCTGAGCACTCAGGCCTTGCTGCGCACGACGCCGGCGTAGGCGTCACGGCGGGCTCGCGTCCGGCATCCACACGAATGAACGTAGGAGCGCACTTGTGCGCGATGGGGCGTTACTGGGAAAGCCTCATCGCGCGCGAGCGCGCTCCTACCACGCTGAGCGCTCAGGCCTTGCTGCGCACGGCGCCGGCGTAGGCGTCACGGCGAGGCCCACACCCAGCATCAACACGAATGAACGTAGGAGCGCACTTGTGCGCGATGGGGCGTTACTGGGAAAGCCTCATCGCGCGCGAGCGCGCTCCTACGGCGCTGCAGGCTCAGCCTTCCTGTGCGACCAATTCGGCCAGCTGCACGGCATTGAGTGCGGCGCCCTTGCGGATATTGTCGGAGACGATCCACAGATTCAGGCCGCGCGGGTGCGAGAGATCCTCGCGGATGCGGCCAACGAATACCGCGTCCTGGCCGGAGGCATGCGTCACCGGGGTCGGGTAGCCGCCGGCCTTGTGCTCGTCCACCACTTCCACACCCGGCGAGGCTGCCAGCAATGCGCGGGCTTCGGCCACGGTGATCTTTTCGCGGGTCTCGATGGCCACCGCTTCCGAATGCCCGTAGAACACCGGCACGCGCACCGCGGTGGGATTCACCTGGATGTTTTCGTCACCGAGGATCTTGCGGGTCTCCCAGACCAGCTTCATCTCTTCCTTGGTGTAGCCGTTGTCCTGGAAATCGTCGATGTGCGGAATCAGGTTGAAAGCGATCTGCACCGGGAAGCGCTGCGGGTCGATCTGCTGGAAGCTCAGCAATTCGCTAGTCTGCTTGCCCAGTTCCTCCATCGCCGAACGGCCGCCGCCGGACACCGACTGATAGGTCGCCACGTTGATGCGCTCGATGCCGTACTTGCGGTGGATCGGGCCCAGCGCCACCAGCATCTGCATGGTCGAGCAATTGGGGTTGGCAATGATCCCGCGCGGGCGCTGCTTCAGCGCTTCGGGATTGACCTCGGACACCACCAGCGGCACATCGTCGTCGTAGCGGAACGCCGAGGAATTATCGATTACCACCGCACCGGCCGCGGCGAACTTGGGGCCGTATTCCTTGGAGACACTGCCGCCTGCGGAAAACAGCGCGATGTCCACGCCGGTGGGGTCGAAGTCGGCCAGGTCCAGCACGTCGACCTTGCCGCCGTTGAACTCGACCTGCCCGCCCGCCGAGCGCGCCGATGCCAGTGCATACAAAGTGGCGACCGGGAACTGACGTTCGGCCAGGATGCTCAACATGGTTTCGCCGACAGCGCCGGTGGCGCCCACGACGGCGACGTTGAAACGACGGGTTTCGTTGCTCATGAGAATGTCTTTATCGAAAGGGGAAAGAAAGGGAGCACTGCGGGCTGGGTTCGGGGAACCTCCAAAGCTGGCCGCGGAGGTTCCCTATCGTTTGGTCGCAGCGGTTTTGGTCGCGCCCACGGTCGCGCCACCGCGTTTGGCAGCCGCCACCGCATCGGCGTTGAGTGCGCTCGGCGGATGCCCAGCGTTGGCACCCACGCCCAGCGCAGCGATCAGGTTGTCCACCGCCAGCTGCACCATGGCGCGGCGCGTGGCCAGGCTGGCACTGCCGATATGCGGGGTGAGCACCACGTTGTGCTGCGCCAGCAGTTCCGGGCGCACCCGGGGCTCGCCCTCGTAGACATCGAGACCGGCACCGGCGAGGCGGCCATTGGCCAACGCATCGGCCAGCGCGATCTCATCGACGATCCCGCCGCGCGCGATGTTCACCAGCGTGGCGGTGGGCCGCATCTTCGCCAGCGCGGCGGCATCGATGATGTGGTGCGAGGCCTGGGTGTAGGGCAGCACCAGTACCAGGTGATCGGACTGCGCCAGCAAGGTGTCGAGGCCGACATACTGCGCACCCACCGCCTGTTCGGTCTCGGCCGGCAGCTGGCTGCGGTTGTGATAGAGCACGCGCATGCCGAAGCCATGCGCGCCACGCCGGGCGATGCCCTGCCCGATCCGGCCCATGCCCAGGATGCCCAGCGTGCTGCCATGGATATCGGCGCCGAGCATGGTCTTGAACGACCACTGCCCCCACTGCCCGTCACGTAGCCAGCGTTCGGCCTCGGTGACGCGGCGTGCGGTGGCCATCAGCAGGGCAAACCCCAGGTCGGCGGTGGTTTCGCTCAACACATCCGGCGTGTTGCTGGCCAGGATGCCCGCCGCGCTCAGCGCATCGATGTCGAGGTTGTTGTAACCCACCCCGACATTGGCGATGGCACGCAGCTGCGGTGCTGCGGCGATTTCCGCTGCACCGATGCGCTCGTTGAGCGTGACCAGCGCGCCATCCAGCGGCGCGAGCCGCGCGGCGAGGTCGGCGGACGAATACGCCGTGACCTGCGCGGTGGTGACCAGTTCGAAATGCGCGCCCAGCTGTTCGACCACATCGTCGAACAACGGCTGGCTGACCCAGACCTTGGGGCGCGCGGTGTCAGACATCGGCCTGACCGGGAATCAGCGGCGACACCTCGCCCACGTCGCCGCATTGGGCGCGATGGCGCAAGGCCTGGTCCATCAATACCAGCGCCATCATGGCCTCGGCGATCGGCGTGGCACGGATGCCCACGCACGGGTCATGGCGCCCGGTGGTGATGACATCCACCACGGCGCCGTCGGCATCCACGGTGGCGCCGGGCAGCCGCAGGCTGGAGGTCGGCTTGAGCACCATCGAGGCGGTGACCGCCTGCCCGGTGGAAATGCCGCCGAGAATGCCGCCGGCGTGATTGCTGAGGAAGCCTTCCGGGGTGATCAGATCGCGGTGTTCGGTGCCCTTCTGCGCGGCACTGGCGAAGCCATCGCCAATCTCCACACCCTTGACCGCATTGATGCTCATCAGCGCCGCGGCCAGTTCGGAATCAAGCTTGCCGTAGATCGGCTCGCCCCATCCCGGCGGCACGCCACCGGCCACCACGTCCACGCGCGCACCGACCGAGTCACCGGACTTGCGCAGCGCATCCATATAGGTTTCCAGCTCCGGCACCTGCGCCGCATGCGGCCAGAAGAACGGGTTGTCTTCCACCGCATCCCAATCAAACCCGCTCGGGCGGATCTCGCCCAACTGCGACAGGAAACCGCGCACCAGCACGCCGTAGCGCTGCTTGAGCCACTTTTTGGCGATCACGCCGGCGGCCACGCGCATGGTAGTTTCGCGCGCGGACGAGCGCCCGCCACCACGCGGGTCGCGGATGCCGTACTTCTGCCAATAGGTGTAATCAGCATGCCCGGGGCGGAACTGCTGGGCGATGTTGGTGTAGTCCTTGCTGCGCTGATCGGTGTTGCGGATCAGCAGCCCGATCGGCGTGCCGGTTGTGCGGCCCTCGTAGACGCCGGACAGGATTTCGATCTCGTCGGCCTCGCGGCGCGCGGAGGTATGCCGGCTCTTGCCGGTGGCACGCCGCTGCAGGTCGTGGGTGAACTCTTCCGGCGCGATCTCCAGGCCGGGAGGGCAACCGTCGATGACGCAGCCGATCGCCGGCCCATGCGATTCGCCGAAAGTGGTGACCGTGAACAAGCGGCCAAAACTGTTACTGCCCATGACGGCATCCTTTCAACATCTCTGCAGGCTGCAGCGCGTGCAGCATGCGCGGCAGGTGACGTGCGGCGACCAGCATCGGCGCCACTGCCAGCACACCACTTGCCACGAGCAGGAACACGCCCAGCCGGGCGTGGCCGCTGAGCAACCAGTTGGCCAGCAAATGCACCGCCACGCCCATCCCGACCAGCAGGCCAAAGGCCACAATCCAGCTGCGGCGCCGATGCGCACGTAATGTGGCATCCGAACTGGTGGTCACGACCCAGGCACAGACGAGTCCGAAAAATGCCATGGACCCGAAGGTGATTTCTGCAGCGGCACTGGCCCAGCGCTGAAGTGCCGGGCCGCCGTACATCGGGTCGAACAACCGAAACACCACATCGAGCAATCCGAACGGAATGCACATGCCGAGCACGGACACCGGCACCAGCAGCACGATGTCGCTCAGATGTGGCCGGTGCGTGCGTGCCTCAGCGCGCACTGGCCAGCTCGGTGATGCGCGCGCTGTGTGCGATCAACTCGCGGCATTCGACCGCGAAGATGCCCATCTGGCCGACCTTGAACTCGACCCAGGCGAAATCCACTTCCGGCAGCAGCTTGATCAGGTGCTGCTCGGACTCGCCCACTTCACAGATCAGCAGGCCGTCTTCGCTGAGGTGCTGCGGCGCATCGCGCAGGATCTTCAGCACCAGATCCAGGCCATCGTCGCCCGCACGCAGGCCGAGTTCCGGCTCGTAGGAATATTCCTGCGGCAGCGCGTCGGTTTCGTCGTTGGTGACATACGGCGGATTGGTCACGATCAGGTCGTACTGCCGCCCGGCCAGACCGGTGAACAGATCGGATTTGAGCAGGCTGACGTTGTCGGCATGCAGGCGCGCCTTGTTCTCGGCGGCCAGCGCCAGCGCGTCATCGCTGATGTCCACGCCGTCCACGTCCCAATGCGGGTTGTAGTGGCCCATCGCGATGGCGATGCAGCCGGAGCCGGTGCACAGGTCCAGCGCGCGGGTCACTTCGCGGCCGCCCAGCCAGGGCTCGAAGCCCGCTTCGATCAGCTCGGCGATCGGCGAACGCGGCACCAGTGCGCGCGCATCGCTCTTGAAACTCAGCCCGGCAAACCAGGCCTCGCCGGTGAGATATGCCGCCGGCACGCGCTCGTCGACGCGGCGCTGGAACAGTGCCAGCACGCGCTCTTTTTCTGCGCGCAGCAGGCGTGCCTGGCCATAGGCCGGGCCCAGATCGTGCGGCAGGTGCAGGCTGTGCAGGACCAGCTGCGTGGCTTCGTCCAGCGCGTTGTCGTAGCTGTGGCCGAAGGTGAGACCGGCCTCGTTGAAACGGCTGGTGCCGTAGCGGATCAGGTCGATGATGGTGTGCAGTTCGTCGGCCGCGGCGGCAGTCATGGCAACAACTAAGAAGTGTTCGGCCCCCGATTATAGAGGTCGGATCGGTATCATGAGCGTCCGTTGCACTGGAAACCGCCATGTTCAATCGCAATACCGGCATCGTGCTGCTGGTGGCGCTGGCCGCCGGGCTAGGCCTGTTGCTGGGCCAGAAGTTCCTTGGCGGCACCCCGCGCTCGCCCTGGCCGCCCACCCAGACCATCACCTTCTACCCACAGCCGCGCCCGCTGCCGCAGTTCAGCCTGCGCCAGTCAGATGGCACCCAGCTGGTGCCCGGCGAATTGAACGGTCATTGGACCCTAGTGTTCCTGGGCTTCACCTTCTGCCCGGATGTCTGCCCCACCACACTGACCGATCTGGCGGTGGCCCAGCGGCAGTGGGAGAGTGTTCCCGAGAGCCTGCGCCCGCGCGTGTTGTTCGTGTCGGTGGACCCGCAGCGCGACCCGCCCGCACGCCTGGGCGAATACGCGCACGCCTTCCACAAGGACACGCTGGCGGCCACGGCCGATGAACCGTCGCTGGAGCGCTTCGCCACCGCGCTGGGGTTCGTGTTCCAGAAAGTGCCGGGCAAGAATTTCGCGCAGAACCCCAACGACTACAGCATGGATCACTCGGCCGGCATCGCCGTGCTCGATCCGCAGGGCCGGCTCGCTGGCCTGATCCGTCCGCCGCTCGACCCGAAGGCGATTGCCGCCGACCTCCAACAGCTGACCAAGGTAACCGCTCCGTGAGTCTTGTCACTTCCCTGACCTACGTGCTGCCGCATCGGCTGCTGTCCTCGCTGGCGCGCGCCCTGGCGTATTCCAAGTCGCCAGCGACCAAGCAGTGGCTGATCGACACGGTCACGCGCAAGTTTGGCGTGGATCTGAGCGAAGCCCAGGAGCCGGATCCGCGCGTCTACCCCACCTTCAATGCGTTTTTCACCCGTGCGCTGAAGCCCGGCGCGCGCGTGCCCGACGCCGACCCGCAGGCGCTGTTGATGCCGGCGGACGGGCGCATCAGCCAGCTCGGGCCGATCGAGAACGGGCGCATCTTCCAGGCCAAGGGCCAATCGTTCACGGCTGCGGAACTGCTCGGCGATGAGTCCGCCGCCGTGCCCTTCCACAATGGCCTGTTCGCCACGGTGTATCTGTCGCCCAAGGACTATCACCGCGTGCACATGCCGTGGAGCGGCACCTTGCGCGAAACCGTGCATGTGCCTGGCCGGCTTTTCAGTGTTGGCCCCGATGCAGTGCGCAACGTGCCGCGGCTGTTCGCCCGCAACGAACGCCTGGTGTGCCACTTCGATACCGACTTCGGCCCGATGGCCTCGGTGATGGTGGGCGCGCTGCTGGTGTCCGGCGTGGAAACCGTCTGGAGCGGTGTGGAGATCCCGCGCTACGGCGACCGCATCACGCGCAAGGATTACCGCGGCAAGGGGATCACGCTGGAGCGCTTTGCGGAGATGGCGCGCTTCAATTATGGATCGACGGTCATCGTCTTGCTGCCGCCGGGCGTTGCCGCGCTTGAAGGCGGGCTGGCTGCGGAATCGTCGGTGCGGCTGGGACAGGCGCTGGCACGACGCCAGGTGGCCTGACGCGCAGCGGCGCGACAGGCGTTTAAACACTTCACTCGCGCGACGCTACGGTCATCGTGCTTTCGTCAGACGTCGCCGCGCTCTGACACGCGCACGTGCCGCAGACTGCTGCGTGGTTGAGCAAGACGCAACGCGTCAGGCGTTTCGGCGCTTCGTTTGGCTACGCTTTAGAACCTGGCCAAACGCGCACACGCCGCTCCACTGACAGACAAGTGCGGCACCGGCTACGCCAACGCAGTACGCTGCCATGGCGCACCGGACACTTCCCACCTAGGACCCTGCATGACCACACGGATGTTGCGATGGCCGCTGGCCGTCGCCCTCGCCACGGTGCTGGCCGGCTGTGGCCAGCAGAGCGAGCAACAGCAGCTGGATGCGCTGCGTTCGGGCCTGCAATACCGGGGCTACCGGCAGTTCAGTGAGCATGGGTTGCCGGTCGCCTTTGCCGCCTACCAGCGCGGCGGCAGCCTGCTGGACACGCCGCCGGAACCACTGACTGCCGACGACATCTGCATGCTCCACGCGATGCTGTCCTACACCGCACTGTCCGCCAACAAACTGCTGCCCGCGATCGCCGAAGCGGACCTGCTGGAGCGCGATTGCGGGTCGCAGGGCGCGCTGATCGCCACGGCACTGCGCTCGGTGGCGTTCGAACGCAAGCACTGGCCGCAGCTTGCGCAGCGCTCCAGCGACAGCCTGTGGAAACACGACGCCAATCCCGACGACACCCTCACCACCTTGCTCATGCTGCACGTGGTGATGGCTTATGCGGCCATCCAGGACAAGCGCTGGGATGCGGCGGTGCTGCATGCGGATGCGATCGGCCTGGCGGTGCGTGCACCCTGGCTGGGCGAGCTGGCGCGCGTGGGCCAGGATTTTGCCGAGCACCGGTTGCTGGAAGGCCTGCGCCGGCTCAAACGCCTGAGCGAAAACCCGAAGGTGCCGCCGGACGTGCGCGCCGAACTGCAGGCATTGATCACCCGCATCGAAGCGGAGAGTGGCGACCTGGACTCGAGCTGGGCGATCGCCCGCATCCTCACCCGCTTCATGTGGCAGGCGATCGAACAGAACGCGGCGCCTGCCACCAGGGATCTGATGCGTTTTGCCGAGCAGCAGACCAGCAAACTGGGCCCCGACGCACTACGGCAGGGCTGGCGTGCACGCTGGACACGCTGGTGGGCGAAGGCACAGACCTTCTGGCAGGACGCCGCGCCCGCGTCGGACAAGAATGCGGATGCCGCTCCAGCAGCGCCCGCTCCCGCCACGCAGTGACTGCGTCCCGGCCGGTATCCGCGGCAGCACGCGGCCGACCGCGTGCTGGCCGACGCCTACGCCATGAGTCCCGTCGGGAAGCTGTAGCTCTCAGCGATCGCAACCAGCCAGCTTGATCGGTTGCCCCGGCTTGAGCGCGTACGACGGCGCCTTCAGGCCGTTGGCCTTGGCCAGCTCCTTGATCTCGCACTGGTACTTCTGCGCGACCCGGCCCAGGGTGTCGCCCTTGGCAATGGTGTAGCTGCGCACCTGCTTGGCCTTGGGCTTGGCGACTGCCGGCTGGCCGGTGGCCACCGTGGTCGGCACGCCGGCCATCGGGCTGACATCGCCCACCGCCACGCTGGGCACGTACTCCGGCGCGCTGGTGCGCACGATCGCGCTATTGAGGTCGGCGGTGATCAGCGCGCGGGCCAGGTCGGCGCGCGGGCCGCTCACGCAATAACGGGTGTACAGGCTGGCGATGCGGCTGGTGGCGTTGATGGTGGTCCCGGCCGGGATCCAACCATCGGGTTCGTAGCGCGGGTTGAGATTGCGCAGCGCGCGCATGTAGCCGTCGCGCGTGCCCATGCTGCCCAGGCAGATGGTGAGTTCGTAAATGGTGGTCGACTTGGCCAACTTGATGGTGGCCGACTGTGCATTGAGCTTGGGAAAGTCCACACCGTACTGGCGCGGGTGCAGGAAGATCCAGGCCGCGGCGATCACCATCGGCACGTAGTCCTTGGTTTCAGCCGGGAACTGGTTGTAGACGTCCTGCTCCCAGAACCCGCGGCCACCGGACTGGGCAAAGACGCGTGCCGCGCGCCCTTCGCCACCGTTGTACGCCGCCAAGGCGAGTTCAATGCTGCGGTTGAGCCCCACCATGCGCTCGTTGAGATAGGCGGCGCTGGCCTCGGCAGCACTGCGCGCATCGAAGCGGGTATCGAAACCGGTACCGTCCGGGCCCAGTCCGAAGCGGCGCCCGGTGGCCGGCATGAACTGCATCAGCCCTGCGGCGCCCGCACGCGAACTGGCGTGCACCTTGCCGTTGGATTCCTTGGCCATGATGCCGAACAGCAGCGCCTCCGGCAGCGCGCGTTTCTGCCATTCCGGCCACATCACCGCCCGCAGGTTGGCGTAGTTCTCATAGCTGGTCAGCAGCGATGGACGCATGTCGGTCAGCCAGCGACGGATGCCGGCCTGCACCGCCGGGTTGTACTGCACCATCTTGTCGAAGTCGTGCTGCTGGTCGTTGAGCAGACTGGCCGTGCGGGCCGCAGCGGGGACGTCGGTCGCCAGCGGGCCGATGTGGTCCGGGTCGGCCTGCAGCAGGGTGTCGTCGTCTTCCGGCTCGTCGGACGCCGGCGCTTCCGCATCCGCGCGCGCCTTGAGCAGGCGCTTGTAGGTCGACAGCTGATTGGCCACCAGGCAGCCACGCTGCTTGATGCAGGCGTCGATGACGTCTTCCATGTCCTCCAGTGCGGCGTCGCCTTCGGCGGTGCCCTTGGGGTCGGAGTTGTTCACCAACACCAGGGCGTCGCGGTAGCGCTTCTCGGCGGCGGCCATGCGTGCATCCAGCGCGGCGACCTTTTCGGTATCGCGCTTGGACAAGGCATGGGCGGTAGGAGCGAGGGACAACAACGCCAGCACGGCCAACACGGGCCATGGGCGCAAACCAAAATGAGCGAGCGGCATCGTCGGCAGTACAGCGGAAAGGCAGGCAGGGTAGCCGCCGGGGTGACACCGGGGCAAGGCGGCGGGCCCGGCAGGGTCAGTGCGCCGTTAGGTTGGCTACCGCATCCAGCGCAAAGCGGCAGCCCGGCGCCCGCACCGGGCCTGCCGCCGGCAGATGCCATTGGCGAATGGGCAAATACCCTGTGCCGGCCAGGTTTGACGGCTAGAATCCGGCCTTTCCTACCGGATCTGCGCAATGGCCTCGTTCCTGCTCGGCAAAGGCATTACCGACGGTATTCCGGTGGTTCTGGAGGGCCGCTTCGGCAACCGGCACGGTCTGGTGGCCGGGGCTACCGGCACCGGCAAGACCGTCACCTTGATGACCCTGGCCGAAGGCTTCTCGCGCCTGGGCGTGCCGGTGTTCCTGGCCGACGTCAAAGGCGACGTGGGCGGCCTGGCGGTGGCCGGCGATGGCGCGCCTCGCGTGCTGCAGCGCGCAACGGAGATCGGCATCGGCGATTACGCGCCGGCCGCCAACCCGGTGGTGTTCTGGGACCTGTACGGGCAGCTCGGCCACCCGGTGCGCACGACCGTGAGCGAAATGGGCCCTACCTTGCTGGCGCGCATCCTGGAGCTCAATGACACCCAGTCCGGCGTGCTGGACATCGTGTTCAAGCTGGCCGACGACCGCGGCCTGCTGTTGCTGGACCTGGACGACCTGCGCGCCCTGCTGGCGTTGGTGGTGGAAGAACGCAAGGAGCTCTCCACCAGCTATGGCCTGGTGTCGGCGCAGTCGGTGGCGGCGATCCAGCGCGCCTTGCTGCGGCTGTCGCAGGATGGTGGCGAACAGTTCTTCGGCGAGCCGGCGCTGGAATTTGCCGACCTGATGCGGGTGGCACCGGATGGCCGCGGGGTGATCGGCATCCTGGCCGCCAACCAGCTGGTGCTCAAGCCGCGGCTGTATTCCACCTTCCTGCTCTGGCTGCTGTCGGAACTGTTCGAGCGCCTGCCGGAAGTGGGCGACCTGGAGCAGCCCAAGCTGGTGTTCGTGTTCGACGAGGCGCACTTGCTGTTCGACGATGCGCCGCCTGCGCTGGTGCAGCGCATCGAACAGGTGGTGCGCCTGATCCGCTCCAAGGGCGTGGGCGTGTATTTCTGCTCGCAGTTCCCCGACGATATCCCCGACAACATCCTCGGCCAGCTCGGCAACCGCGTGCAGCATGCGTTGCGTGCATACACGCCGCGCGACCAGAAGGCGGTCAAGACCGCCGCACAGACGTTTGTCGCCAACCCGAAGCTCGACGTGGCCACCGCCATTTCCAGCCTTGGCACCGGCGAGGCACTGGTGTCTCCACTGCAAGGCAAGGGCGTGCCGGCACCGGTGCAGCAGACCCTGATTGCGCCGCCGCGCTGCCGCATGGGCGCTTTAGCCGACAACGAGCGGGCGCAGGTGCGTGCCGCCAGCCCGGTGGGCACGCGCTACGACACCGCGATCAATCGCGAATCGGCCGCCGAGCTGTTGGCGCGGCGAGTCGAACAGGTGGCCGAGCAGACCAACGCACCGCCGGCGCGCACCCGCGAAGAGGACGACGCGCAGGACAGCGGCTTCGGCCAGGCGATCAAGGACGCGGTGTTCGGCACCAAGCGCCGCCAGGGCATGCTCGAGGCCATGGCCAAGCAGACCTCGCGCACCGTGGGCAACAAGATCGGGCAACAGATCGTGCGCGGTATTTTCGGCAGTATTTTTGGTGGGAAGCGTTGAGTGCAGCGCCGCACGGGATGCGCCCGGTAGGAGCGCGCTCGCGCGCGATGAGGCCTTAACCGCAGCGCACCGCGCGCAAGCGCACGCGCCACACCGCATTCGCACGACAAGGAGCCACAAGATGCATGGATCTGCAGCGCTTATCACGACGTTTCTCTGGCTTTCCAGCGCGGGCGCGGCGTTCTCTGCGCCACAAACACAGCAAGCAGATCCACACACTGCGTGGCCACCGAGCAGGCAACACCTGCTTGCGGGGCACTATGTTGGCAAGCTGCATCCAGACATTGCGCCGTGCCAGGCCGTTCGCGCGGAACTCTGGCTTGAAGCGGCACAGGGAGACAAAAGTAGTCGTCGCTATACGCTCAAGACGACGTGCATCGCCCGCGAAAGCCAACGCAGCAATAGCGTTGTCACCGAACGCGGTCCCTGGTGGCTCGACATCGTCGGCAGCGAGTGCCTGATGCTCTCCCGCGACGATGCGTCCGATCTTTCGCTCAATCCAAATCTGTACGGCTTTCGGATCAACACAGAACCTACTGCGAGCGACCAGAAACCCAGCTACTCCTTGGCCCAGGATGGGCACAACTGCCACAGCGGCGACTGGCCGGAACATCGCGACAAGGTTTTGAAACGCGTCCGCTAACACGGACCCGGCTTTAAAAGCTCAGCACGCGATGCCGGCTTAGATCGGCTAAAAACGTAGCAAGCAACCGCCCGGTGAGTGCGGACGGCACGGAGAGCCCTAGGTGCACGGGCGGACATAAGCATTCCGGGAACCGGCCCTGCCTGGCGGCCACACAGTCGTTTTGCTAGCGGCACTTAGAGCGGCTAACAAAACGTAGCGAGCAGCCGTCAGGTGGGTGCGGACGGCGCGGAGGAACCGGAGTGTACGTCGGTACATGAGGATTCCGAGCACCGGCCGCGCCCGCCTGGCGGTTGCGCAGTCGTTTTGATAGCTGCTCTTAATGGCGTGCCTGAGGCAGGCGATACCTTAATCAAGCACACCATGCAACTTGGCGTACTGCAGCAACATGATGGTCTTGGCATCGGCAATTCCGCCGGTAGCAATCATCGCCAGCGCAGCGTCGAGCGACAGTTCCAGCACCTCGATCTCTTCGCCGTCTTCTTCGACACCGCCGCCGGCGCTCACCTTGTCGCCGTCGACATATTCACCGACGAAGAAATACAGACGTTCGGTCACCGAGCCCGGGCTCATGAAGGCCTCGAAGACCTTACGCACGTTCTCGATGCGGTAGCCGGTTTCCTCTTCGGTTTCCTTGCGGATACAGGCCTCGGGATCGTCCTGATCCAGCAGGCCGGCGCAGGCTTCGATCAGCATGCCGTCGGGGTTGCCGTTGAGCAGGGTCGGCAGCCGGAACTGGCGGGTGAGCATCACCGTTTGCCTGGCGCGGCTGTACAGCAGAATGGTGGCGCCATTTCCGCGATCGTAGGCCTCGCGCGACAAGGTCTGCCAGCGGCCATCCTTGCGCTGGAAATCGAAGGTGACCTTACGTAGCACATACCAGTTGTCCGAGAGCACATCGATGGACCGAACACGAACCTGCGGGTTGCCGGTGGCGGTTGGAAGCAAGACGACACTCCTTGTGACATGACCGATCAACAGCGCAACACCGTGCCCCGCCGTCTGGCCGGGGATTGCGCGGACTGCGCAGTTTACCCGGCGCAAGGCAAGGGATGCGCCTTGCTGCATGAGGGCTGCCCTGTTTCGCGACGTGATGCCGATGAGCGTGTTGACGCATGACCTAGATGCGCCTGACGCAGTCGCACGCCAACGACCCGGTACTCACGCTGATCGCCGCGCTGCATCCCGCAACAATCGGTGCACGCCTCCACTGGACGAAACATCGCACTCCCATGGGTCACCGTCATGCGCATTCGACACCCATGGTCATGCTGATATCGCGCACGCCCAACAGTGACAACAGCTCGACACGAAGCGCACGCACGACTAGCCAATCAACATGGGACCGCCCTCCCCGCTCTCTACCGCGCACTCCCCACACTGCCCTGTCCCTCTCCAACTCAGCTACCGAGCTCTTCCACTACCGAACAACCGGAACATCCAATTGCGCGCCGGCACGCGCCGCCGCACAATCGCGCCACACCACACGCTTGGGGAGCGTCATGGAAGACCGTTTTCGCGCACGCAAGGTGGCGGCGCAGGCTGCGCCCGCACCGTTCTGGACCCGTATTCCGGCCATCGCCACCTATCCGCTGCGTGGCTCTGCGCTATATGCGCTCATCGCCTTGACCTTGTGCAGCGCGCTGCTGGTCTTGCCGGGCATCCTGAAGCTTGTTGTGCTGGGCGTGCTCGGCATGGCCACCTATACCTACGCCTTCGACATCCTGCGGCACAGCGCCAACGGCGAGCACGATGCGCCGCGGCTGGGCTACAACAGCTTCGACAGCGCCGTACTGCGGCTGATCCTGCTGGCCTTTGCACTGGGTATCGTGATCGTCGCCGCCGGCGTGATCGCCGGCAAACCTGGCTTGACCGTTGCGTACCTGGCCGTCCAGCTGTTGCTGCCCGGCATGATGATCGCCCTGGCCATCGACGGCAGCCTGCGCCGCGCACTCAATCCGGCGGTCTCTATCGACATGGCGCTACGCATCGGCTGGCCGTACCTGGCCGCCTATGGCTTGCTCTACGTCATCCAGGGCAGCGGCACGGCGGCGATCTTCGTGGCATTGAAGTACCTGCCGCCGGTGGTGCGCGAGCTGACCATCGTGGTGGCCTCGATCTGGAGCCTGTTCGCCAGCTTCCATCTGATGGGCTATCTGGTCTACCAGTACCACGAGGAACTCGGCTACGAGCCCAGCCGCGGCATTGCCCTGCAGCGCGAAGACCCCGACCAACGCCTGCTCGACGAAGCAGAGCAGTTCGTGCGCGATGGGCATTCGGACGAAGCATTTCAGGCCTTGCGCGGCGCGCTCGCGTGCGGTGAGCCTGGCGGTGCATGAGCTGTATCAGCGCCTGCTGCGCCAGCACCACCGCAACGACGAACTGCGCGACCACACCCGCCAGTACATCAATCGCCTGCTGCAGGAAAAACACGAGCGACGCGCACTGGCCCTGCAACGCGAAGCATTGGACACCGACCCCGCCTTTGCGCCGCTATTGCCCGAGCAGGCGACGCTGCTGGCCGAGCGCGCGAAGATGGCCGGGCAATACCAGCTGGCGACCGATGGCCTGTTGGCCGCGATCGGCGCGTGGCCGCGCGAGCGCATGCTGCCGGCCTGGTCGCTGGACGCCGGCTTGCTGTTGGCCGAGCGTTTCGGGCGCGACGACGACGCGCGCATGGTGCTGCAGAACGCGCTGGACCACTGCGACGATGAAGCCCAGCACGCCAAGCTGGCAGCGGCATTGAAAGCGGTCGCGATTCAACCGGCGTAAGTGGCGGCTGCGTGGCCTTTTCCGCAGCCGCTCTCACCCATTGTCCAGCAGGAACCGCGCCTTATTGGCCTGGCCCTGCTCGGGGAATTGCTCCAGTAACTGACGCAGCACGCGCGTGCGCTGCTCACCCGCCTGCAACTCGCCATGCCGCAGCGCCAGCACGAACCACTGCTGGGCAAGCTCCGCGCGCGGAGTGCTCAGCGCACTGTCTTTCAACAGCCGTTCCGCGTCGGCCAGCAGGCCGGTGCGCAGGCAATTGCCGATCAACGCCATCCGTGCCGATGGATCGCAGTCGAGGTGGTCCTTGGCTAATTCGGCCGCCACCGCCAGCTGCAGGCGCGTCTGTTCGGCGCTGTGCGCGTGCAGCCGCAGCAGCGTGTCCGCGTGCTGCTGAAGTTCCTTGCGACGGCCCGCGTTACGGGCCACCCGATAGCGCGCCAAGGCAATCTCCGCGCTGCGTGGCTGCTCGCTTGCCAGCTCTGCCAGCAGGCGCTCGGCCTCGGCATTTTCCATGCGCCCCAGATGCCGCTGTGCACGCTCCCAGCGGTCGTCCGCCTGCGCCACCGCGTCGTCCTCCATGAAAGCCGGGCGGGTCTGCCGCACCAGCACCAGCAGCACACCGAGCAGCGCGCCACTCACCAGCCCACCGGCATGCGCATCGAAGCCAATGCCTTGATTATCGCGCCAGAGCAGGTTGTAGAGCTCCCAGCCCAACCACAGCGGCAGCAGCAGAATCGCCGGACCCCGCACATAGTTGAACACCACGAAAAACCAGTAGAAAAAGCGCACCCGCCGGCGGCCCCAGACCACGCAGAACGCGCCCATCAGCGCCGCGATTGCGCCAGAGGCGCCCAGCCCGCCACCGGGCTGACCCCACCGCCACCACAGGCTCACCGCGCTCGCCCCAAACCCGCCGAGCAGGTATAGCAGCAGGAACCAGCCACTGCCGATCGCCCCTTCCAGCAACGTGCCCAGCGCCAGCAGGAACACCATGTTGCCCAGCAGATGGTCCAGGTCGCCGTGCAGGAAGGTGGCCGACAGCATGCGCTGCGGCGACCATTCCGAACTGCGCTGGATGTGGCGCAAGGTGAACACCTTGGACAGCCGCGCATCGTAGGGCGCACGCAACGCGTACCAGTCGCGTCGTTGCGCATCGTCGTCGAACAGGCGTCCGCTGCGCAGGGCATCGGTAAACGCCACATCGTTCATGGTCAGCTGCGCCAGGTAGGCCACCCGTTGCCGCGCTGGCACCTTGTCCCATTGCGCCTGGCGCGCCGCACGCACCTTCGCATCGCTCTGTGCCAGGTAGCGCGCGTGCGCCTTGCCCTCCAGCGCGCCCAGGCCGGACTCCACGTAATAGCGCACCGCATTGGCGATGAGGCCGTCGTCCTTGCGCTGGTACCCCACATGGATCACGACATTGAGCAGCACCAGCAGCAGCGTGACCCAGGGAATGTTCTGGCGCGACCAGGGTTTATGCAGCGGCATGATCAGCATGGCAGGCGTCCGTGTCCCAAGGCGCAAAGCTTCGCCGGGCGGATGCGGATGCGCAAGCGCGCCATGCGCGCTAGCATCGCGCCCCCATCCTGCCCTGTTGGTCGCCCATGAGCCGCTGGCGTCCCCCTGCCGAAAAAAGCACTGCGTTGATCACGCCGGAAGGCCATGCGCGGCTCAAGGCCGAACTGGACGAGCTGTGGCGCCTGCGTCGGCCCGAGGTGGTGCGCGCGCTCGCGGCGGCCGCAGCCGAGGGCGACCGCTCGGAAAACGCCGAGTACACCTATCGCAAGAAACAGCTGGGCGAGATCGATCGCCGCGTGCGTTACCTCAGCAAGCGGCTGGAAGCGCTGCGCGTAGTGGATACCGCGCCGACGGATCCGCAGGCGGTGTTCTTTGGTGCGCAGGTTGAGCTGGAGGATGCCGACAGCGGCGAGCTGCTGCGTTACCGCATCGTGGGGCCGGATGAGACCGACGCCGGGCGCGGCTGGATCAGCATCGATTCGCCATTGGCGCGCGCACTGCTGAAAAAGCGCGTGGACGATGAGTTCGAGGCACAACTCCCGTCGGGCAAGCACACCTTTGTGGTGGTGGTGGTGGAGTACGCGGCAACTTAGGTGGTGTGGGCGTGCGTGAGGCAATCCGGGTGGTTTGGATCCTTGCCTGCTGGTGCCGATGCGCGCGGTTGGAGGCGTGTGGTTCTGGGGTAACGCCTCATCGCGCGCTGGCGCGCTCCTACGCGGCTGGCCGTGTACGGTGGCAGTGCAGCGCACCTTGGACAGTCCAGCTGCGCTGCGGAAGCCTTGTCGCGCGCGAGCACGCTCCTACGAGGCGGGGTGTACCGATTGCACGCTGATGTGCTGGATAGTTCGGCGCACACCAGTGTCATTGCACACACCAAGCGGCCAGCGGCGCTGGCCGCTCGCTGGCACGCCGCTGCGGCTAGACCATCTGCAGGTTCAATGCGCGGGGCGGCTGCGCCGCAGGATCAGACGGCAGCGCATCACCGAACAGGTCGTGCTCGTCGCTGTCGGTGATTTCCACATCGACCAGGTCGCCCACCTTCAACTTGAGCTCGCCGCCGTTCTGGATATGCACCAGGCCGTCGATCTCCGGCGCGTCTGCACGCGAACGGGCCACCGCGATATCGTCTTCGATCAGGTCGACCAGGCATTGCTGCACGCTGCCGATCTTGGCTTCCAGCCGCGCCGCGGAAATCTCCGCCTGCCTGGCCATGAAGCGCGCCAGACGCTCCTGCTTCAGTTCTTCCGGCACCGGGTCCGGCAATGCGTTGGCGCTAGCGCCCTCCACCGGCGAATACGCAAACGCCCCGACGCGATCCAACTGCGCCTGATCCAGAAACTCCAGCAGCGCTTCGAACTCGGCATCGGTCTCGCCGGGGAAGCCGACGATGAAGGTCGAGCGCACCGTGATCTCCGGGCACATCGCCTTCCAGCGCTGCACGCGCTCCAGGGTCTTTTCCACTGCGCCCGGCCGCTTCATCAGCTTGAGGATGCGCGGGCTGGCGTGCTGGAACGGGATGTCCAGGTACGGCAGCAGCTTGCCTTCGGCCATCAGCGGAATCACATCGTCCACGTGCGGGTACGGGTACACGTAATGCAGGCGCGTCCACACGCCCAGTTCCGACAAGCCTTCGCACAGCGCCTTCATGCGGGTCTGGTACATGCGGTCGCGCCACGGGCGCTCGGCATACTTCAGGTCCACGCCGTAGGCCGAGGTGTCCTGCGAGACCACCAGCAGCTCCTTGACGCCGCCGCGCACCAGCCGCTCGGCCTCACGCAGCACCTCGTCGACCGGGCGCGAGGCCAGGTCGCCGCGCATGGAAGGAATGATGCAGAAACTGCAGCGGTGATTGCAGCCTTCGGAAATCTTCAGGTATGCGTAGTGGCGCGGCGTCAGCTTGATGCCGTAGTCCGGCACCAGATCCACGAACGGATCGTGGCGCGGCGGCAGCGCAGCGTGCACCGCCTCCATCACGCTCTGGTAGTCCTGCGGGCCGGAGACCGCCAGCACCTGCGGGTAGGCCTCGCGGATCTGCTCCGGGCGCTTGCCCAGGCAGCCGGTGACGATCACCTTGCCGTTGGCGTTCATCGCCTCGCCGATCGCATCCAGCGACTCGGTCACCGCCGAATCGATGAAGCCACAGGTATTGACCACCACCACGTCGGCGGCGTCGTAACTGGGCACGATGTCGTAGCCCTCCACGCGTAGCTGGGTGAGGATGCGTTCGGAATCGACGAGCGCCTTCGGGCAGCCAAGGCTGACGAAGCCGACTTTGGGGTTCAGCTGGGACATGGAAGCAGGAGCCTGGGAAACGGAGCGGCCTGGGGCCTGGGCAAGGCCAATTATAGCGGCGTCCGGGCAGCGCTCTGTCGGCGTTTTTCGATTTCGTGGAATCCGAGGCACGGCGACATGGCTGCATGCTGGTGCGCGAGATGGCCGGCCACCGCGCGTCAGATTTCCCGCACGCCCTCTACGGACACCACAAGCCGACGCAAGCGAGCTTCGCGCCTGGCGACGGCCTGTGGTGCTTGATTGAGATCCAGGTGCGGGGCCAACCAGCCGATCGGCGCGTTCTTCGAAGGCCTGCTTGTGCGCGAAAGCGCGTGAAAATGCCGCGGCGACGCTCGCGTCTTTCACTGCCCCTATGCATCCATAGCATCCCGCGAGAATAAAAACGCACAAGGAACAAGAAGACTCCGCATCACCTACAGCGGGAAGCGCAGTCGCTTGATCACCTGCCCATGGTCGAGTTATCCAGCTGGACGCGTAGCGGCAACATGGCGTCATTATCCTCGGCGGCCTTATCGCGACATACCCCCCAGTTCACTTTGAAAGCCGAATCTTCGCAATTCTGTTTGATGCTCGATTTTGTTTTCGATTACGTTTGATTAAACATAAAAACTAGTTCTTCATCGATGGATAAAAATCTTAATTTGTGGGATATGAGCACCTTCATCCAGCAGTATGGCGCTCTAACGGCAGATCATCCAACGCACACACCCGAAGATAGCCCGCAAACCGTTCCGTCTCCGCGATCGTCCTCAGCACATTCGCCGGAGATTCAGGAGCTAAGAAGCCTTCAGGAAACGCGGCCTGCCAGGCTTGGAGCGCGCTCCCAATCAAGCAGCAGTAAGCACGGCCTTCAGCAGTGCTCCTCCTCGCCCAGCGACGAAAGTTTTCGTCTGCACGCTGAGTTGGCAGCCTGGTGCGAGCGCGTTGAGACTAAACCCTCACTACTTGCCAAACTGGGTTGTTGTGCTGCGCCCCCAGTAGTGGGCGATCATCGCGAACAGCGCCGCGAAGCCATGGAGCGGATTATGCGCTGCTTAGATGCGGGACAAGCTGGAACGCAGCTGACACTCAGGGACCTCAACCTGTCGCAGCTGCCGCCTGGACTGCACCGCCTTGCGCACCTACGAGACCTCGACGTGGCGGACAACGTGAACCTCACGCGTCTGCCAGAAGACTTGAGCCTTTGCAAACACCTTGAGCGGATCAACGCTGACGGTTGCTCCATTGCGGCACTGCCATCGAAAATCGGTGCACTCAAGAATCTAAGTGAGATTTCTCTCGCGTTCAATGAACTGAGAACCCTTCCAGATTCGATTGGCCAATGCAGCAGCCTGACTACGATTGTGGTGCCCGGTTGCAAGATCAATAAATTGCCTGCAAGCCTTGCCAACTTGACGCAGCTGAAAAAGCTGGATGTTGCAGCCAATATTGAACTGAGTGAGCTGTCGCCGCATATGAACCTGGACGATGTAGCTGTGCACAGCACACAGACGCGATTGGGATTGATGCACCGAATATTCAAGGCGCCGACGTTCGATCCAGAGACCAGACAGAGGTTGTCCTACCAAGCTTCAGCGCTGCGCGACCGGTGGGCCGCGCTATCGCATCATCTATCGCCGCAAGCGCGAGCACGGGTTGATCAAATGCGTGAGGGTGCATCGACCACACTTTCCAGTCAAGATCACAAAGCCTCCACCGCGTGGAAGACTGCCACAGAGAAGGTCAGCAGTTGGGCAGAGGAAGGGGCACCGATCACACTTGATCGGATTTTCAAACTAAACCAACTGCTGCTCCCCGAGGGGGATGATGATAATGACCCAATTGGCGGCCAACTGCGCAAGGTCGGCATACAAGCTGCCCCTAGCAATACATGGACGGAGTGTCGGTACCCTCCGCCCGAGACCCTGAAAGACGAAATGGCGAAGTTTTCCGGATGGCTCGAACATAGTGAACAGCAAGCGCATGCGCGTGACGCGTTGGGACATATCGAGTTTGCCGCACAGCTTCACCAGCGCTTGGTCAGTCTGCATCCTTTCGATGACGCAAATGGCCGGACAGCGCGTCTTGCGATGGATTGGGCGCTGCAACGGCACGGTTTGCCGCCTGCCCCGCCCGTTGGTGAAGCAAGCCGCCTGCCAGCGTCATTTCTTGGGGGAAAGCGCGTCAGTCCGGAGAAGGTTGTCTTGGAAACGCTGGAGGGTATTGCCACGGTTATGAACCAGGTTCACCAGTAGACCTACACGCCTCAATGCTCAGAACTGCGGCAAGTGCGGCCCGCGGCTGTTCCAACGCGGACCACGGCTTCCGTTGGATCAATTACATCAGCGCAGGCACCGGGCCGGCGTCCTGAACCGCGCTGGCCTGCGGCCGCCTGGTGGCAACATCTTCCTCACCTTTCGCGTCGCCGATTCGGCTGATAATGCGCGCTCCCCGTATTGCAGCAGGATTTTCCATGGGTCACTGGACCACGCTCGACACCCCCGACGGCCAGGTCGCCGCCTGGCACGCCACTCCGACCACCAGCCCGCGCGGCGGCCTGGTGGTGATTCAGGAGATCTTCGGCGTCAACGAACATATCCGCGCGGTGGCCGACGACTATGCCGCGCGCGGCTACGAAGTCCTGGCACCGGCCTTCTTCGACCTGGAAGAGAAGGACGTGCAGTTGCCCTACGACCAGCAAAGCCTGCAGCGCGGCCTGGCACTGGCCAATGCAGTCGGCCTGGAGCGCGCGGTGGAGGTGGTCAAATCCGCCGCTACCCTGCTCAGCCGAGCCGGCAAGGTCGGCACCGTGGGCTATTGCTGGGGCGGCTCGGTGGCGCTGCTGTCGGCGATCCGCCTGGGGCTGCCCTCGGTGAGCTATTACGGCGGCCGCAATACGCAGCTGCTGGACGAAACGCCCAAGGCGCCGGTGATGTTCCACTTCGGGGAGCAGGACAGCAGCATTCCGCCCGAAGCGATCCAGGCGCACCGCGAAAAGCTGCCGCAGATGGAGACCTTCGTCTACCCGACCGGGCACGCCTTCAACCGCAGCATCGACCCGAACCACTACGACGCCGACAGCGCCGAGCGGGCGCTGGAGCGCACCCTGGGCTTCTTCGACGCCCACCTGGGATGAGCGGACCCGTCTCGAATGCGCCCGCCACGGGCGCCTTTGAACTGGATGCGCGGCTGGCCGCCGACAGCGTCTTCGTCGCCGACGGCCCGCTGTCGCAGGTGCGGCTGATGGACGACACCCGCTTCCCGTGGCTGGTGCTGGTGCCGCGGGTGGCCGAGGTCAGCGAGTGGATCGACCTGGATGGCGGCCAGCAGCGTCTGTTGCTGGCCGAGATCAACCAGCTCTCGCAGCTGCTGCGAGTCGAGCCGCAGGTGAGCAAGCTCAATATCGGCGCGCTGGGCAACATCGTGCGCCAGCTGCATGTGCACCTGGTCGGCCGCCATCCCGGCGATGCGGCCTGGCCCGGGCCGGTGTGGGGCAGCGGCAGCGCGCACCGGTTTGCGCCCGACGCACTGCAGGAGCGTGTCGCGGCATGGGCGCAACGGCTACGATAGGCGCCCGTCTTTCAACCAGCCTTCCGCATGAAATCCAATGTCGTTGCCGCGCTGATCCTGATCCTCGTCGGCCTGCTGTTCCTGGCCAATAACCTGGGCTGGACCAATCTCAGCCTGGGCAAGCTGATCGCCACCTGGTGGCCTGCCGCGCTGGTCGCTTGCGGCGTGGGGATGTTGTTCGGGCGGGGCAAGTAGCCGGGAATTGGGAATGGGGTGAGCAGTCAATCAGCCCCGTGCGTAATCAGAGCGCCAAGATCCCTTCTTCCATCGGGAGAAGGTGCCCCGAAGGGGCGGTGAGGGTACGCGCGAAGCCTCATGTGCATTCGACTGCACCGTAGAAAAAACAGGGGTTCCGCACCCCTGAAGACGTCGACGACCTGATTGCCAGCGATCAACCGAAGGCGACATGGTTACCAATGCAGTCATGACCTTGCGGTCTTCGACATGACCTTTGTCATCCGCAATTGTTGACTTCCGGCACCTGATCGGCGCGCGCATCGCGCGCAGCATGGCCTCACACCTACCGAGGACATCGCCATGCGCTACCGCCTGATTCCTGCACTGTTTCTGATCACGCTGGGCAGCTTATTCCTGCTGGATAACCTCGGGCTGGCCCGTTTCGATCTTGGCAACCTGGTGTCGACCTGGTGGCCAGCGTTTCTGATCGCCGCTGGCGTGCGCCAACTGCTGCGCTACCGGCAGCGCACGGCCGTGACCTGCTGAGGCAGGGTCACGGCCGCATCACTGCATCACGTGCGCGGCAGGGTCACGCCGGTCTGGCCCTGGTACTTGCCGCCTCGGTCCTTGTACGAGGTTTCGCACACCTCATCGGACTGGAAAAACAGCATTTGCGCCACGCCTTCGTTGGCGTAGATGCGCGCCGGCAGCGGCGTGGTGTTGCTGAATTCCAACGTGACGCGGCCTTCCCATTCCGGCTCCAGCGGCGTCACGTTGACGATGATGCCGCAGCGCGCGTAGGTGCTCTTGCCCAGGCACACCACCAGCGTGTCGCGCGGAATGCGGAAGTATTCGACCGTGCGTGCCAGCGCAAAGCTGTTCGGCGGAATGATGCAGACGTCCGACTCGATATCGACGAAGCTGCCCGGGTCGAAATGCTTCGGGTCGACGATCGTCGAGTTGATGTTGGTGAAGATCTTGAACTCGCGCGAGCAGCGCACGTCATAGCCGTAGCTGGAGGTGCCGAAGCTGACGATGCGCTGGCCGGCGGCGTCGTGCTTGATCTGGCCGGGTTCGAACGGCTCGATCATGGCGTGCTGCTCGGCCATGCGCTTGATCCAGCGGTCGCTCTTGATGCTCATGCGGTGTTCCTTGAAGACGGAAGGCGGCGGGCCGAGCGGCCCGCGCGAAGACGGCGAATTCTACCAGCGGCCGGCACCGGAGGCCGGCCGACGCATCAGAGCAGCGAGGCAGAAATCGGGATGCTGGCGCGCGGGCGCTTGGCCAGCTCCTCCGACAGCCGCGCAGCCGCCGCCAGATAGGCCTGCGCGGCTGCCGATTCCGGCGCGGCGATCACAATCGGCTGGCCCGCATCGCCCTGCTCGCGGATGCCGATATCCAGCGGCAGCGACCCCAGCAGCGGCACGCCGTACTGCGCGGCCATGCGCTCGCCGCCGCCTTCGCCGAACAGATGTTCGCGATGCCCGCAGTTGGAGCAGGTGTGCACCGCCATGTTCTCGACGATGCCCAGCACCGGCACTTCGACCTTTTCGAACATCTTCAAGGCCTTGCGCGCATCCAGCGTGGCGATGTCCTGCGGCGTGGTGACGATCACCGCACCGGCCACCGGGATCTTCTGCGACAAGGTGAGCTGGATGTCGCCGGTGCCTGGCGGCAGATCGATCAGCAGGTAATCCAGGTCGTCCCACAGCGTGTCGTTGAACAGCTGGGTCAACGCCGAGGTGGCCATCGGGCCGCGCCAGATCATCGGTGTGTCCTGATCGACCAGCAGCCCGATCGACATCGCCTCGATGCCGAACGCGCGCAATGGCTCGATCGACTTGTTGTCCGGGCTGTCGGGCTTGCCGCTCAACCCCAGCATCGCCGGCACGCTCGGCCCGTAGATGTCCGCGTCGAGCACACCAACCCGCGCGCCATGCTGCTGCAGCGCTAGCGCCAGATTGACCGCGGTAGTGGACTTGCCCACCCCGCCCTTACCCGAGCCCACCGCAATCACGTTGCGGATGCGCGCGTGCGGCGCGAGGGCGCCCTGCACCGCGTGCGCGGCGATCCTGCGCTCGGTACTCATGCGCGGCGTCCCGGCTGCGCAGCTGGCGCTGCGCGTGTGATTTTTCTGCTCATTGCCTTACCCAACTGAAGTCGACGACGCCCAGCGGCAACAACGGCCGGCGCGATCCGCCATGGACCGCCAAGTGTACCGGCGCAGCCGCTGTTGCTTGAGCGATTGTGGTGCCTTGCCCTGCTGAGCCAGCTGCCTCAACCGTGTCAACGCGCGACATATTTCACAAAGGTGGACACACGATTAAGGAATTGTCACGTTCGAAAATCAGTTCAGCCGGCGCTCAGCGAGCACGGCTGTCGCATCAACCCAGCGAGGATCCGCAAGGCATGTCGAGTCGTTCTCTGCACCGTACCCGTCGTCACCGCTTGAGCGCGGCGTTGCTCGCCGTGCTGGTCGCCCCCGCAGGCCACGCGCTTGCGCAGTCCGAAAATGGCGTTGCCCCGGACACCACCGATCTGGACAAGGTGACCGTCACCGGCTCGCGCATCGCGCGTACCGGCTTTGTCACTCCCTCGCCGGTCACCGCGATCACCGCCGAAGAAATCCGCGCCACCGGTGCCACCACCATCAGCGACCTGATGGCGCGCATGCCGGCGTTGGCGCCGAGCTACACGCTGGGCAACTCCACCCGCTTCATCGGCACCGCGGGCCTGGGCCTGCTCGACCTGCGCGGCATGGGCGTGGATCGCACGCTGGTGCTGGTCAACGGCCGTCGCCATGTGGGTTCCAGCCCGGGCTCTACCGCGGTCGACGTCAACACCATCCCGGTGGAATGGGTCGAGCGCGTGGAAGTCATCACCGGCGGCGCCTCGGCGGTGTACGGCGCTGACGCGGTGGCGGGCGTGGTGAACTTCATCCTCAAGAAATCGTTCACCGGCTTCGAAACCCGCGCGCAAACCGGCCTGGCCGACGAAGGCAACTACAACCGCTCCTTCGCCAGTTTCTCGGCAGGCACCGACTTTGCCGGTGGGCGCGGCAACATCGCCGTTTCCGGCGAATACAGCAAGCAGGACCGCTTTGGCCGCGGCAACCGCGCCATCGGCCGCGAGTACCTGGTGACGGTGCCCAACCCCGCCTACGACCCGACCCGTCCGCCAAGCGAACGCAATCCGCAGAACGTGCTCAGCGGCCCCGGTGGTAACCATTCCACCAGCTATGGCGGCACCTTCAACCTGGGCACCTTCGATTTCCGCAACCCGGCCAGCTACGGCAACCGCTACCTGTTCAATGAAGACGGCACGTTCCGCCGCAATCGTTATGACGGCACCGTGGTGAGCAACACCTCGTGCGTGGATTGCGACTTTGCCGACCTCAACGCCGTGGCCGATTTGCAGCCCGGCTTCGATCGCAAGAGCGTCAACACGATGGTCAACTTCGAGCTCAGCGAGAATCATCGCCTGTTCTTCGAAGGCAAGTACAGCGAGACCGATTCGGAATTCTTCGGCCAGCCCGCCTTCGACAGCTCGCTACGCGTGCGTCGGCAGAACCCGTATGTCAGTCCCGAACTCGGTGCGCTGATGGATTCACGCGGTGCCACGCAGATCCTGATGAATCGCTTCAACGTCGATGCCGGTCGGCGCGGCGAAAACATCGAACGCAAGACCTACCGTGCAGTGCTCGGCGCCGAAGGCAACTTCACCGACAACTGGACCTACGACGTGTCGGCCAACTACGGCAAGACCACGGTTGACCGCCAGAACCTCAACAACCGCATCAACGAGCGCTGGCAGGCCGGCATTGATGCGGCACGTGACGCCAGCGGCAATATCGTGTGCCGTACCACGCTCGATCCGAATGCCATCAACCCCAATACCAATCGCGTGTATTCGGCGCTGGCCCGCGAAGGCTGCGTGCCCTTCAGCGTGTTCGGCAACGGCGCGGTGAGCCCGGAAGCAGCAGCGTGGTTCAACACCACCGCCCGCTCGCAGGCCAAGATCCAGCAGACGGTCTTCAGCGCCTCGGTGGCCAACAGCAACCTGCTGTCGCTGCCGGCCGGTGACATCGGCATCGCCGGTGGCGTGGAATACCGCAAGGAACAGAGCGAAGAAATCACCGATCCGCTGGCCGCATCGGGCGTGACCTTCCTCAATGCCATCCCGAACAGCGGCGGCGAGTACACCGTGCGGGAAGTGTTCGTGGAGAGCACCATTCCGCTGCTGGCGGGTTTGCCCGGTGTGGATCGGCTCGCACTGGATCTGGCCGGCCGCTATTCGGACTACAGCAGCATCGGCTCGACCAAGACCTGGAACATCGGCCTGGACTGGACCATCATCCCGTCGCTGCGTCTGCGCGGCACGCTGGCCCAGGCGGTGCGCGCGCCCAGCATCGGTGAGCTGTACGACTCGCAGAGCGAAAACTTCGCCACCATCAACGACCCCTGCAATTACCTCTCCAGCAACAGCAACCGCCCCGGCACCGCCGGCGATGTGGCGCTACGCCAGGCCAATTGCAGTGCCTTGGGCGTTCCGGTGGGCTGGATCGATACCTACACCGCCAACCGCCCCGGCGTGAGCGGCGGCAATCCGGAACTGAAGCCGGAACGCGCGCGCAGCCTGTCGTACGGCTTGGTGTGGCAGCCGGAGTTCTTCGAAGGTTTCGGCATGTCGGTTGACTACTGGCGCATCGACCTGCAGGACGCAATTGGCTCGGTGACGGCCGAAACCAATTCCACGCGTTGCGTGGACAACCCGGGCGGCATCAACAACAGCTTCTGCGGCTTCGTGCAGCGCGCACCGCTGGGTGGCTTCACCGACCCGCAAGGCCGGATCTATCCCGAACACAGCATCATCGGGTGGCAGGCGCTCAACGAAAACCTGGCGCGCTCGCGGCGTGTCGGCGTGGATCTGGAAATGGATTACCGCTTCCAGCTGGGCGAAGGCAACACCGTGTTGCGCCTGGTCGGCACGCGGCTGATCCAGTCACGCGAGTGGGTGTTCCAGGATTTCCCGGAAGAGTACGACGAGTACGTGACCTACGTGACCGACCCGCGCTGGCGTGCGCAGTTCCAGACCAAATACAACTGGAACGAATGGCGCGCCTCGTGGGACATGAACTATGTGGACGGCAACCTGCGCGTGACCCCGGAGAGCTACAACAGCAACCCGGGCTCGGCCAGCCCGATCAAGAACGGCTCGTACACCTACCACAACTTCCAGTTCGGTTATCAGTTCCCCGGCTCGAAGATCGATGTGTATCTCGGCATCGACAACGCCTTCGACAAGGACCCGCCGCGTAACTACTTCGGTTCGGACTTTACTTCCGCGCTGTACGACAACGTGGGCCGGTTCTTCTACCTGGGGACGACTGTGAAGTTCTAAGTGCTGGCATCAGCCGCAGCACCGGAAGGCCCCGCTTGTCGGGGCCTTTTTAGTTTCTTTCGAAACCTACTGCGGTGCTTATTGGTTTTTACTGAAACTAATAGCTGATGGATTTCACATTAATCGGCTGTTATCTGAAGAAATTACGAAGATGAATTCACAGAGGCCAATCGTCATGCATTGTGCGAACTGGCAACAAATTGTGCTGACTTCCGCACTTTCAACGCGGATGTCCGTCATTTCATTAATGAACCGTTGATTGCTATTGCAACGGCGGGCACAGATTCATTACGTTCGGGTTAAGGCCATCTGACTCTTCGGTGACCGCCACTTCTCCCGATTCCCCAGTTCAAAGGTCAGGAATGAGCAATCAATTTCGTCGCCAGGTCCTCAAGCGCACCGCTCTCGCTGTCGTGCTCGGTGCGTGCCTAGCCAACGGCGCGGTGTATGCGCAGAGCACCACCGGCAGCATCTACGGCAGCGCGCCCAGCGAAGCCGGCAGCACCATCGTTGTGCAAAGCGATACAGGCCTCAGCCGCACCATCACCGTCGATGCGAATGGCCGTTACAACCTCGGCTCGCTGCCTGTCGGTGCCTATACCGTTACCCTGAAGCGCGGCGATCAGGTCGTCGATACCCGCAAAAACGTGCAGTTGCGCGTCGGTTCCGGCACCGAAGTGTCGTTTGCGGATGCCGGCAGCTCAAGTACTGCCGACGCCACGACGCTCGGCGCAATCACGGTGACCGCCGCCAATGCGCCGAAGATCGATGTCAGCTCGACCAGTTCGCGCTCGGTCATTACCTCACAACAGCTTGCAATTCTCCCCCTGGGGCGCAGCGCTGAGGCAATCGCATTGCTGGCACCGGGTGCCGTGGCAGGCAGCGGTGCATTTGACAACGGCTCGCGTTCGGTTGTGTCGTTTGGCGGCGCAGGCGTCACCGAAAATGCCTACTACATCAACGGATTCAATGTCAGTAATCCGCTCAGCAATCTTGGCGGCGTGAGCCTGCCGTACGGTGCGATTGATCAGCAGGAGACCTACACCGGCGGCTACAGCGCCCGTTATGGTCGTTCCACCGGTGGCGTCATTAACCAAGTCGGCAAGCGCGGCACCAACGAATGGCACTTCGGTGCCCAGGCAGTTTGGGAGCCAAAGTCGTTGGCGAGTTCGCCTGAAAATGTACGCTTTCCCAACAACACCTTGCCAGACCGGTTTGAATACACCAATCCCGATCAGCCGGGCACGCTGTATCGCAGCCGCAAGGACGATGGCGCAACGCGTACCGTCTACAGCGCATACGCTGGTGGCCCGTTGATCGAAGACAAATTGTTTGTGTTCGTTGCCGGTGAATCCGACAAAACCGAAGGTGTGTCGACGAACTCCAGTGCGGCCAGCGTTCTGGGACGTAACAACTACGCGTACAGCGCGCCGAAGTTCTACGGCAAGATTGACTGGAATATCAACGACAGCAATATCCTTGAATACACCCGTATCGAGAGTACGGACCGCCGCGCCGGTTATTACACGGACTTCGATTACGACACCCTGTCAGGCGGCGGGCGTAGTGGCACATTTGCCGATACGTACAAGATCAAAGATCGCTACGACATCTTCAAGTACACCGGCTATCTGACGGACGACCTTACGTTGAATGCCACTTGGGGGCGTAGCCGTCAGGACAACTTGCAGAGCAATCCGTACGTTTCCGCGCTTCCCTATCTTCAGAACGTAACCAACCAGAACCCCGCACTGACGGGTGGCACACCGATCACGAATGATCAGGCGAGCAATCGGACCAAGGCCAATCTCCCACAGAACAAGACCCGCAGCTTGCGACTTGAACTGGAGTATCGGATCGGTGATCACGATTTGACTGCAGGCGTGGACAACATGTACTTCAACGCCTCCAACGAAGGTGTCCGCACGACCGGCCCGGGCTACCAGTGGCTGTTTGCACGTCAGTCCGATCCGACCGTCGACATTCGTCCAAGTCTCGGGGTTGGTCCATCGGGTGGCGACGGCTACTATGCGCAGCGCCGCATCTTCACCACAACCACCAGCATGGCTGTCGAGCAAAAGGCTTATTACCTGGAAGACCGCTGGCAAGTCAGCGATAACTGGCTGGTGCTGCTCGGTATCCGCAACGACAAGTTCACCAACTTCAACAGCGCAGGTCAGCCGTATGTAGATAGCGGAGACCAATGGGCCCCACGTCTGGGCGTCAGCTGGGACGTCTTTGGCGACTCGTCGCTGAAGCTGTACGCAAATGCGGGCCGCTACTATCTGGCGCTGCCTAACAGTGTCGCGGTTCGCGGCGCATCGGCCTCCACCTATACCGATGAATACTTCGCATATTCGGGACTGGACGCAAACGGCGAGCCGACCGGCCTGACGGCCCTCGGACCGGGCCCGGTGTCGTCAAACGGCGAGTACGGTCAGACACCAGATCCCAACTCCTTCGCGCCGAGCGATCTGAAGTCGCAGTACCAGGACGAGTTCCTAGTAGGCTTCGAAAAGACTTTGGGCCAAAGCTGGAATTCCGGTGCCAAGGTGACGTACCGCAAGTTGCAAACTGCAATCGATGACGTCTGTGATACCGGCCGGATGGCCGACAAGCTGGAGGCCAGCGGCGTCAGTGCGTCGAGCGTTGCGATTCCGGGTTGTGTCATGTTCAACCCGGGCGAGACCAACACCTACAATCTGGCAAATGTTGATGGATCTGGCCGCACGCAGGTACGCATGTCCCAGGAAGACTGGGGCTTTACGAGTGGTGCAAAGCGCAACTACGTGTCAGTCGACCTATTCCTGGAGCATCCGTTTGACGAAAAGTGGTTTGCTCGGGTTGACTACACGTGGTCGCATCTTTACGGCAATACCGAAGGCCAGGTGAAATCCGATCTCGGCCAGGCAGACGTGTCCAAGACGCAGGATTGGGATTCGGCAGAACTGATGTATTACGCAGGTGGCAACCTGGCCAATGATCGCCGTCACCAGTTCAAGGCGTTTGGCGCTTATCAGTTCACTCCCGAGTGGATGGCATCGGCAACCCTTCGTGTCCTGTCGGGAACCCCAAAGTCATGCCTGGGCTATTTCGGCCAGGGCGAGCAGGATCCGATCGGCTACGAGTCGGCATATCACTATTGCGCTGGTACTCCCTCGCGGCCGGGTGACGCTGGCCGGACGCCTTGGCTGACCAATCTCGACCTGGGCGTTACCTACCGTCCTGCGTTTGCCGATCATAAGCTGGCCATCGGCCTGCAGGTGTTCAACGTCATCAACGACCGCGATGCAACGCGTGCCGAGGCAGTGTATGGAGACGACCGTTTCACCGTGTCCAACACCTATGGCATGGGGACCTACTTCAACCCGCCGCGCTTTGTTCGCCTGTCTGCTTCGTATGACTTCTAAGAGCGGCTAACAAAACAGAGCGAGCAGTCGTCAGGTGGGTGTGGACGGCGCGGAGGAACCGGAATGTACGGGGGTACACGAGATTCCGAGCACCGGCCGCGCCCGCCTGGCGGCTGCGCAGTCGTTTTGATAGCTGCTCCAAGCCCCGGAAGCTGGCGTAAGAAGTAACGGCTGTAATGCTCTCCACGGCCCCGCGAGGGGCCGTTTTTTTGTCCGAAGCCTGCTAGAACGAGAGGCCACGTTGACCTGCGTGCCCCACCCATGACCTTCGACACCATGCGTGCTGTCATACAGAAAGGTAGAGTGCCGCCACGGCTCCGCTGTGACGGGGCTTCCCAATTGACTGTTGCTCCTGGAGCCCTTGTGATTCGTACCCCTCATCTATTGACGCTGTCCCTGGCCGTCGCCGCCGCGCTGAGCGGCTGCAAGAAGCCCGAAGACGCCGCACCGGCCACCGCGCCTGATGCCGCTGCCAGCGCGGCCGCCGCACCCAAGACGCTGACCCTGGACCAAAGCAAGCTGCCGGCGGTGAATCAGTTCACTGCTGCCGATCTGGATCCCAACGGCAATGCCTGTACCGATCTGAACGCCTACGCCAATGCCAAGTTCTTGGCCGCCAACCCGGTGCCGGGCGACCGCACCAGCTGGGGCGCGTTCGAAATGCTCGACGAGCGCTCCAACGCGATCCAGCAGCAGCTGGCCGAACAGGCCGCTGCAGACACCGGTGCCACCGGCGTCGAAAAGATCGTCGGCGACCTGTGGTCCACCGGCATGGACGAAGCCAAGATCAACGCCCAGGGCATCGAGCCGCTGAAGCCGGACCTGGCCGCCATCGACGCCATCAGCGACCAGGCCAAGCTGGTCGACTACCTGCGCAGCAGCGCGGCGAAGGGCAACAACGAGCTCTTCAGCTTCGGCGCGGAAGCGGACTTCAAGAAGTCCAGCCAGAACATCGCCTATGCGATGCAGGGCGGCCTGGGTCTGCCGGACCCGGAGTACTACACCAGCGCCGGCAACAAGGCCAAGCTGGACGCCTACCAGGCGCACGTGGCCAAGGTGCTGGAACTGTCTGGCGTTGCCGCCGCCGATGCCACCGCGCAGGCCAAGCAGGTCGTCGCGTTCGAAACCCGCCTGGCCAAGGTCTCCAAGACCAGCACGCAGATGTCGCGCGATGCCTCGCTGGCCTATAACCCGATCTCGCCGGCCGATGCCGACAAGCTGACCCCGAACTGGTCGTGGACCGAGTTCTTCAAGTCGCAGGGCGTGGCCACGCCGGAGATGTTCTCGCTGGCAATCCCGGCCTTCCATCAGGAAGTGAGCAAGATGATCGCCGACACCGACCCGGCCATCTGGCGCGCCTACCTGCGCTTCCACACCGTCGACCGTGCCTCGCCGTACCTGAGCCAGCCGTTCGTGGATGAGAGCTTCGCGTTCTACAACAAGACCATGCGCGGCCAGAAGGAAATCAAGCCGCGCTGGAAGCGCGTGCTGGCCACCATCAACAGCCAGGCCGGCGAAACGCTGGGCCAGATGTACGTCAAGGTCGCCTTCCCGGGCGATTCCAAGGCCAAGATGGAAACCCTGGTGACCAACCTGCGCACCGCACTGAAGGCGCGCATCGAAAAGCTCGACTGGATGAGCCCGGAGACCAAGACCAAGGCGATCGCCAAGTGGGAAAGCTTCACGCCCAAGATCGGCTACCCGGAAAAGTGGCGTGAATGGAACGGCCTGAGCACCAGCCGTGACAGCTACCTGGGCAACGTGATGGCGGCATCCGAGTTCAACTACAAGTGGAACCTGTCCAAGATCGGCAAGCCGGTGGACAAGACCGAATGGGGCATGAGCCCGCAGACCGTCAACGCCTACTACAACCCGCTGCAGAACGAGATCGTGTTCCCGGCCGCCATCCTGCAGCCGCCGTTCTTCGACCCGAATGCGCCGGAGGAAATGAACTACGGCGGCATCGGTGCGGTGATCGGGCATGAGATGACCCACGGCTACGACGACCAGGGCAGCCGCTTCGGTGCCGATGGCAACTTCATCGCCGATCCGGGTTGGTGGACGCAGAAGGATCTGGACGCGTTCAAGGCACGCACCGGCAAGCTGGTGGCACAGTTCGACAGCTACCGCACGCCGGCAGGCGACAAGGTCAAGGGCGACCTGACCCTGGGCGAGAACATCGCCGACCTGGGCGGCCTCAACACCGCCTATGACGCGATGAAGACCGCCACCGCCGGCAAGGACGACCCCAAGAGCGACGGCATCACCCGCGACCAGCGCTTCTTCCTCAACTGGGCGACGGTGTGGCGTCGCAACTTCACCCCGGAAGAATTGGTGGTGCGCCTGAAGACCGACCCGCACGCGCCGGCCAACTTCCGCGCCATCGGCGCGCCGTCGAACATGCCGGCATTTGCCGCCGCATTCTCGTGCAAGGCGGGCGATGCGATGGTGCGTCAAGGCGATCAGCAGGTTGTGATCTGGTAATCGTGCAACCGTGTTAAGAGAAAGCGGCGATCTTCGGGTCGCCGCTTTTTTTTGTGCGTGCTGTGGCGCCGTTGGCGGGCGTGCAACCTCGTTATTCCGCGCTGGCAGTGCAAATGCCTCAATTGAAAGTCGGCACGTCACTTCGGCAACCAATCTCGCTGCAACGCTCTCGGGAGTGCTTTACCAGGCACGCTCAAGACAACTGCTTGTGGAGCACTGGCATGGATTGCCATCGCAGCATCCAGTCACTGGATGCGCTTCGTGAACCGCTATCGCCCGACCAAGCTCAACAAACCTCAATCCCGGCGTTCGCAAGGCCGAGTCCGCTTATGCTCGGCATCCATCTCCTCGCCGATGCCAGACATGCCCTTGCTCAAGACCTCCACCCTTGCCCTGGCCCTGCTGGTGGCCCTGCCCGGCTGCAAGCGCACCTCCGATGCAGAGAGCGCCCCTGCATCAGCCGCCATTGCGGCGCCTGCCGCGCCGCCCACCACGGCAGCAAACACACCCGCATTCGATATCAGCGAGCTGGGCCCTGCAGCCAGCGCGTGCCAAAACCTGGACGAGTTCGTTAACGGCGCCTGGGCCAAGGCCAATCCGATTCCGGCCGACCACACCAGTTGGGGCATCGACGAACTCCTGACCGAGAAAAGCCTGCTGATCCAACGCGAGCTGCTTGAAGCCGCGGCGAGACAGGCCGGTACACAGGCCCCATCGCTGGAACAAAAGATCGGCGCGCTGTATGCGTCCGGCATGGACGAGGCCGCAATCGAAGCCGCCGGTGCCAAGCCGATCCAGCCGCAGCTGGATAAGATCGCCGCATTGCACTCCGGCAAGGATGTCGCTGCCTACATCATCAGCCGGCATGGCGAAGGCGACGCACAGGTCTTTGCGTTCGGTGCCGGTGCAGATTTCCACAATGCCGACCAGCAGATTGCGTTTACACAGGAAGGTGGCCTTGGCCTGCCAACCAAGGACTACTACACCGGTGCGGAGCACGCGCCGATCCGCGCAGCCTACCTTGCCTACATCGCCAAATCGTTCGAACTCACCGGCACCCCTGCCGCGCTGGCCAAGACACAGGCAAACGACGTGCTTGCGCTCGAAACGCGCCTGGCTGCCGCATCGCTGGCCCCCGTGGACGCGCGTGAACCAAAGAACCAATACCGCCTGGTCACCCTCGCCGAGGCGGACAAGCTCACTCCGCACTTTCCGTGGGAGGATTTTTTCGCCACCCAAGGCGTACCGGTCGGCAGCGGCTTCTCGCTCGCGCAGCCACGGTTTTTTGCCGCGTTCGATCAGGCATTGGCTAGCGCGCCCATTGCGCAGTGGCAGGCCTACCTACGCTTCCATGCGATCGATGACGCATCCACGCGCTTGAGCAAGGCATTTGCCGATAATCGCTTTGCGTTCTATGGCAAGACGCTGTCCGGGCAGCCAGAGCAGCTGCCGCGCTGGAAGCGCGTGCTGCGTTCGGTCAACGGCGCAATGGGCGAAGGCGTTGGGCAGCTCTATGTGGCCAAGGTGTTCACGCCAGATGCCAAGCAACGCGCCAGCGAACTGGTCGACAACGTTCGCGCGGCGCTCAAGACACGTATCGAACAGGTCGACTGGATGAGTGCCGAGACCAAGGCCAAAGCCTTGGCCAAGTGGCAGACCTTCCTGCCCAAGATCGGCTATCCGGACACCTGGCGTGACTGGTCGGGGTTGCAGATCACACCCGGCGACTATTACGGCAACCTGCAGGCGGCTGACACGTTCAATTATCGCTACGACATTGCGCAGATCGGCAAACCCACCGATCGCGGCCGTTGGTCGATGACGCCGCAGACGGTCAACGCGTATTACGACCCGATGACCAATTCGATCAACTTTCCTGCAGCGATCCTGCAGCCTCCGTATTTCGATGCCACTGCCGACGATGCGTTGAACTACGGCGGTATCGGCGCGGTGATCGGTCACGAGGCCACCCACGGGTTCGACGATCAGGGCAGCCAGTTCGATGGTGCAGGCAACAACGTCAACTGGTGGACGGCAGACGATCGGCGCAAGTTCGACCAACGCAGCAACCAGTTGGTCAAACAGTTCGATGCGTATGCGCCCCTGCCCAGCCATCCGACCCTGCACGTCAACGGCAAACTCACGCTGGGCGAGAACATCGCCGACCTGGGCGGCACCAACGTTGCCTATGACGCGTTGCAGACCGCCTTGCAGCAGCATCCGGAACGGGCCAAGGCCATCGACGGCTACAGCCCCGACCAGCGCTTTTTCCTTGCCTTCGCCCGCAGCTGGCGTCAACGCGTCCGTGATCAACAACAGCTGGTCTATCTGGCGTCGGACCCGCACGCGCCAGCCAAGCTACGCGCCATCGCATCACCATCGAACATGCCGCAGTTCGCCACCGCCTTCGCCTGCAAGCCGGGCGATGCAATGGTGCGCCCGGAGAAAGACCGCGTGGTGATCTGGTAATTCGTTGCAGGCGCCGCCTGCAATCGCTTCCAGTGCCAACGCACCACGCACAGGCCCGCACCCGCGGGCCTGTCGCGTTCATGCCAGCGAGCGCTCGCACGGACGAACGGCCGCTGCGGCCTGCCTGCGCGAGGCGCAGCCTTGCTAAACTCCGCCGACTTCAATCTGGCCACCCTTCGTCTCGATGCCCACCATTCGTCCGCTTGCCCTCGCTCTTGGCTTCAGCCTGATCACGCTGTTGTCCGCCCCTGACGCCGACGCCGCTCGCAAGAAGAAGGCAGCCCCCAAGGCCCCGGCTGTGCCGGCCGCCTGCACCGATTTCTACGATTACGCCAATGCCGGTTGGCTCAAGAGCAACCCGGTGCCGCAGGCTGGCGCGGTCACCGCGCTGGGCCAGCTGTCCGACCGCGCCCTGCAGCAGCAGCGCGAGCTGCTGGATGCGGCGATGAACAGCCCGCAAGGAAACGTGCAGAAGTTGCTCGGCGACTTCTGGGCCAGCGGCCTGGATGAGGCCGCCGTGGAAAAGGACGGTTCCAATCCGATCGCCCCGTTGCTGTCGCGCATCGATGCGATCAAGAAGGCCAAGGATGTGCCCGCTTCGATCGCCGCGCTGCACCAGGTCGGTATCCCGGTCGGCTTCAACTTCGGCCCGGACGTGGACCTGAAGGCGCTCGACCGCCACATCGGTTACTTCATGCAGGGCGGCATGGGCATGCCGGATCCGGCGTTCTACACCCGCACCGACGCCGACACCCAGGCGCTGATGGGCCGCTACCGCGCCTACGTCAAGCAGATCCTGGCGCTGACCGGCACCCCGGCCGACAAGCTCGATGCCGATGCGGCCTCGGTGTTACAGATCGAAACCGCACTGGCGCGCAGCGCGCAGTCCGTGCAGGGCATCAACAACCCGTTCAACAACTACGCGCCGATCGCCACCAAGGAGCTGACCAAGCAGTACAAGAACCTGCGCCTGGGCGACTTCCTCGAGGCCCAGGGTGTCAAGGACGACCTGGTGTCGATGGCCGACCCGGCGATGTTCAAGCAGCTCGACAGCATGATCGTCAGCATCAAGCCCGAGCAGTGGAAGGCCTACCTGCGCTGGCGCGTGGGCGATGCCATGGCGCCGTACCTGTCCAAGAGCTTCCATGACGCCGAATACCAGTTCCGCGGCCGCTTGCTGCGTGGCGACGCCTTGCCGCCGCAGCGCTGGCAGCAGGTGCTCGATGCCATCAACGTGGCCGCCGGCCCGATGCTCGGCCGCGAGTACGTGAGCCGTTACCTCAGCAGCGACACCCGCCGCCAGGCCGAAGCCATCGCCGACCAGATCCGCGATGCGCAGCTGGCCGCGCTGGAGCGCACCGGCTGGGGCAATGGCGAGGTCATCGCCGAAGCCAAGGCCAAGCTGAGCGCCATGAAGATCGAAGTGGGCGCACCGCGCCGCGACCTCGACTACACCGTGCAGCCGATGGGCCGTGGCAGCTTCGGCGCCAACATGCTGATCGCCTCCACCTGGCGTCACCGCGAAGAAATGAAGCGCATCGGCAAGGGCAACGCCGACCGCCGTTGGGACGTGCTGCCGCAGCAGCCGGCGCTGGCCTACGACATCGCACAGAACCGCCTGATCATCACCGCTGCGGTGCTGCAGCCGCCGGTCTTGAGCACCGGCGCCACGCCGGCTGCACAATACGGTGCCTACGGCGCGCTGGTGGCGCATGAAATGACGCGTGCCATCGATGCCAAGGGTGCGCTGGTCGATGCCAAGGGCGAACTGCGCAGCTGGTGGACGCCCGCCGAAAAGAGCAGCTGGACGCTGCTGACTGGCAAGGTAGCCAACCAGTACGGTGCCTACGCCTACCCGGGCGTGCCCAATGCCAAGGTCAATGGCGCACAGACCGCCGAAGAAAACCTGGCCGATCTGGCCGGCGTGGAGTTGGCGTGGCAGGCCTTCAGCAAGGCGCAGCCGGCGGCAACCCAGGCCGACAAGCAGGCCTTCTTCACCGCCTGGGCCGGCCTGTGGGCGCAGCAGCTGTCACCGAACGAAGCGGTGCAGCGTGCCAGTGCTGACATCCGTGCACCTGGCCAGTGGCGCACCAACGGCCCGCTGTCCAACCTGCCGGAGTTCGGTGCCACCTTCAGCTGCAAGCCGGGCCAGCCGATGCAGCGTGTGGATGCAGACCAGTTGAAGATCTGGCGCTGAGTTAGCGCCCTGCGTCATCGGCAGTAATAAAAAAGAGCGCGGAATCCGCGCTCTTTTTTGTCTGGATTTTGAACCGTCGCGTTGCTCACCACCGCCAAGCACGCTTTGTAGGAGCGGCCTTGGCCGCGATGGAGCGTTACCGACAAACCCCGTCGCGGCCAAGGCCGCGCCTACAGGTTCACAGCGCATTGCGTCGCTTGATTCAGCGCACCACACGCAGCGGCGGCTTGCGCCCCTTGCCGCGCTTGCCACCAAACGGCGGCTGGCCGCGCCAGTGGCGGATCAACAGCCACCCGAACAGCATGCCGCCCAGGTGCGCAAAGTGGGCAACGCCGGGCTGCCAACCGGTGGCGCCAAGCAGCAGCTCGATCGCACCGAACACGATCACGAAGGTCCGTGCCTTCATCGGGATCGGTGGAAACAGCAGCATCACCCGCTGGTTCGGGAACAGCATGCCGTAGGCGAGCAACAAGCCGAACACCCCGCCAGACGCGCCCAGCACCGGTGCCCCGCTCTGGGTGAACCAGGCCATCAGCAGCTGGCACACGCCGGCGCCGGCCACGCACACCAGGTAATACGTCAGGAATCGCTTCTGGCCCCAGGTCTGTTCCAGCGGCGCGCCGAACATGAAAAGCGCCAGCATGTTGAAGAACAGATGGTTGAACCCGCCATGCAGAAACGCATAGGTCAGCAGCTGCCACGGCATGAAGCTGGCACCCGGCGAGAACGCATCGAAGCCATTGGAGAGCGGCCACAACATCAGCGGCGACAGCGCTGCATCGGACGGCAGCAGGCCGGCACCCAGGTCACCCAGCGCCCATTGCAGGATGAACATGCCGAGATTGGCGATCAGCAGGGCTTTGGTGACGGGCGGCAGTTGGGGCAGCATGGCGGCATCCTTCGGGACTGCCGCTCATCATAACGGCAGGCTTATGAAGGACCCCACACGGCCGCATCCAGCCGTTGCGCTGCAGTGGCACGCCGTACCCTGCCCCGCTCCACTGGCACGCCTTCGGCACGCAGTCGCTGGCATTGCGCTTGGTAGCCGGCAGAGCCCTCCGGCAGCGCGATGCGCCCGTCGCTGCGCAGCACCCGATGCCAGGGCAACGCTGCATCCTGATTGCTGCTCAACAACTTCGCCACCAGGCGCGCACGCCCTGGCAGGCCCGCACGCATCGCCACTTCCCCGTAGCCTGCAACCTCGCCCGCGGGAATGGCGCGGATCACGTCCAGAATCCGCAGCCGAACCTGCTCGGCAGCGCGCGTGGCGGATGCGTCACCGGCATGCGAGCCGGCGACACGAGTCTTGGAGGGGCGAGGTGACGGCATGCGCGGATGATGCCATTCGGAGGCAATGCGCGTCAGGCCAGCTGCGCGCTCGTGTGGTCGGGCACCACACACCATCGGACAACAACGCCTTGCTGGGCTGCTGAGAGACCTGCAGCTTTGCCAGAGCAACAACGTGCCGGGACTGACCTCTGCGCTGATTGCCACGCGGCCACCGCAAACGCATGCGGCCAACATGCAGTGCTCAATGCATCAACACAATTTCTTCGGATGAGGTGGGATGGATCGCCACGGTCTCGTCGAAGTCGCGCTTGGTGGCGCCCATTTTGACCGCCACCGCAAAGCCCTGCAGCATCTCGTCGGCGCTTTCGCCGAGCAGGTGCACGCCGACCACGCGCTCTTCCTCGCCCACGCACACCAGCTTGAACACGCTGCGCTGCGGCGCATCGGCCAATGCGTGCAACATCGGGCGGAAGTTGCTGCGGTACACGCGCACCGCACCGTCGTAGCGCTCACGCGCCTGCTCTTCGGTGAGGCCCACCGCACCCAGCGGCGGGTGCGAAAACACCACGCTGGGCACGTTGTCGTAATCCATGCGCGCATCCGGCTGACCACCGAACAGGCGATCCATCAACTTGCGCCCCGCCGCGATCGCCACCGGCGTCAGCCCAACCTTGCCGTCCACATCGCCTACCGCATGAATGTTGGGCACGTTGGTGGTCTGGCCGTCGTCCACGACGATTTCGCCCTTCTTGCCGAGTTCCACGCCGAGCGCTTCCAGGCCCAGCCCGGCGGTGTTGGCACGGCGGCCAATCGCAAAGAAAACCTGGTCAAAGACATCGTTGCCCAACTCGCCCGGATGCGCACTGTGGCCACGCATGCGTAGCTTGCCCGTGTCATCGCGCTGCACACCGGTGGTGCGGAAACCGAAGTGCAGGCGCACGCCGAGATGGCGCAGGTTATCGGCCAGCTGCAACGTGAGTTCGGCGTCGAAGCGTTCCAGCAACCGCTCGCCCTGCACGAACAGATGCACGCGGCTGCCAAGCGCCTGCAACAGCCCCGCAATCTCCACCGCGATGTAGCCGCCTCCAACGATGGCCACATGGTCCGGCGCATGGCAGAGGTTGAAGAAGTCGTCGGACACATGACCATGCTCGGCGCCCTCCACGTGCGGGCGCAATGGATGCGCGCCCGTGGCGATGACGATGTGCTCGGCAGTGACGGGCACGCCGTCGGCGCCCATCAAGGTATGCCGGTCCTGCAACACGCCACGCTGCGGGATCAGCACCACACCATCATCGTCGAGGCGGCGCCGGTAACTGGCGTGGATATTGCCGATGTAGCCCTGCCGGTGGGTGACCAATTCCTGCCAGGTCAAGGTCGGGCGCACCACATCAAACCCGAGTGCACCAGCCAGTTCGATCTTGCTCGCCAGATCGGCCGCCAACCACATCGCCTTCTTCGGCACGCAGCCGAGATTGACGCAGGTTCCGCCGAGCTCGCCCGGCTCCATGATCGCAACACGCGCGCCATGCTTGGCTGCGCGGAACGCTGCGGCAAGACCACCGGAGCCACCGCCCAGCACCACCACGTCGTAGTCGTAACGTGCGCTCATGCGAAACGCTCTGCGCGGTAGGGATGCGGGTCCAGCGCGGGTACGCGCCCGGTGATCAGGTCGGCCATCAGTTGTCCACTTGCAGTACTCATGCTGATGCCGAGCATGCCATGGCCGGCCGCGAGCCAGACGTGAGGACTGCGCGGCACCGCGCCCAACACCGGCACATCGTCCCAGGTCATCGGGCGCCATCCATACCAGCGTTCGATTTCGACAGGGCCTTTCGGCGCGTGCAGGAATTGCGCTGCCGCGCGCTCTAGCGCTGCCAGGCGTGTCGCGTTGAGCTGGCTGTTGTGGCCGGAGAATTCCATGGTGCTGCCGATGCGCAGGCGGTCGCGCCATGGCACGACGAACACCCAACGGTCCTTCAGCACCACCGGGCGTTTTGGCATCTGCGCCGGCGCGCTATAGGTGATCGAATAGCCCTTGCCGGCCTGCACCGGCAGCCGTAGCCCCAGCTGTGCAGCAAGTTGCGGCGACCACGGCCCGGTGGCGATCACCACTTCGCGCGCATGCAGTTGTCCGCGCGCGGTGTGCAGGCACACGCCCTGCGCATCCGGACGCACGGCGTGCACACGGCAGTGTTCCTGGATCACGCCGCCACGTGCGCGCAGCACACGCGCCAGCTCGGCGGTGTAGCGTTCGGGGCGCAAATGCGCATCGCCGGGGAAGTGGATCGCGCCGGCAATACCCTGGCGAAAGGCGGGGTCGTCCCGCACATAGTCTTCGCCATCGATAGCGTGTGCCTGGATACCCCACTGCGCCAACGCTGCGCATTCGGCACGGTAATGTTCGAACCTGCGCACATCGCCGAATACATAGTCCAAGCCATCGCTGCGGAATTCGCAGTCCAGCCCGTCGCGTTCGATCCAGTGGGCAAGCCGCAGGCGTGCATCGTGTAGCAGCGCAGCGCGCGCCTGCACGCTGGCCCGCCAATCGCGCTGGTTGCAGCGCCGTGCAAAGCGCCATAACCAACGCCACAGCGTGGGATCCAGCCGCGGCGGGATGTACAGCGGCGCATCCGGCGTGAACATCCATTTCAGCGCCTGGCCAAGCATGCCCGGCGCTGCCAGCGGCGGCGCATGGCTGGGCGTGATGGTGCCGCAGTTGCCATACGAGGTTGCCCCGCCGATTGCGCCGGCATCAAGCACCTGCACCTGCCGGCCGGCACCGACCAACGCACGCGCGGTGGCCAGCCCGATTGCACCGGCGCCGATGACCACCACATCCACGCGTGCGTTGCTCATGCGTCAGCCCGCAGCGCCAGCATGACGCCGCAGTGGCGGCACCTGCAGGTAGGTCACGCAGCGCCACAGCCACTCCACCGGACCGAAGCGGAACCAGCGCAACCACAAGTGGCTCAGTGCCACCTGCACTGCAAAGACCAGCAGCGCAAATGGCGGTTGCCAGGCACGTGGCAACTGTTCGAAATAGCCCAGGCCATAGCCGTAGAAGATGCTCGTACACAGCAGCGACTGCAGCAGATAGTTGCTCAAGGCCATGCGCCCGGCCGGTGCCAGCCAGCGCAGCTGCGCTGCAAAACGCATCACCCAGGCCGCATAGCCCAGGCACATCATCGCCCCGCCCAGCAGTGCCAGCGCGAACGCCAACGACAGCCGCGGATCCAGCCGGGCCGGGTCCATCCACGGCTCCAGCCGGTAGCTCACCAGCATCAACGCCAGACCCAGTGGCAACACGCCGTAACGCAGCCAACCGAACAGACGCACAAAGCGCTCGGGCGCGGCAATCGCCCCGCTGCGCACAAACCAGCCACCCAGCAGGAACATCCCGAGCATGGCCGGGCCGTTGATGGTCAGCGCGATCAAGGCCTCGCGCAGATCGTGCCAACGCTGCACGGTGGCCTGCACATAGGTGCCGCTGCCCAGCGCACTGCGCTGCGCCTGCACATTGGCCACCGCCTGCTGCGCCACCTCGCGCATCGCCGCGTTCCACTCGGCCGCGGCGGCGGGATCCGCCTGGGCCAGCGCACCCACCGCGCCATAGAGCAGGATCAACCCCGGCGCACACAGGTACACGAACACCGCAAACCACGGCAGCGTGGCCGTGGGCACGGAGCGGGTGGCCAGCAACAGCAGCGCCAGCAGCGCATAGGTCACCAGCACATCGCCCGACCACAGCAGCACCGCATGGGCAAGACCGATCACCAGCAGGCCGGCACTGCGGCGCAGATACATGCCCAGGAACGGGCGCTGCGCGTGTTGGGCGCGTTGCGCCATCACCGCAAAGCCCATGCCGAACAACAGCGAGAACAAGGTGTAGAACTTGCCCTGCACGAATACATAGGTCAGCGCATCGACCACGCGGCCCAGGCCATGCCAGTGCGGATCGACGCCAGTCACCGCCAGGTCCAGCGGGCCGACGAAGCCTTCGATGTTCATCAGCAAGATGCCCAGCAGCGCGAAACCGCGCAGCACATCCAGCACCGCAATCCGCTCGGTCGCGGCAATTGGCAACAATACAGAACGCTCGGTCATCGAAACCCGGGTAACGGCAGGCGACACAGCAGGTCGCACAATGCAAACGGCCCGCCGAAGAGGCGGGCCGTCAGGATGCACAGCGGTGACTCAGTGGTGGTGACCACCGTCGCCGTGCACATGGCCGTGGTCACGCTCTTCCTGGGTGGCTTCGCGCACTTCGATGATTTCCACGTCGAAGTGCAGGTCCTTGCCGGCCATCGGGTGGTTGAGATCCACATCGACCACGCTCATGCCGACCTTCTGCACCGTCACCGCACGCGGGCCGAAGTTGGTCTGCAGCACCACCTGCGTGCCCGGCACCAGCTTGGTGGCGCCGAAGTGCTTCTTGGGCACGCGCTGGCTCAGGCCTTCGCGGTATTCGCCGTAAGCCTCGGTCGCCTTGACGTCGACGCCGAAGCTCTCGCCGGCTTCCTTGTCCATCATGGCCGCTTCCAGGCCCGGGATGATGTTGCCGTGGCCGATCAGGATCGCCAACGGGTCGCGCTCCTTGGAGCTCTCGATCGGCTCCTGGCCGAGCTCGGAAACGGTGTAATGGAAGCGGACGACGCTGTCTTTTTCGATCTTCATGCCTGGCTCTGAATGGGGCTGCCCGGTGGCAGACGGTTGAGGACGGCTTGTAGGCCGTCGAGTGCGCCGCCATCATGGCGACCTTCGTAACCGCCCATTATCCCGGCTCGATGCCTATCACGCCAGTTGCTGCCGTTCGTCCCCGCACCGCCGCGGCCTGCCTGATGCTGGGTCTGTCGCTGCTGGCCGCCTGCTCGCAGGCACCCGTACGCCGCCCGGCGCCAGCACCTGCCACCGCACGCGTCTGGCCTCAGGTACCGCCGGCCAACCCCGCTGCCGCCAACAACATCCTCATGCGCGCCCTGGGCCTGGTCGGCACGCCGTACCGGTATGGCGGCAACACGCCGGAGAGCGGCTTCGACTGCAGCGGGCTTGTCACCTATGTCTACAAAGACGTGCTGGCGCTCTCATTGCCCAGGACCTCGCGTGACCTGGCCGCCGTGCAGGGGCCAAAAATTCCAGCGGAAAAATTGTCAACTGGCGATCTGGTCTTTTTTGGCTCCAGTGGAAGCGTGAGCCACGTCGGCATTTACGTCGGTGAAGGCCGCTTCGTGCACGCCCCAAGCAGCGGCGGTACCGTCCGCTTGGATTTCCTCGACGGGGCTTACTGGCGTGACCATTATTCAGGTTCAAAGCGGGTTTTACATTGAAATGTGACGTGAGTCACAAGTCATAAAACGGAAAGTTAACGTTTTTTGAACGTAACGAACCTTTCACCAAGGCATCATCCCGCATCGACAGCAGAATTGTGATTCCCGCGTGACGAACGACGAACAGCTCAACCCTGGCGCCGCACCGCATCCGCCCCGGAAACCGCTCCGCCTGTTGTGCGCCACCGCGCTCTGGCTCGCAGCACTTCCCGCCCTGGCACAGACCGCCCCAATCCCCTCTTCCGTTCCGCCTGCGACCGCATCTGAAAGCGCCGTCGCCGCTGAGAAAGCCGCCACCCGCAGCCGCGCCGCTGCCACTGCAACGCTGGCCGCCCTGCTTCCGCACCTGGCTGCCAACGACGCCATTCCCCTGATGGACCGCTCGGCGATGTTCGCTGGCGACCTCAGCCGCCTGCTCGCCAACTACGACGTCTCGCAGAGCGCCGCCAACGCGGCACAGAACGCCGTGGCCGACAGCAAGGTCCAGGTGATCCTGCAGCGCGCAATGGCCCTGCTGGGCACGCCGTACGTCTGGGGTGGCGAGTCCACCGAAGGCTTCGATTGCAGCGGCCTGGTCGGTTACGTGTTCAAGACTGCGCTGGGCATCGAACTGCCGCGCGTCTCCCGTGATATCGCCCGCGATGAAACCGCCGAACTGATCAAGGACCCGCACGCGCTCAAGGCCGGCGACCTGGTGTTCTTCGGCCGCCGCGGCCGCATCGATCATGTCGGCCTAGTGGTCGGCGACGGCAAGTTCCTGCACGCGCCGAGCCGCGGCAAGGACGTGCGCGTGGATTCGCTGGCCAGCGGCTACTGGAGCGAAAAGTTCATCCAGGCGCGTCGCGTGCTCTGATTGCCCGACCGGCTGCATAAACACGGAAAGCCGCGGCCTTGCCGCGGTTTTTTTTCGCCCCGCCGACGTTTGCGCACGACCCAGGGCTCGACTTGGAAGGCCCAGGGAAGTTGGTCAGCGACGTAACGCTAGCTGGGCTGCGCTTGTGCGCGGGATGATTGGACACGGCCAAGTCATCCGCGCAGCGCATGCCTACAAAGCAACAGCCTGACCCATCGGCAAAGCCCTCGTTCACGCATCTGCGTTGTCTGAGCGCATACCGAAGGCCTTGGCGCGAGAAGCGCTGGCTCCTCGACACCTGCAAGGGACTCCGGCCAGGGTCGATACAGTGCACTCGTGATGCCCCGCACCGCCCTGGGCTGCAGGCTTGCTGCTTCCAAGAACGCAGCCGCACGGGTAAGGCAGCCACGCACCCGACCAAGCAATGCCGTGGCGATTACCCGCCAGGGTGCATAGGCCACGATGTTGGCCCAAGCGATGTACTGCGGCCGTGGTGTAAGACGCTCTGCATCCGTACCGGCTAGGCCTGCGCCCGCACCCGACAACGGACCCAGACAGCACTGAGGTGTCCACGCTGTATGGAATCCAGATTCTGGACCAGTCTCTGGAATTAGTCGCGACGAAAGTAGTCGGCGGCGCACATGAGAAGAGCGGCCACACCACCGCATCCCCCTGATTTTATTGTCTCTCAGGCCATCGCCTGACCTGTACAGCACGCTTGGCACGGGTTCTGCGTAGGTCACTCCGAACGCGGCATTTCGCCTCTATCGGAGCAGGGCCTTGCTATCCACTTTCATACACACACCACTGTTTGAATTACTCGCGCGATTCTGTATCGACATCGCAGCCGTGCTCGTGCTGATCTTCGGCATGTATTACCGGCGCCATCAGGACAAAGAACTCGTCACCGCCGCGGCGCTCTTCAACATCTTTGTCTTCGCCGTCCTCACCATCTTGTCGAGCGTCGAATTCAGTGTCGCTGCAGGCTTCGGGCTGTTCGCGATTCTCGCTTTGTTTACATTGCGATCCGAGCCGATCACCAAGATCGAGATCACCTACTTCTTCGGCAGTGTGGCGGTCGCGGTGATCTGCTCCGTGCAAGGCACCACGCTTCCGCTCATTGCTGCAACGGTGGTGCTGGTCTTGCTGGGCGCCTATGTCTTCGACCACCCGCGGATCGTGCATTCGGTCGAGAACATCAAGATCACGTTCGATCAGATCCACGCTCACGCACTTTCCGACCCCAAGGTGATGAACGCCAACATTGCCGAGCGCCTTGGCGTTGAGGTGGTGACCTATGAAGTCCGCGCCATTGATTACCTCAATGACACGGTCAGCATGCGCGTCTTTTATCGCAAACGTTGAGGAGGCCACCATGCACAGGCACATCAACAGCGCCGCACTTTCATACCGGTTCGCATCACCCATACCGGTGATCACCCAGGCGAACGCCATACAGTACAACCCACAAGGCGACGGCGGCGACACGGCCCTCCCTGATGTCAGCCAGGGCGGCGACTTTCGCGCCATTGGTCTGGCACGGCTCAACGAAACTGCGTCGATGCTGGTGCGACGCGATAACAAATATGTCGTGCATCAGCATCGCCTCGCGCCTGCCTGGCCGGAGCTGGCAAGGCAATTCGACATGCTGGAGATCGATGGCAAGCGCGACTTCCGCTACGACACCTGCTACTTCGACGACCCCGCCCACACCAGCTACTTCGATCACCACCGTGGCAGGCGCCAGCGCTGCAAGATCCGGATGCGTAACTATGTCGACGCACAGCTGTGCTTTGCGGAAATCAAACTGAAAGGAAAACGCGGACAGACTGAAAAGCAGCGGATTGCCTGCGCGCCAGACCAGTACGGCCGCCTTGATCCACAGACAGAGGCACGGATTCGTGCAGCCTACCGCGACCTCTACGCGCGCGAGCTCACACAAACGCTCGAGCCGATCGTATCGATGCGCTATCGCAGGATGACGCTGGTTGCCAAGGAAGGCGGCGAACGGATGACCATCGACCGCAGCATGGTGTTCATGGACGGGACCGGAACCTACCGCGTTGGCGAAGAATTGGTGATCGTCGAAACCAAATCGGGCAACGCCAATGGCATTGCCGACAAGATTCTCCGCGCCCTGCACCAGCACCCCACCAACAGTGCCTCCAAGTACTGCGTCAGCCTGGCTGCGCTGCGCAAGGTCTCCAAGTACAACAAGCTGCTACCGGCACTGCGCAAGCTTGACGCGGTGCCAACGCGCGATACACCGCCGACATGACCGCACAGCCGCCCGCCAGGCAAGTGCCTGCCCAACAAGCCTCTACTCTTCGAAAGGTTTTGCGCATGCATCCTAAAACACTGCTGGCCATCATCCTGGCCGCCGGGGCCTTTTTGACTGCGTGCAATCAGGACGCAGATGTGGCGACCGGTCATGCTGAGCGAGTACATCCGCAACCCGGCCCGATGCAAGCCGCATCCACCCGTTTCACATTTCCTCCCACAGCGATGGTTGGCGACATTCATCTGACCGAGCTTTCCGGCCTGGCCTGGGATGCCGACGAAGAGCTGCTGTACGCGGTCTCCGACACGGGCTACGTGTTTCACTTCCGTCTCACGCTCGATGGCGATGCGATCGCCGACATCCAGCCAATTCGCGCTGCGCCCCTGGCGGACCCGCACCTTGCAGGTGGCACGCCCGAGGCATTCAACGCAGAGGGATTGACGCTGGTGAATGCCACAAACGGCATCCCTGGCGATACAGAGCTCATTGCGTCGCTGGAAGGCACTCTGCCCAAGATTGTCCGCTTCAGTCCAGATGGCACGGTGCTGGGCAATCTGCCCGTGCCACCACCAGCCGACGACCTCAACAACTATCGCAAAAAGGGACGCGGCCTGGAATCGTTGGCTATCCATCCAGCGCATGGCCTGATCACTGCGCCCGAGTCTCCACTGTTGCAGCAACCGCAGGATCAACACGCACTTTACGCAATTGGCGGGCATTGGTCCTTCGTGCGCCAAGCGCCAGACAGCCGGCTTAAGGGAATGGACGTCCTGCCCGATGGCTCGCTGCTTGTTCTTGAGCGAAGCCGACAAGGAGCGAAGGACGCGCTGTCGGCGAGCGTGCGCCGCGTGGACCTTTCCAACTGCACGAGAGACCAACAATGTGCGAGCCAGACGATTATCGTGCTGCCGGTCGGGCCGGACAATATTGAGGGCATGACGTTGCTGGATGCGCGGCATGTTCTGCTCGCAAGCGACAACGGCGGACTGGTCACTCACGGCACGACCTTTGTGCTGCTCACACGGCCATGAGCATGGATCGTACGGAGCTCGTGCACCCATGAAAACCACTCTACTGGTCGCACTCATGGCCTGCCTGGGCGCCATGTCGGAGGCTGCGGCAGTGGAGGTCACGGTTGGCGGGCGACTGCACCTGGACTATGCGCGGTACAACGCCGATGTCAGGCAGCTGGACAATGGCATGCTGCTGCGGCGCGCTCGCCTGGATATGGACGGCAAGCTCACCAGTGACTGGTCGTTTGAACTGGCGTACGACTTCGCCAATGTCTATGCGCTGACAAACACCGGCACCGTCAAGGACGGCGACTTCAAGGAAGGCTTCACCGACATCGCGTTGCACTACGACGGCTGGAAGCAAGCCGATCTCAACGTTGGCCAAACCAAGGTGCCGTTCGGGCTGGAGGAATTGAACAGTTCGAATGCCATCAGCTTCATTGAGCGCGCCTTGTCGACCGACGCGTTCGCGCCGTCCCGGCGGCTCGGCGCGGAAGTGAGCAGAAACCGCGATCACTACTCGGTGTCTGTGATGGGGTTCGGCTCCTCGTTCGATGGTCGCGAACGTGGACGCGGCCTTGCTGCGCGCGCGACCGTCACACCGATTTATGCAGGCGGCGGCAACACCGTACTGCATCTTGGTATCGCTGCGGTGGTCGAGCGCCCTACCGGTGAGGTCAAGTTCACCGCGCGTCCGGAATCTCGTGCACTGGACGTCAGATTCTTGAATACGGGCAAGTTGGCCGACGTCACCCACGTGGGCAGGCTCGGGCTGGAAGCTGCGGCGAAATCCGGCCCACTCTCCTTACAGGCAGAGTGGATGCAGACCGCGATCAAACGCGAAGGCATCGGCACGGATGCAACGCTGGAAGGCTGGTATGTGATGGGGAGTTGGGTGCTCACATGCGAGTCGCGTCAGTACAGCAGCGGCAGATTCAAAGGTGTCCCCGTCCAACGGCCGGGCGGTGCCTGGGAAGTGACCGCGCGGTATAGCCATCTGGATCTGGACAACGCGAACGTACGGGGCGGCGAAGAAGACAATCTCACCCTGGGCGTGAACTACTACGCCAGCAAGCACCTGCGTATCATGCTCAACTACATCGACGTGCACAGCGAACGTCGGGGCAAGGCAGACAGCCCGCAGATTCTGTTGATGCGTGCGCAGCTGGCGTTTTAAGCCCGTACCGCACAGCCCACCGTGGAGGCAACCTTGGCAAGAACCCGAATACTCATTGTCGATGACGAAGACAGCATTCGTTTTGGCATGCGAGACTTCCTGGAGTCGCGGGGCTATGGCGTTGTAGATGCTGACAGTTGCCAACGCGCGCGCGAACTCTTTCAAGCTTCGCCACCGGATGTTGCGGTCATTGATTACCGTCTGCATGACGGCAGCGCCATCGACCTGCTCCGTGACTTTCGGCAAATCGATGCAGATGTGCCGATGATTGTCTTGACGGCGTATGGGTCGATCGACCTGGCAGTGCAAGCCGTCAAGGAGGGCGCAGAGCAGTTCTTGACCAAGCCCATCGAAATGCCTGCGCTGCATGTGATCCTCAAGCGCCTGCTGGCCACACGACGGCTGCAGCGACAGCAGCAGGTGGTAGCGACCCGTGACAGGCGGGAGCGGGTCAACCCACTGTCTGGCGGCAGCCCTGCAATCCGGGACCTGGCTGAGCAGGCGAGCAAAGTAATGCACACCGACAGCCCGATCCTCATCCTGGGCGAAACCGGCACGGGCAAGAGCCTGCTCGCCAAATGGCTGCACCATCATGGCATGCGCGCAGACGAGGCCTTCGTTGATCTCAATTGCGCGGGCCTGTCGCCCGATTTTCTGGAGACGGAACTATTCGGCCACGAGAAAGGCGCATTTACAGGTGCGACCGCGAGCAAGCAGGGAATGCTCGAGATCGCCGATGGCGGCACAGTCTTCCTCGATGAGATCGGTGATGTCGACCCCCGCGTCCAACCCAAACTGCTCAAGGTGCTGGAGGAAAAGCGCTTCCGTCGTCTGGGCGCAGTACGGGAACGCGAAGTCGACATCCGGCTGATTGCAGCCACGCATCATGATCTTGCCAGCAAGGTGAAAGAAGGCACATTTCGGAGTGATCTGTACTTCCGCATCAGCAGCATTCCATTGACGATGCCTGCGTTGCGTGATCGCAAGGAAGATATCGTGCCGCTTGCACGCACGCTCCTCGCACGCTCGTTGGCCGACCCCAGCCGTACGCCGCAGTTGACCGATGACGCCGCGCTGGCGCTGCGCGAGTATGCGTGGCCCGGCAATATCCGTTAGCTCCGTAATGTGCTTGAGCGCGCAGCATTGCTCTGCAATGACAACACCATCACCCGGCGCGACCTTCGCTTTGAGTCGACATCGGCACAGGATGCACACGCAGGCGATCTCAATCTCACCTTGCAACAGATTGAACGGCAACACATCAAGCGCGTCCTGCACGACGTGGGCGGCAAGGTCGAGCAGGCCTCGCTGCGGCTCGGCGTTCCACGCAGCACGCTTTACCAGAAGATCAAGTTGCATGGGATTGCGGCAGCGCCGGGTGATCCTGACTGATCCGGCTCACGCTGTCCTATGGCGCATCAGCACGGCAATGCCACCCGACGGGAGCAGGAGCGCCACATGGTCAAGGCAAGAATCTATGCGGGCATCACGGTCATCGTTCTTTTCGGCGTGATGTCGATGCTATACGTGTACCGCGGCCTGGCTGATGTCGTGGGCCATCTGACAAGGCTGGAGCAGGTCGATGCGCCTTTCAGCATTGCAGCGCTCGAGATGGAAAAAAATGTTGGCGAATATGCCTTCGGCGTACTGCAGTACGTCGCACAGCCGTTGCCGGATGTGCGCGCAGAAACCTCTAACGACAGCGCAGACTTTTCCCAGTACCACGCGAACTACATGCAGTTGAGTAGCACCAGGCGGGAAATCGAATTGGGTCGTCACCTGGCAAGGGACTTCGACAATCTTACACGGATCGGCGCCACCTTGATGGATAAACGCGACGGTCTTGATGTCACGTTCGAGAAGGTCAACGGGCTACTGGGAGACATCGATGCCCTCGTCAACCAGCAGATCCTGCACGTGGCCCCCACGCCCGAACCGATGCGACGCCGAACCCTTGCCGCACTTGCCAACGTGGAAGCAGAGGCGGCAAAGCTGGGCTTCTGGCTGTCCGCCTATGAGCGTCGGCCAACAGCACTGACGACGCGCCAGTTACTGGAGAGAGCCGCCAAGCTCGATCGGGCAATTGCAGGGTATCGCCAGCTGCCGTTGCAGGCACGGGAGCGTCGCCTGGCCGGTGAGGTGGAAGCCTTGCACGTGCAGGTCAAGCGCGGAGTGGACGCACTGCTGACCGGCGAAGATGCCATGACCGCGCTTGCCAGCGACTTTGTTCGATTACAAAACCACATGGACGATGTCTCCGATGAAGAGATAGAGCCGCTTGCGGCGAAGGGGTTGACCGCGCCACAGAAAGAGGCAGACCGCATCGCGGTACGGGTACTGAACATGCTGGGCTATGCAATCCCGCTGTATCTGATCGTCGCGCTACTGGTTGGCGCGCTGCTGATTCTGTCGATCGTCAGACCGTTACGAAAGCTGGCATCGGGAACCAAAGCCATCGGCGCGGGCGACCTTCACTACCGTATCGTCGAACGAGGTAAAGACGAGTTCGATGACCTCGCACGGCAGTTCAACCTGATGGTGACGCGGCTACAAGAGAGCACGGTCTCCAAGGCACTGTTGGAGGAAAGCGAGCAGAAACTGAAGTTGACGGTCACCGACTTGCGGCAGGAAATTGCGGAACGCGAGCGCTCCGAGCGCGAACGCGGAAAGCTGCAGGCCGAACTGCGACGCAGCGAGGCGATGGCGGCGGTCGGTGCCTTGATGGCAGGCGTCGCCCATGAGGTGCGCAACCCACTGTTCGGCATCTCATCGACCCTGGATGCAATGGAGGCGACTTTCAACACAGGCCGAAGTGGCGGGAGGCATCAGGAAGTGCTGCGCCGCGAGGTCCGCAGGCTCAACAAGCTGATGACCGATCTCCTTGAGTACGGCAGGCCTCCAACAGAGGAATTCAGCTCCGGGCGGCTGGGCAACGTCATCGCCGAAGCGACGCGCATCTGCGCCCCAATTGCCGACGCCGGGAACGTTGTGATCGACAATCAGGCTGACTCCTATGACGGCGTGCTGCTGCTCAATCACGGGCGGATGCTGCAGGTATTCGTCAATTTGATCGAAAACGCCGTGCAGCATGCGCCGGCCGGTAGCCGCGTCGTTATCACCGCCCGAACGCTCGATGAGAATGGGCGCGCATCGGTCGAGTGTCGCGTGCAGGACGCGGGCAGCGGCTTCGCGCCTGACGACCTGCCGCGCATCTTCGACCCGTTTTTCACAAGGCGACGGAAGGGAACGGGCTTGGGCCTGGCCATCGTTCAGCGCATCGTCGAGGAGCACAAGGGCACGATCGCTGGTCACAACAGCCCGGAGGGCGGGGCCGTGATGGTCATGCGTTTACCCTTCATGGGCTGACCAATCGTCAGCAGAAGAGCGGCTCTATATCACCCTCCGCGGGGGGCGCTTGCCCCTCCCCGGCGCAGCGAGAGATGAGTGCACGCGCCACTCATGCGCAGCGCAGAAATATCAGAGAGGTGACGCGAGGCCGCATAACCACCGCTGGTCAGCGTCCGCTATCAGCCTGGTAATGCGCCATCGTGTCTTCGATGCCCTTGCTCAGCTCCATCACCTTGAGCGCGTATTCGGCCAGGCGTTGGTCTTCCGGTGTGGACGGCCGCCATGACGGCACTTCCACCGGGCTGACGCCGTCTGGATCCATCGCCACGAACACGATGATGCAGTGGGTGCACAAACGCGAGTCGCCGCCCATCGGGCTGCGCGCGCGTACGTCGATGGCGAAATGCATGCTGCTGCGGCCGGTGTAGACCAGCTTGGCCGACACCGCGACCAGATCGCCAATGCGCACCGGCGCCACGAAGCGGATGCCGCCCACCGCCACGGTGACGCAGTAATGCCCGCTCCAGCCACTGGCGGCTGCAAAACCCACCTGGTCGATCCACTTCATGACCACGCCGCCGTGCACCTTGCCGCCGAAGTTGACGTCGCTGGGCTCGGCCAGGAAACGAAATGTCAGATCACGTTGTTGGCCAATCACCGGGGTCTCTCGCCAAAGGATGAGCTTGAAGTGTGCCATGTGCGTGCGCGCAGGCGGGCATCGTGTGGCGTTCAATGCGCCGCGTCCCCGCCTGGATTCCGGAGTCGTATCGACCGCAAGCTGCTTCTCTACGTACCAGCAGGCCAGCGCATTGCGAGCGAATCCGTCATTCCTCCAGCAGGAGGCTGGACAAAGACCACTTGCAACGACGAATGCGCGCCGCGGATGCCTTTCCCGTTCTCGCCACCACGCAGGATCGATAGGCGCCTGCACATGCACGCACACGCGAAACTCCTTACGCTCCGCATTCCGGCACAGGCGTGCCTGCTGCAGGACGCACCGCGATGCCAGAACGGCACATCCACGACCTCCTGCAGACACGCCAGCGCCTGGAACGCGACGGCTGGCCACGGCTGCAGATGAGCGCCATCGTGATGATCACCGCCAGTGGCGGGCTACTGAGCTCGCACCTGCTGCGCAATGGCGGCATCGACGCGATGGTGGTGCGCTATCCGCTGGCCACACTCGCCGCCTATGGCCTGTTCTTGCTACTGATGTGGGCCTGGGTGCGTTGGCGCAACGACATGGATGACGCGTACGAGGAGCTGCTGGATCACAGCATCGACCTTGACGGCGGTAGCACACCAACAACGCCCGGCTGGACCAGCGGTGGCGGCTCCAGTGGTGCGGGCCGTTCCGGCACAGGGGGCGCACGAGTCAGCTCGGGGCTTTCGGAGGGCGATGTACTTCCGGACCTCATCGATGGCGATGCGGGATTGCCTGTCCTGGCAATCGTGGCGCTACTGGCTGCGTCCGTAGCCGCCTTGGTGGCTGCTGTCTGGGTGGTGTGGTCGGCACCGGTGCTGATGGCCGAACTCCTGGTGGACGCGGCATTGGCCGGCGGGCTGTACCGGCGGATGCGCGGCATCCAGGCCCAGGGCTGGTGGTGGCTGTGCGTCCGCCACACGATCTGGCCGCTGCTGGGCGTGCTCGTCTTCTTCATCGTGGTGGGCGCGGTTGCCCAGCACCAGGCCCCGGGGGCCACCACGCTGATGGAGGCCCTGCGAGCCCACTGACCCCGATCGATTGCCTGACCGTCAGTTGTCCTGCTTGCGCAGACACAACCACGGAAAATGCGGCTGCCGCCGTTTGAACAGGCGCCCCAGCCGCGTGCCCGCGCGCCGGGGGTCGAACAACCACTGCACGGTGAAGCCGTCGAAGCTGGCGTAGGTGTGCTGATGATAGTGCGCAGCCAGTGCCGGGCATCCCAGGTCGGTGAAGTAACGCAAGCTGCGTGCGGCGCTTTCCCGGCCGCGTTGCGGCGTGGCGTACAGGGGGCTGTCGAGGATGTGCAGCTCGCCACCTTCGCGCAGACAACCGAGCAGGCGGCTGACGAGCGCGGCGGGATCGCTGAAATACTGCACACAGGCGGGCAACACGATCACATCGAATACATCGCGCGGCAGCACCAGCGTGTGGATGTCGGCAGCGACGAATGTCAGCCGCGCGTCATGGCCGAAGACGCGCGCGGCCTGGGTCAATTCGGTGCGGTTGACGTCGACACCGCAGACCTCGCGCTGCAGGGACTGCGCAAGCAGATGCGACAACCAGCCATTGCCGCAGCCCAGTTCGAGAATGGCGCCATGCCCGGTGTGCGCTTGTAGATGCTGCACCAGCAGGCTGCTGGACAGCGCGCGCACCTGCCATTCAAGCGTATTGCCCAGCGCGCCACCGGGGCGCGGCAGGCTGCGCACCTGCGCGTCGGTGTACAGCCGGCCTTCCTTGCGCCGGATCTGCAGGTACTGCTGCTCGAACGGATCGTCGGGCAGGCCGTCCTGCACCAGCACACCGTCGATGACATGCAACGGCGCAAGCGCCTGCAATTGCCCGCGCACGGTGGGAAACCCGTCTTCCATCACCGGCTCAGCGCAGCGGCGCGGCGCGATCGGTGGGCGGATCCTCAAGCCCCACATTGGTGGACGCAGACTCGTAGATCGTCTTGTCCAGCAGACCGGTCTCCTTGGCCACCAGCACCGGCACCAGCATCTGCCCGGTGACGTTGGTCATGGTGCGCATCATGTCGAGGATCCGGTCGATGGCGTACAGATAGCCGATCACTTCCAGCGGCAGGTTGGCGGCGCTAAGCACCACCGTGGCCATCACCACCGCGGTGCCCGGCACGCCAGCGGTACCGAAGCTGCCCAGCACCGAGGCGATCAGCACCACGAAATACTGGTTGGCGGTCAACGGCACGCCGGTGTATTGCGCGATGAACACGGCGCACAACGCCGGGAAGATCGCGCCACAGCCGTCCATCTTGATGCTCGCGCCCAGCGGCACGGCGAAGGCGGCGTAGTCCTTGTTCACGCCGAGGTTGTGGGTGATCGAGCGCATCGCCACTGGCATCGCGGCGAAGCTTGACGAGCTCACGAACGCCACTTGCATGCCAGGCGCCGCACCGCGGAAGAACTTCCACGGGTTCAGCCCGTGCAGCAGCAACAGGCTGCTGTAGACCACCACGATGTGAAGCGCGCAGGCCACATACAGCGCCAGCACGAAATTGCCGAACGGCAGCAGCTTCGCAAAGCCGTAGCTGCCCACCAAACCGGCAATCAGGCCGAAGGTGCCCAGCGGGGTCATCTCCAGCACGAAGCGGGTGACCTGAATCATGATGTCGCTCATCTGCCCGGTGAGCTTGCGTGCCTCGGCCACGCGGTCACCCAGCTTGACCATCGCAAAGCCGAGCAGCGCGGCAAAGAAGATCACCGGCAGGATCGAGCCACGCCCGGCGGCCAGCACGGTTTCACCGGCGGCATTGGTCTTGGTGCCGATGCCTGTCAGCGCGTAGAACGGGTTGGAAGGCACCACATCCAGCAGCACCTTGATCGGGCTGGGCACATCGCGCGGCTTCCACGCCGAGTCCACACTCAGGCTGAAATGGCCGGCGCCGGGCTGCATGATCGTGCCCACCGCCAGGCCCACGCCCACTGCCAGTGCGGCGGTGATGACGAACCACAGGAAGGTGCGCCCGCCCAAGGCCGCAACGGATTTTTGCCCGTGCAAGGACGAGATCGCGTTGATCACCGCAAAGAACACCAGCGGCACCGCGATCATCTTGATCAGGGTGACGTACAGATCGCCCAGCGGCCCAAACCACACCTCGGCGGCCGGGCCCATGGCTGCGCCCGCGATCGCGCCCAGCACGAAGCCGGCCACCACGCGTTGCCAGAACGGAATGCGCAACCAGGCCGAGACCAATGTCATGCGTGAAATCATCCGGGGGGAGTGCATGCACCTTATCGCAGGGCCGCCCTGCCCGCGAGGCCACGACTGGAACAGCGGCGTGTCATCAGTGCGACGGATGCATCCCGGCATAATGGGCATTGATTCAGTCACGAGTTCGATGCCGATGCGTTACCGCCTGCCTGCCCTCGCCGCCCTGACCACGCTATGCGTGGCCGCCTGCGCTTCCACTGCCGGATCCACCACCGCGGCGCCCGCCTCGGTCAAGGTGGACGTGCCACCGGTAACGCATCCGGCCGGCGAAACTCCGCAATGGTGGTACCGCTCCGGCGCCGCACGTGCGGCCGGCAACGGCGCGATGGCCGGCAAGGCACGCAACGTGGTCCTGTTCCTGGGCGATGGCATGAGCCTGACCACGGTGGCCGCCGCACGCATCCTGGACGGTCAGCGCAAGGGCGGCCCGGGCGAAGAGAATTTGCTGTCGTGGGAGCAATTCCCCGCCACCGCCTTCAGCAAGACCTACAACACCGATTCGCAGACCCCGGATTCGGCCGGCACCATGACCGCGATCACCACCGGGGTGAAGTCGCACATGGGCGCGATCGGGGTCAGCAGCGGCAACCGCAGCGACTGTGCCGACAGCCTGGGCAAGGGCCTGCTGAGCTGGCTGCAACTGGCCGACAGCGCCGGCATGGCCACCGGTGTGGTCACCACCACCCGTCTGACCCACGCCACGCCGGCGGCGACCTACGCGCATTCGCCGGACCGCAACTGGGAGAACGACACCGACCTGCCCGAGGCCGCCCGCATCGCCGGCTGCCAGGACATCGCCCAGCAATTGCTCTCCACCGCACGCTTCGGGCGTGGCCCGCAGGTGGTGCTCGGCGGCGGCCGCAGCCAGTTCCAGACCGTGCAGGAGCGCGACCCCGAGTACGACGACAAGGTCGGCCTGCGCCTGGACGGGCGCGACCTGGTGGCCGAGTGGAAGCAGTCCCACCCGCAAGGCGCCTACGTGTGGAACGAACAGCAATTGCAGGCCGCCGCCGGCGCACCCGCGTTGCTGGGCCTGTTCGAGCCCGATCACATGCAGTTCGACCATGACCGCAACCGCACGCCGCAAGGCGAGCCCAGCCTGACCGAGATGACCCGCACCGCGATCCAGTCGCTGTCGCGCGACCCGAACGGCTTCGTGCTGATGGTCGAAGGCGGCCGTATCGATCACGCCAACCACGCGGGCAATGCCTACCGCGCGCTGGACGAGACCGTCTCGCTGTCGGATGCAGTGCGCACCGCCGTGCAGACAGCGCCGCCGGACACGCTGATCATCGTCACCGCCGACCATTCGCACACGCTCAACTTTGTCGGCTACCCGGTGCGTGGCAACCCGATCCTGGGCAAGGTGCGCGGCACCGGCGGCGAAGAAGGCGACCGCACCCAGCTGGCCACCGATCTGGCCGGCCAGCCCTACACCACCCTCAGCTACGCCAATGGCCCCGGCCATACCGGCGCGACCAACGCACAGCCGGCCGGGCCGAAAAAGTATCCGCACGAGCCCAGCAGCAGCGAGCCGGCAAGCGGCCGCCCCGACCTGACCCACGTGGATACCGAGGCGCCCAGCTACATGCAGGAATCGCTGGTACCGACCAAGTCTGAAAGCCACGGCGGCGAAGACGTCGGCATCTGGGCCACCGGCCCGGGCAGCGCGGCGTTCCGCGGCACGCTGGAAGAGAACGTGATCTACCACGTCATCGTCCAGGCCACCCCGCGTCTACGTGCGCGCCTGTGCAAGGCCGGCACCTGCGACAGCGCGGGTGTGCCGGTGAACCTGCCCGCACCCACCACCTTCGAGCGCGCGACCCAGCGCTGATGGCCGAGCGCACCGCGCACGACCGGTGCGGTGCGCGGCTGGCAGCGGTCGGCGTCATGACGGGCGTGGCCTGACGTGGACGTGATGCAGGCAGCCGGGTTGATCCCCGCCACCCCACCGGCACCGGTGCTGGTCGCCTACAGCGGTGGCATGGATTCGGCCGTGTTGCTGCACGCCCTGGCCGCCACCGACGGCTACCGCGAGGCCGGCCTGCGCGCCGTGCATGTCCACCATGGCCTGCATGCGGATGCTGACGCCTGGGCGCTGCACTGCCAACAGCAGTGCGCGGACCTGGGGATTGCCCTGCAGGTCGTGCGCGTACAGGTGGCACGCGACAGCGGCAGCGGGCTGGAAGCGGCTGCGCGCGCTGCGCGGCATGCGGCCTTTGCAGCGACCCTGGCCGCGGGTGAGTGGCTGGCATTGGCGCATCACCGTGACGACCAGGCCGAAACCTTCCTGCTGCGCGCGCTGCGCGCTTCCGGCCCTGACGGACTGGCGGCGATGCGTCCGCAGCGCCCGTTCGGCCCGGGCACGCTGTGGCGCCCGTTGCTCGGCCACGCACGCGCCGACCTGGCGGCCTATGCGCAGGCGCATGCAGTGCGCTGGATCGACGACCCCAGCAATACCGATCCGCAGCACGAGCGCAATTTCCTGCGCACGCAGGTTCTGCCGGCGCTGCAGCAGCGCTGGCCGCTGGCGGCCGATGCACTGGCCCGCAGCGCGCAGCTGTGCGGCGATGCCAGCACCCTGCTGCACGACGACGACGTCAACCTGCTGCCCACCGTCTGCAACAGCGCCGGCGCCCTGGAGCTGCAGCCATTGCGCAGCCATTCCCCCGCGCGCCGCGCACGCCTGTTGCGCGCCTGGGTGGCCGCTGCGCACGCGCCGCCGCTGCCGGCGCAGGGCGTGCACGCACTCGAACGCGAGATCGCCACCACGCAGCCGGATCGGCAGACCTGCTTTGCCTGGCAACAGACAGAAATTCGCCGCTGGCGTCAGCAGCTGTACCTGCTCAGTGCGCGCGCGACGTGGCCAGCGCAGTGGCAGGCCGAGTGGAACGGCGACAGCACACTGTTATTGCCCGACGGCGCGCAACTGCAACTGCGCGGCACGCCGGGCTTGCGCTTCGAGCAGCCACTGCAAGTGCGCGCGCGCCAGGGGGGCGAGCGCATCGTGCTGCCGGGCCGGACCCATTCGCATCAGCTCAAACATCTGCTGCAGCAATCAGACCTGCCGCCGTGGGAACGCACGCGCCTGCCCTTGTTGTGGGCCGGCAAGACGTTGCTGGCCGCCGGTGATCAGATCGTGTCTGCCAAGCTGGACCAGTGGTTGCGTGCGCACGCCGCGCGCCTGCAGTGGCGCAGCGCTGCACCCGCGAATTGACCCGCCTGCGCGCGCGCCGCACACTTTGTCGATGGCCAAGAAGTCTTTGAACGAATCCTCCCCCGTCGCCCGCTTCGAACAGTCGCTGGAAGAACTCGAGCAACTGGTGCAGAAGATGGAAGTGGGCGAGATGAGCCTGGAGCAGTCGCTCACCGCCTACGAGCGCGGCATCGGGCTGTACCGCGATTGCCAGCAGGCGCTGGAACAGGCGGAATTGCGCGTGCGTCTGGTGACCGACCCCGCACGCCCCGAACAGGCAGAAGCATTCGAGCCGCCGTCGCTGGATGGCGGCTGAGTGAGCGCGGCGTTGTTTGAGCGCTGGGTTGCTCGCACCGAACGGCAGCTGGACGCCTGCCTTCCCAGCCCCGCCCTCGCCCCGCAGCGTCTGCACGCGGCCATGCGCCACGCCGTGCTCGGTGGCGGCAAGCGCATGCGTCCGCTGTTGGTCTATGCAAGCGGTGCCTTGTTCGGCGCCGAAGAAGGCAGCCTGGATGCGCCGGCGGTGGCGGTGGAACTGATCCACGCGTATTCGCTGGTGCACGATGACCTACCCGCGATGGACGATGACGCGCTGCGTCGCGGCCACCCTACGGTGCACATCGCCTTCGACGAAGCCACTGCGATCCTGGCCGGCGATGCCTTGCAGGCACGCGCATTCGAACTGCTGGCCGAGGCACCGGCAGATGCGGCACTGCGGGTGGGCTGGTTGCAGAGCCTGGCATCTGCCGCCGGTGCGGCCGGCATGTGTGGCGGGCAGGCGCTGGATATCGACGCCACCGGGCAGGTGCAGGCGCTGGAGGCACTGCAGCGCATGCATGCACTCAAGACCGGTGCGCTGATCCGCGCCGCGGTGCGCATGGGCGTGCTGACAGGCGGCGCGGGTATTGCCGACCAGCAGCGCCTGGATGCGTTTGCCGACGCGCTGGGGCTCGCGTTCCAGGTGCGTGACGACATCCTGGATGTGGAATCAAGCTCCGCCCAGCTCGGCAAGACTGCCGGCAAGGATGCGGCGCAGTCCAAGTCCACCTACCCCGCCTTGCTGGGCATGGACGGCGCCAAAACCAAGCTGGCGGAACTGGCCAGCCATATGCATGCGCTGTTGCTGCCCTACGGCGAATCCGGCGCCACCTTGGCCAGCCTCGGCCGCTTCGCGGTCGACCGCGCCCACTAGGCACGGCTAACCAGGCCTCATGCGCGGCTGCCAAGCGCGTGTGATGGTGCGTGGGTGTCTGGCGCGGCGACATCCGACGCATCGCTCCGCACATCACCGCCCCTGCTAGACCCCAACGCAATCACAGCGCTGGCGCGGGCATCACCTTCCCGGTGTTCGCGTTACGCGACACGTTTGCGCATTCCGTGCGCCACCGCACGGTCGATCACGCGGGTCCATTCAGGCAACAGGCGCGCCTGGTCACAAAACGGCACATTGGTCGCCAGCGTTTGTGTCAGCCGGCGACACACAGGCACCACAATTCCGTGACCGCCAGCAGGCTTTATCGCTGAATTATCTACACCAGTGATGTATCCGGATGCATAACCCATGCGCCACATCCAGAAATATCGCTAATTGAACGGCTTGTCGCGTTCGCTCGCTCTGCCTAGGTTTGGCCTGCCCGCGCTTGCGGGCATCCCCCGACCAAGGAGAGTCACTGGTGAAGAATGTTTTTCTTGCATCGTTTGCAGCAGGCACGCTGGCCGTCGTCGGCGTGCTCGGTTCGGCGCAGGCACAGTCCGTGCGCGGACCGGTTCCGTTGACCATCGAACTGGCGCCAGTGGCCGACCAGGCCGGGCGACATCAAGGCAAGATCGCGGTCACCGTCACCAACAACGGTAGCCAGGTTGCCCGCGTTCCGACCTATCAGCTGCCGCTGAAGTCGCTGGACAACGGCATCCTGGAGGTGAGCCGCGACGGCAAGCCGGTGGACTACACCGGGCGCCTGGTCAAGCGCGGCCTGCCCAAGGCAGCCGACTTCACCATCCTGCAGCCGGGCCAGAGCGTCCAGGGCGAGGTGGATCTGGCCGGCGCCTATGACCTGTCCACCAGCGGCAACTACACCATCCAGGTGCGCTCGTCGCTGCAGTACGCCTCGCTGTCCGATGGCAGCCCGATGAAGGCCGCAAACGGCCTGCCGGCAGTGGCCACCAGCACCCCGCTCACTGTTTGGCTGGATGGCGCGCGACGTGGTGTATAGCGCCAGCTCGCAATCGGCCCGACCGCCGTGGTCAACGGCATCAACTATCTCAACTGCAGCACCACCCGCACCAACCAGGCCGCCAGTGGCGTCGCTGCCGCGCGTAATTACTCGCAGAACGCGCGTACCTACCTCAACGGCGGCAGCACCGGGGCGCGCTACACCACCTGGTTCGGCACCTACAACGCCGCGCGCTACAGCCGGGTCAGCTCCAACTTCGTCAACATCGACAACGCGCTGGACCAGAACAATGGCCAGCTGACGATCAACTGCAGCTGCGAAGCGGATCTGGCGGACGCCTTCGCTTACGTCTATCCGAACCAGCCGTACGAGATCCATGTCTGCAACGCGTTCTGGAGCGCGTCGACAACCGGCACCGACTCCAAGGCCGGCACGCTGGTGCACGAGACCAGCCACTTCACCGTGGTGGCCGGCACCCAGGACCGCGTGTATGGTCAGTCCGGCGCACGCAGCCTGGCGATCAGCAACCCGGCCCAGGCGATCACCAATGCCGACAGCCACGAGTACTTTGCCGAGAACACCCCGGCGCAGAACTGATTGCGTGACTTTCTAAAAACGCCAAAGGCCCGGCATGACTGCCGGGCCTTTGTTTTACGCGTAATCAAGAATTACTTGATCAGGCGCAGCGTGAACGGATAGCGGTAGCTCTCGCCGCTGTTGGCCTTGACCGCCGCCAGGATGCAGAGCACCAGGTTGGCGACCCACACCAGCGTCGGCACGAAGAACAGGATGCCGAACGACACGATGGTCAGGATCACCGCAGCCACGTAGGCGATGATCACGGTGATCTGGAAGTTCAGCGCTTCCTTGGCCTGGTCGGTGGCAAACGGCTTGGACGGGCCGGCGTCCTTGCTGATCAGCCAGATCACCAGCGCGCCGATGAAGGACGTCAGGATGCCCAGCAGGTGCGCGGCCAGTGCCAACGTGCGCTCTTCCGAGGGCGTGCCGGTGCTGATCGGCGGCGGTGGTGGCGCGGCGTGTGTGTCGAACTCGCTCATCATGTCTCCCCATGCATGGTTGTGGTGTGCGGCGGACTATAGCAACCAATCCGCGCGCCACCAGTGCGGGAAGCCATGGGTCCGCCAGCGCCGGGACGCTGGCGGGCGCAGTTACTGGGCGGGTGACTCAGCTGTCGCCGGCCACGGTCATGCGATTGATCAGCACCGAGCCGATCTTGACGTGCGAGCGCGGGTCGACATCGCTGCCCACCGCTTCGATCCCGGCAAACATGTCGCGCAGGTTGCCGGCAATGGTCAGCCCGTCGACCGGATAGGCGATCTCGCCGTTCTCGACCCAGAACCCGCCGGCACCGCGCGAATAGTCGCCGGTCACCGCGTTGACGCCGTTGCCCATCAGCTCGGTGACCAGCAGCCCGCGCGACATGCCGGCGACCATCGATGCCAGGTCGCCGGCATTGGCGGTCACCTGCAGGTTGTGCACCCCGCCGGCATTGGCGGTGGTCTGCAGCCCGAGCTTGCGCGCCGAATAGCTGCCCAGCACATAACGCTGCAGCACGCCGCCGTCGACCAGAGCCGAGCGACGCGTGGCCACGCCTTCCCCGTCGAACGCGGCCGAGCGCAGGCCGCGACGCAAGTGCGGCAATTCCTCGATACCGAACCAGTCGGGAAACAGCTGGGTGCCGACGCTATCAAGCAGGAAGCTGGCGCGGCGGTACAACGCACCGCCGGACACTGCACCGAGCAGATGCCCAACGAGCGAGCGTGCCACTTCCGGCGCGAACAGCACTGGCAACTGGCCGGTCGGCAGCGAGCGCGGCTGCAACCGTGCCACGGTGCGCGCGGCGGCATGCCGGCCGATCGCGTCCGGCGCTTCCAGGTCTTCGCGCGCCAGCGCACTGCTGTACCAACCATCGCGCTGCATGCCATCGCCCTGCCCGGCAATCAGCGCGCAGCTGATCGAATGATGGGTGCCACGCTCGCGCCCGATGAATCCGTGCGAGTTGGCATACACCGACAGGCTGAGCCCGGTACTGGCCGAGGCGCCATCGGAGTTACTGATCCGCGCATCGGCCTGCCGGCCGGCGTTTTCGCAGGCCAGCGCCAGGTCCACGGCGGTGTCGGCATCCAGCGCCCACGGGTGCCAGCTGTCCAGCTCGGGGAAGTCGCGCGCCATCAGCTCCGCATCGGCCAGGCCGGCGGCGGGGTCATCTTCGGTATAGCGGGCAATGGCGCAGGCCTGCGCAACGGTGGCCTCCAGGCTGGATTCCTGCAGGTCGGCGGTGCTCGCACTGCCCTTGCGCTTGCCGAAGTACACCGTGACCGCAATGCCGCGATCGCGCGTGGACTCGACCGTTTCCACCTCGCCGAGCCGCACGTTCACGTCCAGACCACGTTCTTCGCTGCAGCTCACTTCGGCCTGGGTCGCGCCGGCGGCGCGGGCGCGCTCGAGCAGCCGCTGAGAGATGTCGGTGAGTGCCTCCAGGCGCTGCAGGCTGTCGTCGGTCACACGGGTTTCGGAGGAGAGTGCGTTCAATGCTTTATCCTTTGGATGCGAATCCGTCCGCGAAAGCCCGGCCATCGTGGCCGGACTGTCTGAATTTGGATGCGGATCCTTCCGCAGAACGCTCGGCCATCCATGGCCGCAGTGTCTGAATTTGGTGCGGAGTCTTCCGCCGGAGTCCGGCCGTTCATGGCCGGAAATTTAACTAAACACGTTTTGGGATGTAGTGGCATGCGCGGACGCGATGAAGATACCGGTGAATTTCGTGGCGCCAGCCGCAGCCAGCAACGGCGCGAGGCCTTGGAAATTTTCGACCTGGGCGAAAAGCTGGTGGCGCTCACCCCGGCGCAGCTGGCCAAGTTGCCGGTGCCCGAGTCGTTGATCCCGCACATCGAAGAGAGCAAGCGCATCACCTCGCATATCGCGCACAAGCGCCAGCTGGCGTTTCTGGCCAAGCACATGCGCCGCGAGGACGACGAAACCCTGGATGCGATCCGCGATGCGCTGGATGCCAACAGCGATACCGCGCGCCGCGAAGTGGCGGCGATTCACCGCGTCGAACGCTGGCGCGAGCGCCTGCTCGCCGAAGGCGACGTCGCGCTGGCCGAATTGCTGGAAGCCTACCCGGCTGCCGACCGCCAGCAACTGCGTCAACTGGTGCGCAACGCGATCCACGAGCGGGCCAAGAACAAGCCGCCGCGCGCCTACCGCGAGCTGTTCCAGGTGCTGCGTGATCTGTCTCAGAAGCCCGGATTGGAGAGTGGGGATGCGGGATTGGAAGACGAAGAGTCGGCGTCGGAAAACGACGAATAAGGCTCCGCCCGATCCACCGAGCCCCGCAACGGCGATTCCTGCCGTTGCAATTCCCCATTCCCGATTCCCGATTCCCCTCTGCTGAACCGGCAAACCGCAACCGCCCAACGCACCGCTCTGCGCCCCTGCCGTTGCGATTCCCCACTCCCGATTCCCGATTCCCGGCATCTCAGGCCCGCGTTCCGCCCACGGTGATGCCGTCGATCAGCAGCGACGGCTGACCCACGCCGACCGGCACGCTCTGCCCGTCCTTGCCGCAGACGCCCACGCCTTCGTCCAGGGCCAGATCGTTGCCGATCATGCGCACCTTCTGCATGGTTTCCGGGCCGTTGCCGATCAGGGTGGCGCCCTTCACGGGCGCGGTGACCTTGCCGTCTTCGATCAGGTAGGCCTCGGTTGCGGAGAACACGTACTTGCCGCTGGTGATGTCGACCTGGCCGCCACCGAAGTTGACCGCATAGATGCCCTTCTTGACCGAGCGGATCATCTCTTGCGGGTCGTGCTCGCCGGCACGCATGTAGGTATTGGTCATGCGCGGCATGGTCAGGTGCGCGAAGGATTCGCGGCGGCCATTGCCGGTGGGCGCCACGCCCATCAGGCGCGCGTTGTGGGTGTCCTGCATGTAGCCGACCAGCACGCCGTCTTCGATCAGCGTGGTGCACTGGCTGGGCGTGCCTTCGTCATCGATATTGAGCGAGCCGCGGCGTCCATCCAGGGTGCCGTCATCGACGATGGTCACGCCCTTGGAGGCCACGCGCTCGCCAATGCGGCCGGCGTAGACGCTGGTGCCCTTGCGATTGAAGTCGCCTTCCAGCCCATGGCCCACCGCTTCGTGCAGCAGCACGCCCGGCCAGCCCGGCCCCAGCACCACCGGCATCACGCCGGCCGGCGCGGGAATCGCATCCAGGTTGACCAGCGCCTGGCGCAATGCTTCACGCGCAAAACCTTCCGGGCGGCCATCGGCGAACAGCTCGGCATAGCCGTAACGGCCACCGCCACCGGAATAGCCGGACTCGCGGCGGCCGCCGTGTTCGACGATCACCTGCACGTTCAAGCGCACCAGCGGGCGCACGTCGGCGGCCAGCACACCGTCACTGCGCGCGATCAGTACCGTGTCCACGCCGCCGGACAAATTCACCATCACCTGCTTGACGCGCGCGTCCGCAGCGCGCAGGTACTGGTCGATGCGGCGCAGCAGGTCCACCTTGGTGGCGCTGTCCATGTCGTCGATCGGGTCGGTGGCCGGATACAGCGCACGGCCGTTGCCGCGCACCAGCGTGCGGGTGGATTGCGCGCCGCCGTCGCGTGAGATCGCGCGCGCCGACTGGGCCGCTTCCAGCAAGGCTTCGCGCTGGATGTCGTCGGAATAGGCAAATCCGGTTTTTTCGCCGGAGATGGCGCGCACGCCCACGCCTTGTTCGATGGAATGCGCACCGTCCTTGACGATGCCGTCTTCCACACTCCAGCTCTCGCGTCGCGAATGCTGGAAGTACAGGTCGCCGAAGTCGATGCCGGGGCCCAGCAGGGCGCCGAAGGTGCGGTCGAGGTGGCCGGTATCCAGGCCGGAAGGAAGCAGCAGCCGGGATTCGGCCAGAGTCAGGGCGGTGTCGGTCATGTGGTCAGGATGGGGGTCTCGCGCCGGGGAGACAAGTCGCGCGGCTGAACGTGGCACGCGGCTATCATCGCCAGCCCGCTGCCAGCCACCGCGCACGCATGAAGCTCACTGCCCACGTTCTGGACGGACACACGCTGGATATTCGCCCCGCACCGCACGAACGCGCCTGGATGGATGCCACCGACCAACGCTACGCCTACCGTTGCCTGCCGCTGGCCATCGCCAATGCGCATGGCTGGGAGCTGCTGTGCCAGGCCGGCTTCGAGGCGGTCTGGGATGGCGGCGATGGGCTGGGCGCGGTGGTCATCACCGCCGATGCCGGCAACGCCGCGCCGGCGATCAGCCATTTTGGCTACGGCATGCTGACCTTCCACGTGCCCTGCCTGTTTCGGACCGACGCGGGCGTGGACCTGTTCGTCACCGGGCCGTTGAACTGTCCCAAGGACGGCATCGGTGCGCTGAGCGGCATCGTGGAAACCGACTGGAGCCCGTACACCTTCACCATGAACTGGCGTTTTACCCGGCCGGGGCGGGTGCGCTTCGAGGCGGGTGAGCCGTTTTGCCATCTGTTCCCGCTACAGCGGCAGTTGATCGAACAGGTGCAGCCGCAGTGGCAGCCGTTGTCCGAAACGCCGGCGCTGGCGCAGCAGCATGCCGACTGGACCGACAGCCGCAGCCGTTTCCTGGAAGCCTTGCCGGACGCGCAATCGGCGGCGGCGCGCGAGAAATGGCAGCGCGGCTACTTTCGTGGCGTGACTGCGCCTGCGCAGACGCCGGTGGCCGGGCACCGCACGCGGCTGCGCCTGCCGCTATTCACGCGTACCGGCGCGTCGCTTGACCCAGCCGGCGAGTGATCGACTGACTGCCTAGCGCGGCGCCTTGTCCGGCGCCGGCCTGGCGGGCGCACGCTCGCGCGCATCGCGGTCCACCACGTCCACCTGCGGCTCTTTCCACGGCCCGGTGACGTGATAGGTCTTGGCGCCAATCGCGCCCAGCGGTTTGCCGAGCACCGCATTGGCGGCCGCGCCGACCGCCGCACCCACCGGGCCACCGGCCACCGCGCCCACCACCGTGAGCAGATTGCCGGCCTTGGGGTTCACGTCCACGGTCTGGTCGAAGGTCTGCGCACGCAGGTCGGTCTGCCCGCGGATGGCGATGTCGGCAGCCGGGCCTTCGATCCGGATCGCATCGGTGCGCGCAAAGCCATCGCCAAAGCGCACTTCGCCAGCGAGCTTGTTGAACGCCAGGCCCTTGGAGAAGAAGTCGCGGAAGTCGAACATCAACCGGCGCGGCAACTGCGCCACGCTGAGCAGGCCAAGCACGCGGCCGGCGCCGGGGTCCACTTCCAGCAACTGGCCGTTGCGGGCGTCCACGGTGAGATTGCCCTCGAGCGAGCCGAGCGCAAACCCGGTCGGCGAGCCCTGCCAGCCGGCGTTGAGTTCCAGCTGGCCTTCGCCGCCGCGCAGCTGCCCGCCCAGGGTGAGGTTCTGCAGCAGATTGCCCAGGTTGCGGCTGTCCACGCGCGCAGACAGCCGCGTGCTGGCGGCCTCGCCCTTGCCGCGCCAGGCGCCGGTCAGGCCGATGTTCTGGTCGTCCGAGCGCAGTTGCAGCTGGTCCACCTGCATGCCGTCGGTGAGCCGGCTGCTGCGCAAGGTGGCCGCGCCCAGGGTCATCTTGCCCACGCGCAGGTCGTCGATATCCAGCGATAGCGGCGGGATCGACACCGGGTCGAACTCGGCCACCGCGCGCCGCGCCGGCTCCGGCAATGCGCCGGCGAGCGGGTCGCCGGGTTCGGGCGCGGCCGGTTCCGGCGCAGCGGCCACCGGCTGCCAGCGCACCGTGCTGAGCTTGCCCTGCACTGCGGCGCCATCGGCATTGGGCACGGTGAGCTGGCCGGCCAGCGACGGCCCATCCAATGTCACCGCCACCGCATCGCGAGTGGGGCGCAGGCGCAGGCGGGTCTGCGGAAAGACGCCGCCAATCATCAACAGTTTGTCGGCCTGCACATCCACCTGCAGCAGCGGCAGCTTTTCGCTTGGCTGCGCCGGTTGGCCGGGTAGCGGCGGCGTGTCGGGCTCGGCACTGCCGCGTGCCAGGCTGATCCAGTCGATGGCATCCAGCGAGGCGGTGCGGCCATTGACCACCAGGCCATTGGCCGGCGGCCGCTCGGTCACGGTGTCGGTGCCCATCACCACGCGCACGCCGGTCTGGGTGCCCTGGCTGCTGGCCTTGACCGCCACCAGCTGGCCGAACGCCACGTCGATATCGCCATTGCCCACCGGCAACGCCACCTTGACCCGCGTGTCCAGCGGCTGCGTGGCCGGCTTGTCCAGCGGTGCGGGCAGATCCAGCGTGGTGCCGACCAACTGCGAGCGCAACGTGAGCTGTGCAGGCACATCGGGCTGCCCCGGACGCGCCAGCGGCACATCCACGCCCACCTGCCATGGCGCGCTGCCATGCACATACGGACGCAGCCATTCCATCTGCGGCGCGCGGTCGAACAGCTCCTTCGCATCCAGCGTGGCCCCGAAGCGCGCCTCGAACGCCTGCGCCGGGTCCTGCACAAAGCCGCCGGCACGCAACGCCAGCTCGCCGGTGCGGCCCTGATGCTGCACGCTCAGATGCTCGGCGCCGAAGCCGCTGTCGCGGTACTCGGCCTGCCCGCTGACCTGATCGAAGGCCAGGTTCCAGCGCGCGTCGGCCAGCTTGGCGCCCTGCAGCGCAACGGTGCCCTGCAGATGCCCGCCCACGCCCTTGGTGCGTAACGGGCGCAGCAGATCGAAGGTGACCGCGGCCGGGCCGGAGGTGGTGAGGTTGCGCAAGGTGTCGCCATAGCGGCGCTCCAGCGGGCTGCTGCGCAACATGCCCAGCAACTGCGCAGTGTCAGCCTGAGTGGAGGCGCGCACATAGAGCTCGGAGGTGGCGAAATTGGGGATACCGGCCCCGAACTGCGCCACCGGCGTGCCGGCCAGCGCGCCGCTGCCTTGCAGCGAGAAACCATTGCCGATGAAGCGCAGGTCGGCCTGCACCTGGGTCATCGCCGGCCAGTCCGGCTGGAAGCGGATTTCGCCATCGCGAATCTGCCCGAAGGCTTCGAAGCGGCCATCGTTGTTGTCGAACGGCCAGTCGTCCAGGTCGCCGCTGACCAGGCCGGTGCCGCCGGTAATCACGCCCCCGGCTACCGCCATGTCGAGCCAGTCGATGGCGGCCTTGCTCATCTTCGAACGGATCCAGAACTTGCGCGCCACCGGCAGTGCGGCGTCATCCAGCTGCGCCGCCAGGGAGATGCGTGGCCGGGTGCCATCGTTCTGAAACCACATCCCGCCGCGCAGGTTGGCGCCGTAGTCCTTGGCCTGCACCCGCAGCGCCGGCGTGGCGACCTGCCAGCCGTCGCCGTCGCGCCAGCCAACGATGCTACCGGCCAGTTGCACCTCGTGCACCACACCAAAGCCGGTGGGCCAGTCGAAGCGCAGCGTGGCGTCGGGCGCGGTTTGCAGCGCGATCGCCTGCGCATCGCCGTCGAAGTGCCCGCGCAGGCCGCTGATGCCCGGCGATTTCCCGACCGGCTGGAATGCCAGTTCCTCGACCTGCCCCTGCGCGCGCACCGCGCCGCCCTGCTCGCCCGCCAGCTGCAGCTTGCTCACGCGCAACTGCGGCCTGGACAACGCCAGCCAGCGGCGCAGGCCCGGCGACAGCTGGTCGCTCAGCGCAGCGGCGGCGATCAGCCCGGACACATCCAGCGCGTCGCCCACCACCGCATAACGGCGCCCGGCGGCGATGCTCAGGCCGTCGAGATGCTGCAGCGTGTTCGCGCTGCCCAGGCGCAGCTGTGGTGCATCCAGCCGCCAGCCACCCGCCACGGTCTGCCAGCGCGCACGCGCCTGCAGGCGTTCCCACTTGAGCGTGCGGCGCGCCGATTCGCCAGCCAACGGCGCTCCCGACAATTGCACCTGGGTGAGGTCGGCCACCACGGTGACCGCTGACACGCGGCGGGCACGCAGCTGCGCCCAGGCCTGCAGCCGTCCGCTGCCGCCATCCACCCGCACGCCGCCGGCCTGCAGCAGCGACGCCCACGCGGCCAGGTCCGCCGGCGCGGCCTGCGCGTACGCGCTGCCATCGCCACTGTCGCGGTCGAACTCCAGCACCGAGGTCAGCGGCGCGCGTGCCAGGTCGATCCAGCTGCGGCTGCCGACACGCAGGGTCGCGCCCTGCACGCGCAGCCGCAGATCGATCCGTGGCAGCGTGGTGTCCAGCCCGATCGACGGCGCATCGATATGCAGCCGCGCCTCCGACACCTGGATTTCGCCCAACCGGCGCAAGGCGTCCAGGGGATCGGCGTGCCGGCCACTGGGCAGCCCCTGCACCGACCACACCCCGTCATCGCCACGCTGCAGGGTCAAAGCGAGCCCGCGCAGGCGCACCTCGGTCAGCGCATGGCCCGGCAACAGGCCGGCGTACATCGCCAGCACCACTTCGGCCTGGCCCACACGCACGTCACCGTTGGGGCCGATGCGCAGCCCATCCAGACGCAACAACGGGCCGCGGCGGGTCCATTCGGTCTGCAGGCGGTCGAAGCGGATCGGCTGGCCGGCACGCTCGCTCAGCCACGCGGCAATCTGTTGCGGATGCTGCTCTGCCAGCGGCAGCGCCTGGCTGGCCGCGCCCACCAGCACGGCGAGCGCCACCAGCGCGAGCGCACTGGCGGTGATCGCATAACGGCGAAACAGGCGGAGACGGCGGCGCAGCGGGGTCGGCATTAACGGCGGGGAATCGGGAGTCGGGAGTCGGGAGTCGTAAGAGCACGCAGCGCCCCGTACGCACGATCATCCGTTCGCGCACTCCCCCATTCTAAGGCCGTTAACAGTATCCCGCAGAGAGCCTTTCGCTCTTCCCCCATTCCCGATTCCCGACTCTCCATTCCCTGCCTCACAGCAGCACCACGTCGAACTGCTCCTGCAGGTATTGGTCGTCGGACTGGAAGCGGATGCTCTTGCCGAGGAATTCCTCCAGTTCGGCCACCGCCGCGGATTCTTCGTCGGTGATGCGCGCCACCACCTTGGACGAGGCGATCACCAGCAGCCGCGCGGCATCGAACTGCCGCACCGCGCGGGTGATCTCGCGGAAGATTTCGTAGGTCACCGTTTCGGCGGTCTTGATGGTGCCGCGCCCGCCGCACTGGCCGCAGGTTTCCGACAACTGCCGCTCCAGGCTTTCCACGGTGCGCTTGCGGGTCATCTCCACCAGGCCCAGCGGCGAGAACTCGTACACGGTGGTCTTGGCGTGGTCGCGGGCCAATGCCTTTTCCAGCGTGCGCAACACCTGGCGCCGATGCTCGGGATCATCCATGTCGATGAAATCGATGATGATGATGCCGCCCAGGTTACGCAGCCGCAGCTGCCGGGCCACCGCCTGCGCCGCCTCCAGATTGGTGCGGAAGACGGTTTCTTCCAGATTGCGCTGGCCGACGAACGAACCGGTGTTGACGTCGATGGTGGTCATCGCTTCAGTCTGGTCGATGACCAGGTAGCCGCCGGACTTGAGCGGCACCTGCTTGTCCAGCGCGCGGCCGATTTCGTCTTCCACGCCATACAGATCGAAGATCGGGCGGTCGCCGGTGTACAGCTCCAGCCGCTCGGCCAGCACCGGCATGTACTTGGCCACGAAGGCCTGCAGCTGCACGAACGTCTCGTTGGAGTCGACCTTGACCTTCTCCACGTCCTTGCGGATCAGGTCGCGCACCGCACGCAGGGGCAGGCTCAGGTCTTCGTAAATGATGCTGCACGCCGACGCCTCGCGGCCGCGCCGCTCGACCACGTTCCACACCCGCGACAGATAGGCGATGTCTTCGGCCAGGGCTTCGGCCGGCTGGCCCTCGGCATTGGTGCGGATGATGTAGCCGAAGCCGCCATGCTGGGCCGAGACCTCGCTGACGATGGTCTTCAGGCGCAGGCGCTCGGCCTCGTCTTCGATTCGCGCCGAGACACCCACCACCTTGGACTGCGGCAACAGCACCAGATACCGCGAGGGAATGCTGATCTGCGTGGTCAGCCGCGCGCCCTTGGTGCCGATCGGGTCCTTGACCACCTGCACCACGATGTCCTGGCCGTCGCGCAACAGCTCCACGATCGGCACCGAGGCGGCCGGCGGCGGCGGGATCGGGGTTTCTTCGGTATCCACCACGCTCGCTGGCGCCGGGGCCGGCCGCACCACGTCGTTGGCATGCAGGAACGCGGCGCGCTCCAGGCCCACTTCCACGAACGCAGCCTGCATGCCGGGCATCACCCGCTGCACCTTGCCCTTGTAGATATTGCCCACCACCCCGCGGCGCCAACCACGTTCGATATGCAGCTCTTGCAACATGCCGTTCTCGATCACGGCCACGCGGGTTTCGCGGGGGGTGACGTTGACCAGGATCTCTTCCGACATCTAATGCGCTCCGAAGGCTGTGAGCAATTGCGAGGTCTGGAACAGCGGCAATCCCATCACGCCGGAATAGCTGCCAGACAAATGGGTAATGAAGCGCTCCGCACGCCCCTGGATCGCGTACGCGCCGGCCTTGCCCATGGGCTCGCCAGACGCCGCATAAGCGGCGATCCGGGTCGCGTCGAGCGCATCGAAGGTGACCTCCGACACCACCAGCGCCTGCAGCGGTGGCCGCTGTGCTCCGACCAGCACCACCGCGGTGAGCACCTGGTGGGTGCGCCCCGCCAGCACTGTGAGCATGGCGATCGCATCATCGACATCGACCGGCTTGCCGAACACGCGCTCGCCCAGCACCACTTCGGTATCGGAGCCGAGCACGATGGCCTGGGCATCGTCGGCCTGTACCAGTGCCAGCCCCGCGCGCGCCTTGTCCAAGGCCACGCGGTGCACATAGTGCTCGGGCGATTCACCCGGCGCGCGCACTTCGGGCACGTCCAGTTCCAGGGTCTGGAACGGCACGTCGAGGCGTTGCAGGAGTTCGTGTCGGCGCGGCGATCGGGAGGCAAGATAGAGCATCCACCCAGCATACCTGTTGGCCGTCCCTGCACGCTTGCCTGTCGCGCCATCGCCGCGCACGATCGACTCACAGCATATTCATCGGTCCCACAACACGCTGCGCGCACAGACAAGGAGACTCCATGCGTACCACCCTCAAGCCGTTGTTGCTGGCCCTGTCCATCGCTGCCGGAACCGCCATGACCGCCCACGCCCAGACCGCTCCGAGCTACACCATTCCCAACGATGGCACCTTGCTCAATGTGTCGGCCGAAGCAGAAGCCAAGCGCGTACCGGACATCGCCACGGTGTCGGCCGGTGTGGTGACCCAGGCGGTGGATGGCAACGCCGCGATGCGCCAGAACGCAGAGCAGATGAGTAAGGTCATGACCGCGGTCAAGGCCGCCGGCATCGCCGACAAGGACGTGCAGACCAGCGGCATCAATCTCAATCCGCAGTACAGCTACAAAGAAAACGAAGCGCCGAAGATCATCGGCTACCAGGCCAGCAACACCGTCAGCCTGAAGGTGCGCGACATCGCCAAGCTGGGCAAGGTACTCGACGCCCTGGTTGCGCAAGGCGCCAACGACATCAACGGCCCCAGCTTCTCGATCGACCAGCCCGAGCCGGTGTATGACGAAGCCCGCGTGGCCGCGCTCAAGAAGGCGCGGGCCCGCGCCGAAACCTACGCCAAGTCACTGGGGCTCAAGGTGCGCCGCATCGTCAGCATCTCCGAAGGCCGCAATGGCGGTGGCGTGGTGCCTCCGATGATGATGGCCGCTTCGATGCGCTCGGCCAAGGCCGAGATGGACACCCAGGTGGCTCCGGGCGAAAGCACCCTGTCGATCACCCTGGATGTGACGTTCGAACTGGGGCGCTGATGCGCTAGCGCCGCAATAGCGCACTTGAAAAACTGCCCGTCATGGGCAGTTTTTTTTGCCTGTTGGTCCGCCAGCGTCGTAGCTTGGCGGCGTTCGCCGTTGAACGCATGGGCCATTGGAGCTGCCAAGTGCTGCATTTTTAATTGTGATTTGAAGGCCGTTCTTCAGCATCAACCGCACGGAGGCAGCTTGAGCGCTTTAGCGCACTCAGGCATGGCGCCGATTGCCCACGCACCATTCCACCCACGATCGACCGAGCTGCTTGCAGTCGCCACCACGCGTCGCTTGTGCAGCCGTGCGCGCTGCGGTAAACCTACGCTACCGGATGGTGTAGTGCGTCCGGGCCGCGCTGGTCCTTTCCGCAGTTCCGTTTTGGAGGTGGATGATGGTTCGCACGCAATCGCAGGTTTCTTCCCGTCCCCTTGGCATCGACACCTCGCGCGTCCTGGCGATGAGCACGGCCGTGGCGCTGCATCTGCTGGCCGGTGGCTTGTTGTTGATCCCGTTGTCGCACCACCAGGTCATGCAACCGCCCACGCCGAAGGAGCGCTGGCTGATGCCGATCACCGTGCCGGCGACGCCGCCCCCGCCGCCGCTCGTGTTTCCGGTCGAGGTGACGTTCAAGGCGCCCAGCACGCACACGCCCGTCATTGCCGACCCGGTGGTGAAGCAGCCATCGGTGACGCAGACAGCGGTGGTCGACACCGCGCACGTGGCGTTGGAGGCAGTGTCGGATACGGCGCCGACCATCAGCGCCCCGGCCGCCCCCCCTTCAAGCGGGCCGGTGGACGCCGGGCAGCTGCACTATCTCAGCGCGCCCGCACCGAGCTATCCGGTGGCGGCACTGCGCGCCGGGCAACAGGGCACGGTGATGCTGCGCGTGCTGGTCGGTACCGACGGCCGCCCGGCCGAAGTGAGCGTACAGACCAGTAGCGGTCACCGCGCGCTCGATCTGGCCGCGCGTAGCCAGGTACTGCGCAGTTGGCGCTTCCAGCCGGCAATGCAGAACGGCCAGGCGGTGCAGGCCTACGGGTTGGTGCCGGTGAGCTTTTCGTTGAATTGAAGCGTTGACCGACGCGGCGGCCTGCAACTGCAGCCGCCGCACTGCTGCCAATCCCCACCTGCCGCCCCTCCTGCCGAGCAGGCATGCGTGCTCGGCAGCAAGCGTAACCACGGACGCTGCCGTGTCGGTGGCCTTTTGCGTCATCCAGGGAAGGCCGGCGATGACCTGCCACATCAACAGGCTTGAAGCGACCAACACGGGGCCGGCTAGTGACCAGGCGTAATCCCCGCCGGCACGATCAAAATGGCAACGACGCGGGGGTACACGCTGGACGCGACTCCCGAACGCCTCCCTCTGGACACAGCGCAATCGGCGACCAGGCACTTGATGAAGTTAGCTGCACGGCGCTCGCCATGACGCGCGATGGTGAGGACGCCCTGCCTGCTTGAAATAGCGACGACGCGTGTACAAGCAGGCCGCAACTGCCGAGTGCATCAAGCTGGACGCTGCACAATCTGCGCTCGGTTGCGCTGATCAGGCCAGCTGCACAGCACGTGCCATGACGGCGCTACGCGCGATGGTAAGGATGATTGGCCAGCATTGCGGCCGCGCGATAGAGCTGCTCGGCGACGATCAGGCGCACCAGCATGTGTGGCAACGTCAGCGGGCCGATCGACCAGCTCTCGTTGGCGCTCTTCACCACGTCGGCGGCATGGCCCTCGGGCCCGCCGATCAAAAAGGCCAGATCGCGGCCCTGCCCGCGCCAATGTTCCATGCGCTGGGCCAGCTGTTCGGAACTGAGCGGGCGCCCGGGCACATCGAGCGCGACCACATGCGCATTCTTGGGAAGCGCCGCCAGCACGCGGCGCCCTTCGTCGTCGATGGCGCGTTGCGCGTCGCGGCCCTTGCCGCGCAGGCCGGGTTCGATCTCGACCAGCTCCAGCGGCATCCAGTGCGAGAGACGTTTCTGATATTCGGCAAAGCCCTGCGCCACCCAGGCCGGTGCGCGCTCGCCGGTGGCGATGAGTCGGCATTTCATCCGTACATGATATCCGCGTCACAGCCTGGGCAGTCCGTGGCGATTTGCCGTTGTGTGTCATGGCGTGGTTACAGGCGGCAATTAGTGTCGCCCGACCACCCAGCCCGCAGGAGTCGTTCGATGCATGTTTTCGATCCCGCCCGTCGCCAGGTCCTCAAAGGCAGCGCCGCCGTGATGGCCGCCGGTGCCCTTGGCAGCCTGAGCGCATTGCAGTCGCGCCAGGCCCAGGCTGCCACCACGCCCTCCATGCGCCTGGCGCCGGTACCCAGCCGCTACGGCCCGCTCGCGCCGGTCGCCGACCAGAGCACCGGCCTGCCCTTGCTGCAGCTGCCGCGCGGCTTCAGCTACCGCTCGTTCGGTTGGAGCGGCGACCGCATGGACGATGGCCAACCCTGCCCCGACCGGCATGACGGCATGGCCGTGGTCAGCCTGCGTCGGCCCGGCTGGCGCCCCGGCACCGATGGCCTGCGCGGCCTGGAATACGTGCTGATCCGCAACCATGAGCGTGGCGCCGCCAGCCAGTTCCGTGCGCCGGCGATGTACGACACCGGCATCGTCAGCGGCACCGCGCAGGCCGGCGGCGGCACCACCACGCTGAGCTATGGGCGGCGCGGCTGGGGCAGCCTGGAACCGAGCCTGGGCGGCACCCTGGTCAATTGCGCCGGCGGTCCGACGCCCTGGGGCACCTGGCTGAGCTGCGAAGAGATCAAGACCAATGCGGTCTCCAGCACCGGGCGCAAGCACGGCTACGTGTTCGAAGTGGACCCGGACAGCCACCGCACCACCGGCCGGCCGCTGGTCGGGCTGGGCCGCTTCAGCCATGAGGCGGTGGCGATCGACCCGCGCACCGGCATCGTCTATCTCACCGAAGACGACCGCAACAAGGCCGGGTTGTACCGCTTCATTCCCAACGACCGCCGCGGCCGCAACGGCTCGCTGGAGAACGGCGGTCGGCTGCAGGCCGCGCGCGTGCGTGGCAAGCGCAACGCCGACCTCACCGTGGCCAGCATCGGCCAGCAGTTCCAGCTGGAATGGGTCGACATCGAAGAGCCGGATCTGGACAGCATCGCCGCACCGGCGGGCTTTGCCGACATCGGCGCCAATGACACCCTGAGCGGACCGTTCGCGCAGGCCTGGGCCGATGGCGCGCTGCGCATGAGCCGCGGCGAAGGCATCTGGTACAGCTACGGCAAGCTGTTCATCGTCGACACCAGCACCGGCGTGGATGCGCAGGGCCGCCGCGGCTATGGCAATGGCGCGGTGTGGGTGCTGGACCTGTTTACCCAGCGGCTCAGCGCGCTGTTCGTCAGTGGCAACCAGCTGGCGGCGCATAACCCGGACAACGTCACCGTCAGCGCGCGCGGTGGCGTGGTGCTGTGCGAAGACGGCGGCGAGAGCCCGGACGAATACGGCCCGGGTGCGCGTCTGCTGGGCCTGACCCGCAATGGTGAGTCGTTCTATCTAGCCAAGAACAACGTGCAGCTGACCTCGCAGCAGATCGCCGATGCCGGCAAGACCATTGCCGAGGGCGACTACCGCGACACCGAGTTCTGCGGCGCCTGCTGGGATCCGCTGGCGCAGACGTTGTTCGTCAACATCCAGACCCCGGGGATCACGCTGGCCATCACCGGCCCGTGGGAGCGCGGGCCGCTGTAAGCCGCCCGACCACGCGCAAACACGAACGGCGCCCGAGGGCGCCGTTCGTTGGGGTGACGCAGCTGCGCAGACTTAAGCCTGCTCGTCGTCCGCTGCCTCTTCCAGATCGGACGGACGCTGGTCGCCAACAGTCCACAAGCGCTCCAGCGCATAGAACTCGCGCACGCGCGGCAGCATCACATGCACCACCACATCGCCCAGGTCCACCAGCACCCACTCGGCTTCACGCTCGCCTTCCACGCCCAGCGGCATCACGTCCAGACGCTTGGCGAACTTCACCACTTCTTCGGCAATTGACTTCACGTGGCGGGTCGAGGTGCCCGATGCCACCACCATGTAATCGCAGACGCTGGACTTGCCGCGCACGTCGATCTCGACCACGTCCTTGGCTTTCAGCTCCTCGACGGCCTCACGCACGGTGGCCAACAGGGCCGGCACGGACGGCGGCGGGTTCGTAATGGAGGTCTTGATGACTTGGGCTTGGCTGGTCAAAGCAGGCAACTCGATAGATTTGGGTGAATTATAGGCAAGTCCGGCCGCCTGCGTGTTCAGCTAGCCGGCGGAACGCAGCCATACAGGCCTTCTTCGGCGATCAATGCGGCAACCACCTGCGGCACCAGCTCCTGCCATTGACCACCGGCGGCAATGCGGCTGCGCACCGCGCTGGCCGATTCGCCGCGCAACGGATGCGGCAGCCGCCATAGCCGACCGGCCGGCGCGGTGAGCAGGTCGCGCGCGTCGGTGGCCCACCGGCCCTGCACCGCCTGCGCCAGCACCGGCGCATCGGCCAAGTCCAGCGCCGTGCCGGGGCGCGCAGCGATCACCAGATGCGCCAGCCCGAAGAGTTCGGTCCACTCATGCCAGCCGGGCAGGCCAACGAAGGCATCGGCACCCAGCAGCCAGGCGATGGGCTTGGCGGGCCCAAGCTGGGCACGCACCTCGTGCAGGGTGTCCACCGTGTAGGACGGCGCCCCGCCCTGCGCGGCGCGGCGCACCTCGCGGGTATCCAGCAGCAGCCCGGGGAGATCGGCCAGGGCCAGTTCCAGCATGCGGGTGCGCTGCGCGGCGGTGGCACCGGGCGCGGGGCGATGTGGCGGGTCTGCGGCCGGCACCAGATGCACCTGCGCGCCGAGCGCATCGCGTGCGGCGCAGGCAATGGCCAGGTGGCCGCGATGGATCGGGTCGAAGGTGCCGCCGTAGTAGAGGTGGAGCTTGGGGCGGGAATCGGGAATCGGGAATCGGGAGTCGGTATGGGACCGGGATTCGGGATTGTGGATTTGGGATTCGGAAAGAAGCGAGTCTGACGCGGCGGCCTGCGCGTTGGTGGCTGGTGACGTTGGAGCGACGCCGGTGGGAGGTACCGGCCGTGCGCCTTGCGCTGCGGTTGGAGGCTCTCGCTCTGCGGCGCCGGCGCCCCGCTCAGCAGTTCCGGCCTGCCCCGCTGTCACGCCAGCAATCTCACCGCGCGGGCTTCGGCGACAGCGACCAGCAGGCGTTCCAGCGCCACCCAGGGGTCACCCTCGGCGCGCCCCTTGGCCATGCGATCGACCAGCCCGGCCTCGGCGACGAAGCGCTCCCATCGGCGCGGCTCGGGATGCCGTTGCAAGGCGCGCTTGAACGGTGCCTGGCGGGATTCCCAGATGCCCTGGGCCTTCATTTCGGCGCCCAGGTTGCCGCCGCCGGCCTGCACCTTGGCCAGGGAAGCGGTGCGCAGCAATTCCTTGATCAGGATGGGCATCAGCGCCGCGACTGCCTCGCCTTCGGCGCGCAGGCCGGCGAGCATGCGCACCACCGCGGCCGGCTGCCCGGAAAAAGTGGTTTCGGCCAGGCGGAAGACGTCGTAACGGGCGGCATCGGCCACCAGCGATTCCATCGCCTCCAGATCCAGCACCTTGCCATCGGCCAGCAACGCGAGCTTGTCGATCTCCTGCGCAGCGGCCAGCAGGTTGCCTTCCACCCGCTCGCTCAGCCGCTGCACCGCGGCCGCATCGGCGCGCAAGCCCTGCGCACGTAGGCGGCGCTCAATCCAGTCCGATAACTCATGCGGTTTGATCGGCCAGGCCACGGCGATGGTGCCGATCCGCCCGACCGCATCGGCCCATTTGCCTTGGTGCGCCTTGCTCCAGTCGTTGGCGGTGATCAGTAGCACCACGTCCGGCGGCGGGTTGGCGCAGAACCGGGTGATGACCTCGGCGCCGTCCTTGCCCGGCTTGCCGCTGGGCATGCGTACCTCGACCAGGCGGCGCGGGCTGAACAGGCTGGGCGCATTGAAGCTGGCGTCCAGCTGGTTCCAGTCGAACTCACGCCCGTCGGCGTCGAACACTTCGCGTTCACTGATGCCTTCGGCGCGCGCGCGGGCGCGCACCGCGTCGGCGGCCTCCAGCACACGCAAGGTTTCCGGGCCGGCAATCAGATAGACCGGCTGCAACGGCTGGCTGGACTGGCCGGCCAGCTGCTCTGGGCGAAGTTCCATGGACGAAAAGCGCGCGAGCGCTTAGTTGTTGTTCGACGGCTGCGGTGCGGGCGGCAGCGAGGCCGGCACGCTCGACTCCGGCGTGCCGGACGGCTGCACCGGCGGCGTGGTGCTGGGCTGCAGCGGCGCGGTAGGCGTGCTTTCCAGCGATTCGCCGCGCTCCACGCGGGCGCGCACCACGCTGTCGATGCGGCGCAGGATCGAGGCGGACATGTCCTTGCGCAGCTCGTCGGCCAGGATCTCGCGCTCGGTCGCGGTACCGGTGGCGTCCACCGGCGGCGACACGTAATCACGCGACAGCTCGATCACCTGCTGCGGCACCAGGATTGCGCCGTTGGCGGTGGTCACCGTGAAGATCGCCGCATAGCGCAGGCTGAACTCCTGCGCACGGCCCTGGCTGTCGATGGCGATCGGCAGATCGCCCCAGCGCTCGGACAACACCTGCACCTGCGCAAAGCCGCTCTTGGCGTCTTCGTCGGCCAGGGTGGCGCCGGCGGCCTTCAGGCCACGGCGCAGCAGTTTGGCCAGCTCGCTGTATTGCAACGCCGACTGCACCTTGACCGCGGGCGTATCCGGCGGCAGCGCCAACGAATTGCGCAGGTGGAAGCCGCAGGCGGTGAGGCTCGAGACAAGCACGAGGGAGGCGGCGAAGGCAGTAGGAAATCGGATCATGGGCACAGTCTGGAGGAGCGCCCCGGCGGCGGCAACAGGCGGCTAGCCTGCCCGAGACGGCGTGAACGGGGCTTGAGAGGGCGCCGCACTACATTGCGGCGCCCGGAAATGAAAAACGCGTCGCCGCGCGCCAGTGAACTGAATCACCGGGAACACGGCACTAGATCTGACAAACGTCGCCACGCGCCAGTGCGATGATTGCCATGAACCGCCTGAGCAATCCCCGCGCGCGTCACCACATACCAGTGGAGTTCCTCACGGGAACGCGGCAACACCCGCAACGGCGCATTGCAACTGACCAACGCAATGCATCGCCAGCAACACAGGTAAAACCTGAGCTACCGTCGCCAGGCGCCGATCCGACAAATCGGCCGGATCGGGCCTGGCAACCCGGCACTGCGCAGCCCTCAGCCCGCCACGATATTCACGATCTTGCCGGGCACGATGATGATCTTGCGCACGCTCAGGCCGTCCAGGAACTTGGCTGCGTTCGGCTCGGCCAGCGCCAGTGCTTCGATCTGCTCGCGCGCTGCGTCGGCGGCCACCTCGATGGTGCCACGCAACTTGCCGTTGACCTGGATCGCCAGCGTCAGCGCATCACGCACCAGCGCCCGCCGCATCGACCTGCGGGAACGGCACGTTTTCCAGCAGCGTTTCGCCACGGCCCAGCACCTGCCACAGCGCATGGCTGGCGTGCGGGGTGATCGGGTTGAGCAGCAGCACCATCGCTTCCAGCGCTTCCTGGCGCACGGCGCGCCCCTGCGCACTGGCGTCGTCGAACTTGGCCAGCGCGTTGGACAACTCCATCACCGCGGCGATGGCGGTGTTGAAGCTGTGGCGGCGGCCGTAGTCGTCGTCCACCTTGCCGATGGTTTCGTGGGTCTTGCGGCGAATCGCCTTCTGCTCGGCACTCAGGCTGGCGACATCCAATGCAGCAGCGCCCTCGCCCACATGCTTGTGCACCTGCACCCACAGCCGGCGCATGAAGCGCGCCATGCCGTCGACACCGGCCTCGTTCCATTCCAGCGACTGCTCGGGCGGTGCGGCGAACATCGAGAACAGGCGCACGGTGTCGGCGCCGTACTTGGCCACCATGGCCTGCGGGTCCACGCCATTGTTCTTGGACTTGGACATCTTCTCGGTGCCACCGATGTGAACCGGCTGGCCATCGGCGATCAGGCTGGCGCCGACCACGCGCCCACGCTCGTCGCGCTGGATTTCCACATCGGCCGGGTTGATCCAGTCCTTGCCGCCGTTGTCAGCGTCGCGATAGAACGTCTCGGCGATGACCATGCCCTGGGTGAGCAGGTTGGTCACCGGCTCGTCGCTATCCACCAGCCGCGCGTCACGCATGAGCTTGTGATAGAAGCGGAAATACATCAGGTGCAGGATCGCGTGCTCGATGCCGCCCACGTACAGGTCGGCCGGCATCCAGTAGTTGGCGCGGCGGTCGACCATGTCGCGTGCGTTCGGGCTGGTGTAGCGCGCCACGTACCAGCTCGACTCCATAAAGGTGTCGAAGGTGTCGGTTTCGCGCTCGGCCGGGCCGCCGCACTCCGGGCAGGTGGTCTGGCGCCAGGTCGGGTCGGTCTTGATCGGCGAACCGGTGCCGGCAAATTCCACGTTTTCCGGCAGCACCACCGGCAGTTGGTCTTCCGGCACCGGCACCGCGCCGCACTTGGCGCAATAGATCACCGGAATCGGGCAGCCCCAATAGCGCTGGCGGCTCACGCCCCAATCGCGCAGGCGGTAATTGATGCGGCGCTGGCCCTGGCCCTTGCGCTCGAAGCGCTCGGCCAGCGCTTCGAAAGCGCCGTGGTAATCCAGGCCATCGAACTCGGCAGAGTTGATCAACTCCAGCTCGCGGCTCTTGTCGGTGTACCAGTCGCGCCACTGCGTGGCATCCCAGGCCTGTTCGTCATCGTTGCGCGGCTCGCGCAGTTTGACGACCTGCACGATCGGCAGACCGTACTTGTTGGCGAACTCGAAATCTCGCTGGTCGTGACCCGGCACCGCCATCACCGCGCCGGTGCCGTAGCCCATCAGCACGAAGTTGGCCACCCACACCGGCACTTCCTCGCCGCTGATCGGATGCACCGCGGTCAGGCCGGTGGCCATGCCGCGCTTTTCCTGGGTTTCCAGTTCGGCTTCGGACACGCCGCCGTGCTTGAGCGTCTCCAGCATGCTGGCCAGTTCCGGATTGGACTTGGCCGCGTGCTGCGCCAGCGGGTGTTCGGCGGCGATGGACACAAAGGTCACGCCCATCAAGGTGTCCGGGCGGGTGGTGAACACGCGCAGCGGATCCAACGCGGCACCGGTGGTGTCGCGCACGTCGAACTGGATTTCCAGCCCTTCCGAGCGGCCAATCCAGTTGCGCTGCATGGTCTTGACCGAATCCGGCCAGCCATCCAGCTGATCCAGGCCGTCGAGCAATTCCTGCGCGTAATCGGTGATGCGCAGGAACCACTGCGGAATCTCGCGCTTTTCCACCAGCGCGCCAGAACGCCAGCCGCGGCCATCGATCACCTGCTCGTTGGCCAACACGGTCTGGTCGATCGGGTCCCAATTCACCACCGCGTTGCGGCGATAGGCCAGGCCCTTGCGCATCAGCCGGGTGAACATGCGCTGCTCGTGCACGTAATAGTCCGGCGTGCAGGTGGCGAACTCGCGCGACCAGTCGATCGCATAGCCCAGCGATTTCAGCTGCGCGCGCATGTGTTCGATGTTGGCGTAGGTCCACTTGGCCGGCGCGGTCTTGTTCTTGATCGCGGCGTTTTCGGCCGGCAGGCCGAACGCATCCCATCCCATCGGCTGCAGCACGTTGTGCCCGGTCATGCGCTTGTAGCGGCTGACCACGTCGGAGATGGTGTAGTTGCGCACATGCCCCATGTGCAGCGCACCGGAGGGGTACGGCAGCATCGACAGGCAATAGAACTTCGGTTTGTCCGAGTTCTCGTCGACCTGGAAGGCGCGGGTGGCATCCCAGAACTGCTGGGCGGAGGTTTCGACCTGCTGGGGGTCGTAGGCGTTCGGTTCGACGGTGGACATTGGGAGCGGATGCTCGGGCGGTGCAAAGCGGTACAGGGTACCGCAGTGCAGCAGGTGCTCCAAACCGCTGGCTCAGACCGGGCGGCTACCCGGCCGCAACAGCGCCGGCCAGGACCAGCCCGCCACCGCAAGCCAGCCCACCCAAGCCAGGAACGCCACGCGCTGGGCCACTGCCTGGCGCAGCAACCCGGGCGGGCCGAAAGACAGCACCGCCACCAGCAGGCCGGCGGCCAGGCTCAGCCACGCCAGCGCGCGCATGCCGGGCTGGTTGAGCAACTGCGCGGCAATCAACAGCATGCCGGGGACGAAAGCCACCGCCCACAGCAGCCACGCGGTGGCATGCGACTGGCTGGCGCGCCCGTCCAGGTCGGTGGGATCCAGCGGCAACAGGCCCATGCCGATGAAGGCCAAGCCCGCCAGCACGATCAACTGCCCACCCACGCGCAGGCTCCAGCCGGCCTTGGGCGGCATGCGGGCGAGCAGGCTGATGCCGGTGGCCATGCCCAGCCCGCCCACCAGCACGAACGCCAGCAGATTGAAGCCCAGCGCATGCGGCACCCCGGCCGCGCCCAGCAATGCCACCGGGTGGCTGCCCTGCAGGTAACCGGGAAGCGCGGCCCCGAAGCCGGCCACTGCCAGCACAAAGGCAGTGGCGGCGATCAAGCCCAGATACCGCTGCAAACCCTCGATGATCGCCATTGCCTTGCTCCACGTCGCGGCGCGCAACGCGCCAGAGCACGGCATTGTCGTGCGCGGCGGGCGCGGCGTGAACCCCTGGCGGCGGCAATGCTGGCCTTGTCTGGGCCGGGTTTGCCACCATTACGGTCCACTGTTGCCGTCATTCTCCTGGAAACCCATGTCCGACAAAGCGCATGTATTCGATGTCACCACCGACACCTTCGAGACCGAGGTCCTGCAGAAATCGTTGACGACACCGGTGCTGGTGGACTTCTGGGCCACCTGGTGCGGGCCGTGCAAATCACTGACCCCGATCCTTGAAAAGCTGGCAGCCGACTACAACGGCGCCTTCGAGCTGGCCAAGGTCGACGTGGACAAGGAGCAGCAGATCGCTGCGGCCTTCCAGATCCGTTCGGTTCCCACCGTGTTCCTGGTCAAGGGTGGCGAACTGGTGGACGGCTTCCCGGGCGCCATGCCGGAAGGCCAGATCCGCGAGTTCCTGACCCAGCACGGCGTGCTGCCGGCCGAGCCGCAGGTGGCCGAAGAGGTTCCGCTGGCACCGCTGGACCCGCAGGCGCAGGTCGCCGCGCTACGCGAGGCAATCGCCGCCGAGCCGGACAAGGACGAACTCAAGCTGGACCTGGCGCTGGCGCTGCTCAAGACCGGCGACACGCTCGAGGCCGAGCAGTTGATCGACGCCCTGCCCGCCAACCTGGCCACCGACGACCGCGCCGTGCGCGCCAAGGCGCGACTGGGCTTTGCGAACGTGCTCAAGGATGCGCCCGACGCCGCCGCTCTGCAGACTACGGTGGCCGCCGATGGCAGCGACCTGCACGCGCGCCATCTGCTCGGGGTCCGTCACCTGCTCGACGGCGACGACGAAGCGGCGCTGGAGCAGTTTCTGGAAATGCTGCGCCAGAACCGCGGTTTCGAGGACAACCTGCCGCGCCGCAGCCTGATCGACGCGTTCCGCGTGATCGAGGACGAAGACCTGGTGGGCCGCTACCGCCGCAAGATGTCGGCGCTGTTGTTCTGATCCCTGCGCGCTGCAGATGCCGGCCGGCGCGGACGCATCTGCAGCGCGACGTGCCTTCGGCATTACTCCATACGCATACGAATGTTATTCTCGGCGCTGGCCTGGAGAGCTGACGTCGAGCATGCGCGCACCCTTGTTCAAATTCGGCCTCAACCTGTGGCCGCCGTTCCTGTTCGCGGGCATCCACGTCACCGTGTTGTCGGCCGATTACCGCTACACGCGGGTCGAGCTGCGCCAGCGGCCATGGAACCGCAACTACGTGGGCACGCATTTCGGCGGCAGCCTGTTCGCCATGACCGACCCGTTCTGGATGCTGCTGGTAATGCAGAACCTGGGACGCGATTACTACGTCTGGGACAAGGCCGGCAGCATCGACTTCATCAAGCCCGGCCGTGGCACGGTGACCGCGGACTTCGTGCTCGACAACGCCATCCTCGACACCTTGCGCAGCGCCACCGAGAGCGGCGAAAAATACCTGCACTGGTTCGACACCGACGTGCACGACCTCAGCGGTGATGTGGTTGCACGCGTGCGTAAGCAGCTCTACATCAAGCGCAAACCGCAGCGCTGACGAGCGCAAGAAATACGCGTCACAGCAGGCCGTAGACGAGGTCGATTGCCGTCCTCACCACGTGAGTGATGCGTCTTTGCAATGCAAAAAGAAGCGTTGAAACGCTCACGATGCATTTGCGCTGCGATGGTGAATCTAGGCACTCCAAACCCACACACGGACTGCCTCCCATGAAAGCGATCAATGTCATCACCCTGGTGCTTCTTATCGTCGGCGGATTGAACTGGGGCCTGGTCGGCCTGTTCCAATTCGATCTGGTCGCCGCGCTGTTTGGCGGACAAAACGCGGCCCTGTCGCGCGTGGTGTACACACTGGTCGGCCTGTCTGCGCTGTGGCAGCTGATCCCGCTGTTCCGCAACAACCATGCGCCGGCACAGCACCACACCAGCCCGCACGTGCGTAACCACTAAGCGCAGCTAGCAACAACAACGCCGTTTTTGTTAGCCGCTCCAACCTTGCATCGGCGGCGCGCTGAGCCGGTTGTGTCCAGACAGCTGATTTATCGTGCCGCTGCTGCATTTGCATCGCCACAACGCCGGCCTTCGTGCCGGCGTTGTGCTGCTGGCGTATGGCATGGGTAGCGCACCGCCCTTTGCGTTGGCGCGCCGCGTCGGCAAGAATCAGTCACCTCCCCGCTGGCTGCCTTCATGCTTCTGCGCACCCTCGCTTCTGCCTGCCTGCTCGCCCTGTTGGTGCCCACCGCTGCCAGCGCTGCCTACCGAAGCCCGCAGCAATTGCTCGACGCCTCGCCCGCCTCCGCATGGCGCGTCCTGGACCCCGAGCGCACGCTGTATCTGGAACTGGACAGCGGCCGGGTGATCATCGAATTGGCTCCGCAGTTCGCGCCGGCGCATGTGGGCAACATCCGCACCCTGGCGCATGAGCGCTTCTGGGACGGGCTGAGCGTCTATCGCTCGCAGGACAATTTTGTGGTGCAGTTCGGCGACCCCGACGGCGAGACGCCGGCCAAGGCCAAATCGCTGGGATCGGCGAAAACGCATCTGCCGGCCGAATTCGAACGCGCCTCGCAGGGCCTGGATTTCCAGCGCCTGCCCGACAGCGACGGCTGGGCACCGCAGGTCGGCTTTGTCGAGGGTTTCCCGGTGGGCCGCGATCCGGCCAGCGGCAAGACCTGGCTGGCGCATTGCTACGGCACCCTGGGCGCGGGCCGCAATAACGATGAAGACAGCAGCATCGGCGCCGAGCTCTACGTGGTCACCGGTCAATCGCCTCGTCAGCTGGACCGCAACATCACCGTGGTCGGCCGCGTGGTCAAGGGCATGGAATTGTTGAGCGTGATTCCGCGCGGACCTGATCCAATGGGCTTTTACGAAGACGCCGCACAGCGCACCACGCTGCGCGCGATCCGGCTCGCCAGCGAGGTGCCGTTGCCCGAGCGCACGCCGCTGCAATTGCTGCGCACCGACAGCCAGACCTTCCGCGACGTGGCCGAAGCACGCCGCAACCGCAAGGACGATTTCTACAAGCGACCGGCCGGGCACATCGATCTGTGCAATGTGCCGTTGCCGGTGCGGACGCCGCCTGCGGCGTGAATGGGGAATCGGGAATGGGGAATCGCAGGAGCGGATTGCTGCGAATTCTCGAACACTGCCGATGCTTAGCGTGCGCGTTGGCTGAAGGCCACGCTGCCCAGGATCAATACCGCGGCCAGCAGCATGGTCCAGGTCAGTGCCTCGCCCAATAGTGCCCAGGCCAGCAGCGCGCCGAACACCGGCACCAGATAGGTGACGGTGGAGGCGCGCGCGGGGCCGATGCGCTGGATCAGGCGGTAATACATCAGGAAGGCCAGCCCGGTGCACACCACGCCCAATGCACCGGCGCAGGCCCATGCGCTGGCCGGCACCGGCGCGCTCGGCCACTGCCACCACGCCACCGGCGCCAGCAGCAGCGCACTGCACCCCAATGTGGAGGCTGCCGACGCTGCCGGCGGCAGATCGCCCATGTGGCGTTTCACCAGGTTGTAGCCGATGCCATACAGCAGCGACGCGGTGGCGCCGGCCAACGCGGCCGGCCCCACGCTGAGCCCGGCGGACTTGCCGGTGGCCAGTACCAGCACGCCGATAAAGCCGATCAACAGTGCCACCGCGCGGCGCGTGCCGATGCGTTCGCCAAAGAACACGAACGCGATCAGGGCAGTGAACAACACCGTCATCGCGTTGCAGATGGCGCCCACCGCCGCGGGCGCATGCTGCGCGCCCCAGGCGAACAGCAGGAACGGCAATGCCGAGTTGAGCACGCCGATGGCGGCCAGCATCGGCCAACGGTGTAGCGGGAAGCGGCTGCGCGCCACCCACAAAAACGGCAACAACACTGTGGCACCCAGCGCGAGACGAATTTCCACCAATGCCGCGGCGCCGAAATGCGGCGCGGCCACACGCATGAACAGGAACGAGCAGCCCCATACGATTCCCAGGAACACCAGTTCCAGCGGCGTGCGCCAATCGCGCACGCCAAGCGCCGGTTGCAGTGACGGCTGTGCACTCATGCGCGCACCCTCCTGGCCTGCGATGCGGCGGTGCACACGCGTGAAAGAACATCGGGCAGGCGAGCGGTCATGGCGCGGGATCGAGATGGGGAGCGACAAAGCATCCGCGCACATCGCAGGCGCGACAAGCGCGTAGTATCGGGGCGAGCCACAAATCTCACTCATGCATCATGCATCTGCGTCCTACCTTGCTGCCTGCACTCGGCGTCTTCGCCGCAGCCGCGCGCCACCAGAACTTCGCCCATGCGGCGGAAGAACTGCACCTCACCGCCAGCGCGGTGAGCCATCACGTGCGCAAGCTCGAGGCACTGCTCGGTGCAACCTTGTTTCAGCGGCTGCCGCGCGGCGTAATGCTCACCGCCGAAGGACGCCAGCTGGCCGATGCCGCCAGCGCGGCGCTGGCCGAGATCGCCGCGGTGGCGGGCAATCTGCACCCGCGCGAAGACGCCATCCCGCTGCGCGTGACCACGCTGCGCTCGCTGTCGTATTGCTGGTTGTTGCCGCGCCTGCCGCGGTTCTGCCGCCTGCACCCGCATATCCGCCTGGACCTGCAATCGGACCCGGCATTCTCGCGCTTCGAGGAAGGCGGGCCGGAAGTGGGCATCCGCTACGGCCAAGGCGCCTGGCCGGGGTTGACCTCGCACCACCTGATGGACGACGAACTGTTCCCGGTGGCCTCGCCCTCGTTGCCCGAAGTGGCCGCGTTGCAGACGCCGGCGCAGATTGCGCAACTGCCGCTGTTGTCGGACATGTCGCCGCAGGGCTGGCGCGACTGGTTCCGCGCGGCGCAGGTGCGCGGCACCACGCTGCCGCCGATGCACACCTTCAACGACAGCACCGATGCGATGCGCGCGGCCGTGTACGGACTGGGCGCGGTGCTGGCACGCAAGCACATTGCCCAACCGTATCTGCAGCGCTATGAGCTGGTACGCCTGCCCGGCCCGACCTTGAAGGCGCGCTACGCCTACTACATCGTGCACCCCAGCCATCGCGCGCCCAGCCCGGCGGCCACCGTGTTCATCGACTGGCTCAAACGCGAAGCACTGGACGAGCGCACGCCGATGCCGGCACTGCCCGCCGAACTGCTGGCATTGCCCACCGGCGAGACCGCGCACGCGCCGGACAGACGGCGGCGATCGCGCCGTGCGCCGGCAACCGAGTGAGCCTTCGCCGCAGGTAGTGCATCGCCATCTGCAACTGCGCCGCGATGTCTCCCGTTGTGCAAGCGATCCAATCAGTCTGCCGCCCAGTGGCGCGTCAGGCGGCTGCGAAAGCAACAGTAGACGTGCACGCCAACACGGCCTTGCACCGCACTTCCGCCTCTCCAAACAGGGACGGGCGACGCTCCCAGCTCGACCCGCCAGTAAAAATCGCTTGACACCTCGCACACCAAGCGAGTTAATTAGTTAATTAGCTAATTCGTTAATTAGCTAAGCCATCATGTCGATCGATCGCATTTTCGAAGCCCTGGCATCGCGGCCACGTCGCGAGATCCTGGCCTATCTGTCGGCGCAGGAACTGACCGCTGGCCAGATCGGCGAGCGCTTTGCGATGAGTGCGCCCGCCATTTCGCGGCATCTGTCGGTGTTGTCGGCGGCTGGCCTGGTCAGCAGCGAACGGCGCGGCCAGTTCGTGGTGTACCGGCTGACCCCGCACAACATGGTCAACACGCTCAGCGGTTTCGCCTTCGAGGTCTGCCCCAAGGCCGGTCCGTTGCAACGCGAATCGCGCAAGCTGGCCAAGAAACCGCGCTGAATTCCGCTCTTCGTCATGACTGCAAGGATTGCCATGTACCCACAACAGGTTGTTGCCGAAGCGAGCTTCCCCCGCGTGTTGCTGCCCTCCTGCAGCGGCGGGCGGCCGGTGGAAGTGATCCTGATCGCCCAGCTGGATCCAGGCGCCGGCGACGGTCTGATCGCGCAGGCCGGCCTGCGGCAACAGCAGCACCCGGCCCATCACGCCGCACTGGACGAGCCATCGGCGCAGCTGTCGGCACCGGACTTCCAGCTGGGCGACCCGGCCTCGCTGTTCTCGTTTTCGGTCGGCCCGCAGGGGCACCCGTTCCACTGCCATGCCGGCAACCGCGTGTTCACTGCGGTGACCGGCAGCGGCGGCGCGCAGTTGCGGTTCTCCACCGCTTCGGCGCAGCAGATTGCGCAGGATCCGCAGGCCTTCCTGCACGCGCTGCGCCATGTGGACCTGCCCGGCGACAGCCTGTTCACGGTGCGCTTTGGCGGTGGCACCTGGCATCAGTTCGCGCCGGCGCGCGGCAGCGCGAGCCATTCGGCGTTGTTCGCCCTGTCCTGCCATCCCGATGAAGCCGCGGGCGCGCTGGACAGCGCACAGCAGGCGTTGGTCAGCAGTGGCCAGGCCACCATCGCCAGCCTCACCGAGCTGCTGCCGGAGGCGGTCACCGCATTGCTGGAATCGGACCAGTTCCGTGCCAGCGAGGTGCCGACCACCGCGCTGTCCTTCAACGTCAGACCACAGAGCTGGCAGCAGCGTGCGTGCGCCCGTGCGCGGCGCTGGGCCGGTCGCCTGCGCCAGGCCCTGGCGCTGACGCAACGTGGCGGCTTCGTGGCCACCAGTGCGCCGGCACCGCGTGTGCGCGCACTGCCCACCGTGGCCGACGATGCGCTGCTGCACGCGCACTTCAGCGCGCCGATGCACTACCAGGACAGCCATCAGGTGCAACTGGATACGCGCCAGTTGCGCAGCGACAGGCTGCCGGAGCTGATGTGCGACCTGCTGCAGGCCTTCATCGACCAGCCACCGAGCGGGGTGAGCGGATTGATGCGGCTGCGCAACCTGATGGTCAGACCGCTGGGGCTGCGCACCTCGCCGCTGGGTTGCCCGGTGTCATCGTTACTGGACCCGCATGCAGCGCAGCGGTTCGCCGGCCGTTTCCCGGTGCTGGCCCACCGCAGCGATGCCGATGGCCGGCAGGTGCAGGTGCTGCTGGGCGCGGACGACAAACACGTGCGTTTCCGCTCGGCGATCAGCGTGCGCCGTACCGGTGAACACACGCTCGCGGTGACCATGGCTACGCAGGTGCATTGCCGCAACCTGTTCGGGCACCTGTACATGGCGGCGATCCACCGCACCCATCGTCACTACATCATGCCGGCCATGCTCGGCAGCGCCGCACGGCAGGTGCTGGAGACGGCGCAGCACGCGCAGGCAAGCTGGCGCCCGCAGCCGGCATGAAACGCACGACGCGGAGGCGGCAGGCCATCACCTTGCCTTTGCCTGCCGCTACCTAGGCTTTGCGTTCCCACCACTCAGGACCAACGCCCATGCCGACTCTTCGCATGCGTATCACCGGCACCGACGACGATGCCCGCGCCATTGGCAATCTGTTGCAGAGCATCGAAGGCATCGAGCACGTCGAGGAAGTCGACGATCTGATGCCGCACCTGGACGATGACGACTCCAGTTCGGCAGGTCTGTCCGACGACGAAGGTCCGGGCACGCACGAATTCGAAGTGGAAGCCGGCAACGAATCCACCGCGCAAAAGGTGCGCGACGCCGTGCAGGAACTGGCGCTGCAGCTGGATGTCTTCATTGAATTCGAGGTCGACGAGGGCTAAGAGCGGCTAACAAAACGTAGCGAGCAGCCGTCAGGTGGGTGCGGACGGCGCGGAGAAACCGGAGTGTACGTGGGTACATGCCGATTCCGAGCACCGGCCGCGCCCGCCTGGCGGCTGCGCAGTCGTTTTGATAGCTGCTCTAAGCCCGCATCGCACTGCCGCATCTGGGCAGGCCAGCGCTGTGCGTCGGCCTGCCTGACGCGTCACACCACCCGGCGGCGCCGCGCCCGCCAGCGCCACGCCAGCCGCAGCAACCAGCCGACAATGGCCAGCACCACCACGACCGGCACCAGTGCCGCCACCGCACGGATGACGAAGGCTACGCTGGACGCAAACACCTGACCGAACTCGGCAGCCGCTTCGGCAATCTCGCCGCGGCCCTGTTCGCCGCTTGTCCCGCGGAACTCGATGGTCAGCAACTGCGTGCGCACGCGGCGCTGCTGTTGCGCAGCCTGTTGCTGGGTCTGCTGCGCTTCGGCTTCGATCTCGGCCAGCCGCTTGGACAAGGCCAACAGATCCGTCACCGCCAGATCATGCCGCTGTTGCAGCTGCAGCAGCCGGGCATGTTCGTTTTGCAGGCGCGCTTGCGCCAGGCCGGTGTCGGCGATCTGCTGCGCCAGGTCTTCGGCATGCGTGGTGCGCGCGGCCACATCGCCTTGCTGGCCAGCCAGCTGCACCAACGGGTCCACGCCGTCCGGCGCCACGCGCACGCGAATGCTGCCACTGGGCGCGCGCCCGCCTTCCTGCGACACCGCCAGCAACGCGCAATCGCCGTACTGCGCCGACTGGCAGGCGGTGCGCACTGCGGTGATGCGTGGGCCGATCTGGTCGGCGGCCAAGTCGATCCGCACTTCGTGCTCATACGCCAGCAAATTGCCCTGGCCGGACGGCGGCGCCGCCGGCGCAGCGGCTCCGCCGGCAAGCTCGCGCTGCTGTTTCGCGCAGCCTGCCACAAGGCCACAGGACAACAACGCCAGCAGCACCGTGCGCAGCGCGGCGCTCATCGGCTGGCTCCTTCGGCCGCATGGCACGGCGAGCAATTGCAGCCGTCCACGCCACGGATGGGGGTTTCGGTGTGCAGATCGAACGCGATGCGTCCGCAATCAAAACTGCCGGTGTCGTGCATGGTCCACCTCCTTGGAAGGTGGCCAGGGTAAACCAATGGCGGATGCGGCCGGCAGCCTGGATGCCTATGCTGGGCGATTGCTACCACCCAGGACTCACGAATGCGTCAACGCCTGCTCGTCCTCGCCCTGCTCGCCGGTCTCAGCGCCTGCCAGCAGCCCGAACCGCCGCGTGCCGGCACCGCCGCCGTCACTGCACAGGATGCGCAGAGCCCGGATGCGCGCTTTGCCGCGCTCTCCAAGCACGCGCTGGACACCTGGATGCAACTGTCGCCGGTCAATGCCACCCAGGTCGGCGACCACCGCTTCGACAGCCAGCTCGATGATCTGAGCACCGCCGGCCGCCAGCGCAGCCTGGACGCCGGCAAGCAGCTGCTGACCGAGCTCGATGCGCTGGACGTCAGCAAGCTCTCGCGCGAAAACCAGGTGGACGCAGCGATCCTGCGCAACCAGCTGCAATCGGAAATCTGGAACACCGAGGTGTTGCAGAGCTGGGCCTGGGACCCGCAGGTCTACAACGGCCTGGCAGGCAGCGCGCTTTACAGCCTGATGGCGCGTGAATTCGCACCGCTGCCCGAGCGCCTGGACTCGGCTACCCAGCGCATGGAAAAGATCCCCAGCCTGCTCGCGCAAGCGCGCGAGAACCTGGATCCGGCGCGCGTGCCCAAGATCCATGCCGAGACGGTAGCCAAGCAGAACAAGGGCATCCTCAGCATCGTCGACACCTTCATCGCGCCCAACATCGGCCAGCTGTCCCCGCCCGATGCCGCGCGTGCGCAGGCCGCCATCGACAACCTGAAGAAAGCGGTGACCGAGCAGCAAACCTGGCTGGACACGGTGCTGGTGCCCAATGCCAAGGGCGACTTCCGCGTGGGCGCGGACAAGTACGACCAGAAGCTGAAGTTCGCGCTGTTGTCGTCGCTGTCGCGTGCGGAGATCAAGCAGCGTGCCGAGTCCGAGCTCACGCGCGTGCGCTCGGAGATGTATGGCATTGCGCGCACCGTGCTCAAGGACAAGCCCGGCGCGCCGGCCCTGCCGGATGCGCCCAGCGATGCCCAGCAGCAGGCCGCGATCGAGGCGGCGCTGGAGCTGGCCTACGCCGACAAGCCGGCACGCGACAAGGTGGTGGACGATGCCAAGGCAGCGCTCGCGCAATCCACCGAATTCGTGCGCCAGAAAGATCTGATGACCCTGCCCGATTCGCCGGTGGACATCATCCTGATGCCGGAATTCCAGCGCGGCGTGGCGGTGGCCTACTGCGATTCGCCCGGCCCGCTCGACAAGAACCTCAAGACGTTCTATGCGGTGTCGCCGATCCCCGACGACTGGAATGCCAAGCAGGTCGATTCGTTCCTGCGCGAATACAACAGCCGCATGATCCACCTGCTCAGCATCCACGAAGGCACCCCGGGCCATTACCTGGAAGGCTGGCACTCCGGCAAGTTCCCCTCCACGCTGCGCGCGGTGCTGCGCTCGGGCATGTTTGCCGAAGGCTGGGCGGTCTACACCGAACGCATGATGCAGGAACAGGGCTACCTGGATAACGACCCGTTATTCCACCTGGTGCAGCTCAAGTTCTATCTGCGCACGATCGCCAACGCGATCCTCGACCAGGGCGTACACGTGGACGGCTGGGATCGCGACAAGGCGATGCACCTGATGACCCACGACACCTTCCAGCAGGAAAGCGAAGCGTCGGGCAAGTGGGTGCGTGCGCAGCTGTCGTCGGCCCAGTTGCCGACCTACTTCGTGGGCGTGCAGGAGCATCTGGATACGCGCAAGGCGGTGCAGGACAAGCTGGGCAGCACCTTCAATCTGAAGGCCTACCACGACAAGATCCTGTCCTACGGCGCGCCGCCGGTGCGCTTTGCACGCGAGTTGATGCTGGATCAGCCGATTCAGTGACCGCGTCCCTCTCCCCTCGGGAGAAGGTGCCCCGCAGGGGCGGATGAGGGTGCGGGCGAAGCCTCGTGTAGTCCAACTAGCGAGTGGCTACGCCCCGTACCCTCACCCCAACCCCTCTCCCGAGGGGAGAGGGGCTTGATGAAGAGCTGCCTGCATCCCTTCTCCCCTTCGGGAGAAGATGCCCCGCAGGGGCGAATGAGGGTGCGGGCGAAGCTTCGTGTAGTCCAACTAGCGAGTGGCTACGCGCCGTACCCTCACCCCAACCCCTCTCCCGAGGGGAGAGGGGCTTGATGAAGAGCTGCCTGCATCCCTTCTCCCACCGGGAGAAGGTGCCCCGCAGGGGCGGATGAGCGTGCGGGCGAAGCCTCGTGTGGTCCAACTAGCGAGTGGCTACGCCCCGTACCCTCACCCCAACCCCTCTCCCGACGGGAGAGGGGCTTGATGAAAAGCTGCCGGCGTCCCTTCTCCCCTCGGGAGAAGGTGCCCCGTAGGGGCGGATGAGGGTACGGGCGAAGCCTCGTGTAGTCCAACTAGCCAGTGGCTACGCCCCCTACCCTTACCCCAACCCCTCTCCCGAGGGGAGAGGGGCTTGGATGCTCGCTAATTTCCGTTGGCAAGTTTTCAAGCCACACGAAGCCAATTGCGTGTCCTCACGCGTCGCTTTTCCGTCACGCATCCGCCGCAACAAACCCACCGGTCTGCCGCGCCCATAGCCGGGCGTAAAGGCCGCCGTGCGCGATCAGTTCCGCATGCGTGCCTGTCTCGACGATGCGCCCACCATCCATCACCACCAGGCGATCCATGCGCGCGATGGTCGAAAGCCGGTGCGCAATCGCAATGACGGTCTTGTCACTCATCAACGCATCCAGGCTGTCCTGGATGGCCGCTTCCACTTCCGAATCCAGCGCAGAGGTGGCCTCGTCCAGGATCAGGATCGGCGCGTCTTTCAGCAGCACGCGTGCGATGGCGATGCGCTGGCGCTGGCCACCCGACAACTTGACCCCGCGTTCGCCCACATGTGCATCAAAACCGCGGCGGCCTTCGCCATCCACCAGCGTGTCGATAAAGCCATCTGCACGCGCCTTGTGCACTGCGTCCAGCAGTTGCGCCTCGGTGGCCTGCGGGCGGCCGTACAGCAGATTGTCGCGAATGGAACGGTGCAGCAGCGAGGTGTCCTGCGTGACCAGACCAATCTGCCCGCGCAGGCTTTCCTGCGTGACCTGGGCGATGTCCTGGCCATCGATCAGGATGCGCCCCTGCTCCAGGTCGTACAGGCGCAGCAGCACATTGACCAACGTCGACTTGCCCGCGCCGGAGGGCCCCACCAGACCGATCTTTTCCCCGGCGCGTACCTGCAGATCCAGCCCGGCAATCACCCCGCCGCGCTTGCCGTAATGGAAGTGGATCTGGTCGAAATGCACGGCGCCGCGTGTCACCTGCAGCGGCAGCGCGGTGGGCTGGTCCTGCACCGTCAGTGGCTGGGCAATGGTCTGCATGCCGTCCTGCACGCTGCCGATGTCTTCGAAAATGCCGTTCACCGTCCACATGATCCAGCCGGACATGTTGTGGATGCGGATCACCAGCCCGGTGGCCAGCGTAATGGCGCCCACGCTGATCTGGCCGCGGCTCCACAGCCACAACGCCAGCCCGCAGGTGCCCACGATCAGGAAGCCGTTGGCGATGGCGATGGCGGTGTCCATTGCGGTGGTCACGCGTGTCTGCAGGCGATGCTTGACCGCCAGCTCGTCGATCGCGTCGCGCACGTAGGCCTCTTCGCTGCGCGCATGCGAAAACAGCTTGAGCGTGGCGATATTGGTGTAGCCATCCACGATGCGCCCGGTGGCCTTGGAGCGCGCGTCCGATGCCACCCACGCACGCGCCTTCATGCGCGGCACGAAGAACGCCATCAGCCCCACATACACCACCAGCCAACACAGCAGCGGCACCATCAACCATGGGTCGGCCTGCGCGAACAACCACAGTGCGCTGCCGGTATAGACCACGATGTACCAGAGTGCATCGACCATCTGCACCGCCGATTCGCGCAGCGAGGTGCCGGTCTGCATCACGCGGTTGGCGATACGCCCGGCAAAATCGTTGTGGAAGAACGCCAGACTCTGGCGCACCACGTAGTTGTGCATCAGCCAGCGCGAGCGGTTGCTCAGGCCCGGCACGATGGCCTGATTGACCAGCAGGTTATGCAGCCCGGTGAAGAACGGCCGCGCCACCAGCGTGATCGCCGCCATCCACACCAGCTCGCCAGCATGGCGACGGAAGAACTCCGGCCCCGGCTGCTCGGCCAGCATGTCGACGATGCGGCCGAGGAAGTCGAACATCGCCACTTCCACCAGCGCCAGCAGTAGTCCGGCGATCAAGGTCGCTAACAGAATTGGCCACAACGGCCGCAGGTAATGCAGGTAAAAGCGCCACACGCTGCGTGGCGGCATCTCTCGCTCGATGGGCGGAAAGGTGTCGATCAGGGATTCGAACCAGCGGAACATGGGGCGCACTTCGGGTCTATCGGGGCGTCAGGCTAGCCGATCGGGCGTCAAGCCGCAGTGGCGACGTGCGGTGCACTGCGGCGACGGCATGCGCAGGCGTGTGATCACGGCCGTCGTGATTGCCGACTTCAGCGTCTTTTTAGGGCAGCCAGATCCCGCGCAATGCGTTCGCGATGAAAGCCGCGCAGACGCTCCTTCAACGCCGATATTGCGGGCCACGCAAGGCGGCGGCCGCGCACAACGCCGCCATCAAGCAGCTTCATGATTGCAATCTGCTGTGCCGGTGCACGCTACGCGGCATGCACCAGCTGCCGGCTCAGCGGCCCTGCAGGCTCGGCACCGCGTCGCTCACGTGGGCGTGGCAGCGCATGATCCAGTTGAATAGCGGCGTGGCCATCAAGGTGGACAAAATCGCCATCAGCACCAGCACCGAGAACAGGCCTTGTTCGATCACCCCGGCCTGCAGGCCGATGTTGATGATGATCAGCTCCATCAGGCCACGCGCGTTCATCAGCGAACCGATCGCCATCGCGTCGCGGTTGTTCTCGCCGGTGGCACGCGCCGCCGCCCAGCAGGCCACGCCCTTGCCGATGAACGAGGCCGCCAGGATCGCCACGCCAGCCAGCATGATCTGCGGCTGCATCAGCACGCTGAGCTGGGTCTTGAGCCCCGAGTAAGTGAAGAACAGCGGCAGCAGCAACACCACCACGAACGGCTGCATCATCGCGCGCAGCTTTTCGGTCAACGCCCCCTTCGGCAGGCAGGCACCGAGCAGGAAGCCGCCGAACACCGCATGGATACCGATCGCATCCATCGCCCAGGCGCTGAGGCAGAACAGCATCAGGATGACCGCCAACACGCCGTTGCCGAGCGGCTGATCGGGCACCACGTAATCAGACAACCGGCGCAGAAGGTGGCGCCCGACAAAAAGCATGAACAACGCGTAGGCCACGCCGCCGCCGATGGCCAGATACGCGCTACCCCAGCTGCCACCGAAGCTCGCCAGCACCACGGCCAGGATGCACCACGCCGCCGCATCGTCGAACGCGCCGGCGGTGAGCGCCAGCGTGCCCAACGGGCTGTTGGTGAGGCCGCGCTCGTGGATGATGCGCGCCAGCATCGGGAAGGCAGTGATGGCGATGGCCGCACCCAGGAACAGCGAAGCCTCCATCAGCTTGGCCTTTTCGGAGAACAGGCCCTGCACGTTGATCAACCACGGGCACAGCGCAAACGCCAACGCAAACGGCACTGCGATGCCGGCCAACGACACGCTCATGGCACTGCGATAGCGCGCCTTGAAGTGGTCGCCACGAAAGTCGGTGCCGACCAGGAACATGTACAGGCCCACGCCGAACTGCGCGAATACGTACAGCACGTCCATGGTTTGCTTGGGAAACAGCGCCGTCTGCAGATCCGGCAGCACCAGTCCGAACAGCGACGGCCCCAGCATCACGCCGGCAATCATCTCGCCCACCACCTGCGGTTGACCTATGCGCTTGGCCAGCAGACCGACCACACGGCACGCCAGCAGGATCGCGGCGGCCTGCAAAAAGAAATACACCGACATCTGCGGAGTGGTCATGCGTGGACGGCGTCCCTGAGAGTTGCGCGGATCATAGCGAGCCAGGCCGGTGGGCGATAGCGCCGACGGGCTACGCGCACAGGTGACCTGCAAGCAGTTGCGTTCGTTACGCGACAGGCGGGCGCGACTGCGGGACCGCATTGCGAGGGCAGCCGATGGGCCGCCACCGACCGTTCAGAGGCCGTGCTCCATGGCGGCTGGTCAGCCACGCGACGCAGATTGAGTTCGGCCGAAATCAGGCGGCCGCGTGTCTGCTTGCGCCGCGGCCCGGCGGCCCCTGCAGGGCCACCGGTGCGCGCCAGTTCACTCCTGCGCTGCCACCGCCGCTGCCACCGGCGTCAACACCAGATCCTGGAAATCGAAACTGAAGTCGGTCAATGGCGATACGGCCTCCATGCGCATCTCACGCACCTTGCCGTCGGGGGTCAGCGCGAAGTTGACGAACGCATCGGCATTCAAGGAGCGGTCGTCCCAGCGCACGATGAAGCTGTCGTGCTGCCAGTGCTTCAGCGTGCCCACCAGTTGCGCGGTCTTGGCGAACTGCAGGCGCAGCCGCTTGCCCTCCTGGCGGATCACCACCTCGCCGTACAGGGGTCGCGATAGGTCGCGGCGTACCCACTCAGCGGTAACGACGGCGCCGAGCGCTTGGCACGCGCCTGCTCATGGTGTTTCCAGCTGGTATCGGCTTCGGCATCTGCCTTTTCCACGGCCTTGGCGTAGGCGGCGGTCCAGTCGGTGGCGGGCAGCTGCAAGAACGCATCCAGCACCTGCAGCGTCACCGCGTTGAATGCCGCGCCCACTTCCTGATTGGTCAGCACCACCACGCCGAGTTTTTGCTCCGGCACCAGGGTCAGCCGCGACACCATGCCGGGCCAACCGCCGGTGTGCCACACCAGCCGATGGCCGCGGTAATCGCTCAGGCTCCAACCTTCGCCGTAGCCGGCAAAGTTGGGGCGCGCCGCGGCCAGTTCGGGCACCGCCGGCTCCGGCACATTGATCGGCGTGATCATCGACCACATCTCGCGCTGCCGCTTGGCACTGAACAAGGGGATGCCATCGGCCAGCGTGCCGCCGGCCAGTTGCACGTTCATCCACAACGCCATGTCGTGCGCACTGGAATACACACCACCGGCGCCAGAATTGTTGGACCAGGTCAGCGGCGCTACCGTGCGCAGCTTGCTGAAGTCGTACTTGGCATGCCCCACGGCGGCCGTATCGCCGGGTTGCAGGTGGTCGGCATTGAAGCGTGTGCCGGCCATGCCCACCGGCGTGAAAATGCGCTGTTGCAGGAACGCGGCATAGCTCTGCCCGGATACCTGCTCGATCACTTTCTGGGCGACCGCGTACAGGATGTTGTCGTAGGCGTAGCGGTCGCGGAAGCCGCCCTTGAGCGGCACCTTGGCCAAGCGCTGCACCACTTCTTCGGTGGTGTAACTGGTGGTGGGCCAGTACAGCAGATCGCCTGCGCCCAGGCTCAAACCGCTGCGGTGCGCGAGCAGGTCGCGCACGCGCATTTCGTTGGTGACATACGGGTCGGACATGCGGAACCACGGCAGGTGCTCGATGACCCTGTCGTCCAGCGAGAGCTTGCCCTCATCGGCCAGGATCGACAGCGATGCGGCGGTGAAGGCCTTGGTGTTGGAAGCAATGGCGAACAGCGTGTTGGCCTGCACCGGCGCCGGCTTGCCCAGCTCGCGCACACCATAGCCGCGCTCCAGCACGATCTGGCCATCCTTGACGATGGCCACGGCAATGCCGGGCACATCGAACTGCTTGCGCACCCGCTCCATCTGCGCATCGAACTGCTGCATGCCGGCCGGCAATGCAGCCGTCTCAGCGGCCAAGGTGACACCACTCACTGTCATGCCAGCCATCGCCATCGCTCCCACCATCATCCAGGTCATCGGCTTGCTGTGCTGCTCTGTGCTCATCGATCAATGCTCCACGCCGGCGATTTCCAACGACAACGGCGTCGCGGCCACCACGACACCGTTCGCATCGGCATACAGCCAGTGCCCGGGGACGAACGCCACGCCGGCAAAATTCACCGGCACGTCCACATCGCCCAGGTCGCGGCGCTCGGTGCGGCGTGGGCACGCCGCCAACGCCAGCACCCCCAACGGCAAGCCGGCCAGGATCTCCACGTCGCGCACGCACCCGTGGATCAGCACGCCGGCCCAGCCATTGGCCACCGCCTGTGCGCCGATCTGGTCACCGAACAAAGCCTGCCGCAAGGAGCCCTGCCCATCGACCACCAGCACGCGCCCGTCGCCAGGCGTGGAGGCCAGCTCGCGTATGCGCGAGTTGTCCTCGACACAGCGCACCGTGGCGATCGGCCCGGAAAAGGTGGTGCGCCCACCAAAGTGCCGAAACAGCGGTTCGGCGACCGCCACCTCGGGAAAGCGGTCGCAAAGATCGGGGGTGGTCCAGGTCATGACAACGCTCCGGCAAGGGGAGCCCGATGGTAGCCGGCTGCCAGCGACAGAGCATCCTCGGGCGCTGGTTGCACGACGCAAGGTATCCGCTGTCGCCAGCGTCTCGCGGCGGCGGCGGTATCATCGGTCACTTGCAGCGATCGCAGTTCCGGCACATCGCGGCATGCCCCCCCCTCGCCACTGCGGAGCCCGCCATGACCGATCTGTTCGCTGCAGCGCCCCCTGCCCTGGAAGGCATCCATGTCGGCATTGGCGGTTGGGTGTACGCACCGTGGCGCGCCGGCATGTTCTATCCCGAGGGCCTGGTGCAGCGCCGGGAGCTGGAATACGCCAGCCGCCATGTCACCGCGATCGAAATCAACGGCACGTACTACGGTGCGCAGAAACCGGCGACCTACGCGAAGTGGCGCGACGAGGTGCCACCGGGCTTTGTGTTCTCGGCCAAGGCGCCGAGGCGTATCACCCAATCACGCACGCTGGCTGGCACCGGCGCGCAGGTGGAGGACTTCATCGGTGGCATTGCCGAGCTGGGCGACACACTCGGGCCGCTGGTGTGGCAATTCGAACAAGGCCATCGCCTGCAGCCCGATGACCTGGAGGGGTTCCTGTCGCTGTTGCCCAAGCGCGCTGGCAGCCGCGTGCTACGGCACGTGCTGGAGATCCGTGACCACGCCGCCGTGGATTCCGCGCTCATCGCGCGGGTGCGCCAACATGGCGTGGCCACGGTGTTCACTGATTCTGACGAACACCCCTCGTTTGCCGATCTCTCCACGGATTTTGTGTATGCACGGCTGATGCGCAGCCAGGCACGCCTGCACACCGGTTATCCGGCACCTGCGCTGGCGCAGTGGGCCGAGCGCATCCAGGCCTGGCGACGCGGCGAAGACCCGGCCGATCTTCCGCATGTCGGCGATGCACCGGCGCCGGCCACTGCGCGCGAGGTGTTCGTGTTCTTCATCAGCGCAGCCAAGGAGCGCAACCCGGCTGCGGCGATGGCGCTGCTGCAGGCGCTGGGACGCTAGCGGCGCGCAACGCGCTGCGGCGCAGCTCAGGCATTACGGGTGCGGTCGTTGTGCCAGCGGCCGGCCGCTACACGCGCGGCAACGGCAACGGCCACTGTGCGCGAGATGCTCTGGTCTTTCATCAGTCCGCCTGAGCAACGCAACCCGAAGGCGATGATGGTCCTTCTGCAGGTAATGGACCGCTAGCGGCGCGCGAGGCGCTGCGGCGCAGCTCAGGCATTACGAGTGCGGTCGTTGTGCCAGCGGCCGGCCGCTACACGCGCGGCAACGGCAACGGCCACTGTGCGCGAAATGCGCTGGTCTTTCATCAGCTCGCCTGAGCAACTAAAGCCGGAAGCGATGATGATCCCTCTTCAGGCAATGGACCGCTAGCGGGGCGTGAGGCGCGACCGCGCAGGTCAGGCGCGACGGTTGCGTTCGGTGTGCCAGTGGCTGGCGCGCACCGCTGTGGTGGTGGCTACACCTGCGATAGCTCCAGAGAAACCCGATGACGCTTCTGCAGTACCGCGCACAACGCCTTGGGGCCGAAGACACATGCCGCTACAGGCTTGGCCTTGACTCAGCCTGCGCCGCCTGTGGAGACAACCCGACGCCCGCTTCCGTAGTTCTGCGCGCACCGCTTTGGAGCCAACAACACGTAGGCCAGCCCAGCGGTTTCGGCGACAATGGCGCATGCCCATGACCGACCTGCGCAAGGCGCAACTGCAAATCCATTTCTGCGTGCTGCTCTGGGGCATCACCGCGATCCTCGGCAAGCTGATCACGCTGCAGGCGCTGCCGTTGGTGTGGTGGCGGATGCTGATCGTGGTGGTGGCGTTGTTGCTGCTGCCGCGCGTGTGGCGCGGGCTACGTGCGATGTCGGCGCCGGTGATGCTGGGCTATTGCGGCATCGGCGTGCTGGTGGCGCTGCACTGGCTCACCTTTTATGGCGCTATCAAGCTGGCGAACGCTTCGGTGGCGGCGACCTGTATCGCATTGGCGCCGGTGTTCACTGCGGTGATCGAACCCTGGGTGGCGCAGCGCCCGTTCCGGCCGCGCGAGCTGCTGTTCGGGCTGGCGGTGTTGCCGGGCGTGGCGCTGGTGGTCGGTGGCGTGCCCGATGGCATGCGTGCGGGCGTGGTGGTCGGCGCGGTCTCGGCGGTGTTCGTCGGCTTGTTCGGCTCGCTCAACAAACGCATGGTGGCGCACGCCGACCCGCTCACCGTCACCGCCCTGGAACTGGGCGCTGGCACGCTGGCCCTGACGGTGCTGGCGCCTGCCTTGCCATTGGTGCTGCCAGCCCTGCATGGCGACCTGCTGGTGCTGCCCAGCCTGCACGATGGCGTGTTGCTGCTCGGCCTCGCCCTGGCCTGCACGCTGCTGCCATTTGCCCTGGCGCTGGTCGCGCTGCGGCACCTCAGCGCCTACTCGGTGCAGCTGGTGACCAACCTGGAGCCGGTCTACGCGATCGTGCTGGCGATCGTGTTGCTGGGCGAACAACGCGAACTGACGCCGCTGTTTTACCTCGGCGTGGCGATCATCCTGGGCGCGGTCTTCCTGCATCCGGTGCTGGAGCGGCGCCGCAAGGTGGTGCATCCCGAATTGCTCGGCACCGCCGAGGCGAAGAACATCGTCGATTGATCGGCCACGCCGAACGGCCATGTTTTTCGTAGGAGCGCGCTTGCGCGCGAGGGGCTTGACCGGGAACGCCCCATCGCGCGCAAGCGCGCTCCTACGGGCACCAATCCTTCTGAGTGTCTGCGCCGCCAAGTCATCGCAGTACCAATTCGCACGACAGGCTCAGCACGCGCTGCGCACCAGCGTCCTAATGCGTCACAAGCACCCGGCCGTTGTAGGAGCGCGCTTGCGCGCGAGGGCTTTACCGGTAACGCCCCATCGCGCGCAAGCGCGCTCCTACGATGAGCATTCCAGATGATGCATCGGGAAGCGTCCGAGGGACGATCAAACTGCGCCAAGCAACGACCGCCCCAACACACTGCCAAGCCACACTCACCAATCAGTACGCTGCGGCAATAACCCCTGCAATTCCTGGTCGGTGAGATTGCGCCACTGGCCGGGCTTGAGCGCGGCCAGCTTGATGTTGTCGATGCGCACGCGGCGCAGCTGGGTCACGCGGAAGCCGAACGCCGCGGCCATCAGGCGGATCTGCCGGTTCAAGCCCTGCTCCAGCACGATGCGGAAACCGAACTTGGCGATGCGCGCGGTACGGCACGGCAAGGTGGTTTCGTCATGCAGGCGCACGCCGCGGGCCATGCCGCGCAGGAATTCGTCGGTGACCGGCTTGTTGACCGCCACCAGGTATTCCTTCTGGTGCCGATTTTCCGCGCGCAGGATCTCGTTGACGATGTTGCCGTTGCTGGTCATCAGGATCAGCCCTTCGGAGTCCTTGTCCAGCCGGCCGATCGGGAAGATGCGCTGCTCGTGGCCCACGAATTCCACGATGTTGCCCTTCACCGAACTCTCGGTGGTGCTGGTGATGCCCACTGGCTTGTTGAGTGCGATGTACACGTGGCGGCGCGTACCAGGCTTTTTGGCCTCGCGCACGCGCAGGGGCTGGCCGTCCACCAGCACGGTGTCGTCTTCGCCGACCACCGCGCCGGTGCCGGCGATCACGCCATTGACGGTGACGCGGCGTTCGCCGATCAGGCGGTCCGCCTCGCGGCGGGAGCAAAAGCCGGTTTCGGCGATATGTTTGTTGAGTCGGGTCGTCATCGGCGGATTATCGGCGATTGCGGCGCCGCGCGGGCCATTGCGTGCGTCAGGGCCGCTCAGGAGGCAGCCAGGCTGGGTAGCGACACATGCAGCAGGTCGTCCAGCGGGCATGGCCTGTGCAGGCTAAACCCTTGCACCTGGCCGACCCCGGCCTCGCGCAGGCCGGCGATGTCGGCCTCCGATTCCACGCCCTCGGCCACCACCTCGATCCCCAGCGCCAGCCCTACCTGCGCGATCGAATGCACGGTGGCGCGGTCCACGGCGTCATGCGCGTAATTGCGCACGAAGCCGCAGTCGATCTTGAGCACATCCACCGTAAATTGCTTGAGATAACCGAACGAAGCCAGGCCGCTGCCAAAATCATCCAGCGCCACATGGCAGCCGCGCGCACGCACGCTCTGCACGAACCGCTGCGCGTGCTCCAGATCGCCGATCACTGCGGTTTCGGTGATTTCCAGGCACAGCTTGGCCACCAGCGCCGGGTAGCGCTCGAACAAGGCGCACACAAAATCCAGGAAGTCGCGTTGCGCGATCGACTGCGCGGACAGGTTTACATGGCACAGGTCCAGGCTCGCCACATGCGCCGGATTGGCAGAGAGCTGCGCACAAAGGGTTTCCAGCACGTGCGCATCCACCATGCGGCCCAGGCCGTAACGTTCCACCGCCGGCAGGAATTCGCCAGGGCTGAGCACGCGCCCGTCGCGCGTGCGCATGCGCACCAGCACTTCGTATTGCACACGCCCCGGGTCGCTGAGCACCTGGATCTTCTGCGCGTACAGCAGCAGCCGGTCCTCGGCGATCGCCTGCTGCACCGCGCTGATCCAGCCGCCGTCGTGGCGCCGCCGCGCCATCGCCAGATCGGTCTCGCCGAAACTGCGGATGCGGTTGCGGCCCTCTTCCTTGGCCGCATGGCAGGCCAGGTCGGCCGCGGTCATCAGCAGGTTGACGTCGTCGGCCCCCTGGCGGATCTCCACCACGCCGAAACTGCAGCTGGGGGTCAGCGGCCGGCCGCCCTGGTGGCTCCACGGCTGCCCAAGCACGCCATGCATCCGCTCCAGCAGCGTGTGCGCATGCGCCAGGTCGGTGTTGGCCAGCAGGATCGCGAACTCGTCGCCGCCCAGCCGCCCCAGCCAGTCGCCGGGGCGCAGCTGCATGGTGATCACGTCGGCGAAGTGGCACAGGAACTTGTCGCCCACCGCATGCCCGAAAGTGTCGTTGACCAGTTTGAAGTGATCCAGGTCCACGAAGCACAGCGCGTGGCACAGCTGCGGTGACTGCGGCGGGTCGATCAGGCGTTGCAGCCTGCGCTCGATCTCGCGGCGATTGATCAACCCGGTGAGCGCATCATGGCGCGCGTGATAGGCCACTTCGTCGGCCAGTTCGTGCGCCTGCGAGACATCCTCGATCACCGCCAGCACCAGGCTTGGCTCCTGCGGCCCCGGCTCCACCAGCGAGGCACTCCAGCGCCCCCACAGCACCCCGCCATCGGAGCGCAGAAAGCGTAGCTCGCCAGCCTGCATCAGCCGCGGCCAGTCGATCAGCCCGCGGCTGTCCAGCACGATGTCGTCGGGGTGCATCACCTCGGCCAGCGTGCAGGCCTGCAAGGCCTCTGGCGGGTACTGCAGGATGTTCGCCAGGGAGGCATTGGCATCGAGCACGCGCCCGCTCAGGTCGAACTTCACCATGCCCAGCGCGGCATGCTGAAACGCGGTGCGGAAGCGGCCTTCGTGCGACATCAGGTAGTCGCGGGTGCGCCGGATCGCCAGCACGCAGGTGCTCAGCACCAGCAGCAAGGTGGCCAGGCTGCAGGTCACCATCACATCGTGCAGCATGCGCGCGCAGCGGGTCAGCAAGGTCAGGAACTGGGCGGCATCGCGCCGCATGCGGCCATCCAGCAGATGCAGTTCGGCACGCAAGGACTGCAGTGCGCGCGCGTCCGGCGTGCCGGTGGCCTGGGCGGAGGCCGCCCGGTCGGCCAGCAGGCTCAGATGCAGGATGTCGCCATCGGTGTGCTTCCACAGCGCAATTGCGCTGCCCAGGTACGGCAGGCGCTGCCCATACCGGTACAGGCGCACCATCTGAGGCATGTCTTCACGGGCATTGCGGCCGGCCGCCAGACCGGCATAGACCTCGGCCCAGTCGATTGGCGAGGCATCCACCGCCAACCGCGCCGCGCGATCGCCCAACGGCACTTCCAGTGCGCGACAGGCCGCCTGCAGATCCGCCGGATCGGCGCTGCCGAGGTAGCGCTCCAGCCAGTAAACCGATTCCTGCTGGGCCTTGGACCAGTGGCTCTCGCCAATGATCCAGCTGGTGGCACCGGCCTGGACCTCGATCACCAGTGCCGACAGCACCGCCATGCAGCCGGTCAGCACGATCAACAGCGCCAACGGCAGCGTGAGCCAGCCACGCACCGTCTGCATGGTCCCGCCGCCACCTGTGCCTCGTGCCGCCTGCGCTTTCGCCATCACCGTCCACCGCTGCCCAATGCGTCTCAGGCGCCCAGTGGGCGCCTGAAGGCAGTAACGGCAGCAATGGCAGAGTCTGTATGGCAGCGCCCGCTTGGCGGACGCTGCGCACAGGCATGCTCAGGCGCGCTTACTCGCTACGCGGGCCACGCGGCTTGGGCGGACCCTTGCGGTGCGGCGCGCCAGCGCGGTCCATCGGCCGGTTGGGCCGGCCCGCCGGCCTGGGGCCACGCGGGAACTTGGGCTTGGACGCCGCCGCAGCGGCCGCCTCGCCCTCTTCCAGCTTGCGCATGTTGAGCTGCTGGCCCGACACCCAGACCTTCTTCAGGTGGGTCAGCAGTTCGCGCGGCATGTCGGCCGGCAGATCCAGGATCGAGTAATCGTCCTGGATGTCGATGCGGCCGATGTAGCGGCTTTCCAGGCCGGCTTCGTTGGCGATGGCGCCGACGATGTTGGCCGGCTTCACGCCATGGGTGTGGCCCACTTCGATGCGGTAGCTCTCCATGCCGAACTCCGGCTCGCCGCGCGGCGCGCTCGGCTCGCGGCGCGGACGCTCGGCGCCGGCGTCTTCACCATAGGCCGGGCGGTCCGGACGCGGCGGACGTGCACCACGCTCGCCGTCGGGCGCACGCGGGCCACGCTCGAACTTGGGCTCGAAGCGCGGGCGCTCGCCACGGTCGGCGCGGTCGTTGCGCTCACGCGGTGCGAAGTCTTCGCGCGCGCCACGCACCGGCGGAGTCAGCAGGAACGGGGCGTTCCCCTGCAGCAACTTGGCCATTGCCGCAGCGATGTCGATCGCCGGCACGTTGTTCTCGCTCTCGTAGCGCTGCAGCAGATCGCGATACATCTCGATCTGACCGCCGGCCAGGGTCTCGGTGATGCGGGTCATGAAACGCGCCACGCGGGTGTCGTTGACCGCGTCCACGCTCGGCAGCTGCATCTCTTCGATCGGCTGACGGGTGGCGCGCTCGATCGCGCGCAGCATGCCCTTCTCGCGCGGGGTGACGAACAGGATCGCGTCGCCGTTGCGGCCGGCACGGCCGGTGCGGCCGATGCGGTGCACGTAGCTTTCGGTGTCGTACGGAATGTCGTAGTTCAGCACGTGGCTGACGCGTTCCACGTCCAGGCCGCGCGCGGCCACGTCGGTGGCGACCAGGATGTCGAGCTTGCCGTCCTTGAGCTGGGCAATGGTCTTTTCACGGGCGGCCTGCTGCATGTCGCCATTGATGGCGGCCGCGGCCAGACCGCGCGCCTGCAGCTTTTGCGCCAGCTCTTCGGTAGCGGCCTTGGTGCGCGCGAAGATGATCATGCCGTCGAACGGCTCGACTTCCAGGATGCGGGTCAGCGCGTCCAGCTTGTGCAGGCCGCTCACCCACCAGTAGCGCTGGCGGATATTGGCCGAGGTGGTGGTCTTGGCCGCGATGGTGACTTCGGCAGGGTCCTTCAGATAGGTCTGCGCAATGCGGCGGATCGCCGGCGGCATGGTCGCGGAGAACAACGCCACCTGGCGCTTTTCCGGCAGCTTCTTCAGCACCGCTTCGACGTCGTCGATGAAGCCCATGCGCAGCATTTCGTCGGCTTCGTCCAGCACCAGCGTCTTCAGCTGCGACAGGTCCAGGGTGCCGCGGTCCAGGTGATCGATCACCCGGCCCGGGGTGCCCACCACCACGTGCACGCCGCGCTTGAGCGCGCTGAGCTGCTGGGCATACGGCTGGCCGCCGTACACCGGCAGCACGCGGAAACCGGGGATGGCTTCGGCATATTTCTGGAAGGCTTCGGCCACCTGGATGGCCAGCTCGCGCGTCGGCGCCAGCACCAGCGCCTGCGGCTTGACCTGGTTCAGGTCGGCATTGGACAGCACCGGCAGCGCGAACGCGGCGGTCTTGCCGGTACCGGTCTGGGCCTGGCCGAGCACGTCGCGACCGGCCAGCAGCGCCGGGATGGTGGCGGCCTGGATCGGCGAAGGGGTCTCGTAGCCGACGGCGGCAACCGCCTTCATCACAGCATCTGAGAGGCCGAGGTCTGCAAACAGCAGCGGCGCGGAAGATTCTTGGGTCATGGGTAACTCCGGAGGCGCCGCACGGAGCCGGCAGGCGCAAAGCAACATAGTGTGCGCCCAGAAGACCCCTGCTGTCGAAGGTTCGTGACAGTTTGTTCAGGTTGTGAGGATTTTCACCCTCCCGGCGAATCATCCAGACATGCCCTCCTCGCCCACCCACGCCGCCGTTCCCATGCCCCAACAAACAGACCTGCACGCCCGCTTCAGTGCTCTGATGCAGCAGCACCGAGGCATCGTGCTCAAGGTCGCGGCGAGCTATTGCCGGGATCCGGATGACCGCGCCGATCTGGCCCAGGACATCGCCACGCACCTGTGGCGGGCCTTCCCCAGCTACGACCCGCACCGCCGTTTTTCCACCTGGATGTACCGCATCGCGTTGAACGTGGCGATCAGCGACTTGCGCAGCCGCCGGCATGCCCCTAGCGAGGTGCTCGATGTGGGCACGCTGGTCGACAGCATTGCCGACCCGCATGCCCGCGACCCGGCGCGCGAACACCAGCTCACCGCGCTCTACACCTTCATCGCGCAGCTGCCACGGCTGGAGCGCGCGTTGATGCTGCTCTACCTGGACGACCACAGCTACCGCGAGATCGCCGATGTGCTGGGCATCAGCGAAACCAACGTGGCCACGAAGCTCAGCCGCCTGAAAGCGCGCATCCGCGCCGAACTGTGACCTTTCCCCTTGTGCAACCGGAGCAACCCCATGGAACTGGATGACATGAAACATGCCTGGCAGACGCTGGAACAGCGCCTGGATCAGCAGGCTGCACAGACCGGGCAACTGCTTGGTGTTGTGCATGAAGAGACGGTGCGCAGCAGCCTGCGCCCGCTCTGGGTCGCGCAGACCGCGCAATTGCTGTGCGCGCTGGCACTGGCCATTGTGAGCGCACGCAGCTGGATTCCCCACACGGATCAGCCCGTGGCGGTCATTGGCGGCGTGCTGCTGCAGGCCTGGTGCATGGCATTGGCGATCTCCGCGATGGTGCAGCTGCAGCTGCTGACACAGTTCAATGTCGCAGGGCCGCTGCTGCGCACGCAACACGCGCTCGCCAGGTTGCGACGCTGGCGCACGCGCGTGGCGCCGTGGCTGGGCGTGGCGTTTTGGGTGCTGTGGATTGCCGTGGCCGACGCGCTCTGGCGCGCCCTCACCGGCCAAACCCTGCCGACCGATTGGCTGGTGCTCAACCTGCTGGTCGGCGTGGCCGGCGGCATCGGCACCTGGCTCGGCTTTCGGCGGCTACAACGCGCACAACATCCCTGGCTGGAACGCATTGACCGCGCGCACGCCGGTACCGGCGTCATTCGCGCCGAACGCATGCTGGAAGAGATCGCACGCTTCCAGCGCGACTAGCGGGCGACGGGCGACCTGCACCACGCACTATGCAGCGCCCACCGCGCCGCGACCTGCAGCCGTTGGGTGATCAAGCAACCTCACGCACAGAACGCCTCGCCAGTACACCCACGTCATTGCGCAGTGGTGTTGCCAGCCGCTCCAGGCGGATAATCGCCCCCCTCCCTGTCACCGAGCACACCATGCAATTTCTGGAATTCGACCTGGACGGCGAGTACATCGAGCTCAACCAGCTACTCAAGCTGGCCGGCATCGCCGACAGCGGTGGCCAGGGCAAGGCGATCGTCGCCAGTGGCGCGGTCAGCGTCGATGGTGTGCAGGAGCTGCGCAAGACCGCCAAGATCCGGCCGGGCCAACTGGTGCAGTTGGATGACGTGGAGATCCGGGTGCTGGCGATGGATCCAGAGGCGGACCCGGCGGAATGACAGTGGGCAGGTGAGCTGGCGCACCATCGCGCGCTCGGCCGACGACCCGGAGCGCGATGTCTGCAGTGTTTCGATTGCGGCCGATTCGGCCACACCGCTCTGGTTCGAACAGTCGCTTCGTGGTGGTCACGCGGAGCGTGGCGGGGGCAGCATGCGTGCCTTGCATCCGCTGGAAGGCTGACGCGGCGATTGGCGTGCGGACGTGACCAAGGCCAGCTACGCCTGGGTCATCCCACTGCTGGAAGCGGCACTGCGCAGTGGCGATGCGCCAACCGCGATCAATGCGATCCCTGCACGCGTGAACGCACCCGCCTGACTGCAGTGCGGCTGATGTAAGCCGGCCTGATCGCAGTCCGCGCAATTGCCGCGCCGGCATTCCCGACGCAGCGGATGCCGTCCTGCAACACCACGCATCGGACGCCGTTGCAAGGTGACGCAGGACGATGACAGCGCAACGCTGCACGCGTTGCTTGCCGCTGCCACTTCATCGCCTCAAACGCTCCGCTGGGTCAGATGCGCTGCAATCGCCTGCTTGAACGGCGCCACCGCATTGGCCGCACGCAAGGCGCCACGTCGCAGCAAGCGGGCCGGTGCACGATCGTCGGTGTACAGCGCGGCCAGTGCATTGGTTGCTTCATACAGCGGGCGCGTCGCCAGACGATGCGCGCGCGCATATCCCTGCACGACCGCTGCGGCGCCGATATCGCCACCGCGCGCGGCCGCGGCCAGCACGCGCTCGGCCAGACGCGCCTGGCTTTGCAACCCGAAGTTGAAGCCGTGCGCGGTGACCGGGTGCATGCCCACCGCCGCATCGCCGATCAACGCCGCACGCTCGCCGGCAAACTGTTGTGCATAGGTTGCGATCAACGGATACGCATGGCGGCTGCCGTCCTGCTGCATCGGGCCGAGCCGGTGTTCGAAGGCGTCCGTCACCGCCGCGCCGAACGCGCGCGCGTCCATCGCCAGCAAAGCCTCGACCTGGCGTGGCGGCAAGGTCAGCACGGCGCCAGCGCGGTTGCCCTTCAGCGGCAGCAAGGCCAGCGTCTTGCCATAGCCAAACCACTCCCAGGCTGCATGGTGGTGCGGCACTGCATGGCGCACGCGGCACACCAACATGGTCTTGCCGAAATCGCGCAGCTGCGCGCCGATGCCAAGCAACCGCCGCGTGCTGGAAAACCGGCTGTCGGCTGCAACCAGCAGCCGCGCCGACAGCCGCGCCCCATCGGCGAGTTCCACACACACACGCGTGGGCGTGTGCTGTAGCGCGCGCACGCGATGGCCGCAGCGGATCTCCAGCCCCGGCTGCGCCTGCACGGCCTGCCACGCGGCGCGGCGGATCAGATGATTGGGTACCAGCCAGCCCAGGTCGCCGGCGTGCCGCGCGGCGGATGCGAAAGTCAGCGCAAACGGTGAATGGCCGTCCATTACCCGCGCATCGCGCAGTGGCGAGATCGCATCGGGCGACACGTGCTGCCAGAGGCCACACGTTTCCAGCAGCGCGCGCGATGCATACGTCAGCGCGATCTCGCGTCCATCGAAGGCCGGATCGGCAAGGTGTTCGCGCGATTGCTGGTCGATCAACGTGACCGATAACCCGCTGCCGGCCAGCGTCCGTGCAAACGCCAGGCCAACCGGCCCGGCACCGATCACCGCGATATCCACCGTCTGCATGCTGCACTCCGCGCATTGCGAGGTGCACAGTCTACGAGCGGCCGTATCGCGCTGGCTTGATCAGGATCAACCCGCGCACCGTGCCGCAGGACGCGGCACGGCGATCACGCCTTACCAGCCCAGCAGCGCGCGCACCAGCTTGACGATGCCCCAGAACGACACCACCCAGATCGCGCTGCGCAGGTAGGGAATGCCCAGCGCATACACCGGCACGTAGGCCACCCGTGCCCACAGATACAGCTGCACGCCCAGCGCGGTTTCGGCATTGGTGCGGCCGGCCACGGTGACCGCCAGCACTGCCGCGGCAAAGATCGCGAACGTCTCCAGAAAATTGCGGAACGCACGATCCAGCCGTGCGGCCACGCCGGTCAGCGGCTTGGTCTCGCCATCGCGGGCGCTGGCGTTCCACTTGGTGCCGCGCTGGGCGGTCATGCTGGTCGATGCCGCCAGCAGCTGCACCAGGCCGAGCACCATGGCCCAGCCCAGCATCTGCAGTTCGATGCTCAGTTGCATGCGTTGCTCCGCTCAAAGGCCACGATCACTTGGCCGACGCCCGCAGGCTGTACCCGGCCAATCGCCAGGTCTTGTCTTCGTCCAGGCGGAACGACACCAGCTCGCGTACCGGCTGCGGCGCCTTGGCAAACCGGGTCGGGAAACTGACGTTGATGTACAGACCTTCTGGCACCTGGGCCCCCGGGCCGTACTTCACCCGCGTCACCGCGCCCTGCCCGCGCCCGACCACCGGCCCGAGCTGGGTGCGCTGGCTGCCGATCTGGCCGACGAACTGCTCGCGCGTCACCGCCTTCTTGGCCACGCTGGAAGCGCCGTCCCACAACGGCCCGACCTGGGTGCCGTCCACCATCTGCGCCACCCGCAGCGCGGCCTGGGTCATTTCGGTGTTCTGCTTGGTCAGCTGCGCCTGCTGTGCGGCGTTGGGCGCGGTCGCAGCGGGTGCCGCGGCCGGGCGTGCAGTGGGCGCGATGGCAGAGGGCGCTGCGGCCGGGCGTGCAGTCGGGGCCGGCTGTTGTGCGAAGACCACGGAAGGCGCCACGGCCAGCGCGGCGAGCAGACAGGAACGAAGCATGTGCAAGGACCTTGTACGGAACGTCGGGGAATGAGGGCGCCGTCACAGTGCGTGCGGCGGGAGCAGTCTAGGCCGGAGCACGCACAAGGCAAGCGCCGGCGGGGTGTTGCCGTCAGACGTCGCCGGGGGGCACCGCAGCCACCGTGCGTGGGCGCCACAGCCGCCAGCTGATCCATAACGCGCGGGCCACTGCGGCACTGATCGCCACCAGGCTCAACCACACTGCCAGCGTGGCCGGCCACTGCACGCGGTTGGCGGCGGCGATGACGCGCAACAGCTCGGCAATGCCGAAGCCGGCCAACACCAGCAGCCCGGAGGGCAGGTAGGCCAGCGCAATTCCTTTGGATTTCCCAAGCATGTTGCCCCCCGGCTCCGATCACATGCGGCGACGATAGGCAGCTGGCAGTGCGGTACGCGTGAAGCTCAGCCTTCGGCCTGACCGGCGGCCGGCGCCTGCCGAGGATCGGAGGCCGCCTCCTGCGAGGGTGCGGCCTCTGGCGTGGCATCGCGCGCGCTGGCGGGCGCTGCATTGGCCGGTGCCGGTGCCGCGTCCGCCGGCGGCGTGGCTGCCGGCAGCGCGGCCGCGTCGGTTTCGGCCAGCGGGCTTTCTTCGGGGCAGGCGGCATCGGGGAAGCCGAAGCGCTGCTTCAGCGCCAGGCCGCAGGCGTTGACCGCATCCAGCTCGGCGCCCTCGCCTTTGCACTTCTGGTCGAACGCCATCAGAAATGCATCCTTGCGCCGCACGAACGCATCGCCGCACTTGCGCATCTGCCGGATGCGTTCCAGATCATCCTGCACGGCATTGGTGCCATCGAGGCCGTACTCGCGCAGCTCCTCCATCGTCAGCAGCCGCAGGCTGCGATTGGGCACGGTCATCATCAGGTCGGCCACCGCCACCGCCACGCCGTTACGCTCCAGATAATCCTTGACGTTGCCGTACACCTCGCGCAATTCACGATTGAGTTCGGCGCGTGAGGTGGCCTTGGAGCTGATTCGCATCATCCGGTGGATGCCGACCTTGCCGGCCACCAGCCGGTTGTCGCCGGCCGCCAGCACGAACACGCAGGCGCTGTGGCAGATGGAGCCTTCGCGCACCCAGATGGTCCAGTTGGATTCGCCGATCACATCGCCGGCGCGGATCGCCGCCTCGACCTGGCCACCGCTGGAATCCAGATCCAGGATGCGGTGCGGCAGGCGCAGTTGCTCGGCCACCGTGGCCAGGCGCCACACCATGTCTGCAAAGCCGGCATTGATCTTGCCCGCGTAGCGCACCCGCAGCAGGCCGGTCTCGCGGCAGGGCGCCAGGGCCGCTTCCACGCTGGCGCGGTCCAGCGCCGCCAGCAGCGTGCCATCGCCGGCCTCGCGGCTGTAATCGGTGGCGCAGCTGATCCAGGCCTGCCCCAGCTCCAGCGCAGCAGGCGGCCAGCCGGCCTCGCCGGGTTGCGCGCGCGGCCGCGGTGGCGGCGCCACCGGCTCGGGCGTATCCACCGACACCATGTGGTCGCCGTCGGCCGCCTGCGCGCCACTGCTCTGCTGCCCCACATCGGCATCGGCGGAGGTCGCGCCGTTGCGATCACAGGCGACCAGCGCAAGCGCGCACAACAGGGACAGGCAAAGCGATTTAAGCATCGGCGAGCAGGCAACGCGTGGCGGAAAGTCAGGCCAAGTCTATGGCTGAATGCGGCCAGCAGTTGAACCCTGCCATGAACACGGCGGCCCTTCTGCAACCATGTCCGAAAACGGCCAGCCGCAGGCCCAGGCAGCGCATAGACTGGCGCCCATGCACACCGCCATGCCCGACCGGACCCATTGCGACTGCGCGCGACTGGCGCGCGATGCGCGCTTTGATGGGCTGTTTTTCACCGCGGTGCGCAGTACCGGCATCTACTGCCGGCCGGTGTGCCCCGCGCCGCCGCCCAAACCGTCCAATATCAGCTACTACCCCACCGCTGCGGCGGCCACCGCGGCCGGTTATCGCCCGTGCCTGCGCTGCCGGCCGGAGCTGTCACCGCAGGCGCAGCAGCACCTGGGCGAAGAGAGCGTGCAGCGTGCGCTGGCGATGATTGCCGAAGGCGCGCTGCAGGAGCAGCCGGTGCAGACGCTGGCCGACGCGGTGGGCATGAGTGCGCGGCAACTGCAACGGCAGTTCGTGCAGCAGCTCGGCGCCACCCCGATCCAGGTGCACGGCACGCGCCGGCTGCTGCTGGCCAAGCAGCTACTCACCGAAACCGCCCTGCCGGTCACCGAAGTGGCACTGGCCGCCGGCTTCAATAGCCTGCGGCGTTTCAACGCGGCCTTTCTGCAAGGCTGTGGCATGCCGCCGTCGGCGTTGCGCAAGCAACGCAGCGACGTGCCCGGCGGCGACCTGTGTCTGCGGCTGGGCTACCGCCCGCCATTGGATTTGCCGGCGATGCTCACGTTCCTGCAGCGCCGTGCCATTCCCGGCATCGAGCAAGTGGATGCCGATGGATACCGGCGCGTGATCGGCGCGCCTGGCCAGGCCACGTTGATCCATGTCAGCGCTGCACCAACGCGCGACGAACTGCTGCTGCGGATCGGCGCCACCGACCCGCGCCAGATTCCGCAGATCGTGCGACGCGTGCGCCGGATCTTCGACCTGGATGCAGACCTGCACGCCGTGCATGCCACGCTCGCGCAGGACCCGCTGCTGGAACAGGCCATCACCCGCCGCCCGGGCTTGCGGGTGCCCGGTGGCTGGGACGGGTTCGAAGTCGCGGTGCGCGCCGTGTTGGGGCAGCAGATCAGCGTGGCCGGCGCGGCCACCCTGGCGGCGCGGTTGGTGGACCGGCATGGCGGCCATCTCCCCGACATGCCGCCCGGCCTGGACCGCAGTTTCCCCACGCCCGCACAGATGGCCGACGCGCCGCTGGAACAGCTTGGGCTGCCACGCGCACGCGCAGCCACGTTGCGCGCACTGGCATCGGCCTGCGCCCAAGGCCGGCTGCATTTCGGCGCGGGCCAGCGCCTGCCCGACTTTGTCGCCGCCTGCACCGCGCTGCCCGGCATCGGGCCGTGGACCGCGCACTACATCGCCATGCGCGCGTTGTCGCATCCCGATGCGTTTCCGGCAGGAGATCTGATCCTGCAACAGGTGCTCGGTGCCCCCGAGCGCCTGAGCGAACGTGCTACCGAAGCGCGCTCGCAGGCATGGCGGCCCTGGCGCGCCTACGCCGTGCTGCACCTGTGGCATCTTGCCGTCGACCGAAAGGACACCCGCTCATGAGCACGCTGCACTACGACACCTTCCCCTCGCCGATTGGTGCGCTGACCGTGGCGGCCGACACCACCGGCGTGCGCCACATCCTGTTCGCGCAGAATCGCCACGATGCCCCCGGGCGCGCACTCTGGCAGCACGGTCCCGACGCGCCGCTGGTGCAGGCTGCACGCGAGCAGCTGCTGGATTATCTGTATGGCGGGCGGCGCAGCTTCGACCTGCCACTGGCCCCGGCCGGCACGCCATTCCAGTTGCAGGTCTGGCAGACGCTGGCCCGCATTCCGTTCGGTGAAACCTGGAGTTACGCGCAACTGGCGCAGGCAGTGGGCCGGCCGGCTGCCAGCCGTGCGGTGGGCGCCGCAAACGGCCGCAATCCGCTGCCGATCGTGCTGCCCTGTCACCGCGTCATCGGTGCCAGTGGCGCACTGACCGGATTCGGTGGCGGGCTGCCGACCAAACAGGCCTTGCTGCAGCTGGAAGGCTGGTCGCCGCAGGCGTCGGCGCGCCGGGTTGCAGCCGTGGTTGGCGAAGATCTGTTTGCCCGCTGAGCTGGGCGAGTGCCGCCGCCGTTCGCGTACGCCGTGGGTGTGCATGTGGTCGCATCTGCGCGCGCGCATTGCCACACACGAGCGCAACGTAGATCGCCTCATCAGGCCTTGGCATGCGCCGCGGAGCACCGCCGCCAATGCCGTCGCGCGCACCGCGCCGGTGACCAGCCGCATGGACAATGCCAACAGGTAAGTGGCCTGCAGGAGCGTGAAACCCTGCGTGCCGAAGCCAGCGGCGCTGGCAACGATGGTCCGTTGCAGTGCTGGCAACGATTCGGCGGCCGCACGCCGCGCCCCCGTGTTGTCCGCAATTTTTGGTGCACAGCGCAGGCTCGCGGATCACGCTTGCGCGGCTACCGCCCGAGTCGGCCACCAAGCGCGCAGCATCTTCGACAACGCCAGTGCACCGATGACTTCGACACGTCACCGCGGCCACGTAAACTGACGCGATGATCGACCGACGTCTTCTGCTCGCCGCCGCCGTTGCAGTGCTCACTGCCTGCACCGCTCCACGCCCCGCACCGCCGGCCACTGCCGCGCAAGCCGCCATAGCGGCCGCCCCGCATACCCTGCTGCTGATCTCCATCGATGGCCTGCGCGCGGACATGCTCGACCGCGGCATCACCCCGGCCCTGTCGGAACTCGCACGCGACGGCGTGCGGGCGCAGTGGATGACGCCCTCGTATCCCTCGCTCACCTTCCCCAACCATTACACGCTGGTCACCGGCCTGCGCCCGGATCACCACGGCATCGTGCACAACAGCATGCGCGACCCGGCCCTGGGCGGCTTCTGGCTGAGCAAGCAGGACGCGGTGAGCGATGCACGTTGGTGGGGCGGCGAGCCGCTGTGGGTGGGCGCGGAAAACGCCGGCCTGCATGCGGCCACCTGGTCGTGGCCGGGCAGCGAGGCGGCGATCCAGGGCGTGCGCCCCACGCAGTGGCGGCATTACGAAGAAGGCGTCAGCCTGGAAGCGCGCGTGGACACCGTGCGCGGCTGGCTCGCCTCCTCGGGCACACAGCACAACACGCTGGTGACGCTGTATTTCGAACACGTGGACGAAGCTGGCCACGATCACGGACCGGAGTCGCAGGAATACGCCAACAGCGTGCGCGCCGTGGATGCGGCGATCGGCCGCCTGCTGGCCGGCATGCAGCGCGACGGCACCCGCGCGCGCACCAACATCATCGTGGTCTCCGACCATGGCATGGCCGAGGTACCCCCCGGGCACGCGCTCAGCGTGGAAGCCATGACGCCGCCCACCGTCGCCACGGCCACCACCGACGGCCAGGTGATCGGTTTCGAGCCGCTGCCTGGTCAAACGGCACGCGCGGAAGCGCAGTTGCTCGGTGCGCACGCGCAGTACGACTGCTGGCGCAAGGGCGAATTGCCGGCGCGCTGGCACTACGGCAGCCATCCGCGCATCGCCCCGATCGTGTGCCAGATGCACGAAGGCTGGGACGCGCTGTTCCCGGCCAAGCTGGCCAAGCGCCCGCGGGAGGGCATGCGCGGCTCGCACGGGTTCGACCCGGCGCTGCCGTCGATGCGTGCGGTGTTCCTGGCGCAGGGCCCGGACATCGCGCGCGGCAAGCAGCTGCCAGGCTTCGACAATGTCGACGTCTACCCGCTGATGACCCGCCTGCTCGGCATTCCGGCCGCGCCCAATGACGGCAACCCGCAGCGCCTGCTGCCGGCGCTGCGCACGCCACCGCCCGGCACGCCCTGAGCCCGCGGCGGCCCGCGCGCGCCGCAGCGGTGCGACAATAGGGCGATGTCTGCTCCCGATCCTTCCCCCCGGCGGCTGCGGCCGCTGTTGTCCAGCGAAGGCTGGCGTCGTCGTGTCGCTCTGTGGGGCGGCGCCATTGCGGTCGCGCTGGTGGCCATCGTGTTCGCCAAAGCCAGCGACGCGGCTTTCCACCTGTTCCAGCGCATCACTGCCCACTCCATCTGGTGGGCGCTGCTGCTCACCCCGGGCATCTTCGCGCTGCTGGCCTGGCTTACCTCCGGCGCGTTGCGGCCCACCCGCGGCAGCGGCATCCCGCAGGTGATCGCCGCGCTGGAACACCCGGACCCGGCCTTTCGCGAAACCAATCTGTCGCTGCGCGTGTCGGTGGGCAAACTGGCGCTCACCACCTTGTCGCTGCTGGGTGGTGCGTCAGTGGGCCGCGAAGGCCCCACGGTGCATGTGGGCGCCAGCCTGATGCATGTGTTCGGGCGCTGGTTCGGCTTCCGCGAGCCACGTGAGCTGTCGCACTTCCTGCTGGCCGGCGGCGCCGCCGGCATCGCCGCCGCGTTCAACACGCCACTGGCCGGGGTGGTGTTTGCGATCGAGGAATTGAGCGGGCGCTTCGAGCACCGTTTCTCCGGCACCTTGCTCACTGCGGTGATCGTGGGCGGCGTGGTGTCGCTGGGCCTGCTCGGCAACTACACCTATTTCGGCAAGGTGGCCGTGGCCTTGCCGCTGGGCAAGGCGTGGCTGGCGATCCTGTTATGCGGCAGCGTGGCCGGGCTGCTCGGTGGCCTGTTCGCACGCATGGTGCTGGCCAGTGTGTCCGGCCGGCCGCGCTGGCTGGCGGCACTGCGGCAACGGCACCCGGTGCTGCTGGCCGCGCTGTGCGGGGTTGCGCTGGTGGGTCTGGCGCTGGTGTTCGGGCAAGGTGCGTTCGGCACCGGCTACGAGCAGGCGCGCAGCCTGGTGCAAGGGCACGCGGTGGTCGGCCATGAGTTCGGGCTGATGAAGCTGGTGGCCAATCTGGTGTCGTACGTGGCCGGCATCCCGGGCGGGTTGTTTTCGCCGGCGTTGGCGGTGGGCGCCGGGCTGGGGCACAACCTGTCGGTGTTGATGCCCAGCGTGGACCCGCGCACCTTCGTGCTGCTGGGCATGTGCGCGTATCTCACCGGCGTGACCCAGGCCCCGCTGACCTCGGCGGTAATCTCGCTGGAACTCACCGACACCAGCCAGATGCTGCTGCCGATCCTGGCCACGGTGCTGCTCGCACGCGCGGTCTCCGGGCTGGTCTGCAAGACGCCGATCTATCGCGGCCTGGCCGAACAGTTGCTGGTGCCGGCTGCAGGCACGCCCGCGCCGCCGTCCACGCCTACGCCCCCAACACCGCCGCCGCCAAGCGCGCACTGACTGCTGACGGTGCGCCGCAGCCTGGCAGGCTATGGCGCATCGACCCACTGGCACTGCCGCAGAAGACGACAGTTGCGCATCGGTGGCAGCCGCTCTGCTGCTGCGCGCACCCAAACAACAGGCATAAAAAAACGCGGCGCAAGCGCCGCGTTTCTGGTTGCGAAGCGGGCTGGGATCAGCCGGCCTTGGCAACGCTCTTCTTGGCCACGGCCTTCTTGGCCGGCGCCTTGACTACGCCCTTCTTGGCAACCGGGGCAGCTGCACCCACGACAACCTTGCTCACCGCGTGCGAACGCGAATTGCCGTAGCTGGAATTGTAGCGCTTGCCCTTGGCGGTCTTGCGGTCACCCTTACCCATTTCGTCGACTCCTGAATGTGAATACAAATCCCCGCGCTGGCACGGGGTCTGGCGAGGTTTACGCCGGCGGCGCCCTCGCGCAAGGCCGGCAAGCCTATCACGTCGCTCTCAGTGCGCGCAGCTTGCGTCGTGGACGTGGCCATGACCGTGGTTCAGACGCAGGTTGACCAGGTGCGCAATTCCCACCAGCGCGCCGCCCAGGGTCATCACTACCGCGTGCGGTACCACCGAGTGGTGCAACGGGTCGTACAACAGGCCCAGCCACAACAACCCCAGGCCCGGCAGCAGCAGCGCCAGGGCGTGCAGCGCCTTGTGGCGGCGGTATCCCAGCACCAGGCTGAACAGCCCGAGCAGGGTCACGAACACCACGATGGCCAGCTCCACCCCGTCGCCGAGCCAGAACGACAAGCCGAGCGATGGCGCCAGGGCCAGCACCAGCGGCAGCACTGCGCAGTGCACTGCACACAGCAATGAGCCGGTAGCACCGAAGCGATCGAGCAGGTGGCGAAGCGTTGGCAGGGGCATGACTTTCAGCAGGGGCTCGCGGCGACGTGGAATAATATAACATCTTCCTCGTTCCAGCCCCGCACCAGTCCATCACGCAGGTGCGGTGTGTGCCGTCGGCGCAGCAGGCAAGCTGCGCCATTCCATTGATACAAAGTAACAACCATAGAGTCCGGTCAGCCATGTCCCCCAGCCTTTCCTCCCCGCTCCGCCGCTCCACCCTCACGCTGGCCCTGGCCAGTGTGCTGATCCCCGCTCTGGCCATGGCCGACGACACCCCGGTGCCTGCCGACCCGCAGACCCCGCCCAGTTCCGATACCCGGCATGACGCGACGCCGTCCAGCGGCCGCCATATCAAGGACCTGGACAAGGTGGTGGTCACCGCCAGCCCGCTGCGCGATGCCGCCGGCGAGCTGAGCCGCCCGGTCGAGGTGCTGGCAGGCGAGCGCCTGGACGAAGTGCGCGCCTCCAGCCTGGGCGAGACGGTGGCCAGCCTGCCTGGCGTGCAGAGTTCCAACTTCGGCCCCGGCGTGGGCCGGCCGATCATCCGCGGCCTGGACGGCCCGCGCGTGGCGGTGCTGCGCGACGGCCTCTCCACGCAGGACGTCTCCACCGTCAGCCAGGACCACTCGCCGGCGATCGAGCCGTTCCTGGCCAACCAGATCGAAGTGCTCAAGGGGCCCTCCACCCTGCTGTACGGCTCCGGCGCGATCGGCGGCGTGGTCAACGTGGTCGACGGCCGCATTGCCGAGACGCCGGTGGATGGCTTCAGCGGGCGCGCCGAAGTGCGCTTCGACGGCGGCGACAAGGATGGCAACACCGACATGTTCCGCGTCGATGCCGGTAACGGCAGCGGGCTGTCGATCCACGCCGACGGCGTGTACCGCAACCAGAACGACTACGACACCCCGCAAGGGCGCCAGGCCAATTCGTTCCTGGACTCCAAGGTGGGCTCGATCGGTGCCTCGCTGGCGGGCGACTGGGGCTTTGTCGGCCTGTCTGCCTCGCGGTTCCGCGACAACTATGGCAATCCGGGCGAGCCGGGCGATCTGTCGATCGGCGAGCGCGGCGTTTCGCTGAAACTGCAGCAGGACCGCTACGACCTCAAGGGCGGGCTGACCGATCCGTGGGGCGATGGCAGCGCATTGCGTTACAGCTTCGGCCATACCGACTACGCGCACACCGAATTCGAAGGCGCCGAAGTCGGCACCGTGTTCACCAAGCGCGCCAACGAAGGCCGTGTGGAAGCGTCCTTCACCTTCGGCGGCGGCTGGCAGACTGCGTTCGGCCTGCAGGGCAGCGACACCACCTTCCAGGCGGTGGGCGAAGAATCCTTCGTGCCCAAGACCGATACCCGTTCGCTCGGCCTGTTCGGCGTGGCCCGCAACAGCTGGGACCGCGTGACCGCCGAAGTGGGCGCGCGCGTGGACAAGGTGAAGTACAGCACCGACATCGGCGTGGACCGCGACTTCACCCCGACCAGCTTCTCGGCCAGCGCCGGCTTCCGCTTCAACGAGCAGTGGCGCCTCACCGCCAACCTCGACCATGCCGAACGCGCGCCGGCCGAGGAAGAACTGTTTGCCAACGGGCCGCACATCGCCACGCTGGCCTTCGAAATCGGCGACGCCAATCTCAAGACCGAAAAGGCCAACCAGGCCGAGCTGGGTCTGAATTTCCAGAACGACTGGGTGGATGCCAAGATCGCGGCGTACTACAACCGCTACAACGACTTCGTCTATATCGTCGATACCGGCGGCCAGTGGTTCAACGAAGAAGACAACGACTTCCTGCCGATCCGCCAGTGGACGCAGGCCGACGCCATCTTCCACGGCTTTGAAGGCGAAGCCACCTTCCACCTGGCCAACAACGACACCGGCGCATGGGACCTGCGCGTGTTCGGCGACACGGTGCAGGCGCGGCTGAAGGATGGCGGCAACCTGCCGCGCATCGCACCGGGCCGCGTGGGCGCGGAAATGCGCTGGAACGCCGATGCATGGCGCGCGTCGCTGGGCGCGATCCGCACCATGAAGCAGGACAAGGTGGCGGTGAACGAAACCGCTACCGACGGCTACACCATGGTGGACGCGCATCTGGCCTACCACATGGATCGCGGCGCCAACGCGTGGGAAGTGTTCCTGGATGGCAACAACCTCACCAACCAGGATGCGCGCGTGCACACCTCCTTCCTCAAGGACGACGTGATGTTGCCCGGCCGCAACGCCTCCTTCGGCGTGCGCCTGTTCTTCTGACGGCGCTCTCTCTCCCGCCGTCACAAGCGAGGCCGCCTTCGGGCGGCCTCTTCTTTTTTGAAGAGTGCATTCGTGTTGCGCCATTCCAATTGGTAGCGGTGGCGCACCGGCCGAGCGCACTACGTCGCTCGCCAGACTGCGGGCGCAAAGACCGATGCAACGCTCTGCCGACAGCTTGCAGAACAGTGCTCTGCAGCAGCGTGACATTCCTGGGCAGATGCTGCGATTGATCATCACATGACGCAGGCGGCGGTTCACACGCGCCGGAGCCAGGTGGCGCGCAAACGATCCTCCTCAGGCACGCCAGTTGCGACTAGGTGCATATGCACCCAGAATGCGGCAACCTCGTGGAGACACCGCATGCTCAGCCTCTCCCGCTGCACCTGCTTCCATCTGCGCCGCGCGGCGCGCCGGGTCTCGCAGTTGTATGACCACGCGCTGGCGCCGGTCGGGCTAAGCCTCAATGAGTATTCGATCCTGCGCCGGCTGGAGGTGGCCCAGTCGCTGGGTACGTTGGCCAGCACGCTGGGCATGGACCGCACCACCCTCACCCGCAACCTCAAACCGCTGCTGGCGGCCGGCTGGATCACGACCCAGCGCGGCGAGGATGCCCGGCAAAAATGGGTGCGCCTGAGCCGCAGCGGCCGTGGATTGCTGGTGCGCGCACGCCCGCATTGGCACGCGGCGCAGGTGCAGCTGGAGACGCTGTTCGGCGCAGCCCCCACCGCGCAGTTGCATGCAACACTGGCACGTCTGGATGCCGTGTTGGAGGCACACGCATGAGCACGTCTGCGGCACCACGCACGCGTGCGCACTGGGGTTTGCTGGTCACCGCCTCGGCGATGCTGATGCTGACCATGGGCGCGCGCCAGACCACCGGATTGTTCGTGGAGCCGATCCATCGCCAGACCGGCATCGGGATCGCATCGATCAGTTTTGCGCTGGCGATCGGGCAACTGGTCTGGGGCGCGGTGCAACCGGTGTTCGGTGCGATCGCCGATCAGCGCGGGCCGCTCCCGGTGCTGATGTTCGGCGGCGTGCTGCTGGCAGCGGGATTGGGCCTGGCGCCGTGGTGGACCAGCGAATGGGGCTTGATCGTGTCGCTCGGCGTGCTGGCGGCGGCCGGTGCCGGCGCGGGCAGTTTTTCGGTCCTGATCGGCGCCACCGCGCACCGCATCGCGCCGGAACGGCGCTCGTTCGCGGCCGGCCTGATCAACGCGGGCGGCTCGCTTGGCCAGTTCGTGTTCGCACCGCTGGTCCAGCTCACGATCGGCGCGGCCGGCTGGGCGAAGGCGATGACCGGGCTGGCACTGGTGTCGCTGCTGACCCTGCCGCTGGCCTGGCCGCTGCGGCGCGTGCCATCTGCAACCGGTGCGCACACGGGCGCAGTTGCGGGGGAGATCAGCTTGCGTGCGCAGTTGCAGCTGGCGCTGCGCGATCGCAGTTATTGGTGCTTGCATCTGGGCTTTTTCACCTGCGGCGTGCACATCGCCTTCCTGGTCACGCACCTCCCTGGCGAGGTGGCGCTGTGTGGTTTGCCGGCCAGCGTGTCGGCGGTGTCGATCGCGTTGATCGGCCTGTTCAACGTGGCCGGCAGCCTCACGATCGGCAAGCTGGGCGAGCGCGTCCGCATGAAGTGGTTGCTCACCGCGATGTATGCCAGCCGCGCGGTGATGATCGGCCTGTACCTGATTGCGCCGCCTACACCACTGACGTTCTATCTGTTCGCCGCGGGATTGGGATTTACCTGGCTGGCCACGGTGCCGCCCACGGCCGGCTTGATCGGCAAGCTGTTTGGCCCGCGCTATCTGGGCACCTTGTTCGGACTGATGCTGCTGTCGCACCAGCTCGGCGGCTTCTTCGGCGCGTGGCTGGGCGGCCTGGCGCTGGAACACTCCGGCAACTACCTGTGGATGTGGTACGGCGACATCGTGCTGGCCGTTGCAGCGGCGTTGGTGAACCTGCCGATTCGTGAAGCAGTGCCCGTGCGCCACGTTGCGGTGGCGTAAGGCGGGCGGTGGCAGTGGCAAAGCGGTGGCTGGCGCCGTCTGGGCAAGACGCCGGATGCGACGCCTATCGAAGCGATGGCTTACATCGCTGATTGCTCCAGGCACGCCTCACTCCGCCGCATGCCCGCGTGGCTTGACCTTGCCGCGGAACACGTAAAAGCCATAGCTGCTGTAGGCCAGCGTGCACGGCACCAGCACCGCGAACGCCAACAGCATCACGCCCTGGCTTGCCGGGGGCGATGCCGCCTGTGCGAGGGTGATGTCTGGCGGCAGCACCATCGGATACACGATGGCCAGCACACCGGCGTATGTGGCCACGACCACGCCCAGCACCGCAAACAAGGGCAGGAATGCGTGGCGGCTGCGCATCAGCAGATACATCGCCACCATCAGGCCGAGCACCGATGTACCCAGCGGCACGCTGATGTGCGCATCGCCCAGCCGCTGCGCGTAGATCGGCGTCAGCCGTGCAAGCCAGACCACGCCCAGCGTGAGCAGCGCGCCCAATACGATGCCCAGCACACGCGCCTGGTGCCGTGCACGCTGTTGCAGCTGCCCCTCGCTGCGCCACACCAGCCAACACGCCCCCAGCAGCAGGTAGCCCACCACCAACGCGACGCCGCAGAACAGCGGGAACGGCTGCAGCCATTCCCGGCCGTTGCCGGCGTATTGCCCGGCACGGTGCGCAACGCCGGCCAGATACGTGCCCGCCACCACGCCCTGGCAAAAGGTGGCCAACAGCGATGCCACCATGAACACCACATCCAGCACGCGGCGACGGCGATCAGTGCCGAGCTGGTCACGGTATTCGAGTGCGACCCCGCGACAGATCAGCGCCAGCAGCATGACAACCAGCGGCACATAGGTCGCATTGAGAAAAATGGCGTATGCGCTGGGAAACATCGCCAATAGGCTGCCGCCGCCCAGCACCAGCCAGGTTTCGTTGCCGTCCCACACCGGCAGGATCGAATAGGCCATCAGGTGCCGATCCGCATCGCTGCGATTGGCCGCGAACAACATGCCCACCCCCAGGTCGGTGCCATCCAGCACCACATAGGTGACCACGGTGAAGGCCAGCGCGGCGGCGGACAGGTGTTGCATGAGTTCAACGGAGAGATGCACAAACACGCTCCACGAAATGCATCAGTTGCCGGTCTGATCGGCCAGGCCCGGCGATGGCCCGCGCTCGCGCGCATGCGGCAGCCGACGCAGCACGCGCAGCAACAGGAACAGGCCGAGCCCGAAGACCAGCGGGTACAGCACCAGGATCGCCACGCTGGAGCTGGCAACCATCGGCAGCGACAGTGGCGAGGTGCTGTGCGCGGTGCGCAGTAGCCCATACACGGTGAACGGTTGCCGGCCGACCTCGGTCACCACCCAGCCGCACAGCATGGCGAGCATGCCCGATGGCGCCATGACCACCACCACCCGTTGCAACCAGCGCGCCTCGTAAAGGCGCCCGCGCGCGCGCAGCACCAGACTGAGCATGCCCACCGCAATCAGCAACAGGCCCAGCCCGACCATGGCCCGGAAGGCGAAGAACACAATGGGCACCGGTGGCAGATCGCTGCGGGGAAATTCACGCAGACCGGCAATGGTGCCGGTCCAGTTGTGGCGCAAGTACAGCGAGCCCAGGCGCGGTATGGCCAGCTCATGGCGATTGCGCTGCGCCTGCATATCGGGAATGGCGAACAGCCGCAGCGGTTCGCCCTCGCCTGCCGGCGGCCGCTGCCAACTGCCTTCGATCGCGGCAAGTTTTTGCGGTTGATGTTCCAGCGTATTGCGCCCATGCAGGTCGCCGGCCAGCAACTGCAGGGGCGCGACAATGGCGATCACCCACAGGCCCATCGAAAACATCAGCCGCGCGCCCGGATTGCGGGTATCGCGCAACACATGCCATGCGCCCACCGCTGCGATGATCGCTGCAGTGGCCAGCAACGCGGCCAGGCTCATATGCAGCATGCGCCAGGGAAACGATGGGTTGAAGATGATGCGCAGCCAGTCCACTGGCAGGAAGTTGCCATCGGCAGCACGTGCGAATCCGGCCGGCGTGTGCAACCACGAGTTGGCGGACAGGATCCAGAACGCGCTCACCAACGAGCCCAGTGCCACCATGCAGGTGGCAAAGAAATGCACACGGTGGCCGACCTTCTTCATGCCGAACAACATGATGCCCAAGAACCCGGCCTCCAGGAAAAACGCCACCAGCACTTCGAAGAACATCAACGGGCCGATCACTGCACCGGCCGCGCCGGACAGGCGCCCCCAGTGCAAGCCGAACACGAACTCCATCGGGATACCGGTCACCACGCCAGCGGCAGTGGTGAGCGAAAAGAGCTTCAACCAGTAGTTGTACACGTCCATGTACACGCGCCGCCGCGTGCGCAGCCACAGCGCTTCCAGCACCACCAGGAAGTTCGCCAACCCCATGGTGAAGGCGGCCAGCACGATGTGCATGCCGATGGTGAAGGCGAACTGGCCGCGCACCAGCAGCAAGGCGTGTTCGGAAGCCTGCATGGCGTGCCTGGCTCAGCTCTCGCTGGGCTTGCCGCTGAAGGCGGAGATCGGCTTGTCGACCTGCTTGTCCAGGCCGGCGGCGAAGGCTTTCAGGCCATCGAGCACTGGCGTGATCGCATTCCACACCGCCTCGTCCTGCAGCAGCCGATACGCACCGCGCAGGCCGGGCGCCTCGCCCTGGGCTGCGGTCTGCGCACGGCTGCGCGCGATCTGGTCCAGCGCGTCCTTGCCGGCAAACACCACCTTGTAGAACTGGCTGGGCGGAATGCGCGACACCGCCATCGCCAGGATCGAGACGTTCTGCAGGACATTGAGCGGCCCAGGCTGGTTGATGCCATCAACCAGCACCTTGGCCAGTTTGTCCTGCGCGCCGACCAGGTCGTTGGCCAGGCGCAGTATCCCGCGCTGGTGCAGGGTCTCGAGCAGGCGGTCGAGTTCTTCGCGCGCGGTGGGCCCGATCGGTGGGGGTTTGACGTCGTAGTCCAGGGGTTCGGCCATCAGAATCTCTCCGGGTGCGGTGCGCGGGCCGGCGGCGCAACATAGTCTTCGCGTGCCCATTTCTGCTGTACCGGCACGCCATCGTTGGGCGTGCGATGCCCGTGGCGAAAGTTATGCGCAGGCAGCGGCGGTTTGCCGGTGCGGCCCAGCGGCTCCATGCGCACTGCCAACTCTTTGTAAGCCGGTGTGTTGACGTCGGGGTCGTGATGCTCGCCGGTGAGCAGATTGATGCCGGGCTTGCCCTGGTGGATGGGCAGGAACAGCGTGTTGCCGGCAACGCGATCAGTGATCACCACCGGTACCTCCAGCGAACCACGCCGCGAACTGAGCTTGACCCAATCGCCTTCCTGCAGGCCGCGCTCGGCCGCCAGCTGCGGGCTGACTTCGACAAACCAGTTCGGTGCCAGCGACCACAGCCGCGGCCCGCGGCCGGTCTGATTCATGCCCTGGAACTGTTCGAGCATGCGGCCGTTGTCCAGCATCAGATCGAACTGCGCATCGGCCTCCTCACCCGGGCGCTTCCATTGCAGCGGATGCAGGCGTGCCTTGCCGTCGTCGGTGTGGAAGCGCTCGGTGTAGAGCAGCGGCGTATCGCGGCCATCGTCCTGCATCGGCCAGAGCAGAGAGCGCCAGCCTTCCAGCCGCTGGTAGCTCACGCCTTTGAAAAGCGTAGCGATGCGGGCCACCTCGTCCATGATCTGGCTGGGGTGGGTATAGCCCCAATCGTGGCCCATGCGCGCGGCGAGTTCAGTGAGGATCTGCCAATCCGGCCGGCTCTGGCCGAGCGGTGGAAACACCTGGTGGAAGCGTTGGATACGGCGTTCGGTGTTGACGAAGGTGCCGTCCTTCTCGACGCTGGGGCACGCCGGCAACACCACATCCGCAAATTCGGCGGTACGGCTGAAGAACAGGTCCTGCACCACCATGAAGTCCAGCTTGGAGAAGCCACGGTGCACATTGCGCGCATCGGCATCGGAAAACGCGGTTTCCTCGCCGATCACGTACATGGCGCGGATCTCGCCCTTGTCGGCCTGCTGCACCATCATGAAGTTGTCCGAGCCCACCTCCAGCGACAACTGCTCGGCCGGTACGTGCCAGGCCTGTGCCCACTTGTTGCGCACGGCCGGGTCAGAGACGCTTTCGTAGCCGGGGTACATGTTCTTCAGGCAGCCGAAGTCGCTGGCGCCTTGCACATTGTTGTGGCCGCGCATCGGGTAGCCGCCGGTGCCGGGGCGGCCGTAATTGCCGGTGACCAACAACAGGTTGGAGAGCGCGGTGCTGGTATCGGCGCCGTGCGTGTGCTGGGTGATGCCCATGGCCCAGACGATGCAGACCGAGCGCGCGCGGCCAATCATCTCGCCCGCTTCCACCAACTGTTCGCGGCTCAGGCCGGTGATCTGCGCCGCGTAGTCCAGCGTGAACGGCTCCAGCGACTGGCGGTATTCGTCCACCTGATTGACGCGCTGTGCAAGGAACTGCGTATCCGCGTAGCCGTTGTCGAACATGTAGCGCGACAGCGCCGACGCCCACACGATATCGGTGCTGGGCACGGGGCGCAGGAACAGGTCCGCGCGCTCGGCCATCTCGTGCTTGCGCGGGTCTACCACGATGAGCTTCTGCCCGTGCAGCTTGCGCGCCGCCTTGAGCTTGGAGGCGATCACCGGGTGGTTCTCGGCCAGGTTGCTGCCGACGATGACCACCAGTTCGGCCTGCTGCAGATCGGCGATGGTGCCGGCGTCGCCGCCGTAGCCGACGGTGCGGAACAAACCCTCGGTGGCCGGGTTCTGGCAATAGCGCGAGGAGTTGTCGACGCTGTTGGTACCGATGATCAGGCGCGCGATCTTCTGGGTGAGGTAGGCCTCTTCATTGCTGGCCTTGCTGGAGCCGATGAAGCCGATGCTCTGCGCGCCGTGGAGGTCGCGGATCTCCAGCAACCGGCGCGCCACCAGTGCCAAGGCCTCGTCCCAACTTGCCTCGCGGAAGCGGCCGTGCTCGCGGATCAACGGCGTGGTGAGCCGCTTGGGGTCGTTGACGAAATCCCACGCAAACTTGCCTTTGACGCAGGTGGAAATGCCGTTGGCGGGTGCGTCTACCACCGGTTGCACCTTGAGCAGGTGGCGGTCGCGCGTCCACATCTCGAACGAGCACCCCACCCCGCAATAGGTGCATACCGTCTTGGTGCGTTTGATCTCCGGCTGCCGCCAGTGCATGTCCAGCACCGACACACCGGTGATCGGCGGTGCGCCGATGGTGTTTTCCAGCGTCTTGACCATATCGATCATCGGCCGCTTCAACTCTTGCGGCAATGCGGTGAGCGGTCCGGCATCCGGCTGCATGGTCTTTTCCAGCAACGCATTACACGGGCACACCGTCACGCAGTGGCCGCAACTGACGCAGCTGGACGCGTTGATGGGCTTGCCGCCGTCCCACAGCACGCGCGGGTGCTCCATCGAAAAATCGATGGACAAGGTCTCGTTGACCTCGACCTTCTGGCAGGCCTCTACGCAACGGCCGCACAGGATGCATTGGTCCGGATCGTAGGTGTAGAACGGATTACTGTGATCCTTTTCGTACGGCTTGCGCTGGAAGGCGTAACGCTGGATCGGCATCTTCATGTCGGCGAACGTGTTGTGCAGCGTGCAATCGCCGGTGTTGTGCTCGCATAGCGTGCAGTAGAGCTCGTGCTTGGCCAGCACGCGGTCCATGCCTTCGTGCCGCGCGGCATGCGCGCGCTCCACCGTACTGGACACTTCCAGCCCATCGTGGCTGCGCAGCGTGCAGCCACGCACCAATTCGCCGCCCACTTCGACCCAACACACATCGCAGGTCTGCGGTGCGCCGAGCGCGGGGTGATAACAGATGTGGGACAGGTCGATGCCGTGCCCGCTCAGAAACTCGATCAGCGGAATATCCGCCTGGCCGTGCAGCGTCTTGCCGTCGTAGACCACGGTGCAGTGACTGCCGTGTTGCATCAGGTGCCCTTGTTTGCGGCAGACAGCGCCGTGTTGGCGCGTCAGCTGCCGGGGGTGCCGGGGGTGGCAGGTCGCGCAACAAGTGCGCGCCTGTGCGACAGCAATGCCGCACGCCTCACGCTAAGCACGCGCTTGCAAAACACGTGTGAATGCATTGCACACGCTGCGTTGATCTTCGGCGTGGCTGCAGGCGGTATTTGCGCGCATCGACACGCTTGACGCGGCGCACAACAGCTTTTGCCGGCGACTCCGTTAGAACAGCAACGCAGCATGCGTTGGCATGTTGCAGGCGCCAGTTCCGTCATGTGCGGCTGGTCACCTTTCAGGCGGCATGCCGGCCCCGCCGCATTGCCTGCCTCTTTGCTGCCACCCAGGAGAGCACCCATGACCTCATCCATGCCCCGCTACGCACTGTCGCTTGCGATCGGCGCCCTGCTTGCACCGCTCGCACACGCGCAAACTGCATCCCCGGATGCAGGCAAGCAAGACGCCACCACGCTGGACGCGGTGATTGTCAGCGGCACGGCCCGCTTCAAGGGCCTGGCCAAGCGCGATGCGAGTTTTTCGATCACCACCGCCAGCCCCGAACAGATTCAGCAAGCGGTGCCGCAAAGCACGGCGGATCTGTTGAAGATCGTGCCGGGCGTGTGGGCCGAGCCCAGCGGTGGCGGCACCGGTGCGAACATCTTCGTGCGCGGCATGCCCTCCGAAGGCGACGCGCCGTTCGTGACCATGCAGCTGGACGGCTCGCCCCTGTTCCCGCCGCCGACCTTGTCGTTCCTGGAAAACTCCACGCTCTTTCGTGTTGATGACACGGTCGAGCGGATGGAGGTGCTGCGCGGCGGCTCCAGCCCCATCTTCTCCAACGGCCAGCCCGGCCTCACCGTCAATTTCATTCAGAAAAAAGGCCAGGACGAACCCGAAGGCAGCGTGCGCCTGACCGGCGGCAACAATGCGCTGCGTCGCATCGATGTGTTCAACAGCGGGCCGATGGGCAACGGCTGGTACTACAGCATCGGCGGTTTCTTCCGTGAAACCGATGGCGTGCGCGACCCACAGTTTTCCGCCGACAAGGGTGGCCAGTTCAGTGCCACCTTGAGCAAGCGCTGGGACAGCGGCGAGTTGTCGTTCTATGCTCGCCACACCGATGATAACAACGCCTTCTACACCGCGATTCCGCTGCTCTCGCGCAACAACGGTAACGATCTGTCCAGCTTCCCCGGTTTGAACGCGCAGACCGGCACCCTGCTCGGCCGCGACTTCCGCAATGTGGATCTGCTGGTCGGCCCGAACGGCGAAACCATCCAGCGCGACCTGGGCGACGGGCGCGGCGTCAACATCGATGTATTCGGTGGCGAATTGAACTGGGATGTGGGCGGCTGGACTGTTGCTGATCGCTTCAACGTGATGGCGGGCACCGCGCCCACCTATGCCCTGTTCACCGGCGATGCACCGCAGCGGCTGGGCGACTTCATTGCCGGCTACGGCACCACCGGCAGTGGCAGATTCACCAACGGCGGCGGCGCGGTCGACCCCAACCAGCAAGTGCTGGAAGCCGGCTGGTGGTCGGTGGACAAACGTTTGAACTCCTTCACCAACGATCTGCGCCTGAGCCGCGAGTTGTTCGCCGGCAACACGCTCACCGTGGGCGCGTACTACGCCAAGTATTCCTCCGCAGACACCTGGTACCTGGGCAACACCATGTTGCTCACCGCGCAAAACAACGCGCGCCGCATCGATGCGGATCTGGCAGACGGGCGCCAGGCCACGCGTCAAGGATTTACCAGCACCGCGTTTCTCAATCTGCGCGCCAACTACGACGGCGAGAACATCGCCGCCTTTGTCGCCGACGAATGGGAACTCAGCGAGCGCCTGCGCCTGGACCTGGGTGCACGCTACGAGCGCCAGAGCGTCACCGGCGATGTGCACGACACCGCCACGGTGGACCTGGATGGCAACCCGGCCACTGTGTACGACAATGCCACCTCGCTGGCGTTGGCCAGCACCCGCCGCATCGACCAGGACGATGAAGCCTTCTCGTGGACGGCCGGCCTGAACTTCAGACTCAACGACAACAACAGCCTGTTCGCGCGCGCCAACTCCGGGGTCAAGTTTCCCGGCTTCGACAATCTGCGCGATGGCCAGACCCGCGTGCAGGACGTGGACCAGTACGAGCTCGGACTGAAGTCCGGCGCCAGCAATTACGACCTGTATCTCACCGCGTTCTACAACACGTTCAAGAATTCACCGTTCCAGGCGTTTCTGGCCAATGGCGAGAATTTCACCGCGGTGGGCGACTCGCGCGCACGCGGCCTGGAAGTGGAAGGCGCCATCCGCCCGTTCGGCGGCTTCGAGCTGGCGGGCACCGGCGTGTGGCTGGATGCGAAATACCGCAACTACCGCGAATTTACCGGCAACCAGGTGATGCGTCAGCCCAAGCGCCAGTTCCGCGTGACGCCCAGCTATTACTGGATGCTGCCGTTCGGCGACCTCAAGGTGTTCGCCACCTATTCCTACATCGGTGATCGCTTCGCAGACCTGGCCAATAGCCAGCGCCTGCCGTCCTACGACATGGTGGACATCGGCGCCAACCTGCACGTGGGCGACCACTGGGAGGTCACGGCCAGCGGCAGCAATGTGACCGACACCCTGGGCTTGACCGAAGGCAATGTGCGTGTGCCGGGCGCTGCGACCGGCGGCGTGTTCATGGGCCGCCCGATTGCCGGGCGCCAGTACCAGATGTCGGTGGCGTATCGCTGGTAGGCAACCGACGGTCGCGTTACGCGCGCCAGCCCAAAGCTGTCGCGCGATGAGTGCGCAGGCGCATACGACGCCTCTACAAGTGGCTTGCAAAACACAGGCGCTGGGCACGCCTGTGTTTTGCCTGCTGGTGAGTTGTGTCGTCGCCGCGCCAATCCCACACCGCCACTTGCCACACCAGCACACCACGCTCGAAATGCGAAGTAGAACCGCGCATCGCCATTGCTTGTACTTATCGCAACCGCACAAAGCAGCGCACAACAGGGCGATTTAACGCCTGCAAACTTCGCATTGGCGACGCAACCCGACGTGACTGACATAAAGTGCGTGGCCGGTCACGCGCAATGCAGCATGCCCGCCGCTTGCAGCCAAAGTCTGACCCACTTTTAATCAAGGTGCTGCCGGTGCCTTCGCATCGCCAGCGTCGGCTGCGCAACTGCGCACAGGGGAGCCGATCGAGGACCAGCCGCATCCATCGTCAAACACGCGGATGCGTTTTTCCGGCTCTTTCGGGACACATGGACATGATGCCTGCTGCTGCCTTCCTGCCTTCGCCCTATTCCAACAAACCCCACCGAATGCCCGGCGTGCAGTCAGCACGCCCCCGCGCCGCATAGGCGCGGCTGCTGCCGCATGCGGTAAGCACCGCAACCCCATGCCATAGACACAGGTTCCACAGCAGCAGGCCTGACGGCCCTACCTGCGCGATGGAGTGTGAGCCGGCCGATTTTTGATCGGTCGGACGGGTGTCTGTGCCACTTCGACTGTGTCACCCCTCCACTGGAGTCAAACGGAATGCAACTACATCGCAGGCGATACCTCGCGCTGTTGATCGGCGCCTTGGTGATCGGAACTCCCCCCATGCTGGCCAGCGCCGCACAGCCGGCAAGCACTGCGCGTGCCAGCGCCGCAGGCGACCCGCTGTATCGCTACCAATGGCATCTCTCCAACCAGGGGCAGCCGGTGATTGGCGACAGCCGTCCCGTGCCCGGCGTCGACATGGATGTAGATCTCCTGCATGCACTGGGCATTCGCGGCCGCGGCGTGCGTGTGGCCGTGGTGGATAACGGCCTGGAGATCGGCCACGAAGATCTCGCTGGCAACATCATCCCGAATGGGTCGCACAATTTCGGCAATGGCTCGCACGATCCCACGCCCAGTGACCCGGGCTTTGGTCACGGCACTTCGGTGGCGGGCATCATCGCTGCGGTTGGCTGGAATGGCCGTGGCGGTCGCGGCGTTGCACCCGAGGCCTTGCTGGCCGGATTCGATTTTCTAGGCAGCGATTCTGCCGGAAGTTATGCCGAGGTCCGCTATTCCTGGGGTGATGGGCCGGAGGCGCGCACCCTCGATGTCTTCAACAACAGCTGGGGCTCGGCGCCGGACTTCTACCCCGACGTTTCATTGGAAGAGGGTCAGTCCTGGGAAGCGCTGATGCGCTCGACACGCGGCGGGCTGGGCGGCATCTACATCAAGTCGGCCGGCAACAGCTTCAGGCGTGTTCGCGTCCGCGATGCCGAGGGCAGGATCGTCAATCTCTGCAGCGACCTGTCACGCACGTTGAATGTCGGTTGCCTGCTCACCAACGTGGACCCACTCAGCAATATGCCCGCCACCGTCGTCGTCGCCAGCCTGGACGCCACCGGCAAGCGGGCCTCGTACTCGTCATCCGGTTCGGCGTTGTGGATCTCCGGTCTGGGCGGTGAGTTCGGCTACCAGCGCAAGTTCTATCCCAATGCGGCCCAGGTTTTCGCTCCTGAAACCGCGCCCTTCGCCTACGATCCGGCGATCGTCACCACCGATCTCAGCGGTTGCAGCGCGGGTGACAACGTGGATGGCACCACCGTGGAAAATGCACTGACCGGCAGCACGTCAAGGATCGACGCATCCTGCAACTACAGCGCGCTGATGAACGGCACATCTGCGGCGGCGCCAACCGTCTCCGGTGTTGCAGCGCTCATTCTCGGTGCCAACCCCAGCCTGACCGCGCGCGATGTCAAATACATCCTGGCCAAGACCGCGCGCCAGATCGATCCCTGGCAGCCCGCATCGGTCTACCAGGGCAGCGTGATCGACCCTGGCTGGATCACCAACGCCGCCGGGCATCATTTCAGCAACTGGTATGGCTTCGGCCTGGCCGACGGCGCCGCAGCCGTCTAAGAAGCGACCTACTTCAAGCCGCTGCCGCCGGTGCGTGATACGCAATGGGTTGCCTCCACCGCGGCTGCAAGCCAGATCGGTGGACCGGCGCGACCGGCCAAGCAACGCATCCGCATCACCCAGGCAATGAAGGTGGAAGCGGTGCAACTGTCGTTGGCCACCACCCACCGCACGCCGGCCAATCTACGCGTGGTGCTGGAGTCGCCGAGCGGCACGCGAAGCTACGTGATGACGCCGTTCTCGCTGCTGGATGCCGATGCCTACGCACAGACCGGCTTCTACATCGACCTCACGTCCAGCAATGCGTTTCTGGATGAAAGAGCGCAAGGCGTGTGGACGCTGGAGATCACCGACATGAGCGAGCCGACCAGCACGGCGGCGTTACAGAACTTCAAACTTCGTATCCTGGGGCACTGACATGAAGACCACGCTTGTTCTTTCTGCACTCCTCGTTTCCTTCGGTGCGTGCGGCATCACGCAGGCCGCGCAGTTCATGGACGCGCAGGCGCTCGGTGCCGCGGCAACCGGCGAACGTTTTACCTCCGGTCCGGACACCTACCGCATGCTGCCGGGAACGGTGGTGCTTGACCCGCTACCGGCCGAGTTTGCAGATGGCGCGGCATCGCCGGCTGCGAGAAATCGTGCTACCCCCATTGCGGCGCGGCCCACTGGAACGGTGGCCGCGCGGATCGGCCCTTATGCGGTGGTCCTGGACACGCCGGCCGGCGCTGCGCGCAGCGGGTCGCGATCAGCCTCCGGCACGGAGCGGCCGCTCGCCGCAGCAGTGAACGAGCGCAATGGGCGCGTGGTGCTGGTGAGGCCACAGCTGAAACTCGCCGGCACCACACCAGCTCACGCCACCTCGCTGGCGCGCACCTCCGGGGGCACCATCGTCTATACATCGACCGTGGATAACAGCGCGGTAATCGCCTATTCCTCGGTAGAAAAGGCGGAACAGGCGCTGGCTCGCCTGCAGGCCAACAGTGGCGGCGCGCAGCTCTCGCTCGTGGTGGCGCAATCGATCATGCAACCGATGTGAGCGCAGGCTGGCTGCCGGCTGATGCCGGCGGCCAGCACTTTCGGGTGCACAGGCTGCGCTGTTCGATCTGGCCTGCCTGACAGGTGCGACGCGCGATGTCAGCGGCCGTGTGTAGCACGCGCGCCCACGGCTAACACCACCTGTCAAGGCCATTCCGCTTCCAGTTGGAGATCATTGCAATGACCTTATTTGGTAGACGACATCTTGCAATATCAATGAGTACAACGCTGATCGCTTTGGCAGCTTTTGCAGCACACGCAGCCCCACCTGGTAACACGGCCAGCGGCGTGGCAGGCGATCCACTACTGCGTTACCAGTGGCACGTGTTGATCCAGGGCCAGGCGGTCATCGGCGACAGCCACCCGGTTGCAGGCGTGGACATGGATGTGGACATCCTCCACGCGCCAGGTATCCGCGGCAAACACGTGCGCATCGGCGTGGTGGATAGCGGTCTGGAGATCAGCCATGAAGACCTGGCGGCGAATGCCATCCCGAACGGCTCGTACAATTTCATGGATGGCTCGACTGATCCCACGCCCTCAGGGCCGGGCTACGATCACGGCACGTAAGTCGCAGGTATCGTCGCCGCGGTTGGTTGGAACGGGCGCGGCGGGCGCGGTATTGCACCGAGGCCTCGCCTGCGGGGTTTGCGTTTGGCGAAGCATCTTCGGTGACAGACGCGGGCATTCGTTACGCCTGGGGAGACGGGCCCCAGTCAAGGCCCCTGGACGTGTTCAACTTTTCCTGGGGCAATATCGGCCCGTTCTATCGGGACTTCCCGCTGCAAGACCAGCAATCGTGGGATGCATTGATGCAGTCCACCCGCAGTGGGCGCGGTGCGATTTATGTCAAATCGGCTGGCAACAGCTTTCTCAATTTGCGCGGACGCGACCAGGACGGAAATGTGATCGATGCCTGCGGCGACGCTGCGCGCGCGAACGGTGTAGTCGGTACGCAGGCGACGCAGCGAGGCATCCACCGCACGCAGCAGGCGGAAGCGCGAGGCACCGGCATCGTTGGGCCCATCGCCCAGGCGCAGGCCGGTCTTGGTCGACAGGATCACCTGCTCGCGGCGCCCTGCAGGGCCTGGCCGAGGATCTCCTCGGAGGCACCATCCGAATACACGTCGGCGGTGTCGAACAGATTCACACCCGCCTCCAGGCACAGGCCGATCATGCGCTGCGCCTGCGCCACACCGGTATCGCCCCACGCCGAAAACAGCGGGCCTTTACCGCCAAACGTCCCGGCGCCGAATCCCAGCACAGGCACCTTGCAACCGGAACGACCGAGAAAACGCGTTTCCATGCAGCACCTGCGGTGATGGATGTTTCAGCGCCCTTGCACGCAGCCGGCCGGCAGCGCGGCCTGGCGGCGCTGCAGCTGCACGCTCCATAGCGCAATGCCCAAGCCGAGCGCTGTGAGTACCGCCGCCACCCACGGCGTGGCGACCAGGCCGGCACCGGAGGCGATCACCACCCCGCCCAGCCAGGCGCCGAGCGCATTGCCCAGATTGAAGGCGGCGATATTCAAGCTGGAGGCCAGGTTCTGCCCGGCGCCGTGGGCATGCTCGAGCACGCGCAATTGCAGCGGCGCCACCGTGGCAAACGCCGCCACGCCGAGCAGGCCGACAAAGGCGATCATGGCCGGCTTGCTGTGCAGCACCAGGCCCATGGCGCCCAGCACCACCACCAGCGCAGCCAACGTGCCCAACAAGGTCGCGGTCGGCCGGCGATCGGCCAGGCGCCCGCCCAGCAAGTTGCCCACGATCATGCCCACGCCAAACACCAGCAGCACCGGCGACACCGCCGCCTGCGCAAAGCCGGTCACCTGCACCAGCAGCGGCTGGATATAGGTGAACACCGCGAACACGCCGGCATAGCCCATCACCGTCATCGCCAGGGCCAGCAACACCTGGCCGCGCGCAAGCACGCGCACCTCCTGGCGCCACGGCACCGGCGGCGCGGCCCCAGCCGCGGCAGGCACCCACAGCGCCACCGCAGCGGTGGCCAGCACGCCGATCACCGCCACCGCCCAGAAGGTGGCGCGCCAGCCCAGCTGCAGGCCCAGCCACGCACCGGCCGGCACGCCGAGCAGGGTCGCCACGGTCAGGCCGGCGAACATCAACGAGATGGCCGAGGCGCGGCGTTCGGGCGCGACCAACGAGGTCGCCACCACCGCGCCAACACCGAAGAAGGTGCCGTGCGCCAGCGAGGTCAGCACCCGCGCGATCATCAGGCTGGTGTAGTCCGGCGCCAGCGCACAGGCAATATTGCCCAGCGTGAACACCAGCATCAGCGCCACCAGCACGGCCTTGCGCGGCCAGCGGGCACTGGCCAACGTGAGTACCGGCGCGCCCACGAACACGCCCAGCGCGTAGCCGCTGATCAACAGGCCCGCCGCGGTCAGCGACACGCCCAGGTCGGCAGCCACTTGCTGCAGCAACCCCATGATCACGAATTCGGTGGTGCCGATGCCGAACGCACCGATGGTCAGGGCCAACAGTGCGGGCGGCAGGCGGGACGTAGCAGGAGCAGACATGGCAGGAACCCGAAGAAACAGCGCACAGCCTGCGCCGGGTGATCCTCTGCAAAAACCCCTGTTATGCTGATTCACTTTCAATGCAAAGTTGATAATGCATGGACCGTCTTGGCGACATCGCCCTGTTCCTGCGCGTGCTCGACCTGGGCTCGATCACCGCGGCCGCGCACAGCCTGGACCTCTCGGTGGCGGTGGCCAGCCAGCGCCTGAAGCGACTGGAACGCGACCTTGGCGTGCGCCTGCTGCACCGAACCACCCGCCGCATGCATCCCACCGCGGAGGGCCAGCAACTGGCCGCACGCGGCCGCGTGCTGGTGGACGACCTGGACGCCCTGGCCGACGACCTGCGCGAGAGCGCACAGGATGTGGGCGGCACCTTGCGGGTCACGCTGTCGGCCTCGTTCGGGCAGCAGTACATTTCGCCACTGCTGCCTGAATTCCAGGCGCGGCATCCGCGCCTGCGCATCAGCGCGCATCTCAGCGACGATCTGGTCGACCTGGTCAAGCAAGGCTTCGACCTGGCAATCCGGATCGGCCCGCTCGAAGATTCCGGGTTGGTGGCCAGGCGGATCGCTCCCAACCGCCGCACCCTCAGCGCCTCGCCCGCCTACCTGCAGCGCCACGGCACGCCACGCACGCCCGAAGAGCTGGCCCAGCATGCCGGCGTGCTGCTGATGGGCCGCGATGGGCGCCAGGATGTCTGGACCCTGCAAACGCCGGAAGGTGGACAGGTACGGGTGCGCATGCAGAGCCGTTTCGAAAGCAATTTTGGCGAACTGATGCGCGATGCGGTGATCGCCGGGCAAGGCATCGCAGTGCATTCGTACTGGCACATTGCCGAGGACCTGCGCGCCGGCCGCCTGGTCGAAGTGATGCCCGACTACCCGCCGCCCACCTCGCAGATCAGCGCGGTCATGCCGGCGCGGCAATTGCAGCCGCCCCGCGTGCGTGCGTTTGTGGACTTTCTGCTCGAACACTTCGGCGAGACGCCACCCTGGGAACTGCCTAGTGCTGCAAGAGGTGGTGAGTGACGCCACCGCAGCGTGCCATCAGTATCCTGGGTTCAGAGCACGCTTCAGCCTACGTCGGCCGCTGAATAACTTCGCGTTGCGATTGATTGTTTGGATCGATCACGTCAAAAAAATCCCAATCGCAAGCACATGCTGTGCCGTTATCCGCAGCAGTTGCGCATAGAACTACATGTCACTGCAAAAATCGCTGCTGCATCACAGCCGGCGCCGCGTTCTGCGATTTGTCGTGCTGCATCGCTGCAGTTACATCTGTGCCCAGTCGCTTGCAGATCACGCGACCGCGCCGAGCCGAGCATTCCCAATGCTCGCCGGCTGCACAGGATCGCCTGCGTCGTTGCATGACCCGGGCGCATGGATAGATACCGACCGGACTCGATGAAGATGGATATGCCTTCGCTCCTGATGTACCCGTACGTGCCACGCCGGCCCCGCGATATTGCGTGGTCCGCTGCCGCCGTTCCACTGCGATATCGCACACAACATCTGCGCTGATAGCCCGCATTAACCGCCCGAGTACTCCCCGCTCGGCGCACGACGCACGACGCCCTTGATGCATCACACACGACCATAGCGGCCGTGTACGCACGACGCATGCGCGCCATTGCGAGCGCCTGCATGCGCTACGCCGTCGATTACGGCAAATCTCCCGCTCGCACCCAAATGGGACTCTGTTGATGACTTCTTTTCCGCAACGGCAATTGCTGTTCTCCGCGCTCGTGCTGGCGCTGTGTAGCGCGGCATCCTCGGCACCGGGTGTTGGCGCAAACCCCGGCAACATCACGCGCCCAACCCAGGCCACCAGAAGAAAGTGACCCGCTTTTCCGCTATCAATGGCATTTGCTCAACGATGGGCAAGAGGTCATTGCCGACACTCGGCCACGCGCCGGAACGGATCTGAATGTGGGCCCGCTGCATACGTTGGGGCTGCGTGGACAAGGCGTAACCGTCGCCGTCGTGGACGACGCACTCGAACTACGCCACCCGGATCTTGTTGCCAACGTGGTGCCCGGCGGTTCCAAGAACTTTGTCGATGGATCGAATGATCCAACGCCACGCAACGGCGCTTCCCACGGCACGATGGTTGGCGGGATCATGGCGGCAGTGGGCTGGAACGGGCTTGGTGGTCGCGGCGTTGCGCCCGATGCGCGCCTGAAAGGTTTCAACATCCTTTCCTCAGAAGAAAGCCCGACCGACTTCGATACCAATCTACGCGCCTCCTGGGGCGATTCGGTGCAATCCCGGGATGTGGATGTATTCAATAACAGCTTTGGCTCAGATCTGACGTACTACCCGACAATCTCTCCAGCAGCAGAGCGCTCGCTTGACCGCTTGATGCGTCGAGCAAGAAACGGCAAGGGGGGTCTGTATGTCCAGGCAGCAGGGAACACGTTCGATAGTTTTACGGTTCTCGACGACCAGGGGAACTGGGTGGAGCGATGCCCTGTGCTGGCCCGCACCTTGGGAGTCACTTGCTCCACGCCGGCTACCGATCCGTTGAGTAACCAACCCCTGATCATCGCGACGGGCGCAGTCAATGCACGCGGCCTGCGCTCGTCCTACTCTTCAGCCGGCGCGGCGCTATGGGTCACCGGCTTCGGCGGGGAGTTCGGGCTGCAACGCCGCTACTTTGGCGACCGGCCGCGGCCCGCGTTGTTCGATCCCGCCATCGTCACCACCGACCTGACTGGCTGCGCCGTCGGTGACAACAGGGACATCGCCGGCCAGCCGCCGATCAATGCATTGGCTTCAAGCAGCTCACCGATCGACGCCTCTTGCAACTACTCCGCGGCAATGAACGGCACCTCCGCAGCGGCACCCACGGTTGCTGGGGTGGTTGCGCTGATCGTGCAGGCCAATCCGTCGCTCACCGCGCGCGACCTTAAGTACATCCTGGCAACAAGCGCGCGCCAGATCGATCCTGCGCAGCAGGTGATCCGCTACCAAGGCAGCGTGATCGAGCCGGGCTGGATCACCAATGCGGCCGGCCATGCATTTAGCAACTGGTACGGTTTCGGCCTGGTGGACGCTGCCGAAGCGGTCTATCGCGCCTATGGGTTCCAGCCGCTTCCGCCCCAGCGCGATCTGGGCTGGAAAGCGGCACGCGCAGGCACATCGACGATTGGCGGACCAAATGCCGCGGCAACCTTGCGGTTGCGGCTCGGGGACACGCTCAAGATCGACACCGTGCAGTGGTCGATGCAGACCACCCACAAGACACCGAGCAATCTCCGGGTAGTGCTGATCTCGCCGAGTGGCACCCGCAGCTACGTGCTCACTCCCTTCCAGGCCTTGGATACGATCACGCAGGGGGCCGGCTTTGAGATACCGCTTTCGACCAGCAATGCCTTCCTAGACGAAAACGTTGCCGGCACCTGGACGCTGGAAGTCACCGACATGACCGGCTCGGACGTTCCCGCCCAACTGACGGGCTTCAAACTGCGCATCCGGGGACATTGACATGAACCTCGCTCTCGGTACGACCCTCATCCTTTGCGCGCTTGCCAGCATGCCGGCCTCTGCGCAAGACACCGACCGGCTCGCATTGCAGCGTGCCGCAACCGGGCAAGGCTTCACCATCGGCGATACCAACTTCAGGTTGGTACCCAACGCCAGAGTGCTACGCAATACAACGCCGCCGCCCCGCGCAGATGTGCCTGCAATGCGCCGTAGCACCACTGCCGCTGCCGGCGTAACGCTGCAGCACATTGGCCCGTATGTCATCTCCAGCGGCAACTCACCGCGCTCACCGCGTACCACGCCCGTCGGCGACGTGGAGGAGCCGTCGTTGATGGTGGCAATCAATCAGCGCAACGGCCAGCCAGTGGTGGCGTCACCACGCCTGCAGGTGTATGCCGGCGATGCCGATGCCATCGTTCGCTTGGCGCGGCAAACCAATGGTGCTGTCTTGGCAGCATCACAGGATGGCACGGGCGTGATCGGCTATCGTTCGGTCCCGGAAGCACTCGCAGCGCTACCAACCGTAAGGCGCGGCGGCGGCGTTGACGACGTTGTCCTTCAGGTGATCCAGGCAGTCCCACGCCTGCGCTAGTGCTAGCCGCCGCCACCGTGTGGAACGATTCACACGGTGGCGGTGATGTACCGGGCACGACTGACGGAGGAGTTAACCGGCCCGATCATGCGTCGCCCGCTGCGATCTCCGTGTTCGTCCTTCAGGGGAACACGCGTTTGCCGACGATCCAGTTCACTTAAGCGTACTCGTGCGGTACAGGCGCTTGCGCAACCCGCGCCGCTGCACCTCGCTGAGCAAATGCCCATGCGTGTGCAACAGGCCAAGGATCTGCTGGTGCGCCAGTTGGGTGCGCCGTGCGAGCTCGGCCGTTGCCGCCAGCTCGATCGCTTTCCAGTCGGCAGGGGTTGCGGGATCTGCGGGGAGTGAACGCTTTGCGGCCATGAGGGGACGGGCACCAGGGATGCGCCGCATGATACGGGCTGCGTGTGAGCGCGCGATCAGTGCTGTACGCCGCGTGCACTGCCGCTTGGCTGCGGTTGCCAGGTCCGGCAGACCGCACTACGCAGGGTAGCAATACCCGCCGCTGCTGCGCGCCTAACACCCGCTCTTGTACGATCGCGCCACCGCGGCGCGGCCGCACACACCCCGCACGAGCGTTCCACATGGCCTCTTCCATCGCCCATCTGATCGACGTGCTGCAACGTCATGCGCCGACCGATGGCACCTTCAGCACGGCCGTGCCCGGGCTGCGGCTGATGCGCTGCTCCGCGCCCACCTACTCCATCCCCACGGTGTACACGCCCACCCTGTGCCTGGTCGCGCAGGGGCACAAGCAGGCCATGCTCGGTACCACCGCGTATCACTACCATCCGGCGATGTATCTGGTGGCCTCTGTGGACCTGCCGATCATCGGCTCGGTGATCGAAGCGAGCCCGGCCCAGCCGTATCTGTGTTTTTGCCTGGATCTGGACGTGGCCGTGCTCAGCGACCTTGCGATCCGTTACCCGGCCCTGGCCGAGCAGGCTGGCGACACGCCAGCGTCCGGACTGTTGCTCAATCGCAGCACGCCGGAGTTGCACGACGCCGCCTTGCGGCTGGCGCGCCTGCTCGACCAGCCGCGCGACATCGACGCGCTGGCGCCGCTGGTACTGCGCGAATTGCTGTACCGGCTGATGGCCGAACCGGGCAATGCCATCGTGCGCCAGATGGCCATTGCCGACAGCCGCCTCAACCAGATTTCCAGGGCCATTGCCTGGCTGCGTGCGCACTACGCGGAGCGTTTCAGCATCGAGCAGATCGCAGATCTGTCGGCAATGAGCCGCTCCACCTTCCACACCCATTTCAAGGCAGTCACCTCGATGACGCCGCTGGAATTTCGCTCGCACCTACGCGTGCAGGAAGCACGCCGGCTGATGGTGGCCGAGGCACTCAGTGCCGCCGACGCCGGTTTCCGTGTCGGCTACGAAAGCGCATCGCAGTTCAGTCGCGACTACGCCCGCATCCTCGGCACGCCGCCCGCACGCGATGCACAACAATTGCGTGCCAGCCGGCAGGACGCGATCGAAGTGGCGTGACGGCGTGGGCCGCCTCGACAGCGGCCGGTGGGCGTGGTGCACGCGCGCAGTGATCACTCACCAACACGGCGTGACGCAACACTCTGGTGTGTGCGGCTGCCAGCTGAGCGCGCGCGCAGCGATCTGCCACTGAACAACGCAGCGTTACGCGGCACTCTGGTGCGTGCGGATGCCACCTGCGTGCGCCCACACCAGCCGCCAGCACACCTGCTCAGTTGCCCTGATACTGCGCGTCGCTGACCTGCTCCAGCCAGGTCACCGGCGAGCCATCCACCGCCTCGGCGATGGCGATATGGCTCATCGCCACCGTCGCGTTGGCGCCATGCCAGTGCTTGACGCCCGGCGGAATCCACACGATGTCGCCGGGGCGGATCTCCTGCGCAGGCTTGCCCCACTCCTGCACGCGCCCGGCACCGGCGGTGACGATGAGCGTCTGGCCCAGCGGATGGGTATGCCAGGCAGTGCGCGCGCCCGGCTCGAAGGTCACCGTGGCACCGCCCACGCGTGCGGGCGCATCGCTCTGGAATGGCGCATCGATGCGCACGGTGCCGGTGAAATAGCTGGCCGGGCCGGCGGCAGAGGCAGCGCTGCCGGCTTTGGTGACCTTGATCGGCGCGTGCTCGTCGGCACCGGGACCGGCGGCGGCCATCATCGACAAGGACATGGCGGTGGCAAACAGGCTCATTGACGTGCTCCTCGCTACAAAGTGCAGCCACTGTAGCGCGCAGGTGCGGCGCAACTGCCCACCTGGGGCCGCATGCTCCTAGAAACACAGCGCATCAATGCATCTTGATTGAAGCCGGGAGGCGCCATCGCGCATGATGCAGCGGCATGGATTTCATGTTTGATGTGTGGTGTCGGCAAGCATGGCTCGGGAAAACCTCAATGACCTGCAGGTGTTTGTCACCGTGGCACGCGAAGGCAGCTTCACGCGCGCCGCAGCGCAGCTGGGAGTCTCGCAATCGGCGCTGAGCCATACCGTGCGTGCGCTGGAAACCCGGCTGGGGATTCGCCTGCTCACCCGCACCACGCGCAGCGTCTCGATGACCGAGGCGGGCATGCGTTTGTTTGACACGGTGGCGCCACGGCTTGAGGAGATCGACCAGGAGTTGTCGGCACTGACTGCGTTTCGCGACAAGCCTGCCGGCACCATCCGCATCACCACCGCCGGCCACGCCGCCGATGCGTATCTGTGGCCTGCGTTGTCGAAGGTGCTGCCCGACTACCCCGACCTCAAGGTGGAAATCACCGTCGATTACGGCCTGGCCGACATCGTGGCCGAGCGCTACGACATCGGCGTCCGGCTCGGCGACCAGGTGGCCAAGGACATGATCGCGGTGCCGATCAGCCCACGCCAGCGCATGGCGGTGGTGGCGGCGCCCAGCTACTTCGTGCATCACACCATTCCCGCAGTGCCGGCCGAGCTGGCGCAGCACAACTGCATCGGCTTGCGCCTGCCCACGCATGGCGGCCTGCTGCCGTGGGATTTCGAAAAAGACGGACGCGAGCAGAAAGTGCGCGTGGACGGGCAATGGACCTTCAACGGCAGCAGCGCCATGTTGCGCGCGGCACTGGCCGGCGCGGGCCTGGCCTTCCTGCCGGAAACCATGGTGCTGGACCACATCGCCGCCGGCCGCCTGCGCCGCGTGCTGGACGACTGGTGCGACCCGTTCGATGGCTATTACGCCTATTACCCGAGCCGGCGCCAGTCTTCCGCCGCGCTCAAGGTGGTGATCGACGCGCTGCGGCATGACCTGGTGCGGTAGCCCATCGTAGGAGCGCGCTTGCGCGCGATGGAGTTTTATCGGTAACGCCACATCGCGCGCAAGCGCGCTCCTACGGGACCTGCAGTACTGCCGCTATGTCGCGTTGCGTTGGGAAGCATGTGTCCGTCCATCGACTACAACTGTTCGCGGCAGTGACCTGCTGTGTTCCCCATGTGGAAACGAGACAGCACCGTCCCTGACTTCACCAAGCTTGGTAGGAGCGCGCTTGCGCGCGATGAAGCGTTATCGGTAACGCCCCATCGCGCGCGAGCGCGCTCCTACGACACATCTCTTGCAGATACCGTCACTGCGGTTACACCGCCGTGCTCACTTCCCCACCAGCTTCTGCCGCTCCGGGCTGTAGCGCTCACCGACAATCTCCACCGCATCGAGTGCCTGTTGAATACGTGCCAGCTCGTCGCTGCTCAAGACGAGCGCAGCACCGCCGATGTTTTCGTCCAGGCGATGACGCTTGGTGGTGCCAGGAATCGGCACGATCCAGGGCTTGCGCGACAATAGCCAGGCCAGCGCCACCTGTGCCGGCGTCGCGCCCTTGTCGTCCGCGATGGCTTGCAGGCGTTGCACCAGCGCCTGATTGGCACGGCGCGCCTCCGCGGCAAAGCGCGGCACGCTGTTACGGAAGTCGCTCTGGTCGAATTGCGTGTCGGGCTGGATCGCGCCTGTCAGAAATGCCTTGCCGAGCGGACTGAACGGCACGAAGCCAATCCCCAGTTCTTCCAGCGTGGGCAGCACGCTGGCTTCCGGTTCGCGCCACCACAGCGAGTATTCGCTTTGCACCGCGGCCACCGGTTGCACCGCATGCGCGCGGCGGATGGTGTCCGCGCTGGCTTCGGACAGGCCGAAATGGCCCACCTTGCCTTCGGCGATCAAATCCTTGACCGTGCCGGCCACTTCCTCGATCGGCACCGCGGGATCCACGCGGTGCTGATAGAACAGATCGATACGCTCGCGCTTCAACCGCAGCAGGCTGGCCTCGGCCACTGCGCGGATACGCGCGGGCCGGCTGTCCAGACCGGCATCGGCATGTCCATCGCGAAAGCCGAACTTGGTGGCAACCACCACCTGCGCGCCGTACGGCGCAAGCGCCTCACCCAGCAATTCCTCATTGGCGATCGGCCCGTACGCCTCTGCGGTGTCGAACAAGGTCACGCCCTGCTCCACCGCGGCGTGCAGCAGTGCCACCGCCTGTTTGCGCTCGGTGGCCGGCCCGTAGCCGTAGCTCAACCCCATGCAGCCCAGGCCAAGTGCGGAGACCCGCAGCCCGCTGCGCCCTAGTGTGCGTGTATGCATCGTGTGCTCCTGCGGCAGCGCCGCGTCGATCGATGGCGTCCCACGTGAGGTGGCAGCGCCGAGCGCACACGTTAGCCGCCAAGGCCGGGTGGATTGCAGTGCGCGGCGCGCACACGGTGATGAGTGCGCATCATCAATGCCGGCCCGCGTGGCGTTCGCTCATGCCCTGCGGCGGCACCGCGTTGCTCGCCAGCGCACACGCGGATTGGACGGCACCAAGCGCACACGTCAGCCGGCATACCGCGCGGAGTGCAGCGCACGGCGCGCATGCTCATGAATGTGCGTCGTCACTCTCCGCGCGCGATGCCGGCGCGCGCGGCGTTCGCCTGCCGGTCGCTGCGGGCGCCGCTGGCACCGGGCGATACGCGCGCAAGAACGCTGCCACCGCGCCATCGATGTAGCGCTGCGCTGGGGCTGCATCCGGTGGCATGCCAGGCGCTGGCACCTCGGTCGGCACTGCCGTGATCAGCCCGAAGAACTGCACCGAGGCGTCGGGCAGGTTGTCGATGACCAAGGCGCCCTGCGCCACTTCGCGTGCCAGCAGCGCACGCATCGTGCTGTCGTAGCGTTCGAAGCACAGCGTCCACATTTCTTCGCGGATCTGGCTGGGCAGCGACGGCGGCCGCACCAGTCCGTAGGCGGCATCCTGCCGCGCCGCATTGGTCCAGACCTGCAGCAGCACACTGGCAACCGCCGCCAAGCGTTGCGCCACCGGCCCGGGCAACGTCAGCAGACCATCCCAGCGATTGGACGCCGCATGCGCCATCGCTTCCAACGTGGTGCGGAACAGCACCTCCTTGGACGCGAAGTACGCATACACCGTCGCCTTGGACACGCCCGCGTCTTCGGCGATGCGGTCCATGCTGGTGCGCTCGAAGCCCTGCTGTGTAAACAACTGCTGCGCGGCGGCCAGGGTCGCGCCACGCTTGGCATGCGGCACGCGCCGGCCCGGCGCCGGCAAGGCCGGGCCTTGCGCCGGGGCCGTATCAGCCACGGGGCGACGCCGTGTCGGCGGCGGCCACGTCCGGCCCATCGGCCTGCAGCCAGCCGCCGCCCATCGCCTTGTAGAACGTCACCAGGTTGGTGATGCGCGACAACTGCGTGGTGATCAAGGTCTGCTGCGCGCCATACAGCGAGCGCTGCGCATCCAGCGCCTGCAGATAGCTGTCGATCCCGCGTTCGAAGCGCGCCTGCGACAACCGGTAACTGTCTGCGGTGGCATCCACCAGGGCCTGCTGTGCCTGCAGCTGGCGGCCCAGGGTGTCGCGCTGCGCGAGCGCATCGGACACCTCGCGGAACGCAGTCTGGATCGACTTTTCGTAGCGGGCCACTTCAATGTCGCGGTTGGCCTTGGCCATGTCCAGATTGGCGCGGTTACGCCCGGCATTGAACAGTGGCAAGGTCAGCTGCGGCACGAAACTCCAGGCCCGCGTGCCCGACTCGAACAGCCCGGACAGACTGCTGCTGGACGAGCCCAGCGTGGCGGTCAAGCTGATGCTGGGAAAGAACGCCGCGCGCGCCGCGCCGATGTTGGCATTGGCCGCGCGCAGGTTGCGCTCGGCCTCCAGGATGTCCGGGCGACGCTGCAACAGCTGCGACGGCACGCCCGCCGGCACGGCGGCCAGCACATTGCCTTCCACGCTTGCGCCATCGGGCAACGCGCGTGGCAACAGACTCTCCGGCAACTGGGTGCCGACCAGCAGCACCAACGCGTTGCGGTCCTGCGCCACCTGCGCGGTGTAACGCTCCACATCCACACGCGCGCTTTCCACGGTGGTCTGTGCCTGCCGCAAGGTGAGCTGCGAGGCCACGCCCAGCTCGAAACTGCGCTGCTGCAAGCGGTAGCTGTCGCTTTGGCTGGTCAGCGTGGATTGCGCTAGCTGCAGCAGCTCCTGGTCAGCGGCCAGGGTGAGATACGCGGTGGCCACATCGGCGACCAGACTGATGTGCGTGCTACGGCGGGCTTCGGCAGTGGAGAGAAATTGCTGCAGCGCCTGTTCCTTGAGGCTGCGCACGCGCCCGAACAAATCCAGCTCGTACGCGCTCACGCCCACATTGGCGCTGTAGGTGCGGAACACCGGCGGCTGCCCGGGCACCGCCAGTTCGCTCGGGGTACGCGCGTTGTTGGCAGTGCCGGTGGCATCCACGCCGGGCACCAGCGCTGCACGCTCCACCCGGTATTGCGCGCGTGCCACTTCGATATTGAGCGCGGCCACACGCAGGTCGCGGTTATTGTCCAGCGCCAGCTGGATCACCTGTTGCAGCGCCGGGTCGGTGAACACCTCCCGCCAGCCGATATCGGCGATGACGGGAGTTTCTGCGCTCGCTGCCGCTTCGCTGGCAACGGTCGCCGCCGCGGTGGCACCGGCAAACTGCGCCGGCACCGGTGCGTCGGGCCGCGCATAACGCGGCATCAGCGTGCAGCCAGACAACACGCTGGTCACCGCGAGTGCGGCAAGCGTCATTCGGATCGGTGTCATGTCAGTGCCCTGCATGTTGCGGAACGGAGGCATCAGGCTGCGCGCGGCGTTCGAACAGCCCACGCACCAGTACGAAGAACAACGGCACGAAGAAGATGGCCAGCACCGTGCCGGAGATCATGCCGCCGATCACCGCAGTGCCCAGCGCGTGCTGCGCGCCGGCGCCCGCGCCACTGGTCAGCACCAGCGGCACCACACCCAGGATGAAGGCCAGCGATGTCATCAGAATCGGCCGCAAGCGCATACGCGCCGCTTCCAGCGCCGCCGCCACCAGGCTCTTGCCGCCTTCGTGCAATTCCTTGGCGAACTCCACGATCAGGATCGCGTTCTTCGAGGCAAGGCCAATGGTGGTGAGCAGGCCCACCTGGAAGTACACATCGTTCATTTTCCAGGTCAGCACGGCGGCCACCAGCGTGCCGAACACGCCCAACGGCACCACCAGAATCACCGAGAACGGAATCGACCAGCTCTCATACAACGCGGCCAGACACAGGAACACGATCAGGATCGACAACCCGTACAACAACCCGGTCTGCCCGGTCGAGGCTTTTTCCTGCCGCGACAACCCGGTCCACTCGAAGCCAATGCCGGCCGGCAACTTGGCCGCTGCCGCCTCCACGATCTGCATCGCCTGGCCGCTGGACGCCGCACCTGGCAGCGCCATGCCCAGAATCTCCACCGACGGCAGGCTGTTGTAGCGCTCCAGACGTGGCGAGCCCTGGGTCCAGCGTGCGGTGGCGAAGGCGTTGAACGGCACCATCGTGCCGGCGCTGTTACGCACGAACCAGCGGTCGATGTCCTGCGGGTTCATGCGGTACGGCGCATCGGCCTGCAGCATCACTTTCTTGACGCGGCCCTTGTCGATGAAGTCGTTGACATAGGTACTGCCCCACGCGCTGGAGAAAGTGTTGTTGATGTCGGCAATCGACACCCCCATCGCTTCGGCCTTGTGCGGGTCGATCTCCAGCTTGAACTCCGGCGTGTCTTCCTGCCCGTTGGGACGCACCGCCACCAGCCGCTTGTCCTGCGAAAGCTCGGCCAGCAACTGGTTGCGTGCCTGCATCAGCGCGGCATGCCCCAGGTTGGCGCGGTCCTGAAGCATCAGATCGAAGCCGGTGGCGTTGCCCAATTCCGACACGGCCGGCGGCGCCACCGCAAACACCTGCGCATCGCGCAAGGTGGCGAAGAACGCGCCCGCCTTGGCCGCCACATCGGTCACGCTCTGGCCCTTGCCGGTGCGCTCGTCCCATGGCCGCAGCTTGACGAAGGCAAAGCCCACGTTCTGCCCGGTACCGGCAAAGCTGAAACCGGAAACCGCAAAGATGCCGGCCACCGAGTCCTTCTGGTCGACCAGGAAGTGATGTTCCACCTGCTTGAGCACCGCACCGGTGCGCGCGTCGGTGGCACCGGGCGGCAACTGCACCAGCACGAACAAGGTGCCCTGGTCTTCGTCCGGCAAGAAGCCCACCGGCGTTTTCATGAAGCCCACCACCACCAGCGCCACGATCACCACATACGCAATCATGTAGCGCCAGCCCTTGCCGAGCATGTGCCGCACCACGCCCTGGTAGCGGCCATTACTGCGGTCGAACACCCGGTTGAACCAGCCGAAGAACCCGGTGGTGGCCATGCCATGACCGGGCTTGAGCAAGGTGGCGCACAGCGCCGGCGTCAGCACCATTGCCACCAGCACCGACAACGTCATCGCAGAGACAATCGTGATCGAGAACTGCCGGTAGATCACACCGGTGGAACCGCCAAAAAACGCCATCGGCACGAACACCGCGGCCAGCACCAAGGCCACGCCCACCAGTGCGCCGGTGATCTGGTCCATCGATTTGCGCGTGGCCTCCTTGGGCGAGAGCTGCTCTTCGGCCATCACCCGCTCGACGTTTTCCACCACCACGATGGCGTCATCCACCAGCAAGCCGATCGCCAGCACCATCGCGAACATGGTCAGCGTATTGATGGTGAAGCCGAACACCGCCAGCACGCCAAAGGTGCCCAGCAATACCACCGGCACGGCGATGGTGGGAATCAGCGTGGCGCGGAAATTCTGCAAGAACAGGTACATCACCAAAAACACCAGCACCACCGCTTCGACCAGCGTATGCACCACCTGCTCGATGGAGATGCGCACGAACGGTGTGGTGTCGTAGGGCTTTTGCACCTTCATGCCGGGCGGGAAGAACTTCTCCTGCTCTTCCAGGCTCTTGTCGATGGCGCGCACGGTATCCAGCGCGTTCGCCCCGGTGGCCAGCTTGATCGCCAGCCCCGCGGCCGGCTTGCCGTTGTAGCGGCCCACCGTGTTGTAGCTCTCGCTGCCCAGCTCGATGCGCGCCACATCGCGCAGACGCACCTGCGAACCATCGGTGCGGGTACGCAGCAAAATGTTCTCGAACTCTTCGGCTGTCTTGAGCCGCGTCTGCGCGGTGATGGTGGCATTGAGCTGCTGGTTGGCCACCGCCGGCAACGCACCAAGCTGGCCGGCCGACACCTGCGCGTTTTGCGCCTGGATCGCGGCGCGTACATCCACGGGGGTGAGGTTGAAGTTGTTGAGCTTGTCCGGATCCAGCCAGATGCGCATCGAATACTGCGAGCCGAACAACGTGGTGTCGCCCACACCCTGCACGCGGCTGATGGTTTCCTGCACGTTGGCGGCAACGTAATCGGACAGATCCGAATCGCTCATGCTGCCGTCTTCGGAGGTGAAGGCCAGCACGTTGAGGAAGTTGGTGGCCGACTTGGTGACCGTGACGCCCTGCTGCTGCACTTCTTGCGGCAACAACGCGGTGGCCAGCGACAACTTGTTCTGCACCTGCACCTGCGCGGTGTCCGGGTCGGTGCCGTTTTCGAAGGTCAGCGTAATGGTCACCGCACCGCTGGATTCGCTGGTGGAGGCCATGTAGCTGAGGTTGTCCAGGCCCTTCATCTTCTGCTCGATGACCTGGGTGACGGTGTCTTCCAGGGTCTGCGCAGACGCGCCGGGATAGTTGGCGGTGATCGCCACGGCGGGCGGCGCGATGCTGGGGTATTGCGCGATCGGCAAGGTGGCGATGGACAGGATGCCGGCCAGCATCACGATGATGGCCAGCACCCAGGCGAAGATCGGGCGGTCGATGAAGAAGCGTGCCATGAGCTGGAGTCCGCCTTAGTTGGCCGCACGCGGTGCGGCTGGGGCGGAGGGGCTGCCGGCAACGGACGCCGACGTCGGTTGCCACGGCACGGTCTTGACCTGGACACCGTCGCGGGCGCGCGACAGGCCATCCACCACCAGTTGGTCACCGGTCTTCAGGCCACTGCGCACCAGCCACTGGTCACCCACCGCACGGTCGGTCTCCAGCACGCGCAGCTGCAATTTATTGTCGGCACCGACTACGAAGGCGGTCGGCTTGCCGGCGCCATTGCGCGTCACCGCCTGTTGCGGCACCAGCACACCCTGCGCCTTGACGCCTTCCTGCAGCACCGCGCGCACGTACATGCCCGGCAGCAGATCGGCATCCGGGTTGGGGAACACCGCACGCAGGCTGATCGAGCCGGTGTTCTGGTCCACGGTCACATCGGAGAACGCCAGCCGGCCCTGCAGCGGATAGGTGCTGCCGTCTTCCAGCACCAGGCTCACCTGCGCGGCACCGTCGCCGGCACGCGCCAGATCGCCACGGGCCATCGCCTTCTTCAGCCGCAGCACGGCGGCGCTGGGCTGGGTCACGTCCACGTAGATCGGATCCAGTTGCTGGATGGTGGTCAATGCCGTGGCCTGGTTGGCGGTGACCAGCGCGCCGGGCGTCACGCTGGAGCGGCCGATCCGGCCGGAGATCGGCGCATCCATGCGGGCGAACGCCAGATTGATGCGCGCGGTCTCCACGCTGGCCTTGCCGGCCGCCACATCCGCTTCGGCCTGGCCGAGCGTGGCGGCGGTGTCGTCGCCCTCCTGCTGGCTGATCGCCTTGATCTGCACCAGTTCCTTGTAGCGGTCGGCCTTGAGCCGTGCGGTGCGCAGGTTGGCCTGCGCCTTGGCCAGGGTGGCCTGGGCGCTGGCGTAGCTGGCGCGGTAGGTGGCCGGGTCGATCTGGTACAGGGTCTGCCCTGCCTTCACGTCGCCGCCCTCGGTGAACTGCCGCGTCTGCACGATGCCGCCCACCTGGGGCCGTACTTCGGCGATCAGGTACGGCACGGTGCGGCCGGGCAACTGGGTGGTCAGGGTGACCGGCTGGGGCCGGACGGTGATGACGCCGACCACCGGCGTGCCCTGCTGCGGGGGCGGCCCGCCCGGCGGGCTACCGCAGGCGCTGATCAGGACGGAGGCGGCAACGGCGAGGAGCGGCAGGCGAAGCGAGGGGACAGGACGCACGGGGAAGGTCTCCGGGAAAACCGCGATGGATAAATCTAAACGGTACGGTTCGGTATCCTAATAAGCTCATCCGTGGGCGTCAAGCATTTCTGCCCAGTTGGTATACTTAAGAGCCCCTAGGAGCACCGCGATGCGGGTCAGAACCGAAGAAAAGCGCGACACCATCGTTCAGGCGGCCAGCGAGGTCTTCCTCGAGCTGGGCTTCGAAGGCGCGTCGATGTCGCAGATCGCTGCCCGTGTCGGCGGCTCAAAGCGCACGCTGTACGGCTATTTCGGCTCGAAGGAAGAGCTGTTTGTGGCGGTGGCCAAGGACATGTCCGACCGCTATTTCGATCCGCTACTGGATGCACTTTCGCGGAGCAGCGGCCCCATTGCCGACGCCCTGCAGCGCTTCGGAGAGGACGTCCTCACCTTCCTGTGCGCACCGCCCAATATCACCAGTTGGCAGACCATCATCGGGGTATCCGGCAGATCAGACGTCGGCGCGCTGTTTTTCAGCGCAGGTCAAGAAGAAGGCCTGAAGCGCTTCGCCGAATACCTGCAGACACAGGTGGACTGCGGCCAGCTCCGTTGCGACGACACTATGCTTGCCGCCCAACAGTTCGCCGCCCTAGTCGAAGCCGAAACCCTGATGCCCTGCCTGTTCGGCGCACTCAAGAACCCATCGCCGGAGTATCTGCGCGACGCTACCCGGCGCGCGGTGGAACTGTTTCTGGTTGGGTATGCGTGTAAGCCAGCGGCGGCTTGAATGTGGTTGCGGATGCGGGGAGGTGGTGTGGTGACTGACGTGCTGCGGTGATGAGCGGCTTCGCAGGTGTTGGAACGCCCGACCACTGAAGTGCGCTGGGCGGCGTCACTTGATCGAGCGCATCAACGACGGGTCGGTTCCGAGTTAGAGGTGCGCACTCTTAGGTGCGTCATGCGCGCGCGAACGACGCAGCGTGCGCGCAAACAGCGCAAACAATTTCGAGCAAACCGCGCGTGTTGGCAGTGTGTCGCATTAGCTGAAAGAGGCGGAGCCGCACGCGTCGCTCAATGCAATGCCATGTGTGCTGCTGGCAGAGCTTCGCTGCATTGCTGACGCACTACCGGAAGCGGTCGTTCGGGAACGAACGGCTGTGCGCTGTGACATTGGCGCGCTACGTGGCAAGCCTTGTCGCGGCCAAGGCCGCTCCTACGAGGAGCTCGCAGTCCCTGCGGACACTGAGTGGCGGCGCATGACGTATGTGCGAGTGAGTGCGCGCTATACGTACGAGCGCCGAAATAACATCGGGAACGCCCCATCGCGGCCTAGGCCGCTCCTACGGTGAATCGCGATTGTTTAGCGTCTTGCGCGGGCAACTGGAGCCACTAGCAGCGGCTCGATTCACGCAATCAAGCCGCCGTGTTGCATTTGCGATGCACAACCGCCGACGTCAGTCGGGAAAGTCCATCGCGGCCGAGGCCGCTCCTACGGTGAATCGCGATTGTTTAGCGTCTTGCGCGGGGCGATTGACCCGAACCGCTTGCGTGCTAGGAGACGGGAGCAGCGGCGCGATTCACACCAATCAACCCGCAGCCGCGCACTTGGCACACAGGCCGTGCACTTCCAGTGTCTGTGCCTGCGGTTGGAAGCCCAGCGCCTTGGCGCGGGCTTCCAGTTGCGAGACCACATCGCGGTCTTCCAGCTCCACCGCGCTATGGCAGCGGTCGCAGATCAGGAACGGCACCGAGTGCTGGGCGCTGTTGGGGTGATGGCAGGCGACGAAGGCATTGACCGATTCGAGCTTGTGCACGAAGCCATTGGCCATCAAAAAATCCAGCGCGCGGTACACCGTTGGCGGGGCGTCGGCGCCCACACCCTTGCCTTCGCGCACCCAGTCCAGCAGCTCGTAGGCCTTGACCGGTTTGCCGGCATCGGCGATCAGCCGCAGTACGTTGGCGCGGATCGGCGTCAGCCGCAGGCCGCGTTCGCTGCAAGCGCGCTCTACCGCACGTACGAAGCTGTTGGCATCGTCCACGTGGTGGTGCGGGGCCGTGCAGGCGTGTTCCTGGTCGTGCGTTTGGGTGTGCGTGTGCTTGGTCATACAGGCTCCGGCGTCAGGCCGCTCCAATCTTGATGAGTGCCGCATCGATGCGTTTCAAGGCACCCTCGCGCCCGGCCAGGTACACCGTCTGCGAAATGTCCGGGCTGACCTGGGTGCCGGTGATGGCCACCCGCAGCGGCTGGGCCACCTTGCCCATGCCCAGTTCCAGCGCCGCGGCAGCGGCATGCAGCGCCGCCGATACGTTCTCCACGCTCCACTCGTTCAGCGCAGCGAGCATCTCGCGCGCCTTGCCCAGCGGCACTTCCGCGCCCAGTTTCAGGTGCTTGATCACCGCGGCTTCGTCGTAGGTTTCCAGCGGCTGGTACCAGACCACGGCTTTTTCGGCCATTTCCTTGAGCGTCTGCACGCGCTCGCGCAGCGCCACCACCACATCGGCAGCGGCCGGGCCGGCGGCCACATCAATGCCCAGCTTGCGGAGCTGGTATTCCAGCTGCGGCGCGATGCTGGCCGGGTCGTCGGTCTTCAAGTAATGCTGATTCACCCAGCCGAGCTTGGCCATGTCCAGGCGCGCGGCCTTGGAATTGACGTCCTTGACGTCGAACAGGTCCAGCAACTCCTGCTGGCTGAACAGCTCCTGGTCGCCATGCGACCAACCTAGGCGGGCCAGGTAATTGATCAGCGCATGCGGCAGGTAGCCGGCGTCCTTGTACTGCATGACATCGGCCGCGCCAGTGCGCTTGGAGAGCTTGGCGCCCTGCTCGTCCAGGATCATCGGCATGTGCGCGAACTTGGGTACCGGTGCGCCCAGCGCTTCGTAGATGTTGATCTGGCGCGGGGTGTTGTTGATGTGGTCGTCGCCGCGGATCACCTCGGTGATGCCCATGTCCCAGTCGTCCACCACCACCGCGAAGTTGTAGGTGGGGTAGCCATCCGGGCGGAAGATCACCATGTCGTCGAGCTCGCTGTTGGCGATCTCGATGCGGCCCTTGATCAGGTCGTCGAACACCACCGTGCCCGCGAGCGGGTTCTTGAAGCGGATCACCCGGTTCGGGTCGTCGCGATACGGCAGCTGCTGCTCGCGCGCGGCGCCGTTGTAGCGCGGCTTTTCCTGCTTGGCCATCGCGGCCTCGCGCATCGCGTCGAGCTCCTCACGGGTCTCGTAGGCGTAATAGGCCTTGCCCTGCGCCAGCAGCTGCTCGGCCACCTCCTGGTAACGGGCGATGCGCTGGGTCTGGTAGATCGGGCCTTCGTCGTAGCCCAGGCCCAGCCACTCCATGGCTTCCAGGATGGCGTCGATGGCGACCTGGGTGCTGCGCTCACGGTCGGTGTCTTCGATGCGCAGCACGAACTGCCCGCCGCGGTGACGTGCCTCCAGCCAGCAGTACAGGGCGGTGCGTGCGCCGCCGATGTGCAGGTAACCGGTGGGGCTGGGGGCAAAACGGGTGCGGCAGGTCATGGAGCGCTCGGCGGAACGGGAGTGGCCCGATTTTACCTTGCGCAGCCGTGCCCTGCCCGGCCCGCCCGCTCAGGTGTTGCGCAACAGGTCGCCGTAAACCACGCAATCGCCGCCGCTGCGCTTGGCGCCGGGGGCGTCGTAGAGCACCAGCCAGCTTGGCGTGTTGCCGGCCAACTGGCGCGGCAGGTTGCAGATGGCTTCGGCGCGGTCGCTGTCTTCGCCGTGCGGCAGCACCACCGACGTGAGCAGCTCGCGCTGGAAGCGCACCGGCGCCTGGTTGGCGGCCAGCACGCTGCGCGCATCCGGCCACTTGAACAGGCGGATCTCGCCATTGAGCACCATGGTGGGCCCGGCCAGCAGATACAGGTCGTCACCGGAATAGTGCAGGTCACGCACGCCCAGCCCGCCCAGTTGCAGGAAGTGCTTGCGCAGCAGCGTGCCCTCTTCATCCAGCGGGGCAAGGCGCAGATGATCGCCATGCGCTTCCACCTGGATCTCCAGCAGCGCCGACCACCCACGCAACACCGGGCCACGCAGGCCCAGTAGCAGGCGCTGGCCGTCCACCACGATGCCTTCGATGTCGAAGCCGTTGTCCTTGCCGGGAATCTTCAAAAACGGCCCGAAATGCGGGTCGTCTTCCAGCAGCGCGGTGAGCTGGTTGTGCTTGGCGTCGCCCTTGAGCCGCAGCGCGCGGCGGCCGTCGGCGGCTTCGCGCACCAGCGTGGGCGTGCCATCGGCAGCGCGCTCGATCGGCAGGCAGGCCAGCAGGCGGCGGTTGGCATCGAGCTTGAGCTTGGTCAGCCGCTTGGCATTTTCGGCATCGTCGCGGCCAGGCTTGGCGTTCTTGCGCTTGAGCCCATGCGAGCCGATCACCCACAAAAAGCCGTCGGAAAGTGCCAGGCCTTCCAGGTCGGCTTCCTCGGCTGCTTCGCCGGGCAGATCCAGCAACTCCGCCAGCGGAAAGCTCTGGCCTTCGCCAAAGCGCAGCGTCTCGCGCTGCAGCGGGGCGAGCGTGCGCAGGCGGTCCACCGCACAGGCTTCATCGCCGGCCACCCACAGCCAATCGTCGGTGAAGGCAGCGCCGGAAAGATTGCTGTGCACCAGCGCGCCAGGCGCAAATTCCAGGCGGACGCTATGCGGGATCAAGGTTTTCTTGGACATGGGTGACCTGGTCGGTGGCGGGCGGGAGTTGCCAGGCGGCTGACTCCCACGGGCGCGTGGCCGGTGGCGCGGCGCGCATGGGAAGCGCTACGCATCCACCGGCCGGCAGCGCCCGGGGGCTATCGGTCGTCTTGGATCAATCGAACCCAACCAGCTTCGCACGCGTCACGTGAGCAGCCAATTGACCGGGCCAATCGCGGTCATTGGCCACCTGGGCCTGCGCACGGCTGCCCGCGAACGCGTCAAAATCCAGCTCCGCATACGCCCACACCTGCGCGCCCTGGGTCTGCGCCAGCACGCCATCGGCCGGAAAGCCCACATCCATCGGCGCGAACACCGCAGCCTCGCCGGTATTGACGTCCAGCGCCGGGCTCCACGGCGCCTCACCGGCGGTGACCGACTGCGCAACGAACACGCGGTTTTCCAGCGCACGCGCCAGGCAACCCACGCGCACGCGCATCGCACCGGCGGCAGTGTCGGTGCAGCTGGGCACGATCAGCAAACGCGCACCGGCCTCGTACTGCGCGCGCACCGGCAACGGGAATTCGCTGTCGTAGCAGATGGCGATCGCCGCACGCACGCCATCCAGCTCGAACACCTTCAGCGCATCGCCTGGGTCGATCACGCCGGTGGCCTTTTCGAACCCGGTGAGCTGCAACTTGTCCTGCCAGCCATGCGTGCCGTCGGGGGTGAACCAATCGCTGCGGTTGCGGTAACGGCCGCTGCCAACCTCCAACAGGAAACTGCCGGCGATCAAATGCACCGCATGCTGTCGGGCCAGCCCGGCGAACAACGCCATCCACTGCGGGCGCAGCGCCTGGATCGCTGCCAGCGACTCCGGCAAACCGGCCGAAATCTGCGTACCGAACGTGGCGCCCAGCTCCAGCGACAGATATTCCGGCAGCACCAGCACGCGTGCACCGGCTGCCGCGGCCTCGCCCACCAACGCTGTCTGGCCTGCAGCGAAGGCAGCGAAATCGGCCGGCTTGCCGATCGGGTATTTGGCAACGGCAATCTTCATCGGGTGAGCGTCCTGCGATGCGTACGTGGGGTGGGTGATGCGGAGGTGGCGCAGCAGCCTTACGCCTGCAGCGCGCGCGTCCACACCTCCAAACTGTGGTCGATCTCCCCGTGTTGCAACTCCGCCCACTCCAGCCGCACCTGCATGCCGGGCTGCGGCGCATAGCCGCGCTTGCGCCAGAACGCATCGTTGGGCCGGTAATCGGCCGGGCGGCGCGTGTCGTGCGGGTCGCGCTGGACCGAGCAGAACGCGGTCAGGGCAAACCGCCCAAGCGCACGCGCGTGCGCTTCACGCTGGTCGAAAAAGGCGTGCCCGATGCCCTGCCCACGATAGTCCGGCAGCAGCACCGATTCGCCGAAATAGAACACGCTGGCCGCGTCGATGCCTGCCGCGCGGAACGGCGCATGGAAGGCCGCGCTATCGTCCAGCAAAGGTAGGCCGGTGGAGGCGCCGATCACCGCATCGCCATCGCGCGCCAGCACGAACACGCTGTCTGGCGAGGCCGCATAGGCGGCCAGGTAGTCGCGCTCGTAGGCGGGGTCGCCGTCGTAGAGATACGGCCAGGCGCCGAAGACCACACTGCGCAGCCGCGCCAGGTCGTCCAGAAACGGCGTGATGGCGTTGCCGCGCAGTGCCGTGATGGTAGGAGTAGGCATGGGTGCATTCTAGCCATGGCTGCAGCGCGTGCGCTCAGCCGGCCGTGCCGGCTCCACGCGCGGCCTGCCACGCCAGCATGCGCCGGCCCAACAGTCCCAGGGGCGCTGCCAGGAGGCACGCGGCGTCCGCTGCCAACTGCAGGCAAATCGCAGCTTCCACCGCCACTGCCAACGCGAACGCATCCTGCCCGGCGCCGGGCTGCAGCATCAAGGTGCCGAACAACAACACCGGCAAGAGCAGGCAGACACAGGCGACGCACCCACCGAACACCCGCCAGCTGGCGCTGGCCACCAACGCCAGCGTCAGCACCGCAACCACAAAGATCACTACGGCCGCCCAGATCACCGCAGGCGTCCTGTGACGCATGTGCCGCTGCACTGTAAGCGGGCGACACAGTGCGCTGCCTGCTGCAGCCGCGCGTAACAGACAACTCGCCTGCAAACCGCGCCGCTCATCGCAGCCAGCTCTGTGTGCAGGCCGCAGCGGCGGGCTGCTGCCACAGCAACCAAACGGCCGCATCTTCCACCGCCAACAGCGCGCCGAGTAATGCATCGCTACTGCGGGCCCAGTAGCTGCCGTTGCTCAGCCGCTGCCATGGCAGGTACTGGCGCAGTGGCGGCCGTGGCGCAGCGCACTGCAGCTGCTGTAGTGCGTTGGCGCCATCGCGGCGCACATCCTCGGCGGTGCGGGCGTGCAGCGCCATGCCGATCCATCCGCGCCGCCCCGCTGCAGGCAGCGGCAAGGCGGACAGCGGTGAGCATTCCCACTGGTGGGGTGGCGCTGCGGATAGCAGCGCCACCGTTTCGATCCCGGCGGGCAGCAACCGCTGCGCCCGCCGGTGTAGCTGAGAGCGCATCAGCATGCCGACCTCAGCGCAGGCTGTTGCCAAGCTCGTACCAATCGAGCTTGCGGGTTACCCACATGATGCAGGCCAGGATGCCGAACAGCAGCAACGATCCCATCAGCAACGCGTTGTCTTCGGAGATCAGAAGGCTGTAAAGCACCCCGTACAGCGCGGTGAGCATCACCGAAAACCCGCCGGCCCGCGCCCAGCTGCGCAACACACCAGACAGGTACACGCACTGCAGCCCGATACACGCCACCGCCGAGACCAGGTACGCCTGCCAGAAGGCGATGCGCTCGGACAGGCTGAGCAGCAGCAGGAAGAAAATCGCCAGCGCCAGGCCCACCAGCAGGTATTGCACCGGGTGGATCGGCAACCGCTTGATCAGCTCGAACAACACAAACGCCACGAAGGTCAGCACCACGAACAGGATGCCGTACTTGCTGGCGCGATCGGCCTGGGTATACACGTCCACCGGGTCGACCAGCCGCACTTCCAGCATGTCCAGCGCGCTCGCATCCGACTGCAGCTGCGTCTGTGCGCCGGTGGCCAGCGCCGACAACGACCAGGTGGCATCGAAGCCCTTCGGCCCGATGCTCGGCGCATTCGGCAGGAACTGCCCGCCGAAGGACGGGTGCTGCCAGCCCGAGCGCAGCGCGATGTCGTTGGTGTCGCCGATCGGCGCGATCGCCAGCCGGCGCGTGCCATCCAGCACGAACTGCATGTCCACCACATTGCCGTCCTGCAGCGTCCCGGCAGTTGCATCGCTCACCGGCTTGAGCGCGGCATGGATGCCCGAGGTCCGCCCGGCCAGCGTGCCTGCACCGCCTTCCAGCGTCAGCGCCCGGCCATCCACGCGCAGGCTGGGCGTACCCACCAGCCCACGCACATCGGAAATGCCCACCGTCAGATACGGTTGGCCATACACGCGGGTAGGCGCGGCGGCGTACTCGAACGGGTCGTATTCGGCGTGCAGCGTTGCCTTCCACGAATACACCTGCACGCGGTAGATCCCCACCTCGCGCACCGAAGGCACCATCTCGCCGCTGATCTTGAGCGTGCGCGGCGTCTGCAGCAGCGCCCCCTCCTGCGCGCGCCACACCTTGCGCTGGTTGCCCTGCTCGTCCGGCTCGTTCACCTGCACCTGCTCGGTGTAGGGCAGCACACGCACCGGCGCGATGAATTGCTGCTCGCCGGCCTTGCTTTTGGACACCCGCTCCACCGCCTCGTCGCGGTAGCGCGCGCGGTCCTGCACCGCGCCGCGGATCAACAACAACGGGATCAGCAACAGCAGGATCAACCCACCAACGGTGGCGAAGCGCAACAGCAGTTTCAGGGATTTCATCGACCATCCTCAGTCTGGGAGGTGGTCAGGGTGAGCGCCCTCGGTGTCCAGGGTTTGAGGCGAATTTGAAGCGAAGGTGAAGTGGGTGGCCCGCACGGCCAACGAGTGCCACTGTGACGTGCTGTGGAAATACAGGGTTCACTCTGGAAAAGTGCAACGCAGGCCCAGCAAGAGCTTCTGTTTCATCGACGGCACTTCGCATCACTGCCACGCACTTCGGCGCCAAGCGCAACGATGCGCAGGCAGTTGCGTACGACAGGACCATCGTTTCGTTTTCGGTCATGTTTTGAACACGGCTTTCCGCTCCGTCGTTCTTCGCCGTCTTTCTTCCATCTTCCGCGCGCCGTCGTGGCGCCGTTCTACACGCCTGCCCGCTTGGCCGACCGTGGGTCAACCGTGCGCCCGACTGCATCCCTCTTGCCTGGAGTCTGCCTTCATGAACACGCAACGTTCGCTGACGCTCTGCCTGCTCGCTGCCCTGAGCCTGTCCTCCGCTGCCGCACAGGCGGCAATGCATGGAATGGGTTTGAAACCGTCGGCGTTGATGCAGCCGGTGACCCCGCTGTTCGGCACCGCAAGTGCCGCCAAACCGCTCCCCGCCACAGTGGACCTGACCGCCTGGGCGATCACGCCAGGCGACCAGGGTCAGGTGGGGTCCTGTGCCTCGTGGGCAACCGCCCACACCCTCACCGGCTGGTATGCCAATGCCGCCAAACAGGCGCAGACCCGCTTTGCGCCGATGTATCTCTATAGCCAGGTCAACGGTGGCGTCGATGGCGGCTCCACCCTGGAAGCCCCACTGGACGTGGCTTTGGCCCAGGGCATCGACACCGCGCAGCATTATTCATGGGGCGATTACAACTGGAAGAACCCGCCCACCGCTGCCGACCGCGCCAACGCCGCCAAGCACCCCACGCCGTACCGCAAGTACACCGTGCTGTATGCCGGCGACGGGAATGGCGGGCGGGCATTGGTCGAACAGATCAAGCTTGCGCTGGCCGCGTCCACGCCGGTGGCCATCGGCTTCTATGTCCGGCAAGGCTTCGAAGACCTCACCCCATCGAATCAGGTCGACTACGACATCAAGACGCCGATTCTGGGCGGCCACGCGGTGATCGCACTGGGGTACGACAGCGAAGGCTTGATCGTTGAAAACAGCTAGGGAACCGAGTGGGGCAACAAGGGCTTTGGCAAGCTGTCCTGGTCGGTCGTGGCAAAGGACGTGATCGGCGCTGACGTAGTGCACTGACCACGACGATTGCGCGCGATAAGGCGTCGCTGACACGGATGCGGCATGTGCTCCGGCACCTGCCGCATCCACGCGGCAGCCAGCCGCCGCAAGTTGCCAGCAGGTCGCACCTGGCCTGCAGCGGGATTTACGCGATGGGCAATCGCAAGGTGGCGATCGCACCGCCGCCGTCGCGATTGCGCAGGCGCACGTCGCCGCCGTGCAGGCGGGCCACCTCACGCACGAACGGCAAGCCCAGGCCGGAACTGCGTTGCCCGGTCTGCGGGCGCGCCAGCGAATAGAACCGCTCGAACACGCGTTCGATCGCGTAATCGGGCACGCCACTGCCGCGGTCTTCGACCAACAGCTGCACCTGCCCGTCCTCCAGCTGCGTGCGCAGCTGCACGGTGCCGCCGTCCGGCGAGAAGGCGATGGCGTTTTCCAGCAGGTTGATCACGGCCTGCCGCAGCAGGAAGGCATCGCCGAGCACGGCCTGGTCGCTGGCGGCCATGCTTGCCGCATCGAGCTCCACCAGCACGCCGGCGCCAGCGGCGCGCAGCAATACCGCGTCCACCGCAGCCTGCAACACGCCAGGCACGGCCACACGCACACGGGTCTGCAGCCAGCCGTGTTGTTCAACCTCGGCCAGGGCGAGCAGCTTGTCGATGGTTTCGGTCAGGCGCTGCTCCTGGGCGCGGATGCTGGCCACAAAATGCTGGCGGTCGCACTCCGGCAATGGCTCGGTCAACAGCTCCGAGGCGCCACGAATGGCCGCCAGCGGGCTTTTCATCTCGTGCGTCAGCGATTGCACGTAGTGCTCGACGTAGGCCTTGCCCTCCAGCTTGCGGCGCATGGTTTCCAGCGCCTGGCCCAGGTCGCCGATTTCATCGCCGCGCGGCTTGGGCGGCGGCACCGGGATGCCCGCGCTCACCGCCTGCGCATAGCGATTCAACCGGCCGATGCCGCGCATCAGCCACCAGGTCATGCCGATGCCGATCAATGCGGAAATGCCGATCAACCAGGCGCCACGTTGCAGGATGTTGCGCTGGCTGGCTTCGATGAAGGGGTCGATGCTGCGATTGGGCTGCGCCAGCGTGAGCACGCCGATCAGTGTGCCCGGTGCGTCAGGCGCATAGATCGGTGCGGCCACATGCATCACCGTGGCGCCGGGGGTGCCATCCAGCTCCGGACTGGAGCGCGCGCCGTATTCGCCGCGCAAGGTGCGGTAGACATCGTTCCAGCGCGAGTTGTCGCGGCCGACGTCGCGGCCCAGCGAATCGAACACCACCACACCACGCGCATCGGTCACGGTGACGCGGTAATCCACGTTGTTCTTGCGGAAGCGCCACACCCAGGCCTTGGGGTCGCGCTGCTGGGCCTGTGCCAGGTGGCGCGCAAAGCGGCCGGTGGCGATCTGCCCGGCCGCAAGCTCGGGGCTGGCCATCTCGGCCAGCACGTTGGCCGCGTCCACCAACGTGGATTCCATCGCCTGGCGCACGCCCGGCTTGACCTCGTTGACGAACACCCGCATCACGAAGAAGGCGGCCAGCCCGACGATCAGAAAAAACCCGAGAAACAGCTTGAGGCCGAGCCGCATGTCAGCACCGAATCCCGTTGGCCGCGCACGCAGGTGTGTGGTCGTTGGTCGACCACCGCGTGGTCAAGTAGCCGTCAGCAGCCGGCGCATTTGGCATGGATGCGGCCAGCGCCGTTTGCGTCTGTGCCAGGAGCGACGAACGCAAGGTGGGCGTGCATAGGGATCGCGCAATTGCGGCACTGCGGGGGCACGCAACGTCGATCTCCTCCGCACGCGCCTGATGATGGCCGACGCAAGCCAGCGCGAACACATCGCGCCCACCCGCCAGGCCGTCCACTTCAGTCAGCCCACGCCGACCATGCAAACCGGCACGCTCGACCACCCCAACCGCCGGCGGCTGAAACACGGCATCCATCCTCAGACCTCCAGCGCGTAGCCAAGGCCACGGTGGGTGCGGATCGGGTCGGCCGGCACGCCGGCCTGGCGCAGCTTGGCGCGCAGCGTCTTGATATGGGTATCCACGGTGCGGTCGGCGCTGTCGGCACTGGCATCCCAGCCGCGGTCCATCAGCTGGCTGCGGCTGAGGATGGCGCCGGGCCGCTGCAGCAGCGCGGCCAGCAGCGCATATTCGTAGCGCGTCAGCGGCAACAGCGTCTCGCCGTAGCGGATGCGGCTGCCGTCGCGATCGATCGCGAACGCGCCGTGCGGCTGCCAGCCCGGTTCGGCCTGGGCCACGGCCACGCTGCGCCGGCGCAGCCGTGCGCGCACCCGCGCCACCAGCTCGCGTGGCGAAAACGGCTTGGCCATGTAGTCGTCGGCACCGAGTTCCAGGCCCAGCACGCGGTCGATCTCGTCGTTGCGTGCGGTCAGGAAGATCACCGGTACCTCGCTGAAACCGCGCAGCGTGCGGCAGACCTCGAAGCCATTGATATCCGGCAGGCCCACGTCCAGCACCACCAGGTCGGCGGGATCGTTGCGCAGCCGCTCCAGCGCCTCGCGCCCCAGCAGGCAGTGCTCGGGCACGTAGCCCTCGCTGCGCAGGGCGTACAGCACGGTGTCGGCAATGGCGGTTTCGTCCTCGACGACAAGGACACGGGCGGGGGTCTCGGACATGGCGCGCAGCATAGCCGCATGCCGGCGCGGCCAATAGCACGCGGGCAACCGTGCACGGCCGCCGCGGGCCATCATCGACCACACCACGCTGGCTGCACCTTGCGGCGCCGGCGCGTCGCAGACGCGCGCAGCCCGGTGCCCGGCCGCCTTGCTGCGCCCCACCCGGCGTAAACCGCCACCGCACCTGGCACAGCGCAAACCACCGCGCACCCTCTACACTGCCGCGATGAACTATCGCCACGCCTTCCATGCCGGCAACCACGCCGACGTGCTCAAGCACATCGCCTTGCTGGCGCTGATCGACACCCTCAAGCGCAAGGACACCCCGTTCTTCGTGCTGGACACCCACGCAGGCCGTGGCCGCTACCAGCTCGGTGGCGAAGAGAGCCGCAAGACCAACGAAGCCGATGCCGGCGTCATGCGGTTGATGGCCGAAGCCACGCTGCCGGAGGTGGTGGAGCGCTACCTGCGCGCGGTGCAGGCCGACAACGCCGCCGTCGCACGCCCCGCCGTGCCCGGCCAGAAAGCGGCCCGGCCCACTGCCGGCATCCAGATCAATCACTACCCCGGCTCGCCGTTGCTGGCGGCGCAGGCGCTGCGCGCGCAGGACCGCATGGCGTTCTGCGAACTGCAGCCCGACGAAGCCCAGGCGCTGAAGACCCTGTTCGCCAACGACAGCCGCGTGCGTGTGCATGCGGGCGATGGCTATGCGGCGATCCGCGCCTTCCTGCCGCCGCGGGCCGGCGAGGTCAAGATCGGCCGCGGCCTGGTCCTGATCGACCCGCCCTATGAATCACAGGGTGCCGAATACCCGCAGGTGATCGCCAGCGTGCGCGAAGCGCTGGCGCGTTGGCCGCAGGCGATCTGCATGGTGTGGTACCCGATCAAGCTGCGCCGCAGCCTGCAGCCCTTCATGCGCAAGGCCGCTGCGCTGCCGGCCAAGTCGGTGCTGATGGCCGAACTGCAGGTGCATCCGGACGATTCACCGCTGCGCCTGACCGGCAGCGGCCTGTTGATCGTCAATGCACCCTGGCAGTTCGACCAGGTGCTGGCCCCGGCGCTGCCCGCGCTCAAGGCGCACCTTGGCGAAGCCGGTGCCTCGACCCGGCTGGAGTGGCTGCGCCAGGAGGGCTAGGCCGCGTTGGCGCCCGGCGTCACGACTGGCTCACGGCATCGCTCGGTAGAGTGCCGTGGGAAGCACTGCCACCCCCGCATACGGCCCCCAGCGGCGCACCGGAATCATTCACGGTTGTGCGCTGGGCTGGTGCCAGAATCTTCCGATCTTCAAGGAACACCCGGTCATGGCCATCCGCAATCGCATGCCTCCCTGGCATGAAAATTTCAGTCTGCCCAATGGCCGCACGCTTCTGCTTCGCCCGATCCGTCCCGAGGACGGCCCGCCGCTGCAGGGAGCCTTCAGCCTGTTGGGCCCGGAAGAGATCCGCGCCCGTTTCGTGCGCTCCTCGGCCGAAATCACCCCCGAAATGGTGCAACGCCTCACCCACCCCAACCCCAAGAGCGAGATCGTGTTGGTGGCGGCCGAGCAGTTGCCGCCCGGCGAAGCGCTGGTGGGCGCCGTCGCACGTGCCGCGCTGGTGCCAGGCACCCGCCAGGCCGAATACACCATCCTGGTCAGCAGCTTTGTGGCCGGCCAGGGCCTGGGCCGCCAACTGATGCGCAAACTGGTGAAGTGGGCGCGCCGCAAATACCTCGATTGCCTGTACGGCGACGTGCTGCAAAGCAACCTGCCGATGCTGCAGCTGGCCGAATCGCTGGGCTTCAAACCGCAGCCCCACCCGGATTCCCCGGAACTGGTGCGCATGGTGCTGGAGTTGGATGCTTGAGGGGCGGGGATTGGGGATTCGGGAGTTGGGATTCGTTTTGAAGCGGTTGCTGTGCGTGCTGGGTGTTCGCATGGCATGCCCTGTATTGCGGGACAGCACGTGAGTTCCCCCCGCCGGCCTGAGCGCCGCCCAAGGTTTCGCAAAGGCGCCGCCACAAGCCCCGATAACAGGTGACTTAGCGGGGCTAACAAAACGTAGCGAGCGGCCGTCAGGTGGGTGCGGCCGGCGTGGAGGAACCGGAATGTACGTGGGTAGATGCCGATTCCGAGCACCGGCCGCGCCCGCCTGGCGGATGCGCAGTCGTTTTGATAGCTGCTCTTCGCCTGGCATCCCCAAAAAGCTGCCTGTACACCGTCAGGCGCGGTGTCCTCGCCGCTTGCGGGACCATGTGGCGGCATGGATGCCGCCACTGAGCTTCCATGGACGGATTCACGGCGTGTCCCGCAAGCGGTGAGGGCACCGCGCCCTCGACCAACTAGGCTGTTGACTGCCAAGACGAGCAATCCCGCATACCTTGAAGCGCACTAGAGAATGCGGATAGCCCAGTCGCAGCCCGCCTAAATCTGAAACGTCGCTGCAAGGCCCTTGCCAGCCATACCCATCGCACGACGCCGAAGCCCGGCAGGCTAAGCAGGCCAGGCCGGCAGCTTTCACGCCAGATGGACCGGCCCCCGGCGGCGCTCTGATAAAATCGCCGGCTGATGCCGTCGCCTACCTTCCCTTCTCCGCCGCTGCCCAAGTCCGGCCAGCTCCGCGCCTACTGGCGCGCTCCGTCGTCTCCGACGGCCCTGGCCTGGTCGATTGCACGCGCTGCCGAAGCGCATGCCGGCCCGGTGCTGGTGATTGCCCGCGACAACCAGAGCGCGCATCAGATCGAAGCCGATCTGCACGCCCTGCTGGGTGACGCGTCCGCGCTGCCGGTGGTGCCGTTTCCCGATTGGGAAACCCTGCCCTACGACCAGTTCAGCCCGCACCCGGAGATCATCAGCCAGCGCCTGGCGGCCCTGCATCGCTTGCCCGGTTTGACCCGTGGCGTGGTGACCGTGCCGGTGCAGACCTTGCTGCAGCAGCTCGCGCCGCTGAGCTACATCGTCGGTGGCAGCTTCGATCTCACGGTTGGCCAGCGCCTGGATCTGGACGCGGAAAAACGCTGCCTGGAAAGCGCCGGCTACCGCAACGTGCCGCAGGTGATGGACCCGGGCGATTTCGCGGTGCGCGGCGGCCTGCTGGATGTATTTCCGATGGGCGCCGACACCCCGTTGCGCATCGAGCTGCTGGACGAGGATATCGATTCCATCCGCGCCTTCGACCCGGAATCGCAGCGCTCGCTGGACAAGGTGGACGCGGTCAAGATGCTGCCCGGCCGCGAAGTGCCGATGGACGATGCCAGCGTGGAGCGTGTGCTCGCCTGCCTGCGCGAACGCTTCGACGTGGATACGCGGCGCAGCGCGCTGTATCAGGATCTGAAGTCCGGCATCGCACCGTCGGGCGTCGAGTATTACCTGCCGATGTTCTTCAGCAAGACCGCCACGCTGTTCGATTATCTGGACACGCGCGTGCTGCCGCTGATCGCCACCGGCGTCTCCAATGCCGCCGATGCCTTCTGGCTGCAGGCGCAAAACCGCTACGAGCAGCGCCGCCACGATGTGGAACGCCCGCTGCTGCCGCCCGATGAGCTGTACCAGTCACCGGATGCCTTGCGCGAGCGGCTCAACAAGCTGGCGCGCATCGAAGTGTGGCCGGCCGACCATCCGCGTATCGACGAGGCCGCGCCGCTGGGCGACCAGCCGTTGCCGCCGCTACCGGTCGCCGCCAAGGATGCGCCCGCCGGGCAGGCCCTGGCCTCGTTCCTGGGCCACTACCCGGGCCGGGTGCTGGTAGCCGCCGATTCGGCCGGCCGCCGTGAAGCCTTGATGGAAGTACTGGCCGCCGCGCAGTTGAAGCCGGACGTCGTGGCCGACCTGCCCGCGTTCCTGGCCGCGACCAAACTGCGCTTCGGCATCACCGTGGCGCCGCTGGAAGACGGCTTTGCATTGGACACGCCGCAGATTGCGGTGCTGACCGAGCGCCAGTTGTTCCCGGAGCGGGCCAACCAACCGCGCCGCACGCGCCGCGTGGGCCGCGAGCCGGAAGCGATCATCCGCGACCTGGGCGAGCTCTCCGAAGGCGCGCCGATCGTGCATGAAGACCACGGCGTGGGCCGCTACCGCGGCCTCATCGTGCTCGACGCCGGCGGCATGCCTGGCGAGTTTCTGGAAATCGAATACGCCAAGGGCGACCGGCTGTATGTGCCGGTGGCGCAGCTGCACTTGATCAGCCGCTATTCCGGTGCCTCGGCCGACACAGCGCCGCTGCATTCGCTGGGTGGCGAGCAGTGGACCAAGGCCAAGCGCAAGGCCGCCGAAAAAGTGCGCGATGTCGCCGCCGAATTGCTGGAAATCCAGGCGCGCCGCCGCGCGCGCGCAGGCCTGGCCCTGCAGGTGGACCGCGCGATGTACGAACCATTCGCGGCGGGCTTTCCGTTCGAGGAAACCACCGACCAGTTGGCCGCGATCGATGCCACCTTGCGCGATCTGGGCAGCAGCCAGCCGATGGACCGCGTGGTCTGCGGCGATGTCGGCTTCGGCAAGACCGAGGTCGCGGTGCGCGCCGCGTTCGCCGCGGCCAGTGCCGGCAAGCAGGTCGCCGTGCTGGTGCCGACCACGCTGCTGGCCGAACAGCATTACCGCAACTTCCGCGACCGCTTCGCCGACTACCCGATGAAGGTGGAAGTGCTGTCGCGCTTCAAGAGCACCAAGGAGATCAAGGCCGAGCTGGAAAAAGTGGCCAGCGGCGATATCGACGTGATCATCGGCACGCACCGACTGCTGCAGCCGGACGTGAAGTTCAAGGATCTCGGCCTGGTCGTGGTCGACGAAGAACAGCGCTTCGGCGTGCGTCAGAAAGAAGCGCTCAAGGCGATGCGCGCCAACGTGCATCTACTCACGCTCACCGCCACGCCGATCCCGCGCACGCTCAACATGGCCATGGCCGGGCTGCGCGATCTGTCCATCATCGCTACGCCGCCGCCGAACCGGCTCGCGGTGCAGACCTTCATCACCGCCTGGGACAACACCCTGCTGCGCGAGGCGTTCCAGCGCGAACTCAGTCGCGGTGGCCAGCTGTATTTCCTGCACAACGATGTGGAAAGCATCGTGCGCATGCAGCGCGACCTCTCCGAGCTGGTGCCGGAAGCGCGCATCGGCATCGCGCATGGGCAGATGCCCGAGCGCGAGCTGGAACGGGTGATGCTGGATTTCCAGAAGCAGCGCTTCAACGTGCTGCTGTCGACCACGATCATCGAATCGGGCATCGACATTCCCAACGCCAACACCATCATCATCAATCGTGCCGATCGCTTTGGCTTGGCACAGTTGCATCAGTTGCGTGGCCGCGTCGGTCGCTCGCATCACCGCGCCTACGCATATCTGGTGGTGCCGGACCGCCGCTCGATGACCTCCGATGCAGAAAAGCGCCTGGAAGCGATTGCCTCCATGGACGAACTGGGCGCCGGCTTCACCCTGGCCACGCACGATCTGGAGATTCGTGGTGCCGGCGAGCTGCTGGGCGAGGACCAGAGCGGGCAGATGGCCGAGGTGGGTTTCAGCCTGTACACCGAACTGCTGGAACGCGCGGTGCGCAGCATCCGCCAGGGCAAGCTGCCCGACCTGGATGCCGGCGAAGAAGTGCGCGGCGCCGAGGTGGAACTGCACGTGGCCTCGCTGATTCCCGAGGACTACCTGCCGGATGTACACACGCGCCTGACGCTGTACAAGCGCATTTCCAGTGCCCGCGACAGCGATGCCTTGCGCGAGTTGCAGGTGGAAATGATCGACCGCTTCGGCCTGCTGCCGGACCCGGTCAAGCACCTGTTCGCGATCGCCGAGCTCAAGTTGCAGGCCAATGCCTTGGGCGTGCGCAAGCTGGATCTTGGCGAGAATGGCGGCCGGCTGGTGTTCGAGGCAAAGCCGTCGATCGACCCGATGACCGTGATCCAGATGATCCAGAAGCAGCCGAAGATCTACACCATGGACGGCCCGGACAAACTGCGCATCAAGCTGCCGTTGCCCGAGGCTGCCGACCGCTTCAAGGCGGCACGTGGGCTGTTGACGGCCCTGGCACCGCGCTGAGGGGTTGCACCGTGCAATGCGCCCTGCTGGGGCGCACTGCACGGGCACGCTGCAGCTGTGGTGTTGAAGGCCGCGCACGCACTGTGCAACGCGCCGACGGTAATCAGCGATCTACCTTGGCCTGTTTTGGCGCATTGAATGCCCAGTGCAAGGCACTGCCCGCCAGCATCGCAGGCACAAACCACGATTGAACCCAGCGCCTGATCGCGGTGCATCTGTACTGCGCGATCATGAAAGCGTGCAGCGGCAATCGCCTGCAGCAGAGCAGCGCAACCGAGCAAGCTGCGTTTCGCAAAACCGCGCTGCGCGTTGGCCGCACTCTATACAGACGCAGACATGGGCAATGAGTGCTGCTCGCCGCGGAACCTTGTGTCAGACATCCATGTCAGCCATCACTAGCGTGCTCAACAGGCAGGCTTTTCGCATGCACAGCAATCACGCATGCCTTGAAACTGCATGCGCCTTTGATGGCAACCAAAACACCATGCCGTCGCAGCGCTCGCTTAAAAGCAGACTCAGCCGACAAGCAGCACGAATCACGTCATCGCAAACCTGAGCGGTTAACGCCCACGCAGTGATGCGCATCGCAAATCGGCCGCTTGGCTGAATTCGGCCTAAATATTTCTGTCACGCGCCGATACCTGCATAGACCGACACGACTTGGGCTTACTTGGTAGCGCGTGAAGCCGATGTCGAGGTGAGAACTTCTCCGCGTCATGCCACGCACGTGTCATCGCTTCACGAGGCCGCAATGGACATCTTTTCGTTGGATCTACCCGCCCCGCTCACGCTTGCCCTCGAAGGCGAGATGACCATCCGTCGCGCTGCCGAGCTCAAGCCATTGCTGCAGCCGGCGCTGGCGCATCCGGGTGGCGTGCGTCTGGACCTGGCTGCGGTCAGCGAGATCGACACCACTGGCCTGCAGCTGCTGCTCGCCACCAAGCAGGCGGTGCAGGCTGACGGACGCCCGTTTGTGTTGACCGACTCAAGCCGCGCCGTGGTCGATGTGATCGAACTGCTGGGCCTGCTGGAAGCGCTGTACCCGCACGCCGCCACCGGTCTGGGCGAACGAATTCATTAACACGGACAGGTGACGCGCATGGACATGAACCAGCTGATGCAGACCTTCCTGGCCGAGAGCCGGGATCTGCTCGAAGACATGGAACGTCACCTGTTACAGGCCGAGCGTGGCGAGTCCTCGCCGGATGCGGTGAACGCGATCTTCCGTGCGGCGCACACCATCAAGGGCTCCGGCGGTCTGTTCGATCTGCCGCAGCTGGTGGGCTTCACCCATTTGGTGGAAAGCGTGCTGGATCTGGTGCGCGAAGAATCGGTGGCGCTGCAGTCGGAACTGATCGCCTTGCTGCTGGTGTGCTGCGACCACATCCATGCATTGGTGGAGACCGCCGCCGACCCCAGCCATGCCGATCCCGCTGCATTGGCCGCCGAAGCCGAGCCCCTGCTGGCGCAATTGCAAACCTACCTGCAAGGCAGCGTTTGCGGCGCAACTGTCAGCGACGCGCAGCGCAGCACGCCGGAAAAACAAAGCGGTTACTGGCGCGTCAACCTGACCCTGTTTGCCGATGCGCTGCGTTTTGGCAACTCGCCGTTGAAGCTGATCCGCAACCTGCGCGGGCTCGGTTCCGTCGAGTCGATCAGCACCGACTACAGCAAATTGCCGGTGTTCGAGGAGCTCGACCCGGAAGCCAACTACCTTGGATTCCAGATCCTGCTGCGCAGCGATGCAGACCGCGCGGCGATTGAAGACGTGTTCGAATTCGTGCGCGAAGACTGCGACCTGGAGATCGTCGCGGTGCCGGCGCCACTGGACACCACGCTCAGCGCCGCGACCGCCATCGTCACTGCGGAACCGGTGCACGCACCGGCACCGGCCATTGCCGCGGTACCGCCACCGCGCGCCGCTGCAACGACTGCCGAGACTGCGCCGCGTTCCAATGAAGCGCGCTCCATCCGCGTGGACGCCGACAAGCTCGATCGCATGATCGACCTGGTGGGCGAGTTGATCATCGCGGTGGCCAGCACCGGCACCAATGCACAGCGCACCGGTGATGCGCAGCTGCTCGAATCCACCTCGATCCTGGCGGGCCTGGTTGAAGAGGTACGCGAAAGTGCACTGCAACTGCGCATGGTCAAGATCGGCGGCACTTTCAGCCGCTTCCAGCGCGTGGTGCACGATGTGGCGCGCGAGCTGGGCAAGGACATCGCGCTGGTCGTCGCCGGCGAAGACACTGAACTGGACAAGTCGGTGGTGGAAAAGATCGGCGACCCGCTCACCCACCTGGTACGCAATGCGATGGACCACGGCATCGAGCCGGCAGACGTGCGCGTGGCCAACGGCAAGCCGGCGCGTGGCACCGTCGGCCTGAATGCCTTCCACGACTCCGGCAGCATCGTCATCCAGATCACCGATGACGGTGGCGGCCTGAATCGCGACAAGATCCTGGCCAAGGCGCTGGAGCGCGGCCTGGTCGAACCCGGCCGCCAGCTCAGTGATCGCGAAGTGTTCGCGATGATCTTCGAGCCCGGGTTTTCCACTGCCGAGAAAGTCACCAACCTGTCCGGCCGCGGTGTGGGCATGGATGTGGTCAAGCGCAACATCACCGCGCTGCGCGGCTGCGTGGACATCGACAGCACCGCCGGCGTGGGCACCACCATTTCGGTGCGGCTGCCGCTGACGCTGGCGATCATCAACGGCTTCCAGGTGGGCATTGGCAAGTCGGTGTTCGTGGTGCCGCTGGATGTGGTGGAAGAGTGCGTGGAATTCACGCCCGACTACACCAGCGACTACATCGACCTGCGCGGCAGCGTGCTGCCGTACGTACGCCTGCGCGAATTGTTCGCGCTGGGCGGCAAGCGGCCGGCCCGCGAAAGCATCGTGGTCATTCGCCAGGGCGCGCAGCGGTTCGGGTTGGTCGTGGACACCTTGTTGGGCGAATGGCAGACCGTGATCAAGCCATTGTCCAAGGTGTTTGCGCAGGTCAAGGGCATCAGTGGTTCGAGCATTCTCGGCAGCGGCGAGGTCGCGCTGATTCTCGATGTGCCCAGTCTGATCCAGCAATTGCATCCGGGCCAGGACGCGCTGGCCGCCTGACCGTTCAAACCGTCGCTCGTCTTCCCACGCCGCCGTTCTACGTCGTTCCCTGACTCCAGGAAGCTGCCACCATGTCGCACCGTCTCCCGATCGCCACCCAACTGTGGTTCACCGCCGCTTTCGCCATTGCCCTGCCGGTTGTGGTGGTGGTTGCCGGCTTCGCACTCACGCTGTCGCATGCTGCACTGCTGGCGGCGAGCGTGCTGGCCGCACTCGCCAGCGGTGTGCTGCTGGCCTGGTCGATCCGCACCGCTACCGGCTCGCTGGAGATCGCCACCACCACGCTGGACGCCTTCGCCCGCGGCAACTTCGATGTCGCCCTGCCGCAGGTGCGCGACGAGCAGGCCTGTGAAGTGCTGCGCGGCCTGCGCAAGGTGCAGAGCGGCATCCGCCACGTCAACGACGAAATCAACCGTGTCTCGCACGAACACGACGCCGGCGAGATCGATGCGCGCATCGATGTGGCACGGTTTGATGGTGACTTCCGCGCCATGGGCGACGGCATCAACCGCATGGTCGCCAGCCATATCGCGGTAAAGAAGCAGGCCATGGCCTGCGTGGCCGAATTCGCCCGCGGCAATTTTTCCGCCGAGCTGGAACGCCTGCCCGGCAAGAAGGCCTTCATCAACGAGGTCGTGGACCAGATCCGCGGCAACCTCACCGGCCTGGTCGCCGAAGTCAACCGCATGGCAGTCGAACACGATGCCGGCGATATCGACGTCGTGATCGACACGCAGCGCTTCACCGGCGATTTCCGTCGCATGGCCGAAGGCATCAATGCGATGGTGGCAGGACATATCGCGGTCAAGAAGCAGGCCATCGCCTGCGTGGCCGAGTTCGGCCGCGGCAACTTCACCGCACAACTGCCGCAGCTGCCGGGCAAGAAGCGCTTCATCAACGAGACCATCGATCAGGTGCGCGGCAACCTCACCGGCTTGATCCGCGAGATCAACCACATGTCGGCCGAACACGAAGCCGGCGACATCGATGTGGTGATCGATACCGCGCGCTTCGACGGTGACTTCCGCAGCATGGCCACCGGCATCAACGAAATGGTGGGTGCGCATATCGCGGTCAAGAAGCTGGCAATGGGCGTGGTGGCAGAGTTCGGCCGCGGCAACTTCGACGCGCCGCTGGCGCAGCTGCCCGGCAAGAAGGCCTTCATCAACGACACCGTAGAGCGTGCACGCGGCAACCTGCGCAGCATCTCCGAGGTGATCCAGGTAATGGGCGCGATGGCCGAGGGCGACCTCACGCACACCGTGGAAGGCCGCTATGAAGGCGCGTTTGCCGACATGCAGCGCTACGTCAACACCACCATGAGCCGCCTCACCGAGATCGTCGATGAGGTCAACCGCAACGCCGAGAACCTAGCCAGCGCATCGGAACAAGTCAGTGCCACCGCGCAGGCACTGGCCCAGGCCGCCAGCGAACAGGCGGCCGGCGTGGAAGAAACCAGCGCCTCGCTTGAGCAGATGACTGCTTCCATTGCACAGAACACCGAAAACGCCCGCGTCACCGACAGCATGGCCGCCAAGGCTGCCAGCGAGGCGGCCGACGGTGGCGACACCGTGCGCGCCACGGTGGTGGCGATGAAGGACATCGCCAAGAAGATCGGCATCATCGACGACATCGCCTACCAGACCAATCTGCTGGCGCTCAATGCCGCGATCGAAGCCGCACGCGCCGGCGAACACGGCAAGGGCTTTGCGGTGGTGGCCGCAGAGGTACGCAAGCTGGCCGAGCGCAGCCAGATCGCCGCGCAGGAAATCGGCGAAGTGGCTGGGTCCAGCGTGGAACTGGCCGAAAGCGCCGGCCGCGTGCTGGGCGAGATGGTGCCTTCGATCCGCCGCACCTCCGATCTGGTGCAGGAGATTGCCGCAGCGTCCGAAGAACAGACCGCCGGCGTCAGCCAGATCAACACCGCGGTGGGCCAGTTGAACCAGACCACCCAATCCGCCGCGGCCAATGCCGAAGAACTGGCCGCCACCTCGGAAGAGATGAGCGCGCAGGCCGAGCAGTTGCAGCAGTTGATGGGCTTCTTCCGGCTGGGCAACGGTGGGCGTGGCAATGTGCCGGCGGCCAAGCCGGTGCAACGTCGGGTTGCGCCTGCCGCCAGCCTGCCGCTGCGCCGTGCCAACGTGCGTCCGATCAGCGCGGCGGTCGCCGCCGATGTGATCGACGAATCCCAGTTCGCCAGCTTCTGAGGAATCGACGATGCAACAGCGCAGCGTAGAGACCGGTGGCGCGCCCGCCATGCCCGCACCCCAGCAATACCTCACCTTCCTGCTGGGCGGTGAGATGTTCGGCCTGGGCATCCTGGGCATCAAGGAAATCATTGAATACCGAATTCCAACCGAAGTGCCGATGATGCCGCCGGCGCTGCGTGGAGTGATCAACCTGCGTGGTGCGGTGGTGCCGGTGATGGACGTACAGCTGCGCTTTGGCCGCAGTGCGAGCGCCATCACCAAACGCAGCTGCATCGTGATCGTGGAGATCGCACGCGCCGGTGAGCAGCAGGTGTTGGGCTTGCTGGTGGACGCGGTCAGCGAAGTGGTGGAGATCGCGCCCGCCGACATTGCCGATGCGCCCAGCTTCGGCGCCGGCATCCATCGCGATTTCATCCACGGCATGGCCAAGCGCGACGAGCGCTTCGTGATCCTGCTGGATGCCGACGCCGTGCTGGCCAACGACGCGCCGGCGCAGCTGCCCGACGCCGCGCTGGCGGCCTGACTCTTTCCGTGCACGCCAGGACTCTCATGCACTCTCCACTCCTTTCCTGCAACTGCGCACTGGCCGGCCCGGTCCTGGTGGTCGACGACAGCGTGGTCCAGCGCGAACACGCCATGGCGCTGTGCCGCCAATTGGGCGCCAGCGTGGTGGAAGGTGCCGGCGACGGCCATGCCGCGCTCGACTGGCTGAGCCGCGCCAGCGCACCATCGCTGCTGTTGATCGACCTGGAAATGCCGGGAATGGACGGCGTGCAGCTGCTCGATGCGCTGGCACGCGGCCAGCACAGCGTGCCGGTGGTGGTGGTCTCGCAGCGCGGCGGCGCGCTGATCGATGCGGTGATGCAACTCAGCCGCAGCGCCGGTGTGCGCGTGCTCGCCGGCCTGGAAAAACCGCTGCGCCTGCAGGACCTGGCCACCACGCTGGACTGCATTCCCGAACCGCTCGCCGAGACCACCACCGCGCTGTCCACGCCGCTCTCGCCGCTGCTCTCCAGTGGCGGCGCGGCGGCCTCGCGGCTGGATCGCGCCATGCGGCGCGGCGAAATCCGCGTGGCTTATCAGCCCAAGCTGGACCTGCGCGACGGCCGCCTGCGCGGCGTTGAGGCCCTGGCGCGCTGGCGCCGCCCGCAAGGCGACATGATCGGCCCGGACCGCTTCATTCCCTTGGCCGAGCGCGAAGGTTTGATCCACGCACTCACCCAGCAGGTGATCGACAAGGCGGTTGCGCAACTGGTCGACTGGCGCGCCGAAGGCCTGCAACTCACGCTGGCCTTGAACCTGTCGCCCAATCTGCTGGGCGAGCAGGATTTTCTCGAACACCTGTGCGCCAAGCTGGCCGACAACGGCCTGGCACCGGCCGACCTGGTGCTGGAACTCACCGAAAGCGCCATCGTGGAGCCGGCCAATGCGCTGAGCATGCTGGCGCGGCTGCGCCTGCATGGGTTCGGCCTGTCCATCGACGATTACGGCACCGGCTTTTCCTCGTTGCAGCGGCTGGCCAGCATCCCGTTTACCGAGCTCAAACTCGACCGCAGCTTCGTGCATGCCGCGCACCGCAGCCGCAGCCAGCGCACCGTGCTGGAATCCACGCTGGAGCTGGCCCACCGGCTGGAACTCACTGCCGTGGCCGAGGGCGTGGAAACCCCGGAGGACTGGCGCCTGCTCCGCGAACTCGGCTGCGACCTGGCCCAGGGCTACCTGATGGCCTCCCCGATGCCGGGCCCGATGTTGTCGGAGTGGTGGCGCGAACACGCCAGCCGCATCGCCCGTCTCTGCAGCAGCGAGCTTCCCACTGATGCCGACCTTGTCTGAGCCCATGAGCACGTCGACCGCGATCACCGAACAGGAATTCGGGCGCTTTCAGCGCTTCATTTTCGAAGCCGCCGGCATCAGCATTTCTTCCGGCAAGAAGGCCATGTTGTGCGGACGGCTGGGCAAGCGCCTGCGCGAGCATCAGTTCGACAACTACACCCAATACCTGCAATTGCTGGAAAGCCGGCAGGATCGCGACGAGATCCAGACCGCGATCGACCTGCTGACCACCAACGAAACCTATTTCTTCCGCGAGCCCAAGCACTTCGACCTGCTGCGCCGCCTGGCTGACGACCACCGTGGTGGGCTGCCGCTGCGCTGCTGGAGCGCGGCCAGTTCCACCGGCGAAGAGGCCTACAGCATGGCGATGGTGCTCGACGACGCGCTGCAAGGCCGTGCGTTCGAGGTGGTCGGCACCGACATCAGCAGCCGCGTGGTGGCCAAGGCCCGCACCGGCCACTACGCCCTGCAGCGCATCGACGGCATTCCACAGGCGTATCTCAAGCGCTACTGCCTGCGCGGCCAGGGCGAGTACGCCGGCACCTTGCTGGTGGAGCGCCGCCTGCGTGACCGGGTCAAGTTCGTGCATGCCAATCTCAACGCCGCCTTGCCGATGCTGGGCAGCTTCGATGTGATCTTCCTGCGCAACGTGATGATTTATTTCAATGGCCAGACCAAGCGCGAAGTGATCCTGCGCGTGCTGGCCAACCTCAAACCGGGCGGGCACTTCTGCATCGGCCATTCGGAAAGCCTGAGCGAGCTCGACATCGATCTCATCCAGGTGGCACCGTCGATCTTCCGTAAAGCCTGAGCCAGGGATCCACCGTGTCCACAGCGTTCAACCGCCCCATCCCGCAGTCCCAGACCATCAAGGCAATGGTGGTCGATGATTCGGCGGTGGTACGCCAGGTGCTGGTGGGCGTGCTCAACGAAGCGCCCGGCATCGAGGTCATCGCCACCGCCGCCGACCCGTTGCTGGCCATCGAAAAAATGCGCCAGCAGTGGCCGGACGTGATCGTGCTGGATGTGGAAATGCCGCGCATGGATGGCATCACCTTCCTGCGCAAGATCATGAGCGAGCGCCCCACCCCGGTGGTGATCTGCTCCACGCTCACCGAAAAAGGCGCGCGCGTCACCATGGATGCACTGGCCGCCGGCGCAGTGGCCGTGGTCACCAAACCGCGGCTGGGACTCAAGCAGTTCCTCACCGACTCGGCCGACGAGCTGGTGGCCACCGTGCGCAGCGCCGCGCGCGCCAACGTCAAACGCCTGGCCGCACGCGTCACTGCCGCGCCGCTGGAGGCCGAGGTCAAGCACACCGCCGATGTGATCCTGCCTGCGCAAACCGGCCGTGCGTTGGCGCAGACCACCGAGCGGATCGTGGCCATCGGCACCTCCACCGGCGGCACCCAGGCGCTGGAAGAAGTGCTCACCGCCTTGCCGCGCGTGTGCCCGGGTATCGTGATCGTGCAGCACATGCCGGAGAAGTTCACCGCCGCGTTTGCTGCACGCCTCAACGGCTTGTGCCAGATCGCAGTGAAAGAAGCCGCCAACAACGACCGCGTGATGCCGGGACGTGCGCTAATCGCACCCGGCGGCAAGCATCTGCTGCTGCGCCGCAGTGGCGCGCAATATTTTGTCGAAGTACTGGAAGGCCCGCCGGTGAACCGACATCGCCCGTCGGTCGATGTGCTGTTCCGCTCGGCTGCGCGCGCGGCCGGCAGCAATGCGCTGGGCATCATCATGACCGGCATGGGCGACGACGGTGCGGCCGGGCTGCTGGAAATGCGCCAGGCCGGTGCACGCACAATCGCGCAGGACGAACACACCAGCATCGTGTTCGGCATGCCCAAGGAAGCGATCAAACGCGGCGGTGCAGACCGCATCCTGCCGCTTGGCGCGATGGCGCGCGAGATCGTGACCCAACTGCAATAGCGATGCATCGGCCTGAGACAGGCAGCGGTGAAAGCTGGCGGTTGCGCCAAGTGCTTCGTGCAACGTCTTAGTCGGCTCTTCGATCGCGACATCACTGTGCCGGCTTTACGGCACATCGCGTCACGCCTGCGCGTAGCCAGCGAGAGGCGCAATCAGTACCGGCAGGTCGTCCGTCAACGTACGCACGTCATTGCGATCGCCACGCGCAAGACAGTACGACGTCGTAAATGCCCAACAGGCACGCAGCAAAGTGCACGCAGTCCTGCCCCCACTGCTACGCCAGCTGTTTCTCCCCGTAGTTACAACTGCGAATCCAGCGGCAACCAGCCCAACACCTTGGCCGCGCCGCGACGCCACACACTGGCGGCCGGTTCGCGCGTCCACACCGCCGGTGGCTGCGCGGCATCGTCGTGCCAGCGCAATCCGCCCTGCTCCAACGTCACCCGGTAGCTCACCGGCGCGCTCACCTTGTGGTTGTATAGCCGCTCCAGCTCCGCGGTCACGGTGCGGTCTTCGAATAGCAGGCCCATCTCGGTGTTGAGATTCATCGCCCGCGGGTCCAGGTTGAACGAACCGATGAAACCGGCGCTGTCGTCCACCACGAAGGCCTTGGTATGCAGGCTCGCACCACTGGAACCGAACAGGCTGCCATCCGGGCGCCCCATCGGCTTGAGCTCGTGCAGGCGCACGCCTTGTTGCAGCAGCGGAATGCGGTAGTCCGCATAGCCGCTGTGCACGGCCACGACATCGTTGGCGGCCAGTGAATTGGTCAATACGCTGACGCGTACATCGCGCTTGCGCAGGCCACCGATCCAGCGCATGCCGTCGTCGCCGGGCACGAAATAAGGTGAGATCAATTTCAGTTCGCGGCGTGCGTTGGCCATCTCGCCGATCAGGATCGGCGTCATCCAGTCCGGTTGCGGTGGCGCACCTTCGGCCTTCTCCGGCGGGTCGGCCACGATGCGCGCCTGCTGCACCCAATGCACCGGGCGATTGCCCTGCATCAAGGCATGCACGCTTGGCGATTGGCGCAGGCGCTCCACGTACGGGTGCGCGCCCACCGACGCCATCCCGGCGTCCAGGCTGCCGCGCAGTTGCTCCAGCGCCTGCGGCTTGGCGGTGACCAGCGCCGCCAGCGGCAATGCATTGGGGCTGTTCCAGTAGGCATCGAACACCTGTTCGGACTGACGCACCGTCGGGCCGATCAAGGCCGCGTCCATGTCCATGAAGTTGGTGTCGCGCGCGGCGTCGAAATATTCGTCGCCCACATTGCGCCCACCCACCACCGCGATGCGGCCATCGGCAATCCACGCCTTGTTGTGCATGCGTCGGTTGATGCTGAACATGCGCAGCACCATTTCCACGCCGCGCATCAGCGTGCCCTCGCGTGCACGGGTGGGGTTGAACAGGCGGATCTCGATCAGCGGATGGCTGTCCAACGCGGCCAGCACCGAGTCGCTGCCATGGATGTTCATGTCGTCCAGCAACAGGCGCACGCGCACGCCACGGTCGGCCGCACGCAGCAATTCGTTGTGCAACAGGTTGCCGGTGAAGTCGGCATGCCAGATGTAGTACTGCAGATCCAGGCTGCGGCCGGCCGCACGCGCGGTCAACGCGCGCACCGCAAACGCATCGATGTTGTCGGACAGGATCACCATGCCGGTCTTGCCGGCATGCGCCTGCTGCAACGGAGCGACGACCTGGTCGATTGGCGTTGCCTGCGCCGCCACCGGCAAGGCATGGCTGGCAGGGCCGCGCTCGCGATCGGCAAAGCGGCCGTAGCCATACAGCGACAGCACGCTGCCCAGCGCCAGCACCAGCACGCCGATGCCCGCCCACTTGAAGATCTTGCGTTTGGTCACTGCCGGTTCCGCGTTGAAGTGCGCGGCAGTCTAGGGAACCTCTGAACAACGCATGATACGCCCAGGGTTTCCTAGACATCTCAAGGCCATGGAAAATGGTCGATTCGGAGGTGTCTATGAGCAGCAAGCGATATACGGATGAGTTCAAGATCGAGGCGGTCCGGCAAGTGACTGATCGTGGGTTCAAGGTGGCAGAAGTCGCCGAGCGGCTGGGTGTCACGACGCACAGCCTGTACGCCTGGCTGCGCACGTTCGGCAAGTCTGGCGTGGTGCATCGCGCCGAGGTGGACCAGAGCGCCGAGGTTCGGCGGCTGAAGGCAGAGTTGCGTCGAGTGACCGAGGAGCGCGACATCCTAAAAAAGGCCGCCGCGTACTTTGCCAAGGGGTAAAGGCAAAGTACGCCTTCATGCAAGCCCACTGCGGGGAATTCAGGGTGTGTGCAATGTGCCGGGTATTGCGGGTCAACCGGTCGGGTTATTACGCCTGGTTGTGCTCGCCCAACAGTGAGCGCGCCAAGGAAGATGATCGCTTGCTTGGACTAATCAAGCACCACTGGCTGGCCAGCGGCAGTGTCTATGGGCATCGCAAGATCACCACGGATCTGCGCGATCTGGGTGAGCGTTGTAGTCGTCATCGGGTGCATCGGCTGATGCGCACCGAGGGACTGCGTGCCCAGGTGGGCTATGGTCGCAAACCGCGCTTCCATGGAGGAATGCAGTGCAAGGCGGCGGCCAACCTGCTTGACCGACAGTTCGACGTGACGGAGCCGGACACGGCCTGGGCGAGCGATTTCACCTTCATCCGCACGCATGAAGGCTGGATGTATTTGGCTGTTGTGATCGATCTGTTTTCCAGGCAGGTCGTCGGCTGGGCGATGCGCGATCGGGCCGACACCGAGTTGGTCGTGCAGGCGGTGTTGTCTGCGGTGTGGCGGCGCAAACCCAACGCTGGTTGCTTGGTTCATTCGGACCAAGGGTCTGTCTACACCAGCGATGACTGGCGCAGTTTCCTGGCGTCCCATGGCTTGGTGTGCAGCATGAGTCGGCGTGGCAACTGCCACGACAACGCACCCGTGGAGAGCTTCTTCGGCCTGCTCAAACGCGAGCGGATCAGGCGGCTGACCTATCCCACCAAGGACGCCGCTCGCGCCGAGGTATTCGACTACATCGAGATGTTCTACAACCCCAACCGCCGCCACGGTTCAACTGGCGACCTGTCACCTGTAGAGTTTGAACGGCGCTACGCGCAACGAGGGTCTTGAGTGTCTACGGAACCCTGGGCGTATCAACGCGACACTACCCGCCTGATGTTGAGGGGTGATCCATGCAACTGACGTTCGGTGACGCTGAGGGCCTGGGCAAGCGCAAGCAGACGCGCCGGGAGATCTTCCTGGCCGAGATGGAGCAGGTCGTCCCGTGGCAGCAATTGCTCGGGCTGGTCGCGCCGCACTATCCCGTGTCGGGCCGGCCAGGTCGGCAGCCGTACGCACTGGCGAGGATGTTGCGGATTCATTTGCTGCAGCAGTGGTATGCGTTGAGCGATCCGGCGATGGAAGAAGCACTGCACGAGATCCCGACCTTGCGGCGGTTTGCCCAGCTCGGTGGCTTGGACAACGTTCCGGACGAGACCACGATTCTCAACTTTCGCCGCCTGCTGGAGACCCATGGCCTTGCCGCGCGGATGCTGGAAGCTGTCAACGCGCATCTGGCGCGCAAGGGCCAGAGCCTGCGGTCGGGCACGATCGTCGATGCGACGCTGATCGCGGCGCCCAGTTCGACCAAGAACGCCGACCATGCGCGCGACCCCGAGATGCATCAGACCAAGAAGGGCAATCAGTGGTATTTCGGGATGAAGGCGCACATCGGCGTGGATGAGTTTTCCGGGTTGGTGCACCACGTCCATTGCACGGCCGCCAACGTCGCCGACGTCACGGTGACGCACACGTTGCTGCATGGCAAAGAAGACAGCGTGTTTGGCGACAGCGGCTACACCGGTGCGGATAAGCGCGAAGAACTGCAGGACTGCGAGGCTGCATTTTTCATTGCTGCCAAGCGTTCGGTGCTTCAAGCCATCGGCAACAAGCGGGAGCGTGCTCGGGAACAGCGTTGGGAACACTTCAAGGCCAGCGTGCGCGCGAAGGTGGAGCATCCGTTCCGGGTGATCAAGCGCCAGTTCGGTTACACCAAGGTCCGCTATCGCGGCCTGGCGAAGAACACCGCGCAGGTGCTGACGCTGTTTGCGCTGTCAAACCTGTGGATGAAGCGAAAGCAGTTATTGCCTGCTATGGGGAGCGTGCGCCTGTAACGCAGGCAACACCCTGCAAACGCGCCGGAAACGGCAAAAAAATCGAGGATCTGAGCGCCGTCAGCCTAGCCGATGTAGTTGGGCTCATCCTCCGACGCCGTTGATCAGACCATCCCTAGAGGCTCTGCGAGCAGGCTGGTGTGCAGACGCAGCGCATCGCAGCGGGCTCATCCTTGCGCGCATGCCGCGCGCAACGCGTGCAGGCGACCGTCGCCGCCTGCACGCTGGTCCATCACGCTTACCAGATCGCCACGCGGTCCTTGTCGCCGCGCACCATCGCATCGCCCGGCTTGCACTGGAACGCCTGTGCGAACGCCGGCATGTTGGACGGCGCGCCGTTGGCGCGGAAGTTGGCCGGCGCATGCGGATCGGTGTTGAGGCGCACGCGCAGCTCGCCATCGGTGAAGTTGCGGCGCCACACCGTGGCCCAGTTCATGAAGAAGCGCTTGTCCTGGCTATGGCCGTCGATCTCCTTGTTGGCGGCCGGCTGTTCCTGCAACGCCATCTGCAGCGCGTCGTAGGCCACGGTGAGGCCGCCCAGGTCGCCGATGTTTTCGCCCAGGGTCAGCTTGCCTTTGACGTGCACGCCGGGAATCGCCTCGTAGCCATCGAACTGCGCCACCAGCTGATCGGTGCGCTGGGTGAACAGCTTGCGGTCGGCGTCGGTCCACCACGTGTCGAAGTTGCCCTTGGCATCGAACTGGCTGCCGGAGTCGTCGTAGCCATGCATCATCTCGTGCCCGATCACCGCACCGATGCCGCCGTAATTGAGCGCCGGGTCGGCCTTGGGATCGAAGAACGGCGGCTGCAGAATCGCCGCCGGGAACACGATCTCGTTGCGGGTGGCGTTGTAGTACGCGTTGACCGTCTGCGGCGTCATATGCCACTCGCGCTTGTCCACCGGCTTGCCGATCTTGTCGAGCATGTAGCGGTAATTGAACGCCTGCGCGGCCTGCATATTGGCCAGGAACCCGTCGCCCCGCGTTTCCAGCCCGCTCCAATCACGCCACTGGTCCGGATAGCCGATCTTGGGCGTGAAGCTGGCCCACTTTTCCAGTGCACGCTGCTTGGTCTCCGCGCTCATCCAGTCCAGCTTCTCCAGCCGCACCTTCAGCGCGTTGGAGAGGTTCTGCACCAGCTGCTGCATCTGCGCTTTTGACTCGGCCGGGAATGCCGATTGCACGTAGAGCTGGCCCAGTGCCTCGCCCATGGCCTCGTTGACCGCGTTCAAGGTGCGCTTCCAGCGCGGCAGCATGTCCTGCTGCCCGCGCAACGTCTTGGCATAGAAATCGAAGTTGGCCTGCTCGAACGGCTTGGCCAGGTACGGCGCTGCCTCATCGATGCTGTGGAAGCGCAGATATGCCTTCCAGGTATCCACCGGCGTGTTGACGAGCATCTCGTCCAGCGCGCGGAAATACTCCGGCTGGCTCAGCGAGAAGGTGCCGGCCGGCACCTTCAGTGCACTGAAGAATGCCTGCCAATCGAAGTGCGGCGTGATCGCATTGGCGCCCGCCACATCGACCGGGTTGTAGCGCTTGGCCGGGTCACGCAGCTCGATGCGCGAGAGCGAGGCGTTGGCCAGCTGCGTCTCGAACGCCATCACCGCCTTGGCCTGTTCGGCCGCCTGTGCTGCCGGAATGCCGGACAGCTCCAGCACGCGGGCGATATAAGCCACGTACTGTTCGCGGATCTTTGCCTGGGCCGGATCGGTGTAATAGCCCTTCTCCGGCAGGCCCAGACCGCCCTGCCCGGCATACGCAATCATCTGCTCGGAATTCTTGTAGTCGGCATTGGCGCCGAACGAGAACAAAAAGCCCTGGCCCTTGGCATAGCTGTCGCGCAACCAGGCGGCAATCGCTGGCGCATCGCTAAGCGCATCAATCGCTTTTAGCTGCGGCTGCAGCGGGGTGATGCCGGCCTTGTCGATGGCCGCCTCGTCCGAGCCGGTCCGCCACAGGTCGGCGATCTTGGCATCCACCGAACCTGCGGACAGATTACCGCGCGCCAGTTGTTCCACCAGCGCGTGCTGGATGGTCAACGAGCGCTCGGCCAGCACTTCGAAACTGCCCCAGCTGGTGCGGTCGGACGGCACCGGGTTGGCCTTGAGCCACTTGGCGTTGACGAACCCGTTGAGGTCCTGGCATGCGGCAATGGCCGGATCCAGATCGCCGCTGCCGAAGGCCACGATCGGCGCATCCAGCTTGGACACATCCACGCGCGTCGGCGCTGCAGATGCGGCGGCGGCCGGCTTGCTGGTGTCGTCGGAGGCGCCGCACGCGGACAGCGTCACGGCGATGGCCACCGCCAGGGACAGCGGGGCAAACTTGCTGAGGATCATTGAATTCTCCAGGACAGGGGCCGCAGCGTGCGCGCGGCCGAAAAGAGTAGGTAATCGGCGCACTGCGCTGATCCCCCAAAAGTCACACAACAGGCGAACGCCCTAACGTCCGCCACCGCGCGCATCCAGCCGCTGCGGCATCGCACTCCAACGCGCCACTGCGCGCTAGGAGTGTTTGTAGAACGGCTTCAATAGCAGGTACACCGGGAAGGCGAGAACCATCAACACCAGCGCCGCATCGTGACTGGACGTTGCCTCCGCCCAGGACTCCATCTGCCGCGACGGACCAAACAGGCCAAAGGCCACCAGCAGCACACCGGCCAGGCACACCAGCAAGGCCAGCCAGGTGGCTTCTGCAGAGACACTGCCGCCTGCCAGCGCGGCAAACGCGCCGCTGACTCCTGCCATCAGCACACCGAAGGTCGCGAGATAACTGCGGCAGTACAGGGCGCTCATCTGCTGCGTTTTACGTTTGCCGGACATCATGTCTCGCAATGAAAGAAGCACCATTGGCAGCGCGCACCAACAGGCACGCCGCTGCATCACGGCCAACGCCGCCACGCCTCATGCATGGCGGCAGCACCGGCCAATCCGGCAGCGGGCGTGCTGCGTGCACGCCCGCTGCGCGGCTTACTTGGCCTTGCCCTGGTTGGCCACGGCTTCGGCGGCGCGCTTGGCCGCTTCCGGGTCGCCCAGGTAGCGGTAGCTTTGCACCTGCAGGTTGTCGTCCAGCTCGAACAACAGCGGGATGCCGGTGGGAATGTTGAGCTCCAGGATCTGCGCGTTGGAGATGTCGTTGAGGTACTTGTACAGCGCGCGCAACGAGTTGCCGTGCGCGGTGACCAGCACGGTCTGGCCGGCCTTCAACTGCGGGGCGATCGCGTCGTGCCAGTACGGCAACACGCGCACCAGCGTGGTCGCCAGCGACTCGGTGCCCGGCAATGCATTGCGGTCCAGCGTGGCATAGCGGCGGTCATGCCCGGGATGGCCCGGATCGGTGACGTCCATGGCCGGCGGCGGGATGTCGTAGGAACGGCGCCAGATCTTGACCTGCTCTTCGCCGTGCTTGGCCGCGGTTTCGGCCTTGTCCAGGCCCTGCAGGCCACCGTAGTGACGCTCATTGAGGCGCCAGCTCTTGTGCACCGGCAGCCAGTCCTGGTCGAGCTCCTTCAGCGCGCCCTGCAGCGTGTGGATGGCGCGCTTGAGCACCGAGGTGTACGCCACATCGAACTGCAGCCCTTCGTCCTTCATCAGCTTGCCGGCCGCGGCGGCTTCCTGGCGGCCCTGCTCGGTGAGATCCACGTCCACCCAGCCGGTGAAACGGTTGTCCAGGTTCCATTGGCTCTGGCCATGGCGCAGCAGTACGAGTTTGCGGGTCACTACGGTTCTCCGATTGGGGGCCGATCAACCGCTGATTGTAGCGGCAGCCGATGCCTGCCTGGCGTGCACGGCATCGCCACGGCGTGCGCGCGATGCTGCGGCCATGCAGACATCCATCGACCCCGTGTTCGCCGGTTGGGACGGCAGCGTCGCTCAGGCGCGACAGTTGCAGCAGCAACTGGCCCAGCGCGTGGCGCTGCGCGATGAGGTTTCCGCCGCGCCTGCGCTGCTGGCCGGCTTCGATGTGGGCTTCGAAGACGATGGCCAGACCACGCGCGCGGCGGCCGTGCTGCTGGATGCGCAGACGCTGCTGCCGCTGGAAACCCACGTCGCCCGCGTGCCGACCTCGATGCCGTATGTGCCCGGCCTGCTGAGTTTTCGCGAGCTGCCCGCATTGCTGCGCGCGCTTGCGCTGCTGGCGCGCACGCCGGACCTGGTGTTCATCGATGGCCAGGGCATCGCGCATCCGCGCAGGTTCGGCATCGCCGCGCACTTTGGCGTGGTCACTGGCCTGCCCAGCATCGGCGTGGCCAAGCAACGCCTGGCCGGAACCTTCATCGAGCCCGGTGGGGAACGCGGCGACCACAGCCCCATCCTGCTGGCCGGTGCGCAGATCGGCTGGGCACTGCGCAGCAAGCCGCGCTGCAATCCGTTGATCGTCTCGCCCGGTCATCGCGTGTCGATGCAAGGCGCACTCGACTGGACCCTGCGCACGCTGCGCGCCTACCGCCTGCCCGAACCGACGCGGCTGGCCGACCGGCTGGCTTCACGGCGTGGCGAAATCGAGCTGCAGACGCAGCCGACGTTGCTGTAGCTCGCGTGCTGCGGGGCAAGCGTGCAATTGCGGGCATCGATGCATGGTTCGTTGGATGTGGCTTGTCAGTTCTGGCGTGTGGATTCTGACTTCAAGCTTCTCGCGCGCAGCTCGCAGCTCGCAGCCGCCGTTGTCTTGCGGCTTGGACAACGCCGACCAGATCGACGTGCAGGTGCTCGTAGCTTTGGTACTTGAATGCGCGGCATTCACCAACCTGGCCACCTGCCGCAGCAGCACACCACCAGCCACCACCACTCACCCCATCACGTGCCGCACGCACAGAACATTCCATCTTGCGTTGCAGCGCGCCCACGCCGCCGCCTGCATGGCAAGCTGCCGCTCTGCCCACTGCACGAGCCGCCGCCATGACCACGCTGATCGCTCCCCGTGTCCACGATATTGGCGGCTTGCAGGTGCGCCGCGCCGTGCCGACCCTGCAGGCGCGCAGCGTCGGCCCGTTCGTGTTCGTCGACCACATGGGCCCGGCAGTGCTGGAGCCCGATCACGGCATCGATGTCCGTCCGCATCCGCATATCGGCCTGGCCACCGTCACCTTCCTGTGGTCGGGCGAGATCGGCCACCGCGACACGCTCGGCTCGGATCAGGTGATCCGCCCCGGTGACGTCAACTGGATGACCGCCGGCCGCGGCATCGCCCATTCCGAACGCACGCCGGGCCCCGAACGCGCACGCGAGCACGCCCTGCACGGCATGCAGACCTGGATCGCGTTGCCGCGCTCGGCCGAAGAAACCGCGCCCGCTTTCCATCACCACGCCGCCACCAGCCTGCCGCAGCAGCGCCGCAACGGCGTGTGGCTGCGGGTGATCGCCGGCCGCGCCTACGGCGAGGAATCGCCGGTGCGGGTGTTCAGCGGCACGCTCAACGTGGCGCTGGATCTGGACGCCGATGCCGAGATCGATCTGGATACCAGCCACGCCGAGCGCGCGCTCTACATCCTGGAGGGCGAGGCGCAACTGGATGGCGCCGACGTGCCGGCGCGGCATCTGATTGTGCCCTCCGCCGGCACGCGCGGCAGGCTGCGCGCCAAGACCCCCCTCAAGGCGATGCTGCTCGGCGGCGAGCCGCTGGATGGCCCGCGCCACCTGTGGTGGAACTTCGTCTCCAGCTCACAAGAGCGCATCGAACAGGCCAAGGACGATTGGCAGGCCGGCCGCTTCGGCACCATCCCCGGCGACGATCAGGAGTTCATTCCGCTACCGGAAACGCCGGCGCCCAAACCCGTCAATTACCCCTGAAACCATGCGCGGATTCGCACTGGCGGACACAACCGTGCCAGGTCTCGGAAGGGGAGTGCCACGCCACACAAGCGATGCCAGACGCAACTGCGACCCATCTTGAGCACGCCCACAAAACTGTGGTAGTGATACCCGCGTAGTCGGAGCGCGTTGCGTGGACGGCACGCTCAAGCGGGGAGCTTGAGACGGTGCAGCGGCACGAAAGACGACAGCGCCCCGCATTGTCATCCATCGCCGGGGAACACTTGAATGAAGTCCGCATCCTGCCTAGTCGGCCTGTCATTGCTGTTGGCCGCCGTCACCGCCCACGCCCAGTCCGCGCCCGTCTGCCCGCCATTGCCGCCGGCCTCCGGCCTGCAATGGACCCAGCTCGCCGGCGCCGATTACCTGGTCTGTAAAGCCACCACCGCCGATGGCCGCCAGGTCGTGGGCGTGATGCTGACCACCCGCGACCCGGCCATGGCGCTGGCACGCGACCGCCGCGCGGAAAAAGGCCAGATCCAGGAAGAGGAGTTCTACTGGTACAAGCTCGATCTGGGCGGCCGCGAGGTCCCGGGCATGGAATCACGCCGCGTCACCGTGGTGGAGCTGGGCAAGAAGCGCTATGCACAGCTGTGGATCGACGGCGCCAGCACCGAAGAACTGGCCTCGATGCAGTCGCTGGTGCAGAACATGGACCTGCAGCCGGCCAGCCTGGCACTGCAGCGCTAAACAACGCCCGCAGATGGCAAGACCGGCGGCGGCCGGTCAGCCACATCGCTTCGCACTACGACTTGGAGCAGCCATCAAAACGACTGCGCAGCCGCCAGGCGGGCGCGGCCGGTGCTCGGAATCGGCATGTACCTACGTACACTCCGGTTCCTCCGCGCCGTCCGCACCCACCTGACGACTGCTCGCTACGTTTCCGCTCTTAATGCGCTAATGCAGCTGCGCGCCGGCATCCGCCAGCGCGCGCTGAATGCGCATTAGCGCGTCGAACCGCCGGCAGCATCCACCAGCGCGTGCGGCTGCAGTTCGGTGGCAATGCGCACCTCGCCGGTGAGCAGGCGATGGATCGGGCACTTCTCCGCCACCTCCAGCAGACGTGCACGCTGGTCATCGTCCAGTGCGCCGTCCAGCACGATCGCGCGCGTGATCGATGTGCCCGCGGCGCCGCGCTGGGTGTAATGCAGGTGCACGTGCACCGCGGCCAATGGCCATTGCTTGCGCGCGGCCACCATCGACACGGTGATGGCGGTGCAGGCACCCAATGCGCCCAGCACCTGCGCCTCTGGATCCGGCCCCGCATCCTGGCCACCGTTGGCCGGCTGGGTGTCGCCGATCCAGCGGTGCTGGCCATCGTGGACGGTGACCGTATAGGGCACCGCGCCGGTGACGACACTGACGGCGCGATCACTCATGTGCGCTTCTCCCACGCGGCAACCCGCCCCGGTTCAAAACCGCCCCTCCTGGAAATCGACGAACGCCTGCATCAATTCCTGCTTGGTGTTCATCACGAACGGGCCATGCCGCATCACCGGCTCGTTGATCGGCCGGCCGGCGACCAGGATCAAGCGCGCGCCGGCAGCACCGGCCTGCAGCCGCAGCCGCTCGCCACCGCCCAGCACCGCCAGCTCCTGCGCCGGCAACGGGCGTGCGCCCTCGCCCTCGCCGACCGTGGCCGCGCCTTCGAAGGCGTACGCGAACGCGTTGTGGCCGGCGGGCAGCAGATAGTCCCAGGACGTGTCCGGCGCCAGTGCGATATCCAGGTACACCGGCTCGGTGGCCGGCTGCACGATCGGCCCGTGCACATCGCCCACCGCGCCGGCAATCACCTTGACCGTGACGCCCGCAGCCGGATACGCGACCGGGATCTTGTCCGGCGCGTATTCCTGATACTTGGGGTCGCTCATCTTGTCGCGCGCAGGCAGATTCACCCACAGCTGGAAACCACGCATGCGCCCGGATTCCTGCTCGGGCATTTCCGAATGGATCAGGCCGCGCCCGGCGGTCATCCACTGCACGCTGCCTGGGGTCAGCAGGCCTTCGTTGCCGTGGTTGTCCTTGTGCCGCATGCGTCCGTCGAGCATGTACGTGACGGTCTCGAAGCCGCGGTGCGGATGGCTCGGAAAGCCGGCGATGTAGTCTTCGGCCTGTTCGGTGCCGAACTCATCCAGCATCAGGAACGGGTCCAGTGCCGGCAGCTGCGGTGTGCCGATCACGCGGGTCAGCTTGACCCCGGCACCGTCGGAGGTGGGCATGCCGCGAATGGTCCGCAGCACGTGTGCCGCCGTGGAGGTGGTGGTGTCGCTCATCGAACGCTCCCTGTGCGCAAGTGGATGCCTTGCATGATGGAGGCCGCTGGCATGGCGCCCAATCGCGACACGTGCAACCGACCGTTCCAAAACGCCGCGGCGCGCAGGCGCAATGCCGCACTGCAATGCCAGACACCATACGACCAAAGGCTTACCCGATCCCCGGGCGGCACCATTGACCGCGGACAGCCGGCGGGAGGACCCTTAGCGGGATCGTTCCTGAGGGGCATGCATGAAAGGTATCTCGAAGCTGGCCTGGGGCGCGCTGGCGCTGCTGGCCGCGTTCTGCTTGGGCACCGTGGCGCTGCGGCGCGGCGAACACATCAACGCGTTGTGGATCGTGGTGGCGGCGGTGTCGATCTATCTGATCGCCTACCGCTTCTATGGCCTGTTCATCGCCGACAAGGTGATGCAGCTCGACCCCACCCGCGCCACCCCGGCGGTGACCAATAACGACGGTCTGGACTACGTGCCCACCAACAAGCACGTGCTGTTCGGGCACCACTTCGCCGCGATCGCCGGCGCCGGGCCGTTGGTCGGCCCGGTGCTCGCCGCGCAGATGGGCTACCTGCCCGGCCTGCTGTGGCTGGTGGTTGGCGTGGTGCTGGCCGGCGCGGTGCAGGACTTCATGGTGCTGTTCCTGTCCACGCGCCGCAACGGCCGCTCGCTCGGCGACCTGGTGCGCGAAGAGATGGGCCAGGTGCCCGGCACCATCGCGCTGTTCGGCGCCTTCCTGATCATGATCATCATCCTGGCGGTGCTGGCGATGGTGGTGGTCAAGGCCTTGGCCGAGAGCCCGTGGGGCATGTTCACGGTGATCGCGACGATGCCCATCGCGATCATGATGGGCGTGTACATGCGCTACATCCGCCCCGGCAAGATCGGCGAGATTTCGGTGGTGGGATTGATCCTGCTACTGGGTGCGATCTGGCTAGGTGGCCAGGTGGCCGCCGACCCGACCTGGGGCCCTGCCTTCACCTTCACCGCCAAGCAGATCACCTGGATGTTGATCGGCTACGGCTTCATCGCCTCGGTGCTGCCGGTATGGCTGCTGCTGGCACCGCGCGACTATCTGTCCACCTTCCTCAAGATCGGCACCATCCTGGGCCTGGCGATCGGCATCCTGATCGTGATGCCCGACCTCAAGATGCCGGCGCTCACCCAGTTCGCTGCCAGCGGCGATGGCCCGGTGTGGAAGGGCGGCATCTTCCCGTTCCTGTTCATCACCATCGCCTGCGGTGCGGTGTCCGGCTTCCATGCGTTGATCGCCTCCGGCACCACGCCCAAGCTGCTCGCCAACGAAGCGCACATGCGCTACATCGGCTACGGCGGCATGTTGATGGAATCGTTCGTGGCGATCATGGCGCTGGTGGCCGCGTCGATCATCGAACCCGGCATCTATTTCGCCATGAATAGCCCGGCCTCGTTGGTCGGCAGCGATACCGTCGCAGTGGCTGCCAAGGTCAGCGAATGGGGCTTTGCAATCACCCCGGAAGTGCTGGAAGCCACCGCGCGCGACATCGGCGAGCACAGCATCCTGGCGCGCGCCGGTGGTGCACCCACGCTGGCGGTAGGCATCGCGCAGATCCTGCACCACGTGCTGCCGGGCGAGAACACGATGGCGTTCTGGTACCACTTCGCGATCCTGTTCGAAGCGTTGTTCATCCTCACCGCAGTGGACGCGGGCACGCGTGCCGGCCGCTTCATGCTGCAGGACCTGCTGGGCAACTTCATCCCGGCACTGAAGAAGACCGAATCGTGGACCGCCAACATCATCGCCACCGCCGGTTGCGTGGCGCTGTGGGGCTACCTGCTCTACACCGGCGTGATCGATCCGTTCGGCGGTATCCAGACGCTGTGGCCGTTGTTCGGCATCTCCAACCAGATGCTGGCCGGCATCGCGTTGATGCTGGGCACAGTGGTGCTGTTCAAGATGAAGCGTGACCGCTACGCCTGGGTCACCATCGTGCCGGCGCTGTGGCTGCTGTTGTGCACCACCTACGCCGGGCTGATCAAGATCTTCGACAGCAACCCGGCGCAGGGTTTCCTGGCGCAGGCGCACAAGTTCCAGGCCGCCATCGCCAGCAACACCATCACCGCACCGGCCAAGACCGTGCCGCAGATGCAGCAGATCGTCACCAACGCCTACGTCAACACCGGGCTGACGGTGCTGTTCCTGTTCGTGGTGGGCTCGATCCTGATCTACGCAGTCAAAACGATCGTGGTCGCCCGCCGCAGCCCGCAGCGCAGCGATCGCGAAACCCCGTACGTGGCACTGCAGCCACACCAGATGGCGGATCTGTAATGGGCACTCAACTCGTTCTTGCCAGCCAATACCAGGCCCATCGCCGCATCTGGCGCCGCCTGGTGCAGACCGCACGCCTGTGCTGCGGCATCCCGGACTACGACAACTACGTGCGCCACATGCTGGAGAAACATCCGGACAAACCGGTCATGGACTACCCGGCGTTTTTCCGCGAACGCCAGGAAGCGCGTTACGGCGGCAAGGGCGGGTTCCGCTGCTGTTGATCGGTAATCGTGATCGATAGATGCACACGCAACAGGGCGCGATGCGAATCGCGCCCTGTTGCGTTGATGTGGACGCGAAATGCGGTTTTCTTTATGCGATTGGACGGTGCGGCAGATTGGCTGCAGAGCGGTTGATCTGCGGCTTGGGTGGAGGCCCCCTTGCCCGCTCACCGTCGCGGGACACGCTGCAAGGTAGAGCGGCTGATCTGCGGCTTGGCTGCACAGCCTGCTCGCTCACCGTCGCGGGACACGTCGCAAGCTGGACAGGCTGATCTGTGGCTTGGCTGCAGGGCCCTTGCCCGCTCACCATCGCGGGACACGCTGCAAGTACGTCCTTGTAAGCTCTTACGCGGCATCCATGCCGCGTAAGGTCCCGCGACGGTGAGCGGGCAAGGACCAGTCAGGCGTGTCGGTGTGCATGGTTGCACGCAGCGCAATAAGCGCGTTTTTTGGATGACGGCGACTGACGGCGCGTCCGATCAGCGTCGCAACGCGACGACTAACAGGCAGGCTTTCAACAAAGCGACCTACGAACGTTCTGGTGCGGTGCCCTCGCCGCTTGCGGGACCGTGTGGCGGCATGGATGCCGCCACCGAGCCTACAGGGAGGTACTTGCGGCGTGTCCCGCAAGCGGTGAGGGCACCGCACGCGCGACCGACCAGACTTTTGATCCAAGCACTGACTGCAGCCAAACGAAGCAACGACGCGACACCCTCAACCAGCGCGCGTTTGCGCGAGCCGCTCGAACAATGCGTGCAAATCGCGCATATCGTCGAACACCTCCAGCACGCCGATCCGTCGCAGGGTGTCGCCGTGCCCTTGCGGAATATGGCTGGCACCGGTAAAGCCCAGCACCTGCATGCCGGCCGCCAGCGCGGCGGTCGCACCGGTGGGGCTGTCTTCGATGACCAGGCAACGCTCCGGTGCTACACCGGCCGTGCGCGCGGCCAGCAGGTAAACATCCGGTGCGGGCTTGGGCCGCTCCACCATGTCGGCGCTGAAGATCCGCCCTGCCGCACGCGCCGTGAGCCCGGCCCGCTCCACCGATGCAATCACGTTGTGGCGGCGGCTATTGGAGGCCACCGCCAGCGGCAGCGGGATCTGCTCCAGCGCCTGTCGCACGCCCGCAATCGGCTGCACCTCGGCGGCGATCAAGGCTTCGCTGCGCGCCTGGATCTGCGCCAGCAAGGTTTCCGGCAACTGCAGCGCAAAGTGTTCTTCCACCCGCCGCAATACCTCGCGCGTGGTCTGCCCGAACGTGGTTTCCAGCAGATGTTCCAACGGCTCGGCCGGCACGAACGCTGCCAGCGCCTCACGCATTACCCGGTCGGCCAGGATTTCGCTGTCGACAAGAACCCCATCGCAGTCACTGATCAGTAGCTCGTACGCCATTGCACCCATCTGCTTGCAAAGCGCCATTATGCCGACCCGGTCGTGACCGTCGGCTGTGGCGCAGCGCCCGCACAGGGGACGAAGACGCCCGCGCGCCCGTCGGCAAGGTCAGTCGCCAAGCAGACCCAGCCAGACGCCCGGTTACGCGCCTATGTCACGAAATCTTACCGCTTGCGATTTTTACAGCTGGTAGGATCGGCCCCGCTGTGGCGGGACGTGCCGCAGCGTCATCAGGAATGCGATCAGGAGAAGGAGATTTCGATGCAGACGCGATTCCCCACCCTGCTCGTTCTTGCGACCTCGTTCTTCGCGGTCTCATGCACCGCCTCGCCCGGTGCCAAGGAGCAAACCACCATGTCAGCTACGCTGCAGGACCATGCCGTCGCTTTCCGCGACCCCGGTCTGACCGACATCGCCAACGCCATCGCGCACGGCGACATCGCACGGATCAAAACGCTCGCCCCCACCGTCGATCTGGCCGCACATGGCGATCAGAACGTGACCTTGCTGGAATGGGCGATCTGGAACGAACAACCCCGCGCCCTGGACGCGCTGCTCGATGCAGGCGCGGACCCGGCGTTGCCGGGCATGGACCAGGAAACGGTCGTGCACATGGCCGCCATGGCGCAGGACCCGCAATACTTGAAGATTCTGCTGCAGCACAAGGCACCGATCGACGTGGTCAGCGCGCGTGCCGGCTGGACGCCGCTGTTCCGCGCGGTGCAGAGCAAGCGCGATGCGCAGATCGGCCTGTTGCTCGACGCAGGCGCCGACGTGCAGCGCGTCGACCATACCGGTAACAGCCTGCTGCATCTGGCCGCGCAGAGCGGCGCCTCCAGCCCGACAGTGTTGCAATTGCTCAAGGCCGGTGTGAACCCCACGGTGCGCAATGCACAGCAGAAGACCTTCCAGGCGTATTTCTTCACCACGCCGGACCGTCTGCTCAATGCCACCGGACAACAGGTCAGATCGGATGTGCGCGCATGGTTGAGCGCTCACAACATTCCCGTGGAAAGCAGCCGCTAAGCGCGCTTTCCGCACGACGCACGCAAGGAACCGCGCATGTCCCCGTCAGAATCCACATCCTCCACCGCCGCATCCACTCCGTTCGCAGAGTCGATGCGCGGACAACAACCGCAGCCGCAGGACCGGCAATTTCCGGAGCTGCTGCAAGATCTCTATGCCACTGCCAATCAACGCCGCGAAGGCGGTGCCGAAACCTTTGCGCCGCTGGCCAACGGCTGGTCGCGCATGGACGACAGTGCGCTGCAGCAGGCCGGCATCGATCCGGCACTGCTGCACGACGCAAAAAGCGGCTTCGATGCCGCGTTCTATCGCAACGATCAAGGCCAGGTGGTACTCGGTTTTTGCGGAACCGACGAAGGCAAGGACTGGAAGCACAACATCGGCCAGGGCCTGGGCTTCGACGATGCGCAATATGCATCGGCAATCCAGCTCGGCAGCCAGGCCAAACACGCCTTCGGCGACCAGGTGGTGATCTCCGGCCATTCGTTGGGCGGTGGTCTGGCATCGGCATCGGCCATGGTCAACGACATTCCCGCGGTGACGTACAACGCGGCCGGCGTCAACGACCGTACCCTCGAACGCGAGGGCCTGGATGCATCGGCAGCCAAGCAGTACGCCAGCGAGGAGTTGATTCGCGGCTACCACGTCAAGAACGAAATCCTCACCCATCTGCAGGAAGACAGCATTCCGCTGAAGTGGACGATGCCCAATGCGGCTGGCCACCAGATCGAATTGCCGGAGCCGGACCCGCTGTCGTTCGGGCAGCGGCTGGTACCCGGCATGATGCTCAAGCACCGCCTGGACCTGCACGGGGTGGACTCGGTGATCAAGGCGCAGGACATGCAATCGCCCGACCAGGCACGCGGCGCGTCGCTGCAGCCGGGCAGCCAGCTGTTCAACGATGCCGTGGTGCAACTGGATGGCCAGCGCGAGCGGCTGGGGCTGCGCGACGACACCGCGTTTCTCAACACTGCCGCCAGCGTGGCTGCGCGGGCAGGCAACGACGGCCTGCAGCGGATCGATCATCTGGTGCCCAACCGCGATGGCGATAGCCTGATCGCGGTGCAGGGCCGCATGGACGACCCCACCCATCTGCGCAGCCATGTGCAGACGGCGGCCGCGGCCAACGAACCGGCGCAGACCAATGTCGGCCAGCTGCAGCAGCACAACCAGCAGCACGCGCATCCGCAGGCCCAGCAGCAGGACGAGCAGCGCCGGGTGATCCAGCAATAAGCTGCTTGGCAAACCGTGCCGCATGCAATCCTCGTCAGGTGGACGCGTGCGGTGCGGGAAGGTCCAGCAAGTGACCATCTGTTTACTGCGGTCAACCAAGCCCACCGCAGAGCTCATGGAGCTGTTGCAGGCAATCGCTCCATGACGCCGGCAAGGCAGCGTTAACCTGCCCCGGCCATCGCCCGCAAGGTAATGCCGACCAGATACGCCAGGTAGGTGCCGGTGGCATAGCCCATGGTGCCCAGCAGCACACCCACGGGCGCCAACGCGGGATGGAAGGCCGCAGCGACCACCGGCGCGGAAGCCGGCCCGCCGATGTTGGATTGCGAGCCGATCGCGAAATAGAAGAACGGTACCCGCAGCAGGCGGCCCAGGCCCAACAACAGCACGATGTGCACGGCAATCCAGCTCAGCCCGAGCAGGAACAGCCACGGGCGATCGAGCAAGGCCAGCAGGTCCATTTGCATGCCGATGCAGGCGATCAGGAAATACAGCAGCAAGGTCCCGATCTTCGAGGCGCCCGCGCCTTCCAAAGTGCGTGCGCGGGTGAAGCTGAGTAGCAGGCCCAGGCTGGTCGCCAGCACCACGACCCACACGAACGGCGTGTCCAGACTGAACTGGCGCGCCCAGCTCAGGTTCACCTTGCACCAGCCGGCCAAGGGGTTGGCGAGCGCATGCGCCAGGCCCACCCCGCCGAACGCCACGGCCACAATTACCATCAGGTCCGACAGGCTGGGAATGCGCGCGTGCTCGGCCTGGAAGCGCGCCATGCGCTCCTGCAAGGCATCCAGTGCGCGGGTATCGGCGCCGCTGCGCGCATCGATGCTGCGGGCGCGCCCGGCCAGGAAGATCAGCACCGCCATCCACACATAACCCACGCCAACATCGACCACGGCAAATTGCCCGAACGTGCTGGCATTCACCGCGAATACCTCGCGCATCGCCAGCATGTTGGCGCCACCGCCGATCCAGCTGCCGGCCAACGCCGCCATGCCAGCCCAGGTATCGCCGGCCACGGTGGCCGGGTGCAGCCAGCGCATCACCCAGAACGCGACCACCGCGCCCAGCATGATGCTCAGCGATGCGCCCAGATACATCGCCACCAGCTTGGGGCCCAGGCGCAGGATGGCGCGCAGGTCGATGCTCAGGGTCAGCAGGATCAGGGCGGCCGGCAGCAGCACGTCGCGGGCGATCGGGTTGTACAGCCACGTGTTGGCGCCATCGATCAGCCCTACCGTGTTGTAGATGCCCGGCAGCAGATAGCAGAGCAACAAGGCCGGCACCACTGCGTAGAACCGCTGCCAGGGGCCGCGTTCGCGGGCGGATGTCCAGAACACGGCGCCGAGGGTGGCGGCGATCAGACCGAACACGACAATGTCGTTCTGGATCAGTGCAACAGGGGGTGGGGTCACGAGCGGTGGAGATCCTGGCAGATGGCCGCGCAGTGGCGGATCGTCCAAGCGTGGCCGATCACCCGAATCTAGCCGACCGGCGTGCCTGCGCAAAGCGCGGGGATGGATCGGGTTTTCCTGTGCGCACGCCTCGGACATGTGCGCACCGGTCTGTCAGGCAACCGGGCACCTGCGGGGACTTCTCCACCGACGGCTGATCTCAGGACAAGTTGGTTGCGCTTGCCGCTGGAAGACGCCGCCAGCTCCTGTCCGCGAGGTCGCAAGCTCAGCCGTAACGCCGGACCAAACGATCGCCGTCGCCGGTATTGAGCACCACGCCGCTCGGCTCGCCGGTGGTCAGGCAGTGCAGTTTCGCCATCAGTTCGGCCTGTGCCAGGGCGCCCTGCTCTCTCAGGTAGCGCAGTGGCGACCACTGCGGGCGCGTGACCCACCAGCCGTTCTTTTCCGAATGGATACGTACGACGTAACGGGAGTCGTCCATCTGGCCCTCCGGCCGGTGATGCAGCGAAGCGAGACAACCGGCCTGGAGCGGCGGTGCCTGCATGGGAATCGGTGTCTGGCGGGTGTGCCGGCGCGCCCTTACTCAAGGGGCCGCGGGAGAGTGGCCCAAGGCCCCGCGTCCGGCATAGCCAGCATGTGCCTGTGGCTATGGCTGGCGCCGTCAGGCGGACACTGGCTCGCCGGTAGGAAAATTCTTACGTGACACACGTCACGCGCAGCGCTACATTCCGATACAGATAAGTGCCTCTGGGGAGGGTTTGCATGTATCTGCTGAGGAAGTTCCAATTCCCGGTCAAGACCGCCATGGTCGTTGGCTATGTCCTGGTGATTCGCGAAGCCGTGGTGCTCTGGATCTGAGCGCTTCGACCGCACATTGAACTGACTCGCAGAAGGTGCAGGGCGGCACCTTTTGCGTTGGTGTGGGCGCTTTGGAGCAGAGCGCGACGGCACGCGGCGATGGTCACAAACTGCGCGTTGCCGCTAGATCGTGAAGTGTCTGGTAGATGGTGCATGGCTGCACCGCCTGTGTTGGTTTGGCTGCTTTGCACCAACCGCGCGACTGGTCATGCCCGCGTCACGCATGCGATCGGTGCCGCGCCGTGAGCTGGGCGATGCAGCGGTGCGACTAGGCGTCTCATAGCGATGCACTCGGCGATGCACTTGAACCACCGCGCACCGCAATTACAGCCGCTTACGCGCAGTGTGTTTTTCAGCGCAACGCGTTGTTGAGATGCTCGCCGCGTGCCCCGCTGCCGTCGCGTGCTGGTGCAGTGTGTACGTCACCTCGCGTAGGTTGAGATAACGCACATCCGTGCGGCATAGCAAGGCATCGACACTGCACGCATTGGCGATGCAGCACTTCGCGACGTGCCGCGGACACTTGCTAACCGGCCTATCTATACCAACAGCACGCGCGGCTCAATCTGCATCGATCCAGCCACGCGCTTGCGCAGCAAGCAGGTCGGCCGGGGTGTCCACGTCCAGGGCGAGTGCCGGTGCGGTGACGCAGCACAGCGTCTGCGCATCCAGGCTGGCGAACAGCGCGCGCAGGCCGGTGTCGGCCAACAGCGGCACTTCGTTCCACACCGCGTGCGTGACTACCACCGGAATCCCGCGCACGCCTGCATAGCCGCTGGTGGCGCAACCCGATGCGGCCAGATCGGCTTCTTCCAGCAAGCTGCGCAGATGCGGCGTGTCCAGCGCGGGCTGGTCGCAGCCGAGGATCAGGCTGCGGCGCAGCGTGGTGTCTTCGTGTACGTGCGCGTGCAACGCGGCAAGACTGGTGCCCATGCCGTCGGCCCAGCCGGCATGCCGCACGATTTCCACATCCAGGCCGCGCAAGGCCTCCATCACCAAATCGGCATCGGCCCCCACCACCACCACACAGCGCCGCGGCGCGGTCTGCAATGCAATGCGGGCTGCGCGCCGCACGAGGGGTTCGCCATCGCGCGTCAGCAATTGCTTGGAGCGACCGAGCCGCCGCGCCGCGCCTGCCGCCAACACCAACGCGGCATGGTCGCTGGTCACGCGCTGCGCTCCGCACGCCATGCAGCAAGCACTGACGTATCAGCCGGCGCACTGCAATGCTGCACACATGATCGCGCTGCCACCACGGTGTGGCGCGCGTGCGCGGCGGTGCGTGATGGCGCGGCGTGCGCTGGAAGCAAAGCGATCATGAGCGGGTTGTCTTGCGTGTAAGGATGCCTGCAGCGTAGGGCCAAACATGTGCGCAGTGGGTGACCACACAGCAAAGCCGCGCGCAGCGGCGGTGTGGATGCGCGACCACGGCGCTCGCTGGATCTTTATGCGCAATCGCACGACGGCGAGAGAAGTCTCATCTGCGTAGTGATTGATCGCGCCGCATAGCCGCGTGTAGCAGATGTGCAGACATGGCCACCAAGTTTTTCGCTGCTTTACGCACAACATTACGACTGCTGGAGAGAACTCTTCGCGATGGCGCTATCGTCAAGCCGGGACACGCGCACCATAGCGACTAGCGCGACCTGCAGTGCACTACGACGTTGCGCGTCACGCTCGGTGAGCGATGTCGGCACGAAGCGAATCGATAAGTCCTGACGTACTGCGACCTAGAGAACGACCACCAAGAACAGCGTTTCGGGGATGATGCCGAGGCAACGCCCGGCGATCACGCTGGCAGCAACCCAGGCTTGCGCATGCCGCCCTACGCGCAATGCGCCCAGGGCTCGAAAAAAACGAAAGATCCTAAAGCGCTGCAGCCTGGAGATCGGCCACTGCTTGCGTGGCTTCGGCGATGATGCCAAGCGCGATGCCATGCGGCGACGACGGCCCCAGGCGGATGCCGGCCGGCAGGCGCACGCGTTCCAGTGCGGCATCGTCATGACCGAGCGCGCGCAGGGCCTGCAATCGTGCCTGCCGTTTATTGCGACTACCCAGGATGCCGATGCAGGCCACCTGAGACGACAGGCCGTGATGGGCAACCTGCAAATCGATGTCGCCGTCGTGGGCAAGGCTGTACAACGCGCAGTGTGCGTCCAGTTCCACCTCTGCCAACGCCTGCGCAAGACCACGGCGATCGTAGTGCTCTGGGGCCAGCCCCGATGGCGGTTCGACCGGGCCATGCGGGCGCAGTACGCGCACTTCGATCCCGGCCTGCGTCGCCAGCGCGACCAGCGCCAGTACCGACGGATCCGCACCCACCAGCACCAGCCGCAGCGGCGGCGGCCGCGAGATCACGAATTCGCCGGGAGTGGCATCACTCGGTGTAGCCAGGTAACGCAGCGTGCCGTGCATGCGATCCAGCGCAACATGAAACGCGCGACGGTGCTGGCGCGCATTGCGCCAACGCGCGAGATACCCGCCCAGATCCTGCACCGCACACACCAGCACGCCGATGCGCCCACCGCAGCTCAGCTGTATATCGAGCACCTCGCTGCCTTCGCCGTAATCGAGCAAGCGCGGGCAGCCATCCTGCAGGACCGCCAGGGCTTCATGCGCGACCGCCGCTTCAACGCAACCGCCCGACACATACCCGGCCACCTGTCCGCTGCTGCTGATCGCCATCTGGCTGCCGAGCGGGCGCGGCGAGGAGCCGCGCACCTCCACCAGCGTGGCCAGCGCCACGCGCTGGCCGGCGCGGTGCCAGGCGGACAACGTCGGCAACAGATCATCGTGCAGGGCGTACTCCGGCCAGGCCGGCCACGCGGTGGCAGCCGGCATACCGTGGCTGACAGGAGCCGCCACTGCATTCACGCGCGCAGCGGCTCAGGCAGGTGTGGCAGCAGCTTGTCCAGCGTCACCGGGTAGTCGCGTACGCGCACGCCGGTGGCGTTGTAGACCGCATTGGCGATTGCCGCGGCGACCCCGCAGATGCCCAGCTCGCCCACGCCCTTGGCCTTCATCGGCGAGGACATCGGGTCGGTTTCTTCCAGGAACACCACGTCCTGATGCGGGATGTCCGCATGCACCGGCACTTCATAGCCGGCCAGGTCGTGGTTGACGAAAAAGCCCAACCGCTTGTCGACCACCAACTCTTCCATCAACGCCGAGCCGGCACCCATGGTCATCGCGCCAATCACCTGGCTGCGTGCGGTCTTGGGGTTGAGGATGCGCCCGGCCGCACACACGGCCAGCATGCGCCGGATGCGCACTTCGGCGGTCACCACGTCCACGCCGACCTCGACAAAATGCGCGCCGAAGGTGGACAACTGCTGCTTCTTGGCCAGGTCGCCAAACTCGATCTTGTCCTCGACCACCAGCGGCCCCTGGGCAGCGGCATCACCCAAGGCGATGCGCTTGCCGCCGGCACGCACGTGCCCGTCGGCAAATTCGGCCTTGCTTGGATCCAGGCCCAGTTGCGTGGCGATGGCCTCGCGCAGTTTCACCGCCGCCGCATACACGCCGGCGGTGGAACTGTTGGCGCCCCACTGCCCGCCGGAACCGGCCGAGACAGGAAAGCTCGAATCGCCCAGGCGCACGTCTACCCAGTCCAGCGGCACGCCGAGCATCTCGGCGGCCGTCTGCGCAATGATGGTGTAAGAGCCGGTACCGATATCGGTCATGTCGGTTTCCACCACCACGCGGCCGCCCTGCTCCAGGCGCATGCGTGCACCGGAGGTGGTGGCGATCGCGTTGCGGAATGCCGACGCCACGCCCATGCCCACCAGCCAGCGCCCATCACGGGTGCTGCCGGGTTTGGCCTTGCGCTTGGACCAGCCAAATTGTTTTGCCCCGTCTTCCAGGCACTTGACCAGCTGCCGCTGCGAAAACGGCCGCTGCGGGTTTTCGGGATCCACCTGGGTGTCGTTGACGACGCGGAACTTCACCGGGTCCATGGCCAGCTTCTCGGCCATTTCGTCCATGGCCACTTCCAGCGCCATCAATCCCGGTGCCTCGCCAGGCGCGCGCATGGCGTTGCCTTCGGGAAGGTCCAGCACGGCCAGGCGTGTGGTGATCAGGCGATTGGCACCGGCATACAACAACTGCGTCTGTGAGGCAGCAATTTCCGGTGCACCGCCAGGCAGATCGCCCGACCAGCTCTCATGCGCAATGGCAGTGATCTTCCCGTCGCGCTGCGCGCCGATGCGGATGCGCTGCACGGTCGCCGGGCGATGGGTGGTGTTGTTGGCAATCAACGGCCGCGACAGCATCACCTTCACCGGCCGCTTCACCTGGCGCGCGGCCAGTGCAGCAAGCACGGCGTCGGCACGCAGGAACAACTTGCCGCCGAACCCACCCCCGATATACGGCGACATCAGGCGCACGTTTTCCGGCGGAAGACCGAGCGTGCGTGCCAGATCGCCGGCACCCCAGTTGATCATCTGGTTGGAGGTCCAGACATTGAGCTTGTCGCCTTCCCACATGGCGATGGAGGCATGCGGCTCCATCATCGCGTGGGAATGATCGGGCGTGGTGTATTCGGCATCCAGCTGCACCGGTGCGGCCGCAAACGCACCGGCAAAATCGCCGACAGTGCTGTTCGGTGCACCGCCTTCCTTGGTGACCTCGGCCTTGGGACGTGCGCGTGCCAGATCGTATTCGCCCACGTGGCGGCCGTAGTCCACCTTGATCAACTGTCCGGCCGCGCGTGCCTGCTCAAATGTCTCCGCCACCACCACCGCAATTGCCTGGTGATAGTGCTGAATCTCCGGGCCACCCAACAACTTGGCCGTATTGAGCTTGCCCTTTTGCAGCTTGCCGGCGTTTTGCGCGGTGACGATGCCGAGCACGCCGGGCGCATTGCGCGCAGCGCTCAAATCAATACTGCGAATCGTGCCCTTGGCAATGCCGGCGCCGACCACGTGGCCATAGGCCGCCTTGCCGGGCAGATCATGATGCTCATACGCGTACGGCGCCATGCCGGTGGTCTTGAGCGGGCCGTCGATGCGGTCGACCGGCTTGCCGACGATCTTGCCCTGGTCGATGGGATTGGTACCGGCGGGAGTGTCGAATTTCATGTCAGGCCCTCGTGTCCGCCAGGATGGCGCTCAAGGTGCGTTCCACCAGCGGCACCTTGAATGCGTTGTGTTCGGTGGGCTGTGCGCCCTCCAGCAGGATGGCCGTGATGGCACGCCCGCCTTGGCGGGTCTGTGCTTCGGCGACCTCGTTCCGCCATGGCTTGTGCGCCACGCCGCCAATCGCCACCTGCGCATTGCCACTGCGCGGCACGATCGCCGCCACCGAGATCAATGCGAAGGCGTAGGACGCACGGTCGCGCACCTTGCGGTAGACGTGCGCGCCTTCCACCGGCTTGGGCAGGGTCACGGCCGTGATCAGTTCGCCACGCTCCAGCACGGTTTCGATATGCGGCGTCTTGCCCGGTGCGCGATAGAACTCGGCGATCGGGATGGCGCGGGTCTGCCCATCCGGGCGCACGGTTTCCACCACCGCATCCAGCGCGCGCATGGCCACCGCCATATCGCTGGGATGGGTGGCGATGCAATCTTCGCTGGCGCCGATCACCGCCAGCTGGCGGTTGAAGCCGCCGATTGCCGCACAGCCACTGCCCGGCAGCCGCTTGTTGCACGGCTGGTTGGTGTCATAGAAATACGGGCAGCGCGTGCGCTGCAGCAAATTGCCCGCAGTGGTGGCGCGGTTGCGCAGTTGCCCGGACGCGCCGGCCAGCAATGCGCGTGAGAGCACTGCGTAATCGCGGCGCACACGTGCATCCGCGGCCAGATCGGTATTGCGTACCAGCGCGCCGATACGCAGGCCGCCCTCGGGCGTCGCGTCGATGGTATCCAGCGTGAGGCCGTTGACATCGATCAGATGCGAGGGGGTTTCGATCTGCAGCTTCATCAGATCCAGCAGGTTGGTGCCGCCGGCGATGAACTTGGCGCCGGGCTGACGCGCGGCCTTGGCTGCGGCATCTGCCGGGGAGGTGGCGCGCTCGTAACTGAAAGCCTTCATGCGCGGTCTCCGGCAACTTCGGTGATCGCCTCGACGATGTTGGAGTACGCACCGCAGCGGCAGATGTTGCCGCTCATGCGCTCCTGCAACTCCACCGTGGTGAGCCGCGTCTTGGCAGTGAGATCGTCGGTGACATGGCTGGGGATGCCGCGCTTGACCTCATCCAGCACCGCCACCGCCGAGCAGATCTGCCCCGGTGTGCAATAGCCGCACTGGTAGCCATCATGTTTGACGAAGGCCGCCTGCATTGGATGCAGCTTGTCGGGCGTACCGAGCCCTTCGATGGTGGTGACCTTGGCGCCCTGATGCATCACCGCCAGCGACAGGCAGGAATTCATGCGCTGCCCGTCGACGATGACGGTGCAGGCACCGCATTGGCCGTGGTCGCAGCCCTTCTTGGTGCCGGTCAGATGCAGATGCTCGCGCAGCGCATCCAGCAAGGTGGTGCGGTTGTCCAGCGTCAGCGTCACCGGCTTGCCGTTGACTTCAAAGGCCACCTCGCTGGATGCGTTGGCGGGTTCGGCGGCCTGGCGCTGCGACAGCGCGTTGGCGGCGCCTGCAGCCATGGACTGACTGGCAGCGACGCTGGCGGCAGACGCCGTGCCAGCGATCAACACCTCGCGTCGGGTCATCTTGATATCTCTCATGGCTGGCATCTCCAACAATGCTGGCTTATACAGTTCTTAAATAATGTGCAGCGCTGCCGGTCACAAGCGCGTGAGCGCGGCTGTGCGCGATGGCGGCAATGCAGTAGGTTGTCCCGATTCTAAGGCGCGGTTCTGCCGGCATTAGCTGCTGTAGCCGCATGCGTCTATGAAACACACTCATCACTGCCACGCCCGAATTAGACGGCCCCTTCACTCAGTGATGCGCTGTGCGTGCCGCCACCTCTGTCGAGATCGCTGACACCCTCTGCCGCCACGCCGCACATCAGCAGCGCTATCGCATGACGCGCCGCAGGCAGGTGTTGGACCCTGCCCGCGCGCGCCGCGCCAGGCTCAGAATTCCAGCACGATCTTGCCCAGGTGACCACCGGCGTGTTGCAACGCAAACGCCTCGGCGATGTCCTCCAGCGCAAACGAACGATCGATCACCGGCCGCAACGGCAAACCGTCCAGTGCCCGCACCAACTCCTGCTGATGCCGGCGGCTACCCACCACCAAGCCTTGCAGCCGTTGCTGGCGTCCCATCATCTCGGCGGTGGGCACCGGGCCCGCGGCGCCGGTGAGCACACCGATCAAGGCGATGTGCCCGCCCACGCGCGCAGCCTTGATGGACTGCGCCAGCGTGCCCGGGCCGCCGACTTCCACCACGTGGTCCACACCGCGCCCGTTGGTGATCTCCAGCACCTGCGCCGCCCATTCGGTGTGCTGGCGATAATTGATGCAGTGGTCGGCACCGAGCGTACGCGCCGTCTCCAGCTTCTGGTCCGACGACGAGGTGACGATCACCATGGCGCCCATCGCCTTGGCGAACTGCAGCGCGAAGATCGACACGCCGCCGGTGCCAAGCACCAGCACGGTGTCGCCGGCCTTGATCCGGCCATTGACCACCAGGGCGCGCCACGCCGTGACGCCGGCGGTGGTCAAGGTGGCAGCTTCGGCATGGCTATAGCCGCGCGGCGCATGCGTGAAAGCCTGCGCAGCCGCGACCACGGCCGAGCGTGCATAGCCGTCTACGCCGTCGCCAGGCGTGGTGGCAAAGCCGGCATGCAACGGCTCGCCATCCAGCCACTGCGGGAAGAACGTAGACACCACGTGGTCGCCCACGGCGAAATCGCTGACGGCCTCGCCCACCGCCTCTACCACGCCAGCACCGTCGGACATCGGGATGCGGCCATCGGCGGTTGGCATCTGTCCGCTGACAATGCCCAGGTCATGGAAATTCAGCGAACTGGCATGCAGCCGCACGCGGATCTGGCCTGCCGCGGGCTGGCCGGGATCGGGCAACGCGACGGAGCTCAGTGACGCCAGGCCTGCTGGTTGCTGCAAACGAATGCCACGCATCGTGGTCTCCTCATACTGATGGGCCGCCCGGGATACCACGCGCGCCGTTACGCGCATGCGGTCGCGTCTGCTGTGTGCACTTGCCACGCCGTGAACAATTGCAGCGGACCTGCGTGACGCAGTGCATCGCCAACGCCAACGCCAACAGGCAAGCGGGCTATACCGCGACATCAGAAACTGCGGCCGCGATGGGCTGAGCGGTCAGTCACAAATCCGGATTGCACGCGCGGCGCGCCTGGCTGGCATCGGGCGCCACCACGTACGCTGGCATGGCGGTTGCATCGGCTCTGCGTCCTGGACAAGGAAACACAGTGGTGTCGACAAGCAAGCAGTGGCGGCAACGTGCACAGCGCATCGCGCTGCATTTCGTGTTGACCGCATCCTGGATACTTCTGCTCGGTTCCGAATACTGGTCGATTCATGAGGAGCGCGACAGCGCCTTGCGGGCCGCGCAGACGCAGTCGTTGAACCTGGCCGACTCGCTGGCGCAGCACGCCAGCGACACCATGACCATCGCCGATGCGGTGTTGTCGGGGCTGGTTGCACGCCTGCAGCAGGACCGCGGCTCGGCAAACGAACATGCGGCGATGCATGCGTTTCTGGTCAGTGAGGCCCGCCGCTCGGAGCGCCTGCATGGCATTTTCATCTACGCCGCCGATGGCCACTGGGTGAACTCGTCGCTGGGCAGCCTGCCGCGCACACACAACAATGCCGACCGCGCGTATTTCAAGTACCACCGCGACCACCGCGACGCACTGGTGTTCGTCGGGCCACCGGTGCAGAGCCGCTCGGACGGGCACTGGGTGATCACATTGAGCCGCCGCCTCACGACGCCGAGCGGCGAGTTCGATGGCGTGGCGCTGGTGACGCTGCGGCTGAAGTATTTCCAGGACTACTACAGCCGCTTCCAGGTTGGGGATCACGGCACCATCGGCCTGTTCAACGATGATGGCGTGGTGATCGTGCGGCGGCCGGAGCGCGACGACCAGACCGCCAGCTCGATCGCGGGCACGTCGCTGTACGTGACCATGCGCAACGAGCGCCGCGGCACGCTCACCTACCGCTTGCCCCTGGATGGCGTGCAACGCATTTCCAGTTTTGTGCCGGCCCGGCCCTACCCACTCACCGTGCTCACCGGCGTGGCAGTGGACGATGCGCTGGCCAATTGGCGCGCATCCGCACGCCAACGCATCATCATTGCCGTGCTCGGCTTCGTACTGCTGCTGGCCGTGGGCATCTGGCTGGACCTGCAGCTGCGCCGCATGCATCGCAATGAAGCGCGGCTCAGCTCCGAGGTCTGGGTGGATGCCTTGACCGGTATCGCCAACCGGCGCGCCTTCGACCACCGCCTGTCTGAGGCCTTGCAGGATGCCGTACACACGCAGGCGCCGCTGTCGGTGCTGATGATCGATGTCGACCACTTCAAGCTCTACAACGACACCTACGGACACGTCAACGGCGATGCCTGCCTGCGCCTGATCGCAGGCGCGATTGCCGGCTGTGCACGGCGCAGCGACGACATCGCCGCGCGCTACGGCGGCGAGGAATTCGGCATGATCCTGCCGCACACCGACGTTGCCGGCGCGCTGCGCCTGGCCGATGCCATTCGCACGGCGGTGGCGGAGCTGGGGTTGATGCATCTGACCAGCCCGACCAGTGCACATGTGACGGTCAGCGTTGGCGCTGCCACCTTTGAGCCGGGCGAAACACCGCTGACACCCGATGCGATCGTGCGCGACGCGGACGGAGCGTTGTATCGGGCCAAACAGGGCGGCCGGGATCGGACGTCTGCCTGAGCCGCCATGTTGTTTAGGTGGTCGTCGTTTGCGCTGCAGGTGGCGTGATGTTGGCCAGGGCTGTTTGAAATCGCCAGAGAGATCGCTGTGACGGCCCTTCGCTGTCAGCGCTGGTAAATCGCGGCGACTACGGCTGGAAGTCGATCACCGCAAGCGTGCCCTGCGCCGCAGAGGATTCCAGATGCAGACGCCAACCGAAGCGTTCGCAGATGCGCCGGGTGAGGAACAGCCCCAGTCCCGCGCCACCGCCTTGCTCCGGCACCGCCATCCTTTAGCTGGCCTGCCTGCTCGTGCCCACGCATGAAGCTAGCTGCTCATTCCATGATGACCCCATCCATGAACTCGGCAGCTGGAGGTCATCGCGTTTCTGCAGTCGGTGCTATGCGGTGAGCGCGGCCGACACCGCGACCACCACGGACTGGACGCTGCGCGGCAGAATGACTGCAAAGCTGCATCGCAGTGACGTGGGCGGCAATCGTTTAACGGCCGGCTAAGCGAAGCCAGCTTGAACTTGTACCGCTTTCGCGGTGCTGCACGCCGCGCCGAGCAATCGAACGCTGACGCGGGAAAGCGCTTGGCGGACATGCTCACTTCGCCCAGGCAACGCAATTACGGGCTCTAGCCCACTTCCAAGCACAGCCGCATAAACATCTACCGGACTGATCTTCAGCGTCCATTTTTTTGCATGATAGTCAAGCTACACAGGCGCTCGATCATCGCGGTGAGGCTTCACATTGACGGGCGGTCCCAAGGCAGACACCAAGCCTCATCTTGCCCGACCGCGATGCAACCTCGCTCAAGATCAAATGGGACCACCATTAGCTGCAGCAGAGAGGAGTATGCGAACGCAGGCAATGGGCGATTAAATCGGACCGTTGATGGGTAGATCAGCAGCATCTCTCCCGCGGCGGGCAGATAACGATGACCATAAGCGAATAGCTGATAGAAGTCAGATTGGCTGAGCTTATATTTGTCATTACTGCCACCCAAGGACTGGTCGAGCAGCTTCCACTTGGTGTCCAGCACCCAGGTCTGCTCACCCCGTTTGATGAGGAAGTCGGGCTTGAGCTGGAACCATTGCTGAGTGTCATGACCGCACAGGTACTGACTGGATGCCTGCGTCTTGAGTGTTGCACTCGTTGGAAGCGTCGTTCGTAGACAGGCTTCCACATAGCGCTCGAATATCTTTTCCATCGGGAAAAGCAAGCTGGTGCCATGCCACTCGCCCGATAACGATAACGGGGTCTGTTCGCCGAGAATCAGGGCGCACCAAGGACGTGCTGGCTGGTAATGCGCCAGCAAACGGTCACAGCGCCAACGACGGAAGTCGTCATTGACGTTGCGGCTGCGTGGCACTGGTGCGAGCAGAGCCGCCAGCTCGTGGGCCAGACGCCAATTACCGGCATCACGGGTAAGCCGGCAGACACGATCCAGCGCAGAGCACAACAGTCGATTTTCGGGGCGGTCCGCATCAAACACATCGTGCTCGACCTGGAAGAAGTGATCGCGTCCCGGCGGCTGACGGAGTTGGCGCGGCACGTCAAGCCGGCCTCGCAGAAAGCGCTGTTCCTCTTGCACTCGGCGGTAGTCAAAGCGCAGACCGCGCTTTGCCAGGCTGTCCAACACCTGCAGGAATTGGCGCATCACCCATTCGGTTAATGGTGCATCGAAGGTCTGGATTTCGGTCGGCAACGTCTCACGGGCAGGCACGTCCAGGCAGCGAGCCAGCATGGTGCGCAGAAGGCGGCGCGCCACGTCCCTGTTGTCGCCGTGCTCCGTTGTCTTCGGCAAGATCTCGATGCGCGTGCCGCAGGGTGTTTCGATCACCCCGACATAGCTGTCCAGCCGCAAGCAGCGGCGATCATCCACCTGCACCAGAGCGACACCCGACTTCCGCAGTCGAGCACTTTCCTGGCACAGCCAGTCGAACGCTGATTCCGGTACGCGGGCAACGTCGAGAGATTCATCGGTAACGGCGGACGTGGTTAACCGCGCGTACTCCCTCACGACAACTAGCTTACGCACCGGCTCAGACCTTGCCGTCACCGACGATGCCTAGATAGCTCTGCGGCTTGTGAAAGGCTTCTTCGTTCATTCGCCATGCCTTGGAATCCTGTGCTACCTGACCGGTATCGCCGAACAACGAGTCCACCGAATAAGGGGCGGGTACGATGAAACGGAATCGCTCGTCTTTGCGATGATCGTTAAGTATCCACGCAATGCGCTGCCAGTCCTCGAAGAAGTATTCCTGAAGCAGCGGGATGATTTGCTGCCGAAAGATATTCGACAACCTCGAAAGGTCGTTGCTGTTTTCAAGCGACATAAAATAGGCATGCCCAAGCCGGTGCTCGCGATCGAGCAAGACCTCGATACGCCGATTCATCGTCTCAAGTACAGCCGAAATGTCGATTTCGGCAACTTTGACCCCGGTAAGCTTGTCCGGCCTGGGTGCCATCTCCACAAAGTCGAAGCGTCGACGAAGTGCGATGTCGAGGCCGGCCAATGAACGGTCTGCCGTGTTCATGGTCCCGATCAGATACACGTTGTCCGGCACGCTGAATGGATCTTTCGAGTAGGGCAGCAATACCTCCAGTGCCTCGGCAGCACCTGAGCGCTTAGATGGCTCAATCAGCGTAATCAACTCGCCGAAGATTCGCGAGACGTTACCTCGATTAATCTCATCGATGATCAACACGTGTGGTCTGTCAGCACCGGTCGCGATGCATTCGGATTTCAGGAGCTCCCGAAACTTGTCGTGGTCAATCGATCCCGCTCGAAGTTCGTACACGGTCATCTGGCTGAACCGATTTTCCATCAGCGCGCCGTACGGTAACGCTGGCTTGTAGCCGCGCAACCAGCGAACAGGCCTCGCTTGTGAATAGGTGTCACTATCCCGTGGCAGCAACTGATAGTCGCCGGTAATCTCGCCAATGGCGCGGAATTTCAAGTTGCCTTCACTGACGACAATGAGATCACCCAACTTCATCTGGCAGACAAACGTCTTGATCGCTGTGATTGGATAGGCGCCAAGCGAGAGGGGTTCACCCGAGGCAGCAAACATCTTCTGGATATCTTCGCGGGACTGGCACTGCGAAAAGTCTGCGTTGTTGCCAAAGCCCATCAGGGCAAGACCTTTCTCCATGCACTCCTCGAAGATGTGTCCCTCAGTGATCGAGTCGCCCAGCGAAAGCTTCCAGATGCGCCGGCCCGAGAGTTCCAGTGGGGCGTCATCGCTCCTGCGGACCAGTCGGGTGCGCGCAGACTCGCAAAGCTCCTTGAAGACACCGTCTTCCACCTCATAGCGGACCTGCTTGGTATCCGGATCGGAGCTGGCGCTCAAGCCCTCAACGAAGTTTTCGTAGCTGAAGCTCTGGTGGAACGTTACGAACTGCACAAGGCCTTCCTTCGCGAGTTCGTCATAGCGCCGTTTGAGCGCCCTCCGGCGCTCGTTGCTCTCGTCATCGCCCAACTGCAAGAGAAAGGAAGGGTCGAGAATCTCCAAAGCCTTCTCGATAGCCTCGTAGGTCTTTCCTGTCCCCGGCGGTCCGAAAAGGATCTGGTTTAAAGGGGGGCGCACGGCGGCAGCCTCCTTCACTGATGCCCGTGCGGTGATTGTTGCCGCAGACGCAGTCGGACCGATCGCATGGACCGCTAACTTTGAGGACAAAAGGTAGGTCCCATCGCCATCCTGAGTCAAAGTGATGAGGTCCCCGGCCGCTGCACCAATGTCTTCGAAATAACCGCCCAGTCTGTGACGCAGACGAGCGCTACCGGGGCTAGAGACGCGTAGGTCGGTGTCGAACTCCAGACCTGTATCGGTGCGGAAATGCGCCACGTCGGCTGCTTCATTCGGTGTCTTGCCGCCGTACATGGTCTCCGGAAAGGGGGCGGAGATGAGATTGACCGGGAGATAGCCGTGCTTGATTGCACCCTCGCTCAGCTTGACGACAAACGGTGTGTCGGCGACCCAGTCTTTCCATAGCCGTTCACTGAACACGAAGATACTCTCATCCGCCTGACGCAGTCTTGCGAGGGCTTGGTAAAGCTCACTTTGAGGTGTTGTAGTGTCCGCAGCCGATAGGCCGAGAAAGTGCAAAAGAGGCTTACGCACGTAGACGCAAGGAGTACTCGGGTTTCGCAGCGGCTGATAGTGAAAGGCGATCTTCCAGCGGTAGGCAGCGCCAAGCGGGCTGTTGTCGATTTCGTCCAGTCGACCGTCACGAGCAGCCTCAGCAACGGCCACCACATGTCCACGAATGGTCTGAAATGCCTCTTCGGGAGATGTGCCGAATCGGCGGTACCAGCCGTAGCGGTCGTCGTAAGCCAAGGACGTATCGCCCTCACGCGCCCCCGTTTCCTTGCGGGAAAAGATTGCAAATTTGAAAGCGGACCCCCCGGCGATACTGCCGTAATCAACCAGCCGGAACTCCAGCCAGTAGACAAAACAGTCTTTGTCTCCCGCCGTGGTGTACTCGGCCAGAGTCATCTCGCGTAACCGCTCCAGCGGCCACACCTGAAGAAACTCACGCCACAAAGTGTCGTCCGTGCTGAAGGCCATGGGTCACAGCTCCATTGTGGTTTGTCGCATCGTGCGAGGTGGGTGGCCGAGCGGGACCACATCGTTCTGGCACGTCCAACCCAGCCTCGTTTGCAGCTCGTTGGGCGTAAAGCGCTGTTTGCTGGCGTGCCAGTGTTCGCGCACCTCTTTGACGATCCAGTCGTCATCCGGGGTATGGCCGTTGGTGAAGCTGACCTCCTCACGGATCTGCGTCTGCACGTCCCAGCCTGCAGTATTGAGTGCGGGCGTGATGAGTTTCGTGCAGATATTGCGTTCGCTAAATTCCGTTCCCGCAGCCACTGCCAAGCCCCTGGATACCTCTCAGAGAAACAGGCGGCGTCTGAAGCTTAACAAACACCTAGCTTCCCTTGCCAAAGCAGACACACAGGGCCCGGGCTCGATTCGAAAAATTTCATTTTGGAAAACGAAATCCCCCCGACGAGTCATGGGATTGGGAGTACAAATCTGACCACTGCGGTCTAAGTCGTGTCTTAGAACGGGATATCGTCGTCCGCAAAATCGTCCATCGGCGGCGCCGACTGCTGCTGGGCCGGCTGCTGACGGCGCGGTGCGTAGTCCTGACCGCCACCACCACCGCCGCCACCCTGCTGCTGGCGCGGGGCCTGCGTGCGCTGCGGGCGATCGCCGCCCATGCCGCCGCCACCGCCGCCTTCACCGCGGCCGCCGAGCATCTGCATCTCGTTGGCGACGATGTCGGTGCTGTACTTCTCTACGCCGTCCTGGCCGGTGTACTTGTCGTAGCGCAGCTCGCCTTCGACATACACCTGCGAGCCCTTGCGCAGGTACTCACCGGCGATCTCGCCCAATTTTCCAAAAAACACCACGCGGTGCCACTCGGTGCGTTCCTGGTTATTGCCTTCGCGGTCCTTGCGCATGCTGGTGGTGGCCAGGCTCACGCGGGTGATCGCCATGCCGGCCTGGGTGTACTTGGTGTCGGGATCGTTGCCGAGGTTGCCGACGAGGATGACTTTGTTGATGCCGCGGGCCATAGGTGCTTCCGAGATGGTGCGCCGGCGCCGTGGGGCGCGAGGCGATGAATGTCTGTTCTTGGGCCAATGTTACCGCACCTGCCCACCACCGCACCTGACGCATTCCCTTGTCGGCAGGCCGGACAACCGCGCGTGGCGGGGTCGGGATCCTGCGCACCGGCAGCCGCGAAATGCCCGCCACAGCTGGTTCCGGGGCCACCGCGCAAGGGCTGGAACAGGCGCGGCGGGACGGATCTGGCCCGGGCACCTATAATCGGCCGACATCTCGATTTGCCTGCGCATGACCATCGCCCAAGACCTCCCCACCGTACTGGGCCTGCCCCAGATCCAGTCCCTCGCCGCGCCCGACATGGCGGCGGTCGATGCCTTGATCCGCCGCCGTCTGGCGTCGGACGTCGTGCTGATCAACCAGATTGCCGATCACATCATCTCCGCCGGCGGCAAACGCCTGCGCCCGATGCTGGTGATGCTGGCCGGCCACGCCGCGGGCGGCTCCGGGCCGGAGCACCACCAGCTCGCGGCGATCATCGAGTTCATCCATACCTCCACGCTGCTGCATGACGACGTGGTGGACGAATCAGACCTGCGCCGCGGCCGCAGCACCGCCAATGCGCTATGGGGCAACGCGCCCAGCGTGCTGGTGGGCGATTTCCTGTATTCGCGCAGCTTCCAACTGATGGTCGAACTGGACCGCATGGAAGTAATGCAGATCCTGGCCGACACCACCAACCGCATCGCCGAAGGCGAAGTGCTGCAGCTCTTGCATGTACACAACCCCGACACCGATGAAGCCGCGTACCTGCGCGTGATCGAGCGCAAGACCGCGGTGCTGTTTGCCGCCGGCACGCGCCTGGGCGCACTGGCCTCGGGCGCGGATGCGCAGGTGCAGCAGTGCCTGTACGACTACGGCATGCAGCTGGGCTTTGCGTTCCAGATCGCCGACGACGTGCTCGACTACGCCGCAGATGCCACCGACCTGGGCAAGAACCTGGGCGACGACCTGGCCGAGGGCAAGGCCACCCTGCCGCTGATCCACGCCATTGCGCATTCCGATGCCGCCACCCAGCAGCGCCTGCGGCAGATCGTCGAACAGGGCGATGCCGAGGCGATGCCGGAGGTGTTGACGGCCATCCGCGCAACCGGCGGGCTCGATTACAGCCGCCAGCGCGCTGCCGAATATGCCGCCGCCGCCGAACAGGCCCTGGACGGCTTGCCGCCGAGCCCGGCAGTGGCCGCATTACGCGGCCTGGCGCGTTATGCGGTGGAACGGACGCACTGATCGCAACACGCGGCGCTGGGCGAGTGTCCGGCGCCGCCACCGAGCGAAGTGTCCCGCAAAGCGCTTGTGGTTGTCAGTCCGGCACCGCCCTGCAGGGCCGTCCTGCAGGCCACAACAGCTGACAACGCTCATCCAAACGACACGCGCCACTGCGTTCCGACAGTGACGCGCTGAAACACGGCCGCTGCATCCGATCAAGTGGAAACGCTGGCGCGCAGGACATGCCGCACGCCAGCGCCACCCTCACTTACCGAAACGTTCGTCGAAGAACCCGTGCAGCATGCCGAACGCACGCTTGGCCGCACGCGCGTTGTACAGGCAGCCCGGCGGGCTGTTGGCATCGGCTTCGGCGAAGCAATGCACCGCGCCGCTGAAATTCACGAACTGCCAGTCTGCGCCGGCGCCGTTCATTTCGGTTTCGAACGCGGCGATGTCGGCCTGGGTCACGCTCTTGTCATCGGCGCCGTTGAGCACCAGCACCGGCGTCTTCGCGGAGTTGGCGGCCGCCGGCGCAGGTGTGGAAATACCGCCGTGCAGGCTGACCACGCCGGCCAGCTGCGCGCCCGCGCGCACCAATTCCAGCACCGTGGTGCCGCCAAAACAGAAACCCACCGCACCGATGCGTGCTGCATCCAGCGGTGCGCTGCCGGCCTGCGCCTTGAGCACATCCACCGCCTTGAGGGCACGCGCTTGCAGCGTGGGCCGGTCATCGCGCAGCGTCTTGGCCTGCGCGCCGGCTTCGGTGTCGTTCTTGGGCCGGATGCCCTTGCCGTAGACGTCCGCCACCAGCACTACGTAGTCGTCGCCGGCCAGCTGCTTGGCCTTGGTCACCGCCGAGTCGTTGACCCCGCGCCAGTTGGGCACCATCACCAGGCCCGGGCGCTTGGCAGGGCCGGCATCGTCATACACCAGCACGCCGCTGAAGCTGTCCTTGCCGATGGTCCATTCCAGCGGCTTGGCTTGCATCGCCGCCATGGCTGGACCGGCCATCAACGCCAACAGGCCGGCCAGACCGGCGCGTTTCCATTTCGATTGCGTCTGCATGCACATGCTCCCGGGGATGTGCAGCGAGTCTAGGCGTTTGCGTGGTGCCTGCATGGTGACGGCGCGCAGCGCGTAGCCGGCCCGCCATCCATTCCGACAAAACAGACCGAAGGCTTGCAACCCGAAACGCGCAACGTGAAAGACAGCTTGGAGCTACTGCACACCCAGGCCGGGAATCGCACTGATCGCCGCAGGATCGAACCCCGCCAGCTGCGCAAAGTGGCGGCCACGCGCCACGTAATCGCTGTACACGCCAAAGCTGGGCGCGCCGGGCGACAGCAGCAGCACCCCGCCCTGTGCACCGAGCGCGCTGCGTGCCAGCTGCATCGCATGCGCCAGGTCATCGGCGGCATGCAGGCCAAAGCCGGCGCTCTGCGCCAGTGGTGCCAGCAACGCATGGATGCGCGGGCCGTTGGCGCCCATGGTGACGATTTCCAGCGGCGCCTGCTGCGCCATGTGCGCGGCGAATTCCTGCCAGTCCAGCCCACGGTCGTGCCCACCCACCAGCAACGCCACGCGCTGCTGCGCGAAGCAGGCCAAGGCCGCCAGCGAGGCATGCGGTGTGGTGCTGATGGAATCGTTGACGTATGCGATGCCGTCCACGCTGCCGAGCCACTGCAGCCGGTTGGGCAACGGACGAAAGGTCAGTGCCGCCGGCGCCAGTGCCGCCGCATCCAGGCCCAGGGCCTCCACTGCCGCCAGCACGGCGCACAGGTTGCGCCGGTTGTGTTCCCCCGGCAGCGGCACGTTGGCGGTATCGAAGATCGGTTGTTGGCCGCGATAGACCACGTCGCCACGCAGGTGCCAGCCGTCGGGATGATTGAACCAGCGCACCTCGCTCTCAGGCAGCTGCAGCTGCGCCAGATGCGGGTCTGCGGCATTGAGCAGCGCGATGCGCGGGCGGCCGTCAGTCACCAGCGCCAGCTTGTCGCGCACATACGCCGCTTCGCTGCCGTGCCAGTCCAGATGCTCGGGAAACAGGTTCAGCACCAGCGCCAACTCCGGACGTGCGCCACTGCGCCCCACCTCACCGGTCTGGTAGCTGGACAGCTCGATCGCCCAGTACGCAGGCGGCGGCTGTGGGGAGAGCACTTCCAGCAACGGCTGGCCGATATTGCCGACCAGCGCGGTGCGATGGCCGTCGGCGCGCAACAGATGCGCCAGCAGCGCGGTGGTGGTGCTCTTGCCCTTGGTGCCGGTCACGCAGATCGCGCCCGGCACGTAGCCGTCCGGCTGCGCGTGTTCGGCAAACCACAGCGCGGTGCCGCCGATGAAGCGCGCGCCCTGCGCGGCGGCGGCGCGTGCCTCCTCACGGTACGGGCTGATGCCCGGTGACTTGATCACGACCTCGAACGCGGCCAGCGCCTGTGCGCTCGCTTCGGTCTGCACCTGCAACGCGGGGTCTGCCAATGCGGCAACGTCGCGTGCCTCTTCGGCGTTACAAAAGACCGTCAGCGGCTGCGCAGGCAGCTGTTGGCGCAGCGCGCGGTAGGCGGCGCGCCCTTCGCGCGCCCATCCCCACAACGCAACCGCCTTGCCCTCAAGCTGCGAAATTCGCACGCACGCGCTCCCACAGCGCCGAAGGAACGCGGTGCTCGCCATCGATGGTCATCAGGGGCTGCAGCTGCAGTGCGTCCTGCTCCAGCTGCGGTTGGATCTCGCGGATAAACCGCTTCACCAGCGCGTCTTCCTTCCATTCCGCACGGGTGGCCAGCACCGCCATCGCGGCACGCGACTCGCGCCCCTCGCCCACGCATTCGAACGGCTTGTGGTCCTGGAATTCCAGCAACGCATCGTAGCCGCCGGCCTGGGCGGCATCGTCGAGCAGGTTGCGCCCGAAGATCTTGACCAGGCGCGTCTTGGGCATGAACGGCGCCAACGCCAGAAACACGAAATGGCATTTGGGGCACACCCCGCACCAGCGATGCACCGGCCGCTCGCCCATGATGTGGAAATTGCGGTTGCAGCTGGAAAAATGCGCGTCGTAGTGATCGGTCTTGGCGAATTGCCGTGCCACCGCAAGTTCGGAAAGTGGGCGCAGCAGCGAGTAATAACGCAGGTCCGCGGCAACATGCTGCTGCACGTACTCCCCAAAGGCTTGCTCGAACGCCCAGCCCTTAGACCACTGGTGATTGACCTCGCCGGTGCCAGGAATCTCGCTGCCATAGCTGGCCGAACGCTCGTTGGAAAACACCACCTGGTCCACGCCGGTGAGCAGCGCCGATAACACCAAAATGGCCGAATTCACCGCCGTCACCGGGATGTGCCCGTTCCAGGCACCCTGACGATTGAGCTCGAACAACTCCGGCGCCAGCACGCGGCCGATATTGAGCACCGGCAGCCCGGTCCGCTCGGCGCAGGCGCGGATCAATTGCGAACCGCCGATCCAGCTGACGGTCTGATCCACCCCGGCCTGCCGCAATGCTTCAATACTGACCAGCGAATCCTTGCCGCCCCCGATGGCCACCAGCGCATGCTCGCGCAGCCCTGCGGCCGGTGCCTGGTCGGCCGCCGGCGCGGTCACCGGGAAGTGGATCTTGCCGTGCAGGTTCAAGCCATTGCGGTAAGCGAATTCGCGCAGGCCGTGCAAATAAACGCTTTCCATCAGTGCGGCGGTCTCCGCATCGATGGCGTAGTCCTCGATCTGGATAGTCGGCGGCACCGCCGCCTTGTAGTAGCTGACACCGGCGATCAGGTGCAGCAAGCGCAAGGCCTGTTGCACGGCCGCCGCACGCGTGGCGTCCAGCACGAACGGTGCACCGGGCACCGCCACGGTCTCCACCAGTTCCGGCCCCTGGTCGAAGGCATACACCAGCGTCGCCACGCCGGTCTGCGCATCCAGCGCGCAGCGGACAAAGCGGAACGTGGACACCTGATGTTTGTCGAAAGCGCTCATACACACCCTGCAGGCACACGTGCGCGACGCAGATAACGCCGGCACAGGAAATATTCGATGATGGAAAACGGCACAGCGGCCCACAGCAGCGGCAGGCAACCGATGAGGAACACCAGCAGCAGTGCCTCCGAGCCAATGACTTCTGCGCTGCCAGTGACTGCCAACGCGATCACCAGATACAACAACAACAGCGGCGGATAGCTGAGTGCGTTCAACACCAGCGTGCGCAACGCCATGCCGCCGGCATGCTGCGCCGGCGCGCGACGCTGGCGCCAACGCTGCCAGCGCGCCGCACCCCATGCGCCTACGCCGGCAGCGACCAGCGCGGGCAGCGCCCACTTTAGGCTATCGGTCCACGGCATCGCCTGGCCGGCCATGTCGATGGCGGTGGACACCACCATCGACACACCACCGGCCAGCGTGCTCAGCGCGATGAACTCAGCCAGCGGCCGCATCGATCACCTCTTCGCGCGGCAACTCCCGCTGGTTGTAGGTGCTGGCCATGGAATACCCATACGCGCCGGCATCAGCGATCAGCATCACATTGCCCGGTGCGGTCGCCGCGGGCAGGCGGCGGCGCTTGCCGAACACATCGGAGGATTCGCAGATCGGCCCCACCACATCGAAGCTGCCATCGGCAGGCGCACCGAGCTGGCTGAGGTTTTCGATGTCGTGCCAGGCGTCGTACAGCGCCGGGCGGATCAGGCTATTCATGCCGGCATCCAGGCCAACGCGATGGACGCCGTCCTTTTCGATCACCTGGGTCGCCTGGGCCAGCAACACGCCGGCCTCGGCCACCAGATAACGGCCAGGCTCGATCGCCAGGCGGAAGCCCGGATGCACGGCCTTGACCTCGGCCAGGCCCTTGGCCCACAGCTCCAGGTCGAACGGCTCGTCTTCGGCGCTGTAGGGAATCGGCAGCCCACCGCCGATGTCGATGGTCTCCACGGTGCCGATGCGGCGCGCGAAGCCGGCCAGTTCGTCGTACATCATCCGCCAGTGTTCGCCGGTCTCCACGCCGCTGCCCAGATGCGCATGCACGCCGGTGATGGTGACTTCCAGCGTGCGTGCCAACTCGACGAACTCATCCACGCGCGTGGACGACAGCCCGAACTTGGACGCCTTGCCACCGGTGTTGACCTTCTCGTGGTGGCCATCGCCGTGGCCCAGGTCGATGCGCAGCCACACGTTGCGGCCGCGGAACAACTCCGGCCAGCGCTTGAGCGCTTCGACGTTGTCCACGGTGACGGTTACGCCCAGCGCAAACGCGGCCTCGTATTCGCTACGCGGCGCGAAGCTCGGCGTGAACAACACGCGGCGTGGCGACAGCTCAGGCAACGTGTCGAACACGCGGCGCAATTCGCCGTGCGAGACGCATTCCAGGCCGAATCCAGCCTGTTCCAGCGCCATCAGGATGGCCGGATGCGAGTTGGCCTTGATCGCGTAATAGCGCTGATCCACTGCGGCAATCTGCGCCAGCGCTTGCGCGCGCGCGCGCACCGTGGGCAGGTGGTACACGTAACGCGGCGTGCCGGCCTTGGACAGCGTCAGCAGATGCGCGCGCTCGGCATGCCACCACGGCGTGGGCCGCGGCCGCACCGAACCGATGATGTCACGCCAGCGTGGGCCAAACACCTCACCTTCGCTGACCGGCATGGCGCCGCTATCGATCAATTCCGCATGCAAAATCGGCAACAGGCCGTCGGCATCGGATTCGTCGATGACGAAGGTCAGGTTCAAGTCGTTGGACGACTGCGAAATCATGTGCACGCGCTCCTGACCGAACGTGGCCCACACGTCGGACAGCTTGTGCAGCAGCGAGCGCATGCCGCGCCCGACCAGCGTGATCGCCGCGCACGGCACGATGATCTTGACCTTGCAGATCTGCGACAGGTCTGCCGACAACGCCGCCAGCACATCGGTGTTGACCAGGTTTTCGGACGGGTCCAGCGAGACGGTGACGTTGGTTTCGGCCGAGCCGATCAGATCCACCGACAAGCCATGCTTCTTGAACAGCGTGAACACATCGGCCAGGAAGCCGACCTGCTGCCACATGCCGATGCCTTCCATCGACACCAGCACGATGCCGTTGCGGCGGCTGATCGCCTTGACGCCGAGTACTGGTTCGGCGCTGCCATCGATGCTGGTGCCTGGCAGATCCGGGCGTTCGGTATCCAGGATCGCCATCGGCACGCCGGAATCGCGGCAGGGCTTGATCGAGCGCGGATGCAGCACCTTGGCGCCGGTGGTGGCGATTTCCTGCGCTTCGTAATAGTCCAGGCGGGTCAGCAGACGCGCATCCGGCACTTCCTTCGGGTTGGCGCTGAACATGCCGGGCACGTCGGTCCAGATTTCCACCCGGCTGGCGCCGAGCAATGCACCGAAATACGCCGCCGAGGTGTCCGAGCCGCCACGGCCCAGGATCGCGGTGCCGCCATCGGCGTGCCGCGAGATAAAGCCCTGCGTGATCAGCAGCCGCGTGGGCTGCGCATCGAAACGCGCCCGCCATGCGGCATCGGATTGCCACTGGCACGACACCGACAAGCGCTTGGACCACTCGCTCTGGTTGGGCTGCGGCGGCAACGCCGACAACCACTCCCGCGCATCCAGCCAGCCCATGTCCAGGCCATTGGCATGCAGATAGGCCGCACCGATGGTGGAAGACAGCAATTCGCCTTGCCCCAGCACCTCGGCCTGCCAGTCGAGCGTGCGGCTGGCAGCGCGTGCATCGCCCACCAACGCGTGCAACGCGGCAAGCCGCGCGCCCAGCACTGCGTCGGCATCGAGCTCAAGCTCGGCAAGGAATTCGCGATGCCGCAGTTCCAGTGCCGCCACGCGCTGCGCGCTGTCGGCAGCACCATCGGCGATGGCAGTGAGCTCGTTGGTGACGCCCGACAACGCAGACACCACCACCAGCACGCGGCCGCCGGTTTCGTTCGCCCGTTTGCTCGCCAGTTTTCCAATCGTGTCCCAGCGATGACGACGCGACACCGAGGTGCCGCCGAACTTGAGGACGATCCAACGATCGGTAGAAAGGGAAGCTGACATTAGATGTGGGCGTTTAGGATGGGGGGAGTTGCCCGGTACGCCGGGCGGAACCTCCGATTCTACTGCCAATATCCCAGCCATGACCCCTCCTCGCGTCACAGCCGCGCTGCCAGGCACCATCGCGCCCATGCACCCCGCGCGGCTGCAGCCATCGCTGTCTGCACGCACTGTCCTTTCACCGTAACGGCCGCCCTGATGCGCACATTTCGCTACCTGCAACTGGATGTTTTCTCCAACCGCCCTGGCGCTGGCAACCCACTGGGCGTCGTCGTCGATGCCGGCGCACTGTCAGCGCAACAGATGCAGCAGATTGCCGCCTGGCTGAACCTGTCGGAGACGGTGTTTTTCCTGCCGGTCAGCGCGCCGGGCGCGGATTACCACATCCGCATTTTCACCCCGCGCGCGGAGCTGCCGTTTGCCGGGCACCCCAGCGTGGGCGCTGCCTGGGTTGCCAGGACGCACGGCCTGGTGGGATACCGCCAGGACAACCGGCTGTACCAGCAATGCGCCGCCGGCGTGCTGCCGGTGGATGTATTCGACCGTCACGACGTGGTGCTGGTGCGTCTGCGCGCGCCGCGCGCGCAGTGCAGCGACACCGGCACGCACCACGCCGCTGCGCTGGCGCAGGTCACCCGAGCGTTCGCCATGAGCGCGCAGGCGCCTGCCCTGTGGAACAACGGGCCCAGCTGGTGGTTGCTGGAGCTGGCCGACGAGGCCGCGGTGCGGACGGCCGTGCCCGACCTGGCCGCCATCGCCGCACTCACCGCGGCCAGCGGGGCGGTCGGGCTGGCCATCTACGCCGCCGCGGCCAGCGATGCGGAAGATCTGGTGGTGCGTGCATTCTGCCCGGGCGACGGCATCCCCGAAGACCCCGTCACCGGCAGCGCCAATGCCTGCATCGCCGCGCGCCTGCTGGCCGAGGATCGGCTGCCGGGCAGGCAGGGACGCTACGTCGCCAGCCAGGGCCGCGAGGTCGGCCGCGATGGCCGCGTGGAGGTGGAAGTCGACGCCGCCGGCGATGTATGGATCGGTGGCGCAACGCAGCAAGTGATCGAAGGCCGCATCGCTTGGTAAGCTGCCGCGCCCTGCTCGCGGACCCGCTCCCATGACCACGCGTCGATTCCTGCAACTGGATGTGTTCTCGGCCCGCCCCGGCAGCGGCAACCCGTTGGCGGTGGTGCTCGACGCGGAAGGCCTAGACGATGCCGCGATGCAGGCCATTGCGCGCTGGACCAAGTTGCCGGAAACCACCTTCGTGTTTCCGGCCCCCGACGCCGCCAGCAGTTATCGCCTGCGCATGTTTTCGCCGCAAAAAGAGGTGCCGTTCGCCGGCCACCCCAGTGTCGGCACCGCGCATGCAGTGCTCGACGCCGGCCTGGCCACGCCGCGCGACGGCGTGCTGGTGCAGGACGGCATCGCCGGGCAATTGCCGCTGCGCGTGGAGCAGATCGCCGGCCACCGCAGCATCGCCATCCGCACGCCGCGTGCGCGCGTCACCGAACAGCTGCAGTCCGACGACCCACGCCTGAGCGACAGCCTGCGCGGTTGGCCGCTGGGCGCCTTGCCGCCGGCCCTGATGGACGGCGGACGTACCTGGTGGGTGGTGGAACTGGCCAGCGAGGCCGCCTTGCGCAGCCTGGACCCGGATTGGAACGCGATTGCGGCATTGGCCGAATCCACCGGCAGCATGGGCGTGTTCGCCTACGCGCGTGCAGCGGCAACCGGCGCCTACGATCTGGCGGTGCGCGCCTTCGTCGGCAATGGCCGCCGCTTCGAAGACGCGGCCTCCGGCGCCGCCAACGCCGTGCTTGCGGCCTGGCTGGATAGCAAGGATGCCTTGCCCGGCACCGACGGCCGCTACGTGGTCAGCCAGGGCCGCGAAATCGGCTTCGACGCGCTGCTGGAGCTGCGCATCGATGCCAACGGCGAGGTCTGGTCGGGTGGACAGGTGCAGACGGTGATTCGCGGCACGCTGGATTGGGAGTGATTGGACTTCCCTTGCCCATCGCCGGCACGAGAGACGGGATAGCTGACCGTGATCGGTCATTGGAACGTCGGACGTAAGAAACACCAGGGCCGGATAGTGCGGCAACTCTGACGCTGAAGCCTTCGCGTACAACGCGCACCGGGCGCGAGATAAAAAAACGCTGCGGTCTCCCGCAGCGTTTTGTCTATTCGAACTGCCAAGACCAAGAGCCCACATCGTAGGAGCGCGCTCGCGCGCGAGGGCGTTACCGGGAATGCCTCATCGCGCGCAAGCGCGCTCCTACACCGCCTGATGTTGTTCTAGGCACCACTCCAAAACATCTGCACGACCCGCACGTGCCATGCACCCGCCGCTGCATCCGCACTCCGGATGCAGCGCCCACCATCGACACTCAGTCGGGGCGCACATCCACGCGCACGCGGATGCGGTCACCGGGGTTGTAGTCGCTGCGGGTGTGGTACATCCGGCCGCCGTATTCGTAGGTCACGTCATAGCCGTCGACACGGTCGCGCTCACGGCGGTAGGACACCGGCTCGCAGACGCTGACATTGCCCTGGTAGGAGCGGTGATTGGCTTCGTAGATCGAGCGCCCCGCGGCAACGCCGGCCATGGTGCCGACCGCGGTGCCGACCAGGCGCCCATTGCCGCCACCGACCTGGCTGCCCAGCACCGCACCGGCGATGCCGCCGATCACGCTGGCAACCCCACGGTTGGAAGGATTGGCCCCGCCATAACCACCGTCATTGCGGTAGTAGCCGTCGTTGCTGGTGTAGTACCCGTCGGAGGTGCGGTTGTAGCAGCGCTCGCTGGTGCGCTCTGTGTATGCGTCCGAGACGATGATCGGATCCACGCGCACCACGCGGGCGTATTCGTAGCGCCCATCCTCGTAGCCGCCGCGGCCATTGTCGCGGTAGCCGTTGTCGTACCGCTGCGCCGTCGCGTTGCCCGCAACAGCCAGACCCATCACCAGCGCACCAAGCAGAAGAGTTTTCATTGCGGCAGCTTCACAGGGAGGACACGCTGCCGATCCTCGGCTTGCTGCAGTGAAACCGCCCTGAACCGAACGGCCTGCTCAAAGCCCTATTCAGCAAGCCGCCAGCTGCGTACATCGACGCCTTGCGCCGATGTACGCAGCCAGCGCCGCGGTCAGCTGGAAAACTCGGTTTCCAGGCTGATCGGCACAGCGCTCAGCGCCTTGGACACCGGGCAATTCTTCTTGGCGGTGTCGGCCAGCTCGCGGAACTTGGCTTCATCGATGCCCGGCACCATGGCCTTGAGCTTCAACCGGATCTGCGACAGCTGTGGGCCACCTTCCATCGACAGATCGACATCGGCGCGAGTATCGAGCGAGGTCGGCGGAAAGCCGGCTTCGGTCAACTGCGCGGACAGTGCCATGGTGAAGCAGCCGGCATGCGCGGCAGCGATCAACTCTTCGGGGTTGGTGCCCTTTTCGTCGCCGAAGCGGCTGCTGAAGGCATACCGGGTGTTCTCCATCAACCCGCTCTGCGGAGTGCTGAGCTGGCCCTTGCCGGTCTTGAGGTCGCCTTCCCAGTGTGCGGTGGCGTGACGCGAAATGCCCATTGCGGTCTCCTGCGATTGAAAGGGACCGTTACCTTAGGCGAGCGGGTGTTATGGCGTTGAGAGGTGGAATTGGGAATTGGGAATTGGGAATTGGGAATTGGGAATTGGGAATTGGGAATCGGGAATTGGGAATTGGGAATTGGGAATTGGGAATTGGGAATTGGGAATTGGGAATCGGGAATCGGGAATCGGGAATCGGGAATCGGGAATCGGGAATCGGGAATCGTAAGAGCGTGCGGCGTTGCGGGGGTGTTGTCACGCTAGACGAATGGAGTTAGTTCGAATGCTGGGCTTGGCCATGCTGCGTGCTTACCTGGCGGGAAAGCAGCCAAGCACGAAACAAAACGGGCGTCGCGATGATTGTCGCGACGCCCGTGAGAAAGCGGTTTTTTTGCATTCACTACGATCGCGCTGTTACGCGATCGCAGCAGCGTATGCAGGCCATCAGCCCAGCAGGGTTTCCAGGACCGCCATGCGCACGGCCACGCCGTTGGCCACCTGGCGCAGCACGCAGGACTGCGCGCCATCGGCCACCTCGTCGGTGATCTCCACGCCGCGATTGATCGGGCCCGGATGCAGCACTGCCGCGTCGCGTCCCGCGCGTGCCAGGCGCTCGCGGGTCAGGCCGTAGTCGGCGTGGTACTGCTCCAGCGATGGCACCAGGCCTTCTTCCATGCGCTCGCGCTGCAGGCGCAGCATCATCAGCGCATCGGCGCCTTCCAGCATCGCATCGAAGTCCTCGCCGACCACGCAGCCGTCCAGCATGTCGTCGTCGGGCAGCAGGCTGGCCGGGCCGCACACGCGGATCTCGCCGGCACCCAGCGTACGCAAGGCGTGCAGGTCCGAGCGGGCCACGCGCGAGTGCTTCACGTCACCGACGATCACCACCTTGAGCTTGGAGAAATCCGTGCCCTTGGCCTGACGCAGGGTGAGCATGTCCAGCAGGCCCTGAGTGGGATGCGCACTGCGCCCATCGCCGGCATTGATCAGCGCGGTACCCTCGCCGGCAGCTTCGGCCAGTCGCTCCACCGCGCCGTCTTCGGGATGACGCACCACGAAGCCGCGCACGCCCATCGCCTCGAGATTCTTCAAGGTATCGCGTGCGGTTTCGCCCTTGCGGGTGGACGAGGTGGACGCGTCGAAATTGAGCACGTCTGCGCCCAGCCGCTGCGCGGCCAGGTGGAACGAACTGCGGGTGCGCGTGGAGGGTTCGAAGAACAGCGTGCACACCGCGGTGCCCGCGAGCACGCTGCGCTTGCCCACGCGCCCCACCGCCGCATCGCGGATCTGGCCGGCGCGATCGAGCAGCTGCAGCAAGGTGGCGCGCGGCAGTCCTTCCAGGGTGAGCAGGTGGCGCAGGCGTCCGTCCGAATCGAGTTGCATGGTGGTCATCGCAGGTCGGGAGAATCAGGGAAGAAGAGTGGCTTGCTCGGGCGCAGACAACCAGCGCTCGACGATCACCGCCGCGGCCATCGCGTCCAGCGTGTCGGCATCGCGGCGGCGCTTGCGCCCATCGGCCCGCTCGCGCGCAAAGCGCTGCGCAGCCTCAACCGAGCTCGAGCGCTCATCGATCAGCACCACCGGCAGCGCATAGCGCTCGCGCAGTTCGCGTGCGAAGGCGTGCGCGCGCTTGCGTGCGGGCTGGTCCTTGTCGTCCAGGGTGAGCGGGTCGCCGACCACCAGGCCGGCGGGGCGCCATTCCTTGTGCACACGATCCAGCGCCACCCAATCGGGGCCGTTGGCATGCACGTTGATCACGGCCACGGCGCGGGCACCCGCGCCAAGCGCGGTTCCCACGGCCACGCCGATCCGGCGCGACCCCACGTCGAAACCCAGCACCGTCGCGTCGGGGCGGATCGCGCCCGCCTCAGGCATGCCCGGAGTAATCCGTGAGCCGGAACAGATCCACGCCGATGCGGCCGGCGGCGGTCTGCCAGCGGTCTTCCAGCGCGGTATCGAACAGCACGTTGGCGTCCGAGGGCGCGGTGAGCCAGCTGTTTTCGCCGAGCTCGAATTCCAGTTGCCCGGCGCCCCAGCCCGCGCAGCCCAGCGCCACCAGCGCATTGCGCGGGCCGTCGCCGGCGGCCATGGCCTCGAGGATGTCGCGCGAGGTGGTCAGGTAGACGCCCTGGCCCACTTCCAGGCTGGAATCCCATGCGCGCGCGTCGTCGTGAATGACGAAACCACGTTCGGGGTGCACCGGCCCGCCGCTAAGCACTGGTTGCTCGCGCAGGCGCTCGTCGCTGGTGTCGATCCCCATCTGCGACAGCACTTCGCCCAGGGTGTACTCGGACGGGCGGTTGACCAGCACACCCATGGCGCCGTTCTCGTCGTGCTGACAGATCAGCGCGACACTGCGCGAAAAGGTAGGGTCGGACAGCGCCGGAAGCGCAATCAGCAGTTGGTTGGCCAGAGGCGTGGGCAAAACAGACATGCGGCCATTCTAGCGGTTCGTTTCGAACCGCGCTGGGGCGCTGCCATACTGAGCGCTTGCCTCAGCCATGGACTGCCGATGCTGCCCACATCTGCGCTGCACCCCGCCTCCGACGATCTGCCCCTGCCCTGCCAGACCCGCGCGTTCATCGTGCTGGTGGCCCTGCTGCAAGGCGGCCTGCTGTATCTGGCCGAATGGGGCGCAGACCACGGCGTGGCGCCGTTCGCTGCGCTGGGTGGGCGCGTGTGCTGGTACACCCTGGTGCTCACCGTTCCCAGCATGCTGCTGTTGAGCGTGCAGACCCTGCACGACCGTCGCCTGTGGCAGCAGTTGGCCGTGGTGGCGGCCGTGTTCGCCGCACTTGCCGGCTGGGCGGCGTGGAGCGCAACCGGGGCACCCGGCCTGGAAAGCAACAAGGTGCTGACCCCGTTCGGCCTGAGCGTGGCGGCCGCGCTGTTGATCGCCCTGCCCTGGCTGCAGTTCCGTCAGCACCATGGCAGCTGGCGTGCCAGCTATCACGCGCTGTTCGAACACGCCTGGCAGAACACGCTCACGCTTGCGTTGGCACTGGTGTTCGTCGGCGTGTGCTGGGGCGTGCTGACGTTATGGGCCGAGTTGTTCGCATTGGTGAAGATCGATCTCTTCCGCACGCTGTTTCGCGAGGATGCCTTCATCTACCTGGCCACCGGCACGATGGCTGGCCTGGGCATCCTGATCGGGCGCACCCGCCAGCGTGCGGTGCAGGTGATGCGGCAGATCGTGTTCGCCCTGTGCACCGGCCTGGTGCCCTTGCTGGCCAGTATCGCGCTGCTGTTCATCCTCACCCTGCCGCTGACCGGCCTGCAGCCGCTGTGGCAGACCCGTGCGGCGGCGACGATCCTGCTGTGCATGGTGTTCGGGCTGGTGCTGTTCACCAATGCGGTGTACCAGGATGGCGCGACACCGCCGGCGTATCCGGGCTGGTTGCGGCGCGTTGTCGAGGCCGGGCTGCTCACACTGCCGCTCTATGCAGGCCTGGCGCTTTACGCGGTGGGCGTGCGCATTGCCCAGTACGGCTGGACCGGCGAACGCTTCTGGGGCGTGGTGCTGGCCGCGGTGGCCAGCGCCTATGCAGTGGGATATGCCATTGCAGTGCTGCGGCCACGCCCGGGGCAGTGGCTGGCGCCGCTGGCGCGCAGCAACAAGATGCTGTCGTGGGTGGTCATCGCCCTGCTGCTATTGGTCAATACGCCTGTGCTGGATCCGTATCGGATTGTGGTGGCCAGCCAGCTGCAGCAGTTGGCACAGCGCGGCGGCACTGCAAACCCGGATCTGCTGCAGGACGATCTGGAATTCCTGCGGTTTGCCAACGGCCGCCGTGGTTATCACGCGGTGCAAGCGCTGCGGGACACCCCCGTCTTTGCCAACGATGCCAAGCGCAGCCGGCAGCTCACTCTGCTGCTAGGGCGGACGCAACGTTGGCAGGAACCGCAGTCGGATGACGCACTGCGACGCTCGCGCATGCACGACGCGGCCGAGCTGCAGGCACACCTGCAGCTCGCCGCAGGCAGCAGCAGCCCGGACCCAAGCTGGTGGAGCACCCTGGCGCAGGGCAGCTTGCACAACGACAGCTGCCTGCAGCGCGATGCCGACTGCGTGATCACCCGCCGCGACCTGGATCAGGACGGCCAGGACGAGGTCATGCTATGCGATCTTTCAGGGAAGTTTGGTATCACCTGCACGCTGCACACCCGCGATGCGCAAGGCTGGTACCGGGTGGACACAGTGAACAGCTTCCCGCAGCGCAGCCAGCAGCAAGAAGCCCTGCGCGAGGCCGTGCGCCAAGGCAAACTCGCCACGCAGCCACGCCGTTGGCCTGACCTGCTGTTTCCCGGCGGTGAACCGATGCGCATCAACCCATCCGCCAATGCGCGCAAGACAACGGAGACCCCATGAGCGGTTATTGCAGCATCGCGCCAGGCCACCCGGTGCATGGCCACTACCACGACCACGAGTACGGCTTCCCGCAGCGCGACGAACGCGAGCTGTTCGAACGTCTTGTGCTGGAGATCAACCAGGCCGGCCTGAGTTGGGAAACCATCCTGCGCAAGCGAGGCAACTTCCAGCGTGCCTATGACGGGTTCGACGTGGACACCGTGGCCGCGTACGGCGAGGCGGAGATTGCCAGGCTGATGCAGGATGCCGGCATCATTCGCAATCGCCTGAAGGTGCTGGCCGCCATCCACAACGCGCAGGTGATCCAGCGCCTGCGCGCAACGCACGGCAGCTTTGCCAACTGGCTGGATGCACAACATCCCCTCGACAAGCCGGCCTGGGTGAAAGTGTTCAAGAAGACCTTCCGTTTCACTGGCGGCGAAATCACCGGCGAATTCCTGATGAGCCTGGGCTACCTGCGCGGCGCGCACCATGCCGACTGCCCGGTATTTGCGGACATTCAGGCACTGTCGCCGCCGTGGATGCATAGCGCGTGAGCGACACCTTGCGTGCCGCGTGCGAGGCGCCTGTACTCAGCGCTGCGACCACACCGCATCGCACATTTCGCATGCGGCGCTTGCTGGGCATTGCCGGGCTGCTGATTGCCTTCGCCGCGGCAGTGCCGCAGGCAGACGCGCACAAGGTGCCTAGGCTTTCGCTTTCGCTTTCGCTGGCGCAGGTGCTGGACCAGTTGCGCCGCGACAGCGCCGCCGTGCCGGCCAGCGACCCCATGCCGATCGACACGGTGATGAAGCGCTATGCCGATACCCACGGGCAAAGCTTCGACATCGCAAGCCCGGATCCGGAGGAAGACCCATCCGAGGCTGTGCCGCCCACGCAGCCGGCCGACGTCACCGATGCCGAGTGGCACGCGCTGCAGGCCTACGGCGCGCACACCACCAGCGAAGCAGACGATATCTCCGAGAACCGCAGCCACCACTACACCCTGATCGACCTGGACGAGGACGGCCAACGCGACCTGCTGGATGAGGCCTATGTCGGCGGCACTGGTTTGTTTACGCAGATCACGGTGCTGCAAGGCCATACCGATGGCTTCCGCGCCCCCACCGCCACGCCCACAGGTACGCCAGCGGATAGAGAAGCGGACGCTGGATTCAGCATCAACGGCCGCGGCGGCGACCAGGCGCTGTACTGGCTACGCATCGACGGACGCAGCTACGCGGCCTACCGCGACGGCGACTATTTCCAGGACACGCTGACTCTCTCGCGCCCGTTGTCGCCGCTGCCCGCCGAACGCCACCCAACCAAGGCACTGCAGATCCGCTATCGCTACCAGCACACGCTGGCGCCGCCGCGAAAAGATGCTGCCGAGCGCTTGCTAGAGGAACAGCAGGCGGACGACTGGCTGGCGCAACACCCGGCGATGCGTGCCGCGGTAGACACCCAGTTGCAGCACCTGCGCCTGGATGCACAAGGCCGGCAGCGTTCGCCTGATCCGGAGGCACGCTGCCCGAGTCCCGCCGAAAGCAGCGACCCCGAGCTGGAGGCGCAATGGCCATGGCATGACGCCGGGCATTACACGTTCGACTTTGTCGCCAATCTTCGCGTGCGCCACGGCAGCGAGTGCTACAGCGCCAGCGTGGTGGCGTTCCGCAGCAGCTTTCAAAGCGCCAATACCGCGTGCTGCGTGCTGTGGCTCTACGAGGCGCCCGGCAACCAGGTTGCGAACCTGCCGCTACTGTCAAAGCGCACGCGCAGCGGCATTGCATTGATCACGGCAGCGCCTGTGGATGCCTCGCAAGACTGACCGCACGTAGCGAGCCGCCAGCCAGACAGTGATGGCACCACAGTCGGGTGCTGGGTGCGCGCTCCATGCCCACTCCACGCACCGGCTGCGCCCACCTCGCGCGGCGCGATCCTTTCGAGAATGCCGCCCCGCTTATCCACTCGCACGCACCGGCGCACCAGATGACGCGGCCTTGCCACAGCATCCACGACCACTGCACACCTGCCGCGGCATGGTCGGCACATGAGCATCCGCATCGGCATTTCGGGCTGGCGTTATGCACGCTGGCGCGGCACGTTCTACCCGACCGGCCTGGCCCAGCGGCGCGAGTTGGCCTATGCCGGGCGCTGTTTTCCCAGCGTGGAAATCAATGGCTCGTTTTATTCGCTGCAACGCCCGGAGAGCTACCAGAGCTGGCATGACGAGACGCCGGACGACTTCGTCTTCGCGGTCAAAGGCCCGCGTTTTGTCACGCATATGAAGCGGCTGCGCGATTGCGAACAGGCGCTGGCCAACTTCTTTGCATCCGGCGTGCTGCGGCTGGGCGAGAAGCTGGGGCCGATCCTGTGGCAATTGCCGCCAACCCTGCGCTTCGATGACGCGGTGTTGGATGCATTTCTCTCCAGCCTGCCGCGCGATACAGAGGCAGCACTCGCCCTGGCGCGCAAACGCGATACCACCTTGATGCATGGGCGTACGGCCCTGAGCATCGATCGCAAGCGCCCGCTACGGCATGCGCTGGAGATGCGCCACCCCAGCTTCTGCGACCCGTCCTGCATGAAGCTGCTGCGCAAGCACAAGGTGGGCGTGGTGGTGGCCGATACCGCTGGCAAATTTCCGTATCTCGAAGATGTCACCGCTGACTTCGTCTACCTGCGGCTGCATGGCGACGCGCAACTCTATGCCAGCGGCTACAGCGACCACGCCCTGGACCGCTGGGGCGAGCGGATTGCGGCCTGGGCTGCAGGCGGTGAGCCCTCCGACGCCCAGCGTGTCGGGCCGCGCGCCAGCAAGCGCGCACGGCGCGACGTGTACTGCTACTTCGACAACGACATGAAGGTGCATGCACCGTTCGATGCGCGCGGCCTGATGCAGCGTTTGGACCTGCCCACCGACTGCCCGGCGCGCGAGGAGGTCGTGTAACTCCGCTGCGCGCTCACACGCCCATATAGCGGTGCGGCCGGTGGTTGAACATCAGCACCAGGCTCAGCATCAGCGCGCCAATGGCCGAATACAGCACCTTGTCCGGCGTCAGCACGAAGAACGCGACCAGCATCAGCATCGCGTCGAAACTCATCTGCACCTTGCCCGCGCTCCAGCCGCGCTCGCGCTGCAGATACACCGCCAGGATGCCGATGCCGCCGAGGCTGCCGCGGTGGCGAATGAAGAACAAAATGCCCAGCCCGGCCAGCGCACCGCCCACCACTGCCGCAAACAATGTGCTCATGTGCGCGTAGTCGGCCCAGCGCGGCAGCAGGTCGGTCAAGGCCCCGCAGGCGCCCACCGCGGCGAAGGTTTTCAGGGTGAATTCCCAGCCCATGCGGCGCACGCTCAACCAATAGAACGGCAGGTTGACCAGCACGAAGACCAGGCCGAAATTCCAGTGCAGCGCGTAGTGCAGCAGGAACGCCACCCCGGCCATGCCACCGATCATCAGGCCGCCCTTGGCAAAGATCGCCAGCCCCAGCGAGGCCACCAACGTGGCCAGCACCATGCCTTGCGCATCTTCGGCCACCGAGTGGTGATAGGCGTGGTCATCGGCGCTGGTACCGGCCGAATCCGGCGGCGGCGTCAGCGGGCCGGAGGTGAACACGGCGCCGTCGTCGGGCAACGGCTCTTGCTCCGGACGGAGATCGGAATCGGGAAGGCTCACGGGTCTGGGAACTGCGGTGGGGTGCGGATATTAGACACTATCGGCCACCCTGGTTACATCTGAAACGTCAGCCACCGATCACTGGTGGATGCATGGCTGCACTGGCTTGGCGCCCCACTGCACTCAATCGCCAGCGTTGGCTGCGAAGCACGACGCGCCCAGACTGACCGCAGCGCGTCGTTGGTACGCGCAGCGTTGGTCGCAACGCCGCCGCGTCATGAAGCGTGGCCGTGCGCCTTACCGAACCTCGGCAATCTCCACGCCATCGAGCCCCTGCGACAGCGTCTTGGCATCGCCGCCTTGCGAGAGCTTGATGCGCAGGCGCACCTCGTTCTGCGAGTCGGCGTAGCGCAGTGCGTCTTCGTAGCTGATCTCGCCCGCCTGGTACAGCTCGAACAGGCTCTGATCGAAGGTGCGCATGCCCAGGTTGGTGGACTCCTTCATGATCTCCTTGAGCTTGTGGATCTCGCCGTCGCGGATGTAGTCCTGCACCAGCGGCGTGCCCAGCATGATCTCCATCGCCACGCGGCGGCCGCGGCCATCCGGGGTCGGGATCAACTGCTGCGCCACCACACCCTTGAGGTTGAGCGACAGGTCCATCAGCAGCTGATTGCGGCGATCTTCCGGGAAGAAGTTGATGATGCGGTCCATCGCCTGGTTGGCGTTGTTGGCATGCAGCGTGCACAGCACCAGGTGACCGGTTTCGGCGAAGGCGATGGCATGGTCCATGCCTTCGCGGGTCCGCACTTCGCCGATCATGATCACGTCCGGCGCCTGGCGCAGGGTGTTTTTCAACGCATTTTCCCAGCTATCGGTATCAATGCCGACTTCGCGCTGGGTGATGATGCAGCCCTCGTGCTTGTGCACGAATTCGATCGGGTCTTCGATGGTGATGATGTGCCCGGTGGAATTCTGGTTGCGGTAGCCGATCATCGCCGCCAGCGAGGTCGACTTGCCGGTACCGGTAGCGCCGACAAAGATGATGATGCCGCGCTTGGTCATGGCCAGTGTCTTGATCACCGGCGGCAGGCTCAGCTCCTCCACGGTGGGAATGCGCGTCTCGATCCGACGCAGCACCATTCCCACCTGGTTGCGCTGATAGAAGCAGCTCACACGGAACCGCCCCACCCCGGACACGCCGATGGCGAAGTTGCACTCGTGGGTCTTTTCGAATTCCTCGCGCTGCGAGGGCGTCATCACGTTCAACACCAGGTCGCGACTCTGCTGCGCGGTCAGCGGCGTCTGGGTGATCGGGCTGATCTTGCCATGCACCTTGATCGCCGGCGGCATGCCAGAGGTGATGAACAGATCCGACGCCTTCTGGTGCGCCATCAGCTTGAGGAAGGAGGTGAAGTCGATGGTGCTCATGGCGTGCTCCCTCGGAGCAGGGAATAGGGAATCGAGAATCGGGAATTGGAGAAGCTGGAAACCGGGACCGGTCAGGGAAACGTGCTTTTGCAATTCCCCATTCCCGATTCCCTATTCCCGAGTCACTCGAATATCCGCTTGTCCTTGGCGTACTCGCGCGCCTGGTTGCGCGTGATCAGGCTGCGCTTGACCAGGTCCTGCAGATGCTGGTCAAGCGTCTGCATGCCGTATTGCTGGCCGGTCTGGATCGAGGAATACATCTGCGCCACCTTGTCCTCGCGGATCAGGTTGCGGATGGCCGGGGTGCCGACCATGATTTCCCATGCTGCGGTACGCCCGCCGCCCACTTTCTTGAGCAATGCCTGCGAAATCACCGCACGCAGCGATTCGGACAGCATCGAGCGCACCATCGGCTTTTCGCCGGCCGGGAACACGTCGATGATGCGGTCGATGGTCTTGGCCGCCGAGCTGGTGTGCAGGGTGCCGAACACCAGATGGCCGGTTTCCGCGGCGGTCAGTGCCAGGCGGATGGTTTCCAGATCGCGCAACTCGCCGACCAGGATGATGTCCGGGTCTTCACGCAAGGCCGAACGCAGCGCCTCGTTGAAGCCGTGCGTGTCGCGGTGCACTTCGCGCTGGTTGATCAGGCACTTCTGCGAGGTGTGCACGAATTCGATCGGATCCTCGACGGTGAGGATGTGGCCGTATTCGTTCTTGTTGATGTAGTCGATCATGCCGGCAAGCGTGGTCGACTTGCCCGACCCGGTCGGGCCGGTCACCAGGATCAGGCCCTGCGGCTGGTCGATCAACTGGCGAAAGATCGGCGGGCAGCCCAGGTCTTCCAGGGTCAGCACTTCGGAGGGAATGGTACGGAACACCGCACCGGCGCCACGGTTCTGATTGAACGCATTGACGCGGAAACGCGCCAGCGACGGAATCTCGAACGAAAAGTCGACCTCGAGGAATTCCTCGTAATCGCGGCGCTGCTTGTCCGACATGATGTCGTAGACCAGCGCGTGCACCTGCTTATGGTCCAACGCCGGAATATTGATGCGGCGGACATCGCCATCGACACGGATCATCGGCGGCAAGCCTGCAGACAGGTGCAAGTCCGATGCCTTGTTCTTGACAGAAAACGCCAATAGTTCAGCGATATCCATGCGCTGCTTTTCCCCTAGGCTGCGATTGGAAGATACTCCCCGGCCGGCAGTATAGCGTTCTGGCAGCGCCCTGGAAGCGCGCCGTGCGTCGGTTCAGCCCGCCAGCATGAATGCCGATGGCCGGCGTTTCCGATGTCCGGGGCGGCGGTATCGTTTGCCGCAGCGCGCCTTTATCCACCCCACCTCGCCGCGAGGAAGATCCGCCGCGCCCGGCGCGCACCGGCACAACTGGAAGGAAAGGCACGGGCGCGGCACTATGGCCGCCTTGCTTACCCGTTGGCTGACCTGTGCCCGCTTCCTCGTTGCACCAGATGCTGGCCGCCATCCAGGCGGCAGCCCCTCCCAACGCCGCGCCCGCGCGCCTGCTGGCGGTGTCCAAGACCCAGCCGGCCGACGCCGTGGCCGGGTTAGCCGCGCAAGGCCAGCAGGCCTTCGGCGAGAACTATGTGCAGGAAGCGGCCACCAAGATCGCGCAGCTTCAAGCGCTGCAGCTGGAGTGGCACCTGATCGGCCACCTGCAATCCAACAAGGCCGACATGGCCAGCCAGTGTTTCGATTGGGTGCAGACCGTGGACCGCGCCAAGCTGATCGCACTGCTCGCCCGGCATCGCCCGGACGGCCGCGCGCCCTTGAATGTGCTGATCCAGGTCAATATCGACGATGAGGACAGCAAGCACGGCTGCGCGCCGGAGGCGATCGACGTCCTGGCCGCGGAGATTGCCACCCACCCCCCACTGCAGCTGCGCGGATTGATGGCGATTCCCGCGCCGTTTCCCGAGGTCACGCGCCGGCACCAGGCATTCGCGCGCATGCAGGCCTTGTTCGCGACACTGCGCAGCCAGTATCCGCAGGCAGATACCTTGTCGATGGGCATGAGCGCGGATTTCGCCGATGCCATTGCGGCCGGCGCCACCATGGTGCGCGTGGGCACGGCGCTATTTGGCCAGCGCAACGCGCCACCGGCCGCCTGACACGTCGGCCGTTTCCTTCCTCCTTCTTGATGGTGCTGCAATGACCCAGCCTTCCTCCTCCACAGCTGTGGCTGCACACGGCGATGTTCCGGTGGTTGCCTTTGTCGGTGGCGGCAACATGGCGCGCAGCCTGATCGCCGGGCTGCTGCGCCAGGGCGCGCCGGCCAGCGCCATCCGCGTCGCCGAGCCGGTCGCCGAACTGCGTCAGGCGCTGTCCGCTGACTTCGGCGTGCAAGTGTTCGACGACGCGCGCAGCGCCGTGGAGGGCGCCGCACTCTGGGTACTGGCGGTCAAGCCGCAGGTCATGTCCACCGTGTGCACGCAGCTGGCCGATCTCGCGCAGCAACAGCATCCGCTGCTGCTGTCGATCGCCGCGGGCATCACCGCAACGCAACTGGAGCGCTGGTGCGGCGGCACGGCCGCCGTGGTGCGCGCCATGCCCAACACGCCGGCCCTGCTCGGCGCCGGCGTGACCGGCCTGTACGCCAATGCACGCGTCAGCGCGGCGCAGCGCACACAGGCAACCCGGCTGCTGGAAAGCGCTGGCGTCACCGTCTGGCTCGACGACGAGGCACAGATGGATGCGGTCACCGCGGTGTCCGGCAGCGGCCCGGCCTATGTCTTTCTGCTGGCCGAAGCGATGGAGGCCGCGGCGCGCGCGCAAGGCCTGCCCGCCGAGACCGCCCGCACGCTGGTGCTGCATACCCTGCTCGGCGCTGCACGCATGCTGACCGAATCCGGCGAAGCACCGGAGGTATTGCGCCGGCGCGTGACCTCCCCCAACGGCACCACGCAGGCCGCGATCGAGGAATTCCAGGCCGGCGGTTTCGAAGCGTTGACCGCCACCGCGATTGCCGCGGCGACCGAACGCGGCCGCAGTTTGTCGGCAGCGAACGACTGATCCGCGGGAGCGATGCGTCGTCGCTGGCTGGCTGGATCGCTCGCTTGCCTGGAAACGCGCTATTCGGCGCATCGCTGTCCGAATGCGGAATGATGCGAGCCCCGGCTTCATCGAATGCGCTTCGTTTGGCGCCTGCAATCGATTGGCAGGGAGCACGCACGCCATGCTTCGCCACATTGGCATGCGCCCTTTGCTCGACCACGGCGCCCTGGCTGGGTCGAGGCATGCCTTGCCAAGCGAACGCATTGATCGACATGCGCCTGCGCAGCAGCTGCCCAGATTGCGCCAATCCGCGATCCATGCCGCGTCATCTTGACCTGCTGCTGTGCGTCAGACCGCGCGTAGCATCCCACGCCAAGCGAACCCACAGCGCTTTTTTCTCGTGTTTTTTGGCGTCCAGTGAACGAATGCCCGTGCCAGGTCGGTCTTTTCGTGTTGTTTCATCGATTCCCTATTGGCGGCGCGCGGCAGTTGCCCTACATTTCGCGTTGCCGACTGGGTCGGCAGACCCAAACACCACCAACGAATACGGAACACATAACTCATGGCAAAAACCGCCGCTAAGAAGGCTGCCCCCAAGAAGGCAGTGAAAAAGGTCGCCGCCTCCAAGACCGCAAAGCCGGCCAAGGCCGCTAGCAAGACCGCCGCGCCGAAGCCGATCAAGGAAGCCCTGAGCAAGACCGGCCTGGTCGCGCACATCGCCGAAACCACCCAGCTGGCGCCGAAGGACGTCCGCGCCGTGCTGGCGTCGCTGGAAGCCACCGCGCACGCGTCGCTGAGCAAGAAGGGCGTCGGCTCGTTCGTCCTGCCGGGCATGCTGAAGATCACCTCGGTCAACGTGCCGGCCAAGCCGAAGCGCAAGGGCATCAACCCGTTCACCAAGGAAGAGCAGGTGTTTGCTGCCAGGCCTGCGACCTGCAAGCTGAAGGTCCGTGCGATGAAGCGTCTGAAGGACGCCGCGCTGTAATCGCGCTGCATCCGGTTTGATCGAGACGGCCTTAGGGCCGTCTTTTTTTTGCGCGTTTGCCACGTCTTCTCCGCCTCCTGACAGGCACACCACATCGCACTCATCGCCGCTGCCCTACCCTGGCGGTGAGTTCGCAACCAAGAGTGCCCGTGACCGCGCCATCGCCCACCCGCAGCCCAGCCAGACGCGTGCGCCACCTGCTGGTATCGATCGTGATGCTGTGCGCGCTGGGTGTTGCCGCGCGCTGGGCCTGGCTGTCACCGATGGCCGAACGCCTGCGCACCAGCTGGGAGTTATCGCAAATGCCGGCACCCACGCAGTTGCACATCCCGGTAGACGGTGTGCGTGGTCGCCAGATTGCCGACACCTTCGGCGCCCCACGCGGACGCGACCGCAGCCATGCCGGTGTCGATATCTTCGCGCCGCGCGGCACAGCGGTAGTGGCTGCCACCCGTGGCGTAGTCAGTTCCATTCGCGACACAGGGCTGGGTGGCAAACAGGTGTGGGTGCTTGGGCCGGCGATGGAACGGCACTACTACGCGCACCTGGACGACTGGGCACCCGGACTGGCAGTCGGCGATGTGGTCGAGCCCGGCACTGCACTGGGCATGGTCGGCACCACCGGCAACGCGCGTGGTACGCCGCCGCATCTTCATTACGGGATCTATGGGCGCAACGGTGCGTACGATCCGTTGCCACTGCTCCGGCAACCCGCGCCACAGCAGGCACCCTGAGCGCGCTGGAACACTGCGTCATGGCCCGGCCTATCGAGACCCTGCGCATGCGCGCCTATGGTGGAGCCAGCCCCACAGTGACGCGACCTTCCATGTCCCGCAAACGCTATCGCATTACGGTCACGCCCATCGAAAACGACGGCAGCCCCTGCCATGACCGCTGCACCATCGAGTTCGAACAGCGCTCGCGCGCGGACTGGATGCGGCTGTTCGAAGAGCTGCACCTGCGCCGCGACCTGAGCAGTGACGAGTGCGCCGCGCTCACCGTCGGTTCGCAATTGCTCGAGGACCTGGCGGCGCGCCCACGCGCGCGGCCCAGCAATGCCCTGGACGCGCTACGGCCGAAATTGCAGCTATTGCTGGAGCGCCTGCAACGCGTGCATCCCGCTGCCGGGCGCTGATCCGCGCGGTGCCAACTGCCGCTACACTGCGCCGATCGTGACGGGGAGCGGCGATGCGCCAACTGATCAGTGTCTTTTCGCTACTGCTGCTGGCCGGCTGTAGCTGCCAGCGCACGCCCGAACCACAGGCCGCCAACGGCTCGCCTGCATCGGCGACTGTCGCCACAACTGCGGCATCGCCCGTGGCCAGCGAGCGTCCCGGCGCTGCATCGACCGCCACCGATCCCAAACAGGCGCTTGCAAGTGCGAACTACGCGCAAGCAAGCGCAACCGTGCACCGTTATCTGGGCGCACTGCCCGGTGCTGCACGTGCCGATGCGGATGCCCTGTGGACCGGCGGCCATCCCGCACCCGTGCCGGACGATGCGGTGCTGCGCAACATCGGGCAGATCATCAGCCTGCGCATCAACAACGATCCGCCGATCGCGCTGGACCAACAGCACCCGCCGCGCTTGATCGAAGTGCCGGTGCAGCTGGCCGTGCGCACCACGACCGGCACCGAACGGCTGGTCGGTGCTTACCGTCTGCAGCCACGCGTTGGCAGCGACACCTGGGAAATCTATTCGGCCACCCTGCAGCCGGTGCTGCGTTAAAGCCGCCGTCCACGCAACTGGACATTCGTAGTCAGAAGTGGCGATACGCGAGATCCGCAGTCGACGCCCACAACACCGAAGCGCATTCGCTGCGAGCACCCCAACCACCGCGGCACGCAGTGTCGTACTCATCCCGCCACACCGCAGCACGCTAACCCGTGGTTCACCGGCGCTGGCTAAGGTGATGCCATCCACCGCCGGAGTTGCCCGATGAAACTGCGTTTAGTTGCCGGATCCCTGCTTGCCCTCGCCCTGGCGATGCCACCGTCCGCAGCGTGGGCGGCGCCTCAAATCCAGGGGCGGCAGATCAGCGTGCAGGCCGCCGACGTGCAGCAGTACCTGGGCGGGCGCTTCCCGCAGACGCACGATGCGCTGGGTGGGCTGATCGAAATGACGGTCAGCAACCCGGCACTGTCGTTGCCACCTGGCGACCGCTTGAAGATGGCGTTCGACCTTGCATTGGCCACGGCCGGCGGCGCGCCGGCGCCGGTGGGCAACGTCACCTTGAGCAGCGCGCTGCGTTACGACACGGCAAAGCAGGGGTTTTATCTCGACCAGCCAACGGTCGATGATTTCCGCCCCGCCAACGCCGGTGCCAAGTTGGACAGCAGCACGCGCCAGTTGCTCAACGCGTGGTTGGCCGACTACGCACGCAAGGAGCCGATCTACAAGATCGATCCCGCCATTGCGGCCGTGATGGGCAATGTGCAGGTGGAGTCGGTGGCGATCCAGAACGGCCGGCTGGCGGTGAACTTCAACCAGGATATCGAGCAGCTGGTACCGGCCGGCGCCATGCCAGGCAAGTAACCGATCGGCGCTGCGAGCGCACCGCGCATCTGCCAACGTGAAATTAAAAGAGCCCGGCGCAGCGATGCACCGGGCTCTCTTTTATAGCTGCTGCGTGACCTCAGGCAGCCAGTGCCTTGGCAACCGCATCGGTGAATGCAGGAATATCGTCCGGCTTGCGGCTGGTGATCAGCTGGCCATCCACTACCACCTCGGCATCCTCCCAGCGGCCGCCCGCGTTGCTCAGATCGGTCTTGACCGACGGCCACGACGTCACCTTGCGGTCGCGCACCAGCCCACTTTCCACCAGCAACCACGGCCCGTGGCAGATTGCAGCCACCGGCTTGCCGCTGGCCGCAACGCTGCGGATGAAGTCAATCGCCTGCGCGTTGGTGCGCAGGTTGTCCGGGTTGATCACACCGCCTGGCAGCACGAGCGCGTCGTAGCGGTCGGGTTTGGCCTGCGCGAGGGGCGTGTCCACCGGCACGCTGTCGCCCCAGTCGGTGTGGTTCCAGCCACGGATCTGTGCATCGTCGCCGGGCGCGATCACCTCGACGGTGGCGCCCCAGGATTCCAGCAAGCGCTTGGGCTCCTGCAGCTCGGATTGTTCGAAGCCACTGGTCGCGAGCACGGCAACGGTCTTGCCGGAGAGCGAATGGGTCATGAGGAACTCCTCAATCTGCAAAGGAGCCTGCACCCTAGGAATGCGCGTGTTGCGCATCCGTGAACCGATGTGCGCGCCGCGTCATGCCGACCGCCGCGCGCCGTTGCTCAGCGCTTGGGCTGCAACATGGTGCCGGTGCAATTCTTCGAGCCGCAGCGGCATTCCCAGATCTTCTTCAAGCGCGGCGTGTGCCGCTCGCCCAGGGTGATGCCGTAGTTATAGGTCAACTCCTGGCCCGGCTTGATTGCGCGCTTGGCTTCGATGAAGACCTTGTCCTTGCTGCGGTCGTCGCCTTCAGCCTCTTCGATCACCGCTTCGCAATTGGGATTGCAGCTGTGGTTGATCCAGCGCGCGATGTTGCCTTCGTAGTTGGCGTCGAGCACGTAGTCATCGCTCAGCGTAAACAGAAAGGTGTGCCCGCTTTCCACATCGCCGGTGTCGTCGGCATCCACTTCGGCATGCGTCCGCAGGCGCCCCTTGTACTGGATGATGCGTTCGCCCTTGCTGAGCGCAGCGACGGCGAACACGCCATTGCCATGGATACGTGACTTGCGGGCGGCAACTTTGCGCGACATGAAAGGGTCCGGTGATGGGGCCGCTCATTGTGACCGCAGCGCGCCCACGCGCCAAGCACAAGCGCACCGGCCACCGCAACGGGCTGGCCTTTCCGGCGGCTGAACCGCGCGGTTGGACTGAGCGGAGCAAAAGAGTACAATTTCGGTCCGCTTTAGGGATTCACCGTCCTCGCATGTTGCGCGTCACCAAATTGACCGATTACGCCACCGTTGTCTTGACGGTGCTGGCTGCACGGAGCGACCAGGTGCTCAGCGCGAGCGAACTGGCCGAACAGGCCGGCCTGGAAGCGCCCACCGTCAGCAAGATCCTCAAGCCGTTGTCGCAGGCTGGCCTGGTGGAAGGATTGCGCGGCGTGCACGGCGGCTACCGGCTTGCACGTGCGGCCAGCGCGATCACCCTGGTGGAGATCGTCGAAGCCATGGAAGGGCCGCTGGCCATCACCGAATGCAGCCAGGACCACAGTCAATGCGGGATCGCCCACCAATGCGGTGTGCGCTCCAACTGGCGCCTGATCAACGATGTAGTGGGCGATGCCCTGCGTCGCGTGACCCTGGCGCAGATGCTGCACCCCCTCTCCCTCCCTGGCGACAACCGTCGGCGTTCCATCGCCGCGCGCGTCGCGACCACCTGACCCAGTAGGCAGCCGATGGCCACCGAACTTGCCCCCCCGCAGAATGCGCAGATCCTCGAACGGTTGGGCCGACGTTACGACGCCGGTTTCATCACCGAGATCGAATCCGATTCGCTCCCGCCCGGTCTGGACGAAGACATCATCCGTGCACTGTCGGCCAAGAAAGAAGAGCCGCAATGGATGACCGACTGGCGCCTGGAGGCCTACCGCCACTGGCTGAAAATGCCGATGCCGGAGTGGGCCAAGTTGAAGATCGCGCCGATCGATTTCCAGGCGTTGAGCTATTACTCCGCGCCCAAGGGTCCGAAGTACGCGTCGCTGGATGATGTGCCCAAGGAACTGCTCGACACCTACGACAAGCTCGGCGTGCCGTTGCACGAGCGCGCGCGGCTGGCCGGCGTTGCGGTGGATGCAGTGTTCGATTCGGTCTCGGTCGGCACCACCTTCCGCAAGGAACTGGCCGAAAAGGGCGTGATCTTCTGCTCGATGTCCGAGGCGATCAAAGAGCATCCGGAGATCGTCAAACAGTACCTCGGCAGCGTGGTGCCGGTGGGCGACAACTATTTTGCCGCGCTGAACTCGGCCGTATTTTCCGATGGCAGCTTCGTGTTCATTCCCAAGGGCGTGCGTTGCCCGATGGAACTGAGCACCTACTTCCGCATCAACGCCGGCCACACCGGCCAGTTCGAGCGCACCTTGATCGTGTGCGAAGACAAGGCCTACGTGTCGTACCTGGAAGGCTGCACCGCGCCAATGCGCGACGAAAACCAGCTGCATGCGGCCGTGGTGGAACTGGTGACGCTGGAAGATGCGGAGATCAAGTATTCGACCGTGCAGAACTGGTACCCGGGCGATGAGGAAGGCCGCGGCGGCATCTACAACTTCGTCACCAAGCGTGCCGAATGCCGTGGCGACCGCAGCAAGGTGACCTGGACCCAGGTCGAAACTGGCTCGGCGATCACCTGGAAGTACCCGTCGTGCGTGCTGCTGGGCGACGATTCGGTGGGCGAGTTCCACTCGGTGGCCCTCACCCACCATCGTCAGCAGGCCGATACCGGCACCAAGATGATCCACATCGGCAAGCGCACCAAGAGCAAGATCGTCAGCAAGGGCATCAGCGCCGGCCGCGGCCAGAACACCTACCGTGGCCTGGTCAAGGTGGATCGCAACGCCGATGGCGCGCGCAACTACACCCAGTGCGATTCGCTGTTGATCGGCAAGCAGTGCGGCGCCCACACCTTTCCCTATATCGAGGTGAAGAATCCCGGCGCCACAGTCGAGCACGAAGCCACCACCTCCAAGATCAGCGACGACCAGCTGTTCTACTGCCGCGCACGCGGCATCAGCCAGGAAGACGCGGTGTCGTTGATCGTGGATGGGTTCTGCAAGCAGGTGTTCCGCGAACTGCCGATGGAATTTGCGGTGGAAGCCAAGAAGCTGCTCGAAGTTTCCTTAGAAGGCAGCGTCGGCTGACACCTTTCCCCTTCTCCCCTCGGGAGAAGGTGGCGCGCAGCGCCGGATGAGGGTACGGGCGAAGCCAAGTGCACCCAAACGGCACGATGCTTCGCACGAACCCTCACCCCAACCCCTCTCCCGGCAGGAGAGGGGCTACATACGAATTCTGACGGACCATCAGCATGCTCAACATTCAAAATCTCCACGCCAGCATCGCCGGCAAAGACATCCTCAAGGGCCTGTCGCTGGACATCCAGCCCGGCCAGGTGCACGCCATCATGGGGCCCAACGGCGCCGGCAAATCGACCCTGGGCAATGTGCTCGCCGGTCGCGATGGCTACGCAGTCACTGCCGGCAGCGTGCAGTTCGAAGGCGCCGACCTGCTCGACCTGCAGCCGGAAGAACGCGCTGCGGCCGGCCTGTTCCTGGCCTTCCAGTACCCGGTGGAAATCCCCGGCGTAAACAACACCTACTTCCTGCGTGCCGCGCTCAATGCGCAGCGCAAGGCGCGTGGCGAAGAAGAGCTGGATTCCATGCAGTTCCTCAAGCTGGTGCGGCAGAAGCTGGCGGTGCTGCATCTGAAGGACGAGCTGCTGCACCGTGGCGTCAACGAAGGGTTCTCCGGCGGCGAAAAGAAGCGCAACGAGATCTTCCAGCTGGCCGTACTCGAGCCGAAGTTGGCGATCCTGGACGAAACCGACTCCGGCCTGGATATCGATGCACTCAAGAGCGTGGCCGACGGCGTCAATGCGCTGCGCTCGACCGAGCGTTCGTTCCTGGTGATCACCCATTACCAGCGCCTGCTCGACTACATCAAGCCGGACGTGGTGCATGTGCTGTCCGATGGGCGCATCGTGCAGAGTGGCGGCCCGGAGCTGGCGCTGGAGTTGGAAAAACACGGCTACCACTTCCTGAAGGACCGTGTGGTGCCGGAGGCCGCCGCCTGATGAGTGCCTTGTTGGAATCCCTTGCCAGCGGGTTTAGCGGCAATGCTGCACGGCGCGCCGAACTCGACGCGGCCTTGCAGACCGGCCTGCCCGGCCCGCGTGCCGAAGCCTGGAAATACACCTCGCTGCGCCAGCTGGAACGCCGCAGCTTCCAGCCTGCACCGTTGGTGCCGGCGCTGATCGATGCCGCGGTGCTGGATGAGATCCCCACCCCGCGCCTGGTGTTCGTCAATGGCCGTGCGTCGGATGCGCTGAGCGATCTGTCCGAACTTCCGGCAGGCGTGCAGGTGCAGACGCTGTCGTCCGCACTAGTTGGCGATGAATCGGCGCAGCAGCTGCTTGGCCGCCGCTTCGAGCGCAGCGATGAAATTTTCGCGCGTCTGAATGCCGCGCTGGCCGATGAAGGCGCGCTGGTGCGCGTGGACGCAGGCGTCAAGGTGGCGCTGCCGCTGCAGCTGGTGTTCGTTAGCGTGGGCGGCGAGCACGACCTGGCCTGGCACCACCGCCATCTGATCGAATTGCGTGCCGACGCCGCGCTCGGCGTGGTCGAGCACCACCTGCACGTAGGCGATGCAGCGCATCTGGACAACAGCGTGATGCATGTCCATCTGGCCCAGGACGCCGTGCTTTCGCACGCACGCGTGCAGGCCGATAGCGCACGCGCCACCGCGTTCGCGCGGACCGATGCGGTGCTGGCGCGCAATGCGCAGTACCAGCGTGTGGACCTGGAGCTGGGCGCAGGCCTGTCCCGGCACGAACTCAATGCGCGGCTGGAAGGCGACAATGCACGGCTCACCGCCAATGGCGTGCTGCTGGGCAATGGCCGCCGGCATGTGGATACCCGCCTGGGCATCGAGCACATCGCCCGCGACACCGCCTGCGAGCTGGTCTGGCGCGGCGTCGGCGCCGACCGCAGCCGCGTGGTGTTCCACGGCGGCATCCATATCCGCCAGGGCGCCGATGGCACCGATGCACGTTTGTCGAACAAGAACCTGTTGCTCTCGGACAACGCCGAAATCGACACCCAGCCGGTGCTGGTGATCGACGCGGACGAAGTGCAGGCCGCGCACGGTGCCACCGTGGGTCAGCTCGACGACAACGCGCTGTTCTACCTGCGCTCGCGCGGGTTGCCGCAGCAGCAGGCGCAGCGCTTGCTCAGCGCCGCGTTCTGCCATGAGCCGTTGCGCGCACTGCCGTCGCCATTGCGCGATCTGCTGGCCGTGCAGCTGGACCGCGCCCTGAATTCGGCGGGCGTGGCATGAACGCCTCCGTCGCCGCCACTCCGGCACCGGACTGGGAGCGCGTACGCTCCGATTTCCCGCTGCTGATGCGGCAGGTGCACGGCAAGCCGCTGATCTATTTCGACAACGCCAACACCGGGCAGAAGCCGCTGCAGGTGATCGCTGCCACCGACGAGTTCTATCGCCGGCAGAACGCCAATGTCAGCCGCGCGGTGCATGCACTGGGCACCGAAGCCACCGACGCGTTCGAGGGCGCACGCAGCAAGCTGGCGCGTTTTCTCAACGTGCGCGCCGACGAGCTGGTGCTGTGCAGCGGCACCACCTTCGCGATCAATCTGGTGGCCTATTCCTGGGCGCTGCCGCGCCTGGGGCCGAGCGATGTGATCCTGGTATCGCGCATGGAGCACCACGCCAATATCGTGCCGTGGCAGTTGGTGGCCCAGCGCACCGGCGCCACCATCCGCGTGGCCGAGATCACGCCTGAGGGCGCGCTGGATCTGGATGCACTGCGTAAGGCGATGACCCCCGAGGTCAAGCTGCTGGCGATCACCCACGTGTCCAACGTGCTGGGCACAGTGAACCCGGTGCGCGAGATCTGCCGTGAGGCACGCAAGCGCGGCATCGTCACCGTAGTGGACGGCTCGCAAGCCGCACCGCACCGCCGCGTCGACGTGGCCGGCATCGGCTGCGATTTCTACGCCATCACCGGCCACAAGATGTGCGGCCCCACCGGCACCGGAGCATTGTGGGCGCGCCGCGAACATCTGCAGGCCATGCCGCCGTTTTTGGGCGGCGGCGAGATGATCAAGGAAGTGAGCTTCGAAGGCACCGTATTCAACGACGGCCCGCACAAGTTCGAAGCCGGCACGCCGAATATCGCTGGCTTCATCGGCTTGGGCGCGGCGGTTGACTATCTGGACGCAGTCGGCCTGGCGCACGTGGAAGCGCGCGAGACCGAGCTGCTCGCGCACTTCACCGAAGAGCTGCAGCGCATCGACGGCCTGCGCATCTTCGGCACCACGCCGGACAAGGCGGCGGTGGTGTCGTTCCTGATCGAAGGCGCACATGCGCACGATCTGGCCACCCTGCTCGACCTGGAAGGCGTGGCCGTCCGCTCCGGCCAGCACTGCGCACACCCGCTGCTGCAGTACTACGGCGTGGCCGCCACCTGCCGCGCCTCGCTGGCGTTCTACAACACGCATGACGAGATCGAGCGTTTTGTTGCCGCGTTGGTGAAGGTGCGTCAGCTTTTGGGCTGATTGACTGCGGGAATCGGGAATGGAGAATCGAACAAGCGGGTCTCCCACATGCTGTCGCTGGTCGACAGAGGGGGAGTAGCTCATTGAGCGGCGCAACGCTTTTCCCGATTCCCGATTCCCGATTCCCGACTCCCGATTCCCGATTCCCGATTCCCGACTCCCGACTCCCGATTCCCGATTCCCGATTCCCGATTCCCGATAAACTGTTCCACATGCAGACCACCACCTTCCGCACCGCCACCGTCGACGATATCGATGCCATCGTCGCGCTCGTCACCTCCGCCTATCGCGGCGACAGCAGCCGCGTCGGCTGGACCACCGAAGCCGACATCCTGGACGGTGCGCGCATCGACCCGGCGGTGTTGCGGCAGGACATCCTGCGCGACCGCAGCCTGGTGCTGCTGGTGGAACAGGACGGCGCCCTGGTGGCCTGCGCGCATGTTGCCGACGAGGACGGCGCCGGTTACTTCGGCATGTTCTCGGTCAGCCCCACCCTGCAGGGCGGCGGTATCGGCAAGACAGTGCTCGCCGAAGCCGAACGCATCGCCGCCACCGAGTGGGCCCTGCCGCTGATGCGCATGACCGTGATCGACGTGCGCAACGAACTCATCGCCTTCTACGAACGCCGCGGGTATCGCCGTACCGGCGTGTCCAAGCCTTTCCCCTATGGCGACGAGCGCTTCGGCGTGCCGTTGCGCCAGGACCTGCGCTTCGAAGTGCTGGAGAAGCCGCTCGGCGAGGCCGCGTTGTGAGCGACAACTGGACCTTTGTCTGCGCCAGCGGCGAATTGCTGCCGGGCGAGCTGAAGACCGTGTGGGATGAAGTGACCGATGCGCCGATCGTGGTGTTCAACCTCGACGGCGCGCTGTACGCGCTGGAAGACCGCTGCAGCCACGAAGATTACGAACTCTCGCCCGGCACCTTCGACGCGTCCGCCGGCACCATCGAGTGCCTGCTGCACAGCGCGCGCTTCGATATCCGCGATGGGCGTCCTCTGTGCGCCCCGGCCTATTCCGCAGTGTCCAAGTTCCCGGTGAAGCAGGAACACGGCGGTATCTGGACCCGCGACGACCGCTGAGCGCAGTGCCCAGCCGCCACTGGCAGCGCACCGCAAGGCCTCAATCTTTCAGCCGTATGCCATCCATCGGCAAAGATTGCAAAGAAGAATGATTTGCATTTAAGATCGCAACCCTTCAGGCCTTCTTAACAACTGGCCTTCCTGCGATCCCATGCGCCTGCCCCTGTCCATGCCGTTTTCTTCCTGGTGTTCGTCCGCCCTGTGCCGTTCGGCGCAGCGCTGCCGCGTGCACGGACGCCGGGCCTGGCAGCAGGCGGCATCGGGCTGACAGGCGCGCATTCCCTTCCCGCATCCGCCGAGCCATCGCCAGGCCGAAGCATCGCTTCCCTTTTCGAGACGTCCCATGACTCCCAGGATTTCCCCGCTCACTTCGGCCGTGTTGCTGACGCTGTCCGCTCCTGCCTTCGCCCAGCCTGGCGACGCGCCGGCACCTCCGGGCGCAGTGGATCTGGATGCGATCCGGGTGCAGCAGGAGCGTGCGCAGAAGCCGTCCTCGCCCAAGTACACCGAGGCGCTGCGCGACACCCCGCAGACCATCACCGTGGTCACCAAGCAGACCATGGACCAGCAGAACCTGCTGTCGCTGCGTGATGTGCTCAGCACCCTGCCCGGCATCACCTTTGGTGCAGGCGAAGGCGGCGGCGGGTATGGCGACAGCATCAACCTGCGCGGCTTTACCGCCAGCAGCGACATCACCACCGACGGCGTGCGCGACAGCGCGCAGTACAGCCGCAGCGACACCTTCAACCTGGAAGCGGTGGAGCTGATCAACGGCGCCAACTCGGCAATGTCCGGCGCAGGCTCGGTCGGTGGCAACATCAACCTGGTGACCAAGACCGCCGGCCAAGGCGACTTCACCAACGTGCTGATCGGCGGCGGCAGCGACCGCTACGGCCGCCTCACCGTCGACAGCAACTACGACTTCGAAAACGGCACCGCGGTGCGCTTGAACACCATGGGTCATACCCAGGACGTGCCGGGCCGCGATGAGGAATTCCGTCATCGCTGGGGCTTTGCGCCGTCGGTGGCGTTCGGGCTGGGCTCGGACACGCGCTTCACGCTGAGCTACCTGCACCAGCACGACAACAACCTGCCGCAGTACGGCGTGCCGTTCGCGCTCAGCCCGTTCAACGATGGCCCGCTGCCGGGCGTGGACCGCGAAACCTATTACGGCTATCGCAATGTGTCGCGTCAGGAGATCGACGTGGACATGCTGACCGGCGTGCTGGAAATGGACTTCGACGACAACGTCAAACTGCGCAGCCTGGCGCGTGTGCAGCGCGTGGACCAGACCACCACGGCCACCGCGCCGGAAGGCACCTGGTGCCTGCCCAACAACACCAACGCCTACACCGGCCGCGCCTGCGTCGGCCAGCCGCCGTCCACCTGGAACCCGAACAGCGGCCCGCGCGGGCTGGTGCGCGAGACCGAAAACTTCATCGCCCACAGCCAGACCGACCTGACCGCCACCCTGCACACCGGCGCCATCGAGCACCGCGTGGTCGCCGGCGTGGCCTTCAGCAAGGAAGATTTCGAACTCGATAGCGGCAGCATCTTCCGCAATGCCGACGGCTCCACCACCGGCATCACCTACCCGCTGCAGACCTTCGACAACCCGTACAACATCTGGACCGGCCCGCAGAACTATTTCCGCACCGGACGCAGCAAGGGCAGCCTGACCAATCAGGCGGTGTACCTGTTCGACACGCTGCAGTTCAACGAGCAATGGATGCTCAACCTGGGCGGCCGTTACGAACACAACGAAGGCGACAGCACCACCTACACCGTCAATGCCACCGGCGGCGTGACCGGCGTGACTCCGGGGTTCCCGGCAGGCAGCGAAGAGGATCTGTTCTCCTACCGCGCCGGCCTGGTATTCAAGCCGGTCGACAACGCCAGCCTGTATCTGTCCTACGCCAACAGCAAGACCCCGTCCAAGGCGTCGGTCAATGGCTCGTGCACGCCGATCGCCACTGCCACCGTCGGCGCCAACTGCAATGTGGAGCCGGAAAGCGCGGTCAATATCGAACTCGGCGGTAAGTGGGACGTGTTGAACGAGCGTCTGGCACTGACGGCGGCGGTGTTCCGCAACGAGCGCGAGAACTACAAGGTCAACAGCGGCGACCCGCTGATTCCCGAGCAGGTGCTCGACGGCAAGGCGCGCGTGGATGGCATTGCGCTGGGCGCGGCCGGCTACCTGACCGAGCGTTGGTCGGTCTTCGCCAACTACACTTTCCTGGACAGCGAAGTGCTGCAGAGCGTTTCCAACCGCACTGCCAGCCTCACCGGCGACCCGATTGCCGGACGCGAACTGGTGCAGACCCCGCGCAACGCCGGCAATCTCTGGACCACGTATCAGCTCAACGAGTGGACGTTCGGGTACGGCGTCAATTACCAGGGCAGCTTCTATCCGAACAACACCTCGACCGCGGTCTACCGCAAGACCGACGCGTACTGGGTGCACCGCGCGATGGTCGGCCTGCGCGTCAACGACTGGCTCAGCCTGCAGTTGAACGTCAACAACCTGTTCGACAAGGAGTACTACACCAGCATCCGCAACAACCTCACCGTCAACGCCGCGGGCACCGTCACCGCCGGCAGCGGCTGGGCGTTGCCGGGTGATGGCCGCTCGGCGGTATTGAACGCGACCTTCAGCTTCTGATTCATCAACGCGCCGTCCGCAGTCCGCGGACGGCGTGGAGACCACTGCATGTTGTTGCCCATTCCCGACGTCCTGACGCCCGCCCAGCTGAGCCAGCTGAGTGAGCGTTTGGACGCGGCCGACTGGGCCGATGGCCGCATCACCGCCGGCCATCAGTCCGCGCAGGCCAAGGACAACGCGCAGTTGCCCGAAGACAGCCCGATCGCGCGCGAGGCCAGTGCGCTGGTGCTCGACGCGCTGTCGCGCAGCAGTACGTTTTTTTCCGCCGCGTTGCCGCGCCGGATCTATCCACCGCTGTTCAATCGCTACAGCGGCGGGCAGTCGTTCGGCTACCACGTCGACAATGCGGTGCGTTACGACCGCAGCCGTGGCGGCGCCGATCCGGTGCGCACCGACGTCTCCGCCACGCTGTTCCTCAGCGACCCGGACAGCTACGACGGCGGCGAGCTGGTGATCGAAGACACCTACGGCACGCAGTCGGTGAAATTGCCGGCCGGCCATCTGGTGATCTACCCCGGCACCAGCCTGCATAAAGTGATGCCGGTGACGCGTGGCACGCGTGTCGCCTCGTTCTTCTGGATACAAAGCATGCTGCGCAACGATGCACAGCGCCGCCTGCTGTTCGAATTGGACGTGTCGATCCGTCGTTTGACCCAGGACACGCCCGGGCATCCGTCGCTGATCCAGCTCACCGGCGTGTATCACAACCTGCTGCGGCAATGGGCCGATGTCTGAGCCGGTGCTGGACACCGCGCAGGTGATCGCCGCACTGCGCACGCAGCCCGCGCAGGCGGTGGCGTTGCTACGCAAGGCGGCCGATCGCCAGGATGTGGCCGCACAGCTTCTGCTCGCACAACTCTACGCAGAAGGCCGCGGCGTCGCGGCCGATCCGATCCAGGCGATGCTGTGGTACGAAGTGGCCGCCAATGCAGGGCACCCGGAAGCGATGAACCAGCTCGGGCGCTGCCACGAACTGGGCTTCGGCACGCCCTGCAATCTGGAGCTGGCGGCGCTGTGGTTTCGCCGCGCCGCCGCGCATGGCCTGGACTGGGGCATGTACAACCTGGCCCACCTGTACGCCTCCGGCCGCGGCGTCGCGCAGGACCACACCCAGGCGTTGGCGCTGTATCGCCGCGCTGCCGAACACGGGCACGCCAAGTCGATGAATTTCGTGGCGCGCTATCTGGAGCAAGGCCTGGCCGGCGCTGCAGATCCGCACGCCGCCCGCGCCTGGTACCGCCGCTCCGCCGAGGCCGGCGATTTCCGCGGGCAAGCCGGTTTTGCGACGGTGCTGGCCGACGACGGCGACATCGATCAGGCCGAAGTCTGGATGCGCCGCGCCATCGCTGGCGGGCATGCCGGGTTCCTGCGCCAACTCACCCCGCTGCTGGCCGCCGCTCCACAACCCCGCCTGCGCGCATTGCTGAGCGAAGTGCGTGCGCGGCAGTCGCCTGCGCCGCCCGCCACCTCCACGGCGGCGGCCTGACCCACATGGCGCCCGCCTCCTCCACCGATCAGCTCGGCGCCGCGCAACAACGGCGCGGCTTCTGGCTGCGCATGCTGCATCAATGGCACTGGATCAGTTCGGCGGTGTGCCTGATCGGCATGCTGCTGTTTACCGTCACCGGCCTCACCTTGAATCACGCCGCGCGCATCGAAGCCACTCCTTCGACCGAGCACCGCACGCTCACGCTGCCTACTGCGCTGCTGCAGACCCTGGGCACGCGCCAGGAAGGCAATGCGCCACTGCCGCCGCGCGTCGCACAGTGGCTGGGCCGCGAACTGGACATCAGCGTCGGCACGCGCGAGGGCGAATGGTCGCCGGAGGAAATCTATCTCGCACTGCCGCGCCCCGGTGGCGATGCCTGGCTGAGCCTGGACCGCAGCACCGGCGCGGTGGAATACGAGCGCACCGGGCGCGGCGCGATCGCCTACCTCAACGATCTGCACAAGGGCCGCAACGCCGGGCCAGCCTGGGGCTGGTTTATCGACGTGTTCGCCATCGCCTGCCTGGTGTTTTGCATCACCGGCCTGTTTTTACTGCACCTGCACGCGCGCCAGCGGCGCATGACCTGGCCGCTGGTTGGCCTAGGCTTGCTGATTCCGCTGTTGCTTGCCCTGTTGCTGATCCACTGACCCTATCGCCTCCGGAGACGACCATGCGCGCCACCTTGACCATCGCACTGAGCGGCCTGCTCGCCATGCCGGCGTATGCGGCCACGCTCGATATCAACGTCGAGATCCCCAAGCTCAATGTCGCCGAATACCACCGCCCGTACGTGGCGATCTGGGTCGAAGGCGCCGACCAGAAGGCCGCTGCCAACCTGGCAGTCTGGTACCAGTCCAAGGACACCGCCGAAGGCCATGGCACCAAATGGCTGCCAGACTTGCGCCAGTGGTGGCGCAAGAGCGGGCGCACCCTGGAGGTGCCGGTCGACGGCGTTACCGGCCCGACCCGACCCGCCGGCGCGCACGCGTTGTCGTTCACCGATACCAAGGGTGCGCTGAAGTCGCTGCCGGCCGGCCAATACACGCTGGTGGTGGAGGCCGCGCGTGAAGTGGGCGGCCGCGAGCTGGTCAAAGTGCCTTTCACCTGGCCGGCCACCGCTGCACAGACGGCCAAGGCCAGCGGCAGCAGCGAGCTGGGCACGGTCAGCCTGGTCGGCAAGCCCTGATCGTGCGCTGCGCGCGGTCGCTCGCACGCGCCGAGTGCGATGCGAGTCCCCCGCACGCACGGCGTTATTCGATCTTCCACGCATCCACGCGGCGCAGCTGTGCGCTGACCAGATACGCGACCACCGCCCTCATCTTCTGCAAGGAGTTGCCATGAAACGTCCTCTCGTCCTGATCGCCCTGCTCGCCGCACTGCCGGTCACCGCCCTCGCGCACAAGGCCTGGTTGCTGCCTTCGCAGACCGTCCTCGCTGGCGAAGCGCCGTGGATCACCGTCGATGCCGCGGTGTCCAACGACCTGTTCTATTTCAACCACGTGCCGCTGCGGCTGGACAACCTGACCATCACCGCGCCCGATGGCAGCGCGCTCAAGCCGGAGAATCCGGCCACCGGCAAGTACCGCAGCGTGTTCGACCTGCAGCTCACCCAGCCCGGCACCTACAAGCTCAGCATCACCAATGCCGGCCTGTTCGCCAGCTGGAAGGAAGACGGCAAGCCCAAGCGCTGGCGCGGTAACGAAACCAGCTTCGCCACCGAAGTGCCGAAGAACGCGCAGGAACTGCAGGTCTCCCAGTCGCTCAATCGCGTGGAAACCTTCGTGACCCGCGGCGCGCCCACCACCACCGTGTTCAAGCCCAGCGGCAAGGGCATCGAGCTGATTCCGGTCACTCACCCCAACGACCTGGTCGCTGGTGAAGCCGCGCAGTTCACTCTGCAACTGGATGGCAAACCGGCGGCCGGCCTGGAGATCGAAATCGTGCGTGGCGGTACCCGCTACCGCGATGCGCAGAACGAGATCAAGCTCAAGACCGACGCCAAGGGCGGCTTCAGCGTGACCTGGCCGGAGCCGGGCATGTACTGGCTGGAAACCACCGCCGAAGACACCAAAACTTCGCTGCCGCAGGCCAAGCAGCGCCGTCTCGGCTATGTCGCCACGTTGGAAGTGTTGCCGCAGTAATCGCCGCATGCACGTCACTGCATTGATCCGATAACCAATGCAGTGACGCTGTTGAGACGGCACATGCTATCGGCGTGTACCGTCTGCCACGTGCGCAGCGCACGCTGCACCAACCGACGCATCCTCTGCTGCTTCAAAGACACGCCGCGTGATGCAAACGGCACGTTCGCGCGTCACCATGGCTGCCTCAAGGCAGCGCCTGCTCGACCGGTCAACACATGCACCCAGTTTCTTCCGCAGATGACACCGTTGCCACGCTGGGCGGCCGCAGCATGGGCACCACCTGGAGCGTGAAAATGGTGGCGCCGCGCGGCCGCGATCTGCATCCGTTGCATGCGGTGATCCAGGGTGCGCTCGATCGCGTGGTCGCGCAGATGAGCACCTGGGACGCAGACTCGGACATCACCCGCTTCAACCGTGCCGCCGCCGGCACCTGGCAGCGGTTGCCGGACGCGTTCCACCGTGTGCTGACCACGGCGCTGGAGATTGCGCGTGCCAGCGATGGCGCGTTCGATCCAACCGTCGGCCCGATGGTAGACCTGTGGGGCTTCGGTGCCGCCGGTGGGCCGCGCAAGGTGCCCAGTGCCGAGCAGATCGCCCTGGCCCGGCAGCGCTGTGGCTGGCAGCGCCTGCAACTGGACGCAGACAGAGCACTGCAACCCGGCGCGCTTGCATTGGATTTGTCGGGCATCGCCAAGGGCTTCGGTGTGGACTGCGTGCAGCGCGCGTTGGCGCAGGCGGGCATCGCCAGCGCGTTGATCGATGTCGGCGGCGAGCTGTTTGGATACGGCCGCAAACCCGATGGCAGCGCATGGCGTGTCCTGGTGGAATCAGCGCCCGACGAAGACGCAGGCACCGCACTGCCCGCGCGCGTGCTGGCACTGGATGGACTGGCCGTGGCCACCTCCGGCGACCGCTGGCACCGCTTCGAGGCCGGCGGCGTACGTTACGCGCATACCTTCGACCCACGCCTGGGCGCGCCGGTTGCGCAGGCAGCGGCCGCGGTCACCGTGCTGGCGCACGATGCGATGCATGCCGATGCCTGGGCAACCGCAATGACCGTGCTCGGTGTTGACGCGGGCCTGGCTTATGCGACGAACGCAGGGCTTGCGGTGCGCTTTTTGCAGCGCCGCGGCGCGGATTTGCAGGAATCCATGAGCCCGGCGTTTGAAACGCATCTGGCTGCCGCATGAGCCTCGCCTCCCCACGCGTGTGGCTTGGCAACGGCGTCATCCTGCTGGCCTTGGCGGTACTGGCCGCCTGGTTGGGCAGCCTGCATGCGGGCCCGTGGTGGAGCGCCCCCGCCCCACACCGTTGGCAATGGGCGGGCCTCAGCCTGGCGGCTTACGCCATCGTCTGTTTCGGCCTGTGGCTGCGCGGGCGTCCACGCGTTGCGGCTGCGCGCGGCGATGACAGCAACCTGCTGATCGCCTGGGCGAGCCAGACCGGGTTCGCGCGTGAATTGGCCGAACGCAGCGCCACTGCCCTGCAGCAGGCCGGCGTCGGTGCGCATGCATTGCCGCTGGACGCGTTGGATGCCAATCAACTATCGCGCGTGCCGCGCCTGCTCTGCATCGTCAGCACCACCGGCGAAGGCGATGCACCCGATCACGTACAAGCAGCCGAGCGCACCTGGCTCGCCGGCAGCGATACCGATCTGGCCGCGCTGCGTTACGCGGTCGTGGCGCTGGGCGACCGCCGTTACGCGCAGTTCTGCGCATTTGGGCGGCGCCTGGATGCACGCTTGCAGGCGCAAGGTGCAACCCCCTTGTTCGCACGCATCGAGGTCGACAACGCCGAGCCGCAGTCCCTGCAGCAGTGGCAGCAAAGGCTGGCTGAACTGGCACCGGCACTGGCGACGCAAGCGGATTGGAGTGTGCCCAGTTATGCCGACTGGCAGCTGCAGCAGCGCGTGCATATCAATCCGGGCAGCGCGGGCGCCGCGGTGTATCGCTTGCGCCTGATCCCGTGCGGCGGTCATTTGCCGCAGTGGAGCGCGGGCGACATTGCCGAAATCCGCCCGCAGCATTCGCCACAAGTGGTGGAGACCTGGCTGCAGCGGCATCTGCTGGACGGCACCCAACAGGTGCAGGGGCGTTCGTTGCACGCCTGGCTCAGCGGCGCGACCCTGCCTGACGACAGCCCCGACATCACTTCGCTGGATGCATGGGTACACACGCTGGCAGCGCTGCCACACCGCGACTACTCGCTGGCCTCGCTCCCCGACGAAGGCCATGCCGAACTGCTGATCCGTCAACACCTGCATGCCGATGGCACGCCCGGCCTGGGAAGCGGCTGGCTTTGCCGGGCGGCTCCAATCGGCGCGCGCATCGCGCTACGCGTGCGGACCAATCCCGGCTTCCACCCGCCCGCCGCCGCGCAACCGATGCTGCTGATCGGCAATGGCACCGGGATCGCCGGCTTGCGTGCACACCTGCGCGCGCGCATCGCCGCCGGTGCGCGCCGCAACTGGCTGTTGTTCGGCGAACGCAACGCAGCCTACGACACGCTCTATGGCGATGAACTCGAACACTGGCAGCGCGACGGCTGGATCGAACGACTGGACCGCGTCTATTCCCGCGACAGTAGCCAGCCGCATCGCTACGTTCAACACGCCTTGGCCGCCGCGGCGGCGGACGTGCGCGCATGGGTGGCGCAAGGCGCCTGCGTGTACGTCTGCGGCAGCCTGCGCGGCATGGCCCCGGAGGTCGATGCCACCCTCGACAGCATTCTGGGAACCGACCTCAAACACGCACTACTCAGCAGCGGGCGGTATCGTCGCGACGTGTACTGATGGTCGTTATTGCAAGCGAAACTCCACTGCTGTGAACGGATATGTTGCGCTTCACTTGTTAGCCGCAGTGCAGCGGCTTGCATGGATCTGCACATGCAACGGCCCCGTGAAGCTGCACCTGCACCTGCACCTGCATCTGAAAGTCCACCACCTCAGCCAGCCGGACTCACCCGGATCGCCAGCAGTTCGCCGCCGCCATCCAGCACGAAGCGGCTGCGCGTTCGCGCCGACAACCACGCGGTGTCACCGGCCAGCAACGGCGGCAACCCGCTATCGCGGCCAAAACTTGCCTGCCCGGCAAGCAGATGGATCGCCCAGGCACTGCCGGGGTCGGCAAAGAACAGCATCGTGCCCACCAGCGGGCGGTGCAGCAGCTCGGTCTGCAACACAGCGCGCCGCCACATCAGGTTGAAGTCCTGCGTCGGCCCGTCGCCCAGCACCGCGGTGACCGCCTCCTCGCCCGCGAACCGCAGCCGCTGATACGGCGGCAGCAAGCTGTGCTGCCGCCCGTCGCCAAACTGCAGCTGCATGCCATTGCCACGCAGCAACACCAGCTCGCGGTCGATCCCGGGAAACGCGGAGAACGCCGCGTCCTGCTCGATCTCGGCAATCGACAGGCGCAGCGCCCAGGCATCGTCGGGCTCTCCCAGCCGCAGGATCTCGCGGGTCCAGCCCAACTGGTTGCGCCACCGCTCACGGCGGTACTCGGTGGCCGGGATCACCCGGCTGCTCAGGTCTGTCAGCTGCATCGGCGCATTGTGCCGCAAGCGTGCATGTGTGCCTGCATGAGTGTGTTTGCCTGCCTACTTGCCCATGTCCAGACGAGCGCACGCGCGCAATTGCCATCGCGTACGTCCATACCGAAAGTGCCATCATCAAGATGCCGAGACATCAGCATCAGTCTCCGGCGTACTGATGCGTACCGCAGAACACATGGCAGTGCGGAACACGTATGCAAGGTCGCGCGCGTACACCACGCAGCCCACCGTCAAGCCAGAGATCAGCGTCACGCCCATACCGGATCCGGCACTACAGCCACCTAACCCGGGCTGCGCAGCTGGCTGCTATGAAGCACCCAAACGAAAAACGCCCGGCTGCACATCCAAGTGCAACACCGGGCGATTTCACGTCCTTGTCGGCTTCCAGCCATCCCCCAGACATCCTGTCCAGTTAGGTTGCGGCCACGCATCCTCGCGTCGAACCGTATCTCGGATCCCTTCCCCTTAACGCCGTCCCACCGGTTTCACCGCCGCCCCCTTGGCAGCCTTCTTGGCGGGAGCCATCGTGGCGCCCACTTCGATCAGGTCTCGATTCCGTTCGACCGTCTTGAGTCCGATGCCCTTGACCAGTGCCAGTTCCTCGGCACTTTTGAAGGGACCGTTTGCCTGACGGTGCTCGACGATTGCCTCGGCTTTTGATCGCCCGACATTCATCAGCACCTTGTCCAATTCCTCAGCAGACGCGGTGTTGATATCGACCTTGTCGAGTGCATACGCATTCGAGGACAACAACAACGCCAGTAGCAGGGACTTCAGGACTACGGTAAATGACTTCATTGCAACGCTCCTTGTGGCTTGGGTGATGGTCCTAGCCAGCATTCCTGCCGGCGGAGCCAGTGTCCCGCGCCACATGCAGCAATCCTATCGCCAACGAACTTTTCACACAGCCGGTGAACTGCGCGGTGCCTTGTAGGGAAATCCCTACCCCCTGGCTGCGGCGTAGAATGTGCCATTACGTCACGCATTCGGAGCCCGTATGGATAGCGCCAAGATCGACCAATTCGCCAGCGACACGTGGGATCGCGAGATCGTCCCGCAACTGGTCGATTACATCCGCATCCCCAACAAGTCGCCGATGTTCGATGCCGACTGGGTCGCGCATGGCTATATGGAACAGGCCGTCACCCTGATGGAAACCTGGGCACGCGCCCAGGCCATCGACGGCATGCAGGTCGAGGTGGTGCGCCTGGAAGGCCGCACGCCGTTGATCTTCATCGAGATCCCGGCCACCGGGTCGGAGTCGGGCGAGGACACCGTGCTGCTGTACGGCCACCTGGACAAGCAGCCGGAAATGACCGGCTGGGATGCCGATCTCGGCCCCTGGGAGCCGGTGCTGCGCGACGACAAACTGTATGGGCGCGGCGGCGCGGACGATGGCTACGCGATCTTCGGCTCGCTGGCTGCGGTGATGGCGCTGCGTGCACAAGGCCTGCCGCATGCGCGCTGCGTGGTGCTGATCGAAGCCTGCGAGGAATCCGGTAGCTACGACCTGCCCGCCTATGTGGACCACCTGGCCGAGCGCATTGGCAAGCCGTCGCTGGTGGTGTGCCTGGATTCGGGTTGCGGCAACTACGAGCAGCTGTGGTGCACGACTTCGTTGCGTGGCCTGACCGGCGGCAACCTGACCGTGAAGGTGCTGGAGGAAGGCGTGCACTCGGGCGACGCGTCCGGCGTGGTGCCGTCCAGCTTCCGCCTGCTGCGCCAGCTGCTGTCGCGGATCGAGGACGAAACCAGCGGACGCATCCTGCTCGATGGCCTGCACGTGGACGTGCCCGCCGAGCGACTGGCACAGGCCCGCAGTGCGGCGGCAACGCTGGACACGGCCATCTTCGACAAGTTTCCGATGGTGGACGGGCTGGTGCCGATGCACGAGGACCTCACCGAGCTGGTGTTGAACCGGACCTGGCGCCCGGCCTTGTCGGTCACGGGTGTGGATGGCATGCCGCCGCTGGCCTCGGCCGGCAACGTGCTGCGTCCGCAGACCGCGGTGAAGCTGTCGCTGCGCCTGCCGCCCACTGCTGACGGCAAGGCCTGCGGCGAGCTGCTCAAGCAGGCCTTGCTGCGCGACCCACCGAACGGCGCGCAGGTCACGCTGGAACTGGAAAAGGCCTCCTCCGGCTGGAGCGCGCCGGGCATGGCGCCGTGGCTGGAGAAAGCCATCGACGACGCCAGCCGCGCCTTCTTCGACAAGCCGGCGATGTACATGGGCGAAGGCGGCTCGATCCCGTTCATGGGCATGCTGGGCGAGAAATTCCCCGGTGCGCAGTTCATGATCACCGGCGTGCTCGGCCCGCATTCCAATGCGCATGGCCCGAACGAATTCCTGCACATCCCGATGGGCAAGCGCGTCACCGCCTGCGTTTCCAAGGTGATCACCGAGCACCACGCCGCCTGCCTGCGTGGCGAGACCAGCGGCTCGCCGGTGGCAGCGGACAGCGGCACCCGACATGGTGGACATGGCTGCTGCTGAGGCAGCGCACTGCGACGATCGGCCGGCCTGGCGCACTGCGGGCCGGCCGGCTGTCTTGACCGCACGGCTGCAAGCGCTCCGTGCAACCACCCCGCGTCGATCTGCACATGGCGTCGGTGACGCGCAATGCTAGTCTGCCGCTCTTCTTCCCGCTGGTGCTGCAATGAACAACCTGTTTGGTAGCGACAGTTGGCTGTACATCATCCTGGTCGGCTTCGTGGTCGGTCTGCTGGCACGTTTCATTACTCCGGGCACGCAACGGCTGGGCTGCCTGCTCACCATCGTGCTGGGCATCGCCGGTGCCTTGCTGGCCAGTTGGTTCGGCCGCTACATGGGCTGGTACCACGCCGGCGAACCGGCAGGCTTCCTGGGCGCGTTGCTGGGCGCCATCGCCATCCTGGCCCTGCTGCGCCTGTTCAGCGGCAGCAAGCGCTAAGACATCCCTCCTTCTGCGGCGTGCGTTGCGCGCCGTTTTACTGTGCGCTTTGCCATGACTTCATCGCTTTCTTCCGATACCTCGCGTGACAGCCAGCGCCTGCAGTGGGCGCGGCAGGCGCTGGGCGATCCACAGGCCACGCTGCAGCGTGCGTCGGTGGATGCCGGTTTTCGCAGTTACTGGCGCAGCCAGGGCGCCGGGCCGGATCGCATCGTGATGGATTCGCCGCCGGATCTGGAAAATGTGGCGCCGTGGCTGCGCATGCGCGACCTGCTCGAGCAGCACGGCGTGCGCGTGCCGCAGGTGCTGGCGCGCGACCTGGACGCAGGCTTGCTGTTGCTCGAAGACCTGGGGGTGCCGACGCTGGCACAGGCGCTCACCGATTCCACGGCTGATGCTCTGCTTGAGGCGGCGATCAGCCAACTGCTGTTGCTGCAGCACATCCCGCCGCCCGACGGCAGCGGCGTGTTTGGCGAAGCGCTGCTGCAACGCGATGCCGGCCTGTTCGAGGAATGGTTTCTTGGCCGCCACCTGGGCTTGCAGCTCGACTGCGCGCACGCAGAGCAATTGCAGCTGGTGCAACGCCGTCTGATGGATAACGCGCTGGCGCAAGCTCGCGTGTTCACCCATCGCGACTTCATGCCGCGCAACCTGATGCCGGTCGCTGACGGCCCGGCGGTGCTGGACTTCCAGGACTGCGTGGTCGGCCCGATCGCCTACGACCCGATCAGCCTGTTCAAGGACACCTCGGTGAGCTGGCCACTAGCGCGTGTGGACGCGTGGCTGGCGCAATACCACGCACGTGCGCAGGTGGCCGGCTTGCCGGTGCCGGCGTGGCCGCAGTTCCTGCGCGATGCGGACTGGATGGGCGTGCAGCGGCATCTGAAAAACCTCGGCATTTTTTCGCGATTGAGTTACCGCGATGGCAAGCACTGGTACCTGGACAACGTGCCGCGCTTCATCACCTACCTGGACGAAGTGTTGCCGCGCCATGCCGAATTGGCACCCTTGATCGACTTGCTCGACCAGCAGATCAAACCCGCACTGGCCGCACGCATGGCACACGGCAACGCCAATGGAACCGCCGCATGAAGGCGTTGATCTTTGCTGCCGGATTCGGTGAGCGCATGCGTCCGTTGACCGAACACACGCCCAAGCCGCTGTTGTCGGTGGGCGGCACGCCGTTGATCGTCTGGCATCTGCGCAAGTTGGCTGCACTGGGCGTGGACGAGGTGGTCATCAATACGTCGTGGCTGGCTGCGCAGTTTCCGCAGGTGCTGGGCGATGGCAGCGCCTTCGGGCTGCGTCTGACCTATTCCTACGAAGGCAGCACCCCGCTGGAAACCGGCGGCGGCATGCTGCACGCGCTGCCGTTGCTGGGCGATGCGCCCTTCCTGCTGGTCAATGGCGACATCTGGAGCGACATCGACTTCGCCACGCTCGACATCGCAGCCGACAGCCTGGCAACGCTGGTGCTGGTCGACGCGCCAGCCTATGCGGCACGCGCGGATTTTGCGTTGACTCACGAGGGCAAGATCAGCAGCACGGCGATGCCGACGCTCACCTATGCCGGCATCGGTCTGTATCGCCCGGCCTTACTGCACGCGTGGGAACGTGTGATCGGGCCGCTTCCCAGCACCGGTGAGGCCCCGCCGCGCTTCCCGTTGGCGCCGATCCTGCGCGCGCAAATGGCGGCTGGCCGGATCGATGGCGTGCACCACCGTGGTCGCTGGACCGATGTAGGCACACCACAGCGGCTGGCCGAGCTGGATGCACAACTGACTCAGCGCCGCGACTGAGCGCGGCAGCGCCGTCGTCAGGACGTGCGGTCGCCGAGCACGCGGCGCAGGAACGGCACCGTCACCCGCCGCTGCGCAGCCAGGGATTCACGGTCCAACCGGTCCAGCAAGGCCACCAACCCGGCCAGCTCACGCTCGCTGTGGGTCAGCAGCCAATCGATCGCAGCCTCGTCCAGCGCGAGCCCGCGCCGCTGCGCGCGGTCGCGTAAGACCGCCGCGCGTGCAACGTCGTCCAGCACCGGCAAACTGATGCGGACGCATTGCGACAGGCGTGAGCGCAGGTCGGGCAATACCAGCGCCAGGCCGTCAGGCATCTGGCGGGCGGTGTACAACAAGGTGATCCCGGCAGCGCGCGCACGGTTGTGGAAATCGAACAGCGCCACTTCGTCCTCGCACTGGCCGGCAATGCTGTCCACGCCGTCCAGCGCCACCAGGCTGCGCCCTTCCAACGCTTCGAGCGCATCGCGCAAGCGGCCAGCCGCCGCCTGCAACGGCAGGTAGGCCGAGCTGCGCCCGGCCTGCTCGGCCGCCGCGCAGACCGACAAGGCCAGATGGGTCTTGCCGGTGCCGCTTGGGCCGGCCAGATACAGCCAGTCGCTCAGCTGGCCGGCGGCGAAGGCCTGCAGTTGCGCGATCAAACCGTCCGGTGCGGCGATATAGCTGTCCAGTCGCTGGTCGGAAGGCGCACGCAACGCCAACGGCAATTGCGGCACGCTCACGACCGATCCGCGTCCTTGCTGGCGTCGATGATCACGCTGCGCTCGGGCCCGGATTGCAACACGATGCCGGCACGCTCGCCGGCATACAGATCGCTTTGGGTGTAGCGCTCATGCGCATAGCGCAACAGCACGTTGGCCACCGCCGCCACCGGCAGCGCCAGCAGCATGCCGAGGAAGCCGAACAGCTGGCCGCCGGCCATCACCGCAAAGATCACCGCCACCGGGTGCAGGCCGATCTTGTCGCCGACAATGCGCGGGGTCAGCACGTAACTTTCCAGCAACTGGCCGACGGTGAACACCACGCCCACGCCGATCAGCAATTTCAGGTCGAACCCCTGCGCTTGCACGATCGCTGCCAGCAACGCGAGCACGATGCCGGTGGTGGCGCCCAGGTACGGAATGAAGCTGATGAAGCCGGCGATGATGCCGATCAGCAAGCCCAAGTTGAGCCCGATGATGGACAGGCCGGTGGCATAGATGGCGCCCAGCGCCAGCATCACCAGGAACTGGCCGCGAATGAAACCGCCCAGCACGTCGTTGGACTCCAGCGCGAGCCGGCTCACGGTGCCGATGTAGGCACGCGGAATCACCGCCGCCACGCGCTCCACCATGCGGTCCCAGTCGCGCAGGAAATAGAACGCCAGGATGGGCAACAAGGCCAGGTTGATCACCCAGGTGACCATTGCAAAGCCCGAGCGTGAGACATAGCCGAAGAAGGTCTTGGCAACGCCGCCCGCCTGCTCCCAGTGGCTGCGGATCCACTCGATCAGGCGTTCCGGGTCCAGCCAGCCCATCAACTCCACGCCGGTGCGGCGCTGCAGCCAGGGAATGGCGGTGCCGATCGCCCAGTCGCGCATCTGCGGCAGCGCATCGATCAGGGTCATGATCTGGCGCTCCATCATCGGCACCAGGATCATCAGCGCCAGCACCACCAGCAGCACCATGAGAATGAAGACCAGGGTGACCGCCATGTTGCGCGAGCGCCCGGCACGTTCGATGCGGTCTACCAGCGGGTCGCCCAGCCAGGCCAGCAGCAGCGCCAGCACGAACGGGGTGAGGATCGGCGACAGCAGCGATACCACCCACAGCACGCCGACGATCACCGCCGCCCATTTGAGGCGGCGCAGGAACTGGGCGATTTCCGCCTCGGGGGTCAGGATCATTTGAGGCGGTACTCGGCGTGCTCGTTTTCGAGAATGATGGGGCCTTCGGTCGGCACGGAAACCGAGATCAGCGGGCTGTTGTCGCCGAGCATACGGTTGAGCCCGGAAATGCCCGTGAGCAGTTCCAGGTCTAGCTCCATGCGATCGCCATTTGCGCTCACCGGGCGGATGCTACGCACCACCGACACGCCCTGCAGCGCGGCGGAAACGCGCAGATAGTCGTCGGCGCTGCTGATGCCGGTGATCACCACGCGGTAGACCCCGGGCACGCCCGAGTCCACCCGCTTGGCGTAGCGCTTGACCAATGCATCGGCGGCGCCGTCGGCACCGGCGGCCATCGCGCGGCGGGCATCGCCGTCGCTGCTGGTCCAGCTGGAGAGCACGTTGCCGTTGTCCACGAACACCCAATCGGCGGTCCAGCCGCTATCGGTGCGGTAGAGCTTGCCGATCAATTGCATCGGCGGGCTGTACTTGGCCGACGCGCGCGCAACGGCGGCGGTGTCCTTGCGCCAGATGGCGCCAGCCAGGGCCTGTTCGGCGGCCGCGCCACCGGGCAGACCGAGCCGGTAACCGCGCTCGATCGCACGGTCGAGCACGCTGCGCGCGGCGTTGGCCTGCGCCACGCCGACCATGCGCGGGCCGCTGCCGTCGTCGATGGCCAGCCACAGCACGGGTTTCGGGCGCGGCTGCGGCCACACCGGCAGGCCCAGCGCGGCAATCAGGCCGTCGACGTCGGATTGCCGGAAACGCGCCACCAGCACGGTGCGGAAAGTCGGTGCGCCACTGCGCGAGGTGCCCTGATCCTGGCGGTAGTCGTAGTGATCGACGTAGTTGGGCGCATTGCGCAGCGCCTGCGGCACGCCGGGGCGGCTCATGACACTGCGGTCGCCGGACACCTTGCCCAGCACCGCCCCCAGAGCACGCGCCAACGCGCCGGGGCGATCGGACTCGCTCTGGCTGTTGACCGGCACTTCGGCATCGTAGGCGCCCTGCGCCTTGGCGACGTCGCCTTCGGTGCGCAGATCGGCCTGGGCGTAGGCCGGCAACACGGGCATGGCGACCACGAGGGCGAGAAAGAAAGCGAGACTGCGGCGCATCGACGGTTCCATGACGTAAGCGTATCCGGGTGAATTGTTGCCCGAATGGGACGCTAGCGCCAACGTGGCTGTTAAAATCGCCGCCTTTACCGCCGAGCCACCCCACCCGTGACCAGCCCAACGCCTTCCAATCCCTCGCCCATGACCTACCGTGACGCGGGCGTCGACATCGATGCCGGCAATGCGTTGGTCGAACGCATCAAACCCCTGGTCAAGCGCAGCTTTCGACCGGAGGTGATGGGCGGCCTGGGCGGCTTCGGTGCCTTGTTCGACCTGTCCGGCAAGTACAAGGAGCCGGTGCTGGTCTCCGGCACCGACGGGGTGGGCACCAAGCTCAAACTCGCCCAGCAGCTCGGCCGCCACGACACCATCGGCATCGACCTGGTCGGCATGTGCGTCAACGACGTGCTGGTGCAAGGCGCCGAACCACTGTTCTTTCTGGACTACTTCGCCACCGGCAAGCTGGATATCGACACCGCCGCGGCGGTGGTCGGCGGCATCGCGCGCGGCTGCGAGCTCTCCGGCTGCGCGCTGATTGGTGGCGAAACCGCGGAGATGCCCGACATGTACCCGCCGGGCGAATACGACCTGGCCGGCTTCACCGTTGGCGCGGTGGAAAAATCGCAGCTGCTGGACGGCGCGCAGGTGCGCGAGGGTGACGTGCTGATCGGCATCGCCTCCTCCGGACCGCATTCCAATGGGTATTCGCTGATCCGCAAGATCTACGAGCGTGCCGGCTCGCCGGCCGATCTGGTGCTGGACGACGGCGTGGCGCTGATCGATGCGCTGATGGCGCCGACCGCGCTGTACGTCAAGCCGATCCTGGCGCTGCTCAAGTCGCACGGCGAGGCGATCCACGCCATGGCGCATGTCACCGGTGGCGGGCTGACCGAGAACATCATCCGGGTGATCCCGGACGGCCTGGGCCTGGACATCGATGCCACGGCATGGATCTTGCCGCCGGTGTTCGCCTGGCTGCAGCGCGAAGGCGCGGTGGCCGATGCCGAAATGTGGCGCACCTTCAATTGCGGCATCGGCTTCGTGCTGGTCGCCGCACCAGCGCAGGCCGCCGCGCTGGAACAGGCGCTGGACGCGCAGTCGCTGGCGCATTGGCGCATTGGCCAGGTGGTGACGGCACAGGGCGACGAACGCGTCCGGATTGGTTGACCCAAGGAGCACCCGCATGGAAGCCGCGCCCGTTTACGTCTCTACAACTGCCACCGCCGAGGATCTGCAGCAGCTGAAGTTGCTGTCGATCTTCCATTACGTGCTGGCCGGCATCACCGGGCTGTTTTCGTTATTCCCGTTGATCCACCTGTTCATGGGGCTGGCGATCGTCACCGGCCACCTGCCGATGACCACGACCAATGCCGACGCGCCAGAGATGGATCCCCGCTGGTTCGGCTGGTTCTTCGTGGTGTTCGCGGCAGGCTTCATCGCCTGCGGCCTGACATTGGCCGGCTTCATGGCGTATGCGGGTCGCTGCATCGCCCAGCGCAGACGGCATCTGCTTTGCCTGATCGTCGCCGGCATTTCCTGCTCGTTCATGCCGTTCGGCACCGTGGTCGGCGTGTTTACGCTGGTGGTTCTGCTGCGGCCGCAGGTCAAGGCGTTGTTTGTCACCAACGCGGCAGCCGCTTGAGCTGCGTCTCCGATATAACGATGGGCGTGATTGTATGAGCCTGCGCCTTGCAGTCCTGGCCTCCGGGCGCGGCAGTAATCTGCAGGCCATCCTCGATGCGATTGCCGCCGGGCAGTTGGCGGCCGAGGTGGCCGGTGTGTTTTCCGACCGGGAACAGGCGCCGGCCTTGCAGAAAGTGGATGCGTCGCGACGCTGGAGCGCCAGCCCACGCGCGTTCGCCGACCGCGCGGCGTTCGACAGTGCATTGGGCGACGCCATCGCCGCAGTGCAGCCGGATTGGGTGATCTGCGCCGGCTACATGCGCATCCTGGGCGAGCCTCTGGTGCGCCGCTTCACCGGCCGCATGCTCAACATCCATCCCTCGCTGCTGCCCAAATACCGCGGCTTGCACACGCATGCGCGGGCGCTGGAGGCCGGCGATGCCGAGCACGGTGCCAGCGTGCATCTGGTGGTGCCGGAACTGGATGCCGGCCCGGTGATCGCCCAGGCCCATGTGCCGGTGTTGCCGGACGACACCGCCGAGTCACTGGCGGCGCGGGTGCTGGACCGCGAACACCCGCTGCTGCTGGCCACGCTGCGGTTACTGGCCAGCGGCCGGGTCACCACGCCCGACGGGCGCGTGCATATCGACGGTCAGTGCCTGTTTACACCACTGCGACTAGAGTCCGCTGGCATCGCGCTCGTTTAGCGCGGACACGCGCCCCTCATTCCCTCTCGGACATCCTTGCGGCCCCGTGCCTCGCTCCCGCGCATGAAAGTCCTGCCCTTCGCTGTCGCGTTGTTCACCACGGCCCTGCTTTGCCAGGCCGGTATCGGCCGTGCGCAACAGGCCCCGGCCGCCGCGCCCGTGCCCGCGCAACCAGCCGCTCCGGCCTTGCCGGCCAGTAGCTGGACGCCGCCCGCGCTGGAGCCATTCGTGGCGACCTACCAGGCGTTCTACCGCGGCAAGGAAGCCGGCGACGCCACCATGCAGGTCAGTCACGGCGACGGCAACCAATGGCGTATCGACATGGCCGTGCGCGGGCGCAAGGGCTTTGCCAGCATCCTGGGACTGAACCTGGAGCAGAGCACCGTGTTCCGTGTCGATGGCGACACCTACGTGCCGCTGACCCAGAGCACCGTGCGCAAGGCGATGTTCTTCGGCAAGAAGGTCACCGGCGTCTACAACTGGCAGGCCGGCACTGCGCAGTGGGACGGCGACCTGAAGAAAGAGCGTCAGCAGCCGATTCCGCTGCAGCGCGGCGACCAGAGCGCGCTGTCGCTCAATCTGTCGCTGATGCGCGACGCACAACCCGGCCGCAGCCTGAGCTACCGCTACGTCGATGTCGGCCGGGTGCGCCAATACGATTACCGCGCCGCCGATGCCACCGAAGTGGTGCAGGTGGGCGACCTCAGCTACGACGCGTTGCGCGTATACCGCGTCAACAGCGGCGACAACGAAACCATCCTCTGGATTGCCAACGGCGTACCTACGCCGGTCCGCATCCTGCAACGTGACAAAGGTGAGGATCAGGTCGATCTGCGCCTGGTCGAATACCAAGGAGCCTGACCCATGAAGACGTTCACCCGTACCAGTTCGTTGATTGCCGCAGCGGCCCTGGCGGTTGCCAGCCTGCCCGCGCTGGCCGTGCAGCCGTTCCAGGCCGATTACTCGGCCAATTACATGGGCATGCAGGCCAACGGCACCATGACCCTGGCCGCGGCCGGCGCCAACCAGTGGCGCTACACGCTCACCATCCAGAACCAGCTGGCCAACCTGACCCAGAGCACGGTGTTCGAAGAGGCCAATGGCCAGCTGCGCCCGGTCAGCAGCAATGACACCTCTTCGATGATGGTCAAGCGGCGCAACGTCACCGCCAACTACGACTGGAAGACCAGCCAGGCCACCTGGAGCGGCGACATCAAGCCGGACCGCCGCGGCCCGGTCAAGCTGCAGCCGGGCGATATGGATGCGCTGTTGATCAATCTGGCCATCACCCGCGACCTGGCCGCTGGCAAGCCGCTGAACTACCGCATGGTGGACGAAGGCCGCATCAAGCCGATGAGTTACAAGGTGGTGGGCAAGGAAACCATCACCGTCAACGGCAAGCAGGAACAGGCCACCAAGGTGTCGCGTGTGGACGGCGACAAGGAATTGATCGCATGGGTGGTCAAGGACCTGCCGGTACCTGCGCGCTTGCTGCAGAAGGAAAAAGGCCAGGACGCGCTGGATCTGACCATCAAGGCGCTGCGCTGACGACTCGCCAGGCCGTCGCCTGATCTCGGGTGTGCGGCCGGACGTAGGAGCGCGCTTGCGCGCGATGAGGCGTTATCGATAAAGCCCCATCGCGCGCGAGCGCGCTCCTACGAATGAAGATGGTGCATCTGCGGGTTCATTGCGCTGCGCATCGACCATCAAAAAGCCCGGCAGCGTGCCGGGCTTTTTTGTGTCTGCATGTGTCTCGCCGCGGCTCGCACCTGGCACGACCCACCTCGCAGATCGAGGCACATGCAAGACGCGTAAGGCTCTCAACGTCCTCACGCACTCACCTCACGGCTTGGCCGCAGCCTTGTCATCGCCGGTATTGAACACCGTGCGGCAATCCACGCGAATCTGCGCTTCGGTTGAGCGCCAATAAAACAGGTCGCAGTGGCGCTTGCCTTCGACGGTCTTCTTGACCGCCACCGCGTAGAACGATTGCGCGATTTCCTCGCGGCTGGCCGTGCCGTCGCCGTTCCAGTCCATGTCCTTGAACTCGACGCCCTGCGTGATGGCCATGCCGACCGACCAGGCGTAGACCAGCCACGCCAGGATCAGCACGATCACCCCCAGCAGCACCTTGCGGCGGGTGGTGAATTGGCCGCGCAGGATCATGCGATGCGCCGGATGGTCGCGCCCAGCGCCCCCAGCTTCTCCTCGATGTTTTCGTAGCCACGGTCCAGGTGGTAGATGCGATCGATGGTGGTGTCGCCGTCGGCGACCAGGCCGGCCAGGATCAGCGAGGCTGACGCACGCAGGTCGGTGGCCATCACCGGCGCGCCGCTGAGGCGTTCGGCGCCGCGCACGATCGCGGTATGCCCTTCCACCTGGATATCCGCACCCAGGCGCAGCAGCTCGTTGACGTGCATGAAGCGGTTTTCGAAGATCGTCTCGTTGATCACGCCTACGCCGTCGGCCACGCAGTTGAGCGCCATGAATTGCGCCTGCATGTCGGTGGGAAACGCCGGGTACGGCGCAGTGGTCAGGTTGACCGCGCGCGGGCGCTTGCCGTGCATGTCCAGGGTGACGCTGTCGGCGGTGGTGGTGATCGTCGCGCCGGCTTCGGTGAGCTTGTCCAGCACCGCGTCCAGGGTGTCCGGGCGCGCGCGACGCACGGTGACGCTGCCGCCGGTCATCGCTGCGGCCACCAAAAAGGTACCGGTCTCGATGCGGTCCGGCAGCACCGCATGGTGGCCGCCGCCCAGGCGCTCGACGCCCTGCACCGTGATGCGCGGCGTGCCGGCGCCTTCGATCTGTGCACCCAGCGCGATCAGGCAGTCGGCCAGGTCGGTGACTTCCGGCTCCATCGCCGCGTTTTCCAGCACGGTGGTGCCTTCGGCCAGCACGGCGGCCATCAGCACGTTCTCGGTGCCGGTGACGCTGACCATGTCGAACACGTAACGCCCGCCCTTGAGCCGGCCGTTGCTGGTGGCCTTGATGTAGCCGTTTTCCACGCTGATGTCCGCACCCAGCGCCTGCAGGCCCTTGATGTGCTGGTCCACCGGACGCGAGCCGATCGCGCAACCGCCGGGTAGCGACACTTCGGCGGTGCCGTAGCGCGCCAGCAGCGGGCCCAGCACCAGGATCGAGGCGCGCATGGTCTTGACCAGCTCGTACGGCGCGATCTGGTGGGTGACCGAGCGCGGGTCGACCAGGATCGAGCGCCCCTTGGCCAGCGTGCCTTCATCGATGGTGACCTCGGCGCCCAGCTCGCTGAGCAGCTTCACCGTGGTGATCACATCGTGCAGGTGCGGCACGTTGCTGATCTCCACCGGCGCATCGGCCAGCAGGGTCGCGCACAGGATCGGCAGCACCGCGTTCTTGGCGCCGGAAATATGGACCTCACCGTGCAGCGCTTGGCCGCCGGTCACTACGATTTTTGCCATGGGAACTCAGGGAATCCGAAATGAAGTCAGGGGAATGAGGAGGCGGCCAGGCGCACGCTGGAGGCTGGCGGTCAACGCGCAGGAGCGCCCGTCAGCCAGGTGCTACCAAAGGCTCAGGCCTCGTCGGGGGTCAGCGTCTTGAGCTGCAGCGCGTGGATCGCCCCGCCCATCAGCTCGCCCAGGGTGGCGTAGACCATGCGGTGGCGGGCCAGCGGCGCTTTCCCCACAAAGGCCGGGCTGACCACGGTCGCCTCGAAATGCACGCCATCCTCGCCCTGCACGTCGACGCGGGCTTCAGGCAAGCCGGATTCGATGAGTTTACGGATGGTTTCGGCGTCCAAAGGGCGTTTCCTCATAAAATGAGCGCACATTCTACTCTTCACCCGAGCCCTGCATGGCCGTCTCGCACCTGCCCTCCGCCACCGTCAGCGACGCCAGCCTGGTCGCCAGCGGGCAGCGCGTGCTCGAGATCGAGCAGGCGGCCCTGGCCGCGCTGGGCGCACGCATCGGTGCGCCGTTTGCCGCCGCCTGCCGGCTGGTGCTGGCCTCGCGCGGGCGGGTGGTCGCCACCGGCATGGGCAAATCCGGGCATATCGCGCGCAAGATCGCCGCCACCCTGGCCTCCACCGGCACCCCGGCGTTCTTCGTGCACCCGGGCGAGGCCGGGCATGGCGACCTGGGCATGATCACCGAGGCCGACATCGTGCTGGCGTTGTCGTATTCGGGCGAATCGGACGAAGTCCGCATGCTGCTGCCGGTGCTCAAGCGCCAGGGCAACCCGATCATCGCGATGACCGGCCGCCCCGCCTCCACCCTGGCGCAGGCCGCCGACGTGCACCTGGATGTCAGCGTGTCTGCCGAAGCCTGCCCCCTGCACCTGGCGCCGACCTCCAGCACCACCGCCTCATTGGCGATGGGCGATGCGTTGGCGGTGGCCCTGCTGGACGCGCGCGGCTTCACCGCCGACGACTTCGCCCGCTCGCATCCGGCCGGTAGCCTGGGGCGCCGCCTGCTGCTGCACATCACCGATGTGATGCACGGCGGCGACGAGCTGCCGCGCGTGCGCGAGGACGCCAGCCTGAGCGAGGCGCTGATGGAGATGAGCCGCAAGCGCCTGGGCATGACCGCCGTGGTGGACGCGCAAGAGCGGCTGATCGGCCTGTTCACCGACGGCGATCTGCGCCGCGCGCTGGACAGCGACATCGACGTGCGCAGCGCCGGCATTGCCGAGGTGATGACCCGCAACCCCAAGACCATCGGTGCCGACCAGCTGGCCGCCGAGGCCGCGCGGCTGATGGAGGACTACAAGATCAATGGCCTGATCGTGGTCGATGCGCAGCAGCGCGCGGTCGGCGCATTGAACATTCACGACCTGTTGCGCGCCAAGGTGGTTTAACAGGTTCAGTTTTCAACCGCCGGACCCCGTTCTCACCGATTCGTGCCGATGCCCTATTCCCCCCTGCAAGACCTTCCTGCCGACCTCATCGACCGTGCCGCCCGCGTGCGCCTGGCGTGTTTCGACGTCGACGGCACCCTGACCGACGGCCGCCTGTACTACGACCACGCCGGCAACGAGAGCAAGGCCTTCAATGTGCTCGACGGCCAGGGCCTGAAGCAGCTGGAGCATGCCGGCATCCACGTGGCGCTGATCACTGCACGCGCCAGCTTGTCGGCGGAAAAACGTGGCCAGGATCTGGGCCTGCATGTGCAGATCGGGGTCAAGAACAAGCGCCTGGCAGTGCTGGCGCTATGCCAGGAGCACGGGCTCTCGCTGGACCAGGTGTTGTTCATGGGCGATGACCTGCCCGACCTGCCGGCGTTGCTGGCGGTCGGCTTGCCGGTCGCGCCCGCCAACGCGCACCCGTGGATTGCCGAACGCGTGCAGTGGCACACCCGCGCACGTGGCGGCGAAGGCGCCGCGCGCGAAGTCTGCGACGTGGTGCTGGCCGCTCAGGGCCAGGTCGACAGCATCATCGCGAGGTTCTCGGCATGACCTGGAACTGGCGCACCACGCTCGGCGCGGTGCTGCTGGCGGCGGCGATCATCAGCGGCTGGTCAGCCTGGCAGCAGCGCGCGCGTCCGGTTGCCGCGGCGGTGGACGATTCCAAGGCCGACTACGTGCTGCGCGACTTCGAGTTGATTGCCCTGGACAAGGAGAGCGGCAAGGAGTCGATGACGCTGCGCGCGCCGGAAATGCACCGCAACCGCGCCGACCAGACCTCGGAGATCACCACGCCGGTGTTCCTGCTGCCCGACAACGCCAACAATCCGTGGACGCTGCGCTCCAAGACCGGCTGGATCAGCCCCAAGGGCGATGAAATGCGCCTGCGCGGTGATGTGTCCGGCGACAGCCCCACCACCGGCAACACCCCGCCCACCACTTTCCGCACCGAGAGCCTGGACGTGTTTCCGCAGCAGAACCTGGCCAAGACCGCCGCGCCGGTCACCATGCGCCGGCCGGGTATCATGCAAAGCGGGGTCGGCTTCGAGGCCGATCTCAAGACACGCCAGTACAAGCTCCTTTCCCAGGTCAAGACCCGCTATGAACCGAATGCTGCCCGCTAAACTGGCGTTTGCCGCACTGCTGCTGCCCGCATTGGCGATGGCCAAGACCAGCGATCGCAATCAGCCGATGACGATCGACTCCAACAGCAACGATTGCAACATGCTCGATGACAGCGGCAAGTGCCGTTTCAGCGGCAAGGTGGTGATCACCCAGGGCACGCTGGAAATCCACGCCGACACCGCCGACATCTTCCAGAAGAACGGCCAGACCGACCGCGTAGTGCTCAACGGCAAGCAGGCCACGCTGAAGCAGGAGATGGACGACGGCGCGATGATGAACGGCCAGGCCGACAACATCGAATACAAGGTCGCCGACGAAATCATCATCCTCACCGGCAATTACAAGGTGGATTCGCCCAAGGGCACCAACGCTGGTCAGCGCATGGTCTACAACACCAAGACCGGCAACATGCAGAGCGGAGGCGACGGCAGCCGCGTGCGCACCATCATCCAGCCCAAGACTGCCGCGCCCGCCGCGGCGCCCGCACCGGCCAAGCCGCAGGGGAAGAAGTAATGCTGGTCGCCACCGGTCTGCGCAAGAAATACAAGCAGCGCGAAGTGGTCAAGGAGTTCGGCCTGACCCTGGAGGCCGGCGAAGTGGTCGGCCTGCTGGGCCCCAACGGTGCCGGCAAGACCACGTGCTTCTATATGATCGTCGGGCTGGTCGAGGCCGATGCCGGGCGTATCGAACTGGACGGCCGCGACCTCACCGCCGAGCCGATGTACGCGCGCGCCAAGCTCGGTGTGGGCTACCTGCCGCAGGAGCCGTCGGTGTTCCGCAAGCTCAGCGTGGCCGACAACATCCGCCTGGTGCTGGAACTGCGCGACGACCTCGACGGGCCAGGCCAGGAGAAAGAACTGGCCTCGCTGCTGGAAGAGCTGCAGATCACCCACGTGGCCGACCAGCTGGGCGCCAGCCTGTCCGGCGGCGAGCGGCGCCGTTGCGAGATCGCCCGCGCGCTGGCCGCCAAACCGCGCATGATGCTGCTCGATGAACCGTTCGCCGGCGTGGACCCGATTTCGGTCGGCGAGATCCAGCGCATCGTCATCCACCTCAAGGAACGCGGCATCGGCGTGTTGATCACCGATCACAACGTGCGCGAGACCTTGGGAATCTGCGACCGCGCGTATATCCTCGCCGAGGGGGGCGTGCTGGCGCAGGGGGCACCGGACGCTTTGCTCAACAATCCCGACGTGCGGCGCGTCTATCTGGGGGACACCTTCCGCCTTTGAGCGCGCCGCCGCGCCATAGGTCATCCAGCTAGTGTCCGCATGAAAGCCCGGCTCCAGACATCGTTAGGACAGCAGTTGGTCATGACGCCGCAATTGCGTCAGGCGATCAAACTATTGCAGATGTCCACCACCGAGCTGGAAGTGGAAATCGCCGAAGCGGTGGAGACCAATCCACTGCTGGAGTGGGCCGACGAAGCCGCGCACGCGGCCAGCGAGGCGCCGGTCGAACCGTCGCCCTCCGCCTCCAACGAAGAACGCCAACGCGACGAGCCGGCGCCTGCCGAGCGCGACGACGACTGGTCGCAGGACGAGCTGCAATGGACCGGCACTGGCAGTGGCGGCAGCTTCGACGATGACGACAACGGCGACGCCGCCGAACGCGTGGCCGAGTCCGAAACCCTGGCCGACCACCTGTTGTGGCAGTTGCACCTGTCACCGCTGTCGCCAAGGGACCGCCAGATCGGCGCGATCCTGATCGATGCCCTGGACGAAGACGGCTACCTGCGCGAGCCGCTCAGCGCGATTCTGGAGACGCTCAACCTCGGCAACGTGGACGAGGCCGAAGTGCTCACCGTGCTGCACCAGATCCAGCGCTTCGACCCGGTGGGCATCGGCGCACGCTCGCTGGGCGAATGTCTGGCGCTGCAGCTGCAGGTGCTCGATGCGGCGACGCCTGCGCGCGAGCTGGCGCTGCAGATCGTGGCCGGGCCGCTGGAGCGGCTGCCGCGCAGCGGCATTGCCGGCCTGGCCCACGAACTCAAGCGCTCTGCCGCCGATGTCGAGCAGGCCGTGCAGCTGGTGCGCTCGCTGGACCCGCGCCCGGGCAAGCAGATCAGCGCGCTGTCGCAGGACACCTATGTGGTGCCGGACTGTGTGATCTGGCGCCAGCGCGGCGTCTGGCGCGCCGCCCTGGCCGGCCGCGCGCAACCCAAGGTGACCATCCACCGCGGCTACGAGCAACTGATCCGCAGCTGCGGCGAATCCGACGCCGGCTACCTGCGTGGCCAACTGCAGGAAGCGCGCTGGCTGCTCAAGAGCCTGGAGGCGCGCGGCGAAACCCTGCTGCGGGTGGTGCGCTGCCTGCTGCAGCACCAGGCCGGGTTCCTGGAGTTCGGTGCGCAGGCGCTGCGCCCGCTGACCCTGCGCGAGATCGCCGGTGAGTTGGGCCTGCACGAATCGACGATTTCGCGTGCCATCGCCCGCAAGTACGTACGCACGCCGCGCGGCACCATCCCGCTGCGCTCGTTCTTTGCCTCCGGCATCGACACCGACAGCGGCGGCGAGGCCTCCAGCACGGCGATCCAGGCGATGATCCGGCGCCTGATCGATGCGGAAAACCCGCGCAAACCCTTGTCGGACGCCAAGTTGGCAGATCTGTTGAAAACTTCCGGCGTACCAGTAGCGCGCCGAACCGTTGCGAAGTATCGTGAGGCCATGAACATTTCCGCCTCCCACGAACGCGTGCGCATCGCCTGACGTTGCAACCACCGCAACGCCGGCCTGTGCCGGGTTCGCCGGACCACCGGAAAGGTTCATTGGCCCACCGACCAATGGAGGTATCCGATGCGTATCGAGACGTATGGCCACCAGCTTGAAGTGACCCCCGCCCTGCGGGACTACGTGGCAAGCAAGCTGCAGCGCCTGCAGCGCCACTTCGACCAGCACTGTGAAGTCCGAACCCAGCTGGCCGTCCGCAAGCCAGACCACCATGTGGTTGCCACCGTCAACCTCCCCGGCCGCACTCTGCACGCCGATGCCAGCGGTTCCACCATGTACGCCGCCATCGACCTGTTGGTCGACAAGCTCGACCGCCTGGTGCTCAAGCACAAAGAGAAGAAATGTAACCACCACGCCCGCGAGGTGCGCGACAATCCCGCATGACGCTTCTCGCTTGATGCCCTCATGCCTTTAACCGATCTGATGGCGGCCGTGCGCACCATGGTGTCGCCGGCCGCCGATCGCGACACCGTCCTGCATACCGCCGCCGAGCTGCTGTCCTGCCGCCAGGCCGGTACCGACGAACTGTTTGCCAACCTGTGCGAGCGCGAAGCCCTTGGCAGCACCGCCATCGGCCACGGCATTGCCATTCCGCACGGGCGCTGCCCCAACCTCACCGAACCACGTGGCGCCTTGCTGCGGCTGCAGACGCCGGTGGAGTTCGGCGCCGAAGAAGCCGTGGACCTGGTGTTTGCGATGGCGGTGCCGGCGCACTACACGCATCAGCACCTGATGCTGTTGTCGGAACTGGCCGAGCGCTTTTCTGACAGCCATTTTCGCCAGCAGCTGCGCGCCGCGCCCGATGCGCAAGCGCTGATGGCGCTGCTGACTGAGGTACCGCCTCCACACGCGAGCGCCGCATGAATACCAGCATCACCGCACGTGAACTGTTCGACCAGCAGCGCGACAAGCTGGCACTGCGCTGGGTTGCGGGGCAAAAGGGGGAACACCGCGAGATCCAGGCCGGCAGCAATAATGCGCGCCGGCCCTCGCTGGCCGGCTATCTCAATGTGATCTATCCGAACAAGGTGCAGATCCTCGGTACCGAGGAGCTGGCCTGGCTGGATTCGCTGGATGCGCGGCAACGCTGGGAGACGATCGAAAAGATCATCCAGGTGCAGCCGCTGGCACTGGCGATCAGCAAGAACCAGTCCTGCCCGGAAGATCTGCGCGCGGCGGCGGATGAATCCAATACGCCGCTGTGGATCTCGCCCAAGCGCGGCCATGAGCTGCTCAATCATCTGTCCTACCACCTTGCGCGCACGCTGGCGCCGCGGGTCACGCTGCATGGCGTGTTCATGGAGATCTATTCGATCGGCGTATTGATCACCGGCGAAGCCGGCTCGGGCAAGAGCGAACTGGCGCTGGAACTGCTCAGCCGCGGGCACCGCCTGGTGGCCGACGACGCACCGGAATTCACCCAGATCGCGCCGGACGTACTCGACGGCACCTGCCCCGAGCTGTTGCAGGATCTGCTGGAAGTGCGCGGCCTGGGCGTGTTGAACGTGCGCGACATGTTCGGCGACACCGCGGTGAAGAAGAACAAGTACCTGCGCCTGATCGTGCACCTGACCCGGCCGATGACCGAGCCCACGCCTTCCGGCTATGAGCGCCTGACCGGTGATTCCGGCAGCCGCCACGTGCTGGATCTGGACGTGCCGCTGATCACCCTGCCGGTGATGCCCGGCCGCAACCTGGCCGTGCTGACCGAGGCGGCCACCCGCCTGCACATCCTGCGCACCAAGGGCATCGACCCGGCGGCGATGTTCATCGCCCGCCACAGCAACCTGCTGGAGCGACGCACCCCATGAGCATTGCCGCGTCCACCTTGATGATCGTCAGCGGGTTGTCCGGCTCCGGCAAGTCGGTGGCGCTGAAGACCTTCGAAGACCTCGACTATTACTGTTCGGACAATCTGCCGGTCGAGTTGCTGCCGGACTTTGTGCGCAGCCGGCTGCGGGGCAACCCGCTCGGCGACCAGCGCCTGGCAGTGGGCATCGATGTGCGCAGCCGCAGCGACCTGACCCAGCTGGCGCAGTGGCGGCAGGCCGCGCAGGAATACGGCATCGAGGCACGCCTGCTGTTTTTCGAAGCCAGCGACGAAGCCCTGCTCAAGCGTTACGCCGATACCCGCCGCCGCCATCCGCTCAGCCAGCTCGGCCTGGCGTTGCCGGAAGCGATCACCCGCGAGCGCGAATTGACCGCGCCGCTGCGTGCGCAGGCCGATGCCATCATCGATACCAGCGCGCTCAACGTGCACCAACTGCGCCGACGCGTTGTCACCGAGTTCGCGCTGGGCAACAGCGACCGCTTGTCGCTGCTGTTCGAATCCTTCGCCTACAAGCGCGGCGTGCCGGCCGAGGCCGACTTCGTGTTCGATGCGCGTGTGCTGCCCAACCCGCACTGGGACCCGGAGCTGCGCCCACTCACCGGCCGCGATGCCGGCGTGCGCGATTACCTGGACAAGGAGCCGGACGTGATCCGCTATTCGGCGCAGATCGTGGACCTGCTCGATACCTGGCTGCCGCGCCTGCGCAACGACACCCGCAGCTACGTCACCATCGCGTTCGGCTGCACCGGCGGCAAGCACCGCTCGGTGTATCTGGCCGAACGCATGGCCCGGCATGCGCGCGAACAGGGCTGGCCGGAAGTGGCGACGTTTCATCGCGAGCAGGATTGAATCTCGGGATTGGGGAATCGGGATTCGGGAATCGGGAATCGGGAATCGGGAATCGTTGAAGCGTTGTGCTGCGGTCTGCGCCGCGGCTGGTCAGCTGGAGGGAGCCTTGCGTTTGCCTGATGCGGCTACTGTGCGCGCTTGATGTGATTGGGCGTCGCGGAGCAGAGCGTGCGCCCGACGCATTTATTGCATTGCTCCATCTCCACGCGGTCGACCGCGCTGACCCAAGCGATAGGGGTCGGCACGCATGGCGAATTGGAAACACGGCAAAGGCATCGCCAAGTAGCGCAGGCTACGAGCATCGCCGCTGATCAACCCACTGCAGCGCTCGCTTGCCGCAATACCGGTGCAGACGCAACGGACGTCACATCGTCACGCTGTCAGCGGAGCGCGCATCGCCTGCAATCCACGCCCAACTGCAGCAGGCTAAACGCCCATTCATTTCGCAACACATCGGTGCCCGGCAAACGCTATCGCGTGGTCATGCTGACCTGTTAACGTTTCGGCATGGCCTGTGGCATTCTCCTCATTACTCATCCCGGCATCGGCGCAGCGTTCTTGGACGTGGCGACGGGGCTGTTGCGGCATTTGCCGTTGAAGACCGAATCCTTCGAGGTTCCGCTCGATGCAGACCTGGACGCGTTATTGCCCCAGGCCTCGGCAGCGATGCGTCGGGTCGACAGCGGCGACGGCGTGTTGGTCATGACCGACCTGTACGGCGCCAGCCCCAGCAATCTCGCCAGTCGGCTGGCCAAGCTGGGCACCCCGGTTCGCCGTGTGTCTGCGCTCAGCCTGCCCATGCTGCTGCGGGTGATGAACTACCCCGAACAAGGTTTGCAGGAGCTGCCCGCCACCGCGGCGGCCGGTACCCGCAACGGAGCGATCATCGACGATGCTTGAACGCGAACTCATAGTTTCCAATCGACTGGGACTGCATGCGCGGGCAACCGCCAAGCTGGTGCAGACGCTGTCGTCCTTCCGCGCCAACGCCACGCTGGCGGCCAAGGGCCGCGAAGTGAATGCCAAGAGCATCATGGGCGTAATGCTACTGGCTGCCGGCCAGGGCACCAGCGTAATGGTGCGCCTGGATGGCGAAGACGAGGCCGAGGCGCTGCAGGCGTTGGTGGACCTGTTCGAGCGCCGATTCGACGAGGACAGCTGAGCATGCGCTGCGTCGGTGCCGTGCTGACCGACACGGCGCGGCTGCGCCAAGGCCGCGCATGAGTCTGCGCTTGCGCGGACATGCCGCCTCGCGCGGTAACGCATTGGGGCGCGCCCGCGTCCGCCAGAGCCACACACTGGAGGTGGCCGAGCAACGCGTGCCGGCCAACCAGGTCGAAACGCAGCTGCAGCGTCTGCACGCGGCCATTGCCGCCGCACGCACCGAGATGCAGCAACTGCGCGACCGCCTGCATGGCGCGCTGGCCCGCGAAGTGGGCGAATTCCTCGAACTGCACGCGCTGTTACTGGACGACCCGGAACTGCTGCAGGGGCTAGACGATCTGATTCGCACGCACCGCTACAGCGCCGACTACGCGCTGCGCGTGCAACGCGATCGTCTGGCGGCGGTGTTCGACGGCATGGAAGATGCCTACCTGCGCAGCCGCATGGACGATCTGGACCATGTGATCGGGCGCATCCATGCGTTTTTGCACAAGCGCGCGCCGGACCTCAAGGGCGTGGCCGGCGAGATCCTGGTGTGCGACAACGTGGCACCGTCGGAGCTGGCGCAGCTGCAGGCGCAAGGCGTGGTCGGCATCGTCACCACTGCCGGCAGTGCGCTCTCGCATAGCGCGATCCTGGCGCGCAGCCTGCACCTGCCCTTGGTGGTCGGCGTGGCCGACGCGGTGCAGCGGGTCAACGATGGCGACGTGCTGATCGTCGATGCCGGCTCCGGCCAGGTCATCGTCGACCCCACGCCCGAGCATCTGCGCGACTACCGCGAGCGCCTGCGCACGCTGGCCAAGGAACAACGCGAACTGGGCCGGTTGCGCTCCAAGCCGACCCGCACGCGCGACAACGTCGACATCACCCTGCTGGCCAATGCCGAGTCGCTGGAAGACGTGGCCAAGGCGCATGCGCTGGGCGCGAGCGGGCTGGGGCTGTACCGCACCGAATTCCTGTTCCTGCAGCGCAACGAGCTGCCGGACGAAGACGAGCAGTTCCACACTTACCGCGACACCGTGCTGGGCATGAGCGGCCGGCCGGTGACCATCCGTACGCTGGATCTGGGCGCGGACAAGGCCGACCGCACCGGGCTCACCCTGAGCGATGAGGACAACCCGGCGCTGGGCCTGCGCGGGGTGCGCCTGTCGCTTGCCCGGCCGGCGGTGGCCCAGGCACAGCTGCGCGCGATCCTGCGCGCGTCCGGCTACGGCCCGGTGCGCATCCTGGTGCCGATGGTCAGCGGGCGCGAGGAAATCCTGTTGGTGCGCAAACAGCTGAAAAAGCTCACCGCGCAGCTGCGCGACGAAGGCCACGAGATCGCCGAGCACATTCCGCTCGGCGCGATGATCGAGGTGCCGGCGGCGGCATTGGCGCTGGACTGCTTCATCGACGACATCGACTTTTTGTCGATCGGCACCAACGACCTGGTGCAATACCTGCTGGCGGTGGACCGCAACAACGAAGCGCTAGGCGAGCTGTATTCGCCGTTGCATCCGGCGGTGCTGCGATTGATTGCGCAGGTCATCGCCACCGGGCGGGCGCACAACAAGCCGGTGGCCGTGTGTGGCGAAATCGCCGGCGACCCGCGCTTCGTGGCGATGCTGCTGGCGTTGGGCCTCACCGAGTTCAGCCTGCATCCGGCCACCTTGCTGGAAGTACGCCGCGCGGTGCGCGACCTGCATCTGGGCCAGTTGCGCGTGCACGGCGAAAAACTGCTGCGCGCGCGCGACCGCAAGAGCATCGAAAAATGGCTGGCAAGCGTGGCGCAAGGCCTGCTGCACTGAGTTGCGCCACACCCGCGCCCGCAGCGCGCGGGCACCGCTGCACCTGCACTGTATGTTTCGTCACCGTGCGCAAGCGATAATGCCCTGCTGATCCAGCACCGCGGCCTCTGAAGAGACGCGTTCACTCCACCAGGGAGCCGCGCATGGCCGAAGCCGTCCGCCACGACAAGACCGCGCGCCAGCTACGCCTGCTGTCCGACGCGCTGGACAGCGGGCGTCTCGGGCCGGTGCGTCGGTTGGTCAACACGTTGGCGCCGGCGGAGATCGGCAACCTGCTGGAATCACTGCCGCCGGGCAAGCGCGAGGTGGTGTGGGGGCTGGTCGACCCGGAAGACGATGGCGAGGTGCTGCTGCACGTCGGCGATGAAGTACGCGAAAGCCTGCTCGCCGACATGGACCCGGACGAAATCGTCGCCGCGGTCGAAGATCTGGACATCGACGACCTGGCCAACCTGGTCGAGGACCTGCCCGATACCGTCATCGACGAAGTGCTCAAGTCGATGGACCGCGAGAACCGCGAGCGGTTGGAACAGGTGCTTTCGTATCCGGAAGACACCGCCGGGCGCCTGATGAACCCGGACGTGGTGACGGTGCGCGCCGACGTCAACGTGGACGTGGTGCTGCGCTACCTGCGCCTGCGCGGCGAGCTGCCCGACCACACCGATCACCTGTACGTGGTGAGCCGGCGCCACCAGTATCTGGGCCGGGTGCCATTGGCGGCGCTGGTCACCCATGAAGACAGCACGCCGGTCAATCGGCTGATCGACGACGAGCAGCCGGCGATCGATGTCGGCGATGGGTCGGACGAAGTGGCGCGCCGCTTCTCCGACCATGACTGGATCTCCGCCCCAGTGGTGGACGACAACAACATCCTGCTCGGCCGCATCACCATCGATGACGTGGTCGATATCATCCGCGAGCAGGCCGAGCACCAGGCGTTGAGCGCCGCCGGCCTGGACGAGGACGAGGACATGTTCAGCCCAGCGCGGCGCGCGTTCCGCCGCCGCCTGATCTGGCTGGGCATCAACCTGTGCACCGCGTTCCTGGCCTCCAGCGTGGTCAGCCAGTTCGAAGGCACCATCGAAAAACTGGTCGCGCTGGCGGCGTTGATGCCGATCGTGGCCGGCATGGGCGGCAATGCCGGCACCCAGGTGCTGGCACTGATGGTGCGCGGCCTGGCGCTGGGGCAGATCGGCTCGTCCAACGTGATGACCTTGCTCAAGAAGGAACTGACCGTGGCGCTTATCAACGGCATGGTGCTGGGCATCGGGCTGGGCGTGATTGTGCTGGTGTGGTTCCGCCAACCGATGCTGTCGCTGGTGATCGGCACCGCATTGACCTTGAACATGCTCACCGCCGCGTTTGGTGGCGTGCTGGTGCCGGTGACGCTGAAGCGGCTGGGCTTCGACCCCGCGCTGGCGGGCGGCGTGATCCTGACCACGCTGACCGATGTGATGGGCTTTTTGAGCTTCCTCGGCCTGGCCACCTTGATCCTGCTGCGCTGAGCCAATGACGCGCGCCGGGCCCTCGCCGCAACGCGACATGCCGCGACACGCGTTGGCGGCGATACTGCAGGCCTGTCTTTGCCAGGGAGTGCTGCGTGATGCGTTGTTGTCTTTTGCTGGTGGTGCTCGCGCTGCTGCTGCCCGGATGTTCCAGCTTGGTTGACCGGCACCAGGACACCCGCCGCGGTCACTTCGTGACGCGCTCGCTGGAGATTGAAGGCCGGCACTACCAGTACCAGGTGTTCGTGCCGGTGGGCACGTCGCCGCAGCCGCGGCCGATCGTTCTGTTCCTGCATGGCTCGGGCGAGCGTGGCGACAATGGCCGTAACCAGGCCGAGGTGGGCGTTGGCCCCTACCTCAGCGAACACACCGCCGACTTTCCCGCGCTGGTGGTGTTGCCGCAGGTGCCGGACGACGAGGAATGGCTGGGGATCAATGCGCGCATGGCGATTGCCGCGCTGGATGCCACCAGTGCCGAGTTTTCCGCCGACCCGCAGCACACCTATCTCACCGGCATTTCGATGGGCGGCTATGGCGCCTGGGAAATCGGCCTGATGCAGCCGCAGCGCTTTGCCGCCATCGTGCCGATCTGCGGCGCGCTCAAGGCGCCGCGCGATGAGCGCCGCACCTTGTACGTGAGCCTGGTGGCACAGGAAGCCGACCCGTATACCGCCGCGGTCACGCGCCTGAAGCACGTGCCGATCTGGATGTTCCATGGCGCCAAGGACGAGGCGGTCCCGCCGCACGACGACCGCGCGTTGTACCGCGCCGCCAAGGGCGTGGGCGCCAATGTGCGTTACAGCGAATACCCCAACGGCAACCACAACGCCTGGGACGCCACCTACGCCGATCCGGCGATGTGGGAATGGATGTTCAAGCAGCGCCTGCGCTAGCTGGCTGGGAAGACCTAAACCTGGCGAATGATGGCGCAGCGGCGAGGCCGGCACTTCTGCGTGGCCTTGCTGCCCTCGCTGGATCTGCGGTCGTAGCACAACAGTTCGCGCTGCGGCCCGCTGATCACCACAGCGGCAAGGCCGTTGTGGCGACTCGGCGCTGCACGCAACCGCCCTGCCCTTGCAGGCTCGCAGCCGCGCCGTCGCTGTTCGTGCTCGCAGCGCGCTACGCGCACACGGCGCGCTACGCTGCGCACGCCCGCAGCCTTCAGTGGTGATAGCCAGTCTCGGCGGTGATCTTGCCGCGGAACACGCGGTACGACCACACCGTGTAGCCCAGGATCAGCGGGAGCAGCAGCACCAGGCCGACCAGCGCGAACAGCTGCGAAGACGGTGGCGCGGCGGCCTGCCAGATCGTGTAGACCGGCGGCACCAGGTAGGGCCACATGCCCAGCACCAGCCCCAGGAAGCCGAGCACGAACAAGGCCATCGCCAGCAGGAACGGCGGCGTGTCCGGCTGGCCGGCGTCGGTGGCGCGCCACAACGCCAGGCCCACCACCGCCACCAGCACCGGAATCGGCATCAGCCACAGGTAGTGCGCGCCTTCGAACCAGCGCTCCATCACGTGCGATTGCAGCGAGGGCAGCCACGCACTGACCAGGCCGATGAACACCAGCACCGTCAACGCGAGTGGCCGAGATAGCTGGCGCGCCAGTTGCTGCACGTGGCCGTCGGTCTTGAGGATCAGCCAGGTGCTGCCGAGCAGTGCATAGCCGGCCACCAATGCCGCGCCGGTGAGCATCGCGAACGGGCTGAACCAGCCCCAGATGCCGCCGACGTACCGGTCGTTCTCGATCGGCAAGCCCTGTACCAACGCACCCAGGATCACGCCCTGCGCAAAAGTGGCCAGGATCGAACCGGCGGCGAACGCATTGCTCCACAGCCGCCGCGAGCGATGCGCCTTGAAGCGGAATTCGAACGCCACCCCGCGAAACACCAGCGCCATCACCATCAGCAGCACCGGCAGATACAGCGCCGACAGAATCACCGCATACGCCTTGGGAAACGCGGCGAGCAGCCCTGCCCCGCCCAGCACCAGCCAGGTTTCGTTGCCGTCCCAGATCGGCGCGGCAGTGTTCATCATCAGGTCCAGCTGCGCTTCGTCCTTGCGAAACGGCGCCAGGATGCCGATGCCGAGCACGAAGCCATCCAGCACCACGTACATCAACACGCCGAAACCGATCACCGCAAACCACGCCACCGGCAGGAAGGTCGTCATGTCCATCAGGCAGCTCCATCGATCGGTTCGTCGGCGGCCGACAGCGGCCGTGCGGGCGTGTGTTCGCCGTGATCCAGTTGCGGCGCATCGTGCGGGGTGGGCCCGAGCTTGCCGATCTTGACCAGGTACCAGATGCCCCAGCCGAACACGAAGGCGTAGCCGGCCACATACACCGCCAGCGAGATGGCGGTCATCAACGTCGACTGCGGGCCCACCGCATCGGCGGTGCGCAGCAACCCATACACCACGTACGGCTGCCGCCCCATCTCGGTCACGAACCAGCCCGACACCAGCGCGATGAAGCCGCTCGGCAGCATCCAGCGCCAGGTGGCCAGCAACCAACGCCACTGCACCAGCTTGCCGCGCCACCAGGCAAACGCCGACACCCAGGCCACCACCAGCATCAGGCTGCCCAGCCCCACCATGATGCGGAACGCAAAAAACACCGGCAGCACGGGCGGGCGATCGGCGGCCGGCACCGTGGTCAGCGGCGCGATGCGGCCGTCCAGGCGATGGGTGAGGATCAAACTGCCCAGCCGCGGAATGGCGATCTCGTAATCGTTGCGCTCTTTCGCCGCGTTGGGCACCGCGAACACCACCAGCGGGAAGCCCTCCCCCGGCGCTTCGTCGTGCCAGTGCGCTTCCACCGCGGCGATCTTCATCGGCTGGTGCTCGAGCGTGTTCAAGCCATGCATGTCGCCAACAAAGATCTGCAGGGGCACGGTGATCGCCGCAAACGCCACCGCCAGCTTGAGCATGCGCAGGCCTGCCTCGCGGTGCACGCCACGATGCAGATACCACGCACCCACCGCGCCCACCACGAAGCAGGTGGTGATGAACGAACCCAGCGCCATGTGCGCCAACCGGTACGGGAACGACGGGTTGAAGATGATCTTCAGCCAGTCCACCGGATGCACGATGCCGTTGACCACCTCGTAGCCGGCCGGCGTCTGCAGCCAGCTGTTGGACGACAGGATCCAGAACGTGGAAAACAGCGTGCCCAGCGCCACCATGCAGGTGGCGAAGAAATGCAGGCGCTCGGAAATCCGGCCCCAGCCGAACATCATCACGCCCAGGAAGCTGGCTTCCAGAAAGAACGCGGTGAGCACTTCATAGCTGAGCAACGGACCGATCACGCTGCCGGCAATGCGGCTCAGTTCCGGCCAGTTGGCACCGAACTGGAACGCCATCACGATGCCGCTGACCACGCCCATGCCGAAGGACACGGCGAAGATCTTCTGCCAGAAAAAATACAGCTCGCGCCAGACCGGCAGGCGGGTGCGCAACCAGCGCCATTCCAGAAATGCCAACAGGCTGGACAAGCCGATGGTGAACGCGGGAAACAACACGTGGAACGCGATGACGAACCCGAACTGGATCCGTGACAACAGCAGGGCGTCCATGGAGAAAGCTCCAGGAAAGTGGGGATGACCGCAAGCGCGCAGGCTGCGGATCGATCGCCGAGGAATCCCTGTGGTGTGCGAGCAGATCCTTCGTGCGACAGGATCATGATAGGGACGCGTGCGCCCGTTCCCGATGCGACACGGCGTCGCACTGCGTCAACGTGTCGCGTCGCAATTGCGTTGAATCAAGGCATCCGGCTGCGTTGCAGCGCCGTACCGGGCGCCTGCGAACGCGCGGCATCGCGCTATCGCGCAGGTATCACGCGTCTGCCATTGACTGCCAACCAACACACACGGCCACGTGAGCGCCGTTCGCCACGCTGCTGCTAGCGGCGCACGCAGGCGCCGCCTGTCAGCCAATACGGTCTAGCGCTTGCGCATCCGCCGCGCCAGCTCGCTCACCAGCGCGATGCCGGCGGTGAGCCCCACCATCGACAGGAACTGCGCGCGGGTGTCGGCCGACAATGCCAGCAGCACGAAGATCACCGCCAGGATCGCCAACGCCAGTAGCGTCAGTACCGGGTAGCCACGCATGCGGAACGGCAAGGCGATGCCGGCGCGGTCGGCGCGTGCACGCAGGATCAACTGCGACAGCAACGAGATCGTCCACACCAGCAAACAGGTGGCACCGACGATATTCAGCAGCATCGGCAGCACCTTGCCGGGATACAGCAACTCCAGCACCGCGGCGGCAAAGCCGAACAACACGCTGGCGATCACCGCCACCAGCGGCACCTGCTGGCGGCTGGTGTTGCCCAGCCAACGGGGCGCTTCACCGCGCTGGGCCAGCGAGAAGATCATGCGCGAGGCACCATAGAGATTGGCATTGAGCGCCGACAACAGCGCCACCACCGCCACCAGCGTGATGCCGGTTGCCGCACCAGGAATGCGCGCGACTTCCAGCACAGCGGCAAACGGCGAACTCAGTGCATCACTGGTCCAGGGCACCACCGCGACGATGACGCTGATCGAGCCGATATAGAACACCAGGATGCGCCAGGCCACCGTGCGGATGGTGCGCGCCAGGCTGCGCCCGGGGTCGGCGGTTTCCGCTGCCGCCACCGCCACGATCTCGGTACCGCCGAAGGCGAACACCACCACCAGCAGTGCGGTGCCGATGCCGGCCAGGCCCTTGGGCGCGAACCCGCCGTGCTGGGTGAAATTGGAGAGCCCCGGCGACGCCACGCCCGGCAGCAACCCGGCCAGCAGCGCACCGCCAATCATCAGGAAGATCAGGATCGCCACCACCTTGAGGATGGCGAACCAGAATTCGAACTCACCGAAATTGCGCACGCCCAGCAGGTTGATCACGGTGAAGGTGGCCATGAACACCGACGCCAGCATCGGCACCGGCAAGGCCGGCCACACCGTGGCCAGCAGGCTTGCCGCGCCCACTGCTTCGGCGGCGATCACCACCACGATCTGCAGCCACCATAACCAGCCGACGGTTGCGCCGGCGGTCGGCCCCATGGCATCGGCCGCGTAGACCGAAAACGCGCCGCTGGCCGGCTTGGCCGCGGCCATTTCACCGAGCGCGTTCATCACGATGATCACCAGCGCGCCGGCGATCAGATAGGACACGAGCACGGCCGGGCCGGCCGCGTGGATGCCGACCCCCGAGCCGAGAAACAGGCCTGCGCCGATCGCCGTGCCCAGGCCCATCATCATCAATTGCCGGGGTTTGAGCGCATGACGCAGCGCAGGCGCAGCGGACGAAGCAGTCTCAGCAACAGGATCGGTCGGAAGCGGCATGGACAGGATCGACGATGACGGGAACGCGACACGATACCGCGTCGCGGGCTCCGCCGCGCCTCTTGACGGCGGCACCGCCACCGCCTCCGGCCGCGAGCCCTGTAGCGGCGTGCGCGGTGCAACGGCGGCCACGCACGTGCAGGCCGTGCGCTGCCCGTGCGCTCCTTGCTGCAGCCGTGCGGACATCGCCACGGGCACGCATGACATGCTGAACCACGCACCTGGCAGGCGGCGACGGAACAGGCCGCACGCCATGCGGTGAGCACCGCGTCGTCCTCGCCCCCCTCGCCCACGCCGCATCGCCCTCGGTTAGCGCCTCGTAGGCCCAGCGATGCCGGTGGGTGCAACGGGCACTTCGCTTGGCGAACCGCTTGAAAAAGAAACCCCGACCAAGGCCGGGGTTTCAGTCATACAGGGTAGCGCCACGCCATCACTCGGCCAGGTTCTTGCCCGCCCCTGCGGTGGCGATCACCTTGGCCTTGACCTGCGCAGCCGGCGTGACCGTGTAGATGTAGCCCAGCGATTCGGGGAACACCTTGGTGCTGATCCAGTTGGTGGCATTGGCGTAGGGCTTGCTGCCATCGGGCGTGCCCCAGGTGATGCCGCTGCCGACGTAGTTGTTGATCAGGTCCCAGTAGCCGATCTCGCTGCTGTCGCGCGAGGTCACCGGGTTCTTGATGTTCTCGAAGTAATTGGACTCGATCTTGGCAATGCCGCCCATGCGTACATTGATGCCGGAGGTGGTGACGTTGTTGAAGTAGTTGTTGTAGATGTGGCTCAAGCCACGGCGCTGCAGCGGCACGCGCGATTCCACATTCTCGAAGCGGTTGTGGTGGTAGGTGGTACGCGCGGCCGAGTTCTTGGTGTCACTGTCGCTGTAACCGTTCAACGCCACCTTCTGGTAGTTGTAGACGTAGTTGTAGGACACGGTGACGTGATGCACGCCCTTCTTCATGTCGATGCCGCCATCGAAGGAGGCATCACCGGCGCCGGAGCACTTGGTGAGCGAGGCGAATACCGTGTTGTGGTCGACCCAGATCTTGGACGGCTCGCCACTGGAGTTGCCTTCCAGCGAAATCGAATCGGCATCTTCGCCGCCCTGCAACAGACCGATGGTCATGTTCTGGATGATCACGTTGTGCGCATTGCCCACCACGCGAATACCGAAGTTGGCAGCCGAGCCGTTGGCACCCTTGATGGTGACATCGCTCTTGTTCTTGATCTGCACGGTCTTGGCGGGCAGCTTCCACTGCGCGCAGACATCCTTGATGGTGCCGAAGTCGAACTTGCCGGTGTAGTTCAGCACCAGGCCGCCGCTGCCGGAGTAGCTGTCGATGGCCGACTGCATCGCCTCGAACGTGGCCACATTCACCGGAACCTTATTGCCGCCGCCGGTGGTGGCGGCACCGTAGCCGACCGGACCTGCGATCGCGCCCGCAGCGCAAGCGGACAGTGCAAGCGCGAGTGCGCCCTGAAGCGTTTTGCTAGTCATGCAGCCTCTCCCAATGGAATTCGAAAACGCTGCAGGGCGTCAGCGAGTGCATGACGACGGCAACGCGGTGCGTGGGGGCGTGCATTCTTCGCGCGTCTTGAAACAGAAAACAATTATCCAGTTGTGGAAATTTGACAGACCGCGGCATTCGCGCAGAGAGACACGCAAAAGAGACAGCAATGGACAGCGGAGACAGGACACCGTGCCACTGCGCTGCAACATGTCTTGTGCGTGTGATTGCTGCATGCTGCGATGGCATGCCGTTGTGCATGCGCTACTGCGCTATGCAGCGCGCCGCGCCGCGTTGCAGCGAAGCGAACGACACTCAACGCGACGCGTCACGGCCGCGCTTGATCACCACGCAGCCACAGCGCGCCGATGATCAGCAGCTCAGTTTGGTTGGAATTTCAGGCCTAATGCGCGGCTGCCGCATCAATCACGCGCGCGCGTGCATCACCGCTAGGAGATCCATCGCGTCGTGTTTGCAAGCTCTTCCAAACCGATCATCGATACAGGTTGCAGATGCGCGCCTGCAGCAGCAGCGCGATCGCCCAGAGTCTTACGGATGGCGCATGGGTCAATGCTGCGCACGCGATGATCGGCTGAGTCGGCCAGGCGAAGGCGAGCACTGCCGAGCGTGCGCGAGTGGCGCGTTCGCGCGCATCGGATGGTGCTATCGAGCGCGGCGGCGAATGCTGCGTACAGTTATGGGGATGAAGCGCAACGTAGTGCGCAGCACTACCAGACAAGGCCGCAGCACGATGCTGTACGCATGCTCGGCACGACGGTGCGGGCTTGGCTGGCCGGACAGGCGACGGCGATCAAGACGGCTCGAAGGCGCGCATGGCTCAACGCCGCAACGTGCATGTAGGAGCCAAGGCAGAGCTGCGCATCACTCCCGTCTCCTGTGCGTGGCCATGAACACGCTGCCACGCCCGCGCGATGCTGGTGCGGCTCGGCACCCGATGACGTCTAACTAAGAACCTGTTCACGATCTTTCCTGATCAGTGCAGACTATGCGGATGCGCCAAAAGACCTATCCGAGTGACATGAGCCGGGAGCAGTTCGAACACGTGCTGCCGATCCTGGAACAAGCGCGTAAGCGCACCAAGCCACGCCGTGTGGATGTGTATGAGGTGTGGTGCGCAGTGTTGTACGTGCTGCGAACCGGTTGCCAATGGCGAGCGCTACCCAGCGACTTTCCAAAGTGGCGGACCGTGCACTCGTACTTTGCCAAGTGGAGCGAGTGCAACGATGAGGGAGTGAGCCTGCTGGAGCAGGCACTTAAAAAATCAGGTTGGCGTGGCCCGCGCCAGACAGGAGCGCAACGCCTGCACCAGGTTCTTGATCGTGGACGCGCAGAGCGTAAAGAACACGGACACAGCAGGGCAAAAGGGATATGACGCGGGCAAGAAGGTGTCGGGCATCAAGCGGCATATCGCTGTTGATACTCAGGGATTGCCCCATGCAATCGCGGTGACGACGGCGGAGGTGACCGACCGCAAAGGTGCGCTGCAGGCGTTGGAGCGCTGCCAGTCAAATTTGACGCATGTACAAAGCTTACTGTGCGACAGCGGTTACACCGGCGTACGGTTTGCCGACGGCGTGCGAGAGATTTTAGGCGAGCAGCTCACGGTGCAGATTGCCAAGCGCAGCGAACTGCACACCTTCAAGGTCATGCCCAAGCGATGGATCGTCGAGCGTAGTTTTGCTTGGCTGGAGAAGAACCGAAGGCTATGGAAGAACTGCGAGCGCAAACTCAACACCAGCCTGCAGTTCATCCATTTGGCCTTCTTGGCACTATTACTCAGAAGATCGTGAACAGGTTCTAAGAGCGGCCATCAAAAAGACTGCGCAGCCGCCAGGCGGCCGCGGCCGGTGCTCGAAATCGGCATGTACCCCCACACACGCCGGTTCCTCCGCGCCGCACGCACCCACCTGGCGACTGCTCGCTACTTTGTTAGCCAGCTCTAAGTGTCCAAGCGCGCTCGTCTGCGGAACCGCGCGGTCTTCGGCATATCTACCAAGGCCAGCAAGCCGCAGCCCTGCCGGGTTACACCCTGCTCAGACGGCGCGATTGGCCAGCGCCGAGGGACGCGTCAGTTGCCCGCCTGGCCACGGGCTGTGGTCGTCGAGGAAGTTGCCGACCAGGCGCATGCAGGCCTCGCGCTCTTCCACATGCGGCATGTGGCTGGAGTTGGGGAAGACATGCCAGCGCGCATCGGGAATCAACCGTGCGTAAGGCTCCACGGTTTCCGGCGTGGCTTCATCGTATTTGCCGGACAGCACCAGCGTCGGCGCGGTGATGCGGTGCAGGCGTTCGATGATGCTCCAGTTGCGCAGGCTGCCCACCACGTGGAATTCGGTGGGGCCGTTCATCGCGTGGTAGACGGTGGGATCGGCATCGATCGCGGCAAAGGTGAGCGCCACCTCCGCAGGCCACGGCAGCACGCGGCACACGTGCTGTGCGTAGAACGCCTGCGTGGCGGCGCGGTAGGCGGGCGAATCCAGGGTGCCGGCGGCTTCATGTTCGTCCAGGGCGGCCTGTACGGGCTCGGGCAGGCGCGCGCGCAGGCGCAGCGCGGCGGCCCGCCACAAGCCCATCGACGCGGGCGAGTTGGCGATGACCAGTGCGCGCAGTCCGGCAGGGCGGCGCACCGCGTGTTCGGCGGCCAGCATGCCGCCCCACGACTGGCCCAGCAGCGCGTACTGTGCCAGTCCGAGATGGCTGATCAGCGCCTGCAGCTCATCCAGGAACAGGCCCACCGTCCAGAAGCTGGGGTCGGCATTGGGCAGATGGGTGGAATGGCCGTTGCCCAATTGGTCGTAGTGAATGACCGCGCGGCCGCTGCCGGCCAGATCGGTAAAGCTGTCGACGTAGTCGTGCGTGCAGCCCGGGCCGCCATGCAGCACGATCAGCGGGCACGCATCGCTGTGCAGGTCGCCGGTGATGCGGTACCAGGTGCGATAGCCGCGAAATTCGACGAAACCCTCGGTGCACTGCATGACCTGCGCCCACTTACGGCAATGAGAGCGGCGAGCCTACCCAGCGCAGCGGGTCGGGATAACTGGCAAATTTGCCAGGTTAGCCATGCATCTTGAGGCATAACAGATCCTCGGACGCCGTCGCGCTGCGAATGCCCGCGCCCTTGGTGCCTGGGCTAAACAGCTTGATGCGTGCTTGGCCAGTTGCGCTGATTGCCTGCGCCAATCGTGGACACCACGACTCGTTCAATCTGACGATGGAGACCGCGTGCCGTCAGCGTCCACGTTAAGTGCGATGACACCGGTTGGCAATTGCGAAACGCGCGAATTGCGACACCGTCGTGCGTGCGAGGTGCCATGAGGCCGGCATGCGAACACCGGTCTGCCAGCGCTCCCCGAACATGAGCAACCACGCCCGCGCCAACGACGCGGCCGACAAACCCGACCAACTGAGCCTTCCTACAACTCCAGCAGCCGGTAATGCATGCCGCGTACCACCGCTTCCACGCGATTGCGTGCGCCCAGTTTGCGGGCCGCCGAATTCAGATGCAGGTTCACGGTGGCCGTGGAGCGGTTGAGCGTGGCGGCAATGCTCTTGGCAGTCATGCCCTTGGCCGAGTACTGCAGGCATTCGCGCTCGCGGCGGGTCAAGGCGATGTGGTGGCAGCGGCGCTCCTGCGGATCGAGCAGTTCCTGCGCGCGTGCCTGAAAGGCATGCGCCAGCAGCAGGAACGGCGGCAGCTGGGCTTCGGCCAGGCGTGGGGCCTCGGCCTGGGTGGCATTGACTGCCGCGCTGAAGGTCGCAAACGCGCCGCCGGGCAGGTGCAGTGGCACGGTGACACCGGTGCCCATATCGCTGTCGCACAGGTAGCGGGTGACTTGCCGATGCTGGTCGCCCACGTATTCCACGCCCTCGGTGCGGCCTTCGGTGCGGCCTTCGGTGCGGTACGACCACACGAACGGCGTGGTGCGGCGGGTGGCGCGCTGCTGCACCGGGTCGTTCTGGTAATAGCCGTGTTCGCACCAGACGTTGTGCATGTCGTCGGGCGCATTGCGCTGCAGGAACACCGACGGGGTGATCAACGCGCCCTCCATGCTCAGCGGCACCGGCGCGTAGTCGTACACCAGCGACTGGAATCCCTGCGCGCAGACATCGCGAAACACCCGGTCCAGGCAGGCATTGAGCGTCTCGCGGGCCTGGAGATCGCGGCCCAGGCTGGCCAATGTGTCAAACATGGTGCATGTCCTTCGGTGCCGGCGACTGCCACTGGATGACATCCAGCATGGAAAACCTAGCATTTTTACCAATGGATGGGCTCGCCGGGCGCTTTATGTTCACAATGCCGGGCAACACCCGCCCCACGGCACTGGCCGCGCGCCAGCGCCGCCAGGCACCGCCCGGCCCTCCCCTCAGCGGATATCTGCATGACCGACACCCCAGGCCGCAGCGACGCGGCCACGCTGGAACGCTTCGGCTACGCCCAGGAACTCAAGCGGCAGCTCAGCCTGAAGGACCTGCTGATCTATGGCCTGGTGTTCATGGTGCCGACCGCGCCGTTCTCGATCTTCGGCGGGGTATTCGACATCAGCGCGGGAATGGTGCCGCTGACCTATCTGGTGGGCTTCGTGGCAATGCTGTTCACCGCACTGAGCTACCAGCAGATGTCGCAGGCGTTTCCGGTGGCCGGTTCGGTGTATGCGTATGTGGGGCGCGGCTTGAGCGGCGGCATGGGATTTCTGGCCGGCTGGGCCATCCTGCTGGACTATCTACTGGTACCCACCCTGATCTACGTGGTCGGCGCCAACGCCATGCACAACGTGCTGCCCCAGGTGCCGCAGCCCGCGTGGATCGCCTTCTTCGTGGTGCTCAACACGGTGGTCAATCTGCGCGGCATCGAGACCACTGCGCGTGCCAACCGCTTCTTCCTGTATGCGCAGCTCATCGTGCTGGCGCTGTTCGTGGTGCTGGCGACACTGGCCATCCAGCGCGGCGTCAACGGTGCGCAGTGGACCCTGCGCCCGTTCTACAACCCGCAGGCATTTTCGCCGCAGTTGATTTTCAGTGCACTGTCGGTGGCGGTGGTGTCGTTCCTGGGCTTCGATGCGATCTCCACGCTGTCGGAGGAAGCCCGCGGCGGCAACCGGGTGGTCGGACGCGCGACGCTGTTGGCGTTGGTGCTGGTGGCCGGCCTGTTCGTGCTGCAGACCTGGCTGGCAGCGTTGCTGCAGCCGCACTTGCAGCGCTACCCCAGCGCGCAAGCGTCCAACGATGCGTTCTTCGAGATCGGGCGGCTGATTGCCGGGCCGTGGATGCAGATTGTGATTGCGCTGACGGTGGCCATCAGTGCGGCGATTGCCAATTCGTTGGTGGCACAGGCGGCCACCTCGCGGCTACTGTTCGCAATGGCACGCGACCGCCAATTGCCCGCGTTCCTCCGCTATATCCATCCGCGCACTGGCGTGCCGCAGCGGGCGATCCTGCTGGTGGCGGCCCTGAGCATGGTGCTGGGGGAAGTGTTCGTCGGGCAGATCGCGTTGCTGTCCTCGCTATGCAATGTGGGTGCGCTTACCGCCTTCGTGCTGCTGCATGTGGCGGTGCTTTGGCACTTTCGCGCGCATGGCCGCAAGGTGCTGCACGGAGTGGTGCCAGTGATCGGCATCGTGATCCTGGCCTATGTGCTGATCAATGCCGACCTGCATGCGCAGCTGGGCGGCAGCGCCTGGATGGTGGTCGGCCTGGCCGTGCTGGCCTTCCTCAAGTTCAGCGGGCGCTCGACCGAATTCCGCGCTACTGACGCGTTGTAAATTCCAATGCTGCGTGCGTGCCTGCGCGTGTGCGCGTGCATGCGTACGTGCGGTGAGCGCACGTCGAAGCTACCGCGCCATCTTCGACGTTGAATGCAGCGCATGGACTGCGCCATGCGTCTCCATGCGGATGCCGCACGCAATGCGTACAGATGATGTCATGCGTGCTGCTCAGTGCTGCGCACGCCACCGCCTGCAGATGCCGCTACGCCGTCGCGCAGCATGGCGACACTCAATGTTGCGTCGCGCAATTGCATACGTTCGCGTGCCGCGCTGCGCTCAAGCATTCAACCGAGCACCGGTAAGGACTGCCGTTTGAAGCGGCAACCATCGATACAACGCGCCAGATCGCACATTTTCGTGAAAGCCACTTCATGAAAGAGATTTTAAGCACATATTCAGCGTTGAACTTTCGCTAGTCTCGTGACGCGCCATCGATGGCGCACGCGGACCACGGCCCCCGCCGTTGCCCAGCGTTCCCTGACGAGAAGGACTATCCATGAATCGCAAGAATGCGTTGTATCTCGCGTTGTTCTCCGCACTTTCCGGCACGGCGCTGGCAGCGCCGCCGACCGAAATGGACGCCGCGCCGGTGACCACGGCGCCGCAAGCCGCCAAGTTGGGTGCCGCACAGCTGCAGTCGGCCAGTTTGCGTGGTGGCGTGCTGCCAACCCGTGTTGCGCAATTGGCGGCACCCGGCAGCAGCGAACTGGCACGCGTGCGCGAGCGTCGCATTGCGCAGGTCAAGCACGGGCTGCCGTTGCAGATCGGTTTCTCGCGCGCGGTGACGCAACCTCTGGTCAACCTGTCCAAGCTGGATTGGCAGATGACCAGCGATGGCGGCCGCGTGGCAACGCTGACGCTCAGCTCCGCGCAGGCTGCTGCATTGCGCGCCTCGCTGGTGCTGCGGGGGGGCCGGCGCAACGCCGGGCGATCCGTCCAAGGTGACGCTGCGTTTTGCCGGCAACGATGGCCGCGTGTTCGAGCAATCCGGTACCAGCTTCAGCACCAGTGGCAGTGACATCGGCTGGTCGCCGACGGTCAACGGCGACACCTTGCTGGTCGAGCTGTCGCTGCCGGCTGGGCAATACCCGCAGAACTTCAGCCTGTCGGTGCCGCAGTTGTCGCACCTGGACATCAGCCCCACCGCCAGCCCGCGCGACATGATGACCATTGCCATTGGCGAGAGCGATTCCTGCCAGAACGACGTCGTTTGCCGCGCCAACCCCACCGCCGGTTTCACCAGTGCGTCCAAGGCCGTGGCGCGCATGGTGTTCACCACCAGCCAGGGCTCGTTCCTGTGCACGGGCACCTTGCTCAACAACACCAACACGCCCAAGCGCAATCTGTTCTGGACCGCCGCACACTGCATCAGCACGCAGACGGTGGCCAATTCGCTGCAGACCTATTGGTTCTACGATGCGGCCAGCTGCAACGGCAATACCGCCAGTGCGCAGGCCACCACGTTGACCGGCGGTGCGTTCCTGCGCCATGCCAACACCACGCGTGACACCGCATTGCTGGAGCTCAAGACCGCACCGCCCAGCGGCGCGTTCTACGCGGCGTGGAATAGCGCAGCCATCGGGGCCACCGGCACATCGATCATCGGCATCCATCACCCCTCTGGCGACGTGAAGAAGTACTCGCTGGGCTCGGTCACCGGGCTGAACACCTCCATCGACGGCAAGACCCCGCTGTACCGCGTGGTCTGGAACGATGGTGTAACCGAGGGCGGCTCGTCGGGCTCGGCCTTGTTCACCGTCGCCAGTGGTGGCGCCTACCAGCTGCGGGGCGGCCTGTATGGTGGGTATTCGTACTGCACCGCGCAGAGCGATCCGGATTATTACTCGCGGTTCTCGGATGTGTATTCCACCATCTCCAGCTTCCTGGGCCCGTAAGGCCTGATGGAGAGTCAAGCGACTGTGTAGCAGTGCTGCGTGCGCGACCCTTGTGGTCGCGTACGCGTTTATCTGAAGCGTGCACCTTTGCGTGGCTCGGTGTCTTGCCAGGCGATGCATAAGTGGTTGTTAGGCATGTCGTGCAACGCGAAGCCAGCTGTTACCGCTAATGCGGGCTCACTCTGAGGGTTCCACCGCCGCAGCGAGCGGCGATTTGCGCAGCAACGCCTTGCGCAAGGTGTCCGCATAACCGCGGTATTCGTCCGCGCGATGGCGGTACATCGCTGCGGTATTCGGTTGCGCACGGGTGTTGGAATCGGCCATCCGCGCCACCAAGGTGGCCCGCTCGTCGATGATGCGCAGGGCAATGCGCAGGGCCTCGTCCACCGACCCTTCGGTGGCCGACAGCAGACTCTCGCCTGTGTAGGCATGCCCGACCTGGCAGCGGAACCGCAGCACAGAACTCTCCGATATTTGCGACAGCACGCCGCCACATGCCGGGCAACTCATCGCAACCGGCGTGGCGATCCGCGCGGTGTCGTCGGTCGTGGTCAATGCACCGCGTGCGATCGCCACTTCCAGACGCAAGGCATCGGTGATCACCCGCGCCGGCCCTGCCGCTGTCTGCGCCAGTTCCGCAATCAGGCCGCCCAACTCGGCGCTGCTGCGAACGGCATCGGCAGGCACGCGCTGCAGCGCACTCAGCGGCATGTCGCTGGCCACCGCCTCGCCAGGATCCTGCACCAGTACCGTGCCGCCGCAGGCGTGAATCGCGTCAAGACCTGCGGTGCCATCGTTGAGCATCCCCGATAGCAGCACCCCCACCGTTCTGGGCCCGAAGGCCACCGCTGCCGAGCGGAACAAGGCATCGATCGAAGGCCGCGACATGTTTTCGCGCGGGCCGGTGCCCAGCACGATTCGCCCGTCGGCCACCATCAGGTGACGGTCGGCCACCGCGACATAGAGCGTGTGCGGTTCGATGCGCATGCCATCGGCGGCCTCGACCACGGTAATGCCGTTGGCACCGGCACTGACCGTGCGCATGATGCCGTGACCATGCGCCGACATGTGCAGCACCACCAGGATGGCGGCAGGCGTCTGCGCTGGCAGCGCACCCAACAAGCGCCGCAACGCCTCGCCGGCGCCAGCCGATCCACCGATCACGATGACATCGCGGTGCTGCTGGGGATGCAGGTCGTTGTCGACCATGGGCGACTCCAGTGATGAGCCGGTTTCACCATCGCGTGGGCCGTGTTGGCGCAGTGCGTAGAGCCGTGTAAACGGCGACGAAAGAAGACGGTCTCTTCGCATCGGTGAAGCGGGCAGCGGGCAGCGGGCAGCGACCTCATGCAGCACAGTGCACACACTTCGCATCTGAATGCGTGATGGCACGCCTGCAGGCACCCTTCGGTATCGGCGCCGATCCGCGGCGGTGCTAGGCTCAGCGCTCCATTGCGTGGCGAGAGCCGGCATGACGGACACAACAGGATGTCGAGACCTGGCGCACGCGCTTGCCGAGCTCTGGCGTTTGAGCGAGCTGCATCGTGCAAACGAAAGCGCCTTCTGGGACGGTTTTGCCGCCTTGATCAGCACGCTGGAGATCAGTGGCATGACCGCGCGCGAAGTACGCACTGCGCTGTGCAGCGAAATCATGGCATTACGCACACTAGGCACGCGCACCTATCGCCCTGGCATGCTGCGTTACGCGGTACCGGTCATCGTGCAGCGCTGAAGCGCGGTGCGATTCGTCACTGAGAGGTACATGCGGCCTGTGGCGGCTGGCGAAGCAGCCATCACCCCACACCATCCCGCTTTCTTTTCCGCATGGTTGCGCTGCCGAGACAGCGCGTCCTAACCCATCGGCGGCACGGGGTAGGCGCACCCGTGCCGCTGCCAGCAGTGCCGACTCAGCGGTTGCCGCCGCCGCTGTTCTCGCCACCCTTGCGGCCGATGTCGGCCATGTGCTCGCGGTCCTGGCTCACCGACTCACCGCCCTTGCGGCCGGCTTCCCTGGCTTCTTCGGAGTCGAACTCGTGTGCATTGCCGCTGGCGTGTGCGGCCTTGCCGCCCTTGCTCGCAATCTCGCGTTGCTTGTCTTCGTCCATCGATGCGAAACCACGGTTGCTGGTGTTTTGATCAGCCATTGGTGTACTCCTCAACTGTGTGGAACACGGCAGAAATACCGTAGGCGTAGTGTTGATCCGGGCCGATTAAACCCACGTCCAGCCGATGCCACGAGCACGTAGACGAGGCTGCCGCGCACGGGCGGCACCATCGCGGCGCGCTAACGTGGTCTTGTGTTTCGGCATGGCCTGCCACGTGCGTGCAACGGCCTGCACACTCCACGTGTGTGTGCCGATCATGCACACTGTTGGCCCCGCTCAGCCAAGGACGCGTATGCGCCACTCTTCCCCTTTCTCTGCCGTTGCCACGCTGGTGCTGGTCTTGGGCGCAACCGCTGCGCCGGCCATGGCCGCAGCCAAGCCCGCCAACAGCGAGGACGTCAAGGCCTATGCCCTGCAGCTGTGCCTGGATGCCAATTACCAACGCGCAGGCAAATATGCCGAAGACCAGTTGCGCGACCGCTCGTTCCTGACCACCACTTACGCGCTCGACAACGCACGGGCCGGGGCCACTGCGCGCTTGCACGAGTTCGTCGCAAAACAGACGGCCGACTTCCACCGCGCCGAGGTGCCAATGAAGGACGAGCAGCGGCTGGGGCCGTACAACCGGATCTTTGCGCAGTGCATGGCCTTCTATCGGTCAGCGCCACTGAGCGAGTTTGTGCAACGCCTGCGTTGAGCATCCCGAGTAGACGCGACTGCGACCTTGCTGTGCAGGCGCGCGTTCCGTTGCAGTCGCTTGATCAGCTGCGTGCGGCGGGCGTCGTGCCGGCACGTCCCGTCCCGGTGCGTCGCTGCATGTCGCGGCACCGCAGTTATTCACGCACGGCGGCGATTACGCCGTGACCGGCATCGTGGTGCGCGAGGGGCCTATCGGTACCGACACCAGCGCAACGGAACTGCGGGTGCACCTACAGCTGCTGCCCCCGGCTTCACCGAAGTCCCCAGGCTCACCGAGCCCGCCCTGCTGGCGGCATCGATGCTGACCACCTTCCCGCGCTTGCAGGCAACCGTGGCGCAGGCGCAGGTGAGGCGGTCTGTCCGCTTCTCGCCCTGGTATGGCCGTGGATGGATTGAAGTACCGCCGCACCTGTACCCGGATGCCGAGGCAAGTGCGTGTGTGTAAGAGCAGGACCGCGTCATGGACGCACGCCTGGATAGCGTCCACGCCGCATGCCAGACAGCCGCTGCCCACGCCCAGACCTGCGCCACCATCGGTGCGCGGTTGGCCGCTGAACGCGATGACCTGCAACGCTGCCTCAGCGAATAACCGAAACAGCGACAGCGGCGCTGGCTGGCCGCTCCGCTGCGTGACGGCTTTACAGCGTAACGACCCTGCTGTCCGTCAGCCCCAGGTGCTTTGATCCACCTTGCAGTAGCTGTCGATAAACGCCTGCTGGGTCGGCAGCTGTGTCACCACGTGCTGCAGTGGCTGGCGGATGCCATCCAGCAACTGCTGCAGATGCTGGTCGGGCAAGGCGCGCGTCAACGGATGATGCTGCGCGGGCGCAACGCGCTGGCCGAGCAGCACATGCGTCCAGGAATCGACACGGAACAGTTCGTCGCCATCCTGCCAAGCATGGGCGCCCTCGCGCCATGCACGCAGGCGCAGCTGCAGCGATTCCGGCAATTCCATCGCGCGGCATTGCCGCCACAGCGCCTCCTCGCGCTGGGTGGCGTGGTAATGCAGGATCACGAAATCGCGCACGTGCTCGGCTTCGGCGCGGCTGATGCGGTTGAACAGGTCCACCTGCGGTTGCGCGATGCCATCGGCGGGGAACAGCGTGATCAGGCGCATCACCGCCACGATCGCCAGATGGATGCTGGTGGATTCCAGTGGCTCCACGAAACCGCTCGCCAGGCCCAGCGCCACCACGTTCTTGTTCCAGGTCTGCAGCCGGCGGCCGGTGACGAACGGCACCAGCATCGGGTCGCGCCGTGGCGTGCCTTGCACCGCTGCCAACAGCATGGCGCTGGCTTCATCGTCGGAGAGGTGCGCCCGTGCGTAGACCAGCCCGTTGCCCACGCGATGCTGCAGCGGAATCTGCCAGCGCCAGCCGGCCGCATGCGCAATCGCGCGTGTATACGGCACCGGCGGCTCCACCGATTCGGTCTGCACCGCAACTGCACGGTCGCAGGGCAGCCAATGGCTCCAGTCTTCATAGCCGGTGTGCAGGGTCTGCTCGATCAGCAGCCCGCGAAAACCGGTGCAATCGATGAACAGGTCGCCCTCGACCACTTGCCCGTCTTCCAGCACCAGCGCCTCGACGAAGCCGCTATCGGCATGCTGGCGCACCTGCTGGATCTTGCCCTCGATGCGGGTGGCGCCATAGCGCTGCGCGTGGGTGCGCAGAAAGCGCGCATACAGGCCGGCATCCAGATGGTAGGCATAGTTCACCGCGGGCTGCTGCAGCACCGCGAAGCGGTCCGCACGCGCGGCCTGCGCTTCCAGGCAGTACTCGTCGAAGCCGCTGTGCATGCCACGCCGCTGCGCCTCCAGCCAGAAGTGGTGGAAGGCGCACACCAGCGTGCCCTGCCCGGTGCTGCCAAACGGGTGGATGTAGCGATCACCCTGGCCTTGCCAGTCCTCAAAAGAGATGGCCAGCTTGAAGGTGCCGGCTACCGCACGCAGGAATTCCTGCTCGTCGATCTGCAGGAAGCGATGAAACGCGCGGATCGGCGGCACGGTGGATTCGCCCACGCCAATCGTGCCGATCTGCTCGGATTCCACCAGCACGATCTCCAGCAGCCCGCGAAACTGATGCGCCAGCGCGGCGGCGGCAACCCACCCGGCGGTGCCACCGCCGGCAATGACAACCTTGCGAATGCGTGCCTGCGTCACTGCGCGTTCCTCGAAGAAGGGTGAAAAGTGAACCTGATCAGCGATTGAGCCGGGCGATCAGCAGTGCGCGCAGTTGCCGCGCGAGCGCCGGGTCGATGGTGCCCAGCACCTGCCGCGCGGCCTCGGGCAGATGTGCGCCAGCCTGCTCGGCTGGACCGAATACGTAGTAATCGAACACTGCGCGCCAGGCGGCTTTTTCCGCGGCGGGCCGGTCGCGGATGGACCACAGCGCGTGATACAGCGCCGGCATCGGTGCGGGCACGTGCGCGGGCATGCTGCCCCACCAGTAATTGACCAGCACGTTGAAGGGCTGCAGCGCCATCACGTGGTGCCACCACATGCTGGGAATGAACACCGCATTGCCCGGCTGCAACACGGCGGTACGCGCATGCGGCAACGCCTGCGCAAAGCGCGGATAGCGCTGCAGATCGGGCGCGGCCAGGTCCACCATGCTCACCACCTGCCCGCCCGGCGTCGGCTCCAACGGCCCGGGATACAGGTTGGCAATCTGCTCTGGCGGAAACAGCGTGAAGCGCCGCTGCCCCACCGCGCAGCAGGCGAGATTATTCGGCACGTCGTAATGGCACGAGGCGACCACGCGGTTGCCGATCCAGATGCTCGGCTGCACGTTGCTGCCGCTGGCGCGCATGTCCAGGTCGTTGCCCGCACGCAGCCCGGGCAGGTAGTCATCGACCGGCAGCGAGGCCAGGTAATAGGTGGGCGGCTGCGCATCGTTGCGATGCGCTTCAATCGCCTCCAGCACACTGCCCAAGCTGCCACGGCGCACTTCGAAGTTGAGGTCGGTGACGTCATCGGTGTAGAACGGGCGCCCGGCAATCTCCGGGCCGCCATACGAATATTGCAGCGGCTGCGCACGGTCGAACCTGCGCAACACAGCCATTGCCTCGGCATCGCCACGCTGGCCGGCCTGCACCAGCTGCCAGTCGCGTGCCACCCCGCGCAACACCACCGGCTGCGCTGCGGCACAGAGCGCGGCCAGCGGCAGCGCATCGGCCGTGCAATCGCTGCGCTCGGCAATTGGTGCCATGGCGTCGAACGGCGTGGTCATCTGCGTGGGCTCACGCGTGCGCGGCGGCAGGTGTGGCAGTGGCCTGCTGCAGACGACGCTGTTTTTCAGCCATCAAGCGGCGCAGATTGTGCTGCGAGGCCAGCATCAGGAAGGCACCTTCCAGGTAACCGGCCTGATGCAGCTGATGCAGTGCATGCGCGTCGAGGGATGCCAGGCGTTCGCGGTCGATGGCATACAGCCCGTCCAGATGCGCGCCGTGGTTGGCGTCCAGCGTGATGTCCAGCCGCACCGGCTGGATCAACCCGAGCGCATCGAACGCCGCGCACATCGGCTGCCCGGCATCCATGCCATCACGGATGCCGCGCAACACATCGATGATGTGCTGCAGATACGGGCTATGACCGCCCTGCGGCAAGAACACCGGCTCGCCGTCCGTGCGGCTCAGGCGCGGATGCTCCAGGTCGACATGGATCACCGGCTCCTGTACCAGCGCGCCATCGATGCGCTGCTCCTGGAAGCCGATCAAAAATGGCCCTTTGGCAATGATTCCCGGCAGGTAGCTGGCATTCCAGCGCTGGTCCTGCAGGAAGAGGTTCTCGTCGTGCGCAAAGCCCAGCACCGCCACAGCCTGGTATGCGCCGCTGGCGGGATCCTTGCGAAAGAACAGAGGGTATTCGCGCTGCAACTCGGCAAATTCGGTGACGAAGGCCGGCACCAGGCCAACCGCATCGCCAAACTGCGCCCCGAACTGCAGGATGACGCGCACATCGTGATGCGCCACATTGTTGAGCACTGCGTATCGCGTCATCGAAACTCCGGCGGGTAAGTGGCCTGCCCGGCCCTCTCCGCTGTAAGGCGGCGGTGGAGCGGCCGCTGCATCAAGCGTCTGCTGCAGGCGAGCATTGCGAAAAAGCGCGCCGCCGGCAAGCCGCACAGCACCATGCAGCTGCAGACGTGCACGCACCGCATCCGCGTGCGGCACGCGCAGCACGCTCGCCAGGCGAGGCGCATTGACGCACCGGCCTCAAGCGGTGCGGCAAGCGCAGTGCGCAGCTGCCGTAGACCGGCAACTGCGCCCCATCCGCGGTTAGAACGCGTAGCGCACGCCCAGCGTATAGCGCGGTTGCTGGTCGATCAGGCGGATGATCTGCTTGTCCGATCGCCCGTGCCAGCGCACGTCCTCGCCCGTCAGGTTGATGGCTTCAAAGCCGATCGACAGCTGCTTGCTGAAGGCGTAGCTGACACTGAGGTCCCACTGCTGGTACGCCTCGACGTAGTACGGGTTGCGGTTGGAATTGTCCTGGTTGGCGGCGATCAGATACTCGTCGCGCCAGTTCCATGCCAGACGCGCGCTGAAGCCGTACTTTTCGTACATCAGCATGGCATTGGCGGTGTCGCTCAAGCCCAGCAAGGCGAACTGGTCGCGGTCGATCACGGTGTTGTCGAAGCCGACATCGCCTTCCACGATGGTGTAGTTGGCGTAGATGCCGAAGCCGCTGCTGCCGAAGAAGTACTGCCCTCCCAGTTCCCAGCCATGAATATTGGCCTTGTTCTGGTTGATCGGCCGCGAGACATCGAACTGATACAGCGGGTCGCTACTGTTGCCGGTGATGTCGTAAGCGTTCTCCAGCGCCAGGCTCTGCGCGGAGCTCCCGTTGTAGGCACCCAGGCCGCCGGTGGCTGCGGCGTTGCGCAACAACGCCATGGCCGCGAACAGCGAGGTGTCGTTGGCCGAACACGCCGCGGCAACGTCATTGCCGGACGCACCCACCTGGGCTGCGCAGGCACCGCTTTGCAGGAAGGCCAACGCCGCCTGCGCATCCGGCCCGGAGGTAGGGTCGGTGAGCCCGTACAGCGATTCGCGCGACACCGTGTTGCCGATGAAGTTGCTGACGCGCTTGTTCCAGAACGTGGCCGACACATAGCTGGCGTCGGCGAAGTACCACTCCAGCGCCAGGTCGAGGTTGTCCGATTCCAGCGGATCGAGCTGCGGGTTCTGCGAGTCGCCACCGGCACGGTTGGAGGGGTTGATCAGGATCGAACCGTTGGGCGTGTTGGGCGTGGGCCCGGCAATCAGGTTGTTGTAGGGTGCGCGCGCAATGGTCTGGCCGAACGAGGCACGCCCCTTCAGCTGGTCGGTGATGTCGATGCTGAAATCGAGATTGGGCAGGATGTAGTTGTAGCTGGTCTTTTCACTGAAGGGCTGCAGCTCTGCCGAACGGACCAGCTGGAAGTCGTTGTTGGACTGCCACAGCAAACCGGTTGGCGTGGCCACCTGCGACACCGATTCCACATCGGTGCGCTCGTAGCGCAGGCCCAGCCGCGTATTGGTGGTCATGCCGGCGATATCGCCCTGCAATTCCAGCTGCACGTACGCCGCGCGGGTCTTCTCTTCCACCTGGTTATCGGCGCTGTATTGCGGGTTGTAGCGCGTGGTGGCGCCGTACTGGCTGCCACCCCACAACGCGAGTTGGTCGGCATCGCCACGCCAGGCGCTGGGCGCCGCGCCATTGGCATTGAAGTCCTTGAACATGCCGGTGATGCTGACCGGCTGCAGCAACGCCACCATGCCCGGCTCATTGCCGGCATTGGCCACGCTCCAGTCACCGAGCGTGGAGTTGGTGTCGCTGGTGAGCCGGTTCATCTTGGTATTGGCCGAGCTCACGCCGAACTGGAAGCGGCCGTCGTCGAAGTCGAACGTGCCGTCCACACGCCCTTCCTTGATCTCGTTCACCTGCGATTGGTAGTAGATGCGCAACACCTGCGAGCCCAGGTTGCCCGCGGTGAAGTCCGGGTTGACCACGCCATTGGTGCCGGCCAGCGAATCGGCCGCGGTGGGGTACCAGGTGCGTGCGCCGATCGGCAGCGAATTGTTGAACCACAACTCCTGGCCCCACTGCCCGCCGCACAGCGGGCCGCTGGCGCAGTTGTTGGTGCCGGCAAGGCTGAAATAGGTGGCGCTGCCGCCGGTGACCGGGTCGTTGGGCAGGCTCTTGGTCTTGGAGTTGTGCGCATCGAAACTCAGCTGGAAGCGGTCGCTCACCTGCCAGTCCGCGTTGAAGCCGAGCGAGCCGAGCGTGTACTTCTGCTCGTTGCGCTGCTGCTCCATGCCGAAGTCCTTGGCACCACTGGGCACATCGCGCAGATACACCGGCGTGGCCACGGCCTGGCCGGTATCGAAGGTCAGGTCGGTGAAGCTGTTGGCGCGCTGCAGCCAGATGCCCTGCTCGCCACGCTCCTCGCGGATTTCATTGGACGAATAGGTGTAGTCCAGGGTCAAGGTCAGGCTATCGGTGGGCGCAAACTGCATCACCGCCTGGCCATTCATGCGCTCGCGCTGGAAGTCGGCGAACGCGTAGCGGAGGTCATTGGGCATGCCGTACAGCTGGCCGATCGCCGGTGCGTTGGTCACCACCGCATCCGGACGCAGCGCGGGATCGGTGCCGGTCCAGCGCTGGATATTCCAGGTGTTTTCGGTGGCCTGCACCGAGCCGCCATGGCGCTTCTGGTAGCTGGCGCTCAGGCCGATACCGAAGGTCTTGTCGGGGTTGGTGTAGCTGAAGATGCCCGACACTTCGGGGGTGAGCGAATCGCCGAATGGCTGCGAGCGGTCAGACACCATCTTGGCGCCGGCATTGGCCACCACGCCGGAATGGTTGAACGGCTTGTCGGTCTGGATATTGATGGTGGCGCCGATGCCGCCGCTGGGCGCCGTGGCGCGGCTGGTCTTGTAGACCTCGATGCCGGTGATCGCTTCAGAGGCCAGCTGCGCGAAGTTGAACGCGCGCGTGCCCACGTCTACGCCGCCGATTGGCGTTTGGCCCGGTGCGCCGAAGGCGTCCGCACCCGGGATCAAGCGCCCGTTGAGCGTGACCGTATTGAACTGCGGGCCGAAGCCACGCGCGGTGACCTGCGCGCCCTCGCCATCGCGGCGTTCGATCGAGATACCGGTGATGCGTTGCAGCGACTCGGCCAGATTGGTATCCGGGAATTTGCCGATGTCTTCAGCGCTGATCGCATCCACCACGCCGGCGGCGTCGCGCTTGATGCCCATCGACTGGTCCAGGCTGCTGCGGATGCCGGTGACGTTGACGGTGTCGAGCGTGGTAGCAGCGTCGCTGCTGGACTGTGGCGGCGGTGCTTGCGGCGTCGTGTCCTGCGCAAAGGCGGGATTGATGACCAGCAAACCGCCAACGAAGGTGAACATGGCCTTCGACTTGAAGCTCTTCAACGTACGACGCATCGATGTGTCCTCGGGTGGTGTGCAACTGCCCACGGCCGTGCGCGCGACATGCGACACCGCCACTGTCTTTGCCGGCATCCCTGCGGATGTCCGGCGAACTGCCTGCAGCAAGTTCTGTGATCCCCTGCGGTGCAACTCAACGACGGATCCCCCGAGCCAGTCGTGTCCTGCCCGTCGCGTACGACGGCGACTTCCTCTCTGATCCGTTCCAGCTGATGACTGCGCCAGTGGCCCTGCTCTGCAACAGCCGCTGGCGTGATAGCGCTAACACGCGGCGCAGCCTAATCACCGGCAACAGCGCTTGTCACCGTGCGTTGCAGCAAATCTTTAACAACCCGACCGGGCCTGCAAACAACGCTGCGCTTGAGCCCGCAGCGCAGCTTCAACAACGGCGTGGCTGTAAGCGTTACCAAGCACGCCTCGAAAACACACCGCCAAAACGCGCTGAAAACAGGCCGCATAACCGTTGCAGGCGTGACCATGCCGACACTTGCGCAAGCGCCCTGCCAACGCGGCCGGATGTGGATCGCTTATCGAAGAACGATGCGACGGTGCGGGCCGCAACCCGCGTGCGCAGTGCTGCGTGCAAACGGTGGCGTTGCTGCAAGGCGCGCACGACAACGGCGCAATCGCTGCAATCGATTGCGCCGTTGTGGCCTTGCTCAACAGTGCGTGCCGTCAGGAAAAAGCGCGCAGCAATGCGCGCGACGGCGGCGGTGCTGGCGCCTAGCGGGCAAGCTCCAGCGTGTTGTCGGCACGTGCCGCATCCGGCAGTGCATGGTCTGGGTCCAGGCGCACGCGCAGTACTTTCTGCGTAGTCGCCAGCGTGAGCTTGGGTGCGGTCTGCTGCAGCCAGGCTTCCACCGGTACCCGCCGGTCCAGATGGCTGCCGTCTGCCAGGTCCGCGCGCAGCGTGACCGGCATCACCAGCCGCTGCCGGCTGCGCAGGGTGACCTGCACGCCCTTCGCCGGGTCCTGGTCCACGTAGTGCGCCTCGCTGATGCCCATGTCCAGCTGCCAGTTGTTGAAGTACCAGCCCCGCCACCACCAGCTCAGGTCCTCGCCGCTTTCGCTTTCCATCAAACGAAAGAAATCCGAGGGTGTCGGATGCTTGAACGCCCAGGTGGCGATGTATTTGCGAAAGGCCGGATCAAAGCGCGCAGGCCCCAGGATTTGTTCGCGCAACAACACCAGGCCCAGCGCACCCTTGAAGTAGGTCAAGGGGTGGCGGTAGGTCTCGCTGGTGGCATCGGCGGTGTCCATCAAGGTCGGTGCGTTGGCGTCGGCCAGCAACGGCAAGATTTCGTCCACCGGGTTGCCGCCCTTGGGCGCATATTCCGAGTCGCGCTTGGGGGCGTATTCGCCCTTGTTGAAGGCATCCGATGCGTAGACGTCGATGAAGGTGTTGAACCCTTCGTCCATGAAGGCATGCCGGCGCTCGTTGGAACCGACAATCATCGGGAACCAGGTGTGGCCGATCTCGTGTGCGGTGATCCAGAACAGGTCCTTGCCGCCATCGTCGAACCCGTCGAACACGATGCCCGGATACTCCATACCCGCGCCGTAGCCACCCAGGTTGATCGCGGCCGGCCACGGGTATGGGTACCACTGCGAAAAATGCTCGATCGCACCTTTGACGTACTCGGTGGAGCGGTTCCATTTCGCCTCGCCCACGCCTTCCACCGGATACACCGACATCGCCAGCGACTGCTTGCCATCGGGCAGATTGATACGCGCGGCATCCCACACGAAGGCCGGCGACGCGGCGAAGGCCACATCGCGGGTGGTGTCCATGTGGAACCGCCAGGTACGCGTGCGCGTGCTTGCCGGCGCCGCAGCACGCGCGGCTACCTCGGCGGGCGTGCGAATCAGCACGGTACGATCGCTGCCGCGTGCCTGGGCCAGGCGTTGCTGTTCGGTACGGCTGAGCACCTCATCGGGATTGGTCAGCGCGCCGGAGCCGGCCACCAGAAATCCGTCGGGCACCGTCACCGCGTAGTCGAAGCTGCCGTATTCCAGATAGAACTCCGAGCCCAGATACGGCTGCGTGTCCCAGCCACGCAGGTCGTCGTACACGGCCATGCGCGGGTACCACTGCGCAATCTCGTAGATCTCGCCCTGCTTGCTGTTGCTCACCGCCGTGCGCCCACCCCAGGTGCCGGGAATGCGGTAGCGGTAGCGGATATGCACGGTGAGCGCCTTGCCCTGCCCGGCCAGTGGCTGCGGCAGGTCCACGCGCAGGCGCGTGTCGTCCACCAAGAACGGTACCGCCTGTCGGCGCCCGCCGCTGTCCACCTCGACGCTGGCGATCTGCATGCCCTCGGTGGTCTGGGAGCGGCGCGATGGCCGGCTGGCGGCAGCACGCGCGTCGGCACGGTAGCGGTTCTGGTCCAGCTGCAGCCACAGCACGTCGAGCGTGTCCGGGCTGTGGTTGGTGTAGCGGATCGCCGCTTCCCCGGTGAGGGTGTGGGTGGCCGGGTCGATCTACGCGCTGAGGTCGTAGTCGGCCCGGTTCTGCCAGAACAGCGGCCCCGGCTTACCGCTGCCGCCGCGATACGCGTTGGGCGCATCGGGCAGCTGCAAGGGCGCGAACAGCGCCAGCGGGTCGAACGGGCTGGCCGCTGCAGGAGCGGCCGCTGGCGGGGCCGCCAGTGCAGTGAACGAAAGACACGCGAGTGCAAGCGCAACAGCCAGCGAGCGGCGCACGGTGGGGAACATGCGAAGTCCTGCGACGAGGGGGGACAACCATCCTACGGCGGCCCACCTCATCCAGGCACTGCCATTGGTCCCGGTGCGCGCTCAGCCGCCGACAGTGCCCGACAGGCGCACTGCGCCGTCACCGCTCTCGGCCAGAGTGTCGCCGGGGTTGCTCAGGCGGCAGCGCCGCAGCGACAGGCAGCCGCAGCCGATACAGTCGGTGAGCTGGTCGCGCAGCGCCTGCAGCTCGGCAATGCGTGCGTCCAGCTGGCCACGCCAACGTGCCGACATGCGCGCCCATTCCGCGCGCGTGGGTGTGCGCTGGTCCGGCAGCACCGAGAACGCATCCAGCACCTGCTGCAACGGGACGCCGAGCCGCTGCGCCACGCGGATCACCGCGATCCGCCGCAGCACATCACGCGCATACCGGCGCTGATTGCCGGCAGTGCGCAGGCTACGGATCAACCCCTTGCGCTCGTAGAAATGCAACGCCGATACCGCCACGCCACTGCGCTTGGCCACATCCCCCACGGACAACTCACGCTGCATTGCCTTGACCTCAACCTTGGTTGAGGCAGGATGCTGCGCGGCCATGGCGGGATGCAAGCCCTGCCCGCGCTGCCGTTTCACGCTTTGCTTTCTTGGATGTTCAATGACGACCCACACCACTCTGCCCACTGCATCGCCCACCGATGCGCGCGCCACCTCCATTCTCGCCGCGCCGTACCGCGCCACCACGCTGGGCATGGTGGCGTTGGTGGCGCTCAACGCGTTTGAATCGCTGGCAGTGGCCGCGGCCATGCCCACGGTGGCGCGCGAATTGAATGGCCTGCCGCTGTACGCACTGGCCTTCGGCGGCACCTTGGCGACCAGCGTGGTGGGCATGACCGCGGCCGGGCGCTGGAGCGACCGGCGCGGGCCGGCGGGCGCATTGGGCGCCGGGTTGCTGTGCTTCGTACTGGGCCTGGTCATCGCCGGGCTGGCACCGAACATGCCGCTGCTGATCGCTGGACGGCTGCTGCAGGGCCTGGGTGCAGGCGCCTACTCGGTAGCGCTGTACGTCATTGTGGGCCGCCTGTATCCGGAGGCCCTGCGCCCGCGCGTGTTTGCCGCGTTCTCTGCCGGCTGGGTGGTGCCGTCGTTGATCGGGCCCGGCATCAGTGGCCTGATCGTGCAGCACGCCGGCTGGCGCTGGGTATTCCTGTCGGTGCCGCTGCTGGCGATCCCGGCCGGCCTGATGCTGCTGCCGGCGCTGCGTGGACGCGACTGGAGCACGCAGGCCGCGCTGCCCGGCAAGGACGCGCTGGGCTGGGCGATTGGCGCGGCACTGGGTGTGCTGGGCGTGTATGTCGGTGGCCAGTTGCACGGCCTGCCCCGCCGTGCTGGCGATGGCGCCGGCATTGGCGGTCACCGGCGTGTGCGCCTGGCAGCTGCTGCCGGCCGGCACCTTGCGGCTGGCACGCGGCCTGCCCAGCGTGATCGCGTTGCGCGGGATCGCGGCGGCGGCGTTCTTCGGCTTCGAAGCGTTTCTGCCGCTGCTGTTGTCGCGCGAACGCGGCCTGTCGCCGCTGCTGGCCGGCATTGCGCTGAGCGTGGGCGCCTTGGGCTGGTTCAGCGGTTCGTGGTACCAGGGCCACAGCACCGCTGGCTGGTCGCGGCCACGGCTGCTCAAGACCGGCGCGGTGCTGATGTCGGCGGGCATCGTGATCAGTGCGGGTGCGATCTGGCCGGCCGTGCCGGTGCCGGCCGCCATCGCCGGCTGGGCCGTGACCGGGTTGGGCATGGGCCTGTTGTATCCGAGCCTGTCGGTGCTGACCTTGTCGCTGTCACCGACCGCCAAGCAAGGTGCCAACAGCTCGGCCTTGCAGCTCAGCGAGGCGATTGCGGTGGCGGGCGTCCTTGCGGTGGCCGGCGCCTTGTTTGCCGCGCTATTGGGCTCGGCCACCCCCTTGGCCTATGCCAGCGTCTTTGCGCTGGCGTGGGTGCTGGCGCTGAGCAGTTTCTGGGTGGCGCACCGGGTGTGAGCGTGGCGGTGGCGAACGTCACTGCGTCGCGTTGCTGCCAGCGCGTGGCCCAAGAGCCACTCCGCAGCGTGCTGCGCGCGCGTGGGCTGGCTGCTGGCCCGGTGCAATTGGACGGCGTGGATGGCGCGTCAGTGGTCGTGGGCGGCGACATCGCCGCGTCTCAGATACGCGCCCGCGCCGAAACCAGTCCACAGCCGCACGATCACTTTGCCGAGTCTGCCGGGTTCGCGCCGATCACAGCGCTGGACACACACCTGCAACCGAGTGGTCTTTTTTCGCCACCCATCTTGACAGCGTGACGGGCCGGGGCCTGTGCCCACTTGTCCACAGCCTTGTGCAGTCTTCATCCACAGGGGATGTGGAAAACCCGATCAACGCAGTGCGGGCGGCACGGCTTGCGTGCAGTTGCCGGTGTGTGCAAGGCGTTTTGATGCGATGTGCTGAATGCAGGGCCACGCGCTGCGATGGATGCGCATGGCGACAGCAACCATCTACTGCCGGTTCCAAACGCGTGGAGTGCACGCCGAGATTGAGCCCAAGCGATTGGCGCGCAGCAACTCAGCAGAGAGCCGGCCGTCGCCGCGCGTCAGTACGCATGCCACTGATGTAGCTGCTCGAAACCGGACCCGCGCATGCAGCGCACACCGCCACCTCGCAGTGGCGGTGCACGCATAGCAGCGTCTCAATCCACGATCACGTGCGGCACGAACCGCGAGGTATCGCGGGTGATCGGGCCGTCGTCATCGCGCATGCCCAGGCCCGCCGGGCGATCGGCCACTACCCAGCTGCCGACCAGCGCATGCCGGCCGTCGAACACCGGCAGCGGATGATGCGCCTGCAGAATGGCCAGGCCATCCAGGTACGGCCCATCGGTGTGCGCCATCTCGCCCTGCGCGGTAACCAGCGCGATGTTGGCGCCCTCGCGCGACAGCAACGGCTTGCGCACCCACCCGGCAGTAGGCGCCTCGCCGGCCTGTGCAAAGCGCGCGGCGAGCAGATTGGGGTGGCCCTGATGGCGCTCCCACAACAGCGGCAGGATGCCCTTGTTGCTCAGCACTGCCTTCCATGCCGGTTCGATCAGACGCACGCGGTTGGCGATCAACGCCGGGCCGAATCGCTCTTCCATCATGAATTCCAGCGGGTACAGCTTGAACAGCGTGTGGATCACCCGGTCCTGCTCATCGGTGAACCAGCCATCTGCGCTGAGGCCGATGTCTTCGATCGCCACTTCCTCGGTGCTGATGCCCACCTGGTGCGCGCAATCGCGCAGGTAGCGCACGGTGGCGCGGTCTTCCAGCGAATCACGCACTGCAGAAAAATGCATCTGCGGGCCAACCGCTCCATCCACTGCCAGCGCACCCAGGGTTTCGCACAGCAGGTCCTGGATCAGGTTGTACTGGTCGGTGCCCTTGGGCAGCGCGCCGCTGGCAATCTGCTGTTCCAGCCACAGCCACTGGAAATACGCCGCCTCGTACAACGAGGTCGGTGTGTCGTAATTGAGCTCGTACAACTTGGCCGGGCCATTGCCGGCATAGGCCAGATCCATGCGGCCGTACAGATGCGGGTCGCGGTTCTTCCAGGAGGTGGCGATCCAGTCCCAGTAGAACGGCGGCAGTGCCAGCTGCGTCATCAACGCTTCGGAGCCGACCACCTCGTCGACCAACTGCATCGCCATGTCGTGCAGCTCCTGCGTCGGCGTCTCGATGTCGTCTTCGATCTGCCGCAACGAAAACGCGTAGTACGCGCTTTCGTCCCAATACGGTTCGCCGTCGATGGTGTGGAACTGGAAGCCGAGCGATTCGGCCTGGGTGCGCCAATCCGGGCGCTCGGCGATGGCAATACGTTGCATGTCAGCCGCCAAACCCGGAGCTGCGCCCGCCACTGCCGAACGAGCTGCGCGCCGCGGCGCTGGAGCCAAAACCCGAGCGCGACACGGTGATGGCGCGGGTTGGCATGTCCACGCTGCCGGCGCGGCCGCGCACGGTGCCGATGCGGTTGCTGGCCACATCGCCGTTGGGCTTGTAGTAGCCGCCGCTGCGGTAATCGCGGTATAGCGGCATCGCGCCGCCATAGCGATACCCGCCGCCGCTCATGTTGCCCAGCGCGTAGCCGAGCAGAAAGCCGCCCATCGGCGGGATCCAGCTCTGCTGCCCCTGGGTCTGGCCAGGCACTTCGGTGCAGCTGCCAAATTGCGCATCGCACTCGTAGCGCGAAGTGAAGCGCGGCGCGGCCTGCTGGTGCTTGGCCACGGCCTCGTCATACGCCTTCAGACACTGCTGGATGTCGCCCTGTTCCTGCTTGATCTGGTAGCAGTCCGAGGCCGACTGCAACACCACGCCGGTTTCCGGCTCCGAGCCGCAACCGGTGACGAAGGCGGCCGGCAGCGCGGCCATCAGGGTGAGCTTGAGATTGCGTGATCGCTTCATGCCTGCGCTCCGTTACGGCGTGATCGCCGCGGCGTTGATCAGGCCAACCGCGATCGACACGCCGGCCGAAAAAATACCGGCGGCGGCGACGTTGTCGGTGATTTGCCGCGAGATGCGCCCGGCCACCAGGTTGGCCAGCAGATACGCCACCACCTGGATACCGCAGGCCACCACGCCCCAGATCAAGGCATCCACCAGGCTCACCGAATGGGTGATGGCCGAATGCAGCGGCAGCGCCACGCCGATCAGGTTGCCGGCCAGCGCGGTGGCGGCCGCCACGTTGCCCTGGCGCAGCAGGGTGAAATCCTTGTGCGGGGTGACCAGGGTCACCAGCACCACCGCGACGATCAACACGCCCAGGCCGGTGCCGAAGTAGGAAAGAAACGCGAGGAAACTCTGCAGATTGATCGGGTTCATGACAGGACCAGGGTGGTGGAAGACGGGTGAGCGCTCAGGTGATGTCCAGATCGGCGACGGTGACGTCGATGCCGACCGCGTAGGTGACGCAGAATTCGTTGGGGCCGGAATCCTCGCCGGTGACCAGCAGGAATTCTTCGCGCTGCAACTCCGGCACCGGCCGGCTGTAGAGCATCGCGTAGTGGGTCAGATCGCCATCGCGGCGCGGCGGCTGATAGCGGTACAGCACCTCGTCGTAGGCAATCGGCGGAATGCGCGCGGCATCGTCGGTGGATTGGGTGGCACGGTCCCAGCGCTTGCCGGCGTACTCGATCTGCGCCGCACCCAGGTGCGGATGCTGCATCACGAATTCCTGGAAGGCCTGCTTGCTCGGCGGATTCACCGTCTCGCAATACACGAAGGCCTTCATCGCCTCCAGATCGCCACCCACGGTGGTGACCTGCAGAAACGCGTCATCGTCCAGATAGAACCGGTGCAGCGCATAGCCATCGCCCAGATTGACGTGGCCATAGCACGGGATGCCCTGATGCCCGCCCGGCAATTCGGCGGTCATCGCCTCGGGCGCCATGCGGTACAGCGTGGTGTCGATCTCGAGCTGGCCACCCACGCGCAGCCCCAACGGCAGCGCATGGCCGATCGCGCCAGTGCCGGTGGTCGGCAGCGGTGGCGGCTGGGATTGGCCGAACAACTTGCTGAAAAAACTCATCGTCATGCACCTCGTGGCGATGGGGAAGCGGAAACGGCCGCAGCGCGCAGGGCCTGCCACGCGATGGATTGCGCAGGCACGCGCTGCTCGGCCAGGTAATACAGCATGGCACCGGCCGGTACAGCGGTCTGTGCGGGCGGGTTCAACCGCAACGCGCCATCGGGCGCGCGCAGGCCCAGCAACAAGGCACCGCGCTGGCTGAAATCAGCCGCCAGCAGGCTGTAATCCAGCGCCTCCAGCTGTGCCGGCACGGCCAGGCTGAACTGCGTGGGGCCGTCGTCCACCGACAACAGCTCGGCGGTGATCGCGGCACTGCCCGGGTCCTGCGCGGCGCGGGCCAGGATCTCGGCAGTCATCGGGCGCGTGCATTCGATCGCCGGGTAATGGCAGGCCACCAGCCGCGCGGCGCTGGCCGAATCGAAATGCGCCACGATGTGCGCGCGCGGCGCATGCGCCATCAGTGCGAAGACCGCAGCCAGGGTCTGGTCGTCGGACGGCGGATTGACGATCACCCGCGCCGCACCGGCGATGCCCGCACGCAGGTAGACATCGGTGTGGGTGTACGACTCGGCAGCCACGAAACGCATGTGGTCGGGCATCGGGTTTTCGGCCACGCCCTCGGCCACCAGCACCACGCCTTCGTCGTCGGTGGCGGTGTCGGACAACAACAACTCCAGCAAGCGTGCCGAGGCCGCGCCTTGCCAGCCGATCAGGATGGTGTGCCCGCTCAACTGCGCGTAGGCCATCTTGCCCATGTGGTGGCGCCTCCAGAAGGTGATGAGCACCGCGCTGGTCTTGGCCAGCACCGTGGCGAACAGCGCCACCGCGCCCGGCATCAGCACGAACGCGGCGATATAGCGCCCGGCCACCGAGCCCGGCGACAGATCGCCGTAGCCGATGGTGGTGGCAGTGGTCATGTAGTAATACGGAAACGCGTCCAGGCCGACGAGCTTGTGCTCACCGGCCAGGACGAACAGCACCCAGCTCAACCCCATGTGCGCCAGCAGGGCCAGCGCCACCATGCCCCAGCTCACGCGGCGCACGTGGCGCCGCAAGACCCGGTACAGCCGTCCGACGATGATCATGGCGCGTCCTGTGCCGTGGGGTGCGGTCAGCTGTCGCTGCGCGGAACCTGCTGCACGTCGCGGACCTGGCCGATCAACGGCGCGGTGCCGCTGGCGGTGTCGTGCCCGAGCTGAGCGGCCGGCTTCTTGAAGCGCGCCAGCACCGCAGCGGCGTTGGACTCGCCTTCCATCAGGCCGGCCGCGGCCAGACGCCGATTCAGATCGCCATCGCCGGTGGACGATTCGAGCTCCTCAGCCGATTCGATGCGTGCGGAGGTTTCGGCCTGGCGCGCCTTGATGCGCTCCAGCGATTCCAGTGCCGACCCCATCTTGCTGCTCGCACCGGAATGCCGCGCGGCAATCGCGGCCTGCGCTTTCTGCACCGCATCGGTGGCCTTGACGGTGTCGATCTGCTGGCGCATGCCGCGCAGCTGGTTTTCGGTTTTCTGGATGGTGGCCTTGAGCGTCACCACCGACTGATCCAGCGCGGTCTTGGAGGCCTTGTCGCCGGCGTCCTCGCTTTCCAGCGCCGCCAGCTTGACCGCCACATCGTGCGCCAGCGCTTCATCGTTCTTGGCCAGCGCGCCTTCGATATAGCGCGTGTACTCGGCCATCTTGCCGGCGCGCGCGTCGATCTTCTGCTGCGCCAGCTTGCTCTGCGCCATCAGCTTGGTGAGCTCTTCGCGCGAACGCGTGAGCTGGGCGCCGGCATCGCGCATTTCCTGGTCCAGGATGCGCAGGGCGTTGGCGTCCACGGCCTTCTGGCCGGTTTCGTGTGCGGTGCCACGCAGCAGCGTGATCAGCTTGGAAAAGATACTCATGACAACACGCCTTTAGGAAAAGAACGGCTTGAGGGATTCGGCGGCATCCAGCGTATTGGCCGCCAGGGTCTGGATTTCCTCGTCGATCTGGTCGAGCGTCGAGGAGGCCGACAATTCGCCGAACACCACGTAGGCGTCCTTGCCGTCGACCTGCACCAGACCGAGATTGGAGAGCGGATTGAGCGGGTTAAGCCGCAGGCACGCGTCGTTGAACGCGGCGCGGTCGCTGACCTGGTCGGCGTTGGCCAGCAGCGTGGACACGAACACCTGCGAACCGGACGCGGCCACCTGGATCTGCATGTCGCCGTGATCGGCCAGGGTGAGGTTGATGGCCGGCTCCAGCCCGTCGATCAGTTCGACCTCGATCGGCTGGTCGCGGTAGCGCTCGGCCAGCAGGCCGTGCAGTTCAACAGTGGTGTACTGCGTCATGGGATGTCCTGTCCTTTGGTCATTCGGCGGCGGAGTGCGGCGGCGGTGAGGCCGCAACGGTCAAGCAATGGGCGGACATACTACAGAGACTTGGTGAACAGCAGAACGGCCGTCAGGCAGGGGGCATTCAGGGCCACTTCGCTGCCATCAAGCACGGCCGGCGCTGCGGCCCGGCAGGGCCGTGGCCTTACGGATACAGCATCCGCTTGCTCCAGTGGCTGGCCGCGTCCGCCTCGTAGCGCCAGCGCTCGTGCAGGCGGAATTTGGCGCCGTACCAGAACTCGAATGCCTGCGGCACCACGCGGAATCCGCCCCAGCCATCCGGGCGCGGCACGTCGCGGCCGTCGAAGGTGGCTTCGACCTTGGCAATGGCCGCCTCGAACTCCTCGCGCGAGCCCAGCGTCTGCGATTGCAGCGACGCCCAGGCACCGATCTGGCTCATGCGCGGCCGCGAGGCAAAATAGGCGTCCGATTCGTCGGCGCTCACCAGTTGCACGCCGCCTTCGATCCGCACCTGGATGCCGGCCTCGCGCAGGCTGCGCCACAGGAACAGCAGCGCCGCCTGCGGGTGGGTCTGCAGGTCGCGGCCCTTGGCGCTGTCCAGATGCGTGTAGAAGACGAACCCGCGTGCATCGAACGCCTTCAGCAACACCGTGCGCGCGCTTGGCCGGCCGTCCAGGTTGGCGGTGGCCACGGTCATGGCGCTGGCCTCGATTTCGGCACTGTTCTGCGCCTCGGCATACAGCGTGGCGAAGGTGGCGAGGGCTTCTGCGTACAGATCGGTCATGGCAGGCAAGGGAAGCGAAACAGACGCCTATTGTGGGCGCATCGCCGCCGCTGCGCCTATGGCCCTGGTGTCGCAGTGGCGGCTGCGGCCAAGGCCGGCAGCGCAGGATCTGCAGCGACAGCCCACGCCGCCGGGAGGATCACGCATGGCGCACGCGGCCCTGGGCCGCAATGCCAATGTTACGATCCGGGCGCATGAACCCCGCTCCCAATCTCGTGATGATCGGCCCGATGGGCGCCGGTAAAAGCTGCATCGGCCGCCGCCTGGCCGAGCGCTTCGGGCTGGATTTCGTGGATGTGGACCAGGCCATCGTCGAGCAGGTCGGCAGCAGCATCCCCGCGATCTTCGAACAGCACGGCGAAGCGCGCTTTCGCCAGCACGAAGCCGAGGCCCTGCACGGCCTGCTCGCGCAGAGCAACAAACTGGTCTCCACCGGCGGCGGCGCGATCCTGGATGCGGGCAATCGCCAGCGCATCCGCGAGCGCGGCTTCGTGGTGTACCTGCATGTGAGCGTGCCGGCCCAGCTCACCCGGCTGGCGCGCGACCGCAATCGCCCGCTGCTGCAGCGCCCGGACCGCGAACAGGTGCTGCACGGCATGGCCGCGCTGCGCACCCCGCTGTACCAGGAAGTGGCCGACCTCACCCTGGAAACCGATCACCTTTCCCCCGCCGAGGCCACCGCGCAGCTGGTGCTGCGCCTGGCCGCGCAATGGCGCATGTCGAGTACCCCTGCATGACTCTTCCCCCCTCCTTGCGCAGCGTCGAAGTCGACGGCGCGCAGCCGTACACCATCTCCATTGCGCCGGGCCTGCTGGCCGACGGCGCGCGCCTGGCCCGCCACGTACGCGGCCGCCACGTGCTGCTGCTCAGCGACACCCAGGTGGCGCCGCACTATGCCGCCGGCGTGCGCGCTGCACTGTTGCAGGCGCGGCCGGACCTGCAGCTTGGCGAACTGGTCATCGCCGCCGGCGAAGCCTCCAAAACCCTGGACAACTTCTCCCTGGCGATCACCGCACTGGCCGAACTGGGCGCCACCCGCGATGCCTGCGTGTTCGCGCTCGGCGGTGGCGTGGTCGGCGATCTGGCCGGCTTTGCTGCCGCCTGCTGGATGCGCGGGGTGGATTGCGTGCAACTGCCCACCAGCCTGCTGGCGATGGTGGATTCCTCGGTCGGTGGCAAGACCGCGGTGGACATCCCGCAGGGCAAGAACCTGGTGGGGGCATTCCACCCGCCACGCGCGGTGATTGCCGATACCGACACCTTGCGCACCCTGCCCACGCGCGAGCTGCGCGCTGGCCTGGCGGAGGTAATCAAGTACGGCGCCATCGGCGACCCGTTGTTCTTCCAGTGGCTGCATGCCGAACGCCGCGCGCTGCTGGACGGCGACCCGGCCGCGCTGGCGCAGGCGATTGCACGCAGTTGCGAGCACAAGGCCGACATCGTGGCGCGCGACCCGCTGGAAAAAGGCGAGCGCGCCCTGCTCAACCTGGGCCACACCTTCGGCCACGCCATCGAGACAGAACAGGGCTACGGCGCGCCGGGTAACGACAACCTCAACCATGGCGAAGCGGTGGCAGTGGGCATGGTGCTGGCAGCGCGGCTCTCGGCCGCACTGGGCATGGCCGACGCCCAGGACACCGAGGCACTGCGCACCCTGCTGCATGAATTCGGCCTGCCCACCCAGATCCCGACCGGCCTGGCACCGGAAGCCCTGCTCGGCCGCATGCGGCTGGACAAGAAAAACATCGCCGGCCGCCTGCGCCTGGTGCTGTGGCGCGGGATCGGCAAGGCCGAAGTCGTCCCCGACGTGGACGAAGCTGCGGTGCTGGAGATTCTGGCCGACTGAGGTTTGTGCTCGCCGGCTGACGTTTGCGCTAGCCGACTGAGGTTTGGCGCTGGTCAGGTGAGGTCGGGCGCGGGCCCGGTGCGGCTGGCGTGGAGCGCCCGCTGCGGTGGTCACGTGTGGCCGGCGCGGAATGCTGGGTGCCGCGTTACGCCCGCAAGCGGCCGCGTCGACATGCCCGCCCTCGTAGGAGCGCGCTTGCGCGCGAGACGCCTTCCCGGTGACGCCCATCGCACGCGACGCCTTCCCGTTCCCGGTAACGCCCATCGCGCGCAAGCGCGCTCCTACGCGCAGCCATCGCCCTGATCGACCACGTTGCCCAGGCACCTAATCTGCTCGCCGACTGCAACGCAGACCACCACACATCTGCAGGCATCACCACGCAATCGCATCGCCGATACCCGGAACTCGTAGGAGCGCGCTTGCGCGCGATGGGGGCCTTCCCCGATAACGCCCTCGCGCGCAAGCCTCCTGCGGGCCACCCTCGACCTGATCGGTCATGCCACATCTCTGGCTTGGCGGTCCTCCCACAGTCCTGGTCCACACCGCCAACCAATCGCAGCGCCGATATCCCGTCTTTGTAGGAGGCTTGCGCGCGATGGGGCCTTCCCGGTAACGCCCCTCGCGCGCAAGCGCTTCCTACAGAGCACCATCGATCTGATGGGTCATGCCCTGCCCGGCCCGCCAGGCAACTCAACAAGACGCTGCGCGTTCACTGCACGCGCTCGCAAAGGCACTGCCATTACGCGGCGCCGTCCTCTGCCCTTGTAGCTGACAACCCGCCGCTCATCCGCCAGCCGCCCCTGCCAGCCGCCCGCCGCCCCCACACGCAAGGCCTTCGCGATCACGGCAATCGCCCCGCACCCAGCCAACGCAGCCTTCAGCAGCGCCCGGCTACAATTGGCCCATGCGCATCCTCCTGCAACACGATCCGGGCGGCAACGAGCCGCTTCGCTACGTCCAGCTGACCCTGCAACCGGATCTGTTCGGTGGCTGGGAACTGCTGCGCGAGAGCGGCCAGATTGGCGGGCGCACGCAACTGCGACGCGACCAATACCTGCTGCAGGACGAGGCGGACCGGGCCTTCGAAAAGGCCCGCGACACCCAACTCAAACGCGGCTTCCATGTCATCACCGGCGGCGCCGACGCGCCGCGCTGAGGAATCACCTCCATGCTCAAGAACGACCGTCTGTTGCGTGCCCTGCGCCGCCAGCCCGTGGACCGCACCCCCGTCTGGCTGATGCGCCAGGCAGGCCGCTATTTGCCGGAATACCGCGCCACCCGCGCGCGCGCCGGCAGTTTCCTGGGCATGGCCAAGAACCCGGACATCGCCTGCGAAGTCACCCTGCAACCGCTGGAACGCTTTCCGCTGGATGCGGCGATCCTGTTCTCCGACATCCTGACCATCCCCGATGCGATGGGGCTGGAGCTGTATTTCGTCGAAGGCGAAGGCCCCAAGTTCCGCCACCCGGTGCGCGACGCCGACGCCATCCATCGCCTCGGCGTGCCGGACATGGAAACCGAGCTGCGCTACGTGATGGACGCGGTGCGCTTGATCCGCCGCGAGCTGGATGGCGCGGTACCGCTGATCGGCTTCTCCGGCAGCCCGTGGACGCTGGCCTGCTACATGATCGAAGGCGGCGGCAGCAAGGAATATGCGCGCATCAAGGCCATGGCCTTCAACGCGCCGCAGCTGCTGCACCACCTGCTCAGCACCGTCACCGATGCGGTGATCGCCTACCTGTCCGCACAGCGCGCGGCCGGTGCGCAGGCGCTGCAGGTGTTCGATACCTGGGGCGGCGTGTTGTCGCCGGCGATGTACCGCGAATTCTCGTTGCCCTACCTCACCCGCATCGCCCAGGAACTGGAGCGCGGCAGCGGCGAAGAGCGCACCCCGCTGGTGCTGTTCGGCAAGGGCAATGGCGCCTATGTGTCCGAGCTGGCCGCCAGCGGTGCCGAAGCGGTGGGCGTGGACTGGACGATCTCGCTGGCCGACGCCGCTGAACGCGCCGGCGGCCGTGTCGCCCTGCAAGGCAACCTGGACCCGGCCACGCTGTACGGCTCGCCCGACGCAATCCGCAGCGAAGTCGGCAAGACCCTGGACAGCTACGCGTACGGCAACGGCGGCTCGCGCGAAGGCCACGTCTTCAACCTCGGCCACGGCATGTCGCCGGACATGAATCCGGATCACGTTGGCGTGCTGGTGGAAGCGGTGCAGACGCTGAGCAAGCGGTGAAGTAGCAAGCGATCGACAGCCACTGCTGTCGATCGTGCACGATGTCGGTCTGGCTCATGGTGACGACCGATGTCGTGCGATGGGATGCTGTCCGCGCGATGCGACAGCGACTGACAAGGCACGCGCTAACCCATCGACCTCGTGGACGTGGTGCTCAAGCAAGCCTTCTGACATGCGCCAAGCTGGCGGCGAACGTGCCGCCCTGCGTTTGCCATCCCAGCCGCAATCCAGCGCCAGCCGCACGCGTGTGCTACCAGGGCCGCCAGGCGTGCCAACTGGTTGGTATCGGGCCCCGACAATGCCACTGCGGGTACCGGGGTCAAGCCTTGATCGAAACGGGTGATCCCAGTGTGCGGTCGCGCCTGCAGAAAGGCGTGCGCGGCTTGCAACAGATCCATCGTGGACACGGCTGGGCGCAAAGAGCACCGGCGTAAACGCCGAACGCTTGGCCTCGGTGCAGCGTTCAACAGCACAACCAAGCCATCAATCGATGCAGCCCCGCACGACCGTTGGGAACACCAAGACACTGGCAAACGCCGAACGTCGGCGCGGCACCACGCGATCGACAGCACCACCCACTCATCGATTGCTCACGCTCCGCATAACCATTGAGCACGCAAGCTTGAGGCGCAGACGCCGAACACCTGGACTGCCCGCCGCGATGGACGGCACAACCAAGACGCCGATCAATGAAGCCCTGCGCAACCGTTGAGCGCATAAGGCAACGACGCAGACGCCAAAAAGTTTGCTACCGCACGGCACTGCGCGATCGGCGGCAAATCAAGTCGACGATCAATGCAGCCTTGCGCAACCGCTGGGCCCACCAGACAGGGAGATAGACACCGAACACCGGCCCCGGTGCGGCGCAGTCGAGAGCACAACCAACCCATCGCTCGATAAAGCCCCGCAAATGCGCACACCCTTCTGAGTTCCTGCACAGCGCGGCGGAGATAATGCCCCGTCCTCTCGACGGAGCCCCCATGTCTCAGCCCGTTCCCGTCATGCGCGCCTATGCCACCATCAAGCCGCTGTTGTGGCTGGTGTCGCTGGCCATCTTCATGCAGATGCTGGATGCGACCATCGTCAATACGGCGCTGCCGTCGATGGCGCGCAGCTTGCGCGAGAGCCCGCTGCAGATGCAGTCGGTGGTCTTCAGCTATGCGTTGGCGGTGGCGATGTTCATCCCGGCCTCGGGATGGATCGCCGACCGTTTCGGCACGCGCCGGACCTTCCTCGCCGCGATCATCGTGTTCACGCTGGGCTCGTTGCTGTGCGCCGCCGCGCAGCAGTTGCCGCAGCTGGTGGCCGCACGCGTGGTGCAAGGCATTGGCGGTGCGATGTTGCTGCCGGTCGGCCGGCTGGCGGTGCTCAAGACCGTGGCGCGCGCCGACTTCCTGCGGGCGATGAGCTTCATCGCGATCCCGGCGCTGATCGGGCCGCTGATCGGGCCGACGCTGGGCGGCTGGCTGGTGGAGATCGCCTCCTGGCATTGGGTGTTTCTGATCAATCTGCCGATCGGCGTGATCGGATTCATCGCCGCACTGAAGATCATGCCGGACCATTACGGCGACGCACGCAAGCGCTTCGATCTGGTCGGCTATCTGATGCTGGCGTTCGGCATGGTGGCGCTCTCGCTGGCGTTGGACGGCATTGCCGAGCTCGGCCTGCGGCATGCGTTCGTGATGTTGCTGGCGATCGGCGGGCTGGCCGCACTGGCCGGCTATTGGCTGCATGCGGCCAGTGCACCGGCGGCGCTGTTCCCCTTGGCGTTGTTCAAGGTGGCCAGTTACCGCATCGGCATTCTGGGCAATCTGTTCGCGCGCGTGGGCAGCGGCTCGATGCCGTTCCTGATCCCGCTGCTGCTGCAGGTGGGCCTGGGCATGAGCCCGATGAATGCCGGGCTGATGATGGTGCCGGTGGCACTGGCCGGCATGGCCGCCAAGCGCGCTGCGGTGAAGCTGGTCGGCCGCTTCGGCTACCGCCGCATCCTGATGCTCAACACCGTGCTGGTGGGCCTGGCGATGGCCAGCTTCGCGCTGATCAGTGCGGGCCAGCCGCTATGGCTACGGGTGCTGCAGCTGGCCTGCTTCGGCGCAGTGAACTCGCTGCAATTTACCGTCATGAACACGGTGACCTTGCGCGACCTGGATCGCGACCAAGCCAGCCCCGGCAACAGCCTGTTGTCGATGGTGATGATGCTGGCCACCGGGTTTGGCGCGGCGGCGGCAGGCAGCTTGCTGGCGGCGTTCAACACGCATCTTGGCGACAGCCACGGCGCTACTGCGGCGTTGCACGCCACCTTCCTGTGCGTCGGCGCGATCACCTTGTCGTCGACGCTGATCTTCTGGCAGCTGGCCGAAACGCTGCCGCATCCCAAGCAAGTGGAAGAAGTTGCCGAGTGAGCGGGCTTGGGTGATGCGGGTGGCGGCGCGCTGATGGCGGTTGATTGCTGTCGCGGCATGCGCGTGCGGTGCTGCGTTACGGCAGTTATGTGACTGCAGTGGGCGCCCACAATTTCGGCGCGTTTGCCATACCGTCATCACGACGCCGGCTATCAGTCACGCTGCCGCGTTCTGATGCGCGCGGCATCGCGGACACGTGCACTAGCGCCTCACCACCTAATGCACAGAAGGCATGCTTCCCAACCGAGACGCCCCGGCAACGGATGCAGGAGGCATGCTGCTTCAGCACTTGGACAAGCGAACGTCGCTGCCGCTTTTCTCATGCACGGCATGCCCTGCGGAGCCGACGGCAATCTCTGCATTGCCCACCAAGCCCGCGCTACAACTCCTCGCGCGGACGCACTCGCCGTAACGCCTCGGCAATCGTATCGGCCAGCATGTCGCCGGTAAGTGGCTTGCGCAGGAAACTGTCGAAGCCTGCCTGCTGCGCGGTGGGTTCGGCGGCTTCGTCGGAGCGCGCGGTCACCGCGATCAGCGGCATGTCATAGCCAAAGACGCGCAACTGCCGCGCCAGTGCGAACCCGTCCAGCCCGGGCAGATCCAGATCCAGCAGTGCCAGGTCGAATGCGTTATCCGCGGCCTCGGTGAGTGCGGCCAACCCGTGCGGTGCGTGCACCACCGAGTGCCCTTGCGCGCGCAGCAGGCCCACGATGACCTCGGCGATGGTGGGTTCGTCTTCCACCAGCAGGATGCGCAAGGGCGCCACGTTTGCGCTGTCGCGTGCCACCTCGCCGGCCAGCACGGCATTGGAGGCAACCCAGCGCAGCGGCAGGTCGACGACAAAGCGCGTACCTGCGCCCAGGCGGCTGATCACTTCGATATGCCCGCCCATCGCCATCGCCAACTCCTGGCAGATGGCCAGGCCCAGGCCGCTGCCGCCGTAGCGCGAGGTGGTCTTGGCGCCATCGCCCTGCTCGAAGCGCTGGAACAGGCGCGCCTTCTGGTCGGCATTGATGCCCGGCCCGGTATCGGCCACCTCGAAGCGCAGCCCCTGGTAGGAACCAAGCGTGCTGAGCTTGAGCCCGACCACGCCGCGCTCGGTGAACTTGATCGCGTTGCTGAGCAGGTTGAGCAGGATCTGGCGAATACGGGTAGGGTCACCGCTGGCGGTGATGTCGCCAAGCAAGCCGACTTCCAGGCTGAAACGCAGCCCGCGCTCCTGCGCCAGCGGCGCCATCAGCGCTTCCACTTCGGCCACCAGCTGGCGCACCGAGAACGGCTGCAGATCCAGCTCCAGACGACCGGACTCGATGCGCGCCAGATCCAGCGCATCGTTGACCAGCCGCAGCAGATGCGAGCCGGCGCGCCGGATCGATTCGGTATAGCTGCGCTGCTTGTGGTCCAGCTGGGTCTTCAGCAACAGCTCGCTCATGCCCAGCACACCGGTCATCGGCGTGCGGACCTCATGGCCGAGCGTAGCCAGGAAGCGTGTCTTGGCCAGCGACGCCTGCTCGGCCAGCTCCTGCTTGTGCACGGCCAGCTGCCAGGCGTTGAGGCGGCGCAGGCGGCGCCGATACAGCAGCACCACCGCCACCACGACACACAACGCCAGCAGGGTGAGCAGCACCAGTCCCCACGGACTACGCCACCACGGCGGCAGCACCTGGAAGGTCAGCGTCTGGCTGGCCGACCAGATGCCGTCGGCAGTGCGGCCCTGCACTTCCAGCGTGTAGTCGCCCGGTGGCAGGCGCGAGAACAGGCGCTCGCCGCTGGGGCCGACATCGATCCAGTCCGGGTCGTAGCCACTGAGGCGGAAGCGGTAACTGGACGAATCCGGATGCGTAAAGGTGGGCATGCGCGCAACGATGTGCAGGTCGCGGTCGTCGTCAAGAATGGTGAGCGGCTCCTGCCCGGTGATGTCGAGACCACGCTCGCCACGCCGTACGCCAACGCGCTCGATGAGCAGTGGTGGCCTGCGGGTATTGGGATGCATCGCGGTGGGATCGAACACCACCACCCCATCCGGCGCCGCACCGACAATCTGCCCGCCAGTGGCCTGCACCAGTGTCCGGTTGATCATCAGCGGATTAGGCAGCCCGTCGTGCACACCGTACACGCGCACCAATTTGCTGCCGGGGTCGATCCGGATCAGCCCACGCTGGCTCGACACCCAGGCCACCCCACCGGCATGGACCACCAACCCGTTGGGCGCCACCATCGGGAATTCCTGGTCCTTGCCAATGGTGTCCAGCAGCTTGAGCTGGGTGCCGTCCCACAGATACCGGCGTATTTCGCCGACCACTCCCAGCCAGACCACGCCGCCTTCGGCGAACCGAAACACATAGGTGGCCTGGGACGGCGCACCGGGAACCGGCACAAACCGATCCGCACGCGGGTCCCAGCGCCGCAGACCGGCGTTATTGGACAGCCAGACCTGGCCGTCCGGGCCGGTGCCGATGTCCAAGATGGTCAGCGGCTCCAGCCCATGCGTGCCGTTGACGATGGTCCGCACCAGGCTGCCCTGTGCATCGCGCAGCTGCAGGCCGTATTCGAGCACCGACACCCACAGCTGCCCCTGCCCATCCTCTGCCATCCACAGGGGGCGATCGGCGGCCCCCTCGGCATCAGGTGCCACATCTGCACGGATGGGCAACCGTTTGACCTGCCGGGTCCGCGGGTCGTAGCGCACCAGCGTGCCTTCGACGCCAATCCAGACCACCCCACGTGTGTCCTCGAAGACCGAGTCGGGCGGATGCAGCGGGTCGATGTGCTCCAGATGCGTCTGCAAACGGCCGGTGGCAGGGTCGAGCCGTTCCAGCACACCTTTGCTGCCGACCAGCCACACCCCGCCCGAGGCCGAGGCGACAGTCGCCAGAACGGACGTATTGGCCAGCGAGTGAGGCTCCTTGGGGCGATGCGCCAACACCGCAAAAGTGTCCCAATGCGGCAGCAGGTGCCACAGGCCACCTTCCAGCGCGGCAAACCACAGCCCGCCTTCCCGATCTTCGTAGGAGTCGATCCAGTTGCGATTTACCAAACTGTGGGCAGTGAAACTGTAGATCGGCACGCGGACCACGTCGGTGCCGGTCTCAGACAGCGCCATGCCGGCGTTGGTATCGAGCCAATAGCGCCCACGACGATCGCGCAACAAGACGTTGTAGACACGCTGGTTCGCGGGCATGTTTTGCCACGGATGGGGACTGAAACGCCCCTCGGCATCCAGGCGAAACAGCTCGCCTGCTCCATCGGTCACCCACAACGTATTGCCATCGCGCTCCAGACGCAGCCGGCCCACCGTCTGACTGCTTCCCGGCAGCGCCACACGCGTGAACTGCTTGCCGTCCCAGCGCACCAGCCCGCCCGGCGTTGCAATCCACAGCGTCCCGTTGGGCGCCACGCGGAGTGCGTTCACCGCGTCGGCGGGCAGGCTGGCCGAGTCGCCGGGCACGTTCAAGAACTGCTGCATGCTGCCATCGGGGCGGCGGCGATACAGCCCGTTCGCTGCAGTGCCGAGCCAGATGTCGCCGTTCGGGGTCTGCGCCAGCGACCACACCGTGATCTGGCGCAATTCGGGGAACTGCGCATTCTCCAGGGGCTTGAAAGTGCGTGTCTTGGCTTCGAGAAACCCGGCACCGCCATTTTCAAAGCCCATCCAGACCCGGTTGTCCTGATCGACGCAGATGGTCCAGATCGCGTTACCGGTCAGCCCCTCTTCCATCCGCCAGATGCGGTAATTACGCCCATCGAAGCGGGCCAGCCCGTCGTCGCTGGCCAGCCATAGGTAGCCCTGCTTGTCTTCGGCCAGTTCACCAATGACGTCCGATGGCAACCCGTCTGCAACCGTGACCTGATTGGGCACCGGCATCACCGGCGCACGCGTGGCCAGTGCCGGTGACACGGTCACGCACAGGCCCAGCAGCAACAAGGCGACAACCCAATGGAGAACAGACGGAAAAAGGCGCACTGGACACGTTTCACGACAAGTCGCCGCATAGTGCTTGCCACGCGCTGCGCCGGCAAGCGCGAGCAACCTCAAGCGTTCACGCTGGCAATCCGCGACGGGTTGCGCGCTGCACTGCTTCGGTGAGCCATCGGCTGCATGCTTGGAGTATCTGCAGAGCAGCACCAGCAGCGAGGCATCTGTAGTTGCAAACGCATAGCGTTGCGTTAGCGTCAACCGGCTTGCCCGGATCAGGCCGGCAGCGTGTGGCAGCCCACGGCCGAGCAGCGCGCATGTAGTTACCGACGCGGGGCGCATCACATCAGGCCGGGGCGGGTCGCAGCTCTACCACTACTCAGGATCAACTACTGCCAGGCGCGATCGGCGCCATGCATTGCTGGGCGAATCGAAGCGCTGCACGCCCGCTTGGCGCGGCGTTGAACAGCGCTGCGCCGGGTTTCGCATCCGCTCGCCAGTAGAAGATCGCCATTGACCGACGTCGCCAAGTCACCCAAGCAGCGGCGTTGCCCGGTCACGCTCGCGTGCCACAGCCTGCACGGCGGCGATCGCCTCGACCAGCATGTCGGCAGTGACCGGCTTGCGCAGGAACCCATCGAATCCGGCGGCCTGTGCCTGGGTTTGTGCGTCGCCATCGGCGCGTGCGGTCACCGCCAGCAGTGGGAATGCGTGCCCGAGCCGACGCAGTTGCGCCGCCAGCGCAAAGCCATCCAGCCCGGGCAGATCCAGGTCCAGCAGCGCCACATCGAACTCGCCGTCGACCGCTTCGGACAAGGCCGCCAAACCGTGTGCGGCATGCACCACCCGATGGCCGCGCCCGGCCAACAGGCCGCTGATCACCTCGGCAACAGTGGGGTCGTCTTCCACCAGCAGGATGCGCAGCGGTGCGCCGGCTGGTATACGCGCCTCGCCGGCGACCGGACGCAAGGGCGAGCGGTCGATCGGCAACGGCAGATCCACGGTGAACTGGGTGCCGACCCCGAGCCGGCTGCGCACGCGAATCTTGCCCTTCATCGCCACGGTGAGTTCCTGCGAAATGGCCAGCCCCAATCCGCTGCCCCCATAGCGCGCATTGGTGCGCGCGCCCTCGCCCTGTTCGAAGCGCTGGAATAGGCGTTTTTGTTGCTCCGGCCCGATGCCCGGCCCGGAATCGCGCACCTTGAAACGCAGGCAGTCGCCATGCTGGCTGACGGTGAGCCCCACCTCGCCGCGCTCGGCGAACTTGATCGCATTACCCAGCAGGTTGATCAGGATCTGGCGCACGCGCGTGGCATCGCCCACCACCACCAGCGCGGCGGGCAGCTGATTTCGATAGTGAAAGCGCAGGCCGCGTGCCTCAACGATGGGATGCATGAAATCGGCCAGTTCCTGGGTCAGCTGCGACGGTTCGAACGGCTGTTGCACCAGTTCCAGCTTGCCGGCCTCGATGCGCGCCAGATCGAGCGCGTCGTTGACCAGCCGCAGCAGATGCGCACCCGCCTTGCGGATCGCATCGACATGGCCGCGCTGTTTTGCGTCCAGCGGCGTGGCCAGCAGCAACTCGCTCATGCCCAGCACGCCGGTCATGGGCGTGCGCACTTCATGCCCCAGCGTTGCCAGGAAGTTCGACTTGGCAATCGATGCCTGCTCGGCAAGCTGCTGACGCTGCCGCGCCAGCACCCATTCCTGCTGACGCCGCACCCGCCGCCGCCACGCCCACACACCCAGGCCGAACAACAACAGGCACACCGCCACTGCGACCATCTGCGCCGCCGGACTCATCCACCACGGTGGCTGCACCTGCAGCGTCAGCGCTGGCGCAGCGACCCAGTCGCCGGTGCCTGCGCGTGCCTGTACCTGCACCTGGTAGTCGCCCGGCGGCAACCGCGAGATGACACGCTCGCCGGTTGCGCCCTGCTCCACCCAACGCTCGTCGTAGCCGTCCACGCGATAGCGATAACGGGCAAGTCCCGGATCCACGAACGACAGCAGCCGTGCGCTGATGCGCAGGTCGCGGTCACGGGCCTGCAGCACGATCGGCCGCTTGTGTGGCACCTGCTGCGGGCGTTCGGCATCGTTGCGGCGTACCTGTACCGACTGGATCACCAACTGCGCCTGCGGCACCGGGGCGAACGGCCGCGTGGGATCGAACAACACGATGCCGCTGGTGGTCAGCGCCAACACCTGCCCGCTGGGGCCGGTCACTGGCGGACGCATCGAAAATTCGCTGTCCGGCAGGCCGTCGCGTTGACCGAACATGCGCACCTGCGGTTGGCCGCGTCGGTAGGCGAACAAGCCACGCGAGGTGGTGGCCCACACCGTGTCAGTGCCCCCTAGCGCCAGGCCACGGATCTCGGTGGCCGGCATCCCCTGCGCATGGCCCACGCGCTCAAGCAGCGTGGCCTTGTGGCCATCCCAGCCATATCGCTCCAGCGCCCCGGGGCGCCCGGTCCAGAACTCGCGTGGCGACACGAATGCCAGTGCATAGACCTCGTGCTCGGCATCGTCGATCACCCGGCGGAAGCGCTCGCCCTGCCAGACCCACGGGTCATCGCCAGCCGCTACCCAGGCCGAGCCGTCTGGCCGGATGGTGAGCTGCTGCACCATGCCGCCGGGTTCGCTGAGATCGGTCCCGAAGCGGAACTCCGCCAGCAGGCGCCCGTCTGCGGCACGCCGTTGCACGCCACCTCCCACAATCGACAGCCAGAACTCGCCATCGATCCCGCGCGCCATCAACTCCGGTCGCTGGCTCTTGTCCTGGTCAACTTGCAGCCCAAGCCGGCGCTTTTTGCCAGTCGCAGGGACGTAGTGGGTGACGTCATCCCGCAGCGCAATCCACAGGCTACCGTCGGCGTTGGGCAAGACCGATTGCACGGTGTCCCCGCCCAGCGCCGCGCTGTGCACCACCGGCACCACGTCACCCTGCGCACCAAGCCGATACACCCCGTCGCCGGTTGTCACCAGAAAGCTGTCGCCATCGGCAGCGGCATTGACCAGGTACAGGCTTTCCAGCGGTTTGCCCTGGGTCTGCAAGATGGTGGAAAAGCGTTGCCAGTCCGGCGGCAGATACGCCAGGCCCTGTGAAATCAGCCCCAGCCACAGCCCGCCCTGGCGATCCTGCAGCAGATCAAGCACGCCACTTTCTGCGGTGAGAAACCCGCTGCCACGGTCACCGTCCATGACCCGCAACGCGGTCTCTCCGGGGGCCACGCGAAAGAACCCATCGGCGGCAGCGACCCAGTAGCCCCCGTGGACGTCGTGCACCACGGTCCCGGCGCGCACGTTCTCCGCGCCCTTCCACGGCGCAGGCTCCAGCACGCCAGCGGGCGTGACCCGGTACTGGCCCTTGCTGCTGCCCACCCACAACGTGCCATCCGGATCCTTGCTGAGCTTGAAGACCGTGGCACTCAGGCGCTCGGGTGCAATGCGCACGAAACGCTCGCCATCGCGCATCACCAGCCCGCTGCCGGTGCCGATCCACAACCGGCCGCGTGCGTCGGTCAGCATGCTCATGATGGTGTCGCTGGGCAGCCCGTCCGGCGCATCGGGCGTGGCACGGAACACCGTGAGCCGGCCATCTTCTTCGCGCCGGCACAGGCCACCGTTGCTGGTTCCGATCCAGAGTGCGCCCTGCGCCTGTGCCAGCGCCCATACCTGACCGGCGCAGGCGTTGCTGACGGCGGGAAAGCTGACAAAGCCCTCGCGCTCGGCATCGAACATGGCCAGCGGCGAGCCATTGATGCCCAGCCAAACCCTGTCGCGGTCATCGACCAACAGCGTTTCCACTTCGTTGCCGGGGATCGAGCGCGCGCTCAGTGGGTCGTGCTGCCACACCTGCAAGCCGATGCCGTCATAGCGCGCCAGCCCATCGCTGGTCGCGGCCCAGACATACCCCTGCCGGTCCTGTGCCAAAGCCAGCACCATGCGCGAGGGCAAGCCATCGCCCGGACCGAACCGGCGCATGCGTGGTGTTTCGATCTGCTCTGCCGCCAGCGCACTGGCGCCCATCAGCAGCAGCACCGCCGCCAGCACCCAGCTGGCATGTTTCCGCATCTGCACTGTGATCCCCATCGTCCCTGCATTCCCCAATGCCATCCGCCAGTCGCACTGTACCCGCACGCTGGCGTTCAGGACTCAGACCGGCGTCTCCGGCGGCGCCTTGTCCATCGCATCGTCGGCCAGGACCTGGGCCAAGGCCTGTGCCAGCAGGTCGCCGGTGAGCGGTTTGCGCAAGAACCCATTGCATCCGGCGGCCAACGCCTGGGGCTCGGCATCGGCATCGGCGCGCGCGGTCACCGCCACGATCGGGAAGCACACGCCGCGTGCGCGCAGCTGCGCCACCAGCGCCGCGCCATCGAGCCCCGGCAGGTCCAGGTCGCACAGGCCCGCGTCGAAGCTGCGCGCGCTCACCTCGGCCAGCGCCGCCAGGCCATGCAACACGTGCGTGACGTGATGCCCGCGCCCCTGCAGCAGGCCAACGATCACCTGCGCCACGGTCACGTCGTCTTCGACCAGCAACAACTGCAGCGGCGCCTGGTGCACCGGCGGAACCGCACGTGCCACCGCGGTGGTCGAAGGCGCCGGCGTGCTCACCCAGCGCAGCGGCAGCTCCACCACGAAACAAGCGCCCTGGCCCAACGCGCTACTGACGCCCACCGACCCGCCCATCGCCGCTGCCAACTCGCGACAGATCGCCAAGCCCAGCCCGCTGCCGCCATGCCGCGTGGTCGTGCGCCCTCCTTCGGCCTGTTCGAAGCGCTGGAACAGCCGCCCACGCTGCTCTTCACTCATGCCCGGCCCGGTGTCGCTGACCTCCACGCGGATACCGCCGCCGCCCGCCTGCAGGGGCAACACGCGCAGACGCACCTGCCCGCGCTCGGTGAACTTGACCGCGTTGAACAACAGGTTGAGCAGGATCTGCTGGACCCGGTTCGCATCGCCATGCAGCGCGCGCGGCAGGCTCTCATCCAGGTGGCACTCGAACGCAAGCTGCTTCTGTTCGGCACTGGGCCGCACCAGGTCGACCACCTGCCGGATCAACTGACGCAGATCGAAATCGCGATCGTCCAACGCCAGTTTGCCCGCCTCGATACGCGCCAGATCCAGCGCATCGTTGACCAGCCGCAGCAAGTGCTTGCCCGCCGACTGGATCGCACTGGCATAGCCTTGCTGACGCCCATCCAACGGCGTTTGCAACAACAACTCGCTCATGCCCAGCACACCGGTCATGGGGGTGCGCACTTCATGCCCAAGCGTCGCCAGAAAACGCGTCTTGGCCTGCGAGGCCTGTTCGGCGAGCTCACGCTTGTGCTGCGCCAGTTGCCATTGCGCACGCATACGCACGCGCCGGCGATAAGCGGCGGCGAGCAAGACACCCAACATCATGCCGACCAAGACCATCACGGCGATGCCGAAACGGCTGCGCCACCAGGGGGGATTGACGATGAATTCAAGCGTCTGCACCTTGGAGGCGTTACCCAGCGGGTCGATCCCCTGCATTTCCAGCACGTAGTCGCCAGGTGGCAAGGACGAGAATTCGCGCATCCCGCTGGCATCGTGATCCACCCAGCCGGTGTCGAAGCCACTGAGGCGGGTGCGATACCGGTTGGCCATAGGGTCCACGAACGACAGTAGCCGCATGTTGATGCGCAATTGGCGATCATCTGGCGAGAGCGAAAAACCACCCCTGATCGGCAGCATGCGGCGCCGATCGGCAAGCTGCACGCTGACCGTTTCCAGGCGCATTGCCGGGGTGAACGAGGGCACGTCCGGCGCCTGCGTGTCGATCAGCACCGTGTAGCCATCGGCCGTTCCGCCGACGAGCACACCGTTGCGGGCCATCATCAGACAGCGGTGGCTGAACTCCAGACTGGTCAATCCGTCGCGCACGCCGAAACTGCGGATGCGTGCCTGCGGCGTGCGCGGATCGATGCGCCACAGGCCGCGAGGCCCGGACATCCAGAGCCGGCCGACGCCGTCGCGCTCCAGTCCGTAGGCGTCCATCGCCGGAAAACCCTCGGCAGAACGGATGCGGCGCTCCCGTTTCCAGACTGCGCCATCACTGGACCAACGCTCAAGACTGCCTGCGCGATACAGCCACAGGTGCGTTGCATCTTCGACCACGAAGGCCTGAAGCGTCTCGTCCGTCTTCAGCCCTGGCACCGAGACGAAGCGCCGCGTTGCGGCCTGCCACGCATACATGCCGCCGAAGGCGCTCAACCACATCCGCCCATCCGGCCCCTTGCGGATCTGCGGCGACACCACTTCCGTCAGCCCATGCGGATGCTGTTGATCGATCGTCTCCAACAGGCGTCCGGTGGCCAGATCGCGCTGCTGGATGACTTGCTCGTAAGCGGCCCACACCGTGCCGTCGCCCGGTTCACCGATCCACAGTGCCGCTTCGGCCGGGCCTTCGTCGCTAAAGTGCTCCAGCGCGCCGGTGCGCAGGTCCAGGCGCGACAATCCATATTCACCGCTGGCCAACCAGAGCTTGCCGCGGCTGTCTTCCAGCGCGGTGGTGATCTGCATCGTGCCCAGATCCGCAGCCTGGATGCCGGTCTGAATCAGGGCGCCGGATGATGTGTCGTAGCGCAGCAGACGTCCGTTGCCATCGAACTGCCATAGCCCGCCGGATCGCGCAGCCGGCGCAAGACTGCAGGACAGCCCCTTGCCCTGATCGTTGACCTGTTTGAAGGCCGCAGTACGACGCCAGTCTTCACGCAGATAGGCCAGACCACGCCCATGCAGCGGCACCCAGATGCCGCCATGCCGGCTGCGCCAGATGGTAGTGACGTGCCGGTTGGACACCAACGGGGAATCACCATTGTTGACGGGGACCGGTGGCTGCCCGGGCCGTGTATGCCAGAGACCTTGCTCGGTCCCTAGCCAGAACTCGCCATCGCCTGCGTCTGCAACGGTCCACACTCGGTTGCCCGCCGCAAACATCGGCGCCCACGACGGTGTGTGCCAGACGCCGGAGGGATCCATGTAACGCAATCCGGTGTCGGTGGCGGCCCACAACCGTTGCCCCACCCACTGCAGCGCATTGATGCCGCTGTCGTCGCCATCCGGGTGTACGCGGTGCGCGGCCAGACCATCGTGATACGCCAGGCCGCCGAGCGTGCCGATCCACATCCGGTCGCGATCATCCAGCGCCAGCGCGTACACCGCGCTGGGCGCCAGCGGGTCGTCCATCTTGGCCAGATCGAGCGAGGTGAACGTCCCCTTTGCATCCAGGCGCAGCACGTTGCCGGTGGACATGCCGAACCAGATTTCGTCGCCGCGCCCTGCAATCGCGTAGACGTCACCGAACGACAACTCCGGCACCTTCTCAGGCAGGTAAGCGGTCAAGGTGGCGCGATCGGCGCTCAACATCGCCACACCGGCTCCGCCCAGCGCCAGCCAGATGCGATCCTGCGCGTCGATGTAGATCGCCTGCAGCAGATTGCTTCTGAGCGAGCGTGGGTCGGCTGGGTCGTTGCGCCACACCTTGAACCCGGCGCCGTCGTAGCGGATCAACCCGTCGCCGGTAGTCATCCACAAATAACCGGCGCGATCCTGCGCAATGGCGGTGATCATGGTCGACGGCAGCCCATCGGCCGGGCCCACGATGCGGAACCTCGGAATGGCCGGCACCTCTGCCAACGCAGGAACCCCTGCCAGGACAGCAAGCACGACGAACAACAGCAAACGCATGTGGGCATCCTTTCCACGTCCAGTCCGCATGCTCGCAACGGATCGTTGCGAACGCAAGCCAAGCGCGCGCTGCCGGGATGTGTCTAGAATCCGCCCATGACGCCTCTCGCCCGCCTGCTGGCCTTCCCTGCCCTGGTCCTGACCAGCCTCGCCGCCACCGCCGCGCCGGTGCGCTACGCGCTGGATCCGGTCCACACCCGGGTGCTGTTCGCGGTGGAACATGCCGGGTTTTCCAAGGCGTTGGGCACCGTGTCCGGCAGCAGCGGCACCCTGGTGTTCGATCCGGACGACTGGGCGGCGGCAACGCTCGAGGTCACCGTGCCGCTGCGCCGCGCGGACCTGGGCGATGCGAAATGGAACGAGGCCACCCTGGCACGCAACCTACTCGACGCCGAGCGCTTTCCTGACGCGCATTTCGTCTCCACCAAGGTCGAGGCCAGCGATGCGACCCACGCCAAGGTCACCGGCAACCTCACCCTGCACGGGGTCACCCGGCCGGTCACGCTGGACGTCACCCTCAACGCGCTCAAGCGGCATCCGTTACCGCCATTCCGCCGCACCGCCGGCTTCTCGGCCACGGCCACGCTCAGCCGCGCCGCGTTCGGCGTGGATGCCTGGAAGTCGATGATCGGCGACACCGTCGAGCTGCGCATCGAAGCCGAGGCCGTCCGCGAAGGGCGCGCCGACAGCGACGACGATGCCGGCAAGACCACCGAGCCCGCCGCGCCGGAGCAACCCGCACCAGCGACCACCGATACGGAGAGCGGCCGATGAGCCTGAAGAATGTCGAGCGCTGGGGCGGCGTCAGCCAGACCCTGCACTGGTTGATCGCGCTGCTGATCCTGGTGCTGGGCATCGTGGGCCTGACCATGGGCGAGCTGCCCAAGACGCCCAAGTATTTCTGGGTCTACACCGCGCACAAATCCGTGGGCCTGACCGTGCTGGCCCTGGTCATCGCCCGCCTGGGCTGGCGGCTGTATGCCGGCGCCCCGCCACCGGTGCCGGGCACGCCAAGCTGGCAGGAACGCATCGCCGGGTTCACCCACTGGCTGCTGTACGCGATGATCTTTGCGATGCCGCTGTCCGGGTGGCTGTACGACTCCACCAGCGGGCTGCGCCCGTTCCGCTGGTTCGGCCTGTTCAACGTGCCCAAGCTCAGCGCACCGGACGAGCAGCTGCGCGCGGTGTCCCACACCGTGCACGAATGGGGCTTCTGGCTGTTGATTGCCGTGGTCCTGGCGCACGCCGGCGCCGCGCTCTACCACCATCTCTTCCAACGCGATGCCACGCTGACGCGCATGCTGCCGCGTGGCTGGCTCTCCCCCAAACCGTAAAGGATGTCGCATGTCTTCCAGGCTGTTTGCCTCCCCCCTGCTGGTAGCGTCCGCGCTGGTCGCCACCTTCGCCGCCGCCCCGGTGCTGGCCGCCGACTATGTCCAGGCGCCCGGCTCCTCGCTGGTGTTCGCCAGTAAGTACGACGGCGAAGTGTTCACCGGCACCTTCCCGGGCTTCGACACCACGCTGAGCTTCGATCCCGCCAACCTGGCCGGCGCCAAGCTCGATGTGCGCATCCCGCTGGCCGGTGCCAAGAGCGGCAACGGCGACCGCGATTCCACCCTGCAGGGGCCGGACTTCTTCAACGTGGCCAAGTTCGCCACCGCGCGCTACCACGCCGAGAAATTCCGCGCGCTGGGCGGTAACCAGTACGCCGCCGACGGCACCCTGGAGCTGCGCGGTGTCAGCAAGCCGGTCACGCTGACCTTCACCTGGACGCCCGGCGCGCAGCCGGTGCTGGCCGGCAAGGCCACCGTCAAGCGCCTGGACTTCGGCGTGGGCGGCGGCGACTGGACCGATACCAAGACCATTCCCAACGAAACGGCAATCAGCACCAAGGTGGTGTTCAAGGCGAAGTGACGCGCCACCGGCCGCACCAGGACGCGGCCACTGAACGGCGGACTACCTCGTCGGGTCCGCCGTTTTTTTATGTCTCATGCATGGGGTGCAGCGTCCAGCCAGGCGCGCAGACGTGGCGCATCGAATGGCCAGTCCAGCTCACGCCCCATCGGGTCGCGCAACACCGGCACACGCAGACCATAAGCGGACTCTAGCGCCGCATCGTCGTCGATGAACACGCTGAAGAACGCGCCTGCGCGCGCCTGGGCCAGCGCTTCCACGGCCTGGTCGCAGAGGTGGCAGTCGTCGCGCTGGTAAAGGGTCAGGGCCATGCGGGGGGTCTCATGCTGCGCTGCAGCCGTGCTGCGATCGCCAAGCGCTTAGAATAGCGGGCTTCTTGCTCACCTCCCCGGCACGCATGGCTGTCAGTACGTTCGACCTGTTCAAGATCGGTATCGGTCCGAGTTCCTCGCATACCGTGGGGCCGATGCGCGCCGCCGAGCGCTTCGTCCACCGCTGGTTGCTCGATACCGGCCGCTTGCAGGAGGTGACACGTCTGCGCGCCGAAGTTTTCGGCTCGCTGGCATTGACCGGGCGCGGCCATGGCACCGACAAGGCGGTGCTGCTCGGGCTGGAAGGGCATCGCCCGAACCTGATCGACCCGGATGTCATCCCCGCCACGCTCGAGCGCATCCGCAGCAGCAAGCGCATCAACCTGATGGGCCAGCATGAAATCAGCTTCGACGAAAAGCGCGACCTGCCGATGAACAAGCGGCAGAAGCTGCCGTACCACACCAACGGCATGCGCTTCACCGCCTACGATGCAACCGAAGCGGTGATTGCCACGCGCGATTACTATTCGGTGGGCGGCGGTTTCGTGGTCAACCAGGACGACGCCGCCGACGACCGCATCGTGGCCGACGAGACTCCGTTGCCCTACCCGTTCCTCAGCGGCGACGAGCTGCTGGCGCAGTGCGCGCGCAGCGGCCTGAGCATTGCGCAACTGATGTTCGAGAACGAAAAGAGCTGGCGTAGCGAAGACGAGATCCGCGCCGGCCTGCGGGAGCTGTGGAACGCCATGCAGTCGTGCGTGGCACGTGGCATTCGCGAAGAAGGCACCCTGCCCGGCGGCCTGAACGTCTCGCGCCGTGCGCCCGCGCTGTACCGCGAGCTCTCCTCCAAGCCCGAAGCGGCGATGCGCGACCCGTTGACCACGCTGGATTGGGTCAACCTCTACGCACTCGCCGTCAACGAAGAAAATGCCGCAGGCGGCCGCGTGGTCACCGCGCCCACCAACGGTGCAGCCGGCATCATTCCCTCGGTGCTGCATTACTTCGATCGTTTTTGCCCGGGCGCTTCGGAACAACGCATTTTCGACTTCCTGCTCACCGCAGCGGCAATCGGCATCCTGTACAAGGAAAACGCCTCGATTTCCGGTGCCGAAGTGGGCTGCCAGGGCGAAGTGGGTGTGGCCTGCTCGATGGCCGCCGGCGGCCTGGTCGCCGCGCTCGGCGGCAACCCCGGGCAGATCGAGAATGCAGCGGAAATCGGCATGGAGCACAACCTCGGCCTGACCTGCGACCCGATCGGCGGGCTGGTGCAGATCCCCTGCATCGAACGCAACGCGATGGGGGCAGTGAAAGCCATCAACGCCAGCCGCATGGCCATGCGTGGCGACGGCAAGCACAAGGTGTCACTGGACAAGGTCATCAAGACCATGCGCGACACCGGCCGTGACATGCAGGACAAGTACAAGGAAACCAGCCGTGGCGGGCTGGCGGTGAATGTCATCGAATGCTGAGTCGGTGCGTGGCTTAGAGCGGCTAACAAAACGTAGCGAGCAGTCGTCAGGTGGGTGCGGACGGCGCGGAGGAACCGGAATGTAGGTGGGTACATGCCGATTCCGAGCACCGGCCGCGCCCGCCTGGCGGCTGCGCAGTCGCTTTGATAGCTGCTCTTGGTGCGTGCGTGACACAAGACCGGCCATCCTTTGCTGGACGCAGCGGTGGGCCGGTTGGACAACGTGACCGTAATGCGCGCGGACGCTGCGCTTGTTCCAAGCAGCGGCCGTACGGCACCGCGGCGCGCCGTGGATACGTTGATCGCAATCGCCCGCGTGGTGCGCGTGGCACCCTATTGCCCTCGCACACGTCTGCGATGCTTCTTTTATTTCTCCACTCGCCTGTTCTGACAAGCGCGCGTCAAAGCGCGATCGTCAGCGCGACGCTAGCTGCCAACCAAACCGTTGCTCGACAGTTCGATCCAAGTACAGGCGCGACGCCTTTGTACAGCGCAAGCGTTGAGTGGCGCTCAGTAGCGGCCGCCACGTGCTGTACGCGCTCACCACAGCGCGCTGTGTAGCCTTGCGGCATTGCTCACCTGGAGATCGCGATGCGACACCTTGCCTGCTCTCTCGCCTTGGCGCTGGCCTGTGGCCCGCTGATGGCCCAGGAGGCCAGTTACGGCCCCCGCCTGGAAGGCTTTGATTACCCCTATCCAGTGAAAACCTACGCGTTTACGTCGCAACAGCAGGCGCTGGAGATGGCGTACCTGGATGTTGCGCCGACGGGCAAAGCCAACGGGCGCACCGCCGTGCTGCTGCACGGCAAGAACTTCTGCGCCGCCACCTGGGAGCAAACCATCGCCGCACTGAGCAAGGCCGGCTACCGCGTGATCGCGCCGGACCAGGTGGGCTTTTGCAAATCCAGCAAACCGGCCGCGTATCAGTTCTCGTTCGCACAGCTCGCCGACAACACGCATGCCCTGCTGCAGAAGCTCGGTCTCCAGCGCGCCGTGGTGGTTGGGCACTCGATGGGCGGCATGCTCGCGATCCGCTATGCACTGATGTACCCGCAAGCGACCGAGCACCTCGCGCTGGTCGACCCGATCGGGCTGGAAGACTGGAAGGCCGAAGGCATTCCGTGGCGCAGCGTGGATGCTTGGTACGACAACGAACTGAAGATCAGCTTCGAGCGCATCAAGAAGTACCAGATGGACGTGTACTACGCTGGCCAATGGAAGCCGGAATTCGAGCGCTGGGCGCGCATGCAGGCCGGTATGTCACTGGGCAACGGCAAACAGGCCGTGGCGTGGAATCAGGCGCTGACCTACGACATGGTGTTCAATCAGCCGGTGGTTTACGAGCTGCCCAGGCTCGCCGTGCCAACCACACTGTTTATCGGGCTTAAGGATCGCACTGCCATCGGCAAAGACACCGCACCGCCAGAGGTGAAGGCGCGCGTGGGCGATTACACCAAGCTGGGCAAACGCGCCGCCGAGGCCATTCCTAATGCCACGTTGGTCGAATTCGCCGACCTGGGACATTCGCCACAGGTGCAGGATCCGGTGCGTTTCAATGCCGAATTGTTGAAGGCGATTTCCCGCTAGCGAGTTGCAGCGCGCAGGTTCTGACATGCGCGCCGCCAGCCAGCTCCAGGCGCGATCGCCACGCCCCTAACACCGATTGGGAACACGTGGTTTCGCGCGCAAATCTAGCTCTGTCGGAAGCATTCCACGGGGGCTGCCTGCGGTCACCCACGCGCTGCCCCAGCTTGCACGCACCGCAGGAGCCGTTAGCGCAGCGGCGACACCGCATGGGCCGAACCGCAGCATCCTTCGCACGCGACAGCACCAACAAGGCGTCGGGTGCGAAGCACCGCAACCTCAGCCAGCAACGATCCGCAACACATCGTCCAGCAACGCCGCCGCGGTCACTTCGGCACCGGCGCCCGGCCCTTGAATCAACAGCGGCTGGTCGCGGTAGCGATCGCTGCTGATGGCGACACGGTTATCGGTGCCCGCGCCGCCCGCCAGCGGGTGGTCCAGGGCCAATTCGCGTAAGCCCACGCTTGCCCCATGCCCGTCCACGCGGCCGACGAACCGCAAGCAGCGGCCGGCGGCGCGGGCCTGCTGCCAACGCGTCTGCACCAGCGCATCGAGCGTTTCCAGGTGCGCGTCCACCGCCTCCGGCGCCACGGACGCCAGCGCGGCAGGCACCAGCGATTCGACATGCACCTGCTCGGCTTCCAGCGGTTGCCCGGCCGCACGCGCCAGGATCAGCAACTTGCGGCGCACGTCCTCACCGGAGAGATCGATGCGCGGATCGGGCTCGGTGTACCCGGCCGCCATCGCTTCGCGGACGCACGCCGAGAACGGCGTACTGCCATCGTAGCGATGAAACAGCCATGCCAACGACCCCGACAACACCCCTTCGATCGAATGAATCTGGTCGCCGCCGGCCACCAGTGCACGCACGCTGCTGAGCAAGGGCAGCCCAGCACCCACGGTGGCACTGTCGCCGTAATACGCGCCGCTGGCGTGACGCGCGGCATACAGGTCCTGCGCACGCGACAGTGCCGTGCCCTGGCCCAGCTTGTTGGCGGTCACCACATGCACGCCGCGGGTCAGCCATTCCACGTGCCAATCCGCCACCACGTCGCTGGCGGTGGCATCCACCAGCACATCGCCGGCGCGCAGCGCAGTGGTTTCTGCCCACGGCTGCAGCTCCGCACGGCCACGCGGCGCTGCGTTGGCCAGCTGCAGCGCCTGCTCCGCGCCGGCACCACAATCGTGCGCAATGCGCGAGTTGGCCAGCCAGTCAAAGCGCGGCAGGCGCAACTGACGCTGCTGCAAGGCGGTATAGCGCGTCACGAAGGCACGCCCGACCGTGCCGGTGCCCAACAGGGCGAGCCGCGGTGTGGGCGTCACGGCAGCCACCGGCGCACGGCGCGAGACAGGCAGCACGGTGCTCACGCGTCGACCTGTTTGCGCGCGACCGCGCTCACCGCGGCTTCCGCACGCGCCAGGCCGGCGCGCAGATCGATCAGCAGATCCTCAGCGGATTCAATGCCCACCGACAGCCGCAACAAGCCATCGGAAATACCGGCCGCAGCGCGCGCTTCGGCGGTCATCGCCGCGTGCGTCATCGAGGCCGGATGCGCGATCAGGCTCTCCACGCCGCCCAGCGATTCGGCCAGGGTGAAATAACGCAGCCCGTCGACGAACGCACGCACCGCCGCCTCACCGCCATTGAGCTCGAAGCTGATCATCGCGCCGAAGCCCTTCTGCTGGCGCGCCGCCAGCGCATGGCCAGGATGCGATGCCAGCCCGGGGAAATACACCTGGTTCACTGCCGCGTGTTCGTCCAGCAGCACCGCGATCGCATCGGCGTTTTCCTGGTGCACCCGCAGGCGGGCATCGAGCGTGCGCAGCCCGCGCAAGGTCAAAAACGCGTCAAACGGCGAACCGGTCAGGCCCAGCGCGTTGGCCCACCACACCAGCTGCTGGTGCAGCTCCGCATCGCGCGCGATCACTGCGCCACCCACCACATCGCTGTGGCCGTTGACGTACTTGGTGGTCGAATGCAGCACCAGATCGGCGCCAAATTCCAGCGGCTTTTGCAGCGCCGGAGACAGGAAGGTGTTGTCCACCACGGTCAGCGCGCCCACCTTGTGCGCGGCCTCGATGACAAAGCGCAGATCAGTGATGCGCAGCAACGGGTTGGACGGGGTTTCGATCAGCACCAGCTTGGGCGACTGCGCCAATGCATCGGCCAGCGAGCGCGGGTCGGTGAGGTCGGCGGTGATCAGGGCGAAATGGCCCTTCTTGGCCAGCGCGTTGAACAACCGCCAGCTGCCGCCGTAGGCATCGTGCGGCACCACCAGGGTGTCGCCGGGCTGCAGCAAGGCATTGAGCACCAGGTTGATCGCGCCCATGCCGGTAGAGGTGATCACGCCGCCGGCGCCGCCTTCCAGTTCGGCCAAAGCTTCGCCGAGCAGGTCGCGGGTGGGGTTGCCGCTGCGGGTGTAGTCGTATTGGCGCTTGTTGCCGAAGCCGTCGAAGGAGAAGTTCGACGACAGCACGATCGGCGGCGTCACCGCGCCGTAGGCGGTGTCCCGGTCGATTCCGGCACGGACGGCGGCGGTGGCAGCGCTACAGGGCGCGTCGGCAGGGTCACGAAAGCTCATGCGGTTTCTCCGGTCGTGCGAAGGGCAGTGGTGAGGATCGCGTCGATGCGATCGATTTCTTTGAGGAAGGCGTCGTGGCCGAAGGGCGAGCGCAGCACGCGTAAACTGCCGCGCGGGCCCAGCCCTTCGACCAGGCTGACCAGATCGGCCAGCGGCACCAGGCGGTCGCCTTCCACCGCAACCACCACCGTGGGCACGGCGACCGCGGCCGGGTCGATGCGGTGCAGGTCGATGGACTCGGACAGGCGCAGATAGGCGTTCACCGGCGTGCGCGCCACGTATTGGGCGCCAGCGGCATCCAGATAGTCTTCGGCGGCCACGCGCACGCGGCCATTGATCAATTCCGGCGGCGCATCGAAGCGCTCGCTGAATTCTTCCGGGGTGCGGTAGCTCAGCATCGCGAACTGGCGTGCCAGGGCGAGCCCGTGGTGCTCGGCGCATTGCAACTGGCCAAGCGCCACCGCGCGCCGCTGCAGGGCACGCCATGCGGCGGCATACGGATGGGCGCGATGCGCACCACTCACCGCAACCAGCGTGTGCAGACGCGCCGCATGTCGGCTGGCGAATTGCAGGCCGACCAGCGCGCCGTAGGAATAACCGACAAAACCGTGCAGGCGCGCGATGCCCAGCGCATCCAGCAGTGCGGCGATTGCATCGGCTTGGTCGGCGGTGTCGATCGGCGCATCCAGGCTGCCGTCGGCCCCGAGGAAATCGAAGGCCAACAGTCGGCGCGACGCGGGATCCAGCGCGCGGCCGGCACCGACCAGCCCCTCTACCCAACCTTTCTCGGGAAATACCGCGCTGGCAGCGAGATGGCGATGGGCTGAAATGCCGCCCGCCACGAACACCACCGGCGCCTGCTCCGCGCCAACCAGTTCGTAGCGCAGGCGCAGCTCGCGTTGGCCGGCGTGGCGCATCGGTAGATTGATGACGAGCTCGCCGCGCACGGCAGGCGGGGCGTCGCTATCAGCGGCGGGCGTGTAGGTGTCAGCGGTGGTGAGTGGCGATGCTGTGGTCACGAGGCTCATGGCGATATCCGGGGTGGATCGGCCATCGAGCTTCGCGGGAGCTCGCGTTCGACGTGCAGAGGGCACGATTCGAACCATCTTTCGGCGGACGCGGAGGTCCCCGCAGGATTTGGCACCAAACGCGGGCGCTTGCGCGCTCCGCTGGCTGCCCCGGCATCAAAGGGCCTGTCCCTCCGCCGGTCTCGATGGTGAGGCTACGATGCCACCGCCTTTTTGCGATGTCAATCTCTTCATGCGGATGGAAAGATATATTTTCATCCGATACCACCTGGCCGTGATGGACCGCATACTTGCGCCCCTCTCGCCCGACCTCGACTGCAGTCGCTCGCCCATGCTTCGTGCCGCCGTTTCCGCCGTCATCCTGCTGTTGTGCATCCCCGCGGCACCGGTCGCCGCGCAGCAGCGCTGGCATTGGCCCGGCGCAGCGGCAGTGGGCGCAACGCCACCTGCAAGTGCGTCGCAACGCGCCGAAACCGCCGCCGCGCCGGGCCCGGCCCTGCAGCTCGAATGGCAGGCACCGGTGTATCTGGCCTGGGCCGTCAATCCGCTGGACGGACCGGCCGAAGTGCGCCTGAGCGCACCGCCCAGCGCCGACTACCGCGCCGTGCCGCAGCTTCCGTTGGTGCAGTCGCTGGGCGCGCGCGAACGGCGCCTGCTGGCCCGCGTGTATCCGGTCAGCCAGCGCAGGACACTGGACGGGCTCGGCCTGCGGCTGGAGGTGGTGCCCGGCGACCCGCAGGCGCAACTGCAGGAAGCGCGCTACCAGCTGCCGTTCCGCGACGTGCCGATCCAGGTGGACCAGGGCTATGGCGGCCAGTACAGCCACAGCGACGATCCCAACTGGTATGCCATCGACTTCGCCCTACCCGCCAATACCCCGGTGCTGGCTGCCCGCGACGGCGTGGTCATGGAAATCCAGCAAGGCGCCGAGGAGGCCGGCCCGCATGGGCCGGACGCCGGCGGCGGCAACCTGGTGCGCCTGCTGCACGCCGACGGCAGCATGGCCATCTACGCCCATCTGGCTCCGGCGGGCGTGCTGGTGCACCCCGGCCAGCGCGTGCGCAGCGGCGAGCGGCTCGGCAGCGCCGGCAGCACCGGCTTCAGCACCGCGCCGCACCTGCATTTCGCGGTGCAACGCAATGTCGGCCTGCGGCTGATCTCGCTGCCATTCCGGATGAGCGGCCCACAAGGCGAGCTGCACTTCCCCTCGCCCGCGCCCTGACGCGTGCCGCCAGCGCCAGCCAGGCGCCCTGGGCTACCGCTGGCCGGCGCACCGAAGCCGCTATAATCACCGGCTTCCTCAGTTTCCACAGGCGTCCGACCGGGCGCGCCCCCTCATGTCCGAAGTCTCCAACGAAGCCGCGCGCCGCCGCACCTTCGCCATTATTTCCCATCCAGACGCCGGCAAGACCACGCTGACCGAAAAGCTGCTGCTGTTCGGCGGCGCGATCCAGATGGCCGGCTCGGTGAAGGGACGCAAGGCTGCCCGCCACGCCACCTCGGACTGGATGGCGCTGGAAAAAGAGCGCGGCATCTCGGTGACCTCCTCGGTGATGCAGTTCCCGTACGAGGACAAGATCGTCAACCTGCTCGACACCCCCGGCCACGCCGACTTCGGCGAGGACACCTATCGCGTGCTGACCGCGGTGGACTCGGCGCTGATGGTGATCGACGTGGCCAAGGGCGTGGAAGAACGCACCATCAAGTTGATGGAAGTCTGCCGCCTGCGCGACACCCCCATCATGACCTTCATCAACAAGCTCGATCGCGAAGGCAAGAACCCGATCGACCTGCTGGACGAAGTGGAAACGGTGCTGGGCATCCAGTGCGCCCCGGTCACCTGGCCGATCGGCATGGGCCAGCGCCTGAAGGGTGTGGTGCATCTGATCACCGGCGAGGTGCACCTGTACGAGCAGGGCCGCAACTTCACCCGTCAGGACTCCACCATTTTTCCCTCGCTCGATGCACCGGGTCTTGCCGAAAAGATTGGCACGCAGATGCTGGACGAACTGCGCGAGGAGCTGGAACTGGTGCAAGGCGCCAGCAATCCGTTCGACCTGGATGCCTACCGCGCCGGGCAGCAGACGCCGGTGTTCTTCGGCTCGGGCGTCAACAACTTCGGCGTGCAGCCGTTGCTGGATTTCTTCGTCGAGCACGCACCGCCGCCGCAGGCACGCGATACCACCGGCCGCCGGGTCGAAGCGGTCGAGCCCAAGTTGAGCGGCTTCGTGTTCAAGATCCAGGCCAACATGGACCCGCAGCACCGCGACCGCGTGGCGTTCATGCGCGTGTGCTCGGGCAAGTTCACCGCCGGCATGAAGGCATTGCACGTGCGCAGCGGCAAGGACGTGAAGCTGGCCAACGCGCTGACCTTCATGGCCTCCGATCGCGAGATCGCCGCCGAAGCGTGGCCGGGCGATGTGATCGGCATCCACAACCACGGCACCATCTCCATCGGCGATACCTTCACCGAAGGCGAATCGCTGTCGTTCACCGGCATTCCCAACTTCGCGCCGGAATTGTTCCGCCGCGCACGCCTGCGCGACCCGCTCAAGCTCAAGCAGTTGCAGAAGGGCCTGGCACAATTGTCCGAAGAAGGCGCCACGCAGTTCTTCCGCCCGCTGATGAGCAACGACTTGATCCTCGGCGCGGTCGGTGTGCTGCAGTTCGACGTGGTGGCCTACCGGCTCAAGGACGAGTACGGCGTGGATGCGATCTTCGAACCGGTGAGCGTCACCACCGCACGCTGGGTGCACTGCGACAACCCCAAGAAGTTGGAAGAATTCCGCGAGAAGAACGCCGGCAATCTGGGCATCGATGCGGCCGGGCAACTGGTGTATCTCGCACCCACCCGGGTCAACCTGCAACTGGCCCAGGAACGCGCGCCGGACGTGCGCTTTTCCGCAACGCGCGAACACGCCTACGCCACGGCGGTCGATTGACCGCCACTTGAATCGCCACAAGCCAGCGCCACCGCTGGCGATGCGATTTGCGCGCGGTTACGGTACCTTTTGGGCATGAATGCAGATGCCCCCCCCTCCACCGACCTGCGCGATGAAATCGCCAGTGCGGTGACCCACGGCCTGGGCGCGATCGCCGCACTGGCCGGTGGCTCGGTCCTGATCACCCTGGCCGCGATCTACGGCGATGGCTGGCAGCTGGCCACCACCATCGTTTTCAGTGCCACGCTGATCCTGCTGTATGTCGCATCCACGCTGTTCCATGCCATCCCGCACGTGGGTGCCAAGGCCCGCCTGCAGGTGCTCGATCACTGCGCGATCTATCTGCTCATTGCAGGCACCTACACGCCGTTTATGCTGATCAACCTGCGTGGGCCATGGGGCTGGAGCCTGTTCGCTGCGATCTGGACCATTGCCGCAGCGGGCGTGATCTTCAAGCTGTTTTTCACCGGCCGCTTCCGGCTGTTGTCGACCATCCTTTACCTGGCAATGGGCTGGCTGATCATCGTGGCGATCAAGCCGCTGCTGGCGGCGGTCGACACCTGGTCTCTATGCTGGCTGCTCGCCGGCGGGCTCTTCTATACGTTGGGCACCTACTTCTACCAACGCGACACGCAGCGCTATTTCCACGCCATCTGGCATCTGTTCGTGCTCGCCGGCAGCGCTTGCCACTTTGTGGCGGTGACCGCGCAAATCGTGTGACCGATGGCGCGTTCGCGCGCCGTGCACGAGGCTTCGCCAACCATGGGTCGGGTGACTACCCCGACAGCTTCCATCGCCGCCCGCCCTTCCCGCCAACCACGCCGACGCCGCTGGTTGATCGGCACCGGCATCGTGCTGGCACTGATCGTGATCCTGGTGCTGGTGTTCGACTGGAACTGGTTGCGCGGCCCGGTGGAGCGCGCAGTCAGCGCCAAGACGGGGCGCGAATTCCACCTGGGCCATCTGGATGTGGATCTGGGCCGCATCGTCACCGTGCGCGGTGAGCAGCTGAGCCTGGGCAATGCTGCATGGTCCAAACGCGGCCCCATGGCGCAGATGCGCTCAGCCGAAATCGATGTCGAATTCTGGCCATTGCTGCGCGGCAAGGTGCGCCTGCCGGAGATCCGGCTGGAGCACACCAAGGTGGTACTGGAAGCCGGCGACGATACCCACCCCGGCAACTGGGTGTTCGAGACCAGCGGTGGCGATGGCACCCTGCCGCGATTGGGCCGGTTGCTGGTGCAGGACGGCCGGCTGCAGTACATCGATGCGGCCAACAAGTCTGACGTGGACGTCGCCATCAACAGCCTGGCACCACCGCGCAGCGATCAGCGCGCCGCGCCGATCGGCATCGACGGCAAGGGTCGCTGGAAGGCGTATCCCTTCACGCTCAAAGGCAATACCGCCTCGCCGCTGGAGCTGAGCCAGACCGAGCACCCGTTCCGGATCGACCTGCGCGGCAGTGCCGGGGCCACCCGCACCCACGTGCGCGGCACGCTGACCAATCCGTTTCAGTTCCAGGTGTTCGACCTGCAGATGGCATTGAGCGGCCAGGACATGGAGGACCTGTATCCGCTAACCGGCGTGGCGATTCCCTCCACCCCGCCGTACACGCTGGATGGCCACCTGCGCCGCAACGGCGATATCTGGCGCTACGAAGATTTCACCGGCAAGGCCGGCGATAGCGATCTCTCAGGCACCGCCGAAGTGGATCTGCGCAACAAGCGCCCCTTCCTGCGCGCCGATCTGGCCTCCAAACGCCTGGATTTCGACGACCTCGCCGGGTTTGTCGGTGCACCGCCCAAGACCGGCGCCAACGAATCGGCTAACGCCGAGCAAAAGAAGCGGGCAGCGCAATTGGCCGCCGACACCCGCGTACTGCCCGACACGCCCTATGACCTGTCCAAATTGCGGGCGATGGATGCGCAGGTGCGCTGGCGCGCGCAGCGCATCAATACACCGTCATGGCCGCTGGACGACATGGATGCATCGCTGCGCTTGAAGGATGGATTGCTGCAGCTGGATCCACTCAATTTCGGCGTGGCGGGCGGCGATATCCGCTCCACCATCCGCATGGACGCACGCAACCCGGTGATTTCCACCCAGCTGCAGGCCGCGATTCGCGGTATCCGCCTGGACAAGCTGTTTCCCGATGCCACCCTGGCCAAGCAGGCGTCTGGCGCAATCGGTGGCGATCTGGATCTGAAAGGACGTGGCAACTCGATCGCCGCCATGCTCGGTACCGCCGACGGCTCGATCGGTGTGGGCATGGGCCGCGGTCACGTGGGCAACCTGATCATGGAACTGGCCGGCCTGGATATTGCCGAATCGCTGAAATACCTTGTCACCCGCGACCGGCAGATTCCGGTGCGCTGCATCTTCGGCGACTTCGGTGTGCGCGATGGCGTGATGCAATCGCGCGCGCTGGCCTTCGACAGCACCGACACCATCATCATCGGCGAAGGAAGTATCAGTTTGAAGGACGAGCAGCTGGATCTGCTGCTGCGCCCGCGCCCGAAAGATCGCAGCATCCTCAGTCTGCGCTCGCCGCTGCGGATCGGCGGGACCTTCAAGGACCCGTCGTTCCGCCCGGATTTCAAGGCGCTGGGCGTGCGTGGCGCCATCGCGGTTGCACTGGGCAGCATCGCCCCGCCCGCTGCCCTGCTGGCGACCTTCGAACCCGGGCCCGGCAAGGACAGCGATTGCGGCGGCAAGTACGCGCAGTAACGCCTCGCCTCAGCTGGCGATGTAGCGCTGCAACTGGTCGATATCGTGTTGCTGCGCTTCGATCACCGCCTTGACCAGATCGCCGATGGAAATCACGCCCTGCACGCGGCCGTTATCCACCACCGGTAGATGCCGGAAACGGCCATCGGTCATCAGCTGCATGCAGTGCTCGACCGAGTCTGCGGGCGACACCGTCACCACCGCGTGGCTCATGATCTCGGCCACACTGGTGCTGGACGAGGAACGGTCCCGCAACACCACCTTGCGCGCGTAATCCCGCTCGGACACGATGCCGACCAGGCGCTCGCCCTCCATCACCAACACCGCACCGATGCTCTTGTCGGCCATCAAACGGATGGCCTCGATCACCGCGGCGTCGGCCGCGACGGAAAACACCTCAACCTGCTTCATCCCCAACAGCTGCCGTACCGTTTGCATGGCCTGCTCCGCGATTGGACTGGTCGCCCGAGAATACTCCCGCCGCGCCGCGATACGTGTCGATCAGATACAGCGGCCGTTGCTTGGCCTCGTCGTACAGGCGCCCCAGGTACTCGCCGATCATGCCCAGCGCAATCAGCTGGATGCCGCCCAGGAACAGGATGATCGACATCATGGTCGGCCAGCCGGGCACCGGGTCGCCCATCAGCGCCGCCTTGACGATCACCCATCCACCGAACCCGAACGCCACCAGTGCCGTCAGCATGCCCAGGTAGGTGGCCGCGCGCAGCGGCACGGTGGAGAAGCTGGTGATGCCGTCCAGCGCGAAATTCCACAGCCGCCACACCGTGAACTTGCTGCGCCCCGACAGGCGCGGTGCGCGCCGGTACGGGAGCGCCACCTGGCGAAATCCCACCCAGCCAAACAGGCCTTTCATGAAACGATGGCGTTCGCGCAATTGCTGCAGCGCCTGCACCACCCGAGGCGAGAGCAGCCGGAAATCACCGGTGTCGGCAGGAATCGGCGTTCGCGACAATTGCCGGATCACCCGGTAGAACGCATGCGCGGCCGCACGCTTCAACCAGCTCTCGCCTTCGCGAAACACCCGCGTGCCAAAGATGTTGTCGTACCCGGCGCGCCACAACGCGACGAACTCGGGAATGAGCTCCGGCGGATCCTGGCCATCGGCGTCCAGCAGCACCACCGCGCCCGGCAGCACATGGTCCAGACCGGCCGAGATCGCCACTTCCTTGCCGAAATTACGCGACAACCGCACTGCACTGACCTGCGCATCGGCATCGGTGAGCGCCTGCAGCACCTGCCAGGTGTCGTCGGTGCTGCCATCGTCGACATACAGCACGTGCGTCTGCACGCCGCTCAGGCCAGCCAGGACACCCTGCAGGCGCGGGTGCAGCAACGGGATGCTGGTCGCCTCGTTGAAGGCGGCAATCACCACGGTCAGGCGTTCCGCAGTGAGCGGAGCGTTCTGATCGGCCGGCAGCATCGCGGTCGCGCTCATGGCGCCTGCAGATAGCCGGGGCCACCCAACTGGCGGGCCTGGCGCTGGATCCACGCAGTGCGGCGCTGCACATAGGCGCCGGGGCGGCGCGCGTCATAGCGGCGCGGCGATGGCAGTACCGCTGCAAGACGCGCCGATTCGGTCGGCGTCAGCCGCGACGCATCCTTGCCCCAGAATTGCCGCGCAGCTGCTTGCGCGCCATAAATTCCGTCGCCGAATTCGGCCACGTTCACGTACATCTCCAGGATGCGCTGCTTGGGCCAGAACAGCTCGATCAGCAGCGTGTACCAGGCCTCCAGCCCCTTGCGCACCCAACTGCGGCCTTGCCACAGGAACACGTTCTTGGCGACCTGCTGACTGATGGTGCTGGCGCCGCGCACGCGGCCACCGCGCGCGTTGTAATCGCGTGCCTTCTCGATCGCCTGTAGATCGAACCCATGGTGAGACGGAAACTGCTGGTCTTCGGCGGCCACCACCGAAATCGGCAGGCTGGGCGCGATCTCGTCGAGGTCGCGCCACTGATGGTGCAGCGAGAACCCCGCCTCGCCCTCGCCCCAGGCCTCCAGGTAGCGGCCCACCATCACCGTGCTGATGGGCGGGTCGATGATGCGCAGCGCCAACACCTGCAGCACGCTCGCTGCGGCGAACAGCAACGGTGCCGCCAGCACCCAGCGCAGCGAGCGCCGCGCCCGACGCGGTGGCCTGGCCTGCTTGTCATCCAATCCGTCCGTCCCCATTGTTCGCTACGACCTTCATCCCGATGCCTGCCGCATTATCCGGCACTGGCGTCCCTTACGTCCGACGCTCCCATGACCGATCACGATCAGCTTTCCCGTTTCCTGTTGCCTGCCGCCGGCGTGCGTGGCGTGCATGTGCGTCTGACCCAGGCCTGGCGCGACATCCAGGGCGCTGCCCACTACCCGCCATTTGCACGCCAGTTGCTTGGCGAAGCCGCAGTCGCGTCCGCGCTGTTCACCGGCCACACCAAGGTAGACGGCAGGCTGTCGGTGCAGTTGCGCGGCAATGACCGCCTACGCACGCTGTTTGCCGAATGCACCGCTGCCGGCACCTTGCGCGGCATCGTCCAGATCGCCGACGGTGCCGATGCGCCCACCGATCTGCGCGAGCTCGGCGACGACGCCCTGCTGGCCATCACCATCGAGAACCCCGGCCTGGACCCGCGCGAACCGCAGCGCTACCAGAGCCTGGTGGGCATGCAGGCGCCGGATCTGGCCGAAGCGTTCGAAACCTACTTCCTGCAGTCCGAGCAGCTGCCCACCCGCCTGCTGCTGGCCGCCGGGCCTGACCAGGCTGCGGGCCTGTTGCTGCAAAAGCTGCCCGGCGACGAAGGCGACACCGACGGCTGGACCCGCGTCGGCGCCCTGTTCGACACCCTGGGCGCCCCGGAACTGCTTTCGGTCGCCGGCGAAGACCTGCTGCATCGTCTATTCCATGAAGAAGCGCCCGAACTGGTGGGCAACAAGGCGCTAAGCTTCGGCTGTTCCTGCTCACGCGAGCGCGTCGCCGCAATGCTGCAGTCGCTGGGCGAAGACGAAGCGCGCGCGGCGGCGGAGCCGACTGGGGAAGTCGAGGTGCGGTGCGAGTTCTGCGGGCGTGAGTATCACTTCCCGTTGACCGAGCTGGACGTACTTTTCAGCGAGGCGCAGCCATCGCAGGATGCGCCGGAACGGTTGCAGTAGAGAGCATCTGGCAAGCGACGTTCTGGGGAGAGCGAGGACTTGTTAAATATTCATAAACACCCTAGCATCCTCACTGCCCGCTATCGGGAACTTAACACCTGCCTCTGGGTCTGAACTCTGGTATGCGACATCTTCTGCGCCTTCCGCTCGCTCTCTTGGTTGCCCTTGCGGCAGCCAGCGGCGTGCACGCGCAGTCGGCAGCCCAGATCCGTGAAAGCACCATCTTGCCGGTATGGAACAAAGGCAGCGGCAAGGTCGAAGCCTTCCTCTACCTGGAACCGACCGGCGAGCAGAAGGCCGGCGCACGCTGGCATTTCGGGCGTAATTCGCTCGATGCTGCGTTCGGCCTGACCTCCGGCGATTCGCTCGGCCTGCTGTGCAACAGCAGCCGCGGCACCAATATCAGCGGCCTTGCCAGCCATTGCCTGCTCGCAGGTATCGGCGATGACGAAGAAGACAGCGCGGCCGCCTCGCGCCGCGTGTCCGCCACGCTGGGCTTCAACCGCAACGGCGCACGCGCTGGCGTAACCGCGGGGACCGGCCGCGACACTCTGCCCTCCTGGCTGATCGGTGCCGGTAAGGCCCCACTGACCCGCGTCGAGCAGAACGATCTCACCGTCTTCGGCCAGAAGAACATCGGCCGCGAAGGCTTCGTGTCCATTGGTGGCACCTACGCCCGCGCCCGCCTGGTGCCGCTGGCCGACGTCTCGCCGGCCATTGCCGACCAATGGGACAGCAAGACCCTGAGCGTCGGCGGCGGCTACGGCGCCTTCAGCGCCAATGTCATCGGGCGCGTGGTCGACGTCCCCGGCCAGCCGGAAAAGTGGGAAGGCCTGGGCCTGGGCCTGACCTGGCGCACCCCCTGGAGCGGCCAGCTCACGGTCGGCGCGGAGAACGTCATTTCCCGCGGCAAGAACCCGTTTGCCCCGAACAACGAGAGCAACAGCGACGGGACCATCCCGTACGTCAGGTACGAGCAAGACCTGTAAGCCTCTGATTCAGAAAAAGAATTTAGCAACGCCACCGGTCACCAGCCGGTGGCGTTTTACGTTGTGGCCGACCGTTCGTCGCCCGATTTCACGTCTTTCTTCTTTTTCATTAACGGGACTTTAATTCCTGACGCAACGCATATACCATCGGTTCACCCTGACGTTTTGGATCCGCTTCTTCGGATCCCCCGCCGGGCCAACAAACCCTTGGCAGTACCCAAGATCACTTGGAGAGAGAGCTAATGAATTGCAAGTCCAACAAGCTGCGCGATGCAGTTGTCCTCGCGCTTGTCGTGGGCGTCGGCGGTACTGGTACCGCCATCGCTCAGGAAGCCGGTACCACCAACCTCGACAAGATCGAAGTCACCGGCTCGCGCATCAAGAGCGCAGACATTGAAACGTCGCAGCCCGTGCTGACGCTGACCCGTCAGGACATTGACAAGCAGGGTGTCACCTCTGTCGCGGATGTTTTGCAGCGTGTAGCGGCCAATGGCGCGGCTCTGAACCGTACGTTCAACAATGGTGGCGACGGCAGCTCGGGCATCGCGCTTCGTAACCTTGGCAGCGCACGCACCCTGGTGCTCGTCAATGGACGTCGCTGGACCACCGGCCTGGACGGCAGCGTCGACCTCAACACCATCCCGACCGCCATGGTCGAGCGCATCGACATCCTGAAGGATGGCGCCTCGACGATCTACGGCTCGGATGCGATCGCCGGCGTGGTGAATATCATCACCCGCAAGAACTTCGACGGCGCCGAAGCTGGCGTCAACGTTGGCCAGTACAGCGACGGTGATGGTCAGCGTCAGGCGTACGACTTTACGTTGGGCACAACCACCGATCGTGCGACTTTGATGGTTGGCGCTTCCTACGTGAAGGAAGATTCGGTGATGGCTGGCGATCGCGAGATTTCCGCCGGCGGCCCCCCGTTCTTCAGCGGCCAGAGCGGAACGGGTTTTCCCGGCTCGTATGTCCGCAATGGTTCGCGTCGTATCCTCATCAATGGTGTTGAAACGCCGTACGTTGCTAACGTGCACGGCTATAACACCGCACCGGACAACTACCTGCTGACTCCGCAGGAGCGCACCTCGCTGTTCACCCAGGGTAGCTTCAACTTCACGGACAACGTGACGTTCCGCACCGAGGCGATGTACAACGAGCGCAAGTCCGAGCAGCTGCTGGCCGCAATGCCGGTTACTGGCCTGACTCTCAGCGCAGATAGCCTCTACAACCCGTTTGATCAGAACCTGACCAGCGTCAACCGTCGCTTCATCGAAACCGGTGGCCGCTCGTTCAATCAGAACGTCAAGAACTGGCATTTCTACGGTGGCCTGGAAGGCTTCTTTGAATTTGCTGATCGCAGCTTCGATTGGGACGTGGGCTATCGCTACGACAAGTCCGACGAGAATGTTCTGACCTATGGTCTGTTCAACCTCGCCAACCTCAACAACGCTTATGGCCCTTCAGAACTGCGCAATGGTGTTCCGGTCTGCGTTTCGGGCCCGGGCGGCGACGTGATTCCGGGCTGCGTGCCCGTCAATCCGCTTGGACCGCGTGGCTCGATCACTCAGGACGCACTGGACTACACGAGCTTCACCGCGCATGACTCGTCCATGGTCGAGTCCAAGGGTTACACCGCCAACATCAGCGGCGAGCTCTTCACTCTGCCGGCCGGTCCCCTGGGTTTTGCAGCAGGCTATGAATACCGCAAGGAAAGCGGCCAGTTCGACCCCGACGCATTCATCGCAGCGGGCTTGAGCACAGGTAACGGCGCACGTCCTACCGCGGGCTCCTACAGCCTGGACGAGTTCTATCTCGAACTGTCGGTTCCGGTGCTGGCCGATCTGCCCGGCGCTCAGTTGCTCGACTTCAGCCTGGCGACCCGCTATTCCGATTACAGCAACTTCGGCGATACCGTGAACAACAAGTTCGGCTTCCGTTGGAAGCCTATCCAGGACTTGATGATCCGCGGTAACTACAGCGAAGGTTTCCGCGCTCCGAGCATCAACAATCTGTTCGCAGGCAACTCCGATTCGTTCGAAACCTATGCCGATCCATGCTCGAGCCAGTCCGGCCAGCTGAGCAACCCGGTCGTGGCGCAGAATTGTGCGGCAGCAGGCGTTCCTGCGAACTTTGTGCAGCCCGGTGCTGGCAACGGCGCCAAGCAGACACTCGAGCCCTTCACCTGGACGTCCAACGACCAGTTGCAGCCAGAAACGTCGACCAGCCGTACGCTGGGCATGGTCTTCAGCCCGAGCTTTGCGCAGGGCCTGAATGTCAGCCTGGATTGGTGGCAGATCGAGATCGAAAACGCCATCACGCGTCCGGAATCGCAGTTCATCCTGGACAAGTGCTACGGCGGCAGCGCAGGTGAGCAGGCCGAGTACTGCGCGCTTGTAACGCGTGATCCGAATTATGCGGATGGCGCTTACACCGTTACGAACATCAACATGCCGCTGCTGAATCTGGCTTCCTACAAGGTGGAAGGCTGGGATCTTGCCGTGAACTACCGCCTGCCGGAAACGGCGATCGGCCAGTTCACGATCAGCTGGGATTCGACCTATCTGTCCAGCTGGGAAACCAAGGCAACTGCGGATTCCGAGCTTGAGCAGTTCCAGGGCCGCTATTTGAATCAGGACCCTTACTGGCGCATCCGCTCCAATCTGTATGTCGACTGGTCGCTTGGCGACTTCGGCATCAACTGGGGCCTGCGCTATAAGTCCGGCATGGCAGAAGCTTGCCCGTTGTCGACGGCACTGGCGCAAGCATATTGCTCCGATCCTGACCGCGTCACGGCTGATGGCGCTGAGCCGCGCAATCACATCGGTGCCACGACGTACCACGACATCCAGGTTCGTTACAGCACTCCCTGGAATGCCACGGTTTCGGTTGGTCTGAACAATGCCTTCGACAAGGGTCCGCCCGTCGCTTACAGCACTTCGGCAAACCGCTTCGATCCGCAGTACGACGTCCCGGGCCGCTACATGTACATGCAGTACCGTCAGCGCTTCTGATAGTTCGAAGCTTCGGTAAGAAAAACTACGGCCCCATTTGGGGCCGTAGTTCTATCTGCTCGTATCGTTGATCGATGCCACCAGATGCGTTGAATCACCCCGGAATCAACGTCTGAATCACATGCTCGACGTAGGCTTCGAAATCTTCGCGGGCCTGCTTGGGTTGCTGCAGTTGCAGCGAGAGTTGTAGAAAGCCGACGTAAGCGGCGTAGGCCAGGCGGGCGCGGTGTTGGGCATCGGTGCGGCTGAGGCCGGCCTGGCGGAACGAGGCGATCAGGTAGTCGAGGCGGCGCTGCGAGACACGGTCGATGACCGGGCGTACTGCGGGATGATCCAGTGCCTTGAGCAACTCGCTGTAGATCACATGCGGCTTGACCTCGTGCGCAACCAGCTGGAACAGCGCGCGCAGGCGAGCGCTTGGGTCGGGCACGTCCTCCAGGCTGCCGAACACTTCTTTCTGTTCGAAGATTTCCCAGCGCTCGAGTGCAGCCTGCAAGAGTGCGTCGCGCGAGGGGAAGTGCCAGTAGAAGCTGCCCTTGGTGACGCCCAGACGGCGCGCCAGCGGTTCGACCGCAACGGCGCCCACGCCTTGTTCGGCAATCAGATCCAGCGCAGCCTGCGCCCAATCGTCGGCGCTGAGGCGGTTGCCGCGGCCGGAACTGGCGCGGGGAGTGGCAGGGCTGGATTCGGTGATGTCGTTCATCGTGACGATTTAACCATACGCTCGGGTCGGTTGCAGTATGCATCATCCGCCGATAACGCAAAGCACGGCAATTCAACGGCTTAACCGTCCATACCAGGGAGTATTGACATCCCCCGGGCGGGATCCATACCATTAGGTATGGTCAGCCATCCCTCTAGCCTTGCCGAGACTGCATCCCTTGCTCGCATCAGTGTGGGAGATGCGTCGTTGGCGGTTTCGCGGCGTGGCGCTGGCAATGCGCCCACCGTGTTACTGGCGCATGGGTTCGGGCAGACACGTCATGCCTGGGAAGCGACGGCCACGGCACTGGCGGAGGCCGGCTATCAGGCGCTGTCGTTCGATGCGCGTGGGCATGGCGACTCCAGTATCAATCCTGCGTCCCTGCCCTATTCGGCGGCGCAATTTACCGATGACCTGATCGTGCTGGCGGGTGAGTTGCCCGAGCCACCGGTGCTGGTAGCTGCGTCGATGGGCGGGCTGTTCGGCCTGCTGGCCGAAGCGCGTTGGCCGGGCTTGTTTCGCGCGATTGTGCTGGTGGACATCACGCCACGCTGGGATACCACCGGCGTGGAGCGCATCCTGCGCTTCATGACCGCGCATCCGCAGGGGTTTGCGTCGCTGGATGCGGCCGCCGATGCAATTGCCGCATATCTGCCGCAGCGCCCGCGCAAGAGTGCGGCGCAACTGCAGTTGCTGCTGCGCCAGCGCAGCGACGGGCAATGGCATTGGCATTGGGATCCGCGCCTGGTCAGCGAACTGGCGGGCCAGGATAGCCAGGCGCAGCAACAGGCACTGATGGAGGCTGCCGCACAGGTACGGTGCCCGATGCTGCTGATCAGCGGCGGACGCAGCGATCTGGTCACGCCGCAAACCATCACTGAATTCCTGTCGATCGCCCCGCATGCGCAGCACGTGCAACTGCCGCACGCCACGCACATGCTGGCCGGCGACGACAACACCACGTTTACCGCCACCGTGTTGCATTATCTGGACGCACTTCCCTCGGTTGGCATCAGCACCGCGTCCAACATTACCGAGCATGTCACTGGAGCAAGACCATGAGCATCGTTGCACCGTTCCTCCTCGTCATCCTGGCGGCGGGCATCGCTGCCTATCACCGCATGCGCCTTGCCACGTGGGTCGCGCTGAGCGCCTGCGTGCTGGTGGCGTGCTGGCTGTTGGGGGCCAACCTCACCGCCACCATCGTTGCAGCCGCGCTGGTCGTGCTGATTGCAGCGCCGGTGTTGTTGCCGTTCCTGCGCAAGCCACTGCTGACCACGCCGTTGATGGCGTTCTTCCGCAAGGTGCTGCCGCCGCTCTCGCAGACCGAGCGCATTGCGCTGGAAACCGGCTCGGTCGGTTTCGAGGGCGAGCTGTTCACCGGTGATCCGGACTGGCAGAAGTTGCTCAACTATCCCAAGCCGCAGTTGACCGCCGAAGAGCAGGCGTTCCTGGATGGCCCGGTGGAAGAGCTGTGCAAGATGGTCAACGACTGGGAAATCACCCATGTCCACGCTGACCTGCCGCCGGAGCTGTGGGATTACATCAAGAAGCACAAGTTCTTCGGCATGATCATTCCGAAGCAATACGGCGGCTTGGGTTTCAGTGCGCTGGCGCACCACAAGGTGATCCAGAAGCTGTCGTCGATCTCCAGCGTGGTCAGTTCCACCGTCGGTGTGCCGAACTCGCTCGGGCCGGGTGAGCTGCTGCTGCATTACGGCACGCCGGAACAGAAGGATTATTACCTGCCGCGTCTGGCGGTGGGTGCCGAGGTGCCGTGCTTCGGCCTGACGGGCCCGTTCGCAGGCTCCGATGCCACGTCGATTCCGGATTACGGCATCGTCTGCAAGGGCGAGTGGAACGGCGCCAACGTGCTCGGCGTCAAGCTCACCTTCGACAAGCGTTACATCACCCTGGCGCCGGTGGCGTCGCTGATCGGTCTGGCGTTCCGCGCCTATGATCCGGACGGCCTGATCGGTGACAAGAAGGACATCGGCATCACCCTGGCGCTGCTGCCGCGCGACACCCCCGGGGTGGAGATCGGCCGTCGCCACTTCCCGTTGAATTCGCCATTCCAGAATGGCCCGATCCATGGCGAAGAAGTGTTCATTCCGCTGAGCCAGTTGATCGGCGGCGTGGAGATGGTCGGCAAGGGCTGGAACATGCTCAACGAGTGCCTCGCCGTGGGCCGCTCGATCACTCTGCCCTCCACCGCCAGTGGCGGCGGCAAGTACGCGGCGGTGGTGACCGGTGCGTACGCACGCATCCGCAAGCAGTTCGGCCTGTCGGTTGGCCGTTTCGAGGGCGTGGAAGAAGCGCTGGCGCGTATCGGCGGCAAGGCGTATGCGATCAGCGCACTGGCGCAGGCCACTGCCGCAGCGGTTGATCGTGGCGATGTACCGTCGGTGCCGTCGGCGATTGCCAAGTACCACTGCACCACCATGGGCCGCGAAGTGGTCAGCGACATGATGGATGTGATCGGCGGCAAGGGCATCATCCTGGGGCCGCGCAACTTCGCCGGCCGCGCCTGGCAGGCCGCACCGATCGGTGTGACCGTGGAAGGCGCCAACATCATGACCCGCAGCCTGCTGATCTTCGGCCAGGGCGCGATCCTGTGCCATCCGTGGGTGATGAAGGAAATGAAGGCGGCGCAGGATCCGGATACGCGTCGCGGCCTGGAAGAGTTCGACCAGAGCCTGTTCGGCCATATCCGCTTCGGTATCTCCAACGCCGTGCGCTCGTTCTGGTTCGGCCTGACCGGTGCGCGCATCGGTGCGGCGCCGGGCGATGCGTACACGCGTCGGTTCTTCCGCAAGCTGGATCGTTATTCGGCCAACCTGGCCCTGATGGCCGACGTGTCGATGCTGATGCTGGGCGGCAAGTTGAAGTTCAAGGAGTCGCTGTCCGGTCGCCTGGGCGATGTGCTGAGCCATATCTACATGACCAGCGCGATGCTCAAGCGGTATCACGACGAAGGCGCACCGGCGACCGATCAGCCGCTGCTGGCCTGGGCCTTCCACGACAGCGTGCACAAGATCGAAACCGCGCTGTCGGCGGCACTGCGTAACTTCCCGATCCGCCCGGTGGGCTGGCTGATGTGGGTGCTGATCTTCCCGCTGGGCCGCCGTGCCGAAGCACCGGGCGACCGCCTGGGCCATCGTGTGGCATCGATCCTGATGGCACCTAACGAAGCACGCGATCGCTTGGCACAGGGCGTCTTCCTCACACCATGCGCCAACAATCCGGGCGGCCGTATCGCCAGCTACCTGACCAAGGCCGTGATGGCCGAGCCGGTGGAACGCAAGTTCCTGAAGGCGCTCAAGACCAAGGGTATCGAGGCGTTGGATTTCCCGGCGCAGCTGGACGAAGCCGTGGCCGAGGGCGTGCTCACCCTGGACGAGCGCAAGCTGCTGGAAGAGCTGCGCGAGATCATGATGGACACGATCACCGTGGACGATTTCGATCCGCACGAACTGCGCGCGGCCAGCTTCTACGACAAGCCGCAGGCACAGCAGCCGCGCGAAGCCGCGTAAGGGCAGCAACGAGGAACAAGCACAACGGCGAGCTCAGGCTCGCCGTTGTTGTTTCTGGCGCTTGACCCGTGAGCGCAGGCGAACGTGCCGTTGTCAGCGAGTGGATGGTCACGCCGACTGATCCGGCAGCGTTGATGAGAAGGGGATGAGCGACTCGTCGCGCAGCGTCTTTGCAACGGCGGGCTCAGGCTGGCCGTTGCTGTTCTGAGGTGGCAAATGCGCACTGGCGAATGTGCAAAACGCTGTAGGCATCGCGTGGAGCGATTGCGCCGATGGGTCCGGCCGCGTTTTGTCTCAGAGAGATGCAGGCTTGTTGCACAGCGTCTCTGCGAGCGGATTGTGCTTCGCCACTGTTGTCTCTGGAGCCTGGCGAACGAGTGCTTGCCGCGCGCAAGAGAGCAATCGTCATTGCACCTGCGCTACCGCGCTGATTGGCCTGGCTGTGCATCGCTGCGGAGGTCACTTGGCACCCTGCACAATCTCGTTCGGCGCAACGGGAGGTGATCTCTTTCCACTTCTAGCGCTGGCGTCGCCAGGCAGCAGCACAGCGCCCTACCCGAGCGCCAACGGAAGACACGCTGGAACGCGCCCAGCAAACCGACGATGCGCTGCCAAACTCCCGCCTAACGTGCCCTGCACGCCGGTTGCAGCGCGTCGGCCGCTCACCGCTACCAAAGCAATAGCGACTTCAACCCGGCAACCACAGCAGTGCCAATGCAATCAGCGCCGGCAACGCCTGCACGAAGAAGATGCGGCGATTGACGCTGTAGGCGCCGTAGCAGCCCGCCACCACCACGCAGCCCAGGAAGAAGCCCAGCACGTCGGTGCGGGCCTGCAGCGCGCCCCAGAACAGGCCGGCGGCAAGGAAGCCGTTGTAGAGCCCTTGGTTGGCCGCGAGCACGCGGGTGGCCTGTGCCTTCTCCGGCGTGTTGCGGAACGTCTTCAGGCCCAGTGGGCGCGTCCACAGCACCATCTCCAGGACCAGGATGTAGACGTGCAGCAGCGCAACACACAGGCCGGCAACGATGGCAACGATGGACATAGGGACTGGCTCGATCAAGGTAGGCGCCAGCATAGCGGCGATGACTGGCGTGCGGCTTACTCGCGGATGCGCCTTGCCGCCGCATCGCGTTCGGCGGGGAGCTTGCGTGCCTCATGCAGCACGCCCAGGGCGCCCACCGTCATGCCGCATGCGATCAACACGCCCACACCGAAGACCACACTGGAACCGAACGCCGACACCACCTTGTGGATCCACACAACGCTCAGATCGCCGCCGCGGTAGACCACGGTGTCGATCGTGGCCCCGGCCTTGTAGCGCCATTCGCGATCGACGCGCGTGTACAGCGTCTCGCGCGCCGGCTTGGCCAGGGCAAACTCGCTGGAGCGGGTCATCACCTGCACGATCGCCAGCATCATGGGCAACGGTGAAGCAGACAACACGGCGAATCCGAAGATGATCGCCGCGCCGGGAATCAGCAGCGCGGGTGCAATGCCGAAGCGCGACAACAAGGCCCGCGTGACCAGCAACTGCAGGACCAGCGTGAGCGCATTGACCGCCAGATCGATGTTGGCGTAGTAGGCGGTGCTCGCTGCCGCATCGGTATACAGGCGCCGCACCAGCGCGGCCTGCTCGTTGTACAGCAGCGTGCCAACGCCCACACCAAACACCACCATGACCGCGAGCCAGCGCAGCAGCGGCTCGCGCACGATCAGCTTCAGCCCGCCCAACACGTCGCCGCCCATCGGCACTTCGCCGGAGGTCACCTGGCGCTCCTGCTCGCGTGCGACCGCCCACAGGCGCAGGCGCAAGAGGCATACCACGCACATCCCCAGAAAGCCGGCCGACACCAGCATCAAGTGCGCAATGCCGATCCGCTCCACCAGGGTGCGGGTGAGGATCGGCCCCAGGAACGCGCCGATGGTGCCGGCCGCACCGATATAGCCGTAATAGCTGCGCGCCTCCGCATTGCTGAAGACATCGGCCATGAAGCTCCAGAACACTGCCACGGCGAACAGGTTGAACACCCCCGTCCACAGGAAGAACGCCATTCCGCGCCCGGGCACACCGGTGTCGAACAGCACATAGAACAGCAGCAGCGTGGCGATAAAGAAGCCGTATACCACCGGCAGAAATACGCGGCGCGGGTAGCGGCTCACCAGGGCCCCGTAGATCGGTTGCAAAAGCAGGGTGATCAAAAAGGTGCAGGTAAACAGCACCTGCAAGGTGAAGTCCTTCAGCGGCATGCCGTGTGCACCGAAGAACGCGATCATGCCGGCCGGAAAAATTGCCGCCACATCCGCCGATGCACCCATCGCTTCGCGCACGGGGCGCAGCACGTAGTAGCCGCTGAGCAGGCAGAAGAAGTACAGGAACGACCACGCCAACGGCGGGGAACTGCGCAAAGCACCCGCCAGGTGGGCCACCGATCGACGCGAAGATGACTGGCCGTTCATCGGCATGACAGCGCTCGGTGCGGCGAGCTCGACAACAAGACCATGACAGCGCAGCGCCCGCAGGAAAGCGCGCAAGTTAGCCGATGCACGCGTTCGCAGCCAGCGGCGCCAAGCACTTGCGCGGTTTTAACGGTCCTGGCGAGGCCTGCTCGGCACCTGGGCACGCGGCTTGCAGCTGCCTGATCGTGGCGTCTGCATGCCCGCCCAGGCGCGCTGCATGCGGGCTTTTTCACAAGCAGAATCATCAATAGGATCAATACGATGCCCATTCATCTTCCGGCAGTTTGTGCTATTGCAAAGCGCGGCGCTAGAATCGCCGGAGGCAGTGGAACAGGCGGGAACACCATGACAGAAATACGCAGGCGCCGACGGTTCCGTCCGTTGGCCGTTGGGCTGTTCGGGGCATTGCTGCCTCTGGCGCTTTCTTCCACCGCGCAGACCCCTGCCCTGACTGCCAATAGCTTGCAGCCGGCGACCGCCGCGCAGTCGCCCACTGCTCCGTTGCCTTACCGCACGTCGCTGCCTGCCAGCAGCGTGCTGGCGCCTGCCGCTGGCTTCGATGTGCCTTCGTTCGAGTCGATGGCCGACCAGCTCACCTACGGCAACCGCGTACCTGGCATGGCGATGGCCATCGTGCAGGGCGGCAAGGTGCTCAGCGCGCGCGGCTATGGCGTCACCGACGTCAATCATCCGCAGCCTGTCGACGGCCACACCGTGTTCCGGCTGGCGTCGTTGTCCAAGGCATTTGCCGGCACCATGGCCGGGCTGCTGGTCAACGACGGCGTGCTGCGCTGGGACAGCAAGGTGGTGGACTACGTCCCCGGCTTCCAGCTCAGCGACTCCACTGCCACCCGTCAGCTCACCGTAGCCGAAGTCCTCAGCCACCGCGTCGGCCTGACCCGCAACGCCTACGACCGCGACATCGAATCCAACGCCGACTACTACTCGCTCAGCCACAAGCTGGCAGCCGCGCCACTGCGCTGCGCGCCTGGCGATTGCTATGCCTACCAGAACGTCGCCTTCAGCCTGGTCGGTGATGTGGTGTTCGCGGCATCGGGCAGCTTCTATGAGCAATCAGTGGAGCGCCGCATCTTCAAGCCGCTGGGCATGAACGATGCCAGCATGGGCCTGGCCGGTATCCAGGCCAGCCCGCATTGGGCACGCCCGCATGTGCGCAGCCGCAATGGCTGGGTGTCGCTGACGCCCAAGCCGACCTACTACCGCCTGGCACCGGCCGCCGGCGTCAATGCCAGCGCCAGCGACATGGCGCAGTGGCTGCTCGCCCACACCGGGCATCGCACCGACGTCCTGCCTGCGCCGCTGCTGGCGACATTGCACGCACCGCTGATCTCCACACCGGGCGAAATGCGCTCGGGCTGGCGCCACGAGCGCGTGGACGCAGCCAGCTATGCACTGGGCTGGCGCGTGTTCGACTACGCCGGGCATCAGGTGATCTTCCACGCCGGCGCCGTGCAGGGCTATCGCGGCCTGGTGGCGTTGCTGCCCGAACGCGACCTCGGCATTGCCATCATGTGGAACGGCGAAAGCGGCCTGCCCTCGGGCATGCTGCCGACCATCCTGGATCGCGCGCTTGGCCTGCCGGCCAAGCGTTGGCTGGATATCGATGTGGACGGCGACTTCGGCAGCGAGAACATGCTGGCCGAGCGTCCGGATCCTGCCGGTAAGGGCGCCTCGTCCGGCAAGTCGGTGGCATCGCCGCGCTGACCTGGTGGCTGGATAACGCATAGATCGAAAGGCGGCTTCGGCCGCCTTTTTTGTTGCCTTGTTGGGAGGCGGTGCGATGGATTTCGTGGCAGCCGATCGCTGGCGCTCAGAAGTGGTGCACCAGTGCCTACATGCACGTACGTGGCTGAGGTGCCTGAGGTGCGATGCCAGCCACGGCAAGTGAAGTTGCCGAGCTGGTAGGTGATGCCGTGTCGCTATGCATCCTCGGTAGCCGTGCCTGCAGGATTGGATGGCGGCAGCAGCGGAGGTCGGGTGAAGCATTACTCCATATTGAAATCGGGGGTGTCTTGGTCCTTGATGCTCGGCGTCGGAACTGTTGGTCATCGGCTGGCTGCCAATGCTCCCTGGAAGACTGCGCAGCGGCATCCGCAAAACCCACGACTAGCGACTGGCCTCAGCAGTAGCACATCCCGCAAACAGCCTTGATTGCTTGTCCGCTCGAGAGCGGTCCGATGCCGGTTGGCAGCACGAACGCTGGCCAGACGTGATGCGTCACGACGATCTTGCTGTATTTACATACCTGGTAACCAGCAAGCGCTCAGTGCTTTGCACTCGGCCAAGCGAGCCTGCGCCACTGATGCCTTTAAGAGCGTGCTGATCGGCACGCTCGGTACCGGCTGGCCACTAGCAGCCACCTCCCGAAGCTCATGTTGGCCTGCCACTGGCAGATAGCTCAAAGCCCGTACCGGCTGACCACTGGCAGACAGATGACGAGGCTTGTGTCGTTGGCCTTTGGCAGACAGATTCCGGGGTTGGTGATGGACAGCCACTGGCGGGCAGACCCCGAAGCTCGTGTTGCTGCGAACAGATTCCGCGCCTGATGCTGGAAGGAAGATGCCAATGCCCGCTAGGTAGTGGCGGCGTCACAGCGATGTGCAGGCGGATGCACATCGAGCACTTAGAAAACGACGCCGGTGATGCGATCGGCGGATCGACTCGGGCGATCCACAGCGACTGCAAGGAAGTCGCAGGGGTGGTGCCCAAACTAAGCTGGAGATCGGTCGCTGCAACTACACCTAAGACTAAGAGCTAGCCGCTGGTGATGGGCGATACAGCCGACGCGGAGAAACTCGGCGGTCATTGGTCGGTCCAGTAAAGTACCGCGTCGAGCTGTCGGCAGGCGTGGCTATGGCACCTTGTCGGCTGTGGAACGCAGCCTGCAAGCCCGAGGTGCTCCTCCGTCCCTGGGCTGCAGCCCGTGGCATAGGGCGCGACGTCCTGCGCCGGCTGGGCCTGGAACAGGCCGCACTTGCGCCCTAACGTACTGCCCGCTGCCCTATTGCGCTGCCGATTCGCAGTGTACGAACCCGAGAACCCACAAGCGCGTGCTCCAGCCGCCTGCATCCATCCGCCGCGTCGGCGACGATGCTCTGCCGCGGCAATCCGCCCAACTACATCCGCCTCAATAAAAAAGCTCCCTCCCCGCTGGGCGTCGGGGAGAGAGCTCGATGTTTACGGCGATCGGGTGTTACAAATCAGATCAGCGGTGCCGGGGTTGCGGGCAGCGCGACCGGAGCGGCCTTCTTCTTGCGAGCGGCCGGCTTCTTCTTGGCGACCTTCTTCACAGCAGGCTTCTTGGCAGCAGACTTCTTGGTGGCGGACTTCTTGGTCGCCTTCTTCGGAGCTGCCTTCTTGGCGGTCTTCTTGACGGCCTTCTTGGCGGCAGTCTTCTTGGTCGCCTTCTTTGCAGTCTTCTTCACTGCCTTCTTGGCGGCAGTCTTCTTGGTTGCCTTCTTCGCAGTCTTCTTGACGGCCTTCTTGGCAGCAGTCTTCTTGGTTGCCTTCTTTGCAGTCTTCTTGACGGCCTTCTTGGCGGCGGTCTTCTTCACTGCCTTCTTGGCGGTCGCCTTCTTCGCGACCTTCTTGACGGCCTTCTTGGCGGCAGTCTTCTTCACTGCCTTCTTGGCGGTGGGTTTCTTTTTCGCAGCTTTTTTAGTGGTGGCCATGTGTTTGGCTCCTCGTCAGTGAACTATGGAGTTGGAAAACGCCCAGTTGAAGCAAACCCCGTGACGGCATGCCGTCGTCGGGAACCGTCCGCAGGTGATGCGCGACGGGACGGATACAGAAACACCCGCATCGAACGGCGACACGGGTGCGTGATCGGAACGACCGCTGCGTTTTTTTTGGAGAGAAGCGAACCCGACTCCACCGTTGATGGTGCTTCGGTGGACATCTGGAACAAGCGTGTCGGCCTGATGTCGATTCTGCTCACTCTCTTCCGCAGCAATGTCTGCTGGGCGAAACCTAATCACGCTTTTTTTTACTGTCAACACTCTTTTGCAAATATTTTTCAGTCTGGTGTCGCCACGCGTCGGCAAGCGGCGACGCAAACCGGCGTTGCCGGCGATCACCAACCCCGCATTCGCACAGACGCTTGCGCAGTGGTTTTTTAAAAAGCACTTCTTTTGCGCTGTTTTTTTCATGCATGCCGTTCAAGCACATACGCAGGCACTGCGCGCCAGCAACACGACGCGGTGTCTGCGATGACCGCTGCGCCGCCTGTCCGCCAGCTGAAAATTTTTTTGCCGGCGTTGCCGCTTCCGGCGTCGCACAAGCACAAATGCGCAAACTTCTTGCGCCGTTTTGTACTGCATGCGGTGCGGCACACGCGCACCGATGGAGTCGCATGCGTTGGTTCGCGACATCGGCAATGGCAGTACGACGACCACTTTTTCACCGAGCGCACGCCAACTCCTCACGAGTGGCTCACGCCAGAATTCCGACGCGACGAAAAACGACCGCACACGCCTGACCAACAATCGACCGCCCGCATGTAGCGCATCGGCCGACCATCGCCCGTGACGGATGCGACCGCGATGACATCGATTCGGTCGACCACTGCTCCGCGCGCCGACGCCCTGCACCTGGGCATGCATCACCCCCAGCTAGAAAACGACGGCATGCAGTTCTGTGCTCGGCCGCCGAACCACCGCCCGCCAGGCAAAAAAAATGGCCGCTCGGATGAGCGGCCATCGGGATGCAGCAGGCGGCGCGATCAGTGCGCGTCGTCTTCCAGCAGCTCGGCGTAATCGTCCGGGGCCAGCAGTTCGTTGAGCTGTTCCTTGTCGTCGATCTCCACCACGAAGATCCAGCCTTCGCCGTACGCGTCTTCATTGATGGTTTCCGGCTTGTCGCTCAGCGAGGCATTGACCTCGACGACCGTGCCGGTGACCGGGCTGTAGACGTCGGAGGCGGCCTTGACCGACTCCACCACCGCAGCGCCGTTGCCAGCCTGGACGGTGTCGCCAACGGCTGGCAGTTCGACGTAGACCAGGTCACCCAGCAAGCCTTGCGCGTGGTCGGAGATACCGACGGTGACGCGGCCATTGCCTTCGACGCGGGCCCACTCGTGGGATTTGAGGAACTTGAGGTCGCCAGGGATCTCGCTCATGGGTGTGCTCCGGGAAAACGTAGGGTTCGGGGACAAGGCGCTAGTTTAACCAAGGCCGTGCGTCAGGTGCTGGCATCGCGTGATGGCAATGCCGATGGATCACTGCTGCCGGCCGCGCGAACGACCGGCAGCGGCAGGCTTACGCGCCGAGTACGCCGGGCTGGGCCTGGCCATCGCGCACAAACGGAAACTTCACCGCGCGCAAGGGCACCTGCTTGCCACGGATGTCCACGCGCAGGTCGTCGATGCTGCCGGCCGGCACGCGTGCAAAGGCAATGGCCTTGCCCAGGGTGGGCGAGAACGTGCCGGACAGGATCTCGCCTTCGCCGCCTGCGCTGAGCACCTTCTGGCCGTGACGCAGCACGCCCTTCTCGTCCATGACCACGCCGATCATCTGGCGGGGTGCGCCCTGCGCTTTCTGCGACTCCAGCACGCTGCGGCCGATGAAGTCGCGGCCTTCGTCGAGCGTGATGGTCCAGGCCAGCGCGGCTTCGTACGGAGTGACGTTGTCGTCCATGTCCTGGCCGTAGAGATTCATGCCCGCTTCCAGACGCAAGGTGTCGCGCGCGCCCAGGCCGGCAGGCGCCACGCCATGCGCGAGCAGCGCATTCCAGAACGCGACCGCATCAGCCTGCGGCAACACAATTTCAAAACCGTCCTCACCGGTGTAGCCGGTGCGCGCGAGGAACAACGCAACGCCATCGCGCGTGCGCGTCTGCAGCGCAGCGAAGCGGCCGAGCTTGCTCGCAGCGCTAGCGTCGGCGGGGTCGAGCAGGTCGATCACCTTGCTGCGCGCGTTCGGTCCCTGCACCGCGATCATGGCGAAGTCGGCGCGTTCTTTCACGCGCACCTCGAAGCGTGCGGCCTGTTCGCCGATCCACTGCAGGTCCTTGTCGCGGGTGGCGGCGTTGACCACCAGGCGGAAAAACTCTTCCTGCATGAAGTACACGATCAGGTCGTCGATCACGCCACCCTGCGGGTTGAGCATGCAGGTGTACAAGGCCTTGCCGGAGACCTTGAGCTTGTCGACCGAATTGGCCAGCAGGTAGCGCAAGAACTCGCGCACGCGCACGCCGTGCAGATCGACCACGGTCATGTGGCTGACGTCGAACATGCCGGCGTCGCGACGCACCTGGTGGTGTTCGTCGATCTGCGAGCCGTAGTGGATCGGCATGTCCCAACCGCCGAAGTCGACCATCTTGGCGCCGAGCGCGCGATGGGTGTCGTTGAGGATGGTCTTCTGGGTCATGAGCGCCGGTCCAAGGGAAAGAGGACCATTATCGCCGGCCGGCCACGCTTGGGGGAAACCGCGGATTGCCACTGGCGCAACGCACGGCCGGTGCGTGGGCATCGGGGTGCGTGCGCCGCTTGGACGCACCCGACCAGCGGCGACCGATGAGTTCCCGATTGAGCGGCGTACGGCGCAAGACGGGCGCATCACGCGCCCGTGGGTGGATCAGGTGTTGGGCTGCACCTGCAGGGTCATGCCGTCGACCGCAACGATGCGCACCAGCGCACCGGCGGGAAGATCCGGGCCACTCACTACCCAGAACGCATCGTCCACCTTAGCGCGGCCACGTCCGTCAACGATCGCCTGATCCAGCAGCACACTGCGGCCGATCAACTGTTCGGCGCGCCGGTTGAGCAAGGGCCGATCACTCTGCCGGCCCTTGCCGCGGAACCAGGTGCGATACACCTGGATGGCCACGAAGCTGAGCACCACGAATGCCACGATCTGCAACAGTACCGAGGTGCCGGGCACGGCCAGCACCAGCACGCACACCGCTGCGGCCGCGATGCCCATCCACAGCAGAAACGCGCCGGGCGCCAGCGTCTCGGCGGCGATCAACAGCAGGGCCAGCACTGCCCAGGCGACCACGTCCCAGCGCATCGCTCAGCCTCCCGCGCGCGGCGGTAGTGGCGGCACGTGCACCACCGGCGCGTCGGGCTTGCCTAAGGCCTCCTTGGCCAGCTCGGCGATGCCGGCGATGGAGCCGATGATGCCGCTGGATTCCATCGGCATCAGCACGAACTTCTGGTTGGGCGCGGTGGCCAGTGCCTTGAACGCTTCCACATACTTCTGCGCAACGAAATAGTTGATGGCCTGCACGCTGCCCTGTGCGATCGCATCGGACACCACCTGGGTGGCTTTGGCTTCGGCCTCGGCCAGGCGCTCGCGTGCCTCGGCATCGCGGAACGCGGCTTCCTTGCGGCCTTCGGCTTCGAGCACGGCGGCCTGCTTCTCGCCTTCGGCACGCAGGATTTCCGATTGACGCGAGCCTTCGGCTTCGAGAATCTGCGCGCGCTTCTCGCGCTCGGCCTTCATCTGCCGCGCCATCGAATCGATCAGGTCGCGCGGCGGCTGGATGTCGCGGATCTCGATACGGGTGACCTTGATGCCCCACGGGTTGGTGGCCTGGTCGACCACGCTGAGCAGCTGAGCGTTGATGGTTTCGCGCTGGCTGAGCGATTCGTCCAGGTCCATCGAACCGATCACCGTGCGGATATTGGTCTGCACCAGCGCGATGCTGGCGATTTCCAGATTCGACACTTCATAGGCGGCCTTGGCCGCGTCCAGCACCTGGAAGAACACCACGCCGTCCACGCGCACCACCGCGTTGTCCTTGGTGATGACGTCCTGGCTGGGCACGTCGAGCACCTGTTCCATCATGTTGATCTTGCGGCCCACGCCGTAGACCACCGGAATCAGGAAATGCAGGCCCGGCGTCATCGTGTGGGTGTAGCGGCCGAAGCGCTCCACGGTCCACTCAAATCCCTGCGGCACCATGCGCACCGTCTTGAACAGCACGATGACGCCAGCGACCAGAACCACGATTGCCAAGAACGATGTTGGAAACATGTGTCACTCCTTCCCCGATGCGAACGATCCTTGCCCAAGTATAGGCCTGTGCGTGGGACTGCCCGAATGCGCTGGAAGGCGGGAGGCATGCACGTAGGATCATCGATGGGTGCGATCAGGCAGGCGGCGCATAGGCGCTGCGCATGACCAACCTTACGCGTGTGCGCGGCGCTTGATCAGTACGCGCGTGATCCCCTCGCATGGCGCAGTGCAGCAGCCACGGCGATCTGTCTCGGACTTGCCGAAGGCAGTTCTCGCTGCGACGCATAAGAAGGTGTGGAGAGATACCGCCTCAACGTGCAGCGCGATGGCGAGGCACTGCATGCCTGTGGCCCAGACGCACGAGCGCACTCAACCGGAGCGCGGCGAGAACATGATGATGGCCATGCCCAGCAGGCAGCAGCCGGCGCCGAGCAGATCCCACCGCGTGGGCGTCACCCGGTCCACCCACCACAGCCACAGCAGTGCGGTGGCGATGTAGACGCCACCATAGGCCGCATACACGCGGCCGCTGGCGGCCGGGTGCAAGGTCAACAACCAGACGAACACCGCCAGGCTGAGTGCCGCCGGCAACAGCAGCCACACGCTGCCGCCTTTGCGCAGCCAAAGATAAGGAAGGTAGCAACCCACCAATTCGGCCACCGCGGTGGCCACGAACAACAGCAGCGTGGTCAGCGCCACGCTCACTGCGCGGCGGGCTCGTCACGCTTGACGCGTTGCCACAACGCTTCCTGTTCGCTCAGCGATAGCGCGTCCAGCGCGGTACCGTCGGCCTGGGCATATGCCTCCATCGCGCGGAAGCGACGCTCGAATTTCAGGTTGGCGTGGCGCAACGCCGCGCCAACATTCACCTTGGCGTGCCGGGCCAGGTTGGCGCAGACAAACAGCACATCGCCCAACTCGTCTTCCAGTCGCGCCTGGTTATCGGCGACCGGGCCACGCGCAAACTCCACGCGCAGCTCATCGATTTCTTCCTGCAGTTTTTCCAGCACCGGCGCCGGGCCGGGCCAGTCGAAACCGACCCGCGCCGCGCGCGACTGCAGCTTGGTGGCACGCTGCCACTCCGGCAGCCCGCGTGCGATGCCGGCCAGCGCGGAACTGTCTTTCTCTCCCGCCGCACGGCGCTCCTCGCGCTTGATCTGTTCCCAGTTGACGCTCACCGCCTGCGCGCCATCCACCTGCTGCGCGCCGAAGACATGCGGATGGCGACGCACCAGCTTGTCGCTGATGCTGGCGACCACGTCGGCAAACCCGAAGGCACCTTGCTCGGACGCCATCTGCGCGTGGAAGACCACCTGCAACAACAGGTCGCCCAATTCGTCCTGCAGGCCGGGCAGGTCGTGGCGATCGATCGCGTCGGCCACTTCGTAGGCTTCTTCGATGGTGTACGGCGCAATCGTGGCGAAGGTCTGTTCGACATCCCACGGGCAGCCCTGCTCGCGGTCGCGCAGGCGCGCCATCAGCTGCAGCAGGTGCGCGATATCGCCGCTGGAAGGAGGTTGGCTCATTGGATCTCTCGTTGGGTGCGGCGGGGCGGCAGGCTTACACCAGCCAGTCGCGCCACGGCAGGCCGGGGTCGCCCAGGGCGATGAAGTCGCCATTGAGCAAGGTGTCGCGGCGGTTGTAGCGGAACGGCTTGCCGGTGCCGGCCGCGAGCAACGCGCCACCGGCGGCATGCAGCACGCACTGGCCAGCGGCGGTGTCCCACTCGGAGGTGGGACCGAAGCGCGGGTACACATCCAGCTCGCCTTCGGCGATGCGGCAGAACTTCAATGAGGAACCCTGCGCCACCACGTCGATCTGGCCCATGCGTTCCAGCGCTGCGGCTGTGCGTGCATCGCGATGCGAGCGGCTGGCGGCGACCCGCAGCGGGGCAGCAGCGGGCGTGCGCGAATGCAGCATTTCGTCGCGGTCGCCATCGCGGCGGTAGGCGTTCTCACCGCGCGCCGCATACCAGACCCGTCCATCGACCGGCGCCTGCACTACGCCGAGCACCGGCGCGCCCATGTGGATCAGGGCGATGTTGACGCTGAACTCGCCGTTGCGCTTGACGAACTCGCGCGTGCCATCCAGCGGGTCGACCAGCCAATAGCTGGTCCAGTACTGGCGTTCTTCCCAGGCCACGTGGACAGACTCTTCCGACAACACCGGCACATCCGGCGTGACCCGGCGCAAGCCTTCCACGATGACGCGGTTGGCGGCCAGGTCGGCCTGGGTCAACGGGCTGGCGTCGGCCTTGATCTCGACAGCGAAATCCTGCGCGTACACCTCCATGATGGCGTCGCCGGCCTGGCGCGCGATCGCGATCACGGTCTCGCGCAATTCCATCGGGATGCGGATCATGGGTTGCGCTCCAGCCACTCGCGCGCAATGAACAGGGCCGCCAGGGAGCGGCCCTCGGAGAAGTCTTCGCGCAGCATCAGTTCGTCCAGGCGTGCCAAGGGCCAGGGGATGACATCCAGTTCTTCGGGTTCGTCGCCGGGCAGACGCTCGGGGTAGAGGTCGCGCGCCAGCACCAGCCAGGATTGGTGACTCATATAAGTAGGAGCAAGCGTCATGGCGCGCAGCACCTGCACCTGGCGCGCGCCGTAGCCGGCTTCTTCCTTGAGCTCGCGGTCGGCGGCCTGCTCGGGCGTCTCGCCGGCATCGATGCGGCCCTTGACCAGGCCCAGCTCGTAGCGGTGCACGCCAGCGGCGTACTCGCGTACCAGCAGCACGGTCTGCGCATCGAGCATCGGCACCACCACCACCGCGCCGTGGCCCTGGCTGAGCTGACGTTCGTACAGGCGCCGCTCGCCGTTGGAAAATTCCAGATCCAGCTGCTGACGCCGGAACGGCCCTTCGCCCAGATCGGTGATCTTGTGGATGGTCGGCAGACGCGTGCTCATGCGCAGCACGCAGCGGCGGAGCCGGCCGATAGAATAGGCAGATGCATCGACATGTTCATGAGCCCGAAATCCTAGCAGACCCGGCAGCCTTCGAAGCTGCCGAACATTGGCGGCAACGCGATCTTGCGGTGGTGTGGCACCCCTGCACCCAGATGCGCGAGCACCCGCACACACTACCCCTGGTGCCGATCGCACGTGGCGACGGCGCCTGGCTGATCGGCCACGATGGCCGCCACTATCTGGATGCGGTCAGCAGCTGGTGGACCAACCTGTTTGGACACGCCGAACCGCGCATCGGCGCGGCCATCGCGCAGCAGGCCGGCAGGTTGGAACAGGTGATGCTGGCCGGCTTCACGCATGCGCCCGCCGTGCAACTGGCCGAGCGGCTGTTGGCCATCGCGCCGCGCCAGCCCGACCGCGCGCCACTGGCCAAGGTGTTCTACGCCGACAATGGCTCGGCCGGGGTGGAAGTCGCCTTGAAGATGGCCTTCCACTATTTCCACAACCGTGACGAGCACCGCCGCACGCGTTTCATCGCGCTGGAGAACGGTTACCACGGCGAGACCATCGGTGCGCTGTCGGTGGGCGACATTCCGCTGTACCGCCGCGTGTACGCGCCGCTGTTGCTGGAATCGATCTTCGCGCCTTCGCCCGATGCGTACCTGGCCGAGCCGGGACAGAGCGCCGAGGACTACGCGTTGCAGGCGGCCGATGCACTGCAGCATCTGCTGGAGCAATCCCCGGGCGAAATCTGCGCCTTGATCCTGGAGCCGCGGGTGCAGTGCGCCGGCGGCATGCGCATGTATCACCCGGCCTACCTGCGCCGCGCGCGCGAACTGTGCGATGCGCATGGCGTGTTCCTGATCGCCGACGAGATCGCCACCGGCTTTGGCCGCACCGGCACCTTGTTCGCCTGCGAACAGGCCGGCGTGATGCCGGATCTGTTGTGCCTGTCGAAAGGACTCACCGGTGGCTTCCTGCCCCTGTCGGCGGTACTGGCCACGCAGCAGCTGTATGACGCGTTTCTGGATGACTCGCGCGAGCGCGCCTTCCTGCATTCGCACAGCTACACCGGCAACCCGCTGGCGTGTGCGGCGGCGCTGGCGACGCTGCAGATCTTCGCCGACGACGACATCATTGCGCGTAACCAACGTACCGCTGCACACATGACCCAGCTCGCTGCGCAGATCGGCGAGCACAGCGCGGTGGCCGACGTGCGCCAGGCCGGCATGATCGTGGCCTTCGAGCTCACCCAGGGCGGCGACAAGCGCACGCCCTTCCCCGCCGCCGCGCGCGTGGGCCTGCAGGCCTACCGCGCTGCATTGGCACGTGGCGTGGTGCTGCGCCCGTTGGGCGACGTGCTGTACTGGATGCCGCCGTATTGCGTGGACGACGCACAGCTTGCGCTGCTTGCCGACACCACCCGCCACGCCATCGCCAAGGCCGTTGCATGCGCCTGACCCGTTCGTATGTTGCATTGCCGCTGCACAGCGGCGGCGATGTCACGCTGCCGGAGGAATCGGCCAACCACCTGCTGCGTGTGCTGCGGCTGCGCGAAGGCGATGCCTGCGTGCTGTTCAATGGCGACGGCAGTGACTACCACGCACGCATCACCGTGGCCGGCAAGCGCGAGGCGCGGGCTGTGGTCGAGCGCGTCGAGGCAGTGAGCAACGAACCGCCGCTGGCAATCACCCTGCTGCAGGGCATTGCGCGCGGCGAGAAGATGGACCTGATTCTGCAGAAAGCCACCGAGCTCGGCGTGACAGCGGTCGTGCCGGTCAATGCCGAGCGCACCGAGGTGAAGTTGGATGCCGCGCGCCTGGAAAAACGCATGGCGCATTGGCGCAGCGTGATTGTCTCGGCCTGCGAGCAATCCGGGCGCGCACGCATTCCCTCGCTGGCACCGCCTTCCTCGCTGCAGGACGCCGCGCGTGCAAGCGATGCACAGGCGCTGCGGTTGACGCTGGACCCGCACGGCGAACATCGCCTGGGCACGCTGGCGGTGCAGCCCGGGCAAGAGCTGATTGTGGCGATTGGCCCGGAAGGCGGCTGGTCACCGCGCGACCGCACAACGCTGGGCGAGGCCGGCTTTACCGGCTTGCGCCTGGGTCCCCGCATCCTGCGCACCGAAACCGCGGGATTGGCAGCGATTGCGGCGCTGCAGTCGCGATTTGGGGATTTGTAGGGCCGGTTGTTCGTGTGTGTGCGGCACTGGCCAGGCACGCCCTGTCAGGGCTACGTTTCTGTAGGAGCGCGCTCGGGCGCGAGGGCGTTATCGGTAGAGCCTCATCGCGCCCGAGGGCGCTCCTACGATGTGCTGTGACTTTCCTGCTTACTTATCCCTGCTTACCTATCAAAGCCGCGCATCTCGACATCGGCATCAGCGGGTTGCGTGATGACGGCGCGCAGCAGTCGAATTGGGAATCTTAGGGCGGACTTCAGCCAGGCACGTACCGCGCTGACCAAGCATTCCGCGGACCAGGCGCTGGCTGTGAGGCGATCCGCTCTTATGTAGGAGCGCCCTTGGGCGCGAGGGCTCTACCGGTAGAGCTTCATCGCGCCCGAGAGCGCTCCTACGTGTGTCCGGCTACACCAGGCGCGTGGTAGCGCTGCGTACCGAACGCATGCTGCCTCCGCGCCCCGCGAAACCCGGGCGCTTAGCGGCCGTGCTGCAGGAACCAGCTGGCGGCACCGATCACGCCAAGCTGGCCATGTTCGACGATGCGCACCGGCACCTGCTCCAGCGCAGGGCGCAGCGGGCCCTTGTCGAGCAAGCGGGCAGCGAAGTCGCTGCGGGCGATGAAGTCGGCAATCTGCGGCAGGAAACCACCGGCCAGATACACACCGCTGCGCACGCCGTACAACAGCATCATGTCGCCGACCACGCTGCCCATGAAACCGCAGAACGTCTGCAGCGCCTCGTGCGCCAGCACGTCGTCACCCGCCAGTGCTGCGGCAGTGACCGCAGCCGGGGTGGCGTGCACCGCCGGCGCGTCGCGCAGCGTGGCCAGCGCGGTATACAGCGTGAGCAAGCCCGGGCCGGAGAGAAAGTGTTCGGTCGCCACATGGGTGCGCGTGCGGCGCAACTCCTGCAGCAAGGCCACTTCCAGATCGCTGGCTGCCGCCAGTGCGGCGTGGCCGGCCTCGGTCGGCAGCACCACCGAGTTCCCCCCATTGGGAATCCACAGCGCCGCGCCCAGGCCAGTGCCCGGGCCGAGCACCAATGCCGGGCCAGGAGCGCCCTGGGCGGGGCCGGACAGCTGCATGACCTGATTGCCGGTCATGTAATTGGCCGCGTAGGCGACCGCTTCGAAATCGTTGACCAGGTGCAAGGCCTGCATGCCGAGCTGCTGGCGGATCTGCTCCGGCGCCAGCACCCACGGCAGATTGGCGGTGATCACACGGCCATCTTCCAGTGCATACCCGGCGCTGGCGATCACGCCACGGCGCACCGGCGCGCAGGACAGCTCGGCAAAGAACGCGGCCATGATCTCGGCCAGGCCCGGGTAATCAGCGCAGCGGTACTTGCGGTAATCCAGCACGGTGACCGGCTTGCGCGGATCGTTGCTCTCGCAGGCCAGCGCCAGGCGCACATGCGTTCCTCCGACATCGGCGGCAACGAAGGTTTCGGGGCGCGGAAATGCCACCGCTTCCATTGGGCTGCTTGCGCTCACGCATTCTCCTGATAAGTGGCAGCGGGGCCGACATCGTCCTGCTGGCCGACGAACGGCGAGCGGGTAGACAACGTTGTCAGCAATCGTCCTGTAACGCAACCGTCGCGCGCGTACTGCGTCGCGCGCGCGGCAAATTCCATCATCCAACAAATATCAGCGCTGGTAATGGTGATTCCGGCACAAACTTTAGTGATGTCGGCTTGAATTGCACATCAGCCATAGAAACGGCCGATGGCTGCACACATCGCGTGCGGCCCAATTGCGCAGCGCCGCTGGCGTTCCGCAAACCACCGCACAAAAATGCTGCATTGCAGCGCAATCGCAGCCACTTCAGAGATCTGTGACGATGTGTTGACAACGCTGTCAACGCTACGCGAGACTCGATTCAAATCGGAGTTCAGGCAGGAGGGGCCATGGACTGTTTTACGACTGTACGGATTGGCGCGCCCCTCGCCCGGAACATCCAGATTTGCGAGCCACGCGTCATGGGGCGCTGCACTCGCAGATGTCGCGTTCGCTCCACTGCACCACCACACGGGGGACACCTCCTCTACCACGCGAATTACCGCAGCCGCACTTCGCCCGAAGTTCGGTCAGGCGATCACCGCGATCGGTCAGGGCGTGTTGTTTTGCCGGCCACGCCGAGCGCGTTGCGCCTCACCACGGGCCATCCGCGCTCAAAGCACTAACCAACGAGGTTTAGCCATGCACAGCCGCACCACGACGTTAGCATTCTGTATTACCGCCGCCCTGTACTACTCCGGCGCTGCCATGGCTGCCGGACAAGAACAGCAAGCCGCTCCGCAAGCTGCTCCAAACGCGCCCTCGTCCACCACCGAGCTGGACACGATCACCGTCACCGGCTACCGCGCTTCGCTGGAGAAGAGCCAGGCGGTCAAGCGCTCGGCCAACTCGATCGTCGACGCCATCAGCGCCGAAGACATCGGCAAGTTCCCGGACATCAATGCGGCAGAATCGCTCTCGCATCTGCCGGGCATCAGCGTCGACCGCCAGTTCGGCGAAGGCGAAAAGGTCAGCATCAACGGCACCGACCCGGCATTGAACCGCGTGCTGCTCAATGGCCAGACCATCGCCTCCGGCGACTGGGGCGGCAACCCGACCGACACCAGCGGCCGTACCTTCAACTACACGCTGCTGTCGCCGGAAATCATCGGCCTGATGGAGGTCTACAAGACCCCCGAGGCGCGCATCGACGAAGGCTCGATCGGCGGCACCGTGATCGTGCACACCCGCAAGCCGCTGGACCTGCCCAAGAACACCATCCGCGGCTCGATCGGCTACAACTACAACGATCGCTCGGAAGAAGGTAACCCGCGCGGCTCGGCGTTGTGGAGCTGGAAGAACGACGACGAAACCTTCGGCGCGTTGATCTCCGCCACGCACGACAAGCAGGACCTGGCACGCGCCGGTATCGAATACTTCGGCTACACCACCGGTGCCAACATCCCCGCCAGCGCCACCATCACCGGCGACGGCAGCGATGTGGCCACCGCCCGCGTGCCGGCCGGCATCAGCAGTGCATTCTTCCAGCAGACCCGCGAGCGCAGCGGCCTGCAGGGTGCATTGCAGTGGAAGCCCAACGAGCAGAACGAGTTCAACCTGACCGGTCTGTACATCAAGGGCAAGTACAACAACTTCAGCCAGGCGCGCTATGTCTGCCCGAACTGTTCTTCTCCGGCAGCCGATGGGTCGCTGGACGCGAACGGAAACCAGGTCCAGATCAACAATATGCGTCTGATCGATAGGGCGACAGTACAGGATGGCGTGGTCACGTCTGCAAATTTCGCCGATAACGGTCTTGCCCAACCCTATTCGCAGCTGGACACGATCTATCGCGAAAGTACTGTTACCACCAAAAGCCTGAACCTGCGTCACGACTGGTCGGGCGAAAAGTGGGTCTTCACCACGCAGGGTGGTTACACCGAGGCGACGGGTGGCAAGAACCCCGAATACCTGATGAAGTACCTGATGCAGGATGGCGGCTATAACTACGCCTTTGATGGCCGCAACACTGCGGTCAATTATGAGAATGGTGGCGCGGCCAACTGGGTGTTACCGGGCAATCCGGCAGGCCTGGCACCAGGTCAGGTGGGTAATGTTCCCGGTACAGGGACGCCTATCATGCAGGCCGGCGGTATCGCCTACCAGAAGAGCAAGGACGACGAAAAGTACTTCCAGTGGGACGCCTCGCGCGACCTGGAATGGGGCCCGTTCACCAAGCTGCAGTTCGGCTACAAGTACATCAACCACAACAATGGCGTAGAGGCACGCGGCAATCGCATCAACTCCACCGACGCAGTGTCGTTGACGCAGTTCAATCCCGGCAGAACGCCCAGCAGCCTGTACGACGGTTTGGGTGCCAGTGGCGATCTCACCAACTGGTCGACCGCGAGTCTGGATTCGGTGCGCAACTATCTATTGTCGCAGCCGCAGGGTCCGTACCTCACCGACTTCGGCGCCTCGTTCCAGGTCAAGGAAATCACCCAGAACGTCTACACGCAGTTGAACTTCGAATCCGGCCAGTGGCGCGGTAACGTCGGCGTGCGCCTGGTCGACACAACCAATAAATCCGAGTTCTGGCAGAGCAACGACGGCGGCGCCAACTTCGACCGTGTGGCCGAAACCAACGATTACCGCAAAGCACTGCCAAGCTTCAATATCGCCTATGACGTTACCGACGATGCCGTGCTGCGCTTCTCGGCGGCCAAGGTGATTGCACGTCCGCGTTATGCCGACCTGGCGGGCACGTTCACCATCAACAGCGGTACCGGTGACCTGACTGCCAACGGCGGCAACCCGGATCTGAAGCCGTACGAATCCACCAACTACGATCTGGCGGCCGAGTGGTATTTCGCCCCGTCCAGCATGTTGTCCGGTGAAGTGTTCTATCGCGACATCAGCTCCTACATCGTAAGCACTACCACCACGCAGCCGTTGAATCCGGCACCGCCGGCCCGGCCGGGCGATTACCAGGTCACCACGCCGGTCAACGTGTCGGACGCCAAGGTCACCGGCGTGTCGGTCAACTACCAGCAGACCTTCGGTCTGGGTTTTGGCTTGCAGGCCAACTACACCTTTGCCGAATCCGATTCCAGCTCCGGCTTGAACCTGCCGTACCTGTCGCGCGATACCTACAACGTGATTCCGTACTGGGAACACGGCGACTGGACGGTGCGCGTGAACTACAGCTACCGCTCGAAGTACTTCACCCAGATCGGTCGCCTGCAGTCGCGTGACTTTGCAGATGCCTACAAGCAGCTGGATTTGAACGCCTCGTATCAGATCACCGATTACATGGGCATCACCTTCGGCGCGACCAACCTGCTGGATTCCACCTACCGGGTCTTCAGCAACACGCGTGATACCCCGACCGCGTTCTACAAGAACGGCCGCGGCTACCAGGCACAGCTCAACTTCAAGTTCTGATGGTGTGACGGCGCGCCACCGACCCTCCACGGTGGCGCGCCTTTTTTTCTGTCGTTGCATGGGGCAACGACAGTGCATGCAGTGCACATTGAGTGGACCTGGCCATCGCCCTTCGCTGAAGGATGATGGCCAGTCCCGCTTCCGCAACCACGGGCCGGATGCCTGATGCCGGTGCGTCTTTGCCCACAGGAGTGCAGTTCCCATGACGACCGATAGCCGCCTTGCGGCTCCATCCCGCCGCCACGCCGGAGCTGCACCCAGAACGCGAATGCTCGCGCTCGGTCTGTTGCTCGCGTTGCCTGCCGCCACGCTCAGCGCTGCGCAATCGCCCACCGCGCCGACCGCCACCACGCTCAGCCCCGAGGTCATCGACCAGCAGTGGCTCGACGCCACCGCGCAGTACGCGCCCGAACGCGCACGGCTGGTGCGCGAAGCGCAAGCCGGCGCGCGCAAGGGGCCGTTCCGCCCTGACTGGGCCGCATTGAAGGCGTATCAATCGCCTGCGTGGTACGACAACGCCAAGTTCGGCATCTTCATTCACTGGGGCGTGTTTTCGGTGCCGGCCTTCGGCAGCGAATGGTATTCGCGCAACATGTATCTGGAAGGCTCCAAGGAATTCGCGCACCACGTGGCGACCTATGGCCCGCAGGCCAGCAGCGGCTACAAGGACCTGATTCCCAAGTTCACCGCACCCAAGTTCGACCCCACTGGCTGGGCCAAGCTGTTCCGTGAATCCGGTGCGCGCTACGTGGTGCCGGTGGCCGAGCATCACGATGGCTTTGCGTTGTACGACTCGAAGTTGTCCGATTGGACGGCGATGAAGATGGGGCCCAAGCGCGACCTGCTGGGCGAGTTGTCCACCGCGATCCGTGCGCAGGGCCTGCACTTCGGGCTGTCCTCTCACCGCGCCGAGCACAACTGGTTCTTCGATGGCGGGCGCAAGTTCGATTCGGACGTCAACGACCCGCGCTATGCGGCTCTGTATGGCCCCGCGCAGGTGCGCCTGCCCGGCAAGGACGACGCCGACGTCGCCAACGACTGGACGCCGGTGTCGCAGGCGTGGCTGGACGACTGGCTGGCGCGCACCACCGAGTTGATCGATGTCTACCAGCCGGACCTGATCTATTTCGATTGGTGGATCGCCCATCCCACCTTCCGCAGCAGCCTGCCGACCATGCTGGCGTACTACTACAACCAGGGCGCGGCGCGGACCGAAGCCGACCGTGGCGTGGTGGTGAACTACAAGCTGGGTGCGTTCCCCGAAGGCGCCGGCACGCTGGATATCGAGCGCGGCCAGCTCACCGGCATCCACCCCACGCATTGGCAGACCGACACCTCGGTGAGCAATGCGTCGTGGGGCTACATCGAAAACGACACCTACAAGTCGCCCACCTTCATCATCCACATGCTGGCCGATGTGGTGGCCAAGAACGGCAACCTGATGCTCAACATCGGCCCGCGCGCCGATGGCTCCATCCCCGACACCGAGCGCGGCATCCTGCTTTCGATCGGCAAGTGGCTCAAGACCAATGGCGGCGCGATCTACGACAGCAAGCCGTGGCGCGTGTATGGCGAAGGCCCCACCGAAGTGGTGGGCGGCACCTTCCAGGACGTCAAGACCAAGCCGTACACGGCTGAAGATTTCCGCTTCACCACCCGCGATGGCGCGCTATATGCCATCGAACTGGGCTGGCCGGCCGATGGCAAGGCGGTGATCCGCTCGCTCACCGCCGCCGATGGCGTGCGCGGGGTGACGCTGCTGGCCAATGGCAAAAAGGTTCCCTTCGAACAACAGGCCGATGGCTTGCACCTGCGGCTGCCGGCCAAGCCGGTCGGCGAAAGCGCCTACGTGTTCCGCATCGACCTTGCGCCCTCTTCCACTCCCTGACGGATCCTGTCTTCATGATCAAGCGATTGACCTGGATGTTGCTCGCGCTGGCGGTTGCCTGCGCGCCCACCTTGGCGCTGGCCAAGAACCCTACGGCGCTGTTCTATCTGATGAACACGCAGAAATCGACCAATTCGTTCCTGGCCAATGTCGACAAGATCGATGTGGTGGTGCCCACCTGGTATGGCGTGGATCAGAACGGCTTGGTCAACGGCACGCCCAACATGTATCTGTACGACATCGCCAAGCAGAAAAATCTGCGCGTGATGCCGATCCTGTCGATGACCACCGGCCGCGACGGCTTCCACAAGCTGATGCATGACGAAGCGGCCAAGAAGCGCATGATCGAATCGCTGCTGATCCACGGCAAGCAGCACAAGTACTACGGCTTCCAGTTCGATTTCGAGAACATCGCCTGGACCGATCGCGATGCCTACACGCTGATGGTCAAGCAGACCGCCGATGCGCTGCACAAGGCCGGTTTCAAGATGTCGGTGGCAGTGGTGCCCAATGCGCCGGGCCATGCCGAAGGCGGCCAGTTTTCCAAGTGGATGTGGGAATACTGGCGCGGTGCGTATGACCTGAAAGCACTGGGCCAGGCCGCCGATCTGGTCAGCATCATGACCTACGACCAGCACACCCGCTGGACCACGCCCGGCCCGGTGGATGGCATGGTGTGGATGAAGAAGCACCTGGACTACGCCATCACCCAGGTACCGAAGGAAAAGCTCTCGCTGGGTATTGCCACTTACGGCTACCGTTGGTACACCGGCAACCCGGTGAAGGAAGACGGCACCGAAGCGTCGAACATCTCGGCCACGTATATCGATGCCGACGAATCCTTCCCGCTGGCGATCGAACAGAACGCCACCGTGCAGTGGGATCCGGTGGAGCAGGAATCGTGGTTTTACTTCTACCGCGACGATATGCGCGAGTGGGTATTCCGCCCGGATGCGCGCAGCTTCAAGGCACGCTACGACATGGTGAAGCAGTACGGTCTGGAAGGCTTCAGCTGCTGGGTGCTGGGCGCTGAAGATCCGAAGGTGTGGGACGAGCTGCCGGTGGCGCAGCGCTGAGCCCGCCATGCAACAGGGCGGCGCGCGCACGAAGCGTGCGCCAGTCCCTGCGTTGTTCGCCACGGCTTTGCTACTGTGCGTGGCTGCCGTGTCCTGGCGCGTGGCAAGCTGCATGACACGCGCTGATTGCCACATCGGGATGTGATTGCATGATCTCCAACACCGGCCCTGTTCCACGCATGATGTCGTCGCGACGGCTGCTGTCCACACGATTGCCGTCGCGCCTGCTTGTCTGCTGCGTTGCAGTCAGCGCCCTGCTTGGATGTGGTCAACGCGAGGCCGGCACTGCACCGGCCGTTGCCAGTGCAGGCGCCCCCGCGGCACCTGCCGCCAACACACCGCTGCCCCTGATTCCGGCACCGGCGCAGGTCACACGCGGCAGTGGCAGTTTCCACATCGGTGCCGGCACGGTGATTTCGATCGTCGGTGGCGATGCCGATGCACGCCGCAGCGCCGAATATCTCGCCGAGCTGCTCAAGCGCACGCGCGGCCTGTCGCTGGAAGTGCGCAACGAAACCAGCGCCTCACCGGGCAGCATCCGCCTGGAACGCAGCGCGCAGGCACCGGTAGCGCAGAAGGAAGGCTATAGCCTGGATAGCGACGCGAAGGGCCTCCGCATCCAGGCGCGTGATGGCGCCGGGTTGTTCTACGGCACCGTGAGCGCATGGCAGTTGATGACCCCGGATGCACGCAAGGGCGATGTCGAGGTACCGGCGGTGGCCATCCGCGACTGGCCGCGTTTCAGCTGGCGCGGCCAGCATCTGGATGTGGCGCGCCACTTCCACGACGTGGCAACGGTCAAGCATGTGCTCGACACGATGGCCGTGCACAAGCTCAACGTGCTGCACTGGCATCTCACCGATGACCAGGGCTGGCGGATCGAGATCAAGCGCTACCCCAAGCTCACCGAGGTGGGTGCGTGGCGCACGCCGCCGGGCGCGGGCCAGCACGGCACACCGGAGCGCTATGGCGGCTTCTACACGCAGGAACAGATCAGCGAAGTGGTGGCCTACGCGGCGCGCCTGCACATCACCGTGCTGCCCGAGCTGGATATGCCCGGGCATGCGCAGGCGGCCGTTGCCGCCTACCCCGAAGAGGTGGGCGTCCCCGGTGTGCGCACCCAGGTGGGTGTGGACTGGGGCGTCAACCCGTACCTGTTCAACACCAGCGAACGCAGCCTGACCTTCATCACCAATGTGCTGGATGAAGTGCTCACGCTGTTCCCGTCGACCTACATCCACATCGGCGGCGATGAGGCAGTCAAGGACCAATGGGAAGCCTCGCCGGCCGTTCGCGCACAGATGCGCAAGCTCGGCGTCAAGGACGCACACGCGATGCAAGGCTGGTTCAACGAACAGCTGGCCCAGTACCTCACCCAGCATGGCCGGCGCATGATCGGCTGGGACGAAATCCTCGAAGGCGGCGTGCCGGCCAGCGCGGCCGTGATGTCCTGGCGTGGCATCGAAGGCGCGGTGACCGCCGCCAAGCAAGGCCACGACGTGGTGCTGGCACCGGGCGATTCGCTGTATCTGGACAACCTGCAGACCACGCGCAGCGATGAACCCAACGGCCGCCTGACCACGCTGCCGCTCTCGAAGGTCTACGCGTTCAACCCGGTGCCGGCCGCGCTCAATGCCGAGCAGGCCAGGCATGTGCTCGGCGCGCAGGGCGCGTTGTGGGCCGAATACATTCCCTCGCGCTGGCACGTCGACCACGCGCTGTTCCCGCGCCTGGCAGCGGTAGCCGAAGTGACGTGGTCGCCGATGGCCGCGCGCGACTGGAAGAATTTCCTGGCGCGGATGCCGGCGCAGCTGCAGCGTTATCAGGCGCTGGGCATCGATTACAGCGATGGCGCGTTTGCCGCCGACATCGATCTGGACGGCGACGTCAACGCGGTACTGGCCGGTGGCCCGGCCAAGGTATCGCTTGGCAACCAGAGCGGCGCCGGCAGCCTGCACTACACCGTGGATGGCAGCGACCCCACGCCGGATGCACCGCGCTACACGGCGCCGTTCGCGATTCAGCTGCCCACCACCGTCAAGGCCACAGCCTTCACCGACGATGGCATTGCACTGGCCGCCCCACGCAGCCGCACCTTTGACCGTGCCGCGCTGCTGAGCCGCGACACCCAGGGTCTGCGCCACTGTGTCGAGCAAGGGGCGCTGGGCCTGCGCCTGCCGCTGCTGCCGGACCTGCCGGGCGCCGACACGCCGGTCTACAACGTGGACCTGTTCCATGCCTGCCGCCTGTATCCGCAGGCGCGGCTGGATGGTGTGGGCGCGATCAAGGTGGACGCCGCACGCCTGGCGCGCAACTTCGGCCTGGCGCACGAGCAGTCCAAGGTGCAGAAGTACCCGGCCAAGACACCCGGCGGCGAACTCGAAGTGCGCCTGGGTTGCGAAGGCGAGCTGCTCGCGCGCATCCCGCTGCCCAAGGGCAACGCGCTCGGCGAACAATTCACACTGGAAAGCGCGCTGCCTGCACGCACCGGCACGCACGATCTGTGCCTGCGCTTCACCGCCCCCATCACCGGCCCGTTGTATGCCATCGGCGCCGTCCATCTGATTGAAACCACCGCGCAGGCGCCCCCCCGCCGCCACGCGCTGATCCCTCCAAGGAGAACCCTGCATGTCCCTGTCCCGCCACCGTCGTGTTCCTGCACCCGCCCGCCTCGGGCTTGCCCTCGCCTTCGCCATGTCGCAGGCCTGGGCGGCGCCGCCCACGGCCGTGACGCTGGACAGCGGCTGGCAGGTGCGGCTGGTGCCGGGGCAGGAACAGGCCAAGACCTACCCCAAGGCCGCCGCCTGGTTGCCGGCGCAGGTGCCGGGCGTGGTGCAGACCGACCTGATCGCCGCCAAGGTCGTGCCGGACCCGTTCTACCGCGACAACGAAGGCAAGATTCAGTGGGCCGGCCTGAGCGACTGGCAGTACCAGACGCGCTTCACCGTGGATGCTGCCACGCTCGCGCGCGAGCATGTGGAGCTGGTGTTCGATGGCCTGGATACGTTTGCCGAGGTCACCCTCAACGGCAAGCCGTTGCTCAGCGCCGACAACATGTTCCGGCAGTGGCGCGTGGACGCCAAGGCGCTGCTCAAGCGCGGCGACAACGTGCTGGAAGTGAAGCTGTTTTCGCCGATCAAGAAGATCCAGCCATGGCTCGCCAAGCAGCCGTACGCGCTGCCGGGCGCCTACGATTCGGCCTTCGGCGACGAGCCCGAATCGCGGCACAGCTCCACCTACGTGCGCAAGGCGCCGTACAACTTCGGCTGGGACTGGGGCCCGCGCATGGTCAACGCCGGCATCTGGAAAGACGTGCGTGTGGAAGCCTGGGATGCGGTGCGCGTGGATGGGCTGCATATCGCCCAGCAGCGCGTGGATGCCGACAGTGCGCAGTTGCAGGCGCAGCTGGAGTTGCAGGCCGGCCGCAGCGGCCCGGTGCAGGTCAACCTTGACGTGCTCGGCCCGAATGGCCAACGCGTGGGCCAGTTCACCCAGGACGCGGTGGTCGACCCGGGCCAGAACCGCATCGATCTGGCGGTGCGCATCGCCAAGCCCAAGCGCTGGTTCCCGGCCGGCTACGGCGCGCAGGACCGCTACACCTTCGTGGCCACGGTGCGCGATGCCGATGGCGACAGCCAGCAGATCAAGCGCATCACCGGCCTGCGTTCGGTGGAGCTGCGCCGCGAAAAAGACAAGTTCGGCAAGAGCATGGAGATCGTGATCAACGGCATCCCGATCTTTGCCAAGGGCGCCAACCTGATTCCGCTGGATGCCTTCCCCTCGCGCGTCAGCCAGGCGCGCATGCGCAGCACCCTGCAGGATGCGCGCGATGCCAACATGAACATGCTGCGCATGTGGGGCGGCGGCCATTACCAGGACGACCACTTCTACGAGGTGGCCGACGAGCTGGGCATCATGATCTGGCAGGACTTCATGTTCGGTGGCGCGGTGCCGCCGTATGACGTGGAGTTCCGCGAAAACACGCGCCAGGAAGCGATCGAGCAGGTTAAACGCCTGCGCGACCATCCCAGCGTGGTGTTGTGGTGCGGCAATAACGAAGTGCAGACCGGTTGGGAAAACTGGGGCGACCGGGTCAAGTTCAAGCAGTCGGTGGACCCGGAAGAACGCAGCCGCATCGAGCGCGGCATGACCACGCTGTTCGGCACCGTGTTCCGCGAAGTGGTCGCCACCTACGACAGCGATGTGCCGTACTGGTCCACCTCGCCCGGCACCAACTTCGACGGTGCCGCCGACCAGGCCAATGACGGCGACATGCATTACTGGAAGGTCTGGGGCGGCCCGGCGCTGCCGGTCACCGAATACCTCAACGTCACTCCGCGTTTCATGTCCGAATACGGCCTGCAGTCGTTCCCGGACATGCGTACCGTGCGCGCGTTCGCCGAACCCGGCGACATGGATCCGGAATCGCCGGTGATGCGCGTGCATCAGAAGTTCGACAAGGGCAACGGCAACAAACGGCTGATGCTGTATATCCGCCGCGAATTCGGCGAGCCCAAGGATTTCGAAAGCTTCGTCTACCTGAGCCAGCTGATGCAGGCCGAGGGCATCAACCTGGCCGCCTCGCATCTACGCGCTTCGCGTCCGCAGTCGATGGGCTCGCTGTACTGGCAGCTCAACGACGTGTGGCCCGGCGCCTCCTGGTCGAGCGTGGACTACTACGGCCGCTGGAAGGCGCTGCACTACCACGCACGCCGCTTCTATGCGCCGGAGATGATCGCCGCGCTGCGCAACGACAAGGGCCAGACCGAGGTCTCGCTGGTGTCCGACCGCACCACGCCGCTGCAGGCGCGCTGGCGCATGCGCGTGATGAGCATGGAGGGCAAGGTGCTGAGCAAGCGCGAAGAAAAAGCCACGCTCAAGCCGCTGAGCAGCCTGCAGGTGGGCAACTTCAGCGACAAGCAATTGCTGGGCAACGCCGATCCGAAGCGCAGCTACGCGGTGTTCGAACTGCTGGATGGCGATACCGTGCTTTCACGCGAAGTGGTGTTCTTCGCGGCCGCCAAGCAGCTGGCATTGCCCACCGCCACGATCGACAGCCAGTGGCGCGCTGATGGCGATGGTTACGCGCTCACGCTGTCCAGCAAGACGCTGGCGCGCGAGGTGTGGCTATCCTTCGGCGACGTGGACGCCGCGCTGTCGGACAACGCCTTCGATCTGCTGCCGGGCGAGCCGCTGACCGTGCACGTGACCAGCAAGACAGCGCTGGCGCAGTTGCAGTCTGCGCTGCAGGTCCGCGACCTGGCCAGCACGCTGGCGGGTGCACCACCGGAGCCGGCCGAGAGCAAATGACGTTGCAGTTCGCTGCACATTGCGCTCAGTGAGCGCGGCGCGTGCACCGCGGTGAACATCATCGTTGGTGCAACGCGCGACGCACACGCCCGCACCATCGCACCGCTTTGCACCTGCACTGCAGCGCGAGCCAGAAGTCGCACTACCGCGGCAGCGCCGATACACGGCCTGCCGCATCCAGATCCATCCCTGCCCGTCGCCACGCGACGGGTACCCCAATGCAACGCCGCGCAGCCACTGCCGCACGGCAGGAGTGAAATGATGTCGTTGTCCGTGTTTCCGCATCGCCTGGCCCTCGCTCTCGGATTTGCCTTGGCTGCACCGCTGACCAGTGCGCCCGCTCAGGCCGCAGCGCCCACCGGCACGCCGGAACAGCGTGCCGCTGCACTGGTCGCGCAGATGAGCCGCGAGGAAAAAGTGGCCCAGGCGATGAACGCGGCGCCAGCGATTCCGCGCCTGGGCATCCCCGCCTACGAATGGTGGAGCGAGGGCCTGCACGGCATTGCGCGCAATGGCTACGCCACGGTGTTTCCGCAGGCGATCGGGCTGGCCGCCAGCTGGAATACGCAGCTGATGCAGCAGGTGGGCACGGTGGTGTCGACCGAGGCACGTGCCAAGTTCAACCAGGCCGGCGGCCCGGGCAAGGACCACAAGCGTTACGCAGGCCTGACCATCTGGTCGCCCAACATCAACATCTTCCGCGACCCGCGCTGGGGACGTGGCATGGAAACCTATGGCGAGGACCCCTTCCTCACCGGGCAACTGGCCGTGGGCTTCATTCGCGGCCTGCAGGGCGATGACCTGGAACATCCGCGCACGATTGCAACGCCCAAGCACATCGCCGTGCACAGCGGCCCGGAGCCGGGCCGGCATGGTTTCGATGTGGACGTCTCCCCGCGCGATGTGGAAGCGACCTACACACCTGCGTTCCGCGCCGCGCTGGTCGAGGGCCAGGCCGGCTCGGTGATGTGCGCCTACAACTCCCTGCACGGCACGCCGGCATGCGCGGCGGACTGGTTGCTCAACGGCCGCGTGCGCGGCGATTGGGGCTTCAAGGGCTTTGTGGTCTCCGACTGCGATGCGGTGGACGACATGACCCAGTTCCATTATTTCCGCCCGGATAACGCCGGATCGTCGGCGGCATCGCTCAAGGCCGGCCACGATCTCAACTGCGGCACTGCCTATCGCGCGCTTGGCACCGCGATCGAACGCGGTGAAGTGGACGAAGCATTGCTCGATCAATCGCTGGTGCGCTTGTTCGCCGCACGCTACCGCCTGGGCGAGCTGCAGGCGCCGCGCAAGGACCGCTACGCCAGGCTCGGCGCCAAGGACATCGACAATGCGGGCAACCGAGCGCTGGCGTTGCAGGCAGCCGCCGAGTCGATCGTGCTGCTGAAGAACGCGAACGCCACGCTGCCGTTGAAGGCCGGCACACGGCTGGCGGTGATCGGCCCCAACGCCGATGCATTGGCTGCACTGGAAGCCAACTACCAAGGCACCTCATCGCAGCCGGTGACGCCGCTGCTCGGCCTGCGCCAGCGCTTCGGCGCGCAGCAGGTGCGCTACGCGCAAGGCGCGCCGCTGGCCGCTGGCGTGCCGGGCATGATTCCGGAGACCGCGCTGCGCAGCGACGGCAAGCCCGGGCTGCGCGGTGAGTATTTCGACAATGTCGAGTTGGAAGGCGCACCGCGCGTGACGCGCCAGGACCGCGCGATCAGCTTCAACTGGGACCAGGTGAGCCCGGCCAAGGGTGTGCCCGCCGATCGCTACGCCGTGCGCTGGAGCGGCGAGCTGCTGCCGCCCGGCACTGGCGACTACACGCTGGCAGTGCGCGTGGCGCGGTGCTTCGATTGCACAGGCCACGACCCGGTGCGGCTGTACATCGACGACAAACTGGTCGTTGCCGGCAACGCCGAAGACAAGCACGTGCCTGCCGGCATGCACAACGCTGACGGCCGCAGCGTGGAGACGGTGCTGCATTTCGACGACACCCGCCCACGCAAGATCCGCCTGGAACTCGAACACCGCGGCCAGGACCAGGGCGTGCGCCTGGAGTGGCTGGCGCCGGCCGCCGCACAGTTGGCCGAAGCCGAACAAGCCGTGGCGCAGGCCGATGCGGTGGTGGCCTTCGTCGGGCTCTCGCCCGATGTGGAAGGCGAAGAGTTGCGCATCGACGTGCCCGGCTTCGACGGCGGCGACCGTAACGACATCGCCCTGCCCGCCGCGCAACAGGCCTTGCTGGAGCGTGCCAAGGCCTCCGGCAAGCCGTTGGTGGTGGTGTTGATGAGCGGCAGCGCAGTGGCATTGAATTGGGCCAAGACCCATGCCGATGCAATCGTGGCGGCGTGGTACCCCGGCCAGTCCGGCGGCACCGCCATTGCCCGTGCGCTGGCCGGTGACGACAACCCCGGCGGGCGCCTGCCGGTGACGTTCTATCGCTCCACCAAGGACCTGCCGCCGTACGTCAGCTACGACATGAAGGGCCGCACCTACCGCTATTTCAAGGGCGAGGCGTTGTTTCCGTTCGGCTACGGGTTGAGCTACACCAGCTTTGCCTACGATGCGCCGCAGCTGTCCAGCACAACGCTGCAAGCCGGCAGTCCGTTGCAAGTGACCACCACGGTGCGCAACACCGGCACGCGGGCTGGCGATGAAGTGGCGCAGGTGTATCTGCAGTATCCAGACCGCCCGCAGTCGCCATTGCGCAGCCTGGTTGGATTCCAGCGCGTGCATCTGCAACCGGGCGAGCAGCGCACGCTCACCTTCACCCTGGATGCGCGCGCCCTGAGCGATGTGGACCGTACAGGCACGCGCGCGGTGGAAGCCGGCGATTACCGGCTGTTCGTCGGTGGTGGCCAGCCAGACACCGGCGCCCCCGGCCAGAGCGTGGCGCTCACCATCCAGGGCCGCGCACCGCTGCCAAAGTAAGGCCATTCGCAGCGCGCCGGCGCAGTGCCGGCATGCGCGTCACGAACACCACGCGCCCGCAGCACGGGCGCGGCATCAGGAGTATCCATGCGTAAGATCCCCACAGACAGCATCACCGAGCCAGCGCGCGACGACAGCACGCAACCCACCACCGCCGCCGTCTCGCGCCGCACGATGCTGGGCATGCTCGGCGCCGCCGCAGGCAGCGCGCTGATCGGCGGCATTCCCGGTGCACGCGCAGCGACCTCGTCGCCGGCCTCGGGCTTTGTCAGCAAGCGTCCGCCCAAGGCGCAGCGCCGCTTTGTCAGCACCGCGGTGGAGCAGCAGATCACCCAGATCAAGGCGCGCATCGCCGACCCGGAACTGGCCTGGCTGTTCGAGAACTGCTACCCCAACACGCTCGACACCACGGTGGAAACCGGCACCCGCAACGGCAAGCCGGACACCTTCGTCATCACCGGCGACATCCACGCGATGTGGCTGCGCGATTCGTCCGCGCAGGTGCATCCGTACGTGCCGCTGGCCAAGCGGGACCCCGCGCTGCGGCGCATGTTCCATGGTCTGATCCAGCGCCAGGCGGCCTGCATCAAGCTCGATCCGTATGCCAACGCGTTCCTGCCCGATGGCCAGACCCAGCGCCTGAAGTGGTCGCTCAACGACATCACCGAGATGAAGCCCGGTGTGGGCGAGCGCAAGTGGGAAATCGATTCGCTGTGCTACCCGATCCGCATCGCGCACGAATACTGGCGCGCCACCGGCGACACCGCGCCGTTCGACGACGACTGGCGTGAGGCGATGCACGTGGTGGTGCGCACCTTCCGCGAACAGCAGCGCAAGGACAACCGCGGCCCGTACGTGTTCCAGCGCCCCTCGCCGCTGGCCACCGAGACGCTGGTGCTGGAAGGCTACGGCCAGCCGACCAAGCCCAACGGCATGATCCATTCGATGTTCCGCCCGTCCGACGATGCCTGCGTATTCCCGTTGTTCGTGCCGGCCAACCTGTTCGCGGTGGCCTCGCTGCGGCAGCTGGCCAGCATGAGCACGCAGATCCATCGCGACAGCGCGTTCGCGGCCGACTGCACGGCGCTGGCCGACGAAGTGGAAACCGCCACACGCCAGTTCGGGCAGATGCGCGACAGCGACGGGCAGGCGTATTGGGCGTTTGAAGTGGACGGCTACGGCAACCAGTTGTTCATCGACGACGCCAACGCACCCGGGCTGCTCAGCCTGGCTTACCTGGGGTGTTGCGATCGCGCCGACCCGGTGTTCCTGCGCACACGTCAACTGGCCTGGAGCGAGCGCAACCCGTACTTCTCGCGCGGCACCGCGGCCGAAGGCGTGGGCAGCCCGCATAGCGGCATGGGTACCATCTGGCCAATGGCGATCGTCCAGTACGCGCTGGTCAGCGACGACGACACGCAGCTGCGCCAATGCCTGCAGTGGCTCAAGACCACGCATGCCGGCACCGGCTTCATGCATGAGGCCTTCGACAAGGACAACCCGGCCACATTCACGCGTGACTGGTTCGCCTGGGCCAACACCTTGTTCGGCGAACTCATCATCGACCTGCATCAGCGTAAACCGCAGCTGCTGCGCAGTAGTTGATTGTCCGAAGCGCTAGATCTTCCTTTCCAGGCGGAACGACACCGCACTTGATCTTCCCTTCTCCCGCCGGGAGAAGGTGCCCGAAGGGCGGATGAGGGTGCCCCGGCATCGGCCCGCAAACTCCGAGACCAGACACATGGCAACACGACGCGGTTTTCTACAAGGCGCCATCGCAGCAGCCCTCTTCGGTAGCGGCGCTCTGGCCACAGGCCTCGCCCGCGCACGCGCCGGCTCCTACGCACTGCCGGCCGATGCGCGCACCCGCGCCGACCTCACCCGCCATGTCGATGTCTTCATCGGCACCGGCGGCCACGGCCACACCTTCCCCGGCGCCACGCTGCCGTTCGGCATGGTGCAGCTCAGCCCGGACACCTACAACGCGGTGTGGGATTCGTGCTCGGGCTACCACGAGTCCGATGGCTCGATCATGGGCTTTTCGCACACGCATCTATCCGGCACCGGCATTGGCGACATGCTCGATGTGTTGCTGGTGCCAGCCACCGGCGAGGTCAAGCTGGTGCCCGGCCCGCTGGATGATCCCGACGCCGGCTATCGCTCGCGCTACGATCATGCGGATGAAGCGGCCTCGCCTGGCTACTACCGCGTGCGGCTCAAGGACAGCGGCGTGCATGCCGAACTCACCGCCACCGCGCGCGCCGGCCTGCACCGGTACCACTTCCCCAAGGGCAAGCCCGCGCATGTGCTGCTGGACCTGTGCCATGGCATGCAGGACAAACCCGGCATCGCCACCCGCGTGAGCGATGCGCAGCTGCGCGTGGTCGACGCACAGACCATCACCGGCGGTCGCCGTGTCTATCAATGGGCCAAGGGCCGCTATATCTACTTCGCCATGCGGCTGTCGCGCCCGTTCGAAAAGGTACAGCTGTACAACGAAGACCAGCCCCTCGCCGCCGGGCTGCGCAGCGCCGATGGCGTGCATCTCAAGGCCGCACTGCATTATCCGGATGCCTCCGAGGCGCCGTTGCTGATCAAGGTCGGCATCTCGGCGGTGAGCGCGGACAACGCGTTGGCCAACCTGGATGCCGAACTTCCCGACTTCGACTTCGCCCGCGTGCATGCGCAAGCCGTGGCCGCGTGGGAAAAGGAACTGGGGCGCGTGCGCATCGACAGCGACGACGAGGCGCAACGGCGCATCTTCTACACCGGTCTGTATCACAGCCTGTTGGCGCCTACGTTGTTCAGCGACGTCGATGGCCGCTACCGCGGCATGGACCTGCAGATCCACACCGCACCCAAGGGGTATCACAACTACAGCACCTACTCGTTGTGGGACACCTACCGCGCTGCGCATCCGCTGCTCACCCTGGTGCAACCCGAGCGCGTGCCGGACCTGGTGCAGTGCCTGGTGCGCGGCGCCAACGAGTGCCCGGACGGCGTGGGCATCTGGCCGCTGCAGGGCGTGGAAACCGGCTGCATGATCGGCTACCACTCCGCAGTGGTGCTGGCCGAAGCGCACGCCAAGGGCTTCACCGGCATCGACTACAAAGCCGCCTGGCCGGCCTACCGCAAACGCGCGATGGACGACACCACGCACGGCCTGGCGTATTACCGCGCGCTTGGCTACATCCCCGCCGACAAGGTGGACGAGGCGGTCAGCCGTACCCTGGAATACGCCTACGACGACTGGGCCTGTGCGCACCTGGCGCAAGCCGCTGGCGCCACCGAGGATGCACGCACACTGCGCGACCGTTCGCGCAATTACCGTAACGTGTTCAACCGCGACAGCGGCTTCGTGCAGGCGCGCCTGGAAGACGGCAGCTGGGCCAAACCGTTCGACCCGCGTGGCATGGGGCACATCGCCAAGTGGCGCGATTTCACCGAGTCCAATGCCTGGCAGGCCACCTTCCTCAACCAGCACGATCTGTATGGCTATATGGATTTGTACGGCGGCCGCGATGGCTTCCTGGCCAAGCTGGACGAGCTGTTTTCCACCAGCTCCGAGTTGCCGGCCGACGCACCGCCGGATATCGACGGCCTGGTTGGCCAGTACGCGCACGGCAACGAACCCAGCCACCATGTGGCGTACCTGTTCGCCTACGCCGGGCAACCGTACAAGACCCAGGCGATGGTGCGCCGGCTGCTGCGCGAGCAATACCATGACGCGCGCAATGGTCTGTCCGGCAACGAGGATTGCGGGCAGATGAGTGCGTGGTTCGTGCTCAGCGCACTAGGCCTGTACGCCGTGGACCCGGTCAGCGGCAACTACGTACTCGGCAGCCCGTTGTTCAAGCGCGCCGAGCTGGACGTGGGCAACGGCCGCACGTTGCGCATCATTGCCCGCGACACCAGCGCCAAGAACCTCTACGTGCAGTCGCTGACCTGGAACGGCACGCCGATCACGCGCAGCTGGATGCGGCATGCCGACCTGGCCGCCGGCGGCACGCTGGAATTCCGCATGGGGGCCACGCCCAACCTGGCGTTTGGTGCAAGCAAGGAGGACCTGCCGCCGTCCTTCGCCTGAGCGCGTGCGATCGTTGCGTCAGCGCCACGCGTTGGCGGCCACACCTGGTGCGCTCCTTCAAGCCGCTTCGCGCGCCATCGCGGCCTGCTGCATGGCGCAACGACAGTCCGCCTGCGGTGCGCGCACAGCACCGCACTGCAGCCTGGCCCGTCATCCGTTCGTATCACTCGCCCCACGTCATTCGTCATTCGTCATTCGTCATCGCCGAGAATTGCCCATGTTGCGTACCACGCTTGCCCCGCTTGTCCTGGCCCTGTCCATCGCACTGCCCATCACCGCCACGGCCGCCAGCGATGACCAGTGGCCCACCTTCGCCACCCAGGGCACGCAGTTCGTGCGCGACGGCAAGCCGTACCAAGTGCTTTCCGGTGCCATCCATTTCCAGCGCATTCCGCGTACCTACTGGAAAGACCGCCTGCAAAAAGCGCGTGCGCTGGGCTTGAACACGGTGGAAACCTACGTGTTCTGGAACCTGGTCGAACCGCAGCAGGGGCAATTCGATTTCAACGCCAATAACGACGTGGCCGCGTTCGTGCGCGAGGCCGCCGCGCAAGGTCTCAACGTGATCCTGCGGCCGGGCCCGTACGCCTGTGCGGAATGGGAAGCCGGTGGGTATCCGGCCTGGCTCTTCGGCAAGGACAACATCCGCATACGCAGCCGCGACCCGCGCTTTCTCGCCGCCAGCCAGTCCTACCTGGATGCAGTGGCGCAGCAGGTGCGCCCACTGCTCAACCACAACGGCGGCCCGATCATCGCCGTGCAGGTAGAGAACGAATACGGCTCCTACGACGACGACCATGCCTACATGGCCGACAACCGCGCCATGTTCGTCAAGGCCGGCTTCGACAAGGCGCTGCTGTTTACCTCCGACGGCGCAGACATGCTCGCCAACGGCACCCTGCCGGGCACGTTGGCCGTGGTCAATTTCGCCCCGGGCGAGGCCAAGAGTGCGTTCGACAAACTGATCAAGTTTCAGCCAGACCAACCGCGCATGGTCGGCGAATACTGGGCCGGCTGGTTCGACCATTGGGGCACGCCGCACGCCAGCACCAACGCCAAGCAGCAAACCGAAGAACTGGAATGGATCCTGCGCCAGGGCCATTCCGCCAACCTCTACATGTTCATCGGCGGCACCAGTTTCGGCTTCATGAATGGTGCCAATTTTCAGGGCAATCCCAGCGACCATTACGCACCGCAGACCACCAGCTACGACTACGACGCCATCCTGGACGAAGCCGGCCGCCCCACGCCCAAGTTCGCGCTGATGCGCGATGTCATCACGCGCGTCACCGGCGTGCAGCCGCCGGCCTTGCCGGCACCGATCGCCATGGCCGCGCTGAAAGACGCACCGCTGCGCGAGTCGGCCTCGCTGTGGGACAACCTGCCCGCGCCCATCGCCATCGACACGCCGCAGCCGATGGAACATTTCGGCCAGGACTATGGCTACATCCTGTATCGCACCACCGTCACCGGCCCGCGCAAGGAGTCGCTGTATCTGGGCGAGGTACGCGACGTAGCACGCGTCTATGTGGATCAGAAGCCTGTTGGTAGCGTCGAACGCCGGCTGCAACAGGTCGCCACCGAGGTGGACATTCCGGCTGGCCAACACACCCTGGATGTTCTGGTCGAAAACAGCGGCCGCATCAACTACGGCCCGCGCATGGCCGACGGCCGCGCCGGCCTGGTCGACCCGGTACTGCTGGACAACCAGCAACTCACCAACTGGCAGGCCTTCCCGCTCCCCATGCGCTCGCCGGACAGCATCCGCGGCTGGACGCGTAACACAGTGGAAGGCCCCGCCTTTCATCGCGGCAACCTGCGCATCGGCACGCCCGCCGACACCTACCTGGACATGCGCGCATTCGGCAAAGGCATCGCCTGGGCCAACGGCGTCAACCTCGGCAGGCACTGGAACATCGGCCCGCAACGTGCGCTGTACTTCCCGGCACCGTTCCAGCGCAAGGGCGACAACACCGTGGTGGTGTTCGATCTGGACAGCACCGCCAAGCCCAGCGTGCGTGGTTTGCAGCAGCAGGTGTGGATCACGCCGAAGGAGTAAGCGCGGCCAAGAAACCACCGCGCTCATCATCAGACGGGCGCAGCGTTCGCTTCGATCGGTTAAGAGCCGCCAACAAAACTACTGCGTGGCCACCAGACGGTCGCAGTCGGTGCTCGGAATGAGGGTTGGCAGGGATTCGTGTAAAAAATAGCCAAAAGTGAGCTAACTTGCTGTAAGGCAAGAAATTTTTTACGGATTCCTGCCGACCCTCTCTATCGCCGATTGTCAAATTGCTAGAACTTTTTCCACCACTTGCTTTTCTTTTTCTTCTGTTCGATAGATCGTTCGGAAACTTGCCTGACGCTGCTTTCTGCTGGAGCTTGCTCCGCTTGGGCAAGACGATCCCTCTCCGCTTGGGCTTGGGCTTGGGCAAGACGATCCGTGATGAGGCCGCGGCCTGGTGCGATCTCGCTCAGGTCCCTGCCGTCCGCAGAGTCGAACGTGCCGTCGATCACCCTGTGAGCCAGCGTCTCTATCCCGGTCAGCACATGATCGCCGCAGGAATAACCGTCCGGCTGTATCGCGGTGGGCATTTCATGAATTTCTTTATAATCAAGGCCGAGGTGATAGGCCGCCATGTCGGCAAGGTAGCGTTGCTGTGGCTGCGTCTGTGCCATGGAATCGTAGTAGTAGGCTGCGGCAGCGTCCTTGTTGCGACGGTCGACGACGAGCAATGACCAATGAAAGTTGGGCTGATTGATCGGCAGGAACACGATAGGTGGGACGTCGTCTCCGACAAGAAGGCGCCGTGCGCGGGCCTGTTGGCCTGGATCTGTGGAGCTCAGCATGGTCACTACCTGCGAGTCGGCAAAGTGAAGTAAATGGGCATTGGGCTGCCCTCGCAATCGGCGAGCGAGGTCGTCGGTGTAGGCGCGCAAATGTCCATCCAGCAGCCACGAAGTGTCCGTCACTTGAGGAAGCTCGGGGTCTGCGACGTCCTGGGGCGACGGCAGATTGTCCACATCGATCCTCTCGGGACTCATGGCCGAGTGCCCCACGGGAGTCTGCGTGCCGTAGTCCCAAGGCTCATCTTCTTCCTGGGGGGTGTTGAGGTCGAATTCGCGGCCATAATGGCTCATGGAGGAGAGGCCGTCGAAGGTCGAGTCCGTGCTTTGGGCGGGCGTGGCGTACTGCCACCCTGGCTGCTCGATTTCCTGGGGGGTGTTGAGGTCGAATTCGCGATAACCATAGTTCTGCCTGGAGTCCAAGGACTCGAGATCATCGAAGGTGGAACTCGATGCTTCGGGCTGGGCTGGCCATGCACGATAGGAAGAACCCGCCGACGTGGCGTGCTGCCACCACCCTGGCTGCTCGATTTCCTGGGGGGTGTTGAGGTCGAATTCGCGATAACTATAGTTCCGCCTGGAGTCCAAGGACTCGAGATCATCGAAGGTGGAACTCGACGCTTCGGGCCGGGCTGGCCATGCACGATAGGAAGAATCAGCCGGAGTATCGGGATACCACTCACCTGATGCGTTCTGCGGCCAACCGCCAGAGGGGGTGGGCGGGATCAGGGACGAATAGGAAGAATAGGAAGAACCCGCCGGGTCTTGGGATTCCACGTTTCTTCTGGCCGATGGAAGGCCTGAGGGGGGCTGTTTGGAGGCAGATCCGTTTGTTGATAACGCATTCTGAAGTTGGCGCGAATTGCCGTCTGGATGCCTTGGGATGCTCCTGAAATCACTGCTTCACCCAGACGAGTCAGTTCGCCGGTTTCCTCGTCGACCATTTCTTCGAGGTTTGCTTGTGATAAATATCCGCTGCTTGCATCGTCGATACTGCACGTTCTATTGCTGAATTTGCCTGAAATGGCAAGAAGCAAATCTGGGTTTTGACGGAGGGTCCGGAATACGCCTTTTAGAGGCTTGCTTTTTGGAGCGGGCTTGCTTTTTGGAGCGGCCAAGGCCAGTTTGCGTCTCTCGCTTGCCAGATCAAATCTTTTCTTCTGATCCGGGGTGATGTATGGAAGGATGTTAAGTTGATACGCCCAGGGTTCCGTAGACACTCAAGACCCTCGTTGCGCGTAGCGCCGTTCAAACTCTACAGGTGACAGGTCGCCAGTTGAACCGTGGCGGCGGTTGGGGTTGTAGAACATCTCGATGTAGTCGAATACCTCGGCGCGAGCGGCGTCCTTGGTGGGATAGGTCAGCCGCCTGATCCGCTCGCGTTTGAGCAGGCCGAAGAAGCTCTCCACGGGTGCATTGTCGTGGCAGTTGCCACGCCGACTCATGCTGCACACCAAGCCATGGGACGCCAGGAAACTGCGCCAGTCATCGCTGGTGTAGACAGACCCTTGGTCCGAATGAACCAAGCAACCAGCGTTGGGTTTGCGCCGCCACACCGCAGACAACACCGCCTGCACGACCAACTCGGTGTCGGCCCGATCGCGCATCGCCCAGCCGACGACCTGCCTGGAAAACAGATCGATCACAACAGCCAAATACATCCAGCCTTCATGCGTGCGGATGAAGGTGAAATCGCTCGCCCAGGCCGTGTCCGGCTCCGTCACGTCGAACTGTCGGTCAAGCAGGTTGGCCGCCGCCTTGCACTGCATTCCTCCATGGAAGCGCGGTTTGCGACCATAGCCCACCTGGGCACGCAGTCCCTCGGTGCGCATCAGCCGATGCACCCGATGACGACTACAACGCTCACCCAGATCGCGCAGATCCGTGGTGATCTTGCGATGCCCATAGACACTGCCGCTGGCCAGCCAGTGGTGCTTGATTAGTCCAAGCAAGCGATCATCTTCCTTGGCGCGCTCACTGTTGGGCGAGCACAACCAGGCGTAATAACCCGACCGGTTGACCCGCAATACCCGGCACATTGCACACACCCTGAATTCCTCGCAGTGGGCTTGCATGAAGGCGTACTTTGCCTTTACCCCTTGGCAAAGTACGCGGCGGCCTTTTTTAGGATGTCGCGCTCCTCGGTCACTCGACGCAACTCTGCCTTCAGCCGCCGAACCTCGGCGCTCTGGTCCACCTCGGCGCGATGCACCACGCCAGACTTGCCGAACGTGCGCAGCCAGGCGTACAGGCTGTGCGTGGTGACACCCAGCCGCTCGGCGACTTCTGCCACCTTGAACCCACGATCAGTCACTTGCCGGACCGCCTCGATCTTGAACTCATCCGTATATCGCTTGCTGCTCATAGACACCTCCGAATCGACCATTTTCCATGGCCTTGAGATGTCTAGGAAACCCTGGGCGTATCAAGTAGCGCCCGGCCGAATGAGCCATCACCACGCAAGTAATTATGGAATCTCACAGCGCTTGGCACTTTCTCTAATGCTTCATATCTTGGTAGATATCCCATAATTTCGCTGATCGCGCTTTTGGCTTCTTTGGCTTCTTTGGCTTCTTTGACTTCTTCGGATTCTTCGGCTTTGGCTTTGGCTTTGGCTTTGGCTTTGGCTCCGGCAATGCGATCCAAAGCGGCTTGGCTCAGCACCATATTTTGACTGCAAGCCAACTCCAGGTTGCTCAGCGCGATTTCTCGATCTTCAGGAACCAAGACATTCTCAATTCGTCTCATTATTTGATGTATGACCTCGTCGCGTTGACCTTCGTTCAATTCCCGAAGCATCTGCATGCCACTCATACGTGACAGGCTGCTTTCTGCCAAAAAGCCAGAAAAACCTGGAAATCTTCTTCGTAGCTCGGTAATATCTTCGCCATCGCCATAGGCGCCGATTAGTTCTAATACTTTTGAGTAATCTCTATGGGTTTTGGAGGTCGGCGCGGCTGCGCGCATCTGATGGACCGAGCTATGGGCATGCACTTGCGTGGATTCTTCGCGGGAGGGATTCAAGCAGCGGATTCATGTTATAACCCGCGCTGTGGTTTTCCCTGTATTCTTCCGGGGGCGTAGAATTGCGGTGATCATCCGCCGCCTCCGTCATTCCGCGATATTTTTTATAGTCAAAATTAAATAATCCGTCCATCATTTGAAGTACCTATTGGAGCTAATTTTGATATTGCCAGGCGTTCACGATGCAAGTAACTCTCGGAGGCGAATCCGTTTTCTTGAAAGCGATCTTCCCGTGTCGCGGTTTGGCGAGCAGCGCTCCGTTTCGCGGTGGCTCACCCAAGTCCTGGTTGAGGCGACGAAGCATTGATACGCCCAAGGCTTTGTAGACAGGTACGTACCACTCATACGCTGCGGTTCTGAGCGCGCAGCCCGCATACACTGAAGACTGCTCGCCAAGTGTTGTCAGCCACTCCAGGCCGTGGCGGCAGGTGTGCATTCCACTGGCAACGACGCCACTGTTGCTGATCGCTCAAGGGCTGAATGACGGCGTTGCCGCGGCCGCAGCGCCTTCGCGGATGCGCGCGGCCTGCATTTCGGTGGCCAGCAACGTGCCGCGCACATCGCTAGTGTGCCGCCGGGCCTGTTTCATGCAGAAATGCGCAAAGCCCGCACTTCCTGGCTGCGGCGTGATCGCGTTTGCGGTCAACGCAGCGATCAGGCGCTGTTGCAGCCCCTGCATCCTGTTTTCTGCGCGCTGGATTTTTCTCATGTCCGAACTTTCCAGCTCCTCGTTTGCCATGCCCAGTTCTTCCAACATCAAGCTGACAGATCGCAGTTGGAACTCGTCGCGCTCACGCGCTTGATGCAGTTGCGTGGTCAAGCGTGCGTGCGCCTGCGCAGCCGTCGTGGCTGTGGCCTCTGTGTCTGGGATTGCACCACTGGCAGCATCCTCCGCCGGCAGCTCCACCCGCAAGCGCAGTTTCGAGTCTAGATATTTCTTTTGTAACTCCAGGCAACTTTGCATGTACGCAACCTGCGACTTGACCGAGCCTGGCGTTTGCAGCCACTGGTTCAACGCTGTTTCGGTCAATGTATCGGTATGTTTTGCATAGCTTCGCGCGGCTTTTTCGCCAGCGACGCGGGGTTTGCCGGTGAGCACTGCTCGCCCGTAGGTCGCCCCAGCAAAAAGCGCTGCCCTGGCTCGCTTGGCGAGCGAGGACGGTTGAGCCGCCTGACCAGTTGCTGGGCTCTGATCGGTAGAGCGAGGCACTGCCCGATAGCGTTTCTTCATGTCGTTGGCGCAGCTCTGCAAGAGCGCGTCCCGTGCTTTTTCCTGACCGTCGATACAGGCGTACAGGGCGCTGCGCAGTTCGAATCCATGCTGCGGAACGGCAACAGTCGCCTCCGTCGCGGCTGACGCGTCGTCGGCTGCAGGCGATGCCTGTTTTGCCGCTACCGACTGGGCAGCCACCGTGTGTTCGGTTGGGCCGGGCATGACATGGTCAGACTCCAGCTGGTCACCAGTGCCCGTCGTCACGACGGTGTCCGACGCTTTTCCCGAGGCACCGTCACTGACGCGTGGTGTGCCATGCGGATCCACTTCCCCCGGTGAGGCAGCGACGCCCGCCTCGGGCGTGGGCAGCAGGTCGGCCATGGCAAGCAATGCCCGGTCCACGCTGGGCATCTCCGCAGTCTCGTAGTTGCGATACCGTTTTTGCTTGCCATGCGCCAGCAGAAACTGGTGGCCACCAACACCCATCGTGACCGCACCCAGCAGACCGGCACCGACCACCAAACCGGTGCCCACCGGCCCGGTCACGGTGGCTGCACCCAGCACAACAGCAGCACTGACTCCGGTTTTGGTCAAAGTGCTGGCCGTGTAGGTGACGCCGCCAACGACAAAGCCCTTGTTCCAGTTGTTGAAGCTGCCGGCGAATCCGCTGCGCTGGGTCAGCTTGGTGCTCAAGAAGTGCTGGTAGCGTTGTGCGCCAGGGCTGAGCTCGCCCGGTTCCAGGCGTTGCATGAAGTCTTCGACACGCGCCACATCGGCAACCACGCGCGTTTTCTCCTTGCGTGACTGGTGCAGAAACGTACCGCCAAGCGCGGTGGCAGCGACGCTTGCCAGCGGAGCCAACACAAATGTGCCGGCAATACCGGCCGCCGACGCGACGCCTGCGGCGGCGGTGCTGTGGCCGATCAAGCCAGCAGCATTTGCGTTATTGGCGCCGAGTGCCAACCCGCCCTGGATGCCGAGTTCTGTCGTGGCCTTGGTAAAGATCACGCTTGCGGACGCCATCGAGGTCACCGCGATAGCGCCATCACGTGCGTTGCGCTGTTGTTGGTAAGCGACTGTATCAATCGCCTCGCTCAAGGCATGGACCTGAGCGCCTGCAACTGCATTCAATGGGCCGCTCTCCGGCACAGTTCGCAACGATGCCATCTCTGACCGCAGCTGCCGTTCGCGCTGCCGCAGGGCGCCGCGTTGTTCGGCCACTTCGCGGGTTTCCTTGTAGGCGGCGTAGATCGCAAGGCCAGAGAGCGGCAGCATGGCGCCACTGATGCTCAAGCTCATTGCCAGATCGGCAACGCCTTCCGGCGCCCCCTCCTCAGCCAGGGTGTGCAGGAGGCTCTCTTGCGCTGCAGGCTCGATCGGATGCGGATCCAGAGAGTGCTCCGCGCCGATACCATGCTGCGTCTGATGGTCTGCCGACACTGGCGTGTGATCGATCGGCGTGTGTTCGTGTGAATGCGCGGGTTGGTCGGCTTCCGGGGAATGTTCCGGTTCGCCAGCGTTGGGCATTTCCGCGATCAGTTCCGCCGTATTGTCTACAGTGCCATGCAGTGGATCGGCAAGATACTTGGCGACCACGAATGCATCATAGACCGCCTCTGCTTCCTGAATTTCGGCCATGGCATTTTCGCCAGCTTTGTGTTTTGAAGCGTGGCCGGAGACGGGCTTTCGTTGGGAAGCCTTTCGCTTTAACGATTCCAGACTCATGGGCCAGCCATCGGCAGCTGGCAGATCGTTCGCTGAAGCAAGGGCGTCGGGAGTAGACAAATCAAACGAGCGGGCAGAGCTGTTTGCGTGCTCTTGAATGCGCATAGCCAAATATCCACATGATGCGGTGCGGAAATAGTCTGCCTTCTATCTGCAGGACTCGCTCCAACTGCGAAATTCCTTGCCTTGGAGAGAACAGCCGACATGAAATCGAACAGCATTCATCTCGAATATAAATTGATGACTCGCTGGCGTATCAAAACGGGCGGGAGCTGAACTTCTCCCGGCGCGGCACGCCAAACCGGTAGCGCCTCGATAGAGAGCTTCAACGGACGCCTGCAAGCGGAGTGTCTCAACCGCACTGACTCTTCTCACTGGCCGATCAAAGGCGCCAAATCAGGCCGAAATCTCTACCGACTAATGGCCCTGGAATCGGGGGCGGGTCAAATCCACTCCGCACTCTAAACCCGATCGCTACTCAGCGCGGGAGGACGTCGCTTAGTGCCGAGTGCACAAGGCTTGGCTGCCACGCATCCATATCGCGGGCAACGAACGCATTAAACACTGCACGGGCCGCATACGGATTGACACGCATCCGCGCCGACACCATCACCCACCCGCATCCTTCAAACCGAAGCGTGCAGCGTCGCCGGCCAGCGTGCCTCATCAAGAATCAGACGCACCTGCTCTGCCAGCAACTCTAGACAGAGCGCCAGCTCGTCCATGCGAATCGCCAGTTGCGGGGACTGCTCTTCTGCGCGCGTGCGCGGCTCCGCAATCCGCGCCAGAAAACGCATGTGCTCGCCAAGCTTCTGCAGGCGGTCTTGCGCGTGCTCGGGCAGGTAATAACCCAGCACGGAGCCATCACCGTCAAAAGATTGCTGCATTCTTTTCTCCCATCGCACACCGCATGGCCTGTTCTCACGTCAGGAGACACCGCTCCTTGACCATGAGATTACCAAGCAACGGGCTTTCGCACATCCATTTTTATTGCATCAAATCAAATGAAGCAAAATTTTATTGACAAAAAGTGGATTCCACCTCATTGTGCGCTTCATGGCCAATCATGCACTTATCGCCACCCTTGCCAAGCACGCGGACGTCCGCATGGGCTATCCGTTTCGCGGGTCGATTCCTGAGGTTGCCGGGGGCAGCGTGCGCGTCGTCCAAATCAGGGACGTCCCACGCACCCGGCTCTGCACCTACGACACGCTTGTCGCAACAGAGGTGGAAGGTCGTAAACACCCCGACTGGCTCCTGGATCAGGACATCGTGTTCATCGCCAGAGGGGCCAACACCTTCGCGGCGCTGGTGCAGGCACCGCCGCCACGCACGCTGTGCTCCCCGCACATCTATGTCATCCGGGTGAAGGCACCGCAGCAGTTGTTGCCCGCCTTTCTCGCGTGGCAACTCAATCAGGCGCCGGCACAACGCTATCTGCGCCAGTCGGCCGAGGGCAGCAACCAGCTGAGTATCCGCCGCACGGTGTTGGACATGACCCCCATCCGCCTGCCTCCACTGTCACTGCAACAGGCGGTCATTGCGCTGGAGCAGGCCGCACAGGCAGAGCGCGCCGCCCTGCACGCACTGATCAACAACCGCACCGCCGAGCTGGCGATCCTCGCCGAGCGCCTTCTCGCCTAAGACGTTGGAAACCCCCCATGAACAAGACAGATATCGCCCAGGACACCATCAACGCCGCCGTCTGGACTGCCTGCGACACCTTCCGCGGCACCGTGGACCCCAGCGTCTACAAGGACTACGTGCTGACCATGCTGTTCCTGAAATACGTCTCCGACGTCTGGCAGGACCATTACGACGACTACAAAACCAAGCACGGCAACAAGCCCGGCCTGATCGAAGAGCTGCTCAAGAATGAGCGTTTCGTACTGCCGCATCGCGCCAACTTCTACACCCTGTACGACCAGCGCCACCGCCCCGGCAACGGCGAGCGCATCGACACCGCGCTGCACGCCATCGAAGACGCCAACCTGGGCAAGCTACGCGACGTGTTTCAGGACATCAGCTTCAACGCCAACAAACTCGGCGAGGAGCAGCAGAAGAACGACCTGCTGCGGCACCTGCTGGAAGACTTCGCCAAGCCCGCGCTCAACCTGCGCCCCTCACGCATTGGGCAGCTCGACATCATCGGCAATGCCTACGAGTACCTGATCAAGAATTTTGCCTCCAGCAGCGGCAAGAAGGCCGGCGAGTTCTATACCCCGCCGGAAGTCTCCGCACTGATGGCGCGTCTGATGGATCCGCAGCAAGGCGACGAGATCTGCGACCCCACCTGCGGCTCCGGCTCGCTGTTGCTCAAGTGCGGCCGGCTGATCCGCGAGCGCACCGGCAGCGGCAAGTACGCGCTCTACGGCCAGGAGGCGATCGGCAGCACCTGGGCGCTGGCCAAGATGAACATGTTCCTGCATGGCGAAGACAACCACCGCATCGAATGGGGCGACACCATTCGCAATCCCAAGCTGCTGGCCGGCAACCATCTCAAGCACTTCGACATCGTGGTGGCCAACCCACCGTTCTCGCTGGAAAAGTGGGGCCACGACAGCGCCGATACCGACCCGCACGACCGCTTCCGTCGCGGGCTGCCGCCGCGCACCAAGGGCGACTACGCCTTCATCCTGCACATGATCGCCACCATGAAGCCGCGCACCGGCCGCATGGCCGTGGTGGTGCCGCACGGTGTGTTGTTCCGTGGCGCCGCCGAAGGCCGCATCCGCCAGAAATTGATCGAAGAGAACCTGCTGGACGTGGTGATCGGCCTGCCGGAGAAGCTGTTTTACGGCACCGGCATCCCGGCAGCAGTGTTGGTGTTCCGCACCAAGAAGAAAGACAAAAAAGTGCTGTTCATCGACGCCAGCCGCCAGTACCAGGACGGCAAGAATCAGAACCTGCTGCGCGAGAGCGACCTGCAACGCATCCTGGACACGGTGCAGGCGCGCCAGAATGTAGACAAGTACGCCTACCTGGCCAGCCCGGACGAGATCGCCGGCCACGACTACAACCTCAACATCCCGCGGTATGTGGATACCTTCGAGGAAGAAGCAGAGATCGACCTGATGGCAGTGCGCCGCGAGCGCGAGCAGTTGAAGGGCGAGCTGGCAACACTCGAAATGCAGATGGCCGCCTATCTCAAGGAGCTTGGCTATGAGTGACGAAAAAAAAGATATCGCCACACATGCTGACGAGGGCTTCCCGGCACACGACAGTGCCGCAGTCCGGCGCACATGGCACCAAGGCCAATGGTGGTTTGCGGTCATCGACGTGGTCGTCGCACTCACAGACTCGGAGAGTCCGGAAAACTATCTACGCAACTTGCGTCGCCGCGACGAAGCACTTTCCGGCAGTTGGGACGCCCTGGTGATGCCCTTGCGCGTCACCACGGCGGGCGGGCCGCAGTTGTTGAATTGCACAACGCTGGAAGGCGCATTACGCATCATTCAATCGATCCCCTCGCCAAAGGCCGAACCCTTCAAGCGCTGGCTGGCGCGCATCGGCAACGAACGTCTCCAGGGCGAAGAAGCCGTCGATTTCGATGCCCTGAGCGAGAACCAGCGACGTCTGTTCCTGCGCGACCAGATGAGCCAGCACAACAAGGATCTGGCCGCCGCAGCGAAACAGGCCGGTGTAGAGACGCCGCTGGAGTACGCCGTCTTCCAGGACCACGGCTACAAGGGGTTGTATGGCGGCCTGGGCGCAAAGGACATCCATGCGCGCAAAGCCCTGAAGAAGAGCCAGACGATCCTCGACCACATGGGCAGCACCGAACTGGCCGCCAACCTGTTCCGTGCCACGCAGGCCGAAGAAAAGCTGCGCCGCGACAACGTGCAGGGCAAGACGGCCGCCAACCGGACGCATCTGGAGGTGGGCCAGACAGTGCGCAAAACCATTCAGGAACTGGGTGGAACTTTGCCGGAAAACCTGCCCGCACCGGAAACCAGCATCAAGCGGCTGCAGAAGGACGCCAGGCCGGCATCGGGCAACGACAAGGCCAAGAAATGAACAGCCAGCATGGCGCATGGCAAATCAAGCACTTGCCGCAAGGGGGGGGTCAATTTGACCCCCCCCTTCCCAGCGCAATCCGGACCACCGCCTTACCTGGCTTGCAGCGACGGGGATCCGCATTACAAGCCCGGATCGGGGCGTCAGTTGTCAAACAAGCCGTGACAACTGCCGCCGACGGCCAGAAGACCGCTGCGCAACGCATGGTCGAACGCGCTGACCTCAACCAGCCCAACATGGTGCTGAAAATTAAAATTAGGAAAAGTGATGCTTCCTGACGGCTGGCGACGCACAACGCTTGGGAATATTGGCTCCGTCAAATCTGGCAGCACGCCCGCACGCTCTCAACATGACCGCTATTTCGTAGATGGAAAGTGGCCATGGGTTAAAACCATGGACCTCACAAATTCAGAGATATTAACAACAGACGAAGTCATCACCGATGCAGCGCTCGCGGAATCTTCTTGCAGGCTTTTCCCTGCCGGCACCGTCTTAGTCGCCATGTACGGAGGCTTCAAGCAAATCGGCCGCACAGGGCTATTGCGAGAGAAAAGCGCTATCAATCAAGCGATCTCTGCAATTGATATTGAACGAAACCAAGCGGACCCAGAGTTTGTCTTACATTGGCTAAATGGAAGCGTTGAGACGTGGAAAAACTACGCTGCCAGCAGCAGAAAAGATCCAAACATCACACGCGAAAACGTATGTGACTTTCCGGTCATTCTGCCCACTTTGGGAGAACAACGCCGCATCGCCCACATTCTCTCCACCTGGGATCAAGCCATCGCCACCACGGAACGATTGCTTAAAAATAGCCAGAAGCAAATGGACATACTTCTGCGCGACCTAACTCTCGGGACACAGCGAACAACCTCGACACCTTCACCTTGGGCAAAGTTCACACTTGGTGAGCTTGGTCGGACTTATAGCGGCCTTTCCGGAAAAAAAGGCGAGGACTTTGGATTCGGCGCTAAATTCATCCCATACACCAACGTTTTCAAAAATAATCGTATTGACATTGAAGACTTTTCCTTAGTAAAAATATCGGAAAACGAAAACCAAACTCGAGTCAAGTCAGGAGACATTATTTTCACAATTTCTTCTGAAACACCCAATGAGGTCGGCATGGCATCGGTACTGCTTGATGACGTGAACGAACTTTACTTGAATAGTTTTTGCTTTGGATATCGACTAAACGACTTCAAAACCTTATTGCCAGAATATGCAGGATTTGTACTGCGCGCACCTCATATTAGGGCTCTCATGACACAAATCGCGCAAGGCTCGACTCGCTTCAATATTTCCAAAGCGAATGTGATGCGCATGGAACTCGCCCTTCCATCTATTGCCGAGCAAAAGCGCATAGCATCGATCCTCGGCGGAGCCCATTCAACAGTAAAAAACCTCCGCGATCAGCTTGCTCGACTCAAGGCGGAAAAAGTCATTCTGATGTCCCAACTCCTCACCGGCAAACGCCGCGTGCGCCTGCCCACCGACGAAGCCGCACACGCATGACCCACAGCGCCCCGGACACCCGCGAACAGGCCAGCGCGCAGCTGCCCGCATTGCACCTGCTATGCAACCTGGGCTGGCGCTACCTGAGCAGTGCGCACTGCCTGGCGCTGCGCGGCAGCACCCGCGAGGTGCTGTTGCTGCCGCGTCTGATTGAGACGTTGCAGAGCCGTCGCTTCGACTACAAGGGGCAGACCTACCCGCTCTCGCCGAGCGGCATCGACCAGATCGTGCGCGAGCTGTCGGCGCTACCGCTGGGCGATGGGCTGCTGGCCGCCAATGAGCGGCTGTATCAACTGCTGACGCTGGGCATTACCGTCACCGAGTTCATGCCCGACGGCAAGAAGCACCAGCCCACCATCGCGGTGATCGACTGGGGCGATGCAGCCCACAACCTGTGGGATATCACCGAAGAATGCGAGGTGCTCTCCGCCCACGGTACGCATACGCGCACGCCCGATATCGTGGGTTACGTCAACGGCATCCCGCTGGTGGTGATCGAAACCAAGCGCGCCGATGCCGGGCATGCCGGCAAGTCGATGGTGGCCGAAGCGGTGAGCCAGCAATTGCGCAACCAGCGGGCAGAAGAGATTCCGCAGTTATTCGCCTATGCGCAGTTGTTGGTTGCCATCAGCCTGACCGAGGCGCGCTACGGCACCACGCACACCCCGGCCAAATTCTGGGCGCGTTGGCGCGACGAGCAGTTCGACCAGGCGCAGCTGCGCCGCCTCAAGAACCTGCCACTGCCTGCGGCTACCCGCGATGCCCTGCTGGCAGACAAGCCGGCGCCGCTGCGGGCCTACTGCCAGGCGTTGTGGGCCAAGCCCATGCTGCCCACCGAGCAGGACCTGCTGTTGGCCGGGTTGCTCACCCCGGCCCGGCTGCTGGAGGTGCTGCGCGGTTTTGTGCTGTTCGACCGCAAGGTCGGCAAGATCGTGGCGCGCTACCAGCAGTTCTTCGGCATCCGCGCGTTGCTGGCGCAGATCCGCACGCGTCGCCCCGACGGCGGACGCCAGGGCGGCGTGCTGTGGCACACCACCGGCTCGGGCAAGAGCTTCACCATGGTGTTTCTGACCAAGGCGTTGGTGCTGGATACGGCCTTGACCCAGTGCCGGGTGCTGGTGGTGACCGACCGTACCGACCTGGAGGCGCAGCTGTCGCGCAACTTCATCAGCGGCGGCGCGTTTGGCTCGGCCGTCGGCACCAAAAAAGAAGGTGAGCGCAGCAAGGCCACGACCGGCCGCGATCTGGCGCGCCGCATCGGCCAGGGCAGCGAGCGCATCACCTTCTCGCTGGTGCAGAAGTTCACCACCGCCGCCAAGCTGCCCGAGTGCCACAACGCCTCGGCCGATTTGATCGTGCTGGTGGATGAAGGCCACCGCAGCCACGGCGGCGAAACCCATGAGCGCATGCGCAAGGCGCTGCCCAATGCAGCCTATCTGGCGTTCACCGGCACCCCGCTGCTCAAGAACGAGAAAGCCGCCAACACGTTCGGCCCGATCCTGCATGCCTACACCATGCAGCGCGCAGTCGAAGACCAGACCGTGGCCCCGCTGCTATACGAAGAACGCGTGCCGGAGCTAGAGGTCAACGCGGCGGCGGTCACGCGCTGGTTCGACAAGATCACCGCCGGGCTCTCGGACGCGCAGAGCGCGGATCTGAAAAAGAAGTTCGCCAGCAAGCGCGCCATTTATGGGGCGGCCAACCGCATCGAGCTGATCGCCTGGGACATTGCCGCGCACTTCAACGAGAACATCAAACCGTTGGGCCTTAAGGGGCAGCTGGCGACCGACAGCAAGCGCGACGCGATCCGCTACAAGCGCGCCCTGGACGAGACCGGCCTGGTGACAGGCGCGGTGGTGATCTCCCCGCCCGATACCCGCGAGGGCAACAGCGACGTCGATGAAGACACCCTGCCCGAGGTGCAGAAATGGTGGAAGCAGGCCATCACCGACCAACGGCTGGATCCGCAGGAGTACGAGCGGCAGACCGTACGCGACTTCGGTGGCGATGGCGATCCGGATCTGCTCATCGTGGTGGACAAGCTGCTCACCGGCTTCGATGAGCCGCGCAATGCGGTGCTCTACATCGACAAACCGCTCAAGGGCCATAACCTGATCCAGGCGGTGGCACGGGTGAACCGCCTGCACGACGCCAAGCGCTACGGCATCCTGGTGGACTACCGCGGCATCCTGACCGAACTGGACACGGCGGTACGCGCGTATCAGGACCTGGAAACCCGTACCCAAGGCGGCTTCGATGTGGCCGATATCGAGGGCCTGTACCAGGCGATCAGTACCGAGTACCGACGCTTGCCTGCGCTCAATGCAAGGTTATGGGCGTTCTTTGACGGGCTAGCCAGCCATGACGATCCGGAGCAGTTCAGGCAGCGCCTGAGCCCGCGCTTCGTCGCTGACGAAGAGGGCGCCGATTACGACGAGCGGCAGAAACTGCGCGACGATTTCTCCGCCGTGCTGACCGAGTTCGGCCTGTGCCTGCAGACTGCACTCTCCTCGCGCAGCTTCTTTGAAGACGCCGCTTTTCCGGATGCATTGATCGACCGCTACAAGCACGACCTGCGCTTTTTCTCCGGGTTGCGCAGGACCGCACGCCAGGATGCGATGGAAACCGTGGACTACAGCATCTACGAAGAGCAGATCCGCAAGCTGGTGGACAAACAGGTGATTGGCCGCGAGGTGCGTGAATCCTCGGGTGCTTACGTCGTGCACGAATTGGGCAAGCGCGAAGATCCGCAGACCTGGTCGGAGGAGAAGACCCGCAACGAGGCCGATCTGATCCAGACGCGTCTGCGCAAGACCATCGAACAGGAGCTGGCCAGCGACCCGTACGCGCAAAAAGTCTTCGGCGAGCTGTTGCGCGAGGCCATTGCCGAGGCAGAAGCCATGTTCGATCATCCCTTGAAGCAGTACGCCGTGTTCAAGGCCTTCGAGCAGCGCCTGGAGGTCAGGCAGATCCCCAGTATTCCGGTGGCATTGGCCGACAACCCCCATGCCAGTGCCTATTACGGCGCGATCCTGCTGGAATTGGGCGAGGATGCCATGCACGCCAAGAGCGCTGCCGAGGCAACGCATCTGGCCGATCTGGCACTGACGATCGATGGCGTGGTGCGCACCGCCATTGCCGAGAACTCGTTGAACCTGCACAGCATCGAGTCGCAGATTCGCCAGACCTTGCTTCCGCCCATCTTCGATCTGGTCGGGCTGGACCATGCCAAGGCCATCGTGGAGCAGGTCGTGCACATCACGCGCATTGGGCTCAGCCGCACGTGACACCAGGTCAGACCGACACCGAGATGGTGGTGAGCTACGGCGAGCGCCGCATCCACTGCCAGATCCGGCGATCCGCGCTAAGGCGCACCCAACGCGTGGCCATCCATGTGGAACCCGATGGCTGCGTACGGCTGGATGCGCCGCTGCAGGCGACCGATACTCAGATCAGACGCGCGCTGACCCGGCGCGCACGCTGGATCCACCTGCACTTGGTGGAGATCGAACAACGCCTGCGGCATGTCACCCCACGCGAATACGTCAGTGGCGAAACTGTGCTGTATCTGGGGCGCCGCTACCGGCTAAAGGTAATCCTTGACGACCAGATGCATGACGTCCGCCTGCGTTGCGGTTACGTCGAAGCACGGGTGCCCAGCCGTGCGCCCGAGGTGGTGCGCGCAGCGCTGGAAGACTGGCAACGCGAGCGCGCCAGGTTGCTAATACCGCAGCGCGTGGCCAACATGGCCGCCCAACTCCGCTGGATCAAACAGATGCCCCCTCTCTCACTGCGGATGATGCAGCGCCAGTGGGGAAGTTGTTCACCCTCGGGAAGGATCAGCTTGAATCTCGGTCTTATCCGTGTCCCGGGCGCCTGTATCGATTACGTCATCCTGCATGAGCTGTGTCATCTGAAAATCCACAACCACGGCAAGGCCTTCTATCGCCTGCTCGATGCCCATATGCCTGGTTGGCGGGAGATCAAACAACGCCTGGATAGTCTGGCCGAGCTGGCGTTGCGTCACTGAGCAATTAGATCAGTCGGGCTTCTCCGACCGCCTGGGGCAAGCGTTCGGGTGGTCGGCGTAGTGGAGGCTTACTGCTTACTGCTTACTGCTTACTGCTTACTGCTTACTGCTTATTGCTGACTGCTGTCTGCTGTCTGCTGGGGCAATGGTTCTTGGCTGACTCCGCTGCATGCGTTGCCAGAACGTGAACCGGATCTGCCAGAGATGTTTGCATCTCTCAGCAACAGCCCTTCAGACCGCCGCGCCCGCGCCGTTATCTGTACGTCCGCCGCCTGCGCAGCGTCTGCTACCAATTGTTGTATCGAACGGATGGCATTACAGGCAAGATCACCGGCTCACGCCGTTGTGGAAGGCAGTGGCGCATTCCCGTCGTTCCATCGAGCGACGGTCGGTTGGTGAGTTCCAGGAGCGTTTCATGTCGTCGTCCACCGTTACGCAAGACCCTGTCTCCGCGGTTCCGGAGCAGACCCAGCACGCCTTTGCCGAACACGTCCACAGCAAGCCCGCGCCCAGCCAGCCGATCGGCAGCACCGAAGCGGCGCACCTGATGACGTTCTTGTGCCAGACCCACTCGGCCAAACAGCCGCAGATCCTGCTGCCGCCACAAGCGCGCGACAACGATGCGGCCTGAGCGAGACGACGCGCTCGCGTCAGCAACTGCACCAGTGGCGACAGCACTGCAGCTGTCGCCAATCGCCATTACTTGCCGCCGTTGAACGCCTTGAGCACGGTGAGCAGACTGGTCAGATTGTCGGCCACGCCCACTTGCGCGACCTTCTCGACGTCCGCCGCCGTAGCGGTCGTATCGATGCTGTAGATCTGCATCACGCCCTGCGTGGTTGCCGCCTGCGCCAAGGTGTATTGCTGTTGTTGCGCCGCGTTCTGAAACAGGGTGCCGGTCGCATGCGCCATGCTCTGGTAGATCGTACCCATCGCCATTGCAGGCGCTTCGCCGATCACCTTGACGTTGGTCTGCGTGACGGCATCGGTGATGTGATCGTTGACTGCGGTTGGAAAAGCCATGTGCGCGCTCCTGAGTGGACGGATACACGGCATGGGCGTTTGCAGACCGATCTGCGCTGGAAGCCAACCGCACCTGCCTACTGCGCGCGGTGCGCTGACCATGCAGCAGCCCACGCACACCGTGTCATCTCGATAACGGCCTGCGCGCGTGCGACTGAATCCCCACAACACCTACGCAATGCACATCGCAGGCGCAGCGAAGTTCTGCGCGATGGCAGTGGGCAGGGTCAACGCGGTCAGGCCAAGTGCGGCCAGTCAGCGCAATGGGGAGAGCGGGTGTGACGACATCGCGGGTCCTCGCAGTGGTCGGCGACCACGGCCGCCTGGGTTGACCAGAGCACATGGTATTTAATAGATGATAAATAGGTATCTTTAAAATCTACACAGGACTGGACCACAATGCCGCTGTCACGCCTGCTGACCTGCCTTGTTGCGAGCCTTGCTGCCTACGCAGTTCAAGCCAAATCGCCCATGCCGCCGCCCTCACCGATCATGCTCAGCGAGTTCATTGCCGACCAGGCACCGACGCCACAGGCGCACGCCTCTACGCTGTTGGAAACCCGCGACGGCACGCTGCTGGCGGCCTGGTTCGGCGGCGCACACGAGGGTGCGGCCGATGTCGGTATCTGGCTCGCCCAACGCGGCCCGCAGCACTGGCAGACACCGCGCCGCATCGCAGACGGCGCACACGCAGGCGTGGATGGCGCCGCACTGCCGGCCTGGAATCCGGTGCTGTTTCAGTCCGCCACCGGGCCGGTGCAGCTGTACTACAAGCTCGGCCCGAATCCGCGCGATTGGTGGGGCCTGCGCATCACCTCCAGCGACAACGGTGCGCACTGGTCGCCCCCGCAGCGCTTGCCCAACGGCATTCTCGGCCCGATCAAGAACAAGCCGGTGCAATTGCCGAGCGGACGCATCCTGGCACCCAGCAGCGGCGAAGACCGTGGCTGGCGCGCGCATCTGGAATGGAGCGACGACGACGGTGCGCACTGGCAGCGAGGCCTGCCGCTCAACGACGCCGCCACCATCGGCGCCATCCAGCCCAGCCTGTTGCTGCACGCCGATGGCCGCCTGCAGGCGCTTGGCCGCAGCCAGCAAAACAAACTGTTCAGTGCCTTCTCCGACGATGGCGGGCTGCACTGGCAGCCAATGCAATTGCTGGACGTGGAGAACCCCAACAGCGGCACGGATGCCGTGATGCTGCACGACGGCCGTGCCCTGCTCGTCTACAACCCGGGCATTGCCGGCAAGCAATGGTGGGATGGCCGCGGCACGCTGGCCGTTGCGGTGTCAGACGACGGCGTGCAGTGGCGCCGCGTGCTCACCCTGGAAGACAGCCCGAAAGATGAATTCTCGTACCCGGCCGTGATCCAAACCCGCGATGGCCTGGTGCACATCAGCTACACCTGGAAGCGCCAGCGCATCAAGCATGTGGTGATCGACCCGGCGAAATTAAAAGTGCGTTGATTGGGATTGGTGCGCTGAGTGAGCGGGTCTGATGCTCCATAAAGACGGTTGCAGGGTTCGCGACAGCTGATACAGCGAGTGGTCAACGGAGGATGCTGCGTGGACCCTCAAGGACATAGGAAGAATCATGCGGGCGTCACTGATGTCTTCGGATACCACCGCACCTGCATCTGCCGTGTTCACTCTTGATGTCCGCATGCCCACGCTCTGCCATGATTAATTGCTCAGACGCAACGCTTCTTGTCACCGAGGCACCGCCTCCGCAGTCAACCCCAAGTCCCGAACGTTACAGGTGACCCAACCGCGCACCTTTTCCACCCGCTCGCGGCATGCAAGGCTGCTCCCGCCCAGTCTCGCTCATGCGCATGCATATACATATGCCGCCGCTATGGGGCCGTCGGCGGAGCAAAGGCCTCCTCGGCGAGCCGGTCCAGATAAGTGCGCATGCGTTGTTCGATTAGTGCAGGCTCCGTTGGAAGCGGACGCTGTGGCACGCTGGCTCCGCGCATATGGACACGCGGATAGGGGAACGCCGGCACTGGCAGCGCCAAGAACGCGCACAGTCGTTCCCAGCTCGATTCGGTATCGGTATCGAGCACTAGCAGGCGCGGCGCCGGTATATGCGTGATCACAGCCTGGTTCCAGCGTCGGAAGTAGTCGGTCATAAAAGCGCGCTCTCCAAGGCGCGCGCCCAGATCGCGGCGCAGGAACTGACTCAGGCGCTGCCCACGGCTACCAAACAGCGACGGTAAATTGTTACTACCCGAGAAAATCGTCGCGCTTACCGAATCGAACCACGCGTCAGGATCGCGCACGGTCAGAATCACTTTGGCATGTGGATAACGCGCGGCCAGTTCCATCCAAAAACAGCAGCCGGGATAGTCGGTGGTCGCCGCATAGCCGGCGAAAATTCTGTCCCAGTCGGGGCGCCCGTCGATGGCAGACTCCCATTGCGGCAAGTCCTGACGCAGGTTCGCCGCCAATTCCATAGCGTGATAGCACCGGCCCACACCGAGCCGTTCGAGCGCCAGCTTTAGCGAAAGAGTGCCCGTACGACCCAGGCCGGCTCCAATGAACTGGAGACTCACGACGTTTGCGTCTGGCCGTGGGCCAGCCACTGCGCTGCGTCCCGGCCTAGCTCCGCCTCTGCGCGCCGGGAGTAAGCGGTATTTAGCTCAGCCGGCAAGACCTCACGCCAGCGGCCGATTCGGCCCTGGTTGAAAAACGCCTTTCCGTCTTCGCGCCACAAACCGGTACCCTGCGGCACGTAGCGCGCCGCATGCTGCCGCATATAGTCGAAGCGGCAGTGCGCCACAATCGCATCCCACCTGTCTTGAGCGACCGTAATGCCGAGAAAAGCGGCAATGAGACGGATCTGGCCGGGCAGGTCATCTAGCAGATCGGCGTAGTGCAGTAGCAGCACATTCGCGTCCTCGCGTCGTTCCCACCATGACCGCACGTTTTCCCATAATGGCCAGAACGGCGCTCCATCGTATTCGAGCCAATGCGCCACGTAGGCATCACGCGGCAGGCCCGGCGGCGACACCACACGCAACTTGCCGGATTTGCCGCCATTAGCGTGCACGCGTGCCTGCGCATCCTGGCTTACCGCGCATTGATGGTCGTACAGGCTCAGTGCAATGTCGCGGCCGTCGCGGCCGATGTAAAGGTATCTGGCGAGCGGACTAGTCACCAACGCATCGGCCGGCAAGTGTGTCTTCATGAAGCGCCGCTGGCTCTGCGCCTCCAGCAGCGCGAGCTTGGTCGCCTTATCCGGATAGACCCCGTCTACCCAAGGGGAGATGGCAGAGACATCAATGTTCGGTTCACCGCCGAAGATCAGTTGGGCCACAATCTGCTGCAGCCAGGTCGTGCCTGCTTTGGCGTAACTGGCGATTACGATATCGCCCCGGCGTAGCGCCAGATCATTCCATACGCTGGAATCGAAAAATCGGTTGGGATATTCCCGCGTTTTCTTTCGAACATGCTGACTAATCATTGGGCGTTACCGAAGCGAGACGTACCGGGGAGGCATGCGCCCGCGATGGCACAACTGAGCGTATCACTCGTGGCCGCAGCGCGATACGCACATCCATTGGCCGCAACACAAGAGCGGGAAAGGGCGACGGCCGCGCGTCAGGAGCCAGATGCAGGCTACATGCATGCAACACGGTAGCGATGACTATGGTCATCTGGGTCAGCGCCAACATGCAACCAATGCAGCTACGTGGGCCACCGCCAAAGGGGAAGTAGCTATAACGCGTCAGCGAGTGGGTGGCGCTGTCGTCAAGCCAGCGCGCGGGCAGGAAAATCTCAGGGTCGGGAAAATGGCGCCCGTCGCGATGCACGACCCATGCACTGACGAGCAATTGGGTGCCACGTGGAACATGGAAGCCATTCAATGTGGCGTCGCGTTGCGCAATCCTTGCGGTTATCCATGCCGGTGGATACAGACGCATTGACTCCTTGACGCAGGCCCGCGATTGCGGCAACCGGTCAAGCAAGCTGGTGCCTGAAGCGACATCGGCGCCGTCCAGTGCGCTGGCTTCTTGCGCCACCTCCTGCGCGATGTGCGGGTGCTGAGCCAGTAATAACAAGGTCCAGGTCAGCGCTGCCGACATCGGCTCCAGTGCCGACATCAGTATCGCCGCCGCTTCGTCGCGGCACCAGTCGCCGTCGTCTCGCGCGGTTTCGGCTAGCAGTAGCGCCAGCACCGATGCTGCGCGCGGCGGACGCTGCGTGCTTTGCATCAATATCCGATCCAACGCCATGTCGATGTCCGCGCGTAAGCGGCGCAAGCGACGCCGGCCTGATGATGGCCACCAGGTCGGCGCCAGGGATTGACGACGCGTCTGCTTGGAGATGGCATCGACCATGGGCAGCATGCGGAGCAAGTCCGCTGCATTCGCCGAATCTCCAAGCAGGAAGCCAGCTCCCAACTGCGCGCACAGCCCAGTCATCAGCGTGCGCATGTCTTGTGTCGCGCATGAGTCGCCCAGCTCATGCAAGAGCGAGCGGGTGGCCGCCGACGCCTGCATTGCAGATTCGCGTACCAGCGCAGCGCGAAATGCAGGCATAAGCGTCCGCCGCTTATGCTGCCAGACCGCGCCCGAGCTGTTCATCACAGAAGCAGGGAATGCAGGGCGCCGCATGCCCGGGTCCGGGTCAGGGTCAGCCTTCCCTATGGGGAGCGTGCGCCTGTAACGCAGGCAACACCCTGCAAACGCGCCGGAAACGGCAAAAAAATCGAGGATCTGAGCGCCGTCAGCCTGGCCGATGTAGTTGGGCTCATCCTCCGACGCCGTTGATCAGACCATCCCTAGAGCACAGGCAGACAACACCTAGTAGCAGCCTGCCCGCACCCGCCACTTACGCTGTCTGCAACAACTGCACGATGCTGCGCACGCGCGCCACGTCGGTGCGTTGATAATCGCCGCCCAGGTCAGTGATGTACGGATGCGGTGCATGCACCTGCGCCGCCACCGGGCCACGCGCCGAGGCATGAAATTCGCGCGCACCGGTGCCTGCGCGCAACGCCTGCACATTGGCCGCCGAAACACCCGCACCCGGCATGATGCTGATCCGCTCGCCGGCCTGCCGCACCAGGGCGGCAATGGTCTCTACACCCTCAAGCGCGCTCGCACGCGCACCCGAGGTCAACACACGCTCGCACCCCAGCGTAATCGCATCCTCCAGCACGCGTGCGGGATCGGCGCTGACATCGATCGCGCGATGGAACGTCACCCCCAGCGTCCCTGCGGCCTCGATCAACGCACGCATCGCCGGCAGGTCGACTTGCCCCTGCGGATCCAGCGCGCCCAGCACCACGCCGTCGCAGCCCAGCCGCACGCACTGCTCCACGTCGCGCCGCATCACCTCCACCTCCGCGGCGTCGAAAACAAAATCGCCTACGCGCGGGCGGATCAGCACATACAGCGGAATCTGTAAGCGTTCGCGCACCACTGCCAAGGTGCCGAACGAGGGCGTCAGCCCACCGCCATCCAGCCCGCCGCAGAGTTCGACGCGGATTGCACCGCCATCCTGCGCGGCCAATGCCGAGCCCACCGAATCGGCCGCCACTTCCAATCCCACCACGACGTCTGCCGCACTCATGCGGCGGGCTCGTTGCGGTAGTGGCTCTCACCGGGCACCAGCAGGTCCTGCCGCTGCGCATCGCAGACCGCGTAGCTGAAACCCTTCTGGATCGCGAACGCGCCGACCTCGCCGCGTTTGTTCATCGCCAGAAAGCCCACCTGCAACGTGCGCGTGAGCTCGGGCTTGCGCCGCACCAGCCGCATCACCACCTCGCGGCAGGCATCTGCCGGCGACTTGCCCTGGCGCATCATTTCCACCACCGCAAAGCTGCCGACATTGCGGATCACTTCTTCGCCCACACCGGTGGAGGTGGCGCCGCCCACGTCGTTGTCCACATACAGGCCCGCACCGATGATCGGGCTGTCGCCGACCCGGCCGTGCATCTTCCACGCCATGCCACTGGTGGTGCACGCGCCGGACAGATTGCCGTGCGCATCGAGTGCCAGCATGCCGATGGTGTCGTGGTTGTCCTTGCCACCCGGCAGCTTGGCATCGCGCCAGGCGCGGTTCTCGATATTGGCTTCGGGCGAATACTTGGACGTCTTCAACCACTCCTTCCACGCCGCCTCCGAACTGGGCGTCAGCAGCTTGGTCTTTGGGAACCCCTGCTCAAGCGCGAACTGCCGCGCACCATCGCCCACCAGCATCACGTGCGGTGTTTTTTCCATCACCGCGCGCGCCACGGAGATGGCGTGCACCACATCTTCCAGCGAAGCCACCGCCCCGCAATTGCCGAGGTGATCCATGATGCAGGCATCCAGGGTCACCCGCCCGTCGCGATCCGGATAGCCACCCAGGCCCACGGTGGGATTGCTGGCATCGGCCTCGGGCACGCGCACGCCCGCTTCCACCGCATCCAGCGCCTTGCCGCCGGCTTTCAGAATGTCCCAGGCCGCCTGATTGGCGGCGATGCCGAAATCCCAGGTGGAGATCACCCGCGGCGCGCCAGCGGGCAGGACCGGCACACGTGCGGTGGTAGCCACACCCGCAGCTGCCTGCGCACGCGCGCCCCACCCGGCCAGCCCGGAAGCAATGGCGCCCAGCGTGGCGCTCTTGAGGAAGTGACGACGTTGGATCATCCAGATGCACTCCGTGACGGAAACAGGTGACCGCGCGATCAGCGGCAGCCTCCCATGATGCGACAGCGTGGCGCGCCGATAAACCACAACGCCGCTGCCGTGCATGCGGATCCGCGCACAACGCGAACCACGGCAGCGCGAACGCAGCCGCCAAGTCGGCGAAAAAAATGTCGCATCGGTTAACCCCGTTTCCCATCCTGGCCCGTTAGACGTTCAGAGGCGCAGTGCACGGCGACCTCCGGACCTCTTCTCTCGCCACGCTTGTTTACACAAGCAAAGGACGTTGTATGCCGCGCCACAGCCTTCTTGCGCTCGCCCTGCTCCTGGGCGCCTGCAGCAGCAATCAGCCCACTACCCCGTCGCTCACTCACGACGCCGCCACACCACGCGAACAGCAGCCACCAGTAGCGGACTCGGCCGCAAACCTGCCGTTACCCGAGACCAGCATGGTGGCGCCCCAGGTCGAAAGCTCCCTGCGCCAGCGCGCACAAGGGAACGTGCAGGCCTCCAAGACAGCCTCACGCCCAATGCTGCCTGCACCGCCGGTGCTTTCCACCCCCGCAGCCCCTGTCCCGGCGGCCGCACTCGCAGAGCCGATGCACATGCACGAGCGGCTGATGCCAATGCCGCCCAGCCCGCCCACCGAGAACCGCGAGACCTATCAAACGCTGAGCGACAACCCGATCGTGCAGGCCGCCGAACAGCCGGTCTCCACCTTCAGCATCGACGTGGATACCGGCAGCTACAGCAATGTGCGCCGCTTCTTGAATGCCGGCACCTTGCCACCGGTGGATGCAGTGCGCGTAGAAGAACTGATCAACTATTTCCGCTACGACGATCCGGCCCCGACGGATGGCACGCCGTTCGCGGTCCGCACCGAACTCGCTCCCACGCCCTGGAACACCGACACGCTGCTGCTGCGCATCGGCGTCGCCGGCCGCGAAGTACCAACCGCCGCGTTGCCGGCCGCCAACCTGGTGTTCCTGGTGGATGTCTCCGGCTCGATGGGCGCGCCAGACAAGTTGCCGCTGCTGCAGTCATCGCTCAAATTGCTGGTGCGGCAACTGCGGAAGCAGGACCGCATCACCCTGGTGACCTACGCCGGCAGCACCGCCGTGGTGTTGCCGCCCACATCCGGCGCCCAACAAACGCGCATCGTCGAAGCCATCGACAGCCTGCAATCGGGCGGCGGCACCGCCGGTGCCAGTGGCATCGAGCTGGCCTACAAAGCGGCCCAGCAGGCGTATCTGCGCGGCGGCATCAACCGCATCCTGCTGGCCACCGATGGCGACTTCAACGTGGGCGTCACCGACTTCGACCAGCTCAAGGGCATGGTGGCCGAAAAGCGCCGTTCCGGCGTGGCACTGAGCACGCTCGGCTTTGGCACCGGCAACTACAACGACACGCTCATGGAGCAACTGGCCGACGCCGGCGATGGCGCCTACGCCTACATCGACTCGGCGCTGGAAGCACGCAAGGTGCTCACCCACGAACTGGGATCGACACTCGCCACCATCGCGCGCGACGTCAAGATCCAGGTCGAATTCAACCCAGGCACGGTCAAGGAATACCGCCTGATCGGCTATGAAAACCGTGCCCTGCGCCGCGAGGATTTCAACAACGACCAGGTCGACGCCGGCGACATCGGCGCTGGGCACACCGTCACCGCACTGTATGAAATCACCCCGGCACAGGGCGCCGCCTCCGTCGACCCGCTGCGTTACGCCACCACCGCGGCGCGGCGCCCGCAGCCTACGACCGGCAACGAGCTGGCGCACGTCAAGCTGCGCTACAAGCTGCCGGAGGCGCAGCGCAGCCGCCTGCTCGATACCGTGGTGCGTGCCAACCAGCAGCAAGCGCTGGCTGCCACCAGCGATGCGTTCCGCTTTTCGGCAGCGGTGGCCGGCTTTGGTCAACGGCTGCGTGGCGGCAGCCAGCTGCACGGCTGGGATTACCCGCAGCTGCGCGCATTGGCGGCTGGCAGCCTGGGCAGCGACCGGCATGGCTACCGCGCCGATTTCCTGCAGCTGCTGCAGCAGGCAGACGCATTGAGCAGCCGGCCGCTTGCCACTAACGACTGATCCCCAGGTCGTTCCCCGGGAGATGGCATGCGCGCTGAGCTGGCAATGAGCCATTGCACCACGCAGCACGCGCTCTACACTGCGCGCATGCCATCGACCGATCTTGCGCAACTTCCCGACGAGGAGCTCATGCTCCTCGTCGCCAATGGCTTCATCGAGCAACCGGCAAGCATGCTGTTCCAGCGCCACAACCGTGCGCTGTTCAATTTCCTGGCCTGGCTCTGCGAGGGCAACCTAAGCGAGGCCGAAGACCTGGCGCAGAAAACCTGGGTCAAGCTGATGACCCGATGCAGCGACTACCGGCCCGGGCAGGCCGCGTTCACCACATTCCTGTTCCAGATCGGCCGCAATGCGTGGATCGACACGCGCCGCAGCGCGCACCACACCACCTCGACTGCGCTGGACGAGGCGCATCTGCAACTGCCCGACCAGGAGTTGTCGGGCGAGCAGTTGGCGATGCTTGGCCAACAGCAGCACCGCGTGCGCGCGGCCGTCATGGCATTGCCGGATGCGCAGCGCGAAGTGGTGGTGCTGCGGTTCTTTGCCGAACTTGGTGTTGAAGAAATCGCCCACGTGGTGGGCGAAGGCTTCGAGACCGTGAAAAGCCGCCTGCGCTATGCATTCGCCAAGCTGCGCGTCAGCCTGGATGCGGTGCAATGAGCGCACTGTTCGAGCAGTTCCTGGCGGGCGAAGACGGCATCTCGGTGCTGCTGCGCGCACTGCCTGCGTACGCGCCCCCAGCGGGGATGGATGCGTGGTTTGTGCAGGCGGCACGGGCAGCATCGGTGGCGCATGCGGCAACCGCAGCAGGAGCCGCAGCAGAAGCACCGCAGGCGCAAGCCGGGGCGACACCAGTGATCCGCGCTGCGGCAGCGCAGACATTTGATTTCGAGCCTCCTGCCAGCCTGCACGCGGCATTTGCCGCCGCCGCCGCGCAGGCCGATCAAGCACAGGCGTCGCAGCGACAGGCAGTGCAGACGCAACTGGCACAGGGCGGTGATGCCGTGCAGGCAATCGGTGCGCCATTGAGCGCACAGGCGCACGCGTGGATCGACGCGCAACAGCACGTGCAGCTGGCGGAGCGGCCCACTGCGTTTGTTCGCAGCGTTTCATCGCGCGGAGATGCGCCGTTGGATTCGGAGACATCCGCGGGAACGGCTGCACCTGCTGCGATAAATGATCTCGCGGAGGCTGCCTCAGCACGTCGGCTTGAAATCAACAGCAACAACAAAACCGACAGCGACAGCGACAGCGACAGCGACAGCGACAGCGACAGCGACAATCATCGCCTGGGCAAGCATGTGCACGCACAAGCGGCACAAGCCTCCACCGGACCCGTTCCTCACCCCGCCTCCGAACGCAATACGCGCGAGGTGGCCGCAGCGGCAACGACGCAAACACCGCAGCCTGCCATGGCTGACACGCATGTGCCCGCAACGCCAGCCCTCAGGAGCACACGGCGGCGGCGCTGGATGCCGACACTCGCATTTGCCGCCTCGATCACGCTCGCCGTCGGTGTGGGGCTGCAATGGCAGGCCCATCAACCCGTGCCCGATGCTGCGATGGACGTAGCGCCAGCCCCCCCATCGGATGCACATCAAGCAACGACAGATTCTGGCCAACCACCACTTCCGATGGCACAGCTGATCGATGCCCCCGCAGCGTCTTCGATGGTCGTGCAGGCGCCCATCGATGCACCTCCATCTTCCACTGCATCTTCCACTGCATCTGCCCCTGCATATGCGCAACCTGCTCTGCCCTCGCCCGCCGAAGCGCCCGCAGGCGCGGCCAAATCGCTGCCGGCCCCTGCGCCTCCGTTGGCGCCTGCCGTTGCACGACCGGCACCGGCACCCGCGCCCTCCGACGTTGCAGTCGCAGCGGCGCTGTCGTTGCCGGAACCCATGGCCGAAGGCAATGCTGCAGCCGAAGCCGCACCCACCGCAGCGCCACCACCGCCTGCACCGATCGCCGCGAGCCAGGCAGATGCGTCTGCCGATGCATCGCTTGCACAGACAACACTGATGCGCCCTGCTGCGATGCCGTCGCGCACATCGGCAGAGTCAGACGCACTACCCTCGGTGATGGACCGCAGCAGATCCACATCCTCCATATCGCCCGCCGACATGGCATCCGTCCCGGCTGCAACCGTGGTCGGTCAGTTCAGCGCGTCAGCGCGTCGCGCACCGCTCATCCATAACGACGCGCAGCGCGATATCCAGTCGGCACCGAAGCCTGCCGAAGCGTCGCTTGCGATGCAGGCCCCCGCCAAACCATCCCCGGCGCCACGACCCGCAGGCGAGGCCGTCGCACTTTCGGTACGCCCTACCGCGTGGTTCGCCCAACGTGCGCCCAACACTGCGCCGCCGCGCATCCGTCTATGGGCTGCAGCGCCCGACGCACCGGCTGTACAACGCTGGGCCGCGGGTTTGCGCAAGCAGATCCAGCAACGCGGCTGGACCACGCGCGTGGACGTTTTGCAGGACACGCAGCTGGCAGCGGACCAGCTGCGCGTGGACGTCTCTTCCAGCAACGCGCAGGAATGATGCCAGCGGCCTGTCAAGCGGCCGTAGCCGCTGGGCCGCAATGACTTTGACGCTCACACGGGCGTTCGTGTCGCCCCACTCCATGTGGCCTTCGCCGTTTCCAGACTTCTTTAAACAGCGCGATACATCCAGAAGCGTGTCCATCCGCAACTCCGCTCTCAACACCAACCTATACAACGACTGAGAACGCGTGACCGACCAAGCGCATGCAACCGAGTGCAACGGTTACTCAAAGGCCATCCATCACTCCTCAACCGGAAACCCATCCTCACGCAGCAGGCTGGTCAGCACATGGTCGCGCCACACGCCGTTCAACTGCAGATAGCGGCGCGCCTGCCCTTCCACCTGGAAGCCCAGGCGCTGCAACACGCGCGCACTGCGCTGATTCTCGGGCACGTACTGCGCCATTACGCGGTGCAGGCCCAGCGCCTCGAATACAAAAGCAATGCCCTGGGTGGCAGCCCAGTGGATCAGGCCACGGCCCTGCTGCTGCGCATCCAGCCCGTAGCCCATGTGGCAGGCCTGAAACGCACCGCGCTGGATCTGGGTAAAGCCCAGCGTGCCAATCACCTGGCTCTCCATCAGCAACACCAGCTGGAGTTCGCGCTCGCCTGGCACTGCAGTGCGGTACGCGATGCACAGGCGCCGCCAGCCATCGGTCGTGTAGAACGCCGGCGGCCGTGCCGGCATGGCATCGGCCAGGTGAGCGCGATTGCGGGTGTGGTACTCGGCCATGGCTGCCGGGTCCACCACGGCCAGGTCGCACAACACCACGCCGTCGGCATGCCGTCGCGGTGCAAACACCGGAATGCTCACGGTGGCGCGCTCGAACGACGCATCCTGCCCAAACGCGGCACGCTCGCGCCGATCAACTGCATCGCGAAAAACAGCGTTTCAGGCAGGCCATTCGCACAGCGCGCAGCCGCAGCAACAAGGGCGACCCCCGCATGCAACCGCAGCATGCGCGGCTCCTCTGGATAGAAAGAACGACGGCTGAAACAGGGCACTGGTGGCCGCTCTGAACGAGCAGCGCTGCAACGCATCCATCGCGTCGCTACGTTCGCTACCGGAGGCGATGGCACACATGGCTGCGTGGCGGTCACGCAGCCGTGGGGCGTTGGTGTCAGGCGGCCGCGGCGGCGAGCGCCTGGCCCACCTGCGCCTCGATGGCGTCCAGGTCGGGCAGCAACGCGCTCTGTTCGCCCAGCAGCACGCGCATGTGCACGCCGTCGGGCAACACATCTTCGGAAGCGTCGGCCAGCAGGCCATCGCGCGGCACCGAAATCAGCTGCGGGAACGAGGCAGTGAGCAATGCGAAATACGGCAGCACCGGGTTGCCACCCAGCGCCTTCAGCACGATCACCTTGTTGTTGAGCGCGGTGGGCTCTTCGCCCATGCCACTCAGGTGCGCGAACGACAGCAGCGGCACCTTCCAGCCGTACCAGTCGATGCGGCCCACCATCCAGCGTGGCATGTCGGCCAGCGGCTCCACCGCCACGCGCGACATCACCTCGGCCACCGTGGCGTTGGGCAGCAGCACGCGCTCCTGCCCGGCCTGGATCAGGACGCCGCGGATTTCGTCATTGTTGGCGTAGCTCATCGCTTGTCTTCCAATCTGGGTGGGAACGCCCGGCTTACGCCGGCCAACGCTGCGCCAACGCCTGCGCCAACTGCGCCGGGTCGCCGGAAAGCATGCCTTGCTGCGCCAGGCGCGCGGCGGCGGCCGGGTCGTAGCAGCCATCGGCGGATTGCCCGGCTACCCAACCACCCTGCCCGGCCAGGGCCAGCGTGGCCTCAACCAGTGCTTCGTTGGCACCACTGAGCATCAGCACCGCGCTGTCGGCCGGCGGCAACGCGGCCACCAGCGCCGCCGGGTCGGTCTGCGCGGCAAACGCCAATGCACCGGCCTGCTGCTGCACGCCGACCTCGTCGGACAACACATAGACCTTGCCAGCCTCGATCGGCTGGCCAATCTCTCCCAGCTCCACCGGCAACGCCGACACCCGGCCCATCTGCCGCACCAGGTTGCCGTACTGCCCGCCATCCAGCGCCATGCGCACCAGCAGCGGGCGCGGGAAGGCCGGCGGCAGCGCGGCCAGCAGGCGGCGGATCGCATCCGGCCCGCCAATCCCGGCCATCACCAGCACCGCACCCTCACTGGCCGCAGCCTGGTCCAGATCCACCAGCGACAGGCTGCCCGTGGACAGCGCGGCCATATCCGGCTCGCTGCGCGGACGCACCACCACGGCCACCTCATCGACCAGGCCCCAGGTGCTGGAATCGCCCAGCGCCGATGTCGACCCAGACACCGCAGGTGCGGCCTCGGCTACGTGACTGAACATCCCATCGCCAGGCACGCGTTCGAAGGCATGCGCAGCCGCTTCCAGGTGCTGATCCAGCTGCAGGTCCGAATCCTGACGATTGGAGACGAACGCCAGGCCCGGCTCCGGCTGCAGCGATGGCTCGCTTTCGGTGCCGGGCGGCAGCACATCGGCATGGCCGTGCAGCTTGGCCGCCAGATGGCGCACCCAGCGCTGCGCTTCCCAGCCCTCGCGGCGCACGGTCAGCTCGGCTTCGTCGAAGATCACCGTGACACCGGGCATGTTGAAGGCCGGCTCCAGGGCTTCGAGCGCATCTTCGATCGACGGCTCCAGCGACACCAGCACTGCCACCGGCTCGGCATCGCGCAGCATCTGCACATCCACCGCATAGGGATCATCCTCCAGCACGACCTGCGCGCCGGCCAGACCGAGCGCTTCACGCAGGCGCTCGCGCGCCGGACCGGGCCGGCCCAGCAGGGCGACCGGCGTTCCCATAGCGCCATTATTCTCGGACACGGGCGATCCCCAGCAGGTCATACACGTTCCGCATCAGATCCAACTCTTGGTAGGGCTTGCCCAGATAACGTTGCACGCCGATCTCGAAGGCACGCTGGCGATGCTTCTCGCCACTGCGCGAGGTGATCATCACGATCGGCACCGCCTTGAAGCGCGGATCGGCCCGCATCGCGGTCGCCAATTCGTAGCCGTCCATGCGCGGCATTTCGATATCCAGCAGCATCAGGTCCGGCACGCGCTCTTCGAGCAGCTCCAGCGCCTCGACACCATCGCGTGCGGTGGTGACATCCAGGTTGTGGCGTTCCAGCACGCGGCTGGTGACCTTGCGCATGGTCAGCGAGTCGTCCACCACCATCACCAACGGTACCTGGCGCTGTGCTTCGGCCGGGGTTTCCAGTGCCGGACGTGCCGGCTGGGTGAGGTAACGGCGCACCAGCGGTGAGACGTCCAGGATCACCACCACACGGCCATCGCCGGTGATGGTGGCGCCGTAGATGCCCGGCACCGAGGCAATCTGCAGGCCCACCGGCTTGACCACGATTTCGCGGTTGCCCAGCACCTGGTCGATCGCCACGGCGGCGCGCAGATCACCGGCACGCACCAGCAGCAACGGCACCTGCGCCTGGCCATCGGCACGCGCAACCGGCTGGCCGACCAGCGAGCCCAGGTCGTGCAGCACGTATTCCTCGCCTGCGTAGTGGTAGCCGCCCTCGCCCGACTCGTAACGGGTGCGCGAGATGCGGCCGATACCGCTGACCGAACCCACCGGCACCGCGAAGGTGGTTTCGCCGATCCGCACGAACACCGCCTGGGTGACCGCCAGCGTCTGCGGCAGGCGCAGGGTGAAGGTGACGCCCTGGCCGCGCACCGAGTGGATGTCCACCGAGCCGCCGAGCTGACGCACTTCGTTGCGCACCACGTCCATGCCCACGCCACGACCAGCCAACTGACTGACCTGGTCGAAGGTGCTGAAGCCGGACGCGAAGATCAGGCCATCCAGTTCGGCCTCGCTGAGCTCCTGGCCGGGCTCGATCAGGCCGCGCTGTTCGCCACGGCGACGGATCGCCTCGCGGTCCAGCCCGGCGCCGTCGTCGGCCACTTCCAGCACGATTTCCGAGCCTTCGCGGCGCAGACGGATTGCGATGCTGCCCTCTTCCGGCTTGCCCGCATCGCGGCGTTGCTCGGGCGTTTCCAGCCCGTGCGCCACCGAGTTGCGCAGCATGTGTTCCAGCGGCGCGACCATGCGGTCGAGCACGTTGCGGTCCAGTTCGCCCTGGGTGCCTTCCAGCACCAGATGCACCTGCTTGCCGGTCTCGGTAGCCGCCTGGCGCACCACACGGCGCAGACGCGGCACCAGGCCGTCGAACGGCACCATGCGCGCACGCATCAGGCCGTCCTGCAGTTCGGAACTGACGCGCGACTGCTGTTGCAGCAGGCCGTCGTACTGACGCGAGAGGTCTTCCAGCACCCCTTGCAGGCCGCCCAAGTCGGCCGCCGATTCGTTCAACGCGCGGCTGAGCTGCTGCAGGGTGGAGAAGCGGTCCAGTTCCAGCGGATCGAAGGTGCGATCGCCCTGGTCCTGCTCACGCTGATAGCGCGCAACGATCTGCGCTTCGGTTTCCAGATCCAGACGGCGCAACTGGTCGCGCAGACGGGCGTTGGTGCGATCCAGTTCGCCCATGGCGCCGCGGAAGGCGCCCAGCTGCTGTTCCAGCCGCGAACGGTAGATCGCCACTTCGCCGGCGTGGTTGACCAGACGGTCGAGCAGATCGGCGCGCACGCGCACCTGCTCCTGCTGCACACGCGGCAGGAAATCCTCTTCGACCTGACCATCCACCGGGATCGGTGCCGACAGCGGTGCCGGCTCGACCGAGGCCTTGGCGATGGCACGCACATCGGCATCGGTTTGCGGCGCGGTGCTACGGCCACGGGTGCGGGTTTCGAAGGCTTCCACCAGGTCGGTCGGCATCGCCACGGCGCGGTGCATGCCGGTGCGGGTCAACAACTGGTGCAGGCGATCGAAGCCGCGCTCGAACAGCCGCACGTCATCGCGATCGATGTCGGTGCGGTTGGCCGCCACGGCTTCGAGCAGCGATTCGATCGCATGACCGAGATCGCCGATGGCGTTGATGCCGGCCATGCGCGCGCCGCCCTTGAGCGTGTGCAGATCGCGCTGCAGTCCGTTGAGGACATCGCGGTCTTCCGGTACTTCTCGCATGCGGGCGATCAGGCCATCGCAATGGTCGAGCAGGTCGCGGCCTTCCTCGACGAAGATGTCGACCAGTTCGCCATCGAGCTCGTCGAAGTTGAGCGGGCCGATATCGAAGGCAGCGCCGGCATCGCTGGCGGTGGTGTCGGCCGGTGCGGCCTCTTCCACCGGCGCACTGAAGGCCACCGGCGCGGTGTCTTCTTCTGCGCTGGCTGCTGCATCTTCTGCGGTGACGGCGGGCTCTTCCTGCGCGACCTGTTCGACGTGCTCGTCCTGCTCGGCGTGCTCGTCACGCGTGGCGTCGCGCAACTGCGCAGCGTACTGATCGCTGCTGCCATCGGCAGCTTCGGCGAATTGGTCGTTGCTGCTGTCCGCACCGCCAGCGGCGGCGTCCTGCGCCGGTGCAGCGTCGGCAATCGCCTCGCTCGGCAAGGTGTCGGCCAGCGGATCGCCGGCTTGTTCCACACGGTCGGCGACCTGCGCCATCTCGAACGCCTGCACCGACTCGATGGTCTGCGCCGGCACGCTGTCGCCTGCCTCTGCGTGCTCCCGCGGTGCGTCGTCCAGTTGCGCTGCGTCGGTCTCGCTGGATGCGGCAAATGCATCGAGTGGCTGCGCGCCATCCACCGCCAGCAACGCGGCCTCGTCAGCCACCTGCTGGTCGTGATCGTGGGCGGCGGCGCCGTCCTGCGTGTCGAAGTGCTCGGACGGCTGCACGTGGTCGTGCGGCAGTTCGTGCTGCTCCTGCTGCCCGGAATCCTGCATCGCGTGCGTGGTGTCCACGCTATCCAGTGCGGCGGTTTCCGGTGTCCATTCTTCGGCTACCGGCGCATAGGCACCATCGTTCGCGTCGGTCCCGGCGTGCACCGCTTCCAACGCGTCGATCGTCTCGACCGACGTATCGGCCGCGTGTTCGTCGCGATCTTGATCTTGCTGCCCGGCATGCTCACCCAGAGCATCGGCGTCGGCGTGCGTCTGCTCGGAAGGCTGTTCGCCCTGCTCGGCCTGCAGGTCGCTCGACGCGTGCTGCTCGGCCTGCGCCTCATCCAGCGACGGCACGTCCAGAGTCTGCGCATCGCCCAGGCGTGCTTCGGCCTCGGCAAGTTCATCGACGGCCACCGCATCGCTCGCCGCAAAGGTCGCGGCCTCTGTCTCGGCGTGCGCGGTGCGCTCGGCCTGGTCAGCTGCGCGATCCGTCGTCGCATCCTCGTGCGTCCGATCACCAGCATGCGCATCGACATCGGCCGGCGCGGTGGTCTGCAGATCGGTCGCGTCCCAGGCATCGGCGGCAAGCACCGGTTCGTCGGCAACCGTGTCCTGGGCGGTGGTCAGTTCGGCATCGGCATCGCTGTCGGCCTGCTGGGTGTTCTCCAGCGAGGCATCGGCCGACATCGGCACCGCGTCGATCGCTTCACGCAGTTGCTGTTCGAGCTCGGCGGTGTCGCTGATCGCTTCGCGCGGCGCGGCGTCGTCCAGCGACAGCGCGCTGCTGTCGTCGGCTTCGGCGGTGGCCAGTTCGTCGACTGCAATTGGCGCGTCGTCCTGCGGCTGGGCGTCCAACGCCGCGTCGCCGGTGGTCTGTGCAGATATATCGCCGGTGGTCGCCAAGGCATCCGCATCGACGTAGCGCGACAGGTCTTCCACACCCGTCAGTTCGATGCCGGCGGTGTCCTGCGCGGTATCCACCTCTTCCAGTTCGTCCAGGAACACCTGTGGCGGCCACTGCGCTTCCGGCAGCTCGTCCACCAGCCCGCGCAGGCGCTCGGTGAGCGGCGCGAACGACGGAATCAGCGGCGCATCGGCGCGCAGCGCGGTCACCGTGGTGGCGATCGCCGCCGCGGTGGCAGCCAGCGCTTCCACGCCCTCTGCAGACGGCGTGGCCGACGCGCCGAGCAGGCGCTTCACATAGCTTTCGGCCGGCGTGGTGACCAGGGTGATTTCCGGCACGTCGGTCATGGCGAACGCGCCGCTCATGGTGTGCACGGCACGCAACAGTTCTTCGGTTACCAACTGCGGGCCGTGCTGGGCGGCCTGCAGCCAGCCGTGCACGGTTTCCAGATGGGTGGCGACTTCCGCTTCCAAAATTTCGCGCAACACGCTGTCCACCGACGCGGGCGTGCCTTCGGTGATCGGCGCGGTGCCGGCGGGCAGCGCCGGGATCACCGGCGCCTCGGCCACGGCCTGCACGGCGGGCACGTAATAGGCTTCTTCGCCAGCGGCCACGCGCTCGGCCACGGCCTGGATGTCCGGCAAATCGGCGCTGATGCGGCCCTGGTCGCGCAGTGCGGCGTTGAACTGCGGCAGCACCGCGTAGGCCAGTTCGACCATCGCCACCACCGCCGGGCTGGCCGGCCGCGAGTTGTCGAGCACGCGGTTAAGCATGCTCTCGATCTTCCAGCTGAACTCGCCGAGTGTGCTGGCGCCCACCAGACGGCCACTGCCCTTCAGGGTGTGGAAGACACGGCGGATCGGGCGCAGGTTTTCCTGGCTGTGCGGCGCAGCGCGCCACACCGGCAGCAGCTGCCCCAGGTTGACCAGTTCCTCGTCGAATTCTTCCAGGAATACGTCGCGGATGTCGTCATCGATATCGCTGTCGCCGAAGCCGCCGAAAATACCGGCCTCTGCCGCGACCGGCGCAGGCGCGTCTGCAACCGGCATCGCTGCCGCATCGGCGGTTGCCGGCGTGGCGGGTGCGCCATCAACGTCGAACTGTTGGGCAGCGGCATCCAGCTGCGCCAGGAACGCGGCAGACGCATCGTCCAGCTCGAATTCGCTGACCGTGGCCTGCTGTACGCGCGGGCCCGCGGCCTCGGTGGTCGGTTCGGCCGGTTCCGGCGTCGGCTCAGGCGCCGATTCCACGAACGGGTTGTCGTCTTCCTGCGGGGGCGGCGGCGAGAACGCATCCTCGAGGCTGCCGGCACGCTGCGACTGCACCGGGGTGATGAACTCCAGCGGCGCAATGGTGTCTTCGCCCGGCAGGTCGATCTGCTCGATCTGCAGCGGAGCCTCCTCGGCCACCACCGGCACGACAGGCACGTCCTGTTCCAGCGCACTCAGATCGACGGTATAGCTGACCTGCGCGGCCTCGGCATCGCTGCCGTCCTGCTCGGCCGAGACCGGGTCGAACGCCGACAACGTCGGCGGTGCGCTCTGCTCGGTGGTGTCCAGCTGCCAGCTGCCCGACGCCTGCGCGCCGTCATCGGACAAGGCCACCGGGGTAATGGTGAAGGGCACGTGCGACTGGCCGGACACGGTTTCTTCCGCAGCCACCGGGTCGAACGAGAACACGCTGTCGGTTGCCGCAGCGCCGGTGTCCTGCACCGCGCTGTCGGCAAACGGCGCTTCATGCACGGTCTCGCTGGCCCATTCCAGCGACGCAGCGGGCGCGGCGTCGTTGGCGGCCGGGTTCGGCTCGCTGAGCTGCTGTGCGAACGGCACCACCGCAGGCTGCGGTTCGGCCGCGCCAGGTTGGTCGGCACCCACCGGCAGTTCGGACGGCTGGCCCGACGGCAACGGCCAGTAACGCAGGGTTTCCAGGCTGTTGCGGGTGATGTCGAGGATTTCCTCGCGGCCGGGACGGCGCTCGCGCAGGGCTTCCAGGTAGTACTCCAGGCTGGCCATGGCATCGGCCAGGGTGTCCAGCTGGCGACCACTGGGAACGCGCTGCTTGCCGATCAGTTCCAGATCGACATAACGGCGCACGCCTTCCAGGTAATCGGCGGCCTGCGGCAATTCCAGAATTCGCAGCGCACCGCCCACTTCGCCCAGCAGATGCGGCACGTCGGTGAGGCGGGCGTGGTCCCAGTTGGTTTCGATGAAGGCGACGAAGTGTTCGCGCGCGGCACCGAAGTTGGCAATCGCTTCCTGCGCCAGCACGTCGACCGTGCGACGCACTTCCGACGCGCTGGCACTGGTGCTGGCTTCATCGCCGGCTTCGCCGACGTCGGCACCGAGGCTGGCGACCTGATCGTCCAGCGAGGCATCCACGTACAGCAGCGCGCCGGCAATATCCAGCAGCACGCCTTCGTCCATCTGCACCTGGCCATCGACCACGCGGGCCAGCGCATCACGCTGCTGCACCACCACGTTGCGTGCAACACCCAGGCCCATCATGCCCAGCGTGTCGGCCACGCTGCCGAGTTCCTTGACCTGGGTCTGCAGCTCGGCGATGTCGCCACCGGTGCGCAGATGCAGGTCCAGCGCGTCCTTGACGCGCAGCAGTTCTTCCTTGACCGCATTGCCGACGGTGTCGAGCAATTCGCGGTTACGTCCGCTCAGGCTGCCGCGGGCGTGATCCAGCTCGGCCTCGGTGGCAACACCGGCCTGCGGATCGAAGGCGAACAGCACGCTCTCGTTGAGACCCGGCTGGCCGCGCGTGGCACGGATCTCGTTGAGCAGCGGCAGCAGCACGATCGGAATGTCGCGGTGGCCGTTTTGCAGGCGCTCCAGGTAATCGGGCAGCAGCACGGTGCCGCGCATCAGCATCGCGCAGGCCTCGTCGCGGTCGCTGACCTCACCGGCCTGCACCGCGTTGGCGAGCAGTTCCAGTTCTTCGGCCACCATCGCCGGCGCGTACAGCTCGACCATCCGCAACGTGCCCTGCACCTGGTGCAGATAGCCCGCGCAGAACCGCATCCGACTGGTGTCGGACGGTTCTTCGGCGAAGTACTCGATCTCGTTGCGCGCCTGGCGCAACGTTTCATCCAGCTCCGGCTTGACCCAGCCCAGTGCGGCGTGGCTCATCGCATCGCGAAGCGCACTCATTGCAGCCCCCTGACAACGACCGCACGACCGCAATTGCGGCGCTTGGCCCATTCCTGCATCGACGTAACGCGACTACGCGCCATCTGCTGATCCTTTCCCGTTCCGCGTCGTGGTCACGCCGGCAGCTTGAAGTCGGCAACCGAACGGCGCAGATCGGCCGCCAGCTGGGCCAGATTGCCGATCGACGCGGCCGTCTTGCCTGCACCCTGCGAGGTCTGACTGGTGATCTGACGGATCACGCCCATGGTCTGTGTGATGTCCGCCGCCGCAGCGGACTGCTGGTGCGCGGCGATGGAGATGTTCTTGATCAAGTTGTTCAGTGCGTTGGACACGCGCTCGATTTCGGTCAGCGCGGTGCCGGCGTCTTCGGCCAGGCGTGCACCGGACACCACTTCGGAGGTGGTCTGCTCCATCGAGCTGACCGCTTCGTTGGTATCGGCCTGAATGGTCTGGACCAGGCCTTCGATGCGTCGGGTCGCACTGGAGGTGCGTTCTGCCAGGCGTTGCACTTCGTCGGCCACGACCGCGAAACCGCGACCGGCCTCGCCTGCCGAGGCGGCCTGCACCGCGGCGTTGAGCGCCAGGATGTTGGTCTGCTCGGAAATGTCGTTGATCAGTTCCACGATCGAGCCGATTTCCTGCGAAGACTCGCCCAGGCGCTTGATGCGCTTGGAGGTTTCCTGGATCTGGTCGCGGATCTGGTCCATGCCCTGGATCGTCTCGCGCACCACGCCGGCACCCTCGGCGGCGATCACCACCGAGCGCTGCGCCACTTCGGCCGACTCGGTGGAGTTGCGCGACACCTGCTCAATACTGGCGGCGATTTCGCTGATGCGCTCGGAAGCGGTGGTGATCTGGTTGGCCTGCTGGCCGGCCGCATCGGCCAGCTGCATTGCAGTGGCCTGGGTTTCCTCGGTCGACACGGCCACCTTGGCCGAGGTGTCGTTGATCGTGGTCACCAGGTGGCGCAGCTCGTCCACGGCGTAGTTGATTGCGTCGGCGATGGCGCCGGTCATGTCCTCGGTCACCGAGGCCTTCACGGTCAGGTCGCCCTCACCGAGCGAGCTGATTTCGTCCAGCAACCGCATGATGGCCTGCTGGTTACGGCTATTGAATTCCACCTGTGACTGGTAGCGCACGTCCTGCTCGCGCGAGCGCGCACGCACCGTACTCCACACGAATCCGATAATCGCCAGCAGCGCCAGCAAACCGGAGACCACGCCCAGCCAGAAGTTAGGGAACAGGCGCGTGTCGCGCACCGAACCGAACGCGGAGAATGCGTCGAACAGCTTCTTGCTGTCGTCGAGCATCTTGCTCGAGCCGGCGGTCAGCGCCGCGGCCGAGGACTGCGCGGCGAACAGATTGCGCGAGCTGGCCAGAATGGCGTCGACGTCCTTCTTCATCGTCGTCCACTGCGCCTGCGACTGCTCCAGTGCCGACAGCGCGGCCGGGTTACGCACCGCGGCAATGCCGAGTTCGTCGTTACCGGCTCGCAGGCCCTCAAGCATCTGCGTGAACACCACCGAGTCGCGTGCCAGCGCGTCGCCCGAGGACGCCGCATTGGCGCCACCAGCGCGCATTTCGGTCACCCGGCGCGCCATGGTGCCGGCGACCACGACCTGCTGCAGCGTGTTGTAGATCTGCGACGCGGGCGCGCCGCTGACAGTCATCGCGCGCACCACTTCGTTCAACTGCGCCTGCAGCTGCGGCACGCTGCCGGAGAAGCGGTCGGCATTGCCGGCCAGGCCGAGCACGGCCGGTTCGCTGGCGATCACCTGGTCGGCGTTCTTGCTCAGCGGCACCCAGGTCGACTTGAGTTGCGCCATCGCGCCAGAGACCGAGCCTTCCTGGCCGTAGCGGCCATCCAGTTCGCTCACTGTGCTGTCGATGCGGCCCTTGGTCTCCTTGAACGCGGCATAGGCCTTGGCGTCACCGGAGACCGCTTCGCGGCCCTGGTTGGCCAGCTGTTGCGAGAGCACCTGCAGGTCGGCCGCGCCGGTGCTGGCACCGGCCAGGCGGCTGCCTTGCCAGGTGGCGACGCCGGTATTGGCGCCGAACACGATCATCGACAACACCAGCAGGCCAAGCCAGAAGCTGGTACTGACGCTGCCGAGCTTATTGGTCTTGCGGGCGTCCGGGGCGGTACTCATGGTTCGACCTCGATCTGTATGACGTGGCGGGGTCGCGGCTTAGGCCGCGGCCTGCCGGAATTCAGGAGTGCGTGACAGCAACGCCAGGGAGAACACACCCCAGTCCTGCGTCTCGTTGCGGAAAGCACGGTCGATGAAGTGGGCGTAGCGGCCTTGCGCCAACTCGCCCGGTTCGACCGCCTGCGCCTGTTCGAAGCTGCGCTGGCCGTACAGCTCATCGATGGTCAGCGCGACGTCGCCGCCGCTCTGACGCATGATCAGCACGCGCTGGCCTTCCTGCAGCACCGTGCGCCGGCCCTCCAGGAACTGCTTCAGATCGATCACCGGGAACAGGTTGCCGCGCAGGTTGCCCACGCCCAGCAGCCAGGGTTGCGCGCCCGGCACCGGCGTCACCGGCGGCATCGGCACGATTTCGGCGACTTCGCGGAAATCCGAGACCAGCCGGCGGGTGCCAACGCGATACCCCACGCCACGCCAGATATCGGCCGAGAACTGACGTTCGGGCAGCGGCGTGGCATGCGCAAGGCTACGGCGCTCGTAGTCTTCGAGAATGTCGAATGGAGAACGCATCAACGCACCAGTTGTTTGATGCGCGCGATCAGATCGTCCTCGCGCGGCGGCTTGACGATGTAGTCACTTGCACCCTGCCGCAATCCCCAGGCCTTGTCCGTTTCCATGCCCTTGGTGCTGACCAGCAGCACGGGGATGTCCTTGGTTGCCTGATCGCGCGCAAGTGCACGTGTGGCTTGGAAGCCGCTCATGCCGGGCAGCACCACATCCATCAGCACCAGATCGGGCGCCTGGCTGCGAATCAGCTCAAGTCCCTCTTCGGCGTTGTCGGTGGCGACGACCGTATGGCCAGCTTTTTCCAGCCATTGACTGAAGACTGCCCGGTCGGTGGGCGAGTCCTCGATCAATATGATTCGAGCCATGTTGCCTTTCCCCCTGGTCAGGCGTTGACGTACGTACGGATCGCGCTCAGTAGTTCTTCACGGGTGAATGGCTTGGTCAGATATTGCTCGGAGCCGACGATGCGGCCGCGTGCCTTGTCAAACAGGCCATCCTTGGAAGACAACATGATCACCGGCGTCGACTTGAAGAGCTGGTTGCCCTTGATCAACGCGCACGTCTGGTACCCATCCAGGCGCGGCATCATGATGTCCACGAAAATGATCTGAGGTTGCTGGTCCGCAATTTTGGCCAGTGCCTCGAATCCGTCCGTCGCTGTCACCACTTCACAGCCTTCGCGCTTGAGCAGCGTTTCGGCAGTGCGGCGAATGGTCTTCGAATCATCGATAACCATCACCTTCAGTCCTGCGAGTTCCCCACCCGCAGCCATGTTTTCAGTCATGCAAATATCCCCGGGCGCGCGACGCTTCATCCCTTCCGACGTCGCTACGAAACTACATGTATATCCCAAGACCCGCATCGACTGTCAAGGGTGCGTTGCCGGGCCCCCGCCAGGCGGACGTTCCGACCGCAGCAGGGCGCCCTTGGACCGGGAAGTCGCGCATTCGCAACCCGCCGGGCGCGCCATCGCCCACCGCTTGAAGTTACCATCGGCAGCTTGTTCTAAAGGTTTAGCCCCATGTCGCTCGACGTCGTTGTGGTGATGGATCCCATCGCCTCCATCAAGATCGCCAAAGACACCACCTTCGCCATGTTGCTGGAAGCCCAGCGCCGTGGTCACCGCCTGCATTATGTGCGCCCCGGCGGACTCAGCCTGCATGAAGGACGCGCCGTGGCGCAGGTCGCGCCGCTGAGCGTGCGCGAGGACAAGGCCAGCTGGTTCACCCTGGGCGCGTTCACCGAGCTGGTGTTTGGTCCCGGCCAGGTGGTGCTGATGCGCAAGGACCCGCCGGTGGATGCCGAGTTCATCTACGACACCCAGGTGCTGGCCGTGGCGCAGCGCGCCGGTGCCCAGGTGGTCAACGACCCGCAGGGCCTGCGCGACTACAACGAGAAGCTGGCCGCGCTGCTGTTCCCGCAGTGCTGCCCGCCGACCCTGGTCAGCCGCGACGCGGCCGCGCTGAAGGCGTTCGTGCTCGCACATGGCCAGGCGGTGCTCAAGCCGCTGGACGGCATGGGCGGGCGCTCGATCTTCCGCAGCGGCACCGGCGACCCCAATCTCAACGTGATCCTGGAAACGCTGACCGATGGCGGCCGCAAGCTGACCCTGGCGCAGCGCTTCATCCCCGACATCACTGCCGGCGACAAGCGCATCCTGCTGGTGGACGGCGAGCCGGTGGACTACTGCCTGGCACGCATCCCGCAGGGCGACGAGTTCCGCGGCAACCTGGCCGCCGGCGGCCGCGGCGAAGGCCGCCCGCTGTCCGAGCGCGACCGTTGGATCGCCGCGCAGGTGGGCCCGGAAATGAAACGCCGCGGCATGCGCTTCGTGGGCCTGGACGTGATCGGCGATTACCTCACCGAAGTCAACGTCACCAGCCCCACCTGCGTGCGTGAGCTGGATGCGCAGTTCGGGCTCAATATTGCCGGGCTGCTGTTCGATGCGATCGAGGCCGGCACCGCGCAATGAGCACGGCCGCGGCCTTGCCTGCACCGATGGACGAACGCCAGCGTCTGACCGCGACGCTGGTGATCTCGCTGCTGCTGCATGGCCTGCTGATCCTGGGTGTGGGCTTTGCGGTGAGCGAAGACGCACCGCTGGTGCCCACCCTGGATGTGATCTTCAGCCAGACCAGCACCCCGCTGACGCCCAAGCAGGCCGACTTCCTGGCCCAGGCCAACCAGCAGGGCGGCGGCAACCACGACACCGCGCAGCGCCCGCGCGACAGCCAACCGGGCGTGGTACCGCAAGACCGCAACGGGCTGGCGCCGCAGGCGCAGCGCGCCACCACCGTGCAGGCGCCCTTGCCGACGCAGACGCGGGTGGTGTCCAGCCGCCGCGGCGAACAGGCCGTGCCGACGCCACAACCCAATCCGCAGACCGACCCGCTCTCGCCTGCCGACGCGCAACGCGTGCAGCGCGATGCCGAGATGGCGCGGCTGGCGGCCGAGGTGCATCTGCGCTCGGAGCAGTACGCCAAGCGCCCCAACCGCAAGTTCGTCTCTGCCAGCACCCGCGAGTACGCCTACGCGAACTATCTGCGTGCCTGGGTGGACCGCGCCGAACGGGTCGGCAACCTCAATTACCCTGACGAAGCGCGCCGCCGCCGGCTAGGCGGCAAGGTGGTAATCACCGTTGGCGTGCGCCGCGACGGCAGCGTGGAAAGCAGCCGCGTACTGGTCTCCAGCGGCACCCCGGTGCTGGATGCGGCCGCCTTGCGGGTGGTGCAACTGGCACAGCCGTTTCCGCCGCTGCCGCGCAGCAAGGACGATGTCGACATCCTGCAGGTCACCCGGACCTGGTTGTTCCTGCCCGGCGGCGAATTGCACGACGACCGCTGAGCGTGCATCCGCGAGGGGCTGAATGGGCACTGCCTGGGCACGCGCTGCTGGTCAATCGGTAGCGTCTTGATGAGCGCCCACATTGCGCGCTGGAGTGCAGCGCGCTTCGATGTGTGCGACTGGCCTTGGCTGCGCATACGTAAAGATGCAGGACGCCGGGCGATTGATCGCCTTCGTTGGCTTAGACGCGCTTCGCAGGTGCTATCAGAGCACCTGAGCTGCTTCGTAGAGGCGATCGGCCAATGCGACGATCTCGGCGGCATCCTGCACCCGTTCACGCCAGGCCGCCGGAATGCCGTCGATGCCGTAGAACGCGCCGGCCAGTTGCCCGCAGATCGCTGCGGTGGTGTCGGCGTCGTCACCGAGGTTGGCCGCGCGCAGCACTGCATCGGCAAAGGTGTCTGTGGTGGCGAAGCACCACAACGCCGCCGACAACGCATCGACCACGTAGCCGGTGCCGCGGATCTGCGCACGTGCCACGGATGCATGCACGCGCACCAACAGCGCGCCAATTGCCGGCGTCACCAACGATTGCGACGGCAACGCGGCTGGCCGCAACACCTCATCGCGGCCGCTGCCGAGCAGCGCCGCACGCAGCTGGAACGCAAACAGGCGGCACGCATCCAGCGCCTCTGGCGCGGCATGGGTGGTGCGTGAGCTGTCTGCGGCGCGCTCGCCCAGTTGCTCGGGACGCTGCGCGTAAAACATCGCCACCGGGGCCAGACGCATCAGCGAGCCGTTGCCCGCCGAGCGCGGGTCGTCGCTGCCGCTGAAAGCCGGGCCGCCATCCAGATAGCGCTCCAGCGCCTGGCGGACGGTGCCGCCGATATCGAAACAGGTGCCGGTGCTGCTGAGATAACCGTGCTGGTACCAGTTGCAATAGCGGTTCATCTGATCGGCGGCGTCGAAGCCCTGCCGATACAGCAGGCTGTGCGCCAGGCACAGCGCCATGGAGGTGTCGTCGGTCCATTGCCCGGCGCGCAAGGCGAACGGCCCGCCACCGTGCATGTCAGTGATCGGGGTGAAGCTGCCGGGCGCGCAGAATTCCAGCGTGGTGCCAACTGCATCGCCCACCGCCAGTCCCAGCAGGCAACCGCGGAAACGCGCCTGTACCGTTGCACTATTCATCAACGTGGAACCGCCGCCGCCTTCGCTGCGCGTGCGGCCTGCTGTTCGACCAGGGTGAGCGCGACGTTGTCACGCAGATAGGCCGGCTCCACCCGCTCCGGCGCCACGCCTTCGCCGCGCAGCGCTGCAGGCAGCGCCAAGGTCAGCAGGTCCGCGGCATGTGGCAGCGCAGCCGCATCCACGCTGGACAGGCGGCCGGCGAAGCGTTGCTGCAGCGGCATCTCGCCGGCAGCCAGGCCGGTACCGACGCCGGCCCACTGCGGTGTGCTTTGCGGCAGCAGCACGGCTTCCGGCGCGCAGACCACTTCGGACCCGAGCGTCAGTAGCGCCTCGCCCTGACGCTCGAACAGCCCGGCATACACCTCGCCCATCCGCGCATCGATGCAAGCCAGCACATGGCTCGCCTCGGCCGGTGCGCGCAGTGCCAAGACCTGCAGGGTGGAGATGGCGAGCACCGGCAGATCCAGTGCCAATGCAATGCCCTGCACGATACCGATCGCCAGGCGCACGCCGCTGAAGGCACCGGGCCCGCGGCCCACTGCAATCGCATCCAGCTGGCGGCGGCTGATGCCGGCTTCGGCAAGCAGCTGCTCGGCCCAGGGCAGCGCCAGCTCCGCGTGCCGGCGTGGCGCGAGTTCGAAGCGCTCACGTACGGCTCCATCGACATGCAGCGCGACGGAGCAGGCTTCGGTGGAGGTTTCGAATGCGAGGATTTTCATGGGCGAGAACCGTGAATCAGGGACCGGGAATCGGGGCCCGGAGAGACGCAAAGTTTAACTGATCGACCTGGGGCGCCCGAGTCGGGGCGTAAGCCGGGTCGTAACGGGTTGGCGGAGGGCGGCATGCGGCGGGGCGTCTATGTCGATGGATGACGCCACGTGCTGCGGTGACGGGAGGCTCGCAGCAGCACTGACTAAGAGCGGCTAACAAAACGCAGCGAGCAGCCGTCAGGTGGGTGCGGACGGCGCGGAGGAACCGGAGTGTCCATGGGTACATGCCGATTCCGAGCACCGGCCGCGCCCGCCTGCCGGCTGCGCAGTCGTTTTGATAGCTGCTCTAAGATTTGCATCAGCGGCGACCGTGCGGCAGTGCCGCTGTCGGCAGCGCCTTTGGCACAGTTCGGCATGCGTACCTGCAGCAGTCTTCGCAGCGAATCCATCCACGCGCAGCGACGCAATCGCCACTAACCGCTGCTCAGTCGGGCAGCAACGTCGCAATCTCTGATCCGGCCTGCCCAGTCTCCGGCCCCGAGCCGAAAAACGCACGCACATCATCGATCTCGCGGGTGCGCGAAAATGGCGGCAACGAATTCAGGAAGGTACGCCCGTAGCCCTTGTTCAGTAGCCGCGGGTCGCATAAGACCAGCACGCCGCGATCGGTTTCGCTGCGGATCAGCCGGCCCACACCCTGCTTGAGCGCGATCACCGCCTGCGGCAATTGTTCATCGCGGAAGGGATTGCCGCCGTCGCGGCGGATCGCATCCAGGCGTGCCTCGAATACCGGATCGTCGGGTGCGGCGAACGGCAGCTTGTCGATCACCACCACGCTCAACGCATCGCCAACCACATCCACGCCCTCGCGGAAGCTGGCCGAACCCAGCAGCACGCCATTGCCCGAGGTGCGAAAACGCTGCAGCAAGGTCGCGCGCGGCGCCTCGCCCTGCACGAACAACGGCCACGGCCCATCGCGCAAGGCTTCGGCCGCTTCACGCAGGGCGCGGTGCGAGGCGAACAGCAAAAACGCGCGGCCATTGGAGGCTTCCAGCACCGGATGCAGTGCGGCGATCAGCGCCGTGCCGAAACCGCGCGCTGCCGGGTCCGGCAGATTCGGCGGCAGATAACACAGCGCCTGACGCGCCCAATCGAACGGGCTGGGCTGCAGCAAGGTGATCGGGTCGTTCAAGCCCAGCCGCAAGGCGATGTGGTCGAACTCCCCGCCCACCGCCAGCGTGGCGGAGGTAAACACCCACGCCGCCTGCGATTTTTCGCGGTGCTCGCGCAACGGGCCGGACACATCCAGCGGCGTGCGCTGGCAACGAAAGCCGCGCGGGCTGAGCTCGTACCACAGCACGTCGTTGTCCACCGTTTCCGGCAGGTCCTGTTCGAAATCCGGCACCGGCACGTCTTCGCCCAGCCAGCGCGACAGGCGATTGAGCGCCTCCTGCGCACGCGCCGTGCAGCCGTCAAACCCCGGCGAAGCCTCGCGCAACGGCAGCAACGCCTCGCCCAGCCGCGCCAGCGCGGACAGCACCGCATCGAAGCCCTCGCGCACCTGCGGCTTGGCCAGCGCGCGCCATTGCGTGCCGCGCGGCGGCAGGCCTTCCATGCCTGCGCGTAGCCCGCGCAGGGCGTCGTCCAGCGCCAGGATCGGCGCCTGCAGGCTGGCCTGCGCGCCGGCCACCAACCGCGCCTCCACCATGCAATCACGAGCCAGTTCCTGCCATGGCCGCATGCCGAAGCTCTCGCCAAAGAAATTGGCCGCCAGTTCCGGCAGCTGATGCGCCTCGTCGATCACGAAGGCCTGCGCGCCCGGCAGGATTTCGCCAAACCCCTCCTGCTTGAGCGCCAGATCGGCCAGCAGCAGATGGTGGTTGACCACCACCAGATCGGCCGCCTGGGCACGCTGCCGCGCCTGCACCACGAAACATTCCGAATAGAACGGGCATTCCGTGCCCAGGCAGTTGTCGACGGTGGAGGTGACCATCGGCAGCAGCGGCGAGTCGTCCGGCAATGCATCCAGCTCGGCCATGTCACCGAACTGGGTGCGCCCACTCCAGGCCACGATGCGCTGGAACTGGGTGACCTGCTCGGGGCTGGCAAACCGGGGTTCACCACGCGCCTGCTGGGTGCGGTATTTGCACAGATAATTGGCGCGTCCCTTGAGCAGCGCACTGCGCAGACCGATGCCAAGCGCGGCGCGCACGCGCGGCAGATCGCGATGGAACAGTTGGTCCTGCAGCGCGCGCGTGCCGGTGGAGACGATGGTCTTCAGCCCGGACAACAACGCCGGCACCAGATACGCATAGGTCTTGCCGGTACCGGTACCGGCCTCGGCCAGCAGCACGTCGCGCTGTTCGAAGGCCTCGGCAATGGCGCCGGTCAGGCGCAACTGCGCGGCACGTGGCGCGAACGCGTCGAGCTGGCGCGCGAGCGCCCCGCCTTCGCTAAGCGCCTCGATGCTGGCAGTGGCAAGTTGGGACATGACGGACGACGACAGCGTGGGGAACGCAACAGCCTAACGCGTGCGCGCGGCCGCTGCCTTGGCGGGGCATGGCGGATCGCACGCCAGGCGATACTGTTGAAGGACGAGCATGAGCGTGAAGGACGGGCCTGGGCGCGGAGCCTGTTGCGGGCGGCGTGGCACCACGCGACTGCCGGCCTCAACGTGAGGCGCTAATCGTTGGCGGCCACGGGCCGGATTGGAGCTTGAATGCGCTACCCGGCTGCAGACGCCGCGCCTTGGGGCACGCCGTGGTCTCCAGGACCTTCCGGCCTACCGGCACGGTTTCGGACCATCGGCATGACTTGCCAGGCAGCCACGAGCGAACGAGACAAACAGCAGGCCGTTGACTGTGCGCATCCTCAAGGCTGCGAGCAGCGCTTCGCACATGCCACCTAACCGCCCGCACACATCAACGCGTCGCAGGCGGCCGCGCGCGCCGTGCCTCACCCCACTCCCAGGGCGGCTACCCGCCCTGCAGCTCGATCAATACCGCTTCACGCCCGGCACCGTGCACCCGACGATCTGCGCCTTGGCCGAGGCCGCGTTTTCTTTTTCGCCACGCGCCAAGCGCGCCTGTTCGATGGTCGCCCAATGACGGCGGCACAGCGGGCCGGTCTTGGAACCCAGTTCGATGGCCTGCTTGGCAAAGCGCTCGGAGGCATTCCAATCGCCCTGCAACACGGCCACTTCGGCGCGCTCCTGCAGAATCGCCGGGTCACCGGACACCAGGCCCAGTGCCTGATCGAGCGCCGCCGCCGCCGCGGCCAGGTCGCCGATCTGGCGCTTGGCCTTGGCGGTTTCGCGCAGATCGTCCACTTGCGGGTCGCGCAGCGGCTGCACCGACAGCTCGGTATCGTCGACGCCGGCTTCGCGTTCGATCAAGGCCAGCCGTTGCGCCGGGGTGGTGGTGTCCACCGGCGCCGGTGGTGGCGCGGGCGGCGCGCTGATGCAGGCGGTCAGGGTGGCGAGGACGCCAACAAGGGCAAGCAAACGGTGCAATCGGATCATGAGTCGTTCCTGTCAGTGCGCAGGTGGGGGCGAGGCAGGTGCGGCCGCGGGCGTTTCGGTCTTCTTGTCCAGACCGAAGAACCGGCGCCAGCCGCCGCCGCTGGATTGCTCGGCCGGTGCGCTGCCGTCGGCAGGCGCCTCTTCGATGGACGGTGCGTTGCCGGCGCACGACGCGTATGCGGGGGTGAAGCCGACCACGAACGGGAATTGGCGCGCACCGGGGCAACCCGCATCGGTCACGCCGATGCCGCTGGCGTCCACCCACTGCCAATCCAGGCCCTTGCCGCTGACCTTCAACGGCGCGCTTGGCAGCCGCGCAAAGATGCTCGACCACACCCGCATCGAGCCGGTGGCACCATACAGACCGGTTTCGGCGTTCTGGTCGTTGCCCATCCAGATCACCGCCAGATGGTCGCCGGTATAGCCGGCATACCAGCTGTCGCGGCCATCGTTGGAGGTGCCGGTCTTGCCGGCCGGCGACAACCGCCCCAGGCCATCGCCGAGCAACTGGCGCGCGGTACCACCGCTGACCACCTGCTGCAGACCGATGCTGATCAGGTTGGCGGCGACCGAATCGCCTTCCTGCGCAGGCGCCGGGGTCTTGTCGTAGCGCTTGAGCAACTTGCCCTGCGGATCGAGCACGCCGCGCACCGCATGTAGCGGCTGGATCTCGCCACCGGCGGCCAGAAACTGGTACAGCTGCGCCATGCCATACGGGCTCTGGTCGGTAGCGCCCAGGATCAACGAAGGATTGGTCTCGGCCTTGATGCCGGCCAGCACCTGGATCAGCTGCGCCACGCGCTCCGGACCCACCTGCATGCCCACCCGCACCGTGGCCTGGTTGTACGAATGCGCCAGCGCATCGATCAGGCGCACCGTGCCATGGCTGCGGTTGTCCGAATTGCCGGGCGACCAGGTCTTGCCGCGCGCAAGCTGCACGGTCACCGGGGAATCGTCGACCCAGCTGGACAACGCCCAACGGTCAGGCGAGGCCAGTGCCAGCAAGTAGACGAAGGGCTTGAGCAGCGAGCCGACCTGGCGCTGCGCTTCCACGGCGCGGTTGAACCCGGGCTTGGCCACGTCGCGGCTGCCGACCACCGCCAGCACATCGCCGTTATGCACGTCGGTCAGCACCAGGCCGGCCTGCAACGGCGGGCGCTTCTTGTTGTCCAGCCGCTTGATGGTGCCGGTCACCGCACCTTCGGCATACGCCTGCGCAGACGGCGACATGCCGGTGAGCACGCTCATGCCAGCGCCTTGCAGCACGCTTTCCGGGTAGTCATGCGCCAGTTGCCGGCGCACCAGGTCCACGTAGGCCGGGAAGCGATTGGCGGCGACCAGGCCCGGCTCTTTGGGCACGCCGAGCGGCGCGGCCAGCGCGCGCTTGTACTCGGCCTCGTCGATGAGATTGTTCTCGCGCAGTTTGCCCAGCACGAAGTTGCGCCGGTCCAGCGCGCGTGCGGGGCTGCGTCGCGGGTCGTAATACGACGGCCCCTTGACCAGGCCGATCAGCAGCGCGACCTGTTCGGTGGTCATCGAGCCCAGCTCGCGGCCGAACCACAGCTCTGCACCGGACGACACGCCATGTACGGCCTGCCCGCCGCGCTGGCCCAGGTACACCTGGTTGAGATACGCCTCCAGGATGGTGCGCTTGTCGTAACGCGCCTCCATGATCACCGCGTACAGGATCTCGTTGAACTTGCGGGTGACCGTCTGTTCCTTGCCGATGCCGAGCAGGCCGCTGCGCGCGAGCTGCTGGGTCAGCGTGCTGGCACCCTGACGCACCTGGCCGCCGGAGCGCGCCATGATCCAGGCCGCGCGCACCATGCCGCTCAGGTCGATGCCGTGGTGGCTATTGAAATCGCGATCTTCCACCGCCTGCAGGCCGGTGACCAGCAGCTCGGGCACTTCTTCCATGCGCACCAGGCGGCGCTCTTCCTGCTTCTGGCCATACAGCGTGGCAATGCGTGCCGGATCCAGCCGCGCGCTCTTGAGCGCCTTGCGGTCGGCCGCATCGCGCACACTGGCTACCCGTCCAGCGGACAGCGCAACCTCGATCCGACGCGCCGGCACCTGCCCGTCCACGTCGATATAGCCACGGCTGGCAATCACGAAGCGGCTGCCGTCCTGCTGATAGGTGCCCGCCAGCTTGCCCAGCCCGTCATCACGGTAGGACGCCGCGTCCAGCTCGGTCTTCAGCGTGGCTGCGTCCAGCGCCTTGCCCGGCACCAGCACCAGTGGCCGGCCGTACACACGCGTGGGGATCTGCCAGCGCAGTTCCCCGAAACGCTGGGTCACCTGCTTGTTCAGATACATCGTGTACGGGATCAGGAAACCGAGCGCCAGCGCGAATGCCGCCAGGCTCCAGACGATCAGCCTGCGTTGCCAGCGGGAGCCTTGTTCGGCGGAGTCGTCCTCGAAATCGTCGGGAGCGTCGTGATCGTAGCGTCGGGGCACAGGGATGCGAGAATGTAGAGTCCGGCGAGTCTAGCGCAGCCCTGTCGTGGCTGCGGCGTGCCGGACCCTGTGGCTTAAGCTGGAGTTCCAACGGAATGTCGATGTCCTTGGCCGATGCGCGCTATCTGTTCAATCGCGTGCTTGGCCTGATCCACCGCAGCGTCGCCAGCATGCGGACCCGCGGATGGCGCGCCACCTGGCAGCGCATCCGCGTGCACACGCAGGCGCCGCCGGTCGCGCTCGGCACGCCGCTGTGGTTGCCCGAGGCTGCGCCATTTACGGCATTTGCGGTGCCGCACAGCGCCACGCCGCAGGTGACGGTGGTGATTCCGGTGTACAACCAGATCGCGCACACACTCGCCTGCCTGCGTGCACTGGCCGCGCATCCACCGGCGCTGGGCATCGAGATCGTGGTGGTGGACGACGGCAGCAGCGACGCCACCGCTACCAATCTGCCGCACGTACAGGGCCTGCACTACCACCAGCGCGCACGCAACGGCGGCTTCATCGCTGCCTGCAACGACGGCATTGGGCTGGCACGCGGCGACTACGTGGTGCTGCTCAACAACGACACCGTGCCGCAGCCGGGCTGGCTGGACCGGTTGATCGGCACCTTTACCGCGCATCCATCTGCCGGCCTGGTGGGCGCACAGCTGGTGTATCCGGACGGGCGCTTGCAGGAATCCGGCGGCGTGGTGTTCGGCGATGGCAGCGCCTGGAGCTACGGGCGCTTCGAGTCCGCTGAGGATCCGCGCTACGCCTACGTGCGGCAGATGGACTATTGCTCCGGCGCGGCGATCGCGCTGCCGCGTGCGCTGCTGCAGACCTTGGGTGGGCTGGATCGGCGCTACATGCCAGCGTATTACGAAGACACCGACCTGGCCTTCGCGGTGCGTGCCGCAGGGCACAGCGTGCTGGTGCAGCCGGCTAGCGTGGTGGTGCATGACGAAGGCACCAGCAACGGCACCGACACCCGCACCGGCGTCAAGGCGTATCAGGTGCGCAACCGCAGCGTGTTCGCCGAAAAATGGCAGCAGGTGCTGCAGGCGCAGTTGCCGGTTGGCAGCGTGCCCGACCCCGCCAGCCTGCACCGCCACCAACGCCAGGTCCTCATCCTGGACGAATGCGTGCCGCAGCCGGACCGTGACTCCGGTTCGTTGCGGCAGTTCAACCTGATCCGCCTGTTGTGCGCCGAAGGTGCACACGTGGTGTTCGTGCCCACCCGTCGCGAGCATGCCGGCCGCCACACGCAGGCCTTGCAGCAACTCGGCGTGGAAGTCTGGTATGCGCCGTTCCTGGAAGGCATCGGCACCTGGCTGCGCACGCATGGCCCACGTTTCAGCGCGGTGCTGCTGGTGCGCCACCACGTCGCCCATGCCTGCCTGCCACTGCTCAAGCGTTACGCGCCGCAGGCACGCACCTTGTTCGATACGGTGGATCTGCACTATCTGCGCGAGCGCCGTGGCGCCGAGCTTACCGGCGACGCCAACCTGCTGCGCAGCGCCGAACGTACGCGCCTGCGCGAGCTGGAGATCATGGCGGCCACCGACGTGACCGTGCTGGTGTCGGCGGCCGAGCAGGCACAGCTGCACGCGGATGCACCACAGATCCGCACCGCCCTGCTCTCCAATTTGCACGAGGTTGCCGGCAGCGGCCAGCCGTTCGCGCAGCGGCGCGATCTGGTGTTTGTCGGCGGCTTCCGGCATCCACCGAACGTGGATGCGGTGCAGTGGTTCATCAGTGCGATTTTTCCGCTGGTGTGCGCGCAGTTGCCGGACGTGGTGTTCCACTGCATCGGCGCCGACGTGCCCGCCGCGCTGCAGTTACTGGCCGATGAAACGCCGGGCGTGCAGTTGCATGGGCACGTGCCGGATCTGGTGCCGTACATGGACACGCTGCGTATTGCAGTGGCGCCGCTGCGCTTCGGTGCCGGCGTCAAGGGCAAGATCAACCTGAGCATGGCGCACGGCCAGCCAGTGGTGGGCACCACCTGCGCGGTGGAAGGCATGCACCTGCACGATGGCGAGGACGTGTGCGTGGCAGATGAAGCAGATGCGTTCGCCGCCGCCATCGTGCGCCTGTATCAGGACGCCGCGCTCTGGCAACGCCTGGCCGACAACGGCCTGCGCAATGTGGCGCAGCATTTTTCGCTGGATGCCGCACGCGCGACGGTGCGGACTTTGTTTATCGCTGAGTGAGGCGAGGTGGGCGTGCATGCGCCGTTTGGTGTACTGCATGGGCTCTCACAGACACCGCCTCAACCGATCATTCGCTCAGCGCTCTTCACTCACCGCTTTGACGCGCCGGCTGAAGTCCGCCAACTCCGGCAACGAGGGATCCAACTGACGGGCCTCGTTCTGCGCGCGGCGCGCAAAGGCCGCGTCTTCCTGGCCCAGCCGCTCGCTGCCCACCGCCACCCAGCGCTGCGCCAGGCGCCGGCGCGCGCTCGCCAGAGCGTCGCCGGTGGGCATCAGCGCCTGCCAGGCATCCAGACAGCCGCGCGCGGCGCGTAGCCGGTTGTTGCGTAACTCGTCCTCGAAACAGCGCTGGCTGGCCGGCGCCACGCGTGCGGCAGCCTGCAGCACGCGCGGGTCGCGGGGTGCCAGCGCTTGTGCGGCACGTACGGCGTCGTAGGCGCTGGCGCCAGGCGGCGTCATCCATTGCTGTTGCGCTTCGGCTGCGGCGACGCGTTGCAGCAGGCTGCGCAGGCGGCGTTCGCGCGCCCCCCGCGACAACCCGGATTCCGGCCCGCGCTGCGCATCGCGCGCACGCGCGATCGCCCTGCTCGGCCGCGGCGATGGATGGGCCAGAGGGGACCAGAGCGCGCGCCTGCTGCAGCGACTGTGTTGCCGCATCGAACTGAAAATCCGCGGCCTGGCGGGTGGCCTGCGCGGCATATTCGGCAGCAACCCGCTCCACGCCGCGTTGCGCCTGCGCATCGCCCGGCTCGGCAGCCAGCACGGCAGTGAAGTCGCGCACCGCAGGCGCCAGCCGGCCGCGCCGCAACAGCGTGTCGGCGCGCTGCCGGCGCTGATCCATCAGCCGGTGGTACTGGCCCTCGGTCGAAGGAACATCGGCATGCCCGGCGTCGTAGCGCTTGGCCGCGGCCAGCAAGGCGGCCGCCTCGGCGAGTGCATCGCGTGCCAGCGCGTGGCGGGCCTGTGCCAGCAGGTCGGTCAGCGCATCTTCGCGGCCTTCCAGGGCATCGGTGCGGTCCGGGGCCAGGGAGAGCACCCGCTGATACAACGGCAGTGCACTGTCGGGCGTGCCGTCCAGGCGGCCCTGCTGTTGCGCGGCGACGGCCTGGGCCACCAGCGCATCCAGGCCGGCCCGGCGCGCCTGCAGTTGCCGCAGGCGCAGCTCGACCGGCGCAATCTGCGCCTGCGCCACTTCCAGCGCGCGTGCCAGCGCAACCCCGCGCTGGGCCGCCGGCACATCGCCCGCAGCCAGTGCCGCACGCGCCTGCACCACCGCGGCCGCACCGGTGCGGGCCAGGCCCTGCCGCGCTTCGCTACGGTCGCCGTCCAGTGCCAGTGCCGCGGCAAAGAATTCGCGCGCCCCGCTGCCATCGGCAGCACTCAATTGACCACGTGCCAGCGCCGCGTCGCCGCGCTGCAGGAGTTGCTGGATGCGGCTGTCCGGCCACAGCAGATCGGCCAGCGGGCGCCGGAACACGATGACACTCAGCAACAGGCACGCGGCGAGCACCAGCACCACGCGCCACAGCGCACGGCTGCGCAGCGGCGCCCAGAGGCGCGGCGATCTGGCCCAGCGCGGAAGCGGGAACATGCGGTGGCGTCCGTCCTTGGCGCGACCTGACGGGGACGCGTTCACCACGCAATGGTAGCCGCCCCGGCTGCGAAGACTGCGTGCGCTCAGCCCAGCCGGCGCACCTCGTTCACCCCGGGCAAGGCGTCCAGCTTGCCCAGCAGCGCCGAGAGCTGCTCGTAATCGCTCACTTTCAGGCGCAGCCGCAGTTGCGCGCGGCCACTGTCGCGCACGTTATCGCTGTTGATTTCCAGCACATGCGCGTCTTCCTGCGCGATCAGGTTGGTGATGTCCTTGAGCAGCCAGCGCCGGTCCACTGCCCGCACCTGCACGTCCACCTCGTAACCGCTCCCGGCCTGGCCCCACTCCACCGGCAGCACCCGCTGCGGATGCGCGGCAGCCAGACGCGACAGCGCCACGCAGTCGGCCCGATGCACGGTGATGCCGCGGCCACGCGTGAGATACCCGGCAATCGGCTCGCCCGCCACCGGGTGGCAGCAGCGCGCCAGCTGCACCAGCAGATTGCCCACGCCCTGCACGGTAAATTTGGATTTGCCCAGCCCGTCGCGGCGCGCGGTCGGGCGCGGCGGCGCCGGGACGGCCGGCTGCGACGCCGCACGCTCGGCTTCCAGCAGCGCGCGGCTGATCTGGTTGGGCCCGGTATCGCCCAGCGCCACCTGGATGTACAGGTCGTCGATGCTGTCGGCGTGGAACTTGCGCGTGGCCACGCTGAGGTCGGCATGCTGCAGCCCCAAGCGCTTGAGCTCGCGATCGAGCACGTCCTTGCCGGCCTGCACGTTGCGGGCGCGGTCGAGCTTGTGAAACCAGGCGCGTACCTTGTCGCGCGAGCGCCCGCTGGCCAGGAACCCGTTGGAGGCCAACAGCCAATCGCGGCGCGGGTCGGCTTCCTTGGCGGTCATGATTTCCACGCGGTCGCCGCTGCGCAGCCGGTAGGTCAGCGGCACGATGCGGTTGTTCACGCGTGCGCCGCGGCAGCGGTGCCCCACCATCGTGTGCACGTGGTAAGCGAAATCCAGCGGCGTGGCCCCTTGCGGCAGGTCGATCACCTCGCCCTTGGGCGTGAGCGCATAAACGCGGTCTTCGATCAGCTCCGCATCCAGCGCGCCAGCCAGTTCGCCGTGCTCGCCGTCCTGCACCTGCTCCAGCAACTGCCGCATCCACAGGATCTTGCGATCGAACGCCTTTTCCGCGCCCTTGCCGCCTTCCTTGTACTTCCAGTGCGCGGCCACGCCGAGTTCGGCCTGGGCGTGCATCTCGTGGGTGCGGATCTGGATCTCGATGGTGCGCCCCTCCGGACCCACCACCGCGGTATGCAGCGAGCGGTAATCGTTGGCCTTGGGCCGGGCGATGTAGTCGTCGAACTCGCTCGGCACCGGCGCCCATAGCGCGTGCACCGCACCCAGCGCGGCATAGCAGGCGGCCACGTCGTCCACCATCACCCGCACCGCGCGCACATCGTAGAGCTGGTCGAAGGAGAGCCGCTTTTTCTGCATCTTCCGCCAGATGCTGTAGATGTGCTTCGGCCGCCCGCTGACATCCGCGCGCAGGCCCTGCTGTGCCAGCGCTGCCGACAGCGTGCGCTTGACCGCCTCGATGTAGCGCTCGCGCGCCACCCGGGTTTCGTCCACATCGCGGGCGATGCGCCGGTAGGTATCCGGTTCCAGGTGCCGGAATGCCAGATCCTCCAGCTCCCACTTGACCTGCCAGATCCCCAGCCGGTTGGCCAACGGTGCGTGGATGTCGCGGGTGAGCTGGGCCAGCGCGCGGCGCTCTTCCTCGCTCTGCCGGTCGGCCACGCGCATGCGCGCCAGCTGGCGGGCCAGCAGGATCGGCACCACGCGCAGGTCGTGGATGATGGACAACAACAGGCGGCGCAGGCCTTCACTATTACGCCCCGCCTCGCGCCCGGCATGCAGCGCCCAGACCTGGTCGGCGGCATCCAGGCCATCCAGCAGCCCCTCCACCACGCCGCGCCGTTCCGCCGGCTGCCATGGCAGCGTGGCAACACCCGGGCGTAGCGCCGGAATATCGAACAACAACGCGGCCACAAGGGTCGCTTCGTCGGCCGCCAGGTGCGCCAGGGCGTCCAGCGTATCGGTGAGCAAGGCCCACGGCACGCTGTCTGCCTGCGCCGTTTCGGACGCTGCCCAGGCCTGGGCCAACGCATCGCGCAAGGCGGGCGCGATCGATGCGAGGGCGGGACGCTGCAGCACGGCATGCAGGCGGTCGGGGGCGGAGCTGTTCACAACGGTGGACACAAAGGCGGCAGGGACATGGGGGCTGACAGCTACGGTAACGTGCGCGTCACCATCTCCACAACGCGTGTTTCGTGCGCCCTCACGCCCATGCGTGCCCGCTGCGCTTACGCACGGTTCACCCGGCAACGCCTTGATTGGCAACCCATCGCGGCGCCAGGCCGGTGCAAAGCGCGACGTGGCCCAAGCTTTTTACATGCTCTTTACAACTGGCCCAAACCGCGTGCCTATGCTCCCTGCACGTCGTCGCGGCGCAATCTGCGCCGGCGTTACTCCAACCAACTGCGAGGTAGCCGATGAAGACCTGGAAGAAGCCTGTTGTACGTGAAGTCAATTGTGGCGCCGAGATCAACTGCTACGTTTCCGGCGAGTTCTGAGCGACCCTGCCGCCCTCTCTTTCGATGCATGACCGGCTGTTGCCGGCAGACAGGTAACAGTTCTCCATGCGCATCATCGTTTTGGGATCGGCGGCCGGCGGTGGGCACCCGCAGTGGAATTGCCACACACCCGCGAGTCAGCGGGCATGGCAGCAAGCGGACGGTGCCCAGCGTCGTACCCAGGCCAGTATCGCCGTCAGTGCCGACGGCCAGCGCTGGGTCCTGATCAACGCCTCTCCCGATTTTCGCCAACAGATTCTCGCCACGCCCGCGCTTTGGCCGCAACACGGCCTGCGCCATTCACCGATCGAATCGGTGCTGCTGACCAGTGGTGAGATCGACCATATTGCCGGCCTGCTCTCGATGCGCGAAAGCCAACGCTTTTCGTTGCATGCCAGCAGCCGCGTGCTTGACCTGCTCGCGCAGAACCCGATCTTCGACGCGCTCAATCCGCAGTACGTGGACCGGCATCCGTTCGCGTTGAATACCCCGCTGACCCTGTGCGACCTGCAGCTGACGCCGTTCTCGGTTCCCGGCAAGGTGCCGTTGTTTATGGAATCGCGCAGCGGCGGCGACCTGGCCGGCTCCAACGAAGAGACGCTTGGGCTGACCATCGACGATGGCCGCCACCGCGTGCACTACATTCCCGGCTGCGCGGCCATGACCGATGACCTGCGCGCGCGCCTGCATGGCGCCGAGCTGGTGTTCTTCGACGGCACGCTGTGGCGCGACGACGAAATGGTGCAACTGGGCGTGAGCCAGAAAACTGGCCAGCGCATGGGCCACATGAGCATCGACGGAACTGACGGCACCCTGGCCGCGTTCGCGCAGTTGCAGGTGGCGCGCAAGGTCCTTATCCACATCAACACCACCAACCCCGTCCTCGACGCTCACTCGCCGGAGCACGCCGCAGTGCGCGCAGCCGGCTGGGACGTGGCACATGACGGCCTGGAGATTTCCCTGTGACTGCCCTGCTCTCGCCCGACCAGCTGGAAGCGGATCTGCGCGCGATCGGCGCGCGGCTGTATCACGACCAGCATCCTTTCCATGCACTGCTGCACCACGGCAAGCTCAATCGCGGCCAGGTGCAGGCATGGGCGTTGAATCGTTTTGAATACCAGCGCTGCATTCCGCTGAAAGACGCGGCGATCCTGGCGCGGATGGAAGACCCCGCACTGCGCCGCATCTGGCGCCAGCGCATTCTCGACCACGATGGCAACAGCCCCAGCGATGGCGGCATCGCGCGTTGGCTGCACCTAACCGACGCACTGGGCCTGCCACGCGAGCTGGTCGAATCGGGCCGTGCCCTGCTGCCGGGCACGCGCTTCGCGGTGCAGGCCTATCTGCACTTCGTGCGCGAAAAGAGCCTGCTGGAAGCGATCGCCTCTTCGCTCACCGAATTGTTTGCGCCCAACATCATCGGCCAGCGCGTGGCCGGCATGCTGCAGCACTACGACTTTGTCTCGCCGGAAGCACTGGCGTATTTCGAGCACCGCCTGACCGAAGCGCCGCGCGATTCGGATTTCGCGCTGGACTACGTCAAGCAACACGCCGACACCATCGAAAAACAGCAGCTGGTGAAAGCCGCGCTGCATTTCAAATGCTCGGTACTGTGGGCACAACTCGACGCATTGCACGTGGCCTACGTCAGCCCCGGCGTTGTCTGGCCGGATGCGTTCGTGCCGGAGCGCGACAGCAAGCGGGCCGCCGCGTGAGCACCATCAGCCGCGACAGCTGCCCTGCGCTGCGTGCCGGCGTACGCCTGCAGCACGACCGCGCGCGCGACCAGTGGGTATTGCTGGCGCCCGAACGCGTGGTGGAGCTGGATGACATCGCACTGGTGGTGGCCCAGCGTTACGACGGGACGCAGTCGCTGGCGCAGATCGCGCAGACGCTGGCCGCCGAATTCGATGCCGATGCGAGCGAGATCGAGACCGACGTGATCGAACTCACCACCACCTTGCACCAGAAGCGCTTGCTGCGGTTATGAGCACTGTGCCGCCACCGCTTTCGGTACTGCTGGAGCTGACGCATCGCTGCCCGCTCGCCTGCCCGTATTGCTCCAACCCCATCGCGCTGGCGGCATTACGCGAGGAAATGGACACCGCCGGCTGGCGCTCGCTGCTGGAACAGGCCGCCGAGATGGGCGTGCTGCAGGCGCACTTTTCCGGCGGCGAGCCGATGCTGCGCAAGGACCTGCCCGAACTGGTGGCGCATGCACGCGCGCTGGGCCTGTACAGCAACCTGATCACCTCCGGCGTGGCCGGCGGCGAGCCGATGCTCGACCAATTGCAGGCCGCCGGCCTGGAACATGTGCAGCTCAGCGTGCAGGACGTGGACCCGGCCGGCGCCGACCACATTGCCGGCTACCGCAACAGCCTGTCCAAGAAACGTGCCTTCGCCGCCGCCGTGCGTGCGCGCGGCCTGCCGCTGACGCTCAACGCGGTGATCCACCGGCACAACGCCGAGCGCGTGCCCGGCATGATCGCGCTGGCGCTGGAATGGGGTGCAGAGCGCATTGAAGTGGCGCATACGCAGTACTACGGCTGGGGCCTGCGCAACCGTGCCGCCTTGATGCCGAGCCGCGAGCAGCTGGCCGCGACCATCGTGGCGGTGGAGACCGCGCGGCGCAGCCTTGGCGACCAGCTGGCCATCGACTTCGTCACCCCCGATTACTACGCGCGCCAGCCCAAGCCCTGCATGGGCGGCTGGGCGCAGCGCTTCGTCAATATCTCTCCGCGTGGCGACGTGCTGCCGTGCCATGCGGCCGAAACCATCGACGGCCTGCAGTTCGACAACCTGCGCGATCGCTCGCTGGCCGATATCTGGAATCACGGCGAGGCCTTCGCGCGTTTCCGCGGCACCGCGTGGATGCCCGAGGTCTGCCAGGGTTGCCCGAAGCGGGAGATCGACTGGGGCGGTTGCCGCTGCCAGGCACTGGCCCTGGCCGGCGATGCCGCCACCCTGGACCCGGTCTGCGAACGCTCCCCGGCCCATGCCGGGATCCGCGCCACCGCCGAACGCGAGGCCGCATCGCCGGCACCGGATTTCGTCTATCGCCGGCCGGAGCGTCCTGCCGCCGTTGCCGCCGAGGCCGCAATCAGCGACACCGAATGAGCCGCTGGCGGCACGCGGCCGAGCGTCTACACTAGCCGCCTCTCTCTCCGGGTTGCCTCCATGTCGTTCGCGCGCCGCGTTCCCCTCCTGGTTTGCCTGACCCTCGCCTTACACGCCACGCCAGTCCTGGCGCAGCGCGCCGTGCAGGGCGACCTGCAGTCGCAGATGAGCGCTGAACAGTTCAAGGCCGCCGGCCTGGACAAGCTCGATGCCCGCGAACTCGCCGCGCTCAACGACTGGCTGCAGGGCAAGGTGGCCAAGGAAGCGGCGGTGGTGGTGGAGCAGGCCAAGGAAGCCGGCCGCCAGGAAGTGATCGTGAAAAATCGCGGCTTCTCCGATTTCGGTATCAAGGACCCGATTGAAAGCACCGTGGTCGGTGCATTCAGGGGCTTCTCCAAGGGCCGCACCTACACCCTCGCCAATGGGCAGGAGTGGGAGCAGACCGACAGCGTGACCTTGCCCGGCGTGCGCAAGGATTCGCCCAAGACCAAGATCAAGCCCGGCCTGATCGGCGTGTGGTACATGCAGATCGAGGGCTACAACACCCAGGCCAAGGTGCGCCGGGTCAAGTAAGCATTTGCGAGATGGGTGCCGGCGGCGGAGGGATCGTTTCCGATCACCCGGCGGGAGCACACCGTTCCCAAGCCCGCGCGCACAGCGGCGTCGCCTGCTGGCGCGCCGCACACGCCCTGGCCTGAAACTCATGCACGCCGCAGATGCGTGTTTGCTGCAATGGGTTCGCAGGGCCGGCCATCGCCGATCAGCGCTGTGACATGCTGGCGCGCCTGCTCACTGCAGACCCGCTAGCCCCGCATCCTGCGTCTGGAGACATGCAATGACGTCCTTCGCTCGTCGCAGCGTTCTGCTCCTCGCCCTGCTCGCTGCCGGCTCGGCCTGTGCATCGCCCGCAACGCAGCGCTGCGCCACCGATCCCGCTGTTGGCTTTGGCGAGGCGTTGGTGTGTTACCACGATGCGGTAGAGGCGCAGCCGCTGAGCTACCGGCGTACTGCCACCAGCACCGTGGCCGGGGTCGAACGCCGCGACTATCTGCTGACCTCGCAGGACTGGTCGCCGGAAGGCCTGGTCCAGCCGGCCAGCTGGCAGCACGACGTTGCGCTCTATGTGCCGCCCGATGCCCTGCCCACGCGTGCGCTGCTGATCTCCAGCAATGGCACGCGCCAGCCCGTCGATGGTGGCCCGGCGAAGCCATCCAGTGAACTGGCCCCCGAGGCGATCGCGGCCCTGGCGCAGCGCACGCGCACCGTGGTGATCGTGCTGAGCGACCTCCCCAGCCAGGCGCTGACGTATCGCGATGACGGCACCGCACGCCGCGAAGACGACAGCGTTGCGCACACCTGGTCGCTGTTTATGAAAGCGCCGGCGCAGCGCAAGACCTTGCCGCTGCATGTTCCGATGGCCGCGGCCATCGCGCGCACCATGAGCCTGGCCGAACGCGAACTGGCGCCGCTGCGGATTCACCGTTTCATCCTGGCCGGCGCGTCCAAGCGCGGCTGGGCCAGCTGGCATGCGGCCATCGCCGACCAGCGCGTGGAGGCCGTGGCGCCCTTCGTGATCGACATCCTGAACATGCCGGCCGTGCTCACGCACATGGCCAAGGTCTATGGCGGGAACTGGCCGGTGCCGTTCAACGCCTACGCCAAGGAAGGCATGACCAACCAGCTCGCCACGCCTGCGTTTGCGCAGCTGGTCCAGATCCAGGACCCCCTGCAGTACCTGCACACGCGCTACCGCAAGCGGCTGTCCGTGCCCAAGGACATCGTCAATGCCAGCGGCGATGACTTCTTCGTGCCAGACAACACGCAGTTCTTCTACGACGCACTGCCCGGCACCAAAGCGCTGCGCGTGGTGCCCAATGCATCGCACGGTGGCATCCGCGCATCGGTGGTGGATACGCTGGTGCCGTTCGTCAACCGGCTGCAGCAGCAGCGCCCGCTGCCCGACCTGCGCGGCAGCCTGCGTGGCGGCGCAACGCCTGCCATCCGGGTGCGTTCCAGCGAGCGCCCGGTGCAGGTGAAGGTATGGAGCGCGAGCAATCCGCAGGCGCGTGACTTCCGCTTTGCCTGCGGCATCCGTTACACCGCCACGGCGGTGAGTTGGAAGCGCGGTGCGGTGACGGTTCCTGTGCAGGTTCCTGAGGCCGGCTGGCGCGCCTATTTTGTGGAAGCCACCTACGCAGACGGTTTTGTCGCCACCAGCCAGACCTATGTGCTCGGCAAGCAGGACTACCCGACCCAGGCGCCGCCCTCGGACAACGCCGCCTGCCGGACCTTGCCTGCGGTCGCGCCGCCGCCCGCCACCTGAGCACGCCGGCAGGACTTGGTCGCCACAGCAGGACAGGAATCTGGCCTGGGCATCCCTCATGGCCGCCTCCGACGGTCGCGACAGACGCCGGAAGTGCGTGCCACGCGGCAGGCACAACGATGTCATGCACGCCCGGTGAATCCCTGCAAACGATTGGCATGGCTTCGACAGTTTGCGCAAGGAACTCCGCACAAAGCCCATCACGGAGCTGTTTTAGCGCTTGAGCCTGTCAACAAGATCGATCCAACCCGACTGGACCATTGACAGCGTTGTCATCAGCTCCTAAACAAGCCGCTACGCGCTGACGGCATCGGCCGATCCAGGCGTCCCAGAGGACTGACCGTGGCTGCAACCTCGCACTCTGCTTGCGCTTCTGCTCTGCCCGTTGTCCCCGCTCCCACCACGTTTCTGGCTGCCGATGTCGGCGGCACGCATGTGCGTGTCGGCCGGGTCTCGCATGGCGCGGATGCGCCGATCGAGCTCTCGCAGTACCGCACCTACCGCTGCGCCGACCATGCCAGCCTGGACGCGATCCTGGCTGATTTCCTGCGCGATAGCCGCGCCGTCGATGCAGTGGTGATCGCCAGCGCAGGTGTCGCGCTGGACGACGGCCGCTTCATCAGCAACAACCTGCCCTGGACCATCGCGCCGCGTCAGTTGCGCGACACGCTTGGCGTGCGTGCGGTGCATCTGGTCAACGACTTCGAAGCGGTGGCGTATGCCGCGCCGCAGATGGAACAGCGTGCGGTGGTGCAACTAAGCGGCCCCACGCCGCGGCATGCGCAGCCCGGTGGCCCGATCCTGGTGGTCGGCCCGGGCACCGGGCTAGGCGCTGCGGTGTGGATCAACGGCCCGCGCCAGCCGACCGTGCTCGCCACCGAAGCCGGCCAGGTCGCACTGGCAAGCAATGACCCCGACACCGCGCAGGTGCTGCGCATCCTGGCGCGCGACGCATCGTATCTGCCGATCGAGCATGTGCTCTCCGGCCCCGGGTTGCGCAACCTGTATCTGGCGCTGTGCGAACTGCACGCGGCCACGCCCATCCACCCGTTGCCCGCCGACATCACCCACGCCGCGCTCCACAGCGACGATGCACTGGCGCGGCGGTGCCTGCAGCTGTTCTGCGCGCTGCTCGGCAGCGCGGTCGGCGACATGGCGCTGGCGTACGGCGCCTCCGGCGGCGTGTATCTGGCCGGCGGCATCCTGCCGAGCATCGGCCAGTTTCTGGCTGCGAGTGATTTCCGCGAACGCTTCCTCGCCAAGGGCCGCATGCGCCCGGTGCTGGAGCGCATTCCGGTCAAGTTGGTCGAACACGGGCAACTCGGCGTGCTCGGCGCGGCCAGCTGGTATCTGCAACACCACACCGAGGTGTCGTAAGCGCTCCACCACTCGCGTCTCCCGACCGCGAGCGGCGTGTACCCCCAGTGCATCCGGCGAGCGCAGGCCCGCCGTCCATCCCTGTTGCGTGATGAGGAGAGACATCATGAAATACCGCACTTCGCTGCTGTCCAGCGCCATTGGCATGTCGCTGGTGTTCGCCGCCCAGGCACAGCAGACGGCCGACCCACAGGCCACCGAACTGGATGCCGTGCAGGTGGTTGGCATCCGCGCCAGCCTTGAAAAATCGCTGGACACCAAGCGTAACAACACCGGCATTTCCGAAGCGATCACCGCCGAGGACATCGGCAAGTTCCCCAGCACCAACGTGGCCGAAGCGCTGTCGCAGATTCCCGGCGTCACCCTGGACCGTCGCTTTGGCCAGGGCGAGCGCGTCAGCATCGACGGCACCGACCCCAGCCTCAATCTCTCCTTTCTGGACGGCCACCCGGTGGCGCAGGCAATCTGGCTCTACGGCGAACAGCCCAGCCGCGGTTTCGATTACACCTTGCTGGCACCGCAAATCCTGGGGCGTGCGGAAATCATCAAGTCGTCCGAAGCACGCCTGACCGAAGGCAGCCTGGGTGGCACCGTGCTCATGCACACGCGCCAGCCGCTCGACCTGAAGGCCAACGAGGTGGCCGCCTCCATCGGCTATAGCTACAGCGACCAGGCCAGCCAGGGCAAGCCGAATGCGGCGCTGCTGTACAGCTGGAAAAATCCGGCAGAAACCTTCGGCGTCACCGTCTCCGCGCAGCACTACGAAGAACGCGTGGACCGGCGCGGCATGGAAGTGTTCGGCTATGCGCCAGCCAGCACCTTCGCCAATGCAGCCGGCGGCGTGCCGGCCGATGCGGACGTGCCCAACTCGATCAACGCCGCGTGGTTCCAGCAGGACCGCGAACGCGACAGCGCCGTGGTCAACCTGCAGCTCAAGCCCAGCGATGCGCTGGAGTTCAATCTCAGCGGCTTGTACATCAACGAGAACTTCGACAACTACAACCAGTCGATGTACAGCTTTCTCACCTGGAATGCAGGCACTGTTGGCGCGGTGGACCAGCTGGGTGGCGTGCGCAATGGCGTGGTCACCAGCGGCCATTCCAGCGCCAACGCCGACCCCTTGGGCGGCACGGTGATCTACGACAACAACGTGCGCGAATCGGAAGTGACCACCAAAGGGCTGGACCTGCGTGGCGCCCTCCGCGGCGAGGGTTGGGGTCTCAACGGGCAGGTGGGCCAGAGCAAGTCCGAAAACAAGGATCTGTCGCAGTATTTCATCGAGCCGTTCTACAACGGCGGCTTCAGCTGGGATACGCGCCGCGGCATCCGCTTCGATGACCCGGCCGCTGCACGCGACCCGGCCAACTGGGGCTCGGCCGGCGGCTGGTTCGGCAACAACGGCATCTTCTCCACCGAGAGCAAGGACACCTACGGCCAGCTGGATTTCAACCTGCAATTCGATGGCGTGTTCAATCAGCTGCTACTGGGCGTGCGCCACGGCAAACACGACGAGCGCTTTGAGCTCAACGTCTATGGTGGCGTCACGCCGGGCACGCTGGCCGATGTGGGCACGATCGGCCTGACCGACCTGCAAGGTTTCTACCCGGACCACGGGCAGCATGTGCAGGCCGGCCGCGACAATGTGCTCAACTGGATCCGCAACAGCCCGGTGGATTACAGCGCGCCGGATCCGGCCAGCTATCTCAATAACAGCTGGGCGCTGGAGCAGACCAATAACGCCGCCTACGCACAGGTGAACTTCTCCAGCGGCGGCCTGCGTGGCAACCTCGGTGTGCGCTATGTGGACTCCAAGACCGAAGGCAGCGGGTTCGTCTATAGCGGCACCCCGTCGTTGGCCAACGCCGACAGCCTGTGGCAAACGCGCACGCGCAAGGAAGACTTCCTGCTGCCATCGCTCACGCTGTCCTACGACACCAGCGACGACTGGGTGTTCCGCTTTGCCGCGGCCAAGGTGATCGCCTGGGCGCCGTACAACCAGATGGTCAACAACACCTTCCTCAACGACACCACACTGACCGGCAGCGGTGGCAACGCGGAGCTATCGCCGTACGAATCGTGGAACTTCAATCTGTCGGCGGAGTATTACTTCGCGCCGCAGTCGGTGGTGGCCTGGTCGGTGTTCTACAAGAAGATCGACAACTACATCGACACCAGCGTCAGCGTGGAGCGGCAATACAACGCCCTGCGCGACACCGCGCCGCAAAGCTGGGCGCAGCTGATCGGCAGCAACGGCTGCACCGCCGACGGTTATTGCGACTACAGCATCCAGCGGCCACGCAACGCTGGCGATGGCAAGGTCAAGGGGTTCAACCTTTCTTTCCAGCAGCCGTTCGGCGACAGCGGCTTCGGTCTGACTGCCAATTACACCTATGCCAATGGCGAAAACAACACCGGCGACCCGCTGCCCTACCAGTCGCGCAACAGCGTGGCGTTTTCGCCGTACTACGAAAAAGGCCCGCTCAACGCCCGCCTGACCTACAACTGGCGTGACAGCTACCTGGCCGGCGGTTACGTGGCCGGCGCCGCGCCCGCCAGCGTGGACGACTACGCCGAACTCGGCGCCAGCGTGGGCTATGCGTTCAGCCCGAACTGGTCGCTGCAGATCGACGCGCAAAATCTGCTGGACGAGGAATACCTGCAGTATCTCGGCGACAAGGAGCATCTGGCCGGGCGCTACAAGAGTGGCCGCCGTTACATGGCGACCCTGCACCTGAAGTTTTGACCTACCGCATGCCAGGGCGCCGGGAGCAATGCAGCAGCTCCCGGCGCCGTGGTGTTAGCGGGTCAGTACGACCTGCACGGCGCTGCGGTGTCGAAGCTGCGCTCTGCGGTTGAGGCCTGCGGAGTGGGCAGCGGCACACGCAATAGCGCGCATCACACGCCAAACATCCGCAGACTCACGCGCACGAAACCAGACGGCAAGGCGACGCCTCGCAGGCAGCGGCAACCCGCCGCCATCTGCCAGCGCGCGCCTTACCCTCGCAAGGCCGCCACGCGTTGCGACAACTTTTTCGCCGAGACGCCGGATTTGGCGCCCAGCTCCTGCGCAAATACCGACACCCGCAGTTCTTCCAGATCCCAGCGCAGCGCCTGCCAATCCGGGTGCTGTTGCAGCCCACGCGCCGCGGCGTCGTTGAGTGCATCCACGAACGGCTTGAGCTCGAGCATGCGTGCCTGGTCGCGCGCGGGGTCGCGCTTGGCGCGTTCGGTGCGCAGGATCATCGCCTTGAGATAGCGCGGATAATTGGCCAGCGCATCGGCCGGCGTGTCGCGCAGGAACCCGGCATGCACCAGCGCGCGTAGCTGCTGTTCCATGTCATCCAGATTGCCACGCGCCCAGCCCATCAACGGTGCTTCCAGTAAAGGCTTGAGTTCGGCCACCGCGCCGAGAATGCTCTCTGCCAGCGTCAACCGTGCCATCGCTTCGCCAAACAGCCGCTTGACCGCATCCTCGCGGCGCTGTGCGAACGCGGCAGGGTCGCGGATCGCGCCCAGCCCCTCGGCCAGCACCGCATTGAGCGCCGCATCGACCAGATCGCCGCGCAGGCGCTCCTGCGATTCGATCGCTGCATACAACAGCCCCGTCTTGGGCGACACCGGCAGCTGCTTGCGCGCCTGCTTGATCTTGTCGGCCAAGGCAATTTCCAGCAGCCGGCGCACACCACGCGGATGCGCCCGCAGCGCTTCGTTGCGGTCGGCAAAGATCCGTAGCGCGGCATCCTCGCCCTGATCCACCAAGGCCGGATAGGCGGGCACGCCCGCTTCGCCGGCCACCTGTTCGGGGATCGGCGTGGCCGGGAAATCGCGCAGCCCTTCCGCCGCCAGCGCGCGTCCGGCACGCGCGGCAAAGGCCTGCCCGGCACGCTCGCCAAAGCGCGCACGTAATCCCACCAGATCGCGCGATTCGGCGAGCACCCTGCCGTCCTCGTCGCGCAGCCGCAGGTTCATCAGCAAGTGCGTGTCCAGCGCTTCTTCGTCGAAATCCAGCGCCGCCACCGGCGCACCGGTGGCCTTGCTCAAAAAGCGCGCCAGCTCGCCGCGCATATCGTCCGCCGATGGCGTGCTGAAGGCCTCGTAGAACGCGCGGCCGTAATCCGGAGCCGGCACGTAATTGCGGCGCTGCGCCTTGGGCAGGCTGCGGATCAGTGCCGACGCCTTGTCGGCCACAAATCCGGGCGCCAGCCACGACAAGCGCGACGGATCCAGCGCATTGAGCAAATGCAACGGCACCTCGAGCGTCACGCCATCGTCGATGGCCCCCGGCTCGAAGCGGTACTGCAACGGCAACCGCGCATCGCCCAGCGCGAAATACTTCGGGAACCGGTCCGCCTCGCTGCCTTCGCCGGGCAGCAGATCGTTCAACGACCAATGCAGGCTGCGGCGCTTGTCGGCAGGCAAGGTCTTCCACCACGCATCCAGGCCACTGGCCGAATGCAGTTCGGCCGGAATGCGATCCAGATACCAGCGCGCCTGCCAGTCCTCGTCGGCCACGATGCCGGCGCGGCGCAGCTTGGCTTCCTCTTCGCGCGCCTGTTCCAGCACCTTGAGGTTATCGGCGACAAACGCCGCACGCGTGTTGATTTCGCCCGGCACCAGGCCCTGCCGCACGAACAGGTCGTGCGAGGTGGCGGGGTCGATCTTGCCGAAGTGCACCGGCTTCTTGGGCGCCAGCACCAGGCCGAACAGACTGATCTGCTCGGAGGCCACCACCTGCCCTTGTGCACGCGACCAGTGCGGGTCGAAATGCTTGCGTGCCAGCAGGTGCGGCAACTCGGCAATGGCCCAGTCCGGCTCGATCGCCGCATTGGTCATGCCCCACACTTTCTGGGTGTCGAGCAAGGTCGCCGCAAGAATCCACGGTGGCGGCTTGCGTGCCAACGCGGAGCCCGGAAACGGCACGAACCGGCGTTGCCGCGCAGCCAGGAAATCGCCTTTTTCAGTGCGGTGGCCAATCTGCGTCGGCAGGCCCGCCAGCAGTGCGCGGTGCAAGGCCTGGTAGGCGGCAGCACGTTCGCGCTCGGACGTGCGCACCGCCGCGTCGGTGGCATCGGCAGGTGAGCTCTTTGCAGCCGCGGCCTTCGCCTGCGCGGGTGGCGCCGCCGGATCCGGCTTGCCTTCGCGCGCCAGCCGCGCGGCACGGTGCAGCTGCCCACGGGTGGCACGGTGCGCCTGCCCGTCCTCGCGCACCGGCGCGCTGGCACCGGCCAGCAGTGGCGCCAGCATCGCGCCGGCCGGCTCTTCGCTCCAGCCCAGTTCTTCGCACAGCAAGCGCAACTGGCGGTGCAGTTCACGCCACTCGCGCATGCGCAGGAAGCCGAGAAAATGCCGTCCGCACCAATCGCGCAACTTGGACTGGGTGAGGTCTTCGTGTACCTGCCGGTAGGCGTCCCACAGGCGCAGGATGCCGACGAACTCCGAGCGCGCATCGGCAAACAGCGCATGCGCGTTATCGGCGGCCTCGCGCGCTTCCGGCGGGCGCTCGCGCGGATCCTGGATACCCAGGAACGCGGCGATGATGATCATCTCGCGCAGGCAACCGTGCTGTTGCGCGGCCACCAGCATGCGCGCCAGTTTGACGTCCACCGGCAGGCGCGCCATCTGCCGGCCGATCGCCGTCAGCCGCCGCTCCGCATCGATCGCACCGAGCTCCAGCAGCTGCTGCCAGCCATCGGCCACGGCGCGTTCGTCCGGCGCTTCCAGGAACGGAAACTCCTCGATGCGCCCCAGCCCCAACTGCAGCATGCGCAGGATCACGCCCGACAACGACGCGCGCCGGATCTCCGGGTCGGTGAAGGCCGGGCGCGCGGCGAAATCCGCCTCCGCGTACAGCCGGTAACAGATGCCCTCGGCGATACGCCCGCAGCGGCCCATGCGCTGGTTGGCGCTGGCCTGCGAAATCGGCTCGATATGCAGCCGGTCCAGCTTCTGCCGCGGGCTGTAGCGCTTGACGCGCGCATAGCCCGGATCCACCACGTAGCGGATGCGCGGCACCGTCAGCGAGGTTTCGGCCACGTTGGTCGCCAGCACCAGGCGCCGGCGCGGGCCCGGGTTGAACACGCGGTCCTGGTCGGCCGCCGACAGCCGCGCGTACAGCGGCACCACTTCGGTCTCACGGTATTTGCGCCGCTCCAGCGACTGGTGCGCATCGCGAATCTCACGCTCGCCCGGCAGGAACATCAGCACATCGCCACGCGGGTCGATGCGGGTGATCTCGTCGATCGCCGCCACGATGGCGTCGTTGACGGTGCGTTCGCCATCGCGCCCAACATCGCCGGTGTCGCCGTCGCCAGATTCGCCTTCGAGCGGGCGGTAGCGCACATCCACCGGGAAAGTGCGGCCTTCCACGTTGATCACCGGCGCGTCATCGAAATGCCGCGAGAACCGCTCGGTGTCGATGGTGGCCGAAGTGACGATCAACTTGAGGTCGGGACGCTTGCGCAGCAGCTGCTTGAGATAACCCAGCAGGAAGTCGATGTTGAGGCTGCGCTCGTGCGCTTCGTCCACGATGATGGTGTCGTAGGCGGACAACCACCGGTCGCTGGCGATCTCCGCCAGCAAAATGCCGTCGGTCATGAACTTGATGCGCGAGTCCTCACCCACGCGATCGGTGAAGCGCACCTGGAACCCCACCGTGGTGCCCAATGGGGTGTTGAGTTCTTCAGCCACGCGCGCGGCCACCGCGCGCGCAGCGATACGCCGCGGCTGCGTGCAGCCGATCATGCCGGCCGCACCCCGCCCGGCTGCCAGGCACAGCTTGGGCAACTGGGTGGTCTTGCCCGAACCGGTCTCACCGGCAATCACCACCACCGGATGGTCGCGGATGAGCGCGATGATGCGATCGGCTTCGCGCGCGATCGGCAGTTGCGTATCCAGCGTGATCGCCGGCTGCTGCGCGGCACGCGCCTGCCGTTGCGCCTGTGAGGCGGCCAGCGCCTGTTCGAAGGCCTGGCGCAGCTGCGGGTTGCCGGGCTTGCCTTGCCAGCGCGACCATAGGCCCAGCAAACGGCCACGATCGCGGCTCATGGCGGCATCCACGGCGCCGCGGCGCTCACGCAACGTGGTGGCGAGGTCAGTGTCGATAGCGCTCATCGATGGAAAAATGTGAAAGATTGAATGACAAGTGATCCTTTAGCCTGTCTATTGTGACGCCATATCAGTTCCTAAGGAGGACCATCCATGTCCAAGAAGAAGAACGCAGCAAACAAACCCGCGGCTCCCACTGACGCGTTGCCGGTCGCCGCTCCCTCGGCGCCACACATCGATATCGGGATTAAGGATGCCGATCGCAAGCAGATCTCCGACGGCCTGGCCCGCTACATGGCCGACGCGTTCACGCTGTACCTGAAGACCCACAACTTCCATTGGAACGTCACCGGGTCGATGTTCAACTCGCTGCACACCATGTTCGAAACCCAGTACACCGAGCAGTGGGGCGCGCTGGACGAAGTGGCCGAGCGCATCCGCGCCCTGGGCTACAACGCACCGGGTTCGTACCGCGAGTTCGTGGCGCTGACCTCGATCCCGGAAGAGCCGGGCCTGAGCGATAGCGCCGACTGGCGCGAGATGGTGCGCCAGCTGGTCAGCGGCAACGAAGCGGTCTGCCGCACCGCCCGCAAGGTGCTGGGCACCGCCGACGACGCCGGCGACGACCCGACCGTGGACCTGCTGACCCAGCGTCTGCAGACCCATGAAAAATACGCCTGGATGCTGCGCTCGCTGCTGCAGTAAACCCTTCACGCGTAGCCTCCACGGGTTTGTCCAAGGTTTTGCCAAAGGCGCAACCTTGAGCCCTGCCCAACCTTGGCCCCCTGCGCAATTGCCTACCACCGGTAAGCAGTGCTAGACACTAAGCCCCTCTCCCCCCGGGAGAGGGGTTGGGGTGAGGGTACGGAGCGAAGCCCTGGCCGTCGCACCCGCACCCGCTGCCTGACATCTCTTGCGCCACGCGGCCAGCGCTCAGTTGCATCCGCAGACGTCTTCGTCTACCGCATCCACCACGGCGCGGCGATCCCCGACACACCACTGCGCAACACCGCCCGCATGACACCGGCCCGGGCTTGACCCGCGCGGTATCCTAGGCGGATGTCTTCCCCCGCACACGAACTGCTCAGCCGCGTCTTCGGTTACGACGATTTCCGCGGCCCCCAGCAAGCCATTGTCGAACACGTCGCCGCCGGCAACGACGCGCTGGTTCTGATGCCCACCGGTGGCGGCAAGTCGCTGTGCTACCAGGTCCCGGCGCTGTTGCGCGACGGCATCGGCATCGTGGTGTCGCCGCTGATCGCCCTGATGCAGGACCAGGTGGAAGCCCTGCGCCAGCTCGGGGTGCGCGCCGAATTCCTCAACTCCACCCTGGATGCGGAAAACACCCAGCGGGTGGAACGCGCCCTGCTCTCGGGCGATCTGGACCTGCTGTACGTCGCACCGGAACGACTGCTCACCCCGCGCTTCCTGTCGCTGCTGGAACGTAGCCGCATCGCCTTGTTCGCCATCGACGAAGCGCACTGCGTGTCGCAGTGGGGCCACGACTTCCGCCCGGAGTACCGCCAGCTCACCGTACTGCACGAGCGTTGGCCACACATTCCGCGGATGGCATTGACGGCAACCGCCGACCCGCCCACCCAACGCGAGATCGCCGAGCGCCTGGACCTGGTGGAGGCGCGCCACTTCGTCAGCTCGTTCGACCGCCCCAACATCCGCTACACCGTGGTGCAGAAGGACAACGCGCGCAAGCAGCTGCAGGAGTTCCTGGGCCGCCACCGCGGCTCGGCCGGCATCGTCTATGCGATGTCGCGGCGCAAAGTGGAAGAAACCGCGCAACAGCTGTGTGCGCAAGGCTTCAATGCCCTGCCCTACCACGCCGGCCTGCCGGCGGAAGTGCGCGCGGAGAACCAGCGCCGCTTCCTGCGCGAGGACGGCATCATCATGGCCGCCACGATCGCCTTCGGCATGGGCATCGACAAGCCAGACGTGCGGTTCGTGGCGCACGTGGACCTGCCCAAATCGATGGAAGGCTATTACCAGGAAACCGGGCGTGCCGGCCGCGATGGCGAGCCCGCCGAGGCATGGCTCTGCTATGGCCTGGGCGATGTGGTGCTGCTCAAGCAGATGATCGAACAGGGCGAGGCCGCCGAAGAGCGCAAGCGCCTGGAACGCGCCAAGCTCGATCACCTGCTGGGCTACTGCGAGTCCATGCAGTGCCGCCGCCAGGTGCTGCTGGCCGGCTTCGGCGAAACCTATCCCAAGCCCTGCGGCAACTGCGACAACTGCCTGACCCCGGCCGCCGCCTGGGACGCCACCGTGGCCTCGCAGAAGGCGCTGAGCTGCGTGTATCGCAGCGGGCAGCGCTTCGGTGTGGGCCATCTGATCGACATCCTGCGCGGCAGCGAGAACGAGCGCATCAAGCAGCTCGGCCACGACCAGCTGAGCACCTACGGCATCGGCCGCGACATGGACGAGCGTACCTGGCGCGGGGTGTTCCGCCAGCTGGTGGCTGCCAGCCTGCTGGAAGTCGACAGCGAAGGCCACGGCGGCCTGCGCCTCACCGATGCCAGTCGCCAGGTACTCAAGGGCGAGCGCCAGGTGATGATGCGGCGCGAAAACCCGGCTGCCGGGCGAGAGCGCGACCGCGGCGCGCAACGCACCGGGCTGCCGGTGCAGCCGCAGGATCTGGGGCTGTTCAACGCCTTGCGCGGCCTGCGCGCGGAACTGGCCAAGGAGCAGAACGTGCCGGCCTTCGTGATCTTCCACGACAGCACACTGCGCAATATCGCCGAACAACGGCCCACCAGCATCGATGCCCTCTCGCGTGTGGGCGGCATCGGCGGCGGCAAGCTGGCCCGTTACGGTGCGCAACTGATCGAGATCGTGCGCGAACAGGGCTGATGCGCCAGGTGTGTGTCGGCCCGGTGCCGCGGCCGGCACAACAATCCGCGGAAGCGACAGCGCGCATTCAATCTGCCGTTGCTAGTTTCAGCGGAGCGATCTGGCGCGCGCCGCCAGTCCCTCCTTTAGAGTCCAACCGATGAAACGCAGCCTGCTTCTTTTGGCCACCCTGCTCGCCACCGGCAGTGCGCTCGCCCAGACCGGCGACAGCGGCACCGACGCGGTGACGCCCCGTTCGCTGGACTTGAGCATTCCCAAGGAGCCGGTGCAGTACCGCTCCGATCCGGAATACAGCACCGATCCGCCGGGCACCTTTTATGGCGACAAGACGGGCCCACAACCGGCACTGGCGCGTCCTTCCGCTGCCTCCATCGCCGCCGAGCGAGCCGAACAGTGTCAGGGCAAGTTGCAAGGTGCGGTCGAGACCGGCATGGGCTATTCGAACCGTGGCGGCAACAGCAACTGGCAGGCCGTCAATCTGAATTCGTGCAAGACCTATTACGACGATGACGGCAAGGCGCATCAGATCGGCGTCAGCATCAGTGTTGGTCGCGGCGAAGGCCCCATTTTCGGCCCACGCTACGCACCTGGCGGTTACGGCCCTGGCCCATTCGGTTGGTAACACTACAGCTCGGCCTGCATTGACAAGGGGTTCACCCCTGCTTTGCGGAAAATGTGGCTTGCCTCACGAGATGTGCTCATGTCACAGAACAAGGAACGACCGGTTGTCTTCGTCGTCGAAGATGGCGATGGAACACGTCAACTCAGTTGCCTTGTGCTGGAGAGCTATGGCTTCACCTGCCGCAGTGCCGGTTCGGTGGAAGAAGCGTTGGCGTTGATCGAAAGCGACCCGCGCGTCGATGTGCTGTTTTCCGACATCCATTTCCCGGGCGGCCTCACAGGCGTAGACCTCGCGCTGAAAGCAGCGCATGCGCCGTACAACCTGCCGATCCTGCTGACCTCCGGTCTAGCCGTGGAATATGTAGAAGAGATCCTTCCTGATGGTGTGGCCTTCCTCGAAAAGCCGTACACGCCCGAGCAGCTGTTGAATGCGATCCGCAGCGTCATGGCCAAGCACCGCGTGCCGTCCACACCGATGGCGTAAGCCCGGCGCAGCAGGCGTTTTGCGGCCGAGACCGCTGTCAGGAACGCCCTGACAGCCCGTCAGTTCGCCCCTGATTTTCGTGACGCACATCTCACTTGATACTGCAGCTGCCGGACGCGAGGCCTGTTGGCCGCTCAACTCGCGGGGCGCGGAGCACGCCCTCGCCGGATCATGATGGTCACTGCCTTAGGCGGAATATGCCTATCCGGCTGGCCTGTTTGCTTGACGCTGCCCTGAAATGGTTGTGCTCGCTGCCAGACGGTAGTGAAAGATACCGAGTTGCACGACCTACGTCGCTAGCTGCATGGCGTCAGTAGTGAGCACGTCTGCGATCCCGCGCAAGATCGACCGAATGCGGTCCAGGTTTCATACCCTCACTGATCAGCACATCAGCAAATCCCCTGGCCTGTGGGCACACCAGATCAAGGCATGCGCATCGCGCTTGCGATCGATGCTTTCTCAAGCTCAGCGATCAAATTCGCCGCAGCAACTGATTCTGTCGTGGTGCTCGGCGCCTGACGCTGCGTACAACAATCCCAGTTCCTCCGTGACACACGGCTGCGACCAGCGCATTTTGAATGCATCGCTGAGTACGCTTGCTGTATCCACCTTGGTGGCTTATATCCCGGCAGCGGCCTTCCTTGGATGCACTGCATCCGCAGCCCTTGAGCGTCCTCACGCCGTTCTGTCCATCGGCGTCTATCCATGAGCGCCTGCCGACCGGTTGCACGCACCTGGTTCGAGCCTGCGACCAAGCCGGAGGAACGCTTGACACGCATGCGATGAGCTTTGCCATCAATCTTTCGATCAACGTCGCCTGACGTCGATGCGTGCGTCGTGGCAACGCCAAACGCGCAGTCGAACGCACTAGGAGAAAGGCCAGCAGCGCTGCGACCGCATGCATGCATCCGCGATTGCGTGTCCATTTCACGCTATCACCCAAGGCGCTCGCTAGGCTAAACCCAATGCAGCGCTTGGCTGTTGAATTTCAGGAGATCCACATGGGCGATAACTCATTTCTGTCACCGGCCTTCGTCATCCTGGTGGTTGGCATCATCGCCGTGGTCGTGTGGCTGGTGACCCGCGCCAAGAAGAAGCGCAACAAGAAGTGATTCACACGCGGCAACTGCGGCGGAGCACGTCGGCGCGCTGAAAGGCGCGTCTCTACTCTAGCTTTGGGGGAGTTCGAAGTACCTCGCGGATCGGCAGTCTGTTTGCGGCATGTGCAATGACGAACATCGCCTAGCGCGACGAAAGCTTGCTTACTCTCGCGCCTCGATCAGCCTGCCGATTACTGCAGCGGCTCACATCACGATCAGCCCTCGCCCATCTGCAGAGGCAGAGGCAGGCGCATCGTGATGCCCTCAGCGCAGCACATCAGGCAACGCTCGGAATTCCAACCGCTTTTTATCACCGCACGAGTTATCGGGCGACAGACGCCACAAGATCAGAAGCGCTCGCCGGTGGGCAGGTAACGCCATTCGCCTAGCGCGAGTTTGCCCAACGAAATCCGGCCAACACGCAGGCGACGGATGGTGACCACATCCAGCCCTACCTCGTTGCACATGTAGCGTAGTTGCCCCGGCTGTACGTGCTTGATGGCAAAGCGCAGACGCTCTTCGTTCTGCCAGCTCACCTTGCAGGCCGGCAGGCTCCGTTGCTGATACACCAGGCCGCTTGCCAGCCGCGCCATGCCGTACGGGCGCAGTTCGCCGCGCACTTCCACCAGATACTCCTGCTCGATCGTGGCCGCATCGGCAGTGAGCCTGCGCAAGATCCGGCCATCCTGGCTGAGCACAAGCAGCCCGCTGGCCTCGTCGTCCAGCGGCATCGGCGCGCTCAGGCGCAGGAAGTGGCGCTTCAGCACGCGGATCTCGGTCTGATCCAGGCTGCTGCGGCTTTGCGGCGTGGCCAGCGCCACGGCGGCCTCGCAGCTCATGCCAGCCGGCTTGTTCAGCAGCAAGGTGGCGGGCTCGGCCTGCCCAAGCACCGCGTCGGCCGCCAGGCTCACCTGCTGGCCGGTGATCGGCGCCTGCGGCTCTTCCACCACCACGCCGTCCACACTGACCCATCCCCCTTCGATGTATTGCTGCGCCTCGCCGCGCGAACAGCCGAACACGGCAGCCACGTGCTTGTCGAGACGGATCGGATCGGACATCGGTCATGCTCTACGTCAGGGCCGGGCAGTGTACGTGGTCGCTGCCGCCGGTACGACGCCTGAAGCCTGCGCCAAGGTGTGGCTCGCTCATCCGCATAGCGGCGCCAGCCAAGGTCTGGCAAGCGTCGTGCTTCTGCCATGCCGCACAAAGTGGGACACTCGCCACTCACACAGGAGACCACAGATGTTCATCACGTTCGGCACCACCCGGGTTCGCCTCAACCATATCTCCGTCATCAGCGATCCGTTCAATGCCGGGGAGAACTTTGGCTCGTATTGCCACACGGTCCGCATCGGCCTGATCTCTGGCGAAGATGTCGTGGCACGCTTCAACACCGAGGCAGGCGCCGAGCAGTTGCACGCTGACGTGCTTGCCGCACTGGAAGCCTGATCACGGCCAACGTGTGCGCCCTCGCCGGCTGCGCCTGCATGTGGCGCAGCGGTGATGGTCCGCAAATAGCTTAGCTCACCGCTGCGGCGTGGCGCTTTTCAAGCTCGATAGCGGCAGTTACGCGACACAAGCGCCCGCAACACCGGGCCGGTAGCGCGGTTGACAAAAGGCACGTAAGTCCAGAATCCCGCTATAGGGATCACATCGCCGGGGCGCGGCTGCGATGTCTGAAAACGCCAACAAGAAAGGGCGTACCAACAGGCGCTCTGTTCGTATGTGCCAGCCGCAGCTGAACGCGTTTTTTCGGTCACGCATACATCGCTGGCACACGCCTGTTTGCACACAGAAACCAGTTAAAAACAAGCACCGAACGAGGCGCGGGAGTGCTTGCGCAGATGGCGCCAGCTGGGTACGCTGCCGCGGTCGAAAGAGAGCAGGCCGGATGGTAGCCCGGCCGCCGCTAGATAGGCGGCATCTTAGCCATCAGGTACCCACGACATCCGCAGCCGGCGTTGCCAGTAACGCAGATGTGTGGGTGGGAGTGACACATCCCGCATGGCGCATCTGCTCGACCAAGGATCCCCGTGATGATCGTCACTGCTCCCGCTCACTCCTTCCGGATGCGCTCCGTGCGCGCTAGTGCCAACACCGGCCGTTCTGCGTCGTCCATGCGCGATCCAGGCGTGCATGCCGACGCCGACTGCACGCATCTGCATTGGCACCGCGTGTGGGTGGACGCGCTGCAAATCTGGCAACGCGATGTCCGGCTAGCCGATGCGCGCATGTGCATGCTCGCGGTGTGGCGGTCTGCACCACATTGGGAATGGGAGGCGATCGACCCTGCGCACGATCGCCATCTGGCCGGTGGTTGTAGCGCAACCCAAGCCGACGCCCTGGCATGTGCAGAAGACTGGATGCATGCCGCGCAGAGATGATGGCTGCGCACGTTGCATGCTGTGTCCTCTCGCACCCGCCGCCTGCGACGGCTACGTGGTACGCCACGGCTGCACCACGCGAGTGGCGCGCATCGCGCAGGGTCACCCCCGCGCATTGCTGGCCAACTAGCCAGCAGCAAAGCTGCAAAGCGCGCCCGGAATCTAGGTCGAATACAACCCAGGAACATACCGCTCCATCAACGACTGCGGAAACAATGGCGGCGTAAACCCGTAGCGGGCGTACAGGCCATGCGCATCACTGGTGGCCAGGCTGAAGCGGCGTAGCCCCTGCAGATCGGGATGCGCCATGACCGCATCCATCAGCGCCTTGCTGTAGCCGCGGCCGCGGTGCTCCGGCAGCACGAACACATCGCCCAGGTACGCAAAGGTCGCATAGTCGGAAATCACCCTGGCGAACGCGACTTGCCGGCCATCGACAAACCCGCCGAAGCACAACGAATGATCGATCGCGCGCTGCACAAGGGCGAGGGGAATGTCCTTGGCCCAATCGGTGTCTTGTGACAGCGTGCGATGGATCAAGCCGATATCGAGCAGGGAGTTGTCGGTGCTGACGTGCACGTGCGGCATGTGAAGTGTCCTGGCAAAGGGCGTGGAGCGACGAACAAGCGACGTGCGCATCCGCCGTGTGCGTGCGGACGGTGAGCAGAATCCGGCACGGCCAGCTTGCCACTCAGGCTGCTTCAAACCATCCGCACCAACGGACGATCGCGCACTTGCTTGCGTTCGCCGCGCTTAACCCGAGGTCGTATGCTGCGGCAGCAGGGGCGCTACGCACAACACCAGCATGAACACGGCGATGCAGCCATCCAGTACGCGCCAGGCGCGCGGGTCACGGAACACCGGTTGCAGCAGACGCGCGCCATAGCCCAGCGCGCAGAACCAGGTTATGCTGGCAAGGCAGGCGCCGAGTGCAAATGCCCAGCGCAGGACGCCGGCATGGCGTGCGGAGAGGCTGCCCAGCAGCACCATGGTGTCCAGATACACGTGCGGGTTGAGGAAGGTGAAAGCCAGACAGGTCAGCGCCGCCTGCTGCCAGCGCTGATCCTCGCGTTCGGCCGGTGCCAGTGCGCCCTGCCCGCGCCAGGCGCGTTGGGCGGCCATCGCCCCGTACACCGCCAGGAACGCCGCACCCGCATAACGGAACACCTGCAGGATCTGCCGACAGTGCTGCACCACCGCGCCAATGCCGGCGACGCCGGCCAGGATCAAGGTGATGTCACCGAAGGCGCAGATGGCCACGACCAGGCCGACATGCCGCCGCTGCAGCCCCTGGCGCAGGACGAAGGCGTTTTGCGCCCCGATGGCGATGATGAGCCCGGCGCTGGCAATGAAGCCGGAAAGTGCTGCGTTGAAGACCATGGCGCGGTGTCTGTTGGTTGCGTGCGGCAAGACTGCCGCCGCCCCTAGGATTAGGAAACCTAAATATTCTGTATGCTCCAAAGGAAATCTAATCCCACCGAGTTCGCATGGAGTTGCTGCACCCCCAACTGGCCGCGTTCGCTGCCGTGCTTGATGAAGGCAGCTTCGAGTTGGCTGCACGCAGGCTGTCGGTGACCTCTTCGGCGATTTCGCAGCGGATCAAGGCACTGGAAGACCGGCTCGGCCAGGTTCTGGTGTTGCGCACAGCGCCCTGCCGCGCGACCCCGGCCGGCCAGCGTCTGCTCCGCAGGCTGCGGCCGATGCAGGTGCTACAAGCCGAGGCCATGGCCGATTTCCTGCCTGACGCGGGAGTGGGCGGCACGCCGCGCACGCTGTCCATCGCCGTCAACGACGACTCCTTGCAGACCTGGGTGCTGTCCGCATTGGCCGAGTTGCACCAGGCGCACGGCTTGTTGTTCGACGTGCATGTGGATGACCAGGACCACACCCTGGAGCTGCTGCGCGCCGGCACGGTACTGGGTGCGGTCACCGCCGAACGCCGGCCACTGCAAGGCTGCAATGTGCAGCCGCTGGGCACCATGCGCTACCACGCCATCGCGTCGCCGGATGTTGTGGCCCGCTACTTCAGCAGCGGCCTGGACGCCGCCGGATTGAGCCGCGCACCGATGATGGTGTTCAACCGCAAGGACGCACTGCAGGCACGCTTTGCGCGACGCATCACGCGCATGCAGTTGTCGCCGCCGATCCACTACCTGCCCACATCCACCGGCTTCGTGGACGCCGCCGCGCGCGGGCTGGGCTGGTGCCTGGCGCCGGAGGCGATGGTGTTGCCGGCAGTAGAGCGCAAGACGCTGCTCATCATCGACCCGACGCGCTGGCTGGATGTGCCACTGTACTGGCAGCATGCCGCGGTGCGCTCGACGACCTTGCAGCGCCTGGGCGATAGCTTGCGAACCGCAGCGGCGGCAAGCTTGCGCGTTGGCAAGCAGGGAGCCGCTCACTGAGCGCTGCTCGAAGCGCTTCGCGTGTCGCGTTCCAGACTCCGCGCGGCCCACGCCCACGCGGCCAACCCACGCTCACTCCTCGCCAGTCGCCCGCTCGCCCATCAACTCGCGCTCGCGTTTCTCCAGCTCTTCGGCATACCGCTTGCGCACGAAGCCCTCCGATAACACCCCCAGCACGGTGCGCTGCTGATCGATCACCGCCAGCTCATCGGCCTGGGTGGCATCGAAGACCTTCATCACCGCCACGATATCGGTGTCTGCCAGCAACGCGGCGTCGCGGTGCTGTGCGTAGTCGCTCACCGGCGCATCCTCGCGCACGCGATCGCCATACAGGATGGCCAATGGCACCACGCCGGCGTATCGCCCCGAGGCGTCTTCCAGCACCACCCGCTGCGTGGAGCCCAGTGGAAAGCGCCGACGGAATTCGCTGACGCTGGTGTCGTCGCGGGTGTGGTTGGCATCCTTGCGCATCATCTTGCCGGCCGACAGGTGGCGCACCCAACCCACATCGCGCGCGCTACGGATGTTCTCGCCACGCAGGTGCAGACGCCAGGTAGAGAACGAATAACCGAACACCTGACGCACCACCGTGTTGGCCACCAGCACGGCGGCCATCACAGCGCTGGCCAGCACGAAATCGTGCGTGCCCTCCAGGATCAGCATTGCCATGGTCATCGGCGCGCCCACAATCGCCGCCGCAAGCGCCGCCATGCCTACCAGCGAGGCGCTCGTGATATCCACCACTGCCGCACCCATCAGCAGATTGGTGCCCACCGCAAACAAGGCGCCCACCAACGAGCCCATGAACAGCGACGCAAAAAACAGGCCGCCGCGGAACCCGAATCCCAGCGAGATGCCCGAGGCCAGGCACTTCAATACCAGCAAGGTCAGCAGAAACTGCAGCGTGGTGGTGCTGGTCAGATCCAGATGCAAGGCGCCGTGGCCGGAGGACAGCACCTGCGGCGAATACGCGGCCAGGGGAATCAGCGACAGCCCACCGATCACTGGCCGGCCCCAGAGCGGTAGATTGATCCGCCCGACGCCACGCTCGATGCCGGCAACCAGCCGCATCACCGCAATGCCGATCACCGCACAAGCCAGGCCCAAGGCGATATAGATCGCGTAGTCGCGCGGCTGCAATTGGTAGGCCACCGCCGCCGGCAGTGCGTATGGCGTGGCACCCAAGGCGTTGGCCATGAACGCGCCAGCCAGCGCGGCTGCCGCCACCGGCGCCAGCGCCGATGGCGTATAGGCACCGATCACGATCTCGAATGCGTAGAACGCGCCGGCCAGCGGAGCACCAAACGCGGCGGCGATCGCCCCCGCGGAGCCTGCGCCGACCAGCGTGCGCATGTCTGTACGACGCACGCGCAGGACCCGTCCCAGCTGCGAGCCCGCACCGGAGCCCATTTGCGTGTAGGTCGCCTCCAGGCCCACCGATGCACCGAACCCGTTCGAGAGCAAGGTCTGCACCGCGACGATCAGGTTGTCGCGCATCGACATGCGCCCGCCGTGCAGCGCATTGGCTTCCACCGCGTCCACCAATGGCCGTTGACGGCGGCGCGCCAGCAATGCGACCAGACCCACCAGCAGGCCGCCCAGCGGCAACACCAACAATTGCTGCACGCCGATGCCGTCCGCCGTACTGAGCCGCTCGCCGGGCGCCAACCCGTACAGCCACGTTTGCAACGTGTGGGCCAGACCTGCCTGTAGCACGGTCAGCACTGCGGCGATCAAGCCCACCACGGCAGCCAGGCTGATGAACCACAGATCGTTGGCGCGAAACTGCCGGCGCAGCCAGCCCAGCAGCAGATCGAGCGGGACCCGTGCACGCTGTAGGGACCGGGAAACGCGGAGGCGTAGCGATTGCATGAGGGCAGATGCACGTCCTGCCCGGCAGAGCAGGATCACGCGCGCAGTGAGGATGCGTCATTGTGCAACATCGCTGCGGACGCCAACGTTGAAGCCCTGGGTATTTCATCTCGCGGCGCCCACTTCACCGGCCGCCGCGGCGCGCTCCTGAGAACAACAGACGCTCCTGCTGGTCAGCGCCACAGACAGACAACGCGCAGCCAACGCATGAGTCCTCAGGCGCACGCACTGCGGCAAAACGATAGCGCCTGTCACATTGCAGCAGTCAACGGCCAGCGGTGAAACGCAGTGCGTGCGCCGGTACGTGCCTGCCGGCTAAACCAGTGTCAGCGCAGGCCATGCCGATTCGTACGATGGCCATGTGCTTCGCCGTGCCGACTCTTCGCGGCGGTATGCAGGCACATAGTGCACGCTCTCAACGCGCTGAGCTTTGATCGATGAACACCCCCTCCTGAGTCCGCTGCAGCCTGCTTGCACGCCGGACGCGCGCACCCGGCATCACCTCGATCAGCGCACTGACCAACTCCTACTTCCGGCCCGCCCTGGGCCCTTGAAACAAGGTCACCCCCATGTTTCCACGCCAACACCGCACAGCGCTCCACATCCTTGCCATCGCCGTTGCCGGCGCCTTGCTGCCCGGCATGGCGTTGGCTGCGCCTGCACTCGGCACGCTATTGAACAGCAACTTCCTGAGCAGTTACCCACGCGATGTGATCGCCGTGCTGGTCAAAGACGACCAGCCGCTTGAACAGCCCAAATGCAATGTGCGGCTGGCCGAATTCACCTATGCCACCGTTGGTGTCAACGGCGAGCCGACCACGGCCTCCGCCGCGATGTTGGTACCGGGAGGCCCGCAATGTCAGGGGCCCTATCCCCTGCTCGGCTGGGGCGACGGCACGCAGACGCTGCGGCGCGATGAGATGGCCAAGGACATCCGCGATGCCAAGGGCAATGACCCGCTGGTAACGCACCTGGCCAGTCAGGGCTATGTGGTCGTCAGCACCGATTACCTCGGGCTCGGCAAGTCCAGCTATCCCTTCCATCCTTATTTGCACAGCGCGACCGAAGCCAACGCGATGATCGATGCGCTGCGCGCGGCCCGCACCGTGCTGGACCGGTTGAACACGCCGTTGTCGGGCAAGGTGATGTTGTCGGGTTACTCGGTCGGCGGGCACGCGGCGATGGCCAGCCAACGCGAGATCGAAGCGCATCTGTCGAAGGAATTCAATCTGGTCGCCAGCGCACCGATTGCCGGCCCGTACGCGCTCGAACAGACCTTTGTCGATAGCTGGAGCGGGCGTAATACGGTCGGCGAAAGCACCTTCGGCCTGGTGCTGGCGAGCTACGCCATCGTCGGCATGCAGCACGCGTATCAAAACATCTATACCGCGCCATCGCAGGTGTTCCGCGCGCCGTGGGCGGCCACCGTCGAATCACAATTCCCCGGCACCAAGAGCCTGCTGGACCTGTTTGTCGATTTGCCGGAGATCGGCAAGGTCAAACAGTACTTCCAGGCCGATTTCTACCGCGACTTTGCCAGCAACCCGAACAATCCCTTCCGCAAGGATTTGGCCCGCAACGACCTGCTGGACTGGCGCCCGCGGACCAAGACGCTGCTGTGCGGCTCGTCCAATGACGCCACCGTGCCGCTGAAGAATGCAACCACTGCCATCGCCGCCTTCGAGCAGCGCGGCAGCACCCAGGTGTCACTGGTGGACCTGGGCACCGGCAAGGCCAGCGACAATAGTGCCGGTGAGCATCTGGCCATCAAGGACAGCTGCATCGTGGCGGTGCGCCAGCAACTGTTGGACAAGCAGCGCTGATCGATCCTGCACAAGGACTCCCCGGAACGCCGCGATCTTCGGGCGTTCCGGAGAGTTTTGCCGTGCAGGGTGATCGCATGGACGACATAGTCGCTTCAGCGATTCGGGCGCAGTGCGTGCCAACGCTAGGCGCGATCAGGCTTTCTGCAACAGCGCCAATGCGTCCTGCAGGTCGCGGAAACGAAAGGGCTTCTGCACCCCGTGCCGGTGACGGAACTTCTCTGGAATCCCGCTGGAGGCATAGCCGGTCACGAAGATATACGGCACGCCGCGCGCATCCAGTTCTTCGGCAATCGGGAAGGACATCGTGCCGCCCAGATTGACGTCCAGCACTGCCATATCCAGATTGCCCTTTTTCACCGCCTCAAGCGCGGTGCTGACATCGCCCACGGTCCCGGCCACTTCATAGCCCAGTTCGGCCAGGCAATCTTCGAGCAACATGGCCACCAGCGACTCGTCTTCTACCACCAGTACGCGCGCACTCATGCTGCCAGCTCCGCGGTCGCAGCCGGCAACGCCAACGACACGCGGTAGGACACACCCGCCGTATCGAAGACCCAGGACACATCGCCATTGAGATCGTGCTTCAGGCCCCGCTCCAGCAATCGCGAGCCGAAGCCCTTGCGTTGCGGCGGCTGCACTTCCGGGCCACCACTTTCCTGCCACAACAACTCCAGGCGATTCTCGCCCTCGCGCATGGTGCACTCCCAGGCAATCCGTACGCGCCCTTCCGCGGACGACAGCGCACCGTGCTTCACCGCATTGGTGCACAACTCATGCAAGGCCATCGCCAGCGCCAGTGCGCGGCGCGGGTCCAGCCGGCAGGAACTGCCATGCAGCTCGAACCGCTGCCCCTGGTGTGACTCGCACAGCTCCACCGCATCGCGTGTGAGTTCGGCGATATCGGCGCTCACCCAATTCTCGCGGGTCAAGGTGTTATGCGCACTGGAGAGCGCCATGAGGCGCGCGTCGATCTTTTCATTGGCATCGTCCAGGCTTTCGGCGTTCTTCAGCGACTGCCGCGCCAGGGACTGCACCATCACCAGGGAGTTTTTCACCCGGTGATTGAGCTCATTGATCAGCAGCTGCAGATGCTGCTCATGCTGCTTGCGTTCGGTGACGTCACGGGTGGCACCGGCGATGGCCTCAACGCGGCCATCGGGCCCGAACACCGGCGTAAAAATGTAGTCATACACCCGCACGCCCTTGCTGATGTGCGGGAACGGCACTTCGCCACGCAATGGCTGGCCGGTGGCAATGACGCGCTCGATTTCCTCATCGTGCATCGCCGCGTGCCACGGCTCGTAGCCGATCTCCAGACAGGTCTTGCCGGACGCCTGCTCCCACTCCATGCCCCACATCGCCAACAGCGCTTCATTGGCGTAGATGAAACGGTGCTGGGTATCGAACACGTACAGGAGATCGGGAGTGGCCTGCAAAAGCGCTTTGTAGATGCGCGATTTCGCGGCGTCTTCTTGCTGCTCGGCTATCACGTCATCTGGCCCCGGAATTGGCGTGCACGATAGCAGGCTGATGTGAAAGCCTCATCATGAACCACGCCCGCCAGGCGGACTGATCCATTGCGCACGCCAGGCGCACCATTGGCATCGAATCGCGTGCCATGACCTCGACCTATTGGCGACGTGCGAGCAATCGCGCGTCACTTCGATAGGGATCTGACCGGCTTGCATCACTTCCCGCGATGCAGCGCTTTTTTGAATATTGGGAATCGATCGGAACAACCAACCGCCGGAGCGAATGCGATTTTCCAGACGAGCGACCAAATTGCGTACTGTCCGGCCAACGCGGTAATGGGCGAGGCCGATCAATATGACCCTCTCAAGGGAAATCCCCGAAAAACTCAATAAATTCCGACAGGGCGTCATTCCTTCATTACTGGTTTTAACGGCCGCCTTCTTTCTCTATCAAAATGAAATACATTCGCCGCATCGATATTCAAGCGGCACTGGAAACGCACCAATCGCTCCCGCGCATTCCTTCCTCACGCTACGCAGGCATTGGACACAATGGCTGTGCCAGATCCAGGATCAGGAAAGTTTCTACAGGGTCAGCTTTGTGTCACCCGAGCAGTGCGCGCAGATCTATGGCGAGGCCGTCGACACGCCTGAAGAATGAATCGAACGCGTCCAATTCTCAGCATCCTGAGATAGGCAATCAACCATTCGCCGCAGCATGCTGAATAACGCACATCGGTAATACACAAGAGGCTGCAAGCATCATGGGATCGTCTTATCCGCGCCGTAGCCTGCGCGATGACAACGCTCCACCAGCCGCATAACTCCATTTCCTATCAAAGCGACCCTTATGAACATGCACGAGCCCCTGCGTCGAAAATCGATTCAAAAGACCATTATTGCTTCCGCGATTTTTCTCTTATTTGCGGGAACCAATTTGGCCGTCGCAAAGCCTTTGAAATTCGTCTATCAAACGACTCAGATGACCTCCTTCACCGCTGGCGGGCCCGGCCGGACCGAGATCTTTAGTCAGCAATGGGCTGATGGCGCAGCGCAATGCCGCGTTGCGTTTCCGCAAACCACCGCCGTGCGGCTGGGCCGGGTCAACGCACGTGCAATCAATGCCAGGACCTACGCCGTCACCGGCAAATGGATCTGCAAAGGCTGATCACATCGCCACCTGACACTGGCCCCGGGCAAGACCGGGGCAGCAGCTTCGGCCGGCGTCACCGACTGACGGCATCCAGCGCTCACCGCAGACCGCCGTGCTACGCGCGCGGCATCACGGTGGCAGCCGTGACAGCCGCGACGACTGTTGCCCCAGGGGATGCATGTCGGACACGAGCTGCCATCTTGGCCACTCGTAGACGCCTCGGAACGCAGGCCCGCTCCCTGCAACGACCGACCGGGGCCGCGGAGTGCCAGCCAGAACGGCTCGTACAGACAAACAAAAGGCGCCAAAGGCGCCTTTTTGCTGACTGAATTGAATGGTGGGCCGTGATGGATTCGAACCATCGACCAAAAGATTAAAAGGCAGAGAAAGTTAGCTTTCGGATCAATGATTTGCACCGGCTAATTTTTCCGGGGGCTATCCGTGAAACCGTTGGAGCTACGTTGCTAAGCACTTAATTTTTCCGCCACTCAGGCCTGCGGAAAGGGGCGCTTGCATAGATGCATTTCAGCCTTCTCAGCGACAGCTTTCCGCCGCCGCCGCGGCCTTCTTGAAGACGCCTCCCTGCACAACGCTACGGATCTCGACTCTGGAACCATCGGAGTCGGGAATGATGGTCACTGTTCCAAGTACTGCGGGATCAGCAACAAACGAATAAACCTGCGCCTCGCCATCTGGCCCGCCCGTCACTCTGGGCGCTATGTCCCGGAGCTTCGGCGCCAAACAGCGTTCTACCTCCTTTGGCGACCGATCGCTTTCGAGCGTGAACCACGGCGCCTGTGCTTGCCGTTCTGAATAAGAGGCGCATCCGCATAGCAGCGACACCAGAGCCATGTACGCGATCAGTTTCATTTGCAACTCCCGTTTTTTTCATCTTAACTGCGGGAGCTGTACGGCGTGAGTTCTAGCTGCAAGTGCCGGAAAGACGCTGCTCAAGCATCTCGCGGGGTGAGCGACCAAGGGTCCCGCGTCCGGCATGGGTAGATTGCCTAGAATCGCTTGTTTGCGAACTCAGGCAAGTGCTTGTCAAAGAGTGAGCATTCTCTGGTGTCGGTGTAAGCCATGCTTTCGGCTAAGGCCATCCATCGCTTGACGGCGTACGGCTGAATGGCGTCAGCAATTTTCTGGGTCGATTTTTAGTAATTTTGCTAACTTGCCTGGCCGTCTCTATCTATGAGACTTTGTGCCTCGAGAGTTGCGCCATGTTGGCCCTACCTCCCCCTCACACCTACGCCCGCCTGCTGGGACCGGCCTGTCTCGATCCGGTCCCGCTCTGCCTGCCCGTCAGCGCGCTCCGGATCCAGCTCGGCTTCCCTTCACCCGCCGAGGATTTCCAAGACGACGAGCTCGATCTTAACCGGGTACTGATACGCAACCCGCCAGCCACTTTTCTATACAGGGCAGAGGGTTGGAGCATGATCTTGGCCGGCGTCTGCGATGGGGACATCCTGGTTGTGGACCGCTCGGTGCGTCCGATCCAGGGCGACATGGTGCTGGCCATCTGGGATGGCAATCAGCCGGTCTGCAAGATTCTTCAGGTCGCCGTCGACCACATCGAGCTCCATAGCCGAAGCCCACATTGCGCGCCCATCGTGCTGGCGCCAGGCACAGAGGTTGAGGTCTTCGCCGTCGTGGGCGTAGTCCGCCAAGTCACCCGCGCGCATTCCCGCGCCGGCCGCTGATGTTCGCGCTGATCGACGGCAATAACTTCTACGCTAGCTGCGAGCGCGTGTTCCAGCCCGAGCTGCGTGGCAGGCCGTTGGTCGTGCTCAGCAACAACGATGGCTGCGCTATTGCTCGATCGGACGAGGCCAAAGCCCTAGGTGTCACGATGGGCCAGCCGATCCACAAGGTGCCACCGCAGATCCGTCGCCGGCTAGCGCTGCGCTCCGCAAATTTCGGTCTCTACGGCGACATCGCTTCTCGCATTGGCGTCATCCTGCGTCAGGCCGCGCCACGCGTGGAGGTGTATTCGATCGACGAGTCGTTCCTCGACCTGGCCGGCATCCGCGATTGCCGGCAGCTGGCGGTCGACCTGCGCGAGCGAGTTCACCAATGGACGGGCATCCCCAACTGCATTGGCATCGCGCCGACCAAGACCTTGGCCAAGCTGGCCAACCGGGTCGCCAAGGATGCAGCGCGTAAGCCGGGCAGCTACCCAGCTAGTCTGGCCGGCGTCTGTGACCTGGCTGCGCTCAGCGCCAGTGAGCTCGATGCGGTGCTGCGAGCCACGGCGGTTGGCGACCTCTGGGGCGTTGGCAGGCGCTGGGGCGCGAGGCTGCAGGCACGCGGCGTCTTTACGGCAGCCGATCTGCGAGACGCCGCTGCAGACGACTTGCTAGCGGAGTTCGGTGTGGTCATGGCGCGCACGCAACGGGAGTTGCAGGGCCATGCATGCCTGCAGCTGGAGGAAGTCGAGCCCGACCGTCAGCAGATCATGGTCAGCCGGTCGTTCGGGACCTGGGTGACCGATCCACAAGATATGGCGGAGGCGCTGGCAACTTTTGCCATGCGCGCCACCGAGAAGCTGCGCGCACGCGGGCTGACCACATGCGCCATTGGCATCTTTGCCGAGACGGATTCGTTCAAGCCCGGTGTGCCGCAGCACAACCCATCACGCACCGCGCCACTTGCCTCGGCTACATCCGACAGCCGCGTGGTGCTCACGGTTGTGCGCCGGCTGCTCCAGGGCTTCATGCGCGATGGCTTCACCTACAAGAAGGCCGGCGTGTGCCTAATGGATCTCGCCGCGCCCGAGGATCTGCAGGGCGACCTCTTCACCCCGGCACGCATAGGCGACGACAAGCTGATGAGCACCCTGGATGCCATCAACCGGCGGTTCGGTCGCGGCACGGCCGGGCTGGGTGCAAGCGGCTGGCAGAAGTCCCCCGAATGGGCATCGCGGCAAGATCTGCTATCGGGCCGCTTCACCACATCGCTAGCTGACCTCCCTCGCGCCTCCTGCTAGCTGGCAGCCCTCGCGGGCAGCAGTACACGATCTGCGGATGACTTCTTGCAACTTTCAGCCATGGAGCGGCGTCGACACGCGGCCGAAGTTGTGAGCAAGCAATAACGAGCTGAACCATGAAGCGCCTAATCGCAGCCCTATATGGCAATTTTCGATGTGCCCATCGGGCCAAGGTAATCCAGGTAATCAAACTCTGAAGAAGCAAAATTATTTATATTTTTCAATAATTTAGAGGATTTTTCAAAAGGTAATAAAAAGGTGATGAGGGGGTAATCTGATTACCTTTCCAGCAGGTAATCTTGAATCCTATAAAAACCCTTATAGATCAATGGCATTACCTTTCAGGATCCGCCGGGTTACCAAAAATCACCCTGCAAGGTAATCCAGGCTTTGCTATATCATTCAATGACTTGGGAGCACCTCAAAGGCAAGAATTACCGATTACCCGATCCCGGTGGTCACATGAAAAATTTGGCGGTCTGTGGCCATCGCGCGAACGCGAGCAAGGGCGCGCTGCTGCCCCGTGACGGCGCGGAATTCCGCAGGGTCTAGCAAGGGACCAGAACCCCCCATGACGCTAGGACTGGCGCCCGTTTCGGGGGCATGCAGCAGTGCATCGAAATGGCCCTATGAAGACCGCAGGCGTGGCGGGGCGACGATTGCGCGCGCGCAGCAGCCTGAGTGCCTCCTCCCGGCTGTCGCAGCCGGCTAGACTGGAATGGGAGACGCTTGCAGGCGATACTTCCCTCATGGAGAGAAAGAGCCAATGAAGGGCGAACAAGTTGTAGGTGTACAACCCTCAGTGATGCGTTGGGCACGCGAAAGCATCGGCATGTCGATAGCCGATGTCGCAGCACGCCTTAAGAAAGGTGAGGGGGAAGTTGCAGCATGGGAATCCGGGGCGGAGGCCCCCACCTACCCACAGCTAGAAAGGCTCGCGTACGAGGTCTATAAACGGCCGCTAGCTGTGTTCTTTCTCCCGGCGCCGCCCGCTGAAGCTTCTCCTCGTCAAGAGTTCCGTACGCTCCCAGCGGAAGAGCTCGCAAATTTGTCCCGCGATACCTACCTACATCTTCGAAAAGCCCGCGCGTATCAGCTAGGCCTCGAAGAGCTGTACGCAGGCGTAAACCCTGCTGCAATAAAGGCGTGGCGTGCTGTTCAACTCAGCACTGGCGATGACGTCGTACGCAAAGCAGCCGCTATCCGCCTTATGTTGGGCATCACCTCAGAGGTCCAGGCTGGCTGGGGAACTGATGATGAGGCGCTACGCTCATGGAGGGCAGCCGTCGAACGCGTCGGCCCATTCGTTTTCAAAGAAAGCTTTAAGCAGGAAACCATCTCTGGATTTTGCCTAAGAGATAGCGAATTCCCTGTTATTTACCTCAACAACAGCACCACGAAGACCCGACAGATCTTCTCGCTGTTGCATGAGTTCGCGCATGTGCTATTCGATGTCAACGGAATTTCTAAGTTCGACATTAGCTATGCGAATGAGCTCCCTCAACGCGAACGTGCCATCGAAATTTTTTGCAATGCGATCGCGGCCGAGGTTTTAATACCGGGTGCAGAATTTGATGCAGCCACGACTGACCTCGCAATCATTGCGGATTATGCGCCTGACATATATTTCTCTCGACTCGCCCGACGCTTTGGGGTGAGTCGGGAAGTGGTGCTGCGTCGCTTTCTGGATAGAGGACGTGCTACGCGTCAGTTCTATGAGGAAAAAGCTGACGAATGGAATCAGCAACGTCAAAAAGAATCTAGTGGCGGCGGGAGTTGGTACGCAAATCAAGGCTCATACTTGAGCGATGGGATGCTCAGAGAGGTGTTTGGCCGCCGTCTACGCGGCCAAATTTCGCCAGAAAAGGCTGCTGATTACCTTGGAGTAAAGCCTGGCACATTGCCTGGTCTGGAGGAATTGGTCCTGCATAGGAAGCGCAACTGATGTACGTGTTCGACACTGGGCCGTTTAGCCGTCTTAAGCATTACTATCCCGCTGTTTTTCATAGCTTCTGGGCACACATGGATGCCCTCGTTCACGGTGGCTACCTTCTATCCACGCGGGAGGTTAAGCGTGAGCTAGACAACGGCGAGCCGAATGCGGTGGTTAGTGCCTGGATAGGTCAGCATGCCGGACTTTTCAGCATGCCTAGTGCAGGAGAGATGCAGCTGGTTGCGCAGATACTGGCGATACCGCACTTTCAGTCGATCATCGGCGAACGTCAGCGCCTGAAAGGAACCCCAGTCGCCGATCCATTTGTGATTGCTGCCGCTCAAGTAAGAGGCTTCGCTGTAGTCACGACCGAGGTGTACAAGCCACAGGCGGCAAAAGTTCCCATCATCTGCCAACACTTCAATGTGCGATGTATTGACCTTGAGCAGTTCATGGCCGAACAGAAGATGACCTACTAGGACGGCATCGCGTCCCAGTAGGTGAATTTTCCTAAGCCAATCGGGTCCGTGCGACATCTGAGTAGTGACTGGTCAACTCGACCCCAGTCCATCCGTACCCTTCAAGCTCAGCAGCGACCAGAGTCGTACCGCTGCCAGCAAACGGGTCAAGGATCCGGCCACCTGCTTCACAGATCCGCACCAGCTGCCTCATCAACTCGGTAGGTTTGCCAGTCAGGTGATGTTTGTCTGCCTTGCGCACCGACTCGCGGATAACACCAGGCAGCACCGGCGCACGACGATCCAGCGGCATGTTGCCCTTGCTGCCCCACACGATGTATTCGGCCTGGTTGCGGAACCTGCCCAACTGCGGCCGCACGCCCTCGGTCTTGTCCCAGACAGTGATGCCGCGCCAGGTGAAGCCGGCGATCTGCAGCGCGTCAGTGGTCAGCGGCAGCTGCCGCCAGTCGGTAAACAGCAGCACCGGCGCGCCGTCCTTGAGCACGCGCGCGCACTCGGATAACCACAGGTGCATCCACTTCAAGTGTGAGCGTTGGTCGCGCTCGTCGCCGACAAAGTCGGCGTGCAGTTGTGCGCCGCCGCCCTGGACGTATTTCTGCGACGGTGGCTTGGCCCGCGCGGCCGCATGCAGGCCACCGCTGGCATACGGCGGATCAGTGATCAGCGCGTCGAACGAATTCGCTTCGAGCGTGGGCAGGATGGTCAGGGCGTCGCCCTGCAGGAGCTGGTTTTTCATGGTGAGAGCCTTCTTGGATTCGCTCGCGGCGATCGGAGGTGAGGCTCTCGGCCTTCAGGTGATTGAGCGTGCCGCAACGCGGGCACTTGATCTGGATTTCATCGAAGGCGCCGGCCTTGCACAGCAGGCGGGCGCATTCGCCACAACGGAGGTTCTTGAGCATTGCGTGGTCTTGCAGTGGGAAAGGATTACGCGGCCGCTGGCGGCGCGTACGGGGTGAACGAGATCACCTCATCGCCCACCCAGTCGTTGATCTTCAGCATGCGCGCCTGCAGCGGTTCGAGTTCGTTGGCGGCCCAGACGGCAGCGGCCTCACGGATCGAGCCGAAGCCGCCTGCGTTCTGCGGCACGATGCCCATGAGTTGCGGCGGGATGCGCAGCGCTGCCAGCATGTCGTCGCGGGTGATGCCCTTGATGCCGCTGAACTCATCCTTGGCCGCCACTTCGCTGACCGGGATCAGCTTCAGCCCGTCCTTGTTGCCGCCTGGCGAGTACAAGAACAGGTTGCGGAAGTTGCCCGGCCCCTTGGCGCCCTTCATGGCGTTGCGCAACGCGTCGACGTCTTCCTGGCTCTGCTGCGGGTCGGTCAGGTACAAGATGAAACCGGCGTGCGAGCCATTGTTGTAGTACTTGCGGCGAAACAGCGTGGCCGACTCGTTGAGCAGCGCCGACTGCATCGCCGGCATCCATTCGGGCAGACCGTAGAGTTCCTGATCGACATCGGCTTCGCGCAGCTGGAACACGCTGCCCGGCTCGAACACGTGTTCGTCGTGCCAGGTGCGCACTTGGAAGTACTCGCCCTCGGTGATGCCACGCCGCATGTACTTCGACAGCGGCGCAGTCAGCGACAGCGCACCGCCCATGCGATTGCGGCGGCGCTCAAGGTAGCCATTGCCCAGCGTGATCCAGTCCAGCGACAGCTGCTCGAAGGCCTCGCGCGTCAGCAGCCGGTGCGGCTTGAAGGTGCGCGCCAGCATGTTGCGCTTGAAGATCAGCCCGGACTGCAGAAACGGATTGCTGCGCGTGGTCTTGGACAGGCCATCCAGCGCCACCGGCGGCTCGTACCAGCGCCCGTTCTGCCAGCACTCCAGATAGTCCAACACGCCGCGCCCATCGAGCACCGGCGTCGGATCGCCAAAGGTGAACGCCTCGCTGCGTGCGGGCACTGCTGGCGCTGCAGGCGCTGCAGGCGCGGTGGCGGGCAGCTGGTCGGTCAACATCAAGAGATCTCCATGAAGCCGGAGTTGCGCGCGGTGCGTCCTTCCAGCGGTTCGTTCTGCAGCGCGTGGAACAGTGCCCACGCCAGGTCCGCATGGCCGGTCTCTTCCGAGCGGCCAGCGGTGAAGGTGGACTGGCGGCCGCTGGCCGTCATGGTCTTGCGGATAGCCATCAACGACTGCGCCACGTCGGTCCAGCCGGCGTCGAACTCTAGCCGCCCGTTGTGGATCACATCGAACGCCTTGAGCACCAGGCGGGTCTTGACCTCGGGCGAGTAGCTGAAGGTGACCAGATTCGGGAAGAACTGCTTCACCAGCTGCGCCACGCCACTGCCCATGCCTGTGGTGTCGATGCCGATGTAGGTCACCCAGTAGCGGCGCGTGATGCGCTCGATCTCGGCCGCCTGCTTGGCGAAGTCCATGCCCCGGAACTGGATCCGCTCCAGCAGCCGGAACTTGCCGCCGGGTTGCTGCGGTGGTGCCAGCACGACCAGACCGGCGGTGTCGCCCGTCTCGGCCGGGTCGTAGCCGATCCACACCGCGCGATCGCCGTAGGGGCGCGCGGCGAACGGCTTGTAGTCCTGGCCCCACTCGACCCAGCTGTCGACCATGCACGGCTGCAGCATCGCCAGCGGGAAGATGCTGGCGCCGTCGTCGACGAACTCGCACATCAACAAGTTGGCGAACGCGTCCGGGCTGTATTCCTCGCGCAGCTCGTCGATGTCGAACAGGTCGCAGCCACGGCGCTGGGCGTCGAGGATGTTGACGATCTGCCGCCAGGCGCGGTCCTGGCAGCGGCGCCCGCCGGCCAGTGCATCGTGCGAGACATCGACCTGGATCCGCTGCGCGGCCGGCTTGCCCTTGTTGCGGCGCTCGCCGGTCCAGAACGTGTAGGCCTCGTGCGCCATGCTCGATGGCGTACTGAAGTAGGTCTTGCGCCACTTCTTGTGCATCGCCATGCCGCTGGCGACCTTGTTCAATTCGTTGAACCCGTAGGTCCAGAAGAACTCATCGAAATAGAAATTGCCGTGGTAGCCCTGCGCGGTGCGCGCATTGGTGCCCAGGAAGAACAGCTCGGCGCCGTTAGGGAACACGATGCTATCGCCGCCGGAGAGCGTCTCGTCGATCGTCTCGCGCACGAACTGCTGCATGTAGCCGCGAAACAGATGCGCCTGCGCCTTGGAGGCGCTCAGGAAAATCTGATTGCGCCCGGTGGTGAGTGCATCGATCAGCGCCTCACGGGCGAAGTAAAACGTTGCACCGACCTGGCGCGACTTGAGGATGATGCGGGTGCGCTCATTGCTGGCCCGGTACCAGTCGCGCTGGTAATCGAAGCAGCCGTCGATGAACGCCGTGGTCAGCTGCTCGACCTGTTCCTCAGTGAAGTCGTTGCGCTTGGGCTTCTTCTTCGGCGCGGCATTGCGATTCGCCACAGCCGGATTCAGATCGGCCTCGTTGCCGCCGCCTTGGTAGCGCTGGATGCGCGCCTGGCGCTCCAACTGCCGATGCAGCAGATCGATTTCTTTGAAGTCGCCGCCGGACTTTTCCGGCTTCATGATCAGCACGACCAGGCGCGCTTCCAGTGCACCACCGATGCGCTCAACATTGTCTGCGCGATCCCACTCGTCACGCGACTTCCAGCTGTGTACAGTCTTCTCGTTCTCGCCGATGGCCTGCGCAATTTCGGTCACGCGCCATCCCATCCAGTACAGGAACTTGGCCTGTCTGCGGGTATCCATCGGGAGCTGGGTGGCAACGCTTTGCATGCCGACCAGGGTGCAGCCCACCTCTTAATCCCGACAGTTCAATGACGCGTAATCGCCTGGTTTACACGGTGATTGCGTTGCTGCGTTGTGCGTCGCGTTTGACCATGGGTCATCGCAAACGCATCCAGCGCAGAGGACACCCATGTCGGCCAAGGCCAAGAAGTTCCGTTCCAACTGGTTCCGCGTGGCCGTCGAAGGCGCCACCACCGATGGCCGCACGATTCAGCGCAGCTGGATCGACGACATGGCCGCCACCTACAACCGCGAGACCTACGGTGCGCGCATCTGGATCGAGCACATGCGCAGCCTGCTGCCGGACTCGCCGTTCCGCGCGTATGGCGATGTCACCGCCGTCAAAGCCGAAGAGGTCGAGATCGACGGAACCAAGCGCCTGGCGCTGTTTGCACAGATCGAGCCGACCGCCGACCTGATAACCATCAATAAGTCCAAGCAGAAGCTCTACACCAGCATCGAGGTGCAGGAGAAGTTCGCCAATACCGGCAAGGCGTATCTGGTCGGCCTGGCCGTGACCGATTCACCGGCCAGCCTGGGCACCTCCATGCTCAGCTTCGCTAGCCAAAACCCCGACGCCAATCCGCTGGCCGATCGTAAGCAGTCACCGGGCAACCTGTTCACCGTCGCCGAAGAAACCGCGCTGGAATTTAGCGAAGTCAGCGAAGGTCCGGTCGCCAACCTGCTGAGCCGGATCCGCACCGCGCTCAAGAGCGAGGACGCCACCAGCATCACCGCCGAGCAGTTCGCAGAGCTTGGCGAAGGCGTCGAAGAGATCGCCGAGCACGTGCGCGGCCAGGACGAACGCTTCAACCGCCTGCAGGCCGAACACGCCGAGCAGAAGACCAAGCACGAACAGCTGGCAAACGACCTGGCACAGCTGCGCGAGTCGCTCTCGCAGCAGCCCGACCCCGCACAGCCCGCACGCCCGGTGGTCACCGGCGGCGGCGTGGCCGTGCTGACCGACTGCTGATCCCACACCACACACACACGCCGCCAGCGCCCCACCTTCGGAGCCACCATGCAAAACGCCACCCGCCTGCAGTTCAATCAGTTCGCCGAGCAGATCGCCAAGCTCAATGGCATCACTTCCGCGTTCCATTCCTTCGCCGTCGATCCGACCGTGCAGCAGAAGCTGGAAACGCGCATGCAGGAATCCAGCGAGTTCCTGTCCAAGATCAACATCATCCCGGTGGACGAATTGTCCGGCCAAAAGGTGGGCATCGGCGTCACTGGCAGCATTGCCAGCCGCACCGACACCGGCGCCGGCAAGACCCGCACCCCGCGCAACGTCGCCGCGCTCGACAAGAACGAATACGTCGCCAAGAAGACCGACTTCGATACCGCGATTCCGTATGCGCTGCTCGATGCGTGGGCCAAATTCCCGGACTTCCAGGCGCGCCTGCGCGATGCGATCGTCAAGCGTCAGGCACTGGACCGTCTGCAGATTGGCTTCAACGGCACGCACGCCGCCGCCGACACCGACCGCGCCGCGTTCCCGTTGCTGGAAGACGTCAACATCGGTTGGATGCAGCAGTACCGCACCAACGCTGCCCAGCGCGTGCTGGCCAGCGGCAAGACGGCAGGCAAGATGGTCATCGGCGCCGGCGATGGTGCGGACTACCGCAACCTCGACGCACTGGTGTTCGATGTGGTGAGCAACCTGCTGGATCCGTGGCACCGCAAGGATCCGAGCCTGGTCGTGGTGCTCGGCCGCGACCTGATGCACGACAAGTATTTCCCGATGGTCAATAAGGACCAGGCGGCCAGCGAGAAGATCGCCACCGACCTGATTCTGAGCCAGCGCCGCGTCGGCGGCCTGCAGGTGGCCGAGGTGCCGTACCTGCCGGACGGCGCGCTGATGGTCACCTCGCTGGCGAACCTGTCGATCTACTACCAGACCGGCGGCCGTCGTCGTTACATCCAGGAAGTGCCCGCCCGCGATCGCATCGAGAACTACGAGTCCTCCAACGATGCCTACGTGGTCGAAGACTACGGCCTGGGCTGCGTGGTCGAGCACATCGAGATCGAGGCCTAAGCCATGGCTGACAGTCCCGCCAAGCGCCACCACAGCCGCGTGCTCGCCGAGCTGGAAGCCGCCCAGCGCGCACCGCACCAGCTGATGGCCGGTGCAACGGCCTACGAGCAGCACATGGCGCAGCTGCAGAGCGATCGCCTGCGGCTGAAGCAGATCCAGTCCACCCAAGGCAAGGCTGCGCTCAAGGTGCAGCTGCTGCCGACCTACGTGCCGTATCTGGCCGGCGTGCTGGCCGGCGGCCAGGGCGCGCAGGACGAGATCGTCATGACCTGCATGGTGTGGCGCATTGATGCCGGCGACTATGCCGGCGCGCTGGAGCTGGGCGCCTATGTGCTCAAGCACAACCTGCAGATGCCCGACCGCTTCTCCCGCACGGTCGGCTGCGTGTTGGCCGAAGAGATTGCCGAGGCGGCGCTGTCTGCACAGAAGACCGGCCAACCGTTCGACGCGGCCGTCTTGGCCGACACAGCCACGCTGACCGCCGAGCAGGACATGCCCGACGAGGTGCGCGCCAAGCTGCACCTGGCACTGGCACGCGCATCGCTGGCGGGCATCACCGATGAGACGCCTGCCGACCAGGCGCAGCCCATCGCCGCTGCCGCTGTGGCCGACCTGCAGCGCGCCATCGCACTGCACGGCAGCTGCGGCGGCAAGAAGGATCTGGAGCGCGCCGAGCGCCTCTTGAAGAAGTTCAGCGTTGAGCCTGCAGGCACCAACGCATAACCGAGCGTCCCCGCAACCCTCGCCGGCTCGGGGCCGATCCACAGCACACCATCGCTGCGGTGACGCCCCGACCACCGGCGATCTCTTCCGAGCCATCCATGAGCGGATTCACTGCCACCGGCACCACCAGCGCCACGCCTGATGCGATCGCCAATGCAACGTTTTGGCCCGCGATCGCACCGGCGACTGTGCGGGCGAGCATGCGCCTGGATGGCACCGTGACCGATGCGCGTCTGCGCCACGCCATCGTCGCCGCAATGCTCGCGGTCAACGATGCGCTGCAGACGTGGGCAGACGCGCAACAGGCCGCCGGCTACGCGGTATTGGCCGACGTGCCCAGCACGACCGTCGATGGAATCTCGCGCCGCGTACAGCTTTACCTACGCGCCGTTGCGTGTGCCACCGCCGTTGAGGTGACAGAGCGTTACCGCAGCTTCGATGCCACCGACAGCGCAAATCAGCGCGCCGATGACCTGTCACCGAGCATCACCGAGCTACGCCGCGACCAGCGCTGGGCCGTGCGCGATCTGCAGAACCTACCGCGCAGCACGGTGGAGCTCATCTGATGCGCGTGCACGCCATGCAAGGCGACACCGTCGACCTGCTGTGCTGGCGCCACCTGGGCAGCACGGCCGGCCTGGTCGAGCGCACCTATCTCCTCAATCCCGGCCTGGCCGAACTGGGCGCCGTGCTCCCGCACGGCACGCCGGTGGAGTTGCCCGAGGTAACCACCACCACAGCGGCGATGACGCCGCTTGTGCAGCTATGGGACTGATCCGATGACCGAACCCACCTCCGTATCGAGCGGCTTTTTGATCGCCACCGGTGTGGGCCTTGCCTCCGTGCTGCCTGGCATCGACGGCGATGCGCTGATCGGCGCCTTCGCCGGCGGCGCGCTGTTCGTGGTGTCCGCCGCCAAGCAACCGCTGTTGGCGCGGCTGATCTATTTCCCGGTGAGCGTGATCGCCGGCTACCAGCTGGCGCCGGAAATCCTGCGCTGGTTGCCGATCAAGTCCAGTGGCGTGGCCGCCTTCGCCAGCGCGGCGTGCGCGATCACCGTCACGCTGGGCCTGATCGAAAAGAGCAAGTCCTTCGACTTTTCCTTCCTACGTCGTGGAGGTCCGCCCAGTGCATAGCCTGGTCACCGTCCTGACGTTGATGGCCTCGCTCGCCATCTGCGTCCGCCTGCTTACCTACCACCGGCCCGTCGATGCGCGCCATCGACGCGGCGCGGGCTGGTGCGCGTGGTTGCTGATCGCCAGCACCGGCGGCCAGGCGCTGCACATCCTGCTGGCCGGCGCCGGCTCGCAAGTCAGTCTCTGGCACCTGGGCACGTTGATCGTGCTGGCGGTGCTCACCTACCGCGCCCAGGGCAATGTGGCGCGCATCCTGAAGGTCGATTGATGTTCACCGATACCCAGCTCGCCTCGATCATGCAGTGTTCGCCGCAACGCGCTCAGCGCTGGCACGGCCCACTGCTCGCCGCCGCCAACCGCTTTGGCATCACCACCAAGCGCCGCGCTGCGCACTGGCTCGGTCAGGTCGGCCACGAAAGCCTGAGCCTGTCGCGCATGGAAGAAGGGCTGACCTACACCACCAGCGCTCGGCTGTTGGAAGTGTTCGGCACGCGCATCACACCGGCCCAGGCGCCCAAGTTCCTGCGCAATCCGGTCGGCCTGGCCAACTTCGTCTACGCCGACCGCCTGGGCAACGGCAACACCGCCAGCGGCGACGGTCACCGCTACCGGGGCCGTGGCCCGATGCAGCACACGTTCCGTGGCAACTACCGCCGCATCGGTGAGCTGATTGGCCTGCCGGTGGAAGAACAGCCGGATCTGCTGCTGCAGGTTGAGCCAAGCGCACTGGGAGCGGCGGCGTACTGGCACGACAACGGCCTCAACGTGCTGGCCGATACGGGCGACGTGCTTGGCCTGGGCCGCAAGATCAACTTGGGCAACGTGCGTGCCAAGCGCTTGCCCGAAGGCCACAGCGATCGCGTCACGCGCACGCAGCGCGCCCTGCAGATCCTGGGCGTGAGCTGATGGTCACGCGCCTGATCATCCTGCTGGCGCTGATTGCAGCGCTCGTCGGTAGCTGCGTGTGGCAGGAGCAGCGCGTCAGCGCCGCGCAGAAAGACCGCGATGCGGCGCTGCAGGCCAAGCGCCTGGCCGAAGCTCAACGCGACAGCGCCAAAGGCTCCACCACCGTCGTGACGCAGTACGTCGACCGCGTGCAGATCGTGCGCGAAGCCGGCGCCACTATCACCCGTGAGATCCCGATCTATGTCACCCAGAAAGCCGATGCTGCTTGCGCTATCCCTGCTGGTTTTGTGCGGCTGCATGACGCCGCCGCCACGGGCAACCCTGCCGGGCCGCCCACCGGAGATCCTGATGCGCCGACCGCCGGCATTACGCTCTCTGCCATCGCTGGCACCGTCGCAGACAACTACACCAGCTGCCATGCAACCGCCGCGCAGCTGAGCGCGCTGCAGGACTGGATCGACCTGCAGGTACCGGAGCCGGCGCCATGATCAAGCCCGCCAGCCTGCGCGCGCATCTGGTCGCGGCCTTGCCGGATCTGGCACGCGATGCCGACCGGCTGCTGGTGTTTATCGACGCCGGTAGCCTGGTCAGCACTTTCCAGCCGGGACTGTCGTTCGAGTACCAGTACACGCTCAATCTGATCTTGACCGACTACGCCGGCCACCCGGACAGCGTGATGCTGCCGCTGCTGGAATGGGTGCAGGTCAATCAGTCCGAGCTGCTGTCCAATCCCGCGCGCCGTGGCGACATCGCCTTCGAGGCTGACATCCTCGCCAACGATGCCGTGGATCTGTCGATCAAGTTGCCGCTGACCGAGCGCGTTGTCGTGACTGCGAAGGATGGCGTCGGCTACGACATCACGCATGCGCCCGAGCCAGTGATCGATACGACATGGATGAGCTGACCGCACTGGAGAACTGGGCCGCACCGCTGCTTGCGCGCCTGCAGCCCGGTGAACGCCGCACGCTGGCACGCAAGATCGGAACGGAACTGCGGCGCTCGCAGAGCCAACGTATCGGCAAGCAGCAAGCGCCTGATGGCACGCCATACGCACCGCGCAAGCAGCAGCTGCGACAGAAATCCGGGCGCGTCAAACGCGCGAAGATGTTTGCCAAGCTGCGGCAAGCCAAGTTCTTCAAGGTCAGCGCAACTCCCAACGCTGTGAGCGTAGGATTCGTGGGGCGCGTGTCCCGCATTGCCCGTGTGCATCAAGAGGGGCTAACGGAACGTATCCGGGCGGGCGGACCCAAAGCGCGCTATGCCAAACGTGGATTGATTGGAATAAGCAAGCACGACAGTAAAGAAATTGGAAATCTAATAATTTCAGCTCTTGGTGATTATCGTCTATGATCGGGGTGCATACTTCACCACTCACGCAAAGGAATAGAAATGAGTCTCGAATTCAAGACGGCGATGATCTACGGGGATCTAAGTTCAGATAGCGCCTCCGAGCAATATCCGGAAGTCACGGCTTGCACAGATTGTATCGAAAAAGATAGCAAGCGCGCCGAGGATCAAGAAATCGTTCAAATCACTGGCGATTACGACTCTTCGTATGGTGAGGAATGCCATTTTTGCGATACACCCGCCGAGCCAGATTAATTCATTTTCAATAACTTAATGAAATTGAATTAAAATGCCAAGCAAAGAAGAGACCCCGCAACCTAAACAAGGCGCGCATAATGCGGTGCCTTGGTATAGACAAAAAATAACTTTCTTGTCATTGCTTGCCCCGGTTTTTATTTTCCTCGGCTGGATCCTCCTAAGTGGACCAACTGCGCTTCAGAACTCGCGAATACTTCCAGATGAAGTAAATAAAACATGGCATGCTTTCAGTAGCTGGCTTCACGAGGATGAGGAATGGACTGGAACATGGTCTGCCACACCTGAAGGGTATGTTGATTTTGAAGAAATGCTCCTGTCTGATACTGACCTTATAATTACACTATCTTCATCAGAAGGAAATTTAAGTGGCACTGTAGCTAGTAAATCCATTTGCCGAGCCATGCCTTTATTTAATTTTAATTTATTAGAAGGGAGTGTTTCTGCGCTTGGCAGCAGAGCGGAAATTAAAGTATTCGATCATATTGGCGGGAAAAGATTGGATCTTGGCTCTATACAATTGCGGCGTAACGGCCCCGTTATGGATGTGATTGCCGGGGCTATATTTTTGCAGGTTCTTCCCGTTCCAGTTCGGATAGCTCGACATCCAAACGGATCCGAATCCAGCCAACCTGAACCTATGAGTGACTACTGCGCAAAAGAACGAGAAGCTTTGTTTGAGAAATTACGGAATGAGTCTGGCGACGAAAAAATCCAGTAAGCGACCATTTTATCTTTCGAATTTATGAAGGGAAAAAGGATACAACGATTTCCGACGCACCAATTCACCTTGTAAAACCAGCTAAGACTAGCTGAGTCACTGGAAGCGGCATGCGGTCACATTGATGCTTGATGCATGTTCCTTGCAGCAAGCGGCCATGGCTTCTTTTACGGCAGTTGACCTATCTAAGCTCCAAGCGCCAGATTTGATCGAGGCTCTGGACTTCGAAACGATATTCGCCGAAGCGCTGGCTCAATTCCGCCGACTGATGCCGGAGTTCTCTGCACTCACCGAAGCGGAACCGGTCTACAAGCTCGTGCAACTGTTCGCGGCCCGCGAGCTGCTGATTCGCCAGCGCGCCAACGACAAGGCGCAGCAGACGATGCTGGCCTTCGCCACTGGCACCAACCTTGATCACCTCGGCGCGCTGTTCGGTGTGGCGCGCCTGGTGCTCGCTCCGGGGCAACCTGAGACCGGCATTGCACCGACCCATGAGTCGGACGTGGACTTCCGCCGCCGCATCCAGCTGGCGCCCGAGGGCTTCAGCGTTGCCGGCCCCGAGGGCGCGTACATCTATCACGCGCTCAGCGCGGCGGCCGACGTCATGGATGCCAGCGCTACCAGCCCCGCGCCTGGGCAAGTGCTGGTCACCGTGCAATCGCGCACCGGCGACGGCACCGCACCGCAGGAACTGCTCGACGAAGTGGCCGCTGTCCTCACCGATGCCGACGTGCGCCCGTTGACCGACGAGGTAGCTGTCCAGAGCGCACAGATCGTCCCATACGCCATTCGTGGGCGCGTCTACACCTACGCCGGGCCCGACTCGGCGGTGGTCATGCGCGAGGCGCTGCGCAGCCTGCAGGCCTATCTTGCCGAGGCGCACCGCATCGGCCGCGACGTCCCCGAGTCGGCCATCAAGGCCAAGCTGTTCGCTGATGGCGTGCAGCGTGTTGAGTTGGACTCGCCTGCAGCCGACATCCGCATTAGCCGCACGCAGGCTGCGTACTGCACTGCGATCGACATCGTGCACGCCGGCATCGATGAGTAATTCTCCGCTGCCGCCCAATGCCACGCCGATGGAACGCGCCCTGGCGGCCGTCACCGAGCGCCTGGAAGCGATCCCGCTGCCGTATCCAGATCTGTGGAATCCGGACACGTGCCCAGCCGGCCATCTGCCGTGGCTGGCGTGGACGCTCTCGGTTGACGACTGGAAGGCCGACTGGAGCGATGCGGTCAAGCGTTCGCGCTTGCGTAGCGCTATGGCAATCCAACGCCGCAAGGGCACCGCCAATAGCGTGCGCATGGTGGTGGCCTCGTTCGGGGGTGCGGTGACCATCCGCGAGTGGTGGCAGCAGCAGCCACGCGGCCAGCCGCACACCTTTGAGCTGACCCTTACGCTCAATGGATCTGATGGCAGAGCCGCAAGCGCTCGATTTGTCGATGAGGTCATCGCCGAGGTTGAGCGCACCAAGCCGGTCCGCTCGCACTTCGGCTTCGTGCAGGGGCTACAAGCCACCGGCAATGTCTCGCTGGTTACCGGTGTTCGCATCATCAACTACCGCCGTCTGTCGATGATGGCGCAGGGATAAGCTATGGCATTACAACTCATCCTCACCACCGCCGGTCGCGCGGCGCTGATCAACGCCGAGAAGAACGGCACCAACGCCGTCAAGGTGACCAGCATCGGTTTTACGGCGGCGGCATTCGCTGCAACGGAAGACCTGAAGACAGTCCCAGGCCAGCACCTGACGCTCTCCAGCATCTCGGGCGGCACCACGTCGTCCACCACCATCCACGTCACTGTCAGCGACACGAGCCGGGCAACCTATGAGGTTCGCGGCTTTGGGCTGTACTTGGAAAACGGCACGCTGCTGGGCAGCTATTCCCAGCCCGAGCTGATCATGGAGAAGGCCGCCGCCTCGGATCTGCTGATGTCCGCCGACATCCTGTTTTCTGGGGTCACGGTGTCTTCGGTGACGTTTGGCAATGCCAACTTCACCAATCCGGCTGCCACCACCGAGAAGGAAGGCATTGTCGAACTCGCCACACGTGTTGAGGCCATCGCAGGCACGGATGCACAACGTGCCGTCACACCGGACGCACTGAAAGCCGCGATCGACAGCCGCAGCGGCTGTGCGCGCTTTGAGGCATCCGGCACCTTTGCGGTCCCGGCAGGGGTGACGGCGATCTACGTGAGCGCATGTGCCGGCGGAGGTGGTGGCGGTGGCGGTGGAACCCGCGCCGAGAAGTCCAATGGGTCGGGGGTCTACACCGCAACTGGCGGGGGCGGCGGAGGCGCTGGGCAGTCGATTCAGCGCGTGCGCTTTGCGGTCACACCTGGCGTCAGCCATCCGATCGTCATCGGTGCCGGTGGATCAGCTGGCGCAGGCTCACGGACGGATGGCGCATCTGGAGCCGCCGGTAGTGCCGGGGGGGCGACGGTCATCGGCAATCTCATCACCCTGGCTGGAGGTCAGGGCGGCGGCGGCGGGCTGACGGGCGCTAATCAGGTTGGCGGCGCGGCCGGCGGAGATGGCTATCCGGCCGGCGGTGACTCGGCATCTATTGCTGCGGTTTCGCCCTACGGCCCTGCCGGCACCGGAGGCTCGTGCGCGTTTGGCGGTGGCGGGCCCGGCGGTCGCAGTGCGGGCGACACCACATCGGCTAGCCGCAAGGGCTATGGGTTTGGCGCTGGCGGCGGTGGTGGCGGCGGTGTGTCCAACGGTGCTGGAGTAAGCACGTTCGGCAAGGATGGGGCCGTCGGGTGCCCTGGCTTCGTTTTCATTGAGTGGTGCTGAGATGACGATTGGTCGTTATGCAATGATCCAGACCGGCAACGACGTGGTGGTCAACGTCATCGTTTCCGATAGCAGCTTCACCATTGACGGCTTCGAGTTTCGCGCAGTCCAAGACAAAACCGTTTGCGAGCCGGGCATGTACTTCAATCGCCGCGACGGGCTGTATTACTTCGACGCGCAGTTCACCCAGCGCGAAGTCATTACACCTGAGCCGCCTACCAATTTGTAGCACCGCTGCGCTGCGTAGATCACGCAGCTACAGCACAACTGCGGTGTCATCCTGCACGCGCGCGACGACCATGACTGCATGGGCAACGCATCCTCCGCACTGAGTAACGCCATTCGCCTCGGCACCGTCGCCGAGGTGAACCTGGTCAACGCACGTTGTCGCGTGCAGGTCGGCGAGATGCTGACCGACTACCTGCCTTGGGTGGTCACGCTGGCCGGCACCACCATCATCTGGTCAGCGCCTGCAATCGGCGAGCAAGTCGTGGTGCTATCGCCTGCAGGCGACCTGGCCGATGGTCTGGTGCTACGCGGCCTGTACTCCGACCAATTCGCCGCGCCTGCCGCGTCAGACACGCTCCACGTGCTGCGCTTTGCCGATGGCGCGCAGATTCATTACGACACCGAGGCGCATGCGCTGCAGGCCACGCTACCAAGCGGCGGCACCGCGTCCATTACTGCCGATGGCGGCATCACGCTCAACGGCCCGCTGACGGTCAACGGCGCCACCCAGATCAATGGCGAGGTCGGCATTACCGGCACCGCGACCGTCGACACCGACGTGGTGGGCGGCGGGATCAGCCTCAAGCATCACAAGACCACCGGCGTGACCGCCGGTACCGCGCTCAGCGGGGGCCCGCAGTGATCGGTGTCGACGCCACCACCGGGCGCGTGATCGAGGGCGAGCAGCACCTGGCCCAGTCGATCGCCTGCATCCTCACCACGCCGGTCGGAGCGCGCGTGCACCGCCGCGACTTCGGCTCGCTGCTCCCCGAGCTGATTGACCAGCCGTTCAACGGCGCCACCCGCACGCTGCTCTACGGCGCCACCGCTACCGCGCTGATGCGCTGGGAGCCGCGCCTGCGGCTGACGCGCGTCGGCCTGGTCGTCGGTGATGCACCCGGCAGCTTCGTACTGACCATCGAAGGCCAGCGCACTGACGTTGCGCCCGCCAATGCGCGCTCGCGCCTGACCATCCCGCTCCGCTTCCGCTCGTCCTGATCGAGGAACCTATGTCCACTGCCTACCACCACGGCGTTCGCGTCATCGAAGTCAGCGCAGGTGCGCGCGTCATCCGCACCGTCTCCACTGCCATTGTCGGCCTGGTCGCTACGGCGTCCGATGCGGATGAAAAGGTCTTCCCGCTCAACAAGGCTGTGATGCTCACCGACGTGCTGGGTGCCATCGCCAGTGCCGGCACCAAAGGCACCTTGCGCGACACCCTGCAGGGCATCGCCGATCAGACCAATCCCGTGACCGTGGTCGTGCGTGTGGCCGAAGACGAAGACGCGGACAAGACCTCGTCCAACGTCATCGGCGAGGCCAAGTCCAGCGGTTACACCGGCCTATATGCCTTGCTCGCCGCGCAGGCACAGCTGGGCGTGCGGCCGCGCATCTTGGGCGCCCCTGGCCTGGACACGCTGCCGGTGGCCAAGGCGCTTGCGACCATCGCCAAGAAGCTGCGCGCCATGGCCTATGTGCGACCGGTCGCCGAGACCGTCGCGGAGGCAGTCACCTACCGCGGCCAGTTCAGCGACCGCGAGCTGATGCTGATCTGGCCGGACTTCTTGGCCTTCGATACCACCACCAGCACCACGACCGCCGCGTACGCCACCGCGCGTGCGCTCGGTCTGCGCGCCAAGATCGACACCGAACAGGGCTGGCACAAGAGTCTGTCCAACGTGCCCGTGGCCGGCGTCACCGGCATCTCCAAGGATGTGCATTGGGATCTGCAGGATCCGGCCACCGATGCCGGCGTGCTCAACGAGGGCGACATCACCACGCTGATCACCTTCAACGGCCAGCGCTTCTGGGGCTCGCGCACGTGCGCCGAAGACAACATGTTCGCCTTCGAGACGGCCACGCGCACCGCGCAGGTCCTGGCCGACACCATCGCCGAGGGCGTGGCGTTCTACGTCGACAAGCCGATGCATCCCTCGCTGGTCAAAGACATCGTCGAAGACATCAACGCCAAGTTCCGCGACCTGAAGGCATCCGGCTATCTGATCGACGCCACCGCCTGGTTCGACGGCACGGTCAATAGCGCCACCACGCTTGCCGATGGCGCGCTGCGCATTGACTACGACTACACGCCGGTGCCGCCGCTGGAGAACCTGCAGCTGTACCAGAAGATCACCACCAGCTACCTGGCCGACTTCGCCGAACGCGTCAACGCGTAACGCACCCGCCTTTGATTCCCGGAGAAACGCATGGCTTTGCCCAAGAAACTCAAAGCGCTCAACCTGTTCAATAACGGTGAGAGCTATCTCGGCCAGGTGGTCGAAGTGAAGCTGCCCACGCTGTCCCGCAAGATGGAGGAATATCGCGGCGGCGGCATGAATGGCCCGGTCGATATCGACTTCGGCCAGGAGAAGATCGAGCTCGAATGGAAGTGCGGCGGCATGATGCGCAGCGTGCTGAATCAGTACGGCGCCACCACGCACAATGCCGTGCAGCTGCGCTTTGCCGGCTCCTACCAGCGCGACGACAGCGGCGCGGTGGATGCCGTCGAATTTGTGGTCCGCGGCCGTCACAAAGAGATTGATCCCGGTACTGGTAAGTCCGGCGACGACACTGAGTTCTCCGTCAAGACCTCCGCCAGCTATTACAAGCTGATGATCAATGGCTCCACCGTGATCGAGATCGATCTGATGAACATGATCGAGATCGTCAACGGCGTGGACCTGCTCGCCCCGCATCGCCGTGCCATCGGCGCCTGACCCTTCCGGCCTGGCGCCGCCAGGCCTCAGACCTGAGACCTACCGATGACCCCGACCTTTTCCCCAGCTATTCCCCTCGACCAGCCCATCACGCGCGGCGAGCAGACCATCACCGACCTCAAGGTGCGCAAGCCCGGTGCCGGCGAACTGCGCGGCCTTAAGCTGACCGACGTGCTGCAGCTGGATGTCACCGCCCTGGCAACACTGCTGCCGCGCATTTCCTCGCCCACGCTGACCACCGCCGACGTCAATGCAATGGATCCGGCCGACCTGCTGGCGGTCGGCCAGGAGGTGCAGGTTTTTTTCTTGCCCAAGGCACAGAGGGAAGCGGACTTCCCGACTGCGTAGAGGATGCGATGGCCGACATCGCGGCCATCTTCCATTGGCCGCCGTCTGAAATGGACGGCTGGTCGCTGCACGAACTCACGGCGTGGCGCGAGCGTGCCCGCCTGCGAAGCGGAGCCGAATGATGCCCCACCCGAATCCCGAGGCCGCCTAAATGGCGGCCTCTGACAATCTGCGCCTGCAGGTCATCCTGGCCGCAGTCGATCGCGCCACCGGTCCGTTCCGCCGCGTGCTCAATGGCAGCCGTGGCGTTGCCACGGCGCTACGCAACCAGCGTGATGCGCTGCGCCAGCTCAACAGCCAACACCGCGACATCGGCGCCTACCGCGAGCAGGTGGCTATGGCGCAGCGCGCCAAGGCCGCGCTCGATGCGCAGAGGCAGTCGGTGCGCACGCTTGCCCAACAGATGAAGGCGGCCGGCACGCCCACAGCAGCAATGAATGCCGAGTTCGAGCGCGCCGTGCGCACTGCCCGGGAGCTCAAGGCCGCCCATGGTGCACAGGAAGCCGGCCTGCAGCGGCTGCGCGGCCGGCTGGAGACGGCCGGGATCAGCACCCGCGAGCTCGTCACCCACGAGCGCCGGCTGCGCAGCGAGATCGAGAGCACCAACACCGCCCTGCGCGCCCAGCAGCAACGCCTGGTGGCGATCGACGCCGCACAGCGCCGCAGCGCCCGCATCCAGGGCGCCGGCCTGCAAGCGAGCGCCTACGGCGCGGGTATGGCGTTCGCCGGCCAGCGCGCCTTGCGCGCCTCCGCACTGCCGATCAGCGATGCGATGGAATTCGAGTCCGCCATGGCGGACGTGCGCAAGGTCGTGGACTTCAGCACACCGCAGCAGTTCGCCCAGATGGGCCGCGATGTGGAGAACCTGTCCATGCGCCTACCGATGCTGCCGGCCGATATCGCCAAGATCGTGGCGGCCGCCGGCCAAGCGTCCATCCCGCGCCAGGAGCTGGTCCGCTTCGCTGAGGATGCGGCGAAGATGGGCGTGGCATTCGACAGCAGCGCAGAGGAAGCCGGCCAGACGATGGCGACCTGGCGCACGGCGTTTCGCATGGGCCAGGCCGAGGTGGTCGTGCTGGCCGACAAGATCAACTACCTCGGCAACACCGGCCCGGCGAGCGTCAACAAGATCAGCGCGGTGGTGAACCGCATCGGTGCCCTGGGCGAAGTCGCCGGCCTGCAGAGCGGCCCGCTGGCGGCCCTGGGCGCCACCGTCGCCGGTATGGGTATCGAGTCGGAGGTTTCGGCCACCGGCATCAAGAACATGCTGCTCACCCTGGCCTCGGGCGAGTCGGCCACCAAGAGCCAGCGCGAGGCCTTCGACAAGCTGGGCATCAAGGCCACCACCATGGCCCAGGTGATGCAGAAGGACGCCGGCGGGGCAATCATGTCCGTGCTGCAGAAGCTGCGCGCACTGCCCAAAGCAGAGCAGGCAGCGACCATGACGCAGCTGTTCGGCCGCGAGTCGATCGGTGCGATCGCACCGCTGCTGACCAATCTGGAGCTCCTGCAGGGCAACTTCGCCAAGGTCGCCGACGCGCAGCGCTACGGCGGCTCGATGTCGGCCGAGTACGCATCGCGGGTGGCCACCTCGGCCAACTCGCTGCAGCTGCTGAAGAACACCGCCGTGGTGGTGTCCCAGTCGATCGGCCAGACCCTGCTGCCGCAGTTCAAGGAATTGACCGAGCGCACCGCAGCCGTGGTCGGCCAGGTCACAACGTGGATCCGCGCCAATCCAGCCCTGGTCGGCGCGATCGCAAAGGTGGCGATCGGCGCCGCTGCGCTGGTCACGATCCTGGGCGGGCTGTTGGTGGCCGGCGGCGTCGCCGCGATGGCGTTCTCGCAGATCCACGGCGCCGTGGCGCTGCTGTCGGGCGGCGGCGGGTTCGGCGTGCTGATTCGCCAGGCGCTGTCGTTCGGCGGCCGCGTGCTGCCCATGCTCGCCAACGGCGCGCGCCTGCTGCTGCCAGTGCTCGGCGGCGTCAGCTTGCCGGTGCTGGCGATCGGTGCAGCCGTTGCGGCGGTGGCGCTGCTGGTGTGGAAGTACTGGGGGCCGATCAAGGCCTTCGCCATCGGCGTGTGGCAAGGCATCGTCGATGTGGCCGCGCCGGTGCTGGCCGAGCTGCAGACCGCGCTCGCGCCGCTGGGCCCGGTGTGGGACACGGTGGCCGCCGCGATGGGCCAGGCCTGGGCGTGGGTGAAGCAGCTGCTGACACCGTTCGAGGCCACCACCGCGCAGTTGCACGGTGCAACCCAGGCCGGCCGCGGCTTCGGGCAGATCCTGGGCGCGGTGCTGGTCACCCAGCTGCAACTGGCGGTCAAGGCGATCGGTTGGCTCGTGCAGGCGTTCGTGTTCGTGCTGCCGGTCATCAAGCAGATCCTCGGCGGCGTGTGGCAAACCGTCCAGGGCACGTGGTCGCTGATCGTCGGCGTGTTCACCGGCAACGGCGATCGCATCCGCCAAGGGCTTCTACAGCTGTGGGCCGGTATCAACCTGCAGTTGGCCAACTGGCCGGCCCGGATGCTGCAGGCCGGCGCGGATATGATCAGCGGCCTTGTTCAAGGCATCCGCTCCAAGCTCGGCGCCGCCAGCAATGCGATCGCCAGCGTCGGCACCGGCGTGGTCGATCGCTTCAAGGGCGTGCTGGGCATCCACAGCCCCTCGCGCGTGTTCGCCCAGTTGGGCGACTTCACCATGCAAGGCCTCACCGTGGGCCTGCAGCGCGGCCAGGGCGCGCCTGTGCAGGCCGTCATGGCGCTTGGCAACCGGATGCGTGCGGTGGGCGCCGGCCTGGCCCTGGCGACGGCCACAGCGCCTGTGGCGGCGATCGACAGCCGGGCGCCGCTGTCGGCACCTACGCGGGCCGCCAGCGCGCCTGCAGGCAGCAACAGCTACGTCATCCATGTCCATGCCGCACCCGGAATGGATGCGAACGCACTGGCGCGCGAAGTCGCCCGCCAGATCGAAGAGCGCGAACGGCGCACGGCGGCCACTCGCCGCTCCAGCCTGCGCGACGACTGAGGATCCACCCCGATGATGATGTCCTACGGCACGTTTGTGTTTGCCCTCGATAGCGCCGCATATCTGCAGCTGCAGCGGCAGATGAGTTGGCGCCACGCCACGAGCGATCGCGTTGGTGCGCGAGCGGCCAGCCAGTTCCTGGGTCCAGGCGATGAGACCATCGAGCTGTCAGGTCTGATCGCGCCGGACCTGACCGGCTCGCGTGGATCGCTGACCACGCTGCGCAGACTCGCAGCAGCCGGCGAGCCGCTACCGCTGGTCGATGGCACGGGCTGGGTCTATGGGCCGTATGTGCTGCTGGCTGTCAACGAGACGGCCTCGCTGTTCTTCCCCGATGGCACGCCACGCCGGGTCGAGTTCCAACTGAGCCTGCGCCGCACCGACGACATTGCGCCCGAGGCGACCGCCCCATGAGCTACCCGATTCCGCAATGGCGCGTGGTGCTCGATGGCACCGACCTCACCGAGCGCATCGCACCGCGCCTGCTCGATCTCACCCTCACCGAATGCCGTGGCGGCGAAGCCGATCAGCTGGATCTGCGCATCCACGACCACGACGGCAAGATGGCGCTGCCCAAACGCGGCGTGCGCCTGGCCGTGGCGCTGGGCTGGAAAGCCACCGGCCTGGTCGACAAAGGCACCTTCATCGTGGACGAGGTGGAGTACAGCGGCGCGCCCGACATCATCACCGTGCGCGCGCGCAGTGCGGATCTCACCGCCGATATGCGCACGCGGCGCGAGCGCAGCTGGCACAACACCACGTTGGGTGCAGTGCTCAACACGCTCGCTGGCGAGCATGGGCTGACGCCACGCGTGGCCGAGGCGCTGGCGCGCACCAAGCTGCCCCATCTCGACCAGGCCATCGAGAGCGACATGAATCTGCTCACCCGCTTGGGGCAGCGCTTTGATGCGGTGGCAACGGTGAAGGGAGGTGCGTTGGTCTTTGCGCCGATCGGCGCCGGCACTACAGCGGCCGGCAAGCCGTTGCCTACCGTCACCCTGACGCGGCGCGATGGTGATCAGCATCGCTACTCAGTCGCCGACCGTGATGCTTACACCGGCGTGCGCGCGTACTGGGTGGACAAGGGCAAGGCGCGGCGGCAGTCGGTGCTGGTCGGCACAGACGACAACGCCAAGCGCCTGCGCGAGTCTTATGCAGATGAGGCAACGGCACGCCAGCATGCGCATGCTGAGTTCGAACGCGTGAAGCGTGGGACGGCAAAGTTCGACTACACGTTGGCGATTGGAAGGGCCGAGCTGTATCCGGAGCAGAGTGTTACGGTCGGCGGATTCAAGCCAGCGATAGATTCGCAAGGGTGGATTATCTCTCGGGCCACTCATTCCGTCAGTAGAGTCGGCTTCCAAAGCCACCTAGAGCTTGAGATATTCAGTGACTAGGCCGGTTGAAGTAAGAATTCCCCCTATAGTTGGCAGGCGGGAATTGTTGGTAAGCTGTTAAAAATATTTCCTATGGAGGGGTAACTTGAAAAAGACCGGGCATCGAGACCCTAAGGATGGCCTTAAACACACGGTTCGCTCCAAGGACCGTGAGCGCCGAAATATTAAAAGAAAGGATTGCAATTATATTTCTGGCAGATACGGCCAGCACATACCAACGAAGAACTATAAATTTAAACTAAAAGGGAAAGTGCGTGGAACTGAATTTGTGCGCCTTCCCGCCACAATGGATTTGTCGTCTGACGAAAATAGAAATGATGTTCTTTCCGCAATCGCACGCATAAAATCTGCGTCTCTATATGGCAACTATCGTAAGGTTGTGCTTGATCATACTTCAGTAACATCTATGTCTCCCGAAGTAGCGATGCTGATGCTTGCGGAAATTCAAAGATGTAGAATTTACTGCGAACCAAGGACGCAGCTCACCGGCACTTATCCCGCAAACCATGATGTCTCTCATCTTTTGACGGAAATAGGTTTCTATAAATCATTAGGAATAAAAGCTCCCAAGCTTCCAGCGACCTACGACTCGCGGACTTACATCAGAGTTGAGCGGCATAACAAGATCTTAGCAAAGGTAGCTGACGACCTACTCACATGCTTTGAAACTGAATTCACTTTTTCACCTCAAGATAAGCGCCGTCTCCAGATAGCGTTAGTAGAGTGTATGGACAATGTCTTTCAGCACGCATACGTTTTTAACGAATCATGTCCAGCTGAAGCACATTTGTTTCGTGAATGGTGGATGGTCGGCTATTCAGATAGCACAGACAAATCGATTTCATTCAGTTTCCTAGATCAAGGTAGAGGCATTGCTTCTACAATTCGGCGCAAGCTCGGCCGCAGTGTGATTGGCAAGTTGGGGGCCTGGCATGATGGTCACTTCATTTCACGCGCCGTGCGAAAACGCATCTCTAGAATCGACTCAAAACGCCGAGGTCACGGACTGAAAAAGCTCAAAGCATTCGTAGATAGGCTTGACTTTAACGGAACTCTTCGTGTACTGGCGAACAATGGCGATGTACAATGGACCACAGGACAGAAAAGTGTCGAACGTTCGATGCCCACGGAACTATCAGGAACTTTGGTGGTCTGGTCTCTAAAGCCACCCCAACTGTTGCCGACCACTACAATATCTCATGCTGACTCAGACCATGAAATCCACCATGTTTAACGTAGCCAAATCTTTTTCTCGCTTCCCAGGGGGGCGAAGGAAAGATCATGGCCAGTTTTCAGGAGAAGAATTTCGTAATAAAGTCACTATTCCCCTGCTTGATAGTTACGATCATGTTACTTTTGACCTTTCCGGCACAGTCGGCTATAGCTCAGGCTTCTTAGATGAGGCTTTTGGTGAGATTGGTAAAATTCTTGGAATAAGCGAGGCAAAGCGCAGGGTAACAATCTTGGCTCAAGATGATCCTGAGGCTGTTGAAACAGTCTGGCTTCGTATAAGCGAAGCATCAGCGGAATCCCGTTAATCTAATGGTTGCGACCCCTTGGTGGTTTACAGTTATATGTATTCTACTCACAGGCCTCATCACCGACAGGCTTTCTCGCATGAGAGAGGCATCTGCACGGAAGACCGCAGATGTGAAACGCTGGCGTGAAGATTTGACAGAGGAACTCCATGAATGGTGCGCAGCTGCGAGTGAGCACTATACATCCCAAGACTCCATTAATAACACAGAAAAATCTGCAGCATTGCTAGTAGCTGGGTATCGAAGAATTCGACGCAATGCCGGCAAGTTTCCAACCATAAATATAGCTGATGGGGCTAAATGCCGAAGGTTGATGACTGATTTGGATGAGCTTGTAACAGGCGATCCTGATTTCGAAAATCAAAGCCGCGCTCTACGACCAGCAAGAGATCCACTTTTAACTGAAATGCATAATCTTGCAGAGAAAATTGAGAATACATTTAATTTTCCGAGGAAAGAAAAATCCTGAATCACTTGTTTTCTTAAGTGTTCCACCTATTAGGTTCGCGAATTCTTATTTAACTTATTTGTTTTTAGGAGTTTTCCTACATAGATTTAGCAGTCAATGAGCCATGATTGCGCCGGGATGTCAGGCCATCTCGAACTGTCAGGATGACGGCTATTCGAACGCACGGAGCCACGCGCCGACACCTAAAGAAGCCACCGGTTAGAAGTCGGTGGTTTTTTCTTTGCGAGCTAGCAAGCTCTACAGTTCAGGCAGGTATAGCCGATAACGGCCAATTTCCCAAGACCATCTGTCCCACTAGCAGCTGCACTAGCTGCTCTTTTTTTTGGCTTTCTTTCCGCCCAGGTTGATGGTCAGTCCGGGCTGACTGATATCGCCGCTTAGCGCTTGCCCAACTTCGTTGGCATGCATCACGAACTTGTGCCGGCCTGATGCTTTCACCGCCGCACCTAGCGCCGCGCTGACGGCCAACTTGATCTCTGGCGATGCAACACGATAGGCCGACAGCACCTGTGCCTCATCCGCGCTGATGCCATTGCGCTCGCCGGTGAGCACATAGAGCACATCGATCCCCAGCGTAGTAGCCGCGAGCAGGTATGCACCACCGGGCAACTGTTCGCCCTCTTCTTTTTCAAAGTTGACCTGAGCACGCTTCGTCAACCCGCAGCGTTCCGCCAACTCGGTCTGTGTCAGACCAATGCGTTTGCGCTCTTGCTTCAACCTCAAACCAACCGACACAAAAATCTCCTTGAAAGGTGCACTTAAGTTCCCTATTCTTGCCGTACACCAACGTGAAGCACCGATATGCCTGCACGCCGCAAGACCACTGCCACACCTCCCACACGCACCACAGATGAAGCTCGAACCTGGCTTCGTGCCAATGGCATCACCATTGCTTCATTCGCTCGCAAACATGGCTTGAGCCGCGATGTTGTGGGCGATTTGCTACTTGGCAGAACAGTTGGGAATTTCGGAGACACACACCGCGCAGCAGTGCTGCTGGGCCTGAAACCGAACCCGGATTCTGCCACACAATCCCCGAAATCCTCGCGGAACTAGGCGGGCATGTCAGCCGTCCTTCCACGACGCAAAGCGGTCTTCATTTGTGAAGGCTGTGGGTCCTCACTGCACAAGCGCAGTAGCTATCTCACACACCGATTTCTTCGCAACGACGTGTACGTCTGCGACAACCCGGTGTGCGGTGCCAGCTACACCGGTCACACCGAACTGACGGGCCTGTGCAGCCCCAGTGGCATGCCACACGCGCACAGCGATTTGCCGCCGACACCAGGCTACCTCCGCGCGATGGCACTCAAAGCGTACCGCGAGGTTGCCAATGCCGCGCAGATGGATCTTCTAGACGCCGCAGCACCGTAGTTTTCAGCCTCAGGGGGCATCCATGATGGGCAAGATCGAGCTTGCGGACCTTACGTCCGCTCAACAGTTGTGCCTGCAATCCGCCGTTCGCTGCGGTGGTCTGACCAAAACCGGTGCCGAATACGCACCGCGTTACCACCACGAGCGCGAAGTTGGACGCACCTACGACACAGCCACCGTGGCGCAGTTGATGCTGCGCGGTCTGCTCATGAGCAGCCGCACACACTCCATGCATGCGCTGGCGACCGATGCGGCAATGGAACTGCTGGACTACGGCAGCGTTGCGCGGGAGATCAGCGCATGAGCCAGAGCAACGGATGGGCTACCGCCCAGGCGCCGCGCTTTGTTGACGCGCCTTCGCAAGCCAGCCAGCAGTACGTGGCACCGCACAAGAAGCGGGAACAGGCCGATGTGCTGCGCCTGCAGGTGGAAGCGCACCTGGCGAGCGGCGGTGCTTACGAGGTGATCACCACACCGCGCCCGATCGGCAAGAGCCTGGCTGCGCTGGCGCTGCGCTCCACTGTGCGCAAGGGCGGCTGATCCATGCAGGAGGATCTACGGCAACTGGTGCTGCAGCGACTTGAGCGCGACTATGGCCTCAAGCATCGCAGCGGTACCAGCTACATGCGCGGCGGCGTGTGCCCAGCCTGCAGCAAGAAGGAGCTCTACACCTTCGAGCCGAAGCCGTGGGTCATCAAATGCGGCCGCGAAGCCAAGTGCGGCCACGAATTGCACGTCAAGGATCTGTACGACGACCTGTTCGACGATTGGTCCAAGCGCTTTCCGATGACCCAGGCCTCGCCAACCGCATCGGCAGACGCCTATCTGGAATCCTCGCGCGGCTTCGCGCTGGCGCCGCTGCGTGGTCTGTACACGCAGGAAAGCTACTACGACATCAAGGTCAAGGAGGGCACCGCTACGGTGCGCTTCGCGCTCGACAAGGGCGGCTGGTGGGAACGCCTGATCGATCGGCCGCACAGGTTCGGCAAGCAGAAGGCGCGCTTCGCGCCAGGCAAGAGCTACGCGGGAGCATGGTGGTGCGCGCCGGCGGCTGCAGAATTGATGCGCACGGCGACCGAGGTGTGGATTGTCGAGGGCATCTTCGATGCGATCGCGCTGCTGCAGCACGGCGTCTGCGCCGTGTCCGCCATGTCGTGCAATGCCTTTCCTGATGAGTCCCTGCGGCAGCTGGCGAAGCTACGCGCCGGCAATCTGCCGACGCTGGTGTGGGGCCTGGACAACGAGCCTGGCGCGCGCGACTACACCCACAAGCATGCCCGCCGCGCCGATGCACTGGGCTTCAATAGCCGTGCGGCGCTGATCGCGCAGCCGGTCACCGGCAAAAAGATCGACTGGAACGATCTGCACCTACGTGCACAGGCAGGCGGCGACAGCCAGAAGCAATGGGACGCGGCGCTGACCGAAGCGCGCTATCAGGGCGATTTGCTCATGGCCCGCTCGGCGATCGAGAAGGGCTTGCTCATGTACGACCACAACCAGGCTTCCGACTTCTGGCTGGAGTATCGCTCGCGCTTGTACTGGTTCGAGTTCGACACGGTGCGATTCGAGAAGCTGCTGCGCGACGTGGAGCCGGAAGAAGACAGCGAGATCGATCCGGACAAGCTGGCGAAGATCCGCCGTGCCGCGTGCTCGGTGAACAAGATCGCCAACTGCTATCCGGAAGCGCTGTATTTCCAGCGCCAGGAGGTCACCGACGAAAGCTGGTACTACTTCCGCATCGACTTCCCTCACGACGCGAACAGTGTCAAAGGCACCTTTACAGGCGGCCATATCTCCAGCGCCAGTGAGTTCAAGAAGCGCCTGATCAGCCTGGCCGCCGGTGCGATGTTCACCGGTAGCGGGCACCAGCTCGATCGCCTGATTGAAGAGCAGACCGAGGCAATCAAGACCGTGGAGGCCATCGACTTTGTTGGCTACTCCAAGGAACACCGTGCCTATCTGCTTGGCGACATCGCGGTGCGCGATGGTGAGGTAGTCACCGCCAACGAAGAGGATTACTTCAGCTTCAAGAAGCTACGACTGAAGAGCACGCAGAAGTCGATCCGCTTAGAGATCCAGCGCGATCCAGAGGCGTTCCGCATGGATTGGCTGCCGTGGCTGTGGCAGTGCTTTGGCACGCACGGCATGGTCGCTATGACGTTCTGGTTCGGCTCACTGTTCGCCGAGCAGATCCGCGCCGGGCACAAGAGCTTCCCGTTCCTCGAAGCTACTGGTGAAGCTGGCGCCGGCAAGACCACGTTGCTGACCTTCCTGTGGAAGCTGCTGGGCCGTTCCGACTACGAGGGCTTCGACCCAGCAAAGTCGTCCAAGGCCGGCCGCGCACGCGCCATGGGACAGATCTCCGGTATGCCGGTAGTGCTGCTGGAAGCGGACCGCAGCGAGCCAGACAAGGCACACGCAAAGACGTTTGAGTGGGACGAACTGAAGGACTTCTTCGGTGGCGGCACCCTGGCGACACGCGGCGTGCGAAATGGCGGCAACGACACCTACGAGCCGCCATTTCGCGGCACGATCGTGATTAGTCAGAACGCAGCGGTCGATGCGTCAGAAGCGATCCTCACCCGCATCGTAAAGCTGCACTTCAAGCGCCCACAGGTCACCACTGAAAGCCGCATCGCGGCCGATAACCTCAACGCGCTGCAGGTCGAAGAACTAAGCCATTTCCTGATCAAGGCGGTGCGTTGCGAAGGTGCCATCCTGGAGAAGTTTGCCGAGCGGGTGAAGTTTTACGAGGCGCGCCTGCGCGAGAAGCCGGATCTGCGCCTGGAGCGTGTCATCAAGAACCACGCACAGATGCTGGCGCTGCTGGATTGCCTGCGCATGGTGATCACCATTCCCGAAGAGATGATCAAGGCCACGCGCGATGCGTTGCTGGAGATGGCGTTCGAGCGGCAGAAGGCGATCAGCGCCGACCACGCGCAAGTAAACGAGTTCTGGGAGGTCTACGAGTACTTGGAGGCCACCGGCAACGGCAAGCCTGTGGTGAACCATAGCCGCGATGCCAGCCGCATCGCGATCAACCTCAATCAGTTCGCAGCCAAGGCGGCGCAGTTCAGTCAGGTTGTGCCCGATCTCAAGGTGCTGCGCGGCCTGTTGGCGGATTCGCGCCGGCACAAGCTGGTGTCGGCCAACACCGCCGTCAACAGCGCAGTGCTCACCAACGGCTTCGGCGCCGGCACAACCGTGAAGTGCTGGGTGTTCTCGAAGTGAGTACCGCAGATTTCCGCATTTTCCCGTTGACACGCCCCAAGGATCGGAGCGAGTATTCCTACGTCGCCGCACAATCGGTGACCGGGCTTGGCAGCCTGAATACAAGCGGCGCAATAGCGCCCATCGACCGATGTCTGGCGCTTTTTTATTGCCCGACGTCGAGTTGGGCGCATGCCTGCCAGTTCTATGGCGGGCGGTGCGTGGAGGGCTTCGGCCCTGCCGGTTCCGTTTGTCCGGTCTGCCAACCCGCACCGTCCGCCACCTTGCTTGGCAGCAAGTGGGCGGATTCCAGACCACAAACGGAATCCAAAATGTCCTACGACACCCAAGAAGCGCCCGCGTCTGCGGCGCGCCAGGTCGCACACTATTTCGGCCTGATCGCCAACACCCTTGAATGGAACCATGCCGCGTGGCTGAGCCTGATGGCTCGCCTCGAAGGCACTGGCAAGGCTATCCAAGCCCTCACGCTTGCCGACGTTGAAGCCGCGATTGCTGCCGTTGATACCGCGTTTGCGGAGGCGCAGCGATGAGTGCCAACAAGCAATTTCGCGTCTGCCCAGGCGTCATCCTCAGCTTCGAGATGATGCAAGGCTATGTGCTGGCAATGCTGCATTCCGACGCGCAACACGATGTGGCGCCTGTGCTGATCGCTTGCGAAGCAACGGGCTTTGATGACGTGTTGTTGGGGGGCGATGCGCATAGCGTCGTGCTAGGCCGGCTGCATGTCTGCATGCGTGTGGATCTTGCCGTCGACGTGCTCACCTGGCTGCAGAAACAGGCGCGCGCGAATGGAGCCGCACGATGAACAGCGTGCGTGCAACCGCTTATCCAGAAGACGCCGACTATACGATCAGCGAAGAAGAACACGACCGCCTGTGGCGCGTGCAGCAAGCAGCCAGCTTGCTCGCCACCCTCAATCACGACATCGCCACACGCGCAGGGATCAGTCACGACGGCATTGCCGCTGTTGCCGATTTCATGCGCGAAGAGTTGCTCGACATCGCCTGCAACGCCAGGCACGTGCGCGAACCCACCAAGCCGCCAACCGGCGCCGATTTGATCTGACCTGTTCCAGCGGGTCCGGCGGGCGGTGCGTCAACACCGCCCCTGGACCTTCCATCAACGAAGCTCGAGGAGAGCCACATGCAACAGCACGCTGTCACACGCTCGCAGATTTCCAGTGCCGGACCCGGCCAGGAGGCTACCACGCCCGTCGAAGCCGCTTTCGACTTAGCCGTAGGCAAGGATTGCAGCGCGATCGCCACGCTCTACATCACCCACGACGCAGTCGTGGTGGTAGCCGCTCTGACCATGGGGCAGCACAGCAGTGCCGCCCAGCGCTGGGAGCGCCGCCGAGGCCCTGGCAAAGGATGGAAGCTGATCAGCGGCCCACGCCTGTTCACCAGCGAGGCCCACCGGATCAGCAATGCGCTGGCCAAATTTATGGACGATCTGGATTTTCCTTTCGACCTGGCCAACATGCTGCCGCGCCGCCCGACCGCCGCTGCCGAGGCGGCGATCGCTGCTGCCGCGCGGGAGGTGGCGCATGCTTAATTTGGTCCTGATCATGATTGCGCCGACGATCGGCGGCGCGCTGCTCTACCGCCTATGGATCTCGCGCCCGACGCGTACCGCACATATCGGGCTGGCCGTAGGGCAGATCCCGCAGCGCCTGCGCCGCCGTCGCGCCATGGCCGTGCGCCGGATGGTGGCCCATGGCTGAGTCAATCGTGGTCTATGGGCCGATGGCCAGCGGCAAGTCGCTCAACGCCGAGGCGATCTGCCAGGCCTACGGCCTTAAACGCGTGGTGGAGTTGGACGAGCGACTGCAACGCAAGGGCGAGGACTGGCAACTGAGCCAGAACGATGTGGTCATGTTGACCAATGACCAGGCGCTGGCCGAACGCACTGCGCAGCGCATGCGTGTCAAAACGGTTGCGATCACCGAGGCTCGTCTGCGGGTTGGCGCCGCGTGGAGGGCGCTGCGATGAACCTTGATCGCGTCATTGCTGTATCCCGCGCTGCACAGCGCAACGACGGCCCCGGTCCGCTGTCTACCGGGGAAGCGTTGACCGCTGCCCTGGTGCTCAACCGGCACGACTGGCTCGCGGACATGGATTACACCATCGCGCAGGCGCTCGATCGGATCGATGAAGACACCACTGCGCACCTACGGCAGGCAGAGCGAGCGATCCGGAACGGCGCGGGGGCAGCGGAGGAAAATACCGCATGACACAGCGCGAGATCTCGCACCCTGAGCCGCTTCCCGCCTGCAGGGCCGGTCATGTGGGCCGACACATCGTTGATAGCCGTCGCCTGCAGGCCGGCGGCGGACACGTCATTGAGTGTCGATGCGGCCGCACCAAGAAGCACTCCGCCTTCGACCAGGCACTGGCCGAATGGAAGCGGATGCACCGCATCCGCGTACTACGACAGACGGCGCCAGCCGACAGCAACGTGGTGCAGCTGGGCCTACGCCTGCGCGGAGGCACCGGCCAATGAGCGATGAGGAAACAGAAGTACACCGGCGCCAATGCGAAGCGCGTTACTGGCTGCGACAGGGGTACACCGACGCCAGATCGGTCGCCCTGTTGCAGCAACTGGTCGCCGCCAAGCGTGGCGACCAGGCGGCGCAGGATCTGCGCGACGAGATGCGCGAGCAATGGAAGAGCCGCCGGCAGTGGCAGAAGGAGCAGCTGCTATGACCGGGCGAATCCTGCATTTCGTCGACCTGCAGCGCATCTGTTCGCCGGACGGCCCGGCGCCACGCCTCACCGTCGTCTGCCGCTGGGCTGACCGCGAAGGCATCCGCTACCGCTACGACCGCAAGGGTCGGATATGGACAACGATCGACGCAGTGAATGCCGCGCTTGGCATCGCCGAGCCTGCGGCCAACCAAGAAAATGCCATGGAGCTGATCTGATGGGACGCGGTAGAAAACGGAAGTTCAACCCAGCCATTCCTAGCCATGTTGACCAACAAGCCCTTCCTCAAGGGCTTTATTGGGAGAGCAACCGCTGGTTCATGTATGAGCCTCATAAAGAAGGAGGGCGTCTCACGAAGCGAACGGTTGCGCTTGCCAGTGCACGTCTCTCCGAGCTGCATGCGATTGTCGAAGCGGCTAGGGGAGGTAGCGCGCAAGGGACGCTGGCCTATCTTTGCGATCATTTTCTTGGCACCCCGCCGATTGCCGCATCCAGTGAGTTCAAGGAACTCGCGGCGGGGACGCAGAAAGACTATCGCCAATGCGCTGCTGCGGCGTGCAGCTACGTGCTGAAGGACGGTTCCACCCTGGGAAAGATGCAAGTTGCGCGGATGAATATCCCCATGATCCAGCGTCTTGTTGAGACGCTGGCAAACGGACGCTCCGCCAGTGCGTCGCAGCCATTGATTGAGCCCCGTCCAAGCAAGGCAAATCACGTCCTGCGTTTCCTCAGAAGGTTGTTCTCTTGGGGGATGCGATTCGGGCTTTGCGCCCACAATCCTGCCAAGGGCGTGCGGCAGGCGAGGGAGCTGGCCGAGCATAAAATGCCGGAGTCCGATGCGTTTGCCACGATTTTAGACTTCGCTCGCCAGCGCGGCCGGCTCAAGGCACACAGCCTTGGCAGCGTCTCTCCCTACTTACATGCGGTGATGCAATTGGCTTACAACCTGCGACTTCGTGGGGTTGAGGTCACCGAACTCACTGACGCACATGCTGACGAGGTCGGGATCCGGAGCAACCGGCGCAAAGGCTCTCGGGACAACATCACCACGTGGAATGACGAATTGAGGGAGGCTTGGCAGTGGCTGGTCGGCTATCGGAAAGATGCAATGTCGGCGCGCGGCCGCCCCGTGGAGCTGAAGCCCGAAAAACGTCGCCTTCTGGTCAATCAGTCAGGTACACCCCTAAGTAAAGGGGCGCTGGACAGCGCATGGCAGCGGATGATGCAGATGGCGATTCGAGAGAAGGTCATCAGGGAAGATCAGCGCTTCTCGCTGCACGGTCTCAAGCATCGCGGCATCACCGATACGGTTGGGAACCGCGCCGACAAGCAAGACGCCGCTGGGCACAAGTCGCCTCATATGACTCAACGTTACGACCACCAGGTGCCCGTCGTGAGTCCGCCGAAAAAGCAGTGACCGCACAGCGCTGCAGTTGCCGAACTCGTGGCTGCAGCGCGACTCAGTGGGGCCGTGGAACAATGAAATTCAGTTTTTTTTTTCAACAATTTTTCCAAACGCACAAAAAAGGCGCCATCGGCGCCATCTAAGTCATTGAATTTATTGGTGGGCCGTGATGGATTCGAACCATCGACCAAAAGATTAAAAGTCTTCTGCTCTACCGACTGAGCTAACGGCCCACTGCCCGACTGTGCGCCGGGGTGCGCATTCTACCCTACACCGGCGTCAAGACGAAATCGCGTAATGCGTCGGGTCCGGCACGCCGGCGTCGGCAAAGCCGGCTGCGCGCAGACGACAGGCATCGCAATGGCCGCAGGCACGTCCGTCGGCGTCGGCGTTGTAGCACGAGACGGTGAGGCCGAAGTCCACGCCCAGGCGAACGCCCGCACGCACGATGTCGGCCTTGCTGAGGAACTGCAGCGGCGCATGCACGCGCAGGCCCGCGCCTTCCACGCCGGCCTTGGTGGCCAGATTCGCCAGCACCTCGAAGGCACGCACGAACTCTGGCCGGCAGTCCGGGTAGCCGGAATAGTCGACCGCGTTGACGCCGCAGAACAGGTCGTTGGCGCCGACCACTTCGGCCCAACCCAGGGCAAGCGACAACATGATGGTGTTGCGCGCCGGCACGTAGGTGACCGGGATTCCCGCGCCTCCTGCCTCCGGCACGTCGATGTCAGCGGTCAGCGCCGAGCCACCGATGCTGCGCAGGTCAACGTCCACCACCTTGTGCGCCACCACGCCCTGCGCGGCGGCGACGCGCGCCGCCGCGTCCAGCTCGGAGGTATGGCGCTGCCCATAGCGCACGCTCAACGCATGCACCGCGAAGCCCTGCTCTTGCGCAAGCGCGATAACGGCGGCGGAATCCATGCCCCCGGACAACAGAACAACGGCTTTTTTCATGACGGATCAGGCAGTAGACAACAGAAGCGGAAAGGCTAGCAGGGTCGGTCGGTGAGGCGGTAGCGCAGCGCATAAGGCAAAAGACTTTTCATCTTCTGCGCCTGACGCACCGGCGCAAGCAACACACCACACACCGCGGCGCTCACCTCAACTCAATCCGCGCCTCCACATGCACCGCAGCGGTACGGCCGGCGTTTCAGCGGCCCGGTTCGTCGTCCCAGAGGATCTTGTGCAGCTGCATCTGGAAACGCACCGGCAGCCGGTCGGCGACAATCCAGTCGGCCAACTCGCGCGCGCTCACCTGCCCCTTGCTGGGCGAAAACCATACCGTGCACCGCCGATCCAGCGCCTGCGTGGCGACCACATCGCGCGACCATTCGTAGTCGGCGCGACTGCAGATGACGAACTTGATCTGGTCGCGCGCGGTCAGCAACGGAAGGTTGTCCCAGCGGTTGCGGTGGTCCTCGCCCGAGGCAGGGGTCTTGATGTCCACCACGCGCGAGACGCGCGCATCCACAGCGGACACATCCAGCGCACCGGAGGTTTCCAGCGAGACATCGAAGCCGGCGTCGCAGAGTTTGTGCAGCAGCGCCAGGCAGCGCTTCTGTGCCAACGGTTCGCCGCCGGTGACGCAGACGTGGCGCACGCCGTGGCTGGCGACCTCGGCCACGATCGCGTCGATGTCATGCCACTCGCCACCATGGAAGGCGTAGGCGGTATCGCAGTAGGTGCAGCGCAACGGGCAGCCGGTCAGGCGCACGAACACCGTCGGCCAGCCGGCCGCTTCGGCCTCGCCTTGCAAGGAAAGGAAAATCTCGGTGATCTTCAATCGCGGCAACGGCGACTGGACGATCTCGCTGGGGACGGCGGCGGCGTTCATGGGCAAAGTATGCGCCGCGCCCGAAGGCGCCAGCGCGAAACGGCTCAGCGCAGTTGCTGACCGAGGCGGATGGACTGCAGACGCTCCTGGGCAACGCGTGCCGCGTCGGAGCCTGGGTACTGCGTAGCGACCTGTTGCAGGGTCTGCTGCGCTTCGGTGTTCTTGCCTTCGCCATACTGCGACAGGCCGAGCTTCAGCAGGCCGCCAGCGGCCTTGTCATGCGTGGGGTAGCGGCTCACGAGATCGCGAAACTGCGCCTCGGCCAGCTGGAAATTTCGGGTGGCGTAATAACTTTCACCCAGCCAATACAGTGCATTGGGGGTGTAGACGCCATTGGGGTACAGCTCGAGAAAGCTGAGGAACAGCTGCGACGCATCGTCGTACTTGCCGTTCTTCAATGCATCGAAGGCCACGTTGTAGGCAGTGCGCTCTTCGTTGCTGATGGCCAGCGTGCCAGGGTCGCCGTGGACAGTGGGCGGCTTCTCGGAAGTCGCCGCCGCTGCAGGCCGCGCGGCCGGTGCCGGGGCTGGGGTGACGCTGCCGGTGGCCGATGGCAGTGGCGGAACCGCACCACCCGCACCTTCCAGCCGATTCAGACGCCCGTCCAGATCCAGGTACTGGTCCTTGGACTGTTGCTTGAGTTGCTCGTTGTCATGCTGCAGCTGTTCCACTGTCGCCCGCAACGCCTGCAGGTCCGAACGCGCCTGCTGCAGCTGATTGAGGAGATCGTTGTTGGCCTGACTATTGGCCTGCTGCTGCTCGAGCACGGCAACACGGTCAGCGAGACTGGCCCGCTGCGCGTATGCCGGCGCGGCGACCACAAGGGCCGCCGCGACGAACAGGGATGTCACTCGAAAGCGCATCGCTTCTTACTGAGCCGTGTACACGATCTCGACGCGGCGGTTCTGCGACCAGCAGCTTTCGCTGGTTTCGGTGCAGACCGGACGCTCTTCGCCGTAGCTGACAACGGTCAGCTGGCTGGCCGAACCACCGGCAGCCTGCAGAGCCGACGACACGGCGTTGCCGCGACGCTCGCCCAGACCCATGTTGTATTCACGCGAACCGCGCTCGTCAGCATTGCCCTGCAGGGTGATGCGCGAGGACGGACGGTCACGCAGGTACTTGGCGTGGCACGCCATGATGGCCTGGAATTCCGGCTTCAGGGAGTCCTGATCCAGATCGAAGTAGACAACGCGCTGGCGCAGGCAAGCATCGGTATCCAGGTCGCCCGGGCCGTACAGGCCAGAGGTGGACGGACCGGTCGGAGCGGTGGAACCGGCGGTGGTGTCAGTTGCGGGAGGCGGAGTTTCCTTCACCTTCTTGGAGCAACCGGCCAGCACTGCAACGGACAACAGGGAGACAAGCAAGACGCGGGTGGACTTGTTCATGGGATACCTATGGAGGCTCTGGGCCAATGAGTGGTTTAACGCAGCGAAATATTAACATTAATGCGCGGTTCGGTAAGGCCCCCATGCGGGTTCTCTTACATCACCGTCGGCCAGAACCAGGCGCTGGCGGACCCGTGCGTCGGCAGACACGGCGTACAGGACGCCCCGGCCACCCTCACGTGCGGCGTACAGCACCATGCTGGCATTCGGCGCGAAGCTCGGGGATTCGTCCAGCGAACCCGGCGACAACGTGCTCCAGCTGGGCGAACCCAGGCTGCGATCCATCATGGCGATGCGATAGGTATTGCCGCTGCCCTGTGCCACGGCGACCTTCTTGCCGTCGAACGAGACACTGGCGGTAGCGTTGTAGTTGCCCTGGAAGGTCACGCGGTTGGCGCTGCCGCCACTGGCTGCGACCTGATAGATCTGCGGGCGGCCACCACGGTCGGAGGTGAAATAAATGCTGCCGCCGTCCGGTGCCCAGGTCGGCTCGGTATCGATGCCGAAGTGGTTGGTCAGCTGGGTCAGCTGCTTGCTGCCCAGGTCCATCACGTAGATCTCCGGGTTGCCGCTGCGCGACAGGGCCAGCGCCAAGCGACGGCCATCCGGCGAGAACGAGGGCGCGCCGTTGATGCCACGGAAGCTGGAAACCAGTTCGCGTGCGCCGCTGGCGATGTCCTGCAGATAGATCGAGGAATTGCCACGCTCGAAGCTCACATAGGCCAGCTTCTTGCCGTCCGGGCTCCAGTTCGGCGACAGCAACGGCTCGGCCGAACGCACGATGGTCTGCGGGTTGTAGCCATCGGAGTCGGCCACCATCAGCGCATAGCGCATCGAGCCGCCGCTGCCGCTGGCGGTCACGTAAGCGATACGGGTCCAGAACGCGCCACGCACGCCGGTGACTTTTTCATAGATGGCGTCGGCCATCTGGTGCGAGACATCGCGCATCGCATTGGCGCGTGCGGTCATTGCCAGGCCCAGCAGGCGCTCGCCCTTGGCGACGTCGAACAGCTCGTATTCGACGCGATAGGCGCCCTCACCGGCGTCCATCACGCGGCCGACCACGATGTAGTTCTGCTTGAGCGTGCGCCAGGTCTGGAACTGCACCTCGGTGCCGCGGGTCGGCTTTTCAACGATCTGCGCGGCCGGCAGGGTGCGGAACTGACCGGAACGGTCCAGGTCGGCACTGACCACGGCGGAAACGTCGGTCTGCGGCGCGGTACCGGAGCCCTGGTACGGCATGGGAACGACAGTGATCGGCGTGGCCGAGGCGCTGCCGCCGACAATATCAATAGTGAGCCCTTGCTGTTGCGCGAACGCGCTCAGCGGCAGCAACAGGGCGGTCAAGGCAGCTAACCAACGCAGCGGTTTCTTCATGGACGGCTCGGATCGGGCAGGAAAAGTGGGCAAGGGATACCAATCAGCGAGTGAACATACTCGCAATCATGAACGAGACAACGTGAAAATGAAGCGAGTGGTGCCGGGACTGCGCAAAACCGTTGCAGGCGCTGATGCTGCCCGGCGCGGGACCTGGCTGCGGCCACCGCGTCCGGGCACATGCGCCTGCGTGCTGCGCAACTCCCGGCGCGGGATTCGCGCGTACAGCGCCACAGAGCCAGGCGCGCGGCACACACCTCCCGCTTACTGATCCTGCGCGGTGAACACAAAGGTCAGATTGCGCTGAAACACCGATTCGAACCCGCGGTACGGCAATGGTTGGGCGCTCAGCACGGCGGCCTCGATCGACCGCTGGCCTGCCTCGTCGTACGGGCAGCCCGGCGCGACCTTGGCCTCCATCACCTGGCCGCCGGGGAGTTGGCGGATGTTGATGGTGCACTTCTGGCCCGGCGGGACTGACGGCGGACGCACCCACTGCGCCAGCACCTTCTGCTGGATCGCCGCGGCGTACTTGGCCGACAGGTCGGTGTTGGTGCCGCCCTGCCCTGCCGTGGGCTGGGCAGTTGCGGCAGCGGCCGAAGACGCCTGCTGCGCACGTGCCGCAGCCACCTGGCGCAGCTTCTGCTCCGCCAGCTTGGCTTCCTTGTCGGCCTGCTCGCGCTGGCGGCGGATGTCGGCGATCTTCTTTTCGCGCTCGGCCTGTGCGGCCTGCTGCGCGGCGGCCTGCTTCTTCTTGGCGTCTTCCTCTTCTTGTTGCTTGGCCAGGCGCAGCTTCTGCTCAGCTTCTTCCTGGCGCTTGCGTTCGGTGAGGTCGATCTGCTCCTGGCGGCGCTTGGCTTCCTGCTCCTGCTTGGCCTTTTCCTCGGAAATGGCCAATGCATCGACCTTGTCCTGATCGACCTTGTCGGGCTGGGCGACGCGCTCTTGCGCCTGCGCCTGCTGCTGCGTCGGCGCATCCTGCGGGCGTAGCTCGGGAATCGGCTGCGGCGGCGGCACGCTGTCTTCCGGCGCAGGCTCTGGCAAGGGGGCCGGCGGCGGAGGTGGCGCGATCGGGGTCGCGTTCAATGCCTGGCGGGCAACGCGGGCCTCGGCAGCCGACACATCCAGCGAGGCCTCCATGCTCGGGTCGCCAGCGGCTGGCTCTACCGAACGTTCGGGCGACCACAGCCAGCCGGCGATGAACACCAGCGCCACCAGAATGTGCACAGCCAAAGCCAGCATGACCGGGCGGGCCCAGCCATCCTCGCGCGCTGTCTGTTGGGGGAAAGCGTCAGCGTGCATCACTGCCTGCAGCGCCGCCGGAGTCGGAGATCAGGCCGACCTTCTCGACCTTGGCCTGCTTGAGGACGTCGATGGCGTCCATGATCTTCTGGTACGGCGCGGCGCGGTCGCCGGCCACCACCACGCGAGCCTCTTTGTCCTGCGCCACGATCGCGGCCAGCTGCGCCTGCAACCCGGCCACGTCCATTGCCTGCGGCTTGCCCTTGGGCAACTGCAGCGCCAGCTGGCCGTCGGCGGCCACCACCACCACGATCGGATCCTGCTTGCTCTCCAGCGCCTTGGCGCGCGAACTCGGCAGGGTCACGTCGGTGCTCAGCGTGAGCAGCGGCGCGGTGACCATGAAGATGATCAGCAGCACCAGCATCACGTCGATGTACGGCACGACGTTGATCTCGGATTTGAGCTTGTGCTTCTTGCGGCGGGAAATACCGGACATCATCGCGGAACGTTCCTAAGGGAGGCCCCGCACATGCAGGTGCGGGTGTTTGCGAGGGACTCGCCTGTCTGCTGGCACCTGCCAGCGGCGCGCATTATTCGTCCGCGCCGGCCTGGCGCTGCAGGATCGAGCTGAACTCGTCGGCGAAGGTCTCATAGCGCACCGACAGCCGTTCCACGCGGGTGGTGAAACGGTTGTAAGCCCACACCGCCGGAATCGCCACGAACAGGCCGATGGCGGTGGCGAACAAGGCTTCGGAAATACCCGGCGCCACCGCAGCAATACCGGCCTGCTCGCCGCTGCTGACCATGTCGTGCATGGTCACCATGATGCCGAACACGGTGCCGACCAAACCCACGTACGGTGCGGTGGAGCCGATGTTGGCCAGCAATTCGAGATTGCGCTCAAGCTGGTCCACTTCCCGCGTAAAGGCGGTCCGCATGGCGCGCTGGGCACCTTCCAGCTGCACGCGCGCATCCAGGCGACGGCGGTCGCGCAGCCGCGAGAACTCGCGGAAGCCACTTTCGAACATCGACTCCAGACCACCGACGGTGCGGTTGCGATCGGTTGCCGAGGCGTAGAGCTTGGCCAGGTCCGCACCGGACCAGAAGCGGTTTTCGAACTCGTCCGCCTCACGGTTGGCCTGCTTGAAGGCACGCGCCTTGCGGAAAATGATGACCCAGCTGATGAACGAGCCGATCAGCAGCAGCAGCACGATGATCTTCACCGGGATGCTGGCCCGCAGGATCAACTCGGCGTAGTTGATGCTGCTGTTGTGCGCCACGCTGGCGGTCTGCGCCGCAGCGGCGGTGACTTCCTGCGGCAGCGCTTCCACTACCGTGTCCTGCAGGGCCAGGAGCAATGCGATCGACATCCGTTGGTTCCTTAGTAATCGGATTCTGTGGTTTCTAGAGCTTTCAACGCGTCAAACAGCGCATCGTCCATGCCGCGTGGGCGGAAGTCGCTGCCACCGAGTGCGGCAATGCGCACCTCGGCGGTCAGCAGAACTTCGCCCTCGCGCCTGACCGACTGCGCAAATATCAGGCTGGCCCGCTTGCACCGGGTGAGCACCGCCGAGACCGACAGTGCATCATCCAGCCGAGCCGGCTTGAGGAAATCCAGTTGCATGGAGCGGACCGCGAACACCAGATCGTGCTGCTGGCGCAGGCGTTCCTGCCCAAAGCCCAGCGCCCGCATCCATTCCGTGCGCGCCCGTTCCATGAAAGCAACATAGCGCGCGTGGTAGACCACGCCCCCGGCGTCCGTATCTTCCCAGTACACGCGTGTCGGCCAACTGAATACAGGCGGGGATTGGGGAATCGGGAGTCGGGAATCGGCGGTCATGGGAGCATGCTTCTAGTCGAGACAGCCCACACGCGCCTAAAGCGGGCAGCCATCAGAACAGGTCTCCGGGTTCGCCGATTGCGGGCGCACTGTCGCGCGGCGGCTTCAGCCCAAGGTGCAGATAGGCTTTCGGCGTGACCATGCGGCCGCGCGCGGTGCGGATCAGGAAGCCCTGCTGGATCAGATACGGCTCGATCACGTCTTCCAGCGTGCCGCGCTCCTCGGACAACGATGCGGCCAGCGACTCCACGCCCACCGGCCCGCCGTCGAAGTGATCGACGATGGTGCGCAGCATGCGGCGGTCGAGCTCGTCAAAGCCCTCCGGATCCACCTTCAACATCTGCATGGCGGCCTGCGCCACCGTCAGGTCGATGTGGCCGGCGGCCTTGACCTGGGCGAAATCGCGCACCCGCCGCAACAGCCGGTTGGCAATGCGCGGCGTGCCGCGCGCGCGGCGCGCGATCTCGGCGGCGCCATCGGGCGTGCAGTCGATGCCCAGGATCGCTGCCGAGCGGATCACGATACGGGTCAGCTCCTGCGGCGAGTAGAACTCCAGGCGCTGCACGATGCCAAAGCGGTCGCGCAACGGCGCGGTCAGCAGGCCCGCGCGGGTGGTCGCGCCAATCAGCGTAAACGGCGGCAGGTCGATCTTGATCGAACGCGCGGCCGGGCCGTCGCCGATCATGATGTCGATCTGGAAGTCTTCCATCGCCGGATACAGCACTTCTTCCACCACCGGCGAAAGGCGATGGATCTCGTCGATGAACAACACATCGTGCGGCTGTAGGTTAGTCAGCAGCGCGGCCAGATCACCGGCCTTTTCGATCACCGGGCCGGAGGTGACGCGCAGGCTCACGCCCAGTTCGTTGGCGATGACGTGGCTGAGCGTGGTCTTGCCCAGGCCGGGCGGCCCGAAGATGAGCACGTGATCCATCGCCTCGCCGCGCGCCTTGGCCGCCTGGATGTAGATCTCCATCTGGTCGCGCACCGGCTGCTGGCCGAGGTAATCGGCCAGGCGCTTGGGGCGGATGCTCGCATCGGCGGCCTCGTCCTCACGGGTGGCGCTGCTGGCGATGGTGCGCTGTTCAGTCATCCCGCCATCTTCTCATGCCGCGCGCGGCCGGCGCAGCATCTAGAAATCAAGGTCGGCCTGCCGCAGCGTGCTGAAAAACGCCTCGAAGCTCGGCGCGCGCCAAGTCGGATGCAGTCCTTCCCAGCGTTCGAAGTAGACCACCTCGGGCGCGTAGTGCGGCCCGCGGCCCCGATAGTCCAGGCACAGCAGGCAATCGACGTTGTGGCTCGACAGCACCAGGACCTGGTCCAGACCGGCATGCAGAGTTGCGACTGCGCTGAAATCCTGTGGGTCTTCGAACGCGGCGGCGAAGTCCAGCACGCTGCCGATCTGGGCCAGCGGCGATAAGTAGCGGTCGACCAGCACGCACTCCCAATCCACGTAGCGGTCCGAAGGGAAACGGGTACGTGGCACCCAGCACCAGCCGGTATCACCGCCGTCCTGGACGCCGTACAGACGCTTGAACAATGCCGGCAAGCGCACGCCCAGCCGCGCTTCGGCCGCTGCCAGGGCCTTGGTGTCCGCAACCGTTAGTGCGTCGCTCCAGTGCCCGGGGCCGCTCCAGAACGTCTCCAGTGCAGGCGGCTGCGGCTGCCACTGCACGCGCTCGTTGTCGTCGTATTTCGCCTGCAACGCGGGCGACCAGTACACGACATCGACCAGCTGCGCGAGCAGATCCTCCACCCCCTCGAACACGATCAACCGCTGCCCGCTGCCCGCATCGACGTAGACCAAGGTCGGCTCGGTGTCGGGCGCTGCGTAGTCCAGGCAGAGCGCCCGGCTGGGCGCGCGGGCATCGGCGGCGATGGCGATCAACCAGCGGTCATCGCCACTGGCGGCCAGGCCGGCGTAGGCATCGTCACGGTAGTCCTCGCGGGCGCGCACCTGCGCGAACGAAAATAGCGCTTCCGCACCCAACAGGCGCGCTCGCGGAATCAGCCATTCGGCGGCAAGCCAATTGTCCGGTTGTTGCAGCGACTGACCACGCGCCATCTGCACCGCGCCACCGTCGTAGCGTGCATAGAGATGCCGCAACCAGTCCGGCAGGCGGACACCGAGCCGCGCCTGCGCCGCGGCGATGGACGCATCCGTGGCCGGAGATCGTCCAAGGTTCAGTGCTTCGTCCCAGAAGGTGTCCAGGGTCGGCGCGCGACCGTAGACCTTCCATTCCAGGCCGGCCACGCTCAGATCTCCACTTGCGCGCCGAGTTCCACCAGGCGGTTGCCGGGAATGCGGAAGAAGCCGGTGGCGGGGGCGGCGTTGCGATGCATCAGTGCGAACAACTTGTCGCGCCAGATCGGCATGCCGCGGTTGGCGCTGGCCACGATGGTCTCGCGGCTGGCGAAGAAGGTGGTGTCCATCGGGTCGAAATGGATGCCGCCCTGGTCGCAGGAGCGCATCAGTGCCAGCGGTACGTCGGGCGTTTCCATGAAGCCGAAGCGCACGTACACGCGGTAAAACTCGTCGCCGATCGATTCGATCTGCAGGCGTTTGTCGGCCGGTGCGTAAGGGATCGGCAAGGTGTCGACGTTGAGGAAGATATTGCGCTCGTGCAGCACCTTGTTGTGCTTGAGGTTGTGCATCAGCGCATGCGGCACGACCATCGGGTCGGCGGTGAGGAACACCGCCATGCCGGGCACGCGCGCTGGCGGCGCAAGCATCAGGCCGGGCAGGAAGCTGTCGATGCGGATGCCGTCCTTGCGGATTTCCTCGCGCAGCAGCGCGCGGCCGCGGCGCCAGGTGCGCATCAGGGTAAACACCACGATGCCCAGCGCCAGCGGGAACCAGGCGCCCTGCAGCAGCTTGGCACCATTGGCGATCACGAACGCCAGTTCGATGATGAAGAACACCACGCACAGCGGCAGTACCCAGTTGCGCCAGCGCGGCCACAGCGAGCGGGCCACCAGGGCCAGCAGCAGCGTGTCGATCAGCATGGTCATCGAGACCGAGATGCCGTAGGCCACCGCCAGGTTGGTGGAGCTGCGGAAGATCAACACCAACGCGATCACCATCACCATCAACAGCCAGTTGATGCCGGGCACGTAGATCTGCCCGATGGTGTCGCGCGAGGTGTGCTTGATCAGCATGCGCGGGATGTAGCCCAGCTGCATGGCCTGGCGGGCCACCGAGTACGCACCGGTAATGACCGCCTGCGAGGCGATCACCGCCGCCAGCGTGGCAAGGATGATCATCGGGTACAGCGCCCAGCTCGGCACCGCTTCGAAGAACGGGTTCTTCAGCGCGGCCGGGTGGTTCAACACCAGCGCGCCCTGCCCCAGGTAGTTGAGCAACAGCATCGGCAGGACGAAGAAATACCAGCCGTGGCGGATCGGGCGCGCACCGAAATGGCCCATGTCGGCATACAGCGCTTCGCCGCCGGTCACCGCCAGCACCACCGCGCCGAGGATGAAGACCCCGTGCCAGCCGTGCTCCATGAAGAAGCGGATCGCCCACCAGGGGTTGAAGGCCTTGAGCACCTCGGGTGCGTCGACGATGTTCCAGATGCCGATCGCGCCCAGCGACAGGAACCACAGGCAGGTGATCGGGCCGAACACTTTGCCCACTTTCTCCGTGCCGAAGCGCTGCACCATGAACACCACCAGCAGCACCACCACGGTGATCGGCACGATGAAGGGATGCAGGCTGGGCGCGGCGATCTCCAGGCCTTCGACCGCACCCATCACCGAGATGGCCGGGGTGATTACGCCGTCGCCGAAGAACAGCGAGGCGCCGAAGATGCCCAGGATGCCCACCACATACGCCGAGCGCGAGCCCTGCTTGAGGGTGCGCTGGGTCAGCGCCATCAGCGCCATGATGCCGCCCTCGCCCTCGTTGTCGGCGCGCATGATGATGGTGACGTACTTGAGCGTCACCGTGATCATCAGCGCCCAGAACGCCAGCGACAGCACGCCCAGCACGGTGTCGTGATCGCTGGTCAACCCGTAGTGCGGCGAGAACGCCTCCTTGAGGGTGTACAGCGGACTGGTGCCGATATCGCCGAAGACGACGCCGATCGCGCCGATGACCAGGGCCATGTGGCCATTGGCGGGCGCATGGCCGGAGCCGGCTGCGGGAGTGGGGGTGTGGGACATGAGGTGAGGAGTTTTCGCCAGACAGCGTGAAGAAGAGGAAGACGGCGTGCTACCGGGGCACCGCCGCGGGCCTAGCGGGTAAATGCCAGGTGAGGCCGGGCAGTGCGCTCGGGATGCGCAGTGTACGGGGCCAACCCGCCGATGCCGAGCACTGGCCGCGCCCGCTTGGCGGCGGCGCGGTGGTTTTGGATCGCCGCGCCTAGCGCAGCGCGGCCTGGAGGGCCTTGCGAATAACGGTGGCGACCTCGTCGCCTTCGGCCCCGGCCTCGCGTGCCATGCGCGCGGCCTCGGCGGGCTTGTAGCCCAGCTGCTGCAACGCCACGGTGGCCTCGGACACCGCATCCGGGCCCAGCTGGCCGGTGATCGGCGCGCCGCTGCTGAAGTCGGCCGCGCGGTCGCGCAGCTCCACCACCATGCGCTCGGCGGTCTTTTTGCCGATGCCGGGGATGCGGGTCAGCGCAGTGATGTCGCCACTGGTGATCAGCCGCGCGAATTCGTCCACGGTGACCCCGGACAGCACCGCCAGCGCAATCTTGGCACCGATGCCGGTGACCTTCTGCACGTCGCGGAACAGCCGGCGCTCGCCCTCGCGCAGGAAGCCGTACAGCGACACGCTGTCTTCCTTCTGCGCGTAATGGGTGAACAGGATGACGTCGCGGCCGACATCGGGCAGGTCGTAGAAGGTGCTCATCGGCGCCTCCAGTTCATAGCCCACCCCGCCCACGTCGATCACCAGCCACGGCGGCTGCTTGTAGGCCAGGATCCCGCGCAGACGGCCGATCATTGGGCACCGCCTGCGGGGCGCCGGGAATCGGGAATCGGGAATGGGGAATCGTCAGAGCTGACTCCGCGTGTGCCGTTGCGATTCCCGATTCCCGATTCCCGATTCCCGATTCTCATCTTTTCCGGCTCCACGCCTGTTGGGTATTGACGCCCAGGCGCTGCGCGGTGGCGCGCACGTGGGCGTGAGTGATGGCGACCGCCAGCGCGTCGGCGGCGTCGGCCTGCAGCTTGCCTTTGAGATTGAGCATGATCCCGACCATGTGCTGCACCTGGACCTTGTCCGCGCCGCCCTTGCCGACCAGCGCGAGCTTGATCTCGGTGGCAGCGTACTCGTGCACCGGCAGGTCGCGCAGCACCACCGCGCAGATCGCCGCCCCGCGCGCGTGGCCGAGCTTGAGCGCCGAATCGGCACTCTTGCCCATGAATACCTTCTCGATCGCCACTTCCTGCGGCTGGTAGGTCTCGATCAGCTCACCCAGCCCGTGCAGCAGGCGTTTCAGGCGCTGGGCGAAGTCGCCCTCGCCCAGCAGCACCAGCGGCGCATGGAACACATGCCGGCTGCGACCGCTCTCGTCGACGTCGATGATGCCGATGCCGGTGCGCTGCGAACCGGGATCGATGCCGAGGATGCGGGTCATCTGTGGGCCGGGAGTGGGGAATCGGGAATCGGGAATGGGTAGAGCGGCCTGCTGCAGTCTCGGACGCTGCCGAGCAATGCAGGGTGCAGCTGTTTCGATTCCCGATTCTCCATTCCCGATTCCCGGCGCTTACGCGCCGAGACTGGCCTGGTCGACGTTCGAATACACGTCCTGCACGTCGTCCAGGTCTTCGAGCATGTCCAGCAGCTTGCGCACCTGCACGGCGGTGTCGCCGTCGACGGCGATGTCGTTTTCGGCGCGGAAGGTGATCTCGGCGTGGGCCGGTTCAAAGCCGGCGGTGGCGAGGGCCTGCTTGACCTGGGCGAAGGTGTCCGGGGCGGTCAGCACGTCGATGGCGCCGTCTTCCGGGTACACCACCACGTCGTCGGCGCCTGCTTCGATGGCGGCCTCGGTGACGGCGTCCTCATCGGCACCGGCGGCGAAGCTGAGCACGCCCAGGCGCTTGAACATGAAGGCGACCGAGCCGTCGGTGCCCATGTTGCCGCCGCACTTGCTGAAAGCATGGCGCACGTCGGCCACCGCGCGCACGCGGTTGTCGGTGAGGCAATCCACGATCACCGCCACGCCGCCGGGGGCGTAGCCCTCGTAGCGCACTTCTTCGTATTCCACGCCTTCCAGCTCGCCGGTCGCCTTCTTGATGGCGCGCTCGATCACGTCCTTGGACATGTTCGACGACAGGCCCTTGTCCATGGCGGTGCGCAGGCGCGGGTTGTTGGACGGGTCGCCGCCGCCGGCGCGCGCCGCCACACTGATCTCACGGATGATCTTGGTGAAGATCTTGCCGCGTTTGGCGTCGGACGCGTTCTTGCGGCCTTCGATGGAGGGGCCTCTACCCATGAGTGTTTCCAGACTGGCTTGGATGACAGGGCGCGGATTTTACCTGATTGCCCGCCCGCACCGGGGTGAGGCCGTTCAGTGCGTAAAACGGCCATCGCGCAGGAATGCCAGCACCTGCTGCGCGGCGGCGGGCGAGCGCAACAGGCCGCTATGGCTGGCCTGCACCACGCAATGGTCGTGCAGGCCGGGCAGACCGGTTTCGTCCAGCCCCACCGTGCCGTCCGAGCCGGCCTGCAGCGGCGCCAGCCAGCGGCCCAGGCCGCGTGGCACGCAACCGGCAATCTGACCCACCTGGGCAGCGCCGTCCCAATGCGTAAACCCGCGCAGCAGCAGCGCCGCACTGCGCCCCATCGCCCAGTGGCCACCACGCCGCGCCAGCCCACGTGCAGCCGCGCTGCCGCACAACGGCGAGCCCAGGCAGACCACGCGTTGCACCGGCAGCTCCGGCGCCTGCTGCAAGGCTTGCAAGGCCATCAACCCGCCCAGGCTGTGGCAGACCAGTAACGGTGCGCGTGTGGCGCGCAGGCGGGCGATCAGCTGGGGCACCGCCTGCGCCGGGCCGCCGCGCACGCTGGCATAGCCGAACAGCGCCGGCGTCATGCCGGCCGTACGCAGACGCCTTGCCAGCGGCAGCAACCAGTGCGCGGTGTTCCAGATGCCATGCACGAGCAACACATCGGCGGAGGCAGCCTCGGGATGCCCGCTCTGTGTCTGCTGGTCGTCGCCGCCGCTCATGGATGAACGCTCCAGACGGATGGCCCCGCGCGAATTACCGCGGGAGCCACACATGGACCACCGCAGCCCGCATTCAATGTGCTGGCGCGCACGACCACGCCGCGCGCAGCCACCGAGCCCGGCACTACGGTTCCGCGACCACCGGCGCGCGGCGCAGGATGTATTCGCGATCCAGGATGCGGCCGACCGGGAATTCGTACTCGCCGACCTTTTCGAAGCCGTAGCGAGCATAGAAACGCTGCGCGCCGAAGTTCTCCGACCACACGCCGATCCAGAGCGTGCCGGGCCCGTCGCGTTCCAGCCATTGCAGCGCGGTCTCGAACAGCCGGCTGCCCCAGCCGGTGTTCTGGTAGTCCTTCAGCAAATAGAGCCGCTTGAGCTCCCCATCGCCCGGTTGCACGTCTGCGTGCGGCAGCCCGCAGGGGCCGGCCGCGGCATGGCCGACCAGCAGGCCGTCCATTTCCAGCAGCCAGATCGCGTAGTCGGGATGCGCCAGCACGATGCGCGCGCGCTCGACCGCATAGGTTTCTTCCAGGAAACCGCGCAGGTCCTCTTCGGGATACAGATGGCCGAAGGTTTCGGTAAACGTCCGCGCGGCCAGGAGCGACAGCGCTTCGGCATCGTCGGGCGTGGCGCGGCGGATGCGGGTCATGCGGGGCGTCTCGTGCAGGGTGACGTTGCAGCTTCTCGCATGCGGCCGCGCTCCCGCAAGCCTGGGTCGGGACGGTGGTCTGCGGGATCAGCGCGGTGCATGCCAGGGCCGTGAGCCCTGCATGACGCAGGGATCTGTTTGCACCGGCGCGGTGGTCCTCAACGACAGCATGTCGGAGCGGCAACTGATGCACTCCGAGCAAGCACCGGGTGGATGATGCTTGCCGATGAAGACCGGCCCGATCAGCAGCCGCGCCCTACTGACCAAGACAACTCACCCAAAGCCGTCAACGCCGACTGATCAACCAGGCACGGCCATGCCACTGCATGGCCGTGCACTGCGGCAGGTCAGGCCTGCTTGGGCCGCACCTGCACGTGCACTTCGGCCAGCTGCTCGGCCGCGATCGGCGACGGGGCGTCGGTCATCAGGTCCTGCGCGCCGGTGGTCTTGGGGAACGGGATCACGTCGCGGATGGACTCGGTACCTGCCATCAGCGCGGCGATGCGGTCGATACCGAACGCAATGCCGCCATGCGGCGGCGCGCCGTAGTTCAGCGCATCCAGCAGGAAGCCGAACTTGGCGCGCGCTTCCTCGGCGCCGATGCCGAGCAGCTCGAACACCGCGCTCTGCATATCCGGGCGGTGGATACGGATCGAGCCGCCGCCGATTTCATTGCCGTTGAGCACCATGTCGTAGCCACGCGACACCGCGGTGCGGGCGTTGGCACGCAGGTCGGCGATGTCGTCCACAGCCGGCGCGGTGAAGGGGTGATGCAGGGCCACGTAGCGCTGCGCCTCCTCGTCCCATTCGAACATCGGGAAGTCGGTGACCCACAACGGCGCCCAGCCGGCGGCGACCAGGCCAAAGTCCTTGCCGGCCTTCAGGCGCAGCGCGCCCATGAAGTCGGACACCTTGTTGTAGCTGCCGGCACCGAAGAACACGATGTCGCCATTGGCCGCGCCCACATGGGCCAGCAGCGCTGCAAAGGCCTCTTCGCCGAAGAATTTGGCGATCGGCGAGCTCACCTCGCCGGTCTCCGACAGCTTGCTGTAGGCCAGGCCCTTGGCACCGTACTTGGCGGCGTGTGCGGCGTAGTCGTCGATCTGCTTGCGGCTCAGCGTGGCACCACCGGGGATGCGCAGCGCAGCCACGCGGCCGTCGGCATCGTTGGCGGCGGCGGCGAACACCGGGAATTCGCTGGTCTTGACCAGCTCGGCCACGTCGACCAATTCCAGCGCGATGCGCAGGTCCGGCTTGTCCGAACCATAGCGACGCATCGCCTCGGCCCAGGTCATGCGCGGGAACTGCGCGGCCAGCTCCACATCGACCACTTCCTTGAAGATGGCGCGGATCATGTCTTCCACGAAATCCTGCACGTCGCGCTCGCGCACGAAGGCAAATTCCATATCGAGCTGGGTGAACTCCAGCTGGCGATCGGCGCGCAGCGCTTCGTCGCGGAAGCAGCGCGCGATCTGGTAGTAGCGGTCGAAGCCGGCCACCATCAGGATCTGCTTGAACAGCTGCGGGCTCTGCGGCAACGCATAGAACTCGCCCGGATGCATGCGCGCCGGCACCAGGAAGTCGCGTGCGCCTTCCGGGGTGGCCTTGGTCAGGATCGGGGTTTCGATGTCCTGGAAGTCGCGTGCATCCAGATGCCGGCGCAGCGCCTGCACCAGCTTGATGCGGGTGCGCTGCATGCGCTGCATTTCCGGGCGACGCAGATCCAGATAGCGGTACTTCAGGCGGGTGTCTTCGCCCGGGTTCTCGTGCGCATGGAACGGCAGCGGCGCGGCTTTGTTGAGGATGGTGATGCGGGTGGCGATCACTTCCACCTTGCCGGTACGGATCTTGTCGTTGACCGCGTGGCGCGCGCGCACCACGCCTTCGACCTGCAACACGTCTTCGTAGCCCAGGCTGGCGGCCACCTTGAACACTTCCGCGGAGTTGGCGTCGCCTTCAGCGGGCTCCACGGTCACCTGCACGATGCCTTCGTGGTCGCGCAGGTCGATGAAACACACCCCACCCAAATTGCGGGCCACGTCGGTCCAGCCGGCGAGAGTGACGGTTTGGCCGATCAAGGTCTCATCGACCAGGCCGCAAAAGTGGGTACGCATCGAAAGCTCCGCTGAAAACCCGGCACAGGACGGCGCCGGAGAGCCCGATATTCTGGGGCCGGCGGGCGGCGGGAGCAAATGCGGAGGCGGTCACGGTCGCTTAAGTGAGCGCCCGGCTGAATAGGCACCACGCCTCTCTCGTATACCCAAGGACGCCACGATGCTGCGCACCGCCCTGCTGATCTCCGGCTTTTGCCTCATCACCGTGACCGGCGCGGTGGGCAGCCGCCCGGCCGCCGCGCAGGACCGCGGCTGGAATGGCCCCAGCATCACCTGTGCCAGCAACGACAACCGCCGCCGCGAATGCGATACGCCGTTCCGCGGCCGCGCGGTGCTGGTGGAGAACATCTCCGGCACCCGCTGCATCGAGGGCCGTAACTGGGGCAGCGACCGCGGCCGGGTCTGGGTGGACAACGGCTGCCGGGGGCGCTTCGTCGAAGGCCGCAGCGGGAATGGCGGCGGATGGGGCGGCGATGGTGGCCCAGGCGGGGTTGCCGGCACGGTGCGCTGCGAGAGCAACGACAAGCGCCAGAAGATCTGCGACACCGGCTGGCGCCGCGCCATCCTGGTGCGCCAGCTGTCCAACACGCCCTGCGTGGAAGGCCGCAACTGGCGGCAGGACGGTGGCCGGATCTGGGTGGACGACGGCTGCCGGGGCGAGTTTGCGCAGGCACGCGGCGGCGGCTGGGACCGTGGTGACGGCGGCTACGGTGGCCGCGACGACCGCCCGCGCAACGATTACACCATCACCTGCAGCAGCGACGACCGCCGCCTGCGCACCTGCGGCTGGGATGGCCGGTATGGCCGGCCGGTGCTGACCCGCCAGCTGTCCGATACCCGCTGCGAAGAAGGCCACAGCTGGGGTTACGACCCGCGTCGCGCCACCGTGTGGGTCAACGACGGCTGCCGCGCACGCTTCGAGGCGCGCTGAGGCCTGCGTCGGAATCTGAGCGGTAAGTGTCTTTGCGCCTGCGCATTCCAGCGCGGGTTGGCGTCGCTGCGGCTTGATACGCAGCGAGGCTGCGACAGAACTGTTTCAACGCAGACGACTTGGCAATGCGGAGTTGGTCGCAGGCGACTGCCGGTGCGCTGGCTTGGAGCTGCTATCAAAACGACTACGCAGCCGCCCGACGGGCGCAGCCGGTGGTCGAAATCAACATGTCCCTACGTAGACTCCGGTTCCCATGCGCAGTGCGCACCCACCTGACGACTGCTCGCTACGTTTTGTTAGCCGTTCTTAGCCGCCCCAGGGTGCCGGCGGCAGCGCCACCGGCCGGGTAAGGTCGAATTCCACCCGGAACAGGCGCCCGTCCGGGCGGCTCAGTTCGTAGACCACACTCCGCCCCGGGTGGACCTCCATGGCCCAGGTGTTGTGCAGGGACGCCGCCGCGCCTTGCTGCTGGAACAGCGCGCGCGAGTCGGCATCGAGCGGGAATTCCTGGCGCGTGGCAGCGCCAGCGCTGACGGTGTGGCCGCCGTAATTGGTCAGTGCGTCCGCGCTGCCGTCGGCATGGCGATGCGCGTGCTTGAGGCGCAGCCCGGTGGCAGTGCGCGTCAACACCCAGGTGCGCGCGTGGTCGTTGCCGACATGGAACGGCACGCGCAGTTCGCGGGTGGGCGCATCGCAGCCGCGCACATGCATCACCAGCGCTTGCCCCGCAAATGGGCTGGGCGCCTTGGACGCTGGCGTGTCGATCAGCACGCGCCCGGCAAAGGCCTGCCCGCAGTAGGCGGCAAGCGCGGCCAGAAACTGGTCGGCTGGCGCGATGGTAGTTGCCGATGCTGGCGGCGGCGGTGTGGCGCAGCCGGCCAGGCCGGCGACCAGCGCCACCAGACACAGACCGGCGCGGATGCGACCAGGCCACCGCCGCGCCAGAGAGATCACGCCGGGTCGGACGCGGGCTTGCTGGCCGGCTTGCTCTCGCTGGCCGCGGCCGGCTTCGCATCGCCACCGCTGCTGCTACTGCTACTTTCGGTGAGGTTCTTCTTTTTCTCGCCGGCGGATTTGAAATCGGTCTCGTACCAGCCGCTGCCCGAGAGGCGGAACGACGGCGCGGTGACCTGACGCTTGATGGCGTTGGCGCTGCAGGCGGGGCAGCTTTCCGGCACCGGGTCGGACATTTTCAGCAGCCGATCGAATTGATGGTCGCAGGCGGTGCACTGGAAGGCGTAGATAGGCATGGTGAGTCAGCGGAAAGAGAACGCGAGGGCGCAGATTCTAGACCGCCGCGGACCGCTGCGCGCGTGGGCCGGCGCTGCGGGCATCTCGTGGACGGCCCGGCGCAGATGTGGTCACCGACGCGCATGGCAGCAGCGTTGCCGGCTGGTCGTGACTTGGGGCCGCGTGCATCGTCACCTGGGCTGGACTGCGGGAGACGGATGGCGGCGTGACGGCATTTCCGTACCGCAGGCAGCGGCGCTTTGCGTGCTTGGGCCGTGTTTGGCCGCAGCAGGACCGAGTGATCGGCAGACGGATTCGTCTGTCCGTAGTCGCTCGACGGAGCGGAGTACCTGAGAGCGTTCTGCCGAGGCCCTGCGAAGGCCGCCGTGCACGCCAGGCATTACATGCTGCAGCGCCCTGCCGCTGCGACTGTTTGCCACTGCAGTGAAAGGTCAGCGCCCGAATTCGCCTTTGCACCTCGCCCGATGCAAAGACAAGCCAGAAGCGTTCTACCTAGTTCCCCACGAACGCCAATATGCGCGGCCTGCATCGCACTTTGCAGCCATCGCTCGCTACGGTTGGCGCCGCGGCAGCGCCCGCCATACCTCGCCTCCGCTACTCTTCATCTACACTGCCCAGCGCACAGGTACCGCGGTACACATGCAGCCTCAAACAGAACAATGCTCCACATTCCCGCAGCGCAATATCCGCACATGACGCGCAACGCGCCTCCATCCAGCCAGCCACTTACCTAGCGGATCACCGCCAAAAACACGCCCGTGCAGGTGTGCAAACACCGCAAAAACAGCGCGCGACAGCCATCACACAGTCCCAGGTGAAACAGGCCACTGCCATCGAGCTGGTACACTTGGGCACGTGACCGACGCGCCTTTTCCCCCACGAGGGCCGCATTCGTGTTGCGGCTGACTGCGCTGTTGCTTGGCGTGGCCTTGTTGCTGACCGGCAGCGGGCTGCTGGGCACCTTGCTTGCCGTACGCGGTGGCCAAGCCGGCTTCGATGCGCGTGCATTGGGGTTGATCATGTCCGGCTACTTTGCCGGGTTCTTTCTGGGCACCTTCTTCGCACCGCCGCTGATCCGCCGGATCGGGCATATCCGCGCGTTTGCGTTTTATGCCGCGCTGGCCGCAATCGCGGTGCTGTTGCATCCGATCTGGCTCGATCCGTGGGGCTGGGGCCTGTTGCGCCTGGTCACCGGCGCCGCGCTGGTGGGCCTGTACACGGTGATCGAAAGTTGGCTCAACGCCGAGCCGGACGCGCGCCGCCGCAGCCGGGTGTTTTCGGTCTATATGGCGATCAACCTGTCGGCACTGGCGCTCGGCCAGGTATTGCTCAGTGCGGGCGATGCCACGGCGCCGGCGATGTTTACGCTCACTGCCATCCTGATCTGCGCGGCGGTGATGCCGGTGGTGACCACGCGGCTGATTCCGCCCGAGGTGCCGCACGTGTCGCGGCTGCGGCTGGTCACGCTGTATGCGCTGGCGCCGGTGGCGACCATCGGCGCCGGCCTGTCCGGGTTGGCGATGGGGGCGTTCTGGGGGCTGCTGCCGGTGTATGCCGACCGCATCGGGCTGGATGCCGACGGCGTGGCGATGTTCATGCTCACCGCCATCGTGGGTGGCGCGGTGTTGCAGTGGCCGATCGGGCGCATCAGCGATGGCCACGACCGCCGCATTGGCCTGGTCACGGTGAGCGTGCTGGCCGCCGGCATCGCCATCGCCGCTGCGCTGCCGATGGTGCAGGCGCAGACGCAGGTGCTGTTCCTGCTGTTCTTCGTGTATGGCGGGCTGGCGTTCTCGCTGTATCCGTTCGCGGTGGCGCACATGCTCGATTACCTGCCGCGCGAGGATTTGTTGTCCGGCTGCAGCAGCCTGCTGCTGGTGCATGGCGTGGGCGCGGCGATTGGCCCGGCGCTGGCCGGCGGGGCCATGCAGAAATTCGGCCCGGCGGCGTTGCCTGCGTATTTCGCGCTGATGCTGCTGGCCCTGGCCGGCTTCACGCTGGCGCGCCTGTTGCGCTTCCAGCGCCTGCGCACCCATCCCATTGCGTTCCGCCCGATGTTGCGGACCACGCCATCGGCGCTGGAGCTGATGCCGGAAACCGATTCACCCTCCCCTCCTCACAAGGAAACACATTGACTGATCAAACCAGACTCCCGAACACCTCATCCCTGACCCACCCCCGCCCGGATCCTGCCGTGATCCTGGCCACCGACCTGGATGGCACCTTCCTGGCCGGCTCTGCAGAACACCGTCACCAGCTGTATCGCCTGGTCGACCAGCATCCCGAAATCCGCCTGATCTTCATTACCGGGCGCGGACTCGAAGCGGTGATGCCCTTGCTCACCGACCCCACCATTCCCCGGCCCGACTATGTGGTGTGCGACGTGGGTGCCACCGTGGTGGACGGCCACACGCTGCAACCGTTGCAGCCCCTGCAATCGATGATCGACGCGCACTGGCCCGGCGAGCAGGTGGTGGCGCAGGCGATGCGCGCATTCCCGCAATTGCAGCGCCAGGACATGCCGCAGGAGCGCCGCTGCTCGTATTTCTGCGATCCGCACACGCTGGCGCCGCTGCGTGCGCAGATCGAGCAGACCGCGCGCGCGCTTGGTTGCGACGTGCTGTATTCGGCCGACCGCTATCTGGACATTCTGCCGCCCGATACCGACAAGGGCCGCACCCTGGGCGCGTTGGCACGCCAGCTGGAGCTGCCGCGCGAGCGCATCCTGGTGGCCGGCGACACGCTCAACGATCTCTCCATGTATCTGGCCGGTTTCCGCGGCGTCTGCGTGGGCGATTCGGAAGCGGCCTTGACGCAGGCCACTGCGCAGTTGGATGCGACCTATCACGCCAGTGCGCCCGGGTGCGGCGGCATCCTGGAGGCGATTGCGCACTTCGGCCTGCTTGCCGACGACGACCCGCACGTGCCGGCGGTGCAGGCCCCGCGCAAGGGCGGCGCCGAGCTGGTGATGGTCTATCACCGCCTGCCGTATGACGAAGTGGTCGAGCACGGCGAGCTGGTGCGCCGCGCGCCGCGCTCGCCCAACGGCATCATTCCCTCGCTGCTGAGCTTCTTCGAAGGTGGCCAGCGCGGCTCGTGGGTGGCCTGGAGCGTGGACGACCCCAAGCGCGGGCCGTTCCAGACCCACACCGAGGTGGATGCGCAGCGCTACCCGACGCTCACCGCCGCACGCGTGCCGCTGAGCAAGAGCGAGGTGGACATCTTCTACAAGCGGTTTTCCAAGGAAGCGTTCTGGCCGATGCTGCATGTGTTCTGGGAACGCGCGCGCTTCCGCGAGGACGACTGGCAGGTATTTCTTGCAGTCAACCGCAAGTTTGCACAGGCCACCTCGGCCGAGGCCGCGCACGGCGCCACGGTCTGGATCCATGACTACAACCTGTGGATGGTGCCGGCGTACCTGCGCGAGCTGCGCCCGGATCTGAAGATCGCGTTCTTCCATCACACCTACTTCCCCTCGGCTGACGTGTTCAATGTGGTGCCATGGCGCCGCGAGATCATCGGTAGCCTGATGTGCTGCGATTACGTGGGCTTCCATATCCCGCGCCAGGTGGAGAACTTCGTGGACGTGGTGCGCGGCGTGATGCCGGTGGAACGACTGGCGCAGGAAAGCTGCGCGCCACGGTTTCTCACCTATGGCTGCGCGGTGGGCCTGGACACCATGACCACCTGCCTGCGTGTTGCCGATCGCGACGTGGCGCTGGGCGCGCATCCGGTGGGCACCGACCTGCGCCGCATTCGCGCCGCGCTGAGCAAGCCGGACGTGCGCAACGACATCTTCAAGCTGCGCCGCGAGATCGGTGCGCGCAAGCTGGTGTTGTCGGTGGAGCGGCTGGATTACACCAAGGGCACGCTGGCGAAACTGGAGGCGTTCGAGCGCCTGCTCGACAGCCAGCGGCAGCTGCTGGGCAAGGTCACCTTGCTGATGGTGTGCGTGCCGGCGGCGCGCGAGATGACCATCTACCGCACCTTGCAGACGCAGATCGAACAGGCGGTGGGCCGCATCAACGGGCGGTTCTCGCGGCTGGACTGGACGCCGGTGCGCTTCTTCGCACAGGCCCTGCCGTTCGAGCAGGTGGTGGCGCATTACGCCGCCGCGCAGGTGATGTGGATCACGCCGCTGCGCGATGGCTTGAATCTGGTGGCCAAGGAGTTCGTGGCGGTGCAAGGCATCGAAGGCGGCAGCGGCGTGCTGGTGCTGAGCGAATTTGCCGGCGCGGCTGCAGAACTCAAAGGCGCGGTACTGACCAACCCGCACGACCCGGCCGATCTGGCGGCCGGCCTGTTGCAGGCACTGGCGATGCCCGATGACGAGGCGGCCGGGCGCCTGCGGCAGCTGTACGACAGCGTGGAGTACTACAACATCGACCACTGGGGGCGCGACTTCCTGGACGCGGTGGCACGTAGCCGTGGCGCGCATGCCCGTGTGCCCTTGGCGGCGGCCAGCACGGTGGCCGAGCCGGTCGCCTAGGCACGCGCCGACGAGCGCGCTGCAACACGCACAGTCACACAGCAACGCCCGGGCTCTCCGGGCGTTGCTGTGTGGAGACAAGCGTGACGCTGGCCCATCGGCAGCGCGGTCATGATCACGCAATGCAAGCGCGGCAGGCTGGGGGTTCTCCCCCCTGCCCGTGGATTGCAATGGATTCGACGTCCTCCTCGCGCGTGCGCCACCCGGCCACGCTGGCCCTGCTGCTGGTTCCGCTCGCCCTGCCCGCGTACGCCCAGCAAACGCCCGACGGCGCCGCGTCGACACCGGCAGCCGCCGAACCAGACGGCGGCGCGCAGGTGTCCACGCTGGACCAGGTGCAGGTTGTCGGGCAGGCGATGACGTATTCCAAGACCACGGTGAGCAAGGAAATGCTGGACCGCCAGTTCGTGCTGGGCAGCGTCAACGATGCGCTCAACGAACTGCCCGGCGTGGTGGTCACCGAAGCCGATGCGTTCGGCTCCTCGGACTGGGGCACGCAGATCAGCATGCGCGGCTTCGTCAGCAACCGCGATACGCAGCAGATTGGCACCACCATCGACGGCGTGCCCAACGGCGGCTCGGCCTACGGCGGCGGCTCCAAGGCGAATCGTTTCATCGACATGCCGGATCTTGAAACCGTCGAGGTGAGCCAGGGCACTGCCGATATCGCCTCGCGCTCCAACGAAGCGCTGGGCGGCACCTTGAACTACCTCACCGGCGAGCCGCTCGCAGAACAGCGCGTGCGCGTGATCGGCGGCATTGGCGACAACCAGGCGCGCAAGTATTACGCGCGCTACGACACCGGCCTGCTCGGCGGCCATACCCGCGCCTGGGTCAGCGGCTCATCGGCACGCAATGACGACTGGATCGACGGCAGCGGCCACACCCGCCGCGATCATCTGGCTGGCAAGTTCGTCAGCAGCTTGGACAAGTGGACCTTGAGCGGCTATCTGTCCTACGACGATGCCGACGAATCCGAATACACCAGCGTGACTCCGGCGCAGTTCGCACGCGACCCGGAGCACGACCTGCTGACCGGCACGCTCACCGGCATTCCGTATCTGGACCAAAACTACCGCTCCGGCTCCCGCGCATTGCGCGAGAACACCTTCGGCTATCTGCGCGGCGCCTTCGATGGCGGCAACGGCTTCAAGACCACGCTCACCGGCTACGCGCATCGCATGCAAGGCCGCGGCGACTGGATTCCGCCGTATCTGGTGGACGTCACCAACGACGGCGCGGGCGCGCCGGAATCGGAGGCGCGCGGCGGCAACACGGTGTATGCCGGCAGCGACCTGGGCAAGCTGTATTACCTCACACCGGGCGGCGCGGCGGCGACGCAGCTGGCCGGCTGCACCGGCAGCGATGCGGTGCCGGCCGAATCCAACCCGGCCTGCTATCCGGCAGGGTCGGTACCGGTGCAGTCGTATCGCCATAGCCATTACGACAATCACCGCGCCGGTGCCATGGCCGATGTGGAATGGCGCCACGACCTGGGCCCGATCGACAACACCGTACGTGCCGGCGCCTGGCTGGAGCGCTACGACCGCAGCGTCACCCGCGACTGGCATCGCCTGCTCAATGTCGGCACCAACATCAGCTTCGACCATCAGCCGTACTGGGTGCAGTTCAAGGACAACTACCAGACCGACGAACAGATGTATTACGTCGAAGATGTGATGCGCTACGGTGCGTTTGCCTGGCGCGTGGGCGTCAAGCAGTTCTTCGTCGACCAGACCCGCGACCGCCGCATCGGCGATGCGCAGCATGTGGAATCGGACGCGCATTCGGACGCGCTGCTCTCGGCCGGCCTGACCTGGACCACGCCGGTGCAAGGGCTGGAAGCCTTCGCCGGCTATTCGCAGAACTTCGCGGCGATTCCGTCCGGCGTGCTGGGCGAGACCGACCCGGTCGCGCTCAGCCGCGTGCAACCGGAAACCGCCGACAACATCGAACTGGGCCTGCGCATCAGCCGCTGGCCGTTGACCGGCAGCGTCACGCTGTACGACATCCGCTTCGACAACCGCATTGTCTACGTGCCGGCCAACTTCGTCAGCGGCATCGACTACCTGGGCGAAACCGATGGCGTTTACGAAAACTTCGGCGGCGTGCATGCGCGCGGCGTGGAAGCAGCCCTGGGCTACGGCTGGGACAACGGCTGGCGCCTCAACGGTGCCTACACCTACAACAAGGCCGATTACCTGGGCAGCGGCGATGCCGCGCGCGACACCGCGGTGGAGATCACCCCCGGTGCGCAGGTCATCGGCCAACCGCGCAACACGCTGGTGGTGTCGGCCGATTGGCGCGGCGATGCCTGGCGTTTCGGCGTCTCCGGCCGCTATCTGGGCAAGCGCTATCTGGATGCCTCCAACCGCGCCGCGCTCAATGGCGTGACCACCTTCGATGCCAATCTCGGCCTGGAACTGTCGCAACTTTCCGCGCAGCTCAAGGGCATGCAGGTGGCGCTCAATGTCAGCAACCTCACCGACAAGCGCTACCTGGAAGGCGTGGATGGCAGCGACAGCGCGTTCATTGCCGCACCGCGCACGTTGGGGCTGACCTTGACGCTGGATCTTTGAGGTCGAAGCACTGCGCTGGAATAGATGCCGGGCGCGTCGTGCGTTCGCGCCTGGCAGTGTTCCGGACATGCGGGTTGATGGCGGGATCGTCACTCAGCCGGTGTCACGGAGTAACGGCGTCACCCGTGGCTGCCTGCAGGGGTGGCGGCCTTCCGGATCGCGGAAGGCTTGGTTAGTGGCATGAGACCACTCGCTGCTGGCACCGTTCGTCCGCATGCAACACGCGCAACGACGCATCACCGAGACGTCGAATTGCTGCGCACGCACTCCTGCAGGATCGGGCCGCTGCCGCAGCGTGCGAGGGCAAGCATTCGCCTTCCCACTCGGGCACCATCGCTGCTCAGCCGCGCGCAGCGGCCGCATTCACTGATGCAGCAATCGCCCTCCAAGGACCAACCCAGCAGGTGACGCAATGATCGATCTTCCTCGCCGCCGCATGCTGCAGGCCGGCCTTGCCGGTGGCGCTTCCACCTTGCTGCCGAGCATCGCGCGGGCAGCGGCCATCGCACCGGATCGCCGCAGCGGCACGCTGGAAGACCTGCAGCATGTGGTGATCCTGATGCAGGAAAACCGCGCGTTCGATCATTACTTCGGCAGCCTGCCGGGCGTCCGTGGCTTCGGCGACCGCTTTCCGATTCCCGCGCCACCGCTGCCGGGCGCGCCTGCGCGCACCGTGTGGCTGCAACCCAGCGAGGACGGCCGCCAATGGCTGGCACCGTTCGCGCTGGATACCGCAGCGCAGTTCGGCTACATGCGTGTGCAGGGCACGCCACACAGCTGGGTGGACGCGCAGCGCGCCTGGGATCACGGCCGGCTCGGCAACTGGCCGGCGGCCAAGCACAACCACGCGCTGGGGTATTACCGCCGCGCGGACATTCCGTTCCAGTTCGCGCTGGCCGATGCGTTCACCGTCTGCGATGCGTACCACGCCGCGATCCAGACCGGCACCAACTCCAACCGCGTGTTCCTGTGGACCGGCGGCAACGATCCGCAGGCGCGCGCCGGTGGGCCGGTGATCGGCAACTCGCACGACAACTTTCCCGCCCTGGGCGGGTTCGCCGAGCCCTATCGCTGGACCACGTATGTGGAGCAATTGCAGCGTGCCGGCGTGTCCTGGCAGATCTACCAGGACATGCGCGACAACTTCACCGACAACCCGCTGGCCGGCTTCGACGTCTTCCGCCAGGCCTACAGCCAGACGCCCGGCCACGATGCGCAGCTGCGCGCGCGTGGGGTGAGTACGCGTGGCGTGGAGCAACTGCGCGAAGACGTCATCGGCGGGCGCCTGCCGTCGGTGAGTTTCATCCTTGCCGATGCCGCCGGCAGCGAGCATCCAGACCCCTCCAGCCCGGCCCAGGGCGCGGCCTATACCGCGCGCGTGCTGGATGCGCTCACCGCCGATCCGCAGGTGTGGAGCCGCACGGCCTTGCTGCTGATGTTCGACGAGAACGATGGCTTCTTCGATCACATGCCGCCGCCGGCGCCGCCTTCGCCGGACCCACGTGCGGCCGGCGGCTTTGCCGGTGCGTCGAGCATCGCCACCGACGACGAGTATCACCGCCACCCGGCGCCGGGCGAGCAGAAGGTGGACCTGCCGGAGTTGCGCGGGCGCCCGTACGGCCTGGGCCCGCGCGTGCCGCTGTACGTACTCTCGCCCTGGAGCCGCGGCGGCTGGGTGGATTCGCAGGTCTACGACCACACCTCGGTGCTGCGCCTGCTGGAGCGGCGCTTCGGCGTGCCATGCACTGCAATTACCCCGTGGCGGCGCGCGGTGTGTGGCGATCTCACCGCGGCGTTCGATTTCAGCCGCACGGACACGCGCCCGTTCGTCGGCACGCTGCCGGATATTAGCGCCACCGCCACGCGCGCCGCCGCCCTGCACCAACACACGTTGCCACCGCTGCCGCCCACCTTGCAGCCACCGGAGCAAGCTTTCGGCCTCCGGCGTTCGCGCGCGGTGCCGTATCGCCCCCGTGTGCAACTCGATGTCGTACAGGCCCGCGGCGAAGTGGAGTTGCGCATGGCCAATGCCGGCGCGGCGGCCGTGCTGCACGTCTACGACCGCTACGACCTGGCCGCGATTCCGCGCCGCTACACCGTCGGCGCCGATGCGCCGCTGGACGGCACCTGGACCACCTACGACGGCCGCTACGACCTGTGGGTTCTCGGGCCGAACGGGTTCCATCGCCATTACCGCGGCAATGTGGGCGCAGCGCCCCTAGTCGCCGAGATCGCGCAAGATCCCGATGATGCACAGGCGCTCCGCCTGACGCTATACAACCCCGGCAGCGTGCCGGTCGCGGTCACGCTGCAACCGGCCGCGTATGCCAACGCGCAACCGCGCGAGGGTGTCACCATCGCACCCGGGCAGCGTCATCAGCGCAGTTGGAGCGCCGTGGCCACCGGCGGCTGGTACGACCTGTGGATCGAGCACGACGGCGCACACCAACGCTTGGCCGGCCGCGTGGAAACCGGAGCAGACAGCGTCAGCGACCCGGCCATGGGCGGGGCGGCACGCTTGTATCAGGACGACCCGGGCGCGATCGGCGCGCTCGGCTGAGCGCTGCGGCTTTCTGTCGCGCGTTGGCCACACACGAAGACGCAGCCCGACGCACGCGGTCGTCCGCGCGGTAGCGCCACGCTGCCGCGCCCCGCATCGCTCACGGCGCGCTGGCCGTGCCCAGCATGCCGATCGTCCCCAGCCAGGTTTCCACCAGGTGCGGCCACTGCGCGATCGGCAGCTTGCCTGCACGCAGACCGAACGCATGCCCACCTTCGGCGTACAGATGCATTTCCGCCGGCACGCCAGCCTGCTTGAGGGCCACGTAGTAGGCCAGTGACTGGCTGACGCCATCCACCTCGTCGTCCTCGGCCTGCAGCAGGAAGGTGGGTGGCGTGTCGGCGGTCACGGTGATGTCCGGCCGCAGCGGCAGATGCGTTGGATCACGCTTGGCACGATCCTCATCCTCGTGCGCCCACAGATGGCCCGGATAGACGGCAATGGCAAAGTCCGGGCGGCAGGACTGTGCATCGGCCGCGTCGACCGATGGGTACGTGCGCCGGGTGAAATGCGTACTCATCGCAGCCACGAGGTGGCCACCGGCGGAAAACCCGATGACGCCGACCCTGTGCGGGTCCACGCCCCAGTCGTCGGCATGCTGGCGCACCAGGCCCAGTGCGCGCTGCGCATCCTGCAAGGCCGTCTGCACCTTGGGGTAATAGCGGCCACCATTGGTCCAGGTCGGCCCCGAATTCGGGACGCGGTACTTGAGCAGCACGCAGGTGATGCCGCGCCCACTCAACCAATCGCATATGTCGGTGCCTTCCAGGTCCATGGCCAGCACCTGGTAGCCGCCACCGGGAAACACCACCGCCGCCGCGCCGGTGTTCTGCCCCTTGGGGGCATAGAACGTGATCGTCGGGCGACTGACATCGCCCACCTTGGTCCAGGGGCGCTTGCCCTCGCCGGTGCCGACCGATTCGGGGCGTGGGTGAGGCAACGCGTCAGGCACCACGGTCGGCCAGAGCGGCATCTGGACGTGACCAGGTGGCGGCAGCCAGGCGCGCGCCGGCGCCACGGCGGGAGCGAGCAGCAACGCCAGCGCCGCAGTCCGGGCAACACGAAGCCAGTGCATTGTCGACCTCCGAAATTGAAGTTGAGCGGAAACATCCTGGCTCACGGTGTGCTGTCACCCTGCCGCTCCAGAAACGTGGCGAAGGTGGCTTCGCTGACATGGTGCTCGATGCCTTCGGCGTCTCGCGCACGCGCTGCGGACCGCCTCAGGCGCGCGCCGCTTCCCACGCCGCGATGGCGTGTGTTGCAGTCGACGCGCGGCGCGGACGCATCACGCGCAGCAGGTGCACCACGCCGCAGCGGCTGCGCTGGCCGCCGCGCTCAACCCACGAGGTCGCGTACCGCTTCCGCCACCGCCTTCAACGCGGCGTCGCGGGCGGCCGCATCGACGGTGGCACCGTTGAGATACGCGGTCAGCAGCAACGGCGCCGCGCGCCCGGGCGGCCAGATGATCGCGATGTCGTTACGGGTGTCGGTGCCATTGCTGCCGGTCTTGTCGCCGATCTTCCAGTCGCGCGGCAGGCCGGCGCGCAGGCAATCGTCGCCGGTGCGGTTGTCGATCATCCAGGCGGTGAGCTGTTTGCGCGACGCCGGTTGCAGCGCATCGCCAAGCAGCAGCGTGCGCAGGGTCGCGGCCATCGCCGCCGGCGTGGTGGTGTCGCGCGGCTCGCCTGGGGCGAACCCGTTCATCGCCGGCTCGAGGCGGTCACTGCGGGTCTTCGTATCACCGATCCCGCGCAGGAAGCGGGTCAGGCCCGGCGGGTCACCGATCAACGGAAACAGCAGGTTGGCGGCCGGGTTGTCGCTATGGATCATCGTGGCCTGGCACAGCTCGGCCACGCTCAGTGAGCCGCCGACATGGCGCTCGGTGACCGGCGCATGTTCGAGCATGTCGGAGGCGCGGATCTTGATCTGCTGCGTCAACCGCAGCTCCCCCTTGTCCACCCGCTGCAGCACCGCCGCAGCCAATACAAATTTGAAGGTGCTGCACATTGGAAAGCGCTCGTTCTCGCGCTGGCCGATGCGCCATCCGGAGCCGCTGTCGAGCAGGCACGTCCCCAGGCGGCCGCCGGTGCCGCGTTGGATCTCGGCCCAGCGCGCACGCAACATATCGTCCACGTTCACCACCGGGGAGAGCGCCCATGCGGGACGGGACGCCGCAATCAGCACGCTTGCGCCGGTCATGGACAGGAACTGCCGTCGGTTCAACATGGCGCTGCCTCCTTGAGAGAGCCCGCAGTATCGGGGCCGGCGCGCTGGCCGACCACCGCAATGTTTCGATCCCTGGCATGAATTGAACTAATCTCCTGGCATGCCCAGACCGCGTCTCCCGCTCAATGCCCTGCGCGCGTTCGAGGCCGCCGCACGCCATCAGAACCTGACCCGCGCGGCCGGCGAGCTGTGCGTCAGCCAGGCCGCGCTCAGCCACCAGATCAAGGCATTGGAGCAACAGCTGGGCACCAGCCTGTTCCACCGCCTGCCGCGCGGGGTCGCGCTCACCGACGAGGGCGCCGCGCTGGCGCCGGTGCTGGGCGACGCATTCGACCGCATTGCCGCCACGCTGGAGCGCTTTGCCGGCGGCCGCTATCGCGAAGTGCTCAGCTTGGGCGTGGTGGCCACGTTTGCCACCGGCTGGTTGCTGCCGCGCGTGGCCGCCTTCCACGCGGCACATCCGGACATCGAACTGCGCCTGTCGACCCACAACAATCGGGTGGATCTGGCCGGCGAAGGGCTGGATCTGGCAATCCGCTTCGGCGACGGCGACTGGCAGGGGCAGATTGCGCATGCCGTGATGGAGGCACCGTTTGCGCCGGTATGCGCCCCGGCGATGGCGCGTGCCTTGCACACGCCTGCCGATCTGGCCCACGTGCCGTTGCTGCGTTCGTACCGGCCGGACGAATGGGCACAGTGGTTTCGTGCTGCCGGCACCTCGGAGGTGCCTGCGCGTGGCGCGATGTTCGATTCGTCGCTGGCACTGGCCAGTGCGGCCGCGGCTGGCGCTGGTGTGGCGTTGTTGCCGCTGCGCTTGTTTGCCCAGGACCTGGGCGCGGGGCGATTGGCCTGCCCATTCCCGATCGAGATCGATGCGGGGCGCTACTGGTTGACCCGGTTGCGCTCGCGCCCGGAAAGCGACGCCGAAGCCCGGCTGCGCGCCTGGCTGCTGGCCGAACAGCAGCGCGCCGATTGAGCAGCGTCGCCGCGTGCCACGTTCAACGGCGCGCGGACGCCTTCCCCACCTGCAACGCAAAGTGGCGAAACGCTTCGTACTGCGCCCTGTCGGCGAACCAGTGCGGAGCGAACAGCTCGAATAACCGGTCGTTGTGATACAGCAACAGCACGCGCTCGTTTTCGCGGCAGCGGATGTAATCGGACCAGGGACGGCGCAGATGCCCGTCTGCCCAGGTGATTTCCAGCCCGGTGTCGTCCCACGCATAGGTGTAGGTGTGCCGCAGCGCGGCCTGCTGCGCATGCAGGCGCTTGATCTTTCGTGGCAAGCCCCAGACGTGCAACACCGCCAGGCCGATCAAGCCGCCGCCGCCCGCGCCGATCAGCACCGGGCCGATGATGTCGCCGGCCCCGATCAGTTGAAGCAAACCCATCCCGATCAGCAGCAGGACCACCAGCACCACGATCAACCGCTTGGCCGTATGCCGCGCATGCAGGCGCTGCGCGGCCAGATGGTCTTCCAGGCTGATGGTGGCGTTGATCATGTTCGCGACATCCGTGTAGTTGGCTCGCTGCGCATCGTAACGCCTGCGCATTACGCGCCGTCCAGCAACTCCATCCAGGCCGCTTCGGCAGCGGCCAGCTGCTGCGCGGTGGTTTCGCGCTCGCGGCCCAATACCGCCGTCTTGTCGGCATCTGGATAGTTGGCCGGGTTGGCGAGCTGCCGGTCCAGGTCCGCCAACGCGGCTTCCAGTTCGCCCACGCGCTTTTCGGCGCTGGCCAACCTGTGCGGGTTGACTGCCTTTTTCGGCGGCAGTGGCTTGGTCGGCGGTGGCGGGGTCGGTGCCACTTCGGCCATCTTCTGCTTGGTGCCCTGCGCGGCCGGGCGGCTGCGCAACCAGGCGGCGTATTCGTCCAGGTCGCCGTCGAACGGCTCGACCACGCCATCGGCCACGCGCCAGAAACTGTCGCAGACCAGGCCGATCAGATGGCGGTCGTGCGAGACCATCACGATGGCGCCTTCAAAGTCGCTCAGCGCCTCGGCCAGCGCCTCGCGCATTTCCAGATCCAAATGGTTGGTCGGTTCGTCGAGCAGCAGCACGTTCGGCTGCTGCCAGGCGATCAGCGCCAGCGCCAGGCGCGCGCGCTCGCCCCCGGAGAAGCCATCCACCACTTCAAACGCGCGGTCGCCGGCGAAATTCCATTTACCCAGGAAATCGCGGAACGCCTGATTGGAACCGTCCGGCGACAGATCGCGGAAATGGTCCATCGGCGACTGGCCTTCATGCAGCGATTCCACCGTGTGCTGGGCGAAGTAGCCGATGCGCAGGTCCGGGTGCGCACTGCGCTCGCCCGACAGCGGTGCAAGCTCACCCACCAGTGTTTTGACCAGCGTCGACTTACCCGCGCCATTGGGCCCCAGCAACCCGATCCGGTCGCCCGCCTCCAGCCCGAATCCAACATCGTGCAGCACGGTAATCGCATCGCTGGACCCACGCTTTTGCGATTCCCCATCCCCGATTCCCGATTCCCGCGGCGAAGCCGCATACCCGGCATCCAGATGATTCAGCCGGATCAACGAAAACGGCAGCCGATTGGGCTGGGCGAACTGGATGCGGAATTCGCGCTCGGCGCGCACCGCCTCGGTGCCGGCCATCTTGGCCAGGCGCTTCATGCGGCTCTGCGCCTGGGTGGCCTTGCTGGCCTGCGCCTTGAAGCGGTCGATGAAGCTCTGCAGATGCGCGCGCTCGGCCTGTTCCTTGTCGTGCGCAATCTGCTGCTGACGCAGGTGCTCGATGCGCTGGCGCTCGAAATCGGTGTAGCCGCCGACGTACAGCTTGGCGGTGCCGCCGTGCAGGTGCAGCGTGTGGGTAGCGACGTTGTCCAGGAACTCGCGGTCATGGCTGATCAGCAGCAAGGTGCCCGGGTACTTGAGCAGCCATTGCTCCAGCCACAGCACCGCGTCCATGTCCAAGTGGTTGGTCGGTTCGTCCAGCAGCAGCAGGTCGCTGGGCATCATCAGCGCGCGCGCCAGGTTCAGCCGCACCCGCCAGCCGCCGGAGAACGAGGACACCGCGCGATGGTGGGTATCGGCCGGGAAGCCCAGGCCGTGCAGCAGCTTGCCAGCGCGCGCTTCGGCGTCGTACGCGCCCAGCTCGGCCATGGTCTGGTGCGCATTGGCCACCGCTTCCCAGTCCTCGCGTGCGGTCGCCTCGGCTTCCTTCTGCAGGATGGCGGACACCTCGATGTCGCCGCCGAGCACGAACGACAGCGCCGGGTCGGGCAAGGACGGGGTTTCCTGCGAGACACTGGCGGTGCGCACCTTGCCGGGCAGGTCGACGTCGCCCTTGTCGGCTTCCAGCTCGCCCTTGACCGCGGCAAACAGGCTGGACTTGCCAGTGCCGTTGCGGCCCACCACACCGACGCGGTAGCCGGCATGCATGGTCAGGTCGACGTTGGACAGCAGCAGACGCTCGCCGCGTCGCATGGAGAAGTTGCGCAGGGAAATCATTGATGGACAGTCCGATAGAACGAAAAGGAATGAGCAGATGAGCAGCATTCCTGCGACGCCATTCTAGCGTTAACAAATAATTAGCGCCTTCAGGTTGGCTGCGGCAGTCTTCGCCTTGCCGCGACCCCGGCCTGCCTAGCCTTGCTGGTCCCGCCAGGGCCCTCGTTTTGGAGTTGTCATGAATACCCCGCTGTCCACGCTTGCGACCGCCATCGTCGCCGCGCTGCTTGCCTCCCCCGCCCTCGCCCAGAACGCCCCGGCGGCCACCGCCAACACCCTGGACACGGTCATCGTCACCGGTACCCGCGTGTCCGACCGCACCGTGGCCGAGTCGCAATCGCCTATCGACATCATCAGCGCCGAGTCGCTGCAGGCCACCGGCACCTCCGAGCTGGCCACTGCGCTGGCGCGTGCGCTGCCCTCGCTGAACTTCCCGCGTCCGGCGCTGAGCGATGGCACCAGCGCGATCCGCCCCGCCCAGCTGCGCGGGCTCTCGCCCGACCAGGTGCTGGTGCTGGTCAATGGCAAGCGCCGCCACACCTCGTCGCTGCTCAACCTCAACGGCACCATCGGCCGCGGCGCTGCGGCAGTGGATCTGAACACCATTCCGGTAGCGGCCATCGCGCGCGTGGAAGTGCTGCGTGACGGCGCGTCGGCGCAATACGGCTCCGACGCCATCGCCGGTGTGGTCAACATCGTGCTCAAGGGCGCGGAAAAGGGCGGCAGCCTGCAAGCCGGGTTCGGCCAGTATTCGGCCGGCGACGGCAGCAACTATGAGCTGTCCGGCGACACCGGCGTGGCCTACGGCGGCGACCGCGGCTGGCTGCACGTGGCCGCCCAGCTCAACCAGCAGGACCCGACCGACCGCGCCCGCGCCTACGCCGGCGCACCCAGCGCCTCGCAGCCCGCCGTTGGCCAGAAGGCCTTCAAGATCGGCGACCCCGACGTCAACGCACAGGCGTTGTCGGCCAACACCGAATTCAACTTCAGCGACAGCATCACCGGCTACGCATTCGCCACCGCGAGCAACCGCGACATCACCTCGTTCGCGTTCTACCGCGCGCCGGGCAGCACCGCGCAGAACATCCTGTCGATCTATCCGCAGGGCTTCCTGCCGGAAATCCAGACCTACGCCAAGGACCGCTCGGTGGTCGCCGGCGTGCGCGGCTCCACCGCCAGCGGCTGGGACTGGGATGCCAGCTACAACTACGGCTACAACAAGATCGATTTCCACACCCGCAACACGCTCAATGTGAGCCTGGGGCCGACCTCGCCCACGTCGTTCTATGACGGCGCGCTGGAAACCACGCAGAACATCGTCAACCTCGACGTCAAGCGCGGGTTCGATTGGGGCCTGGCGTATCCGGTCACGGTGGCGTTCGGCGCCGAATACCGCAACGAGAAGTGGAACCAGTCGCCGGGCGAAGTGGGCTCCTATTTCCAGAGCGGCACGCTGGCCGGTGGCGCGCAGGGCTTCGGTGGGTTTGCACCGAGTGTGTCCGGGCAGTACTCGCGCGACAGCTACGCGCTGTATGCCGACATCGAAGCCGACTTCACCGACAAGTTCTCCGCCGGCCTGGCCGGGCGCTACGAGGACTACAGCGATTTCGGCAGCCAGGCATCGGGCAAGTTGTCGGCGCGCTATGCGTTCACCGACAAGGTCGCCTTGCGCGGTACGGTGTCGTCGGGCTTCCGCGCACCGTCGCTGGCGCAGCAGTATTTCCAGTCCACCAGCACCACCTTCCTGGCCGGCAATCCGAACCCGTTCGAGATCCGTACCTTCCCGGCCGACAGCACGGTGGCACGCGCGCTCGGCGCCGAGCCGCTGGATGCGGAGACCTCACTCTCCTACAGCCTGGGCCTGGTATTGCAGCCGACCGACGCGCTGTACGTCACCGTGGATGCGTACCAGATCGATGTAGACGACCGCATCGTGCTGTCGTCCAACCTCACCGGTACCGGCGTGCGTTCGCTGCTGGAATCGCAAGGCATCTTCGGCATCAACGGCGGCCGTTACTTCACCAATGCGGTGGACACGCGCACCCGCGGTGTCGACGTGGTGGGCAGCTACCGCTGGCAGCTCGCCGCCAGCAGCATCGACCTGACCGCCGGCTACAACTATTCAGAAACCGAAGTGCGCAGCGTGGCCGCCAACCCGGCCGCGTTGTCAGCCAACGGGTTGAGCCTGGAGCGTATCGACCGCACCGAACGTGGCCGCATCGAAGAAGGCTTCCCGCGCGACAAGTTCCTGATCAACGGCAGCTGGAATCTGGACCACTGGACACTGGCGTTGGGTGCCACGCGTTACGGTGAATACACCACGCGCCCGGCCGCGGCGATCAACGATCAGACCTTCGGCGCCAAGTGGGTTGTGGATGCCTCGGCCAGCTACAAGATCGACCGCTGGACGCTCACCCTGGGCGCGGACAACCTGCTGGACGAGTACCCGGACGAGAACAACTTCGCCAACTCCACCAGCGGGCAATTCCCGTACAGCAATCTGTCGCCGTTCGGTTTCAACGGTGCCTACGTGTACGGCCGCATCAACTACCGCTGGTAAGCCTTGCCATACTGCAAGTCCACACGCCCCGGCCTGCCCGGGGCGTATGCGTTTTGGGCCGCTGGCGGCTACTCCCTGCGGCCTTGTTTGCGGCATGGCGTGGCTGCCGGAGGCCTCAACGCCGGGTGAAGGGTTTCCCGCCTCGGCAGTGCTATCACGTGCGCTCCTGTCATGTGGAGCGCTCCGATGGAAACAGCACAGTTGTCGCGTGGACGCTTGATCGATCACCTGCATCTGGTGGTGCAGGACCTGAAGGCGAGCCGGCGCTTTTACGGCGCCGTGCTCGATGTGCTCGGCGTGCCGCTGGGCGGCGAAGGCGAGGGATTCTTCTGGGCCGACGAGCTGTTCGTGTCCGACCGCCACACCGTTGCCCAGGGCGAACTCACCGGCCGCCATCACCTGGCCTTCCAGGCACACGATGTGGCGATGGTGCACGCCTTCCATGCCGCCGCACTTGCACACGGTGGCCGTGACAACGGCGCGCCGGGCGTGCGCCCGTATCACCCGAGTTATTACGCGGCGTTTGTGCTCGACCCGGATGGCAACAACATCGAGGCGGTCTTCCATGGTCCTGCGCAACGCAGTGCGGAGGCGGTGCAAATCACCTACTGATGCCGAAGTTTCATAACTGGTATTCAGTGTCCAACATGGTGCAAACCAGGCCGCACCATTGCAGGTGTGGTGCAAGCAACGCATCACTTTGGTGCACGATGACAACGATGGCACTAGCACGTCATTGATGACAGTTACTTGCGCAACGTAACCAAAATTTGACATGTGGTTACGCGTGGTTAATGGTTGGGAACGCACCGCAGCTGCCGCAACGGACGCGGCCCGGGAAGGGGGCCCCTGCGATGCATCCGTTCCCCACTCGGAGTTGTCACCGCATGAATTGCAAGACCAGTCCACTCGCTGTTGCCGTTGTTCTTGCACTCTCGTTTTCCGCTTCAACTGCTGTCGCACAGTCGCAGGCGCCTACCCAGAAGACCCTCGATACGCTGATCGTGACCGGTACGCGCGTGGCCGATCGCACCGTGGCCGAATCGGCCTCGCCGATCGACATCATTTCGCCGCAGGCACTGGAATCCACCGGCACCACCGAGCTGGCCACCGCGCTGTCGCGCGCGATCCCCTCGCTGAATTTCCCCCGCCCGGCCATCTCCGATGGCTCGGATGCGGTGCGCCCTGCGCAGTTGCGCGGCCTGTCGCCCGATCAGGTGCTGGTGCTGGTCAACGGCAAGCGCTATCACAGCACCGCGCTGATCAACCTCAACGACACCCAGGGCCGCGGCTCCTCGCCCGCCGACCTCAACACCATTCCGATCGCCGCCGTGGAGCGCATCGAAGTACTGCGCGATGGCGCATCGGCGCAATACGGCTCGGACGCGATTGCCGGCGTGATCAACATCGTGCTCAAGGGCAGCGGCGAAGGCGGCAGCGTCAATGGCCGCTACGGCAAGTACAGCGCCGGCGACGGCGAGCAGTATCAGTTGTCCGGCGATGCAGGCTTCAGCTTTGCCGGTACCGGCAAGGTGCACCTGGCCGCGCAGGCCGGGCATTCGGATCAGACCAACCGCGCGCTGCCGTTCCAGGGCCGCGTGGAGCAGCGCTACGGCGATCCCGAAATCGATCAGGGCGCGGTGTCGTTCAACGGCGAATACAGCCCCACCGATTACCTGACCTTCTATTCGTTCGGCATGGTCAGCCGGCGCGAAGTGCTCTCCAACGGCTACTTCCGCTTTGCCGGCGACAACCGCAACCGTCCGGAAATCTACCCGGACGGTTTCCTGCCGCAGATCTACAACGTCAGCAAGGACGTCTCCTGGGTGGGCGGTTTGAAGACCTCCACCGAAGGCGGCCTGAACATCGATCTGAGCTACAACTACGGCCAGAACAACCTCACCTTCGATGTGCGCAACAGCTTGAACAACAGCTTAGGGCTGGCCAGCCCCACCGACTTCCATGCCGGTACGCTGGAGGTCACCCAGAACGTGCTCAATGCCGACTTCACCAAGACGCTCGACTGGGGTTTGGCCTACCCGGTTGCCTTGGCATTCGGCGCGGAATGGCGCGGCGAAAAGTTCAACCAATCGCCCGGTGATGCGGCGTCCTCGGCCAATGGCGGCATTCCCTCGGCCAACGGCGCGCTGATTCCTGGTGCGCAGGTGTTCCCGGGCTTCAAGCTCTCCGATGCCGGCTACTACAACCGCAACAGCCACTCGGCCTATGTGGACCTGGAAGCGGATCTCACCGAAAAGCTGTCGGCCGGCTTGGCCGGGCGCTACGAGAAGTACAGCGACTTCGGCGACACCGCCACCGGCAAGCTGTCGCTGCGCTACGCGTTAACCGACAAGGTGGCGCTGCGTGCCACCGCCTCCACCGGTTTCCGCGCACCGTCGCTGCAGCAGCAGAACTTCCAGTCGATTGCCACGCAGTTCCTCAACGTGGCGCAGCCCAATGGCGGCGTGTCGGCGATTCCGTTCGAGATCGGCACCTTCCGTACCGACAACCCGGCCGCCATCGCGCTCGGTGCCGAACCGCTCAAGGCCGAAGAGTCCAAGAACTACGGCCTGGGCGTGGTGTTGCAGCCGGTGGAGAATCTCTATATCACCGTCGATGCGTACCGCATCGATATCGATGACCGCATCGTGCTGTCGGAGAACCTCACCTCCATCGCGGCGCGTAACTACCTGCAGGCCAATGGCTTCCCGGGGATCGGCGGCGGGCGCTACTTCACCAATGCGGTGGACACCAAGACCCAGGGCGTGGACGGGGTCGGCACCTATCGCTGGAACCTGGACAGCGGCAGCGTGGAGCTGACCACCGGCTACAACTACAACAAGACCGAGGTCGAACAGATCGCGGCCAATCCGCCCGCGCTGGAAGCCATCGATCCGGGCGCGGTGCGTATCGGCCGTGCAGAGCTCGGCCGCATCACCGAAGGCACGCCGCGCGACAAGTTCTTCCTGGGCGGCACCTGGTCGCCGGGCAACTGGTCGTTCACCGGCACCGCTACGCGCTGGGGCGAATTCACCACCTTCGGCACCAACGCCGGCAGCGACCAGACCTATGCCGCGAAATGGACGCTGGACCTGGCCGCCTCCTACAAGCTGGGCAGCTGGAACTTCACCGTCGGTGGCGACAACGTGCTCAACGAATATCCGGACCGTCAGGAAGCCGGCCTGGGCACGCGGACCTACCTGCCCTACAGCAGCGCCTCGCCGTTCGGTTTCAACGGCGCCTTGGTGTACGCCAACGTGAACTACAAGTGGTAAGTCACTAGGACAGCCGGCAACGCCTCCTCGCGGTGGCGTTGCCGGTGCTCCATCGCGGCATCCACCCCGGCGCCTCGGGCAACGACGCGCCGGGGTGACTCCTCATTCGGTGCATTGATCGGCCTAAAGCCGCGCTGTTTGCAGGCGCGGCCACTGCGGCGACCAGCACACCTGCATTGACTGCACCTGCCCCACGCAAGGACGAACGGCGCCATCGCTGCGGTCAGTGCAACTGCCCGCCGCTGTCGCGCTCCTGCATGCCGCATGGCCGTGCGTTTGCTGCTCCATCCCTTTCCCCCTGCTTCCCTTTCCTCCTGAGCGCCTCATCCCATGCACACGTCCACGTCTCTTTCGATTGCGGTTTCCATCGCGCTGGCCGCCAACGCGTTCGCCGGTACCGCGCAGGCACAGCAGCCGCCCCCACAGAAAACCCTCGACACCTTGATCGTTACCGGCACGCGCGTGGCCGACCGCACCGTGGCCGAATCCGAATCGCCGATCGACATCATCACCGAGCAGTCGTTGCAGGCGACCGGTGCGACCGATATCGCCACCGCGCTCGGCAAGCTGCTGCCGTCCCTGAACTTCCCGCGCCCGGCCATTTCCGACGGTAACGATGCCGCGCGCCCGGCCACGCTGCGCGGCCTGTCGCCGGATGCGGTGCTGGTGCTGGTGGATGGCAAGCGCTATCACACCTCTGCGCTGATCAACTACAACCCGTATGTGGGGCGCGGCTCGGCGCCGGCCGACCTCAACTCGCTGCCGATGTCGGCGGTGGCGCGCATCGAAGTGCTGCGTGATGGCGCCTCGGCGCAATACGGCTCCGATGCGATCGCCGGCGTGGTCAACATCGTGCTCAAGCACGGTGCCAAGACCGGCGACAACAGCGTGTCGGTCAACGGTGGTTTCATGGACAAGGGCGACGGCGAGCAGAACGGCATCGACGGCTCGGTCGGCATGGGCTTCGGCGGCACCGGCGGCGATACCACGCCGGGCTGGGTGCGGCTGTCGTGGAACTACCAGAACACCATGAGCACCAACCGCGGCGAAAACACCAACCGCGCCACCACCGTGCCCGGCACGCCCAATCCAGGTGGCGTGCCGTACCAGCGCCACGGCGACCCGAAGTCCACGTTCTACCAGGGCCTGGCCGCGTTCGGCTACGAGTTCTCGCCGAACCTGGAACTGTACGGCCACTTCAGTGCCAGCCGCCGCGAGGTGACTTCCAACGGCTATTACCGCGCCGCCGACAACCCCGCGCGCAATGTGCCCTCGATCTATCCGAACGGCTTCCTGCCGCAGATCTACAACCCGGTCAACGACCGCTCGGCAGTGCTCGGCATCAAGGGCAGCACCGAGAGCGAGTGGAACTGGGATCTGTCGGCGTCGTACGGCAAGAACGACATGAGCTTCAACATCCTCAACAGCATCAACACCAACCTGTTCTACACCACCGGTGCATCGCCCACCAACTTCAACTCCGGCGGCTTTGAAACCCAGCAGGGCACGGTGAATCTGGACATCAGCCGCGCCTTCGATTGGGGCCTGGCGTATCCGGTCAATGTCGCTTTCGGCGCCGAGCATCGCCAGGACCGCTACCGCATCACCGCCGGCTCGCCGGACTCGTATTTCTTCGATCCCAACACCATCAATCCGGCCGATGGCGCGCCGTATCCCGGTGGCGCACAGGTGTTCTCCGGGTTGGAGCCGTCGGTGGCAGGCAAGTTCGGCCGGCATAGCAACGCGGTCTACGCCAACCTGGAAGCCAACCTCACCGAGAAGCTCTCCGGCGGTATCGCCGGGCGCTATGAAAACTACAGCGATGCCGGCGCCACGCGTTCGGGCAAGCTGTCGGCGCGTTATGCCTTCACCGACACCTTCTCGCTGCGCGGCACGATCTCCAACGGCTTCCGCGCGCCGTCGCTGGCCCAGCAGAACTACGCCTCGGTGGTGACGCTGATCCAGAACGGCGAGCTGGTGCAGGTGGGCACCTACCGCACCTCCGACCCGGTGGCACTGGCGCTGGGCGCACGCCCGCTGAGCCCGGAAAAATCCAGCAACTACGGCCTGGGCGGCGTCTGGCAGCCAACTGCCAACTTCACCTCCAGCCTGGACGTGTACCAAATCCGCATCTGGGACCAGATCCTGTATTCGGACCAGTTGCAGTTGGCGCAGCCGATCGGCCAGGTGGCCGCGGTGCAGTTCTTCGTCAACGGCGCCACCAGCCGCACGCGCGGCGTGGACTGGGTCAACAGCTACATCGCCGATCTGGGCGAGCTGGGCCAGCTGACCCTGGGTGCCAGCGCCAACTACAACAAGACCACCATCCTGGAGTTGTCCAACCCCAACTTCGGCCGCGCCAGCCAGGGCCTGCTCACCGATGCCACGCCGCGCACCAAGTACATGGCCTCGGCGGATTGGGCGATCGGTGGATTCACGCTCAACGGCAACGCCACGCGTTACGGCTCGATCAAGCGCATCAGCGACCCGGTCGACGGCAGCCAGGACCAGACCTATGACGCACGCTGGATCCTGAACCTGTCCGCCAGCCAGACCTGGAACGCCTTCACCTTCACCGTGGGCGCGGACAACCTCACCAACCAGTACCCGACCAAGGCGCAGCTGACCACCGCCTACGACGACCGTGCTGGCGGCCTGCAGTATTCCTCGCTGTCCCCGTTCGGCTTCAACGGCCGTTACTGGTATGGCCGGGTGACCTACCGGTTCTGATCCACTGCGGCGAGATCCGGGCCATCGCGGTATCCGCGATGGCCCGTTTTTTTTGCCCGCGGCACATCGCCCACCGGCGTCATCCCGGTGTTAGCGAACGTCTTACCAAGTGGCGTGCAACGCCTGGATGCCGCGCAGATTGGCACGTTCGTTCCAGCTCAAATTGTCCAACTCGGGCAGGCGCAATGCGGGCGCGCGTTGCAGCAAGCGCTCCAGCGCGGTTTCCAGTTCGATCAATGCGAGCCGGTTGCCCAGGCAATGGTGGACGCCACCGCCAAAGGACAGTGCACGTCCTTGCTGGCGGCGTAGATCCAGCTGCTGCGGTGCGGTGAACTGCTCCGCGTCGTGATTGGCGGAGCCCAGCATCAGGTACAGGATGGCGCCAACGGGCAGGGTCGTTCCCTCAACCTGCAGGGGCTGCAACACCGAACGCATGGCCACCTGCACCGAGCTGTCGTAGCGCATGCATTCCAGCACCGCGTTGGGCATCAGTGTGGGGGTATCGCGCAGCAACTGCAGTTGTTCGGGATGCCGGTGCAAGGCGATGAGCGCATTGCAGATCATGTTGGCGGTGGTTTCGTGGCCGGCCGTGAACAGCATGATCACATTGGAGACGATGTCATCCACAGGCATGCGCTGGCCATGGTCTTCGGCGGCAATGAGGCGCGCGATCAGATCATCCTCCTGCGTATCCCGACGCTGCAGCACGATCGCGCGAAAATACTGCTCCAACGTCGTGTATGCCGCGGTGGCCTGTGCCATGTCTTCCGGACGCATCAATGGGTCGAAGACCTTGGCCAGCGCACTGCTCGCCTGCCCCAGCGCCGCCACATCGGTCACCGCCAGCCCCAACATCCGGCAGATCAGCGAGATCGTCATCGGCATCGCGAAGTCATTGAGCAGATCGCAGCTACGTCTGTCTTCATGCTGATCGAGCAACGCATCGGCAGTGTCGACGGCCACCTCACGTAGCGCCTCAAGTTGGCGCGCCCCGAAGGCTTTGGTCATCAATGCGCGCTGCTGGGTGTGGACCGGCGGATTGAGCAGCAGAAACATGCGGCTCATGCCCTGGAAAAGCGGCATCTCCGCTGCGTTCGCGCCATAACGCACACGGATGCTGTCCAGGTAGTTGCGGCCCACCCGGCGGTCGCTGAGCAGTGCATCGACCACGGTGTAGTGGCCAGACACCCAGCCGTTGTCGCTGATCTGCACCAGCGGGCCAGCTGCGCGCAAACGCGCATACATGGGGTATGGGTCTTGCCGAAAAGCCGGTGTTGCAAAGTCGCTGAGCTGCATAGTGGTTCCGTGCAATGCCTGCCTTCGCAGCCGCGAAGGCGGTATGGCGCGTGTGCGGCCAGGCGCCGCACACATCGACCGCGCCCAGTGTTGGGTTCTCATCGGCGCATGCCCTGCCGCAGGGCGAAGCGGTGTCCGGAAAGTCGAGGAGATCGGAGCATTGAGGTGCGCCACGTGCTGGAAGTGGCTACTCGGCGGTCACCTGCTATTGGGAGAGGTTGGCCGGCGCAGCGGCTACTGCGCGGCGGGACGATGGGCGCTGTGTCTGCTCCGCTGGCAACAACCCCGCGCGGTGTGGATTGCGGTCTTCGCCGCTGCGGCGGCGTGCAGGCAAGCAGGCTCTTGCGCTGCGCGATGTGCTGCCGCCGGGCGTGGCGCAGCTGTTGTTCGTGGAGCGAACAAGCCGGGAAGGCTGCGTCGGGCTCGCTAGCATCGCGGTGCGTGTGGCGTTGACGCTGCGCCGCGGCAACGGCGCTGCACGTGCACTAAAGCGGAGCTGCGGGGCTCGCTGATGCGGAGTCGCCCCCACATGTAACGCGCCAACTGCAACCGTCCCGAACTGCGGCTGCCCTGAACTACGAATGCAGGTTCAACTGCAAACTGCAACCGCACCTGCATCTGCACCTGCAGAGCGAGGCGCAACACGCAAGGCAAGCGATGCCCACGATTGCTACTGACGGCCTACGCGATCACCGCTTTGCCGCTGCCTCATCGCATCACGGTGGGTCAACAGCCCAGGCTGTGCCACAGCCACGCAAAGCAGTGCCGAGTGCCCGCGCCGGCATCGGCCTCTGCGCGCATCAGCACGCCACGATGACCACGCGACGCGTGCACAGGCTGCTTGCCGCCGCACGCGCTGCCAGCAGCCACGCAAAGACCTCCACGCGTGTCGCATCGCGTTAATCGAGCGCTGTGTACTATGGGTGTCCGGCGAACCGGACCGCCCCGCGGTCCTGTTCCCCTCGCTCCGGACTCCAGCAAACAGGTTGCATGCCCGCAGGCGATGCCCGGCGCAGTGCCGTTGGCTGGCTGCAACTCGCCGTCTCCCGGACACTCTCACAACGGATTGGAATGCATCACGACACCAGCCTCATCGACATCATCGCCGTCGGCCTCGCGGTCGCCTTCGTGCTGGGCACGCTCGCACAAAAGGTCAAGCTGTCGCCGCTGGTTGGCTATTTATTGGCCGGCGTATGCGTCGGGCCATTTACGCCGGGCTTCGTGGCCGATCAGACCATGGCCAACCAGCTCTCCGAGCTGGGCGTGATGCTGCTGATGTTCGGGGTGGGTCTGCACTTCTCGCTCGACGACCTGATGGAAGTGAAGTGGATCGCAGTGCCCGGTGCGCTGGCGCAGATCGTGGTGGCCACGCTGCTGGGTTGGGCGCTGGCATGGAGCATGGGCTGGCCGTTGATGCAGGGGCTGGTGTTTGGCCTGGCCTTGTCGGTGGCGAGCACCGTGGTCCTGCTGCGTGCGCTGGAAGAACGCCGCCTGCTGGAAACCCAGCGCGGCCGGATCGCGGTGGGCTGGTTGATTGTCGAAGACCTGGTGATGGTGATCGCGTTGGTGCTGTTGCCGGCGCTGGCCAATGTGCTCGGCGGCAGCGCCGGCGCTGCCGAACATGCCGGCGAGTCGACCTCGCTACTGGCCGCACTGGGCTGGACGCTGCTGAAGATGGTGGCCTTCGTCGCGGTGATGCTGGTGGTTGGGCGCCGGGTGATCCAATGGTCGCTGGAAAAGGTCGCCGCCACCGGCTCGCGCGAGTTGTTCACCCTGGCCGTGCTCGGCATTGCGCTGGGAGTGGCGTTCGGGTCGGCGAAGTTGTTCGGCGTGTCGTTCGCGCTGGGGGCGTTCTTCGCCGGCATGTTGCTCAAGGAGTCCGAGCTCAGCCACAAGGCGGCCAGCGATTCGCTGCCGCTGCGTGATGCATTCGCGGTGCTGTTCTTCGTGTCGGTGGGCATGTTGTTCGACCCAATGATCCTGATCGCCCATCCCTGGCAGGTGCTGGCCACCTTCCTGACCGTGACCGTGGGCAAGTCGCTGGCGGCGTTCGTGATCGTGCGTGCCTTCGGCCACCCCACCGGCACCGCGCTCACCATTTCCACCAGCCTGGCGCAGATCGGCGAATTTTCTTTCATCCTGGCCGGGCTCGGCGTGCAGTTGGCGATCCTGCCTGAAACCGGGCGCGACCTGATCCTGGCCGGGGCGTTGCTGTCGATCGTGGCTAACCCATTCCTGTTCTCGTGGCTGGACCGTTGGCAGGCCAAGCAGGCGCAGGACGCCCCGGCGACGGTGGAGCCGGAACTGCCGCCCGGCCCGCCGCTGCAACTGGACGGCCACGCCATCGTGATCGGCTACGGCCGCGTAGGCAGCGCGCTGGCGCAACTGCTGCGTAGCCGCGGCGTCCCGGTGCTGGTGATCGACGACAACGGCGACCATGTCGCCAAAGCACACGCGGCGGGCATTCCCGGTATCCGCGGCAGCGCCGCGGCCGACCGCGTGCTGGCCGAAGCGCGCCCGGAGCAGGCCAAGATTGCGATCCTGGCCATTCCGCAGCCGCTGGAAGCCGGTGAAGCGCTGGCCAAGCTGCGCGCACTCAACCCGTCACTGACCTTGCTGGCCCGCGCACACAGCGATGCAGAAGTGAAGCACCTGCTCGAACACGGCGCCGACGGCGCCGTGCTGGCCGAACGCGAGCTGGCGTACTCGCTGGCCGAGATGGTGATGTCCACCCCGCCGTATCGCGCATTGCGTGTGCCGGCGTCGTAATTGGCGACAACACATCGCCTTTCAAAAAGACGCCCGCCAACACGCACTGTATGCGGGCGTTTTGCCGTGCAAGTTCCACTGCGCCGCCATGCGAAAATGCGACTCGCGATCCAGAAAAACACCCTTCAACACACTTGATAATCATTCCCATCAAGCGCAGGATGAGCGCCCGTTCCCCTGGCGGCCTCATCCATGTCACTGCGTGTTGGCGTTCTGAATGCACTGCCGAGCGTGCAGCTGTGCGAACTGCTGGGCCGGATCGGCTACGGGTTTGTGGTGCTGGACCTGGAACATATGCTGCGCGCGCCGGACGAACTGGAACACGCCATCCGCGCCTGCGAGCTGTCCGGCTGCGAGGCCTGGGTGCGGGTGCCGGAGGTGGACGAGAAACTGATCGGCCGCGTGCTGGACGCCGGCGCGCGTGGCATCGTGGTTCCGCGCGCCGAATCGGCTGCGCAGATCGCTAGTGCGATTGCCGCGGCACGCTTTCCGCCGCTGGGCCGGCGCGGCATCACCGGGGGCCGCGTCACCGGCTTCGGCAACGTCGATCTGCCCACCTATATCGCGCAGGCCAACCGCGACATCCGCATTGTGCCGATGATCGAAAGCGCGGCCGGCATTGCGGCGTTGCCGCAGATTCTGGCCGTGCCCGGCGTGACCCTGGTGATGGAAGGCGCGCTCGATCTTGCGCTGGATCTGGGCCTTGGGCCACAGCCCACGCATCCACAGGTGTGGGCCTTGCTGCTGCAAATGGACGCGCAATGCCGCAGCGCTGCGGTTCCGTTCTGCCCCAACCCGCGCACTGACGCGCAACGCGCACACTGGTTGCAGCAACCGGATCCGCGCTGGCTGCTTGCCGGCGAAGACCGTGCCCTGATCCAACGCGCATTGCGCGGCCAGTTGGCCACCTTTGCCGCACCCCTTTCATCACCCGCCTGCAGGAGCACGCCGTAGATGCCGACGTTCCGTTTCCACGCCCTGGCCATTGCCATCGCCGCCACCACCTTGAGCGCTGCACCGCTGGCGCGGGCCGGCGAGACCGACGGCACTGCGGTAGAGACCGATACTTCGATTCGCGCGCTTGATGCGGTGCAGGTGCAAGGCAGCCTGCTGGGCCGCTCCAAGCCCGAAGACGTGCAGCGCTACGCCGGCAGCCGCCAGGTGATCGACCGCGAACAACTGCGCAATGGCGGCAATCGCTCATTGGACGATGCCCTGCAGCGCGTGCCCGGCATCAAGATCTTCGATGAAACCGGCACCGGCGCCCTGCCGCAACTCATGCTGCGCGGCCTGTACGAGAGCCGCAGCGGGCGCGTGCAGGTGCTGGAAGACGGCATTCCGCTCGCACTGGCGCCGTACGGGCAAACCAGCCTGTCGCTGTTCCCGGTCGGCTTGAACCAGATCGACCGCATCGACATCGTGCGCGGCGGCGCGGCCGTGCAATACGGGCCCAACAACGTGGGCGGCGTGATCAACCTGGTCAGCAAGGAGATTCCCAGCGACTGGACCACCACCCTGGCGCACAAGATCACCGCCGGTGGCCAGGGCCAGTTCCTGCAGGACAGTGCGCTGAGCAGCGGTGGCTACGTCACCGACAACGTTGGCCTGCAGGTGGATGCCAACCGCACCTACGGCGAGTACTGGCGCGCGCACAGCGACACCGACATCAGCAATCTGCGCGTGCGTGCGGAGTGGTGGATCGACGACACCAAGCTGCTCAAGGCCAGCGTGCAGCGGTATCTGGTGGACATGGATCTGGCCGGTGCACTGAGCCCGGAGGATTACCGCCGCGATCCACGCCAATCCACTCGGCCGCTGGACAGTTTCAACGGCCGCACCACGCGTGCATCGTTGAGCTACGAGCAGGTGGTTGGTGACTGGGGCCCGCTGCAGGACGTGCGGCTGTCATGGACCAACTTCAGCGCGCGCAGCAGCCGCAACTTCATTGTCGGCATGCGCCAGGCTGCCACCGAAACCTGGCGTTCGGATCTGCCACCGCAACTGCGCCAGACGGCGCCACGGGATTTTCGTGTGGTTGGCAGTGAGCCGCGCCTGACCTGGCGCATGGGCGATGTCGGCGGCGTGCAGCAACAATGGACCGCCGGCGTACGTGCGGTGCATGAAGACATCGATTTTCTGGTCGGCAATCTGCGCCTGCGCGATGGCCTGTTCACCAGCGTGCGCGATTGGCAGTTCGAAGACCGTGCGTTGGCGGCCTATGTCAGCAACGCCATCACGCTGCCGGATGCACGCCTGACCATCACCCCGGGCCTACGCTATGAGCGGCTGGATTCGCGCTATTTCAACCGCACCACCGGCGTGAGTACGCTCAACCAGACCCGCGATGTGCTGCCGGGCCTGACGGTTGGCTTCCAGGCCAACGACCAGTGGTTTGTGTATGCGGATGGGCAACGCTCGATGCGCGCGCCGCAGGTGACCCAGATCATCTTTGGCAACAATCTGGACGCGGAGCTGGCCTGGAATTACGAGCTCGGTACACGCTATCAACCCAATGAGCGCACCCGCATCCAGGTGGGCGCCTACCTCATTGATTTTGATCAGCAGATCCAGCTGGACAACACCACGCGGGTGTTCCGCAACCTCGGCAAGACACGCCATCAAGGCGGCGAGCTGGAACTGCAATGGAGCCCGGAACAACTGCGTGCACTGACCCTCAACGCCGGCTACGCGTATCTGGATGCACGGCAGGAATCGGGTGCGTTCGATGGCCTGCGCGTGCCTTACACCTCGCGCAACCAGATCACCTTGGGCGGCACCTACGCGCTCGGTCACACCACTGTCGCGCTGTCGAGTTACTACTTCAGCAAGGCCTATAGCGATGCCGCCAACACGGTGCAGGAAAATGCCATTGCCTCGGTTGGCGAACTGCCGTCGTACTGGGTGTGGAATACGCAAGTGAGCCACACCTTGCTGGAACGCGGCGGGCAGAAGCTGAGCGCATCATTGGCGATCAACAACCTGTTCGACCGGCAGTACTGGTTCCGCGGCGTGGATACCAGCCCCTGGGGCCGCCAGGCCGCGCCCGGGCGCACCGTGACTGCAGGACTCGAATACACGTTCTGAGTTGCGCCACGCGGCAGCCGCATCACGCTGCCGCACTACCGAAGACAGTGCGCATGAAGCGCACTTCGCGCCGCGCTGCGGCGATGCGACCTGCTGCGTCGTAGGCCACCCCGTGTCGCGTGTGCGATGCCAGGCAGCCCGCTCTACACCGGTTGACCCACCGTCCTGTCGAACGAGAGCTGCCATGAACGCAACGCCCGATGCACCGCTGGTGATCCTGACCCACGTCTGCCACCCGGCAATCACCGATGGCTTCCTGCCTGCAGCACACGCGCAGGGTCTGCCGGTGTGGCTGCTGACCGACCATCGCCTGGAGCATCTTGCGCACTTCAACGCGCATCCGGCACACGCGCCGCAGCGGGTGATCGCCTGCGATGTGTTCAATCCGCTGGGCGTGCTGGACGTGCTGCACGACGCCGGCGTGCACCCACGCGCGGTGTTCAGCAACAGCGATCACCTGCAGACCAGCACCGCGCTGGTGGCTGCCGGCCTGGGGCTGCCCGGCAAGGACTGGCAGGTGTGCTACGCCGCCAAGAACAAGGCGGCGATGCGCCAGCGCCTGCAGGCGCGTGGGATGCCATCGCCCTGGTTTTGCACGCTGGCGCCGGGCGCGGCCTTGCCTGCGCAGATCCCGTGGCCGGTGGTGGCCAAACCGCGCGAGGGCGTGGCCAGCCTGGATGTGCGCCAGTGCGCCGATGCCGCGCAATTGCAGGCGTATCTGGACGATGTGTGGCAACGCCACCCGCAACGCACGGTGTTGCTGGAAGGCTTGCTGGAAGGTGACCTTTTCACGCTGGAAACGCTGGGCGACGGGCAGCACCTGCAGGCCATCGGCGGGTTCAAGGTGCGGCTGTCGCCGCCACCGCATTTTGTCGAATGCGAGGCGCAATGGGACGCGCAGGTGGACACGCCGGTGATCGCGCAGGCGTTGGCGCAATTGCGGGCGTTCGGCGTGGGCTTCGGGCTATGCCATAGCGAATTCATCCTCACCCGCGACGGGCCGGTGCTGGTGGAGATCAACTACCGCAGCATCGGCGACCGGCGCGAATTCCTGCTCGATGCAATGTTCGGCCAGCAGTGGTTTGCCGCCGCGCTGGCACCGCACCTGGGCCAGCCGCTGCCACTGCTGCACAGCGAGCGCACGCACGCCTTGCTGCGCTATTACGTGGCCGAACATGCCGGCGAGCTGGTCAGTGCCAGCGACGACCGCAACCATCGCAGCGCGCACAGCGATGTGCAGTACCGCCGCATGCGCGTGCCCGGCGAGCAGATCCGGCTCAGCCATTCCAACAAGGATTACCTCGGCGTGCTGAGCGCACTGGCGCGCGATGCCGATGCATTGCAGCAGGCCGTGCACCAGGCCGAAGCCGGCCTGCAGTGGCGGATCGACCCACCGGAGCTGCGCGCATGAGCAACGCGACCGATCAGCACTACATCACCACGCGCATCATCGATGCCTGCCTGCGCGAAGATCTGCGCGGCATCGCCAGCCGCGGCAGCGCGGCAATGCCCGACGCCGCGCTGCTGGCGCACTGGGCCGCGCCGCAGCCGCCCACCCAGTGGTGGCGCATCACACACCTGCCCGATGGCATCGTGTGGCTGCCGATTCACCACGGCGGTTACCTGCAGCGGATCAGCGCGTGCAGCGATCGCTGGCTGGTGCAGCGCGGCACGGTGGTGCAGCTGGAACACGGCGCAGCCGCCTGGCTGCAACGCCTCAGCCAGGGGCTGGATCCGGACACGCAACAGTTGCACCGCGCCTACGCCGATGAAGCCGCGTGCGCCGCCGCACATCGCGGCCTGGCACGCGACGCGTATGCCGCCCAGGCACCGCACCTGGCGCAGGCCCTGCGCGCAGCGGATGCGGCCGAGCGCGCGTACCGCTGCGACCAGCTGGCCAGCTACCGCGACCATCCGTTCTATCCCACCGCACGCGCCAAGGCCGGCTTGGCGCCCGCCGAACTGCGCGCCTATGCACCGGAATTCGCACCAACGTTTGCACTGCAGTGGCTGGCCATTCCGCAGGCGCAGGTGAGTTGCACCAGCACGCCGCCTGCGGAGCTATGGCCGGACCTTGCGCGCGTGGGGTTGCCGGCCGAACTCGCGCAGACACACCAGCTCTGGCCAGTGCATCCGCTGGTGTGGGCGCGGCTGGAACAGGACGGGTTTGCACTTCCTGCCGGTAGCGTGCGTGCACCGCTGACGTACCTGCCGGTGCGCCCGACGCTGTCGGTGCGCACGCTGGTGCCGCTGCAGCATCCGCACCTGCATCTCAAACTGCCGATCCCGATGCGCACGCTCGGCGCATTGAACCTGCGCCTGATCAAGCCTTCCACGTTGTACGACGGCCATTGGCTGGAGCAGGCGCTGCGTCGCATCGATGCGCACGATGCCGCGCTGCGCGGGCGCTGCGTGTTCGTTGACGAATCCCACGGTGGGCACGTCGGGCAGACCCGGCATCTGGCCTACCTGCTGCGGCGCTACCCACCGCTGGACACCGCCACCCTGGTGCCCGTGGCTGCGCTGTGCGCCCTGATGCCCGATGGCCGGCCGATGGCGATCCATCTGGCCGAGACCTTCAGCGGTGGCGACCTGCTGGCCTGGTGGCGCGACTACACCGAACTGCTGCTTGCCGTGCATCTGCGGCTATGGCTGCGCTATGGCATCGCGCTGGAAGCCAACCAGCAAAACAGCGTGCTGGTGTATGCACCCGGCCAGCCCACGCGCCTGCTGATGAAGGACAACGACGCCGCACGCATCGCGCTGCCGCAGCTGCGCGCGCAGCTGCCCGAGATCGACACGCTCGGCCCGCTGCACGATGCACGCATTGCGGTGGACGATGCGCAGGCACTGGCGCAGATGTTCTGCACGATCGTGTTGCAGCTGGATCTGCAGGCCGTGCTCGAGGGCCTGGCCGAATGGCAACCCGCGTTGCGGGCACCGCTGTATGCGCAGCTGCAGGCGCAACTGGCGCAGACGCTGGCGCAGCTGGACGCCGAGCGCATCGACACCGCACCGGCGCCGCGCTTGCTCGCCGCACCGCAGCTCCCGGTGAAGTACCTGCTCAGCGCCGGCAGCCTGCTGAGCAAACAGCACACCGGAGCACGCGATATCAACAAGTTCTACGGCGACAGCGCACCCAACCCGTTTGGCGCGGCCTTTGCCGATGCCGAGGACGCGGCACTGCGCCGGCAGGTGGCGCAGCGATGAAGCGCATCCTCGGCCCGGTGCTGGCTGCGCATTACCTGGCCGCCTTCACCGCACTGGGCATGCCGCTGTTTCTGCCGCAGGTGCTGGCCGAACTGGCACCGTCGGCGGCAATCGGTTGGAGCGGCGTGCTGTATGTGCTGCCAACCCTGTGCACTGCGCTCACCGCGAGCACCTGGGGGCGGCTGGCCGATCGCTATGGACGCAAGCGCTCGCTGCTGCGTGCCCAACTCGGGCTGGCGCTGGGCTTTGCAATCGCCGGCTTCGCACCCACCCTGCCCTGGCTGGTGGTCGGGCTGATCGTGCAGGGCACCTGCGGCGGCTCATTGGCGGCGGCCAACGCGTACCTGGCCAGCCAGCCGCAGGCCGGGCCATTGGCGCGTGCACTGGACTGGACCCAGTACTCGGCGCGGTTGGCGATGGTCAGTGCACCGGCCTTGCTCGGGCTTGCGGTGGCGCTGGGGCCGGCGCAAGCCTTGTACCGCGCGTTGGCGCTACTCCCGCTGGTGGCCTTCGCGCTGACCTGGCGCTTGCCGGGCGACCAACCGGCTCCGCCCGCCCACAGCCCGCGCACCGCATCGCCACGCGCCACCCAGGCACTGCCCTCAGTGGCCAACGCGGCGTGGCCGGCATTGATGGTGGCGCAGTTCCTGTTCTGCTTCGCGATGGTGGTGACGTTTCCGTATTTCATTCCGTATGCGCTGGCGCGCGGCGCCGGGCACGACGCGTTGGCCGGGCTGCTCTACAGCCTGCCGCATCTGGTTTATCTGGTGGTGCTGCCGTGGTGGCGGCGCGGCGATGGCGCGGCCTGGCTGGTGCCGGGCTTGCTGCTGTTTGCACTGGCCTGCGCATGGCAGGCGTTTCTCGACGACACCGTGGCATTGGCGGGTGCGCGCCTGCTGTTCGGGCTGGGCATGTTGTTCGGCCTGCGTGGGCTCAACCGCAGCCTGGCTGCCGTGGCCACTGGCCAGGGCGCCGGGCGTCTGTTCGGCCGCTTCGATGCCTGCGGCAAATGGGCCGGCGTGCTGGCCGGCGTCGCCGCCGGTGCGCTGACCCAGCGCTGGGGCCCGACCACACCGTTCCTGGCCGCCGCCCTGGCGGCCGCCGCTGCTGCGCTCACCGTCCTGGTGCGCTTTCCCTCGAGGAGAATTGCCGATGTCGCCGCACACGATGCCTGACCCCTGGTTCGACAGCATGGCCGATGCACAGGCCTGCGCCTGCTGGTTGAATTGCTACCTGCGCGAGTTCGCCATCCCGCGTGGTACTGCCGACTTCGACTACACCGGCCCGGATCGCCCCGGCGCACGCACCGCCGACGACCGCTGGCTGCGGATCGCATTGGGGGACGCGGGCGTGCTGTGCGTGCGCATTGCCCATGCTGACCGGCTGGGGCGCTGCCGGTTCGTGTCCACGCCGTTCCTCAAGGCCGCCGGGCAGCCCTGGCAAAGCCTGGACGGGCATGCATTGGCGCGCAGTCTGCTACAGGCGCTGGGCAGCACGCATGCGGTCAACCCGGAACTGTTGGCGCAAAGCGACAACAGCGTGGCGATCACCGCCGCGTTACTGCGCCAGGCACAGGCCGCCACGCCCACCGGCGATACGTTGATCGATGCCGAACAGGCCTTGCTGTGGGGCCACGCACTGCACCCCACGCCCAAAAGCCGCGAAGGTGTGGCGCTGGCGCAGGTCCTGGCCTGCGCACCGGAAGCACGTGCGGCGTTTGCGTTGTACTGGTTCCGCATCGACCGGCGCCTGCTGCGCGTGCAGGGCCGCGATGTGCGTGCCACCTTGCAACAGCTCAGCGGCCACGACGATTTCTACCCCTGCCACCCGTGGGAAGTGCAACGCCTGCGCGATGATCCACTGCTGCAGGAATTGCAGGCACGCGGCGCGATCACACCCGTGGGCGTGTTGGGCGAGCCACTGCGGCCCACCTCGTCGGTGCGCACGCTGTACCACCCGGCGCTGGCGTATTTCCTCAAGTGTTCGGTACATGTGCGCTTGACCAACTGCGTGCGCAAGAACGCCTGGTATGAGCTGGAAAGCGCGGTGGCGCTGACCCACCTGCTGGCACCGAGCTGGCAGGCACTGGCCGCGCAGGTGCCCGGCTTCGACGTGATGCTGGAGCCGGCCGCCACCTCGCTGGATGTCACCCAGTTCGACCCGGCATTGGCCGCAGCAGATCCGCTGGCTACGCGTGCGTTGGCCGAGAGCTTCGGCATCCTGTATCGGCAGGCGCCCACCGCTGCACAACGTGCACGCTGGCGCCCGCAAGTAGCGGCCGCACTGTTCACCTGCGATGCGCAGGGCCACAGCGTGGCCGCCGCTGCGCTGCGTGCGCACAGCGTCCGCCGCCTGGACCGGCGCACCGCCACCGTGCTGTGGTTTCGCGCATATGCCGGGCTGCTGCTGGATGGTGTGTGGAGTGCGCTATTCCAGCACGGCATTGCGCTGGAACCGCATCTGCAGAACACCGTGATCGGCTTCAGCGATGGCTGGCCCACGCGCGTGTGGATCCGCGATCTGGAAGGCACCAAGCTGCTCGCGCAACGCTGGCCGGCTGCCCGCCTGCATGGCGTGGGCGAGCGCGCACGGCAGTCGCTGTACTACACACCCGAGCAGGCCTGGAACCGCGTGGCCTACTGCGCGCTGGTCAATAATCTGGCCGAAGCGATCTTCCACCTGAGCGATGGCGATGCGGTCCTGGAAGCACGCCTGTGGCAGTGCGTGGCCGAGATTGCCGCACGCTGGCAGCAGCGCAATGGCGCGCAGCCGGCGCTGCAAGGCCTGATCGACGGCGCACCGCTGCCCGGCAAGAACAACCTGGGCACGCGGCTGTTGCAACGTGCAGATCGTCAATCGGACTACACCGCCCTGCCCAACCCCATCGCGCCAATGCATGCCGTGCAGCAGGTGGCCGCATGAGTCTGCAGATCGATGCCACGGCGGTGCGCGCAGCGGTGGCGCAGTTACGTGCGCACAGCGACGCCCCGCTATGTGCGTACGTCTACGACCTGGCCGCACTGGATGCGCACGCAGCATGGATGCGTGCGCAGCTGCCGCCCGGCTGCACGCTGTTCTACGCCGCCAAGGCCAATGCCGAACCGCAGATCCTGCAGACGCTGGCGCCGTACGTGGATGGGTTCGAAGCCGCATCCGGTGGCGAGCTCGCCTGGCTGCACCAGCAGCAACCGGATGCGGCGTTGCTGTTTGGTGGGCCGGGCAAACTGGAGAGCGAACTGGCGCAGGCCGTGCGCCTGCCCGACTGCACCGTGCATGTGGAAAGCCTGGGCGAATTGCAGCGGCTGGCGGCCATTGCGCGACAGATCGCCCAGCCCGACCGCCGGCGCATCCCGGTGTTCCTGCGCATGAACATCGCCGTGCCCGGTGCACAGACCACGCGTTTGATGATGGGCGGCCAACCATCGCCATTCGGGCTGGACCCGGACGACCTGGATGCTGCGCTGCTGCAGCTACGCGCCAGCCCGGCACTGGAGTTGCGCGGCTTCCATTTCCACCTGATGTCGCACCAACGCGACGCCGCCGCGCAGCTGCACCTGATCGCGGCGTATCTGCGCACCGTGCAGCACTGGCGGCAGCGCCATGGCCTGGGCCCGCTGCTGGTCAATGCCGGCGGCGGCTTCGGCGTGGACTATCTGACGCCAGAGGCCTCGTTCGACTGGGCAGGCTTCTGCGCCGGGCTGCCCGCGGTGCTGCACGCGCACGGCGACGGCCTGCAACTGCGCCTGGAACCGGGCCGCTATGTCAGCGCCAGCTGCGGCTGGTACCTGATGGAGGTGCTGGACATCAAGCGCAGCCACGGCGCGTGGTTTGCGATTGCCCGTGGCGGCACCCATCACTTCCGCACGCCGGCCGCGCAAGGCCACGACCATCCCTGCGTGGTGGTACGCGGCACACATGCACCGGTGCTGCGCGACACCCCGGTCACCCTGGTCGGCCAGCTCTGCACGCCCAAGGATGTACTGGCCCGCAATCAGCGCGTTGCAGCGCTCGCTCCCGGCGACTGCCTGGCCTTCCCGCTGGCGGGTGCGTATGCGTGGAATATTTCGCATCAGCAGTTCCTGATGCACCCGCCACCGCAGATGGTGTTTTTGCCGGTACACGCTCAGGCAACCGCCACCACCGGCACGCGGATGTCGGCGCGCAGGTCGGCTTCGGCCACGGTCTCGGGGTCGTCGAGGTAGAGGTAGTGCAGGGGTGCGTCGCGCAGTGCGTGACCGCTGCCGGGCAGCCAGTCGGCGAGCAGGCGGTCGAGCGCGTCTTCCAGCCCGGCATAGCTGCCGGTGTGGCGCAGCACGGCATGTGCGCCCTCGCCGAGCACACGCACGTGCAGCGGCGCCGGCGGCGCAACAGCGGTGGCGAAGGCGATGCCGCACTCGAACAGATGCTGCTGCGCTGGCACGTCGCGGTGGTCGCTGAGTGGCACGCCGATCAGTGCGTGCAGGTGCTCGATCACGCCTGCACGCTCGGCCCAGGCGGCGATGCGGCCAAAGCCACGATCCAGGTCATCGAAGGCGCCGCGCTGGCGCAGCACCACCACTTCCAGCGGCTCCAGCCATTGCACGGTGACCTGCAGCGGCGCGGGCGCAGCGTGCGGTGCCAGCGCGGGCGTGGCGAGCTGCTGCAGGGTCTGGGCGCGTATCGCCGGCGCCTGCCGCAGGCTGCTCGGGCTCACCTGCAGCAGCGCGCGGAACGCACGCGCCAGCGCCTGCGGGGTCTGGTAGCCCACTGCCAGCGCTACGTCGGTAATGCTGCGGCCTGGCTCGCCGAGCAGATGCACGGCCTGGCTCAGGCGCAGGCGGGCGGTGGTCTGGCCCAGCGTTTCCCCGGCCAGCGCGCGGTAGACCCGGTGGAAGTGATGCGGCGATTGATGCGCCACCGCGGCCAGCGCGGCCAGATCCGGCAGCGGGCTGCCTGCGCGGATGCTGTCCTGCAAATGGGCCACGACACGTTCGACGTTGCGGTGGCGGTGCGCGGTGGCTGCGTCATGCATGGGTGGGTCCTCGTCTGTGCACCCAGCATCGCCGAACACGCGGGCGTGTGCGGTCCCGATCTTGCGCAGCATGCCAACGGGCAGCGTGCTCAACCACGCCGCATGGCACCGCCTAGCCGGCGTACAACGCCAGGCCTGCCAGCACGGCGGTCTCGCTGAGTTCGATCAGTGCGCCACAGGTGTCGCCGGTCATGCCGCCGAGCCGTTGCAGGCAGGCGCGCCGCCACAACGCAAACACCAGCGCAGCGATCCCGCAGGCCAGCGCCGCACGTGCAGGGCCCGCCACACAGGCAACCCCCACTGCAGCGGCCACGGCCAGCACGCAGACGGTGCGGCTGGCGCCCGCCAGCGCGCTTCCCAGGCCGCCGGCGCGCACGTACGGCGTGCTCGCAAATGCCGCCACCACCGCGGCGCGCGCCAACAGCGGCGCCAGCCACAGCGCCGCTGGCGCAGCCGGCAACAACGTCGTCAGCGCGGCGCACTTGAGCAACAGCATCAGCACCACCGCAGTCACCGCCATCGGGCCACTGGTGGGGTCTTTCATAATGCCAGGGGTGCGTGGCGCGGTCGCCCATGCCACCACCCAGGCATCGGTGCTGTCGGCCAGCCCATCCACGTGCAGCGCGCCGGTCAGCCAGACCCAGCTGCTCAGCACGATGGCGGCGGCCAGCAGCGGAGCGGCGCCGCGCAGGCACCACGTCAGCGCCAGCAGCAGGACGCCCAGCAGCAGCCCGACCAGCGGGTACCACGGCAGCGAACGCGCCTGCGCGCCGGGGCGGGCAAATGCCCAGGCCGGCACCGGAATGCGGGTCAGGAAGCCAACCGCCGCAAGCAGCCCATCGATCATGCCTGCGCGGTGGCCACAGTCATCGGCGGCCAGCGCAGCGGATGCAGCGAGGCATGCGGAACTGCCAGCTCGGTCATGTGGCCGAAGCCATCGCCCGCAACCAGGCAGCGCAACGCGCGGATCGCACCGCCATGGGTCACCACCAGCACGCGCTGCGCAGGGTAAGTGGCCACGATCGCATCCAGCGCCGCAGCCAGCCGCGCGCAGAACGCCTCGAACGGCTCGGCCTCCGGTGGCGGATACCGCAGCGGGTCCGACCAGAAGCGCCCCAGCGCCGCGCCTTCATCGCGATCGATCTCGGCCACCGGTACGCCCTGCCAGCGACCAAAATGGTATTCGCGCAGGCGGGGATCCAGCTGCAGCGGCAGGCCGCGCGCCGTGGCGAATTCAGCGGCAAACAAGGCGCAGCGCTGCAGCGTGGAGGCCACCACCACATCCCATTCGCCCGCGGCGGTGGCCTCGCGCAGCTGCTGCCAGCCGGTGGCGGTGAGCGGGTCGTCGAGCTGGCCGCGGTAGCTGCGCTGGCCGGTGTCGCCATGCCGCAGCAAGGTGATCTGCGCGCTCATGCGTCGGAAACCCCGGCCTCGGCGAAGGTCGCCATGCCGTTGTGCAGGGCGCAGGCGGTGCGCAGCAGCGGGATGGCCACCGCCGCGCCGCTGGCTTCGCCCAGGCGCAGGTCCAGTTGCAGCAGCGGCTCGGCCTCCAGCGCGCGGAGCAAGGCGGCATGGCCGCGCTCCTGCGAGCGATGGCCGAACAACAGCCATTCGCGCACGCCGGGATTCAGATGCACCGCCACCAGCGCCGCGGCAGTGCTGATGAAGCCATCCACCAGCACCGGGATGCCGGCCTGCGCGGCCGCGATATAGGCCCCGACCAGCGCGGCGATTTCGAAACCGCCAAGCCGGCGCAGCCGCTCCAGCGGTGTGGCGGCGTCGGCATGCACGGCCAGCGCGCGGGTGATCACGGTGGCCTTGTGCGCAATGCCTTCGGCATCCAGCCCGGTGCCGGCGCCGGCCATGGCCTGCGGAAATTGCGAGAGCAGCGCGCAGCTCAGCGCGGCAGCGGCGGTGCTGTTGCCGATGCCCATTTCGCCGCCGACAAACAGCTGCGTCCCGCAGGTGCGTGCCTGCGCGATGCTCTCTGCGCCGGCCGCCAGTGCGTCGCGCAATTGCGCTGGCGTCATCGCCGCCTGCTCGCAGATATTGGCGCACGCCGGCGCGATCCAGGCGCGGCGGACCCGCGGCAACTCGCCGGGGTCGTTGACCACGCCCAGGTTCACCACTTCCAGCCGGGCGCCGAGTTCGCGCGCCAGCACCGCAATGGCCGCACCGCCACGCGCGAAGTTGCGCACCATCTCGCCGGTCACCGCCTGCGGAAACATCGACACGCCTTCGGCGGCCACGCCGTGGTCGGCGGCATACACCGCAATCCAGATGCGTTGCACGGTGGGTTGTTCATTGCGTTGCCAGGCGGCAAATTGCACCGCCAGTTGCTCCAGCCGGCCCAGCGCACCGGGCGGCTTGGTCAATTGTTCCTGTCGCGCCAGCGACGCTGCCTGCACCCGCGCATCCGGCACCGCGCAGGCGCCCTGGATCCACTCGATACTCACACCGCCTCTCCTTTCAACACCATGGGCAGGCCGGCCACCACGAACACGACCCGCTCGCACTGTAGCGCCAATGCCTGGTGCAGCCGGCCGGCTTCGTCGACAAACCGGCGCGTCAGTTCGCCCAGCGGAACGATGCCCTGCCCCACCTCGTTGCTGACCAGCACAAGTTGCCCGGGCAACTGGCCAAGCGTGGCCAGCAGCGCCTCGCGCTCACGTGCGAACACCGCGCTGTCCGGGTGGCCCAACAGGTTGCTCAGCCACAGCGTGAGGCAGTCCACCAGCACGCAGCGGCCCGGTGCGGCCACCGCCTGCAGGCTGGCGGCCAACGCGATGGGTTCTTCCACGCACTGCCAGTGCGCCGGGCGGCTGCCACGGTGATGGGCGATGCGCGCGGCCATTTCGCCATCGAAGGCCTGCGCGGTGGCCAGATACACCACCTCCAGCCCGGAGGCGGCAGCAATGCGCTCGGCGAACGCGCTCTTGCCCGAGCGCGCGCCGCCCAGGATCAATTGGCGCATGCCGGCTCCCCCAGGGTGAGCCGCGTCAATGCGGCGATGTCCAGATGGGCGTGCACGGTATCGGCCAGGCGTTCGAGTGTCGCTTCGCGCAGGCTGGCCAGATCCAGCGGTGCAGCGTCGGCAAGCCCGGCCCAGGCGAGCAGTGCGGCCAGCGCCGCGGGGTGGTCGAAGATGCCGTGCAGATAGGTGCCCATGACCTGACCATCCTCGGACACTGCACCGTCACTACGGCCATCGTCCAGCTGCAGCAGCGGCCGCGCCAGCGCCGTACCGGTGCTGAGGCCGCAATGGATTTCGTAGCCGCTGACCGCTGCGCCACTGGGCAGCAGCCGGCCACCGACGCGGTGCAATTGCTTGTGCGGCTGCAATGCGGTTTGCAGTGCCAGCCAGCCCAGCCCGGCGCTGCTGCCGGGCGCGCCTTCGATGCCGTGCGGGTCGTGCACCTGTTCGCCCAGCATCTGCAGGCCGCCGCAGATGCCGAGCAGCTTGCCGCCGTAGCGCAGATGCCGCGCGATCGCCGCTTCCCAGCCCTGCGCGCGCAGCCAGGCCAGATCCTGGCGGGTGGACTTGCTGCCCGGCAGCACGATCAGGTCGCACGGCGGTGGTGACTGGCCTGGCCCGATCAGCTGCACGTCCACCTGCGGGTGCGCCAGCAAGGCGTCCAGATCGGTGTGGTTGCTGATCCGCGGCAACACCGGCACCACCACGCGCAGGCGCGCCTGCGGCTTGTGCACCGGGCCGCGCGGCAACGCATCCTCGGCATCGAGCTGCAGGCCATGCAGATACGGCAGCACGCCGAGCACCGGCTTGCCGGTTTCGCGCTCCAGCCACTCAAGGCCGGGCTGCAGCAAGGCAAGGTCGCCACGGAAGCGATTGATCACGAAACCGGCCACCCGTGCGCGCTCGCTCGGCGACAGCAACGCCAGCGTACCGACCAGATGGGCGAACACGCCGCCGCGGTCGATGTCGGCGATCAGGATCACTGCGCAATCCACCGCCTCGGCGTAACCCATATTGGCGATGTCGTGTTCACGCAGGTTGATTTCCGCCGGGCTGCCGGCGCCTTCCACCAGCAGCACGTCGAAGCGTTCCACCAGCCGCGCGTGCGAGGCCAGCACCGCCGTGCGCGCAGTGCGTTTGTAGGCGTGGTACCCCACCGCATCCAGCGTGGCCACCGGATGCCCGTGCACGATGACCTGCGCGCCAGTGTCGCTGTTGGGCTTGAGCAGCACCGGGTTGAAATCGGTGTGCGGCGGCAACCCGCAGGCCTGCGCCTGCACTGCCTGGGCCCGGCCGATTTCGCCGCCATCCACGGTGACCGCGGAATTGAGCGCCATGTTCTGCGGCTTGAACGGGGCCACCGCAACGCCTTGGCGATGCAGCCAGCGGCACAGCGCGGCCACCAACGTGCTCTTGCCCGCATCGGAGGTGCAGCCCTGCACCATCAGCACGCGCGCACTCATGCCTGCAATTCCTGCAGGGCAGCGGCCAGGCGCGCTTCGCCGGCGGCATCCGGCGGCAGCCCCAAAGCGCAGGCTGGCGGGCGTCTCGAACAGGCGGGTGAGAATGCCGCGCTGCGCCAGCGCGGTGTGCAGTGCAGGCGCATCGTCGCGGCGGCACCACTGGAAGAACGCCGTGCCGGCGGCTGGCACCAGCCCGTGCGTGGTCAACAGCGCGGCCAGGCGTTGCGAGGCACCGTGCAGGCGTGCGCGCGCCTGCGCCTGCCAGTGCGTATCCATCAACGCCTGCTGCACGGCCCAGCGCGTGGGGCCGGCCAGCGTCCATGGCCCGAGCTGCTCGCGCAGCGCCTCCAGCAACGTGGCATGCGCACACACGAATCCGGCACGCGCCCCGGCCATGCCGAAGAACTTGCCCACCGAGCGCAACACCACCAGCCCGGGCAAGTGGGTGTGTGCGCACAGGCTGTGCTGCGGCGTGGCATCCATGAAGGCTTCGTCCACCACCAGCCAGCCACCACGTGCAGCCAGCCGCGCATGCAGCTGCAGCAGTGCGGCGCCGTCGAAGGTGTCGGCGCAGGGATTGTTCGGATGGATCAAGACGATGACGTCGCAGTGCGCGTCCGCCTGCAACAGCGGCTGTGCCGGCAACGGCAGCACGGTGTGACCGGCGCGCTGCCAGGCCTGTGCGTGCTCCGCGTAGCCCGGTGCCAGCACGCCCACGCGGCTGGGTGCGCGCAGCGTCGGCAGTGCCTGGATCGCGGCCTGCGAGCCGGCCACCGGCAGCAGCTGCGGCGCGCCGTAATAGGCGGCGGCAGATGCGGCCAGGCCATCGTCGTCCTCGGGCAGGCGTTGCCAGTGCTGCGCCGGAATGGCCGGCACCAGCCAGGCGAACGGGCTGATGCCGGTGGACAGATCCAGCCAGTGTTCCAGCGCAATGCCGTAGCTCTGCGCAGCGCGGCGCAGGCGTCCACCGTGTTCAAGCATGCTTGGCTCCAGTCATCCGATGGGAATCGCAACACGGCTTGCCAGACGCACAACCGATTGTGTGCACTGGCCGGCGCACCGGCGACGTGTAGGACGCATGGCGAAGATGCAATCGCACACCGCGTTGGAAATACGCGGTCATCGCAGCACCGCCGTTGCCAGGCCCGCCAGCAACAGCCACAGCGCCACACCAGCGCGGACCAGCCAGAGTGCACGCAACACGCTGCCTGCATCGGCGGCAGCGCCCTCGCCCAGGGACGGGCGGTGTTGCCACTGCCCGTGGTACGGCGCCGGGCCACCCAGTTGCACCTGCAGCGCACCGGCGCCGGCCGCCATCACCGGGCCGGCGTTGGGGCTCTTCCAGCCGCGCCCTTGCCGCCACGCGCAACGCACACCGGCACGGGTCTGCCCGAGCACGGCGTAGGTGAGCGCGGTCATGCGCGCCGGCAGCCAGTTGAGCGCATCATCCATGCGCGCGGCCGCCCAGCCGAAGCGCTGATAGCGCGGCGTGCGATAGCCCCACATCGCATCCAGGGTGTTGGACAGGCGATACAGCACCGCACCCGGCGCGCCTAGCAGCACGCCCCAGAACAACGCGGCAAACACCGCGTCGCTGCCATTTTCCAGCACCGATTCGGTGGCGGCTGCGGCCACTTGCGCCTCATCGAGGGTAGCAGTGTCGCGGCTGACGATGCGCCCCACTGCCGCGCGCGCCGCAGGCAGGTCGCCCGCGCGCAACGCCTGTGCCACCGGCACCGCATGTTCGCCCAGGCTACGCAGGCCGAGTGCCAGATACAGCGCCACCGCCGCGAATGCCGCGCCGGCCCAGGCCGACCACCACCACAGCGCGAGTTGCACCAGCGCGGCCACGGCGGCCCACGGCAGCACCGCCACGCACCAGGCCAGCACACCGGCTGCGCGCATGTCGCGGTGCAGCCGCGCTTCGATGCGCTGCGCCCAGCCGCCGAACAGCACCAGCGGATGCGCGCGCGCGGGTTCGCCCAGCAGCAGATCCAGCAACACCGCGGCGGTGGCGATCAGCAGCAGCATGATGCGATGGCGTAACAGCGCGTCATGGCAGAAACAACGCCATGGCTGCGCCCGGATTGGACGGGAAATAGAAATGCACGAAGCTCGCCGTCATCCGCCATTGCCGGTACACCGGCTCGGCACTGGGCCCGGTGTTGGGATTGCGCGCATGCACCAAGGGGCTGAGCGCGATGCTGGCGCGTGCGTAGTGGAAGGTATGCCCACGCAGCGTGCCTTCCGGCAATGCGACCTCCTGCAAGCCCAGCGCCACCGAGCGTGCCTGCAACGCGGCCGTGCCGGGCAGCAGGCCCGCCATCGATGCGCTGACGCCGTCCTTGCCGGTCAATGCTTCCAGCAGGAACAGCATGCCGCCGCATTCGGCCAGCAGCGGCTTGCCTTGTGCGCAGTGCGCACGCAATGCCACAGCCAGATCGCGCCGCTGCGACAAGGCCTGCAGATGCAGTTCCGGGTACCCGCCCGGCAACCACACCGCATCGCAGTCCGGCAGCGCATCACCGGCGATCGGCGAAAAGAACTGCAGGTGCGCGCCGGCTGCCGCCAGCAGTTCCAGATTGGCCGGATACACAAAGCAGAACGCCGCATCGCGGGCGATGGCAATGCGCACGCCCTGCAGCACGGGTGCAATCGCTGCGTGAGCGTCCGGCGGCGCGAACTGCAGTGGTGGCGGCAACGCGGTGGACGCATGCGCGGCCCAGGCATCGGCCAGCGCGTCCAGGCGCTGCTCCAGGTCGGCCACTTCGGCAGCGGCCACCAGGCCCAGGTGCCGCTCCGGCAACTGCAACGCCGGCGCACGCGGCAATGCACCCAGCCACTGCAGCGGAGGCGGCACGCTGTCGCGCAGCAGGCGGGCGTGATGCGCGCTGCCGATGCGATTGGCGGCCACGCCATACAGCGGCAGATCGTCGCGATAGCGGGCCAGCCCAAGCGCCAACGCGCCGAAGGTTTGCGCCATGGCGGCGCCATCGATCACCGCCAGCACCGGAATGCCGAAGTGCACGGCCAGATCGGCGCTGGAGGGCGCGCCATCGAACAGCCCCATCACGCCTTCGATCAACAGCAGGTCGGCGTCGCACGCGGCGGCATGCAGGCGCTGACGGATGTCCGCCTCGCCGGTCATCCACAGATCCAGCTGAAACACCGGCGCGCCGCTGGCGCGTTCGAGCAGCAGTGGGTCGAGAAAATCCGGCCCGGTCTTGAACACCCGCACGCGCCGCCCCTGCCGCGTATGCCAGCGCGCCAACGCAGCAGTCACGCTGGTCTTGCCCTGCCCGGAGGCAGGCGCAGACACCAGTAACGCGGGGCAGTACGCGGGCAGTGTCACGGCTATAGCTCGACGCCGAGCTGTGCCTTGATGCCGGCGTTGAAGGCGTGCTTGATCAGGCGCATTTCGGTGACCGTATCGGCCGCCTCGATCAGGCCGGCCGGCGCGCCGCGCCCGGTGATCACCACGTGCTGGCGTGGCGGCCGTGCAGCGACTGCCGCCAGCACCTCCTCCAGCGCAACGTACTCCTTAACCAGCGCGATGTTGAGCTCGTCCAACAGCACGAAGTCGTAGCGCGGGTCGGCCAGCATGCCGCGCGCCAGCTGCCAGGCCGCCTGTGCAGCGACGATGTCGCGTTCGCGGTCCTGGGTTTCCCAGGTAAACCCTTCGCCCATCACGTGATAGTCGAGCAGATCCGGAAAGCGTCGGAAAAACGCTTCTTCGCCAGTAGAAAATGTGCCCTTGATGAACTGCACCACGCCGCAATACAGCCCGTGGCCCAGCGAGCGCGCCAGCATGCCGAAGCCGGACGAACTCTTGCCCTTGCCGTTACCGGTATTGACCAGCAACACGCCGCGATCGATCACCGCACGTGCGATGCGCCGGTCCACCAGTTCCTTCTTGCGTTGCGCGCGTTCGCGGTAATGCGCGTCGTCGTGCTCGGGTGTACTCATGTGCCAACTCCAAGGGTGGAACGCGGTATCGCAGCATGCACGCTTGCACGTACGGCCAGCACGGCGCCCACATAAGCGGCCAGGCCACCGAGCGCCGGCGGGTAATACTGCGGCACCCGCGCAATGAACCCTGCCAGCGAGGCCTGCGGGTAGCGCCCGGAAAAGACATAGAACCCGCCCTTCGATAACAGATAGGCCACGCTGCCACTGAGCACCAGCGCCAGCAACAGGCGCGGCAGATCGCGCCATCCACCACGGTGCAGCCGCATCGCATACACGCGGCCGCCACACCACAACGCCGCGTAGGCCAGCGCCAAGACCCAATACGCCGGCGACACGCACCAATCGGAGAGGCTGCCGGCGGCCATGCCGGCCAGGTCCAGCGCCGAGGCCAGCCCGAACAACAGCGGCAGCATCCACACCGGCCGCAATAAGGCGCCGGCCAGGAAGAACACCGCCCAGGACGCGCTCGGCAAGCCATCCAGACTGGCCACATGCTGGCCGCGCGTGCATACCATCAACGCGGCCAACAGTAGGCCGCCGGCCCAGGCCGCGGCACCGTGCACAGTGAGCCCGTCACTGCCGCGCCAGGGCAAGCGCACCGCGCTCACGACGGCTCCAGCGCAGATGCACTGGCCGCACTGCGTCGCGTGGTACGCCAGCGCAACACGCACCACCCCGCTGGCAGCGCCACCGCCAGATACAGTGCAGTGGTGCGCACGAACAGCGGCCCCCACTGCCAGGCACGCGCCAGATACTGGCCCCAATGCGGATCGGCATAACGCCCGCCCCACCAGTAGAACGCTGCATTGGAGATCAGAAACGACACGGCCGCAGCCAGCACGCCCACGCACCACACACCGCCCAGGGCCACTGCACTGCGGCCCACGCGCGCGTGCAACGCACTGCCGGCGTACCACAGCACGCCATAGGCGAACGGCAACGCGGCGTAGGCCGCGGTGATGCAGAAGTCACTGACACCGGCCAGCGTCACCGCCGCCCAATCGATCAGCACCGACATCAGCAGCAGTCCGATGAAATACCGATGTCGCCGCAGCGCCAGGCCACCGAGAAAGAACAGCGCCATGGACGCATCCGGCAGATGCAGCCAATCGCTGGTGTGGTGAAAGCGCGTAGCGGTCATCACCAGCAGCGCGGCAATGAACACCGCGCGTTCGGCAGGACGGGATAGCGGCAGCATCGGCAATCTCCTTCGGGGCGTGACATCAACTGCAGGTGGCGGCGACGCGAGCGCCGGAATCGCCGCGTGCGTGGCAATTCCGGTTGCCGCCGTGGCCCACCTGCACGCTGTACGGCGCAGGGTCACTGCGCCGGGTGATAACGCAACGTCAGCAGGTAGGCGCGCCCCGGCTGGTTGTACCAGCGCGCGGTTTCGTACTGGCGGTCGAACACGTTGTTGGCGCTCAGCGACACCTTCCAGTCTGCGTTCACCGCATAGCTCACGCGCAGATCGAGCAGGCCGTAACCGGCCAGGCGGTCGCTGTTGGCCAGGTCGTCGTAGCGCTTGCCGGCGCCGAACAGGCTGGCGCCCACGCCGTACGCGCCGAAGCTGCGGTCCGCATCGATGCGCCCGCTCTGGCGTGCACGCCGCGGCAGCCAGTTGCCATGGTTGACGTCGCCATCGGCACGCGGGTCCAGCCAGGTCAGCGCGCTACGCACGGTCCAGCCGGCCAGTTCGGTGTCGTAGCCGGCTTCCACGCCGCGGATGCGCGCCTGGTCGATATTGTTTGGCTGGCCGAACGGATGCGTGGCATCCACCAGCCCGGCGTCGTAGGCAATCAGATCATCGATGCGGGTCTGGAACGCGCTCAGCGTCCAGGTGCCCCAGTCGTAGTTGCCACGCAGGCCCAGCTCGGCGCTCCTGGAGGTTTCCGGCCCCAGCAGCGGATTGCCGTAGTCCGGGTAATACAACTCGTTGAACGTGGGCGCCTTGAACGCGGTGCCATAGCTGGCGGTCACACGCAGATGCGCGGCAATATCCCAGCCCCACAGCAGGCTGCCGGTGGTTTTGCCACCGAACTGGCTGTTGTCGTTGCGACGCAAGCTGGCCTGCAGCGACTGCGTGCCGAAGCTCTGCTGCCACTGCGCGAATGCGGCGCGGTCAATGCGGCTGTCGGCATCGTAGGTGTCGCTGCTGGCAATCGCATCGCGCTGCCAGTCAAACCCCACCGTCAGCAAGCCCGGGCCGGCATCCACATCGGCCTGCAACGAACCCTGCTTGCGCCGCGTGTCGTAGGTGGACACGTAGGTGCCGTCAAAATACGCATCGCTAAAATCCACGCTGCTCCCGAGGCTGGCAGTGAGCTTGAACGCGTCGGTCGGCGCATACCGCACGCGGCCGCCCACGGCTTGCTGCACACCCTTGGACAGGTTGCCGCCAAAGGCCGAGCCGTCGTATTCGTTGCGGCTCTGCGCGCGCAAGGCGTGCACGTCGGCATCCCACTGGCGGTTGAAGCGCCAACCGCCCTGCACATTCAACGAATCGTTGCGGTAGCCGTCGCGGTCCGGGTCGTAGCTGCTGGAGCGGGTGTCCAGATAGGCGTTGATGCCGTCGGTCTCGTCGTGCACCGCGTTGACCGAATACCAACCGCCGCGCTCGCCCAGATCGCCATCGCTGCGCCCGGCCACGCCGGCGCTGTAGCGGCGCGCGTTGTCGCTGCCAGCAGCAGCGCCGAAGGTCGGCACGAAGCGGCCTTCCGGGCGCCGGGTAAACAGCTGGATGACGCCGCCAAGTGCCTCGGAGCCGTACAGGCTGGAGAACGGGCCACGCACGATCTCGATCCGTTCGATCTGCTCGAACGGGATGTCCTGCAACGCCGCGCCGCCGGCGGTGGCCGAGCCGACACGCACGCCGTCCACCAGCACCACCAGGTGGTCGGCCTCGGTGCCGCGCAGGAACAACGAGGTCTGCTTGCCGGGGCCGCCGTTATTGGCCAGCGACACGCCGGCTTCGCCGCGCAACAGGTCCTGCAGCGAATTGATCTGGCGGCGCTCGATCTGCGCACGGTCGATCACCGTCACCGGCGCCAGGGTCTGGTCCTGGGTCTGCGCGGTGCGCGTCGCGGTGACCACCACCTGGTCGAGATCGACAGCGGCCTCGGCCTGGGCCAGCGCGGCCACGCACATCGACAGGCACACGGCCAGCACGGCACGGCACGGCGAAACGGAAGAAAGGGACATCAACTGCTGCTCCAGGAACCGCGCCAACCCGCGCGGGGGCAATGGGGGCGGCAGGCAGCACGGGCCAGGCGTCCGGCGCGCAAGCACCAGACGCACAAGGCCACGCCCACCGCGTGCCGGGTCAATCCCTCAGGCCGGTCTCCGGGCTCGCGAGTGGAAGCCTGCGCTTCCGGTACCGCGCCTTCCCATGCGTGTGCACAGTGGCCTGTTGCGGCACCTGACCTCGCCCACCGTTGCGGGGGCAGCTCCGGACTTGCGTCTCGCCAAGGCGATGCGCGCACCGGATTCCCGTTTAAACCACCGGAATTCCGGCAGTCACCTCAGGGGCGCGCATGGTAGCAGGATTGGCTGGGGCGCCTCGGCAGTCTCCGGCAACCGGCCAAGCGCAGCGCGACGCCTCGCGCCGGGGCGGTGAATTGCCGATTCCTTCTCCCACCGGGAGAAGGTGCCCCGAAGGGGCGGATGAGGGTACGGGGCGAAGCCGCATACCATGTATGGAGCCGCATGCCGGGGTTGCCAGCACGTCCGCGACTGAGCTTCATCTCGCACATAGGAGTGGGCTTTGCCCCGTACCCTCACCCCAACCCCTCTCCCAGCGGGAGAGGGGCTAGCCGTTGCCGAGGAGAGGGGGCTCAAGCACGCATCTTGGCTTGTTCAAGATTTCCAGGTCATGGACGCAACGTGCCGAGGCGGCAGCGTGGCCGGGGATTGGCGGAGAGCGGCACACGGATGTGCCGCGCGGCGAGTCAGACAGGATGTCTGACCGAGCCGAAGAGCCGATCCCCGGCCGCGCTGGCGCCCATTACCGAAGCCAGTCCCGGCAGGCATCGTGCTTCGCTAGGCCTCACCCCCAACCCCGCTCCGCGCCCCGACAGGAGATGGGCTAAAAAAGCATCACGCGCCCTGCAGCGCCTGCTCCAGATCCGCCAGCAGATCATCGATGTGCTCGATCCCAATCGACAACCGCACGGTGTCCTCGCTGACGCCGGCATGCTCCAGTTCGGCCGGGCCGAGCTGACGGTGCGTGGTGGAGGCCGGATGCGTGGCCAGCGATTTGGCGTCGCCAATGTTGACCAACCGTGTGAACAGCTGCAGTGCATCCAGAAACCGCGCACCCGCCGCGCGTCCACCCGGCAGTCCGAAGGTCAACACGCCCGAGCCATGCCCGCCCAGATACTTCTGCGCCAACGCATGCTCGGGGTGATCCAGCAATGCGGCGTAATTGACCCAGGCCACGCGCGCGTGTTCCTGCAGATACCGGGCAATCGCCAACGTGTTGGCATTGATGCGCTCCATGCGCAGCGGCAGGGTCTCGATGCCTTGCAAAATGAGGAATGCATTGAACGGCGACAACGCCGCACCGGTATTGCGCAGCGGCACCACGCGCGCACGACCGATATAGGCGGCCTCGCCCAGGGCTTCGGTATAGACCACGCCGTGGTAACTCACGTCCGGCTCGTTGAGACACGCAAAGCGCGCCTTGTGCGCCGCCCACGGGAAGCGCCCGCTGTCCACGATCGCACCGCCGATGCTGTTGCCGTGCCCGCCCAGGTATTTGGTCAGCGAATGCACCACGATATCCGCGCCGAAGTCGATCGGGCGCAGCAGCGACGGCGTGGCGACGGTGTTGTCCACGATCAGCGGCACACCGTGCGCATGCGCCACTGCCGCCACCGCTTCGATGTCGGTGATGTTGCCGCGCGGGTTGCCGATCGACTCGACGAACACCGCCTTGGTGCGCTCGTCGATCAAGCCGGCAAACGCCTGCGGATCGCGGTAATCGGCAAAGCGCGTGGTGATACCGAACTGCGGCAGCGTGTGCGCGAACAGATTGTAGGTGCCGCCATACAACGCGCTGGAGGAGACGATGTTGTCGCCAGCCTCGGCAATGGTCTGGATCGCATAGGTCACCGCCGCCTGCCCCGACGCCAGTGCCAGCGCACCGATGCCGCCTTCCAGCGCAGCCACGCGCTGTTCCAGCACGTCGTTGGTGGGATTCATGATGCGGCTGTAGATGTTGCCCTGCACTTTCAGGTCGAACAGATCCGCGCCATGCTGGGTGTCGTCGAAGGCATACGCCACGGTCTGATAGATCGGCACCGCCACCGCGCGGGTGGTGGGATCAGGACGGTAGCCACCGTGCACGGCGATGGTTTCAGGCTTCCACTGCGGATCGGTCATGGCGCGGCTCGCTCAGGAGGAGGCCCAACGATACCCGGCCTGCCGCGCCTGCCTCATGACGACCGGCTATGAGCAGATTGCCAGCGCGCAGGTTCGCTAACGCAGAATCGAAGTCGCACCAAGTTCGAACAGGATACAACCGCGTGCACGCATGCCATCAACGCACCGGCACGCGATACCCCTCACGCAAGGTTTGTCTGTACTCGGCCATGGGCGGCAACCCAACGGCGCGACGCCGCGCCCTCCAGTCCCGCGATATCTTCGGTGGGCCGCAACGCCATGCTGCCATCGGCCTCTGCCCTGAACTGCGTGCCGTAGCGCTGCGGCCTATTCTGTCCAACCAACACGCGGTCTGTCAGCAGCGCGACCTCGCTAGGCGCCACATCGCGTCTGGTGAGCGCAGCCTCCATCAGCTTCAATGCCTGCTCCTGAAAGGCGAGGTCCGCGTCGGCATGCTGAACCAGCGTCCATGCAGCATTGGCGCCGTCCTCACCAACCAGCGAACGACCTGGCCAGCCCTTGCGAGCAATCACCTGCTTCAACCAAGCCGTATTGTCGCGATCGACTGGCGCGGTACGTACCCAGTCTTCCGGCTTGCCGCCGACAGCAATCGCGGCATGGCGGACTCTTTGATCCTGTTCAACCCGTGCCAGCAGCTCGTTGCGCAATGGCTGATCCACTGCTGCAGTCTGCTGCGCACTGAGATGCTCCGCTTTCGCTAGCAACGCGGGCCATCCAGCCGTCGTGCGCAGCCGATTGAGCCCAGGACGATCCTTGCTGCGCAGATCCTCCACCGCAATACATCTGCTCGGCATTTCATTATCGAGATACCGTAATGCTTGATCGGTCTGCCCGGCCGCCGCCAGGCATTCGGCATACAGAAGCTCGCCATTGCTGGGAAACGGAATGACGGCACCTTGCAGCGCACCCAGGATCTCCGCGCAGCGCGCGTAGTCTTGCGCCTGATACGCATCGACAGCTGCCTTGAAATCGGGCTGTGCGTCCGCGTGAGCCGCAACTGCCAACGTGATCGACATGCAGAAGCCAAAAAGCAGATGACAGATGCGCATCTGCATTCCTTGCCTGAGTGCCTGCCACGATCATAGCGCCGTGCCGATGCGGCGCGCACCCACCGCTACCAATGATCCTCCGCCAAACACATCGCCCCGCATCAGCGGGGCGATCGTGACTGCGTGAACCTCAGGATCAGCCCTTGGTAAACGCCAGATGTCCACCTTCGGTGCGTACACGCACGGTGTCGCCGCTGGTGTACTGGCCGGAGAGAATCTGCTGGGCCAGCGGGTTTTCCACCTGCGACTGGATCGCACGCTTCAGCGGGCGCGCGCCATACACCGGGTCGAAGCCGACATTGCCCAGCAATTCCAGCGCCGGGTCGTCCAGGTCCAGCTTGAGGCCGCGTTCGGCCAGGCGCTTTTCCAGGCCCTGCAACTGGATGCGCGCGATCGACTTGATCTGCGCCTTGTCCAGCGGATGGAACACCACGATGTCGTCGAGCCGGTTGATGAATTCTGGGCGGAAGTGCGCCTGCACCACGCCCATCACCGCCGCCTTCATCTGCGTGTAGGCCTCGGCGCTGCCGTCGCCGGACAACTCCTGGATCTGGTGCGAGCCCAGGTTGGAGGTCATCACGATGACGGTATTGCGGAAGTCCACGGTACGTCCCTGGCCGTCGGTGAGGCGGCCATCGTCGAGCACCTGCAACAGGATGTTGAAGACATCGGCGTGCGCCTTCTCCACTTCGTCGAGCAGGATCAGCGAATACGGGCGCCGCCGCACCGCCTCGGTGAGGTAACCGCCCTCCTCGTAGCCCACATAGCCCGGAGGCGCACCGATCAGGCGCGAGACCGAATGCTTCTCCATGAACTCGCTCATGTCGATGCGGATCATGGCCTCGGTGCTGTCGAACAGGAAATCCGCCAACGCCTTGCACAGCTCGGTCTTGCCCACGCCGGTCGGGCCCAGGAACAGGAACGAACCGCTCGGACGATTGGGATCGGACAGGCCGGCACGCGAGCGGCGCACCGCATCGGACACCACCTTGATCGCCTCTTCCTGCCCCACCACGCGGCGGTGCAGTTCGTCTTCCATGCGCAGCAGTTTGTCGCGCTCGCCTTCGAGCATCTTGTTGACCGGGATACCGGTCCAACGCGACACCACCTCGGCGATTTCTTCGGCGGTCACGCGGTCCTGCACCAGCTTGAAGTCGTGATGCTCCACTTCGTTGGCCAGCAGCATCTGCTTTTCCAGCTGCGGCAATACGCCGTACTGGATCTCGCTCATCTTGGCGTAGTCCTGGCGCCGCTGCGCCGCTTCCAGCTCCAGCTTGGCGTGCTCGATCTGCTCCTTGATCTTGGTGGTGCCCTGCAGCGCGGCCTTCTCCGACTTCCACACTTCGTTGAGGTCGGAGAATTCGCGCTCGAGCTTGTCGATGTCGCTTTCCAGATCGGCCAGACGTTGCCGCGAGGCCTCGTCCTTTTCCTTCTTGAGCATCTCGCGCTGGATCTTGAGCTGGATCAGGCGGCGCTCCAGGCGGTCGAGCTCTTCAGGCTTGGAATCGATCTCCATGCGGATGCGCGATGCGGCTTCGTCCATCAGGTCGATGGCCTTGTCCGGCAACTGACGGTCGGTGATGTAGCGGTTGGACAAGGTGGCCGCGGCCACGATCGCCGGGTCGGTGATCTCCACGCCGTGATGCACCGCGTAGCGCTCCTTCAAGCCGCGCAGGATGGCGATGGTGTCTTCCACCGTCGGCTCGCCCACGAAAACTTTCTGGAAACGGCGCTCCAGCGCAGCGTCTTTTTCGATGTACTTGCGGTATTCGTCCAGCGTGGTGGCGCCGATGCAATGCAGCTCGCCGCGCGCCAGCGCCGGCTTGAGCATGTTGCCGGCATCCATCGCGCCATCGGCCTTGCCGGCGCCGACCATGGTGTGCAGCTCATCGATGAACAGGATGATCTGGCCTTCGTTCTTGGACAGGTCGCTGAGCACCGCCTTCAGGCGTTCTTCGAATTCGCCGCGGAATTTGGCACCGGCAATCAGCGCGCCCATGTCCAGCGACAGCACGCGCTTGCCGCGCAGGCCTTCGGGCACCTCGCCGTTGATGATGCGTTGCGCCAGGCCTTCGACAATGGCGGTCTTGCCCACGCCCGGTTCGCCGATCAGCACCGGGTTGTTTTTGGTGCGTCGCTGCAACACCTGGATGGTGCGGCGGATTTCTTCGTCGCGGCCGATCACCGGATCGAGCTTGCCGCTCTCCGCGCGCGCGGTCAGGTCGATGGTGTACTTCTCCAGCGCCTGGCGCTGCTCCTCGGCATTTTCCGATTGCACCGTTTCGCCACCGCGCAATTTATCGATGGCCGCTTCGATCTTCTTCTTGTCGCCACCGGCCGCGCGCAAGGCCACGCCCAGCGGGCTGGCATCGTCGGCAGCGGCCAGCACGAACCACTCGCTGGCGATGAAGGCATCGCCATGTTGCTGGGCGAGCTTGTCGGTCTGGTTGAGCAGGCGATTGAGATCGTTGCCGATCGACAGGTTGCCTTCCTGCCCGGACACCTTGGGCAGGGTGTCCAGCGCTTCGCCCAGGCGCTCGCGCAGTGCCGGCACGTTGACGCCGGACTGCGACAGCAGCGGGCGCGTGCTGCCGCCGCTCTGGTCGAGCAAGGCGGCCAGCACGTGCACGGGTTCGATGATGTTGTGGTCGCGGCCCACGGCCAGCGATTGCGCGTCGGCCAGCGCCTGCTGGAACCGCGAGGTGAGCTTGTCCATCCGCATGAGAAATCCTCTGAACTGGTGGCCGGCGTTTCCGGCGATACCGTGCAGATGCGGCTGGCGGGCGGCGTTTCAAGGCTGGGCGCTGTGTCCACGCCCCTGGCAGCGGGCGGTGACGCCGCCGCTGTTGGCCTGGCGTGGGTCTGCAGAGGGCCGCTAGGCGAACCGCCGCAACGGTTTACCGACCTGCGCGGCAGCGCCAGGTTGCGCCTCTGCCGCCGCCGCGGCACCGGGCGACGGCGGCCCCAGCAGACGCGACAACACCTGTGCCTGGATCGCCGCTATCGCTGGCGTACCGGGCAGGCGCGGATGTGGCGCGGGCACCGCCACCTCCAGACCGACCTGGCCGTGCTCGATCACCACGATGCGGTCAGCCAGTGCGCTGGCCTCGGCCACGTCGTGGGTCACCAGCACCAGGGTGAAGCCATGCTGCCGCCAGAGCTGCGCGATCAGCTGCTGCCGGGAACACGCTGGAGGCAGCAGTGGAGTCGGCCGGGGACCGGTAGCGCACGGACATGCAGTTCCTTGTGGATGCGCCATGCCAGGCATGGCGGCAGCGATGGCGCGCAAGCCGACTCGGCCGCGCAGCGCGATGCCTGCATGCTGTTTGCCACCACCACAGGCGTCAAATAACCAATGGCTTGGTGGTTATTCGCTCACGCACGCAACCGTCTGTGTTGCAGCCGGCGCACGCAATGCGCGCGCGGCTGTGCAGCGCGCACGAAGCGGCGATAATGCGCCGATGGATGCACCCAAGCCCTGGCACCTCTATCTGCTGCTCTGTCGCAATGGCAGCTACTACGCCGGGATCACCAACGATCTGGAGCGGCGCTTCCAGGCGCATCTGCGTGGCACCGGCGCCCGCTACACACGTGCGAACCCGCCACTGCAGGTGCTGGCCAGCCATCCCTATCCGGACCGGGCCACCGCTTCACGCGCGGAGTGGTTGCTCAAGCAGCAGCCGCGCGCACGCAAGCTGGCCTGGTTGCAGGCACAGGGCCTGCTGCCTGCCGAGTCACGGCCCGACGACACGCCGCTCACGCCCGCCTAGCCGTTGATTGCCTAGCCTGCCCTGCCTTCTCCTGGAGCAGCGCATGCATTACCAGCTCTATTATTGGACCGGCCTGCAGGGCCGCGGCGAATTTGTCCGCCTGGCCCTGGAAGACGCCGGTGCCGACTACACCGATGTGGCCCGCGTGGAAGGCGACGAGGTCATGAACACATTCCTGGACGGCAGCGCAGACGGCGCGCGCCCGTTTGCACCGCCCTTCCTCAAGGCCGGCCGCACGGTGGTGGCACAGGTGGCGGCGATTTTGCATTTCCTCGGCCCGCAGCTGCAGCTGGTGCCGGAATCAGAAGCCCGCCGCCTGCAGGCGCTGCAATTGCAGATGACCATCGCCGACCTGGTGGCCGAGGTGCACGACACGCACCATCCGATCGCCAGCATGCAGTATTACGAAGACCAGAAGGACGCCGCCAGGCAACGCGCCAAGGACCTGCGCGAAAATCGGCTGCCGAAGTTCCTGGGCTACTTCGAGCAGGTGTTGCAACACGCCGGCGGCAACCACATCCTGCGCGAGCACTCGTATGTGGATCTATCGTTGTTCCAGCTGGTCAGCGGCCTGGAATACATGTTCCCCAAGCGGATGGCGACACTCGCCACCGATATTACGGGCTTGAAGGCACTGCAGCAGCGCGTTGCGCAACGGCCGCGCATTGCCGCGTATCTGGCCTCGGAACGCCGCGTCGCCTTCAACACCAACGGCATCTTCCGGCATTACCCGGAGTTGGATGCGGCGTGATGCTGTCGCGGCGATCGCGCCGCGTTGCGCGTGTGCGTCGCTGTGTGCACAGCACAGAGGCGCACTGAAGCAGGCCAGCACGCCACCGGTCGCCGCGCGCCATCGCGTGCTGCGACCGATGTGGCCGATGGCGGTCGTGTTTAAGCACAGGTCTTCGGCAGCGTGATCGACGCGCTGCCTGACTAGATACCGCTCACCGCCCGCGCAGCACCGCCGCACGGATTCGCTGCAACTGCGCCTTTACCGCGGCCGCCTGGGTCGGACCAAGCCGCAGCAGGGCCTTCTGGCCCACCGAAAGCGACTCCAGCGCCGGATCCGCGTAGCGGTAACGCCCGCGCTCGTCTTTCACCACCACGATCGGCTGCGCCGCTTCCGGGGTCAGCAGCAGGTGATCGATCACCGCGATCAGGCGATCATTGAAATAACGGTCCGGCGCGCCCAGCTCCGCATACGCCTGTTGGATCAGTGGATAGAAGCGCACATACGTGGCGACCAGCGCCTGTGCATCCAGCGCGGTGAACGCGGCCACGTAGGGTGCGTAACGTGTGGCGTTGGGGGTGTCGATCACGCTGCGCCCGTCGGCCTCGGCCACCTGCAACTCACCGGGCACCGGCTGCAACACCGAGGCACGTCGGCTCATGCTGGGCTGGGTGAGGTTGTCGATCATCACCACCGCACGCTGGATCAGGTGATCGCGCAGCACGATGGCTAGCGCAGCCTCGTCGGGCACCAGCGCGCGCAGGGCCTCCCAGGCGGCGCTATCGCTTTTCGCCAGCGGTGGAATTGCCGCATCGGCGGCATCGGCCGGGTGCGCCGGCAGCGGGTGCTGTGGCGCGCTGGGGGCAGCGGGCGCGGGCGGTGTGGGCGCCGCAGCCGCCACGGCTGTGGGCTTGGGCGTGGAAGCCGCATTGGGCGCCTCGACAGTGCCGCGGAACAGCCACCATCCGGCACCGATCACGACCGGAATCGCCAGCAGCCACGGCCAGCGCGAAGGTCTGGATTGCATCAGGGAACTCCTAGAAATCGACAACACACCAAGGTGTGACCATGCGATCGCGCGGTGGTTCCATCGATTGCTGCACGCGTCCGGGCTGCTGCATGCGCATCGGCGCAGCGCAGCCGCCGCCATGCGCAGCAAAGCGCGGCTGCTCAATCGTGTGAATAGGTGCGAGAGACTGCGAACGCCGCAGGGAAGCTGCAGCACACGCAGGCTACATGCGGCCTCCAAGCGCGGCAGCACGCCAGCGATAGTCGGTTTTCGCAAATAACAAACGAGCCCCGCGTTTACGCCTCGCCGCAAACACGTGCGTCACCGCAAGCAACGAAAGCGCGCGGCCAACCAGCGCATCCGCAACTGCCATGCAGTCGCGGTTGCAGGCCGCCGCTGCCTCAGCTGTCGAAGTCCAGGCGGGCGTCCACCCAGGCAGTGACAATCGCAGCAGCCACTTGCTGCGCCTGTGCGGCCGGCAAGTGCTTCTCGCGCACCAGCCAGGCGGCGGTGTCGGCACGCACCTTCGGCAGCAGTGCACGTGCGGCCTTGCGGTCGTCGGCCGGCCATGCGCTGGCGTCGCCGGTCCAGGCAGCCAACGCCTGGTCAGGATCGCCGCTATAGCGCTTGCGCAAGGCCGGCTGCAGATACAGCAATGGCGACACCGACGCACGCAGCGCGATGACCTCCCACTCGGCGTAGCTGGCGTAGCGAATGGTGCCGGCGTCCTTGCTGATCGATTCGATCAACGACGCAAACGCCGCATCGAGCTGGGTCCAGGCCGGCAGCGCGAACAGGCCGCCCGGCGGCTCGCACAACGGCGCGAAGCTGTCGCGGGTGGAACCGTACAGCGGGCCGAATGCCTCGTACGCCGGCTCGCCAAGCGTGCTGAAGATGAAGCAATGCACATACGGGCGCGTGCTGTCGTTGCGTTCGATCCACATGCGCAACAGCGTCAGTGTCTTGTCCGGTTCCTGCACGTCAGGACCGGTGGCCTCATCGTTCAGCACCGAATCGGCAAAGCTGTCGACCTTGCGCAATGCCGCGCGCGCACTCTGAAAACGCGCCGCAGACAGCGCTGCATCGACACCCGCGGCCGGCACGAATTGATGCAGGTACACCAACCACGCCGACGCCAGCGGCGTGTCGTAGGCCTGCAATTGGCGCGCCGCGGCCGCCGGTGCGCTCGGGATGCTGGCAATGATGCGGTCCAGGGCCTGTTGTTGCGCGGCCAGCGCCTTGTCCAGCGCATCGGCCCTGGCAGTGAGGCTGCGCTGCAGGCAGTCGTCCGGCGTGGCGTTCTGCGCGCAGGCATTGCGCTGCCGCAGCCAGGCGCGTTGCTGCTCGCGCACAGCGGCCACCGCGCTGCGCGGCGTGGTCTGCAGCAGTTCCTGATAGGACGCATCCAGGCGTTCGTCGAGCAGGCCCAGCGCCTTCACCGCACACAGGCGTTGTTCCACCGCCGTGCTTGCGCGCGCACAGTCGAACGATGCAGACCACGCGCCACCGCTGGCCAGCAACGCCGCACCGGCCAGCACCACCCGCAGCGCGTGCGCGCGCCGATTCATGCCAGCGTCTCTTTACGTGCCGGCAGCAGCGACAGCAGCAGCAGCGTTGCCGCCATCGCCACATACGCACCCACGAATTGCCAGCTGATCACACGCGCCAGGCCCTGCAGCGACCAGGGCAGATAGATGCCGCCGCGCGGGTCCACCGAGTGGATCAACCCGAACAAAGTCAGCCCGGCCGCGACCAGCAGGAACACCGCGCCGCGCCGCAGCCTGCCGTCGATCATCGCCACCACCGCCGCAATCCACAACATCGCGGTGATGATGAAGCCATTGCCCAGCGCGAAGACCACGGCCAGTTCCGGCAGGCCATGGCTGTCGACCTTGGTGGTCAGCGCCACCAGTTGCTCCGGCGCGATCCAGATCGGCGCCTTGATTGCCAGCAGGTAGGCCACCGATGGCAAAAAGCCCAGCACCATCGCACCGGCGTGCTGCTTCGGCGTGGCCTGGAAGGCCTGCGTGGTGATGTCGATCGACACGTACACGATGATCGGCGCCAGCACCGCCAACGGCAGCCACTGCACCAACCCGCTGATGATGCCGAGCATGCCGCCGATGCCGACGAACAACCCGGTCAGCAGCGTATAGCCAGTGCGTGCGCCCATATGCTTGTAAGCAGGTTGGCCAATGTACGGCGTGGTCTGCGCCACACCGCCGCAGACGCCGGCCACCAACGTGGCCAGTGCTTCCACCAGCAGGATGTCGCGGGTGCGGTAATCATCGCCGGCCGCACGCGCGCTTTCGCTCACGTTGATCCCGCCCACCACCATCAACAGGCCAAACGGCAGCAGCAACGGCAGATACGGCAAGGTGGACGGCAAGCCATCGATAAAGCCCAGATTCGGCAGCGGCAACACCACCTGGGGCGCCACCCAGGCCGGAACTGCGAATCCAGGCGCACCCAGGCCGGCCAGCCCCAGGCCGTAATACAGCGCCGTGCCGACCACGAAAGCCACCAGCACGCCGGGCAACTTGATCGGCAGGCGGCCCTTGGCCAGCAGCACATATAGCAACAAGCCCAGGGTGACGAAGCCGGCCACCGGCGAGCGCAGGGTTTCCAGCAGCGGCAACAGGCCCATCAGCACCAGCGCGATGCCGGCGATGGAACCCAGCAATGCGGCGCGTGGCAGCGCGCGCGTAACCGCTTCGCCAACAAACGACAGCACCAGCTTGAGCAGCCCCATCACCACCAGCGCGGCCATGCCCAGTTTCCAGGTGGCGATCGCCGCGGCCTGCGGGTCCAGTCCCTGCGCCTTGAAGCCGGCAAACGCCGGGCCCAGCACCAATAGCGCCATGCCGATGCTGGTGGGCGCATCCAGGCCCAGCGGCATGGCGGTGACGTCACCGCGACCAGTGCGCCGGGCCAGGCGGCGCGCCATCAGGGTGTAGAGCAAATTGCCCACCAGCACGCCGAATGCGGTGCCGGGGAACATGCGGCCGTACACCACGTCGGGCGGGAACTGGAACAGGCCGATCAACGCCATCGCGATGAAGCCAAGGATAGAAAGATTGTCGACCACCAGGCCGAAGAAGCCATTGAGGTCGCCGGAGACGAACCAGCGCGGCGATGCCGCAGTACGCGAGGAAGGGGCCGACATGGGAGCCAGGATGCGTGGGGACAGGCGATGGTAGCCGCTGCCCCGCATGCGCGACAGCGGCGCGGTGGATCAGAGCGTGCTGCTGCAGCGCCGCCGCTGAGGACCGCCTGCGGCGGCATCCCGATGCACGCGACGACTCAGGGCATGGCCTGGTCGGCGCGGATCCAGCCAGTGCTCTCCGCATGGCCGGCACTGCGAAACCGCACCTGCAGGCGGGTCTGGTCCGTGCTCACGTCCAGCGCTTCGAGGCGATCGCCCTCGATCAGATAGCGCCGCGTGGTGGTCGCGGTGGGCGTGGCATACAGCGGCAAGCGCGGCACCTGCACCTGAAATGTGGCAGGCCGGGGCGCTTCCAGGCTCTGGCCGATCTCCGTGCCGATCACCCTGCCCTGCGCATCGAAACGCGGCCACACCGAAAACGGCATGCCCTCTTCGGTACCCGGGCCCAGCACGTCCAGGATCGCCTGCGCGGCAATCGGCTGCTGGGTGGTGGACACATACAGGCGCCCAGCGGCGTCGTAGCGGTACACGTCCGCGTACCACATCGGCCCGCTGCGGCAGGAGCTGCTCATGCTGCGTTGCTGCGGGTCCGGGGTGAGATTCCAGAACCCTGCGCATTGCACCTGCGGGCGCGTGGGCGCGGTCAGCAGGCAAAACTGCCGCTGCGCCGGGTCATACAGGAAGACCCGGGTGGCCTCGTTGACCTGCCCGAGCATCACGGTCACCGCCAGATCCGGATGGCCATCGAAGTTGTAATCGTCGCTACGCACGCTGCCGGTGGCTTCGCCTTCGTCCAGGTCCGCGTCCAGCCATTGTTCCTGGCCGCCGGGCGCCAGCACCACATGCAGGCGCGTGCCCACCAGGCTGGCAGTGGCGCGGGTGTGCGCATCGAGCGTCAGTTGCACGTGGGTGTCGCGTGCCGACGCGGCGCACATGAGCAGCGCGGCTGCGGCGAGCACACTGCTGCTCGCCACGGTGCGGAGGTGTGGCGCCTGCCAGCGGCGGCGCATGCGGCTGCCCGCAGAGATCCGGCTCAGAACGACACGTCCACCGGCTGCCGCGCCCACAGCACCGACTGGTGACCGGTGGCCTGCTTCCACGCCAGGCGGATCGCCTCGATGTCGTTGCGCCGCTGCGGGCTGTCTTCGTGCAGGATCACCAGCACCTTGGTGCCGAGCCGGTTCGGTTCCTTGGCGCCGCGGAACAGCCACTGGCCGTAGGCGTCGAACACGGTGAGCCCGTCCGGAAAGCGCGGGGTCACTTCCTTGTCCAAAAACGCGCGCCACTGCGCGTCGCTGATGGTGCGGGTCTGCGGTCGGTCAGCCGGGCCGGTTTCCTCGCCCACTCCAAAATACAGTTCGCTCCGCACCCAACCCCGCGCTGCCGCCGGGCGCGCGGCATCGCCCTGCAGGCTGGCGGTGGTGGAGGCCGGCGCGTGCCCCGGCGTGGTGGCGCAGGCAGACAACGCCAACACGGCGGCGAACAGGCAGGACGGCAACAACTTCATCAATCTCTCCAGGCGGGGGCCGGCTCATGCAGGCGGGATATCAGCTCATGCCGGCGCGGGGGCACTGTGCCATCTCGCGCCGGCCTGAACAACACGATAATATCTCTCCATCCGGATGGAAGTGGAACACTCCCGGCCCCCACCTTGCACGCCAGCGCGGCCGGATGCCGACGCGCGGCGGCCTGCCGTATTTCAGGAGACAGCATGACCCGCCCCACCCTTTCGGTTATCGGCCTGGCCGTGGCCGCCGTCCTCAGCGCCAACGCCCAGGCCCAGCAAGCCGCGCCCGGCGCCACCACGCTGGACACGGTGATCGTCACCGGCACCCGTGCCAGCGACCGCACCGTGCTCGAATCCACGGTGCCGGTGGACGTGCTCACCGCCGAGGACATCCGCAAGGCCGGCGTGGTCAACGGTGAACTGGGCAGCGCGCTGCAGGCGCTGCTGCCATCCTTCAACTTCCCGCGCCAGTCCAACTCCGGTGGTGCCGACCACATCCGCGCCGCACAGCTGCGTGGGCTCTCGCCCGATCAGGTGCTGGTGCTGGTCAACGGCAAGCGCCGGCATACCTCGGCGCTGGTCAATACCGACAGCAAGATCGGCAAGGGCACCACGCCGGTGGATTTCAATTCCATCCCGATCAACGCCATCAAGCGCATCGAAGTGCTGCGCGACGGCGCCGGCGCGCAATACGGCTCCGATGCCATCGCCGGGGTCATCAATGTCATCCTGGACGACAACCCCGAGCGCGGTGAACTGGAAGCCAGCTTCGGTGCGTACAACACCGATGTGGAGCCGATCAATCGGCGCGTCACCGATGGCCAGACCAGCTACGCCAGCGCCAAGGTCGGCACGCTGCTGGGCGACGACGGTGGCTTCTTCAAGGTGGGCCTGGAGCTGAAGAACCGCGAGGCCACCAACCGCGCCGGCTTCGATCAGATTCCGCCGTTCGAAGAACAGACCCCCGCCAACCTGGCCCTGGCCGGCCAGCGCAACTACGTGCTCGGCGATGGCGCCACCAAGGGCCTGAACGCCTGGCTCAACACCAAGATTCCGTTCAGTGCCACCGGCGAGTTCTACGCCTTCGGTACCTACAACCAGCGCGACACCGAAGGCGCCAATTACTTCCGTTACCCGGACAGCAGCGCCAACTGGCGCGAGATCTACCCCAACGGCTACCGCCCGATTTCCGAAGGCGAAAACCGCGACCTGCAGATCGTGGCCGGCGCCCGCGGGCAATGGGGCGACTGGGACTACGACGCCAGCCTGGATTACGGCCGCAACGACTTCACCTACCGGCTGCGCAACTCGCTCAACGCCTCGCTCGGCCCGGGCAGCACCACGCGCTTCAAGACCGGTGATTTCGCCTTTGCGCAGACCGTGGGCAATTTCGATTTGACCCGCGTGTTCGATGCGGCCGATGCCACCCACACCTTCGGCACCGGCGCCGAATTCCGCCGTGAGCAGTACCGCACGCATGCCGGCGACCCGGCCAGCTACGCGGCCGGCCCGTTCACCGATCGCCCCACCGGCTCGCAGGCCGGCGGCGGGCTCACCCCGCAGGACGAGGCCGATCTGTCGCGCAATGTGGCCAGCGTCTACGCCAACGTGTCCAGCCAGTTCGGCGACAAGTTCTCCACCGACCTGGCCGGCCGCTACGAGCACTACCAGGATTTCGGCAGCCAGTGGACCGGCAAGCTGGCCGCACGCTACGCGTTCGCACCGGCATTCGCGCTGCGCGGTGCGGTCTCCAACAACGTGCGTGCGCCCTCGCTGAGCCAGATCGGCTACGAAGCCACCTCCACCGGCTACGACGCCGCGGGCCGCCTGACCCAGGGCCGCCTGCTGTCGGTCAACAACCCGATCGCCCGCGCGCTCGGTGCCACCGATCTGAAGCCGGAAAAGTCGATCAACGCCAGCCTGGGTTTCACCAGCAAGCTGGGCGATCACTTCGACCTGTCGCTGGACTTTTTCCAGATCGACATCGACGACCGCATCGCGCTGTCCGAAGACATCACCGGCAGCAGCCTCACCGATTTCGTGCAGCAGAACTTCGGCGTCACCGGCGTGCAGAGCGCCAGCTACTTCCTCAACGCCGCCGACACCCGCACCCGCGGCGCCGAGCTGGTCGCCAACTGGCGCCAGTACGCCTTCGGCGGCGACCTGCTGCTGACCGGCACCTACAGCTATGCCAAGACCGAGTTGAAGAACGTCATCGCCACGCCGTCGCAACTGCTGGCGCTGGATCCGGACTACGTGCTGTTCGGCGTGGAAGAGAGCAACACGCTCACCGATGCAGCCCCGCGCACCCGCGCATCGCTCGCCGCCAACTGGAGCAACGAGCACTGGAACCTGCAGAGCCGCATCAACCGCTACGGCAGCGCCACCCGCGTGTTCGACTTCGGTGCCGGCTTCGTGCCGCGCCAGACCTACGGTGCGGAATGGCAGTTGGACCTGGAAGCCGAATACCGCCTGGGCACGCAATGGACGCTGGCGATCGGCGGCCAGAACATCCTGGACAACTACTCGGACCGCTCCATCGACGACATCGCCTACTTCGGCAACCTGCCCTACGACGTGCTATCGCCGATCGGCAGCAATGGCGCGTACTGGTATGGACGGGTGCGGTATAGCTTCTGAGCGAAAGCGAAGAGCTTGAGACCTCTCTCCTCAGAGAGACTGCTTTAGCCCCTCTCCTACGGGAGAGGGGTTGGGGTGAGGGTAAGGAGCGAAGCCCTCGTGGCGTTCCAACTGCACGAGGCTTTGCCCGTACCCTCATCCGCCCCTGCTGGGCACCTTCTCCCGAGGGAAGAAGGGAAGAACACCGAGGCTACCGCTTTAGCCCCTCTCCTGCGGGAGAGGGGTTGGGGTGAGGGTACGGAGCGAAGCCCTCGTGGCGTTCCAACTGCACGAAGCTTCGCTCGTGCCCTCATCCGCCCCTTCGGGGCACCTTCTCCCGATGGGAGAAGGGAAGAACACCGAGGCTACCGCTTTAGCCCCTCTCCTGCGGGAGAGGGGTTGGGGTGAGGGTACGGAGCGAAGCCTTCGTGGCATTCCAACCGCACGAGGCTTTGCCCGTACCCGCATCCGCCCCTGCGGGGCACCTTCTCCCGAGGGGAGAAGGGAGAACACCGAGGCTACCGCTTTAGCCCCTCTCCTGCGGGAGAGGGGTTGGGGTGAGGGTACGGAGCGAAGCCCTCGTGGCGTTCCAACTGCACGAGGCTTTGCCCGTACCCTCATCCGCCCCTGCGGGGCACCTTCTCCCGACGGGAGAAGGGATGGCAGTCGCCGTTGCATAACCTGAATATCACATCGCTTTGCGCACACTAGCGCGATGGCAGACTTGCATTCCCCCCTTCCGTCGCCGCCATTGCTGGACGATGCCTGCGCATTGTTCCTGGACGTGGACGGCACCCTGATCGACTTTGCGCACACCCCCGAAGCAGTGCAGTTGCTGCCGGAGGTACGCGACGCAATCGCGCGCCTTAGCGAGCGCCTTGGCGGCGCCGTCGCCCTGGTCAGCGGGCGGCCGCTATCCCAACTGGACGCCCTGTTCGCACCCCTGCTGCTGCCGGCCGCCGGCCTGCACGGGCACGAGTTGCGCAGCGACGCAGCCGCACGCGCGGCAATGCCGCAAGACACCTCCGAATGGTTGCACGGCTTGCATAAACGCGCCGCTGCACTCACGCATCAACATCCTGGCGTGCTGGTCGAAGACAAAGGCGTCAGCGTCGCTCTGCATTGGCGCGCGCAACCACTTGCCGGCCCCGACGTACTCGCCTTCGCACAGCAGGAAATCGCGGCGCTGTCGGGTTACCGCCTACAGCCCGGCGATCACGTCGTTGAATTTGTTCCCGAAGGCAGCAACAAGGGCCTGGCGGTCGAGCAGCTGATGCAGCAGCCGGCATTTGCGGGCCGCACGCCGGTGTTTGTCGGCGACGACCTCACCGACGAATTCGGTTTCCAGGCGGCCAATCGCCTCGGCGGCTGGAGCGTGCTGGTCGGCGACCGCGCCCAGACCGACGCACGCTTCCGCGTGTCGGGCACCGCCGCCGTGCATGCCTGGTTGCAGCGCAGCGCGCACACCGCGTGAGCGCGTTACGCGCTCCCCATCGTTTTTCCCCCAAGACGTTACGCATTTCATGACCGAGTCTTCTCTGGATCTGGGCGTCATCGGCAATTGCAGTTTTGGTGCACTGGTGGACCGCCAGGCACGTGTGGTGTGGAGCTGCCTGCCGGCGTTCGACGGTGACCCTGCGTTTTGCTCGCTGCTCTCGCCCAAGGGCGAAGGTGGCGACTTCGCGGTGGAACTCGAGGATTTCGAGAGCAGCGAACAACACTACCTGCCCAATACCGCGGTGCTGCGCACGGTGCTGCGCGACAGCAAGGGCGGCGAAGTCGAGGTGATCGACTTCGCGCCGCGCTGGCGCAACAACGGCCGCTTCTATCGGCCGGTGAGCATTATCCGGCAGATCCGCCCGTTGGCCGGCAACCCGCGCATCGTGGTGCGCGCACGCCCGCTGGCTGATTGGGGCGGACGCACGCCGGATACCACCTGGGGCAGCAACCACATCCGCTGGGTGCTGCCGGACTTCACCCTGCGCCTGACCACCGATGTGCCGGTGCGCTTTGTCCGCGATGGCCTGCCGTTCGTGCTCAGCCATCCGGTCAGCCTGGTGCTGGGCGTGGACGAATCGCTCACCCGCTCGCTCACCGGCTATGTACAGGAAGCGCAGGAACGCACCGAAGAGTACTGGCGCGAATGGGTGCGCTATCTGTCGATTCCGCTGGACTGGCAGGAAGCGGTGATCCGCAGTGCGATCACGCTCAAGCTCTGCCAGTACGAAGACAGCGGCGCAATCATTGCGGCGATGACCACCTCCATCCCGGAAGCGCCCAACACACCGCGCAACTGGGACTACCGCTATTGCTGGCTGCGCGATGCCGCCTTCGTGGTGCGTGCGCTCAATCGCCTGGGCGCCACGCGCACGATGGAGCAGTTCATCGGCTACATCTTCAACATCGCCACTACCGACGGCACCATGCAGCCGCTGTACGGCATCGGCTTCGAATCGCAGCTGGAAGAGCACGAAGTCGACACCATGGACGGCTACCGCGGCATGGGCCCGGTGCGTCGCGGCAACCTGGCCTGGATCCAGCAGCAGCACGATGTTTACGGTAGCGTGGTGCTGGCCTCCACGCAGTTGTTCTTCGACCTGCGCCTCAAAGATCAAGGCGACGCGTCCACGTTCCGCAAGCTCGAACCCTTGGGCGAGCGTGCCTTTGCCCTGCACAACGTGCCGGATGCCGGCCTGTGGGAATTCCGCGGCCGCGCCGAGGTGCACACTTACACTGCGGCGATGTGCTGGGCGGCCTGCGACCGGTTGTCGAAGATCGCCGAACGGCTCGCGCTGGACGATCGCAGCGTGTACTGGCGCGAGCGCGCCGACACCATCCGCGAACGCGTGCTGGCAGAGGCGTGGAGCGACGAACACGGCCATTTCACCGACACCCTGGGTGGCCATCGCCTGGACGCCTCGCTGTTGCTACTGGCCGACATCGGCATCGTGGCCAACGACGACCCGCGCTTTGTGCACACGGTCGAGGCAGTCGGGCGCGTGCTCAAGCATGGCGATGCACTGTACCGCTACATCGCACCGGATGACTTCGGTGAGCCGGAAACCAGCTTCACCATCTGCACGTTCTGGTACATCGACGCGCTGGCCGCGATCGGGCGCAAGGACGAGGCGCGTGAATTGTTCGAGCGCATCCTTTCGCGCCGTAATCACCTCGGCTTGCTCTCTGAAGACCTATCGTTTGAAAACGGCGAAGCCTGGGGCAATTTCCCCCAGACCTATTCGCATGTGGGCTTGATCATTGCAGCAATGCGCTTGTCGCGGAGTTGGCAGGAGGCGTCATGAGTCGTCTGGTGGTAGTATCCAATCGTGTGGCCGTGCCTGGTGAAAGCCGTGCCGGCGGCCTGGCAGTGGGCTTGTTGGCGGCGTTGAAGGAGCGCGGCGGGGTGTGGTTCGGCTGGAGCGGCAAGACCGTGCGCGGCGACAGCGGCGGCATGCACGAGCAGACCGACGGTGACATCAAGTTCGTCACCATGGACCTCAACAAGCGCGACATCGATTCCTACTACAACGGCTTTGCCAACCGCACGCTGTGGCCGCTGCTGCACTTCCGCCTGGACCTGGTCGATTACGACCGCGCCACGCGCGAAGGCTACCTGCGCGTCAATCGCCTGTTCGCCGAGAAGCTGGCGCCCTTGCTCAAGGACAGCGACACGCTGTGGATCCACGATTACCACATGATTCCGCTCGGCGCGATGCTGCGCGAGCTCGGTGTGGGCTGCAAGATGGGCTTCTTCCTGCATGTGCCGATGCCGTCGGCCGACCTGATGCAGGCGATGCCGGATCACGCGCGCTTGTTCAGCACGTTCTACGCGTACGACCTGGTTGGCTTCCAGACCCAGCGCGATGCCGAACGCTTCAAGGCGTATGTGCGCCTGTTCGGTGGTGGGCGCGTGCTGGAGGGCGATCTGGTGGAAGGCCCGGGTGGGCGCCGCTTCAGCGCTGCTGCGTTCCCGATCGGCATCGACACCGATCTGATTGCCAATCAGGCCAAGGCGTCGGTCTCCAAGCAGGCAGTGCGCGATCTTCGCGAAAGCCTGCGCGGGCGCCAGCTCGCGATCGGCGTGGATCGCCTGGATTATTCCAAGGGTCTGCCCGAGCGCTTCCAGGGCTTTGAGCGCTATCTGGAGCGCTACCCGGATCAATCCGGCAGCCTCACCTATCTGCAGATTGCACCGGTCTCGCGCGGCGACGTCAACGAATATCGCCAGCTGCGCGGGCAGCTTGAGCAGATCGCAGGCCACATCAACGGTGGTCATGCGGAGCCGGATTGGACGCCGCTGCGTTACGTCAACCAGAACTTCAGCCATGCCACGTTGACCGGATTTTATCGCGCTGCGGCCGTGGGTTTGGTGACACCATTGCGCGACGGCATGAATCTGGTCGCCAAGGAATTTGTGGCAGCGCAGGATCCGGAGAATCCGGGTGTGCTGGTGTTGTCGTTGCTGGCCGGTGCGGCCGATGAGATGAAAGAGGCGCTGTTGGTCAATCCGCATGATCTGGATGGTGTGGCCGATGCAATTGCGACGGCGGCGAGCATGCCGTTGGCAACGCGGGTGGAGCGTTGGCACGCGATGATGGATCACTTGCGCAAGAACAACATCAATCATTGGCGGCAGCGGTATTTGCAGGCGTTGGCCGATATCTGAGTCTGGCTGTTTCATGCGCGGTGTCGCGTTTCGCGTCACTGCGTTGATGCAATTTTCTCGCCGTGAGCATGAGAAAGCGTTGCCTAGATGACTGCGCGCAGGGGTTCAGCTGCTGAGTTGTTGATAGCGTCTTTCGATGCAAGGCACTTCACGGCAAAACAATGCAAGTGCAGAGCTTTCGCGCCTGCGGCGCGAGTTCCTTTTGTCTTGGCAAAAGGAACCAAAACCGCTGTCGCCGACGCAATCCGGTGCGGTGAAGCCGCACCGGTGCCCTGCGCTCCTCGCCACGCGTGGCACGGCGCCCAAACTCGCTACGCTCAGACAAGGGCGCCTCTTCGGCCACGCGTGACTGCGGTGCTCGGCTTGCTTTAAGGCGACTGGGTGAAGCAAGAGCAAGAGCGGAACAGCGCTGCCGAAGCAAGGTTTCAGGCTTGGCAGGCGACGGATCGCTGTGTTAATCGCAAATAGGGCAATACAGCGACAGCGACAGCGACAGCGACAGCGACAGCGACAGCGACAGCGACAGCGACAGCGACAGCGACAGCGACAGCGAGGCTACGGATATGAGCTACGTGTGCGTCACCGAAGCTGATTAGAGAAATTCAAGAATCGGCACCGTCACTAGTATCGGCAATCAGCACAGGCGACCGGCGACTAACGACTATCAGTCAACGAATCAGCAATTGCGTTTAGTTTTTGCCTACTTCGTGTGCTTCAGGTGTGCAGGTTGGACCGATGGTTCCTATTCCGTCACGGACACGGGATAAGGATGGGTCTAAAATATTCACATGATTAGCGCCGAGGACCCTGGGAGGGGCGGCGCGTTCATATCCAGGTGCGGCCGCTTTCGCCAGTCCGCTGCCTCTCTCCCTCCACGACCTGCACCGTTTGTTTGGTGCCCGGGTCCTTCCTGATAACTCAAAATGACTGATCAATCCTCTAAACGCGGGCTCGGCACTTGGCTGTTGGTAGCCTATGCCGTGGTGCTCGCCGTGCTTGGTGCGGCGCTCGCCTATGAAGGCGGGCGCCTGGTGGCCGTTGGCGGCTCCTGGTATTACGTGCTGGCCGGTATCGCCGTGCTGGTGGCCGGTGTGCTGCTGGCACTGGGCAAACGCGCTGGCCTGTGGCTGTTTGGCGCTACGTTGGCGGCCACCATCGTGTGGGCGCTGTGGGAAGTGGGCCTGGATGGCTGGGGCCTGATCCCACGTCTGGCCTGGATCTCGGTGCTCGGCCTGGTGCTGTTGCCGTTCTGGGGCGTGGCGCGGCGGCGCATGCAGCCGTTGTCCGGGCTCGGCTATGTCGTGGTCACCGGCGTGCTGCCGGTGCTGGGTGCGGCGCTGATCCTGTGGCCGCTGCTGGTGCCGCGCAATGTGGAACTGGCCGATGCATCCAAGCAGCCGGCCGATGCGGCAACGCCGTTCAGCCGTGGCAGCGTGCCCAGCCCGGACGGGAACGTGGCGGCCAACCACGATGCCAGTAACTGGACCGCCTACGCCGGTTCCAACCTGTCCAACCATTACACCCCCGGCGCGCAGATCACGCCGGAGAACGTCAAGGGCCTCAAGGTGGCCTGGGAATTCCATACCGGCGATCTCAAGCCGAAGGATTCCAAGCTGGGCTATGCGTTCCAGAACACCCCGCTCAAGGTCGGCGACCTGCTCTACATCTGCACCCCGACCCAGAAGGTGATTGCGGTGGAGGCGGCCAACGGCAAGGAGCGCTGGCGCTTCGACCCGCAGACCAATCCGAAGGCGATGGCCGGCGTGGCCGCCACCACATGCCGCGGCGTGTCGTACTACCAGGCGCCGGAAGGCACTGCCGAGTGCCCGACGCGGATCTTCTGGCCGATGGTCGATGGCCGCCTGGGTGCGCTGGATGCGCAGACCGGCAAGCTCTGCGCCAGCTTCGGTAACAACGGCTATGTGGACCTCAATGCCGGCACCGGCAACACCAAGCCGGGCTTCGTCGGCCCGACCTCGCCGCCGGTGGTCATGCGCGGTGTGGTGATCCAGCCCACCGGGCAGGTGCGCGACGGTCAGGAACGCGATGCGCCGTCCGGCGTGGTGCGCGGCTTCGACGCGCTCACCGGCCAGCTGCGCTGGGCCTGGGATCTGGGCAACCCGGCCATCACCGCCGAACCGCCGGCCGGCCAGACCTATACCCGCTCCACCCCGAACGTGTGGTCGCTGATGGCCGCCGATGACGAGCTGGGGCTGGTGTATCTGCCCACCGGCAACGCTGCCGGCGACTTCTTCGGCAAGGGCCGCACCCCGCAGGAAGAGGAATACACCGCCTCGCTGGTGGCCGTGGATGCGGCAACCGGCAAGGAGCGCTGGCACTTCCGTACCGTCAATCACGATCTGTGGGACTACGACATCGGCCCGCAGCCGAACCTGGTTGATTGGCCGGTTGCCGGCGGTGGCACCCGCCCCGCCGTGATCCAGGCCACCAAGTCCGGCCAGGTGTTCGTGCTCGACCGCGCCACCGGCCAGCCGATCATGCCTGTCAAGCAGATCGCCGTGCCGCAGGGCACCGACCATGGCGACTGGACCGCATCCACCCAGCCGGTGTCGCCGGGCATGCCCAACACCGTGGGTGCGCCCAGCCGTGACTACGAGACCATCGTTGAATCTGACGCGTGGGGCATGACCCCGTTCGACCAGCTCGCTTGCCGCATCGAGTTCAAGAAGCTGCGGTACGAAGGCATGTTCACCCCGCCAAGCCTGCAGGGCTCGCTGTCGTTCACCGGCAACCATGGCGGCATCAACTGGGGCGGCGTGTCGGTCGATCTGCAGCGCGGCATCATGGTGATGAACAGCAATCGCCTGCCCTATACCGAGCACGTCTACCCGCGCACGGTGATGAACGAGCTGGGCGTGGTGTCGGTGTTCAACGGCAGCAGCAAGACCAAGGGCTACATGGCGCAGGAAGGCCTGGCCTATGGCGCGCGCAAGGAGCCGTGGATGTCGCCGCTCAACACGCCGTGCGTGGCACCGCCGTGGGGCTATATCTCCGGCGTGGATCTGCGCACGCAGCAGGTGATCTGGCGCCGTCCGCTGGGCACCGGTTACGACCAGGGCCCAATGGGCATCCCGTCCAAGACCAAGTTCGAGATCGGCACCCCGAACAACAGCGGCTCGCTGGCCACTGCCGGCGGCGTCACCTTCATCGGTGCCAGCCTGGACAACTTCATCCGCGGCTTTGACACCCGCACCGGCAAGCAGGTCTGGGAGACCCGCGTGCCTGCGGGCCCGCAGGCCGCGCCGCTGAGCTACACCATCGATGGCAAGCAGTACATCGTTGCCGCGGTGGGTGGCCATGACCGCATGGAAACCAAGTCCGGCGACAGCGTCATTGCCTGGGCACTGCCCGACGACGCGGCCGCCAGCGCCAAATAACGTCTGAGGTTGTGCAGTGACGTTGAACCGGCCGTCGCAAGACGGCCGGTTTTTTTGTGCGTGCCTGAAGAGCGCCGCGCTCCGAGGGGCACTTTCCGCCGCGTCGTGCGTGCGGCCGCAAGCGAATCACAGCGAGTTAGCGCACGCCATTGCCCGCGGGGCGAGCTGCGATGCGGCAGCGGCGATCGGCCCAGCCTCGCCATCGCGGGGGGGGTTCCTGCCTGGGGTACGGAGCGCAGGCTGCACCCTTCGTCTTGAACCCCATGCACTGTCGGGCAGGCCGAAAGTTCACATTTCAATAACAAAATAAATGTGCGCTTCGTCAGGAAATCGCCGGGAGCGCCCAACCCTGCCTCAGGACTGAAAACCGCTTCCAAATCAAGCACATCGGCATTTTTAGGGTACCGGCGTGCTGATTCCGACGAACGGCGCCTTCACACCGTCATGATTCGGGCCCGGCCGCCGATACCCCCTTGCAGCTACACACTGCCGGACGCGCTCCCCACCCAGAACACCAGTCGGACACCAGCCTATGTTGCCTACCCTCGATGCCGCACCCGCCTCTCCTCCGCCCACCGGCCGGAACGTTGCGCGTGCCACCTGGACAGCCTGGTTGCCGGCCGCGGCGCAGGCCGCGTTGCTGATCCTGCTTGCCGTCTACGCCGCCACGGCCATGCCCGGCGGCTTCTGGCACACCCTGGGCACGCTGCTACCGGCATTACTGGTGCTCGGCGCCGCCAGTGCGGGGCTGTGGTGGTGGTCGCGCCGGCGCACTGCCACCCAGCTCGACCAGGCAGTCACCGCCATTGCCGCCATCGGCGAAGGCCGCTTCCAGCGCCTGGACGCGCGCAGCGCCAGCGGCGAACTCGCGCCGTTGCTGCGCACCCTGCAAGCCACCCAGGACAAGCTCGCCCTCCGCCTCGACGTGATGGAGCAAGGCTTGCGCCACGGCCAGTTCGTGATCAAGGCGCTGGACGATCTGGACACCATGATCCGCATCGCCGATGACGACGGCCAGGTGCTGTTCGCCAACCGCAAACTGCTCAAGATGCTCAAGCTGATCGAGCCGGACGTGCAGAGCTTCCGCCCCAGCTTCCATGCCGAAGGTTTCGTCGGCGGCAGCATCGGCGACATCTATCCGGACAGCCAGGCCGCCATCGACCGTATGCGTGCGCTCACCGCCTCCAAGGCCGTGCGTGCGCCGTTCTTCGGCCGCCAGATCGACTTCGTCTACAGCCCGATCATCGCCGCCGACGGCACCAAGCTCGGCACCATCGCGCAGTGGATGGACGTCACCGCGCAGGTCAACGCCGAGCAGGCGCTGATCGAGATCATCGATGCCGCTGCCGCTGGCGATTTCAGCCGCCGCATGCAGATGGACGGCATGGACGGCGTGCTGCTGTCGCTGGCGCAAGGCATCAACCGCATTTACGACTCGGTGGAAACGCATCTGGCTGCATTGGCGCGCGTGATCAGCGCGCTGGCCGAGGGCGACCTCACCCAGCGCGTGGATGGCGATGCGCATGGCATTTTCGCGCGCCTGCGTGACGACACCAACCAGACCGTGATCCGCCTGACCGAAATCATCGGCGGCATCCAGACCGCGTCGGACACCATTCGCCGCGCTGCGGTGGAAATCGCTGCCGGCAACACCGATCTGTCCGAACGCACCGAGCAACAGGCCGCGAGCCTGGAAGAAACCGCCAGCTCCATGGAAGAACTCACCTCCACCGTGAAGCAGAATGCCGACAGCGCGCAGCAGGCCAACAAGCTGGTGCTGGGCACCGGCGAAGTGGCGCAGAACGGTGGCCAGGTGATGGACGATGTGGTGTCCACCATGAGCCAGATCAGCACTGCCTCGCGCAGGATCGGCGAGATCATCGGCGTCATCGACGGCATCGCGTTCCAGACCAACATCCTGGCGCTCAACGCCGCGGTGGAAGCAGCGCGCGCCGGCGAACAGGGCCGCGGCTTCGCGGTGGTGGCCTCGGAAGTGCGCGCCCTGGCGCGACGTTCGGCCGATGCAGCCAAGGAGATCAAATCGTTGATCGCCGACTCCACCGACAAGGTGGAACTGGGCTCGGGTCTGGTGCACCGCGCCGGCGCGACCATGCGCGAGATCGTCGGCTCGGTGAAGCACGTCACCGACATCATGAGCGAGATCACCTCGGCCAGCGCCGAACAGTCCAGCGGCATCGAGCAGGTGAACCGCACCGTGGCGCAGCTGGACGAAGTGACCCAGCGCAACGCCGCCCTGGTGGAAGAAGCCACCGCCGCCGCGCGCAGCCTGGAAGAACAGGCAGTGGAACTGGCCGATGCGGTGTCCATCTTCCGCCTGCAATCAGACACCCGCGGTAGCTCGAACGTGGTACGCGGCAGTTTTGGAAGCGCGGCGGCGTAACCCCGCACACCACCCGCATTCGTAGGAGCGCGCTTGCGCGCGATGGGGCCTCGCCGGTAACGCCCCATCGCGCGCAAGCCTCCTACGTCATGTGTGTCGTTAAAAAACGGCGGCGCGAATCCCCATCTGTGCACCGCAATCGAAAGCAGCCTCTGTGTGACCGGCGCGCGGTGCGTGCACGCGTGTGCCAGCCGATATCGGCAGACATTGCGGACTAGGTTTTGCGCGCCTATCGACAACGCGGCGGCATCACCAAAGCGCTAGAAATCGCAATCCGCGTAGGAGCGCGCTTGCGCGCGATGGGGCCTCACCGGTAAAGCCCCATCGCGCGCAAGCGCGCTCCTACGCTCATGTGTGTCGTTAAAAAACGGCGGCGCGAATCCCCATCTGTGCACTGCAATCGAAAGCAGCTACTGCGTAACCAGCTGCGGTGCGTGCACGCGTGTGCCAGCCGATATCGGCAGACATTGCGGACTAGGTTTTGCGCACGTATCGACAACGCGGCGGCATCACCAAAGCACTAGAAATCACAGCACGCGTAGGAGCGTGCTTGCGCGCGACGTGGCCTCGCCGATAACGCCCCATCGCGCGCAAGCGCGCTCCTACCCAGCACCGCATTCCACATGCGGCGGCATCAATCCAGAAACAGCGCGCGTTGCTCAGGCGTGGGCAACATGCAGTGCGTGCTGCGGCCAAACCAGCGGTAGCGGTTGCGTGCCACCACGCGATAGCCGATGTCGCGCAACGAACGCGGCACCAGGCGCAGCACTGCCGCCACGCGCCACAGGCCACCAAGCCCGCTCAGTACCCGCACGATTGCATCGGTATCGGTCCAGGCACCTGCCGCGTCCACCAGCAGGAACGAAAGCGGGTCGTCCGGGTCCAGCCCGTGCTGGACCAGCAATGCGCGCCCGGCCGTGCCCTGCATGGCGGCATAGCGATAGCGCCTGCGGTGGTCGTGGCGCAACAGGAACCTGACCCAGCCATTGCACAGCAGGCACACGCCATCGAACACGATGGTGGCAGGCGGCGCGGCGTGCTCAGTGCGGTTCAAGCCAACCCTCGTAGCGAATGAATGGCCCCACCCACGGTAGATGCACGTCGACCAGGAAGCCATAGCGGCCCTCGTCGGCATGCTCACGGCAACGCACCTGCTCGAACCAGCGCGCCGGCAAGGGCAGCCAGCCGAATGCCCACACCCGCCGCGCCTGCCAGTACAGCGCGGTGGCATCGGCGCGCAGTGCGAACTCAAAACGCACTGCGCCCAGGTGTTCGCGCAACCATGCGCCGTGACGCCACATCCGTGAGTGCATCGGCAGGCCAGCAAAGCGCCGATGCCAGCGCTCGACGTTCGCATCGACCAGGAACTCCACCTCCACCGCCACCTGTCCGCTGTGCGGCAAGCGGCTCAGCCATGCCAGCAGCGGCACCAGCGGATGCGCACCGCGGCGCACCAGCGCACGGCCAACGAAGCGCTGCCGCTGCTGCACCGCGTGCAGCGCGCGCACCGGCGCCGGCAATTGGGCAAAGGCTGCCGTGCCCAGCACCTGCGCAAACAGCGGCGGGCTCAGGGCGCGATCCAGGCCAGCGTGGCCATGCGCCCACTGCGACGATCACGGCGGTGCGAAAAAAACCGCGTCGGGTCGGAAATGGTGCACAGCTCGCCGCCATGGATGGCCTCGGCCGGCACGCCCGCACTGCACAAGCGCAGCCGCGCCAACGCGTACAGATCCACCCGCCAGTGGCCCGGGCGCGTGGCCACGAACGCACTGGCCGCCTGCGGATCACGCGTCACAAACGCCTCGAAGACATCCGCGCCAATTTCGTACGCCTGCGGCCCTGCGGCCGGCCCCAGCCAGGCGACCAACCGCTGCGGCGGGCTCCGCATCGCGGCCACGCTGCGTTCCAGCATGCCGTCGGCCAGCCCGCGCCAGCCTGCATGCGCGGCCGCCACTTCGCTGCCATCGGCGGCGGCGAGCACCACCGGCAGGCAGTCGGCGGTGAGGATGGCCAGCACCACGCCGGGCACGCTGGTGACGGCGGCATCGGCCACCGGCTCGTCCAGCTCCCGCGGCTGCGTGTGCACCGCATCCGCAGAACGCGGCGCATCCACGCGCACCACCTCCACCCCGTGCACCTGCCGCAGCCAATGCGGCGCGCCTGGCAGGCCCAGCGCCTGTGTCAGCAGCGCCCGGTTACGTTCCACGTTTGCCAGCAGGTCACCCTGCGGGCTGCTGCGGTTGCCGAGATTCAGGGTGTCGAACGGTGCCGGCGACACGCCCAGGCCGTGCCGCAGCGTGGTCAATACGTGGATGCGCGGCGGCGCCGGCCACTGCGCCGGCAACACAAACGACGGCACGGCGCTCACCTCAGCGCCGCGCCAACTCGGCGGCGCGTGCGCTGTCTTCGCGCAGGGCGCTCATCAGCCGCTGCAGATCTTCCGGCACCGGCGCGCTGGCGCGGATCGGCTCGCCACTGACCGGGTGCAGGAATTCCAGCGTTTCGGCATGCAGGGCCTGGCGCTTGAAGCCGCGCAGCTCCGCCACCAGTGTGTCGGTGGCGCCCTTGGGTAGCTTGAGCGCGCCGCCGTACAGCGGGTCGCCGACGATCGGCGATTTCAGGTGCGCCATGTGCACACGGATCTGATGGGTCCGCCCGGTCTCCAGGCGGCATTCCAGCGCGGTGTGCGCGCGGAAGCGCTCGCGCAGACGGTAATGGGTGACGGCGTCGCGGCCGTCGTCGCGCACCGCCATCTTGAGCCGGTCACGCGGGTGGCGGTCGATCGGCGCATCGGCGGTGCCGCCGGAGACCAGCGCCCCCACCACCACTGCCAGGTACTGGCGGTGCACATCGCGCGCGGAGAGCTGCTCCACCAGCGCGGTCTGCGCCTGCAGCGTGCGCGCCACCACCATCACACCGCTGGTGTCCTTGTCCAGGCGATGTACCACGCCGGCACGCGGCACCGCAGCCAGGTTCGGGTCGCGGAACAGCAGCGCATTGACCAGGGTGCCGTCCGGGTTACCGGCACCCGGATGCACCACCAGGCCCGCCGGCTTGTCGATGACCAGCACATGGTCGTCTTCGTACAACACGTTCAGCGGGATGTCCTGCGGCGCGGCGTGGGTCTGGGTTTCCAGCACCACCTGCACCTGGACGGTTTCGCCGCCGCGCAAGGTGTCGCGCGGGCGGGCGGTCTCGCCGTCCAGCAGCGCATCGCCGGACTTGATCCACTCCGACAGCCGCGAGCGCGAGAATTCGGGAAACAGCTCGGCCAGCACCGCATCGAAGCGACGCCCGGCGGCGCTGTCCGGCACGACAGCCTGGCGCAGGGAGGAATCGAGGGGTTCGGAGGATTGGTCGGACATGGACGCGGGTACTCAGGCAAAAACCAAGGAATTTGGGGTCCGGGCGGCGGGAGTCAGTCGCCGGACAGGCCACTAGGCTATCATCGCCCTTTCGTTTTCCTGACGCGTCCTGCCCAGACCCCATGATCCGACGGTCCACGTTTTCCGCGCCTGCGCGCCTGATTGCCCTCATGCTGGTCATGGCGTTTGTCGTCACCGGCTGCCACCGCGGCGCCAAGGACAAGAATCCCGACGAGGGCATGCCGGTCGAGCAGCTCTACGGCAAGGGCCACGGCCTGATGGAGAAAGGCAACTGGGCCGGCGCCGAAGCCAGCTACAAGCGCCTGATCGCCCAGTACCCGTATGGCCCGTACACCGAGCAGGCGATGATCGAAACCGCCTACGCCCAGTACAAGGCCGGCAAGCACGACGACACGGTGTCCAGCGTCGACCGCTTCATCCGTACCTATCCGACGCACCGCAACATCTCGTATCTGTATTACCTGCGCGGGCTGGCCAACAGCAACCGGGACACGGTGTTCCTGCGCCGCGTATGGTCGCTGGACCCGAGCCGCCGCGACCTGTCCTCGCCGCAGCAGGCCTACAACGACTTCAACACCGTCACCGACCGCTATCCCAACAGCCGCTACGCGCCGGACGCGCGCAAGCGAATGATCGAGCTGCGCGACATCTTCGCCCAGCACGAACTGGACAACGCGCTGTATTACCTGCGCCGCGACGCCTGGGTGTCGGCTGCAGGGCGTGCCAACTACCTGCTGGAAACCTACCCGCAGAGCGCGTTCCAGTACGACGCAGTCGCCGTGCTGGCCGAGGCCTACACCCACCTGGGCAACAAGACCCTGGCCGCCGACGCGCGCCGCGTGCTGGAGCTCAACAGCCCGCAGCACCCGTGGCTGACCGGCGACTGGCCGAAGTATCCGTGGGCCGTGCGCAAGCTCAACCCGTTCGCTGGCGAGAAATCCGCCGCCACCGGCCAGCGCAATGCACAGATGAGTCGCGATTGAGAGATCGATCGGCGATGAGATGAAAGGGGCCGCAAGGCCCCTTTTTTATTGCCGCAACGCTTTATTGCCGCAGCGCCAACTGGCAGCGCGACAAGGCGCTCCCTTGGCAGGACGTGCTCGCGCGGCGACACGTTGGTACGGGCCAGCGCCGGCTGCAGTCCGTGGCGTGGTCTTCCTGGGTGTCACGCGAGGCGGATATCGCCATCGACTTCGCTGCCATGCTCACCCTGAGCCACCGTGTGTCCGGCCGCCAGCTGCATGCGCACGAGTCCTGGCCGGCAATCGCGGCCTGCCCGGGCAAGCTCATGCATCGCGAACCGGATCCGGGCCACATCGCCAGCGCGGGCGCCCGAGACCCGGCACCAGGTCACCGAATGGCCTGGCGAGGATTCCTATACTCCAGGCATAAGGCAGGGACGACATCCTGCCGGCGCACGCCAAGGAGGCTGTATGTCGATGTCCGGTCAGCGGATCCTGTTTGCGCTCGGGCTGCTGCTGTCGATGGCCACCGCCCATGCCGCCCCCATCGTCTACGGCGTCAACGCCCACGACAACCGCCCCGCCTACGCCATGACACAGGCCGAGGCCCGCTTCAAACTTTTGGCCGCGCGTAACCTGCGCAGCTATCGCTTCGACGTGGACCCGCGCGATTACGCCACGCTCGACACGCTGGTTCCGCTCGCGCGCAAATACGGCATCACCTTGCGCCCGATGGTCTACCCGATGACCCGCGAGATCGGCTACCAGCTGGCGCGCCGCTATGCCGCCGACATCAAGGTGTGGGAGATCGGTAACGAACAGGATCTGGTGCGTGCCGAGGCCGATGCCAGGATCGCGGCGATGACCACGATGTACCAGGGCATGCGGCAGGCGTCCAACGAGCTGGGCGCAGGGCTGCGCTTCACCATCAACATCACCGCCTGCAATAGCGACGACCACAGTGCCACCGCGCGCTGCCCCGGCGATCGCAATGGCTCCCTCTGGTTTCTGGCCAAGGCCCGGGCGGCCGGCTTTGCGTTCGACCACATCAGCTTCCACTACTACGCGTTCCCCCACGATGCCGGCTATTGGACCGACCTGTATCTGGGGCAGTTGCGCACCGCCGCGCAGACCTACAACACGCCGGTGTTCTTCAACGAACTCAACTGCGCCGAGGTGTATACCGGCAATGTCAGCGGCGGCGCCCAGGGCGATGGCGGCTGTTACGACAGCCTGGCCCAGCTGTTACGCACCGTGCGCGACCACTATGCCGACGTGGTGGCCGAGGTGAACGTCTACGAGCTGCTGGACCAGACCACCATTTCGGGCGTCGAAGGCCATTTCGGCCTGATGTACGACCTGACGCGCCCCAAGCCCACGCTGGAGCTGCTCACCGGTTTCGCCCAGCCTCCGGCGTCGGCGCCAGCGCGCACGACGCCCGGTGCCCCCGGTTACTGACCCGAATAGCCATTGGTGATCGGGTAACGCCGCTCGCGCCCGAACGCGCGCCGCGACACCTTCGGCCCGGGTGCTGCCTGATGGCGCTTCCACTCGTTCAGGCGCACCAGCCGCAGCACGTGCTCCACGGTGTCGGCCGCGTAGCCGGCAGCGACGATGTCATCACGCGACTGCTCCTGGTCGACGTAGCGGTACAGGATGCCGTCGAGCACGTCGTAGGGCGGCAGCGAGTCCTGGTCGGTCTGGTTGTCGCGCAGTTCCGCCGAGGGCGGGCGCGAAATCACCGCCGGCGGAATCACCGGCGCGCCGCCCACGGTGTTGCGCCACTTGGCCAGTCCGAAGACCTCTGTCTTGTACAGGTCCTTGAGCGGTGCGTAGCCACCGCACATATCGCCATAGATGGTGGCGTAGCCCACTGCGTATTCGCTCTTGTTGCCGGTGGTGAGCACCAGCCCGCCGAACTTGTTGGACAACGCCATCAGGATCACGCCGCGGCTGCGCGACTGCAGGTTTTCTTCGGTGATGTCGGGCTGGGTGTCTGCAAACAGCGGCCCCAGTGCCGCGAGCAGGCCTTCGAACGCCGGCTCGATCGCGATCGTTTCCAGTTTCACGCCCAGCGCGCGGCATTGTTCGTCGGCCAGATCGTTCGACAGCCCGGCGGTGTAGCGCGACGGCAGGCGCACTGCGGTGACGTTCTCGCCCCCCAGCGCATCCACCGCCATCGCCAGCACCAACGCCGAGTCGATGCCGCCGGACAGCCCCAGCCACACCTTGCGAAAACCATTCTTGCCGCAGTAATCCTTGAGCCCGCGCACCACCGCGCGCCAGGCCAGCGCGTCCATGCTTTCGTCGCCATCGTCCACCCACACCACCGGGGTGAAGCTGCGCTCGCCGGCGGCATAGTCCACCACCAGCCACTGGTCCACGAACGCTGCTGCGGCCGGATGCACGGTGCCATCACCGTCGGCCACGACCGAGGCGCCGTCGAACACCAGCGCATCCTGGCCACCGACCACATTGAGATAGGCAATCGCCGCCCCGCTCTCGCGGGTGCGCTCGGCCAGCAAGGCATCGCGCTGCGCATGCTTGCCGCGCTCGTACGGCGAGGCGTTGGGCACCAGCACCAGTTCGGCGCCGGCCTGCACGGTCTTGGCCAGCGGCTCGGCAAACCACAGGTCTTCGCAGATCACCACGCCCACCTGCACGCCCTTGACGGTCACCACGCAGTTGTCGCCGTCCGGGTCCACGTCGAAGTAGCGGCGCTCATCGAACACCGCGTAGTTGGGCAATTCGCGCTTGCGGTAGGTCGCTTCGATGCGCCCCTCGCGCAAGACGCTGGCGGCGTTGTAGACCACGCTGCCGGCGCTCTGCGGCCAGCCGACCACCGCCACGATGCCACGCGTGGCTGCGGCAATCCGCGCCAGCGCCTGCTCGCAGTGGGCAAGAAACCCGGGGCGCAACAGCAGGTCTTCCGGCGGATAGCCGCTGATCGCCAATTCCGGGAACAGCACGATATCGGCTTCGAACTCGTCGCGTGCCGCAGCGATGTACTCGATGATGCGATCGGTGTTCTGCGTCACGGCACCGACCGGGAAGTCGAACTGGGCCATGGCGATGCGAAGGGTGTGTGCTGTCACTGCTGACTCCATCAAAACAGGCTTTCAAGGTAACCCGCTTCGCGCTGCGAACGGATCGCCAGCACATACACGGTGTCGTCCAACGGTGCGTAACGATAGAGCGCCAGATAGCCGCTGGCATCGCGGCCTATGACCAGTTCGCGAAATCCGCCATGCACTGCGCGCCCCATCAGTGGATTGTCCGCCAATGCGTCGATCGCCTGGAAGATGCCAGCGAGCTTTCGCTGCACACTGGCTGCATCGTGTTCCAGCAGATAAGCGACTAAACGGCGCGCATCGTCGGCGACGCGCGCGGCAAGCGCGATCCTGGTCACCTGTCAGCGCTCGACGGCGCTGGCGACCGGTGGCGCGGGGTTCTCTCCGTCAGCAAGCTGCTGCATGTACTGGCGTACGTCCGCCCAGGACAGCGTGTTGTCGCCGCCTTCGATAGCAGCCCAGCGTTGCTGCGCTTCGGCATGGAATGCAGTGCGGCGCTCGTGCGCCTCGATTTTTTCCGCAATGGCGTCGACGATAAAGCCGTGCGCCGTAGTTCCGGCATCTTTCGCCGCCCTGGCGACACGCGCTTTCAGTTCGTCAGGCAAACGGATTGTGGTCGTGGACATGGCAACCTCGGAAGACCGGATGACAGGCTCACAGTAGCACACTTGTGACACACTTTGCATGACACGCTCCTTGTGCGATTCAGAGCTCAGCATCGCTGCAAGCAGGGAGCCGGGCAGTCGGCCCAACGCGCGCGGGGCAGTCAGCAATTCCCGCCATCCAGGTAAGACATCGCCCAAAACGCAGAAAGCCGCCCGAAGGCGGCTTTCCACGACACCACACCGGTGAGACTTACTTCACCAGCGCAGCAATCGCCGCACCCAGATCGCCCGGCGAACGGACGGTCTTGACGCCAGCAGCTTCCATCGCCGCGAACTTGCCTTCGGCGGTGCCCTTGCCGCCCGATGCGATCGCACCGGCGTGGCCCATGCGCTTGCCGGCCGGCGCCGAGGCACCGGCGATGAAGCCGACCACCGGCTTCTTCACGAACTGCTTGATGTACTCGGCACCGGCTTCCTCGGCGTCGCCGCCGATCTCGCCAACCATGATGATGCCTTCGGTCTGCGGGTCTTCGTTGAACAGCTTGAGGCAGTCGACGAAGTTCAGGCCGTTGATCGGGTCGCCACCGATCCCGATGCAGGTGCTCTGGCCCAGGCCCACTTCGGTGGTCTGCTTGACCGCTTCATAGGTCAGGGTGCCCGAACGCGACACGATGCCGATCTTGCCCGGCTTGTGGATGTGGCCCGGCATGATGCCGATCTTGCACTCGCCCGGGGTGATCACGCCGGGGCAGTTCGGCCCGATCAGCACGGTGTCCGGATGCGAGCGGGTCAGCACGTTCTTGACGCGCAGCATGTCCAGCACCGGAATGCCTTCGGTGATGCAGACGATGACCTTGATGCCGGCCGCAGCCGCTTCCAGGATCGCATCGGCCGCATACGGCGGCGGCACGTAGATGACCGACGCGTCGGCGCCGGTGCTCTGCACGGCGTCGGCCACGGTGTTGAACACCGGCAGATCGATATGCGTGGTGCCGCCCTTGCCCGGCGTCACGCCGCCAACGACCTGGGTGCCGTACTCGATCATCTGAGTGGCGTGGAAGGTGCCCTGCTGGCCGGTGAAGCCCTGCACGATCACCTTGGTGTTCTTGTTAATCAAAACGGACATGGATAGTTCCTTCGGTGTCGTGGATCAGGCAGCGTTCTTGACAGCTTCAACGACCTTCTTGGCGCCGTCGTTGATGTTGTCGGCCGGGATGATGGCCATGCCGCTGTCACGCAGCAGTTGCTTGCCTTCTTCCACGTTGGTGCCTTCCAGGCGCACCACGACCGGCACCTTGACGCCCACTTCCTTGACCGCGGCAATGATGCCTTCGGCGATCATGTCGCAGCGGACGATGCCGCCGAAGATGTTGACGAAAATGCCTTCGACCTTGTCCGAGGACAGGATCAGCTTGAACGCCTCGATGACGCGCTGCTTGTTGGCACCGCCGCCCACGTCCAGGAAGTTCGCCGGCTCGCCGCCGTTGAGCTTGATGACGTCCATGGTGGCCATGGCCAGGCCAGCGCCGTTGACCATGCAACCGATGTTGCCGTCCATGGTGACGTAGTTGATGTCCAGCTCCGAAGCAGTCACTTCGGTCTCGTCTTCCTGGGTCTTGTCGCGCATGGCGACCAGCGCCTTCTGACGGAATGCGGCGTTGTCGTCGCTGTCGAACTTGCCGTCCAGCGCGTACAGGTTGCCGTCGTCCAGGATCGCCAGCGGGTTGATTTCAACCAGCGCCAGGTCCTTGTCGTTGAACAGGCGATACAGGTTCACCATGATGCTGGCGAACTGGCCGGCCTGCTTGGCATTGAGGCCGAGCTTGAAGCCGAAATCGCGGCCGTGGTAGCCCTGCACGCCTTCGACGAAATCGACGTTGAGCGAGTGGATCAGCTCCGGCGTCTCGGCGGCGACCTGTTCGATCTCCACGCCACCTTCGCTCGAGGCGATATAGGTGATGGTCTTGGTGCCGCGGTCGACCAGGATCGACAGGTACAGCTCCTTGACGATCTCGCCGGCGGTGGTCACCAGCACCAGGTTGACCGGCAACTCGACGCCTGCGGTCTGGTAGGTGGACATCTTGGTGCCGAGCATCTTGTCTGCTGCGGCCTTCACGTCGTCGGTGGTCTTGCAGAACTTGACGCCGCCAGCCTTGCCGCGGCCGCCCGCGTGGATCTGCGCCTTGACCATCCAGGGGCCCTTGCCCAAGGAGTTGGCGACTTCAACCGCTTCGTCCGGCGTGGACGCGACCTTACCGGCCGGGACGGGGATGCCGTACTCGGCAAGCAGCTGTTTTGACTGGTATTCGTGGAAATTCATGCGTCACCGTGGGAAAAGGAAACGACCGCTGCGCGCAACGCAGACCGACGGGGCGGTCACGTCGGGAGACGCGAGCGGGCCGCCTATTGTGGCCGACCACGCCCTGCGGCGCAAAATTCGCCGGCATTGGCAGCCAGATCTGTGCGCTTGCGCAATGCGCGAATGCATGCGCAAGCGGCCGTGGGCGGCGCAGCTGCCTATACTCGCGGCTCGTTTCAGCAGGGGGTTCAGGCGTGGCATCCAGCGTATCGCTCATCGACCGGATCCAGTCGGCGCCGCAGCGCGAGCTGTATTTCTTCTCGCTGTACCGCGTGCTGGTGGCCGGCCTGATCGCCGCGCTGGTGTTCAGCCCGTTGTCCGACGCCATCCCCGAGCCGCGCTACCCGCGGTTGGCCGCCGGGGTGGCGATCGGCTATCTGTCGATGGCCATCCCGCTGCTGTTCTGGGGCCGCAGCGAGCGCCGCCTCACCGCCACCGTGCTGTGCGCGGTGCTGGCCGACATCCTGGCCGCGACCCTGGCCACGCACGCCCTGCCCGGCGCCAGCGACGGTATCGCGATGATGCTGCTGTTCAACGTGGCGGCCGGCTCGATCCTGCTGCGGCTGCGCTACGGCATGAGTGTCGCGGTGGTGGCCAGCACCGCGATCGTGCTGGAGTACCTGTGGACGCTACTGGAAGGCGGCACCACCCGCCCGGTGGCCGAGCTGGCCATGTTCGCCACCAGCTACGTGGCGGTGGCCTACATCTGCCAGCAGATCGCCTCGCGCGCGCGCAGCAACCAGGCGCTGGCCGAACAACGCGGCGCGCAGGTCGCCAACCTTTACGAAATCAACGAGCTGATCATCCGCCGCATGCGCACCGGCGTGCTGGTGGTCGATACCCACAACCGCATCACCCTGGCCAACGAAGCCGCCCTGGCACTGCTCGGCGACGGCGACCAGCGCAACGCCCCGGCCGACCTGGCCCTGGCCGCGCTCACCCCGGAACTGGCGCGCCGGCTGCAGCGCTGGCGCAGCGGCTGGCGCCAGGAAGAATCCCCGCTGCAGCTGGGCGCGGACCGCCCCGAAGTGCAGCCGCGCTTCGTGCGCCTGCTCGCCGACAGCGACCTGGTGCTGATCTTCCTGGACGATGCCAGCGTGGTCTCGCGGCGCGCCGAATCGCTGACCCTCTCGGCCATGGGCCGGTTCTCGGCCAGCCTGGCCCACGAGATCCGCAACCCGCTGGCGGCCATCAACTACGCCTCGCAGCTGCTGGAAGAATCGCCGGACATCGGCGATGCCGACCGCCGCCTGCTGCAGATCATCCACCAGCAATGCCAGCGCACCAACGGCATCGTCGAAAGCGTGCTCGGCCTGGCCCGGCGCGAGCGCGCCAGCCCGGAAAACCTGGACCTGGCCGCGTTCGTGCGCCGCTTCGTCGTGGAATACCGGCAGACCTTGTCGATGGAGACCGACATCCTGGAAGCCAGCATCGAGGGCGCCTCGGTGCACGCCTTGATCGACCCCAAGCACCTGCACCAGGTCCTGACCGCGCTGGTACACAACGCACTCAAGTACGGCCGCATCCTGGACGAGCCGGCACGGGTGAAGCTGCGGGTGGAGCGGCGCGAGCGCATGGTGGCCATCGACGTCATCGACCGTGGCCCCGGCATTCCTGAAACCGTGGCAGCGCAGCTGTTCCGACCGTTCTACACCACCTCCGAACACGGCACCGGGCTCGGCCTGTATATCGCCCAGGAACTGTGCCGCGCCAACCAGGCGCAACTGGATTACGTCTCCGTCCCCGGCGGCGGCGCGTGTTTCCGCATCCTGCTACAGGGCCCGAATGGGCTATTCGGCAAGTAGGCGAGCAGAGCAAATCTGCGCAGGCCGGCTGTCCTGCCCGGGCAGCAATCGGCTCGCAATCAGCAGCGATCTCCGCGCGCGCGAGGCCTTGTGGCACCGAACGTGGGACGAACATCGGTAGCAGCCCCGCACGCCCAACACATGACGCTTCAGGTCCAGCAGCGCCGGTAATTGTCGACTGTCATCACGCTGGGCTATCGTGCGCAACATGAACGAAACGAAAAGTGCCCTGGTCGTCGATGACGAGCGTGACATCCGCGAATTGCTTGTTCTCACCCTGGGCCGCATGGGGCTGCGCATCAGCACCGCCGCCAACCTGGCCGAAGCACGCGAATTGCTGGCCAGCAACCCGTACGACCTGTGCCTGACCGACATGCGGTTGCCCGACGGCAACGGCATCGAGCTGGTGACCGAGATCGCGCGCCAATACCCGCAGACGCCGGTGGCCATGATCACCGCGTTCGGCAGCATGGACCTGGCGGTGGAAGCGCTGAAAGCCGGCGCGTTCGACTTCGTCAGCAAGCCGGTGGACATCAGCGTGCTGCGCGGCCTGGTCAAGCACGCACTGGAATTGAACAACCGCGACCGGCCGGCGCCGCCACCGCCTCCGCTGGAACAGGCCAGCCGCCTGCTCGGCGATTCGACCGCCATGGAGAGCCTGCGCTCCACCATCGGCAAGGTCGCGCGCAGCCAGGCGCCGGTCTACATCGTTGGCGAATCCGGCGTGGGCAAGGAACTGGTGGCCCGCACCATCCACGAGCAGGGCGCGCGCGCGGCCGGGCCGTTCATTCCGGTCAACTGCGGCGCGATCCCCGCCGAGCTGATGGAGAGCGAGTTCTTCGGCCATAAGAAGGGCAGCTTTACCGGCGCGCATGCCGACAAACCGGGTCTGTTTCAGGCCGCGCATGGCGGCACGCTGTTTCTGGACGAAGTGGCCGAGCTGCCGCTGCAGATGCAGGTCAAGCTGCTGCGCGCCATCCAGGAAAAATCAGTGCGCCCGGTCGGCGCCTCGGGCGAGACGCTGGTGGACGTGCGCATTCTGTCGGCCACACACAAGGACCTGGGCGACCTGGTCTCCGACGGCCGCTTTCGTCACGATCTGTATTACCGCATCAACGTGATCGAGCTGCGTGTGCCACCGCTGCGCGAGCGCAGTGGCGACCTGCCGCAACTGGCCGCCGCCATCATTGCGCGCCTGGCCCGCAGCCATGGCCGCCCGATCCCGCTGCTGACCCAGTCAGCCCTGGATGCATTGGATACTTACGGCTTTCCGGGCAACGTGCGCGAACTGGAAAACATCCTCGAACGCGCCCTGGCCCTGGCCGAAGACGACCAGATCAGCGCCAGCGATCTGCGCCTACCCGCCCACGGCGGCCATCGCCTTGCCGCCAGCCCCGGCAGCGCCGCCATCGAACCGCGCGAAGCGGTCGTCGACATCGATCCGGCCTCCTCTGCCCTGCCCTCCTACATCGAGCAACTGGAACGCGCCGCGATCCAGAAGGCGCTGGAAGAAAACCGCTGGAACAAGACCAAGACCGCCGCCCAGCTCGGCATCACGTTTCGTGCGTTGCGCTACAAGCTGAAGAAATTGGGGATGGAGTAGAGGGGCCGGGAATTGGGAGTGGGGAATCGGGAATCGTAAAAGCGGGTTGGTTGGTTTCGCTTGCTCTGGCCCCGCCGTCCATCGCTACTGGATGCGGCATCTTTTGCACGCTGCTGTGCTCAACTCAGAGCGGCTGCGAAACGTCGCTAACAACCGTCGCGCAAGGCGGGCGGCACTGAGGAACCGGAGTGCACGAGGGTGCATGAGGACTAACGAGCACCGGCCGCGCCAGCCCGTTGCGACGCACGCGTTTCAATAACTACACCAAAAGAAACGGCGCTCCCCCGCCCGGAGGAAGCGCCGTTTCGGCAAGGCCTTGCGACTGCCCTGCTCGCAAGCCTATAGATCAAGAGCTAAATCGCTATATCCGGAGTGGGCCTTTCCGATTCCCCACTCCCGATTCCCAATTCCCGGCCTGTCAGTCCTTGGTCACACGATTGATTTCGGCCAGGCTGGTCACCCCGTGCGAAGCCTTCATCAACGCCGACTGGCGCAGGTCGCGGATACCGATCTTCTGTGCGGCCTCGGCGATCTGCATCGCATTGCCGCCTTCCAGCACGATCGCGCCGATTTCGTCCGTCATCGGCATCACCTGATAGATGCCGGTACGGCCCTTGTAGCCTTCCGTGCACTCATCGCAACCGACCGCTTCATAGAGCTCGATGTTCGCAACCTGCTCCGGCGTAAAGCCTTCCGCCAGCAGCGCATGTTCCGGCAGCGTCGACTTGCGCTTGCAGTTGTTGCACAAGCGCCGCGCCAAGCGCTGCGCGATGACCAGAGTCACCGACGAGGTGATGTTGTACGGCGCGATGCCCATGTTCATCAGGCGCGCAATGGTTTGCGGCGCATCGTTGGTGTGCAGTGTCGACAGAACCATGTGGCCGGTCTGCGCCGCCTTGATCGCAATCTCGGCCGTCTCCAGGTCGCGGATTTCGCCGACCATGATGATGTCCGGATCCTGGCGCAGGAACGAGCGCAGCGCCGCCGCGAAGGTCATACCGCGCTTGACGTTCTGCTGCACCTGATTCACACCAGGCAAGCGGATTTCAACCGGATCCTCGGCCGTGGAAATATTGCGCGTCTCGTCGTTGAGAATCCCGAGCGCGGTATACAGCGACACCGTCTTGCCCGAACCGGTCGGCCCGGTCACCAGCACCATGCCGTAGGGCTTGTGTATCGCATCCAGGAACAGCTTCTGTTGGTCCGCCTCATAGCCCAGCTTCTCGATACCAAGCTTGGCCGCACTGGCGTCCAGGATACGCAGTACCACCTTCTCGCCGAACAGGGTTGGCAAGGTGCTCACACGGAAGTCGATCTGCTTGGTCTTGGACAGGTTGAGCTTGATGCGCCCGTCCTGCGGCACCCGCTTCTCGGCGATGTCCAGCTGCGACATCACCTTCAGGCGCGCCGCGATGCGCTGGTTGAGCTTCACCGGCGCCTTGGCCACGTTCTTCAACAGCCCATCGATCCGCAACCGCACCCGGTAGTCGTCTTCATACGGCTCGAAATGGATGTCCGAGGCTCCCCGCCGGATCGCATCCACCAGCACCTTGTTGACGAACTTCACCACCGGCGTGTCATCGCCCTTGGCATCGACCCCGGAATCCCCGCCGGCGCCCATGTCCTCGTCCCCGGTAGAGACGTCCAGATCCCCCATCTCATCATCGTCGTCGCCGAGCGAAGAGCCGAGCGCCGCATTGCTGGCCTGCCACTGCTCCAATGTGCGACGGATCTGGTCTTCGTCTACCAGGATCGGCTCGACCACCAGATTGGTGTGGAACTTGATATCGTCCAGCGCCCTGGTCTGCGTCGGATTGCTCACCCCCACGAACAACCGGTTGCCGCGCTTGAACAGCGGCAGTACCTGATGCTTCTGAAGCAACTCCTCACTGACCAGCTTGACCGCGTTCTGGCTGGCGTCGAACACCGACACATCCATCAGCGGCATACCGAACTCAACTGCATTGGCAGAGGCGAGCTGCGCAGCAGAGACTAGCTTTTTTTCAGCAAACCACTGGGGTAAAGGCACTTTGGCGAGTGCTGCCTGATCCATCGCACCACGAGCAACCGCCTCTTCGAGCGCACCGTCTTGCACAAGACGTCGAGCAATGCCCGTGATTCCAACAAGATTAGCCGTTAGCACAACGCTCATTACGCACCTACGAAAGGACAAGCATTTGATTTTTCTAAGCCGATTTCAAGCACAACCGCGAAAATCATCTACATGCTTGAGGAAGATACTTTGACTGAATAGTAGTCCCGGAGCCGTTGCATCGCCATACGGTCGAACCTGCTCCCGACCAGTCAGGCACCAATTGCAAATGTGACGTTCGTATGCTTCGACTAGCATCCCCGCTAGAAAAGGCGACAGTAATAACTCCATCGACCTCAACCGTGACTGAGGAGACATACTTCCCTTTAATGCTTTCAGGACTCCCCAATCCAGCCTCAATATTTGTGCTTGGTGACGCACTCTTAGCCCAGTGGAACTCTTCGACAGCCACCTTTGCGCCTGAGGCCAGACTTAGACCCTCTGACACCTGAGCTCTAACGAGGTAGTCTTGGTAGGCAGGCAATGCTATCGCTGCCAGAATAGCGATAACCGCAACCACGATCATCAACTCAATCAAAGTGAATCCTCGGACCCTCACTTTGCCCCCTTTGAGCTTAACACTCAGTCAGAAGTAAAAAAGCCCCGGGCGAGCCGGGGCCTTTCAACATGAGCTTTGATTACGGAGCCGCCGCAGTGCGGCAAGAGGTCGGCAGATACTTCTGATCAATCGTGGTGCCGTTGGTGCACCCCCAGCTGATCGAACCGTTATTGTCAGTCGGGGTCAGGACCAGATTCTTGCCACTCAACTTTGCATTAGCAGTATTGAATGCCGCGGTGATGATCCCACCCGCCCCCACCGTCACAGACGTAACGTACTTACCCTTGATGTTCGCAGCAGCCTCAAGGCCAGCGGCGGCATTGGTCGCCGGGAAGGCACCGGTGTTAGCATAAGTTTCAGCGACAGCTGTCTTTGCACCCGACGCCAAAGACAAGCCTTCCGAAACCTGCGAACGAGCGAGGTAATCCTGGTACGCCGGCAAAGCGATAGCGGCCAGAATAGCGATGATCGCAACGACGATCATGAGTTCGATCAGTGTAAAACCATTTTGCTTTTTCATTGTCTACATCCCCTAGAGAGTTGAATGATTCAGTTGCTAACCGCTTTGCTGAAGTAAAGCACATTTGCAGCTTGCCGCCGAATGGACTCAAGCACATTCCGTGCCAAGTTGGCCCACATCAATGCGCCCCGTGGGAATAGTTGCAGAGACAAGCGCTCAAGGGAAGTACACAAGCTGAGAAGTGCGAGGCCCAGACGCAAGTGACGCTACGGGTCAGTTTTGGACCCCTTCCTGGCCTAAGACAGGCCCTTTGGGAGCATGCTGAGATCTTGCAAACAAGCTACTATTGGCGAGCACCGGCCTGGGGATGGTCGCGGGGAATAGTTATGTCAATCGCTCGTAGCAGCATGAAGAAGCAGCCGATAGACCGGAACGTAAACGAGATGGTCCCATTTGTCTGGGAGGGTACGGACAAGCGCGGCATCAAGATGAAGGGGGAACAACCTGCTCGCAACGCGAACATGCTCCGCGCTGAGCTTCGGCGGCAGGGCATCACACCTTTAGTTGTAAAGACGAAGCCTAAGCCGCTTTTCGGCGCCGCTGGCAAGAAAATTTCTTCAAAAGATATCGCATTTTTCAGTCGCCAGATGGCAACAATGATGAAGTCGGGCGTACCTATTGTTGGATCGCTTGAAATCATCGGAGAGGGGCACAAAAATCCCCGCATGAAAAAAATGGTTGGTCAAATTAGGACCGACATTGAAGGAGGGTCTTCACTCCATGAAGCAATTTCTAGGCATCCAGTCCAATTCGACGACCTCTATCGAAATTTGGTACGAGCAGGCGAAGGTGCCGGCGTTCTAGAAACCGTTTTAGACACAGTTGCAAATTACAAAGAAAACATTGAAGCACTGAAGGGAAAAATAAAGAAAGCTTTATTTTATCCTGCAATGGTAATGGCCGTTGCAATTATTGTGAGCGGAATATTACTTGTATTTGTTGTCCCGCAATTTGAAGACGTATTCAAAGGATTCGGAGCAGAACTACCAGCTTTCACTCAGATGATCGTCGCGGCGTCGCGTTTCATGGTGTCTTATTGGTGGCTTATGCTACTTGGTAGCATCGCAGCAATTGCAGGATTCATTTTTGCTTACAAGCGCTCGCCTCGCATGCGACATGGAATGGATAGATTGGTCTTGAAGGTCCCAGTCATTGGCCAGATCATGCATAATAGCTCTATCGCCCGATTTGCGCGAACCACTGCCGTTACGTTCAAAGCTGGCGTTCCTTTAGTTGAAGCCTTGAGCATTGTGGCTGGCGCCACCGGTAATAAAGTTTATGAGGAAGCTGTGCTTCGTATGCGCGATGATGTCTCGGTAGGCTACCCTGTCAACATGGCGATGAAGCAGGTCAATCTTTTCCCACACATGGTGGTTCAGATGACCTCGATCGGCGAAGAAGCTGGCGCCCTGGATGCCATGTTGTTCAAAGTGGCTGAATATTTCGAGCAAGAAGTTAATAACGCCGTGGATGCATTGAGCAGCTTACTGGAACCATTGATCATGGTTTTTATTGGCACAATTGTGGGCGGCATGGTCATTGGCATGTATCTTCCCATCTTCAAACTTGGCTCAGTGGTCTAAAACGTAATGGCATTTCTCGACCAGCATCCCGGTCTCGGCTTTCCCGCCGCGGCCGGACTGGGACTGCTGATCGGCAGCTTCCTGAATGTAGTGATCCTGCGCTTGCCCAAGCGCATGGAGTGGCAGTGGCGGCGCGATGCGCGCGAAATCCTGGAACTGCCCGACATCTACGAGCCGCCGCCGCCGGGCATTGTGGTGGAGCCATCGCACGATCCGGTCACCGGCGACAAGCTCAAGTGGTGGGAGAACATTCCGCTGTTCAGCTGGCTGATGCTGCGCGGCAAGTCGCGCTACAGCGGCAAGCCGATCTCCATCCAGTACCCGCTGGTGGAGCTGTTGACCTCGATCCTGTGCGTGGCCAGCGTCTGGCGCTTCGGCTTCGGCTGGCAGGGCTTCGGTGCGATCGTGCTGAGCTGCTTTCTGGTGGCGATGTCGGGTATCGACCTGCGCCACAAGCTGCTGCCGGACCAGCTGACCTTGCCGCTGATGTGGTTGGGCTTGGTCGGTTCGATGGACAACCTCTACATGCCAGCCAAGCCCGCCCTGCTGGGTGCGGCGGTCGGCTATGTCTCGCTCTGGACGGTGTGGTGGCTGTTCAAGCAGCTCACCGGCAAGGAAGGGATGGGCCACGGCGACTTCAAGTTGCTGGCTGCGCTGGGGGCGTGGTGCGGGTTGAAGGGCATTCTGCCGATCATCCTGATCTCCTCGCTGGTCGGCGCCGTGCTCGGTTCGATCTGGCTGTTCGCCAAGGGGCGCGACCGCGCCACGCCGATCCCGTTCGGACCTTATCTGGCCATCGCCGGCTGGGTAGTGTTCTTCTGGGGTAACGACCTGGTGGATGGCTACCTGCGTTTCGCAGGCCTGCGTTGAGCAAGCCACGACGATGAGCAACTTCATCGTCGGCCTCACCGGCGGCATCGCCTCCGGCAAAAGCGCACTTGCCGCTGAGTTCGAGAAGTTGGGCGTGCCGGTGGTCGATGCCGATGTCGTTGCGCGGCAAGTGGTGGCGCCTGGTCTCATACTTGATGCCATCACGAACCGCTTTGGCCAAGGCATCTTGTTGCCGGATGGCACGCTGGATCGACAGGCCTTACGCAAGATCGTCTTCGCGGATCCAACCGAGCGGAGAGCGCTCGAAGCGATCACCCATCCTGCCATTCGCACCGAATTGCAGCGCGCGGCGAAAGCGGCCAATCACCCCTACGCTATCGTGGCAATCCCATTACTCGCTGAAGCAGGGGCACGGGCGACCTATCCCTGGCTCGACCGCATCCTGGTCGTCGACGTACCGGTTGCGCTTCAACACGCCCGCCTGATGCAACGCGACGGCAGTACGTCGGCCCTTGCCGGTCAGATGATTGCCGCGCAGGCCTCTCGCGCACAGCGACTGGCCATCGCCGATGATGTTGTCAGTAATGAGGGCAATACGGACCAGTTGGCGCAACAGGCGCAACGGCTGGATGCGACTTACAGAGCGGCGCTTCAAACCCATCGAATCGAAAACTAACGTTTGATACTCCCGTATGCGATATGCGCCACGGCCGCACGGCCACCATCACATCGGTTAAAAATGATTTGGATGCAATGCACGGAATCCACTATTCCTGCACAGCAGGCCTGCCGGCACATGTGGCATGCGCCACTCACAGCGTGATGTACTCCAAGCCGGAATCAAGGAACTCTCCTTTCGCCTGACGTACTTTCCTGCAATTGACATTGCAAGCAACCAGTAGCAACCTCTGCCTCAAGGAGCGTAGAAACTCCATGCATAGCGGTACCCACCTCCGTCAAACCGGTGGGTTTTTTGTGCCTGCCTGCAGGTGCAAGCCGACGCGATGCCTGCGTCGGGAGGGCGGCTAATACAACACTCCTTCGGGAGGAATACGCCCGCCGACTATGCACGGTTTCTAACCTCCCGACATCCCGTCGCCGGCCGGCGACGGTGCCTGTTTTTCGAAGGAGGCGTTGTCATGGCAAATGTATCGATAGTGCAGATGGGTGAGCGTTGTCGCTCCTTGGTACTGGCCGAGGTGAGGGGATGAGCCGGGGGCAGTCTCCAAGCTCCAAGCGGTCCAAGCCGGATGCCAAACGCACCGCTACCGCCAAGCAGCCTAAGCGCGCGATCGATGCACAGCCCGTGCGGTTGGTGCCCTCGCCCACGTTCGACGTGGACAACCTCAACTTCGACCGTCGCCCCAGGCGCCGCGTGGACGATCTGCCGCCGCGCCCACCGCGCAAGGCGCGCACGCCCACGAGCTGCACGGTGGGTTATGCGTTCTACGAGGCGGAGCCTGGCCGGCCGCACAGCCAGCGGATTCCCAGCGTGCGCTTGCGCGGGCTGTGGCTGGAGCAGTTGGGGTTTGCGGTTGGTTGCAAGCTGCAGATCACTGCGCGCAAGGGCGAGTTGGTGGTGACGGTGGAGCGCGCGCCCTCGCAATGAACAGTGACACGCCTTCGTAATGACATCGACATTACGGAAGCGCTACACTGCGCCAACTAGCAGGAGCCAACGCCATGTCCACACCCAACACTACGCCTGGCAAGCGCGAAACCTTGAATCTCCGCATCAAGCCGGAGGAGCGCAGCCTGATCGACCGGGCCGCCAAGGCGCGCGGGAAGAACCGCACCGATTTCATGCTGGACGCAGCGCGCTCGGCGGCCGAGGAAGCCTTGCTGGACCAGACCCTCATCACGGCCAGCCCGGACGCCTACGCCGCCTTTTTGGCACGGCTGGACATGCCGCCGCAGCCGAACGCGCGCCTGCGCAAGACGATGCAGACGCCCGCTCCTTGGGAGAAGGCATGACGGTATCGGCGCCGGAACCGCTGACAGCGCATCACCGGGTCGAACCGTTCGCATCGGGCGTGGAGAGCCTGGATCACTGGCTCAAGCGCCGCGCCCTGAAAAATCAGGCAACCGGTGCGTCACGGACCTTCGTTGCCTGCGAGGATGACCGCGTGGTGGCCTATTACGCCCTGGCGTCGAGTGCGGTCGCCGTGGACGCGACGCCCGGCCGCTTCCGTCGCAACATGCCGGACCCGATCCCCGTGGTGGTGCTTGGGAGGCTTGCTGTTGACCAATCCCTGCATGGCAGAGGTTTTGGCCGCGCCCTGATGCAGGATGCTGGCAAGCGCATCTTGCATGCGGCCGACACCATCGGCATTCGCGGGCTGCTCGTGCATGCGCTCTCGGCGGACGCCAAGGCGTTTTACGAGCGCATCGGCTTCGAACCTTCCCCGCTGGATCCCATGGTGCTGGTCGTCACGCTGGAAGACCTGAAAGCCAGTCTGTGATCTGGTCGAGTGACGCGGTAGAAGGTGGGAGACAGTCGCGGAAGGTGGTGCGCTTCATGATTCCAGGACTGCCACCAATCGCCGGGTGAAGCATTGCCGGTAAGGCCCTCGCGCACGAGTGCGCTCCTACCACGCGGCTTGGTTAGCGATGGAACGCCAGTGTTGCGATGACGCCGCGCTCCTGGCCTGGACGCACGCTGACGCGCCAGCCGTATAGGTCGCACAACCGGCTGACGATCGACAGGCCGATGCCGCCGCCTTGCGAGTGGCCGGCGTGGGTGCCGCGATAGCCGCGCTGGAACAGCTTGGCGGCGTCTTCTTCGCTCAAGCCCGGGCCGGAGTCGATGACTTCTACCGCGTCTGCCAGCACGCGTACCCGTACCTGGCCATCCTGGGTGTATTTGACGGCGTTACCGATCAGGTTGCCGAGCGCCACGGAGAGCGCGGATTCGGGTGCGTCGATGACCAGGTCGCGCACGCCTTCCAGCAGCAGTTCCAGCGGTTTTCCGCCGAGCTGGGCGCGGTGTGAGTCGATCAGTTGCTCGGCCACCTTGGCCACGTTGCTGCTGCCCTGCCCGCGCTCGTTGCGCGACAGCAGCAGCAGCGAGCCGATCAGATCGCTGCATTGCTGTTCGGCACGCTGGATGCGTTGCAGCCGCTGCAGCACCTTTTCATCCAGGTTGGGTTTGGTCAGCAGCAGCTCGGTGGCGCCACGGATCACCGCCAGCGGGGTACGCAGTTCGTGGCTGACGTCGGCATTGAATTCGCGGTCGCGTTGAACCACCTCGGTAAGCCGCGCGGAGTAATCGTCCAGCGCTTCGGCGAGCTGGCCCACTTCGTCATCAGGGAAATGTGCGGCCAACGGCTTCGGTTCGCTGGTGCCGCCGCGGTAGGCGCGCAGGCGCGCGGCCAGGTCAGACACCGGGCGCATGACCTTGGATGCGGACCACCAGCCGATCAGCAGCGACAGCCCGCTGAAAACCAGCACCGACAACGTCAAGGTGCGCTTGAGCTGGATCTCGCCCTTGAGCGTCTGGGTCATGTCGTACGCGAGGAAGAACCACTCGCTGGGCGTCTTGCGCACCGCAAGCTTGTACGAATACGCGTTGCCGCCTTCGTCCACGCCGGAGATGGTGTGAATGCCATCGCGTAGCTGGTACCACTCGGGCTGCTCGCGACGCAGCGCTTCGAACTTGTCGCTCTTCACCACGCGGCCGCGCATCTGCTGCACCGGCAGGTCGGGGTTACGCAGCGGATCGGAATAGAACCGCTGTGCGAACGCGTCGATATTGCGGTTCATCACGTCCTCCACCAGCTGGTTTTCCACGCGCGAGCGCGCCCAGGTGGTGGCGAAGGCGAACAGCGTCGTCAGGCAGAAGCCCAGCAACACGAACGAGAGAATGATGCGGCTGCGCAGGCGCCGCCGGTAGCGGCCACGCCTGCGGGCGGGCCGCGTTCCGCTGGAGCTCTCAGGCATCGGGCGAGGCGATGCGGTAGCCGATGCCGTGACGGGTCTGGATCATCGGTACGTCGAACGGCTTGTCCACCACCGCACGCAGGCCATGAATATGCACGCGTAACGAATCCGAGTCGGGCAGTTCTTCGCCCCAGACGCGGGTTTCCAGTTCCTGGCGCGTGACCACGGCCGGTGACGCTTCCATCAACGCCTGCAGGATCTTCAGCGCGGTGGGGTTGAGTTGCAGCAGCTTGCCGCGGCGGCGCACTTCCAGCGTGTCCAGGTTGTATTCCAGGTCGCCGGTTTCCAGCACGCGGGTGTGCACGCCCTTGCCGCGACGCGACAACGCGTTGAGCCGCACTTCCACTTCCTGCAACGCGAACGGCTTGATCAGGTAGTCGTCGGCGCCGGAATCGAAACCGGCCAGCTTGTTGTCCAGCGAGTCGCGTGCGGTGAGCATCAGCACCGGCGTCTGCTTGCGCGCTTCATTGCGCAGCTTGCGGCAGACCTCGATGCCGTCCATGCCCGGCAGGTTGAGGTCGAGCACGATGGCGTCGAACTCGTGCACCACCGCCAGATGCAGGCCGGTAACGCCGTCAGCGGCAAAGTCCACCGTGTGGCCACGGTCTTCCAGGTAGTCACCCAGATTGGCGGCGATGTCGCTGTTGTCTTCGATTACTAGAATTCGCACTGGAACCTCGATTGTTTTGAGTCACTGACGCGGCGGTTGGCGATCTGCCGTTGCCGCCGCGCCTTATTGTTTTCTGGTTGGCATTCTGCATCCGGCGCCATTCGGCTGCCGTCGTTCGTCATGCGCCTGGGCCGGTAGCCTAACGCGTGCAGGCGGTCCACATGCATCAGGCCCGCTGCCCGGTCATACCGCATTGAACAGCCTGCATGTGCTGAAGCACGCACAGCGTCTGCTGTGACAGGCAATGGGGCTGGAAAGTTGCAGCGCGGACGCCACTGCCGGACACCTACGCCAGCGGGATCAACGATGGCTGCGGGCAGGGCGCGCTGCAGATGCCCACGCTGGCCAAGCGCAACCTGGCGGGCAATGGTGATCGTGCCGCCGAGTGCGGGCGCCTCTCTCCATGTTGGTCTCGCCCCCTGTTGCGTCATGCGTGTTGTCCGCTGATCCATTGCAGTTGTTGCTGAATGTAGACCTGAACCTGAGGGCCGGCAAGCCGTCACAAAAAGGCCCAGGTGCGGCTAGGCACCTGGGCCAAATGTTCATCCCGATCACCGTCACTGCCGAGAGCGGAGCTACGGTCGGCAGACGTTAGCGGGGCAAGGATTAGAGTTTCGTTAACTTTCTGCTAAAACAGCGGGCGTCCCGATCAACGGATGGCCTGCTCCAGATGCTGGATGATGGTGCCGGCCACATCCACGCCGCAGACGCCCTCCACGCCCTCCAGGCCCGGGGTGGAGTTGACCTCCAGCACCAAAGGCCCGCGCTGCGAGCGGATCAGGTCAACCCCGGCCACGGCCAGGCCCAGCGCGCGTGCCGAGCGCACCGCGACATCCTGCTCCTGCGGGGAGGCCTCGGCCATGGCGGCGGTGCCACCCAGATGCAGATTGGAGCGGAAGTCACCGTCGGCGGCTTGGCGCCGCATCGCCGCCACCACGCGGTCACCCACCACGAAGCAGCGCAGGTCCGCGCCTTCGGCCTCACCGATGAATTCCTGCACGATGAAATTGGCGTACAGCCCGCGCAGCGCTTCGACCACGCCGCGCGAGGCGCTGGCCTTCTCGGTCAGGATGACGCCAGCCCCCTGGGCGCCTTCGTTCAACTTCACCACGTGCGGCGGGGGGCCGAGCATGGACAGCAGGTCCTGGGTGTCGTCGGGGTTGTCGCCGAAGACAGTCACCGGCATATCGATACCCTGCGACGCCAGCAGCTGATGCGCGCGCAGTTTGTCGCGCGAACGCAGGATGGCGTCGGAGGGGTTGGGCGTATACGTGCCCATGAATTCGAGCTGCCGCAGCACCGCGGTACCGTACCGGGTGACCGATGCGCCAATGCGCGGAATCACCGCGTCGAACCCGGTGATCGGCTTGCCCTTGTAGTGCAGGCTGAAACCGTCCGCGGCAATGCGCATGTAGCAGCGCAGCGGGTCGAGGATGCGCACGGTGTGCCCGCGCGTGCGGCCGGCCTCGATCAGGCGGCGGGTCGAATACAGCTTGCTGTTGCGGGAGAGGATGGCGATTTTCATCGCGGCATTCGCGCGGCGCGGCCTGGTCATGGTCGGGATCTGATGGCGACGAAAGCCCCAAGCCCGTTCCGCTGCCAATGAGCCGATCGTTGCCAGGCTGCCATGCGCCTTGCACGCGTCGATCCGACTGGTATGCGACGGCCCCAAGGAATGGGAAGCGAAAGCGACTCAGCGAGGAAGTGGCAACGCAAACCGCGCGACCTCAGCCGGGATCGATGCTAGCAGGGCGCCAGCGCGCTGCTCAAGCAAAGGGTGATGGCAACGCCGCGTTTTGTGACACGGAGCGGACGCGACATGACGCGCGATATCGAGCCGAAGCACCAACGCATCACGATGCCGGTTGCTGACCGTGCATGGTTGATTGATCACCCAACGACGCATGCGCAGCCACCCTCACGCCGCCCCACTGCGGCCGTGACGTGTCTTGCACAGCCTCACCAGCAATGCTTGAGCCCCCTAATGCCGGCGTGCCGGTTCACGAGATCCTGCCCAATGCGACATCCCGCCAGCGCGGCTTACGCCACCCCCTCCCGCATCCGCCAAGGCCGCCCGTTCCCACGCGGCGCCATCTTCGATGGCAAGGGCACCAACTTTGCGCTGTTTTCCGCGCACGCCACGCGTGTGGAGCTGTGCCTGTTCGACGAACAGGGCAACGAGAGCCGTGTCGACCTGCCCGAGTACACCAACGAGATCTGGCATGGCTATCTGCCCGACGTAAAGCCCGGCCAGCGCTACGGCTACCGCGTGCACGGTCCCTATGCACCCACCGAGGGACACCGGTTCAACCACAACAAGCTGTTGCTGGATCCGTATGCGCGCGAACTCGATGGCGACCTGGTGTGGGCCGATGAGTTGTATGGCTACACGGTCGGGCATCCTGATGGCGACCTGAGCTTCGACGAGCGCGACAGCGCGCCGTTCATGCCCAAGTGCGTGGTGGTTGAAGACACCTACGACTGGGAAGACGATGCGCGCCTGCTCAAGCCGTGGAACGAGACGGTGATCTACGAGACCCACGTACGTGGCTACACCATGCGCAACGCGCAGGTGCCTGAAGCCGTGCGCGGCACCTTCGCCGGCCTGGCGCAGCCATCGGTGCTGCAGTACATCAAGGACCTGGGCATTACGGCGGTGGAACTGCTGCCGGTGCATGCGTATCTGGACGATCAGCATCTGCTGGACAAGGGCCTGCGCAACTATTGGGGCTACAACACCATCAGTTTCTTCGCGCTCAAGTCGCGCTACCTTTCCAGCGGCCATCGCGACGAGTTCCGCGACATGGTCAAGGCGATGCACAAGCAAGGCCTGGAAGTGATCCTGGACGTGGTCTACAACCACACTGCCGAAGGCAGCGAACTGGGGCCGACGCTCTCGTTCAAGGGCATCGACAACGCCAGCTATTACCGTCTTGCCGAAGACAAGCGTTACTACATCAACGACACCGGCACCGGCAATACGCTTAACCTGAGCAACTCGCGGGTGATCCAGTTCGTCAACGATTCGCTGCGCTACTGGGCCGGCGAAATGCACGTGGACGGGTTCCGCTTCGACCTGGCCACGATCCTGGGCCGCGAGCCGAGCGGCTTCGATCAACGCGGTGGCTTCCTGGATGCCTGCAACCAGGATCCGCTGCTGTCGGAAGTCAAGCTCATTGCCGAACCATGGGATTGCGGCCCGGGCGGCTATCAGGTGGGGCATTTCCCGCCGGGTTGGTCGGAGTGGAATGACAAATTCCGCGACAACGCGCGCGAGTTCTGGAAGGGCGAGGACGGCAAGCTGGCAGAGTTTGCTACCCGCTTCACGGGCTCTGCGGACCTGTTTGACCGCAGCGGTCGCCGCCCCTGGGCATCGGTAAACTTCATCACCGCGCACGACGGTTTTACGCTGCGCGATCTGGTGAGCTACAACGAGAAGCACAACATCGACAACGGCGAGGACAACCGCGACGGTTCCTCCAACGACGGCTCGTGCAACTACGGCGAAGAAGGCGAGACCGACAACGCCGAAATCCTGCAACTTCGCGAGCGGCAGATGAAGAACCTGCTCGCCACGCTGCTGCTGTCGCAAGGCACGCCGATGATACTGGCCGGCGACGAGCGGGCGCAGTCGCAGGGCGGCAACAACAACACCTATTGCCAGGACAACGAGATCACCTGGCTCGAATGGGAGAACGACCCCACCGACGGCCGCCTGACCGACTTCGTCAAATCACTGACCGCGCTACGTAAGCGCTACCCGATCCTGTCGCGTGGCCGCTTCCTCAATGGGCAGTACAACGAAGAAGCCGGCCTGCGCGATCTGACCTGGCTCAATCCGGGCGGCACCGAGATGGACGACGCGCACTGGACCGATGCCGGCGCGCGCTCGGTAGGACTGCTGCTGGAAGGCAAGGCGCAGACCTCTGGCGTCAAGGAACGCGGCAACGACGCCACCTTGCTGATCGTCATCAATGCGTACCACGAGGGCGTGACCTTCACCCTGCCCTCCTCCGACGAACCGGTGCACTGGAAGCTCGCGCTGTCTACCGACGAAGCGCTGGAAGTGGACAGCATGCCGGCCGGCGCCAGCGAGTTCCTGGCACCGCCGCGCAGCATCACGGTGTTCGAGTGCAAGGTGGGCTGATTGCCTGAGCGTGCGTTAGCAAGCCCGCCTTTCATTGGATGGAAGGCGGGCTTTTTTGTGGCTACTTGTTTGTATGCAGATATCTGGCAGCCTGCAGCGCGGGCGCAGCCGACGCAATTGCGGCTTTATCGATTTGGCTGCGTAGCCAAGCCGGCACACCGCCGATAACGGCCGGCTTGCGCAACATGCCGCAGCACGCGCCGCTGTCCGGCTGGTGTAGGAAGGCGATGACCTATCAGCCATCGGCATGCAGGGTGCCATACCCGCCTGCAGCGTCGCGCTTGCGTAAGCCTCTTGTCCACGTGCGCGGCTGATGTTCGACAGTAATCGCGATGCGCTTGCAAACGGCATCGGTTATCGCGTAGCCGAGCGCTAGCATCACTTCCTACAAAGGGTCACGCCGGAGGCCGCCAGACTGTGTTGACCTTTCCCCAAGCGCGCGGCCGCGCTACCAAGTGAGAGGCTGTCGATCTCGCCCGCGCGGCCGTTTGATTTCCATCTCTATGCGTGTGTGCCACAAGTAGCGATCGACCGCAGCTCAGCCCGGATACAACGGAAAGCGCTTGTCCGGGTGCTTGGCCTTCCATTCCTTATAGGAGCTGGTGCCCTCCCACGCCTTGAACGCGCGCGGCGTGCGACCACGGCCGGACCAGGTCTCGCCCGAATGCGGCAGCCAGTATTTGGCGGCCACCTCGCCGCTCGAGGTCAGCGGGCCCTTGACCTTGCCGGTCGTGGCCAGCGAAGCGATCTGGGCTTTTTGCTTGGTGTTGAAGCGGCCACCGAACTGGGTCAGCGTCTCGATCACCTGGTCGAACGCTTCCAGGGTCTGAGCGTATTTCAATTGCGCCTCTTCCTGCTCGAGCTTGCGCAGCTCTTCCAGCAGTTGGGCTTTGGCGGCGGCGGAGGGTGACGCGGGCGAACCTTGGCGCATGGGCGAAGCAAAATTCTTGGACAGGTCAGCGAGTATTGCCGTTGCACCGCCCAGCGTAAAGCGGCTGCAGCACGGCAGTTGCAGGCCCGCTCAGCGTGGCCGCAGCAGCGCCTGCTCGCGCGCCATGGTCAAAACCGGGCCGATGCGCCCGGTACGGATCAGCTCGCTGCAGTGCTTGCCGACGAATTCGACCCGTGGCGCGCAAAACCACTGCCTGACGCGCTCCACTTCGCCGGCATTGATCGACCAGGCATGGAACACCGTCTCCCCGAGCTCCTCCACACCGATCAAGCCAAGCTCTTGAATTTGCTCGGCATCCAGCCCGAACATCTCCAGCACCTTGCCGGCATCGTCCAGGGTGCCGAAGCCGCTGTTCATCTGGTCCGCCATGCCGGCGGCATAGGCGACCGACGCGGCCCGCGCATATTCGGCGCGCCGCATGCCTTTGAGGAGTGCTCCAACCAATTGGGTGTGCGTGGTGGCCATGGCGCGTGTGTCGAAGGATGTTGCCACTATGGGCGTACGCTCGACCCCGCTCAATCAGGAGCTTCCTGACGGCGGGGAAGGAAATAGCGAAGCGAACTGCGCGGCCGCTTCGCCAACAAGGGGCGCCCGCAGCGGTCTACACACCTGCCCGGCATCCGTCTGATAGGACGGCGTGCTCAAACGTCGTCGTCCTCGATGCTGTCGTCATCATCGATCTCGCTGTCTTGTGCCGGGCCTTCCTGCACAGGGGCATGCGGCTTGCCCGGCGCCTTGACGCCATCCGGCGGGTTTGGATCGGAGGGGCCTCGATTGGTGTCGTTGTCGGTGCTCATGCGTTTCTCCCAGGGCAACAGTGCCACCTGCCCACCGTCGCTCAGGGTGCGTGAGCCTGACGTGTGATTGATCCGCTGCGCGCGAGTGCGATCGACTGCGCCATGACGGCCCGGCCGTTAGGCGGAGGTACGCATGGCGTGTTTGAGCTTTTCGTTCGAATCGCAGATGTCACGCAGTGAGCGGATGAAGCACATACCCAAGCCGGGCATTTCAACTCTCAGATGCATCGCGCCTTCGCAAGCACACCCTTGAATCAAACGAAGCGGCCTTCGGCAAGCTGCTGAGCCGCTGAGCCGCTGAAAACGGCGCAGCGCCGGTGACACAGACGCCTCTCCTGATTGTGTCCGGCCGTGCAGAATGGCGAGGCGCGCCAGCACCCATGCAGCTGATGCCGCAACAGTGCGTGGGGTTTCTTGCGGCGCATCCATCAACCTATCTTCGCGCAGCTGTGCGATCACATCGATGCGCTCTGGAGCGTTGAGCGGTATAGCAGTCAGGTAACGAGTACTGCACTAGAGAGGCAGTGGAATTAGCTAGTTTCGAACCTTAGGCTTATCCATCTTGCTGCCGCTTCCAATGGATCTGCCGCACTATCTTTGATACGCCCAGGGTTTCCTAGACATCTCAAGGCCATGGAAAATGGTCGATTCGGAGGTGTCTATGAGCAGCAAGCGATATACGGATGAGTTCAAGATCGAGGCGGTCCGGCAAGTGACTGATCGTGGGTTCAAGGTGGCAGAAGTCGCCGAGCGGCTGGGTGTCACGACGCACAGCCTGTACGCCTGGCTGCGCACGTTCGGCAAGTCTGGCGTGGTGCATCGCGCCGAGGTGGACCAGAGCGCCGAGGTTCGGCGGCTGAAGGCAGAGTTGCGTCGAGTGACCGAGGAGCGCGACATCCTAAAAAAGGCCGCCGCGTACTTTGCCAAGGGGTAAAGGCAAAGTACGCCTTCATGCAAGCCCACTGCGGGGAATTCAGGGTGTGTGCAATGTGCCGGGTATTGCGGGTCAACCGGTCGGGTTATTACGCCTGGTTGTGCTCGCCCAACAGTGAGCGCGCCAAGGAAGATGATCGCTTGCTTGGACTAATCAAGCACCACTGGCTGGCCAGCGGCAGTGTCTATGGGCATCGCAAGATCACCACGGATCTGCGCGATCTGGGTGAGCGTTGTAGTCGTCATCGGGTGCATCGGCTGATGCGCACCGAGGGACTGCGTGCCCAGGTGGGCTATGGTCGCAAACCGCGCTTCCATGGAGGAATGCAGTGCAAGGCGGCGGCCAACCTGCTTGACCGACAGTTCGACGTGACGGAGCCGGACACGGCCTGGGCGAGCGATTTCACCTTCATCCGCACGCATGAAGGCTGGATGTATTTGGCTGTTGTGATCGATCTGTTTTCCAGGCAGGTCGTCGGCTGGGCGATGCGCGATCGGGCCGACACCGAGTTGGTCGTGCAGGCGGTGTTGTCTGCGGTGTGGCGGCGCAAACCCAACGCTGGTTGCTTGGTTCATTCGGACCAAGGGTCTGTCTACACCAGCGATGACTGGCGCAGTTTCCTGGCGTCCCATGGCTTGGTGTGCAGCATGAGTCGGCGTGGCAACTGCCACGACAACGCACCCGTGGAGAGCTTCTTCGGCCTGCTCAAACGCGAGCGGATCAGGCGGCGGACCTATCCCACCAAGGACGCCGCTCGCGCCGAGGTATTCGACTACATCGAGATGTTCTACAACCCCAACCGCCGCCACGGTTCAACTGGCGACCTGTCACCTGTAGAGTTTGAACGGCGCTACGCGCAACGAGGGTCTTGAGTGTCTACGGAACCCTGGGCGTATCAGTATGGGGAGCCCAACCTGGACAAGGCACTTGCGCGCGTAGCGCAGTACCGCAGGAAAACTCCATGATGGCTCGTGTTCCACGTCGACTACGAATGGGTGCCGCTGCAGCGCTGCTGTGCGGTGCTACGTCGAGCTTCGCTCTGAATACGGCCAGCATCGTGTCATCAACGCTTTCGCCAGACTGCCTGGAGTATCGGGTGGTGGGCATTTGCTATTGGCTTTATTGCACGTTGACGGGGTGCACGGTTCGCACCTCAATCAAAGTACGTCATTACGTTCCAGATGCTGTGGTCTCCAGCTATTCCAACGTCGGTGAAAATCCCTGGGTTGAAGTGCGTGCGATGAGTAAGCCCAACGCGACTGCTCGCTCTGGAGGAGATGGAACAACCAATCATGACAACGAAAACAACCTGATCAAGTTCAAAAACGCAGATGTGATCGGCCACCCCGGTGGGCAGGTATTCAGTCAATTTGCCAGCGCATCGGGATACGCATGCGAAGGTGCTGGTACTGCTTTCATGCCCTACTTGCTCAGCACCTTGGATACGATTGCATGGCGCTACAACTTGCCAGAAGTCGTTTACCCCGAAGCGCTCATCCCTGGCTTGCGAGAGATAGGCTCTCGTACAGACATGAATCTGTGGGGCGCCGTCTACCCCCGCGGAGGATTTATGCATCAGACCGATGACCACAAGGCCGGCGCTGTGGTTGCGCAGCGCGCAGGCGACATCGTGACGCGCCGAGGCCAACTTCACGTCTATCAGCCCCTGCTCGCCAGTAGTCGAGACGGTTATTGGCCGGCTGGCGCGCTGGTAGAAAGCGATGCCTCAACAGGTAAGTGGCAGCAGCTCACACCGCGCCTGTCCTCTACTTGTGCGGTATTCCCCCAAAGCGGCTCGCTGCCTCAGGCAGCGCAGGGCGACTACGCGTGGGCTTTATGGCGCCCTTACAGCTGCTGCCAGCGTCAAGGTCAGGTCTTCCTGGGCAGCGTCGATTTCAACTAAGGGCACGTCAATGAAATTCTCTCGTGAAATTTCCCCACTTCACCGCCGTCGACAGGGACATTCGCGCCTTGTTTTGCTGACGTGTGCACTTGGCCTTGCAAGTGGATTTGTCTGGGCTCAGAGCGGTGGCTTCCAGAACAGTGGAAGCGTGATCGGCGATGAGGTCATGTATTCAATCGGTGGCGGCAACGCCGTCTCCATGAGCGGCGCTGCTGGTATGCGCTCGATAGGCGTGGGCGCCGGCTGGAACAGCAATTTGGTCTGTGGGGATATGAATATCAGCACGACGATTCAGAACCAGCTCAATGGGCTGACGAATGGATTTCAGAACATCATGGGTAACGTGATTCAGAGCGCGACGAGTGCCGTCGCGTCGCTGCCCGCCTTGATCATCCAGCGCGCAGACCATGGTCTGTACAACCTGTTGACCAATGGCGTGCTACAGGCCCGCCTGGACTTTGACCGTTCCAAACTCACCTGTCGCGCCATGGCCGAACGGATGGCCCAGACGGCTGGTGGCCAACTCGGTTGGAACCAGATAGCAGAGGGCATGGCTCTTCGCCAGGCTGTGACCAGTACCGATGCAGTGTCCGCTATCGAGAAGGCTGAAACAACGCGTGGCAATGACGGTGTTCCTTGGGTTGGCGGCAATAACGCTGGTGGTGCGGGTCAGTCCTCGATCAAGGTGGTCGCCGATGTGACCCGCGCGGGCTACAACCTGGTCAATGGCCGCAGCGTTACCGATACCTCGTCGATAGATGCAACTAGCTGCAACAGCTTGGCTTGCCAGACATGGCCTACCCCGCAAGCAGCAACTGAATGGGCAACCCGTGTCTTGGGGGAGCAGGAGCAGCGTACTTGCGAAGACTGTACCAAGACTCAAACCATGCCGGGTGTGGGTTTGACGCCACTTATCCAGGAAGAATACGAAGCCAAATTGCAGTCCCTGCAGGAGCTGATCGACGGAACCCGCAATACCACGTTCGAAAATTTGCGCGCGGCCGGCAGCACGTCTTTGCCGATCACCCGGGGTGTTATTGAAGCGCTGCGAGATGAACCGGACCAAGACATCCTCGCGCGCCGACTGGCCTCAGAGGTGGCGCTGTCTTCTGTTTTAGAGAAGGCATTGCTGTTGCAACGCACGCTTCTGACTGGGCAGAAAGAGCCCAATGTTTCAGCCAATCAGCTTGCGGTTGAGGCTATCAACCACGAGAGCAATACGCTGGATCGTGAGATCCAGAATTTGAAGACCGAACTTGAACTACGCCGTGAGCTCGCTAACAACTCGCCGATGGCGATCATCCAGCGCCACGGTACAAGGGCATCGGGTTCGCGTGGGGTCTACGAAGGTGATCCTGTCCCTGACCGCCTCGACCAATTGCAGCGGCCATCGCCAGGGCGGGTGCAATGAATTTCGAGTGGCTGCGCTTTCGCTGGCTTTTCAATCGGAAGACGGCACATGTGCTGCTATGGGCCATGGTATTGCTCGCTATGGCATTGCTAGCCAACGTGGTCGGTATCTATCTCGTGGGCAGCGTCACGGCTTGGCAGAGTTGGATGGCTGCTGCTTCCGGTTACTTTTTGGTGTGGCGGCTGGCTCTCTATGCAGCTACGGCCCGCGGCTGGCTTTGGATGCGCCGTCGGCTGCTCGCTCGCGAGCCAGACCCCGAAGCGCGTTACCGGCTGATCCGCACCGAAGTCGCCGGCGTTGCAGTCATCGTCGCTCTGGAAATCAGTTTATTGCTTCAGCCGTAATTGGAGATCCAGCCGATGACGCTTTTCACGACTGACTACCTTGAGTACTACCTCACCCTCGTAGGCTGGATCGTCAACAATGGAATCTGGGCTGTGCTGGTTTCCAGTGGTGTGTTTGCAATTCCTTTCTTGGCCATCATTGTCCAAGAATGGCTGAAGGCGAAGGCCGAAGGGGCTGATGAAGGCAACAAGGGCGTCCTGTCTTCGTTGCGAATCGAGAACCGGGTATGGGTTGCCATCGTCGTGGTGATGTTCGCCGGCATTCCATTTATCGACGTCGACCTCAACACCATCAAGTATGACCAAACACGTTCAACGCAGTGTCAGGTCAACATGCCCGAACCCGCAGCAACCGGTTGGTCACAGTCGTTCAGCACGCTCAACAATCAGAGTGCCAAGTTGCCGGTCTGGTGGGCTTTCATACACGCAGTATCGCGCGCAATCACTGGTGCCTCAGTCGCTGCAATTCCATGCGGTACCGACGTGCGCCAGATTCGGATGGATATCAACGCCACGCGCATTGACGATCCGGTCCTGGCTCAGGAAGTTGCTGACTTTACGCACGATTGTTACGGGCCGGCGCGTGCCAAGTTGTTCATGAACCGCCCGCAGCTCGATGACACGCAAATGCATGATGTGTCTTGGATCGGCTCGTCTTATTTCGTTGATACCAGCGGCTTCTACGACACCTATCACGCCAAGACGCCGCGAGACGGCTGGGCTTACGAGAGCAATCGGGATGCGGGGCTTGCGCAGGTGCCTAGCGGTGCGGGTTACCCAACATGTCGCCAGTGGTGGAGCGATAGCAGCAACGGATTACGCGCTCGATTGCTGTCTCAAGTCGACCCAAGCCTGCTCAACCGAGTCGCTGGATGGGCTGGTTTCTTGAGTCGCCAGGAGGTCGATGACTCGGTGATTCGAGCCATCGCTTCACCACGGCAGCAGAAGCTTAATCAAGGCTCCGTCTACACCGACTATGGCGGTCAGATTGACAAGACTTTGCCCAACGTCGTCAACCGTGCAGCCAGCGATGTCGGTCTTGCAGTCGGTTCGCTTGCAGCTTTCCCGGCAATGGATGTGGTGCGCCAGGCTTTGCCGATGGTGCTTTCGCTGTTGAAGATGGCCTTGGTGATCTGCATACCGCTGGTCTTGGTGGTGGGGACTTACGACCTGAAGACGTTGGTGACTGTCAGCATCGTGCAGTTCGCATTGTTCTTTGTAGATTTCTGGTTCCAGCTCGCCCGTTGGATCGACAGCACTATTCTGGACGCGCTTTACGGGTGGGGCTTTGGCTACAACCGTCCGCATGCAAACTTCGACCCGCTTGCAGGCCTGAACAATGCGTTTGGCGATCTGCTGCTGATGTTCGTGATGGGGACGATGTTTATCGTGCTCCCCACCTTCTGGATCATGGCACTGAGCTGGGCGGGCGTTCGCGCAGGGAATGTGCTCCAGGGACTCGCCGGTGCAACTGGCGATGCCAAAGCAGCGGGTGGGAAGGGTGCCAGTACGGTGTTGGGCGCAATTTCGAAAAAGTGAGCCAGATCCTCTCAATCCTCGTCAGAGACATGAGGGTCTATACGGAAGCCGTCGTAGGTGTAAAGCCCAAAACCTGCCGGTCCATTCTTCCATTCGGGCTCAGGAATCTCGCCTAAGTCAGCGTTACTCGCCAACCGCGCAGCGCCCACCAATACCACCAGTAGAAGGGCGACCCAGAATACGAAGTAGAGCAGCAGAGCGATTACGGTTAGCTTTACTGTCCAGAACAGGATCTTGAGGACCGCTGGACTCATACCCTTGCATACCAACTGATCAAACAACCGCCGCTCGCCCATGGCATAGGAACGCCAGGCGTTGCCAAGCCAGCGACCTAGCTTCTCCGGATTGCTGCTTTGAGGGTTCGTCTTCATAGCTGTCACCTATCTTGGGGGATATGTGTACGGTCCAGTTTGCCTTTTCCCCGGGCATGGGGGCCAACAATGAGCTTCGGCCGACACATTATTCAGCTGGTTAGGCAATGCATACCAGCCGAGTATGATTAGATCTACACATGAAATTCAACTATGAGGCTATTTTTTCCAGATAAGTGTGCATTGGGATGACAGGTGATTAGATTGTGTTTTACATTTAACATATGAGTAGAACTATACGACATCAACTAATCAAACGCCTTCAGGCTGAGCTCCCACGTGGTGCGCCGTTCGGTCTAGCTACGCTCGAATTGTTTGGCGTGTCACCACAGCTGGCTGCCCGCTATGTGGAGGGAGGCTGGCTCGTACGCCTCGCCCATGGCGTCTACGCATTCCCGAACGACGACTTTGATGTCAATGGCGCGCTGCGCTTCCTTCAAGGCCAAGTGGCTGGTCTGCACGTCGGAGGGAAAAGCGCGTTGGCGCTTCAGGGGGTCCGCCACAACCTGGCATCGTGGGACATCCTCGTTCTTTGGGGCGATGCCCGTTTCGTCATACCTACCTGGTTCACCGAGCGTTTTCCGGCGCGTTATGTCGGGGCCAAGCTCTTCGACTGGCCAGACGATACTCTCGCCGGAAAGACCCTGCACACTCCCCCAGGACAGCCCGAGGGCCTGCAGGTAGCTGTGCCAGAACGAGCCGTTCTGGAGCTGCTCTATGACGCCGGCACGAGGCAAAGCCTTGAGGAGTGCCGCAACATTTTTGATGGCCTTCGATCACCGCGTAAGGATCTGCTTGGACAGCTGCTTTCCTGCTGTACCAGTGTAAAAGCCGTGCGATTGTTTCTGACATGGGCACGAGAGTCAGGTGTCGTCGACGTCGACCTATTGCTTGAGCACAACCAGGTCAGAACCGGAAGTAGCAGGCGCTGGATGAGCCGGCTGGACGATGGCACCTTGCTGAGCCTAAACCCCCATGGATAAGCACTACGCTGACACTGTTCGGCTTCTGTTGGACATTGCTCCTGCTGTATTCGCCAATGACATCTTCGCCATGAAGGGCGGCACCGCCATCAACCTCTTTGTACAGGATATGCCGCGCCTTTCCGTCGACATCGATGTGGTGTACCTGCCCTGGCAAGTTCCCCGTGATCAAGCACTTCAAGCAATCAACCAAGAGCTGGCTGCGATCGCAGAGCGTGTTGCGCCCATGGGTGTGAAAACACGACTGATACACAGCAAAGATTTGGGCGACACGAAGCTGATTGCTGAGAATGACAGCACTCAGGTAAAGGTTGAGGTCAACGTGGTGTTTCGCGGATCCGTCCTTCCGATCACCCGACTGCCATTGAGTGCCAGGACGCGCGATCGTTTCGGAGTCGAGTTCGACGTCCCCACCCTAGCCCCGGATGAGCTTTATGCAGGGAAGTTGGTAGCCGCAATGGATCGTCAGCATCCGCGTGATCTGTTCGACGCGTGGCAGATGTATGAAACGGGCGGGATCACCGATGAAATGATCGAATGCTTCGTGGTCTATCTGGCTGGCCACAACCGCCCTACGCACGAAGTACTGTTCGGCAATGACAAAGACATCGCCGGGGAGTACGAGCGCGCCTTTCAGGGCATGACGGAAACACCTTGCCCGCTGGATGTGCTGCTGGAGACTCGCGCTCGGCTAAGGCAAGAGTTGCCCGTACGCCTGTCTGAGGCACACCGAGGTTTCCTGAGTGGACTGGCGAGGGGAGAGCCAGAGTGGTCATTGCTGCAGTGTACGTACGTCGAACAGTTGCCAGCATTACGTTGGAAGCTCACCAACCTAAGGACGTTCAAGCAGCGTCGGCCTAGTGATTTCGCGGCCCAGGCCGATGCCCTGGATGCTGCGCTCGCTACATCCAGGACCTGAGGTTAGTCCGGCTGAAAGACCACGCCAGATCAGCATGGCCGCAGCGGGTAAAGGCTTCTGGAGGCTAGGCATTGTACTTGTCCGGCATCGCGACACGGGTACATGTCGCGATGCCCCAGAATGATCAATGTGGGGGCTTGATCGCAGACAGTCGATCAGGCTGGCAAGGACATGTCATCCTCGTGCTCTGAAGGCGACTGCTTCGTGCGAGGATGGGTAATGTGCTCTAGCTCTTCGAAACTCATGTCTCGCAGACGATCCAGAAACGCGTGATATTCCTTGTCTCCGCCAGTCATGCGGGTCAACAGAGCGCACTGAAACATCAGTGAGTCAAGAAAGATGCGTTGATCTTTCAACCCCTTAAATTCTGCCACACCCCGTATGATGAGCTCGCAAGACTTACTTGCGGGCACGGAAATTAAGCTGCTGTCATTCGGAAGGTTCATGTCGGCCCCCTTAGCCTTTGGTTCGCCAGTTGCTCTCAAAATTTGACTCAGAACTTGTGCGTAGATACTGCGTTAACCGCTACGTATGACGACTGTATTTCTCTCAAGAAATAGCCATACCTTCGACCGGATGCTCTCCTTGGAACCAGCGCCAGGAGCCTTTTCCCCCGGTCCTTTTGATTTGATACAGGGCCCGGTCAGCGCGCCGCAGTAGTTCGTGCTTATCTGCAGCTTGATCTGGATAGAGGCAGGCGCCAATGCTGACGCCGATGCTAAGTTTTAGGTTGTCCACCAGAAGCGGCGTATTCACCGACTCCAGTATGCGGCTGCAGACCATTTCGATATGAGACAGGTCACTTGGTGCAACAAGCAAGATACCGAACTCATCGCCACCGAGGCGGCATACCAAGTCTGTCTCTCGCACAGCCCCTTTCAGTCGCTCTGCGATGATCTGAAGCACGGTGTCACCTACCGCGTGCCCATAGGAATCGTTGATGGGTTTGAAGTCATCAAGATCCAGCATGAGGAATGCAAGACGACGCTGCGGATCTTCGGAGACCTCCGCATGCCAACGCTCGCGAAGGCCACGCCGATTGGAAACACCAGTCAGATCGTCTCGATAGATCAGCTCCAAAAGCTGCCGCCGATTGGACTGCACACCAGAAAAATCTTTGAAGATCGCTACCGCCAGCTTCTCGTCGTGAAGTATCAAGCCCGAGTGCAACACCGTGCGGATTGACCCTCCGCTGGTCACGACATCAATCTCCATATCACCGGTCGCAACAGGATGTGCCGAGTGATGCAGTTCGATGTCTAGCCAGCGCTTGCGTACCATCTCGCGCTGCCGTTCATGAAGATAGAGGCTGTCCACGAATTGATCGACTGTACGGAAGTGGCTGGCGTCGTGGCCGAATAGACGAACGAACTCCGCATTGCAGTACTGAATTTTTCCATCAGGAAAGCTGGCCCACGCGATGCCGAACGGAAGAGCGCTCAGCACTCGCAGCAGGGTGCTCGCCTTTGGTGGGGTGCGTAGTTCGTCCTCATGCTGAACCATCATGTCCTTGCTCCTTTCCTCCAAGCGCATCGGGGCATTGCTGCTGATGCTCCAGGCCTCGATGTGTGGCAAATCTGCATCGTGGTATCGCCCGTGGCCATCGGCCCGCTGCAGTCCAATGCATTGATCCGTGCCTATCCATTATGGGTTATTTTTAACTCATTGAAACAATGCTGACCAGGCCTCGGCAGCGTTGATGCCAGCATGGCTTTAGCTGCTTTCAGTCATAGGAGGTCTGGTTGCGGCCAGCGTGCTTGAGCCGATAGGTCGGGTAAAGGCGCAAAAGGGGAGCGCCCACATCCGATTGATGCTCGCTAGTGATTGGCGGAAATGGTGTAACCCAAAGGCAGAAGGGTACAAGGGCGGTGCTAAGGGAATGGTGCCCAAGGGAAATGGGGCTACCTGGAAAAGGAAAAAGGCCATCCCTGCCCTGCATCATCACTGGGAGTAGGCATGCTCAGATTGTTTCAACGAAAGTCCGCCGTCCTGCCACCTGTTGCGGCAGTGACCGAGACGGCGCTTAGCAAAGGGCTGTTGCAGCCCAAGCCGGCAGCGGAACTACTGGCCACACCTCGACGCCAGAAGCTTCTGGAACATATCTGGCAGCGTACCTCTCTATCCCGCAAGCAGTTCCACACGCTCTATCGAGTCCCGCTTGAGCGCTATGCGGATCTTGTGCAGCAATTCCCAGCGTCTGAAAGCCATCACCACGCGTACTTGGGAGGCATGCTGGATCATGGCCTTGAAATCGTCGCGTTCGCGTTGAAGTTGCGACAGTCGCACCTGCTTCCCGCAGGAGCTTCGCCTGAGGACCAAGCGGCGCAAGCGGAAGCTTGGACTGCAGCTGTTGCGTATGCCGCGCTTCTACACGATATCGGCAAGATCGCTGTCGATCTGCATGTAGAGCTGCAGGGGGGGAGGATCTGGCACCCCTGGCATGGACCACTGAGTCAGCCGTATCGTTTTCGCCATCGTGAGGGTCGCGAATATCGCTTGCATGGGGCAGCGACTGGATTGCTCTACAGCCGGATACTCGATAGCGCCGCGCTTGACTGGCTCAGCGGCTATCCAGCCCTATGGTCCCAGTTGCTTTACGTGCTGTCTGGCCAATATGAGCATGCTGACATGCTTGGCGAATTGGTGGTCCAGGCCGATCGCGCCTCGGTTGCGCAGGAGCTTGGTGGAGATCCGGCGAAGGTGATGGCCGCACCAAAGCACGCATTGCAACGCAAGCTGCTTGAGGGGCTGCGCTACCTGCTAAAAGAGCAGCTGAAGCTGAACCAGCCAGAGGCATCAGATGGCTGGCTCACGGAGGATGCGCTATGGCTGGTGAGCAAGACTGTTTCGGACAAGTTGCGTGCCCACCTGTTATCGCAAGGCATAGACGGCATCCCAGCGAGTAATTCGGCTGTGTTCAACGTTCTTCAAGAGCACAGCATGCTCCAGCTGACCTGCCCCCACCGGCCATACCAGTGATTACTGATAAAGCCCGGGGTTGAAGGGTACTGCGTTGTTGCCGGTTTGTGCTCGGTGGTTGGAGGCAAACTGCGCTGGCGGGATGCGACCACAGCTGCTGTGCGGACGTACCTCGTTGAAGTCACGCCGCCAATCGGCGATGACCTCGCGAGCCTGGATCAGCGACGTGAACCAGTGTTCGTTGAGACATTCGTCGCGGAACTTGCCGTTGAAGCTCTCGATGTAGCCGTTCTGCATGGGTTTGCCGGGTTCGATCAGGATGTGTTCGATGCCACGCTGCTGTGCCCAAGTGATGAAGGCGCTGTCAGCCTCCCGTAAATTGATCCAGCCATAACTAGTCGCCCCTGAAAAACCCCCTTCAAGCACCAAGTGTCATCGGCGACAGCGGCACGGCGCTAAAGGATGGCCATCCCATCGCCCGCATCCAGGCACGCAAAAACGCGATCCAGCGCAGCAGCCAGCGCAGGTTGTAGCCGGCGGCGCAGCCGAGTACGTGCAGCGCATCGCCTTGTGCACCTTTCAGCCTGCAGCGACGCAACCTGCAGTCGTCTTTCAGATGTCCGATCACCGGTTCCACCGCCTGCCGTCGTTTGATCCAGCGCCATTGCCGTCGCGTCAGCGTCTTGGCCTTGCCACGATGGAGCACCTGCACGCCATCGACCTCGCGCCCGCGATAGCCCAGGTCCACGATCGCCACCGTCGGTTCTACGCTCAGATCCTGCAGCAACCCGCGTGTCTGCTCCAGCTGCTCGGCCAAGGTGTCGCCGTCGTACGGGTTGCCCGGGAAGCTACGCGCACCCACGACCAATCCCTTGCAGGCGGTGACCGCAATGCCGACCTTGACGCCGAATTCGTACGCTTGACGCGCCTTGCCCTTACCGATGCATTCCACTTCCGGGGCATGCAATGCGTACAGTTTTTGTTTGTCCTTCGGACGCTGCGTGTACAGCCGTTGCGCACGTTCCAGCCAGACCGCGATGCGCTCGCGCACGCCGGGTTCCACCTGGTCCAGCTTGCGCGCGATATCGCGCAACACCCGCCCCAAGACCGTGCGTTGACGTCGCAGCACGCGCTGCATGCGCTTGAACTGGCGTGCATGCGCATAGCGGCCCGCCTTGCGGCTCAGGGCCGGACCTTGCCGTGCGTAGCTCTGCCGCAACCCGATGCCGTAACGCTTGGCCAGCAGCACCAGTTTCTTGCGTGCCACCTCCAGCAACCGACTATCGGTCGGATAGGCAATCGCCTTTTCCTGCACCGTGGTGTCCACGATCACCCGCGACAACTCGCGTGCGTCCACCGCCTGCATGGCATGTGCAGCGTTGATGGTGTGTGCCAGCAACTCTTCCATCCCCGCTTCGTCAAGCCGCTGACGCCAGCGCGTCAGCGAGCTGGCATCGCACGGCAAGCGCGTCTGGAACACGACCTCGCCAGTGAAAAACTGCCAATACGGATTTTCCAGCCAACGCTCGCACACCGCCTCATCGGACAGGTCGTAGGCGTGTTTGAGGTAGAGCAAACCGGCGATCAGCCGCACCGGCAATGCCGGCCGACCGCCACCAGCCTGGGTGGCCGGCAAGCGCGATGAAAGTGCTTGCTCCAACGCCGTCCACGGCATCCGTTGGCTCAGCTGCGCCAGCGGATGCCGCAGATCGATCTGGTTCTCCAGGCGCGAACGAAACAACTCCTCGGCAGGCATGTGCTCGGCAGCAGGACGGCGTGTATGCATGAGTGGAAATTGCCAGAAACCAGCCTTCAGCGTAGCGAAAACTGGTAGTTCTGGCACGCCACTGCAGACATCAAGGCCTTGCGGGCGTTGGGTGATTGGGGGTTTTTCAGGGGCGACTAACTAGAGGTCTCCGGCACACTAGCCACCAAGGAGACCACCAATGCGCAAGAGCAAGTTCACCGAGAGCCAGATCGTCGCCACGCTGAAGCAGGTCGAGGGCGGTCGCCAGGTCAAGGATGTCTGTCGCGAGCTGGGCATTTCCGATGCGACGTACTACGTCTGGAAGTCCAAGTACGGCGGCATGGAGGCCGCTGACGTGCAACGCCTCCGCGACCTGGAGACTGAGCACAACAAGCTCAAACGCATGTACGCCGAGCTCGCGATGGAAAACCATGCATTGAAGGATGTCATCGCAAAAAAGCTGTAGACCCGGCGCATAAGCGCCCGCTTCTTGCCTGGCTCATCGAGCAGCATGGCTGGAGCGAGCGCCGGGCTTGTGCGGTGGTTGGCGTGGCTCGCTCGACAGCACGTTATCGGCGCCGTCCCGATCGGGATGAGGAGGTTATTGCGCTGTTGTCCGAGTTGGCCGAGCGTTTTCCCGAGCGCGGATTTGGAAAGCTTTTTCAGATCATCCGTCGTCGCGGACATCTGTGGAATCACAAGAGGGTCTGGCGCGTGTACTGCCTGATGAAACTCAATCAACGTCGCCGCAGCAAGCGCCGGGTACCGACGCGTCATCCACAGCCGCTGGCATGCGGTGATCGACCCAACGCTGGATGGTCGATCGATTTCATGTCTGATGCGCTATGGGATGGTCGACGGTTCCGCACGTTCAATATCATCGACGATTTCAGTCGGGAAGCCTTGGCCATCGATGTGGACCTGAATCTTCCGGCTGCCCGCGTCATCCGCACGTTGGAACGTATCGCAGCTTGGCGCGGCTATCCGAACAAGCTGCGTTTGGACAATGGCCCGGAATTTGTTGCATTGGCCTTGGCCGAGTGGGCTGAGCGCAAGGGTATCGCGTTGGATTTCATCGAGCCGGGGCGTCCGATGCAGAACGGTTTTATCGAACGCTTCAACGGCAGCTACCGGCGTGGCGTATTGGATATGCACATATTCCGCACGCTGAGCGAGGTCCGCGAACAGACCGAACAGTGGCTGGCCGACTACAACCAACAAATACCGCACGACAGCCTGGGCGGGCTAACGCCCGCCGAGTTCCGTGAGCAACATCAACCGCAGACCTCTAGCTTTATCTGGCATTGAATTGCGGGGAGTCGACAGCGCGGCTGGTGAACTCCGGGCCGTTGTCCGTGCGCACCGCGCGGGGATAGCCGCGGAAGCAGGCGATCTGCTCCAGCACACGCACCACGTAAGCCCCGCTGATACCATGGTCCACCGCGATGTCCACGCATTCATGGGTGAAGTCGTCGGCGACGGTCAGGCATTTGATGCGGCGGCCACTGGCCAACTGATCAAAGACGAAGTCCATGCTGATTACCTCGTTGGGATGCCGCGCTGGCCGTAACGGCTGCCGCTGTGCCGCCGGGAACTTGGCCTTCTTGCGCCGGCGCACGCTCAGCTTCGCCTCGCGGTACAGACGGTAGATCTTCTTATGGTTCACCTGCGGAAACTCCGGGCGCAGCAGGTCGTGCAGGCGGCGATAGCCGAAGCGGCGACGCGCCTGCGCCAGTTCCACCAGTCTGGCCGACAGGGTTTGCGTCGCCGGCGTGGGTGTCGGCGCGTGGCGGAAAGCATCGCGGGAGATCCCCGCAAGGCGACAAGCCCGGCGCTCGCTGATCGACGTCAGCTCGCACATGCGCCGGATTGCCTCGCGCTTGCGTTGCGGGGCTAGCGTTTTACCCCGAACCCGACCTTCAGCGCCTCGATGTCCAGGTGCGCCTCGGCCAGCAACCGCTTCAGGCGGTTGTTCTCCTGCTCCAGCTCCTTCAGGCGCTTCGCGTCTTCGGCCTCCATGCCGCCGTACTTGGCCCGCCACTGGTAGAAGCTGGCCGGGCTGAAACCGTGCTGGCGGCACAGCTCAGCCACCGCCATCCCGGCATCCGCCTGCTTGATGAATCCGATGATCTGCTCGGTGCTGAAACGACTCTTCTTCATGTCCGTCCTCGTGGTTGACGGACTTTACAGCTTCACGTGGTACGGCTCAGCGGGGGCAGGTCAAACCATCCCGCCATCCGCGGACACACCATCCTGCTGGAGTTGCCGCTCAAACTCGGTGCCGCGATGTGCGACAACAAGTTCGCCTGTGTCGACCCTCCTGTAGATCATGCCCTGATAGCCAGAAGGCCTATCAACGTATTCCAGCCGCTTGTATGGAGCACCACCGATATCTACCGTTCGACTATTTTCACCAGTTTCGCGTGGCTCTTCATAAACATCGCTCGCCAAAGCAGCATATTGTTGCGCAGTCAGAGTCATGGCGTTTCCTTGGTGGAAAGCAGGGTCACTTTGAACAACTGGTTGCGCAAACTTTCTTTGAACTGAGTGGGGTCCGAATGGCCAGAGTCGGGATAGTTATCCATTTCATCTTTCGGATATCCACCAGACCAGAAATATGTCACCCCCGGCTCGCCACTAAGCAATTTATCTTTATAAATCCCTGGCTGAAATCGTGTTTCTTCATGCTTGCCGGTAGCTCTTAACGAAACATCTACACTAGTTAGCTCCCATCGGCAGACGCCCTTGCCGTAGTAGTCCGAATCCACCATTCCATCTGCGTAGATCGTCGCCACATATGTAGATTCGTTTATCTTCTTAAAATGGATGGGTATTCCATCTTCTTTAGATTTGCTCCAGACACCTGCAATAGGCTCGATTGGCGTGCATTGCTTGTGGTTGGTCATTTCATAGAACGCAGTTCCTGATATCCACTCAAACGGCCCCGGCGCATCCTCGATGGTCATCGTGATCCGGTACGCCTGTGTCGGATGCGGGTTCTTCTCGTAGATCGGGTCGCCGTCGGCAGTGGTCTCGCCGCTGCCATGCCTTTCAGAAGCAGCATTCATAGGATTGCATCCTGCCAGGAGAACCAGGAAAAACCAGCCAACAATCTTGACTCTCAGATATCCGTTCATGCCGCCATCGTGCGATGGGCAGCATGCTTTGCGGCCGTCACTGAGTCGGTAAGTCGCCGACAGGCACGGTTGATGTTGATGCCATGTATCAGCAAGGCAATGATCATAAGAGCGAATACCATCCCGAACTCTGGGATTTCCCTGATTATCTTCATCACTGCGGGGACGCACGCTGCTCCCACTGCCAGAAGAAACATCAACGCCGTCACCCCGGCTGCACTGACGATGCCCTGACGCAGCTGTTTTAATTCATAGGTTTTTTTTTCTTCTACTCGCAGCTTCTTCCAGACAGTAAGTGCGTGCGCTATGAGTCCCACCAGCATCGACACCACGACGAAATGCAAAACAGCACCGATGATGGCTACATATTTCGCGATTTCTAATAAAGCGACAAATGACGTGCGATAGCCTAGGACAACTAGACTAGCGGTGAGCAAGGTCGTCAATAAGAGAATCGTCAACATATGACGAAACCCTCTAACTGACCGGTACCAACGTACTTCGTAAGGGGCAAGTACCCTATTCATCACACTGTTCCTGCGGCTTTGGATTCAACTACTGCGAGTTGCCGACTGACGGGCTCTGCGGCATGCCTTGGCGGTAAGCAATGGGGCAGATGCGAGCAAACATCTGGGCCGAGAGAGGGTGGTAACACATTGGATAAGTCACTACGTAAGCTTCCGTCGCAGGGGCTACTGGCAACCAACAGTCGGTGGGACGCAGAGCGTGCAGAAAGTAAACGGATCGTTGTTGCAACAGGTTATGAACTCACAGTATCCGCCATTCTGGGCCGGTAGACTCTAGAGCGACGGCATACACTAGGAGAGCAGCAAACAATCCACGTTTGTTCATGACATTAATCTCTCAGTCGGGTAGTTTTTTCTGTGATTTATGTTGGAAATGGGCGGAAGTAAATAATTGCCACTAAAGTGGTTTAAAAATAGGCTCTGAGCATTCTTTGTATATGACCTTGCATTGAGCGCCATTATTATCCCTGCGGCATTCTTCGTTTGCATAACTTTCCGCTTCCTCAACAGAAGCCTTCCCGACAGACATTACGTTTCCGTTTAAATTAATTTCTCCAGAAGGCGTTTGAGGCTCTGCGATAGCTGCGCATTGATTGAAGTAAGTTAAAGTTAATTTGCAGTTAGTTGGCCCCTTTTTAGCGCAAAGCGCTAATGCGTCGGCCTTAGCCTCAGACTTGGTTAGTCTGCCCGTTGGCACACCATAGTAGGGAGTGTTGTTGAACGTGCCAATCGCTACTGCCCCCCACGTTTTTATCCATTTACCACGTGGGCGCGAATCGGGTTGCTCAGACTGACCTTGTGGGATGGGCGCGCATGCAGCAACCCCTTGGCCACCAATGGGATATTGCCCTGGAGGGCAGTTGCCCTCCGCCAATGCATTGTCTACGGCTGCGATTGCCGTAATTAAAAATAAGAAATTGGCAAGTCTTAGCTTCATTATGGACATACCTCGCGATCTCACCTACGGTCCTATTTGAGTTTGCAAGAGACTATCGGTGACCACAGATTTGCATGTCAAGAAGAAAGGCGGTCATTGCTGTCTTGACCCGCTATGCCTCGATAACCCGAGGGCTGCTGTACCACCGGGGGGGAGTATCCAGATGACACCCCAGGATTGCTCAGTCCAGCAAGACTTTCGGAACTGCGCGAGGTATCAGAATTTTTTGCAGGTGCAGGATACGATCCAGCTGGCTGACCCTGTGGCCCTGGACTAGCTGCACTGCCTCCACCAAATGCTGTATACGTCAAGAAGGTGCTCATATTACCCTGCCAAATCGCAGCGGCCAAAGTTGGCACGCTGATTATCAGCATGGTCATGATCAGTCCGATGCCGCCCTGCTGCAGGGCTTGGCTAGACAGTCCTTCCGCATTGCCCAATGTGATGAGTTGCGCAGCCCAGTAAGCTGCGGCCACTTTTGCTGTGAATTTCAGTACCATCGCCGTGACTACCGATAGCATTGCCATCGAGAACAGCGTGCCGATCACGTAGAACAGCCACTTCTTGAACAGGTCTTTGGTCTGGTCGAAGATCAGTGCCAGGATGAAGATTGGCCCGATCCCGATCAGGAACGCCATAGTGAACTTGAACAACAGCAGCATCGCTCCAGCTGCCATAGGCGGACTGGCGGTGCCGAAGCCCGCCATCAATACAGCGCGGCCTTTCTTCTCTATCGCCTCCGGATCGGTTGGGTCGACGCGCACCGCATCCAGCGCGGTCAGCGCCACCTGCGTGTAGGCAAGATTTTCGTCAATAGCATCGGAGGCGGTGCTGTCTTCATCACCCGTAAAAAGACCATGGATCTCTTTGTCCAGGTTTTGGGTCATGGTCTGGTGCAGCATTGCCCCGTTAACCCCGACAGCTGAAGCAAGGCTGATGATGATCGCGACCTTGCCGGCTTTGATCATGGTCGCCATTGCACTTTCACGCGACTGCCCGGTTGCGATGCGATAGCCCAGAATCAGTACCCACAGAGTGGTCACTGTCAAAGCGATCGTACTGACCCACCTCATAGCGCGGCTCATCAACTCCATGCCGAACTCTTGAATCTCGTTGCTGAAGTAGTCGTTGACCAGTTTGAAGAAAACGAACTCACCGAGGCCGATATCCGCCAAAGGCTGCAACCAGTTCATCGCTCCGTGGAGAATTGCGTCCATTACCTTCTGCCTGTCTGTCGTGGTGTAGCGATCAATTGGATAACGCGGCTTTCAGCGTTGCGGCCTGCACGAGCTGTCCCAGCGGTTTGAGCCAGCTATTTTGGTCGCCATCCAAAGCTTTTCTGGCCAATCGCGACTGATCTTCCTTGAGCCCGACGATATAGCTGTCATATGCCGTCATCTGGGCCTGCCAGTAGTCCAGGTCCATGGCGTTTTGTGCTACGAAACGCTGAACTTCGTTATCGTTGGCAGCAAGTGCCCCTTGGCTGGTGCCACCTCGGTCGCGCTGCGCCTCAATCGCTTTAAACTGGTTGTTGCGTTCTATGAGGCGCTTGAGCATGCGTACCGACTCGTTGTACTTGGCATTTTTTGCCAGCACCATGCGTGTGCAGACCTTCATTTGCTCCTCCACCATATTTCCTTTCATGTTGGGGGCGAGAGACTTGAATTGCTGGAGCACCCCTGCGAGGCCAGTCTTTGGGGCACCCGGACAGTCGTCTTCCAGGCCATAGTCTTCTGGACGTTCGGCAAAGTTGTCAGCCATGGTGGACGTCCCTAGGTTCAGCCGCTGAAGCTTGATGAGCTGCTGCTGATAGTGATCCAGCTGCTGCTGATACTGCTTGAGCGTCTCGGTCCATCGCTTAGCCTGCTCTGCGTACTCCTGTAAGGCCTTCGCCATCGATGTTGGGTCATTGACAATCACTCCCACTGCATTCGCGGGCCCAACACTAAGACCGGCCGCAAGCAACAAGCCTGCGGCGAGGCGTGAAAATGAAAGGCGTGAGCGGCGTGAGCGGTCATTCATGGCGGGACTCGTCGGTCTTGTTGGTGCAGATGGATGGCGGGGATAGCAAAACGAGGGATATAGAGGGCACAGCCCGGAAGGCGATAGGCAGCCCAGGCAGGTGGTGGGGAGTCAAGCGCGTAACGCAATCATGAAGCGAGAGAATTTTTGTTCAGACACAGGCACAGCGACGAGAAAGACGCCGCCGGGGGTGCGGAGATGAGCGCCTGCTAGGGCCATTATCCTTATGTGCTATTGAGGCAGGTTGGGTCGAACTCTGGCATAGGTCAAGGCAGATTGCCACTACCTGCTCCCCCTCCAGACCGTCCTCTCATCGTCTAGCGGCCGCCACCTCAAGGGACAAGGTTGCCTGGGTAGGAAAAATCTGACATCAGGGAACGGCAATTCCTCACCCTCTGCAATGGCGTGCCCGGTCGAGTCCGCACGATATTTGTCAACCGAGGAAAGCTCTGGATCGCGTACCGTCGCAGCTGCCTGGACCGCAGGCGAGCACTCCCTCTTCGAGGGGAAAGGACATGTGATGCGTAACTTCCAACGTACGGCAAAAGTGGCTGTGGGACTGCTAGGACTGGCACTGTCATACAGTGCGGCGGCATGCTGTCCGGATGTCGGTCATAGCCCTGCTGCTGCGACAACAGGGCTGGGGGCCAGTCGTCCCTCTGCTACTGATCTCTCGGCTGTCAGCACCTTGCACGTGTATACGTTCGAGCGAGACGGAATCCGCTATCTGCAAGTCAATGGCCCTAGTGGCGATGTCCGAACTGCAATCGGGTGGATCGACGGTACCCGTTGGGTCATGCCGGTTGGTATCGATGCAGACCGCACCACGATCCTGGCGGCGGGTTCACGCCCGAGCGGTACAGTCGTATATGAAGGAGATGGTATGACGGTGCTGCTACAGACACTCCCGCGTGGTAACAGCTGGCTCATCGTACCTAAAAATTGATCGTGTCCCTGTTGGTTCGGAAACAAAGAAGCTGATCTTGCCCGTATGGTGGCGCCGGCAGGTGCCACCATACGGGCGCACCCTGCTTGCTGTGTTCTCAAGAGTGGTCCGACTGGCAGGCTTGCTCTCTGGCTTATCCCCGTAAATAGATACAGCAATGCCCTGGAGCCCGCGCAGTTTTCCGACCCTGGCCTTGATGGTATGACGCCTTGCTGGAGGCAGACAGGCAATCGCCTGCTGGGTGCATCTGTAGACGGCAAGCTGCAGCCCAACAGACAGTTGCATGGGATTGCCGCGAAGCATGACTGGGTGGATTTCTGTGTGACTGGAACTGGCGAAGCCTGGCGAACGGAAAACGTGATAGAGCCCATGCGTCTCGATCTCCAGCGGGTACAAAGCATTGATGTACTCGTGCAGCATCTTCGATTGGATAGAGCCCGTACGAATCATCCGCATGGCGGCTTCATGTTGTCCGCGTGACTTGAGATGACTTTCGATGTCGCGGCGTAGTCGGTTCATCTGTACCTCGATGTCGACGTACTCGATCACGTGCTCGCGCAATTCCCGCTCAGCCCATAGGTAGCTCAGTTTTGCCGTATCCAATGCCTGTTGCTCGCCTCGCAGACGCAGGCGCACTTCGGCAAGGGTGCTGGAGATACGCGCGCCCAGCACGAATAGTCCCGTAGCCGTTGTTGCGAGCATCACCTGCACAACAAAGCCTATTGAGTCATAGGCTCCCAGCACACCCGTATTTCGCAGTGAAAATGCCAGAGCGGTATTCGCCAGCACAACGCCGATGGCCGCGCCCCGCCAGCCATGCAGCCAGGTGAGTAGAACGGCAGGAACGATCAGCAACGACATTAAGCCCAACCGTGCAACATTGCTTTGCGGCAGTGTTGCTAATGCAAAGATCAATGCAGTCGCCAGAACCGCCAGTGCGCAATGAGGCGTCAGGCGGCTGGGCGTCTCTTCGTCGTGGCGGCGCATCCATAGAAGCACCGGCAGGACCACCATCAACATTCCGAGGTAGTCACCTACAGCGAAACGGGCGAACTTGACGCCGCTTATTGCCGACGAAGGTCCGTCGAGCATGATGTTGGTCCCCAGAGTGCAGAGCGCGCCCCAGACTGCCGTGACCAGAAGCATCGGAATCAGTGACGCTCCTGCGCGATGTACTGCCCCATACCTTGCCCGAATAGCAATAGGGACCAGAGCAATGGCCGGGACTAGGATCCAGGGGCTTGCGTAGGCCCAGGTAGGATTGACACCGACACTGCTGATCGCGGGAACCCGAATCATGAGCAACGCCGCGACATCGCCCATCAGTATCCAAGGTAGCAAGCGAGAAGGGGCGAGCAGCAACGCTGCGATCCGAAGGCCAGCTGGCAGGTACCACTGATCCAGTGAGCAGTGCCAAGACAGTTGAAACGCCAAGCAGTAGGCCGTAGCGGTTAACAGGCCCTGCGTCACACTTTTCAGCCCTTCCATGGGAATACCTTGAGTTTTGACGACGCCAGAGCATACCTGAGCGGGAGCCGTAACGGTGTGGGTGACCAAGACCGGTACATGCCCCTACAGCCCAGTGAAACGGGTACGCCACAGATGCGCGGCAGGTATGTAGAGAGCCTGCTGCACAAACATGGACGTCCTTGCCCCCTCGGCTTGATCAGATGGACAGAGGCCGTGGCGGGGAGCGTGGAGTTGGCGGGAGCCCTGGAATGCAATTCGGCTTGGTCACGCGATGAGCAGTGTTCTTCGGTGACGAGGACGGCACCCTGTCACGCTGGGAAAGAGCGCTGCCGCCAGGCACGGCGTCCCAGCCAAAGTCAAAGCGTGCCATCATCACCACATCTAAGCGAGCACGTCATTTCAACCACTACCAGGGAGGTACTTGTCATGAAGCCACGCACCACTGCCGCCACTTTCGCACTGGCTGCGGCTTTAGGCCTTGGCCTGAGCGCCCCAGCTCGCGCCCAGGCGCCTGATCCTTGCTCGGTCTTTCTTTGCATGTCCAGCATGTCCGGCTTCGGCACTCCGTCTCCTGAATGTGCAGCGCCGATCGCAACCTTCCACGCCATCCAGGTATGGAGCCCGGCCTTCAACCCGCCGGCCACGGCGGCGGCACGCCGGGTATATCTGACGACATGTCCAGGCGCGACTGCACCGAATCAAGCCATCTTGGAAGCCATCATCGCGAAGTGGGGCTATAGACCTTGACGGGCAAGCCTGCTGACTCAGAAACATGCTTCTGAGACTTTGCGGGAATACCACCACGCCCCTGTTCGCGATGTGGATCGCGCATTGCCTTTCTGTGCGAATGGGTTCCTACGCATCGGCCAGTGGGAAGTGAACCCGCAACCTTTGTATGTTCGCCCGCAGGAAAGTGAACTCTGCAGCCAACTTTGAGTTTGCTGATACACCGCCTCCCAAGGCGGAAATCGTTGGCAAGAAATCACTATGGTGCGCCGGCCCGTGCGATCCAGCGCAGTGCGTTGAACATCGCGCGTAGCTCTTACTTACGCTGTGGCGCCTGCGCATCCATTAGTGTCAAATACGGCGCAGCAAAGGCCCATTCTTCTTCGGAAATGTCGGTTGGATGAGGCTTACGAGGCTTCATCCGTATACGTTAGTGTGACAAGGGCAAAGTTCATAACACGCTCCAGGGGAAATCATTTTGATGGATCAAGAAAGCATCATCCGGTACTGGCACGCGGTCGAGTTGTTGCAACCGCAATCAGCACCCAAGCTGAAAAAACGCAGTAATCGATACGAAGCGTTTATCCATGACACGCCAATTCAGCGCCCGCTGCTTCCGTGGACCCCGGAAAGTATCGTCAGTAAGCAGAAGCTGCCCAAAAAGCGCATATGGAGCCACACGCTCTATGCTCATCTTTACGACAGTCGTCTCGTTGCCGAGAAGCTCGATGCAATGTACGGCGCCGATCAGGGCTACCAGGAACCCAAGTTTCGCGAGTCAGCCGTGTTTGCGGCAAAATTTACGGCGGGAGGGCGACTGGTCGATGACAGTTTCGTTCTATCAAGCGAAGCGTGGTTTCTTGGGCGGGTGTTGACCGGCAAAGATTGGACTAGAGGGTTCGAGACCGACCAAAAGACCCTCAGGGAGCGCGCTAACAGTCAGTTCGAGGGGGAGGTATCAAGCGAAGGCTTGCGCGAACTGACTCACTGGACCCTCCAGTTCCTGGGGTTGGGGGACTTTTTTGGTGAGATGGACCACCATCTTTTTCGCTTTCGCTCACAACCAATCAAGCCCGACAAACCCGAGTCGGAAGACGATCCGCTGAACAGCTTTTTGCTGGACGATCTTGCAGATGTCGTCGATGCGATCTCCAGAGGGGTGAAAAGCGAACCACTGGATCAGTACCTGCGTCATCACGATCCAAAGCCTCGCCTGCATATGGACGATCAGCGTGCGTCGCTGCCATTGATGGGACGACTGATGCCGGATGCGTATGCCAGTAGCTGTTGGCCTACAGAACACCATTTGGGTCTAGTTCATTCCCAACAGCTAGCAGTCAACACAATCCAGTCCACTCTTGCCGATGGTCACGGGCTGCTTGGCGTCAACGGCCCACCTGGTACGGGCAAGACGACGCTATTACGCGACCTGATCGCAGCGATTATTACCAGCCGCGCCGATACGCTTGCCAAGCTATGTCGCGCATCAGATGCATTCGCGAGCGATGGACGCGAAGCTGCCAACGACGGTGGTAAGCAGCAATACAGTTACAAGCTAAATCCTGCACTTTATGGCTTTGAAATCGTGGTCGCTTCATCCAACAACGGTGCTGTGGAAAATGTCACGCTCGAACTGCCTCAGCGAGACAGGATTGATGAAAGCTGGTTGCCAGAAGCAGAGTACTTCGCCGAGCTGGGGGAGCTGGTCTCGGGCAAACCTGCGTGGGGATTGATTTCTGGGGCATTGGGGAGCAAGGCACGACGCAACAAGTTCGTCGATCGTTACTTCTATGGTCAGCTCCCGTTTGGCAGCGAAGACAAGGCTGCTGCGGAGGTAGAAGACGAGACTGAGGTAGAGCCTGATGAGGAAGTCGACAACATTGTGGAGGCACTCTTTTCGACTCCCTCTGCTGAGACGGAACACGCTGACGATAGCGAGAACCAGAACGAAGATGCACCACCCGAGGAGGACAAGGGCCCGAAGGGTTTTTTGGGCTGGCTCAATGTGAGTGTAGAAGCGAATGCGGACCGCTCCCCAGAGCAACGTCAAGCGTTGTGGCAGCAAGCTGTCTCTGATTACGAGGCGGTCAAGGCGGAAGAACGCAAAGCATGCAATGACGCCAGTCGAATTCGTGAGCTGATCTTGGCTATTCTCAAAATCAGGAAGACGATTGCCGAAGACTCCGAAAAACTCCGAGCATTCGAACAGTCGCTGATTGAGGTAGCAAATAAACTCTCGCGCTTGGATAACGAGGAAGGTGGCCCCGCCAACATGGCGCTCAAGAAGTGTATTGACGCGCTTGAGAAGCTGCCAAAAAAGCCCGGTTTCTGGTCAAATTTATTCAGTCTCGGAAATGCTCGACGCGATTGGAGGACCGCTCGGAAACTGCTAGAAAGCCAGCATGACATCGCTAAGGCTGAGTTCGCGCGGATCACGCGCCTCACCCAACAACTTGATAGCGATAAGGCCCAGGTGGAAGGAAAAATCGCTGAAGCGCGTCGAGTGCTTCAGGGATCGCAGCAGCAGGACAAAACGCTTACGAGCGATGCCTTGGAACTCGCAACCACTCATCAGGCTGACCATCTGCTCGCTTGGTTGAAAGACAATGCTATCGGGCGTGGGGATGTCATTGAACTGGCCGAGCCCTGGCGCATTGAAGGCTGGCGGAAGGCACGGGCGCGGGTTTTCATCCAGGCATTGAAGCTCCACCGGACGTTCTTCGAGCTGGAAGCTTCAAGACTGCGCTCTAATTTGTTCATGATTAACGGGATGTTGGGTGGCTCACGCTTTCAAGGGATGTCGCGCGCCGCAATCCGTTCGGCATGGGCTTCTTTGTTCATGGTCGTTCCAGTGTTAAGCAGCACTTTTGCATCATTCGCTCGTTCGTTTGGCTCATTGGGCGCAAGTGAAATTGGCTGGTTACTCGTGGATGAGGCTGGTCAGGCCGCACCTCAAGCTGCAGTCGGTGCGCTATGGCGGTCCAGGCGTGCGTTGCTGGTTGGAGACCCTCTGCAACTCAAGCCCATAGTCACCGTCTCCGATGCAGTGCTAGAACACATGCGTACACGTTACGGCGTTGATGCGCACTGGATTCCCAACCAAAAATCTGCACAGGTACTGGCCGACGAAGCCACCCCTTGGGGGCGCATGGCTGGGCCTGCCGGCGGCAAGTCTTGGGTAGGATTGCCACTGGTCGTGCATCGCCGCTGCGACAGGCCCATGTATGCACTCGCCAACCGTATCGCCTACGACGGAGCGATGGTGTATGGAACGATCGCGCCGCGCGCCGACAAAGAAACCCGCGCCAGTCTGCTGACAGGGTGGATACATATCAGTGGCACATCCGAAGGAAATTGGGTGCCTGCAGAAGGCCAAGTCTTACGAGACCTGCTCAAGCGGCTACATGGCGATGGCGTAGAGGCGAAAGATATTTCGGTCATCACTCCTTTCAAGGCTGTGCAGCAGAACCTCAAGCGCATGCTCCCAGGCAAAATGGTGTCCGGCACCATCCACACTATGCAGGGCAAAGAGGCATCGGTCGTCATAGTCATACTGGGGGGCAACACGGCAGGATCTGGCGCTCGCAACTGGGCTGTTTCGGAACCAAACCTGCTGAACGTGGCGGCGACGCGCGCCAAGCGGCGCCTCTATGTGATTGGCGACAGAAATGACTGGAAGCATCGACCACTGTTTTGCGATGTCATGGATCTACTGCCGATTCAGGATATTCGGCCCCACGAGTAATGGGCTTTCACAGCAGCATAGCGGGATGGACTTTTCGCTTTACTGTGAGTAAATGCATGGACTTGACCACCCATTTGCATTCGACTTGACCAGTCCGCTGGCCGAACCTAACCGGCAGAAATCGGCCGAGCCTGTTGAAAGAGTCGGCTTCGAATTCCACGGCAGAAAAGTACACGCCTGAGATTGAAATCTGAGTTTTGCGCAGAAGGTTCAAGAGTCTGATTTGGGGTAGCAGCGTACAAACGAGATGTTTTCATCCATTGACCTGCCCCCGCTGAGCCGTACCACGTGAAGCTGTAAAGTCCGTCAACCACGAGGACGGACATGAAGAAGAGTCGTTTCACCACCGAGCAGATCATCGGATTCATCAAGCAGGCGGATGCCGGGATGGCGGTGGCTGAGCTGTGCCGCCAGCACGGTTTCAGCCCGGCCAGCTTCTACCAGTGGCGGGCCAAGTACGGCGGCATGGAGGCCGAAGACGCGAAGCGCCTGAAGGAGCTGGAGCAGGAGAACAACCGCCTCAAGCGGTTGCTGGCCGAGGCGCACCTGGACATCGAGGCGCTGAAGGTCGGGTTCGGGGTAAAACGCTAGCCCCGCAACGCAAGCGCGAGGCAATCCGGCGCATGTGCGAGCTGACGTCGATCAGCGAGCGCCGGGCTTGTCGCCTTGCGGGGATCTCCCGCGATGCTTTCCGCCACGCGCCGACACCCACGCCGGCGACGCAAACCCTGTCGGCCAGACTGGTGGAACTGGCGCAGGCGCGTCGCCGCTTCGGCTATCGCCGCCTGCACGACCTGCTGTCGACTCCCCGCAATTCAATGCCAGATAAAGCTAGAGGTCTGCGGTTGATGTTGCTCACGGAACTCGGCGGGCGTTAGCCCGCCCAGGCTGTCGTGCGGTATTTGTTGGTTGTAGTCGGCCAGCCACTGTTCGGTCTGTTCGCGGACCTCGCTCAGCGTGCGGAATATGTGCATATCCAATACGCCACGCCGGTAGCTGCCGTTGAAGCGTTCGATAAAACCGTTCTGCATCGGACGCCCCGGCTCGATGAAATCCAACGCGATACCCTTGCGCTCAGCCCACTCGGCCAAGGCCAATGCAACAAATTCCGGGCCATTGTCCAAACGCAGCTTGTTCGGATAGCCGCGCCAAGCTGCGATACGTTCCAACGTGCGGATGACGCGGGCAGCCGGAAGATTCAGGTCCACATCGATGGCCAAGGCTTCCCGACTGAAATCGTCGATGATATTGAACGTGCGGAACCGTCGACCATCCCATAGCGCATCAGACATGAAATCGATCGACCATCCAGCGTTGGGTCGATCACCGCATGCCAGCGGCTGTGGATGACGCGTCGGTACCCGGCGCTTGCTGCGGCGACGTTGATTGAGTTTCATCAGGCAGTACACGCGCCAGACCCTCTTGTGATTCCACAGATGTCCGCGACGACGGATGATCTGAAAAAGCTTTCCAAATCCGCGCTCGGGAAAACGCTCGGCCAACTCGGACAACAGCGCAATAACCTCCTCATCCCGATCGGGACGGCGCCGATAACGTGCTGTCGAGCGAGCCACGCCAACCACCGCACAAGCCCGGCGCTCGCTCCAGCCATGCTGCTCGATGAGCCAGGCAAGAAGCGGGCGCTTATGCGCCGGGTCTACAGCTTTTTTGCGATGACATCCTTCAATGCATGGTTTTCCATCGCGAGCTCGGCGTACATGCGTTTGAGCTTGTTGTGCTCAGTCTCCAGGTCGCGGAGGCGTTGCACGTCAGCGGCCTCCATGCCGCCGTACTTGGACTTCCAGACGTAGTACGTCGCATCGGAAATGCCCAGCTCGCGACAGACATCCTTGACCTGGCGACCGCCCTCGACCTGCTTCAGCGTGGCGACGATCTGGCTCTCGGTGAACTTGCTCTTGCGCATTGGTGGTCTCCTTGGTGGCTAGTGTGCCGGAGACCTCTAGTTATGGCTGGATCAATTTACGGGAGGCTGACACTGCTGCGCCCGGAGTTTCCGCAGGTGAACCATAAGAAGATCTACCGTCTGTACCGCGAGGCGAAGCTGAGCGTGCGCCGGCGCAAGAAGGCCAAGTTCCCGGCGGCACAGCGGCAGCCGTTACGGCCAGCGCGGCATCCCAACGAGGTAATCAGCATGGACTTCGTCTTTGATCAGTTGGCCAGTGGCCGCCGCATCAAATGCCTGACCGTCGCCGACGACTTCACCCATGAATGCGTGGACATCGCGGTGGACCATGGTATCAGCGGGGCTTACGTGGTGCGTGTGCTGGAGCAGATCGCCTGCTTCCGCGGCTATCCCCGCGCGGTGCGCACGCGACGTCCCCCCAATTTTGAGTAGCGCCTCAGTTTGGAGTCCAATTCCCTACCCCGAGGAGATTGGACGTGAAGAAACGTTTTACTGACGAGCAGGTCATCGGCTTTCTGCGCGAAGCCGAAAGCGGCGTCGCCATCAAGGATCTGTGCCGGCGGCATGGCTTCAGCGAGGCCTCGTACTACCTGTGGCGCAGCAAGTTCGGTGGGATGAGCGTGCCCGATGCCAAGCGGCTCAAGGACCTCGAGTCCGAGAACGCGCGGCTGAAGAAGTTGCTGGCCGAGCAGTTGTTCGAGAACGACCTGATCAAGGATGCACTGCGAAAAAAGTGGTAAGCGCACCGGCGCGTCGTACGCTGGTGCGCGAATGGATCGGGCGTGGTGCCAGCGAGCGTCGTGCGTTGGCAGTGATCGGCATGAGCGCCAGTGCACTGCGGTATTGCCCGCGCGAAGATCGCAATGGCGAACTGCGCGAACGCATCTGTGCGTTGGCACATCGCCATCGCCGCTATGGCGTGGGAATGATCTATCTCAAATTGCGGCAAGAAGGGCGCATCGTGAACTACAAGCGTGTGGAACGGTTGTATCGCGAGCAGCAGCTGCAAGTGCGCCGCCGCAAGCGCAAGAAGGTCCCAATAGGCGAGCGTCAACCGCTGCTGCGGCCATCGCAGGCCAACCAGGTGTGGTCGATGGACTTTGTGTTCGACCGCACCGCGGAAGGCCGGGTGATCAAGTGTCTGGTGATCGTGGACGATGCAACCCACGAAGCGGTCGCCATCGAAGTGGAGCGCGCGATCTCCGGGCACGGGGTGACGCGCGTGCTGGACCGACTGGCGCACAGTCGCGGTTTGCCGAAGGTGATCCGCACTGACAACGGCAAGGAGTTTTGCGGTAAGGCGATGGTCGCTTGGGCGCATGCCCGTAATGTGCAACTACGGCTCATCCAGCCAGGCAAACCGAACCAGAACGCCTATGTTGAATCCTTCAACGGCCGACTGCGCGACGAATGCCTCAACGAGCACTGGTTCCCGACGTTACTGCACGCGCGCACCGAAATCGAACGCTGGCGACGCGAATACAACGAGGACCGACCCAAGAAAGCAATCGGCGGCATGACGCCGGCTGCGTATGCCCAACATCTGGCAAACACCGATATCATCAACCCCGGACTCTAAACCAGGCCGCTACTCAGGGCGGGGGGGCGTCGCACGGACAACGGCCCGGAGTTCACCAGCCGCGCCTTCATCACTTGGGCACAGCAGCGTGGCATCGAACACATCCTGATCGAACCCGGCAAACCCATGCAGAACGGCTACATCGAGAGCTTCAACGGCAAGTTCCGCGACGAATGTCTCAACGAACACTGGTTCACGTCGCTGATCCAGGCTCGCGAGGTCATCGCCGATTGGCGGCGTGACTTCAACGAGGTACGTCCGCACAGCAGCTGTGGTCGCATCCCGCCAGCGCAGTTTGCCTCCAACCACCGAGCACAAACCGGCAACAACGCAGTACCCTTCAACCCCGGGCTTTATCAGTAATCACTGGTATGGCCGGTGGGGGCAGGTCACCATCAATATTTGAGCGTTTGGGCAAGCCGACTGTTTTCAACAGAATCAGCCAAAGTAGTCATTCAAAGCTATCAACGAATTTATAGCCAATGCACGTTTTAAACCCTTTCGAAAACCTGGATGTATTCTTTTAGTAGCGGGGCATTGAAATAGCCGTGATGGAGGTGTAAGGTGTAGCCTTACACATTACACATTACACAGGGTGGGCCCATAGAATGGAAAAGGAAATTAATACCTTGCACCCAGGATATTGGGTCCGAGAAAACATCCTCAACCCCGAAATCTCACTGTGACCGAAGCGGCAAAGCTTATCGGCATAAGCCGTCCCGGGGTCTCAAATTTTCTCAACGCAAAGGTGTCAGCGACGCCTGATATGGCGGCGCGGCTGGAGCGAGTGTTTGGTGTACCAGCGAAAGATATTCTCAACCTCCAAAGCCTTTTTGAATCACAAGTTGCCAAGACCGAAGTTGCCTCTGTAAGTGTGCGTGCCTACGTAACGCCGTTTCTTGGCATTTCAGGCAATGAAATCACTGATTGGTTTACAAAGACAATCTTGGCCCGCACCCGGTTATCGGTTCTCCTTCGTACGCTCATCAATTCGACGGGAGAGAATCTGGAGAGAGTTGACTTCCCCGGAAACGACGATGCGGAGCGACCTGGTTGGGATGGCTTCATTGAAGGTACCTTAGGCACGCCATGGATTCCTGCAGGTGTATCGGGCTGGGAGTTTGGAGTCAATGCTGACATCAAAGCTAAAGCTGACGGCGATTTTGCGAAAAGTGTGAAAGCGACTAGTAAGGCTGATCGTCAAAATATCACGTTTGTGTTCGTTACTCCTCGACGATGGCCTGGAAAGACTACGTGGCTTAGCACCATGCAAGCAAAGGGGCTTTGGAAGGACGTTCGCGCTTACGACGTTAGTGACTTGGAGCAATGGATGGAGACATCAATTGCAGCGCAGACATGGTTTGCTAATCAAACTGAGCGGCCATCGAGGGGCGTTCGAACTCTAGAAAAATGCTGGACTGATTGGGCGAATGTTGCAGAACCACCCCTTCATCCGTCGCTCTTCAGCACCGCGAACGAAGTCTGGCGCAGCCGTATAAAATTGTTCTTGTCGAAGTGTGATTCAGAGCCGCTCATTATAACGGCCGACTCAGTAGAAGAAGCCGTTGCGTTCTTGAGCCAGGTATTCAACGAGCCGGAGCTTGGCCATCATAAAGACCGCGTGCTTGTATTCGACGAGTGCGGTGTGCTACCAAAACTCGCCCAGAGTACAACCAATTTCATTGCCGTTGCTCATACGAGAGATGTCGAGCGGGAGTTTGGGTCCTATAGCAGGTCGTTGCGTACAATCGTGGTCTATCCGCGCAACGCCTCTAATGCTAATCCAGACATCATCTTAGAACCACTCGGTTATGAGGTTTTCGGCAAAGCACTTGAGGCGATGGATAAGGGGCGCGACGAAATAACTAGGCTTGCCAATGCCTCAGGGCGCTCTCTCACTGTACTGCGGCGTATACTTTCGACAATCCCAGCAATCAAAACTCCCGTGTGGGCGGCCAATCATCAAGCTGCTTCCAGCCTTGTCCCGCTCGCACTTTTAGGAACTTGGGATACGCGTAACAATGCGGACCAGGCAACTCTTTCGCTGCTTGCGGGTGGCCTTTCCTTTGATGCGCTAGAAAGACGAGTGCAGGAACTGCTACAGTTTAACGATTCACCCGTGTGGTCCCTGGGCAACTATCGCGGAGTGATTTCCAAGATTGACTCTTTATTTGCGATTGCTGGGGCTGTCACCCTAGGTGACCTCAACCACTTTTTCGACATCGCAAAGAGCGTTTTGGGCGAGGACGACCCCGCTCTTGATCTTCCAGAGAAAGAGCGTTGGGCGGCGACCATTCATGGTAAGAAGCGCGAGTTCTCCTCAGCTCTCCGCGAAGGCATTTCTGAAACATTAGTTTTGCTCGCAGTTCATGGGAAGCATCTTTTTGGGAAACGTCTTGGTTTTGATGGCGAACTCGCTGCTGGCCGCCTGGTAGGGGAACTTCTAGAGCCGCTTGAAACACGGAAGCTGGAAGCGAACGATCGCGATCTTCCTCTATATGCGGAAGCTGCCCCAAAGGAGTTCTTGAGCATTATTGAGCGTGACCTCAGATCAGAGAGTCCTTGCACACTGGGATTACTGCGCCCTGTCGCCGCAGGCGTCTTTGCCTCACCTAAACGAACAGGTCTTCTCTGGGCGCTTGAAGGGCTGGCTTGGAATCCCTCAACTTTTCCTCGCGTTGTCAAAATTCTGGGGCGACTCTCCGAAGTCAAGATTGACGACAACTGGGCTAATAAGCCCGTTAACTCACTGGAGTCGATCTTCAGAGCATGGATGCCGCAGACGGCAGCTGATCATGACTCGCGGTTGAAGGCCATGCGGATGCTAATGGAGAAGCATCCACCAATAGGCTGGGAGATCTGCCTCCAGCAGTTCGGCGACTTTGGGCGCGGCATCGGCCATTACACCCAAAAGCCTAAATGGAGGCCAGATGGATACGGCTTTGGCGAGCCCCTCTCCACGTGGGGACCTATCAACAACTTTGTTCGCGAAATGGTAGAGATGGCGCTGACGATGCCGTTCTACACAGTCAATATGATTTGCGATCTTATCGCGCGGCTCCATGCGCTGTCTGTCAAAGATCAAGAAAAAGTCTGGAAGATCATCGACGAATGGCGGAAGGCTGGAGCAAGTGACGCCGACATCTCCCGTGTGCGTGAAAAAATCCGTGTGACCGTACTGTCACGACGCGGCCGGAAAGCTGCTAACGAGTGCGAACAAGCCACCCTTTCGAAAATCGCAAGGGCAGTTTACGCGTCGATGGAGCCGACCGACGCCGTTAATAAGCACGAATGGTTGTTCCGGCAGGGCTGGGTCGAAGAGTCTGCAGATGAACTCTCGGGTGAAGAGCTTGATTTTCAGGCTCGCGAACGCCGGATTGAAAAACTCCGATTCGAAGCCTTGACCGAGATCGCCGCCAACAATGGTTTAAATGGAATTTTTAATCTTGCCATGAAGGGCAACTCTCACCGGCAAATCGGCTGGTATCTGGCGCGTGGAATCTTGAACACTCAGCAACTCGAAGAGTTGATACTGCAGTGCCTTAGCAAAGGCAACGAGAATATCATTCATAACAGCATCGCAAGTGGTGTTTTGGGGGCGCTTGATCAAGAGCAGCACAACGCGCTCTTTATGAGCTTGCGCAACCAAATGTCTGAGCAGGATGCTCTTCGCATGCTTCTTCTCTCACCCTATTGTAGAGCGACGTGGGCACTCGCAGGGCAGCTTTCAGCTGAGGCCAATCGTAGCTATTGGCGCGATGTCTCCCCAGAGTTCATATTTGATGCGCCAGACCAGAATAACGAGAGTATCGGACATCTGCTTAGCGTGGGAAGACCGCGTGCCGCCTTCTCCTCGGTGCACTTCAAGCTTGATGAGGTGCGTCCCGAACTTCTGGTTCGGATGCTTTCCGAAATACCAAAAGACAGTAATGATAAGGAAGGTGAATACCAGTTTCAAAGCTACGAAATCCAGCAAGCTTTCAAGCTCTTAAACCGGAATCCTGATGTGCTTTTCGAGGAGAAGGCAGGGTTGGAGTTTATGTTTATTGATGTCTTAGCTCGTTCGCACCGTGGTGGTGATGGGCACCAAATTCCGAACCTCGAACGCTACGTCGAGGATCATCCCGAAATGTTCGTGCAGGCAATAGTTTGGACGTACAAGCGCAAGACACCCGGGGATGATCCTGCAGAGTTCAGTACGGGAGAAGCTAGGGAGCGGTTGGCTATACAGGGCCATCGCTTGTTAGATGCTCTAGAGCGCATTCCCGGACAGGATGAGGTCACAGAAGAGCTGGCCCGTCAGAAGCTGACCGAGTGGATAGCTATCGTTCGAAGGCGTTGTTCCGAACTCGACCGCGCAGAGATAGCCGACGTTTGCCTTGGCAAGTTTCTGGCATGCGCTCCTGTGGGGAAGGATGGAGTGTGGCCTAATGAGGTTGTTCGCGATGTTATGGAGGATCTGGAATCCGAAGAAATATCCCGTGGCTCTCATACTGGACTCTACAACTCCCGTGGTGCGCATTGGCGAGGCGAAGGAGGAAGTCAGGAGAGGGAGCTCGCAGCTAAGTATCGCAGATGGGCAGAGGCCCTGAACTTTTCCCACCCGTTCGTTTCTTCGTCTCTTCTTACATCCATGGTTGAGACCTACGAGTATGAGGCGGAGCGGCAGGATGCGGAGGCAGGTATTCGGCGACGCCTTCGGCACTGAGTGGGCTTGAGCTGTGCGGGGTCAGTCTTCTGATGTCGGAACTAACCCCGCTATCCAGTACACTTTGAGCCATTAGCTGCTACTTATGAATGGCTAATGGTCCAAAGTAAGCGCTCGCGGTGATTGTGTAATCGGCTCTTCAACGTTACTGAGATCTCTATAGCTTTAAACTAGCAGGTGAGCCTCAGATATGAATAGTTTGATGTTTGTTTGCAGCGCGCCACGTTAGTTGGTCAAGTTGCAATTTTTTTGATAGCGGCGTTCACTATTTTTTACACAGTCATTCCTTTATATCAGCAGAGTAACTTAGGCGGTACGATGAGCACTAATGGTTGTTTTGATAATCCATAATTTAGCTGACTCATCGCATGTGTCACAGTGACTTTTTTAACTCGGGATCTTCGAAAGAATAGCCACCTGATTTGCTGGATTCAATAGTACGGATGTGCTATGGGCAGCATGAGCCAAGCCCTCTATGTTAATCAAGCAGTTCAGCTTCCGAAGTGAGTGGGTTTAGAAGACATTGAGAAATGCGCAGTTTGCATGTCGACTTGCTTGATTGCTCAGTGCCAGCATTTCAATGGTATTTATACTAGATATCCTATCTTGAGTTGATGCGCATTTCGTCGACATATCATGAATTGCGTCAGGAAATTCATCGCTAAGCTACGCGATTATAGGAGCCAGCAACCGAACCAGCCTTGCCCTCTGCTGTTGGCACAGATGATTGTGACTGTTAAGGAGTCTTGCGGATGGAGCTGCGACATCTGCGCTGCTTTGTGGTTTTGGCCGAGGAACTGCACTTCACAAGAGCAGCTGAACGCCTCCATATCGAACAATCTCCTTTATCCAGGACTATCAAGGAACTGGAAGACGACTTGGGCGCTTTACTGTTCAACCGTGATCGAAGAGGAACGCGGCTGACCGATGCCGGCAAAGCATTTCTTCTGGACGTACGCCGTTTATTTACCACTTTGGATCAAGCCCGAGAAAATGTGAAGGCGGTTTCCGCGGGCTTCCGGGTAAGTATGCGGATTGCAGTATCAGACGGAGCGATCGATTCCAGATTATCTGATCTTCTTGCACGTTGTCGCGAGGAGGAGCCTGATGTTGAAATTCGCCTCACAGAAGTCACGCTCTCTGAGCTCCTCCATGGACTAAGGTCGGGAGACTTCACCATTGGGTTCACACACACAGAAGAGGTTGGCGATGGCATTGTTGCTGAACCCATTTGGCATGCACGAATGGTTGCAGTGATACCAGCCCGTCATCCGCTACTCGCTTTCAAAGAAGTGCCTATCGAAGAACTTCTCCGCGCCCCATTGATCATGTGGAACCACCAAGCCTATGAGGGCTACGATAAGGCCTTTACCAAGCTGTTGCGAGGCTTGGATGAGAAACCAAACGTCATCGAGCGCGCAGCTTCGCTCGACGTTATGCTAGCTCTCGTTGCGGCTGGTTACGGGATTGGCCTCGCATCTGGCGCGAAGCTGGAACCGTGCAAGCATTCTGATATCGTCATCCGTCCATTGGCAAATCAATCAGCGGTGATTACGACGTACATGCTGACAGCTGCCAATGCTGCGCCTTCAATCTCTGTGGATCGCTTCACAACACGTTTGAAAGATAGAAATTAGATAATCGCTGCAATCAAATCGAACACTTCACCCTTCTGAGTCAGAGTAAAGAATGCTTTCAGTAGCAGTCATCAGGTTGGCTGCACTGTCGTTTAATGCGATGGATACCCGCAAAATCAACGCTAGTGTAGGCATGTGTTGCCCCCGCTCGATCTTTCCCATGTGAGAGCGCTCAATGCCGGCGAGGGTTGCCAGCTCTTCTTGAGATATGTCGCGCGCAGTCCGTGCGGCACGTACAGCCTTCCCGAACGCAATCGCTGGCTCAGCTTCATAGGTGGTGGCGCCCATTGGGCGTCCTGGTTTCATTGTGCGCTTCTGCATCGGCAAAAGCGTCACGCATTAAGCTTAACTAAACCACGTTAAACTTAACTCTTTGCATGATGTTTGGTGACTTTTCCCTTACATAGTCCGGAGGGGCAGACCATGAACCAGGATTGTTGCTCGCGATTGATCAGAGTTGCCGCCGCTCCAGCAGTGCTGTCCCCAGAGTTGGCTGATCTCCTTGCGCTTCAGCGAACAGAAGAGCCTGAAACACCTGTGCTATTGCAAGAGGTCACCCAGGACGTGCTCACGACTAGCATCCTCGGAGGAACCTACGATCTAGGCATCGGTTGGCCGGTAGCCACCGATGCCCTAGCCGTCCTGCCACTGTGGCGCGACCAATTAGCCGTCGCTTTGCCCGCTCGTTCCCCACTGCTGGCAAAGCGTGCTATTTCATTACAGGTAACACTCAGTTACCCATTGATTTGTTGGCATCCGAATCCTTGTGTTGAAGGGCTTGATACGGAGGCAGAAACGGATGATCGAAGCGCTCATCTATGCCGGGTTGCAGTCACATCCTTCGATCTGCTTACGGTACTCGTTGCGGCTGGCTATGGCATCGGTATTGCGCCGAAGAGCTACATAGTCAGTGCCCGTAATCGAGGTATCGTCATGCGCCAGATCCTCGGCACTCCTCGTTGGGTTTACACCTGTCTTTTTCGATCGGCTAATGCTCTCTCACCTGCAGTTGAAAGGTTTGTCGAGCGAGCGTCACGGGTAGCGATATCCACGGAAAACAAGCGTTTCAGGTGAAAACTGGAGCGGGATTTTGATAGACCGTTTATGGCGTTGTCGTGCATCGCTGCTATCGGCAAAAAAGAGGCTACAGAGAGGGCACAGTCGGCCGCTGCCGAGCTTCTTGCTCCGGAATCTGGTGTGGAGGCTGCTGCTGCGCGCGCTCCGTTACCGACTCACTGCTTTGCAGTTTTCGCACCTTTTCGAAAGATTGCTCAACTGGCGTCTGTATCGCCTCCTGAGTCGGCATGTATGCGCGCAGGGTTGCAGGGTTGTCTGAAGCGCCCTGCAGAATGAAGATTTTTTCGCCGGGCGCTGCGGCATTGGTCTGCTTGCTCAGTGCGATTTCGTCAACGCTACTGAAGTTGTTTTGCTTGGCGAGCGCATACACACTGGCGGTAATGCGGGCGCTGTCTGCAGCTTGCACGTGACCGGAATTTTTTAGTCCTTCGATCTTCTCGCGTATCTGCTGCATCAAAGCGTGATCCGGATGACCCTGGCGAATTGGATCGTTGGCCGGGGTACGTTCTAGCTCCCGGTTCTGGGCTGGTTGCTCGCGGTAGCGCAGTTCCTCTATACGTTCCTCTGACAGCATACGGTTGCCAAGGCCCGGCTCGACCCTGCCAGGGAAACCCTCTACCGGTAAACTCATCAATTCGCCAAAGGTTCGGAAGGCGGAATTGCTATTAACGGTGTCACCAAACACCTTGAAGCCATACTTGGGATAGTTCAGATTCAGTGCGTTGAGTTCTGGCATCGCTTTAACTGCAGTGTTCCAACGCGCCAGGATCTCATCCTTATCGCCGATGACGACGGTGCGTGATTGCTGGTTATCCTCAATGAAGGTACTTCGACTCACGTCGGTGCCAACTGAGGCTGCATAGGCACCATCGAGCGCAAGGTTCCAAGCACGAAGGGAGTGCCTAGCCTCGTCAGTACCTATTGTGAGTGCTTCGCCGGTTTGTCGATCAGTGGCCAGGCCGTGTAACTCAGCTAGAGCTTTACCCTGCTCATCGCGCAAAACCCAGAAATCGTGTCCAGCTACACCAAGAACATTGAGTGATCTTGCTTCAATCGTATACTTCGGCATGCTCTGTTCAATCCATGAATGCTTTGCTATTGCTACTTGCTAGAGACGCACGAGTCTAGCAAGCTCTTGAGGTTGGTCATCGCCTGTGCCACCCCTAGGTCAATAAAGTAGGGACCGCCACCTCTCAGCGTTATATCCGCCTGGTTAGCTCCTTGCGCACGTTCGATGCGCATGCGGAAACCAGTGCGGTTCTTATCGTCAAAGGTCCCAGATTCAAGCACACCATTGATGCTGTCCTTACGCGTGATTTCTCTCCAAGAACTATCGGTTGCGGAGAGTTTGCTGATGCTGAGTTCGGCGCAGTCAAACAGACGTTGGTTCGGAAGATCACGAGGTATTGCCAAGTGATCGGAAGCTGTTGGGATCTTCCCGGTGGCTAGGAACGCGTTGCATCCACCCAGCGAGGAGATCGCCAAGCTAATGATAGTGAAAACTTTCAGCCGAGGTTTCATGTGGCTCTCCTGATAAGCGCTTAACGCATCACACTTCGACGATGCTGCGAGAGTGACGGAACACCAGTGTAAGTGGAACAGTAAGGCTTGTTGGTTTGACTACCCATTAGAGGAGCACTTGGGGCCTCGCACTTAGACATGACTTTTGAAGCCCCATTCGCCTTGCTCGGCGTTCATCCCCGCCTCAAAATTCAGACATGCATTCGGCAATCCTGTTTATGGGGACTCGCTTCTCAACGACTGGCGTCGTTGCTTCAGATACGGCCCGGCAAACCGCCTCAACCATCGCTTGCTGATTGTCCGAAGTGAGCGCCTCAATAGGCGACTTGCCATCAAGTTCCTCGCGAGGTCGCGTCAAGGCGTAGTAGATATCCCATGTATCAACGCCACGGTGCAGACGCTTGAGTACCGCCTGCACCAAGCGGCGCTTGAACATGTTGAGTTGCCACACCGGAACCCGCTGCCCCTTGTTGCCCAACTGAATTGAAAGTAGGTTGCGGGCCTGGATCTCGTAAGTAATCCACCGCCGCGATTTGCCCGCGAGCTTGGCATAGTCCGCGACGACCAGGTTGTCGGGCCCTTCAAAAATGTCCAGTACCTCCAATCGCTCTCGCTGGACCTCAGAGATCTTCGGTAGAGCGTATTCAGGCATTTGCACTGCAGAGAGCCGCTGAGTCCCGGTGCCGACAGCTGGCATCGTTTGCTCATTGGGTGCTACCAGCATGATGGGAGCGTGTTGGCCCAACGCCGGCAGCGGCGTGACTTTCTGACCGGCAATTGTGGGAACGCCCTGAAGGTGGATGGTGAGGTGCGTGCTGGCAATCTGAACCTGATTTTGCTCGAACAGATCCAGCCGATCAGCCCAGTCCTGCATCATTAGCCGACGCTGTTCAACGTACTCGGCATGGTTGTAGGTGGCGCTGATGCGATTGGGGTCAGCATGTGAGAGTTGCGCGTCGACCCAGACCTTGGGGTAACCCAGCTCATTGAGGGCGGTTGAAATCGTCGCCCTGATGCCGTGACCGGTGAGACGACCGTCATAGCCCAGCCGCTTGATCGCACGGTTGACCGTGTTTTCGCTCATGCGGGCAGTGATTCGCTTCACGCCTGGGAAAAGGTAGGTCTGCGCTGGTTTGAACAGGTCGAGCATGTGCCGCACGATCTCGATGGCTTGCACGGGCAGCGGCACGATGTAGGGCGGGATGTCAGTTACGCGTTTTCGCTTCTTCTTGGTCAGCATCTTGCGCTGCTTGAGCGACATCACCGGGATGATCCATAAACCTTGTTCCAGATCGAATTGGTCCGGCGTGGCCAAACGTAGTTCGCCTGTGCGTACACCCGTCAGCAGCAACAGGCGAATGGCCAATTGGGTCATCTGCATGCCGCGGTACTTGCGAAGTGTCTGCAGAAACAGGGGGAGCTCGGGCATACGCAGGAATGGGTTGTGCTCAACGGGCGGCAACGGAACAGCGACCACGTGTAGATCGATGGCGGGGTGCTCGACCATGCCCGGAATGACCACCATGGCGTAGTCGGCGAGTTGCTTGAGCCAGGTGCGCACCTTTTCGGCGACGGACAGTGACTCGCGTTTCTCGATCCGGCCGATCACCTCCAGTAGCACCGGACGGGTGATCTCGTAGATGGTGTAGCGTTTGAGGTAAGGGAATACATCTTTTTTGAACACGCGGCGGATCTGTTCCAGCGAACTTTGACGACCTTCTTCCAGGGTCAGTTGCCGGTGTTCCATCCACTTTTCGTAGACCGCCATGAAGGTGTTTTCGCCAGCCAACCGGATGGCTTGGCGTTTTTGCTTTCGGTCGGTGCGCGGGTTGATGCCCTTGGCGACGAGGGCACGGGCCTGGTCACGAAATTCGCGCGCGTCGCGCAGAGAGAGTTCGGGATAGCTGCCAAGCGAAATTCGGGCACGTTGTCCAACCCAGGTGTAGCGGAAGTGCCAGGCTTTGCCGCCAACAGGGGAGACGTAGAGGAACAAACCGTCGAAGTCTGCGAGGGTGTAGGGCTTGTCGGAAGCCTTTGCTTGCCGGACGACCATATCTGTGAGCATGCGTACCAACTCCTGATGCTGCGAGTTGGATGCGATGTTTGTTCTCAGGTGGCCTGCTCTTCCAGCAACAATGCGGAACGGGTGTTCACCGCATTTTGTACCGCAAAACGTACCGATTTGTACCGGTAGTCAGTGGATTTCGCTGGACGTCACTGGACTGAAGAAGAGGGGTAATTCAGAACCAGATCAGTCACTTACAACGTTCCTTGGCGCTGGGTGGACGTCAGTGGAAAGTCGAAGTGGAGCGGGCGATGGGAATCGAACCCACGTCAGTAGCTTGGGAAGCTACAGCTCTACCATTGAGCTACGCCCGCGTGGCGTGGGCAGAGTTTATGCGCCGGCAGGCCTTGGGCGCAATGCGTGGCGCACATGACAAGGGCCGGTTACCCGGCCCTTGTCGTAGACAGCCTTAGCGCTGCGGGTGCAGCGGGTACGGTTAGAAGTTGCCGCTGAAGTTCACGAACACGGTGGCGTCGCGGGCGCTGCGCTGGGCGGTGGTGGTGCTCAGGCCGATGTTGCTCTGCAGGCCCCAGATGCCGGTGCGGGCGCCCAGCACAACGGTCGCGTAGTTGCGGTCGAAGTTCTGGCCCGGGACGGTGTACATGCCCACTTCCGGCATCGACTGCAGCCAGGCGCTGGCTTCGGTGCCGTCCTTGAACTCGTGGTCGTAGGTGGCCTGCAGGTACGGCTTGACCGGCGCGCCATCCAGGCGCACCTGGAAGCCGATGCGGCCCACCAGCGAGTCGATGTCCTGGTCGGCATAGCCCAGCGCGGTGGAGCTTGCGTTGCTTTCGGTGTAGCCGTCGAGCTTGAGCTTCTGCCAGGTCAGGCCGACCACCGGGCCGTACTTGACGTTGCCTTCGCCCAGCGAATAGCCGGCATTGACCGCGGCAGTGAGGTTACTGCCGTCCGGCGAGCCACTGTGCACGCGGGTGGCTGGCCCCAGCTGGACTTCGCGGTCCACGTCGTAGCTCAGCCAGCTGTAGCTGACCTGGGCGTTGACCCAGACCGGGCCGGTGTACCAGCCGACGAAGCCGCCCAGCGTGGTGTCATCCTGCTTGAAGCTGCCGTTGCGGTTGCCGAAGTCGGCATCCATGCGGCCGAAGCCGGCAAAGCCGCCGAACACCAGGTCACCGGCGGTCCAATCCACGCCGAACAGGCCGGCCGGCGCCATGCCGTCGTACAGGTCCGCATCGTCATAACGCTGAATGTCGCCACGCACGCTCCCCCACCAACGCAGGCCATCGGCCTCGGGCTTCCCATCAAGGTGCCAAGCCACCTGGTCGGCACGTGCGCGGCCGCCGGCCTGGGCGGAGCGCGTCAGCACCTGCTGCAGGCGCGGCGCTTCCAACAGCGAGATGGCGTACTGGCCCAGGATCTGGTGGGTGGCCGTGGTGGGGTGGATGCCGTCGGCGAACACATAGGTGTTGGGCGCGTTCGCGGCGACCAGGCTGGTCGGGTTGCAGGCCGGCAGCGCGAGCGCCGGGTTGCAGGCGGTACCGGTGACGTTGCTGAAACCGTAGATGCCCGGGTCGGCAACCACTTCCTGCAGGATGTGGAAGGTATCGACCGGGATCACCCGCAGGCCGGCCGACTGCAGGCCGTTGAACAGTGCGGTGTTGTAGGCGGTGGCAGCGGCCGTGCCCTGCGCCATGGCGGCGGCACCGCCGGCGCGGAAGCGCGGGGTGATGCCCACATCCGGAATGGTCGGCACCATCACATAACGTGCGCCAGCGGCCTGCAGCGCGCCAACCGCGCCCACCTGCGCGGTCACGGCGCTGCCGATGATGGCCTGCGCCTGGGCAGGCGCGGTGGCTGCAGCGAGCAGGTCATTGGCGCCGCCCCACACGGTGTACAGCGCATTCGGGTTGGCCTGACCACCGTTGGCCACCAAATAGGTATTGACCTGGCTGGTCACCGACGGTGCTGCGCCGAGCGCGCTGACCGAACTGGCCTGGATGCGCGCGCCGCCGGCAGCGTAGTTGTCGCCGGTCTGGCCATTGCCGTTGGGCGCCGCATTGGTGCCGAAGTGGTCGCCCACGTATTCGGCCCACACCCAGCCCGGGTTGGTGGTGAACTTGCCGGTGACCGCGCGCGAGGCGGCCGGCAGCAGCGGGTTGTAGTAACCGCTGTCGGTGAGGCTGTCACCGAAGAACACGGTTTGATCGAAGGCCGAGTCGGCCATGGCCGGGCTGGCCGCCAGCGCGATGGCCACGGCCATCAGGGAACGGATCGGGCGAAGGGTTGAAGCCATGGGAATGCCTGCTCAAGGTAGAGTGGAACCGGACCGGCCTGCATACGTACGCCGGCGAATGGCACATCGTTTCACCCTCGCCGTCCACGCTCACGCTGCATTGCCGCATAACGCAAAACGCGCGCCCTGGCGGCACGCGATGCAACAATGATGACATGAACATTCAACTCAACGGCACTCCACGCACGCTTCCCGACGACGTGCTGTTGTCCGCGCTGCTGGAACTTGAAGGTCTGTCGCAGCGCCGCGTTGCGGTGGAGGTCAATGGCGAAATCGTCTCGCGCGGGTTGCACGCCACCCATGCGCTGCGCGAGGGCGACGTGGTGGAAATCGTGCATGCACTGGGCGGCGGTTGATCGCGGTGATGGCCGGCGCATCCACGCCCGATCGGTGATAATCGCCGCATGACACTTTCCGCCCCCTCCGATGCGCTGGTGATCGCCGGCAAGCCCTACCGTTCGCGCCTGCTGACCGGCACCGGCAAGTTCAAGGACCTGGACGAAACCCGCCTGGCCACCGAGGCCGCTGCCGCGCAGATCGTCACCGTGGCCATTCGCCGGGTGAACATTGGCCAGGACCCCAACGCGCCCAGCCTGCTCGATGTGCTGCCGCCGGACCGCTACACCCTGCTCCCCAATACCGCCGGCTGCTACACCGCCGAAGACGCGGTGCGCACCTGCCGGCTGGCCCGTGAGCTGCTGGATGGCCACAACCTCACCAAGCTGGAAGTGCTGGGCGACGAGCGCACGCTCTATCCGGACGTGGTGCAGACGCTCAAGGCCGCCGAACAACTGGTCGCCGACGGTTTCGAGGTCATGGTGTACACCTCCGATGACCCGATCCTGGCCAAGCGGCTGGAAGAAATCGGCTGCGTGGCGGTGATGCCGCTGGCCGCGCCGATCGGCTCGGGCCTGGGCATCCAGAACAAGTACAACCTGCTGGAAATCATCGAAAACGCCAAGGTGCCGATCATCGTCGACGCCGGCGTGGGCACCGCCTCCGATGCCGCCATTGCGATGGAACTGGGCTGCGACGGCGTGCTGATGAACACCGCCATTGCCGGTGCACGCGACCCGATCCTGATGGCCAGCGCGATGCGCAAGGCGATCGAAGCCGGCCGCGAGGCGTTCCTGGCTGGCCGGATTCCACGCAAGCGCTACGCCTCGGCATCGAGCCCGGTCGATGGCGTGATCGGATGAGCAGGCGCGCCGAGATGGCCTTGCATGCGCGGCCTGCGCCTGGCGCGGGCCACGGCGCGCGACGCCTGCTTGGCTTCCATTTTTCCTTTACTCACGCCCCTCTCCCCGCGGGACAGTGGCGTTGTTTGCCGATGGCTGATTTTCATGACTGATCCTTTCACCAGCGACGGCGCCAAGATGCCGCCCAAGCCCTTCACCATCGAAGAAGGTCGCCGCCAGGTGCGCAGCTTCGTGTTGCGCCAGGGCCGCTTTACGCCGGCGCAGCAGCGCGCGTTCGACGAGCTGTGGCCGCGCTTCGGTCTGGACTACACCGGCGCCCCGCGTGACCTGGACGCCGTGTTCGGCCGCCCCGCACCCAAGGTGCTGGAGATCGGTTTCGGCAATGGTGCGGCCTTGCGCTTCGCAGCCCAGCACGACCCTGCGCGCGACTACATCGGCATCGAGGTGCATGCCCCCGGTGTCGGGCGGCTGCTCAATGCGCTGGACGATGACGGCGCCACGCATGTGCGCCTGTATCACCACGATGCAGTGGAAGTGCTCGAGCGCGAGATCGCCGACGGCGCGCTGGATGAAGTGCGCATCTATTTCCCGGACCCGTGGCACAAGAAGCGCCACAACAAGCGCCGCCTGGTGCAGCCGGCGTTCGCGCAGTTGCTGGTGCGCAAGCTGCGCGATGGCGGCCGCTTGCACGCGGCCACCGACTGGGCCGACTACGCCGAACAGATGTGGGACGTGCTCGACGCCACAGAAGGCCTGGTGAATCGCGCCGGCCCACGCGGCCACGTCGCACGCCCCGCCTGGCGCCCACAAACCCATTTCGAGACCCGTGGCCAGAAGCTGGGCCATGGCGTGTGGGATTTGCTGTATGACCGGGAATCGGGAATGGAGAATCGGGAATCGCCAGGGCAGGCGCCAGCGGCGCCCGGATAACCTGCACGCGTCAGCGCCATCCGTTCTTGCCATTCCCCATTCCCGACTCCCCATTCCCGGCACCTCATGGACACCGCGCTAACGCTGACCAACGACATGAAGCTCGTCCTCGGGCTGGTCGGCTTTACGATGGCGATGTTCCTGTTCGAGCGCATCCGCGCCGACGTGGTGGCGTTGATCGTGTTGGTGGTGTTGGGCGTCACCGGGCTGGTGGCGCCGGAGGAACTGTTTGGCGGCTTCTCCGGTAACGCGGTGATGAGCATCATCGCCACCACCATCCTGGGTGCGGGGCTGGAGCGCACCGGCGCCTTGAACCGCCTGGCCACCTGGTTGCTGCGGCGTTCGCACGGCAGCGAGCAGAGGCTGATGATGATGACGCTGGGGATCTCCGGCCTGAATTCGTCTTTCATGCAGAACCCCTCGGTGATGGCGCTCTACCTGCCGGTCGCCTCGCGGCTGGCCGCACGCACCGGGCTCACCTTGCAACGCATGCTGTTGCCGATCGCCGCGGCGATCGTGATGGGCGGTGCGCTCACCATGGTGGGCAATTCGCCGCTGATCCTGCTCAACGATTTGTTGGTGTCGGCCAACAACAATCTGCCCTCGGGCATGGCCAGCATCGAGCCGTTGACCATGTTTGCGCCGCTGCCGATCGGCCTGGCGCTGCTGGTTGCCGCCTTGCTGTATTTCCGGTTTTACGGCGACCGCAAGTTGATCGAGGAAGAGCGCCTGATCAATGAGGGCGTCACGCCTTCGCGCACCGAGAGCTATTTCGCCAAGACCTACGGCATCGACGGCGATGTGTTCGAGCTCACCGTCACCGCCGAAAGCCCACTGGTGGGCATGACCCTGGGCGAGGCCGAAGCCATTCACGATGCGCCGCTGCTGTTGGCGCTGAAGACCGGCAACGACACCCGCCTGGCCCCGCCGGCCGACATGCGCATCTGGGTCGGCAGCGTGCTGGGTGCGATGGGCAAGCGCCAGGACGTGACCGACTTTGCGCAGAACCATTTCCTGCGCATGTCCTCGCGCCTGCGCAACCTGGGCGATCTGTTCAACCCAAGCCTGGCCGGCATTTCCGAGGCGGTGATTCCGCCCAACTCGCGCCTGATCGGCAAGAACGCCGCCGAGCTGCGGCTGCGCAAGCAAAGCGGCATCAGCCTGCTGGCGATCAACCGCGACAAGCAGGTGATTCGCGAGGACGTGCGCAACGTGGCACTGCGCGCCGGCGACATGCTGGTGTTTCACAGCATCTGGCAGGACCTGGCGCAGGCCGCGGAAAGCCGCGACTTCGTGCCGGTCACCGACTTCCCGAAGGGCGAACAGCGCCCGCACAAGTTCAAGATCGCGATGGCGATCTTCGCCTTCACCATCCTGATTGCGCTGACCTCCAAGTTGCCGGTGGCACTGACCTTGATGACCGGCGTGGCCTGCATGCTGGTGACCGGCGTGCTGCGCATGGACGAGGCCTACGCCTCGATCAACTGGAAGACCATCTTCATGATGGCCGGGCTGATTCCGCTCGGCTGGGCGATGGACAGCAGCGGCACCGCGGCGTGGGTGGCCGGCCACACCATCGACCGCCTGCCGGAAGGCATGCCGGTGTGGGCGCTGGAGATCAGCCTGGCCTTGTTGACGACCGCTTTTTCACTGGTGATCAGCCATGTCGGCGCGACCATCGTGATGGTGCCGATCGCGGTCAACCTGGCGCTCGCGGCCAACGGCAACCCCACGGCGTTCGCCTTGATCGTAGCGTTGTCGGCATCCAACAACCTGATGACCGCCTCCAACCCGGTGATCTCGATGGTGACCGGCCCGGCCAACTACCAGCCGCGCGAGCTGTGGCGCGTGGGCGCACCGCTGTCACTGATCTACATCGTGGTGATGGTGACGATGATCAACCTGATGTTCTGGTGGGCGGCGCGCTGAGCGCGTTGTGGCGGTAGAGGGGGAGCGTCGCGCCTCTGCGCTGAGTGATGGCGCGCCGTCGTGCCGACTTTACGAATACGTGCGGTGCGCTGCGGTCGATGCATGCAATCCATTGCAGTGGCGCTGCGATCAATGGGCACTCTTTGCAGTGAGCATCTGACCGGCGGCGGCATCGCAACACGCGGATAGGCGTGACTGGCACTGGCAGTGCGTGGCGGATGCCGGTGCACTGCGCGCACTACCTCCAGCAGTCTTGCAGTCCAACAGTCTTGAAACGTGCGGTCTGCAGCATAGCGACGACTGCCCTCGCGATGCCGCATGAAGCCCATCTACGCCCACGCCAGCTCACCCCAGCAGCACCTGCTCGCCATCGATGCGCACCGGCACCGCCACCAGCGATTGACCGCGACACGGCCCGCTGACGCATTCGCCGGCATCCAGCTCGAACGCCGCGCCGTGCGCGGCGCACACCAGCTGGCCTTCCTTGGTCTTGAGAAACTGGCCGGGCGCCCAATCCAGCCGGCGGCCAGCGTGCGGGCACACGTTCAACCAGGCGCGGACCTGTGCACCGTCGCGGTACAACACCACCGATTCCGGCCCGCCATCCCACAGTGCTTCGACTTCTAGAAATCCGGCATCGGGAATCTGCGCCAACGGAATCGGCGCGGTGGGCGGTAGTGACGACATGGGATCGATCGCTGCGAACAGACCTGATTGTGCCATGCCGCTCCCTGGGGACTGCGCCCAGGCGCATTGCGCCATTTCAAGGCGGCGGCGTCCGCGTCACTGCGGCTCCGCGCGGCTTCGGCCATCGCGCATTCCTAACAACCAACGCGCCTGGCTATCAGACAGACCGCAAGGCAACTTCCCCACTACACGCTGCAACTTCCGCAACCAACTGCAACTAGCCGATCACAGCTAAGCCATCGCAGTTAGCAGACACAACCGCGTGCAGGCCCAACAACAACACGCGAAGCGCGTGGTTCCCAACACAACCAATGTGATGGGCTTAACAGAACGGCACTCGATTTAACGAACTTTTCACTCAATGACATGAAACCGCAACGATACTGCCCCCTCGTTTCCTCCGGCAGCCCACCGCCATGCCCGCACGCATCTTCCAATTCGGCAACCTCCACCACCTGTTTGCGCCGCGCAAGCCGCGTCACCCGTTGGTGCGCGTTGCCGCTGGCCTCGCCGGCCTGGCTATCCTGGCCGTGCTGATCTTCTTCAGCGTGTTCGTGGGCGCTGCAATGATCCTTGGTGGCGTGGCCTGGAAATTGTTGAGCAAGTCCAACCGCCGCGCGCCGCAGCACGCCCGCGTGGTGGAGGCCGAGTACCACGTAGTGCGCAAGCCGGCCCTTCCGCTCTCGCACTGAGCCGCACGCTGCAGCGCGCCTGAGGCGAGCGTTGTTTTCGCCTGCACCGCCAAGCAGCTAGACTCACGCGTCCTGTCTTTGAGGATGCGTGCATGACCCACGATGTGATTCCCGCTGCCGATGTCCCGCGCATTCCGGTGGTGGGTGGCGGCAGTTTTCCGGTGCACCGCATCTACTGCGTCGGCCGCAACTTTGCAGATCACGCCCGAGAAATGGGTGCCACCGCGCCGGCGTCCAAGGCCGAACGTGGCCAGCCCACGTTCTTCATGAAACCGGCCGACGCCATCGTGGTGGGTCATGGCGACCACATCCCCTACCCGCCCGGCACCAAGGAGCTGCACCACGAGGTGGAGCTGGTGGTGGCCTTGGGCAGCGATGCACCCGCCGGTGAACTGCCTGTGGACCAGGCCGAGGCCCTGATCTATGGCTACGGCGTGGGCCTGGACCTGACCCGTCGTGATCTGCAGGCCGCGGCCAAGGCCAAAGGCCTGCCCTGGGACATCGCCAAGGGCTTCGATCATTCCGCACCGATCAGCGAGCTGGTGCATGCCGGCGAAGTGGGTGCACTGGATGCATTGAACCTGTCGCTGGAAGTCAACGGCGAAGTGCGCCAGCAATCGTTGCTGGACCAGATGATCTGGAACGTGCCGGAGATCCTGCATGAGCTGTCCAAGCTCTATGCATTGCGCGCGGGCGATCTGATCTTCATGGGCACGCCGGCCGGCGTCGGCCCGTTGTTGCCGGGCGATCACTTCAGTGCGCGCCTGGAAAACGTGGCCGAACGCCACGGCATCATCGCGGACTGACATCGGCCGGGCTACGATCGCTGCAGCGGCAGTGGGTCCGCGTCCCCCATCTGGAGTGCACTATGGGAATGGTCAGCGAATTCAAGCAATTCGCGATGCGTGGCAATGTCATCGACCTGGCGGTCGGTGTGGTCATCGGCGCGGCGTTCGGCAAGATCGTCACCGCGCTGGTGGAAAAGATCATCATGCCGCCGATCGGCTGGGCCATCGGCAACGTGGATTTTTCGCGGCTGGCGTGGGTGCTCAAACCGGCGGGCGTGGATGCCACCGGCAAGGAAATTCCTGCCGTGGTGATCGGCTACGGTGACTTCATCAACACCGTCGTGCAGTTCGTGATCATTGCCTTTGCGATCTTCCTGGTGGTCAAACTGATCAACCGCCTCAGCCAGCGCAAGCCGGATGCTCCCAAGGGCCCGAGCGAAGAAGTGCTGCTGCTGCGCGAGATCCGCGACTCGCTCAAGAACGACACGCTCAAGAATCCGACCGTGCCGTAAACAAGCGGCCACATCCTTGCGCGCACTTCGCACACGAGGATGACTTTTCGCACGCAGACGGGGGACCTCGCGCTGATAAGCTCGGAGTCCCCCTTGTCGTTGGAGCCGTCCTGCATGCGTCGCCTCGCTGTCGCCATCTCCGCCCTGCTTGCCACCTCCGCAGCGCTTGCCGCGCCCACCAGCATTCCCGATAGCGCGTTGCGCACCGCCGCGCAGTTGCGCGAGCAGGCGCTGGCCGACAGCACCGGCTTTGCAGTGGTGGAATCGTTGACCACCGAAGTGGGCCCGCGCATTGCCGGCGGTGAAGCGGATCCACGCGCGGTGGCCTGGGCCAAGGCGAAGTTCAAGTCCTTGGGCTTTGACAAGGTCTGGACCGAGCCGGTCACTTTCCCCAAGTGGGAGCGCCGCAGCGAGCAGGCCGCCGTCATCGGCGCACATGCGCAGCCCTTGCATATCACTGCGCTGGGCGGCAGCCCGGGCGGCACCGTGGAAGGCGAGATCGTGCGCTTCGAGAATCTGGCTGCACTGCAGGCGGCGCCGGCGGGTTCCCTGGCCGGCAAGATTGCCTTTGTCGACTACCAGATGGTCAAGGCGCGCGACGGCAAGGACTACGGCAACGGCGGCGCAGTGCGCAGCAAGGGCCCTTCCGAAGCAATCCGCAAAGGCGCCATCGGCTTTGTGATGCGCTCGGCCGGCACCGACTCGCATCGCGTACCGCACACCGGCATCACCCGTTTCGATGAAGGCCTGACCCCGGTACCCGCAGCGGCATTGTCAGTGCCCGATGCCAACCAGTTGGCACGCCTGGCAGCCCTGGGTAGCACCCGCGTGCGGCTGGCGCTGGATTGCGGCTGGGATGGCACGGCCACTTCGTACAACGTGATCGGTGAGATCACCGGGCGTAGCAAGCCGAAGGAAGTGGTGGTGATCGGCGGGCATCTGGATTCGTGGGACCTGGGCACCGGCGCCATTGACGACGGCGCGGGCGTGGCGATCACCATGGCCGCCGGCCATCTGATCGGCCAGCTCAAGCAGGCGCCCAAGCGCACGATTCGCGTGGTGGCCTTCGCCAACGAAGAGCAGGGCCTGTACGGCGGCAAGGCGTATGCGGCTGCGCATGGCAAGGACGCCAAGGACATGGCGCTGCATCAGATTGGCGCTGAAAGCGACTTCGGTGCCGGGCGCATCTACGCCTTCAACACCGGTTCGGCGGCGCCGGAACAATCGCGCGCGGCCACCTAGCAGATTGCCGAAGTGCTGAAGCCGCTGGGCATCGCGTATGAGCCCAGCAAGGGCGGCCCTGGCCCGGATGTGGGGCCGATCTCTGCCAAGGGCGGTGCCTGGGCGTGGCTGGCGCAGGACGGCACCGACTACTTCGATCTGCACCACACCGCAGACGACACGCTGGACAAGATCGATCCGAAGGCGCTCGCGCAGAACGTGGCCGCCTACACCGTGTTCGCGTATCTGGCCGCCGAAGCCGATGGCGATTTCGGCAGCCGCGCAAAGTCTGTGCAGCCGCCGAACGAGTAAGCTGAGGCGCACTGCCAGCGGTGCGCTTCAACTCCAGGACGAGCACACACGATGGCGGCCAAGCGGCAACGCACTGCGACCACGGCAGCAACCCTGCTGGATGTCGCCAAACACGCAGGCGTCTCGCCGATGACGGCCTCGCGCGTCATCAACCGCCACCCGCATGTGGGCGAAGACATGCGGGTGCGGGTGGAGGCCTCCGTGCAGGCCTTGGGCTACCGGCCGAATCTGGCCGGCCGCTCGCTGCGCACCAGTGGATTGCTGCGCATCGGCGTGCTGTACAGCAACCCGAGTGCGGCGTACCTCAATCAATTCATGCTCGGCCTGCTCGAACAGAGCAGTCTCAATGGCAGCCAGGTGCTGGTGGAGAAATGCGGCGCCATCCGCAGCCAGCGCGCTGCCACCGAACGCCTGCTCGCCGCCGGCGTGGATGGCGTGATCCTGCCGCCACCGTTGTGCGATTCACGCCAGACCATTGCCGAACTCGATGCACGCGGCATCCCGGTGGTGGCGGTGGCCAGTGGCGCACCGATGGCGCAGATCAGCTCGGTGCGCATCGACGACTACCAGGCCGCGCGCGCGCTCGTCGATCATCTGATCGCGCTTGGCCATCGCCGCATCGCCTTGATCAAGGGCGACCCCAAACACACACCCAGCGCGCTGCGTGCCAGTGGCTACGCCGACAGCCTGCAAGCGGCGGGGCTGGAGATCGATGAGGCGCTGATCGCCGAGGGGTTGTTCACCTATCACTCGGGCCTGCTCGCCGCGCGCGTATTGCTCGCAGAACCCGCACCGCCCACGGCGATCTTCTGCAGCAACGACGACATGGCAGCAGCCACCGTAGCGGTGGCGCACGGGCTGGGCCTACGCGTGCCCGAGGATGTGTCGGTGGCGGGCTTCGACGACACGCCGGTGGCGACCACCATCTGGCCCGAACTCACCACCGTGCATCAGCCAGTCACCGCCATGGGCCGCGCAGCGGTCTCACTGCTGGCCGAAGCCATTCGCGAACGACGCAAGGGCGCACCAGTGCAAGGCGTGCATCAGGTGATGAAGTACACGCTGGTGAAACGCGGTTCGACGGCGGCGCCGGTGGTGTGATGTGGTGATGGTTGCAAACGTATGGCTGCACGTGCAACGCACAAAAAAAAACCGCATCGCTTCCCGCCGATGCGGCCAAATGGGAGGGTGCCCGGGCTTGCGACCGGGCGAACTGCAGCCACCGGCCTATGCCAGTGATGGGAAGCACAGCAATCCGGCTCAGACGATCAGAGCGAAGTTCGCAATTTCGTACTGACACACGACGCCCATGCAGGCAAAGCGCGAAAACAGCTGCATGACACGATGTGTAGGGCTGCGGGGCTCACTGATGGCGGCCGTCGTGTTCACGACCGCCATCACCGCAGACTGCGTTGCGATCAACTCATTGCACTGAGAAGAGCAAGACGGCTACTTGTTCGGCCGGGCGATCACCAAAGCCGATGGCGCGCTCGCACCTGCCGCGTTGTTGGCCGTCACCACGTACACGGCACCATTGACGACCGCGCGGTCTACATAGGCGGTTGAGATGACGTTGCTGCTCACCGTCGTCAATGCGCCCGTGGTGCCGGCGCGGCGCTGCACCGTGTAGCTAGCTGCGCCGCTCACGGCTGACCAGCTCAGCTTGACAGTGCTATCTCCCACCGTAGCGGTGAGCCCACGGGTTGCAGCCGGTACCTGGCGCGGTGGCAGTGCAACAGATGCGGCGCTGGCGGTCGCGATGTCCGGATAGGCGTTGTTGACCAGCGCAACGAACTGGTTGTGGAACCAGGCGCCGGAAATCGGCGCGCCCGGCATCGCACCACTGAGCACGCCGTCGGCCGTGGTGTAGGTGGGGTCGCACATCCGGTCGAAGCCCTTGCCTTCATTATTCGGAATCAGCGTGCTGGAACCATCCGACTCACCCGGTGGCTTGACCCATGCGTAGGCATCCAGATGCGCACCGGGCGCTGCAGCGGGCGGCATACCGATCCCTGCGTTGCTCTGATTGCACCAATTGCCACGATGGAGCCGGCGATCGATGCGCCCGGAATTCACATAGGTCGTGATGTCGCTGCCGACTGCCGCAGTCGGACGATTCGGCCCGCCCCAGCCATTGCGCCCGGTATCGATGATGAAGCCGATCGTGCCCGGCCAGCCCGCACCGACGAATCCGCTATACAGCGCCTGGGTGAAATCGGTCTCGTCGAAATACGGATTCCATTCGTAGTACTTGGCCGATTTAATCGGCTGGCCATTCACGCTCAACTCGGGGTTGGGCAAATTGGGCTCGTTCAACGGCGTGGTATTGGCGGTGTTGGTCACAAAGCCATCGACGCTGGACAGGCCCGCGGCAGTGCCCTGCACCACGCGCGTGTACAGCGCAATGGTCGGGCCGCGATTGCTATCCCAACCCAGCCAGCCGGAATGGCCGATATCCAGATAATTGTAGGTATTGGGAATTGCGTGCAGCTTGTCGATCGCATACTTGATGCCGGCCTCGTAGATGCCGGTGGAATTGGCCAACGCGCAGCGCATGTCGTTCAAGTTGGTGACAAGGTTGGGCAGGCTATCCGGCTCGATGACATTGACGATGCGGATGTCCTTGTACTTCGGATCGGCAAAGATGCCGGCAATCACGTCGATGTAGTCTTTCTTGTAGCGCTCCAGCGCTGCGGGAGTGAGCGGCAGTTCACCATTGGATGCCAATGCATGGCAGTCGCGCCCGGGCAGATCGTAAATGACGAAGCTGGCGGTGATGGGTGTGTTGGCTTTCTTTTGCGCCAGCGCCGCGTCCAGATGCGCGCGCAAACCGAGGCGCCCGGCGTTCTTTGAGCCGCCGGCAATCGCATCGATGCGATCGAGCCAGACCGCCGTGGGAGTATTTTTGACCACACCCATTTTCGCCTTGAGCGGCACACTTTCACTTTCGCAATCGATGCATCCACCTTCTTTGCGTAATCCGGATTCACATAGCCGGTTGCGCCTACGAAGGGATTATCGACATGCGATTGCGCGGACACCGCCGCGATCAGCAAAGGGTTTGCAACCAGCAATGACAACGCCAGTGTGCGCTTGATGTTGCGACGGATGCCTTGATTGGAACGCATGGTATTCACCTTTTTCCGTGGTTGGTTCTCAGGGATTGCGGATGTTCTTTCAGCACGACCGTGGTGGTATTGGCCTACTCCCATTCCTGTAAAGGCACCCATCGAAGACTCCTTGGAAGGCGATCGGACACGCTCCGCCAGCGCACATCCGCAACGGCGTACGAGGGCAAGACATCAGCAACGCGTACGCAAGGAGGCAGGGCCAGATGGCCTTGATCCAGACGAAAACGCATAACGCTCAGCGTGTATCAGGGGCAGGGTACCGGGCCGATAAGCGCGTTCCGGCACTTGCGTGATGAGTGGATGATCTCCAGGGAGCGAGTGAGCGAGCAGCATTGACTGCTGTGCTTGCGAGCGGCGTGACCAAGCTCGCCATGCGCAAACTACGCCGCAGCTGTGAGCGGCGCAATCGCCAAAGATTGCGTTCGGACACAGATCCGAATACCCGCTACACCCATCGGTGCAGTCCAGGCATTACGACACAAATGGATGTGCCAGCACGCACAAAAAACGGCCACATCGCTTCCCGACGATGCGGCCGAATGGGAGGGTGCCCGACGTTTCCGTCAGGCGTACTGCAGCGCCGCATGAAAACGGCGACGGGAAGAACGCGCAATGATCGCGTGGAGAGTCTCGCTAGAAGAACATGCAGCACGACGCGGATGCGCGCCATGCCGCATGGGGTGCAGCCGGATCAGAAACGCAAACGCAGGCCCGCGTAATAACGACGCTCGAAGATGTTCTGGTCGTAATAGTGGTTGGTCCACTGCGCGTAACGCCGCTCGCTCTCGCCGGTGAGGTTGGTGGCCTGTGCGTACAGCGTCAGGTGGTCGTTGACGTCGTAGCTGAAGGAGGCATCCAGATAACCGACGTCGTCGTTCCAGATCGCCAGCTCATCGCCCCACGCACCGCTATTGACCTGGCTGAAACGCTTGCTGCGCCAGTTGTAGGCCACGCGCGCCTGCAACTTGTCCTTTTGATACCACAGCACCGCATTGGCCTGGTGCTTGGAGTTGTCGCCGATCGGCAGCGTGTTGCCTTCGATATCGGTGTTGTCGGTATCGGCATCGGAGAAGGTGTAGTTGATGTTGGTGCCGAAACCGCTCAGCCAGCCGGGCAGGAAATCGAAGGCCTGTTGATAGCCGATTTCGAAACCCTTGATCTTGCCGCCACCGCCATTGACGATGCTCTCCACCGGGCCGCCAAGCCGCACCACACCGTCGGCATCGGGCTGCGGCTCGATGTTGGTCACCGTGGTGGGGAACGACTTCACGTCGATCAGGAACGCGCCCACGCTGACCAACGACGCATCGGAGAAATACCATTCCCACGACGCGTTGTAGTTGGTGGCGCGGTACGGATCCAGATCCGGGTTGCCGGAACGGCCATTGAGGAACAGCACCGCATCGGGGGGCAGCGCAGGGTTACGCGGTGGCGTGCCATTGACCGCATAGAAGCTCACCAGACCGCGGCCGAGATCGGGTAGATCCTGACGTGCCACCGCCTTGTTGTAGGCGAAACGCAGTTTCTGCGCGTCGGTGATGTCCAGCGACAGGTTGGCGGTGGGCAGCACGTCGGTGTATTGGCGATTCAAACGGTTGGTACCAATCGCCGGGCTGACACCGTTCCATTCGACATTGCCGATAAACACGTTGCCGCTGCTCAGATACTGATCGATCGCCAGCTTGGTCTGCACGATGCGTGCGCCGATATTGGCCGTCCACGGCACCGCACTGCCGGTGCCGCCTTCCAGATTCGCCAGGAAATACGCCGCCGTGCTTTTTTCGGTGACCTTGTACGAATCGGCAGCCTGCTGGTAGGCCACGTTGCCCGGATACAGGCTGTTGATATACCCCACCGGGTCCTTCATGACCTGCGGATTGATCGCCGGCAACCCCTGGCTGCCCAGGCCGGTAACCTTGAGCGGATCGAAGTCGTTGAAGTACGCCCAGTAGCCGGGGATGGAATTAAACGGCAGCAGGCGCGCTTCGGACACGCCGCTGCAGGTGTCGGAGATCAGCGGGTCCTTGAAGTAGTACAGCGAGCGGTTGGGGTCTGCGCATGTGGTCGACACCGGCGACAGGTAGCGATAGGTGTCCAGCTTGACCTCGCGCTCGCCGTAGCGGATGCCGAACTGGAAGCCGCGTACCACACCTTCGTCGAACTCGAAGGTGCCATCGGCACGGAATGCATCCATCGTCGCTTCGATCTTGTTGCCCTGCGCCCAGGTCGACATCAGCTGCCAGTTGTCCGGGTTGGACACATCGGTGCCGAGGTTGACCGCCGGGTAGGTGCCGCGGAAATCCACCGAGGCATCCACGGTTGGCAAGCCATTGGCGTTTGCCCATTGCGTCACGCCGCCAGCGCGGGTGATCTGATCGCCGCGAGTCACCACCGCATCGGCACGCGCTTCGTCGTAGGTGCGCTGTGCATCGCCATGCACCCAGCGGAACGATGCACGGAACGGGCCGCCGTCATCGAAGCGCAGCTCCAGGTTGGTGTTGAGCGAATCCGAATCGGCCACGCCGGCCATCGAATGTGCCTGGAAGCGGTTGTAGCGGAACTGGCCGTATTCGAGCACGCCGTTGGAATCGACCACCGATCCCGGCTGCAGCTGATTGGTGGCCCAGCCGGTATGCAGCTGCGCGGCCACCGAGGTGTCCTGGTCTTCGAGCTTGGTATAGGCCGCGTCGGCCAGCACCGTCCACGAGTCGTTGATGTTGAACTGAAACGAGCCGTTGACGCCGGTGCGTTGGCGGTCGGTGCTGCGGTTATCCAGTTCGGTGGCGACCCAGTTATAGAAATAATCACGCGGCAGGTTGGACGGATCGGTATTGCTGCCGATGCGGCCATCGCCGTTGAAGTCGAAGCCCACGTTCTGCTCGGTGGATTTTTGCGCGCCGTTGGAATACACGCTGGGGTGCTTGTTTTCCAGGGTGGCATCGGAATACGACACCGCCAGCAGGGCGCCCCAACGTTCGGTGCGGAAGCTGGCCAGGCCCGAGTACAACTCGTTGAGTTCTTCCACGCGGTCGCCGTAGGAACCTTCGGCCTGACCGCTGAAGGTCCAGCCTTCGGGCAGATCGAACGGGCGACGCGTCTTCAGCGAGACCGTGCCGCTGATGCCGCCATCCAGATCGGCGGCAGTGGGCGACTTGATTACGTCCACGCCGCTGAATAGTGTCGGCGGGATGTCGACGAAATCCGGCTGTGCGCGGCCGATGTTCGGTTGGCCGAATTGATCGCCACCACCTGCGCTCAGATACAGCTCGCCATTCATCGTGGTCTGCACCTGCGGCATGCCGCGGATGTTGAGCTGTGAGCCCTCGCCGGCGGAGCGCCGGATCTGTACGCCGGGTACACGCTGCAGCGAATCGGTGATGGTGACGTCGGGCAGCTTGCCGATGTCTTCAGCCGAAATTGAATCGATGATTTGCGCGGCAGTGCGCTTGTTCTCGATGGCTTCGGCCTGCGCGCCACGCACACCCTTGACCATGACCTTGTCCAACTCGGTGACACCTGCGCCGGCACTGGCGTCCTGCGCTTGCGCGCCACCAGCCAGCAAGGTCAGTGCGGCCGCGAGCGCGGCGGCCAGCGGTGTATGACGTGTATTCGACAGCAACTTGTTCATGGTCCCCTCCCAGGGATGACAACACTCCACGACCATTTCGAATGGTGCCGCCGGGGGGCGGCACGGTGTGTCTGACGCGTTCAACGCGCCAGTGCGAGCTCCGTGCGGGGCACGGCATAGCAACTGCAAGGACGCCGCTAGGGACTGCCGCTGGCGGTGCCCGAAGACGGTGCAAGATTCCACCCGCGCAACTGCACGCGCGCGGCGCGCAAGCTGGCCTCGGCCGGCCCGCGAATCTCCACGGTGCGGCTCTCGCCAGGCGCAAGATTGAGATAGTTGTCGCTGTAGTAGGCCGGCAAGATGCGCTGGCCTTGCGCATCCACCAAGGTGAGCTTGGCGCCCAGGGCCACGTGCTGCGAAGGGTTCCGCACAGTGGCGCTCAACACCGGCGCATCGCCTGCCTGCAGCTGCGTGGTGAGCTCCAGTGGCACCGGCGCCAATGCGTCCAAGCAGCGCATGGCAGCGGCGTCGCGCGCCACCCAGTAGAAATTGCGCGAGCGCACCGTGCCGTCGCGCTCCAGCAACTGCAGCCGCACAAAGCCCAGGTCCTTTGCGTTCGCCAGCAGTGGCGTCAGCTGAAGCACGGGTGCAGACACCGCCACCGCTGCTGCATCCACCGCCTGCTCGCGCTGTTGCAGCAGGCGGCCGTCGGCCGCATAGGTCTCAGCCCGCACACGCAGGCCACGCACGGCTGTGGTCGTGTTGTTGACCACCACGACTTCGTGGCCGGGCAGATTCATCTGCACATGCAGTGGCTCGGCGGCATTGCGCACGCCGTAGTACGCGGCGTGGGTGTCGTAATCGTGGCTGTAGATCTGCCACATGTTGCTGGGCCACGCCGGGTGGCTCATCCACAGCAGCCGGCCGCTGTTCTTCGTCCACAACTGCGCGTTGAACCCTTCGAAGATGGCGCGGTAGGTTTCGTAATTGAGCAGCTGCGCCTTGCGTTCGAAATCGTCCAGACTGGTTGGTGCGCCAAGCTTGTCGCTGAGTGAGCGCATGAAGCTGGCGGTATCGCCGTTGCCGGACTGATGCCAGTCGTGATACGCCCAGCTGTCACTGATCGGCCATTGATCCTGCACCGCAGGTACCGACGCCTTGAAGGACTCCAGGGTGGAGAACGACGGTGTACCCACTTCCACCGAGAAGCCCTGTGCCAGCTTGTTGAAGTACGCCACCGGCTCGCGATAGTTGTACGGGCCGCTGCCTTGCAGATTCACTTCGTTGGAACTGGCGGTGTACCAGCGTGTGCCATCGAGCGCGGCGACCAGCGCGTCCAGGCCCTCGTTGAGGATCGGCGCGGGAACGCCTTCGTTGCGGCCGAACCACAGCACAATCGAAGGGTGGTTGCGGAAGCGCGTGATGACCTCGGCGGCATTGGCCAGGAACAGCGCCGCGTCGGCCGGCTCCATGTTGTAGTTCTGCGTGGATTGCCAGAAGTCGTTCAACACCAACATGCCGTATTCGTCGGCCAGGTCGAAGAAGCTCGCTCCGGTGTTCTGCCCCACCCAATTGCGCACCACGTTGAAGTGCGCATCGCGCTGCAGGCGGAAGTACGGCTCCAGGCGCTCGCGTGAGACGCGCTTGCGCCAATCGTCCATACCCCAATTACCGCCCTTGATCGCAATCCGCACACCGTTGATGCGCAGCACCAGATGCGGGGCCAACGTACTGTCATCCAGCTGCGTCACCGCTGGCGACGCGAGTGCGCCGGGATACAGCGATTGCGCATTGCCACCGGGCACCGGGCGAATGGCGGCGTGCCGCACATCGACGATGCGCTCGCCACGCTGCCGGGCCTGATTGAGATCCACCAGCACACGACGCAGTGCGCCACGTTCGTCGAACAACGACAGCTCGTAAGTGACCTCGCGAATACCGAACCGCAGTTGCTGCAGATCCGACTGCACACCGCCCGCTGCGACACCGACCTGCAAGGTGTACAGCGAGGGCTCGCCATACCCATTCGGCCACCACAGCCGTGGATTGGTCACCACCAGCTCCGGCGTGTCGGCGGCAGTGAGTGTGAGCGTGGTGCCGCCCGCAGGCACGTTGACCTCACGCTGGATACGCACATCACCGAAGGCAAGCTGCACTGTGCCCTGCACCGCAGTGCCGCTGGTGTTGCGCAATGGCACGGCAATTTCCAGCTCGGCGCGGCGATGGCCGGGCGCCAGTTTGGCGGTGACCACGTGCGTGTCGCCGACCGCGAGCGGGCCGGTGGCATGCAGCTGTACATCCTGCCAGAGCCCGGCATTACGGTCGCGCACCGCCGGGATCCAGTCCCAGCCTTCGCTGGCAATGAAGGTGGGCCCATCCAGTGCCTGCATGCCACCGTTCTCGCCAACGCCGGCGGTCATCGACTGCTCGTGCGCAATGCCCGGATGCGGCGGCGGCGAAACACGCACGGCAATCGCATTGCGGCCGGGCGTGAGGTAGCTGCTGACATCGAACCGCCCACGCGCGAATGCGCCACGCGTACGCCCCACCTGCACGCCGTTGACCCAGATCTCGCCGGCGTAATTGATGCCGTTGAACACCAGTTCCAGGCGCTTGCCCTGTGTGCTGGCAGGCAGCTCAAAGGTGCTGCGGTACCACCAGTCCTGGCGGCTCAGCGATTCGGGAATGGCCATGTTGTTGAGGCCGATATCCGGATCTGGATACACACCGCGATCGACCAGCGTGGTGAGTACCGTGCCCGGCACGGTGGCCACATGCCATGCGCTACTGGAAGGTGCAGCGCCACGCGACAGCTCGGCACCACCACGCGTGCCGAGGTCAGGCGCAGCGGCCAGCTGCCAGCCGCCCACGCGCCATGACAGCGCATCCAGCGGCTGCAATGCGGGCGCATTGGTGACGGGCTTGGCCACCGGTGCGGAGAACGGTGCGGCGCTGCGTGGCAGCGTGGCGGCCGGTTGCGGTTCGAGCTGCCCAGCCATCTGTTTGGTCTGCACGCGCCAGCCTGGCGACGCATCTTCGAAGCGCTGCAATATTTCATTCGGCGCGTGCCGTGCCTGCTGCGCAATAGCTGCTGCATCGAGCGCACCGGCGCGCGCAGTGAAATTGGCGATGTCGCCACCGAAGTGCAGCGACGCGGCATCGGCCGGCACACGTGGGCCAAAGACCAGCGCCGGCGCCACCGCACGTGACACGCGCGTGCCACTGGCCACCTGGCGTCCATTGGCATACAGCGTCAGCCGTGCACCTTGCGCCACCGCTGCAATCTGCGTCCACGTAGCTACCGGCAGCGCCTGTTTGCTGCGCAGCACGCTATCGCCTTGGGCAAAACCAAGACGGCCGTTGTCGATCACGAAGAAGCGCCCGTCGCCGCGCGCATCACCTAGACCTGCAATGCGCACGGTACCGGGCACGTCCATGGCAGGACGCACCCAACCGGACACACTCCAGTCTGCGTCGGCCGCCAGCATCGGTGCATCAGCGGCCAGCGTCTTGCTCAAGCCAACGCCGCCTGCGAGCACGCGCACGTCATAAGGACCGGGCGGATCGACCTTGGCGGGTGCAGCCTCCACTGCAGTCCAGCCCACGCAACCACACAACAGCCACAGCGCTCCACGGCGGAACGCCTTGCGAACCATCAGCATTAGAGGCCTCTCCCAAGCTCTACTGCCAAGCAACGGTGAACATCGCTGACGCGATGTTGCCCGTAACTGCCGCCCCTGTTTTGGTTGCCACGGTGCGAGGTAACGTTACCCCAGGAGGATATCGACAACAACCGTTCTGCGTTAGGGTTGGCGCACCCAGGAGGAGGGAATCATGCGAAACCTGATCCAGTCCGCATTACCGGCAGCGGCGCTGCTGCTGTCTTTGAGCGTTATTCCTGCTGTTGCGCAGCCATTGCGCGTGCAATCACCCACTGCACGCACGCAAGTGGAGTTCACGCTGAGCGAGGGCGGCGTTCCCACCTATCGCGTGCTGTATCGCAACAAAGTAGTGCTCGACGATGCACCGCTTGGACTGGATCTCGGCCGCAACAACAAGCTCGGCCACGGCATGACCGTGCAGGGCAGCAGCAGCGAAGATCACGACAGCCGCGTGACGCTGACGGTGGGAAAAACCCGCCAGGCACGCGACCACTATCGGCAGCTGCGTGTGCAGTTGGTCGACGCCGCACAACACCGGCTTGAGATCGAACTACGCGCCTACGATGACGGTGTCGCACTGCGTTATGTGCTGCCCAAGGCGGGCAAGCTCGAGATCCGCAACGAACTCACCAGCTTCGCGTTTCCACGCGATTACCCGTGCTGGACCTTGAACCTGGGCCGCTTCGGCACCAGCCACGAGGGCGAATACGACGCCATTGCCGCGTCGAAACTGCGCCCGCACAACCTGCTCGAACTGCCACTGGTGTGCCAGACCGATGCACAGGGCACGACACTGGCGATTGGCGAGGCCAATCTGCGCGATTACGCCGGCTTGTATCTCACCGGCCGTGCCGATGGCGGGCTGGGCGTGTCGGCAAAGCTGTCGCCACGGCTGGATCAACCCGCGCTGGCGGTGAGCATCGATGCGCAGGGCCGCGACTTCGCCACACCGTGGCGCGTGATCATGCTCGGCGACACGCCGGCATCGCTGATCGACTCCAATCTGATCACGCTATTGAATCCGCCACCTGCCTTCGATGCCAGTTGGGTGCGCCCCGGTAAATCGGCGTGGGATTGGTGGTCGGGCAGCCTGGCCAGTGGCGTTGCGCAGCCGGGCATGAATACCGCCACCATCCAGCGCTATATCGACCACGCGCATCAGTTGAAGCTGGAGTACATGCTGATCGATGACGGCTGGTATCACGGCAGTACCGGCGATGGGCAATACAACAGCGATGCGGACATTCGCCGCCCGGTGGAACAACTCGACCTGCCCGGCCTGGTGACGTATGGGCGCCAACGTGGTGTCGGCCTGTGGCTATGGGCGCATTGGCGCGCACTGGATGCGCACATGGACGAGGCGCTTGCGTGGTATCAGCAACTCGGCATCAAAGGCATCAAGGTCGACTTCATGGACCGCGACGACCAGCAGATGGTGGACTTCTACCACCGCCTGCTCGCCAAGGCCGCCGAACACAAACTGCTGGTGGATCTGCATGGTGCCTACCACCCCACCGGCCTCATCCGCACCTATCCCAACTACCTTACGCAGGAAGGCGTGCTCGGTGCCGAGTACAACAAGTGGACCACGCGCATCACCGCCACCCACAACCTCACCCTGCCCTTCACCCGCATGTTGCTCGGGCCGATGGACTACACCCCTGGCGGCTTCCGCAACGTGCGCCCGGCCGCGTTCAAGCCGCAGCACATCGCGCCACAGGTGATGACCACGCGCGCGCAGCAGCTGGCGATGTATGTGGTGTACGAGAGTCCGTTTGCGGTGGTGTCCGACAGCCCCGAGCAATACGAAAACGTGCCCGCAGCGCAATTTCTGCGCGATGTGCCTGCCAGCTGGGACGAAACCCGCGCGATCGAAGGCGCGATTGGCGAGCACATCGTGCTGGCGCGCCGCAGCGGCAAGGACTGGTATGTGGGTGCGATGACCAACGAACAGGCGCGCACGCTGCAAGTGCCGTTGACGTTCCTGGACAAGGGCACCTGGACAGCGACGATCTATGCCGATGGCGCAGCGCCCACCGAGGTGAACATCGAAACACGCAAGCTGACTCGCAATGACACATTACAGCTACAGCTGGCGGCAAGCGGCGGCGCGGCGATCCGGCTGCACAAGAAGTAGTCGTGCCGCGGCACTATCGTGAACCAGGCACGTGTGCGCACTTCGCCACGTGCACGCTGGCGCGCGCCGGCATTGCGGCCGCATTGCTGTCGCGCTGATTTCGGCCGCGAGGGATTGCGACGCGGCCGTGTCAGCTACGAGCGAAATTTTCTCAGTGCAACGGACGCTGACAAGCGTTGTAGCGGTGTATTGGCCTCGGCGCCGATGCAAGCTTACGAACACCGCATCGGGACACGTGGGCACTGATCGCTGTTTGCGACCATGCGAAAAACGCGGTGGCATCGTTGCTTCCGCACGTTGCAGAACACGATGGCTCGTCTTGTTCCACATGCAGCTTGCCGTCATGGCTGGCTGCAGCCTCACCCGCACAACCGCACATCACCGCCCGCAGCGCAGGCGGTGATGCGACCGATTACGGCAGATTGATCCCGTCACACGTTGCCGGGCGTGCGTCCTTGATGGGCTGCACGCCGCTGGCATCGAAGCGCAGCGCCGCATGTGTCGGCGCGAACGCCGGCCAGGCCGGCAAGCCGGTCGCGTTGGGATTGCCACCCTGCACGAACGCTGCCCAATAACGCTGCAGGTTCACCGGCGGCGTACCGATCGGCAGGCCCTTGAACAGGAATGGCAACTCGGCACTATGGGTCACCTGGCCACCGGGTGCGGCGGTATCGAACACGTAATGCCACACCGGCGCGCCGAGTGCTGCCTGCCGCTGCGCGACGGTGACCGCAGGGCAGCGGAAGGTGAGATCGGTAGACAGCTGCACGGCGGGGCTGCCTTCGCGCGCGGTGCGCTTTGCCTGCGCACGTTGCTGCCGTTGCAGCACGGCGTGGGCCTGCGCCGGGTAGTCGCGGCGTACACGTGCCTGCGCGCCCTGCTCGCCGCCATAGGTGAGCTCCTGCACCACATACCCGATCAGCAGCGGCACCTTGGCCTGTTTGCCATCGGCCAGCAGCGCCGCTGGCGCACGCGGCAACACGCGCCCGTCCACCACCGCCTGCAACCAGAGATAGCCATCGTCATCCAGCGCGGGCACGTCCACACCTTGCGCGGCCTGGATCACACGCTCGGCCGGCAGCGCACGCAGCTGTGCCAGCCGCGTCGCTGCATCGTCGATACCGGCACGTGCGGCGATGCTGACACCCAGTGCGCGGTTGTCTTGCAGCGACCGCGCCGGCAAGCCAAAGCCGGCGGTGCCGCTCTGTTCGATCGCCGCGGAAAACAGGCCGCGTGCCAACGGGCTGAGCATCAGCAGGCCCACGTCCTGGCCGCCGGCCGATTGCCCGGCGATGGTCACACGCGCCGGGTCGCCACCGAACTGGGCGATGTTGTCGCGCACCCACTGCAACGCGGCGATCTGGTCGAGCAAGGCGTAATTGCCGGCGGCAGCATTGTCGCCATCGCGCAATTCCGGCAGCGACAGAAAACCGAACGCACCCAGGCGATATTGCAGCGTCACCACCAGCATGTCCTGCGCCACCAGGTTGGTCGGCAGATGCCCATCGGCGCCACCGGCCACATTGGCGCCGCCATGGATCCACACGAACACCGGCAGCGGTTTGGCTGGCTGCAACGCGGGCGTCTGCACCTCTACATACAGGCAGTCTTCGGTGCCGCGCTTGGCCATGGCGTTGTTCCAGCCCAGTGCAGGCTGCACGCACGGGGTGGCGGCGACTGTGGCATCGCGCACCTCTGTCCAGGCCGGTGCCGGTTGCGGCGGCCGCCAGCGCAGCGCACCCAACGGCGGGGCGGCAAACGGAATCGCGCGGAACACCGCGCTGCCATCGTCCTGCCATTGGCCGCGCACCGGGCCGTGGTCGGTCTGCACCTGCGGCGGCGCGACCGGCGAGAGGGCAGCGGCGTTGCCGGCAACGGCCAACGCGCAACTTGCGGCAAACATCCAGACACGCGTGCGCATGCTTACGCTCCTGTCAGCGCGCGTGCGCGCCAGGCGGCTTGGAAGACAGCGGTGGCGGAGGCCACGTTGAGGCTTTCCACCAGGCCGCTGCCGTGGATGGATAACTGCAGATCGCAGGCGCTGGCGAACTGCCGGTCCATGCCTTCGCTTTCCGCCCCCATCACGTAGACGAGGCGCTGCGGCAACGCGGTGGCAAACACATCCTGCCCGCCGTCCACCAGCGTGGCGGCCACCGCAAAGCCGGCCTGCCGCAGCTGCGCCATCGCCTGCGCGTTGTCGGGAAGCTGCACCAGCGGCACCGCTTCAGCGCCGCCCTCGGCCACGCGCGCGGCGGCACCGGACAACCCCAGCGTGGAGCCGGCCGGCAACAACAGGCCGGCCACACCGAAGTGCGCCGACGAGCGCAGGATGGCGCCGAAGTTGTGCGGGTTGCCCACCCCATCCAGCCACAGCGCCAGCACCGGGCCTTGCGGCAAGGCCGCCAGCCAGTCCTGCAGCGGCTGCGGCGGCACCCGCAACACCTCGGCCACGATGCCTTCGTGATGCGTGCTGGACGCCAGCTTGGTGAGGTCGGCCTCTTCCACCACGCGGTAGCCCAGGCGCTGCGCCACGCACCAGGCCAGCAAGGCCTTGAACTGCGGGATACGCGCTTCGGTCAGGTAGATCTTGCGCAGCGCCTGCGGGCGCGCCTTGAACACCGCCTGGATCGCATTGATGCCGTACAGCCGCAGCTCGCGCGCATTGTTGGCGCTGGCCGCGGCCGGCGCCGCAGCGCTGGTGCGTGGCGCCGGTGCAGACGGCGCGGGTGCGCGTGGCGCCGCACGGCCCCACGGATTGAGCGGCGCTGCGCCGCTGCCGGCGGTGTCGCGCGGCGGCCGTGCGCCACGCCCATCATGCTGTTTCATCGTTGTGTCCAGAAATCCGCGTTCTTGATGCCGAGCGAGACAGGATCGAACACGGGATCCAGCCCCTGGCGTTTCTGCCGTTCGTAATCCTTCAAGGCCAGCATCGCCGGCTTGTGCAGGATCAGGATGGCGATGATGTTGAGCCAGGCCATGACGCCGACGCCGATGTCGCCCAGCGCCCATGCCAGCTGCGCATTATGAAACGCGCCGAAGATCACCATGCCCAGGATGCCCAGGCGCAGCAGCAGCACGGTGAGCGGACGCCGGCGGTTGCCGTTGATGTAGCTCAGATTGGTTTCGGCCATGTAGTAATAGGCCATGATCGTCGTGAAGGCGAAGAAGAACAGCGCGATCGCCACGAAGCCCGCACCCCAGCCCGGCAGCACCGATTCCACCGCGGCCTGCGCATAGCCCGGGCCCTCTTCCACGCCGACCAGGCCCGCATACAGCCCCGGCTTGGCGCCATCGGGCGAATACACGTTGTACTTGCCGGTGGTGAGGATCAGGAAGGCGGTGGCGGTGCACACCATCATGGTGTCGAAGTAGATCGCAAACGCCTGTACGTAGCCCTGCTTGGCCGGGTGCGAGACCTCGGCCGCGGCGGCGGCGTGCGGGCCGGTGCCCTGCCCGGCTTCGTTGGCGTAGATGCCGCGCTTGACGCCCCATTCCACCGCCAGGCCCAGCAACGCACCGAACGCGGCATGGCTGCCGAAGGCGCTGCTGAAGATGGTGGCAAACATGTCCGGCACGCGTTCGGCGTTGAGCACCATGATGACCAGCGCCATCAGGATGTAGCCCATGGCCATGAACGGCACCACGACCTCGGCGAAGTTGGCGATGCGCTTGACGCCGCCGAAGATGATCACCGCCAGCATGCAGGCCACCAGGATGCCGATGCCCAGCTTGGCGGCATCGCGCATCGGCAGGCCCATCCACTGCCCATCCATCGCGCCGCACAGGCTGGTGCCGCGGCAGGCGTTGATGGCGCTATCGGCGATGGCATTGGCCTGCACGCCGGGCATCAAAAAGCCGGTGGCGATGATGGTGGCCACTGCGAAGGTGAGCGCGTACCACTTCAGGCCCATGGCCTTTTCGATGTAGTAGGCCGGGCCACCGCGATAGCGGCCATCGGCATCCTTGATCTTGTAGATCTGCGCCAGCGTCGATTCCACATACGAGGTGGATGCGCCCAGAAAGCCCATCACCCACATCCAGAAGATCGCGCCCGGCCCGCCGAAGGCGATGGCGGTGGCCACGCCGGCAATATTGCCAATGCCAATGCGCCCGGCCATCGACATCGCCAGGGCCTGGAACGACGACACGCCGGCATCGGATTTCTGCCCGCCCACGGTGAGGCGGACCATTTCCACGAATCCGCGCACCTGCATGAAGCGGGTGCGGATGGTGAAGTACACGCCGGCGCCCAGACACATGAAGATCAGTGCCTTGCTCCAGACGATACCGTTGATGCCATTGATGAGTGCTTCCACGCAATCTCCCCGACGCGCCGACCGTTGACCCCAGCGAGGTGGGGAGTGCCCCGATTCTGGCCGAAAGCGCTGCACGATGCGACGTGCACGCGCCACAGGCTCAGCGTGTGGCCGCGAACCGGCTGAAAACGTGCAGATCGTGCGTGCCATCGGGGCGCAGCAGTGCGCCGCGCCGCACGCCCTGGGCCACGAACCCGTTCTTGCGCAATACCTGGGCAGAGGCCGGGTTGCTGTCCAGTACGGTCGCATCGATGCGTGTGAGCGGCAACGCGTGCAAGGCCCACGCGAGGTAGGTCTGCACGCTGCGGGTCATCCAGCCGCGCCCCCAATACGCGCGGCCCAGCCAGTACCCCAGTTCAGCGACAGCGTCTGCACCACCGCCCGCACGACGCAGCGCGATGCTGCCGCAGGCCTGGCCGTCGATCACGATGGCCAGCACCGGGTCGCGCAGATCCACCACTTTGCCGGCCAGAAACGCCTCGCCATCGGCACGCGTATACGGGTGCGGAAAGCGCGTGCTCAGCCCGCGCGGCACCCACGGGTCGTTGGCATGCATCAACAAGGCGTCCAGGTCGTCCTGGCGCCAGCGTCGCAGCACGAACCCTTCGCCCTGCAATTGCAGATCATCGAACATGCACTGGCCTCGCCGTGCAGCAGCGCCGCAACGCTGCTGCACCATTACCGCACGCCAGGCTCAGCGCTTGGCGGTCTGCGCCTGCTTGAGCGCGGCGCACAGGCGGATCGCCTCGCCGGTCTGGGCCAGGCCGCGGTCGGCGCCGCTGAGCGTGGCCAGGCGCGGCTTGAAGAACGCATCCAGACGATCGGCTTCCTCCACGCTGCAGCCGTTGGACGCGCCCAGCGACGGCAGGCCGCCACCATCGAACGAGCCACTGCGCTGCACGATGCGGTCGAAGTTGGCGGTGAACCACGGCCACATCGAGGCATGCGAGGCGTCATAGCTATGCCCACGCGTCAGCAGGCTCTTCATCTCGCCGACCTTGATCGCATCGGTCAATGCAAAGTCGCGCACCTGGGTGAGCAGCGCCGGATCCTGCACCGCGCCGAGCGCGGCGATCATCGCGTTGCGCTGCGCCGGGTCGGCATGCGTGCGCAGCGCCTGGATCAGCGTCTGCACGGCCGCGGCGCCGCGCTCCTGCGCGGTCACCGCCAGCACGGTGCCGAGCAGGTCGGGATTGGCCGCGGCGAAGTTCAGGCCATTGCCGCCACCTGCCAGCACCGCATCGCCCTGGGCCAGCAGCGCGCTGCGCACCTCCGGGGTTTGTAGCCGCAGGCCGAACAGGCCGGCCAGGGACGCACGCAATGTGGTTTCGTCGATCGACTCCTTGGCGCGGCGGGTGTAGCCGAGCTGACGCAGACGCGGCAGGTAGGCCTGCTCGGCCGCCTTGCGCAGGGTGGCGCGCTGCGCATCGGTGGTGGCCTGGTGGCGCCAGATCCAGACAAAGCGGTCCACCAACGCGGTGGACACATCGGCAGACTCGGCGCCGGCCAGTTGCTTCATCGCCGCCAGCACCACCTCGGTGTCGGCATCGCCGTGGCGATACGCCGCATCGATGGCGTCGGCGTAGGAGAGCTTTTCGTTGTCGTCGAGCTGGGCGACCTGCTTGCCGAGCGCGGCCAGCTGTTTCTTCGGCAGGCTGAAACGGTAGTAGCCGGCGCCACGCGCATTCGGGAACACCCAGGTGTTCTTGCCGGCACCTTCCAGCACGATGCTGCCGCTGCCGCTTTCCAGCAGTTGGCAGGCGGTGCCCACCTGATTCTTGCCCTTGCCGTACTTCACGCACACCGGCACGCCCCACTGCTGCGCGGTGGAACCGGATGAGCCCAGCGGCAGGTAGCGCTGCTGTTGCAGTTTGACCACGGTCTTGCCGCCTTCGCGCGCCACCTGCGTCTGCAGGTACGGCACGCCCGGCTGATTCAGGAAGCTGCGGAACGCGGCCTTGAAATTTTCGCCCTTGCCGGCGGCTTCGGCGATCGCATCGACCAGGCCATCGGCGGTGGCGCTGCCAAACTTGTGCTTGGCGATGTAGGCGCGCATGCCCTCGCGGAACACGTCCTCGCCGACGAAGCCTTCGAACATCGCCAGCACCGCCGCGCCCTTCTGGTAGGTGATGCCGTCGAAGGCGGTTTCGATGTCGCCATTGCCGGTGATCGGCTGGCGGATCTTGCGTGCGCTGACCAGGCTGTCGTTATCCATCGCGTGCTGCGCACCGCCGATGCGATCCAGATTGGCGCGGTATTCCGGGTGCAGCTGCATGGTGATCTTCTGCTGCATCCAGGTGGCGAACGCTTCGTTCAACCACAAATCGTCCCACCACGCCATGGTGACGGTGTCGCCGGTCCATTGGTGCGCCAGCTCGTGCGCGTTGGTGTTGAAGGAGCGCTGCACGTTTTCGGCCGGCGAGTCCTTGTCCAGCAGCAACAGCCAGTCGCGGAAGGTCACAAACCCCGGGTTTTCCATGGCGCCGGCGCTGAAGTCCGGTGCGGCAACCAGGTCGAGTTTGTCGAACGGGTAACCGAAGGCGTAGTAGTCCTCCAGCGCCGCAATAATCGCCGGAGTCTGATCCAGCGCGGGGGTGATGCGCGGGCCCTGGCCCTGGGCGGCGATGCCACGTAGCGGTGTGGACGTGGGGCGCTGTGGGGTGGCCGGCATGGCCGGCACATCCACCACATCCCACGGGCCGGCCGCGTAGGCCACCAGATAGGTGGGCAGCGGCAGCGTCGGTGCGAAGCTCACCGTCTTCCAGCCCTTGCCAGCCGGCTTGGTGGAGGTGGCGATGGTGTTGGCCAAGGCCTGATCGTCGGCGGGCACGGTCAGGCTCAGGTCGAAGGGCGTCTTGAACGCGGGCTCATCGAAACTGGGGAACGCGTAGCGCGCACTGATCGGCTCCATCTGCGTCATCGCATATGCCTTGCCCTGGTACTTCACCTGATACAGGCCCTGCAGTTGCTGATTGAGCGGCGCGCTGTAGGTGATGTCCACGGTGAGCGTCTGCGGTTTGAGCGTGCGGCCGAAGTCCAGGCGCACCACGCCGGCCTGCGCATCGGCATCGACGTAGCGTGCGGTGAGCGCCTTGCCCTTGGCCGGCTTCACAGTGGCCTTGCTGACCTTCAGCTCCTTGCCGTGCAGCCAGAGATGGTCCGATGCCTGCTTGAGCTGCACGCGGATGGTGGTGCGGCCGCTGAACTGCGCCTGCTCCGGATCCACCTTGATCGCCAGACTGTAGTGCTCGGGCACCGCCCAGGTGGGCAGGCGGCCATTGGGCACCAGCTCGCCGGCGGATTGCGCCAGGGCACTCCCGCAGCACAGCGCAAGGACGGAGGGAGCAAGCAGGCAGGCAAGACGACGCATGGGCGATTCCGGTCAAGGTAACCGCCGAAGTCGACCACAGCCAGGCAGTGCTGTCATGTGGCCATAGTCATTGCACGGGCGGTGCAGGCAATCGCGGCCACGCACCGCCAAAGTCGGCATGTTGGCTGATGGCTGGGGGCGACACAGCGCCGGTTGTGCATCACACGCGGGGCAGTGCCGCAGCTCATGAGTCATTGCATGCAGCTTGGCCACATGCATGGGATGGCATGCATTGCAGGGCGCCTGCGCGCACCACGCGTGCCGCCTGCTCGCACGCGGCGCAGCAGGCTATACGCAGTCACTGGTTCGGTTACGTCACAGGATGCCGAAACGATCGCTCGGCAGCGCAGTTGTTGCCGGCAGCGAAACCGCTGCCGGCACCTGGATTACGCGTGTCCACCCACCGAAGGCGTGCGTGCCTCCAAGGCATCCAGCTCGCGCGCCAGCGCTTCCGGTGACTTGGTGTACGGGGCAATCAGGCTGTAGAACGCCGGCACCACGTACAGCGACAGCAGCGTGGACAACGACACACCAAAGATCACCACCACGCCGATGGTGGCGCGGCTGGCCGAACCGGGCCCGCCGGCCACCACTAACGGAATCGCGCCGACCACCGTGGCGATGGAGGTCATCAGGATCGGGCGCAGGCGCACCGATGCCGATTCGACGATGGCCGCGTGCACACTGCGGCCTTCGTCGCGCAGCTGATTGGCAAACTCCACGATCAGAATGCCGTTCTTGGCCGCCAAACCCACCAACATCACGATGCCGATCTGACTGAACAGATTGAGCGTGCCGCCGGTGAGCCACAGGCCGACCAGCGCGCCCAGCACTGCCAGCGGCACCGTCAGCATGATCACCAGCGGATGGGCGAAGCTCTCGAACTGCGCGGCCAGCACCAGATACACCACCAGCAAGGCCATGCCGAAGGTGAGCAGCACCGCACTGCCGGATTGCTGGTACTCACGCGATTCGCCCTTCCATTCCACCTGCGCGTACTCGGGCAACTCTTCCTGCGCAGTCTGCTGCGCCCAGGCGATGGCATCGCCCAGCGGATAGCCCGGCGCCAGGCCGGCACTGATGGTGATTGCGCGCAGCCGATTGAAGCGGTTCAACGTACCGGCTTCAGCCACTTCGCTGAGCGTGACCAGGTTGGACAGCGGAATCAGCTCGCCACGGATCGAGCGCACGCGGATGGCGGTGAGGTCTTCGGGCGACATGCGGCCTTCGCGGCCGGCCTGCAGCATCACGTCGTATTCTTCGCCGTTGTCGACGAAGGTGGTCACGCGGCGCGAGCCCATCAACGCTTCCAGCGCGCCGCCAATCGCAGTGACCGACACGCCCAGATCCGCCGCGCGCAGGCGATCGATATTCACACGCATCTGCGGGCGGGTTTCCTTGTAGTCCGAATCCGCGCCCACCAGGCCGGGATTGGATTCCATGCGCTGCAGGATGCGGTCGCGCCATTGCGCGATCTCCGCGTAATCCGGGCAGCCCAGCACCATCTGGAACGGTTGGCCGCGGCTGCGTACCAGCCCGCCGCTCACCTGGGTGCGCGCACGCACGCCGGTCAGCACGTTGAGTTTCTGCTGCAGCTCGTCGGCAACCTCGGTGGTGGGGCGGTCACGTTTTTCCCAATCCTGCAGGAACACACTCACGCGGCCGGTGTGCATTTCCTCGCTGCTGCCAAACCCGCCGGGCACGCGCGGATTGGCACGCACGATGGGTTTGTCCGCGCCCACGTACGGGCGCAGGATGTCTTCCACCTGATGCATCTGGCCAACCGTGTAATCGAAGCCCGCACCTTCCGGGCCGTCGATCATGATCTGGAAGTTGCCGCGGTCCTCGGCCGGAGCCAGTTCGGACGGAATGCGGCTCATCAACCACGCGCTGGCGCCCAGCGCCAACAGCATCAGTAGCGCGAAGATCCAGGTGCGCTGCACATGCCGCTCCAGCGATCGCCCGTAGGCGGCCGACACCGCTTGCATGCGCCTGTTGAACCACTGATGGAAACGATTGGGCTTGGCCTGGTCGTGCGCGCGCAATAGCTTGGACGACATCATCGGCGTGAGCGTCAGCGCCACGAAGGCCGAAATCGCCACCGCTGCCGCCAGTGCCACCGCCAGCTCACGGAACAGCCGCCCGGTATTGCCTTCCAGAAAGCCCACCGGCAAAAACACCGCCACCAGCACCGCGGTGGTCGCAATCACCGCGAACGCCACCTGGCCGGTACCGCGCTTGGCGGCCACCAGCGGCGGCTCGCCGAGGTCGATGCGGCGCTGGATGTTTTCCACCACCACAATCGCATCGTCGACCACCAGGCCGATACACAGCACCAACGCGAGCAGGGTGAGCAGGTTGATCGAGAAGTCGAACGCGTATAGCGCAATGAACGCAGCGATCAGACACACCGGCACGGTAACGGCCGGAATCAAGGCCGCGCGTGCGCTGCCCAAGAACACCCAGATCACCACCAGCACCAGCACCACCGCTTCGATCAGCGTGTGATAGACGCGCTCCACCGCCGCATCGATGAAGGTGGTGGTGTCGAAGGCAACGAAGATGTTGGTGCCCTGCGGCAGGGTCTTCTGGATTTCTTCGGCCTGCGCGCGTGCTTCGCGTGCTACGTCCAGCGCGTTGGCGGTGGAGTTGCGCACGATGCCCAGGCCCACGTTGGGTACGCCATTGCTCTGGAAATACGCGCGCCGTTCGGCCGAGGTGAGCTCCACCTTGGCCACGTCGCCCAGCCGCACCACATAGCCGCCCTCGCCCTTGCTCAGCGGCAGCTTGGCGAAGTCCTCCGGTTTGAGATAGCTGCGCTCCACGCGCAAGGTGAAGTCGCGCTGCGCCGATTCGATGCTGCCGGCCGGCAACTCCACGTTTTCGTTTTGCAGCGCGGTTTCCACATCGGCCACGGTGAGTGCGCGCGCGGCCAATTGGTCGCGGTCCAGCCAGATGCGCATCGCGTAGCGCTGCCGCCCGCCGATGCGCACCTGCGCCACGCCGTCCAGGCTGGAGAAGCGGTCAACGACATAGCGTTCGGCGTAGTCGGACAGCTGCAGCGTGTCCATCGTGCTGGAGCTCATGTTGAGCCACAGAATGGGGTCGGCGTCGGATTCGACCTTGGAAATCTCCGGCGGGCGCGCCTGATCCGGCATGCGGTCGGACACGCGGCTGACCGCGTCGCGCACGTCGTTGGCAGCCGCTTCCACATCGCGCGTCGGCACGAACTCGATGCTGATGTCCGACGAACCATTGCGGCTGCGTGCCTCGATGGTTTCGATCCCCTCGATGCCGGCCAATGCGTCTTCCAGCACCTGGGTGATGCGGCTTTCCACCACTGCCGCCGAGGCGCCGGTGTACTCCACGTCCACCGAGACGATGGGCGGGTCGATCGCCGGCAATTCACGCAGCGTGAGCCGGGTGAAGGACATCACGCCCAGCACGATCAGCAACAGGCTCATCACCACCGCCATCACCGGGCGGGTAATGGACAGGTCGGAGAGCTTCATTGCACGGCCTGCTTGCCGGCGGTGGCGGTCGCATTGGCGTTTGCCGGCGCGGCCTGCGCGTCGATCTTCAGGCCCGGGCGCAACTTGCCGGCGCCATCCACCACGATGCGCTCACCGGCTTTGACGCCTTCGAGGATTTCCACCTTGCCATCGCGGCGCTCGCCCAGCCGCACGTCGGCGCGCTCCACGCTGCTGTCCGGCTTGACCCGGAACACATACGACTCGCGCCCCACCTGCACCACCGCAATCTCCGGGATCACCAGCGCCTGCCGCGCCGGCTGGAACAGCCGCACATCCAGCAACATGCCCGGGCGCAGCCGGCGGTCGTCGTTGGGGAAATCCGCCCGCACGGTGACCGACCGCGTGGTCTCATCGATGCGCGAATCGATCGCCGCCACTTCACCTTCGAACTGCGCGCCCGGGTAGGCGGCGGCACTGCCGTTGACCGCGTTGCCAAGCTCGACCAGGCCGAGCTGCGACTCGGGCACCTGGAAATCCACATACATGCGCTCGACATCATCGAGCGTGGTGATCACGGTGCTGGCGGTGATCAGCGACCCGGGGCTGACCTGACGGATGCCGAGCACGCCGGAGAACGGCGCGCGCACCTCGCGGTCGGTGATCTCCGCGCGCATCTGCTGCACGCGCGCCTCGGCGGCGTCGCGCAGCGCGCGTTGGGTGTCCACGGTGGACTTGGCCACCAGTTGCTGGCCGACCAGGCTCAGCTGGCGCCGATACAGCTGCTCGGTTTCCTCGAAGGTGGCCTGGGCGGCGGTCAACGCGGCCTGCTGCGAATTGCCACGCAGGCGCAGCAGCAGCTGCCCGGCCTTGACCTCGTCGCCACTGTCGAAGTTCACCTGCTCCACCACATCGCTCACCGCGGCGGTCAGCGCCACCGACTCGCGCGCACGCACGGTCGCGATCGACTGCACGGTCGAATTCCATGGCTGCACGCTCACCGTTTGCACGACGACCGGAATCGGTTTGCTGGCGGCGGGCGCACTGGTCTGGCGGGCGCAACTGGTCAGCCCGACGGCCAACAAAAGCGCCACGCAAAAACGTGCGCTGGGTCGAACAAGCATCAGAACATCCTGGCGGGGTACGGCGAAAGTTTAACGACCCAGCCGCCATGCGGTTGACGAAAAGGGCGTGCTTTGCACCATGACCAAAGACCCTTGTCCTCGTCGCCACGATGCGGTGCTCAGGCAGCCACCACAGCGCGCGCACGTCGCTCAGACCGGCATCACCGGTACCGGAGCGGCCCGTACCTGCGTACGTGCCGGCGCCCATGCACCTGCTGCTGCCCTGTCTGACCACCGCTTAATGCGTTGTTGCAGCCTGCCCTCAGCGCTCCAGGCCCAGGTATTCCAGGACATGCCGCGCCAGCGCCTCTACGTTCTCACCATCGGCGTGAAGATGGATTTCCGGGCGCTCGGGCGCCTCGTACGGCGAATCGATCCCGGTGAAATTGGGAATCTGCCCGGCGCGGGCCTTGCGGTAGAGGCCTTTCACGTCGCGTGCCTCGGCGACCGCCAGAGGCACGTCCACAAACACTTCGACGAATTCACCCGAGTCAAAACGCTCGCGTGCCAGCTGGCGTTCGGCACGGAACGGGGAAATGAAGCTCACCAGCACGATCAGCCCGGCATCGGCCATCAGCCGTGCGACCTCGGCCACGCGGCGGATGTTCTCCACGCGGTCCTCGTCGGTGAAGCCCAGATCGCGGTTGAGCCCGTGGCGCACGTTGTCGCCGTCCAGGATGAAGGTGTGATAGCCCAGCGCATGCAGGCGCTTGTCCACCAGGTTGGCCACCGTGGACTTGCCCGCACCGGACAGGCCTGTGAACCACAGCACACGTGGCGCCTGGCCCTTGATGCGCGCACGCGCGGCGCGGTCCACATCCAGGTGCTGCCAATGCACATTGCCGGCGCGGCGCAACGCGAACTCCAGCGCACCGGCCGCGACCGTGGCATTGGTCTGCCGGTCGATCAGGATGAAGCCGCCCAACACCCGGTTGCGCGCATACGGGGCAAACGCGATCGGCTCGTCCAGCGACAGGTTGCAGTAGCCCACCTCGTTGAGCTCCAGCCGCTTGGCGGCCAGCCGCTCCTGCGTGTTCACATCGACCTTGTGCTTGATCTCGCTGATGCTGGCGGCGACGGTGCGGGTGCCGATCTTGAGCCAGTACGGGCGGCCCGGCAGCAACGCGGCATCGTCCATCCACAGCACGTGCGCGGCGAACTGGTCGGCCACTTCCGGCGGGTCGTCCACGGCGGCGATGATGTCGCCGCGGCTGATGTCGATCTCTTCGCGCAAGGTCAGCGTCACGGCCTGCCCGGCGCGTGCGCTGTCGACCACGCCATTGGCATCCAGCACGCTCGCCACATGCGCGCGGCGCCCGGACGGCACCACCACCACCACATCGCCGCTGCGTACCTGGCCGGCAGCAATGGTGCCGGCATAGCCACGGAACTGCGCGTTGGGCCGATTGACCCACTGCACCGGCAGGCGCAATCCACTCACTGCGTCGGGCGTCTCCAGCTGCACGCTGTCCAGGTGCTGCAGCAGATGCGGCCCCTGGTACCACGGCATGCGCGTGGACGCGCTGGACAGGTTGTCGCCGGCCAGTGCAGACAGCGGAATGCACTGCACATCGGCAATGCCCAACTGCGCCGCCAGGGCGCGGTAGCTGTCGACGATGGTGGCGAACACCTGCGCGTCGTAGTCCACCAGGTCCATCTTGTTGACCGCCAGCACCACGTGGCGAATGCCCAGCAACGAGACGATGTAGCTGTGCCGCCGCGTCTGCACCAGCACGCCCTTGCGCGCATCCACCAGCACCACCGCCACATCGGCGGTGGAGGCGCCGGTGGCCATATTGCGCGTGTACTGCTCATGCCCGGGGCAATCGGCAACGATGAACTTGCGTTGGTCGGTATCGAAGTAGCGGTACGCCACATCGATGGTGATGCCCTGCTCACGCTCGGCGGCCAGCCCATCCACCAGCAAGGCGTAATCGATGCCTTCGCCCTGCGTGCCATGGCGCTTGCTGTCGCTTTCCAGCGCGGCCAGCTGGTCATCGAACAGCCGCTTGCTGTCGTACAACAACCGCCCGATAAGCGTGCTCTTGCCATCGTCCACGCTGCCGCAGGTGATGAAGCGCAGCAACGGTTTGGATTCGTGCTGCTGGAGGTAGGTGCTGATGGCGCTGGGATTGGGGAGTGGGGAATCGGGAATCGCAAAAGCGGTCTCCTCCCTCATCTCGTTCCCGGCGAACTGCTGTTGCGATTCCCCATTCCCGATTCCCGATTCACTGCCCATCAGAAATACCCCTCGAGTTTCTTCTGCTCCATCGATGCGCCTGGTGCGTGGTCGATCATGCGGCCCTGGCGTTCGGAGCTGGTGCTGACCAGCATCTCGGCGATCACCGCTTCCAGCGTGTCGGCGGTGGATTCAATCGCGCCGGTCAGCGGGTAGCAGCCCAGCGTGCGAAAGCGCACCGAGCGCAGTTGCGGGGTTTCGCCGGGGTGCAGCGGCAAGCGGTCGTCGTCGACCATGATCCAGGCGCCGTCGCGCTGCACCACCGGGCGCGGCGCGGCGAAGTACAACGGCACCACCGGAATGCGTTCGCGGTAGATGTACAGCCAGATATCCAGCTCGGTCCAGTTGGACAGCGGAAACACGCGCACGCTTTCGCCAGGCTTGGTGCGCGCGTTGTAGAGATTCCACAGCTCCGGGCGCTGATTCTTCGGGTCCCAGCGATGGCGTGCATTGCGGAACGAGAACACGCGCTCCTTGGCGCGCGATTTCTCTTCGTCCCGGCGCGCCCCGCCGATCGCCGCATCGAAGCCGCCCTGCTCCAGCGCCTGCTTCAGGCCCTGGGTCTTCATCACGTCGGTGTGCACCGCCGCGCCATGGCTGATCGGGCCGATGTCCTGCGCGACGCCTTCCGGGTTGATGTGCACGCGCAGGTCCACCGCGGTCTCGGCCGCGCGACGGTCGCGGAAGGCGATCATCTCGCGGAATTTCCAGCGCGTATCCACGTGCAGCAGCGGGATCGGCGGTGGCGAGGGGGCAAAGGCCTTGAGCAGCAGGTGCAGCAGCACCGAGCTGTCCTTGCCGACCGAATACAGCATCACCGGCGCACGGAACTCGGCGGCGACCTCGCGCAGGATGTGGATGCTCTCGGCCTCGAGACGGTCGAGATGGGAAAGGGGTGGCAGGGTCATCAGCGTGTCGTTGGCATCGGCGGCGAGACCAGCCGATGGAAGGGCAAGGCAGCGCAGTGTGTGGCAGGCCCATGCCGGGCCGAAATAAGCACCCGGCATAACGCGATAACGGCTGATCCTTTCTGGCGGAGCGAACGCTTCCCTAACATCGTTCATCCATTGCCCTCCCTGGAACCGAATGACCGCCGCCAGCCCCGCCGTGCCGCCCAGCCCCTTGCCCGACGAGCGCAAGGCGCTGCTGGAGCGTCTGGTCGACGGTCTGGATGCCCCGTCCCTGTGGTGGCTGTCCGGGTATACCGCCGGCTTGGCGCAGGGTCACCCGCCGCGCTCGCTGGCGGTACTGCCGGGTGGCCAGGTGCATGCGGTAGCGCACGAGAGCCAGCGCCTGACCGTGTTGTACGGCAGCCAGACCGGCAATGCCCGGCGGCAGGCCGAGCAACTGGCCGCCGAGGCCGAGGCCGCCGGAGTGAGCGTGCGCCTGCTGCGTGCCGATGCCTACCCCACCCGCGAGCTGGCCAGCGAACGCCTGTTGTACGTGGTGATCAGCACCCAGGGCGAAGGCGATCCGCCGGATGATGCGATTGGCCTGGTCGAGTTCCTGAGCGGGCGCCGCGCGCCCAAGCTGCCGGAGCTCAAGTACGCGGTGCTGGGCCTGGGCGATTCCAGCTACGCCGATTTCTGCGGCATTGCGCGGCGGATCGACGAACGCCTGGCCGAACTCGGCGGCAGCCGCGTGCAACCGCGCGGCGAAGCCGACCTGGACATCGACAGCGTCGCCACTCCCTGGCGCACGCATGCGCTGCGGCATGCGCGCGAGCAGCTCAAGAGTGCCCAGCCATCGGCCACGGTCACGCCGCTGCGCAGCCAGCCGGCCGCGCCGGTGTGGTCGCAGCAGCACCCGTTCGCCGCCGAGTTGCTGGCCAACCAGATCATCAGCGGGCGCGATTTCAAGGGCCCGGGCTTCCGTGTCTATGGCCCGGCGATCAAGCGGGTGCGCCACCTGGAGTTCTCGTTGGACGGCAGCGGGCTCAGCTACGAGCCCGGCGATGCGCTCGGCATCCGTCACCGCAACCCGCCTGCCTTGGTCGATGCGGTGCTGGAAAGCCTGCGCCTGGATGGTCATGCGTCGGTCACCATCGGCGAGGACACTCTGGCCTTGAACGAGTGGCTTGCCACGCGGCGCGAGCTGACCAAGCTCTCGCGGCCCTTCCTGGCTGCGCACGCCGAACGTGCCCATGCAGACGATCTGCAGGCGCTGCTCACCCAGACCCAGACTGCCGGCCTGGCGTCGCTGCTCTCCGATCACCAGTTGATCGACGTGTTGCGACGCTGGCCGGCGGATTGGGACCACGGCGGCCTGCTGGCCGCCCTGCGTCCGCTCACCCCACGCCTGTATTCCATCGCCTCCAGCCGCAAGCGCGTGGGCGAGGAAGTACACCTGGTGGTGGATGAACTGCATTACCAGGCGCACGGCCATGGGCACGTGGGTTCGGCCAGCGGATTTCTGGCGGCACTGGCCGAAGGCGACACCGCGCCGGTGTATATCGAACCGAACGAGCGCTTCCGCGTGCCGGCAGATCCGGATCGCGACATCCTGATGATCGGCCCGGGCACCGGCGTGGCACCGTTCCGCGCATTCGTGCAGGAACGTGCCGAAACCGGCGCCAAGGGACGCAACTGGCTGTTCTTCGGCGCGCAGCATTTCAACACCGACTTCCTGTATCAGGCCGAATGGCAGCAGGCGCTGCAGCGCGGCGAGCTGCATGCACTGGAACTGGCGTTCTCGCGCGACGCGGCAGAGAAGATGTACGTGCAACACCGCCTGCGCGCCCGCGGCGCCGAGGTCTATGCCTGGCTGCAAGGCGGCGCGCACGTGTATGTGTGCGGCGCGATCGGCATGGGCAAGGACGTGCACGCCGCGCTGCTGGACATCGTCGCCACCCACGGCGCACTCGATGCCGAAGCGGCCGCGGCGTATCTCACCCGCCTGCAGGTGGAGGGACGCTATGCGCGCGATGTCTACTAGTGCCGGGAATCGGGAGTGGGGAATCGGGAATGGGTACGGCCTGCACCCGAATTGTCGCGAGCGACCACGCCGCTTTTCACGATTCCCCTTTCCCGATTCCCGATTCCCATGACCCACTCCGTCGAAGACATCAAATCCACCAGCCGCCGCTTGCGCGGGTCGCTGGAGCAGAGCCTGGCCGATCCGGTCACCGGGGCGTTGCGCGAGGACGATCAGACGCTGATCAAATACCACGGCAGCTACCAGCAGGACGACCGCGACATCCGCGATGAGCGGCGGCGGCAAAAGCTCGAGCCGGCATATCAGTTCATGATCCGCACGCGCACGCCAGGTGGAGTGATTTCGCCCAGCCAGTGGCTGGCACTGGATGGCATCGCCACGCGCTATGCCAACCATTCGCTGCGCATCACCACGCGCCAGGCGTTCCAGTTCCATGGTGTGATCAAGCGCGAGCTCAAGGCCACGATGCAGGCGATCAACGCCACCTTGATCGACACGCTGGCCGCCTGCGGCGATGTGAATCGCAATGTGCAGGTGGCGGCCAACCCGCTGCGGTCGCAGGCGCATGCCACGCTGTATGCCGATGCCGCGCGCGTGTCCGAGCATCTGCTGCCCAACACGCGTGCCTATTACGAGATCTGGCTGGATGAAGAGCGCGTGTCCGGTTCGGGCGCCGAGGACGAACCGATCTATGGCGACCGCTACCTGCCGCGCAAATTCAAGATCGGCTTTGCCGCGCCACCCCATAACGATGTGGACGTGTTCGCCAACGACCTGGGCTTCATCGCCATCCTGCGCGAGGGCCAGTTGCTCGGCTACAACGTCAGCATCGGCGGCGGCATGGGCGCCAGCCACGGCGATGCGGAGACCTGGCCGCGCGTGGCCAACGTGATCGGCTTCGTCACCGGCGATCAGTTGCTGGATATCGCCACGGCCGTGGTCACCACCCAGCGCGACCTCGGCAATCGCGCCGTGCGTAAGCGCGCGCGCTTCAAGTACACCATCGACGACCACGGCCTGGACACCATCGTGGCGGAGATCGAACGCCGCGCGGGATTCAGCTTGCAACCTGCGCAGCCGTTTGCATTCGCGCATAACGGCGACCGCTACGGCTGGGTGGAGGGCGAACAGGGCGATTGGCATCTGACGCTGTCGCTGCCGGCCGGGCGCATTGCCGACACCGACACCGCCGCGCACCTGAGCGGGCTGCGCGCCATCGCGCAGTTGCAGATGGGCGAGTTCCGCATGACGCCCAATCAGAACCTGGTGATTGCCGGCGTCCCGGCCGAACAGCGCGCGCAGATCGACCAACTGGTGGCGCAGTACGGCCTGGATGCCGGCAACCTGGCGCCCACCGCGTTGGCGCGCGGCGCGATGGCCTGTGTGGCCTTGCCAACCTGCGGGCTGGCCATGGCCGAGGCCGAGCGCTATCTGCCGGATTTCAGTGCAGCGCTGCAGCCGCTGCTGGAGCGTCACGGGCTGGCGCAGACGCCGATCGTGCTGCGCCTGTCCGGTTGCCCGAACGGCTGTTCGCGGCCGTATCTGGCTGAAATCGCATTGGTCGGCAAGGCACCGGGCCGCTACAACCTCATGCTGGGTGGCGACCGCCGCGGCCAACGCCTGAACACGCTGTACCGCGAAAACATCAACGAGGCCGACATCCTCGCCGCGCTCGAGCCACTGCTGGCCCGTTACGCAGCAGAGCGCGACCGACACACCGATGAAGGCTTCGGCGACTTCCTGCATCGCAGCGGCCTGATCGCCCTGCCGCCCTACCCCACCCACCGTCATCTCGACCTGGAATTGCTCGCATGACCGCGCTGCCTGCCACATCGATCGCCGCTCCTTCGCTGGACGACCTGGACGCGCTCAACGCGCACCTGGAGACGCTGCGCGCCGACGAACGCGTTGCCTGGGCGCTGCAGCACGGCCCGCAGCAGGCGGCGCTGTCGTCCAGCTTCGGCGCGCAGTCGGCGGTGACGCTGCACCTGCTCACCCAGCAGCGCCCGGACATCCCGGTGATCCTGATCGACACCGGCTACCTGTTCCCGGAGACCTACCGCTTTGCCGATGCATTGACCGAACGCCTTTCGCTCAACCTGCAGGTGTATCGCCCGCTGGTCAGCCGCGCCTGGATGGAGGCACGCCATGGCCGTCTGTGGGAACAGGGCATGGTGGGCATCGACCAGTACAACAACCTGCGCAAGGTCGAACCGATGCGCCGCGCACTGGACGAACTCAACGTCGGCACCTGGTTCACCGGCCTACGCCGCAGCCAGTCCGGTGGGCGTGCGCAGACGCCGATCGTGCAGAAGCGCGGGGACCGCTACAAGATCAGCCCGATCGCCGACTGGACCGACCGCGACGTCTGGCAATACCTGCAGGCGCACGCACTGCCGTATCACCCGCTGTGGGAACAGGGCTATGTGTCGATTGGTGACTTCCACACCACCCGTCGCTGGGAGCCGGGCATGCGCGAAGAAGACACGCGCTTCTTTGGGCTCAAGCGCGAGTGCGGCATCCACGAAGACATCTGAGCCGCGCGCAGCAGTGCGCAGGCCAGCGCCTCACCGCCGCAGCCTGCGCACGCTCCAGTAATGATCGAACGCCCACAACAGCAGTAACGATGCGCCCATCAGCGGGAACAGCAGCCCGCACAGCACCAACAGCGCCAGTACGCCGCGCAGCGTGCGCGGATCGGCCGGCAATGGCGGCACACCGAGACCGCCAACCGGGCGGCGCTTCCACCACATCACCGCCGCGCTGACACACAGCAACACGATGGCCGCACACGCCAGCAGCAAAAGCAGTTGATTGGCGGTGCCGTATTGCTGGCCCAGGTGCACGTTGATGCCCCATTCCAGCGCCTGCGCCAGCGGTCCGTAATCGCGGTAGCGCATGTCCAGCAACACCGCGCCGCTGTATTGATCCAGGTGGATCACCCGCTGCCGCTGCAGATCGTCCGGATACACCGAAGCGGTATACACACCGCTGGCACCACGCGGCAGCGCCACGCTATAGCCGGCCGCGATGCCACGCGCATCGAAACGCGCCAGCGCCGCATCCAGCCCCAGTGCACCGACACCTGGCGCTTCGCCCAAACCGCTGCCGCCACCATGCGCGGCGTGCTCGGCATGCGCGGTATCGGTTTGTGAGGCACGCGCAACGTGTGCGGCATGTGCAGCGTGTTCGTTGTGTTCGGAATGCGCGGCATGAGCGGCATGCGCCATCGCCGGTGCCATGGCATCCGCTGCGCCCATGGCCATCGGCATTGGCATCGGCCTGTCAGGTGGCAGCGTCGATTGCGGCAGCCGTGCCTGGCGCAATGACCAGCTCGGCTCGCCGCTGTCGGTGAGCCGCTGTTGCGACATCGGCAACTGCACGCGCAGCCCGGCCGGGTAACCGAAGTCGTGTCCGTTGACCCAGCGATTGACCTGTGCGCCCCACAGCCACGACCACGGCATGCCGGTCAGGGCCAGAAACAGCAGCACCGCTCCAACCCCGGCACCGGTGACCGCGTGCAGGTCGCGCCAGAACACCCGCTGCGCGGGACGGCCACGCACGCTCACCACCCCGCTGCGGCGGCCGCGCGGCCACCACAGGTACACGCCGGTCAGCACCAGCACAATCGCCCACCCCGCGGCCATTTCGATCAGGCCACGCGCGAGGGGACCGAGCAGATCCAGGCTGTGCAGCCGGCGAATGGTCCAGGCCAGCGTGCCATGCTCGGGCAGCATGCCCAGCGCACGCCCGCTGTACGGGTCCACGTACACCACCTCGCGCGCACCATCGGTGCGTAGCACGCCGATCTCGGCGCTGGCATCGGCACGGTCGGGCGTGGTGTAGCGAAACACCGTCCCCGCCTGCGCACGCTGCGCGGCATCCACCAACTGCTGCGCCGGCAACCGCGCCGGGCCCACCGGCACCACTTTCAATGCGTGATGGGCCGTGCGGTCGATAGCATCGTGATACAGGAATGCCGCACCGGTCAGCGCCAGCCAGGCAATGAACGGCAGCACCAGCAATCCCGCATAGAAATGCCAGCGCCACACCGCGCGATACAAGCGCCAACGACGCCCTTGCGCGATCTCGCCGGCAGCGGCCACGGGGGCAACGTGCTGGGTCGCAGAGACCGACATCAGAAACTCCAATCCCAGGACAGCGACAGTGCACGGCCGTCACCCGGCGAATAGCCCGAACTGCCGCTGTCGTACCAGGCATAGACATAGCTGCGGTCGGTGGCATTGCGCAGTTGCAGCGACACCGTATTGCGCGCATCCACGGCCCAGCGCGCGCCGAGATTGAGCAGGGCATAGCCACCAGTGCGCCCCAGCGTGTTGGTGCGCTCCAGGTAATAGTCGCCCTGCGCATTGCCCCAGGCACTGAGTTGCACCGCCGGAGTGAGCTGCCACTCCACGCCCGCGGTGGCCAGCCAATGCGGCACGTTTTCGATCTCGCGGCCGCGCGTGGCTGGCGCGCTGGGATCGGGCGTGGCGATGCTCGCCTTCTGCCGCGAATACGACAACCACGCACGCCAGTGCTCGGCCGGCTGCAGGTTGAGCTGCGCATCCCAGCCGCGCCGCAGCGTACGCCCGACATTGGCCACATCGCCCACGCCGGCCACACCATTCACACCCAGAATGGTGGCCACCTCGCCGGACGCGCGTTGTTCCCAATACGCCAGCCGGCCATCGAGCACGGCGGTGGGCGCGAACTTGAAGCCCGCTTCCCAGCCATCGTTGATCGACGGACCCAGGTTGCCCGGCTGCCGGCGGTACGCCCCATCACCGGTGCCGATCTGGAAGGTGCGCCCCCAATTCGCATAGGCGCTGCTCTGCCCGGCAAGCCGGTAACTGGCACTGAATTTGGGCTGCTTGATGGTGCCGTAGTCGTAGCTTGGCGCAGTGATGCCGGCGCGCAGATCCCGCAGCTCGCCATCGACGCGGTCGATGCGGTAGCCGGGCACCAACTGCAATCGCTCGGTCGGTTTCAGCACCGCCTGCACGTAGGCGCCGCGCATGCGCAGGTCGTAATCCCAGTCGCGCAACTGCGCGCTGCGCACGCGTGCCACGGTGCGGTAGCGCTGCGACTGGTTGTCCTGCCATTGCGCGTCCAGGCCGGCCTCCAGCGTGGTCGGTAGCGCCTGCCAGCCCGGCTGCCAGTTGCCGCGCAGCAGCATGCCCTGGTGGGTCTCGTCGGTGTCGCGTTCCTGTTGCTGGCCGGCTTCGGAAAAACGCACCCAGCGCTGGTTGTGGTATTCGTTGCGGTAGGCCTTGGCGCTCCACTGCGCATCACTGCCGAGCGTGCCGTCCGCATGCAGCGCGGTCTGGCGCAACGTGCGCTCGCTGCGATCGTCCTGCGCATACGCGGGCGAGCTGCGTGGTGCGGCGCGTGCGCTGGCCGCATCCAGATATCCGGCCTCCAGTGCGTGGTTGTCGTAATAACGGGTGGTCAGCCCGGCACGAAACGCGCCGCCCGGGTCGGTGTAGAACCATTTACCGGCCACGCTGCGTTTGCGTGCATCGGCGTGATCGCGGTAACCGTCGGAATCGCGCCAGGCCAGCACGTAATTCTGGCTCCAGGCGCCATGCTCGATACCCTTGCCGAGCTGCACTTCGCGCGCGCCGAAGCTGCCGGCGGTCACGCTCAGTCGCCCGTCGTTGCCACCGGTGCGGGTCAGCACGTCCACACTGCCGGCGATGGCATGCAGCCCGTAGCGCGCATCGTTGGTGCCGCGCACGATCTCGATAGCCGAAATATCCTGCGGAAACACCGCATCCAGGTACGGCATGCCGCCGGCATTGTCGTTACTGGGAATCCCGTCGATCAGCAGCTTGACCGCATTGATCCGCCCCTCGCCATTGAAGCCGCGGAACGAAAACCGCCCTGCGTCGGTGCCCATGCGGAACGGGGTGACCTGTACGCCGGGCGCACGCATGAGCAGCTCCCAGCTGTAGTCCACATGCTGATCGTGCAGCAACGCGCCGCCGATCACGTCCACCGAACTCAACACGCTCGCCGCACTCTGCCCGCGCGTGGTCTGCGCGTTCACCTGCACCTTGCCCAGGGTCAATGCGGCGTCCTGCGCCTGTGCATGACCCGCCATCCCGCATGCCATCGCCAACGACGGCGCGGACCACATCGCTTTCAACCACCACACTCGCATGTCACACCCTTTGCCGTGCGTGCACGGACAACGCCACCGCACGCGACACCCGCAAGGGCCGCACGGTCAACGGAAGAGAAAGCGCGGCAGCCGCCATCGCGTGCACAGCACGCCTCGCGCACGCCAGCAGGTGGCGCACGCCAATACGGAAAGAACAGCGGGCGCTCGCGCGTTGCCCAGCCTCAGGCGGGCAGCGGCGGCCCGCGTGCGCCCAGCGCCGGCCAGCGCAGCGCGCGCCATGCATGCGTCCGCGTCGGGGCAGCGGGTTTGCTTGGCCGCAGTTGCAACAGGCATAGCACCACCAGCGCGAGCGCGCCCAACAGACGCGCTGCCAGCACGCAGTAGTCACACGCGTCCGCATGCGCACCGGCGTCCTGCGCAGGCGCCGCGTGATGAGACGCGGGCGCGTCCATGGCGTGGTGCTGCGCTGCGCCCATGCCCGGCATCGGGTGGTGCGCGCCATGCACAGATGCCGCAGCGTCACCGGCCTGGCTGGTGCACATCGGCTGCGCCAGTGGCAGCTGGCACCAGCGGCTGATCAGCGGCGCCACCAACATCAGCGCAACCGCCAGCACGGCAAGCGACTGCAACACGCGGTGGTGGTGGAGAAAACGGAGCATCCGGCGAGTGTAAGCCGGTGCATCACAACCGGCGATGGTCGCGGCCGGTGCGCGACGCGATGTCGCACCCTTCACACACGGCCGCCACCGGCAGCGATCGCCTGGACGGGCTGCGGTGCACACAATCCGGGCACAGCCATAGCCTATGCTTGGCGCCTATCACTTTGACCCGTGCGCGCATGAGTACTGTCCTGTCCGATCCAGCGGCCGAGCCCCTGCCGTGTGCGCCCAAGCCGCCGAGCGAGGCCTTGCGCCTGCAGGCCCTGCGCAGCTACGGCATCCTCGACACCCCGCGCGAGGCCGCCTTCGAGGACATCACCAAGCTGGCCTCGATCATCTGCCAGACCCCGATCGCGCTGATCAGCCTGGTGGATGCGGACCGGCAGTGGTTCAAGAGCGAGCGTGGCATGGGCGAACGCGAGACACCGTTGTTCAAGTCGATGTGCGCGCACGCCCTGCTCGATAACGACGTACTGGTGGTGCCCGACACCCGCGAAGACGCGCGCTTTTCGCGCAACCCGCTGGTGACCGGCGAATCGCCGCTGTATTTCTATGCCGGTGCGCTGCTCAAGACTCCGGACGGCCTGCCGCTGGGCACGGTCTGCGTGCTGGACCGGCAACCACGCCAGCTCACCGACGAACAGGTCGATGCACTGCGCGCGCTGGCGCGCCAGACCATGGCCCAGCTGGAGTTGCGCCGCGCGTTGTTGATCGCCGAAGAGTCCAACCGTTACCGCAGCCGTCTGATGGCCATCGCCGGCCACGATCTCAAGACCCCCCTGCGCACGGCCGCCTATGCCATCGACAAGATGCGCCGGCATGCCAACGTGGACACCATTCCCACCCTGGTCACCGCACGTGATGCGATCGGCACCGTGGCGCGCAGCCTGGACGAACTGGCCGCATTGGCGGCGGCCAGCAAGTCGGCCAGCCCGGATCTGCAGCCGCTGGCGCTGGAAGACGTGATCCACGCGGTGCTCGGCGTGTGGCGCCAGCCGGCCAGGGACAAGTGCCTGTCGCTGCGGCATGTGCCCACCTCCCTGCGCGTGCGCAGCCATTCCACCTTGCTGACCACCTTGATCGGCAATCTGGTCGGCAATGCAGTCAAGTACACCGAACGCGGCCAGGTGCTGGTGGGCTGCCGGCGCCGTCCCGGCCACGCGGTGGTGGAAGTCATCGACAGCGGCATCGGCTTGAATCTGGAGCACCCCGAAGACGTGTTCCAGGCGTTCCGCCAGGCCGACCCGGGCAGCGACGGCCTGGGCATCGGCTTGTGGATCGTGCATCGCACCGCCGAAACGCTGGGCTGCCAGGTCGAAGTGCGCCCGCGCCCGAGTGGCGGCACGCGCTTTTCGGTCACCATTCCGCTGGCCTGAACAAAAAATGGCGGACCCGGGCTCCCGTCCCGAATCCGCCACCAAGCACGCCAGGCCTCTCCCCAGGGACCCGGGTGCGCCAGTCGTTCAAGTCGCGCAACACGCGATGGCGAACGACAGCGCCAGCAACCTCTACGACCTTCCGAACAGACCGGCCAAGCGATGGATGCCGGGCCGGCCCTGCGCCGTCCACCCCTAGACGTCCTGGAGTGTCGTGCATGGTTGCTATAAGGGTTTACGACATCGCCAGGCCCAACTTGATGGCTCTGGCCGACGCCGCCTTGGCGGCCCTGACAGCGCGAGGGGAAATCACCGACAGTAAGGCTGTGCTGATCCAGCGCGGTGTTTGCAGGCCATTGATTTAGAAAGCCATTACGATCCGCCAGTGCGCTGCAGTGCAGCATTCGTAAGGACCGCCGCGGCCTGATGCGATCGTCGCCAACTGGCCGCGCAATCACTCCACCCGCTGCCGCGACACCCGCAGGCAACGCCTCCTGCTTGCCGGCTAGATCTCCGACACGCCCTCATCCTGGCGTGCGAACCACGCCGCCGAATGCACCTCGGCATCGGCGGCCTCCAGTGCCTGGCGCAGGACCACCAACGGCAGTTGCAGGCGCGTCTCGCTCAGTTGCACGCCCACCCACAGCGATTCGTCCTGCGGATCGGCCAACACCGTCAGCACGGTCTGGTCGCGGCCTTCCACGTGGGCCCACAGCTCCAGCTGCATGCCGCCGTCCGCATCGGGTGACCACACACGGCTGAGCGCCGGGCGAAGCACTGCTGTCATGGCGCACCTCGTTGGTTGAGGCAGCCAGCATGCCACCGGCCGCGCGCGTCTGCCGCACTGCGTTCGCGTGCAGCGACACGGCCTTGTTCCAGCATCAGCTGGTGATGGTCTGGGTCAGCGCTTCCCAGGTCGGCGGCAGCGGCCAGTTCGGCGCCTGGTTGCCGTCCAGCACCCGGCGCAGGTCGCGCTTGTCGATCTGTGGTGCCAACACATGCACCAGGTCCAATGCGTAATCGCGCAACACGCGGTCGCGCGGCAGCACCGCCCAGGCGATGCACTCGGCGATCGGCGCCGGGGCCGGCCACGCGCGCAGATCCTCGTCGTTGGCACTGACGGCCATTTCGGCCACCAGCCCCACGCCCAGGCCAGCACGCACGTAGGTCTTGATCAGGTCCGCATCCAGCGCGGTCAGCGCAATGCTCGGCTCCAGGCCCACCTGCGCAAACGCCCGTTGCAGCGAGGAGCCGGCGCGCGTGGAGGATTCGTAACTGATCAGCGGGTGCGCAGACAGCGCCTGCATGTCCGGCGCCACGCGCGTGTCCAGTGCATGCCCGCGCGGCACGACTACCAACCGGCGCCAGCGGTACAGCGGCACCGCGATGCCGGCCGTGGGCTCGCCGCCCGCGGTGCTGACCACGGCAATGTCCGCATCGCCCTGGCTGAGCAGATCCAGCGCCGCGCTCTCGGCCGCCTGCTGCAGATGCACGCTGACCTGAGGGTAGGCCTGCTTGATCTGTGCCACCGCAGGCGGCAACACGAAGCGCGCCTGGGTATGGGTGGTGGTCAAGGTCAGCTGGCCCTGGCTTTCGCGGCGCTGGTTGGCGGCGTAGGTGCGGATGTTGTTGGCTTCGGACAGCACCGCGCGGGCACGTTCGATCACTTCCACGCCGGCCGGGGTCACCGCATCCAGGCTGCGCCCCTTGCGCACGAACAGCAAAAAGCCCAGCTCGTCCTCCAGCTGTTTGAGCTGTTTGGACAGGCCCGGCTGGGTCGCGTGCACACGCGCCGCGGCCAGCGTGATGTTCAGCTCGGCATCGGCGATGGCCACCAGGTAGCGAAGTTGGGTCAGCGTCATGGGCTTATGTCCAAAAAAGCGCGAGGCGCTACAAGGGCTTCGACTGTAGAGGAGTTCGGCGGGCCAGCTTATAACCGAACGCTATTTTTAGGACGCATGAAGTCATTTCCGACGGCTATAAGCCCGGCGTTACGGTCTGGCCCTCCCCTCGAAGCCCCGGTCCGTGACTGCCCTGTTCCCGCTCCTTGCCGATCTGCGTGGCCGTGCCGTCCTGGTGGTCGGCGGCGGCCGCGCTGCCGAAAGCGCCACCGCCAGCCTGCTGCAGGCCGGCGCGGTGCCGCTGGTGGGCGCGCCGGAACTGACACCGGCGTTGCGCGGCTGGGCGCAGTCCGGTCAGGTGCGCTGGCTGGTGGGCAGCTTTGACCCGCAGTGGCTGGCGCTGCCGGACCAGCCGGTCTGGCTGACCATTGCGGCCAGCGATGTGCCGGCCGTGAACGCTGCCTTGCGCAGCGTCGCCGGCGCACAACGGCTGCTGACCCATGAGGCCGCTCCCGCAGCGGCAGCATTGCCGCCCATCGCCAGCGAACCACCGCCACCAGCAAGCCGCCTCACCCTCACGCCCGGCAGCGTGGCGCTGGTCGGTGCCGGCCCGGGCGACCCCGGCCTGCTCACCCGCAATGCGGTGCGCGCGCTGCGGCAGGCCGAGGTGATCCTGTACGACCGCCTGGTCAGCCCGCAGATCCTGCGTCTGGCCCAGCGCGCAGCGCGCTGCATCGAAGTGGGCAAATCCGCCCAAGGCCACAGCACGCGCCAGGAGCAGATCCATGCGCTGATGCTCGAACATGCGCGCGCCGGGCGGCGCGTGGTGCGCCTGAAAGGTGGCGACCCGTTCGTGTTTGGCCGCGGCGGCGAAGAGCTCGAATTCCTGCACGCGCACGGCATCGGTTTCCAGGTGGTGCCCGGCATCACTGCCGCAGTGGCCTGTGCCGCCTACGCCGGTATCCCGCTCACCCACCGCGACCATGCGCAATCGCTGCGCCTGATCACCGCGCACTGCAAGGATTCGCTGGACACGCTGGACTGGCACGCATTGGGCCAGGAGCGGCAGACGCTGGCCTTCTACATGGGCGTGGCCGGCCTGGATAGCATCCAGCAGCGCCTGCTGCAGGCCGGCCGCGCCGCGGACACGCCATTTGCGCTGGTCGAAAATGGCTCGCGCCCGGAACAGCGCGTGGTCACCGGCACCTTGTCGCAGCTGGCCGCCACCGCGCGCTTGCATGCGGTGCGCTCGCCCGCACTGTTGATCCTGGGCGACGTCGCCGCGCTGTCGCAGTCGCTGCACTGGTTCGGCGCCGCGCCGCTCACCGGCCAGCCCGCGCACTCACCCATCGCAACGCCCCACGCGCCCACACTCGCCCACGCAGCCTGATTCCGACGGAGACCCCATGGCCCTGTACGACAACATCCTCGACACCATCGGCCGCACCCCGGTGGTCAAACTCAACCGCCTCGCCCCGGACCACGTGTCCCTGTACGTCAAGGTCGAGTCGTTCAACCCGGGCGGATCGGTCAAGGACCGGCTGGCGCTGGCCATCATCCTGGACGCCGAACAACGCGGCCTGCTCAAGCCCGGCGACACCATCGTGGAAGCCACCTCCGGCAACACCGGCGTGGCGCTGGCCATGGTCGCTGCCGCGCGTGGCTACAAGTTCGTCGCCACCATGGTGGAAACCTTCTCGATCGAGCGCCGCAAGCTCATGCGCGCCTACGGCGCCAAGGTGATCCTGACCCCGGCCGCCGAGCGCGGCAGCGGCATGGTGCGCAAGGCCAAGGAACTGGCCGAACAACACGGCTGGTTCCTGGCCAGCCAGTTCGCCAACCCCGCCAATCCGGCCTACCACCGCAACACCACCGCCGCCGAGATCCTGCGCGACTTCGCCGGCCACCGGCTGGACCATTTCGTCACCGGCTGGGGCACCGGCGGCACCCTCACCGGCGTGGGCGAAGTACTGCGCGTGGCCCGCCCGGAAGTGCGCATCACCGCCACCGAGCCGGCCGGCGCTGCGCTGCTGCAAGGCCAGGACTGGAAGCCGCACAAGATCCAGGGCTGGACGCCGGACTTCGTGCCGGAGGTGCTCAACCGCGAGGTCGCCCACGAAATCCTCAGCGTGGAAGACACCGACGCGATCAGCGTGGCTCGGCGGCTTGCCGCGGAAGAAGGCATCTTCACCGGCATCTCCGGCGGCGGCACCGTCTCCACTGCCCTGCGGGTGGCCGAAACCGCGGTGCCGGGCGCGGTGATCCTTGCGATGCTGCCGGATACCGGCGAGCGCTACTTCTCCACGCCATTGTTCGCCGACATCAACGAAGGCTCGGACGACGATTGGCTGGCCGGCCTGCCCTGATCGCAGGCAGCGTGACGTCAGCGTTTCTTCCCAAAGGCCGCGCCCGCCAGCGCGGCCTTTGGCATGAAGTGTCCTGCGATTTGCGGCGCGCTGCGGCGCTGCCGCCTCCCGCCGATGTCAAGGAAACGTTACGATGGCGGTTGTTCTGCAGGGAGAGAAGGCGTGAGTAACCGGCCGTATGGACACAGCGATACCCGCAGCGGGCGGGCGCCATGGCTGGTGAAGATGACCTCCCCGGCGCATTTCGCGCTTGCCCTGGGCGCGGGCGCCTGGCTACAGCAGGCCTTTGCGCTGCCGCTGCCTGGCCCCACACCGCTGGCGTGGATCGAACTGGCCGGCGGCGTCATCGCCTGCGCCGGGCTCGCGCTGGCGGTGAGCTGCTTCATCCTGTTCGCGCGCCGACGCACCACCATCATGCCCAGCGGCCATCCCTCGCGGCTGGTGCTGGACGGCCCGTACCGCTTCACCCGCAACCCGATGTATCTGGCGCTGGTCCTCAGCTACATCGGCCTGTGCCTGCAACTGGGCCTGCTGTGGGCGGTGGCGCTGGTGCCGCTGCCTTGGCTGGCCTTGCAGTGGTTGGTCATCCCGTTCGAAAAAGCGCGCCTGCGCGACGAATTCGGTCGCGCCTACAGCGATTATTGCGCCCGCGTACGCCGCTGGCTTTGAGCCTAACGGTACACGTTGCCGCGGCGGCTTCGCGTGGTTGTCATCCCATTCGAAGAGGCGCGCGTACGCGACGAGTTCGGCCGCGTCTGTGGCGATTACTGCGCATGCATTCGCCATTGGCCTTGAACCTGCGGGCGCACGCCAAACCGGTTCCGATTGAGCGAACCGATTGCCAGCGCTGTTTGCGACGGCGATGACCGTCGACGCGCGACAAGCCCTCCGGCATCGGACGCTTTCAGCGCCTGAACTTCGCACGTTCCCATGGCGCATTGAAAGCCTGCCTTCCGTCGTATTTGGCACCTTTCAGCATGCCGCTTCGATGCCTGTCATAGGCCAGACCAATCGTCATCGCGACACGTTGCAGACAGCGCGTTTGGCACGCTGCAGGTCCTTCGGCGCAGCCCGCCATGTGGTCGCATCGTGTGAGATGAATGGCCCGTAGCGTGAGCGTCCCGCAGCGCCTGATCCATCACGCGCTCATCATGCAAATCCCATAACTATCGCGCTATGAGAATCGAAGTCTGGCAAGGCGACATTACCCAACTCGACGTTGACGTCATCGTCAACGCGGCCAACGAATCACTGCTGGGCGGTGGTGGCGTCGATGGCGCGATCCATCGCGCCGCAGGCCCGCGCCTGTTGGAGGCCTGCGAGGCGTTGCCGGAAGTGCGCCCAGGCGTGCGTTGCCCCACCGGCGAAATCCGCATCACCGATGGCTTCGACCTGAAAGCACGGCACATCTTCCACACAGTGGGACCGGTATGGCGCGACGGCAAGCACAACGAACCGGAACAGCTCGCCAACTGCTATTGGCAGTCGCTGAAGTTGGCCGAGCAGATGATGCTGCACTCGATTGCGTTTCCGGCCATCAGCTGCGGTATCTACGGTTATCCGCTTTACCAGGCGGCACGCATTGCCGTCACTGAAACCCGCGACTGGCAGCGCTCGCACAAGGTGCCCAAGCACATCGTGCTGGTGGCCTATAACGAAGCGACCTACAAGGCCTATCACCAGGCGCTCGCCACGCAGGAAACCGCTGCTGCCTGAGTTGAACGACTGCAAGCGTGATGGTTTTCAGACAGGCGCCACAGGGCGCCTGTCTTGCTTTGTGCACGGCACAGTCTTGCTTGTGATGCACTTTGTGCTGCCCATGCACATGCGTGCAGGAAACAGCTGCAGCGTGAGCGATACGAGTGCAAGCGAGCTGCTTCCCAAAGATGGGCCACGGTGGTGTGTCTTGCGTCGTGCAGGCGCCTTCTTACTTGAGACGTACCTTGCGCGCATGTGCAGGTGCACGTGCAGGTGCCGTAGTTCGCACGCGTGTCTGTCAGTACGGACAACGGTCGCGCGTCAACGACGGGCGCACGCTGCACATGCAAACGTCGCGACAAAAGCTGCCGGCCATCCAAACTGGCGAACCCAAACGCAAGACGCCGGCCTCGCGGCCGGCGTCTTGTATGCGTGATGCAGCCTCAGCGGCGGATCAGCCCTTCCACTTGCCCAGTGCAGCCAAGCCGTTTTCCTTGGCGCGCTCGTAAATGATCTGCTGCGCCTTGGCGTAGTTGCCGGTCATGTCCTTGGACCACAGCTTCAGTGCGGCCTGCTGCATCGCGCGGCCATACGAGAAGCTCAGCGGCCACGGCAGGTTGCCCAGCTGGTGCATCTCGTTGAGGTGCGCGGTGGACTGCTCGTCGGTCTGGCCGCCGGACAGGAACACGATGCCCGGCAGGATTGCCGGCACGGTCGACTTCAGGCACATCACGGTGGACTCGGCCACTTCTTCGACGCTGGCCTGCTCTTCGCAGCCCTTGCCGGAGATGACCATCGAGGCCTTCAGGATGGTGCCTTCGAGCACGACGTTCTGCTCATACAGCGCACCGAACAGCGAACGCAACGTGGCTTCGGTGACTTCGTAGCAGGTCTCGATGTCGTGGTCGCCATCCATGATCACTTCCGGCTCCACCATCGGCACCAGGCCTTGTTCCTGGCACAGCGCGGCATAGCGGGCCAGCGCATGCGCATTGGCCTCGATGCAGGTGCCGGACGGAATGTCTTCGCCGATGTTGATGACCGCACGCCACTTGGCGAAGCGCGCACCCAGGGTGTAGTACTCCTCCAGACGCGCACGCAGGCCGTCCAGACCTTCGGTCACCAGCTCGCCCGGCATGCCGGCCAGCGGCTGCGCGCCCTTGTCGACCTTGATGCCCGGGATGATGCCGTGGTCGGCCATGTACTTGGCAAACGGCACGCCGTCCTTGGTCTTCTGACGGATGGTTTCGTCGAACAGGATGGCGCCGGAGATGTAATCGCTCAGCTTGGGCGTGGTCAGCAGCAGTTCGCGGTAGGCACGACGGTTTTCTTCGGTGTTCTCGATGCCGACGCCGGAAAAGCGCTTGGCGATCGTGCTGGTCGATTCGTCGATGGCGATGATGCCCTTGCCCGGGGCGACCATGGCCTGGGCGGTTTCGGCAAGCTGTTCGATGCTCATGTAGTTCCTGTGGCAGCTGCGGGGGAGAACGAAAGTATAGCGACGAAAGTCGTAGACATTCCTTCACGGAATGCCTGCAACCGATTACACCTTGCAGCGTGCTGCGCGATCTGTGGCAGGGCTCGCATCGTGGCGTGCAGCGCTTTGGCCACATGCCGCATCTCACGTCGATGCGGCGGGCGCGGCATGCAAACGCCAATGGCCTGGAAGGGTATTAAACGCGGCGTTTACGTCTGATCGGCCCATGCCGTGTGCAGCCTCACCACAGCTGGGCCGCGAGATTGCATGCACATGTCCGTCAGCCACGCTGCGGGGACGTACAGCGCAGGGTGCGGCATGGGAAGCGAGCCATGCGCATCGGCCACACAGCACGACGGCGGCACATGGCCGCCGTCGTGTCACTGCAGGCTGCGTGGGGCGCGTCGCACATGTCTGCATGCACGACGCCTACACCGCCAGGTGTTCTACAGCTCGCCCAGACCGCTGGCGCGGCCGTCTTCGCCCACTTCCAGCAGACGCAGCGTGTTGGTGGCGCCATGGGTTTCCATGTGCTCGCCGCTGGTGAACACCACGCGGTCGCCAGGCCCCATGCGCTCGTTCTCCACCAGCAGGCGGATCGCTGCGCGCGCGGCTTCGCGTGGGGTCAGGCCACGGCTGTCGAAACCGATCGGGAACACGCCACGCATCATCGCCATCTGGCGACGCGCGCCGTCATGACGGGTGAATGCATAGATCGGCATATTGGAACGGAAGCGCGACAGGTAACGCGGCGTGCCGCCGGATTCGGTCAACGCCACCACGCCGCCCAGACCGATGTGCTCGGACAGGAACATGGTCGCCATTGCGATCGCCTGGTCGGCGCGCTGCAGGTTGCGTTGCGCCGCTTCGAAGTCGGTATCGAACTCGAACTGGTGCTCGGCGCCCAGGCAGATGCGCGCCATCGCTTCCACTGCACGCACCGGATACGCACCGGCAGCGGTTTCGGCCGAGAGCATCACCGCATCGGTGCCGTCGATGACCGCGTTGGCCACGTCGAGTACTTCGGCGCGGGTCGGGATCGGGCTTTCCACCATCGACTGCAGCATCTGGGTGGCCGTGATCACCACCTTGTTCTGCGCCAGCGACTCGCGAATGATCTTCTTCTGCAGGCCCGGCAATTCGGCATCGCCGATTTCCACGCCCAGATCGCCACGCGCCACCATCACCACGTCGGAGGCTTCGACGATTTCGACCAGGTTCTCGATCGCTTCGGTGCGCTCGATCTTGGACACCAACTGCGCATCGCAGCCGTGCTGCTGGGCGATCTGGCGGGCGTCGTGCATGTCCTGCGCGTTACGGCAGAACGACACCGCGATGAAGTCCACGCCGATCTTGGCCACGATGCCGATCAGCTCCTTGTCGCGCTCGGTCAACGCGCCCAGCGACAGACCGCCGCCCTGCTTGTTGAGGCCCTTGCGGTCGGACAACACACCATCGTTGAGCACGGTGGTGACGATGCGCGCGCCCTGCACGTCGGTGACCTGCAGCTGCACCAGGCCATCGTCGAGCAGCAGCACGTCACCGGCGGTGACATCCTGCGGCAGGCCCAGGTAGCTCACGCCCACCTGATGCTGATCGCCGGCCGGCGCATTGATATCGGCCACCAGGTCGAAACGATCGCCCATGGTCAGCTTGATCTTGCCTCCGGCAAAGCGCTCGATGCGGATCTTCGGGCCCGGCAGGTCGGCCAGGATGCCCACTTCGGCGCCGACGCGGACGGCGGCGGCACGCACTTCGGCAGCGCGCTTGGCCTGGCCGGACGGGTCGCCGTGGCTGAAGTTGAGGCGCACCACGTTGACGCCCGCCTTGAACAAGGCGTCCAGCACACCAGGCGGATCCGTGGCCGGTCCCAGCGTGGCGAGGATCTTGGTGCGGCGTTGACGTTCTTTCATGATGGCCTCCCTGTAAAAGCCGCGAAACTTAACACACGCGTCACGTACCGAGGATGGCATTGCGGCATAGCCTCCCTCCTTTTCCGGCATGTCTTACAGACAGTGCGGGACAGTACGTACGCTTTCGCAGCGTGTTGCCGCGGACGGCAGCACACTGCGGGTCGCCACCGTACGCCGGTGGCAGTGAAGACGCGCCGCGCTAGGCGCGGATCAGCCCGCTCAACTCGGCTGGTGTGTGCGCAAGCGCACCGGCGCCGGCAGCGCGCAGTTCGGCTTCGTCGCCGAAGCCCCACAACACGCCGATGCTGTGGATGCCGTGGTGGTTGGCACCGTCGATATCCATGCGACGGTCGCCGATCATCACGCAGCCGGTCTTGTCGATCTGCAGGCGACGCAGCGCTTCGGCGATCAGGTCCGGCTTGAAGCGGCGCGCACCATCTTCGCTGGCACCGATGACGTCTTCGAAACACACCCCGAACGGCAGGTGCTCGACGATGCGGCGCGCGTAGCGCTCGTTCTTGGAGGTCACTACGGCCAGTCGATGGCCGGCACGGTGCAGGCCGGTGACCACATCGCCGATGCCGTCGAACACGCTGAGCTCGGTCCAGCCCACCGCGTCGTAACGGGCGCGATAGGCGGCAAGCGCGCGCTGTACCAGGTCCGGATCCTCGGGGAAGCGCTCGCTGAAACTGTCGCGCAGCGGCGGGCCGATCCAGGCGCGCAACGTCTGCGGCGAGGGCCGAGGCTGACCGACCTCGTCGAAGGCATGCACGATGCTGCCAACGATGCCGGGTTCCGAGTCGACCAGCGTGCCGTCCAGATCAAAGAACAGTGTGGCTGCACTCACTGCCCGCGGGCCTCGAGCGCGGCAACCGCCGGCAAGGTTTTGCCTTCCAGAAATTCCAGGAACGCGCCGCCGCCGGTGGAGATGTAGGTGACGTCCTTGGCGATGGCGTATTTGTCCACGGCCGCCAACGTGTCACCACCACCGGCGATCGAGAACGCCTTGGACGCGGCAATGGCACGCGCCAGGGTCTCGGTGCCATGGCTGAAGGGCTCGAACTCGAACACGCCGACCGGGCCGTTCCAGACCACGGTGCCGGCATTGGCAATCAGTTCGGCATAGTGCGCCGCGGTCTGCGGGCCGATGTCCAGGATCAGATCGTCGGCATCCACCTGGTCGAGCGACTTCACGCTCGCCTCGGCATCGGGCAGGAACTGCTTGGCCACCACCACGTCGGTGGGCAACGGAATCTCCGCGCCGCGTGCCTTGGCATCGGCGACGATCTGGTTGGCGGTCGGGATCAGGTCCGGCTCGCTGAGCGACTTGCCCACGTCGTGGCCGGCCGCGGCGATGAAGGTATTGGCGATGCCGCCGCCCACGATCAACTGGTCGACCTTGTTGACCAGGTTGGAGAGCAGTTCCAGCTTGGTCGAAACCTTGCTGCCGGCCACGATCGCCAGCAGCGGCTTGGCCGGGTTGTCCAGCGCCTTGGCCAGCGCGTCGAGCTCGGCCATCAGCAGCGGGCCACCGGCTGCCACCGGCGCGAACCGGATCACGCCATGCGTGGAGGCCTGCGCACGATGCGCGGTGCCGAAGGCGTCCATGACAAACACATCGCACAGCGCGGCGTACTTACGCGCGAGCGCTTCGTCATCCTTGCCCTCGCCCACGTTCATGCGGCAATTTTCCAGCAGCACCACCTGGCCCGGCGCCACGTCCACGCCATCGACCCAGTCACGCACCAGCGGCACGTCCAAGCCCAGCAGGGTGGTCAGTCGCGCGGCCACCGGCGCCAGCGAATCTTCCTCGCTCCAGGTGCCTTCCTTCGGGCGGCCCAGGTGCGAGGTCACCATCACCGCGGCGCCCTTTTCCAGCGCCAGCTTGATGGTGGGCACCGAGGCGGTGATGCGCTGTTCGGAGGTGATCTGGCCGTTGTCGATCGGCACGTTGAGATCCTGGCGGATCAGCACGCGCTTGCCGGAAAGATCGAGGTCGGTCATGCGGACAATGGACATGGGCTCAGCTCGCTAAGTCGTTGGGGGAATGGGGAATGGGGAATGGGGAATGGGGAATGGGGAATCGAAACAGCTGCAGGCATGCAGCGCGCTGACGACCACGCACTGTGCTGGCAAGGGAACAGATGACGCGTTGCAGGCTGCCGGTGCGCCACCGCGCAGAACGCGCGGTGCGTTTCACAGACGCCGTCGCCGCAGATGCGGGTGGCGCGAACTGTGGTCGGTCGAACACGACGGGCAATGCGGCTGCCTTGGCGACGGGGGACGCCCATTGTCGGACCTTCGCGCCGCAGCGGCAAACCCGCAACGGCGCCTCGCCATCAGGCATCGCGGTTGGCGCTGGCACTGCGCAACAGACTCACCGCAAAACCACCGACCACCACGGCACCCCCCACCAACAGCGCCCACAGTAGCCAGCGCTTCCAGTCACGCGGCACCGCAGCCGGCTGCAGCGCCGCCGCGCCTGCCAGTGGCTGCGCCGCGCCGGCGATGCGCGCGGTGGCCGGCTGCCATTGCGCGCCGCGTTCCTGGCGCAAGGCGACAAGCATCGAGGTCAAGGGCGCGTCGGTGCGCTGCGCACGCGCACTCCCGGCCACCAGCGCGTACGGCGCTTGGCCTTGGGTAAGAAACACTAGCCGCTCCGGCTGATAGCCCACCCGCAGCGTCGGCACACCGGTCCGGCGGCCTTGCGCGGCAAGCAATCGCCACTGGCGGTCGCGGACGCTGCCACCGGACACTGGCTGTGGCGGCGAGGCGGACGCGGCGCTGCCCAGGCAATAGCCCAGCCACGGCCCGGCACGCTGCAACCAGGGCGCCTGGTCGCCATCGCGGCTTTCGACGACCCATTCCACGGCCTCGGCACGGGCGCCCTGCACATCCACCTGCGCAATCGGGAATCGCCCCGGCAAGGTGTAGACCACCCGCGTTTCCTGCGCGGTGCCCTGCAGGTCGAGTTGCTGCCACTGCGCAGGCGCGGCGGCGCCTTCCAGCTCCAGTTCCACCTGCGTCAACGCAGGCAGCGCGCCGGAGACCGGCACCAGGCGCAGATAGCGCGCGCCCTGTTCCAGCGCGATGCGCCGCTGCTGCAAACGCTGGCCGTTGTTGTCAAGCGCCATCACCGTGGCGTCGGCTGCGAGCACGCGCCAGTCACGCAGATCGTCGCTGCCTTCCACGCGCAGCTGCGCCTGCACCGGCGTGGTGCCATCCCAGTCGAGCCACAGCGCGCGTGGCGCCTCACGCACACCGTTGGCATCCACCAGCCAGCCCGGGCCGGCACCGTCGCGCGTGGACGCGCCTGTCGCCACCCGGCCTTCGAGCCGGCGCACCGCACCGGACGCATCGCGCTCGGCAATCAGTTGCAGGTCGCCCCTGGCCGCTTCGGCACCGGCCGGCAACGCAAACACCGGCACGCGCTGCCGCCGTGGCGCCGCCTGCGCCGCTACTTCCGCGGGTAGCAGCGCCGAGGGCATCTCGTCGCCGCGTGCATCGAGCACGGCCACGTCGCGCAATTGCGCATCGCGCGCCGCCCGGTACACCACCCCATCCAGCGTCAGCTGATACATGCCGGCATCGGACTGCGCGACCTGCAGCGGCCATTGCTGGACGAAATCACTCCGCAGATCGCCGGCCTGCACCACCCCGGCAATGCCAGCCACTGCCAACGGCAGCCACCCTCGTATCCGCATCACACACGCTCCTCGGCAAGTGGCGCCTGACGCGGCGGCGCCGGTGCCAGATAACCCACCACGGTGCACAACAGGCCATAGGCCATGAACGAGCCGATGCCCAGCAGATTGCCCAGATGCTGGCGGTCCACCAGCACCAGCTTGGCCAGCACCAGTCCCATCAGTAGCGCACCACCCAGCCACAGGCCACGTTGCCCGCGACGCGAGCCGATCACCCAACCCAGCACGCCCAGCACGCTCCACACGATGGTCAGGCTGGTCTGCGACAGCGTCGCGCCCAGCAGCTCCGTATCCCAGGGAACTCCGCCCCAGTGATGCACGCTGTGCAAGGTGCTGCCGGTGAGCAAGGCCCAGCCCAGCACGCCCAGCGCAGTGACGCGCCAACGCTGCAGCAGCACTGGCGACTGTGCCGACCAGGCCCAGCGTGCGAGCAAGGCCAGCACCGCCAGCTGCGCCAATTCGGCCGGATTGAGCAGCGGCAGCCACGGCAGCGGCGATGCGCTCACCGGGTCCAGCAGCACCAGCACCCAGCCAACGCCCAGCACGCCGAACACGCAACTCAGCAGTGCGGTGCGGGCAGGGGCGAAGCTCGCCCCCTGCGGCCAGGCAATCCAGGACCAATGCAGCAGGCCAAGCGCCGCCACGATCAGCCACGGCGCAGCGAGCAATGCGCAGCGCCACCCATTGGCCAGCAGGAAGGCGTCGGCCAACCAGGCGGCGCCCAACCACACCACCAAGGGCCACAGCAACCACCAGATGAACTGCGCAGCGATCGCGCCGGCACCATGCTGCATGCGCAGGCACCACAACGCACGCGCGCCGGCCACGGCGAACGCCAACCACGCCAGCGCGCCCCAGTGCGCGAACGGTTGGGTATGCGCATGGCTCTGCCACAGTGCCAGCGGCGCAGCCAGCGCCAGCCCGGCCATGACCGTCCACACCAACGCCGCTGCAGGCCGGCGGCGATGCACCTCGGCCGCCAGCCAGACGGTCAGCGCAACGAAGCCCAGCAGCAGGTCCGGCTCGCTACGCAGGTCGCCGGCAAAGCGCAGGATCTCGTGCACACCGCACAGCGTCCACCAGCCCAGGCCCCACAGATACGCCACCAGCGCGCGGCGCGGGTGCCCCGCATCGCGCAGGAACCAGGCACTGGCCCAGCCAGCCAGCGCCAGCAGCAAGGTGCTCATGCAGGTGGCATTGGCAACCGCCACGCTGTCGTAGCGCCACGCATCCACGCCGAAGGCCACACCGATCGCGGCCAGCATCTGCAAGCCCACACCGCTGACCTGCGAGAACCGCCGCTGCTGCCGCAAACCCAGCCACAGCAAGCCGACGCCTTCCAGTGCGAACACGCTGGCGGTGGCACGCGCCGACAACGCCAACGGCACCGCCAGCGTGGCAAAGCCCACGGCCAGCATTGCGTGCGCCTCGCCCAGCAGACGCGTCGCCGGGCGGCGCAGCAACCATGCGGCCAGTGCCGCATACAACGCGGCCACGGCCAGCGCGCACAACGCCAGTGGCAGGCGGTCGCCCTCCAGCAGGCGCGCCTGCAACGCGAACGCGACCAGCGGCGTGCCGAACAACAGGCTGCCATCGATCAACTTGCCGGCACTGCCATCGCCACGCCGCGCGTGCAGCACCGGGATGGCCACATACATGGCGAAGAACAACAACAGGAACGGCTCGGTCGTGGCGAACTTCACCGGGGCGTACTGCAGCGCACCCCACAACGTGCCGATGCCGAAGGTAAATGCGAATCCGAGCAGATTCAGCACCCGCCACGGGCGCACCCAGGCAACTGCCACGATGCCGGCGTTGAGCACCGCGTAGTAACTAAACAACGCAACATGATTGCCGCTGCCACTGGACAACCAGATCGGCGCCAAAAAGCCCGCCAGCACGCCCAGAACGGCCAACGTGCGCGAATCCTGCAGCACGGCCAGCACGCACATGCCGGCAATCAACACCACGCTGATGCCCATCGCAAGCCCGGCACCGAGCAACCCGTACAACTTGAACGCAGCGAACACGGTCAACAGCAGGCCACCGATGGCACCGCCCTGCAGCGCCAGCGCAAAGCCGGGCCGCACCGTGCGCTGCCGCCAACCGAAGACCAGGCCGGCCAAGGCCACCGCACTGATGCCAGCCAGGCGCAGCTCGACCGGCATGCGCATCCAGCCCTGATCGCTGGCGTATTTCAGCAGCGACGCAACGCCGGCCAGCAGCACCAGCATGCCCACCTTGACCGGCACATTGCCTTCGGTGAACCAGCGCTTCAGCGCACTGGCGGCGCGCTCGATCGCATTTAGCGCCGGTGGTGGAGTCGGTGCGGATGGCGGCCGTGTTGGCTGCGCCGATGCAGCAACCGGCGACGGCGTGCGCGCGGCAACCTCGGAGACACTGGCACTGCTGCGCGCGGCAAGCGACGGATCCATGCTGTGCGACGGTGACGGGACCGGTGCGGTGGCGCGCGGTACCGGCGCCACTGCCTCTGTCGGCATGCTGACCTGTGAGGGCACCGGCTGATCGTCAACCGGTGCGTTGGGCGCTGCCTGCGCGCTTGCACGTGCCGCAGCTGCAGGCGCCGCAACGCCTTGCCACTGTGCGACCCGCTGCTCCAGCTCCCAGACCCGCCGCTGCAGTCTGCCCACCCACACCAGCGCTATCACCAGCCCAACCGGCAGGGCCAGGACCGCAAGGCCCACCATTACGATGATCGATTCCACCTGTCCCCCACCCCGGCATCCGGCCGGCTGCGCGAACCATACAGGCTGCGGCCACGCATTGGCAGCACCGCACGCGGTGTAGAGACATCAGGGTCTTAGTGCGCGCCTCACCATAAAACGCCAGCCACACGCATAAAAAAACGCCCGGATGACCGGGCGTTTTTTTAGGATTATTCGCGGTAACCGCTGTCGTTCTTGTTATGGATGATCCAGATCAGGTTGCCGCCGGTATCCATCGACTTGCCGGCAAACACCAGACGGCCCTGGCCCTTGTAGGCCATCTCGTACCGGTAGCGGTCGCCGCCGAAGAAGAACGGAATGAACGCCTTGCCAGTCACGTACGAACCCTGGTCGTTCGGCTGACCGATCAGATCGGTGACCTGCTTCATCGGCATGCCGATCTGCAACTGCGTGAACTTGCTGCCCGGCGCAGGCTTACCGGTGATTTCGCCCTCGTAATCGTTGACGCCCTTGACGGTCTCACCGTAGCCCGCCTCGACATCGGACGACTTGATCACTTCGCCATCGGCATTCATCCAGGCCGGCGTACCGGTCTGCTTCTTGGCTGCCCAGCTGGTGGACGGTACCGCACACGCAATAACAACGCCGAACGCCAGCGCGCCCGCAAGAAACTTATTCATGTCTGTATCTCTCTATCCATGGAGTTCCCCGATCCTTCAACACGACACGGGAACGGCCGCCGTGCCCGCAAATTAGCGCACGTGATGCCGATAAAGTCCACTTCGGGCGGCCACATATGTGCGCTGCACCAAGCGCTGCCGGCAAAGAAAGATGCAAAAAACAAAAGCCCCAGCAAGCTGGGGCCTTTGCGACAGCATCAGACGGGAGTGCTTACTTGGCCACAACCCGCACCATTTCCAGGCACTTGTTGGAGTAGCCCCACTCGTTGTCGTACCAGGACACCAGCTTGACGAAAGTGGAATCCAGCGCGATGCCGGCGTCGGCGTCGAACACCGAGGTGCAGGTCTCGCCGCGGAAGTCGGTCGCCACCACCTTGTCTTCGGTATAGCCCAGGATGCCCTTCAGCGCGCCTTCGCTCTGCGCCTTCACTTCGGCGCAGATCTCGGCGTAGGTGGCTGGCTTTTCCAGTTCAACCGTCAAGTCGACCACCGACACGTCCGAGGTCGGCACGCGGAAGCTCATGCCGGTGAGCTTCTTGTTGAGTTCCGGGATCACCACGCCAACCGCCTTGGCCGCGCCAGTGGAAGACGGGATGATGTTCTCCAGGATGCCGCGGCCACCGCGCCAATCCTTGTTCGACGGGCCGTCCACGGTCTTCTGGGTCGCGGTCGCGGCGTGCACGGTGGTCATCAGGCCACGCTTGATGCCCCACTTGTCGTTGATGACCTTGGCCAACGGCGCCAGGCAGTTGGTGGTGCACGAGGCGTTGGAAACGATCGCTTCGCCCTTGTAGGTCTTGTCGTTGACACCGTAGACGAACATCGGCGTGTCGTCCTTGGACGGGGCCGACAGGATCACCTTCTTGGCGCCCGCGTCGATGTGCTTCTGCGCGGTTTCCTTGGTCAGGAACAGGCCGGTGGACTCGATCACCACCTCGGCGCCGACCGCATCCCACTTCAGGTTGGCAGGGTCGCGTTCCTGGGTAAGGCGGATCTTCTTGCCGTTGACGATCAGCGTGTTGCCGTCGACCGACACCTCGGCCTTGAAGCGGCCGTGCACCGAGTCGTACTGCAGCATGTACGCCAGGTAGTCGGGCTCGAGCAGGTCATTGATGGCCACGATCTCGATGTCATTGGCGAAGTTCTGCACCGCAGAGCGCAGCACGTTGCGTCCGATGCGACCGAATCCGTTGATGCCAACCTTGATTGCCATGTTCACTAGCTCCTGCGGCCGCGACAACGCGGCGGATGGAAAGGGGCGTTCATTCTAGCAGCGTCCCACACCGGCGACGGTGCCCGGACAGGCGCTGCGACACACCGTTCGACCCGCGGCACATCACGCAGAACACACGCTCTGCTGGCACCGGTGCGCACGCCGCAAGCCTTGGTCCGGCAGGCACGCGCCCAGTGCGCACCATTGCCTGACGCAGGACGACGGAACGCACCGCTGCGCCGCCAACGGACTCGGCGGGAGTGCGGGCAGCCGAGGCCAGATGGGAGCGGCAATTCCAAGTCCTTTAGTTGAGGCCGCATACCCGACGCGTCGCCACGCCCAAGCCCACCCTGCGACCGACACCCCAGAAACCGCCTGATTCGCCCCACAACCAAGACGGACGGCTCACTCCAAAATACGCCGCCCGGCATATTCACGACTATGCCGAACAGCAGAATTTCCACCCTCCGCGGATTTCGATACTGGGCTCGCCCACTGAGGCAACCCCCATCACTCAACGGAGATACCCCATGCGTCGCACCCTCTTCTCTCTGGTTCTGGCTCTGGCTGCCACCCCGGCGCTGGCTGGCGGCGTGATGCACTACACCGACAAGGCCGCACTGCCCGCCGATGGCGAAGCGCGCGAAGTGGCTGCGCTGTTCGACACCTGGAACGCGGCCCTGGCCACCGGCAACCCGCACAAGGTGGCCGACCTGTACGCCCCGGACGGCGTGCTGCTGCCGACGGTTTCCAACGAAGTGCGCGCCTCGCGCGAGCAGATCGAAAACTACTTCGAGATGTTCCTGACCAAAAAGCCGAAGGGCGTCATCAACTACCGCACCGTGCGCCTGCTCGATGACGACAGCGCGGTGGATGCGGGTGTGTACACCTTCACGCTCACCGACAAGAACGGCAAGAAGAGCGATGTGCAGGCCCGCTACACCTTCGTGTACGAAAAGCGCGACGGCAAGTGGCTGATCATCAACCACCACAGCTCGGCCATGCCGGAAGTGGATACCGCCACCGCGTCGGTCAGCAAGACCAAGTAAGCCGGCCAGATCGACGCGGCCCGCCGCGTCATTGCCGCAGCGTTCGGCCCCCTCCCCGCCGAACGCTGCGCGCGGCGCAGGCAGCGCGCATGCCCTGCGTTCCTGCACCAGATACCCGCGCCGTCACTGCATGCGCTGCACCTGATTGATCAGGATCAAGGCAGCAACGGCGCGCACGTTCAAGACTTCGCTCACTCCTACAACGACACGAGACCCTCATGCGCAAGCGTTCCACTCTTCTGTTCGCAGCCCTGGCTGCCGCCTCGGTCAGCGCACCCGCACTGGCCCAATCCAAGGGTGACTGGTTGCTGGGCGTCGGCGCCCATCAGGTGGCGCCCAAGTCCGACAACGGCAGCCTGGCCGGCGGTACGCTCGACGTGGATGTCGGCACCGATATCCGCCCGACCATCACCGCCGAATACTTCATCGCCGACAACTGGGGCATCGAGGTGCTGGCGGCACTGCCATTCGAGCACGACATCAACATCCGTGGCCTGGGCCGCGTGGGCAGCACCAAGCACCTGCCGCCGGTGGTCAGCTTGCAGTACCACTTCAACAGCCAGGGCAAGGTGTCGCCATTTGTCGGCGCGGGCATCAACTACACGCGCTTTTTCAGCACCGAAACCAGCGGCGCACTGGCCGGCAATGACCTGCACCTGGATGCCTCCTGGGGCCTGGCGGCACATGCGGGCCTGGACGTGAAGATCAGCGACCGCGGCGCTTTGCGCGTGGACCTGCGCTGGATCGACATCGACAGCGACGCCAGCCTCAATGGCAACCGTATCGGCACGGTCAACATCGACCCGCTGGTCTACGGCGTGGCGTACGTGCACCGGTTCTGAGGACGGCGACGCGCGTGGCGCTTCTCTGGCACACTTGACGCCCAGGGACGTGAATCCACCGCCGGAGTTGCGGACAGGTAGGTGCACGTCGACCGCCTGTCCGACTTACCGGGGATTCCATGAGCACGCTTATCCGCACCGCCCTCGCCATCGCTTTGGCCGCTTCGGCCACTCCTGCTTTTGCCCAGTCGGCCGGCCATTGGACGACCGGCTATGGCGCGGGATATGTCTCGCCCAAGTCCGAAAGCGGCGACTTCGCTGGCGTCCGCGGCGAAATCAAGGGCGCGCCCGCGCTGTCGTTCACCTACGAATATTTCCTGCGCAACAACCTCGGCATCGAGGTGCACGCCGCCGTCTCGGGCAAGCACGACCTGGAGCTTGCGGGTGTCGGCAAGGTGGGCAGCTACTGGTCGGTGCCGCCGAGCGTGCTGTTGCAGTACCACATCAACGGCTATGGCACGGTGTCGCCCTTCGTGGGCGTGGGCATCAACTACACCACCTTCCTGGGTGAAGACACAGACGAAGCGCTGGGCAGTGGCGATATCCGCTTCGACGATTCGGTGGGCGCCACCGCGCACGTGGGTGTGGACTTCATCTTCAATGAGCGCAGCGGCCTGCGTGTGGATGCACGCTGGACCGATTCGTCCAGCAACGTCGATTTCAACGGCACCCGCCTGGGCAAGGCGCAGATCGATCCGCTGACCTATGGCGTGTCGTACCTGGTCTATTTCTAAGAACAGCAATCAAAACGACTGCGCGCCCGCCAGGCGGGGGCGGCCTGTGCTCGGAATCAGCATGTACCCCCCGTACACCCCGGTTCCTCCGCGCCGTCCGCACCCACCTGACGACTGCGCGCTACGTTTTGTAGCCGCTCTAAGAACCTGTTCACGATCTTCTGAGTAATAGTGCCAAGAAGGCCAAATGGATGAACTGCAGGCTGGTGTTTAGTTTGCGCTCGCAGTTCTTCCATAGCCTTCGGTTCTTCTCCAGCCAAGCAAAACTACGCTCGACGATCCATCGCTTGGGCATGACCTTGAAGGTATGCAGTTCGCTGCGCTTGGCAATCTGCACCGTGAGCTGTTCGCCTAAAATCTCTCGCACGCCGTCGGCAAACCGTACTCCGGTGTAACCGCTGTCGCACAGTAAGCTTTGTACATGCGTCAAGTTTGACTGGCAGCGCTCCAACGCTTGCAGCGCACCTTTGCGGTCGGTCACCTCCGCCGTCGTCACCGCGATTGCATGGGGCAATCCCTGAGTATCAACAGCGATATGCCGCTTGATGCCCGACACCTTCTTGCCCGCGTCATATCCCTTTTGCCCTGCTGTGTCCGTGTTCTTTACGCTCTGCGCGTCCACGATCAAGAACCTGGTGCAGGCGTTGCGCTCCTGTCTGGCGCGGGCCACGCCAACCTGATTTTTTAAGTGCCTGCTCCAGCAGGCTCACTCCCTCATCGTCGCACTCGCTCCACTTGGCAAAGTACGAGTGCACGGTCCGCCACTTTGGAAAGTCGCTGGGGAGCGCTCGCCATTGGCAACCGGTTCGCAGCACGTACAACACTGCGCACCACACCTCATACATATCCACACGGCGTGGCTTGGTGCGCTTACGCGCTTGTTCCAGAATCGGCAGCACGTGTTCGAACTGCTCCCGGCTCATGTCACTCGGATAGGTCTTTTGGCGCATCCGCATAGTCTGCACTGATCAGGAAAGATCGTGAACAGGTTCTTAGGAACGGAAGAAAACCATCGGCCCGAAAGAAGCATCGCGCGCAGGCCGCACGTACTGCACTCAGCCGCGCCAGCCCGCCTGCAGATTGGCCTGCAACGCCGGGCCCATCAACTTGGGTTCGGGCAGGCCGGCATCGCGGGCTTGCCGTTGCGCCACATAAGCCTCCACGTCCACACCATCGCGCACATGGATATTGCTGCGGCGCTGCTCGCCGATGGTGGTCGCGTGTGCAATCGCGCGCCCGCCCGGGCCGTAGTCATGGCACACGAACACGCGCGTGGCATCCGGCAAGGCGTACAAGCGTTGGATCGACGCATAGAGTTGACGCGCGTCACCGCCGGGGAAGTCGCAGCGCGCGGTGCCCGCGTCCGGCATGAACAGCGAGTCGCCAGGAAACAGTGCATCGCCCATCAGGTAGGCGATGCTGTCGCTGGTGTGCCCGGGCACTGCAATCACGCGGCAGGCAATCGCGCCCAACGCGAAGCGCTCGTCATCGGCAAACAGATGGTCGAACTGCGCGCCATCGGCACGAAACCCGGCCGGCAATGCGTACTGCGGCGCCAGCGTCTGCTGGACCTGTGTGATGCCTTCGCCGATCCCGACTCGCGCGTCCGGCCAGTGCTGCTTCAACCATTGCGCGGCGCTGAGGTGATCGGCGTGTGCGTGCGTTTCCAACAACCACTGCACCTGCCAGCCATGCTGCTGTACGGCATCGACAATGGCTTGCGCCGCCTGTGTGGTGATCGCGCCGGTGTCGGCAGCGTAGTCCAGCGCCGGGTCGATCACCGCCGCCGCCCCGGTGCGCGTATCGGCAACCACGTAGGTAAAGGTGTTGCTGTCGGCATGGAAGAACGCAAGGACCTGCGGCTGCATCGGTATCTCCGTCTCAGGGGCTGCGCAGCGCCGCATTGAGCAGCGCGGCCAGCCGGTCGCCCGCGACACGCAGCTGGGTCTCGGCAATCGGGCGATAGGTGGCGATATAGGTTGGTGGCAGTACATGCGTGTCGGGATACACGCCGGGCGTGATCGCGATGCGGCACGACGCCTGTGCCCAGGCCGCGCCCGGCGGCGGCAGCGCCGGCGAGGTGGGCGCGGTTGCCGGCAAGGCCAGCAGCACTTTCAGATAGGCATCGTCGCTGAGGTGGCGGTCATTGAGCATGCCGCTGTCCCACAGCGCGTGCAGATTGCTGCCCTTGCCGGCAACCTGTAGCTGGAAGTCATTGCCGCCCTTGTCGTGCGCATAGCCGGCGTGCATTGGCTGATGGATGTCGCCAACAAAATGCACCACGAACTTCAGCGCCTGCCTGCGTGCGGCCAACGGTTGGTTGCGATCGGCCAGCACGGCGGTCTGCTGCTCCAGCGCAGCGATCACGCAGTTGCCATCCGGGCAATCGCGCGGCGGTACATAGCCGCAGTCGTGTTCGCCGAGATTGACGTAATGCCAGGGGCCCGAGCGCTTGCCCAGATCCGGATCATTGGCGCGCAACTCATCGGCCCAGGTGGCCACACCGGCCAGGCTGGGGTCGGCTTCGCCTGCCAGCAACTGACTGACCTGCGCGCGCGCCTGCGGCGTCAATTCGGTTTCGGCAACACGCGCCACCAGCCGGTGGCCCTGCGGGCCCCAGGCCAGTGCGGCGGTGGGCTGCAGCGCGGCTGCACACACGGAGAGCGTCAACAACAACGGGGAGAAGGTCTTCATCCCCGGAATTGTACGCGTCGCATTTGTAAGGCGGATTGCAGCGTTTGCCCATTCGCGCAGGCACCCGGCCTGCGCGACGCGCGGCTTAGAACCTGTTCACGATCTTTCCTGATCAGTGCAGACTATGCGGATGCGCCAAAAGACCTATCCGAGCGACATGAGCCGGGAGCAGTTCGAACACGTGCTGCCGATCCTGGAACAAGCGCGTAAGCGCACCAAGCCACGCCGTGTGGATATGTATGAGGTGTGGTGCGCAGTGTTGTACGTGCTGCGAACCGGTTGCCAATGGCGAGCGCTCCCCAGCGACTTTCCAAAGTGGCGGACCGTGCACTCGTACTTTGCCAAGTGGAGCGAGTGCAACGATGAGGGAGTGAGCCTGCTGGAGCAGGCACTTAAAAAATCAGGTTGGCGTGGCCCGCGCCAGACAGGAGCGCAACGCCTGCACCAGGTTCTTGATCGTGGACGCGCAGAGCGTAAAGAACACCGACACAGCAGGGCAAAAGGGATATGACGCGGGCAAGAAGGTGTCGGGCATCAAGCGGCATATCGCTGTTGATACTCAGGGATTGCCCCATGCAATCGCGGTGACGACGGCGGAGGTGACCGACCGCAAAGGTGCGCTGCAAGCGTTGGAGCGCTGCCAGTCAAACTTGACGCATGTACAAACCTTACTGTGCGACAGCGGTTACACCGGAGTACGGTTTGCCGACGGCGTGCGAGAGATTTTAGGCGAACAGCTCACGGTGCAGATTGCCAAGCGCAGCGAACTGCATACCTTCAAGGTCATGCCCAAGCGATGGATCGTCGAGCGTAGTTTTGCTTGGCTGGAGAAGAACCGAAGGCTATGGAAGAACTGCGAGCGCAAACTCAACACCAGCCTGCAGTTCATCCATTTGGCCTTCTTGGCACTATTACTCAGAAGATCGTGAACAGGTTCTAAGAACGGCTAACACAACGTAGCGAGCAATCGTCAGCTGGGTGCGAATGGCGCGGGGCCACATGTGGATTCCAGACGCGGCTGCATCACTGCGGCACGTCTGGCAGCACCGCTGCTGGCTCGTCCAGTGAAAGCCGCCAGCCCCCTCACGCACGCGGCGCGGCACGCCCTGCCGTTATGATCGGGGGCTTCCCCCATCCGGAGTTCCCGATGCGCATGACCGGTTTCTGGCGCCGCACCCTTTGCGCCGTGCTGCTCGCCCTGCCCGTGCTTGCCAGCGCGCAGACCGCGCCATTGACGGTGTTCGCTGCGGAGAGCCTGAAGGAATCGATGGATGAGGCCGCGGCCGCTTACGAACAAGCGACCGGCACGCCGGTCCGCGTGTCCTATGCCGCAAGTTCCGCGCTTGCGCGACAGATCGAACAAGGCGCACCGGCGGACGTGTTCTTCTCCGCCGATCTGGAATGGATGGACTATCTGCAGCAACGTGGGCAGGTGCTGCCTGCGCAACGCCGCAACCTGCTCGGCAACACCCTGGTGCTGATCGCGCCGGCAACCAGCAAGGTGCGCGTGGACCTGCGCCAGCCCGGCGCGATCGCCAAGGCATTGGGCAGTGACGGCCGCCTGGCAGTGGGCCAGACCGCGAGTGTGCCGGCCGGGAAGTACGCCGCCGCCGCGCTGCGTGCGCTGAGCCAGTGGGAGGGTGTCAGTGCGCATCTGGCCGAGTCCGAGAGCGTGCGTGCCGCGCTGATGCTGGTGTCGCGCGGTGAGGCGCCGCTGGGCATCGTGTATGGCTCCGATGCCCGCGCCGAGCCCAAGGTGCGTGTGGTCGCCACGTTCCCCGCCGACAGCCATGCCCCCATCGTCTACCCGGTGGCAGCGCTGAAAAACAGCCGCAATCCCAAGGCCGCGGCGTTCGTGCAGTGGCTGGGCAGTGCACCCGCCAAGGCGATCTTCGTGCGCCGCGGTTTTTCGCTGAAGGACTGAGGCAGTCCGCGTGGCGATGTTCACCCCGGAAGAGCTGACCGCGATTGGCCTGAGTCTCAAGGTCGCGGTCGTGGCGGCGTTGGCGAGCCTGCCGCCCGGCATCGCCTGCGGCTGGCTGCTGGCGCGGCGGCGCTTCCCGGGCAAGGCGCTGCTGGACGCGCTGCTGCACCTGCCGCTGGTGATGCCGCCGGTGGTGACCGGTTACGCGCTGCTGGTGGTGCTGGGGACGCAGGGCCCGGTCGGCAGCTGGTTGCTTGAACACCTGGGCATCCAGTTCGCGTTCCGCTGGACCGGCGCGGCGCTGGCCTGCGCGGTGATGGGCTTCCCGTTGATGGTGCGGGCCATCCGGCTGTCGATCGAAGCCACCGACCGCCGCCTGGAAGCGGCGGCCGCCACGCTCGGTGCCGGCCCCTGGCGGGTGTTCTTCAGCATCACCCTGCCGCTGGCCTGGCCGGGTCTGGTGGCCGGTGTGGTGCTGGCGTTCGCCAAGGCCTTGGGCGAGTTCGGCGCAACAATCACGTTTGTGTCCAATATCCCTGGCGAAACGCAGACGCTGTCGTCGGCGATCTATGGCTTGATGCAGGTGCCCGGCATGGAATCGGGCGTGTGGCGGCTGGCCGGCGTGGCACTGGCGATCTCGCTGGCCGCGCTGCTGCTGTCCGAGTGGCTGGTGCGCCGGCCGCATCCGCGCGAGGAGGTCTGATGCTGGATATCGATCTGCAGCTGCAACGTGGCCAGTTCAACCGACGCATCGTCATCCAGGACGACGAACGCGTGGTGGCGCTGGTCGGCGCCTCGGGTGCGGGCAAGACCACCGTGCTCAATGCGATCGCCGGGCTGGTGCGCCCGCAGGCCGGACATATCCGTATCGACGGGCGTTGCCTGTACGACCATCAGCAGGGTGTGGATCTGCCCACCCACCGCCGGCGCATCGGTTATGTGTTTCAGGATGCGCGCCTGTTTCCACACCTGGATGTCCGCCGCAACCTGGATTACGGGCGCCACGCAGGCGCTGCGGCGCGCTTCGGTTTCGACGATGTGGTGGCCTTGCTCGGGATTGCGCCGTTGCTGCAGCGGCGCACGCGCAATCTGTCCGGTGGCGAAGCGCAACGCGTGGCGATCGGCCGCGCCTTGCTGTCGCAGCCGGCGATCCTGTTGTTCGATGAACCGCTGTCGGCCCTGGATCAGGCACGACGCGAGGAGTTGATCCCCTACCTGCAGCGCGTGCGCGACGAGATCGGCCTGCCGATGCTGTATGTCAGCCACAACCCCGACGAAGTGCAGCGCATTGCCTCCAGCGTGCATGTGCTGGACTAGCACAGCCAACGCGCCACGCGCGCATTGGGAAGATCACGCGGAGCACGCATGAAACGCTATCAGAAGCAGGATTTTCCCGTCGACCAGGTCCGCCGTTTTCTCGAGCCGGGGCCGGTGCTGCTGGTGAGCTCGGCGCACCGCGGCCAGCGCAACATCATGACCCTGGGATGGCACATGGTGCTGGAGTTCTCACCCTCGCTCATTGCGTGCTGCATCGCGCGCGGCAACCACAGTTTTGAACTGGTCCGTCGCAGCAAGCAATGCGTGATCAACCTACCGACGGCCGAGCTTCTGGACACCGTGGTTGCGATCGGCAACAGCACTGGTGCGCAGATCGACAAGTTCGCACACTTCGGGCTGACTGCAGCGGCAAGCACGCAGGTGGACGCACCGGGCATCGCCGAGTGTTATGCCAGCTTCGAGTGCCGCCTGCATGACGGGCGGCAGATCAACCGCCACAACCTGTTTGTGTGGGAAGTGGTGCACGCGCATGTGGCGCCACGGCCCGCGGTACCGAAGACCGTGCATTACCGTGGCGATGGGCGTTTCATGCTCTCTGGCGCGGAGGTATCGCGGCGGCGCCTGTTCACACCGGAGATGCTCTAGCCGCGTTGAAGCGGCTTGCCGTCAGCGCCCGACCTTGCCGGTCTGCACACTGACCTTGCCCTGCCGGATCTCGAAGGTGAAGGCAAACGACAACGTCACCGGGACAGGCTCCTGGCGCTCGGCGCCGGTGCAATCGTCCATGTCGGCCGGCTGCGCAACACCGGGAGCGAAAGCGCACAGCGCCGCAGGCACGAACCGCCACTGCTGCACGGTCGCACGCACTGCCTGCAGCAGATCTGCGTTGGCTGGCAGCAAGCCGGCAGCGCACGCGTCACGATCGGACATCGGATCGACACGCTGCACAGTGCCGCTGGCGTCGAGAATGACGTGCGCGCACACCGTGGTCGGCGGCAGGCTGGTCCGTGCGGTATCGGGCGCCAATTGGGGAGTGTCACTACGCAATGCGCGCGGCATGCGAAACCGCTGCGTCGGTGCCAGCACATAGGTGGTAACGGCAGCCGCACCCTCTGCCGGCGGCTGCGCCGCCAGCATGCGCTGATCCACCGAGGCTTCGCGTTGGGTCTGTTCGGCGATCTGCACGGGCCGGCTTGCGCAGCCGGTGATCGCGACGAGCATCACTGCCACATAGACCAGAGACTGCCGCATCTGTCAGCCCTTCTTTGCGGCGCATGCGGACGCGGCGCAGCGCGCAGGCTGCGCGCCCGCTGCAGCGGGCGCATCAGTGCCTGGTGGTACAGCGACTTCGTCGGGCGGGTCCAACGCAAACTGCACCGGCACCCTTACGGTGGTTGGCACCGGCCTGCCGTGCACCTTGTCGGGTACCAAGCGCCATTGCCTGGCGGCAGCGAGCACCGCGGCATCGAACACACCGGCAGGCTGGCTGCGCAGGATGACGATCTGTTGCGGCACGCCACTCGCATCCATGCGGATCTTCAATTCGACACTGCCCTCGAGCCTGGCATCCATCGCATCTTTCGGGTATCGCGGTGGCGTCAACGTTGCGTAATCCACCGGCGGACGTGGCGTTGATCCGGCGTGCGTGACGGCAGGCGCGCGCGTGGGAATCGCTGCCCACGCAGCGGCGCTGGCCAGCAGCGCCAGCAGCATCACCAAGGGCGTGTTCCACTGGCGCAGTGCTGCACCGGCCGTGCGGCCATGCGGGGCAAGCGCACGCAATGCGGCGATTCGCTGCACCAACGCATGCGGCGTGGTCCAGTGGCACACCGTCGCCGCCCCAGCGCTCCCGAAGTGGGTCTTGAGCATGGCGTCGGCATAGCGGCGGCGTAACCGTGGATGCCGTGCCAGCACGCCGGCATCGCAGGCCAGCTCCTGATCCAGGCGGAATGCGCGCCACGCCAGGTGCACCAGCGGATTGCACCAGCCCAGGCATAGCAACACGGCGGCGAACAGGTTTGCCTGCAGATCGCCACGGCGCAGATGCAGCCGCTCGTGCGCCACGATCAATTGACGCTCCACGCCGCTGTAACGCGTGGCGAAGTCGGCCGGCACCACGATGCGCGGCCGCCACACACCGAGCGATGCCGGCAGGCCGCGGTCATGACCGGCCGACCACACCGCGTTGCCCTGCGCCCGGAGTGGCCCGAGGCTGCGCACAAAGTGCGACTGCCACCACCACAGCCACCCGGCCATTGCCACGGCGCCCACAAGCCAGGCAATGCCCAGCGCGCTTTCCCATCCAGGCGCGAGGACGGGCGTGCCATGCGGCTGTGGCAGGGCGCGCAACAGAGGCATCGACAACGCGGCAGTGGCGGCAGGTGGGCCGGGCACCGCCGCCGCCACGATCGCCAGCGGCACGCAGCTCCACACCGCGTACGCCGCCGGCGCGCCTAGCCACGCGCGCACCGGCCGGCGCAGCAACAGGCACACGATCACGGCAATGGTGGTCGCCACGGCAACGCGCCAGGCGAATGCACTCAGGTCAGTGAGCATCATCGAGGTCCTTGATCAGCTGTTTCAGTTCTGCCAGATCGGACGCGCTGAGTTTGCCGCGCGCGCTGAAGTGCGCCACCAGCGGCGCGACGCGGCCGCCGAATACCCGCTGCAACAGTCCTTCGCTTTGCTGCTGCACCCAGTGCTCGCGCAGCAGCACCGGCGCGTAGTGATACTTGCGCCCATCCTTGTGCGCCGCCACCGCCCCCTTGTTGAGCAACCGGTTGAGCAAGGTCTTGATGGTGGGCTCGGCCCAGCCGGTGTGGGCCAGGGCGGCCACCACCTCCTCGGCCGTACGCGGCGCACGCTCCCACAGCACTTGCATCACAATCGCTTCGGACTCACTGATCGCCGTGCGATTACACCCGTAATTTTTCTCGATTACGCATGTAATTTCAAACCCTGTCAAGCCTGATCGGTTGGCTTGCCCGGCACATAATGCAAATCACCGGGCGCACCGCATCCGGCTCGGCTACCCTGGCTGGATGACTGAACATCTGACCGATCTGAGCGCCACGGTGGCGTGGATCCTGCAACGCATCGACGGCCCGCTGCGCGTGGGCGCGCCCTTGGGCATCGGCAAACCGCATCGGCTTTTGAATGCGCTGTATGCGCACGTGGTGGACCAACCATCGCGTCCGCTTGCGCTGTACACCGCGTTGTCGCTCAATCCGCCCAAGCCGGGCAGCGGTCTGGCCGCGCGCTTTGCCGGGCCGTTTATTTCGCGGCATTTCGGCGATGACTTCCCGCGCCTGGCCTATGTCGATGCCATGCTGCGCGATGCCTTGCCCGCGCATGTGCAGGTGGAAGAGTTCTACATGCAGTCCGGCGGGCTGCTGCACTCCACCCAGGCGCAGGCCGACTACACCAGCCTCAATTACACCCATGCCGCTGCTGCGGTGGCGCAGCGCGCGCCGAACCTGATCGTGCAGAAAGTTGCACGCGAACCCGGTGGCACGCGGTTGTCGCTGTCGTGCAACAACGACATCACCCAGGACACGCTGGATGCGGTCGCCGCACTTGGCTTGCCACGTCCGCTACTGGTGGCCGAAGTGGATGCGGAGCTGCCGTGGATCGGCGGCACTGCGGCTGTGGATGCATCGTTCTTCGACCTGGTGCTGGAGATACCCGGCCCGTCACCGCGACTGTTCGGGCTGCCGCGCCAGCCGGTCACCAGCATCGATTACGCCATCGGCCTGTATGCGAGCACGCTGGTTCGCGATGGCGGCACGTTGCAGATCGGCATCGGCACGCTCGCCGATGCACTCAGCCACGCGCTGGTGTTGCGACATACCGACAACGCCACCTACCGGCGCGTGTTGCAGGCGTTGGATCCAACGCTGACATCGCATCCGTCAGTGCAGGCCAGCGGCGGCCTGGAGCCCTTTACGATCGGCCTGTACGGCTGCAGCGAAATGCTCAACGAAGGCTTCAAACAGCTGGTGGACAGCGGTGTGATCCGGCGCAAGGTCCATGACGATCTGGGCTTGATGCAGCGCCTGGCCGACGGCACCGCCGACGCTGCCGATGCAGCGCGATTGGCGGACGAAGGCGAATTCCTGCATGGCGCGTTCTATCTTGGCTCGCCGGCGTTCTACGCCTGGCTGCGCGCGCTGGACCCACAGCTGCGCGGTGCGATTGGCATGCGCCGCATCAGCGAGATCAACCAGCTCTACGGCGGCAATGAAGCGCTGGAGCGGCTGCAACGCCGCGATGCGCGTTTCTTCAACTCGTGCATGATGGCCACCGCCCTGGGCGCGGCGGTCTCCGACGGCCTGGAAGATGGGCGCGTGGTCTCCGGCGTGGGCGGGCAGTACAACTTTGTGGCGATGGCGCACGCCCTGCCGCAGGCACGCAGCGTCTTGATGTTGCGTGCCACCCGCGCGTCGGGCAAGGACGCTGCCAGTAACGTGCGCTGGAACTACGGGCACACCACCATCCCGCGCCATCTGCGCGATCTCTACATCACCGAATACGGCATCGCCGATCTGCGCCACAAGACCGATCAGGACTGCGTGCTGGAAATGGCTGGTATCTGCGATGCGCGCTTTCAGACCGCGTTACTTGCCCAGGCAAGGCAGTCACGCAAACTGCGGGACGTTCCTGAGCAGGCCGCACGCGCGCAGCGCAACACGCCGCAGGCGCTGGAAGCGGCGTTGGCTCCGTTCCGCCGCGATGGCAGCCTGCCTGACTACCCACTCGGCAGCGACTTCACCGACACCGAGCAACGCCTGTTGCCGGCGCTTGGCTGGCTCAAAAGCGCCACCACCGGAAAGACCGCAGCATTAGCGACACTGATGCGCGCGCTGCTGTCGCGCGCTGCAGGTGATGCCGCCTGCCTGCAGCGCATGGACCTGGCCACACCGCGCAGCCTGGGCGACCGCGTGCAGGCCAAGCTCCTGGCCTATGCGCTACAGCAGACCAGGCAGCAGTGATGACGCAGCCCTGACAGTGCGACTGCATCGACGCTGGCCGTGTGACCGCTGACGCAAGACGGACACACGGTGGAAAGCATTGCGTCAAGCGCGACCGGGATGATGGCGACCACCTTCTTTCCGGCACCGCTGCATGCACTCTTTTCATGATGCGTTTTCTGCCCCGAATGCAGGCAATGACACAGAAGCGAAGCGGTTGCCCGCAAAGCGAAGAATCAGGCTGAAAACAGCCGTGCTTGGCGTGTTACTGCTCGCCAGCGTGGCGGCGCAGGCAGAGCCGCGGCTCACCGATCTGCAGTACATCGGAAGCCATAACAGTTACCACGCCGGCTTCGCACCCAGCGAAGCAACGTTGTTGAAGCAACACGATCCCGCTGCGTTCGCGACGCTGGACTATCGCCATCCGCCATTGACACAACAGTTGGACGACGGCGTCAGGCAACTGGAGCTGGATGTGTTTGCCGATGCGCACGGCGGGCGCTATGCGCATCCGGCGATCGTGGAACAAATCGCCAAGGCCGGGCTGCCACCGGCACCGGCCAGCGCACCCGCCGGCGTCATGAACAAGCCCGGCTTCAAGGTGTTGCATGTGCAGGACGTGGACCAACGCAGCACCTGTCAGCCACTGGTGACCTGCCTGCAGGAAGTGCGCGCGTGGTCGCAGCAACATCCGGGACATCTGCCGATCTTCATCCTGCTGGAAACCAAGCAGTCACCGGTGCAGCTGTCGTTTCCCACGGTGCAGCCGGAGCCTTTCGATCGCAAAGCCATGGATGCGCTGGATGCCGAGCTGCGCTCAGTCTTCCGACCGGGTGAGTACGTGAGCCCGGATACTGTCCGCGGCACTGCACGCACCCTCAACGCCGCGGTGCTGGCGCACGGTTGGCCAGCATTGCGCGCCACGCGCGGCAAGGTGGTGTTCCTGCTCGATCAACGCGCGGCCGGCGCCAGCTATCTGCCGGGACACCCGTCGCTACGCGGCCGCGTGTGCTTCACCAACGCCGAGCCGGGGCAGGATGATGCCGCGTTCACCGAACGCAACGACGGCCCCGCCGAGGACATCACCCGCCTGGTGCAAGCCGGCTACCTGGTCCGCACACGCACCGATGCCGATCTGAAAGAGCCTGCACGCGGCGACAACCGCCGCCGCGACGCCATGCTGGCCACCGGGGCGCAATTGCTCAGCACGGACTTCCCTGCCCACGAGCCGGCCCGCAACGGCTATGTGGTGCGCTTCGATGGCGATGCGGTTGCGCGCTGCGCACCGCAGCTGCCGCGCGCGCACTGCGAGGGTGTCGATCTCACCCACTGACCGGCGCTGCCTGCCCGGCAGTAATACCGCAGTGGCATGTCATCGGTCGCAATGGACAGCGTCGGCGATGCACTGCCTGTGCTCGCGTGATCGGGCCGGGCGCCCTCTCGTTCTCCACCTTGTGAGCTACCGCATGCAGCATCCCCGTTCCGCCCGCCGCCTGAGCTGCGCCATTGCGCTGGCACTGTCCGCACCCGTGTTCGCCGAAACGCCTGTACTCAGCACCACGACGATGGATGCGGTCACCGTGCAGGCCAAGCACGTCGCCACACCCGGCTCGTTCGACGAGCAACGGTTGTCCAGCAGCGTCAACAGCGTGATGAGCAAACAGCAGATCGATGACATTCCCTCGGGCGGCATTGCCGATGTGGTGGCGCACATGCCAGGGTTGTCCGCGTATAGCGACATGCACCTGGGCCAGGCCACCACCGGCGAGAATGCGTATGTGAGCATTCGTGGCATGGATGCCAGCTACAACGCCTACACGCTCAACGGTGTCGGCATGCCGGAGACCGACTCTTCAACGCGCGCGATCTCGTTGAACATGCTGGCGCCGTTCGGCATCCAGTCGGTCCAGGTGTCCAAATCGCCCACCCCGGACATGCCGGGCGATTCGATCGGTGGTGCGATCGACATGCGCACGCCCAATGCCTTCGACTTCGATCGCGACCTCTACGCCAAGACCACCGCGCAAGGCCAGTTCAACGCGCTGGCCTCCACGCTGGGCGGCAAGGACAGCGGCGGTACGCTGCAGCAGGAACTGGCCTGGAAATTTGGCGATGGCCATGCGTTCGGTGTTTACGCATCGGCCTACTACGGCAAGAACAACAACATGGCGCAGGCGCCGGCGCCCAACAGCAAATACGTGCCTGCCGATCCGGCGCTGGCCAATGCGACCGACCTGCGTACTGCCGGGCCTTTGATCAGCACCCGCTACAAGTACAGCCTCTACACCAGCCAGATCGAACGCTACGGCGGCAATCTCTCGCTCGACTGGCAGGGCGACACCAGTGCGCTCTACGCACGCGCCATCTACGGCAGCTACGGCGTCACCGGCCAGCAGGACCAGTCCAGCGCGCGCCTGGAAACCTATCGCAACCAACCCACTGCCGTACGTGGCGGCTACTTCAACACGCACGACATCGACGAGACAGTGGCAACCTTGCAACTGGGCGGCAAGACCACGCTGGATCGCCTGCATGTGGACTACGGCGCCTCTGTCGGGCGCGGCACCCGCAGCCGCCCGGATTACGTGTCGGCGAGCCTGTACGGCTTTACCCCGGGCAGCTTCGCCTTCGATCTGAGCGACCCGACGTATCCGAGCATCGGTCCCAGCTCCGCTGCGTTGAAAGCGTTCTTCTACGACCTGGACGCGTCGCTGCTGTGGAAGGTGCAGGGCCATGATGCCGGCAGCCACGACAACCGCGTCAACGCACACACCGATATCGCCTACCAGGTCGATGGCGACCTGCTGGACAGCGTCAAACTGGGCCTGTCCGCCGACCACGCCGACCGCGGTGCCTACGACCATCCGTTCTTCCACAAGGATGGCAACTTCGTCACCAACGGCCCGTACTTCGGTGGCCCCAATTATGCGTTTCCCACGGCCGGTGGCCCGCCGCTGAGCGCCATCCCCGGACGCATTACCGGCAACGCCTTCAACGGCCACTACGCGGGGCCGTTCAAGCTGCTGGACCGCAACTGGATGCTGGCCCAAGCGCTGCCCTACAAGTACCTCAACGACCCCACCGGCGCCGGCGTCTACACCGCCAACGATTACAACGCCAATACCACCGCCAGCACCGAAGCAATCTATTCCGGCTATGCGATGGCGGCGCTGCACATCGGCTCGGTGAGCGTGTTGCCCGGTGTGCGCTACGAACTGACTCGCTACGCGGCAGATTCCTGGCAATCGCGTGGCGATGGCAGCACCGGCGAGTTTGTCGGGACAGGCAGCACCTATGGCCAGGTTCTGCCCGGCATCAGCATCAATTACCGGCCCGACGACCTCACCGTGTATCGCGCCTCGCTGCGGCGCAGTTTCAGCCGGCCGGCATTCGGGCTGATTTCCGGCGAAACCGTGTATTCGATCGACGACACCCAGACCGTGGTCGGCATCTCCAAACCCAATCCCGATCTGCAGCCAAGCAAGGCAGACAACGCCGATCTGTCTGCCGAGTTCTACGACCATGACGGCGGCGTGCTCAGTGCATCGACCTACTACAAGCGCATCACCGGTTTCATCTACACCTCGCAGTCGGCGACCAGCAACGACAACACGCTCGGCGGGCTGGTGCCGACCGGCACCACTTTCGAGAACGGCGTACCGGTGACCATGCCGCAGAACGGCGGCACCGCCACGCTCTACGGCCTGGAACTGGCGGCGAGCAAACGGCTGTTGGCATTACCCGGCATCTGGAGCCACTTCGGCATCAATGCCAATCTCACCCTGCAGCACAGCGCAGCCGACAGCAAACGGGCGGACCAACCGGAAAAGACCTGGCTGCCGCGCGCGCCGGAGCGCATCTACAACCTGGACCTGTTTTACGACGATAGCCATCTGCGTACCGACCTGAGTTACAACTACACCGGCCTGCAATTGCTGGGGCTCACCACCGATCGGCTCAACTACTATCTGCAGCCGGTGAAGTCGCTGGATTTCAACGCCACCTATCACCTGCCCCACCATGTCGATGTGGGCGTGTCGGCGAAGAACCTGCTCAATGCGGCAACGTTCTACGAAACGCAGGGCACATCGAAACGCTACATGGCCTACGACCCCGGTGCCGACGGCGCCTACGTGCAGACCGGGCGGGCGTACATGCTGACGGTGGGATACACCTATTGACCAAGCGGCGACGGGAAGACGCAGCGCCGGTCTTCCCGTCTTTGTGCGGGCCGTGGCCACAGCAATGGCCTGTGTGGAAATGTAGAGCTGCGCCGCCGCGCGTCGCGCGTGCATGTTACTGATCGCGGCAATCAACCTGAGCGCGCGTTGTTTGGCGGCAGTGCCTGGGCAACGGGCGCATTGCCGCGCGCGCGCGCCACAGGCGTCAGTGATTTAGGCAGTTACTCCGGGTGCAGGGATTTCACGGCGGGTACGCAGCCCACTGCGGCAAGGTGCGTGCACGCCTTCTCTGGAACCACCCATGCCCTCACGTTTTCATGCTCGCGCCTGCTTGTTGACCCTGGCCCTGGGCGCGGCGCTGTCCTCGGTTGCGCAGGCCCAGCAGCCGGCCGCCGCACCTGCACCGATCAGCGCACCGACCACGGTAGGCACCGGACCACGTTCGGACCTGCACGCCCAGGTGCTGCTGGACCGCGCGCATTTTTCGCCCGGCCAGATCGACGGCCAGCGCGGCTCGAACCAGAAGCGCGCCATCTCCGGTTTCCAGGCCGCGCACCGCATCAAGGTCACCGGCGAGCTGGATGACGCCACCTGGCAGGCCTTGCAGGCCGACACCACGCCAGCACTGGTGCAGTACACGCTGACCGATGCCGACGTGGCCGGCCCGTTCCAGCCGATTCCCGACCGCCCCGCCGAGCAGGCGAAGTTGCCGGCGCTGGGCTATGTCTCCATCGAAGAAGCGCTCGGCGAGCGTTTCCACGCTGACCCGGACCTGCTGCGCCAGCTCAACCCCGGCGTTGACCTGAGCAAGGCCGGCAGCGTTATCCAGGCGCCCAACGTGGACGGTGTGCCTGCGCTGAGCAAGCCGGCCAAGCTGGTCATCGACAAATCCGATTCGACGCTGCGGCTGTTCGATGCGCAGGGCAAGGTGTACGCGCAGTTCCCGGTGTCTTCGGGCAGCAAGCACGATCCGCTGCCGATCGGGCGCTGGAAGATCCTGGGCATTTCGCGCGACCCCAAGTTCCACTACAACCCCAAACTGTTCTGGGATGCCAAGCCCGGCGAAGGCAAGGCCACGCTGCCGCCGGGCCCGAACAACCCGGTGGGCCGCGTGTGGATCGATCTGTCCAAGCCGCATTACGGCCTGCACGGCACGCCGGAACCCGGCCATGTGGGCAAGACCGAATCGCATGGCTGTGTGCGCCTGACCAACTGGGACGTGGTGAACCTGGCCAGCGTAGTGGACGCCTCGGTGCCCGTGGTGATGCAGGAGTAGGCCATGAAGACGCTGATGATGCTGATCGTGGGCGTGCTGATCGGTGCGGCGGGGTATTGGTGGCTGGACCTGCGCCACGCCACCGACCCTGTGGCTGCATCGCCAGCGGCGGCGGCGGCGGCCACGGCATCCGCGCCTGCTGCGCAACGCGCGCCTGCATCAGCAGCACCTGAGGCGATGACTGCTGCCACACCGCTAGCGGCGGCACCTGCGCCGGCACAGGCAGCGAGCGCGATGGCTGCACCGGTCAGTGGCCCGTCCGCTGCGCAGGCATCGGCATCGGCAAGCAACAACGTGGCCTTGCTGATCCCGGTGCAAGGCATCACCAGCAGCCAGTTGCAGGACACCTTCACCGACGCACGCAGCGAAGGCCGCGTGCATGATGCAATCGACATCCTGGCACCGGCCGGCACGCCGGTGCTCGCGGTGGCCAACGGCACCGTGGAGAAATTGTTCGACAGCAAGCGCGGTGGCCTGACGGTCTACCAGTTCGAGCCCGGCGGCAAGTACTGCTACTACTACGCGCATCTGCAGCGCTATGCGGACGGCTTGGCCGAAAAGCAGGTGATCAAGCGCGGGCAGCTGATCGGTTACGTCGGCAGCACCGGCAATGCCGATCCCGCCGCACCGCATCTGCATTTCGAGATTCACCGTCTCGGCGCGGAACGCGAATGGTGGAAGGGCGAGGCGCTGAATCCCTACCCGGTGCTGCATGGTGATCAGTCGTTGCAGTGATTGCCTGTCACGGCCGCGTTGCATGATCAGTGCAGTGAATTGCATCGCTGCTGCGCACTGTGCCGCAGCGATGCAGAATCACCCGGATTCAATGCGCGGCTCGCAGGCGTGAGCGATACCTGATGAGCGACACTTTCAAATCCGGATTGTGATGTGTGGCCTAGATCATCGAGCGCATCGCGGCCCCGGGCGACGATGCGTTTTGCGCTGCTCGAAGCGTCTGCTCGGCCCCATCACTCAACACCTAAAGCCGCTGCTAGCCCCCACCTGCGCCGATGTGCAGCATGGGCACATCAGCGCAGTGAAGGCACGGCAGTGATCCTCAGATCAGCATGCCGCCGGATGCCTCGATCCGCTGCGCATTGATCCACGCCGTGCCGGGCGCAAGTAGCGCGGCGACCACCGGGCCGATATCGTCCGGCTGCCCCGGCCGGCCCAATGCGGTGACCGAGGCCACCATCGCGTTCACCTGCGCGTTGTCGCGCACGCTGCCGCCATTGAAGTCGGTTTCGATCGCGCCCGGCGCCAGGGTGTTGGCGGAAATACCGCGTGCGCCGAGCTCCTTGGCCAGGTAACGCGTAAACACTTCGATGCCTCCCTTCATCATGGCGTAGGCCGAAGACCCCGGCAGCGCGAAACGCGCCAGACCACTCGAGACATTGAGAATGCGCCCGCCGTCGGCAATCAACGGCAACAGGGTCTGGGTCAGGAAATACGGCCCTTTCAGATGGATGTTCACCAGCGCATCGAATTGGTCCGCGGTGGTGTCGGCGATGGGCGCGTGCAAGCCGGTGCCGGCGTTATTGACCAGCGCATCGAACTGGTTCCGCTCCCAACTGGCCAGCACGTCTTTGAGCCGCGCAGCAAAGTCGGCAAACGTGGACACGTCTGCGGTATCGAGTTGCAGCGCATGCGCGCGGCGGCCCAGTTGCTGGATGTGGGCCACCGCTGCGGCCGCGTCGTCGGCCTGGCGGTGATAGGTCAGCACGATGTCGTGGCCGGCGGCGGCCAGTGCGTGTGCGGCGTTGCGGCCCAGGCCGCGGCTGCCGCCGGTGATCAGGGTGATGGGTGTGGTGCTGTGCATGCCGTGCTCCGCGAGTGAATGGACAGGACGCAGGCTATTAGCCTTGCGGCATGACATAAATCGCCACATCCTGATTGCACCGTTCACTCTCAGCGACCAATCCATGGACACAATGGACACGCTCCGCGCCTTCCTGCGCGTTGCCGAGCTCGGCAGCTTCACCCGTGCCGCCGAAACGCTGGGCCTGCCCAAAGCCAGCGTCTCCACCGCCGTGCAACGGCTCGAAGCCTCGCTGGGCACCCAGCTCCTGCATCGCACCACCCGCCGCGTGCAACTCACCGCCGACGGCACCGCGTTCTACCAGCGCAGCCGCGATCTGCTCGACGACATGGACGAATTGCAGGGCATGTTCCAGCGCGACCACAGCCAGTTGCGCGGGCGCCTGCGCGTGGACATGTCGGCCGGCATCGCGCGGCAGTTCGTGATTCCCGCGCTGCCGGCCTTTCTCGCCCAGCATCCGCAGCTGGAGATCGAAATCAGCGGCACCGATCGCCGCGTGGACCTGGTGCGCGAGGGCTTCGATTGCGTGCTGCGGGTTGGCACGGTGGAAGACACCAGCCTGGTCGGCCGGCCGCTGGGCGTGCTGCGCATCATCAACGTGGCCAGCGCGCAGTACCTGGCGCAACGTGGCGTGCCACAGACCCTTGAGGATCTGGCGCAGCACGATCTGGTGCACTACGTCTCCACGCTGGGCCAACGCTCGCCCGGGTTCGAATACCACGACGGTGCGCAGTACCACTGGCTGCCGATGCGCGGCCCGGTGACGGTGAACAACGGCGATGCCTACCTTGCCGCCGCACGTGCGGGGCTGGGCATCATCCAGGCACCAGCCAGCCCGCTGCAGGCGCATCTGGACAGTGGCGTGTTGGTGGAGGTGTTGGCGCAGATGGCACCGGAGCCGATGCCGGTCACGCTGCTGTATGCGCAGCGCCGGCATCTACCGCAGCGCGTGCGTCTGTTCATGGACTGGATTGCGCAAGTGATGGCGCCGCATCTGGAGCCGCATTTGCCTTGAATTTGCGTCGGCGCGGGTGTGGCGCTACAGCGCTGGCGCGCGCGCCATGTAGACGGGCGTTGGCATGCCAATCTGGCACTACTTTGTCGCCCCTGAAAAACCCCCTTCAAGCACCAAGTGTCATCGGCGACAGCGGCACGGCGCTAAAGGATGGCCATCCCATCGCCCGCATCCAGGCACGCAAAAACGCGATCCAGCGCAGCAGCCAGCGCAGGTTGTAGCCGGCGGCGCAGCCGAGTACGTGCAGCGCATCGCCTTGTGCACCTTTCAGCCTGCAGCGACGCAACCTGCAGTCGTCTTTCAGATGTCCGATCACCGGTTCCACCGCCTGCCGTCGTTTGATCCAGCGCCATTGCCGTCGCGTCAGCGTCTTGGCCTTGCCACGATGGAGCACCTGCACGCCATCGACCTCGCGCCCGCGATAGCCCAGGTCCACGATCGCCACCGTCGGTTCTACGCTCAGATCCTGCAGCAACCCGCGTGTCTGCTCCAGCTGCTCGGCCAAGGTGTCGCCGTCGTACGGGTTGCCCGGGAAGCTACGCGCACCCACGACCAATCCCTTGCAGGCGGTGACCGCAATGCCGACCTTGACGCCGAATTCGTACGCTTGACGCGCCTTGCCCTTACCGATGCATTCCACTTCCGGGGCATGCAATGCGTACAGTTTTTGTTTGTCCTTCGGACGCTGCGTGTACAGCCGTTGCGCACGTTCCAGCCAGACCGCGATGCGCTCGCGCACGCCGGGTTCCACCTGGTCCAGCTTGCGCGCGATATCGCGCAACACCCGCCCCAAGACCGTGCGTTGACGTCGCAGCACGCGCTGCATGCGCTTGAACTGGCGTGCATGCGCATAGCGGCCCGCCTTGCGGCTCAGGGCCGGACCTTGCCGTGCGTAGCTCTGCCGCAACCCGATGCCGTAACGCTTGGCCAGCAGCACCAGTTTCTTGCGTGCCACCTCCAGCAACCGACTATCGGTCGGATAGGCAATCGCCTTTTCCTGCACCGTGGTGTCCACGATCACCCGCGACAACTCGCGTGCGTCCACCGCCTGCATGGCATGTGCAGCGTTGATGGTGTGTGCCAGCAACTCTTCCATCCCCGCTTCGTCAAGCCGCTGACGCCAGCGCGTCAGCGAGCTGGCATCGCACGGCAAGCGCGTCTGGAACACGACCTCGCCAGTGAAAAACTGCCAATACGGATTTTCCAGCCAACGCTCGCACACCGCCTCATCGGACAGGTCGTAGGCGTGTTTGAGGTAGAGCAAACCGGCGATCAGCCGCACCGGCAATGCCGGCCGACCGCCACCAGCCTGGGTGGCCGGCAAGCGCGATGAAAGTGCTTGCTCCAACGCCGTCCACGGCATCCGTTGGCTCAGCTGCGCCAGCGGATGCCGCAGATCGATCTGGTTCTCCAGGCGCGAACGAAACAACTCCTCGGCAGGCATGTGCTCGGCAGCAGGACGGCGTGTATGCATGAGTGGAAATTGCCAGAAACCAGCCTTCAGCGTAGCGAAAACTGGTAGTTCTGGCACGCCACTGCAGACATCAAGGCCTTGCGGGCGTTGGGTGATTGGGGGTTTTTCAGGGGCGACTACTTTAAGTGGCAACAGTGTCGCAAGCCTCTGCTTCTCGCAGAATCTCAACGCAAACAATCCTTGTTCCCCGCTACGTGGAAAACGTCGTCGCAGTCGCAAGAGAACGATCAGGTTACAGATCATCAGCGCACAAAAAAACACAGGCATCTCTGCGAGATGCCTGTGTGATTGCCAAGCCATCAGACGTTAAAACGCCCCAGGTGTGCGTCGATCAGAACGTGTAGTTGAAGGTCAGCATGCCGTTGCGCGATGCGCCCCATGCGCCGTAGCCGCCATTGAACTGCGCGTAGTAACGCTTGTCGAGCAGGTTGTCGATATTGAGCTGCACCGAGAACTGCGGTGACAGACGATACCGCGCAAACGCGCTGACCAGGGCATAGGCACTCTGCTGGAACGCGCCGTACACCGGGTCCACGTAGTACGAACGGTTCTGCCAGTTGACGCCGCCACCCACGGTCAGATCGCTCCACGCACCTTGCGGGGTGTAGCTGTTGAACAGCTTGAGGGTGGTACGCGGCAGCTGCGTATTGATCGACGTGCCGCTGTCATCGCGCGCGGTGTAATGCGAGGCACCAAAGGTGGTGTTCCAACCGGCGGTCACACGGCCGGAGATCTCGAAGTCGAAGCCTTCGCTGACCACGCCGTTGGCGGCCTCATACGCCGATTCACTGCTACCGGGAACGAAGCCGCCGGTGGCCACGCCCAGGTTGTCTTGTTCGATGCGGAACACCGCAAGCGAGGCGTTGAGCTTGTCGTCGAACCAGGCAGCCTTGACGCCGGCTTCGTAGCCCTTGCCGGTCAACGGATCCAGGTAGCCGCCGTTGGCATCGCGCAAGGTCTGCGGGTTGAAGATTTCGGTGTAGCTGACGTAGGTGGACCACACGTCGTTGATGTCGTAGACCAGGCCGGCGTACGGGGTGACTTCGGTCTGGGTGTCGGAGAACGGTACAAGCCCCTGCGCGGCATCGAAGTTACCACCATCGATCTGCCAGTCGGTGTAGCGCGCGCCCACCAGCAGCGTCAGCGGGTCGGCCAGCGAGAAACGGCCCGCCACGTAGGCGGCTTTTTGCTTGATCGTGCCGGTGCTCTGCACCGTGCGCGGGCTCCAGTTGGGTTCCGGATACGCGCCATTCCAGCCGAAGTAAGTATCCAGCGGCGCCGGGAAATCGAAGGTGCCGTTGTTGGTGAATTCGCGGCGGTTGTAACTGGCGCCGGCGACCAGGTGATGCTCGCGGCCAAACAGCTGGAACGGGCCTTCCGCGTACACGTCGGCGCCGTCGGCCTTGCGCTCGGTGAGGTAGTTACCCGAATACGGCACCACGCCGCCGCCGGTGGCGCGGTCGAAACCGAAAATCGTATAGAACGGATAGAACAGATGATTGGCCGCTTCGGTCTTCTCATGGCTGACATTGGCCTTGAGCGTCCAGCCGTTGTCGAAGCCCTGCTGCAGGCTGGCGAAGGTGCGCTGCAGACGCGTATCCCAGAACGTCCAATCGGCGGCCGGATTGAACGAGCGGTCGTAATTGGTGCGCGTGCCGTCGCTGAAGAACAGCGGGAAGCCGCCCCAGGTGACGTCGTCCGATTCCTTCTTCTGGTACTCGTAGCCCACGCTCAGCAGCGTGCTGTCGGTGAGGTCGGCATCAATGATCGCCGAGCCGATCTTCTTGCGCAGGTTGTAGCGGTCCATGTCCGATTCGCCGTCCTGGTAGACGCCGATCACACGTGCGCGCACATTGCCGCCGGGCTGAGCGGCACGGTGACATCGGCCACGCTGCGGGTCTTGTTGAAATCGCCGCCACCCACCGACACGGTGCCGGTGAACTCGCGGCTGAGCGCGTGCTTGCGCACCAGGTTGATCGAGGCGGACGGATTGCCCGAGCCGGTGAGCAGGCCGGTGGCCCCGCGCACCACTTCAACCCGGTCGTACAGGGCCACGTCCAGCGCCGAGTCGCCGTAGCTCCAGGCCTGCTCCATGTAGGCCGGGATGCCATCGAACTGATAGTTGTCGATGTAGAAACCGCGCGCGTAGAACTCCAGGCGCTCGCTGTCGCTCTGCGCCACCGAAATGCCGGTGACGTTGTTGAGCACATCGGTGATGCTCTGCAGGTTCTGGTCGTCCATGCGGTCGCGGGTGATGACCGTGACCGACTGCGGAATCTCGCGCAGCGACAGGTTCATGCGCGTGCCGGCGGTGGTCTTCTCCACCGTGTAGCCGCGCTCGCCGGTGACGTTCACGCCATCGAGCGTGGTGACCTCGGCATCGGCGGCGGCCTCAGCAGCGGGCGCTTCGGCGAGCGCCTGGCCGGCCGTCATCGTGCACAGCGCCGCGAACAGCGCGCGCGGCAGGACATGGCGGCGCGCGCCCACGGAAGGAAGACGCATCTGGGTACTACGGTTCATCGGGGGGACTCCAACACAGACGGATTGGGCCGCACGCAATCGCAGCGCCGGCAACAAAAGGGGGAGGAACGGGTGCCATACCACCGGCAGCGCGCCATTTTAATGGGAATGATTCACATTTTAAATAGCAAACCGAGCCTGCTTTTGGCAGGTCGACGTCCCCCCAATTTTGAGTAGCGCCTCAGTTTGGAGTCCAATTCCCTACCCCGAGGAGATTGGACGTGAAGAAACGTTTTACTGACGAGCAGGTCATCGGCTTTCTGCGCGAAGCCGAAAGCGGCGTCGCCATCAAGGATCTGTGCCGGCGGCATGGCTTCAGCGAGGCCTCGTACTACCTGTGGCGCAGCAAGTTCGGTGGGATGAGCGTGCCCGATGCCAAGCGGCTCAAGGACCTCGAGTCCGAGAACGCGCGGCTGAAGAAGTTGCTGGCCGAGCAGTTGTTCGAGAACGACCTGATCAAGGATGCACTGCGAAAAAAGTGGTAAGCGCACCGGCGCGTCGTACGCTGGTGCGCGAATGGATCGGGCGTGGTGCCAGCGAGCGTCGTGCGTTGGCAGTGATCGGCATGAGCGCCAGTGCACTGCGGTATTGCCCGCGCGAAGATCGCAATGGCGAACTGCGCGAACGCATCTGTGCGTTGGCACATCGCCATCGCCGCTATGGCGTGGGAATGATCTATCTCAAATTGCGGCAAGAAGGGCGCATCGTGAACTACAAGCGTGTGGAACGGTTGTATCGCGAGCAGCAGCTGCAAGTGCGCCGCCGCAAGCGCAAGAAGGTCCCAATAGGCGAGCGTCAACCGCTGCTGCGGCCATCGCAGGCCAACCAGGTGTGGTCGATGGACTTTGTGTTCGACCGCACCGCGGAAGGCCGGGTGATCAAGTGTCTGGTGATCGTGGACGATGCAACCCACGAAGCGGTCGCCATCGAAGTGGAGCGCGCGATCTCCGGGCACGGGGTGACGCGCGTGCTGGACCGACTGGCGCACAGTCGCGGTTTGCCGAAGGTGATCCGCACTGACAACGGCAAGGAGTTTTGCGGTAAGGCGATGGTCGCCTGGGCGCATGCCCGTAATGTGCAACTACGGCTCATCCAGCCAGGCAAACCGAACCAGAACGCCTATGTTGAATCCTTCAACGGCCGACTGCGCGACGAATGCCTCAACGAGCACTGGTTCCCGACGTTACTGCACGCGCGCACCGAAATCGAACGCTGGCGACGCGAATACAACGAGGACCGACCCAAGAAAGCAATCGGCGGCATGACCCCGGCTGCTTATGCCCAACATCTGGCAAACACCGATATCATCAACCCCGGACTCTAAACCAGGCCGCTACTCAGGGCGGGGGGGCGTCGAGGTCACCGAGAGAAACAAGCGCTACCTGAAACTGGTGCGTACCCTGCTGGAGTAGGTCTGTCCGGCACGGTGCCGGTGCCAGCGACTCGCCACGGCGGTCGAGTCCGCGATCCCATGGCGCAGTGTCTTCACTGGATCCGCTATGCAGATCGCATGGCGGCGTTACGTAATCCTGCGGCTATCGAGCAAACAAAGCCCGCATGGCGCACGCGTGCTTACAACGCGCTTGTCCGCCCAGGCAGATCAGTACTCACAGTCATTGCGGCCGAGTTCGCCCATGCGCAACACTCGACGCGGATGCCGCGCACCAGCGGAACAACGGACCGTCGCCCAGCGCATGCCGGGCGCCAGCGCACCAAGGAGCATATGAACAACTTTTGGAAGGCGTTTGCATTACTGGCGCTGTGCGCGCCCGTGGTAGGCGTGGCAGCACCAAAACAATCCGCATTGGCCGACACCTGCCGGGTGCCCGGTGCGCCGGTCCATGAGGCAGGTCTTGTACAGATCGGCGGGATCCAGCAATGGGTGACGGTCGAGGGCGCCGACTGCCGCAATCCGGTGGTGTTGATCGTCCATGGCGGGCCGGGCAACCCCAATACTCCATTCGCGCAGCGCCTGTTCGGCAGTTGGACGCGCGACTTCACCGTCGTGCAGTGGGATCAGCGCGGCTCGGGCAAGACCTACGCCGCCAACAAGCCTGCCGAGGGCGAAGCGCTGACCATGCAACGGCTGACGCAAGACGGTGTTGAGGTGGCGCGCCATGCGATGCAACAGCTCGGCAAGCGCAAGGTCATCCTGATGGGTGGCTCGTGGGGCTCGGCCTTGGCCGCCCACATGGCCAAGGCCAACTCCGACCTATTCCATGCGTATGTCGGCACCGCGCAGTTGGTCAACTACCAGGACGACGTGGCGGCCGGCTATGCCGCGACCATGCAGCTGGTGCAGGCAGCCAACGATCATGATGCGCTCGGCAAGCTCGAACAGATCGGCCCGCCGCCGTGGACGAACCCGCGCAATTTCGGGATTCTGCGGCGCGTGAGCCGCAAGTACGAAGCGTTGCGGACCGAGCCGGCGCCGGCCGACTGGTTCAGATTTTCTGCCGAGTACGACACGCCCGAGTATCGCGCGGCCTACGAGGCCGGCGAGGACTATTCCTTCCTGCAATTTGTCGGGCTGGCGGGTAATGGCATGGGGCCGCAGATCAACCTGCGCGCACTCGGGCCGGCCTTCGCAATGCCTGTCTACCTGCTGCAAGGCGACCAGGATCTGGTCACGCCGCTGACGGTCAGCAAAGCGTATTTCGAAACGCTGTCAGCGCCGACCAAAGAGTTCCTGATCCTGCCGCGCACTGGCCACGACCCCAACCCGACCATGATGGACACGCAGTTGCAGGTGTTGACCACCCGGGTCCGTGCGCAGGCAGTGGCGAACGACGCGCGCTGATCCCGGCAATGCCGGGCCAAGACGCTTGCACCTCTGCGCCCGGCTTTATCGGGTGCACTTGTTTTTAAGCATTGCAACGCTATGCAGCGAGTGACCTGCACGCAGTGATGCATGGATCTGGGCCGCCGCCTGTGTGCGCCAGATCGACCTCTGCGTCGCCAACATGCACCGCCAGTGATCCGCCACGCCGCCACGTCTTGGAATGCACGCGGCGGTGCATGCTGCCTGCCCGCAGCATCACCCATCGCGCAGACCTCCCAAGAAAAAAGCCGGCTTTCGCCGGCTTTTTTCAATCAACACCACAACGCATTACAGCGCCTTGGCGGCCTCGACCACGTGCTCGGCGGTGATCTTGAAGTACGCATACAGCTGATCCGCCGGCGCCGAGGCACCGAAGGTGTCGATACCGACCACATCGCCATCTAGGCCGACATACTTGCGCCAGAAGCCGGTCACGCCCGCTTCCACCGCCACGCGCTTGCGCACGGCATTGGGCAGCACCTGCTCGCGGTACGCGGCATCCTGGCGATCGAACACGTCGGTGGACGGCATCGACACCACGCGTGTCTTCAGCCCGGCCGCATCCAGCGTCTTCTTCGCTTCCACTGCCAGGCCCACTTCCGAGCCGGTGCCGATCAGGATCACGTCGGGCGTGCCGCCTTCGGCATCGGCCAACACGTAACCGCCGCGTTCGATCAGTTTGATCTGCTCGGCGCTGCGCGGCTGGTGCTGCAGATTCTGGCGACTGAACACCAGGCAGCTCGGGCCGTCCTTGCGAGTGATCGCGGCCTTCCAGCTCACCGCCGACTCCACCGCATCGCCCGGGCGCCACACATCGTTGTTGGGGATGTAGCGCAGCGAGGCCAGGTGTTCGACCGGCTGATGGGTCGGGCCGTCTTCGCCCAGGCCGATCGAGTCGTGCGTGTACACATGGATGGCATGCGCCGGATTCAACGCGCTCATGCGCACGCCGTTACGCGCGTAGTCGCTGAACACCAGGAAGGTGGCGTCGAACGGGATGAAGCCACCATGCAGCGCCAAGCCGTTGGCAATGGCGGTCATGCCGAATTCGCGCACGCCGTAATACACGTAGTTGGCGTTCGGGTCGTCGGTGGCGACCGACTTGCTGGCCTTCCACAAGGTGAGGTTGGAATGCGCCAGGTCGGCCGAGCCGCCGACCAGTTCCGGCAGCAGCGGTGCGAACGCTTCGATCGCCAGCTGCGATGCCTTGCGCGAGGCGATGGTCTGGCCGTCTTCCTGCGCCTTGGCGATGTAGGCATCGGCCTGGACGATGAAGTCGGCCGGCAACTCGCCACGCGAACGGCGGGTCAGCTCGTCGGCCTGTTCGCCGTACTGCTTGGCGTACTTGTCGAACAGCTGCTCCCACTCGGCCTGACGCAGCGTGCCGGTGCCACCTGCGCGCCAGCCGGCATAGATCTCTTCGGGAATCTCGAACGGGCCGTACGGCCATTCCAGCGCCTTGCGCGCGCCTTCCAGCTCTTCCTTGCCCAACGGTGCGCCGTGCGAGGATTCTTTGCCCGACTTGGTGGGTGCACCGAAGCCGATCTTGGTGCGGCAGCAGATCAGCGTGGGCTTGTCGCTGTTTTCCAGCGCCGCCTCGATGGCCGCCTTGATCTTGTCGGCGTCGTGCCCGTCCACATCACGGATCACATGCCAGCCATAGGCTTCGAAGCGTGCCGGGGTGTTGTCACTGAACCAGCCGGCAGTGTTGCCGTCGATGGAGATCTGGTTGTTGTCCCAGAACGCGACCAGCTTACCCAGGCCCCAGGTACCGGCCAGCGAGGCCGCCTCGTGCGAGATGCCCTCCATCATGCAACCGTCGCCCATGAACACCCAGGTGCGGTGGTCGACGATTTCCAGCTCGGGCCGGTTATAACGCTGTGCCAGCAACTTCTCGGCCAGCGCGAACCCGACTGCATTGGCAAAGCCCTGCCCAAGCGGCCCGGTGGTGGTTTCCACCCCAGGCGTTTCGCTGCGCTCGGGGTGGCCGGCGGTCTTGCTGTGCAACTGACGGAACTGCTTGAGCTGCTCGATCGGCAGGTCGTAGCCGGACAGGTGCAGCAGCGCGTACTGCAGCATCGACCCGTGCCCGTTGGACAGCACGAAACGGTCGCGATTGAACCACTGCGGATTGTTCGGGTTGTGCCGGAAGAAATCGTTCCACAGCACTTCGGCGATATCGGCCATGCCCATGGGCATGCCGGGGTGGCCGGACTTTGCGGCTTCGACCGCATCGGCGGCGAGGAAACGGATGGCGTTGGCCAGCTGGCGGCGGGTGGGCTGGGTCATGGGCGTCTATGGAAGCGGAGGGGAACACCGCTGGAAGCGGAGACCCGTATTCTCCCACAGAGCGTGTTAGGGGAATCAGCAGCCGGGAATGGAGAAACGGGAATCGGGAATCGGATGCAGTGTTGCAAGTGGGCCGCTAACGCCACTCACACCACCGCTACCGCTGCGATGCGCAGGACTTCGCAGTACGCGCCCCGATCGCAACAGCCCGCTCTAACGATTCCTGATTCCCGATTCCCTACTTCTCCCCCTTAGCCACCAGCGTCGTCAACGCCAGATCGCCGGTGACATTCAGCGCGGTACGGCACATGTCCAGGAAGTGATTGACGCCCAGGATCATGCCGATGCCGACCGGGTTGACCCCAACCATCGCGCAGATCAGCGCTACTACCGGCAGCGAGCCGGAGGGCACACCGGCGGTGCCGATGCCACCCAGGATGCAGACGATCATCACCATGAATTGCTGGCCGATTCTCAGGTCCACATTGAAGAACTGCGCCAGGAAGATCACCGTCACGCCTTCGAACAGCGCGGTGCCGTTCTGGTTGGCGGTGGCGCCCACGGTGAGCACGAAGCGCGAGACCCGCGGTGGCAGGCCCATCTCGTCGGCCACGCGCAAGGCGGTTGGCAGGGTCGCGTTGCTGGAGGCGGTGGAGAACGCCATCAGCGTGGCCTCCTGCGTCTGCCGGAAGAAGCCGATCGGCGAACGCCCGGCGAACTTCACCGCCAGCCCGTAGCTGACCACCATGTGCAGGCCCAGCGCCAGCACCACGACGCCGACGTAGGCGCCCAGGCGAATCAGCAGATCGAAGCCGAACAACGCGGCCAGATTGAACATGAAACAGGCCACCGCGTACGGCGCCAGGCGGATCACCAGCCCGATCAGGGTCATCGAGATCTCGAAGATGCCTTCAATGCCGCGCTTGAGCGTGGCCACTTTTTCGTCGGCCGTGAGCACCATGCCCACGCCGAACATCACCGCGAAGAACATCAACGACAGGATCGCGCCATTGCTCGAGGCCGCCGCAATCACGTTGTTCGGCACGATGGAAAGCAGCATGTCCATGCCCTGCGGCTGATTGCCGGAGCTGGAGATGATCTCGCGGGTGCGGTCGGCATTTTCCTGGATCAACTGGTTGGCCAGTTGCGGGTCCACGCCTGCACCGGGCTTGAGCACATTGACCAGGACCAAGCCCAGCAACACCGCAATGCCCGACAACACCACCGTGTAGCCCAGCGTGCGCCAGCCCACCCGGCCCAACGCGCGGATGTCGCCCATTTCCGCAATGCCGACCACCAGCGCCGAAAACAGCAGCGGCACGATCAGCATGAAGATCAGATTGAGGAAGATCTGCGAGAACGGCGTGGTGACGTACTTGGTCACCAGCCGCACCCATTCGGCGTCGCTCCCGGCCAGGTAGTACACGGCCAGACCCAGCACCAGGCCGATGGCGAAGCCAATGCCCATCTTCCAATGCAGGGGCAGGCCTGGGCGGCGCGCGGCTGGGGATGCGGTCATCGGGACAGGCCTTGGTCTGGACACAAAGGCCGGAGCTTAACAAACACCACCGGCGCGGCCACCTACCCAAGGCGCCCCATGCGCGCATCCTTAGGGTAGGCCCGCCTCTCGACACCATGTGCTGCAGACGCTGGAGCGGGCAGCAAACAGCGCTCATCTTGCACAACGCCAAAGCGCAGCCGCCAAGGCGCAAGCGGCACCGCAGCAGCGCCGGTGTGCCCTACCCGACCTGTCTTTAGTGTTGAAACGACGCACCGACCAGCGTGCCAGGCCCTTGCCCGCCCACCGTCGCGGGACCTTTGGCGGCATGGATGCCGCCAAAGAGCTACAGGGACGTACTTGCGGCGTGTCCTGCGATGGTGGGCGGGCAAGGGCCCTGCAGCAGCCCCGCAGCCATAACGCTCTGCGCAATCTTCATCCCGCACACCTATGCCGTACGCAGCCGAAACTCAATCAGTCATCACGCAAGACCACGCAGCAGCGCTGGCAGCGGCCGGGTCCTGCGCACCCGACTTAACCTTGCCGTGGCTCGTCTGTCGTGTCGCTGTCGCGGCAGCGCAAGCAATCAATGCGCCGGCGGATAGAGCGGTGCCAGCACCTCCGGCTCTGCTGCCGTGGCGTGATGCCAGCGCGGGCCATTGGCGAACGCCTCGCGCAAGGCAGCGCGCGCAGCAGTCACATCGCCATCGCCACCCCAACGGGCGCGTTGCATCTGTGCCACCGCCGCGCGCTGAGCCGGGTCGCTCAAGGCTGCCAGCACACTGTCGATGTCGGCAACGCCGGCCATACCACACAGCACCGTGGCCACATCGTCCATGCCACCGGTATCGAGCGCACGGCGCAGGTCGGCCACGCTGTGGGTGCCGCGCCTGCCGGGCGCCGGCGCAGCAGCACCAGCACCCGCGGCCACAGCGCGCACTCCACCGCGACGACGACGCAGCGCCCAGACCAGAGTGGCAATCCACAGCACCGCGAAACCCGCCGCCGCCGCGATCCAGCCCCACGGGCGCGAGGCTGCAGGGGCACCCTGCAGGCGCAGCGTGCTGGCCGCCGGCGCAGGTGCCACGGCCTCACCAGCTGGCTGGCTGGCTGGCGAAGGCGCCGCTGCGGGCGCTGCAAATGCAGCGCTGCGTGCGGCCACATCCAGCGTGAGGTCCGGCAGCGATGCCGTCTTCGCCGCTGCCGCGCCCACATCCCACCACGCCACCTGCAGGCCGGGAATCAACAGAGGACCTGCGCGATTGGGCACGATCGAATAGCGCCGCGTCAGCCGCAGCTGTGGCGAGCCATCGACAAACCGCTCCTCGTACTGCGCCGGTTCGGCAAACACTTGCGCGTCCGGCACGCTGGGCGTCGGCAGCTCCGGGAACTGTGCCTGGGTGGCGCCGCGTGCGCTGGCTTCCACCACGATTTGCGCTGCCTCGCCGGCGGTGGCCCGCTGCGGCGTGGAGGTGTAGCGCAGCGTCAGGCTGCGCAACGGCAACCACGGCTGCGGCGCATTGGCCGGCTGCGCGCGTACCTGCAGCGGAATGCTGGCGCTGCGCGCGTTCAATTCGCCATTGCCGCGCCCGAAATAATCGTCGAAGAACCCACCCACCGCGCGCCCGTTGAAGCGGGCCGGCGGCACCACCAGGCGGCCGCTGCGCTCGGGAACCAGCAGGTAGCGCCGCTCCACCACGTTGTACTGCCGCCCGTTGACCGCCCTGGCCGAACTCACATCATCGCCAACGCGCTGCAGCGACGCGCCGTCCGGGGCTTGCAGATCCAGTTCGCCAGAGGCCAGCTGGGTGGCGTAGTACAGCCGCACCACCACGCCCACGCTCTGCTGCACGTAGGGCTGCGGGTCGTCCACCTGGGTTTCGACGAACGCTTCTTCGTTGCCTCGCGCCGCGCTTGCGCCAGCGTCCCCCGGAGCGCCGGCATCGACAGCCGTAGCCACCACCTGCAGCCGAAGCGGCTCGGTGCGCTCGTTGCCCACCCGGATCGCCGGCACGATGATCTCGCCAGTCTGGCGTGGCGTGATCACCACCCCGAACAACGCCCGGATGGTCACCGAACCATTGGTCACCTGCATCTGCTGGTTGGCGTTCTTGGCCCCCAGCCCGAACCCACCGCGCAACGGGCTGTAATCGGGCTCGGCGCCGCGCTGGTCGGTCTCGATGTTCAAGGTCACCGCATCGCCCGCATCGATGCTGTCACGGTCCAGCCAGGCGCGCGTCACCGCGCCGGCGGGCAACGCCAGGATCGCCACGCTGCTGCTCAGCAGCCATATCGCCACACGGCGCCAGTGCCCGTTGCCCGTCATTGTCCGTCCCGTTGCCTGCGTTCGTGTTCCAGCCTGAATTTGGCGCGCAACAGGCTGCCCGGATCATCCGGCACGCGCCGGATCCATGCATCCACCGCCTGCCGTTGCTCGCGCTGCTCCGGCGTTTCTGCCGCGGCCGCGGCGGCGGCCTGCTGCTCCTTGCTGGGCACGCCCTTGGCACCGGCCTGCGCCATGGCCTGTTCCATCTTGCGCCGTTGCGCTGCATCGGCCTGCTGCTGGGCCTGGGCATCCGGCGTCTGCGGTGGGCTGTCGGGCTGTTTTTGCTCGCCCTGCCGCGCTGGCGACGGCTGGCCCGGCGTCTGGCCGTCCTTGGGCGGCTGCGAAGACGGCTTTCCGTCCTGGCCGCCCTTGCCATCCTTCCCGTCCTTGCCGGCAGTTTGTTCCGGCTTGCCCTGCCCGTCCTTGTTCTGATCCTGCTGCTTGTCGCCCTTGTTCTGGTCCTGCTGCGGCTTGCCCTTGCCGTCTTTATTCTGCTGCTGACGCTTGCGCGCCGCCTCCACCGCGGCGCGGTTGGCGATGGCGTCCTGCAGCTGGGGCTGTTGCCGCAGCGCACGGTCGTAGGCGGCAATCGCATCGTCGTAGCGCCCCTGACGGGCCAGCGCATTGCCAAGGTTGTACCAGCCCTGGTCGGTGGGCACGGCCTCGAAGGCCTTCTGCGCGGCAGCGAAATCGCCCTTACGATAGGCCTGCACGCCGGCGTCCAGGCGTTGCTGCTGCACCTGGTCGGCGCGTTGCCACAACGTCCCTTCCGCCGCCTGCGCCGGTTGGACAAAGGGCCCGACACACAACAACGCCAGCACCATCACCGCGGCGCGCCGGCGGAACGCCAACAACGCCAGCGCCATCACCGGGAAAAGCAACCAGTAGCCCTCATCGAGCCAGGTCTTGCTGCCGTTCGCGGCCGCGGCGGCGTCGGCCGCGGGTTGTTGTGCCGGGTCCAGCACGCCCAGCGCACGCAGGTCGGCATCGTCAGCGGCCAGCGGTGCATAACGGCCACCGCCCTGGCTGGCGAGATCGCGCAAGCTCGCTTCGTCCAGCCGCGCCTGCGCGATCTCACCCGATGCGGCGCGGTAGACCGCGCCATGCGCGCTGCCAACACCCAAGGTGGAGACATTAAAGCCGCGCGAGCGCGCGACCCGCGCAGCGCTTTCGGCCGACTCATCGGCACTGTCGCTCATCACCAGGATGTCGCCCTGCTTGAAGCCAGCTTGCGACAGCAGCTGCACTGCCGCTTCGATGGCGCGATCGGCACGCTTGCCATCCACCGGCATCACCGACGGCGACAACGCATCCAGAAACAAGGCCACGTTGGCCGCGTCCTCGGTCAGCGGCGCCACGGTGAAACTCTCGCCCGCGTATGCCAGCAACGCCACATCGCCACCGGCACGCTCGCGCAACAGCGTGGCCAGCTTGGCGCGTGCCTGCAGCAACCGCGAGGGCGGCAAATCGTTGGCGTTGATGCTGGAGGACAGATCCAACGCCACCACCAACGGCCGGTTGGATTGATACACCGGCCGCTCGGTTTGCCGCCAACTGGGCCCACTCATCGCAACGACCGCCACGCTGTAGGCCACAACCGCGAGCACAAAACCAAACCACCCACGGCGGCCGCCAGTCACCAGCAACTGCGGCAACAGATGCGCATCGACACTTTGCCGCCACACGTCCGCATCGCGCTGGCGCAGGAACCACAGCACTGCCGCTGGCACGATCAACACCAGCGCCCACAGCAGTTGCGGACGCAGAAGATGCAGCGTGTGCAACGCGGTACTCAGCGTGTTCATCGCCATCTCCGCGGCAATGCGTAGGCCAGCAACCCAATCAGCAGCGCCGCGCCCAACGGCCAGTAATAACGCTCGACCTTCGGCTGCACCGATGGCCCGGCGGCCTTCACCGGTTCCAGGCGATCCAGCTCGGCGTAGATGCCGGCCAGTTCCTCGGTATCGCGGGCTCGGAAGAAGCGCCCACCGGTCTGCTCGGCAATCTTGCGCAGGCCGTCTTCATCGATATCGTCGCCACCACCGGCCGGAATCGGCACACCGAACAACGAATAGCTCCCGCTGCCACCGAAGGCGATGGTGTGCACGCGTACGCCCTCGGCCTTGGCAAGCTCGGCCGCCTTCAGTGGGTTGAGGACACCAGCGGTGTTGACGCCGTCAGTGAGCAGCACCACGACACGCTGGCCCTGGCGCTGCTCGCGCAGACGCTTGACCGACAAGGCAATGGCATCACCGATTGCGGTTTCGCGCCCGGCCAGGCCCACCACGCTGTCAGCCAGCTGATCGCGCACACTGGTGAGGTCGGCGGTCAGCGGCGTCAACGCATAGGCGCGCTGCCCGAATACCAACAGGCCCACCCGGTCGCCTTCGCGCCGGTCCAGAAAGTCCGAGAGCACCGCCTTGGCCGCAGTCAGGCGGTCCACCACGTTGCCGCCCAGCACCATGTCCGGTTCGCTCATGCTGCCGGACAGGTCCACCGCCAGCATCATCTGGCGTGCCTCCCGCGGCGGCTGGATCACCTCGCCCAGCTGTTGCGGACGCGCCAGCGCGGCGCACAGCAAAAACCATCCCAGCCACGCCAGCCAGCGCGGCGCACGCAGCGATGGAATGCGTGGCGCACTCACCATCGCGCGCAGCTGCTGGGCATACGGCACGCGCAGTGCAGATGCCTGCGTGCGCCGCTGCGGCCAGAACCACATCAGCAACGGTAGCGGCATCAACCACCAGGCCCACGGCCACGCACAATGCGCCAGCGCGTCCTGCCACTGCGACCACTGCAGCCAGTTCATCGCCGCCCCTGCATCAGGCGAAGGAAGCGCTGGCGTGCCAGCTGCTCCACCGCCGCAAGATCGCTCACTGCCGGGTCACGTTGAAACCCACCGTCCAGCAACACACGGCCGGGCCCCTGCGAAAACGCGTGGCCTTTGCGGCCATCCAGCAACTGCAGCCAGGCCTCGCCCTGCAGCCGATCGGCCTGCGGGTCGACCGTGCGCGCGGCACGCCGCAGCAACGCCGACAGCGCCGCCAGCCGCTGCGCCGGTGTGCTGGCCGCCTGCAGCGCAGCGTCGAAGGTCGCCGCCCAGCGTTGGGCACGCCGGTGGCGACGCCACCACCACAAAGCCAACGTGCCCAGCACCAGAACGATTGCCGCGATCACCAGCCACCAGCCCAAGGCCAGCGGCCACCACGACGGTGATGGCGGCAGGTGCACATCGCGCAGCGGAAGGGTGTCGGGCGTCACCGCGATGACCCCTGCACCTTAGAGATGCTGCCGCCCAGCCAGGCATCGCTGGCATCGGCCGTGGACAGACGGTGCAGGCGCACACCACGCGCCTGCAGCAGCGTCGACAACCGTTCCAGCGGCGCAACGAATTCGGCATTCCACTGCGCGCGCCCGGCCTGCGTGGTGAGGTCCACGGTGATCCGTTGCCCGCCCGCGTCGAAGGTGAGCGCACGCGCGGGCGGTGCCAGCTCCAGTGGATCCACCAGCACGATCACCACCACCTCGTGATGCAGGGCGAGCCCCGACCAGCGCGACTCGGGCACCGCGGCGGCACTGCGTGCATCGGCGAGCACGGTGAGGCGCGCGCCCGGGCGTAACAGGCGTGCCGCATGGTCGAGCCCGACCTGCAACCCGGCATCATCGGCCGGCGGCTGCGCATACCACCGCGCCAAGGCATCCAGCACCGGCAACACCCCGCGCTGCCCGGCGCGTGGCGCAATCGGCGCTTCGCTCGCGGTGCCACGCAACGCGGCAATCCGGTCGCCCTGCCGCTGCGCCAGCCAGGCCGCCACGGCACCGGCGCGTGCCGCCTGCACCGACTTGTAGCGCACCCGGGTGCCGAAGAAGAGCGCGGGCGCGGTGTCGGCCACGATCAGGCTCAACCGCTCGCGTTCGGCCTGAAACAACTTGGTGTGCGCGCGTCCGGTGCGTGCGGTGACGCGCCAGTCGATATGCCGCGCATCATCGCCGGCCACGTACTCGCGCGACTCGGCGTATTCCATGCCACGCCCGCGTGTTGCCGCCGGCACCGGACCCACCAACCCATGCCGGCCACGGCCCGGTTGATGCCGCTGGCGAGCGGCACCGCGCAACGCAATCAACTCGGCCAGCTGCGGACGCACGCCATCGCCAGCGACGGACAACGGGGCAGCAGCAGACGGCGAGGACGGCATCGAGGCGATCGGCTTCGGGCGAAAGGGCGGCATACCGCAGCAACGCTACCCGATCAGGGCAGCGGAATCTTTTCCAACAGCGCGGCGACCAGACGTTCGCCATCCCAGCCTTCGGCGGTGGCTTCGTAGCTGGGCAGCACGCGATGGCGCAGCACGTCCGGCGCGATGGCGCGGATATCGTCCGGGGTCACGTAATCGCGGCCGGCCAACCACGCACGTGCGCGCGCGCAGCGTTCCAGCGCGATCGAGCCACGCGGGCTTGCGCCCCAGGCGATACGCCGCGCCAGCGCAGGGTCGTAACGCTGCGCATCGCGCGACGCCAGCACGATCTCGATCAGGTAGCGCTCGAGCTGCGGCGCAAGATGCACATCCAGTACCACGCGGCGTGCGGCGAACACATCCTCCAGCGGAATCTTGTCCGGCACCGTCGCATGCTTTTCCAGGGTGTCGCGTGCGGTTTCACGCGCCAGGCGCAGGATCTCGGCCTCCGCATCGGCCTGCGGATACCCGATCCGCACATGCATCAGAAAGCGGTCCAACTGCGCCTCCGGCAGCGGGAACGTGCCCTCCTGCTCGATCGGATTCTGCGTGGCCATCACCAGGAACAGCTGCGGCAAGGCATAGGTATGCCGGCCCACCGTGACCTGCCGCTCGCCCATCGCTTCCAGCAGCGCCGACTGCACCTTGGCCGGCGCACGGTTGATTTCATCGGCGAGCAAAATCGGATGGAAGATCGGCCCGGGCATGAACTCGAAGCGCCCTTCCTGCGGCCGCCAGATCTCGGTGCCGGTCAGATCGGCCGGCAGCAGGTCTGGCGTGAACTGGACGCGCGCAAAATCGGTTTCCAGCCGTGAGGCCAGTGCGCGGATGGCGGTGGTCTTGGCCAGACCGGGCGCGCCCTCCACCAGCAGGTGGCCGTCGGCCAGCAAGGCGATCAGCAGCCGCTCGACCAACGCGGACTGCCCCACGATGCGTTGCGCCAGCGACTCGCGCAGCGCGGTGAATTGACCATGCAGCCGGTCCTCGGCGGGCGCGGCGGCGGCTTCTGGCGGAAGGAGCGGCGGTGCGTTCATAGACCCAGTGTGACCGATTCAAACGCGATTGGTTCACTGTGCGGGCGGAAGATGTTCAGTGAGTGACCGGGGTCATGCTCGCCTGAGGGCCCCGGCCTGCGTGATCATTCATCCATCGGCTCGCAGGCCGCCATGGGGACAAGCAGTTGGATGGGCCCTGATGCACGTATCGCGGGCAGAGCAAGTACGTCACTTGCAGTTGTGTTTTGAGAGCACTTCACAGACCGCTAAAAAGAAAAAGGCCGCTTTCGCGGCCTTCTTCTATTGCCAACGCGTTTACCGCGCGGCGCTCGCAACCCGCAGAACCTTCGGGGTGACGAAGACCAGCAGCTCGGCCTTTTCCTTGCTGCGTCCACGCTTCTTGAACAGGTTTCCCAGGAACGGGATGTCGCCAAGGAACGGCACCTTCGCCACGCTCTCACGATCGGTAAATTCGTAGACACCGCCGATCACCACCGTCTCGCCGTCAGCCACCAGGACCGCCGTATTGACTTCGCGGCGATTGATTTCCGGCACGGTGCCGTATTGCGGCAAGGTGATGAAACGAGCAACTTCGTCCTTCTTGACATTCATGTTGAGGAAGACGCGGTTGTCGTTGGTGATCGTGGGCGTGACCTTCAGTTCGAGCAGGACTTCCTTGAACTGCACGTTGGCCTGCGAGCCACCACCTGCAACGCCGGCACCGCTGATGGTCACATAGCCGATTTCCCGGCCTTGCTTGATCACGCCTTCGCGCTGGTTGGCGGTCACGATGCGCGGGTTGGACACAACCTCGCCTCGGCCTTCTTCCTGCATCGCCGACAGCTCAATATCCAGGTTGAAGTGCGAACCCAACAACGTGTATGCGAGACCGGCTGCGCCGCTATTGGTAAAGCCACCTGCACCTAGATCAACGTTCAAACCAGAGGGGAAAAGATGCGCCGGCAGCGTTGTAACCTGACCTCCGTTAGCTTGCTCTAAACGAGATTGTGCCGAGGTGTTGAGGTAGTTGACGTTGCTTTCCAGGGAACCACTCAAAATACCCCGACCTGTCGCTCCGGTCACGCCAAAACGCGCACCCAGATCCCGCGCAAACGTATCCGTCGCAATCACGATGCGGCTTTCGATCAGCACCTGATCTACCGGACGATCGATATGCGAAATCAGCTCGCGCATCTGCGCGACCTTCTTCGGGATATCGCTGATCATCAAGGTATTGGTGCGCTCGTCGGCCACCAGGCGACCGCGCGGCGAGAGGAAGCCATTGTCCTGCTGCCCGGCACCACCCTGACCGCCCTGGCCACCGCCACCACCGCCGCCGCCAATGCCCTTGGCCTCGGTCAGCGCTTTAAAGATTACCGCGGCATTGTGGTAGTTGATCTGCACGTAATCGGTGATCAGGTCTTCGCGGTTTTCAATCGCGATGCGGGCGTCTTCCTTGTCCTGTTCGAACTTGGCCAGCTCCGGCTGCGGGGCAACCCAGACCACGCCGCCATCGCGGCGCTTGTCCAGGCCTTTGGCGCGCAGCACGATGTCCAGTGCCTGGTCCCACGGCACGTTCATCAGGCGCAGCGTGACATTGCCCTGCACCGTATCGGAAGCCACGATGTTGAGGTTGGATTCCTCGGCGATCAGCTGCAGCACGGTGCGCACCGGCACGTCCTGGAAGTTGAACGTCACCGGGCGGCCGCTGTAGCCGCGCGCGGCGATCTGCGCGGCCGCCTGCGTCACCGCGCTGACGCTCACGCCGCCAACGGCCGGCTGGCCCTTGCGCGGGGTGATTTCCACCACGTATTCGTTGCCGGTCTGGTAAGCCAGCGAGTCGAATGCACCCTTGGTCGACAGCACCAGCTGCGAGCCGCCACCGGATGGCTTGACCTCGACGCGCTGCACCGGGGTGGCGAAGTCGGTGACGTTGAGCGGGCGCTGCAGTTCGGCAGGCAGGCGGGCGTTGCTGATGTCGACCAGCACGTTGTCGCCTTGGGTGCGCAGGTCGGGGCTGGCGCCCTGGCCGTCGAACTGCAGGATCAGGCGGCCTGCGCCGTCATCGCCGCGCTTGAAGTCGATCTTGGACACCGCCAGGCTGGCCGGAGCGGTCTTGGCCGGATCCTGCGCAGGCTGGGCCAGCGCGGCGGCGGCAAACGAACTGCCGCTCGCCAGCGCCAGCGCGAACCCCAGCGCGCAGGCCCGGAGCATTGCCTGGCGCCGGACCGGACGCAGGCGCTGGGCGTTGGAAAAAGTCATCGTGCTATCCCCTATCACTTTATTGATCATCCAATGCGAGCGCGGCAGGCCGTTCCAGCCATCCACCCGCACCGTCCGGTACAAGTTCAATCAGCTCGATGCGGTCTTCGTAGACCCCGGTCACCCGGCCATCGCTCTGCCCCAGATACACACCCGGCCGCACCCGGTAGGTCACCTTGTCAGGTGCCATGACCAATGCGATCAGGCCCGAGCCACCTCCAATGGTCCCCACCATGTCGAGGGCATCGAGCGGGAAGGCTTCCAACGGCTCCTTGCGCCGGTTCGGATCCGGACGCGTGCCATTGCCGCCTTCCGCGCTGACCCAGGCATCGCTGAACGGGTCGCGCATCACTTGCGCCGCGTATTCAAACGTTTCGAACTGCTGCATCACCGGCAACGGCTCCAGCGGCGGCGCAGGACGCGCGCGCACTTCGGCCACCCAGGCTTCCAGATTCGGTGCATCGCCCGGGGTGCTGGTCACACCGCGGGTGCATGCCGGCAACACTGCAATTAGCGCCACGCAGGACAGGATCTTGAGCAATTTCATGGTCATTGGCCGCCCTTCTTCGCCGCGTCGGCCGCAGCCTTCTCCTGCTCGGCCATCTCCTCATCGTCCAGATAACGATAGGTCTTGACCGTGCCGGACAGCTCCAGCGCACCCCGTGGGGTGATGCCGGCCTTGGCGTCCTTGGGCTTGAGATTGATGTCGTGCATGGTCAGGATCACCACGCGCGGCAGCGAGGCCACACCGCTGACGAAGGCGCCGAACTGGTGGTAGCTGCCCACCATGCGCAGGGCGATCGGCTTCTCGGCGTAGAACTCCTTCGGCGATTCCGGACCCGGCTGGAACAGCTCGTTGGACAGGCCGCTGGACAGCGCGGTCTGCGAGATGTCGATGATCAGGTCCGGCATTTCGGTCTTGCTGGGCAGCTGGCGCAGCATCTGCTGCAGCACCTGCTCCATCTGCGCGAGCTGCTGCTTAAGCGGCTCCAGATTCACCGCACGGCCCTGCTGGGTCTCGAACTCGGTGCGCAGCTGCGTTTCGGTGCCTTCCAGGCCTTCGAGTTCATCGCGCTTGCTGCTGATCAACAGGAACCAGGCCAGCACCATGATGAACAGGCCGACGACCACGCAGAACACGATGCGCGCCTGCTGCGGCCAGCCGCCGATGTTGTTGAAGTCCAGATCGCTGAGCTTGAATGATTTCTTACTCATGACGCCGCCCCCTCCTGCGGCCGAGTGGCTTGCGCCGGTGCCGCTTGTGCGGGTGCAGGCGCGGCCGGTGCAGGCGTTGTCGCCGGTGTCGCTGCCGGTGCAGGCGCTGCGCCGGCTGGCGTGGCCGCCGGGGTTGCGCCCGGTGCCTGGCCGTCAACCGGCGCGGTACCGTTCTTGTCGGCCTCGTTCGGGTTGGCCAGCTTGACCTTCAACGTGAACACGTACGGCAAGGTCTTGGTGTCCATCGACGAAGCCGCAGGCTGGCCGGCGGCCTTGTCCTGGCTCTTGGCCTCGATGATCGACAGGTCCGGATTGGTCATCCAGCCCGAGCCTTCCAGGTTGCGCATGTAGGCACTGACGCGCGCGTTGGACTGCGAGCGCCCTTCCAGCGTGAGGATGTCGCCATCCTGCTTGATGTTGGTCAGCGCCACGCCATCGGGAATGGTGCGCACCAGCGAATCGAACAGGTGCACCATCTGCGAGCGATTGGCCTGCAGCTCCTCGATGACCTTCTTGCGGGCCAGCAGGCGGTCCTTCTTCTTGTCGAGTTCCTTGATCTCTTCGTTCTGGGCCTTGACCTTGTCGATCTCGGTGGTCAGAAACGCGTTGCGCTCGGTCTGCCCGCTGATCTGCCCGTCGTAGTAGAACCAGATCAGCGCCGACAACACCACGCCAGCGAGCGCGGCGAAGCCGAGCATCGAATAGAACTCACGCTCGCGCGCCTTCCGACGCTCGGCGCGCCAGGGCAATAGATTGATTCTTGCCATCAGTCAAAGCTCCTCAGGGCCAGGCCGGTGGCGATCATCAATGCAGGCGCATCCAGCGCCAGCGCATGGGCCTGAACCTTCGGGCCCAGCGTCATCTGTGCCAGCGGGTTGGCGACCACGGTGGTCACGCCCAGCTGCTCTTCCACCATCTCCGGCAGGCGCGACAACGCCGCGCAGCCGCCTGCCAGCACGATGCAATCAACACGATTGAATTCGCTGCCCGCATAGAAGAACTGCAACAGGCGGCTGATCTGCTGCACCGTCGCTTCCTTGAACGGTTCCAGCACTTCGACCTCGTAGCTCTCCGGCAGGCCGCCCTGACGCTTGGCCAGGCCAGCTTCTTCATAGGTCAGGCCGTAGCGGCGCATCACTTCGTCGGTGAGCTGCTTGCCACCGAACACCTGCTCGCGGCTGTAGAGGCTGCGCCCTGAGCGCAGCACGCTGAGCGTGGTCATGGTCGCGCCGATGTCCACCAGCGCCACCACCGCATCGGCGGCAACCGGCAATTCGCTGGCAACCAGGGCGAAGGCGTTCTCGACCGCGAAGGCCTCCACGTCCATCACCTTGGCGACCAGGCCGCCGAGCTCCAGCGCCGATTGGCGCAGCTCGACGTTCTCCGAACGCGACGCCGCCAGCAGCACCTGGACCATGTCCGGGCTGTTGGGCATCGGGCCGAGCACTTCGAAATCGAGATTCACTTCCTCGATCGGGTACGGGATGTAGTTGGTGGCTTCCAGCTCGACCTGGGCTTCCAGATCGCTATCGTCCAGATCCGCCGGCATGGGGATCAGCTTGGTGATCACCGCCGAGCCAGCCACGGCTGCTGCCGCGTTCTTGGCCTTGCTGCCGGAACGGTTGATGGCGCGGCGAATGGCTTCGCCCACCGCTTCGACTTCGACGATGTTCTTTTCCACCACCGCATTCGGCGGCAACGGCTCCACAGCGTAATGTTCCACGCGAAAACGATTTCCGCTGCGCGACAGCTGCAATAGCTTGACCGCAGTGGAACTGATGTCGACACCAATAAGTGGCGACTGACTCTTGGGTAAAAGCCCCACGGAAACTCCCCTGCCGACGGGCACTTGGACGCATGTGTTGCGTCCTCGCATTAATAATCAAATTTTAACAGTTGACAACCCCTTCACGCACGAAGCAATGGCTCCATGACGTGACCCCAGTGGTGTCTTCTGCGATCCCCAGAGTTCGGCCCCAGCCAAACCCGGCGTCATCTATACTCTGTGACCAAGAAATCTGCAATCGGAATCTCTCTTACATGCCCCGTATTCGCCGTTGGCTGGGCTGGATCCTGGCCACGCTCGTCGTGCTTGCCGTGCTTGGTGCTATTGCCGCCGGCGGCTTGTACTACGCCATTTCCTCCAAGTTGCCGGACGTGCAATCGCTCAAGCAGGTCGAACTGCAGGAGCCGATGTACGTGTACTCGAGCGATGGCCGGCTGATGGCCGTCTATGGCGAGACGCGCCGGTATCCCATCCAGATGAAGGAGGTTCCGGAGCGGCTCAAGCAGGCGTTCCTGGCCACCGAGGATGCGCGCTTCTACGAGCATGGCGGCGTGGACTACAAGGGCATCGCCCGCGCGGTGTGGCTGCTGGCCAGTACTGACGCCAAGCGTGTGCCGGGGGGCTCGACCATCACCCAGCAGGTGGCCCGGCAGTTCTTCCTCAATTCCGAATACAGCTACACCCGCAAGCTGGCCGAGATCCTGCTGGCGCGCAAGATCGAGGGCGAGCTGACCAAGGACGAGATCTTCGAGCTGTATTTGAACAAGAGCTTCTTCGGTAACCGCGCGTACGGCGTGGGTGCTGCAGCCGAGTACTACTACGGCAAGAAGATGGCCGACCTGAGCCTGGACGAGATGGCCTCTCTGGCCGGCATCCCCAAGTTCCCGTCCAGCGGCAACCCGATCAGCAACCCCGAGCGCGCGCGCGAACGCCGCGACTACTACGTGCTGCAGCGCATGGCCGACCTGGGCTTTGTCACCCAGGCCGAGGCCGACGCGGCCAAGGCGGTGCCGATGCACGCCAAGCCGCACGAGCCGCCGGTGGAGGTCTATGCCCCATACGTGGCCGAGCTGGTGCGCCAGGAAATGATCGCCAAGTACGGCGGCGACGTGCTCAACAAGGGCTACCACGTCACCACCACCATCGATTCCACCTTGCAGACCGGCGCCGATGCGGCGGTTGCCGAAGGCCTGCGCCTGTACGACCACCGCCATGGCTGGCACGGCGTGGAGCAGCATTTCGATGTCGCCGCCGATGCGGATGCGCCGGCCCTGGCCAAGCATCTGTCGGGCGTGTTCACCCAAGGCGGCCTGCGCGCCGTGATCGTGGCGCGCACCAACGCCGACGGCGGTGTGACCGTCGTACAGAGCGACAAGACCGAGCTGACCTTGCCGGCCAGCGCCAGCCGCTGGACCAACAAGACCCCGGCCAAGCTGCTGACCCGCGGCGATCTGACACGCATCCGTGCCGGCGAAAAGGACGGCGAGTGGATCATCGATCAGCTGCCGCGCGGCCAGGCCGCGCTGGTGTCGCTGGACGCCAACAGTGGCGCGCTGCGCGCCTTGGTCGGCGGCTTTAGTTTTGCCGGCAACAAGTTCAACCGCGCCACCCAGGCACGGCGCCAGCCGGGCTCGAGCTTCAAGCCGTTCGTGTATGCGGCGGCCTTCGAGAAGGGCTTCAACCCGGCCTCGATTGTGCTGGATGCACCGGTGGTGTTCCGCGACCGCCGCGGCAAGACCTGGTCGCCGCAGAACGATGGCGGCGGCTTCCGTGGGCCGATGCGCCTGCGTGAGGCGCTGGTGCAGTCGCGCAATCTGGTGTCGGTGCGCTTGCTGGATGCGATCAGCGTCGATTTCGCACGCAAGTACATCAGCCAGTTCGGCTTCCAGGAAGCCGAGCTGCCGCCCAATCTGTCGATGTCGCTGGGCACCGCATCACTGACGCCGCTGTCGGTGGCGCGCGGTTACGCGGTGTTCGCCAATGGCGGCTCGCGCGTGGACACCTGGATCGTGGACGAGGTGAAGGACCGCGACGGCAATGTGGTCTTCAAGGAAGTGCCCGCCGTGGCCTGCCGCACCTGCGCTACACAGGGCGGCACCGCCGCCCCGGTCAGCCAGGTGGTGGACGGCTTCAACTTCGGCGCGCCTGCGCTGCCCAAGTCGATCGAGCCAGCCGCCGCGACCCCTGCCACGCCTGCGGAAACTACCCCGGCAGCCACCGCCGAAACCAAGATCGCGCCGCGCGCCATCGACGAGCGCACTGCGTATCAGCTGGTTTCGATGATGCGCGACGTGGTCCAGCGCGGCACCGGCACTGCGGCCAAGGTGCTGGGACGCGAGGATGTGGGTGGCAAGACCGGCTCCACCAACGATCACCGCGACGCCTGGTTCTCCGGCTTTGGCGGCCCCTACGCCACCACTGTGTGGGTTGGTCGCGACGACTTCCGCTCGCTGGGGTATCGCGAATACGGCGGCAAGGCCGCGCTGCCGATCTGGATCGACTACATGCGCGTGGCCTTGAAGGACAAGCCGATCGCGGCAAACGACCCGCCCGATGGCATGACCCAGGCCACCATCAATGGCGCGGTGGAGTGGGTCAAGAACGAAGACCTCGACCGTCTGCAGGATTACGACTACGGTCTGCAGGAACAGCAGGACGAGAAGGCATTCGACATCTTCTAAGAGCGGCTAACAAAACGTAGCGAGCAGCCGTCAGGTGGGTGCGGACGGCGCGGAGGAACCGGAGTGTACGTGGGTACATGAGGATTCCGAGCACCGGCCGCGCCCGCCTGGCGGCTGCGCAGTAGTTTTGATAGCTGCTCTAAGCTGTTCCAGACGGTGTGATGCCAGCAGCGAAGCCCTTGTGGCTCCGCTGTTTTTTTTGGGCAAGCGATTGATGCGGCGTGACGCTGGGCGTTGCTGATCGGTTGCGATGACCTCCACCGCCGTGCCGCGTCTCGCTGCGTTATCGACGCACAGGGCACGCACGCTACCTGGGCCAACTCAGTGCCGGCACTGAACGTCTGCGCGACGCCCCACAGCCTATCCGTGCTGCGGACGCCAGCGTTCGCTACGCCTGTATGACCCGCACCGGATGGCTTCATCGCCGCCGCGCGCAGCACCCATGCGATGCCAGCGCGCGGTAGCCGATCACCTGCCAACGCCGCGTCCAGGCGGCGCTATCGCACCAACGATTGTCATCGGCAACTTCACTACGCTCGTGTAGAGTCGAAGTCAGGTTCAGACTGGGGAGCCCGGCCATGCATCACGCACGCCAACATGCCGACACGCGCACCCGAGAGCGCCGTCACCGGCTCGCCCATGAGGCCGCCCGACTGATGGCCGAAGGCGGCATCCGCGATTTCCATCAAGCCAAACTCAAGGCGGCCAGCCGGCTCGGCATCCACGACGATGCATCACTGCCACGCAACCGCGAGATCGAAGACGCGCTGCGTGAGTATCAACGTCTGTTCGCCGGCCCCGAGCATGGCGTTCGCTTGCGGCAACGGCGCGAGGCCGCACTGCGCGCGCTGGATTTCCTCAGCCCATTCCAGCCACGGCTGACCGGCCCGGTACTGGACGGCACCGCCGATGCCAATGCGCCGGTGCAAGTGCAGTTGCACAGTGACGATGCCGATGCAGTGCAACGATTTCTCGAAGAACACCGTATTCCGGCCGAGGCGCGCACGCGGCGCCTGCGCCTGGATCGCGAACGTAGCGGCGAGTTTCCAGTGTGGCTGTTCAGTGCGGAAGACCTGACCTTCGACCTGACCGTGCTGCCCTACGACGCACTGCGTCAGGCCCCATTGTCGCAGCTGGACGAAAAACCGATGGCACGCGCCTCTGCAGCGCAGTTGCGGCAGTTGCTGGCGGACGAAGAGATCCAGGGTTACGTGCAGCCACTGCGGTAAGCAGCAGACCGCACCATTGCATCGCGCCAGGACCGGCCCGGCACTGCCCACAGCACTCCAGGCCGCAACGCAAAACGCCCCGCAATGCGGGGCGTTTGGTCAAACAACCAACTCCGGGGCGCTTAGCGCTTGCCGGCGTCGGTGTAGTCGCGCTTGTCGTAGCCGGTGTAGATCTGGCGCGGACGGCCGATCTTCATTTCCGGGTCGACCTGCTGCTCCAGCCAATGCGACACCCAGCCGGCGGTGCGGGCAATGGCGAACATCACGGTGAACATTTCCACCGGGATATTGAGCGCCTTGTAGATGAGGCCCGAGTAGAAGTCCACGTTCGGGTACAGCTTGCGCTGCACGAAGTAGTCGTCCTTCAACGCGGCTTCTTCCAGCTTCAGGGCAACTTCCAGCAGCGGGTCGTTGACACCCAGCTCGCCCAGCACCTTGTGGGTCATCTCGCGGATGATCTTGGCGCGCGGGTCGAAGTTCTTGTAGACGCGGTGACCGAAGCCCATCAGACGGAACGAGGAGTTCTTGTCCTTGGCCTTGGCCACGGCGGACTCGACGTTGTCAGCGGTACCGATCTCTTCCAGCATCTTCAGCACGGCTTCGTTGGCGCCACCGTGTGCCGGGCCCCACAGCGCGGTGATACCGGCTGCCACGGACGCGTACGGGTTGGCACCGGTCGAACCGACCAGACGCACGGTCGAGGTGGAGGCGTTCTGCTCGTGATCGGCGTGCAGGATGAACAGCAGATCCAGTGCCTTGGCAACGACCGGGTTGATCTCCAGCGGCTCGCTCGGCACTTCGAACATCATGTGCAGGAAGCGGTCGACGTAGTTCAGGTTGTTGCGCGGATAGCGGATCGGCCAGCCGATCGAGTAACGGTACGCCGCAGCAGCCAGGGTCGGCACCTTGGCGATCAGACGGATGGCGGCCTGACGGCGCTGCTCCGGATCGTTGAGGTCCAGGGTGTCGTGGTAGAACGCCGACAGCGAGGCCACCGAACCGGCCAGCATGGCCATCGGGTGCGCATCGTGGCGGAAACCGCCGAGGAAGTTCTTCAGCGACTCGTGCATCATCGTGTGATGCGTCACTTCGTGGTCGAACTTCTTGAATTCGTCCGCCGTCGGCAATTCGCCGTTCATCAGCAGATACGAAACTTCCAGGAAGCTGGACTTCTCGGCCAACTGTTCGATCGGGTAGCCGCGGTACAGCAGCACGCCATTGTCGCCATCGATGTAGGTGATGGCCGACTTGCAACTGGCGGTGGCGGTGAAGCCCGAGTCGTAGGTGAACAGACCGGTTTCTTTGGTCAGCTTGGAAATATCGACGCAATCATTGCCCAACGTGGGCTTGAGAACCGGCAGAACGACCGACGTGTCGCCGGCGTTGAGCGTGACCTGATCAAGATCGGACACTGTGTACGCTCCTTCAGTGGAAGGCGCCTGATCCCACATGGGCAGGCACGTGATGGAAGTCCAAGGCATCGCCTCGGATCACGTCATTATCGCACAGCAGCATTTTGGCCGTCGCTTGGACAGAAGTCGTAGACGCACCCGTGAGGGGCGCAAAAGCGAAGCGGGAATTCCCCAAAAAACAACGGCCGCGCAATGCGCGGCCGTTGCCGGTACAGCCCGTCCTGCAAGCTCAGCGCGCGTAGCGCTTCTGGAACTTGTCGATACGGCCGCCGGTGTCGATCACCTTGTGCTTGCCGGTATAGAACGGGTGCGATGCGGAGGAGATTTCCACCTTGATCAGCGGATAGTCCTGGCCGTCTTCCCACTTCACGGTCTCTTTCGAGCTCATGGTGGAACGGGTCAGGATCTTGAAATCCGAGGTCACGTCGTGGAAGACGACGTCGTTGTAGCTGGGATGAACGTTATCTTTCATGGACTTGGCGCCGGGCTGCCTGGGTAAGCCGGGCATTATAGCCACCGCCCGGCACCCGGTGCAAGCCGGCCCTAGCCGGCCGCAAGCGCCTGCCCGACCAGGCCGTAGAAGCGCTGGCGGTCGTAGTCCAGCAACAGGGTGGCGTTGTCGGCCGCCCCGCCCTGCCGGTTCCAGTCCACCAGGGTCATGCCGCGGGTGTGCGTGCCCGACAGTTCGATGTGCACCGGCCGCTGCTCCAGGCGCTGCGCGCCGTCCGGCTGCAGGGCGAAGGCCATCGCCAACGCGTCTGCGGCATACCAGTACTCGCCACGACTGTCCTCCGACCACAGCCGGGTCTTGCGCGAGATTTCTTCGTAGAAGCGCGCACGCGGCGAATCGGCCGCCAGCCACTGCTCCACATCACGGTGCAGCAGGCCGTGCGCGGCGGTCGCCTCCCAATCGGCCACATCGAACTGGGGAAACCCGCGGAACACGATATGCGCCGCCTCCGGGTCGAAGCCGATATTGAATTCAGCCGCGGCGGTAATGTTGCCGTGCCCGGTCAGCGCCCCGCCCATCACCACCAGCCGCGCCACACGCTGTGGCAGGGTCGGGTCCAGGGTCAGAGCCAGGGCGAGGTTGGTCAGCGGGCCAAGTGCCACCAGCAACAACTCGCCTGCATGCACGTGCGACAGCCGCAGGATGGCCAGCGCGGCATGCTCGGCGTCCGCAGCCCGCGCGGCAGGCGGCAGGCCGACATCGCCGAAGCCGTCGATGCCATGCACATGCGCCGCGTCCACCGACGGGTGCAGCAGCGGTTGCGGGCAGCCCGCATACACCGGCACATCGGCGCGACCGGCCACCTCGCACACTTTGAGCGCATTGCGCACGGTGTGCTCCAGACCGACATTGCCTGCGGCGATGGTCAGGCCGACCACGTCATGGCGGGTATCGTTGAACGCCATCAGCAGCGCCAGCGCGTCATCCACGCCCGGGTCGGTGTCGATCAGCAGCGGTATCTTTTTTGTCATGGGATTCGGAATTGGTCATTCGGGATTCGTTGTCGCATCTTCGCAAGGATCGGCGAGGCAAGCGAATCAGATGAGGCAGCAGCCCCGCTCTGACAAATCCCCACTCCCAAATCCCCAATCCCCGCCACTCAAGCGGCCGCATACCGCACTGCGCCACCGATCCAGCGTGCGACCACGCGGTCGGCGATCTCCGGCGCTTCGTCGAGCAAGCGCTCCGCCAGCACCTGCACCCGCGGCAGCAGGCCGGCATCGCGCGCCAGGTCGGCGATGCGGAAACTCGCCAGACCGGTCTGGCGCGTACCCAGCAACTCGCCGGGGCCACGCAGCTCCAGATCCCTTTCGGCAATCACGAAGCCATCGTTGGTCTGGCGCATGGTCTCCAACCGCTGGCGTGCCATCAGCGACAGCGGGCCCTGATAGAGCAGCACGCAGCTGGACGCCGCCGCGCCGCGCCCGACCCGCCCGCGTAACTGGTGCAACTGGGCCAGGCCGAGACGCTCGGCGTTCTCGATGATCATCAGCGAGGCGTTGGGCACATCCACGCCCACTTCGATCACGGTGGTGGCGACCAGCAGATCGGTGCGGCCCTGCTTGAAATCCAGCATGGCCTGCTGCTTTTCGGCCGGTTTCATGCGCCCGTGTACCAGCGCCACGCGCACGCCCGGCAGTTGCGCCGAGAGCGTTTCGAAGGTGACCTGCGCGGCCTGTGCTTCGATGCGCGGCGGGCCGTTCTGCGCGCCCTTGTCGGTGTCTTCGCTTTCTTCGATCAGGGTACAGACCCAGTACGCCTGCCGGCCTTCGGCACAGGCCGCGCGAATGCGCTCCACCAGCTCGGGCCGGCGCTCGGCGCTCAGCACGATGGTCTGCACCGGCGTGCGACCGGGCGGCAGTTCGTCGATGGCCGAGACGTGCAGATCCGCGTAGGCCGCCATTGCCAGCGTGCGCGGGATCGGCGTGGCGGTCATCACCAGTTGATGCGGCACGCTGCCGGCAGCCGCGCCCTTGTCGCGCAGCGCCAGGCGCTGATGCACGCCGAAGCGGTGCTGCTCGTCGATGATGGCCAGCGCCAGATCGTGGAAGACCACCGCGTCCTGCATCAGCGCATGCGTGCCCACCACCACCTGTGCCTGCCCGGAGGCTACTTCGGCCATCGCCGCGACGCGCGCCTTGCCGGTGACCTTGCCGGCCAGCCAGACGATGCGCACGCCCAGCGGTTCCAGCCAGCCACGCAGGTTGGCCAGATGCTGCTCGGCCAGCAGCTCGGTGGGCGCAGCCAGGGCCACTTGTTTGCCGTGTTCGACCGCCAACATCGCGGCCAGTGCCGCCACCACGGTCTTGCCGCTGCCCACATCGCCCTGCACCAGCCGCAGCATCGGTGCCGGCTGCGCCAGATCGTGGGCGATCTGCTCGAACACGCGCTGCTGCGCGCCGGTGAGCTGGAACGGCAAGGCCTTGCGTAACTGCTGCACCAAGCGGCCACCGCGCAACTGCGGTGCGCGGAAGCGCTGCAGCGCGATGCGTTGCCGGCGCAGGCTCACTTGATGCGCCAGCAGTTCTTCGATGGCCAATCGCTGTTGCGCCGGATGTCCGCCGGCCAGCAGTTGCTGCGGGTCGGTGTCCACCGGTGGGCGATGCATGGTCAGCAGCGCGCTGCGTAGCGACGGCAGCTGTTCGTCCTGCAACCAGTGCGGCGGCAGCAGTTCCAGCGCGGCCTCCGGCGGCAAGCGCTCCAATGCCTGGCCGATCAGCTTGCGCAGCGTGGCCGGCCCGACACCTTCCAGCACCGGATACACCGGGTCCAGGCAATCGCCCAGGCCCGCATCTTCATCCGGCGCCAGGACGCGGTAACTGGGGTGAACGATTTCCCAGCCGTTCTGGCCGGGCTTGGGCGTGCCGAACACGCGCAAGCGCGTGCCCGGGGAAAACTGCGCAACCTGGGCCGCGCGAAAGTGGAAGAAGCGCAGCACCAGCGTGCCGCACGAGTCGTCCGACATCGCCACGCGCAACACCGGGCGAAAGCGGAAGCCGCGCTCCATCGCCTCCACACGCCCCTCGATCTGCGCCGGTACCCCGCCCTGCAACTGCGCGATGGTGGTCAGGCGGGTGCGGTCTTCGTAGCGCAGCGGCAGGTGCAGCCACAGATCCTGCAGGCTGAGAATGCCGCGCGCGGCAAATTTCTCGGCCACTTTCGGGCCGACCCCGGGCAAGCTGGAAAGCGGCGCCTGGCCAGCGACGGCCAGGCTTGGGGTGACGGAACGCGCGCGCGGCACGGCGAATCGCGCCTTCGGTCAGTCGAGCACCATCACTGCGTCGACCTCGAAGCCAGCGCCCTTGGGCAGGCCCGACACCTCGATGGTCGAGCGCGCCGGGAACGGCGCCTGGAAGTATTCCTGCATCACCGCATTGACGGCGGCGAACTGGCCCAGATCGGTCAGGTACAGGCCCAAACGTACGATCTTGTCGAGCGAGCCGCCCGCGGCTTCGGCCACGGCCTTGAGGTTGTCGAACGCACGCCGCGCCTGCGCGCCGATGTCGCCGGGCACGATCTCGCCGGTGGCCGGGTCCAGCGGAATCTGCCCGGAAAAATACACGGTGTTGCCGGCACGCACGGCCTGGGAATACGGACCGATGGCGGCAGGCGCCTGATCGGTATGGATGATCTGGGACATGGGGACTCCGTCAACACTGAAAACGAAGGCCCATTGTATCGGCGCACGCCACGCACGGGCCAATGACAGCGTGGCCGCCGCCGACGCGCCCTACGCGGCAGTGCTCGGCGGCCATCAGCCATCCTCGGCAGCCGGCGCTCAGGTGATCGGCGCCGGATTGAACAACGCCAGGTCGTTGTACAGGCGGTGTTGCTCGGTCCAGGTGCGCTGCCCGCTGGCTACATCGAGATAACGCTGGAACAGTTCCCAGCCGAGTTGGTCCAGCGTCTTGGCCCCGCTCGCCACCCCACCGGCATCGATATCCATCAGATCGGACCAGCGCTGCGCCAGCTCGGTGCGCGTGGCCACCTTGATCACCGGCACCATGCCCAGCCCGTACGGCGTGCCACGCCCGGTGGTGAAGACGTGCAGGTTCATGCCGGCGGCCACCTGCAAGGTGCCGCAGACAAAATCGCTGGCCGGCGTGGCGCAGTACTGCAAGCCGCGCCCCTTGACCCGCTCACCCGGCGGCACCACGCCGTTGATGGGTGACGAGCCGGACTTGGCGATCGAGCCCATCGCCTTTTCCACGATATTGGCCAGCCCGCCCTTCTTGTTGCCCGGGGTGGTGTTGGCGCTGCGATCGGCCTGGCCGCGCGCCAGGTAGGCGTCATACCAGGCCATCTCGCGCACCAGCGCCTTGGCGACCTCGGCATTGGCGGCGCGTGGCACCAGCAGGTGAATGCCATCGCGCACTTCGGTGTTTTCCGAAAACATCACGGTCGCGCCAGCACGCACCAGCAGGTCGGCCGCGATGCCCAGGCCCGGGTTGGCAGTGACGCCTGAAAACGCATCGCTGCCACCACATTGCATGCCCACCACCAGCTCGCTGGCGGGCACGGTTTCGCGGCGGCGGGTGTCGAGGTGGCGCAGCCGTTCTTCGGCCATCTGCATGATTGAGCCAACCATGTCGGCGAAGCCCAGGCTAGCCTCCTGCAGCCGATAAATGCCGCTATCGTCGGCGCTGGCATCGTCCGGCAGCAGGCGCTCGGGCGCGAGTTTTTCGCAGCCCAGGCCCACGATCAATGCCTGCCCGCCGAAGTTGGGGCTGCGCGCGATATTGCGCAGCGTGCGGATGGGAATGATGGCCTCGGGCGCGGTGATGGCCACGCCGCAGCCGTAGACATGATTGATCGCCACCACGTCATCGACATTGGGGTACTTGGGCAGCAGTTCGGCGCGGATCCGGGCAACCGCATGGCCCAGCACACCCACCACGCACTGCACGCTGGTCATGATGCCGAGAATGTTGCGGGTGCCGACGCTGCCGTCGCGATTGCGATAGCCCTGGAACGTATACCCGTCCAGTGGCGCGGCGGCAGCCGGTGGCTGCGGCGTCAGATCCAGTGCTGCCAGTTCCGGTGCGGTGGGCATCTCCAGCAACTGCTCGCTGACCCAGGCGCCGCGTGCGATGTCGTCGGCCGCGGTGCCGATGACCGCGCCCAGGCGGCGCACTGCCGTGCCCTTGTGCAGCGCCTGCAATGCAATCTTGTGACCTTGCGGAATGTGCTCGATCGCGGTCATCCCGTCCTGGAACGTGGCGCCCGGCGGCGCACCGCCATCGTTGACGACGATGGCGACGTTGTCCTGAGGATGCGCTTGCAGACTGAGCCAGCGCGGCAGTTGCTGGGTGGCGGACATCATGGGCTTACCTTGCAAACAGGGGAGAGGAACATCACTGGCCAGGCGTATCGAACTGGCGCTTGTATTGCAGAATCAATCGATTCTCGTCGACGTTGCGCTGGTAGTTGGAGCGAAACGTGCCGTTGAACCAGATCACGCTGAAATGCTTGAGACGCGGGCTCTGAAACCGGTAGGTAGTGAGCACGTCACGCGCCCACTCGCGGCCTTCGCCTGCATAGGTCGCAGGCCGCGCGTCATCGCCGTGGATGTAGCGCGCCATGACGCTGAGCCCGGGGATGCCGATGCTCTTGCCATCGATGCTGTAACGCAGCTGCCAGCTGCGCTCGCCGCGTTCGAGAAAGTCGTTGATGAAGGTCCAGTTGAAGACATTGCCGTCGGTACCGCCTGGCCAGGGCATGGCGCCGGGCCCGGACAGGCGTTGATAGCCGGCCCCGAATTCATGCCCGCCAGTGCGCCAGGACACCATGCTGCTGAACATACGGTTGTCGATTGGCCCGGCACGCGATTGGCCGACGTCATCGGTGCGGAAATAGCGCAGGTCTACACGCAACTGATCCTTGCCGAAGGCGTGCGTCTGGATCAGGTTGTAGAGCTGCTGGCGGTAGATGTCTTCCATCAGCGCGCCCTGATAGCGTAGCTGCGTGCCGGGCGCAACGCTGTAGGTGGCCGACACCAGATTCAACGCATCCGCATCCGGGGTCCCCAGAAAGCGGCGGTTCTTGTTGGTCAAGGTGATCGGCACGCGCGAATCGCCGTCGCGATACCAGGCACTGGTGAAACGCGCGAGCAGCAGATCGAGCTTGGGCACGTCCTTGGATTCCAGCGTCACGCCTTGAAACGTCTCCGGCATGATGCGGGTGATGCTGGCGCGTACCAGCGGCTCGTTGGGAATGAAGCTGCCCCACTTCAATTCGGTTTGCGAGGCGCGCAGCTTGAGTGTGGGCGCCACCCGCATCAGCGCGTGTTGCGCAGTGCCATCGTCGTTATTGGGCAGCAAGCCGGTGCCGCCCTCGGCGCGCACGCCATCGAGCTTGAAGTCGCCGATGCCGAGCAGATCCAGGCCGGCACCGACGGGACCGCGGGTATAGCCGCTTTTGGCATCCACCACGAAGCCCTGGGCCCATTCGGCACGCTTGCCCTGCCCTTCGCCACTGCGGAAGTCACGGTTGTAATAGAAGTTGAGCGCAGTGACGTCCACGCCCGCGCCATCCCAGAACCCATCGTCCGGCGCCTGTGCGCGTGCGCGCCCGGCGGCACCAACCGCCAGCAGCGCGGCGCTGCCGAGTGCCAGTACGTGTTTCATGTCAACCGCCCTCCGCGGTGGTGAAGCGGTGCATGCAACCTGGCGCAATGCACCCGTGTTGGCCTGCGACGCCACAGCTAGCGCACCAGGCACGGACGCTTGTTGTCGAATGCCCAGTTCGGAATCAGGCACTGCATGCCTGCCGCGTCGTCGCGCGCACCCAGGCTCAGGCTCTGATAGGTGCGATGCGCCGCATCCAGTGCGTCGATGTCCAGCTCGATGCCCAGGCCCGGTTTGGCAGGCACCTGGATCTGGCCGCCTGCAATTGTCAACGGCGCGTGCGTCAGGCGTTGACCGTCCTGCCAGATCCAGTGCGTATCGATCGCCGTTACGCGCCCGGGTGCGGCGGCGGCCACGTGGGTGAACATGGCCAGCGAAATATCGAAGTGATTGTTGGAATGCGAACCCCAGGTCAGGCCCCAATCGCGACACATCTGCGCAACGCGCACCGAACCTTGCAGCGTCCAGAAATGCGGATCGGCCAATGGAATATCCACCGATTGCAGCTGGATGGCGTGGCCCATCTGGCGCCAATCGGTGGCGATCATGTTGGTGGCCGTGGGCAGGCCGGTGGCACGCCGAAACTCGGCCATGACTTCGCGCCCGGAATACCCATCCTGCGCACCACATGGGTCTTCGGCATACGCCAGCACGCCGTGCAGATCGCGGCACAGCGCGATGGCCTGCTCCAGCGACCACGCGCCATTGGGGTCGAGCGTGATACGCGCCTGCGGGAAGCGTGCATGCAAGGCGCGGATGGCCTCGATCTCCTGCTCGCCGCGCAGCACGCCGCCCTTGAGCTTGAAATCACGGAAGCCATATTTGTCGTAGGCGGCCTCCGCCAGTGCAACCACGGCATCGGGGGTCAATGCCTCCTCGTCACGCAGCGATTCCCAGCGATCACGCGCGCCGCTGCCATCGCGGTAGGCCACGCTGGCCTTGCGGCGGTCGCCGATGAAGAACAGATAGCCAAGCACATCCACCGCGTCGCGTTGCTGGCCTTCGCCCAGTAACGCGGCCACCGGCTGCTCCAGAAATTGCCCAAGCAGGTCCAGCAATGCCGACTCGATCGCGGTGACCGCATGGATGGTGATGCGCAGATCGAAGGTCTGCAGGCCACGGCCCGCACTGTCGCGGTCGGCAAAGGTTGCGCGCACCTGATTGAGGATGCGCTGGTAGTCGGCGATGGGCCGGTCAAGGATCAACCCGGCGGCCTCGCGCAACAGCGCGGCAATCGCCTCGCCGCCCGGCACTTCGCCCACGCCGATGCGCCCGGAGGAATCGTGCAGCACCAGCACGTTGCGGGTGAAGTACGGTGCGTGCGCGCCACTCAGGTTCAGCAGCATGCTGTCCTGCCCGGCGACCGGCACCACGCGCACGTCGGTGATGCGTGGTGTCGCGCTGCTGCGCGCACTTGAAGAATGGATGTTCATTGAAGGATCTCCGCGTGAGTCACAGCGCTGCAGGAAGGGGCATGGATGGGCCGCCAGGCGGCGCCTTGAGCTCCACCCGCTTGATTTGGCCGACCACCACCAGGTACGACACCACCGCCAGCAAGGCATTGAATCCAACGAACACCAGGGCCCACTCGAAGGTGCCGGTGTTGGAGACGATGTAGCCGATCACGATCGGCGTGGTGATGCCGGCCATGTTGCCGAAGGTGTTGAACAGGCCGCCCGAGAGCCCTGCGATTTCCTTGGGCGAGGTATCGGCCACCACCGCCCAGCCGAGCGCGCCAATGCCTTTGCCGAAGAACGCCAGCGCCATCAAGCCGACCACCATCCATTCGGCCTGCACGTAGTTGCAGCCGATCATCGTCACCGACATCAACATGCCAACCACGATCGGCGTCTTGCGCGCCACGGTGAGCGAGTAGCCGCGCCGCACCATGCGATCGGACACGTAACCGCCCAGCACGCCGCCGATGAAGCCGCACACCGCCGGCAGCGAGGCAACGAAGCCTGCCTCCAGGATCGACATGCCACGCTCCTTGACCAGATACACCGGGAACCAGGTCAAAAAGAAGTACGTCAGCGTGGTGATGCAGTACTGGCCGATGTACACGCCGAGCAACATGCGATTGCCCAGCAGTTGCTTGGCGTAATGCCATTGCGCTCCCTTGACGTGCTGGCTAGGCGTGTTGCGTTGCTCCATGTCCACCAGTGCACCGTTGCGCTGGATGTAGTCCAGTTCCTGCGCCGACAAACGCGGGTGCTCGCGCGGTGCATAGATGGTCTTTCTCCACAGCGCGGCCAGCAGCACGCCGGCCGCGCCCATCACCAGGAACACGTGCTCCCAGCCCCAGGCATGCACCAGCCAGCCCATCAGCGGCGCGAAGGCCACGGTGGCGAAGTACTGTGCGGAGTTGAAGATCGAGGCGGCCAAGCCGCGTTCGGCCGTGGGAAACCATGCCGCCACGATGCGGCTATTACCGGGGAACGAGGGCGCTTCGGCGATGCCCACCAGAAAGCGCAGCACGAACAAGGTGGTGACCGCCCAGGCCACCGGCACCCAGCCGATGAATCCCTGCAGCACGGTGAACAGCGACCAGGTCAGCAGGGACAGGCCATACACGCGCCGTGAGCCGAAGCGGTCGAGCAACCAGCCTCCCGGAATCTGCCCGGCCACGTATGCCCAGCCGAATGCCGAGAAAATGAAACCCATCTGCAGTGCATCGATGCCCAGCGAGTCCTGCACGGCGGAGCCGGCAATGGACAAGGTGGCGCGGTCCGCATAGTTGATCGTGGTCACCACGAACAACATCAGCAAGATCAGATAACGCCTGCGCGGAACTGTCTTCGAATCGGGAGCCATCATCTTTCCTCACCTATGACGATGGAAGCGCAATGCGCTTCGATACTTCAGGGCGCCTGGGGATGGCGTGCCGGACCCTCCTCCGGCATGCCTCAGGCATGGGCGTGTGCAGCGTGCTCAGTCGTGTCCCAGCGCGCCATCGACGCGTCGCCATAACTTGAGTGGATTGCCATCTGCCACGGCCGCGGGCAGCAGTTCGGCCGGGAGGTCTTGGTAGCAGACCGGGCGCAGGAAGCGGTCGATCGCCAGCGTGCCCACCGAGGTGCTGCGGCTGTCGGAGGTGGCCGGGAACGGGCCGCCGTGCACCATGGCATGGCAGACTTCCACGCCGGTGGGCCAATCGTTGAACAGGACGCGGCCGGCCTTGCGCTCCAGCACCGGCAGCAGGGATGCGGCCAACGCCATGTCATCCGCCTCCATGTGCACGGTGGCGGTGAGTTGCCCCTCCAGGTGTTCGCTCAGGGCACGCAACTGCGCGCCGTCCTTGCAGCGCACCAGCAGCGAGGATGCGCCGAACACTTCGGCCTGCAGCGCTTCATCGGCCAAAAATGCGTCGGCATCGGTGCCGAACAATGCCGCCGGGCAGCGCCCGGCTTCCGGTGCTGCACCACGTGCCAGTGTGCTGACCTTCGGATGCGCGGCCAGACGCTGCACGCCCTGCGCATAGGCCTGACCGATGCCTGCGGTGAGCATTGCTGCCGGCGAAACCGCCTGCAGCGTTTGCGTTGCCGATGCGATAAACGCATCCAGCGCCGGCGAATCGATCGCCAGCAGCAGACCGGGATTGGTGCAGAACTGGCCGGCGCCCAAGGTCAGCGAGCCGACAAACGCTTTGCCCAGATCCGGTGCGCGTGCCTGCAACGCCTGCGGCAGCAGATACACCGGGTTGATCGCACTCATTTCCGCATACACCGGAATCGGCTCGCGGCGTGCGGCGGCAATCTTGACCAGCGCCATGCCTCCGGCGCGTGAGCCAGTGAACCCCACCGCCTTGATCCGCGCGTCGGCGACCAGTTGCGCGCCGATCTCGATGCCGGCGTCGAACAGCAGCGATAACACGCCTTCGGGCAAGCCGCATTGCGCCACCGCCGCCTGGATCGCGCGGCCCACCAGTTCGGAGGTGCCCGGATGCGCGCTATGCGCCTTGACCACCACTGGGCAGCCGGCCGCCAACGCCGAAGCGGTGTCGCCGCCGGCGACCGAAAACGCAAGCGGGAAATTGCTGGCGCCGAACACTGCCACCGGCCCCAGCGCGATGTGCCGCTGGCGCAGGTCCGCACGCGGCAACGGCGTACGCTGCGGCAGTGCCGGGTCGATGCGCGCCTGCAGCCAGCTGCCTTCGCGGACCACGCTGGCGAACAGGCGTAGCTGGCCCACGGTGCGCCCACGCTCGCCTTCCAGGCGTGCACGCGGCAGGCCGCTTTCGCGCATGGCCCGTTCGATCAGGCCATCGCCCAACGCCAGGATCTGCTCGGCGATGGTCTCCAGAAACTGCGCACGTGCCTCCAGCGTGGTCTCGCGGTAAGGATCGAAGGCCGCTTGCGCCAGCGCGCAGGCCTGCTCCACATCCGGCGCGGTAGCCGAGCCGAACACCGGTTGCAGCGCCTCGCCCGTGGTCGCATCCACGCCCTGCAAGGCAACGCCGGCACCCTGCACGCTGCGCTGGCCGATCAACGATTCACCCAGGATCGTGTGCATCAGCGGCGCCCTCCGATGAGCTGCGTGAGCTGGGCGAATTCGTCTTCGGTCAGATCGGCCAGCGGCGTACGTACCGGGCCGGCCGGGCGACCCACGGCACGCATGCCGGCCTTGACGATCGACACCGCATAGCCGGCGCGGCGATTGCGCAGCACGGTGTACGGCAGCACGAAGTCGTTGAGCTCGCGGTAGATGGTTGCGTGATCGCGCGCGCGCACTGCCGCATAGAACGACAGCGCCCATTCCGGCAGGAAATTGAAGATGGCCGACGAATACGTGGTCACCCCCATTTCCAGGTACGGCAGCGCAAAGGTTTCGGCCGTCGGCAGGCCGCCGACGTAGAGCAGGCGATCGCCCAGCCGCGCGTAGATACGCGTCATGCGCTCCACATCGCCGATGCCGTCCTTGTAGCCCACCAGGTTGGGGCAGCGCTCGGCCACCCGCGCCAGCGCCACGTCATCGAGCCGGGCATTGGCGCGGCCGTAGACAATCACGCCCAGCGAGGTCGCCTTGCAGACGCGCTCGACATGCTCGGCCACGCCGTCGGCATCGCATTCGGTGAGATACGGCGGAAACAGCAAGATGCCATCGGCGTCGTTACGCTCTGCCGCCTGCGCCATGGCCACGGCAATCGCGGTGCCGTAGCCGGCCGGCGCAATCACCGGCATGCGCCCGGCGGTCTGGGTCACGGCCGCGCGCACTGCGCGGTCCACTTCGTCCAGGGTCAGCGAAAACAGCTCGCCGGTGCCGCCGGCAGCAAACAACCCGGCGGCCGGGTGCGAGGACAGCCAGTCCAGATTGCTGCGGTAGGCGGGCTCGTCGAAAGCCATGTCCGCATCGAAGTGCGTCACCGGGAATGACAGGAGCCCGGCACCAAGCGCTTGGGCCATTTCCGAAGGTGTGTATCTGCTGCTCATGAGGCGAACGGTCCTAGGCGGGGGTGGAGTGATGCTAGGAAGACGCATCGTTGCCGGTCCAAACCAAAGGACGTATTGTTTGATACATAAATTGAATCGATCGAGCCACGAGTGGTGCTATTCCATCGCAAATGCCTGCTTTTCCAACGGTTTTTGGCGGCACTGTAATTACGTGAGCCGCTTTTCAGTACGGCTGTCGGTGTCAGCCGCGCCGTATTCATCTGCATGCCGGGCCCGCCGATGTTGCAGTTGCAGCATCGAATTGCCCGCCAGCGAGCGTCGAGAGGTCATAGCGCCATGTTCGATCTGCAACAGTTGCGCTGCTTTGTCGCGGTCGCCGACGAGCTGCATTTCCGGCGCGCGGCCGAGCGTTTGAACATGACCCAGCCGCCGCTTAGCCGGCAGATCCAGCTGCTGGAACACAACGTCGGCACGCCGCTGCTGGAGCGCAACAGCCGCCATGTGCGGCTGACCCAGGCCGGGCGCAGCCTGCTGGCCGAAGCGCGCGCGATCCTGCGCCTGGCCGAGAACGCCGGGCTGCGGGCGCGCCGCATTGGTACAGGCGACGCCGGCAGCGTGTCGGTGGGCTTCACTGCCGGGGCCAGCTATCGCTTCTTGCCGGAGGCGATCGCACGCTGGCGCAGCGAGGCGCCGGATGTGGATCTGCAACTCAAGGAGATGGTCAGCCTGGCGCAACTCGATGCGCTGGATGCCGGCCGGCTGGACATCGGCCTGCTGCGTCCACCGATCCAGCGGCCGGGCCTGCGCAGCCGGTGCGTGGCGCGCGAGCCGCTAATTGCCGCGCTGGCCGAGGATTCGCCGCTCGCGCAGCGCGGCAGCCTGCGTCTGCAGGACTTCGACCAGCAACCGCTGGTCAATTACGCGCCCGACGAAGCGCGGTATTTCTACGACCTGCTTGCGCAATTATTCGGCGCGCGCGGCATCGCGCCACGTTCGGTCCAATACGTCAGCCAGATCCATTCGGTGCTGGCACTGGTGCGCGGCGGCATGGGCATGGCGCTGGTGCCGGAAGGTGCCAGTGGCCTGCGCTATGCGGGCATCGTCTATCTGCCGCTGCAGGACGACGCGCCGGCAACGCCAGTGGAACTGCATCTGGTCTGGAAGCAGGACAACGACAACCCGGCCTTGCGCAACTTCGTCCACTAAGAGCAGCTATCAAAACGACTGCGCAGCCGCCAGGCGGGCGCGGCCGGTGCTCGAATCGGCATGTACCTACGTAGACGCCGGTTTCTCCGCGCCGTCCGCACCTACCTGACGACTGCTCGCAACGTTTTTTAGCCGCTTAAGCGTGGCGCATCGCCGGCCTGCGCCGACATGCGCCGCAGTGATGCGCGCGGCTACTGCCGGCCCACGCTCTGCACCACGTGCAGGCGACGCAGGCGGCGCATCACTTCGGCCAAATGGCGGCGGTCGCGCACCTGGATGTTGAAGCGCAGCACCGCCGCATTGAAATCGCGGTCCAGGTAATCCACCCGCTCGATGTTGGACTGGCTCTGCGCGATCGCCGCAGCCAACTGCGCGAGCACGCCCGTGCGGTTTTCCACTTCCACCACCAGCGCGGTGTCGTAGTCGCCGGTGACGTTGGAGTCCCAGTCGATCGGCACCCAGCGCTCGGGCGACTTGCGCAGCTCGGCCAGGTTGGGGCAATCCAGCCGGTGCACCACGATGCCCTTGCCGGCGGTGTGGTAGCCCATGATCTCGTCGCCGGGAATCGGCTGGCAGCAATTGGCGAAGCTGATCACGCCACGCTCGCTGCCATCGATCAGGATCTTTTCGTGCGAATGCTTGGAATGCCCGCCGCCGCGCAACTCGGCGTAAGCCATCAACGCCTGCGCTGCCTGGGTGGGCATCCAGTTGCCCAGCGCCACATCGGCCAGCAAGGCCTCCAGTCGCGGGTAGCGGTGCTCGCTGAGAAACGCATCCAGCCGGCCCTTCGGCAGCCGCTCCAGCGAACTGTCCATCGCTTCCAGCGCGCGGTCGAGCATGCGATGGCCGAGCTGCACTGCGTCTTCGTGTTCGAGCTGCTTGAGCTGGTGGCGGATCGCCGTACGCGCCTTGCTGCTGACCACGAATTCCAGCCACTGCGGCTTGGGCGTGGCCGAGCGCGCGGTGATGATCTCCACCGCCTGCCCGCTGACCAGCTTGGTGCGCAGCGGCACCAGCTTCTTGTCCACGCGCGAGGCGACCGCGCGGTTGCCCACGTCGGTGTGCACCGCGTAGGCAAAATCCAGCGCAGTGGAATTGCGCGGCAACGCCAGGATCTTGCCCTTGGGCGTGAACAGATAGACCTCGTCCGGGAACAGATCGACCTTGACGTTGTCCAGAAATTCCAGCGACGAGCCGGCCGCGCGTTGCGAATCGATCAGCTCCACAATCCAGTCGTGCGCACGGCTCTGCGAGCTATTGGGCGCCGCCGAGCCAACCTTGTAGGTCCAATGCGCAGCCACGCCGCGCTCGGCGATCAGGTCCATCTCTTCGGTACGGATCTGCACTTCGATCGGTGAGCCGTACGGCCCGAACAGCACCGTGTGCAGCGATTGATACCCGTTGGCCTTGGGAATGGCGATGAAATCGCGGAAGCGCCCGTCCAGCGGTTTGAAGGTGGCATGCACCGCGCCGAGTGCGTGGTAGCAATCGGCCACCGAGCGCACCACCAGGCGAAAGCCGAACACATCCATCACCTGGTCGAAGGATTTGTTCTCTTCGTGCATCTTGGAATAGATGCTCCAGGGCGTCTTGATGCGGCTGACCAGGCGATGCTCCAGCCCTTCCTTGGCCAACCGCTGCGACAGCTGCACCTCCACCTGCGCCATCGATTCGCGCCGCACCACCGGCTGGCTGCGGATGTGTTTTTCGATGATGGCGTGGCGCCACGGATACAGCGCGCGGAAGCCCAGGTTCTGCAGCTCGGACTTGATCAGGCTCATGCCCAGTCGCTGGGCGATGGGCGCGTAGATTTCCAGCGTTTCACGTGCGATGCGTCCGCGCGCTTCGGTGCTCTGCGCGCCCAGCGTACGCATATTGTGCAGACGATCAGCCAGCTTGATCATGATCACGCGCAGGTCGCGCGACATCGCCAGCAACATCTTGCGGAAACTTTCCGCCGCCGCTTCCTGGCGGTCGCGGAACTTGAGCTTGTCCAGCTTGGTGACGCCATCGACCAGCTCGGCCACCGCCTCGCCAAATTCCGACGCCAGTTCTTCGCGCGTCAGCGGCGTGTCTTCAATGGTGTCGTGCAGGATCGCGGCAATCAGCGATTCCATGTCCAGGCCGAGCTCGGCCAGCACACCGGCCACGGCAACCGGATGGGTGATGTAGGGCTCGCCCGACTTGCGGGTCTGGCCGGCATGCGCGCTGGCGCCAACTTCCCACGCACGGCGCAGGATCGGCAGCTGCTCCTTGGGAAGGTAGCTGGCGGCGCGTTCGAGGTGCAGGACGTAGTCGGGAATGGCCGCGTCGGTAGACGCAGCGGTCGCAACGGTCGCCTGGGCAGTGGGGCCTGGGTTCATGCCGGAAGACTATGCCAGCGCGGCAGTGACGGCAAACGGTTGCATGCACTTACTCACTGCACACACGCTCAAAACGAAAACAGCCCGCGAAGGCGGGCTGCTTGGATCGATCGCAACGATGCAGGCGATCGCGCGCCTGGATCAGTCGTCGTTCTTGGACATGTCTTCGTCGGCGACCACTTCGGCGGCAGCCCATTCCAGGGCTTCGCGCTCGGCGCGCTCGCGCTCGGCCTTTTCGACTTCATCGATCAGTGCGTTGTCGATCCGGCGTGCGGCGATTTCGCGCAGCGCCATCACGGTGGGCTTGTCGCTGGCGTCGGCGTTCTCGATCAGCGGCTGCACGCCGTTGGCGAGCTGACGCGCACGCTTGGAGGCCATCATGACCAGCTCAAAACGGTTGTTCACGACTTCCAGGCAATCTTCTACGGTAATGCGGGCCATGCGGGCTCCCGGCGACCAGCAACGGCCGCGCATCGAATGAGGGAAAGGGGGCGGAGTGTACGCCCGGGCCGCGGTGGCGGCAACCGGCGCTTATTCAGTTTCCTTTGGAATCAGCCGCTTGGGGCGGCTTGCGGCCGCTGGCGCATGACGCTGCGGCGCGCGTTGGCGCTGCCTGCTGCGCCCAGTTCGATGCGGCGAGCAGCGGCCCGGCACCATGCGGTGCCCTGCCCGCTAGCTGGCAGATTCAGTCCAGCAACGCCTGGATCAGCCCGGCATGGCGTTGCTGCTGCGCCTGCCGACGCAGCCGGCTGGCGGTGAAGATGGCGCACATTTCCGACACCGCGGTGTCGAAGGTCTCGTTGATGATCACGTAGTCGAATTCCTCGAAATGCAGCATTTCCTCGCGGGCGGCGGCCAGGCGTTGCGCCATCACGTCCTCGCTGTCCTGCCCGCGCTTGCGCATGCGCTCGTCCAAAGCCTGGCGCGACGGCGGCAGGATGAACACGCTGACCGCGTCCGGCACCTTCTGCCGCACCTGGCGCGCGCCCTGCCAATCGATCTCCAGCAGCACGTCGTGCCCGGCGGCCAGCTGCGGCTCCACCGACTGCCGCGCGGTGCCTTTCCAGTCGCCATGCACCAGCGCGTACTCGAAGAAGTCACCGGCTTCGATCATGCCCTGGAATTCCTCGGCAGAGACGAAATGGTAGTGCTCGGCATGCCGCTCACCCGGGCGCGGCGCGCGCGAGGTGAAGGAGATCGACAAGGCGATCTTGGGGTCACGCGCCAGGGTGGCGTTGACGATGCTGCTCTTGCCGGCGCCGGAAGGGGCCGCAACGATATAGAGGGTGCCGCGCATTTTAGGGAATCGAGAGTCGGGAATAGGGAATGGGGCGCCGCGCCAGGCATGCAGGCCGTGGGGAATCGTACCTGCTTTGACGATTCCCCATTCCCGATTGCCTATTTCCGGCTACTCGATGTTCTGCACCTGTTCGCGGATCTGGTCGATCAGCACCTTCAGGTCCACCGCCGCGTTGGAGGTGCGGCTGTCCACCGATTTGGAGCCCAGGGTGTTGGCTTCGCGGTTGAACTCCTGCAGCAGGAAATCCAGGCGCCGCCCGACCGGCTCGGACTGCTTGAGCACGCGCCGGATCTCGCCGATGTGGCTGGACAGGCGGTCCAGCTCTTCATCCACATCGAGTTTTTGCAGCCATAGCACCAGTTCCTGCTCGGCGCGGCCCGGGTCCACCGGATGCGGCAGATCGGCCAGGCGGGCCGCCAATTTGGCGCGTTGGCCTTCGCGGATCACCGGAATCAGCGTGCGCACCTCACCAGCAATACGCTCGATGGCATCCACGCGCTCGCTGATCGCCTCGGCCAGCTTGGCGCCTTCGCGCTCACGGGCGGCCACAAACCCGGACACCACATCATCCAGCAACGCCAGCGCCTGCGCCTGCAGCGCCGGTGCATCGACATCCTGCACCTGCAACACGCCGGGCAATTGCAGCAGATCGGTGAAGCTCACCTGCAGCTTGGGCATGCTTGCATCCAGCCGCGTGGCGAGTGCGCCCAGTTCCTGCAGCAGCGCCTCATTGACGGCCAGGGTCTGGCCGCTGTCCGGCGCGCGCAGGCGCAGCGCCAGGTCCAGCTTGCCGCGGCTGTTGCGGGCCGCCACGCGCTCGCGCAACAGCGGCTCCAGCGCACGCAATTCTTCGGGCAGGCGCACGCCCACTTCCAGAAAACGGTGGTTGACCGAGCGCAGCTCGCAACCGAGCGTGCCCCATGGCGTGATGCGTTCGCCGCCGGCGAACGCGGTCATGCTTCGGATCATCGTGAGTCCAGTGCCTGCAAAGCGCGAATGGTACCCTAGCAGGCCATGCCGGCCGGCAGCAGCCCGCCGCGTACTGGCCTGACGACCACCTCCCGACTTCCGGATCCAACGCATGTCCTTCTCCCGTCCCAGCGGCCGCACGGCCGACCAGCTGCGCCCCGTGCGCATCGAACGCGCCTTCACCCGTCACGCCGAAGGCTCGGTGCTGGTCAGCTTCGGCGATACCCGCGTGCTGTGCACCGCCAGTGTGGAGAACCGCGTGCCGAACTTCCTGCGCGGCAAGGGCGAAGGCTGGGTCACTGCCGAATACGGCATGCTGCCGCGGTCAACCCACACCCGCTCCGACCGCGAAGCCGCGCGCGGCAAGCAGGGCGGACGCACGCTGGAAATCCAGCGCCTGATCGGCCGCGCACTGCGCGCCTGCGTCGACCGCAATGCACTGGGCGAACGCACCATCACCCTGGACTGCGACGTGCTGCAGGCCGACGGCGGCACCCGTACCGCCGCCATCACCGGTGCTTACGTGGCGCTGGCCGACGCGGTGAACCTGCTGCTCAAGCGTGGCGACATCAAGAAGCATCCGCTGATCGGCGCAGTGGCTGCGGTGTCGGTGGGTATCTACCGCGGCGAGCCGGTGCTGGATCTGGATTACCCGGAAGACAGCGACTGCGATACCGACATGAACGTGGTGATGAACGACGGTGGCGGCTTCATCGAGTTGCAGGGCACGGCCGAAGGCCATGCCTTCCGCCGCGACGAACTCAACGCCCTGCTCGCACTCGCCGAAAAGGGCGTGGGCGAATTGTTCGAACTGCAACGCGCCGCACTCGCCGGATGAAGCGCCGCATTGCCCTGACCACCTTGCTGGTTGCCGATTACGACGCGGCGATTGCCTGGTACACCGGCGCACTGGGCTTCCAGGTGCTGGAAGACCGCGCGCTCGGCGAGGGCAAACGTTGGGTGGTGATCGGCCCGGGCAGCACGCAGGACGCCGGCTTGCTGCTCGCGCAGCCGGCCGACGCCGCGCAGCAAGCGCGGATCGGCGACCAGACCGGCGGGCGTGTGGATCATTTCCTCTACACCGACGACTTCTGGCGCGACCACGCTGCGATGCAGGCGTTTGGCGTGGAATTTCTGGAAACCCCGCGCGAAGAACCGTATGGCACCGTGGCCGTGTTCCGCGACCTGTACGGCACCAAGTGGGATCTACTGGAGCCCAAGCAATGAAACACCTGGTCCTGGCCAGCGGCAACGCCGGCAAGCTGGAAGAACTGCGCGCCATGCTCGCCGATCTGCCATTGCAGATCGTGGCGCAGGGCGAGCTCGGCGTGGACGATGTGCCCGAAACCGGGCTCACCTTCGTCGAGAACGCCCTGATCAAGGCACGCCACGCCAGCACGGTGACCGGTCTGCCGGCACTGGCCGACGACTCCGGGTTGATCGTCGATGCACTCGGCGGTGCGCCCGGTTTGTACAGCGCGCGCTACGCGGGCAGCCCGACCGATGCCAACGCCAACAACGCAAAGCTGCTCGAGGCCATGCGCGAGATCCCGGCCGAGCGCCGCAGCGCGCGCTTCTACGCGGTGATCGTGCTGCTGCGCCACCCGGAAGATCCGCAACCGCTGATCGCCGAAGGCAGCTGGGAAGGCGTGATCACCACCGCACCGCGCGGCACCGGCGGCTTCGGCTACAACCCGGTGTTCCTGGACCCGGTGCACGGCCTGACCGCCGCCGAGATGGACACCGCGCTGAAGAACCGCCTGAGCCACCGCGCAGTAGCGCTGGCCACGCTGCAGCACAAGCTGCACGCCCTGTCACTTTGATCCACAACACGCCGCTGTGCCCGACCTGATCCCGCCGCCGCTCGCGCTGTACGTGCACCTGCCCTGGTGCGTGCGCAAATGCCCGTACTGCGATTTCAATTCGCATGCGGCCAAGGGCGCGCCGCCGTTCGACGACTACGTGGATGCGCTGATCCGCGACCTGGATGCGGACCTGCCGCTGGTGTGGGGCCGCGTGGTGCACTCGGTGTTCTTTGGCGGCGGCACGCCCAGCCTGTTTCCGCCCGAAGCGATCGATCGCTTCCTGCAGGCCGCCGCCGCGCGCCTGCGCTTTGCGCCCAATCTGGAAATCACCCTGGAAACCAATCCCGGGACCGCCGAGCACGGGCGTTTCGACGGGTACCGTGCGGCCGGGGTCAACCGGTTGAGCTTCGGCGTGCAGAGTTTCGACGACGCCGCCTTGCAGCGCCTGGGGCGCATCCATGACAGCGCCGAAGCCGAGCGCGCGATCAAGCTGGCGCAGGACGCCGGCTACGACAACTTCAACATCGACCTGATGTACGCGCTGCCCGAGCAGACGCTGGCGCAGGCCGAGCACGATCTGGAACGCGCCTTCGCCCTGCAACCTACGCACCTGTCGCATTACCAGCTCACGCTGGAACCCAACACGGTGTTCTTCGCGCGCCCGCCGCAAGGCATTCCCGACGACGACGACGCCTGGGACATGCAGGAGCACTGCCAGCGCCTGCTCGCTGCGGCCGGCTATGCGCAGTACGAAGTCAGCGCCTACGCCCGGCCCGGGCGGCAGTGCGCGCACAACCTCAATTACTGGCGGTTTGGCGACTATCTGGGCATTGGTGCCGGCGCGCACGGCAAGATCAGTTCCGGTGCCGAGCAACAGGTGTTGCGGCGCTGGAAGCACAAGCATCCGCAGAGTTATCTGGCCAGTGCCGGCAGCGCGGCAGCGATCGGCGGCGATGAGCACGTGCCTGCCGCGCGGCTGCCGTTCGAATACATGCTCAACCTGCTGCGCTTGCATGAAGGCTTCCGGCTGAGCGATTTCGAAGCCTGCACCGGTCTGCCGGCGCAGGTGCTGCAGGCACCGCTGGCACGCGCAATGGCGCAGGGCTGGCTGGTCGAACAGCATGGCCGCATCGTGCCGACCGAGCTGGGCCGGCGCTTCACCAACGACGTGGTGGAGCTGTTCCTGCCCTGAGCCGGACGCGGGCGGCCGCTGGCGAAACGTGCTACATAGCTCACGCTTCGAAACGAGCCCTGCACGGATGTCCACGCCCGCTTCTTCCCTGCCGCACGCCCTCACCGGCCCGATTGCCGACGCCGCGGTGTCTGCGCGTGGCCGCCGCCTGCTGGCCACCGTGCATGCGCAATGCGCGCAAACCCTGGGCGGCCCGCTGCGACTGACCATTGTCGAGCTGGAGCGCGAACTGCTGCACCAGGCCGAATTCGCCCGTAACAGCCAGCAGCAGGCCGAGGCGTATGCGCAGATGCGCGGGTTGCGCGAGCACGTGGAGCGGTTTCCGCAGGCGTTCCTGCACCACCTGGCGCAGGCGCTGGCCGAACTGCGCGCGCCCAAGGCCGCTGCGCCATCGGCCGACGCGCCTACGCATCCGCAGATGTTGACGCTGGTGGAAGACACCGACATCGATCGCGACATCGTGCTCAACGACATCGCGCGCCGCGAAACCGCGCGACGTGCCGGTGTGTTGCAGTTGCTGGCGCAGCGCTTGGCGGTGGTCGGCGCGGTGCCCGAATTCGAACTGGAAGCCGTGCCGCTAGGCCCCTGGGCGTTGTGCCGGGTGTTGCGCCAGTGCGGTGAGACGCTGGGCCTGAGCCTGGACGGCCAGCTCACGTTGTATCGCGTGTTCGAACGCCAGGTGATCGAGCGCCTGGGCGATCTGTTCGAGCGCATCAACGCCACGCTGGCCCACGAAGGCATCCTGCCGGGGCTGATCTATCACCCCTATCTGGTCAAGCCAACGCAGGTGCAAAACCGGCGGCCTGCTCCTGCAGCGCAGGGCATGACCAAGGACGTGGGCGCGGGCGCGGGCAAGCGTGCACCGGCGTCACGGCCAGCCACCGGGTGGAGCGGCCAGGCCGCGCCGACCGCCTGGCAGAGCGCCTTGATTGAACCGTCCGCAGCGCCGTCGCCGGCATCGACTGCAGCGCAGGATCAAGCGACCCCACCGGCGCTGGCCGATGCGGCGCAGGCGCTCGGCGGGCTGATGTCGTCCGCGCGCCAGGGCCAGGCGGGTGCAGCGCAGGCAGGCAATAGGCAAACGCCCTCGTCGTCGCTCGCGCAGCCAGGCGCCATGACCGCCGCAGCGGCGGCCGCCGGACACTCCGCCAGCGCGCAGCCGCCTGCTACCGCCGTGCCCAAGGCCGCGCTCAACGCGGCACTGGCCAGCCTGCAAGGCGCCATGGCTGCGCCTGCCGCCGCGTCGACCGCTGCACCGGCCGGCATCGAGGCAATCCAGCGCCAGCTGTTGGACGTACTGCGTACCCAGCACGGGCCGCAGGCTGCGCTGTCGGCGCAGGAGACCGACACCTTCGACCTGCTCGGCCTGCTCTACGCGCAGATGCAGCGCGAGGTGCGTGAGCAGACCCCGGCGCAGGCGTTGTTGGCCAAGTTGCAGGTACCGGTCGTGCGCGCCGCGTTGGCCGATGCGCATTTCTTCGTGCGCGACCAGCACCCGGTGCGCGAGTTGCTCAACACCGTGGCCGAGTCCGGCGCCGTGTGGCTGGGCGAAGATGACGTCGACCCGCAGCTACTGCAGAAGCTGGCCACCGCGGTCGACAGCATCGTGCATACCTACCAGGGCGATGAAGCGGTGTTCGCCGCCGCCAACGAGGACATCCAGAGCCATCTGCGCACGCTGGCTCGCAAGGCCGAGGTGGCCGAGCGGCGCCATGTGGACGCCGCACGCGGCAAGGAACGGCTGGAATCGGCCAAGCAGCAAGCGCAGGCGCGTATCGAACAGGTCTGCGAGGACGCGGCGCCGCCTCCGCGCTTTGTGCAATCGCTACTGCGCCAGGCCTGGTCGGATGTGCTCACGCTCACCCTGCTGCGCCAGGGCGAACAGTCGCCGGAATGGGACGAGCGCCAGGCGCTGACCGCCCGGATCGCCGAGGTCACCTGCCGCACCAAGGATCACCCCACCGATACCGCGCTGGGCAGTGAGGTGGAAGCCGCGCTGTTGCAGGTGGGCTACCACGGCGATGAAGCGGCGGCGATTGCGCGCCGCCTTTCCACGCCCGGCGGCGAGGACGCGCTGACCTCGCGCACCGAGCTGACCGCCAAGCTCAAGGCACGCACGCGCCTGGGCGATCAAGGTGACAGCGCGGCGCGCAAGCAAAATGCAGTGCCGCGTTCCCCGGAAGAAGAAGCCTGCTACACGCAGCTGCGCAGCCTGCCGTTCGGCATCTGGTTCGAGTTCGTGGTCAACCAGCAAGGCGATCTGCGCCGGCAGCGGCTGTCCTGGTACAGCCCGATGACCGACCACGCGCTGTTCGTCAATCAACGCGGGCAGAAAGTGGCCGACCATTCGCTCGACGGCCTGGCACGGCTAATGGCCGCCGGCCAGGTGCGTTTGCTGGTCGAAGAAAAATCGCGGCTGATCGATCGCGCCTGGCACGCCACTGTGCGCACGCTGCGCACGCTGGCCGGCCAATCCACTGCAGCGGACACAGAGGCGCGCGCATGATCCAGGACACCCGCCGCGCCCCACGCCGCCAGCCGACCGACCTGGTGCCGGTTACCGACATGCTCAGCGAGGCGCAGATCGGCCGGCTGGGCAATGTCTCGGAAACCGGCATGCTGCTGCTGGCTTCGGTACCGCTGCACGACGATGCGCTGTATCAGCTGCGGTTCGCCCTACCCGAGCGCGCCGGCCGCGCCACCGAAATCGATGTCGGCGTGCACCTGCTGTGGTCCGAGGCGGCCCACGCACCAGGCCAGGCCTGGGCTGGCTTCCGTTTCCTGACCATGTCCGAGCCGCACCGCCAACGCCTGCGCGCCTGGATTGCGGAAGAGCATCTGGTCTAGCGCCCAGGGGCGTGACGACGCCCGCCGCGTTCGCGCAGAATTGCAACGCCGCAGGTGAGCGGGTCGCGGCAGGCAGATCCACGCTGGCGGCAGCACGCAACCAACTTCCCCAGCGCAGCTCACGCTCGCCGCACCAGGACAGCCTCACAACGATTGCGGCAAAATTGCGCATTGCCTTGCAACGCGATCGAGCCCGTATGACCCAGCCATCCCTGAGCGTCCTGTATTCCGACCACCTGCGCACGCTCACCGCGCGCGCCGACCAGGCGCTGCAGCGTGGCGGCTTCGATCATCTGGTCATTCCCAGCGGCACCACGCATTACCAGCTGTTCGACGACCGCGACTACCCGTTTGCGGTCAATCCGCAGTTCAAGGCCTGGGTGCCGCTTACCCGCATGCCGCACAGCTGGCTGGTCTACACGCCCGGCAAGCGGCCGACGGTGATTTTCTATCAGCCGTTCGACTACTGGCACGTGGTGCCCGATGCGCCCAGCGGCTGGTGGGTGGAGCACTGCGACATCCACATCATCCGCACGCCGGAGGCCGCATTGCCGCTGCTGCCCGCCCGCACCGAGCGCTGCGCCATCCTGGGCGAGGCCGCCAGTGCGCTGGGCGCGTGCGTGCCCAACAACCCGGCCGCGGTGCTCGACTTCCTGGACTATCAACGCGCCTTCAAGACACCGTACGAACTGGCGGTGATGCGGCTGGCGCAGCAGTTGGCGGTGCGTGGCCACCGCGCCGCCGAGGCTGCGTTCCGCGCGGGCCAGAGCGAGTTCGGCATCCACATGGCGTATTGCAGCGCAGTCGGCCAGGACGCCAACGAATTGCCGTACGGCAACATCATCGCGCTCAACGAGCACGGTGCGGTGCTGCACTACACCGAACTCGGCCGGCAGGCGCCGCAGCCACTGCGCAGCTTTCTGATCGATGCCGGCGCCTCGGCACATGGCTATGCCAGCGACATCACCCGCACCTACGCCGCCGATGCCGGCAGCGAGTTCCAGGCGCTGATCGATGCGGTGGATGCCGCGCAGCTGCGCATGGGCAATGCGGTGCGTGCCGGCATGGATTACAAGCAACTGCATGTGGACGCGCACCTGTCGCTGATGGGCATCCTGCACGACTTCGGCATCATTACGGTTTCGCCTGAAGCCGCGCTGGCCACCGGCGTCAGCGCCGCATTCTTCCCGCATGGCCTCGGCCACTTGATCGGCCTGCAGGTGCATGACGTGGCCGGGTTTGCAGCCAGCGATCGCGGCGGGCGCATCGAGCGCCCGGACGGCCACCCGTATCTGCGCCTGACCCGCGTGCTCGAACCAGGCATGGTGGTCACCATCGAGCCCGGCGTGTACTTCATCGACATGCTGCTGGACGAGGTCAAGAAAAACGGCCATGCCGCCAGCGTGAACTGGGACCGCGTGGCGCAGTTCGCGCCGTACGGCGGCATCCGCATCGAAGACGAAGTGGTCTGCACCGACGGCGATCCGGAAAACCTGACCCGCCCGGTGTTTGCGGCGCCGTGACCATCAAGGATCAGTCCGTACGCGAGTCGGTGCCTGATATTCCGACAGCATCGATTACGATGCTCCCATTCAATAGCGCGATAGCCAGATCGCGCTGAATCTTGTGTGGGCAGCGGCCGCTACATGCCGGTAACACCCACAGCACATCGTCCAACCCCTGCCAGTTCGTGCCAGACGATCAGCTTTTGCAACCCGCCTGCGCCCGCAACGGAGGTTGCGGGCGCAGGCGGGCTATCCTTAACCGGCATAATGCTTTCTTATCGGGAGACCATTCTCCGCACGAATACTGTTTTCGGAAACACGCTCTGAAGCATACTTTCCGAGCCCAGTTGCACGCAGCTCTTCTTTGCCAGACTTACTTTTCGGATCAAGACGGTCACCACCGTGCTTGAAGTCTCCTGACATGATGTGCTTTGCATGAATCAACTCGTGCGCAAGCCCCACAAATGCCTGTTCTGCATATTCGGAACTTTGCCCCTGGGGACGGCCTTCACTATCGACCATCAAACCAACACCAGGGCTCCAGTTCACTGTTGCGTTGGTACCTTCGCCCTTACAGAAGCGACCTTTTGTGATGAGGCCAAGTTCTACAGCAGCCTCACCTTCCGATTCACGCTCTCCGTATTTTCTTCTTTGTTTATCGGTAAACACCGCACCTGCGCTTGGAGCAGGATTCCAGGGAGGCGACTCATTGAGCAAGACCTTTTTTCCATGCGCAGCCAAAGGCTTCAAACCTTCAAGCAAGTGATTCCCTGAGGGAGTACTTTCAATCTTGGCCAAGGCAGCATCCACCCGATCCGGGTAATCCGCGCTGCGATAGCGATTTATTTCAATAGTCGGATGCCGCGTCGATATTGTCATAGTCAATTCAACCTTCGGGAGATTCAAACAATATCCGACGTCGGAAAGCACCTCATCCCGGCAGGCGAAGATTGAAACTAAAATGCGAAAAATCTCGACTTGTTACTTCAAGCGCAAAACGATTGGTGAAAATCTCGATACACTCATGTCTCGATCGGTCAACCTATCGCCAGAAATCAGCCGATCAGCACGACACTGCTTTCAGACATTGAAAACAACTTTCATCGATTGAGAGTTTGTCTGCAGTCACGTGCGTCTAGCACAACCACCGCTCTCCATTGGCATTTCCTATTCCCGGTTTCCTCCAGCCATCGCCCCCTGGATTTCGTCGGCGCTGCGCGCCAAGGCATCGGTCAGCACGCGGTGGCCGTCGGCGGTGATCAGCACGTTGTCTTCGGTGCGGATACCGATGCCGCGCCACTTGGCGTCCACGCTCGTATCGTCGGCCGAGACATACAACCCAGGCTCGATGGTGAACACCATGCCGGGCTCCAGAAGGCGTGACTCGCCCGCGAGGCGATACTCGCCAACGTCATGCACATCCAGGCCAAGCCAGTGGCCGGTCTTGTGCCGATAAAACCGCTTGTAGTGCCCTTCGGCGAGGTTGCGCTCCAGCGTGCCTTTGAGCAGCCCCAGGCGCAGCAACCCTTCGGTCAGTGTCTGCACCGCCGCCAGGTGACCGGCCTCGTAGGCAATGCCAGGTTGTGCCTGCGCCAGGGCGGCCGCCTGCGCGGCGCCGACCAGATCGTGCAGGGCACGTTGCGCCGCGCTGAAGCGGCCGTTGACCGGAAATGTGCGGGTGATGTCGGCCGCATAGCCGCGGTATTCGGCGCCGGCGTCCACCAGCACCAGCTCGCCATCGCGGCTGCGCGCGTTGTTGGCGCGGTAATGCAGCACGCAGGCATTGCTGCCGGTGCCGACGATGCTGCCGTACGCCGGCCACGCATCGGCGGCGCGGAATTCGCGTTCGATCTCGGCCTGCAGTTGATACTCGTGCACGCCCGGGCGTGCCAACTGCATCGCCGCGCGATGCGCACGCACGCTGATGTCGGCGGCCTGCTGCATCAATGCGATCTCGTCGCGCGACTTGAACAGGCGCTGCTCGTGCAGCAGATGGCCCAACTCCAGGAACTCATGCGGCGGTTGCGCGCCATGGCGCACCTGCTCGCGCACCCGCTTGAGCCAGCCGATCAGCTTGAGATCGAAATCCACATCGCGGCCGAAGTGGTAGTAGACGCGGCTGCGTCCTTCCAGCAGGCCGGGCAGGATCTCGTCGACATCGTCGATGGGGTACGCATCGTCCATGCCGTACTGCGCCACCGCGCCTTCCTGGCCCGCGCGCGGGCCGTCCCAGGCTTCGCGCTCGGCATCGCGCTCGCGGCAGAACAGGATTGCCTCACCGTGCTTGCGCCCTGGCACCAGCACCAGCACCGCCTCCGGTTCCGGAAACCCGCTCAGGTACCAGAAATCCGAATCCTGCCGGTACGGGTAATGGGTGTCGTGGCTGCGCACCCGCTCCGGTGCCGCCGGCAGGATCAGGATGGCCTGCTCGCCGGCCATCTGCATGAGCTGCTTGCGTCGGCGCGCGTACTCGGCCGCGCCAATGCCGGTGAGCTTCTTCATATCGTGCGGCGGTCAGTTCAGGCGTTGGCGAAAGCGCGGCCCCATCACGCAGTCGCCATGCAGCAACAGCACCGCCACGCGCACGAATTCCTCGATCTCGGCCAGGGCGGTGTCGTCTTCCTCGGCGGTATCGAAGTCGTCGCTGGACGCCTGCGCGAGCCGGGCCAGATCCTGCAGCGCTTCTTCGCCTTCTTCGGACAGTGCCGGGCGCTGCTGCGCAGCCAGGCCAAACCCGCCCAGAAACGCGCGGCACCAGTCGAACAGCGCATCGGTGCGGGCCGGCAGCGGTGCGCCGTCCTCGGTCAGCAGCAGCTCGAAGGCAAAGTCGCGGTCTTCCAGCTGCGCCACGGTGGCCTGCCGCATCTGATCCAGGGCGCCGCCCTGCGCGGGGGCCACCTGCGCGGTGTCGGCCAGGATGCGCGCCAGCCAGTCGGCACTGTCGGCGCCGCCGCCGGACAGCCAGCCGCACAGGCCGCCATGCAGTTCCGCCGCGGAGGAAGCCAGGTCCAACTGGCGACTTTCGTGTTGCACAGCGGCTACATCGGGCAGATCCATCAGGTCATCCAGGCTGAGTCGAAAAGATGCCGGCCCGGGGCCGGCGATATGACTACCCAGTGTACCAAGGCACCCGCCGCTCGCCCCACTACCATGTTCCATGCAGCGTTCCACGCGGTGCGCCGGGTGGGCCGTCAACGCTGCGCCAGCCCTTGCGGCGGCTGCGCTTGCGGCGTTTACGGCCAGCGCGTGCAGGCGCTTGACCGGCGCGCGCACGCGCCCCTATCGTGGGCGGATGGACAACGCCGCCGCCCTCGCCCAGCTCCGCGCACTCGCCGCCCGTGTGGAGGCGTTGGTGGAGCGCACCCAGCGGCTCACCGACGAAAACCGCAGCCTGCGCCACCAACAGGAACAGTTGATCGGCGAGCGCGCGCAGCTGCTGACCAAGAACGAACAGGCACGCTCGCGCGTGGAAGCCATGATCGTGCGATTGAAGTCACTGGAGCAGCACACGTGAGCAATGAGCCGGTCAGCGTCCGTATTCTGGATCGTGAATACACGGTGGGCGTCACCGCCGAGGAACGCGAGAGCCTCACCGCCGCCGCGCGCCTGCTGGATCTGCGCATGCGCGAGATCCGCGGCAGCAACCGCATGGCGGCGGTGGATCGGGTCGCGGTGCTGGCCGCGTTGAATCTGGCGCATGAGTTGCAGCAGCTGCGCGAGCAGCAGGCCATGTACGAACGCGAGCTCGCCAACACGCTGGAAAGCATGAATCGGCGTCTAGATGGCGTGATCGATACACCGCGTTGAAGTGCAATACGCACTGTCATCGCAAATATGAATCTCCAGGAACGCATTACCGACGAATGGGCTAGCCATCGGGGCGCGGAGGTCTATAATTCACCTGCGTTCTCTGCTGTGAACGACGGTGTGCAAAACATTCGCCTTGTCCCTTAATTACGACCACGGGGGCGCGACGAAGCCGGGAGTGCAAGTCCGCCTTGTAGCGGGAAGCCCGACGGCCTAACAACGTCCCCACTTGAACCCCGGGTTCAAGGTCGTTTCGCACACATCGTCATGGCGGAGAATGCAATTTTTCTGAAACGGCGCCCTAGGGCGCCGTTTCTTTTTGTGCGTTGTCCAATGTCATATGCGCACGCGCTTCGCGATGTGGTAAAGCACTCACTGGTGTTCAATGCGCTCCGGCGAATCACGTGGCGTGCGCCGCCTCGCACTCCCGCAACCGGGTGCGAACGCCGACCGCACCCTCCACGCGGCAGGTTGCGATCAGTCATCCACGCATCAACACCGCGCAGCTAGGCATGCGCGCGCCCGCGGCCGACAATGCCGCTTCCCTTTGCGCCGAGATCCCGATGTCCGACGACCGAGATGCGCTGCGTCAGCAATTACGTGCCGCGCGGCGCAGCCTGCCCGCTGCGCAACGCCTCGCCGCCGCCGACGCGCTGGCCGAGCGTCTGCTGGCGCTGCCGTTTGCACCGCAGCAGGGCGCGGTGGCCGGCTACTGGGCGATGGATGGTGAGATCGCGCTGCACCGCTGGCAACTGAGCCTGCCGCAGGGCGTGCGCTATTGCCTGCCGGTGCTGGACGGGCGCGTGCTGCGCTTTGCACCGTGGAAGCCGGGCCAGGGCCTGGTCAGCAATCGCTATGGCATCCCCGAGCCAGACGTGGACCGCGCCGACACGCTGGGCCCGGAAGACATGGACCTGGTGGTGACGCCGTTGACCGGCTTCGACGCCGCCTGCGGGCGCTTGGGCATGGGAGGCGGCTGGTATGATCGCAGCTTCGCGTTCCGGCATCGCCAGGCGCCGCCGCCCTGGCTGGTCGGCGTGGGCTTTGCCGCGCAGCAGGTTCCCGCCTTGCCCGTCGCCGCCTGGGACGTGCCGGTGGATGCCATCTGCACCGAACACGCCACCTTCCTGAAAGACGACACCGCTCCCGCATGACTGCCCGCAAGCGCTATTGGCTGATGAAGTCCGAGCCGGACACGTTTTCCATCGATGACCTGGAGCGCGTTGGCACCGAGCCGTGGAACGGCGTGCGCAACTACCAGGCGCGCAACTTCATGCGCGATGGCATGCAGGTCGGCGATGGAGTGTTCTTCTACCACTCCAATTGCAAGGTGCCGGGCATTGTCGGCATCGCCAAGGTGGCCAGCACCGCCTACCCGGACGAGACCCAGTTCGATCGGACATCCGACTATCACGACCCCAAAGCCAAGCGCGAAGACCCGCGCTGGATGCTGGTGGACGTGGCGTTCGAGCGCAAACTCAAACGCACCATCGCGCTGGACGAGATCAAGCAGCACGCCGATGCCCTGGGCGAGGGCTTCCCGCTGATCGCACGCGGCAATCGCCTCTCCATCCTGCCGGTGACCGCCGCACAGTGGAAGTTGCTGCTGGCGATGGAGTAGCCGGGAGTAGAGATTCGGGATTTGAGATTTGCAAATCCCGGCTCAGCCCAGCCGCTCTTGCGATTCCCCAATCCCGATTCCCTAATCCCGAGCTCTTACCCATGTCCGAAGCAAAACGCCTGGCCGCCGAGAAGGCGATCGATTACGTGGAAGACGGCATGATCGTCGGGGTCGGCACCGGCTCGACGGTGGCGTATTTCATCGACGCACTCGGCCGCATCGGCCATCGCATCAAGGGTGCGGTGTCCAGCTCGGAACAGAGCACCGCGCGGCTGCGCCAGCACGGCATCGAGGTGCTGGACCTCAACCACACCGGCACGCTGTCGCTGTATGTGGATGGCGCCGACGAGTGCGACCCGAACCGCTGCCTGATCAAGGGCGGCGGCGCGGCGCTCACGCGCGAGAAGATCATTGCCGAAGCGAGCGAGCGCTTCATCTGCATCGTCGACCCGAGCAAGCAGGTGCCGGTGCTGGGCAACTTCCCGCTGCCGGTGGAGGTGATCCCGATGGCGCGCAGCCTGGTGGCCCGGCAGATCCTGGCGCTCACGGGCGGGCAGCCGGTCTGGCGTGACGGCGTGGTCACCGACAACGGCAACGTGGTGCTGGATGTGCACAACCTGCACATCACCGACCCGGTGGCGCTGGAGCGTAACTTGAATCAGATTCCCGGCGTGGTCTGCGTGGGTCTGTTCGCGCGCCGCCCGGCCGACGTGGTGATCGTCGGCGGCGAGACACCGCGCGTGCTGTAAGCACGCCCGCATGCGGCCGCAGCCTGGGCACACCACAGGCTGCGGCCACAGCCGTGCGATGGCCGAACCGGCTTGACGCACGCTGGCGCTTGGCAGAAGGTGCGCGCTCCCCCCTCCAGCGGTGCATCGCCCATGCGTGTTTTCCATCTGTTTGGCCTGGCCCTGTTGTTGGCGCTCAGCGGTTGCGCCAGTGCCGGCAGTTCCTGGGTGGAGCTGGCCGGCACCCGCTACAGCGTGGAGCTGGCGCAAAACGATGCCGACCGGGCGCAGGGGCTGATGTTTCGCGATGCCATGCCGGAAGACCACGGCATGCTGTTCATCCACGACAGCCAGACGCCGCAGGCGTACTGGATGAAGAACACCAAGATCGCGCTGGACATCCTGTATTTCGACAACCAGCGCCGGCTGGTGTCGCAACAGCGCGACGTGCCGCCGTGCTCGGCCGGCGATGCCTGCCCGCCCTACCCCAGCAAGCAACCGGCGCGCTACGTGCTCGAGCTCAACGCCGGCCAGGCCGCCAAGCTCGACCTGCGTGACGGGGCCGAGCTTACTTTCAGCCCGGATATTCCCAAGCTGAAGTGATTCACAGCGATGCGGTGTCTCCTGTCAGGAAGTGCCGGACTTGAACCCCGCGCCGCTTGCCGACACTCTTGTCGTCATGGTCGACATGCTCCCACTTCCCCATTGGACCGCGCTCGCCAGCCTGGACGACGACGCGGTGCCGCTGATGTCCACCGCGCTACTGATCGCGCGCGACGAGTATCCGCAGCTGGACGCCGAGCTGTATGACACGCTCGTGCAAAGCCATGTGGAGCACTTGCGACGCGAGGTCGACGCAATCGATCTGTGGCCGCTGAAGATGGCCGCGGTGAACCGCTACCTGTTCGACGAGCTGGGCTACTCGGGTAACCACGACGAGTACTACGACCCGCGCAACAGCTACCTCAACGAAGTGTTCGAGCGCCGGCTGGGCAACCCGATTTCGCTGGCGATGGTGCAGATCGAAGTCGCGCGCCGGCTGGGCATTCCGTTGGCCGGGGTGTCGTTCCCAGGGCACTTCCTGGTACGCCTGCCGGTAGACGACGGGGTGCTGGTGATGGATCCGTTCAACGGCGGCCGCCCGCTGGGCGTGGACGAGCTGCGTGAACGCGCGCGCCCGCATCTGGGCGGGGAAATCCCCGACGACCGCGCATTGGCGCAGATCCTGGACCCGGCGCCGCACCGGGCGATCCTGATCCGCATCCTGCGCAACCTGTATGGCGTCTACGCCGATGCCGAGCATTGGGACCGCGCCGCCCGCAGCGCCGACCGCATTCTCAAGCTGGTGCCGGACCAGCCCGAAGCGCTGCGCGATCGCGGCATGGCGTATCTGCACCTCGGGCACCGCAGCGGCGCCCGCCACGACCTGGCGCGTTACCTGCAGCTGCACCCCAGCGCGCAGGACGCCGCAAGCCTGCATGAGCACCTGGTTGAATTGAACAGCCAGCGCTCACGCGCGCACTAGGTACTCACTGCGCACTACGCACTGCTCAGCGCTGCAGGGCACCGCAGGCAGCATCAGGCCGGTTGCGCAGACGCCTTGCGGCGCTGCGCATGCAGGCTCAGTCGATCTCCACCATTTCGAAATCGTCCTTGGTCACGCCGCAGTCCGGGCAGGTCCAGCTGTCGGGCACGTCTTCCCAGCGGGTGCCCGGTGCGATGCCTTCTTCGGGAATGCCGTCGGCCTCGTGGTAGAGAAACCCGCAGACGACGCACATCCAGGTGCGGTAGGTGGTCGTGGATGTCTCGCTCATCGGATAATCGCGGTCACGCAACGGTGGGGCTGCATTGTCCCATCCCACCCACCGCTTTCGGAAGCGCTGCCATGCCGACCCTCCAAAACGCCCGCGGCGTCTACCTGATTACCCCCGACACCCGCGACACCGCGCAGTTGCTTGCGTGCACGTTGCCGCTGCTGCCGCACATCACCTGGTTGCAATACCGCAACAAGCAGGCCGATGCAGCACTGCGCCTGGCCCAGGCCACCGCACTGCGCGCGGCATGCACCGCGCATGGCGTGCCATTGATCATCAACGACGACGCGGCGCTTGCGCAGCAGGTGGGCGCGGACGGTGTGCACCTGGGTGAAGACGATGGCGAGGTGGCGGCAGCGCGCGCGTTGCTGGGTGCCTCGGCCATCATTGGGGTGTCGTGCTACGACGAGATCGAACGCGCGCGCGCAGCGGCGGCGGCCGGTGCGAACTATGTGGCCTTTGGGGCGTTCTTCCCCACCGCCACCAAGGTGACCACGCGCCGTGCCACGCCTGCATTGCTGCACGAGGCCGCTGCGTTGGGACTGCCACGTGTGGCGATCGGCGGCATCACGCCTTCGCAGGTGCCCGAGCTGGTGACCGCGGGCGCCGACTTGATTGCGGTGGTCAGCGGCGTGTATGCGGCGGCGGACCCGGTCGCCGCAGTGCAGGCGTATCGCGCAGGATTTACGCAGTAGCGCAACGAGTGTGAAGCGCTGAGATTTTTATCTCAGCGGTGTCATCTGTTTCAAGACAGCAAGATCTCTTTCGCCGCAGTGCTTGGCTTGAAACGCCAGATGCGTCGCGTGCGCGGTGCCCTCGCCGCTGGCGGGACACGCCGTAAATCCGTCCATGGAGGCTACGTAGCGGCATCCATGCCGCCACACAGTCCCGCAATCGGCAAGGACACCGCACCAGGACGTTGGTCGGTAGCCGGATCAAAAGCTGGCTGCCTCGCAAGTTGCGTAAGTTGCGCAGGCTTGCTGGCATGGTTCGCAGCACACGCTAGCTAACGAATTAAAAGCGCGTCATGCCCTGCTTGCAACCATGCATACCGTCCATCTCGACTGGTCCTTGCCCCGCCTACCGTCGCGGGACCTTACGCGGCATGGATGCCGCGTAAGAGGCTACATGGACGTACTTGCGCCGTGTCCCGCGATGGTAGGCGGGCAAGGGCCCTGCAGCCAAACCGCAGATCAACCGCTCTGCAAGTGATCTATCCGCATCATCCACCCCACTCGAGACAACCGAATGATCGAGTCGTCGCGTCGGATAGATGCAGGCAATAGCGCAGTGGGCCGAGGACGCGCTGCCTCGCCGACCCAGAACTTTGGTCATGACCCGGTAAAAAATTCACGCGCGTCGCGTGTCTTATTCAGACGATTGACGCTGGTCAGAGCCCATACCGCAAAAAAAAGCAGCGACGCGTGCCATTACGCGTCGCTGCTGGTTTTGCCTCCGTCGCCTAACGCAATTAGAAGTCGTAGCTCAGCGTCACCCGGCCCGAGCGCGGCGCCTGGTAGGCGACGACCTGGTCCCACAGGGGATTGGTGGTGTTGTCGGGCAACTGCGAGAACGGGTAGATGTTGGTCGCGGTCTGCTCGTTGGTGATGTTGAACACATCGAAGCGCAGCGCCAGCTTGCCGTCGGCGAAGGCCGGCTTGTAAGTCACGCCCATGTCGAGCTGGGCGATCCAGCCCAGGCGGCCCTGCGAGCCCGGCGGCGATGCACTGCCGGTGCCTGTTTCCGGGTTGTAGCAGTAGTGGTACGGCCCACCGGTGATCGCGCTGCCGCCGTAACCGGCCGGATCGCGACCGCTGTATTCGGTGCCGTAGTAATTGCCCAGGCAGTTGTGCGGTGCGCCCGAGATCAGGCTGAAGTTAGCCGACGCGCCCCATTGCGGAGTGAACTGATAGAAGCCGAACAGCTTCAACTGGTGGCGGTGATCGTTGGATTGATCGCCATTGAAGTGCTCCATCAGCGCTGCGTGGTCCCAGCTCTGCGTGGTCGAGACCGAGGCCTGGCCCTGGTAGCTGCCCAACGCGCCGCCGGTGCGCCACAGGTCCGAACGCACCTGGCCTTCGGTGGTGCCGTAGCTATGCGACCACACGTAGTTGACCTTGGCGTACCACTTGCCGTCGAACGGGCGCTCCAGGTTGAACTCCACGGCCGAATAGTTGCGCTTGAACTTCGGGAACCCGGCTGCTTCGCGGCTGACCGAGATTTCATGGAACTGGCCATCGGTGCCGATCACGCCCCACTTGTTGGTCTGGCCCGGGTTGATCAGCGAGGCGCCGGCCACCTGCGAGAAATCGATGGTCACGCCCTGTGCGGCGGCGGCGTCGATCAGCGCGGTGTTGGAGACGTCGTAGTTCTGGTCGTCGATGCCGGCATTGAGGTGGCGGTGCGTGCCGCGCACGCCGAACACCCAACCACTGTCCAGCTGCTTGGTCAGGCCCAGGATGATTTCGTCCTGGTTTTCGCCCTCGATGTCCTTGACCACGGCGGTGCGCACATCGGCGATGCGGCCGAAACGCGAATTGGCCGAGACCGCCGACCCCAGTTGCTGCGCCAGCACCGGCGTGCCATCGGCGTTGATGCCGCTGTAGGTGTAGTAGGTGTCGGTGGTGGTGGCCGGCGTGAACAGGCTCACCGCCGACAACGGCAGACCCAGGTAGTAACGGCCGATGTTGCCGAACACCTTCAGGCTGGAATCGCCGTTGACGTCCCAGCTGAAACCCAGCCGCGGCGCCCAGGCGTTGTCGACTTCGATATAGGGGTCGCCGAACGGGGTGTAGTTGGTGAACTCGTCCTTGCGCAGGCCCAGGCTCAGCAACAGGTTGTCGGTGACCTGCCACTTGTCTTCGATGTAGTAGGCGCGCTGCTTGGCCTCGTACGAATACAGGCTGGTGTTGATGTTGCGTACCACGTAATAGCCACTGGAACCGTTGACCGGATCCACCAGGCCGGGGCTGGGCGCGCCGATGCCGCCGGCTTCGTTGCCGATTGGCTGACCAGGCCGCCAGTCGCCAGGCCGTTCGGATCGTTGGTCTGCCCATAAGTCCACGCGTAGCCGGGGCCGGACAGTACCGAGCCGACGTCGATGCCTTCGGATTTTTGGTTGTCGATACCGAAGTTGAGCGTGTGGTGGCCCACGCGCCATTCCAGATTCAGGCGTTGGTTGTCTTTTTTGTCCTCGCGGTCGGGCGAGCTGACCGAGGTCACCAGCTGGTTGCCGATGCGCGGCGTGCCACCGGTGTAGGCCGGATTCTGCAGCGCGGCGCTATTGATCACCGGGCCGCCGGCCGGGTCGTAGTTGAAAGCGGTCAGCTCATCGGGCGTGCGCATCTTGCCGTACAGCGCGGTCACGGTGAGGTTGTCGCCGATATAGCCGGTGTACTTGCCGGTGAACAGCGTCGGACCGGTCTTCCAGGTGGATTCGTTGGTGAAGTAGCTGCCGCGTTCGCGCGCCAGATAGTCGTACCGATAGATGGCGCCGTTGGTTTCGGCTTCGTCGCTGGCACCGGTCACCTCGATCAGGTGGTTGTCGGTGATGTTCCAGTCCACCTTGGCGTACCAGCGCTTCTGCTTGTAGTCGTAGTCGGTCAGGCCGCCGGTGCGGCCGTTGTCCGAGTCGCGGTTGGTCGCGGTGCGGGTGCCGTCGGAATCCACCTGCTCGGCGGCCAGGAAGAAGAACAGCTTGTCCTGGATGATCGGGCCACCGACATAGGCGCTGTAGGTGGTCTGGTTGGCTTCGGCTTCGCTGGAGGGCTGGTACAGGCCGTTGGCTGCACGCGCATAACGGTATGCGGCATTGTTGACGGTGCCGGCCTGTGCATCCGGGCGCCAATAGATGTCGCGCTGGTTGGTGCGCAGGCCGTTGGGTTCCCAGATCACCGCGGCGCCGAACTTCCACTCGTTGGTGCCGCGCTTGCCGATCTGGTTGATCACGCCGCCGTTGGAGCGGCCGAACTGCGCGCCGTAGCCGCCGGTGAAGATTTCCTGCTGGTCGATGGCGCCGTAAGGCAGGGTCAGGCCGCCCAGGTTGTTGCTGATGGCGGTGGTGTTGAAGCCGTTGAGGTAATAGGCGTTCTCGCTGGCGGCCGAGCCACCGAAGCTGGGCAGCGAGCCGCCGAGCGGGCCGTTGTCGAAGCCGCCGCTGTTGACCACCACACCCGGCGCCAGCAGCGCGATCGCTTCGGCGGTGCGCCCCAGCGGCAGCTGCGCCAGCTGTTCGGAAGTGACCACGGTGCGGGTGTCCACGCTGCTGACGTCGATGGTGGCCAGGCTGGCGGCGTTGACGGTGACGCTATCCAGCGTCTGCACGCCGCTCCCCGCGGCAGCAAACGACACATCGGTATTGGCGCCCACCGTGATGCCCACGTTCTCGCGCGTTTCCACCACCGCGCCATCGCGCTTGACGGTGACCTTGTAGGTGCCCAGCGGCAGGTTGCCGGCGGCGTAGCGGCCGCGCGCGTCTACCGGCACTTCGCGGCTGAAGCCGCTGTTGTTTTCGACCAGTACGGTGGTGCCGACACCTTCGCCGACACTGCCGACGATGCTGCCGGTGGTGGACTGCGCTTGCGCGGCGCCCAGTGCAACGAGCAGTGCCACTGCCAAGGCACGTCTCTGGATACTACGGTTCATGCTCTCTCCCCGGGGTCTGAAACGGTCGCAAGGCGACCACGTGGCAACGCCGGACGCGGCGTTGCCAGAAACACTGTGTGAAGACGTGGACCGCTCGCCAATGACCTGCCGCCATCAGCTCATGCCCAAACGTCGCGGCCGCTGTCGCATTCGATAATAGGCAGCGCACCTGCCCGGAAATTTGGCCGCAACGGGTAGGGATGGCCTTGGTGGGTAGGCGGCGGGCGGCCGAAGCCTGACAATGGCCGGCGCGTCGCCCCGCTCCGGGTGCCGACGCCCCCACCGGCACCACTCAAGGATCTGCGCTCATGAACCACTCCCGCTCCCACGCCCTGTTTTCCCAGGCGCAGAACCTGATGCCCGGCGGCGTCAACTCGCCGGTGCGTGCGTTCAAGTCGGTGGGCGGCGAGCCGTTCTTCGTCGCGCGTGCCGACGGCGCGTACCTGTTCGACGTGGATGGCAACCGCTATATCGACTACGTGGGTTCGTGGGGGCCGATGATTGCCGGCCACAACCACCCGGCCGTGCGCGAAGCGGTGGAACGCGCCATCCGCGATGGCCTGTCGTTCGGCGCGCCCTGCGAGGCCGAGGTGACCATGGCCGAAACCATCACCCGGCTGGTGCCATCCTGCGAAATGGTGCGGATGGTCAATTCCGGCACCGAAGCCACGCTGTCGGCGATCCGCCTGGCACGCGGCGCCACCGGGCGCAACCGCATCGTCAAGTTCGAGGGCTGCTACCACGGCCACGGCGACTCGTTCCTGGTCAAGGCCGGCAGCGGCATGCTGACCCTGGGTGTGCCCACCTCGCCAGGCGTGCCGGCAGGCCTGAGCGAGCTCACCGCCACGCTCAGCTTCAATGATTTCGAAGGCGCCACCGCGTTGTTCGACGAGATCGGCGCCGAAGTGGCGGCGGTGATCATCGAGCCGGTGGTCGGCAATGCCAACTGCATTCCGCCGCAGGCCGGCTATCTGCAGCACCTGCGCACGCTGTGCACCCGCCACGGCGCGCTGCTGATCTTCGACGAAGTGATGACCGGCTTCCGCGTGGCGCTGGGCGGCGCGCAGGCGCACTACGGCGTGACCCCGGACCTGACCACCTTCGGCAAGATCATCGGCGGCGGCATGCCGGTGGGCGCCTACGGCGGCGGCCGCGACCTGATGGAACAGATCTCCCCGGCCGGCCCGATCTACCAGGCCGGCACTTTGTCTGGCAACCCGGTGGCAATGGCCGCGGGCCTGGCGATGCTGCAACTGGTGCAGGAACCGGGCTTCCACGCCCGCCTCAGCGAGACCACCAGCCTGCTGTGCGAAGGCCTGGAAGACGCCGCCCGCGCCGCCGGGGTAGCGGTGACCACCAACCAGGTGGGCGGCATGTTCGGGCTGTTCTTCACCGACCAGATCGTGGAGAACTACGCCCAGGCCACCGCCTGCGACGTAACCACCTTCAACCGCTTCTTCCACGCGATGCTGCAGCAGGGCGTGTACCTGGCGCCATCGGCCTACGAGGCGGGCTTCGTATCCAGCGCCCACGACGAGGCCGTCATCGAGGCCACCCTGGCCGCCGCACGCGAAGCCTTTGCCGACGTCATGCGCTGAGCTCATGCGCGCGGCTGTGACCTGGTCCCACCTTTGCTTTTGTCTTGTGGCTGTCATACCTTGCTGACAGGTGCCAAGGGATGGGCATGGGTGGGGACCCACGAAGCAGCGCAGTGCAGCCGATCTCACCGTTCGCGGTGATTCCGGCGCCGTCGCCGCTGCTTCATCGTGTTGCGCGGCGTGTCGGTTGGCACGCGGCCAACGCTTTGCCACGGCCGCCCTCGCCTCATGCTCAAGCCTGTTGCGTTGCTCACCCCGCGCCCGTCACCGTCGCGCGACCTCCCCCTTCCCGATTGGCTGCTCGCCAGCAAGCTGGAGCCGCCGTTGCCGCGTGTCGGCGCGGTTGTGCGTGGCGGCCTGCTGGCCGTGCTGGATCAGGCGCAGGCGCGGCCGCTGACCCTGCTGCTGGCACCGCCCGGCTTCGGCAAGAGCACGCTGCTGACGCAGTGGCATGCGCAGCTGCTGGCGCGCGAGCCGGTCGCCGTGGCATGGCTGTCGCTGGATGAAGAAGACGCCGAGCCCGCGCGCTTTCTCGGCCATCTCGCGCTTGCCCTGCAAGGCGCCGGTGCGGACCCTGCCCTGTGCGCGCCAGCCCTGCACGGCCGCGACCACGATCCGCGCGACGCACTCAATGCGCTGATCCGCGCCCTGCGCGCGGCACCGCGCCGCATCAGCGTGATCCTGGACGACTACGACCGCCCCGGCGGCAGCGCGATCGACGAGCTGGTGTTGCGGCTGATCGAACACGCTGGTGGCCGCCTGCACCTGCTGTTGTCCACCCGCCGCGTCCCTGGCCTGCCACTGGCGCGGCTGGAATTGCAGGCCCAGCTCACGCGCGTCGGCAGCGGCGAACTGGCGCTGGACGAGGACGAAGCACAGGCGCTGCTGGGTGCGCAGGTGGCGGCCCCGGTGGTGGACGAACTACGCCGCTATACCGAAGGCTGGCCGGTCGCCCTGCATCTGGCCCGGCTGTGGCTGGAAGGCGGCGCACAACGCCAGCAGGAAGTGGCCACGCGGTTTTCCGGGCGCAACGCACAGATTGCTGCGTATCTGGCCGAACAGGTGGTCAACGACCTGGATGCGGACACGCGCGACCTGTTGCTGCGCACCAGCCCGCTGGAGCGGGTCAACGCGGCGCTGGCCGATGCGGTACGCCAGCGCGACGACAGTGGCCGGCTGTTGGCCGGGCTGGAACATTTCCATGGCTTGCTGATCCCGCTGGATGGCGAGCGCGAATGGTTCCGTTACCACCCGTTGTTCGCAGATTTCCTGCAGCAGTTGCTCGATCGCGAACATCCCGCCGGCGCGCTGCAGATTCACCAGCGTGCCGCGCGCTGGTTCGGCGAACACCAGTACCTGTCCGACGCGGTCCGTCACGCCTCGCGCGGCGAATGCGGCGACCTGGCCGCCAGCTACGTGGCACGCGCCGGCACCTGGCAGTTGCTGCTCACCCATGGCACCCATCAGGTGCGCGCGCTGCTGCGCCACTTCGACCACCGCACCATCCGCGACACGCCTGCGTTGAATCTCACCCAGGCGCATCTGCACATGAAGCTGGGCGAGTTCAGTCATGCCCGTCTGCTGCTGGAGCGCTTTCGCGATTTTCCCGCCGCGCTGCGCGAGCCGTTGCAACGCGACTACACCGTGGTGGTGGCAGCACTGCGCGAGCGGCTGGATGAAATCTGCGGCAACCCGCATGGCCTGACCCAGATCGCGGGCCAGGCGGCCGCGCTGGACGAAGACGACCATCTTGGCCGCGGCATGCTGCTGTGCATCTGCGCCGCCACCGCACTCGCGCAAGGTGGCTTCGCGCTGGCCGAGCGCTATGCGCATGGCGGGCGCGAGGCCATGGGACGCGGCGGCAGCGAGCTCGGCACCGGTCATGCACTGCTGGTGCTGGGGCAGAGTTTTTTCTATCGCGGCCGGCTGGGCGATGCCGAGGCGTGCTATCAGCACGCACTCAACGGCTGCCTGCGTGCGCCGCAGCCAGACCGCGTCCTGCAGGCCACCGCACACTGCCTGCTGGCGCAATTGCATTACGAACGCGGGCACCACGACGATGCCGCCGACCTGCTGCATCCGGCGCTGGACATCCTGGAGCAGCACGACGGCAGCACCGACGTGCTGGCCGCCGGCTACGACACCGCGCTGGGGCTGGAGCGCCTGCGCGATCACAGTGGCCGCAGCGCGGCCGCTTTGCTGGAACACGTGGAGCAGATTGCACACGGGCGCAAGCTCGCGCGCCTGTCCGAACTGGCCGCCGCCTGGCGCTTGATGGTGATGCTGGAGCACCCGGGCAACGCCGCCATCGATGTGCTGATTGCACGCACCGGCGGCGAATCCGGGCTGGCGCATACCCTGCGCTCGCCGCACCGCTGGCGCGACCGAGCAGCGATGGGGTTCGCGCTAGCGCGCTGGCATCGCCTGGCCGGCCGCAGCAGCGCGGCGCTGACCATCCTGGGCCAGATCGAACAGGCCTGCCTTGCCAGCGACAACCTCTGCCACCTGGCACGCACCCGCGCACGCATCGCCCTGGTACTGCAACAGCGTGGTGAACTGGCTGCGGCATTGCCGTATCTGTACAGCGCGCTGGACCACGTTGCGCTGACCCGCAGCTGGCAAGCCATTGCAGAACTGGGGCTGCCGGCAAAAGCGATGCTGCGCTCGCTACGCCAGCACGACCCGCAGACCGTGGCCGGCACCACCCGCGCGCTCACCATCCAGGCCTTGCTGGACAGGCTCAGTGGCGACGACGATCCGGCCAACGATCTGTTTAGCGAACGCGAACTGGAAGTGCTTGCGCAACTGGCGCGCGGCTATTCCAACAAGCAGATCGCACGCTGCCTGCACCTGTCGGAAAACACCGTCAAATTTCACTTGAAGAACGTGTACCGCAAGCTCGATGCACGCAGCCGCGAAGGTGCACTGGCGCAGGCCTTGCAGCGCGGCTTGTTGCGCGAGATGGACCCACCAACAGGGCCAACCACACTCTGAGTTCAGCCGCGCATCACAGCCGTGGCTGGATGCGCGACAGGCGTAGAGCGATGCAGCGCGTGCGCTGCATCACCCGAAGCGCAGCGTACCCTTCATCATGGCCCAGTGGCCGGGGAACGAGCAGAAAAACGTATACGCGCCACCCTTGCTCAACTTGCTGGTCGGGAAGGTCACCGTGGCGGTTTCGCCAGCGCCGATCACCTTGGTGTGCGCGATCACGCGCGGGTCGGCCTTGGGCAGGTAGCTGTCGGCGATGGTGGAGCGCACGCCGGCGTTGGCCACGGCCTGGAAATCGTCGCTCTTGGTCAGCACCCAGTTGTGCCCCATCACCGTGGCGGCAAGTTTGCCGGAGTGCTTGAGCGTCACGGCGACTTCGGTGCAATCGGGAGCGATCGTGATCGCGCTCTGGTCGAATTTCATCTGGTCGGTACCGGTGATGGTCACCGCACAGGTCTTCGCCCACGCTGATGGTGCCAATGACACCAGCGCAAGCACGGCAATGGTCGAAAGCAGCTTCAAGGACACACTCCTGCAAAAAGGGTTGCGCGCTGCCCGGCCACGTAGATGCCGGTGCCGGATGCCTGACGCGGCGCGCATGCGTCGGCGCCGTCAGAGTACCGCGAGCAGGCACGCGGCAGGCAACCCCTGCCCGATGTTTTTTGTCGCACGCGGCGCCCTGCGCTAGGCGTAGCGGAAGAAGGCATCCATCGGCGTCTGTACGCTTGCGGTGGCGTCGGGCAGCGGCAACGGGCCACGTTTGCCGGCCATGACCTGCACGAAGGCCTGCTTGAAGCGCGCCATCTCCTCGGGCGTGCCCACCGTGATCCGCGACCAGGTGGGCCACACCGGCCAGCTGCGGCCGATAAATACACCGAAGGTGGCCATGGCGTCCTTGAAGCCGGCCGCAGGCTGTTTTACATCGACCATGAAGCAGTTGCTTTCCGAAGCGGTGCAGGCATAGCCCTGCTTGGTGAGGAAGTCGATGACATCGGCGCGGGTGGCCGCAGTGCGTGCGCGCCGTTGCGGCACCAGCGTGGCATCGCGCAGGCTGGCCAGGCCCGCCGCGGCCGCGGTCACCGGCAGGCTGTTGACGCTGTAGAACATCAGCTTGGCCAGCAGGTCCGGGCGTGCTGCCGCATAGCCCAGGCGGATGCCGGCCATGCCGTAGAGCTTGGAGAAGGTGCGCAGTACCACCACGTCTTCTCCCGCGGCCACCATGTCCACCACGCTGCGGGTGCTCTGCGCGAAATGGATGTAGGCCTCGTCCACCACCAAAATGCTGTCCTTGGGCTTGTGCGCCAGCGCGTAGTCCAGATCCTTGCGTGCGGTCACTGAGCCAGTGGGATTATTGGGATTGCAGATGTAGATCACGCCAGCGTTGGCATCGGCTGCGCACATCGCCTGCACGTCGTGCGAGAAGTCCTTGCGCAACGGCACCTTGACCAGCTTGGCGCCATTGCGGGACGCAGCGCGCCAGCCGGATTCGTAGGTGGGGTCGGCGCTGACCAGCGCGGCACTGGGCGAGGTGAAGGCCAGCATCGTGTAGTCCAGCGGCTCGGTAGAACCGGCATAGGCCATCAGGTGGTTCACCGGCAGCTTGAGCTCAGCGGCCAGGGTGGTCATCAGTTCCATCTGCAGCTCACGCAGATATCGCCCACCCTGCGGCGCAATCTGGGTGATTGCCTTGATCGCCGCAGCACACGGGCCATCGGGAAACTCGTTGGAGCCGATCATCACCGGCGCCATTGCGCCCGCTGCGGCAGGCGCGATGGCGGCCGAGCGTTCGGCGGCGCTGGCCAGCAGCGGCAGGGCGCCCCCGGCGGCACCGGCAAACAGGGCGGAATCACGCAGGAACCTGCGGCGCGACAGAGCGGTATGCATGGTGAACCTCCAGCAAGATGACGAAGACGAACTCAAGGACGCACGGCAACCACTTCGATCTCTACCCGGTACAACGGGTTGCCCAGCGCGGCGATCTGAAACGCCGAGCGCGCCGGCAGATTGGGTTGCTCCTTGGTGCCGAAATACTGCCGGTAGCCCTCCATGAATCCGTTGAAATCCATCTTGCCGTCCATGGCCGGATCGCCGACCAGGAACACCTGCATCTTCACCACATCGCCCATCCCCAGGCCCAGCGATTCCAGCTGCTGCTTGATCTGCGCAAGCACGCTGATGGTCTGCGCATTGGTATCGCCGTAGGCGGCGGCCGAGCCCTTCGGCGCTGTGGTATCCACCACCGCCGGCACCTTGCCGCTGACATACACGGTGGCCTTGCCGGCCGGTACCTCCACGGCCGCGGCAATCGGGAAATCGCTATTGGGAATCTTGTGGCGGATCACCTCGGCGGCCTGTGCGGCGGCAACACTTCCACACCACAGCACGGCGGCGGTGGCGGCAATCACGGCGGGACGGAACATGGCAACTCCTTGCATGAGGAAACGGTCAGTGGCGCAGCAGTTTGACGTCGTCGACAGTAACCACTTCGGCGTGGTCATTACCGAAATGAGTTCGCACATAGCTCACCACTTCGGCCACCTGGCGGTCGGTGAGCATGTCACCGAAACCCGGCATGCCGGCGTGGCCGTCGAGCACCATCATGGTGACGTACGGCGCGGCGGCGAGTTTGGGGTTGCCGGCCAGCGCCGGATATTCGCCCGCCCCCTGCACCCCAGTGCCGCTGGGCATGTGACAGCCCTGGCACACGGCCTGGTAGACATGCTGGCCGGAGGCGGTGGCAAAGCCTTTCTGCGGATACAGCGCGGTGGCATCGGAACTCTGCGCCTGTGCATCGTGCAGGCCAGGCGGCAGCAGCAATGCACCGATGCACAGCACCGCTGCCGCAGCGAACACACGGGGGAACAGCGTCATGCGCGAGCTCCTTGGGCAAGCACCTTGCGATGCAGGCGGCCGACCACGTCGTGCGCGGACAAGATCGCGCCCTCCTGCCAGGCCGGGATGTAAGACACGTGCTCGCCGGCCAGCGCCAGGCGGCCATCGATCTGGCACAGCGGCGCGTAATGCTCGGCGCGCGCGGCCTCGCTCCACATGCCAAAGCACCCATGCGTAAACGGCACACGATGCCAGCCCACTGCAATGCCGGTTTCGAATTCGCGTGGATATTGCGGATGCAATTGCGTGCCGTATTCGACCGCCTTGCGCACACGCTGCTCCGGGGACATCGAGGTGAACTGGTAGGCGTCCAAACCCCAGACGTAGGCGCCCAGCAACACACCCTTGCCGGGGCTGTGATAGCCGGTACTGGGATAGCTGATCAGCGTGATCGGCAGATCCGTGTAGCTGATGCCGCCGTAGATCACCTCGTCCTCTTCCCAGAAGCGGCGCTTGAACTGCAGCCCCACCTTCACCGACGCCGCATACGGCACCTTGCCGATCGCCGTGGTCATCGCATCGCTGGCAGTGGCCGGGATGCGGCTCAAGACCGAGAGGGGGATCGTGCAGATGCACCAGTCGGCACTGGCCACCTGTTCGGCGCCACCGCGCGCGGCATCCTGCCAGGACACGCGCACGCCGCTGCCGTCCTGATCAATCCTGGTGACCTTGGCGTTATAGGTGATGGCATTGCCGAGCTGGCGGGCAAACGCCTTGCCGATCTGGTCCATGCCGCCCACCGGCTGGAACATGGTGGTCTGCATTTCGTAGTTGTTACCAGCCGCCAGCGTGGTCCACAGCCGTGACCGCAGCACGTCCTGCACGCTGAAGGGATCGGAAAACTCCGGTTTGCCGGACAAACCGCCACCCGGGTAGCGCGCAAAGCCGCGGCGCTCGCTGCTGTCCTTGCCCTTGACGTAGCCAAAGCGTTTGTCGAGCGCGCCCCAGGTGCGCAGCGATTCGAGCAGGATCTGCTGATCCTCAGTGCTCACCAGGCTGTCCAGTGCGTGTTGCTGGGTGCACTTGGCCAGCAGTTCGGAGACATGGCCCTTGTAGTCCGCATCGATGGCGCGGAAGCGCTGCGGCTTGCCATCGAAGCCGTGCTGGCTGTGCAGCAAGGCGTTGTAGTTGACCTGATTGAATGCCTCCAGCGCCACGCCGAACTGCTTGCAGTAACTCAGCACCGCGCGGTGGTGATGCGGGATGCGCCACGGACCGGGATTGAGGTAATGGCCCTCATCGAACTGGCAGTGCTGCGCCGCGCCACCGAGTTCGGTGTAACGGTCGCCGCCGCGCAGTGTCCAGTTCCGGCCGCCCGGGCGGTCGTTGTATTCCAGCACCTGTACGCGGTACCCCGCCTTGCGCAATTCGAACGCCGCCGTCATGCCCGCCAGGCCGGCACCGAGAATCAGCACCGATGCCCCCTTGGCGTCGCCATCGAGTTGCAGCGGCCCGGTAAAGGTGGATTCGGCCGCCATGCCCAGGCTGCTCATCGCCTGATACATCATCGCGCCGCCCGCGGTCATGCCGATCCGTGCCAGCAGCTGCCGGCGTGTCATTGCCCCAGTGTGTTTGCCTTGCATCAACGCGTGTACCCCTGCATGTCATGGACCGGACCCGACCAACTACCGTGCGCTGTGCCTGCGGCAACCGCGCGCACCCTGCAGCGCCACTCACACACGCGGCCGGCAACACGGCCGGCCGCGTTGGCGCCGTCAAAATTTGTACGAAAGACTCGCAAACACCTGCCGCGGTGCAATCAGCTGATACGAGCCGGAACTTTCATTCGGGAACACCGCGCCGATCGCGTCGTCCTTGTCGAACAGGTTGTAGACCGACAGTTGCAGCCGGCCGCCGGCCAGAAACCCGTCACTGCCGCCCTGATAGCCGACACTGCCATTGACAATGAAGGTGGCATCCACCTGATCGGTATTGAGCGTGTCGCCGTAGCGCTTGCCGGTATATTTGGTATCCAGGTTGGCGAAGAAGTTCTCGCCCTCCCAGCCGCCATTGACGCTGAACATCACCTTCGGCGAATCCGGCACCTCGTTGCCTTCCACCTGCACCAGGCTGCCGCTGACCGGTCCGAAATAGTTGTCCTGGAATTCGGATTTGTTCCAGGTCAGCGAGGCACCCAGCCGCCAGCCCGGCGCCGGCTTCCACATGCCGGAGACTTCTGCGCCATAGGTCTGCACGTCGCCGACGTTGGCATACACCGTGGGCGCCACCACCAACGGGTCCGGGTCGGTCAACGCGATGATGCGGTTTTCGTAATCGATCTTGTAGGCGGCGATGTAACCGCTCCACTGGCTGGATTCGGCGCGAATGCCGATGTCGATATTGGTGGATTCTTCCGGTGCGATATCCGGATTGAACGCGCCCGAGGTCAGTGCCAGCCGCGGTGCGGAGCTGAAGTTCTCCGCATAGTTGGCGAACACCTGCACGCCATCGGCCAGCTGGAAACTGGCACCCACCTGCGGCTGGAACCAGTCGCTGTTCTTGATGGTGACATCGCGACGCACGCCGACATTGAAATCGTCGAGATTAGCGATGCCGTTGTAGTCGCGTTTGACATCCAGCCCCTTGGCGCCGAGTTCCAGCGTGAGCCGGTCATCGAGCAGGCGCAGTGTGTCCTTGATGTAGAGCTGCTTCACTTCGGTGGAGAAGTGGTTGTCGTAGTAGATGACGATCGGCAAGGCGCTTTTCAGCAACGCACCGGTGGCCGGGTCCAGGTTGTACAGCGGGCGCACCTGATCGAAATCGTAGTTCTCATACCAGGCACCGACTTCGAGTTTGTTGTGCTCGGTTTCCCACGACACCGCGGTGGTCGCGCCATAGCGGTCGCCGCCCATGATTTCCTCGCGCCGGGTCATCGCACCAACGCGGGTCACGTTGCCGGCGGCATCCACAATCTGTGGGTCGTTGATGGCGATATCGGTGCGCCCTGGCGTGCCGGCGATGGCGTCGTTGTACAGGCCCGTCGCCGTGCTCGGCGGAGTTCCGCCAACGCCATAGCCGTGCTTGTTCTCGTAGTAGCCGGTGAAGGTGAAGCCGATCGCATCGTTGAACAGGAAATCGCCGTGCAGGCTGAGCAAGGAATCGCGGCGGCCGTTCTGCCACTCGCTGTAGTGCTCGGCGTCCACTTCGGGATTGCCGGTGATGCGTTCGTGCAGGTCCCACGACACCGAGCCATCGGAGTTGTACGACTGCACGTCGTAGTCCTTGCGGTTGTTGTAGATCCAGCCCAGCGTCAGGCTGCCCGCGTCCCAGGCCTGGCGGATCTTGGCTTCGAAGTGATCGCTCTTCTGCGTGGCCGGCTCCATGTCCCACACCCCGCCCTGCGTGCGCGAGGCCGAGACGTAGGCACTCGGGCCACCGTCCCACCACTGCGGCGTATCCAGCCGCACGAAGCTGCGCACCAGATCGTCCGAGCCAATGGTCTGGGTGAGGTTGCCACTCCAGGTATCGCCGCCCTTCGGTGGCAGGCTGGTGTAGCGGATCGCCCCGCCGAGAGCGTGGTAAGAGGGCTGGGTGACATCGCCCGAGCCAGCAGATACGGTGACATCGAGCAGGTTTTCGCTGGACACATAGCGGGTGATCGGCCCGCCTTCGCGGGTGTCGAAGGTTTCGATCGGAATCCCATCCAGGGTCACGCCGATCTGGTTGGCAGAAAACCCGCGGATGGTCATCGAATCACCGAACTCGTACAGACCGAACGGGTCGGTGGTCTGCACATTCACGCCCGGCAGGCTGGCCAGCAATTGCTGCGGGGCCACACCGGGCACCTGCGCCTGGATTTCCGCCACGGAGATGGACGCGGTGGTGCGGGTGGAGCCGGTGCCCACCACACTGACGGCATCGAGCGTGCGTGCTTCCTGTGCAATCGCTGGCAGGCTGGAAGCACCCAGTAACAGTGCCATGGAGGCCGCGGCAGGGCGGCGGGTGAGCGTGGTGAGAGCGGCGGCGACCGAGGTCGCCAGATGGTCGGTCTTCAAGCGCTTGCGCATGCAATCCACCCCTGGAGTCGTGTGACGTGCTGGATGACCGGGAGCTCCCCAACCCGGTTGACACCGCGCTGTGCGGTACAGCTCGACCATACCCAGCACTACCGCAGCGCATGCCGCGCGCGGAGGGTAGGGGCGGCGCAGGTGGGTAGGCTGCTATCGAATTCAACTAGATGAAGCTGGAATGTGCCTACCCGTGTGCGGGGAGGTGCGCTGCGGTGGTGATGACTTGCCAGCGCATGCACGGATCGACGACGCTGCTGCGTTGCACATCGAACACGGCCATGCCCGCTCCGCGTCCCTCCCTGTTATTGCTCGATTTCGATGGCGTGCTCGCCAGCTATGCGCGGCCCAAACGCATGGCGGCGCTGGCTGCGATGGCCAAGTGCACGCCGGCGCAGGTGCACGCCGTGTTGTTCGCGCAGGGGCTGGAGCGCAGCTACGACAGCGGCGACATCGATACGCCCACGTACTTGGCCCGTTTGAGCGATGCAGTAGGCCAGCGCATCGATCCTGCGGCCTGGGTGGCGGCACGCGTGGCCGCCTGCCGCGCCGATACATCGGTGTTGGCGCAGGTGCTTGCCGTGTCTGCACACACCCCGGTCGCCGTGCTCACGAACAACGGCCCGCTGATGGTCAGAGGCGATCGAGCAGATCGTGCCGGCGCTGTTCCCGCTGCTGCGCGGCCGGGTGCTGTGCAGCGGTGCCCTGGGCGGCCGCAAGCCCGATGCACGCGTCTATGCACGCGCACTCGCGCAGCTGGGCGCACGCGCTGCACACACGCTGTTTGTGGATGATTTGTTCGTCAACGTGCGCGGCGCACGCGCGGCCGGCCTGGAAGCGGACACTGTGCGTGATGCACGCGGACTGCGCCGGGTGTTGAAGCGGTATGGGCTGGCGTAGGCGCGGTTGGTGTATCTCTGCGTCATCGTGCTACCTAGCGCTTCTGAATGTGTCTGCTAGGCCGCGTCGCAACTTGCCCAGACACGCTGCAGCTTTCCCACTCACTGCAACCAGAGCTGATCGCCGCAAACCGATCGCAGCGGCAGCGGCCAGTCATTGCGCCGCATCGGTTTTGACATCAGCCGCCAGAACAGATGCATGACGGATTGCACATACGACGCGGTGCAATCAACAGGCACCGCCTCAGCTGCTGCTGAGGGCTCGCATCTAGATAACTCTCTCGCACCGCGATAAAAACGCGAGCCAGTACCCCACGCTGGCCGGCGCGGTGCCGGCCACGATGGTGCAGAACGCGCAGTCGCTGCTGTCAGTGCTGTCAGTGCTGTCAGTGCTGCGCAACGTACGCGGCGATCGCCAGGCGCAGGCGTGCCAACCCGTCGGCCAGCTCGGCATCGGTGAGATTCAACGCCGGCACAAAGCGCAGCACGTCCGGGCCGGCCTGCAGCAACAGCAGGCCGTGCGCGGCCGCCAGGTCCAGGATCGCGCCCGCCTGGCCGGCATGCGCCGGTGCCAGCACCGCGCCCAGCATCAGGCCACGTCCACGGATCTGCGCAAACACACCGAACTCGGCATTCAGCGCTTCCAGGCCAGCGCGCAAGGCGGCCGACTGACGCGCCACATTCTCGGCAATCTGCGGCGAGGCCAGCTTGCGCAACGCGACCCGCGCCACCGCCGCCGCCAGCGGATTGCCGCCGAAGGTGGTGCCGTGCGCGCCGAACTGCATGGTCTCGGCCACTTTCGGCCCGGCCAGCATCGCGCCGATCGGGAAGCCGCCACCCAGCGCCTTGGCCAGGGTGACGATGTCCGGGGTGACCTGCTCCTGCCAATGCGCGAACAGGCTGCCGGTGCGGCCCATGCCGCACTGGATCTCGTCCAGCACCAGCAGTGCGTCGTGCTGGTCGCACAGCGCGCGCACGCGCGCCAAAAAGCCCGGTGCGGCCGGCATCACCCCGCCCTCGCCCTGGATCGGCTCCAGCATCACCGCCGCCACATCGCCGCTGGCCATGGCGCTTTCCAGCGCCGGCACATCGTTGAAATCCACGTAGCGGAATCCGCCCGGCAACGGTTCGTAGCCTTCCTGGTATTTGGGCTGCGCGGTGGCGGTGACCGAGGCCAGCGTGCGGCCGTGGAAACTGCCGCGGAAGGTGACGATCACCCGCTTGTCGGCCGGCCGGCCCTGGCTGCTGGCCCACTTGCGCACCAGCTTGATCGCCGCCTCGTTGGCCTCGGTGCCGGAGTTGCACAGGAACACCTTCTGCGCAAAGCGCGAGGCAGTGACCAGTTCTTCGGCCAGCTTCAGCGGCGGCGCGCTGAAGAACACGTTGCTGGTGTGCCACAGCTTGCCGGCCTGCTCGGTGAGCGCGGCCATCAGGTCCGGATCGTTGTGCCCCAGCCCGCTGACCGCGATGCCGGAGGACAGATCCAGATATTCGCGGCCCTGGTCGTCCCACACGCGACTGCCCTGGCCACGCTCCAGCACCACCTGGCGCGGGCGGTACACCGGCAGGTAGTAATGCGCGAGGGACAGGGGCGAATCGGCAGCGGTGCTCATGATGGCGGGGTCGCGGAAGCGGAGGGAGACCGGCATTCTCGCGCATTCGCCAGCCTGCGGCACAATGCACGCATGCGACCGCTTTCCGATCCCCAGCTCAATCCCGCCACCACCGACGGTTGGCGTCGCCAGTGGTTCGACATCATCTACCGCCACGACACCCGCCCGTCGCGCAATTTCGACCTGCTGCTGGTGGTCACCATCCTCACCAGCGTGGTGGTGATCATGATCGACAGCGTGCCGCGCATCCACGCGCAGTCCGCGCACTGGCTGGTGCCGCTGGAGTGGGCGTTTACGGTGGTGTTCACCATCGAATACGCGCTGCGCCTGGCAGTAGTACGGCGCCCGCCGCGCTATGCGCTGAGCATCTGGGGCGTGATCGACCTGCTCTCGATCCTGCCCAGCTACCTGTCGTTCTTCGTGCCCGGCGCGCAGACGCTGCTGGTGGTGCGCGTGCTGCGCATCCTGCGGCTGTTCCGCATCCTCAAGCTCACCCGCTACGTGGAAGAAAGCGGCCAGTTGCTCGATGCGCTGTGGCGCAGCCGGCGCAAGGTGCTGGTGTTCCTGTTCACGGTACTCACCATCACCGTGATCGCCGGCGCCACGATGTATGTGATTGAAGGCCCGCAGCACGGCTTCACCAGCATCCCGACCAGCATGTACTGGGCCATCGTCACCATGGCCACGGTGGGCTTTGGCGACCTCGTTCCGCAGACCACGCTCGGCCGCTTCGTGACCTCGGCGCTGATCCTGATCGGCTACAGCATCATCGCCGTGCCGACCGGCATCTACACCGCCGAACTGGCCAGCAATCTGCGGCGCAAGGACGACGCCCAGCACCACGATGCGCGCGGCTGCCCGGCCTGCGGGCTGGAAGGCCACGAGCCCGACGCACGGTTCTGCCGGCAATGTGCCGGGCCACTCCCTGCTGCGTTCACTCACTGAGGCAAACGCGCACGCGGTGAGGTGTGCCGTCGCGTGCGGCGACATCTGCGTGCGCGCGCCTGCTGTACTGGCGGCAGCGTGTGCTGTTCCTCCAGCGCAATTGCCGCGCCACTTCCTGTGAGGAAGCGCGGCTAGGCCGTCATACATGACGGCCGCTGTCAGGCAAAGTGGACATGCCTGTAACAAGAAGAACGCGCCCATTTCATCAGGCGCGTCCTCGCCCAACTTAGCGCGTCATGCGGTTGCTCATGTCGATCAGGTCGTTGTAACTCGCCAGCAGCGCCTGCCGCGTGCCGGCCGGCGGCAGCGAGCTGTTGCTCTCCAGCAACATCTGGTCGCTGCGGCTCAACGGCTCGTTGTTGCGCACGCGTTCGATGCGGCGCGCCGCCACGCTGACCAGCTTGTCGGCGGAGCGTTCCATATGGCCCCACATCGGGTCGCCGTCGCCGATCTTGGCCTTCTGCGCCTCTTCCAGGATGCCCTGGTAACTGGTCAGCTGCGTTTGCGCGGCGGCCAGGTCCGGCGTGTCGCTATTGAGCGTGGTCACCAGTTGCTTGCCTTCGCCGATGATCTTCAGGTGGTACCAGGCGGCGCTGCGGCCTTCGTCCTTTTCAATTGCATCGAGCTGCTGCTTGCGGCGCTGGTCTTCGTTGCGCTCCAGCGCTGCGTCCATGGCCTCGCCAGCCTCGAAGAACGCGCTATAGGCCTGCATCAGCGGTGCGTGTAGCGATTGCATACCTTTGGCGTCGTCACGCCGATAGTCCTCGCGGTCGTAATAACGCGCGGCTTCTTCGATGCGCTCGTTGAGCGCGGTGAAGCGCTGCTGGTAGGTCTTGGCCGCCGGATCCAGCTGCACGTTGGCCGGCTGCTGCGCCAGCGCGGCGGTCATTGGCGCGCCGCAGGCTTCGACCCGATGCGACAACACCGTGCCCGGGCCGCGGATCTGCGATTCCTTGCCAGTCGGGCCCGCCTCCGGGTCTTTCATCCAGCCAATGTATTGCTGGTAGCTCTCGTGCAGTGGCTGCTCCACCGCGTTGAAACACGCGATGTAGGCATTGATCTTGTCGGCGCCTTCCACGGCAGCGGCGGCGGTGTCGCCCTTGTGGCAACCGGCGAGCAGTGCGGCAAATGCAATTGCCGTGGCGAGTGGCGCAAGGCGGGAATGCTGGGTCATGAGGGCTCCATGGGGTTGGTGTAGGAATGCGCGATGCGACGGCCGCAGTGGGCGGACGTAGCGTCCCCACCGATGAGCCGTGATTGGATGGCGGTGCATGCTTCATGGCGTGCACGCGTTTAGCGCGAGCATGTGGATTGCCGGTGCGGCAGTGCCATGCGCGCCCGACCGGTGGGTTGCCGAAAGGGGAGCGCTGAAAATTCGCTGCAGGCCCAGGCTGCCGAGCGCATGCCGGTCCACCGGTAGTCAGGGCCGACGCGGCCAAAAGGTAAACGCCAGCGTCCTTGATGGGCCGACCGCGGCGAGATCTGCCGTGAATGTGTGCAGTCAACTGAGGCATCCCGTCCGCGCGCACGTCTCGCGCAGCAGCTCGGCGCGCCGCAGCCTTACCGGAGAATGCACCGGCTGCGTCAGCTACAACCGTGCGCTCGCAAACGCAACGGTGCTGCGTTGCGCTACCGAACGGAGAGACCATCGGGCGGACCTGCCGCTGCACTGTCTGCGCCGCAGCCATGACGCCCACGGACACCTCAACGACGGCTCCTTTCCCACGCACGCACACCGGCACACATCCTTGTTGAAAACGATTTCAGCCGCGCACGATAGCAAACGCGGCCGTGAACCCGCCGTGGTCACTCCAGAAACAGATCCGGTAGCAGCGCACGCTGCGGGTCCACGGCGTAGCCGGAAAGATCGGTAATGCCGGCCTGTGCCAGCACTTCGTCATCGATCAGGAACTGACCATGAAACCCGGCCGCCTCTCGCGTCAGCACCGCATGCGCGGCATCGGCCATGATCTCGGGCCGGCGGCAGGCGGCCGCGTCCACGCCGGGGAGCATGTTGATCGCATCGGTGGCAATCACCGTGCGCGGCCATAGTGCGTTGATGGCCACGCCCTGCGGCCCGAACTCGGCGGCCAGCCCCAGGGTGACCAGGCTCATCCCCATCTTGGCCAGCGTGTAGCCGGTATGCGCGCCCCACCATGCCGGATTCAACGACGGCGGCGGCGCCAGCGTGAGGATGTGCGGGTTGGGTGCCTGCAACAGATGCGGCAGACACGCCTGCGCGCAGACGAAGCTGCCGCGCGCGTTCACCTGTTGCATCAGGTCGAAGCGCTTCATCGGCGTGTCCAGGGTCCCGCGCAACCAGATCGCGCTGGCGTTGTTGACCAGGATGTCGATGCCGCCAAAGGTGTCCACGGTTGCGGCCACCGCCGCGCGCACCTGGTCTTCTTCGCGGATGTCGCACTTGAGCGCCAGCCCCTGCCCACCCGCCGCGTTGACCGCCGCCGCCGCACTGTGGATGGTGCCCGGCAACTTGGGATTGGCCACCGCCGACTTGGCCGCAATGGCCACGTTCGCGCCATCGCGCGCCGCACGCAACGCAATCGCCAGGCCAATCCCGCGCGAAGCACCGGTGATGAACAGGGTTTTGCCGGATAACGTCATGGGATTAGGGAGTCGAGAATCGGGAATGGCAAGAGCTTAGCGCCTCGGCCCTGTGCGCAAGTCATCATCAGAGCCCACGCTCTGCCATGCCCATTCCCGATTCCCCACTCTCGATTCCCAGCCCCTCAGGGCTTGGGCCCCTGCCCTTCGTTGTCTTCCCAGTGCAGCACGCGGCGGGTCACGAAGCGATAGACCGGCTTGCCGGTGGCGAACCATAGCTCGCGGATCCAGGAGCGGCGCTTGAGCACGCGGCGCTCCACCGGTGTGATGGCCGCCGGGCAGTACATGCGCTTGTGCTTGAGCAGGTGGCGTAGGTCCTCGCGTGCAAGCAGACGCATCCAGCGCGCGCGCGGCGGGCCACGCACCGCCAGCTGAAAATCGATCACTGCCGGGCGGCCATCGTCCTGCACCAGCCAATTGGCTTCCTTGGCCAGATCGTTGTGGGCCACCCCGCGCCGATGCAGTTGCTGCAACAGGCGGCGGGCGGCGCGGAAATACGCCAGGTCGCCACGCGGCGGGCGTTGGTACATCGCATCGCCGGCCAGATAGCTGCGATCCAGTTGGCGGCCGTTCCAGCCCAGCAGCCGTGGCGTGCGCGCCATTCCGTCCAGTTGCCGCAAGGCCAGTGCCTCGCGCCGCGCCAGCCACCAGGCCACGCCGCGCAGCAGCCAGGGCGCAGCGCTCAGATCGCGACGCACGAACATGCGCTCGCCCTCGCGCACCAGCAGGATGCGGCCGAAAGTGTCGGACTTGAGTGGCAGCTCGCCGGAAGGGTCTGGATGCATCCCCCATTGTAGGCGGCGCTCGCAGCATCACAGCGACGCCCTCGCACCTGCGCGCAGCACGCGCGCCTTCACGCGCAGCGTCGCAACCGCAGGTGAAGCGCGCCGGCCGATGTGAGGACCACGCAAGTCAGCCGCCGCCAGGCCCACCTATAATTCGGGGATGAACTCATGGATCGACGCCACGCTGGAGTGGATCGGACACCACCCCACCTTGGCTGGCGTGGTGATCTTTGCGATTGCCTTCTGCGATGCGGTCATCGTGCTGGGCGCCATCGTGCCCGCGTTGCCGCTGTTGTTCGCCATTGGCGTGTTGATCGGGCTTGGCCAGATCAACGGGCCCTATGCGGTGATCTGCGCCACGTTGGGCGCCTTCATCGGTGACGCGCTGAGCTTCTGGGTGGGCCATCGCTGGGGCCACCAACTGCACACCTATTGGCCGTTCCGCCGCTACCCGCAATTGCTGGAGCGCGGCGAATTGTTGTTCCGGCGCAATGCGTTCAAGAGCATCGTGATCGCGCGCTACGTGGGGGCGGTGCGTCCGTTCGTGCCGGCCATCGCCGGCATGTCGCACATGCCGTTCAAACGCTATCTGATCGCCAGTGGGCTGGCCTGCATCTCGTGGGCGTTGCTGTTCCTGGTACCCGGCTGGGTGTTGGGCACTGCGTATGACGCGGTGGCCGCGGTGGCCGGCCGGTTGTTCGTGGTGGTGGCGCTGCTGGCAGCGGTGATCGGCCTGGCCTGGGCGGTGGTGCTGTATTCGTACCGCTGGTCGGCCGGCCATCTCGACGCGCTGCTGGCACGGCTGCTGGAGTGGTCGCACCGTCACCCGGTGCTGGGCAACTGGTCGGTGAGCGTGTTCGACCCGCGCCGCCGCGAGTCGGTGCCGCTGGCGATGATGGCGCTGATGCTGCTGTTGCTGGGCTGGGGCTGGTTCGTGCTGTTGATGGTGGTGCTGGCACACGGCGAGCCGCTGCGCGTGGACCTGGCCGTGCACGATCTGATGCTGGCCCTGCGCAACCCGCTGGCCGACTACCCGATGGTGGCGCTGGCCTCGCTGGGCGATTGGCAGGTGCTGCTGCCGGCGATCGCCGCGGCGATGGGCTACCTGGCCTGGCGTGGGCGCTGGATGGCCGTGACCCACTGGGTGATCGCGCTGGCGTTCGGGCTCGCCTTGACCCAGCTGCTGGGCGCCACCGTGCAGGTGGTGCGCCCACCGGCAGCGAGCAGCGGCTTCGGCTTCCCGTCGGTGGCGGTGACCATGGCCACGATCGGGTTCGGCTTCTTCGCGCTACTGATCGCGCGTGAGCTGCCCGGGCGGCGGCGCGTGTGGCCGTACCTGGTCAGCGGCGCGATCGTGTCGCTGATCGGGTTCGCGCGGTTGTACCTGGGCGCGCACTGGCTCAGTGACGTGGTCGGCGGCATGTTGTTCGGCATTTTCTGGCTGCTGGTGCTGGGCATCGCCTATCGCCGCCGTGCCACCCGCGCGTTCTGGGTCAAGCCGGTGTCGTGGCTGTTCTACGGCGTGTTCCTGGCCTGTGCGATCGCGTTCGCGCCGCGCAATCTGGTGGCCAAACTCGCCAAGTTCGAACCACCACCGCCGCTGTTGATGGAATTGCAGGTCAGCGATTGGTGGAGCGGCCAGTGGCGTCTGCTGCCGGCCCGCCGTAATGAGTTCGACGACGACCAGCGCTGGCCGCTGGATGTGCAACTCGCCGGCCCGCTGGCACCGCTGCAGCGTCAGCTCGAAGCGCGCGGCTGGCGGGCGCAACCGCAAGCCGGCTGGGAGCAGGCGCTGCATCTGCTGGATGTGAGCGGGCGCCCGGATGAAGTGCCGATCCTGCCGGCCACGCTGGATACGCAGGTCGAAGCCCTGCTGATGGTGCGCCCGGCCGCACCCGGCCATGTGCATGTGTTGCGGCTCTGGCCGGCCACCGCACGACTGCTGCCAGACGCGCAACCGCTGTGGGTCGGCAGCACCCAGACGCTGCGTTACAGCCGGCATTTCAGCCTGGTCGGGCTGTGGTACCCGCTGCGTGGTGTGGACCCGGCACTGAGCGCCCTGCGCGATGCACTGGGGCCGCTGCCATATCGGGTGGAACAACGTCGGCGCTCGCAGGTGCCGGTGATGCTGATCGACGCAACACCGCACGGCGGCCCGCGGCGTGAGCCCTCTGCAGCGCACCCCGCCACCGCCGCTCAGTCCGAACAGACTGCTGCACAGCGCGATGGGTCACCGCGCTGATGCGTGGCTGACGCGTGGGAAGCAGGCGGAGGCGGTGAGCAGCCGCGCCACGTTGATGGCTGCACCGTAGAGCCACTGTGTGTGGATTTTTCTCGCACACCAGTTTGGTAAGAGGTGCGCATTGCACTGCGCAGGTTGAGCGCGGCGACGGAGCGAAAGTAGAGCCGGGCTAAAGCATCCGCGTCGCGCTCTTGGTGACACCCAATGTTTGCTGCCGAGCGATCGCGTCTATCTCCGCGAAGCCATTTGGCAGTGCACGTGTAGTTGGCATCCGCACGCGTGCGGCATGCTCGGCATGCAGACACCACGCATCCGCTCAGCGATTTGCCGCACCACCAAAGACAACGCACCACCGTACGCAGCGACGTGACCGGTGCCCTCGCCTCACCACAACACTCCATCCACCGGCTGCAGCGGCTCCGGTGCGCGCTCGCCGATGGCTTGCAACGCATCGATTTCCACCGTGCGGCACATACTGTCCAACGGCAGGTCGTGGATGGTGTTGGCGAACGGATCGACCAGCTCGTCGCCGATCTTCAGCACCGCCAGGAACATCAGCCCGGCCACGGTGGAGCCCACCGGCGTGGCGTATTGCAGGGTTTCCACCAGCCCGATCGGCAACAGGATGCAGAACACGCGGGTGAACAGGTTCGGGTAGAACCGGTATTGATACGGCAGCGGCGTGTTCTTCAAGCGTTCCATGCCGCCCTGCGCATTGGCAATGTCCACCAGGATGCGTTCCACACTGGCCTGCTGGATGCTGTCGATCCAGCCATCGCGCCGCGCCTGTTCCACTGCGCGCCCGGTGGTGTCGAGCAATCCGTTGGCCACATTGGTGCGCGTCACCACGGCAGCCACTTCGTCCGCACCCAGGCGTGGCTCCAGCTCCACGCCCACCGGCAGCCGCCGCAACTGACAGCGCAGCGCGTGCACATAGGCCACCTGGCACAGCGCGATGCTGCGCCCCACCGCTGCGGCGTCTGGCGCCGACAACACGCTCACGCACAGGCGCACCAGATTGCGCGAAGCATTGATCATCTGCCCCCACAGCACGCGGCCTTCCCACCAGCGTTGGTAGGTGGAATTGGCGCGAAACCCCAGGAATAACGCCAACGCCGAACCGAAGATCGTCAGCGGCAGCGCCGGCGCGCGGAACGGCAACACGTAATAAATGATGGTGACCAGCACGTCCCACACGAACAGCACCGCCAGCGTTCGCCACACCTGCAGGAAGACATCGGTCACACGCGGTTTTACATCGATGATCACGGCACACCCCGGTCGTTAACCAACCGCGCCAAGCGCATTCCCTGCGGGATGCACACTGGCGCACTCAAGCGTGCGGAGTCTGCCGTTGCAGCGGTGCAAGTGCGGTGAGGAATCACGCGCACACATCACACTCCGCAGCGGTTATGGCATCCAGGCCAGCAGTTGCTCCAGGCGGCGATGCGGGTCGTCCTCCTGCAACAACGACAACCGCTGGCCTTCGCTCAACGGCAGCAGCTCGGCCAGGCGCCAGCCCACCCAGGCAGCTTGATCGAGCAGGCCGGGGCCAGCGGATGCAAATTCGCCACCCACCTGCTCCAGCATGCGTTCGAGCACGGTGGCGAGCAGACCATGCTCGGGGCGCAGCTCGTCGTCGCTGTCCGGCTCACACCAACTCACCTCCCCCACCACCAGGCCGTTGTCTCGCACGCGCGAGCGCTGCACGCGAAAGCGCCGGGTACCACGCAGGCGCAAGACCAGCACGCCATCGTTGCCCACATCGAAATCCTCGATGCGCACCTCGGTGCCGTACGCCGCAGGAACCGCCGGCGCCCCCACATCGCTGCCATCCAGGATCAAACACACGCCGAAACTGCTGCCGGTCCGCCCGCAATCGCGCACCAGATCCAGATAGCGGCGCTCGAACACGCGCAAGCCGATCGTCGCACCGGGCAGCAACACGCTGTGCAGCGGGAAAAGCGGCAACGAGGTGATCTCGGCCGGCATCGTGGGCTGCACGGTCATGCCAGGCCTGCCAGGAAGCGGCGCGGTGCACCATCGAAGCCGCCATTGGACATGAACACCACATGGTCGCCCGGCTGCGCGATCTCCCCCAGCATGCGCAACAACGTATCCACATCCTGCGCGACATGCGCCTGACCCCGCACCTGCGCAATGATCGGCGCCGCGTCCCAGGCCAGTTCCGGCCGATGCAGGAACACCACAGCATCGGCATCGTGCAACGACGGTGCCAGTGCCTGTGCATGCGCACCCAGGCGCATCGAATTGCTGCGCGGCTCCATCGCCACCAGCACGCGCGCAGTGCCGACCTTGGCGCGCAGCCCCTGCAGCGTGGTGGCGATCGCCGTGGGGTGATGGGCGAAATCGTCATAGACGGTGATGCCCTGCGCCTGCCCCAAAACTTCCAGCCGCCGCTTCACACTCTGAAAGCGCGCCAGCGCGGGCATCACCGTTACCGGGTCCACGCCCACCGCCTGCACCGCGGCCAGCGCCGCCAACCCGTTGAGCACGTTGTGGCGCCCCAGCAATGGCCACTGCACCTGGCCGATCTCCTCACCCCGGTGCAGCACGGCGAAGCGGCTGCCATCGTCGGCCAACAGCTGCGCGCTCCAGTCCAGCGCCGGATCGAATCCAAAGCGCTCCACCGGCGTCCAGCAGCCCATCGCCAGCACCTCGGCCAGCCGCGCATCCTCGCCGTTGACGATCAGCCGCCCGCGCGCCGGCACCGTCCGCACCAGGTGATGGAATTGGCGCTGGATCGCGGCCACGTCCGGAAAGATGTCGGCGTGGTCGTACTCAAGATTGTTGAGGATCGCCACCAACGGGCGGTAGTGCACGAACTTGCTGCGCTTGTCGAAGAACGCGGTGTCGTACTCGTCCGCTTCCACCACAAATTCCCGGCCCTGCCCGAGCCGCGCCGAGACGCCAAAGTCCTCGGCCACGCCACCAATCAGAAAGCCCGGCGCCCGCCCGGCGGCCTCCAGCAGATAACTGAGGATGGTGGTGGTGGTGGTCTTGCCGTGCGTGCCGGCCACGGCCAGGGTGTCGCGCCCGGGCAGCACCTGCTCAGCCAGCCATTGCGCGCCCGAACTGTAGCGGCGGCCTGCATCGAGCACCGCTTCCACCGCCGCATTGCCGCGCGAAAGCGCATTGCCAATGACCACGTCCTGCGCATCGGCGGAGATGTTGGCGGGCAGATAGCCCTGCGCCAGCCGAATGCCCAGGGTTTCCAGCTGCGTGGACATCGGCGGGTAGATGGCCTGGTCACTGCCTTCCACCTGCCAACCCAGTTCGCGCGCCAGCGCGGCAACGCCGCCCATGAAGGTCCCGGCAATGCCGAGGATGTGGAGTTTGCTCATGGCCTCATTGTCGCCGATCGCCGGAGTTGCGGGATATTCGAATCCGCACCGCACCCAAACGTCAGGAAACCCCTACCGGGCTGTCGGGAACTTCCCGATACACGCGGGTAGCTGCATCCGTCACTATGCTGAACGCCAGTCGCAGCACCCCTTTGGTCCTACTCCCCAAGAGGCCAAATCCCCAGGGAGCTCATGCTGTGGGGCTTTGAGCAAGCTCATTACTGGCGCCATTACCGCCCCGGTCGTCATGTACGACCGGGGTTTTTCTTTTGCACGGTTCTGTACCGACCACGTGCCCCGCCAGCGACTGTTCCACTGGCAGGAAGGACCGGGCGCTGCAGCCCGGCCCGACGGCTCAGCGGCCCAGGGCCTGGCCGATACGCTCGAGCACTTCGTCCAGCGAACCGACGCCATCCACGCGCGCCAACTTGCCACGCTGCTCGTAGAAGCCGATCACCGGTGCGGTGGAATCGGTATAGACCTGCAGACGCTTGCGCACCGATTCCGGATTGTCGTCTTCGCGGCCCTCGGCCTTGGCGCGCCCAGCGATCCGCTCAACCAGCAATTCGCTGGCCACATCCAGCTGCACCACCGCATCCAGCGGCTGGCCGATCTTGCTGAGCAAGCTGTCCAGTGCATTGGCTTGGGCCACATTGCGCGGGTAGCCATCCAGGATGAAGCCGTTGGCCACATCTGCCTGGCCCAACCGCGCTTCCAGCATGCCGAGCAGGATCTCGTCGGACACCAGATCGCCACGTGCCATCACTTCCTTGGCCTTCAGGCCAAGCGGTGAACCGGCGGCCACTTCGGCACGCAGCAGGTCGCCGGTGGAAATGTGCGGGATCTGAAACGTGTCTTTGAGCCGTGCCGCCTGGGTGCCCTTGCCCGAACCGGGCGGTCCCAACAGAACCAATCGCATCAGTGGACTCCACTTTCGAATAAAAACGCGTTGCGGTGGGCGGCGTTAGACTCAAGCCTTCGCCAGCGCTGACCGTATGGTCGTGCAGCTTACCGCATCCGGGGAATGTCCCCGCAATGTCCCCCGCGCCATGTCGCCATCTGAGGAGTGTGTCCCCCTATGACCAACGGCAACCTGTTGTATGCCCAGTCCGGCGGTGTCACTGCCGTCATCAACGCCACCGCTGCCGGGGTGATCGGCGAAGCGCGCGCACGCAAGATCAAGGTGCTGGCCGCACGCAACGGCATCCTGGGCGCACTGCGCGAGGAATTGATCGACACCTCCAAGGAATCGGCCGCGGCGATCGCCGCGCTGGCGCAGACCCCCGGCGGCGCGTTCGGCTCCTGCCGCTACAAGCTCAAATCGCTGGAGCAGGACCGCGCCAAATACGAGCGCCTGCTGGAGGTGCTGCGCGCGCACGACGTGCGCTGGTTCCTCTACAACGGCGGCAACGACTCGGCCGATACCGCACTGAAGGTCTCGCAGCTGGCCAAGGCGTTCGGCTACCCGCTGCACTGCATCGGCGTGCCCAAGACCATCGACAACGACCTGGCGGTGACCGACACCTGCCCCGGCTTCGGCTCGGCCGCCAAGTACACCGCGGTCTCGGTGCGCGAAGCGGCGCTGGACGTGGCCGCCATGGCCGACACCTCCACCAAGGTCTTCATCTACGAAGCGATGGGCCGCCACGCCGGCTGGCTGGCCGCCGCCGCAGGCCTGGCCGGCCAAGGCCCGGACGACGCGCCGCAGATCATCCTGCTGCCCGAGCGCGCCTTTGATCAGCCCGCGTTCCTGGCCAAGGTGCGCCAGGTGGTGGAACGGGTCGGCTGGTGCGTGGTGGTGGCCAGCGAGGGCATCCAGGACGCACAGGGCAAATTCGTCGCCGATGCCGGTGGCGCGACCGACTCGTTCGGCCACGCGCAACTGGGCGGTGTGGCCTCGTTCCTCGCAGCACAGGTCAAACAGGAACTCGGCTACAAGGTGCACTGGACGCTGCCCGATTACCTACAGCGTTCCGCACGCCACCTCGCCTCCAAGACCGACTGGGAACAAGCCCAGGCTGTGGGCAAGGCCGCCGTGCAGTACGCACTCAAGGGCATGAACGCGGTGATCCCGGTGATCGAGCGCGTCAGCGACGCCCCCTATCGCTGGAAGATCGTGCCCGCCCCGCTGCACAAGGTGGCCAACCACGAAAAGAAGATGCCACCTAGCTTCCTGCGCAAGGACGGCTTCGGCCTCACCGAACGCGCCCGCCGCTACTTCGCCCCACTGATCAAGGGCGAGGCCCCGCTGGCCTACGGCAGCGATGGCCTGCCGAAGTATGTGACGTTGAAGAATGTGGCGGTGGCGAAGAAATTGCCGGCTTGGGAGGGCTGAACAGGGGGAGGACGGCCGCCAGCCTGTGCAATTGTTACAGCGCCGGCGCTCGGCTTGAGCTGCGCAGGGATGCAGCCAATTCCGGCTACCCAGGCCAGGGAATGCCTGTACCGCAATGCCTTCTGGTTCCGGCTGGCGCCTTGCCGCGCCCGCTCTCTATTGACCGTAACCGCGCCTGGCAAGGAGAGTGCCAGGCCGGCAAATGCCGCGATCGACTGTAGGGATTTTCTTACAATAACTGGCAAAACAAGCCAGGCCGCGCCTGGGCGACTTCCCTCGGGAATACAGCCCTACCTCATTAGTAGAAATTTGGTTAAGTGTGTGCCAAAGTTCGCACCAAACCTGCCTCATCGCGCATAAGGATCATGGCCCAGCAGGCAATCATCTCCAGTCTTCCCCGGTGGTCAGCCAGTGCCGCCAGGGACGCTGTGTCCGCACAAACGGCCTCACTCACTCGCGACAAGCGCATGATTTATAAAGCCGCACCGTGCCGCTGAACGCGCATCTGGCATTCATTGCTGTTTCTGCTGTCGTTGTTCCTGCCACCCCTCTTTACCCGAAAAGATCGACGAGACTCGCCATGACCGTACGCTCCCGCCGCCTCCGCCATCCGATTTTCCGCCTTGCCGCCGGCCTGCTGCTAACCATCGGCCTGTGCGCAGGCTCCGCCAACGCGCAAGTGGTCATCGTTAACCCGACGGGAGAGGGAAAGGATATTGCGGAGTATGCGGAACAGGCCAAGCGCTGGACCGAGACGATCAAGCAGTACCAGCAGGAGCTGGATCATTACAAGCAGCAACTCATCAATTTGACGAGCTTGAACTTTCTGCGCCCCCCCTTGGACGATAAGTTCGTCTTGCGGGAACCAGGCTATGGCCTTGAGTTTACCTGTCCAGGAGCACAAGCCAGCGGCATCGCGGGCATTCTCGAGCAGATCAAGTCCATCGCACCCACGATGAACGGGAATATGGCGGAGGAGCAGCTGAAGGTCTGCGCCCGCATTGTCATGGCGCAAAACTCCCAATACAACGAATCGGTCACCATGCTCAAGCGCTTGGTGCAACGTAACACCGAATTTGAGGCCATTGAGCGCCAGCGCGGTAGAGTGGGTACTAAACAAGGCGCATTGGCAGCCAACGATAACGAAGTAAAGCGTTTCACGGCACGTAATGCGCTGGAAATGAGTCATTGGGAAGCCAAGATGAAAGCCTACGATGTCTATATTGCGGGACTCAAGGATGACCAGACCCTGCTGGCCAAGCGCGCGCTTGAAGGCGACAAGGGCAATTTGCTGGGACAGGTCGTGCAAGCAGCAGCATTGAAGATTGCGCTGTCCAAATGAATTAGCGGGCAACCAAAGCCCAGATCACGACGCACAGGCAAACAGCAATGGACGTTTTTTTTCATGGCGCGGCAAGCTGGCTGCAGCCGCTTGCGGACGCCAATCTCGGCGACTTCGTTTTCTTCAAGCTGGTCAACGATTACTTCAACCGGGAAATCCAGGAATTTGGCCTTGAGCTGATGAAGCGGGCCATGAAGTGGGTCAGCGCGATCGCGCTGACGGTCACCACGCTGTGGGTGCTGATCTTGGGTTACCGCATCGCCACCGGGCAGTCGCGCGAGAGCGCGATGGCCACCATGATCAAGGCCGCCAAGGTTGCAATCATCATCAGCCTGGCCTCGGCCCTCGGGGTCAACGGCGCCATGCTGCACCAGACCATGACCGAGAACCTGGACAAGGAAATCCATCGCCTGTTCACAGGCGATGAGGGCACCGCCGCCGATGCCATCGACGAGAACCTGGCCTACACACAGGTCGCAATGGCCACACTGGATGCGGTGCGCGTAGATCCGGCCCAGCCGGAAGTGCTGGAGAAAAAAGGTCGCGCCATGCTCATGGCAGGCTTCGGTACCGCCAGCCCACCGATGGCCGCAGGCGCGATGCTGTTGCTGTTCAAGTTCACCATGGCCTTCTTGATCGGCATCGGGCCGATCTTCATCCTGGCGCTGGTCTTCGACCAGACCAAGGACCTGTTCAAGAAGTGGCTGTTCTACGTCATCGGCACCTTGTTCTCGATGTCCATGCTGTCGGTGGTGACGGCCATGGTGCTCAAGTTCACTGCCAAGGTGGCCGCCGCCTACTGGGCGGTCAAGTTCATCCCCCTGGCCAGCGCCGAAGGCCTCTCCAGCCAGGCGCTGCAGCAGGGTGGCATCGGCCTGATCATGACCATGCTCATCGTCACCGTACCCACCATCGCCGCCGCACTATGGCAGGGCAATATGGGCACGTTCATGGCCTACTCGGCGTTTGGGGCTGCAGCAAGCCCAGGACCACAGGGGCAGCCGGCTGGGTCGTATATGCCTAGGCAAGATGCGCCGAATGGAGACAGCAAAGCTAGCTCCAATATAAACACTACTAGGGCAGCTACAGGCACCCCCGCTGATTCTCAGCAAGTAGCACCCAGTTACGTTGGTAACGCTATAAAGAATAATGACGGCCGTCTTCTGTAGCAGAATATATGGAACTAACAACATTTACGCCATCATTATCACAAGCAAAAATATATTTACGAATTATAAATGAATAAGAAAATCGTAACTTTAATCCTTTTAAGCTTCTTAAGCTTTTTTTCGCCGAGTTCTTTCGCAGAAGGTAATTGCCCCCCAGGGCAGTATCCTATTGGCGGACAAGGCGCCGTAGCGTGTGCACCCATTCCTCAGGACGGCAACTTAACTCAGCAGCCTGCCCGACCTCTCGGAAAATGGATAAAAACTTGGGGAGCAATTGCGATGGGATGGATGGGACCTGTTCCATACTACGCAGTACCTACGGGAATGCTTTCCGAAACTGAGGCTGAGACAGAGGCGCTGGCGCGTTGCTCGAAAAAGGGCCCCAAAGATTGCGCAATTAAACTTACCTATTTCAATCAATGCGCTGCCATAGCCGAGCCGCAAACGGCTGAAAACCTGATACCAGATGGTAGCGTAACAATTTTTACTGGGAATGCATCAATAGATGGGGCATCGAGCAAGGCAAAAGAAGAGTGTAAAAATCGGAACAAAGATTTTCCTGTGACATGCAAAGTGATCTACAAAAATTGCTCGAAGCAAATTTTTCAAAAATTCTAGTTCCAATTGAAAAACAGCATTAATAGCCAGGGAAATGCCATGAAAAATCGTGCTCTCCTAGGTTTTTTGGCATCACCGCAACATAGATTGCACAGATTGCAGGTCGTGACAGTACCAGGTAATCCCCTGCTAAAATAACTAACCCTTCATCTTCTGTAAACTAGGCGTGTCCACAGATTGCTGGCTTCCTATTGATCCAGCCACGGACACATTTACAGTGAACAATCCGCAACGCTTCAACGCAGTATCCGCCCAGGTGTTTGCGCGCGTCTTCCCTATCGCGTACCCACGTGGCAGCCCCCAAAGTCCGAGCGTGCGGTACCGGGCAGTAATTGGCTTCTACTGCATCCATGGCGTGCAGCTTCCCAGGCAACGCTGGTTCACCTGGGCGTGTTAACTGATACGTTGGCTCCTAAATTTATGCTGACCCTGACAATTCGCGTTGTTGCACTAGCGCGTTGTCAAGAGTAGCGCGGATCGCTCCATGCGCGGCTAAACTGCGCATCTTCATTGCGCAATGCGCGCAGGCAGCAAAAGCATCTCCAATGAATCCCAAGATTTTCGGCCGTTTCGCTTTCCTCCTCGTGCCCTTCTTCCTTGCAGGATGCAAGCCCATGAATGCCCCCAGCGAACCTTCGTCTCCCTACAACGTCGACACCGATCCGGTCTATCGGAAGAACCCGCATCCGGAACAGGCATATCGCATCGCCATGACGATTGAAGACGCGCCTGGGCCGTTCGAATGGATCTCCGGCACAGCGTTTTACGAGATGACCAACCGCGATGCGTGCACGCCTTTTGATCGTTCGCTGGGAATGTCGACAAAGCAAAAAGAGGATGCAATCCCCATCCATTTCGACAAAACCAGTGACACGACGTATGTGGCAACCATCTATGCCGATGGCATGGTCGATGCTGACTATTACGGCAAGGGCCTTTGCACCTTCGTACTCAATGGAGTTGGAATCTCATTGAGAGCGACTGGAAAAAAAGAAGAGACCCGATTCCAGCCTGCACTGTTCAAGAACGAGATTTATAGCTCAGCACCCAAGGTTACCTATTTTTGGAAAGAGCGTTACCCACAAGCAGGTATGGATGATTTTCCTGACGGTGGCGAAGCTAGGCTTGACCAATTCAATGATGACGCGCGGAAAAACATTTTCAAGGTGACCCTGACTACTGCTAAGGTGAATCCATGAGCCTCACTAGCCAACAGTATGCAGTCCTTTCGAGAGACGTATACGACGAGCCGAAAAAGGTGGGAGAGAATAGCGACCCTGCAAACATTGGCGGTGAGTTTTATAAGCGGCTCAAATATGTAGATAGCCCATCGGGCTATCAAGGCATCGTCTATCAGCGAGTTGATACAAAAGAGATCATCGTCGCTCACCGTGGCACAGAGACTGAGCGGCAGCTCAAAGAAGATGGTCTGTACACCGATGGCGGCATGGTCACGGCACGCTACAACAACCAAGCTGCCGAGGCACTTGAGTTGACCCGCTATGCGCTGAACTATGCCCACGAATTGGGCAAGGGCGGTAAGTCTCCTCAGGTCACCGTCACTGGCCACTCGCTCGGGGGCGATCTGGCACAGGTCACGGCGCATCACTATGGCCTTAAAGGCGAGACCTTCAATGCGTACGGCGCGGTTAGCCTGGATCGCCGTATTCCCGAAGGTGGCTCGGATGTGATCAATCACGTGATGGCTGGTGATGCGGTCAGTGCTGCCAGCAAGCATTATGGTCAAGTCAAGATCTACGCCACGCCACAAGAAGTCGCCACCTTGCAGAAGGCCGGTTACGCCAATGACCGCAGCCTGTTGGATGACCGCAATCCGGCGGTCGCCAAACCGCTTGGCGACTCGCATAGGATGCATAACTTCCTCCCTGTCGATGGCGACGGCAAGCCGGATCGCTCGGTGCTGGAAGACCCCAAATCACAGCAGCTGGCGCAGCAGTACGCGCCGATGATCGACAAGTACCGCGACGATGTGGCGCTGCTACGGGGCGGCCTGACCCTGGCATCGCGCAGGCTCCAGTCCATGGATGTGGTCGATGGCATCGATCATCTGCGCGGCCCTCTAGCTCCGGGTGCCGGCGCGGCCGAGATAGCGGCAGAGCGCTGGAAGGAAACCCAACAGCGCATGCAGCGCGAAGACGCGCCGGTCTATGTGACCCCTGGCTGGAAGCTGCCCCTGGGCAATACCCCCGAGCGCTGCGTAGATCCAGGCGCGGCGGCCATGTCTAATGATCCGCTGTACCGCTCCATCCACAGCAAACTGCCCCAAGGCACCTCCGATGCCGTGGCCATGCATGCCACCGTCGAGGCCAAACGCGCTGGCATCGTCGACATTAACCAGCTGCGCAGCGTGACCGTGCAAGACGGCAACGCCTGGATCGTCGGCAACACGCCGGGCTTCCGGGCCAAGGTCGATCTGGCGGCGGAAGCACCGCCCGTGCAGGAAAGTTTGCGCCAGTCACAGGCTTTGGAGACGCAGCGATCGCAGGAGATGGCCCAGCCGTCGCCGACGCGTGTAATGTAAGGCCATGATCAAGCGGATCGCACCGATGACTGCCCCGATACCGACTGCCACTGCTGCAGGCCGGTGTGCGCCGCGCGGGACAAGCTGGTTGGGGCCCTTGGCCGATATCGGCTTCGGTGACTTCATTTTCTTCAAACTTGTCAACGATTACTTCAGCAACGAGATCCAGAAGTTCGGGCTGGAGCTGATGCGCAACAGCATGCGCTGGGTCAGCACCATCGCACTGACGGTCACCACGCTGTGGGTGATGATCCTGGGCTACCGCATCGCCACCGGGCAGTCGCGCGAGAGCGCCATGGCCACGATGATCAAGGCCGGCAAGGTCGCCATCATCATCAGCATTGCCTCGGCACTCGGGGCCAATGGCGCCATGCTGCACCAGACACTGACCGAGAACCTGGACAAGCAAATCCATGGGCTGTTCACCGGCAAGGAAGGCAGCACTGCCGCCGATGCCATCGACGAAAATCTGGCCTATACACAGTTGGCGCTGACCGCGCTGGATGCGGTCCGTATCGAACCCAATGACACCGAAGTGCTGGAAAAGAAGAGCCGGGCCATCTTCATGGCCAGCTTCGGCACCGCCAGCCCGCCGATGGCCGCCGGGGCGATGCTGCTGCTGTTCAAGTTCACCATGGCCTTCTTGATCGGGATCGGGCCGATCTTCATCCTGGCGCTGATCTTCGACCAGACCAAGGACCTGTTCAAGAAGTGGCTGTTCTACATCATCGGCACACTGTTCTCGATGGCCATGCTCTCGGTGGTGACGGCCATGGTGCTCGAGTTCACCGCCAAGGTGGCCAAGGCCTACTGGGCGGCAGAAATCATCATGCTCGGCAATGCCGAAGGCCTGTCGACCCAGGCCCTGCAGCAGGGCGGTATCGGGTTGCTCATGACGGTGCTGATCATCAGCGTCCCCACAATGGTTGCGGCCGTATGGCAGGGCAACATGGGCAACTTCATGCACTTCTCGGCATTTGGGGGCGCCACCGCATCGAGCCCAGGACCGCAGGGGCAGCCGGCTGGGTCGTATGTGCCGCAGCAGATTGCGGCAAATAGGGATGGCGAGTCGGAAAAGCAGGTTTCGCAGGCAACAGCAACCAAGGTAACAGGCGCGCCAACAACCCAAGTAACCCAGCCGATCGGTTCGCGCGGGCAAGCGGGACGAGGTGGCACGCAAGATGTTTGATAAGTTTGATCCAAACTAATTAACTATGTCGCCGTATAGGTTAGATATTCATGAAGCACTTAGCTCTCCTGGCTTTACCAATTTTCCTTATCTCTGCTTGCGCAAGGGCAGAGCAGGGATGTCCCCCAGGACAAATCCCTGCTCAATCGAACGGGAGCATTACTTCGTGCGGGCCGATTCCTGCCGGATATAACCAAGAGCAGCCGGCTTCCTCACCACGCCCTCTTGGCAAATGGATAAAAACCTGGGGGGCGATTGCTAGTGACAATGAAGGCGGGAATCTCGGCGTATCGACAGACAATTTAAAAAGAAAACAGGCCGAGAAGGAAGCGGTTAAACAGTGCGAGGGAGAAAGCCGAAAAAAATGCAAGGTCGTTATGTCGTATGAAAATCAGTGTATTTCAGTTGCCAGGCCTGATGGCAGCGGAACTATCACCTTTACTCGCGGCCCCTCTGCTGAAAATACAAGTAAGGACGTACTGGCAGACTGCCAGAAAGAGAACAGTGGCAGCAAATGCAGCATAATCTACGAAAACTGCACTAAACAGATCTTTAAATCCTTCTAAAATCGATATCGATTTTTAAAAAGTAAGTTTTCATGGGAAAGTATGGGTCTATTAGGACTGCCACTGGTCCCAGATTGCTGGTTGCCAGTGAATCCGGCGACCGGGGCATTGACGGTCATCGCCCCATACCGCTTCAACACGGTCTCGGCACAGATGTTTACACGTATCTGCCCGAACGCATTTCTAACCCCTGACAACGTTCGCTGTTAGTTGAGTAAAGCGCGTCGGAGCTGAGTAATGCATAGAGTGCTGCCCCCGCATAAAGCAGGTGGGTACCGGTCAGCCGCCGGGGTACGCAACATGCTGACCATTCTCTTGCTGATAACCTTACTCACCGCTAGTTTGGTAGTCTTGGCCTATCGCACTTCGATCGGCGGCCTAATGGAACTTGCACAGTGTGCAGCCATCATCGGAGCCGCCCTGCACTTCGCCATCGTCATACTGCTTGTGGGGTTTGTTGCACGAGCCCTGGCTGTCTGGAGAAAGCTGCACGCAGAAGGAAAACAGACGAGCGAACTGAAACAGTTGCAGCGAGTCATCGTCAGTGGAACTACTATGACGTTACTGATGTTTCTTCTCGCTGTCATTGCAGCTTGCGTTCCCCCATTGATGAAGATAATGACGCAGGTCCCAGAATTCGGAGTGGTCTTCGCTCTGATGCTCGTGGCATTGTTGCTTCATAACGTCAACATCAATCGCATATGCAGACTACTGACCGATGCCATCACAGCCGCGCAGCAGGCGGCACAACGTACGATGGCAGCATGATCGGTTATCTGAAAATCAAGATTTTTGACTGTCTTTTCCTGGTTCTCTTAGCAGGATGCAACCCCATGAATGCTGCTTCTGAAAGACACGACGCTAGCGACACTACTGCTGACGGCGATCCGGTCTACCGCAAGAACCCGCGTCCGACGCAGGCATACCGGATCACGATGACCATCGAGGATGCGCCCGGGCCGTTTGAGTGGGTGTCGGGGACAGCATTCTATGAAATGACCAACCACAAGCAATGCACGCCAATCGAACCAATTGCAGGTGTCTGGAATAAATCCAGTGAAGACGGGATCCCCATCCACTTTAATAAAATCAATGACACCACCTATGTGGCGACGATCTACGCAGATGGAATGGTTGATGCGGATTATTACGGCAAGGGAGCATGTTATTTTGAGTTGGACGGAGTTGGAATTTCCCTGAAAGCGACCGAAAAGCATGAAGACACACGCTTTCAGCCGGCCCTGTTTAAAAATGAGATTTACAGCCCGGCCCCAAAGGTTACTTACTTTTGGAAAGGACGCTACCCAAAAGAGGATATAGACAACTTCCCTGATAGCGGCAGATCAAGAATCGACCAATTCAATGACAATGCCCGCAATGACATCTTTAAAGTCACTCTGACTACTGAAAAGGTGATTTAATGAGCCTTACGAGCCAACAGTACGCGGCGCTCTCTGACGATGCGTATAAAGAGCCGCGAGAGACGGGCCTGGATAGTCGCCCTGCAGATATTGGCGGCATTACTTACAAGCGCCTTGAGTATGTAGACAGTCCTTCAGGCTATCAGGGCATCATCTACCAGCGGATCGACACCAACGAGATCATCGTCGCTCATCGCGGCACCGAGACTGAGCGTGAGCTCAAGCAGGATGGTGTCTACACCGATGGCGGCATGGTCGCAGCACGTCACAATCGCCAGGCCGCCGAAGCCATTGAGTTGACCAAGCATGCGTTGGTCTATGCACAAAAACTAGGCAAGGACGGCGAAGCACTCGACGTCACCGTCACCGGCCATTCCCTCGGCGGCAACTTGGCCCAGGTCACCGCCCACCACTACGGCCTCAAGGGCGAGACTTTCAATGCCTATGGCGCAGTCAGCCTGGATCGGCGCATTCCCGAGGGCGGTGTCGATGTCATCAATCATGTGATGGCAGGCGATGCGGTCAGTGCTGCGAGCAAGCACTACGGCCAAGTGAAGCTCTATGCCGCGCCGCAGGAGATTGCTACGCTGGAAAAGGCCGGTTACGACAACACACGCGGTGTTCTGGACGTACGTAATCCTATCGTTGCAAAGGAGTTGGGCGACTCGCACCGCATGCACAACTTCCTGCCGGTGGATGCCAACGGCGCGCCGGATCGCTCCGTTCTGGAAAACCCCAAGGCGCAGCAGTTGGCGCACAAGTTTGCGCCGATGATCGACGAGTACCGTGATGACGTGGAGGTGTTGCGCGGCAGCGTGGCCTTGGGTGTACGCGGTAATTATGGCCTGGCGGACGATGGAATCGATGCCTTGCGTGGCACCCTAGCACCCGGCGCCGGAACGAAAGAGATGGCAGCGGCGCGCTGGCAGGAGGTGCGGCAGCGCATGGAGGCAGAGCATCAGCAGCAGTACGTGCCACCCGGCTGGAAGATACCATTGGGCGCATCCGGCAGCGAAGTGGATGCACCGGCAACGCCGCGTGGTCGGTTTGGCGAGCCTGCATCCGCGTCGGTTCCCAGCGATCCGCTTTATCAGGCCATCCACAGCAAACTCCCTGCAGGCACTTCGCCGGCCGAGGCCATGCACGCTACGGTCGAGGCCAAACGTGCAGGCATCGTTCGTCCCGATCAGTTGCAAAGCGTGACATCGCATCAAGACAGTGTCTGGATCGTCGGACAGACACCCGGCTTCCGGATCAAGGTGGATTTGTCCGAGACCGTGCCTCCCCTGCAAGAAAGTATCCGTCAGTCGCAGGCACTGGATACGCAGCGGTCGCAGCCGGACATGACTCAGCAACCGCCCGCACGTGTAATGTAAGGCCATGATCGAGCGGATCGCACCGATGACTACCCCGATGCCCACTGCCACGGCAGCCCGGTGTGCGCCACGTGCGGCAAGCTGGTTGCAGCCCTTGGCCGATATCGGCCTCGGTGACTTCATTTTCTTCAAACTGGTCAACGATTACTTCAGCAACGAGATCCAGAAGTTCGGGCTGGAGCTGATGCGCAACAGCATGCGCTGGGTCAGCACCATCGCACTGGCGGTCACCACGCTGTGGGTGATGATCCTGGGCTACCGCATCGCCACCGGGCAGTCGCGCGAGAGCGCCATGGCCACGATGATCAAGGCCGGCAAGGTCGCCATCATCATCAGCATTGCCTCGGCACTCGGGGCCAATGGCGCCATGCTGCACCAGACACTGACCGAGAACCTGGACAAGCAAATCCATGGGCTGTTCACCGGCAAGGAAGGCAGCACTGCCGCCGATGCCATCGACGAAAATCTGGCCTATACACAGTTGGCGCTGACCGCGCTGGATGCGGTCCGTATCGAACCCAATGACACCGAAGTGCTGGAAAAGAAGAGCCGGGCCATCTTCATGGCCAGCTTCGGCACCGCCAGCCCGCCGATGGCCGCCGGGGCGATGCTGCTGCTGTTCAAGTTCACCATGGCCTTCTTGATCGGGATCGGGCCGATCTTCATCCTGGCGCTGATCTTCGACCAGACCAAGGACCTGTTCAAGAAGTGGCTGTTCTACATCATCGGCACACTGTTCTCGATGGCCATGCTCTCGGTGGTGACAGCCATGGTGCTCGAGTTCACCGCCAAGGTGGCCAAGGCCTACTGGGCGGCAGAAATCATCATGCTCGGCAATGCCGAAGGCCTGTCGACCCAGGCCCTGCAGCAGGGCGGTATCGGGTTGCTCATGACCGTGCTGATCATCAGCGTCCCCACAATGGTTGCGGCCGTATGGGAGGGCAACATGGGCAACTTCATGCACTTCTCGGCATTTGGGGGCGCCACCGCATCGAGCCCAGGACCGCAGGGGCAGCCGGCCGGGTCGTATGTGCCGCAGCAGTCGTCTAGGTCTACAGATCGGCCTACTGAGGTTGCGAACGACACACCCAGAACAGTATCCCGCGCAGTCGGTCAACCGGGAAGCTCTGATTCTATTCCTGTGCCAGGTTCTCGCGGCAATGCCGGAAGAAATGAAAGTGGCAATGCCTAAGATTGCTTGGTTTTGAGCCATACACGAGGTTGTATGAATATGACATCTAATCGATTTTTTTTGCTTCTTCTTTTGATCATTGGGCTTCCGTCAATGGCCGAGCAGGGCTGTCCACCTGGACAAATTCCTGCGCAGGCAAACGGCAATATCACCTCCTGCGGTCCAATTCCCTCCGGTTATTACGAGCAACAGGGCTCTGCCGCCCCTCGGCCGATTGGAAAATGGATTAAGACCTGGGGAGCTGTTTCACTTGATGGCTCGGGTACTGTAGGAGTTGCCTACGGTAAACTTTCTAAGCGTGAAGCACAGCAAGGTGCTATTTCCAGTTGTGTCGAGGCTGGTGGCGAAAAGTGTCATGACTGGGCTACCTATTATAACCAGTGCGCAGCTGTTGCAGAACCTTACAAAGATGGAAAATCCATTGGTGGAAAATTACAATTCGTTGGAGGCGCGGCACTTGAACAAGCCAAAGCTGATGCAGAGAAGAAATGCACTGTCGCAAATAATAGCTCATGCCGAGTAATTTACTCTAAGGAACCTCTGAACAACGCACCACAGATACGCGACACTACCCGCCTGATGTTGAGGGGTGATCCATGCAACTGACGTTCGGTGACGCTGAGGGCCTGGGCAAGCGCAAGCAGACGCGCCGGGAGATCTTTCTGGCCGAGATGGAGCAGGTCGTCCCGTGGCAGCAACTGCTCGGGCTGGTCGCGCCGCACTATCCGGTCTCGGGGCGGCCAGGTCGGCAGCCGTACGCACTGGCGACGATGTTGCGGATTCATCTGCTGCAGCAGTGGTATGCGTTGAGCGATCCGGCGATGGAAGAAGCACTGCACGAGATCCCGACCTTGCGGCGCTTTGCCCAGCTCGGTGGCTTGGACAACGTTCCGGACGAGACCACGATTCTCAACTTTCGCCGCCTGCTGGAGACCCATGGCCTTGCCGCGCGGATGCTGGAAGCGGTCAACGCGCATCTGGCGCGCAAGGGCCAGAGCCTGCGGTCGGGCACGATCGTCGATGCGACGCTGATCGCGGCGCCCAGTTCGACCAAGAACGCCGACCATGCGCGCGACCCTGAGATGCATCAGACCAAGAAGGGCAATCAGTGGTATTTCGGGATGAAGGCGCACATCGGCGTGGATGAATTTTCCGGGTTGGTGCACCACGTCCATTGCACAGCCGCCAACGTCGCCGATGTCACGGTGACGCACGCATTGCTGCATGGCAAAGAAGACAGCGTGTTTGGCGACAGCGGCTACACCGGTGCGGATAAGCGCGAAGAACTGCAGGACTGCGAGGCTGCATTTTTCATTGCTGCCAAGCGTTCGGTGCTTCAAGCCATCGGCAACAAGCGGGAGCGTGCTCGGGAACAGCGCTGGGAACACTTCAAGGCCAGCGTGCGTGCGAAGGTGGAGCATCCGTTCCGGGTGATCAAGCGCCAGTTCGGTTACACCAAGGTCCGCTATCGCGGCCTGGCGAAGAACACCGCGCAGGTGCTGACGCTGTTTGCGCTGTCAAACCTGTGGATGAAGCGAAAGCAGTTATTGCCTGCTATGGGGAGCGTGCGCCTGTAACGCAGGCAACACCCTGCAAACGCGCCGGAAACGGCAAAAAAATCGAGGATCTGAGCGCCGTCAGCCTGGCCGATGTAGTTGGGCTCATCCTCCGACGCCGTTGATCAGACCATCCCTAATTGTTCTGATCAAATTTTTAAAAAGTTTTGATGTACTACAAGATGGTTGGCGCTCTCTCAGTTTGTTAGTTGCCAGTAAATCCGGCGACCGGCGCCTTTACGGTCACCAAACTATACTGCTTCAAAGGGGTCTCGGCACAGGTGTTTGCACGCATCTGTCAAAGGCATTTCCTACCGGCAATCCTAAATAGTGCGTCCCGAACCCCTGACCACATTCGCCGTTAGTTGAGTAAAGCGCGCCGGAGTTGCGTAATGCATAGAGTGCTGTCCCCGCATGACGCAGATGGGTGCCGGTCAACCGCCGGCGTACGCAACATGCTGACCATGCTCTTGCTGACAACCTTACTCACCGCTAGTTTGGTCGTCTTGGCCTATCGCACTTCGCTTGGTGTCCTAATGGAATTTGCACAGTGTGCTGCCATTATCGGAGCCGCCCTGCACTTCGCCATCGTCGCAGTGCTTGTGGGGTTTGTTGCACGAGCCCTGACTGTCTGGAGAAGGCTGCACGCAGAAGGAAAACAGACGAGCGAACTGAAACAGTTGCAGCGGGTCATCATCAGCGGAGCCGCTATGACGCTGCTGATGTTTTTTCTCGCCGTCATTGCAGCTTGCATCCCACCATTAATGAAGATAATGAAGCAGATTCCCGAATTCGGGATGGTGTTCGCGCTGATGCTCATGTCCTTGTTGCTTCATAACGTGAACATCAACCGTATCTGCAAACGACTGACCGCTGCCATCACGGCCGCGCAGCAGGCTGCACAACGCACGATGGCAGCATGAACGGTTATCTGAACATCAAGATTGTTGGCTGTTTTTTCCTGGTTCTCTTAGCAGGATGCAACCCCATGAATGCTGATTCTGAAAGACACGACACCAGCGAGACTATCGCCGAGGGCGATCCGGTTTACCGCAAGAATCCACATCCGACGCAGGCGTACCGGATCACGATGACAATCGAAGATGCGCCTGGGCCGTTCGAGGGGGTGTCGGGGACCGCATTTTATGAAATGACTAACCGAGATACATGCACGCCAATTGATCGATCATTAGGCATGTCGACAAAGCAGAAAGAAGATGGAATTCCCATCACTTTCGAAAAACTCAACGACACAACATACGTGGCGAAGATTTATGCCGACGGAATGGTCGATGCAGATTATTACGGGAAAGGCACCTGTAATTTCGAGCTGGATGGTGTCGGCATTTCGCTCAAGGCGACCGTGACCTGCCCCCGCTGAGCCGTACCACGTGAAGCTGTAAAGTCCGTCAACCACGAGGACGGACATGAAGAAGAGTCGTTTCACCACCGAGCAGATCATCGGATTCATCAAGCAGGCGGATGCCGGGATGGCGGTGGCTGAGCTGTGCCGCCAGCACGGTTTCAGCCCGGCCAGCTTCTACCAGTGGCGGGCCAAGTACGGCGGCATGGAGGCCGAAGACGCGAAGCGCCTGAAGGAGCTGGAGCAGGAGAACAACCGCCTGAAGCGGTTGCTGGCCGAGGCGCACCTGGACATCGAGGCGCTGAAGGTCGGGTTCGGGGTAAAACGCTAGCCCCGCAACGCAAGCGCGAGGCAATCCGGCGCATGTGCGAGCTGACGTCGATCAGCGAGCGCCGGGCTTGTCGCCTTGCGGGGATCTCCCGCGATGCTTTCCGCCACGCGCCGACACCCACGCCGGCGACGCAAACCCTGTCGGCCAGACTGGTGGAACTGGCGCAGGCGCGTCGCCGCTTCGGCTATCGCCGCCTGCACGACCTGCTGCGCCCGGAGTTTCCGCAGGTGAACCATAAGAAGATCTACCGTCTGTACCGCGAGGCGAAGCTGAGCGTGCGCCGGCGCAAGAAGGCCAAGTTCCCGGCGGCACAGCGGCAGCCGTTACGGCCAGCGCGGCATCCCAACGAGGTAATCAGCATGGACTTCGTCTTTGATCAGTTGGCCAGTGGCCGCCGCATCAAATGCCTGACCGTCGCCGACGACTTCACCCATGAATGCGTGGACATCGCGGTGGACCATGGCATCAGCGGGGCTTACGTGGTGCGTGTGCTGGAGCAGATCGCCTGCTTCCGCGGCTATCCCCGCGCGGTGCGCACGGACAACGGCCCGGAGTTCACCAGCCGCGCCTTCATCGCTTGGGCACAGCAGCGTGGCATCGAACACATCCTGATCGAACCCGGCAAACCCATGCAGAACGGCTACATCGAGAGCTTCAACGGCAAGTTCCGCGACGAATGTCTCAACGAACACTGGTTCACGTCGCTGATCCAGGCTCGCGAGGTCATCGCCGATTGGCGGCGTGACTTCAACGAGGTACGTCCGCACAGCAGCTGTGGTCGCATCCCGCCAGCGCAGTTTGCCTCCAACCACCGAGCACAAACCGGCAACAACGCAGTACCCTTCAACCCCGGGCTTTATCAGTAATCACTGGTATGGCCGGTGGGGGCAGGTCAACCGGAAAGCATGAAGACACGAGGTTTGAGCCAGCTCTATTCAAAAATGAGATTCATAGCAGAGCTCCTAAAGTCACTTATTTCTGGAAAGGCCGTTATCCCAAAGAAGATATTGACAACTTCCCAGACAGCGGAAAAGTCAGACTGGACCAGTTCAACAATGATGCCCGAGGAAACATATTTAAAGTTACGCTAATCACGGAAGAGGTAATGCCATGAGCCTGACGAGCCAACAATATGCAGCCCTTGCGAAAGATGCCTACGATGAACCGCCTGAAACTGGAGCGAGCAGTCGCCCTGTCGATATCGGTGGCATTACCTATAAACGACTTGAGTATGTAGACAGTCCTTCAGGCTATCAGGGCATTATCTATCAGCGGATCGACACCAACGAGATCATCGTCGCCCATCGCGGCACCGAGACTGAGCGTGAGCTCAAGCAGGATGGTGTCTACACCGATGGCGGCATGGTCGCAGCACGTCACAATCGCCAGGCCGCCGAAGCAATTGAGTTGACCAAGCATGCGTTGGTTTATGCACAGAAACTCGGCAAGGACGGCGAAACGCTCGACGTCGCCGTCACCGGCCATTCCCTCAGCGGCAATCTGGCCCAGGTCACTGCACACCACTTTAGTCTCAAGGGCGAGACCTTCAATGCATACGGCGCGGTTAGCTTGGACCGCCGTATTCCCGAGGGCGGCACCGATGTCATCAATCATGTGATGGCTGGCGATGCGGTCAGTGCTGCCAGCAAGCATTACGGCCAGGTCAAGCTCTACGCCACCCAGCAGGAGATTGCTACACTGGAAAAGGCTGGTTACGACAACACGCGCAGTGTGCTGGACGTACGTAATCCTATCGTTGCAAAAAAGTTGGGCGACTCGCACCGCATGCACAACTTCCTGCCGGAGGATGCCAACGGCAAACCAGACCGCTCGGTCCTGGAAGACCCCAAGGCGCAACAGTTGGCGCACAAGTTTGCGCCGATGATCGACAAGTACCGTGATGACGTGGAGGTGTTGCGCGGCAGCGTGACCTTGGGTGTACGCGGTAATTATGGCCTGGCGGACGATGGAATCGATGCCTTGCGTGGCACCCTAGCACCCGGCGCCGGAAGTGCAGAGATGGCGGCGGCACGCTGGCAAGAGGTACAGCAGCGCATACAAAACGATCACGCACCGACGTATGTCGCGCCAGGCTGGAAAATGCCGATAGTCACATCTGGCAGCGAAGTTGCTGCACCGATGGCACCGCCTGGCCGGTTTGGCGAGCCTGCATCCGCATCGGTTCCCAACGACCCGCTTTACCAGGCCATCCACAGCAAGCTCCCCGCAGGCACTTCGCCGGCAGAGGCGATGTACGCCACAGTCGAGGCCAAGCGTGCAGGCATCCTGCGCGCCGATCAGCTGCAAAGCGTGACGTCGCATCAAGACAATGTCTGGATCGTCGGGCAGACACCTGGCTTCCGGGTCAAGGTGGATCTATCAGACAGCGTGCCTCCCCTGCAGGAGAGCATCCGTCAGTCGCAAGCACTCGATACGCAGCGGTCGCAGCCGGAAGTGACCCAGCAATCGCCTGCACGTGTAATGTAAGGCCATGATCGAGCGGGTCGCACCCATGACTGCCCCAGTGCCGACTGTCACGGCAGCCCGGTGTCCGCCGCGTGCGACAAGCCGGTTGCAGCCGCTGGCGGACGCCAACCTCGGCGACTTCGTTTTCTTCAAGCTGGTCAACGACTACTTCAACCGGGAAATCCAGGACTTCGGTATGGCGTTGATGGAGCGAGCCATGCGCTGGGTCAGCACCATCGCATTGACCGTCACCACGCTGTGGGTGATGATCCTGGGCTACCGCATCGCCACTGGGCAGTCGCGCGAGAGCGCCATGGCCACGATGATCAAGGCCGGCAAGGTCGCCATCATCATCAGCATTTCGTGTGAGAGTTGTAGATCTTAAGATTACGGCGCCATCGCGATATTGATCCCGACCGTGATCCACCCACGCGGTGCGGTCGCGTGATCACGTCCAACTACGAGATCGATGCTGGAGGCCTTGCCCACCAGTCTGCGCAGTCCGAGTTGCGCACCGTGACCGTCGCGATCGTCTCCCGATGCTTCGGCCAGGACCGTCCAGGCGGGGGTGAGCACGTGCTCCAGGCCGACACCTGCAGTCGTGGTGTCCGGGCCAGCGTGCGTGACGAGCGCGCCGAAATTGACGTGAATCCGCGTGTTCGCTGCCGTTCCTAGCGACCACGTCAGCGGCACGGCGATGTAACTGGCGCGTTGCTGAGGCTCCTGCCAGGCGCGTTGCAGGCCCACTGACACCGCCAGCCCCCATGCGTGTTGCTCCGGATCGCGCAGCATGCGTTTTGCGCCGATGTCGAGCGCAGCCGATCCGTGCCGGACGTCGGTCATTCCCAACGCGAATTCGGTGCCCCAGAGGTTGCAGGCAGGCACTGCCGTGGCCGATGCACCGCCGGGCGTCGCACGCCACCACGCTTCGAGCTGGCACTGGCCGCGTGGCGTCACGCCAGCATCGTCGACCACCATGCTGGCTGCTGCACGCGCGGGCACCGGGTGCCATAACGCGAACACGGCCAGCAGTCCCGGGGAGTGACGCAATACCTTCATAGGCTTCTCAAGAAAAGCGCCAGCGCCGTTGGCGTTGAACACCATTTTAAGGCCCGAGAACGCCGCATGGCACGCAGGCGGCAAACCACGCTGCGCCACGTTAGCGCCGTGCATCGAAGATGCAGCGCATGCGCCGATGCGATCGATGTGGCTGACGCGACTTCGTTGGCACGACTTGTTCTCAGCAAAGCGTCGGTATCAAGCCCAATCGGCCTTCGGCTCGCTGGCAACCACGACGGCGGCGCACTGGTGAACGACGCGCCACTACCTGACCTGTCGCTGATGCATGCTATGCAACACGGAAGCAGGCATTGATGCTTGACCCACTGCACCACCGGCGCCGCGCGTTACATGCATGCATGTAGCGCCACAAAGTTGGGCACGCAGACCGAACTCACACCCTAGGCATGCGCGGCCGCATTAGCCGCTCTTACTGGCAGGCCCTGCCTTCCATCGTCTGCTGCGCGGTAAACATGGGGACCTGCGGGATCTTGCCGGCCGCGGCCTGCTGCTTGGCCTCCTCCAGATAGATGCGTGACTGCCCTTGTCCATCCAGCTGCGGTTTGGCCGCGGCCGGCTTGCGCCATACCCGCACAACCGCCTGCTGTGACGGGCAGGACGCGCTCGGTACGCGGATCACATCATTGAAGATCCAACCGGAGGCCACGCTGGGTGCAGCTTTGGCGTAGTCGACGAAGCGGGCGCGCGGCTGACAGGTAGGACTGCTGCGCGTCACCGAAAACGTGTATGGCTGCGCCGCATTGCCGGTGAAAACGCCTTCCAGACGGGCACAGGCTTCGGGAATCTGGCGCAAGGTGTGCGCTGCACCAATCGCCTGCGCCGTGCCAGGGGCACGCTGCATTTCCGGTGCGGGCTCGGCGGCAAACACAGGAGCGCTCAGCAGCAGGCCGGTCATCATCAAGGCGGATTTCAACATACATAGGCTCCTGGATCGGGTCGATCACGGTGGCGGCAGGCTGTCATGCCATCACTGAACGCGGCGCCAAAGCGTGGTGCTGGCAGGCATGCAGTACGCGGCGCATACTCGGCTGCAATCCGGCCACATGAACATCGCGACGCGCAGCAGGCCTTGTCAGGCCGTCGAGTCCGTCTTCGCCGTTCCACTCGTCGCGCACCGCCCTTCGTTCGTCCCGACCGGACGACATCCATTCTTTTGGGAGGGGTCATGCTGGAACACTACGGATTGATGCTCGCGCTGGGTTGTGCGGTCCTGGCCATTGTCTATGGCATGTTGTCGGCGCGCTGGGTGGTCGCGCAGCCGAGCGGCAATGCACGCATGCAGGAAATCGCCGCTGCCATCCAGGAGGGCGCACGCGCCTACCTCAACCGGCAATACCTGACCATTTCCATCGCAGGCGTGGTGTTGTTCGTGCTGGTCGGGCTGTTTCTGAGTTGGTACACCGCGATCGGCTTTGCGATCGGTGCGGTGCTGTCGGGGTTGGCCGGCTACATCGGCATGAACGTGTCGGTACGCGCCAACGTGCGCACCGCACAAGCAGCCCGGCACGGGATCAGCAAGGCCATGGACGTTGCCTTTCGCGGCGGCGCCATCACCGGCATGCTGGTGGTCGGCCTGGGCTTGCTGGGTGTTGCCGGCTACTTCGCCATCCTGCAGGCCATGGGCCTGCCGCTTGAGCAGAACCTGCACGCCTTGGTCGGCCTGGCGTTCGGTTCATCGCTGATTTCGATTTTTGCGCGCCTGGGTGGCGGCATTTTCACCAAGGGTGCCGATGTGGGCGCCGACTTGGTGGGCAAGGTCGAGGCCGGCATCCCCGAAGATGACCCGCGCAATCCGGCCGTGATTGCAGACAACGTCGGTGACAACGTCGGCGACTGTGCAGGCATGGCGGCGGACCTGTTCGAGACCTATGCGGTCACCGTCATTGCCACGATGCTGCTCGGCAGCCTGACCCTGGCCGAAACCGGACCGCATGCGGTGTTGTATCCACTGGTGCTGGGCGGCGTGTCCATCGTCGCATCGATCATTGGCGCAGCATTCGTGAAGGTAAAGCCGGGCGGCTCGATCATGGGTGCGCTCTATAAAGGCGTGATCGTGTCCGGTGTGTTGGCGGCGATTGCGTACTTGCCGATCACGCAGGCATTGATGCGCGAAAACGCGCACGGCGCGATGTCATTGTATGCCTGCGCATTGATCGGCCTGGTCCTGACCGGGCTGATCGTGTGGATCACCGAGTACTACACCGGCACGCAGTATGGGCCGGTGCAGCATGTGGCCGCCGCGAGCACGACCGGTCATGGCACCAACATCATTGCCGGCCTGGGCATCTCGATGAAATCCACCGCACTCCCGGTCATTGCGGTGTGCGCGGCGATCTGGGGCGCATTCCATTTTGGCGGGCTGTACGGGATTGCGATCGCGGCTACGGCGATGCTGTCGATGGCCGGCATGATCGTGGCATTGGACGCCTATGGCCCCATCACGGACAACGCCGGCGGCATTGCCGAAATGGCCGAATTGCCGCCAGAAGTCCGCAACGTCACCGACCCGCTGGATGCAGTCGGCAATACCACCAAAGCGGTAACCAAGGGCTATGCGATCGGCTCGGCTGCACTGGCCGCGCTGGTGCTGTTTGCCGACTACACCCACAACCTGCAGGCCGCCAATCCGAACGAAGTATTCGCGTTCGATCTGTCTGACCACACGGTGATCATTGGCTTGCTGATTGGCGGACTGATTCCCTACCTGTTCGGCGCAATGGCGATGGAAGCCGTGGGGCGCGCTGCCGGTGCGGTGGTCGAAGAAGTACGCCGCCAGTTCCGCGACATCCCCGGCATCATGACCGGCACCGCCAAGCCGCAATACGACCGCGCGGTGGACATGCTCACGCGCTCGGCAATCCGCGAAATGATCGTGCCCTCGTTGTTGCCGGTGGTGGTCCCGGTGATCGTCGGGCTGTTGCTTGGGCCGCGTGCGCTGGGCGGATTGTTGATCGGCACCATCGTGACCGGGCTCTTCGTTGCGATTTCGATGACGACCGGGGGAGGTGCCTGGGACAACGCCAAGAAGTACATCGAAGATGGTCATTTCGGCGGCAAGGGCAGCGAAGCACATAAGGCCGCGATCACCGGCGACACCGTGGGCGACCCCTACAAGGACACCGCAGGGCCTGCCATCAACCCGCTGATCAAGATCATCAATATCGTCGCGTTGCTGTTGGTGCCGCTGCTTTAAGCGCTGTGCTTGAGGCGATCTGCGGACCTCGTGGGCCCGGAGTGATGCGTGACTCCGGGCCCGGGCCTTTGTCGGCTGGCGACGGCGCCTGGCCTCTAAGGCTCCTGAGGCTGCAAGCATGGCGATGCGTGCTGCTGCAAAGACCACTGCGGAGACCGGAAAGACGCCACTGGCCCGTTTGATCACTACGGGCCAGTGGCGCAGCGCATCTCCGCATGCAACAAATCAGCAATGATCACGCTACAAGCCATCAGGTTGCGTAGGTTGCTCGTTACTTGGTGCATCAAACGCGTCTTGGAGGTAAGCCGCGCAAGCACCGAAGGCGCTGCACCAGAATCTGCTAGGTCGTCATGGATGATCGCTCGACCAACAACATGAGCAAGACGCCGTCAGCGCCTCACAGACAGCCGATCAGCCCGTTATAGATCGGCGGCGCACCACCGGGCAGCGGCTCGAACAGCGGATTGGTGACTGCAAGCACGCGATACATCTCGTCCAGGCGCGTTCCGGCCTTCAGAGGCGCGGTGCAGCGCCAGACCCGGCTGTCCGAGCGCAAATGACCGCTGCGCGGATCCACGCTCACCTCGCTCGCGCCAAAGGTCCAGATGCAGCTGCGCACCACCCCGCTCACCCGATTGACCGAGCAGCGGAACCGCAGTGGCTGGTAATCGCTGAACTCGCCGCCACAGAACGTATCGCCACAGATATTGTCGAAATCACGGTCCAGCCGTTGCTCCAGATCGACAAAGGCCTCCCAACCTTCGCCGTTGGCCGGCCAGTCCACCGCATCCACGAACGCTGGCGGCGGATCCGCAGCCAGCGCCGCCGGGGCGAGGATGGATGACATCAAGAGAACGATGACGCGCAGGTACCTGGACATGGGGCCAACTCCGTGGCTGTGGATGAGCCTGCAGCGTGACGCCCGGGCATGCTTAGCAGCATCGGGGAGCGGCTCGTGATGAACGCGGACTATGCCTCGCGCTGCTGTCAGACGGAGGCCTATTCAGTGTCGCTGCACCGCAACAGCCGAACGCGTAGAATCGGCCTCCACACACAGCTGAAGCCTCGGAGCTACGCGCATGGGCCTGGAACTGGTCACCTCCGGCAAGAACCTGCCGGAAGAAATCAACGTCGTCATCGAGATCCCCAAGGACTCGGAGCCGGTCAAGTACGAAGTGGACAAGGCCAGCGGCGCGATCTTCGTCGACCGCATCCTGTCGACCCCGATGCGCTACCCCTGCAACTACGGCTACGTGCCCAACACCCTGTGCGGCGACGGCGACCCGGCCGACGTGCTGGTGGTGCTGCCGCTGCCGCTGGTGCCCGGTTCGGTGGTGCGTTGCCGCCCGGTCGGCGTGCTGCGCATGAGCGATGAGGCCGGCAGCGACGAGAAGATCCTGGCAGTGCCGATCGAGAAGATCTTCTCCGGCTACGCCCACATCGAAGATATCGATCAGGTCTCCAGCCACTGGATGGAGCGCATCGGCCATTTCTTCGAGCATTACAAGGACTTGGAGAAAGGCAAGTGGGTCAAGCTGGACGGCTGGGGCGGCGCGGCGGAAGCCAAGCGCATCCTGGTGGAGTCGGTGGAACGCTATAATTCCGACGCGCCCTGAGCCGTCGACCGTGACGCTGCCCCGCACGCGCGGGGCGATCGGCATCACGCTTTTGGCGTGATGCCGGTGACCGCTGTCGGCAGATTGGGTACATTGCCGACAGCGTTTGGCCGGCGCCTATCGCCGGTGACTCTTGGGGAAGTGCCTTGCGTATTTTGTTTGTTGGGGACGAAGCCAGTCTTCCGTCCGACCTTGTCGACTACATTGCCGAACTCGGCGACAACTGGCAGGCGCAGCAGGTCCCGGACGGGAACTCTGCCATCGAAGCCGCCGCGCTGTCGCCCTTCGATGCCGTCATCGTTGCCCCGGTCCTGCCGGACTTGACCGCCGCGACCTTGCTCGGGCAAATCCGCACCCTGCGGCCCGACACCATCCGCATTGCCCTGATCGATGCCCAGGACGGGCAGCGCACGCCACCGGCGCGCATCATCGGGGTGGCGCACCGTTTCCTGCCGATGCCGCTGGCACCGGAAGTGCTGCTGGAAGCCGTGACCAGCCTGGAGGAGTTGCGCGACCTGCTCAGCAATCCGCGCCTGCGCGCGGCCATTGGGCGGATCGAAAAGCTGCCCTCCCCGCCCCACCTGTATTTGAGCCTGATGCACGCGCTGGAAGAGGACGATGGCGCCGACGCGGCCGACATCGCCAAGCTGATCGCCGGCGACCCGGCGATCGCGGCCAAGGTGCTGCAGCTGTGCAACTCTGCGTTCTTCTCTGGCGGCCGCAGCATCACCGATCTGCGCACCGCGGTAACGCGCCTGGGCGTGGCCACGCTGCGCGACCTGGTGCTGGCCAGCGAAGTATTCTCGGTGCAGACCCTGAGCCCGGCCGAGCGCGCCGCGATGCAGCGCCGCGCGCTGCTGTCTTCGCGCCTGGCGGCCAAGGTGTTGCCACCGACCAGCGCCGAACTGGGCTCCACCGCCGCGCTGCTGGCCGACATCGGCCTGTTGCTGCCCGGCGTGCGTGATGAACGCGAACCGCCCGTGGAAGGCGACGAGCGTCTGGGCCATACCGAAGCCGGCGCCTACCTGCTGGGCCTGTGGGGCCTGCCGATGCCGATCATCGAAGCAGTGGCCTTCCATCGCCACCCGCAACGCTCCAGCCTGCGCAGCTTCTGGGTGACCGGCGCCGTGCACGTGGCGACTGCATTGGCCAGCGGCGAGACCGTGGACGAGGAATACCTGACCAAGGTTGGCGTCATCAACCGCCTGCCAAATTGGCGCGAGCAGGCCGATACCTTGATGGGGCTTGCTGAGGCGTAAGTCTCTGCACATGGAGTGATGCAGGCTGAAGGGCGCGACGTAAGTTGCGCCCTTTTTCTTGCATCGGACGCGCCTACAGATATTCGTTTCAAAAGCTACGCCATTGCGCTGGCCCGTCGCGGCCCAGAAAGCGACGTCACGCACTCTTCCAATTGCCATATCAGACGGCATGGACCGACGCATTTGTCGCATTGGATTGCCGCGATTGCTGCTTATTGGTAGCAGATAGCGATGCAGCCTGGAGGCTTGGCCTGGCCGCTATTGCAAGCCGTCAGAGTATGCATGCGGAGTAGAAACACGCTCGGACCATTGCCCTCAGAGGATGCATTCGCGGCTCACAAGGCATTGCGTTGCCACGACATTCAGCCATTTGGACCAACGGAACGCAGCATTAGCAATACATGCGTCTTCGCGTAAGACGACGCCAATGGAGCGCCACAGCGAGGTTGAATCACGCTCCGGCAGCAAGTTTCTAAACCAAATGCCATGCCTGCTATTTCGGGAGCCACTCTTCGCCTGCGAAAAAGCGCTAACCACAGAAACGCCTACGCATACCAATCACGTGCTAACGCAAAAAAGCGGGCCTTTCGGCCCGCTCTTTCGTAACACGTTCTACAACGTTTCGGTGATCAGAAGCGCTGGTTGTACTGCACGAACAGGAAGCGGTCGTAGTCGAGCATCGGGTCGATCGCCGCGGTGCTGCTGTTGGTGATCGAGTAGGTGACCGGCGGCTGCTTGTTCCAGATGTTGCGGGCACCCACGGTCACGCTGCCATCCCACGGAGCCTGCCAAGTGACAGAGACGTCCTGATAGGAGATCGAGCCCTTCTTATTGGAACCGGTGCCGCCACCCCAGCCCGGATTCGGGGTCTGGTAGTTCGGGTCGTTGCACTCGATGCCTGCCGCTGCATCCCAGCAGTAATCGCGGAAACCGCCGTAGTAACGCAGGTTCCAGTTGGCCGACAACGCGCCCAGCGACCAGTCCAGACCCAAGGTGGCACGCACGCGCGGGAAGTTCCAGTAGCCGGCAGCATTTGCCCACTCGGCACCAGCTTCTGCCTGCGACTTATAGGTCGCCAGGTAGTTGGTGTCCAGGTTGACAGCGAACTTGCCGTACGCAGTTTCCGGCATGCGATAACGCACACCGAAGTTGTAGCCTTCGGTTTCCAGGCGACCCAGGTTGACGTTGCCGCGGCTCAGCGTGGTGACCTGCCCGGTGACCGCGTCGCGACCGTAGTCGGCGCAGTAGCTGGCCAGGCTGTTGAGGTAGCAGTTGTTCAGCACATCATTGGCCGTCAGTGACGTGATGATGTTGGAGATCGAAATGCGGTACCAATCCAGCGAGAAGTCCAGGCCCTGCACCCAATGCGGGCTGTACACCATGCCCACGGTGCGGGTGATGCTGTATTCCGGCTCAAGTTCGGCATTACCCACGCCCGAATTAAACGGTGCATTGCCCTGCACGTCGCGACGCGTTACCGCGTTGCCTGCAGTATCGGTCTGACGGAAACCAGCCGGCAGGCCTTCGCCAGCGCAGCGTGCTGCCACACCCGCATTGCCCAGCGAACCGAAGGTCGCATCGCAGGGATCAGTGAAGGTATCGAACGTCTGCGAGCCGCCACCGAAGGTGTCCGACAGCGTCGGCGCACGGAAACCGGTGCCGTAGGTACCACGCACCAGCAGGTCGTCGATCGGCTTCCAGGTGAAGCTGAACTTGCTGTTGGTGGTGTCGCCGAAGCGGCTGTAGTTGCTGTAACGCGCGGCCACGTCGAACGACAGTTCCTTGGCGCCCGGCAGGTCCTTCAGCACCGGAATCAACAGCTCCAGATAGGCTTCGTTGGTCTGGTAGCGACCTTCGGTGGCCTGTGCAGCCAGGTCGGTGGTGTAACCGGCGCTGGACAGCTGGTCCGGATAGTCGTAACCGCTGATTTCGCGGTGTTCGACGCCTGCGGCCAAGCCCAGCTCACCGGCCGGCAAATCGAACAGGCCACCGGTGATGTTGGCAGTCCACTGCTTGCTCAGGCTCTGCTGCGTGGCCTGACCCAGCGCATTGATGTATTGCAGCGCGTTCGGCGTGGAAGCCGACGGGCCACCCAGGATGTTGAACGGGGTGCACTGGCCCAGCGCATTGCTGGTGCCCAGCGGCAGCGGGCTGGCTGCGGTGCCGCACTGGACCTGACCCTGTGCATTGAGGAACGACGGGCCCAGCGCCTTCTGCAGCGCCAGCAAGTTGATGTTGCCGCGCGACACTTGCGTCACATCGTACTTGTTGTAGTTGAAGCCCACGTCCCAGTTCCAGCCGTGGCTGCCGACGTCGAACACGCCTTCCAGCGCTGCATCGAAATGCAGGGTCTTGACGTTGCTTTCGGTGGTGCGCGGCAATTCAACTGTGCGACGGAACCAGCTGTTGATGTCCTGGCCGACCGGGTTGTAGTAGCTGGTACCGCTAATCGCCACCGGGAACTGCGGCTGCGACGAGGCCTGCAGCGGGTAACCGGCGATCTGACGGTTCGAGTCGCGCTCGGAGTACATCGCGGTCGACTTGAAGGTCAGGCTGTCGGTCAGGTTGTAGCTGCCGGTGGTGAAGATCGACTTGTTACGGCTGGACTGCTGCAACATCATCTGATCGACGGAGTTGTAGTAGTCGTCGGTGGTGATTTCGTTGTGGTAGTTGGCGATGTTGCGCGAATCGGCGCCCACGCCACGGCCGTCGAACGAACCGGTATGGTTGAGGATGTAGGTCTGGTCGTTAGAAGTGAAGCGGCCCCACGGGCCGGTCGCGCTCAGACTGTCTTCGATGTGGTTCGGGCCGGCCGAATAACGGGTCAGCGCGCGATCCTTCGCCCACACCGGATCTTCGTTGGTGTAGTTGGCGCCAAACACCAGCGAGGAGCGGTCGGTGGTGGTGCCGGCGGTGAAGGAATACTGCTCCTTGGAACCGTCGCCACGACCATTCTGGCCGAAGTACGCCGAGGCTTCTGCACCGTCGTAGTTCTGACGCAGGATGATGTTCACCACACCGGCCACGGCGTCGGAGCCGTAGATTGCCGAGGCGCCGTCCTTCAGGACTTCGATGCGCTCGATCAGCGAGCTCGGGATCGTGGACATGTCGGTCAGACCAGACAAGCTGCTGGTCCAACGCTTGCCGTTCACGAGCACCAGGGTACGGTTCTCACCCAGGTTGTACAGGTTGACGTACTGGCCACCCTGCTCCGGATCGGATGTCAGCACCGCAGCCTTGCTGTAGGTCTGCGTACCGGCGATCGACAGGTTCTGGAGGATGTCACCAACGCTGACCAGGCCCGACTTCTGAATGTCTTGCTGCGTCACGGTGAAAACCGGCTGTGCGGTTTCCACATCGACCGAGCGGATGCGCGAGCCGGTAATTTCGATGCGGTCCAGCGTCGTGGTCGACGGGGCGGACTGCTCTTGTGCATTGGCGGCAAATGCCGGCGTCAACGCGATCGCAATACCGGCGGGCAACAGGCCCAGCCGCACTGCGGAGGTGCGAAGGTTCATCAATCTCTCCAGGGTTCGTTAGTGGCGCGTTAAGCGCCCCTGTGCAAATTACGTTTGCGTGAACGCCGTCGCTTTGCGCGTCACGTTCCGTGGCTTTGCCGAATCTGGCGGATTTGCTGCTTGGTCGCGGTAATGCGAAGCGGAAACGCCGAATCGCGCACGAAATGCACGCGCGAAACTGCAGCAGTTGTCGAAGCCGCTGGCGGCCGCAACCTCACCGATCATCATCGAGGTATCGCGCAGCAGGTCCGATGCGCGTTCCAGACGCAAGCGTGCCGACAACGCCTGCGGACTTTCCTCATACAGGCTCTGGAAGGTCTTGGAGACATACCAACTGGAGAAGTTGGTCAGTTGCGCCAGTTCGCTGATGCGCACCACGCGGTCGCTGTTGCCTTCCAGATACAAACGTGCCCGCTGCATCCGCCCGAACACCTGACGGCGACGGCTACGCGAGCGGCCCGGGCAGCGCTGTTCCTGTTCGACGAATTCGCGCTGCATCCCGGCCAGATGCAGCAGCAGCGGCCGGGCCGAAGCGCTACCGCTTTGCGCGGCGGCATTGCGCCACAGCCGCAATGCGATACGCAAGTCGCTGCGCGCAAGATGGCTGCGGCCGGGATACAACGTGGCGTCGGTCAGCTCGGCCAACGACTGCAGGCTGTCGCCATCCAGGCTGACGCCGACGCAGACGGCACTGCGGTCCGCCTGCACCGTGGGATGGGAATCCTTGTCAAATGCGATCCAGTCACCTGCATGCAGGCGGAAACGGCCCTCCTTGGCTTCTACCCAGGAACGCCCGCGCAACTGCACCCACAACGTAAAGGTCGCCGCCACCGTGCGCAGGCTGCCGAGCCGCGCAACTGCCAGACAGGTGGTCGGCGTGTGCTCGCCAGCACCGTCGATGGAGAGTGCAACGCCACGATCGGCAGTGATGACCTGTTGCATGCTGGCAGCTCGCTGTACAAAAGAGCGCACAGTGTTTTGCCGAATCTGGCGGCAGTCAGGATGTTTTGCCGAAGGTGTCCCGAAATCGCCACGAAGAGATTCCGAAGAACTTACGAAGCCTATTTCTTCAATTTGAACAACAGGTTGGAGACGATGCCGAGCGAGGTGGCAGGTGTTGCGAGTAGCGGCATGAAGGCAATGGCGCTGCCATCCTCCTCAGCCAGCGACACATACATCGCGCCACTGCGCTGATCGATGCTGAAGCCGTTGATGGCGGTGTACTTGGCAACATCCATGCACTGGCCCTGCTGCCCACTGCGCAGTTCACTGTCATGCGTGGAGCACGCGTCTGTGGAAGACAGGTAATGCACCTGCGCATGCGCACCCGGCGCCCAACTGCGGTAACGCCAGCGCGAAGGCTGCGTGCGATCGATCGGCTGCAAGGTGTCGGCGGCCAGCGACGGCGCGATGCGCCACAGTCCGCCAGTGGACAAGCGCGTGAACAACACCTCGCCTGAGGCGCGGTCCAGACGCAGCTGCGATACATCAGGCAAGACGCTCAGCATGCGCCAGGGTTGCGTGCGGCGGTCATAGACGGTGGCGGAGGTTCGCCCGTCGTCCGAAGCCGCAACCACCAGCAGTTGATTGGGGTCTGGCAGGTAGATCGCCTGCAAAGGTCGCGTCTGCGGCACCGCCAGCCGCGTGACCTTGCCGTTGCTAGGGGTGACTTCGTAGATGCCACGGCGGCCGGTGGCATCGGTGCCGGTCACCAACGCGTGCTGCGAATCGGCCGACCAGTCCGCGGCCTGCCGGCTGTCCGGGCGCAATCCTTCGAGCAAGCGTACCGAGCCGGGCTTGGTGACATCGCCCCACCACAGGCCATAGGCGCCGGAACGATTGGAGGTGAACAGCAGTTGCTGGCCATCCGGCGCAATCATCGGTTGATCGTCGCGCCCATTGGACGGAAACAGACGACGTCGCAGGTAACCGCCGTTCATGGGGTCGCGGACCACCTGATACAGACCAAACTGTGGCTTGCGCTGCACGAACACGGCATGCGTACCAGCCACATCCGGTGCCTGTGCGTCGTCCACACCAAGATCGTGCAGGCTACGGTCGTGCAACTCCAGCCGGTACAGGCGCGCCTCGCTGTCCACGCGCCGCCCGAAGATCACCCCACTGCTGTCCGGCAGCCAGCTCCAGCCGCGAATCTCGGCAATGTCGTCGGTCAACCGTTCCGGGGTACCACCCTGCGCAGGCATGCGCCACAAGTCGCCCATCTGCGGGTTACGCATGAACACGATCCACGCACCGTCGGGTGAATACCGCGGCATGTAATCGAAGTCGTCCGGGTGCGCGCTGTACGCCAACGTCTGCCATTGCCCGGTTTCAAGCTCCAGACGACGGATGCGCCGCGCGCCATGGGCACCGGTCATGGTGCCGAACAACAAGGCGCGCCCGTCCGGCGACCAGCTGAAACTCAGCATGTCCGCGCCATCGCACCGCACAACCTCGTGGGCCGCGGCCTGGCCGTTGGCGGCGGCAATCATGATGCGGCAGCTGCCATCTGCGCCATCGCGCTCGAATGCGATCGCACGGCCATCCGGCGACCACGCCGGAAGCCGGTCGGCCGCCCCGGGGCCCGGAGTGTCGAGCACGCGCGGATACGCGTTATTGGTGGTCTTGACCAGGATCGAGGTCCCGGGGCGGTCGTTGACCAGGGACGCGTACGCCACCATGGCCCCGTCAGGCGACAGACTGGGCGTCAGGTCGAAGCCACCACCGGCGGTGATCACCTGGTACGGGCGCTTGGGACTGCCCACCACCGTGCCGACCGACACTGCGTCGGTGCTGGATGCATGCTGCCACAAGGTTTTTGCCGCCAACCCCAACGCCACCAGCAAGGCGACGCAGGCTAATGCCAGCGCCAAGCCACGGCGCCGGGCACGTGGCAGCTGAGCGATTGCAGCGGGCTGTGCCGGGCTCGCATCAATAGCGCTACCGATCAGCACGTGTGCGCTGGCGCTGTCTTCCCTCTGCGCGTTGCCGTTCGCATCTGTCTGTGACTGCGCAGGGTCCAGGGGCGCCGCCTTTGCACCAGCACTGTCAACGGTCTCCGGCGTCTCCCACGTCACCGGCGCCAGCAAGCGGTACCCGGTCTTTGCAATGGTTTCGATATGCGCGGAGCGTTCGCTGCCATCGCTGGCGAGCGCCTTGCGCACCTGGGTAATGGCCTGTGTCACCACATCGTTGGTCGGCAGCGTGTCCGGCCAGACCTCGGCCAGCAGCTGCTCGCGCGTCACCACCTGCCCCGGCTGCCGGGCAAGCGCCAGCAACACTGCCAACGCCTTGGGCGCCAGTCGCGGGGTGCGCTTTGCACCAGGAACATGCACTTCGCGCGAGGCCACATCGACCGTGCAGACACCGACGCGCAGCCGGCCCATGGACGATGAAGGGATGGAGGAAGAACTCATGGGCAACAAGGACACACACGCCGGCAAGGACAACAAGACCAATCACGCACACTGCGCGAGACGCCAAATTCAGCAAAGCACGACAACCAACTGTGTCATGCATCTAATTGGCGCAAATTTTACGCTATGCACCGTTGCTTCCTATGACAGGCGGCGACGTCAGGCTCTCTCTCTCGCCGAAGAATTCAAACAATTACGACGTACCCTTCGCGCCTCTGGCGCGATTTTTTTATCTGCAATTCAGCTAGACGCGCCGAATTTGCTTGGAATTGCTGCCTCGACGCGAAAATTTTTCAGACGGCACTTGCGATGCAAGCGCCAATCTGCACCATTCAAAACTGAACTTTTCTTAAGCGGCCACAGCGATCCGCTGCAGCCGCATGCTGCCCCGCGGCTACGACGCCCGATACACCTGTGCGCCCTGTGCCACAAATTCTCCAGACTTCTCCTGCATGCCCGCCTCTAGCGCATGGTCCTCGCTGATGCCGTGCTCAGCCGCGTAGTCGCGCACATCCTGGGTGATTTTCATCGAACAGAAGTGCGGGCCGCACATCGAGCAGAAGTGCGCCAGTTTGTGCGCGTCCTTGGGCAGGGTTTCGTCGTGGAACTCCTTGGCTTTCTCAGGATCCAGACCGAGATGGAACTGGTCATCCCAGCGGAACTCGAAGCGGGCCTTACTCAGTGCGTTGTCACGCACCTGCACACCGGGATGGCCCTTGGCAAGGTCGGCCGCATGCGCGGCGATCTTGTAGGCCATGATCCCGTCGCGCACATCCTGGCGGTTGGGCAGGCCCAAGTGTTCCTTGGGGGTGACATAGCAAAGCATGGCAGTGCCGAACCAGCCGATCATCGCCGCACCGATGGCGCTGGTGATGTGATCGTAGCCAGGTGCGATATCGGTGGTGAGCGGGCCCAGCGTATAGAACGGCGCCTCGCCGCACTCGCGCAGCTGCTTGTCCATGTTCTCCTTGATCAGCTGCATCGGCACATGGCCTGGCCCTTCGATCATGGTCTGCACGTCGTGCTTCCAGGCGAGCTTGGTCAACTCGCCAAGCGTCTCCAGTTCACCGAACTGGGCCGCGTCGTTGGCATCGGCAATGCAGCCGGGGCGCAAGCCATCGCCCAGCGAAAACGCCACGTCGTAGGCCTTCATGATTTCGCAGATGTCTTCGAAGTGCGTGTAGAGAAAGTTTTCCTTGTGATGTGCCAGACACCACTTCGCCAGGATCGAACCGCCACGCGACACGATGCCGGTGACACGCCGGGCCGTGAGCGGGACATAACGCAGCAGCACGCCCGCGTGGATGGTGAAGTAGTCCACGCCCTGCTCGGCCTGCTCGATCAAGGTGTCGCGGAAAATCTCCCAGGTGAGCTCTTCCGCACGGCCGTCGACCTTTTCCAGTGCCTGGTAGATCGGCACGGTGCCGATCGGTACCGGCGAATTGCGGATGATCCAATCACGCGTTTCATGGATGTGCTTGCCGGTCGACAGGTCCATCACCGTGTCGCCGCCCCAACGGATCGACCACACCAGTTTTTCCACCTCTTCGGCAATGCCAGACGACACCGCACTGTTGCCGATGTTGGCGTTGATCTTGGTCAGGAAGTTGCGGCCGATGATCATCGGCTCGCTTTCCGGATGGTTGATGTTATTGGGCAAAATTGCACGGCCGCGCGCGATCTCCTCGCGTACGAACTCCGGGGTGATGCGCTGCTGGATTGCCGCACCGAAGGCTTCGCCCGGGTGCTGCTTGCGCAACACCGCATCGGTGACCGCTTCCAGCCGCTGGTTTTCGCGAATGGCAACGAACTCCATCTCCGGGGTGATGATGCCGCGGCGCGCGTAATGCATCTGCGTCACATTGGCACCGCTGCGCGCCACGCGTGGCAACCGTCGCGACGGGAAGCGCACTGCATCCAGCCGCGCATCATGCTCGCGACCACGACCGAAGCTGGAACTCAGTGCCTCCAATGGCAGCGTGTCGCCACGTTCGGCAATCCAGTCGGCACGCAACGGCGCAAGGCCGGCAGCAAGATCGATCGCCGCCTGCGGATCGGTGTAGGGGCCGGAAGTGTCGTAGACACTCAGCGGCGGGTTGTCCTGCCCACCGAACAGCGTCGGCGTGCGGGTCAGCACGATCTCGCGCATCGGCACCTGAAGATCTGCACGCGAACCTTGCACGAAGATCTTGCGGGAACCGGGAATCGGCTGGGTCACAGCTGCCGAGAGCGTCTGGGTCTGTTGCAGCAAAACGGTGGGCGCGGCATTCATTGGCGTTCGTCCTGTGTGCTGAGAAGCCAGCACCAAGGGTGCTGGCGCTGCGAGGGGTCGCAGTGCGGACGAAGCGGCGGCGCTCAATGGCGCAGGCCCGTGCAGGCACGGAGCAGCGCATCTAACGAAGCTTCCCTACGCCGGTATGAGCCGGATCAGGTTCGAAGGGACTATCTCAACCGCAGCAGTGCTGTGGTACCCCCACTTCGGCGGCGATTAAACCACATCGCCGCGCGGGCGACATGTGTCTGCGGCGATCATCACGCGCGGCTCTGCTGCTGGATGACACCGGCAACTATCACCACGTCGCCCCATCAGCTTCAATGCCATGCAGGTCCTGCCAGTGCCGTGGAACACCACCGCGGGCGTGGACGTCAACAACCTGTTCGATCGCGACTCGCCGGCGGTGCTCAGCGCCGTTGCCAACTCGCTCGACTCGGCGTCCGCCTTCCCGGCCGTTAACGCTGCCCCACTACACCCAGCGCTTCTGATCGGACGGGCCGCATGACGCAGCTGGAACGCTGCGTGTCTCTCGCAAAGCCGCCGCGTTCATGCCACGGCCGACAAGCGACGCGCATCCTGCAATGCAACACGCAATCGTCGGCATCCACCGGCATTTGCACGGCACGCCATAGCACTAGCTTGCCCGCATTACAACAAGAAACCAGCTCTCTCTCCCTGCCGCCGATCTTCGGTGGCTTTTTTTTGCCGTCCTACTTGTCACCACCCGGCTCGCTTAGCTATCGTTCAGCAAACAGGGGATGGATGACGCAAATGCAAGGAACGCAGAGGTGTGCCTGGGCGGCAGCAATGCTGTTGATGTGGATGGGCGGTCAGGCGTGGGCCGAGCCCGTGCCGCCGGCGGAGGCCTTCGTCGAGTCCGGCCCGATTTCCTCGCCATCGATGTCGCCGGACGGGAAACATCTGGCGGTGAGCGCCGATCTCGGCGAAGGCAGCTACGCCTTGGTGGTCTACCGGATTGCGGACATGCAATCCACCACCATGCTGCGCCTGCCGCGTTATGAGCTGCCGGTGCGGATTGCCTGGGTCAGTGACAGGCGGCTGGTCATCGGCAAGGGCCGCAAGCTCGGCTCGCTGGAAGAACCGCTGCCGATGGGCGAAATCATTGCCACCGATCTGGATGGCAGCAACCAGCGCTATGTCTACGGCTACCTGCAGAGCACCCGCAATGCCGGCCTGGAGCGCGGCTTCGGCTATATCGAAGGGTTGCCGGCCCATCCCAACGGCCACTTCTACATGCGTCGCCTGTCGCTGGATTCGCGCCACTCGATGCTCTACGACGTCGACACCACGACCACCACGCATCGGCTGATGGCCGACATCGACGTGCCCGGCCTGCGCTTCGTGCTCGACAATGCCGGTGTCGCGCAGTACGCCTACGGCACCGATGACAACGACAATTCACTGTTGTACCGCCGTAACGGCAACGGTTGGGCAGCCCTGCAACAGGTGCAGGCAAGCTGGCGCCCATTCGCATTTGCCAGCCAGCCGGGCCGCGTGTACGGCTGGTACAACGACGCCGGTGGGCCTGCAGCGCTGGTGTCCAGCACGCTCGATGGCCAGCAACGCAGCGTGCTTGCAGCGGACCCGTTCTACACCGTGGACGACTTGCAGTGGGGGCCAATGCCGCAACCGCCGTTTGCGGCCAGGCTCGGGCCGGGAAAGCCGAAACTGCAGTACCTCGACGACAGCGCCGAAGCGCGACTGCACCGCAGCCTGAGTGAAACGCTGGCCGGCCAGTACGTGGATTTCATCAATTTCACCGAAGACGGCAACGGCCTCTTGCTGCACGCCTATAGCGATCGCAATGCCGGAGACTGGTACATCTTCAACCGCACGAGCAATACCCTCAAATTGGTCGTCAAGGCGCGCAACGCGCTGCAGCCGGCGCAGATGAGCGAACGGCGCATGGTGACCTTCCAGGCACGCGATGGTTTGACCCTGGATGGTGTGCTGACCGTGCCGAACACTGCCGCCAAGGGCACGCGGTTGCCGATGATCCTGCTGCCGCACGGCGGCCCGCATGCCGACGGCGATGGCTGGGCGTTCGATACCGACGCGCAGTTCCTGGCCAGCCGCGGCTATCTGGTGTTGCAGGTCAACTACCGTGGCGGCCACGGCCGCGGCCACAACTTCGAGCGCGCCGGCTACCGGCAGTGGGGCGAACGCATCCAGGACGATCTGGTCGACGGCGTGCGCTGGGCGGTTGCGCAAGGGCTGGCCGATCAGTCACGCATCTGCAGCTATGGCGCCAGCTTTGGTGCGTATGCAGCGATGATGGTGCAGGTCAAGGCGCCAGAGTTGTTCCGCTGCGCAGTTGGCCTGGCCGGCATCTACGATTTGCAGATGATGTACAGCAAGGGCGACATCAACCGCAGCGACTACGGCATCAATTATCTGGAGCGCGCCATCGGCCGTGACGCCGCCGATCTTGCGGCGCATTCGCCGGTGAGCCTGGCCGACCGCATCAAGGTCCCGGTGTTGCTGGTACACGGCGAAGAAGACGAGCGTGCGCCATTCGCGCAGGCCAAGAGCTTGCGTGCAGCGTTGACGCGCAGTGGCAATGCACCGCAGTGGATGGCCGTCCCAAAAGAAGGGCACGGTTTCTACAAGGACGCCAATCAAATTGCGTTCTATCGCACGCTGGAACGTTTCCTTGCCGAGCAGTTGGGCAACGCCGTGCCTGCATCGCCCGCCAGCACGGCCTCTAGCGCGCCGCAGTAAGCGCGGCTGCGGTTACTCCAGCGTGTAGCCCACGCGCAGGCCGCCCCAATGCTTGCGGCCGACGAAGATCGGCGCAGACAGGTCGAACATGATCTGCCCGGTGTCGCGGCGATAGACCTGCAGGCGGTACGGGTCGGTATGCGCGCCGACACTGCGGCCGACACGGTCGGTGAACTTGCGCTTGGTGCGGTTACCGACCAGGTCGCGTTTGGCATCGCCGGTCAGCGGCTGGGTGAAGCGCAGGTTGTGGGTGGGCACATAGCCGTCGGGATTGGCACAGATCGCAAAGACGATCCACGCGTGCGCATCCAGTAACGGTTCCTGCAAGGCAGGCAGAATCTGATCACAGACGCCATCGAACGCCGTACTGAACTTGGCCGGCTCCACGCCGGGAATAGGCGTGTAGGTACGCGCAAACAAGGCCGCTTCGTCGATCTGGCCGCGCGCGATGGCCTGCGCCAACGCGGTGCCGATGCGCCCGGCGGTGGCCACCGCCAGTTCCTTGACCCGCGCATGCCGTGGCACCTGCAACGGATCGGCCGGCAGCCGGAACAGGCCCACGCAGTCACGCAGCGTTTCGGTGCCGCGCTCCAGCGCTTCGCTGCGTTCGGCCACATGCGCGGCATGCTGCAGATTGCTGCGCCCTAGTGCCACCACGCCATCCACGGCGCTTTCGATGCCGCGGATCTCGCCATCCTGCGCCTGGATGCGACCGGCCACTGCGGTCATCGCGCCACTGGCACGCCCGAGCAGGCCGGTGATGCCGTCGAGCACGGCTTCGGTGCCGCGCGCGGAAGCGGCGCCTTCACCGATGGCCGCGCTGGTTTCGGCCAGGATTGCGCGCACATCGCGCGCAGCCGCCGCAGCGCGTTCGGCCAGGCGGCGGATTTCGGTGGCGACCACCGCAAAGCCGCGTCCGGCATCGCCGGCGTGTGCGGCTTCGATGCTCGCGTTGATGGAAAGGATATTGGTCTGGAAGGCGACCGAGTCGATGACTTCGATGACCTCGCCCGCGCGTGCGGCGCGCCGTTCCACTTCCTGCATCGCCTGGCCCAGCGCACGCGCCGCGGCCATGCCCTGGCGCGCGCTTTCATCCGCGCTACCGGCCAGCGTGATCACCTGCGCCAGCTCGGCGTTGACGTCATGCAGGTTGGTCGCCAGCCGTTCCACTGCGATGCGCGCACCATCGAGCGCTTCGGTCTGCGCCTGCGACTGGCGCACCATTTCGTCGTTCTCGGCCACCAGCGGCGGCACTTCGGCGGCGATCTGTACCGACAAGGCCACCGCCTGGCGGATCGCTTCGGCCAGATTGCCGAAACCCGCCTGTAGCCGGCGGCCCATCTCGGTCTCGGCCAGGCCAGCAGGGAGCAGCAGTTCAAGCTCGCAGCCGGCCAGCGCCTGCGCGGTGCGTTCGAGCACCGTGCGGTCCTCGTGCTCGGCCTGCAGGCGGGCCACCAGCGGTTGCAGCAGTGGCGAGATCGGCACCGGGCGGCTGTCTTCGGCCAGACGTATGGCCTCGCGCAGCAAGGTGGCGGTTTCCACGTGCGGCAAGGACAGCAGCCACCCGCCATGCACGCGGTCGCGCGTGTAGCGCACGCGGCGCGCCGGGTCATCGCCCGGAGCGGCCCACACGCCTTCTTCGCCGACCAGATCGGCTGCGTTCAAGCCCCACAGCAGCGTGGCGGGCGCGCCCTGCAGCGCGGCGGCGGTGATGCCCAGCACGTCGAGCCCGGCGCGATTGCAGGCCACCAGGCATGCCTCGGCCGAAAGCCGCAACAAGGCGACCGGTGCATCGGGAAGCAGTGCTGCCTGCGCATGCGCCGGCAGATCGGACTGTTGCATCGAATTCATGGGATTCCTCCGAATCCATCGAACACGTTAGCGGCGCGCGCGGCGTGGAATTGAGCGTGCATCTTCGCGTGCAGCCGCTCAGTAACCGGCGGCCTGCCCGTCCTTGCGGCTCTCCGAGGCGCCGTAATAGACGCCGCTGGCCGGATCACGCGCAATCGCCTGGTAGCCGCCATAAGGTCCGTCGGCAAAGATCACCCGGTGACCTTTGCGCATCAGCCCGCGGATGGTGTCGTAGGAGAAGCCAGTCTCCAGATTGACTTCGCCGCCATCGCTCATCGCCGTGGCCTGGCCGGTGGGCTCGGTGGAGCCTTCATGCTGGATGCGCGGTGCATCGCCGGCTTCCTGCAGATTCATATGGAAGTCCACCAGGTTCATCACGATCTGCACATGCCCCTGTGGCTGCATCGCCCCGCCCATCACGCCAAAGCTCAGCCACGGCTTGCCGTCTTTGGTGACGAACGCCGGGATGATGGTCTGGAACGGGCGCTTGCCTGGGGCGTAGCCGTTGGGGTGGTCCTTCTTCAGCACGAACATCTCGCCGCGATCCTGCAGGATGAAGCCCAGTCCCGGCGGCGCCATGCCGCTGCCCATGCCACGGTAGTTGGACTGGATCAGCGACACCATCATTCCGTCGGCATCGGCCACGGTCATGTAGATGGTGTCGCCCTCCTCCAGCTGCTTGGGCGTGCCCGGCTGCACTTCCTTCAAGGCCTTGTCCATCGAGATCAACGCGCGGCGCTGCGCGGCATAGTCTTTGGAAATCAGCTTGGCCAGCGGCGCCGGCTGGAAGGCCGGGTCGGCATAGAAGCGTGCGCGGTCGGCAAAGGCCAGCTTCTTGGCCTCGGTGAACAGGTGCACATGCTCGGTCGAGCCGAAGCCGATCTTGGAAAAATCGTAGCCTTCCAGGATATTGAGCATCTGCAACGCCGCGATGCCCTGGCTGTTGGGCGGCAGTTCCCACACGTCATAGCCACGGTAATTGGTGCTGACCGGCTCGACCCATTCGCCCTGGTGGCTGGCGAGGTCTTCGTAGCTCAGAAAGCCGCCATTGGCCTTGAAGTAGGCACCGATGGTGCGCGCGATCTCGCCCTTATAGAACGCGTCGCGCCCGCCATCGGCGATCTGCTGCAAGGTATTGGCCAGGTTCGGGTTCTTCCACAGTTCGCCCTTGCGCGGGGCATGCCCGTCGAGGGTGAACTGCTCCTTGAAGCCGGGGTACTGCGACAACCGCGGCACGGAGCGGTCCCAGTAATAGGCGATCGTTTCGGCAACCGGGTGTCCCTCACGCGCGTAGCGGATCGCCGGCGCCAGGTCCTGCGCCATCGGCTTGCGGCCAAAACGCCCGTGCAACGCGAACCAGCCGTCCACCGCGCCCGGCACCGACACCGGCAGCGGCCCGGTCGGCGGAATGTCCTTCAACCCCCGGCGCTGTAACTCGGCCAGGGTGAGCGACTTCGGCGAGCGGCCCGACCCGTTGTAGCCGTAGAGCTTGTTGGTCTTGGGGTCCCACACGATCGCGAACAGATCCCCGCCCACCCCGTTGCCGGTCGGCTCCATCAGGCCCAGTGCGGCATTGGCAGCGATCGCCGCATCCACCGCCGAGCCGCCGTCCTTCATCACATCCAGTGCGATCTGCGTGGCCAGCGGCTGCGAGGTCGCGGCCATGGCATGCGGGGCGATCACTTCCGAGCGGGTGGCGAAAGGTTGCCCGGTGATGCGGTCGGCCGCACCAGACGGTGGCGCGAGCAGCACCAGAGCAGACACCAACAAGGCAGGTACGCAACGCATGGCAGGAGCCCCCAGGAGCACATCAATGATGAGTTGCCAACGATACCAGTGCACCAGCGCGCCACGTCCAAACCGCCGCAACCGATCGCAGAAGTCGCGCAATTGGTGACGCCGGTTGCAGCCACGCACCGCGCGTCGCTGCGGTTTCAGCGGTAACCATGCTGCTGTGGCGGGGCTTTGCGCGCGCCACTTCGTACGATGACCGAAGTTTCAGCCGCAAGGGTTGACACCCCCGCAGCGGCGGTGGTTATCTCAGGTCCATGCCGCACCGCACCGCCACCTTGAACGCTTCACTGCCCGCGCCCATCGGCGTGCCGGCGTCGCTTCTCGTGCTCGTACTTATTACCTCGCCAACCGGTGCGGGACGCGGCTTCGTGTAGGCAACAGACACACAAGGCTTCGATCAGACCCCGCACCGGCAACGGCGCGGGGTTTCGCGTTTCAGGGACCACCAAAAGTTTCGAATGACATGAACAACGCCATCTCCACCACCGCAGAGTGCTTCAGCAACGCCGCAACACGCGGCGAGGTGCATCCCTGCATGGACGACGCCGTTGTGATTCCCCGCTTTGTTCGGCCAGTACGTATCTCCACTGCCGGCTGATTCCTTTCCCACTGCCCACACCGCAAGGATTTTCAATGAGCAACGACACCCAACCGACCATCGCGATCATCGGCTACGGCAGCCAGGGCCGCGCGCATGCGCTGAACCTGCGCGATTCCGGCTTCGACGTCACCGTTGGCCTGCGCCCCGGTGGCCCGACCGAAGCCAAGGCCCAGGCCGATGGCTTCACCGTCGTTGCGCCGGCCGAAGCGGTAAAGACCGCTGATCTGGTCGCGGTGCTGACCCCGGACATGGTGCAGAAGAAGCTCTACGAAGAGGTCATTGCGCCGAACATGAAGCAGGGCGCCTGCCTGCTGTTCGCGCACGGGTTGAACGTGCATTTCGACATGATCAAGCCGCGCGCGGATCTGGACGTGGTGTTGGTCGCGCCGAAGGGCCCGGGCGCACTGGTGCGTCGCGAATATGAAATCGGCCGCGGCGTGCCGTGCATCTATGCGGTCTACCAGGACACCAGTGGCAAGGCCGAGCAGTTCGCGCTCACATACGCCGGCGGCCTGGGCGGCGCGCGCGCCAACATCATCAAGACCACCTTCAAGGAAGAGACCGAAACCGATCTGTTCGGCGAGCAGGCGGTGCTGTGCGGTGGTGCGTCCTCGCTGGTGCAGGCCGGTTTCGAAGTGCTGGTGGAAGCTGGTTATCAGCCGGAAATCGCCTATTACGAAGTGCTGCACGAACTGAAGCTGATCGTGGACCTGTTCTACGAAGGCGGCATCACCCGCATGCTGGAGTTCGTCTCCGAAACCGCGCAGTACGGCGACTACGTCAGCGGCCCGCGCGTCATCGATGCCAGCACCAAGGCACGCATGAAAGATGTGCTGACCGACATCCAGAACGGCACCTTCACCAAGAACTGGGTGGCCGAATACGAAGCCGGCCTGCCGAACTACACCAAGTTCAAGCAGGCCGATCTGGAGCACCCGATCGAAGAAGTGGGCAAGAAATTGCGCGCCAAGATGGTATGGCTCAATGGTGAGCAGCAGGCCGCCGCTACACCTGCCAAGCAACAGGCGGCGTAACGCCGCCGCCTCCCCCACCGTTTAACCGAAAGGTCCGCACAACGCATGAACACCTCCGCACACAGCAAGCCCCGCAATGGCGCGCGCTGGCTGACGCAGGCCCTGGAAGCCGAGGGCGTGGAAACGCTGTTCGGCTATCCGGGCGGCACCATCATGCCGTTCTACGACGCCCTGGTGGATTCCAAGCTCAAGCACATCCTGGTGCGTCACGAACAAGGTGCCGCATTGGCGGCCAACGGGTTCGCCCGTGCCAGTGGCCGTGTCGGCGTGTGCGTGGCCACCTCCGGCCCGGGCGCGTCCAACCTGGTCACCGGCATTGCCGACGCCATGCTCGACTCGGTGCCGATGGTGTGCCTGACCGGCCAGGTCGCCACGCCGTTGCTGGGCACCGATGCGTTCCAGGAACTGGACGTGTTCGGCATGACCATGCCGATCGTCAAGCACAGCTTTCTGGTGCGCAGCGTGGATGAGTTGCCGGAGATGGTGCGCGAGGCGTTTCGGATTGCACGCGAAGGGCGTCCCGGGCCGGTGCTGATCGACCTGCCAAAGGACGTGCAGATTGCCGATGCCTCGCATCTGCCCGACCACGTGCCGGCGCAGGTGCTGCCTCCGCCGGCGCCGCAGGACGCCAAATTGGCCGAAGCGTTGGCGGCGATCGCCAGCGCCGAACGCCCGGTGGTCTACGGCGGTGGCGGCATTGCGCTGGCGGGTGCGGTGGAGGCTTTCCGCCGCTTCGTGGAAGCCACCGGCATGCCGACCGCGCTGACCTTGCGCGGCCTGGGCGCCTTGCCGCACGCCCATCCGGACTACCTGGGCATGTTGGGCATGCATGGCACGCGCGCGGCGAACATGGCCATCCAGGAATGCGATCTGCTGGTGGTGGTCGGCGCCCGGTTCGACGACCGCGCCACCGGCAAACTGAGCGAATTTGCACCATTTGCGCGCGTCATCCACCTGGATGCCGACGCGTATGAAATTTCCAAGCTGCGCACCGCCGATGTGGCGGTGCCCGGCGATGTAGCCACCAGCCTGAAGGCGTTGAGCGCGGCACGTGCCAATTGCCAGGCCTGGCGCACGCGGTGTTTTGCCAACCGTGAAAAGTTCGGCGCGCGCTATGACGCACCGGGCACCGATATCTACGCACCGGCACTGCTGAAGCGCCTGAGCGAAGTGGCCCCGGCCGACACCATCATTGCCTGCGATGTCGGCCAGCATCAGATGTGGGTTGCCCAGCATTGCCGCTTCAACCACCCACGCAACCATCTCACCAGCGGCGCGCTCGGCACCATGGGCTTCGGCCTGCCGGCGGCGATGGGCGCGCAGTTCGCCTGCCCGGACCGCACCGTGGTGCTGGTCTCCGGCGATGGCAGCTTCATGATGAATGTGCAGGAACTGGTGACGATTGCGCGTTGCAAGTTGCCGGTGAAGATCGTGCTGCTGGATAACAGCTCGCTGGGCATGGTGCGGCAGTGGCAGGAACTGTTCTTCGCCGAGCGCTACAGCGAGATCGACCTCTCCGACAACCCGGATTTCGCCGCATTGGCGCAGGTATTCGGCATCCCGGCCAAGCGCATCATTGCGCGCGGCGATGTGGACGCCGCGCTGGCCGAGTTGCTGGCGCAGCCCGGCCCGGGCCTGCTGCATGTGGCCATCGACGCACGCGCCAACGTGTGGCCGCTGGTGCCGCCCAACAACGCCAACAGCACCATGCTGGACAGCAATCCCGCACATGCGGCCAAGGAGACCCCTCATGCGTTACCGGCTTGATCTGGTGCTGAAGCCGGCCGAAGGCGCGCTGGTGCGCGTGATCGGCATGACCGAACGGCGTGGCTTCCGCCCGTGCGCCATCCAGGGCGCCGCCGCGCCGGACGATGCCGGCCGCTGGCATCTGCAACTGGACGTGGACAGCACGCGCCCGCCGGAAACGCTGCGCCTGCAGTTGGAAAAAGTGTACGACTGCGAGTCGGTGGCGATCACGGCCTTGGACTCGGTGGAGGCCGCCGCATGAGCCTGCAGACCTCGCGGGATGACCAGATGGCTGTTCGGAGGTGTCTTCTTCCGGATCGGCCGCGCGCGTGCCGCAATGCCTGATTCCGGCCGCCCGACCACGCAGGAGCCAGACGTAGGCGAGGTCGCCGTCAGCGTGGCCGACGTGCTGGCCGCGCAGGCACGCCTGCGCAAGTACCTATCGCCCACACCACTGCATTACGCCGAACGCTTCGGCGTGTGGCTGAAGCTGGAAAATCTGCAGCGCACCGGCTCCTACAAGGTACGTGGCGCATTGAATGCGCTGCTGGCCGGACTGGAGCGCGGCGATGAGCGCCCGGTCATCTGCGCCTCGGCCGGCAACCATGCTCAGGGCGTGGCGTGGTCGGCGTATCGGTTGGGCGTGCAGGCCATCACGGTGATGCCGCACGGTGCGCCGCAGACCAAGATCGCCGGCGTGGCCCACTGGGGCGCCACGGTGCGCCAGCACGGCAACAGTTACGACGAAGCCTTCGCCTTTGCGCGCGAGCTGGCCGACCAGAACGGCTATCGCTTTCTGTCTGCGTTCGACGACCCGGATGTGATCGCCGGACAAGGCACGGTGGGTATCGAGTTGGCCGCGCATGCACCGGATGTGGTGATCGTGCCGATCGGCGGCGGTGGCCTGGCCTCCGGCGTGGCGTTGGCGCTGAAGTCGCAGGGCGTACGCATCGTCGGCGCGCAGGTGGAAGGCGTGGACTCCATGGCCCGCGCCGTGCGCGGCGACCTGCGCGAAATCACCCCGGTCGCCACCCTGGCCGATGGCGTGAAGGTCAAGATTCCCGGCTTCCTGACCCGTCGTCTGTGCTCGAGCCTGCTCGACGACGTGGTGATCGTGCGCGAGGCCGAATTGCGCGAGACGCTGGTGCGTCTGGCACTGGAAGAGCACGTCATTGCCGAAGGCGCCGGCGCACTCGCGCTGGCCGCCGGTCGCCGTGTTTCCGGCAAACGTAAATGTGCGGTGGTCTCTGGCGGTAATATCGACGCGACTGTCCTGGCCACCCTGTTATCCGAGGTGCGGCCGCGTCCGCCACGCAAGCCGCGCCGTCGCAATACCGAGCGGCTCCGCAACGAACGCAGCACCAAAGCATCACCGCCATCCATTGCTATTCCCCGCCCATCCGCAGTCGCATCAACGCCTGTCACCGCCATCGCAGTAGAGGAGTCTTCCTGGTGAACACGACCGTATCCAACCAGACCCCGCATATCCGAATTTTCGACACCACCCTGCGCGACGGCGAGCAATCCCCCGGCTGCAGCATGACGCCCCAACAAAAGCTGGTCATGGCGCGCGCGCTGGACGCGCTTGGCGTGGACATCATCGAAACCGGTTTCCCGGCCAGCTCGTATTCCGACCGCGAAGCGGTGGCGATGATGGGCCGCGAATTGCGCCGCCCCACCCTGGCGGTGCTGTCGCGCTGCCTGCAGGCCGATATCGAGATCTCTGCCCGTGCACTGGAAGCGGCCGCCAACCCGCGCCTGCATGTGTTCCTGTCCACCAGCCCGCTGCACCGCGAGCACAAGCTGCGCATGAGCCGCGAGCAGGTGCTGGAATCGGTGCACAAGCACGTGACGCTGGCGCGCGGCTACATCGACGACATCGAGTTCTCGGCCGAAGATGCCACGCGCACCGAAGAAGATTTCCTGGCCGAAGTGACACGCGTGGCCATCGCCGCAGGTGCGACCACGATCAACCTGCCGGACACGGTGGGTTTCACCACGCCGGAAGAAATCCGCGGCATGTTCTCGCGGCTGATCGCCAGCGTCGAAGGTGCCGAGAAGGTGATCTTCAGCACGCACTGCCACAACGACCTGGGCCTGGCGGCTGCCAACTCGCTGGCCGCAATCGAAGGCGGCGCGCGCCAGGTGGAATGCACCATCAACGGCATCGGCGAACGCGCCGGCAATTGCGCGCTGGAAGAAATCACCATGGCCCTGAAGGTGCGTGGTGCGTTCTACAACCTGGACACCGCAATCAATACGCCGCGCATCGTCTCCACTTCGCAGCTGCTGCAGCGTTTGGTTGGCATGCCGGTGCAGCGCAACAAGGCGGTGGTGGGCGGCAACGCGTTCGCGCATGAATCGGGCATCCACCAGCACGGCATGCTGCGTCACCGCGGCACTTACGAAATCATGCGCCCGGAAGATGTGGGCTGGGAGTCGTCGCAGATGGTGCTGGGCCGCCACAGCGGCCGCGCGGCAGTGGAACAGCGCCTGCGCGCGCTGGGTTACCTGCTGGAGGAAGATGAGGCCAAGCTGGTGTTCGAACAGTTCAAGGCATTGTGCGAAAAGCAGCGCGTCGTCACCGACGCCGACCTGCAAGCCTTGATGCAGGACGCCACCGTGCAGGAAGGCTACCGCCTGGCCTCGATGACCATCAGCGATGTCGGCAGCCGCGCCAATGCACTGGTTGAGCTGTCCGACCCGGACGGCAATCGCGTTGCAGAAACGGCGCAAGGCAATGGCCCGGTAGACGCGCTATTCGGCGCGCTGGCGTCGGCCACCGGTGTGAAGCTGGAATTGGACAGCTACCAGGTACACAGCGTAGGCATCGGCGCCGATGCCCGCGGCGAAGCCAGCCTGAGCGTGCGCCACGACGGCGTGGAATACGAAGGCACCGGCACCAGCAAGGACATCATCGAGGCCAGTGCCCTGGCCTGGCTCGATGTTGCCAACCGCCTGCTGCGTCAGCGCGAGCGTGGCGTGGTGGCGGGGAAGACGGCGGCGGTGGCGTAACGCGCGGTTTGGGTACAGCGTCGGCGACACGATGACGTTAGTAAAACGGCCAGCGAGTCATACGCTGGCCGTTTTGCGTTTGTGCTTCCGCTAGTTTTTGGGTGCTCAAGGAGGGTGATGACGCTAGCTCGCAGCGGCGAGTGGATTCTTTGCCACAGCAACCAGCATGTTCGCGCCTGCTTGCGGTGGGAGAAGGCCATCACGGGCCATTCCCTTGCGTTTCGTAGGAGCGCACTTGTGCGCGATGGGATTGATGGGAAGGCTTCATCGCGCACAAGTGCGCTCCTACGAGGTCATGGTTTCTGCATGGCTGTGCATAACCGATCAGCAAAGGCGCTCGCAGCCCCGTGGTGCATTTCGCGGTCAGCGTGGCGGAGAAATGTTGCTGATCATTAAGGCGTGCCTGCAGCGCGACGTGCTGACCTGCCACGATTGCTGGAGAGGCGAACAGGCCACTATCGGCCATCCACGTATGCGGCATGGGGCACCTGGACCTAGCGTTTTGCAGGAGTGCACTTGTGCACGATGGGATTGATGGGAAGGCTTCATCGCGCACAAGTGCGCTCCTACGTAGACATGGCTTCGTCATTATTTGCGCAGCCGAGCGGCACAGGTGCATCTCTGCACGCGGCGCACTGCATTTTTGCCTCGAAATAGCTTGAGCAGAAGCTACACAAGCAGCCCTTCGCTCTTCGTTCCTCGCTCTTCGCTCTTCGCTCGGACAGCGCGATAACGACAGAGCGGCGGTGGGTCTGGCGGCGGGACCATGTGGCGGCATGGATGCCGCCACTGAGCCTCCATGGACGGATTCACGGCGTGTCCCGGGGCCGGACCCACCGCCGCGCACACGGCCAACGTGCAGTGCAAGTGCACCATACGTACACAACTACACACGCAAGCACTTGCACTTGCACTTGCACTTGCACTTGCACTTGCACTCGTATCGTGAGACGCAGACAAGAAAGCGGCCACCGCCCCAACGAACGATGGCCGCCTCTCTAATCAAAAGCCCTCAGCAAAGCCAACAAGGGCGGCTCGCCGTGGACACTGAAGACCAAGCCGAATTGGCCCGCAAGCCGTTACAGCGCAGCCACCACTGCATCACCCATCGCAGCCGTGCCCACCTTGGTGGTGCCTTCCGACCAGATGTCGGCCGTGCGCAGTCCCTGATCGAGCACCTTACCAACAGCTGCCTCAATCGCATCCGCCGCTGCCGCCTGTGCAAAGGTGTAACGCAACATCATGGCGACCGACAGAATCGTGGCCAACGGGTTGGCAATGCCCTGCCCGGCAATGTCCGGTGCTGACCCGTGGCAGGGCTCATACATGCCCTTGCTGTTGGCATCGAGCGAAGCCGAGGGCAGCATGCCGATGGACCCGGTAAGCATCGAGGCCTGGTCGGAGAGGATGTCGCCGAACATGTTGTCGGTGACGATCACATCGAACTGCTTGGGCGCGCGCACCAGCTGCATCGCCGCGTTGTCCACGTACATATGCGACAACGCGATATCTGGATAGTCCTTGGCCACTTCTTCGACGACGGCGCGCCACAGCTGGCTGGACGCCAGCACATTGGCCTTGTCGACCGAGCACAACTTCTTGCCGCGCAGGCGGGCCATCTCGAAACCGGCCTTGGCGATGCGGCGGATTTCGCTTTCGCTGTAAGGCAACGTGTCGTAGGCCTGGCGCTCGCCATTGTCCAGCGTGCGCGTGCCGCGTGGCTGGCCGAAGTAAATGCCGCCGGTAAGCTCGCGCAGGATCAGCAGATCCAATCCGGACACCACCTCGGGCTTGAGCGTGGAGGCATCGGCCAGCTGCGGATACAGCAACGCGGGGCGCAGGTTGGCAAACAGGCCGAGTTGCGAACGGATCTTCAGCAAGCCGCGTTCCGGACGCAGTGCCGGATCGATGGTGTCCCACTGCGGGCCACCGACCGCGCCCAACAGCACGGCATCGGCAGCGCGCGCACGCTCCAGCGTTTCGTCGGCCAGCGGGCTGCCGTATTTGTCGTATGCGGCGCCGCCCAGTTCGTCGTACACCAGGGTGACGCCAAGAGTGTGCTGGGTATCGATACGCGTCAGCACCTTGACCGCTTCGGCCATGATTTCCGGGCCGATGCCGTCGCCGGGAAGAATCAGAATCTGCTTGCTCATGCAATCCTCGTGAGTTGGCGCCGCAGCGCCATGAAAATCAACGTGTCGCCCACAGCACCAGCACATCGGTGCTGAAAGAACCATCGGCGCCAATCTGGAAGTAATCGCGCACGTCATCCACCGCCGTGTCCTGCAGCGCGCGAATGGCTGCGCGCAGCACCTCCGGCGTACGCATGCGATCGACCCAGGTCAGGTAATCCAGCTGCAGGCGTTGGCAATGATGACGCTGTACGTGCAGGCCAGCATCGCCCACCACCTGCAGCCACTGCGCCACGCTGTAGTCGCGCACATGGCTGGTGTCGCGCAGTAACTCGATCGCCTGCAGATGCGTATCGAGCAGCGGCAGCCCTGGTGCCACCACGTCGATCAGTGCGGCGATTCCGCCGGGGCGCAGCACCCGCCGCACCTCACGCAGTGCCTGGCCCAGGTCACTCCAGTGGTGCGCCGAATACCGGCTGACCACCACGTCCATACTGCCGGACTCGAACGGCAGCCGCTCGGCGACGCCCTGCAAGGTACGCATTTGGGTCAGGCCGCGGTCGGCGGCGGTGGCCGCCACGACTTCAAGCATATCGGCGGATAGATCGTAGGCGACCACCTCATCCATCAACGGCGCCAGCTGAAAACTCACATGCCCGGCGCCACAGCCCAGGTCGAGCAAACGCCCGTTGCGATGACCTGCCAGGCCCGCGCGAAGTTCAGCGAATTCGGCGCCCTGTGCATGCACCTCGCTCTGCAGATACGCCTGCGCCTGCGGCCCGAACTGCGCCGCAACGTGCGTGCTCAACGCGTCAATCCCGCTGGATGGCGACGTAGAACTCACTGCAGCGCGCCGAACAACCACGGCTGTTGCGCGCGATGCCCTTGCTCGAAGCGGCCAATCGCGTCGGCGTCCTGCAAGGTCAGGCCGATATCGTCGAGCCCATTGAGCAGGCAGTGCTTGCGGAATGCATCGATCTCGAACGCGTACTCCACACCATCGGGCCGGCGCACGCGCTGCGCGGCCAGATCGACGGTGAGTTGGTAGCCTTCGTTCCCCAGGCACTGCTCGAACAAGGCATCCATTTCCGCCTCTGCCAGCACGATCGGCAGCAGGCCGTTCTTGAAACTGTTGTTGTAGAAGATGTCTGCAAAACTCGGCGCAATCACTGCGCGGAAGCCGTATTCGTCCAGTGCCCACGGCGCATGTTCGCGCGAAGAGCCGCAGCCGAAGTTCTCGCGTGCCAGCAGCACGCTGGCGCCCTGGTAACGCGGAAAATTGAGCACGAACTCCTGGTTGAGCGGGCGCGTGCTGTTGTCGCGGCCCGGCTCGCCGATGTCCAAATAGCGCCACTCATCGAACAGATTTGGGCCGAAACCGGTGCGCTTGATCGACTTGAGGAATTGCTTGGGAATGATCTGGTCGGTATCGACGTTGGCACGATCCAGCGGCGCGACCAGTCCGGTGTGTTGGGTAAAAGGGGTCATCGGAATACCGGGAATTGGGAGTAGAGAATGGTGTGGCAGGGTGGAGGCGGGAGGTGGCGATTCCCTATTCCCGAGTCTCGATTCCCTGCAACTCACGCACATCGACAAAGTGCCCGCTCACCGCCGCAGCCGCAGCCATCGCCGGGCTGACCAGATGCGTGCGCCCACCGGCGCCCTGGCGCCCTTCAAAGTTGCGATTGGACGTGGACGCGCAATGTTCACCGCTGCCCAACTTGTCCGGGTTCATCGCCAGACACATCGAGCACCCGGGCTCGCGCCACTCGAAACCGGCATCCAGAAAAATCTTGTCCAGCCCTTCGGCCTCGGCCTGTGCCTTGACCAGTCCCGAGCCCGGCACCACCAGGGCCTGCTTGATGGTGGAGGCCACCTTGCGGCCTTTGGCAACCGCCGCGGCAGCGCGCAGGTCTTCGATGCGCGAGTTGGTGCATGAGCCGATGAACACGCGGTCCAGATGGATCTCGGTGATCGGCTGGTTTGCCCGCAAGCCCATGTATTTGAGTGCGCGCTGGATCGAATCGCGTTTGGTCGGGTCCTGCTCGGCCGCCGGGTCGGGCACCTGCTGGTCGATTGCCACCACCATCTCCGGTGAGGTACCCCAGCTGACCTGCGGCTTGATGTCTTCGGCACGCAGTTCCACCACGGTGTCGAAGGACGCATCGGCGTCGGACACCAGCGTGCGCCACAGCGCCACGGCCGCGTCCCAATCCGCGCCCTTCGGCGCGAACGGGCGACCCTTGACGTAGGCGATGGTCTTTTCGTCCACCGCCACCATGCCCACGCGCGCACCGGCTTCGATGGACATGTTGCAGATGGTCATGCGGCCTTCCATCGACAGCGCGCGGATCGCACTGCCGGCAAATTCCAGCGCATGCCCGTTACCACCGGCCGTGCCGATCTTGCCGATCACTGCCAGCACGATGTCCTTGGCGGTGACTCCGAACGGCAGCGTGCCTTCCACGCGCACCTGCAGGTTCTTCATCTTCTTGGCGATCAGGCATTGGGTGGCCAGCACATGCTCGACCTCGGAAGTACCGATGCCATGCGCCAACGCACCGAAGGCGCCATGCGTAGAAGTGTGCGAATCGCCGCAGACCACCGTCATGCCCGGCAGCGTGGCGCCCTGCTCGGGGCCGACCACGTGCACGATGCCCTGGCGCGTGTCGTTCATCTTGAACTCAAGGATGCCGAAGTCGTCGCAGTTCTCGTCCAGTGTCTGCACCTGCAGACGCGAGACTTCATCGGAGATGGACTCCAGCCCGCCCTGGCGCTCGGCACGGGTGGTGGGCACGTTGTGGTCGGGCGTGGCGATGTTGGCATCGATGCGCCACGGCTTGCGCCCGGCAAGACGCAGGCCTTCGAAGGCTTGCGGCGAGGTCACTTCGTGCAGGATGTGGCGGTCGATGTAGATCAGCGACGAGCCATCGTCACGGCGCGTGACCTCGTGCATCTCCCACAACTTGTCGTACAGGGTCTTTGCAGTCATCGCTTGAGATTCCGATGCGGTGGCGGACGGCGGATGCACCGCCTGGCTGAGTCCGATGCTAGGAGCTTGCGTCCGATAACGCAAATTCATATTGTTTATTCAACAAATGAAATTTAGGAATGGCATGGACCTCGCCAATCTGAGCGCATTCGTGGCGATTGCCGGCCACGGCAGCTTCTCGTCAGCGGCCGAAGCGTTGCATCTGACCCAACCTGCGGTGAGCAAGCGCATCGCCCTACTGGAAGCGCAATTGTCGGCACGGCTGTTCGACCGCCTGGGCCGCCAGGTGGTGTTGACCGAGGCCGGGCTGGCGCTGCTGCCGCGCGCGCAGCGCATCCTGGCCGAACTGGACGACACGCGCCGCGTGCTGGAGCACCTGGGCGCGGCGGTCGGCGGGCGGCTGAGCCTGGCCACCAGTCACCACGTGGGGCTGCACCGGTTGCCGGCATTGTTGCGACGCTTCGCCGCAGAGCATCCGCAGGCGGCCCTGGACATCCAGTTCCTGGATTCGGAACTGGCTTACGCGGCGGTGTTGCGCGGCGAGGTGGAACTGGCGGTGACCACACTGGCACCGGACACCCGCGCCCCGTTGCGCGCGCAGCCGATCTGGCAAGACCGCCTGCAGTTCGTGGTGGCGCCGGATCACCCGTTGGCCGCGTTGGAGACGGTCACGCTCGATGACGTGGTCGCCCACCCAGCGGTGCTGCCGGATCCGGGCACCTTCACCCATCGCATCGTGGCCGGGTTGTTCGCCGAACGCGGCCTGGCGCCGAGCCTGCGCATGACCACCAATTATCTGGAGACGATCAAGATGCTGGTGTTGGTTGGCCTGGCCTGGAGCGTGCTGCCCGAGCGCATGATCGATCACCAGATCATGGCGCTGCCGTTGGCCGATGTGGCGCTATCGCGTGCGTTGGGATGCGTCACCCACGGCGGGCGCACCTTGTCGCGCGCGGCGCAGGCGTTCGTGGCGCTGTTGCATACGCAGGCGGATCAGGCGGCAGGGCTGCGGGGGCTGCCCCGCTGACGCTGCGCAAGACCTCACGCTACTGATCGATCAACCGATCGCGTCCCTGCCGTTTGGCGTGATACAGCCTGCGGTCGGCCAGCGCCAGCAACTCGCGCCGGCTGTGCGCCTCGTTGCTCATCGCCATGCCCATGCTGGCAGTGCACTGCACGGTGGCCTCGTCTGCGGCAATCGCGATGGTGCCCAGGCGTTGGCGCTGTTGTTCGAACAAGGCACGCGCGTGCGCAGCCTCCAGGCCGGTCACGGCCAGCAGGAATTCTTCGCCGCCGTGGCGCGCGGCAAAGCAGTGCGCGTGTTCCTGGTCGGCCAATACCTCACCCACTGCACGCAACACCGCATCGCCGACTTCGTGGCCGTGCGCATCGTTGATGCGCTTGAAGTGGTCGATGTCGGCCAGCGCCAATGCCAGCGGCGCGCCGCCCGCCTGCGCCTCGTCCAACCATTGCTGCAGCACGCGCTCGGCTTCGCGGCGGTTTGGCAAAGCGGTGAGCACATCGTGGCTGGCGCGGTATTCGAGCTGGCGCATCAGGGCTTCACGCTCCTGGCTGGCCTGCTGCAAGGCCAGGTTCTTGTCGCTCAATTCACGGGTGCGCTTGTCGATCACCACGTTGAGCTCGCGCTGGCGGCGTCGATAACTGGCGGTGCGCCACAGATAGAACCCGTAGATCACACTGGCCAGGCACAACACGCCCAGGCCGATGACTTCGCCACGCCGCCACCACGGCGGCGCCAGTTCCAGCACCACGCTGGTTTCACCGAGCAACGCCGCCTGGCGCCAATCCACCGGCAGCGACATCGCCTGCACGCGGAAACGGAACCGCCCCGGCGGCAGATTGGTATAGACCGCTTCGGTCGCGCTGTCGGCGTCCACCCAATCCGGGTCGAAGCCGTCGAGCCGGTAGCGGTAACGCACCTTGTCCGGCCCGCGGAAATTGAGCCCGGCATAGCCAATGGCGATGCGTCGGGTATCTGCACTCAGACGATGCGGGCCGTCCAGCGGCTGCACCATGCCGTCCACCACCAGGCGCTCGATCACAATCGGCACGCGGTGGCCTTGCAGGGTGCCGACCCGGGCGGGGTCGATCACGCCCAGGCCGGCCGCGGTGGGAAACAGCAACTGGCCGGTTTGCGTCAGCCAGCCGGCCGGCGCGCTGCTGCCGTTGCCCTGGTTGCCGGGCATGCCGTCGCTGCGGTCCACCACTTCCACACTGAGCTGCTCGCGGGTGCCGGCGTCGATCTGGTCGAAGTCGCGCCGCGCAATCCGGAACACGCCGTGATTGCTCGACAGCCACAGGTAGCCGCGGCCGTCATCGATGACGCGGAACACCTTGTCGCGCGGCAGGCCCACACGATGGTCATACACCTGGAAGCGCTCGCCGCGCAGCCGCAGCAGCCCGCGGTCGCTGGCAATCCACAGATCGCCACTGGGATCGCGCAGGAAATCGAAGGCGTTCTGGCCCGGAAAATCCTGCTCGCCCAGCCAGGCGCGGGTGCCGCCATCGGGCGACAGTGCGGTCATGCCACGGTCGGTTCCGCTCCAGATGGTGCCCTGGGCATCGCGATAGAGCACCTGCACCGAGCCATCCGGCACCCCGTCGGCGGCGGTGTAACGACGCGCGCGGCCGTCGTGCCAGCGCACCAACCCGGCAGTGGTGCCGATCCACAACGCATCGCCGTCCGGCAACACCGCACGCACCGATAACGAGGACAGGCCCTCGGCCGCACCGATGCGCTGGACCACCGCCCCCTGCGCATCCAGACGCAGCACACCCTGGCTATAGGTGCCGGCCCAGACCCCGCCATCGCCCGCATCGGCCAGCGCCAGCACCGATTGCTCCAGCACCCGCCCGGCACTGCCCCGCGAGAACGGCACGCGTGCGATCTGCCCGTCGCGCCAGCGGTCCAGGCCCACCGCGCTGCCCACCCACACGGTGCCATCGGCGGTCTGCAACACGCTTCGCACGTAGTCCGAGGCCAGGCCGTCGTCAATGGTGACGCCATGCGCAGCGCCTTCGGCGACCCGGAACAGCCCATGCGTGCTGCCCACCCAGATCAGGCCCTCGGCATCCTCCAGCAATGCCGGGCTGGCCACGCCGGAAATGGCGATCTGTTCGTCTGGATCATCCGGCCCGCTGTGCACCACCAAGGTGCCGGCGGAAAGGCTCATCCACAGGTGACCGCTGCGGTCCATCACCAGCGAGTCGACCCGCTGGCCCTGGCGGAAGCGCTGCAGGCCCCCGCCCCGGCTCCACCACCACACCCCGTCGTCGCCAGCCACCAATAAGCCGCCCTGGCGATCGCTGGCCAGCCGACGCACGGGGGTGTCGGCCATGCCATGCGCCTGCCCCCAGGCAGTTGCGGCGCTGGCGCCTAGCGGCAGCTGATACAGGCCGACGTCGGTCCCGATCCACAGGTCGCCACGCGCGTCCGTCGACAAGGCGGTGATGCGTGCGCGTGGCAGGCCGGCCTGACGCCCGACATCCACCACCCGCCCATCCAGCTCGATCCGGTACAGCGTCTGCGGCGTGCCCACCCACAACGCACCATCGGCGCGCCGTAGCAGCGCGCTGACAGCCAGATGCCTAGCGGAGGCATCGCCCAGCTGTTGCCAGCGGCCGTCCTGATGACGGTACACACCGTCGAAGGCGGTGCCGAACAGCATGCCGTCGCCATCGCGTACCACCACGAACACTCCGCCCAGCTCTACGCCAGGGGTGTTCTGACGGTCGAACACGGTGAAATCGCGCCCATTGAAGCGCGCCACGCCTTCCCAGGTGCCGAGCCAGATCACCCCATCGCTGCCCTGGGCGACCGCATGCACCAGGTTGTGCGGCAGGCCGTCATCCATGTCCCAGCGGGTGACCGTGTGATAGGCGGTGTGCTTGAGCGGATGCGCGCCAAGCGGCCAGCCAGCCAGCAGCGCCCAGCACAGTAGCGGCCACAGCCACAGCGATGCACTCCGCAGCGCCTGCGCACTGCGGAGCTCGCCTGTGTGCGCATGCGCCCCGACCCCGTCCACGCGTCCTGCTTCGCCCCTTCGGCTGCCCGTCAACAGGGTGTTGCAGGCCGTTCGGCAATTTATCACCGGGGGTAGCAGCGACGCGCTAGGTGGATTCCCCACAGCGCCGGGGCAGACCACGACAGCGCAAGCGACTCACCGCAACGGTTAATGGACCGCGCGGTGCCGCCATATAAATATAGAACCCGATGGTCTAGTATTGGCGCATGTCCAGCTCGCCCCCCCTCAAGTCCAAGGCCAAGAGCAACGGCCCTGGGCGTCCCAAGGATCTTGGGAAACGCGCCGCCATCCTGGGCGCCGCCCGCTCGCTGTTCATGGAGCAAGGTTTTGCGGGCGTCAGCATGGACGGCATCGCCGCCCTGGCGGGCGTCTCCAAGCTGACCGTCTACAGCCACTTTGGCGACAAGGAAAGCCTGTTTGGCGAGGCGATCCGCGCACAATGCCAGCACATGATGCCCGACGACCTGTTCGACCATGCGCCCGAAGGCGCGTTGCGCGAGCAGCTCATCGAGATCGCCGACGCCTTCTTCGCCATGGTCAGCTCCGACTCGGCCATTGCCACCCACCGCATGATGATGGCGCCAGGTACCGGCGACGTGCACGTGCGGGAGATGTTCTGGGACGCTGGCCCCAAGCGGACCCAACAGGCGCTGGCGGATTTCCTCAGCGCGCGCGTGGCCGACGGGCAGCTGGAGATTCCCGACGTGGCCCGCGCCGCCGCGCAATTCTTCTGCCTGCTCAAGGGCGAGCTGTACGCGCTGATGATGTGCGGCCTGCACGGCCAGCCCGATCGCGCGCAGGTGGACGAGCACATCCACGCCAGCGTGGATTTCTTCCTGAGAGCCTATGTGCCGCGCTGATCGGGCCTGCCCTTTGGTCGCGGTGACTTCCGGCACTGCGTGGTTTGGCGGCGCCCGGCGATGCTAGATGCGCCAGTTGCCCCAAGCCCCGCTAAAATGCCTGCCCCGCCGCGTTGGATAACCGCACCATGACGATCGATTTCACCCAGGCCCGCGAAAAGATGGTCGAACAGCAGATCCGGCCGTGGGATGTGCTGGACCTGCGCGTGCTCGACGTGCTGGCGCGCATGCCGCGCGAAGCCTTCGTGCCGGAGGCCTACAAGACCCTGGCCTACGTCGATGTGGAAATTCCGCTGTCGGCCGGCCACAAGATGATGAAGCCGGTGGTCGAAGGCCGCATGTTGCAGGCCCTGGATCTGCAGCCCGGCGAAGACGTGCTTGAAGTGGGCACCGGCAGCGGCTTCTCCACCGCCTGCCTGGCCGCACTGGCCCGCGAAGTGGTGAGCCTGGAGATCGACCCCGCGCTGGCCGCCGCCGCGCGTGCCAACCTGGACGCCACCGGCCTGGGCAGCAACGTGCGTATCGAAACCGCCGACGTGTTCGCCTGGCAGAGCGAGCGTCGCTTCGACGCCATCTGCGTGACCGGCGCGGTCGATACGCTGCCGACCCAGTGGCTGCAGTGGCTGCGCCCGAACGGCCGGCTGTTTGTGGTGCGCGGTCACGATCCGGTGATGGAGGCCGTCCTGGTCCGTGGTGACGTCAACGCGCCGCGCATCGAATCGTTGTTCGAAACCGACCTCGCCTATCTCCAGGGCGCCGCACCGACGCCCCGATTCCAATTCTGATTCCCAAGGAAGCTTCCCCGATGATCCGCCGATCCCTCGTCCTGGCGCTGGCCGCCGCCCTGTTTCCGATGGCCGCGCACGCCACCGACCTGCTGCAGGTCTATGAAATGGCCCGCAACGGCGATCCGCAGCTGGCTGTTGCCGAGTCCACGCGGTTGGTGAATCGGGAAGGACAAGTGCAGGCGCGTGCGGCGTTGTTGCCACAGCTCAACGGCGCTTTCGATTACAGCAAAGCTCATCGCGAGATTGAGGGTCAGGATGGGCGCATTACAACTTCGTCACGCTCCAGCCAGATCCAGGGCTCACAAACCATCTTTAACTGGTCGCAATTTTCCACACTACGTGCACAGCGTGAAGTCGCCAAGGCAGCAGACTTCACGCTCGAGTCTGCCAACAACGACCTGATCACCCGTACCTCGGCAGCATATTTTCAGGTATTGGTCGGCATCGAGTCACTGGCAGCGGCCGAGACCAACGAGGCAGCGGCCAAGAAGCAATTCGACTACGCCGACAAGCGTTTAGAAGTGGGTCTGGCGCCGATCACCGACGTGCACGAAGCCCGTGCCCAGTACGACCAGGCGCGCGCCGATACCATCAATGCACGCAACACCTTGAAGGATTACTACCAGGCCTTGACCGAACTCACCGGTCAGCCGGTGGTGGGCCTGCGCGCGTTGCCAGAAAACTTTCGACCGGAAGTTCCTGCCGCTTACAGCAATGTCGACCAATTGGTGGCCTCGGCTATCGCCGACAATCCGGCGCTGAAGGCCCAACAATTGCAGGTCAGCGCAGCTGAAGCGAGTATCAATGCGGCAAGGGCAGGTCACCTTCCCACCGTCAATTTGACTGGCAGTGTGGGCCGCAGCAATAGCTGGGGTACCGGAGCCGCAGAAAGCGGTGTCTTCACTACTCAGGGACGTGACATCGACACCGACTCGATCGGCATCAGTGTGTCGATTCCAATTTTTGCTGGTGGCGCGACGCAGTCGGCAGTACGTCAGGCAATTTCGCAGCGTGATATTCAGCAGGACACCTACGAACAGCAGAAACGCGCGCTGGATCGCAATACGCGCAATGCCTATCAGACCGTAGTAGCCGGTATCAGCGAGGTGGAAGCACGTCGCCTGTCGGTGGTGTCCGCTCAAGCGGCTTATGACGCGTCTCAGGTCGGCCTGGAAGTGGGTACGCGCACCGTGCTGGACGTGGTGCAGAACCAGCGCACGTTGTTCCAGGCACAGCAGTTATATGCACAGGCGCGTTACACCTTCCTGCAGAACCGCCTGCTCCTGGCTCAGGCCATCGGCAAGATCGATATCGCCGAACTGCAGGACGTGAATCGCCTGCTGTCAGTAGAGGCAGAAGCCAAGCTGCAGGGCAGCGGTTCGTTGCAGTAAGCACGTGCGCAGTGAATGAAGAGGCGGGCATGGCCCGCCTTTTCCATGTCTGCACTGTGAAAACCGGTGTTGTCATGTTTCGGTCTCGAATCACGGCAACGAGCTTGTGCAGATGTGCGCTTGGGCAGTGCGCTGCGCTGCCGAGTGAGGGCTGACGCAGCGGCAATGCCGCGATGTCTGCAATCATCAGTAGCAGTCCGGATTTCGCCTCACTGACGATGCGCTTGCACGCAGGTCGCGCCGACCTCTCCACCCTGCTGAGCACGCTACGTAGTGCCTGCTCAACTGCAGGAAACGGAGAGGCACACGTGCGGAGCGCGTGCCTCGCATGGGCGCGCCTTGGCACACCGACAGCCGAACCCCACGCAACCTGGGCGCAAGCCGACCTGGGCGGCGCGCTGCCGCCGCAACTCACTGCGACGAAGCGATCTCGCTCGCCAGTGGTGGCAGGTGCGGCGCAATCTGTACCAGGGTGCGTGCCACCGCGCCCTTGCCGTTAGCCACCAGCGCCAGCCCGGCCGCGGCCATGGCCTCGCGCTGTGCGGGGTCGCCGAGCAGGCGGGCCAGATCGCGTTGCACACACGCGGCGTCCTCGCAAATGGTCACTGCATCGGCCTCGCGCATGCGCCGCGAAATTTCCGAGAAATTGTGCAGGTGCGGGCCGGTGACGGCCGGTGTACCCACCGCCGCCGGCTCGAGCAGATTGTGGCCACCGATCGGCTGGAGGCTGCCGCCGACAAAGGCGACCTGCGCGCAGGCGTAGAAACTCATCAACTCGCCCAGGGTATCGACCACGAATACCTGGTCGCGCGCCTGCGGCCACTGCTGCGCTTTGCGGGTAGTCACCGTCCAGCCGCGGTCACGCGCCAGCGCCTCCACCTTCGGAAAGCGCTCCGGATGCCGGGGCGCCCACAGCAGCAACAGGTCCGGGAACTGTTTCAGCAGCTGCGCATGGATGTCGGCCACCGCCGCTTCTTCGCCTTCGTGCGTGCTGGCTGCAATCCACACCGGCCGGGTTGCCGGCACCTGCCTGCGGAACTGCGCCACCAAATCCTGTAGCTGCGCCGGTGCGGCGATATCGAACTTGAGATTGCCCAAAGCAACCACTTGATCCGGTCGCGCGCCCAGGGTGATGAAGCGCCCGGCATCGTCCTGCGACTGTGCTGCCACGCAGGTCACGGTGCGCAAGGCGCGGCTGATCAGCGGTGCGAGCACGCGGTAGCCACGCAGCGAGCGCGCCGACAGCCGCGCATTGAGGATGTACACCGGAATCTGACGGTCGCGGCAGCCGAACAGCATGTTCGGCCACAACTCGGTTTCCAGGATCAGCGCCAGCCGCGGGCGGAAATGTTCGAGGAAGCGCCCGACGCTGCCGGGCACGTCGTAGGGCAGATAGACGTGATCCACCGCATCGCCCCACAGCGCGCGCACGCGCTCGGAGCCGGTCGGGGTGATGGTGGTGATGACCCAGCGGATATCCGGCCGTTGCGCACGCAAGGCGTTCACCAGTGGCGCCGCCGCATTGACCTCGCCGACCGACACCGCGTGCACCCACACGCGCGGGCGCCCGCAGGCATGCGTGTAGGAGGCGTAGCGCTCGTTCCATCGGTTGAAATATTCGCGCACGCGGAAGCCGCGCCACACCAGGTGGTACACCGTCACCGGCAGCAACAGGTAGAGCAGCGCCGAGTACAGCCCGCGCAACAGCCATTCGATCGGGTCTTTCCGCATGCGTGCAGGATACGGGAGGCGTTGCGCGCGCGCATGTGTGGCCGTCCTGCCTGCTTGGTGATTGGCCTGGCCTGCCTGGCCCGGCCTGGACGCAGACACTGGTGCGGTCGTTCGCAGTGCAGCCCACAAGTGCGGCTGTGCGCGCGATCGCCTTGCTACCCCTGCATCGCGACCTGTAGTCCATCCGCCTCAGACACACCGCGGGTGCCCAGTAGTCCGCCGACACGTTGGACACAAAGGTCCCGTCCTACCCGCATGAGGCAGGTGTGCGGCGAAGGCTGCGCGTGACGTGGCGCCGCCGCATGCGCAAAGACCATGAGCGCGAACAATCCCTGCCAGTAGCGCTCACAACACGGTACGCGCGACACGTTGGCTGTACCGCCCACCGCCCACTCACCTCAAAGCCCGGAGCACGCTCTAGAATTACGCCATGTCCGAGTCCGCCAACGTCGCCGTCCGCCCTTCCCTGCGCAACCCCAAGCACTGGCCGATGTACCTGGGCCTGGCGGTGATGGTGCTCGCCGGGCGCCTGCCGTGGCTGCTGCAACGCGCGCTTGGCCGCGGCGTTGGTTGGGTGGCGATGCGCCTGGCGGGCACGCGCCGCCGCGCGGCCGAGGTCAACCTGAAACTGTGCTTCCCCGAGCAGGACGATGCGTGGCGGGCACGGCTGTTACGCGACAGCTTCGACGCACTGGGCGTGGGCCTGTTCGAATTCGCACGCGCCTGGTGGGGCAGCATCGCCACCATCCGCCCACGCATGCAGATCGAAGGCCTGGAACATCTGCAGCGGCTGCAGGAACAAAAGCGCGGCGTGCTGTTGGTGTCCGGACACTTCATGACCCTGGAAATGTGCGGGCGCCTGTTGTGCGACCACGTGCCGCTGGCCGGCATGTACCGCAAACACCGCAATCCGGTGTTCGAGTGGGCGGTCAAGCGCGGCCGGCTGCGCTACGCCACGCACATGTTCGCCAACGAGGACCTGCGCGCCACCATCAAGCATCTCAAGCGCGGTGGTTTCCTGTGGTACGCGCCGGACCAGGACATGCGCGGCAAGGACACGGTCTTTGTGCCGTTCTTCGGGCATCCGGCTTCCACCATTACCGCGACCCATCAGCTGGCGCGGCTCACCGGCTGCGCGGTGGTGCCGTACTTCCATCGTCGCGAAGGCGGCAGCTACGTGCTGAAGATCGCACCGCCGCTGGCGGACATCCCCTCCGACGATGTGATTGCCGATACCACGCAGGTCAATGCGGCGATCGAGGACATGGTGCGCGAAGCGCCCGATCAATACCTGTGGATCCATCGCCGCTTCAAGCGGCAGCCCGGTGGGCGGAGCGACTTCTATCGCTGAGGGCGCTGGCGCTGGCACTACGTGCTTGAGTGCTTGAGGTGCTTGAGTGCTTGAGTGCGGCGAGCGTCTAGCCAGGCGGGCCGCTGACGTACGTAGTTGAACGCGCATTGCAGGCAGCGATGGCGCGTCAAACGGATACGGCGCTCTTGCCAGGCATCCGCGCCACCACATAAGTGCCGCATACAGCTGCAGAGTCATTCAGCCGGTTGAACCCCGACGTAAACCACACACCTCGCCAGAACCAAACATCCACTCAGGCAGGCGGCGAACGATCCCCATCGTCATTGAGCAACGCACCGGCATACAGGCCGGCCAGCATCAGGCTGAGACCGCCCCAGAAGCTCGAATAGAACGCCAGATGCGTGTTAAGCGGGAACACCGTGGCCACCAGGGCGATCATCGCCGGGCGTGCCTGCGCGCGGGCTGCCGGGCTCGAATAGCGCCATGCGCGCCACGCCTGCGCCGCGCCGGCCAGCCACAGCAGCAGGCCGATCACCCCGGTTTCAGCCAGGATTTCCAGCAAGATCTGATGCGCGTGGAAGGCCGGGCCATCGCCCCAGGCCGGGGCCTGGTCAGGTGCAGGATTGCAGGCCGGGTACGCCTGGCGAAAGCCGCGCGCGCCCACGCCATTGAGCGGATGCTCGCGAATCATGCATAGCGCCGCGCCCCAGATCTGCGCACGCCCGGACAAGGCCTGATCCACGCCCTGCTCGCCATCGGTAAAGGCCAAGGTGGTGCGTTGCAGGCGCTCTCGGGCCTGCGGTGCCACGGCAACCACGCCTGCGGCCAACACCGCGCCCAGCGCCGCCACTGCGATCACCTTGCGGCCGCCCAGCAACTGCCAACCGGACAGCAGCACGATCACCCCGTAGGTGATCCACGAGGCGCGCGAGCCCGCCAGCACCAGCACCACGCCTACCGACGCCGCCGCGCCGGCCCACGCCCAGGCGCTGCGCCGGCCCAGCGCCAGCAGCAGGAACGGTGACAGGCTGGCCAGGGTCTGGCCGAACTTGAGATTGCACGGCCCCAGCACGCCGCTGAGCCGGTCGACCACCGCCAGTTCCTGCGCGGTGCAGAGGCCGTGCCCGCTGATCAGCTGTTTGACCTGATCCAGCGCGAAGAACAGCGGACTACTGCCCAGCGCGACCTGCAGCAATGCGTCCAGCGTCCACACCCCGGCGATCACCGCCAGGCCGATAAAGGTGCGCCGCCGCCGTTGCGCGTTGGCCACCGCGATGGCGCACAGCCACATGAAAGGCAGGTAACGCAGATCGGTAGCGGACTTGCGCAGCGCGCGGCCCACGTCCACCGCATCCACGGCCGAGAGCATCTGCGGCAACCAGTAGGCGAAGAACAACACACTGGTCAGCGCCCAGGCCGCGCCGCTCAAGAGCCTGGTGCCGCCGCGAAAGCGCGCGTGCAGCAGCCGGTAGGCCGCGAACACGGCGCCCAGCGACAGCACCGTTTCGGCCAGACCCGGGGTGGGCCACAAGGCCACAAACAGCAGCACCCACACCGGCGCCCAGCGGCCAGCATCGGGCGTCAGCACGGGCGCGCGCGGCGCGGGCTCAGCGGCGGAGTTCGTCATAGACCTTCAAGGTGGCCGTTTGCATGGCCTGCAGCGTGTAGGGAAGCCGCGCCGGCGGTGCCGGGCGGTGGTGCAGTAACGCAAGCGCCTGCTGCGCCAATGCCTGGGCATCGAATGGCGGCACCGCGCCGGCGGGCTGCAGCTCGGCGAGCAGTTCACCAGCGCCGCCGTGCGCCCAGCCCAACACCGGCCGGCCCACGGCCAGCGCTTCGATCACGGTGCGGCCGAAGGCTTCGGGCTTGCGCGAGAGTTGCAGCACCAGGTCGCTGGCGGCATAGGCCTCGGCGATGCGGGCAGTGGGTTCGGTGAAGGCCACGGCATCGGCCACACCCAGCCTGGCCGCCTCGGCTTCCAGTTCGCGGATATAGGCCTCACGCCCCGGCTCGCGCGCGCCGGGCAGCCACAACCAGGCCGGCAGACCGGCGGCGCGCACAGCGGCGAGCAGCTGCAGGCCATCGGCATGCCCTTTCAGGCGCGTGCCGCGACCGGGCAGCAACAGCAACGGTGCATCGGCTGGTAAGCCGGGCACCAGCGTCTGCGCCCACGTGCGTGCGCGCCGGTCTGGCTGCGGACGGCGTGGGAACTGCGCGATCTCCACGCCGCGCGGGATCACCCGCAGGCGCGCGGTATCGGTGTGCGGGTAATGCGTGCACACGTAGTTGCGCACTGTCTGCGAGACGCAGATAACGCGCTCGCCGTAGGTCATCACCGCGCTGTAGCGGCTGGGCGAATTGAGCCCGTGCACGGTGGTGACGAAGCGTGGCCGCATGGCCGGCGGCATCCCGCGCAAGGCGTACCAGCCCAGCCAGGCCGGCAGGCGCGAGCGCGCGTGCACGATATCGGCGCCCAGTTCGGTGAACAGCCGGCGCAGCCCCACCACGTGGCGCAAGGTCAGCAACGACTTGCGCCCGATATCCAGCGTGAGATGTTCGGCGCCGACCTCCAGCAACGGCTGGACCAGGCGCCCGCCCGCGGAGACGACCACGGCGCGATGGCCGGCGCGCACCAGCGCAGCGGCGATTTCCAGGGTGGAGCGCTCGACGCCGCCGGACTGCAGCGCCGGCAGCAGTTGCACCACGGTCAGGCGGTGCATGCCGCCAGGATCAGTCGGCGAGCACGAACAGTGCACCGCAGTACGGGCACTTGGCTTCGCAGTTGGGCTCGTCTTCGATCGGCAGGTACACCCGCGGATGCGAATTCCACAGCGCCATCGCAGGCGTCGGGCAGCTCAGCGGCAGGTCACCGCGGTGCACGGTGTAGCGCTTTTCGGCATTGGCGGGCGCGGTGGCGGTCTGGCTCATGGCGGCACGATCGGAAGGCGAAGACAGAGCGCGGATTCTAGCAGCCTCGCGCCCGGCACGGCCCAGTGACGCGCCCAGCGCGCGGTGCCGACGTTTGCCAGCGGGCTGCCAAGCGTGTTCACCATGACCATTGCCTGCGCTATCGGCGTCCCCGGCTTTGTTGCGGCACGGTCCCGAATCTGGTGCCGGTCGGTGTGACGCGAGCGGCGACGCATGCGCCGTATCATCGGCTGACACGTTGCCTGGGGTGCACGTGCGCGCACGCCGCATGGCTGCCCATGCGTCAGCACACCCGCCCCGGCGCTCTGCTGCATCCGCCTTCCGGGAGACATCATCACGTGCGTTCCTCTGCTGTTGTGCCGCGCCCGCTGCACCTGTTGCGCCCTGTTGCGCTTGCCCTGGCGGTCGCGACCGCGCTCCCGGCTGCTGCCGCCGATGGGTTCTTCGCCTCCTTCGATACGCACGAGCGCGACCTTGTCGCTGATCGTGCCAATGCGCTGCAGGTCGCGATCGGCAGCGGCCCGGACGCGCCGTATGCCGCCAAACATCATGCCGGCTACAGCGGCGCGCACGCACTGCATTACAGCAGCCAGGGAGGCGCGGGGCGGCGGACGTTGTTTACGACCGATCACTTGATCGATGCCGACACCACGCTGTCGTGGATGGTCTTGCCCGAAAGCGTGGGTGATGACCATGTCAGCTCTACGTATGTGTCGCTGGATCTGCTGCTGGACGACGGGAGCCGGCTGTCGGCCAGCAACGCGCTGGACCAGCACGGTGTGGCGATCGGCGCAGCCGCGCACGGCGCTTCCAAGACCTTGTACCCGCAGCAGTGGGCACGCAAGGCGGTAAGGCTGAGCGATGTTGCCGGGTTGCGCGGGCGACGCATCACCGCCATCGCGCTGGAAGTGGCGCCACAGGGCGGCGCGCCGGTGAGTGGCTGGCTCGACGATATCGCCATTGCCGAAATCCCGCGCGTGGCGCCCGCACGGCCGTCGGACTGGGTGCTGACCACCCGCGGTACGCAGTCCAATGGCACGTTTTCGCGCGGCAATAATTTCCCCGCCACGGCGGTGCCGCATGGGTTCAACTTCTGGACCCCGGCAACTGACGCCGGCACGTTGGGTTGGCTGTATCGCTGGAACGAACACAACGGTGCCGACAACCGCCCGCGCCTGCAGGCGTTGTCGCTCAGTCACCAGCCCAGCCCGTGGATGGGCGACCGCCAGACCTTCCAGGTGATGCCGTCCAAACACAGCGGCGCGCCGGAAGCGGACCGCGTCAAACGCGCGCTGGCGTTTTCGCACGCCAACGAAGTGGCCAGGCCGTATCGCTACGCAGTGCAGCTGGACAACGGCATCCAGGCCGAGATCGCCCCCACCGATCACGCGGCGCTGTTCCGCTTCCGCTTTCCACCCGGAGGCGATGCCAACCTGCTGTTCGACAACGTGGATGCACGCGGTGGGCTGACCCTGGATGCGGCCACGCAAACGCTCTCGGGCTATACCGATGTGCGCAGCGGCCTGTCCACCGGCGCGACGCGCATGTACGTGTACGCCCGCTTCGATACGCCATGGAAGGCGAGCGGCCGCAGCGACACCGGCCGGCCGACGGGCTGGATCAAGTTCGCTGCAGGCAGCACGCGCGAAGTGCAGATGCGCATCGCCACGTCGCTGATCTCGCTGGAACAGGCCAAGCACAACCTGGCCCTGGAGATCGCGCCACAGGACTCGCTGGAGCGCGTGGCTGCGCGTGCGCAGGACGCATGGGATGCGCTGCTTGGGCGGGTCGAAGTGGCGGACGCCAGCGACGATCAGCGCACCACGCTGTATTCCAATCTGTACCGGCTGCATCTGTACCCGAACTCCGCGCACGAGAATGCCGGCAGCGCCAGCGCGCCGGACTGGCGCTATGCCAGCCAGAACAGCTGGTCCGACGAAGCCACCGATGGCAGCGCCGTGCGCAGCTTTGCGCCGATCCGCGACGGCCGTGTCTACGTCAACAACGGGCTGTGGGATACGTTCCGCACCGCGTGGCCTGCCTATGCGCTGTTTGCACCCGAGGCCGGCGCGCTGGTGCAAGGATTTCTGGAGCAGGCGCGTGCCGGCGGCTGGGTGGCGCGCTGGTCCTCGCCGGGTTACGCCGACCTGATGGTGGGCACCAGTTCGGATGTGGCCTTTGCCGATGCCTGGCGCAAGGGCGTGCAAGGGTTCGATCCGGCCGAGGCCTACGCCGCCGCGTTGAAGAACGCCACCGTGGTGCCGCCCGACCGGCACGTGGGGCGCAAGGGCATGGCCCGTTCCACCTTCCGCGGCTATGCCGATACCGACACGCACGAGGGCATGTCGTGGTCGATGGAAGGCGCGCTCAACGACTTCGGGATTGCGGGCATGGCCGATGCGCTCGCACAACAGACGCCGGACGCCGTAGCGCGTGAGCGCTATGCCACCGAGGCGCTGTATTTCCGCCACCGCGCCGCTGGCTACGCGGCGCTGTTCGACCCGGCAATCGGCTTCTTCCAGGGCCGTACGCCCGATGGCGGCTGGCGCCTGGATGCCGCGCACTACGATCCACGCGAATGGGGCAACGATTACACCGAATCCAGCGGCTGGACCTTTGCCTTCACCGCACCACACGATGGCGAGGGCCTGGCCGCGCTGTATGGCGGACGCGATGCGCTGGCGACCAAGCTGGATACGTTCTTTGCGACGCCGGAAACGGCACAGGCCGCGCTTTCCGGCTCGTATCGCGGCGTGATCCATGAGATGACCGAAGCGCGCGATGTGCGCATGGGCATGTACGCGCATAGCAATCAGACCGCGCACCACATCCCGTGGATGTATCTGTACGCCGGCCAGCCGTGGAAGACCCAGCAGCTGACGCGCGAGATCCTGGCACGGCTGTATCTGGGCGGCGAGATCGGCCAGGGCTATGCCGGCGACGAAGACAACGGCGAGATGTCGGCATGGTATCTGTTCGCCGCGCTCGGGATGTATCCGTTGCGCATGGGTGCGCCGGAGTATGTGATCGGCTCGCCGCTGTTCACGCATGCCAGCGTGCAGCTGCCCAATGGCCGCACGCTCACGGTCAACGCGCCGCAGAATTCGCCGCGCAACGTGTATGTGCAATCGCTCAAGGTCAACGGCAAGCCGTGGCGCAAGACCTGGTTGCCGCATGCCGACATCGCCGAGGGCGCAACGCTGGACTTCGTCATGGGCCCGCGCCCGTCACGCTGGGGCACGGATGGGGATGCGGCGCCACCGTCACTGACGCCACCGGGCCAGCACCCTGCGCCGTTGCAGGATCTGCTGGGCACGCGCGCGCGCATCACGCGGGACGATGGCGGCGCGGTGGACGCATTGCACGACGACGATGCGGCAACGATGGCCACGCTGTCGTCCACGTCTGCGGTCACGGTGAGCGGCATCGACGCCGGCACGCCGACGCTATATAGTCGCCCCTGAAAAACCCCCTTCAAGCACCAAGTGTCATCGGCGACAGCGGCACGGCGCTAAAGGATGGCCATCCCATCGCCCGCATCCAGGCACGCAAAAACGCGATCCAGCGCAGCAGCCAGCGCAGGTTGTAGCCGGCGGCGCAGCCGAGTACGTGCAGCGCATCGCCTTGTGCACCTTTCAGCCTGCAGCGACGCAACCTGCAGTCGTCTTTCAGATGTCCGATCACCGGTTCCACCGCCTGCCGTCGTTTGATCCAGCGCCATTGCCGTCGCGTCAGCGTCTTGGCCTTGCCACGATGGAGCACCTGCACGCCATCGACCTCGCGCCCGCGATAGCCCAGGTCCACGATCGCCACCGTCGGTTCTACGCTCAGATCCTGCAGCAACCCGCGTGTCTGCTCCAGCTGCTCGGCCAAGGTGTCGCCGTCGTACGGGTTGCCCGGGAAGCTACGCGCACCCACGACCAATCCCTTGCAGGCGGTGACCGCAATGCCGACCTTGACGCCGAATTCGTACGCTTGACGCGCCTTGCCCTTACCGATGCATTCCACTTCCGGGGCATGCAATGCGTACAGTTTTTGTTTGTCCTTCGGACGCTGCGTGTACAGCCGTTGCGCACGTTCCAGCCAGACCGCGATGCGCTCGCGCACGCCGGGTTCCACCTGGTCCAGCTTGCGCGCGATATCGCGCAACACCCGCCCCAAGACCGTGCGTTGACGTCGCAGCACGCGCTGCATGCGCTTGAACTGGCGTGCATGCGCATAGCGGCCCGCCTTGCGGCTCAGGGCCGGACCTTGCCGTGCGTAGCTCTGCCGCAACCCGATGCCGTAACGCTTGGCCAGCAGCACCAGTTTCTTGCGTGCCACCTCCAGCAACCGACTATCGGTCGGATAGGCAATCGCCTTTTCCTGCACCGTGGTGTCCACGATCACCCGCGACAACTCGCGTGCGTCCACCGCCTGCATGGCATGTGCAGCGTTGATGGTGTGTGCCAGCAACTCTTCCATCCCCGCTTCGTCAAGCCGCTGACGCCAGCGCGTCAGCGAGCTGGCATCGCACGGCAAGCGCGTCTGGAACACGACCTCGCCAGTGAAAAACTGCCAATACGGATTTTCCAGCCAACGCTCGCACACCGCCTCATCGGACAGGTCGTAGGCGTGTTTGAGGTAGAGCAAACCGGCGATCAGCCGCACCGGCAATGCCGGCCGACCGCCACCAGCCTGGGTGGCCGGCAAGCGCGATGAAAGTGCTTGCTCCAACGCCGTCCACGGCATCCGTTGGCTCAGCTGCGCCAGCGGATGCCGCAGATCGATCTGGTTCTCCAGGCGCGAACGAAACAACTCCTCGGCAGGCATGTGCTCGGCAGCAGGACGGCGTGTATGCATGAGTGGAAATTGCCAGAAACCAGCCTTCAGCGTAGCGAAAACTGGTAGTTCTGGCACGCCACTGCAGACATCAAGGCCTTGCGGGCGTTGGGTGATTGGGGGTTTTTCAGGGGCGACTATATACCCTCACCAGCGGCAACGCGGCGATTACCAACGGCGGGTGGACCCTGGAGGCGCGTACCGGGAGTGGTCACTGGACGGTGATTGATCAACGTCGCGATGAGATGTTCCGCTGGCCCCTGCAGACGCGGCCCTTCCGGATTGCCGCGCCGGGTGCGTACACGGACTACCGGCTGCGTGTGAGCACACTCAAGCCGGTGCAGTTGGCGGAGATCGAATTGCTGCGTGCGGCGCCGGCCTCGCCGTGAGGGTTTGACGAAGCGCGCGTGCGGGCGGCGCAGTGCGTACTGACATGCTGGCCTGATAGCGACGACCAGGCGTGCCGGGCGGGTGCCGCGTTGTCGCGTGCTTGAAATGTTGCGCTGACTGTTTGAGCTTGCGCACGTGCAGGCAGACCGCGGTCGCTCTGCAACTCGTCCGAATGCTCGCTCATTGCTTTACGTGCGTGCCCTAACCCGAACCCTTCTCTCGCCGGGAGAGGGCTTTCAGCCAAGTCGGCAGGCTTACGATAACGAGTGACTGGCCACCACTGATGCGCAGCGGATAGCGCATCAAAGGCCGTTGTTCGTGATCGCCTTACTCAAATAACAGTTGCGCCAGCTTTTCGCATCGGCAAGTGCTTCAGCGCGATAGTCCCGTAGGAGCGCGCTTGCGCGCGATAGGGCTCTACCAATAACACTCAAATTTTTTGTCGAACAGATGCTCTAACGATTTATTCCAGCCTAATTGCTCAAGCTGTTTGCTCGAATGGTCTGCGTTAGCGGCTTGCCGTAAAGACTTGCTTCCACCGCTTTGCTGCCAGCGCCTTCGCCTGTAGACGCCCTTGCATCCACAACGTTCGAACCTGCACCCGCAATTGGCGTTATCGATAACCGAGGCGTCACTCAACGCCTCGGTCACCAACGCTACAGCATCAGCCGCCGTTCTTCTCGGCGTTGTGCTTCTCGGCATCACGCTGCTTGCGGATCTGCGCATCCACCGCAGCAATCGCGGTCATGTTCATCACCCGGCGCGAAGTGGCGCTGGTGGTGAGGATGTGCACCGGCTTGGAGATGCCCATCAGGATCGGGCCGATCGCCACGCCGTCGGTGAACACGCGCACCAGGTTGTAGGCGATGTTGGCCGCTTCCAGGTTGGGCAGCACGAACAGGTTGGCGCGGCCCTTGAGCGTGCTGTTGGGCATGATCTGCTTGCGCAGCGCTTCGTCCCAGGCGGTGTCGCCCTGCATTTCGCCGTCGATGTTGAGCTCGGGCTTGCGCTTGAGCAGGGCTTCGCGCACTTCGCGCATCTTCAGGGCGTCACGCGAATCGTGGCTACCGAAGTTGGAATGCGACAGCAGCGCGATGTTGGGCTCGATGCCGAACAATTTCAGGCGGTACGCGGCCTGCAAGGTGGCTTCGACCACCTGCTCCACGGTGGGGTCTTCCTGCACGTGCGTATCCAGGAAGAAGAACATGCCCTGCTGGTTGATCACGCCGGTCATGGCCGAGGTGGAACTCACGCGCGGTTCCAGCGGAATCACGCTGCGCGCGTAGCCCAGTTTCTTGTGGAAGCGCCCCACCACGCCCGACAGCATCGCGTCGGCTTCGCCGCGCGCCACCATCACTGCGGCAATCAGGGTCGGCCGCGAGCGCATCAGTTCCTTGGCCGCGGTCACGGTCACGCCACGGCGCTCGGTGAGCGCGTAGTAGTACTGCCAGTAATCGTTGAAGCGCGGGTCGTCGTGGATGTTGGTGATCTCGAAATCTTCACCGGCACGGATGCGCAGCCCCATGCGCTGGATACGCGCCTCGATGACGTCCGGGCGGCCGATCAGGATCGGCAGCGCCAGGCCTTCGTCGATGACGTTCTGCACCGCACGCAGCACCACTTCTTCTTCGCCTTCGGCATACACCACGCGCTGCTTGTCGGCGCGCGCGCGGTCGTAGACCGGCTTCATCATCAAGCTGGTGCGGTAGACGAACTGGCTGAGCCGGTCGCGGTAGGCCGCCATGTCGGCGATCGGGCGCGTGGCCACGCCCGAATCCATCGCCGCCTGCGCCACCGCCGAGGACAGCTCCACCAGCAGGCGCGGGTCCAACGGACGCGGAATCAGGTATTCCGGGCCGAAGCTCGGGGTTTCGCCACCATAGGCCGCGCCCAGGTCGGAGGCCTCGCGCCGCGCCATCGCCGCAATCGCCTTGACGCAGGCGATTTTCATGTCTTCGTTGATGCCGGTAGCGCCCACGTCCAGCGCGCCGCGGAACAGGTAGGGGAAGCACAGCACGTTGTTGATCTGGTTCGGGTAGTCCGAACGGCCGGTGCCGATGATGCAATCCGGCCGCACCGCCTTGGCCGCTTCCGGGGTGATTTCCGGGTTGGGGTTGGCCAGCGCGAAGATCACCGGCTGGCGCGCCATGGTGGCGACCATTTCCGGCTTGAGGATGCCGGCCGCCGACAGGCCCAGGAAGATGTCGGCACCTTCGACGATTTCGGCCAGGGTGCGCTTGTCGGTGTCGCGCGCGTAGCGCTGCTTGTCCGGGTCCAGATCGGTGCGGCCGGTGTGGATCACGCCATCGCGGTCCAGCGCCAGGATGTTCTCCGACTTCAGGCCCAGCGAGACCAGCATGTTGACGCACGAGATCCCTGCCGCGCCCATGCCGGTGGTGGCCAGCTTGACGTCTTCGATCTTCTTGCCGGTGACCACCAGCGCATTGAGTACCGCCGCGCCGACGATGATGGCAGTGCCGTGCTGGTCGTCATGGAACACCGGGATGTTCATGCGCTCGCGCAGCTTGCGCTCGACGATGAAGCACTCCGGCGCCTTGATGTCTTCCAGGTTGATGCCGCCGAAGGTCGGCTCCAGGCTGGCGATGATGTCCACCAGCTTGTCCGGATCGTTCTCGTTGATCTCGATGTCGAACACGTCGATGCCGGCGAACTTCTGGAACAGCACGCCCTTGCCTTCCATCACCGGCTTGGAGGCCAGCGGACCGATGTTGCCCAGGCCCAGCACCGCGGTGCCGTTGGTGATCACCGCCACCAGATTGCCGCGCGCGGTGAGCTCGCTGGCCTGGGTGGCGTCCTCGACGATGGCCTCGCAGGCGAAGGCCACGCCAGGCGAATACGCCAGCGACAGATCGCGCTGGGTCAGCATCGGCTTGGTCGCAGTGACCTTGATCTTGCCGGCCGGCTGCTGGCGGTGATAGTCGAGGGCGGCCTGTTTGAAGTCGTCGTTAGACATCGGCTGTGTAGGTCTCAAGGGCGCAGAAGAGCTGAATTCTACCCTCCTGCCTGAACAAGGGCCTGTCGCGCAGCTGTCAGCGCGGCAGGAAGATCGGTTGCTGCAACGCGAAAACGGCCCTGCATCCCGCCGGGATATCAGCGGAATACAGGGCCGTAGGAAGCATCAGCGTGCGCTGACCGGCGCGACTGCGTCCGGCGGCGGCACCGGTGCCTGCAGCGGCGGCGCACGGCCGTCCAAGGCCAGGCTCAACTGGTCACGGTCCAGCGCATTTTCCCAACGCGACACCACCACCGTGGCCACCGCATTGCCGATGAAGTTGGTCAGCGAGCGGCACTCGCTCATGAAGCGGTCCACGCCCAGGATCAGCGCCATGCCCGCCACCGGCACATCCGGCACCACCGACAGCGTGGCCGCAAGCGTAATGAAGCCGGCGCCGGTCACGCCGGCCGCGCCCTTGGAGCTGAGCATCGCCACCGCCAGCAAGGTGATCTGCTGGCCGAGGGTGAGGTCGACATTGGTGGCCTGGGCGATGAACAGCGCCGCCAGGGTCATGTAGATGTTGGTGCCGTCCAGGTTGAACGAGTAGCCGGTCGGCACGACCAGGCCCACCACCGACTTCTCGCAGCCGGCCTTTTCCATCTTCTCCATCAGCGACGGCAATGCCGATTCCGACGAGGAGGTGCCCAGCACCAGCAGCAGCTCGGCCTTGAGGTAGCGGATCAGCTTGAGCACCGAAAAGCCGCACAACCGGCACACGATGCCCAGGATCACCAGCACGAAGAACAGCGAGGTCAGGTAAAACGAGCCCACCAGCCAGGCCAGGTTGACCAGCGATTCCACGCCGTACTTGCCGATGGTGAAAGCGATTGCACCGAATGCACCGATCGGCGCGGCCTTCATCAGCATGTGCACCAGGCGGAACACCGGGGCGGTGAGCGCTTCCAGGAAGCTCAGCACCGGGCGGCCACGCTCGCCCACCAGGGCCAGCGCGATGCCGAACAGCACCGCCACGAACAGCACCTGCAGGATGTTGCCATCGACGAATGCGCTGATCAGCGTGGCCGGGATGATGTCCATCAAAAAGCCGACCAGGCTCAGCTCGTGCGATTTCTGCACGTAGGTGTTGACCGCGCTCTGGTCCAGCTCGGCCGGGTTGATGTTCATGCCGGCGCCCGGCTGCACCACGTGCGCCACCACCATGCCGACGATCAACGCCAGCGTGGAGAAGAACAGGAAATAGGTCATCGACTTGGCGAAGACCCGGCCCACCGTCTTGAGGTGGGTCATGCCGGCGATGCCGGTGACGATGGTCAGGAAGATCACCGGCGCGATGATCATCTTCACCAGCTTGATGAAGGCATCGCCGAGTGGCTTGAGGCTTTCGGCGAAGGCCGGCTCGAAATGGCCCAGCAGGGCGCCAAGAACGATCGCCACCACCACCTGGAAATACAACTGGCGGTAGAAGGGGACAGGCGCCGGCAGGGGGCCGGCAGGCTTGCTGATGTGCATGACACCACTCCGAGGGAACTTGGAGGGCGCCTGAGCCAGGCACCCGGTGCAGGCATTCTGGCCGCACGTCACAGCCCGGGCCGATAACCCATTGGTACTACGCGCTGGGCGTTGCGTGAACCTGGTCTTACACTTCAGCCACGCGCCCCTCGGCCGTTAATTCCGTTTAACGCAGACACCGACTTTCTGTGCTGTTGGCCGTCCCGGACCCTGCGCGGTTCATGAAGCTGTTCATTGCGCTCGCCATGGCAGGACGCCCGGCCCCTACTTTTCCTCGCCGAAGATCATTCCTATGCGCCTCAATCCGCTCGTTCTTGCGCTGGCCATCGCCGCCGCGCCCGCCGCCCATGCCGCCACCTCGATCGAGAACTGGCCCACCAAGTACACCTTCGGTGACGGCACTGAAGTCGGCCTGACCGGCAACTACGCCTACGACGACAACAATTTCTCCGGCGACGACCGCCTGGAAGACCGCACCGATTTCCGCCGCAAGGAATTCGGCGCCACCTTGAAGAAGAAGGGCGTCTACGACGCCATGGTGTATTTCGACTTCGAAGCCAAGCTGTGGCTTGACGTGTTCTTCCGCTTCGAAACCAAGGCGCTGCTGGGCCAGGACTACGGCCGGGTACGCCTGGGCTACATGAAGGTGCCGGTGGGCCTGGAAGCGGTGCAGAGTTCGCGTGCGGGCAGCTTCATGGAACTGGGCCTGCCGGTGCAGGCGGTGTTCCAGGGTCGCCGGACCGGCGTGGAATGGACCCTGGAACGCCCGCAGTACCTGCTGCAGGCCGGCGCATACGGCGGCCAGGACCTGCAGGGGGACAACCCCGGCACCACCCAGGCTGTGCATGCGGCCTGGACCCCGTTCAAGGCCGAAGGCAACGTGCTGCACCTGGGCATCGCCGGCTCGGTGGAAAACCCGCGCGGCTTCAGCGACGGCCGTGGCGTGTCGTTCAGCCCGCGCGTGCGGCTGCGCGCCCGCCCGGAAGCCGGGTTGACCGATGTGCGCCTGATCGACACCGGCACCATCCTCGATGTGGATCACGTGATCCGCACCGGCGTGGAAGCGGTGTGGATCCACGGCCCGTTCTCGCTGCAGAGCGAAGCGCTGCGTGCCGAAGTGGCGCGTAATGCCGGCCAGCCGCACTTCATCGCCCAGGGCCAGTACGTGTATGGCACCTGGTCGCTGACCGGCGAGTCGCGTAGCTATGCCGGCGGCGTGCCAGGCAACATCAAGCCCGCCCACGATTACGGCGCGGTCGAACTGACTGCACGCTACAGCCGCCTGAATCTGGAAGACAACAACGTCCACGGCGGCCGTCAGCACGACACCACCATCGGTGCCAACTGGTACCTCACCAGCCACTTCAAGATGCAGGCCAACTACAGCTGGGTGGATTCCTCGCGCAACGGCGTGCATGAAACCCCGCACGTGATGGAACTGCGCGCGCAGGTGATGTTCTAAGCGCCCACGGCTAACGCCTCATCCCGCATCACCCTGCGGCCGCCTCCTTCGGGACGCGGCCGCAGTCGTGTGTGCGGTGGCTGCGCCCAGCGCCCGCCGCCGCCATACTTGCGCGATGTATCCCTCGCAACGCCGCCGCCTGCTGTTCACCTTGTCGATTGTGCTGGGCGGGATGCTGGTGGCCATGTTCGCGGCCGGTTACTTTGTCGAACAGAACGCACTGCGCGAGGAAAGCGCCTCCGTGCAACGCCAGCTGCGCCTGTATGCGCAGGCGCTGCAGCAACGCATCGACCGTTACCGCACCCTGCCGCAGATCCTGACGCTGGACCCGGACCTGCGCGCGGCCGTCGACGCGCCGTTGTCGGCCGACCAGGTCGAACGCCTCAACCGCAAACTCGAACGCGCCAACAACGTCACCCAGTCTTCCACGCTGACCCTGATCAACCGCGACGGCATCGCGCTGGCCGCCAGCAACTGGCGCGGCGCGCGCAGCAATGTGGGCGTGGATTATGCGTTCCGCCCGTACTACCAACAGGCCTTGGCCAGTGGCAGCGGCAGCTTCTACGGCATCGGCCTGACCACCGGCGAGCCGGGCTACTTCCTGTCCCAGGCCATCCGCGACCCTGCCGGGCAGGTGCAGGGCGTGGTGGTGATCAAGATCGCGCTGGCGGCACTGGAGCGCGAATGGCTGCAGACCCCGGACATCGTGCTGGCCTCCGACGCGCACGATGTGGTGTTCCTGGCCAGCCGCCCGCAGTGGCGCTATCGCATGCTCGCCCCGCTCAGCGAACGTGACCGGCGCGAACTGCAGGCCACCCGCCAGTACGCCAGCCAACGCCTGCTGCCGCTGCAGCGCCGCGTGATCGAACCCACCGGCAGTGGCGGTGTGCTGGCGGAGATGCAGATGCCGCCCCTGAGTGGCCAGGTGCTGTGGCAGACCCTGCAGGTGCCCGAGAGCGGCTGGCGCCTGCACCTGCTGCACGACACCCGCGCCAGTGCGGCCGCCGGCCGCGCGGCGGCCATCGCGGCGGCCGGTGCGTGGCTGGCGCTGGCGCTGCTGTGGTTGTTCGTGCAGCAGCGTAGCCGGCTGTCGGCCTTGCGCCAGCGCAGCCGGCATGAACTGGAAACGCTGCTGCAGCAACACGCCGAAGAACTGCGCACCGCCCAGGATGGCGTGGTGGCAGCGGCGCAACAGGCCAACACTGGCCTGAGCCGCAGCCTGGAACATCTGCCGCAAGGCGTTGTGGTCATCGACGCGGCGCTGAACCTGGTGGCGTGGAATTCGCGCTACGTGGAGCTGTTCCGCTTTCCCGCCGAGCTGCTGCAGGTCGGCCGGCCGATCGAAGACCTGTTCCGCTTCAACGCGCGCCGCGGCCTGCTCGGGCCCGGCCCGATCGAGGCCGCCATCGAACGCCGCCTCAACCATCTGCGCAGCGGCAAACCGCACATGCGCGAGAGCGAGAAGGAAGACGGCACGGTGCTGGAAATCCGCGGCAACCCGCTGCCCGATGGCGGTTTTGTCACCAGCTACGCCGACATCACCACCTACAAGAACGCCGCGCGCGAACTGCGCTCGCTGGCCGATGCGCTGGAACACCGCGTAGCCGAGCGCACGCGCGATCTGGCCGCAGCCAAGCGCGAGGCCGAAAGCGCCAACCGCTACAAGACCCGCTTCGTCGCATCGGCAGTGCACGACCTGCTGCAGCCGCTCAATGCCGCGCGCATGTTCGTCTCGGTGTTGCGTGGGCAGGTGCACGCCACCGGCAGTGCGCAACTGGTGGACAACATCGACGGCGCACTGGCGGCGCAGGACGCCATCCTCAACAGCCTGCTCGACATCTCGCGCCTGGAAGCCGGCAGCCTGAAAACCCAGGTCCGCGATTTTGCGATCGGCCCGCTGCTGGACACCCTGGCGCGCGAGTTCGGCATCCTGGCCGAAGACCGCGGCCTGGCGCTCGACTGGGTGCCCACCTCGGCGGTGGTGTTGAGCGACGAAACCCTGTTGCGCCGCATCCTGCAGAACTTCCTGTCCAATGCGATCCGCTACACCCCGCGCGGCCGCGTGCTGCTCGGGTGCCGCCGGCGTGGCGGCTGGCTGCGCATCGAAGTGCATGACCAGGGCCCGGGCATTCCCGAAGCGCTACAGCACGAAATCTTCGAAGAATTCCGCCGCCTCGACGACGGCGTGGCCAACGACCGTGGCGCAGGCCTGGGCCTGGCGATTGTCGAGCGCATCGGCCGCCTGCTCGGGCATCGCATCGGCCTGCGCTCCACGCTGGGCGGCGGCAGCGTGTTTTCGGTCAGCGTGCCGCTGGGCGAACGTGCGGCCATCGTGCAGCCATTGCCCACGCCGCAGCTGCAGCACGAACACGGCAACGACCCCATCCTGCACGGCTGTCGGGTGTGGTGCGTGGACGATGATCCGCGCGTGTGCGAGGCCACGCGTGCACTGCTGGAGCGCTGGGAATGCCGGGTCGATTTTGCCGGCGGCCCCGACGACGCGCTGGCCGCGGCCAGCCCCGACGATGCACCGGAACTGCTGCTGCTGGACGTACGCATGGGCAACCATTACGGCCCGATGCTGCTGCCGCAACTGGTGGCGCAATGGCAGCGCGAACCGCGCGTCATCCTGGTCACCGCCGAACCCAGCCCCGCCCTGCGCGAGCATGCGCTGGAAGCGGGCTGGGGCTTCCTGTCCAAACCGGTCCGGCCGCCGGCGCTGCGCGCGTTGGTCACGCAGATGTTGTTGCGGCGCGGGTAAGTCTGTGCGGCAACGCACAGGCGCAGGCACCGCTGCCTGGCGGGGTCGGATCGTGCACCACCACTTCGCGTTTCAACGTCAGGCACTGGCCGTTAGCCTGAATCATCGTGCTTCCGCACCTGCAAGGTGGACGCCCGATGATGAAGACGACGCTGTTTCTTTTGACGTCCTTGTTGATTGTCAGCTGCGCAGGCGGATTCACGGCGCACGCGCAGGACGCTCCGGCCGCTGCGCAGCCCGGGTCATCAGCACGCGTGCAGATGGATCCCTACACGACAGGCAAACTGATCACCGTGCTGGATCAGGTCGCACGCCACCGCCATCTCAGCACCGGCCACATGATCGATGTGGTGTCCGCGTAATTTTTGGCAACGCCGTATTGTCTACAGGGCGAATCAGTGATGCGCGCTTTGCGCCGGCAGAGGATGTGGCATCCGCAGGCTGCATGAGCTTGGCTGCCGCGTAATAGCCGGTTGCAGCGGTGGATGCGCCACTTTGCGACTAGCTAGCTACGCAGCCGCTTAGGCCTTGTATCCGGAGCGCCCACGTGCCCTGCAACACGCGCAGTGCGCTCATCCCTCGCCTTCCGGCTCCAACGCCTTGACCAGCACCGCAGCCTGGGTGCGGCTATAGCAGTCCAGCTTTTTCAGGATGGCGGTGACATGCACCTTGACGGTGTTCTCGGCCAGGCCCAGTTCGTGCGCAATCTGCTTGTTCAACAGGCCATCGGCCAGGCACAGCAACACGCGAAATTGCTGCGGCGTGAGCTGGGCGAGCTTGGCCGCCAATTGCGCATCGGCTTCCGAGCGCTCGGCGGTCATAGGCGGGAACCAGGTGCCACCATCGAGCACGCTGGCCACCGCAGTGCCAATCGATTCGGCCGGGGTGGACTTGGGAATGAAGCCGGCCGCGCCGAACTGCTGCGCGCGCCGGATCACGCGTGGGTGGTCGTTGGATGAAATCACCACCACCGGAATGTCCGGATGCTCGCCACGCACGTGCAACAGCGCCGAGAAGCCGCGTGCGCCCGGCATGGCCAGGTCCAGCAGCACCAGCTCGGCCTGCGGATGCGAGCGCAGCATCGCGCTCAAGGTGGTGGCGCTGGAGGCCTCCACCACTTCGGCAGTGGGCAGGGTCTGGTGCAGCACGTGGATCACGGCAGCACGGAACAACGGGTGGTCGTCGGCGACGAGGATGGTGAGATCGGCCATGCGCCAAGTCTGGCACATGGCTGCGTCGCTTTCCCGCTGCGCTGCGCGGTAGGTGGGTGGTGCGTGGAGCTGGACGGCCCGGGCATGCGGCAGGCGCGCTGCCGATGCGCTCGATGCACTGAACTCCGCGCACGCCTCGGATGGCAGACACGCAGACAATGCATCCATCGAACGCCTGCATGGCGTGCATGCGCTGCTCAATTTCGCCGCGATCAAGCGGCCCATTCAATGCGTGTTTTCACCATGAAACACGGGTCGGCCCACTCCGCGACCGCTCAGCGCGGCGGCTGGGTGCTGGCGCGCCAGGCTTCAAGGAACTGCCGGCGCTTGAGTTTGTCCAGATAGACCAGCAGGCCGGGACCAAGTGGAATCGGGCGGAACGGCGGCTGCGCCGAGCCACCGCGACCACCGGCCGACGGCAGGATCGGCATCAGTCGCGCCTCGCGCGAGAGCACCTGCTGGCCGCGCGGCGACAGCAGGTAATCCAGGAACCGGCGCGCCTCGGGCGCGTGCGGCGCGGTCTTGGGAATCACCGCGGTGCGCAGCGCCACCAAGGTGTAGTCCTGCGGCTGCACGATGCCCAGCGGCGCGCCGGCATCGATGCGCGCCTGTGCGTAGGAGCCGAGCACGTTATAGGCCAGCAACAACTCGCCGCGGCTGACACGGTCCAGCAAGGTGCCGGTACGTTCTTCCAGACGCACCTGGTTTGCCCCCAGCGCGGCCAGCAACGCGCCGGCAATGCTGCCCACCTGCCCGTCCTGGGTGGCGAACAGATAGCCCACGCCGCTGCGCTCGGCATCGTAGGTACCCACCTTGCCGCGCAACGGCGCATCGGGTGCACGCAATAACGCGAGCAGCTGCCGGCGCGTACGCGGCACCCGCGCGGCGGCGAGCTTGCGCGTGTTGTAGACGATGGCCACCGGCTCGTAGCTGATGCCGAAGACTTCGTGCCGCCATTGCGCCCAGGCCGGCAGCGCTTCGGTCTGCGCCGAGCGATGCGTCAGCGCGTGGCCATCGTTCACCAGCTTGGTCTGCAGATCCATGCTGGCGCTGATCAGCAGATCCGCCTGCGGCGCATTGGCCGCCGGATGCAGATACTGCTCGTAGATGTCCCAGGCGATCACGTCTTCGTAGATCACCTCGGTGCCGGGATGCAGGCGCTGGTAGTCCTGGATCACCGCGCCAAACACTTCCAGATCGGTCGAGCCCTGCACGCGCAGCTGCGCCTGCACCGCGCCCTGGGCCGGAAATCGCCGCACATCGCCGGGCGCTGCCCAGGCCAGGCCGCACAGCAGCAGCAACACCACACCACACACCACGCGCATCACGCCATGCCTCCGGGAAAATGCAATGACGCAATCAGCCCGCCGCCGATGCGATTGGACAGATCGATGCGGCCACCGTGCGCCTCGACCACGCGCTTGACGATCGCCAGGCCCAGGCCCGCCCCACCGGCCGGCGCATCCGGGCCGCGCACAAAACGCTCGAACACCCGCTCGGCCTCGGCCGGGGGAATGCCCGGGCCGTGATCGGCGATGGTCAGCACATGCTGGTGGCCGTCGCTGGTCAGCGCAACCTGCAATGGCGCGCCCGCGCCGTATTTGCAGGCGTTGTCGATGAGATTCTTCAAGGCCTCGCGCAGCAGCAAGGCATCGCCGCGCAACAGCGCCGGCTGCGGGTCGATCGCCAGATGCACGCGCGGTGCCTCCTCGCCACGTGGCAGCGCGTCATGCAGCGCCTGGTGCAGCAGTTCCACCAGGTCGACCGTGGCAAACCGCTGCAGATTGGCGCGATGGATCACGCTGGCATCGCTGAGCAACTGGTTGAGCAGGCGGCTCATATGGCTGGCGTTGCGCTCGATCGCCACCAGGCTGCGCTGCATGTCGCGCGGGTCATCGTCGTCCATCGCCAGCTGTGCCTGCGCACGCAACGCGGCCAGCGGCGTGCGCATCTGGTGTGCGGCCTCGGCCATGAACGCGCGCAGGGTTTCGTTGCTGGACGACAACCGCGCCATGAAGCGGTTGAGCGCGGCGACCATCAACTGCATTTCCTGCGGTGCGGGCACGGTGAGCGGTTTCAGATCGGAGGGCTCGCGTCGCGAAAGATCGCGCTCGATGCGTTGCAGCGGGCGCAAGGCGCGATACACGCCAATCCACACCAGCGCCAGCGCCAGCAGCGACAGCACTGCAATCGCCACCAATGCGTTGAGCACCACATCGCGCGCCACCGCGTCGCGCGCGCGGCGGGTCTGTCCCACCTGCACGCGCACCTCGCCCTGCCCGGAGTCCGAGGCCACCCGGTGCATCACCACCGCAAAGCGCACCGGCTCGCCGCTGTAGGTGGCGTCGAACAACAACGGCCGCTCGCCATCGGGCGCGCGCGGCGGCAGCGGCAAGGTGTCTTCGCCGGTGATGGTGCGGCCCTGCGCATCGAATACGCGGTAGAACACGCGGTCTTCCGGCGCCATGCCCAGCAGGTCGAGCGAGGCATACGGCAGATCCACCTGCCAATCGCCGCCCACCAACGCCACGCTGTCGATGATCGACAACGCCGACGACACCAGCAGGTGGTCGTAGGAGCGATTGGCCGCACGCTCGCCGTAATCGCGCGCGGCAAAGAACAGCACCACCGCGCCCAGCAGCGACAGGCTGCTCAGATACAGCAGCAGCGTGCGCCGGATCGACGGCGCCACCGCGTGGGCTTCAGCCATCGCTGCCGGCCTCGGTGACGGCCTGCGGGTCGGCTTCTTCCAGCTTGTAGCCGGCGCCACGCACGGTGACGATGCGCAGCGGCGCATCGATCAACTTGCGGCGCAGCCGGCCCACATACAGCTCGATCGCATTGGGGCCGGCATCGTCATCGAAACCGAACAACCCGTTGCCGATCTCGTCCTTGCCCACCACCTGGCCCAGCCGTCCGATCAGGATTTCCAGCAGACGGTACTCACGATTGGGCAACTCGATCGCCACCCCGTCCAGGCTCACGGTGTGCGCAGCGTTGTCGAACACGAACGCGCCGAGCTGCACTACCTCACTGGCCTGGCCGCGATTGCGCCGCAGCAGCACCCGGCAGCGCGCTTCGAACTCACGAAAGTCGAACGGCTTGCCCAGGTAATCGTCGGCCCCCACATCCAGCGCCTGCACGCGGTCTTCGATGCCATCACGCGCGGTCAGCATCAGCACCGGCGTGGTGTCGCCGCGCTCGCGCATCCCGGCCAGCACGCGCAATCCATCCAGCTTGGGCAGACCGATATCCAGCACCACCAGATCAAAGCTCTGGTAGCGCAACACGCTGGCCGCAGCCAACCCGTCCTGCTGCCAATCCACTGCGTGCCCGCTACGGCGCATGCGCCGCACGATGGCATCGGCAAGGTCGGCGTTGTCTTCGACGAGCAACAGGCGCATTAGGGCAGGGAATCGTGAATAGGGAATGGGGAATCGCAACAGCACGTCACCGCGGCCGGAAGGTAACAGGCCTCGCCAACAAAAGCTCTCCCATCCAAACCATGTGCTGCAGTCCGTCGCTGTTGCGATTCCCCAATCCCGACTCCCCAATCCCGTCTCGCGACAGGTCCATGACAGCTTCGCGGGACTAGGCTGCAGCCAGCTCGCCGTGACGCGGTTGCGGCCGATTGACTGCCTGTGCTGCACACATGTACCTGGGAGGGTCTGTGATCAACGACACCTTGCGCTTGCGCGCCATTACCGCCTGTGCGGCCATCTGTCTGGCGCCGGCGGCACACGCGGCCGATGACGAAGGCCCGGTGACCGCCGAAGTGGGCGGGCGCGTGCATTGGGACTTCACCGTCTTCGACAACGATGAACGCGGCACACCCGAGCGTAACGACACCCAATTCCGCCGTGTCTGGCTGGACGTGGCCGGCAAGTTCTACGGGTTCAACTACAAGGCCGAGGCGGAGTTCGCCGGCCTGCAGTACGAACCCGGCAGCCGCGGCATCCTGGCACGCGATGTCTACATTGCCAAGAAGTTCTCCGCCGGCACGCTGACCGTGGGCCAGTTCAAGCAGTACTTCTCGCTGGACGACCGGACCGGCTCCAACTATGGCCCGTTCCTGGAACGCGGCTACGCCTCGACCACGCTGGCACCGATCTACCGCAAGGCGATTTCCTGGCAGACCAGCCGCCCGGATGCCACCTGGTCCACGGCCGCCTACAGCCTGGAAAGCATCGACAATTCGGCCACCAAGGGCGGTGCGCTGGGCACGCGTCTGACCTTCGCACCGGAAATGGGCGACGCGCGGCTACGCCATCTGGGCGTGTCGCTGGCGCATGAGCGCTATTCGCATCCCGGCAGTGGCGGCGCCTCACCGCTGCTGATCCGCCCGCGCCCGGAGAACGATCTCGCCAACAACAGCCGCATCACGCTGGCACGCTTCGCCGATGGCCGCGACACCGACTTCGACAAATGGTCGTTGGAATATGCCGAAGTAGTCGGCCCGTGGTCGTGGCAGACCGAGTTCAGCGGCGGCCTGCTCGACGATGGCGCGCAGCATGCCAAGGTGCTGGCCAGCTATGGCCTGGTCAGCTGGTTCGTGACCGGCGAGTCGCGCGGCTACGACCGCAAGACCGGCCGCTTCAGCCGCATCAAGACGCCCAACCGCCCGTCCGGCGCATTCGAGCTGGCACTGCGTTACGACTACATGCGCGGCGACCAGCATCTGGATGGCCAGCCCGATTTCATCAACGCCAGCACGCAGTCCTGGACGCTGGGCGGCAACTGGTATTTCAAGCCGAACCTGCGCGTGATGCTCAACGTCATCGACAGCCGCAACCGCGACCGCACGATGAATGCAGTGGTCGATCATACGTTGGCCGTCACCGGCCGCTTCCAGTACGACTTCTAAGTGGCCTGCATCTTCGCCCTGCGTCATCCCGCGTCTGTGCCCCGCCACTGCAGCGGCGCGCTGCCGTCCGCCAATGCGGTGGCCTGTACCTTGCTGCATGACAGCCACACCGCCGTTACGTTAGCCGCCACCAGCGCTGGCGTGCACCACCCTCGCTGCTGCGCGCCCGGCGCGGTGGCGCGCTCCACTTATCCCCTGCTGCACGCCTCAAAGGATTTGCCCGCATGCTGACCGCGCTCGGTTTCGGAATGGTGATCACCTTCATGTACCTGATCATGAGCAAGCGGCTGTCGCCGCTGGTGGCTCTGATCACGGTGCCGATCGTGTTCGCATTACTCGGCGGCTTCGGCACCGGCATCAACGAGATGATGCTCGACGGCATCAAGAAGATCGCGCCCACCGGCGTGATGCTGATGTTCGCCATCCTCTATTTCGGGGTGATGATCGACGCCGGTCTGTTCGACCCGCTGGTCGGCCGCATCCTGCGCCTGGTCAAGGGCGACCCGCTGAAGATCGTCATGGGCACGGCGATCCTGGCGATGCTGATCTCGCTCGATGGCGACGGCTCCACCACCTACATGATCACCGTCTCGGCGATGCTGCCGCTGTACCAGCGGCTGGGCATGAACGCGCTCAACCTCACCTGCGTGACCATCCTGGCCAGCGGCGTGATGAATCTCACCCCGTGGGGCGGCCCCACCGCGCGTGCCGCCACCGCATTGCATGTGGATCCGGCCGATGTGTTCGTGCCGCTGGTACCGGCCATGGCGATGGCGATCGCCGGCATCATCGCGCTGGCCTGGCTGCTCGGCATGCGCGAGCGTCGCCGCCTGGGCGTGGTGCGCCTGCCGGCCGATGGCAACTGGCTGGAAACCAGCCTGCCCGACGACAACGACGCCCTGCCGCGCGTGGAAGACACCGAAGACATGAAGCGGCCCAAGCTGCTGTGGGTGAACCTGGTGCTCACCCTGGCGCTGATGGCCGCGCTGGTGGTGGGCATCCTGCCGATGCCGGTGTTGTTCATGATCGGCTTCGCGCTGGCGCTGATGATCAACTACCCCAACCTGGCCGAGCAGCGCCGCCGCCTGGTCAACCACGCCGGCAATGTGTTGTCGGTAGTGTCGCTGATCTTCGCTGCCGGCATCTTCACCGGCATCCTGTCCAACACCGGCATGGTCGAAGCGATGTCGCGCAGCTTCCTGGCGGTCATTCCCGACAGCTGGGGTCCGTACCTGGCGGTGATCACCGCCATCGTCAGCATGCCGTTTACGTTCTTCATGTCCAACGACGCGTTCTACTTCGGCGTGCTGCCAATCCTGTCCGAAGCCGCCGGCCATTACGGCATCACGCCCGTGGAAATGGCGCGCGCCTCGCTGGCCGGCCAGCCCGTGCATCTACTCAGCCCCCTGGTGCCCTCGACCTATCTGCTGGTCGGCCTGGCCAAGGTCGATTTCGCCGACCACCAGCGCTTCACCCTGAAATGGGCGGTGCTGATTTCGATGCTGATGCTGGCGGGCGGGCTGCTGTTTGGCTTGTTTCCGTTGGCGCGCTGATCGCGCGCCGGGAATGGGGAATCGGGAATGGGGAATCGCAAAAGCGGCGCTGCGCTGCCGTTTCGATTCCTGACTTCCACATAAAAAATAGAAACCGCGGCCCCTGCTCCACCGATTCCCCACTCCCGATTCCCCATTCCCAACTCCGAAGGAGTTCAAGCAATGACGCTTCGCATCGCATACGTCACCAGTGGCATGGGCAGTGTGGGTACTGCGATCTGCCAGAAACTGGCGCGCACCGGGCACACGGTGGTGGCCGGGTGTGGTCCTAATTCGCCGCGCAAATCGGCGTGGCTGCGTGAGCAACGCGAGCTCGGGTTCGACTTCGTTGCCTCCGAAGGCAACGCCGCCGATTGGGATTCCACCATGGCTGCGTTTGCCAAGGTCAAGGCGGAGGTCGGCGAGATCGATGTGCTGGTCAACAACGCCGGTGGCAGCCGCGACACGCTGTTCCGCCAGATGAGCCGCGACGACTGGAATGCGGTGATTGCCAGCAACCTGCATTCGCTGTTCAACATCACCAAGCAGGTGGTGGACGGCATGACCTCGCGCGGCTGGGGGCGCATCGTCAACATTGGGTCGGTCAGCGCGCACAAGGGCCAGATCGGGCAGATCAACTTCGCCACCGCCAAGGCGGCCATGCATGGGTTCAGCCGTGCGCTGGCGCAGGAAGTGGCCTCGCGCGGTGTCACCGTCAACACCATTTCGCCCGGCTATATCGCCAGCGCTTCCATCAGCAATTTCCCACCGGATGTGCTGGACCGCCTGGCCACCTCGGTGCCGGTGCGCCGGCTCGGCAAGCCGGCCGAAGTGGCCGGCCTGTGCGCATGGCTGGCCTCCGACGACGCCGCGTATGTGACCGGCGCGGACTATGCGGTCAACGGCGGTTTGTACATGGGCTAGTGCGCCATGCACGTGCTGCGCTGCTGCGTGGAGGCTGGCATCCATCACGCGCAGCGCAGCGATGCACCTGGCGACGCAGCAGTGCGTATAGCCGCCCGTGCTGCGGCCGCCTCCCGCGCATGCAGCAACGTTTGGCACCCCTTCCCCTTGCACGCCACAGCCCAACGCGCTCCGTTTCATGCCCTGCATCACTCCCCACAGGCACCGCGCCAACCCGCCGCAATGCCTGAGCAAGCCGCTGTTTGCCGACCGTTGTGCGCCCGCGTGGCACCGGCAAATGCCCTGCAAGCGACCGCCACCGCAAGGCCTGCCCGACACGTGGCGTGCACGAACTGATTACACTCTGGCTTTTCCGCAGTGCGGTGCCATGGCCAAACATCCCGAACGCGCCACTCCTGCTGCACGCCCGCAGATGGCCGACATCGCGCGCATGGCGGGCGTGTCCGAGTCCACCGTGTCGCGTGCGCTGGCCGGCAGCCCGGTGGTAGCCGAGCGCACCCGTGCCTACATCAAGCAGATCGCCGCCGATGCGGGGTATCAGGTCGATCCGGTGGCACGCAGCCTGCGCGCCAAGCGCTCCAACACGGTGAGCGTGGCGGTGCCGATGATGCATGCGCTGGACCAGCCGCTGTCGGACCCGTTCCTGATGACCATGCTCGCGCTGCTGGCCGAAGAACTCACCGGCCGTGGTTACAGCATGCTGTTGTCCAAGCTCAATCGGCATCAGGACGGCTGGGTGGAACAACTCGCACGCGGTAGCCGCTCCGATGGCGTGATCGTGCTCGGGCAAAGCTCCGAACATGCCGCGCTGGATGCGGCCGCACGCGATGGCCTGCCGATGGCGGTGTGGGGCAGCCGGATCGACGGGCAGTCCTACATCAGCGTGGGCAGCGACAATTTCCAGGGCGGCGCACTGGCCACCGAGCACCTGATCGCCAGCGGCCGCCGGCGCATCGCCTTCCTGGGCGATGACCAGCTTCCCGAAGTGGCGCCGCGCTTTGCCGGCTACCGGCAGGCGCTGGAGCAGCATGGCCTGGAGTTCGACACGCGCCTGCACGCGCGCAGCCACTTCCTCAGCGAGGACGCCTACCGGCTGACCCGCGCCATGCTCAAGAAGACCGACGCACCCGATGGCCTGTTTGCCGCTTCCGACGTGATTGCGGTCGGCGCGATCCGCGCCCTGGTCGAAGCCGGCCACCGCGTGCCGCAGGACATTTCGCTGGTGGGCTTCGACGATATTCCGCTGGCCGCCTACAGCCAGCCGCCGCTGACCACCGTGCAGCAGGACCTGGGCCTGGCCGCGCGCCTGCTGGTGGACCGGCTGCTGGCATTGATCGCCGGCGAAGCAGTGGACTCGGTGGAGATGCCGGTGAAGCTGGTGGTGCGCGAGTCGGCTTGATTCGGGATTCGGGATTCGGGATTCGGGATTCGGGATTCGGGATTCGGGATTCGGGATCGGGAATCGGGAATCGGGAATCGGGAATCGGGAATCGGGAATCGGGAATCGGGAATCGGGAATCGGGAATCGGGAATCGTAAGAGCGTGCGTCCTGGACGGATTGCGCGCAATCACTTGATGCTGCAATCCGCTTTTTAGCGGCAAAACGTTGCGACACCTTGCTGGCAACTAGGCCGCCACGGCCTTGGGTTTGCGGATGCGTACGCACAACATCGCCACCGCTGCAGCCAACATCAGTGCGCCGGCCAGGCGGATCACGTTGCGCGGGTCGCCGTGCAACAGCGGTTCGTAATACAGCGGCAGGGTCACGATCTGGATCAGCATCGGCAGCACGATGAACAGGTTGAACAGGCCCATGTACACGCCGGTGCGCTCGGGCGGAATGCTGTCGGCCAGCATCAGGTAGGGGTTGCCCATCATGCTGGCCCAGGCCAGGCCAATACCGATCATAGGCAGCAGCAACAACCAACGGTTCTCGATGCCCGGCAATACCCACATGCCCACGCCAGCCGCCAGCAGGCAGGCCGCGTGCGTGTACTTGGGGCCAACGCGCCGCACCACCGGCACCATCGCAAAGGCCGCCAGAAACGCGATGAAATTGTAGAAACCGCCGATCTGCCCGTTGACCAGCCCGGCCTCGCGGAAGCCGTGCGAGTTCGCCTCGGTGGTGCCGAACAAGGTGGTCGACAGCGAAAGCACGATGTACTGCCAGTAGCTGAAGATCGCATACCACTGAAACAGCATCACCGGCGCCAGCTGGCGCATGGTCGGCGGCATGTCGCGCAGGGCGCTGCCGATTTCGCGCAGCGTGGCGCCCAGCCCGGTGCCGGCCTTGCGCATGCGCGCGATCTCCGCCGCGGGCACCACCGGCTCGCGCACGCTGCGCGCGGTGAGCAGGATCGAGGCGGCCGAAAAGCCGGCGCCGATCACGAACGCGGCAATGGTCACGTACGGGATGTGGTGCGCATTGGCCGCGTCCTGGCTCATGCCGAACCACACCAGCAAGGGCGGGGTGAGATAGGCCAGCGTCTGCGCCAGCCCGGTAAAGGCGCTCTGTGTGAGATACCCCAACGGCCGCTGCGGTGGCGCCAGCACGTCGCTGACCAGAGCGCGGTACGGCTCCATCGCGACGTTGTTTGCGGCGTCCAGCACCCACAGCAGGCAGACCGCCATCCACAATGCGGTACTGAAGGGCATCGCCAGCAGGCACAGGCTGCACACCAGCGCGCCGAGCACCATGTAGGGCATGCGCCGACCCCAGCGCGTCACCGAGCGATCGCTCAAGGCGCCGACGAACGGCTGCAGCACCAGGCCGGTGATCGGCCCGGCCAGCCACAGGTACGGCAGGCTGGCGTGGTCGGCACCCAGGTAGTTGTAGATCGGGCTCATGTTGCTCTGTTGCAGCCCGAAGCTGTATTGCACACCGAAGAACCCGGCATTGAGGGCCAGGATGCGTGCGAAGGAAAGCGGAGGAGCGGTCGACGACATACAGGGTCCAGGCATCGGTGCGGCTCCCAGTGGCCGCAGCGCACTCTACCCTGGTCGCTTTGCAATCGATTGTAACGCTGCGCCGCAGCACGGACGCTCGCCCGCTTGTCCATCTTTGGTTATCGCAAAAAATGCTGCAACGCAGGATTGCAATCGATTGCATTAGGGCGTATCACTCCGCTCGCACTGCAGGCCACCCGGCCATCCCTGGGAGGGGACGACGCAGGGCGTCGACACACCACCACCCGTGAGAGAGAGAATCGCGATGTCCACCTTGCACACCCTGCGCCTGCACGCTTTGGCCTGCGCGGTCACCACCTGCCTGTGCGCGCCGCTCGCGCTGGCCCAGGACGCCACCCCGCCCGCACCCGCCACCCCGCCGGCCGCCGACAGCGCCGCGGTCAACCTGGACTCGGTGTTCGTCACCGGCACCTCCACCGCCACCACCAAGCTCAAGTCCAGCGTGTCGGTCAGCACCGTGGGTGCGGAGGCGATCGAGCAATCGGCCCCGCGCAGCACTGCAGAAATCTTCCGCAACATTCCCGGTATCCGCTCCGAGTCCAGCGGCGGCGAAGGCAATGCCAATATCGCCGTGCGCGGCCTCCCCGTGGCTTCCGGCGGCGCCAAGTTCCTGCAGCTGCAGGAAGACGGCCTGCCGGTGATGGAGTTCGGCGATATCGCCTTCGGCAACGCCGATATCTTCCTGCGCTCGGATTTCACGATGGATCGCATCGAAGCGATCCGCGGCGGTTCGGCCTCCACGTTTACCAGCAATGCGCCCGGCGGCATCATCAACTTCATCAGCAAGACCGGCGACACCGAAGGCGGCAGCGTCGGCGTCAGTCGCGGCCTGGACTACGACAACACCCGTATCGACTTCAATTACGGCGCGCCGTTTGCCGAGCACTGGCAGTTCAACATCGGCGGCTTCTTCCGCCAGGGCGACGGTGTGCGCGATGCCGGCTACACCACCGACAAGGGCGGCCAACTCAAGGCCAACCTCACCCGCCTGTTCGAGAACGGCTACGTGCGTGTGTACGGCAAATACCTCAACGACCGTGCCGCCGGCTATTTGCCGGTGCCCACCTCGGTGCGTGGCCGCGACGGCTCGCCGGACCTGGGCGGCTTCCCCGGGTTCGATCCCGGCAACGACACCTTGTACAGCCGTAATTTCCGCACCGATGTTGGCCTGGATGGCAACAACCAGCCGCGCCGCACCGACCTTGGCGACGGCATGCACCCGATCTCCCGCACCATCGGCGCCGAAGCCTGGTTCGACCTGGGCAATGGCTGGAACCTGAGCGATAAATTCCGTATCGCCGACAACAGCGGCCGCTTCGTCAGCCCGTTCCCGGCCGAAGTCACCGATGCCGCCGCGCTGGCATCGTCCATCGGCGGCGCCGGCGCGCAGCTGGTGGAAGCCGGTGGCGCCAATGCTGGCCAGGCCTACACCGGCACGGCCATCCGCACGCATCTGTTCAATGTCGCCATCAACGATCTGGGCAATGTCACCAACGACCTCAGCCTCTCGCGTGAGTTCGGCGGTGACGGCCGCACCCTCAACCTGCGCATGGGCTACTACACCTCGCGCCAGACCATCGACATGGACTGGACCTGGAACTCCTACGTGCAGAGCCTGGGCCGCGACTCGCGCCTGCTCAACGTGGTCGACGCCGCAGGCGTGTCGCGCTCGCAGAACGGCCTGTACGCCTACGGCACGCCGTTCTGGGGCGATTGCTGCATCACCCGCAGCTACGACGTGCGCTACGACGTCAACGCACCGTACGTGTCGCTCACCTTCGACAGCGGCAAGCTCAGCATCGACGGCAGCCTGCGCTACGACATGGGCGATGCGCGCGGCAACTATTCCGGCACCGCCATCGCGCAGAACCTGGACGTCAACGGCGATGGCGTGATCCAGCCGGTGGAGCAGCGCGTGGCCACCGTGGACACCGCCAATGCGCGGCCAGTGGACTACGACTGGAACTACCTGTCGTACTCATTGGGCGGCAATTACCTGATCAACGACGACCTGGGCGCATTCGCACGCGTCAGCCGTGGCGCACGCGCCAATGCCGACCGCCTGCTGTTCGGCGTGATCCGCGACGATGGCTCGGTGACCTCCGATGAAGCGGTCAACGTGGTGCGACAGACCGAAGCCGGCCTGAAGTGGCGCCGCGACGGCCTGAGCCTGTTTGCCACCGCGTTTGCCGCGCGCACCCAGGAGCAGAACTTCGAAGTCACCAGCCAGCGCTTCTTCAACCGTAGCTACAAGGCGCACGGGATCGAGCTGGAAGCCAGCTACCGCTACGAGGGCTTCACCGTCAACGGCGGCGTGACCTGGACCGATGCAGAAATCGCCAGGGACCAGATCACTCCGGAGAACACCGGCAACGTGCCGCGCCGCCAAGCCGACTTCGTGTGGCAGCTCACCCCGAGCTACCGCGGCGACGGCTACCAGTTCGGCGTGAACCTGATCGGCACCACCGAGGCCTACACGCAGGATTCCAACCAGCTGAAGATGCCGGGCTACACGCAGGTGAACCTGTTCGGCGACTACCGCATCACCGATGCGCTCACCGTCGCGTTGAACGTCAACAACCTGTTCAATACGTTCGGGCTGACCGAAGCCGAGGAAGCCACCATTCCGGCCAACGGCATCATCCGCGCACGTTCGATCGCCGGCCGCACCACCAGCCTCAGCCTGCGCTACGACTTCTAAAGGACCCGCGCCGGGCCCTGCCCGGCTTTCCCCATGATCGCTTCCTCCCCCATCGATGCCGCTGCACTGCGCGCCAGCGTTGCCGCCGCACTGGATCCGTCCACTGCCGTAGCAACACTGGCGCGTTTCGATACGCATGCCCCGCGCCTGCTCGACGCGCTGTCCACGCTCTACGGCGACCATGCCGACTACGTCACCTGGTTGCCACAGTGGCTGAGCGCACTGGGCGTGGTCGCACAGGCACGGCCAGCGGCCTTGCGGCACCTCGACGACAGCCGCGCACCGGGCTGGTTCGGCCAGCAGGACATGCTGGGCTACAGCGCCTACGTGGACCGTTTTGCCGGCACGCTGCGCGGTGTTGCCGAGCGCGTTCCGTATCTGCAGGAACTGGGCGTGCGGTATCTGCACCTGCTGCCATTCCTGCGCGCACGCGCCGGCGACAACGACGGCGGTTTTGCGGTCAGCGATTACGGCCAGGTGGAACCGGCCCTGGGCAGCAACGACGATCTGGTCGCACTCACCGCACGCCTACGCGCGGCCAACATCAGCCTGTGCGCAGATTTCGTGCTCAACCACACCGCCGACGACCACGCCTGGGCACAGGCCGCACGCGCTGGCGATACGCGTTATCTCGACTACTACCATCACTTCGCCGACCGCAACGCACCTGACCAGTACGACACCACCCTGGTGCAGGTGTTCCCGCAGACTGCGCCCGGCAACTTCACCTGGGTGGACGAGACCCGGCAGTGGATGTGGACCACGTTCTATCCCTATCAGTGGGATTTGAACTGGAGCAACCCGGCGGTGTTCGGCGAGATGGCATTGGCGATGCTGGAGCTGGCCAATCTGGGCGTGGAAGCGTTCCGACTCGATTCCACGGCGTACCTGTGGAAACGCCCGGGCACCAACTGCATGAACCAGCCCGAGGCGCACACCATCTTGGTGGCATTGCGTGCCGTGGCCGACATCGTGGCGCCCTCGGTGGTGATGAAGGCCGAAGCCATCGTGCCGATGGCGGAGCTGCCGCCCTACTTCGGCAGCGGCGTGCAGCGCGGGCACGAGTGTCACCTGGCCTATCACAGCACGCTGATGGCGGCTGGCTGGTCGGCACTGGCCCTGCAACGCGGCGACATCCTGCAGGACGTGATCGCGCACAGCCCACCGCTGCCGCCCAACTGCGCCTGGCTCAGCTACGTGCGCTGCCATGACGACATCGGCTGGAACGTGTTGCAGCACGAGGCCGCCGGCACTGCCGCGCAACCGCCGTTCTCGCTGCGCGAAGTGGCGCAGTTCTACGCCAACGCCGTGCCCGGCAGTTACGCGCGCGGCGAAAGTTTCCAGAGCAGCGGCGATGGCGTGCATGGCACCAATGGCATGAGCGCGGCATTGGTGGGCGTGCAGGCTGCGCACGAACACGCCGATGCGGCGGCGGCCGCCCGTGCGGTGGATCGCCTGGTGTTGCTCTACGCCGTGTCGCTGGCGATGCCGGGTGTTCCGCTGATCTACATGGGCGATGAACTCGCGCTACCCAACGACACCGCCTACCTGGACGATGCGCAGCGACGCCACGAAGGACGCTGGCTGCATCGCCCGGCGATGGCGTGGGAGCTGGCCGCGCAGCGGCATGACGCCTCCACGTTGGCAGGTACGGTGTACACGCGCTTGCGTGCATTGATCCGGCTGCGTGCGGGCCTGCCTGCGCTGGCTGCCACGCAATCGCTGGGCAGCGTCGCCCTCGGTGATGCCCGGCTGTTTGCACTGACGCGTGGCGACAGTTTCCTGGCGGTGCACAATTTCAGCGACGTGCCACTGCCGGTGGATCTCACCCAGACCGGACATGCCCTATGGGCTGTGCTGGACACCGACGGCACTGGCGATGCGCCCGAACCGCATACGGAGCTGTTGCTTCCGGCCTATGGCGTGCGCTGGTTGCAGCGTCGTTGAATCATGGGTTGATCTAGACCGCACTCGGCAAAGCTGCCGTGGTGCGCGTCGCGTGTCGATGCTTGATGCGCGAGGTACTGGAGTGCCTCGCCGACTCGACGCCCGCGCTTCGTCATACGACGCGGTTTCGCACTCAGCAACGCTGCATTGCAGCGTGTACATCGGCAATAAAAAAGCACGCCGGTCAGGGCGTGCTTTTTCTCATCGCATCTGCTCGACCTGACGACCACGAAGGCCGCGCCGCCGCACAGATGAGTTGCTGCGCTGGCGCGTTTCCGCGCCAGCAGCTGCATCTCAGCGCTTGCCCAGGCTCAACAGCGTTTCCGCAGTCTTCTCGGACGAAGCCGGGTTCTGGCCAGTCACCAGCATGCCGTCGGTAACCACATGCACGCCCCAGTCGGCGCCCTTTTCATACTGGCCACCAAGCTCGATCAGCACGTCTTCCACCAGGAACGGCACGATCTTGGTCAGACCCACGCCCTCTTCTTCGCCGTTGGTGAAGCCAGTGACGCGGCGACCATTGACCAGCGGCTTGCCGCCTGCGCCCTTGACCCGACGCAGCGCGCCCGGTGCGTGGCAGACCAGACCATGTGGCTTGTTGGCAGTGGCGAACGCTTCGATCAGCGCGATCGAGTGCGCGTCTTCGGCCAGATCCCACAGCGGGCCATGACCACCCGGATAAAACAGCACATCGAACGTGTCTGCCTGGATGTCGGCCAGGCGGTGCGTAGTTGCCAGCGCCTGCTGCGCATCGGGATCCTGCTTGAAGCGCTTGGTCGCCTCGGTCTGCGCGTCGGGCTCGTCACTCTTCGGGTCCAGCGGCGGCTGGCCGCCCTTCGGCGAGACCAGGGTGATCTGCGCGCCTGCGTCCTTGAACACGTAGTAGGGCGCGGCGAATTCTTCCAGCCAGAAGCCGGTCTTCTTGCCGGTATCGCCCAGCTGGTCGTGGGAGGTGAGCACCATCAGAACATTCATTGGATTGCCTTGGGTTATCGCCCCGGACTCGGGCAAGGCGGCCAGTCTGCGATTCAGCCCGTTGCAGCGCCGTGTAGAGTGCGTGGGCGCCGCGCGCACGGTTCAGACATTCATCGCCGGCGGCTGCAGCTGATCCATGCGGATGCGGTTGGCAAATAGCGAGAACGCCAGCATGCCGGCCAGCCCGCTGACACGGCTCACCCACGGCGGCAGCCAGCGTGGCGCCACCAGTACACCGCTTTCGAACAGCGGTGCAAAGCGCGCCACATCGCCCAGCGCCATCTTGCCCGCGAACAAATACCGGCAGCGCTGCAACTGATCGCGCTGCAACGCATGCCGGAAGAACGTATGCACCGCCACCAGCCCGCGCAGGTACACCGTGTCCTTGGTGAAGGCACCGCCACCGCTGGTCGGCACGCCGCGGAACACGCGCTGCGCAGAGGAAAAACTTTCCAGCGGGCTTTGCCCGCTCTCGGTGAAATAGCGAAAGATCTCGATGAAATCGGCACCGGAGCGCGCCATCGCAATCGCTTCGATGCGCAGGCTGATGCGCTTCATGCGTTCGATGTCGATGCTGCCGGTGATCTGCTCGGCAAACGTCGCCAGGCCTTCCTGCGTGGCGGTGGTGCGTGGCGAAGAAATCCCCAGGCTGGGCAGGTGCAGCTGCGCACGCCCGTTGAGCGCCGTGAGCGAGTGCACCAATGCTTCGTGATGGAACAACTGCGCGCGATCGTAATCGCTGAAGGTCGCGCCGCTGCGCAGCCGGATGCGGTGCGCACCGGCCGCGGCCTTGGCCAGCAGGTCCGGGTCCAGCGTCACGGTGATCACGCGGCCTTCGAAAAACGCATCCAGATCGTTCTGCAACTGCATCCGCAACGCGGTGGCCGACACCGGCACCTGTTCTTCCGGCGCCAGCAATTCACGGTCCAGCTCCTGCGCGATCTGAATGAAGTGCCGCGCAGCCTCGCGCGTGCTCGGCCCATTGCCCGGCATCGGGTCGTCCGGCACACCAAACAGCTGTGCCGAGTAATCACTCACCGCTGCGGTGCCCAGCGATTCCAGCAACCCGGCCGCCAGCCCCCAGCTATGCGCCGAATCGATCAAATACGCACCGAGCGGATGCTGCGGGTCGGCGGCCTTCGCAATGACGGCCAGCTCGCGCCGGGTATCGCCAAAATCCAGTACCGGGTACTCCACCTGCGGCAGCTCTGGCTGCCCGCGCGCCACGCTCTGCAGGAAGGGCTCCTGCAAGGCCCGAGGCCAGCTCGCCAACGCGAGCAATTTGACCCCGCGCACGGCCTTGACCAAGCGCGCATCCAGCGCCGCGTGATGGACGATGTCCGGCGGCCCCTTGCGCAATGGCATCAGCGCCGTCCGGGACGATCGACGCTGGCAGGCCGCTTGCCCGAGCCCTTGCCGCGATTGTTCTGCGCAACACGGGTGGCGAGTTTTTCGGCCGCGCTGGCCACTTCCACGCGCAGCTTCATGTAGTTGGCCACGCGCTCCGGGTCCAGCTGATCGGCCTCGATCGCCGCACGCACCGCGCAACCGGGTTCGGCGATATGCGCGCAATCGTTGAAACGGCATTGCGCGGCCAACGCTTCCACATCGGAAAAGCCGCCTTCGGCCAGATCCTCCTCACCGGTGGGCTTGAGCTCGCGCATGCCGGGCGTATCGATCAGACACGCACCCGACGGCAGCGGAATCAACGCCCGATGCGTGGTGGTGTGGCGGCCGCGCGAATCGTTCTCGCGCACCGCGTTGGTCTTCATCTTCTGCGTGCCGAGCAAGGTGTTGGTCAACGTCGACTTGCCCGCGCCGGACGAGCCCACCAGCACCGCGGTGCGGCCATCGCCCAGCCACGGCCGCAGCGCCGCCACACTCTCGGGATCCTTGGCATTGACTGCACGCAACGCGATGTTCTGCGCTTCCAACTCCTCCAGCACCGCTAACGCATCCTCGGCGTATTCGGTCTGATCGGCCTTGGTCAGCACCACCACCGGCTCGGCACCGCCACCGCCAACCAGCAGCAGATAGCGCTCGATGCGGCGCGGATTGAAGTCCGCATCCAGCCCGCACACGATGAACACCGTATCGATATTGGCCGCGATCACCTGCTGGTGGTAATGCTCGCCAGCCGCGCCGCGCTTGATCGAGGTGCGCCGCGGCAGCAAGGCCACGATGCGCTTGCCCTCCATCAACACCCAATCGCCCACCGCCGCCCGCTCATGGCTGGGAAACCGCGGCCGCTGCCATTCCGGCAACGACTCGGCTTTCAGGCTGGCCTCCGGCGTATCGGCCACCACATACCCGGTGCGGTGCTGCTCCACCACCCGCGCTGGCAACGCCTGCGGATGCGCCGCAAAGATCGCCTGCCAAGCCGGGTCCTCGGGAGGGCCAGGCCAGGGCCAGCCAATGGATTGGAGGGTGTGGTAGTTGGGGGATGTGTCGCTCATGTGCGGATTCTAGGCGCTGCAACGGCTTTTGCCACATTCGGCTCAAGGCCAGCGCCCGGGATCAATGCTCCGGACAGGACAGAAGACACTCCGCCAGAGTGCTAGCGCCAGCCGTTGCGCGATCAGCCCCTGAGTTCAACATCCCTACCCGCGTCAACCGCCGCGTCGCCAGCAGCAAAGCGTCCCAACCAGCTTACGTAGGGATGAGCAATTAGCCGCCGGCACCATCCGGATTAAATCGATTCAGTGCAGCCCAAGCGATCATGCACGAGCTGTAGCCAATAACGGCGCCGGCCGCAACGAACACTCCGTATCCAAGGCTAAACACCAGATGAAATTGTCCCAGCATGATCATTGCCCAAACACCCCTGCCTGGCGTTTCGATCGACTCAATTGGAAGGCCCAATATAAGAGCACCCACAAATCCCAGGAAGACGACCATTCCGGAAATCGCGACCAGCAAAGCCTTTGGCCTGTTGTACACCTCAGGAGCATCCGATGTTGAATACTGCCACAGCATAATAAGCGGCGATAACAGCAGCGAAGCCGACATTGTCAAACCATAACCTTCAGACTGCCCTACGGCCGCATCGTAGAAAAGCTTCCATCCAGGGGAAATACAAAAATCAGGCATCCCTAATGCGATTGCGGTTTTGCTGAAGAAGAATGGGACAAGAAAAAAGATCCAGGGAAATGATCCACTCCATCTTTCCAGCCAACTCATTTTCACTTCCATTGAAATCCCCATGCATTGGCGCAGACCCGACAAGTGCGCCAGCGGCCCGCAGGGCATTCTGACGTAGAGCCATGGCATCAATCCATCAGCCACGACAGGCGGATCGCGCGCGCGCCTGGTCGGCCTGAATAAAGACACTGAGGGCCTAGTGAGGCATGTCACTTTTTTATTACGGCCAGGAGGGCTGCCCCTGGCTCTCACCGCCGGCCGGTGACCGGCCTTGACATTGTTGCCAATGCAAGCATGTCCGCCTGTCATATTTCCGCTACCATGCCAAGCCTCACGCCTACAACCGGCCTGCCGTATGTCCACCGCCCCGCAAAAGCCGCTCGCCATCCGCGAGCGCCTGTCCGAAGTCCGCTACGAGATCCGGGGCGAACTGGCGCGGCGAGCGCGGGAGTTGGAGGCGCAGGGCCGCAAGCTGATCAAGCTCAACATCGGCAACCCCGGTGCATTCGGGTTCCGTGCGCCGGAGCATCTGCAGCGTGCGATTGCCGACGACATGGGCCGCACCGATCCCTATACGCATCAGCAGGGCCTGCCGGAAGCACGCGAGGCGATCGCGGCCGCGTATGCGCGCCGCCAGCATCCGGATGCACATCCGGACCGGATCTTTATCGGCAACGGCGTCAGCGAACTGATCGACCTGTCACTGCGCGCCCTGCTGAACCCCGGCGACGAAGTGCTGGTGCCCTCGCCCGATTACCCGCTGTGGTCGGCGGCCACCATCCTCAACGACGGCCGCCCGGTGTATTACCGCTGCGCGCCGGAGAATGGCTTCCAGCCGGACCCGGTGGAAATCGAGACACTGGTGTCGTCGCGCACGCGCGCCATCGTGCTGATCAATCCGAACAACCCCAGCGGCGCCAGTTATTCGCGCGAGTTGCTGGAGCGCATCGTCGCCATCGCGGTCAAGCACAACCTGCTGTTGATGGTGGACGAGATCTACGACCAGGTGCTGTATGACGGTGCGGCGTTTGTGCCGGTGGCACCGCTGGCTGGCGAGCACCCGTGCATCACCTTCAGCGGGCTGAGCAAGGTGCACCGCGCCTGCGGCTGGCGGGTGGGTTGGGCGCTGTTGTCCGGTGAGCAATCGCGCATCAACGATCTGCGCAACGCCATGGACCTGCTCGGCGCGCTGCGCCTGTGCGCGAATGTGCCGGGCCAGTATGCAATCGACGCGGCAGTCAACGGGCCGGACACCATCTCGGCGCTGTGCGCGCCGGGTGGACGCCTGTACGAGACCCGCCGCGCGGTGATCGAAGCATGCGCGGCCAGCTCACATCTGTCGTTGGTTGCACCGGCCGGCGCGCTGTATGCGTTCCCGGCAGTGGTGGGGCCGGCGGCGCGTGCTTTCGACGACCACACCTTCGCGCTGGATCTGATGAACGACGAAGGCGTGCTGGTGGTGCCGGGCTCCAGCTTCAACGTGCCGTATCGCCACCATTTCCGCGTGACGCTGATGCCCGAAGCTGCGGTGATGCGCGATGTGTTTGCGCGCATCGATCGCGCCCTGACGCGACGTGCAGAGGCGGTGACCAAGGTCGTGCCGCTCAAGTCGCGCAGCGTGGCGTGATGGCGGCGGTCGGCCTGCCGCGGCGCTATCTGGCGCTGGGCGACTCCTACACCATCGGCGAGGGCGTCGCCGCCGAGCAGCGCTGGCCGGAGCAACTGGCCGAAGGCCTGCGGGCCTATGGCTGGCCGGTGGCAGCGCCGCAACTGATCGCCACCACCGGCTGGACCACCGACGAGTTGCAGGCCGGGATCGACGCGGCCGCGCCGCAGGGCCCGTTCGATCTGGTGAGCCTGTTGATCGGGGTCAACAATCAGTACCGCGAGCGCACGCTGGACGCCTACCGCGCCGAGTTCGACGATTTATTGCTGCGCGCGATTGGCTTTGCCGATGCGCGTCCCGAACGCGTGGTGGTGCTGTCGATTCCCGATTGGGGGCTGACCCCATTCGCGCGCGCACAAGGACGCGATGCGGCCCTGATCGCCGCACAGATCGATGCATTCAACACGGTGGCCGCCGAACGCTGCGCGGCACGCGCGGTGCGCTTCATCGACATCACCGCCACCAGCCGCGACGGCGGCGATGCACCGGACATGCTCGTCGATGATGGCCTGCATCCGTCCGGTGCGATGTATGCGCGCTGGACTGCGCTGGCGCTGCCCGCCGCGCGCGACGCACTCAGCTAGCCGCGTTAGACGCCTCACTGCCAAGGACCGACATTGCACACCACCGCCACCCAACCCATGAGCCGCCCGCAGGCGCTGGCGATCGCACGCGCATTTCTGCCGCCGCATCCGTTGGGTAACCGCTACGACTACTACTACACGCAGGCCAAGCTGCGCACCGACCCGCTGTATCCCGGCGTATTGGCAGAGCTACGCAGCACCACCGCGCCGGTGCTGGACCTGGGCTGCGGGCTTGGGCTGCTGGCCCATGCATTGCGCGCCGATGGCCAGACGCTGGGGTATCACGGCGTGGATGTGGATGCGTCCAAGATCCGCCGCGCGCAGCACATCGCGCAGCGCTCGGCGTTGGGCAATACGCAATTCGCCGTGGTCGATCTGAGTGTGGCGTGGCCGCAACACAGTGGCAGCGTCACCATCCTGGACGTGCTGCAGTATCTGCAGGCCGACATGCAGGCCAGCCTGCTGCACAACGTGGCGCAGATGCTGACGCCGGGCGCCAAACTGGTCATCCGCAGCGCGCTGGGCGATGACAGCGGCCGTGGCCGCACCAGCCGTGTCACCGACGTGCTGGCGCACCTGAGCGGCTGGATGCAGCGCATGCCGCGCAGCTATCCCACCCGCGACAGCCTGCAGGCGCAACTGGATGCCGCCGGCCTGCGCGCGACGTTTGCGCCGCTCTACGGCAACACGCCATTCAACAACTGGCTGATCGTGGCCGAGCCGCGCTGAGCCGTGCTGCCGGTCCCCCGCTGCGTTGCGGGGATCGGCGAGCGGCACGTTCTCAATGGAAAATCGTGCGCTCTTGTGCGTATCCGGTTGCGTCGCATCTTTCGTGCTGACGCAGTACGTAGCGATGGACGTCGGCCTGCTACGGCTTCCGTAAGGAAGAATGCATTTTCAAATGCCATCGGCCAGGGCCTTGGAGCTGCCGCCGAAAATGCATTGCCGAAGCATGCGATCGCCTCCCCCATGACGTGACCTGCAAACTCAGCTCCATCAGACGTCGGCCGAACAGCGCCGTCATGAATGGCACTGCGCACGCCTTGCGCATGCGTCGCCGTGTTCCGCGAGAACGGATTTGCAACACAGCCGCGCCGTCAATCCGGGCGCCGCGCGACCAACCCACGCGCCTGCATCGCCTCGAGCACGCCGCGCAGGATGGTGACGTTGTGGCCGTGCGCGGCGCCTTCGTGCAGCAGCACGATGGCGCCCGGGTCAAGGCTGCGCACGATGCGCGCCACCGTGGTGTCGGGTTCGCAGCGCACGCCGTCGAAGCCGCGTGCACTCCAGGCCACGCGTGTCAGGCCGTGCTCACGCAGCGCGGCCGCAACGAATGGGTTGGTCATGCCTACCACCGAGCGGTACAGCCGCGGTGCCTGGCCGGTGATGTCCGCCAGCGCCTGTTGCGCGTCGCCGATCTCGCGCGCCATGCGGCGCGGGCCCAGCGCCCAGAACCAGGCCTGCGGATGGCTGTGGCTGTGATTGCCGATGCCATGGCCGCGGCGCACGATTTCGCGCACCAGTTCAGGCCGCTGTGCGGCGCGTTCGCCCACCACGAAGAAGGTGGCGCTGGCGCGGTGCGCATCGAGCAGGTCGAGCATGGCCACGGTGTCGTCGGAAGGGCCATCGTCGATGGTCAGCCACACCTGCGGCCCCTGCCCGGGCAAACGCGACACCACCGGCGCGTACAGGCGTGCGCGCGGCAAGAACACCGGCGCAACGAACAATGCATGCGAGAGCAGCAACGCTGGCAGCCCCCAGGCCCAGCCCAACCGCCACCACAGCAGCGCCACGGCCAGCTGCGAGACGGCCAGCCAGCCGACCCAGCGGTACGGGCGCGAGGGGATGCGATACAGCGTTTCCAGCGTGGTCATGCCTCATGATGCCACGGGGCGTAGAATGGTCGGCCTCCACGATCTGACCGAAGTGCTGCCATGTCCCTCGATCCCGCCCTGCGTTCCCGCATCGATACGCTGCTGCAATCCAACCGCGTGGTCCTCTTCATGAAAGGCCAGCCCGGCATGCCGCAGTGCGGCTTCTCGGCCAAGGCCATCGGCGTGCTGGACGGCCTGGGCATCGACTATGCCCACGTCAACGTGCTGGCCGACCAGGAAATCCGCGAAGGCATCAAGGCCTACGGCGACTGGCCGACCATTCCGCAGCTGTATGTGGATGGCGAGCTGATCGGCGGCAGCGACATCATCGTGCAGATGGCCGACAGCGGCGAGCTGAGCAGCATGCTCGGCCTGCAGGCACCGGACCGCAGCCCGCCCAAGATCACCATCACCCCGGCTGCGGTCGAGATGCTCAAGGGTGCGTTGGCCGATGCACCGGATGCCTCGCTGACGCTGGCCATCGATGCCAATTTCCAGCCGAACTTCCAGCTGGCGCCAACCAACCCGAACGCTATCGCCGCCGAGTCCAACGGGCTGCGCGTGCAGTTCGACCTGGCCAGCGCGCGCCGCGCCGACGGCATCACCATCGACTGGGTGGACGACATCCGTGGCCGCGGCCTGGCCATCGACAACCCCAACGCGCCCAAGCCGGTGCAGGAGCTGGCGGTGCGCGATGCCGACGACCGTCTCAAGGCCGGTACGCTGACTGTGGTGGACGTGCGCCCGGCCGATGAGCGTGCGCTGGCTACGGTGGCAGCGCCGTTCCGCACCCTGGACGCACACGAGCGCCTGGAGATCGAGCAACTGCCCAAGGACACCCCGCTGGCGTTCCTGTGCCACCGCGGCGGGCGTAGCCTGCAGGCGGCCGAGCATTTCCGCGGCCTGGGCTTTACCAACGTCTACAACGTCACCGGCGGCATCGATGCCTGGTCGGACGCGGTGGACAACGGCGTGCCCAAGTACTGAGCACGCCGGGTGGCCACGCACGGCCGCCGTAACACCCAAACGGGCGCTCCCATGGAGCGTCCGTTTTTTCATGCCTCCCATCACAAGGACACCGATGCGCATGCACTGCCGATTGCTTTCCCTCGCCCTCACCGCCCTGCTGCCGCTGGCCGCCCACGCCGCCGCACCGCCGCGCGCGGTGATGCTGGTGCAGACCTACGACACCCAGCCGGCGGATGAGCCGTTCGAATATGTGCCGGTGTGGTTGGGCCGCGGTGTGGTGCAGGAAGCCACCATGCCGCGCTCGCTGATCGGCCAGCCGCTGCAGCTGTTCGATGCAGGCGCCTCCACCGGCGCAGTGCGCCTGACCGCATTGAGCGTGGACGACAACAGCATGTGCGGCGGCACCGCGCGCCTGCGCTTCAAGGGCGCGACATCGCCGACCAGACCGGTCTTGCTGTCGTCGGTAGACCTCAACCCGGGCCAGCGCTTTGCAACGCGCGCGGCCACGCCCACCGAGCAGACCGAGCTGCTCCGCCTGCTTGATGAGAGCGCGCAGCTGCGACAGAAGGTCAAGCCGGCGGCGTTGAACAAGGCGTTGGCGGCATTTGCGGCAGACCGTGCCAACGACGCCGCGTCGCTACAGATCTTCACCGATGCGCGCGCACCGCAACGCCGCGTGGCCGTGCTCACCCAGAGCCACCCCACCCAGACCGGCAACACCGAAAGCCCCACCGGCGTGCTCACGGTGTTCGCCCTGCTGGAGCACACCGGCCAGCGCTGGCAGCTGCGCCAGGGCAACGCCGAGAATGGCTGCGACGACTGCGAAGGCCTGCCACGCAGCACGCACTTGCTGCAGTTCGGCGACATCGACGGCAACGGCACGCTGGACTTCGTGCTGTCTGACAGCGGTTATGAAACCTACGGGTTCTATCTACTGCTGGGCGAAGGCGACCGCTGGCAGAGCGAGACCTTGATGGGCGGCTGCTGAGGCATCGAACGCGTGCAGGGAGGCCTCTGTCGATGCATGAAAACGCGTGATTGGCTTGGGCGCGCGCAGATCAGCCCTGCGTGCGTCCATCCACGCGATTGCGTTGAGGTGCAGACAACGCGATCTGCTCAGTCATCAGCATCTCTCAGAATCGGCTAGGCGCGCACGTATCAACACTGCGTGCGCCCACGCGTGCGACTGCTCTCAGATCCAGACGCACGCGATCCGGGCAGTCAACACTGTCTTCAGCGCCTGCTTCAGCGCCTGCGCGCAGATGCCAGGCTCGCCGTCATACCCAAGTGGGGGCAGCGCACGCCGCACTCATCAACCGCCTAACCGGCAAACCCACCTTCGTCGAGAAACTGTTGCTCTTCGACGGTGTTTTCCCGTCCCAGCACGGCATTGCGATGCGGGAAACGACCGAAGCGCTGAATGATCTGCTGGTGCTCCAGCGCATAGCGCGTGGTCTCGGCGTCACCGAGCGCGGTGATCAATGTCACCGAGCGTGCCTGCTCCTGCAACTCCTCCGCATGCTCGAATGGCAGATAGAAGAACAGACGCAATTGCGCTGACACCTGCTGGTCGAAGCCGCGTGCAATGGCCTGCTTGGCGTAGAACAGCGCCAGGCCGTCGGTGGCATAGGCGTGCGCACTGCCCCGGAATGCATTGCGCGGAATCTGGTCGAGCAGCAACAACAAGGCCAGCGCATCTTCGGCGCGGGTCATCCAATCGGCGTACTCGCCCCGTGCCGCGGCAAAATGCTGCTCGCTGAAATGCTGGCGCACGTTGGCGTCGAAGGCGTCGTTGCGGGTAAACCAGCGCGCCTCGCCGGCCAGTTCCCAGAAAGCCAGCACCACATCGGCCTGTTTGTTGCGTTCGGTTTTGGCAATCATCGACATTCTCCCCAATGAATACGGCACAGCATGCGCCTGCAGGCGTGATGAGCCCGCTGCGCCGCGACCATCAGCACTTGGCAAGCGCGCCGCCGGCCGCTAGGTTTGCGCAGACGTCTTTCGTTCCACCGGGGAAATCCATGCGTTCCATCCTGTTCGCCGCGCTGGGCGCGGCTGTGCTGTGCGGGCCTGCCGCGGCCGCGTCGCGTTTCGTCGAAGACCCGTACCCCAGCACCTACCACGCGCTCGCCTCTGGCCCAGTGCTGATCCAGCATGCCACCGTGCTCACCGGCACCGGCCAGCGCCTGGACGATGCCGACGTACTGCTGCGCGACGGCAAGGTGGCTGCGGTCGGCCGTGGCCTGGAGGTGCCCGCCGACGCGCGCCGCATCGACGGCACCGGCAAGTGGGTGACGCCGGGCATCATCGACGTGCACTCGCACCTGGGCGTGTACCCCAGCCCGGGCGTCAGCGCCCACAGCGACGGCAACGAAATGACCGCCCCGGTCACCCCCAACGTGTGGGCCGAGCATTCGGTGTGGCCGCAGGACCCGGGCTTCGGCACGGCACTGGCTGGCGGCATCACCTCGCTGCAGGTGCTGCCCGGCTCGGCCAACCTGATTGGTGGCCGTGGTGTCACCCTCAAGAACGTGGCGGCCACCACCTACCAGGGCATGAAATTTCCCGGTGCGCCGTGGGGCCTGAAGATGGCCTGCGGCGAAAACCCCAAGCGCGTGTATGGCGAAAAAGGCGGCCCGGCCACGCGCATGGGCAACGTTGCCGGTTACCGCGCGGCCTTCATCGACGCGGCCGAATACTTGAACAAGAACGCGCCCAAGAAGAGCGAGAAGAAGCGCCACTGGTGGAGCGGCGGCGGCGACAACGACAGCAGCGGCGATGCCGGTGGCAAGCGCGATCTCAAGCTGGACACGCTGGCCGGTGCCATCAACGGCGACATCCGCGTGCACATCCACTGCTACCGCGCCGATGAAATGGCCACCATGCTGGATCTGGCCAAGGAGTTCGGCTTCCACATCGCCGCGTTCCACCACGGCGTGGAAGCCTACAAGCTGGCCGACCGGTTGGCGCAGGAAAACGTCTGCGGCGCGCTGTGGGCCGATTGGTGGGGCTTCAAGATGGAAGCCTTCGACGGCATCCAGGAAAACATCGCCATCGTCGATCGCCCGGCCAACAGCTGCGCCATCGTGCATTCGGATTCGGAAGAAGGCATTCAGCGGCTCAATCAGGAAGCGGCCAAGGTGATTGCCAACGCGCGCCGCGCCGGCATGGAGATTCCGCCCGAACGCGCCATCCGCTGGCTCACCAGCAACGCCGCCAAGGCGCTGGGCATCGAGCAACAGACCGGTGCGCTGGAGCCGGGCAAGATGGGCGATATGGTGGTGTGGAACGGCAACCCCTTCAGTTCCTACGCACTGGCCGAGCAGGTGTATATCGACGGCGCGCAGGTGTACGACCGCCACGACCGCAGGTTGCAACCGGTCTCCGACTTCATGCTGGGCCAGGAGGTGGCACGATGAGCCGCGCCATGTTCCGCCGCCCGCGCCTGCGTGCGTTGTCCGCATTGGTGCTGGCTGCGCTGACATTGCCGGCAGTTGCGCAGCAGGTGCTGATTCGCGGCGCCACCGTGCATACCGCCACCAGCCAGGGCACGTTGCGCAATACCGATGTCCTGGTGCAGGGTGGCGTGATTCGCGCCATCGGCACTGGCCTTGCCGTGCCCACCCACGGCCGCGTGGTCGAGGCCAAGGGCCGCCCGCTGACGCCGGCCCTGTTTGGCGGCATCACCGAGATCGGTATCGAAGAAGTGTCTGGCGAAGCCGCCACGGTGGACAGCGGCGTCAAGCTGACCGAGCAGCCGATGCGCCCGGAATTCGACGTCACCCTGGCCTACAACCCGGACTCGGTGCTGATCCCGGTGGCACGCGTGGAAGGCATCGGCTTCACCGCGCTCGGGGCGACCACCAGCGGCGCGTTCATCGCCGGCCAAGGCGGCATCGTGCGCCTGGATGGCGGCCCGGATCCGGTCGGCCCGCATGCCCTGTTCGTTCGTCTGGGTGCGGCCGCGTCGGACCTGACCGGCAGCTCGCGCGCCGCGCAGTGGATGCTGCTCGATCAACTGGTGGCCGAAGCACGCGGGCGCGTGCCGGCAGACTCGCCGCATGCCTTGCTGACCCCGGTTGGCCGCAGCGTGCTGGCCAACTATTTGGCCGGCCGGGGCCGCATCGTGGTGCAGGTGGAACGGGCTGCGGACATCCGCCAGCTGTTGCGTTGGGCGCAGCGCGAGAAGGTGCGCATTGCCATTGCCGGCGGCACCGAAGCGTGGAAGCTCGCCCCGCAGCTGGCGCAGGCCAAGGTGCCGGTGCTGGTGGATGCGTTGGCAGATCTGCCTTCCACCTTCGACCAGATCGGCGCCACGCTGGAAAACGCCGCACGCCTGCGCGCGGCCGGCGTGGAGGTGAGCTTCACCCAGAGCGGCGATGCCTCGCACAACGCACGCAAGCTGCGTCAGCTGGCCGGTAATGCCGTGGCCAATGGCCTGCCATGGGAATCCGGCCTGGCCGGGCTGACCCGCGTGCCGGCGGAAATCTTTGGCGTGGGCGATCGCATCGGCAGCATTGCGGTGGGCAAGCAGGCCGACCTGGTGCTGTGGGACGGCGACCCGCTGGATGTGGCGCATTACGCCGAACAGGTCTGGATGGGCGGGCGCGACATGCCGATGCGCTCGCGCCAGACCGATCTGCGCGACCGCTATCTGCAGCAGGCCGGCCCGTTGCCACGCGCCTACCAACGCTGAGCTGCGCGGCGCGGCGCCGCGCACGGCTGCGTCGCTGACAGTGGTCGCAGCACGCTGTAAGCGCCGCATCGCGGCGCCGCGCAGTGCAACACACTGCAAGCATCGCAATGCACTCCACCGTCGCAGGCAGCACGCCTGCGACACCTCATCGCAAATGACTGCCCATGCGCCTGATGCGCACACTGCTGTTGTCGTTGTTGCTGCTGCCGCTGCTGGCCGGCGCCCAATCCGGCTGGATCGATACGCAAGGCCAACCGATTCCCAACTCCTCTAGCCGCAAGGCGGTGCAGGACCTGGGCGCCAGCCTGCTGCTGACCCCCGATGCGGACTGGCAGCAAAAATGGAATACGCCCAGCGACACCACGCCGCACTTCAATGAGGTCGATCACCTCGCTACCGGCGAGGTGTTGTTCATGCTGATCCTGCTCTCCAACCCGGGCCTGGATGCGCAGCGGCATACCGACGTGGTGTGCAATATCCGCATCATCGACCCGACCGGGAACCTCGTGCAGGACACCACCGACACGCCCTGCCTGCAGGGCGAACTCAGCGGCGACCCACGCAATGTGTACATGGCTCAGGCCAGCCTGCATGTGGAGGCCGAAGCCGACGACCCGCCGGGCCGCTGGCAGGTACAGGTCACCGTCAATGACCGCCAGCGCGGGGTCAGCATTCCGCTCAGCACCAGCTTCACCATTGGCCGCAAACGCGCCGCAGCGACCGCCCGATGAGCAGCATGCCGCGACGGACCCGCGCCGCGTACCTGCTCATCGCGGCGGCCATCTTCTTGACCGAAGTGGCCATCGCCGCCGGCTGGATCGGCGGGCCATGGGTGCGCGGCAGCCTGGGCGATGTGTTGGCGGTGGCGTTGGTGTATTGCGGCCTGCGCGGTGTGTTCGCCTGCCCGCCGCGGTGGGCCTGCGTGCTGGCGATTGCCATCGGCCTGCTGATCCAAGGGCTGCAGGCCGCGCACCTGGCCGACCGGCTCGGTCTGCGCCCCGGCAGCGCCGCCTACATCGCACTTGGCAACACCGCCACGCTGCACGACCTGGTGATGTATCTGATCGGCGGGCTGCTTGCCTACTGCTGCGACGTATTGCTGCGTCGCCGTGTCATGCGTGCATCGCAGCATGTAGCGCAGCAGTGAGACACATTTTCTGGAGACACGAATGGCCGGTTCGATGACCACGGCGCTGACACGCATGCGCTGGCCGGCTGTGAGCGTGCGCGTGCGCCCGCGCCTGCTCCCGCACCATCGCCGTCGGCAGCGACGCCGACCACCTCGGCGACCAGTGCGCCGGCAACACCCGCCGCAGCAGCAACGCCAGTCGAAGGCGCATCGCTCGCGCTGGGCTGCGCGGAAGGCGACGACCCCGCGCAGGAAGCCAGTGCCATCGCCGCACGCGGTGGCGGCATGGTGCAACGGGTGTCCGCGCATCGCCTGCAGGTCACCACGCCGGCCGGCGCACAGATCTTTGCCGACACCGCGCCCTTCGACGAACCGCTGGAGGGCGAGGACTACCGCTTTTGTGATCGGCGCGATGGCTACCTGCTGCTGCAGCATCGCGACGGCGGCACCTTCGCCGGTACCTTGATCGACGCACGCACCGGCACGCAGACGCCGGGCGGCCTGCGCGTGGTGATCGCGCCGGACCACAGCCGCTATCTGGCCACCGCGCAGCCCGATGGCATGGATGGCGAGGAGTGGCAGGTGCTGAGCATCGACGGAAAGCAGCTTGCGTCCACGACCAATGCCCTGCTCAGCGACGACGCCGCCGAGCCCGGCATCATCGCCACGCTGGATGCACCGCAGTGGAGCACCGCGCAGCAGCTGCAGGCCACTGCCACCTGCCTGAGCGATGAGACGCAGCAGTGGCAGGTGCGCCTGGTCGAGCAGGCCGGCCGCTGGCAATGGCAGCCACGTCGTGATTGCGCGAGCGCGCCCACGGAGCAATGACATGTTCCAGGGCAGCACGACGGGGTCGATTCAACAGCGTGTCCTGCAGCAGGCGCCCGCCAATCTGCAACGCGGTCTGGAAACGGTGGGCGGGCGGCTGATCCTGACCGCCGATGCGCTGCACTTCCAACCGCATGCCTTCAATATCCAGACCCAGTCGCTGACCATCATGCTGCTGCAGATCGCATCGCTGCAGTTGTGCTGGACGCGCCTGCTCGGCCTGCTGCCGCTGGCACCCAATTCGCTGGCGGTGCAGCTGGCCGATGGCAGCGAGCATCGCTTCGTACTTGGCAAACGCGAGCAGTGGATGCGCGCCATCCAGGCGGCCCGCGATGCCAAACGCCAGGCCGCCACACCGCCGCCATTGCCATAGCCATCGCCGCCGCTTCCGCGCAACCGGCGGCCTGCGCGCCAAGCGGCGATGCATGCCGGTCGCACCGCGAGCGTGACCTGCACTGCGCTTCGCGTACCGGGCGTGAACCCAGCGCACGCTCCTGGGCTGCGGTTATCGCCGCTGCAGCCGCGCCCGCCTAGCATCGCGCATCGGCGCACCGCGCCTTGCTCGTTACGGAGATCGACATGCATCGCATCCCGCTGCGCACGCTGGCCTGTGCGCTTGTGCTCTACGCTGGCGTCGTCGCGCCCGCATTCGCCGCCTTCGGCATCACCCGCAGTGGTGATCGCATCGTGGTGGATACCGGCGCCGAGCTGCTGTTTTCGGTCAATGCCAGCAACGGCGATCTCGTGTCGATTCGCTACCGCGGCAACGAACTGCAGACCACCGAATCCAAGGGCTCGCATATCGCCTCCGGGCTAGGCACCGCCAGCGTGGAGGCGCGCGTGGTGGGCGGCGCCATCGTGATCACGGCCAAGGCCGGCGACCTCACCCAGTACTACATCGCACGCAAGGGCCGTAATGCCATCTACATGGCCACCTCCGCGCCCAGCCTGCTGCCGGTGGGCGAGCTGCGCTTCATCGCCCGCTTGAACGTGGCCAAGCTGCCGAACGCGTTGCAGGAACCGGATTCCAGCGTCGGCACTGCGATTGAAGGCGAAGACGTGTTCCTGCTGCCGGATGGACGGACCAGCTCCAAGTTCTACTCGGCCCGGCGCATGTTCGAGGACCCGCTGCACGGCGTCAGCGGCAACGGCGTGGCGGTGTTCATGCTGATGGGCAATCGCGAGCGCAGTGCGGGCGGGCCGTTCTTCAAGGACATCGCCACACAGAAAACCCGCGTCACCCATGAGTTGTACAACTAAATGTATTCGGACCACACCCAGACCGAAGCCTTCCGCGGTGAATTGCACGGCGTGTACGGCCTGTTGTTCACCGACGGCGGTGCGCCCTCCTCCGCACAGACCAGCACCGACTTCATCGATGCCAGCCTGGGCGTGAACGGCTACCTGGCAGCGGACGGGCGCGGCACGCTTGCCGGGCGCGTGAGCGGGGTGCTGGCAGGGCAGCCGGCGGTGGTCGGCTTGCGCAACGCTCAGGCGCAATACTGGGCCACGGCCACTGGCAGCGGCGACTACCAGATCAACGGCGTGCGCCCGGGCCGCTACCGCATGACGCTGTATCAACACGAGCTGGAGGTGGCGCAACGCGATGTCGAAGTGTTTGCCGGCGCCACCGCACAGGCCGCGCTGCAGGCGGTGAGCTTGCCCGGCGCGGTGAAGTGGTAGATCGGCGTTCCCGATGGCACGCCCGGCGGCTTCCAGTACGCAGACCTGCTGCCGCGCGCGCATCCGTCCGATGCGCGCATGCGCTGGGCACCGGTCACCTACACAGTGGGATCAAGCAGCGTGGGCAGCTTTCCGGCGGTGCAGTGGCGCGGGATCAACACGCCCACACAAATCGTGTTTAGCTTGAGCAGCAGCGAAGTGCGCAGCTATCGGCTGCGCATCTTCGTGCCGTTGGCGCAGGTCAGCGCGCGCCCGCAGATCGCCGTCAACGCCCGATGGAACGGCCCGGTCCCCGCTGCACCGAATCAACCCAAGACGCGCGGCATCACCCGTGGCACCACACGCGGCAACAACACGCTGTGTGAAGTGGATATCCCGGCGACGGCGCTGCAGGCCGGCAGTAACCGGATCGCCATCAGCCTGGCCTCGGGGTCGCCGGACAATGGCTTCCTCAGCCCGGCCATCGTCTACGACAGCGTGCAGCTGGTCGCACCGTAATCACGCCACGTGCGGGTGCCCGCATAGCGCACGGCAGAACGCGTGGTGTGCGGTGCATAGCATCAATTGGCGGTGATGCCACCGCTCAACGACACGCTTCCGGTACCACCGGTCACCTCGAAGCCACCCTCCACCACTTGCAGATACAAGGCATTGCTGTAGCGGCCATCGCCACTGCGCAAGGTCTGCAACCTGTCGAGAAACGCCTTGATGTTGGCGTTGAGGTGGCCACTGGTTGGCAGCGGATTACTGTTGCCTGCCGTGCCATGCGGAATGAAGGTGTAGACGTAATAGCCCGCAGCATCGTTATTGCCTTGCCACAGGTCGTAGCTGACACCGCCGGAGCTGATCGCGTTGGGCACGCTCAACGTACCCAGGGGATAGGAGTTGTTGGCACCCCAGATCATCACTTCCAGCTGCGGCGTGCCCTTGCTTGCGTCCTTGCGGAAGAACAAGTCATAGGCGAAATCCCCGGTTTGCCCACTGCCCTTGGTGGTGAAGGCCACCGCGCCGCTCAATGTCTTGATCGCCGATACCTGATGCGGAAAGAAGCTGTCGGTGGCCGGGTTCATCGTGTAATGCCAGCCGCGGCAGATGGCTGGGTAGCCGTAAAGCTGCCCACTGGGCAGGCTGTAGGACACCGTCATGCTGGGCGTGCTGCCGCTACCGAATGTCGCGGTGATGGCGTTATTGCTGTCGTTGAAATTGTTGTTATAGGCGTATTGCGTGCCGTATACCTTGGTCTGCCCGGTGTAGGCGATGGCAGTACCGGCGGTAAGCAGAAGTGCGGCAACGACACTGCCTGCAAGCCATGAGGGGGCGAAACGCACTGCGTGTGTGGACGTTTGCATGTGGACTCCAGTGATGGACGGACAACTTGCCTACTTCTGCACATGCGCTCTTGGGCGATACACCGGTTAACGAAGCCGTTACGCAATATCCGAAGCCAGCAGCGAGAGAAAACATCGCGCATCCCTTCGCATTTCGCGCTCAGCACCAGATGTGCGCGCACGAAGAAACGCGTTACACCTTTACTGGTGTAACGCGTTTTGATCATCGCGCCGGCTAGGAGGTGATCAAGGCCGACCGGGGGCCAGCAACGACAACGCCAACCGTGGCCGCGCTGATCGCCGCGGTTACTTGGCGTCCATCGTGGCGCTGACCTTGGCCCAGCCATTGCCGCGCACCACTTCGAAACCGGCTTCGGCCGCATGCAGATACATGCTGTTGTTGTAGCGGCCATCCTTCGAGCGGTTGGTCTGCAACCAGTTGAGGAATGGCTTGGCATCCACGTTGAGGCTGCCGCTGGTCTTCAGCGTGGCCTGCCCCGCGGTTCCGGTCGGGATGAAGGTGTAGACGTAATAGCCCGCACCGGAGTTGAAGCCTTCCCACAGATCAAAGGTGCGCCCGCCAGCGGTGATCACCTTGCTGGCGGTCAGCGTGCCGATCGGCCAGGAGTTGTGGTCGCCCCAGATCATCACTTCCAGCTGCGGATTGCCTTTGGCGGTATCCCAGCGGAAGAAGATGTCGTAGGCGAAATCGCCCGCCAGGTTGGTGCCGCCGGCGCTGTAGCTGAACTTCATCGGGATCGAGCTGATCGAGGAGATCTGCTTCGGAAACAGCGTGTCGCTGGTGGGGTTCCAGTCGTAATGCCAGCCGCGCACGATCGCCGGATATCCGTAGAGGTTGTAGTCGGCGAAGTTGAAGGTGACGGTGAGCTCCGGCGTGCTGCCGGTGCCGAACGTGCCCTGGATGATGTTGTTGGGATCGTTGAAGTTGTTCACCCACGCGTAGTGGTTGCCGAAGATCTTGTACGGCCCGGCCAGCGCGACCGGCGCGAGTGCCACCAGCCCGAGGGTCAGGGCGGCCTTCCACCAGCGCGAGGCACGCCGCCGTGTGGTGGGCGCCTGCGCAGTGGCCTGGTCGAGGATGCGATGTTGAGTCTGCTGCATGTGGTGTCTCCCTTGGATTCAGCGCGCGACGCCACCGTTGCGGCGTCGGGACCGCTGCCTGGCAGCGATCGCAGCGGGACCCTAGCAGCGCCGCGTCGCCAGGAGCTATAGCGAAACCTGGGGGCCTGCAGGTGCCCAGACGATAGCGGGCGCTACCCGGCAATCGGGGCGTGCGCCCGTCCTCAGTTCGTCGTCGGCGTGCTGCCACGCCACTGCATCCCGGTCAGGTGGCGGCGGCCTTGGTGAGCGCGATTGCTGCGTTGCCACATCGCGCGACGGCGCACTGGCGCCGTGCAGTGACCTGCCTGGATAGGTGCTGCGCGCAGCGTGCCCGGGCCATCCGGCAGACCCCGGCGACGCTGCCGCCAAGCCCGTCCCCGCGCGCCTTCCGACCAATGCCCTTCGCCTCGCGCCCGATTTGCGATAGCGTTCACATCCAGAGACGACGCAACAGCCGGAGGGGGCGACGATGCGCATCGGAATCGTGGTGGACAGTGCGTGCGACTTGCCGCAGGACTTCATCCAACGCAACAACGTCATCGTGCTGCCGATCAGCGTGCGTATCGGCGAAGCCGTGCTGGCCGACCATCGCGACGAGGAAGCCACCTTGAGCTTCCTGCACGCGCACGTGGCCGAGCGCGGCCATGAGGCGGAGACGACGCCGTTTTCGGTCAACCAGATCCGCGACCTATTCCTGCAGCGGCTGGTCATCGATTACGACCACGTGTTCTGCCTGACTATCTCCAAGCTGCGCAGCCAGATATTCGACAACGCCACCCAGGCGAGCTTTGCGATCCTCAACGACTACAAGCCGGTGCGGCAGGCGGCCGGGCACACCTCGCCGTTCGCGCTGCGGGTGATCGACACGCTGAACCTGTTCGCAGGCCAGGGCATCACCGCGGTGGAAGCGGTACGCCTGCGTGCGCAAGGCCTGGGCGTGGCGCCGATCCGCGCCCGGCTCGAGCAATTGGCCGAGCACACCTATGGCTACATGATTCCGCGCGATCTCTACTACCTGCGTGCGCGTGCGCGCACCAAGGGCGATCGCAGCGTGGGCCTGATCGGCGCCGCGCTGGGCAGCGCGCTGGACATCAAGCCGGTGCTGCGCGCCTACCGTGGCGTCACCGAGCCGGTGGCAAAGCTCAAGGGCTTCGAACCCTCGGCCGAAAAGCTGTTCGCCTTCACCGTGCGCAAGCTCCGCGAGGGGCTGATGACACCCACCGTATGCGTGGGCTATGGCGGCGAACTTGCCGAACTGCACGCGTTGCCGGGCTATGCCGCGTTGCAGGCCGCCTGCCAGACGCAGGGCGTGGAGCTGTTCGAAAGCGTGATGAGCCTGACCGGCATGGTCAACGTCGGCAAAGGTGCGTTGGCGGTGGCCTTCGCCGCCGAGCCGCACAGCTTCTCGGCATAAACATGCGCCTGCATGCCAGCACACGGCAGCAGGCCTCGACGACGCGCTCACCGCCGCTGGCATAAGGTGCCCGGCACCTGTCATCCGAGTGTGTGCCCATGCCTGTCAGCTATTCGATCAGCCTGCCCGACCCCAAGCTCGCCCGCGGCAGCGCGCCGGCGGTGAGCTTCAGCGCCAATGGTGCGGAGGCCTTTGCCGAACAGTTGCAGGCTGCCCTGCGCGACCCGGCCTGGTTCGACCGCTGGCGCCAGCTGCAGGCCGACCCGGACGAGGTGGACCCCAGCCTGGGCGTCACCGACCCGGCGGCCACCGTGACCGGCAAGCAGGGCGACCTGCGCATCGACCTGGTGGCCACCACCAGCATCCCCGGCGACCTGCTCAAGCAGCGTATGCAGGCCCTGGCCGGCCATCACTGGGAACTGCGCGACGTCCGTTGACGCGCAGATGACGTGCCGGTTTGCGCGGACGATCGTGTTGCGCAAACCGGTGCGGCTTCAAGACACTGCCGCGCTGACTCCTCTCCAGCATGCGAGCGAAATGACTGACTACTCGTCATCGTAGCGCGCGTTACCGCTGCAGCACTGCCTTGCCAGTTGCCCACCGTGGCCAGCGCCATTTCAGATTCACCGCCAGCGTACCGCAGACGATCAAGCCCAGGCCCAGCCATTGCACCGGCGCCAGCGCGTGACCGTACAGCAGGTAATCCAACAGCAGCGTCACCAGTGGATACACGAAGGCCAGCACCGCGATGGTGGCCACGTGCAGATGGCGGTACGACGAATAGAACAGCACGTAGACAATACCGCTGTGGATCACGCCCAGGCCCACCAGCCAGGCCCAATGCAGGCCCGGATGCAGCGCAGCGCTGCTGGAAAATCCCATAAGCAGCAGCGTCCCGACCCAGCACTGCACGGTGACCACCGCCAACGGCCGCTCACGGCCGATGCGTCGGGACATCAGCAATGAGGCGCCACAGAGCAGTGCCGCCAGCAGCGTCAGCCCGATGCCCAGCAGATAGCTGCGGTCGGCGGACTGCCACAATCGCAAGGGGTCTGCCGAACACGCCACGCCGATGAAGGCGAGCAGCGTCCAGCCCAGATCGGCGCGACGCGTGCGTTCGCCCTGCACCACCGCCGCCAGGATCAGCATCACGAACGGAAACACGTGATACACCATGGTGGCCACACCGATCGACGAGCGCGCCATGCCGGCAAACAGCGCTACCCAGTTCAACACCAGCAGCACGCCGCTGATGGCCGCATCGCGTAGCAGGCGGCGCTCGCGCCATAGCCCGCGCAGGTGCCCACCAAGCACCCCGCACACAGTAAGAAACAGTGCGCCAAACAGGCAGCGGTAGAACACCGCCGTCACCGGGTCCTGGCCGCTTTCATGCACGAAGACGCCAACCGAGCCGATCAACACCTCGGCCAACAGCAGCTGCCAGATTGCGCGGCGCGACGCCGCCTCCGGTGGTGCAGCCGCAACGCTCATAGCGTGATCTCCCCACGCAGATAGTGCACGGCGCTGCCACGTACGTAGACATGCGCCGGTGTGACACGACACGCCAGCTCACCGCCACGCGCCGAGGCCTGCAGCGCGCGCAGATCGGTCTTTCCAAGCGTGCGCGCCCACAACGGCGCCAGCGCTGCATGGATCGAACCGGTGACAGGGTCCTCCGCTCCGCCATTGGCCGGCCAGAAATAGCGCGACACCAGGTCATGCGTGGCTCCCGGTGCGGTAATGGCCACATCGCGTGGCGCCAACGCCAGCATCTGCGCCAGGTCGGGCACCACGGCACGCACCTGCTGCTCGTCCGCGTACACCCCGATGTAGGCCTGTGCGTTGGCATACACCGCCTGCGGTGCGATCGACAACGCGGCCAGCAGTGGCGCCGGGACCTGCGTGACCAGGGTCGGCAGCTGATTGGGAAAGCAAATCTCGAACGTAGCTTCGTCCACCTGCTCAACACCGATCTCACCGACCGCCGGGGCGCGCAGCCGCAACGGAAACGGTGCCAGCTGCTGGCGCGCAATGACGTACGCACTTGCCAGCGTGGCATGGCCGCAGAAGCCGACTTCCTTCAACGGCGAGAACCAACGGATGTCGAAGACGCCGGCGTGATCGCGCACAAAGAACGTGGTTTCCGACAGATTGTTTTCGGCAGCGATCGCCTGCATCACCGGCACCGGTAACCATGCCTGCAATGGCACCACCGCCGCAGGGTTGCCCTTGAAACGCACACACGTAAACGCATCGACCACGAACAGGGAAAGCAGCACGTTGCAACCTCGCCAGAAGGCCGGGCAGGTCGCCCGGCACGGCCAGTCTGCAGCGCGATACGCGACCAGGACAGATTCAGATACGCTACAAACAGACCAATACAGATTTGGGCACCGTACCCATGCTGCTTTACGAATCGCTGGCCACACAGCTGCGGCAACAGATCGAGCGCGGCACCCTGCGCGCCGGCGAACGCCTGCCCTCGATCCGCCAGCTGGCCGCCAGCCACGGCATCAGCCCCGCCACCGCCGTGCAGGCCTGCCTGCAACTGGAACGCGAGGGCCGCGTCCAGGCGCGGCCACGTTCCGGCTATTTCGTGCGCGCCGCTGCCGCGCCACTGCCGGCCGCCACGCCCACGCCACGCCGGCGTGCGCCGGGCGTCATCGCCAACCCCGCATTGCAGGGCGTGTTCGACCTGCTCGCACGTACCGACCTGGTGCCGCTGCACCTGGCGACGCCTGCGCCCGCGCTACTACCCGGCGCACACCTAGCCGCAGCGATGTCGCGCCAGCTACGCCGCCAGCGCACTGCGGCACTGGACTATGCACCTCCACAGGGCCACGCCGCGCTGCGTCGGCAGATCGCGCTGCGGTATGCGCAATGCGGCACCAACGTGGACGCAGACGAAGTGGTGATCACCGCTGGCGCGATGGAGGCAATCAGCCTGACGTTACGCACCATCACCACGCCAGGCGATGTGGTGGTGGTGGAGGCGCCCACCTACCACGGCATCCTGCAAGCGGTCGCCGCGCTGCGTCTGAAGGTGCTGGAAGTTCCCAACCGCGCAGGGCAAGGCATTGACGCCGCGCATCTGGATGCACTGCTGCAACGCACGCCGGCACGCGCCGCGATCCTGGTGCCCAACTTCAACAATCCGCTGGGCAGCCTCACCCCCGATCACGCCAAGCGCGCCGTAGTGGACAGTTGCGCACGGCATGGCACGGTGGTGATCGAAGACGATATCTACGGCGAGCTGGCCTGGTCTGGTCAGCGCCCACGCCCGCTGCGGCAGTTCGACACGCACGCCAACGTCATCACCTGCGGCTCGTTTTCCAAGGTGTTGTCACCTGGCCTGCGCGTGGGCTGGCTGCTCGGTGGGCCGTGGACCGACGCGCTGGTGCGCGCCAAGTATTTTTCCACCGTCGGCAACGCGAGCCTGCCGCAGCTGGCCCTGGCCGATTACCTGGCGCAACACGATCTGGAGCGGCATCTGCGCAAGCTGCGCCGCACGCTGGCCGACAACGGTCAACGCCTGCGCGATGCGATCGTGCGGCACTGGCCATCCGGCACGCGCATCGGCGAGCCGGCAGGTGGATTGTCGCTGTGGCTGCAGTTGCCCGATGGCGGCAGCGGCCAGACGCTGTTCGAAGCCGCGCTGGCCAAGGGCATCGGCACCTCACCCGGCCAGGTGTATTCCAGCCGCGGCGACTACGCCGACCATCTGCGCCTGACCTGCGGCCAGCCGTGGAGCGAGACACTGGACCGCGCCATGCGGCAGCTGGGACGGCTGACCGCGCAACGCCCGCGTTGAATCGCGGGCGTACGCGTTGTTGCCAGAAATCCAGCAGGCACCTGCTCTGTTCGCAGGTACTGCGCGTCGATGGTTGGAAGGTGATCAACGGCGTCCGCAGTCGTGACGCGATGCGCTGCGGGAACTAAAAGCAAGGGCTCGCAGGGCGACAACACTGCGGCATTGCCACCGCATTTAGCAATGGCGCCTTACCGCATCAGCGCGCGCGACACGGCAACCACTACGACACCAAACACGCCGGCACTGCCTCACTGAGAGCAGCGATCAAAACAACGACGCAACTGCCAGGCGGGAGCGGCGGCCAGTGCTCGGATCGGCATGGCCACCGTACCTTCCGATTCCTCCGCACCGTCCGCGCCTAGCTGACGATTGCTCGCTTTGTCTGTTAGCCGCTCTTAGCCTTTCAGCGCGCGCGCATGATGGGCAATATGCTCACCGATGAAGCTGGCGATGAAGTAATAGCTGTGGTCGTAGCCGGGCTGCAACCGCACGGTGACCGGATAGCCCGCCGTCTTGGCGGCATCTTCAAATAGCTTTGTTTTCAGCTGGTTTTCCAGGAATTCATCGGCATCGCCCTGGTCGATCAGCAGCGGCAGGCGCTCGGCTGCCTGTGCGATCAGTGCTGTGGCGTCGTACGCCCTCCATGCCGCGCGATCGTCGCCCAGGTACTGACCGAAGGCCTTCTCGCCCCACGGCACCTGGCTCGGTGCGACGATCGGCGAAAACGCCGACACGCTGCGATAGCGGCCTGGATTTTTCAAGGCGATGGTCAGCGCGCCGTGCCCGCCCATCGAGTGACCACTGATGGCGCGTACGCCGGTGGTGGCGAAGCTGGCTTCGATCAATGCCGGCAGTTCGTTCACCACGTAATCGTACATGCGGTAATGCGCGGCCCATGGTTGCTCGGTGGCATCCACGTAGAAGCCGGCACCCTTGCCAATGTCGTAGCCCTCGGCATCGGCGACATCGTCACCGCGCGGGCTGGTATCCGGGGCCACCAGGATCACGCCGTGTTCGGCGGCATAGCGCTGAGCGCCGGCCTTGCTGATGAAGTTCTGCTCGGTGCAGGTCAACCCGCTCAGCCAGTACAGCACTGGCAAGGGGCCGTCGGCTGCCTGCGGCGGCAGATACACGCCCACCTGCATGGCGCAGCCCAGGCTCGTGGAGTGGTGCCGGTAAACGTCTTGCCAGCCGCCGAAGCAGGCACGGTGTTCGATACGTTCCATGGGATTCCTTGCGAAGAGAAAATCCTGCGGCCGGGATCACCGGCCGCAGGATCGAACCATCAGTGCAACAAGCCCTTGTGACGCGCCACGTTGGTCGACAGCGCATCCATCAGCGCCGGCGACAGGCAGTCGTACGGCGTCAGGCCCAGTTCGGTGAGACGCGCACGCACGCCATCCATCTGGTCCGGCGGCGTGCCGGTTTCGATGATGGACGAGACGAACGCAGCAAAGCCCGGCGGCGACCATCCCGACTGCTGCGACAGCTCGGTATGGATGAAGTCCAGACCATAGAACGCATGGTCCTTGTTCTCGATCCGGCCATACAGATGCACGCCGCAACCGGTACAGGCATGGCGCTGGATCGTCGCGCTTTCATCGACGATCTTGAGCTTCTCCGGATGCGCGGTCACGGTGACCTTGTCGCGTGGCGCAACCGCTACCACCGAGAACTTGGCGCCTTCCGGCTTCCAGCATTTGCTGCAGCCGCAGGCGTGGTTGTGCGCGCTCTGCGATGCCACGTCCACGGTCACCTTGTTGCTGGCACACAGGCATTGCAGGGTGCCCCCTGCAAAACCTTCGGTACTGCCATGCACAACACCACCATCTACTGCAGGGTGAATCGACACGTTAGCCATCATGCCCCTCCCGGTTACGGGTCCCACGTGCGCGGAAGCGGCCGCGCGCCGCTCCTGGCCGTCCGGTCAGAAATGAATCACGGTGCGGATCGACTTGCCTTCATGCATCAGGTCGAAGGCTTCGTTGATCTGTTCCAGCGGCATGGTGTGGGTGATGAACGGATCCAGATCGATCTCGCCCTTCATCGACTGCTCCACCATGCCCGGCAATTGGGTACGTCCCTTGACGCCGCCGAAGGCCGAGCCGCGCCACACGCGGCCGGTCACCAGCTGGAACGGGCGGGTGCTGATTTCCTGGCCGGCACCGGCCACGCCGATGATGACGCTCTCGCCCCAGCCCTTGTGGCAGCACTCCAGCGCCGAACGCATCACGTTGACGTTGCCGATGCATTCGAAGCTGAAATCCACGCCGCCATCGGTCAACTCGACGATCACTTCCTGGATCGGCTTGTCGTAATCCTTCGGGTTGATGCAATCGGTGGCGCCCATGCTGCGCGCCAGGTCGAACTTGCCCGGGTTGGTGTCGATGGCCAGGATGCGCCCGGCCTTGGCCTGCACCGCGCCCTGGATCACCGCAAGACCAATACCGCCCAGCCCGAACACAGCCACGCTCTCACCCGGCTTGACCTTGGCGGTGTTGTGCACGGCACCGATGCCGGTGGTGACGCCGCAGCCCAGCAGGCAAACTTTTTCCAGCGGCGCTTCCGGGTTCACCACGGCCAGCGAGATCTCCGGCACCACGGTGTATTCACTGAAGGTGCTGCAGCCCATGTAGTGGAAGATCGGCTCGCCGTTGTAGGAGAAGCGCGTGGTGCCATCGGGCATCAAACCCTTGCCTTGGGTTGCGCGCACGGCCTGGCACAGGTTGGTCTTGCCGGAGAGACAGAACTTGCACTTGCGGCATTCGGCCGTGTACAGCGGGATGACGTGATCGCCCACTTTGACGCCGGTCACACCTTCGCCGATCTGCTCGACGATGCCGCCACCTTCGTGTCCGAGCACCGACGGAAAAATACCTTCCGGGTCATCCCCTGACAGCGTGAACGCGTCGGTGTGGCAGACGCCGGTGTGGGTGATGCGGACCAGCACTTCGCCGGCCTGCGGCGGTGCCACGTCGATCTCGACGATTTCCAGCGGCTTGCCGGGTCCGAATGCAACTGCTGCACGGGATTTCATGGATGAGTGCTCCTGACGAGGATGTTCGAGGACGGGCGCGGCGCATGCCGACCCGGTGGGAGTTCATTTGAGATAGGACCGGACCAGGCCAAGCAATTCCTGCACCCGTTCGGCGCGTTGCGCATCGGACGCGGCGGCATGCCCGAAGTCTTCACGGATATGCGCCTCCAGTACCTGCGACATCAGTCCGTTGACGGCCCCCCGGATCGCGGCAATCTGCTGCAGGACTGGAGCGCAGTCTGCCCCTACTTCCAGCGCACGCTCAAGTGCATCGCACTGCCCACGCAGCCGACGCACACGCGCTAGCGCTCGCTTTTTCTCCTGTGGCGAATGCGGCATGCACGGTCCCGTTCCGGATACTGGGGGGTAGTATATGGATCGAAGACAAAAAAGCCATGACCGCCGCATGACAGACGATGCAGTGCGCCGACTTCTAGCTTCTTTCTTCGCAGCGTGGGCACACGTCGCGCCCCAGCACCACAACTCCCCTGCGATGGCATATGCAGTGGGCTGCGAACATTCGGCAAGCTGCGCTGCAGCAACACGTTATGGTGTAACAGACGCTCTCTGCGTCTGTGCAAACTGCCGGCAGCTGCTGCAAAAACGCGCAAGACTCGGCGAGAGAAACTTGTCGCGATGCGTGATCAGAAAGAAGCGACGTGACATCGGCGGGAGCACGCCGGTGATGGCCTTCAACGTCCCGGCAGCCAAGGACGCCTCCACCACCCAACGCGACAGACAACTCACGCCCAGGCCGTGCATCACCATGTGCTTGATCGCTTCGGAGCTGCCGATCTGGCGTGCATCGGCCAACTGATGCAGATGCCGCAGCAGTCGTTGCTCCACCTCCTCACGCGTGCCAGAACCCGGTTCGCGCAACAGCCACGCAGCGGCGCGCAGATCCTTGCGGGTGACGTTTGCCTGCTTTGCCAGCGGGTGCTGGCTGCCAATCACGATCAGCAATTCGTCGGACAACCAGGGCTCGACGTGCAACTCGGGCACGTGGCACGGGCCTTCGATCAGCCCCATCTCCAGCTCGAAATTGGCGACCTTCGCAGCGATGGCCGTGCTGTTGCCGGCTTCCATTTCCACGCGCAGATGCGCAGCGGTTGTATGCAGCTCGCGCAGCACCAGCGGCAGCACATAATTGCCGATGGTGGTGCTGCAGCCCACCTTCAGACGTGTCGACAAACTGGCGCTGCCGGGATGGAAACCGGCTTCGATCTGCTGCGCGTTGTCGAGCATCCTGCGCGCGTGCGGCAGCAATGCGCGGCCGCTGTCATTCAACAGCAAGCGTTTGCCGACCCGATCGAACAACCGGGTACCTAAGCCACTTTCCAGCTCATTGAGCGAGGCGCTGGTGGCCGACTGCGACAACGCCACCTGCGCCGCCGCTGCGGTGGTGGAGCCACACTCGGCAACCGCACAAAAGATCTGAAGTTGCCGCAGGCTGAGTTTCATGGTTAGCGATTTATTGGGTTACATCAACCGATATTACGCGCTTTACTGCTAGATCCAGCTGCCTAGACTCACTCACTTCTTCAGCCGACACCGCTGTGACCCAAATGCGCATGCCCACCTCCCCGACCCGCCCTGCAACCGCCTGGCCGCTGTACGCGCTGCCCAGTCCGGGCGAAGCGATCCGCCAGTTCACACCAAACTGGTTCGCGGTGACGATGGGCACCGGCATCCTGTCGCTGGTGCTGGGCCAGCTCCCCTGGCCCGTGCCTGGCGCCGCGTTGCTCGGCGCTGGCCTGTGGCGCTGCAATGTCGGGTTGTTTGTGGTGTTCAGCGCGTTGTATCTCGCTCGCTGGGCGCTGTACCCGCACGAAGCCCGACGCATCCTGGCTCACCCGACCGCCTCGATGTTTCTGGGCACTATCCCGATGGGCCTGGCGACGCTCATCAACGGCCTGCTGCTCTATGGCCTGCCGCGCTGGGGCGCTGCCGTCATTCCCGTGGCGACTGCGTTGTGGTGGATGGACGCGGCCATGGCGCTGGCCTGCGGCGTGCTGGTGCCCTACCTGATGTTTACCCGCCAGCAGCACCGCATGGAACAGATGACCGCACTATGGCTACTGCCAGTGGTGGCTGCGGAAGTCGCCGCGGCCAGTGCTGGCGCGCTCGCCCCGCATCTGGCCGATGCCGGCAGCCGCTTCGGCATGCTGGTTGCCGGGTACGTGCTGTGGGCGTACTCGGTGCCGGTGGCGCTGGGCATCCTGGTGATCCTGTGGCTGCGCATGGCGCTACACCAGTTGCCGCAGGCCAGCATGGCCGCTTCGAGTTGGCTGGCGCTGGGGCCGATCGGCACTGGCGCGTTGGGCATGCTGGTATTTGCCGGCGACGCGCCGGCACTGTTCGCCGCACATGGCATGGGCACCATCGGCCAGGCCGCGGCGGGATGTGGCCTGATCGCCGGCCTGTTGCTGTGGGGGCTGGGGCTGTGGTGGCTGGCGCTGGCCATCCTCATCACGGCCCGCTATTTCGCAGACAAAGTGCCGTTCAATCTGGGCTGGTGGGGATTCACGTTCCCACTCGGGGTTTATGCGTTGGCGACATTGAAGCTCGGCGCCGCGCTGCAAATGCAGGTCTTCGATGTAGTCGGCAGCGTATTGGTCCTGCTGCTATGCGTGACCTGGACGATCGTGGCGGCACGCACTGCGGCAGGGGCCTATCGCGGCACGCTGTTCGTTGCGCCCTGTCTTGTCGAATCCAGCGAGCATGCACCTGCACGCTGAAGTACAGGTTGCATGTCTGACAGGTGCGCTTCGCGCTGCCGGATGAGCACGCATGCGCGTTCGGCTATTCCGCGGCGTCCAGATCCGGTAGTGGTGGCGGATCTGATGGGTCATCGAACCAATCGGCATCAGGCGCATCCAATGCATCCGGTGGTGCTAGCGGGACATCCATGTCGTGATCCGCCAGGCAGCGCGCGAGCGCTGCCGGATCTACGGGAATGTCTTCCGCGCCATCGTGCAACACGGGTGGCTGGTCCGGTGACTGCAGGCACTTGCGCAGGATCCCTCGCTCCATTGCAGACGGCGGCGCCCCGCGATGCACATGCACCGGGGGAGTTAGCGGTGGGCTAGGTGGCGCACCGCACAGGCTTGCACAGCCTCCAAGGCTCAGCAGCGCAAGCATGGCGCTCACGGTAGAAATGGTTGGGCGCGTCTGCCCCATGTTTTGATCTCGCTTGTGTACGGCACACGCAGCGCGCGGCGTGTGGCGGAGCGATGCGTGCTCCGTTACCAGGAGATCCTTGCAGGCACGTTTTGCACAGCTGTGTTGTGCGCTGGCGCCGCATGGCATGCCGTGCCGGGCGCATACAAACGTGAGGAAACAAGCGAAACGACGACAAACAGGCTTCGTGCACCAGCATTGCGCCAGCGCGATCCAACGCCTGGCTAGAGCAGGCCCGCGCGCGCGATCACACAGCGTGTATCAGCACCGCGCGACAAACCGTACGATCAGCGCATCACCAATCAGCTCTTCGCGGCCACCGGCACCACGTCGGCCACTGCCTCGGTCGGCATCGCCACCGCGGCCATGACCGCAGCGCGGAAGCGCCCCGCAAAAACCGCGTCGTTGGCCAGATAGCACGCCCGCGCAGCGGCCGAGAGGCGCTCCAGCTCTGCGGGCGGCAGCGCCAGCGCGGCTTGCACTGCCTGCGCAATGCCTGCCGCATCCACATAGTGATAGCTCGCCAGCCGACGCTGGCGCACTGTCGCCACCGGAATCAGCAGGCCGTGCTCGGGGCGGACCAATTCGTTCATCGGCTCGCCATCGGTGGCCAGGGTGATCGCACCCACGCTCAAGGCCTCCATCAGGTAATGCCCGAAGCCTTCTGCCTCCGATGGACAGATATGGAACTGGTGGGCGTTCTGCAGGCGGCGCAGCGCGGCATCGTCGAGATACCCGACGCGGTGATCGATGTTGGCCGCCACCACTTGCTTGCCCGCGGTGCGCGGGTTCTGCACCACCGTCAGCAGCGGCCATTCGGGATGCTGCTGCCAGGTTTCCAGCAACACGCGGGTGCCCTTGGCGGTGCTACGCCCGGCCAGGTGGAAGAAGGCACGCTGACGGAACACCTCCGGATCGTGGCGATCGGGGCTGGTGAAGCCGATGTACTGCGTGCGGCAGCCCAACTCGCGGAAGATCCGCTCGGCATGGTGGGTCTTGCACAACACCGCGGTGAACCGCGGCAGCAATGGCAACCACTTGGGCAGCAGCCATTCCGGGTTGGGAACCAGCAGATTGGCGTGCCCCAACGGCAGGCAGCGCGCATACACGCGCTCGGAAAAGATCTGTACCGGCACCTTGCCCAACAGCGCGCGCCGTCCCCACAGGCGCAACTCACGCCCGGTGTCGTGCAGGCGCTGGCTGGTGAACCCCACTTCCTGCACCTGCGCCCCGCCGGCACGCAGCGTCTGTGCCATCAACACCATGTCGCGGGTCAGGCCCACGCCATTGTCACGGCTGATCACCCGCATCATCGGCAACACCACGTCATGCACCTGCTCGACCTTGTCGGCGGGCAGTGTCGGTGCAGCGGATTTTGGTGGGATGTCCCGGTCTGTCATGCTGCGTCACACGTGTGCCAATGGTTGACAAATTCGATCATTATGATGCGTGCTCCCGTCCTGCACCTTGCGAGCACCATGTTTCCGGTAGCCACCCCGCGCAGCCCGACCGTTGCGCCTCCGACGATGACCTCCATGGACATGCAACAACCCTGCGTTCTTGTGGTCGACGACGACCCCGACCTGCGCAAGCTGATCGGCGAGTTCCTGAGCGCCCATGGCTACCAGGTGGATGTGGCCGAGAATGTCGCCGAAATGCGCAAGCGCATCACACAACGGCGTCCGGACCTCATCGTACTCGACGTGATGATGCCGGGAGAAGACGGGCTGAGTGCGGCGCGTTCGCTGGCCAGCGAACGCGGCTCGCCTGCGGTGATCATGCTGAGCGCGCTGGGCAATGATACAGACCGCATCATCGGGCTGGAGGTTGGCGCCGACGATTACCTGGCCAAACCCTGCAACCCGCGCGAGCTGCTGGCGCGGGTGCGCGCCCTGCTGCGCCGCAGCCAGGTCACCAGCGACCAGGCCGAGCCGCGCGGCAATGTCTACGAGTTCGCCGGTTGGCGGCTGGACGTGGTGCGGCGCGACCTGCGCGACCCCACCGGTATCTTCATCAACCTCTCCGACGGCGAATTCGCCCTGCTGCGCACCTTCGTGGAGCATCCGCAACGCGTGCTGAGCCGCGACCAACTGCTCGACTACGCGCGCGGCCGCGATACCGACGTCTATGACCGCGCCATCGACAGCCAGATCAGCCGGCTGCGCCGCAAGATCAACGAACGCGTGCACACCGAGCTGATTCGCACCGTGCGCAACGAGGGCTACATGCTGCTGCCGAGCGTCGCGCGTCTGTGAGTGAACCGGCACGCCGCGGGCTGTCGATCTTTGCCCGCACCTTCGTCCTGCTGGCGGTGGCCCTGGTCACCGCACAGGCGGTCGGCATCGCCCTGCTGGTGATGCGCACCCCCGTCTATGAGCCGCCGGTGCATCCGCCGGAGGTCGTGGCCCTGCTGTCCACCCGCATGCCGGCCGGCACCCAGACGCTCAAGGTGCACGAGGCCCGCCAGGCGCCCACGCCACCGCCTGGCCAGGTCCGCGACGGCTTCGCCGAAATGCTTCTGGCGCATTGGCTGGATGTGGACAGCGCGCGCGTGCGCTTCTATCGCAGTGCCGATGACGGCGAGGCGCCACGGCTCCTGCCGAGCGAGGGCACATCGAACCGGACATCGGCCCAGACCAGCGCGGCTAGCGCGGGCAGCGAGCAACTCCCAGCCGGGGCACCGCCATTCGGCAAGGACTGGCCACGCCCCAGCCCCGAGGGCGCGCCCTTCGGCAACGGGCTGCGACCTGACGACCCGCGCGGTGATTGGGAAAGCGAACGCCTGACCCCGGGCGTGCCGCTGCTGGACGGCTTCACCGCCGCGCTGCAACAGCCCGACGGCCGCTGGCGCACCGTGGAATCGCCGCGGCGTCGCCTCTCGGCCGAGTTCAAGACCCACGTGGTGCTGCTGTTCCTGGCCGGCCTGCTGGCCAACGTGCCGCTGGCGTGGTGGTTCTCGCGTGCGCTGTCGGCGCCGATCAAGCGCTTTGCCGAAGCCGCCGACCGCCTGGGCCGCAATCCCGACGCGGCGGCCCTGCAACGTAGCGGCCCGCCGGAGATCGTGCGCGCGGCCGATTCGTTCAACGCCATGCAGGCACGCCTGAACCGGCTGATCAACGAGCGCACCCACATGGTGGCGGCGATCGCGCACGACCTGCGCACCCCGCTGGCGCGGCTGTCGTTCCGCCTGGACGACCTGCAAGCGCCGCTGCGCGACAAGGCGCTGGCTGACATCGACGAGATGAAGGCGATGATTTCTGCGGCGCTGGATTTCATCCAGAACGACCGCCATCGCGGCGAGCGCGCCCCGCTGGACCTGCGCCTGCTGGTGGAGAGCGTGGTCGACAATACGGTGGACACCGGCGCCGATGCCGAACTGCTGCCAGGCCCGGCGATCACCCTGGACGGCGACCCGCTGGCGTTGCGGCGCGCGGTGATGAATCTGCTGGAAAACGCGCTGAAATACGGCCGGCGCGCGCGCCTGCGGCTGCATCGCGAAGGCGAGGACGGCGTGCTGTGGATCGACGACGACGGCCCGGGCATCGACCCCAGCCAGCGTGAACAACTGCTGCTGCCGTTCGTGCGCGGCGAATCCTCGCGCAACCGCGACACCGGCGGAATCGGGCTGGGGCTGTCGGTGGCGCACAGCATCGTGCTGGCGCATGGCGGCGCACTGCGGCTGGACAATCGCGACGGTGGCGGGCTGCGGGTGACCGTGCGCCTGCCGTGCATGCCGGAACGGCGCTGACGGTGACGCAGGCAGGCCTGCGCCGCACGGCTCACTGACTCAGTACGCGAACTCGCGGAACACCGGGTCGATATCACCCTTCCAGGCACCGTGATACAGCGCCAGCTTGCGCTCTGCAGCAGTGACGCCGGTTTCGGCAATCTCGGCGATCACATCGAGAAAGCCGGTCTCGTCCTGGCCATCGCGGTTCAGGCGGGCACGTCGGCGCAGGCCTTCGCGGGCGATGTTGACCGCCTCCAGCGCCAGATCGCGCACCACGCCGTTGCGGAACGGCAGGCCCAGCGCCTGCTTGGGGACGCCGTCGCGCAATGCGTGGCGCTCGGCCAGCGTGAAGTCCTTGACCAGGTCCCAGGCCGCATCCAGCGCAGTCTGGTCGTACAGCAGCCCCACCCAGAACGCAGGCAGCGCGCACAGGCGATTCCACGGCCCGGCGTCGGCGCCGCGCATTTCCAGGTACTTCTTCAAGCGCACTTCGGGAAACGCGGTGGTCATGTGGTCGGACCAATCGCGCAGCGTCGGCAGTGCGCCCGGCAGCACCGGCAGCTTGCCCTGCATGAAATCGCGGAAGCTCTGCCCGCTGGCATCGTGGTAGACGCCATCGCGGTAGGAGAAATACATCGGCACATCGAGCAGGTAATCCACGTAACGCTCGTAGCCGAACCCGTCGTCGAACACGAAATCCAGCATGCCGGTGCGATCGGCATCGGTGTCGGTCCAGATGTGCGAGCGGTAGCTGAGGTAGCCGTTCGGCTTGCCTTCGGTGAACGGCGAATCGGCGAACAGCGCAGTGGCGATCGGCTGCAGCGCCAGCGAGACGCGGAACTTTTTCACCATGTCCGCTTCGGTGGCGTAATCCAGGTTGACCTGCACCGTGCAGGTGCGCGTCATCATGTCCAGGCCGAGCGAGCCGACCTTGGGCATGTAGCTTTTCATGATCTGGTAGCGGCCCTTGGGCATCCACGGCATCTCGTCGCGGCGCCACTTGGGCTGGAAGCCCATGCCCAGGAAGCCCAGCTGCAGCTCGCCGGCCACTTCGGCCACTTCGCTCAGGTGGGTGCCGGTTTCCACGCAGGTGTGGTGCAGCGTTTCCACCGCCGCGCCGGACAACTCGAACTGCCCGGCCGGTTCCAGCGTGACCGAGGCGCCATCGCGCAGCAGCGCAATGGTGCGGCCGTTTTCCTGCACCTGCTCCCAGCCGAAGCGGGTCATGCCGACCAGCAACGCCTCGATGCCGCGCTCGCCATCGAAGGTGGGCGGGCGCAGGTCATCCAGCCGGAAGCCGAACTTCTCGTGTTCGGTACCGATCCGCCAATCCGCACCGGGCTTCTCGCCGGAGGCGAGCACCTGGATCAGCTCTGCGCGTTCGGTGATCGGCGTTTCGGCAACGTGGCTGGGACTCGACAAGGGCACGCTCGCAGGCGAAAGGGGGTGGGACGATGTGGGGATCGCCCCCTGCCACCGCAAGGCCCGCACTATAACCGCAGGGCGTGCCCGGATTGGCGACATGGACGGGGCATGAGATTTCCACTCACAGGCGCTCGGCGCTGCGGTGGAGGATGGGCACGGGAGGCCGGTGGCGCAGAAGGGCTGTTTGAGGGCCGGCCGATGTCGTCCGCTGCCGAGACAGCAGCCGCTGAACGCGTTGACTTGCGCATTGCAGGAGGGCAGGCCGGGCATCCGTGGCGGTTCGTTTCAACCGCTGAGCACGTCCACCGAAGCCAAGCGCCGCGTATGCGCGCATTGCATGTGCTGCACCTGCGCAAAACGCTGGCGCCGCACCACCTTCAAGCAACCGCACCAACCAGCAACTGCGCACAGACCACCAGGGCAGGCCAGCCGATCACCGCACTGCCGATGAGCCTGGCAATCCAGACGCGCAGCCACGCTGCGCGTAGGGGGCTATGCGTCTGCAGGCGGTTCGACGTCCAGGCCCAGCCAGCCGCCGACGATGCCGCGCAGTTCGTCCACGCCCTGGCGCGATTCGCCCGAGTAGGTCTGCACGGTCACGCTGTCGCCGAAACGCGAGCTCACTTCCTTCTTGACCTTCTGCAGGGTCTGCATCTGCTGGCCACGGCCGAGCTTGTCGGCCTTGGTCAGCAGGCCGTGCGCCGGCAGGCCGCGTTCGGCGGCGTAGCCCAGCATCTGCAGGTCGTAATCCTTGAGCGGGTGGCGGATGTCCATCACCACCACCAGGCCGCGCAGCGCTTCGCGGGTGCGGAAATAGCGGTCGATGAAGGCCTGCCAGTGCGCCTGCAGGTCCTGCGGCACCTTGGCGTAGCCGTAGCCGGGCAGATCCACCAGATAGCGCTCGGGCTGGATCTGGAAGAACACCAGCTGCTGGGTGCGGCCGGGCGTCTTGGACACGCGGGCCAGGGAATTTTGACGGGTCAACGCATTGAGTGCGCTGGATTTTCCGGCGTTGGAGCGGCCGGCGAAGGCGACCTCGTAGCCGCCATCGTCCGGCAATTGCCGAGCGTTATGGGCGGACAGGTGGTAGCGGGCTTGTTCGATAAGGAGCGACATCCCCCTAGGATCGCACGTTCGGCGCCCCAGGCGATTTTGCTGCACTGTTCGTTGACCCTGGCGCGAAGGCGTGTCGATAATCGGGGACGCCTGCCACAGCCAGCAACTTCACGCGCGCGGGCCGGGTCCATACGGAGCTTTAGCTGATGCGCCATGCTCGTGTGCTTGTCCTTGCCGCCATTGCCGTGCCGGTCGTTGCCGCGGTGGCGTTTGCCCAGTCGGCGGTCACGTCGATCCCCGATCCGCCGCCCATCCGCGTTGCGCCGCTGGAGGTCGACCTGTCCAAGACCACCTGGGGCGATGCCAAGGCCGGCCAGGCCAAGGCCGCTGCCTGCGCGGCCTGTCACGGGCCGGACGGCAACCCGGCGGTGCCGATGTATCCGCGCATCGCCGGCCAGACCGAGCGCTACGTGGCGCACCAGGTGGCGCTGATCGCCAGCGGTGAGCGCAATACCGGCATGTCGGCGGTGATGGTGCCCTTCGTCAAGGACCTCACCGCGCAGGACATGCGCGATCTGGGCGCCTACTTCGCCACGCAGAAATCCGCCGCCGGCGTCGCCGACGATGCGGTGATCAGCGAGGGCCCCTACCAGGGCATGAAGTTCTACGAGGCCGGCGAGAAGCTCTACCGCGGCGGCGACATCGCCCGCGGCGTGCCGGCCTGCATGGCCTGCCATGGGCCCTCCGGCAGCGGCAACCCGGGGCCGGCCTACCCGCGCCTGGGCGGCCAGCACGCCGAGTACGTGGCGCGCCGCCTCAAGGAATACCAGGCCGGCACGACCCAGGAGCGCAATCCGGCGCTGTTCAATATCATGGCGCAGGTGGCCAAGCCGCTGAGCGAGCAGGAGATCCAGGCGCTGGCCAGCTATCTGCAAGGCCTGCACGACCGCGCCGACGATGCCGCGGCCGCGCAACTGCCCGCCGGGACGCCCGCACGCTCATGAGGTGAGTGCCGCGGCGGTCCACCCGCTTCGCAACGCCGGTCTTCGGGCCGGCGTTGTCGTTTCACCGCGTCGTATCACCGCAATCCATCCCCCTCGGAGCCCGCATGAACCTGTTTTCCCGTCTGTCGCTGCTGTTGTTGATCCTGCTGCCGCTGGCCGCCTGTGCCGCGGACAAGAAGGCCCCGCCGGTGGAAGGCGAGGACTATGTGCTGATCGACGGCGGCCAGCCGTATGCGCCCCTGGCGGGCAAGGTCGAAGTGGCGGAAGTGTTCGGCTACACCTGCCCGCACTGCGCCCACTTCGAGCCGACGCTGGAAGCGTGGACCGCCAAGCAGCCGGCCTATGTGCGGGTCACGCCGGTACCGGCGGCCTTTGGCGGCTTCTGGGATGCGTTCGCGCGTGCCTACTTCGCCGCCGACACGCTGGGCGTGGCCAAGCGCAGCCACCGCGCCATGTTCGACGCCATCCACGAAAAGCACACCGTGCCCACCCAGAACGTGGCCCCGGAAGAGCTGGCGGCCTTCTACGTCGCCTACGGCGTGCCGCAGCAACGTTTCATCGACACGCTCAAGAGCGCGGCGGTGGAAGACAAGGTCAAGGCCGCGCGCGAATTTGCAACGCGCGCCAAGATCCCCGGCACGCCGGCCCTGGTGGTCAACGGGCGCTATCTGATCACCGCGCGTGACTACACCGACATGCTGCGCGTAGCCGATTATCTGATTGCCCGCGAGCACGCCGCGCCGGCCGCGCGCTGAGCCGCATAACCGCCATCACGCACGGCCCGTGGCATCATGCGCCCCGCGGCCGCTGCGGCCTCCCCTTCCGCCCCACGCTGGAGATCCAATCCGATGAAGACCCGCTTCGCCCTGACGCTGATGGCGCTGCTGCCGATCCTGGTCGCCTGCAAGGCCCAGGACGGTTCGTCCGACACCGCCCCGGCGCCTGCCCCGGCTGCCGAGACCGCCACCGCGCCTGCGGCCACCCCGGCCACTGATGCCGCTGCCCCGCCTGCCGTGGGCGAGAGCGCCAACGCGCCGGCCACCGACACCGCTGCTGCGCCGCCAGCGCCGGCACCGCGTGCGCCGAACGGCCCCGAGCCGGTCGCCGGCACCGATTACCTGGATATCGAAGGTGGCCAGCCGTACCAGCAGGCCGCCGGCAAGATCGAAGTGGCGGAAGTGTTCGGCTACGTCTGCCCGGCCTGCAACGCGTTCCAGCCGCTGATCGGGCCATGGAAAGCCGGCCTGCCGTCGGATGTGCATTTCGTCTACGTGCCGGCAATGTTCGGCGGGCCGTGGGATGACTACGCGCGCGCCTTCTACGCCGCAGAAACGCTGGGCGTGCAGGAAAAGACCCACGACGCGCTGTACAAGGCGATCCACGTCGACCAGAGCCTGAAGGGCGAGCGCGGCAAGGATTCGGTGCAGGACATCGCCGGTTTCTATGCCAAGTACGGTGTGGATTCGAAGACCTTCATCGACACCATGAGCAGCTTCGGCGTGTCGGCCAAGACCAACCGCGCCAAGCAGTTCGCCACCCGCAGCAAGATCACCGGCACCCCGTCGCTGATCGTCAACGGCAAGTACCTGGTCAAGGGCCAGAGCTTCCCGGACATGCTGCGCATCGCCGATCACCTGATCGCGCGCGAACGCGCCACGCTGGCCAAGTGACCCGAGCGATCGCTACGTCGTGAACGCCTCGGACTCGCGCACCCTGCGGGTGCTGACCGCCAATATCCAGGCCGGCTCCAGCACCCGCCGCTACAGTGACTACGTGACCCGCAGCTGGTCGCATGCGCTGCCGCTGGGCAGCAAGCGCACCAGCCTGGACAGCATCGCCAAGCTGGCCGGCGAGCGCGACATCGTGGGCCTGCAGGAAAGCGACCCCGGCAGCCTGCGCTCGGGCTTCACCAACCAGACCCACTACCTGGCCGAGCGCGCCGGCTTCAACTACTGGAGCCACCAGCCCAACCGCCGCATGGGCGGGGTGGCGTCCAGCGCCAACGGCCTGCTCAGCAAGCTGGAACCGCTGGAAGTCCAGGACCATGCCCTGCCCGGCCGCATCGGCGGGCGCGGCATCCTGCTGGCCAAGTTCGGGCAAGGCCGCGAAGGCCTGGCGGTGGCCGTCGCGCATCTGTCGCTGGGCGCCAATTCGCGCATGGCGCAACTGGCCTTCATTGCCGAATTATTGTCCGACCATCCGAATGTGATGCTGATGGGCGACTTCAATTGCGTTGCCGATCGGCCGGAGATGCAGGCCTTGTATCGGCACACTCGGCTGCAACCGCCAAGCTGCGTGGTGCACACGTTCCCGAGCTGGCGCCCCGACCGTGCGATCGATCACATTCTGGTCAGCGACAGCCTGGTGATCGAGCACACCGAAGCGATTCCTGCAGCGTTCTCCGACCACCTTGCAGTGGGCATGGATCTGCGCGTTCCGCTGCAATTGCTGCGTTAAACCCGCAGTAGAACGCCAGCGCCCGGTTGCGCTGGCGACCTCAACCGATGACGTGCTCTAGACACCGCTTGTGGCATAACACAGGCGGTTTTTTCGTTGGAGCACGCCACGTGACGCACCGCGCATGAATGTGTCCGAGCCGCAGCTCGCACCGGTACGCACCCTTCGGCCGGTGTTCGTGTTGGCGGCGACGGTGGTGTGTACGTTCGCGCTGCTGGTGGCGCTGTTCCCCCTCGATGCCGGGCGCATCTTGCTGGACGCGCAGACCTGGGCCTCGCGCAATGTGGGCTGGTACTACCTGCTGGCAATGACGCTGTATCTGGTATTCGTGTTGGGTGTGGCGCTGTCCAGCTACGGCAACATCAAACTTGGCGCCGATCACGACGAGCCGGAATTCAGCTATCTCTCCTGGGCCGGCATGTTGTTCGCCGCCGGTATCAGCATCACGCTGTTCTTCTTCTGCGTCTCCGAACCGCTCACGCACTATCTGCAGCCACCGCAAGGCGGCACCGGCAACGGCGAGGCGTCCGCACGCCAGGCCATGCAGCTGCTGTTCCTGCACTGGGGCCTGCACGGCTGGGGTGTGTTCGCGTTGGCGGCGATGGCACTGGCGTATTTCGCATTTCGCCACAATCTGCCGCTGGCCTTGCGCTCGGCGTTGTATCCGTTGATCGGCAAACGCATCAACGGGCCAATCGGCTATACCGTCGATGCGCTGGGCATCGTCGCCACGGTGTTCGGCCTGGGCGCAGACATGGGCTTTGGCGTGCTGCATCTCAACGCCGGCCTGGCCACCTTGTTCAACGTGCCGCACACGCATTGGGTGCAGGTGGCGTTGATCGTCGCCATGATGGGCGCCGCAATCCTGGTGGCGGTGTCCGGCGTCGAAAAAGGCGTGCGCTGGATGTCGGACATCAACATGCTGCTGGCGATCGCGCTGCTGTTGTTCATGCTGTTCGCAGGCCCCACGCACTATCTGCTCAATGCCTTGATGCAGAACCTGGGCGACTACCTGGGCAGCGTGGTCGGCAAGAGTTTCGACGTGTACGCCTATGGCGGCCGCCCCGACTGGCTCGGCAACTGGACGGTGTTCTATTGGGCGTGGTGGATTGGCTGGGCGCCCTTCGTGGGGCTGTTCATTGCGCGCATCTCGCGTGGCCGCACCATCCGCGAATTCGTGCTGGGCGTGTTGTTGATCCCGCTGGGATTCACGCTGGCGTGGCTGTCGATCTTCGGCAACAGCGCGCTCGATCAGCTGCTGCACCACGGGCAGGCCGCCTGGGCGCAGCAGGCCATCGATGCGCCGCAAACGGTGCTGTATTCGCTGCTGCAGGATTATCCGTGGAGTCGCGTGGTCATCACGATCACGGTGGCGATCAGCTTCGTGTTCTTCGTCACCTCGGCCGATTCGGGCACGGTGGTGTTGTCCACGTTGTCCTCGCATGGTGGCGAGCCGCATGACGACGGCCCACGCTGGCTGCGTGTGTTCTGGGGCGTGCTCACGGCCGTGGTCACCGCAGGCTTGCTGCTGGCCGGCAGCATGGACGCGCTGAAATCCGCAGTGGTGCTGGCATCGCTGCCCTTCTCGGCCGTGTTGCTGCTGATGGCGTGGGGGTTGTCGCGCGCGCTCAGTGAGGAATCGCAGCGCAAGCGTGCGCAGCTCTACAACCCCAGCCCGTTGATCGGGCAATCGCGCGATCACCGCGGCTGGCGTCAGCGCCTGGGCCAGGCAATGCATTTTGCCGCGCGCGATGAGGTCTATCGCTTCATGCACGAACAGGTTCGCCCGGCGATCGAAGCGGTGGCCGCGCAGCTGCAGGACGAAGGTTGGCAGGTCAGCAGCCGGCTCGACGACGCCGACATGGAGATCAGCGTCGACCATGGCGAACAACAAGGCTTCCGTTACCAGGTGGTGATGCGCGGCTACCTCACCCCGTCGTTCGCCGCGCAGCGCCTGCGCAACCAGCGCTATTACCGCGCCGAGGTGTATCTGTTCGAAGGCAGCCAGGACTACGACCTGGTCGGCTACAGCCGCGAACAGATCATCAACGACATCATCGATCAATACGAGCGTCACCTGCAGTTCCTGCATCTCACCCGCTGAGGTGTCGTCGCTGCGGCGAGCGTCCCACAGGAGGTTTGTCATGCCACGTTTCCCCGACCAGCTGCTGTACATCGGCGGCCGCTATGTTCCCGCCCGCGGCGGCCACACGTTCGAGGTGGTGAACCCGGCCACCGGTGAAGTCCTTGCCAACGTCCACAACGCCGACGCCGACGATCTGGATGCAGCCGTGGACAGCGCCAAGGCCGGCCAACGGCACTGGGCCGCACTCACTGTGGTGGAGCGCTCACGCATTCTGTTGCGTGCCGTCGCGCTACTGCGCGAGCGCAACGACGCCCTGGCGGAGCTGGAAACGCTCAACACCGGCAAGCCGCTGAGCGAAACGCGCAGCGTGGACATCGTCACCGGCGCCGACGTGTTGGAGTACTACGCCGGCGTGGCGCAGGCGCTGCAGGGCGTGCAGGTGCCATTGCGCGAAGGCAGCTTCTTCTACACGCGGCACGAACCGCTTGGTGTGGTGGGCGCGATCGGCGCGTGGAATTACCCGATCCAGATCGCGCTCTGGAAAGCCGCACCGGCCCTGGCCGCCGGCAACGCGATGATCTTCAAGCCCAGCGAGGTGACGCCGCTCACCGCGCTCAAGCTGGCTGAAATTTTCACCGAAGCCGGCCTGCCGGATGGCGTGTTCAACGTGCTGCCCGGCGACGGCGCCAGCGTGGGCCACGCGCTTACCGAGCATCCGGAGATCGAAAAGATCAGCTTCACCGGTGGCACCGCAACCGGCCGCAAGGTGATGGCCAGCGCCTCCAGTTCGTCGTTGAAGGACGTGACCATGGAACTGGGCGGCAAATCGCCACTGATTGTCTGTGCCGATGCCGACCTGGACCTGGCGGCCGACATCGCGATGATGGCCAACTTCTACAGCTCCGGCCAGGTGTGCACCAACGGCACGCGCGTCTTCGTGCCGCGGGCACTGCGCACTGCATTCGAAGCGCGTCTGCTGGCACGCGTGCAACGCATCCATATCGGCGACCCGCTCGATGAGCGAACCACGTTCGGGCCGATGGTCAGTGCCGCGCACATGCAGCGCGTGCTGGAACACATCGAGCAAGGCAAGGCCGAAGGGGCGCGCCTGCTGTTCGGTGGCGAGCGGCTGCGCGATGGTGCACTGGCGCAGGGTTGCTACGTGGCGCCGACCATCTTCAGCGATTGCACCGACGTGATGACCATCGTGCGCGAAGAGATCTTCGGGCCGGTGCTGAGCCTGCTCACCTACGACGACGAAGATGAGGCAATCACGCGCGCCAACGCCACCAGCTATGGCCTGGCGGCGGGTGTTGTGACGCCGGATCTGTCACGCGCGCATCGGCTGATCCATCGCCTGGAGGCCGGCATCTGCTGGATCAACACCTGGGGCGAATCACCGGCGCCGATGCCGGTGGGCGGCTACAAGCAATCGGGTGTGGGCCGCGAGAACGGCCTGGCCACGCTGCAGGCCTACACACGCACCAAGTCTGTCCAGGTCGAACTGGAACGCTACGCGTCGGTGTTCTAGGCGCGGCTCACAGCGCGCGTACTGCCGTTCAAACGAGCGCAGACGCGTGCCAATCCGCACGCCTCACCGACCACGCATCAGGAGATCACCATGCAACGCGAATACGACTACATCATCATTGGCGCAGGCTCGGCCGGCAACGTACTGGCCGCGCGCCTCACCGAAGACCCGGGCGTCAGTGTGCTGCTGCTGGAAGCCGGCGGGCCGGATTACCGGCTGGATTTCCGCACCCAGATGCCCGCCGCATTGGCGTTTCCGTTGCAGGGCCGCCGCTACAACTGGGCCTATGAAACAGAGCCGGAACCGCACATGGACAACCGGCGCATGGAATGCGGGCGCGGCAAGGGGCTGGGTGGTTCATCGCTGATCAACGGCATGTGCTACATCCGCGGCAACGCACTGGATTTCGATCATTGGGCCAAGCGCCCGGGGCTGGAAGACTGGGGCTACCGCGATGTGTTGCCGTACTTCCGCAAGGCAGAAACGCGCGACATCGGCGCCAACGATTACCACGGCGGCGAAGGCCCGGTGAGCGTGGCCACGCCGAAGAACGACAACAACGTGCTGTTCCAGGCGATGGTCGATGCTGGCGTGCAGGCGGGTTACCCGCGCACCGACGACCTCAACGGCTATCAGCAGGAAGGCTTCGGGCCGATGGACCGCACCGTGACGCCGCAAGGGCGGCGTGCCAGCACCGCACGCGGCTATCTGGACATGGCCAAGCCGCGCGACAGCCTGCACATCGTCACCCACGCCACCACCGACCGCATTTTATTTGCCGGCAAGCGCGCGGTCGGGGTGCATTACCTGGTGGGCAACAGCAGCGAAGGCATCGACGCGCACGCGCGCCGCGAAGTACTGGTCTGTGCGGGTGCGATTGCCTCGCCACAGTTGCTGCAACGCTCCGGCGTGGGTGCCCCGGACCTGTTGCGCGCGCTCGACGTGCAGCTGGTGCACGACCTGCCCGGCGTGGGGCAGAACCTGCAGGACCACCTGGAGGTGTACATGCAATATGCATGCACCAAGCCGGTGTCGTTGTACCCGGCGCTACAGTGGTGGAATCAGCCGGCCATTGGCGCCGAGTGGTTGTTTGCCGGCACCGGCACCGGGGCCAGCAACCAGTTCGAGGCCGGCGGTTTCATTCGCACCCGCGAAGAATTCGACTGGCCCAATATCCAGTACCACTTCCTGCCGGTGGCGATCAATTACAACGGCAGCAACGCAGTGAAGGAACATGGCTTCCAGGCCCATGTGGGCTCCATGCGTACGCCCAGCCGCGGCCGCGTGCATGCCAGGTCGCGCGACCCGCGCCAGCATCCATCGATCCTGTTCAACTACCAATCCACCGACCAGGACTGGCAGGAATTTCGCGACGCAATCCGCATCACCCGCGAGATCATCGCCCAGCCCGCACTCGACCCTTACCGTGGGCGCGAGATCAGCCCCAGCGCAGACTGCAAGACCGACGCCGAGCTGGATGCATTCGTGCGCGCACGCGCCGAAACCGCGTATCACCCCTCGTGCTCGTGTGCGATGGGCACCGACGACATGGCGGTGGTGGATGGGCAAGGCCGCGTCCACGGCATGGAGGGGTTGCGCGTGATTGATGCCTCGATCATGCCGCGCATCATCACTGGCAACCTCAACGCCACCACCATCATGATCGCCGAGAAGATCGTCGACCGAATACGCGGGCGTGCACCACTGCCGCGCAGCACCGCCGACTATTACGTGGCGGGTGATGCACCTGTACGCCGGTGATGTGTGATCGACCGAGTGCATGGTTTGAAACTGCTTGCCAAGCGAGCTGTCGGCCGACTTGCGTTTGATCTAGATAGCCAAGCGCAGCGCCCTCACCGCTCGAGTGACACGCGGGACGTCCTTTCATTAAGGCTTTGTGCGGCATCTGTCCCGCCGCGGTTCGGCAGGCGGCGAAGACATCGCATGTAGCACGTGAGGTGTTTTTTGAAACCCACGCAAACCAGCCAACTCGCCTGGTCCTTGCGTGCCCGCCATCGCGGGACCTTTGGCGGCATGGATGCCGCCAAAGAGCCTATAGGGACGTACTTGCGGCGTGTCCCGCGATGGCGGGCGCGCAAGGGCCCTGCATGCGCTATACGTGCCTGTGGCCTTACTGCACAACGCCGTTGATCGCTGCATTGATGCCTGGCAGACAGCGCTGAGCGACCAGCAATTGGATCTCAGGCACCGACTCGCAGTGGGAAAACACCAGCGATGCCAGCCTGACGCGGAACGCCAGCAGCTCGAGCGCGCGATGCCCTCACCGCCCCCGGGACACGCCGTGAATCCAAACAGATAAGGACCCTTGGCGGCATCCATGCCGCCAAGGGTCCCGGACGCGGTGAGGGCACCGCGCCATCCGTCCTGGTCGCTGACTGATGCAAGTGCAATGTCGATGCGCGATGCGTCAACGCACATCTGCATTGCAAGCAGAGTGCTGCCCGCCGCACGCATCAAGCGCGGCAGGCAGCCGTTGTGCCAACTAGAACTTCAAGTCCGCGCGCACGTACCAGGAGCGGCCGCCGGGGATGTCATAGGTGGACGCGTCATAGCCGTTGAGTGAGCACGACAGGCAGATCGGTGGATCCTTGTCGAACACGTTGTTCAAGCCGGCGGTCAGTTGCAGGCCCTTCAACCAGTCGAAGCGGTAGCCCACCTGTGCATCATGATAGGTGATGGCATCCAGTTGATTGGTGCCCTCGGCCGGCGTCGAGCACACTGCAAATTCCACTGCGTCGCCGCACTGTTCGGTGAGCTTGGAAATGTGGCGTGCGGTCCACGATGCAGTCCAGTTGCCCAGCGACCAGTCCAGCACCGCGTTGCTGGTCCACTCGGGGATCGCACTATCCACCACTTCGATGCCCGGCCCCTGCGGCTGCCGCTGCCCGGCGGCGCCCAGCGCCTCGTAACGGCCCACGAAGGTGTTCTGCCAGGACAGCTTGAAGCGGCCCAACGCGCTTTCCGGCAAGGTCCAGAACAGGTCCACGTCCCAGCCGTCGGTCTTGATCGAACCCAGGTTGGTCAGGCGGTTGTTGAAGGCATTGATGCCGCCGGTGGACGCGCGGCCGATGCCGTCGCAGTACAGCGCGTCCAGCGTATCCACGCACAGATCGAGCTGGGTCTGCGCGTTGATCGCCTGGATCGCGCCATCCACATGGTGACGGTAGAAGGTCACTTCGAGATCCAGGCGGTCGGACCAACTTGCGTTGCTGCCGAAGCCCGGGCTGAACACGAAGCCGGCACTGAAGCTACGCGAGCGCTCCGGCTCCAGCTGCTCGTTGCCGCCGGTGGTCACCGAAATCTGCTGGTTGGCCTGCTGGTAGTTCACCGGCACCCCCAGCGTTGCGCAGTTGGCGGCGCTGCCACGCGGCGCGGTTCCGCCAAGGCCGATGGAACACGGGTCGGACAACTGCAGATCCGCACGCGCCGCCGAACCGAACAACTCGCCGATGGTCGGCGCGCGGAAGCCTTCCGCATAACTGGTGCGCAGTACGAACTCGTCGCTCACCTGCCAACGCAGGCCGTACTTGGGCGTGAACTCGCCGCCGAACGTGGAGTAATCCGAATACCGGCCCGCAATGTTCAGATCGAGTTTGTCGCCCAACGTGGAGTTGGCAAAGATCGGGATGTTGAGTTCGAGATAGGCTTCATTGACGTCGTAGCTGCCGGAGGTAGGCAACGACGGCACGCCGTTGTAGCGGCCGGCCACGGTGAGCGGGTCAGGCTGATACGAGCCTTCGTATTTGCGGTACTCGTAGCCGGTGGCAAAGCTCACCGCACCGCCGGGCAACTGGAACAGCTCGCTGCTCAGGTTGGCGGTGAACAGGCTCAGTTCGTTCTGGCTGCGGTCGCGCACCACTGGCTGGATCCAACGCAACATCTCCGGCGTGATGCTGCCGGCGCCGCTGAAGATATCCAGTGGCACGCAGCCGGCCACCGCCGCGCAGGCGGCCGGGTCGCCGAGCCCCAGGTTGATGTTGAACAGGTTGTAGCTGCCGTAGTTGGTCTGCTCGGCCTTGTTCTTGCTGTACATGCCGTTGACGTCCCAGAACCAGGTCCGCGACGCGCCTTCGAAGGTGCCGACCAGGCCGGTGCCGAAATACTGTGTGTCCACCTGTTGCTCATAGCGCCGCGGGCCGCCTTCCACCGGGCGCCGCCCGATCTGGATCAGGTTGGTGGCCGAGTTCAGATCAAAGCCAAACGGGTTGAACGGATTGAGCGCCGAAATCACGATGTTGTCGGCGAGCGGATTGCCGGTGCCGGCATCGGGGCCGAGGAAGATCGGTTCGGGCGCGGCCTGGTTGGTGGATTCGCGCCGGTTGCCCAACGCCTTGACGTACCACTGCACGTCGTCGTTGAAGTAATAGCGGAACTGCGCGAACACACCCTTGCGCTCGGACGGCGTCAGCAGCAGGTTCTGCTCGGCGAAGTTGTAGCGGTCGGCGGTGCCGAAGCAGTGGTAGTCATCGCTGCGCGTGCAGCCACCACTGCCGTCGTATTGCGGCGTGCCCACGCCCGCGTTGGGGGTGAGGTTCTGGCGCACGCCGGTGTTCGGGTCGACGAACTGGAAGCGCCCATCGGGCGTGGCCGAACTGGCAAAGGTCAGCCCGGTGCCGGGAATGGGGAAGCGTGCCTGCGCGCGGTCGCGCGCATAGATCGGATCCTGCTTGACGTAGCTGGCGCCCAGAAACAGGCTGAAATCCTCGCCACTGGTGCCCCAGGCCAGGTCCATGCCCTGGTTGGTGCCATCGCCCTTGCCGTACTGCCCGTAATTGAGCGTGACCTGCGCGCCGTCGAACGTGCGCCGCGTGATGATGTTGACCACACCGGCGATCGCATCCGAGCCGTACAGCGACGAGGCGCCGTCTTCGAGCACTTCGATGCGCTCCACGATCGCCAACGGAATGGTGTTGAGGTCCGTCGACGAGCCCACGCCGGAGGCGGAGGATTCATTGACCCAGCGGATGCCATCCACCAGCACCAGCACGCGCTTGGAACCGAGATGGCGTAAATCCACCTGCGCCGAGCCGGCACCCACGCCGCTGCCGTCGGGCGGAAAACCGAAGTTGCCGGACGAATTGAACTTGGCATTGAGCGCCGAGCCGGAGGCAGTGAGTTCCTGCAACACCTCGCCGATCGAGGTGAGCCCGGTGCGCTCGATATCGGCGCGGTTGAGCGTCTGGATCGGCACCTGGCCCTGCAATTCGGCCGTCTTGATGCGGGTGCCGGTGACTTGCACGCTGTCGAGCGTGCGCGTACTCGGGGCGGGTTCGGGCTGCTGCGCCCAGGCCAGCGAGGGGATCAGACACAACGACAACTGCACGGCCAGGCACGACCGACGGGAGCCACTCAAACGCTTCATCCTTTCTCTCTCCAGAAGGATTTCAGGAAATGTCACCGCACGCCCCCGTGCCCTGCGGTCCATGCCGACTTTTAAACGAAACCTTAACGCACCGCAACCTGGCGATGCAGCACTGCCTCCGTCATCGCATCGGCACGCTTGCTTCGTGCTCCCTACTGAGCGAGTGCCAGCCCCACCTATGCAGCGCGTGACAGGCGCACATGCGCGGCGCCGCCGCGCCACATTCACTCAAGTGCTCAGCCACGCTTCGGTATAGTCGCGCGATGACTTATTCCCCACGTTTCGCCGCTGTTTTCGCCGGCCTGCTTTGCCTTGGCAGCACTGCGCTGCATGCCCAATCGCTCGATCCGCAATTGACCGCCATGCGCGATGCCATCGCCGCCGCCGAGCGCGGCCAGGCCGACGACGGCCAGCTCACCGCCCTGCGCCGGCATCCGCTGTACGGCTGGCTGGAATACGCCGCGCTCAAGCGCAACATCGACAGCGTCTCCACCGCGCAGGCGCAGGGCTTTCTGCAGCGGTATGCGGGCCAGCCGGTGGCTGAGAGCTTCCGCGGCGCCTGGTTGCCGGCCGTGGCGCGGCGTCAGGACTGGACCACGCTGCTGGCCAACTGGAAGCCCACCGACAACCTGGGCCTGCGCTGTGCGCAGCTGAACGCGCGCCAGGCCACCGGCAAGGCAGATGCGCAGTGGAGCCGCGATGCCTTGACGCTGTGGCGCACCGGCAAGGGCCTGCCCGATGCCTGCGACGCGGTGGTTGCCGGGCTGGAGTCGCGCCGCGAGCTCACCCCCGCCTTGCGCTGGGAGCGCGTGGAAGCCGCTGCCGACGCGCAGCAGCCTGCGGTGATGCGCACGGCCGCACGCGGGCTGCCGCCGGCCGATCTGGCCCTGGCCACCGACTACGCGGCATTCCTGGACAAGGTGCATCCGCGTGCGGCGAGCTGGCCCAGGACCGAGCGCAGCCGCAACATCGCCGTGGACGGCCTGGCCAAGCTGGCCAAGAGCGACCCGGACGCGGCCGAACAACAACTGCCTGCACTGGCCGCCGCGTTGGGCTTCAGCGAGGCGCAGCGTGGGCAGGTGCTGTACCAGATTGCGTTGTGGACCGTGGCCTCGTATCTGCCCGATTCGGCGCGCCGCCTCAATGCAGTGCCCGATGCGTCCTATGACGAACGCCTGCACGAATGGCGCGCGCGTGAGGCGATGTCGCGTGGCGATTGGCCGGCGGCGCTGGCCGCCATCCGCAAGATGCCGGCTACCCAGCGCAGTGATTCGCGCTGGCAATATTTTGAAGCGCGGCTGGCCGAAAAGACCGGCGCCGCCGCCGCGGCACAGCCGCTGTATCGCGCGGCCGCGCAGTCGCCCACCTTCCACGGCTTCCTGGCTGCCGATCGCCTGCAGCAGCCCTACCGGCTGTGCCCGTGGGAGCCCAAGGACAGCCCGCAGGCCAAGGCTGCGGTGGCACGCGACCCGGCATTGGTGCGCGCCATCGCGCTGTTCCAGATCGACCGCCCCGGCTGGGCCGTGGCCGAATGGAACGATGCCGCCAGCCGCTTCGACGACAGCCAACGCCGCCTCGCCGTGGAGGTCGCCAGCGACAACGGGTGGTTCGACCGCGCGGTGTTCGCACTCGGCAAGCAGCCCGACGAACAGCGCCTGTACGCGCTGCGCTTTCCGCTGCACCACGACGACAGCATCCGCCGCGAAGCGGCCAAGAATGCGATCGATCCGGCATGGGTGGCCGCGGAGATTCGCGCAGAAAGCATCTTCAATCCACGCGCACGCTCGCCGGCCAATGCAATGGGCCTGATGCAGGTGTTGCCGGGCACCGGCGCGGCGGTGGCCAAGGGTATTGCCCTGCCCAACTACGGCGGCGCCGCCAGCCTCTACGAGCCAGACACCAACATCGCGATCGGCACGGCTTACCTGCGCCAGCTGCTCAACACCTACGGCCTGCCCTACGTCACCATCGCCGCCTACAACGCCGGCCCCGGCCCGACCGGGCGCTGGCAGGCGCAACGGCCGGGCTTTGACCCGGATTTCTGGATCGAGACCATCAGCTACAAGGAAACGCGTGAGTACGTTGCGCGGGTGCTGGCCTTCAGCGTGATCTACGACTGGCGCCTCAATGGCGATGCATTGCCGTTGAGCGATCGGCTGATGGGCCGGCTGGTGGACAAGCGCACGCGTCCGGTGTGTTCGCCGGGCCCGGCGGCCAACGCCGCACAGGACTGACGCAGCCCGCGCACTGCCGCACGCGCTTGCCGTGCGTGGCAGTGCGCAGGGCATCGGGCATCATGTGCGCATGAAGATCTATCTTGTGGGCGGCGCAGTCCGCGATGCCTTGCTCGGCCAGCCAGCCGGCGACCGCGACTGGGTGGTGGTCGGCGCCGACCAGGCCCAGATGCAGGCGCTGGGCTACAAGCCGGTGGGCAAGGATTTCCCCGTATTCCTGCACCCGCGCAGCGGCGAGGAATACGCGCTGGCACGCACCGAGCGCAAGTCCGGGCGTGGCTACCGTGGCTTTGTCGTGGACGCCGACCCGTCGGTGACGCTCGAAGAAGACCTGCTGCGCCGCGACTTCACCATCAATGCGATTGCACGCGACGAAGCCAGCGGCGAAGTGTTCGACCCGTATGGCGGCGTACGCGATCTGCAGCAACGCGTGTTGCGGCATGTGGGCCCGGCGTTTGTGGAAGACCCGGTGCGCGTGCTGCGTGCGGCGCGCTTCATGGCACGGTTGGCGCCGCTGGGGTTTGGCATTGCGCCGGAAACCGCCGCGCTGATGCGCGAGATGGCCGACAGCGGCGAACTGGACAGCCTGGTGCCCGAACGCGTATGGCAGGAGCTGCGCCGCGTGCTGGGCAGTGCGCAGCCTTCCGCGTTCCTGCGCACCTTGCACGACACCGGCGCGCTGCGCGCCATCCTGCCCGAGCTCGACGCGCTGTACGGCGTGCCGCAGCGTGCCGAGTTCCATCCGGAAGTGGATACCGGCGTGCACCAGGAGATGGTCAGCGACATGGCTGCGCGGCTTGCGCCCGGCGATGCGCTGGTGGGATTTGCAGCGCTCACCCATGACCTGGGCAAGGCGCTGACCCCGCCGGAGCAATGGCCGCGCCATGTGATGCATGAGCAGCGCGGCGTGGCCCCGTTGCAGGCGCTGTGCGAGCGGCTGAAAGTGCCGCAGGACTATCGCCAGCTTGCGGTCACCGCCTGCCGCGAACATCTCAACGTGCATCGCTTGCCCGAACTGCGCGACCGCACCGTGCATGAGCTGCTGGTGCGGTGCGACGGCTTCCGTCGGCCGGAGCGCATCGCCCAACTGGCGCTGGTCTGTGAGGCGGACAAGCGCGGCCGGTTGGGCAGCGAAGAAGCCGCATACCCGCAAGGGCCGGAACTGCAGCGTGTGCACGCCGCGGCGCTGGCGATCAATGCGCGTGATCTTGCGGCAGACGGTTTGCAGGGCCCGCAGATTGGTGAGGCATTGGCCAGTGCGCGCATCGCCGCCATTGCACAGGCGCGCAGCTTGCGTCAGTAAGCGCGGGATCGACGCGCGGTGTGGGCGCCGCGCGGCCACACGGCAGGCCAAGCCGTCTCGGTGACACCCACTCGGTGATACTCACCTGGCGAACGCCCGCACGCAGCCGGCGTTCGCCAGGTGGTACAGCTACAGCTTGAAGTTGAGGCTCAGCATGAAGGCGCGGCCGTTCTTGTACAGGTAGTACGGCTGGTTCTTGTTGCCGATGTAGCTGAAGTAGGTTTCGTCCAGCAGGTTGGTGGCTTCCAGCGCCACACGCAGCCGCTCGGTGGCCTGATAGCCCACCGACGCATCCACCTGGGTAAACGCATCGGTCATCTGCTGCCCGTTGAGCCGTCCGATCTGGGTGAAGTATTCCGAACGCCAGCCCAGGTTGACGCGCGCACTCCACTTGCCCTGCTCGTAGTACGGGCTGATGTTGTAGGCATTGCGCGAGTTGTACGGCAGGCTGTAGTCGCCATCGGTGTTGGAGTCGGAATAGGTGTAGTTGGCCACCACGCCGAAGCCATTGCCGAAGTTGTGCTGAAGATTGACCGCCACACCGCGCACCTTTGCATCGCCGGCATTGGTCGGCACCGAGGTCTGGTAGGTGCTGGAGCCGCCGGTGGCATTGTTGAAGAACACCCGGTCCTGCACGGTGGTGAGGATGTAGTTGGAGATATCGCGCGAGAAGAACTCGCCGCTGAGCACGCTGCTGTCGGTGAAGTACCACTCCAGCGATGCGCCCAGGTTAGTCGACTCGTACGGGCTCAAGCCGGGGTTGCCGGTGGAGGCGGTCAGCGTGGTGTCGTCGGTGGCCACGTACGGGGTCATGTTGGTATAGCGCGGCCGCGCGATGACCTTGGAGGCGGCGAAACGCATGATCAGATCGTCGCGCAGGTCGTAGGCGATGTTGAACGCCGGCAGCCACTTGCCATAACTGCTCAGGAAATTCACCGGCGTATAGCCGCCGCCCGGTGCGTAGCTATAGCCATCGGTGGAGTCGCGCGTATGCACATAGCGCACGCCGATGTTGCCGCGATAACGCTCACCGGAGAAATTGCCCTGCAGGAACCAGGCGCGGTTCTGTTCTTCGATGCTGTAGTTGCCCGCATAGCTGATCGGCAAGCCTTCATCGCCTTCGAGCCCGCCGATGTACTGGCTGATGGCGCCACTGTTGATCGTCGACCAGCGCTGCATGTCGGCACTGGTCGATAGCCCGTCCAGATAGCCGGAGGGCGTGGTGCCCGGCGAGAACGCGGCCAGCGTGCTGCCATCGTTCGGGTTCCAGGTACGGCTGTACGACGACTGCCCGGTGGCGTGATTGGTGAGCTTGATGCCGGTAAGAATCTGCGTGAACGGGCCCCACTCCACCGCATGGTCGAAGTCCAGCTGCAGGTAGCGTTCCTTGTCGTACTGCGGGCTATGGCTGGCCGAAGCGTTGTTGAGCTGCATCGCGGCCGCATTGGTGGGGTCGGTGCTGTAGTCCATTGCGGTGCGGCGCCCGTCGATGTTGTAGCTGTAGCCGGCCAGGTTGCGGAACTGGATGCCGTAGATGCGCTCGGCGCCGCCTTGCGAGCTGGTGTAGCCCACCTGGCTGGAGGCATTCCAGCCATCGCCATGCCAGTCGGCACGCAGATGGATGCTGCCGGTACTGACCTCGCTGTTGCGCAGGTAACCGTCCAGGAACGTGGTGGATTGATCACCGAACGTACCCGAGGTGGCAATGCCGTTTTCGAACCCCAGCGCTTGCGCATCGCCAGGCGTGGAGCCCCAGTAGCCGTAGCGGCTCTGGTTGTAGTTGTCGAAGCTTTCCTTGACGTACAGGCCGGTCAGGTTGAGCTCGAAGTCTGCATCCGGCTTCCACTGCAGTGCGGCACTGACGCCATCGCGCTTACGCGTCTGCTGAAACAAGGCGGTGTTGATCGAGGTGGGAAACACCCCGGTATTGTTGCCGACCACGGCAGCGGGAAAGCCGGCGCCTGCCACATCGTCGTAACCGAAGATCTCCACACCATCACGGCGCAGCACGCGTTGCGAATGCATCACCGAGGTGAGCACGCCGAGCGTTTCATCCTGGTTTTTCCAGCTGTACAACGCGGAGGCATTGGGCTTGCCTTCTTCGGAACGATCGTTGTACCCGTAGCTCACGGTGCCGGTGAGCGTGTTGCGCTCCAGCTCCAGCGGCTTGCGCGTGTGCACGATCACGGTGCCGCCGATCGAGCCCTCATCAATGCGCGCCTCAGGCGTCTTGTAGACCTCCATCAGGCCCACCACCTCCGGTGCCAGCGTGCTGTAGTTGAACGAGCGGCTGTCCGGGTCGTTGGGGTCGCCGCCCCAGCTGGTGGAGGCGATGGTCTGGCCATTGAGCAACACGCGGTTGAGCGCCGGGTCGGTACCGAGGATGCTGACTTTTTCGCCTTCGCCGAACTGGCGGTCCACGGTGATGCCGGAGAGCCGCGACAGCGACTCGGCGACGTTGGTGTCGGGGAATTTGCCGATGTCTTCGGCGCTGATCGCATCGACGATGGCATCGGCATTGCGCTTGACGTTGAGCGCCTTGCCCAGGCTGGCCTGGTACCCGACAACCTTGACTTCGTCCAACGTGGACACCGAGGGATTGGTGGGCGCGGCGTCCTGCGCAACTGCAGGGGATGGCGGCTGTGCCGGCGCTGCTGCGGGCTGTTGCTGCGCAAGCGCCGGAAGCGCCAGCGCGCCACTCACTGTTACGCCACCGATCAACAAAGCGCGGACCGCTGCGCTCAGTGGCACGCGCCGTGGTGGTTGCCGGTGCGCGGCGGTGCAGGTTGATTCGACTGACCATTGGAACGATCGGGGAAACAGCATTGCGTTGACCTCGTGGCTGATACGTCAGGCCGCAACCGATGGGCTGCGCTGAAGCGCGCTGTGCGCGCCGTGCTGCACTCCGTCCCCTGCGCCGGCGTGCAAACAGTGATCCGTGCGGCATGTGCGCAACGGATCGAGATGCCGGGCCAAGGCTTGGCCAGCGGCGGTGATGTGCTGGTGCGGAACGAAGCTCCTGTTCGCTGACAACGTTATCAGCGAAGGTGCCTTCCGATAGCGGCACTGTCAACTTTTCGCCAGAACCCCCTTGTTTTATGCGGAATACGCTGTCCTAGGCGTCGATAATGGAACGACAGCGTGACCAGGATCGCATTCCAGCAAACAGCCCATGCAGAACACTGCGCCGGCGACCTCGCCCAGCAAGGCTGCGCAGCGAAATGTTGCATTGCAGAGGTCGTGCTGGGGCCTATTGCATAAGTGGCACCATGCGACGCTGCAATGCGCGTGATCGCAGCTGGTCGCGTTGGCGTGACGCGCAATGCAGGCGACGCGTGCCGTTGGACGATGCGCCTGCCTGTTTCAGGGCTGCGTCATGCTATCGCTCGCCCACAGCGTAATCAGAGCAAGGCTTCCGTTGCCGGTCTTCGCGTCGCGTTGATCCAACGCAATCCGCGCACGCCTTGCGTGTATCACTGCGCCGGTGCGCACCGCTGCATTCGCAGCCATTGCGCCGCCGCATCGATGGCATCGGCCTGCGGGTCCAGCGCCATATCCGGTTGCAAGGCGCCATCCAGACGCTGTGCATTGCGGTCCTGCATCGCACTGCTGGCAACCGCAAGCACGCCACCACCGGGCAGATCGACCGTGCGATTGCTGGTGGTCTGCCCCGCACTCGGCTGGCCGAAGCTCCGCGTAGCCGGACGGCCACGAAACGCGATGGCGACCATTTCGCCCGCGCTTGCCGTGTTTGGCCCGATCAGCACGGCCACCGGGCGATCGGTTTGCGCGACGCGCACGCCGGACATCGGCGGCACGGCTCTTGCTCGCCACGGCGTCTGCTCGCCATCTGCGTTGAGGAAGTAGCCGAGCACGTGATCACCGAGCAACGGCTGCAAGCCGTTGACCATAGGCCACATGGTGCCCCCGCTGTTCTGCCGCAGATCGATGATCCAGCCGCAGCGTGCCTGCGATGCCATGCCATCCAGCGCGGCGCTCAGCGCGCGTTGATAGTCGCCCCTGACATCACTGGACGAGGTCATCAGGCCGGGCACCGCGACATAGCCCACATCGGGCTGCAGCAACCGTGCCTGCACTGTAGCGTGCGTGGCATGCGCCTCCACATCGCGCAGGGTGCTAGGCCGTAACAGTGCGCTGTGGCCGTCATCGAGCTCGGCAATCAGCGCCTCGATGGCGGCATAGGCGTCGGCTTTGCGCATGCTGGCGGCCTGGGCGCGCAACTGTGGCTCGCGGGTGGCCCAATCGATGCGGCTGCGCTGTAACGCATGCTCCCTGATCGCAGGAATCGCAACGTCGAGAATCGCCGCTGCAGACGCAGCATCCACGACAGGTTGGGCCATCAGCCGTAGGGCAGTAACTTCGACGGCGCCATCGCCAGCCAGCACGACACCAATTGCCAGTCGATTTGCTTGCTCAGGAATCTGCATCGCGATACCACGGCGTGCCTGAGCGCTGCCACTCACCCGCTCGGCTTGCGAGGTTTCGAATGCCACGACCTTGCCCTGCGCATCGACTGCGCGCATCCACAGGTTTGCGCCCGGGACGGCGCTGAAGGTGTGCAGAAGACCATCCAAGGCCAGCGACTGACCACGCAGCGGGACGGCATCGAGTTGCACGGCGGCCGCACCGAACGCGGCCGTGCGCTTGGTGCGTGCGGTCAGACGTAGCCGTGCGCCCTCGGCCGATTCCACATCGCCCTGCGCAGCATCCAACTGGTAATCTGTGCCGCCGGCAACCAGTTGCCAGTTGGCCGCAGCCGCAATTGCATGCGCGCCAAGCAGCAAACACCCCACCAGCCACCATCGCATCCGTGCGTGTCTCATCGGCACTGCCTTGTCCTGGAGTTGATCGCGACTCTAGCAGCCACGACGTGCCACTGTGGATGGCAGCGCTGCATGCGTGGCGGCGGCGATTCAGCGCTACAGGCAATGGCAAGGCACAGCAACCGTTCCGGACCGTGCCTGGCAGGCATGCCGCGCCGTTGTCGCGACGGCAGATGCCCACCGCTCAACCTTCCGGCGAGCACTGCCCCTTGAACGTCAACACCGTACCGAGGCACGCAACCGGTGACTGCGATCCGCAGGCACGGCACATCGACGGCGCTACACGTCAGCGAGCGCAACCATGCTGCACAACGTCAGTCGCGCTGCCCCGCCACCCAGGTGTCCAGCACGTGCACGTCTGCATCCACCAGCACCAGGTCGGCCTGGTAACCCGGTGCGATGCGGCCCAGGCGCTCGCCCAGGCCGATGCACTGCGCCGGATAGGTGGACGCCATGCGCGCGGCTTCGGCCAGGTCCACGCCCAGCCATTGCACGCTGTTGCGCACCGCGGTGGCCATGTCCAGCGCGGAGCCGGCAAGCGCACCGGCGGCATTGCGTACCACGCCGTCGATGGCGGTGATGGTTTCGCCGTACAGATCGAAGCTGGGGCTGTCGGCACCGACCATCGGCATGGCGTCGGTGACCAGCAGCAGCTTGCCGCGCGGCTTGGCGGCCAGCGCCACGCGCAGGCTGGCCGGATGCACATGCACGCCGTCCACGATGACGCCGCACCATACCGCGGGATCTTCCAGCGCGGCGCCCACGGCATTGGGCTCGCGCCCGGCCAGTGGCGACATCGCGTTGTACAAATGGGTGAAGCCGCTGACGCCGGCGGCAATGCCGTCGCGCGCCTGCTCGTAGGTGGCGGCGGTATGGCCGGCAAACACAACTGCACCACCGGCGACAAAGGCACGGATGTCGTCCAGCGGCACGCGCTCGGGCGCGAGCGTGATCAGGGTGACGCCGTTGTCCAGCGAGGTGTCCACCGCGATCTCGTGCGCGTCGGGCACGCGGAACTTCTGTGCGTCGTGGGTGCCTTTGCGCGCCGGGCTCAGGTACGGGCCTTCCAGATGAATCCCGAGCACGCCCGGCACGCCCTGTGCGATCGCCTGGCGCGTGGCGGCGATGGCCTCGGCCATCACCTCGGCGGTGTCGCTGATCAGCGTGGGCAACATGCCGGTGGTGCCGTAGCGGCGATGCGCTGCGGCGATCGTCGCCAGCGCCTGCGGCGTGCAGGCGTTGTTGAACAACACCCCGCCGCCGCCATTGACCTGGATGTCGATGAAGCCGGGCAGCAGGGTCGCCCCGCCCAGATCCACGCGCGTGCCGGCCTGCGCCACGCGCGCATCGTCGGCCGCGACAACGGCCTGGATCTGCGCGCCGTCCAGCAGCACGGCCAGGCCGTCCTGCAGGCCGTCATCGGTGAGCACGCGTGCATTGCAAAGCGCTTGAATCGGGGAAGCATCCATGTTCAAACCGTTTCCGTGACCTTGTTCAAATGCGGCGGCAGATCGGGGTTATGCCCGCGCTGCAGGGCCAGTGCGTTGATGGCGCGGTAGAAGCTCTGCACGGTGAGCAACGGTGCGCACGCCGGGTGCGCGGCATCGGCCAGCGGCAGGTCGCCATCGGGCGCGGCCAGCCACACCTGCGCGCCACGTGCGCGAAATTCTTCCGCCAGGGCGCGCGTGCCTGCACCGGTTTCATCCGGCTGCGCGAACACCAGCACCGGGAAGCCCGGGCCCACCAAGGCCATCGGGCCATGCTTGACCTCGGCCGAGCTGTAGGCCTCGGCGTGCAGGCCGCAGGTTTCCTTGAACTTCAGCGCGGCTTCCTGCGCCGCGCCCAGGCCCAGGCCACGGCCGAGCACGAACAGATTGTGCGCCGGCTTCAGGCCGCTGGTGAGTGCGGACCAATCGGCCTGCCAGGCGCTGCGCAGCTGCTGCGGCAACTGCTGCACGGCGGCGAGCAATGCGGGGTCGTTCTTCCACACCGCGCCCAGGTGCAGCACCGCAGCGAGCGAGGCGAGATAGCTCTTGGTCGCGGCCACGCTCTTTTCCGGGCCGGCACCGAGCGGAATCACCACCTCGGCCAGCTGCGCCAGCGGCGAATCTTCCACGTTGACCAGCGCCACCACGCGCGCACCGGCGGCCTTGGCGGCTTCGGCATTGCGCAGCAGGTCCGGGCTCTTGCCCGATTGCGAAATCACGATGTACAGCGCGCCGCGCAACTGCAGCGGCGCCACATAGACCGAGCCCACCGAGGGCGAAGCCGATGCGGTGACGATGCCGAGCTGGGTTTCGAACAGGTACTTGGCGTAGGTGGCGGCGTGATCGGAACTGCCGCGCGCGCAGGTCACCACGAACGGTGGCGGGTTCTCGCGCAGCGACTGCGCCAACGTGGCGATGGTGTCGGCATTACGCGCGAACTGTGCAGCGACCACGTCGGCGGTTTCGGCCGCCTCGCGGAACATCAAGGTGTCGGTTTCCTGGGGGAGATTCATCGGAGCTCAGGCGGATTCGGGGGAGGGGGACTTGGCGGCCGGCGGTTGCGCCGGTGCAGTGGAGCCGCGCACCACCAACTGCGGCACGAAGCCGCGGTTCTGCAGTTGCGCGGGCTGGTCGTCGTAGGCGTCGCTGCGCAGCTGGCTGATCAGCAGGCGTGCGGCGTGCCGCGCGATGTCTTCGGTGGCTTGCTTGGCGGTGGTCAGCGCCGGCCACGACTGCCGCGAGAACGGGCTGTCTTCGAACCCGGCGATCGACAACTGGTACGGCACGTTCATGCCGGTGGACTTGGCCGCGGCCAGCACGCCGGCAGCGATCTCGTCATTGCTGCCGAAGATGGCCGTGGGCGGCTCGCGCAGCGACAACAACCGGCGCGCACCACGGAACCCATCGTCGAAGGTGTAGTCGCCCGGAATCACCAGGTGCTTGTCCAGGCTGATGCCGTAATCCTTCAATGCAGCTTCGTAACCGGCGTAGCGCTCGCCGCTGGAGCGGTGCTGCGGGCCGCCCCACAAAAAGCCGATGCGCTGGTGTCCAAGCTGGATCAGATGCTCGGTGATTTCATAGGCGGCATCGCGGTCGTCGATGTACACGCACGGCCCATCGCCCGGGTCGGTGGTGGAGGCGATGATGCGCACGCTCTTGATGCCTCGCGCGGCCAGGCCGGCCAGCAATTCGGGGCGCTCGGACATCGGCGCGGTCAGCACCACGCCGGCCAGGCGCGAGCGCTGCACCCATTCGGCCAGTTCTTCGGCCAGCAGCGGCGAAGTGGAATCGCAGGGATGGATCTGCAACCCGAACCCGGTTTCGCGGCAGGCGGCCAACACGCCGTTCTGGATGCCGATGATGTGGTACGGGTTGGGGTTGTCGTAGACCAGGCCGATCACGAACGGCGTGCCGCTGCGCAGGTTGCGCGCGGACGGATCGGGTTCGTAATCGAGATCGGCGATGGCGCGCAGCACGCGCGCGCGCGTGGCCTGCATCACTGAAGGTTCGTTATTGATCACGCGCGACACGGTCTTCAAGGAGACCTTGGCGCGCTCGGCGACATCTTTGATGGTGGGCCTGCGCATACTCGTGCCTTGTTCGTCTGAACGCATCATGCCGCTTCACTCATTTCGGTTGAGCCGGCAGCCCCACACGGTGGCCGCGCAGCGAATAGAACAGGATGTACAGGTAGCACGGCACCATCAGCGCGGCGAACACCACCTGGAAGTCGTAATGCTGTTTGAGAATGGCGAACAGCTGCGGAATGATCGCGCCGCCGGCAATGCCCATCACCAGCAGCGCCGAACCGATCTCGGTGAACCGGCCCAGGCCGCGGATGGCCAGCGGAAAGATCGCCGGCCACATCATGGCGTTGGCAAAACCGAGCGCGGCCACGAACCCCACCGACACATAGCCGTGGGTGAACAGCGCCCCCAGCGAGAACAGCACGCCCAGCAGCGCAGACACGCTCAGGTAGCGCGCCTGCGAAATCACCCGCGGAATCAGCACCAGGCCGGCGATATAGCCCAGCAACATTGCGCCCAGCGTGTAGGAGGTGAACAGCTTGGTGCTGTCCAGCGGCAAATTGAAGCCGTGTCCGTAAGTGCCGATGGCATCGCCGGCCATCACTTCCACACCGACATACACGAACAGGCACAACACGCCCAGCCACAGATGCGGGAACTGGAAGATGCTGGACTTCTGCGCCGCGCCACCGCTGCCCGGCGTGGCATTGGCTTCGGAGGCCTTGAGTTCGGGCAGCGGCGAGAACAACACGCCCACCGCCAGCACCAGCAACACGCCGGACATCACCAGATATGGTGCATGGATCTTGGCGGCAAACGCGTTGAGCAGTTGCTGCTTGGTCGCCGCATCGGCCGCGGCCACCTGCGTGGAGAGATCGCCGATGCCATGCAGCACCAGCGAGCCGATCAGGATCGGCGCCAGGATGCCGGCAATCTTGTTACAGATGCCCATCAGCGCGATGCGCCGCGCCGCACTTTCGATTGGCCCGAGAATACTGATGTATGGGTTGATCGCGGTCTGCAACAACGCCAGGCCGCTACCGATCACGAACATGCCGGCCAGTGCGCCCGGATACCAGCGTTGCGTAGCGAATTGCCCGAATGCTGCGGCGCCCAGCGCCATCACCACCAGACTCAGCGCCAGGCCTTTTTTCATGCCGGTGCGCTTGAGGATCCATGACGAGGGCAGCGCCAGTAAGAAGTACGACAGGTAGAACACCATCAGCACCAGGAACGCATTGACCTCGTTGAGGTCGAACGCCAGCCGCACGAAGGTGATCAGCGGCCCGTTGATCCAGGTGAAAAAGCCGATGATGAAAAACAGCACGCCGACGATGGCGATCGAGACAACGGGATTTGCGGGCCTGGCGGTAGTCATGGATCGGCTGGCTCTAGGTTGTCGTGCGGGGGAATGCCGTCGGCGTCAGCGGCGCAGTTCGGCGACGAAGTCGTAGAAGTCGTTGTGGCAATAGGTGTCGGTGAGTTCGATCGCGCTGCCGTCGCGGGTGTAGCCCACGCGCACCACATGCAGGATCGCCTCGCCGGTCTTCATGCGCAGGTGTTCGGCCAGCCGTGCCGGCAGATTGATCGCGCGGAAGTACTGCAGCGCACGCACCACCGGGGTGCCTTGCGCATCGAGAAAACTGTAGAGCGAATCGCCCACCTGCTCCGGGTCGGCGACCACGCGCTGCGGCAACACGGCGTGTTCGTAGGCCATGACGCGGTCATCGGCGCTGCGCAGGCGGGTGAGCGAGGCGACCGCCGCATCCGGCGACAGCCCCAGGCGCAGGATTTCCTCGCCATGCGCGGGCCGCAGGCGCCGTTCCAGCCACTTGGTGCCGGGCTCGTAGCCTTTGATGCGCAGCGTCTCACTGAAACTGGTCAAGCCGCTGAGCTGGTGCTGGATATGCGAGGTGACAAAGGTGCCGGCGCCCTGGCGACGCGAGACCAGGCCTTGCTCGACCAGCGCATCCACCGCCTGGCGCAAGGTGACCCGCGAAATCTGCAGCCGCTCGCACAGCTGGCGCTCGGCGGGCAGCGCTTCGCCGGCCTTCCAGTGGCCACCGCGGATCGCCTCGCCGAGCTTGGCGGCCAGCTGCAGGTACAGCGGTGTGGGCGCGGAGGCGTCAAGACGCAGGTCGTCCAGTCGCTTGTCCCCCTCCGCGTTGGCCTTGGCCATGGGTGTTCTCACCTGGCAGGATTCGTTAGGTCCAATATAGTACCAATCGGCGTCGGCATACCAGCCCTGTGCCCGGACGCGACGGGTAGGCCTGTCATCTGTCATGGCGCCGCGCCCAAAGAAAGGGATGGGTAGCTACGGAAGGTCAGTGAGGAGACGGGACGGTTAGCCCTTCGAGCTATGGCGTTGACTGGCGTATCGCGGCCACTCAAGGTGAGTGGAAGCAGACCAATTCAGCCGCTGCACAGACCAGCGCGCTGTCTGGCAGGGGCGCGTCCGTCCTCCATCCCATCGGTAGAAAACGTGCAGCCGGCTACGTGGATGGCGCGCCGTTACAGCGTGCCCTGATCAACACGAAGCAGGCGGCGCTCCTGCGTTGGCACAAACCCCAGCAATTGCAGACCGAGGTGCAGGGCGGTGTCGCTGCCGGGGTCGACCTGGGTGCGCCATTGCCAGTGGCCGTCGTGTTGCAGGCGCAACTCCGCGCTGAGCTGCATGCCATCGGGCATCCCGCCATCTGGCTGCAGTGCAAGTTCCACCACAGCGTCATTGCAGCGCGGGCTGCCGCGCAGGCGCAGCGGCAGCAGGCCGGCCGCTTCGCCAGCGCTGGTTGGCACGATCTGCACGGTCACCTCTCCTGCGGCCTGTACGCAGCGGGTGGCGTCGAACACGGCCTGCACCTGCCGCAGGTCCACTGCCAGATCCAGCAAGGTGATGCCACCGGGTTTGCGCAGCAACACGCGCCCGTTGCCTTGGTCGATGCCATGGCGCGCACCTTGCAGGGCGATGAGCGCTGCCGTGGACGTGGCGAGCCGCACGTGCTGCTGGCCGCGCACCAGCGGCCACGGCTGCAGGGCCACCTGCACATCGCCGATGGGCTGCGCCTTCCAGGTGACGCCGCGCAAGCTGCCGTTCCAGATCGAGCCTTGCGCCTCCAGCACCGCGATCGGCAGCGACTGTGCAGGCAGCACCCACCGCAACGGCAAGGTGGCAATGACAATGGCGATCAGCACACCGAGCACCAGCAACGACCAGCGCAGCAGCCTCATGGCGTGATGCCCTCGAAGCGACAGCGCACCTGCAACTGCTGCGCGTGGCGGGTGATCTGCAGTTGCGTGGGCGCTAAGCCATGCGCAGTGCGCAGGCGTTCCAGCCAGGCGAATAACGCCGGGCTGTTGACGGCATCAATCTGCAGTTCGACTGCGCCGGCCACCGCACGCGGCGCCGGGACAATAGCCACGCCGGCATCGCGTGCGGCCTGCAGGATGTCCGCCAAGGTCACCACCGCGCTGCGTTGCCGGCCCTGTGCGTCGAGCAAGGCTTGCGCGGCGGTGTCATAGCGCGCCTGCGCTGTGCTGCGCCATTGCCGCAGCGGCACGAGGATGGCGTACCACGCGATGAAGGCAGCGATTGCCGCGCCCATCACGGCCAGCATCACCCGCTCGCGCGGTGCGCGCTGTTGCCACCAACGATGGCTGCGGTGTCGCAAGGCGGTCATCGGGGTGGCTCCAATTCCAAGGGGGTCTGCAGCCTGGTCTCGACCGCCTGGCTGCTGGCCGGGCGCACCTGCCAGCCGGCGCTGCGCAAGCGTGCCAGCAATTGCTGCAATTGCGCGTCATCGTCATGCACCAGCGTTGCGCGCACTGGCTGCGCTTGCTGATACGCCAGCATGTCGAGCTCGGCGCCGGGCACGCTATCGACCGCGGCGATCACCGCGGCGAGCTGCGCTGCGAACGCATCGGCCGACACCGGCGTTGCGCCGGTGGCTTGCACGCCCTGCACCGCCACAGCGCGGCGCTGCAACAGCTGCGCGCCGATCTCATAACGCAGTGCCTGCGCACCCAGCAACAGCAGCGGCGAGATCAGCAGCAACACGCCAAGCCATGCGAGCCTGCGCGGCGTCAGCCCGCGCCGCTGCGGCGTGGCGCGTGCGAAGGCATGCTGCCGCAATTCGATCGGTGCCTGCGCCACATGGCGAGCGAAGACGGCAATGACCTGCGCTGGATCATCCAGAGGCGGAAGCGGCGACGGATGGCCCTGTGCGTCGAGCACCAGCTGCGCGGTCTCCGGCTCCAGGCTGCAGGCCAGGCGTGCGCCACGCACCAGCCAACGCCCGTCCCACTGCACAACCGTCGGTGGCGCATCAGCGTCCACCGTGGGCAGCAGCAGACACTCCGGCACCACGCTATCGGGCACGATGCCGTGCTGCGCGGCACGTTCCAGCCACTGTTGCAGGGTTGCCTGCTCCACTGCGGCCACCAGGCGCGTGCCATCGGCCTGCGCGTTGGCCGCAATCACCACATGCAGCGTGCTGACATCGCTGGCCAGATGCTCGGCCAGTTGCAGGCGCGCGGCCGCCAACGATTGTGCCGGGCTGCGCCCGGGCAGGGCCAGCCAGCGCAAGTGCACCTGCGTGCCCGGCACCACCAGCACCGTGCGCGCCGCGGGTGTGAGCGGCGCAGCGCCGGCGGCATGGACGTGCACATGCCCCTGCGCATCCACATGCACGGCGGTGGCGGCTGTGCCTGCATCGGCCGGCAGCAACAGCAAGGTGGTACTCATTGATCGGAACTCCATTGACGCGCCACCAGGCGGATCCGCCCGGCTGGCGCTTGTTGTAGCAACGCTTCCAGCATGACCTCGGCACCCGCGTAGTCGACCTGGCTGTAGAGCGAAAAATATTCGGTGCGCAGCACGATCTGTTCGTACATCGCATCGGGCACGGTGACCTGCAGCAATGCCGGCTGGCGGAAGAACGCCTGCACGTCGCGCCACCCGCCGGCCGGGCGCGCAGCAATGAGGCGGCGCGCCGCGCCCAGGTCTAGCGTGCCTTCGGCGATGGCCACCAGCACGGCCGCATCGGTGGCGCGCAGCGTGTTGATGTTCACCTGCGACAGGCGCCCACTCGGCAGCGCGCACACATGCGGCTGCAGGCGCGCCAGCAATGCGGGGGTATAGCCAGCAATGGCGCGCAGTTCGCTCACACCTGCCAGCAAGGTGTCGCCGGTGCGCAGCGGCAGCGCAGACTGCAGATATGCGGCGTCCTCTGCGCCCTGTGCGCCGGGTTGCTGGTCGCTGTCGATCCAGTCCACCAAGGCGTCGGCCAGCGCATCGGCCTGCGCAGGCGCGATGCCGAGCGTGCGCAACAAGACCACGTACTGGCGCACGCCTTCTTCGCTGCGTTGCCATTGCTCGGCCGCGCCGAACACCACGCTGTTGAGGTTGAAGCAGCTGCCGCGGTCGCGCAGGCGCAGTTGCACGCTGCCGCCCTCCAGCGGAAAGCTGAGCGGTTGGTCATCCCACCCGCCGTCCAGCGTGGTGCGCAGCGGGTCGCGCCTGGACAGGGTCTGCAGTCGCTGACGCGCAAATGCTTCGCTGCCCAGCGCATACCACTGCGCCTGCGTCATGGCCTCGCCGTTGCCGCTGCGGCGCAAGCCAAAACGCAAGTCATCCAGCACCGCAACCATCAGCACGGTCATCACTGCCACCAACAGCAACACGGTGAGCAAGGCTACGCCGCGCTGCCGGTGAGCCCCCCCACGCCCGCTCATTCGCTCCCCTCCGGCACCAGGAACAATTGCCGCACGCGGCCCCAGTCCTGCATTTCCAACTCCAGTGCCACCGCATCCGGCAGCGCTGCCACACCACCGCTCCAGCCATCGCTCCATTGCGCGCGGTAATGAAATCCCACGGTGGCCGCACGCACGCCACGCAGCAGCACCTGTGGTGCGCCGGTCACTGCACCATCCAGCGCCGGACGTGCGCTGCGCTCGAGCCGGTCCTCCACCAGCCGGTATTCCACGTACTGCAGCGATGCACGCGGCGCCTGGTCCGGATTGCTCCAGCCGCGTCGCACGAACGCCAGCAACGGGCCTTGTGCGCCGGGTGGTGTGGCGACAAAGGCAGTCCGCGCAGGCACGCCATCACTGCCACGGGTGCGCCGCACCGCGGCCTGTTGCAGATCACTGCGTAGCAGGCCGTGCGCAATCTGGAAATCGCGCAGCTGCTGCAGCCGCGCCTGCACCGCAGCGCGCTGCTCGATGCTTTGCCGCAACACCCCCACTGCCGCGGCAGCCACCAACGCAAACACCGCCAACGCCACCAGCAGTTCGATCAAGGTGAAACCAGCGGCGCGGCGCAGGCGCATCACTCCGTACTCCGCACGACCTGCAGGCTGGCCAGTTCCTGCGCCTGCCCGGCCGCGTGCACGCTGATGGCGATGCGCAGCATGCCCTGCCCGGCGGGTGTTGCCGTGCGCTTCCAGTCCCAGCCGCGCGCACCGGCTGATTCCTGCCCTGCGGCAGGTGCCGCGGCAACGGCCGCCGGTGCAAGCAGTGCTTCAATCGCCTGGTTTTCCGCCACCACTGCGGCAAGCGCGCGCTCTTCCAGAATCACCGCGGTGCGCGTGCTTTCGCCGGACAGATTCAACAGCCCCACCACCGCCATGCCGAAGATCGCCAACGCGACCAGCAGTTCCAGCAGCGAGAACCCTGCCTGGGTGTCAGCGCGCCGCTGCATCGACCCGCACCGTGCCCACTGCATCAACCACCACCTGCACGCGTTGCTGGCCCTGCCCCAACACCAGACGCTGCGGCGTGGCGGCGCCGGTCGGGTCGAAACGCACGCTCACCTGCGTTACACCCTCCGGCAGCTGCGTGCGCACCCCTTCCGGCCACTGCACGGGCGTAAACGGCACCTGGTCCAGTGCCACCCAGCGCTCACGTGCCTGGCGGCGGAAGGCATAGCCCCCGGCGCTGAGCACCACCTCGGTCATGCGCAGGCTCAGGATGGCCTCATCGCGCGCATGCGACAGCGCGGTGGCCAGCGCATCGGCCTGGTCGGGCAACGTGCGCTGCGTGTCGGGCAGGGTCAGCAGCACCACGGTGCTGGCCAGCGCGGTGATCACCAGCACGGCCAGTACTTCGAGCAGGGTGAAGCCCGGCGCATTGCGCGCGCACGGCAGCGCGGCGCGCATGCGCGTTTGCGGCGCATGGGAGCCACTCGATGCTAGCGCGCGCGCGGCCATCCCTGCGACTCAGCGCCAGTTGCCGATATCGGCGTTGTCGGCATCGCCGCCTTCGGCACCATCGGCGCCGAACGAATACACATCGAAGCCGCCGCTGCGCCCGGGACGGCGGTACTGGTAGGCGTGACCCCACGGGTCTTCCGGCAGCCGGCGGATGTAGCCGCCCTGGCGGTAGCGTTCCGGCCGGCTCAGGCCGCCGGGCGCGCTCAACAAGGCCTGCAGGCCCTGCTCGGTGCTGGGATAGGTGAGGTTGTCCAGGCGATAGGTTTCCAGCGCCTGCTCCAGCACGGCGACATCGGCGCGCGCCTTTTCCACCATGGCGCGGTCCTGGCTGGGCATCACGTTGATCATCACCACCGTGGCCAGCAAGCCGATGATGACGATGACCACCATCAACTCGACCAGGGTGAACCCGCGCGCCGCACGGCGCGAGGCGGTGCACGGGGAAACGCGGCGAAACGACATACGCGACATGAGACTCTCCGAATACGCGGCTGCCATCAGCCGAGTGCCAAGGTGTTGAATTGCAAAATGGGCAACAGGATGGACAACACGATCACTGCCACTACGCCGCCCAGCAGCACGATGATCAGCGGCTCCAGCAGGCTCATCGCCGCAGTGGTGAACGACTCGAATTCGCGCTCCAGATAGTCGGCGGCACGTTCCAGCATCGGCGCCAGGCGCCCGCTGTTTTCGCCGCTGGAGGCCATGTACAACAAGGTGGGTGGAAACACGCCCGCGCGCTTCATCGCCGCGCCCAGGCTGCCGCCTTCGCGGATGGCGGTGACCATGCTGTCGGTGGCCAGGCGCAGCGCATGGTTGTCCACGGTGCGCGCGGCGATCATCAGCCCTTCCATCAACGGCAGGCCGCTGTTGACCATGATCGCCAGGGTGCGCGCCATGCGTGCGGCATGCAGGTCGCGCAGCAAGCGCCCCAGCAGCGGCGCGCGCAGGATTGCCCGGTCGATCGCCAGCCGCACCGGCGGGCGCTTGCGCACCTGCACGGCCACCACCGCAGCGATCACGCCAGCCACCAGCAGTGGAATGCCGGCATGCAGCAGAAACTGCGAGAGCGCGATGACCGCGCGGGTGAGCCACGGCAGTGCGCGGCCCATCGAATCGAACTGGTCCACCACCTTGGGCACCACAAAGGTCATCAGCACGATGACCACCACTCCGGCGGTCATTGCCAACGCTGCCGGGTACACCAGTGCGGATTGCAGCTTGCTGCGCACCTGCGCCTGGCGCTCGAGCAGGTCGGCCAGGCGCTCGAGCACCTGCGGCAAGGCCCCGGCGCTTTCGCCGGCCGCCACCATCGCGCGGTACAGCGGCGGGAAGGCAGTGCCCTGGCGCGCCATCGCATCGGACAGGCGGAAGCCTTCGACCACCAATGCATGCGTCTGGCCGGTCACCGCGCGCACGCCGCGGCGCTCGGACTGGGTGCCGATGGTACGCAGCGCTTCTTCCAGCGGTGCGGTGTCCACCAGGGTGGCGAGCTGGCGGGTGAACAACACCAGGTCCTTGCCGCTGAAGCGCGCCGCGCGCATCGGCGTGGTAGCCGCTGCCGGCTCCACCCGCAATGGCACCCATTGGCGCTGCTCCAGCAAGCTGCGCGCACTGCGCACGCTGTCGGCGCTGATCACGCCGTGGCGATTGCGGCCGTGCAGATCCAGCACGGTGTAGTCAAACTTCGCCATGCGCCTCGTCCTGCTGACGGGTGACGCGCAAGGCTTCTTCCAGCGTGGTCACGCCTTGCAGCACGGCCGCGCGCGCGGCGTCGCCCAGGCGCGGCGCACGTACGAAGGCCGCGGCGGCCAATGCGTCTTCGTCGGCGTTGTCGCCGATCAGCCGGCGCACGGTGTCGTCGACGGTGATGGCTTCGTAGATCCCCAAGCGCCCAGCATAGCCACTGTGGTGACAGGCCGCACAGCCGGCGGCGCTGTAGATCACCGCATCGGTAGATGTGCCCAGCATCTGCGTGGTTGCCGCATCCAGCGGCCGTGGCGTGCGGCAGTGCGTGCACAGCCGGCGCACTAGCCGCTGCGCCAGGATCAGGCGCAGGCTGGAGGCCAGCAGGAATGGTTCGATGCCCATGTCGCGCAGGCGCGTGACCGCGCCCACCGCATCGTTGGTGTGCACGGTGGACAGCACCAGGTGGCCGGTGAGGCTGGCCTGCACGGCGATCTGCGCAGTTTCGGTATCGCGGATCTCGCCGATCATCACCACGTCCGGGTCCTGGCGCAGGATTGCACGCAGGCCGGCGGCAAAGGTCATGCCCACGCGCGCATTGACCTGGGTCTGGCCAACGCCGTCGATGGCGTATTCCACCGGGTCTTCAATAGTGAGGATGTTGCGCGAACCGTCGTTGAGCAGGCTCAGCCCGGCATACAGCGTGGTGGTCTTGCCCGAGCCGGTGGGCCCGGTCACCAGCACGATGCCGTTGGGCACCTGCAGCGCGCGTTGCACTGCGCCCATCACACCGGCGGGCATGCCCAACTGGGTCAGCGACAAGGTGCCCTGCTCCTTGTCCAGGATACGCAGCACCACGCGTTCGCTGCCACGGGTGGGCAGAGTGGAAACGCGCACATCCAGCGCCTTGGCGCCCATGGCCAATGACACCCGGCCATCTTGAGGGATGCGTTTCTCTGCGATATCCAGGCGCGCCATCACCTTGACGCGCGAGACCAGCAACGGCGCGATCCGCCCCGGCAAGGTCGCCGCTTCGCGCATCACCCCGTCCACGCGCAAGCGCACGCGCAGGCGCGACTCGTACGATTCCAGATGCACGTCGGACGCACCCAGGCGTGCGGCCTCGGCGATGATGCCGTTGATCAGGCGGATGATCGGCGCATCGTCCTGGCTGTCGAGCAGATCGGCGGTGGGGATATCTTCGATCAGCGAATCCAGGCTGCCGTGCAGGTCCAGCGCTTCCACCGGCATGCCCTGCTCCAGCCCGGCATCGGCATAGATTTCCGACACGTGCCGGTCGAACACCGCCGGTGCCAACGTGCGCACCTGCAACGGCACGCCAAGCACGCGGCGCACTTCGATCAAGGCCTGCACGTCGCCACCGGCGCGCAGGCCGACCTGCGCCTGCGCGGCGTTATCGCCGCCGAGCAGCACCACGCCGTGGCGCTTGGCAAACGCGTACGACAGCGTGGCCGTGGGAGTGGTGGTCGACATGCTGTCAGCGCGTGCGCGGCGCGGCGGTGGGTGCCGGCGCCTGCGGCGCAGGCGCGGTGGGCGCGGACGCCGGCAGCTGTGGCGGCTGTGCACGCAGGTAGTCGCGCACCAACGCATCCAGGGCCGCTTCCGGGTCGCCATCGGCCAGCTGCCGGTCGCGCAGGTAGTTGTAGCGTGGCGCGGTCATGCGCTGCGCATCGGCGGCGTCGCGGATGATGGTGGGGCGGATGAAGACCATCAGGTTGGTCTTGTCGCGGTTACGCGACTTGTGCCGGAACAACGCGCCCAACCCGGGCACGTCGCCCAGCAGCGGAACCTTCTCCACGGTCTGCCGGTCGTTCTGATCCAGCAAGCCGCCCAGCGCGACGATGGCACCGTTCTCCACCACCACGCGGGTTTCGATCTGGCGCTTGTTGAACACCAGCTCGGAGGACTGCGTGCTCACCGGCCCGGCAATGGCCGAGACTTCCTGCTTGATCGCCAGCGTGATGCCACCGGCGGTGTTGATCTGCGGGCGTACCTCCAGCTCAACGCCCACATCCTGGCGCTGGATGGTGCGGAACGGATTGTCATTGGCCGCGCCCAGCACTTCGCCGGTGGTAATCGGCACTTCCTGGCCCACCAGGATGCGTGCCTGCTCGTTGTCCAGGGTCATGATCGACGGCGTGGACAACAGGTTGGAGCCGGTGTCGCTCTTGACTGCATCGATGATCATGCCGAACACCGCATCGTTGCTTTGCCCGGCCAGGCCGATCAGCCCGCCGCTCAATCCGAGCAGCGATTGCGCGGCCACGTTGCGCGCCTGCTCCAGTACCGAATCGTCTTCCCCGTTATTGCTGCGCGTGCCGGCGGCCGCAGCGGCCAGGGGCACGATGCCCGGCGCCGCGCCGCTGTACTGCGTGGCCAGCAACGGCACGGTGCCATTGCGCCCGGCCAGCAGCAGCTGCACGCCCAGACGCTTGGCGGCGGTGTCGGAAATCTCCACCACGATCGCTTCCACCAGCACCTGCTCGCGGTGCACGTCGAGCTGGCGGATCACGTCCATCAAGGCGCGCTGGGTTTCCGGGTCGGCATTGATGATCAGGGCATTGGAACCGGGGTAGCGCACGATCACCGGGCGCTTGCCGGCGGCCGGTGCAATCACCTGCGCCTGCGCAGCGCCAGCACTCGCGGCCACATCCACGGCGGTGGGGCGCGTCTCTTGCCCTGGCTCCGCCTCGTTACCCGGGGTTTGCCCAACCAGTTGCTGCAACACCGGCAGCAGTTGTTCGGCGCTGGCGTGCTGCAGGCGCACCACGCTGACATCGCCACGGCGCTCGGCCCGCCCATCCAGATCCAGTGCGGTGCGTACCACGCGCTGCACCAATGCCGGGTCGCCCCGCACGATCAACGAATTGCTGCTCTCCACCGGCAACACCGACAACACCGCGCTGCGCTCGCCGGCCTGGCCAAACAGCGTGGTGAGCGTCCGCGCCAGTTCCTGCGCCGAGCTGTTGCGCAGCGTCACCGTGTCGATGGCGGCGCGGTCGGTGTCGATCTGCGCCACCAGGCCACGGATGCGGCGCAGGTTGTCGGCGTAGTCGGCGATCAACAGGCTATTGCCCTGCGGCATCGCCATGATCACCCCGCCGCGCCCCACCAGCGGCTTGAGGATCTCTGCCGCACTGCGCGCATCCACGCGCTGCAGCGTGAACACCTGGGTGGCGAAGCCGAGATTGCCGCTGGCCGCGCTGCCGGGCTGCTGCGCGGCGGTGTCGTCGGGGATGATGCGGTAGGTCGATGGCCCGCTGGACACAGCAATCAAGCCATTCGCACGCAGCACCGCCAGCAGCATGCCCAGCAGGTCGGCTTCGGACATGGCCTGCGCACGCGCCACATTGACCGAGCCCTGCACGCGCGTGTCGACGATGAAGGTGATGCCGGTGGCCCGCGAGACATCCTGGATGAAGGCGCGCAGGTCCACATCCTGCATGCGCACCGCCGGTGCATCGGCGGCGTGCAGCGGCAGCATCGTCAACGACGGCAGCGCAAGCAACAAGGTGGCGGACAACAGCCAGGGGCGACGGACGACGATCATTGCGGGCGCTTCAAGGTCATGGTGTGGGTCTGGCCGTCACGGCGGTAGGTCAGCGTGGCGGTCTGGCCATCGCGCAGTTCGTCCTGCAGCTCGTGCAGGTGTTCGGCGTCGAGCGTGCGGCCGTTGAGTTGGGTGAGCACATCGCCAGGCGCCAGGCCGGCCTGACGCAACAGCGCATCATCGCCGCGCGGCATCACCGTGAAGCCGCCGCCATCGGCGTTGGCACGCAAGCCGGTGGTGCGCAGCAGCTGTTGCGGATCGACCGCCGTGGTGCCGGCCGCTGCCGTACGCGCGCCGACATTGGACGCCACCGCCGCGGCTGCTGCGGGAGCGCCACTCGCCGGCAATGGTGCCGTTATTGCCGCGCTCGCCGCAGCGTGTTCGATCAACGGCAGCCGGCGCAGTGCACTGCCTGCACGCACCATCACGTGGTCGGTTGCAATCGCCTGCAGCGTCAGCCCCGGGCCAACCGCATCGCCAATGCGATACGCGCCCTGCCGGCCATCGCCGGTACTCAGGTACGCCGCTGAGTCCGCACCGCCAACGCGCACGCCATGCAGCACCAGGCCGAGGTCGCCGCTGTCGGCGGGCGCACGAAAAAACACGTCGCGCTGCAATGCAGGCAAGGGTGCAGCGGTGGTTGCGCCTTGTGCGGTGCCCAGCGGGCCCAGCGGCGTCACCAGCAGCCACACCAGGCGCACGCCCTGCACGGCAAGCAGCACGAGCAACACACAGACAGCGGCAGTGCGCACGGCGCGCGCCGACATCAGGTCATTCAACGAGGGCGAAACGCGCTGCAAAGCGGACATCCGTCTCAGGATTGCGGTCGGATGACAGAATGCGGCGGAATTGTGTCAGTTCGAAGAAAGTGATGACACGCATTGCCACACACGGCCAACACGCCAATGCAAAACGCCCGCCGTGCGAGGCAGGGCGGGCGTTTGCGTTCATCGGCACATGGCGCAGATCAGAAGCGCGCTGTCACACTGATGTCATAGGTAATGCCCGGCTGGTACTCGTACAGGTCCACGCGGTTGCCGCCGCGCGATTGATATTCCTGGTACTTGGTCTTGAGCAGATTGCGCGCGGCAAAGTTCAGCGAGAGCTTGTTGCCCGACCACACCAGCCCCTTCTTGATCACCAGATCCAGCTGCGTGCCCGGCTTGTCGATGTAGTCGGGCTGGCCCGGGCGGCCGCGAGCGGAAATCCGCTCGCCCACGTAGTTGGCAATCAACGTGGCCTGGCTGTTGGTGCTTTCGCTTTCCACACCGATCTGCAGGTTGGCGATGTCGTCGGATTGCCCCTGCAGCGTGCTGCCATCGCGCACGAACAAGGTCGCCTGCACCGGTGCGGCAAACCCGAACGGCTGCACCGTGTCGCCGTCGCTGGCGCTGACCTCGGACTTGGTGCGCGTGTAGTTGCCCGAGACGAACATGCGGTTGTCGCCCCACCAGTTGGCGGCAATCGGCAGGTCCAGATACTTCTTGGCTTCCAGCTCGATGCCATACAAGGTGGCTTCCGGCGCATTGATGAAGCTCTGCACGATGCCGCCGCCGGGTGCGTCATTGACGATGGCTTCGATCGGCTTGTCGATCTGCTTGTAGAACAGGCCGGCGGTGACATATTCGCCCGGTTCGAAGAACCACTCGTAGCGCGCATCCAGATTGACCAGTTCGCTGTCGACCAGGAACGGGTTACCGAAGAACTGGCGGTCGATGTCCGGGTCCAGATACTGCTGCGGCGCCATTTCGCGGAACTGCGGCCGCGCGATGGTCTTGGACGCACCGAAGCGCAGCTGCTGGTTCTCGGCGAAATTCCAGGTCACCGTGGCCGAGGGCAGCGCGTAGCTGTTCTCCAACGGTGCCACGCTGTCCTGGCGCGTGCCGCTGAAGATGTCGTACGGATGCACCGCCTGGGTGGCGTCTTCATAGCGCAGGCCCACCGTGGCACGCAGGGTCGGCACGATCTCGCCTTCCATCTGCAGGTAGGCGGCCTTGACCTTGAGCGTGGCGTCGTAGGCGGCCGCACCGAAGCTGCCGGTGGTCTCGCGCAGGCGCAGGAAATCGTTGCTGAGGTTGTAGTCGGAGATCAGGTAGTCCACGCGCTGGTACTGGTTGTAGAACGGCAACGGGCCGTCCAGCGCCAGGAAGCGGAACTCGCGATTCCACGCAGTGCGGTCGTTGTCCAGATACGCAAGGCCACCCTTGACGGTGAGGTCGTGCTCGATCGGCAGGCGCCAGGTCACGTCCACGCCGCCGCTGGCCACTTTATCGTCGACCTTGCTGAAACGCGTGTAGTTCTGCACGCGCGAGGCATCGTGCGCCCAGTAGCCGTCCAGCAGTTCGTAACGGATGCCGGTTTCGTACGGCACATCGCGGCTGGCGTTGGCCAGCGCTGCACGCCATTCGATCTTCAGATCGTCGTACTCGCCAAACGCATGCGTGCCGCGCAGCTGGTTGTTGATCAGCTGGCGCGCGTACCACTCGGTGTTGTCGTCGCGCACATCGAAGCCGGCCAGTTCATCGCGGCCGGCACGGCTGCGCGCCACCTTCAAGGTGTCGTGCACGTACAAGGTGGTCCAGCCGATGGTGTGGCGGCCGTATTCCCAGCCCAGGCCCAGCATGCCGTTACTGCGCACGTTGTTGCGGGTGGTGGCGAAGTCGTAGTTGGAATTGAACTCCACCGTGTCGCCGGTGAAGATGCCGTCCTGCTGCTTGCCGGTGCGCGTGCGCCATTCGTTGTCGTAACTGGCCACGGCCAGGATGCCCAGCTTGGCCTCGCCAATGTCCATGCTGTAGCCGGCGCTGGCGCCGACATTGACGTCCGGATCGATGCTGTCCTTCTCCTGCAGCACATACAGGTTGGCGTTGTTCATGCTGCGGCCAATGCGGCGGATGTCCTCGCGCGAGAAGCTGCCCAGGTCCACGCGCCGGCCGGTGGCGATGGCATCACGCAGTGCGCCCGGTTGCTTGCGCGCGCCATCGTCGAAGCCCCACTCGTCATCGCCGGAGCCGTAGTAGGTCAGGCCCTTCTCGCCAGTACTGACACTGTTGGCGCCGCCACCGACGGTGAGCGAAAAGAACGGTTTTTCCGGCACCGCCATCGATTGCAGATCGATCACGCCACCGCCGAATTCGCCGGGATAATCGGCCGAATAGGTCTTCTGCACGGTCACGCTCTGCAGCACGTCGCTGGGAAACAGATCCAGCGGTACCACGCGCTGCATCGGCTCGGGGCTGGGCAATGGCGAACCGTTGAACAGCGCCGAGGAATAGCGCTCGCCCAGGCCGCGCACATAGACATATTTACCGCGCGACAGGCTCAGGCCGGTGACACGCGTCAGCGCGACTGCGGCACTGCTGTCGCCGGTGCGCTCCATGTCCTCGCGGGTGACGAACGACGCCACTTCGGAGGTCTGCAGCATCGGTTCGGGAATGTATTCACCGCGCACCACGACCTGGTCGAGCTGCTTGGGCGCAATGGCGGCAGCACTGGAGCTGCTGGTGCCGCCGGCGGCATCGGTGGTGGTGGACTGCGCCATTGCTGCACCGGAGGCGAGCAAAGCGGAAATGGAAAGAGACAAGCCCGTCCGCGAAAGACGGGCAACAGCGAAGGTTCGCATCGTGGGAGCCCTGGCAACAGAAGAATGAAGGCGTGGATGCAGCGCGGAGCGGCCGGATGCCGCTCCGCGCTGCCCGGCCTCAGCAGGGGCGGTCGGCGGTCAGGCCGCAGGTCCAGCCCTGCCACCAGGTGTCGTTGGCATCACGCACGCCACCGATGTAATTGACCTGCTGGAAGAAGCTGCTCACCCCGGTCAGGCCCTGGAACGCCGGCACTGCAGACTCGTTGGCGCCGTTGATGAAGGTGTTCTGCAAGGTGGACACACCGTTGGCCACGTTGTTGGTGCCGGCCGCGAACGAGGTCGCTGCACGCGGGTCGCTGCCGAAGGCGGTCGGGCAGGCAAAGAACACCGACTGGAACACGCCGGCGGTATCGGCATCGGCCATGTTCAAGCACACCAGGCCATCGCCGGTGCCGCCGGCAGGACGGGTGAACACCGAGTTGTAGAACGCCGCCTGGGTGCCCTGGTTGAGCATGATCGCCGCACCGGCACGGGCATTGCCCACGTAAGTGAAGTTGGCCACCTTCGGGCGCGAATACGGCTGCCGACGCAGGCTGCTCCACTCGTTCATGCGGTCGCCGCCGCCGGCGCGCTGCACCACGATGCCGAACTGCAATGCACCGCTCCAGCCGGCATCGGTATCCAGTGCATCGTCGTCGGCGCCGGTGATGACCACGTGGCTACCGTTGACCGTGCCACCGAACCACTCGATGCCGTCGTCGGAGCTGTTGTGGATCTGCACATAATCCATCCGCGTGCCGCTGCCCACGCCGGCCATGGTGATGCCCTGCAGCTCGTTGTTGGGCGAGATTTCAAAGCCCGAATACATCACGCGCAGGTAGCGCAGCGTGCCGCTGTTGTCGGTGGCGTTATTGCCGCCGTAGAACGCGTTGGTGCCTTCCACCTGTGTCTGGCATTCCGGCGTACCGGACACCGTGGCGGCCGGGCAGTTATTGATCGCTGCGCGACCCAACACCACGATGCCGCCCCACAGACCGATGGTGTTGGCACTGACCTGGCCTTCCAGCGCCTGGCGTGCGGTGAACACGATCGGTGCGGTGGCGCTGCCTTCGGCAAAGATCTGCGAGCCGCGGTTGACCACGATGTAGTCGCTACCCGACGAGCCGTACAAGGTCACGCCCGGCTCGATGGTCAGCACGCCCTGCACGCTGCCGGCGGCCGGCGCGGTGGCGTTACCGCCACGGTCGGTGCCGACATTGACGCGGCCGCTGATCGAATACGCCGTGCCGGCGCGCGCAGGCACCACCAGGTTGCCGCTGACGGTTTCCGGCAACTGGCAGGCGCGCAGCGTGTTGTTGGCGATGGTGCCGACGTTGGAAAAACCGGTGGGGCAATCTGCAGCCGGGCCGGTCGGCGCCGGCGTCGGTGTCGGAGCCGGCGTTGGTGCGGGCGTGGGCGCCGGGGTCGGTGCCGGTGCCGGTGCGGGCGGAAATGCGCCTTCGCCCGGCGAAGCAACACGGTCGGCACCGCCACCGCAGGCGGACAACGCCAGCGCGGTGCCGAAGGTCATGAGAAGGGTTTTACTGCTATTGCGAACGGACATGCGGCTGATCTCCAGGTCAAAGGGTCCGGTATGAAGAGGAGTCGTCAAGAATGGTTGCGTTCCGCTCACTGCAGTGGCGAGCACGTTCAAGATCCCCGTCACTTTTATAGAGGGCGTGTGTTGCATTTGTCTTACGCGACACACGCTGACACACAGCTGCCACATGTCGGCATGCACTGTAGCGGGATGACAAACACCTCCATTCCCGCCGATTTGGGCGACTGGATCATTGCCCAGGCCATCGCCGGACACCCGCCCGAGCACACGCTGCAACCGCTGCTGGAAGCGGGCTGGAGCGAGCAGGACGCCATCGATGCGGTGGAAGCGCTGGTACGCGCGCATGTGCAGGCACACGCGCAGGCGCACGGCCTGCCGGTGCCGGTGCCGGTGCGCGTGCCCGCACCGCTGCAGGCCGACGCGTCGTCGCTGCTGGATCTGGGCGATCGCCAGGTGCAGGTACTGGTCAGCCTGATGCTGCCGCGCGTGGTGGTGCTGGGCGGCCTGCTCGCCGATGACGAATGCGATGCATTGATCGCACTGGCACGCCCGCAACTGGCCCGCTCGCGCACCGTGGACAACCGCGACGGCAGCGAGATCGTGCATGCTGCGCGCACCAGCCACAGCATGGCCCTGCAACCGGGCCAGGATGCGTTATGTCAACGCATCGAAGCGCGCATTGCGCAGCTGCTGGAATGGCCGGTGGAGCACGGCGAAGGGCTGCAGGTACTGCGCTATGCCACCGGTGCGCAGTACGCGCCGCATTACGATTACTTCGAACCGGATGCCCCCGGCACGCCAGTGCTGTTGCAGCACGGCGGGCAACGCGTCGCCTCGCTGGTGATGTACCTCAACACGCCCGAACGCGGCGGCGCCACGCGCGTTCCCGATGTGCATCTGGACGTAGCCGCGGTGAAAGGCAATGCGGTGTTCTTCAGCTACGACCGCCCACATCCGATGACACGCACCCTGCACGCCGGCGCACCGGTGCTGGCCGGCGAGAAATGGGTGGCCACCAAATGGCTGCGCGAACGCCCGCTGCACGCACCGACCTGATCGGTGCTGCAGCGTGCCCGCATGCGTGGGCTTTCGTGGCGGTGTTAGCGGCTGCCGAACACGCGCTGGTCGATGCGCAGCATCACCAGGCGCAGCGGCGTCCACGCCAGGCACAGGCCGGCCAGGATGCCCAAGGTGTCGGCCAACGCGTCGTACGGATCGGCGCTGCGATTGGTGGTGAGCGCGCCCTGGGCAATCTCGATCCCGATGCCGAGCAACACCAGGCCTAATGCCGCGAACACCAGCGCACGCCGTGTGGCGAACAACTGCACCGCGCCCCAGCACAGCAACGCGAAGGTCAAAAAATGCTCGGCCTTGTCGCTATTGGACGGCAGCTCCGGGAACTCCGGCGGCGGTCCCAGGCACACGCCGATCACCACCAGGATCGCCAGAACCCACAGCCCCACCCACAGCGCTGGCCGCCGAAACGGCCGCAACGCCTGCGTCATAGCCGCCACGTCAGGTCGCCCGCCAGAAACGCCGGCGCAAAATCCACGTCGCGTGCAAAGCCCATCACCTGGAAACGTTCGCCCATCTCGCTGGGCAAGGTGAGCTGTTTGACCTGCTGACGCAGGCGCATGCGGCCGACCTCGTCAGTACGCGCATCGGCCTGGGTCAGCAACGCATCCAGCCCGTTGCCGAGCAGGAAGTTGGCCTGCGTGCAGTAGCCCGCCAATTCGAAACCGGCGCCGGTGCCGGCTTCGGCCAGCGCGGTGAAATCCACCGATGCGGTGAGGTCCTGCAGGCCCGGCCAACGGTACAGATCGGTGTGCATGCGATGGCGATAGAACGCGCGCAAGGTGCCGTCTTCGCGCTGCGCACGGTAGAACTCGCCACGCGGGTAGCCGTAGTCGACAAACAGCATCGCGCCACGCTTCAAGCCACCGGCCACGGCCTGGATCCAGTGCGGCAACTGCGGCAGCAACTCCGAGCGGTAACCATCGGCAAACGGTTGTTCCAGGTAACGCTCCAGATGCCGCACCGCCGCGCCCAGCAGCGCATCGGCCGGCTGCTCGCCACGCGCGAAGTGCTGCCGTGCATCCAGCACCACGGTTTCTTCATACACCTCGCCATCGCGCAGGGTGAAACGCGGCGTGGGCAATGCGTCGATGACTTCGTTGGCGAACAGCACACCGTCCCAATCGTCCGGGAACGGGCCATCCAGCCACTCCACCAGGTCGAACACCGGCGGGATCAGGCTGCGTCCCAACCGTTCGCGCTGGCGCTCGCGTAGATCGGCGCTGGGCTCCAGGATCGCGTAGCGCTCCGGCAAGGCATCCAGTTCGAGCAGGCGCTTGAGCGTGACCTCGGCAAACGCGCCGCTGCCGGCACCGACCTCCAGCACACGTGCCTGCGGCCCGAGTTGCTGCAGCACCGGTGCCAGCGCACCGGACACGGTAGCGGCAAACAACGGGCCCAACTCCGGCGCGGTGACGAAGTCGCCGCTCTCACCGAACTTGCTTGCGCCGGCGCTGTAGTAGCCCAGGCCCGGCGCGTACAACGCCAGCTCCATGAAACGCGAGAACGGAATCGCGCCACCGGCGGCGGTGATCTCGGCGCGCAAATGCGCGGCCAGTTGATCGCTGTGGGCCAGTGCGTCCTGATCGGGAACGGGAAGGTCGGCGTGCATGCGGGCACCGGTTGCGGAGACAATGCACAGGATAGCCGAGCCTTTCGCAACGCCGAGCGAGTACGCCATGACAGACAGTTCCAAGGTGGTCCTGATCACCGGTGCCGCCCGCCGCATCGGTGCGCAGATCGCCACCACCCTGCACGGCGCCGGCTACCGCGTGGCCCTGCACGCGCACCGCTCTGGCGATGCATTGGCTGCACGCGTGGCGGCGCTATGCGCCCAGCGCGCGGGCAGCGCCTGTGCACTGCAGGCCGACCTGCGCACGCCCGAGGCACCGGCCCAGCTGGTGGATGCCTGTGTGGCTGCATTCGGCCGCCTGGATGCGGTGGTCAACAATGCCAGCGCGTTTTATCCCACCGTGCTGGGCGAGGCCACGCCGGCGCAATGGGACGAGTTGTTCGCGGTGAACGCACGCGCTCCGTTCTTCATTGCACAGGCCGCTGCGGCGCAGTTGCGCGCGCACCACGGCGCCATCGTCAACCTCACCGATCTGCATGCCGAACAACCCATGCGCCAGCACCCGCTGTATGGCGCCTCCAAGAGCGCGCTGGAAATGCTGACCCGCTCGCTGGCGCTGGAGCTGGCGCCGCAGGTCCGCGTCAATGCCGTCGCACCGGGCGCGATCCTGTGGCCGGAAGACGGCAAGGCCGACGCCGCCAAGCAGGCACTGCTCGCGCGCACGCCGCTGGCGCGCATCGGCACGCCCGAAGAAGTGGCCGAGGCCGTGCGCTGGTTGCTGGACGATGCCAGCTTCATCACCGGCCATACCTTGCGCGTGGACGGCGGCCGCCGGCTCAGCTGAGCGCGGTTACTGCGGCAATGCCACCGCGTTGTCCAGTTCCACCGTGGTGAACGCGCTGCCGTATTGCGGATGCGCCTGCCACAACGCCGCCAGGGTCTTGCCGCTCAGCGGATCGACGAATGCTGGCGCAATGTCAGCCAACGGCTTGAGCACGAACGCATGCTTGAGCTCGGGCCGTGGCACGCGCAGGTGGCCCGGCCCTTCCACGATGCGGTCGCCGAAAAACACCACGTCCACATCCAGCGTGCGGTCGCTGAAACGCGGCCCGCTGCGATCGCGGCCATGGCGGTCTTCCAGCGCATGCAACCAGTCGTCCAGCGCCTGCAGCTCCCAATCGGTCTGCAGTTGCACGCCGTTGTTGACGAAGTCAGGGCCATCGAAACCAACCGCCGCGGTGCGATACGCCGGCGAGACGTCGATCGGGCCAAAACGCGCGCGCAAGGCCTCGACGGCCAGACGCAGGTAATGGGTTGGCTGGACGTTACTGCCCAGGCTGAGGAGCACGGTGGTCATGCGATATTCGCGCATGCGGGCGGCGTCAGCGTCAACCGTCTTGCGCGCATGCCAGCTAGCTATTCGCTGCGCGCACGCCGCCGTGCGCAACGCGGCTCAGGCCACTTCGAGTGCGTGCGCCACGGCGCGGAACACGCGGCGCATCTCGAGCGGTTTGCGCAGCACGTGCACCGGGATATCGTGGGGAAGATGCGCACGCTGCAGCGGCGCGCCGACATCTTCCAGCACGATCGCCGGGCCCTGGTAGCCCAGTTCCTGCATGCTCAACAGCACGCTCACCGCCGATAGCAGGATGATGTCGCTGTCGATGATCACCAGATCCGGCATGGCGTGCTGCTGCACCAGTTGCAACGCCGCAGCGCCATCGGTGGCCAGCTGCGGCTGGTAACCCTGGCTGGAGAGCGCATTGCCCAGCAGCGACAGCCGCGTGGCTTCGCCGTCCACCAGCAGGATGCGCTGGCCGTGCCCAAGCGCCAGCGGCGGCTCGCTCTCGGTGGTGGGCGTCACCGCCGCGCGCATCGGCACGATCATGTCAAAGCGCGTGCCCTCGCCCAGGCGGCTGTCGACCAGGATCGTGCCGCCGTAGCTTTCGATGATGCGCTTGCACGAAATCAGCCCCAGCCCGGTGCCATCGGTCTTGGTGGTGAAAAACGGGCTGAACAAGCGCGCGCGGGTGTCATCGCTCATGCCCACGCCGGTATCGGCCACGCTCATGCGCACGCGGGTGCCGTCGTGCTGCTCGGCCGACAAGGTGAGCGTACCGCCACCGGGCATCGCCTGGATCGCGTTCAAGCCCAGGTTGAGCAGGCACTGCTGCAGCTCGGTGTAGTTGGCTTCGATGGTGAGGTCGGAGACCACCATGTCCATCTTCAGGCGCACGCCATCGGGCAGGCTGCTCTTGAGCAGCATCTGCACGGCCTGGAACAGGTTGGCCACCGACACCTGCTCGCGCGGCTTGTTGGAGCCGCGCACGAACGACAGCATCGACTCGGCCATCTCATGGCCACGGCGGCCGCATTCGGCCACCACGTTGGCCAGCTGGCGCAGCTGCGGGTCGTCGGTGCGCCCGGCCAACAGGTCGGGCACGATCAACAACGGCTGCAGGATATTGCGCAGGTCGTGACTCAGCCCGGCCGCCAGCATCGCCAGGCTTTCCAGGCGCTGCGCACGCATCAATTCGCTTTCCACGCGCTGGCGCTCGATCTCCGCACGCGCCTCGCGGATGGCGCGCAAGACCGCGCTCGGCAAGCGGGTGGGGTTGTGCTTGATGATGTAGTCGTTGGCACCGTCCTGCAGCGCCTTGACCGCGGTCTCCTCACCCATGGTGCCGGAGACGAAGATGAAGGGCGTGGCGCCGCTCTGGCGCACCAGGCGCAAGGCCTGGTGACCGGAGAACCCGGGCATGCTCAGGTCAGACAGCACGATATCCGGCTGAAACCGCTCCATCGCCGCGCGCAGCGACGGCTCGCTGTCCACGCGCTCGAACGCGGCATCGATGCCCGCGTCCAGCAGCTGATCGGACAACAGCTCGGCGTCTTCCGGTGAATCCTCCACCAGAAGAATCTTCAACTGTTCGTGCTGGCCACCCTCATGCGGCATCGGTCAGTCCAGCTCCGGTGCCTGATTGATCACCGCCCAGAAGGTGCCCAGCGTCTTGACCGCGTTGAAGAACTGGTCAACGTCCACCGGCTTGACCACATAGGCATTCACGCCCAGGTCCCAGCTGCGCGCCAGGTCGCTCTCTTCGCGCGAGGACGACAGGATCACCACCGGCAGGCGCTTGAGCGATTCTTCGTTGCGAATCTGCTTGAGCACTTCCAGCCCATCCAGGCGCGGCATCTTGATGTCCAGCAGCAACACGGCCGGCAGGCCTTCCTCGCGGTTGGCGAAGGCGCCGCGCCGCAACAGGTAATCCATGGTTTCCACACCGTCTTCCACATGCACGATGGGATTGGCCAGACGGGCATCACGCAGCGCGTCGACGGCCATCTCCGCGTCGGCCGGGCTGTCTTCTGCCAGAAGAATGGTACGGATGGCGGTCATACGGTGGACTCTTGGTTGGGCGCTTCAAGCGCAGGGGGAAGGACAAAATGGAAGGTGGCGCCCTCGTCCACGACGCCTTCGGCCCAGACGCGGCCGCCATGGCGCGCGAGGACGCGGCGCACGCTGGCCAGGCCAATGCCGGTGCCGGGATATTCGCTGACCTTGTGCAGCCGCTGGAACACGCCGAACAGCTTGCCGCTGTAGTCCATGTCGAAACCGGCGCCGTTGTCGCGCACGGTGAAATAGTGGCCACCGTCGGGCATGGGCTCGTAGCCGATCTGGATCTTCGCCACCTCGCGCTTGGTGCTGTACTTGACGGCATTGCCCATCAGGTTCATCCACAGCTGGCGCATCATGTTTTCGTCGGCAATCAGCACCGGCAGCGGCGCGATGTGCCAGTCCACACGGTGGCCGGTGTTTTCGCTTTGCACGTTGGCATCCAGGATCGCGCGCGTCTCGGCCACCAGCGATTGCATGTCCACGGCCTGCAGGCGCAAGGCGCTGCGGCCCAGGCGTGAATACACCAGCAGGTCGTCGATCAGCGAGGCCATCCGCCGCGCCGAGCTGCTGATCACTTCCATGTAGTGGCGCGATTTCTCGTCGGCTGCATCGCCCAGATGACGGGCCAGCTTGTCGGAGAAGCCGGCCACGTGCCGCAGCGGCGCGCGCAGATCGTGCGAGACCGAATAACTGAAGGCCTCCAGCTCGCGGTTGACCTCCGAGACCTGCTCCACCTTGCCTTCCAGCTGCCGGTTGAGCTCCTGGATGCGCTGCTGCGAGACCTTCTGCAGGCTGATGTCGCTGACCGTCATCAGCACCACTTCTTCCTCGCCATCATCGGGCAGTGGCATGCGGCGCGCGTTGATCAGCATGGTGCGCAGCACACCGTCGGCACCGCGCTGCTCATGCTCGAAATCCCACAGCTCGCGGTCGCGCAGCAACACGTCGGCCAGGCGCTGGTGGATCTGCGGATCGCGCCAGGCGCCATCACCCACATCGTCCAGCAGCATCAACTCATTGCCGCGCTCTTCCAGGCCATACAGCTCGGCAAACGCCGGGTTGTGCAGCACGATGCGCTGGCGTGCGTCGAGCAACACGATCGGCTCGCGCACGGTCTGCAGCACCGAGCCGGCACGGCCGCTGGCGCGCAGGTATTCCTGTTCGGCCGCCAGGCGGCGCCGGATCTGCCGCTGCAGCAACCAGATCACCGTGCCGAGCAACAACAACTGCACCGCCAGCGTTGCCCAGCTCAGCACCTTGTAATGCAGGCGCTCGCGTTCGGCGCGCGCATTGCGCACGCTCAGCAACCGGCCTTCGGCGGTCTGCAGATCGCCGATCAATTCGCGGATCGGGTTACTGACCGTCATCTCCTCGATCAGTGCACGGATCTGCTCCGGCGCGCGTGTCACCGCGATACGCTCGGCCAGCAACAGGCGGCGCTCGATGGTGCTTTGGATACGCCCCATGCGCACCTGCTGGCAAGGGTTGTCCTTGGTCAGCGCGATCAGATGCGTGATGGCCTTCATGGCCTCGGTGCGGCCCTGGCGCATGCGCTCAACCAGCACCGGGCGATCCACGCCGTGCGAGCGCATCATTGCCGCCGACTCGGTATCGCGCATCGACGCTTCCAACCGCTGCGCGGTCTCCTGCACGTCCTGGCTATGCGACACCCACACCGCCGCCTGATTGGCGTTGGCGGCCATCTGCTGCAACAGCAGCGACGGCACCACCACGATCAGGAACACGGCAACCGCCAGTAACGGCAGGCGCCAGCGATCCCAAACGTCTTCTCGGACCGGTGTTTGCATTACGGGGTCTGTGTCCGCTCGCGGCAGTGGGCTAGGCAGGGCGTATTGTCCCCGATCAGACCCGCATTGGAATGAATGCTTCAGGCTCAGCTGCGCCGGTCCATGACATAGCTGAATGGGCATATCATAAGTGCAGCGCACGTGAAAACTGCGCGAGAACTGGCCCAGCCGACCGGCGGTATTCGAGGTGCTCTACGCCCTGCTACCAACCGCCCCAGACCTGCCCTGACGAGCGATCAGGCGCCAGCACCCGTGGCGCTGCTCCACGGTTGCGCGTGCAGATTGCCTTTAGGGCACCGGTGTGCGTGGCGGTCCCAGCGCCCTGCCCTCACCCAGCACAGGCGCCATGGCGCGTTGGCAACATCACGTCGGGCAGCGAAGGCCGGCACGCAATGTGGATGCGTGCGCTGCATGTCAGCAGGCATGGCCCGCCCTCAGCCATCAAATGCCCGCACACAAAAAAGGCGCACTCCCGTAAGAGTGCGCCTCGTGTCGGGCAGCCGCCTCGCCTCGGCCGGCCCGGCATGCGTGCCTGCTGCTTACATCTTTGCAGCAGTGACCTTCAGGCCGGTCGACTTGACGCTCTTGACGCCTTCGATGCCCTTGGCAACGGCCACGGCCTTGTCATGCTCGGCCTTGGTGGCAACGCTGCCGGTCAGGGTCACGATGCCGTTCTTGGTCTCGACCTTGACGTCGGTGCCGGACACATTGTCGGTGGCCAGCAGATCGGCCTTCACCTTGGTGGTGATCCAGGTGTCGGTGACCGGCTTCTTGGACTCGTTCATGCCGGCGGCATGGTCCTTGTGGTCTGCGTGTTCCTGCGGTGCGGCAAATGCCTGCGACGCGCCAAGCGTCAGACCGAGCGACAGCGACAGAGCCAACAACTTGCGTGCATGCGTCATGGCGTTCATCCGATTACCCTCCGTTGGGTGTGGGGCGAGTCTGCGGGCCCAGCCGTCGCGCGGATGTGACCGCTGGATGCAGAGTTCGTGAACCCGGCGCACACGGGTGGGTGCAATACCATGCAGGTCTTCCCCAGCGTTGCGGTGAATCGTTTTCAATGCCTAAACCATTCAATCTGGCCGTCGTCGGCTATGGCTATGTTGGCCGCACCTTCCACGCACCGCTGATCGCCAGCACGCCCGGCCTGCAGTTGCACAGCGTGGTGTCGTCCAAGCCGCAGCAACCGCAGGCGGACTTCCGCGAGGTGCGCGTGCTGCCCGACCTGGAGGCTGCACTGGCCGACCCGGCGCTGGATGCGGTGGTCATCGCCACGCCCAACCAGACCCATGCGCCCATGGCGCTGCAGGCACTGGCGGCCGGCAAGCACGTGCTGGTGGATAAACCCTTCGCCCTGGATGCCGCACAGGCTCGCACCGTGGTGGACGCCGCCGCAGAGGCCGGCAAGATCGTCAGCGTGTTCCAGAACCGCCGTTGGGATGCGGACTTCCTCACCGTGCGGCGCTTGATCGAAGACGGCCAACTGGGCGAGGTGGTGGAGTTCCATTCGCACTTCGACCGGTATCGCCCGCAGGTGCGCGACCGCTGGCGCGAAAGCGATATCCCCGGCGCCGGGCTGTGGTACGACCTGGGGCCGCATCTGCTGGACCAGGCGTTGCAGTTGTTCGGCATGCCGCAGGCGATCAGCGCAGACCTGCAGCGCCAGCGCACCCAGGCGCGCAGCGACGATTACTTCAACGTGGTGCTGCGCTATCCCCGCTTGCGGGTGATCCTGCACGCCGGCTCGCTGGTGGCCGACGGCAGCCTGCGCTTCGCCGTGCACGGCACGCGCGGCAGCTATCTCAAGCATGGCGCCGATACGCAGGAAGACCAGTTGCGTGCCGGCCGCCGGCCCGGCACCGCCGGCTGGGGCATGGACCCATTGCCCGGCACGCTCACCCGCGTGGACGACGAAGGCCGTGTGCACACGCATCAGCCCGATGGCGTACCCGGCGACTACCGCCATTGCTATGCGGCCTTCCGCGACGCAATGGCCGGCACCGCACCGCCACCGGTCAGTGCTGCCGACGCGGTGCGGCTGATGGAGCTGCTGGAGCTGGCGCAACGCGGTGCTGCGCTGGGCCAGGTGCTCTGGCTGGAAGGCAACAGCAGCGACTGAGCGCCAAGGCCCGGCAGCGGCGGTGCCGCGCTCACCGCGCGCGGCTGCTGCCACGCGCACACGCTGTTGTTGAAGCAGACATGCATGCCACGCCAAGCGTGGCGCGCACGGCCCTGGCCGGATCAGGCGTCCTTGCTGCCGATCGGCGTCGGGGTTGGCGTGGTGGTCAGCACCGCATGCCCACCGAACTGATTGCGCATCGCCGCCAGCAATTTATCGGTGAACGAATCCTTGTCGCGCGACCGCAACCGCTCCATCAGCGACAAGGTGATCACCGGCGCGGAGACTTCCAGGTCGATGGCCTCTGCCACCGTCCAACGGCCTTCGCCGGAATCGGCCACATACGGCGCAATGCCGCCCATGGTCGGGTTGTGCGCCAGCGCATCGGCGGTGAGGTCCAGCAGCCACGAACGCACCACGCTGCCATCGCGCCAGATCTCGGCGACCTGGTGCAGGTCCAGCGCGAAATCGGTCTTGTGCTGCAGCAGCGCGAAGCCTTCCGCATAGGCCTGCATCATTCCGTACTCGATGCCGTTGTGGACCATCTTGGTGAAGTGGCCGGCACCGCTCGGGCCCACCCGTCCCCAGCCCTTGTCCGGCGCCGGTGCCAACGTGGCCAGCACCGGATGCAACGTGGTCACGGCCGCTTCGTCGCCGCCCACCATCAGGCTGTAGCCTTCCTGCAAGCCCCACACGCCCCCGCTGGTGCCGCAATCGACAAACGCAATGCCGCTGGATTGCAGCTGCGCGGCGCGGCGCTGCGAATCCTTGTAATACGAATTACCGCCGTCGATGACGATGTCGCCGGCCTGCAGCAACGGCAGCAGCTGCGCCAGCGTGTCGTCGACGATCTTGCCGGCCGGCACCATCAGCCACACCACGCGCGGACTCGGCAGTGCGGAGACCAGCGTGACCAGCGCATCGGTTGTCTGGATGCCCTTGGATTGCGCACTGGTGCGTGCCGCAGCGCCCAGATCGAACCCATGCACGCGATGCCCGCCGCGCACCAGCCGCTCGGCCATGTTGGCGCCCATGCGGCCCAGTCCCACCATACCCAGTTCCATAGTCACTCCTCGTGTCATCTGATCAGTGCAGGGTGCCACGCGGCGCGTAGAACGGCGTGGCGGAATTCTCAATGGATTGTTCCAGCGCGTGACCGGCCGCGCACTGCTGCAGCTGCCAATCGATCCAGCGCCAGTACAGGGTGCTGCGCAGGTTGTGCAGGGTCAGGTCGATGGCATACGGCGTGCGCGGGTTACGGTCGAGCAGGCGTGCCACGTGGTAGCCGATCGGCTTGACGCCCTTGGGGTGCACGTACACCTGAAACCCCTGGTAGAACGGGTCGTCCAGCAGCGCAAGCAGTTCCTGCAGACGGGCCCGCTGATGCGCATCCAGGCTGGCGCGCAGCGCGGCGTCGCGTTCGTACAACAGCCGCTCGAAACGCCGCCGGCCGGGCCCGCGCAGGTCCTTGGCCAGCTCCCAGATCTGCCGGTTGCGCGCGTCGTAGTACGCAAAGCCACCGCGGCGTGCCAGCGCCTGCGCGGCTGCATCGCTGACGTCCACCACCACGAAGTTTTCGGCCTGATTGTGGATGTCGTCCAGATACGCCTTGTCGAACACATGCGCGATGAAGCCCGGCGCCCCCACGAAGGCTTGACGCCCCAGTTGCGCAGTCTTGATCGCCTTGCCATCGGCGAAAAACTCGCCGGCGTGCGCACCCAGCAAAATGCTGTCGGTGTCGTGCAAGGTCAAAAATGTGCCGATCGACAGCTCGCCCGCGCTAAAGACTGTATCGAAGCCTGCATCGCCGTAGAGTTCGCGCTGCGTGGCCAGCTGCGCCACCTGCCGGCCCACCCCGCATTCGGAGCGCACCTGGCCGCGATAGAACGCATCCAGCGCCTGCGCGTTGCTCCCGCTTGGCTGATAGCCGCGACCGAAGCTCTTGAATCCACTCCACCCCTGCGCCGCAGCGCCACGCCAGCCAAAGCCGATCCAGCCCAGTTGCACTGCCGAAAAGCGATACCGCGGGTTGTCCTGCAGTTTGGTCACTGCACGTTGTGTGGCCGCGCCCAGCTCGAACGCGTACGCGCACTGCGTGGCGGGATCGTGCAGCAGCGCCCGCAAGGCATCGCCGCGTTGCTGCGCATTCCACTGCGCCGGCAGCACGGCGTGCAAATCGCCTGCCTGCTGCGCCTGCGCCAAGGTGGCACGCGTACACGGCAGGCCACGTTCGATCACCGGTGCCGTGGTGGATGCCTGCTCGATCCGCCAGCCCATCCGCCGCAACAACACCTCCACGCAAGCGGCATCGGCTGCGGCTGCCGTTGCACTGGGTGCCGCCAACACGCTTTGCAGCAGTTGCGCACCCAAAAAGACCGCCGCACAGGCAACGCGCGCACGGCGCCGTGCGTGCAGGCGTCGCTCAACGAGTCTGGTTGCTGCGGGGTATTGATGGGGGGCGAACGTCATGCGAGGCGGCATTGATCAAGCGTAGATCCGCACTGCGGCGCGGGCAAAAGAAAGCCCCGGCAGGGCCGGGGCTCGTGGTGTTCAGTCGCTCAGCCTCAACGACGCTCGCAGACGCGTTCGACCCGGCGATCGCCGTTATTTTGCTGGCTGTTTCCCTGGATCGTGCGGCCTGCCGCACCGCCTGCCACCGCACCCAGCACGGTTGCGGCCTTCTTGCCGTTACCGCCGCCCACCTGGTTGCCGAGCAGACCACCGACGATGGCGCCAGTCGCGGTGCCGGCGATGCGGTTCGGGTCACGGGAATTCTTCTGCACTTCCACGTTCTTGCAGCGCACACGGGTACCGTCATTGAACCTGCGGCCTTCGTCTGCCGTCGTGTACCGGTGCTGCGAGTAGTTTTGCGCCTGCGCGAAGGTGCTCGTCGCCATCAGAGCGATCAGGGACATACCCATCAGGGAAGTGTGCATTTTCATCGTACGTCTCCATCGTTCTCGCCCATTCGGCGAGCCATGGCTGCACTCTGGTCGCTACGTCGAGAACAGTACGTGAAGCGAACACCCCGCTATTCAGGCTTCAGCGCGGAGCGTGAAATGCACCGTCACGGCTGCGTTGCGGGCTCGCCCTGCGGCACCGGGGCTGGTGCGGGCGGCGGGTCCTGCGCTTCAACCGGCAGCGGCGCGATAGGCGGCTGCGCAACGGTGGTCGGCATTGCTGCCGGCGGCGGCGCAGTGGTTGCCGGCGCTGCCGTGGTGGGCACTGGCTGCGTTGCTGGCACTGGCGCTGGCGCCGGAGACGTCGCAGCATGCGCTGGCGCTGGCGCTGGTGCCGGTGCCGCAGCGGCCGGCGTGGATTCGGCCACCTTCGGCAGGTACGAATTCAACCGCTCGAAGAAGCGCTTGTAGAAGGCCGCATCCTGCACGGTGGTGCTGGACACACGCACCAGCGAATCACCGCTGCTGCCGACCGGCACCGACAGCGAGCCCAGCACGCCCACGCCCACGCTGGCGGAGGTGGAGCTCTTCTTCAATGCATAGCGGTCCTGCAGCGCGCTGACAAACACTTGCGCGGTACCACCGTCCTGCCCGGCGCAGGAAATGCGCAGATTGAGCTGCTCGCTCTGGTCGGCTTCCTTGAGCTGGAAGTTCTTGCTGCCCTCCACGGCGGCGGCATCGGCGCGCGTGACCGCATAGCCCTGGCTCAACAGCACCCGCCGCGCCGCCTCGCACGCCTGCGGCGAGGTCGCGCTGACGTTGCGCGAATAGGTGTCGTCGGAATTGAACGACTCGCGCATCAGCATGGTGTCGCCTTTGCTGCCACCGCAACCGGCGAGAGCCGCCAATGCGCCAAGCAACGCGCCGCGCGCAATCAGGGAAGAACAGGACATGGGTAAATTCCGGCATCCAAAACCGGCACAGAGCATAGCCGCAACCCATGTGCGCGCGGTGTCGCGTCCGCCGCTCATGGCTGCGCGGGTTCATCCATCGGCAGTTGCAGGTCCACCTGCAGGCGGCGGCCATCGGCGTCCAGGCGTTCGGCGCGCAGATAGTGGTGCGCCGCGACCATCGCCAACGGCACGGCGGGCAGACACGGCGCGCCCCACAGGCTCAGCGCGAAGCCCTGCGCGTGCAGCCAGTGGGACAGCCGGTCCCAGACCGCCTGCTCGCCGGGCACGATCAGGTCCAGATCGGCCGGGCCATCGGGCACCTGTTCGGGCGCCTGCAGCCAACGTGCGTAGCTGCCGTGCGGGGTGACAGGCAAGCCCTGCTCGCGCAGCGCCTGCAGCAGTTGCGCGGCGGCCTGCAGATCCAGGCGGGTGCGGCAGTGCTGGAAGATCAGCGCATATTCGTGGCTGCGGTTGCTGGCGGTGCCGCGCTGCGCCAGCACCCCGCCGGCGCGTGGATAGCACAGCACCCGCTCCTCGCGCAGCGTAAACAGACTGGACAGGATGCGCCCCAGGTCCCAGGCCTGCGGCACTAGCTGCCCGTCCAGTACCACGTTCTCCACCATCGCCACGCCGAAGCCGCCTGGCCGCAGCTGGCGACGCAGCGCATGGAACACCGCACGCAAGCCGGCCAGATAACTGGCGTAATCGGTGCTGGCATATAGCTGGCCCGGCGCCACCGGCCCGGACCAGTGGCAGCCGAAATACGGCACGTTGGTCAGGCACAGGTCCACCGGCGCGGCCGGCGGCACCTGCGCCAGCCCGCCCACCACGACCGGCGCCTGCACCGCGTGCCGCCGCAAGCGCTCGCGTGCCACTACGGCACGTGCCGGGTCGACCTCCATGCCATGCGCCTGGCGGCCTTCCAACGCGGCCGCGAGCAAGGTGCTGCCGAACCCGCAGAACGGGTCGAACACCTGCTGCCCCGGCGCACTGAAATGGCGCACGAACGGGCGCATCTGATTGACCCAGCCGCAGTCGCGCCCATGCAAGGGATCGGCGGCGCGCAGGTCGTCCGGCAGCGCCCAGGCCGGATCGTCCGGCGCTGGCGTCCACCAGCTGCGCTGATCGAATTCATCCATGGCCTGGCTCCCACAGGATGTCCGCATCCGGGTCCCAGCCTGCGCACAGCCGGCCATTGGCGAAGAACACCAGCTTGTACAGATCGCCGCTGGCGTGGCGGGCATGCATGGCGGCGTAGTCCGCGCTTTCGAACACGACGTGCATGCCGTGCGCATCGCGCAGCCGCACGTTCCAGAAGTAGTAGCCCTGGGTCATGCCGTCGAGCGTCCAGCCCGGCCACCACGGCTGTTGCATGCACTCGGCCAACAAGGTCTCCACGCCGATGCGCCGTTGCTCGATGTAACGCACGGTACCGTTGGTGCGGTAGCCGGCATCCAGCCGCGACAGCTCACGGAAGATCACCTGGCTGGCGCCGCAGCGTCGCGCGAACTCCAGATAACGGGCGATTTCCTGCGCAGTATCCACGCCGCCCTGCTGCACGATGCACACCAGGCGCACCGGCACGCGCAGTGCCAACCGATTGGCGGTGTGCACGAACGCATCCACCTGTGCGATCGGCTCGTCCGGGCGGAAGCGCATGATCGCGTCGTTGCCGGCCTGCAGCGGATGATGGCGCGACAGCTCGATCCACGACAGATCGAAGTCCACCAACGCATCGATCAACGCCTGCCCGTGGCTGCGCGCCAACCCGGCGCCATTGCTGTAGAGCACCCGCTGCGCGACCTGCGGCCCGTTGCGCGTGTGCGCCAGCGTCTGCAGCAGGGTCTGCAGCCACGCCGCATCGTCGGTCATTTCCAGACCCGACAACGAATACGACAACGGCACCCCAGCCAGCAGCTGCAGCACCTGCTGCAAGTGGTCGAAGTACGCCGGCCCTGGCCGCAGCTGCGCGGCCGCCACACCGCCGGACTGCGAGCGCAGATTCTCCGAGCAGAAGCCGCAGCGCGCCGAACACGGCCGCACCGAGGCGTAGGGCGTCAACGTGATCGGCAGCGCCGCGCGATACCGGCGCCCGCCGATCTCCAGTGCATGCCAACGGTCGACATCGTGGGCAGCCGGCACCCGCTGCTCGATCGCCGGCGCGGCAGCCCGCAAGGTGGCCAGCACCGACGCCGCCGTCACCTGCGTGCTGGGCTGCTCCGGTGTCAGCGCCGCGCTGGCCTGCGCACCTACCTCACAACCGGGCAGCGTCTGCATGTGCACGCACCTGCTCCAGCGTCCATTCCCGCAGCATCTGCCCGTTCTCCCACACCGTGACCAAGGCATCGTCGCTGTCGCCCGCGTGCGTGGCGACCTCGTCGAGTAAGGCGCTGCGGTATTGGCCCGTGGCACGATCGCGCAGCAGCGTCAGCCGGCCGCGCTTGCTCTGCTTGCCCTGATCGGTGATCGGGTCCTTGTAGACATCGATCCATGCGCCATCCACGCGCACCGCCGAGCACTTCAGTGCGAACTTCTGCGTGTCGCGATCCACCTTCTGCAGCAGCGCACCGCCCATGCCGAAGGCGACATTGTCGGCCGCATATCCGGCAGCGGTGATGCGTTCGAGGATGGCGCGCAGCGACTGCGGATTGATGCCATCGCCCTGGATCACCCGCACGTGGTTGAGCACCTTGTAGCCCTTGCCGTTGACCTGATGGCCGAACGCCTCGTCCAGCAACAGCAGACACTGCTCGACCACATCCACCGGGTCGCCCGAATCCGGGCGGATCACCACGGTCGCACCGGAGGCGATGATCTCCTCGCGCAGCGTGGTGCCCCAATGCTCGCGAATGGCGCGGTAGATGTCGTAGCTGTCCGACACCACCGCCACAATCGCGCCCGGCCGCGCAAACTGGGTGAGCATGTTGCGGTATGCATCGACTTCGCGCTCGCGCCCCCAGCTGGTGATGGTGCTGTGCTCGGCCGCGGGGATCGAATAACCGGCCACCGGCGTGTGGTAATGCGCGCGTGCCAGCAACAACGCCGATAAAGTATCGGTGCCGAGGAAGTTCACCAGGTGCGCCGCACCACCCAGCGCGGCCGAGCCCAGGCTGGACACGCCACGCGCACCGAAGTCATGCAGCTTGAACGGCAACTGGCCCTCGGGATCGTCGCTGGTGCGTTGCAGGAAATCCCGCACGATCTGCTTCACCTGCCAGCTCACCGTGGCCACGGTCACCGGATACCACACGCGCAGCAGCAGGGTCTCCAGATACGACGGCACCCAGAACGCCTTGGCGTCGGTGGATTCGATCGTCATCAGCACGTTGTGCGTGGGCACCACGCAGCCTTCGGGCACCGCACGGATGCGGATCGGCAACTGCCCACCCAAACGGTCGACGATATCGCGCCAGCCGGCCTCGTTGAACGGTTCGCCATGCGCCGCCAGCAACGCCTTGGCATCGTCGATGTCGGCGTGCGTCACCGGACGGTTGATCGCTTCTTTCAGGATCGACTGCAGGCCGAAGAACGCGGTCTGGTCGTACACGCCACCGCGCGATTCCACGTAGAAAAACGAGGCATCGGTGCCAGGTGGATATTGCAGCCAGTGGCTGGCCTTGTAGCTGTCGGTGTTGAGCAGCAGGTTGTCGAGATAATGCATGACGGAAGCTCCTTCGCGTCGGGAGGCCGGCGGTCTGTCCGCCAGCGGGAGGTCATGGCTCAGCCATGGCCCAGAAAGAATTCAAGGATGTGCAGATGGTCTTCGTAGAGCCGCGGCCCCATCGCCATCACCTCGGCGATCGGGATCCAGCGCGCCTTGTCGGCATCGTCGCCGCCACGCACCGCCGGCAATTCGCCCGCGGCAAATTCGAAGTGGAACGCATGGGTGATGGTGCGCCCGCGCAAGCTGCGCTCGGGGTGATCGAACACCTGCCGTGCGCGCAACGAACCCTTGATGACCGGTAGCGGCACCTTGAGCCGGGTTTCCTCGCGCAACTCACGCAGGCAGCTGTCCAGCAGGCCTTCGTCCTGCCCCACAAACCCGCCCGGCAGCGCCCACAAGCCCTTGCCCGGCTCGGCGCGACGACGCACCAGCAACACGTGGCCGGCCTGCACCACCACCGCATCGGTGGTGACGAAGGTGGGCGCATACGGCGCGTCCTTCCAGGCAGCGCGGTACTGTTCGATGAAGCGGAATTCGGCCACCAGCTGCGCATAGCTCGGTGAGCTGCGACGGAAGGCTTCGAGCATGTCGTACACCGGCGCCGGCACATTGCCGCGCAGCATCAACAGCCCACCATGGAAGCCGATATCGCCGGCTTCGAAGAGATAGCGGCGCAGTTCGGTGGCCGACAACGTGGCGGTGTGCTGCACATCCTCCAGCGGCCACTGCGGAAATTCCCGCAGGTAATAGCTGCTGGCGTCCTTGTCCATGCCGATCAGGCCCACACGTGCATCGGCACTGCCGCCATCGGCCTGCACGGCTTCGGCCACCTGCCGTTGCACTTCGGCAATCCACAGGCTTTCGTTGTACAGATGGTCGCGCAGCGGGCGCAGGATCAGGCGTTCGGCATCGTCGGGCAATGCCGCCTGGATCATGACCGCGCGTTCGGCGACGGTCCACGGATTGCGAATGGTGCGGGGGGTATCGGCAGAACCGATCAGCACGATCAGCTTGCGAGCCTTGCCCAGCGCGTGGCGGGCGACGGCGGCGTGGCCGTTATGAAAGGGCTCGAAACGCCCGATAAAGACGAGATAGTCGTACGGTGTTGCCATGAGAATCCCTCACGGTTGCGTGGTCAGCCAGTGGTCTGTCCGCTGGCTTGCGGCAAATGCTACGCCGATGCGCAGCGACGTCAAGCGCGCGATCGCATCGGCAAACACCGGCGTTGCCATGACACAGCGGTCATCGTCGCTGACTAGACTTGGCGGCTCTGTTCTTCAGGAATTTGCCTGCATGCCACGCCTGACCACGCGCGCGCTGACGCGCTGCTTGCTTGCCACCCTTGCACTGCTGTGCATCGCCTTGCCGGCACTTGCCGCAGCGCCAATCACGCCGTTGCGTGTGATGTCATTCAATGTGCGCGTGCCCGTCGATACCGATGGCGACAAACGCTGGCAGGCGCGTCGCGGTGCGATGGTCAGCGTGATCAAGCAGACGCATCCGGATGTGTTCGGCACCCAGGAACTGGTCAGCGAGCAAGCCGGCTATCTGGCCGCGCAGTTGCCTAACTACCGCTGGTTCGGCCAGGGACGGCGCGGTGATGACAGCGACGAACACATGGGCGTGTTCTACGACACGCGCACGCTCAACGTGGTGGAATCGGGCAACTTCTGGCTGTCCGATACGCCCGAGGTGGCCGGCAGCATCACCTGGGGCAACGTGTTGCCGCGCATGGTCACCTGGGCGTTGTTCGAGCGCCGCAGCGACAAGCGCCGCTTCTATCTGTTCAACACGCATTTCCCGTACCGCGACGAAGATGAACCCGCGCGCGAACACAGCGCGCGACTGATCCTGTCGCGCATCGCGCAATTGCCGGCCGATATTCCGGTGGTGCTGACCGGCGACTTCAACAGTGACCCGGACAAGATCACCTATCCCACGCTCACCGCCGTGCTGGGCGACGCACGCGCGAGGGCGCCTAAGCGCAGCGGGCCGGAGAACACCTTCCAGGATTTCAGCACCCATCCCACCCGGCGGATCGACTGGATCCTGTTCCGCGGGCTGACGCCAACGCAGTTCACCACGCTGGATGACCGGCCCGGCGGCGTGCTGCCGTCGGATCATTATCCGGTGCTCGCCGAGTTTGCCTGGCCGCGCTGAAAGCGCGCGCTTCAATCACTGCTTCGCAGGCATCGGCGCGCACGGAGTGAGCGCGCCGATGCCTGCGAAACAGCCGGCAATCACGGTGGCCGGATGCCCGCCTGCGCCGCGCTTGCCTGCAGCCATTCCAGCAACGCCTGCAAGGCAGCCGATGGCGTATCGCGCCAGACGATGGACAACTCACGCCGTGCCCAGGGTTCGTCCAGCGGCACGGCCACCAGTTGTTGGCGGACGCTGGAACACGCCAGCGCCGCGTGCGGCACAATCGCCACGCCGACGCCGCGCGCCAACATGCGGCATAGCGTTTCGATCCCCGGTACGCGCGCGCGAATGCGCAGGTGCACGCCGGCTCGCGCCAGGTGGGTGCGCAGATGACGCTGCAAGGCGTTGTCGGCCGATAACGCCAACAACTGCATGTCCTGGATATCGGCCAGGCGCAGCGTGTCCGCGCCGGCAAGCGGATGGCGGGCCGCCACCGCAACCACCAATTGATCGTGGCGGAACGGGCGCCGCTGCAGGCCAGTGAAATCCGCATGCCCGGCGACCACCGCCAGATCGGCCCGCTCCTCGCGCACCGCATCGGCGGCCTCCTCACTTCCCCACTCGGCCAGGGTCAGGTCCACGCGGGGATGCGCCAACAGAAAGTCGGCCACGCACTCGGGCAGCCATTCCGACAGCGCTGCCGTGTTCGCAGCCAGCCGCAGGGTGACCTGCCCACCCGCACCGTAGTCGCCCAGCTCGGTGCGCATCGCCTGCTCCTGTCGGGCCAGCACCCGCGCGTGTCGCAGCAGCACCTGCCCGGCGGCGGTGAGCGTCACGCCGCGCCGGCCACGCTCGAACAGCGCAGCGCCCACCTGCAGCTCCAGCGCGCGAATGCGGGCACTGGCGGCGGCCAGCGACAGCGCCACGCGCTCGGCACCGGCGGTGATGCTGCCGGTGTCGGCCACTGCCACGAAGATCCGCAAATCGACGAACTCCACTTGCATCGCGCAGCCCCAGCCTTCGGTGTGGACGAAGTCTGCCTCAAACAAAGACAGCTTGCCGCCTCGCCCCGGCGGCAGGATCCTGCCCGGCATGAATGACGATGCATTGCACTGGGTCCTGATCGCAGGCGTGTTCCTGCTGGCTGGCGGGGTCAAGGGTGTGGCCGGCATGGGCCTGCCGACCGTGTCCATGGGCCTGCTCGGGCTTTGGCTGCCACCCAGCCAGGCAGCCGCGTTGTTGGTGCTGCCTTCGCTGGTGACGAATCTGCAGCAGGCCTGGGGGCCGGCACCGGGTGCACTGTTGCGGCGACTATGGCCCCTGCTGGCACTGATGAGCGTGGGCACCTGGCTGACTGCCGGGTTGATCATCGGTGGCGACCCGCGCACCCTGCGTGCCGCGCTCGGCGTGTTGTTGGTGGCTTATGCGTTGCTGGGGCTTGCCCGCTGGCAGTGGACGTTGCCACCACACCATGAACGCTGGGCCAGCCCATTGACCGGCCTGATCAGCGGCCTGCTCAACGGCGCCACTGGCGTGGTGGTGGTGCCGATAGCGCCGTATTTCGCCGCGCTGGGGTTGCCGCGCGAGCTGTTGATCCGCGCACTGGCCACCTGCTTTGGTACCGCAACGCTTGCTCTGGCCATCGCGCTGGTCTGGCAGGGCGGCGTGCAGCTATCGGCGGGCGTGCCATCGCTACTGGCGCTGCTGCCAACAGCGCTGGGCATGTGGGCCGGCACCCGGGTGCGGCGACGTATCTCCGCCGAGATGTTCCGGCGCGTGTTCTTCGGCACCTTGCTGCTGCTCGGCCTGCAGGCCTGCTGGCAGGCGCTGGCCTGATCTGCTGCAGGCAGTCGGGTGCGCACAGGTGTCGCCCACCGATGCGCCGCCCCAAAAACAAACGCCACCGACAAGCGGTGGCGTTGCTCACCCATCAATGACGCAAGCAATCAGTCAGCCCAGCGACCCGGTGCCGTCGATTGCGGCAGTACTTGCGCCGACAGCGGCTGGTCCTTGGACAACAACCCCAGCGCATCGGCCAGGATGGCCGCCGATTCGTGCAGCAGCGGATCCGGACGCTTTTCAGCGGCCTTCTCGCGGGCGGTGTCCTTGACGATATCGCGCTCGTTGCCGGTCAGGCCGTCGTCGCTGTCGTCGGCCAGCGGGTCCAGTGGCAGACCCAGCTGCTTGCGCACCTGCTGGCGGTCCTTGCGCTGCTGATCCTGCTTCTGCCGTTCGGCCACGCGCTCGGCTTCGTTCAACGAAATGTACTTCTTGGCCTTCTCGTCACGGAACTGCTTGACGTCCTCTTCCCACCACTGGAATTCCTTGTCGCTGGCGATGCGCGTGGCGTGCAGGGTCTGCAGCTTCGGCAGCAGCGGGGCAAAGTTGCCGTACTGGGTGTGCGGCACGGCGGCAATGCGCGTCCACGGCAGCGCGTTGTCGTAGGTGCTTTCGCCGAATTCGGTGGCATCCACGCTGGCCGGGAATGCGATGTCCGGCACCACGCCCTTGTGCTGGGTGCTGGAGCCGCTGACGCGGAAGAACTGCGCAATGGTCAGCTTGACCTGCCCATAACGCTGCCCTTCGGCGGCCGGCCAGCGGTCCAGGTCAACGATGTTCTGCACCGTGCCCTTGCCGAAGGTGGTTTCACCAATGACCAGACCGCGGCCGTAGTCCTGGATGGCACCAGCAAAAATTTCCGACGCCGAAGCCGAGCCGCGGTTGATCAGCACGCCCAGCGGGCCATCCCAGGCCACCTTCGGGTTGCTGTCGCCATTGACGGTGACCCGGCCACCGGATTCGCGCACCTGCACCACTGGGCCCTGTTCGATAAACAGCCCGGTGAGCTCGATCGCTTCGTCCAGCGAACCGCCACCGTTGTTGCGCAGATCCAGCACCACGCCGTCGACCTTGTCGGACTTGAAGCCCGCCAGCAGCTTGGCGACATCGCGGGTGGCCGAGGCATAGTCGGCCGCGTTACGACGACGGCCTTCGAAATCCTGGTAGAAGCCCGGCAGTTTGATGATGCCGATCCGGCGCTGTGGCACGTCGCCACTGGCCGGCAGCGTGATGGTCTCGCCCTTGGCAGCCTGTTCGGCCAGGCGCACCTTCTGCCGCGTCAGGGTCACGGTGCGGTGCGTGCCGTCGATGCCCAGCTCGGCCGGGATGTACTCCAGGCGCACCTGGGTGTCCTTGCTGCCGCGGATCTTGGCAACCACGTCATCGATGCGCCAGCCGATCACATCTTCGATGGCGCCGCTCTTGGCCTGGCCAACGCCAACGATGCGGTCGCCCGGCTTGAGCGTGCCGTCCACCGCGGCCGGACCACCCGGGATCACCTCGCGGATCACCACCATGTCGTCCTGCTTCTGCAGCTGCGCGCCGATGCCTTCCAGCGACAGCGACATCTGCTGATTGAAGGTTTCGGCCGTGCGCGGCGTGAAGTAATCGGTGTGCGGGTCAACTGCATTGGTGTAGGCGTTGAGGAAAAACTGGAACGCGTCTTCTCCCTTCAGTTCATTGACCGAATCGGCCAACGTGGCATAGCGCTTGTCCAGCGTCTTGCGGATGTCGTCCGACTTCTTGCCGGCCAGCTTCAGGCGCAGCCAGTCGTTCATCACCGACTGCCGCCACAGCACGTCCAGTTGCTTGTCGTCGGCTGCCCACGGCACGTCCTTGCGGTCGTACTCGAACTTCTCGCTGCCGGTGAAATCGAAATCCTGCTTGAGCAGTTCGCGCGCGTATTTGACGCGCTGATCGACACGCTTCTTGTAGACCGAAAACACCTGGAACGCCGGCTCCAGATTGCCGCCGCGCAGCGCATCACCCACGCCCGCCTGCAGCGGCGCGAACGCATCCACATCGGCCTGGGTGAAGAATTGCTTGCCGCCGTCCAGCGTCTCCAGATACCGCTTGAAGACGTCCTTGGACATCGCCTCGTCGAGGGTACGCGGGCGATACGCATACCGGCTGTCCGAGAGCAACCCGTAGACCAGTTTGGTCGCCGTCGCCTGTTCGGGCGTGGCCGCGGCAGGCAGCGCCGTGTCCGCACGCGCCAGCAATGCCATCGGAGTGGTGAGCACCAGTGCCAGCAGGCCGGCCTTCAGGGACGCAGAAACGTTGTAGGTCATCGAATGGCTCTCGGCACGGGGCCGATGAAAGAAGGGCGGTGATCGGATGTGACAGCATGACAGTGCCGAAAGTTGCTGGCGTTGTCATCCGCTGGCTGAATCAGCCTAGCTCCGGGCATGTAGCAGATTGTGAACGCGCCCGTACCCTCGGCACGCTGGCCCGGATACGACACGGCCCCGCGCACTGCGCAGGGCCGTGATGCACACACCGATGCAGTTGGGCTCAGGCGGCGACGCCGGCACCGGCAGCCTGGCGGTCGGCGTGGTACGAGGAACGCACCATCGGGCCGGACGCCACGTGGCTGAAGCCCAGCGCATTGCCGTACTCCTCCAGCGCCTTGTATTCCTCCGGCGTCCAGTAGCGCATCACCGGGTGGTGGTGCGGCGTGGGCTGCAGGTATTGGCCGATCGTGATCATGTCCACATCGTGCGCACGCAGGTCGCGCAGGGTGACCTGCACCTGCTCCATCGTTTCGCCCAGGCCGAGCATGATGCCGGACTTCGTGGCGATGGTCGGGTGCTGCGCCTTGAAGCGCTGCAGCAGCGTCAGCGACCACTGGTAATCGGCACCGGGGCGCACGTTCGGGTACAGGTCCGGCACGGTTTCAATGTTGTGGTTGAACACGTCCGGCGGGCTGGTGGCCAGGATCTCCAGCGCGCGGTCCATGCGGCCCTTGCCACGGAAGTCCGGGGTCAGGATCTCGATCCGGGTCTTGGGCGCGCTGGCGCGGATCGCCGAGATGCAGTCGACGAAGTGCTGGGCACCGCCGTCGCGCAGGTCGTCGCGGTCCACGCTGGTCACCACCACGTACTTCAGGCCCATGTCGGCCACGGTGGTGGCCAGGCTGGCCGGCTCGCTCGCATCCGGCGGCTTGGGCCGACCATGCGCCACGTCGCAGAACGAGCAGCGCCGCGTGCACACCTCACCCAGGATCATGAAGGTGGCGGTGCCGTGGCTGAAGCACTCGTGGATGTTCGGGCAGCTGGCTTCTTCGCAGACCGTGACCAAGCGGTTTTCGCGCAACTTGGCCTTGAGGTTCTGCACCGCGTTGCCGGACGGGATCCGCACCCGGATCCACGACGGCTTGCGCAGCACCGGCGCGTCGACGAACTGCACCGGCGAGCGGTTGATCTTGTCGCCACCGATCTGCTTGACGCCGGTCTGCAGCGACGCAGGTGCGGCGGTGTCGCCGGAGACGACCTGCAAGGGAATGGAGCGGGCGATAGGCTGGGTCATGACGGTACGGGCGCTCAGGCCGGAAGCGAAAGGTCGGGCAATGCGGAGGTGGGCTGCAACACGAGGCCGAACTGGCGCGCCAGCTGGTCGAGCAGCACCGCCTTGACGGCGTCCATCCCGGAGGGGCCGCCCAAGTCTAGCACCGAGGTCACCTGCAGATCCTGGTAGCCACACGGGTTGATGCGGTGGAACGGTTCCAGGTCCATCGCCACGTTGAACGACAGCCCATGGAAGGTGCAGCCGCGGCGTACGCGGATGCCGAGCGCGGCGATCTTCGCCCCGCCCACATACACGCCAGGCGCGCCATCGCGGCGCTCGGCCACAATGTTCCACTCGTCCAGCGTATCGATCAGGGCCTGCTCGATCTTGCACACATAGTCGCGCACACCGATCTTGAGTCGGCGCAGATCCAGCAGCGGATACACCACCAGCTGGCCAGGGCCGTGGTAGGTCACCTGCCCGCCGCGATCGACCTGCAGCACCGGAATCTCGCCCGGAGCCAGGACATGCTCGGGCTTGCCGGCCTGCCCCAGAGTAAACACCGGCGTATGCTCGACCACCCACAGCTCGTCGCCGGTGTGCTCGTCACGTGTATCGGTGAAACGCTGCATTGCACGCCAGACCGGGGCGTAATCCTGCATGCCCAGGTCGCGGACCTGCGCCGGCAAGGGCAACACCGGGGCCACGACAGGCTCGGCCGCTACAGCGTCCACTTCACTTCCGGGTGCTCGCGCAGCGCTTGATGCGCGGAGTCGAACTGCTCGCGGGTGTCGGCCCGAAAGCCGATCCGGACCGAGACGTATTTGCCACTGGAGGAGTGCTTCCAGCTGATGCTTTCTTCCAGCAGTTCAACGCCGGTAGCGGCAAGCAGGCGCGGGAGTTCGGTTTCCAGCCCGCGCTCGGCCGTGCCCATGGCGCTGAGCTCGAAGGTGCCGGGAAACTGGAAGCCGTGATCGGGGTTGTCGGAGCTGATTTCCATCCGCCCATTATCGGGCCGCCTGGCGGCAAACCCAACCCTGCCCTGTCGCACCGCCTGTCGCAGATAGCAAAACGGGGCCCAGTGGGCCCCGTCGTTTCACACTAAATGTGCATCTTGCGGACGACTTACTTGGACAGTTCCAGCATGGCCGACGACACCCAGCCGCGGTTGCCCATTTCGTCTTCGACTTCCCACATGACGCCTTCCTTGGTGCCGGTGGGGTACAGCATCATGCCCGGCTCCAGCGTACGCACTGCTGCGCCCGAGCCCTTGGCATTGGCCAGCAAACGGCCCGCACGGGTCACGGTGACTGCCTGCTGGGCATTGGACGCTGCGGCATTGCCGGACAGACCACCCAACTGGCTGACGATATCGGTGTAAGCCTGCAGATACGCCAGCGTGATCACCTGGCCGATCTCGGTATTGGCATAACCGCCAGCACCGGCAGCGCCGTAGTCGCTACCGCCGAACACATTGCCGCGCGCGCCCCAGCCGAGGTCGGTCTTTTTGGCATTGCCTTCAGCCATTGCGACCTGCTCGGACGAGCGCACGTCGGTGATGGTCAAGACCACATCGGCGGTCTTCTTGCTTAGATTCAACCCACCCACCAGATTGCCGGCGTTACCGCCAACCAGACCGCCCAACATGCCGGCAATGGCGCTGCCACCGGCATTGCGGTTCTGCGAGATGAGGTCCGGCGTCATCACATAATCGGCCGCGCGAATCTGCCCCTTGCCCATATTGGAGCGCGCGCGCAGGTCGCCATTGGCGGCCATGTCGCGCTCGCGCTGCGAGGCAGCCATGCCGGCACCACGGTCCACCAGGGTGAAGCAGCGCGACCGGTTCACGAAGACCTTGATCAGCTTGGAGGGCGCAGGCAATTGCTGACCCGACCACCAGTTGACGGCGTCTTCCGGCTCAATCACCGACAGGCTGCCCAGGGGCTTGGCGCACACCGGGATCTGCGCGACGGCATCTTTCCGCTGGTCCTGCGCGGATCCCTTGAAGGCGTCCTTCAGCCCGGCGGACGCCGGTGCACTCACGCTGGCCAATGCAATACCCAGCACGCTGGACAGTACCGCCGCGCTCACAGAAATCGTCTTGCTCATGTTGTTCCCCTAACACCTGCGCCGCCGTGGGCGAACGCGATCCGTTGGTAATGAAATAGCCTGCTGCAGGCCGCCGTTCCTTGGGGCTAGTTCCCCCGGGGCGGATCATATGCTATTAGCGCGCGAAATTCATGGCAGCGGGCTCATGCCCGCCGTGCAATTCGCGCCGACGGACCTCCCGAGCGCGATAGAACGAACTGGTCCGCACATGCAGTCATGCCCGCCACGGCAGGCGCTGCATCATGCAGCCCATGTTCACGCGGCGCAGCAGTGGCCGCAGGCACCTTTGCCGCATCCTGTCCCTCCTGTACCGGGTCCTCCATGCTCCGACCGCGCGCGCTGTCCGCTGCCTTGTTGCTTTCCCTCACCGGCCTGGCGCTGCCCGCGCTGGCGGCCGACCAGTGCGATTCCAGCCGGCTGGGTCGTACGCCGCCGGCGGTGAATTTCCGGGTCGACAACGACCTGTTCGGCGGCGAAGACCAGGACCAGGGCTATTCCAACGGCGCGTTGCTGACGCTGGTCTCGCCGAATCTGGTCGACTACACCGACGACCCGTGTTTGCCGCGCACGGCGCGCTGGGTCAACAGCTATCTGGAACGCCTGCATCCGGGCGAGTTCGATCAGCAGAACATGGTGTTCTCGATCGGCCAGGCGATCTTTACCCCGACCGACTACACCCGCCGCGACGTGATTCCGGACGACCGCCCGTACGCGGGCATCCTGCTCGCCAGCTTCGGCTACAACGCGCGTAACGACGCGCACCTGCGTACCACGCAGCTGCAGATCGGCGTGGTTGGCCCGTGGGCCTTCGCGCAGGAAGCGCAGGACGCCATCCATGACGCGCTGGGTGACGAGAAATTCCAGGGCTGGGACAACCAGCTGCACAACGAGCCGCTGGTCAACCTCGTGCACGAGCGCATGCGCCGCTGGCCGGGCGATGCCACGGTCAACGCCGATGGTTGGGGCTGGGATGCGATTTCGCATTGGGGCGGATCGCTGGGCAACATGTCGACCCATCTCAATGCCGGCGGCGAAGTGCGCTTCGGCTGGAAGCTGCCGGATGACTTCGGCAGCACGCCGACCCGCCCGGCCGGCGAGAACACCGCACCCAGCCGCCTGGGCCGCGCAAGTGGCTGGTCCGGACATCTGTTCCTGACCACCGATGCGCGCTGGGTGATCCGCGACATCACCCTGGACGGCAACACCTTCCGCAACAGCCACAGCGTGGACAAGCGCCCGTTAGTCGGCGATGTCGGCTACGGCCTGGCGGTGATGTACGGCCGCTGGAAATTCGCCATCGCCCGCTACCACCGCACCCGCGAGTTCGAGACCCAGCGCGAGACCCCGGTGTATGGCAGTTTCACGATCAGCCGGATGCTTTGAAAGCTGGGAATAGAGAATCGGGAATTGGGAATGGGAACAGCAGGAGCGGCGCGCCGCTTTTACGATTCCCGATTCTCCACTCCCGATTCAACAAAAAAAGCCGGCTTTCGCCGGCTTTTTTGTTATTCGGATTCCCACCACATCCAGAAGGCGTCCCAGAGGCGCTTGAAGAACCCGCCCTCTTCCACCGCGTTGATCGCCACCAGCGGTGCCTGCGCGATGACCTTGCCTTCCAGGCTGACCTTGACGGTGCCGACCTGCTGGCCCTTCTTGATCGGCGCCTGCAGGTTCTTGGCCACTTCCATGCTGGGCTTGAGGTCTTTGTAGCGGCCACGCTGCAGACTGACCAGCAGCGGCTGGGCCACGCCCAGTTGTACTTCGTCCTGCTCGCCCTTCCAGACCTTCTGCTTGGTCACCACCTTGCCCGGTGCGTACAGGCTGTGGGTCTCGAAGAAGCGGAAGCCCCAGTTGAGCAGCGCCAGGCTGTCATCGGCACGCTGGCGCTCGGAGGTGTCGCCCATGACCACGGCCACCAGCCGCTGGTCGCCACGCTTGGCCGAGCTGAGCAGGCAGTAGCCGGCTTCGGAGGTGTGGCCGGTCTTGATGCCGTCCACGGCCGGGTCGCGCCACAACAGCAGATTGCGGTTGTTCTGCTTGATGGTGCCGACCTGGAATTCCTTGATCTTGTTGTAGGCGTAGGTCTCGGGGTAATCGCGCACCATCGCACGGCCGAGCATGGCCAGATCGTAGGCGCTGGAATGGTGGCCCTCGGCGCTCAACCCATGTGCGTTGACGAAGTAGGAGTTCTTCATGCCGATCTTGGCGGCGTAGCTGTTCATCAGCGAGGCGAAGGCTTCTTCGCTGCCGGCGACATGCTCGGCCAGCGCAATCGCGGCATCGTTGCCGGACTGGATCGCCATGCCCTTTTCCATGTCTTCCAGACGCGCAGTCTGGTTGACCGGGAAGCCGCTGTAGCTGCCGTCGGTGCCGGCACCGCCCTCGCGCCAGGCGCGCTCGCTCATCATGACCTGGTCGTCGCGGCTGATCTTGCCGTTCTTGATCTCGGCCGCCACCACGTAGGAGGTCATCACCTTGGTGATGCTGGCCGGCGCCAGTTCCTGGTGGATGTTCTCACCGGCGAGCACCTGCCCGGTGGCGTAGTCCATCAGGATCCAGGACTTGGACACGGCCGGTGCCGGTGCCGGCGGAACCGGCAATGCCGCCGGAGCGGTCGGCGCGGCAGCGGCGGGGGTCGGCTGCGGCGCAGGGGTCTGTGCGCAGACCAGGCCGAACGCGAACGTGGCCACGGCAGCGGCGGCGAAGCGGAATTTCATTGAAGAACGACTCCTGACGGGCCCGAAGGCTGGGTAATGCGAAATTGTAAGGGGCCACAGCGATCAGGGCGATGCGCACTGGCGTCGCGCCTGACCGAAGTTCAGCCCCGCTCAGGCGCGCAGGGCGCTCAATTGGCCACGATCTGCGGGCGGCCGAAGCCCAGCCCGGCAATGCGCTGCGCGATTTCCGAGGCATTGGCGTGGTCACGTGCGTTCACGCGCAGGCGCCACAGGGTGCGCCCGCCGCTGACGATGTCGCTGACGCTGGCACCGGCAATGCCGGCCGAGGCCAGCTGTGACAGCGCGCGGTTGGCGTTCTCGCGGCTGGCGAAGCTGGCGACCTGCAACAGGATGTCGCCCAGCGCGGCTTCGGCGGCGGTCGGCGGCTTGGCAACGATGACCGGAGCGGCAGGACGCGGCGCTGGCGGAGCATCCGGCGTCCTGGCCACCGCCACGGTGGTTGCCACGGCGGCGGCAGCGGCCGGGCGCGGCGTGGCCGCTGTCGGTTTGCCGGTGGCCACGCGCACGCCCTGCGACTTCATCCACGCATCGAAATTGTCGGCATTGCCCGGCTGCCGCGAATCGGCCACCCGGTAACGCCAGCGCTCGCCCATCGGCACTGGCGCTGCGGCCGTGCCGGTGGCTGGCGGGCGGGCAGTGGTGCCGCGGGCGGGCAGCTGTTGCACCAGGCTGTCGATCTGGCTGCTGGCAGCCGGTTTGGCCGCGGCCACGGTGGTGACCGGCGCGATGCCGCTACGGCGCTTGGCCAGCAGATTGGCGTTGTCGGCTTCGGTCAGGCCGCGTACCTCGACATTACCGGTGCCCTTGCCGGTGATCCCCAGCTTCACCGCAGCGGCGTAGCTCAGGTCGATGACCCGGCCATCGTGGAACGGCCCGCGGTCATTGACGCGCACCACCACCGATTGCCCGTTGTCGGTATTGGTCACCAGCGCAAAGCTGGGCAGCGGCAGGGTCTTGTGCGCAGCGGTGAAGGCGTACATGTCGTACACCTCCTTGTTGGAGGTCAGCCGGCCGTGGAACTTGCTGCCGTAGTACGAGGCGGTGCCGCGTTCGACATAGTCGCCGGGGTTGTCCATCACCACGTAGCGCTTGCCCAGCACTTCATACGGCGAGCGATTTCCCACCGCCGAGCGCGGCTCGTTGCTGACCAGCGGCTCGGGAATGCAGGCCACGTTGGGCACGTGGTCCGGGGTGGAGTCCTTGACGCCGGGTTTGTACAGGCCGCCGGCGGTGTAGTCGCCGCGCGTGGAGGGGTCTTCCTTGGCGGCGGCATACGGCGAGGTGGACGGGCAGCCGGTGGCGACATGCGCCGGCCCCTTGCCCTCTACCTTGACGCCCTTGATCGCGCCATTGCCGCCGTTGCCGGCGGTTTTCTTCGGTGCACTGCTACAGGCCGCCAGCCCGAGCATCAATGCCATCGGGATCAGCCACTTGGGACCTGTGATGCTGTTCATGCCGGGGGTAACTCCTTGCCGGCGATGGCCTCGGACAGCTGGAACACGGCCATCGCATACATCTTGGAAATGTTGTATCGGGTGATCGCGTAGAAGTTCTGGAAGCCCAACCAGTACTGCTTGCCGTTGGCATCATCCAGCGTGATCGGCGTGGCGGTGCTGCCGGCAACCACCGGCGCGTTGGGCTGGTAGCCGCGCGCAGACAGATCGGCCAGCGTGTACACCGGCGACCAGTCGGTGGGGTTGAACTCCTCGCGCCCCGCAGCCAACGTGGCCGGCACGGCGACCTGACCATCGCGCACCCAGCCGCCCTTCTTGACGAAGTAATTGGCGATCGAGGCGAAGACGTCGTCGTGATCGGTGAACAGATTGCGCTTGCCGTCGGCATCGCCGTCGACCGCGAACTGGCGGTAGCTGGACGGCATGAACTGGCCCATGCCCATGGCGCCGGCATAGCTGCCGATCAGGGTGGTGACGTCGAGTTGCTCTTCCTTGCCCAGTGCGAACAGCTGGCCGAGTTCATCGCGGAAGAACAGCTCGCGGCGCACTTCGCGTTCGAGCTTGGCTGGGTCGCCGCTGCGCGGGTAGCGGAAGGCCAGCGTGTACAGCGCGTCCAACACACGGTATTTGCCGGCGTTGCTGCCGTAGCTGGTTTCCACCCCGATGATGGCCACAATCACCTGCGCCGGAACACCGGTGGCGGCTTCCACCTTGCTCAGCTCGGCGCGGTGCTCGGCCAGGAACTTGCGGCCGCCGTCGATGCGCGCCTGGGTGATGAACATCGGCCGGTATTCGTTCCACGGCTTGACCCGCTCGGCCGGGCGCGACATCGCGGTGACGATCGCATCCTTGAACTGGGCTTGTGCCAGCACCGCTTCGATCTGCGCCGCGTCGATGCCGTACTTGGCCGCGGTGTCACGCACGAAGTTGGCGCGTGCGATCTCGAACGGCACCGGGGTCAGGTCCACCGGCGGCAAGGCCGGCGCTTCGGCCGCCGCACTGGCGGGCGCAGCGGGAGCAAGCGGCGGCTTGGCCGGCGGCGCACTGGCGGCCGGAGGCGCAGGTGGAGGGCTGGGCTGGGTCGCGCAAGCGACTAGGCCGAGGGTGAGCAGGCAGGTCAGTGTGCGTCGAATCATCGGCCGAGGGTAACAGAGACCAGATGAACTTCTGGCAATAAGGCCATGAAACGCAAGAACTTTAGGTCTTGTCAAGGCAGGGCGCAGCACGGGCACACCCTCGCTGCGACTGCCGGCGAGCGGGCATGGGCATGGAAGAACTGCGAGAGCGAACAGATGGGCCTGGTTGCCGCGACTGCCGGTCGCGGCTGTCGCGTGCCGCCTCTGGCATCACCTTCCGTGACACCTCACCAGGTGCGACCGGCTTCCGGCCGCACCTGGATGGGATACATCAACTGAAAGCAGTTCGTCCAGGCAGGTCGACCTGCTGCCGGTAAGTTGCGCAGCCCCGGTGACCCACCGCACCCAGTCCGATCACAACGCAGGAAAGTGCGGTGCGCTCGAGCAGGTCGGGATGCTGCCGGCAAGCTGCACGGTGCTGGTGGTGACATTGGTGCCGGTCGGCACGAGCTCGCTGCTGCTCAGCCCGATCCGCGCATTGCTGGCGGTGACGGCCTTGTTGCCTGTCGCAACATTGGCAAGCACCAGGTCCAGCGGTGTCTGCTCGTTATAGCCTTCCAGGATCCAGCCCTTGCCCTTGAGACCCGCATCGCCGGTGGTCCGCAAGCCATTGACGACAATCTGGCTGAAGGTGGGCGCGGTGCCGCTGCCGCCGCTGGAATAGAACGGGTTGATCACCAGCGGGCTGGTGACGCCGTACAGGCAGGTATTGCGATAGGTAATCAGACTGACCGGGCCGCCCTTGGCGATGCTGGTCTTGATGCGCAGACCGTTGTTGTCGGTGCTGCGGTTGCCGGCATCGTCGCTGGCGGTGATGGCAGTGGAATCGACCAACACATTGCTGACGCCGGACATCACCTCGCTGCCGATCGAGATGCCGTGCGTGCCGTAGCAACGATTGTTGCGCAAGGTGATGTTGCCGGACTTGGAGGCGATGGTCTTGATCGCCACGCAATCGTCGCCGCCCATCACATCGTTATCGAACACGGTTGCGTTGACCACGCTATCCAGGTCCAGGCCATCGGTGTTGGGGCTGGTCGCTGGCGACTTCACCCGCGTGCCCCAGATGGTCAGGCCATCGACGATATGCGCGAAGAAATGGAAGTACGCCGCATTGATCAGATTGACGTTGTAGAGCGTAAATGCGCTGGAATTCTGCACCTTGATCAGGTCCGGGCTGTTCTGCACCTGGTTGGCCTTCTTGGCGTTCTCGCCGAACTCCCACCACGTGGTGCTCTTGCCGAGCATGGTCAGGTCACCACGGCCATCGATGGTGCCCTGGCGCCCACCGATGCGCACACCCATCACACCGGACCTGGTGCCCTTGACGCTGATCAACGGCAGGCATCCGCCACTCTTGGAACCGGCCGTGCCGCAGCCACTGCCGTAATCGGCGGGGTTACGCGAGCCGTACACGGTGACGCCCTGATCGACCACCAACGTCACGCCAGTAGGAATCGACAGCGGCCCGGTCAGGAACGCGTTGCCCGCGCCCGCCGTCAGCAGCACGCTGCCATTCTTCCCCGCACACGCGGTCAGTGCGGCCTGGATGTTTTTGGTATCGGGCGGCGCACTTTCCAATGCCGCCGCGAACTGGCGCGCGCTAGCCGTGTGCTCGGCCTTTACCGCCTGGCAGGTCGCCGGAATACCAGGCTCGGAGACTGCACGACCATCGCCGGTTGCCTGGGTGATGGCGCTCGCCTGTGAGGCAAGCGAAAGACAAAGACCGCCGATGGCGGCAGCAAGCAGTTTCATGACGTAGTCACCCGAAGAAGAAGAGACGCGTGCCGTTCGGGGGCGACGCAGCGCCCAGGGAACCAACACGGTGAATGGCGCACTCTACAGCGCGTCGACCGGGGGCGATGGCAGCGCGCGAACCGGCTGCCGTGCAAACGAAGCAGCATGCCACCGCGCTTCCTTGTTGCTACCAAGTGCGCAGATCCACGTGGTCAGCAAGTTAGTGCGTGGCGTTACTTGGCAAGGAAACGATCCACTGCGGCTAGTTGCGGCGCATGCCCGGCTGAGCGGAACTTCCGCAAGGCATGCCGCCGACATTACCCTGCCTCGCAGAGGGCCATCCAACACAGGCGGCGCGTCGCTTCAAAGTAAGGTCAACCACCGCCATCACTGGCAGGCGCTTCTGACATCGCCTGCTGCTGAGAGCGCGCAGCAAGCGTCATCACCGGGCCCGTAGGCTCCTTGTCGATCTCCTCGCGCTCGCGCTGGAACTGCACCATCTCCTGCGCCCGTTGCTGATCCATTGCCTCCGTTTTTTGCAAGGTTTCAGTCATGCCGGGCGATGGCGTATTGAGCGCGGTTTCCGAATGGAATCCCAGCGTTTTGCCAAAGACAAAGGCCACATCATCTTGGATGGTTACTTTCCGGAGTTCATCCGCGCGCTCAATCCCCGATTCTTTGACGGCTTGAAGCACTTCGGCCGTTTTCTCATCAGATGTGCCCCTGGGGAGCTGTGCCTGGATGGCGGAGAACAATGCGTAATCCCGATGATCAGAGGGAAACGCCTGCTGAGCGACATCTTGGGATGGCCTGATTTGCTCGACCCGATCCTCATCGTTCACGCCTGCGTTTGAACGCCCGCCAGTCCCACCAAAGCCAGGCGATGACGTATAGGAGGACGACGCGCGCTCAGGCAAGACGATCTGTGCCGGCACTTCGCTCTGAGTTGGCGTTGGCGTTGGCGTTGGCGTTGGCGTTGGCGGCAATGTTGCCTGCATCGCTTCTTGCTGCTCTGCCTGCAATGGAACAGCCGATGGCGCATCGTTCTGTGGCGTGCCTACTCGGGCTTGCTGCTCGCTGCCCTGCTCCACCGGCCCATTTGCCGATGCCGGCGCTATGGGTTTCAAAGCTTCTCGGCGCGCATGTTGTGCCTGGGACAACGCTTCATCCAGCTCTTGTCCGGCAACGCCCGTTGCCGGCAAACCTTGGTCTTGCTGGAACTGTCTCACGGCATGTTCGGTCTCCGAACCGTAGTGCCCGTCTTGCGGCACGGCCTGCCCGTTTGGACCACGCGCATCTACTTGCTGCAAGCGATATTGCAAGAACTCGACTTCTTGCCCCCGGTCGCCCAGGCGCAGCCCTTCCACTTCATGCGATGAGCGCGGTGTTGCGGCAGCTGCCTGAGTAGGCGCTTGATTGGGGACGGTCGAAGCGGATGATGCTGATCCAAGGTTCGGCGCAGATGCGCCCGCCAAGGCTGGGCCCACTGCCTCTGCCCTCGGCTGGACTGCGCCGGCTGTCGGGGGTGCCCCAACCTCAGGTGCTTGGGTCTCTTGGGGTTCTCGTTGCGGGACAGGTTCGGGCTTCGGTTCGGCAGGCTTGGCGACCGGGCGCACGTCTTCCTGCAGAGACGCGTTGACGGATGTAGCCACCGCGACAGGAGCAGGCGTTGCCGCCTCCGCAGCAGCAGGCGCATCGGGTGTACGTGCAACGTCTCGATCTCGCTGCGCATCAATGGCCGCCTGAGGTGCTCGGGTTTCATCCACATGCGGGGCGGTAACCGTTGTCGCCGCAAAGCTTGCGGCTTGCTGCGCTTCTTGCGTAGGCACACCTTGCCGATTAGCCTCCCGCAACGCTTGCTCGTAAGCATCGCGCTCTTGGGGCGACTGTGCGTCAATGCGTTGCTCCGGCGCTCCGGCGCACCGGCCGAAGGCGGTTGCTCCTGCCGAAGTGACTGCACCTCGCTGAGTGCCTGATGGATATCGTCGGTGCTGGTCATTGCTGCAACACGCACCGCACCATCGGCGTCACGGCTCAGATGCTGGATGGGGCTGTACACCGAGTATTGCGCGGTCGTATCACGCTGCAACGCCAAAGAGCTGGTCGCGGCATCGATCCCGTTTGCCTCACGTGTCCGTTGCACCGCAAGCTGGATCGCGCCTGCGGTCTGGGCATTGGGCGCAACGCCATAGGCGGCATAGGCCGCTTCGGTATTGGCCTGATCTTGTTGCTGTGGCGTTGGCGTTGGCGCTTGCCTTGCCGGCATCTGTGCCAACGCCTGCCCGTGCTGCTCCAATGCCGGTTGCAAGCGTTCGCGCGTTGCATTGAGTTCTGACGGGACATTGCCTTCGGCAGCAACACCATCATGCCGCCACTGATCTTGCGTATCGCGCTGATACTGCTTGCCGTCCGAGGCTTGCAGTGAGTCTGGGTTCAAGGCTGCCTGCACGGCTGATGGCACGGGGCCAAAATCGTCCCATCCATTGCGCTGATAGGCAGTCTGATAAGTCGCTGCAATTGCAGCTGGGCCACGGGCAATGTTGGCGTCCACCACCTGGGCTGCTTGTTGATCCAACCCGGCACTGCGCTCGGGGCTTGCCGGATCAACCGTCCAGACGGGCCGCTCGTTCCTATCGACTTCGTCGGCGATCATCCGGGACCACTGGCCACTTGCCGGATCATGCCGCCAATCCCGTGCGTAAAGATGCGCAGCATCTGCCTCACTGGATGGCTGCACATAGGGGTTACTGGGTTGCACCTTGCCAAGCGCCTGCTCGGTCGCTTCGCTACTGGCGTGATAGTTCAGCTCGCGCGCTTTTTCGGGCAGTGCGAACATGGCCTGCTTCTGCGGTGCATCGACGCTATCGTTGGGAAGATCGGCCTTTTCTTGGCGCAACCACTGGTTGCCATTGAACTCCCAGCTCACGCCCTGCTTGTCAGTTTGTGTATAGATCTGGCGGTTGTCCCAGAGCGTCACGGCCTTGTCGGCAGCAGCACTGAACAGATAACCATCGGCCACCACCAGCGCGACGGGCCCGGCGCCGGTTGTGCCAACCACGGCAGCGGCGGCGGTGCCTCCCGCCCAGCCGCCTATGCCTCGGGCACTAAAGTGCAGCGCTTCTGACCGCGCAGCGGTAAGGTTGTCTTGCGCCAACAGCGTGCCAACACGCTCTCCGGTTTGCGACGCATCGTAGGCAGTGGCGGCAACGCCCAAACCCGCAAGCCCTGCTGTCATCCCGGCGCGACGCAAGCCTGGGATCTCCGGCTCAGGCACAGGCACGCGTGCAGGCGGAGCCCCTGGCCGCACGAGTTCATCAATGGTGGCAATGCCTTCCAGCCGGCTGTTCACGCCGTCACTGACGTGTAGCTCGGCGTGCTCAGCAAGCACTTGCTCCTGAACGGCGGGGGCGGCGTTGGGGATGTCTTGCACATGCGCCGGTAGATCGCGGTGCCAATCGACCTGTTGTTGCCAGCTTTCGCGCAGTACTTGGGTGACCGCTGGATCCTTGAACCACGCATTGCGCGCCGCTTCCAGTGCCTGCCCGGGCGGACGTGCATCGGTGCGGCTATCGTAAACCTCGGCACCCTGGCGGTTGAAGATGCGTACGGGCGCCGTGGTCTGGGCATGCACCGTGTCCAGGCTGATCGGCAGCCTGGTGTAGACGACCTCGCGATGACTTTCGGGCACGTAGCGGCCGTAGCCTTCCCGATCGAGCTGCTGAGAAAACCTGGAATCGACGCCATGCTCGCTTTCCAGCTTGTGCGCGGCCATTGCACGCACCTCGACGTCATAGCCGCGCGATTGCAGATCCTTGATCAGTTCCGCGCTCCACTGGCCATTGCTGAGCGTGGTGTCGAAGATCAGGTTCTTCTTGCCTTCGATAGTGACTTGCAGCAGTTCATCGGCCCATTGGCTGGCATCGGAGTGGGTGTAGCCAGACCAGGTGTAGGGGTGGGCATTGCGCAGGGCGGACACTTCGGGGTGAGCGTTACGCAATTCATCCGGATCGATCAGGACGACATCCCTGCCTAGCTCGACGTCTGCAGCTCTTGCGAGACTTCCTTTTCCCGAGCCAGGTTGCCCAGCGAGGATGATCGCCTTGGGGTGTTCGAAGGACGTTTTTGTCTCCAGTGCGGCATCATCAAGAATCTTCTGCTCAAATAATCTGCGATGCTCGACATTATCGAGACGGGATTCCTTTTCGTTCATATCAAAGACTCCTTGTGCGTCTCGATGTAATTCCACAGCTGATCTAGATCCGACATTCCGCGATTTCTCGATCTTGCATGGCGGGTCAAACGTTCTTTTTCTTCAGCCATTTTTACGGCGTTAGCATCACCGCTAGCGTGCGCAAGATCGAGTTCCTCGCGGGCTTCGGAGATGAAAGACTCAAGCCTTCCTTCCAACGCCCAGATGGCTCCATCGAACGGAATCAACGGATTTGGCTTCCTGATGTAATCATCGAGAACATCCTGCAAGCGCTGAATCAACTCGGGATAGTCTCTCAGTAGCTCACGCAATTTCTGCGGCACAGGAGGCGCAGGCAAGCCGTTTTCAATGGAGGGAGGCATGGGCTTCGACATGGCAGGATCTTTCCTCTTAGGCATGGGCACGCGCGGCGCAGTGTGCGCATTGTCATCCAGTGCAGGGACCGGCTGCACCGGCTGCACCCACGGTGCCGGCTTGGGTTTGCGCTTGACATGCTCCAGCAAGCCGCCATGCGGCAGCGGGCCTAGCTCGCGCTGCGTGCGTTCATTGATCAGTTGCAAATCGCGCAGCAGCTGTGCGGCACGCGTCTCGGCTAAGCGCTGCGCCAATGCGATGTAATGGGAGCCTGATGTATCGCTCATATGGGCTTCCTTCTGCAGATGCCGCTGGAGAATAACCGGCTTCAGTAAAATGGTGTCGCATGGCTAACATTGCGATATCCATTTTTTAATATTCTATTGTAAATGCGATCCATCAATGCCGATCATTTTCCTCGTGAGACGAGGTATTTAACGACAGGAGAAAGATCGGAAAAATAGCCGCGGTATACTGGAAATGCTGAAAAATCCCTGAACTTTTTTTCAGCTAATTCGCAAGAAAAATCGATTTTTATCTGGTCAACTGCTGATTTAGAAAGCCTAACGTCTTTAGCTACAGCATCAAGTTCTTGCGATGCTTCAATGTGAAATTTATTTAATTCAGCACAAACCATATCCATCAACCTTCTGTAAGCCGGGCCGTATTTCTCCCTCGAGAATTCGCCACCTGGCAATTTTTCCGCGAATTGATCAAAAGCATCTTGCAACCTCGATAAATATGTAGGATAACTTCTTAATATTTTGTATAACTCCAGTGGGATTGGGTAGCGTAAATCACGATCCAGAGGTTCGTTTTCATCGACTAGCATCTCAACACTCCTTCCACGTTTGCGTACCAGGCGCAGGAACTAACCGTCTCTCCATATCCCATAGCACTTTTTTATAAAAATTAATTGTTACCATGCCGCCGTAGACATTAAGGCCTTAACTTCTGCTTTAGGTAACAGCCGCTTCGTGAAGTAAGCATCTTCGTAATACTTGATCTTCTCGCAGAGCACCGGGCTTGGGATGCCTTCATAGAGGAAGACTTCCTTATCAAAACCCATCGCCTTCAACTCCTGCGGCAGCATCAAGGCGCGGCGCTGCTCGGTTTCTGAATAAGACACGCTGCTTTGCTTGCCACTGGTTTGCGACTTGTTCTTCTTGCGCACCGTGGTGTAGCCGAGCATGTCCGAGTAGTCGTTGGCGTCTTGCTGCTCGCGCGGGGCATAGACGATTTGCAAGGCGTGGTTGGTGATGATGGTGCGCGAGACATCCTTGCCATAGGTCGCGTCCAGCTGCGCCATGCTCTGGATGATCGGTAGCAAGCGAATGTTGTAGCCGGCCATGTAGCTCACCGCGCTTGCAATGATGTCGACCCGGCCGATGGACGTGAACTCGTCCATCAGCAACAAACACTGGTGTTCGAGCACCGGGTTGTTCTGCGGCAGCTCTTTGGTGTTGAGGTTGATGAGCTGACTAAACAGCAAGTTGATCAACAGGCGGCTTTCGGCAAGCTTGTTCGGCTGGATGCCGATGTAGATGCTCATCTTCTTCTTGCGCACATCAGTCAGCAGGAAGTCGTTGTCGCTGGTTGACGCATCCAGGATCGGATTGATGAACTGGTTGAGCGGTTCCTTGAACGTGCCCATGATCGAGGCGAAGGTCTCTTCGGCTTGCGAGAGCAAATTGTCAAAGGCTGTCTTTGCGTCACGACCCAGGAAGTCGCGCTGCGAGAGCTTTTTGAGGTAGCCCTTCAAGTCGCTGCCATCTCCCGACGACACGCGATAGAGCATTCCAAGGGTTGGAAACATCCAGGTGTCTTTGGGGTGCTCGCGCTTGATCTGATCATCGAGGCTATCGAACAGATAGAGCGTAAACGCCATGAAGGCGTTGCGGGCCTGGCTCACCCAGAACTTTTGGGCGTCCGACGTCCCCCCGCCCTGAGTAGCGGCCTGGTTTAGAGTCCGGGGTTGATGATATCGGTGTTTGCCAGATGTTGGGCATAAGCAGCCGGGGTCATGCCGCCGATTGCTTTCTTGGGTCGGTCCTCGTTGTATTCGCGTCGCCAGCGTTCGATTTCGGTGCGCGCGTGCAGTAACGTCGGGAACCAGTGCTCGTTGAGGCATTCGTCGCGCAGTCGGCCGTTGAAGGATTCGACGTAGGCGTTCTGGTTCGGTTTGCCTGGCTGGATGAGCCGTAGTTGCACATTACGGGCATGCGCCCAGGCGACCATCGCCTTACCGCAAAACTCCTTGCCGTTGTCAGTGCGGATCACCTTCGGCAAACCGCGACTGTGCGCCAGTCGGTCCAGCACGCGCGTCACCCCGTGCCCGGAGATCGCGCGCTCCACTTCGATGGCGACCACTTCGTGGGTTGCATCGTCCACGATCACCAGACACTTGATCACCCGGCCTTCGGCGGTGCGGTCGAACACAAAGTCCATCGACCACACCTGGTTGGCCTGCGATGGCCGCAGCAGCGGTTGACGCTCGCCTATTGGGACCTTCTTGCGCTTGCGGCGGCGCACTTGCAGCTGCTGCTCGCGGTACAACCGTTCCACACGCTTGTAGTTCACGATGCGCCCTTCTTGCCGCAATTTGAGATAGATCATTCCCACGCCATAGCGGCGATGGCGATGTGCCAACGCACAGATGCGTTCGCGCAGTTCGCCATTGCGATCTTCGCGCGGGCAATACCGCAGTGCACTGGCGCTCATGCCGATCACTGCCAACGCACGACGCTCGCTGGCACCACGCCCGATCCATTCGCGCACCAGCGTCCGACGCGCCGGTGCGCTTACCACTTTTTTCGCAGTGCATCCTTGATCAGGTCGTTCTCGAACAGCTGCTCGGCCAGCAACTTCTTCAGCCGCGCGTTCTCGGACTCTAGGTCCTTGAGCCGCTTGGCATCGGGCACGCTCATCCCACCGAACTTGCTGCGCCACAGGTAGTACGAGGCCTCGCTGAAGCCATGCCGCCGGCACAGGTCCTTGATGGCGACGCCGCTTTCGGCTTCGCGCAGAAAGCCGATGACCTGCTCGTCAGTAAAACGTTTCTTCACGTCCAATCTCCTCGGGGTAGGGAATTGGACTCCAAACTGAGGCGCTACTCAAAATTGGGGGGACGTCGCGTCAGAGCCATCCGGGTAGAGCATCGCCGCAACACTCATCAGATCCGACACGCGAAACGCCGGGTCCGGTGAGATATAGCTGAGCGGGTTCCAACGGTGGGTGCGCCCGTCTTCCGCGAACGGGTTAAACAAAAAGACTTCCTGGCCTTGGCTCTTGCGCCAACCCGAGGTCAGGTCGAAATTCTCCTGCTTGATGTCCAGAACGACCACCGATCCTTGGTAGTCGAGCAAATTGGGAATGACGATGCCCACGCCCTTGCCCGAACGCGTGGGCGCGGCCAGGATCACAAACTGCTGACCAGGCAAGCGCACCACCTTGCCGCCGTGCTTGCCAACCACAATGCCGGTTGGCGACGGTTTGAGCATGTCCTTCTTGGCCAGATCACTGCCGGAGGCAAAGCGCGCGTCGCCATGCAATGCGGCCGCCTTTGGCTTGAACAGCGGGATCAGCAGCGCGATCCAGGCCAGCAGCGGCACGCCGAAGCCTATGGCACCAGCCAGCTTGATCTTGCTGGCATAGGGAGCGAACTGCGGGAGGTCGAGCGCTTTGACGTAAGACCAGTAAGTGTCGACGCTGAGCGGCGCAGCCACCTTCAACAGCATCAAGATCAACTGACCGGAGAAGAAAATTCCCGCGATTGCTGCGAGCAGCAACAGGCCGAATGCAGCGACTATCCTGAGATTACTGCTCACCGTGCGATTCCTTTCATCGGTCCTTGACTCGTCTACCAGCGTAAGCCGTCTTCCAGATTACAGGGTCAGCACCCGCTGACTGTCAGGAAGCTCTACCAGCCATGCAAGATTTTCTGCCAGGTCTGCCTTGCAAGGCATGAGGATTAAGAGCGGCTAACAAAACGTAGCGAGCAGTCGTCAGGTGGGTGCGGACGGCGCGGAGGAACCGGAGTGTACGTGGGTACATGAGGATTCCGAGCACCGGCCGCGCCCGCCTGACGGCTGCGCAGTAGTTTTGATAGCTGCTCTAAGGTGCCAGTTACTGCACTGATCAGCCTCTCTTGACGAGTCCACAGCGCTCATTTGCAAAGGCCGGCATTGCGAAAATTGGCTATTCGGGCACAGCGGCCGACAGCCTCAGTACCCGTGCACCGGTCGATGCGATTTCACCGCCATCACCAGGCCCAGCCCTGCCAGCAGCGAGACCGCCGAGGTGCCGCCGTAGCTCATCAGCGGCATCGGCACACCGACCACCGGCAGCAGGCCGGAGATCATGCCGCCGTTGACCAGCACGTAGACGAAGAACGCCAGGCCAGTGGCGCCGGCGATCAGGCGCGAATAGGTGTCGCGTGCCTGCGAGGCGATCCACAGGCAGCGGCCGATCACCACCAGGTAGAGCGTCAGCACCGTGGCCACGCCGATCCAGCCGAATTCCTCGCTGAGCACCGAAAACGCAAAGTCGGTGGTCTGTTCGGGGATGAAGTTCAGGTGCGACTGCGAGCCCAGCCCCCAGCCCTTGCCGTTCAATCCGCCAGAGCCAATGGCGATCTTGGACTGGATGATGTTCCAGCCGGCGCCGAGCGCATCGTTTTCCGGGTTGAGGAACATCATGATGCGGTCCTTCTGGTATGGCCGCAGCAGCCAGAACCAGGCCACCGGCGCCGCGGCCGAGACGCCGCCGACGCCCACCGCCACCCACCACCACGGCAGGCCGGCCAGCAGCAGCACGAACACGCCGCTGGCGGCGATCAGCACGCCGGTGCCGAAGTCCGGCTGCAACATGATCAAGGCGGTAGGCACGCCGATGATCACGCAGGTGACCAGCACGGTGGAAATGCGCGGCGGCAATGGCATGCGGTGCAGATACCAGGCCGCCATCATCGGCAGGCTGATCTTGAGCAGCTCGGCCGGCTGCAGGTAGAACAGCTTGAGATCCAGCCACTGGCGGCCGTATTTGCCGGTGCCCAGCGCGAACACCGCCAGCAGCGGCAGCATCGACAAGCCGTACACCCACGGCGTCCACGCGCGCAGGCGCAGCACCGACATGCGCGAGATGCCCCACATTGCCGCCGCGCCGATGGCAAAGCGCACGCCTTGCGCCATCACCAGGTGATCGCCGTTGGCGGTGCCGCCGGCGCTCTTGAGCACCGACAGGCCGATCACCATCAGCGCGGCCAGCGCCAGGCACAGCACCCAGTCCAGGCTGCGGGCGAAGCGTGCGGCCAGATCCACCAGCCAGCGCAGGATGTCGCTCACCGGTCGGTCTCCGAGACAGTGTCCGGCACGTCCGGAATCACCGGTTGCGCGGGGCGGTTGGGATCCAGGGCCACGGCCACCTGGCCGATCACCACCGGCAATTCGTCCAGCGCCGCAGCGGCGGCATCGCCTTGCTGGCGCGCATCGGTGGCGCCGGCCTCGAACTGGTTCACGCCGACCGCGGTCATGCCCAGCTCGCTATCCAGCGGCTCCAGGCCTTCGGGCAACTTGCCGAGCAGCCAGGCATCGAAGATCTTGCGCGCGATCGGCGCGGCCGAACTGGTGCCGAAACCGCCACCTTCCACCGCCACCGCGACGGCGATGACTGGGTTGTCGGCAGGGGCAAAACCCACGAACAGGCCGCGGTGGCGCAGATGCAAGGGCAGGCTGCGCGGGTCCACGGCAGCCACGCCGCGGCGGCTGACCACCTGCGCGGTGCCGGTCTTGCCGGCCATTTGGTACGGCGCGCCAGGGGTGATCGCATAGCCGGTGCCGCCCGGGCGCATGGTGTCCATCATGCCCTCGCGCACCACCTGCAGATGGGCGGCGTTGGCGCTGATCGGCTTGCCCGGCGGCTGGATCATCGGCTGCCAGGGGTGGTCGAACCCGGTACGTTCTTCCAGCACCAGGTGCGGGCGCAGCAACAGGCCGCCGGCAATGGCCGAGACCCCACGCACGAGCTGCAGCGGCGTCACTTTCCAGTCGCCCTGGCCGATGGCGATGTTGACCGTGTCGCCCGGGTACCAGCGCTCCTTGCGGGTCTTGTACTTGTAGGCCGGCGACGGCAGGATGCCGCCGATTTCGCCCAGCAGATCCACCCCGGTGGGCTGGCCGAAGCCGTATTCGCCCATGTAGTGGTCGAAGCGGTCGATGCCCATGTCCACCGCCAGGCGGTAGTAATAGGTATTGACCGACTGGGCGATCGACTTGCGCAGATCGGTCCAGCCATGCCCGCCACGGTGCGAATCGCCCCAGCCACGGCTGACGCCCGGCAGATAGAACATGCCGGTGGAGAGCACGCGGTCTTCCGGGCGGCGCAGCCCGCTGTCCAGGCCGGCCAGGGCGATCAACGGCTTGAGCGTGGAGCCCGGCGCCACGCCACCGAGCACCAGCCGGTTGAACTGCGGCCGCGAGGGGTTGTCGTTGAGTGCCTTGAAGTCGGTATGCGAGATGCCGTTGACGAACAGGTTGGGGTCGTAGCTGGGCAGGCTGACCATGCCCAGGATCTCGCCGGTGCGCGGGTCCATCGCGATCGCCGCACCTTCGTGTTCGCCGAACGCGGCCACCATCGCGCGCTGCAGGTCGGCATCGACCGACAGGCGCAGGTCTGCGCCCGATTGCGGCGCCACCCGGCCCACCGTGCGGATCGCCCGGCCCTGCACGTTGGTTTCCACCTGTTCGTAGCCCACCTGGCCGCGCAGGTCCTGTTCGTAATAGCGCTCCAGCCCGGACTTGCCCATGTGGGTGAGCGCGGCATTGCCCTCGCCCAGCACCGCCAGGTCCTTTTCGTCGATGCGCCCAACGTAGCCAATGATGTGCGCAAACAGCGGCCCGTACGGGTAGCGCCGGGTCAGGTACGGCTCCAGCTCCACGCCGGGGAAGCGCCAGCGCTCCACCGCGAAGCGCGCCATCTCCTCATCGCTCATGCGCAGCTTCAGGGTCCCCGGCAAGAAGCTGCGGCGGGCCTTGCGCTCGCGGTTGAAGCGCTCCAGGTCCTCGGGCGCGATGGGGATCACCTTGCCGAGCGCGGCCAGCATGGTCTCCATGTTCTCGACCTTGTCCGGGGTCACGTCCAGGCGGAACGCCGGCACGTTCTCGGCCAGCAGCCGGCCGCTGCGGTCGTAGATCATGCCGCGCCCAGGGACCACCGGACGCGGCTTGATGCGGTTGGCCTCCGACCGGGTGGCATAGACCTCGTGGTCGAGCACCTGCAGCTTGAAGTACCAGCCGCCCAGCCCGACCAGGCACAGCACCACCATCACAAAGCCCAGCACCGCGCGGCGGCGGAACTGCTCGGCCTCGGCGTGCGGATTCTTGGGGTGGCGACGCCCGTGCATGGGTTACTTCTTGCTCCGCTTGCCCAGCCGCACTGCATCCAGCAACACGAACACCGGCGGCCACAGCGCCATGCCGAGCAGCGGCGCCCACCAGTAGCTCCATGGCAGGGTGGGCTCACCCACCGCCAGATGCACCGCCGAGGAGACGATACGGTCGTTGAGCAATAGCCCGCCGATCGCCAGCGCCTGCTGAGAGATCGGGAAAAAGCGCATCCGCGCGCGGAAGCGCTGCAGGATGAAGGTCATGATCACCAGCCGCAGCGCCTGTTCGCCAAGCAGACCGCCATACAGCAGGTCGGCCAGCACCCCGGCCACGAACGCCGCGCCAAGCCCTACCCGGTCCGGCTCCTCGATCACCCAATAGGCCAGCACCAGCGCCAGCCAGTACGGGCGCAGCGGCTGCACCACCGCCGGCAGCGGCAGCAGCCCCAGCACCAGCGCGATCATGATGCTGACCGGCAGGATCCAGCTGTTGCGCATGCGGCTCATTGGTCCGTCTCCGTGGGAGACGGCCGGGAATCGGGAGTCGGGAGTCGGGAATCGATAGGAGCAGTGCTCTGCGGCGGTGAGGCGCTGCGGTTGCCCGTTCCCGATGCTGCATTCCCTGATGCCCGTGAGCCCTGCGGCGACGCCGGGCGGGAATCGGGATGCTGGATGCTGGATTCGTTCGATGCAGGAGGACGGGCAGGCAGACTTGTCGGGCGGCTGGGCGTCGGCGCGCTGGCCGGCTGTGCGCCAGGCGTGGCTGGTGTCGGCGCGGACTGGGCGCGCGGCGCGGCGCCGATATTGGTGGCGGTGGCGGTTGTGGCACCAAATGCCGCGCCCGCCGTCGGGCGTGCCGGATCGGTCGCCGCACTGGAACCGCCAGCCGCCGGCGTGCGCGGGGCTGCAGTCACCGGCATGTTCGCTGGCGCAGTGGTGTCTGGCGCGACACTGCCGTTGCCGTTGCCATTCCCAATTCCCGACTCCCCATTCCCAGCCCCCACCGCCACCCGCAGCGGCTTGCCGGCACGCAGCAACAGCACATCGCGGCCGCGGTCGAGCTTGGCGGCGGGGGTGAGTTCGCCGACCAGGAAGGCGTGGGTGTCGTCCGGATGCAGTTCGGACACCTTGCCGACCGGGAAGCCGGCCGGGAACCGCCCGCCCAGGCCGGAGGTGACGATCTCATCGCCCACCTGCACGCCGGCGCTGAGCGGGATGTCGCGCAGTTCGAGGCGGTCGCCGCGGCCGTAGACGATCAGGCGCACGCCGTTGCGCGCCACGCTGACCGGCACCGCATGGTCCGGGTCGGTGAGTAGCAGCACGGTGGAATGCAGCGGCGTCACTTCGATCACCTGCCCCATCAGCCCACCGGCGTCGATCACCGCCTGGCCCATCAGCACGCCGTCGCGGCTGCCGGCATCCAGCAGCAGGCGTTGTCGGGTGGGGTCCAGGTCGATATCCAGGATGGGCGCCAGCTGCACGTCCAGGCCGCGGCGCTCGGCCACGTTGAGCAGTTCCCGCAGCTGGGCGTTGTCCAGCGCAGCGGTCTGCAGGCGGGTGAGGCGCGCATTGGCCACCAGCAGCTGGTTGCGCAGCGCGCGGGTCTCTTCCACCAGTTGGGCGTGGGTCGCGGCGTTGTCGCGCACCTGCGAGCCGATCCGGCCCGGCAACCCCGCCACCGCCCACACCGGCTGGATCAGCAGATTGGCCTGCAGGCGCAGCTGGCTCAGCCAGCCACCGCGGCTGTCGAGCGCAATCAGCACGACCGCCAGCACCAGATAGACCAGCAGCCGCAGCGTGGAGGTGACTTCGCCCGGGCGGGAGGCGACAGGAGGACCGGCGTAGGAGGGCACTTTCAGGGCCGGGATTGGGGAATTGGGAGTGGGGAATCGGAGAGCGCTGTGCCGCCCTCGGTGCGGTTGAGGCTAAGCGCGGCGAACAGACCGTAGCAAGCAATCGTCAGGCGGGTGCGGACAGCGCAGAGGAGCCAAAGCGCAGGGGGGGGTCCATGAGGGTTTCGAGCAGCGGTCGCGCCTGCCTGGCAGCTGCGCAGCGGCGTTGTTCGCTGCTCTACAACTCACATTGGCGGAGCTCACCTCGGCGGGAGCGCATCGAAACGGCGCAGGGCCGCAGGCAGGGAATGGTTTGACGATTCCCCACTCCCGATTCCCGATTCCCGTCCCCATCACTCCGGCGCGAAGAACTCGTTGCCATGCATGTCCACCAGCTCCAGCGCGCGGCCACCACCGCGGGCCACGCAGGTGAGCGGGTCGTCGGCCACCTGCACGTGCAGGCCGGTTTCTTCGGAGATCAGGCGGTCCAGGTCGCGCAGCAGCGCGCCGCCGCCGGTGAGCACGATGCCGCGCTCGGCGACGTCGGCGCACAGTTCCGGCGGGGTCTGCTCCAGCGCCAGCTTCACCGCAGACACGATGCCCGACAGCGGCTCGTGCAGCGCTTCGAGCACTTCGTTGGAGTTGATCTTGATCATCTTCGGCACGCCCTCGGCGAGGTTACGCCCGGAGATTTCCATCTCCTGCACCTCGTCCTGCGGGTAGGCGCAGCCGATCTGCAGCTTGATGCGCTCGGCGGTGGCTTCACCGATCAGCATGCCGTGGTTGCGGCGCACGTAGTTGGTGATCGACTCGTCGAAGCGGTCGCCGCCCACGCGCACCGACTGCGAGTAGACGATGCCGTTGAGCGAGATCACCGCCACTTCGGTGGTGCCGCCGCCGATGTCGATGACCATCGAGCCACGCGCTTCGGTCACCGGCATGCCGGCGCCGATCGCCGCGGCCATCGGTTCCTCGATCAGGTAGACATCGCGCGCACCGGCCTCTTCCGCCGATTCCTTGATCGCGCGGCGCTCCACCTGGGTGGAACCGGCCGGCACGCACACCAGCACGCGCGGGCTGGGGCGCAGGAAGCGCGACTTGTGCACCTTCTTGATGAAGTGCTTCAGCATTGCCTCGGTGTAGGTGAAGTCGGCGATGACGCCGTCCTTCATCGGGCGGATCGTGGTGATGTGGCCGGGGGTGCGGCCCAGCATCTGCTTGGCCTCCGCACCGACGGCAGCCACCGAACGCGTTCCGCCGATGGCACGGTCCTGACGCACCGCCACCACCGAGGGTTCGTTCAGTACGATGCCTTGTCCGCGCACGTAGATCAGCGTATTGGCCGTGCCCAGGTCGATGGACAGGTCGTTGGAGAACATGCCGCGGAGTTTCTTGAACATCGAGGGAGTCGTTCCTGAAGGAGTCGCGTGCCCGGCGGCCGATTGGCGCAAAAATGGGCAGAAAACGAAGTCAACTAGCCTAGCAATCCGCCTAGGTGCGAGCAAGGAAAAATGCGCCGTCACGCGCGTATTTTCATGCGGCGGTCACCCTGAACATGGCAAGCGCGTCTGGCCCTGGCCGGCCGCAGCCGTTAACCTTTGCGCCGCGGCGCCCGCGCCGTCCCGCTGCCATGCCCGGCAATTGGCGGCTATTTCCCTACGCAAAGGCCTGACTCGATGTCCGCACTGATCTGTGGTTCCCTCGCCTACGACACCATCATGGTGTTCCCGGACCAGTTCAAGAACCACATCCTGCCGGACAAGGTGCACATCCTGAATGTGTCGTTCCTGGTGCCGCGCATGCGCCGCGAGTTCGGCGGTTGCGCCGGCAACATCGCCTACAACCTGCATCTGCTGGGCGGCGCGCCGATCCCGATGGGCACGGTGGGCCAGGATTTCGGCCCCTACCGCGAGCATTTCGAGACGCTGGGCATCGACCTGTCGCGCGTGAAGATCATCGATGACCTGTTCACCCCGCAGGCGTTCATCACTACCGACCACGACAACAACCAGATCACCGCCTTCCATCCGGGCGCGATGATGCGCAGCTACGAGAACCACGTGCGCGACGTGCCGGGCGTGACCCTGGGCCTGGTGGGCCCGGACGGGCGCGAAGGCATGATCCAGAACGCGGAAGAGTTCGCTGCCGGCGGCATCCCCTTCATCTTCGATCCCGGCCAGGCCATGCCGTTGTTCAACGGCCCGGAGCTGCGCGAGTTCATCGAGCAGGCCGACTACGTGGTGGTCAACGACTACGAGTCCAACCTGCTGCAGGAACGCACCGGCTGGAACGAGCAGGACATCGTGTCGCGCGTGCAGGCCTACATCACCACGCAGGGCCCGAAGGGCGCGCTGGTGCACACGCCCGAAAAGACCTACGACATTCCGCCGGCGCACGAGCGCCGCGTGGTCGACCCCACCGGCTGCGGCGACGCCTTCCGCGCCGGGCTGATCTACGGCATCCAGCACAACTACGACTGGCTGACCATCGGCCGCATGGGCAACCTGATGGGCGCGCTGAAGGTGGAGCACCCGGGCACCCAGAACCAGCGCTTCGACTTCGCCGAGTTCAACGACCAGTTCAAGCAGCAGTTCGGCTACGCGCTGTAAGCACGCAGCGGCGCCGCAGGGTGCTGATGCGGTTGTAAGTGCATGACCTGGCTCCGCGCGCCGTGGCGGCGGCGCCGGCGTTGCGTGTAATGGTTGCTGCGAGGCGCACTGGTAGCTCATGCACCGATGTCCCGGTCAAATACGTTTGGCCGTGGCGATAGTGGGTTCGCCCGTGGCGATGGCGCGGGTGTGCATCTCCCCCGCCCGCCTCGTCCCCTTCTTCCCCATCCGAAGTGATCGGGACAGTCGATTGCGTGGGACAACTCAGCACGGCGGCGAGCCGCTGCCTGCGGCTGCCGATCTGCTACGGCGGGCAGTGGCAATGGCAATGGCACAGCGCCGGCATCAAGTCATGCGCACCAGGTGTCCAAGGCCGCGAAACAGCAGTTCGGCTAAAACGCCGTCGTCCTGCGTAAAGCCCGCGCAAGCTTGCAGTGCATTGCAGCGAACTCAGCAATAGCAGCGTGCCGACTTCGCCGAGTGATAACGGCTGCTGTGGTCGCCCTATCCGTGCAAACCGCCGTTGCGCGCGTCATCCCACCGCGCCAGCCGTGGTCCGGCCCGCCATACCGCAGCAGGCATTGCGTCACCGCCGTCGCGCTTTGCTGCGATGCGGTTTGAGCATGGGCCCGGTTTGTGTCTCTACTGGCGCCTCGCGCCCTTCGAGGAACGCTGGCCCATGTCCGAGCCGAGCGTTGTGGCCAGCACCTCCATCGTCCTGCCGGAGATCGAGCCGGAACTGCTCCAGCAGATCCGCCGGCTGCGCGATATCGCGCCGCTGGCGGCTCCGCTGTCGCGTTCCTGGCGTCGCTGCCTGGAGGACTACGCCTTGTTGCCGGAGGCGCTGCCGGACCCGATGGTGCATGACGCCCTGCATGTGCGCGAGCGCCAGCAACGCCTGGGCGATGTCCTGCGGATCGCCCGGGTGGAGATGGAAAACCTCTACGAGCAGATCGCCGGCAGCGGCTATGCGGTGATCTTTGCCGACGCCGACGCCACCGTGCTGCACAGCGTGCACGACCCTACCCTGCTGCGCGAATTCCGCCAGGTGGGCCTGTTTGCCGGCGCCAGCTGGGCGGAGCGCCATCAGGGCACCAACGGGCTGGGCACCTGCGCGGCCGAGCGCACCGCGGTGAGCGTGCACCGCGGCGAGCATTACCTGACCCGGCACCTGCCGCTGTCGTGCTGCAGCGCGCCGATCCTGGACGCGCACGGCGGGCTGCTGGCGGTGCTGGATGCCTCCACCCCCAATGCCCAGGACGGCAAGCAGATCCAGCGCCATACCGTGGCGCTGGTGAGCATGTCGGCGGCGCAGATCTCGCGCTCGCACTTCCTCAACCAGTTCGGTCACGCCTTCATCCTGCGCTTCCACAGCCGCCCGGAGTTCGCCGGCCTGCTGCATGAAGCACTGATCGCCATCGGTGCCGATGGCCGCGTGCTGGCCGTGAACGAGGCGGTGCTGGAGCAGCTGGGCAAGCTGGACCGCAGCCAGCTGGTGGGCCGCGACATCTCGCAGGTGATGCAGCTGGACTTCGACACCATCGAGCACCGCGCCGGCAGCGATGCCGGCACCTTGTGGTCGATCCGTTGCGCCTGCCACGGCCGCCGCTTCTATGCGCTGGTGCGGCCGCCGCGTGCGCGCCCGGCGCTGCCGGCAGTGGGCGGGCCGGCACAGCCGGCCACGGAAACCGAATTGAATCCTGGCGAGCATGTCGGTTCGGATCCGCGCATGCGCCACAACCTGGCCAATGCGCTGAAACTGGCGGCGCACCGCGTCTCCATCCTGCTGCGCGGCGACACCGGCACCGGCAAGGAGGAGTTTGCCAAGGCCGTGCACCGCGGTTCGCCCTGGGCAAGCGGCGCGTTTGTGGCGATCAACTGCGCGGCCATTCCCGAGGCGCTGATCGAAAGCGAATTGTTCGGCTATGCGCGCGGCGCATTTACCGACGCCGCGCGCGAAGGCCGCCACGGCAAGTTGCTGCAGGCCAGCGGCGGCACCTTGTTTCTGGATGAAATCGGCGACATGCCGCTGCCGTTGCAAAGCCGCCTGCTGCGTGTGCTGGAAGAACAATGCGTTACCCCACTCGGCAGCGAGCGTGCGGTGCCGCTGGAGTTGCACGTGATCAGCGCCAGCCACCGAGACCTGGCCCAGCGCGTCTCCGCGGGCGAGTTTCGCGAAGACCTGTATTACCGACTCAACGGCGTGGTGCTGCATCTGCCGCCCTTGCGCGAGCGCAGCGACAAGGCCGAGTTGATCCGCACCCTGCTGCGCGAAGAGAACAACGAGCGCGGTGTCCGCATCAGCGAAGAGGCCATGCACAAACTGCTCAGCTACGCGTGGCCCGGCAATCTGCGCCAGCTGCGCAACGTGCTGCGCACCGCCGCGGTGCTGTGCAGCGATGCGGTGATTCGCCTGCCCAACCTGCCGCAGGAAATCGTCGATGCCGGCAGTGCGCCGTGCCTGGTCGATGGCCGCGCCGTGGCCGCCGACGACATGCCCGGGCGCGTGGCGCTGGACCAGGCCGAGCGCCTGGTCCTGCAGCAGCAGCTCGAACGACACCGTTGGAATGTCAGCCGCACCGCTGACGCGCTGGGCATCAGCCGCAATACGCTGTATCGCAAGCTGCGCAAGCATGGGTTGGAAACGGGGTGACTGAGCGGCGGGGATTGGTGATTGGGGATTGGGGATTCGTCAAAGCCAAGGCAGTGGCTTTGCGCTGACATTTAGAGCGATCAACACAATTATTTCTTGGCCATCAGACGGGTGGTGCTGTGGCCGTGTGCGGCGTTTGTCATGCGCGCATGTCGCGATTGCGGAGCGGGTGCTCTGGGCTTAGCTGCAGGGCCCTTGCCCGCCCACCATCGCGGGACACGCTGCAAGTACGTCCTTGTAAGCTCTTACGCGGCATCCATGCCGCGTAAGGTCCCGCGACGGTGAGCGGGCAAGGACCAGTGGAGATGGTCGGTGTGCATGGTGCAAGCAATGCTTGACGTGGGTTGCTTAGAACCTGTTCACGATCTTTCCTGATCAGTGCAGACTATGCGGATGCGCCAAAAGACCTATCCGAGTGACATGAGCCGGGAGCAGTTCGAACACGTGCTGCCGATTCTGGAACAAGCGCGTAAGCGCACCAAGCCACGCCGTGTGGATATGTATGAGGTGTGGTGCGCAGTGTTGTACGTGCTGCGAACCGGTTGCCAATGGCGAGCGCTACCCAGCGACTTTCCGAAGTGGCGAACCGTGCACTCGTACTTTGCCAAGTGGAGCGAGTGCGACGATGAGGGAGTGAGCCTGCTGGAGCAGGCACTTAAAAAATCAGGTTGGCGTGGCCCGCGCCAGACAGGAGCGCAACGCTTGCACCAGGTTCTTGATCGTGGACGCGCAGAGCGTAAAGAACACGGACACAGCAGGGCAAAAGGGATATGACACGGGCAAGAAGGTGTCGGGCATCAAGCGGCATATCGCTGTTGATACTCAGGGATTGCCCCATGCAATCGCGGTGACGACGGCGGAGGTGACCGACCGCAAAGGTGCGCTGCAAGCGTTGGAGCGCTGCCAGTCAAAGTTGACGCATGTACAAACCTTACTGTGCGACAGCGGTTACACCGGAGTACGGTTTGCCGACGGCGTGCGAGAGATTTTAGGCGAACAGCTCACGGTGCAGATTGCCAAGCGCAGCGAACTGCACACCTTCAAGGTCATGCCCAAGCGATGGATCGTCGAGCGTAGTTTTGCTTGGCTGGAGAAGAACCGAAGGCTATGGAAGAACTGCGAGCGCAAACTCAACACCAGCCTGCAGTTCATCCATTTGGCCTTCTTGGCACTATTACTCAGAAGATCGTGAACAGGTTCTTAGATAACCGCGCGTCCGATCATTTTCTCAATGAAAGCCGAGCAAAGGACAAGATTTCAAGAAAACAACCGACCAACTCCAAGGTGCGGTGTCCTCGCCGCTTGCGGGACCGTGTGGCGGCACGGATGCCGCCACCGAGCCCCCAGGGACGGGTTCACGGCGTGTCCCGCGAGCGGTGAGGGCACCGCACTGCCGATCAGCGCGACACGCGGCCCTCCAGAGACCGCCGAGCGCGGCTGGTGCTGACGCCTTACGAATCTCTAATCTCCGATACCGAATCCCCGCCCCAAACTCATAACGCCCAACGCACCCCGATCAGATACTGCCGCGGCACACCGGGTGCGAGAAACCGGGCCGGCCCGGTTTCTACCGGCGCGTCCTGCGGGCGCGCCAGTTCGCCATCTGGGAACACGTCTTCGGCTACTGCGGCATACGTGGCGTACTGGCGGTCAAACACATTGTCGATCCGCGCGAACAGCGAGAGTCGTTCGCTGAGTTGCCAGCGCGCCTGCAGATCCACCAAGGCATAACCGGCGGTGCCGATGTCGATACGTTCGGGTGCGGGCTCGCCGTCTTCAGCGTTATCGACCTGGCCGTCTTCGTTGCCGCTGGCCACGCGCCCCGACACCGCGCGTAACCCCGCACCCAGCGTCAGTGCATCGCCCTGCCATTCGACCCCGAGCTTGAGGTTATGCCGCGGCAGTGCGGCAATGCGCAGCCCCGGGCGCAAGGTGATCACGCGTTCGCCGGAGAGCAGCTCACCGTCGCTGCGGTAGGTCGCATCCAGATAGCTGTAGCCCGCCGACCATTGCCAGGCGCCCGCCTGAAACCGCATTGCCGCATCGGCGCCCTGGTAGCGGGTGCGCCCCACGTTGTCGAAATAACCCAGTTGGGTGTCTGGTGCGCGCAGGAACAGGATGTCGTCGCGGTTGTCGGCACGGTACACCGACAAGGTGACGTCGCTGTCTTGCGAAGGCGCCCAGCGCGCACCCAGCTCGTAGGTGCGCGAGATGATCTGCTCCAGCCGCGGGTCGGCCTGCAGCCCGGTCGGCAGCCGGCACGGTTGGGTGGGGTCGGCGCAACCCAGCTCGATGGCGGTGGGTGCGCGGCTGTTCTGCGCGACCGAGCCATACACAGTGAGCCCCTCATGCAACCGATGGGTGAGGCCCAGCGATGGATTGGCCTTGGCATACACGAAGCGCTCGCGCGGGCGGTCGCCGTCCTCGGCGGTGGAAAGAATGTTGTCCACGGTGACGTGATTCCAGCGCACCGCGGCGGTGAGATGGGTGGCCGCATCCAGCGCCCAGGTGTCGGCAACGAACACGCCCAGCGTCTTGGTGCTGCCGCGTACGCCGGAGAAGAACGCGCGTTCGGCATCCGGATCGGCGGCAACCGAGCGGTCTGGCTGCACCCAGCCCTCGCGGGCGAATTGCTGGTAACGCACATGGCCGCGATCGAAGGTGGCGCCGGTGCTGAGCGCATGGGCGCCCCATTGCTTGCTCACATTCACCGCCACGCCCTGCGCTTCCTGGCGCATCTGGGTGGTATTGAGCGCGCCGGTGGGCAAGGTATCGGCATCGGCGCGAGCGACGTCGCAATCGGCATCCAGCGCAGTGCCATCTGCGGCATAGCCGGAGGCGCACTCTTCGACGAACTCCTCGTAGTCTTCGCCGATGTCGCCATTGACGGTGTCACGCCGGCCCACGCGCGAGTAGGCCAATGCATGCAGCGCGGTGTCCGCATCGGAGCGGTGATCCAGCTGCGCGGTGAACAAGGTATTGCGGTTGCGGGTGAGGTCGGGCGAGGTGTAGACCGCGCGGCGGTCGGCACGGTACAGGCCCGGCCTGCTGCCGTCGTCGGTGTAGCTTGTGTCCGGCAGCAAGCCGTTGCCGATCAGGCGGCTGCGCCCATGCAGCACCGACAGGCTCCAGTCGGTCTGCTCGCCCTGCTTGCCGACCTTGCCGAACACCGTTCCCAGCCGGCCTTCGGACGCATCGCGCCAGCCGTTTTCATCGAAGCCGGTGACCGCCACAAACCCATGCCAGCCGTCGTTGCCGGCAATGCCGTAGCTGGCATCCAGGCGCTTGCGCGCGCCGCTGCCGATGCTGAGCTCGCCTTGTGCGCCGGGCGCGGTCAGCCCCGAGGCGGTAGTGAGCACCACCGCACCACCGAGCGTGTTGGGGCCAAACAACGGATTGGAACCGGGCATCAGCGTGACTGCGTTGATCGCCGCTTCGGGCAGCATGTCCCAGCTGACGATGTCGGCGAAGGGTTCATTGAAGCGCACGCCATCCAGATACACCGACACGCCCTGCGAGGCACCCGGCAACGCGGAGGCGCGGAAGCCGTGGAAGGTGAGATCGTTCTGGAATGCACTGCCCTGCACGTCATTGCCATCCACGCCGACAAAACGCCGCTGCAGCAGATCGCCCAGGTTGTTGCTGCGCCCGCGCGAGAGCTCGGCGCGGTTGGCCGATTGCACCATGTAGGGCAGCTGCGCGGCATCGATGGTGGTGCCGGGGATCGGTGTGGCGGTCACTTCGATGCGATCCAGCCAGGTCACCTGCGGCGCCTCGGCCGCGATGCCCATCGCCGGCCCCGCCAGCAGCGCCATCGCGCATGCACCCGCCAACGTCTTCCGCTGCACTCCCGCTGCCCTGCGCTTGCCTGCTGCCATGCTGGTCTCCTCAATAAAGCACGATCGATTTGATGCCGCGCGCCGCACGCAGATCCGCCAGCGCCTGATTGATGTCGTCCAATGCCAGCGTGCGCGTGATCAGCGGTGCAAGCTGCAGATCGCCGCGCAGATACCGCTCCACATAACCGGGCAGTTCGCTGCGGCCCTTGACCCCGCCAAAGGCGCTGCCGCGCCACACCCGCCCGGTGACCAGTTGGAAGGGCCGCGTGCTGATTTCCTGCGCGCCATCGGCGACGCCGAGGATGACGCTCTCGCCCCAGCCCTTGTGGCAGCACTCCAGCGCCGCGCGCATTGCACCGACATCGCCGATGCATTCGAAACTGTGGTCGGCGCCGCCGTCGGTGAGGTCCACGATCACCTGCTGGATCGGCGCGCCGTAGTCGCGTGGGTCCAGGCAGTCGGTGGCGCCCAGCGCGCGTGCCAAGGCGAATTTTCCTGGGGCGATATCCACCACGATGATGCGCCCGGCCTGCGCCAGCACCGCGCCCTGGATCACCGACAAACCGATGCCGCCCAGGCCGAATACCGCCACGCAATCGCCAGGGCGCACGTGGATGCTGTTGAGCACCGCGCCCACGCCGGTGGTGACCGTGCAGCCGAGCAGGCAGACCTGATCCAGCGGCGCATCCGGATGGATCCGCGCCACCGCGATCTCCGGCAGCACCGTGTATTCGGAAAACGTGCTGGTACCCATGTGATGCAGGATCGGCCGCCCATCCAGCGAGAAGCGGCTGCTGCCATCGGGCATCAGCCCACGCTCCTGGCTGCTGCGAATCGCCTGGCACAGATTGGTGCGGCCGGAGCGGCAGAACTTGCAGACGCCGCATTCGGGCATGTCCAGCGGAATCACGTGGTCGCCCACGCGCACGCTGGTCACGCCGATACCCACTTCCTCGACAACCCCGCTGCCTTCCTGGCCCAGGATCGCCGGAAAACTACTGGCCGGCGCATGCGCCAACGCATGCGCATCGCCGTGGCAGATGCCGGTGGCCACCAGGCGCACCAGCACCTCGCCCGGACGTGGCGGCTGCAGGTCCACTTCTTCGATGCTCAGCGGCTGGTGCGGGCCCCAGGCCACCGCGGCGCGTGTCTTCATCCAGCCTCCCGGGCGCGCATCGGCATGCTGCCGCTCAGCGCGCGATCACCACGCCCCACGGCAATTCGCCGACAGGGATCTGTTTGATCTCACGCAACGTGGCGGTGTCGATCACGCTCACCGAGTTGGAGCGCCCGTTGGCCACGTACAGCTTGTCACCGGCCGGGGTCAGCGCCGGATTCCACGGGCGCAGGCCGACCGGGATTTCGGCGATGCCGGCACCGGTGCGGGTGTCGAGCACACTCACGCTGCCAGCGCCGCCATTGGAGGCATACAGCCGCGTGCCATCGGCCGACAAGGTCACCCCGGCGGTGCGCACGCCGGCCGGAATGCTGGCCCGGCGCGTGCGTGTCTGCAGGTCGATCACATCCACCACGTTGGCGGTTTCCTGCGCGATGTACACGCTGTGGCCATCGGGCGCGAAGGCCATGCCACGCGGATGGCCACTGGTGGCGACCACGCCGCGCGAACTGTGCGTGGCGAGGTCGATCATGTCCATGTCGTTGGAGCCCTCATTGCTGGTGAGCACCCACTTCCCGTCCGGCGTGTAGGCGCAGTGCTCCGGCGCCTGGCCGCGCGTGGCGATCACCTGCTGCACCTTGAACTGGCCGACATCGATCAGCATCACCTGGTTCTGGCCTTCCACGCAGATGGCGAATTGCGTGCCGTCCGGCGACAGCGCGATGCCCTCGGCGTTCTCGCCGATCTCCACGCTGCGCAGCACACGGTCCTGCGTGGTATCCAGTTCGATCAGGCGGTGGTGCTCGGCATCGATCAGATACAGCTGTCCTTGCGGGCCGGGCAATACCTGCTGCAGCCGTTTGCCGAGCGCCCCTTGCGCACTGAGCGTGCGCACCACCGTATCGCTGGCGGTGTCGATCACCGACACCGTGCCGCTGCGCTGGTTGGGCACGAAGGCCAGCACCGGCGCAGTCGCCTTGGGCGGCGCGCTGGTGCTGGCGGCAGCGGCAGGCGTGGCCGCGGGCGCTGCGCTGTCGCGTTGGCAACCTGCCAACGCCAGCAGCGCGCACAACACGCCTGCGGTGATCCTCCAACGTTGCCGCGCGGCCGCTGCCGTCATTGCGCCTTGCCCGCGGTCTTGTTGATGGAGTGGATGAAGGCCAGCAGTTTTTCGGTATCACCCGGCTTGAGCACCGGTGCGAACGGCGGCATCTGCCCCACCACCTTTTCATGGCCGATGCGGGTCTTGCCGTGGGTGATCATCGCCGCGGTGCCCTCGCTGATCAGTGCACGCAAGGTGTCGTCATCGCTGCCGTACACCCAGATGTCGTTGGTCAGCGGCGGGCACATGCCACCGCCGCCGGTGCCGCCATGGCAGGCGTTGCAGCCGGCGGAGAAATATATCTTCTTGCCTTCGGCGATGAGCTCGGGCGTGACCTTGACCTCGGGCCCCTTCGGGATCGGCAGCACCGCGGCGGGCGGCGCGGGCGGCGTAGCCGGGTCCGGCGCAGGCCCGGCGGCTGGTGCAGCGGCCGGCGTGCCCGGTGCGGGCGCTGCGGCATCGGCAGCCGGCGCCGGTGTGCCGGCCGCAGGCGGCGTGTCGGCGGCGGGTGCTGGCGGTGCGTCCTTGCCGCAGGCGGCCAGCAGCACACTGACCAACAACGCGCACAGCGGTGCGCGCAGGGAACGATCGAAACGACGGGCAGTAACCTTGCGCATGAACGAACCTTTCTGACAATCGGAGGGAACACCGCGCACCCCTTGCACGCGGTGGATGACGCACTTATTGGGTGGTGCTGCGCTTGCCAGGTGCCAGCAGCGCGGCCAATGCCGCATCGCCGCGCTCCTGCGCCAAGGTCGCAGCGGTCTTACCGTCGCGATTGCGCGCAGCCGGGTCGGCGCCGGCGGCCAGCAAGCGCTTGGCCGTCGCTTCGCGGCCGGAGGCAGCCGCCAGCATCAAGGCGGTGACGCCGGCCTGGTTGGCGCCACGTACATCGGCGCCGTGCTTCAGCAATGCATCCAGAATGGCCGGGTCCTCGCGCGGTACTGCAAACATCACCGGCGTAAACCCGGTGCGGTTGGCGCCACGTGCCTTGGCGCCGGCTTTCAGCAACGCCTCAACGACACCGACGTCGGCGTACGACACCGCCAGCTCCAGCGCGTTCCAGCCATCGCTGGACACGGTGTCCAGTGGCGCGCGGCGGGCGAGCAGCCGTTGCACGCTGTCCGCATCGTTGCCCCAGGCGGCCTTCATCAAGGCCGTCCAGCCGTTGCCATCACGCGCGTCAAGGCGTGCGCCGGCGTCGATCAGCAGGCCAACCAGGTCCGGTTCCTGATTGCGGATGGCCTGGTGCAACGGTGGCTCGCCCAGCAGGTTGGGCTGGTTGGCATCGGCGCCATGGCGTAGCAACCACGCTGCACGCAGCGCATCACCGGCATCCAGCGCGTGGGCCAGTTCCTGGTTCGGATCTGCGCCATCGGCGATGCGCAGCTGCAGTTGGGCCAGCTCCTGCGAGGACGTCGCGGCATTGGTGCTTTTCGGTGCGGACGCGGGTGTGACATACGGCCCATGCGATGCCAGATCGCCGGCCACAATGCAGTCCGCACACCGCACCAGCGGCACGTGATAGCTGCGCAGAATTTCATCGATCTTGGCGGCGCTCTGCTGCAGGGCGGTGTTCAGCGCATCGCGCAGTGCCGCGTTCTTGCGCGCCACGGCCCAGGCCATCGAATACTCCAGCACCGCATCGTCGATGGTGTTGAGCGGCACCACGCCAAGGTTGTTGCGTGCGGCGTAGTACCCAGCCACCGGGCCCCAGGATTCGGCCGCATCCAGCTCACCGGCGGCAACGCGCTCGACCAGTTTGCCGGGATGCTCTTCCGGCGCGGTGGCCGAGTCGTAGAACAGGTATTTCACCTCGCCCGACACGCCATGTTCGTACAAGGCCTGACGGGCAGGCGAACTCTGGAACACGCCCAGCCGCAGTTTTTTCAGGGCCGGGTCGTCGAGCGAGGTGGGTACCAGGTCCAGGCCCTTGCGCGTGACCAGCACATAGGGCGAGCGATACAGCGGCCGTGTGGTCAGGCCCATTTCGAAATCGCTGTTGAGGTCCATCAACACATCGCAGCGGCCGGCATTGATGGTGCTGCGTGCCAGACCGCGCTGGTAATAGGTGCGCCATTCGTATTCCAGCCGGCGGCCCATGGCCTCGGCCACGACCTGCGCAATCTTGTTCTGGAAGCCTTCGCCAGCCTTGTTGGACAGCGGCATGTTGCCGGGGTCCGCGCATACGCGCAGCACCGACGGATCGGCGGCGGGTGGAGGCGTGGACGCTGGCGCCGGCGACGCAGTGGGCGTGGCCGGCGCAGCATCGGAATGAGAAGCGCGAGCCGTCGGTGAGGACGGCTCGCGTGTGCAACCTGCGGCGACGAGTCCGAGGCTGCACCCCACCAGCACCATGCACAGGTGCCGGGTGAGGCCACGCACGCCGGCAGTGACCTGCCGGTGTGCGTGCCGAACGCCTTGCAGATGCGTCATCGTGCGGTCTTCGCTGCTGCGTTGGCGGTGCCGCCACCTGCGGCCGCCGTGGCGGTCGCACTGGCGGTCACGGTCTTGCCTGCACCATCGATGCGGAAGGTATGCACCATGCCGCCGAGCGGGATCTTGTCGAAACCGGCGCCAAACGCCAGCCCGGCAGCACCCAGCGCGCCGTACGGATCCGCCGGATCCAGACCTGCCGCCACCGGCAACCCAATCCAGCCGCCGATGCCGGAGAACACCGCCACGTACTGGTGGCCATTGGCCTTGTAGGCGATCGGGTTGCCGATGATGCCGGAGTGATACGCCCAGGGTTCCGTAGACACTCAAGACCCTCGTTGCGCGTAGCGCCGTTCAAACTCTACAGGTGACAGGTCGCCAGTTGAACCGTGGCGGCGGTTGGGGTTGTAGAACATCTCGATGTAGTCGAATACCTCGGCGCGAGCGGCGTCCTTGGTGGGATAGGTCAGCCGCCTGATCCGCTCGCGTTTGAGCAGGCCGAAGAAGCTCTCCACGGGTGCGTTGTCGTGGCAGTTGCCACGCCGACTCATGCTGCACACCAAGCCATGGGACGCCAGGAAACTGCGCCAGTCATCGCTGGTGTAGACAGACCCTTGGTCCGAATGAACCAAGCAACCAGCGTTGGGTTTGCGCCGCCACACCGCAGACAACACCGCCTGCACGACCAACTCGGTGTCGGCCCGATCGCGCATCGCCCAGCCGACGACCTGCCTGGAAAACAGATCGATCACAACAGCCAAATACATCCAGCCTTCATGCGTGCGGATGAAGGTGAAATCGCTCGCCCAGGCCGTGTCCGGCTCCGTCACGTCGAACTGTCGGTCAAGCAGGTTGGCCGCCGCCTTGCACTGCATTCCTCCATGGAAGCGCGGTTTGCGACCATAGCCCACCTGGGCACGCAGTCCCTCGGTGCGCATCAGCCGATGCACCCGATGACGACTACAACGCTCACCCAGATCGCGCAGATCCGTGGTGATCTTGCGATGCCCATAGACACTGCCGCTGGCCAGCCAGTGGTGCTTGATTAGTCCAAGCAAGCGATCATCTTCCTTGGCGCGCTCACTGTTGGGCGAGCACAACCAGGCGTAATAACCCGACCGGTTGACCCGCAATACCCGGCACATTGCACACACCCTGAATTCCTCGCAGTGGGCTTGCATGAAGGCGTACTTTGCCTTTACCCCTTGGCAAAGTACGCGGCGGCCTTTTTTAGGATGTCGCGCTCCTCGGTCACTCGACGCAACTCTGCCTTCAGCCGCCGAACCTCGGCGCTCTGGTCCACCTCGGCGCGATGCACCACGCCAGACTTGCCGAACGTGCGCAGCCAGGCGTACAGGCTGTGCGTGGTGACACCCAGCCGCTCGGCGACTTCTGCCACCTTGAACCCACGATCAGTCACTTGCCGGACCGCCTCGATCTTGAACTCATCCGTATATCGCTTGCTGCTCATAGACACCTCCGAATCGACCATTTTCCATGGCCTTGAGATGTCTAGGAAACCCTGGGCGTATCAGAGGGCAACTTCATCTCCCACAGCTTCTTGCCGGTGTCCTTGTCCACTGCGCGGAACCAGCCGTCCAGCGTGCCGTAGAACACCAGCCCGCCATCGGTGACCAGGGTGCCGCTCCACACCGGGAACTTCTCCTTGATCTCCCACTTGGACTTGCCTTCCACCACGTCGAACGCCTTGACAATGCCCAGTGCGCCGGGCTCGTTGGGCTTCATCATCACGTTGGCGAACACATACGGCAGGCCCATCATGGTGTTGCCGCGTTCCTGCGGCTCAAGCTCCATGTGCCAGTTGTTGGTGCCGCAGAAGAACACCGCCGAATTGGCCGGATCCACCGAGCACGGCTGCTGGTCCTTGCCGCCCATTGCCGACGGGAACGCCTGCACTTTCTTGCCGCGTTCCAGTGGCGAATGCGCAGCCACCTTCACCGGGCGGCCGGTCTTCATGTCGATGCGTTCGGCCCAGTTGGCCGGCACGAACTTGTGCGCGCGCAGCAGCGTGCCATCGCGGCGATCGAGCACGTAGGCAAAGCCGTTGCGATCGAACTGCACCACCGAGGGAACTTCCTTGCCGTCGATGGTCAGGTCGACCAGGATCGGCTCGTTGATACCGTCGTAATCCCACTGGTCGAACGGGGTTTTCTGGTAGCCCCACACCGCTTCGCCGGTGTCGATCTTGCGGGCGAACAAGGTCATCGACCACTTGTTGTCATGCTCGCCGTTGTTGCATTCCTCATGCGAGGTCTTGCCGCAGCGGTACGACGGGCTCCACAGCCCCGGGTTGCCGGTGCCGTAGTAGAGCAACTTCAGCTTCGGGTCGTAGCTGTACCAGCCCCAGGCCGCACCGCCGCCGCGCTTCCATTCGTCGTTGGGAAAGGTCTTCACGCCCAGGTCGCCGAGCTGCCCATGTTGCGGGTTGGCCTTGTTGAAATCGGCGCCCAGGCAGATGGATTTGTCGGTGCCGGCCGCATCGCAGGACCACGCCTGCTTACCATCGGCCAGGTTGTAGGCGGCCACGCGCCCAAGCACGCCGAACTCGTTGCCGCTGATGCCGGCGATCACTTTGCCGTCGGCAATGATCGGCGCCATGGTGATGGTTTCGCCCTTGTCGGGGTGGCCAAGTTTCTGCTTCCACACTTCCTTGCCGGTCTTGGCATCGAGCGCGATCACATCGCCACTCAGGCTGCCGAACACCAGCTTGCCATCGGCATACGATGCGCCGCGGTTGACCGTGTCGCAGCACGCCACTGCCACCGAGCGTTCGTCCTGCTGCGGGGTGTATTTCCACAACACCTTGCCGCCGTCGTCCTGCGATGCCAGATCGATCGCGTACACGTTGTTGGGATACGCGCTGACCATGTACATGATGCTGCCGATCACCAGCGGTTGGCCTTCGTGGCCGCGCGTGGCGTCGGTCTTCATTTCCCACGACATCTTGAGGTTCTTGACGTTGTCGCGATTGATCTCCGCCAACGGGCTGTGGCGGGTCAAGGCGAAGTCGCGACCGACACCGCCCCAGTTATCCGGGTTGCTGGCGTTGGTGGTGAATTCGCCATCGGTATCGACCACTGCGGCCGCCGGCGCCGCTGCGGCAGGTGCCGCCGTTTGCGCAGGAGCGGCAGGTTCGGCCGGCGTGTCTTTCTTGCAGCCGGCCAGCACAGCGCTCAGTGCAAGCATGAGCAACACGCCGCCACGCGCGCTGCGACAGGAAGATTGGTGCATTGCGTCTACCCCTCTCGATTGAACAACCCGCTGGTTGAAGCATCCCGAGGCGCCGGCGTGACAGCGGCCGATCGCATCGCAGACGTCGGAAACGTCGAGGGAGATAGAGCAAAGCCCATGCCAGTGCACTGGTGCGCTGCACCACGTCGCGCTGACGCGGCTTTCACGTTGGTGACGCGGGCTTGTCCATCGGAGGTGTCACGGATATGGCACAGTTTGCGCCGTGCGTGCTGTGACACGGATGGAGCAGTTCGATATAGGAGGCTTGCGGATGGCCGTTATGGCGGGGCGTGGTGCCGGCCATTTCCGCCATCTCCTCCAGTCGCTGATTTCGCCGAGTAGCACGATTGGGAAGCACTCCACGGTGTGCGCATGCCATTCGGGCGCGGGATCACATCCAGGCGCGAAGCCGATGTCCAGCAGCCAATCGCCCAAACGGCGGCCAGGTGCGCCTCCTCGCCGGACAGCTGCATCGATGCCAGCGGTGCGGCGGCGAAGCGGCGAGGCGGGCTTCGCCCTAGATGCATCACGGACAGCCTGGCCGGACAACGCCAACCGCTGGCGACATGGGTGGCCGGTGCGTTGCCGACCGACGCCTGCGCATTGCCGGCCAGTGTGTCGATCGACGACCTTCGCCGCCTGTTCGCCGACCCGGCCTGCAGTTCCTGCGCCATCGCCCGGGCGTGCGGCTGCCGGACCCGGCCGGCGAAGCCACTGCAACGATCTATCTCTAACGAGCTCTTTGCCGAAAGTCGCCCTAGGAATTAGTCAGCGAAGCCCGGGACGTCCAGGCGTCGAATCAGCATCAGCTACCGCGCCTGACCAGCAAGACGGGAGGCTAACCCTGCCACTGCGCCAGCAGCTGCGCGCAGTCGCGCAAGCGCCAATCGGCCAGGCCGGGCCACGGGTCGCCCGGCGTGTTGACCAGGACGGTGCAGGCACCCACCGCGCGGCCGCAGGCCAGGTCATTGCAGTGGTCGCCCACCATCACCAGCGCGCTGCCTTCCACCGCCCAGCGGCGTGCGAAGTACTGCAATCCGTCCGGTGCGGGCTTGGGTGCGGCCTCGTCGCGGCCGACGATGTCGTCCCAGGCAAAGGCATCGCCCAGCCCGAGCGCCTGCAAGGTCACCTGCGCCAGCGTGCGGGCATTGCGCGTCAGCAGGCCCAGCCGGCAGCCGCTTGCCTGCAGCGCACGCACCAGCGCCACCGCGCCCGGCGCAGCACGCGCGCCTTCGGCCAGCGCGCGCTCGTGCTCCAGCAGCCAGGCGTGCTTGGCCTGCGACTGCGCCGCAGGCAAGGCGGCCAGGTGATGCAGGATGTCCGCCTCGGGCGGGATCTGCAGTTCTTTGCGGATCAGCGCGAAGTCGTGCACGGCCTCGGTCAGCGTGCCGTCCATGTCGAATACCCAATGCCGGCAGCTGCGCAAGGCCGGTGCAGCCCCTGCCGGAACGGTGCCATCCATGCGCTATTTCCAGCCCGGCAGTTGGGTGGTATCCAGCCCGCCCACCTCGAACTCGGCGGTGCGCGTGCCGCCGGCCTTGACCGGGAACGCGATGCTGATGCGCTTGGCGCCGCGCACCAGTTTCCACAGCGCCTTGTCGTCGTCGATAAACATGGCGATTGCCTCGTCGGTATCGGGGCGATGTGCCGCCATCGGGCGCGCGGCGCCACCGTCCACCGACACCTGCACCTTGCAGCCGCGGTAGCAATTGAAGTCGCCGGCCTTCAGCACGAGATAGCTGTGGCGCTTCCACTGCGGATGGTCGCGAAACACCAGGCTCACCGGCTTGGGGCCGCTGCCATCCACATCCACGCGCTGCTTGGCATCGATCATCGCCGAGCGCTGCGTGCCGCCCTTGGCCGGCACCTGCGAGTACTGCCACAGCGCCTGCATGCGGCGCAGCTCGCGCGCCTGCTCGCCCTTGGCCTTGATCTCGGCATAGCCGGCCTCCACGCGGGTAGCGGCCGGCGTGCCGGCGTAGCCTTCCAGCAGGGCGGCGCCATGCGCGCGCGCCATGTCCCAGTTCTGTGCCTGCACCGCTGCGTCGTACTGCTTGGCCAATGCCTCGGCCTCGTGTTCCTTGGCCTGCGCCTGCGCGGCTTCCTGCGCCTGGCGTTGCGCCTCGCGATCGGTGCAGCCACTCAGCGCCGCGACGCACAGGGCCGCACTCAACAGATATTTCATCGTCGACTCCAGGGCAAATTCAATGGCAACGATACCAGCCTGCCCCGATGGAATTGATCAAGGGCATGGGCGTATCGCGGTGACCGCAGCGCCCGCGATCAGACGGGGCGACCAAGCACCATAGGAGCGCACTTGTGGGCGATCGGGCTTTACCGGGAACGCCTCATCGCGCACAAGCGCGCTCCTACGGGGCGTGGAGCGTTTGAGGATGCGGCGTTGCGTGCGCAGAGGAGCCCACGCTCTCGTAGGAGCGCACTTGTGCGCGATCGGGCTTCACCGGGAATGCTTCATCGCGCGCGAGCGCGCTCCTACGGAGCGTGCAGCGTTTGAGGGTGCGGCATTGCCTGCGCAGAGGGGCCAACGCTCTCGTAGGAGCGCACTTGTGCGCGATGGGCTTTATCGGGAACGCGGCATCGCGCGCGAGCGCGCTCCTACGGAGCGTGCAGCGTTTGAGGATGCGGCGTTGCCTGCGCAGAGGGCCCACGCTCTCGTAGGAGCGCACTTGTGCGCGATGGGCTTTACCGGGAACGCCTCATCGCGCGCTAGCGCGCTCCTACAAGGGCGATTGCGCACACGCGAGACCGATGAAACAACGGGAGGGCGTAGGCAACGCCCTCCCCGGCCATTACGGCTGCGCTGGCGGCGCGGCCTTGGCCTTGGCGATCATCTCGGCCACCGACGCGGTGGTGATCGGGTGGTAGCTCGGCTTGGCCTTTTCGAAGGCCTGCTCGGCGAAGGTGATGCCGTCCGGGGTCTTCAGCAGCTCGGCATAGATCGGCAGCACCAGCTTGCGACGGCCGACGCGTTCGATGAACTCGCCCGCGGCCGGGCGTGCATCGATGTAGCCGCTGCGGATCGCCAACGGATACCAGCGCATGGCGATCTCGCCGTTGGGCGTGCCGGTGAAGTGGTAGGCATCGTCCAGCTGCTTGAGTTGTTCGGGCTTCAAAGTCGCGCCCATGCCGCTGAGGAAATGCACCCACTCCTGCGTGCCCCATTCGCCGGTGACCTGCTTGTTGGGCAGCGTGCCGCTACCGCTCCAGGCGATACGTGCGGTGTCCACGATCGAGAAGCTGCGCGAGCGTGCCTTGGCGGCGAAGGCCGGGATGCCCGGCTGCTTCAACCAGGCGTCCACTTCGGCCGCGCTCACCGTGTTGGGATGCTTGGCCAGCAGGTTCTTGTTGAGATAGTCGACGAACTGGTCGGTGGTCGCGCTCTGGAACGCATGATCGTCGAACCAGCCACGCAGGAACGGGTCGAACACCTCGCGCCCGAAGCGCTGTTCCAGGAACTGCAGGAACCACGCGCCCTTGACGTAGGCCACCTGGCTCAGCGCTTCATCCGGGTCGCGCTCGGCCAGCGGCGGCAGCGCCAGGGCCTGGTCGGCCGGCGCCATGCCCTTCACTTCGGCCAGCAAATCACCCTGGTCGATCTCGCGCTCCATCTCGGCCATCTCGTTGCCGTACAGCGCTTCGGTGATGCGGCCCTGCACGTAGGTGGTGAACCCTTCGTTCAGCCAGATGTCCTTCCAGCTCGCATTGGTCACCAGGTTGCCCGACCAGCTATGCGCCAGCTCGTGCGCCACCAGCGACACCAGCGACTTGTCGCCCACGATCACCGTCGGCGTGGCGAAGGTCAGGCGCGGGTTCTCCATGCCACCGAACGGGAACGACGGCGGCAGCACCAGCATGTCGTAACGGCCCCAGCGATACGGGCCGTAGAGTTTCTCGGCGGCACCGATCATCTTCTCGGTGTCTTCGAATTCCTTCGCAGCCTTGTCGGCCATGCTCGGCTCGGCCCACACGCCCGAGCGCGCGGAGATCGGCTTGAACACCACATCACCGGCAGCGATCGCCAGCAGATACGAGGGAATCGGCTCGGGCATCTTGAAGCTGTAGTCGCCGTCGCGCGCGGCCTTGGGGTCATTGTCGGCGCTCATCAGCACCATCACGTCCGGGCGCGAGGTCACATGCGCGCTATAGGTGAAGCGCACGCTCGGGGTGTCCTGCAGCGGCACCCAGCTGCGCGCATGGATCGCCTGCGACTGGCTGAACATGAAAGGCAGTTGCTTGCCTTCGGTCATCGCCGGCTCCAACCACTGCAGGCCCGATGCGGTGGGCGCGGTGTGGTAGGTGATGACGACCTTGGCCGGCTGGTTGGGGGTTTCGATGGTGAGCTTGCTGCCGAAGGTCTTGTCGGCCGGCGCCAGCGCGAACTGCAGTGGCGACAGCGTGCCCTTGCCATCGTCGGCCTGCACCTGGGCAATGCTGAGCTCGCGCGTGTCCAGCACCAGTTGCTTGGCGGCCTTGTCCTTCCAGTCCAGCGTGTAGGTGGCGGTGCCGCCGATCTGCTTGGCGTCGAAATCCAGCTTCAGATCCAGCGCCAGGTCCTTGATGACCACCAGCTGCGGCTGGGCGTAGGAGCTTTCGTCGTGGTTGCGGGCGTCTGCTTTCACGGGAGCCTTGGCGGTGGCGGCCGGGGCGGCGGCAGTGGACGCCGGCGGCGTGGATTCGTTGGAACAGCCGGCCAATGCAATGGACACGGCCAGGGACAGCGACAGGAACGGGAAGCGCATCGAAGGCACCGCAGCAAAGGAATTGGTCATTTTAGCGCCCTCGCCCGGCCGCTGCCCGTGCTGCCGTGGGCCGATCACGCCACCGGATGGCTGCGCGGGGCGTCGTGGCCATCGCGCACCAGCCGCCGGCCACCGGAGAACTTGGCGCGGTACATCGCCGCATCCGCACGCCGATACAGCTCGGTGGCGTCGATCCCCACCTCGCACACCGCACTGCCGGCGCTCACGTGCAGCGGCGCCTCTTCGGCATCTTCGCGCTCCAGCATCGACAGCCACTGATTGAGCTTGAGCGTGGCTTCGTCTTCGGAGGCATGCACGCCGATCAGGAATTCGTCGCCGCCCCAGCGGCCGATCCAGTCCTGCGCACCCAGCCAGCCGTAGGCCGATTCGACCAGGCGCACCAGCACGCGGTCGCCGGCCAGGTGGCCGAAGCGGTCGTTGATCGGCTTGAGGTTGTCCATGTCCAGCACGAACAGCACGAACGGCCAGCCTTCGCGTTGCGCGGCGGTCACCGAATCGCGCATGGCCTGCTCGCAACCGCGGCGATTCAGGGCTTCGGTAAGCGGGTCGAACAGCGCGTGCCGCTTGAGATCGCGCATGCCCGCGTCGATGCCGCGCAGGCTGCGGTTGATGCCGCGCAACAGGCGGCCCAGTTCGTCATCGCCGTGCTCGGGCAGCGTGGGCAAGCGTTGATCGGCGTAGTACGCATCCAGCGCATCGGCGGCGATGCGCAGCGGCGCCAGCAAGCGATACAGCGCCGAGAGCGTCAATGCGGTGCCGGCCAGCGTGGCCAGCAAGGCCACGATCACCACCGACCACAGCGGCCGCCCGTCCAGCTCGCTTTGCGCGGCCAGCCAGGCGATCAGCAACAACAAAGGCAGATGGATGCCGACGAACGTCACCGCCAACAGCTTGGCGCTGAAGGAGCGGGGAAACAGGCGCGACAGCCCGGCGTACAAGCGCATCCATGTCTCCGGCAAAAAGAACGTCTAGTGTCGCCGACGGTTTGTGGAGCCAACGCGATGGATGTCTCAAAATTCCGTCGGTCAGCGCGCGCAAATGCGTCGATTCACGCGCGCAAGCGAACCCAAGCGTGCATGCAGCGAGGAGTGCAGTGGAGCGACACCGGCGCGCTGGCACGCGCCGGCCGGTGCATCAGATCTTGTAGCCGGAATGGATAGCCACGATGCCGCCGGTGAGATTCTTGTAGTGGCACCGCGCAAAGCCTGCCTCGCCCATCATGCCCTTGAGCGAATCCTGCGGCGGGTGCTTGCGGATGCTCTCGGCCAGGTACTGGTAGCTGTCGGCATCGCGCGCGAACAGCTGGCCCAGCTTGGGCAGGATCTTGAACGAATGGAAGTCGTAGATCGGCTTGAACCAGTCGGCGGTGACTTCGGAAAATTCGAGCACGCGTGCCTGTCCACCTACCTTCAACACGCGGTACATCTCGCGCAGCGCGGCGTCCTTGTCGGTGACGTTGCGCAGGCCGAAGGAGATGGTCACCAGGTCGAAGCTCTGATCCGGGAACGGCAGCGCTTCGGCATTGCATTGCACGTAATCGAAGCCGGCCACCAGGCCGCGGTTGGTCAGGCGGTCGCGGCCCACCGAGAGCATCCCGGCGTTGATGTCGCCCAGCACCACCGCGCCTTCGTTGCCCACGCGCTCCTTGAGCAGCACGGCGATATCGCCGGTACCGCCGGCCAGATCCAGCACGCGGTCGCCCGGCTTCACCTGCGCGGTGGCCACGAAGTAGCGCTTCCACGCACGGTGGATGCCCAGGCTCATCAGATCGTTCATCAGGTCGTAGTTGCGTGCGACCGAGGTGAACACTTCGCCGACCAGCTTCTGCTTGTCCTTTGCTGCGACGTCGCGGAAGCCGAAATGGGTAGTACCGGAGGTGTAGGGAGATTCGCTCATGGGCGGATTATCGCACTGCTGACGCCACCATGACCGCAACGGGACCACAATCGCGGCTCTTCCTGCGACGGCCCCAGCGAGCACTTGGTGCGCGACAAGTACGTTCAGCGCGACTGGCAGCCCCATGAGAAGCCCACCCTGCCCGGGTCGGCCTCCACGCCGCTGCACCCGACCCGGCGACGCATCCAGTACGGCCTGGTCGGCGTGGTGGTGGCGCTGACCGGTGGGCTGAGCAATGCGCTGGTCACTGCCAACCTGCCCTATCTGCAAGGCACGCTGGGGGCGTACGCCACTGAAATGGCCTGGCTGCCGGCCGCCTACGTGATGACCAACATGTCGGCCAACCTGCTGCTGGTGAAGTTCCGCCAGCAGTTCGGGCTGCGGCGGTTCACCGAGATCTTCCTGGCGCTGTATGCGGTGATTGCCTTCGCGCACCTGTTCGTGCACAGCCTGAGTTCGGCCATCACCGTGCGGGCCGCCCACGGGCTGGTGGGCGCGGCGCTCAGCTCGTTGGGGCTGTACTACGTGATCCAGGCGTTCCCGGCCAAATACCGGCTCAAGGCGGTGGTGACCGGGCTGGGGCTCACCCAGCTGGCACTGCCACTGGCGCGGGTGTTTTCCACCGACCTGCTGGAATTTGGCGAATGGCAGGGGCTGTATCTGTTCGAATTCGGCCTGGCGGTGTTTGCGCTGGCCTGCGTGCTGGCGCTCAAGCTGCCGCCGAGCGACCGGTACCGCGTATTCGAGCCGTTGGACTTCCTCACCTTCAGCCTGTTCGCTGCCGGCGCGGCGGGATTGGCCGCGGTGCTCTCGCTGGGCCGGCTGCTGTGGTGGACCAGCACGCCGTGGCTGGGCGTGGTGCTGGCGGCCTCCATCGTGCTGCTGTGCGCGGCCGCATGGATCGAACACAACCGCCGCAATCCGATGATCAACACGCGCTGGCTGGCCAGTGCCGACATGCTGCGCCTGGGCCTGGCAATCCTGCTGATCCGCCTGGTGCTGTCCGAACAGAGCACCGGTGCGATCGGCTTCTTCCAGACTCTGGGGTTGGCGAACACCCAATTGCAGACCTTGTTCGCGCTGATGTTGCTGGGCGCGGTGGTGGGCGTGGTGGCCAGTGCCTTGCTGATCAATCCGGCGCGCATTGCAGAGCACCTGATCATCGCGGTGGCGGCGATCTGCATCGGCTGCTTCATGGATGCGCGCGCCACCAGCCTGACCCGGCCGGAACAGATGTATGTCAGCCAGTTTCTGCTGGCGTTCGGCAGCACCTTCTTCGTGGGCCCGGCGATGGTGGCCGGCATCGGCCGCGTAGTCACCCAGCCGCGCAACCTGATCAGTTTCATCGTGTTGTTCGGCATGGCGCAGAACATGGGCGGCCTGCTCGGCAGCGCGCTGCTGGGCACGCTGCAGGTGGTGCGCGAGAAATATCACTCCAGCCAATTGGTCGAGCACCTGGTGCTCACCGACCCACAGGTGGCCGCGCGCGTGCAGGCCTATGCCAGCGTGTACGGGCGCGCGATCGGCGACCCGGCCCTGCGCCAGGCGCAAGGCGTGCGTGCACTGGGCACGGTGGCCACCCGCGAAGCCAACGTACTGGCCTATAACGATGTGTTCCTGTTGATCGGCTGCATTGCCATTGCCACCGGGTTGTGGATTCTCTCCGTGCTGGTGTGGCGCCGTTATCTGCGCCCGCCGGTTGCCCCCTCTCCTTCTGTTCCGACTGCGCGCCCATGAATACACCTGCCGACACCGCTCCAACCGCCGCACAGAGACGGCGTCGCCGTCGCCGCCGTCTGTATGGCGTGCTCGGGTTCGGTGGGCTTGCGCTGATCGGCGTGGCGTTGGTGCTGTATGCGTGGCGGCTGCCGCCGTTCACCAGCGCGGTGGAGCGCACCGAAAACGCGATGGTGCATGGCCAGGTCACGGTGATCGCGCCACAGGTCAGTGGCTATGTCACGCAGGTGCCGGTGCAGGATTTTGCGCATGTGCGCCGCGGCCAGCTGTTGGCAAAGATCGACGACCGCATCTATGCGCAGCATTTGGAACAGGCCAAGGCGCAACTGCAGACCACGCAGGCCAACCTGGCCAACTGGGAACAGCAGCGCCACAGCGCCGAGGCCACCATCGCCGAGCAACGCGCCACCCTGAGCAGCAACCAGGCCCAGCGCGATCGCACGCGCTCGGCGTATGCACGCGCGCAGCAACTGGCCAACCAGAAACTGGTGTCCGAGCAGGACCGCGACACCGCATTTGCCGCGCGCGCACAGGCCGACGCCGGCGTGGCTCAGGCGCGCGCCGCAGTGCAGGCCGCCGAAGAGAACGCGCGCAGTGTCACCGTCAATCGTGCAGCGCTGGAAGCGGCGGTAGCCAATGCGCAGGCAGCCGTGCAGCTGGCACAAATCAACCTGGACAACACGCGCATCCTCGCGCCGCGCGACGGCCAGCTGGGTCAGCTCGGCGTGCGCCAGGGCGCCTATGTCACCAACGGCACGCAGTTGATGGCCTTGGTGCCGGACACCTTGTGGGTGGTGGCCAACTTCAAGGAAACCCAAATGGCCAATGTGCGTGTGGGCCAGCGCGCCAGCTTCACCGTGGATGCGCTGGCCAATGCGCGCCTGCAGGGCCGCGTGCAGGAGATCTCGCCAGCGGCCGGCTCCGAGTTCAGCGTGTTACGCGCGGACAACGCCACCGGCAACTTCGTCAAGATTGCCCAGCGCATTCCGCTGCGCATCAGTGTCGATCCCGGCCAGCCGCAGGCCGCGCGGCTGCGTCCGGGCATGTCGGTGGTGGTGGCCATCGACACCGCCCAGCGCGCCGAGTAAGCAACGCAGCCGTTATGATGCGGCGATGACTGTTTTGGCCCCCTTTCCTGTGCACTGGCGCGCACTGCGCTTTGCCGAGCTGGACACGCCCCAGCTCTACGCAGTGCTGCGGCTGCGCACCGATGTGTTCGTGGTCGAGCAGCACTGCGCGTACCCGGAGCTGGACGGCAAGGACACCCACGCCGAGGTGCTGCACCTGCTCGGCACCACGGATGACGGTGCGCTGGCCGCGTACCTGCGCGTGCTGCCGCCCGGGCTGAGCTATCCCGAACCGAGCATCGGCCGCGTCGTCATCGCTGCCGCACACCGCGGCCATGGGTTGGCCCACGTCTTGTTGCGCGAAGGCCTGCGCCTGGTGCAGGCCCAGTGGCCCGGCCGTGCCGTGCAACTGGGTGCGCAAACGCACCTGCAACACCTCTACGCCGCGCATGGTTTTGCGCCCACCTCTGCGCCGTATCTCGAAGACGGCATTCCGCATATCGACATGCTGCGTCGCGCCGACGCAGCCACTCAGGAGCTTGCATGATCACCACACCCGACTACCGCGCGCTGCTCGACACCGCCATCGCCGAAGCCCGCCAGGGTCTGGCCGAAGGCGGCATCCCGATCGGGGCCGCGCTGTACCACAGCGACGGACGTTTGCTTGGCTGCGGCCATAACCGCCGCGTGCAGGAAAACGACCCTTCCGTGCACGGCGAGACCGATGCATTCCGCAAGGCTGGTCGCCAACGCCGCTACCAGGACACCATCATGGTCACCACGCTGGCGCCATGCTGGTACTGCAGCGGGCTGGTGCGGCAGTTCAATATCGGCACTGTGGTGGTGGGCGAATCGGTCACCTTCCAAGGCGGCATCGACTGGCTGCGCGAGCATGGTGTCAACGTCATCGATCTGCACAGCCAGGAGTGCATGGACCTGCTCGGTGGTTATATCGCCGCCAATCCGGATGTGTGGAACGAGGATATTGGCGAAGACTGAGTCCGTGCTGTGGTGGCGCTGGCGGTTGTCGTTGCAGCGCCATGGTGCGTTTGTGCCGTAACTGGATGCGCCAGGCGGCCAGCAACTCCTGTGTAAAAACGTCTGGCCGGCCAGGATCTTCGCAGCAGGTGACGTTCGCCAATGCCCTGCCCCGGCCTGTCAACGCGCGTTGACATGCCCAGCGCTACGCTCGCGCTTCACACAGGGGGAAGGCGTCGATGGCAGCAGTGGATGTGGTGGTAGCGAATGGCGCTGCGGCGCTGCCGTTTGCGTTGGAGCGGGCGCCGGCAATGCGGCAGCTGGCCGCAGTGAACGGCGGGCGGGCGCTGGATGTGCCGCTGGCGAGAGACGCCTTGCCGGCATTGGAAGCAAGTGACCTGACAGAGAGCGACGCGGCCGCGCAGACCGCGCGCCAGGGTGAGAACACCCTGCCGCCCGCGGCTGCCGACCGCGCACTGCACGCGCATGTGCAGCTGGGCGCACTGCTGATCCGGCGCTACAGAGACAGCCTGCGCTGATTGTTTCGCCGCGAGAGCCGACTGACGGCAGCGAGCGGCGCTGCTGAAGCCAGCCGTGAGCGGATCTAATGTGCGAGCGCGGTGAGCCGCAGTGAAACGCGCGAGCGATGCCGCTGGCACAGCGATCGCGTTTGGGCGATTCCTGCGGCTTTGCGTGGCGCTTTAAAGACGTGATCGCCGCAAAAAAAGACCCGCCAACGGCGGGTCTTCTTACAACTGCCGGTCTGCATGCGTTACCGCAAGCAGACCGCACAGGGTCACAAGATGTAACGGCTCAGATCCGGATCCTGGACCAGCTCGCCCAACTGCGCATCCACGTAGGCCGCATCCACGGTGACGCTCTGGCCATCGCGGTCGGGCGCCTCGTAGCTCAGCACATCGAGCAAGCGCTCCAGCACCGTATGCAGACGCCGCGCACCGATGTTTTCCTGCCGCTCGTTCACCTGCGCGGCAATCTCGGCCAGGCGGTCCACCGCATCGGCGCCGAAGGTCAAGGCCACACCTTCGGTCTGCAGCAAGGCTTCGTACTGTTTGATCAACGCCGCCTTGGGCTCGGTGAGGATGCGCACGAAATCGGCCTTGGTCAGCGCGGTCAATTCCACGCGGATCGGGAAGCGGCCCTGCAATTCCGGAATCAGATCGCTGGGCTTGGCCAGATGGAACGCGCCCGAAGCAATGAACAGGATGTGGTCGGTCTTGACCGTGCCGTACTTGGTGGACACGTTGGAACCTTCCACCAGCGGCAGCAGATCGCGCTGCACGCCCTCGCGGCTGACATCGCCACCGGACGAACCGGCTTCACCACGTTTGGCCACCTTGTCGATCTCGTCGATGAACACGATGCCGTGCTGCTCGCACGCCTCGATCGCCGCGGTGCGGATGTCGTCTTCGTTGACCAGCTTGCCGGCTTCTTCCTCGATCAACAGCGGGCGCGCGGCCTTGATGGTGAGCTTGCGCTTCTGCGACTTGCCGCCACCCAGGTTGGAGAACATCTGCCGTAGCTGCTGGCCCATTTCCTCCATGCCCGGCGGGGTCATGATGTCCATGCTGGCGTTGACCGCCACTTCCAGTTCGATCTCGCGCTCGTCCAGTTCGCCGTTACGCAACATGCGGCGGAACTTGATGCGGGTTTCATTGTCCTGCGCCGACGGCTCATGACGCGCCGCCTCCGGGTCGAAGCCGATGCCGGCCGAGCGTCGCGGCAACAATGCATCCAGGATGCGATCTTCGGCGCGCTCTTCGGCCTGGTTGCGCACGCGCACCTTGGCCTGCTCGCGGTACAACTTGACCGAGGTATCGGCCAGGTCGCGAATGATCTGTTCCACATCCTTGCCGACGTAGCCCACTTCGGTGAAACGCGTGGCTTCCACCTTGACGAACGGCGCATTGGCCAGCGTGGCCAGACGCCGCGCGATCTCGGTCTTGCCCACGCCGGTGGGGCCGATCATCAGGATGTTCTTGGGCATCACTTCGTTGCGCAATTCTTCCGGCAACTGCATGCGCCGCCAGCGATTGCGCAGCGCAATGGCCACCGCACGCTTGGCATCGTGCTGGCCGACGATATGGCGGTCGAGCTCCTGCACGATTTCGCGCGGAGTCATGGTGGCGGTATCGATATTAGGCATTGGGGATTCGAGATTGGTAAAAGCGGAATAGGAATGATCAAAGTGTCCGAGTGGCTATCAGAACCCAGGAATGCAGTTGCAAATCCCGAATCCCGAATCCCGACTGCCGAATCACGATTCACAGCTCTTCAACCACCACATTGCGATTGGTATAAATGCAAATATCGCCGGCGATGTTGATCGCCTCGGTGGCAATGGTCTTGGCGTCCAGCTCGGTGTGCGCCAGCAGCGCGCGTGCGGCAGACAGTGCGTACGAGCCGCCGGAGCCGATCGCGATGATGCCGTCTTCCGGCTCGATGACATCGCCGGTGCCGCTGATGATCAGCGAGGTTTCCTTGTCGGCCACGGCCAGCAATGCTTCGAGCTTGCCCAGGCGGCGCTCGGTGCGCCAATCCTTGGCCAGCTCCACGGCGGCGCGGGTCAGTTGGCCGTGTTTGTCCAGCTTGGCTTCGAACAGTTCAAACAGGGTGAACGCATCGGCGGCTGCACCGGCGAAACCGGCCAGTACCTGGCCGTCGCGGCCGAGCCGGCGCACCTTGCGCGCGTTGCCTTTCATGACCGTATGGCCGAGGGTGACCTGACCATCGCCGGCGACGGCGACATGCCCGCCACGTCGGACCGAAATGATGGTGGTGGCGTGAACGACGTTGGGGTTCTGGCTGGGATCCATGGGTCCTCCGGGGGTTTCCAAAGAGGTGGGGACGCCCCTGCCGGGTTCAAGCGGGATGCAACGAAGGAAGAGAGTGATGCCGGTGGTGCAGGTAACAAGTAGCGGGTGGCCATTGGGCCATTGGGCCATTGGGCGAATAGAGTTGGAGTTGGAGAATGGACAGGCGCGAAGTGCGCACACGCTGGCGGAGCGCACCGACCGCCACCCAAGCAGGTGACCGCATGCCATCCGTATAGCCCCTCTCCCGTCGGGAGAGGGGTTGGGGTGAGGGTACGGCCGCTTCAATTGATTGCATGCCCAGTGAGTCAACACGCTCTATTGGCGACTTGCAGAGATGTCTCGAAAACAGCTGCGCTTCTCGCACCCATCATTGAAACGTCGCGCTGTTTAACCGCGGTTGCCTTGCGCGCGGCATTTGAACTTCAATGGGACTGATACGCCCAGGGTTTCCTAGACATCTCAAGGCCATGGAAAATGGTCGATTCGGAGGTGTCTATGAGCAGCAAGCGGTATACGGATGAGTTCAAGATCGAGGCGGTCCGGCAAGTGACTGATCGTGGGTTCAAGGTGGCAGAAGTCGCCGAGCGGCTGGGTGTCACGACGCACAGCCTGTACGCCTGGCTGCGCACGTTCGGCAAGTCTGGCGTGGTGCATCGCGCCGAGGTGGACCAGAGCGCCGAGGTTCGGCGGCTGAAGGCAGAGTTGCGTCGAGTGACCGAGGAGCGCGACATCCTAAAAAAGGCCGCCGCGTACTTTGCCAAGGGGTAAAGGCAAAGTACGCCTTCATGCAAGCCCACTGCGGGGAATTCAGGGTGTGTGCAATGTGCCGGGTATTGCGGGTCAACCGGTCGGGTTATTACGCTTGGTTGTGCTCGCCCAACAGTGAGCGCGCCAAGGAAGATGATCGCTTGCTTGGACTAATCAAGCACCACTGGCTGGCCAGCGGCAGTGTCTATGGGCATCGCAAGATCACCACGGATCTGCGCGATCTGGGTGAGCGTTGTAGTCGTCATCGGGTGCATCGGCTGATGCGCACCGAGGGACTGCGTGCCCAGGTGGGCTATGGTCGCAAACCGCGCTTCCATGGAGGAATGCAGTGCAAGGCGGCGGCCAACCTGCTTGACCGACAGTTCGACGTGACGGAGCCGGACACGGCCTGGGCGAGCGATTTCACCTTCATCCGCACGCATGAAGGCTGGATGTATTTGGCTGTTGTGATCGATCTGTTTTCCAGGCAGGTCGTCGGCTGGGCGATGCGCGATCGGGCCGACACCGAGTTGGTCGTGCAGGCGGTGTTGTCTGCGGTGTGGCGGCGCAAACCCAACGCTGGTTGCTTGGTTCATTCGGACCAAGGGTCTGTCTACACCAGCGATGACTGGCGCAGTTTCCTGGCGTCCCATGGCTTGGTGTGCAGCATGAGTCGGCGTGGCAACTGCCACGACAACGCACCCGTGGAGAGCTTCTTCGGCCTGCTCAAACGCGAGCGGATCAGGCGGCTGACCTATCCCACCAAGGACGCCGCTCGCGCCGAGGTATTCGACTACATCGAGATGTTCTACAACCCCAACCGCCGCCACGGTTCAACTGGCGACCTGTCACCTGTAGAGTTTGAACGGCGCTACGCGCAACGAGGGTCTTGAGTGTCTACGGAACCCTGGGCGTATCAGACACAGCGAACTCTGAGGTTCTCCAACTTTCCCAAGACGCCAAGCAGCGTCTGCACAGGGACCCTCACCCCAACCCCTCTCCCCGAGGGGAGAGGGGCTAGAGCGGAGCACACTTCATGAGCTGCCAGCTATCCAAGCACTGCTTTACCGCTGTGATGGCCCAATCAGCTGGACTGGGCCGCTAGCTGGACTGAGTTATCAACGGTGGTGGCTTTACCAGCGGTACTTGTTTTGCCAACTACTGGCTTTAACAGCTGCATCGGCTCTATCAACGGCACCTATGCTGGACCGGGCCAGCACCAGCGTCTCGATCACAATAGCTGGCCGGCAGGCTGATGACGTCTCTCACACTCACGCGCAGAGGCGCGCACTCATTCCGTCGCCTTCTTGCGCTTCGCCCGCGGATGCGCAGCGTCGTAGACCTTGGCCAGATGCTGGAAATCCAGATGGGTATAGATCTGCGTGGTGGCGATATCCGAATGCCCCAGCAACTCCTGCACACCGCGCAGGTCGCCGGAGGATTCCAGGATGTGGCTGGCAAAACTGTGGCGCAGCATGTGCGGATGCACGTGCTTGAACATGCCCTGGCGCACCGCCAGCTGCTTGATGCGGATCTGCACCGCGCGTTGCGAGATCGCACCACCCGCACGCCCCGGGAAGACATGCGTCTGCGCGCTGCCGCCGCTGTCGCGCTGCCAGGCGCGCAAGGCCGCCACCGCATGTGACCCCACCGGTACCAGGCGTTGCTTGCCGCCTTTGCCAAGCACCGTGACCAGGCCGCTGTCCAGATCCAGATCGCGCCAGCGCAAGGCGCACAGCTCGCTCAGACGCAGCCCGGAGGAATAGAACAATTCCAGCAAGGCGCGGTCGCGCAGGCCCAGCGGCGCGTCGGTTGGCACTTCCACCAGCCGCACCGCTTCATCGGCATCCAGCACCTGCGGCAATTTGCGCGGCGCCTTGGGCGCGCGCAACGCAGCCGCAGGGCTGGTCGCGATGCGGCCATGCTTGAGCAACCACGCGTAATAACTGCGGCAAGCCGACAGGCGACGCTGCAGGCTCTTTGGCGACAACCCGCGCCGGTGTTCGGCAGTGACAAATTTCCGCAGCTGCGCGCTGTCGAGCTGCGCGACATCCTCGCTGCCCTGTGCACTTGCCCAACCGATCAGCGCGGCAAGATCGCGCCGGTACGCATCCAGCGTATGTGCCGAGACCTGCCGTTCGATCTGCAGATGCGCCAGGAAGGGCTCTACCGCAGACAGCGTTGCATCTGCGCCGGGTCCGGTCGTCGCTGTCGGCGAGGAACCCCGCGCATCCGCAACCGGCGGCGCCGCCTCAGGCATCGAAGCGCTGCAGTGCCACCACCAGCGACTCGCCCATCATGCGCAAGAACAACGTACCCATGCCCGGGTAGAACCGATTGGCGTCGCTACTGCCCACTGCGATCAGGCCGATGCCCGGCAACGGCAGCAACGCGGTGGATTGGACCTCGCCTGCATGCGCGCCGTACAACAGCGCATGTTTTTCGGCTTGCAGGCGGCCGCAGATCGGCTCGCCATCGGTGAGGCAATCGCGAAATGGCGCCAGGCGCGCGTCATCGGCCGCCATCACCTGCAACCAGTCTGCCTCCAGCCCGGCGACCGGTTGCAGCAACACCAGCCGCACCAGTTCGCCATTGAAATCTTCCGCCAACGATGCGGCCATCGCCTTGAGCGTGTCGGCCGGGGTGGCCTGGCGCATCAGCGCGAGCGTCAGTTGATGCGTGCGCACCGCCAGCCGTTCGTTGACCTGCGCATTGCTGCCCAGTTCGTGCAGGCGCCGCGACAACTCGCGGTTCTTGTCGCGCAGCACTTCCAGCTGGTACGTGGCCAGGGAGGCAGTGGGGCCGTCATCGCGCGGCACCAGCAGGCTCACCGCCAGATCCGGGAACTGCTTGAGGAAGGTCGGATGGCGGCGTAGCCAGTTGGCGACGTCATGCGCGCCGAGTTTGTCGATCTCGCTCATTGGTTCCACTCTCCATCGAAGACGAACACGGCCGGCCCGGACATCACCACCTGCGCCTGCTCGCCGGCCCAGCGGATCCGCAATTCGCCACCCGGCAAGGACACCCGTACATCGCGCTCGACCCGGCCCCGATGCATCAGCACCACCGCGGCCGCGCACGCACCGCTGCCGCAGGCGAGCGTTTCGCCAACGCCGCGTTCGTACACACGCAACCGCACATGCGCCGGGTCCACCACCTGTGCAAACCCGACATTGACTGATTCGGGAAACGCCGCATTCTGTTGCAGCAACGCACCTACCCGCTCCACCGGCGCCGCATCGACCCGGCCAACTTCCACAACCGCGTGCGGGTTGCCCATCGACACCGCGCCAAAGCGCACGGTTTCTCCGTGCACGGGCAGCGCGTATTCGTCGCGCGCATGGGCAAAGCCGGCCAGCGGAATCTGCGTGGGCTCGAACTGCGGTACACCCATCGCTACCGAATATGTGCCCGCGTCCAATCGCTCGACGCGGTGCGCGGTGAAGGGGCTGTCGATGGTGAAGACATCGCCCTGCGCGGTGCCCTCGCGCACCAGCCACGCGGCCACACAGCGCGCGCCATTGCCGCACTGCTGCGAGTGTGATCCGTCGGAATTCCAGATGCGGTAGGCGGCCACCGCCTCGGCGCTGCGTGGCGTTTCGATGGTCAGGATCTGGTCGCAGCCCACACCGAAATGACGATCCGCCAACCGCGCGGCCAGGCTGGCATCGGGCGGTGGTGTGCCATTGCGCAGATCCAGCACCACGAAATCGTTGCCGGCGCCATGCATCTTGGTGAAACGCAAGCGCCCGGTGTGGACGTCAGCGCTCATTGCCGCTGCTGGCGGGCTGATCCGTGGTCGGCGTGGTCGGCGCGGGCTGGGTGGTGCTGTCGGCCGGCACGGGCGCGGGCGTCTGCGATTCGTCCAGCGGTTGCGGTGCATCCGGCGGCTGCAGCACGGGCTGGGCTTCCACCGGCACCGGCTTCTGCGGCATCACCAGCGGGCCCTTGTTGCCGCAGGCGGCGAGCAGGACGAGGGTCGCACCCACCAGTGCGAGACGAACAGACGGTCGGGACATAATGCTCATGCACCGAAGTATAGCCAGAACACCCTGACTGCCGTGCGCTCAGTGCGAGGCGGGCGTTTGCAGTGCGCGCGGCGGCGGCTCCGGGCGCAGCCACAGCCAGATGGCCACCACCGCCATGCTGCCGATCGACAGGCATTTGACCCACAGCACCGGCACGCACCACAGCATGATGGCGGCGCAGATGGTCATGGTCAGGGTCGCCATCCATTTGGCCTTGCGGCTCACCGCGCGATAGGTCTGCCATTCGACGATGGCCGGGCCAAAGCGCGGGTGCGCCATCAGCCAGCGGTGCAGGCGTTCGGAGCCGCGCGAGGCGGCCCAGGCGGAGATCAGCACGAATACGGTAGTGGGCAGGCCGGGGACGAAGATGCCGACAATGCCGGTGGCCAGGCTGGCATAGGCCAGCAGCCACCACGCCCAGCGGAATCGGTTCGGTCGCGTCATGGGGGAATGATACGGCCAGTGGTGGGGGTTGGTGGGTGGACGGTTTTTTGTTGCAGGGGATGTGGGGTGCGCTTGGGAGCAGCTTGTGTTGGGGTGCGTGCCATGTGTGTGCGCTCAGGCTCGCTTCGATTTTGCGGCGGCGTTCTTTCAGCCGGATGCTTTGCCCGGAGAACGCACGAAGGGGTGGGTTGATTGCGGTGCTTGGGCGACGATTGGTTTGTCGCTTATTGCTGGCACGTCTGAAAGCACGGCAGAGCGAGTGCAGGGCTTTCGCGCCTGCGGCGCGAGTTCCTTTTGTCTTGGCAAAATGAACCAAAACCGCTGTCGCCGACGCGATCCGGTGCGGTGAAGCCGCACCGGTGCCCTGCGCTCCTCACCACGCGTGGCACGGCGCCCAAACTCGCTGCGCTCAGACAAGGGCGCCTCTTCGGCCCCGCGCAGCTGCGGTGCTCGGCTCGCTTTAAGGCGACGTTGGTGGAGCGAGAGCGTCAGCAGAAGCGAGAGCAGGAGCAGGAAGCGAAAAAACAGGAAGGAAAACGCTAGGTGGGACGGCGGGAAGCGAAGCAGGAAGCGGAAGCCGGAGCAGAGGTGAAAAGGGGGAAGAAGGAGACGGAAGACGGGAATTGGGAATTGGGAGGCGGCGGCGGCAACACCAGCCTCCCGCATCCACCGTCCCCTGACATCCAGGCAAATAGCTAATCGCTAAAAGCCCGCGCGATCTGCTCTTACGAATCCCAAATCCCGACTCCCCAATCCCCGCCCCTCAACTATTTGACGCCCAGCTGGTCCAGCACGAAGGCATACGATTCGGCCAGTTCGCGGTAGCGGCGGAAGCGGCCGGATTTGCCGCCGTGGCCGGCTTCCATGTTGGTGCGGAAGACGATCGGGTAGGTGCCGGTGTTGTCGTCGCGGAGCTTGGCGACCCACTTGGCCGGTTCCCAGTACTGCACCTGCGAATCCCACAGGCCGGTTCCGACGAACATCGCCGGGTAGGCCTGCTTGCGCACGTTGTCGTACGGGGAATACGACAGCATGTAGTCGTAGTAATCCTTGGTTTCCGGGTTGCCCCATTCATCGTATTCGTTGGTGGTCAGCGGGATGCTGGCATCGAGCATGGTGGTGACCACGTCCACGAACGGCACCTGCGCCACCATCACCCGGTAGTCCTGCGGGGCCATGTTGGCCACCGCGCCCATCAGCAAGCCGCCGGCGCTGCCGCCGGAAGCCGCAACGCGGTCCTTGGCAGCGTAGCCCTGTGCCACCAGGCCGCGGGTGATATCGACAAAGTCGTTGAAGGTGTTCTGCTTGTGCAGCAGCTTGCCGTCGTCATACCACTGCCGGCCCATTTCCTGGCCGCCACGGATGTGCGCGATGGCGTACACCACGCCGCGATCCAGCAGGCTCACCGCCGGCAGGTTGAACGCCGGGTCCATCGACATGCCGTAGCTGCCGTACGCGTACTGGAACAACGCGGCAGTGCCGTCTTTCTTGAAGCCTTTCTTGTAGACCAGCGACACCGGCAGCTTGACGCCGTCGCGCGCGGTCACCCAGACGCGTTCGGTCACGTAGTTGCCGGCGTCGTAACCGATCACCGGCTGCTGCATGAGCAGCTTGCGCTCGCCGGTCTGGGTATTGAGTTCGTAGGTGGTGGCCGGTGTGGTCAGCGAGGTGTAGGTGTAGCGCAACCACGCGGTGTCCGGCTCGGAGTTGACCGACAACCCCATCGAATACGCCGACTCGTCGGTCTTGACGTACTCGTGGCTGCCATCGCGCTTGAGCAGGCGGACGCGCTCCAGGCCACCGGACCGTTCTTCGATGGCGGTGAAGCCATCGAACAGTGCGTAGCTTTCGATATACACGTTCGGGTCGTGCGCCACCCAGTCGGTCCACTGCTTGCGCGTGGTCGCATTGGTGGGCGCGGTGACCAGCTTGAAGTTCTTGGCGCCATCGGCATTGGTGCGGATCACCCAGCGGCCACCGAAATGCTCCGGGTGGTATTCGACGTCGCGCTCGCGCTTGGCCAGCACGGTGAAGGTCTCGGGTTTGTCGGCCGGCGCGTAGCGGGTTTCCGAGGACACCGTGCTCTCCACGCCGATGACGATGTACTTGTCGTCGCGGGTGCGGGAGATGCCCATGTAGAAGCTGTCGTCCTTTTCCTCGTAGACCAGCACGTCGTCCTTGGCCGGCGTGCCGAGCACGTGCTTCTTGACGCGCACGGTCAGCAGCGTTTCCGGGTCGTTTTCCACATAGAACAAGGTCTTGTTGTCGTCGGCCCACACCACGTTGGCGGAGACGCCTTCCACGGTGTCCGGATAGACCTCGCCGGTCTCCAGGTTCTTGAAACGGATGGTGTACTGCTGGCGGCCCACTGCATCGTCGGCCCAGGCCAGGATGCGGTTGTCCTGGCTGACTTCGGCATCGCCAACACTGAAGTAGCCCTTGCCCTCGGCCAGGGTGTTGACGTTGAGCAGGATCTCTTCCGGTGCGTCCATGCTGCCCTTGCGGCGCGCCTGGATCGGGTAGTCCTTGCCGGCCTCGTAGCGCGTGTAATACCAGTAGCCACGCTCGCGGTACGGCACGCTGGCATCGTCCTGCTTGATGCGCCCGACGATCTCGGTATACAGCGTGTCTTCCAGCGGCTTCAGCGGCGCCATCAAGGCGTCGGCGTAGGTGTTTTCGGCGTTGAGATACGCCAGCATGGCCTTGTTCTCACGCTTGTCGTCGCGCAGCCAGTAGTAGTCATCGTTACGGGTGGCACCGAACGGGGCCTTGACCACGTGCGGATGCTTGGCCACGTCCGGCGGCGTCGGGAGGGCGGCAAGTGCGGAAGGAACAGAGCTGGTCATCAGGCTGGCGATCAACAAGGTCAGGACAGGTTTCATCAGATTGGGGTCCGTTGGATGAACGCAATGCCATCCCAGCGCGCGAGTGTGGAAGAGGCCGCCGGGGAGCGTCATGTGTCCGAGGTCATGCTGGTCTATCATCTTCGCAATGGACTCACTGCTTTCGCCCGTGTCCGGCTATAGCCGCCGCAGCCAGGACATCGCGCCCTTCCATGTGATGGCCCTGCTGGCCCGCGCCAACGCACTGGAACAGGCCGGCCACGATGTCATCCACCTGGAAATCGGCGAGCCGGACTTCACCACCGCTGCGCCCGTGGTGGCCGCCGGCCAGGCTGCATTGGCCGCAGGCCACACCCGTTACACCGCCGCCCGCGGGCTGCCCGCGTTGCGCGAGGCAATTGCCGGGTTTTACGCGCAGCGTTACGGCTGCCACATCGATCCCGAGCGCGTGCTGGTCACCCCGGGAGGCTCCGGCGCTTTGCTGCTGGCCAGCAGCCTGTTGGTCGACCCGAGCAAGCATTGGTTGCTCGCCGACCCGGGGTATCCGTGCAACCGTCACTTCCTGCGCCTGGTCGAAGCTGGCGCGCAGCTGGTACCGGTGGGCCCGGACAGCGACTACCAACTGACCCCGGCGCTGGTGGATGCCTGCTGGACGGCCGACAGCGTTGGCGCGTTGGTGGCCTCACCGGCCAACCCCACCGGCAGCGTGCTCTCGCGTGCGCAGTTGGCCGCCTTGTCGCAGGCCTTGCAGGCGCGTGGTGGCCACCTGGTGGTGGATGAGATCTACCACGGCCTGACCTACGGCCTGGACGCGCACAGCGTGCTGGAAGTGGACGACAGCGCGTTCGTGCTGAACAGTTTTTCCAAATACTTCGGCATGACCGGCTGGCGCCTGGGCTGGCTGATCGCCCCACCCTCTGCGGTGCCCGAGTTGGAAAAACTCGCGCAGAACCTCTACATCAGCGCCTCGTCCATCGCCCAGCATGCGGCCCTGGCCTGCTTCACGCCCGAGAGCATCGCCATCTTCGAAGCGCGCCGCGCCGAGTTCCAGCAACGCCGCGATTACCTGTTGCCTGCACTGCGCGCACTGGGCTTCGACATCGCCGTCGAGCCACAAGGCGCGTTCTATCTGTATGCCGACATCAGCGCATTCTCCAAGGACGCGCAGGCCTTCTGTACGCACTTCCTGGAAACCGAGCATGTTGCCTTCACTCCCGGCATCGACTTCGGCTTCCACCGCGCCAACCAGCACGTCCGCATCGCCTATACGCAGAGCCTGCCGCGCCTTGAGCAGGCGGTGGAGCGCATTGCGCGTGGGTTACGGCACATCTGAACGGAGATACGAGACGGGCTAACGCCACCCCGCTGACAGTGCAGTCTGCGTGCCTACTTGACTGGCCTACTCTGGCCCGCGTCATTGTGTGCCGTAGCCGCCAACTCGATGCGCCCGTCGGACCGTTTGCCGAGCAGCGCCCGCAACTCCAGCCAATTTCCCTCGTGCGGCCAGCCGGAAAAATTGGCAACCATCTTTCCGTCGTGCATCAGATAGAAGGTCGGTGTACCCCAACTGTTGATCATTGACCAATCCGCCGTGTGGCGTGCCAGTACGATGGATTGATCCGTATGCGTCTTATTCCAAGCTTCAAGTACCTCATAATCAAGACGCAGCCCAACAGGCGCAAGCCATACAAGGTGGACCCCTTGCAAGAGCGGATGATGCCTCAGATCGTCCATGGCTCTCACTGAAAATCTGCAATGCGGATGGACGACCACGACCAGTATGTCTCCGCGCAACGGAATCTGGATTTCGCGCAGCCGCCTCTTGCCTTGATCAATGGCATAGGCATTGGGCCTAACCGTAGGCCCCGCCCTGACCACATCGGGTACCGGTTCAAATTCAATGCCGGGATGGGCACCTGCCAGTTGGTCTGCGTCCGCAAAGCGACGAAACTGGACAAGCGTCTGATGATAGCGCTTCAGCACATCAGGCCCGGCAGTGTCGCCAAATGCTTCCATGACTTCGATCATTTGCTGCAAATAGCGCTCGTCGTCAGTGTAATAGGCAAGGCGCTGGCTTGCCCGCGACAATGTTTCCAAGCCCGCCCTGGGGACGTCGGCAAGGCGTGGAGAGTCGAGTACCGGCGCAAACGCTGCGTTATAGGCGTCCGCCAAGCGTTGCAGGCGATCCTTGCGTGGCAGGCTCAGGGTCGCCTCGTCCAGCGCCACCAGGCGATCGTAAGCGTCATTCAACACGTCAACCGAGGGTTGCGCCCACGCCACAGAGCTAATGAGCAGTACTGTCGAGATAAAAAACCAGCGGAACCGACAATGGCCAATCGACATGGCACTGCTCTCCAGTGTGTTGGGAATTCGCGAAGCGCCAGACCCCAATTCGATGGGATCTGGCGGAAGCCGGCCTTGGAATTGACTAGCAATTGGCACCGATGCAAATCTTTCCCATTGACTGACCGCAGGTAGCCTTAGCTACGCATGCATAATCAGGATAATCTGGATCTTTGCTGGCATCCGGCCTGTATTCACCACTGATTGCATTTACGGGCTCCCGAGAATCGACGGACGACATGATCGCCTTGCTAAACCCATCTGACTGCCTCAACCCGGGAATAAGCGCGACTGTTGCCTGCTGGCCGAACAGCGATAGAACCTTATATGCCTCAAGCGCATTCAGTTCCATTTCCAAATCTTGATAGGAATAACTTGCCAAGCCGCTCTCTGAAAAAACAAGACTATTCAGAAATCGCTCTCTATTTGAAGGAGATAAATACTTCAGGGGCGATTGAGCCGGCATAAATTTTAGATATTCCTGCAGTTCCGCTCGAGAGCGTATTGGAGCGACTTCCTGTTCCAATAGCCTCCGATCCATGGATGTACCTAAAGCGTTGTTAGACAAACTTACATTTTGAGCAATGACACCTGAAGCGATGAAAAAAAGCATGCTCCCACTGCGATATTCAGGATTTTCATAATAGCTCCTATCAAGGGATTTTTATTTTGCAGCATTCTCCTCTGGAGATAGAGGGGAGGTGGACTCGGGACGCCTCACAGCGACGCGCCCCATTATTTTTTACACCCGATGCACAAAGGACGCAATCACCATTGAGTTCGCATATTTTTGAATATTTCGATAGTGGTGGAAAGCTAGCCTTATCCCCGCATGGTGGGCATGGACGCCTCAATCCGCTAAACGCTCCCACAGGAAGCTGTAGGCCAGCGCCGACATATGCGCCGCCTGCGCATTGTTGGCTGCGCCGCCATGGCCGCCTTCGATGTTCTCGTAGTAGGTCACGTCCTTGCCAGCCTCGATCATCTTGGCGGCCATCTTGCGCGCGTGGCCAGGATGCACGCGGTCATCGCGCGTGGAGGTCAGGAAGATCACCGGCGGGTAGGTCTTCTTCGGATCGAACAGGTGATACGGCGAGAAGGTCTGGATGAATTTCCAGTCGTCGGTGTCAGGATTGCCGTACTCAGCCATCCACGAGGCGCCCGCCAACAGATGGCTGTAGCGCTTCATGTCCAGCAGCGGGACTTGCACCACCACCGCGCCGAACAGCTCCGGATACTGGGTCAGCATGTTGCCGGTCATCAGGCCGCCGTTGCTGCCGCCCTGCACGCCCAGGTGCTTGGTCGAGGTGATCTTGCGCGCGACCAGATCCTTGGCGACCGCGGCCATGTCTTCATAGGCCTTGTGGCGGTTCTGCTTGAGCGCGGCCTGGTGCCAGCGTGGGCCATATTCGCCACCGCCGCGAATGTTGGCCACCACGTAAACGCCACCCTTCTCCAGCCAGGCACGGCCCAGGGCGCCGGAATAATTCGGCGTCATCGAGATCTCGAAACCGCCATAGCCATACAGCAGGGTCGGCGCGCTGCCATCGAGCTTGAGATCCTTTGGCCGCACCAGGAAGTACGGCACGCGGGTGCCATCCTTGCTGGTGGCAAAGTGCTGCTCGATGCTGTCCTCGCCGGCATCGAAGAACGCCGGCATGGTCTTCAGCGGTTGCGGCGCAGTGCCCACGTCCACCCACGACAAGGTGGTGGGCGTGAGGTAGTCGGTGACGGTCAGCCACAACGCATCGCTGTCATCGCTGTCCACGGCGCCGACATCCACGGTACCAAAGGCTGGTGCACCGACAAAGGCGCTTTTCTTCCAGCCATCCTGCGAGGGCGTGATCACGCTCAGGCGGTTCTTGACGTCTTCCAGCACGTTCAACACCAGGTGCGAGCGCGTCCAGGTCATGCCGGCCAGCGAGGTGGTGTCGGTGGGCTCGAACAGCACATCGAAGTCGCGCTTGCCCTGCATGAAGGCATCAAAGCGCGTGACCAGCAGCGAGCCGGCCTTGTAGGTCTTGCCGCCCACCGTCCACGGCTCGCGCAGCTCCAGGGTGAGCCACTCGCGCTTGACGCTCTTGTTGGCGGAGTTCGGCGCATCCACCTTTACCAGCGCGCCATCGGCCTTCTTGAAATACAGCTCGTCGTTGTAGAAGGCCAGCGTGCGGCTGACGAAATCACGCTCGAATCCAGGCGTGTCGTCATGCATCGCCATGATGTACATGTCGGTGGGCTTGCCCTCGTACACCACCTTGGCCGTGCTCAGCGGCGTGCCGCGCTTCCACTGCTTGGCAATGCGCGGGTAGCCGGAGCTGGTCATCGCGCCGGGGCCGAAATCGGTATAGACGTAGACGGTGTCCTGATCGATCCAGCCCAGCCCGCCCTTGGCTTCGGGGCGGAAGAACCCGTCCTTGACCCACTGCTTGGTGGACAGGTCAAACTCACGCGTCACGTCCGCGTCGGCACCGCCGCGCGACAGCGCGATCAGGCAGCGCTGGTAGCCCGGGCGCAGGCAATCGGCGCCGTGCCAGACCCAGTTCTCTTTCTCGGCCTTGTTGAGCGCATCCAGGTCCAGCACGGTTTCCCACTTGGGCGCCGCCTTGCGGTATTCGTCCAGCGTGGTGCGCCGCCACAGGCCGCGCTCGTGCTGCTTGTCCTTCCAGAAGTTGTAGTAGTACGGGCCGATCTTCTGCACGGTGGGAATCTTGGCATCCGAGTCGAGCACCTCGCGGATACTCGATTCCATCTGCTTGAAGGCCGGGGTCACCGCCAGCCGCGCCTCGGTCTTGGCGTTCTGCGCCTTGACCCAGTCCAGCGGCTTGGCGCCGGTGACATCTTCCAGCCAGGCATACGGATCATTGGACACGGCGGTTTCCTTTGCAGAGACGGCGCCAGCAGTGATCAGGCCGGCAACCAGGCAGATCGAGGCGAATTTGGACATGGGGGTTCCCTAAGAAAGCGAGCCGCCGGACCGTAACATAGCCGTTCGACGGCTTCCCCTGCCGAAGGTCAGGCCGCGCGCACCTGCGTCGCCGTGCGCGAACCCACGCGACGGCGCTGCGCCTGCGGCCCCCGCCGCCGCGTCCTTGCTGGCCGCTCGCCCCGGCGCGGCAATGCCGGCACGGCGAACCGGTACAGGCTCCACCACGCCAGCATCGGCATGCCGACCAGCCACAGCGGCAACCAGCCGATCCACTCGCTATGGCCGCGCGCCGCCGGCCACACCAATACCAGGGCCAGCCCGGCCAGGGCGACCTGGCGCACCGGACGCAGCACGCGTGGGTCGGGAGTTTCGGAACGACGGGAAAGGCGATGCGACATGGCGGCACTCCGTGGCGGGATGGATGAGGACAGGCCGGCAGAATTGCCTGCGGCCATCTCACCGGCTGCGACCTGTGCGACACCGGTGACAGCGCTGCCGTTTCGCGCGTGTGGCTGGTTGGCGGCGGCGCTGCGCGCTGCTCGCTCGCGGCTGGGGCCCGCGGTGTTCCCGCCGCCGCTGCGACACTGATGGACTTCCGCCGTGCGTAGGCCGCGCAACGCTGAGCAAGCCTGGCTGGACCAGCACTCGCGCGGTTTCCGGTTCCGGCACCAACCGCACACCACGGCCGTTACCCACGCGTCGCCAGTAGCGCAGTTCTACCTAAGTGCCGCAATGCGCAGGGCCATCCAAGACAGGCGGCGGCTGGCCCCAGCACTGGCGCTGTCCCACTGCATGCATCAACCGCCCCCAGCCCTCCCCAACGCGTCGCCGTCACGCGGGCTGATCAGCCAGATCAAGCTGATGCGGCATGCGCAGCTGCATCCACCGGCCCGCGGTCAGCGATCAGCGCCGCCACTGTCGCGGCTCCGTCATCTGGCTGCCGTCCACTAGCGCGGCTGGCACGCGCGCCCGGCCGGTCCAGCGGCGTTTGTCGACGCCAGGCGCAACCGTTGACGCGAACTTGCCCCCTGCATGCGGTAGTGTGCTGACCCAACTGACCCTCTGTGACTTTGCGATGCGCCTGACCGTTTCGATCGCCCTCGCTTTCCTGCTCGTGCTTGGCCTGCCCACGGCGCAGGCCAAGGACACACCGACCACGGAGCGGCCGATCGATCTGTCCAAGATCATGGGCACCTGGTACGTGATTGCACGCATGCCCAACCCGGTCGAGCGCGGCCATGTGGCCAGCCGCGACGAATACACCCTGGTGGAAGACGGCAAGGTGGCGGTGCGCTATCGCTACCGCGAAGGCTTCGAGGAGCCGGAAAAGGAAGTCAACGCGCGCGCCTCGGTGGACGCGGACAGCGGCAACCGCGATTGGCGGGTGTGGTTCTACAAGGTCATTCCGGCCAAGCAGCGCATCCTGGAAATTGCACCCGACGGGTCGTGGATGCTGATCTCCTACCCCGGCCGCGATCTGGCCTGGATCTTCGCGCGCAAGCCGGACATGAGCCGCGACCAGTACCGCACCCTGGTCAACAAGATGCGCGACGACTACGCCATCTACACCGACAAACTCAAGCGCGTGCCGCAGCTGCCCGAACAGGTAGGCCGGCTGGGCTTCGAAGTCCCCGACAAGCGCTGATTGGCGCCCGCGCACGCGGCCATGCCAGCGTGCGCTCCCCGGCGTTGCCCGCCGGGCTTGGAGCCGCGATCAAAACGACTGCGCAGCCGCCAGGGCGCGCGCCCGGTGCTCGAAACCGGCATGTATCCACGTACGGTCCGGTTCTTCCGCGCCGCCCGCACCCACCTGACAACTGCCCGCTACGTACCGTTAGCCGCGCTTAGTCGTAATTACTCAACGCCAGCGATAGCAGCGATTTGGCCTGCTCGCGCAACGACATCGGCTCGACGATTTCCGCGTCCGAGCCGTAGTGCAGCACATCCATCAGCAGCTCGCGCGAGACGCTGTACGGCACCTTCAGTTCGTAACGGCCGTCGGGCAGGAAGCGCCCTTGCTGCTTGGAATGCCAGTGTTCGTCGGCCACCCAGCGCGCGGCCTTGGCGCTGAACACGATGGTGGCCCAGCCCTTGGGCGCGCCCGAAAAAATGCCGTAGCTGGCGCCCAGCTGCGCATCCAGTTCGCTGTCGGGCACGTCGCGCGCGGTGGTATCGATGATGCGCGCGTGGTTGATACGGTCCACCGCAAAGCTGCGCACGCCTTCGCGGCCGTGGTCCCACGCATCCAGGTACCAGTTGTCGCGGTAATGGGTAATGCGCTGCGGCGACACCGTGCGCTTGGTCGATTCGTCGGTGGAGCGGGCGCGGTAGTCGAAACTCAACTGCTTGCGCTCCAGCACTGCCGAAGCCACGCTGCGGAAGCTGGCTTCGTCGAGCTTGCGGCCGCGGTGCGGGATCACCCGGACCCGGTCCACCGGCCACTGCGAGACGCCGGCCTGGGCAGCGAGCAGGCCTTCGATCCGCTGCTGCAGCGGTGCCAGCATCGAGGAGAGCACGCCTCCGCCGGTCCGCGACAGCAGCTGCTGCGAGGCCAGCAAGGCGTGCAGTTCTTCGGAACTCAGCCACAGGCCCGGCAGCTCGAAGCGGTCGCTTTCGCCAGACAGATAGCGGAAGCCGGATTCGCCGTCGCCCTCCACCGGGGCCATCAGCGCATCGCGCAGAAAGGCCAGGTCGCGGTAAACGGTGGCGCGGGAACAGCTCAGCTCATCTTGCAGGCGCGCCACCGTGACCGGGTAGCGGGCCGACTTGAGCAGGCGATGCAGGGCGTTGATACGTTCGTAGCGGTCCATGCGCTGATTATGTCCGAGTCTTCGCGCGGCGGGGTGAGCATCCACACCGCGCGCAACGCCTGCCTACCCGGCCCGGCGCAGGGGGCGCGGCGCGCCGATCGCCCGAACCGCCAATGAAGCGCGGCTTCACCCGGTCCTGACGCGGTCGCCCAGTCCGTTATCATGAAATCGCTTTCACCTCTCTGCCTTCCCTTTCGTCTCCAAGAGTGCCGCCCATGTCACGCCGTGCCCCGTTGTCTGCCCTGTTGCCGCTGTTGTTGATCACGCCCACCGTCTGGGCCCAGGCGATCGCACCGGCGCCGGCAGACCCGGCCGCTGCCTTGATGCCCTCGCCGTGGAGCGGCAGCAGTGGCGAGCTCGGCTATGCGTCCGCGCACGGCAACAGCACCACCGACAGCCTCAACGGGCGCATCCGCCTGCGCTACACCGATGGCGACTGGATCCACAGCCTGGATGCCACCGCGCTGCGCTCGAGCTCGGAATACACCAATACCAACGACGACGGCAGCGTGACGCGCGAGCGCCAGACCACCGCCGAGCGCTACACCGGCAGTGCCGGCAGCGCGCTGCAGCTGGGCGAACACCGCCAGCTCACCGCGACCGGCCGCTACGAACACGATGACTTCGCCACCTACGACCGCCTGGCCACCTTCGGTATCGGTTACGGCACGCGCCTGATCGATGCCGATCGTTTTTATCTGGATGCGCAGATCGGCCCGGGTATCCGCCGCGCACACAACAGCGACGACGACCGCAACGAGACCGGGCTGATCGGCCGTGGTCTGTTCGACCTGAAATACACCGTCACCGACAACACCGATCTGATCAACACGCTGCTGGTGGAATCGGGCGAATACAACACCTACGCGCAGAACGATTTCGGCGTGCAGGTCAGCATGAATTCGCACTTCGCACTCAAGGCCGCCTGGCAGATGCGCCACAACAGCGACGTCAGTGAGGGCGACAAGAAGACCGACACGCTGACCACGGTGAACCTGGTCTACACGTTCAAGTAAGCCATTGCGCTTTGTAGGAGCGGCGTTGGCTGCAAGGGTTTTTATCGATTACGCGCAGGTGTGATCGGTAACGCGTTCGCGGCCAAGGCCGCTCCTACGAGATGGCTGGCGGCTTGCAGGGCCGCGGCAGCTGCGGTGGCGCTCCTCGGGTACGCCATCGGCGATGACGTGATGTCCTAGGCAAATCTCTGCATCTCGCCATCAGCCATGCAGCAACAATGAACCGCTGGCGTAGGAGCGGCCTTGGCCGCGAGGGCTCTGCCGATCAGGTGTCAGCGTCGGTGTTATCGGTAATGCGTTCGCGGCCAAGGCCGCTCCTACGGTCTGGCTAGCGCTTACAGCTCCGCCAGCAGCTGTGCGGCGCCCTTTTCGAACAGGCCGTCGGCGACGAGGCGGCCGAGGTCTTCGGTAGCGTCAGGGCTGCCGTGCGCCTCGGCGTGGATCAGGCGGCCGTCGCTGGCACTGCCCACCATGCCCTGCAGGAACAGGTCCTCGCCTTCCCAGCGCGCGAAGGCAGCCACCGGCACGTGGCAACTGCCGTGCAGGGCGCGATTCATCGCGCGCTCGGCCTCGACGCAGGCGCGCGTGCGGCCGGCATCCAGCACTGCCAGCAGGTCGTGGATGCGGGCATCGTCGCCGCGGCATTCCACCGCCACCGCGCCCTGCGCCGGGGCGGGCAGCCACTCCGGTGCGTCCAGCCGCGCGGTGATGCGGGCTTCCAGGCCCAGCCGCTGCAGTCCGGCGCAGGCCAGCACGATGGCGTCGTAGCCGCCGTTGTCGAGCTTGGCCAGGCGGGTGTTGACGTTGCCGCGCAGGTCGATCAATTCCAGGTCCGGGCGCGCGGCGCGCAACTGCGCCTGGCGGCGTAACGACGAGGTACCCACGCGTGCGCCCAGCGGCAGGGCCTGCAAGGTGGCGTAGAGGTTGGACACCAGCGCATCGGCCGGGTCGCCGCGTTCCAGGATGGCCGGCAGCACGAACGGCGCGTCCAGCTCCATCGGCACGTCCTTGAGCGAGTGCACGGCGCAATCGGCCTCGCCGCGCAGCATGGCCAGCTCCAGTTCCTTGAGGAACAGGCCCTTGCCGCCGATGGCGGCCAGCGAGCGGTCCAGCACTTCATCGCCGCGGGTGCTCATCGGCACCAGCACGACCTCCAGCCCGGGGTGGTGCTGGCGCAGCGCGGTGGCGACGTGTTCGCTCTGCCAGAGGGCAAGCGGGCTCTTACGGGTGGCGATGCGCAGCGTGGTCATGCCGCCATTATCGCGGACACGACGCCCAACTCATACCTGGCGCAGTTGTTCGCGCAGGCTGGCCACACAGCGCCGGCTCACTTCCAGGGTCTGCGGCACGTTGCGCAGCACCGCATGCACCTGGCCATCGCCGCTGCGGCGCAGTTCCACCAGCTCCTCGCGGGCGACCAGGCAATTGCGGTGGATGCGCACCAGGCGCTCGGCGAATTCGTCTTCCAGCGATTTGAGCGACTCTTCGATGAGGTCCTCGCCCCGGGCGTGGTGGACGATGACGTACTTCTCCTCCGCCTGCAGATAGCGGACGTCCTGGATCGCGATCAACCGCAGGCTGCCGCGCAGCCGCGCGCACAGGTGGGTGCGCAGCGGCGCGGCCGGCGCGAGGCTGGGGGTGCGCCCGGCCAGGTAGGTCGCCACGCGTTGCAGCGCGGCAGCAAGGCGCTCGGGGCGCACGGGTTTCATCAGGTAGTCCAGTGCGGCCGCATCGAAGGCCGACAGTGCGTGCTGGTCGTAGGCGGTGCAGAACACCACCGCCGGCGGTTGCGGGCGCTGGCGCAGCAGGCGCGCGGTTTCCAGGCCGTCGACCCCGGGCATGGCGATGTCCAGCAGCACCAGGTCCGGCTGCTGCTGCTCGCACAGCTGCAGGACCTGCTCGCCGTTCTCGGCCTCGCCCACCACCTGCACGTGCAGATGCTCGCCCAGCAGCAGGCGCAGGCGCTCACGTGCCAGTGGCTCGTCATCGGCGATCAGGACCCGCACTTGCGTGGCCGTCATGGACATCCCCCTCGCTGAAGTGATTCCCCCTCACTTCAACGGTAATGTGATCTCGCAGGCATAGTAGCCCTCCGACCAGCCGGCCGCCATCCGTGCCCCGGCACCGAATTGAAACGCCAACCGGTGCGAGATGCTGGCCTGGGCATGCCCGGCGCCCGCCACCACCAGCGGCGCCTGGGTGCCGGGCTGCGGGGCCGGATTGACGATACGGATCTGCAACTGGCTGCCTCGCTGCCGCAGCGACAGGTACAAGGTGCCGCCCTCGGGCATGCGCGACACCCCGTGCAGCACCGCGTTTTCCACCAGCGGCTGCAGCACCAGCCGCGGCATGGGCAACGCCCACGGCAGCGGTTCCTGCTTGTGCCAGCGCACCTGCAGACGATCGCCCAGGCGCAGCGATTCGATGGCCAGGTAACGCTCGGCCAGCTCGCATTCGGCGCGCAGCGTGGACACACCCTCGCCCGCCCCCAACGCGGCGCGGAACAGGTCCGACAGGTCCAGCACTGCCTGTTCGGCCACCACCGGGTCGCGCCGCAGCAGGCTGGCGATGAGGTTCATGCTGTTGAACAGGAAATGCGGGCGGATGCGCGCCTGCAGCGCATCGGCTTCGGCGCGGGCGTTGGCCTGCACCTGCGCCTCCCAACGATCGCTGACGTAGAAATAGCGCAGCGCCAGCGCGGTGATCAGCACCACCGTGGCTGCACTGCCGAGCGTAAAACGCCAGAACCCGACCAGCGGGCCGAGCGGGGCCTGGTCGAGCACCGCGTACAGGCCATGCACGATGCCAGCACCCAGCATGGCGACCACTGCGGCGATCGACAACGCAGCCAGCCCGCCCAGCCGTGGCGGCAGCCGCGACAAGGACGGCCGCAGCACGCACAGCAGCACGCTCACCGCCAGGGCCAGCCACAGCGCCAGGCCGCTGGCCGACACGAAGCGCGACAGCGTCAGGCTACGCGCAGCGCCGGCTTCGGGCACCAGGGTCACCACCAGCACCACCAGCTCGGCCAGGCCGAGCATCGCGCCCAGGCGTGGCAGCCGGCACAGGTCCGGCATCCAGGCGATCTGCGGCGCGGTGTGGGCCATGGCTCAGACGGCGGTGAAGCGCGCCTGCATCCAGTCGCGCAGGGCGTCGATCTCTTCCACGCAGACCTGGTGGCCCATCGGGTAGCTATGCCATTCCAGCGTGAACCCCAGTGCCTGCAGGGCCTGCGCACTCTGTTCGCCGGCGCGGTAAGGCACCACCGGGTCGGCGCTGCCATGCGCCATGAACAGTGGTTGCGCCAGCGCGCCCGGCTGCAGTTGGCTGGCAGCGGCGGCCGGATCGGGCAGATAGGTGGACATGGCGATCAACCCGGCCAACGGTACGCGGCGCTGCAGGCCCACCGCCAGGGTGACGGCGCCGCCTTGCGAGAAGCCGGCCAGCAGGATGCGGTCGGGCGCAATGCCGCGCGCCTGTTCGTTGGCAATCAAGGCCTCGACCTGGGCCACCGACTCGGCGATGCCGACCTTGTCCGCGCGCTGGGCAAAGTCCATGCCGACGATGTCGTACCAGCCGCGCATGCGCACGCCGTTGTTGATGGTGATCGGGCGGATTGGCGCATGCGGGAACACGAAGCGCAGCGCCGGCCACTGCGGGCGCACCAATTCCGGCACCATCGGCGCGAAGTCGCTGCCGTCCGCACCCAGGCCATGCAGCCAGATCACCGCCCACTGGGGGTTCGGTCCGGTCTCGCGTTCAATCACGTCCAGCATCATCCACCTTCCGGTGACAGGGCTGGGCATTATGCCTTGCGTCCCTGTGCGCTCAGCGCGCTGCGCAAGGCGGCCAGTGGCGCCGGCTGCTGCCTGCCAGCGAGCGCGGCCGCGGTGACACGCGCCGTGGGTCGCTCAGATCAGCGACGGTTCGAGCGCGGCGGCGCGGCGCAGTTCGGACGCACGCACCAGCACCTTGGGCGGGTCGAGTTCTTCGGGGATGCAGAAGATGCCGGCGCGGCGCAGCGCCAGGCCGGTGCGGCGCAGCGAGGTCACCGCCACCACCGGGATCGACACCACCATGCCCACGATCACCGGCGCCATCCACGCCGCCAGCGACGGCGACACCAGGTAGGCCAGCGTGCCCATGAACAGGCCGAACACGCTCAGGCCACCATAGCTGCGGATCAATGCCGGCCACGACAGCTTGCCGTCGTCGCGCACCTGCGCATCCCAACCCGAATCCTTGCCGGCCAGCACTTCGAACACGCCGCGCGATTGCAGGTACATCACCACCGGCGCCATCAAGGCCGCCAGCACGGTCTCCAGCAGGATGCTCAACGCGGCGCGGATCGCACCCCCGCAGGCGCGGCGTTCGCGCGGGTTGAGCAGCAGGGCGATATAGCCAAGCAGCTTGGGCGCGAGCAGCACAAACATGGTGCAGACGAAGATCCAGATCGCGTTGCCGTCGCTGCTGCCGTGCCAGTAGCGCGCCGGCGAGAACGGCAGGCCCTGCGCAAGATCGATGCCTGCGCCTGCCAGCGGAATGCCGATGCCCACCAGCATCAACATGCCCCACATCGGCGCGGTGAAGTAATGCCCGATGCCGATCATCATGTGCATGCGGCTGATCCAGTGCAGGCCCTTGGCGCCCACCACCTTGGCGTGCTGCAGGTTGCCCTGGCACCAGCGGCGGTCGCGGACCAGCAGGTCGGTGAGCGTGGGCGGGCCTTCTTCGTAGCTGCCCTGCAGGTACGGCACCATGTGCATGGCCCAGCCGCCGCGCCGCATCAGTGCCGCTTCGACAAAGTCATGGCTGAGCACATGGCCGCCGAAGGGCTTGCGCCCACGCAGCGACGGCAGCCCGGCGTGATCGGCAAACGCCTGGGTGCGGATGATGGCGTTGTGGCCCCAGTAATTGCTTTCCGCGCCATGCCACCAGGCCACGCCGAAGGCGATGATCGGCCCGTACACGCGGCCGCCGAACTGCTGCATGCGGGCGAACAGGGTCTGCCCGTTCACCACCGCCGGCAAGGTCTGGATCAGGCCCACGTCCGGGTTGTCTTCCATGCCGGCGACCAGGCGCACGATGGTGTCGCCGGTCATCACGCTGTCGGCGTCCAGGATCAGCATCTGCGGGTAGTTGCCGCCAAAACGGCGCACCCAGTCGGCCACGTTGCCGGCCTTGCGCGCGGCATTGTCGGCGCGGCGGCGGTAGAAGATGCGGCCATGCCCGCCGACGCTGTCACACAGTTCGGCATACACCTGTTCTTCGGCGCGGCCGATGTGCTCGCGGGTGGTATCGCTGAGCACGAAGAAATCGAAGTGCTCCAGTTGCCCGGTTTCTGCGACCGATTCGTAGATCGCCTGCAGGCCGGCCAACAGGCGGCGCGGGTCTTCGTTGTAGGTGGGCATCAGCAACGCGGTGCGCGTGTGCAGGCTGGGCAACGGCGCATCCGGATCGATGCCGAGCTTGCGCCCGGCGCGTGCGACCACGGTGATGAAGCCGGCCACCGCGCTGGCGAAGGACATCGCAATCCAGGCGAACAGCAACACGAACAGGCCCAGCAAACAGCCTTCCAGCACGCTGAAGCCGCCGGGCCACAGCACGCTGAGCATCACCCACACCGCCACCGCGGTGGCAGTGAGCGTGCCGCCGATCAGATAGAAGCGGCGCAGGCCGATGCCCATCGGCGAGGTGCGCTGGTGGCGTACCTGCAGGCTGCCTTCGCGCAGGGATTGTTCGGGCATTGCCAGCGGCGCTTCCGGCGGCAGCGTGGGCTGGCCGGCATCGAGGCTGGAGACGGGAGGTAGATCGGTTGGTGCAGGGGAAAGGGTCACGGTGCCGTCCATCAGGGCTGCCCGTCGCGCATCTGCGGCGACATTGCGGGCTGAAACGAGATGGCCAATGGCGTGCGCGGCAACGTTGCCACGCGCACCGTGTTACGGGCGATCCCGACGGTGTGCGACCACGTCGCAGTAGAACAACTCCAATGCACAAGCTCTCCTGGCTGCGACTTCACGTCGCGGCTCATCCTAAAGAATCGTTCGTTAAAGGAACCGAAGGCCACCGTTTGCGGTCTTCGCCCCTCCCGACGAGGACCGCGCGGCAGACTACGCCGCAGCGACCGAACGCTACCCCAACAGATTGCAGCCTGGCGCGCCGGCTGTCACGGCCAGGCGAAGGGCAGCAACGGCCCGCCCAGCCACAGATAGCGCGCCATCCATGCGGAGGCAAACGCGATCAACACCGTCAGCGGCACGCCCACGCGCAGGAAATCGGCAAACCGGTACTGGCCGGGATTGAGGATCAGCAGGTTGCCGTGGTGGCCGATCGGGGTGAGGAACGAGGCCACCGCGCCCATCGCGGTGCACACCACGAACGGAATCGGCGGCAATCCCAGCCCCTGCGCCAGGGCCAGCGCCACCGGCGTCAACAGCACCGTGGTGGCGGCATCGGACAACACCTGCGTCAGCAACGCGGCGGCGGCAAACATCAACAGCAGCAGGCTCAGCGGCGACAGGCCGTGCGCGTGCGCCAGCACATGCTCGGCCAGCCAGCGCGCGGTGCCGGTCTGATCCATCGCCATGCCGAGCGGAATCACCCCGGCAATCATCACGTAGATGCGCACGTCGATTTCGGCGTAGGCCTGTTCGATGCTCACGCAACGGGTGAGCACCATGGCCACCGCGCCGAGCAGGAAGGCGATATGCGGTGGCAGCCACTCGGCCGCGGCCGCCGCGACGGCGGCCAGCATGATGGCCACTGCCAACGGTGCGCGCCGGCGCCGGCTGCGGCGGCCGTCGAACGGCATCAGCATCAAGAAGCCACGGTGCTGGGACAGTTGCTGGAAGGTGTGCTGACGGCCCCACAACACCAGCAGGTCGCCTTCCTGCAGCTGCAGCTCGGACAACTCGCCATGCAGCCAGCCTTCCTTGCGCCACAGCCCGACCACCACCACGCCCATGGTGTGCAGGAAATCGATACGCGACACCGAGCGCCCGACGAATTCCGAATGCGGTGCCACCACCGCCTGCACCAGCTGCTCTTCGCCCAGTGCCTCGTGTGGGCGCTGCGGGTCGGTGCGATCCTCGCGCGGCTGCTCGCCGTACTTGGCCACCGCATGCAACGACAAACCCGGCTCATCCTTGACCGAGGCGATCTCGTCCGGCGAGGCGCGCACCAGCAGCACATCGCCGGCGCGCAGCAGGCCCTCGTTGCTGCTGCGACGCCGGCGCATGCCGTTGCGCAACCAATCCACTACCTGCAGCCGTTCGGTGAACGCGGCCTCGAACTCGGCCAGCGGCCGGCCCACCCAGGGCGCATCGGCGTCGACCAGCAGTTCGGTGTAATAGCGCTCCAGGCGCAGATAGTCCGCGCCGCCATCGTCTTCGCCCTGCCGCTTGGGCAGCAGCCAGCGCCCGGCGAGCATGTAGAGCATGCCCACGCCGACCAGCACCGCGCCGATCGGGGTGATGGCGAACAGGTCCAGCCGCCCGTGGCCGCCGCGTTCCAGCGCGGCATTGGCGAGCAGAAAGGCCGGCGCGCTGATCAGGGTCAAGGTGGTGCCCAACGAGGCCGCCAGCGACATCGGCATCAGCAGCCGCGAGGCGGCCAGCTTCTGCTCGCGGGCCAGCCGCATCATCACCGGCAACATCATCGCGGTGATCATCAGATGGTGCGAAAACGCCGCCAGGGCCGCGGTGGCCGGCATGGTGACCGCGATGGCGCGCCACTCGCGCCCGCCGGCGGCGCGCCCGATCGCCGCGCCGATACGGTCGGTGATGCCGGTGGCCGACAAGCCGGCCGACAACACGAACACCGCCGCGACAATGATCGCCGGCTCACTGGAAAACCCGGACAAGGCCTGGGTCGGGGTGAGGATGCCGGTGAGGGTCAACGCCAGCGTCGCCAGCATGGCCACCAGGTCGACCCGCAGCTTTTCGCTGATGAACAGCACCAGTGCCACCACGAGGATGACCAGAAACACGAGTTGCTGTTGTTCCATTCCACTCACCGCCTGCGATTGCGCCGACCTTACCTGAGCGCGGTGAAGGCGACATGCGCGTGGTCACGTTTGGGAGCAACTGCGTGTGGGCGGGCGTGCTGCGGCAGTTGCGTTGTGTTTGCGAATGCCAGCGGCTGCGCGGTGTCGATGGTGTGCTGCACGCATGCACCTTGGACAGATGTGAGTGTCGTGGGTGGGGCGTCATCCCTCACTACGTTGCGGTTGGGCTGGATAGCCGGGCGTGCAGGCCAGGTCATGCGGAGGCTGCCGAGCGGTCGCGATGAGAATGCACGCCGCAAGCGACACACCGCGGCGCTGTGGTTGTGCGGATGCCTTTGTCCAAGGCTTGTTGCTTGGAGCCTGCTTGTTGTTCGGAGACTGCAGAACATGCGCGTGGCAGTAGCTCACGCGCCTGGGATGCATGCACCGAATCCCGGCCGTGCAATCGGCAGCGGTGGTAGCACGCGAACTACATTGCGGCGTCAGTTCTATTGCGGAGCTGGCTTCGCCCGTGCGTCGCCATGCCACGCACGCCTGGGCCGATGCACACAGGACGGCTTCCCATTGCCGCACTGCGTGCTCCATCGCTGACGCAACCTTGCCTACCACTCCGCAACGCGCACGCGAACTCTGCGCGCTACTGCCGGCGCAGTGAGCGCCGGCAGCCTACATCTCCACATAGTGACGCAGCAGCGTCGCTACACGGCGTTACTTGCGCGCGTCCGCACTGGTGTCGCGGGTGGCGCGGAACTCCGAATCGCTGCTCCAGTTCGGCCAGGTACGCGCATCGGCAAGCTGCTGGCCCAGGGCGTAGAGGATGCCCAGATCGCGTGCGGCACCGGCGAAGCTCCAGTCCGGCTTCCACTCATCGCCCTGCTGGTGATAGCGCTTGGCGGTGTAGTCGTCCGATGCCGCCTTGCCTGCGGCCACGCCGCCCACTTCCCAATCCTGGCCGGCCGCATACGACAACGCCGGCACGCCACGCTTGGCGAAGGAGAAATGATCGGAGCGGAAGAAGTAGCCCGCCTCCGGCTTGGGATCGGGCGTGTAGCGCAGCTTCCACTGCCCGGCGACGGTCTTGAGTTGATCCAGCAACTCCAGCTTGGCGGTGCCGTAGATACCGAAATCGCGCGAGGGAACGAACGGGTTCATGCCGTCCATGTTGATCACCGCCACCGTGGTCGCCAGCGGGTACAGCGGCTTGGAGGCGTAGAACTCCGAACCGAGCAGGCCCTTTTCCTCGGCGGTGACCGCCAGGAACACCACCGAGCGCTCCGGCTTCGGCCCCTTGGCGAAACCGCGCGCCAGCTCCAGCAATGCGGCCGTGCCGCTGGCGTTGTCCAGCGCGCCGTTGAAGATGGTGTCGCCGCGTGCATCGGGCTTGCCCACGCCGATGTGGTCCCAGTGCGCGCTGTAGATCAGCGTCTCGTCGGGATGGGTGCTGCCTTCCAGGCGCGCGACCACGTTGTGCGAGGTGATCACATCCGACTTGACCGTGTAGCTGGCACTCAAGCGTTGCCCCTTGAGTTCCACCGGCTTGAATGCGCGGGTCTGCGCCTGCTTCTTCAAGGTGTCGAAATCCAGGCCGGCCTGCGTGAACAGACGCGCGGCCAGATCACGCTGGACCCAGCCTTCCAAGGTGGGATGCGCGGCGCGCGGGTTGTCGCGCACCACATCGAACATGGTGTTGGTGTTGGAGCTGGCCACGGTGTCCCAGCCGTAGGAGGCTGGCGCGGTTTCATGCACCACCAGCACGCCGAGTGCGCCCTGGCGCGCGCCTTCTTCGTACTTGTAGGTCCAGCGGCCGTAGTAGGTCATGCCCTTGCCATCGAAGGCGCCCTTGCCGGTCTCGAAATCCGGGTCGTTGATCAGCACCACGGCGATCTTGCCCTTGAGGTCGACACCCTTGAAGTCGTCCCAGTCGCGCTCCGGCGCCTTGACGCCGTAGCCGACGAACACCAGCGGCGCGTTGGCGATATCGACCTTGGATGAGCCGTCCATTGCCGCGCGGATCGCGATCTCCTTGCCTTGGGTCAGGGTCTGCGGCGCGCTGCCGCCCTGCACCGTAATACGCGGCGTGCCCACGATATCGGCGCGCCGCAGCGGCACCGCCTGCGTCCACAGGCGCTTGCCATCGGCGAGATCGCCACCGGGCTGCAAACCGGCCGCGGCAAACTGCGTGCTCAGGTAGGCAATGGTCTTGTCTTCGCCGGCAGTGGCCGGGCCGCGGCCTTCATAGGCGTCGGAGGCCAGCTCCTTGACGTCACGCGAGATGCGCGCGCCATCGAATGTCGGCGTTGCCGCCATCAGTGCGGTGGAGACCGCCATTGCCAGCATTCCCAGTCCAACTCGCTTCACTGCAGCACCCCGGTGTGATCAAAGACAGCCCCGGAGTGTAGGCCACCGCGCGGCGACGCCACGTGCCATTAGATGGGTTGCACAGCACGTACGTACTCGACGCCCGCGCGCAACTTTAATAATATTCATTCTCACTTACGCGCTGCGCAACGTGCCTGACCCAGTGGCGGCAACGCCGTGCCTGCCGCTTGCGCGTGCCCTCCCCTTCGTTGCCGAGTGTGTCCATGCCCGTTGCCCTGCTACGCTCCGTGCGCGCCCACTCCCGCCTGTTGCTGGCGCTGCAGTGCGCCGGTGCGTTGTGTGCCACCGCCGCGCATGCACAGGACAATGCCCCCGCGCCGACAGCAAACACGCTGGACCAGGTGCTGGTGACCGGCCGCACCGAGGGCTACCAGGTGCGCGGCACCAATACCGCCACCAAGTTGCCGCTGACGCTGCGCGAGACGCCGCAATCGCTAACGGTATTCACCCGCCAGCGCATCGAAGACTTCAACCTCATCACCATCGCCGAGGTGTTGCAGCAGACGCCAGGCGTCACCGTGCAGTCCTACGACAGCAACCGCACGCTGTTCGCTGCGCGCGGATTTGCGATCAGCAACTTCATGTTCGATGGCGTGCCGACCAACTACACCACCGGCGCGGGCGGCAATTCGATCCTCAGCGACACCTCGATCTACGAGCGTATCGAAGTGGTGCGCGGCGCCAGTGGCCTGGTGACCGGCTCGGGTAATCCATCGGCCACCGTCAACATGGTGCGCAAGCGCCCCACCACGGCGTTCCAGGCCAGTACCAGCCTCAATGTTGGCTCATGGGATTACCGCCGCGCCGAGCTGGACGTTGCCGGCCCGCTGACCTCCGGCGGGCGCATGCGCGGCCGCGTGGTGGGCGCCTACACCGAAAAGGACAGCTGGGTGCGCTTCCAGCAGGACCGCTCGCCCAGCATGTACGGCGTGCTCGAAGCCGACCTCACCGACAGCACGCGGCTGCGCGCGGGCATCGACCACCTCGCCACGCACTCCGATGGCGGTGCGTGGAGTGCCGCGCCGCTGTTCTTCAGCGATGGCACACCGGCACGGCTGCCGCGCTCCTACAGCGCCGCAGCACGCTGGAACCGGTGGGAGCGCGAAAGCACCAATGTCTTCGCAACGCTGGAACAGCAATTTGCCGGCGGCTGGAGCGGGCGGCTTGCCTACAACCATCGCGCCACCGATACCGACAGCCTGCTGTTTGCCGGCTCCAACAGCGCCTCGTTCGCCGATGCGCGCACCGGGTTGGGATTGCGCGTGTCCGACACCTACGGCGTGTCGGAAACCCGCGAGAACGCGCTGGATCTCTACGCCTCCGGCCCGTTCCAATGGTTGGGCCGTGCGCACGAACTGGTGGTCGGCGCCAATCACTACGACCGCGATCTCGGCACGCTGCGCACCGCCATCACCGCGCGTCCCTACAGCCTGACCGCCTTCCCCAGCATCTTCGACTGGAATGGCGATGTGGGCCGGCCGACCACCACCAATGCCGGCATCCCCAGCAGCATCACCAACACGCAGGAAACAGGCTATTACGCGGCCGTGCGGCTCAATCCCACCGATGCGTTGAAGCTGATCGGCGGTGGGCGGTATTCCAGCTGGAACACCGCCACGGACAACTATTCGCCGGCCAACCAGTTCACCGGACGCAGCGCCGACTACGACGCCGATGCGCTCACCCCGTATCTGGGCGCGATCTACGACCTGAGCCGGCACCTCTCGGCGTTTGTGTCGTATTCGGATGTATTCCAGGCACAGAACCTGCGCGACCGCACCAACCAGCAACTGGATCCGGTGGTGGGTGCCAATCTCGAGTACGGCTTCAAGGGCGAGTTCTTTGGCGGTGCGCTCTACGCCGCGCTCAACGGCTTCCACATGCAACAGGACAACGTGGCCGAAATCGATCCGGAAGTGGCGCCCAACAGCCTGCCCGATGGCAGCTCTGCGTATCGCGCGGTGTCGGGCGTGGAAACCTGGGGCGGCGAGTTCGAAGTCTCCGGCGCGATCACCCCGGACTGGAGCATGACCGGCGGCTACACCTACGCCTACAGCACCGACCAGCGCGGCGCGCGGGTGTTCACCACCAGCCCGATGCACCTGGCGCGCTTCAACACCACCTACCGGTTCGGCGACTGGACCCTGGGCGGCGGGATCAGCTGGCAGAGCGCGGTGTATCAGAATCAGACCATCCCCACCGGGCGCTTCACCGCGGCCGGCGCACCGATCACGCGCAGCGGGCGGGTCACCCAGGGCGGCTATCTACTGGTGGATCTGATGGGCCGCTACCGCATCAACGAGCAGCTGAGCGTGGGCGTGACGGTGACCAACCTGTTCGACAAGGTTTATTACCGCAACGTGGGCTTCTTCAATTCCGGCTACTGGGGCGAACCGCGGCGGCTATTGTTCAACCTGCGCGCGAACTTCTAAGCGTACGAGGCGCCTTGACGGTGGCGCCATGCAAACTCAGAACAGATCCACGCTGCCGGTCTGCTGGTCCACCCGCTGCATCTGCCCGCTGGCGATCAGTTCGCTGTGCACCGCCGCGCGGTTGCGGCCGTGCTGCTTGGCCCAGTACAGCGCCTTGTCGGCTTCGTCCAGCATCTGGCTGACCAGCCGGCCATCGCTGAGTTCGACGATGCCGGTGCTCAAGGTCACCGTGCCCACTTGCGGGAAACTGTGCTCGGCCACCGCGCGCCGGAAGCGCTCGAACAGGCTCACTGCGGTGTCGCGGTCCACCCCGCGCAACACGATCACGAACTCCTCGCCACCGAAACGGAACAGCAGATCGTCCTGACGGAAGCAGCGCTGCATCAGCTGGGCCACCAGCAGCAGCACCTCGTCGCCATACAAATGCCCGAAGGTGTCGTTGACGCGCTTGAAATGGTCGATGTCCACGATGCCCAGCCACACCGCGTTCTCCTGCGCGCCATCCGCGTTGGCGGCGAACAGGCGCAGGATCATGTCGTCGAAGGTCTTGCGATTGCGCAGGCCCGTAAGTGCGTCGCGCTGGGCGTCGTCGAGCAGGCTGCGGTAGTTCTGGAAAAAGCGTGCAAAGCCCTGCAGCAAGAGCTGCTCGGCAGCGCCGGGGGCCTGCGTGCCGCCCACGCGCAGACAGGTGCGGATGCCGCGCGCTTCCATCATCGGGTAGACCAGCAGCGCGCGGCCGTCGTGCTGCAGCTGCACCACTTCGCCCGGGCCGCGCACGTGCGCCAGCAGCGCGCGCGTGGAAGCGTCGTGGATCTCGGCCACCGTCAGCGACAGCCGGCCGTCCTCGCGCAACCGGGTTTCGGCCATGCTGCGGCCATCGGGGGCGATGCGCAGCAGCGACAATTCTTCGGCCGCACACACTTCGCGCACGGTGCGCAGCAGGGTGAGATCGAGCAGATCGGCGTCGCGGATGGCGGTCAGGTCGACCATCCGTTCCAGCAGCGGCGCTTCGGTCATGGTGGCGGCACCGCACGCACCGGCGCCCGCCGGGAACACCGGTGACAGGCAGGCTCAGGCCTGTGGCGGGTACGCACTGGTATCACGACAGATCACCGCAATCAGAGATGTCGGTTCATCGGCGTCTGGGGGGCGAACTTGAGTCCGCTGCCCGGCCCCGCTCAGCGCGCGGCCAGCAAGGTCAATCCCGCCGTTGCCGGCCCCTGACGCCATGCGGGTACAGGGGCCGCGGCCTGGCTCAGGGCAGGGCCGATTCCAGCGCATCCTCGCCCAGGGCGTGGGCCTGCATCAGCCGCCGGCTGGCGGCATTCAGGCCCTGCACTTGGACCTGCAAGCCGTGGTGGCGCAGGCGCTGCACCACCTTGTCCAGCGCCGCCACCGCGGTGATGTCCCAGAAGTGCGCGCGGCTCACGTCGATGATGACCTGCTGGCCGGGCACGTCGCGGGCATCGAAGGCATCGATGAACACATCGGCCGAGGCGAAGAACACCTGCCCGCGCACGCTGTAGGTGCGCAGCGGGTTGGCCGCGTCGCTGGGGACGATCTGCAGCAGTCCGGACACCTTGAAGGTGAAGAACACCCCGCTCAGCAGCACGCCCACCGCCACGCCAGCGGCCAGGTTGTGGGTGGCCAGGGTCACTGCGACCGTGGCCAGCATCACCACGCTGGAGGTGCGCGGGTGGGTGATCACGGTGCGCAGCGAGCGCCAGTCGAAGGTCTCGGCCGAGACCATCACCATGATCGCCACCAACGCCACCACCGGCACCTGCGACACCCACGGCTTGAGCAGCACCATCAGGATCAGCAGGAACACGCCGGCAAACAGCGTCGACAGCCGGCCGCGGCCGCCGTATTTCACGTTGCCCACGGTCTGCCCGATCATGCCGCAACCGGCGATGCCGCCGAACAGGCTGGCGGCCGCATTGGCCAGGCCCAGGCCGGTGCATTCGCGGTTCTTGTTGCTGGGCGTGTCGGTGAGTTCATCGACCACGCGCGCGGTCATCATCGATTCGAGCAGGCCCACCATTGCGATGGCCAGCGCCGGCAGCGCGATGATGCGCAAGGTCTCCAGCGTCAACGGCACGCCGGGCCATTGCAGGAACGGCAGCGCGGTGGGCAGCTTGCCCAGGTCGGCCACCGTCTTCAGCGGCAGGTGCAGCGCGCTGCTGGCCACCGTGAGCAGCAGGATGCACAGCAGCGGCGACGGAATGGCTGAGACACCGGGCAGCCGCAACCGCGGCAGGCCGTAGATGATGGCCAGGCCCACGCCCAGCGTGACCCAGGTGGTGGGGTTGGCACCGAGCAGGTGCGGCAGCTGCGCGGCGAAGATCAGCACCGCCAGCGCGTTGACGAACCCGGTCCGCACCGAGCTGCTGACAAAGCGCATCAGCACGCCCAGGCGCAGCAGCCCGAACACGATCTGCACCAGCCCGGCGAGCAGCCCGGCGGCGAGCAGATACGGCAACCCATGCGTGGCCACCAGCGGCGCAGCCACCAGCGCCACCGAGCCGGCGGCTGCGGAAATCATCGCCGGCCGTCCGCCACAAAACGCGATCACGATGCCGATCACAAACGACGCGAACAAGCCGACCTGCGGGTCCACGCCTGCGACGAACGCAAAGGCGATGACTTCGGGAATCAGGGCGAACGTGGCAACGGCGCCAGCCATCAGTTCGCGCGCAGGCGAGGCGCGCCATTGCGCCAGTTCGGTGCGCAGGAAGGACATGGGGGACACTCCAGGGACAAGAACGACAGTCCTGCGGACAGCGCGCAGGGGGCACTAGTGTGCGGGAAAGCGACCGCTCCCGCAGCCGCGATGTGATCGGTGCGGCAATGGTGTTTTCTGTGGGGACGATCACACCACGCGACGCGCGCACAGACCAAGATGCCCGCCTTACCGCGCTCGGGTGTCGAGCCCGGTTCTCTAGGGAGATCACCATGTCCATATTCAGGACCGCAAGCACGCTCGCTTTGGCCACCGCCCTCGCACTGGCCGCCGGGCCGGCCTTCAGCTATTCCATCAACAACAGCAGGCAGATCGTCGACGACAGCGGCAAGGTCGTGCAGCTCAAGGGTGTGAACGTGTTCGGCTTCGAAACCGGCAACCACGTGATGCATGGCCTGTGGGCACGCAACTGGAAGGACATGATCGTGCAGATGCAGGGCCTGGGCTTCAACGCCGTGCGCCTGCCGTTCTGCCCGGCCACGCTGCGTAGCGACACCATGCCGGCCAGCATCGACTACAGCCGCAACGCCGACCTGCAGGGCCTGACCTCGCTGCAGATCCTCGACAAGGTGATCGCCGAATTCAATGCGCGCGGCATGTATGTGCTGCTGGATCACCACACCCCCGATTGCGCCGGCATTTCCGAGCTCTGGTACACCGGCTCCTATACCGAGGCACAGTGGCTGGCCGACCTGCGCTTTGTGGCCAACCGCTACAAGAACGTGCCGTATGTACTCGGCCTGGATCTGAAGAACGAACCGCACGGCGCCGCCACCTGGGGTACCGGCAACGCCGCCACCGATTGGAACAAGGCTGCCGAGCGCGGCTCGGCCGCGGTGTTGGCGGTCGCGCCGAAGTGGCTGATCGCGGTGGAAGGCATCACCGACAACCCGGTGTGCTCCACCAACGGCGGCATCTTCTGGGGCGGCAACCTGCAGCCGCTGGCCTGCACCCCGCTCAACATCCCGGCCAACCGCCTGCTGCTGGCCCCGCACGTGTACGGCCCGGACGTGTTCGTGCAGTCGTACTTCAACGACAGCAACTTCCCCAACAACATGCCCGCCATCTGGGAACGCCATTTCGGTCAGTTCGCCGGCACGCATGCGCTGTTGCTGGGCGAGTTCGGTGGCAAGTACGGCGAAGGCGACGCACGCGACAAGACCTGGCAGGACGCGCTGGTGAAGTACCTGCGCAGCAAGGGCATCAACCAGGGCTTCTACTGGTCGTGGAATCCCAACAGCGGCGACACCGGCGGCATCCTGCGCGATGACTGGACCAGCGTGCGCCAGGACAAGATGACCCTGCTGCGCACGCTGTGGGGCACCGCCGGCAATACCACGCCGACGCCGACTCCCACACCTACGCCCACACCGACACCGACGCCTACCCCCACGCCGACGCCCACCCCGGGCACCAGCACCTTCAGCACCAAGGTGATCGTGGACAACAGCTGGAACGGCGGCTATTGCAACCGCGTGCAGGTGACCAACACCGGCACCGCCAGCGGCACCTGGTCGATCGCGGTGCCGGTCACCGGTACGGTCAACAACGCCTGGAATGCGACCTGGTCGCAGAGCGGCAGCACGCTCAGAGCCAGCGGCGTGGACTTCAACCGCACCCTGGCAGCCGGCGCCACCGCCGAGTTCGGCTTCTGCGCCGCGAGCTGAGTGCACTGTGGCGGGTACGGCTCCCGTGTCCGCTACCTTTGCAACATGCAGTGGCATTGTGGAGGCGCTGCGTAGCAGGTTGATGATCACCTGCGGCGCCTAACCCACGACCTCGTAGGAGCGCCCTTGGGCGCGATGGGCATTCCCGATAAAGCCCATCGCGCCCAAGGGCGCTCCTACGTTTTTTTGGCGTTGGAACGTTGTCCAGCGTCTGCACGGTCATCTGGTTGACGAAGACGCCGCAAGATCGCAGCGACAGCCGTGATCGAGTAGCAACACCGCAGAACCACACAATCTTTCCGTAGGAGCGCCCTCGGGCGCGATGGGCATTGCCGATAAGGCCCATCGCGCCCAAGGGCGCTCCTACGAAGCTGCAACCTCGGAGCGCGTTCGAATCAGCATTCGCACATGTCGTGACGGCAACAGCGCCGCTCGATCGGATGCATCACGCAGTAATCCAATCACACGCAATGCCCCGTAGGAGCGCCCTCGGGCGCGATGAGGCATTGCCGATAACGCCCATCCCGCCCAAGGCCGCTCCTACCGGTTTCCGTGCGGCTGCAGACAAGCAGGCGCGGCCGCAGATAGCATTAAATCGCCGCGTGAAACAGCCGATATCCACGACAACGCTCCCGCGTCTTTGTGGACATCCTTCATGTATCTCGTCAGTTCGTTGCGCCGGCATGTTGCCAATCTCCCACTCACCCGCAAGTTCGTCCTGTTGTGCACGCTGCTCGCCGTTGGCGTGATCCTGCTGGCGGTTGCCGCAGCGCGTCTGCAATACCTGGATCTGGTCGAAGCACGCAAGCTCAGCGTCAAGACCGAAGTGGAAATGGGCCTGACGGTGATGCAGCACTACGCCGACAAGGTGAAGGCCGGCGAGCTGAGCAAGCAACAAGCCATGGAAGCGGCGCGTACCACGCTGGCGGATATGCGCACCAATGACGGCGTGGATTACTTCTTCATCGTCGACCCGCAGATGCGCATCCTGATGCATCCCAAGCGGCCGGTCGGCACGGACATGTCCGATTACAAGAGTGACGCCGGGCAGTACGTCTACCGCGATATCAAGACCGCCATCGACAGCGGCGATGGCTTCAGCTACTACGACGCGCCCAAGCCCGGCAAGAGAGAGCAGTTGCCCAAGATCAGCTATGCCAAGGTGTTTCCGGCCTGGAACTGGGTGCTGGTGATGGGCGTGTACGCCGAAGACATCCAGGTGCAGGCGTGGGGATTCACCCGCACGCTGACGCTGATCGGCGGCGCGCTGGTAGCCATGGTGATCGGCCTGTGCTGGTTGATTGCCTCGGCCATGGCTGCACCGCTGCGTGCTGCAACGCGCACCGCCGAGGCGATCGCTTCGGGCCGGTTCGACAACGACATCCGCGTCGAGTCGCGCGATGAAACCGGCCAGCTGATGCACAGCATGGCGCAGATGCAAACCCAGCTGCAGCGCTTCAATGGCGAGATGCAGACCATGATCCGCCTGCAGCAGGGGGAAAACATCGCGCACCGCATCCCGGAAGACTTCCCCGGCGATTACGGCAGCCTGGCGCATGGCGTGAACACAGTGGTCTTCGAGCACCTGGACGCCATCAACGAAGCGATGGATGTGATGAGCGACTATGGCCGCGGCGATCTGCGCCGCGACATGCGCCGCCTGCCCGGCCAGCGCGCAGCGCTGCATGAGGCGCTGGACACGGTGAAGACCAATCTGTCGGCGATCAATGGCGATATCGCGCGGCTTGCCGATGCCGCCGCGCGCGGCGATTTCTCCGCACGTGGCGACCAGGCGCGCTATCAGTTCGCCTTCGCGGAAATGGTGCAGGCGCTCAACCGTTTGATGCAGCAGGCCGACGCCGGCCTGGACGATGTCGGCCGCATCATGGCCGCGATCGCCGACGGCGATTTGTCGCAGCGGGTGGAATCGCATTACGAAGGTGCGTTCGGGCGCCTGGCCAATGCGGCCAACCGCACCGCGATCCAGCTCACTACTATCGTGCAAGGCATCCAGCAGTCGGCAGAGATGATCAACACTGCGGCCGGTGAGATCGCCAGCGGCAATTCCGACCTGTCCACGCGCACCGAGCATCAGGCTGCCAACCTCGAAGAAACCGCTGCCTCCATGGAGGAACTCACCTCCACCGTGCGCCAGAACGCCGACAACGCGCGCCAGGCCAATCAACTGGTCAAGGGCACCGGTGACGTAGCCGAAAGCGGCGGCCGCGTGGTGCAGGAAGTGGTCAGCACCATGCTGGCGATCACGCAATCGTCCGCACGCATTTCCGACATCATCGGGGTGATCGACGGCATCGCTTTCCAGACCAATATCCTTGCGTTGAACGCCGCGGTGGAAGCCGCACGTGCCGGCGAACAGGGCCGCGGGTTTGCGGTGGTGGCCAGCGAAGTACGTGCGTTGGCGCAGCGTTCGGCTGGCGCGGCAAAGGAAATCAAGCAGCTGATTTCCGACTCGGTGGAAAAGGTCGAGCAAGGCTCGGGCCTGGTGGAACAGGCCGGCAGCACGATGACCGAGGTGGTGAGTTCGGTGAAGCGGGTGACCGACATCATGGCCGAGATCACCGCCGCCAGTACCGAACAGAGCGCTGGCATCGAGCAGGTCAGCACCACGGTGATGCAACTGGATGAAATGACCCAGCAAAACGCAGCGCTGGTAGAAGAAGCCACCGCCGCAGCGCGCAGCCTGGAAGATCAGGCCGCCGAGCTGACGCGCGCGGTGTCGGTGTTCCGCTTGGTGCCGGCACAGGCCGAGCAGCGGCAGCGGCACGTACAGGCCGCCTGACGTTCTGTATTGGCAGGCACTGCGCACCGCGGATGTTGGTGTGCAGTGCACTAGCAGGCGCTTAGTGAGCTTCCGGGGCCGAGGCGATAGCAGACTTGTAATGAAGTGCCACGGTTTCTGCCGCGCTTGTGGTTGAGCATTGGTGTTTCACTTCTGGCGTTTGCAATGTCAGACCAAATTCGCCAGCTGCATCTGCTACCTGCGAAGCATTGACAATCCATACCGCGTGCGGAGGCAGTACCCTCAACGCGCTTGGCAACACTCTTCTGCCCTCTTCTCCAGGCGAGATGGACGCAGTTGTTCGGTTGCGTTGAAGTAACTGCTAACCGCCGCGCCTCGCATGCACTTACGTATTTGATTGCTGCTTTTTGCAATGCAGTCGTTCTATGTGCATTCGACTTTCCACTCGATTGATCTGGCGCCCGTACCCTCATCCGCCCTGCGGGCACCTTCTCCCGACGGGAGAAGGAAGTGGTTGATCGGCTTGCTTCTAAACAGCTGCTGGTGACTGGGTTTCGCCATGTAGTGACGCGGTTGATTGCTGCTTTGTAGTGCCGCGGCTCATGCGTGCAACGCATTGACCGGCTGTCAGCGCATCAATGATTTGATTGATCCAGCGCGGCATCTTCATCCGCTCTGCGGGTCCTTCTCCCGATGAGAGAAGAAGACACGGCATGCAGACATCGTCGGTACAACCGCGCCCAGAAACTCAGCGCGCCGCGTCACGCCCAGTGGGCGTCTCGCCATCGCCGCAGCGCGCACGCTTGGCGGCATACATTGCTTCATCGGCGGCGTGCATCAGGCTGGCAGTGTCGGCGGTGCTGCCGCGTTGCCAGGCCACGCCGATGCTGGGCTGGATCGGCAGCCATTGCTCGCCGAAGGTGGTGCCGGCAGCCACGGCGTTGCGGATACGCTCGGCCACGGCGGCGCATTCGCGCTCCGGGGCGTGCAGGTCGTCCAGCAGCACCACGAATTCGTCGCCAGCCAGGCGTGCCACCAGGTAGCGCGTGCCCACTGCCTGCTGCAGGCAGCGGCCGAAGGCCACCAGCACGGCGTCGCCGGCGCGATGGCCGTGCACGTCGTTGATCCGCTTGAAGCCATCCAGGTCCAGAAACATCACCGCCACCGCGGTGTGCTGCTGCTGTGCATGCGTCACCGCAGTGTGCAGTGCCTCCGACCAGGCGTGCCGATTGGGCAGGCCGGTGAGCGCGTCGCGGGTGGCGCGTTCGTGCATCAAGCGGTGCAGGGTCTTGTGCGCGGTGACATCCTGCGCCATCAGGAAAAACCCTTGCACCTGCGCCTGCGTGCCCTTGGTTGCCGGCACCAGGGTGATCTCCACATCGCGTGCGCTCGCACCGGCCTGCAGCACGTAGTCGAAGGTGGCGCGCTCGCCGCGGGCGGCCGCAGCGAGCGCGGCGTACACCGGCTCGCCCAAGTCGTCGCCCAACAGGCGGGTGATGTGGCAGCCGACCAGACTGTTCGGGTCCACGCCCAGCCAGCTGCGGTGTGCCTCGTTGGCGAACAGGCAGCGCTGCGCGGCGTCGAACTGGCTGACCAGCGTGGGCGTGGCGTCGCTGATCGCCCGCAGCCGCGCTTCGCTTTCGGCAAGCCGTTCGGCGGCGACATGCTGTTCGGTGACGTCCAGCACCTGCGAGACGAAATGCACCGGTGCGCCGTCGCTATCGCGCACCAACGACACCGACAGCAGCGTCCATAGCACCGCGCCCTGCCGGCTGACATAGCGCTTGGACAAGGTGTAGCTGTTGCGCTTGCCGTCCAGCAGCTCACCGAGCAAGGCCAGATCCACATCCAGATCGTCCGGGTGGGTGACGTCCTGGAAGGTCATGCCCAGCAGCTGCGTGCGTGAGTAGCCCAACAGGGTGCAGAGCGCGGAGTTGATCTCGCTCCAGCGGCCTTCCAGCGAGACGATGGCCATGCCCTGCGGCGCGGTGTCAAAGGCGCCACTGAAGCGCTTAGCGGCCAGCTGTGCGGCAGCCTGCGCCTGCAGTTCGGCGGTGACGTCGATGGCCATCGCCAGGTAGCCGGTCAGGCCCTGCTGCGCGTCCTGGATCACGTTGAAACTCAAGCGCACGCGGCGCTGGCTGCCGTCCTTGCGCAGTAGCGTCCACACTTCCTGCTCCAGCAGGTCACCGGCTGCGGCGGCAGCCAATGCCACATACGAAGGCGCGGGCACGGCCAGCGTGGCGCGGTGGCGTGCGAGTTCTTCGGGCAGATGGAATTGTGTCGGGCACTGCCCCATGACCTCGGCGGCGGTGTAGCCCAACAAGCGTTCGGCCCCCGGGTTGAAGACCTCGATGTGCCCGAGCGGGTCGAACACGATGATGGCCACATCGCGCGAGGCGTCCACCAGGGCCTGCAGGCGCGCACGCTCGGCTGCCAACGCGGCGGAGGCATCCTTGAGCTGGGTGATGTCGTGCATCACGCACACTGCGCCCAGGGCCACGCCGTGGTCGCCATCGATGGGGTCGGCGTTGCACAGCACGCTGCGTGGCGGCTGGCCGGTGGCACGGATCACCAGTTCGGCGTTGCGCACATGCTCGCCGCGCCAGGCGCGTACCAGCGGGATCGCGTCGGTCGGCAGCACGGTGCTGCCATCGGCGGCGTAGAGATCGAAGTGCTGTGCCCATTGCGCCGGTGGCAGCACGCGCGGGTCGGTGCCGTGCCATTGCCGCGCGGCATGATTGAACTCGCGCAGCAGGCCGTCGGTGCCGCAGGCCACCACGCCATCGGGCATGGCTTCCAGCAACAGGCTCAAGGTCTGCCGCTGTGCCTGCGCATCCAGGCGGTCGCGGCGCGCCTCCAGCTGATTGACGGCCTGACGCGCCAGCCGGATCAAGGCCTGTTTCTGGTTCTCATCGAGCACGCGTGGCCTGGTGCTGAGCATGCACAAGGTGCCGTAGGCATAGCCCTCGCGGCCGATCAGCGGCACGCCCACATAGGAGCGGATGCCCGGCGCGGCAGTCACCAACGGGTTGTGCGTGAACCGTGGGTCGGCGATGGCATCGGGCACTTCCAGCAGGTCGGTGCCCATCACCGTGTACGAGCAGAACGACACGCTGCGCGGCGTGCCCTCCAGATCGGTGCCGCAGCGCGCCTTGAACCACTGGCGGTCGGCGTCCAGCAGGGAAATCAGCGCCATCGGCGAACCGCTGATATGCGCGGCCAGCCAGGCGAGGTCGTCGAATTCGGCTTCGGCCGCGGTGTCCAGCACCCCCAGCCGGCGCACCGCATCCACGCGCAAGGCGTCGTTGGCGGGGATCGGGACGGGCGGCGACAGGGCGGTCATGAAGGAATCGGCTGACAGGTCGGATGACGGTGGGTCGCCCCAGGTAACGGCAAGGCGACGGGCAACTTGAGCCGGCGCGGCCGGGGCCGCTTGGAGCAGCTATCAAAACGACTGCGCAGCCGCCAGGCGGGCGCGGCCGGTGCTCGGAATCGGCATGTACCCCCGTACACTCCGGTTCCTCCGCGCCGTCCGCACCCACCTGACGGCTGCTCGCTACGTTTTGTTAGCCGCGCTTAGTCCCGTGGCCATTGCCGCTGTGCCCACGTGGCCGGCATGGTCCCGATGGCACGCCCATCTGCTCGCTGCGGTGCCGAAGGTTTGCCAGGCATCCGGCCAACCCGCCCTCCCCTGACCACCGGCATTTGCGACGCCGCCAGGCAGCCACTACCCTCGGCCGATTGTCCTGCCCCTGGAGTGTCACATGCTGCGTCCGTTGTCCTTGTTGATCGCCGGCGTGCTCGGCGTTGCTGCCGGTACCGTTCCGCCCGCCGCACAGGCCGCCCCGGCCAGCCTGTCCAAGACTGCGAACAGCAGCGCCATTCCCGACATCGCCTACACCCGTTTCACCCTGCCCAACGGCCTGACCGTGGTGGTGCATGAAGACCACAAGGCGCCGGTGGTGGCCGTGAGCATCTGGTACCACATCGGTTCCGGCGACGAGCCGGCTGGCAAGACCGGCTTCGCGCACCTGTTCGAGCACCTCATGTTCTCCGGCTCGGAAAACAACAAGGGCAGCTTCTTCGCGCCGCTGGAAAAGGTCGGCACCACCGACATGAACGGCACCACCTGGTTCGACCGCACCAATTACTTCGAAACCGTGCCGACCACCGCGCTGGATACCGCGCTGTGGCTGGAATCGGACCGCATGGGCCACCTGCTCGGCGCCATCGGCCAGGAAGAACTCGACACCCAGCGCGGCGTGGTGCAGAACGAAAAGCGCCAGGGCGAAAACCGCCCCTATGGCCGCGTGGACCAGAACATCCTGTCCAACCTGTTCCCGGCCAACCATCCGTACCAGCACGACACCATCGGCTCTATGGAAGACCTGGACGCCGCCTCGCTTGCGGATGTCAAACAGTGGTTCAACGATAACTACGGCGCTGCCAACACCACCCTGGTGCTGGCGGGCGACATCACCGTGGCGCAGGCCCGCGCCAAGGCCGAGCAGTATTTTGGCGATATCCCGTCCGGCAAGCCGGTGGCGCGTCAGCAGCCGTGGGTGACCCCGCTGGCCGCACAGAAGCGCGGCGTGCAGCACGACCATGTGTCGCAGCCGCGCATCTACCGTACCTGGGCCGCGCCGCAGCTGGGCACCGACGACATGATCCAGCTGGACTTGGCCACCACCGTGCTGGGCGGCGGCAAGACCTCGCGGTTGTACCAGCGCCTGGTCTATCAGGACCAGCTGGTGGACGACGTCTCCGCGGCGATCCAGCCGTTCGCGCTGGCCAGCCAGATGCAGATCCAGGCCGACGTGAAGGACGGCGTGGACCCGGCCAAGGTCGAGGCCATCATCGATGAAGAGCTGAAGAAGTTCCTCGCCGAAGGCCCCACTGCCGACGAACTGCAACGCGCCCAGGTGGCCTACCGCGCCGGCTTCGTGCGCGGCCTGGAGAAGGTGGGCGGCTTCGGTGGCAAGGCGGTGATCCTGGCCGAAGGCCAGGTCTATCGCGGCGACCCGGGTGCCTACAAGCAGGATCTGCAGCGCGGCCAGGCCGCCACCATCGGCAGCGTCAAGCAGGCCGCATCGACCTGGTTCGGCAAGGGCGACTACCTGCTCACCGTACTGCCGGCCGGCAAGGACTTCGACCCCGCCGCCGAAGACAAGGCCGTGGTCGCGCGCGGCACCGAGCCGGGCAAGCCCGCGCCCAAGCTGCCGGCCGCGGCCAAGTACAAGGTCACCGCCAGCAAGCTCGATCGCAGCAAGGGCGTGCCCGACACCGCCAGCTTCCCGGACCTGAGCTTCCCGCAGCTGCAGCGCGGCAAGCTGAAGAACGGCGTGGAAGTGATCCTGGCCGAACGCCACACCATCCCGGTCACGCAGGTGGAGCTGTTGTTCGACGCCGGCTACGCCGCCGACCAGGGCAAGAAGCTTGGCACCGCCAGCTTCAGCGCCGCGCTGATGAACGAGAGCACCGCGTCGCTGGATTCGGTGGAAGTGGCGCAGCGCCGCCAGCGCCTGGGCGCCATCACCGAGGTGGGCTGCGATCTGGACAGCTGCAGCGCCTCGCTGAATGCCCTCAACGACCAGCTGCAGCCGTCGCTGCAATTGTTCTCCGACATCGTGCGCAACCCGGCCTTCAAGGCGGCAGACATCGAGCGCATCCGTGGCCAGTGGCTGGCAGGGATCGCGCAGGAAAAGACCCAGCCCAACAGCCTTGGCCTGCGGGCGCTGCCGCCGCTCATGTACGGCGACAAGCATCCGTACGGTATCCCGCTCACCGGCAGCGGCACCGAGGCGGCGATCAAAAGCCTCAATGCCAAGGACCTGCAGGCCTTCCACAGCCTGTGGCTGCGTCCGGACAACCTGCGCATCCTGGTAGCCGGCGATACCACGCTGGCGCAGATCATCCCGCAGCTGGATGCCGCCTTCGGCGACTGGAAGGCCCCGGCCGCACCGGTGCCGAAGAAGAACCTGGTCAACGTGGCCGCGCAGCCCAAGCCGCGCGTCTACCTGATCAACCGCCCGGACGCACCGCAATCGGTGATTCTGGCCGGCCTGCTGGCACCGTCGACCAAGGCGCCGGACAACCTGGCAATCACGGTGGCCAATGGCGCCTTCGGCGGCACCTTCACCTCGCGCTTGAACATGAACCTGCGTGAGAACAAGCGCTGGGCCTACGGTGCACGCACCCAACTGGTGGATGCGCAGGGCCAGCGGCCGTACATGTTCTCCGCGCCGGTGCAGACCGACAAGACCGCCGAGTCCGCCAATGAAATCTTCAAGGAAGCCACAGCCATCATCGGCGACAAGCCGCTGACCACCGAGGAGATCGAGAAGATCAAGAACCAGCGCATCCGTGCCCTGCCCGGCAGCTTCGAAACCACTGGTGCGGTGCTCGGTGCGATCGAAGGCATCGTGCAGTTCGACCGCCCGGACAACTACGTGCAAACGCTGAAGCCGCGCCTGGAAGCGATCGATCAGCCGGCCGCACAAGCCGCCATCAAGGACATCATCGCGCCCAATGCGATGACCTGGGTGATCGTGGGCGACCTGAAGAAGATCGAAGCCCCGGTGCGCGCGCTCAAGCTGGGCGAGGTGCAGGTGCTGGACACCGACGGCAAGCCGGTCAAGCGCTGATCGGCACGGCCGCGCAGCCCCCTCCCAAAGGCAGGCGCGGCCGATCCGTGGGTCCGATAGGCACGACGTAGGCGGCGGTTCTGCGAGCCGTCCGCACGCGTCCAGACGGTGGCCTGCTGGATCTCGACAGCCGTTCGAACGCTGAGTCTTGCAGCCACATGGCAACGCGCACTGCAGCGCGCGTTACCGTTAGTGCATGATCGCGTTTACTGCCTGCGTGCGCGCAGGTGATATCCACGCCACGTTATCGGCCTGCCCGCTAGCGTGGCGTCCTTCCTTTTGCTGACATGGCGCATTCAATGAAAGACATGCCGATGGCAGACGAAGCGTCGCGCCAACAGGTGTTGGATGGCTATCGCATCGTCGACAGCCTGCCCGAAGACACCTACCAGGACATCGTGCAGGTGGCCGCCTCGCTGTGCGAGACGCCGATTGCCCTGATGTCGCTGGTGGACCGCGACCGCCAGTGGTTCAAGGCCCGCCTGGGGCTGGACCTGCAACAGACCGACCGCAGCCAGGCGGTGTGCGACCACGCGATCCGCAGCCCGGACCACTTGATGGAAGTGCCGGACCTGAGCAAGGACCCGCGCTTCACCGATATTTCGGTGGTCACCGGCGAGGTGGGCGCGCGTTTCTACGCGGGCATGCCGCTGGTGACCTCCGAGGGCGTGGCGCTGGGCACGGTCTGCGTGCTGGACACCGAACCGCGCGCCCTCAACGAGGCGCAGCGCACCGGGCTGCAAGCGCTGGCCCGCGTCGCCATGCGCCTGCTGGACGAACGCCAGCGCGAACTGCAGCGCGAACGTGACGCCATCCTGCAGCCGGCCGCTCCTGCGGCGGCGGCGGGCACCGCGACCATTACCGATGCCGACACCGGCTATCACCTGGTGATTCTGGAAGTGCAGGAACTGGCCGCCCTGGCCCAGCAGCAAAGCGAGCGCCTGCTCGGACGTGCGTTGCAACAGCTCGACCAGACCCTGGCCAGCTTTCTGCAGGCCAGCGGCGACAGCGTGGACCGGGTCACCGACAGCGCCGAGTTCATCGCGGTGCTGCGCGGCAACGATGCCGAACGCAAGTTGCAGGGGCTGCGCGAGATCGCCGAGCAGCAGCATGCGCATGGCCTGACCGTGCTGGTAGGCGAGGCTTACGCCGCGCGCGCCGACGAGCCGATCGGCCAGGTCTTCCTGCGGGCCGAAGTGGCGCTGAGCGCGGAGAAGGATCGCTACCGGCAGGGACTGGCGCAGTAGCGCCAGAGGACCGCAGGTACGCATCCGCAGCGTTGTGAATGTGTGCGGTGGTAGTGGCGACTGGGCTGTTTGTTCTCAGCCAGGCGTAACGCTGCATCGGTTTGAACAACGCGTCCCGTCGAAGCGCTGACGCATCCGCATTTGCAGAGCGCTGCAGATCTGGATCTGCGTCGTCTCAGGTGTCGCGCAACTTTAAAAAAATGGACGCCCCCTGCGCACGTCCTTGCCCGGCACTCACACCAGACCGCAACTGCACTCTTAACGACGCAAGCGCAGTTGTATTGATGCGCTGATGCAGCGATCACCCTGCACCGCCACGCCGTCGTCCAGTCGAAATGCGCACACTTAAGCGCCCGCAAGCAGCTGAGATGCGCTGCTGCGTTGCACGGATCGATGAACAAGGACCTTCGCAGCGCCGGCAAGGTACGTGCCTGGCGATGGCGATAAGAGGTGTAAGACGCCACGCCTGCGTAATCCACGCGCGGCATCGGCGCCCCCATTCGCAACGACGAGGCGCACCGAAACAAGCGCACCACACAAAACCGCGACGCCAGCGCACTCAACGCAATGCCCCGCGACAGGTCACGCGAGCCATAGCCTTCGCAACGAACCCTATGCGATGTGCACGCGGATCAGCCAGCCGCGCACTGCTTGAGTTGGCGATCCGCGTACCACAGCGCGCGGCGCGCCAGGTCGTAGGCGCTGTCGGCCTGCCGCGGCAGCAACTGCGCGGCCAGGACCGGATCGGCGCCGTTGTTCAAGGCGTGCTCGGCGCGCTCCAGGTCGGCCAGGTGGCCGCGGACCGTGCTGAGCAACGGCGTGCGCGTGGCTGCTTCGCAACGCGTGCTGCGTTGCTCCAGCGCCGCCAATGCATCGCGGATGCGCCGGCTGGCCTCGCCCTTGAGATCGGGCAGGCTCTCGTGCGCGATCGGCGCGGCCTTGTAGGCATCGCCGGTGGCGGCGCTGCCCATCTCGGCCTGGTTGCCGGCCAGCGCCGGGTTGAAGCGCACCTCCGGCGGCGGCCGTGCCTTGGCCACCTGCGTCTGCGGCCCGTTGATCTTGTCGTTGAGCTTCTTCATGCCGCGATTGAGTTCCTGCATCGCCACATCGCCCAGCGTGCCGTCGCTCTTCCAGTCCTTGGCAAAGCGCGTTTCCTGGTACTGCACCGGGTTGACCCGCTCCATCACGCTGCGCGTTTTGGCTGCCACGCGGGCGTCGTCCATGCCCGGCGGCACCGCACCGGCCTGCGCCAGCGGATCGATCTGCGCGCCGGGTGGCATGCGCAGGCGCCCTTCGCGGGTGTACAGCTGGGCGGCCATCGACGCCTCGGCGGGTGCGGTCGCGGTGGATGCGGCCACCTGCCGGGGTGGCGGCGGCGTGTGTGTGGGCGGCGGCGCGGCGCGGGCCGCGGCCGTGGCGGCACGCGGGCGTTGCGCACGCTGTTGCGGTGTGGGCGGCTGCACGGCCGGCGGCAGGGTCGGCAACGCGCGTGGCACGAAGTACACCTGCAAGCTGTCGTCGTGTCGCACGCTGTCGCGCGGCGGCGGCATGTACAGCAACAGACAGGCAAGAAAGAACAGAATCGCGCCCGTGCATGCGGCAGCGGCAACATGCGGGATAAGCGATTCCTGCTTGCGAGTCATCACAATGCGGCAGACCAAAAGGGGGGTGATAAGCGGGCGTCGACGCCTTGGGGCGCCGCGCAACGCGCAAATCTAGCGGGCCACGCGGACGGGCGCGTTTGGAATTCGTTGTCTGTCGGCATCGGGCCAGCCGCCATTCACGTTGCGACAGCGGTCACGCTTCCTCCAGCCGGTAGCGGCGTTGGCACACCTCGCAGAAGAACGCCCGCCGGCCGGCCTTGCCCAGATGCTTGCGGTATTGCAGCGGCGCGCCATCGCGCGGGCAGATGGTTTTGGTGTGCACCTGGTAGCGCTTCTTCAGCACGAAGGCCTTTTTCCAGGTGTAGAAATCAAAGCTGTAGTCGCGCGCCTGCGTGACCAGTTCGCCCAGCTTGCGCGCCGGCAAGGCGCCGACCTGGCTTTCCGGATGCACGCGGATGCGGTGCAGCACTTCGTTCTTGATGATGTTGCCCACGCCGGAAAAAATGCTCTGGTCCAGCAGCGCATCGGCGGCCAGCAGCTGCGGGGCGGCACGCAACTTGAGCCGTGCCTGCGCGGCATCCCACAGCGGATTCATCACATCCGCGCTCCAGTCGTACACCTCATCCAGCGGGCGCTCGATGAACTGCACCGAGCAGGCGTAGAAATTGAGTGTCTCGCCCTTGGAAAATTCCAGCCTCAGCCGCGGCACCGCGTTGGGTTTGTCTTCGTTGATGCGGTAACTGCCGAACAGCAGGAAGTGGATGCGCACGCTGAACTGCGCGCATTCGATCAACAGATGCTTGCCCCAGCTGCGCAGCGCCAGCACTTTTTGCTGTTGCAGGCGCGCGATGTCCTGCTTGCTGTTGCCCTGCACGCGCAGGATCTTGCGCCCGACAAACGCCGCGGCTTCTTCGCGCAGGATGACAAGGGAGGGACCTTCAGGCATGCCATCAGTATCGAAGCGCGGCGTGAGTCGGCCGTGAGCGCAGTGCAGACATCGTGCAGACGCGCCTGCCTGCATACAGTGCGGCGTGTCCACCTCCGCACCGCCCCCGCAGCCCGCTGCCACCGCCCTGCCACGGGTGTATTGCGGCTGCGCGGGCTGGTCGATTCCCGCAGCCGAGCGCGCACAGTTCGGCGCCGGCAGCAGCGTGCTGCAGCGCTATGCCACGCGCCTGAATGCAGTGGAGATCAACTCCTCGTTCTATCGCCCGCATCGCACGTCGACCTACGCGCGTTGGGCCGACAGCGTGCCGACGCACTTCCGCTTCTCGGTCAAGCTGCCGCGCAGCATCAGCCACGATGCGCGCCTGCACCAGGCCGGTCCATTGCTGGATGCGTTCCTGGCGCAGGCGGGCGCGCTGGGCGAGCGCCTGGGCTGCCTGCTGCTGCAGTTGCCGCCCAGTGCGGTGTTCGATGCACGCGTGGCGGCCAGCTTCTTTGCCGTCCTGCGCCGGCGCTGGGACGGCGCAGTGGTGTGCGAGCCGCGCCATCCCAGCTGGTTCACCGCCCAGGCGCAGGCGCTGCTGCACCGCCACCGCATCGCGCGGTGTGCGGCCGACCCGGCACCGGTGCCTGCCGCCGCGCTGCCCGACGCGCCAGGCATGCCCGGCGCGCCGGCATATTGGCGCTGGCACGGCACCCCCAAGGTCTATTACAGCGGATACGACAACGCCGCCTTGCAGCGCCTGGCGGCCGCGGTCCGCAGCGGCATGGCCGCGCATGCGGCGAACGAGCAGTGGGTGATCTTCGACAACACCGCTGCCGGGCTGGCCGTGCCCAATGCCTTGCAGCTGCAGAAGCTGTTGGGAATCGGCCGCTAGCGCGCGGTGGCGCGCATCTTGCAGCAGCCATGACGTGTGACACGCACCGCCGTGTGCTCAAGCTGCGCTGGCACGGGCCGATAGGCCTGAATCGGCAGTGTGGCCTTGCACCATGCGGCATTGCGCGAGATCACGTTGCTGAACCCCGTTTGCCGCGTGCGGCGTGCCGGTCCCCCGACACAGCGCCTGCGGCTCCACCCGCCACTTCGGTCGTTTACCATGCCGCACGCCCCCGCCCGTTCTGGAGATGCCATGAGCGCTGCTGCGCCCCCGTGCTGCACCTCGTTGCTTGGTCTGTCGCTGAGCATGTTCGTTGCGCCCTGCGCCCTGGCGGCCACGCCGCTGGAAGGTGCGGTGGTCAGCGCGCCCGCGCCCACGCCGCCCACGCCCGACCTGGCGTATCCGGAGCTGTTCCAGGCCGTGCAGCGCGGGGAGCTGTTCGACGACCAGAAGCATTTCGTCGACTTTCTGCCGCTGCGCGACCCAGCCCTGATCAACGCCGACTATCTGGCGCAGCACGAGCATGCCGGCTTTGACCTGCGCAAGTTCGTGGATGCCAACTTCGAGGAATCGCCGCCGGTACAGACCGATGCGATCCGCCAGGACACCGCGCTGCGCGAGCACATCGACGCGCTGTGGCCCAAGCTGGTACGCAGCCAGACCAACGTGCCCGCACACAGCAGCCTGCTGGCGTTGCCGCACCCGTACGTGGTGCCGGGCGGACGCTTCCGCGAGGTGTATTACTGGGATTCGTACTTCACCATGCTGGGGCTGGTGAAAAGTGGCGAAACCACGCTGAGCCGGCAGATGCTGGACAACTTCGCCTACCTGATCGACACCTACGGGCACATCCCCAACGGCAACCGCACCTACTACCTGAGCCGCTCGCAGCCGCCGTTATTCTCCTACATGGTGGAACTGCAGGCCGGCGTGGAAGGCGAGGCGGTGTACCAGCGCTACCTGCCGCAGCTGCAGAAGGAATACGCGTACTGGATGCAGGGCGGCGACGATCTGCAACCCGGCCAGGCCGCACGCCATGTGGTGCGCCTGGCCGATGGCAGCGTGCTCAATCGCTATTGGGACGAGCGCGATACCCCGCGCCCGGAAGCCTGGCTGCACGACACCCGCACCGCTGCCGAGGCGCATGACCGCCCGGCCGCCGATGTCTACCGCGACCTGCGCGCCGGCGCCGAAAGTGGCTGGGACTACACCAGCCGCTGGCTGGCCGACGGCAAGACGCTGAGCACCATCCGCACCACCGCGATTGTGCCGATCGATCTCAACAGCCTGCTGTATCACCTGGAACGCACCCTGGCGCAGGCCTGCGCGCACACCGGCACCGCCTGCAGCCAGGACTACGCTGCGCTCGCACAGCAGCGCAAGCAGGCCATCGACGCGCACCTGTGGAATGCAGCCGGCTACTACGCCGACTACGACTGGCAGACCCGCACGCTGAGCAACCAGGTCACCGCGGCGGCGCTGTACCCGCTGTTCGCCGGCCTGGCTTCGGATGACCACGCCAAGCGCACTGCCACCAGCGTGCGCGCCCGCCTGCTGCGTCCCGGCGGCCTGGCCACCACCGCGTTGAAGACCGGCCAGCAGTGGGACGAACCCAACGGCTGGGCGCCATTGCAATGGGTGGCCGTGGACGGCCTGCGTCGCTACGGCGAAGACGGCCTGGCCCGCACCATCGGCGAGCGCTTCCTCACCCAGGTGCAGGCGCTATTCGCGCGCGAGCACAAGCTGGTCGAAAAATACGGCCTGGACGCCGATGCAGCCGGCGGCGGCGGTGGCGAATATGCATTGCAGGACGGCTTTGGCTGGACCAATGGCGTCACGTTGATGCTGTTGAACCTGTACCCCTCACAGGGCGCCACCCAGGCTCCGGCCAAGACCAAGCGCAAGCCCGAGCCCGCCGCTCCCTGAGCGTGGCGGTGGTTGGCGCATGCCATGCCAGCAGCGCCAGCAGCATTGCGGCCTGATCGACGACGGCTGTTGGTAGGAGCGCGCTTGCGCGCGATGGCGCTTGACCGAGAGCGCCGCATCGCGCGCAAGCGCTCCTACGACGCAGCTCGTGGCCTTCGTCACGCATCGCAACTGGCCACCGGCCAGCACATGCGGCGTGTGCGACAACGGGGCAGCTGTGAAGGGAACTGCACCTCAGGCAATCGGCCACGCGCGCGGAAGCCTGCGGGGCAGCGCATGCATCGCCCTGTCTGCCGTCAGGTACGCGGGCGGCGGGTATCATGCGCATTCTTTCACTTCCAGGACGGACCCATGGCCGTACGCACGCTCAACGAATTTCTCGCCCATTCCAAGGAAAAGGACGTCAGCCCCGATCCGTTCGAACTGGAAAACCCGCATCTGCTCGAGGTGCGCCTGGACGGCATGGTCTGGTCCAAGGCCGGCGCCATGGTCGCGCGCACCGGCAACGTCAAGTTCACCCGCGAGGGCCTGCTGGAACAAGGGCTGGGCAACCTGCTGAAAAAGGCAGTCAGCGGTGAAGGCATGCAGCTGATGAAGGCCGAAGGCCAGGGCCGCGTGTATCTGGCCGACCTCGGCAAGCTGGTCACGCTGCTGCGCTTGAACGGCGAGGCGATCTTCGTCAATGGCAACGACGTGCTGGCGTTCGAGTCGGGCGTCGAACACAAGATCACGATGATGCGCAAAGTGGCCGGCATGCTGTCCGGCGGCCTCTTCAACGTGCGCCTGAGCGGCCACGGCATCGTGGCGATCACCTCGCATTACGAGCCGCTGACCCTGCCGGTCACCGCCGCCAGCGGCCCGGTGTTCACCGACCCGAACGCCACGGTGGCCTGGTCCGGCACGCTGACCCCGGAGCTGGTGACCGATGTCTCGATCGGCACGCTGTTCGGCCGCGGCTCGGGCGAAAGCCTGCAGATGCGCTTCGCCGGCGAAGGCTGGGTGGTGGTGCAGCCGTACGAAGAAGCCAGCTTCCAGACCAAGGGCTGATGCCCCGTTGCCCAGCTACGCAGACGCGTGGTTGGGCACTGCAGCGGTGATCGGAGATCGCGTGCCTTGCAGAAGATGCTTGTACTAAGAGCAGCTATCAAAACGACTGCGCAGCCGCCAGGCGGGCGCGGCCGGTGCTCGAAATCGGCATGTACCCACGTACACTCCGGTTCCTCCGCGCCGTCCGCACCCATCTGACGGCTGCTCGCTACGTTTTGTTAGCCGCTCTAGCTCTGGTGACAGGCGTGCTCGCCACCGGCGCAGCGTTGGGCTTGGCTGCGCACAGCGCACTGGACGGGCAGGAGCAGTGGACCTGCCAATGCGATGTTGCAGCTCACTGGCGCTACAGCGGTCCAAGTGGCGTGGCCGAGAGCAAGGCCCATCTGCTTGCCACCGGGCACCCCACCACGTGTCGGCGCACGGACCATGCCACGCGGGTGATGGATCGCGTCTTCAACGCGATGTTTCCCACTCCAACCTTCTAGACGCTACGTGCGGTCATCCGCGGAAGGTGGCTGCACAAGCCCGCCTCACACCCATCCGCGCTTGCGGAACCAGGCCAGCGGCACCACCACGCTCAGCGCGATGACGCCCAGCGCCCAGTAGTACGCGTCGTGCCATTTGAGCTCGGGCATGTGCGCGAAATTCATGCCCCAGATGCCGACCAGCACCGTGGGCGGAATGCCGACCACCGACGCCACCGCCATCACCTTCATGACGTTGTTCTGCTCCATGTTGATCAAGCCGAGCACGCTGTCGAGCAGGAACTCGATGCGGTCGTCCATGTGCTGCTGGAACTCGCTCAAGGTGGTCAGGTCCTTGTGCAGTAGCCCAATGCGCCTGGCGGCATCGTCGCCAAACCACTCGGGGGCGGCGCCATCCAGGTACGTCACCAGCCGCAGCAGCCCCTGGCCTGCATTGTGCAGCCCACCCAGGCGGCGCCCCATGTCGCCCACCTGGTGCAGCATGCGTTCCAGCGCGCCGGTCTTGGTCTTGGTGGAGGTGTCGAACACCGCGCGGGTGGTCTCGGTGATCTCTGCTTCCAGCGCTTCCAGACGGTCCGCCAGGTGGCCGACCAGTTGATCGAAGATGCGCAGCAGCAGGTCGTCGCCGCCCCGGCAGGGCGCGTGGGCCAACCGCGCGGCCACTGCATCCAGCGAGCCCATCGGCTGCTCGCGTTGGGTGACCAGCATGTGCGCCGAGACTGCAAAGCCCAGCGGCGCGGTCGGGCCGTCGTCGTCCTGGAAGCGCGGCACGTTGAGGAACAGCACATCGCCTTCGTGCCGCACCCGGCTACTGAATTCGATCTCGCCGATCGCCGCGCGGTCGGGCAGCGCAAAGCCCACCCGCTTGGCCGCCTCGGCCAACTGCTGCGCGCTGGGCTGGCACAGGTCCACCCACCATCCCTGCGTGTGATCGGCGGCGGAGGTGGAGTGGATGGTGATCATGCGGCGGGCCATGGCGGAAGAATGCTGGCGAGCATCCGGTGCCGCCTCACCCGCGTCAACGCCGGCGGCTGTCCGCACTCAGCTGGCGGTCGTGTTTGCCCCATGTGCCCGCGACGCCGCCACGGCGACGCGACGCCCGCATGCGGCGGCGGCGCACACTCAGCGGGCTGTGGGCGACTGGTTTCGCCTCACCCAATAGGCAATCGCCAGCACCAGAAACCACAGCGGGCTCACCAGCAGTGCGTGCAGTGTGTCGGGCTGCAAGGTCAGCAACACGATGATGAAGGCGAAGAACGCCAGGCACACGTAGCACATCAACACGCCACCGGGCATCTTGAACGCCGAAGCCGCATGCTGCTCCGGGCGTTTGCGCCGGTACGCGATGTACGCGCACAGGATCAACGACCACACGAACATGAAGAGCACGGCCGACAAGGTGGTGACCAGCGTGAATGCGGTGACCAGATCGGGAATCAGATACACCAGCATCGCGCCCAGCAGCAGGCAGATGCACGAGAACAGCAGGCCGCGCGCCGGCACCGCCGCCCGCGTCAGCTTGGCAAAGCCCCTGGGCGCGTTGCGTTCTTCGGCCAGGCCGTAAAGCATGCGGCTGGTGGAAAAGATGCCGCTATTGGCCGATGAAGTGGCCGAGGTGAGCACCACGAAATTGATCAGGCTGGCTGCCGCCGGCACACCGGCCAGCACGAACAACTCCACGAACGGGCTCTTGTCGGCCACCACCTGCCGCCACGGCGTCACCGCCATGATCGCGATCAGCGCCAGCACGTAGAAGATGAGGATGCGCACCGGGATCGAGTTGATCGCCTTGGGCAGATTACGCTGCGGGTCGGCGGTTTCCGCAGCGGTGGTGCCCACCAGCTCGATGCCAACGAAGGCGAATACCGCGATCTGAAACCCTGCAAAGAACCCGCCGATTCCCATCGGGAACATGCCGCCGTCGTTCCACAGATTGCTCAGCGATGCCACGTGGCCGGAGGGCGACCGGAAGCCCCACATCACCAGGCCCGCACCGGTGATGATCAACGCGCAGATGGCGATGATCTTGATCAGCGCAAACCAGAATTCCATCTCGCCGAACAACTTCACCGTGACCAGGTTCAACGCCAGCAGTAGCAGCACGCACAGCACCGCCGGCACCCATGGCGCCAGTTCGGGAAACCAGAACTGGGCGTACGCTGCAATCGCGATGACATCGGCAATGGCGGTGATGATCCAGCAGAACCAGTACGTCCAGCCGCAGAAGAACCCCGCCCAGGGCCCGAGCAGATCGGTGGAGAAGTCGATGAACGACTTGTAGTCCAGGTTGGACAACAGCAGCTCGCCCATGGCGCGCATCACGAAGAACAGCATCACGCCGATGATCAGGTACACGAACAGGATCGACGGCCCGGCCAGGCTGATCGTTCTGCCGGAGCCCATGAACAGGCCGGTGCCGATCGCACCGCCGATCGCGATCAGTTGCAGGTGGCGGTTGGACAGACTGCGTTGCAGATGATCGGGCGCGGACGGGTCGGACATGGGCACGGCACCAACGGTGAGCAAGCCGACAAAAATACGAGATCGCGCCCATGCGTGCCAGGGGGCGCGCCTTATGCCAGGCTGTGGTGGACAGGTCCTCTGCAACGACCTGGGCAAGGCCCGCGTCGCAGACCTGCACCGCCCCAAGACCGCAACCAGCGTTCAGGCCGTACCGCGCTCCCGGCGGAGACAATCCGCACTGCATGCAGCTCAGTCTGCCGGTACCTGCTCACGCCATCTCGACCGTAGCGACCTCGCATCGAACCATCCCGAGGTCTTCCGACACCGGCATCCAGGTCAGACGCGCTGGTTCGCGTTCACTGCCAGGCACCGGGAATCGCAAGCTGTGGCGGAATGCCCCGGAACCACGACGCCAACCGAGACTGACATCCAACATAATCCAGGGAAATATACTTTTCCGCCCCACTCCTAAAGTCGAAAATAAAACATTTCTGGCAGCATTAAATAACTTTCGATATTATCTTTATGAATCAACTCTCCGAATAAACGATATCCGTCTGCGTTGGCGTTGGCGTTGGCGTTGGCGTCTCCACATAATCGGCATCTGCAATAACTCCACACCTTTCGCAGATGGTGAGCGTAGTCGTCCACAGTTCCAGGATCTGCTTTATTGTAGAGTTCGCTTTCTAGAGGCCGCGCACGGATTCGCGCCATCGATGCTGGCCTTCTACGTTCTTCGCCTCGCCAGACAGTCTCCCGTGCATCTCCAGCCACACCTTGCCTGCAAGGCCTGCTGCCGTTGTCGATCAATACGCCGGCCATGCCGGTCGATGGTCGCGGCAGGCGGGTCGACGAAAGCGGGCATGAGCCGCAACGACGCGGCACACAATCGCCCGGTGCGCCTGGGCGTCAGCCCGCTGCAGCTGCGCTCAAACGGGCAACGGAATCGACGCATTGCGCCGACCGATGCGCGAATACGGCGAGCAGCTTGAATGCGACATACCGCACCATCTCCTGCGCCGATCGCCCCCGGCGCAGGACCACCGATGCACGCGCATCTGGGGCGCGTTCGGTTGCGCACGTGCATCACTCACCCCGAGCGGGCATCCATCGAGAGAAACCACCAGTCACGGAGAATCACGCGACATCTTGATATTTCACTAATTACACACCGTTTCACCATTTCCCATCTCAAGGCGAAATTCAATGTCATCTTCGACAAACCTCCGACCCTGCGTCACATCCAAGCTCGCCGTTTCGTTGCTGACAGGCGCGCTGCTCGTTCCCGTTGCCGCATCCGCCCAGAGCCATGTCGACAACCCGTTTGTCGGCGCGAGCGGGTATCTCAATCCCGATTATTCGAAGGAAGTCAACTCGTCGATCGTCAAGGTCAAGGATGTGCAACTGAAAGCCAAGATGCAGGTCGTCAAGTCCTATCCGACCTCCGTCTGGCTGGATTCGATCAACGCGATCTATGGCGGCTCGCGCAACGCCGGCCGCCTAAGTCTGCAAGGCCACCTGGATGCGGCATTGGCGCAGAAAAAGGCCAATACGCCTATCACGGTCGGCTTTGTCATTTACGACATGCCGGGGCGCGACTGCCATGCGCTGGCCTCCAACGGCGAGCTACCACTGACGCAAGCCGGCTTGCAGCGCTACAAGACCGAATACATCGACGTCATCGCATCGACGTTGGCCAATCCGAAATACAAAGATCTTCGGATCGTCAACATCATCGAGCCGGACAGCCTTCCGAATCTTGTCACCAATCAAAGCACGCCCGCCTGCGGCCAGGCGGCATCCAGCGGCATTTACGAGGCCGCCATCAAGTACGCGCTCGACAAGCTCCATGCCACTCCCAATCTTTACAATTACCTGGATATCGGCCATTCCGGCTGGCTGGGGTGGGATAGCAACCGTAGCCCGGCAATTTCGCTATACACACGGGTCGTGCAGGGAACGGCAGCCGGTTTGGCCAGTGCGGATGGCTTCATCACCAACACCGCCAATTACACGCCGCTTCATGAGCCGAACCTGCCCAATCCGGACCTGACGATCGGTGGCCAGCCCATTCGCTCGTCCAACTTCTATCAATGGAACAGTTTCTTCGACGAATCGACCTATGCGGAAGCGCTCTACAACGGCTTCGTCGGCGCGGGTTGGTCCAGCAAGATCGGCTTTCTGATCGACACCGGTCGCAACGGCTGGGGCGGCAAAGCGCGCCCTGCATCTGCCAGCGGCAATGACATCAACACCTACGTGGACTCCGGACGCGTGGACCGTCGCCTCCATCGCGGCAACTGGTGCAATCAGAGTGGTGCGGGGATCGGCATGCCGCCGACCGCGGCACCCGGCGGGCATATCCATGCCTTGGTGTGGGGTAAGGGACCGGGCGAATCCGACGGCGCCAGCAAGTCCATCCTCAACAACCAGGGCAAGGGCTTCGACAGATACTGCGACCCGACCTATACGACGCCGGACGGCACGTTGACGGGTGCCTTGCCGAACGCGCCGATCGCCGGTAACTGGTTCCACGCGCAGTTCCTCCAGTTGGTCGCCAACGCGTATCCCGCCATCGGCACCTCGACCAAGGCGGCGCTGCAGTCGGCGTCGACCGACGCGGTGCCCGCCAGTCGGCCGACGGCGACCAAGGGGTTGACCGCCAATGCAGCGGATGGCGAGGTCAGGCTCAGCTGGTCGCCCGTTGCCGGTGCCACGGGTTACACGGTGCAACGTGTCGCCGACGCAACCGCTGCTCCCATCACCGTCGCATCGGGCCTGACCTCGCCCTCATATGTGGACCAGACGCTCACCAACGGCACCACGTACTACTACAAGGTAACGGCCAACGGCGCATCGGGTGCAGACGCGAGCTCGGTCACCGTGAGCGCGACACCGCATCGGTGATGCGATAACTGCGTTGCCACAGAGCGGTAGAGGCTAGTGTGCTCTACCGCTCCTCGGCCGCGGGAGGAGCGCTGCAACCACGATGGCGGCGCCTTGCGCCCGCCATTTCAATCGCTGTCGTGCTGCTCTACCTCTGTCTGGAGCGCGGCATGCGCTTCGAATGAGATGACATCGGAGCAGATGCCGTCGCTGGCGGAACGGGCGCTGCATGGCACAGGCTCGGTAGCGCCACGGCAAGCGGCGCAGCGTCCACTCCGTGCCGCTGACGGCCAACCCGGCCTGTGGCATGCCGGGACTGCATCGCGCGCGTTGCCGGGGAGCTGCGCCCTTTTGTCTCCACCCGCACAGGCCGCTTCGCACGCAACCGTACATAACACACTCCAGAAGACGTCCATGCCATCACATATCCATTTCTTGATCGCGCTCGCAACGCTCATCCCGGTCACCGCGCCGGCGATGCAGGTCAGTACGCAAGCTCCCCTTGTCGATGCAACAGGTCAGACGCTGCACATTCGCGGGGTCACCTGGCCCGGCTTCGATCGCGCCGGGTTGGCGGCCGTCGGCATGCGCAACAACACACTGGCGCAACTGCTGGATCGGATGCAGGCGTCAGACATCAATGCCGTACGTGTGCCGGTCTGCGCCGCTGTTCTGCAACGCGCCCCTGTGGCAGCTGCAGAAGTTGCCGGCGATTCCACGCTGCGCGGATTAGATTCCTTGCAACTGCTCGACGCAGTGGTGCATGCCGCAAGCCAGCGCGGGATGCAGGTGATGTTCGCGTTTGCAGATGGAGGCTGCGATGACCGCGCACCGCTCCTGGGCGCACAGCAGCAAGCATGGACGCGCGGCCTGGTTACGCTGGCACGCCGCTATGGCGGCAACGCCAATGTCCTGGGCATTGACCTTGGCAGCAGCGGCTATCGCAATGCCAGCTGGGCAGGAAACGCGGCGGATCAGGATTGGAACCGGGTAGCGTCGCGCGCAGTTGCAAGGGTGCTGGCGCAGGCACCGCGCTGGGTCGTCGGTGTGGAAGGTGTGGGCAGCAATGCGGTGTGCAGTGACCCAGAGCGCAAGGCGCCTGGCAGCAATCTTCAGCCGTTCGCGTGCGTGCCGCTGGACATCGCTCGCCGACACTTGGTGTTGATGCCGAAGTTGGCGGGCCCGGATCGCGATACGACCGATGCTTTCGCCGCACCCGGATTTGCGCAGGCACTGCCCGCCATGTGGCAACGCGACTTCGGCCAATTCGCAATCGACCATGCAGTGGTACCCGTCAGCCTCGGCGGTGGACTGGGCGATGGCGACCCGCGTGACCCGGCATGGCAAACCGCATTGAGCGGTTATTTGGCAAACGCAGGAATACGCAGCGCATTTCTCGGCAGTTGGGAAACGGGCAATGCCAACAACGGCGGCCTGTTGGCGCCGGATGGCAGCCCCCGCGCAGACAAACTGCTGATCTTGCGTCATGCCTGGGGCAGGTTACCCGTGATGCCCGCCATTGCGACAGCAACCGGCGACAGCACGAAGAATGCGAGTGGGAAGAAGCCGTGGAATAGTACTTTCACCGGCACCGCCACCGTGACCGGCTCCGGCTACTCTGGCGGCGCGCTCCTGCTGGACCCCATTCCGAGTGATGCCTTCATCACCGCGCTCAACCCGGTGCAACTGAACTTCGGTGGCGTCAAGGCCGCGCTTGCCGGCGCGTACCTGCAGGTGAACGGCCCCAAGGGCACCACCACGGTCTACGTGACCGACCTGTATCCGGAGGGCGCATCCGGCGGCCTGGATCTATCGCACAACGCGTTCGCGGCGATCGGCGACATGGTGCAGGGGCGCATCCCGATCAGCTGGAAAGTGGTACGCGCGCCGGTCACCGGCAACCTGCAATACCGCATCAAGGAAGGCAGCTCACGCTGGTGGGCGGCGATCCAGGTGCGCAACCACGCCTATCCGGTGGTGAAGCTGGAGGTGAAGCAAGGCAGCACCTGGAAGAACCTGCAGAAGATGGACTACAACCACTTCCTGGGCGAGCAACTGGGCAACCAACCGCTAACCCTGCGCATCACCGACATTCGCGGCAAGGTCCTCACCGATACCTTGCCACGTCTGCCAGAAGACGGCAGCAAGCCGGCGTATTTCGAACCGGGGCATGTGCAGTTTCCGTAGCGCGAACAGGTGGTTTGCCTGAACTGAGCGTTGGATTGGTTAACGGGCGTGGACTTGTTTAGATCGTTTGCTTGTCTAGAGCGACAAGCGCTTTCAGCGCCGCTAGTTGATCTCGCTGGGTCAGCCCGGTGCGTGCGAGTCGCTGTCACGCACCGGCTGTACGCACCGGCCGTCGCCACGTTGGTGCCCGTGCAACTGCTTCACACACGCAGCGCCAGAGACACAGTCATCAGCTTCAGCGAGCCAGCCTTACGCAGTTGCGCGCGTGTGGCCAACGCTTGGCCGCTCGAGTAGAGCACCGTGAATCGCCAGCAATACCGACCAAATAGCGGTATACGCTAATTGGCGCTGTTGTAAACGGCAATGAGGCCATGCTGTTATTACCATGCGCCTCTGGCAGCGAACGACGGCGCGGCCTCTATGCAACGTCGCATCGGCCTCTACTTGGGTAGTTTCGCCGGTGCAATCCAGGTGCATCAACCACCCGCCAGGCCACCACCGACGCGCCCGGGTAATGCCTGATCGTCGTCGTTCTCGGGGTTGTCGAGATCGCCCACTTCATCGTCGATACCGCCGCGCCGTGGCGAGGGGTCGTTCGAGGGCGGCAAGTCGTCGTCGCGTTGCGGCCCCGGCGTGCCGTGCAAGCGAAACTGCGAGACAACGGACGCAGGCGGATCGGTGTTGAGCGAATACAGGATCATGCGACATCTCCAGCTGGGAACCTGTGCTCGACGCTAGTGCGCGCAGCGCTAGCAGGCCGTGAGCCGCAGCGCGCGGGCGCTGACATGCCGTTGACGCTGAGCGCGCACCGCTGCGCTGTGGTTGCCTGCGGGCCAGTGGCTATCATGGGGCTCCGCCCTCCAGGCCGCCGTCATGCGCCCACGTCTTCTGATCATGCTGCTGCTCCTGTGCGGCGCCGCTACGGCAGCAGCACCGGCCTCGCGCCTGGATGCGGTGGTGCGCGCCGGCGTGCTGCGCGTCTGCACCACCGGCGACTACCGCCCGTATTCGCTGTTGCGCGCCGATGGGCAGTTCGAGGGCAGCGATATCGCGCTGGCACAGGCGTTGGCAGACAGCCTGGATGCGCGGGTGCAGTTCGTCCGTACCAGTTGGCCACAGCTGATGCACGACCTGCTGGCCGATCGCTGCGACCTGGCGGTGGGCGGCATTTCGGTGACCTTGCAACGGCAGCGCCAGGCCAGTTTCAGCAGCGTGCTGGATGTCGACGGCAAGATTCCGCTGGTGCGCTGCGCCGATCAGGCGCGCTATCGCAGCGTCGCCCAGATCAATCGCCCGGAGGTGCGTGTGATCGAACCGCCCGGCGGCACCAACGAGGCGTTCGCACGGCGTCAACTGCCGCAGGCGAACCTGCGGTTGTTTGCAGACAACACCACCATCTTCGAAGAACTCCGGCAGGGCCGCGCCGACGTGATGATTACCGACGCCTCCGAAGCCACATTCCAGCAGGCACGCCTGCCCGGCCTGTGCGCAGTCGCACCCGAGCAGCCCCTGCAATACAGCGAAAAAGCCTTCCTGCTCCCACGCGACGACGCGGCGTGGAAGGCGTACGTGGATCAATGGCTGCACCTGAGCAAGGCCAGTGGCGACTATGCGCGCATCGTCGAGCATTGGTGGGGGCGCTGACGATCACGCTGTGATGTCGGGAATCGGGAATCGGGAATCGGGAATCGCAAAGGCGCTGCGCCGTAATGATCAGCGCCAGCAGCTGCTCTTGCGATTCCCGATTCCCGACTCCCCATTCCCGCGGCGCTACACGCCGCACCTCACACAATCTTGGTGCGTCGCCACCAGCGCGATACCTGCTCCTCGCGCACCAGGGTGAACAGCCCGGCGCCCAGGATCAGCGCAATGCCAACCGCCATTGGCCAATCCAGGTGGTCATGGAACAACAGGTAGCCGAAAGCAATCGCCCACAGCATCTGGCTGTACTGGGTGGGCGCCACCACGCTGACCGGGGCCATGCGCGTGGCGTACATCAGGCAGATCGCCGCCAGGCCCGCCAACAGGCCGTAGCCGGCCAGCAGGCCCCATTGGTACAGCGTGGGCCACACGAAAGTCGGCAGCATCAAGATCGCGCCCATCACCAGCGGGCCGATCACGCCGGCACCGTACAAGGTGAGGCGTTTTTCGCTATGCCCGGCCATGCGCAAGGTGATCACCGAAATCGCACCGACCAGGCCACACACGATCGCGGCCACATGCCCATGGGTGAGGTGGCGAAAGCCCGGCCGCAGCACGATCAGCACGCCGATAAAGCCGACGATCACCGCCGACCAGCGCCGCCAGCGCACTTCCTCCTTGAGGAACACCACCGACAGCACGGTGACAAAGATCGGCATCAGGAAGATCAGCGCGAACGCTTCGGCCATCGGCAAGGTGGTGAAGGCGATCACCGAGGTCAGGTTGCCGATGGCGCCGGTCAGCGCACGCAACAGCCACAGCGCCGGCTGCTTGGCCATCACCAGCTCGCGCAAGCGGTCTTCGGGCTTCTTCAGGAACGGCACCGCCACCAGCATCAGCAGTGCGCCCAGGCACAGCACTTCATAGGCCGGCAGCGTGCCTTCCAGCAGCTTCACAAACGCATCGCTGATCGAATAGGCCGCGTAGCACGCAAACCCCAACAACACACCCTTCAGCATGGACCGCACTCCGCAGTGGCGCTGCATCCGACGCGGTGTCGATGCCGGCATGGCCAAGTATGCGGTGCGATGCGCTCAAGCGGAATTGGCGCGCGGTGAATCCGGGCACGGTAGTACCGCGATAGCAGCGACACGGCGGTGTGTTGGCCCAGCGCGGCCCGCTTGCGGAGCGCAGTCGCTTCGAAATGTGCATGCCACGCAGTGCACAAGCGCATCTTGCATACCGGGTCGTCGTCCGCGCGCTCCCAAGGGTGGCCAAGCCGCCAGCGCTACGCCAGCACAACGGCCTCCAACACGTACGCATTGCCCCGATGCCGCGGCGCAATGGCTCAGGTACGATGCCGGTCCCTCCCCTTCAGCCTGGTCGTGCGTGTGGCGCGGCCCGGTGCAGACCGCCATCGTGCCCCATTACTCCGGCCCCCTGCTGACCCGCTCCGACGCCCTCGCCCTGCTTGCCGCGCGCGATAAGGGGCTCCCACGCTGGACCGGCTCGCTGGACCTGGGCCGCACCACGGCCACCGCCGAGCTCGATGCGCAGACCTGGCAGTGGCGGGGCAAGGGCTACCCGTATCCGGGCAAGCTCAAGGACCGCACGCTGTATTTCTGGGATGGCGACGACTTCGAACCCATCTCGCGCTTTGGCAGCAGCTTGATCAAGCTGGTGCCCACCGACTGGGGCCCGCCCACCTTCGAGATCGATGGCATCAAGATGCTGCCCTCCGCGCAGCTCTCGCCGTTCGAGGATGCGCAACGCAAGGTGGCGCTGGTGGAACCGCGCGGCAAGACCGTGCTCGACACCTGCGGCGGCCTCGGCTACTTCGCGGCCTGCTGCCTGGAGGCCGGCGTCGCGCAGCTGCAGTCGTTCGAAAAGAACGCCGACGTGCTGTGGCTGCGCACGCTCAACCCCTGGTCGCCGGATCCGGACGCGGCAGCAGCGGCCGGCCGCCTGCACCTCACCCATGGCGATGTGGCGCAGCACATCACCACGCTGGCCGATGCAGCATTCGATGCCATCCTGCACGACCCGCCACGCTTCGGCATTGCCGGGGAGCTGTATTCGCAGGTGTTCTACGACCAGCTGGCGCGCGTGCTGCGTCCGGGCGGGCGCCTGTTCCATTACACCGGCGCGCCCAACAGGCTCACCAGCGGCCGCGACGTGCCCAACGAAGTGAGCAAGCGGCTGAGCAAGGCCGGGTTTCGCACCCAGCTGGCGCTCGATGGCGTGCTGGCGGTGCTGCCGCCACGTCGGTGATGCGCGTCTGAGGCAATCAGCGTCAACCTCGCAGCACGATGACGACCAGCAGCATCACGCCGGGAATGACGCTGAGCACCGCACCGGCCCATGCGAGCGGCGCATAGCGCTCATTGTTGAGCCGCGACAGCATCAGGCACGCCAGCCCGATGACGGCCGCCACGCAGACCGCGACCATCAGCCCGGCAATCGCCGCGCCGTAACCGCCGTAGCCGGCGGCGGCAATGATCCCGACACCACCACCCACCGGCACCGCCAGCAACGACAGCCCACCGAACACCGTTGGCCGCCGCGCGGCCTTCAGGGTTTCCATCTCCACGCGGTGCGCTCCATTTGCAGTGCCGGGAGTCTAGCAATGCAGGCGCGTGGCCCAACGCGTGGGCTGCTGCATCCCTGGGCTGGATGATCTGAAGGAAGGAGCCGCCAGCGCATCTGCCATACTGCGGCGCCATCGACACGGACGTTGCATGCACCTGCCAGTTGCCGCCAGCACCCTCGCACTCGGTTTGATGCTCGCCTGCCTGCCGGCAGACGCACAGACTCCCGCCGCCGCATCGTCACCGGTGACCACGCGCCATCCGGTGACCACCGCCACCCTGGCGGGCCGGGTACTGCAGTTGGGCGAACGCGATGGGCAATGCGTGGTCCAGCGCGATGCCGAAACCCTGCCGCTGGGCATTCCGGCGCCCTGTTATTTCAGCACCGGGCGCGATCACGCTGCACAAGTGCATGTATTCAACGGCACGCCAATCGTGTTGATCCAGCATGCCAAGCCCAGTACGCGCACGGATTGGAACGTGGCAACCGACGGCCCGATCTGCGACTACGCCGCGCAGGCCGTGCGCGATGTGGGCGGGAAGCTGGAACCCGGCATGGCCGCTAGCGGAAGTTCGCCACGCTGCGACCCCACCGAGGGCACCGATCAGAAGAACTTCGTCTACGGCTACGACACCTGGCCGAATCTCAAGCCGAAGAAGCCAGCGCCTCGGCAGCCCACGCGCTGAGCGGAGTTGGCCCGATTTGCGGCCGTGATGGCGCTTGATCATCAAGCAATACGCTCGATGCAGCGCCATGCCGCGCCGGAATGCGCAATGCACGTCACATCTCAGAACAGCGCTGCGTTAATGCGTGGTGCTGGTAGAGCGCTGCGAGGCGAGAGACGCATCGCTGCACAACAGTGCGCTACACGCGGCATCAGCGCCGCTGCAGCCACCACATGCGGGCGATCACCAGCAGCAGCACCAACAAGCCACCTGTCACTGCCGCATCCCAGCCAATGGCGATCCAGTAACGCTGCGGATCCGCCTCCAGCAGGAATATGCGTGTCGGCCGCCCACGGATAACGCTGACATAACGCCCCTTCACCACGGCCTCGACCAGCAGCGCCAGCCGCATGCAGCAGGCTGCGGCCACCAGTAGCATGCCCGCACCTTGCAGCACCGCCGCGATGCGCTCCTTGCGTGAGTTGGGTGCTGGTACAACTGCACGGCGACGGGGTGGTTTCAACGTAGTGCCACTGCAACGAATCGTTCGCCAGTTTACCGATGTCGCATGCACGCACCGCTACGCACAGATCCACGCTGCCAATACCGGCGCCTGCCGTACAGCACACGATGAGGATTGAGCGCGTGCAGATCGCGCTTGAGCGGGCAATGCCGCATGCATCTGACGACGGCCGCTATACTACGTGCCGTAGCGCACCCGCATCGCGGGATGGACCCCAGCGCTGCTTCGTATCAAGGAAGATCGTCCGCATCGGTTGCGATGCTGCAGGCCGTTGGCGCTTCCTTGGTGTTCTCCTGTTCGCTGCGGCCCTGCCGCGGAAAACCCGTACCAAGGACTCTGCTTTGAAGACTTTCACCGCGTTTGTCGTGCTTTCTTTCAGCCTGCTGCTGTCTGCCTGTGGCGGAAGCGATCTCGCCAGCGGCGCCTCCAAGATGTCCTCCAGCGACTATCTCCTGCATAACATCTCGGTCTGGAACGGCGTGGTCAAAATCGTCGACCCATGGGTGTCGGGCGAGCGTGGGCAGTCGCTGATGGCCGATGCCATCGCACACAAGCCGCTGGAGCAGTACAAGATTGCACTGGCCGGCCAGCGCAAGGCCCTGGCCGCCAATACGCAGGCCAACACGATGATGGCCTCGGGCGTGCCCGATAACGCCAAGGAGCTGGATGCCAAGCTGGTTGCCACCCTCAAGAGCGCCGACGCCACCATGGCCGCGATGGAGCAGATTGCCGCGTTGCCGGATGGCTACACCAACGAGACCCTGGCACCGCTGGGCAAGCAGCTGCAGACCACCGCCAACGGCCTGGTGGCCGACATCCAGGCCTTGAACACGGCGCAGCGTGCGTATTCCAAGGAACATAACGTGCCGTTCCAGGAAGTGCAGCAGTAACAGCAGAGACGACTGCGCACTGCAGTCGTCACCACGCGCCCGGTACATGGCATCGGCAGACACCACGGTGTGCTGCCGCTGCCATGTACCGGGCGTGTTTATATGCGGCCTATGCGCAGGCGCAACGGTGTTGCTGCGGGCGATTCGCACACCGCTGCAGCGGCTGGCGAGCGCAGCGCGCACTCGTCAGTAAATGCAGAGGGCGAGCGCACGCTTCGGCATAGATCGCGGTACATGGCTGTTACCGCCGACCAACATTCATTAGCTGGATCCGGTGCAAAATGGCGGCGATAACACCGATTACGCGCGCGAGTTCTCTCTTCGCCGCTCCGCGGTCACCGCGCCGGCTCAGTTCACGCCGGCAAGCCAAAGATCAGCGAGCGATGCGCGGCCACGCCGGCCATGGCACCGCTGGCCACCGCGAAGGTCACCGAGGCTGCGGGGCTGGCAATGTCGCCGCATGCAAAGACCCCGGGAACCGAGGTCGCCTGCATTGCATCCACCGCTACATGGCTGCCCAGTGGCCCGTCCGCCAGGGCGCACCCCATTGCCGTCACCACAGGGCTGATGTGGGTTTGCGTGGTGATGAACAGGCCGTCCAATTGTGTGGTTTGCCCATCGCGCAGCACCACCTCCACATGCGCGTCGTCGCCCTGGATGCGGGCCACCGCGCCTGGCACCAGGGTCACGCCGCGTGCCTGTAGTTGGGCGTTCTGCTTGGCGTCCAAGACCAGCGCATCGTTCAAGAACAGGCGGGTGACGCCCCAATCCGGCAGCATCGCGGCCTGATGCACCGCAAACGCAGAAGTGGCCAGCACACCAATACGTCCCTGCTCCAGTTCGTAGCCATGGCAATACGGGCAAACGAAGATCTGCTTGCCCCAGCGCTCGGCCAGGCCCGGGATATCCGGCAGGCGGTCCACCACACCCGTGGCAATGATGAGACGGCGCGCCATGTGGGCCCCACCATTGCCAAGCGTCACGCGGAATGCCTCTGCGGTGCCGTCCACCTGCGTCACCTCGGCATCGGCCCAGTGCACATCGGGATACGCGCGCAACTGCGTGCGCCCGTGCGCGGCAATCTGCGCAGGCGACTCGCCGTCGCGGCTAAAAAAGCCATGCGAGGTTGCGGCGAAGCGATTGCGGCGCAGACCGCTATCCAGCACCAGAATGCGGCGGCGTGCACGCGCGAGCTGCAAGCCGGCCGAAAGTCCCGCGTAGCTGCCACCGATGATGATCACGTCGTAGTGCATTGCGCTGCCTTGCCTTTTGCTTCTTTATGTACTTTTCGATGTTACATGATTGGACCAGCGGTTCAAGCGGTCACCGAAGGGCTGTGTGGTTGTGCATGCGCTTATAAGCGAGCTCAGCAGCTGCGTTTTTGTCGAGACTGGAGTCAGCACTTGAAGCGACTGTGCGTGCCGTGTTGATCGTATGGCCACTGCAGGGCGACAGCCTGGAGTGCAGCCAGCCGGGGACGCAGCTCTATGGCTTCAAGGTGCTGGGCGACGCCGGCAATGGGCGCGATTCTTGGATGATCAAGGCGGTGCAGCACGTGGCCAACCTCCACGCGCGTGCCGGCGAGCTGGTGATCCACGGCGTCGATCTGTCATGCCCTGCAACGCTAAGCACTGCGAGATTGCGGAGGTTGCGAGGCGACTGCGCGCACCGCGCTGATCACATGGCCAACGCCGCGCCACGCACAGCGTGCAGCCTGACGCGTGATTGCCTGCAATGCGTAGCACTGCGATGAGCAAGGCTTACAGAGACCACAAGTGCATGCGTCGCCCGTCACCTCATTCGACGCGCAGCGATTGAACTACTCATTGCGTTGAAGCAGCATCAGGCTGCATGCAAGCAGACAGATCAGTCAACCATCGCTGGCAAGCGAGGACCCCGGCAACCGAGCGCACCCACCACAGGCCACCGGCGCTGCCGAACCGCTCAATCGCGCCGTACGCGCTTGGCTTTTCCCGCGGCTTGCACGGGTGTGGCGGTCTTGCACAAGGCATCGAAGTCACTGGCCAGGTCCGCCAGGGTCACCGTTCCCAGGCGCTCCAACAGCAAGGTTTCGGCGGCGGTGAGCGCGTCGGCGATGGCGGCATTGACCACACGCTCCACACCGCATTGCGGGTGGTCCTGGTCGGTGCCGATTGCGAACAGATGCGGGCCACCGACAGCGCGGTGCACATCCAGCAATGTGACTTGAGCAAGATCGCGCGCCAACTGCCAGCCACCGTGGTGGCCCTTGGACGATTGCACGTAGCCGGCCTCGCGCAGGCCGGCCATGGTCCGCCGCACCACCACCGCATTGGTCGACAGCATGCGGGCGATCTGTTCGGAGGTCATCGGCTGCGCACTTCTGGCCATGTGCAACAGCACATGCAGCATGCGGGAAAGGCGGCTATCGGTTCGCACGGAATGGCATCGCTGAGCAGGCGGGAGGAGCGGCAGCGCCGCTGCGCAAAGTGTGCCGCACTGCGGCGCCATTGTCGCATTGCACCAGGGCGCGCACTTGCACTACGCGCCGTACACGGCCCATTGGTCGCGGCCGGCGGTCTTGGCGGCGTACAGCGCCAGGTCGGCCTGACTCAGCAGCACGTCCAGCCCGGTCGCCGGGGTGACGCGCACCGCGCCCAGGCAGAAGCGCACCGGCGCATCTGCCGGCAGGCCTGCGATGGCAATCGCCGCCACCGCACTGCGCAGACGCGCGAACACGTTGCCGATTTCGTCAGCGGTGCAGCCCGGCAACACCAGCAGAAATTCCTCGCCGCCCAACCGGCCGAGCTGGTCGCGCTCGCGCAGGGCGCGCCGGGACGCGGCAGCCAGCGCCTTGAGCACCGCGTCGCCGGTGGCATGGCCGTGCACGTCGTTGATCTGCTTGAAGTGGTCCAGGTCGATCAAGGCCAGCATGCAGGAGGTGCGTGTACGCAGCGCATGCTCGATCTGCTGCTGCGCCTCGGTACGGATCGCGCGACGGTTGGGCAGGCCGGTCAGTTCGTCGCGCATGGCCAGAGTGGAGAGCTGGCGGCGATGGCGCCAGCCCACCGCCACCACCACCAGCGCGGCGATCAGCAACAGGCAGGCCGCACACAGCGCGATCCACAAGGTGCGCTGGCCGGCTTCGCGCGCCTGCAGCGCCAACTGCGCGGTTTCGCTGCGGCGGCGCAATTCCGCGGTTTCCGCACTGCGGCGTGCATCTTCGTAGCGCGCCTGCAGCCGCAGCATCACCGTGTCGCGCTGGCCCTCCTGGCTACGCTCACGCAAGGCGTTGGCACGTTGCAGTTCGGCATAGGCCTGCGCGTGCTGGCCCATCGAGGCCAGCGCCGCGGCAATGGCATCGGCCAGGTCCACACGGCGGCTTGATGCCAGCTGCGGGCCATCGGCGCGCCTGGCCGCGGCGATCTCCTCGCCCAGGCGCGCATCCGTCAACGCGGTCATCGCCTTCAACAACACCGCGTGGCAGGCCGCGACGCGGCCGATGTTGCCCTGCGCCTGCATCAGCGGCAGCGCTTCGTTGGCGGTGACCAGCGCCGCGGCGGCATCGCCGGTCTCGATCAAGGCTTCGCTGGCACTGGTCAGTGCCGCTGCCACGCCGGCCTGATCGCCCAGCGCGCGACTCAAGGCCAGTGCGCGGCGGAAATGCACCAGCGCCGCGTCCGGCTGCTGCAGCGCCAGCGAGGCACCGTATTCGTATTCGATCAGGCTGCGCTGGAAGCGTGCCGGCAGGTCGCCCAGGCGCGCCAATGCACGCAGCAGATAGGCCTCCGCCTCATTTTCCTTGGCGGTTCGCCCGCCCACGCGGCTGGCCAGTGACCCGAGTTGTGTCAGCGCATCCAGCTCGAGCGACAGCGATCCTTCGCGCACCGCACATTGGTAGCTGGCCTGCGCGGCATTCCAGGCCTCATCGCTGCTGCCCGACGCCAGCATGCTCCACATGTCCACCGCGTCGACTTCGCACAGCAGGTCACGGCGGCCCAGCGCGCGCGCCTGCCGGCGCAACTCTTCCAGCCGCGCCACCATGGAGCGATTGGGGTTTTCGCGCACATCGCTCAGTGCCTGCACCGTGTGCAGCCACAGCCGCGCCTGCGCGCCGCTGCCATGCAGCTGGCCCAGCACGTCGCGTGCCTGCGTCAGCGCCTGATTGCGGCGTGCACTGTCTTCTAGCGAAATCAGCACCCGCGCCTGCGCCAAGGCCGCCCAGAACGTGGCATCGGCCTGCCCGCTTGCGCGCGCCTGGCGCAGCTGTCGGTCGGTGGCCTGCAGGGCGGCGGTGGGGTCGTCGAGCAGCATGGCTTCGGTCGTGGCCCAGGGTTGCGGCTGGCTCCAGGCCGCCCCACTGACCCACAGCAGTGCAGTGCACAGATGCGGAAACCACCACGCCGTGCGCTGACGTTTCATCGCACACGCATCGCGATCACCATGGCATCGCGGCCGTGGCTCGCAGGTGGCCCTGGGTGAGGAGGTACTGATTGCTGTGGCATGGCGCAGTCCTCCGTCGCAGGTGATGGAAACAATGCTGCAGTCGCGCGCGATAGCGACACTGAGCACAATGGTGGTCGCGCGACGTGCCCGACCAGGCGATCACGCAGATGGTCGAGCTCGTTATCGGCCGGGTGGCCAGGGTCTTGAATGGCGCCCGCTGAACGTGGCAGCGCTGCGCGCTCTACGATGCGTGCTACGAAGCGCCGCCCGAGCTGTGGCGCGCGCCGGTCCTGCACATGTCCCCGCGCGCAGCGCATCGCCGCGGCCATCGGCGCCCGGTGACAGGCCATATGGACAGCAGCAAACGCGCTGTCCCGGTGAACCACGCCATGCCACCGGCAAGCCGTGCATGCGCCTGCCGCCGCCATCTGCCATCCGCCAACACCGCGCCACGTAAACTGCCACCCGGCAGTACCACCCGCCTTTCCCGGAGACGCCGTGACCCGTTCGATTCCGCGCCTGTTGGCGCTTGGCGTGCTCGCCCTGTTGTCGGCCTGTGCGACGCAGGCGCCCCGCACGCCGCAACGCTCGCCACAGGCCGTGCAGGCCGATATCGCGCGCCGCCTGCCGGCATCGGTCAGCGACCGCGCCGGCTGGGCCCGCGACGTCTACGTGGCGCTTGCCTCGCAGGACATCGCCACCACGCCCGAACACATCTGCGCGGTGCTGGCGGTCACCGAGCAGGAGTCCACCTATCAGGCCAATCCGCCGGTGCCGAACCTGGGCAAGATTTCGCGCGCGGAGATCGACCGCCGCGCCAGCGCCCACCACCTGCCCGGCTTCATGGTCGATGCCGCGCTGCGCATCACCTCGCCCGATGGCCGCAGCTATGCCACCCGCATTGCCGCTGCGCGCACCGAGCAGGAGCTGAGCGGCATCTTCGAAGACTTCGCCGGCAGCGTGCCGCTGGGTGGGCGTTTGTTTGGCGGGCTCAATCCGGTGCGCACCGGCGGGCCGATGCAGGTGAGCATCGCCTTCGCCGAGCAGCATGCCGACCGCTACCCCTACCCGCCTGACGACTCCATCCGGCATGAGGTATTCAGCCGCCGCGGCGGGCTGTGGTTCGGCACCCGGCATTTGCTGGGCTACCCCGCCCGCTACGACGCGCTGCTGTACCGCTTTGCCGACTTCAATGCCGGCTGGTACGCCAGCCGCAATGCCGCGTTCCAGACCGCGCTGAGCAAGGCCAGCGGCATCGCGCTGGCGCTGGATGGCGACCTGCTCACCCCGGGCGCCAGCCTGGACGCACCCGGCGGCACCGAACGCGCCGCACGGGCGCTGGCCAGCCAGCTGGGCATGAATGACCGCCAGATCCGCGCCGCGCTCGAAGACGGCAACCGCGCCGATTTCGGCGACAGCACACTGTATCGCCAGGTCTTCGCGCTGGCCGAGCGCGACGGCCGCGCGGCGCTGCCACGCGCGGTGCTGCCGGGCATCACCCTGGAGAGCCCCAAGATCACCCGCACCCTCACCACCGCCTGGTTTGCCCAACGCGTCAACGACCGTTGGAAGCGCTGCATGGCCAAGTAGCAGCACCCGCTGCGGGGCACGCGGCGCCTCTGGCACCATGCCCGTAGCTGCGCGCCGTGGCAAAGCACGACGTATGGCAGGGTCACAGGCCCCGCCCGCGCACGTAGCATTGCCGGGTTGCGCCACTCTGCTCGGCGCGCGTCCTTTTGATGAGGTCCACATGCCCACACCGTTGCCGATGCGCCACCTGCTCACCGCCCTGGCCGTTGCCCTGCTGCCCGCACTGGCCAGCGCGCAGGCGCCCAGCGTGACTGCCGCCGACTACGCGCGCGCCGAACGCCTGGTCAGCTATCTGGCGCAGCCGCTGGTGGACCACGCCGCAACGCAGGTGACCTGGCTGGACCCCACGCATGTGGTGTATGTGGACCATGACGCCAGGGGCGACCGCCTGCTGCAGCTGGACACCGCCACCGGCAAGACCGCGCCACTGTTCAAGCCTGCCCGGCTGGCCACCGCGCTCAACAGCTTGCTCAAGACCGGCGACAAACCGCTCAAGGCCGCCACGCTGGCGCCCAAGGTCCGCCTCACCGCCGATGGCCGCTACCGTTTCGAGATCCGCGACACCGACGTGATCTGCGATGTGCGCGCCGCCTGCAGCAAGGTCTACGCCAGCGAAAAGGCCGAACCGGGCGTGCTTTCGCCGGACAAGACCCGCGAGGCCTTCATCCGCAACTGGAACCTGTGGGTGCGTGAGCTGGCCACCGGCAAGGAAACCCAGCTGACCCGCGATGGCGTGGAAAACTTCGGCTACGCCACCGACAACGCCGGCTGGCAGCACAGCGACAACGCCATCGTTGCGTGGTCGCCGGACTCGCGCAAGATCGCCACCTTCCAGCAGGACCAGCGCAAGACCGGCGACATGTATCTGGTCAGCACCAAGCTCGGGCATCCGGAACTGCAGTCGTGGAAATACCCGCTGGCCGGCGACAAGGACGTGACCATGATCGAGCGCGTCATCATCGACGTGCCCACCGCCAGCGTGGTGCGCCTGAAGCTGCCGCCGGACCAGCACCGCTCCACCCTGTGCGATGACGTGAGCTGCTCGCCGGGCCTGTGGGACGACGTGAAGTGGGCGCCGGACAGCAAGACCCTGGCGTTCGCCTCCACCTCGCGCTTCCACAAGCAGGTGTGGCTGCGCATTGCCGACGCCAGCACCGGCGCGGTGCGTACCGCCTTCGACGAAACCGCCAAGACCTATTACGAGAGCGGCCAGGTCGCCGCGAACTGGGCCTATCTGCCCGGCAGCAACGAAGCGGTGTGGTTCTCCGAACGCAGCGACTGGGGCCAGCTGTATCTGTACGACCTGCAGACCGGCAAGCCCAAACGCGCGATCACCAGCGGCGAAGGCAATGTCACCGAGCTGCTGCGGGTGGACCCGGTGAGCCGCACCGCGTGGTTTGTCGGCGTGGGCAAGGTGCCGGGCGTGGACCCGTACTACCAGCAACTGTGGAAGGTGAGCCTGGACGGCGGCGCACCGGTGCTGCTGACGCCGGAAGCGGCCGATCACAGCATTGCACTCTCACCCGATGGCGCGCGCTTCGTCGATACCTATTCCACCACGCTCACCCCACCGGTCAGCGTGCTGCGCGCTGCGGCCGATGGGCGCACGCTCAGCACCGTCGCCACCGCCGACATCACCCGCCTGAAGGCCGCCGGCTGGGTCCCGCCGGAACCGATCACGGTGAAGGCGCGCGACGGCAAGACCACCTTGTACGGCTTGCTGTTCAAGCCCACCCACTTCGATCCGGCACGCAAATATCCGGTGATCGATTACATCTACCCCGGCCCGCAGACCGGCTCGGTGCGCGGGCGCGGCTTCTACGCCGGCCATGGCGACAATCGATCGCTCGCGGAACTGGGCTTCATCGTCATCGCCATCGACGGCATGGGCACGCCCTGGCGCTCCAAGACCTTCCACGACACCTGGTACGCCAACATGGGCGACAACACCCTGCCCGACCAGGTGGCTGCGGTGAAGGAACTCGGCCAGCGCTACCCGTGGTTCGACACCACCCGCGTCGGCATCTGGGGCCACTCCGGTGGCGGCAATGCGTCCACCGGCGCGATGCTGCGCTACCCCGAACTGTTCAAGGTGGCCTGGTCGGAAAGCGGCAACCACGACAACCGCGGCTACGAAGACGACTGGGCCGAGAAGTACCACGGCGAGCACATCGTCAACAAAGACGGCACCTCCAATTACGACGACCAAGCCAACGCGACGCATGCAAGCAAGCTGCAAGGCCGGCTGATGCTGGTGCACGGCACGCTCGACGACAACGTGCCGCCATATCTCACCCTGTTGGTGGCCGACGCGCTGATCAAGGTCAACAAGAACTTCGACATGCTGATGCTGCCCAATGCCAAGCATGGCTACGGCGACCTGACCCCGTATGTCACCCGCCGCCGTTGGGACTACTTCGTGCAGTATCTGCTCGGTGCTACGCCCCCGGCGCAGTACCAGATGCAGCCGATGCCGAAGCACTGAGCACGCCAGTTGCAGCTGGTGTCATCGCGCAACGCAGATGGTTCATGCGTTGCGCAATGGCGCGGCGGCGCGGTACTGCACTCACGTCCGCGCCGCGCGCCAGCGCATGACCAGCACAGCTACTGGACCGCGGCGCTACCGCCGAGCTCCTTGCTCAAGAGCGCCAGCAAGCGCGTGTAGTACTCACGCCCATGCGCTTCGGTGTAGAAGCCGTGGCTTTCGTTGGGGAAACGCACTCTCTCGCTGACGAACCGCATCAACGCGTCCGCACACCCAACAAACCAATGCGCCGGAACCACAGTTCCAACGGCACCGTCACCAGTGGCGGCAGTGCGGCCAGCAGGCTCAGCGCCCAGGCCCACCACGGCCAACGCAGACGCAGCGCGGCCAGCACGCTCACCACCACATAGAACAGAAAGGCACCGCCGTGCAGGCGGCCAAACAGCCAGACCACCGTCTCGGTGGTCTGCAGGCCATATTTGAGCCACATGCCGATCAGCAGACCGGCCCAGGTGACTCCTTCGATCAGGGCGGCCACGGCAAACAGCCGGCCGATCGGCGACAACGCAGCAGACGAACGCATGCAACACTCCAGGCGACCAAGGCAATGCCGCGACACGATGGCGACGGCGACGCCCGCTGGCCTGCGTAGTCTACAAAACACGGGCCAGGCTTGGGCTTTCGTTGTTGCGATCCAGGGCAAGCCAGGGCTTCTTGCAAGCCGCTGCGGCTGGAACCCCCGATCGACAGCGGAGCAGACGCCTCGCTGCGTGCACCACGCGGCCAACAGCCGCTGCCCTCGCCCCGGGCTGCGCCTTCCTCGGCATACGCGCCGAGACAGGCGTTGTTGTCCATAATCGGTACGTCCTGCCACCGCCAAGCATCCACACATGCACACGTTCCGGCTGTTGTTGTCCCTGCTCCTGCTGGCCTTGCTGCCGACCTCGGCGCTGGCCCTGCGGCTGCACGATGGCGATCTGCTGTTCGTCACCGCCGCGCGCACCGGCCTGAGCGGCGCCATCGACGATGCCACCGCCACCCAGGGCGCACCGAGCTTCGATCATGTGGGCCTGGTGGCCCATGACGGCCGCGCGCGCGTGGTGCTGCATGCCGATGAGGAAGGCTCGCGCCAGCAACCGCTTGCCGACTTCATCCGGCAGGCGCGTGCCAAACAGCGGCAGATCTTCGTGTACCGGCTCAACGCCGCGCAGCGTGCGGCGATTCCCGATGCCATCGCACAGGCGCGGCGCATGCTCGGCAAGCCCTACAACCTGACCTACGTGCAGGACGACAACAGCTATTACTGCTCGGACTTCATCGAGCGCGCCTTCCGCGCGCATCAGGTCTTCGCGCTGCAGCCGATGAACTTCAAGAACCCGCAGAGCGGGCAGATGTCTGCATATTGGACAGAGTTTTACCGCAGCAAGGGCATGGATGTGCCACAAGGCCTGCCCGGCACCAACCCCAACGATATGGCGCGCGCACCAGCGTTGCAGGCGCTTGGGCCACTGGATTGAGCTGACCGCAGTGCGACCGTTGCGGTCGCACTGATGCGGCACGCTGGGCGTCACGGTTACTTGCACACCAGGCTGCACGTCGAACGCGGTGACGTCGGGCACCAGGGACCCGCCAGCCGTCCCAACCCGTGCTTTCCCGGTATAGTCGCGCAACTCTCGGCACTTGATGGCATCTGCGATCAGTCCAACGGCGCAGCTGCCGGGAGATCACGACGTCACAGGGATCCGTACGATGTCCACGCCGATTGCACTGCGCTGCGCCCTGGTCCTGGAGACCAACAACCTGCGCGGTGGCGACGCAGCACACAACGCTGTGCTGGAGAGCCTGCAGCGCGCAGTGGCCGCACTGGCCGCGCAAACGGTTCCGCTCACCGCGCTGGCGCAGCTGATCGTGACCCACGACGGCCTGAGCGAAACCGCCTGCGCCGCGCTCAGCGGCATCGCCGGGCGGCCGGTGACCTTTGTCCGCATTGCGCACACCACCGGCTATTACGAGGCGAAGAACAGTGGCTTTGCCGCCACCGATCCGGCGCTGTGCGACTACGTGATCTTTGCCGATGCCGACTGCCTGCCGGCGGCGGACTGGTTGGCCGAACTGTTGCTGCCCTTCAGCACACAGCCGCAGCTGGCAGCGGTTGCCGGGCGTACCAGCTACGCCGCCACGCTGGTGGGCACCGCACTGACCACGCTGGATTTCATGTATTTCCCCAGCCCTTTGCAGCCGCAGGCCACGCGCAACTTCTATGCGAACAACGTGGTGTTCCGGCGCGAGATCTTCGCCGCGCATGCCTACCAGCCATTGGATGGCGTGTACCGCGCGCACTGCCAGGTGCTGGGGCTGCATCTGCAGGCCTGCGGCATCGCGGTGCACTACGCACCCCGTGCGCACACGGTGCACAAGCTGCCCGACACCCGTGGCGAAGCACTGCAGCTGCGCTGGTGGCGCGGCCAGGACACGCTGGGCCTGACCCCGCACCTGGTCAAGGCGTATCTGCCGGCATCGCTGCACTGGCTGGCGCGCAGCGGGCCGGTCGGGCCGCTGTGCGTGCTGGCATCGCGTCTGTGGTTCAGCGCGCAAGCCTTAAATATGCAGGACCTGCCGCCCGTACGCGGGCTGCGCCGGGGCGCCGCGCTGGCACTGATCGCCGCGTTCTCCGCGGTGGACATGCTCGGCAGCCTGGCCGCCGGCTTGGGCTGGCGCCGCCGCCGCGCCGATGCGCAGGCGCTGTCTTACCACCACTCCTAGCGGTGAGCAGCGCGCTGCCAGCTGACCCCGGCACCGCTGGCGGCGTGCCGCTCCTGGCGCTGCAGCCACCGCCCCTGCGTGGCTGGGCGCGCACCCAGGCGTGGCTGGTCGATCGGATCAAGGCGGCCGCATTACGTCAGCTGCATGCCAGCGTCGCCGGCGAGTGCCTGCTGCTGCGGATGTATCTGGTTGGCGAAGAAGCCACCGAGCTGGCCTTGCAGCGCGAGGTGCCGGTGCAGCGGCCTGCGTGGCTGGTGCCGCTGATGGACCAGCATCTGCAGGAAGAGCAATGGCATGCACAGGCGTTCGCCGCCGCGCTGGCCGCACGCGGTGCCGCACGGCCCTCCGCGCAGCCCGATGCCCTGAGCCGGCGCAAGATTGCGCAGTGGCATCGGCTGGCAACACATCATGCGGGTGAGTTCCGGCAGGGCCTGCTGGTGCCTGCGTTTGCGATCGGGCTGTGTGCCGAACAGATGGCGTCGCGCGTCTTGCAGCGACACTGCGGCGTGTTGCCTGCCGGCCACGCACTGCAGCCGCTGCTCACGCGCGTGCTCGGCGATGAGCAACGCCACGTGCAACAGTGCCAGAGGATCCTGCAGCGGCTGGTACCTGCAGATGAGCAGGCAGCGCTGCAGGCACTGCTGGCGAAGGTGCGGCGGATCGACCGTGCATTCGGCATCAGTGGTGCGTTCGGCATGTATGCCGCCGGTGCGGTGCTGCGTGTACGGGCTTACCTGTGGCGGTGAAGCGCCCGCGCCTGCTGTACCTGGCCACCGCCGACGCACGCGGCCACCTGATGCGCGCACAGCTGCTGACGCATGCGTTGCAGGCGCAGGGCGCCGCGGTCGAGGTCATCACCACCTCGGCAGCCGGCGCACGGTTTCTCCACACCTTTGACATCCAGGCGAGCGTGTTGTCGCCGCATTACGCCGTGCAGTTCGATGCGCGCCAGAACATGCGCGCGGCCGCCACCGATGCCAACGTCGCCGCCTATTTGCTGCATCCGGCGCGGCTGCTGCGCGATGTCCTGCAACTGCAGCGACGCCTGCGTGAGGTCGACCTGGTCCTCAACGATTCCTTCCATCCGGCGCTGCTGGTGATGGGCATGCTGCCGGTCTGGCGGCACAAGATCGTGCACATCTATGGCGGCAGCTTGCGCGCCGCACTGCAGGGCAATTTCGAAGGCCGGCTGCCGCGCGTGCTGGCTGCGCTGTTCTCAGGCGCCATCGGCTGGCAGATCGACCGCGCCGCCGCGCAACTGGAGCACGACTTCGCGCAAAGCCAACCGCAGGCCAGCGGACGACGCGTGCGGCTGCCAACGCCGGTAGCGATTGCATCCCCATCTGCCACCCCCACGGCGCCAATGGCCGCGGTCTATCTCAACCCGCACTTCCGCGATCCCGCGCTCGCGCAGGCACTGGAGCTAGGACTGAGACGCGCGGGATTGGGCAGCCTGTGTGTCGGCGAAGGCTATGCGCAGCGCCCCGGCTGGCAGGCCGACCACCCACAGTGGATCGACCACGCCGCAACCAGCACGCTGCTGATCTCGGCGCCCGGCATGGCCGCGCTATCGATTGCGCTGGTGTACCGGCGGCCCATCCTGCTGATCGTCACCGGGCAGCCGGAGCAGCAACGCAATGCCGCGCATGCCGCAACCTGCGGCCTGGCGCATCAAATCGTTGCGTGGACGGGCGATGCAGACGCCTTTGCGCATGCCATCCACCACGCCTGCGACGCGTTGCGCGCAACCCCGCCCGCCGCCGGGCACGACGCGTCCACGCTGGACGCGCCACAGCGCCTGCAGCTGTGGGTCAGCCTGATCCTGGCCTTGGCACGCGGCGCACCTGCACAGGCATGGGTGGAACTCACAGCCACCGGACAGCACGCATGAGCGCCACGGTGCCGATAGCGCTTGCCCGCCTGCAGCCCTGGCGCAGCGGCATGGCACTGGCCGCCGACTGGGCCGTGATCGCGCTGTGCTTTGGCGCCGCCATGCTGTATCCACATCCGGCAGTGTATGCGTTGGCGATTGTGGTGATTGCCCGCACCCAGCTTGCGCTCGCGGTGATGATGCACGAGGGCGCGCACCGCCTGCTGGCGCATCGCCAGTCACGTAATGACGTGGTGGCGCAGGCGCTGGCCGCCGGCCCGCTGTTCCTGTCGCTGTTCGCCTACCGGCAAGGGCATTTGCAGCATCACCGCGCACCGATGTCGCCGGATGATCCAGTGGCCATCATGTTCGGCATTGCCGACTACCCTGTCTCGCGCCGCGAGCTGGCGCTGCGATTGCTCCGCGATGTCACCGGCATCGGCTACGTACTCGCCATCCGTGGTGCGCTACGCAGGCGCCGTACACAACCAGCCAGTGCGCACACCCGTACCGTGCCGCAGCGCGCGGGGCTGGTTGCCGGCACGATCCTGCTCAGCAACGGGCTGCTGTTCGGGGCTCTCGCCGCATTTGGCCACCCGCTGCTGTACCTGGGCCTATGGCTGCTGCCGGCGCTGACGCTGCTGCAGCTGTTCGCCCGCATCCGTGCCATCACCGAGCATGCCGGCTACGCCGCGTGCGAGGACCAGCGCCACAGCGCGCGCACCATCGTCGCGCGCAGCTGGCAAACCTTTTTCTGCGGCCCGCATGGCATCCACTACCACATCGAACACCACCAGCATGTGCGCGTGCCGTTCTACCAACTGCCGGCCTTGCATCGCTGGATGCACGCGCAAAACCAGCTGCCCGCTGCAAATCTCTACCATGGCTACGGCGCCGTGCTCAGGGACGTGAGCCGGGGTGCGCGTAGTGACGATCAGCGTTGACGCTGCAGCCTCCTCAACGCGCTGCGCTGGCGATCCCATCATGATCTGCACGCATGCAATCACCACTCCATGTCCGCACGACGGACCACACGCAACGTCAGGCTGGGAATGTCTTTGAATCGAATCGGATTGATCGGGTTGGTCGTGCTGTTGCTGAGTGCGTGCGACAACACCGCCAAGGCGCCGCCCGCCGCAACAGCACCTGCAGTCACCAGTCAGGCGATTGCAGCGCCGGCACAGGCTACGCCGCTGGGCGGGCAACGTGGCGGCGGCAAGCCCTATGAATTGGTCGACAGCGAGGTCTGGGACGTGCCCGACCCGGCAACGGGTCGCACGTATCAGGTCTTCGTCGCCCTGCCACGTGGCTATGCAGACAATCCGCAACGCCGTTACCCGGTGCTGTACGCCACCGATGGCGACTATGCGTTCCCCCTGGTCAAGCAGATCGCGCGACGCTTGAATGGCGAAGGCCCGGCCGTCGAGGACTTCATCCTGGTCGGCCTGTCCTACGCCGTCGGCGACGAGCCCATGCCCAGCCGGCGGCGCGATTACACGCCCACACCGGAAGATGGCCCAGACGCGGCGCCGGTTGCGACCCATGGTAAGAGCGCGGACTACATCCGCTACCTGCGCGATCGCGTGTTGCCGTTCGTTGCTAGGCGCTACCGAACCGACGAGCAGCGGCGTCTATATCTCGGGCATTCGTACGGTGGCCTGCTGGGCACGCAGATCCTGTTGAGCACACCGGACATGTTTGCCGGCTACATCCTGGGCAGCCCATCGTATTGGTATGGCGAGCACGCGATGGTGGCGCAGGAAAAAACCTTTGCCGCCTCGCATACAGACCTGCCGGCGCTCGTCTATCTATACGTTGGCGAGTACGAGCAAGTGCGCTACCACCAGAATCACGACATGGTCGTCGACACACAGAACATGGCGCAGGCATTGCGCGCGCGGCACTATCCGTCGTTGCATCTCACGCTGGACGTTCTCAATGACGAGGACCACCTGACCATCGGGCCACGCGGCACCACCCACGGCTTGAAGGTCTTGCTCGGGATCAAGACGGCTGATCGGAGCGAGCGGTGACACATCGGGGACTCACTGCATACAAGGTCCTGCTTGCACTGTTGGCACTGCTGGCACTTGCACCGACTTCGCTGATGGCCGCAGCACCGACACTGCCAGGCGCGGGGTTCGAGGTCGAGGGCTATCAGCTGCAACTGCGCCCGGACCTCAGCACCACCGCGCTTTCCGGCGTGCAGCGCATTCGCCTACGCAGCACCTCCGACCACCTCACCCAGCTGACGTTCTCGCCTAATGCACTGCAGATCCTCTCGGCCGAACTAAATGGTCAGCCGATCGCAGTGACCAGCACCACCGATGGCATCACGTTTGCGTTGCCAAGCGCGCTTGCCAAAGGCGCCCGCGCGTCGCTCGCCTTCAAGATCGTCGGCGTGCCGGCCCAGGGTGTTGTTCGCGCGGCCAGTGGCTTCTACACCAGCTACTTCGCGTGCGACTGGATGGTCTGCCTGCAGGACAGCCCCGGCCAAAAAGCGTCTTTCGCTTTGGATCTGTTCGTGCCTGCCGGCATCGATACGTTGAGCATCGGCGCAGGCTTGCCCCAGAAGGTGCTTCCGAACGGCCTGGTGCTGCACCGCTGGCGCGCTACCAGGCCGTATTCGGCCTATCTGTTCGGCTTTGCGGTTGGCACCTTCTCGCAGCAGTCATCCAAAACCACGGCCGGGACGTTCGTCTATCTCGATGGCACAGGTCGAGGTGCGGACCTGGCAGACGCATTCCAGCAGACACCCTCCATTGCGGCATTTTTTGCGCAGGCGGCAGGCGTATCGCTCCCGGATGGTCGTTACACCCAGCTGCTTGTGCCCGGACAGGAGGCGCAGGAGGCGGCCACCTTCTCGCTCATTGGCGTGCAAGCACTGCAAGACGAGCAGGAAGACCCCGCTTCGTCATGGATCATCGCGCATGAAATGGCGCATCAGTGGTGGGGAAACCTTGTCACCTGCGCATCGTGGCAAGACTTCTGGTTGAACGAGGGCATCACCACGTTCATGGTCGCCGCCTGGAAGCAACACGCCTTCGGCGAGGCGGCCTACCAGCAGGAGTTGAATGAAGCACGCCGCCGGCTTGCCATCGCCCGTGACGCCGGCTTCGACAAACCGCTGGCCTGGTCAGGTGAGTACCCCTCGTTACGTGTCCGCCGCGCCGTGCAGTACAGCAAAGGCGCGCTGTTCATGGCGCACTTGCGGCAGACGCTGGGTGAGCAGGCGTTTTGGGCGGGTATGCGCCGTTACACCCGCAAGAACGTGGGCAGCACCGTCGTCAGTCAGGACCTTCAGGGAGCAATGGAGCACGCCAGCGGGCGCGATCTTTCAGCACTGTTCGCGCAGTGGGTGTATGGCGACGAAGCGACTAACTGACCCCGGCAAGCCAAAACCATCAAGACCACATGCTCCGCAGCATGGCCATGCGCGGAACAGCGTAGCGCTGCTGCGTAAGAGTGCGTCTTGATCGTTGCATCGCTGCTGACCCACTTGGTGCGGCGGCGCCAGCGTATGATGCGCGCGCCAACCCTCTCCGCAGCCGGCAGTCCAAAACCGATCAGCGCATCCATCGACACGCCCCACATTGGTTCGCGCGATCCCGCAATGTCATGCAGCGGCAGCGCCGAAGCCTTACCCGACCCGCCGCTAGCGCTGGCAGATGCCAATACTTCTGGCACAGGCGCAATTACAACAGCGCTTATACATTTCGGTCATGACCCCACCTGCACCTACCCTTGGCACCCTGGTCCGGCAACTCATCGAGCGGCTCGATGGTGATCTGGAAGGTGTCTACGCGGCTGCGGGGCTAACCTGGCGGCCACGCTATACCCCCGTGTTACGCGCCCTGCTGCGTGTGGGCCCGGTTCCCATCAAGGTGCTCGCGCAGGAGATCGGCATCAGCCATTCGGCCGCCAGCCAGACGGTGGCGCAGATGACCACGCACCGTCTTATTGCCTTGAAACCAGGCACGGATGCGCGCGAACGCATCGTCGTGCTGACGCCCAAGGCGAAAAAGATGATTCCCGCGCTGGAGCGGCAATGGGCCGCGACCAATGCCGCCGCCGCGCAGCTCGATGCAGAGTTGTCCGTCCCGCTGTCCCGCATTCTCAGTGAGGCCATCGACGCGCTGAACCAGCGTGCGTTTTCCACCCGGATTGCAGACGCATCCAACGCGTCATCCCGCTCCACCACCCGCTAGCAACCACACCACATGGAGTCGTACATGCACGCATCAACGCAATCGGTTGCCGGACAGTCCTTGGCCACGACCAGACAGATGAGCCGCCCGATCGAACTGGGTGAGCGCAAGTTCCTGCATCCCGGGCGCCTGCGCTGGCTCCGCGCCATCGCCTGGGCGGTGCTGTTGCTGGTGGTGGTTGCCGCGCTGGCGCCCATGAGCGGCCGGTTCGTCAGCGGCCTGCTGCCCAAGGAGTCCGGCCCGCTGCAGTTGCTGGCCAGCCTGATAGGCATCGCGGTGGGCCTGGGCGTGTACGTGCTTGCGGTGCGCCTGGCCGAAGGGCGACGCGCCAGCGAGCTCGCGGTGCGGCCGATGGTGCCGCACGTGCTTCTCGGCCTGCTGATCGGCGCGGCGATGTTCGCCTCGGTCATGGGCATCATGGCGGTGTTCGGGCTGTACGACATCCAGTCCTTGGGCATGGCGCCGGCATGGACTGCGGTGCGCAAGGCATTGCAGGCGGGCGTGATCGAAGAGCTGATGTTCCGGGCGATTTTCCTGCGCCTGGTCTGGCGCGCGTTCGGGCCGTGGATCGCCTTCGCCGCGTCCGCCGCGCTGTTCGGTTTCGGCCATATCGCCAATCCGCACGCCACGGCATTCGCAGCGATCTGCATCGCGCTGGAAGCCGGCATTTTGCTGGGCGCGTTCCATGCCCTGACCGGCCGCGTGTGGATGTCGATCGGTGTGCATATCGCCTGGAACTTCACCCAGGGCTATCTGTTTGGCGCAGCCGTCTCCGGCACCGACATGGGCCCGGCCATCGCGCGTAGCACGGCCCGCCCGGGATTTCCCGAATGGCTCACCGGCGGTGCGTTTGGCCCGGAAGCGTCGTTGCCTGGCGTGCTGGTCTGCCTGGCGGTCGGCCTTGCCGTGTTGGCAATGGCGTGGCGCGCAGGCCGGTTTGCGAAGCAGCCCTGATGCGCATCCGCCACGCTGCAGCGCCCCCAAGGTGATGCAGCGTAGTGGCGCCTGCCACGCATGACAATGGCGCGGTGCCTGCACAGCGCAGCCATCGCGGAATAGACGTCAGCTGCCAGGCGGACACCGCGTTGGTCTGACGTCACCTACGTCGCAGTGCCCTGGCACTGCCTTGCCATCTCGCACACATCTGACCTCCTAGGCTCTGAGCACCAATAAACTGATGCGCGCCTGCGGGCTCCATGGCGGAGCACGTCGATGCGTACCTGCAGAGGTGCACATGGCTCTGATTCATTCGATTCTGATGGGCGCCGTCGCTGGCATGCGCTCGATGACCCCGCTTGCCGCGGTCGCCAATGCGGCACGCACCGGCACCCTACCGCGCGACAATGGCGCCCCGCGGCTACTCGCCAACCCACTGGCGTCTGCCGGCATGCTGGCGCTGGCAGGTGGCGAGCTGGCGGGCGACAAGATGAAGACCGCGCCAGACCGCATCGTGCTGGCCGGCATGATGGCCCGTGTCGCCACCGGTGCCATTGCCGGCGCCGCCTTGGCGCCGCGCCATCAGCGCGGCATTGCGGCCCTGCTGGGTGCCGGCACCGCGGTCGCGGCGGCCTACCTCACCTTCAATGCGCGGATGCGCGCGATCGAACGCTACGGGCAGACCAGCACCGGTGCGGTTGAGGATGCCATCTCGGTGGGTGCGGCCACATTGATCGTGCGCAGCGCTGCTGAAGAGTGAGCGACCGATAATCCACGTCGGCAGGCATCATTTAGCGAGGGACTGCGCGGGGCCGGTGCCGAGCGCGCGGTCGATCCGAATGCGTTTGGCCGTCTTGCCTACGTAACGCCCGTCTCGAGGGCCGCGCCGCATCAGCGCGTCACGCGGCCCGCGTTGCATGACGGCCTACGGCCGATGGATGGCGCAGAGTTTGTTGCCATCCGGGTCGCGCACATACGCCAGCCAGGTCGGCCCCATGGTGCTGTCACGCAGGCCAGGCGGCTCTTCGATACTGGTGGCACCTGCGGCGACCGCTGCATCATGAAATGCCCGCACCTGCTCGGGTGAGTCGCAGACGAACCCGACCGTGGTGCCATTGCCCGGGCTGGCCGGCGCGTCGTCGATGGGCTCGCTGACGCAAAAGCTGCTGCCCGCGTGCCGATAGAACAGCCGCGTATGTCCGGAGTTGGCCTGGTTGACGAACGCCGCCGGCGCGCCGAACACGCTTCCCAACAGCGTGTCGTAAAAGGTTTTCGAGCGGGCGATGTCGTTGGACCCGACCATGACGTGACTCAGCATGCAGCACTCCGGTGTATTCGCAGGGCGAGCAGCATAGGGCAACCAACGCGCAACGGTAAACCGCCCATCCACTGCGAGCGACCATGGCCGCCATCATCCCCGGCCGTGCGGCGCATCCAGGTCCAGCACCGGCCCCATCGGCACGATCCCGGTGGGATTGATCATGGCATGGCTCTGGTAGTAATGGCTCTTGATGTGCTGGAAATTCACCGTCTCTGCGATGCCCGGCATCTGGTAGAGCTCGCGCAGGAATCCCGACAGTTGCGGGTAGTCGGCGATGCGCCGCAGATTGCATTTGAAATGCCCGACGTACACCGCATCGAACCGAATCAGCGTGGTAAACAGGCGCCAGTCTGCTTCGGTGAGGTAATCGCCGCACAGATAGCGCTGCGTGCTCAGGCACGTGTCCAGCCAATCCAGTGTGTCGAACAACGGCACCACGGCTTCTTCGTACGCCGCCTGCGTGGTCGCAAAGCCCGCTTTGTACACGCCGTTATTGACGGTGTCGTAGACGCGTTGGTTGATCGTATCAATCTGCGCACGCAGCGCTTCCGGATAGTAGTCGCCCTCTGCCGCGCCCACCGCATCGAACGCACTGTTGAACATGCGGATGATGTCGGCTGACTCGTTGCTCACCACCGTATCGCGCTCGCGATCCCACAACACCGGCACCGTCACGCGGCCGGAGTACTGCGGATCGGCCTTGAGATAGACCTCATACAGATATTTGGCATGGTGGATGGAATCGCCCACCACACCGGGTCCATGTTCGAAGGTCCAGCCCTGCGTGCCCATCAACCAATGCACCACCGACACATCGATCAGTGATGCCAGGCCCTTCAGCTGCCGGAAGATCAATGTGCGATGCGCCCACGGGCAGGCCAGCGACACATACAGGTGGTACCGCCCAGGCGCAGCCTGAAAGCCGCCTTCGCCATGCGGCCCAGCACGCCCATCGGCCGTCACCCAATGCCGAAAATGCGACTGCGAGCGCTCGAAGCGCCCATCGCTTTTGTCGGTGTCATACCAACGGTCTTGCCACTTGCCGTCGACCAGCAGGCCCATGGTGTCTCCCGGAAATAGGTCCGCACTTACCGTAGCGCACGCCATTCCAAAGACATGTGATCGGCGAACACAACGGCGGCGCAACTGAACACCGCAACACACGGAGCGGTTGCATTGTTGCAACCGCGCCTTGCGATCCGCTGCATGACGTTGCTACTGCATCGGTATAACGCGGTCGCCTCCGCCAACCGAGCTCCAGCCCGCCACGTCGTTCCAGTACCAGAAGCTGGCCGCTTCGTCGCAGTGCTTGCGCTTGGCAATGCACACCAGCCCGCGTGCATCGCTGCTCCAGAGCAAGCGGGGATAACGGCGCGAAACAATCAAGCCACTTGCTGCGCCATTGACGATCAACTCCACCCACGGGTCTGCAAGCGGCGCCACTGGATCGGCCAACGCCATCAAGCGCTGCGGAAGGTAGGGCGCCACGGTCAGTACCGGTCCGCCGGCCGGTGCGGGAGGAAATTCGCCCATTTGGGATTGGTGCACCTGTTCCAAATAGTACGCCGGCACCATGAGATCACCGATGTTCACCATCGGAACTGCACAGGCATGTGCGATCACGTCGTCGATCAACACGCACAGCATGGTTCCATCCTTATGCACGCGACTACCCCAGCCGTGGATCTCGGTCGCGGTGACGGCATGAAGCGCAACAAAACTTTCGCGCTGCGTGAAACGGTACAGGATGCGTGCGCGCCGGTCATAGATCAGCAGCCCCCAGAAACCGGTGGTTGGCATCGGTGAAACGCAATAGCGGCCATCTGGAGAAAACATCAGCACCGCGCCCGCTCCAAACAGCACGCTGCCATCGGGAAACAGATAATCGTATTGCAGCGGAGCACTATTGCGCACTTCGTGGCAACCGATCATGCGTATCTGCCCACCCTCCGGCGTCAGCGGTGCCGGATCGTCAACGGGGCGTCCGGATGGCCGCCCGGGCCCTGCGATGCGCGTAAACGTTGGGCCCTTGCTTGGGCGTTCGATTGAAAGCCCAGCAAGCTTCTCCCATGCCTTTCCCAGCGCCACAAGAACCGCGAAAACGGCCACTCCCGCCAGCAGCGCGACGGTGCGCGATGGAGTAGCCTGAGCGACGGCATAACTGACACCTATGCAGGCCCCCAATCTGTAGAGCGGCATCCACTCGACACGACCAAAGACGCGTTCTTCAGCCCACTCAAACAGCACCGTCCCGCTCAGGTACAGCCATGCCAGTGGTGGCGACAGCAAAAGCGGTAGAGCCAATGGCGCCAACACCAGAACCGCATCAAGCAGCAGGCGCCCTAATGCACCTGCGAATGACTGATCCTTGTCGACTGCGGACTGCATGAGCAGCATTTCCGATAGCAAAACTGACGGTGAGGGTAACCCACCTCTGACTGGCCCCGTTGTTAGTCTTGACTCGCACAGGATCCACGCGAAGAGCATTGTCCTTTCAGCGCTGTTGCAGGTGCACGGCAGCAGGTGCAAATGCCCACCCGTGTGTTCCGCCGAAGCGGACCGCCAACGCCACAACACGCCGGCCGCCTCGGGGCGCTCGGACACCACCCCGGGCCCCGGATTGGCGCTGCCGCCGCCAATCGGCGAAAATAGCGCCCAGCCTTGAAACTCACTGGCAACGCCCGCGTTTTCTAAGGGCTCAGCACCGTCTTGCCCACCGGCCGCCTGCCGCCACACCCACGGCTTTCAGCCGCTTCTGCCCGGATCTGCCTTGAATACCACTGCCCCGCCCCTGCCCGCCGACGACCTGCCGCTCACCGACCGCCTGCGCGCCGCGCTGGATGTGCTGGAGGCCATCGACGCGGACCGCAGCGTGCTCGATACGCTCTCCGAGGCCGACCGCGTGCGGCTGCATCAGGTGGTGGCCAAGGTCTACCACCCCGAGCCCAAGGCGCGCCGCCAACTGCTCAAGCAGCGCGAGCGCGAACGCCATCAGGAAAAGGTCCGCAAGGCCGAGGCCTTGCTCGAGCAGACCGGCATCCGCGCGTTGCGGCGCAAACCGGTGTTCAGCACGCCGAACTATTTCCCGCCGCACGCCGCCGGCCTGCACGATGCACACAATGGCGAAGGCGCTGCCGCTGCCGAGGCGCCACAGCAATCGCCGGAACTGCGGCACTGCTATGTGTGCAAGCAGAAGTTTACTCAGCTGCATCACTTCTACGACCAGATGTGCCCGGCCTGCGCGGAGCTGAATTTCTTCAAGCGCACCGAAACCGCCGACCTGCGCGGGCGCGTGGCGCTGCTCACCGGCGGCCGGGTCAAGATTGGGTATCAGGCTGGCTTGAAGCTGCTGCGCGCCGGCGCCGAACTCATCGTCACCACGCGCTTCCCGCGCGACTCGGCCGCGCGTTATGCGGAAGAACCCGACTTTGCCGAGTGGGGCCACCGCCTGCAGGTGTTCGGGCTGGATCTGCGCCACACGCCCAGCGTGGAAGCGTTCTGCAGCCAGTTGCTGGCCACGCGCACGCGGCTGGATTTCATCATCAACAACGCCTGCCAGACCGTGCGCCGCCCGCCGCAGTTCTACGCGCACATGATGGCCGGCGAGACCGCCGCGCTGCACGACCTGCCCGAGACGGTGCGCAAGCTGGTGGGCCATTACGAAGGCCTGCGTACACCCGAACTGCTGCGCGACGCCTCAGCCACTGCGCTGCCGGCCGTGCACGGACGCGGCCTGGACGGCGCCGACGGCCTCACCCGCGCCGCCGAGCTGTCGCAGGTCGCGCTGCTGGACGACGAGCTGGTCGGCCAGGAGCACCTGTTCCCCGAAGGCCGTCTCGATCAGGATCTGCAGCAGGTCGACTTGCGCGGCCGCAACTCCTGGCGCCTGCTGCTGGCCGAGGTGCCCTCGGTGGAATTGCTGGAGACGCAACTGGTCAATGCCATCGCGCCTTTCATCATCAATGCGCGCCTCAAGCCGCTGATGCTGCGCACGCCCGAGCGCGACAAGCACATCGTCAACGTCTCGGCGATGGAGGGCCAGTTCTACCGCAACTTCAAGACCACCCGTCACCCGCACACCAACATGGCCAAGGCCGCGTTGAACATGATGACGCGCACCTCGGCGGCCGATTATCAAAACGACGGCATCCACATGAACAGCGTCGACACCGGCTGGGTCACCGACGAAGATCCGGCCGACATCGCCGCGCTCAAGGTCCAGCAGGAACGCTTCCATCCGCCGCTGGACATCGTCGACGGCGCCGCGCGCATCGTCGACCCGATCATCCACGGCTTCAACACCGGCGAGCATGTGTGGGGGCAGTTCTTGAAGGACTATGCGCCGACGGATTGGTGAGGCCGGTCAGTAGCGGAGCGCATCGGCCGGCGCTGCCAGCGGTGCAGAACGGACGCTGTTGAATCATGCAGCAGGCGAACTACGTGTTCGCCGCGCCGGGATCGCCGGCATAGCGCTTTGGGTGATTCGGTACAGCCTGACTCAGGCGCCGTGCGCTGCCTTCTGAAACTCGATCGGCCCGTGATCACCTGGATACTTCTTCTTGAGCAAGATGTGTTCGGCGGGCGTGACACATCTGTCCTCAAGAGAATGCTCCACCTGCCCCTCGTCCACGAAGAACGTTTCGTGCGGTAACTGCAGAACTGATCTCTTCCCACCCTGATCGAACCTCAGCACCAGACTGTCATCGCGCTCGAAGCACAGTGTCTTCCAAGGGAAGTCGGTGAGCTTGCCCGCCTCAACCACCGCCGAATCCTTGCCTGCCAGCAGCGTCGCGACATGATCGGAGAACTGCTTCTGCGAGATCGGCGCCTCCGTCACGACGCATCCTGCAAAGCTAGCAACCACCACTGCGGCCGCTATTGAAACGTGGGGACGGAAGATAGCGAATGGCATCCGGCGCGGCTCCTTGCTGCGGCAATCGGCGTTTTTACCAGAAGTAAGCAGCGCTTGCCCCCCCCCTGGAGAACCCTCTGTCTTCGCTGAAGAAAGACGCATGCCCCTCCTATAGACCTATGAAATCAGTATGCGCAAGAAGTCATTGAGATCTGCTCAAGCAATTACATGAGATTCGAATAGTCGCCAATTTGATTGCATATCTCCACCGGTGGATCGCCCAGCTGGACGACTCTTCGCTGTCGTCTTTCAGACGCGCTCTTCGGTGTCACGACGCGGTAGAGCAGATAATACGCATACTGAGTTTCCCAAAGACCAAATGTCGAAATATCCGAAAACTGGAAACGCTCCCCTGTTGAACGCGTTGCAGTGAAAGCGCACTCAGCATAGGTCCCAACGCCACAGCGAGCATCCAGGTAGTACAAGCCACCTCGCCCTTTGAGGTCAAAATGATAAAGGCGCCCATTCTCGTCTTCGAAGACCTGTGGAACCACTTGCAGCGCGTGCGTTGCGTCGATACGTCCCCAGCGACGAGACTCGTCACAGAGCGAGCCACCGGACATGGCACCCGTTTCACTGCCAGCGGAAGCTGACAAACATCCTGTTGCTGCGAGGGACACGAGTGTCAGGCAACCAAGCTTAGTTACTTGCACGGAGACTCCTTGCTCTTTTTTCTTAAGGATTATTGCCGTGGCTCGCAAAGGGAGCGAAAAATTCATAGATGGCGCGCAAGGATGGATTACTCGTTTGTACCAGGCTGAGTGAGACGCTAACTGCGCCCAAGACGGTGGTCAATGGCGCCTTTCATTTACGGACGACTGCCTGTGCATTGCGTAGGGCCGGACGAAAATCTATGCGCAAAGAACCGCAGCGCTTCTATCGCCGGCCATAGGCGCCCAGACGGTACGTAACTGCAGTGCCTGCAGACACAGAAACGCTGGCCGGCGCGTGATGGGCACCGAACCAGCAACACTGCTTTGCTCACTCAGTGTCGATCGCGGCAGTAAACGGATCGTTGGTGGAATCCGCATTCCAGCGGTACTCGGCGATATCGGCGGCCTGCTTGGCGGCATCGGGGCCGAACAGTTTTGCGATCAGGGCCAGCGCCATGTCCGTACCTGCGGAGACGCCGGAGGAGGTGAACACATGGCCGTCCTCCACCCAGCGCGCTTGCTTCACCCACTCTACTTTTGGCCCCTGCGTCATTACCCAGTTGAAGGCGCGCTTGTTGGTCGTGGCACGCCGCCCATCCAGCAGACCGGTGCGCGCCAGAAGCGCCGCCCCGGTGCAGATGCTGGCGACGTGTGGCGCCGAACGCGCCAGGCGCGTGATGCTGGCGATGAATGCGGTGTTGCCCACCTCGCGCCGTGTGCCCATGCCGCCCGGAACCATCAGGATGTCAATGTGCGGCGCCGCGTCCAACGCATGGTCAACGGCAACCGCAGGACCGGCGCTGCTAGCGACCATGCCAGCGCGCTCGCCCAGGATGACGATCCTGACCTTGCCATCAAGATTGCCGAACATATCCAGCGGACCGAACACATCCAGTAGCTGGAAGCCGTAGAACACCACCATTCCTAACGTCAACTGAGCGGTGCCTTTGGATAAATCACCACTGGCCGCGCTGGCCGGGCGCAGGTCTTTCGCGATCGCAGCCGTGCCCGGCGCCATCATCGCCGCGCCCGTCAGCAGGGCATTGCGTAGTAGCGTGCGACGCGCACGACTTGCATGGGTCTGATCCGCTTCAATAGACATGGCTGCTCCTTGATGATTCAGTGGGTGTGGGCCGGCGCGCCTGCCGGATGAGCTCGTATTAGCGGCGTAGCCCAGCGGGTCTCACGGCGCAAACCACTGTATTCACCCGGACAAAGTGCGATGTGACGGGCCCGCACGCCTGGATTCCAACCTGCTAGATTGCGGCGATTGCGCACGGACACGGGGATTCGAGGTGGCACCAGACACACTCAGCGGTAGCTGCGATTGCGGCAGCGCGGGCTGGCATCTCTCCGGTGATCCAGGCGCGGTCACGGCTTGCAACTGCACGCTGTGCCGGCGCTACGGCGCGCTCTGGGCGTACGACGTTGAACACGGGCGCATAACGCTACACGGGCCAACGCAAACCTATGTCCGCGCCGGGAAGCAAGACCCCGCGCTAGAGATTCACTTCTGCCCTGCCTGCGCCTGCGTGATCTGCTGGCGTGGGCTGCGCCTCGAAGCCGACGGAAGCCGGCGCATGGCAGTCAACATCAGGCTCGCCGATCCAGACGCCGTCGCGCACTTGGCCATCGACCACTTCGATGGTCTGGACAGCTTTGACGACCTGCCGCCCGATGGCCGTTGCGTGCGTGATCTATGGTTCTGAGGTGCGTGAGTGCACTGACTGGCGAGCAAGACGGATGAATTTCAAGCACAAGCATCTGGTCACTACTGCTGGGTTTGTTCCTTCGCTGCATCCCATTTAGTTACTGCAGTTGGCCAAAGATTGCGCGATCGGTTGGCGATCGCGTCACCCGTGTTCATGTCTGTCATCTTGAGCGTGCTGTCATTCAACTCACTGACAGCGACGATACTGGCTAACCGATTTGCCATCAGAGATCACCAGATAGCCGCCTTTCAGAATGTAAAGGTCATCAGTTCTGATATCTGGCGCGATATCCGACTTAGCGGAAACCAGCCAAGCATGTGGATCAGAAGAAACACGCCTGATCGATATGGGCGTCTGCTGGTGCTCGTGGCCACGCAACCAGGTCTTCTCGATATGTATCGGCGTATCGGAGTCAGGATTCATGGGTAGCTTGCAAGCGTGAGGGCCTAGGTCCCATATGCCCTGAAGCTCTTGTGGATACGCAACAGACTGGCGCACCTTAGTAGCCGACGCGGCGCCGATGCCAAGCAGCAACGGTAGGGCTAAAATAAACCCCGTGATCATCCGCATACTCACTTTCTACTCCGTCGATGTGTTCACCACGCCAGGCTTAGTACGGCGACTGGCTCTGCCTATTTCTTGAAAAATATCAGCGCGTCATCGACGGACCGGCCTGTGAGACGGCTTGCTGCGACTGTTCTAATGCCTGCTGCTGCTCGCGCGCCTGGGCCTGAGTCTGGTTGAGTGCCTGCAGGCGATCGAACGACTGGATCTCAGGTGTCTGCACGGCTTCTATCGTTGGCATATGTGCCCGCTGGTGTGCCGGGTCATTGAGCGCGCCTTGTACAACGAAGACCTTCTCGCCGCCAGCTAGCTGAGGCGTGGGGTTGTTGAGTGCAACATGGTCCACCCGCGACAGCCCTTCCTCTTTGGCCAACGCAAGCAAGCTGGCGGTCATGCGCTGGCTGGCCCCGTCCCACTCTTTGCCGTGTTGGGCGTCGAGCTGCATCACGCCACCTCTGATCTGCTGGTACAGCGCGTGGTCCGCGTGGCCTGGCTGTGAGGGCAACAACGTGGTCTTCGGTGACACCGAGGGTGATTCAGGACCAAGTCCACCCTGCTTCACATCAGAAGTACTGATGTCGCCAACGCCTCCAGGTTCCGGTCGACCCTGTTTGCGTTGCAGCGGTGCAATATATTTATCGTAGTAATCTCCGTAATATTGTTCATATGTTTTACTTGGACCAACCGAAGGTTTTTCCGTCTTGAAGACCTGGGCAATCTGGTTCAATGCAGCATCGCGCGTGATGCGACCTGCCATTTGCTGATCTGCAATTGCCTGGTACTGCTGTGGCCTTGTGCCGCTTCCAGAGATACCGATATCCGGTCCGTTATTATTTATAATCTCACGCCGAATTAGTGCGTTGCTAAGCGTTGCTGCAGCTTCGCCACGGAGCATGCTCGTGACGTACCCATTCTTGGAGGACTGATCGGATTGCTCAGAAAATCGATGATGTCCAATTTCATGCGATAGCGACCGAGCGATGCGCGCACCGTTTCCAACTGCATTTTCGTCAATAACTACTTGCGTGCGAGGAACGAGATAGGTGCCGGCACCGGCAGTCCCCCATACCACCCCAATGTTGTCCCGATTCAGCTGCGCGAGGCCTGCCTGAAGTGTTGGAGACCTCTGCAAGAAAGGCGTGACCGAAGGATCCGATAGCGGAGAGGACGGCTTCACTGCAGCGGCTCCTGACACCGATTGCTGCGGCTGCGGATACTTCGACTCGTCGATATTTTCCATCATGCACTCCGTTGCGGGAACCCAACTCAGCAACTTATTTCTTGCTGATTGTGATGTAGCTTAGACCAGACTGATCTTGGTTCAATCCAAAGATGACAGTTGCCGTTTCTCTCTGCATCGACCAGTAAGCGCTCGAGCCGGCCGCGTCTGGGCGCGGTGGGTAGAGGGAAGCATCTGGCGAGGGCATACCCTCGAACTTCGGCCCAGGCGGCGAAAAGTCAAGCACAAGAGTCGCATGCGAAGGGGCATGCTGATTACTGCGAAGCTCAATGCGCTTCAAGGCTGCACCAGCCAGCACACCACTTACACCGGCCCGTATCACCATCACATCTTGCGATTCACCTGGGCCCAGTTGCGTTTGAAGCTGAGCGTTAAGTGCTGCGATATCGTGGAAGTCAGTTGCGATCAAACGATCCACATCTTGCTTGAGGCGTTCCGTCACGTCTTTGCTCCTGGTTTCAATGGAGGACTTTGCAGCCGCTACGGCTGGCTGATCGCGTGGAGTGCTGAGGGCACATCCCGCATGAAAAGTGCATAGTGTCAGCAGCGCAACTGGTAACAACGCTGCCCAAGGGAGGGCATTACGTCCTTGGTTAACTTGCCGGCCATGGGATTTCCCAAGGTGAAGGGCCATCTCTCTGATCCTGCGCTAAGAGTGTCGCTGAAATTTACCACGTCAATAACCTCGGATCAGGCCGCGGCAGCAATCCGCCTCACGTGGTTTGCGGTTGCAAGATCGACCAGCGGCGCACAGGCATGCACCTGAATGCGGCCGGCGGTGCTAGCGACGCGTCCTAAGTCATTTTGCAGGCACTCCCACCGGCGGCAACACCTCCATCAACAACCGCCCCACGCTGGCGGTGATGCGTAGCTTGGTGCCGATGGCAAAGCCCAGTTGCTGCAGCCATAGGCCGCTGAGGCGGACGTGGGGCACGTGCTGGTCGCCGGCGTGGTCGTGGGCGCCGGGGTAGAGGGTGTAGCTGACGGTGCATTGGCGCGGGCGGCGGGCGCGGCGGGGTGCATGCAAACGGCCGGGGCCTTGCGGCGTTGTGTCCGGCTCGGGCGGCAGCATCGGTGGCAGTTGGGTGCGATCGGGTTCGACGATGACCCACTGCACCCGCTTGGGTGGCGCGGGGCGCGCACGTTGACGGGTGGGCCGTGCGGTGGCGGACGCGTTGGGTGGGCGGCGGCGCGTCATGGCGCCCCCGGGTGGCGAGTGTTGGTGATAGGTGCAGCAACGCACTGCTGCAAGGCCACGTCGATGCGGGCGGACAGGCTGCGCAAGGCCTGCGACAACACGCCGGGTTGACTGAGCAGCTGCTGCGCGGGATCGTCGCTGGCCTGCTCAATAGCTGCGCGTGCAGCCAGCCGGCGCAGCACCTCGCCTACATCCCACAGCAGGCCGTGAGCGGAGGCTGGCAACAGATAACCCGGCACCGCTGCCGGCATGGATGGTGCGGTAGGCATGGCAACGCCCTCCTGGAACAACCCAAGAACCGCCGCCAACGGCGACGGGATGTCGGGAGGTTCGAAACCGCAGAGAGCCGGCGGGCGTATTCCCCTTGCGGGTGTTGTATTAGCCGCCCTCCCGACGCAGGCATCGCATCGGTTGTACCTGCGGGATGCAGGCACAAAAAACCCACCGGTTTGACGGAGGTGGGTACTAAGGTATCCCCACGTTTTACACCGTAAGCGTCATCTGCTCGCGCACTGCCGCAGGCAGTGCGCGCAAGCGCCCTATCCACCGTGAGACGGGTTCCATCGGCCACTGCCTGACCAGCGCTTCTCGGCCGATGCGTAGCGTGGAGTAAAGCTTGCGTGTGCTGTTGCGAGGAGACAGCCACTGGGCGATACCGGTCGCTTCGCATCCCAGCCCCGCCAACCAGCTGGCGAATGCAGCCAACGTATTGATCAGCAGCAGGATCTGCAGTCGCTCGCCGCGTCGGGTCAAACTGTCTTCCAGCGCCTGGCCGTAGCGATGTGATTTCAGATCGCGAAATGCAAGCTCGATCTGCATCCGTCGTGCGTACACATTGACCAACTGCTTTGCGCTGGGCGCCTGCAGCTGCGGGGATGCAACGATGAGCCAAGGCTCGCGCTCGCGCGCTGCGGCCTTCAGACTCGATGACGCACGCGAGACTTTGGCGGGTGAGCGGCGATTGCACTGTTTGCGCCCTTGCCGTGCCTTGGCGTAAATCACCAACCTGCAATCGAGTGGATCGCTGCGATTGGCCTGCATCGGCGGTAACTCGCATGCACGATTGGACGCCAACACATGCAGTTTCCGGCTGTCGATCCACTGATCTGCTTCATCCCGCACGTCCTGCGGCTTGACTTGCGTGCGCCCGCGCAGTCGCCCAACCCAACACCAGCCCATGGCCGATACAGCGCGGAACCACGGTGTCCGGAAGCCGGCGTCAGTGACCAGGATCGGGCGAACATCGTCCGGAACCAGTGCCCTCAGTTGTTGCAAGAAGCGTCTTTCTGCACCAGGCGATCCCTGCTGCTTTCCTGGCACTACCATGTCCAGCAAGGTAAGCGTGCGGCCGCCCACCGGCACCGCTGCGCGCAGCAGACACCACGATTTGTCTGGCTTCAGATCGCTCCAGTCGATGACGATTACCGGCTGCGCGCCGCGCAGCAGCCAGTGCGCCATCTCGTGGTCGATCACTGATCGCTCGACCTGCAAATTGCGATTACTCAACAGGCGATCAACTGCCTTGAGCGGCGCGCGCACCCGCAGTGCGCTCGGCCACGAACGTGCGATGTCCATCAGTGTCAGCCTGCGTCCGTGCAACAACGCCTCGACCGCATGCAGCAACGCGCGTTCGCGCAACGCATGCATCCCGGACAGTGAGTTGGGCAGGCACTTCTGCAATACTTCGCTGGCGCGCATGGTCGTCAACCTTCTCTGGCTTAGTCACCTTGAAGATTGCGCCATGCGCGCACTTTCTTCCAGGCAATTACGTCGCAAGTGATTGATTTGCCAGGAGGAAATGTGGGGAAACCTCAGGGTCAGGTTCACTTATTAGTCGATGGCGCTCGGCTTGCGTGGCCGGTGCGCGGGCCCGATGCCCGCAAAGCGGCGGGTCTTGGTGTCGACTCCCCGTAAAATTGATCCATCCATAACTAGAGGTCTCCGGGCACACTAGCCACCAAGGAGACCACCAATGCGCAAGAGCAAGTTCACCGAGAGCCAGATCGTCGCCACGCTGAAGCAGGTCGAGGGCGGTCGCCAGGTCAAGGATGTCTGTCGCGAGCTGGGCATTTCCGATGCGACGTACTACGTCTGGAAGTCCAAGTACGGCGGCATGGAGGCCGCTGACGTGCAACGCCTCCGCGACCTGGAGACTGAGCACAACAAGCTCAAACGTATGTACGCCGATCTCGCGATGGAAAACCATGCATTGAAGGATGTCATCGCAAAAAAGCTGTAGACCCGGCGCATAAGCGCCCGCTTCTTGCCTGGCTCATCGAGCAGCATGGCTGGAGCGAGCGCCGGGCTTGTGCGGTGGTTGGCGTGGCTCGCTCGACAGCACGTTATCGGCGCCGTCCCGATCGGGATGAGGAGGTTATTGCGCTGTTGTCCGAGTTGGCCGAGCGTTTTCCCGAGCGCGGATTTGGAAAGCTTTTTCAGATCATCCGTCGTCGCGGACATCTGTGGAATCACAAGAGGGTCTGGCGCGTGTACTGCTTGATGAAACTCAATCAACGTCGCCGCAGCAAGCGCCGGGTACCGACGCGTCATCCACAGCCGCTGGCATGCGGTGATCGACCCAACGCTGGATGGTCGATCGATTTCATGTCTGATGCGCTATGGGATGGTCGACGGTTCCGCACGTTCAATGTCATCGACGATTTCAGTCGGGAAGCCTTGGCCATCGATGTGGACCTGAATCTTCCGGCTGCCCGCGTCATCCGCACGTTGGAACGTATCGCAGCTTGGCGCGGCTATCCGAACAAGCTGCGTTTGGACAATGGCCCGGAATTTGTTGCATTGGCCTTGGCCGAGTGGGCTGAGCGCAAGGGTATCGCGTTGGATTTCATCGAGCCGGGGCGTCCGATGCAGAACGGTTTTATCGAACGCTTCAACGGCAGCTACCGGCGTGGCGTATTGGATATGCACATATTCCGCACGCTGAGCGAGGTCCGCGAACAGACCGAACAGTGGCTGGCCGACTACAACCAACAAATACCGCACGACAGCCTGGGCGGGCTAACGCCCGCCGAGTTCCGTGAGCAACATCAACCGCAGACCTCTAGCTTTATCTGGCATTGAATTGCGGGGAGTCGACAGCCTGGTGCTACGCGGCTTGTACTCCGACCAATTCGCAGCGCCTGCCGCATCCGACACGCTACACGTGCTGCGCTTTACCGATGGCGCGCAGATCCACTACGACACCGAGGCGCACGCGCTGCAGGCGACATTGCCCAGCGGCGGCACCGCGACCATTACCGCCGATGGCGGCATCACGCTCAACGGCCCGCTGACGGTCAACGGCGAAACGATGCTCAATGGTGATGCCACCATCACCGGTACCGCGACGGCAACCACCGACGTGCTCGGCGGCGGGATCAGCCTCAAGCACCACAAGACCACCGGCGTGACCGCCGGTCGCGCGCTCAGCGGCGGCCCGGAGCAATAGGCCAATGTACTCAAGATTAACCTTAGAGTGGCTAACAAAACTACTGTGCAGTCGTCAGGCGAGCACGACCGGTACTCGGAACGGCATGTACCAATCTTAGACTTCCGTCCCTCCGTGCCGTCCACACCCACCTGACGAATGCTCTGTAAATTTTTTAACCACTTTTAGATGCTTTTTAAGAAATTCTTTGCGTTTAAATAATCATTCACGTAGTCCGTTGGAGCATCGTTAAAAGCAGACCAATCGCCATCTGGACTCACATAGACTTGATGAAGATTGTTCGTGCTAGAGGCTAAGTCCCAGCAACTATTATTTTCTCTTAATCCACGAACCAGTGCTGAAGCAGCCTGTGGACCCGCCGGAGATTTCGTCCTCATTTTGGTGAAGCGATCCATCTTTGAATTCTCTGCAGGTTCTGCCGCAAGCGCTTCACTAAGCGAGGGGTTTGGCTCTGCTGGGCCTGGAGGATAAGACATCAAGGGGATTGGAGTGGAGCTTTCTAGTCTCTCTCCATAAGTATGAACCTTCTTCAGCATTGGCCACGGATCAACCACGACTGCATGGTCACCTACCGTTCTATCGCGCCAGTCTCCGATTATCACGTAATTGTGATCCTGCCCACTATCCCTAACCTGAATTACTGGCATTTTTCGAGGCATGCTACGTAGTTCAGCTGCACTCAATCGTCGATGTTCCCCACAGCTGCCTCCGCCAAACTCTTTAACTGTTTTCAGCTCCTCAAATTCGTCAGAGCAATGCCCTCCATTAATCATGTCACGGGCTAATTTCATACGAGTCCAGCTACGACCGCCGCTCATGCATATTGCTGCCTCTTGATTTCCAGGGCCATCAGGGAACGTCTTATAACCTGTTTTCTTCACAACCCTGCTTGCCAGCCCCATCGCCTCAAAGGTCTTACGGGAAACGGCAACCGGATCAGGTGAAAAATTTCCTGTGATTTCTTGCAGGCGGTCATCATGGATATCGCACAGAGGTGACCATTCGCGAACTACTGAACTTGAGGAGCCAGATCGATTGACGGGCATAGCAGAATCTCTTGCTAGATTGAGAATTTGAATTTAGCGAAAAAAAAACGATAACAAGTCCTGGATCCCGAATCGAAGAACGCCGTAGCGAAGCATTCCCAATCAATGGCTGTAGTGTCCAATCAACCGTTAGCCGTTTACGTAAATAATTTATCCACAGGTCGAATTTGTATTTGCAGATCAACAATAAGTAAATCGATGGTGACATATTCAAAGCAGCCAAATGCACCAAAATTCTGAAAAAAAATTCCCCATCTCAACTAGTCAAAGGATATCCGACGTCCCCCCAATTTTGAGTAGCGCCTCAGTTTGGAGTCCAATTCCCTACCCCGAGGAGATTGGACGTGAAGAAACGTTTTACTGACGAGCAGGTCATCGGCTTTCTGCGCGAAGCCGAAAGCGGCGTCGCCATCAAGGATCTGTGCCGGCGGCATGGCTTCAGCGAGGCCTCGTACTACCTGTGGCGCAGCAAGTTCGGTGGGATGAGCGTGCCCGATGCCAAGCGGCTCAAGGACCTCGAGTCCGAGAACGCGCGGCTGAAGAAGTTGCTGGCCGAGCAGTTGTTCGAGAACGACCTGATCAAGGATGCACTGCGAAAAAAGTGGTAAGCGCACCGGCGCGTCGGACGCTGGTGCGCGAATGGATCGGGCGTGGTGCCAGCGAGCGTCGTGCGTTGGCAGTGATCGGCATGAGCGCCAGTGCACTGCGGTATTGCCCGCGCGAAGATCGCAATGGCGAACTGCGCGAACGCATCTGTGCGTTGGCACATCGCCATCGCCGCTATGGCGTGGGAATGATCTATCTCAAATTGCGGCAAGAAGGGCGCATCGTGAACTACAAGCGTGTGGAACGGTTGTATCGCGAGCAGCAGCTGCAAGTGCGCCGCCGCAAGCGCAAGAAGGTCCCAATAGGCGAGCGTCAACCGCTGCTGCGGCCATCGCAGGCCAACCAGGTGTGGTCGATGGACTTTGTGTTCGACCGCACCGCGGAAGGCCGGGTGATCAAGTGTCTGGTGATCGTGGACGATGCAACCCACGAAGCGGTCGCCATCGAAGTGGAGCGCGCGATCTCCGGGCACGGGGTGACGCGCGTGCTGGACCGACTGGCGCACAGTCGCGGTTTGCCGAAGGTGATCCGCACTGACAACGGCAAGGAGTTTTGCGGTAAGGCGATGGTCGCTTGGGCGCATGCCCGTAATGTGCAACTACGGCTCATCCAGCCAGGCAAACCGAACCAGAACGCCTATGTTGAATCCTTCAACGGCCGACTGCGCGACGAATGCCTCAACGAGCACTGGTTCCCGACGTTACTGCACGCGCGCACCGAAATCGAACGCTGGCGACGCGAATACAACGAGGACCGACCCAAGAAAGCAATCGGCGGCATGACGCCGGCTGCGTATGCCCAACATCTGGCAAACACCGATATCATCAACCCCGGACTCTAAACCAGGCCGCTACTCAGGGCGGGGGGGCGTCGGCCGAACAACAAGGCTTTAGCTAACCTGGTCACCTAGCCAGGAAAATATCTTGATGAAACGATTCCGGATGGGTGAGTTGTATCGCTACGCCAGGCCCGCTCTGCCAGAAGTGCTCGAGATCGATGGAATCTCGAATTTTCACTACGTCGTTGCAGCTCCTGGCTCGCCTTCATTGCAGCTTGAGAGGCGGATCAATGCGCCGAGCGTAACCCGTGCCATTGATGGGGACCGGGTCGCCGTGGTTCTTCTAGCGAGTAACGAGCACAAGCGTGGATCGATGGAAAATCCATGGCACGACACGCTCGCACCTGACGAAGGCTTTGCGCGCTACTTCGGCGACAACAGAACTCCCGATGTAGATCCGGGGACTGCTATTGGCAATCGAACCCTGCTTCGCCAATTCGAGTTCCATACTTCTCCGGATCAAGGAAAGCGTGAGCGAGCAGCGCCGGTGCTACTGTTTCGTTCAACGAAGAAAGGCTTTAAGGAGTTTTCGGGACTTGCGCTTATCGTCGGAGCGCGGCGGGTTACGCAATTCTCTGAGAAGAACGGCGGGTTCTTCACGAACTACCTCTTCGATCTGGCCGTCTTGTCTTTGACGGAAGAAGACGAAAGCCTAGCGATGCTTTGGATCCATGATCGTCGTGATCCATCGCGTGCGTGTGGCGTTGCTAATGCAATGGCACCGAAGGCGTGGCAGCGCTGGGTGAAGTTCGGTAGCCCGGAGATTGAGCGTATCAAGCGACGGGTTGCGCGATATCACATCTTGCCCAAGCGGGATCAGGTTGCTCCAGTTAGCTCAGAAGGCGGCAAGACCCTGGAAGCCATCTACAGGTTCTACGAACCGAAGCGGCATCGCTTCGAAGCATTGGCAAGCTTGGCGTGCGAGTCTATGGTTCGCGGTACAGGTGCCGAGTACCACCGTGGTTGGCTAACGCGAGGCACAGGTGATGGCGGCTTGGATTTCGTCGGCCGCATCGATATTGGTGAAGGGCTATGGGGAACCAAGCTTGTTGTCCTGGGCCAAGCCAAGTGCGAGAAGATCGATGCTCCCACCGGTGGCGTCCACATCGCCCGGACTGTGGCCCGTCTGCGTCGGGGGTGGCTAGGTGCGTACGTGACTACCTCGTTCTTTTCCGAAGCCGTGCAGCGAGAAGTACACGACGATCAGTACCCCGTTTTGTTGCTCAATGGAGCCGGCTTGGCTGCCGAGGTGACCAAGTTGCGGCTGGAAGGCGGCTTCGCAAGTACAGAACAGTTTCTTGAACACATTGACGCTGATTATGAGGCGCAGGTCAGCAGCAGACGGCCAGAAGAAGTTCTGTGGGAATAGCGCGACGGCTAGCTTAGTCCAAGCCTCGCCTCCGGCAGTTGACATCGTATCTATCGCATCGCAATCTTTGCCTCAAGGAGCGTCGAAACTCCTCAGAGAGCGGTACCCACCTCTGAGGTTTCCCCACATTTCCTCCTGGCAAATCAATCACTTGCGACGTAATTGCCTGGAAGAAAGTGCGCGCATGGCGCAATCTTCAAGGTGACTAAGCCAGAGAAGGTTGACGACCATGCGCGCCAGCGAAGTATTGCAGAAGTGCCTGCCCAACTCACTGTCCGGGATGCATGCGTTGCGCGAACGCGCGTTGCTGCATGCGGTCGAGGCGTTGTTGCACGGACGCAGGCTGACACTGATGGACATCGCACGTTCGTGGCCGAGCGCACTGCGGGTGCGCGCGCCGCTCAAGGCAGTTGATCGCCTGTTGAGTAATCGCAATTTGCAGGTCGAGCGATCAGTGATCGACCACGAGATGGCGCACTGGCTGCTGCGCGGCGCGCAGCCGGTAATCGTCATCGACTGGAGCGATCTGAAGCCAGACAAATCGTGGTGTCTGCTGCGCGCAGCGGTGCCGGTGGGCGGCCGCACGCTTACCTTGCTGGACATGGTAGTGCCAGGAAAGCAGCAGGGATCGCCTGGTGCAGAAAGACGCTTCTTGCAACAACTGAGGGCACTGGTTCCGGACGATGTTCGCCCGATCCTGGTCACTGACGCCGGCTTCCGGACACCGTGGTTCCGCGCTGTATCGGCCATGGGCTGGTGTTGGGTTGGGCGACTGCGCGGGCGCACGCAAGTCAAGCCGCAGGACGTGCGGGATGAAGCAGATCAGTGGATCGACAGCCGGAAACTGCATGTGTTGGCGTCCAATCGTGCATGCGAGTTACCGCCGATGCAGGCCAATCGCAGCGATCCACTCGATTGCAGGTTGGTGATTTACGCCAAGGCACGGCAAGGGCGCAAACAGTGCAATCGCCGCTCACCCGCCAAAGTCTCGCGTGCGTCATCGAGTCTGAAGGCCGCAGCGCGCGAGCGCGAGCCTTGGCTCATCGTTGCATCCCCGCAGCTGCAGGCGCCCAGCGCAAAGCAGTTGGTTAATGTGTACGCACGACGGATGCAGATCGAGCTTGCATTTCGCGATCTGAAATCACATCGCTACGGCCAGGCGCTGGAAGACAGTTTGACCCGACGCGGCGAGCGACTTGATACGCCCAGGGTTCCGTAGACACTCAAGACCCTCGTTGCGCGTAGCGCCGTTCAAACTCTACAGGTGACAGGTCGCCAGTTGAACCGTGGCGGCGGTTGGGGTTGTAGAACATCTCGATGTAGTCGAATACCTCGGCGCGAGCGGCGTCCTTGGTGGGATAGGTCCGCCGCCTGATCCGCTCGCGTTTGAGCAGGCCGAAGAAGCTCTCCACGGGTGCGTTGTCGTGGCAGTTGCCACGCCGACTCATGCTGCACACCAAGCCATGGGACGCCAGGAAACTGCGCCAGTCTGACCTGCCCCCACCGGCCATACCAGTGATTACTGATAAAGCCCGGGGTTGAAGGGTACTGCGTTGTTGCCGGTTTGTGCTCGGTGGTTGGAGGCAAACTGCGCTGGCGGGATGCGACCACAGCTGCTGTGCGGACGTACCTCGTTGAAGTCACGCCGCCAATCGGCGATGACCTCGCGAGCCTGGATCAGCGACGTGAACCAGTGTTCGTTGAGACATTCGTCGCGGAACTTGCCGTTGAAGCTCTCGATGTAGCCGTTCTGCATGGGTTTGCCGGGTTCGATCAGGATGTGTTCGATGCCACGCTGCTGTGCCCAAGTGATGAAGGCGCGGCTGGTGAACTCCGGGCCGTTGTCCGTGCGCACCGCGCGGGGATAGCCGCGGAAGCAGGCGATCTGCTCCAGCACACGCACCACGTAAGCCCCGCTGATGCCATGGTCCACCGCGATGTCCACGCATTCATGGGTGAAGTCGTCGGCGACGGTCAGGCATTTGATGCGGCGGCCACTGGCCAACTGATCAAAGACGAAGTCCATGCTGATTACCTCGTTGGGATGCCGCGCTGGCCGTAACGGCTGCCGCTGTGCCGCCGGGAACTTGGCCTTCTTGCGCCGGCGCACGCTCAGCTTCGCCTCGCGGTACAGACGGTAGATCTTCTTATGGTTCACCTGCGGAAACTCCGGGCGCAGCAGGTCGTGCAGGCGGCGATAGCCGAAGCGGCGACGCGCCTGCGCCAGTTCCACCAGTCTGGCCGACAGGGTTTGCGTCGCCGGCGTGGGTGTCGGCGCGTGGCGGAAAGCATCGCGGGAGATCCCCGCAAGGCGACAAGCCCGGCGCTCGCTGATCGACGTCAGCTCGCACATGCGCCGGATTGCCTCGCGCTTGCGTTGCGGGGCTAGCGTTTTACCCCGAACCCGACCTTCAGCGCCTCGATGTCCAGGTGCGCCTCGGCCAGCAACCGCTTCAGGCGGTTGTTCTCCTGCTCCAGCTCCTTCAGGCGCTTCGCGTCTTCGGCCTCCATGCCGCCGTACTTGGCCCGCCACTGGTAGAAGCTGGCCGGGCTGAAACCGTGCTGGCGGCACAGCTCAGCCACCGCCATCCCGGCATCCGCCTGCTTGATGAATCCGATGATCTGCTCGGTGGTGAAACGACTCTTCTTCATGTCCGTCCTCGTGGTTGACGGACTTTACAGCTTCACGTGGTACGGCTCAGCGGGGGCAGGTCAAGTCATCGCTGGTGTAGACAGACCCTTGGTCCGAATGAACCAAGCAACCAGCGTTGGGTTTGCGCCGCCACACCGCAGACAACACCGCCTGCACGACCAACTCGGTGTCGGCCCGATCGCGCATCGCCCAGCCGACGACCTGCCTGGAAAACAGATCGATCACAACAGCCAAATACATCCAGCCTTCATGCGTGCGGATGAAGGTGAAATCGCTCGCCCAGGCCGTGTCCGGCTCCGTCACGTCGAACTGTCGGTCAAGCAGGTTGGCCGCCGCCTTGCACTGCATTCCTCCATGGAAGCGCGGTTTGCGACCATAGCCCACCTGGGCACGCAGTCCCTCGGTGCGCATCAGCCGATGCACCCGATGACGACTACAACGCTCACCCAGATCGCGCAGATCCGTGGTGATCTTGCGATGCCCATAGACACTGCCGCTGGCCAGCCAGTGGTGCTTGATTAGTCCAAGCAAGCGATCATCTTCCTTGGCGCGCTCACTGTTGGGCGAGCACAACCAGGCGTAATAACCCGACCGGTTGACCCGCAATACCCGGCACATTGCACACACCCTGAATTCCCCGCAGTGGGCTTGCATGAAGGCGTACTTTGCCTTTACCCCTTGGCAAAGTACGCGGCGGCCTTTTTTAGGATGTCGCGCTCCTCGGTCACTCGACGCAACTCTGCCTTCAGCCGCCGAACCTCGGCGCTCTGGTCCACCTCGGCGCGATGCACCACGCCAGACTTGCCGAACGTGCGCAGCCAGGCGTACAGGCTGTGCGTGGTGACACCCAGCCGCTCGGCGACTTCTGCCACCTTGAACCCACGATCAGTCACTTGCCGGACCGCCTCGATCTTGAACTCATCCGTATACCGCTTGCTGCTCATAGACACCTCCGAATCGACCATTTTCCATGGCCTTGAGATGTCTAGGAAACCCTGGGCGTATCAGTGCTTTCTGCCGGGTGGCCCCTATGAAATTCAGATTATTGAGTCAAATAAAGGCCTGTTCGGCTTATCAAATGTAAATTTAATACGTCCACCTTAGGTAGTGCAGGATGATAGGTTGTATTAATTATTTCGAAGGTGAGTTTTGGCTGATTTTTGATTTTAGTGACTTGGCGCACGGCCTATTAGTAATTGTTGGCGCCTAATGCGGCCGCGACTGCCGTTCTAGCGGCTATTGCATATAAAATAATCATTTATTGAAAAGAAGGTTATATGAAAATTTCAGAAACGTCTTGCGTAAAATTTAGCGTGGGAAGATTGGCTGCAGGGCTTGTTTTGATTGCTTCAATTGCAGGGGCCGGCTTTGCTACCGCTGCTGAGCGAAATCTTGGGGCTAGACCAGCGGGTGTCCCAGCCGACTACGTGATAACTCCGTTCGGTTATTTTTCGCCTGCCTGTGTTCAGCAGATTCACGATGGAGACCATATCACGCAGGATGGAGGAATTCAGCGTGTCACCGGCTCGTTAGAGCAGCGGAAGATCTGTAATCAGGACAACTTCACGCGTGATGGTGTTCGCGTTAAGTCTGACGGACGAACGTTGGAAGGCAAGCTGGCTCGAACAAGTGATGGCAATTCACTAGCAGAAACCAAGGCAGTCCACCCCCCCACAATTGCCCATGAATATCTAGCTGACGGAAGTTATATCACATCTCAACCGATTGGCAGAATCATCGCTAGTTGGAAAGTTCCGCCGAATCCACGAGTTCGATCCAAGCAGACAATCTATTTTTTCCCGGGGATGCAAGGCGATACAATTCTACAGCCAGTATTGGGGTATCGAGGAGAATCCAATACTTGGGATCTCAGTAGCTGGAATTGTTGCAAAGATGGGACCGTGTGGACTAGTGATTATATCCCAGCAAAATCTGGCGATCAAATAGTTGGTGATACGTACTCCACTTGCGCGGCTGGCATGGCCTGTAATCGTTGGAATATTGATACGAAAAATGTCACGTCGGGACGCAGCGTACGACTAACAACTGCCCCCTACGGAAACCCAAGTTTGATCTTCGGCGGAGCTCTGGAAGTATACGATGTTACCAGTTGTGACGAGTTTCCGGACGGTGGATTTCTTACGTTTAGCAACATCGCTGTCTATGATCGAAATATGATTCGCGTTTCGTCCCCGCCATGGGATAGTAATGGGCCGGCTGCTGCGGGGCTCACTCCGCAATGTAATTATGGCGTAAAAACAACTGATACTTCAGTTACTGTGTTCTATTGATAATTAGTATTAAACCATCTTGCGGAGCATTTGCTCCGCAAGATGACCTCGCGATCTTGGGAGAATTATTTACCTGAGAAGTGGCTTGGAATCGCGTTTTGTGTAACGTGACGATCTAACAATGAGACGCCCAGTAGTATGCGCCTCTCGTATCGTGCACTAGGGAACCTCTGAACAACGCACCACAGATACGCGACACTACCCGCCTGATGTTGAGGGGTGATCCATGCAACTGACGTTCGGTGACGCTGAGGGCCTGGGCAAGCGCAAGCAGACGCGCCGGGAGATCTTCCTGGCCGAGATGGAGCAGGTCGTCCCGTGGCAGCAATTGCTCGGGCTGGTCGCGCCGCACTATCCCGTGTCGGGCCGGCCAGGTCGGCAGCCGTACGCACTGGCGACGATGTTGCGGATTCATTTGCTGCAGCAGTGGTATGCGTTGAGCGATCCGGCGATGGAAGAAGCACTGCACGAGATCCCGACCTTGCGGCGGTTTGCCCAGCTCGGTGGCTTGGACAACGTTCCGGACGAGACCACGATTCTCAACTTTCGCCGCCTGCTGGAGACCCATGGCCTTGCCGCGCGGATGCTGGAAGCTGTCAACGCGCATCTGGCGCGCAAGGGCCAGAGCCTGCGGTCGGGCACGATCGTCGATGCGACGCTGATCGCGGCGCCCAGTTCGACCAAGAACGCCGACCATGCGCGCGACCCCGAGATGCATCAGACCAAGAAGGGCAATCAGTGGTATTTCGGGATGAAGGCGCACATCGGCGTGGATGAATTTTCCGGGTTGGTGCACCACGTCCATTGCACGGCCGCCAACGTCGCCGATGTCACGGTGACGCACGCATTGCTGCATGGCAAAGAAGACAGCGTGTTTGGCGACAGCGGCTACACCGGTGCGGATAAGCGCGAAGAACTGCAGGACTGCGAGGCTGCATTTTTCATTGCTGCCAAGCGTTCGGTGCTTCAAGCCATCGGCAACAAGCGGGAGCGTGCTCGGGAACAGCGCTGGGAACACTTCAAGGCCAGCGTGCGTGCGAAGGTGGAGCATCCGTTCCGGGTGATCAAGCGCCAGTTCGGTTACACCAAGGTCCGCTATCGCGGCCTGGCGAAGAACACCGCGCAGGTGCTGACGCTGTTTGCGCTGTCAAACCTGTGGATGAAGCGAAAGCAGTTATTGCCTGCTATGGGGAGCGTGCGCCTGTAACGCAGGCAACACCCTGCAAACGCGCCGGAAACGGCAAAAAAATCGAGGATCTGAGCGCCGTCAGCCTGGCCGATGTAGTTGGGCTCATCCTCCGACGCCGTTGATCAGACCATCCCTAGGTCCGTTGGGGCGTACCTGCTCGTTCAGTCCCTCTTGATGCACACGGGCAATGCGCGACACGCGCCCCACGAATCCCACGCTCACCGCGTTGGGGCTGGCGCTGATTTTGAAGTATTTGGTCGCCCCTGAAAAACCCCCTTCAAGCACCAAGTGTCATCGGCGACAGCGGCACGGCGCTAAAGGATGGCCATCCCATCGCCCGCATCCAGGCACGCAAAAACGCGATCCAGCGCAGCAGCCAGCGCAGGTTGTAGCCGGCGGCGCAGCCGAGTACGTGCAGCGCATCGCCTTGTGCACCTTTCAGCCTGCAGCGACGCAACCTGCAGTCGTCTTTCAGATGTCCGATCACCGGTTCCACCGCCTGCCGTCGTTTGATCCAGCGCCATTGCCGTCGCGTCAGCGTCTTGGCCTTGCCACGATGGAGCACCTGCACGCCATCGACCTCGCGCCCGCGATAGCCCAGGTCCACGATCGCCACCGTCGGTTCTACGCTCAGATCCTGCAGCAACCCGCGTGTCTGCTCCAGCTGCTCGGCCAAGGTGTCGCCGTCGTACGGGTTGCCCGGGAAGCTACGCGCACCCACGACCAATCCCTTGCAGGCGGTGACCGCAATGCCGACCTTGACGCCGAATTCGTACGCTTGACGCGCCTTGCCCTTACCGATGCATTCCACTTCCGGGGCATGCAATGCGTACAGTTTTTGTTTGTCCTTCGGACGCTGCGTGTACAGCCGTTGCGCACGTTCCAGCCAGACCGCGATGCGCTCGCGCACGCCGGGTTCCACCTGGTCCAGCTTGCGCGCGATATCGCGCAACACCCGCCCCAAGACCGTGCGTTGACGTCGCAGCACGCGCTGCATGCGCTTGAACTGGCGTGCATGCGCATAGCGGCCCGCCTTGCGGCTCAGGGCCGGACCTTGCCGTGCGTAGCTCTGCCGCAACCCGATGCCGTAACGCTTGGCCAGCAGCACCAGTTTCTTGCGTGCCACCTCCAGCAACCGACTATCGGTCGGATAGGCAATCGCCTTTTCCTGCACCGTGGTGTCCACGATCACCCGCGACAACTCGCGTGCGTCCACCGCCTGCATGGCATGTGCAGCGTTGATGGTGTGTGCCAGCAACTCTTCCATCCCCGCTTCGTCAAGCCGCTGACGCCAGCGCGTCAGCGAGCTGGCATCGCACGGCAAGCGCGTCTGGAACACGACCTCGCCAGTGAAAAACTGCCAATACGGATTTTCCAGCCAACGCTCGCACACCGCCTCATCGGACAGGTCGTAGGCGTGTTTGAGGTAGAGCAAACCGGCGATCAGCCGCACCGGCAATGCCGGCCGACCGCCACCAGCCTGGGTGGCCGGCAAGCGCGATGAAAGTGCTTGCTCCAACGCCGTCCACGGCATCCGTTGGCTCAGCTGCGCCAGCGGATGCCGCAGATCGATCTGGTTCTCCAGGCGCGAACGAAACAACTCCTCGGCAGGCATGTGCTCGGCAGCAGGACGGCGTGTATGCATGAGTGGAAATTGCCAGAAACCAGCCTTCAGCGTAGCGAAAACTGGTAGTTCTGGCACGCCACTGCAGACATCAAGGCCTTGCGGGCGTTGGGTGATTGGGGGTTTTTCAGGGGCGACTATGTACCCCCGTACACTCTGGTTCCTCCGCGCCGTCCGCGCCCACCTGACGGCTGCTCGCTACGTTTTGTTAGCCGCGCTAAGTCGCACATTGCGTCCGATCTGCATCCAGCTTGCGCAGGCCACACGCAATGGTAAGTGGCCCTCCTGGGCGAATGATGCGACGTGGAGTGCTGCGCGCAACGTCAGTGTGACTCGGGGTAGGCGAGAAGGTAGCGCGAACGCGCAGCTGCACTTTTCCGTTGCCGATGAAACAGTGGCACGCCCGAAACGTGCGTGTTATCAATGCATCCCATGAACGCACCCCGCAGCCAATTTTATTTTTGGTACTACGGTTTTCCGATGCCGCTGGCGGAGGAAGGAGTGCGCTCACCCTGAAGGAAACTTCAGCAGCATTCCCGAAAAGCCGCCAGCGCACACTGGCGGCTTTTTTGTTGCCGCCTCGCCTGGCTTCCCTGATGCACCGCCGACCCGAGACAACGTTATGCCGCCGCTGACCGATGACCTGCGTATCCGCAAGATCGAACCGTTGACCCCGCCCTCGCAGCTGCTGTCGCTGCTGCCCTGCGATGAGCGCGCTTCCGAAACCGTCACCAACGCACGTGCCGCCCTGCACGAGATTCTGCACGGGCGCGATGACCGCCTGGCGGTGGTGATCGGCCCCTGTTCGATCCACGACCCTGTGGCTGCCATGGAGTACGCGCAGCGTCTGCGCCCCTTGCGTGAGCAGTTTGGCGACGCGCTGGAAATCGTGATGCGCGTGTACTTCGAAAAGCCGCGCACCACCATTGGCTGGAAGGGCCTGATCAACGACCCGGACCTGGATGGCAGTTTCCAGATCAACAAGGGCCTGCGCGTGGCGCGTGGCTTGCTGCGCGATATCAACAACCTCGGCCTGCCGGCCGGCGTGGAATTTCTCGACATCATCTCGCCGCAGTACATCGCTGACTTGGTGGCCTGGGGCGCGATCGGTGCGCGGACCACCGAAAGCCAGGTGCATCGCGAAATGGCCTCCGGCCTGTCGTGCCCAGTGGGGTTCAAGAACGGCACCGGTGGCGACGTCAAGATTGCCGTGGACGCGGTGGGTGCGGCCTCGCATCCGCATCATTTCCTGGCGGTGACCAAGGATGGCCACACGGCGGTGGCGGCCACCGCGGGCAACCCGGATTGTCATGTGATTTTGCGTGGCGGCAAGCAGCCTAACTTCGACGCGGCCAATGTGGAAGCATCCAGCCAGGTGCTCAACAAGGCCGGCTTGCCGGCGCGGCTGATGATCGACGCCAGCCACGCCAACAGCGGCAAGAACCCGGACAACCAGCCCAAGGTCATCGACGACATCGCCACGCAGCTGGAGGGCGGCGAGACGCGCATCGTTGGCGTGATGGTGGAAAGCCACCTGGTCGGCGGCCGGCAGGAACTGGTGCCGGGCGGCACGCTGACCTACGGCCAAAGCATCACCGACGGCTGCCTGGATTGGGACGCCTCGCTGCAGGTGCTGGAGCGCTTGGCGATTGCGGTGCGTGCACGTCGTGCGCGGCGGGTTGCCGAGGCTGCGTGATCGTTGAGGCGGTGGCGTGAGAATACGAGGCTTCGCCCGCACCCTCATCCGGCGCTCCGCGCCACCTTCTCCCGGTGGGAGAAGGGATAAAGCCCCTCTCCCGCCGGGAGAGGGGTTGGGGTGAGGGTGCGGCGGAAGACAGCCATCCCAAGCCGTGTGCCTGCAACTGACCTGACGCCGCAACAAGCGCGCATGTGCAACAGATTCAAAGCCCAGAACATTTGAGTGCAGCACATCAAACGCGCAGCACATTCATGGTTCGGCATCGTCAAGCAGCGTTCGAGATATTCAAAGCGCAACACATAAAAAACGCGGCGCATCCAAACGCAGCACATCCAAACAAGTGCTTGCACGCCGGCGGCGATAATCTCGTTGGCACGAGCGGCCACCAAAACGTATCGAGTAGCCTGACGGTGAGCACACTAGTGTTGGTCGATGGCGTTCTAAAACAAGAACGTCGGGGCGGCACAGGGAGCCGGCCCGACGGATTGGACACCACCCAGTGATGACCCGATGCCACCGGCGGCAGGAGGGGAGAGAGGGGCTTCCTGCCGCCGGTGACGGGCGGGCAGGAATGTTATCCGCGACGCACGTGCCAGCGCGATGTCGCAGCGTGGCAACACCAGCAATGAAGTTTGGGAAGCGTTAAATGCCAGGTATGGCAATCGCACGTTGAGCTCTGTGCTGTGCGTGCTCACCGACAAAAGCAGGGCTGCAGCGCAGCGTTCGCATGCCGCAAGAATCAGAAGGGTAGGCGCGTTGCCGTCGAACCATGGCGTCCCCGAAAGCACCATGCTGCGCAGCTTCAGCGCAGCAACAACAACAGCAACAACAACAACAACAACAACAACAACAGCAACAACAACAACAGCAACAACAGCAACAACAGCAACAACAGCAACAACAGCAACAACAGCAACAACAGCAACAACAGCAACAGCAACAGCAATAACAGCAACAGCAACAGCAATAGCAATAGCAATAGCAATAGCAACAGCAACAGCAACAGCAACAGCAATAGCAACAGCAATAGCAACAGCAATAGCAACAGCAATAGCAACAGCAATAGCAATAGCAATAGCAACAGCAATAGCAATAGCAACAGCAATAGCAATAGCAATAGCAACAGCAATAGCAATAGCAACAGCAATAGCAATAGCATGGCAGTTCGCATTGCCACAGCATGATTTATGCGTGTTGCGAAAAGCGACGACACCCATGATGCGAGCCGCTAAGGCTGCGGCGCGGCCAAGTATCTACGGCAAAGCACCGGCCCAAGTTGAAGTTCGTGCAACACATTGATCGCGCTGCAAAGAGCGGCTGAAACTGACGAATCCCGAATCCCGAATCCCCAACTCACCCCAACATATCTCCAGTCTCCAGCCACCGCTGGTGCCACGCCAATGCTTCGGTCAGCAGATGCGGCGTGTGCTTGCCATAGCTGTCGCGATTGGCACGTGCCACGTAGTCTTCCAGCGCGTCGCGGTAACGCGGATGCACGCAGTGCTCTAGCAGCTGGCGTGCACGTTGCTTGGGCGTCAGGCCGCGCAGGTCGGCCAGGCCTTGTTCGGTCACGATCACTGAGACGTCGTGTTCGGTGTGGTCGACATGGCTGACCATCGGCACGATTGAGGAAATACTGCCGGCCTTGGCGATGCTGGGGCTGAGGAAGATCGACAGGAACCCGTTGCGCGCGAAATCGCCGGAGCCGCCGATGCCGTTCATGATGCGGCTGCCCATGACATGGGTGGAATTGACGTTGCCGTACAGGTCGGCCTCGATCATGCCGTTCATGCCGATGCAGCCCAGCCGCCGCACCAGCTCGGGATGGTTGGAGATCTCCTGCGTGCGCATCACGATGCGCTGCCGGTAGAAATCGATGTTGCGCTTGAATTCTTCGTTGCCTTCCGGGCTGAGCGCAAAACCGGTGCACGAGGCATAACGCAAGACGCCATCGCGCAGCAGCGCCAGCATGCCGTCCTGGATCACTTCGGTGAAGGCTTCCAGGTCGCGGAAACCGCTACGTGCCAGGCCGGCCAGCACCGCATTGGGAATATTGCCCACGCCCGATTGCAGCGGCAGCAGGTTCGCCGGCAGCCGGCCCTTGCTCACCTCGTGTCGCAGGAAGGCGATCAGGTGTTCGGCGATGCGCTCGCTGCTGTCATCGGCAGCGGCAAACGGGCTGTTGCGGTCCGGGCCATGCGTACGCACCACGGCCACGATCTTGTCCGGGTCGCAGCGCAGGCTGGGCTCGCCGATGCGGTCGTCGCCGTGCAGCAGCGGAATCGGTTTGCGGTGCGGTGGCAGCGCGGTGCCGTAATACACATCGTGCATGCCATCCAGGCCGGCCGGTTGCCAGTCGTTGACCTCGATGATCACTTTCCTGGCCAGGTCCAGCCAGGTCTTGTTGTTACCGATGGAGGTGGACGGCACCAGGCTGCCATCGGCGCGGATCGCCGACACTTCCACCACCGCGGTGTCGATCTGCCCGTAGAAGCCGAACCACACGTGCTGGGCAACGTGGCTCAGATGGATATCGATGTAGTCCAGCGTGCCGGCATTGATGCGTTGGCGCGCATCCGGGTCGGACTGGAACGGCATGCGCATGGCGATGCCGTCGGCCTTGGCCAGCGCGCCATCGAGCTCGGGCGCGGTGGAGGCGCCGGTCATCAGCTTGATCTGGAACGCTTCGCCCTGCAGGTGCGCCGCTTCGATGCGCTGCGCCAGCGCCATCGGCACTGCCTTGGGATAACCCGACCCGGTGAAGCCGCTCATCGCCACGGTCTCGCCGGGCTGGATCAGCGCAGCAGCGGCCTCGGCAGAGACCAGGTGGTCGCGCAGCGGCGCGTTGAGGATGCGTTCGTCGGACATGGGGGCATAGCGTGTGACGGGGGAAGCCAAATTATCGCCGCTGCGTTGCCTGGGCGGGGCTTCGACGATGGTGCAATGGTGTATGCGGTCAGGCGGCGGGAAGGCATTCACGCCTTGCCGTCGGCCCAACCGGGATAGTGGCGGCAGACTCATCACACTGCGCATCCATGCCCTCTCTTCGCGATCGCTTCCAGCGCTGGCCCCGGCCATGGCGCATTGCAGTGGTCGTGTTGCTGGCGCTGTACGTGCTGTATCTGCTGGCAGGCAATATTTTTCTCAACACGCCGCTGTTCGATGCCACTACCAACCGTCAGCCGCACAAGTTCACCATGCAGACCGGCCCGGCAATCACGGTATTTCCGGGGCAGGTGATGGCCTGGAACGTGCGCATGCGTGGGCAGGCCAACCGGACCGTGTACGTCTTCCATGCCGACCGCGCGCATGCGCGCATCGCGCTGCTGCCGTTGTTGCGGCGCGAGGTGCGGCTGCCGTGGCTGCATGCGTCCGGCCTCAGTGCCGAGGTCGAAACCGCCGAAAAGGCCATCCCGCCGCCGCCGCGCGGCAACCGCGGCTGGACGCTGCGCTTCGATGCGATCAGCAGTACCAGCATCCGCAGTGCACGCCTGGGCAAGCTGCTCATCGCCGGGCACGGCCACGGCACGGTGGGTTTTCTCAAACAGCTCAAGGGCGGGCCATCGGAGTTGTTTCCTTCCGAAGCGGGCTTTACCGATGCGGTGGTCAGCTACGACGGCGTGCAGGTGTTCAACGGCGCGCAATTGGACGCGCAGTTCCAGTTCCCCCGCCATTACCGCGACCAGGCGCCGGGCCTGCGCAAGCTCGGCATCACCCGTGCACGCCTGAAGCTCAACGCCAGCACGGTGGCGCTGAAGATCGACACCGGCGCGCCGCACGTGGACATCAGCAGCGGCCCCTCCGCCGCACGCGTGGAGGCCGATATCACCCTGGAAAACGGCGCCTTGAAGCCGGGTAGCCGCGCGGTGTGGCGGCTGCCGTTGCTGGCCGGTGTGGGTGCCACCGATCGCGGCATGCTCGCGCTGCAGCTGGATGTGGCGCAGGACATCCGCGTGCAGGCACGGCTGCCGCGCGATGCCGACACCGGCAGCGAACTCGATGCGGATCTGCGCATCGCCGGCCGCAGCATTCCGTTCGCCGCACCGGCGCAACTGCTGCCGCGCCTGTCCGGGCAGGTGCGCGGCCGCTGGAAGTTCGAATCGCTGAACTGGATCGCCGAGTTGTTCGTGCGCAAGCCGTGGTTCCAGCTGGAAGGCGGTGGCCTGGTCGAGGCGGATCTGCGCCTGGCGCAGGGGCGGCTGGCCAGTGGCAGCACGCTGGATATCCCGCGGGTGGAAGCGGTGGCACAGGTGGCGGGCACCCGCCTGGCCGGTGTTGCCAAGGCACACGGGCACATCGACGATGCCGCCACGCCGCAGGCGCATCTGGATGTGGGTATCCCCACGTTCAGGGCCACGCCCAGCGATGCGCCACGGCAGGTGCTGCTGGACGGCCGCGACCTGCAATTGGCCATGCAGGGCGATGCGGAGTTGGCGCGGCTGCGCGAGACAATGAAGGCGCAGCTGCGTTTCAGCGATGCGCGCGTGCCGGACCTCACCGTCTACAACCGCTATCTCTCCGGCAAGACCGTGCGCCTGTTGGGAGGCAGCGGCCGGCTGAGTGGCGACGTGGCGCTCAATGCGGCCGGTGAAGTGGGCAACGGCCATGCGGACCTGCGCGGGCAGGGCGCGCACCTGTCCATCGCCGGCATCCAGATGCGCGGCGATGCGCAATTGCAGGCGAACCTGCGGCGTGCCGACTTCAAGGCCAAGTTCTTCGACCTGAGCGGCACGCACATTCGCTTGCGCAACATGCGCGTGGGCGACGCCGCCACCGATGCCGCCTGGTGGGGTGAGGTGGAGGTGCCGGCCGGCACGATTCAGGCCACCGCGCCCTTCCAGGTGGATGCCGATGCGGCAGTGCGCATGCGCGATGCCGCGCCGCTGCTGTCGGTGTTCGCACAACGCGCCGATTACCCGCGCTGGGTGCTGGGCCTGCTGGATGCCGGCCAGCTCGACGCCACCGGCCGGCTGCGCTGGCGCAAGCAGCAGGTGGTGGACGACCTGCACGCGGAGAACGCACGCCTGTCGCTGCGCGCGCGCCTGGCAATTGACGATGATCACAAGCGAGGCGACCTGTATCTGCGCTGGGGCGTGCTTGGTGCAGGCATCGAGCTCGATGGCCAACAGCGCCAATGGCATCTAGCCGGCGCACGCGAGTGGTACGAGGGGCGCCCATCCTTGCTGCCGCCGATGGCGAACAAGAAGTGAGCGCGTGCGTAGGAGCGCACCTGGGTGCGCTGCTACGGTCTGCTGCGGCTGAGCGGATACGCGGGAGCAACTACCAATGCATTTAGTTCGTGGGTAACCACGTTTGTCGCGGTCTATCGTCATCGGCATGCTTACACAGCGTTGGTGACGCGAATAGCCACGTAGGAGCACACCTGGGCGCGACAAGGATTTCCCGGTAATGCCCGTCGCGCCCGGGTGCGTTCCTACGAAATGCTATGAGCGATGGGATCGCCGCAGATGCTGGCAATGCCCCGATCACACCAATCGCGACGCGCGCCGCTGCGCGTGACAATCACGCGTGGCTTGGCACACTGCGCTGTGCCGCCTGCGCGGTCTTCAGGAGCTTGCCGTCATGACGATGCCTGTCCGCGCCCGTTGGCGTGCCGTGCCCCGCGCCGTGCGTTGGCCGGTGCTTGCGGTGGTGGCGCTGTACGCCGCGTACCTGCTGCTCGGCAATCTGTTCCTCAACACGCCGCTGGGCACTGCCGCACTCAATCGCACGCCGGACCGCTTCGCCATGCAGTGGCGCGCGGGGCTGACCTGGTGGCCCGGACGCCTGACCTTGTGGGACGTCAACTTGCACGGCCGCACGACGCGCAGCCGTTGGGAGGCGAGCGCGGACCGCCTGCATGGCCAGGTGCGCTTGCTGCCGCTGTTGCATCGCCAACTACTGGTGCCGGAGCTGCATGCACAGGGTGTACGCGGCGGCTTGCATGCGTCCGATCTGCCTGGCGCCGTTGTGGTATCTCCCGCGCCCGCCTCTTCATCGGCAACCGCAACTGCATCTAGCGCCACAGCGACAGCGACAACTACGAACGGCGTATCTGCGCCGCGCACTTCGCAAGCCGATGGGATGCCAGTCGATCCTGCTGCAACCAATGCAGCGAACGCATCCAACGCCGCGGCGGGCGAAGCACCCCCCGTTGCCACTGCAGCCACCGCGCCCAACGCAGCCGCCACGGCAACCACGCAGCCGGCAGCACGCTCCACCCGCAGTCAAACCCACTCCCCCGCGTGGACGTTGCAGTTCGATCGCATCGTCGCCGAGCAGGTGCAGGCGCTGACACTTCGCCAGTTACAAATCGCCGGTGACGGGCAGCTGCAATTTGGTCTGTTCAAGCAACTGCGCGGCGGACCGATCGAAGTGTTTCCATCGCGCGCGGTGTTCGAGCACGCCACGCTGCACTGGGCGGGCACCGAACTGCTGCGCAACGGCCAGCTACGGATGGAAGCCAGCATTGCGCGGCATACCGCGGCGCAGGCGCGTGGGTTGGCGGTGTTGCAACTCACCGATGCGCTGATCGGTGTGCGTGGCGATACCGCCGCGCTGGAAGTGACACGCGATGCGCAAGGAAAAACCAGGCTCAAGACGCGGGCCGGGCAAGGCCGTGCCGATGGTGAGCTGCGCTGGGCGCGCGGTGAATTGCAGCCGGGGAGCCACCTGCAATGGCGGACGCCGTTGCATGACGGCACCCGCACACCAAACGCATTGCTGGGCGAGTTGGCCGCGCAGTTGCAGGTGGATCAGGACATGCGTCTGCGCGTCAGCATGCCCGAGCCGGCCGATGCCGGCCTGACGTTGGATGCGGACCTGCGCGTGCAGGGCCGGCGGTTGCCACTGCAGGCGCCGCGCAACCTGTTGCCGCGGACGTCCGGGCACGCGCGCATGCATTGGCAGCTGGCCTCGCTGAGCTGGATTCCGGCGTTGTTTCCCGGCGTGGACTGGCTGACGCTGGAAGGCGACGGCCTGGTGGATGCAGACCTGCGCATCGTGCGCGGGCAGCTGGCCGCCGGCAGCCGATTGCAGGTGCCGCGCGTCACTGCGCGCGTGGGCGTGATGGAACACGCCATCGAAGGCCAGGCCAGCGCTGACCTGCGCGTGGAGGCCGATGCCGCCGGCCATCTGCTGCCATCGCTGGCACTGCGCATGCAGCAGTTTTCAATCGCCCACCGCCCGGCGCTTGCGCGCCCGTTCGTGCAAGGGCGCGATCTGCGCCTGGACCTGCAGACCCGCGCCGACGCACGCACCCTGGCCAGCTTGCGCGACACCACCCGCGCGCATCTGGTATTCACCAATGCGCGGGTGCCAGACCTGCGTGCCTATAACCGCTACCTGCCGCAACAGCAGCTGCGGTTCGATGGGGGCAGCGGTGCGCTCAGTGGCGATCTGCAGATCGAGCCGGGCGGACGTATCGGCAAGGGCGGTTTACGCATCGCCGCACGGGCGGCACGCCTGCAGTTCGCCGGGCTCGCGTTGCGCGGCGATGTGGATGCAAACCTGCAACTGCAACGCGGCGATCTGCGTGCAGAAAATTTCCGCCTTGATGCCAGCCAGATCAACCTGCGCAATGTCGGTTTCACCGGGCCCGATGGACAGCGGCGCGATGGCTGGTGGGCGCGCATCGTGCTGGATGACACGCACATGCACTGGCATGCGCCAGTAGGTGTGGACGGACGCGTGCGCATCGACGTGCGTGACCTGGCGTTCTTGATGGCCATCTATGCACGCGATCGGTCGTTGCCCAACTGGATGGTGCGGCTGGTGGATGCTGGCCAGGCGCAGCTCACCGCGCGCGTGCATTGGCAAGGCGATGAAGTGATCGTGGATCGCTTGCAGGCGCACAACGCGCGTTATCAGGTGGATGCACGTTTGCGTCTGCGTGGCACGCAGCGCAGCGGCAGCCTGTTGGCGCGCTGGGGTGTATTGAGTGCGGCGGTGGGCTTGCGCAACGACACGCCCGAATGGCATCTGCTACGCGCTGCCGAGTGGTACCGCGCGCAGTCGGATCTGTTGCGCTGAGGCCCGCACGTGGCGAATCCGAGGTGAAGGAAACACTCTAGTTCTGTACTGCCGGGTATTGTTTTGCAGTGCAGCGTGCAAGTCGCCGAACAGGCGCGCACTATGATCCTGCATCCCGACGTGGGGGAGGGAGCAAAGCCCGCTGGCAGTTCGCTGCAAGCGGGCTTTTTTATTGCCTGAACAGTCTACGCCGCGCGTCTGCGCACGTGCTCAGGGCAGCGGCAGCATCCACAGACACGGCCCGCCGGTGATGAACAGCCGCTGCTGTGCTTGGTCGAAGGTGCAGTTGGAGGCGGTGCCCGGGGTGGGGATGTGCCCAAGCAGCTGCCCGTCGCTGTCGAATACGCACACGCCGGTGCCGGAGCTGCTCCACAGCCAGCCGCCGCGATCCACACAGAAGCCATCCGGCAGCCCGTCCGGGACGCTGGCGAAGTGGCGGCGGTCGTGCAGCGCGCCATCGCGCCAGGCAAACGCGGTGATTTCCACGCTGCCGTGTCCCTGCTCCGGCGTCTGCGAGACGTACAAGGTCTGCTCGTCGGGCGAGAACGCCAGCCCGTTGGGGTGGTCCAGGTCGGCCATGCGCTGCAGCGGGCTGCCGTCCGGCGGCAGCCGGTACACGCTGTGGTGGGCGAGCTCCGGATCGGCCGGGCAGCCCTGGCTGGGCTTGCGCAGGCCGAACGGCGGGTCGGTGAACCAGATCGCGCCATCGCGCGCCACGATCAGGTCATTGGGCGAGTTGAGCCGCTTGCCGGCATAACGGCCCACCAGCAGGTGGGCCTGGCCATCGGCATCGCTGCGGGTGATGGCGCGCCGGCCGTGTTCGCAGTGCACCAGGCGCTGCTGCGCATCCACCGCGTTGCCATTGGTGAAGGCGGTGGCATCCAGCAGCACATCTACGGTGCCGTCTTCCCGCCACCCCAGCACGCGGCGGCCAACCAGGTCGCTCCACACCAGCGTGCGCTGGGCCTCCCACCAAGCCGGGCCTTCGCTCCAGGTGGCCTGGTCGTAGAGGGTGAGCAGGCGCGCATCGCCCAACCGTGCGGCCAGCGCGGCGTGCGTGGTGCGGGGCGGGTCGCAGTCGGCGGGAACGGCCGGGCCGGCCGGGCGGACGCGGCAATGGCTGTCCATCATGGCGCCGCTGTTTCATCGAACGGATGCGCTGCCGCCACGCCGGGGGAGTGCGCAAACTGCACCATCATCTGCAGGCAGGGCGTGTCGCCCAGTTGGCCGGAGCGGTGGCCGCGTGCGTCGGTGGTGCCTTGGTCCTGGCCGAAGTGGATATCGCCGGGGCCCATCTCCACGCGCGTGCCGTCGCCGGTTTCGATGAACCAGCGCCCGCGCAGCGCGATCACCCACTGCGGGTGCGGGCTTTCGTGCCAGTCGCCGACCCAGCCCACCGGCAGCACCGCAAACTGCACGCCCACCACCTCGCCGGGAAACGGCCGCAGCCACTGCGGCGCCGCGCCACCGCCCACGCTTTTGCTCTGGAAGCCGGCCAACTGCGAGGCATTGAGCCGGCTCAGCCCGTCCGGGCCGGTCCACAGGTGCAGGAACGGCAGGTTAGGCGGCAGGGACTGATCGGTACCGTCGTTATGCAGCGCGACCTGCGAGGGCAGGGCCACGGCGGGCAACAGGGTGGGCGACATGCGGTGACCTCGTGCGAAAACCGCAGTGCAGCATGGCGTTTGTCAGGGCGTTGTCTGCGAGGCGTAAAAGGTCGAACCGGTGCACAGGGCGACTGTGGACGGGTGCATGCGCGTTGCTGGCAGGTGCGCGTGGCCTTGCTGACGATGGCGATGACATCAGCACGGCATGCCTTGGCGCGCAGTTCGGGCAGGCGCGTCGGTCGCGAGCGCAGCTTCAGCTGCACTGTCTGGCGCGTGAGCGCGAGAGGCACGTCCTGCGATTGCCGCCGTGTATCGCTGTCCATCCACAGACGACTGGCATTCCAGGAATTCCGCCAGTGGCAACTGAGCTCCGTTGCCGCCAAGCAGCGCTGCCCGCCGGAACAGCGCAGACCCGGTCGCGTCTGCAACACGGCGCCGCATCCGTTAGAATGAGATCCATTCTCATTTAATCCCGGGCGCACCCCTGCCCGGGTCCGGCGTCCAGGAGGTCATCGTGTCGGCCACGCAAGTCGCGCTTCAGCAGCAGGTGGAGCGCCTGTACACCGACCACCACGGCTGGCTACAGGGCTGGTTGCGGCGCAAGCTGGGCGACGGGTGCGTGGCGGCCGACCTGGCCCAGGACACCTTCATCAGCGTGATCGATGCCGGCGCGGCCGACCAGATCCGCGAGCCGCGGCCGTTCCTGGCCACCATCGCGCGGCGGCTGATGGCGCACCGCCAGCGGCGCAAGCTGCTGGAGGCCAGCTACCTGGAGATGCTGGCCACGTTGCCGGAAGAGCTGGCGCCTTCGCCGGAGCTGCACCTGCTGGCGCTGGAGGCGGTGCAGCAGCTGGACCAGGCGCTGGACGGCCTGCCGCCGAAAGTGAAGGAGGCCTTCCTGCTGGCGCACCTGCACGAGCTCAGCTACGCGCAGATCGCGCAGCGCCTGGGGGTGTCCAGCAGCTCGGTCAAGCAATACCTCACGCGCGCCAACCGGCAGTGCCTGTTCGCTGTGTCGGCCTGAGTGGTGGCACCGATGTCTGCGAGCAACGCCAGCACGCCGCGCACGCCCCTGGCCGGCGGGCAGCCGATCAGCGCAGAGGTGGCCGACCAGGCCGCCGAGTGGCTGACGGTGCTGATGTCCGGCACCGCCAGCGCGGCGCAATTACGTGACTGGGAACACTGGCGCGCCGCGCATCCGGACCACGCGCGGGCCTGGGCGCATCTGGAGGCGGTGACCGGGCGACTGAAGACGTTGGCACCGCAGGCGGCCTACCGCAGCCTGTCGCCGTATGCCGATGGCAAGCGCCCCGCCTCGCCAGGCCGACGCAAGGCGCTCAACCTGGTGCTGTGGGGCGGGGTGGCCGGCGCCGCCGGGCTGCTGGCCACCCGCACCCAGCGCTGGCAGCAGGCAACGGCCGACTACGCCACCGCCACCGGGCAGCGCCGGATGCTGCAACTGGGCGACGGCACCCGCCTGACCCTCAACACGCGCAGCGCGGTGGATGTGCGCTTCGATACGCACCAGCGCCTGCTGGATCTGGTGGCCGGCGAGATCATGGTGGTGACCGCGCACGCGCTGGGCGCCGCGCAGGACCCGCGCCCACTGCTGGTGCGCACCGTGCACGGCGATGTCCGCGCGCTGGGCACGCGCTTTTGTGTACGCCAGGACCAGGCGCAGAGCCGGGTCACGGTGCTGGAGAGCGCGGTGGAGATTCGTCCGCGTGATGCCACTCACGCCGCGCGCCGCGTGCAGGCCGGCCAGCAATGCGTGTTCAATGCCGCGTTCCTGCAGGCGCCCGGGCCGGCCGATGCGCAGGCCACCGCCTGGGAGCGTGGCCAGTTGATTGCCGACGAGTTGCGGCTGGATGCGTTCGTGGCCGAGCTGGAGCGCTATCGCCCCGGGCTGCTGCGCTGCGACCCGGCGGTGGCCGGCTTGCGCGTCTCCGGGGTGTTTCCGCTGGACGATACCGACCGCATCCTGGCCATGCTGCCCAGCGTGCTGCCAGTGCGGGTACGCCAGCGCAGCCGCTACTGGGTGAGCATCCAGGCGGCCGGTTAGGCGCAGCGATCAACGACTGCGTAGCTGCGAGGCGGGTGCGGCCGTTACTCGAAATCCTATGGTCCTACGGACACTCCAGTTCCTCCGCGCCGTCCGCATCTGCTGACGATTGCTCGCTACGTTTTTCGCGTATCCAAGCGCGGCGATCGCGCTGCGGCGCTTTGCAGATCGTGCCGTACGCGGCGCAGCGCTGAATAAAACTGGGCGGGCACGTCCGATGGGCGAGGTGCGCATCGCCGGGCTGGTCAGGCCGCCGGTGCGGCTGCCAGACACGCAACGCCGTGGTGTCGGCGAGTCGGTATGCGCCCGAAGTTCCGAACGCGCTCTCTGCGGGTGCTCGCGCAAGACACCTCTGTCCGACGACCGCGCGCTGCGGTCATCAGCCAGTCCGGCCCGGGTCTGCGGACGCCCGGCAGACACCGACGCCGCGAGACCTGAAAAAAATTGCGAGATGGGCTGCCCGATCGGCGCGCTCGTGGCACCTCCTTGATGACGGTGTCAGTGCGACGCCACCTCAGATTGCGGGAACCCCCATGTCCATCTCCGACCGCCGCCGCGGCCACCACGCTGTTTCGCTGCACCTCTCATTGCCGCGCGCCGCACTGCCCAGGCCCATCGCCACCGCGATTGCGCTGGCCCTGTGCGGCCTGACGGTGCTCGCCACCAGTCCCGCTGCCGCCGCGCAGGATGCCCAAACCGCGTCCGCGGCCCGGCAGCGCTACAGCATCCCGGCCGGGCCACTGGCACCGGCCCTGCGCAGTCTGGCCGGCTCGGCCAACCTGCTGCTGAGCTTCACCGCTGCGCAGACCGATGGACGCACCACCGCCGGGCTGGACGGCGACTACACCGCTGCCGGCGCGCTGACTGCGGTGCTGGCCGGCAGTGGGTTGCAGGCCGTGCCACTGCAGACCGGCGGCTACGTATTGCGCCCGGCGCCCGCGGCGGTGACCAGCCAGGGCGAAGTGGATGCCTGGCTGCTGCCGACGGTGAAAGTCACCGCACAGGCCGAACGCCGCGCCGCCACCAGCGGCACCGGCAGCTATACCGCGCGCGCGGTCAGCATCGGCCGTGGCGAGCAGCGCCTGAAGGACATCCCGCAGTCGATCAGCGTGGTGACCCGCCAACTGATGGACGAGCAGAACATCACCTCGGTCTACGACGCGCTGGCCAGCACCACCGGCATCACCATCGTGCAGAGCCCGCAGGGTGGCAAATACATCTATGCGCGCGGTTTCGACATCACCACCGTGCAGTACGACGGCGTGCCGCTCAATCGCGGCATGTATGGCCGCGCCAGCAACTACAGCGCCAACATGGGCATCTACGACCGTGCCGAAGTGCTGCGCGGCGCCGCCGGCCTGCTGCAGGGTGCCGGCAACCCCAGCGGTGCGGTGAACCTGGTGCGCAAGCGCCCGCTGGATGTGCCCGGCGTGAGCGTGATGCTGCAGGCCGGCTCCTGGGACCGCTATGGCGCCTTGCTGGATGCCAGCGCCAACCTCACCGACGATGGTGCCTTGCGCGCGCGTGGCGTGATCGACTACCAGGACCAGCGCTCGTTCGTCGATGGTGTGGAGCGGCGCACGCCCACCTATTACGGCACGCTGGATTACAGCGTCTCGCCGCAGACCCAGGTCAGCCTGGCCGCCAGCTACGAAGAATTCGAAGGCCGGCCATTTTTTGGCGGCCTGCCGAGTTACACCGACGGCCGCGATATCGGCCTGCCGCGCAGCACCAACCTGGGCGCGCAGTGGAACCGGCAATCCTCGTCCAACCGCGGCCTGTACCTGGACCTGGACCATCGCTTCAACGCCGATTGGGTGTTCAAGCTCAGCGCGGTGCAGGTGCATGAGCGGCACAACCTCAAGTACGCCAGCTCCAGCCGCGCGATCAACCCGGCCAACGGCACCGGCGCCCTGCTGGCAGCACGCACGATTTCCGAAGCGGACGTGGCCGGCGTGGATGCCAATGTGATCGGGCATTTCAACGCGCTCGGGCGGCGCCACGAGTTGGTGTTAGGTAGCAACTACGCCGAAACCACAGTGGATACGGTCTACGGCAACAAGAACAACTTTCAGACCTTCAACGTGTTCTCGCTGCAACGCAACGTGCGTGCAATCAGCGATGAAGAAATCTTTGCCAGTGCGCGCGAGGCGCGTCACGGCACCTCGCGCGAGCTGGGTCTGTACAGCGCGTTGCGCTGGCAACTGACCGACCCGCTGAAGGCGATCGTGGGTGCACGCGTGAGCTGGCACGACACCAAATGGAACACCACCACCACCGGGCTGTCGCCCTCGCAGTCGATCGAACACACCCGCGAAACCGGGCAGGTCACCCCGTATGCCGGCCTGCTGTACGCGCTCACGCCCACCTGGTCGGCGTATGCCAGTTATGCGGATATTTTCCAGCCGCAGAACGCGCAGAACGAAGCCGGCGACATGCTCAAGCCCATGACCGGCGCCAACTACGAGCTGGGGCTCAAGGGCGAGTGGCTGGATGGCCGCATCAATACCGCCTTTGCGCTGTTCCAGGTGGAGCAGAAGAACCGCGCGCAGGCCGACCTGAGCACCAGCCCCACCTGCCGCAACAACGACTTCTGCTACATCGACAGCGGCAAGGTGCGCAGCCGCGGCTTCGATGCGGAAGTCAGTGGCGAAGTGCTGCGCGACTGGAACCTGTTCGCCGGCTACACCTTCAACCGCACCACCTATCTGCAGGATGTCAGCAGCCAGGGCCAGACCTTCAACAGCTACACGCCCAAGCACCTGCTGCGGGTGTGGACCACCTACCGGCTGCCGGGCGTGTTGCAGGACGTCACCGTGGGGGGCGGCGTGAGCGCGCAGAGTGCGGCGTATCGGCAGATCGGCGCGGCCACTGCAGATATTCCCGGGCGTGCGGTGTGGAATGCGCTGGCGCGTTATCAGGTGAACCGGCAGTGGTCGCTGGCGGTGAACCTCAACAACGTGTTCGACAAGCGCTACTACAGCACCTTGTCGAGCTTCGTGAATGGCCGCTATTACGGCGAGCCGCGCAACGTGATGGTGACCCTGCGCGGCGCGCTGTGATGCGCCGCTGCATGCACGGGACGATGGCCGCATGAGGGAGGGGTTTCGGCAAAGCATGGCGTGGCTGCATACCTGGTGCGGCCTCACCTGCGGCTGGCTGCTGTGCGCGATCTTCCTCACCGGCACGCTCAGCGTGTTCCGCGACCCGATCACCAGCTGGATGCAGGCCAGGCCAACACTGCCCGGCGCCGCCACGCACGCGTCGCTGCCCCAGGCACAGCTGGTGCCACGCGCGCTGGCACACCTGCGCCAACAGGCGGCGCAGGCCACGTTGTGGCGCATCAGTTTGCCGGTGCACTTGGGCGACACGCTGGATGTGGTCTGGCGTGGCCCCGCTGGCGCCGGCCAGGCCACGCTGAGCCCCATCACCGGCGAAGTCCTGCCCACGCCGTGGGGCCGCCAGACTGAAGGCGGGCGGCATTTCATGAGCTTCCACTACACCTTGCAGGGCGGCATTCCCGGCTACTGGCTGGTGGGCTGGGTATCGATGTGCGGATTGATTGCGTTTGTGTCCGGCGTGGTAGTGCACAAGCGCATCTTCCTGGACTTTTTCACCTTCCGCCCGGGCAAGGGGCAGCGCTCGTGGCTGGATGCGCACAACGCCACCGCCGTGCTCACGCTGCCGTTCCTGTTGATGATCGTCTACACCGGGCTGGCGTATTTCTCCACCAGCTATCTCTCCGCGCCGCTGCACGCGCTGTATGGCCAGGACGAAGACGCCTACGCCCGGTACGAGGCGGCGTTGTCGCCTGCCGCCGCGGTACCGGCGACGCAGCCAACCCAGCACGAGCGGATGCAGACCTATCTGCCCGATCTTGTGCAGCGCGCCGCAGCGCTCAATGGTCAGCCTGCGCAAACACTGGTCATTCAACGCCCGGACCAGCCTGGTGGCACGCTGCGTGTAATTGCGCGTGTTGCAGACACCGCGCACTCGCGGCAGTTGCTCAATCCACCGGCCAGCGTGGTGTTCGATACCGGCAGTGGCGCGCTACTGGAGCGGCATGCCGTTGCGGCGCACACACCGCTGCAAGCCGCCGATGTGGATGCGACGATCAAGACCTTGCATGTGGCCGGGTTTGGCGGCTGGACCGCCAAGTGGCTGTACTTCGTCTGTGGCCTGGCCGGTACCGCGATGATCGCCACCGGCACGGTGTTGTTCACCTTCAAGCGCCGGCGCCGCAGCGAGCAGGAATTCGGCACTGCCACGGCCGGCATCTATCGGGTGGTGGAAGCGTGCAACGTGGCCGCACTGGCCGGCACCGCGTTGGCGTGCATTGCGTACTTCTATGCAAACCGCTTGCTGCCGGCAGAGCTGGAGGCGCGTGCGCAGATGGAAATCCGGGTGTTTCTGTGGGTGTGGGCCGGCACGTTGCTACATGGCCTGCTGCGCCCACCGCTGCGCGCCTGGGTGGAGCAATTAGGTATCACCGCCGCATTGTGCATTGGCCTGCCACTGCTCAACGCGGCCAGTACGGGGCAGCATGTTGGCCGCTATCTGCTCGATGGCGACCTGCAGCGCGCTGCGGTGGAACTCACCGCCCTGGGCTTCGGTGTGAGCGTTGCCTATGCCGCGTATCGCGTGCAGCAGCGCGTCAGTGCGCCGCCACCCATGCGTGCGGCGCGGCGCACGCAGACAGCGGAGCCCGGTGCATGAGTAAACCGCCACAGGCATCGCCATGGCGTTACCGCAGCGCTGTCGCTGGGCGCGTGCTGGCGGCCAGCATGGGCGGCTATGCGCTCACCGCCAGTGGCAGCGGCGTGGCCGCGCAGCTGCTGGCCCGCGTGGCAGGCGTGGCGCCGGCCGTTGCGGTGCTGGTGACCACGCTGCTGAGTTTCGTGGTCTACACGCTGCTGGCAATGTGGATGTTCCGCGCGCGCAGTGCGTGGCGGATGTGGTTGTCGATGCTCGTCGCGCTGGCGGTGCTGGCAGGCATCGACTGGGTGCTGCGGGGCAGTGCATGGCCGGCATGATCGCCTCGCTCACGGCGTTGGCGCTGTGCCACGCCGGCATGTTGGCGATTTGCGTGGCGATGCATCGCCATTACGAACAACTCACCGGCCAGCGCACCGCACCGCGTGCGCAGCGCTGGCAGTTGCGCGTGCTCGGTGCATGCCTGCTGCTGAGCGCACTGGGCGTGTGCGTGCGCGCCTGGGGCGGCAGTGCGGGCGCGGTGCTATGGCTGGGCATGGCGAGCGCCGGGGCCTTGTGGGTGGCGCTGGGGCTGGCATATGCACCGCGCCGCAATGCCTGGGTGGCGGTAACGGTGGGATGCCTGGGCGGCGTGGCTGCGGCTGGCGCGGTGCTGGGGCTCGGCTAGCGCGAGCGCAGTGCGCAGATGCGTACGCGGGCGCGTCCTTGCCTGGGTAGGCGCGCTTGCGCGCGAGCTTGGCAGCGCCGGTGACGCGTTCGCGCACGCGTGCGCTCCTACAGGGCACGGCGGTGGCGGTGCACGCGCGGCAGCGCGCCTGCACATGGTGCTACCCGGCAGGGATGCCAGAATCGGGCCATGTCACAGCCCATTCCGTCTGCCTCTCCTGCGCTGGCCGCTCTGATCGAGCGGGCCGTGGCGCGCGTCCGCCACGCCCTGCCTGCCGATGCGCCGTGGCCCGAAGGTGTTGAGCACCCGCTGGCACGCGTAGCGCTGGCCAGTGACTTCGTGGTCGACACGCTCGCCCGCCAACCTGCGCTGCTCGCCCACCTGGCACAGCCAGACCCGCCGCCGCTGCCGGTGCCACGCCTGGACCCGGCGCAGCCGCAGGAGTGGGCCGCACAACTGCGCCGTTACCGCGCAGCCGCCTCCGCGCGCCTGGTGTGGCGCGACGTGCTCGGCCTGGACGATGTAGACGCCACTCTGGCCGGTGCCACCACGCTGGCGGAAACCTGCCTGCAATGCGCGCTGCAGGCACTGGAACAACAGTTTTCCACCCGCCACGGGCAGGTGATTGCCGAAGACGGCAGCGTGCAGCGGCTGGTGGTGTTCGGGCTGGGCAAGCTCGGCGGTGGCGAACTGAATTTTTCCTCCGACGTGGATCTGGTCTATGCGTATCCGCAGGCCGGGCAGTCCGATGGCGCGCGCCCGCTGGCGGCCGAAGAATATTTCGCGCGGCTGGGCCAACAGCTGGCCAGGCTGCTCGACGAAACCACCGCCGATGGCTTCAGCCATCGCGTGGACCTGCGCCTGCGCCCGTTTGGCAGTGCTGGGCGGGTGGCGTTGTCGTTCAACGGCATGGACCAGTACTTCCAGCGCGAAGGCCGTGACTGGGAGCGCTATGCCTGGTTGAAGGCACGCGCGGTGGCCGGCGACATCGCCGCCGGCGAGGCGTGGCTGGAAACGCTGCGCCCGTTCGTGTATCGCCGCTACCTGGATTTCACTGCGCTCGACGGGCTGCGCGACATGAAGGCCGCGATCACCGCCGAAGTGGCGCACCATGCACGCCTGGACGACATCAAGCGCGGGCCGGGCGGCATCCGTGAGATCGAATTCCTGGCTCAATCGCTGCAGCTTATTCGCGGTGGGCGCGAAGCCAGCTTGCGCGAGCGCCGTTTGTTGCCAGCCTTGCAGGCGCTGGTGGACCTCGGGCAGATCGATCCGCCCACCGGTCAGGCATTGGCCGATGCCTACCGCTTCCTGCGCCGGGTGGAGAACCGCCTGCAGATGCTGCGCGATGCACAAACGCATGCCTTGCCGCAGGGCGAGCCGGAGCGCGAACGCATCGCGCTCGGTCTGGGCTATGCGCACTGGCAGGCATTGCTGGAAGCGTTGGCACCGCACCGCACGCGGGTGGCGGCGGAATTTGCCGAGTTGCTGGCACCACGCGTGCACGCTACCGCGCCCGATACGCTGGCCGATTACTGGCGCGCGCTGCCCGAGGGCGATGCGGCGCCGTTGCTGGGCATCGGCCTGCACGATCCCAACAACGCGCATCACATGCTGGCCGATTTCGCACAGTCCTCCGGCGTGCGCGCGCTCTCCGATGGCGCGCGCACGCGGCTGGACCGGGTGATGCCGGCGCTGCTGCATGCGGCGATCCGCGCGACCCAGCCAGACGCCGCGTTGCGGCGCGTGCTCGGCCTGCTGCAGGCCACGCTGCGCCGCACCAGCTACCTGGCGCTGCTCGACGAGCAACCCAGCGCGCTGGCTCGCCTGGTCGATGTGCTCTCGCGCAGTGCCTTGTTGGCCGAGCGCCTGGCTGCGTATCCGCTGCTGCTGGACGAACTGCTCGATACCCGCATCAGCGGTCCGTTGCCCGACCGCGCCGCACTGCATACCGCATGCGTCGACACCTTGCAGATCGACGATACCGAAGCGGCCTTGCGCGAACTCAACGAGCGCCGGCTTGCGTTGAGCTTCCGCATTGCACTGGCCACCCTCGATGGTCGCCAGCAACCCGTGGACAGTACCCAGCAACTGGCCTGGCTTGCCGAGGCGGTGGTGCAGACGGTGTTGCAACTGGCGCGCCGCGAATTGGTCGCCGCGCATGGGCAGGTGCCCGGTGGCGCGTTCGCCATCATCGGCTATGGCAGTCTGGGCGGCCTGGAGCTGGGCTTCGGCTCGGATCTGGATCTGGTGTTTCTCTACGATCACCCACGCGAGGTGGAAGCCTCCGATGGCAAGCGACCGCTGGAAGCCGGGCGCTGGTTTGCGCGGCTTGCGCAGAAGGTGATGACATTGCTGGGCGCCGAAACCGGCGCCGGCCGTCTCTACGACATCGATGTGCGGCTGCGCCCGGACGGCGGCAAGGGTGCGTTGGTGTCCTCGCTCGCCAGCTATCGCGACTATCAACGCGATCGTGCCTGGACCTGGGAGCATCAGGCGCTGGTGCGCGCACGTGCGGTGGCCGGCGATGCCGCGCTTTGCGAAGCGTTCGTGCAGGTGCGTCGCGAGACGCTGACACGCGTGCGCGACCCCGCTCTGCTGCACGAGGACGTGCGCAAGATGCGTGCACGCATGCGCAGCGAACTCGATCGCAGCGATGCCGGGCGACTGGATCTCAAGCAGGGGGCCGGCGGTCTGGTCGACCTGGAATTCCTGTTGCAGGCCGGCGTGCTCGGCCAGGCCGCCCAGCATCCGGCGTTGCTGTTGGCCTGCGCCACGCCCGCATTGATCGACGCGCTGGTGCAGGTGCAGTGGCTACCGGCCGAGAGTGCAGCGCCGCTGCATCACGCCCACGCCACGTTGGTGGAGGCGGGCCTGAGTTGCACATTGGACCGTCGGCCACGCTTGGTGGTCTCCACGCCTCCGATTCGGGATGCTTGCCAAATTGTTGCAGCGATTGCAGATGCGCAGCAGTTGCGATTTCAGCCAGGAAAAGGTGCCTAAAGACGTCGGCGGAGCCAGCCGTTCTCCGCAGTGCGGCACGCCCGGCAGTCCTTGTGCGCTACGCATCAGCACTCGCTCGGGTCTAGGCGTTTCTGGTCATGGACCTTCCTGCATAGAACGCCTGTGCAGCATCCTTACAGACATTCTCGTAAAATACATCGGCATCCTCGGTGGTGTAGCCGGCTCCGACGAAGCATCCGCGCGCGATTTCATGCAACGTATGCCTGACGCTGCTCGCATCGTCGTATACAGCATTGAGGCATGCCACCACTACCCCTACATCCTGTTTGGAAAGACGGGGCTCACCGCTCATCAAGCGTGCGTGGTTGATGCATGCAACGGCATTTGCGCTGGTGAATGAATCGCCTAACCCGGAACAGTCTTCGAAGCCATTGCCTTGCGCGTTGAGCTTGAAGTGCACGATCGGCAGGCCTTCCATATTCTTCTGTTTCGCCATCTCCATGAAGTCTGCAAGAGCTTCGGGTCGATCCTGCAGGCGCCTGGACTGGAACTTCGTTTCCAAATGTTGCAATAACGGCCCGGCGACACTGGTGTTTTTTTTCAATACGCTGATGGACGGATCTTCGAACATCAGGGTCGCATCGATCCTGTCCGTTTGCTCCTGCGATAGCAGCCCGTTGGCGATCAACGTTTTCATGATGACTTTTTCGGGGTGGCCCCAATGCTCGTCGGCGGCATACACCTGACGGAAATTCAGGATCGCTTGGCCGGCAGCGTGTTGTGCCTGCTTGCCAAGTTTGTCGTCGCCCTCCAGTGTACGTTCAAGCAATTCCATGCACTGTTTGAGCGACAACGCTCTGTCGCTCTGGGAATCCTGCTTGAAATGCTGCATGCCGCGATTGATGAAGGGCTGGGTGATTGATCGTGAGGTATATCCGCTTGCACCGGTCTGAGCATTGGGTACGCCGGTCAGAGAGTACTTGTTCTTGGTTTCGTAGAGCGGGCTTCTACTCAGGTCCGGATTGGCCGGGACATGCGTAGGGGCGTACTGGGCAATGCACTCGTCCCTGATGCGCTCGCCCTTGAGGCAGGCAAGGTTGGTGAGCAGCGATTGCCGTGCGTGCTGGCTGTCGAAGAGGTGGCCGATATGAACCTTGGTCGCCGCACGGTAGTCGCTCATGGTGGCGAACTGGTTGGACCCGCACGTTCTGATCGGTACGAAGGGACGGCTGTGCGATGCGCGTTCTCCTTCGGTAGCGCTGTGATACCGCGCGTGATAGCTCTCCGCTTTCACGCATGCTTTCTCAAGCCGATCATTGCTGCTAAATCCGGCCTTGCCGTCGCGGAGCGAGGTCGTTGAAAGAAAGAAGTTGTCTGCCACATAGCCTGCGCCAGCAATGCCAAGAGCGTACTTGGCAGCTCGTGTTGCCCACTGTCCGCCATGGTCTCTGCCATTCTTTGGTGTACCGTCCTGCGTATTGGGTGGACGCTGGCTTTGCTGTTTTTGCTTGTTCTTTCGAGCTGGCAACGCTCCCAGTAAGCCTGCCGTCGTTTCTGCACAGGGAGTGGCTGACGCCGACGCGGGGGTGGATAACCCGGTGGAGGTGCCAGGGGTCAGTAGCCGCTGGACGGTGGCCAACGGCAGTGAGGTTTTTGTTCGCATGATGGGTCTCCTAGAGTGCAGGACGGAAATCAACGATGCCGGTTGAGTCGATGCTAGACGGGCCTATGACCGAACGTAATGAACAGAGCGTACGTAGTAGAGAATTGAGGGGCGTAGCACGACGTTTGCGGGTGCCGTCTGGTGGTTTCATCCATCATCGGTCAGCTCTGTGATTGAAGATGCGGACCGCCCAATCAATTTAGTGTAAGCAATCTCTCGTTCCGCCACGTGATAATGAATACGCCTTATCACGGTGGAGTCACCTGGATTTTCCTGTACTAGGACGTTGCTGACCAAACGCGATATGCCGGTGTTCTCGATGGTGCGTGCAACAGGGTGGGCGCATCAACCGTAGTCGACCTGTAAACCAAGCGTTTTTGATCCCAGTTGACTCACAGGACGACTGTGCCGCAGATCTGCGCACGCTTCCATTTCGACTGCGAAGATGTGATGTCATAAGCGAGCAGCCACGCTGTGGCTCGTATCAGGAGCGTGTGCGATCGATGCACTGCCGTTGGATGCAGGACGTACCCGTATCATGTCGATCCAGGTGTGTGCTGCAGTCACCCGCTCGCGCGCGGCGCACTCCGCCACAGCAGTGCGCGGAACGGTCCGAGCAGAAACACGCCCATGCCCAGCTTCACCGCCAGATCGCCGGCCGCCCAGCTGATCCACGGCAGGCCGGCGCCGGCAAAGGCGATGCTCCAGAAGATCGCCGTATCCAGCGTGGCGCTGCAGGTGGTCGCCACGATCGGCGCGCGCCACCAGTTGCCATTACGCAGACGATCGAACACGCTGATATCCAGCAACTGCGCAGCGATAAACGCGCTGCACGACGCGATTGCGATCCGTGGCGTCGCCAGCCAGATCGACAACACCACCGCCAGCGCAAACCCGCACCAGGCCACCATGCGCGCCGCGCGCGGGCCGAAGCGCCGATTGATCAGGTTGCTCACCAGAAACGCCAACGGATACAAAAACGCGCCCCACGTCAGCCAGTCGTTGATCGGGTACTGCACCAGGATGTTGGACAGCAGCACCACTGCGCCCATGGCCGAGACCGCCCACAACAGGGCGCGAACGGTGAGCGGTGCAAAGGTGGGAGCAGGCGCGGCAGGCATGGCGGGACAACAGCAGTCGTGGACGGCGCTAATTATCCGTGCGTCGCCGCGTATGGGCTACTGCGGCTTCTGGTCAGACTTCACTGTGCTAACAGCGGTCATCACGGACTGAGGCACGCTCGCGCGAAAGAAGGGCGCGAAACAGCCAACACACAGCGATCAGCTGCAGTAGGCAATGCGTGCGATGTGCTGTTGCAGGCTCACAGCGCGCTATTCGCCAGGGCCGTGTTACCAGGCCTGGCTGCTGTTCTGTGCAGCCGATTCCGCAGTCGGCACGAATGCCAGCGCCTCGCCCTGCGCCGATTGCACGGTCCAGCCCGCACCGGCGGGGCTTGGCTGGAAGGTCACCGTCTCGCCAACGCGGAACCCTGCCGCCGGTGCGTCATTGCGGACAGGCCAACGTAGCAATGCGGTGTTGGCAGCTTGCGCAGGATCCTGGAGCTGGACCTCGCTGCCGCCATCGGGCGTGGGGCCTACCGATGTCACGCGCATCGGGGGCAACGGCCCGGCGGATGCCTTGTTCGACGCGTGGCTGAGCGCCTCCGAGCCCGCTACTGCGCTGTGCGTCAGCGCCAACGACACGAAGTACGGCGCGGAGATCACCAGAATGGCCGACATCGCAGACGCGTCGCCACGGGTGATGGTGGTCAGGCCGGCCTGCGCCTGCATCGGCTGGCCGGCGCTGAGCGCCAGCAGCGCCACGAGGCTGACGGATCGGAAGGATGAGGTCATGGAGATGCTCCGTGCGCGGCAGCGCTGCGTGGAATGGAGAACTCCTGCGGCAGCGCCTTGCGCTGTTGCAGCAAGTCGAACACCGACTCGACCGTGATCACCGAGTAATTGCCGGAGATACGTTCGCTGGCCGGATGGTCGGTCACTGCCGCATTGGCCACAAAGAAGCGGGCCCCAATGCGTTTACTCAAATCGAGATGCAGGCGGGTGGGTTGGTAATCGGCATGCTTGAGCCAGGCCTGCGCGCTACGGCGATCCACAACTGGCGCCGCCACCGCTGTGGTCTGTGGGTCGGATTGCGCAAGCGCGGCGGCCAGTATCTCCAGCACCCACTGATTGGAGTTCTGGTAATCGGTAGAAAACGGGTAGGCGATCATGCTGTAGCGCGGCGTGTGCAGGGCGTGCGCCAGGGTACCGGGATCCTGCAACAAGCGCTGCAGCGTTTGTTGCACCTCAGGCGAGGGCACGCCGACGCGCAGATCCGCATGCAGCGCGCTTTCGCCGATGAAATTGCTCAGCCCTTCGCGATAGAGCTCGGAGGTGTCGGATTTGCAGTGATTGAGCAGGTGCTTGATGCGCCAGTTGCCATCGTCCTCGCGCAGTGCGAAGGCGAGATGACTATGTTTCAGCCCATACCGGCTCAGGTCCTGGCCACCGCGTGCCAACAGGACGACGCGTGCACCGTCCAGCCTGTCCAGCGCCTGCTGCGTGGACCGGGCCAGGTCGAACATGGCCGCCAGCGTGGCCGGTGTCGGGTAGTGCGGGATGCAGGTCGGCGCACCGATCGCAGGTAGGGTGGCAAGGAACAGCATGATCGCCATTGCGTAGCGCATGCGGTGTCCGTGAGAGCGCTGCATCTGGGGGCATCTTCCTTGTGCGGTCATGGCGTTGCTGTTGGCCCGGTCATAAGCCCAGGCGCATACGCACCTGCGCCGCAATCCGTTCGGTTTCGCGTACCGGTGTCATAGCGGCCGTGGTAGCCAGAACTTCATCGGCCGCGCACAGGCGCTGGCGCTGCTGCAGTGCCTGCACATAGGCGCCGACACGGCCGCGCGCGAATTCCGCACAGGCCGCCACCACCGGCACGGGTGTGGCGCAGGCTTCGGAGAGCAGGTTGACGGAATCGGCGCTGGCCACGATCGCGTCCGCCCAGCCCAGCAGGCCGGCATACGGGTTGGCGCCATCGCGCGCGTCGCACCACAGCAGGCCGGGGTTGCCCTGCTGCAGGGTGCGCAACAGCGCAACCACCTCCGGCGGCGTGCGGCGCGAGGCGGTGATCAGCAGGCTGCCGCCTGCGGCGCGCACCTGTGCCTGCACGGCATTGCACTGCGCGGCCAGCGCCTGCAGTGTCCACGGCACCTGCGTGGTGGGCCCGCCGATCAACAGCGCCACGCGTGGGCCCGGCAGTGCGCCTACAGCAGGGAATGCCGCGCGCCCGGCGGCCAGCCAGGCGTCGTCCACCGGATGCAGGCTGCCAAGCAGGGTGAGCACGTTCTCGCCACGCAGTGCATCGTGCTCGGGCACCACCACCAAGTCCCACTGGCGCCGGTCGAGCCGCGGGTCCAGGATCTGCACCGCCACGCTGCCGCGGGCGCGCAGCAGGCGCGTGGCCAACGCCGCCTGGCGTCCGCACCCAATCACCAGGCCGGGCGGCTGTTGCAGTTGCGCGGCAAATGCCGGCCCGAAGGCCGAGTTGGCGCCGGGCAGGCGCCGCGGCGCGGCCCAGCGCCAGGGCGCTCTGGCCTGCAGATGCAGTGCATGCACGGTGTCGGGGTGCAGGGCGCGGGCCAGCGCTTCGGCCTGGCGGGCATTGCCGGCGCGCCCGTCGCTTACCGCCCAGGTCACTGCCATCGTTTCAGATCCGACATAGATTTGTTTCAGATTGAGCGTGTGTTCCAGCAATCGCACCACTCTACACTGCGGGTCTTCACACTGGCGCCGTTGCTGCACCCTACTGTCGCCATCCCACTGTCTCCCGGAGTCTCCATGTCCGACCTGCTCAACGCTGCCGCGCTGGATCAGCTGTTTCGCACCGCCCGCACGCAAAACGCCTTCCTCGATACGCCGGTCAGCGAAGACCTGTTGCGCGAGCTCTATGACCTGGTCAAGTGGGGCCCCACCGCGGCCAACGGCTCGCCGGCGCGGTTCGTGTTCGTGACCACCGCCGAGGGCAAGGAAAAGCTCAAGCCGGCATTGTCCGAAGGCAACGCCGCCAAGACCCTGGCCGCACCGGTGACGGCGATCATTGGGTTTGACGAAGACTTCCACGAGAAGCTGCCGTACCTGTTCCCGCATGCCGATGCCAAGAGCTGGTTCGACGGCCCGCGCACGGCGCGCACCGAGTCGGCATTCCGCAACAGCTCGCTGCAGGGCGCGTACCTGATCCTGGCCGCGCGTGCGCTGGGCCTGGATGCCGGCCCGATGTCCGGCTTCGACAATGCCAAGGTGGATGCTGCGTTCTTTGCCGGCACGCCGATTAAATCCAACTTTCTGGTCAATCTCGGGTACGGTGACCCGGCCGGGCTGTTCCCGCGCCTGCCGCGCCTGAGTTTCGACGAAGCCGCACGCATCGCTTAAGCGCGCGGTCGCTGTTTCCCGCAGTCCTCGTCCGTCTGCCCCTGTCCCATCGCGTCGCCTCGGCGCGCTCACCCATCTCAAGGAGTTTCAATGAAGACCACCCATAAGCTGTTGCTGCCGCTCGCCCTGACCCTGGCCATCGCCGGCTGCTCGAAGCCGGCCGACAACGCCGCCGCGCCGGCTGCCGAAACCCCGGCCGCCACCGCCCCGGCCGATGCCGCCGCTGCTGCGCCCGCACCGGCTGCCGATGCGTCGACCGCGCCGGCCGTGCAGGTGGCCTCCGGCACCTACACGCTGGACCCGACCCACACCGACGTGCTGGCGCAGTGGAGCCACTTCGGCTTCTCCAACCCCACCGCGCACTTCGGCAATGTCGACGGCACCCTGGTGTACGACGCTGCCGACGTGACCAAGTCGACCGTGCAGGTGACCCTGCCGCTGTCCGGCTTGAACAGCTTCACCGCCAAGTTCGACGAACACCTGAAGAGCGGTGATTTCTTCGACGCGGCCAAGTTCCCGAGCGCCACCTTCAAGAGCACCAAGGTCGAGTCGGCCGGCACCAACAAGCTGACCGTCACCGGCGATCTGACCATCAAGGACCAGACCAAGCCGGTCGTGCTGGACGTCACCCTCAACGGTGCCGGCGAGCACCCGATGAAGAAGGTGCCGGCCGCTGGTTTCGACGCCACCACCACGATCAAGCGCAGCGATTTCGGCGTTGGCCAGTACGCGCCGAACGTCAGCGACGAAGTCAAGATCCGCATCACCACCGAGGCCCTGCAGGCCAAGGCCGGCGACGCTGCCGCGAAGTAATTCGCCGCGCTGTCGATGCACCGGTGCGCGCAATCGCACCGATGTGTGGAATACAAAAAGCCCGCCAATTGGCGGGCTTTTTGTTTGTGCGCGTGACCGGCGCCATGCAGTGATGCGGTGAACTACAACCGCTCAGCTCGTGTAGGAGCGGCCTTGGCCGCGAGGGCTTCACCCTCAGCCCAAACACCACGCACGACCAATCAGCTCGTGTAGGAGCGGCCTAGGCCGCGAGGGGCTCCACCGTCAGCCCAACACCACGCACGACCAGTCAGCTCGTGTAGGAGCGGCCTAGGCCGCGAGGGGCTCCACCCTCAGCCCAACACCACGCACCACGCACGCCGTAAACCACGCACCAACGCCTCATTCCCCAGCCGGATCCGCCTTCCAATAGCCCTTCGCACGCACTGACTCCTTGTCCACTTGCAGGTGCTCTTCCAGAAACTTGCGCATTGCCCGCGCGCGCATCGATTCGGCGCCGATCCAGTAGAACGTGTCGCCGTCGTGCGGCTCGTAGTCGCGCAGGCTGTCTTCCAGCAGCGTGCTCGTCGCAGCGTCGAAGCCGTTGCGCTCCAGCCAGTAGATATCCGCGTCGGCAGCGCTGAGCAGCTCCTGGCGCTCGGCCGCGTCGGCAATTTCGATGTAGACCTCCGCGTGCATGTCGGCCGGCATGGCTTCCAGCCAGCGGCCGATTGCGGGCAATGCAGTTTCGTCGCCGAGCAGCACATAGTGGTCGTAGTCGTCGGCTACCAGGAACGAGCCGCGTGGGCCGCCGATCTTCAAGTCATCGCCGGGCTGCGCCTGTGCCGCCCAGCTGGAGGCCACGCCATCGCCATGCAGCACGAAATCGATGCTCAATTCGCTACTCTGCGGGTCGAAATAGCGCGGCGTGTAGTCGCGGCCGGGCGAGGGCACGGCGCCCGCGTCGTAGCGCGGGCCTTCGGCCGTCATTGTCGGCAGCACGAAGGCGCCGTCGGCATTGGGAAAGAACAGTTTGACGTGGTCGTCCGGGGCATCGCTCTGGAAGCCGGCCAACTCGCTGCCGCCAAACACGATGCGGCGCATCTGCGGGGTGATCGTTTCGCAGCGCAGTACCTGTACGGAGCGCAGGCGGGGGTCGCGGCGAACTTGGGTATTGGTGTGGACAGCCATGGAGTGCAATTCCTGGGGAAGGCCACGCAACGCGTGGCGGGGGGATGGGCGCATCGGCGCGGTCAGGCTGGCGGCGGCGGGCCAATGTCACGGTACAAGCGCGGTGCGCAGGCTCAGGTGTCGCCTGGCTCCATGCCGTCGGCGGCGGCGTTGAGCAGCGCGGCAATGCGCGCGGTTTCGGCCTCGGTCCATTGCCCATGCCGGGCGAACAGGCCGTGTTTGATGCGGTGGATGGCGTCGCGGATCGGCGGCGGTGTCTGTGCCTTGATCAGGTCGCGCGCGCGCCGGTGCGTGCGTGCCAGGGCGGCGTCCAGCGCATCGCGGTGCGCACTGGCGTGGCCGCGGCCGGCCTCGGTGATCTGGTAACGCTTGCGCCCCTGGTCCTGGTCGGTGAGCACCCAACCGTCGGCTTCCAACTGCGCCAGCGCCGGGTAAATCGTGCCGGCACTGGGCGTATACAGCCCCTTGAACAGCTGGGCGATCTGGCGCATCAACTCGTACCCATGGCGCGGCTGCTGCTCGATCAGCGCCAGCAACAGCAGGCGCAGGTCGCCGTGGCCAAGCGGGCGGGCGGTGCCGCCCCGTCGGGCGCGCCCGGCGGGAGTGTCGAAATCTGGCGCGGCGATGGGGTCTGAGGGAGTTTGCATTCGATATATCGAAGTTTTCGAAACGATATATCGAAAGGCAGGCTGCGGCAAGCGTGCAACTGTCGCCCAGCTGACTTGCACGGCACAGAAACTGCTTGGCGCAGCTTGATGCTGCAGCGCCGCTAGACAGGGAAAGGTTGCATAATTACGATGTAATTACTTCGACATTACGGGCTCGGCCCGGTGAGGCGTACGCGATGAGTCGACAGTGGGACACCCAGGCCGAGAGCCGCCGCCAGCGCCTGCAGCGCGCCGCCGCGCTCGCGCCCCGCGGGCGGGTGGTGGCCGCCGACGATGTGGTGGCGCTGCTGGAAGCGGTGATCGAGCCGGGCGACCGCGTCTGCCTGGAAGGCAACAACCAGAAGCAGGCCGATTTCCTGGCGCGCTGCCTCACCGAGGTAGACCCCACGCGCGTGCACGACCTGCACATGGTGCAGTCGGTGCTGTCGCTGCCCGCGCACCTGGACGTGTTCGAACGCGGCATCGCCAAGCGCCTGGATTTCTCGTTCTCCGGCCCGCAGGCCGCGCGCCTGGCCGGGCTGGTGAGCGAAGGGCGCATCGAGATCGGCGCCATCCACACATACCTGGAACTGTTCGGCCGCTATTTCATCGACCTCACCCCGCGCATCGCGCTCGTCACCGCGCAGGCCGCCGACCGCCACGGCAATCTCTACACCGGGCCCAACACCGAAGACACGCCGGTGATCGTGGAGGCCACCGCGTTCAAGGGCGGCATCGTCATTGCGCAGGTCAACGAAATCCTGGACACGCTGCCGCGCGTGGATATCCCGGCCGACTGGGTGGACTTCGTGACCCACGCGCCCAAGCCCAATTACATCGAACCGCTGTTCACCCGCGACCCGGCGCAGATCTCTGAGATCCAGGTGCTGATGGCGATGATGGCCATCAAGGGCATCTACGCCGAATACGGTGTGGACCGGCTCAATCACGGCATCGGTTTCGATACCGCTGCCATCGAATTGCTGCTGCCCACCTACGCCGAGTCGCTAGGGCTGAAGGGCAAAATCTGCCGGCATTGGGCGCTGAATCCGCATCCGGCGCTGATCCCGGCGATTGAGTCGGGCTTCGTGCAATCGGTGCATTCGTTCGGCTCGGAACTGGGCATGGAGAAGTACATCGCCGCGCGCCCGGATGTGTTCTTCACCGGTGCCGACGGCAGCATGCGTTCCAACCGTGCGCTTTCGCAGACCGCGGGTTTATATGCGTGCGACATGTTCATTGGCTCCACCTTGCAGATCGATTTGCAAGGCAACAGTTCCACCGCCACGCGCGACCGCATCGCCGGCTTCGGGGGTGCGCCGAATATGGGCTCGGATGCGCGTGGCCGCCGCCATGCCAGCGCCGCCTGGCTCAAGGCCGGCCGTGAAGCCGCGCGGCCGGGCGAGATGCCGCGCGGGCGCAAGCTGGTGGTGCAGATGGTGGAAACCTTTCGCGAACACATGGCGCCGGCCTTCGTCGACAAGCTCGATGCGTGGGAGCTGGCCGAGCGCGCCAACCTGCCGCTGCCGCCGGTGATGATTTACGGCGACGACGTCAGCCATGTGCTCACCGAAGAAGGCATCGCCAATCTGCTGCTGTGCCGCACGCCGGAAGAACGCGAGCAGGCGATTCGCGGCGTGTCCGGTTACACCACGGTCGGCCTGGGCCGCGACAAGCGCATGGTGGAAAACCTGCGCGACCGCGGGGTCATCAAGCGTCCCGATGATCTGGGCATCCGCCCGCGCGACGCCACTCGCGATCTGCTTGCCGCGCGCACGGTCAAGGACCTGGTGCGCTGGTCCGGTGGGTTGTACGACCCGCCGAAACGTTTTCGCAACTGGTAGGGGTATTGCATGGAAACCCTGCGTTATCGCTTCGATGGCCGCAATGGCGCACGCACCGGGCTCGATCACGCCCTGGTCGGCGTGGTCGCCTCCGGCAATCTGGAAGTGCTGGTCGAGCGCGTGCCGCTGGGCGGCGCGATGGAGATCGAAATCGTCACCGCCGCACGCGGCTTCGGTGAGATCTGGCAAGCGGTGCTGGACGATTTCGCCGCGCGTCATTCGCTGCAGGACGTGCGCATCAGCATCAACGATGTCGGCGCTACGCCGGCGGTGGTGAGCCTGCGTCTGGAGCAGGCCATCGACGTGCTGCAAGGAGCCGACGCATGAGCCGCCACGATCCAGCACACACCCATGACCTCGTAGGAGCGCGCTTGCGCGCGAGAGGCATGACCGGTAAGGCCTCAATCGCGCACAAGTGCGCTCCTACGCAAGCAGTCACCAGCCGATGCATCAGCACCGTAGGAGCGCGCTCGCGCGCGAGGGGCATGACCGGTAGAGCCTCAATCGCGCACAAGTGCGCTCCTACGCAAGCAGTTTCCAGCCAACGCATCAGCACCGTAGGAGCGCGCTCGCGCGCGATGGGCGTTACCGGTAATGCCTCGATCGCGCACAAGTGCGCTCCGACGCAAGCAGTCGCCAGCCAACGCATCAGCACCGTAGGAGCACGCTCGCGCGCGATGGGCATTACCAGTAACAACGCCTCAATCGCGCCCACCTGCGCTGCTACGCACACCATCAGGAGCCGCGCATGAGCACCACCGTTCCCATGGCCGAGCGCAGCTACTACGAAGCCGACGCGCGCGAGCGCATCGACGGGCTGCTGGACGCCGGCAGCTTCACTGAATTCGTCGGCCCACGTCGCCGCCTGATCAGCCCGCACCTGGCGCAACTCGACACGCCCGGCGCGTTCGACGACGGCATCGTGGTCGGCGAAGGGCGCCTGCGCGGACGCCACGTGCTCATCGCCGCCCAGCAAGGCGCCTTCATGGGCGGTGGCGTTGGCGAAGTGCATGGCGCCAAACTCACCGGCTTGCTGGAACGCGCCGCAGCCACCACGCCCGATGCGGTGGTGCTGCTGCTCGACACCGGCGGCGTGCGCCTTCACGAAGCCAATGCCGGCTTGATCGCCATCTCCGAAATCATGCGCGCCACCCTGGGTGCCCGCGCGGCCGGCGTGCCGGTGCTGGCGCTGATCGGCAGCGGCAATGGCGCCTTCGGCGGCATGGGCATCGTGGCGCGCTGCTGCAGCGCGGTGATCATGTCCGAAGAAGGGCGGCTGTCGTTGTCCGGCCCGGACGTGATCGAAACCGTGCGTGGCGTGGAAGAATTCGACGCACGGGACCGCGCGCTGGTATGGCGCGTCACCGGCGGCAAGCACCGCTATTTGATCGGCGATGCACAGACGCTGGTGCCCGACCGCATTGCCGCGTTCGCAGACGCCGCGGCCACCACGCTGGACACACTGGCCGAGCCGCAGGGCGATGCCGCGTTGCAGGCACTGGAGCGCGAACACCACGCGCTGGCGGCGCGCATCACCGCGTATGGCGACTGCCGCGACGGGGTGGAGATCTGGCGCCGCCAGGGCATTGCCGACCCGGAGCGCTTGCCGCTGCTGGACACCGACGCCTTCCTCGCGGCCACTGCCGACCGGAGCACGCCATGACCCTGAGCGCGTTATTCGACCAGCTGTTTCCGCTGGGCCACGCCATCGCCTGCCACGACGATGTGCTGACCGGCAGCGCCACCACCGCGGCCGGCGAGGTCACCGTGATCGGCACCGCCAACAAGCTGGAGGTCGGTGTGGACCATGCGCTCGCCCTGGCTGCCACGGTGTTGGCCAGCACGCGCACGCATCCGCAACGGCCGATCGTGATGCTGGCCGACACCGCCGGGCAACGGCTGGCACGGGGTGACGAATTGCTCGGCATCAATGGCTATTTCGCGCATCTGGCCAAGTCGCTCGATCTGGCACGCGCACGCGGCGCACGCCTGGTCACACTGGTGTACGGCGAATCGGTGAGCGGCGGGTTTCTGTCGTTCGGCTTGATGGCCGATCACATCCACGCTCTGCCGGATGCGCAGATCCGCGTGATGGATCTGCGTGCGATGGCGCGCGTAACCAAGCAGACCGTGGACACGCTGCAGGCCTTGAGCAAGAGCTCGCCGGTGTTCGCGCCGGGCGTCGAAAACTACGTGCGTATGGGCGCAGTGGAATCGCTGTGGGACGGCGACCTGGCGCAAGCCTTGCTCGATGCCCTGGCAACGCCCAGCACCGGTGATCAGCGGCGGACGCTCGGTGCCGAGCGCGGTGGCCGCACGCTGGCGCGCGATGTCAGCGCCGCCGTGGCAGCGGGCGAGGCCTGAGCATGGCCGGCCGCCACGCCCTGGTGTGGTTACGGGCAGATGCGCCCTCGCAGGCGCTCACGCCTGGCGCACAGCCGCGGCTGCAGGCCTGGTTTGCAGCGGGGTTTCCGGCAGTGGTTGCACGCCGCGATGGCGCTGAACAGCCCGGCCAGGTGCGGTTGGGCGTGCCCTTGCCACCTGCGCAAGGCAAACAGCGCATTGCGTTGTGCGCGCAAGTGAGCGACATCGCCCGCAGCGTGCCTGCGCTGGCCTTGCCCGAGGTCATCTCGCATGCGCCACCGCAGTGGCAGGCCGCGCTGCACGCGCTGCAGGCGCAGGCCACAGCCATCGGCATGCAGCCGCGCGTCTTCGGCAGCTTTGCGTTTCAGGCAGTGACCGGGCTGCCGTATGTGCATGCCGCTTCGGACGTGGATCTGCTGTGGACACTGGACACGCCAACGCAGGCGCACGCGGTGGTCACGCTGCTGCAGCAGTGGGAACACGTCACGGCACGACGTGCCGATGGCGAACTGCTGCTGCCCGACGGCAACGCGGTGAACTGGCGCGAATATGCCGGGGACGCGCAGCAGGTGCTGGTGAAGCGCAACGACGGATGCCGGTTGCTGCCGCGCACCGCGCTGTTTCCAGAGCGGTGCGCAGCATGAATATGCGTGCAGCACATCACCCTGCATCGCGGGGCATCACCGCAGCCCCCGTAGGAGCGCGCCCGGGCGCGACGGGCATTCCCGGTAACGCGCCCGAAACAGCGTGCGCTATCGATATGGAGGGCACTCGTCTGTCCTCGGTCACCACTGGCCTAGCGTCAGCGCCTGGCATCGTAAGCAGCAGCACGCTGCCGAATCGCGCTACGCAGGCACTCCACGCCGATGCGGCGCCTCGGCAAGTTCCAGTGTCCACAGGCGAAAGACCGCGCCACGTTCCACACGCAAGCGCTATCACTGACACGGAGACGCACACCCCCGCGGGCGTGCCATCTGCAGCAACTGCATCGCACCTGGCCCACCGCCTGGGCCGCCTGGCGGTATGCGCACTGCACGCCGAGCTGGCCTGCGCGCCCAAGCCGGGCCTGGTCACGCCGTTCGATGCAGGCAGCCATACCGACATGGATGCGTCCACCTTCCTGCGCAGCCTGTTTGCGTTGCGTGGCTATTTTGTGGCCATCGCACAGGCCGGAATTGCGCAGGCGCCGTTCGAGCACCTGCGCCAGCTCGGCATTGCTGCCGAGGCCGCGATGGCGCGTGCCACCGGCGGCATCAACACCCACCGTGGCGCCATCTTCAGCCTCGGCCTGCTCACTGCACAGGCAGCGCGCCTGCGTGCGGTGCATGGGCGCCAGCCCAGCGGCGAGCAGGTGTGTTGCGCAGTGCAGGCGTGGAGCGCCGCGCTGCAGGCCGCACCGCTGGATTCCCAAAGTCACGGCCAACGCATGCGTGCGCAGTACCGCGTGGCCGGTGTGCGCGAGCAGGCCGCAGCCGGCTACCCCCTGCTACGCGATGTGGCCTTGCCGTCGCTGCGTGCCGCGCTGGCTGGCGGCGCATCGCGTGAGGCGGCCTTGGCGCAGACGTTGATGCAGCTCATCGCCGAGGTAGACGATCTCAATCTGCTGCATCGTGGCGGCCAGGCCGGCTTGGCACATGCGCAACAGCAGGCGCGCGCGTTCCTGGCGGCCGGCGGCATTGCACAGGCGGGCTGGCGTGCGCAGCTGGCACGGATCGGTGACGGATTCGTCGTCCGCCGGCTCAGCCCGGGCGGCAGCGCCGACCTGTTGGCCTGTGCGTGGTTTTTGCATGCGCAGGAGGCGCTGTAAGCATGCGCACCGCACTGCTGGCAGCACAGCTTTCAAGTGTGCCGGCTGGATGCGCGTCAGGTCTGCAGGGCAAACAGCAATACCTGCGCGGCAATGGCCAGCGCGCACGCCGCCACAACGACACGCGCGGCACGCGTCAGGCGCACACATCGCGAGGCTGCGCATGAGCCTCGCCATCCTGTGCCCAGGGCAGGGCGGCCAACACGCCGGCATGTTCGCGCGCATCGCGCAGCTGCCCGTGGCCTCCGAGGTGATCGCCACCGCTGCCAGCGTGCTTGGCGCCGATCCCATCGCACTCGCTGCCGATCCGCGTCGCTTCGACAACGCCATTGCGCAACCGCTGGTCTGCGCCGGCACGTTGGCGCATTGGCAGGCATTGCGTGCGCAGTTGCCCACCCCAACCCTGGTGCTCGGCTACAGCGTGGGCGAGCTTACCGCGCACGCGGTGGCCGGCAGCATCGATATCCCTACCTGCCTGCACCTCGCGGCCACCCGCGCACGGGTGATGGATGCCGCCAGCCCGGCAGACGCCGGCCTGATGGCCGTGGTCGGCCTGCCGATCACCGCCTTGGACGCGCTCTGCCAGAGCCATGGCGTGGCCCTAGCGATCATCAACGGCGACGACCATGCCGTGCTCGGCGGGCCGCGCAGTGCGCTGGCCGCACTGGGCAACGATGCCTCCGCGCGCGGGGCCCGCGTCACCCACTTGCCGGTCAGCGTGCCGGCGCATACGCACTGGCTGCAGCCGGCCGCCGATGCGTTCGCCGCGGTGCTGCAGGACAGCGCCGTGCGTGCGCCAATGCATCGCGTGCTGGCCGGCATCGATGCGCGTGCCGTTACTACGCCACAGGCGGTGGTGAGCAGCCTGTCTGCGCAGATCGCGCGCACCGTGCGCTGGCATGACGTGCTGGTGCAGGCCGCCGAACGTGGCGCGCGGGTGTTTCTCGAACTTGGCCCGGGCAGCGCGCTGGCACGCATGGCGCGTGAGCTGCTGCCCGCGTGCGAAGCGCGCTCGGTGGAAGATTTCCACAGCCTGGACGGTGCCGCCGAGTGGGTGAGCGCCGCCTGCGAGCGTGTGGCGTGAGGTGCGGTTGACCGTGGTGCACAGGTAGTAACCCTGGGGTGGCGGGCGGCCATCCGTGCTGTACGCGTATCAGGTGTCTGGGAGGGCGCATGACCCCGCAAATTGCAACGATTCTTGGCTTGGTGATCATGTTCATCGTGGCCACCGCATTGCCCATCAACATGGGTGCGGTGGCCTTCGCGCTGGCCTTCATCATCGGTGGCGTGTGGGTGGGGCTGGACGGCAAGGAGGTCCTGGCCGGCTTCCCGGGCGATCTGTTCCTCACCCTGGTCGGCATCACCTATCTGTTCGCCATCGCGCAGAAGAACGGCACCATCGATCTGCTGGTGCACTGGGCGGTCCGCGCAGTGCGTGGGCGCATTGTGGCCATCCCGTGGGTGATGTTCGTCATCACCGGCCTGCTCACCGCGTTTGGTGCGTTGGGGCCGGCGGCAGTGGCCATCATCGGCCCGGTGGCACTGCGCTTTGCCAAGCAATACCGCATCAATCCCTTGATGATGGGCCTGCTGGTGATCCACGGCGCGCAGGGCGGCGGGTTTTCGCCCATCAGCGTGTATGGCGGCATCACCAACAAGGTGGTGGAAAAGGCCGGGCTCGATGTCACCGAGATGGCCGTATTCCTCACCAGCCTGGGCTTCAACCTGATGATGGCGATCATTTGCTTCTGCGCCTTTGGTGGCCTGCAGTTGATGCGCCGCAACGAGCTGTCGCTGGCCGATGCGCAGTACGTGCCGGTGGCCGACGACCAGGCCTCCAAGCGCCCGTTCGCCATCGAAGGCCACGGTGCGTTGGTGGCGGCCGGCGGCGGCACCTTGTCGACCAACCCGCTCGCGCTGGAAGCGGTGGCCATCACCCGCGACCGCGTGATCACCCTGGTCGGCCTGCTCGGGCTGGGCGTGGCTGCGCTGGTCTACAACCTCAACGTCGGCCTGGTGTCGATCACCGTTGCGGTGGCACTGGCGCTGATTTCGCCCAGCGCGCAGAAAGGCGCAGTGGATGGCATCAGCTGGTCCACGGTGTTGTTGATCAGCGGCGTGGTGACCTATGTGGCGGTGCTGGAAGAGGCTGGTGCGGTGGATTACATCGGCACCGGCGTCTCGCACATCGGCATGCCGCTGCTGGGCGCGTTGCTGGTCTGCTACGTGGGCGGCATCGTGTCGGCGTTTGCCTCGTCGGCGGCGGTGCTCGGTGCCACCATTCCGCTGGCGGTGCCGTTCCTGATGCAAGGGCATCTGGGCGCGGCCGGTGTGATCTGCGCATTGGCGGTGTCGTCCACCATCGTCGATGTCAGCCCGTTTTCCACCAATGGCGCGCTGGTGGTGGCCTCGGCCGCCAAGGAAGAGCGCGACGCGCTGTTCCGCCGTTTCCTGGTCTATAGCGGCCTGGTAGTGGTGCTCGGCCCTCTGGCGGCGTGGCTGCTGTTCGTGGTGCCGGGTTGGCTGTGAGCCGGCATGCCGCCAGCAGGGCAGGGGGGCGCGCCCGTAGAATGGGCGCCCTCTTCCTTGCCACGACGATGTTCCCGCCATGACCCTCGCCCCCGATTCGCGCACGACCAAGAAGCGCGTACCGCTCTACGAGGAAGTGGCCGAGCGCCTGCGCCAGAAGATCTACGACTACGTGCTGCCACCGGGCGAATGGATCGACGAACCCGCCCTGGCCGAGGAACTGGGCATCAGCCGTACCCCGCTGCGCGAGAGCCTCAAGCTGCTGGCGGCCGAAGGCCTGGTGCAGCTGGACGCCGGCCGTGGCAGCCGGGTCACGCGCTTGTCGCTGGAAGACCTCAACCAGCTGTTCCCGGTGATGGCGATGCTGGAAGGCCGCTGCGCGCACGACGCGGTCAAGCGCATCGACGCGGCCGGCGTGCAGCGATTGGAGGAACTGCATGCGGCGATGGAAGCGGCCTCTGCTGCTGGCGACCTTGCCGAGTACTACCGCAACAATTATCTGATCCACGAAACCGTGCAGCACTACGCCGGCAATCCGTGGTTGATCCGCGTCACCCACGATCTGCACCGCATTCTCAAGATGCACCGCGGCAGGCAGTTGCTCACGCCCGGACGCATGGCGCAGTCGTTGGCCGAGCATCGGGAATTGATGGAGTGCGTGAGGCGCGGCGATGCGGAAGGTGCCGAGCGGACCATGCACACGCATCTGTTGAGTCAGGGGCAGGCGTTGGCGGCGTATGTGGCGGCGGGGGGGATGTTGAATGTGCCTGCGCCGTTGCCGCGGTCGGGTGGGGTTTAGGGGGTTTTTGTTCTGCTGTTGGGGGGCGTTGTTCGCTGGGTGGGTGAGGGTGCAGCGGCATGTGGCTGTTTCGCTGTCGCGAATCTTGGGCAGTATTTCGGGGTGTTCTAAGTGCGGTGCAATTGCGAAGTGCGGAGCACGGCAAAGTGCAGGGCACGGCAAGTGCAGGGCTTTCGCGCCTGCGGCGCGAGTTCCTTTTGTCTTGGCAAAAGGAACCAAAACCGCTGTCGCCGACGCAATCCGGTGCGGTGAAGCCGCACCGGTGCCCTGCGCTCCTCGCCACGCGCGGCACGGCGCCCAAACTCGCTACGCTCAGACAAGGGCGCCTCTTCGGCCACGCGTGACTGCGGTGCTCGGCTTGCTTTAAGGCGACTTGGAGGGAGCCAAGGCAAACGGCAGAGCAAGGCCAACAACAGAGCAAAAGCCAACGGCAGAGCAAAGGCCAACGGCAGAGCAAAGGCCAACGGCAGAGCAAAGGTCAACGGCAGAGCAAAGGTCAACGGCAGAGCAAAGGTCAACGGCAGAGCAAAGGTCAACGACAGAGCAAAGGCCGACGCTCAAAATATGGGCAGAGGCAGAGGCAGAGGCGATCCGCACGAACACGTAAACCACTCCCTTCTCCCCTCGGGAGAAGGTGCCCGAAGGGCGGATGAGGGTACGGGTGCTGCACTACGCTTGGCCAACGCTAGCAGCCAGCGCAGTGGTCGTCAGGTGTATGTGGAGAGGTGCGTCGTACGTCCGGTTCCTCTTGGAAAGGTTCCCGAAGGTCATGAGAGCGCGGTGCTGCAATAGGCCCATGCAATTCGAGTAAATCCGCTCAGATGTTCAATCAGGTGCGTGTTGGGCAGTCGCGTCAGTACGTCCGGCTCTCATCCGGGAAGGCGCAAAAGGAAAAGACGAGGCGGCTGCAGTGCTAACGCTCGGGCATCGCAAGCAATCGTTCAACTTGTTCAATCAGTGCATGTTGGGTAGATGCGTCCAGCACTTCCGGCTCTGCTCCGGCAAGGTGCCTAACAAATAGACGAGGCTGCGGCTGCAGCGCTAACGCTCGGGCAACGCAAGCGATCCCTCAACCTGTTCAATCAGTGCATGTTGGGCAGATGCGTCCAGCACGTTTGGCTTTCCTCGAACAACGATCCAAAGGACAGGCCAGGCGACAGTTGAAGCGCTAATGCCCAGGCAAAGCAATCAACCCCTCAACCTCTTCAATCAGGTGTGTGTTTGGCAGTTGCATGAAAACGTCCGGATGGGCGTAACCCCAGGCAACCGCAGCAAATGGGAGGCCAAGCACCTGTGCGGCTTCCCAGTCGGCGACTTGGTCGCCGACGTAGATGGCTTGTGCCGCGGTGTGGCCGGTGGCGCGTAGCACGCGGCGCAGGGCGCGGTGTTTGCCTAGCAGGTGGGCGCCGCCTTCGAAGACGGCGAACAGGGCGCTTAGTTCCGCGCCGAGGGCGCGTTGCACGTTATCCACAGAGTTGGACGACACCAGGGCCAGCCGTGTGCCGCTGGCGTGGAGCGCGCGCAGTGCCGCGTCCACGCCCGGGAACAGTGCGGGCGGCGGTGCAGCGCGCATCAGGCGGATGAAGTCGGCGGCCACCAGCGGCACACGCCAGCTGCGTAGGCCTGAGTGTTTGAGTAATTCGCGGGTGGTCAGCCGGCGCGCGGCATCCACTTCATGCGCTTCGGCGGCGCGGAAGCCGTGACGGGCGGCCAGGGTGCGCTGGGTGCTCAGGAAAAAACCGAACGAATCGGCCAACGTGCCGTCGAAATCGAAAATGATCAGTGCAGGCATCGCAATGTAGGGGTATTGGCGCCCTAGCGTACGCGCCGGCACACGTTCGCCGCACGCACACACGTCCCCACGTGTGCGCGCAGGCGACGGCGTCAGGCGTTGGCGAAGTGCGACACGATCGGCGCATCGCCGTTGGCGTGTTCTTCGATCACCTTGCGTTGCATGGTGGACAGGTACGCGTCCAGTTCTTCGGTGGAGGCGAACACATCGCTCAACGGCACCGCCTTGACCATGTCGAAGACCTTGCGGATCTGCGGCTGCGGGTGCGCCACCAGCACCTTGCCGTGCCGCGTGGCCAGGGCCTTGCGTGCCTTGAAGATGCTGCGGATGCCGGCGCTGGAGATGTACTCCAGGTCGGCCAGGTCCAGCACCAGGGTGGTGATGGGGGTGGCCAGCAGCGGCGACAGCGCTTCGTCCAGGTCGTGGAAGGTATGGGTGTCCAGGCGCCCGCTGAGGGTGACGCGTTGGCGGGTGTCTTGCGGCGGGTCGATCTGAATGGCGAGCGTGGTCATGGCAATGCCTCGGGGACGGGGGCGTACGGCTGTAACAGGGTGATGCGCACCACGTTGTATGCGCCATCGCGGTGGTAGTGGATGTGATCGGCGAACTGATGCACCAGATACAGGCCCAGACCGCCGATGGGGCGGGCCTCCAGGTCGGCCTCCAATTCCGGCGTGCCGGCCTGGCAGGGGTCGAATGCGCTGCCGGGGTCGCGCAATTCCAGCACCAGCGCCTGCGCGTCCAGCTGCAGATACAGCTGCAGCGGCTGCTCGGCGCACTGGCCATGGGTGAGCGCGTTGCAACCGAGCTCCTCCACAATCAGCCGCACCTGGCCGATGCGCTCGGCGTGCAGGCCTTCACGGGCCAGCGAGTCTTCCAGTACGTCGTTGGCGCCGGCCAGCTGCGCCAGCGACGGGGCGATGGCCAGATCGAGCTTCATTTAGGTCCCGGCCTCCCCGGGATCCTCCCGGCCAGCGGTGTCGACCGTGCCAGCATGCTCCTGGCGCAGCCGGATCGCCAGCAGGGTGATGTCGTCGTATTGGTCGGCCTGGCCGGTGAAGCGGGCAATGTCCGCGATCAGCGCCTTGCATTGCGCCGCCGCGCTGCGCCGCGGGTGCATGGCCGCCAGCAGCCGCGGCAGGCCGTAACTGGCGCCGTGTTCGTCCATCGCCTCGATCACGCCGTCGGTGTAGCCCAGCAAGGTCTGCCCGGCCGTCATGCGCCCCTGCAGCACCGGGTAATGGTCCTGCACCTCGATGCCGAGTGGCGCGCCGGTTTCCAGCGGCAGCGGCCGCGCCTGGCCGTCCAGGTCGATCAACAGCGGCGGCTCGTGCCCGGCACTGGCCAGCCAGTAGTCACCGCTCACCACGTTGATCAACCCGCACAGCACGGTGGCGAACATGCAGGTTTCGTTGTTCTCGGCCAGCCGTGTGGAGGCGGCGATCAAGATCCCGTCCGGGCGCGTGTGGCGGCGCGCGGCAATCTCCAGCACGCTCACCGCGCGCGCCATGAACAAGGCCGCCGGCACGCCCTTGTCGGAGACATCGCCCACCACGAACCACAGCAGCCCCGGTTCGGTCTCCACGAAGTGGTAGAAGTCCCCGCCCACCATCTTGGCCGGCTCCAGCCATGCGCAGGTTTCCAGGTGCGAACTGGCGCGGTCGAAGGTGCGCCCGGAGGGCAGCATCGCTTGCTGGATTTCGCGCGCAATCTGCAGCTCGCTCTGCATGCGTTCGCGCGCGGCGGTCATCTCGCCAATCTCGGCGATATGGTCGCGGATCGCGCCGCGCGCGCTATCGAACGCACGCGCCATCACGCCCACTTCGTCGTCGCGTTCGATATGCCGCAGCGGGTACTCGAATTCGCCGCGACGGAAATGCTCGGCGGTATCGGTCAGTTCCTCGATCGGCCGCGTTAGCTTGCGGGTGATGCGCTGCATCAGCCACCACCACACCAACGCACCCACCAAGGCCGCCAGGGCCACCCAGGCCGCCAGCCAGTTCAGGCCGGACAACACATAGCCTTCGGAGGCCGAGAGCACAAACGTCCACCCGCTATGCCCCACCGCTGCGCTATGGGTAAGGAAGCGCTCGCCATCGGGCGCGGTATGCGAAAACGAAATCGGCTGGCCGGCGGCCACGGCCTTGAGCAACGGCGCCAGATCCGGCCGCGAACGGGCTACGTAGGATGCCAGCGAGCGGCGCAGGTTGAGCGCCGGGTCCGGGCTGAACACCAGCATGCCTTCCGGCGACAACAGCATCGGCTGGATGCCGATATCGCGCGGTAGCTGGTCGATGATCTCGCGCAGATGCCGCAGCGGCAGATCCACACTCACCATGCCCACTGGCGCGGCATCGGGCGCATCGCCGGGCCGGCGCAACGGCAGGTTGTAGCTGGTGTACAACTCGCCGCCACCGGCGCTGTTGACGGACGGCTCGGACCACCACGCATGCCCCTCACGCTGGGTGCGCAGGTACCACGGCATGCGTCGGTAGTCGTAGCCCAGCTCTTGCGCGGAATGCTCGACCATGCGCGTGCCATCGCGGCGCACGTACCAGACAAATCCGGTGTCGTTGGCCTTCTGCGTGCCGGGCGCAATGATCAGGCGCGCCGCACCGGTATCCGGGTCGCCGCTGAGCGTGGCCAGCAACAACGCCCGCAGGTTGAACGGCTGCAGCCCCACCGCGCTGCTGCTCGCCGCCAGCGTGCGCCCGCTCACCTGCACCGAATCCAGCATCGCCGCCAGGCTGCGCGCGGTCTGCTCGGTCAGCCCGTCCACCTCGTTGCGTGCGGCATCCACCAGCTCTGCGCGGGCGCCCAGATAAAACAGCGTGCCCAGCACCGCCAGCAACACCACCAGCACGCCGGTGGCCGCCAGCAGCACACGCATGCGCAGGCTGCGCTGCCAGCGCACGCGCGGGGTGATGACCGCAGCCCGATCAACAGGTGGAATGGGGCCGGTGGTGATGGCATGCGCTCCCTGGCAGATGCCCAGGATCATCGCAGCTTTGCGGCCCCCCACAATGGCCTCACGTCGGGCGCAGGCTTAGAGCAGCTATCAAAACGACTGCGCAGCCGCCAGGCGGGCGCGGCCGGTGCTCGGAATCGGCATGTACCCACGTACACTCCGGTTCCTCCGCGCCGCCCGCACCCACCTGACGGCTGCTCGCTACGTTTTGTTAGCCGCTCTTAGCTGCCGTAAATTGACCTCGCGGGCTCAAGCGGACTAGATTGGCCCCCCTACCGCCATGGAGGCCGGCCTTGCGCCAGATTCTTACCCCGAGCCTGCTGGCCCTTTTGCTTTCGGCCTGTAGCGCCCCGGAGACCAGCATGACCCAGACCCAATCCCCCGCCACCGAGGCCGCCGCAGAAGCTGACGTCGAAGCGGGCGGCCGCGGCCTTGCCAAGTTGAATCCCAACCCGCGCAAGGCCGTCGAAGTCACGCTTACCCTGAAAAATGCCCCAGGCGCCTTCGGCCTTGTCCAGGGTGCGGCGCAATACGACGTCAGCAACGAAGACGCGTGCGGAAAGATCCAGCCGGAAACCGGGACCGCCGGGCGCATCACCAGCCAGGAAGATTTCGCGCTGAAGAAGGTGTCCGACACCGAATACCGCGGCACGGTGTACCTGGACCTGATGCAAGACGAAGACTATTACGGTCGTGGCGTCTGCCATTGGGAATTCAGTGGCGCCAGCGTGATGCTCAAGGCGACTGGTGCGGAAGAAGAGACGCGGTTCCTTTCGTTTATCGAAGCCAAGACGGTGATGGCGCAGCAGGCGTCGACGGAGTATTACTGGAGCGAGCGCTATCCGCGTTCTGAGATGAGTAACTTTCCGGACATGGGCAAGCCTAACGCTGAAGAATTCAAGCCGGAAATTCGCGACAAGCTCTTTACTATCACGTTGGCCGCCAAGGAAGTTGCGCCATGACCATCCCGTCTCCGCAATATGCCGGCCTTTCCGATGACGTCTACAAGGACCGTGCAGTAGGTCGGCGCGCACCTGGGCAAGAAGAGATCGTCACGATCGAAGGACAGCGCTACGCTGTTCTCGAGCATGTCAATAACAAGGCGAATGGCTACCAGGGCACGATCTATCGCCGCGAAGGCAGCGGCGAGATAGTGGTGGCGCACCGCGGCACCGAGGGCGCGGTCAATGACATCCTCACTGATGCAACCATGGTTACCTCGCGGACCAATCCGCAGGCAGCCGATGCGTTGGCGTTGACCAAGCATGCCTTGAGTTATGCAAAGGAAATCGGGAAAGAAGAAGGGCGCGCACCTGAAGTGACCGTCACCGGTCATTCGCTCGGCGGCGCGCTCGCACAGATCTCCGCGCACCACTACGGGCTCAAGGGAGAGACCTTTAATGCGTACGGCGCTGCCAGCCTCAACTATCGCATTCCAGAAGGTGGCCACAGCGTCGTGAATCATGTGATGGCGGCAGACCCCGTGAGCGCCGCCTCACCACACTTCGGCGAAGTGCGTGTTTATGCAAAGCCGAGCGAAATTACGTTGCTAGCTGGTACTGGCTATAGCAACAGTAGGGCCAGCTTTCTGATCCCGGATGACCCGCTCGCCGCCGCTGTCGTATCTGTCGGGTCGCATAAGCTTGGAAATTTTCTTGGCGAAGGTTCTGCGCTGAAGGATCCCAATGCGCGTCCGCTTGCAGAACAAAACAAGCGCATGATTGATGATTATCGCAGTGACTTGAATACTATTCGAGCAACTACGGGAGTGCTTACGGGAGGCCCGGAAGGACTTGCTAAGGATGCAATCAACGCCGTCCGCGGCCCGCTAGCCCCGGGCGAGCCCGCCAAGCGCGATCACAGCAACGACCACACCTCGCTGCGCATCGATCAGCCCGGCCACACCGGCAACCCGTTGTTCCAGGACGCCCAGCGCGGCGTGCATGCGCAGGACCTGCGTGCCGGCCGTGCGCCGGATCACCAAAGCGCGCAGCTCTCGGGCGTGCTCGCCTCGGAGATGCATGCCGCTGGCGGCCAGCGTATCGATTCGGTGGCGATGAGTCCGGATGCGGCGCGCACGTTCGCGGTGCAGGGCCGTGCCGATGATCCGGCGCAGCTGCGCGTCAGCGTCGACACCATGACCGCAATGAACACCCCGCTGGAGCAGAGCAGCCAGCGCGTGGCAGAAAACTCCGCGCGTCAGGCCGTGGCGCTGGAACAGCAGCAGACGCAGACCCAGCAACAGCAGCAGGGCACGCGCGCCATGGGCTGAGTGCGCTACGCGGTTGCAATTGGTGCGGCGTGGCCTGCTCCGCATCGCGCAGCCTCCAGCACCTCGACACAACGCCGGCTTGCCGGCGTTTTTGTTGCCTGTTTGCGCACGGATGCACCGGTTTTGTGCTGCACACGCACAACAGGACCGCCCGCAACCAATGCGCAGGTGCGCCAATGCGGTGTTTTCTCGCGCTGAGATATTCCGCAATCACAGTTCGCCTATAGCGACCTCGACCGCGCTGGATCGCCATGCTTGAATCGCCAGCGGTTCGTCGTGGCACCTGGCCAGCTGGAAACAGCAGTACGTGCGCGCGACGCAGTGCACATCGGGGGGATCCGGTACAGCGCCACCTGGCGCGTCATCCATCGATCAAGGGAGCGTTTCATGAGGATGTTTTCTACGCGTCACACCCGTCTGCTGCTGATCCTGGTGCTGTGCATGGTCAGCGCTGGTGCTGGCGCGCAAGGGCTGGCCAAGGGCGCCGATGTCAGCTGGATCAATCAGCAGGCCGCCGCCAACCCGCCGCAGGTATTTCAGGATGCATCGGGCAAGACCACCGACTTCATCAAGCTGTTCAAGGACGTGGGCGGCAACGCCATCCGCCTGCGCGTGTGGGTGAACCCGCAAGGCGGCTGGAACGATGGCCGCGACACCCTCGACAAGGCCAAGCGCGCCGCCGCGCAGGGCATGCGCATCATGATCGACTTCCACTACAGCGATAGCTGGGCCGACCCGGGCAAGCAGACCAAACCGGCCGCCTGGGCCAGTCATTCGGTGGCCCAGCTCAACACCGACGTCTACAACCACACCCAGGGCATCCTCAAGTATCTCAAGGACAACGGCATCACCGTCACCTGGGTGCAGGTGGGCAACGAGATCAACAGCGGCATGCTGTGGGACCAGGGCAAGACGCCCAACTTTGCCAACCTCGGCCAGTTCATCAACAGCGGCTACAACGCCACCAAGGCGGTGTATCCCAACGCCAAGGTCATCGTGCATCTGGCCAACGGCTACGACAACGCCAACTTCCGCTGGTTCTTCGACAACCTGCGTTCGGCCGGCGGCAAGTGGGACGTCATCGGCATGTCGCATTACCCGCCGGTCGGCAGCTGGCAGGATTACAACGCCCGGCTGGACACCAACCTGCGCGACATGATCTCCCGCTACGGCAGCGACGTGATCGTGGCCGAAGTCGGCATGGACTGGCAGCAGGCCGCCACCACCCGCGCCATGCTCGGCAACCTGATCACCCGCAGCAACGCCATCGGCTCACGCATGCTCGGCATCTTCTATTGGGAACCCAACGCCTACCCAGGCTGGCAGGGCTACACGATGGGCGCCGTCGACAACAACGGCCGGCTCACCGAAGCACTGCAGGCGTTCTGATCGGCCTCGTTTGCTTGCCCACTCGCCGCCCCTCTCCCCTCGGGGCAAGAAGGCACGGCTTGCGCGCCACTGGCGCGCGTGCCTTGGAGCGCCCGCGCCGCAAGCGCGGGCCGGGGCGCGCAGCGGGGGGTTGGGGTGAGGGTACGGGGTGAAGCCCTCGTGTAATTACAACTGCACGAGGCTTCGCCCGTACCCTCATCCGCCCCTGCGGGGCACCTTCTCCCGATGGGAGAAGGGGGGGGGCATGCGGCGACTCCGCCGCCAGCGGCCCTTATCCTTTGGTCGTCCACCAGTAGCGGCCGCATGCGTGGCATCCGCCACCAACGCATTCACCGCACAACACCGTCCCATTCCATACGCACCCGTAGCGAGGAATGGCAACAGGTGCGTGCGGTACACTTGGGGGTTCACGAATTCACGATGTCGACACACCCGCGGGGTGTGTCCCCCCGGGAGCGCTAATGAACTGGTTGAACGAAGTGCTGCACAACGATCCGAACCCGCTCGAGACCCAGGAGTGGCTCGAATCGATCAAGGCCGTCATCGACGTCGAAGGCCCGGAGCGCGCCCATCAGCTGCTGGAAGGCATGGTCGAACAGACCCGCCGCGCCGGCGCTTACCTGCCGTTCTCGCCCACCACCGAGTACGTCAACACCATCTCTCCGGCCAACGAGGCCAAGAACCCCGGCGACTCCGCGCTGGAGTGGAAGATCCGCTCGATCATCCGCTGGAACGCCATGGCCACCGTCGTGCGGGCCAACCGCAAGCCGGGCGACCTGGGCGGCCACATTGCCTCGTTCGCGTCCAGCGCCACGCTCTACGACGTGGGCTTCAACCACTTCTGGCGTGCGCCCAGCGACCAGCACCCGGGCGACCTGCTGTTCATCCAGGGCCATAGCGCGCCGGGCATCTACGCCCGCGCCTTCCTGGAAGGCCGCATCAACGAAGCCCAGCTGGACAACTTCCGCATGGAAGTGGACGGCCAGGGCATCTCGTCCTACCCGCACCCGTGGCTGATGCCCGAGTTCTGGCAGACCCCCACCGTGTCGATGGGCCTGGGCCCGCTGGCCGCCATCTACCAGGCGCAGTTCATGCGCTACCTGGAAAACCGCGGGCTCATCGAGAAGTCCGACCGCAAGGTGTGGTGCTTCATCGGCGACGGCGAGTCGGATGAGCCCGAAACCCTCGGCGCCATCGCACTGGCCGGCCGCGAAGGCCTGGACAACCTCATCTTCGTGGTCAACTGCAACCTGCAGCGCCTGGACGGTCCGGTGCGCGGCAACGGCAAGATCATCCAGGAACTGGAAGGCGTGTTCCGTGGCGGCGGCTGGAATGTCATCAAGCTGCTGTGGGGCGGTTACTGGGATGCCCTGCTGGCCAAGGACACCGACGGCGTTCTGCGCAAGCTGATGATGGAAACCGTCGACGGCGAATACCAGAACTGCAAGGCCTTCGGTGGCGCCTACACGCGCGCCAACTTCTTCGGCAAATACCCGGAGACCGCGGCCATGGTCGCCGGCCTGTCCGACGACGACATCTGGCGGCTGAACCGTGGCGGCCACGACCCGCACAAGGTGTACGCCGCCTACAACCAGGCCGTGAACACCAAGGGCATGCCCACCGTGATCCTGGCCAAGACCGTCAAGGGCTACGGCATGGGCTCGGCCGGTGAGGCGCTCAACCCCACCCACCAGACCAAGAAGCTGGACGACGCAGCGGTCAAGCACTTCCGCGACCGCTTCAACATTCCGGTCACCGACGCGCAGCTGGAAGACGGCAAGGTGCCGTTCTACCACCCCGGCGAAGACTCCCCGGAAGTGCAGTACCTCAAAGAGCGCCGCAACGTGCTGGGCGGCTTCCTGCCGTCGCGCCGTCCCAAGGCCAGCAAGTCGTTTGTCGCGCCCACGCTCGACAAGTTCGAGCGCCTGCTCAAGGACAGCGGCGAGCGCAGCTATTCCACCACCATGTCGTTTGTGCAGAGCCTCAACATCGCCCTGCGCGACAAGGAACTGGGCCCGCGCATCGTGCCGATCGTGGCCGATGAAGCGCGCACCTTCGGCATGGAAGGCATGTTCCGCCAGATCGGCATCTATGCCCCGTTCGGCCAGAAGTACAAGCCGGTCGATGCCGACCAGCTGATGTACTACCGCGAAGACCAGACCGGCCAGGTGCTGCAGCAGGGCATCAGCGAGCCGGGCGCCATCGCCTCGTGGATGGCCGCCGGCACCAGCTACTCGGTCTCCGACGTGCCGATGCTGCCGTTCTACATCTACTACTCCATGTTCGGCTTCCAGCGCGTGGGCGACATCGCCTGGCAGGCCGCGGACATGCGCACGCGTGGCTTCCTGCTCGGCGGCACTGCCGGCCGCACCACGCTCAATGGCGAAGGCCTGCAGCACGAAGACGGCTTCAGCCAGGTCATCGCCGGCTCCATCCCGAATGTGCGTAGCTACGACCCGACCTTCGGTTTCGAAGTCACCGTCATCATGCAGCACGGCATGAAGGCGATGATGGAAGACCAGATCGACGAGTACTACTACATCACCCTGATGAACGAGAACTACGCACACCCCGGCATGCCGGACGGTGCGCAGGAAGGCATCATCAAGGGCATGTACCTGCTCAAGGACGCCGGCAAGCCCAAGAAGGGCGAGCTGCGCGTGCAGCTGCTGGGCAGTGGCACCATCCTGCGTGAGGCCATTGCCGCAGCCGAGCTGCTGGACAAGGACTTCGGCGTCACCGCCGACATCTGGTCCTGCCCCAGCTTTAACGAATTGCGCCGCGACGGCTTCGACGCCGAACGTTGGAACCGCCTGCACCCGGAAGCCGAACAGCGCAAGCCGTACGTCACCCAACTGCTGGAAGGCCGCCAGGGCCCGGCGATTGCCGCAACGGATTACGTGCGCCTGTTCGCCGACCAGATCCGCGCCTTCGTCCCGATGACCTACAGCGTGCTTGGCACGGATGGGTTCGGTCGTTCGGACACGCGTGCCAACCTGCGTCGCTTCTTCGAGGTCGACCGTTACTACATCGCGCATGCGGCGATTGCCGCGCTGGCGAAGGACGGCAAGATGACGGGCAAGGATGTGTCCCGGGCGATCAAGCAGTACAAGATTGATCCTGAGAAGGCGAATCCTGTTGGGGTTTGATCGCTACCAAAAAAAACGGCCGCAAGGCCGTTTTTTTACTTGGAAAATTTTTATATTTGATTAATAATCGCCAACGGGGGTATGGTTCATGTCGTTCGTCGTCGTATTCGTCGACCAGAAAAGGACTTGTGGAGTCAAGAGCATCGCCGCTCAACGTTCCATGATGTCGCTAAATGTAACTGTCAGTCACTCTCAGTAACCTATAAGCGTTAAGTTGATGAGCCATGCCCCCGCTCCCCGATTATGCATCTACTGAGTTATTGCTGGGCCTCAAGACCCGAAAGGATCTCGCGTCCTGGTTGGGTGTATCAGATAGAGCTCTACGATATATGCTGTATCGGCTTGGTGATGGGGATAAGTACAGCACCTTCTCGATTCGAAAGCGGAATGGTGGTTTGCGAGAAATTCATGCGCCTAAAAAGGCGCTAAAATATCTCCAGAATAAAGTTGCACATGCCCTTGCGGGCGTTGTTCCTGTCCGTCAAATAGCGAAAGGCTATGTGCCTGGTCGAAGCATCTACGACCATGCAAAAATGCATCGATCCAAGAAGTGGGTCGTTCTTGTTGATCTGAAAAGTTTTTTCCCTTCAATAAATTTTGGACGAGTTCTCGGACTTCTGCGTGCGCCTCCATTTTCTTTGGAAAATGAAGTGGCGGTCGCTGTTGCTCAGCTGTGTACAAGAGCGGGTGAGCTACCACAAGGGGCGCCTTCGTCACCGGTTATTTCCAATTTGATTTGCAGAAAACTTGATCGTCAGCTGCTTGAGCTGGCGAAGCAGGCGGGCTGTGGGGTCAGCAGGTATGCTGATGACATTTGCTTTTCCACGAACCGTAAGCGTGTTTCAGTCGAAATTTGCGATTTCGTCAATGAGCATGGATGGGTTCCTGGCGCTGGTTTGAAGCAGCTTATTTGCTCCAATGGCTTTGAAATTAATTTTTCGAAATTTCGTGTTCACGAGGGGCGCGACAGGAAATTGGTTACTGGGCTCGTGGTTAATAAGGGTGTGTCGACGCCAAGCAGATGGAGGGATCAACTAAGATCTTCACTTCATGTTATTGATAAGTATGGCGAAGCTGCTGGAGTAGAAATAATTTCTGGCTGGACTTCTGGATTTTTTCGTAAAGAGCCTGGGGATGTGCTTCGCACTATTAGAGGGAAGCTTGGCTATCTTAAATGGATTGATAAAGTGGCTAATCATTTGGCTACTGATGCGTTGCGCAGAAACTTTCCATCTCTTGCATCATTAATGCCGATTTCAAATGATGGTGTTTCATTTAGAATTATGGCAGAAGGTCCGACGGACCTTCTGCATTTGGAGGCTGCGCTCGATTATCTTCGGAAAAGTGGAGGTTTTCTAGATGTTCGCCCTAGGTTTCAAAATTTCCTCGGAGATGTGGGTGATTCAGAGTTGTGGGAAACTTTGTTGCGTATTGCGAAAGCTGATGTTAATGAATTGACTATAGGTGTTTTTGATTGCGATAGCCCGGCATTCATGAAGAAGACGTCGCTGGTCCCCGGCGGGAACATCCAATTGGGGCCGCGGGTCTACGCATTTTGTTTGGCGCCGCCTGGCACGAGCATTTCAAATAATTTTTGCATCGAGTCGCTATATTCGCGATCAGATGCAACTTTAGTTGATGGTTCCGGTAGGCGATTATTTTTTGGTGATGAATTCGATAGTGCCAGTGGTTTTTCGCATGACGGGTTGTATAAGTGCTTGCATCCTAAGAAGAAGGCGATCGTTGTGAGTGATCAGGTTGCCCGGGTTCACGATGGCGCTTCCGTTCTTTTATCTAAAGCCGGGTTTGCCAGTCAGGTGAAAGACAAGGCTCCGCCATTCGATGTGGTGTCTTTTGATGGGTTTAGACCAACCTGGCTTGGGATTCGCGCGTTGGCGATCGCAGCCGTTAGAAAGTAAAGGCGCCACTAACTGGGTTGGAGTAGCGGAATCAGGTTAACTTATCAGGCGATGGCGCTCGGCTTGCGTGGCCGGTGAGCGGGCCTGCCCCCCGAGCAAAGCAGCGGGTCTTGGCTTCGATCATCGCGCGGAAGGCAGCGTGGCCCAGAGTAAATAGTCGCCCCTGAAAAACCCCCAATCACCCAACGCCCGCAAGGCCTTGATGTCTGCAGTGGCGTGCCAGAACTACCAGTTTTCGCTACGCTGAAGGCTGGTTTCTGGCAATTTCCACTCATGCATACACGCCGTCCTGCTGCCGAGCACATGCCTGCCGAGGAGTTGTTTCGTTCGCGCCTGGAGAACCAGATCGATCTGCGGCATCCGCTGGCGCAGCTGAGCCAACGGATGCCGTGGACGGCGTTGGAGCAAGCACTTTCATCGCGCTTGCCGGCCACCCAGGCTGGTGGCGGTCGGCCGGCATTGCCGGTGCGGCTGATCGCCGGTTTGCTCTACCTCAAACACGCCTACGACCTGTCCGATGAGGCGGTGTGCGAGCGTTGGCTGGAAAATCCGTATTGGCAGTTTTTCACTGGCGAGGTCGTGTTCCAGACGCGCTTGCCGTGCGATGCCAGCTCGCTGACGCGCTGGCGTCAGCGGCTTGACGAAGCGGGGATGGAAGAGTTGCTGGCACACACCATCAACGCTGCACATGCCATGCAGGCGGTGGACGCACGCGAGTTGTCGCGGGTGATCGTGGACACCACGGTGCAGGAAAAGGCGATTGCCTATCCGACCGATAGTCGGTTGCTGGAGGTGGCACGCAAGAAACTGGTGCTGCTGGCCAAGCGTTACGGCATCGGGTTGCGGCAGAGCTACGCACGGCAAGGTCCGGCCCTGAGCCGCAAGGCGGGCCGCTATGCGCATGCACGCCAGTTCAAGCGCATGCAGCGCGTGCTGCGACGTCAACGCACGGTCTTGGGGCGGGTGTTGCGCGATATCGCGCGCAAGCTGGACCAGGTGGAACCCGGCGTGCGCGAGCGCATCGCGGTCTGGCTGGAACGTGCGCAACGGCTGTACACGCAGCGTCCGAAGGACAAACAAAAACTGTACGCATTGCATGCCCCGGAAGTGGAATGCATCGGTAAGGGCAAGGCGCGTCAAGCGTACGAATTCGGCGTCAAGGTCGGCATTGCGGTCACCGCCTGCAAGGGATTGGTCGTGGGTGCGCGTAGCTTCCCGGGCAACCCGTACGACGGCGACACCTTGGCCGAGCAGCTGGAGCAGACACGCGGGTTGCTGCAGGATCTGAGCGTAGAACCGACGGTGGCGATCGTGGACCTGGGCTATCGCGGGCGCGAGGTCGATGGCGTGCAGGTGCTCCATCGTGGCAAGGCCAAGACGCTGACGCGACGGCAATGGCGCTGGATCAAACGACGGCAGGCGGTGGAACCGGTGATCGGACATCTGAAAGACGACTGCAGGTTGCGTCGCTGCAGGCTGAAAGGTGCACAAGGCGATGCGCTGCACGTACTCGGCTGCGCCGCCGGCTACAACCTGCGCTGGCTGCTGCGCTGGATCGCGTTTTTGCGTGCCTGGATGCGGGCGATGGGATGGCCATCCTTTAGCGCCGTGCCGCTGTCGCCGATGACACTTGGTGCTTGAAGGGGGTTTTTCAGGGGCGACTGGTTAGCAAAACGTCGCGGGCGCACGTCAGGCGTACGTGGACGGCGCGCTCAGAACCGCAGTGCACGAGTGATATGTGCCGCGACGGGTAACAATCGTACCCGCCTGGCCACTGCATAGCCGTTTTGATGGCGGCTCTTAAAACGCCGGCAGCACCGCGCCCTTGTACTTCTGCTCGATGAAAGCCTTCACTTCCGGGCTGGTCAGTGCCTTGGCGAGCTTCTGCACGCGCGGATCGTCCTTGTTGTCGGCGCGTGCGACCAGGAAGTTCACGTACGGCGAGTCCTTGCTTTCGATCGCCAGAGCATCGCGGGTGGGATTGAGCCCGGCGTCGAGCGCGTAATTGGTGTTGATCAGGGCCAGATCCACCTGGTCCAGCACGCGCGGCAGCATCGCCGAATCGAGCTCGCGGAATTTCAGCTGCTTGGGGTTGTCCACGATGTCGCGCTGCGACGACAACGCGTTGCTGGGATCCTTGAGTTTGATCACGCCGGCCTTGTCGAGCAGGATCAGCGCGCGGCTGTTGTTGCTCGGGTCGTTGGGAATGACCACGTCCGCGCCGCTGGGCAGGTCGGCCAGCGACTTGAAGCGCCGCGAGTACGCGCCGAACGGTTCGATATGCACGCCCACCACGGTCACCAGCTGGCTCTTGCGGTCGCGGTTGTAGGCGTCCAGGTAGGGCTCGGTCTGGAAGTAGTTGACGTCGATCTGCTTCTGCACGACCTGGTCATTGGGCTGCACATAGTCGTTGAACACGCGCACGTCCAGCTTCACGCCGTCCTTGGCCAGCAGCGGTTCGACCACTTCCAGGATTTCGGCATGCGGGACCGCGGTGGCGGCCACGGTGAGGGTGTCACCGCCACTGCTGCCACCGCCGCCGCAGGACGCCAGCGCCAGCGTGGCGGCAGCCAGAAGGGAACGAAACGCAAATGTGCTCATGTAGGGATCCGTGGGAGGAGGAGGACCGCGGCGCCGCCGCAGACGACAAACCTAGCAGACCGCCCGCGCCGGGGCGATGCAGGCGCGGGCCTGCCGGACTGCGGCAGCGCACGCGCCCACTGGCTGCGGTGGCGCACGCTGCCCCGTGCGGGCCAGCGATGGCCCCGAGGGCATCGGCCACCGCCCCGCAGGCCATGTACTTCAACGGCGGCTGTAACGCGCCACCAGGCGGTCGCCGAGCATCTGCAGCAACTGCACCAGCACCAGCAGCGCGATGACGGTGATCAGCGCGACATCCGAATGCGAGCGCAGATAGCCTTCGCGGTAGGCCACATCACCCAGGCCGCCGGAGCCGATTGCGCCGCCCATGGCGGTGAAGCCGATCAGCGCGATGGTGGTGACGGTGGCGCCAGCGATCAGGCCGGGCCGCGCTTCGGGCAGCAGCACGCGCCAGACCAGTTGGCGGGTGGTCGCGCCCATTGCCTGGCTGGCCTCGATGATGCCGCGGTCCACTTCGCGCAGGGCGGTTTCCACCAGCCGCGCATAGAACGGCGCGGCGCCCACCACCAACGGCAGGATCGCGCCGCGCACGCCCAGCGAGGTGCCCATCAGCATCAGCGTGAGCGGGATCATCGCGATCATCAGGATGATGAAGGGCACCGAGCGCAGCAGGTTGATCACCGCGGCCAGCGCGCCGTACAGCACCGGCCGGCGGCGCAGTTGCGGCGCCCCGCACAGGAACAGCGCCACGCCCAGCGGCAGCCCGATCAGCAAGGTCAACGGCAGCGCGCCGGCCAGCATCAGCAAGGTGTCCAGCGTGGCCTGGCCGATGTCACCCCACTTGGCGGCATCGAGATTCCGGAAGAAGCCGGGCGCGGCGGCGATCGGCAGCAGGTTCATACGCGCAGGTCCTCGACATGCACACCGGCGGCCACGAACCCGGCACGTGCCGCGTTCTGGTCGCCACCGGTCAGGGCAACGGTGAGCTGCCCGTAGGGCGTGTCCTTGATGCGGTCCACGCGCCCGGACAGGATGTTGTAGTCCACACCGGTTTCGCGGGCGATGCGGCCCAGGACCGGCTCGTAGGTGCCGTTGCCCAGGAAGGTCAGCCGCACGATGCGCCCGCCCACCGCTTCGAAATCGCGGTGCAGCTCGGCTTCGTCCACATGCTCGGCTTCGGACACGAAGCGCCGGGTGGTGGGGTGCTGCGGATGCAGGAACACCTCCGTCACCGGGCCGGTTTCGACCAGCTTGCCGGCGTCCAGCACCGCAACGCGGTCGCAGACGCGGCGGATCACCTCCATCTCGTGAGTGATCAGCACGATGGTCAGGCCCAGCTCGCGGTTGATCTGCGCCAGCAGCTGCAGCACCGAGGCCGTGGTCTGCGGGTCCAGCGCGCTGGTGGCTTCGTCGCACAACAGGATCTGCGGGCGGGTGGCCAGCGCCCGCGCAATACCCACGCGCTGCTTCTGCCCACCGGACAGCTGCGCCGGGTACTTGGTGGCGTGCTGCTCCAGGCCCACCCGCGCCAGCAGTTCGGCCACGCGCGCATCGATCTCTGCGCGCGGCGTGCCGGCCAGCTCCAGCGGGAACGCCACGTTGCCGGCTACCGTGCGCGAAGACAGCAGGTTGAAGTGCTGGAAGATCATCCCGACCCGGCGCCGCAGCGCGCGCAAGCCGGTGCTGTTCAGCGCGGTGACGTCTTCGTCGCCAATCAACAGGCGCCCGCCGGTGGGCTCTTCCAGCCGGTTGATCAGCCGGATCAGCGTGGACTTGCCGGCGCCGGAATGGCCGATGATGCCGAACACCTCACCGGGGCCGATCCGCAGGTCGAGCGGATGCAGCGCCACGATCTGGCGACCGTCGACGGTGTAGGACTTGTGCAGGCGCTGGAACTGGATCACCGCGCGGGACCGATTGGGGGGTCGTGAAGCCTACCAGTCAATGTTCACAACCGGGAGTCGGGATTGGGGATTGGGGAATCGCAAGGACAACGGCAGTCCTGCTGTTGCCAGTCCCGAATGCCGAATCCCGAATGCCGAATCCCGAATCCCCAATCACGGCCTATCCAACGGCGGCGGCCTGTCGGCCTGCCGGATCCGCTCCCGGCGCAACAAATACAGGCCGCTGGCGACGATGATGCCGGCGCCGGTCCAGGTCCACGCGTCGGGCAGGGTCTGCCACAGCAGCCAGTCCCAGCCGATCACCCAGACCAGCCCGGTGTATTCGAGCGGGGCGATCATCGAGGCCTCGCCCCGCATGAAGGCCTGGGTCAGCGCCACCTGCCCCAACGCCCCGGCCAGGCCCATGCCGGCGATCAGCCAGGCGTGCTCGGCGCGCAACGGCACCCAATCCGGGACGGCCAGCAGGCCGGCGCCGATCGCCATGAACAGCAGGAACCACACCACCATCGCCTGCGGGGTGTCGGTACGGGTCAACAAGCTCACGGTGATCGCGGCGATGGCATAGGCGGTGGCCGCCAGCAGCACCATCAGGCCGGGCAAGGAGATCAGCCCGTTCACGCCCGGCCGCAGCACCACGATCACGCCGACCAGGCCGATGGCAATGGCCGTCCAGCGCCGCGGCCCGACGTGTTCGCCCAGCAGCGGCACCGATAGCGCGGCCACCAGCAACGGCGCGACGAAATACAGCGTGTAGGCGGTGGACAGCGGCATGCGCTTCAGCCCGTAGACGAAGCAGCCGATCATCACCATGCCCAGCACCCCGCGCAGCAGATGCAGGCCCCAGCGCACCGGGATGATGGCGCGTGGCCCGGCGGTGGCGAACACCCACACCAGCACGAACGGCAACGACGCCGCGCCACGCAACAAGGTCACCTGCAAGGGCGGGTAGCTGGCCGACAACAGCTTCATGCCGGCATCCATCAGCGAAAAGCACGCCACTGCCGCCACCATCCAGGCGATGGCAGGCAACGGGGAGCGGGGAGCGGGCGCGGTCAAAGACATGCGGCATTATCGCCGGGGCAGACGGTGGTTCGCGACCGCTGCGGTGCATGCAGCGCCTGCGCTGCCCGGCGTCGCGCAGGGTCTGGGCGCGCGTAATCGCGTGCAGGTGCGCGGGCTGCATCGTCGATGTACGTGCTTGGCATTCGCGCGCACGCCCATCCCTGCCAGCCGCAACCGGTGCACGCGCCACCGCTGCCCCTGTCATCGCATGCGGGTGGGTCTTAAACTGGCTGCCGATCTTTTGAAGAGGAATTGCCATGCCGTCCTTCGACGTGATTTCCGAAGTCGACAAGCACGAACTGACCAATGCGGTGGATCAGGCCAACCGCGAGCTGGACACCCGCTTCGACTTCAAGGGCGTGGAAGCCAAGTTCGAACTGGAAGACGGCAAGGTGATCAACCAGTCCGCGCCCAGCGATTTCCAGGTCAAGCAGATGACCGACATCCTGCGCGCGCGCCTGCTGGCCCGTGGCATCGATGTGCGCTGCCTGGAGTTTGGCGATGTGGAGACCAACCTGGCCGGTGCGCGGCAGAAGGTCACCGTCAAGCAGGGCATCGAGCAGAAGCAGGCCAAGCAGCTGGTGGCCAAGTTGAAGGAAGCCAAGCTCAAGGTCGAAGCGCAGATCAACGGCGACAAGCTGCGCGTCACCGGCAAGAAGCGCGACGACCTGCAGGACGCGATCGCAGTATTGAAGAAGGCCGACTTCGAGCTGCCGCTGCAGTTCGACAATTTCCGCGATTGATGCGGCGTTGAGTGCCTGACTGACGCATCGATGGTGAGTGGGCGGCTGGCGCGCCATGGCCGTCGCCCGCTCCGCTGGCAACAGCAGAGCGAACCGTCATCCGCGCCCGCAGCGCGTGCCCAAAGCCCGATCGCATACACTGGCGCGCCATCACGCTGCTGCCGCCACGATGACCTCCACACTCGACCCCACCGATCCCCTGATCGCCACCCGCCAGTGGATCGAGCGCGCGGTGATCGGCCTGAACCTGTGCCCGTTCGCCAAGGCGGTCTACGTCAAGGAACAGGTGCGGCTGGTGCTCAGCGATGCGAGCACGCCCGAGGCGCTGCTGGAACAGCTGGCCGAGGAACTGGTGCTGCTGCGCGACACGCCGGCCGAGCAGATCGACACCACGCTGATCGTGCACCCGGACGTGCTCACCGATTTCCTGGACTACAACGACTTCCTCGACAATGCCGACGCGGCGGTGGAGGCGCTGGATCTGCAGGGCGTGCTGCAGGTGGCCAGTTTTCATCCGGACTATCAGTTTGCCGGCGCCGCAGCCGATGACGTGGCCAACTTCACCAACCGCTCGCCCTTCCCCACCCTGCACCTGTTGCGCGAAGACAGCGTGGAACGCGCGGTGGCCGCCTTCCCGGACCCGGATGTGATCGTGGAGCGCAATATCGAAACGCTCGAACGCCTCGGCCGCGATGGCTGGGAGCGGGTGTTGCACGGCGCCGCGCATTGAGGCACCGCGCATTACCACGTCGCCTGCATGCGGGCGGCGTGGGCCTCACGTCCGCGTGCTGACACGCGCCGATCACGCCTGGTCACAGCTGCGCGCCCGCAAGGGCCAGATCGCCACGCGCCGCAGCTCACCGCGCCGGCGTGACGAACACCGGGTTGGAATAGAACCACAGATCCTGCCAGGGATCTTCGCCGGCGCCATCTGGCTGCGGGGTGGGTTCGTCCGTGTTGCTGCCGCGCACGCGCACGAAGCCACCACCGGCCAACTCCGGCACGTCCACCTGCGCGCTCAGCCAACCGTCCTGCGACAGCAACGCCGCGCGCGCAATGCGATGCACCTGCGTGCGCACACCGCCGCCACGCTGCGTGCCACCGGTGATGACCTCCAGCTGCGCCACCTGCGGACGCTGGCCGTGGCGGTTGGGCTGCTGCGGTTCGTGCATGCGCACGCGCACTTGCAGCGTCGTGCCTGCCACAGCCTGCAGCGTGCCGCCCATCCCGGCGTGCGCGCGGGCGCGGCCATCGGCCGCAACCGACTCCACACGCAGCTCCAGTGCATCGATCAGATCGCCGGTCACCGCAAAACTCTGCCCGGCCCGCAACGCGCGCAGGATGTCGGCCGGATCGCGGTGCGCCCACACATAGGTCTTGCTGTATTCGCCCGGGTCGAATTCCGCCCCGCCATCACGCCAGTTGCGGTGCGAATCGGAGGTGGCGGTGATCCAGAAATGGCGGCCTTCGGCCAGCAGGCTGTCCCACACGCCGCCCACCTGTGCGGTCATCTGGTCGAAGCCCCCCAACGTCGGCGCGCCGGCATTGCGATACAGCCCACGATGCGCGGTGTCGGCCTGGTGCCCGGGTGCGCCTTCCATGCCGATCACCACCTGCGGCGCAGCGTCCTGCCATGCACGCAACTCCGCCGGAGTGACCTTGCCCCAGACCCCGGGCGCTGTTGCTGTGCGCGAAGGATGGTTGACGATCAGCAGCGGCTGCGGCTGCATCGCCTGCATGGCGTGCAGCGCCGCCAGCATCGCCGGCTCGGTATCGCGGAGGCTGCCGTCCAGCAGTTCGGCGCGGTTGTAGTCGCGCTCCAGCCGCTCCAGCTGCGCTTGCTCGTCGGCACCCGGTGCGATGATCAGCGACGCATGCTCGGCCGCCGGCACATCGAATTCCATCCCATGGAACTGGATCAGCGCCGGCACCGCGCGCCTGGCCTGCTGCAGCGCTGGCCAGGCCTGGGTGCGGGTCACCCGCGAATGGCCCGGGCCGCCATGATCGGTATGCACCATCCACGCAAGCCCGTTGGCGGCGGCCTGCTGCGCATTGCGGCTGCGCGTGTACGGCGAATCACCGCCGCGGATCGGCGTGGGCGGCGTCGTGGACCGGTCCCAGGTCACGCTCCATTCGCTATGCACATGATGGTCGCCGGCCAGCCACTGGCGTGGCGCGGCGTCCTGGTCTGTGGCAGCCGGCGGCGCGGTATCAACCTCCACCTGCGCCGCCGGCGCCGCGCTGCTCAGCAACAGGCACACGGCCGCCGCGAGGGTCTGCAGCGTGCGCATCAGAAGTTCGCCCGCAGGCCGAGCGAGTAGGTGCGCCCGTAGTCGGTATAGCCGGAGAACAGGTGGTCGCCGACATACATGTTCTGCACCTCACCGGTCAGGTTGATGGCATTGGCGAACACGGCCAGCGCCGGGGTGATCTGCCAGGAAATATTGCCGTCCAGCGTGCCGTAGGCGCGGGTGTTGTTGGTGGCGATATCGGCGGTGCCCACCGAGTTGACGATGTCGTCGCGCCAGCTGTAACTCAGCCGCACCGACAGCGGCCCCTTCTCGTAGAAACCGACCAGGTTGTAGCTGTTCTTGGCCACAACTTCCAACGCATCCTGGAAGGTGGTGTCTCCGTCCACGTAGTTGGCTTCGCTGTCGGTCCAGGTGTAGTTGGCCTGCATGCCCAGGCCATCGAACGGCGCCGGCAAGCCGGTGAAGACCTGCTGCCAGGCCAGCTCCACGCCCTGTACCTTGGCTTTGCCACCGTTGACCTTGGACGAGAGCAGATAGCGGCGGCCCTGGTAGTCCAGGTTGGAGAATTGGGTCTGCACGAACCGGCTGATGTCCTTGTAGAACACGCCGGCCACCAGCGCCGACGACGGCGAGGTGTACCACTCGAAGGTGAGGTCGTACTGCAGTGCCTCGAACGGCTCCAGGTTCGGGTTGCCGCCGCTGGCGGTGAGCACTTCGCCGCTGGAATTGAAGGTGAGCTTGGAAGACAGATCAGTGAGATCCGGGCGGGTGATCACCTTGGCCGCGGCGCCGCGCAGCACCATGGTCGGGCGCAGGTCGTAGGCCACGTTCAAGGACGGCAGCACATCGTTGTAGCTGCGCTCGAACACCACCGGTTGTGCGGCGCCGTCGAGATTGGCATGGCCTTCGGTGCGTTGTTGAGTATGCACGCCGCGGACACCGACATTGCCGCGCACATCGCGCCCGCCCAGTGGCGTGGAGAATTCCAGCATCGCATACGCCGAGCTAATGTCTTCGAGCACGCGGTAGGAATTTTGCAGGTCTTCGCTGGTGGGGCTGTTGGCCAGATCCGCCGCAGTCGGCCAGTCACCCCAGAACGGCGCTTCGCTCGGTGCCAGCCACTGCCGCGGCAGTTGCCCGTTACCACCGTCCAGCATGTCGCTCACCGGCAATGAGGGGTAGAAATAGCTGGCATCAAAGCGCCGGCCGGCAATGCTGTTGTTGACCAGGTCGGTGCGGTCATAGCGGCGCTCGCGGGTGCGGTATTTGGCGCCCAGCTTGAGCGCACTGAACACGCCGCCTTCCAGCATGCGGTCGGCATCGAACTGCAGCGCGCGCTCGTGGTCTACCGCGTCGATGATGCGCCACTCCAGCCGGCGGCCTGGCGTCTGCGCCGGATCGGTCGGGTCATAGCCATCGGTGAAGGACCACTGCGGCAGATTGTTGCCGGAGGCGGTGGGGAACACCACGCGCTGATCGACGGTGGTGCCGGTGCGCAGACGGGTGCGGCGGATCGGTGCATCGTTCCAGCTGTGCGCACGCGACACAAAGCCGGTGCCCTGCAGCTTCCACGCATTGCCCTGCCAGGCACCGCTGAAACGCACGCTGCGGTTTTCGTCGGTCATGCCGGAGGTTTCGCGCGAGAGCTGCACCTGGCCGTTCTGGTAATCGAACGCGGTGACCGCATTGCCGGCGATGCTGAGATTGCGCATGTTGCGCGGCTCCCAGCCGGTGCCGATCGCGAACTCGTCGTAGTCCACCTGCTGGCGCGCGTAGAACAGGTCAAGGTTGAATTCCAGCGCCTCGCTGGGCGCGAACTGGATCGAGCTGGCCACGCCGATCCGCTTGCGCTGCTCCAGTTCCAGTGTCGGGCGGATGGCCGAGGGCGCGTAGATGGCGCCGGTATCGGCAATGCCATCGCCGTTGCCGTCGATACCATCGGCGTAGTGCTCCCAGTAGGTTTCGTTGACACGATCCTGGCGCAGACTGCGCTCGGCGTAGGCAGCGGCGAACAGCACACCCAGGCTCTTGTCGGCATTGACCCAGTTGTACAGGCCGGACACGCGCGGGTCGTTCTCATCGGCCAGCTGCGGGTGGCTGAGTTCGGCCGACAGATGCGTTTCTGCATTGCCCAATTGCAGCGGACGAAAGGTCTTGACGTTGACCACGCCGCCGATGGCGCCTTCATCCAGCGCGGCGGTCGGGCTCTTGATCACTTCCAGGCCCGACACCAGTTCGGCCGGCAAGGTGTCGAAGCGGAACTGGCGGCCGGTCTGCCCGGAATTGCGCACGTTCTCGTTCACCGCCATGGTCTGCCCATTGAGCGTGGTGACCTGAAAATTCGGCCCCAGGCCGCGCACGCGCACATACACGCCTTCGCCGCGATCACGTTCGATCGTCACACCCGGCAGGCGTTGCAGTGCTTCGGCCACGTTCTGCGCAGGCAACTTGCCGATGTCTTCGGCTTCGATCGAATCGATCACGCTGGGCGCATAGCGTTTGTCGTTGAGCGCACGCTCCAGGCTGGACGCATAGCTGCCCAATACCTGCACGCGATCCAGCTCGGTGGTCTGCGTGAACGTAGCGCCGGCCTGTTGTGCCTGCACGGTGGCGGAGGTGAGCGCGGCAGTGACGGCGAGCATCAGCACGGCATGGCGAGGACGACGCGCAGGATGCACGGGAGCAAAGGTCATGAGGTTTTCCGATGGGGGAGGAGCCGGACCGCTCCCTGGCGGCCATGTCGGCGCGCGCCATGAAAAGAAATTCGTATGAAATGCTGATGACATGCGCGAGGTGTGCGAAGCGGCCACAAGCGCACCGCATCTTGCTGTGGCGCTGACATCACAACGGTTACAGTGGAATTCCCGTTCGCTGACGCAGTCGCACGCCATGGCTCTGGTTCCCGCTGTTTCCGACTGGAATCCCGCACCGTTGCAGGACCGCGTGGTGATCATCACCGGTGGTGCGCAAGGCATTGGCCGCGGCATTGCGCAGGCCGTGCTCGGTGCCGGCGGCAGCGTGGTGATTGGCGACCTGGATGCCGATGCGGGCAAGGCCTGCCTGCAGGACTGGGCACTGCCGCGCCGCAGCGCCTTCGTGCGTGCCGACGCCGCGCGCGAACCACATGCCGCGCGCCTGGTCGCCACCGCGCTCGAACGTTTCGGGCGGCTCGACGGCCTGGTCAACAACGCCGGCGTTCCCGACCCGCATATCGCCGCGCTGGCGCAACTGGAATGGCAGGAATGGCAGCGCCGGCTCTCGAGCCTGCATGGCGCGTTTCTGTGCAGCAAGCATGCCCTGCCCGCGCTCGCAAAGGCCGCCGATGGCGGCGCCATCGTCAACATCGCCTCCACGCGCGCCTGGCAATCCGAACCCCATAGCGAAGCGTATGCCGCCGCCAAAGGTGGCCTGGTGGCGATGACGCATGCGCTGGCGCTGAGCGAAGGCCCGCAGGTGCGCGTCAACAGCATCAGCCCTGGCTGGATCAGTACCGATGCCTGGCGTGCACCGGCGCGCCGACGCGCACCCAAGCTCTCGCGGCGCGATCATGCCCAGCATCCGGTTGGCCGCGTCGGCACGCCGGAGGACATCGCGCAATTGGCGGTATATCTGCTGGCGCCGCAGCTGTCGGGCTTTGTGACCGGGCAGGACTTCATTGTCGACGGCGGCATGTCGCGCAAGATGCAGTACGTCTGAGGCGGCATCGTCTGTGCGGCGAGTTTTATCTAGACACAGGTTGGTTGCGTATCCGCTGCAGCGCACGCAGCGGTGACTAGGCATTGCGAATCAACCAATCGCTGCGACATATCACCACCTGCACTAGAGCAAACATCGCGCGCGCAACTACGCAGCGATGACGAACGTTGAGGCCATGGCGCGATTGCCACCACCCGTACCATCTCAGGCCAGCCGCGCTTCCAGCAACGTTTGCGCATCCATCAACGAGGCAACGATGCGATGGCCGAGCGCACGCACCTCGGCATCGGGCGCGAGCAGGTCCGGCACCTGGATCGGGGCCATGCCCGCAGCGAGTGCAGCACGCACGCCGGTGGGTGAATCTTCCAGCACCAGGCACTGCGCAGGGTCCACGCCCAGCGTGCGCGCGGCCAGCAGGTAGATATCCGGCGCCGGCTTGGGGTGCGCGACATCGCTGGCGGTGCACACCGCATCGAAACGCCACAACAGATCGGAGGCAGCCAGCTTGCGCAACGCGAGCGGGCGCTGGGTGGAGGTGGCCACCGCACGCGGCATGCCGTGCGCGCCGAGGAACTCCAGCAGCGCAATGATGCCGGGTCGATGCGCAATGCCCGCGCTGACCGCGGCGTCGTACAAGCCTTGGCAGCGCGCCAGCACGTGCTCCATGGCCGTGGTGCCGATGCGCTCGCCAAGCAGGCGCCGGCACGCGGCATCACCGGTGCCGACCATGCGCAACCAGAATGCGGGCTCGATCTGCAGCCCATGCTCGTCGGCGGCCTGTGCCAGGCAGGCGGTAATGGCGCGCTCGCTGTCGAGCATCAGGCCATCCATGTCGAAGATCACCGCTTGCGGCCAGAACGGCAGCGGCGTGGTGGCGCTCATGCGGCGTCACCGCGCCCGAACAACACTTCCAGATCGTCCGGCCCCAACGGGCGCCAATGCCCGGCGTCCAGCCCATCCAGCGACAGCCCGCCGATGCGGCTGCGGTGCAGCGCCACCACGTGGTTGCCGGCGGCGGCGAACATGCGGCGTACCTGGTGGTAGCGGCCTTCATGCAGGGTCAGCCGCGCCTGACGCGCGCCCAGCACCTCCAGCTCGGCCGGCAGCAGCGGCTTGGTTTCGCCTTCCAGCAGCAGCGTCCCGCTGGCGAACAAGGCCGCCTCATCGCCGCGCAGGTCCTCGGCCAGGGTGACGTCGTAGACCTTGTCCAACGCGGATTTGGGCGAAATGATCCGGTGCAGCAGCGCGCCGTCGTCGGTCATCAGCAACATGCCGCTGGTCTCGCGGTCCAGCCGCCCCACCGGCGCCAGCACCGGCGCACGCAGGCGAAAGCGCGGTGGCAGCAGCTCATAGATGAGCCGGCCGGTGTCCTTGGTCGAGCAGGTGTAGCCGCTGGGTTTGTGCAGCAGCACGCTGAAGCCGGGCGGCGGATCCAGTGGCTCGCCATCGATGCGGATCGCGGCGTGGTCCACCTGATCGTCGGCGTACAACACCTCGCCGGCCGCATCGGTGATGGCGCCCTGCCGGAACAGCTGCGTCACCTGCTTGCGGCTGCCATAGCCGAGATTGGCAATGTGCTTGACCAGCTTCATGCGCGCGCTCCTCGCCCGCGCACGGCGGCGATAAGCTTGAAGCCATCGCGCTCGGCCGCCACGCGGACCTGGCCGAAGCTGTCGTTGAGCACCTGCTCATAGGGCAGATGTCGGTTGGCCACCAGCAACAGTTGCCCGCCCGGGCGCAACGCCTGCGCGGCCACCGCGATGAAGCGTTGCCCGATGTCCGGCCGGTCGGCGCGCGAGGGCGTGTGGAACGGCGGGTTGCTGACAATGAAGTCGTATTGCGCGACCAGCCCGGCGGTGACATCGCGCCAGTGGTAGTGCAGCTGCGCCGGATGCGCGCTGCCTTGCAGGTTGCGCCGCGCCAGGTTCAGCGCACGCGCTTCGGCTTCGTAGACATCCAGTGCGGTGACCTTGGGGCACCGCGCCAGCACTTCGGCGGAGAGATAGCCGAAGCCGGCACCCAGATCGGCGCCATGGCCGGCCAGGGTGGTTGGCAGATGCTCGACCAGCAACGCCGACGCCGGGTCGATGCGGTCCCAGGCGAACACGCCCGGGCGGCTGACGAAGCGCCCGTCCAGGATCTTGCGCGGCGCATCCAGTGCCGCCCAGCGCGCCTGCAAGGCCGCATCGGTACTGCCCGGCAGCGGGCCGCTCCAGTACGTGCGGCAGTGATGCTTGGTGAGGCTGCCGGCCAGGCCGGTGAGCTGGCGCAAATCGGCCTCGCCCGAGCGCGCACCCTCGTTGTTGGATTGGCAGGCCACCACGCAGCCGCCGCGGGCGGTCAGCGCCACCGCACGCGCAAACAGGGCGCGGGCCTCTTCGCGCTGGCGGGGCGGCAGCACCAGCACCATCGCATAGCGGGTGGTGTCGGCCTCGATCTCGGTTTCCTCGCGCACCTGCCAGCCGCTGCGCTCCAGCGCCTCGGCGAACGGGCGGAAGCTTTGTTCGCAGGTCAGCGCCTCGGCCACGGCATGCTCGCGCAGCGGCCAGCCATCGCGCGCGCGCAGGAACAGCACCGGGCCTTGTGGCCAGGACAGCACCCCTTGCGCGAACGGCAGGAACAGGGCTTGAAGCGGAGCATCGTGCGGGCCAGCCATCGGATCATCGGGTCAGGAACAGGCCCCCATTGTAAGGGACCGGTGCGGGCTGCCTGCCGCGCTCGTTGCGGCGCCTATACGGGGTATTGATGCGCACGCAACATCCACCGACCTAGGCTGCAATTACGCCCACACTGGAGATACGCAATGCGAGCCCTGTTCGTAGGTGGAGTTGTAGACAACAGCGAGATGGACCTGGATGACACCCCGCCACCGCTGCATTACCCGGAAAACACCGGCGCCGGGCGGCCCCGCTACCGGCTGCATCAGGTCGGTGAACGCGACGACGGCAGCGTGGCCTACGCGGTGTATGGCGCGCCGGAAATGGCCGATGAGGAAGTCACCCGGATCAGCGAAGAACGCGACTACGCTCGCCGCTTCAATGCCTCTCCGGAAGCGCCGCGCTAGCGGCCCACCGCACGCGCAGCAAAAAACCGGGCACTGCCCGGTTTTTTTGTGCCGCGCCAGCCTCAGCGCGTTTTTGGTGTCACCCGCCAGATCACGTTGCCCACATCATCCGCCACCAGCAGCGCGCCGCTGTTGTCCGGCGTCACCCCGACCGGCCGGCCCTGGGCATTGCCTTCGGCATCCAGGAACCCATCCAGCACCGTGATCGGGTTGCCGGCGGGTTTGCCGTTGGCAAACGGCACGAAGATGACCTTGTAGCCACTGGGCGGGTCGCGATTCCACGAGCCGTGCTGGCCGATGAAGGCGCCCTGGCGGAAACGCTGTGGCAACAGGCTGCCACTGGCGAAACTCAGCCCCAGCGAGGCGGTGTGCGGGCCCAGCGCATAATCCGGCTTGATCGCCTTGGCCACCAGCTCGGCATTTTGCGGCTCCACGCGTTCGTCCACGTGCTGCCCGTAGTAGCTGTACGGCCAGCCGTAGAAACCGCCGTCGCGCACCGAGGTGAGGTAATCGGGCACCAGATCGCTGCCGATTTCATCGCGCTCGTTGACCACCACCCATAAGGATTGGCTCTGCGGCTCCCAGGCGGTGCCGACCGGGTTGCGCAGGCCGCTGGCGAACACGCGGCTGCTGCCGGTGGCCGGGTCGATCTCCAGGATGGCAGCGCGATTGAGCTCGGCCTCCATGCCGTTCTCTGCCACGTTGCTGTTGGAACCCACACCCACATACAGCTTGCTGCCATCGGCGCTGGCCAGCAGCGACTTGGTCCAGTGATGGTTGAGGCCGCCCGGCAAATTGGCCACGAAGGTCGGCTTGGCGGTGATGTGGGTGTCGCCGGGCGCATACGGAAAACTCACCAGCGCATCGGCATTGGCCACGTAGAAACGATCGCCCACCAGCGCCATGCCGAACGGCGAAAACAGGCCGCTGATGAACTGCGTGCGCACTTCTGCCACACCGTCGCCATCGGCATCGCGCAGCAAGGTGATGCGGTTGGCGCTGGGCACCACCGCGCCGGCTTTCTTCATCATCGCGCCCTGCACTTTCTTGCGCAGGCCACCGCCGCCGGCATCGTCGGGCTTGGGCGGTTCGGCGGTTTCGGCCACCAGCACGTCGCCGTTGGGCAGCACATACACCCAGCGCGGGTGATCCAGATCACGCGCGAACGCATTGACCTGCAGATCGTCGGCAGCGATCGGCTTGGCGTTGGCGGCCCACCGCTTGACCGGTGCCACCTTGACGGTGGGGATCAGCCGTTTCACCGGTTCGGGCAATTGCGGATTCGGCCCGGTGCCCTGTGCGATCTCAAGCGTGGCGGTATCGCCGCAGGCGGCGAGCACGGCGGCGGTCAGCAGCGGCAGCGGCCAACGGGCGAGCTTCAAGACGGGAGCATTCATTGCGGGCGGAATCCTGAACAGTTGCGACAGTCGGGCATGATGCCGGTGACGCGCCTGCGAGAAGTAAACACCCTGTAAAGGCCGCCTGTCAGGGCATGACTTGCGGGGCGCCCAGCGGCATCGGATGCACCGCCACGATGCGATCCATCCAGATCCATTGCGGCTCCTGCGAGGCATCCAGATGGTCGATGCGCAGCTGGCCATTGCTGCCTTCGCGCTCCTGTTCGTCGCGATAGGTCTGGATGGTGGGACGCACCGCCACGGTGCCGGCGATCATGCTGCCGTCGTCCAGCTCGATGCGCACGCGTTCCTGCCCGTCGAGCAGCTTCACCCAATGCTCCAGCGTGGCGATCTGCGCCTGTTCGGTATAGACATGGGGGGCGTATTTGGGCATCGCGCGATCTCCGAAAGTGGAGCCCGCACGCTAGGCCATCGGCCGTGAACGATGCAGCAAACACACCGAGTTGCCTGGTCGCCGAAATGCGATGCAATGCGGCAACCCGGCCGCATCGCATCGCATCATGCGCGTTGCATCATTCGGCCGGTTCGCGTGCGGCGCGCACCGCGGTCACCAACTGCGCCACGCTGTAGGGCTTGGCCAAATGTTCCTGAAAGCCGGAGGCCAGCGCGCGCTGGCGATCGTCGTCGCGTGCCAACGCAGTGACCGCCACCGCCGGCAATGCGGTCGCATCCAGGCCCATGTTCTCGCGCACGGTGCGGATCAGCCCGTAGCCGTCCATGCCCGGCATGCCGATGTCGGTGAGCATCAGATCGAAGCGTGCATAGCCCCGGTGGTCGATCAGGGCCAACGCATCGGTGGCGCTGCCGGCGGTCACCACTTCGGCACCCTGCTCTTCCAGCAGGCGGCGCAGATAGTCGAGCATGTCCGGCTGGTCTTCCACCGCCAGCAAGCGCAGGCCATTGAGCGCGCGCGCTTCCACGATCTGCTCGGACATCAGCCGCCGACGCAGCTCAAGCCGCGGCCGCTTGGCCTGGTCGGGCTGATGCTCGGGCAGGCGCACGGTGAAGGTGGCTCCCTTGCCGCGCCCGCCGCTGGTGGCACCGACCTGGCCGCCATGCATTTCCACCAGCTGCTGCACGATGGCCAGGCCCAGGCCCAGGCCGCCGTGCTGACGGGTGGTGGTGGCGTCGGCCTGGCGGAACCGGCCGAACAGATGCGGCAGGAATTCCGAAGCGATGCCGTCGCCGGAATCGCGCACCGAAACGATGAAGTGGCCGTCGTCGTGCTCCACGGTCACATCGATGCGGCCGTGCGCGGGCGTGAACTTGATCGCGTTGGACAACAGATTCCAGAACACCTGCTGCAGCCGAGTGGCATCGCCCAGCACCAGACACGGTGTGGGCGGCACATGCAGCTGCAGGACCTGATCCTTGCCCTCGGCCACCGGCTCCTGCGCGCCCAGGGCTTCGCGCACCTGCTCGGCCAGATCCAGCGATTCCACTTCCAGCTGCACCTTGCCCAGCAGCATGCTGCTGAGGTCGAGCATGTCGGAGATCAGGCGTTTTTGCGCGCGGGCGCTGCTGGCGATGACCGACAGGCCCTTGTAGTTCGGGTGGCCCTCTTCGACCCGCTGCAACAGCAGCTCGCTCCAGCCCAGGATGGTGGTGAGCGGCGTGCGCAGCTCGTGCGACAAGGTGGCCAGGAACTCGTCCTTGAGCCGCGCCATGCTTTCGGCCTCGTTGCGGGCACTGCGCTCGGATTCGAGCAGTTGCTCACGCGCCAGGGCGATTTCGCGCTGTTCGGTCACGTCCGGGCTGCTGCCCGCCAGGCCAATGAAACGGCCGTCTGCGGAATAACGCGGAGTGGCGGTCATTTCGATCCAACGCCACTGGCCGTCGTGGCGGCGCGCGCGCACCAGCGCGTGCAGGCCGCGCTGTTCTTCCAGCGAGGCCGCCAACTCAAACTGGAACACCGGCACGTCTTCTGGATGCAGCAGTTCGCTCCAGGCCGACACGGTACCGCTGGAAATATCCACGCCGAAAAATTCGCCATAGGCGCTATTGACGAAACGCACCACACCTTGCGCATCGAGCACCCAGACCGGCATCGGCAGGCCGTCGGCCAGCGCGCTGAAGCGCGCCTCGCTTTCGGCCAGCTCGCGCTCCACGCGCTTGCGCTCGGTGATGTCCATGAACAGCACGGCCACCCGCTTGAGCTCCGGCGGCCCCACCCGAAACGCGTCCACCGAGTACCAGCGGTTCAGCGCCTTGGCCTGCATTTCAAAGTGGATGCGGTTGCCGGTTAGCGCCACATGCCCGTAGCGGTCGAACCATTCCTGCTCATGATCGGCGCGCAGGCTGCGCATCGAGACATTGGCGACCTCGGACAGGCCGGTGTAGCGCTGGAATGCCTCGTTGGTGACGCGGAAGATGTAATCGGTGGGCCGGTCGCCTTCAAACACCATGTCGATGATGCAGAAGCCGGCGTCCACGTTGTCGAAGATTTCGCGGTACATGCCCGAATCCAGCGTCGGCTCTGCGACGGGCGCCGATGCGGCGACGATCGATTCGGGGCTGAGGGCTGAAGTGCTCAAATCAGGGTCCACGGGTGATGCCAGGGCGGATGACGAGCGGATGAAACCATGTCCGATGTCGTCGGCGGGTGCACATCGCGCTCGCACGCCGCAGGATCGCCCAACCTGCCGCCCTGCTACCAGAGCAGCGCGGCCACCGCCACGATGCCTGCGCTCAGCAGCATGATGCCGGCCACCAGCCCGCGAAATGCCCATTCACCTTCGCGCCGCAGTTGCTCGTCCACCCAACGCTGCGCCTCTTCGCGCCACAGGCCCGAACGCGCGTAGTCGACGTCCAGCAGCAGCAGGCGCACCCGCGACAGACCGAGCCGGGCGCATTCATCGCGGCATTGCTGGCTGAAGCTGTCGTCCGCATCGGCGACATGCGCTCCTTGCGGCAGGATGAGTTCCAGATCAGGACTGGACATAACGCGGCCGCTCCTGGTCGAGTTCGCGCTCCAGCGCCATGCGTGCGAGCTGGGTGTAGTTGGCGCGCGGGCCCTGGCCGCGGCCGGTCAGCATTCCCTGGTAGTCCAGGCCCTGCCAGACGCGCCCGGTCCACTCCACACAATCCTCGGCGATGACCAGCATCAGCGAGTAGCGGTACTCCGCGCCGGTGGCCGAGGTGTAGGCGTACACGGGTGGAAACTGCACGGCCACATCGACCTGGCGCGCCAGCGCGGCCAGATGCTCGCGCAGTGCTTCGCGGGCGTCGGCACCCGGTTCCAACGGCATGCTGCGGGTGGCCATGTCCAGGTCGAGATCGCTCTGCAGGGCCACGAAGGCGGCAGCGCCGGTGGCCGGATTGTGGCCGTGCTGCTTTGCCCAATCGATGAACTGCAGTCGCACGTCCGACGGCATGTGTGCCGGCGCCGAGGGGGCTGATTTTGTGCGGGGGTAGGTGTCCATGGCAGCGATCTTCCGGGCTGGGCCGTGAAGCGGAAGCGCAGGCCTGGTGAACCCTCCGTCAGCACCGCGGCCACCTGCATTAACCGGGCGGCAACGCGATGCCAGCCCCAGGCGCAGCGTGCGTTGCGGGGCGTGCAGGGCGGCCCCACACTGATCCTGTGCCCGGCGTTGCCGGCCATCTCTTCTGGAGGCTTTCCATGAAACGTTTGCTTGTGTCCAGCGCGACCCTGCTGCTCGCCGGCCTGCTTGCCAGCACCGGGGCCACCGCCGGGGTGCGCAACGTGACCGATCCGGAGGCCCCGCGCGCCCTGTCCAGCGATGGCCCGGTGCAAGTGCGCTGGACCGACCCGGCGCAGTTCTCCGATATCCGCTACAGCGGCAACCGCTGGGAAGCACAGCGCGGCGATTGGGTGACGCAGCTGGCCACCTATTTCCAGCGCAGCGCCGAGCGGCAGCTGCCGGACGGCCAACTCCTCAGCGTGGCCATCACCGATATCCGCCGCGCCGGCCAGTACGAGCCATGGCATGGCCCACGCATGCAGGACGTGCGCGTGGTCAAGGACATCTACCCGCCGCGCATGAGCTTCGAATACACGTTGACCGATGCCAGTGGCGCGGTGATCGACCAGGGCGAACGCAAGCTGGTGGATTCGGCGTTCCTGACGAGCGGCCCGCGCGTGAACGACACCGACCCGATGCGCTTTGAAAAAGCGATGATCGACGACTGGGTGCGCAAGCAGTTCCGCGGCGATCGTGATCGAAATACCGCGCAGCGCTGATGCAGCACGCGCAAAGCGCGACACGCACGCCATGCTGGAACAGACAACGGCGCCTCAGGGCGCCGTTGTTGCGTTCGTGTTGATCTGGGCATCCACTGCGCCACGCCCTACAGCTCAAGCCTGCGAAGCAGTGTTGTTAGCGCGCAGCGGCGTTACGCGTGTGCAGGGGTGCTGTAGTGACGCGGAACGCGCTTGAGTCCACACAGCAGCTGGTATGCACTGACATTGCACTGCGCGGCCAACGTGCTCACCTGCGGCGCGTCGCCCCACAGCTGCACGGGCGTTCCCACATCGGCGTGCGGATGCTCGGTGAGATCCACAGTGAGCATGTCCATCGACACACGGCCGATCAGCGGGCACACCTTGCCATCCACCAGCACCGGCGTGCCGTTGGGCGCGAACTGCGGGTAGCCGTCGGCATAGCCCATCGCCACCACGCCCACGCGCGTGGGCCGTTCGGCAACGAAGCGCGCGCCATAGCCAACCGGCTCGCCGGCCGGCAGGTCGCGCACGCTGATGATGCGCGAGCGCACCGTCATCACCGGGCGCAGTTGCGCGGTGAGCTCGCTCGGCTGCGGGAACGGGTTGGCGCCGTACAGCATCAGCCCCGGGCGTGACCAATCGTTGCGCAGCGCTGGCCAGCCGAGCAGGCCGGGCGAATTGCGCAGGCTGGTTTCCGCGCGCATGCCGCCGCAGGTCAGCGCGAACGCCACGGCCTGTTCGTCGGTGCGGCTGCACTCCAGCTCGTCGGCCTGTGCCAGATGCGTCATCAGCACCAGCGAGTCGATCTGCGGCAAGCCGCGCAAATGCAGCCATGCGGCGCGAAAATCTTCCGGCGACAGGCCGAGCCGATGCATGCCGCTGTCCAGCTTCAACCACACCCGCAAAGGGCGCGGGCTGCGGAACTCGGCCAGCGCGCGCACCTGCCAGGGCGTGGCGACCACCGTCCATAGATCGTGTTCGGCAATCAGCGCCAGCTCGTCATGCTCGAAAAAACCTTCCAGCAGCAGGATCGGCGCGCGCACGCCGGCCTGGCGCAGCTCCAGCGCTTCTTCGATGCAGGCCACCGCAAAGCCGTCGGCCTCCGGTTCCAGCGCCTGCGCACAGCGCACCGCGCCGTGGCCGTAGGCGTCGGCCTTGACCACTGCCAGTGCCTTGCCGCCACCCAGTTGCCGGGCCAGGCGGTAGTTGTGACGCAACGCGTCCAGGTCGATCAACGCTTGCGCAGGACGCACTACGCGGCCTCCCGGTGCGGGCGCGTGCTGCGCGTGGACAGATAACGGAACACGTCCAGGCCTTCGGTATCGATCTCGGGCGTGCGGCCCTGCATCAGGTCGGCCAGGTAGCGGCCGGAGCCGCAGGCCATGGTCCAGCCCAGCGTGCCGTGGCCGGTGTTGAGGAACAGGTTGGCGTACGGCGTGGCGCCCACCACCGGGGTGCCGTCCGGCGTGGCCGGGCGCAGGCCGGTCCAGAACTCGGCCTGGGCCAGATCGCCAGCACCGGGGAACAGGTCGTTGACCACCATTTCCAGGGTGGCGCGGCGGCGCGGATTCAACGACAGGTCGAAGCCGGCCACCTCGGCCATGCCCCCGACGCGGATGCGCTCATCGAAGCGGGTCAGCGCGATCTTGTAGCTCTCGTCCAGCACCGTGGAAGTTGGCGCGCGTTGCGCGTCCACGATCGGGATGGTCAGCGAATAGCCCTTGAGCGGGTACACCGGCAGATGCAGGCCCAGCGACAGCAGCAGATCGGCCGAGTAGCTGCCCAGTGCCAGCACATAGCGGTCGGCGGTGACCAGGCGGCCGTCGATCTGCACGCCGGTGATTTCGCCGCCGGCATGCTCCAGGCGCTCGATCTGCTGCCCATAGCGGAATTGCACGCCGGCCTGCGTGGCCAGGTCGGCCAGGCGCTGGGTGAACAGCCGGCAGTCGCCGGTCTGGTCTTCGGGCAGGTGCAAAGCGCCGGCCATCTGCGCGCCACCGCCGGCCAGGCCAGGCTCGTACTGGGCAATCTGCGCCGGGGACAGCAGCTCGTAGGGCACGCCGTACTGCGCCAGCACCTCGATGTCCTGCGCGGCTGCGTCCAGCTGCTGCTGGGTACGGAACAGCTGGGTGGTGCCGAGTTGACGGCCTTCGAATTCCAGCCCGGTGCTGGCACGCAGCGCATTGAGACAGTCACGGCTGTAATCGGACAAACGCACCATGCGCGCCTTGTTCACCGCGTAGCGCTCGGCGGTGCAGTTACGCAGCATCTGGCTGAGCCAGGCCAGCTGGCGCAGATCGCGGGTGGGCCGGATCGACAGCGGGGCATGCTGTTCGAACAGCCACTTCACCGCCTTGCCCGGCACGCCGGGGGCGGCCCACGGCGAGGTGTAGCCGAAGGAGAGCTGGCCGGCATTGGCGTAGCTGGTTTCCAGCCCGGAAGCCGGTTGCCGGTCCACCACGGTGACCTCGCAGCCGGACTGCGCCAGATACCAGGCGGTGGTGGTGCCGATGACGCCGCTACCGAGAATGAGCACCCGCATGTCGTTCTCCTCAAAGAGAGCATTCCCCCAGAACCAGGTGCCGAGGGAGACGTTTAGACGCAGTATATTGCGAGCCAGGCAGTGCTATTTCTGGAATCAGTACTGCTTCGCAGCGAAACTTCCTGTCAAATCCGCCTGGACACAGACCCCATGGCCACCCGCGCGCGTGAGCTGGACAAGATCGACCGCAAGCTCCTGCGCATCCTGCAGCAGGAGGGCCGGATTTCCTTTACCGAACTGGGCGAACGGGTGGGTTTGTCCACTACGCCCTGCACCGAGCGCGTGCGCCGGCTGGAGCGCGATGGCGCCATCACCGGCTATTACGCGCGCTTGGATCCGCACTACCTCAAGGCCAGCCTGCTGGTGTTCGTGGAGATCAGCCTGGCCTACAAATCCGGCGACATCTTCGAAGAATTTCGCCGCGCCGCGCTCAAGCTGCCCAACGTGCTGGAGTGCCATCTGGTCTCGGGGGATTTCGATTACCTGCTCAAGGCCCGCATCAGCGAGATGGCCTCGTACCGCAAGTTGCTAGGCAGCACCTTGCTGACCCTGCCGCACGTGCGCGAATCCAAGAGCTATATCGTAATGGAAGAGGTGAAGGAGACGCTGGCGTTGCCGATTGAGGGGTAGGAATGGAAGTCGGGAATCGGGATTGGGGAATCGGGATTCGCGGTTGACCGTGACCGGTCCGGTTAGCGGGTTAGCGGGTTAGCGGGTTAGCGGGTTAGCGGGTTAGCGGCCGAGTTGCGCAGATGCCCCGCGGGGTCGCAATGCTTGACGGGATGGTGTGACTAAGGGCTTCTGGCCGACTGATGGCGAAGTGGAACTACCGGCGTAGTCGAAGCTGGCGGACGTTGGTCGGTTGCCGCAAACCTGCCGAGACTGCCTTCCACCTGCCGAATCGCCATTGAGTTTTGCGCAGCTTTGCGCAAGTTCGCCGCTAAACAAGTTCGCCGCTAAAAGCACTGCGAGCTGCGAACTTCATGGCCACACCGCCGCCGCGTGCTTCAGCACGCGGCGGCCCGCACAGCGCTCTCAGCGCACCACGCGCATGCCGTCGCCGGCTGGTAATGCGTCGTAGTAGCGGCCGGTCTTGGTGTCCAGCACGCGGTTGGGGCCGGCCGGCTGCATGCCTTGCAGCAAACGCCCGTTGCGGTCGTAGACCATCGGCGTGCTGGCCGGCACCTGGCTGCCGGCCGGGGCCACCGGCGTCTGTGCCGGTCCGCGGGTCGGGATGGTCGGGGCGTTGGGGCGCTGGCCCAACTGCGACGGCACCGGCGTCATCGTGGGGGTTGGCTGTACCGGGCGCGGCGGCGCGACCGTGGGCTGCACCGGCGTGGGCGTGGTGATGGGCTGCAGGGTGTTGGACGAGCGGGTGGTGGTGGCCGACTGCGCCAGTACCGTGCCGGCGGCAGCCAGCAGGCCACACAGCACCAGGCCGCGCGTTGAGGATGAGATCGTCATGTCGGGCACCACGTTGCATGAGAGATAGGCAATCAATGGGGCCGCCGGCACGCGGCGGCAATACACGGACCCCGCCGGGCCCTGAACGCTTCGGCGACGTCGGCGCCATGCGAAAACGCAGCGCTCCTCCCCCGCAGGATCTCCGGGCATCGGTACCGACACGGCCGCACAGCATTCATTGCGTTCCTCCAGTGACGACCAGCGCGCCGGTCGGCTTCGCGCCAGCGGTTGAACCCAGCGCGCACTGCCCACATCACAGGGGCAGGCGCCGGCACCCCGCCAGCGAGCGCATGCGAGAGCCCCATGAGCCAGTTCGACCTCACCCCGCCCTCCCCCGCCCAGCGCGATGCCCTGATTGCCGGGCTCAGCGACGAGGAGCAGCGCGTGCTGTTGCACCACGGCACCGAGGCCCCGTTCTGCGGTGTGTTCCTGGACAACAAGCTCGACGGGGTCTACACCTGCCGCCTGTGCGGGCTGCCGCTGTTCCGCTCCAATGCCAAGTTCGATTCCGGCACCGGTTGGCCCAGCTTCTTTGCGCCCTACGACCCGGCGCATGTGCGCGAGATCCGCGATACCGGTTACGGCATGATCCGCACCGAAATCGTCTGCGCGCGCTGCGACAGCCACCTGGGCCACGTGTTTCCCGACGGTCCGCCGCCCACCGGCGAGCGCCACTGCCTCAATTCGGTCTCGCTGGCGTTCACCGAAGACGGCCAGCCGCTGCCCAATCCGCTGCAGCGTGCAGGCGCCGACACCCAACCGGCCTGATGCGCGCGGCGGCGCACCGGTCCTGACAGTCCCGCAGCGTCAACCGGCGCTGCGGCACCCTGATCCGACAGGAGGCGTCACATGCACCCGGTCTCCCCGCTACGCCTGGCCAGCCTGCTCGCCCTGGCCCTGGCCCTGACAAGCTGCAACGGCAACGATCGCCCGCCTGCCGCAGCCGACTCACCAGCGGCCGGCAGCACGCCGGCCATCATCGACGCCAGCGTGGGCGGCCCGCCGCCCCGCCCGGCGGGCGTCTCCCCAACCGCGCCAACTCCCGCTCCATCGGCCACTGCGCAGTGGCGCTGCGGCGAGCAGGTGGTGGGCGTGCATACGGATGCGGCGACCCAGGCCGTGCAGCTGAACGTGAACGGCCGCACCCTACTGCTCACGCATGCCGACGCCCCGACTGGCGCCCGCTACGCGGACATCCACGGCAACGCCTTCTGGGCGCACGCGGGCGAGGCAACGCTAACGCTGGCGGGCGGCGAGGCCGTCAAATGCACGCAGGCGGACGCGAGCGGCGTGGGCTGATGCAGGGGCTAATGCGTTCAGTCGCAGCGCACATCTTCACGTCACGCGCTTCAAGAATCCGCCGCCCGGGCCGAAACAAACAGCAACCCTAGCTTGCTCCCGGCTGCGCCATGCTCATCATCATCGGCTTCATCGTCGTCATCGTCAGTGTCCTCGGCGGCTATGTGCTGTCGCACGGAAAGCTGGGCGCATTGTGGCAACCGTACGAGCTGATGATCATCGGCGGCGCGGCGCTGGGCGCGTTCCTGGTGAGCACGCCAGGCAAGATCGTCAAGGAAACGTTGACCGGCGTCATGGGCGTGTTCAAGGGCCCGCAGTACAAGTCCGACGACTACAAGGACACCCTGAGCCTGATTTACGAGTTGTTGAACAAGGCCCGCCGCGACGGCTTCATGGCCCTGGAAGACCATGTCGAAAAGCCGCAGGACAGCACCATCTTCGGCACCTATCCCAAGGTGCTGGCCGATCACCATCTGCTGGACTTCATCACCGACTGCCTGCGCCTGATGATCGGCAGCAACATCGAGCCGCACGAGCTGGAGCCGCTGCTCGAGCTGGAACTGGAAAAGCATCACCACGAAGCCCTGGCACCGGCGCATGCGCTGAGCAAGGTGTCCGATGGCCTGCCCGGCTTCGGCATCGTGGCGGCGGTACTCGGCATCGTGATCACCATGGGCTCGATTGGCGGGCCGATCGAAGAGATCGGCCACCACGTCGGCGCTGCACTGGTCGGCACCTTCCTTGGCATCCTGCTGGCGTATGGCTTCGTGTCGCCGTTGTCGGCGGCGATGGAAGCGCGCGCCGAGCAGGACGGGCGCATCTACGAAGCGGTCAAGACCGCGCTGCTGGCCTGCCTGCGTGGCTACAACCCGAAGATTGCGCTGGAATTCGCGCGCAAGACCCTGCCCTCCAACGTGCGCCCGAGCTTCGGTGATTTCGAAACGCACCTGAAGACGATCAAGTAGGGCCGCGGTCATGGCCGAGGGCAAATCCACCGTCATCATCCGACGGGTCAAGAAGGTCCAGGGCGGCGGCCACCATGGCGGCGCCTGGAAGGTGGCGTTCGCCGACTTTGTGACCGCGATGATGGCCTTCTTCCTGGTGCTGTGGCTGATGGCGGCCACCACCAAGGAACAGCGCGCGGCGATCTCCGAATATTTCCGCAATCCCAGCCCGCTGTCCGGCAAATCGCCGGCGCCCTCGCCCGGCATGAACGGGCCCGGCGGCGCCAGCACCTCGATGATCAAGCTCGGCGGCACCGCCGACATGGCCAAGGGGCAGAAGGACGAAATGGGCCGCAAGCGCGACAACGCCGCCGATACCGACGTGGATAGCCGCGCCAAGGACAAGAAGCGCCTGGAAGCGCTGATGCAGGACCTGAAGGAAGCCATCGACAAGAGCCAGGCGCTGGAGCCGTTCAAGGACCAGTTGCTGCTCGACCTCACGCCCGACGGCCTGCGCATCCAGATCGTGGACAAGCAGAACCGCCCGATGTTCGACATCGGCCGCGACCAGCTCAAGCCCTACACGGTGGACATCCTGCGCGAGCTCTCCAGCTTCATCAATCAGGTGCCCAACCACATCAGCATCACCGGCCACACCGACACCACCGCCTACAGCAGCGATGCCGGTTACACCAACTGGGAACTCAGCGCCGACCGCGCCAACGCCGCCCGCCGCGCGCTGGTGGGCGGTGGCATGGCCGATGCCAAGGTGACCCGCGTGGTGGGGCTGTCCTCGTCGGTGCTGTTCGACAAGACCAACCCGCAGAACCCGATCAACCGCCGCATCAGCATCGTGGTGATGACCCAGGACGCCGAGCAGGCGGCCCTGGCCGGCAGTGACCAGGGCGTGGCACTGGGCAAGCCCATTCCCGATGCCGACACCCATGTGCCGGACCTGAGCGGCGCTGCCGCCACCGGGACCGCCACGGTGGGCACACCTGCAGCGGCCGGAAGCAGCACAATGGCACCTGCACCGGCCGCTGCCGGCACCGCAACGCCGGTGCCTGCGCCTGCTGCGGCCGGCACCAAGCCAGCGCCGCCGCGGGTGTCGTCCAGCGCGCAGGTGGCCTCGGCGGCCGCGCTCGCCAAGGCAGCCGAAGCGGCCATCGCCGCGCCACGGGTGGCCACCAGCGAGTCGGCACAGCCGAACTGACGCGCCAGGCGTCGCTGGCGGGTGGGCTTTCGCACCGCCTGGCGCGCTGATCGGGAGCGTCCCCGCGCGGACCACAGGGCCCGTCCGAGCCGTGGCGCGCACAAGCGCCTAGAATGGCCGGCCATTTCCAGCGTCGAGAACACCATGTCCCGCAATTCCAAGGCCAAGCGCGACAAGCGCAAGAAGCAGCAACCCAAGCGCCCGATCGTCCGTCTGGGCCAGGCGCCCCAGGTCACCAACCACGCCGTGCTGCAGGATGCCGACGGCCGCGTCGTCGCCGCGATCGGTTTGCAGGGCGGCAGCGAGTGGATGCTGTCGATCGGCGGCCAGACCATGGGCAGCGCCGACAACCCGGTCCCGATGCTGGCCATGCTCAAGCACCTGGCCAACCTGCAGGAGAAGGAAGGCAAGACCATCTCGCTGGAATATTCGACCCAGCTGCAGCAGATGATCGACGACCTGGCCGCCGAAGAAGGCAAGACCGCCGAGGAATACCTGACCACGCTGGTGTCCGAGTTCGAAAACGCCGACGGCGATGACGCTGGCGAAGGCGAAGGCGAAGAAGGCGAAGACGACAGCGACAGCGACAGCGATGCAGTGGCAGCCGATGCGGATGACGCCGCTGATGCGGCCGATGCGGACGCCGATGCCACGGACGCCGATGCTGACGACAGCGCGGCCGAAACCGCGCAGGACGACGCCGACGCCACCGACGGCGCTAAGAAAAAGAAGAGCAAGAAGGCCTGAGGCCAGCCGGTGGCCGTCTACGTCGACGATGCCGTGCACCTGTGGCGCGACCAGCGCTGGGCGCACCTGCTCGGCGATACCTTGGACGAGCTGCATGCAATGGCGGCGCGGCTGGGCATTCCCCGCCGCGCCTTCCAGAACAAACTCAGCGGCGCGCACTACGACGTGCCCGCCCCGCTACGCACCGAGGCGATCTCCCTCGGCGCCATCGCCATCTCCCGCCACACCGACCGCGCCCTGCTCAAGGCGCTGATCGCCAATGCGCGCGCGCAGGCCCGGGGGGAGGTGCCTTGAGGAGGCGGGGATTGGGGAGTTGGGAATCGGGATCGTAAAAGCGGTGGCTGCGGCCTGATTGGTAACTGCGCCTGATCGGTGGGTGTCGCCAGTTGCATGCCCGAGTACCAGACCGCAATGACGTCACGCTTGTGTAGGAGCGCGCTTGCGCGCGATGAGGCGTTACCGGGAGAGCTTCATCGCGCGCAAGCGCGCTCCTACGCGGCAGGTCTTCCGGCCTGATGCCTTCGACTGCAAGGCTTGCCCACGCACGCGCGTCGGAGCAGCAACCATCCAGAACGCAGCGACATCACGCTTGTGTAGGAATGCGCTTGCGCGCGATGGGCGTTATCGGGAGAGCTTCATCGCGCGCGAGCGCGCTCCTACGAAACAGGCCTTCCGGCCTGGATGCGTTCGACTGCAAGGCTTGCCCACGCACGCACGCACGCGGGTCGGAGCAGAACCATACAGACCGCAGTGACATCACGCTTGTGTAGGAGCGCGCTTGCGCGCGATGAGGCGTTACCGGGAGAGCTTCATCGCGCGCGAGCGCGCTCCTACGCGGCATGTCTTCCGGCCTGATGCCTTCGACTGCCGGGCTTTCCCATGCACGCACGCGCGTCGGAGCAACAACACAGACCGCAGGTGACATCACGCTTGTGTAGGAGCGCGCTTGCGCGCGATGGGGCGTTATCGGGAGAGCTTCATCGCGCGCGAGCGCGCTCCTACGAGACGGGTCTTCCGGCCTGAGGCCTTCGATTGCCGGCTTGCCCACGCACGCACGCGCATCAGGGCAACGACCATCCAAACCGCAGCGACATCACGCTTGTGTAGGAGCGCGCTTGCGCGCGATGGGGCGTTACCGTGAGGACTTCATCGCACGCGAGCGCGCTCCTACGCGGCAGTTCTTCCGGCCTGATGCCTTCGACTGCCGGGCTTTCCCACGCACGCACGCGCGTCGGGGCAACAACCATCCAGACTGCAGTGACCTGCGCTCCTACGCGGCGTTTGTGGCGGTCTTCGTGGATGCTCGGCATGCTTGCCACATCACCCAACTAGCCCCCCCCCCCAAAGGCGTCGCGCCGCTGCACAGCCTGCATGACCCAGCGCCAGGCCACGCTTCCACTCCCCGCCACAGCGCGCGTCCCTAAGCGCCCCACACTGCAACAGCCCCCGGGGACCGCTCTTGCGAATCCCCACTCCCGAATCCCCAATCCCAGCCCTCAGAACGCCTCATTCCCCAGCCGCACTTCCACGTCCATCAACGAGGTCAGTGCCAGCATCGCGTCGTCGTCGCGGCTGAGCGCGATCCAGCCGGCGTAGGCGTCGCCGCCGGTGTTCCAGTTCCACAGCGAATACCCGTGCTCGCGCAGGCGGTCGAAGGCCACCGCCATCAGGTCGGGTACGCCCAGGCCGTTGGCGAAGTCTTCGTCATCCAGGTCGCCGCCCCAGTCGATGCGCAGGTTCCAGCGCGAACTGAGCTCGTCGATGGCAGCGATGAACGAATCGGTGTCCTTCCAGTCGACGTAAAACCCCGAGCGCCAGTCGATGGCGTCCTTCAGCGCCCACAGCCAGGCATCGTCTTCGTCGTCCTCGTCCGCCTCGGCCTGCGCTTCGCGCCAGGCGTCGAACTGGCCCAGCGCGGTTTCTTCGTCGCCGGGATTGATCAGCACCAGCAGGTTCCAGACCCGCCCAGGATGATCGTCGACGTCATCGGCCTCCTCCAGATCGGAGGGCAGGCCGTCGTCGTCTTCGTAATCGGCGCTGTTGTCGGGCATGGCGGGGTCTCACAGAAAGATTCAGCGTGAAGTGTGCCGCCTGACGCGCGCCATGCAAACCGTTACGCCGCCCGCGGCCACCTGCAGGGGGCTGGTCATCGCCGCGCAGGCCCGTATCCTGTGCGGCCGAAGACGGTCATCCCGGTCGTCATGACGCCCTTTCCCATGAGCGATACCCCTCCCGATCATCTGGCCATCGATGCACGCAGCCCGTTTCACGATGCCGACGCCCTGAGCCGCGGTGTTGGCGTGCGCTTCAACGGCATCGAGCGCGACAACGTCGAGGAGTATTCGATCAGCGAAGGCTGGATCAAGGTCCAGGCCGGCAAGGCGCGCGATCGCCGCGGCAATCCGATGACCATGAAGGTCAAGGGCGAGGTGGTGGCCTATTACCTGGACACCAAGAGCGACGCCAAGCCTGCTGCCGAGTAAGCGCGGCTGACAAACCCACGTCACGCCAGGCGACGACAGGCCGGCTAATCAGCGCACTAGGTACAGGGCTCACCCGCCCACCGTCGCGGGAGACGCTGTCCGCACGTCCATGTCGGCGCTACGCGGCATCCATGCCGCGTCAGGTCCCGCGACGGTTAGCGGGCGAGGACCAGTCACGATGGTCGGTATGCATGGCTTTCAACGAAGCAACCAGCAGACGTTCTGGTGCGGTGCCCTCGACCCACTCAGCGTTTGGTCTGGACTTCCGACGCGTTTGACCTGAACTTCCGTCGGCATCCAATGGCCGGTGTGCATGGCTTTCAACGAACCAGCCAGCAGACGTTCTGGTGAGGGCACCGCGCCCTCGACCCACTCAGCGTTTGATCCGGACTTCCGACGCGTTTGACCCGGACTTCCGACGGCATCCATCAAAATGCGGCCGACAAAACCACTGCACTCACGCCTCACGCCTTGAGCCGATACCCACTGCGGAAGATCGCCGCGACCACGCCCAGGCACACCAGCAGGAACAGGAAGGTCATGCCGGTACTCACCGCGATGTGCACGTCTGCCTTGCCGTAGAAGCTCCAGCGGAACCCGCTGATCAGGTAGACCACCGGGTTGAACAAGGTGACCTTCTGCCAGATCGGCGGCAGCATGTTGATCGAGTAGAAGCTGCCGCCCAGGAAGGTCAGCGGCGTCACCACCATCAACGGGATCACCTGCAATTTTTCGAAGCCGTCGGCCCAGATGCCGATGATGAAACCGAACAGGCTGAAGGTCAGCGCGGTGAGCACCAGAAAGCCCAGCATCCACACCGGGTGCGCGATCTCGTAAGGCACGAACAGCCGCGCAGTGAGCAGGATCAGCAAGCCCAGCATCACCGACTTGGTCGCCGCCGCGCCCACATAGCCGATCACGATCTCCCACCACGCCACCGGTGCGGACAACACCTCGTAGATGGTGCCGGCCCAGCGCGGCATGTAGATGCCGAACGAGGCGTTGGAGATGCTTTCGTTGAGCAGCGACAGCATCACCAGCCCGGGGATGATGAAGGCGCCGTAGCTGATGCCGTCGATAGCGCCCATGCGCGAGCCGATCGCCGCACCGAATACCACGAAATACAACGAGGTCGACAACACCGGCGAGGCAATCGACTGGGTGAGCGTGCGGAACGCGCGCGCCATTTCGAAGCGGTAGATCGCACCGATCGCATGCAGGTTCATGCGCGCACCTCCGCGTTGCGTGCGCCATGCACCAGGTTGACGAAGATCTCTTCCAGCGAACTCTCGCTGGAATGCAGGTCCTTGAAGTCGATGCCCTGCTCGTTGAGCCGGCGCAGCAGCGCACCGATGCCGGTCTGCTCGGCCTGAGTGTCGAAGGTGTAGATCAGGCTGCTGCCATCGGCGGACAGTTCCAGCGGCAGGTCGGCAAGCGGTGCGGGAATCACCTGCAGCGGCGCCTGCAGGCTCAAGCTGAGCTGCTTCTTGCCGAGCTTGCGCATCAGCGTGTGCTTGTCTTCCACCAGCACCAATTCGCCGCGGTTGATGACACCGACCCGGTCGGCCATGTCTTCGGCTTCTTCGATGTAATGGGTGGTCAGGATCACCGTGGTGCCCTGCTCGCGCAGCCGCCGCACCATCTGCCACATGTCGTGGCGCAGTTCCACGTCCACGCCGGCGGTGGGTTCGTCCAGGAACAGGATGCGTGGCTCGTGCGCCAGCGCCTTGGCGATCAGCACGCGCCGCTTCATGCCGCCGGACAGGGTGGAGATCTTGCTGTTGCGCTTGTCCCACAACGACAGCTGGCGCAGCACCGACTCCAGATATTGCGGGTTGGCCGGCTTGCCGAACAGGCCGCGGCTGAAGTGCACCGTGGCCCACACGGTTTCGAACGCATCGGTGGCCAGCTCCTGCGGCACCAGCCCGATGCTGGCACGCGCGGCGCGGTAGTCGCGCACGATGTCGTGGCCATCGGCCAGCACGGTGCCGGTGCTTGGATTGACCAGCCCGCAGATGATGCTGATCAAGGTGGTCTTGCCGGCGCCGTTGGGGCCGAGCAATGCAAAGATCTCACCGCGCTGGATGTCCAGATCCACACGTTTGAGCGCCTGGAAACCTCCGGCGTAGGTCTTGCTGAGTCCCTGGATGGAAACGATCGGAGTCATTGGGTTCTGCACTGGAACGATCAGCGTCACAGGGTAGGCCGTGCGCCATGAAGATGGGAGGCGTAAAGATGGGATGGTGTCTCCCGACCGTTGTCAGCGCGTGCCTGTGCATAGCGAACGCAGCCGTTGGAGTGCGTGTCGCGAATGGCCGATGTGAGATGCACGCGCGCATCTGTGCGGGAGAAGTTTCACCGGGACGGCTCCATCGCGCGCGAGCGCGCTCCTACGCAGCCAGAGCCGCACTGCCGCGCTGGGTTTTACGCTTATCGATTCTCGATTCCCGATCGACCGGCTTCACCGAGAGAGCCCCATCGCGCGCAAGCGCGCTCCTACGCAGCAGAGGCAGCAGCGCCGCCCCGGCTTCTACGATTCCCCACTCCCAATTCCCAATTCCCGCGCGCCGCAGGCGCGCTCACGCCCGCTTTCGCGACTCGATCAGATCCAGATTGCGCACCAGCCGGCGCGACAGGTCGTCGGAGATCTCGCGGCGGCGGGCGAGCTTGAACAGCTCGTTGCGCTCGGCCACCAGCGCGGCGTGGCGGAATTGGCGCAGTGCCTGTTCGAAGGCGCCCGCCTCTTCCGGGTCGGTTTCGGCCATGTCCACCGCGCCCAGCTTGCGCTGATAGCGCTGGCTGACCTGGTTGGCGGCGGCGTTGTAGCGCTCGGCATGCGCGCTGTCTTCCACCAACCGCTGGCGCAGTTTTTCCACCGCCTCCAGCGCCGCCTGCGAAGCGGCCTTCACCGCCAGGTCTTCCTTCAGCTGCTCGTCTTCTTCCTCGGGCAACTCCAGGCCACGCAGCAGGCGCGGCAACGCCACGCTGGCCACCAGCAGCGACACCAGGATCACCGAGGCGGCCAGAAAGATCGCCAGCTGCCGGGCCGGGAACGGCGAGCCGTCTTCCAGCACCAGCGGCAGCGTGAGCACGCCGGCCAGGGTGATCGCGCCGCGCACGCCGGCCAGCGACACCGCCACCACGATCCGCCATGGCGGGCTCACATGCGCCTCGCCACGCCGCTGCGCCTTGAAGAGGTTCCAACGCAGCGACAGGAACACCCACACAAAGCGCAGCGCCATCAGGCTGGCGCTGATGGTGGCCACGTAGACCGCCAGCCACCACGGATTGAGGTGCCCGGCTTCCTGCACGCTGCGCACCGCACCGTCCAGGATGCCCGGCAGCTGCTCGCCCAGCAGCACGAAGATGATGCCGTTGAAGGTGAACTGCACCGTGTCCCACACCGCCGAGCGCTGCAGGCGCATGTTGCCCGGCGCGTTGCCGGCCATTTCCACGTAGCTCATGGTGATGCCGGCGGCCACGGCCGCCAGGATGCCCGAGGCGTGGAAGGCTTCGGCCAGCAGGTAGGCGGCAAAGGGCGTCAGCAGGTTGACCAGGATCGCCGAACCGGGTTCTTCGCCGAAGTGGCGCCAGATCCAGGCCTGGATGCGGCTCAACCCGAAGGTGGTCGCCACGCCCAGGCCCAGGCCGGCCAGTGCCACCCACAGGAAGGTCAGCGATGCGGTCGCCACCGAGAAGGTGCCGGTGAGCACCGCAGCCACCGCAAACTGGAAACACACCAGGCCGGAGGCATCGTTGAGCAGCGACTCGCCTTCCAGGATGTGCATCAGTCGCTTGGGAATCTGCACCTTGGAGGCGATCGACGACACCGCCACCGGGTCGGTCGGCGAGATGATCGCCGCCAGCGCGAACGCCACCGCCAGCGGCATCGCCGGGATCAGCCAGTGGATCAGCAGGCCCGCCCCGACCACGGTGAACACCACCAGCCCCAGCGCCAGTTCGAGGATGGCCGCCTTGTCGCGGAACAGGCCTTGTTTGGGAATGCGCCAGCCATCCAGGAACAGCAGCGGCGGCAGGAACAGCAGGAAGAACAACTCCGGTTCCAGCTCGTGTCCGGCATCGAACACACCGGAGACCACCGCGCCGAGCGCGATCTGGACCAACGGCAAGGGCAACGAGAACGGCAGGATGCGGATCAGGTAACCGCTGGCCGCGACCGCCAGCAACATGGCGAGGACGACATCAATCGAATGCATGCAAAACCCAGAAAAAAATCGGCCGCGGCGCGGCAAGGCATGTGGCACCGCAACACGGCACCGATGATGGAACATACCGCGTTTGCGCGCGGGGGTGGAACCGCCGCAGCGCAAGGCCTGCCGGCTACACTCGGCAGCAGACGATTGCGAGGACGCGCCGATGCAGTTTCTGTTGCTGGTCTATCTGGATGCCACCTTGCTGGATACGCTGCCGGATGGAGAGGCCGACAGCATGATGCGGCACTGCTTCGCCAACGCCGATGTCATGCACCAGCAAGGCCAGCTGCTGCAGGCGCAACAACTGGAGCCGGCGACCACCGCACGCAGCGTGCGCGTACGTAGCGGCGCGGTCCGCGTAAGCGATGGGCCGTTTGCCGAAACCAAGGAAGTGCTGGGCGGCTTCAACCTGATCGAGGCCGCCGACATGGACGAGGCGTTGCGCATCGCGGCCACCTTCCCCTGGGCGGCCACCGGCTGTATCGAAGTGCGCCCGGTCCGCGACATGCATGCGGTGCGGCGACAGGTGGGCGCGCCGGCCGGCGATCTCAGCGTGCAGCGGCATAACGTTTCTGTCACGAGTCCGAACGCAAGCGGAAATGTCGACGCGGCGTGATGCATCCGCCCCGGAGTGGCCGGCGTATTGAAGCGTACGGTTGCCATCCAGGCGATCGTCCACTCAAAGGATCGCTGTCCATGAAGACGTCTCTCCAGTCGCTTGCCATTGCCACCGCCATTGCCCTGTCCAGCGCCGTTGCGCCGGTCTACGCCGCCTCCAACCCCATGGTGGGTGGCGCACCGATGCTGGTCACCAAGGACATTGTCGACAACGCCGTCAATTCCAAGGACCACACCACCCTGGTTGCCGCAGTAAAGGCGGCCGGCCTGGTCGACACGCTCAAGGGCCCGGGCCCGTTCACCGTGTTCGCGCCCACCAATGCCGCGTTTGCCGCACTGCCGGCCGGCACCGTGGACACGCTGCTCAAGCCCGAATCCAAGCCCACGCTGACCAAGGTGCTGACCTACCACGTGGTGGCCGGCAAGGTGGACGCCGCCTCGCTGATCGCCAAGATCAAGGCCGGCGGCGGTAGCGCCACGCTCACCACCGTGCAGGGCGAGCCGCTCACTGCAAAGCTCAACGGCAAGAAGGTCACCCTGACCGATGCCAAGGGCAACACCGCCACCGTCACAACGGCCGACGTCATGCAGAGCAATGGCGTGATCCACGTGATCGACAAGGTGCTGATGCCGTAATCGGCATGCCTGTGCGGCTGATCACCGCTGCTTGCCAGCGGTGATCGATCACGCGCACAGGCGGTTTTTTTCAGAGCGCGTTGCACTGCTTCATGTAGGAGCGCCCCGGCACGCGTGACGCGTCACTGGGATGCCTGATTGCGTGCTGGGGCGCTCCTACGCCTGTGCAGGCCTGTGACATGCGGCACCGTTGTGACGTCCAGTCGCTTCAGGTGCACCTCTCGCAGGCTGCGACATCACCGCGAAGCGGCGGTGACGGAACGGCCGGTATTCACGCCGTTCCCTTGGTGTCGTTCGAACTGCGACACCGTGCGCGTGCGTTTGCACGCGCATTTTTTTTGCGCCGACACCGGCAACTACGCCGGCGGTGCCTGCAACAGCTGGCCCAGATCCGCGACAAATCCGCGGTAGCCGGCGTCGCGCGCCGACGGCGTGCCCTGCCGCAAGACCCAGGATGGATGCACCGTGGCCAGCACCGGTGTGCCATCGTCCAAACGCTGCCATTGCCCGCGTTCCTGCATCAAGCGAAAGCCCGGCCCCAATACCGCCTGCGCCGCCGTCGCGCCCAGGCACACAATCTGTGCGGGCCGCAGCTGCGCACGCTCGGCCTGTAACCAGCCATTGCACGCCTGCACATGGCTGCGTTCGGGATTGCGATGCAAGCGGCGCTTGCCGCGTTGCTCGAAACGGAAATGCTTCACCGCATTGGTGACATAGAAACGCTGCCGATCGATCCCCAGCTCACCGAGTGCCTGATTGAACAAGCGCCCGGCCGGGCCCACAAACGGCCGCCCGCTCAGATCCTCTTCGTCGCCCGGCTGCTCGCCGATCACCATCACCGCCGCGTCGTCCGGCCCTTCGCCGAACACCGTCTGTGTTGCCGGCTGCCATAGGTCGCAGCGCCGGCAATCGCGCGCGGCCACGCGCAGCTGCGCAAGACTCTGCGCAGCCACGGCTGGTAGCGCCGCAGGCGCTGCCGGCACCCGTCGCCGCACCGGCTCGGGCGCGCGTTCAGCCATCTCGCGCACACGCACGCCGGCCTCGCGGATCAGCTCCGGCAGCAGCGTGGCCTCGGGCAGGTTCTTCCAGTATTTCTGCGGCATTTCCTGCCGCATCATGGTGGGATTGAGCCGCGCCGGATTGAAGATGTGCGCGTAGTAGGTCCGCCACAGCGTTTCCTGCGCATCGTCGGCGGGCACCTGGTTGCGCGCCGCGCCCTCGCCAAACGTCAACGCTTCGCCATCCCAGCGCACGCTGCGGTACGGCGTGAGAATCGCCCAACGCATGCCGGCAAACCGCCGCGCAAAGAACGGCGCCACGCGGTCCAGGATCCAGTGTTCGGGCTCGAACCAGGCCACGAATTCTTCTTCCTCACCCGGCAAGCGCCGGAAGCGCACAAAGGCCTTCATCTTGTGCGAATCGCGCTGCACGGCCTTCTGCCACTGCATCACCCGATGCACATCCACATCGGTGGCCCGCTCCAGCAACGCCCGCTCACCGGACGCAATCCGCCACAACAACCGGTACAGCACCGCATGCCGCTGCACATCGCGATGGCACAACACCGCCGACGCCAGCTGCAGAAACTCCGCAGACACCCGCGGCCCCGCCACCACCGCCGGCAAATCCAGCACCCCCTGCCCCATCAACAACCCACCCTGCGCGCCCCCATTCCAGTCCATCGCATCCGGCCCCACCTGCGCACACCACCCCGCCCGCGCCAACGCACGCCACGCATCAAGACTCCAACCTGGCTCAACTTCAGCGCTGAACATCGCTTGCACCTGACCTCAAGATTTCCGATTTCGCCAGCGCTCTACTGGCAGCACTCTCGTCGCGTTGTTGCGATTTTTTCGCGGGCTTTTGCGGTTATTGCTGCTACTGATACGGCTGATTGCTTGTTGCGTGTCGCGTGTCGCGTGTCGCGTGTCGCGTGTCGCAGGTGATTTTGCTTCACCAAGTCGCCTTGGAGCGAGCCGCGCACCGCAGCCATGCGTGGCCGAAGAGGCGCCCTGTCTGAGCGCAGCGAGTTTGGGCGCCGTGCCGCGTATGGCGAGGAGCACAGGGCAATGGTGCGGCTGTATCGCACCGGATCACGTCAGGCGAAATGGTTGTGGTGACTTTTGCCGAAACAAAAGTGACTCGCGCCGACAGGCGCGAAAGCTCTGCACTTAATGAGTCGAACAAGACACAAGCACCCATGATCGCGCGCAACCGTACCCTCATCCGCCCTTCGGGCACCTTCTCCCGACGGGAGAAGGGACCGGCGTCAATCGAACAAACTTGCCTGCCGCGGCGCAGGCGCCAACTGCGCCCGCAACCGCGCTGGATCATCCAACCGCTGCCGCGGATGATGATCCAGCACACTCACAAACGGCAGCAGCTTCTTCATCGGCACCCGCAACCGCGCCAGATCTCCCACCCGCAACCGCGCATGCCGCCGCGACAACAACAACCGCTCTACATTGCGCGTGCCCAGGCCCGGCACCCGCAACAACATCTCGCGCGGCGCCTGATTCAAGTCCACAGGAAACCGCTCCGGATTGCGCAGCGCCCAGGCCAGCTTCGGGTCAACGTCCAGGTCCAGCATGCCGCTGGACTGCGACGGCGCGATTTCTTCCACGCTGAATTCGTAGAAACGCAGCAACCAATCGGCCTGATACAGCCGATGCTCGCGTTGCAGCGGCGGTGCCTGCAGCGGCAGCTTGGAGGAGGCATCCGGGATCGGGCTGAAGGCCGAGTAATACACCCGGCGCATCCGGTAATTGCCGTAAAGATTGTGGCTGGTGTCCAGGATGCTGCGATCGTTGGCACCGTCGGCACCCACAATCATCTGCGTGCTCTGCCCGGCCGGCGCAAACCTGGGCGGCTTGGCGCGGCGCACTTTCTCGGCCTTGCGCTCCAGCTGGTTTTCTTCGATGCGCCAGCGTAGCTCACCCATCGCTGCGCGGATGCCGCCTACGCTCTTTTCCGGCGCCAGCTGGGTCAGCCCCTGCTCGGTCGGCAATTCGATATTGATGCTCAGACGATCGGCGTAGCGGCCGGCGGCGGCCAGCAATTCCGGCGACGCATCGGGGATGGTCTTGAGGTGGATGTAACCGGCGAAGTGATGCTCTTCGCGCAGCTGCCGCGCCACTTCCACCAACTGCTCCATGGTGTAGTCGGAATTGCGGATGATGCCGCTGGACAGGAACAGTCCTTCGATGTAATTGCGCTTGTAGAAATCCAGCGTGAGCGTCACCACTTCTTCCGGCGTGAAGCGCGCGCGGCGCACGTTGCTAGACACCCGATTGACGCAGTACGCACAATCGAACACGCAGAAGTTGGTGAGCAGGATCTTCAGCAGCGACACGCAGCGGCCGTCGGGCGTGTACGAGTGGCAGATGCCCATGCCCTCGGTACTGCCGATGCCCCCGGTGCCGAGCGAATTGCGCTTGTTGGCGCCACTGGAGGCGCAGGACGCGTCGTACTTGGCGGCGTCGGCGAGGACAGCGAGCTTGTCGAGGAGTTTCACCCAGACAGCATGCCGGTTTGCGTCTCACTCCGTGAGACTGGCGCCCTGAGCCGGTGAACCCTTCAGGGCTGGCGCGCCATGCAGCGCGCCGCGCCTGTTCACCTCATGCGGCATCACCGTGATGCGGCCCTGCGTGAAGCCCGCCGCTCACGCATCGCGGCGCGGCACTTGGTAACGATGGCCATGCGGCAGCCATCCAACCACTGAGTCGATCTCATGAACAGCACCCCCGCACGCCCGATTACGCAGCCACCGGTTGGTCCACCGCCGGCGCACCATCGAAGCGGTAGATATCCATGCCGATCAGGCCCTGATCGATGCCGGCGTCGATGCGCTGCGCACCGAGCCGGTCGCCACCGGCCGCGCCCATCGCCACGTACAACGGCAACAGATGCTCGTCGGTGGGATGCGCACGCGCGGCGTGCGGTGCCTGGCGCCGGTAATCGAGCAACGCGGGTACGTCGTCGTCGGCCAGCCTGCGCTCGGTCCAATCGATGAACGGGCGCACATACGGCGCCTCGCGCTCGGCGCTATAGCCCTGGTGCAGGTCGTGCAGGTTGTGGGTGATGCTGCCCGAGCCGATCACCAGCACGCCTTCCGCACGTAGCGGCGCCAGCGCGCGACCCACCGCAAACTGGTGGGCCGGGCCCAGTTCCGGCTGGATCGACAGCGGCACCACCGGGATGTCGGCCTGCGGGTAGAGCATGCGCAGCGGCACCCAGATGCCGTGGTCGAGGCCGCGCTGCGGGTCCTGATGCGGATGCAGGCCGGCCAGTTCCAGCAGGCGCGTCACCTGCTGCGCCAACGCCGGGGCACCCGGCGCCGGATACTCGATCTCGTACAACGGCGGCGGGAAACCGCCGAAATCGTGAATGGTGACGGGTTTGGAGGCAGCACCCACCAGCGGCCGCCGTGCCAACCAGTGCGCGCTGGCCACCACGATCGCGCGCGGGCGCGGCAGGCCCTGCGCCAGCGCGGCCAGTTGCGTCCCCAGCTCGCCCGGCCGCAGCGCGGTCATGGGCGAGCCATGCGAGATGTACAGCGAGGGCAGGACGGACATGGGCGAACTCCGGGGCGGCGCCGGTATGGCAGCCAAGGTGCACAGGGTATGCGGTGCAAAAATCGGATAAACCGCGCCAATTCGGATAATTTATTGCGACTACGGCAACAATCGACCGCCAATGGATACCCTGGATGCAATGCGCGTGTTCGTGGCGGTAGCCGAGCGCAGCGGTTTCAGCGCCGCCGCCGATGCACTGGACCGCTCCACTGCCAACATCACCCGGCAGGTGGCCGCGCTGGAACAACGGCTGGGCACCCGCCTGCTCAACCGCACCACCCGGCGGGTCAGCCTGACCAGCGCCGGCACCGCCTATTACCAGCGCTGCCTGCAGCTGCTGGCCGACCTGGACGACCTGGAAGCCACGGTGGGCGCGCAGGCGCTGGCGCCATCCGGGCTGCTGCGGGTCAACGCGCCGGTGAGTTTCGGCATCGTGCAGTTGGCCGCCTTGCTGCCCGGCTTCCGCGCGCGTTTCCCGCAGGTGGAACTGGACCTGTCGCTGTCCGACCGCCTGGTGGACATGGTCGAAGAAGGCTTCGATGTCGCGCTGCGCATCACCCGCCAGCCCGCGCCCACCCTGATTGCCCGGCAGCTGGGCACGGTGCGACTGGTGCCCTGCGCGGCCCCGGCCTATCTGGCACGCGCAGGCACCCCGCAGCATCCGGCCGACCTGGCCGGCCACGAATGCCTGCTGTATCACTACGCGCCCACCGGCGACGATGTGCGCTTTCACGGGCCCGACGGCGATATCGACGTGCGCCTGCGCGGTGGCCTGCGCGCCAACAACGGCCACGTGCTGAGCGCGGCCGCAGTGGCTGGCCAGGGGGTGGTGATCCAGCCGGATTTCCTCGCCGACGAGCACATCGCTGCCGGCCGCCTGGTGCGCATCCTGCCCGACTACCACCTGGCCGACATCGGCATCTATGCGGTGTACACCAGCCGCAGCCACCTGGCGCCGAAGGTGCGCAGCTTCATCGACTACCTGGTGGAACACATCGGCGACCCAGCCCCGGGCCTGGCGGCCTCGGCAACAGTTCGTCCCGCCCGCGGTCATTAATCTGCACGCTGGCGCGTGCTTCCATGGGCGCTTCCCTTAACCCAGGAGTGCACATGACCAAGATCGCCATCGTCTATTTCAGTGGCTACGGCCATACCGTCAAGCAGGCCGAGGCTGTGCACGCCGGTGCCGCCAGCGTTGGCGAGGCCACGCTGTACCGCATCGACCAGGACGGCAACCTGCCCGACGAGGCCTGGGAAGCGATCGGCGCGGCCGATGCCATCATCTACGGCAGCCCCACCTACATGGGCGGGCCGGCCTGGCAGTTCAAGAAGTTCGCCGATGTCAGTTCCAAGCCGTGGTTCACGCAGGCGTGGAAGGACAAGGTCGCCGCCGGCTTCACCAACTCGGCCTCGGTGAACGGCGACAAGTACGCCACCATCCAGTACTTCTGGACCCTGTCGCAGCAGCATGGCCAGGTCTGGGTCGGCACCGGCCTGCCGCCGTCCAACACCAAGGCGCACGGCCCGCAGGACATCAACTGGACCGCCGGCTGGGGCGGTGCACTGGCCATCTCGCCCTCGGACGCATCGCCGGAGGAAGCACCGCGCAGCGGCGATCTGGAAACCGCAAAGTTGCTCGGCAAGCGCGTGGCTGACATCGCCGCCAAGCTCAAGGGCTGATCCAGTGCAGGGCCAGACATGTGCTGTGTGCATGCCTGGCCTTGCGCGCAGTCCGTTGCGGCGTTGATTGCGGCGCTGCGCGCAGGTTGTGACGTTGTAAGTGCGGGTGGTCGCGCGTCGCGCGGTAGCCGGCCTGCAGGCGGAGCATTGCAGTTGTTGTGCACGTGCGCCGCAGCAGTCAATGGTACGCAAACGAGAAATGCACGGTGTCGCTGTAGACCAATGGCGCTGCTGCGTCGTGGTCGTTGCGGACTTGACGCATTTCGATCGCGAAAGGTCGCCACCGCACACTGCCGTTCGACCTCTGCCGCATTGATCGCACCTCACGCCCCCACAACCGCAACACCAGGGGCGCAGCGCGCGCATGCCGCTCAGCGGTCACCACACGCACCTGATTGACACCCGCATCGCATGTCCACGTTGGGCACGCCCGATCAACGGGCCACGCCGCACTAACACCCCGCGCGCGATCCTGCCGCCCTCTCACCCCTGCACGGAGTTTCCCCCACCATGCACACCCGCTCGCTTGGCCGTTCCGGCCCCACCGTTTCCGCCCTGGGCCTCGGCTGCATGGGCATGAGCGCCTTTTATGGCGATCGCAGCGACGAGGCTGGCTCGATCGCGGTGATCCACCGCGCACTCGACCGCGGCATCAGCCTGCTCGATACCGCCGACATGTACGGCCCGCACACCAACGAAGTGCTGGTCGGCAAGGCGATCGCCTCGCGCCGGCATGAAGTGTTCCTGGCCACCAAGTTCGGCATCAAGCTCGATCCCAACGACCCATCCGTGCGCGGCATCGACGGCAGCCCGGCCTACGTGCAGAGCGCGTGCGAGGCCAGCCTGCGCCGCCTGGGCGTGGAGCACATCGATCTGTACTACCAGCATCGCGTGGACCCGAACGTGCCGATCGAAGACACCGTGGGCGCCATGGCGCGCCTGGTCGAACAGGGCAAGGTGCGCTTCCTGGGCCTGTCCGAAGCCGCCGCCGACACCATCCGCCGCGCGCACGCGGTGCACCCGATCACCGCCGTGCAGACCGAATATTCGCTGTGGTCGCGCGAGCCCGAAGACAACGGCGTGTTCGCCACCGTGCGCGAGCTGGGGATCGGATTCGTGCCATATTCGCCGCTGGGGCGTGGCTTCCTGACCGGCGCGTTCGCCTCGCCGGACGACTTCGATGCCGACGACTATCGCCGCCATTCGCCGCGTTTCCAGGGCGAGAACTTCACCCGCAATCTGCAGCTGGTGGAACAGGTCAAGGCGATCGCGACCGACAAGGGCGTCACGCCCGGGCAGCTGGCATTGGCCTGGGTGCTGGCGCAGGGCCAGGACCTGGTGCCGATCCCGGGCACCAAGCGGTTGGCCTATCTGGAAGAAAACATCGCCGCACTGGACGTGGCGCTGATGCCGGACGAGCTCGCCCGCATCGATGCCATCTTTCCGCCCCAGGCAGCGGCAGGCACCCGCTATCCCGAAGCGATGATGGGCGCGGTCAACCGCTGAGCCACACCAAGCGTCCGCAGGCGCTGCGGACGCGTCAGCTCACGCCATGGCCCGCGCATCCCCTGCACACTGCGCGGGTCGTTAGGCCACCGAGTGCAACTGCAATGCTCTCCTGCGTGATTCCCGCCCATGACGAGGCCGCGTTGATCGGGCAGACGCTGCAGTGCCTGCATGCCTGCGCGCAGGCCATGCAACTGGACTACGAAGCCATCGTGGTGGCCGATGCCTGCAGCGACGACACCGCGGCGATCGCGCGTGCCAACGGCGCTAGCGTGATCGAGGTGGAGTTGCGGCACATCGCCGCCACCCGCAATGCCGGCGCCCAGGCCGCCCAAGGTGATCGCCTGCTGTTTCTGGATGCCGATACGCAGGTGAATCCGCAGGTGATGGCCGCCGCGCTTGCGGCACTGGATGCCGGTGCGGTGGGCGGTGGCGCGCGCGTGCACCTGCATGGCAAGCGCGTGTGGGTGGAGCGCATGGCCCAGGCCGTGTTCGGCTGGATCTTCCGGCTCAGCGGCATTGCGCCAGGCTGCTTTTTGTTCTGTACCCGCGCGGCATTCGCCAGCGCCGGCGGCTTCGATACGCGCTACTACGCCGGCGAAGATGTCGCGCTCAGCCGCAGCCTGGCGCGCTGCGGGCGTTTTGTGATCCTGCGCCAGACCGTGCACACCTCCGATCGCAAGCTGCGCAGTTTTTCCAAGCGCGAGCATGTGGGCTTGCTGTTGCGGTTCCTGTGGCGCGGGCGGCGCATGTTGCAGACCCGCGACGCGCTGGGCTTCTGGTATCAACGGCGGCGCTGAACCAGGCGTGTCCGCAAGACCCGTCCTCACGCGAACCACCCGCCAGAGCCAGGACGCGACTGCGCCAGAGACCTACACTGCGAAGTCTGTTCCGGTTTCGAGTTGCACCGCATGGTCTCTTTGCACCGCCCTGTCCTGATCGCCGCCACCATGGCCACGCTGCTGGTCACGACCGCCTGCCACCACGATGGCGGCACCTCGGCGGCGAACAATGCCAGCAAGGCGGCGCCCAGCACTCCGCAACTGGGCGACTTCGGTTTCGATGTGGCCGGCATGGACCGCAGCGTGGCGCCGGGCGACGACTTCTTCGACTACGCCAACGGCACCTGGGTCAAGACCACGCAGATTCCGGAAGACCGCTCCAGCTTCAACAGCTTCACCAGCATCACCGTGAAGACCGAGCAGCACAGCCGCGACATCATCGAAGGCGACGCCGCCAACGACCGCGTCACCGGCGAAGACAAGCAGATTGGCGACTACTACGCCGCCTACATGGACGAGGCCGGCATCGAGGCCAAGGGCGTGAGCCCGGTGCAACCGGCCTTGGATGCCATCGCGCAACTCGAGGACAAGCAAGCCTTGGCGCGCACCCTTGGCGGTCAATTGCGCGCCGATGTGGACCTGCTCAATTCCACCGATTTCTACACCGATCGCCTGTTCGGCTTATGGGTGTCGCAAGACCTGCATCATCCGCAGCGGTATGTGCCGTACCTGGTGCAAGGCGGCCTGGGCATGCCCGAGCGCAGCTTCTATCTGGATGGCGGGCGCATGGCGCAGATGCGCGAGGCGTACCGCGCCTACATCGTCAACGTGCTCGAACTTGCCGGCATTGCCGATGCCGCGCCCAAGGCCGAGCGCATCCTGGCGCTGGAAACCGCCATCGCACGCGTGCATGCCAGTGCCGAGCAAACCAACAACGTGCAGGACGGCGCCAATGCCTGGGCCCAGGCCGACTTCGCGCGCAAGGCACCCGGCCTGGACTGGGGCGCATTTTTCGAAGCCGCCGGGTTGAAGGCACAGCGCGACTTCATCGTCTGGCAGCCGCAGGCGGTGACCGGACTGTCGGCCCTGGTGCAGTCGCAGCCGCTGCAGACCTGGAAGGACTACCTGGGCTTCCGCGCGCTCGACCGCGCTGCGCCGTACCTGTCCAAGCCGTTTGCCGACGCGCGCTTCGGCTTCTATGGCACCACCCTGGAAGGCACCCCACAGCAGCGCCAGCGCTGGAAGCGTGGCATCGACGCCACCAACGCCGCGTTGGGCGAAGCGGTGGGCAAGCGCTACGTGCAGAAATACGTCAGTGCGCAGACCAAGACGCGCGCCGAAGCGATGGCCAAGAACATCATTGCCGCCTTCGGCAAGCGCATCGACGCGCTGGCGTGGATGAGCCCGCAGACCAAGCAGCACGCCAAGGCCAAGATCGCCGGGCTCACCGTGGCCGTGGGCTACCCGGACACCTGGCGCGACTACAGCGCGCTCGAGGTACGGCGCGATGATGCGGTGGGCAATGTCGAACGTGCCGAGCTGTTCGAGTACCGCCGCAACCTGGCCAAGCTGGGCAAGCCGGTGGATCACGGCGAGTGGTACATGCTGCCGCAGGAGGTCAACGCGCTGAATGTGCCGCTGGAAAACCGCCTGATCTTCCCGGCCGCGATCCTGCAGCCGCCGTTCTTCGACCCGGCCGCCGACGATGCGGTGAATTACGGCGCGATCGGCGCGGTGATCGGCCATGAAATCAGCCACAGCTTCGACAACATGGGCGCGCTGTTCGATGAACATGGCGAGCTGCACAACTGGTGGACGCCGCAGGACCTGAAGAAGTTCGAGACCGCCAGCGACGCGCTGGCCGCACAGTTCGGCAGCTACAAACCATTCGAGGATCTGTCGGTCAACGGCAAGCTCACCCTGGGCGAGAACATCGCCGACGTGGCCGGCCTGGCCACTGCCTACGACGCGTATCAGTTGTCGTTGCAGGGCAAGCAGCTCCAGACACTGGACGGGTTTACACCAGACCAGCGCTTCTTCCTGGGCTTTGCACAGGCCTGGCGCGGCAAGTACCGCGACGAGGCACTGCGCAACGCAGTCCTCACCGATGTGCATGCACCCGGGCGCTTCCGCGCGCAGACGGTGCGCAACCTCGACGCCTGGTACCCGGCCTTCGAAGTGACCCAGGGCCAGCAGCTGTATCTGGCGCCGGAGCAGCGCGTCAAAATCTGGTAAGCGCGTTGCGCCCGTGCGCGCCAACCCATCGTAGGCTCTCACCGCCAGACTTCACCAGCGCGCCCCACCCGTAGGAGCGCGCTCGCGCGCGATGGGCGTTACCGACAACGCGTAAGCAGTTGAGAACAAACTGCGCCGCAACTGCAAAGCCTGCTTACCGTCATTCACGCCGCCCTACCGCACGCTTTCACCGCCAGACGTCGCCAGCGCGCCTTACATGTAGGAGCGCGCTCGCGCGCGATGGGGCGTTATCGAGAACGCCTAAACCGTTGAGAACACCCGCGCAGCTACTACGCTGCAACTGCAAAGCCTGCTTACGCAGCGCCACCTCACGCTTTCACCGCCGGACTTCACCAGCGCGCCTCACCCGTAGGAGCGCGCTCGCGCGCGATGGGCGTTACCGAGAACGCCTAAACCGTTGAGAACACCCGCGCAGCCACTCCGCTGCAACTGCAAAGCCTGCGTACCGTGATGCCGTGCAATAGCAGATTGTTCGCAATGCCGCTGCGATTGCGACGCACAGCGAAGTCCAGGGCTTTAAAGCTGACGTAACAAGGCGTGCGTACCCCATCGCGGCAAGCAGCCTTGCAGGCCTGCGCAGTGCTCGCCCGGTGCCTGCACAGAAGTGAACGGCCGGCGTGTGATCGGTAAGGCCCATCGCGCGCGAGCGCGCTCCTACGGGAGGCGCGTTCGTATGGATGCGCGCCGGCGCGAAAGTCCGTGACGATGAAACGTGATACGACGCGCCTGCGTCTATGCGACCGCCACAGCGTCATCGGGCCACTGCAACAACACCGCAGACGGCAGCTGCATGCGGCGGCAGGCGCGCGCAGACAGGCCGTCGCGCAGCGCGGTCCGGAACAGCGGCGACAGCCGGCGCAATAGACGCGCCGAGGCGCCGGCCTGGCGGCGCTGTATGCTGCTCAGCTGCAGCATGTCGCTGGCCCAGTCCGGCAGCAGGGCGTTGCCGGCGCCCAGGAATACCCCGCGCGACAAACGCGCTGCCGGCACCGGCAGCTGGATGCTGGTCAGCACCTCCAGCACCTCGCGCGAGCGCGCGTCCATGCGTAGCTCGCCGCGCACCTGGGCGAAGTACGCCGCCACCTGCGCTTCGCTGGCGGGTACATCGGTGGCGCCCAGGCCTTCGGCCACACGGCGCGCTTCGTCGTAGTAGCGGTCGGCGATGTGCGCCGGCACGTCGCGGCAATAGCGGCGGCAGCCCTGCAGGAAGCCGTAGGCTTCGGTCACGTGCACCCAGGTCAGCAGCGCCGGATCATCGGCGCGGTACGCCACGCCGTCGGCGGTGTGGCCCACGATGTGGCTGTGGATGGCGCGCACCCGTGCGATCAATCGCTCGGCCTCGGCCTGCGGGGCGTAGGTGGTGCCGGCAACGAAGTTGGTGGTGCGGCGCAGCCGGCCGACCAGATCCGCACGGAAGTTGGAATGGTCGTAGACCCCGGCCAGCGCGCGTGGGTGCAGCAGTTGCAGCATCAGCGCGCATAGGCCGCCGGCGAGCATGCCGGGGAATTCCGCATGGATGCGCCAGGTGACGCTGTCGGGGCCGAACAGCCCGGCGTCGCCCAGTGGCTGATCGTATTCGATGCTGCTCTGGCCACGCGGGAAGGCATCCAGCACCCAGCGACGGATCTGTGCAGCGGCGGGGGCGGTGAGCGTACGCAGGACGGCAGACATGCGCGCAATGATACGCGGCTTCCCTGCAAGACCATGTCGCGATGGCTGCCGCTCACGCATCCTGTACTTCTGCCACGGCAGAGTCGGAACCGGCCAGGCATTCCTGCGCAGTGTGCAGTGCAGCACGACTGCAGGCGCCACCGGTGCCGCGCCGCACTAAACCGCCGTAAATCAGTCGTTTTGTGCGCGATGAGGCAGGACGGCCCGGCCGGTGCAGGGCTCAGCCATTGCCAAGCCGCGTGAAAGTGCTAGAACTAGGGCATCTGGCACCTGCCAGTCGCAAGTCGCTCGTACCAGCCATCCGTCAGGAGCTCGTCATGATCGCATTGTTCAAAGGTTTGGGCCTGCTGCTGCAGGACAACGCACTCCACCGACTCCCGTTCGACGAGCAGGTTGCGCATTGGCGTGACAAGACCGACGCGCAGCTCGACGAAGAGGTCGACCTGCTCAGCGTGGCAAAGAAACAATGGGTGATCGCCTCGATCATCGGCTGGCAGACGGTTTCGCTGATCCTGCTGGGCGTGATCACCCACCAGCTCTGGCAGAACGATTACCACCTCACCTTCAGCCGCATCGTGATCATCTTCACCTCGTGGGCGTCGATCCTGTTCGTGATGTGGTACATCGCCGACCTGTTCGACCACAGCGCCGGTTTCGAGCGCTGGCTGCGCGCCTTCAACTCCCGCGCGCGCGTCACCCCCGATGCCGACACCGTGGAATGCGTGGCCGATGCGCTGGACATGGCGCGCCGCTACCCGGAAGTGCTGCGCTACAAGCAGGAAGTGACCTCCAAGCGCGAGCTGCGCCACGAGGACATCGTCAACATGCGCGAAATGGGCCGCCTGCGCCGCTATACCGAACTGCTACGCGACCTGGACCGGTTCGATGGCGCGCCGCGGCTGGTGGTCAACGCCTGACGCGCGCAGCGTGAGTGCATTACCCACCTACGTTGCACGAAAGACACCGCGCCACACGCTCACGCAACACCCCGCTTCAAAACAAAAGGCCAGTGCTTGTGCACTGGCCTTTTGCGTTTCATCACTCAGCGTGCAACCGCATGCGCATCACCGCACGGGTGCACCGCGGCACTGACCCTCAGGCGCGCGCCACCGCCTGCTCCACCGACGGGGTGCGCCAGCCGCTGCGCACGCCCCAGATGTAGAACACCAGCCCCACTGCGGCGACCACCGCCAGGTCGGTGCCGTAGCTCAGGTAGCCATGGCCGCCGAAATCGGTGCTGCCGGCCCAGGACAGCAGCGCCACGATCGGCAGATAGCACACCATCCACGCCGCGCCCTTGAGGTTGCGGCGCAGGTCCGGCCAGCCCTGCTTGGCCTGGTAGTAGCAGTACACCGGCAGCGCCACCACCATCAGCAGGATGATCTCACCGGTCAGCGGCCAGCGCGCCCAGTACAGCAGCTCGGTGGCCATCACGAACGCCACACCGGCCAGGATCGGCAGGAAGGCGATGCGCAGCGGGCGGTGCATGTCCGGTGCATGGCGGCGCAGCGCCATCGCGCTGATCGGCCCGGTGAGGTAGGAAATGATCGTCGCCACCGAAATCACCGCCGCCAGCGTGCCCCAACCCCGGAAGAAGAACAGGAACAGGTAGGACACCGCCAGGTTGAAGAACATCGCCATGCGCGGCACGCCCCACACCGGGTGCAGCTTGCCCAGCGCGGCCGGCAAGGTGCCGTTCTTTTCCATGCCGTAGACCATGCGCGCGGTGGTGGCGGTGTAGGTGATGCCGGTGCCGCTGGGGCTCACGAACGCATCGATGTACAGCAGCATGGCCAGCCAGTGCAGGTTGACGATGATGGCCAGCTCGGCGAACGGCGAACGGAAATCGATGCCGTGCCAGCCGGCCTTGGCCAGCAACTCCGGCGGCACCGCGCCGATGTAGGCCACCTGCAGGATCAGGTACACCACCGTGGCCAGCGCGATCGAGCCCAGCACCGCGAACGGAATGCTGCGCCCCGGGTTGCGCGCTTCGCCGGCCAGATTCACCGGGCTCTGGAAGCCGTTGAAGCTGAACACGATGCCGGCGGTGGCCACGGCGGTGAGCACGGCGGCCAGGTCGATCACATGCGCATCGCCGTGGATGCCCACGCTGAAGTTTTCGCTGTGGAACCCGCTGGCGATCAGCGCCACGCCGGTCGCTGCCGGCACCACCAGCTTGAACACGGTGATCAAGGTGTTGGAGCGCGCGAACAGCTTCACGCTCCAGAAGTTGAGCAGGAAATACACCAGCACCAGCACCGCCGAAATCAGCAACCCCGGCACCGACAACTCGCCCGCCCCGCCGGGCGCCTGCACGTACAGGCTTTGTGCCCAGGGCCACGGCCAGGAGGCCATGTACTGCACCGAGGCCTCGGCCTCGACCGGGATCACCGACACGATGGCGATCCAATTCGCCCAGCCGGCGATGAAGCCCACCAGCGAGCCGTGCGAGTAGTGGCTGTAGCGCACCATGCCGCCGGACTCGGGGAACATGGCACCGAGTTCGGCATACGACAGCGCGATGGTGGTGATGATGGCCGCGCCCAGGATCCAGGCCCAGATCGCGCCGGGGCCGGCCAGGCCGGCAGCGCGCCAGGCGCCGAACAACCAGCCGGAGCCGATGATCGAGCCGAGCCCGGTGAGCATGAGGGCGAAGGGGCCGACATCGCGGCGCAACGAGTGTTCGGACATGACAGGCCTGGCAGCAAGACGCCGTGCAACGGCAACAAGCCGGCAATTCTCGCAGATGCGGCCGCTTGCCGTCAGTGCGTATTCAGCAGGCGTGCGTAACGCGCTGCCGCATTGCTGCCGATGGTTTCGCAGTGGCAGGGCTGCTCAGGGCAAGCGCTGCAGCGCATGCTTGGCACATCGACAGCACCATCAGCCGTGGCAATCCGCCCCGGGGGCGCTGATGCCCACACAGGTGTGCGCCTGCCCGCTCACGCCGCGCACGGCGCGCTCCCGGCCCGGTGCCAGGGTGAAGCGGTCCAGCGTCTGCCGGGCGCAGGCCGCAGCCTTGCCGGCGCCCGCCGCTGGGCCGGCGCACTGCTCCACGTACACCAGGTAATGGCACTGCCCGCTGCTGCTGGCCAGGCAATGCATGCTCAATTCGCTGGCGGTGGCCAACGTCTTGCTGAAGAGCACATCGCGGCCTTCGCTGGTGGCGCGGGTAATGGACGTGGTGCCGTTACGTTCGTGGCAGCCGGCCAGGGCCAGCAGGCAATACACCAGGGAAGCGAGCAAGCGCATGGCGGCAATCCTTTCAGTCGATGCGGTATGGGGGAAGACGGGATGCGGGGCTCACATGCCGCGAAACAGGCTCATGAAGGGCTGGCTCACGGTGAGCGTTTCGCTGCGGCCGCGGAGCGCCAGGCGGCCCTTGCCGCTGTCGTCGCGCACCACCGAGGCCACGGCTTTCATGTTGACGATGGTGGAGCGGTGGATCTGCTTGAACACGTGCGGGTCAAGCACGTCGAGCAACTCGCGCAGCGGCGTGCGCAAGATCGCCTCGCCGGCGGCGGTCATCACCGTGGTGTATTTCTGGTCGGCCTGGAAATAGGCCACCTCATCCAGGGCGATCAGCCGCGTTTCGCGGCCGCTGCTGGCAGTGAGCCAGGCCAGTGGCGGTGGCGCACTGGCCGCGGCCGGGCGTGCGGCCAGGCGCTGCAGCAGCGATTCCAGCATGGCGCCATCGGGCTGGCCGGCGGCGGCGCGTTGCTGCACGCGCTGCCAGGTGGCCTGCAGCCGCTCGCGGTTGATCGGTTTGAGCAGGTAGTCCACCGCGCCCTGCTCGAACGCATCGATGGCGTACTGGTCGTAGGCGGTGACAAACACCACCTGGGTGCGCGGGCTGACCTCACGCATCGCGCGTGCCACCTCGATTCCGGTGAGCCCGGGCATGCGGATGTCCAGGAACACCACATCCGGTTGCTGGGTGGCGATGGTGTCCAGCGCGCTGGCGCCGTCTTCGCATTCGGCCACCACCTGCAGCTGCGGGCACACCTCGGCCAGCAGCGCGAGCAGGGACTGCCGCAGCAGCGCTTCGTCTTCGGCGATCACCGCACGCAGCGCGCTCATGCCTGCACCTGCGTGTGTGCGGCGGCAGTGCTGGGCAGCGGCGGTGGCGCTGCAGCGGCAGGTGCTGCAACCGGCGAGGACACCGCCGGCAGCGGCAAGCTGATGGTGGCAGCCACGCCACTGGGGAAGTTGGACACGATGGCAAAGCTCGCCTTGCCGCCGTAGATCAGCTGCAGCCGCTCGCGCAGGTTCTTCAGGCCGATGCCGGTGCCGTGGCTGTGGTTGTTGAAGCCCTGGCCGTCGTCGGCCACGGTGAGGGTGACCTGGTCGTCCTGGCGACGCGCCAGGATCCATACCGTGCCACCGCCGGGCTTGGCTTCCAGCCCGTGCTTGATCGCGTTTTCCACCAGGGTCTGCAGCATCATCGACGGCAGCTGCAACGTGCGCAGTTCGTAGGGCACTTCCACCTGCAGCGCCAACCGCGTGCCCATGCGGATGCGCAGGATTTCCAGATAGGCCTGGGTGCGTTCGAGTTCTTCGCCCAGGGTGGCGATGGCACCGTCGGCGCTGGGCAGCGAGCTGCGCAGGTACTGGATCAGATGGCCGATCATGATGTCGGCGCGCGGCGGGTCGGTGCGCGCCAACACCTGCGCGCTGGCCAGCGTGTTGTAGAGAAAATGCGGCTCCACCTGCGCATGCAGCAGATTCAGGCGCGCCACCGCCAGCTCCTTTTCGATCACCGATTGTTCGGCTGCAGCCTGTTCGTCGCGGCGCTGCTCGCCGACCCGGCGCACCACCGCGCGATTGATCGCCTCGGCGTTTTCATAGTTGCTGCCCTCATCCACCGCGAACAGGTCCACCCAGGCGCCGGCATCGGGCTCGCACAACAGCGTGACGCTGCTGGTGCCCTGCCCTGGGGTCACCGTCACCAGTACCTGGTTGCGCTTGATCGCAAAGCGCGCAAACAGATTCCAGCGCGAGGGCTGGCGCCCTTCGTACGGGTCGATGCGGCGCACCTTGGCGCGGATCAGCAAGCTGCCCGGTGCAGGCTCCACCTCCTCCACGCGCGGTAGGGCGCGCACCGCATCTTCGACCACCGCAAAGGCGGCCTGCGCATCCAGCGGAATCTCGATCTGGCGGCGTTGCCGGCTCGACAAGGCATCGTGGTCCAGCCGCCCGGCAATCAAGCGCACCCGCCGCACATGCGTGATCGAACTCATCAAGGCCATCACCATCAGTACGATGCTGACCAACCCGAAGAACGAGCCTGCCGAGCCGAACAGCTGCGCCCACATGATGCCGGCCACGATCAGCGCGGCGGCCCAGGCAAACACGATGCGGACAATCAGGAACACGCTGGCGGACACGACAGATGGCTCGGTGGGTGGACGCGGCGAGCATAGCCGGCACGCGGCGCGCGCAATGGCCCAGGCGACGAATGGGCGCAAACGCGCCCTCAATTGCCGGTTCGGCGGAGCAAACCCGCTGGCACTGCGCGCGGACAGCGGCAGCCTGCGCGGTATGCTCGCCGCCTGCCGTCCACTGCACCGGGAGCCACATGCATCGTCGTCATTTCCTGCAAGGCAGCGCCGCCGTGCTCGCGCTCGCATCCAGCGGCGGTTGGGCGGCAACGCGTACCAGCCGCAACGCCTTGGTGATGCCATCGGCCCCTGGCGTGGCGCCAGCGCCTGCCGCGCAGCCGGTCGGGTTCGCTGCCACGCCGCCGCTGGCGCCGATCCGCGCATCGGTCGATCGCATCATTGCGGTGAACGGCTGCACCCGCCCGTTCCGCGCGCAGGGGCCACGGATCGAAGCCGAGCGCATCGGCCGCAAGACCGTGGTGCACAACTACGGCCATGGTGGCAGCGGCTGGTCGTTGTCGTGGGGTGCGGCCGAGCACGCCTTGCGGTTGGTGCGCAGCGCCGATGCCGATGTGCGCGAACTGGCAGTGATCGGCTGCGGTGCGATCGGCCTGACCACCGCGCTGGTGGCACAACGCGCCGGCCTGCGCGTGCGCATCTACGCACGCGAGCAGCTGCCGGATGTGCGCTCGTTCTATGCCACCGGCGTGTGGTCGCCGGACTCGCGTGTGTGCACCAGCGCCGAGGCCACCGCGGCGTTTCGCACCCGCTGGGAGGAGATGGCGCGCATCTCGTTCCGGCGCTACCAGACCCTGCTGGGCCTGCCGGGCGAGCCAATCGAATGGCGCGATGGCTACGCCTTGTCGGACGTGCCGTTCGACCAACGCATCGCCTCGCCCGAAGCACACGAGCCGGACTATCCGCCGCTGGAACGCGACCTGCTCGGCGACCTGGGGCCGCACTCCGAGCCGGTGGCCGCCGGTGCGCATCCGTTCCCGGTACCGTTCGTGCGCCGTTACAGCCAGCTCACTTTCAACCTGAGCACCTACGCACGGCTACTGATGGATGATTTCATGCTTGCCGGCGGCGAGCTGCACATCCGCAGCTTCGACAGCCCGCGCCAGTTCGCCGACCTGCGCGAGAAGTGCGTGATCAATGCCACCGGCTACGGCGCGCGTGCGTTGCTGGGCGATGAAAGCGTCATTCCAATTCGTGGGCAGACCGCGCGGCTGATCCCGCAACCGGAGGTCACCTATGGGCTGGTGTGGCGCGGCCACAATCTCAACGTGGTGCCGCGTCGCGATGGCATCCTGGTGCAGTCGCAAGGTCCCAACGACTACAACAACGCCGATGGCGCGCCGGACCGCGCTGCATCGGAAGCGGCGGTACGCGAACTGGCGCGTCTGTATGCCTAAGAGCTGCTAACAAAACATAGCGAGCAGTCGTCAGGTGGGTGCGGACAGCGTGGCGTAACTGGAGTGTCCGGGGGTACATGCCGATCCCGCGCAGCGGCCGCGTCCGCTTGGCGGCTGTGTAGTCGTTTTGATCGCTGCTCTTAGCCCTGCAGCGACGCCTGCAGGGCACTGGCCAAGGCCGCATCGCCGCTGACCAGGTCTTCCCAGCGCAGCACCACGCCCTTGCGCTTGCCCTTCTCCACCAGCTTGAGCGTGTCTGGGTCGATGGTCAGCGTGTAGGTCTGCTCGCCGATGCGCAATTCACGGCGCAGAGGTTTATCCAGTGGCGTCATTGCGGTGGTCCGTTGTGCAGGGAACCCTGTTGTAACGCACCGGCGAGCAGGCCGGTGCAGACACCGCGTCGACGCTGCGTTCATTGCCACTGTACGCAGCGTGCTTAGCCTCGGTCGTGACCACTGACGAGGAGGCTTGCATGCCGACATTCTTCTCTGCCAGCGCACTGACCCGCAGTCGCCGTGCCCTATGGCCATTTCCAGCCTTGCAACCCGCGCGCATCTGCAGTGTGCGCATTCGCGCGCTCGGCGTGGCGCCGCTTGCCATGGGAGCACGCCCATGAGCACGCAGCGCTCTGCCCTGTTGATCGTGGACATGTTCAACCGCTTCGATTTCGATGGGGGCGAGCAACTCGCCCATCGCGCGCAGGGCGCCGCGCGCAGCATCGATGCGCTGGCCCAGCGTTACCGGCAGGCACAACGGCCGGTGCTCTACGCCAATGACAATTTCGCCGACTGGCATGCGGACCTTCCGGCGCTGATCGCATTGGCCTCGCAAGTGGATGCGCGTGGCTGCGAGATCGCGCGCCTGCTCACGCCGTATCCGCAGGACTACCAGTTGCTCAAGCCCAAGCACTCAGCGTTCTTGAACACGCCACTGTCGCCGCTGCTGAAGGACCTGCAGGTGGAGCACCTGGTCATCACCGGCGTGGCGCTGGATGTCTGCGTGCTGGCCACCGCCATCGATGCCGCTGCGCATGGGTTCGCTGTGAGCGTGCCGCGCGATTGCGCCACCGCCGAAACCGACGTGCGCGAAACCTGCGCGCGCACGATTCTGCAAGACGGTTTCCACGCGGCGTTGGCGCGCTCTGCGTCGATCGAACCGGCGTGATGCATCGATGCGCTCCATCGCATTGCGCGGACTGAACAGGCCGCCATCGCACCGGGTTCACCGCATGCACCAATCGTCCTAACACTCGGCTGATTAGCGTAGGCACCACGCAACGACATGACCGCAGAGATCCAACGATGACAACGATGCAATCCAGGGAACGTTTGGTGAAGTGGCTGCAGGATGCATACGCCATGGAAAAAGAGGCCGAAACCATGATGGCCGCCATGGCATCGCGCATTGAGCACTACCCCGAACTCAAACGCCGCATCGAGCAGCACGTGGAGGAAACCCAGCAGCAGTCGGCAGGCGTGCAGCGTTGCCTGGAATTGCTCAACGGCAGCATCCCCACCGCCAAGGGCATGTTGAGCAGTGTGCTCGCCAGCATGCACGCAGCGGGTAACTCGATGATGACCGATGAGGTCACCAAGGGCGTGGGTATCAGCTACGCCTTCGAGCATCTGGAAATTGCGTCCTACCGCGCGCTGGTGGTTGCTGCGCGCAGCGCGGGAGAGCAAGAGGTCGCGCAGATCTGCGAAGACATCCTGCAGCAGGAAATCGAGATGGCCGAGTGGTTGATCGAACACCAGGAAGCCATCGTCGTCGCGTTTCTTGAACGCGAACAACTGGAAGGCGTCACCGCCAAGCGTTAGTCCGCCCCATCCCCTTCGTCCACCCAGAAAGGAGCCACTCATGGCGATCAAAACCGTTGAAGAATTGTTTGTCCACGAACTGTCCGACATCTACAGCGCCGAGAAGCAGCTGACCAAGGCATTGCCGCGCCTGGCCCGCGCCGCGACCGAGCCCAAGCTCAAGCAGGCCTTCGAAACGCATCTGGAAGAAACCCAGGGCCAGGTCGAACGTATCGACCAGGTGGTTGAACTGCTCAGCATCAAGCTCAAGCGCATCAAGTGCGCGGCGATGGAAGGCCTCGTCGAAGAGAGCCGTGAGGTTATCGACTCGATCGAAGCCGGCCCGGTGCGCGATGCGGCCCTGATCGGTGGCGCGCAGAAGGTGGAGCATTACGAGATTGCCTCGTACGGCACCATTGCCGCGCTCGCCAAGCAGCTGGGTTATGCCGATGCGTTGAAGCTGCTGCTGGAAACGCTGGAAGAAGAAAAAGCCACCGACGAAAAGCTCACCCTGCTCGCCGAACAGGGCGGCAACCAGAAAGCATCCCAGGCCAGCAAGGCGGCCTGATGTTCCGCGCGGGGCGGCCCTACCCGCCCCGCGTTTCCTGCTGATCCTCAGCAGGTCTCCCTCCGCAAGCCAGCCCCGCGTCCTGTCCGCTCTTGCAGTGGCAGTTGTTGCCTGGCGCCAGTCATGGAGCGAAACCCATGTTCATGCATAACAAGCGTTTGATGTACACCGTCCGCGTTGCCGAGCCGAATCCGGATCTGGCCACGCTGATGCTCGAGCAGTTTGGCGGACCGCAAGGTGAGCTTGCTGCGGCCATGCGCTACTTCACCCAGGCGCTGGGCGAGGACGATCCGGGCCGCAAGGATCTGTTGTTCGATATCGCAACCGAAGAATTGAGCCACCTGGAGATCATCGGCTCGATCATTGCGATGCTCAACAAGGGCCCGAAGGCGGTGCTCTCCGAAGGCATGGAAGAAGCCATGGAGATGCGCAACATGACCCAGAACAGCACCAGCCACACGCAGCAGATTCTTTACGGTGGTGGCCCGGCGTTGGTGAATTCGGCCGGCGTGCCGTGGACGGCAGCGTATGTGGATTCCATCGGCTGCCCCACCGCCGACATGCGCTCGAACATCGCAGCCGAGGCACGCGCCAAGCTGGTCTACGAGCGCCTGATCAATGTGACCAACGATCCGGGCATTGTGGATGCACTGCGCTTTTTGATGACGCGTGAAGTGGCGCATCAGAAGTCGTTCGAGAAGGCACTGTATTCGATCGAACCCAACTTCCCGCCGGGCAAGCTGCCGGGCGACCCGCGCTTCACCGACAAGTACTACAACATGTCGCAGGGCGAAGGCGACATGGTCGGCCCGTGGAATGCCGGCGAGCAGTGGGAAGTCATCGCCGACCGCGAGCAGCAGGCCGCGGTGGACGGCGGCGACGGCCTGGCCACGGTGGCGCTGGATGCCACCCAGACCAAGGCGCTGGATGCGATGTCGCTGCGCCTGCTCTCCAACCCGGAGCTGGACCGCGTCACTGGCGCAGACCTTGGCGCCGGCCCGGGCGCCGGTTCCACGACCGGCGATATCCATCGCTGATCCCACCGCGCAACCGCGCATGACTGCCCGGGCCGTTCGCGGCCCGGGCGTTTTTGCTCACCGCACGACACAGGAGTTGCCATGAACGACAAGCCCAAACTGGATACTCACGACGAACGCCAGTCGGCGTACCGCGGCGACGGCGGCGATGCGTCCGTCGATGGCCGTGGCCGGCAGGATCCTTCTGCCGCTGACACCGCCGATGCCGCGCCACCGCAGGAGGGCCAGCCGCAAGCCTATTACCCGCGCGGGCACGGCCATGGCGGTGGGCTCGGCGAAGGCGAGCCGGACGGCCACGCCGAGCGCGACGGCCAGACCCAGCCCAACTTTGGCCAGAGCGGCACGTATGGCAAGCAGGATCATCAGCAGGCCCAGCAACGTGCTCGCGCAGACAGCGATAGCGATAGCGAAGGCGACGACACCTGACTTCGATCCTTTCGGGACGACATCGCTGCCCACTCGGCATCGTTGCCATCGGTTTCGCTGAAACACCAAGGGGCGCAGCGCGCCCCTTCTTCATGTGGTCTGCCGCACGCCAGTGCGCAGGCGATCAAGCGCGTAACAGCGGCGCCGGGCGTCCTTCCGCTGCCCATTCGGGGCGCACGCCGGCCGCTGCAGCGCAACGCTCCAGGCGCCATGGGCTGAGACGACGCATTGCCTCATGGCCGCTGAGCTGCAACCACTGCGCAACATCGCCATCGATACACAACGGCCGGTGCGTGGGCATGCTGGACGACGAGGCCACCAGCAACGAGAACCCCATCTGCAGGCGGCCGCCGATATCCATCACATTGCGCAGCCCGGCCGCGTACAGCGCGCGATTGTCCGGGCTCAACCAGGTGGCCGCCGTGTTGCCATCCACCGAGGCGGTGCACACGAATCCGCATAACGGAATTGCGCAGCGCTGGGTTTCCCAGATGGCCAGATCCACACCGCCCAGCCAGCTTGGCTCCTGCATGTGCAGCGAACGTTGCTGACCGGGCGCGCGGCGGCCGAAGGTGGCACGCTCCTCGCGCTTACCGCCGCGGTCGGCGACCAGAATGTCGGCATCTGCACCCACGCCGACCTCGACCCATGCGTTGCTCGCCACCCTGGCGGACAACTGAAGAATGCGCGTAATCATGACTGCTCCACTGTGCGAATCGCGGTGATACACAGCTACGCAAATAGCGCGCCAACTATTTGACGACGGCATGCCTGCGCAATGTAGTCATGCCAAGGCCGCCACGACGCCGTCTTCAAAAATTTCTCACATCACGCCGCAAGAACTGCATCGGCGCGCAAGATTTTCCATAACGCAGGCGTATGGAAACGCCTGTGGTGTAGCCAGCGAGCGCATCTGCATCAACGTTTGAAGCTGTGTTGCGAACGCATTTCTACGTGTGCAAGAGATGCGCAGCGCATGCACGCCAGTGCGACGGGTCCGTAGTAAACGATCGAGCAGACTCAGGCGATGCATCGCACATTCACCGGCACTGGCTGTCGCCACCCGCGCCGACAATCACGCTGATTGGTAGACCGACGCGCTGCATGCGTGCCGAACAACGGGCACGTGGCGCAGCGCAATGACACGCACTGCGCCGCGCCAGTGTCATCGCACTAGTTCTTGCTGCCACCGGCGGCCAGGCGCCCTTGAAGGGCAAGACTGCGATAGCGGCGCACGGCGGCACGTCTGGGCGCAGTATTGGCGACCGCGCAGCACAGCTGTGCGTGCCCCTTTGAGCGCCGGCAACGCGGAACCAAGGCGCGGCGCCGTGCCGACGCCACGCCTGCTGCATTGCCGCCAGCGACGCCAATGCAACGCACAGCGTAGGAGCGCGCTTGCGCGCGATGGGACTTACACGCAGCGCCGCCGCCCTGCAGGGACGCGACACCAAACCCGCGTCCCTCCGCCCCAACAACGTGGGGCACCGCCCTCAGTCGTCTACCGACGTCAGCGGCAGCTGGATCTCGCATTCCAATCGCGTGTCGCTGAGCTCGTAGCGGGTCTGCGCGCCGTGGCTGTACGGCAACGCCTTTTCGATCAGGCGCCTGCCGAAACCGCCCGCGTCGGCGCGGTCCGAGCGCAGCTGCAGGCTGGCGCCCTCTTCCACCCACGACAACACCAGCCGTGCCGGCGCGTTCTCGCTGGTCTCCACCCGCCAACGGATGGTCAGGGTGCCGGTGTCCACCGCCAGCGCACCGTACTTGCGTGCGTTGGTGGCCAATTCGTGCAATGCCAGCGCCAGGGTCTGCACGGTGGATTTGCGCAACGCCACGTCCGGCCCGTCGAGGATGATGCGGCGCTGATCCGGCTCGGCACCGAGCGCATCCAGCTCCATGCGCAACAACGCGCCGATGGTGGCCGGCGCATTCTCTGCCTGCGAGAGCAGCCCCTGCACGCGCGAGAGCGCGGCCAGCCGGTCTTCGAACTTGCCGGCGAACTCGTCCATGGTGCCGCTGCTCTGCATGGTCTGCGTCGCCACCGACTGCACCACGGTGATGAGGTTACGGGTGCGGTGCTGCAGCTCGGTCACCAGCACGCGCTGCTCTTCCTGCAGGCGGCGCAGGTTGTCCGACTCGGTGGAGGTGCCCAGCCATTCCAGCACATGCCCATCGTCGTTGCGCACCGGCGCGCTGCGGGTATGGAACCAGCGGTAGCCGCGCTCGGCCGCGTTGTAGAGCCGGTGCTCCACATCCAGCCCGCCACTGGCCGGGCAGTCGCGCCAGGCATCCATGGTGAGTTCGCGATCGTCCGGGTGCACCGCTTCCAGCCAACCCAGCTCGCGGCTTTCCTGATCGGTCTGGCCGGTGTAGGCCGACCATTGCGGGCTGGACCAGGTCCAGCGGCCGCCATCGAGCGAGCGCCACACCAGCTGCGGAATACCCTCCATCAAGGTGCGCAGGCGCTGCTCGCTACCGCGCAGCGCATCTTCGGCACGGGTCAGCGGGGTGACATCCATGAAGGTGATCACCGCCCCGCCGATGAAGTTGTCCACCGTGCGGTACGGCAGCACACGCACCATGTAGCGTGCGCGCGTGGTGGGGTTTTCCACCTCGCGGTCGAGCACCGCCAGCGTGCGGATCACCCGGCGCACATCGTCCTGCAATTCCACGTAGGCCACGCGCATCTTGATGTGGCTGATCGGGCGATGGATATCGCTTTCCACCAACGGCACGATGTCGGTGACGGCCGGGGTGAAGTTGGTCACGCGCAGTTCGTTGTCCAGAAACACCGTGGCGATCTGGGTGCTTTCCAGCAGGTTCTTCAGATCGCTGTTGGCATGCGCCAGCTCCTGCACGCGATGCGCCAGCTCGCCGTTGACGGTAGTGACTTCCTCGTTGACCGACTGCAGCTCTTCCTTGGAGGTTTCCAGCTCTTCGTTGGCGCTTTGCAGCTCTTCGTTGAGCGACTGGTACTCCTCGTTGGAGGACTTGAGCTCCTCGTTGGTGCTCTCCAGCTCCTCGATCATCGCCTGCAAGCGTTCGCGGGTGATGCGCAGCTCGTTCTCCAGCACCTGCACGTGCTCGTTGTCGGAGGCAGGCGCGCGTGCGGCCGGTTCGGCCAGCTCGCGCGATTCCACTTCCTGGAACAGCACCACATAGCCACGCGGCACCTCCGAATCGGAGGTGGGTTCCACGAAGATGTCCACCGCCCAGGTGACCCCGTCACCACGCATCTGGATGCCCTTGACCTGCACCGGCGCATTCTCCGACTCTGCCCGGCTCAACGCCCCGCGCAGTTCCAGGCGCAGGTCGCGGTGCACCAGGTTGAGCAGGTTGAGGCTGGGCGGGCCGCTGCCGGGGCGCACAAAGCGCCCGGCCTGCGAGGAGAAATGCATCACATCGAAGTGCTCGTCCAACACCGCGTACGCAGGCGCGTAGCGGTCGGCGATGCGCTCGCCCGCACGCACCAGCGCCTGGCTGGACGAGCGCAAGCGCTGCACCGGCGCCGGCACCTTGCCCGGGCGCGCCGGCGGCAATGACGGAAAGGTGGAATGCAGCCGCGTCTCGGCGTCGATCTTCTGGAACACGCGGAAGCTGCGCTCCACCGGCGCAAACAACTTGGCGTGGCGCGAGACGTTTTCCGCATTGCCCAGGAACAGGTAGCCGCCCGGCTTCAACGCAAAATGGAACAGCGGGATCACCCGGTTCTGCAGTTCGGCATCCAGATAGATCAGCAAGTTGCGGCACGACACCAGATCCAGCCGCGAGAACGGCGGGTCCTTGACGATGCTGTGCTGGGAAAACACGCACAGCTCGCGTAGCTCCTTGCTCACAGCGTAGGTGTCGCCTTCCTTGGTGAACCAGCGCTTGAGGCGCTCCGGCGCCACCTCGCCCACGATGCTGGACGAATAGCGCCCCACGCGTGCGGTGGCCAGCGCGCGGCCATCGATATCGCTGGCGAAGATCTGGATCTGCGGCACCGACTCCAGCGTTTCTGCATGTTCGCGCAGCAGCATCGCCAGCGAATACGCCTCTTCCCCGGTGGAACACCCCAGCACCCAGACGCGCAGGTTGTCGCCATTCTGCTTGCCCTGGAATAGCCGCGGAATCACCTGCTGCTCCAGGAACTCGAACTCGCGGCGGTCGCGGAAGAACTGGGTCACCCCGATCAGCAAATCGTTGAACAGCAGCAGCGGCTCGTCCTGGCGGCTGCGCAGCACATCCAGGTAGTGGTCCAGGGTATCGACCTGCACCACCTGCATGCGTCGCTGCACGCGGCGCAGGAAGGTGGCGCGCTTGTAGCCGTGGAAATCGTGCCCGGTGGTGTTGCGCAGGATACCGGCGACCTGACTGAGCTGATTGCTCTCCGCGCCGCTGCGCACGCCTTCCGGCACGGCATGCGCAACACCGTGATGCCGTTGCATGTGCGCGGAGATGCGTGCGGCCACGCGCGGCAGCGGCAGGATATCGTCGGACACCGCGGCCGGGCTGCTGGCGCTATGTAGATCCAGCCCGTGCAGGGACGCATCGTCCACCACCAGCGCCAGCCCACCGCATTCCTTGATCGCCGCCGTGCCCAACGTACCGTCACCATCCACGCGGCCCATGATCAGGCCGATGACGTTGCCGTCCTGGTCGTGCGCCATCGAGACGAAGAAGCTGTCGATCAGGCCATGGTCGCTTTCGCCATCCAGCGGCCGCAGACGCAGGCGGCCTTCTTCCAGCGTGACCAGGGTATCTGCCGGCGGTAGATAAAAACGGCCTGGCTGCAAGCGGTCGCCGTCACACGGCGCCACCAACTGCTGGGATTGAGGGCCAAGCAGGTCGCGCAGCCGCGCTTCGTCGAGCAGCGCGCGGTCGCGCAGCAGCAGCATCACCGCCAGGTTGGCCCCGTTGCCGATGGTCTCCAGCAGTTCGGCCAGCCGCGTGGCATCCAGCCCGGTGGCGCCCACGCCCAGAATGAAAAGGGCGGAATGTACAGCGACGTCGCTGTGGACGTCGCTGCGAATTGGGGTATCGGTCATGAGAGTCGCATCAGCCAGCGACAACTGGCCGCCATAGAACGTAGATGATCGCGCAAACCGGCATTGCCTGCCATGACACCCCGCTTCTGGCCGCTCAATGTGCAGGTCTGACGTGCCCGCTTACGCATGCCGTTAACCGACGTTGCGTACATGATGTGGTGCGCGACTCTCTACACCTTAGCGTCTTACCGGAGTCATCCCATGCACGACAGCCCCCTGCGCGGCCGCCGCATCCTGGTGGTCGAAGACGATTATTTGCTGGCCGAATCGCTCAACGATCTATTGGCCGAGGCCGGTGCCAAGGTGGTGGGGCCGGTGGGCAACGTGCCCGAAGCACTGTCATTGGTGACATCGGGGATCGGCATCGATGGCGATCTGCTGGATGTCAACGTGCGCGGCCAGGCGGTGTTCCCGGTGGCCGATGCGTTGCTGGCGCGTGGCGTGCCGTTTTCGTTCTGCTCCGGCTACGACCGCTACACGCTGCCGCAACGGTATGCGCATCTGTCGTACTGCATGAAGCCCTACAACCCGCGCACCATCACCACGCTACTCAGCCGCCAGCAGGCGCCCGTCGAACATCACTGATCGGCCGTATCCGGCGCGGTTTCTACGGGCGGCTGCAGCGCGCGTTCTTCTTCGCCCAGCTGATTGAGCAGCTCCACCGCGGACTGGTGCGCGGTGCGCAGGGTGTCCAGCGGTTTGGAAGGGGCTTCCGCGCGCAGCGAATACAGCGCGAAGCCCATCACATTGAGCCGGTTACGCAACTGATGCATGAGCTCGCGGCGACGCAGGTGGGCCGCATCGCTCACGCGTTGTCCTTGTCGCTCAGGCGGTTGTGCAGGGTGCGCACGCTGATGCCGAGTTCGCGCGCGGCCGCCTTCTTGTTGTAGCGGGTGCGTGCCAGCGCCGCTTCGATCATGGCGTCTTCGGCCTGGCGCATGGTCCAGCCGGCCGGAATCAGCAGCCCGTCTTCGTCGGCCTGCGGCACGGTCTGCTCCACCTCGGGTGCGACGAGCAGGTCGCCATCGGTGCGCAGGTACAGGTAACGGATGAACGAGCGCAGCTCGCGCACGTTGCCCGGCCAGGTGTGGTGGGCCAAATAGCGCAACAGCGATTTGGTGGGCAACTTGCGCTTGCCGTAGGTGGCGTTGAGCTCGTCGATCACGCGCAGGCCGAGCAGGCGCGCATCGCCGCGGCGCTCGCGCAGGGGCGGCACCTGGATCGGGTATTCGTTGAGTCGATAGAACAGGTCCTCGCGCAGCACCGCCTGGTCGCGCTGCACGCGCTGGTGGGTGGCGGCCACCACGCGTGCATTCAAGGAAATCTCCTCGCTGCCGCCCACGCGCATGAAGGTGCGCGACTCGATCGCCCGCAGCAGGTACACCTGCAGGCGCATCGGCATCTCGCCGATTTCGTCCAGGAACAGCGTGCCGTCGGCCGCCTGTTCCAAAAAGCCCGCATGGCGGCGGTCGGCACCGGTGAAGCTGCCGCGCTCGTGGCCGAACAGCTCGCTGGCCAGCAGTTCTTCCGGAATCGCGCCGCAGTTGACCGGCACAAAGCGCCCGCGGCGCCCGGACACGCGGTGGATGGCGCGCGCCACCAGGTCCTTGCCGGTGCCGGTTTCGCCGGTCACCAACACGTTCAAATCGGTCGGCGCCACACGCACGATGTCCTTGCGCAACGCTACGATGCTGTCGCTGTTGCCGACGATGCCCAGGTTGCCCTGCTGCGCCTCACGCAGCCCGCCCAGCACCCGCTCCAGACGCTCGGGGGCGAACGGCTTGGTGAGGAACTCGCTGACACCGAACTGATGCGCACGGCCTTGGGTCTCGCGCGCGTAGTCGCCGGACACCACCACGATCTGCGGAGTGTGGTCCGGGTCGAGCCGCTCGATCAGGTCGAAGCCGCTGCCGTCGGGCAGGCCGACGTCGACCACCAGCAGATCGGGGAAGTTGCTGTCCAGCCAATGGCTGGCTTCGCCAAGCGAATGCATCCCCTTGGCGCGGAAGCCGCTATCGGTGGCCAACTCCACCACCTGATCGCAGAACTCCACGTCGTCGTCGATGATGGCGCAGGAAAGACGGTCCATAGGCGCTTCTGTCCGCAATGACTAGTACATGTTCGGTTGAAAATTGTGACGACGGCGCGAAGATCGCAGCCTGTCATCCCCCGATCCTTCACCCGCTGACAGCGGAACCATCCCACGCTTGCCCCGGTTGCGGCTAGAGCTCGCCACACCGCCTTCGGACGTTCGCCGGCCACAGCGGGTTCTACCAGTGCCAAGCGTCATGGTCCGGCCCGGTCGGCGTGCCAATCCCGCACACGCGCCAAGTACTGCAAAGGGTTGGGCCTGAGCGACCGCGAGAATCTGCGGCCGGTGGCACGGAGCCATGGATCAGCTCGGTTGATTCAGAACGAAGCGGCAAGGATGCCAGCGGAGTCAGCGGCAGCCAATGCATCGTGACGCATCGGACTGAACCCTTCATGGGCTCCCGCCCGGGCGACTGACTTACCCACAAATTACGCACCGCGTGTCAGCACCATGTGTAGAAACCGCTCACGTGCACCTGCGCGCAGGCTGCCAACACTGAGGCGACACAGGTGATGAGGTGTCCCATGAATGCACTCTCGGCGCAGCCACGCACTGCGCATCCGCGTGCAGATGTGCAGGCGGAACTGGCCCACTGGCGTGCCGAGCACCGCCGTGGCGAGCTTGGCTATTACCCGTTCGACGGCATCCCGGAGGCAACCATCCGCGCGGTCTGCGATGCCTGGAATGCGCATCCCCAGCTGACCGACCAGCAGGCGATTGCCGCCGTGCGCGACGCGTTGTGCCTGACGCCGGGCTCGATGAACGCGGTTCTGGCGGACTGGCTGGCCCCGCGCTGCCTGCGCCATCTGCGTCGTGCTTGAACACGCGACGCGACAGCGCCCGGTAGCGCGCGAACGCCGATCTGTGCAGCCGATCACGGTCGCGCCTGGCCTGGGCGCGGACCCTGTTCGCGCAGTGTTGCGTCAGCGCGGCGTACCTGCGCGCCAGGCGGGCGTGATGCCGGCTGCGGTGCCAGCTGCACTCAGCCAGCGTGGTTGCTTGCTGCGTGCGGCCTGTGCCGGCGTCGCACGCAGCGGGGCCGGTGCGGCTGGCCTGCCCGCGCCTGCCCAGCCCGCCCTCTAGGGAGATGTCTGTGGACGCGTTGCTGCTTTCCCGCATCCAGTTTGCGTTCGTGATTTCGTTCCATGTGCTGTTCCCCGCCTTCACGATCGGGCTGGCCAGCCTGTTGGGGTTTCTGGAATGGCGCTGGTTGCGCAGCCACGACGACGTATGGAAGCGCCTGTATTTCTTCTGGCTGCGGATCTTCGCGGTGTCGTTTGGCATGGGCGTGGTCAGCGGCATCGTGATGGCGTTCCAGTTCGGCGCCAACTGGCCGGAGCTGAGCCGCATCGCTGGCGGGGTGATCGGCCCGCTGCTCAGCTATGAAGTGCTCACTGCGTTCTTTCTGGAGGCGAGCTTCCTCGGCGTGATGTTGTTTGGCTGGGGGCGCGTGTCCGAGCGGCTGCATTTTTTCGCCACCTGCATGGTGGCCCTGGGCACGTTGGTGTCCACGTTCTGGATCCTCTCGTCCAACAGCTGGCTGCACACCCCGCGCGGCTTCAACATGGTCAATGGCGTGGTGCATCCGGTGGACTGGCTGCAGATCATCTTCAACCCGTCGTTCCCGTACCGGCTCACCCATATGGCGCTGGGCTCGTTCATCACCACCTGCTTTGTGGTGGGCGGCGTGGGCGCGTACTACCTGCGCAAGCGCAAGCATGTGGACGCGGCGGCGCTGATGCTGCGGCTGGCGGTGGCGTTTGCCGCCATCGTGTTGCCGATCCAGGTGTTGGTGGGCGACCAGCACGGGCTCAACACGCTGGAACACCAGCCGATGAAAGTGGCGGCGATGGAAGCGCACTGGCACAGCGATGGCGACGGCAATGGCGTGCCGCTGGTGGTGTTCGGCGTGCCCAATGCCGAGGCCGAGCGCAACGATTACGAAGTGGCGATCCCACGCCTAGGCAGCCTGATCCTGACCCATTCGCTGGATGGCGAAATCGCCCCGCTCACCTCGGTGCCGCGCGAGGAGCGCCCGCCGGTGGCGCCGGTGTTCTTCGCATTCCGCATCATGGTGGGCCTGGGCATGGCCATGCTGGTGCTGGCCTGGATCTCGGCCATTGCGTGGTGGCGCGGACGGCTGCACGCGCGCCCGCTGATCATTGCCTGGAACCTCATGTTACCGGCCGGCTTCATTGCGCTGGTGGCCGGGTGGTTCGTCACCGAGATCGGCCGCCAACCGTATGTGGTGTACGGGCTGCTCCGCACGGCCGATGCGATGGGCCCGCAATCGACCGCGATGGTGGCGGTGTCGCTGGCGGTCTACCTGGCCGGCTATGCCTTCGTGTTCGGCTGGGGTATCTGGTACTTGGCCAAGCTGATCCGCACCGGCCCGCAACCGCGAGGCGATGGCCCGGACGTGGCCAGCGGCGAACACACGCCTGCGCGGCCGTTGTCGGCGGCCGATGAATCCCTGGAACAGGAGCACGCGCCATGGACCTGAATTACTGGCTGCCGGTGGTGTGGTTCGGCGTGATCGGCTTCGGCGTGCTGATGTACGTGGTGCTGGACGGCTTCGTACTGGGGCTGGGCATGCTGGCACCGTTTGCGCGCGACGAGCAGGAAGTGGACCTGATGATGAACACCGCCGCGCCCATCTGGGACGGCAACGAGACCTGGCTGGTGCTTGGCGGGGCCGGGCTGTTTGCGGCGTTCCCTACCGCGTATGCAGTGATCCTCTCCGGGCTGTATCTACCGGTGCTGTTGATGGTGATGGCGCTGGTGTTTCGCGGCGTGGCGTTTGAATTTCGCTTCAAGGCGCATCGCTCGCGGCGGCTGTGGACGCTGTCGTTCATTGGCGGCTCGATGCTCACCGCCTTTGCGCAAGGCATCATCCTGGGCGCATTGGTGGAAGGCATGGCGTTGGACAACGGCCGCTACGTCGGCGGCGTGTTCGGTTGGTTCAGCCCGTTCACCATCCTCACCGGGGTGGCGCTGGTGTTCGGTTATGCGTTGCTCGGCAGCACCTGGTTGATCCTCAAGACCGATGGCCGCACCCACGAACTGGCGCGCCAGCTCACCCGCCCGCTGGTGGGCGTGGTGGTGGCCTTCATGGTGCTGGTGAGCGCGTGGCTGCCGTTCTTGAGTTCGCACGTGATGGCGCGCTGGTTCGAGCACGGCAACTTCTGGTGGCTGTCGCCGATCCCGGTGATCACCGCGGTGGTGGCGATGCTGCTGTGGCGCGCCGGCAATACCTCGCGCAACCACGCCTCGCCATTCCTGTTGACCCTGGCGATCTTCGTGCTGGGCTTCATCGGCCTGGTGCTGGGCATGTGGCCGTACCTGGTGCCGCCGAGTTACACCATCTGGCAGGCGGCGGCGCCACCGTCATCGCAGATCTTCCCGATGGTGGGCTTGATCGTGCTGCTGCCGCTGGTGCTGGGCTATACCGCGTGGTCGTACCGGGTGTTCCGCGGCAAGATCGCTGCGGATGTGGGCTACCACCATCATTGATGCTGAAGTGCGCGTTGCATTCCCGCGACATGAAAAACGCCCGCGCGATGCGGGCGTTGTTATTTGCACCGATGCGCGGCGGTCAACGCCGCTCGGACCCGTCCGGACGTTCGTAGTCGTGCTCTGGGTCGGCCTTGTTGACGTCACGGTCTTCATCGGGCATGTCGTGCTCCTTCCATTTGACGTCCTCGTTGCGCCGCTCTTGCGGCGTGAACGGCTTCTTCTGGTCGTCTTCCGGACCCCACGGTTTTTTTGGTTCGGTCCCCATATGCACTCCGCTCTGGACACAGTGTCGTTGTGCTCAACGCTAGGCACGCGCGCATTGCCGAAGGGTGAAGGTGCAGCAGCGTTACGTGAAGGCAGCGCCCCTCATCCACCGGTCTGGGAATTCGGTGCGGCCACCGGCTTGGATTGCGGCGAGTCCTTCTGACGCAACCAGATGGTCAGCACCACCAGCGAAAACACCGCCAAAAATTCGCTCTGCCAGTTCTGCATCGACTCGAACCAGAACGCGGCATCGGTGAAGTGCTGCAGCAAACTGATCGGCGGCAGCCCCTGCTGCGCGCGCTCGGCCAGTTCCAGCCGCCAGCTTCCCAGCAGATGCAGCACAAAGCTCAGCAGGAACAGCACACCGAAGGCGATGGCCAGCGAGTGCTCGTACAGACGCAACCACAGGCCGCCCTTGCGCACCGGCCACGGGGTGCGGCCCGGCGCAATCTCGCTCGTTTCTTCATCAGGATCGAGCGGCCGCGATTCGGCCGAGCCCACCTGGCGCAGCTTGACGGTGAGCAGCACATACATGCCCATCTGCAGGAATTCGCTTTCCCAGTTTTCAAACAACGCAGAGACGAAGTGCCCGCTGCGCAGGTACTGGCCCAGCGTCAGGGTTGCCTGGCCCAACTGTGCCAGTTCCTCGTTATAGGCATGCAACCCCGCATACACCTGGGCGGCGATAAACAGCAGCGTCAGCCCAAGCAGACACAACGACAAACCATGACGACGAAAGATCATCTGTACGCTCCTCTGATACCGAAAGTATTCGAGCAAGCACAGCAAAAACGCATGAATACTGCGTGGTGAACCGCCGCAATCAGCAGCGAGTGAGTGCCGCGCGGCGGTGTGCGTAGCCAACACACATCGCGGCGACATCGCCTATGCCCGATATTTACTTCTGCGTGGCCACACTGACCGTCCAGCTTCCTTCCCCGTCAGGAGATCACCATGCCCGTGCCCAACTACCCGCGCCCGCCATTCAAGCCGCAGCAGCAAGGCTTCCCCGGCAAGACCGACAAGATGGACCCGCGCCCGGATCACGGCGAAGACAGCTATGTGGGCCACGGGCAGCTGAAAGGTAAACGCGCGTTGATCACCGGTGGCGACAGCGGCATTGGCGCCGCCGTGGCCATCGCTTACGCACGCGAAGGCGCGGATGTGGCCATCGCCTTCCTGCCGGATGAGCAGGAAGACGCATCACGCATCGGTGCGTTGATCGAAAAAGCCGGCGTGCGCGCACTGCTGGTGGGTTGCGACATCAGCGACCCCAACCAGGCTGCGTCCTTGATCGACAAGGTCAACAGCGAATTCGGCGGGTTGGACATCTTGGTCAACAACGCCGGCTACCAGAAGTACTTCCAAAGCTTCGAAGAAATCACCCTGGACGAGTGGCGCAAGACCTTCGATACAAACGTGCATGCAGTGTTCAACCTGGTGCGCTTGTCGGTGCCGTTGATGAAGGACGGCGGTTCCATCATCAATACCGCTTCGGTGCAATCCAAGAAGCCCACGCCAAACATCCTTCCCTATGGCGCAACCAAGGGTGCGCTGGCCAATCTCACCATCGGCCTGGCCGGCGTGCTGGCCGAAAAGCAGATCCGCGTCAATGCGGTGCTGCCGGGCCCGATCTGGACACCGTTCATTCCCGCCGGCATGGACGAAGAATCGGTGGAAAGCTTCGGCTCGCAAACGCCGATGGGCCGCCCCGGCCAACCAGTGGAGCTTGCATCGGCCTACGTGATGCTGGCCTCCGATACCGCCAGCTACACCTCCGGCACCTTGCTCACCATCTCCGGTGGCGCGGTCACGCTCTGACCAACACAGCGTATCCGCGTTCTACAACGCCACTCACTCGAGTGGCGTTTTTGTTTGAGCATCACTGCAGATGCGCGCACATCAGACACTGCATCTGGCAGCCACGTCCGTGCGTGATTTTCCGGTCAAGGCCGCACTCGCGCTGCGCATACTTGCTGTTGCGTTTCTTCTAACGGCGCGATCCATACCGTAGACACCACTGGATCGTGATGCATGACCTCTTCCGCGTTGCCACTTCTTGCCGCAGGCACCACGCGGCGGTGAAGCAGTGCGCCTTGGGAATCAGGGCCATCACACATGCGCACCCGGACGTGCGATCCGGCGCAGCACGCGCCACTGGCTAGCTCGCGCGCCCGCGCCCCCACAAGGCCCACAGCAATGAGAATCCTGGTCACCGGCGGTACCGGCTACATCGGCTCCCACACCTGCGTTGAATTGGCGCGGCGCGGGCATGAAATCTGCATCGTCGACAATCTGAGTAATTCATCCGAGCGCGTGCTCGATCACCTGGCCCACCTGATTGGCGCGCGCCCGGCATTTCATTGCATGGACGTGCGTGCGCCCGAGCTTGCCGAGCTGATGCAGCGCGAGCGGATCGAGGCGGTGATCCACTTCGCCGCGCTCAAGGCGGTGGGTGAATCGGTGCGCGAGCCGCTGCGCTACTTCAACAACAATGTCACCGGCACGCTGGCGCTGCTGCGTGCGATGCGCAGCGCGGGGGTGGCCAACCTGGTGTTCAGTTCGTCCGCCACCGTGTACGGCGACGAGAACAGCAGCCCGATCGAGGAACACGCGCCGTTGAAGGCGATCAACCCGTATGGGCGCACCAAGCTGATGATGGAAGAAATGATCGGCGACCTGAGCGCGGCCTGGCCGCAATTCAACGCCGCACTGCTGCGCTACTTCAACCCGGTGGGTGCGCATCCCAGCGGATATCTCGGCGAAGACCCGCGTGGCGTGCCGAACAATCTGATGCCGTACATCGCCCAGGTGGCAGTGGGCCGCCGCGATGCGCTGCAGGTGTTCGGCGACGACTACCCCACCCCTGACGGCACCGGCGTGCGCGACTATCTGCACGTGATGGATCTGGCGCGCGCGCATGTGGATGCCATCGAGTATCTGCACCACGAGCGCCAGGGGCTGGTGGTCAACCTGGGCACCGGCCGGGGCCACAGCGTGCTGGAAGTTGCCGCCGCATTCGAGCGGGCCAGCGGGCGGCGTATTCCGCTGCAGTTTGCACCGCGGCGCGATGGCGACGTGGCGGTGTATTACGCCAGCACCGCGCTGGCCAACCGACTGCTCGGCTGGAAGGCGCAATACGACCTGGAGCGCATGTGCGCCGATACCTGGCGCTGGCAGTCGCTGCATCCGGAAGGCTATGCGCAATCGCGCCTGGTGCGCCCGCGCGCCACCGCGCCGATGGGCGAACGCGTGGCGCCGCTGCGCAAGCTGCTGCCCGGCAGCGATGGGCGCCGCCGTCACGAGCCCGCACGTGCCTTGCTGCCCGCACACGGGCATTCCGGCGCCTGACGCGCCACTCCCCTTCCCCCGATCGAGGACCTTGCATGAGTTGGGCTGGACACTTTCAATACGACATCGGCAAGAGTCGCCGTGCCGTGCCATCGGCGACCACACCGCAGTTCGATGCCACACGCCCGACCCTGCTGTGCCTGTCGCACCTGCGCTGGAGTTTTGTCTACCAGCGCCCGCAACATCTGATGTCGCGCTTTGCGCAAGACGCCAACCTGCTGTTCTGGGAAGAACCCATCGCCTGCGACGAGCCCGAGCCCTGGCTGCAGGTGCGTGGCGAAGAAGGCGGCGTGCAGGTGCTGGCGCCGCGGCTGCCGGCCGGCTGCGACGGCGACGCCGCCACGCAGGTGCAGCGCCAGTTGCTGGACGGCTACCTGGCCGAGTTGGGCGTGCGCGATCTGGTGTTGTGGTACTACACGCCAATGAGCCTGCGCTTCAGCGATCACCTGCAGGCGCACACGGTGGTCTACGACTGCATGGACGAGTTATCCGCCTTCCGTGGCGCGCCGCCGGAGCTGGTGCAGCGCGAACGCGAGCTGTTGCAGCGCGCCGATGTGGTGTTCACCGGTGGCTATAGCATCTGGGAAGCCAAGCGCGCCCTGCACGCCAACGCACACCCGTTCCCGAGCAGCGTGGACGTGGCGCATTTCGCCGCTGCGCGCACTGCGCAGGACGACCCACCGGATCAGGCCGACATCCCGCACCCGCGCCTGGGCTTCTACGGCGTGATCGATGAGCGTTTCGACGTGGCCTTGCTGGGTGAGATTGCCGCGCAGCGCCCGCAGTGGCAGTTCGTGATGATCGGCCCGGTGGTGAAGATCGACCCGGCCGAGCTGCCGCGTGCCAGCAACATCCATTACCTGGGCGGCAAGACCTACGACGAACTCCCCGGCTATCTCTCCGGGTGGGACGTGGCGTTGATGCCGTTCGCGTTGAACGCCTCCACGCGCTACATCAGCCCGACCAAGACGCCCGAATATCTGGCGGGCGGCTGCCCGGTGGTGTCCACGCCCATCCACGATGTGGTGCGCACCTACGGCGATACCGATGTGGTGCACATCGCCGAGACCCCGGCTGCATTCATCGCCGCCTGCGAGGCCGCGTTGCAGGACAGCGCCAACCGCGACCAGCTGCTGGAACGCGCCGACGCGGTGCTGGGCGATATGTCCTGGGATCACACCTACGATTTGATGAAGGAGAAGATCACATGGACACCCTGAAGGCTTCCGGCGGCGCACCACTGGCCACCGAGCGCAGCGGCAGCAGCCGCCGGCGTGGTTTCGATTACCTGATTGTCGGCGCCGGCTTTGCCGGCAGCGTGCTGGCCGAACGCCTGGCCGCCGGCCTGGGCAAGCGCGTGCTGGTGGTCGACCGCCGTCCGCACATCGGCGGCAACGCCTACGACTTTCACGACGATGCGGGCGTGCTGATCCATCGCTATGGGCCGCACATCTTCCACACCAATGCGCAGCGCATCGTGGACTACCTGTCCAACTTCACCCAGTGGCGGCCGTACGAACACCGCGTGCTGGCGCAGGTGGGCGAGCAGCAGGTACCGATCCCGATCAACATGACCACCTTGAATGCACTCTACGGCCTGCAGCTGCGCAGCGAAGAAGAAGCCGCCGCCTTCCTGGCCAGCCGCGCCGAACCGGTGGCCGAGATCCGCACCAGCGAAGACGTGGTGATCAACCAGGTGGGCCGCGAGCTGTACGAGACCTTCTTCCGTGGCTATACGCGCAAGCAGTGGGGGCTGGATCCCTCGCAGCTGGACAAGTCGGTGACCTCGCGCGTGCCCACCCGCACCAACGACGACGACCGCTACTTCACCGACACCTTCCAGCAGATGCCGCTGCACGGCTACACGCGCATGTTCGAACGCATGCTCGACCACCCCAACATCAAGGTCATGCTCAACACCGACTACCGCGAGATCCGCGACGAGCTCGACTACGACCAGCTGGTGTACTGCGGGCCCATCGACGAGTACTTCGACTATTGCTACGGCAAGCTGCCGTACCGCTCGTTGAAGTTCGAACACAGCACCGTGGACCAGGAGCAGTTTCAGGCAGTGGCCACGGTCAACTACCCTGCCGAGGAGGTCGCCTACACCCGCATCACCGAGTACAAGCATCTCACCGGCCAGCAGCACCCCAAGACCAGCATCACCCACGAATACCCGTCTGCCGAGGGCGACCCGTACTACCCTATTCCGCGCGCGGAAAACGCCGAGCTGTACCGGCGTTACGAGCGGCTTGCCGCGGAAACGCCTAACGTCACCTTCCTTGGCCGGCTGGGCACCTACAAGTACTACAACATGGACCAGGTGGTGGGGCAGGCACTGGCCTTGTACAAGCGCATCGAAGATGCCGAGCACAAGCGCCGCGCCGAACTCGCCGCATGAGGCATGACCGCACCAACCGGCAGCCACTTGCTGCCGGCCAGTGGTTTGACGATGCGACGTGGCTCCGGCGCGCGTCGTGCAGCAGGATGTGAGATGCATACCCCCACAGTGTTCGACAGTTTCTTCATGGCCGGTTTCGAGTGCTCGACCCATCGCCGCCGCGATGGCCGCCGGCTCGATCTGATTGCCGGCACCCGGCACGACCGCTGGGCGGCCAACGACTACCGCGCGGTGGCCGCGCATGGCTTGCGCACCGTACGCGATGGGCTGCGCTGGCATCTGATCGAGCAGCGGCCCGGCCACTACGACTGGTCCAGCTTCCTGCCGATGCTGCATGCGGCGCAGGCCACCGGCACCCAGGTGATCTGGGACCTGTGCCATTACGGGTGGCCGGATGATGTGGATATCTGGCGCCCGCAGTTCGTGGAGCGCTTTGCACGTTTCAGCGCTGCGGTGGCGCAGTGCGTCAAGAACGAAACCGACGCGGTGCCGGTGTATGCACCGCTCAACGAGATTTCGTACTGGGCCTGGGCGGGTGGCGATCAGGGCCGCATGCATCCACTGGCGCGCGGGCGTGGCTTCGAGCTCAAGCACCAACTGGTGCGCGCGAGCATCGCCGCGATCGAGGCGGTGCGCAGCGTGGAGCCGTGCGCGCGCTTCGTGCAGGTGGACCCGGCGATCCATGTGGCCGCGTCCAACGACCGCCCCGGGCCACGGCGCGAAGCCGAACGTCTGCGGCAGGCGCAGTTCGAAGCCTGGGACATGCTGTGCGGCACGCAATGGCCGGGACTGGGCGGCGCGCCACAGTACCTGGACATGATTGGCGTGAACTACTACTCCAACAATCAGTGGTATCTGGGCGGGGCCACCATCGCGGCAGATTCGCCCGACTACCGCCCGTTCTCGGAGATGCTTGGCGAGATCTGGCAGCGCTATCAACGCCCGATCGTAGTGGCAGAAACCGGCGCCGAAGGCGACCACCGCGCCCGCTGGCTCGATCATGTGGGCGGCGAAGTGGCGCTGGCGCTGCAGCGTGGTGTGGCGATGGAAGGCCTGTGCCTGTATCCAGTGCTCGACTACCCCGGCTGGGAGAACAACCGTCACTGCCCCACCGGGCTGCTCGGCTACGCCGATGCGGCCGGCGAGCGCGAGGTGCATGCCGAACTGGCCGCGCAGCTGCGCCACGAACAGGTGCGCTTCGGGTTCTCCGCACCACAGTTTGCCCTGGACGACATCGCCACATGAGTACCGCCGCCGCCGCGCAATCGGAGTTGCTGCCGGCCAGGCCGGCACGTTTTCTGTGGCACTACATCTGCCAACGTCCGTGGCACTTCGGTGGGCTGCTGGTGTTGATCATCGGCGCGGCCGGCTGCGCGGTCGCGGTGCAGTACGGCATGAAGCTGCTGGTGGATGCCATGTCCACCGATCAGCGCACCCAGGCCGATGTGTGGACACCGCTGGGCCTGTTCATCGGGTTGATTGCGGTGGAAAACCTGTTCTGGCGGCTGGGCGGCTGGTTGGGTTGCCGCACCGTGGTGGCCAGCGTAGTGGATATCCGGGTGGACCTATTCCGCCATCTCACCGGCCACCCGATGCGCTATTTCACCGAGCATTTTGCCGGTGCGCTGGGCAACCGCATCACCGCCTTGGGCACCGCGGCCGGGCAGATCTATGGCGGCCTGGCGTGGAAGATCCTGCCGCCCATCGTCGACTTCATCGGCGCCATCGTGGTGTTGTTCACCGTGGACTGGCGCATGGCCGCCACCTTGATCGGTTTTGTGGCGGTGGTGGCCGCGATCATTACCGGCTTCGGCATCCGCGGCCGTGCCAAGCATCAGAGCTTTGCCGCGCAGGCCGCACGCGTGGGCGGCGAGCTGGTGGATGCGGTGTCCAACGTGTGGACGATCAAGGCCTTTGCCGCACGCGACCGCGAGAGCGCGCGCCTGGCGCAGGAGATCGGCCACGAGGCGGTCGCGCACCGCCGAAGCTGGATGTATGTGGAAAAAGCCCGCGTCATCCACGACATCTGCCTGTCGATCATGGCGGGCGGCATGCTGATCTGGGCGATCAGCGCCTGGCGCGGCGGCGCGGTGAGTGCCGGCGATGTGGTGCTGGTCAGTGCCTTGACCTTCCGCATCCTGCACGGCTCACGCGACCTGGCATTGACCCTGGTCGACACCACGCAGCAGCTGGGCGCCATCGCCGATACCTTGCAGATCATCCTGCAGCCGCACGCCCTGCCCGATGCCGATGCACCGCTGGCGCTGGCCGAAGGCGACGTGCGTTTTGAAGGCGTGCGCTTTGCCTACCCGGACCGCCCTGCGGTGATCGAGGCACTGGATCTGCACATTCCCGCCGGGCAGAAGGTGGGCATCGTTGGCCCATCCGGCGCCGGCAAGTCCACGCTGATCGCCTTGATCCAGCGGCTGGATGATGTGGAATCGGGCCGTGTGTTGATCGACGGCCAGGACATCCGCAGCGTGAGCCAGGACAGCCTGCGCGACCGCATTGCCGTGGTGCCGCAGGAAACGGCGCTATTCAACCGCAGCATCGCCGACAACATCCGCTACGGCCGCCCGGAAGCCAGCGATGCCGAGGTCCACACTGCGGCACGGCACGCCTTCTGCGATGGCTTCATCCGCGAACTGCCGCAGGGCTACAACACGCTGGTTGGCGAGCGCGGCGTGATGCTGTCGGGCGGCCAGCGGCAACGCCTGGGCATTGCGCGTGCGTTCCTCAAGGACGCCCCGATCCTGATCCTCGACGAAGCCACCTCCGCGCTGGACACCGAATCCGAGGCAGAGATCCAGTCCGCACTGGACCACCTGATGCGCGGCCGCACGGTACTGGCGGTGGCCCACCGCTTGTCCACGGTGATCGGCTTCGATCGCATCGTGGTGCTGCAGGACGGGCGCATCGTCGAAGACGGCAGCCCGGCCGAACTGCGTGGACGCGGCGGCGTGTTCGACAGCCTATGGCAACGCCAGGCGGCGGGCTTCGAACAGCCGGTGGCGGAAGATGCGTGAGGGGCGGTATGGCTGCGCGCAGGCTTGCGTTGCTGAGCTTTGCGGGGCTTGAAGTAGACCTGCGTTTTTGAGAAACGTGGCAGCAGCGCAAGCCTACTTCCGGGGCGTGGCGCTCGGTACACGCAGACACAGTTGGATCACTCAGCGAGACGAAGCGGCCTCAGTTAAGACGAGGCGGCACAGGCAGGATGCGAATGCGAATGCGAATGCGAAACGTTGCCCTGCCATCTCCGCCTTCGGGCAGCTACTCAAACATCAGCGAGTGCTGCTCGTAGCCCACCAGGGGACTGAGCGACGAGGGGGCCATGAAGAATTGATGCCGCGTCGGCCCGGACAGAGCTTCCGCGATTTAATGCGCGCAGCTGCCAGCTACGGGGCGCGCTGCCTGCTCTTTGGGTCGGTCCAGGTATCTGACGACACCACGCTAAGCCACCATCAGAATCACAACAGCGCAGCAAATCGTCACGCAGCCAAGCACAGGGCGAGTGCCGGTATGCGGCAATCTCTCATGACTTTGGTGGTCGAACGAACACGAGGATGTAAAAGGGGAAACAAGCACCTTCGTAGCTTGTGGTACCTACGCACGTGCAGTGATCTGGATGCAATCGATGCCCTCGAATGCGATCTGCCTACGCGAAAAGAACAAGGGCGACCGTGGCCGCCCTTGCTTCCCATCACTTCCACTACTGATCAACTCAGCAGGCACCCGGTCACACACACCTACAGTTCGGCTAGGCGCAGCCTGCGGTCAGGTATCAGGCTACCTCAATGCGGCGGCCGATAATCCCGCAGCTTGGTGGTGACGTTGCCGACCTCCTCAACCGCAGCCCGCAGATCGTCTTCAGACATCCCCAGTTCGCGGGCCCAATACTGCAGCTCCCATTCCTCGCTGATGCTCACGTGTTCCATGTCGGTGGGTTTGCGGTTTGCGTCTGCTGTGCTCATTGGCGTATTCCGTTGGCGTATGTCTGCCAGGTGCGCTGGTGGTCAGATCAATGCGTCTGCGTGCGCTTGGCCTTGAGCCCGCGCGCATGCTCCAGGTGTTCGGCAATCATGTCGCGCTCGCGCTTGAGCTCCTTGCCCAGGTCGCTGGAGCCCGGCTCGCTGCTGACCTGCGCGTCCAGCACGGCGAGCGCCTTTTCATGACTGATCACCGATGCCTGCAGGTATTCGCGCTCGAACTCCTGTGCATGCAATCCGTCCAGACGCTTGCGACCGGTTTCGAACTGGGCAAGCGTGGACTTGGCCTGCGCACTGCTGCGATCCGGCCCGAAGCGGCTGAGGTCGGTGAGTGCGGCGCTGTGCGCCTGGTCCATCTTGCGGGCGAACTCCAGCACCTCGCCAACCGCGCCCTTGGTGACGGCCAGCTGCGCCAGGGTGCGCTCTTGCTCGTGGAACACCGACAACGCACCGAGCGCCTGCAGCGTGCTGCGTATCGCGCTGGGCGTCATTCTGCAGGGCACCGCGCAGCGGGTCGCCGTGCGGCGGCGTGCTGCCGTCCTGCTGCGTATCGCCCTGCTGCGTATCAGTCGCCAACCCCTGGCGGCGCTGCCAGGCCTTGTAGGCGATGACGCCCACGGCGCCGGCGGTCACGAGCTTCAAGATGCTTCCCATTGCGGTCTCCTGCAGAGTGTGGATTGTTGAAGATGGCCAGCGGCGCGAGCTGCTTACAGCCACCGTGCGAGTCGATCCAGCCTGCGAGCGGCGGGGTTAGCCACGCGTGACCTGCGCATCAACACCGCGTCGCTGCGCGTGCGCGTCCACATCACACGCACGCGCCGTGCTGAGGTTTTTAACGCCGCCCCATCAACACTGCGTGCGTTGCCGCTGACCGCCGGCCCTCACGGAGAACTGCATGCTCGCCCTCAACTATCACGGCTCGCGCGATGTGCGGGTTGAAACGGTACCCGACCCGTTGCTGGTGGAACGCGACGACCTGATCCTGCGGGTGACCGCCACCGCGATCTGCGGTTCGGACCTGCATCTGTATCACGGCAAGATTCCCGACCTGCGCCCTGGCGACATTCTCGGCCACGAATTCATGGGTATCGTGGAAGAGGTGGGCCCGGATGTCACCGCAGTGCGTCCGGGCGACCGTGTGGTGATTCCGTTCGTGGTGGCGTGCGGCCAGTGCTTCCACTGCCTGCTGCAGGAATTTTCGGCCTGCGAAACTACCAACACCGGCAAGGGTGCGGCGCTCAACCACAAAGACATGCGCCCGCCTGCGGCATTGTTTGGCTTCAGCCATCTTTATGGCGGTTTGTCTGGTGGGCAGGCGGAATACGTGCGCGTACCCAAGGCCAACGTCGGCCCGCTGGTGGTGCCCGATGCCCTGCACGATGAGCAGGTGTTGTTCCTCTCCGACATCCTGCCCACCGGCTACCAGGCGGTGGTGGACGCAGGCGTCAAGCAGAGGTCCACCGTGGCCATCTTCGGCGCTGGCCCGGTCGGCCTGATGGCCGCGGCGTGCTGCCGCATGCTGGGCGCCGAACGGGTGTTCATGGTCGACCGCCACGCCTACCGGCTGGACTTCGCATCACGCACCTACGGTGTCATCCCGATCAACTTCGACGAGATCGACGACCCGGCCGACATCATCGTCTCGCAGACCGATGGCCGCGGCGTGGATGCCAGCATCGAGGCAGTGGGGTTCGAAGCCGAAGGCAGTGCGCTGGAAACCGCGTTGACCACCTTGAAGCTGGAAGGCAGCAGCGGCGTGGCGTTGCGCCAGTGCATCGCCGCCACCCGCCGCTGCGGCACGGTGAGCGTGCCCGGCGTGTATGCCGGTTTCATCCATGCCTTCATGTTTGGCGATGCGTTCGACAAGGGGCTCACCTTCAAGATGGGCCAGACCCACGTGCAGAAGCACATGCCCTACCTGCTGGAGCGCATCGGCAATGGCGAGCTCAAGCCCAGCGCCATCATCTCGCACCGGTTGCCGCTGGCCGAGGCCGCGCGTGGCTACGAGGTGTTCGACAAGAAGCAGGACGATTGCCGCAAGGTGGTGTTGACGCCCTGATCGGCACACGCATCCTGCAGGAACGACAACGGCGCGGTCCCCGAGGGCCGCGCCGTTGTCGTTCCTGCACTTGATGCTGAGTGACGCGTACAGCGCGCGTGGACTGCTTTAGAGCTACCAACAAAACGTAGCGCGCAGTCTTCAGGTGGGTGCGAGGGCGCGGAGGAACCGGCGTGTACGGGGGTACCTGCCGATTCCGAGCACCGGCCGCGCCCGCCTGGCTGCTGCGCGGTCGTTTGGATAGCGGCGCTTAGTCCGGCGCCTTGGCCGGTACGAACGGCGAGACCGGATCGCTGGCCGGGAAAGTTTCTTCCACCGCTTCGTCCTGGCGTTCGTCCTGCTTTTTTTCCTCCTCGTGCGCCTGCTCGTGCTGCGTGTTGGCGGCGTGCGTGGACGGGGTCGAATGGGATGTACTCATGGGGTTCTCCTGCAGGGCGGGTAGACAGACCCGCGTACTCGCACACGCTACGGCCGTGCATCGCCGATGGCAGTGAAAACCGCCTTCGCATGTGCTGCACAAACACAACGCGTTGCCGATTGGCTGGAGCGTGGCGCTTGGCATCGCCGCACTCTCGGTACGAGGCGATGGACGCAGCTGGCCTTGCTCGCACGATGCAGATCGACATCGGGACCCTGGCCGGCGCACTGCATGCGGAGCATGCAGACACAGGACGCTGTTGAGTGCTGCATCTTTCGATCGGCACCCAAAGCGATCAGCGGTAGTGCCATCTACATCCACGCCAATGCGCGGCCTAACGTGTCTGATACAGCTGCCGCCCGGGTACGGTTCACACCCGGATACGCCCAGGGTGTATGGTGCAAGGGCGGCCGGAGTCCGGTGTCGCCTCCTCATCTTTCTGGCCTTTTCCATCAAGAATCTCTGCGAACGCTGCGACGCCGTCTGTTGCCGGCTCACCGTCCTGGTCGATCCAACCGACCGCATCCCACACCATCTGACCAGCGTGACACCGGAAGGTTGGCACGTGATGGCGCGCGACGAGGAAGGCTGGTGCGTGGCCATTGATGCCGCGCGCATGTGTTGCTCCATCTACGAAACGCGCCCGGCGATCTGCCGTCGCTTCGTCATGTCCGGGCCGTATTGCCGCGACGTGCGTGCCACCTACGACGATCAACGCCGGCGGGGCATTCCCTTGACGCTCTACAACGCATGAGGATTTGCGATGAATAATTCCCGCCGCCAGTCGATGACCGTCAGCAACCAGCCGGGCAAGCCGCGTTTGTCCGAACAGCGCCTGGCCGCCGATCTGGAAGAATTCCACAAGTCCGGCGGTGCGATCGAGCGCCTGGGCGACACGCCGCTGCGCCGTGAAAAGAAGCGTGGCGCGCCGGAGACCCCGGCTGCAGCAGCTGCGCCCGCCAAGGCCGCCGCGGACGCGGACACGGAATAAGCACGCCGCAAGACGACAGCCGGCCAGGCGCCGCTGTCGTGCCGTATGCGCTTTGCGGTTGAGGCGAGCAGTCGCTGTGCCTACCGATGCATCTGCTGCCTGCGCCGCACCACTGCCGCGCACGGCGCCTGTCACCAACATCAAACGTTGATCATCGCTGCAGGCTGTGCCGTTTCTGCTAGACGAGCCGGCCAGCGGGAAATCCGCTGCACTTGGCACGGCCAGGGCAGGTAGAGCAGCTCAACGTCATCAAGCGCATTGCGGGCAAACAGTCGCGCAATGACCAAGCGAAACCTCAACGACAACGGCTGCAGCAATCGAACGCTTGCGCTGCGGAATGCCGGGTCGAACAGCGCCCTGCCCGCTTGGAGCGGCTAACAAAACGTAGCGAGCAGTCGTCAGGTGGGTGCGGACGGCGCGGAGGAACCGGAGTGTACGGGGGTACATGCCGATTCCGAGCACCGGCCGCGCCCGCCTGGCGGCTGCGCAGTCGTGTTGATAGCTGCTCTTAGTCCTCCTGCCGCCGCAGCACCAGATACCGCCGCCAGTGCACGCCCAGCGCGTCATGCACGTCGCCTTCGGGCATCGAATCATGTGGGCAGGCCAGATTGAGTTCGTGCCGCCAGTGGATGCCGAACTCGCCGCCGGGCCACGGTGAAATCTGATACCCCTCGGGGATCAACAATTCCGGCGCCGAATCGGCCTGCAGCGTCTGCCCATCCTGCGGGCCGCCCACCAGATGCAGACGCACGCACCCTTCTTCTTCATTCACGACCGTACTCCTCAACATGGCGGGACTGGTCGCATCCAGCGGGTTGGGGCGGCGCGCTGCGCAAACGGAAGCATGCAATGGCAACGGTGCACTGCACGGTTGCCAGACGACGCCCCGACTGGCAGTGCTCGTGTTTCCACCAGCGCGTGCCATCGATTGCATGGAGTCTAGAAGCAGGCGCCGCAGGCAGAGCGTGAACACTGCGGCAGCGTGGAGTGAGCCGTGTAGCGGCAGCGCGCATGGCGCTACGCCATAGCGCCATGCGCGCTCAGCGGATTACAACAGCTGCGCGCGGCCGACCGCGCCGAGACCTTGTGCCAGCGCAGCCATTTCGTTGGCCAGCGCGATGACGTCGCCACCGGCCTGTGCGGCGGTGGTCATGATGCGTTGATAAGCGTCCCAGAAGTCCGGTCCACTGCCATAGGCGTCGTGGAACCCTTGCAGCTCCAAGACCAGCAGATCGGACACTTGCATGTCAGAGCGGTCCATTGTGTTTACCTCGTTGGGGAATGTCCCCGGCCCGCAGCTTATACCCGTTCACCTTACAAAACCGGGTCCACCAGGCGACAGCGGCGGCGAACCTGAATCGGTTAAATTGCTGGCGTCGCGTGGCCTGAAACAGTGTGTCTGCGGCCGCCAACACCGCGATTCTGCAGCGCTTTTTGACACGGAGGACACATCCGCAGCAGAGCATGTCCATCCGCATTATCCAAATGCATTGTTGACGCTGCAGGCGCACTCAACTGTGGAACCAGTTGCATGGCCAGCAGGCACGCTCGCATCTGCTCGTAGTGCGAGCACTCGCGATACGCGCTGCAGCTTCCCAAGCTACGGCTCTACTCTCGAACCGCCTGGCCACGCATCTGCGTTTGGAATGAACGAATTTCCCGCTTCAAGTGCGTTGGCGAGCACCCTACTTGCCCACTCAAATGCAGCACGTCTAAACCCCGGTCAGGCGGGTGTGCCAGGACTGCTTCTTGCGGCGTCTTCGTTGCAAGACAGCTCCGGCAACACCTGTGACCGACCCAGATCACGACGCAATCAGCTCACTGCGCACTGCCGCAGCACACCACGCGCAACCACCACTCATCCCGCACGCCGGGGCAGTTGCGCCAACAACTTGTCCAGCGTAATCGGGTAGTCGCGCACGCGGATGCCGGTGGCGTTGTAGACCGCATTCGCCAGCGCCGGCGCCACGCCGGTGAGCCCCAGTTCGCCCACGCCTTTGGCTTTCAACGGCGACATGGTCGGGTCCACCTCGTCGATGAAATGCGCCTCCAGATGCGGGATATCCGCATGCACCGGCACCTCGTAACCGGCCAGGTCGTGATTGACGAAAAATCCCAGCCGGGTGTCCACCACCATGTCTTCCATCAACGCCGCACCCACGCCCATCACCATGCCGCCGATCACCTGGCTGCGTGCGGTCTTGGGATTGAGGATGCGCCCGGCCGCGCACACCGCCAGCAACCGGCGCACGCGGATTTCGCCGGTGTCGGCATCCACCGCAACCTCGGCGAAATGCGCGCCGAAGGTTTGCTGCGCGTACTGCTGTTTGAGCGTGCCGAACTCCATCGCGTCTTCGGCCACCAGCTCGCCGCCGGCGGCCGCCTGCGCCAGCGCAATGGAACGCGGGCCGGCGTGCACCTGGCCGTCGGCAAAGCGGGCCTGGTCCACCGGCATGCCCAGGCGCTGCGCCACCGTCGCGCGCAACTGCATGCAGGCGGCATACACGCCGGCAGTCACCGAGGCGGCACCTTGCTGCCCGCCGGAACCGGGCGTTTCCGGAAAGCTGGAGTCGCCCAGCCGCACCACCACCTGGTGCAACGGCAGGCCGAGCAGCTCGGCCGCGGTTTGCGCCACGATGGTGTAGCTGCCGGTGCCGATGTCGGTCATGTCGGTTTCGATGGTCAACGTGCCGCTGCGGTCCAGCCGCGCACGCGCAGCGGCCTTGGAGATCGGCGCGCCGCGAATGGCCGCAGCCATGCCCATGCCGATCAACCAACGGCCGTCGCGCACGCTGGCCGGCGTGGGGTTGCGTCGCGACCAGCCGAAGCGCTGCGCGCCGCTGCGCAGGCACGCGATGAAGGGCCGCGTGGAGAACGGCCGCTGCGGCTGTTCCGGGTCCACCTGGGTGTCGTTGACGATGCGCAGCTGCACCGGGTCCATGCCCACGCGTTCGGCCAGTTCGTCCATGGCCACCTCCAGCGCCATCATCCCCGGCGCCTCGCCGGGCGCGCGCATGGCATTGCCTTCGGCCAGGTCCAGCACCGCCAGCCGCACCGCGGTCATGCGGTTGGCGCCGGCGTAGAGCGCGCGCGTGGACAAGGGGGTGGGCTCGCTGCGGCCGCCGCGCAGATTGCCGGACCAGCTTTCATGGCCGATCGCGGTGAGCCGCCCGTCGGCGCCGGCGCCCAGCCGCAGGCGCTGGATGGTCGCCGGCCGGTGGATGGTGCTGTTGAACATCAGCGGGCGCTGCAGGGCCAGCTTGACCGGCCGCCGGGTGATGCGCGCGGCCAGCGCCGCCAGCACCAGATCCGCCTGTGCGGTGCCCTTGCCACCGAAGCCGCCGCCGATGAACGGCGACAGCAGCCGGATGCGCTCCTTGGGCATGCCCAGCGCCTTGCCCAGGTCGCGCGTGCCCCAGTTCATCTGCTGGATCGCGGTGTGGCAGATCAGCTGCTCGCCTTCCCAGCGCGCGATGGTGGCGTGCGGCTCCAGCATCGCGTGCGCCTGGTCGGGCGTGCGAAAGGTGGCATCCACGGTGAACGGCGCGGCGGCATAGGCGGCGGCGAAGTCGCCCTGGGCGGTCTGTGGCGGCCCGCCGAACGGCGCCTGTGGCGCCACCGGGGCACTGGCCTGCTGGGCGGCGAGGTCGTAGTGGCCGCGCTCACGCGCGTAGCGCACCCGCACCAGCGCCGCACCGGCGCGGGCCTGTTCAAAGCTCTCGGCCACCACCACCGCCACCGGCTGATGGTAGTGGTCCACCTGCGGCGCGGCCAGAAACCGCTGCACATAGAAGTCGCCGGTGCCCAGCGCGGGCACGTTCTGGTGGGTGAGCACCGCGATCACCCCGGGCGCGGCGAGTGCGGCGGCAGTGTCCAGTGCGGTGATGCGCCCCTTGCCGATCGCCGCGCCGAGAATGTAGCCGTAGGCCATCTGCCCGGGCTGGTCATGCCATTCATAGGCGTAGTGGGCCTGCCCGGTCACCTTGAGCGGCCCGTCCACGCGATCGACCGGCTGGCCCAGCACTTTGAGCTGGTCGGCGGGCGTGGCGCCTGCGGGGGTGTCGAACTTCATGTGGGTGCTCCTGAGGGGGACGGGCGGGCGGCGCGCCACCGCGCGCCTGGGCGCTGGCAAGGGCCTGGCACTGCCAGATCGGCCTGAATCAGCCGGCGCACGCGGCGGCTCGGACAGCCGCCAATGCCTACCCGTTTGTAGCAAACGCAGGCGCCGCCCGGAGCTCGTTTCCCGGCATGGGGTCATGAACAGGCCTCATGAATCGGCCGGATGCAGGCGCTGCGGGCAAGGCTGCCTCTCCCTGCAGCCATTGCCCGCGCTGCGACCGGCAAAGCTTGCATGGTCAAGCAGCCGCCTGGAGGAAAGCCCATCCCCTCCCATCCCCCTCCCATCTCCCCGCGATCTCCCCGCGCCCCGACGAATCCCGATTCCCCATTCCCGATTCCCCATTTCCCATTCCCGACTCCCCATTCCCCCTCCATGAACGCCACCGCCCGCCGCAGCGCCCGCCCGCCCAGGCAAAGGGAGCGGCTGTCATTCCCGTGTAAAATGCGCGGTCTTTGACCGGAAGAATGGCGAAAGCTCCTCCACGGGCGCCCCTCTCGGGCCCGGCGTTCATTCGCCTGCTCGCTCGCCTCACCGACGTCCACGTCGCGCAGTCCAACCACGCGCTGGCCGATCGGCTGAGCCAGTGGATCGACTGGACGCGCGCCGTTGCCGTGTCCAAGGCACTGGACGGCAAGCTGCCCGACGCCGAAACGCTGCCCGAGGTGAACGCCATCGGTGCCGACGACTGCGCGCGCCTGCGCGCCACCCTGGCCACCAGTTGCGTGACCGAGCTGGACACGCTGCTCACCCGGCTGCGCAGCGAGGCCCGCGCCGCCGCGGCCGCAGGCGCCCCCGCACCACTGGCCGACTACGCACCGTTCCGGCAGCACTACCTGGCCATGCAGCGCGGCATGCGCAGCACCACCGGCGATTTGCGCGGCCGGCTGCGCGACATGCTGGCGCAATCGGGCAACGGCGAGATGGCGCGCCTGGCCGAAGTGGACGCGGTGATGGAACTCACCCTCAGCCCGCGCGAGCAGAGCCTGCTGGCCACCGTGCCCACCCTGCTCGGCACCCATTTCGAACGCCTGCGCGCGGCCCACCACCCCGCGCAGGACACCGACACCGCGCCAGCACGCCCCGGCTCGGATGCCTGGCTGGACGTGTTCCGCAACGATTTGCAGAGCGTGTTGCTCGCCGAACTGGAAGTTCGTTTTCACCCTATCGAAGGCCTGCTTGCAGCGCTTCGCACCCGCTAATTGGGACGTCATGTTCAGAACTCTCGTGTCCGTTTTCGTGTTTCTTGTTGGCCTGCTGGCGGTGTGCTGGGTCGGCATCGGTTACCTCGGCTCCAACCCGCTCGGCGCATTGGTCGCCGCGGTCATCGGGGCGTGCTACATCGCCGGTGCGCGGGAGCTGTACCACTACCGCCAGGCCACCATCGCGCTGGAGCAGGCGCTCGAAGGTGTGAGCAGCGCACCCGCTGCGTTGGCCGACTGGCTGCAGACCGTGCCCGCCGGGCTGCGCAACGCCGTGCGCCTGCGCATCCAGGGTGAACGCGTGGCGCTGCCGGCGCCGGTGCTCACGCCGTATCTGGTTGGCATGCTGGTGCTGCTGGGCATGCTCGGCACCCTGCTTGGCATGATGGCCACGCTCAAGGGCACCGGTTTTGCACTGCAGAGCGCCACCGACCTGCAGGCCATCCGCGGCTCGCTGGCGGCACCGGTGGAAGGCCTTGCGTTCGCGTTCGGCACCTCCATCGCCGGCGTTGCCACCTCGGCCATGCTCGGGCTGCTGTCGGCGCTGTGCCGGCGTGAGCGCCTGCAGGCCGTGCAACAGCTCGACCTGAAGATTGCCACCGCGTTGCACACGTATTCGGACGCGCACCAGCGCGGCGAGACCTTCAAGCTGCAGCAGCAACAAAGCGCGCTGATGCCGGCCCTGATCGACCGCCTGCAGGCATTGATGGCCAGCATCGAGCAGCACAGCGCCGCCGCCGATGCACGGCTCACCGCGCAGCAGGCCGAATTCCATGCGCGCACTGAAACCGCCTACCTGCGCCTGGCCGACTCCCTGCAGCAGTCATTGCAGGCCGGTGTGGCCGACAGCGCCCGCGCGGTGGGCGATGCATTGCAGCCGGCGATGGCCGCCACCATGGCCGGCATCGCGCAGGAAACCACCGCCCTGCATGCGCGCATCAGCGACGCGGTGCAGCAGCAGCTGGAAGGCATCAGCACCGGCTTTGCGCACAGTGCCAGCGCCGCCAGCGCGCACTGGAGCACGGCGATGACCGCGCAGGAACGTGCGCAGCAGGCGCAGACCGAACAGCTGCAGCACGCGCTCGCACAGATGGCGCAGCAGACCACCGCGCTGCAGGACAGCGTGGGCCAGGCCGTGCAGCAGCAGCTGGGCGTGCTGACAGACGGATTCGAACGCAGCACCAGCGCTGCCGCCGCCAACTGGCAGGCCGCGCTCACCGCGCAGGAACAGGCCCAGCAGGCGCTCACACAACAACTGCAGAGCACCCTCGCACAACTCGCCGCGCAAACCACCGCACTGCAGGACAACCTTGGCCAGGCGGTGCAGCAGCAACTGGCTGCGCTCAACGATGGCGTTGCGCACAGCACCGCCGCGGCGGCCGCAGGCTGGGCCGCGGTGCTGGCCGAACACCAGCAGTCCACCCAGGCGCTCAGCGCGCAGTTGCAGCGCACGGTGGAGCAGATTGCCGAGCACAGCACCACGCTGCAGGATGGCGTGGGCCAGGCGGTGCAGCAACAGCTCGACGGGCTCAGCACCGGCTTCGCCGCCAGCACCGCCACTGCCGCGCAGACCTGGACGGCGGCAGCGAGCGAACAGCAACGCGCCAACCAGAGCCTGACCGATGCACTGCACACCACGCTGACGCACTTCGCCAGCACGTTTGAAGCACGCTCCGAAGCCTTGGTGGATGCGGTGTCCGCGCGCCTGGAACAGTCCAGCAGCCAGACCGCCGATGCCTGGAATGCCGCGCTGGCGCAACAGCAGCAGGCCAGCGCGGAGCTGGCCGCACAGCACCAGGGCGCACTGAGCGCAGCCACCGCCAGCAGCGAGGCGCACGCCGCCGCGTTGATCGGCACGCTGCAGCAGGCGCATATTGAGTTGCAGGCCGCACTGGAAGCACGCGACGACACCCGCCTGGCGCTGTGGAGCGAGCGCTTCACCGCGATGAGCACGCGCCTGAGCGCGCAATGGGAACACACCGGCCAGCAAGTGGCGCAGCAGCAACAGGCCATCTGCGACACCCTGGCCGCCACCGCCAGCGAGCTCTCCACGCAGGCGCAGGCACAGGCCAGCGCCACCATTGCCGAAGTGTCGCGCCTGATGCAGATCGCCGCCGAAGCCCCCAAGGCCGCTGCCGACGTGGTGGCCGAGCTGCGCCAGAACCTCTCCGAAAGCATGGTGCGCGACACCGCGATGCTGGAAGAGCGCAGCCGCTTGCTCGCCACGCTGGACACCTTGCTCAACGCGGTCAATCACGCCTCCACCGAACAACGCGTCGCCGTCGATGCACTGGTCAGCACCTCGGCCGATCTGCTGCAGCGTGTGGGCAGCCAACTCACCGAACAGATCGGCACCGAGACCAGCAAGCTCGAAGCGGTGGCCGCGCAGGTCACCGGCAGCGCGGTGGAAGTGGCCAGCCTGGGCGATGCGTTCGGACACGCGGTGCAGTTGTTCAGCACCTCCACCGGCGAGCTCAACGACCGCCTGCAGCACATTGCCGGCGCACTGGATGCCGCGCAGGCGCGCAGCGACGATCAGCTGGCGTATTACGTGGCGCAGGCGCGCGAAGTGGTGGACCTGAGCATGCTCTCGCAGAAGCAGATCATCGAAGAACTGCGCCTGCTCGATGACCGCCGCGTGGACGCCAACGGAGCGCAGCCGGCATGAGCGATGAGATCGACCTCGATGGCGAATCCGCCGCACCGATCTGGGCCGCGTTCGGCGACCTGATGTCGGTGCTGCTGGGCGCGTTCGTGCTGATCCTGGTCGGCGTGATCGGCGTGCAGTTGCAGCTGTCCAGCCGCCTGGACGACGAGGTCAAGCAACGCCAGGCCGAAGCGCAGCGCCGCAAGACCCTGGAACAGGCGTTGGCCGCACCGCTGGCCGCCGGCCGCGTCACCCTGGTCAACGGCCGCATCGGCATCCGCGGCAGCGTGCTGTTTGCGCTCAATTCCGACCAGCTGCAGCCGGAAGGCCGCGAGGTGTTGAAGAGCCTGGCCGCGCCACTCTCCGAGTACCTGGTGTCGCGCGAAGAGATCCTGATGATCAGCGGCTTCACCGACGACCGCCCGGTGCTGGACAGCAACCGTCGCTATGCCGACAACTGGGAACTGTCCGCGCAACGCGCGCTCACCGTCACCCGTGCGCTAATCGCCGAAGGCGTGCCCGCCTCTTCGGTGTTCGCGGCCGCTTTCGGCTCGCAGCAGCCGGTGGATTCCAACGCCGACGAAACGCGCCGCGCCAAGAACCGCCGTGTGGAAATCGCGCCGATTCCGCGCCCGTCGGCCACCGCTACTGCCGCACCACGATGAGCCGCACCGCGTCATCCACCCAGGCTCAGCTGGAACAGTGGCGCGCGCAAGGCGCCGACCAGCGCGACCCGGTGCGCTTCCATCTGATGCAGACCTTGCAGGCACGTGCCGCCACGCAGCCGCCGGCCGTGCGTCAGGTGCTGGAAGACAAGCTCGCCGCGTTGGTGACGGCCTATGCACAGGCGCGGCAGCCGGCGCCGGTCTCCGTGCCCGTACCTGCGCCGGCACAACCACCGGCCGCGCCCAAATCGCGCGCGCGCAACAAGCGCAGCGCCGCACCTGCGCCTGCACCGGTCTCCGCACGCCAGGCACTGAGCGAGCTGCTCACGCAGATGGCCGGCCACACCGCACTGCTCAGCGACAGCAGCACCGGCAATGCCGCGCATGCTCCGCAATTCCCCGAGTTGCCGGCGCTGGACGACTTCCGCCGCACCTGGGCCACCGTGCGCACCGCCAGCCAGGTGCGGCAATCGCTGCAGGACGCACCCGCCGATGCCGGCCCGCTCAATTCCAGCGTGCTGGTGCATCGATGCATCAGCCTGATGCGCGCGCAAGCGCCCGGCTATCTGCAGCACTTCCTCGCCTACGTCGATGCCTTGTCGTGGATGGAGCAGCTGCAGCACGGCGGCGCACTGGCCACTGAAGCGCCGGCACCGGCATTGCCGGGCAAGAAACGCAGCCGCAGCGCGGCGCCGAAGCGACGCGCTTAGAGCAGCGATCAAACCGACTGCGCAGCCGCCAGGCGGGCGCGGCCGGTGCTCGGAATCGGCACGTACCCACGTACATTCCGTTTCCTCCGCGCCGTCCGCACCCACCTGACGACTGCTCGCTACGGTTTGTTAGCCGCGCTTAGCCGCACGAATGCGATGTGCGTAACGCACGTCGCCATCGCGGCGCGCGCACTATCGCCTTCTGGGGACTCTTTCGATCCGGTCTCGCGTGCTATGCAGCGCCCGCTGCAACGGCGCAGCGTCCTGCACGGCGACCGCGCAGCAGACGAACGGGCGCGCACCTCAGAACCTCAGCCGTGCGCCCACCGTCCAGGTGCGCGGCGCGCCCGGATACACCCATTGTTCGCTGTATGAAAACGCGGCGTAGCGGCGGTCGGTGAGGTTTTCCACCTTTGCATACAGCCGCAGACGCTCGCTGAGGTCGTAATGGCCTACCAGGCGCCACACCGTGTAGGCCGGCAACACGAAGCCGGTGTTGCTGTCGACCGACCCCAGCCGCTCACCGGTGCGCGACACGCCCACCCCCACCGCGGCGCTGCGCGTGCCGCTCAACGGTTGCGCGTAGTTGACGAAGGCATTGCCGCTGAAGCGTGGCACGTTCGGAAAGCGGCGCCCTTCCGCCAGCCCGGTGCCCATTGCAGCGGCGCTGCTGCGGGTCACCTGCGAATCGGTATAGGCCAGGCCCACCGAGGCGGCCAGGTGCGGAGTGAGCCTGCCCAGCAGATCCAGTTCTGCGCCTTCGCTACGCATCTGCCCCACCGGCAACGAAAAACTGGTGTCGGCCGGATCCAGGCTCAACACGTTTTCCTTGTCGATACGAAACACCGCCAGCGTCGCTTCCAGGCCCTCACCGGGCTGCACGTATTTCAGGCCGGTTTCCAGCGAGCGGCTCTTCTCGGGCGCGAAGCTTTGCCCGTTGGCACCCACGCCGCTATTGGGCCGAAACCCGGCCGCCGCACTGGCGTATAGCGACAGCGTGTCGTCCAGATGCACGGTGAGCCCGGCACGCGGGCTGATGACACCGTCGGAGGCTTGCTGCGTGGTTGCGCGCAGACGGTTGGCAATGTCCTGCTGATAGTGGTCGTAGCGCACGCCGAGCAAGGCCTTCCAGCGCGCGCCCAGATCGATCTGGTCCTGCGCATAGACGCCCCACACCTGTTGTCGCTCGTCGGTATCGGTGATCGGCGCCAACCGCCCGGGTTGCGCCACGCCATAGCGCGGTGCCAGCACGTCGATGCTGTAGGGCGTGGCCGCCGAGCGCGCGCGCAGCTGGTAGCGACTGTCGTTGAAGCGGTTGCCATCGATGCCGAACAACACGTGATGGGCGACCTTGCCGCTGCCGAGCGTGCCCAGCAGTTCGGCGCGCGCGGCGATGTCGCGGCCCTGGTAGTCGCGGTAGCGGCGCTCGCGCCGCAGCGTGCGATCGTCGGCCTGCAGCGTCCACGGCTCGGTGGAAAAGCCGCGCATGCCACTGTCGCGATACGTGGCACCGCCCTGCAACGACCAAGTCTGATTCAAACCATGCACCGCGAACACCTGGTGGCCGGTGGAATGCAGATCGATGTCGCCATCACCCGGCTCGCCCAGAAAGCGCGACGCCGGCAAGCGATTGGCATCGCCATCGATCGCGGTCACACCGCGATCGAACGGGGTGTGGATGCGCAGCAGTTCCAGCTCGTAGGACACCGTAGTGTCGGGCGTGGGCATCCACAGCAGCGACGGCGCCAGCAGCGTGGCGTCGCTATCGACCGTGTCGCGAAAGCTGTGCTGGTCCTTGTGCATGAGATTCACGCGGTAGGCCACGGTTTCGCTGAGCGGGCCGGTGCTGTCCAGCGCCGCGCGGTAGCTGTCAAAGCGCCCCGCAGACAGGTCCACGCTGTGCTGCGCATCGAACAAGGGTTTCTTGGTGACGATATTCACCGCACCACCTGGCTCGCCGCGCCCGTACAACGCAGACGCTGGCCCCTTGATCACTTCCACGCTCTGCGTGTTGGCGCCATCGCGCAGGCCGTTGTAACCGCGGCTGGCGTTGAAGCCGTTGACCATGTAGTCGGAACTGAAGTTGGGGTCGCCGGTGAACCCGCGGATCGAATAGCTGTCCCACAGCCCGCCCAGGTTATTGGCCTTGGTGATGCCGCTGGCCATGTCCAGCGCGCCGGCCAGATCGGTGACGCCGGCATCCTCCAGCAAGCTGTGGTCGAGCACGCGTGCACTGATCGGCAGATCGCGCAGCGGTGCTTCGGTCTTGGTGGCGCCGGTCACCGTCAGTGCGCGGTACGGTGCGTAGTCGCTGCGTACTTGCACCGCGTCCAGGCTGCGCGCCTGTGGCTCGGCCGCAGTGGCCGGCGCGGCGGCGCAGGCGAGCACGCCAAGCAGCGGCAGCGCCGAGACAACGTGGCGGCGTGGAAGAAGACTGGACACGGGGCAGGACTCCTGAAAGACAGCCGCCTGTTGGCGGCTGTCGCGATGAAGGCACACGAAACATCGATGCAACGGTGATACGGGAATGCGCCGCTAGGACGCCGGGTCTGCCATTGCTTCAAAGCGCGGTGCGCGTGCGAAGTCGTTTCCGGTAAACGCGCGATCGCGGAACAGGAACCCGTAGTAGTAGGTGCGCAGTGCGCGGTGGTAGTCGCGGATGCGGTCCTGGTAGGCCAGCTGCGCCTGCAGATCGGTGCCGGCCAGACGCGTCAATGCGGCCTGCAGCGCCACCGGTGGCAACACCGCGGCTACGCGTTGCGCCAGCGCTTCGCGGCGGAGCAGGCCTTGCCGGTACGCGCTCACCTGCGGTGCCACCTGCGCATCGCCGTTGGCGTGGAAGGCGAAATACCACTTGTAGTGGAATGCATCGGTCAGCGGAGGCGAATCCGCCCACTGCGGATGGCGCGCGTAGAACGCCTGCATGGTGTGCTGGCGCGGAATGTCCCAGGCGTGGTTGACCGCTTCGCGCTGCAGCCGCGCAATCTCGGCGCCTTGATTGACCGGCACCGCCTGGTTGATCGCCACATGCGCCAGCGCCGGTGCCACCAGCGCCAGCACCACCCAGCACGTGGCCAGCGCAGTGGCATGCGCGGCCGGCCGCCATGGCAGCCGCCCCACCAGCACCGCCACCACCACCCAGAACAACAGGTAGGCGCAAGTCAACGCCTGCACCGCCAGTTGCTGGCCCAGCGGCACGCCATTGAGCGTGGCGGCCACCGCAAACGGCAACGCCAGGCACAGCAGCACCGCCAGCGCACGCACCGTCACCCGCCGCGCCAGCAGCGCCGTGCCGGATCCGGGCAACGCTGCCAACATGCGCGCGCGCCCGGCCGCGTGTTCACCCGAGCGCAGGTCGAACAACAACGCAATGACAAACAGCGGCAACAGAAACACCACCACGAATGCGTAGTCGAAGCGGCCAGCCAGCGCGAGTTCGGGGTTGTAGCTGTCACCGTCATGGATCTGCGCCTCCAGGCCCAGCGCACGCACGCGCAGGATGTACGGCGACACATCGCGCATGCCCACCGCAGCAAACGCCAGTGGCGCAGGCGGATCCCAGGTGGGATGGAAACTGTAATAGGCCGCGCTGCCGGCATCGTTGCTGCGCGCCACATACGCCTGCACCGCAGCGATGTCTTCCTGCTGCAAGGCCGCGATGCGTGCGATGTTGTGGCGCTGTGTCTGCATGAGGTGGTGCCCGGAAACCAGGCTGCACACGCCCAGCAGCACCAGCAAGGCCAGCCCTGCCACCGCCGCGCGTGCACGCAGCAGCAATAGCCATTCGTAGCGCCACACGGCCATCAGCGTGCCACTCCCATGCGCCGCGCGGCGACCGTGACCAGGCACAGCGACAGCAGCAACCAGCCGGCGAGCAAGGCAAGGCTGGCACGCCCTGCGTGCAGCAACTGCGCCGTGGCCGATGGCTCGAATGCAAACACAGGAATGCGGTGCCAATGCGCTGCATCGATGCGCTTGCGCTGGTCGGCACCGGCATCCTTGGCGGTGTCGTCGGCCAGGCTCACCGCATCGGCCTGCAATTGATTGAGCTGCTGCACCAGGCCATAGCGATACCGCTCGGCCTGACTGAGAAAACGTTCGTGCGCGCGCAGATCGGTCTGGGCCACCGTCATCGAGACCTCGCGCAAGGCCACCGTGGGGCTGAGCAGCGCAAACACGCGCACCAACAGATTCTGTTGCTGCTGGATCGCCGAATCGCGCGCCGCGTAGCGTGCGAACAGGCTGGCGGTCAGGCGTTCGCCTTCCAGTGCCAGCAGGCCCTTGTAGTTCACCGGCAGGTCTTCCACCCACTGCACGCCGTACTGCGCCAGCACTTGTTGCTTGAACTGCGCAAAGTGCGGGTCATCGGGGTTATGGCTGTCGCCGAGTGTGCGCAGATCGCGCTGGATCGCCACGTCCGTTTCCAGCCGCGTGGGCAGGCGATACGCGGCATTGGCGACATCCGGCGCCACCCGCGGTACCAGCAGGGCCAGCCAAACCCACAGTGCCAGCGCCACCAGCAAGGCGTCGCGGCCACGCCGGCACAGCACCGACACCGTCAGCACCAGCGCGCACCATGCCAGCAGATACGCCGCATACGACAGCACCAGTACCGCCACCCGCACGCCCTGCCCCGGCAGCACCGCCACCGGCACCAAACCGACCAGCGCCGGCAACAGGCAGGCCGCCGCTACTGCGGTCAGGGCCAGATATTTTCCGCTCAGTATTTGCATCCGCGTGGCGCCCTGCAGCAACACCACGCGCAAGGTGCCGGTTTCCTGTTCGCGCGCCACTGCGCCGTAGCCCAGGAACACCAGCAGCAGCGGCGCCAGCACCTGCAGCACGAACGCAGGCGTGAGTTGCCCGAAGCGCACCAGCAACGAGCTTTGCCGCACGTCGCCGAAATTGGCGGTGTTCTGGCGGTGGCCTTCCAGAAACATGCTGTTGCCGGTGAAGGCATCCACGCCGGCATCGAAGGCCGCCAGTGCCGGCAACGGGCGATAGATGAAGTGCCCGTAATGCACCACGCGGTGCGGGTGCCGGTCTGGCTGTGCTTCGAACGCCTGCTGCGCGGCCTGTTGTTGCCGGGTGCGGAACTCGGAGACCTCGCGCTGGTGCTGCGCGGCGGTCAGCGCGGCCACCAGCGTCAACGCCATCAGCAGCACCAGGCCGATGGCCGCGGACCGGTTGCGTGCCATGTAGCGCAGTTCTTCGCGTGCCACCCACAGCACAGCACTCATGCGGCGCGGTCCTGCGGCCGCGCAAAGCGCGCATGCAGGGTGCGCACGTCGAAGCCGCTGTCACCGGCGCCGACTTCATCGACGATGCGCCCGTTTTCCAGAAAGCCGATGCGGTCGGCCACGTCCACTGCACCGAGCAGATCGTGCGTGACCATCAGCACCGCGCCGCCGCGCGCACGCACGCTGCTCACCAGCTGGTTGAAGTCGCCGATGGCGCGCGGGTCCAATCCGGAGGTGGGTTCGTCGAGCAACAGCACCGGCACCTCGCGCAAGGTGGCCACGGCGATCGCCACCTTTTGCCGCATGCCCTTGGAAAAACCACCCAGGCGCTGCGTCCATGCCTCGCGCTGCAGCCCGGCCGCGGCCAGCGCAGTGCCAATCGCCTCCGGGCTACGCCGCTGCCCGGCCAGCGCCAGCAGGTAATCGGCATTTTCCAGCGCGCTGAGGTGCTCGTAGAGCGCCACGTTTTCCGGCAGATACGCCAGGCGCGCCCGCGCCAGCCCAGGGTTGGCCACCGGGTCCACACCATCCACCTGCAGTTGCCCGGACACCGGCAGCACAAAGCCCAGCAACGCCGACAGCGTGGACGACTTACCCGCGCCGTTACCACCCAGCAGCGCATACACACTGCCAGGCGCCACCTGCAGGTGCAGCCCCTGCAATACCGCGCGGCCGCGGTAGGACACGTGGACGTCGACAAGGGAAATGGCGGAAACAGGCGGCGCGGCAGAGGACATGGCAAGCGGTCATTACAAATGAATTGATACGTTATCACATTGCGCCCCGCGCTCGCGGCGTCGGGGCGATGGCCGCCTGCTGTGTCATCGGTGGCGCAGTGATGCAGCGGCTTGCGTTGCTCCAGGCACACCGCTTTTTAAAGCTCGGCGCGCGCCATCTGCATGCATTCGACCTGCAAAGCGTACGCGGCTGGCTTTGGAGCGACGCCCACCGGCTCGCCGGCACTACTGAAGCACCAAGAATTGCAATGTTATTCTGTTACGAAATATCGCTGCATCGACACCGTATTCGTCAACGAGACCACTGATCACCGCATGCCTTCTCCCCAGCACAGCCGCCTGCCCCGCACCTCCACCCGCAACCCCATCGGCGGTGACGCCGCCACCGCGCCGCGCTGCGCACACGCCCGTGCCAACCTGCTCGCGCTGACCTTGCTGGCCAGCCTGCACGCGTCCGCGCAGCCAGCCCTGGATACCCGCGCGCCGCTGCCGCCGGTGCGCGCCTGGCATGGCGCCAGCGAGTCGCTGGTGATGAAGGCGAACGCCGAGTGGGCAACTCCGGCCGAACGCAGCGACTTCGTCAGCACGCCCAGTTATGCGGACACCCGCGCGTGGCTGAAGCGCCTGGTCGCCGCCTCGCCACTGTTGTCGCTGGAGGTGTTCGGCACCAGCAGCGAAGGCCGCGACCTGTTGCTGGTGCGCGCCCGCAAGGGAGCAGCCGGCAAACCCGTGGTGCTGGCGCAGGCCGGCATCCACGCCGGCGAGATCGATGGCAAGGACGCCGGCCTGATGCTGTTGCGCGACATCGCGCAGGGCGGCAAGGGCGCGCTGCTGGACCAGGTGGATTTCGTGTTCGTGCCGATCCTCAATGTGGATGGCCACGAGCAGCGCGGCCCGCTGGTGGGCGCGGCCCTGCGTGGCCCGCAGGGGGCGGGCTGGAACAGCACCCCGCGCGGCATCAACCTCAATCGCGACTATCTCAACCTCGAGACGCCGGAAGCCCGCGCGGTGGTGGCGCTGCTGCACCGGCTGGACCCCGCGCTGTACATCGACCTGCATGTCAGCGAAGGGCTGGATCATCAATACGACATCACCTACACCTTCGCTGGCTGGGGCACGTATGCACGCTCGCGCGCCACTGCCGGCTGGCTGCAGCAGCGCTTCACCCCGGCGGTCGATGCCGCGTTGCGCACGCAGGGCCACACCCCCACCATCTACCCCAGCCTGATCGACGAAAACGACCCGCGCTCGGGCCTGCGCTACTCGCCGGAAGGCCCGCGCTATTCCACCGGCTACGGCGACTTTGCCGGCATCCCCACCGTGCTGGTGGAGAACCACCGGCTCAAGTCCTATCGCCAGCGCGTGCTCGGCGACTACGTGCTGCTGGAAGTGGCGCTGCGCGTGGTGGCCCGCGATGCCACGCGCATTGCCGCCGCCAAACGCACCGACCGCGCCGCGCGGCCCGCCGAACTGATGGTGGCCTGGGAGCGCCTGGAGCAGCCGATCGCGCAGCTGCCCTTCAAGGGCGTGACCTACACGCGTGCGCTGTCGCCGGCATCGGGCCGGCAGGAGCTGCGCTGGGAAGGCCGCGATGCCACCTGGACCATGCCGGTGGTCGGCTATCGCCAGACCCAGGCGGTGACCTATCCGCAGGCCTGGTGGATTCCGCCCGGCAACGCCGATGTGGTCGCGCGATTGGATGCCCACGGCATTCAGTACGAGCGCCTGCAGCAGCCACGCCAGTTGCGCGTGGAGCGCACCCGCATGGTCAAGCAGTCCGGCAGCAACACCCCGCACAGCGCGCAGGTGGAAGAAACCTTTGCGCCCGGCAGCATCCGCATTCCTTCCGACCAGCCGATGCGCATGCTGGCCGCCGCCTTGCTGGAGCCGCAAAGCAGCGACTCGCTGCTGGCCAGCGGCCTGTTCCGCCACGCCGGCAACCCGGACAGCGGCCTCTACGGCGCCGAGCTGGTGCGTTTCACCGAACGCATGTTGCAACACGACGCAGCCTTGCGCAGCGACTTCGAACGCAAGCTCGCCGCTGACCCCGCGTTTCGTGCCGATGGCGACGCGCGCCTGCAATGGATCTACGCACGTTCGCCGTACGCCGCTCTGAGCGGCTGGCAATATCCGGTGCGACGTGAGCTGCGCGAGTGAGCGGCCGCACTGCGGCCGCACTGCGGCCGCTGGCGTGCGGCAGCGCCTGGCGAGGCTGAGTCACTGCATACAGCGCAGCGTGCACCACGCAAGCGCGCAGGAAGGCGCACCTCACCGGCGATGACGTCGCCCGACACGTCGCTTCCCACGGATGCGCAGTGATCACCATGATCACCACATCGCCCGTAGACCGTTACGCCATCGGTCGCTGCACTACCGGCGCATGCTCGGCCATCAACGCAATCACCCAATCGATGAACACGCGGAGCTTCGCGCTCACGTGCCGGTTGGGCGGGAAGGCGATCGAGAGCGGCATCGGGTCCAGCTGCCAGTCCGCGAACACCGGCAGCAGCTCGCCGCGGCTCAGCGGTGCACGCGCCATGTACTGCGGCAACCACAACACGCCCATGCCGGCCAGCCCCGCGGCCAGGTAGGCATTGCCGTCGTCGCTGGCCACCACGTAGCGACCGTGCACCTGCACGTGTTCGCCATCGCGCTGCATCACCAGTGGCCACGGCACGCCATCGCCCCAGCGCATGAAGCCTACGGTGCGGTGGGCGGTGTCTTCTAGCTCGCGTGGATGCGCAGGCATGCCCAGGCGTGCGAGATAGCCGGGCGCTGCATACACGCCCGCCTGCAGGTCACCCACGTGCCGCGCCACCAGCGATTGATCAGTGATGGTGCCGCCGCGCACCACGCAGTCGATCTGCTCGCCGATCAGATCCACGCGGCGATCGCTGGCGCCCATGTGCAACTGGATATCCGGATACCGCGCATGAAAGTCCGGCAGCGCGGGCATCAGGATCAGGCGCGCCAGCGGGCTGGGCACATCCACGCGCAAGCGCCCACGCGGCACGCTGGATGCCACCGACAAACTGGTTTCCGCATCGTCCATGTCGGCCAGCAAGCGCACCACACGCTCGTAATAGGCCGCGCCATCGGCGGTGACCGCCACACGGCGCGTGGTGCGATTGAGCAAGGTCACCCGCAGGCGCGCCTCCAGCTGTTGCACCAGCTGGGTCACCGTTGCCCTGCTGATCTGCAGGGTGTCGGCGGCCTTGGTGAAGCTGCCGGACTCGACCACACGTGCGAATGCCTGCATTGCATCGAACCGATCCATCGCCATCCTGCGGTCTGCTCAATTGTTTGGATTCTACAAATAGTCATGTGCGCTGGCAGGGATTTATCCGCTGCCGCGCGCTGCTTACTGTGGCTGCACGTTCGATGGGCACGTTGCCCACATAGGAGATACCCCATGGCAACACGTGACGCTGTTTTCCCCGCAGGCCGTCAGGCGCTGTATGAGCGCAACCGCTACTCGCCCGCCCTCCGTGCGGAGGGCCTGCTGTTTGTCTCCGGCCAGGTCGGCAGCCGCGACGATGGCTCGCCCGAACCCGACCTGGACGCCCAGATCGCACTGGCGTTTTCCAACCTCGACGCGGTACTCGCCGCGGCGGGCTGCACGCGGGACGACGTCATCGACGTCACCTGGTTCATGGTCGACCCGGACACCATCTTCGACGTCGTGTTCAAGCAGTGGGCCACGCACTGGGGCCCGCCGCCCTACCCGACCGTCACCGCTGTGGGCGTGACCTGGCTGTACGGCTTCCAGTTCGAGATCAAGGTGATTGCCAAGCTGCCGGAGCAGGCGGCGGCGTGATCGCAAATGCAGGGGCCGCGTATGGCGGCCCCTGCATCGTCTCACCCCTCAGGATGTTGACGACTGCGTTGCCACACTGCGCAGGCGCTCCATGCCCATGATGCGGAACACGCGCTCGGTCTGCGCCTCCACCACGGCGTTGATTGCCTCCGCACCGTAATCGGCAAAATCCACGGTGATTCGCAGTGGTTTGGCACCTACCGGCAAGGCCAGTACGCGGGCAATCGCATCGGCCACCGCCTGCACCGGCGCCGGCTGCGCATCGCGGAACAACCGGCGCAGGCCAGGCGAATAGTTGTCGAATTCCGGCTGCACGGCGGCATAGCCGTCCACGGCCTGGGTGTCCTGCGGATGCACCGCGGTCTGGAAGTGCGAGGTGCCGTCCATAAAGGTGCCGGGCATGACGATGACGGTTTCGATGCCCAGCGGCTGCACTTCGTAGGCGGTCGTTTCGGCCACTGCATCGAGTGCATATTTGCCGGCAACGTACGGCATCATGAATGGCGCAACGATGCGGGTGATGGTGCTGCCCACATACAGCAAGGTGCCGTGGCCCTGCTTGCGCAGCTGCGGCAATGCCGCGCGATTGAGCCGGTGGGCGCCCACCGCGTTGGTGTTGAAACTGTCGGCCAACTGCTCGGCAGTGAACCCTTCTGCCATGCCGATATACAGATGCGCCGCGTTATGGATCACCACATCCAGATGACCGTGCTCGGCCACCACCTGTTCCACCGCGCGCTGGCAGGACGCCTCGCTGTGGATGTCCATGTCCACTACCCGCACCTGCGCGGCGTGCGCACGTGCGTAGTCTTCCAGCGCATGCCGGCGTTCCTTGCTGCGCCCGTCGGGGTCGCGCACGCCGGCATACACCACATAGCCCGCGCGCATGAGCGTTTGCGCCGTGAGCAGGCCCATGCCCGATCCGGATCCTGAAATCAGCACTGTCTTCATGTTGTCTCCGATGCAATGACGCCTCCGGATTGCGCGCAGGCTTTGCCACCGGCGCGGAGGCGAAGGCCGGAGCAGAGATTCAACGGTGCGTTGCGCTGCGGGTTGAAGCGGTGTGTCTGGTCACGCACGCTGCAGTGGCATTCCACACTGCAGCGCTGTGTGGCTTCGTTACTCGCCAGTTTCGCGATAGAAGACCATGCCACCGTGATGCAGTTCATCGGCGGTGACGAACGTGCCATCGGCGGTGAAGCCGGTGTCGTCCCAATACTGGATCCGATTGCCTTCCACTTCATAGCGGCCTTGATAGGCACTCTTGCGTGTGCCGCGGGCTTCGTCGTAGCGGCCGGTGGGCAGTAGCTCCTGACGGATGCGGCCGTCGCCAGTGACCCACATGCCCAAGTACGGATGGTGTTGCATGAGATGCTCCGAGGGAGAAGAAGAGGCTGCGCTGCTGACGCCGGATGCATCGCCGCGCCATGCGCTGGTGGGCCCGCACAGCACGGCAGCGCCGGCGCCGATGGCCACCGCAACAGCGAGCTGCATTCGGGTATCGTTCATGGGCTGCCCGCGCGTGCAGCCGTGTCCGGGATGCGTTGCAACACATCGGTGTAGTGCGGCAAATCCAGGAAGGCGTTGACCTCCACCACCTTGTCGTCGCGCATCCGCATGATCCACGCATACCGATTGCGGTACGGGGCACCATCGCGCGCAGTGGCCGCGCCTTCCCATTGCACGATCACATGCGCGCCATCGGCCCACAGCTGCCAGTGCAGCGGCCGCAGCGGCGTGGACAGGCGGCTGGCCAACGGGCGCACCGCCTTGTCGACCAGCGCGTCGCGCCCATGCACGGTGCCGGCGAACGGGCCGGAGCCTTCGATGGTCCAGGTGACGTCGCTGGCCAGCAGCGTGTCGAACAACCCGCTGCCGCCGGCCGCCCACTGCTTGAACGCGATATCGACCAGCTGCTTGTTGTGCGCAGCCATGTGCGGGGTGTCGTGCTGTGCGGCTGCGGCGGGGGCGGCCACGCTGGCCGCCTGTGCGCCGGGCAGCCACAGCACGGCCGCCAGCAGGACGGCAGGCAATGCGGTGTGTGTGCTCATGTGCGGTACTCCTGTGCTCAACGGCGCAGCTGCACGCTGCCGGTGCCGTAGATGAGTTGCTGCGCCATCGGCCGGCCGATGAATCGCTCGGGAAAGATCGGCGCCGGCGCACTGGCGGCATCCAACCGCTGCAGTTGCGCATCGCTGAGCGTCAGGTCGAATGCGCCGAAGTTGTCCAGCGCCTGCTCCAGCGTGCGCGCGCCCATCACTGGCGCAACCACCGCCGGGTTGCGCAAGGTCCACGCCAATGCGACCTGCGAGCGTGAGGCACCCAGTTCGTCGGCGACCTCGCCCACCACATCGGCGATGTCCAGCGAGCGCGCGTTGAGATGCCCGGTGGAGGCAATCACGCCCTTGCGGCTGGCAGCCACCTCCGCGCCGTTCTCGTCGGAGAGATCTGCGCGCGTGTACTTGCCGGTGAGAATGCCGCCGCCCTGCGGCGACCAGGGCATGACACCCAAGCCCAACTCACGCGCCATCGGCATCAGCTCATGCTCGACCGTGCGTTCGACCAGGCTGTACTCGATCTGCAGGGCCACCAACGGCGACCAGCCACGCAGGTCCGCCAGCGTCTGCAGCTGCGCCACGCGCCAGGCCGGCGTGTTGCAGATGCCCAGGTACAGCACCTTGCCGGCACGCACCAGATCATCCAGCGCGCGCATCACTTCGTCCGGCGCGGTGGTGAAGTCCCAGGCGTGCAGGTACAACAGGTCGATGCGGTCGGTGGCGAGCTGGCGCAGGCTGGTTTCCACCGAGCGCATCAGGTTGAGCCGGTGATTGCCGCCGGAATTGATGTTGCCCGGGTCGCGCGCCATGGTGAACTTGGTCGCCACCACCACACGCTCGCGCTTGTCGGCGATCAGCCGGCCCAGCATGCGTTCGGACGCACCGTTGGTGTAGTTCACCGCGGTGTCGATGAAGTTGCCGCCACGCTCGACATATGCATCGAAGATGCGCGTGGCGTCGGCTTCATCGGCACCCCAGCCCCATTCCTTGCCGAAGGTCATCGTGCCCAACGCCAGCGGCGAGACGCGCAGACCGGAGCGGCCGAGCAAGCGATACTGATCCAGAGACGTTGCGTGCTGCATGGGAATTCCTCCTGTTGAAGTAACGCGCGGTACTGCACTGCGCTGGGGAACACTGTGCTGCAGGCGTGTGCGGAGCCGGTAGCCGCATCCTCCGCAATCCTTGCCTGATCCGCCGAGCGCACAACCGGCCGCTACACCGTGGCAGACGCGACCGCATCGCAAGCGCGCAACCACATCAGCGCGACCAACCTGTGCATCGCCGCGTTGTGGACACCCAGCACAACCGGTGGCGCTGCGCACCGCCGCAGAGGCTGCATTCCAGCGCTGTCTTCGCCCACACGTGATGCGCACAACGGCACCAAGCGATCTCAGCGGTAGGTGCTGTTCGCCTGCATGTGGCATCACTGCAGAGCAGCGCAAGAGTGCCGTTGCAGCGGCTAGCATGGAACTGACAAAACATGCCCAGCCGCCGGAAAACTTTTTATGAGTCACGACATCGCCTGGGAAGATCAACGCACCTTCCTGGCGGTTCTCGACACCGGCAGTCTCTCGGCTGCCGCGCGCCAGCTGGGCGTTACCCAGCCCACCGTGCGTGCACGCATCGCTTCGCTTGAAGCCGCGCTGGGCACCACCTTGTTCACCCGTGCGATCACCGGCCTGATCCCCACCAGCGAAGCGCGCGGGCTGGAAGCGGCGGCCCGCACCATGGCGCGTGCCTCGGCGATGTTCGTGCGGTTGGCGTCTGCACCGCCCGGGCTGGTGGCCGGCACCGTGCGGATCAGCGTGTCGGACTTTGTTGGCGTCGAAGTTTTGCCGGCGATGCTGGCGCGCTTGCGCCAGGTGCATCCGCATATCGTCACCGAGCTGGTGCTCAGCAACACGCCGGCGGATCTGCTGGAGCAGGAAGTCGATATTGCCGTGCGCATGCAGCCGCCCACGCAAGGCGCGTTGGTGGCACGCAAGGTCGGTGCGATCGCCCTGGGCTTGTTTGCGCACCGCGATTACATCGCGCGCCGTGGCGCGCCGGCCACGGTAGAGGCACTGCTCGAACACGAGCTCATCGGCCCCGCTCGCAACCGCGCCGACCTGAGCCTGGCCCGCGCGCTGCATCCGCACCTGCTGCGTGACCGCCTGGCCACCCGCACGGACAGCCACCCTGCGCAACTTGCGCTCGCACGCGCCGGCCTGGGCATCGCCATTGCGCAATGCCCGATCGCCCAGGCAGACCCATGCCTGGTGCAGGTGCTGCCCGAGGTCGCACTGCCCGCACTTACCACCTGGATCGTGACCCACGAAGACCTGCGCGATGTGCCACGCATCCGCGCCACCTTCAATCACCTGGTCACCGCGTTCGAACGCTATCTGGCAGTACCGCCTCAGGTCATGTCCGAGCAATATGCACCGGCCTGACGGCGCTACACACGCACCTCAGGCCGCCACGGCGCGGGCTCGGCAAGCAAGCGCGCCGCCACATCGCTCACGTGGTTGAAGCGATGCCGCTGGATGGCATAGATCACGCCCAGCAAGACCGTAAATGCCAGCACTGGCAGCGGCACCACCGGCAGCGCCTGGACGAGCATCAGCGCCACCCACAGCATGCTCCAGTTGCACAGGCCCACGATGCGGATTTCACGATCGCGCTTGTCCACGACCACCACGCCACGCATCACCGGCGCGTAGTTCGGCTTGACGCGCATCCACACGCTTTCACGAAACGCACTGCTTGTTTCCGACAGCGGGTGGAACACCAGCGGCGCCCACGCGGAGTCATCCAGCGTCATCTCGATGCGGCCCAACGGGAAGTGCGCCAGCGCCGTTGCGGTGGCCGGGATGCGCCGCACATACAGGGGCACGCCCCAGCGGCAGTACCAGCGGTTCCAGCACAGCATCAGCACCGCTTCGATCAACAGCAGCGCGATCAGCACGTACAGCATGGGTCCGTCCTGTGTGTGGTCCGGGCGGACCGTGTCCTGAGCATGCCTGAGCACTGGACGCCCGTGCGGCTGCGCCAGGCGATGGCAGCGCAACGCTAACCGCTGCACCGGCTGGCGTACACCTGCACAGCCAGATCGGGCGGTGCTGCGTAGCGCTTGCAGCGGTCACCATACTGCATGGTATGTTTCGACCATCCCGCCCTCACACACAGCGAACGCAGCACATGGACACGCAATCGCAGACCCTCAACATCTGGACACGGCTAAGCCCGCTGCCGGGCGGCAAATGGCTGTTTTCCCGGCTGCTGTGCCTGAAGGCGCCCTACTTCGGCTCGATCTCCCCGCGCTTCGAGGTGCTGCGCCCCGACCAGTGCGTGGTGGCCGTGCGCAAGCGGCGCAAGGTGCTGAACCACATCGGCACCGTGCATGCGATTGCCATGTGCAACGCGGCCGAACTGGCCGGCGGCACCATGACCGAGGTGACCGTGCCCGCCACGCATCGCTGGATCCCGCGCGGCATGGACGTGCAGTACCTCAAGAAAGCCACGACCGCGGTGGTGGCCGAAGCCCGCCCGCTCGACCCGTCACCCACCTTCGATGTGGCCAGGGAGTACCCGGTGGAAGTGCTGATCAAGGACACCGCCGGAGACACCGTCTTCCGCGCAGTGATTGCGATGTGGGTGTCGCCAAAGAAAGCGTAGCCACACGCCCCCACGCCGCTGCACGCGCCACCCGCAATCGTCAGCCCTGCAACACCAGTGACCCGTCCGGGTAGCGCGCACACAGAAAATCCACGAACGCGCGTACCTTGGGCGCGGCCAGCCGCCGCGAGGTGTGCAGCACCCACAGCGCCGGCGTCACGCCGGACACCATTCCCCACTGCACCAGTTCCCCGCGCGCCAGCGGCTACGCGCTCAAGCGCGCGCGATTGCGTCCAGCCTGCTTTGCCGCGTAAAGCGCATCGTCGGCGCATTTCAATAGTCCGCTTGCATCGACCTCCTTGTTGAACGCGCTATAGCTATATGCCCCGACGCTGACAGTGAGGTAGCCCTCCGGACTGTCGTCGTGCGCAATCTGCAGCCCACGAATACTCTCCACAATGCGCTCGGCTGCTGCCAGCACCGCAGCCTGGTCGCATGAGGGAAGTAACACAGTGAGCTCTTCTCCACCGTACCTGGCAGCGAGATTGCCAGCGCGCCGCGTGTGGTTCTTCAGCACATTGGCGATTGCCTTGATGCAGAGGTCGCCTGCAGGGTGGCCATAATAGTCGTTGTACCGCTTGAAATAATCGATATCGACCATGATCACGCCGAGCGGCTGCGATGTTCGCTTTGCGCGCTTGATCTCGGCGGGCAACACCACATCAAGCTGCCTGCGGTTCGCCAGACCGGTCAGGCTGTCCTGCATGGCAATGGCTTCCACTGCGGCATAGGCCAGTCGCAGCTCATCTTCGACTTTCAGCGTTGTCTTTATCTGGCGCGAAATAAGCGTCGCAAAGAGGACTGGAATCGGAAGGATCAGACAGAGCATGATCAATGAGCCATACAAACTCTCGTACCACGACCCGAGAATTGCACGCTTTGACTTGCCGGCCAGTACGACAAGCGGATAGCGATTGAGGCGTTCGTAGCCATACATACGCTCCACCTTGTCAGTGATCGCAACCACCATGTGCACGCCCCGCGATGCATGCGGCAGGTACTTCGAAAAGATATCCCCCTTGGCGATATTTCTACCAATCATGTTCGTGTCGAATGGATGACGCACCATGATGGTTCCGTTTTGATCTGCGAGAACGATCACACCTTGCTCGTCCATTCTGAAATCGGCATAGAACCTACTGAAGTACTGCACGCGAAGAGTCACTAGAAAAACCCCTCCGAAGTTTCCATCCTTGTTATTGATTCGCCTGGACACCGGAATAACCAGCTCGCCGGTCGAACGACTTGTAATCACAGGTCCGACGTGCACACGCTCACCCGCATGCGCCTTGTGATAGTGGAAATATTCCCTGTCAGCATTGTTGGCTGACGCAGGAACCTTGTCCTTGTCGGTGACTATCCAGTTACCCTTTTCGTCGTAAACGAAGATTCCGTGCAATTGCGGAAGGCTGCGTACCTGACGCTGGAAGAGAAGATGGAGCCGATTCCTGTCGATGTTCTCGAATCCGTCGCCTTCAATTCGCTCCACCACGCTCATGGAGAGTATGTCGGCGTCCTTGATTGCATCATCCGCATGTTGCCCCACGGAGTGGGCAAGATTCTCAGTTGTGCTACGGGCCGCGTCCAATGCGGAACGGTATCCCGTCCATGTCTGGTAGGCGTTGGTGCCGACCATCAACAGGATCATTGCCGCCGCAAAATAGGGAACAGATCTTAGAATGACGCGTTGCCAATTGAAGGGAACTACCATGCGTTTCCCGCCCTATGAGGTGTGTCGCTCATGCATCTACTTGTCGACAGGAAAGGAATCTGAATCCGAAGAGGCGGCCCAGCCCGTCGCGCGCAGAGTCTAGAGCTTCGACCACGACGCACCCACGTTTTCTGGAAAGAGAAGTGCAACAAAAGACGGTGAGGTTTGCGCATTCGTCACCACCTGCAGCAAGATCCGCTTGCCCGAGAAGCTGCCCGCGTTCAAGGTGACGGGAAGGACACCGCTATCGTGGGCGCGCGTTTTCAAGCTTAAGCGTTCGTTCGAATCGCCTTTCCAGAGTGCGTTGGCGGAAGAAGCAACCAACGCTGCCTTGGTCATTCCCAATAAGTCGCAACACGCTGTGTTGACAGCGACCAGCGCCTCATCGGCACCGAACACCGCCATGGCGATTGGCGAGAAGTCGAAGCCTATCTGCTTCGCATCCGCTTCCAGGTTCGATGACAGGTCGCTCTTCAAACGGCTAAAGACATAATGGCTGGCCTTTTCCGCCAGCTGATTCATCAACCGCAGCTCGTCCTCATTCAGCTCTTTTGGCTGGGCGTCGAGGGCGCAGAGGGTTCCCACGACCAGACCGTTTTCGCTGCGTAGCGGTATCCCTGCATAGAAGCGAATGTAGGGCGGCCCTTGGACGAGCGGGTTGTCCTTGAATCGAACATCGGTCAAGGCATCATGCACAAACAGCGCCTCCCCCGCACCCACTGCATGCGCGCAAAAAGACACGTCCCGCGATGTTTCGCAGGCATCGAGACCGACTCTGGATTTGAACCATTGCCGGTCTGCGTCCACCAGCGAAATCAATGCGGTGGACACCTGCAATTTCTCGGCCAGTTCGCGCGTGATCTCGTCAAAGACCTCTTCTGCCGCTGTGTCCAGGATATCGAGCTGACGCAGGAGGCGAAGGCGCGCCTGCTCATTTTTCGGATACGGTGCAATGAGCATAGTCGAGGACCAGGGAAGCAGCCCCGATCATAGCGCCCTGCATGCTACCCATACGGTCGTGCTCGTTTGACAGCAAAGACCGCGAACCCAAGACGCATGCAGGCTAGTGGCATGCCGACCACGAAGCGCTTCTGCAGATCCGTCTCCGGCTAGGGCTGTGCTCTATCAGCTTTGAATCTAGGCGACATCACCACACGTATCGGAGTCGGCGTCAGCAGTGCGGGACGCGATCAAAAAACACAACCTCGCATCGTGTGGTGGGCCCACCAGGATTCGAACCTGGAACCAAAGGATTATGAGTTTGACGTCAACGCGCCATGCCTAGGAAAACCACGCATAAGACAACGTAAGCAGCAGAACAAAAAAGTAAGCTGCGACAGCAGTTTAGCGCAGCTTGGCGATGACGGGCAAAACTCAGCCCTGTATCGCTTGAGTACCGCTATTGGAGACAATCTTGAACTCGTAGGCGTTCATGGCGACTGCTCCCACGGGTTGACGATAGTCACTCCTGTCGGCTGAAATTGGCCGCGTTGCGGGTGACCACTGCCGTGCCCTGCACTAGCATCTTCAGCGCATAAGGATTGGTACACAAGGTTCGGCAAGGATTCGTGTAAAAAACAGCAAAAAGTGAGCTAACTCGCTGTCAGCAAAGGTTTTTCACGAATCCCTGCCGACCCTCAATTATCTCAGGGGCACCCCGTGGGTTCCTTGAGCGCTTAGCTCCAGTACTCGGCGTCGGCGAAAAGCAGCGCATCCCGTAGGTACTTGAGCCTCTCCTGCTGGATGGAGGTGTTGTACGCCCTGCGCTTGCCTCCTGCCTCGATCTCCCGGAAGTTCTGGTCGAAGCTCTCCTCCAGCGGTTCCCGGATATGCTCGGGAAGATCGTCGAAAACGTCCTTCGACGTCGTGTGCTGGAAGAAGCTCACATAGAGCACGTCAGAGCCGCGCGCGATCGTGACGTCCACGTCATTGACGGTATCGCCCGTCCCGACGATCTTCCCTCTAAAATTCTTCTTGTGGAGATCCACCATCAAGTCATCGTTATCCGCCATCGCCTTCGCATTCGCCAGGGCGAAGGTCTTGCAGTTGATGACATCCTTCTGCGTGCCCGTGTTGAGGATGGTCAGCGTCGCGTTCTTCACGCCCTTCAACGCGGCGGTCATGACGGACAGCGTGTCGGCGCATCCCCATACGCTGTCGACCGCCAAGACGGACACCTTGCCACGGCCTCCCGACACGTCCACCGCGATGCCATGGCTTGGCGCTCCCTTTCCATGGATCCGCTCCACGTTAACGACGGCGCGCCACCGCTGACCCCGCCCGGTATTGACAATAGCTTGCCGCAACGCATGCGGCTCGGATGCCGACGCATCGAAGACCTTTACATCGAGATTGGGGTGGATGTGATTCTGGGCCGCCACCACCTGTGGCTGGAACTTCTGATCGAGTTCGGCCGCCGGATATTGTTTTCCTTGACGCTCGGCGTGCTCCAGCGCTTCAATGAAGTCCTGCAATTGAGCCGCGAGCGTAGGTCCGGACGACGAAGAAGGAAAGGACACTCGCCCTGCCATGATGCCGGTGCCGGAGGGACTGGCGGCTCTCCCCGAGCGGGCCCGCCTTGCTCGGGGAGAGCCGAGTGCCGCCAAGTCATGCAAGCTGGGTGACATGGACGCCTCGGGAGATGAAGGCCTAAAAGGCGTGGTCTGCTCTGTGGCGCTGGTTGGATAATGCTCAGGTGAAGTTGCTATAGGTGAGCCTACCACTGAGCCTGCCACGCTCTTTGAATTGCATAGTCCCATGTTGATCTCCTGCAGTGACTTTAGAATGCAAGTTTGGTGAGTAGTTCTCCGATTCGCTTCGCCTCACCGAAGAATTGGCCGGGACGACGAAGGCATTGACGCGGAAGATGACCCATGCCTTTCCCAACAGGCTGAGCATCAGTGATACGCCCAGGGTTTCCTAGACATCTCAAGGCCATGGAAAATGGTCGATTCGGAGGTGCCTATGAGCAGCAAGCGATATACGGATGAGTTCAAGATCGAGGCGGTCCGGCAAGTGACTGATCGTGGGTTCAAGGTGGCAGAAGTCGCCGAGCGGCTGGGTGTCACGACGCACAGCCTGTACGCCTGGCTGCGCACGTTCGGCAAGTCTGGCGTGGTGCATCGCGCCGAGGTGGACCAGAGCGCCGAGGTTCGGCGGCTGAAGGCAGAGTTGCGTCGAGTGACCGAGGAGCGCGACATCCTAAAAAAGGCCGCCGCGTACTTTGCCAAGGGGTAAAGGCAAAGTACGCCTTCATGCAAGCCCACTGCGAGGAATTCAGGGTGTGTGCAATGTGCCGGGTATTGCGGGTCAACCGGTCGGGTTATTACGCCTGGTTGTGCTCGCCCAACAGTGAGCGCGCCAAGGAAGATGATCGCTTGCTTGGACTAATCAAGCACCACTGGCTGGCCAGCGGCAGTGTCTATGGGCATCGCAAGATCACCACGGATCTGCGCGATCTGGGTGAGCGTTGTAGTCGTCATCGGGTGCATCGGCTGATGCGCACCGAGGGACTGCGTGCCCAGGTGGGCTATGGTCGCAAACCGCGCTTCCATGGAGGAATGCAGTGCAAGGCGGCGGCCAACCTGCTTGACCGACAGTTCGACGTGACGGAGCCGGACACGGCCTGGGCGAGCGATTTCACCTTCATCCGCACGCATGAAGGCTGGATGTATTTGGCTGTTGTGATCGATCTGTTTTCCAGGCAGGTCGTCGGCTGGGCGATGCGCGATCGGGCCGACACCGAGTTGGTCGTGCAGGCGGTGTTGTCTGCGGTGTGGCGGCGCAAACCCAACACTGGTTGCTTGGTTCACTCGGACCAAGGGTCTGTCTACACCAGCGATGACTGGCGCAGTTTCCTGGCGTCCCATGGCTTGGTGTGCAGCATGAGTCGGCGTGGCAACTGCCACGACAACGCACCCGTGGAGAGCTTCTTCGGCCTGCTCAAACGCGAGCGGATCAGGCGGCGGACCTATCCCACCAAGGACGCCGCTCGCGCCGAGGTATTCGACTACATCGAGATGTTCTACAACCCCAACCGCCGCCACGGTTCCACTGGCGACTTGTCCCCTGTAGAGTTTGAACGGCGCTACGCGCAACGAGGGTCTTGAGTGTCTACGGAACCCTGAGCGTATCAGTTGCCATAGGTCTCTACTTCCCGGACTGTACCGAAAATGTACCTTTGGCCTCTCTCTTAAGATGAGACGCGTCAGCAAATCATTGATTTTACTGGTGGGCCCACCAGGATTCGAACCTGGAACCAAAGGATTATGAGTCCTCTGCTCTAACCGTTGAGCTATAGGCCCTGCGTCGCGCAGCTCGTCGGTGCTGCATGCATCAGCTGCCCCCAGAGTCGGCAGAGTTTACCTGCCCGGCCGCTTCGCTGTCTGCGCTTACCTGCAAAAACCACAACCGCCTGGCTGTGCCACGCCCACAAAAAAGCCCAGGGTTGGCTGGGCTCCTCTGCTGCGCATCGGACCTTCGTCACTGGCCGCTTCAGGCCAGCACTACAACGCGCTCATTGCCGCACTCGCATATTGCTGCACTGGTTGTTCCGCTGCACTGGTGGTCCTCGACAACAACCAACCACTCACGCATCGGCCACTTCTTGCTGCGCATCCACCAGCGCGCGGCCGGTACGAAAACCGTGCGCGATGGCGTCCTGGTAATTGTCGTACTCCACGTTCTGCTCGCTGATCCGTGGCAACCGTTTGCCGCGGGCAACGTACACATCCACCCATAGCGTCCACTTCGCACCGACAGACGCCTGTTCCACACGCACGCGGATCTCGCTGTCGCGGTAGGTGGTGGTTTCGAATCGGCTTTGCCTGCTCATGGTGGCGCTCCCGTTTCCATTCGACTAGCACGGTAGGGCGTGGCGCTAGAAAAATACGTGAGTAATCGGGAAACGCGTCCTTAATGTTGCGGGCCTGTGTAGCTTCGTGCGCGCGCCGTGAACCCGCTAGGCAGCGTGATTGGTGTACTGCCTGCGTTGTTCCTGCGAACCGCAGAGCGTGCCACCACCCATAACGCAACAGCCCCGCATGAGCGGGGCTGTTGTGGAACCGAGGTGCGCTGACCGCTGTGCGATCAGTCGATGTCCAGGAACGACCGCAGCTGTTCCGAACGGCTCGGGTGACGCAGCTTGCGCAACGCCTTGGCCTCTATCTGGCGAATCCGCTCACGCGTGACATCGAACTGCTTGCCGACCTCTTCCAGCGTGTGATCGGTGTTCATGTCGATACCGAAGCGCATGCGCAGCACCTTGGCTTCCCGCGGGGTCAGGCCGGCCAACACGTCCCGCACCGTCTCGGAGAGATTGATGTTGGTGGTGTTGTCGATCGGGGACTCCACGTTGGTGTCCTCGATGAAATCGCCCAGATGCGAATCCTCGTCGTCGCCGATCGGGGTTTCCATCGAGATCGGTTCCTTGGCGATTTTCATCACCTTGCGGATCTTGTCCTCGGGCATGTCCATTTCCTTGGCCAGCTCCTCCGGCGTGGCCTCACGGCCGAACTGCTGGAGCATCTGGCGGGAAATGCGGTTCAACTTGTTGATCGTTTCGATCATGTGCACCGGAATACGGATGGTGCGCGCCTGATCGGCGATCGAACGGGTGATGGCCTGACGGATCCACCACGTGGCATACGTGGAGAACTTGTAACCGCGACGGTATTCGAACTTGTCCACGGCCTTCATCAGGCCGATGTTGCCTTCCTGGATGAGGTCGAGGAACTGCAGGCCACGGTTGGTGTACTTCTTGGCGATGGAGATGACCAGACGCAGGTTGGCCTCGACCATTTCCTTCTTGGCCTTGCGCGCCTTGGCTTCGCCGTAGGCCATCGCACGGCTGATGTCCTTGATCTCGGCCAGGGTGAGGTAGTTCGCCTTTTCCATCTCGATCGAACCCTGCTGCTCGGAGACGATCTGGTCCTTGACGTCGCGCAGCGCCGACGACCACTTCTGCTTGCGCTTGAGTGCGTCTTCCACCCATTCCAGGTTGGTCTGGTTGCCTTCCCACGAACGGATGAAGTCCTTGCGCGGCATGCGCGCCACGGTGGTCGCCAGGTGCAGCACCTTGCGCTCGTGGTCCTTGATGCCGTTGACCACGCCACGCAACTGGGTGACCAGCGCATCGGTCAGCGGCAGCGGCAGCTTGAGTGTGGTGAAGATGGCGGCCATGTCTTCGCGCGCCTTGGCCACATTCTTGTGCTCGGCGCCATACTTGACGTAGGCCTTCTTGAACTTGGCGTACTCGTTGGCCAGGTTCTCCATGCGCGTGGCAACTTCCACCGGGTCCGGACCGGTCGGGCCGGCTTCTTCCTCGGCAGCGTCGTCATCGCCGTCTTCGTCTGCGTCTTCGTCCACCGCATCTTCGTCAACGGCGACCGGGCCGGCAGCGGCCAGCGCTGCAGCGGCAGCGTCGGCTTCTTCGATCAGGTCGTTGAAGCCGACCACGATCTCGGCCAGGCGCTTCTTGCCTTCCTTGTGCGCTTCGTAATCGGACAGCAGCAGCTCGGTCGACAGCGGGAACGTACCCAGTGCGGCCTGGACCTGGCTCAGGCCCTCTTCGATACGCTTGGCGATGGCGATTTCGCCTTCGCGGGTCAGCAGCTCGACCGTGCCCATTTCGCGCATATACATGCGCACCGGGTCGGTGGTGCGACCACCTTCGGTGTCCAGCGCGGTCAGCGCGGCGGCGGCTTCTTCGGCAGCGGTGTCGTCAACCTCGCGGTTGCCGGTGTTGCCATCGTTGAGCAGCAGGGTTTCAGCATCGGGGGCAACTTCATGGACATCGATGCCCATGCCGTTGATCATGCTGATGATGTCTTCGATCTGCTCCGGGTCGACCAGGTCGTCGGGCAGGTGGTCATTGACTTCGGCGTAGGTCAGATAGCCCTGTTCCAGGCCCTTGCTGATCAGTAGCTTGATGTCGGATTGCTGGGCAGGACGTTCGTTGGCCATGAGTGCTCGCGCCACCGGCTTTGAGATTGGAAAGAGAACCTAGCATTATACCAGCGTGAAGCCCGGTCTGCCGGAATCAAGACAGGCAGCTGGTTGAGTGAGGCGCGCTAGGGCCTGAGAAGGAAGGTCACCGGGCCGTCGTTGACCAGGTCGACAACCATATGGGCACCGAAGCGGCCGGTTTCCACCCCGCCGGAATGTTTTTCGCGGCAGATCGCCACCAATTGATTGAACGCCCGTTCAGCCTCTTCTGGCGGCGCGGCGGTGCTGAAGCTCGGCCGCATACCGGCCTTGGTGTCGGCAGCCAGGGTGAACTGGCTCACCAGCAGCAGCCCACCGCCGGTGTCGGCGAGTGAGCGATTCATCTTGCCGGCCTCATCGGAAAACACCCGGTAGCCCAGCAGGCGTTCGGCCAGGCGGCGCAGCTGTGGCGCGGTGTCGCCGGGCTCGATACCGATCAGGGCCAGCAACCCGGGGCCGATCTGCCCGACCACCTGCGCATCGACCGCGACCGAGGCCCGGGTGACGCGTTGGATCAGTGCAAGCATGGGCAACACCTCAGTCAGTCGGGCGGCACGAGCATGCCGAGTGCGGCCAGTGCTGTCACGTACGGGTCATCGCCGGCCGCGCTGTTTAGAATTGCCCGGATGAAACCTGATGTCCGCGCCCGTCTGTTGTATGTCACCGCCGCCACCGTGGGCCGGCTGCCCTGGCCGTTGCTCAAGCGCGTGGCCGACACGCTGGCCTGGAGCTGGCGCAAGCTCAATGCCCGCGAAAGCCGCGTGGCGCGGCGCAACCTGGAGCTGGCCTACCCGGAACTGGCACCGGCACAGCGCGCGCAGCTGCATGCGCAGATCCTGCGCTCCACCGCCCGGCAGACTCTGGAAGTGCTGCGTACCTGGACCCGCCCGCCGGCCGAGAACCTGGCGCGGTTGCAGCGCAATGGGCAGGAGCTGTACGACGCGGCGCTGGCATCGGGCCGCGGGGTGATCGTGGCGGCGCCGCACTTCGGCAATTGGGAATTGCTCAACCAGTGGCTGTCCGAACGCGGCCCGATCGCCATCGTGTACCGCCCGCCGGATTCCGATGCCGTGGATGGCTTCCTGCAGTTGGCCCGTGGCGGCGACAACGTGCGCCAGGTGCGCGCGGAAGGCCCGGCGGTGCGCCAGCTGTTCAAGGTGCTCAAGGACGGTGGCGCGGTCGGCATCCTGCCCGACCAGCAGCCGAAGATGGGCGATGGCGTATTCGCGCCGTTCTTCGGTATCCCGGCGCTGACCATGACCCTGGTCAACCGGCTGGCCGAGCGCACCGGTGCCACCGTGCTGTACGGCTGGTGCGAGCGCGCCGGCGACGATCTGCAATTCGCCCTGCATGTGCAGCCGGCCGAGCCGGCGGTGGCCGACCCCGACCCGGTGCGTGCGGCCACCGCGCTCAACGCCGGCATCGAACGGATCGCCCGCCGTGACCCCGCCCAGTACCAGTGGACCTACAAGCGCTACACGCTGCGCCCGCCGGGCAGCGGCGAGCCCAATCCGTATGCGACCGAGCGGCATCCGCATTGAAGTGCGGCGGGCTTGCGAGAAACGCTCTGCCAAGCGCGTGCTGAGCCAGCGCTTGGCCGCGAGCGTCGCATTTCAAAGACAGATCAGGCGCCGCAGCAGCGCCTTCCAAGTGCTCCCGGCCTAAGTCATCGCTACCAGCTCAATCGTCGTGCGGGTCACTCGGCGTGCTGAGGATGCGCTGATAGAACGCCAGGTCGAGCCAGCGGCCGAACTTGAATCCGGCTTCGCGCACGGTGCCGGCATGGGTGAAGCCAAACTGTTCGTGCAGCGCGATGCTGGCCGCATTGCTGGCGTCGATGCCGCCGACCAGCACATGCACGCCACGCGCCTGCGCCGCGTCGATCAGCAATTGCAGCAAGGTGCGCCCCAGACCTTTGCCGCGATGGTCGCGGTGCACGTAGATCGAATGCTCCACGCTGTACTTGAACGCCGGCCAGGCGCGAAACGTGCCGTAGCTGGCAAAGCCCATCAAGGTGCCATCGGCATCTTCCACGCCAATCACCGGAAAGCCGCCGGCCTGCTTGGTGGCGAACCAGCCCGCCATGCTCTCCGCCGGGCGCGGCCGGTAGTCGTACAGCGCCGTGGAATGGGCGATGGCATCGTTGAAGATGTCCAGGATCGCGCCGGCGTGGCGCGCATGGCTGCAGTCGACGATGTGCATGGCATCCAGGCAAAGACAGGGTGGACGGATTAAAAAGCATTGCCGGGCGATGAACAACGCGGCAGCGGTGCAACCAATGGTGGCCCCGCCTGCCACACAGTCCAGGTCCGCCACAGACGCAGCGTTCCATACGCCCGTGGCTCCCGGCGCTCGCCGGGCACGCGACAATGGCCCAGGCACGCAGCGTGTGGTTGCGCTGGTGCCCGCCTTGAAGCGGTCGTGGCAGTCCCCATTTGGAGTCGTGCATGAGCAGTCCCTCTCCCTTCCCCAGCGCGCAACCCTTCGGTGACCCGGCCGCGATCCGCTGCGAGCGCGCCGCCTCCGAACTGCGTGCCGGCCGCCCGGTCCTCATCACCGATGCGCAGGGGCACACCCGCGCCGTGCTCGGGCTGGACAGCAGCACGGCGCAGTCGTACACGGCCTTCGCGCGCGCCGCGCAGGGCCGGCATTACCTGTTCGTGACCCCCACCCGCGCACAGGTGCTGGGCCTGGTGGCCCCGCAGGGTGCGCGTGTGGCGCTGGCCAGCCACGATTACGACCAGCTCGCCGCACTCGCCTATCTGCGCGATACCCCAGTGCCCTCGCAGTGGACCCCGGGCGATGCGCTGGACGCCGGCGCGGTGGAGATCGCACGGCTTGGGCTGCTGCTGCCGGCGATGCTGGCGGTGGAGCTGCCCGGCGAGCAAGACCGCGCCGCCTTCGCCGGCTGCCAGTCACTGGCGCTGGACGACCTGGACAGCGGCTGCGCCACCTCGGCGGCGGCTGGCTACGAATTGGTCACCCGCAGCCCGGTGCCGTTGCGCGGCTTGGGCATGAGCGAGTTCGTGGTGTTCCGCGGTGGCGTGGCGCAGCGCGATCAGGTGGCGATTGTGGTGGGTCAGCCGGATCTGGGCAGTGCGGTGCCGGTGCGCGTGCATTCGTCCTGCCTCACCGGCGACCTGTTCGGCTCGCTCAAGTGCGACTGCGGCGACCAGCTGCGGCACGGGCTGGCCAAGCTCAAGGAGCTCGGCGGCGGCGTGTTGCTGTATCTGGATCAGGAAGGCCGCGGGACGGGCATCGCCTCGAAGATGCGTGCGTACGGCTATCAGCACGCCGGGCTGGACACCATCGATGCCGATGCGCAGCTGGGCTTTGGCCCGGATGAGCGCCGCTACGGCAGTGCGGTGGCGATGTTGCGCGGCCTGGGCATCAGCCGGATCCGCCTGCTGACCAACAACCCGACCAAGGCCGAGCGGCTGCGCGCCGCCGGCATCGTGGTGGAAGACCGCATCCCGGTCACCGGCGACATCACGCCGGAGAACGAGCAGTACCTGCGCACCAAGGCGGCCCGCGCCGGCCATGCGCTGGATGTCGACGCGCTGATCCTGGCGGCCCAGTAAGCCGGCTGCCGGGTGCGCGCCCGCGCGGCGCCCGGCTATGCTGGCGGACCGCTTCCCGCAGGCCCGCCGCGTGCACGACGTCCCACCCCCGCTTCCCGACGACCTCCACGCCACGCCCGCGCCGGCCGAGCCCGACACAGTGGACCACGCCCAATGGCAGCCGCTGCCACGCCGCGGCGCCTATGTAGCCGGGGTCAAGGGTGCGCTCGGCATGAGCGTGGCCTGCCTGTTCGCACTGGGCGTGTTCGGCGTCGCGCTGCAGGCCTGGCAATACTGGCCGGCAATGGTGGTGGCGGTACTCCTGGCGGCCGGGCTGGGTGCGTGGCTGGCACTCAAACGCCACCGGCTGACGCGCTGGAAGCTCGACAACCACGGCCTGGCCCTGCAGCGCGGCCACCTGTGGCAGAGCGAAACGCGAATCCCGATCACCCGCGTGCAGCATCTGGACCTGCGCCGCGGCCCGATCGAGCGCGCCACCGGCCTCACCACGCTGGTGGTGCATACCGCGGGTAGCCGGCTCAACGCCGTGGGACTCTCCGGCCTGGACCAGCGCGATGCCGAACGGCTGCGCGACCGCCTCGCCCACCAGCTCGACCACGACGACGACGCCCTGTGAGCGCGATTGATGCGTCAACCGATGACGAACAGCGGCTGCACCCGTTGTCGTGGCTGTTCGTGTTGCTGCAGCAGATCCGCCAGTTCCTGATCCCGCTGGCGGCGTTGATTTTGTTCGGCAGCCGCGATGGCAGCCGCGACTCGGCCGATCACCTGGCGACCGGCATCGTGATCGCCGTCCTGGTGGCCATCTCGGTGCTGCGCTACTTCACCTATCGTTACCGCATCGGCAGTGACGGCGTGGCGATCCGCAGCGGCCTGCTGGAACGCAGCCGGCGCGACATCCCGTTCGCCCGCATCCACAACGTGGTGGTGCACCAATCGCTGCTGCACCGGCTGGCCGGCGTGGCCGAGGTGCGCCTTGAATCGGCCGGCGGGCACAAGCCGGAAGCGGAAATGCGCGTGTTACGGCTGGATCAGGCGCTGGCGCTGGAAGACCTGATCCGCCGCCGCGCGCACACCGCCGAGCCGGCCACTGCACACCAGGCGCCCGACGTCGGCACCTTGCTGCGCCTGCCCACCAGCGAGGTGATCCGCCTGGGGCTGATCTCCAACCGCGGCATGGTGGTGGTCGCCGCCGGCTTCGGGGTGCTGTACCAGATGATTCCGCGTCGCACGGTGTCCAACTTCGTCGAACACAACGGCGAACTGGCTTATCGCTATGTGGCGCAGATCCATCCCGGCACCGCCGTGACTGCGACGCTGGTGGTGCTCGGCATGCTGGTGGTGCTGGTCGCGATGCGGGCCCTGTCGGTGGCACTGGCAGTGGCGCAGTACCACGGCTTTCACCTGAGCGAATCCGAGCGCCGCCTGACCGTGGAACGCGGTCTGCTGACCCGCATCCGTAGCAGCGTGGCGCTGCGCCGCATCCAGTCCTGGACGCTGTACGAAAGCCGCCTGCATGCCCTGTTCGGACGCCGCCAGCTGCGCGTGGATACCGCCGTGACCACCGGTGACAACGACGGCGCCGCGCTGAAGGAACTGGCGCCGATCGCCGAGCCGCAGCGCTGCGACGCCCTGCTGCAGCAGCTGTTGCCCGACGTGGCCTGGCCGCCTGCGGCGTGGCAGCCGGTGGCCACGCATTGCTGGTGGCGGCTGAGCCTGCCCACCGTGCTGCTGGTGCTGCCACTGACCGCCGTGCTGGCCTGGCGTTTCGGTGCGCAGGCGAGCTGGCTGCTGCTGTGGCTGCCCTGGAGCGCCTTCAAGGCCTACCGCCAGGTGCAGCGCATGGGTTACGCGCTGGATGCGCGCTACGTAGCGGTGCGTGGCGGCTGGTGGAAGCGCTGGTGGCGGCTGGCCGAACTGGACAAGTTGCAAGCGCTGCAACTGCAGCGCTCGCCGCTGGACCGGCTCTCCGGCACTGCCACCTTGTTGCTGGATACCGCCGGTGCCAGTGCCACCGGCCCGGCCTTGCGGCTGCGCTTCGTGCCGCTGGCCCACGCGCAGGCCTTGCAGACCCAGCTCGGCGCTGCGTTGGCGCGTCGCAAACTCCGCTGGTGATGGCGGCTTGCGATGGACGCGTTGGTGATTAGCGCCGCGACGGGCCCCAATAGCCAAGCGCGCGACGGATCTGCAGGGCCCGCCATTGCGCCCCCAGCGGTTTACGGCGCAAGCGGCCCATCTCGCCGGCGATGAAGTCTTCGGTGGCGGCGATCACGCGCTCGGACGACAGCCCATCGCGAAACGGATGGATCGCATCCGCGTACGCGGCCAGCGCCGCACGCACGCCCGCCTCTGGCTGCAGCGCGCGCGCCAGCCACTGCGGCAATTCCTCGGGCTGCTGGAAATCCAGCATGTGCGGCTGCGGCACACGGTTGCGGAAGGTCACCACCGGTTTGTGCTGCACCACGAACTCGGACACGATCGAAGAGGTGTCCGAGACCAGCACATCGGCAGCGCGCTGCGCGGCCATGACCTCTTCAGGCTCGACAAAACGCGCATTGGGCCCGGCCAGCGCGCGATAACGCTCGAACAGCGCCGGCGCACATTTGGGATGCAAGGTGAGCAGCCAGTAATGCGTGCCGCGTGCGATGTCCGCGGCAATCTGTTCGTACAACACCGGCGCCGCGCTCAGCCGCTCGGTAAAAGTGGAGCCGAACAGGATGACCGGGCGCCCGTCAGCCGGCGCGCGCAACGCGGCGCTGCGTCCACCGTCATCGCGAAACACCGGGTCCAGTTTGGGCCAGCCGGTCTCGGCCACCGCGAAATGGCCTTCGCGCTGGGCCAATGCACGAAACGGGGCGGTGGTGGCCGGGCCCTGCGTGCAATACAGATCGAACAGCCCGCGCACCCGGAAATGCCCGCGGTTGTCTTCCCGTTTTTGCACGTTGAAGCCGTGAAACAGCTGCACCTTGGCGCCGGACACGAACGGCGGCACCCAGTTGGCGGCACTGAACACCGCACGTGGGCGCAACGCCAGCGCTTGCCGCAGGCCAATCTCGCGCACGCCAGGCACCTGCAGCCCGCGCGCGCCATCTTCGAACCAGGCCGACACCGACTGGCCGGAGGCCTGTAATGCCTGCGCCAATGGCGCCAGAATAGGCAACGCGTAACGCTCCGTTGCGAACAGCAGGTATTCGGCCATCACATGTCCTCATCGACCGCCCCAGACGAACGGCCTCGCATTTCCGCCTGCATTATCGCGTTCAACGAAGCCGATCGCCTACGCGACTGCCTGACCTCGCTGGCGTTCTGCGATGAGATCGTGGTGGTCGACTCCGGCTCCACCGATGCCACTGCCGCCATTGCCAGCGCGCACGGCGCGCGCGTGCTGCACCGTGCGTTCGACGGCTACCGTAGCCAGAAGGCATTTTGCGTGGCGCAGGCCAGTCACGACTGGGTGCTGTGCCTGGACGCGGACGAGCGCGTGAGCGATGCATTGCGCGCCTCGATCCTCGCCGCGCGCGATGCCGGATTCAACGCGGCGGCCGGCTATCGCTTCGCACGCCTTTCCGAGTATTTCGGGCGGTTCCTGCGCCACGGCAATGCGTATCCGGACCGCGTGCTGCGGTTGTTCGACCGGCGCCGCGGCGGCTGGCGCGGCAAGCGCGAGATCCACGAAGCCGCCAGCGTGGATGGCACCGTGGCCACCTTGCGCGGTGACCTGATCCATCACCCCTACCGCTCGCTGATGCAGCAGCTCGGCAAGACCCAGCGCTATGCGCAGATGATGGCCGAGTACGACTACGCCCGTGGCAAACGGGCGACCTGGAGCAAGCTGGTGCTCGCGCCAGCGTGGCGCTTCTGGCGCGGCTATCTGCTGCGCGGTGGTTTTCGCGATGGCTGGCACGGGCTGATTTACGCCTACGTACGTGCCAACTATGTGCGCCAGAAGACCATCATGTTGTGGCTGTTGCAGCAGGGCCAACCGGTGCAAGACCCGCCGCGCGCACCTGATCAGCGCGCGGACTGAGCCAATGGCGATGCGGCAGTGGCATGCTGCTGCGCCTGACGCGCGGCCAGCCCCGCCAGGATGCCCACCATCGCCGCATAAAAGCTGGCCGAGACCTGATGGGCGAACATCGATTGGGTCAGCCCGCACAGCGCATAGCTGATCACGATCATCACCCCTGCCGCGGCCGGCCCACGAAATTGACGCTGCCCGCTGCGACGGTGCAGGCGCACGAACATCCACAGCGGCACGCCGTACACCGCGATCAGCAGCAGCAACCCGGGAATACCCTGGGTGGCGCCCCACTCGGCCAGATCGTTGTGCGCGTGGCCCAGATGGCAGCGCAGCAACCAGGTGTCGCCCGCGCACAGTGGCAGCTCGCGCATTGCATCATCGAAGCGCCCCACGCCCACACCCGTCAACGGATGCGCCTGCAAGGTGTCCCAGGCCACGTGCAAGCGCTCGATGCGCGCACCGGCAGACGAATCGGCGTCGCCGACTTCGTAGCGCTGAAAATCACTTTGCAGCTCGCCGATGCGCAGCTGTTCGGTGAGCCCCGGCACGCTGAGCACCAGGCCAACGCACACCACCGCGCCGCCGACGAACGCCAGCAATCGCATGCGTGCGCTCTGCCAGGGCGCGCCCCAGACCAACACACCCAGGGTCACCAGCAACGACAACCACACGCCACGGCTACCGCTCAGCACGATCACCGCCACCGCAGCCACCGCCGCGCCCAGCAACCAGCGCACCTGGCCATTCGGGCGGCAGAAGATGGCCACCACCAGCAACATCAGCGCAATGTCGGCAAAGACAATCGCGTTGGTCCAGCCCTCTGCGCGCTCGGCACCGTTCATCACCTGCAATATCGCCACCAGCATCGCCGCGAACACGCCGGCCAGCGCGCCGCGCCACAGCCAGACCTGCCGCGGCTGCAGTGCATACGCCCACAGCGCTGCCCACGGCAGCACCAGAAAGCGCGAACGGTTTTCCACATCGCGTACGGAAGGCTCGAACAACACGATCGACAGCACCGACATCGCGATCACCACCGCGGTCAGGCCAGTCAGCACCCGCAACGACCAGCCCTGCGTGGCCAGGCCCGCGCGCAGGCTGCGCCACCCCAGCAGCGTGCCGCCCAGCAGGCACACGCCGAACGGCAGCAAGCCGCTGGGCATGTTCACCACCAGCGCCGTGAGCACGAACACGCCCAGCTCGGCCAATCTCAGCGCGGCACGCGATGCGACAGGAACGGCGGGCGACAGGGGCGGGTGCGGTGAGGGCAAGGAATTCATCAGGTGTGGGTGGCGAAGGAGGGGTGCAGCCGCACGGCGGCGGCAAAAAGGCAGGCCAAGCTAACGATGCGGCGCATGAATCGAGGCTAGACGACCATATTGACCGCATCACGACTGCGCAGTTGCGGTGTGGACACCCTCACTCGGTGTCCAGGTTGCCCTGCTCCTTCGCTTCGACCACCTTCTCGGTCGCATTGGCCACGCACGGCCCATGCACGGCACTGCCCGGAACCAGCCACCATTTGCGCCGGTTGGCCACGCCCACCACTTGGCTGGCAGTGCGATCGACGCAGCCCAGCAGCGCGGTCTCCTGCACCAGCAACCAGCGCTGGGCCGGCTGCTGCGCCTGCCAGGCCACGCCCTGCTGCAGCTGCGTCTCCCAGGGCACCTTGAAGCCGAAGGTCTGTGCCGGCCGGTCGGCCATCAGCAGGTTCTGCTCCTTCCATGCCACCAGACCGAGCTGCGCCTGCGGCCCGATCCGGCGCCCGGCCTCGCGCATCACCGCGCCGGCCGAGCTGGAGTCGTTGAAGATCGGGTAGCAGATCAGCCCGAACGCCACCCACCACGCGCCGAGCAAGGACGCCACCGCCAGCGCGGAGCGCCGCACGCGCAGCAACAGCAGGCTGGCAGCGCCCCACAGCGACACTGCCAGCAGCACCCAGCCCAGCGGGTCGGTGGCTTCGCTGCCCACGCCGCGGCTGTCCATGATTTTCTGTTCGAAGCCCGGGTGGCCGATCAGCATCGCCAATCCGCCCGCGCCAAAGGCCACGGTCAACAGCAGCGCAAATCCGAACAGCACCCGCTGCACGCCAACGCGGCGCAACAGCCCCGGCGCCAATGGCGCCAGCGCCAGACAGAACATCGGCAGTGCCGGCAGGATGTACACGTCGCGCTTGCCATTGGGAATGGTGAAGAACACCAGCACCAGCAGCCACCAGGCCAGCGGCAACAGGTAGCGCGGATCGCGTCGCCGCAGCCGACGCCGCCAGGCCGGCACCGCCCAGGGCAGTAGCAGGATCACCGGCATCCACATCGTGGCCATGCCCTTGAGGTGGTACCACACCGGTTGCGCGTGATCCCACGAGTTGGCGTAGCGCTTGGCGGTTTGCCGCAGCAGGATGTCGTTGAGGTAGACGCGGTATTCGGGCTCGCCGGCGGTCAACGCGGTGACCACCATCGGCACGAACCACAGCAGGATCGCGACGAAGAAAAACACCGGGCCAAGCCAGAACCGCTTGTCGCGCACCCGCACCTGCACGCCGGGCCAGCCACGCAACGCGGCGATACCGGCCGGAATCAGCATCAGTAGCGCAATCACGCCCACGCCCTTGGTGATGACGCCTAGTCCTGCAGCGAACCAGCCCAATGTCCACCAGCGCCACGCAGGCCCCAGCAGCAGGTGCCGCAGTAGCCCGTAATTGGCCAGGGTGATCCAGAACACCACCAGCGGATCGATCTGCGCCTTCTTGGCCTGAAACGTGAAGTGCAGCGTGAACAACAGCATCCACGCCGCATAGGCGCCGACGCGCCGCGTCCACAGCCGCCGGCCCAGGTCGTAGACACAAGCCAGCGTGCCCAGCGCCGCCAGCAACGACGGCAGCAGGAACGCCACCCGCCAATTGCCCAGCAGCGTGTAGAACGCGGCCTGCAGCCACATCAGCATCGGCGGCTTGTCCGAATACAGCTCGTTGCCGCGATGCGGGAACAACCAGTCGCCGCTCAGCACCATCTGTTTGGCGACCAGCGCAAAGCGTGGCTCGTCCGATGGCCAGGGGTCACGCAGGCCCAGGCCGGCGCCGATCACCAGCACCGCGGTGATGGCGAGCAGCCAGACATCCTTGGAAGCGCGGGTCTTGAGCATGGCGATGTCTACGAATGCGGATCAGGAAGCTTTTAGCAAAAGCGCGTAGAAAAAACCGTCGCACTGCTGTTCGCCAGGAAAGCGCTGCCGTCCCGCACCGGCGGCATGGCCGAATTGCGCACCCAGCGGCTGCGCCTGCGCATCGGCGGTGCGCTGGAGGAAGGCCTCAATCTGCGTCTGGTTTTCGCGCTTGAGCAGCGAGCAGGTGGTGTAAAGCAACTGCCCGCCCGGCCGCAAGGTGCGCCAGCAGGCTTCCAGCAGACGGGCCTGCAGGGCGCACAGCGCATCGATGTCGTCTGCCCGCCGATGCAACAGCACATCGGGCTGGCGGCGCACCACGCCGGTGGCCGAACACGGCGCATCCAGCAGCACCGCATCGAACGGCTGCCCGTCCCACCAGGCGGCGGTGTCGGCCGCATCGGCGGGGTGCAGGCGCACCGTGCGATCGGGCGCGGTCCGCTGCACGGTCTGCCGAACACGCTCCAGACGGCGCGCATCCACATCCAGCGCAGTGAGCTGCAGCTGCGGGTGACGCTCGAGCAAGTGCGCTGCCTTGCCACCGGGCGCTGCGCAGGCATCGAGCACCCGCGCTGCGGGTGCCAGGGCCAGCGCATCGGCCACCTGCTGGGCCGAGCCGTCCTGCACCGACACATCGCCTTGCGCAAAGCCGGGCAGTTGGCTCACCGGCACCGCGGTGTCCAGGCGCACGGCATCGGCCAGCACCGGGTCGGTGTGCGCGGTGATGCCCTGCTCGGCCAGCCGTGCAACATACTCGGCAGGGCTCACACGGGCGCGCGGTACACGCAGCCACATCGGTGCCATGCGGGCACTTTCCACAAAGATCGCTTCGGCCTGGTCGCCCCAGTCCGCGCGCAATTGCTTGCGCAGCCACGACGGCCAGCCGGCATCGTCGGCAACAGCGGGGAAGCCCTCGCGTTGCGCGCGCCGCAGCACCGCGTTGACCATGCCGGCCTGACGCGGGCGGCCCAGCGCGCGGCAGGCCTCCACAGTGGCCGACAAGGCGGCGTGTGCGGGCAACTGCAAGACATCCAATTGCGCGAAACCGGCCATCAGCAGCGCCTTGAGCTCGGCATCGCGCGGCGGCAGCGGGCGCTCCAGCCATTGCCGCAATGCCACGTCATAGGCCGGGCGGCGGCGCAGTACCGCAAAACAGATCGCTTCAACCAAAGCACGGTCGCGCGGATCACTGACGCCCGGCAGCGCGGCGGTCAGCTCGGCTTTCAGCGAACGCCCCTGGTCGAACACCGCCGCCAGGATGCGGGCAGCGGCCAGGCGCGAGGCGACACCGGCTGCCGCGGTTTCGGCGGCCATCAACGCAGCGCCGGCAGGTCGCGCCGCGCGTTGAGGTAATCGGCGGCGGTGATCGCCTTGCCGCCTTCGCGCTGCAGCACCCGCACCCGCAGCGCGCCCTGGCCGCAGGCGATGTCGATGCCTTGCTTGCTGGCCGCCAGCAGCGTGCCCGGGGCCTGCTGATGCGCCAGGTCCAGCGCCACCGCGCCATGCAGACGCACGCGTTCGCCAGCCAGGATCGCTTCGGCTACCGGCCATGGATTAAATGCCCGCACACGCCGAGCCAATTCCTCGGCCGGCTGCGCCCAGTCCAGGCGCGCCTGCGCCTTGTCCAGCTTGTGCGCGTAAGTCACGCCCTCGGCCGGCTGCGGCTGTGCGACCGGGCGGATGCCGGCACGCAACAGACCCAGGCCATCGGACAGCACCTGCGCGCCCAACGCGGCCAGGCGATCATGCAATTGCCCGCCGGTTTCCTGCTCGCCAATTTCGACGCGCTGCGACAACAGCACCGGGCCGGTATCCAGGCCGGCTTCCATCTGCATCAGACAGACACCGGTTTCGGTGTCGCCAGCCTCGATCGCACGCTGGATCGGTGCGGCGCCACGCCAGCGCGGCAGCAACGAGGCATGCACGTTCCAGCAGCCATGCGTGGGCGCGGCCAGCACGGCCTTGGGCAGGATCAGGCCATACGCCACCACCACCATCAAGTCCGGCTGCAGCGCGCGCAAGGTGGCCAGGGCCTCGGGCGAGCGCAGCGTCTGCGGCTGAAAGACCGGGATACCGCGTGCAATAGCGTCCAGTTTGACCGGCGATGGCGTCAGCCCGCGGCCGCGGCCTGCAGGGCGATCCGGCTGGGTATACACCGCGACCACTTCATGCCGCTGCGCGGCTGCGCGCAAGGAGGCGACAGCGAAGTCCGGCGTACCGGCGAAGACAATTCTCATAGGGCTGGGATTTGGGAGTCGGGATTGGGGATTCGCAACGGCAGATGTGCTAGCCGGGACGGTGGCGGCATGGAACTGATAGATGGGGTGGACAGTTGCGCGGGCAGGTTTGGCGACTGGCGCCGAAAGCGGCATTGCCCGGCATCGATAGGCGCGGTGAGAAGCGGGAATTGCGAACAGCAATTCGATAACCGCGACGGGCAGCGGCTTATCCAATCCCGAATCCCGAGTCTCAAGGCTCTGCACACGCGGACTGGGGCAATGGCGATTCGACGACTCACGCCAAGAAACAGATCACACCAGGATCCGCGCCCGAAGATTTGAAACAGCGGACTCAAAGACCAGCAAGAACCCGCTTTTGCCAATCCCGGATCACAAATCCCCAATCCCGGCCCTCACGCCACATGCTTGCGCAGTTTGGCCAGTTTCTTGCGGACCATCTCGCGCTTGAGCGGCGACAGATAGTCCACGAACAGCTTGCCGTCCAGATGGTCCATTTCGTGCTGGATGCACACCGCCAGCAGGCCATCGGTGCTCAGTTCCTGCGGCTGCCCCTGGCGGTCCAGATAGCGCACGGTGATCGCATCGGCGCGGCTGACATCGGCAAAGATGCCGGGCACCGACAGGCAGCCTTCCTGGTACACCTGCTCGCCCTGCCTGGTGACGATCTCGGGGTTGATGAACACCTGCGGGGCATCCTTCTCCTCGCTGACGTCGATCACCATGAAACGCTTGTGCACGTCCACCTGACTGGCGGCCAGGCCGATGCCGGGCGCCTCGTACATGGTCTGGAACATGTCATCGAGCAAGGTCTGGAACGCCGGGCTGACGACCTCGGCCGCATCGACCGGCACGGCCTTGGTGCGCAGCCGCGGATCGGGAAATTCGAGAATGGGGAGCAAAGCCATGGGATTACCCGTCAGGGAACACCGGCGCTGCGCCGGCAAGACGGCGTCATTCTAGCGCAATGCTTGCGTGGCGCCCCGGTTTCTGGACTATAGTGCGCGGACCTGTTGGGGAATCAGGCAAGAAGGCACTCATGTTGAACCGACTTCGTACGGTCGTCGCCGCGGCGATGCTGACCGTCGCGACCTACGCTGCCGCGCAAGCGGTGGGCGAACATCCAGATACCTATGTGGTCCGCAAGGGGGATACCCTTTGGGATATCGCTGGCCGCTTTCTGGAAAAACCGTGGCTGTGGCCGGAAATCTGGCAGGCCAATCCGCAAATCCAGAATCCGCATCTGATCTACCCGGGTGACGTGATCAGCCTGGCCTACCTGGACCGCGTCGCCAAGGGCACCGTACAGCCCGGCCCGCGCCAGGAAGCACCGATCAACGCCATTCCGCTGGCCGACGTCGAGCCGTTCCTGAAGAACCTGCGCGTGGTCGAAGACTTCGACGAGCTGCCGTATGTGGTGGGTCTGGAGGACAGCCGCTCGCGTGCCACCAAGGGCCAGCTGGCCTACGTGGTCGGCCTGGACGAGGCTCAGCCCGGTCAGCGCTACGCAGTGGTGCGCCCCACCGTGAAGTTCAGCCTGCCCAAGCACAACGAAGAGTTGGATGCGGCTGGCAACATCACGCAGGGCGCGGGCAACATCTGGAAGAGCTACATCGCACCCAGCACCCGCCGCGAGTTCCTCGGCTATGAGTTGACCCAGGTCAACATCGGCACGATCACCCGCAGCGCCGCCGCCGGCAATTCCAAGGCCGCCACCCTGTTGTTGCAGGACAGTGGCCGCGAAGTCCGGGCGGGCGATCGCATCATCGCGGTCGAAGCGCAGCCCTACGACCTGCAGTTCATTCCACATCCGCCGTCCGAACAGGCCGTGCAGACCGAACTGCGCGTGCTGGCCATCGCCGATGCGTTCACCGCAGGCGGCACCCGCGACGTGATCGCCATTTCCGGCGGCGCCCGCGAGGGCATCGACAACGGCACGGTGTTCTCGATCTGGCGCAAGGGCCGCACGGTCAGCGACCGCGTGAAGCATTCGCGCTTCTCGCGTGCAGATGATGGGTTCAGCGGCCCGTCCAGTTCCACGGTCGGCCTGCCGGACGAATATGCCGCGCACGCGATGGTGTTCCGCACTTACGACCGGGTCAGCTACGCGCTGGTGATGGAAAGCGTCAAGCCGACCGGCCTGGGGTATTTCGTGAAGCATCCCGACGCAAAGTAACGGGAAAAATCCGACGCACCAACGCGACGGCGCCCGAGGGCGCCGTCGTCGTTTGCGGCCTACGCTGCCGGCATGGACCTGACCGAACCCGACCGCCGCGCCCTGCTCACCTTACTGCTGGCCGGCGGACGCAGCCCGCCACGCCGCGCCCTGCTGGACGCCTTCGACGCCCCCTCCCAGATCCTGGCTGCCGGCCCGGCCGCTTGGCGGGCTGCCGGCTGCGATGCGCTCCAGATCGCCAAGCTGCAAACGCCTGACACCCCGATATTGGACGCCGCCTTGCGCTGGTGCGCGCAACCAGGCCATCACCTGATCGGCTGGCGGGACGCGGACTACCCCGCACTGTTGCGGCATATCGCCAATCCGCCCTTGATGCTGTTCGTGGACGGCGACCCCGCCGCGTTGTGGCACCCCTGCGTGGCGGTGGTCGGTAGCCGGGCAGCGAGTGCCGGTGGCCGCGACCACACGCGTCACTTCGCCGCCAGCCTGGCCAATGCCGGGCTCGGCATCGTCAGCGGCATGGCGGCCGGGGTGGATGCGATCGCGCACGAGGCCGCACTCGCCCATGCCGACGGCATCACCGTGGCGGTGGTCGGCACCGGCCCGGACGTGGCATATCCGGTGCAGCATCATTCCTTGCGCGACCGGATTGCCGCGCGCAGCGCGGTGGTCAGCGAATACCTGCCAGGCACGTGCGCGGTGGCTGCGCACTTTCCGGCACGCAATCGCATCATTGCCGGGCTGGCGCTGGGCACACTTGTGGTGGAGGCGGCAATGCGCTCCGGCGCCCTGATCACCGCCCGGCTGGCGGCCGAGGCTGGCCGTGAGGTCTTCGCCGTGCCCGGCTCGCTGCATAACCCGCTTGCCCGCGGCTGCCACCACCTGATCCGGCAAGGCGCCACGCTGGTGCAGGAACCGGCGCAACTCGTCGAAGGGCTACGCCTGCTGTCCGGCGAGTTGGCCGATGCCTTGCGCCAGCGCCTCACCGCCCCCACTGAACAGGCCAGGACGGTCCCGCAGCCCACCCCGCGGCGCTCCGATCCCGACTACCAGCGCTTGTGGCACGCCCTGGGCCACGACCCAACCCCTATGGATTCATTGCTCGAACGCACCGGATTGACGGCCGCCGCGCTGTCCTCCATGCTGCTGATCATGGAACTGGAGGGAGACGTGGTCACCGAGCACGGTCGCTATACCCGCAATCCCTAGTTTCTTCACCTCCACAGCGTCGCGCGACGCAGGCCGAGGGGCAATGAAAGAGAGCATTCTCGATGTACTGCTGTACCTGTTCGAACATTACTTCAGCGAAGATGCGGACCTGGTCCGCGACCGTGATTCGCTTCAGAACGGCCTGATCCAGGCCGGCTTCAGCCCTGCCGAAATCAGTAAAGCTTTCGATTGGTTGGACGCGCTCGCCGAGCAGCGGCCAAGTGTCGCGCGTCCGCATGTCGACGGCCCGGTGCGGATCTACCACGGCCCGGAGCTGGACAAGCTCGACGTCGATTGCCGTGGCTTTCTGCTGTTCCTGGAGCAGCACCGCATCCTCGACGCCGACCAGCGCGAGCTGGTGCTGGACCGCGCCATGGCGCTGGACCAGGACGAACTGGATCTGGACGACCTCAAATGGGTCGTGTTGATGGTGCTGTTCAACCAACCGGGCGCCGAAGCGGCTTACGCCTGGATGGAAACGCAGATGTTCCTCGACGAGCCTGAACCCGTACACTGAAGGCAGAAGCCGCGACGGACGCGCGAGCGAGGGGACGGGGATGAGCAGTTGGTATTACGCCGATGGCAGCCGCCAGCGGGGTGGCCCGGTGGACGTGGAGGCGCTGCGGGGCTTGTACCGCGACGGCGTGATTGCGCTGGATTCGCTGGTCTGGCGCGAAGGTATGCCTCACTGGGCGCCGTTGGCTGCATGCGCCGCAGAATTGGGTCCACCGATCGCCACCGACGTGGCGTCATCGCCGCTGCCACCGCCGTTGCCGCTCACCGCTGTCGGCACGACCTCGGCACGCCCCACCATCTCATCATCCACTCGTTCGACACCCGTCGCTACCTCGCGCAACGGTGCCGGCTGGGCGATCGGGATTGCGGTCGGGTCAGTGATTGGCGTGGTTGGACTGGCATTTGTGTTCGGCATCGTCGCTGCGATCGCACTGCCGGCCTATCAGGACTACACCGCGCGCGCAAAGGTCAGCCAAGCCATCGGCGCGTTGGCACCATTAAAGCCGCAGATCGCCGAATTTCTAGAACGCGAAGGCCGCTGCCCGACCAATGACGACGCTGGCTTCCATCCGCCGGAACACTATGCGACGGGGACGTTGGGCATCGTGCGCATCGGCCACTTCGACACGGCCCAGTGCGGCGTGGAGGCCTTGCTGCACATGCCGGACAACGCCAAGCTCGACGGCAAACCGTTGTGGCTGGACCTGGATCAGGACGCCAGCAGCTGGGACTGCAGTTCCGAGATCGACGACAAATTTCTGCCGCAGGATTGCCGCGGCTAGGCAACGGTTTTGACCAAGGGGACAGTATGACGCAGTGGTATTACGCCGACGCGCAGCGGCAACGCCAGGGACCGGTGGACACGGACACGCTCCGTGCGCGCCTGGAACAGGGCGTCATCGATCGTTCCAGCCTGGTCTGGCGCGAAGGCCTGGCGCAATGGGTGACGCTGGCGGAGGTGGCTGCCGAACTGGGGCTGGAGACGCCCGCCGCAACGCCCGAGACGGCATCGGTGTTCACGCCTGCGCCGATCACTGCAGATCCCTCGCCTGGCGCCGCGACCAGTGCCGAACAGGTGCCAGAGGCCGGGTTCACGCCGGTCACGCCCCAGACCACGCAGCCAGACAGCGTGTCGGCCGCGCACATTTCCACTCCCGTGGACGCCGGTAGCGTCGCCAGCTCCGCGCCGTCTCCTGGCGCCTGGTCGGCGCGTACTGCAGCCGAGCCCTCCGAACACCAGCCAGCCACCACCGCGTCCCCAGCCACACCGGCCCAGGCGACACCGTTGCCGGCCGCCTGGGACATGCCGGCGACCTCGCTCGGGGTTGCGCCGGTCGCGGACGCACCGATCGTCTACGCGGGCCTGTGGCGCCGGGTGGCCGCCAGCGTGCTGGACAGCTTCATCACCACGTTTGCGGTGTACCTGATCGTCATCCCGGTGGTCCTGGTGCTGTCGATCGGCCTGGGCGCCTCCAGCTCGTCGTCGAGCCTGGAGGGCGCGGGCGGCACCGTGGCGATCATGATCCTGGCCTATGGCATCGGCCTGCTGATCCCAACGATTTACTTCGCGTGGATGCAGTCCAGCCGCCACCAGGCCAGCCTGGGCAAGCTCGCCTGCGGCATCAAGCTGGTGCACGCCAACGGTGGCCGGGTCAGCTTCTGGCGCAACGTGCTGCGCTACCTGGCTTACATGCTGATCACGGTGCTGACGCTGGGCATCGGGGCGATCGTCTCGGCCTTCATGGCCGGCATGAGCGCACGCAAGCAGGCAATCCACGACAAGGTCTGCGACACCCTGGTGGTGGACCGCTGGGCCTACACCGACACGCCGGAACGCCAGCAGGTGGGCCTGGACACGGTCACCATCGTGGTGCTGGCGATCTACGCAGTGATGCTGCTGATCTCCATTGTGTTCGGCGTCCTGTTTGCGGTGATCGCCATCAACCAGAGTTGACAATCGCGGCGCAGGCCGCTTGACACGGCGGCGCTCGCCGTGATCTTTCTAATAAGAGAACTGAACGCCCGGGCACCTCCCCGGGCGTCGACGTGTGCGAAACAGCCGATCTGCTTCCCTCGACCGGCCAATTAGGCCACGCTACCTGCCCCCCGGGCTCCGCCCCAAGAATTTGCCACCATGCCCAAGCACCTGCTCATCGTCGAATCGCCCGCCAAGGCCAAGACGATCAATAAATACCTCGGCAAGGACTTCACCGTCCTGGCCTCGTATGGGCACGTGCGTGACCTGGTTCCCAAGGAGGGCGCCGTGGATCCGGACAACGGGTTTGCGATGCGCTACGACTTGATCGAAAAGAACGAAAAGCACGTGGAGGCGATTGCCCGGGCTGCCAAGAGCGCCGACGACATCTATCTGGCGACCGACCCGGACCGCGAGGGTGAGGCGATCAGCTGGCATATCGCCGAGATCCTGAAAGAGCGCGGGCTGCTGAAGGACAAGACGATGCAGCGGGTGGTCTTCACCGAGATCACGCCCCGCGCGATCAAGGAAGCCATGCTCAAGCCGCGCGCGATCGCCGCCGACCTGGTGGACGCGCAGCAGGCACGCCGTGCGCTGGATTACCTGGTCGGTTTCAACCTCTCGCCGGTGCTGTGGCGCAAGGTGCAGCGCGGGCTGTCGGCCGGCCGCGTGCAGTCGCCGGCGCTGCGCATGATTGTCGAACGTGAAGAAGAAATCGAAGCCTTCATCGCGCGCGAATACTGGTCCATCGATGCGCACTGCCGGCATCCCTCGCAGCCGTTCAATGCGCGCCTGATCAAGCTGGACGGGCAGAAGTTCGAACAATTCACCGTCACCGACGGCGATACCGCCGAGGCGGCGCGCCTGCGCATCCAGCAGGCCGCGCAAGGCGTGCTGCACGTCACCGATGTGGCCAGCAAGGAGCGCAAGCGTCGCCCTGCCCCGCCATTCACCACCTCCACGCTGCAGCAGGAAGCCTCGCGCAAGCTCGGCTTCACCACCCGCAAGACCATGCAGGTGGCGCAGAAACTCTATGAAGGCGTAGCGCTCGGCGACGAAGGCTCGGTCGGTCTGATCAGCTATATGCGTACCGACTCGGTGAACCTGTCGCAGGACGCACTGGCGGAAATCCGCGACGTGATCGCGCGCGATTTCGGCACCGCCTCGCTGCCGGATCAGCCCAACGCCTACACCACCAAATCCAAGAACGCGCAGGAAGCGCACGAAGCGGTGCGCCCGACCTCGGCATTGCGCACGCCGGCACAGGTGGCGCGCTTCCTGTCTGATGACGAGCGCCGTTTGTATGAATTGATCTGGCGCCGCGCAGTGGCGTGCCAGATGATTCCGGCCACGCTCAATACCGTCAGCGTGGATCTGTCGGCCGGCAGCGAGCACGTGTTCCGCGCCAGCGGCACCACCGTGGTGGTGGCGGGCTTTCTGGCCGTGTACGAAGAAGGCAAGGACACCAAGAGCAGCGAAGACGAGGACGAAGGCCGCAAGCTGCCGCTGATGAAGGCCGGCGACAACATCCCGCTGGACCGCATCGTCACCGATCAGCATTTCACCCAGCCGCCGCCGCGCTTCACCGAAGCGGCGCTGGTCAAAGCGCTGGAGGAATACGGCATCGGTCGGCCGTCCACCTACGCTTCGATCATCCAGACCCTGCAGTTCCGCAAGTACGTGGAAATGGAAGGCCGCAGCTTCCGCCCGACCGACGTGGGCCGTGCGGTGTCCAAGTTCCTGTCCGGGCACTTCACCCGCTACGTGGACTACGACTTCACCGCCAATCTGGAAGACGATCTGGATGCGGTCTCGCGCGGCGAAGCCGAGTGGATCCCGTTGATGGAGAAGTTCTGGGGCCCGTTCAAGGAACTGGTCGAGGACAAGAAGGATTCGCTGGACAAGACCGACGCCGGCAGCGTGCGCGTGCTTGGCGCCGACCCGGTCAGCGGCAAGGAAGTCAGTGCGCGTATCGGCCGCTTCGGGCCGATGGTGCAGATCGGCACGGTCGAAGACGAAGACAAGCCCACCTTTGCCTCGTTGCGGCCGGGCCAGAGCATCTATTCGATCTCCATTGAAGATGCGCTGGAACTGTTCAAGATGCCGCGCGCCCTGGGCCAGGACAAGGACCAGGACGTCAGCGTCGGTATCGGCCGCTTCGGGCCGTTTGCCCGCCGTGGCAGCGTGTATGCGTCGCTGAAGAAAGAGGACGACCCGTACACCATCGATCTGGCGCGGGCGGTGTTCCTGATCGAAGAGAAGGAAGAGATCGCGCGTAACCGGGTGATCAAGGAATTCGACGGCAGCGACATCCAGGTGTTGAACGGGCGCTTTGGCCCGTACATCAGCGACGGCAAGCTCAACGGCAAGATTCCCAAGGACCGCGAGCCTGCCTCGTTGACCTTCGAGGAAGTGCAGCAGCTGCTAGCCGACACCGGCAAGCCGGTGCGCAAGGGCTTTGGCGCCAAGAAGGCCACGCTCAAGAAGAATGCGGTGAAGGATTCCGCCAAGGAAGCCAAGGACGCGGCCAAGAAGACGGCGGCGGTCAAGAAAGTCGCCACCAAGACCGCAGCCAAGAAGGCGCCTGCGAAGAAGGCCGCCAAGAAGGCGACCAAGCGCGTGGTCAAGAAAGCCGTCAGCAAGGCGGCTGGCTGAGTCAGCGCATGCCGCACACCCCTGATCTGGACGCTGCCGTTGCCACTCTCGCCCGCGGGGGAGTGATCGCCTACCCCACCGAAGCGGTGTGGGGGCTGGGCTGCGACCCGCGACAGGAGGACGCCGTGCTGCGCCTGCTGGAGATCAAGCGCCGCCCGGTGGACAAGGGCGTGATCGTGGTTGCGTCCGGGCTGGACGTGTTGCAGGACTGGATCGATATTGCTGCACTCGGCAGCGAACAGCTGACCGCGGTGCTGGCGCAATGGCCCGGCCCGCATACCTGGATCTTGCCGGTGACCGCGCAGGCGCCGCGCTGGGTCACTGGCGATCACGACGGACTGGCCGTGCGCATCAGTGCCCATCCGGTGGTTGCGGCCCTGTGCAAGGCCTGGGGCGCGCCGCTGGTGTCCACCAGCGCCAACCTGGCCGGTGAGCCGCCCGCGCGCAGTCGCGCAGCGCTGGACCCGGCCCTGCTGGCCCGCATCGACGGCGTGCTCGACGGCGAGGTCGGCGGTCTGGCGCAGCCCACCCCGATCCGCGACGCCCGCACCGGACAGATCCTGCGCGACTGACGCTGGCGTCGAAACACTGCGGCGGTTGCTGCACGCAACCGCCGCCTGGGCGCGTGGTTACGCGTTCAGCGCGGGCATTGCCGCCTCTTTGCCAGAGCCCATAACGCGCGCACACTGCGTGCATGCGCCTGATCCCGACCTTCCTGCTGCTGGCCGCCACGCTCACCGCGCAGGCCGCGCCTGCCACCGCCACCAAGCCCGATCCGAACGTGCGGATCTACCGTTGCGTCAGTAGCGCCGGCACCGTGGCGCTGCAGGATGCGCCGTGCAGCAGCGGCCGCCAGCAGGTGCTGGATCTGCAACGCCCGCAAGACCCGCCACCGCAGCCGCCACGGGCGGCGCCGGTTGCCGCAACGGTCACGCCGCCGCCGCGTGAAGTGCGCATTGTCACCGTGCAGCCGCCGCAGCCGATGTACGAATGCGTGACCGAGGAAGGCACCCGCTATACCAGCGACAGCCCGGAGGGCAATCCGCGCTGGGTGCCGACCTGGGGCCCGGCCTACGTGTCGGGTGATCCGTACCGCCGGCCGCCGGGCATCCGCCCGCCGGGGCCGCGGCCAGCCGGTGCCGGCGGTGCGATCCAGGCCGGCGGTGATGGCGGGTACCGGGGTGGGCGCGGCGGCTATGGTGGCGGCGGCTACGGCAATGGCTACGGCGGCACGGTGATCGTGCCCTACGGCAATGTGCAGATCCGCGACGAATGCCACGCCCTGCCCGAGCAGGAAGTCTGTGCACGGTTGGCCGACCGCAGATGGGAGCTGATCCGTCGCTACAACAGCGCCCTGCAGAGCGAACGCGTGGACCTGACCCGTGAGCAGCGCGGCATCGATGCGCGCCTGCAGCGCGACTGCGGCGGCGTATGAGCCGCTGGGGCTGGGTGATGCTGGTGCTCGCGTCCACCGCCAGCGCGCAGGAAGTGGCGATCTACCGCTGCACCGATGCCCAAGGCGCGCTGACGGTGCAGAACATGCCCTGCCCGAAGGGCGTGCAGCAGCAGAAGAAACTGATGACCGCCCCCGCCGCCATGCCGTTGCCGTCGAGTGCAGCGGCGCCGGTGTCGGCCCGTCCTGCGCCTGCCCGCGCGGCCACGCAAGCGCCGCCTGTAGCGGCGCCCGCACCGCAAGCACCGGCCGCTGTGCCGACGGCCACCACCGCCACCTCGTCACTACCACCGCCGCCGCTGTTCGAATGCACCGCGCACGACAATGGCCGCTACTTCACCGAAGAGAGCGAGCCGGCCACGCGCTGCTTGCCGATGCAGGTCACCAACCTGGCCGGCGGCCCCGCGCAGGGCGGCGGCAGCGCTTGCGAGGTGGTCACCGACCGCTGCGCGCCGGTGCCGGACCAGAGCCTGTGCGCGGCGTGGCGGCAACGCGCCGAGCAAGCCGAGGCCGCGTGGCGCTTCTCCGACGAAGCCCAATCGGCCGCGCGCAAGCAACGTTACGACCAGGCGCGGCGGGTGATGGACGAGAGCCGCTGCGCCGGCACGCCCGCGACGCCCTGAGCCACGCGGACACGGCGTATCGGCAGGCTTTAAACCGGTGCCAGCGCCACCCGATTCCGGCCCTGGTTCTTGGCCTGGTACAGCGCGCGATCGGCGCGCGCCATCACCGCCTCACGCACCCGAGCATCCTGCACCTGGCACTCCTGCGGCTGCAGCGCCGTGACCCCGATGCTCACGGTGATGCGCGCGCACGGGCTACCCGCATGGCTGATCGGCATGGCAGCAAGTCGCTCCTGCAGCCGCCGCGCAACCTCCGCCGCGCCGGGCAAATCGGTATCGGGCAGCAGCAGTGCGAATTCCTCACCGCCATAGCGGGCCACCACGTCCTCGCCGCGCGTGACCACGCTGCGTAGCGCGGCGGCGATGTCCCGCAGGCACTGGTCGCCCTGCGGGTGGCCGTAGCGGTCGTTGTATTGCTTGAAGTAATCGACATCCAGCATCAGCACCGACGCGCCGCGCGTGCCGTCGCGCACCGCCGGCAGCAGACGCTCGAAGGCGCGATCAAAGCCGCGCCGGTTGGCCAGCCCGGTCAGGTGATCGTTGCGCGCAGCACCGAGCAATTGCGCATTGGCCTGCTCCAGCTGACGGTTGGCCTCGGCCAGCGCCTCGGTGGTTTTGGTCAGCCGCCACTGCACGCGCAGGTGCTCGCTGATGTCGGTCAACGCGGTGGTCAGCGCAATCAGCCGGCCCTCCAGATCGCGCACGCCGCGCACCCGCACGTGGTAGCTGCGGTCCTGCCAGTCGAACACCTGGTCGGGCACGTCGTGCCCGGCAGCGAGCGTGGCGAATGCGTCAGCCTGATCGGCCGCGGCTTGTGGAAACACCTCGGCCACGCGCATGCCGATCATCTCCTGCACGCTGCGCCCGGCGATGCCCGCCATCGCCTCGTTCACCGCCAGATAGCGCGCGGCATGGTTGATCAGGCACAACGCCACCGGCGCGGCGGCATACAACGCTTCCAGCTGGAACAGACGCTGATTGGTGGCGCTGTCGTCGGGGCCGCCGGCAATCGGCGTGACGTCGCGGTCGATGCCGCGATAACCGCGCAGCGCGCCCTGGGCATCGAACAGCGGAATTCCGCTGGTTTCCAGCATGACGGTGCGGCCATCGGCACGCACGTTGCGGTTGAGCAGGCCCTGGAACGGGCGACGCGCTGCCACGATTTCGGCAAACGCCACGCCCACGCGCGCCGCTTCGGCCGGCTCCATCAGATCGAACGGCGTGCGCCCCAGAATCTGTTCAGGCGTATAGCCCAGCAACCGCTCGCAGGCGCGCGAGCAGAAGGTGTAGCGCGCCTGCGCATCCACTTCCCAGATCCAGTCGCTGTTGTCGTGCACGATGTCGTGCAGGTGCGCGAGCGGATGCTGCGGCATGGGCGCGTCAGCCACGGCCGGCTCCGGCGTGCACCGAACAGGAGCGGCGAGCCAGCGGCGTTGCGCTAGAACCCATGACGCAGGAAGCCGCCATCCACCGCGATGCATTCACCGGTGATGTAGCTGCCCGCCGGCAGGCACAGGAAACCGACCGCGGCGGCGACTTCTTCCGGCTCGCCGATGCGGCGCATCGGCGTGCGTTCGATCACCTGCTCGTAGTAATCGGGATCGGACAACGGGCCGGAGGTGCGCCGGGTGCGGATGTACCACGGCGCCACCGCGTTGACGCGGATGCCGTCCTCGGCCCATTCCACCGCCAGGTTGCGCGTCATCTGCTGCAGCGCCGCCTTGGTCATGCCATACGGCGCGCCGCTGCGCACATGCGTGATCCCCGACACGCTGCCCACGTTGACGATCGCCGAGGCGGCGTGCCGGGTCAGCAATGGGTGCGCATAGCGCGAGAGTTCGAACGCGGAAAACACGTTGGTTTCGAAGATGCCGCGCCATTCGTCTTCGGTGTAGTCGATGGCCGCGCGGGTGATGTTGCCACCGGCATTGTTGATCAGCAGATGCAAGCCATCGGCGTGATCTTCGACCCAATCCAGAATCGCGCGGCGCTCCTCGTCGTCGGAAACATCCGCGGCCAGGCCGTGCAGTTCGCGCTCGGGAAACTCTTCGGCCAGCTCGTCGCGGGCCTGCGCCAGCGCATCGGCATCGCGCGCCACCATCAACAGGTCGGCGCCGAAGCCGAGCAATTCGCGTGCGATGGCCAGGCCAATGCCGGCACTGGCGCCGGTGATCAGGGCGGTCTGTCCATCCAGCCGCCAGCGGTGCGCTGTCACGTGGGGGTGTCCTTTGAATACGCGGGAAACGGGCTGTGCGGTGCGGTTGGCGCACGCGTACGGCCGGGGCGTAGGATACCGCCACCCCGAGCGAGGTCACGACGATGAAGATCCACTGGGCCGTACTGGCCTGTGCCACGTTGGCGTTGGCCGCCTGCCAGCGGCCGCAACCCGCGCCGACCGAGCAGAAACCCGAACCGCAAGCCACCGCCCTGCGTGACCACATCCAGCAGCCGCTGGACAAGGCGCGCGGCGTGCGGGCCGCCACCGATCAGGCCGCCGCACAGCAGCGTGCAACGATCGACGCGGCGACGCAGTAACCGCTGAAAACGACAACGCCGGCGCGAAGCCGGCGTTGTCATGACTGCCTCCCTCGAGGGGAGGCGGCATCAGAACCCGCAGAAGCAATACGCCAGCGCCTTGACCGGCGTGCCGCCCGCCTTGCTGTCGTGCACGGCGTCTTCGACGAAGCGCAGCTGGGTGTCCACTTCCGGCAGCGAGCGTGCCAGCAGCGCACGCGCCATGCCCGAGTCGCTCAGCATCCACGCGCCCAGGCGGCTGCCCGCAAACCCGCTCATGAACTGCGAGAACGGCGTGGCGGCCTTTTCCACGTAGCGCACGCGGAACTTGCCCTTGCTCAGCTTGGCGCGCGATGCCGCATCGGCCACCGCTTCCTGCATGCCGCCGAACGCGTCCACCAGACCATGGTCCTTGGCCTGCGCACCGCTCCAGACGCGGCCACGGGCAACCTTGTCGATGGCCTCCACCGACTGGTGCCGCGCCTGCGCCACCTTGCCGGTGAAGTCGGCATAGCCCTTGTTGATCACCGCCTGGATGACCTGGCCGGCGGCCGGGTCCAGCGGGCGGGTGATGTCGAAGGCGCCGGCAAAACGCGTGGTGCCCACGCCATCGGTATGCACGCCGATCTTGTCCAGCGCGCGGGTGAGGTTGGGCACCATGCCGAAGATGCCGATCGAGCCGCTGATGGTCGACGGATCTGCATAGATGCGATCGGCATTCATGCTGATCCAGTACCCGCCCGACGCAGCCAGGTCGCCCATCGACACCACCACCGGCTTGCCGGCCTGCTTCAGCGCGACCACTTCGCGGCGGATCTGCTCGGAGGCAAACACCTCGCCACCGGGCGAATCCACGCGCAGCACCACCGCCTTGATTTCCTCGTCGTCCCGCGCCTGGCGCAGCAACGCGGCAGTGGATTCGCCACCGATGCGCCCGGCCGGCTGCTCGCCGCCACTGATCTCGCCCGCAGCCACCACCACGGCCACCTGCGGGCGGCTGTCCATCGGCGAATGCTGGGCCTGCAACTGGGTGAGATAGCTGCCGAAATCGATGCTGCGGAAGCCGCCATCGGCATCGTTGTCGGCCACGCCGCGTTCGGTCAGCAGCGAGTCGACCTGCTCGCGCGTCTTCAGCCCGTCCACCAGCTTCTGCTGCAGGGCGAACTTGGCCAGATCGCCACCGGCGGCGGTGACGCCTTCCGGCAGCGTGTCGATGCCGGCCGCCAGCTGCGCCGGCGACAGCTTGCGTGCGGTGGCCACGTCGGCCAGGTAGCGCTGCCACACATCGTTCATCCAGAACAGGTCCGCTTCCTTGGCGTCGGCGGAGGCCGCATCCAGGATGTATGGCTCGGCGGCGGACTTGTATTCACCCACGCGGAACAGATGCACGTCCACGCCCAGCTTGTCCTGCAGGCCCTCGCGGAAATACTGCCGGTAGCGCCCCAGGCCTTCGAGCAACACGCTGCCCATCGGGTCGAGATAGACCTCGTTGGCCTGCGCGGCCAGCAGGTACTGGCCCTGGCTCATGCTTTCGCTGAAGGCGACGATCTGCTTGCCGGACGCGCGCAGCCCCTGCAACGCCTTGGCCACCTCGCGCTGGGAGGCGAAACCGGACGGCTGCAGCTTGTCCAGGTTCAACAGCACCCGCTCGATCTTGCTGTCCTTCCCGGCGGCCTCGATCACCCGCACCAGGTCACGCAGCTGCACTTCTTCGGCGCTCTTGTCACCGACCGCCTTGGCCAGCGAACGGCTCACCGGATCCGCACTGAACTGCTCCACCAGGGTGCCTTCCGGTGCGATCACCAAGGTGGTGCGCGCAGCCAGCGGTTTGGTGCCATCGCCACGGGCGATCGCCACCACGAACAGCAGCAGCAACAGGAACAGGAAGCCGAAGAACACCAGGTTGAAAATCAGGCGTCGGGTGAAATTCATCACATCCCACAGGCCGACAAAAAACGTGGCGATGGGATTGCGACGCACGGGGTGGTTCATGGAAAACTCCGTCGGAAAGACGCGATGGATCGATCGTTGCGCCCAGCATACCGGCTGCGCACGGTGCAGGGCATGCGCAGGAAGTCAGGGTGCCGCACCGGCAGTCAGCCGCCGGCTGGTCTGGCGGAAGCGCAAGCCCATCAGGATCGCGGCGGCGGTCAGGCCCAGAATCAGCCCGATCCACATCCCTTGCGGCCCCCAGCCCAGCCCCAGGCCGAGCCCGGCACCGAGCGGCATGCCTAAGCCCCAGTACGAAAACATCGCCAGGAACATCGGCACGCGCGTGTCCTTGAGCCCGCGCAAGGCGCCGGCCGACAACACCTGGATGCCGTCGGGAAACTGGAACGTGGCCGCGAACAACAACAGCACCGATGCCAGCGCAGCTACTGCGGCATCGTTGGTATACACGCCCACGATGGCGTCGTGACCGAGCAACAGGATGCTGGCAGACACCGCCTGCGTGCCCAGCACGATGGCGTAGCCGGCCCAGGCCGCGCGGCGCATGCCCAGCGGATCGCCACGGCCCACCGCATGGCCGACGCGCACGGTGGTGGCTTCGGCCACGCCCATGGGGATCATGAAACACAGCTGCGAGACGTTGATCGCGATCTGGTGCGCGGCCGCTTCGGTGGAGCCCAGCCGCCCGATCAGCAACGCGGTGACGATGAACAGCCCACCTTCCATCAACACGGTGATGCCGATCGGCAACCCGGTGCGCAACAGCTCGCCAATCGCCCGCCAGCGCGGGCCTTCAAGATGGGTGAACAACTCCAGGTGCGCAAAGCGCCGCGAGCGCCACAGATACAGCGCGAAGGCAATCGCCTGCACCCACATGGTGATGGCCGAGGCCATTCCCAGCCCCTGTGCACCATGCTCGGCGAAGCCGAACTTGCCGTAGGTCAGCACGTAGCCCAGCGGCGCCAGCACCAGCAGCCCGCCAAAGCCCAGCAGCATGGTCGGCAGCGTCCAGTGCATGCCTTCGCTGAGGTAGCGCATGCAGAAGTAGAACGTCAGCGCCGGCCCGCCCCAGCGCACCGCGTGCAGGAAGTCGGTGGCGCCGGGCACGATGTCCGGCGCGATCCCGAAGGTAGGCAGCAACGGCGGCACCGCGGTGAGAAAGCCGAACATCAGTGCGCCCAGGCCCAGCGACAGCCACAGCGCCTGGCGGAACAAGGGGCCGATCTCGCGTTCGCGCCCGGCACCGACCAACTGCGACACCGAGGCGGTGAGCGAGATCAATGTGCCGATCGGCACCAGCATCGGCAGCCACAACAACGAGGTGCCGATGGTGACCGCGGCCAGCGTGGCGGTGCCGTGGTGGCCGGCGATCACGTTGTCGACAAAGCCGATCAGGCCGGTGGAGACATGACCGAGCACCAGCGGCAGCGCGAGCAGGCCGGTGGTACGCACTTCCGCTGCAAAGCGTGGCGTTGCCGACGGGGAGGAGTGAGGGACAGACATTGCAGAACCGATCGCCACGCGGACTACGGCCGTGCCTGGCGGCGCTGGCACCGGGTCGCGTGGGGGCGCCTATCTTACCTGCAGTTGCGGTGCGGGCCATGCGTGGTCAGCGTGTCGCTGACCGAAGCGGTGACGTCTGTCGTCAGTGCTTGGCGCTGCGGGTGACGGTGCGGTGCTGCAACTTCTGCGGAGTGCGTGAGACGCGCGTTTGATCAATCGGGGAAGGCGCCTGGACCGCGCGCCTCGGAGGCCACTGGCAGCGGAGCCGTACCGGCGGCGTCGGTCGACGCCCGATGACCCCGCACGCGGGCTGCCTGACGCCCACGCGCTCACCGCGCGAGTGCGATTACGGCCGCCACGAGCGGCCCGCTCTAATCAGCGCGCCAGCTGGCGCTTCAGCCATGTCGACCGGGTTGCCGCCGACTCGGCAAGCAGGGCATCGCGCAAGGCATCGCGTTCCTGCGGCGGGGTGCGCTGCGCCAGCACCGCCAGTTGCTCCAGCTGACCGGCATCCAGGCTGCGCAGGACGCCGAGCAGCGCATCGCGCTGGGCGACCGGCACGTAACCGATCAGCGGCTGCAGTTGCGGATAGAAGTTGCCCAACTGCGAGCCCAGGCGCCAGCCATCGCGATGCAGCCGGTCCATGGCGCCGAACTGCGTGCGCAGCGCGCGCTGCTGATCGTCCGGCAGCGCCTGCAGGCGCTCACGCGCTTGCCGCAAGACCACCTTGTCGGTGGCGGTCAGTGCCTTCCAGGCCGCGTAGCGGGCGCGCAGCTCGGTGCGCTGGGCGGGCGTCAGCGCATCCCATCGCGCACGCTGCTGCGCAGCGCTGGGAATGCTCCGGGCCGGCGCGGCGGGCGCTGCCGGGGTCGCCACCGGGCTGGCCGGCGTTTCGTCCAGCGCCGCGGGCAGCACCTGCGCCCCTGCGGCACCGGCCATGACAGCCAGCCACAGGCCGCACCACTTAGTTTTGGTCATCGACCGTCTCCAGTTCGCTCGACGGACGTTCGGCCGCAGTGGCGTGGGCGCCGGATTCGTCCGGTGGCACCGGGTGCCCGGCGGCGTACCAGGCGTACAGGTCGGCCGAGCGCGCCAGCTCCAGATCCGGGTCGGCGAGCATTGCCTGGTCGCGCGCATCCAGGCCGGGCGCAGCGACGGCATCGGGAAGGTTGGCGGCCGGTAATTCCTCCACCAGCACCGGGGCTGCGTCGGTGACGTGCAGGACGCCCGCGGGCGCCTGCGACACCGGCTCCGGCGGCAAGGCGGGGCGGCGATGCGTCCACCACCACCCGAGCGCTCCCACCAACAGCACCAGCGCCACAAGCGCCAGCGCGATGCCGGCATGGCGGCGGTTGATGCGTGGCCACGTCCATTGCCGGCGTGCGGCACGGGCGCGCGGGCGGCGATCAGCGGGCCGTTCGCTGCGCGCGGGAGCCGATGCCGCCGGGCTGGAGGCGCCGTCCTGGGCCGGCTGCAACGGCATGCCGGCCAGGGCCGACTCCCGCAGCTGGGTGAGCCGGCTCAATTGGCCGGGGCTCAACTCACGCAATTCCGCCTGGGCGGCCTCGGCCAATGCCCGCCAGGCCTGCGCATCCGGGTTACCGGCCGCATCGCGGGGGCAGGCACGCGCCAGCGCAGCCTGGTACGCGGGGGTCTCCATGCCCTGCACTTCGCTGGCGTCGGCTTCCTGCAGCCCGCCGACGATGCGCAGCAGCAGCGCCAGGCGGTCAGCCGACTGCATCCGGCCCAGGGCGTTGAAGGGTGGCAACCAGGTGCCGGGCATCGGCTCGCGCCGCAGCGGCGGCGCGGCCGCCAGCAGGCTCCAGAAGCGCATTGGCCAACCTGCCATTGGCCGCCCGGCGGCTTGCCCACTGAAGGCACGCAGCGCGGCGGCCAGGGCCCGCTCGGCGGCGGCGTCATCGCCGCATTGCAACTGCGCCAGCACCAGACCCCGGCGTTCGACACCGCGCAAAAAGGCTGACAGCGCGGCGGGGGTGACGGGGGCGTCGGGGACTACGGTCATGAGAACTCCAGCATCGGCCGGCATGATACCGACGCAAATGATCCCCGCCGATGGCTTGACAGATCCACACACCGTTACTCCTGCCGTGGCCGCCGCCCACGCACGTTGTGCACAGCGGCAGACATGCCGATACGCCGCCGTCTGTCAACTGTTGGTTTTTCCGTGCTGCATTCTTGTTTCACGCCTAAGTCTTTGATAATTATCGAATTATGGTAGATGGCGAAAAAATGTCCAACGGGTTGCCAAGGCTAGTGAATCCGCCTTCACGGCGTGGAGCACGAGACTAATTCACAGGCTTATCCACAGGCAGTGTGGATAAACCGGTTTCTCCAACCCTCACATGGGTTTACGTCGGATTTATCACTTCGGTCACAGAAAGCTGCCGCAACTGAACAGGCCGCTCCGGGCTGCGCGGTGTGCTCCGCTGCCGGCACTGGACAGGGTCGTTAGACTGGTTGGATGTCCGCTCCAGTCACCACCTTGCGCGTCGCCCTGCCAGTGCCGCTGCCGCAATTGTTCGATTACCTGCCCCTCCAAGACACCGACGTGGACGGTCCGGACCGGGTCGGCTGCCGGGTGCGCGTGCCGTTTGGGCCGCGCGAGCTGATCGGGGTGGTCGTCGAGCGCGGCCAGCAGCCGTCGGCCGAAGGGCTGCGCGCGGCGCTGGACTGGTGCGACGACACACCGCTGCTGATCGATGAGCTGGCCCGTTCGCTGCAGTGGCTTGCCCGGTACACCCATGCCCCGCTGGGCGAGGCCCAGGCCAGCGCGCTGCCCGGCCCGCTGCGCCGGGGCGAACCATTGGCCGACACCCATGCCTGGGCCTGGCAACTCACCGAGGCCGGCCACACCGGTGCCGGCAGCCTGCGCGCCGGTAGCCGCCCGGCCCTGCTGGCCGCGCTGCTGCTGGCCGGCCCGCTCGCCGAAGAGCCGCTGGAGCAGCAGCTGCCGCAGTGGCGCGAGGCTGCCCGCAACCTGGCCAAGCGTGGCTACGCCGAGCGCGTGGCGGTGGCCGCCGACACGCTGCCGGCGCGCCCGGGCACCGGGCCGCAGCTCAACGACGAACAGCAGGCGGCCACCGACGCCATCCGCGCCGGCAGCGGCTTTGCCACCTATCTGCTCGACGGCGTCACCGGCAGCGGCAAGACCGAGGTCTACCTGCAGGCGATCGCCGATTGCCTGGCCGCCGGCAAGCAGGCGCTGGTGCTGGTGCCGGAAATCGGCCTGACCCCGCAGACGCTGGGCCGCTTCCGCGAGCGCCTGGGCGTGCCGGTGCATGCGCTGCATTCCGGGCTCTCCGATGGCGAGCGCGCGCGGGTGTGGGCCGCGGCCTGGCGTGGCGAAGCCAAGCTGATCGTCGGCACGCGCTCGGCGGTGTTCACGCCGCTGCCCAACGCCGGCCTGATCGTGATCGACGAGGAACACGACGGCAGCTACAAGCAACAGGACGGCATCCGCTACCACGCACGCGACTTCGCCCTGGTGCGTGGCAAGGCGCTGGATGTGCCGGTGATCCTGGGCAGCGCAACGCCGTCGCTGGAAAGCCTGCACAACGCCTACAGCGGCCGCTATCGGCATCTACGGCTGTCGCGCCGCGCCGGCGATGCGCGGCCGCCACGTGTGCGCGTGCTCGACGTGCGCAAGCGCCCGCTCAAGGACGGCCTGTCGCCGGAGGTGCTGGCCGGCATCGGCGCCACCCTGGCGCGCGGGGAACAGGTGCTGGTGTTCAAGAACCGGCGCGGCTATGCGCCGGTGCTGCTGTGCCATGACTGTGGCTGGACCGCCGCCTGCCAACGCTGCAGCACGCCGCTGCACCAGACCCCGATGACCGTGCACGCCGGCGGCCGCCGCCTGCAATGCCATCACTGCGGTGCGCGCCAACCGGCGCCGCTGGCCTGCCCGGCCTGCGCCAGCCTGGCGTTGCAGCCGCAGGGCATCGGCACCGAGCGGCTGGAGGAGCGCCTGGTCGAGGCCTTCCCGGAAGCGCCGGTGGTGCGCATCGACCGCAGCACCACCCAGCGCCGCGACGCGCTGGAAACCCAGCTCGCCCGCCTCGGCACCGACGCCGGCATCCTGGTCGGCACCCAGATCCTGGCCAAGGGCCACGACTTGCCCCGCCTGACCATGGTGGTGGTGGTCGGCATCGACGAAGGCCTGTTCTCCGCCGACTTCCGCGCCGCCGAGAAGCTGGCCCAGCAACTGATCCAGGTCGCCGGCCGCGCCGGCCGCGCCGACCGCCCCGGCGAGGTGTGGTTACAGACCCATCACCCCGAGCATCCGTTGCTGCAGACCCTGGTCAACGGCGGTTATCACGCGTTTGCCGATGCCGAACTGCAGCAGCGCGAAGCGGCCGGCTTCCCGCCCTTCGCGCATCTGGCCTTGTTCCGTGCCGAGGCCAAGGATGTGGCCGCGGCCAATCAGTTCCTGATCGCCGTGCGCGCGCTGGTCGGCGCGCAGACACCAGCCCCCTCGCCGGCCATCACGCCGGTGGAATGCTACGGGCCGATGCCGGCGCCGATGCCACGCCGCGCCGGTTTCCAGCGCACCCAACTCCTGCTGTCGGCAGCGCAACGCTCTGCGCTGCATCGAGTGCTGGACGCGCAGATGCCGGCCATCCATACCTTGCCGCAAGCGCGCCGGGTGCGCTGGTCGCTGGATGTGGACCCGATCGATCTGTATTGAGGCAGGTGTCGAGGCGCCTGACTGCAAACGAACGCGCGCTTGGTAGGAGCGCGCTGGCGCGCGATGAAGCGTTCCTAGTAATGCCCGATCGCGCGCCAGCACGCTCCTACCAAAGCTGCTGCTACACCGTGTACCCCATGTGTCGCAGCATCCAGTGCGTTGCAAGGGCATTGGTCGTTTATTACGTCCGTTGTCGAGACGCCTGCCCTCAAAAAGAAACACGCCCGGTAGGAGCGCGCTCGCGCGCGATGGAGCGTTCCCGGTCATGCCACATCGCGCGCAAGCGCGCTCCTACCAAAGCTTCTGCCACGCCGTTTCCCGTGTGTCGCAGCATCCGCGCGTTACAGGTGCGGTGGTCGCTGGATGTGGACCCGATCGATTCGTACTGAGGCAAGGGTCGATGCGGCTAACCCGAGACAGACACATGCTCGGTAGGAGCGAGCTGGCGCGCGATGAAGCGTTCCCAGTCATGCCCCATCGCGCGCCAGCACGCTCCTACCAACGCGGGCGCTAGACGTATCCCAATGTGCCGCAACATTCGGCTCGTAACGACGCATCTACCGATGTCGGCACCCCGCACCTTCAACGGCCCGGGATCGGCACGCTTGCTAGCTCTCAAGTCAGCGGCGTCATCACGCCACGCTGGTAAGCCGGCCGCGCACGCAATCGCTGGTACCAGGCGTGCAGATGCGGCAACTCGGGGCGTTCGATTGGCATCTCGAACCACGCGTAGATAAAGCTGCCCAACGGAATGTCACCCATCGCGAAGTCGTCGCCGGAGAGATACGGCTGCTGTGCCAGCGCAGCGTCGGCAACTGCGAGCAGCTCGCCGGAGCGTTGAAGCGCTGTGGCAATCCGTGTGGCATCCCGTTCGGCCTGCGGGGTACGCACCACGCCCCAGAACAGGTCACGAAACACGCCGGCAAAGGTCGACGTGGTCCAGTCCATCCAGCGGTCGCCCAGCGCGCGGGTGGCCGGTGAGTGCGGGTACAACGCCGGTGCATGACGCGCCGCCAGATAGCGCACGATCGCGTTGGATTCCCACAGCACCAGCGCACCATCCTGCAGCGCCGGCACCAGCCCGTTCGGATTCAATGCGCGGTACGCAGGTGTGTCGTTTCCGCCGAACGCGCCGCCCACCTCGATCGAGGTATACGCCACACCCGCCTCTTCAAGGCACCACAGCACCTTGCGGACGTTGCTGGAGTTGCGCCGCCCCCACAACGTGATGCCATCGCCCGCTGGCGTGTGTGCAATCGCCATGCGCTCGTCGGTCATTTTTCCACCGCCGGCTTCGGCGCGCTGCGTGCACCACGCGTCCCGCGTGTGGCCGCGGCCGGCGCCGGGGCCGGGGCCGCAGCAGCAGGGGGTTGTTTGGGGCGATTGCCCTTGGGCACATCGCGCACCCACAACGCCTGTTCGTCCTGCTTGATCTCGAACAGACCGATGGCGCACACCAGATCGCTGAGCTTGCGGTAGCCGTAGTTGCGCGGATCGAAAGAGGCCTGATTGGCCACCTGCTTGCCGACGGCCCCCAGATGCGCCCAACCGTCGTCTTCGCAGGCACTGTCGATCGCGTTGCGCAGCATCTGCACCAGCCGTGTATCGCCGCGCAGCGCGGTGGCATCCTTGCGGCCTGCGGCGGTGTCGCTGGCCGCGGCAGCCTGCTCGCCGAGTGCTTCGACATAGGTGAATTTGGAACACGCATTGACGAACGGCGCCGGCGTTTTCTTCTCGCCAAAGCCATACACTTTCATGCCGTCGGTGAGCAGGCGCATCACCAGCGGGGTGAAATCCGCATCGCTGGAAACAATCGCAAACCCGTCCAGGTTGCGCGCGTACAGCAGGTCCATGGCATCGATCACCATCGCCATGTCCGAGGCATTCTTGCCGGAGCTGTAGGCAAATTGCTGGATCGGGCGGATCGCGTATTCGTGCAATGCCGCCTCCCAGCTTTTCAAGTGCGGGCTTTTCCAGTTGCCATATGCGCGGCGCACATTGGCCACGCCGTAGCGCGCCACTTCCGCCAGCACCACATCGATCTTGCCGGCCGGCGCGTTGTCGGCATCGATCAGCAGTGCGATGCGTTTATCGGGGTTGTCGACCATGTCTGCTCCTCGAAAGACTCGGCGGATTCGATTTCGGTCTCGCTGTCGCTGTCGGACGCCTGCTCCGCCGGCAGCGTGTACTCGCGACCATCGTGCATGGTCAGCACGCCCTCGGTCAGGATCTCGCGCTCGGCACCGTCACTGACCCAGGTAGCACTGACCTTGCCACGCCCGCGGTCGCCGGTGACGGAGAACACGAATTCGTCGCCACCCGGTGCCGCACCAGTAGCAAGCACATCGACCTTCATCGTGTCGATTTTCCCGATGTGCTGCTGCACCACCGCGTCGGCCTGCAGCGCGGCCTGGGCCTGCTCGGAAAAGATCGACCACCCGGCGACCGCGATCCAGGCGATCACGCCCAGCACCACCACACCGAACGTCATCACACCGCCCAGCACGATCAGCAACGCAACGGTCGCGGGGCTGCGCTGAGAAACGCGCGCAGGCGCAACGGCGGCAGGTGGTGATGCGAGCGGCGGCAACGGCGGCGGCAAGGTGGACATACGGTGACCAGGTGAGCGAGATGCGACATGATGCCGCAGGCGGGCCCTGCCCGACGCGCCACATTCATTGCCGCTGTTGCATCCTTGCGTGCCCACGTTGCGATCCATCGGACCTGACGATGACCTCATCCCCCTCCCGAGCGCCGCTGCATCTGGTCGTGGTCGGTGGCGGTTTTGCCGGTTTATGGGCAACCCGCGCGCTCGCCGATCCGGACATCCGCATCACCCTGATCGACCGCCAGAATCACCACCTGTTCCAGCCGCTGCTGTACCAGGTGGCCACCGCCGGCCTCTCGGCGCCTGACATCGCCGCGCCGCTGCGCCACATCCTGCGCGAGCAGCGCAATGTCGAAGTGCTGCTTGGCGATGTGGCCGAAATTGCCACCGACCGCCGCGCCGTGGTGCTCGCCGACGGCAACACCGTCAACTACGACATGCTGCTGTTGGCCACCGGCGCCACCCACGCGTATTTCGGCAACGATCACTGGGCCGAGCACGCCCCCGGTTTGAAGACCCTGTATGACGCGCTGGTGCTACGCCGCAAATTGCTGCTCGCCTTCGAGCGCGCAGAAGCCGAATCCGACCCGGCCGCGCGCGCGGCCTGGTTGAGTTTTGCGGTGGTTGGCGGCGGCCCGACCGGGGTCGAGTTGGCCGGCACGTTGGCCGAAATCGCCCGCCACACGCTGAAGAACGAGTTCCGCCATATCGACCCGCAGCAGGCCCGCGTGCGCCTGGTCGAGGCCGGGCCGCGCGTGCTGCCTTCCTTCCCGGACGACCTCACCGATAAGGCGCGCAAGCAGCTCGAACGCCTGGGCGTGGAGGTGCACACCGGCACGCCGGTGACCAACATCGATGCGTTCGGCTATCAGTTGGGCGACACTTTCGTGCCGGCGCGCACCGTGGTCTGGGCCGCTGGCGTGGCCGCCTCGCCGTTGGCGCGCACCCTGGGCGTGCCGCTGGACCGCGCCGGCCGCGTGCTGGTGGAACCGGACCTCAGCGTGCCCGGCCACCCGGAGATCTTCGTCGGTGGTGATCTGGCCTCGGTACAACAGGACGGGCGGCCCGTACCCGGCGTGGCCCCGGCGGCCAAACAGATGGGCAAGCACATCGCCAAGGCGATCCGCGCACGCCAGCGCGGCCAGGCCGCGCCGGCCTTCCATTACCAGGACTTCGGCAACCTGGCCACGATCGGGCGCATGGCCGCCATCGTGCATGTCGGCAAGCTCAAGCTCTCCGGCATCGTGGCCTGGTGGTTCTGGCTGGCCGCCCACGTCTACTTCCTGATCGGCTTCCGCAACCGTTTCGTGGTGCTGGTGAACTGGGCCATGGCGTACTGGAGCTACCAGCGCGCCGCACGCATCATCTTTGGCGGCACTGACCAGCCACCGCCCAGCAAGGACGGATGACAGCCGGCGGGCGGTGCGCGATGCTGTGCCGCCCGCTGTCGACCGTTGTGCCGTGGCCACTGTCTTGTTCCTGCTGGATCTGCTCGGCACCTTCGTGTTTGCGCTCAGTGGCGCCACCGTGGCGGTGCGCAACCGCCTGGACCTGTTTGGCGTGCTGGTGCTGTCCTGCGCAGCGGCGGTTTCCGGCGGCATCGTGCGCGATGTGCTGATCGGTGCCACGCCGCCGGCAGCGCTGGTGCACCCGCACTATCTGATCACCGCCTGCCTGGCCGGTATCGCCGGCTTCTACTGGCACACCGCCGTGGAGCGCCTGCGCAATCCGGTGCAGCTGTTCGACGCGGCAGGGCTGGCGCTGTTTGCGGTCTACGGCACCAGCAAGGCGCTGGATTACCAGCTCAGCCCACTCAGTGCGACGCTGCTCGGCATGCTCAGCGGCATCGGCGGCGGCATCGCCCGCGACCTGCTGGTCGCGCGCACCCCGGTGGTACTGCAGGCCGAACTGTATGCGGTGGCGGCGCTGGCCGGCGGCGGCCTGGTGGCGATCGGCCATGTTCTCGGCCTGCCGCAATCCTGGTCGCTGACCGCCGGTGCCGGCGTGTGCTTTGGCCTGCGTTTCATGGCGATCCGCTACGGCTGGCATCTGCCGGTGGCACGGCTGCCAGAGTAGCGCTGCGCGCAACCGGCGTTGTTCCAACGTGACCTGACGATTCGTAACGGCTGTCGTTGCGGCCGTGCTGCGTGCATGGCGTTGCTGGGCCAACGAGACGTCAACACCCAACCGTATCGCCTGCCGTGCCACGCCCGCAACGCAAAACGGCCCGGAAGACCGGGCCGTTTTGTATCACTGGCAATGTCACACCGGATCAGGCGACGAACAGCGCCTTCATCTTCTTCAGCGCGTTCGCTTCGATCTGGCGAATACGCTCGGCGGATACGCCGTACTCGTCGGCCAGCTCCTGCAATGTCACCTTGGATTCGGAATCCAGCCAGCGACGCTTGACGATGTCGCGCGAGCGCGTATCCAGACCGGCCATGCCTTCGCGCAGCAACTGCAGCTGATTGTCTTCGCTGTCGTGCCGCTCATAAGCCTGCGACGGGTCTTCCTCGTTGGCCACGAGGTAGCTCACCGGCGACGGCGGGCCGTGGTCATCGTCTTCGTCCGACGAAGCGTCGAAGCCGATATCGCGACCGGACAAGCGCGACTCCATCTCCATCACTTCACGCTCGGAGACGTTCAAGTCCTTGGCAACCGCAGTCACTTCGGAGGCATTGAGCCAGCCCAGGCGCGTCTTGGACTTGCGCAGGTTGAAGAACAGCTTGCGCTGCGCCTTGGTCGTGGCGACCTTGACGATGCGCCAGTTCTTCAGGATGAACTCGTGCATCTCGGCACGGATCCAATGCACGGCGAAGCTGACCAGGCGCACGCCCATTTCCGGGTCGAAGCGCTTGACCGCCTTCATCAAGCCGATATTGCCTTCCTGGATCAGGTCGCCCAGCGGCAGGCCGTAGCCGTTGTAACCGCGGGCCACGTGCACCACGAAGCGCAGGTGGGAGTGGACCAATTCGCGCGCTGCGTCCAGATCCAGCTCGTCGCGGAAGCGGCGGGCCAGATTCTGTTCCTCATCGACCGACAGCACCGGGATCTGGTGCACGGCACCGATGTAGGCGTCCAGCGAACCGAGCGCACTGGGAATCGGGAGATTGTTTGCCACAAGGGCAGTCGAGGTGATCTGGTTCATAGGGCACCATCTTAGCAGTCGAACTATTGGACTGCTGGGTACAGAAAAAGTTCCAGCGTTCCATTTATAGGACGTTCGGGTTTCCGGCACCGGTGCTGTTCCAATCCGTGCCGCCTCGATTCAGGTGCCTACGCTACCACCGTCACCGCTCGCGGATCGTGACAAATCGCCTACTTGCCAGGCGCGATGGCCCAGCCCGTTCAGCCGCCGGCGAGGCTGAGATCCAGCGCCGCGCGCGACGGCAACGACCAGTCGATCGGGCTCAGTCCGCGCCGCTGCAAATGTTCGTTGGTCTTGGAGAAATGCTTGCAGCCCAGAAAGCCGCGGTGGGCCGACAACGGCGACGGATGCGGGGCCTTGAACACGCGGTGGCGCGCCTGATCGATCACTTTGCCCTTGGACTGCGCGTAGCTGCCCCAGAGCAGGAACACCAGGCCCTCGCGCTCGCGGTTGAGGGTTTCCACCACATGGTCGGTGAAGCCTTCCCAGCCCTTGTTCTGGTGCGCACCGGCGCGGCCCTGCTCCACCGTCAGCACCGCATTGAGCAGCAGCACGCCCTGGCGCGCCCATGGCATCAGGTAGCCATGGTCGGGGCGCGGAATGCCCAGGTCGTCCTGGATTTCCTTGTAGATGTTCAGCAGCGACGGCGGCACCGGCACCCCGGGCAGTACCGAAAAGCACAGCCCATGCGCCTGGCCTTCGCCGTGGTACGGGTCCTGGCCAAGCACCACCACCTTGACCTGCTCGAACGGGGTGGCATCGAAGGCGGCAAAGATCTGCGGGCCGGGCGGGAACACCCGCGCATTGGCGGCCTTGCGCTGGCGCAGGAACGCGGACAGCTCCTGCATCTGCGGCTGCAACAACCACTCCCCCACCCGCGCCTTCCATGACGGTTCCAACTGGATACGCCCCTCGCCTTCGGTCATAGCGTGACGGCCTGATCCTCCAGGCGCGCCAGCCGCAGCTGGAACAGCACCTTGGTCACCAGCAGGCGTTCTTCGATGGGCTTTTGCACCAGGTCGTTGGCGCCGGCCCGCAGCAGCTCGGACTGGTTGCGCGGGTTGGTGTCGCCGGTCATCACCAGCACCGGCAGGCGGCGCTTGCCGTAGGCGAAATCGATGCGGATGCGCTCGACCACATCGCGCCCGTTGAGCTCGCCCTTGAGGGTGACGTCGGTCAGCACCACGTCGATGCGCCGCTCGGTGCGGCCCAACGATTCGGCGGTGAGCAGCGCGAACGCGTCTTCGGCAGTGAGCACATGCACCACCTTGAGGCTCTGGCGCTCGAGCATGCGCTTGGTCGCTTCGGCCACCACGCGGCTGTCCTCGATGTACAGCACGGTGGCGCCCACCACCGGCTCGGGCTGCACGTAGCCGCGGATGAAGGTCGCCAGCGCCTCGTGGCCCAGCGCCTTGTCGAAATAATCGGTGACGTATTCGGTGAAGCGGCGCTCCACCAGATGCTGCTGCGCATCGCCGGAGACCACGATCACCGGCACATAGGCCTGGCCGGCCGCTTCGCGCACGCTGCGCGCCAGCGTCAGGCCGTCGCCATCGGGTAACGACAACGAGGTGGTGACCAGATCCACCGCACCGGCCTCCAGCGCATCGCGTGCTTCGGCGATGCTGGCGCAGCCGATCACCTGCACATTGGGCAAGTCGCGCTTGAGCACGTCGGCAATCAGCTTGCGTACCAGCTTGGACCCATCGACCACCATCACACGCGGTGCGTCGCTGATCAGGTGTTTGAGATCTGGTGGATGCATGGCAGGTCTCAGGTCTCGGTGGGGCGGGTCTGACGGAGGAAGTGGCCGGTGACCAGCCAGGCACCCAGCCAACCCAGCACCAGGGTACCCACCAACACCATCGCAGAATGCAGCAGATCCAGTCCGTGCAGGGTAAAGGAACTGCCGTAGCTGTCGGCCAGCGTGGCCAGCGGCGTACGCAATGCAAACCCGGAAGCGGCGATCAGAGCAAGCGCGACCGCGCCGGCACCCAGCCCGTACCACGCGCCCAGATACAGGAACGGGCGGCGGATGAAGCCATCGCTGGCACCCAGCAGCTGCAGCACGCCGATCTCTTCGCGCCGCGACTGGATATCCAGCCGCACGGTATTGCCGACCACCAGCACCGCGCCAATGCCGAGCAAGGCCGAGAGCACCTGCACCAGCCGTTCGCCGAAATGCAGCCAGCCATCTAGCCGCTTGCGCCACAGCGCGTCGTGTTGCACCTGGTCGGTCTGCGGCAAAGCCTGCAAGGCGGCGGCCAGCTGCGCATCGTCGGTGGCATCGGCCGGGGTGACGATCAGCAGCGTAGGCAGCGGGTTGTCGCCGAGTGCATCGATCGCTTCGTCCAGCTTGGCGTTTTCGCGCAGGTCGGCCAGGCCCTGCGCCGGCGTGCGCACGGCCACCTGGGCAATGTCCGCACGCGCGCGCAGCTCGCCGGCCAGGCGCTCGGCCGCATCGGCGGCCACGTCCACCTTGAGGAACAGATTGATTTCGCGCGACTGCTGCACGCTACCAGCCAGCAGCTTGACGTTGTCCAGCGCGATCGACAGCCCCAGCGGCAATGCCAGCGCCAGCGCCATCACCACGATGGTGAGCAAGGTGGCCCAGGGCTTGCGCATGGCGCGGCCCAGGCTGAAGGCGATGCTGTGCAGATGGTGGTCGATCCACACGCCGAACCGCGAGGGGGCCACCGATTCGGTATTGGCGAGCTTGCTCATTCGGCCAGGTCCTGCGGCGAGATGTCATCGACCAGGCGGCCGTGGTCCAGGATCAGCACGCGCTTGCGCATCTGCTTGAGCAGCGCCAGGTCGTGGCTGACCACCAGCACGCTGGTGCCGCGCGCCGGCAGCTCGGCAAACAGCTGCATGATTTCCGCGGCCAGTGCCGGGTCCAGGTTGCCGGTGGGTTCGTCGGCCACCAGCAGGCGCGGTTCGCCGACGATGGCACGGGCAATGCCCACGCGCTGCTGTTCGCCGGCCGACAACTGCGAAGGCAGCGCCTTCTCGCGATGGGCCAGGCCGATCCGTTCCAGCGCCGAGCGCACGCGCTTGCCGATTTCCGCACGGCGGGTGCCGCGCAGGATCAACGGCAAGGCGACGTTTTCGGCAATGCTGCGATCGTTGAGCAAGCGGTGATCCTGATACACCGCGCCCACCTGGCGGCGATGCAGTGGAATCTGCCGGCCACGCACCTTGAGCAGGTTGCGTTCGCCCAGCAGCACCGCGCCCTGGCTGGGCCGCTCGCTGAGGTGGATCAATTTGAGCAAGGTGCTTTTGCCGGCGCCAGAGTGGCCGGTCACGAACAGCATCTCGCCATCGGCCACTTCGAAGCTGACATCGGTCAGCGCCTGGTGGCCACCGGCGTAATGCTTGCTGACGTTGTCGAAACGCAGAACGGTCATCCAGCGATTATGCCGGAGCGCCAGCGCTTGCGTCGCATCGCCGGTGTGCGGCGATGCGATCCATGCGGCAATACCTCAGCTGCCGGAGACCAACGAACGCAGCCTGCGTCCGATGCGGCTCAGCAACGACGGGCTGCCCGACGGCTTGGCTGCGGCACGTACCGGCTTGGCCACGACCTGGGTGGGTTTGCGCGGCGCGGCGGGGGCCGGCACGGGCGTGGATGCCACCACCGGCTCGGCACCTTCGACCGGGCGGCCGTTGCGACGCCGACGGCGCTTGCGCGGTGCGCGCTCGCCTTCGGCCGCCGTGACGGCAGGAGTTTCTGCGGCAGCAGCGACAACCACTGGCGTCTCGCTGGGCGCTGCGGCCGGATCGGCCTCGCCTTCCACGCGCGGCTTGCGACGCGGCGGGCGCGGCTTGCCATCGGCACCGGCGCCGTCGCGACGACCGCCGCCACTGCCGCTACGCGATGCGCCGCCGGGACCGCTACGGCCACCGCCACGACGCGCTTCGTCGGCCGCACGCTGCTCGCGTGCTTCGCGGAAGATCGTGCCCACGCTGTCGCCAGCGTCGTCGTCGACCTCTTCACCTTCCACTGTTGCGCGCGGTGTGCGCGGCAACGGGGTCAGCAGCTCGGTAGTCACCGGCTCGACCGGGATCTTCTGCTCGATGTAGGCCTCGATGTCCGGCAGGCTCATCGCATAACGCTCGCAGGCGAAGCTGATCGCATCGCCCTCCTCGCCCAGGCGCGCGGTGCGCCCGATGCGATGCACGTAGTCTTCGGCGTCGAACGGCAGGTCGTAGTTGTAGACGTACTTGACGCCATCGATGTGCAGGCCGCGCGCGGCCACGTCGGTGGCCACCAGGATTTCCAGCTGGCCCTTCTGGAAGCGGTTCAGCAACGACTCGCGCTTCTTCTGCGGCACGTCGCCGGACAACACGCCCACGCGGTAGCCGTGCCGCTCCAGGGTGCGCGCCACCCGCTCCACGAACGCCTTGGTGTTGACGAACACCATGGTGCGCGCGCCTTCGCTGCGCGACAGCAGGCCCAGCAGCAGCGTCTGCTTCTCTTCGTCGGAGGGGAAATAGATGCGCTGACGCACCCGCGCGGCGGTGATGGTCTCGGTTTCCACGACGAGCTTTTCCGGCTCGTTCATGTGCTCGTAGGCCAGCTCCAGCACGCGGTGGCTGAGCGTGGCCGAGAACAGCAGCGTCTGGCGGGTGCCGCGCTCGGGCATGCGCCGCAGCAGGAAGCGGATGTCCTTGATGAAGCCCAGGTCGAACATGCGGTCGGCTTCGTCCAGTACGCAGATTTCGCAGGCGTGCAGCGAGACCACCTTGTGCTGTTTGACGTAGTCGATCAGCCGGCCCGGGGTGGCGATGATCACGTCCACGCCCTGCTGCAGCAGCTCGCGCTGCTTGTCGTAGTCCACGCCACCGTAGACCAGCGCAAAGCGCAGCCCCAGGTCGGCGCCGAACTTGACCGCGTCCTTGTGGATCTGGATGGCCAGCTCGCGGGTGGGCGCCAGGATCAGGGCGCGCGGATCTTCCGGCTTGCGGTCGGCCAGCGCCGGGCGGATCAGCAGGCGGTTCATCACCGCGACCAGGAACGCCAGCGTTTTGCCGGTGCCGGTCTGGGCCTGGCCGGCGACGTCGCCGCCCGGCAGGGCGACCGGCAGGGTCAGCGCCTGGATCGGCGTGCAGCGCGTAAACCCGGCGCTCTCCAGCCCGGCGACCAGCGCCGGATGCAGGTCGAACGAGGAAAAAGTCAAATCGGTCAGCGGTTTGTCGCTCATTATTCCGTCTTCGTGAGGCGCCCTGGGCAGCCCGGGCGCGGCTTGCATCGATGCCGACAGCGTCGCAAACTGCGGCTCTTGTGGCGGACAGCGCGGCTTCAGGACTGACACTTGATTCAGTCGCGCAATGCCCCAGTTTACCGCAATGTGGCGGCCTGCCCGGTCGGGTAGGCCGTTTTGGTTTCCAGGAGACCCAACGTGAGCGACAAGGTTCAACATGTCGGCGATGCCGACTTCGATACAGCTGTACTGCAATCCGGCGAACCGGTCCTGGTGGATTTTTGGGCCGAATGGTGCGGCCCGTGCAAGATGATCGCCCCGGTGCTGGACGATCTGGCCGATACATACCAGGGCAAGCTCAAGGTTGCCAAGGTCAACGTGGACCAGAACCGCGCTTTGGCCATCAAGTACCACGTGCGCTCGATCCCGATGCTGTTGCTGTTCAAGGACGGTGAGGTCCAGGCAAGCCAGATCGGGGCAGTTGGCAAGGGCCAGCTGACCCAGATGATCGACAAGACCCTGGGCGGCGCGGCCGCCTGAGTGACAGGGCGTCCAGCCATGGGCGCCCTGCGTTTTGCCGGCAGTTAACTCCTGCTTTGGCAGACGCTTGCGCCGCTCTGCGCGGCGGTGGTAGTGTCAGTTGATCCGGCACACGTTCGTGCGCCGCCGTACCCCTCTAGAAACCTCTTCTAGACTCCCATCACCACAGTTCGCCCCCCAGCCGGGCGCTCGCACTCTTAGCGAGGAATCAAGCACTTGTCCGAGAATCCTTCCTCCGATACCGGGAGCGTTGACGCCCCCGTCGAGAAGCGTGTGCGCAAGCCACGTGTCAGCAAGACCGCCGTCGCCCATGACGACGCCGGGTCGCAACAACCCAATCTTCCCTTGCCCAGCAGCCCCGCTCCCGAGGCTCCGCGCCCCGCGCAGACCCCGTCGCCGGCAGCCGAATCGGCGCCGGCGCAGTCGTCTGGCGATGGCGGCGCAGCCCAGGCTGGGCATGCTGGCGAGCAGCACGGCGAGTCCCGCGAGGGCGGCCAGTCGCAGCAGCAGCGCTTCAACCAGGCGCAGCAGCAGCAAAACCAGAACCAGGCGCAAAGCCAGGGTCAGGGTCAGGGTCAGCAGCGCCAGCAGCAAGGCCAGGGTCAGAACCAGGGCCAAGGCCAAGGCCAGCAGGGTCAAGGCCAGAATCAGGGCCAGGGCCAGAACCAGCAGGGCAACCGCCGTGACCGGTTCCGCAACCGTCGCGACCGTGGCCGCGACCGCTTCGGCAATGAGAGCGAAGGCGGCATGCCCTCGTCCGATGGCAGCAACGAGCCGTTCATTGCGCGTCCGCATCCGGCCGTGCCGGAAGGCTTCCCGGCGTACTCGCTGAGCGACCTCAAGCGGATGCCGGCGCAGAAGCTGCTGGATATCGCCGATCAGCTCAACATCCAGGAAGGCGTGGCCCGCGCACGCAAGCAGGATGTGATCTTTGCGCTGCTCAAGGTGCTCACCCGCCATGGCGAAGGCGTTGCCGCCGACGGCGTGCTGGAGATCCTGCCCGACGGTTTCGGCTTCCTGCGTGCCGCCGAGGCCAGCTATCTGGCCGGCCCGGACGATACGTATATCTCGCCGAGCCAGATCCGCCGCTTCAACCTGCGCACCGGCGACCATCTGTCCGGCCGCATCCGCTTCCCCAAGGACGGCGAACGCTATTTCGCGCTGTCGATCGTGGACACCATTAATGGTGAGCCGCTGGAAGCGAGCAAGAACAAGGTGCTGTTCGAGAACCTGACCCCGCTGTTCCCGCGTCGGCGTTTCCGTCTGGAACGCGGCGATGGGTCCACCGAGGACATCACCGGCCGCATCCTCGATCTGATGGCACCGCAGGGTAAAGGTCAGCGTGCGCTGATCGTCTCCCCGCCCAAGGCCGGTAAGACGATGATGATGCAGCAGGTGGCCACGGCCATCACCACCAATCATCCCGAAGTGCACATGATCGTGCTGCTCATCGACGAGCGCCCGGAAGAAGTGACCGAAATGCAGCGCACCGTGCGCGGCGAGGTCATCTCCTCCACGTTCGACGAGCCGGCCGCGCGCCACGTGCAGGTTGCCGAGATGGTGATCGAACGGGCCAAGCGCCTGGTCGAGCACAAGAAGGACGTGGTGATCCTGCTGGACTCCATCACCCGTCTGGCACGCGCCTACAACAACGTGGTGCCGAGCTCCGGCAAGGTGCTCACCGGTGGTGTGGATGCCAACGCGCTGCATCGCCCGAAGCGCTTCTTCGGTGCGGCACGTAACGTGGAAGAAGGCGGTTCGCTGACCATCATTGCCACGGCGCTGGTGGAAACCGGCAGCAAGATGGACGAGGTGATCTACGAAGAGTTCAAGGGCACCGGCAACAGCGAAGTGCATTTGAACCGTCGCATCACCGAAAAGCGCGTGTACCCGGCGATCGACATCAACCGCTCGGGCACGCGTCGCGAAGATCTGTTGATCGAGCCGGAGCTGCTGCAGAAGATTTGGATTCTGCGCAAGCTGCTGCATCCGATGGACGAAATCGCCGCGATGGAGTTCCTGCTGGACAAGATGAAGACCACCAAGTCCAACGACGAGTTCTTCAGCTCAATGAAGCGCTGAGTTCAGTTGGTGGTGTGTTACGAAAAAGCCCCGCATTGCGGGGCTTTTTTTATGGGCCGAATTAATTGGATCAGGCGTGAGGCCACCGCGACTTTCAACTCGCCCTCAGCGGGGCTTGACCGGCAGCACTGCGTGGCACCATCTCTTGAGCCCTGGGCGCCTGGCGTGCCTATCGACCAGTCGACCCGCATGCCGCCACGCCGCAGCGACACGGCCTTGGATTGCTCAGCCGCCTTGCAGCGGCGTCAGCAGCCGCACGCCTTCACCACGTACCGAGAACAGCCCGCTGTCGGGCAATGCATCCGGACTGTCAGTGGCCGACGCCAGCACGCCTTGATCGCTCCATGGCGCGCTTTGGCGTGGGCCCGGCAGATAGGACCGCCAGCTGGCCTGCCGTTTTCTCAGATCGCGTATCGAGTCGGTGATATCGAAGCTCACCGGCACGCGCATGGTCCAGTAGGGCGCCGTGTGCTCGGGCCCATCGCTAGGCGGATCGAAAGTCCACGTGCGTGCCTTGGCGATTGACGCGTCGGCAAGCGTCTTGCGCACGCGCTCGCGCTTGGCCGCGGGAATCGACACGGTGAGGTTGACCTGCTCTGCGACAAGATCCGCCACCTTGCCGTCGCGGCCGATCTTCAGCAGCAGATACACGATCCCGGTCGCGCCATCCTGAAACGCCGCCTTGGGATAGCTGGGTGGTGTCATGTCCTTGGCACGCACGCTGCTGCCGTCGCTGGCCTCTCCACCGAAGTGAGCGCTGCGGATCGAAACCAGATACTGATTCTTCTCGCCAGGCTTGGCGACCAGCAGCAGACGCATCGGCAGCGTGGTTGGCAAGGCGGTGCCACTGTCGGTGATCGGATCGAAGCGCCACCCCGCAATCGACTGCCTGATCCGGCTGCGCACGGCCGGCGGCAAGCTGTCTTCATTGGTCAACGTCACCGCAGTGACCGTGCCATCCGGCGTCAGCGTCAATTCGCCCGCAACATTCATGCTGGCCTCGACCTGTTCTGTCGCCTCGCTCGTGCGCGCCGCTACCTGGCCAATCGACAGCATCCCCAACATCGCTACCAGCCCCAACCGTTGCATCCACTGCATGACCACACTCCATTCGTCTTGGAACGTCCTTTTACCAGCAGCAGGCGGCAAACGGAATCGTCACGCCAGCTTCTGGGCGTCCGCATACGGCGGCGTGTCCGGGTAATCGTCTTCGCGCAGGCGTGCCTGCAGGTCGCGCCACCACTGCGGGTCGAACAGCTCGGGGTGCATGTGCTTGACCGCTTCCAGCTGCGAGGACGGCAGGCCCATGAACAACGCAAAACGCTCGGGAAACACGTCGCGCGGACCGACGTGAAACCAGGGCTCGGCTGCCATCTGCTCTTCATAACTGGTGGGCGTGGGCCAATCGCGGAAGGTGCATTCGGTGATCAGGCACAGCTCGTCGTAGTCGTAGAACACCGCGCGCTGGTGCCGGGTGATGCCGAAGTTCTTCAGCAGCATGTCGCCGGGGAAGATGTTGTTGCGCGCCATATCCTTGATCGCCTGCCCGTAGTCCAGCGCGGCGGCATGCGCGGCGGCGGGCAGTTGCTCGCGCAGATACAGATTGAGCGGGCGCAGGCGGCGCTGCACGTAGCACAGTGCGATCAGCACATCGTCGCCGTCTTCGCTCAGGCTCATCGCACAGCTGCTCTGCAGATCCTGCAGCAGTGCAGGCGAGAACCGCGCCTTGGGAAACCGCAGAAACCGGTATGGCTGCGCATCCAGCAGGCGACCAATGCGGTCGAGCTGAAACACCAGCTCGTATTTGCCTTCAACCTGCGCGCGGCTCATGGTCTTGGGGTATGCAAAGCGGTCGCGGATCAACTTGAACACCAACGGATAGCTGGGCAGCGTGAACACCACCATGACCATCCCCGGTGTGCCGTCGGCATGCACCAGCTGTTCGGCCGGGTGGGCCTGGAAGTGGCGGAAAAACGTGCGATACCGCTCGGTCTTGCCCTGCTTGGCACGCCCCAGCATCGTGTACAGCTCGTCGATAGGCTTATGCGTGAGCAGGCTGCGCAGAAACACGACCGCATCGCCGACGGTGGTCAGATCCGCCTGGAAATAGCTGCGGGAATTACTGAACAATTGCGCGACATCGCTGCGGCGCGTCAGCACCGCTTCGGCGCGTAGACCGGCATCGTCGTTGACCAGCGCAATCACACACGGCGAAAACCGATGTTCGCCGAACAAGCGCCCGACCAGATACGCACGACGTTCGCGATAGAACACCGTTTCCAGCAATTCGACGCTGCGCACCGGGTGCTCGCCCCAATGGGCAAGGTCGTCCAGCAGCCGTACTGCGATTGCCGCCGCGCAGCGGGTCCGGTGCGCATACGGCACCTCAAATGGATAATCGCCGAGCACACGCACCAGCATCTCGGTCAACCGGCCAGGCGAGACCGCGTAGGTATGCCGCGCCACCGGCACGGTGATGGCATCGGTGGGCTCGATATCCAACGCAATGAATTCGATCTGCGCATCCACGCCCTGGGTGCGGAAGTAACGCCGCGTCAGCGTGTTGTAGAAGGTCTTGTACAACTCCTGGTCGATCAGGCCGGTAAGCAGCTCCGCGTAATGGGTGCGGGCGCGCATCCAGAGCGCGCGATCGTGCGCCTGGCCCAGCAACACGGCGCGCAGGCGCAACATGCATTCGCTGATGTAGTGATCGTAGAGCGCAATCCGCGCCACCGCATCTTCGCGTGCGCCACTCCAGTCGCGCGTTTCGAAGCGCTGCCTGGCACGCGCGGTGATCTGCGAAAACTGCGCGTGGTAGTCCTGAAACGCCTCATAGACAGCACGACCGATCGCCAGCGCGCGGCGCTCGGATTGCGGTGGTAACGGTTGTTGGTTCATGGCTGTCCTCAGCGCTTGCGGCGGCGTGTCGTGGAAACGGCGGATGCTGCCTGCTGCGCGTGCGCCGCATGCTCGCGCGCCTGCTCCTGCAGCCACGCGCGGAAGGCGAGAAAACCGCGATGCGAGGCCGAACGCGTTGGATACACCAGGTAATGCGACCAGCTGGTTTTGAGCCGTTGCGCAGACAACGCCACCAGCTGGCCGGACGCCAGCAACAACCGCGCGCGCGTTACCCGCCCCAGTGCAACACCCACACCGTCCAGCGCGGCACGATGGTGCGCTTCGGATTCGTCCAGCACCGCCGCATAGCGGCGCGGCGCTTCGCCACCGAAGGTTGCAAACCAACGCAGCCAGTCGCCATCCGGGTCGCCCAGCAGCGGCCAATGATGCAGTGGCTGCGCATCGACCCCGCCCATGCGCGCGATCAGCGCGGGGCTCGCCATGGGCACCAGCCACTCGTCGAACAAGGGCTCGGCGATCAAGCCCGGCCAGTGCCCGGCACCGATGCGCATGCCGGCATCCACCTGCTGCTGGCGTTCGAAGTCCACCAGTCGCTCGCTCGAGAACAGGTTGATCTCGATGGTGGGATGCAGCGCCAGAAATCCACCCAGACGCGGCACCAGCCAGGCCGAGGCCATCGACGGCGTGATGCTCAGGGTCAACGTGTCTTCGCGGCGCGCAGCGAATGGCTGGAACGCTTCGGCGATGGCATCCAGATGCGGTGCAATGCGATCGAGCAACTGCTGCCCCTGCAGCGTGGCACTGACGCCGCGTGCGTGCCGTTGCAGCAATGGATACCCCAAGCGTTGTTCGAGCGAACGCACCTGGTGACTGAGCGCGCTGACGGTGAGGTGCATCGCCGCCGCCGCGCGCGACAGATTGCCCAGACGCACGGCACTGACGAATCCCTGCAATGCGTGAAGCGGCGGACGCGACATGGCTCACCCTTGAATGAAATTCAACGCCGACTTGCAAAAGCCTCGCTTTTGCCTCGGCCAGCCTGCACCTACTGTGGCTTTCACTCAAGTGGGAGCAGGATCATGCGCATCTTTACCGACTTGCTGTTCCAGCACGGGCACATTGCCGACCTGACGCTTGCACAGCAATTGGCAGAGCCGGACACGGCGCTGGATGCAGCTGCGCAGACAACGCAACCTGCTTTGGTCGCGCCGGACGCTGCGCGCCAGCAGCGTGCCGAACACCGCATGGCGCGACGTGCGCGCCGCTTGGTGCGGGCGATGACGGCGTTGTCGCCATTTCGCTGAAACGACAAGGCCCGCCTCTTGGCGAGGCGGGCCTTGGAGGTAGCACTGACCAACGTACCGACAGGCGGTGCGCGGGATCAGGCCTTGAGCGTGGCCAACACGTCGTTGAAGGTCTTGCTCGGACGCATCGCCTCGCTGACCTTGGCCAGATCCGGATGGTAGTAGCCACCGATCTCCACCGGCTTGCCCTGTGCGCCGTTGAGCTCGGCCACGATGGTGGCTTCGTTCTCGGTCAAGGCCTTGGCGAGCGGCGCGAACTTGGCCTGCAACGCGGTGTCTTCGGTCTGTGCGGCCAGGGCCTGTGCCCAGTACATCGCCAGATAGAAATGGCTGCCGCGGTTGTCGAGCTCGCCAACCTTGCGCGCCGGCGACTTGTTGTTGTCCAGGAACTGCCCGTTGGCCACGTCCAGCGCTTTCGCCAGCACGGTGGCGGACGGGTTGTCGTAACGGTTGCCCAGGTGCTCGAGCGAGGCAGCCAGGGCCAGGAACTCACCCAGCGAATCCCAGCGCAGGCAGTTCTCTTCGACGAACTGCTGTACGTGCTTGGGCGCCGAACCACCGGCGCCGGTCTCGAACAGCCCGCCACCGGCCATCAGCGGCACGATCGAGAGCATCTTGGCGCTGGTGCCCAGCTCCATGATCGGGAACAGGTCGGTGAGGTAGTCGCGCAGCACGTTGCCGGTGACCGAGATGGTGTCCTGGCCCTTGCGGATGCGCTCCAGCGAGAAGGTGGTGGCCTCCACCGGCGGCAGGATGCGGATGTCCAGGCCGTTGGTGTCGTGATCCTTCAAGTAAGTTTCGACCTTGGCGATGACCTGCGCGTCGTGCGCGCGTGCCTTGTCCAGCCAGAACACGGCCGGGGTGTCGCTCAGACGGGCGCGCTCGACCGCCAGCTTCACCCAATCCTGGATCGGCGCGTCCTTGACCTGGCACATGCGCCACAAATCACCGGCTTCCACAGCGTGCTCGAACACGGTGCTGCCGTTGCCATCGGTGACCTTGACGGTGCCAGCGGCGGCCATCTGGAAGGTCTTGTCGTGCGAGCCGTATTCTTCGGCCTTCTGCGCCATCAGGCCGACGTTGGGCACCGAGCCCATCGTGGAGGGATCGAACGCGCCATGCGCCTTGCAGTCGTCGATCACCGCCTGGTACACGCCGGCATAGCAGCGGTCCGGGATCACGGCCTTGGTGTCCTGCAGCTTGCCTTGCGCATTCCACATCTGGCCGGAATCGCGAATCATCGCCGGCATCGATGCGTCGACGATCACGTCGCTGGGCACGTGCAGATTGGTGATGCCCTTGTCCGAGTTGACCATTGCCAACCCCGGGCGCTGGGCGTACTCGGCCTGCACGTCGGCCTTGATCTGCGCCTGCACGTCATCCGGCAGCGTGCCGATGCGTGCGTACAGATCACCGATACCGTTGTTGGGGTCGAAGCCAACCGACTTCAGCACATCGGCGTGCTTGCTCAACGCACTCTTGTAAAACTCACCCACGACCACGCCGAACAGCACCGGGTCGGAAACTTTCATCATGGTGGCTTTCAGATGCACCGAGAACAGCACGTCTTTGGCCTTCGCGTCGGCGATCTGCGCATCAATGAAACTGGCCAGTGCGCGCTTGCTCAGCACGGCGGCATCGACGATCTCGCCGGCCTTCACTGCAACGGCGTCCTTGAGCACCTTGCTGCTGCCGTCGGCACCGACGAATTCAATCTTCAGCGTGCCGGCCTGCGCCAGCGTGGTGGACTGTTCGCTGCCGAAGAAGTCGCCGTTGTCCATGTGCGCCACATGCGACTTGGACTCGCTGCTCCACTTGCCCATGCGGTGCGGATGCTTGCGTGCATAGTTCTTCACCGACAGCGGTGCGCGGCGATCGGAATTGCCTTCGCGCAGCACCGGATTCACCGCACTGCCCTTGACCTTGTCGTAGCGCGTCTTGATGTCCTGCTCGGCGGCATCCTTGGGTTCATCCGGATACGCCGGCAACGCGTAGCCCTGGCTCTGCAGTTCCTTGATCGCGGCCTTGAGCTGCGGCACCGAGGCGCTGATGTTGGGCAACTTGATGATGTTGGCTTCGGGCGTGGTGGCCAGCGCGCCCAGTTCGGCCAGATCGTCGGCAATTTTCTGCGCGTCGGTCAGTTGCTCCGGGAACAGGGCCAGGATGCGTCCGGCCAGCGAAATGTCGCGGGTCTCGACCACGATCCCGGCGGTATCGGTGTAGGCATCGATGATCGGCAGCAGCGACTGCGTGGCCAGGAAGGGTGCTTCGTCGGTGAGCGTGTAGATGATCTTCGGTGTCTTCGACATGAGGTGCGATAGCTCTTGTGGTCGGGAGGAGCACCGGTCCGCACGGCGGTGGCCGTGGGCGTGCGCGACGGTGGTCGCTGGTGGCACGCCGAGCGGCCGACGCGCGTGGACGCGGCGATGGATCAGCACGGCATTGTCGCGTCTGGGCCTTGCCCGGGTAAAGCGACCACAGGCGGATGCTTCATCCCGCCACGCGTCCAATCGCTATCGATGCAGGTGTAACGAAATGCAAACGCTGCCGCGCAGACGCACACAGCCACAAAAAAAGGCGCGACCTTGCGATCGCGCCTCAGGTCCCACGCTGCGGGAGAGAGTCGCAGCATGGGTGAGCTTGATTGACACCTGCGCGCGTACTGGCCGCGCAGCACGCTGCGGCTTATTTCACGGTGAAGGTCTGCGGGCTGCCGGCCGGCTTGCCGTCGACCATGACCTGCGCGGTGTAGCTACCGGCCGGCCAGCCATCGGGCTTGCTGAAGCTCAGGTTGGTGGTTTCGGCGCCGGTGGTGGTCAGTGTCGCGTTCTGCTCGCCCGCCACCTGCCCGTCCTCGAAGGTCAGCTTGGCCGAGACCGGCACATTGCTGGCGCTGCCATCGGTCTTCACCGAAACGATGATGGTGTCCTTGTTGCCCAGTGTGGTGGCCGGCGTCACGCTCTTGTCGGCGCCCGCCTTGTTCCCCACTGCCACGCTGGACACCGTGACCGCCGCGCCACTGGCTGCGGCCGTATCAGTGCTGGCGGCGCCGGTGGCAGTGCCCTGCGCGGCCTGGTCACCGGCCGGCGGTGTGCTCGCGGGGCCTGGAATGTCGGAGGTTGCGGCGCCGGAGGTTGGATCCTGCGACACGCTGGAATCGTCATGGGCTTCCTTGCGACAGCCGGACAGTGCCAGAACGCCGGCAAGTGCGAGGACCAAGGTGCTGGATGCAGATTTGCTACGCATGGGATCGATCTCCAAGAGTCACGGTAAGGGTGTGTGCAACAGGCCGCGGCAATGCGCAGGTAGCGTGGTGGCTACGCTTTCGGCGGTAAACGCAACACCTGGCCCGGAAAAATCGTGTCGGGATCTTTCAGCGTGTCGCGGTTGGCTTCGAAGATGCGTGGCCACGAGTTGCCGTCGCCGTAATGGCGCTTGGCGATCACCGACAGGCTGTCGCCTGCCTGCACGGTCACCGACTCGTCGCCGATGATTTGCGCGGTGCTTTCCACGCTGGAACGTACATTGGAAAAATCCGGCGATGGCACGACCTCCGCGGTGCTGTCGACCGTGGACGTGACATTGGAAAAATCTGCTTTCTTGTCGACATTCATTGCCGCGCTCCCTGTCCATCACGATGATGCGCAGGGTGCGCGGAGCGCCGTTAAGTGCTGATCGCGCCGCCGTGAAGCCGGCGCGAGTACCCACAATGTGCGCCTTACTGGCGCAGATCGCGGAAGATCGATAGCGGCGTGGGCATCTGCGGCGAGGTGCGCACCGGATTGATGTCGAGTCCGCCACGGCGGGTATAGCGTGCTTCCACCACCAACCATTGCGGCGCGCAACGCACCAGCAGGTCCTGAAAAATGCGCTCCACGCATTGTTCGTGGAAATCGGCGTGGTCGCGGAAGCTGACCAGATAACGCAGCAATCCTTCGCGATCGATCGGCGCGCCGCGGTAGCGCAGCGTGACGCTGGCCCAATCCGGTTGCCCGGTGACCGGGCAGTTGGACTTGAGCAATGCAGAGGCCAGCACTTCCTCCACCACCGTGCCTGCATGGGTGGCCAGATAGTCGGCCTTGGGCGGGCCGTAATCGTCGATGGCGATGTCCAGTGCGTCGATCGATTCGCCCTCGCCCACCGCATCGATCGGCGGCAATCCGAATTCCACCGACACATCGGCACCGGCACGTGTGGACAGATCGGTGGCGATGCGTGCACGTACGGCTTCGGCGCTGTTGAAGCGGGTGGCGTTGAGCGAGTTCAGATACAGCTTGAGCGACTTGGATTCGATCAACGCCGGCGACTCGCACGGCACGTGCAAGGTGGCGGTGGCCACGCATGGTTTGCCGTGCGCATCCAGCCAGCTCAGTTCGTAGGCATGCCAGCGATCGCGGCCGACAAATGGCAGCGCTCCGCGCAGGCCGATGGCCGCGCGCCCGGCTGCACGCGGGATCGGAAACAGCAGTGACGGGTCGTAGCCGCTCGGGTAGGCGACTTCGCGACCGAGGGAAGAGTCTTCTGGGGTATTCATGCCGCCATTTTAGGGCGGCCGGGCTGGCCGTGAGGTGTATGGCGACGCGGGCGCAATCACCTGGATCGCCGCGGCGATCGGGCCGCGTCACGCGGCCCGTCGCCTAGCGGCACGTCCCCTGAAAACCGGGAATCGCCCAACCGCAGCCGATTCCCGCTTCCCGCTTCTCCAGCCTCAGCCCTGCTGCAGATAATCCAGCGACACCTGCAACAGCGCACGCAGGCCGACATCCAGCGCCGATTCGTCCAGCAGGAACTGCGGCGAGTGGTTGCTGGGCGCGGTGGCCGGGTCGATGCCCTTGGCGGTGGAGCCGACGAAGAAGAACATCGACGGTACCTGCTGGGCGTAGAACGAGAAATCTTCCGCGCCCATCTGCAACGGCGGCTCGTAGACGTTGTCTGCGCCCACCACGGCCTGCAGGCTGGGTAGCATCTTGGCCGTCAGGGCCGGGTCGTTGACGGTGGCCGGGTTGCCGTCCTGGTCGGGCACCTGCGCCTCGACCTTGGCGCCATGCGCGGCGGCGGTGTGTTCGGCCACGGTCTTGAGGTCGGCAAAGATCTGCTGGCGCATGCCTTCGTCGAAGGTGCGGATGGTGCCCACCATCTCCACGTCGTCGGGGATGATGTTGTAGCGGATACCGCCCTTGATCGCGCCGAAGCTGACCACCGCCGGCTGCTTGGACAGATTGGCGCGGCGGCTGACCACGGTCTGCGCGGTGCCGATCATGTCGGCGCTGGCCACGATCGGGTCGATGCCGTTCCACGGTGCCGAGCCGTGGGTCTGGCGGCCGATCATCTTGATCGCAAACCGGTCCGAGGCCGCCATCAGCGGGCCGCCGCGCACCGCGATCTTGCCGGCCTGCACGCTGGAGAACACGTGCAGGCCAAACACCGCCTGCGGCTTGAAGTCGGCAAACAGGCCTTCTTTGAGCATCAACGAGGCGCCGCCTTCTTCATTGCCCGGCGCGCCTTCCTCGGAGGGTTGGAAGATCAGCATCACCTCGCCCGGCAACTGTTCGCGCATGCCGACCAGGGCCTCGGCCACGCCGAGCAGGATGGCGGTGTGGGCGTCGTGGCCGCAGGCGTGCATCACCCCCACGGTCTCGCCGCGGTATTGAGAGGTGGCCTTGGAGGCGAACGGCAGACCGGTCTGTTCGGTCACCGGCAGCGCGTCCATGTCCGCGCGCAGGGCGATCTTCGGGCCGGGCTTGCCGCCCTTGATGATGGCCACCACGCCGTGATGGGCGATGCCGGTGCGCGGCTTCAGGCCCAGCTTGCGCAACTGCGCGGCCACGGTGGCGGCGGTGCGCTCCTCGCGGTTGGACAACTCCGGGTGCTGGTGGAAGTCGCGGCGCCACTGCACCACCTTGGCCTGCAAGGGCGCCGCAGCCGCCTGGACTTCGGGCCGGGGCGCGGCCTGGGCGGCGGCAAGCGTGGGCAGGGCAAGCAGCAGGGCGCTGCTGAGCAGGCGATGGCGCATTGAACATTCTCCAATCGGGATGCCTCACTGTAGTGCACCGGCGCCGCGCCCGGGCCACAGTGGGGTGCGATTCAGCCCCGCGGTCAACCGCAACGACCGTGGCGCGTTGCCGCAGCACCACGCCAGTGAATCGGCCTGTCGCGCAGGGGGGTGGCCCGTTACTTCAGTAACGTTCCAACCTGCGAGCGCGACGATATGCTTTGCTCAGCCGCCCCCACGGACGCACCTACGCGCCCGGCCCGCCATCAGGAGTTGTCGAATGTCGCGTTTCTGGAAGATCTCACTGCTGGTCGTGGCGGTGCTCGTCGTTGTGTTCGTTGCAATGCGCATGATGGGCGGGGGCCAGCAGGGCAAGCGGCCAGGGGCGCCGGATGGCAATGGCACCGAAAACAGCGGCCCGGTGCCGGTGACTGTGGTGCCCGCCGCCACCCAGGACGTGCCGGTGTACGCCACCGCGCTGGGCACGGTGACCGCGCTCAACACGGTGACGGTGAACCCGCAGGTGTCCGGCCAGCTGATGAGCCTGAATTTCCAGGAAGGCCAGGAAGTGAAGAAGGGCGCTTTGCTGGCGCAGATCGACCCGCGCACGCTGCAAGCCAGCTACGACCAGGCGCTGGCCGCCAAGCGCCAGAACCAGGCGCTGCTGGCCACCGCGCGGGTGAACTACCAGCGCTCCAATGACCCGGCCTACAAGCAGTACGTGTCGCGCACCGACCTGGACACCCAGCGCAACCAGGTGGCGCAGTACGAGGCCGCCGTGGCCGCCAACGATGCACAGATGCGCTCGGCGCAGGTGCAGTTGCAGTTCACCCGGGTCACCGCGCCGATCGACGGCATTGCCGGTATCCGCGGCGTGGACGTGGGCAATATCGTCAGCACCACCTCCACCATCGTCACCCTGACCCAGATCCGCCCGATCTACGTGTCCTTCAGCCTGCCCGAGCGCGAGCTGCCGGCAGTGCGCAGCGGCCAGGCCGCCACCCCGTTGCCGGTGGCCGCGCTGGACCGTGGCGATGCGCATGTGATCAGTGCCGACGGCAAGCTCGATGTGATCGACAATCGCATCGCCGCCGATAGCGGTACCTTTGGTGCGCGCGCGATCTTCGGCAATGCCGACAACGCGCTGTGGCCGGGCCAGTTCGTCAACGTGCGGCTGCAGCTGCGCACCATCTCCGGCGGCACCGTGGTGCCGACCCAGGCCGTGCAGCGCGGCCCGGATGGCGATTACGTGTACGTGGTGGGCAGCGACAGCACCGCGCAGATGCGCACCGTGGTACAGGGCGTGGAGGTGGACGACAGCCACGTGCAGATCACCAAGGGCCTCAAGCCCGGCGAACGCGTGGTGACCGAAGGCCAGTTCCGGCTCAAGCCGGGCAGCAAGGTCAGCGCGCTCAAGCCGGGCGAAACCCCGCCCGAGCCCACCGAAGCCGAGCTCAAGGCGGCGCAGGACAAGAGCCGCGGCAGTGCCGGCGGCCGGCGTGGCGGCGGCCCGCGCTAACTCGCGACCACAGGCAACGGTATTCCCGTTGCCTGTGTGCGTCGGCGCCATCCGCGCCGGCATCGATTGACGTCTTCAGCAAGGACACCCCCCGTGGGCTTTTCGACCATCTTCATCCGCCGTCCGATCGCCACCTCGCTGTTGATGGCGGGCATCCTGCTGCTGGGCATCCTGGGCTACCGGCAACTGCCGGTCTCGGCACTGCCGGAAATCGACGCGCCCAGTCTGGTCGTCTCCACCCAGTATCCCGGCGCCAACGCGACCACCATGGCCTCGCTGGTGACTACGCCGTTGGAACGCCAGCTCGGGCAAATCTCCGGGCTACAGATGATGACCTCCGATTCGTCGGCAGGCCTGTCCACGATCATTCTGCAATTCTCGATGGACCGCGACATCGACATTGCCGCGCAGGACGTGCAGGCGGCGATCCGCCAGGCCACCCTGCCCTCGTCGTTGCCCTACCAGCCGGTCTACAACCGGGTGAATCCCGCAGACGCGGCGATCCTCACGCTCAAGCTCACCTCCGACACGCTGCCGCTGCGCGAGGTCAACCGCTACGCCGATGCGATCCTGGCCCAGCGCCTGTCGCAGGTGCCGGGCGTGGGCCTGGTGTCGATCGCCGGCAACGTGCGGCCTGCGGTGCGCATCCAGGTCAATCCGGCGCAGTTGTCGAACATGGGCCTGACCATGGAGTCGCTGCGCAGCGCACTGACCCAGACCAATGTCAGCGCGCCGAAGGGCTCGCTCAACGGCAAGACCCAGTCCTACAGCATCGGCACCAACGACCAGCTCACCGACGCGGCGCAGTACCGCGAAACCATCATCAGCTACAACAACGGCGCGCCGGTGCGGCTGGCCGATGTGGCCAAGGTGGTCGATGGCGTAGAGAACGACCAACTTGCCGCCTGGGCCGACGGCAAGCCGGCGGTGCTGCTGGAAATCCGCCGCCAGCCCGGTGCCAACATCGTGCAGACGGTGGAGCAGATCCGCAGCATCCTGCCGCAGCTGCAGGGCGTGCTGCCGGCCGACGTGCACCTGGACGTGTTCTCCGACCGCACCGAAACCATCCGCGCCTCGGTGCATGAAGTGAAGTTCACCCTGGTGCTGACCATCTTCCTGGTGGTGGCGGTGATCTTCGTGTTCCTGCGCCGGCTGTGGGCCACCATCATTCCCTCGGTGGCGGTGCCGCTGTCGCTGGCCGGCACCTTCGGGGTGATGGCGTTTGCGGGCATGTCGCTGGACAACCTGTCGCTGATGGCGCTGGTGGTGGCGACCGGATTCGTGGTCGACGATGCGATCGTGATGATCGAAAACATCGTGCGCTACATCGAACAGGGCAAGAGCGGGCCGGAGGCAGCAGAGATCGGTGCGCGCCAGATCGGCTTCACCGTGTTGTCGCTGACCGTCTCGCTGGTGGCGGTGTTCCTGCCGCTGCTGCTGATGCCCGGGGTCACCGGGCGGCTGTTCCACGAGTTTGCGTGGGTGCTGTCGATCGCGGTGGTGATCTCGATGCTGGTGTCGCTGACGCTGACGCCGATGATGTGCGCCTACCTGCTCAAGCCCGACGCGTTGCCCGAAGGCGAAGACGCGCACGAGCGCGCGGCCGCTGAAGGCAAGACCAACCTATGGACGCGCACCGTGGGTGTGTACGAGCGCTCGCTGGACTGGGTGCTCGACCACCAGCCGCTGACCCTGGCCGTGGCGATTGGCGCGGTGGCCTTGACCGTGGTGCTGTACGTGGCCATCCCCAAGGGCCTGCTGCCCGAACAGGACACCGGCCTGATCACCGGCGTGGTGCAGGTCGATCAGAACGTGGCCTTCCCGCAGATGGAGCAGCGCACCCAGGCGGTTGCCGCCGCGCTGCGCAAGGACCCGGCGGTGACCGGCGTGGCCGCCTTTATCGGCGCAGGTTCGATGAACCCCACGCTCAACCAGGGCCAGCTGTCGATCGTGCTGAAGACGCGCGGCGACCGCGACGATCTGGAAACCGTGGTGGCGCGCCTGCAAAAAGCGGTGTCCGGTATTCCCGGCGTGGCGCTGTTCCTCAAGCCGGTGCAGGACGTCACCCTGGACACGCGCGTGGCCGCCACCGAATACCAGTATTCGATGGCGGACGTGGACAGCACCGAGCTGGCATCCTGGGCCACGCGCATGACCGAGGCGATGCGCAAGCTGCCAGAGCTGGCCGACGTGGACAACAACCTGGCCAACCAGGGCCGCGCGCTGGAGCTCAGCATCGACCGCGACAAGGCCAGCATGCTGGGCGTGCCGATGCAGACCATCGACGACACGCTCTACGACGCCTTCGGCCAGCGCCAGATCTCCACCATCTTCACCGAGCTCAATCAGTACCGCGTGGTGCTGGAAGTGGCGCCGGAATTCCGCAGCAGCACTGCGTTGATGAACCAGCTGGCCGTGGCCAGCAACGGCAGCGGCGCGCTGACCGGCACCAATGCCACCAGCTTCGGCCAGGTGACCTCGTCCAACTCGTCCACCGCCACCGGCGTGGGCAACCAGAACACCGGCATCGTGGTCGGCGCCGGCAGCATCATTCCGCTGGCCGCGCTGGCCGAGGCCAAGGTCACCAACACGCCGTTGGTGGTCAGCCATCAGCAGCAGCTGCCGGCGGTGACCATCTCCTTCAACCTGGCGCCCGGGCATTCGCTCTCGCAGGCCGTGGCGGCGATCGAACAGGCGCGCGCAGACCTCAAGATTCCCACCCAGGTGCATGCCGAATTCGTCGGCAAGGCCGCCGAATTCACCGGCAGCCAGACCGACATCGTGTGGTTGCTGCTGGCCTCCATCGTGGTGATCTACATCGTGCTGGGCGTGCTCTACGAGAGCTACATCCACCCGCTGACGATCATCTCCACGCTGCCGCCGGCCGGTGTCGGTGCGTTGCTGGCGTTGATGGTGTGCGGGCTGAGCCTGTCGGTGGACGGCATCGTCGGCATCGTGCTGCTGATCGGCATCGTCAAGAAAAACGCGATCATGATGATCGACTTCGCGATCGAAGCCCGCCGTACCGGCGTCAACGCGCACGAAGCGATTCGGCGCGCCTGCCTGCTGCGGTTCCGCCCAATCATGATGACCACCGCCGCCGCGATGCTGGGCGCGCTGCCGCTGGCGCTGGGCACCGGCATCGGTTCGGAATTGCGCCGCCCGCTGGGCATCGCCATCGTTGGCGGCCTGCTGCTCTCGCAGCTGGTCACGCTGTACACCACCCCGGTGATCTATCTGTACATGGAACGCGCCGGCGAGCGCGTGCGCGATTGGCGTGCACGGCGTGCCGCACGCCGCGATGGCGTGCCTCCGGCATCCACGACGGAGCGCCCGGCATGACGGCCGTTGGCGTCATCGCTGTTCGGTCTTCCGGCTTGCTGCCACGCCTGCGCGCACGCAGGCATGGCAGCCGCGTGGGCGTTTGCCCACTCCCGATTCCCGATTCCCAATTCCCGGCGCCACAGCCATGAACATCTCCGCGCCCTTCATCAAGCGCCCGATCGGCACCTCGTTGCTGGCGATCGGTTTGTTCGTGATCGGATTGATGTGCTACCTGCGGCTGGGCGTGGCGGCGTTGCCGAATATCCAAATCCCGGTGATCTTCGTGCACGCCACGCAGTCCGGCGCCGACGCCAGCACCATGGCCTCCACGGTCACCGCGCCACTGGAACGCCACCTGGGCCAGCTACCCGGCATCGACCGCATGCGCTCCTCCAGTTCGGAGAGCAGCAGCATGGTGTTCATGATTTTCCAGAGTAATCGCGACATTGATTCGGCCGCGCAGGATGTGCAGACCGCGATCAACTCGGCACAGTCCGATCTGCCCTCCGGGCTCGGCACGCCGATGTACCAGAAGGCCAACCCGAACGACGACCCGGTCATCGCCATTGCGCTGACCTCCGACACCCAATCGGCCGATGAGCTCTACAACGTGGCCGATTCGCTGCTGGCGCAACGGCTGCGGCAGATCACCGGCATCAGTTCGGTGGATATCGCCGGTGCCTCCACGCCAGCCGTGCGCGTGGATGTGGACCTGCGCGCGCTCAACGCATTGGGCTTGACCCCGGACGACCTGCGCAACGCTGTGCGCGCGGCCAACGTCACCTCGCCGACCGGCTTTTTGTCCGACGGCAACACCACCATGGCGATCATCGCCAACGATTCGGTGGCCAAGGCCGCCGACTTCGCGCAGCTGGCGATCTCCACCCAATCCAACGGGCGCATCGTGCGCCTGGGCGATGTGGCCACCGTCTACGACGGTCAGCAGGATGCCTACCAGGCCGCCTGGTTCAACGGCAAACCCGCGGTGGTGATGTATGCCTTCACCCGCGCCGGTGCCAACATTGTCGAAACCGTGGACCAGGTGAAGGCGCAGATTCCCGAGCTGCGCGCCTACCTGCAACCCGGCACGACCCTTACACCGTATTTCGACCGCACGCCCACCATCCGCGCCTCGCTGCATGAAGTGCAGGCCACGCTGATGATCAGCCTGGCGATGGTGGTGCTGACCATGGCGCTGTTCCTGCGCCGCCTGGCGCCCACGCTCATCGCCGCGGTCACCGTGCCGCTGTCGCTGGCCGGCTCGGCGTTGGTGATGTACGTGCTCGGCTTCACCTTGAACAACCTCAGCCTGCTGGCGCTGGTGATCGCGATTGGCTTCGTGGTCGACGATGCGATCGTGGTGATCGAAAACATCATGCGCCACCTCGACGAGGGCATGCCGCGCCTGCAGGCCGCACTCACCGGCGCGCGCGAGATCGGCTTCACCATCGTGTCGATCACTGCCTCACTGGTGGCGGTGTTCATTCCGATGTTGTTTGCCAGCGGCATGGTCGGCGCGTTCTTCCGCGAGTTCACCGTGACCTTGGTGGCCGCCATCGTGGTTTCGATGCTGGTGTCGCTGACGCTGACGCCGGCGTTGTGCAGCCGCTTCCTCTCCGCCCATACCGCGCCGGAAAAACCCAGCCGTTTCGGCGCCTGGCTGGATCGCATGCACGACCGCATGCTCGCGGTGTACACGGTGGCACTGGATTTTTCGTTGCGGCATGCCTTGCTGTTGTCGCTGACGCCGCTGGTGCTGATCGCCGCCACCATCTTCCTGGGTGGTGCGGTCAAGAAAGGCTCGTTCCCGCCACAGGACACCGGCCTGATCTGGGGCCGCGCCAATTCCAGCGCCATGGTGTCGTTTGCCGACATGGTCAGCCGCCAGCGCCGCATCACCGACATGTTGATGGCCGACCCGGCGGTGAAAACCGTGGGCGCGCGGCTGGGCTCCGGCCGCCAGGGGTCCAGCGCCTCATTCAACATCGAACTGAAAAAACGCGACGAAGGCCGGCGCGAGACCACCGCGCAGGTGGTTGCGCGCCTGAGCGCCAAGGCCGACCGTTACCCGGATCTAGATTTGCGCCTGCGCGCAATCCAGGACCTGCCCAGCGATGGCGGTGGCGGTACCAGTCAAGGAGCGCAATACCGCGTGTCGCTGCAGGGCAACGATCTCGCGCAACTGCAGGAATGGCTGCCCAAGGTGCAGGCCGCACTGAAAAAGAACCCGCGCCTGCGCGATGTCGGTACCGACGTGGATACCTCGGGCCTGCGCCAGAACATCGTGATCGACCGCGCCAAGGCCGCGCGCCTGGGAATTTCAGTGGGTGCCATCGACGGCGCACTGTATGGCGCGTTCGGCCAGCGCTCCATCTCCACCATCTATTCGGATCTCAACCAGTACAGCGTGGTGGTCAATGCACTGCCATCGCAGACCGCCACGCCCAAGGCACTGGATGAAGTGTTCGTGCCCAATCGCGCCGGCCAGATGGTGCCGATCACCGCGGTGGCCACGCAGGTGCCGGGCCTGGCGCCGCCGCAGATCACCCACGACAACCAGTATTCGACGATGGATCTGAGCTACAACCTCGCACCGGGCGTGAGCACCGGCGAGGCGGATCTGATCATCAAGAACACCGTGGAAGGGCTGCGCATGCCCGGCGACATCCGCATCAGCGATGGTGGCGGTTTCAACGTGCAACTCAATCCCAATTCGATGGGCGTGTTGCTGCTGGCCGCAGTGCTCACCGTGTACATCGTGCTGGGCATGCTCTACGAGAGCCTGATCCACCCGGTGACCATCCTGTCCACGCTGCCGGCCGCCGGCGTGGGCGCGCTGCTGGCGTTGTTCATCACCAACACCGAGCTGTCGGTGATTTCGATGATCGCGCTGGTGCTGCTGATCGGCATTGTCAAAAAGAACGCCATCATGATGATCGACTTCGCACTGGTGGCGCAGCGCGAGCATGGCAAGGATGCACGTGCGGCTGCACGCGAGGCATCGATCGTGCGCTTCCGCCCGATCATGATGACCACGATGGTGGCGATCCTGGCCGCGGTGCCGCTGGCGGTGGGGCTGGGCGAAGGCTCGGAACTGCGCCGGCCGCTGGGTATCGCGATGATTGGCGGGTTGGTGTTCTCGCAGGGCCTGACCCTGCTCAGCACCCCGGCGCTGTACGTGATCTTTTCCTGCCTGAGCGAGCGCTGGAAGGCGCGCCGCGCGCGCAAGCGTGCACAGCGGGCCGAGCGCGCCGCCGCACGCCGCCCGGCAGCCTCCGCACACTAAGAGCGGCTAACAAAACGTAGCGAGCAGCCGTCAGGTGGGTGCGGACGGCGCGGAGGAACCGGAATGTACGTGGGTACATGAGGATTCCGAGCACCGGCCGCGCCCGCCCGGCGGCTGCGCAGTAGTTTTGATAGCTGCTCTAAGCTGCGGCGCTGTGACCACGTTGGCCCACGCGGGCCGGCGTGGTGGGGCGTGCGGACCGCTCGCGTCCGCTTGATCGGATGCAACTGAAAAATCTCCGCACGCGTGTCGATCTGCCGCGTGCTGGTTCGTCGTGTCTGCAATGGCCGCAGTGAGCGGTCATCCGCCCGACATCACGAAGGAGATCCGCATGCGCTGCATGGCCATCATCAAGGCAAGCCCCGAATCCGAAGCCGGCATTCTGCCCAGCGAGCGCCAGCTCACTGCGATGGGTGCGTTCAACCAGGAACTGCTCAACGCCGGCGTCCTGCTCGGCGGTGAGGGGCTGCATCCCAGCGCGCGCGGGCTGCGCCTGCAGCTGGATGCGCACGGCAGCCGTGTCACCTCCGGCCCGTTTGCAGCCACCGGTGAATTGATCGCCGGCTTCTGGCTGCTGCAGGTCAACACACTGGACGACGCCGTGGCGTGGTTGAAACGCATGCCCAATCCCGACAACGCACCGATCGAGATCGAATTGCGCCCGGTCTTCGAGGCCGAGGACTTCGGCACTGCATTTACTGCCGAGGCACGCGCTCTGGAAGACGCGCTACGCCAACAACTCGCCCACTGATCCCCGCACCCTGGAGACCGCCCATGCACGTCACGCCCTATCTCTATTTCAACGGCCATTGCCGTGAAGCCTTCGCCCATTACCAACGCGTCCTCGGTGGCGAGTTGATGCTGATGACCTACGCACAGATGCCGCCAGACACCCGCGATGACGGCTGCGCCGACGTGAGCGCCGCGGCACCGGACCAGGTCATGCACGTCACGCTCGCCGCAGGCGAAGCGCCACTGCTGATGGGCTCGGACATGCCGCCCGGCCAGCACGCGCCGGGCGGCTCCAACATCGCGGTCGCTCTGAACTTCGATGACAACGCCGAGGCAGAGCGCGTGTTCGCGGCGCTGGCCGAGGCGGCCAGATCGGTATGCCTATGGAGGAAACCTTCTGGGCCGAGCGCTTTGGCATGTGCGTTGACCGGTTCGGGATCCAGTGGCTGGTCAACGGACGCTACCAGCAGAGTTGACCCCAGCCGTTGCGCTCGCTCACAGGAGCTGCCCATGCACCCACAGCGCGCGATGGATGCACATATCGTGTCACTGCCGCTCGCCATCGCGTTCTTCCGCGCGATGGGGCTGCGCCTGCTGCCCTGTAACGTGTGCGAGGACTGTTTGATGTTGCGGGGTATGTGCGCAGTCGCCACGGTGCAGTGTCTTGCGCCGATGGCACGGATGACGCAGCAGCCGTGCACCGCGTGCAGCAGGGCGAGCTGGAGCGCGCAGCGCACACCGTCGCGTGTCGCCGCGCACACCACGCCGCCTGCAGAAACGCTGCTGCAGCATCGCTGGCAGACACAGCGCACGCTCGCACGCTGCGGCGATGCAGATGTCTTGCACAACCTCTGCGAACCGGGCTGAGCCATGCAGGCGCGCTGCGGCGCGTCTTGCTGGCAACACGCGGGAATGCTCTGATCGGTGCCCATGGCTGCGACCGACATTTCCGCACTGCTGGACACCCTGTGGCGCCGCGAGGCCTCACGCATCATCGGTGCGTTGGCACGCCAGCTCCGCGACGTCGGTCTGGCCGAAGAACTGGCGCAGGATGCGCTGGTCGCCGCACTGGAGCATTGGCCGCGCAACGGCATTCCCGACAACCCGGCCGCGTGGCTGATGACCACCGCCAAGCACCGCGCCATCGACCGCCTGCGCCACTATCAATTGCAGCGGCGCAAGCAAGATGCGCTGAGCTTCGAGATCGAGCGCGAACAACAAGCCGCCAGTGCCGCGCAGCTCGTCGATCCCGATGATGACCTGGGCGATGACCAACTGCGTTTGATGTTCGTGGCCTGCCACCCGGCGCTGGGAACCGATGCGCGTGTCGCACTGACCCTGCGCCTGCTCGGCGGCTTGAGCACCGATGCGATCGCACGCGCGTTTTTGGTGCCGGAAGCCACCATCGCCCAGCGCATCGTGCGGGCCAAACGCACGCTCAGCGACAAGCAGGTGCCGTTCGAAGTGCCGCGCGGGAGCGAGCGGCATGCACGGCTGGCCTCGGTGCTGGAGGTGCTGTACCTGATCTTCAACGAAGGCTACGCGGCCAGCGACGGCGACGATGCACAGCGGCCTGCGCTCTGCCACGAAGCGCTGAGCTTGATCGGCGTGCTTGCCGAGCAGATGCCCACTGCCGCCGAGGTGCATGCATTGCGCGCCCTGATGGCGTTGCAGGCCTCACGTAGCGCGGCGCGCAGCGATGCCAGCGGCGCACCGGTGTTATTGCTGGAGCAGGACCGCAGCCGCTGGCATCAACCGCTGATCCAGCTCGGCCTGGCCGCGCTGGCCCGCGCGCAGCAGTTGGGAGGTGGCGAGAGCAGTTACGCCTTGCAGGCTGCCATCGCCGCCTGCCACGTCACCGCCGCGCAGGCGCAGGACACCGACTGGCCGCGCATCGCCGCGCTGTACACACGGCTGGCGCAGCGCGTTCCCTCACCGGTGATTGCACTCAATCGCGCCGTGGCCATCGCAATGGCCGAAGGCCCAGCCGCAGGGTTGGTGCTGGTAGAGGCCTTGCAGCAGGACAGCGCACTGCGTCACTACCATCTGCTGCCCAGCGTTCGCGGCGACCTGCTCTACAAGCTCGGCCGGTTTGACGAAGCACGCGCTGACTTCCTGCATGCCGCCACGCTGGCCGGCAACGCACGCGACAAGACATTCCTGCTAACCCGCGCCGATGCCTGCTCCGGGTTGCCTGCGTAACGCGCGCGTTGTCGTTTTACGTGCTGGCTGCGCCAAACGATTAGATGGGCTCGGTGCGCGTACCGCAGCCCCAATGTGGCGCGGCACGCGATACCAACGCCACCGCCTGGCTACACCAGCAACGCCCGCAACGAGTCGCGCTCCAGCTGCGCATACAGCGCAAACTCGTCATGCACCGGCGCGCCCAGTTCGCGTTCGAAGGTGCTCTTGCTGGCGTGCGCGGCATAGGCGCGCTGCTCGGCGCCGCCCAGATTGGATTGAAAGATGCCCGCCGCGCTCACCGGCAGGAAGTCTTCGTAGATGATCGGATCGGCGCGCACCAATCCCAGCGCGATCGCGGTTTCGGCCGGCATCGCGGCAACCTGCGCCGGGTCGGCGCGGCCGGCCTCGGTGAGCGCGTAACGGAAATACCCCAGGCCTTCCTGGCGCAGCACCGCTTCATCATCGGGGAACGCAACGAACGCGGTCTGCAGCACGGTGGCGTAATCGCTGCCGGTACTGCCGGCGCCCTCGGTCTCGCGCGCCTGCGCCAGCAACGCGTCGTACAGCGCGCGGCCCTTGGGCGTGAGTGCAAGCCCGCGCTGCTCGATCTCGCCGAAGCGCGCGGTATGCGTGCCCTGCTCGGCCTGGCCCGTTTCGCCCAGGAAGCGCACCGGCTCTTCCAGCGCCTTGAAGCTGGTCTGCCGCAACAGGATCGGCACGCGCCGGCGTGGCGGGCCTTCGATGACTGCCTTGGCCTCGATGCCGGCGCGCTGCATCTGTGCCTGCGCCGCATCGATATCCAGCGTGCGCGGCGTGAGGTGATTGATATGCGGGCCGTGGAAACTCACCACGTCGGCAATCAGTTTGTGCGCCTGGCTCAACGCGCGGTAGGTGGGCAACGCCACTGTTGCATCGCCATGCCAACGAAAGGTTTCCAACGCCTGCGCCACGAACTGCTGCGCCTGTGTCGCATCCAGGCCGCCGGCACGCTCGTGCTGCTCGATCAGTGATAGCGCCTCGGCAGTGAAGATCTGGCGTTGCGCCAGGATCTCCGCCGCCTGCGCGCGCAGCGCCGGATCTTCGATCAATTCCAGGCGCAGCAGCGAGGTGAACACGCGGAACGGATTGGCCGACAACGCTGCATCGTCGATCGGGCGGAAGGCGGTGGAGTGCACCGGCACGCCCGCAACAGAGAGGTCGTAATAGCCCACCGGATGCATGCCCATTACCGCAAACAGCCGCCGCAACGTGGCCAGCTCCTGTGCCGTGCCGACCCGGATCGCACCATGCCGCTCCAGATCCAGCCGCGCGCGCTCGTCGTTGCGTTGCAGCCGCGCCGCCAGTGCCGGATCGGCCTGCAGGGTCTGCGCGTTGACGTCGGCCACCAGGGTCATCAGGTCGCCATACAGCGGCACCTCGGCGCGATACATGTCTGACATGGCCTGCGCAAACAGGCTGCGGATCTGGTCAGGGGAAACAAACACGGTCTCGCGCATGGGACAGTCTTGGCAGTGCCGGCCACTGCCGACGTTGCCCCATTCTCGCCGACCCTGCCGGCTGGCGGCCAGCTGCACGGCAGCATCGGCATCGCGTGTTGGCTGGCAGACAGCAGTGCTGCCAGGCGCCGTTCGGCGGTACTCGCGCGCCATGCTGCGCAGTGTCGCGTCATTGCGCCGTGCCGCCGTCATCGGCAACTCCATCGCAGCGCCCGTTGCGCCTGCACCATCGCGCTGCCGCGCGACAGCTACCGCGCTACAACCCGGCTTGCACCGCTGCTTCGGCTGCCTCGCTGGCCTCGCGCGCCGCTTCCAGGCGCTGGGTATGGTCACCCAGTTGGCGGCGCAGCAGCGCGTCCAGCGTGATCGGCCGCTCCCAGCGGTCGTAGCTGGCCACGATCGCGTGGCGCAACGCACGCAGGTGCGCCGTGTCTGGCGCCACCGATAGCCGCGTGATCACACCCTGCCAGCCGTCGTGATGGTCGCGGCTGAAAGCGCGCACGGTGTCGCGGCAGGACAGCTGCAGCGTCTGCGCCCAGAAACACGCGAAATAGATGTCCCCCGCATGCCAGCCGTGCACCTGCAGCAGCGCCTGCACATAGCCGCGGCGTACACCGGCGTAGCGCGCCACCTCGTCCATGAAACTGTCCGGATAGCGCTGCGCGTAGCTGCCCATATCGGCCAGATGCTGGTCCACCCAGGCGTCGCCGGTGCCCGGCATCACTGCCGGCGCGGTTTCCTGTCCCGTCGCGGCAGCGGCCGACGCAGGCGCTGCTGGCGCTGCCGCACTCTGCGCCGCGGCCCATGCAGGCAACAGCAACAGCAGCAGCGCCAGCAGCAGCGGCACGGTTCGAAGCGACAGGGCGCGCAACACAGGCATGCGCAGATGATGCCGCAAGCATGTGCGGCTGTCAGGCCGGTGGCGCATCAGCGCAGGTCGTACACGCCGTAGTAGTGCACTTCACGGCAGCCGCTGAGATCGCAGGACCCGATGTAACCCGGGCCGACATACCGCTGGCGCGCATCGCGGTTGTGCGGGCTGCTGTACGGGTCCGGGCCGTACAGCCCGTTGCCGTAGTACATCTGCCCGTAGGGGCGGTTGCGGCTGGCACCGAGCCGGATCGCGCCGTAGCCGTAGCCATCGCCGTAGCCGCCACGTGTCCAGGTGCTCGCGCCGTCATCGCCAGCAGCGTGGCGCGCACCTGACAGTGGCTGTAAACGCGCCACGCTGTCGCCTTGCGCGTCCACATAGCCGTTTTCAGGATCGAACCGCACCTTGCGCACATACACCAGTTCGCCATCGATGCGGCGCGTCTGCAGCTGCACAAAGGTGCCGCCATCGTCGTAGTAAGGCTGGCCTTGCCGGAACACCACCTCACTGGGGTTGACGCGCTCTTCCTCGAGCTCCGCTGCCAGCAACGGCGAGGAACAGCACAGCACCGCCAACACCAAGGCACGCGCAGTGGACGCTTGCAGCAACCAAAACACCTTCATCAGATTCCCTCCTCGCTCGGTGGCGCGCCGCGCCGCTCCAAAAAACGTCCTGTCCACTGCAGTGCGGTGGAACGCGCCGTGCCGTCCTACCCGGCAGTGCAGGCTCAGCTTACTGCTGGCGCCCCGCCTGCGCATCCAGCGCGCGCACGGCGGCCGGCCAACCGGATGGGTCCGGCACTTCGCGCAGGCGCGGCTCATCCGCTGCCACGCCATGGTCCTGCTCGTGTGCCCAGGTCACCGCATACGGTGTGTAGATGCCCCAGCCACCGATCGCCAGCACCGGCTCGACATCCGAACGCAGCGAATTGCCGATCATCACAAAGCGCTCCGCAGGCAGATCGAATTCGCTAAGCACGCGCGCATAGGTCTGCGGATCCTTCTCGGACACCACCTCGATGCGCGGAAACAGATCGCTCAAGCCCGACTGTTCGATCTTCTGCTCCTGATGGAACAGGTCGCCCTTGGTGATCAACACCACCGCGTAGTCGGCGGCGATTGCAGCCACCGCCTCGCGCACGCCGGCAATGACCTCCACCGGGTGTTGCAGCGTGGCGCGGCCAATCTCGACGATGCGCTGGATGTCGCGTGCCTCGATGCGCGCCTCGGTTAGCTCGATCGCGGTTTCGATCATCGACAAGGTCATGCCCTTGGCACCGTAGCCGAAGATCTTGAGATTGCGCCGCTCTACTGCCAGCAGATGCTGCTGCATGCGGCTGTCGCCCAGGTCCAGATAGCCGGACAGGATGGCCTCGAAGTCCGCTTCGGCCGTGCGGTAGTAATCCTCGCTCTTCCAGAGGGTGTCGTCGCCGTCGAAGCCGACCAGTTGGATCGCCTGGCCGTCGCGCTGTGCAATGGGAGTCATCGGGCAAGTCTAGCAGCGCGCATTGCCGTGTTCAGCGTGGCTAGCGGCGTGTGGCGGGCCGTCGCCAACGCAGGCTGCATCAACCGTCGCGCGCGGTTGGAAGATGCTGATTGCTGGCCACGGCAGCGCGCCTGTTGGCGGCGGCACCGGCCTATCATCCGCGCCTTCAGTCCCCCGCCGCGTCGCCCGGCCCGGGTTGGTAACTGGCGAATTCGTCCCGCGACAGGCGGCCGTCGCCATTGCTGTCGAACCGGGCGAAATTCTCGCGCAGCACCGGGTCCGCGCCGGCTTCCGCAGCGGTCAGCGAGCCATCGGCATCGCTATCCAGGCTGCGGAAACTGCGCGGGCCCAGGGTCCCGGCCTGACTGGGCAGCGCCGCTTCTGCACCGCCTTTTGCACCGGATGTCGCCGCGGGCGCCTTGGGCAACAACGGCGTGCTGGCCGGTGCCGGCGGGTCAATCGGCAGCGGCGCCATGGTCTGCGTGCTCGATCCAGGCGCGGCCGGGGCCGGCGCAGGCGTGACAGGCGGCAGTTCCGGTGGGGCGGCCCACACCATGCCCGTTGCCGACAAGCCGATCAGTAGCGTGAGACGCACAGACATAGATGACCGCCAAGCACAGGAAAGCAGTGCACGTTAACCCGGTAGACGTAAACAGAACGGGAGCGACCCTGGCAGGCCGCTCCCGTGTGTTGATCCTAACAATGTTCTCAGCGCGCGCGGCGCTCATGCAGTGGTTGGCTGATTTCGCACCTCCATCGTCATGTCAGTGGGTAAACATCGCGTTGAGTTCTACATGTTTCTGCCGGTTGGAAAGAACGCTACAGCTATGAGGGTTGCAGCTTACTGCCCCTGCGAACCGGTCGCGCCGCCGCTCTGCTTGGCGACGAAGGCCTTGTACTCATCCGGGGTCAGCTTGCCGTCGGTGTTGCCGTCCGCGCTATCGAAAATCTGCGCAAGACCCGCATTGACCTGCGCTTCCTGCTTGCTGATGGCGCCATCACTATCGGTGTCTACACTGGCCCAGGTCTGACCACCGCCAGACTGCGGCTGTGCGCTGGTGGCCGAGCTACCGGTCTGCGCCGGCTGCGCAGCATCCTGGGAGGCGCTCTGCGCCATGGCCGGCAGCGCCAGAGCGGCAGCAAGGGCGGCGGTGGCAGCGATCAGCGAGGTGCGGTTACGGGTCTTCATGGGTGGTCTCCTTGTCTTGGGAATGCACGGTGTCGCCGCACATGACACCACCCTACCTATCGCAAATGAACGTTCAACCCGCCCTGATTTGCCGCAAAACGTCCTCTTAACCACCCAACAATTCTTTGCGTTTAGGCGGCTGTTAGGCATGCGTGAGCCAAACAGAAGCGCCCCATTCAATCACCGCGAATTTGAGACTTGAGGCTCGTTTTGATGGCCGCTTTTACGCAGCAGGCGCGTCATCGTCCCACGTCGCGGAACTGAACAATCGCCAACCCAGCACTACACCGGCGATCGCACCGGCTACTTCGAGCACCACGCGCGAGCCCAGTTCATTCGGGTCGTGGATCTTGGCCAATGCCACGCGCGCATACAGCGGTGATTCGAGCCGCACCACGCTGGTGTAAACCAGATGCCACATGTCGTAGCCGGCGCCGATGGCCACCGCCAACAGGCAGGCGATGCCCAGGGTGTGCCCATGGGTGAACTGCAGACGCCGGCCCAGGTGCTCGACCCCGGCAAACAGCAATACCCCGATCACCAGGGCGATCAGGCCGGCTTCCAGCGATCCGAGCAGGCCAAAGTGCAGAGGCAAATTCATTAAAAGGCGTTCCAGCGCGAGAGACGCCCCAGTCTAGCCGCAGTGCGCGGGGCAACCACGCGCGGCACTGTGGTTGGCGCGCCACTGGATCGTGCAGCCAGCGGCCGCTGCCGCAGCACCGGTGCGGCAAGCGAAGCGAAGTGGGCTAACGCCTCATTCCACTCATTCGTTCGGCGGCGCAACATCGTTACGCGGTGGACTGTTCGCTCGCCAGACCTGCGCAAAGCCGCCTAGCGCTCAGGCGTCGTCCTGCCCACGTGCGCTGACCTGCGCTTCGCCTTCCTCATCCCACTGCACGCTCACCGAAATGGGCTTGCAACAGACCTGGCAGTCTTCGATGTAATGCTGGTCGCCGCCGGACAGATCCAGCACCAGGGTGATCCATTCCCCGCAATACGGGCAGGCGATATCGACGAAGCGTTCCGGATCGGACATGGCAGGTTCCTCAGTTGACCGGCACGTCGTAGGCGGTGTCGGGCGTGGGTTCCGGACGAAAGGTGAAGTGCCACCATTCCATCGGGTAGTTGACGAAGCCCTGCGCCGCCATTGCGCGCAGCAGGCGCTGGCGGTGTGCGCGTTGGGTTGCGCTGATGTCCGGCGCGTCGGTATGTGCCCGGGCGTCGAAGAAATCGAACGGCGTGCCCATGTCCACCGGCGCGCAGGTTCCGCGCTTGCAGGTCAGTAACCCCAGATCGAGCGTGGCCCCGCGGCTGTGCCCGGAGGTCTCGGCGATGTAATCGCCCAGCAACGCGCGCTTGTCCACGCGCGGGTAGTACTGCGCCTTGGTCGACTGCGCCTGCAGATCACGCGCCCATGCGACGAACGCCTGCACCGCACGCACCGGGCGATAGCAATCGAAGACCTGCAGGCGCTCGCCATCAGCCTCCACCGCCCGTGCCACCCTTGCCAACGCCTCGGCGGCCGGCCGCAGCAGGTAGCAGGTCGGTGCCGCATAGCCCGGCACCACGCGGCCAGTGAAGTTGTCGCGCCCGGCGTACCGCATGTCGACATCGATGTTGGGCGCAAGGGTGCGCACATCGATCAACCCCGCTTCTGCAGCCGTGGTGGCTGGCGAGATCGTGGGAGTGGCCGCTACATTGAATTCTGCGCATAGAACAGCTAGTGCGAGCGACCACCGCCAAACACGCATCGAGGTGCAGACGGTCTGCGAGGTGTTATCTGCGCTGAAGCATGGGTATGGCATGCGCCAAGCATAGGACATCGGCCCGTTGGGCGGGATACGCGGAGATGGTCAGAAAGACACGCTTGCCGGATCGCATGCTGCCATGCGGATCCGACCAAGTTGGATCAGTTGTTGCTGACTTTGGACTTACGAATCAGAAAACAGAGATCACGGAACGATACATATCCAAGCAACGCCGACACTTGGGCAGCACCAGCCCGGTGGATCACCGGGTGGCGACTGCTGTCTCAACAGGTCACAACATCATCCGCATAAGCTTGCTCAGCGCGCCGGGCCCGTCTGTGTCTGCGCGGTCTGCGTGCGCTGCTGCGCGTCCTGACTTTGCCGCTGCGTCTCCGCTGTGAGCTGTTGCTGGCTCTGCTCCAGCGGCACCGCTGCGGCCTGTTGCTTGTCCACGTAGGCACGATTCACATCGAGCGAGTTATTGGGGTTTCGCTCCACTGCAATCAAGCCCTTGCCATTGGTACTCGGCACCAACTCATCGATACGCGACATACCACTCACCTTGGCTTCAAATGCCACTTGGCCGGCGGCGCGTTGCATCTCATCGCGATTCTGGAAACCGCCGTTCGGCCCTTGTTTTTCCAGCTGCTTGACGGCCTGATCGAATAGCGGGTTATCGCGGCGCAGCTGCTCAACTCCCTCTTGCCGTTGCACATTCTTGTCGATAGATGCAAGTGTTTCCGGGCCAGCCTTGCCATCCACGCCTTTCAACCGATTTTCCTGCTGGAACTTCTCTACCGCAGCCTCGGTTTTGGGACCATATGTGCCGATGGCATCCTTCGCATCCAGATATCCCAGCTTGGAGAGCTTTTCCTGCAACTCCTTCACTGGAGCGCCCTGCTCATTGCGCTTCAGGACCCCATCGCCCTTATCTACACTATGGGCGCCGTGCTTTTCCAGCTGAGAACGGTCATGTGCTGCAGGCTCTTGGCTCGCCTTGGCAACCGTCTTATCCGGGTCTGCCAGTTTGATCAGATCCGCTTTCTCGTTCTCAGCGCGATCCTTCAGGGAATCCAGCGTTTTTTGCTTCTCAACACGAGGAAAAAGCCCCTTGACGTGCTCGGCTTTGTAATCCTGCACTGCACTAACGATGTCCTTGTCGGAAAGCTTGGAGAGCTCGTAATCTTTACCAAACTTCTCTTCCAGCCCCTTCAAAAAAACGCCAGATCCGCCGGGCTTTTTATCGCTTCCCGGACCGTACTGCACAGCAGTGCTCCACAGCGCATCCTGCACAGCCGGACCACGGTCGGACAGATCCACGCCTTTGTCGCTCAGTCGGTCCACCAGTTTGTCGTAATGCGTCCGCTTGATGTAGTCGTGCTGCTCCTGCGGAAAAGAAGCATCGGTCCTAGCCAACTCCTTCCACTTGGCACTGAAATCGGCAGAGCCAGGCGTCAAACCCGCAAAATCGTCGGTGTATTTACTCTTCTTCACGAAGGCCGCAACGGTACCTCCAACGATGACATTGCCTTCCTTTGTCTTGACCTGGGACGTCATCTGATAAGAGCCGTAAGAAACACCGCCCGGATCATCGATACCGGACGACACTGTACTTGCGCCTCGCCCGCCGGTTTCGTAATGCTTAGAGGTTTGACCCAACTCCCAGTCCTTGTTGCTCATCGCACATCTCCTTATCTAAGAACCAAATTACAGTTGTCACGAGAAACGCGGAATTCAAAGCGATTCAAGCTCGGCTGCTCGACTCGCCGTCATGTCGAGACGGCATTCGGCAGCATCTACGCGCCCCGCCTGCCCGCTATCGGGATCGTAGTAACACTTTTCATCGCGATCAGCGATCCATTGCCGCTGCTGATCGCGCAGCTTGCTCTGCTCTGTGCCATCCAGCTTCGCAATCAGCGCCTTGTAGACGTTATTCAGGCGGGAATCCTGGTACTCGTGCTCAGCAGAGATGCAATCCAGCATTGCCGGGGTTGCACCTGCGGCGTTAGTAATGCATTCGTCATAGGAAGGTCGCAGCAAGGGTGAATCTCCTTTTGGTTTTGATGACCCAGGCGCAGCCTGCGCCTGGGTAGCTTGCGGACTGGAAGGCTGTGCATCAGCGGCAAATGCCACATCGTCGGTAGGTGAGGCGGACGCTGGCGCACTGGATCCGTTCGGTGAAGCAGACGCGGTTGATTGAGCTGGCGTGGAAGATTCGCCACTACATGCAGCCAGCACGCATAGCGCAAGCAGACATGAAAGACGAAGGACTTTGACGGTGACCATTGATGGAATTCATCCTTTTGGCTTGCACGGATCGGGGTGGGAGTTCTAGACGATCAGTGAATCAGTGCCCATTATATTTCCAGCTGCGGTGGTAGTCCTTCAAGGACACGTTCAATAAGAAGGAGACCTTAAACAACATTTTTAGCGATCCAGCAGCGGCGTATATGCCTGCTTCGCCGCGTCATAGGTGTAGGTGACCGCGTCATTTGCGCCGAGGGTGCGGATCTTGCCTGGGCCGGAAACGGTGGTGCCCTGCATGACCACCCGCAGCGACGGCATCCGGCCGGATTTGGCCGGCTCGAAGCTCAGCGTGCCGGTGCTGGTGACGCATTTCATCGTGCCTTCGTCGTCACAGGCTGCGCTATTGTCGTCGCCGGTCACCACGGTGCCCAGATAGACCCAGCCCTTGTAATCGCCCAGGTCGTTTTTATTCGGGTCGAACGTAAAGATGGCAAAGCCTGAGAGGGTGACGCCGGTGGCGAACCGGGTGGTCGGCACTGCGAGCAGCAGATGGCCGTCCTTTGTCTGCGTGCTCTGGGGTTTGCGCTTCTCATCGAGCGGGTCGGCTCTTTCGTTTGCGCCAAAATCGCCCGCCCATTGCTGCGCGTGGAAGAGCGTCCAGGTCGGCTTGCCGCCTGTCTCGTCCAGCACATAAGTGGTCTGGCTGATACTCACCCCGACGTTGGGATCAGGGATGTCTTCCTCTTCGGATTTGCCGTATTTGCCCGGCCCTGCATTGGCAAACCCGGTGTAGTAGTGCTTGCCGCCGAGGTCGAAGCGGTAGCCGTACCAAAAGGTGGCGGTCGCGCCGTTATCGATGGTGTAGGACTCCGAGCCATCGCCCTTCATCCCGTAAACATCGTTCAGCACCTTGCCGGGCGTGGGCACCTCCACGGCAACGTGTTGCGGCTGCGCTGCGGGTGACATCGCCGGTGCGGCCTGCGCGGCGGTGGCTGTCGCTGCCGGCGTGCCCGCAGGCGCCGCGTCGCTGGCCTTCTCCGAGCAACCGCCCAGCATCAGCATGGCCGCCGCCCACAGCAGTGTCTTCCTGAGCCTCATCACGCGACATCCTTCCAGGTTTTGGCGGGCCGATCCTAGCAAGAATGCGCGGTAGACCCAGTAGATTTCGGAAGCCAGCCCACCGGATGTGGGCGGATTAAGTGCTTGGCTTCAACCCGGGCCTGCAGGAAGTCCGCGGGCCATCCTTTGCCATGTGGCCCGCGCGGGCATTCTGCCTTCGATCGCCGGCCGATCCAGCGACTCGGAGCGAACCCGTGGGCGCTAGTTCGCCTCGGGCGCAGCTGCCGGAACGAGCGCCGTCGCCGGTACCGTCAACGGCCGCGTCAACGCAAACAGGATGTGCAGATCTTCCGCATCCAGCACCTTGGCGTCATTGCCGCGGAAGTGGTGATGGAAGGCCTGCAGGGTAGCGGCGGGGTCGTCCAGGCTGTAGCCGAGCAGGGCCAGTGCCTGCCAGGGGTCGAAGCCGGCGGGCGCGGCGGGGCTGTCGGCGGCCGGCCAGCGGCCGAAGCCGGCATCGGCCAGGCGCTTCCACGGGAACAGGGGACCGGGGTCGTTCTTGCGTGTGGGCGCGACATCTTCATGCCCGACGATCTGGGTGCGCGGGATGCGCAGGCGCGTGCACAGGTCCTCCAGCAACACCAGCAGGCTGTCGATCTGCGCCGGGGCAAAGGACTCGTGGCCGTCATTGTCCAACTCGATGCCGATCGAGGCCGAGTTGATATCGGTAATGGTGCCCCAGCGCCCGGCCCCGCCATGCCAGGCGCGTGCGCTGTCGGCGACCAGTTGATAGCGCCGGCCATCCTCGCCAATCAGGTAGTGCGCACTGACCCGGCCGCCGCTGTTGCGGCCGCGCAAGGTGGTCAGGCTCTGCTGCACGGAGTGCTGGTCGGTGAAATGCAGCACGATCAGGATCGGGCGCCGCGCATCCTGGTTTGGCGACGGCACCCACTGGGCCAGCGGGTTGCGCTGCGGCGCATGCGCGCACGCGCCCAGCAGCAGCACCGCCGCGCACAGCGCGGCACGTGACCACAGGTGCAACGCACGAGGACGAGGGGGCATCCGGTTCTCCTTCAATGACAGCAAACGCAGGCAGGTGCGACGCGCGCCGGCCTGGGCACACGTGCGGGTGAGCGCCGCGCGGGCACAGCGCAACGCGACTAGACTAAACGCTTCGCAGCATGCCGGCCGCGGCCATCGTCGAGAACTCCTGCCATGCCCGTGTCGCGCCCTCTGTGCTTGTGGTTGCTCTGTCTGGTCGTGATGCTCGCCAGCGGTGTGGCGTGCGCGGACAGCTCGCCTTCCCTGCAGGCACCGTTCGCCGTGGACGACGCGCAGCTGCAGGCCGATTACTGGATCGCACGCAGCGACACGGCCAACGCGCCGCGCATGCCGGGCACGCAGATCGCCGCGTTCAATGCACGCCTGTTGCGTGACGATGCCTCCATGCACGGCCTGGCGCGCCTGCCCGCCACGCTGACGGCCGCGCAGGTGCGCGCATGGATCCAGACGCTGTCGTCAACGCCAAGGCGCACGCTCTACAGTACCGATGGCCAGACGCTGACTGCAGCGCAGCTGGATGCATTGCGGCAATCGCTGGCGCTGGGTGCGTTACCCGCACGAATCACGCCGGCCTATGCCCTGGTGGTGCAGCGCGCCGCCTTGCGCACCTTCCCGACCACGCAGCGGGTATTCACCACTCCAGACGACCGCGATATCGACCGGTTTCAGGAGTCGGCGCTCTACCCCGGCACGCCGGTCGCCGTGCTGCACACCAGTGCCGATGGTGTGTGGCGCTTTGTGCTGGCCGAAAACTACGCCGCCTGGGTCGCCAATGATCAGCTGGCGGTGGGCCCGCGCGCGCAGGTGCTCGACTACGCACAACGCGGCCCGCGCCTGGTGGTGACTGGCGCACGCGTGCAGAGCGCCTACACGCCGGAATTGCCGTCGGTCTCCGCACTGACCCTGGACATGGGCACCAACCTGCCGCTGCTGCCGCGCTGGCCGCCACAGACGCCGGTCAACGGGCAATTGCCGCTCGCCGCGTACGTGGTGGAACTGCCACAGCGCGATGCGCGCGGTGCTCTGCAGCTGGTGCCGGCGCTGGTGCCGCGTGGTGCCGATGTGCACATCGGTGCGTTGCCGCTCAGCGAGGCAGCACTGCTGCGCCAGGCGTTCAAGTTCCTGGGTGAGCGCTACGGCTGGGGCAACGATTATGCAGCACGCGATTGCAGCGGCTTCGTGCTGGATGTCTATCGCAGCCTCGGCATCGCGCTGCCACGCAATACCGGCGACCAGGCGCGCAGCCCGGTGCTGCACAGCGTGCCCTTCGATCAACGCGCTCCCTTGCCACAACGGCAGCAACAGCTGGCGCGGCTACAGGTGGGCGACCTGATCTACATCCCCGGCCACGTAATGCTGGTGATCGGGCATGTGCAGGGCGCGCCGTGGGTGATCCACGACGTGGCCGGTGCGGGCTACCGCGATGCCGCCGGCGCCCTGCAGCGCGCGCGCTTGAACGGTGTCTCGGTCACGCCGCTGCTGCCGCTGCTCGCCGGCGACGGCACCCCCTTCATCGACCACATCACCCGCATCCAACGCGTCGCAGCCACGGCCTTGCCATGAAAATCACCGGTTTCCGCCTGGGCATGCTGCGCGTGCCGTTGAAAACCCCGTTCAAGACCGCGGTGCGCACGGTGCAGGCCATCGAGGACGTGGTGGTACTGCTCCAGACCGACGGCGGCCACATCGGCTATGGCGCCGCGCCCGCCACCGCGCTGATCACCGGCGAGACGCATGCCAGCATCATCGCCGCCATCACGCACTGCATCGGCCCGCGCCTGGTCGGCCAGGACGTGGCCGATCTCAACCGCTTATGCGGGCTGGTGCAGCAGGCGCTGGAGCGCAACAGCAGTGCCAAGGCCGCGGTGGAAATCGCACTGTACGATCTGTGGGCGCAAGCGTTCGATGCGCCACTGTATCAGCTGCTGGGCGGCGGCACTCCGCGCATCACCACCGATATCACCATCAGCGCCAATCCCATCGAGGTGATGGTGGCCGATGTGCACGACGCGCTTGCGCGTGGCTACCGCGCGTTGAAGATCAAGGTCGGCAAGGACATCGACTCGGACCTGGCCCGCGTGCAGGCGATTCACGCTGCCGTGCAGGGCCGCGCGTCGCTGCGGCTGGATGCCAACCAGGGGTGGACGCCCAAACAGGCGGTGCGCACCATGCGCACGCTGGAGCATGCAGGCATCGCTCCAGAGTTGCTGGAGCAGCCGGTCAAGGCTGCCGACCTCGATGGCCTGGCGTTCGTCACCGCCCATATCGACACCCCGGTAATGGCCGACGAAAGCGTGTTCGCGCCGGCGCAGGTGATCGACCTCATCCAGCACCGCGCAGCCGACATCGTCAACATCAAGTTGATGAAGACCGGTGGGCTGTCGCAGGCCATCCGCATTGCCGATATCGCTGCGCTGTACGGCATGCCGTGCATGATCGGCTGCATGATCGAATCCAGCATCAGCGTGGCCGCCGCAGTGCATCTGGCGGTGGCCAAGGCCGACAGCATCACCCTGGCCGACCTGGACGCGCCGGCGCTGGGGCAGTTCGACCCCACCGAGGGCGGCGTGCATTTCAATGAGGCGCAGATTCATATCGACGACGCGCCCGGCCTGGGCATCCGGCGCATCCGCGGGCTGGAGCTGTTGCCCTGATCGGCGCACATGCCGTGCAGCGCTGCGTTGCATCCACCGATGCGCAGGCGCGCGCGTTGCTGGGTACAGTAGCGATCAGGCGTGCAGTGCCGAACGGCAATACGTTGCGCGCCGCCCCCTTTGCAGCGGTGTCTGCCGCTGGTCAGTGATCACTGGAGTCTGCATGCGCATCGCTGTGTTGTTTCGATCCTTCGTGGTGCTGGCGGTCCTGCTGAGCAGCAGTTCGCCAAGCAGCGCCGCCCCGGTGCCGGCACTGGAGGCGGCACGCGCCCTGATCGTGGTGACCACTGCGGACTGGGACAGCACCCAGGCACGCCTGCAGGCCTTCCACCGCGTGGATGGCCACTGGCAACCGGCCGCACCGGCGTTTGCCGTTGCGCTGGGCCAGCATGGCAGCGCCTGGGGCGAGGGCCTGCACCCGGCCCAGACCCAAGGCCCGCAAAAACGGGAAGGCGACGGCCGCAGCCCGGCCGGCATCTTCGCCATTGGCCCTGCGTTCGGCTATGCGCCGCAGATCGACAGCGCCCTGCCGTACCAGCCGATGCAGGCCAGCCACTACTGCATGGATGTGCCCAGCTCGCCGCTGTACAACCGCATCGTCGATGCCGACCAGGTGGGCAAGGCCGCGGTGGCCGGCTCGACCGAACCGATGCGCCTGGATCTGCGCCACCCTGGTGATGCGCGCTACCAGGAAGGGTTTGTGATTGCGCACAACCCACAGGCGATTCCCGGCCGCGGCAGCTGCATCTTCGCGCATCTGTGGCGCAGCCCAGGCCATGCCACCGCCGGCTGCACCGCGATGGCCCCCGCCGACATGCAACGCTTGCTCGCCTGGTTGAAGCCCGAGGACGCTCCGCTGTTCGTGCTATTGCCGCGTGCCGAGTACGCGCGCCTGCAACGCAGCTGGCAGTTGCCGGCACTGGCGCAGGCCACGCCATGAGCAGCCAGGGCAATGAATCTCCCGCGCTGGTGCGCGCGGTCAGCCGCTGGCAGATCGTGGGCTTGTCGATCAACGATGTGATCGGCAGCGGCATTTACCTGCTGCCCGCGGCCACGGCCGCGCTGCTGGGGCCGATGAGCCTGTGGGCGGTGATGCTGGCCGGCCTGGCAGTGGCGTTGCTGGTGCTGTGCTACGCCCAGGCGGCCAGTTATTTCGATACGCCCGGCGGGAGCTATCTGTATACGCGCGAAGCCTTCGGCCCGTTCACCGGCTTCCAGATCGGCTGGATGATCTGGCTGACACGCATCAGTTCGGCTGCGGCACTGAGCAACGGGCTGGCCGATGCGGTGGCGCGCTTCTGGCCGGCCGCCGGCAGCGACGGCTGGGAACGTCTGCTGGTGGTGGTGGGCTCGCTGGGCTTGCTCACCGCCATCAACGTGATCGGGGTGAAGTCAGCCGCACGCACTGGCGTGGCGCTGGTGATCGGCAAGCTGGTGCCGTTGCTGTTGTTCGTGGCCATCGGCCTGTTTTACGTGGATTGGTCGTGGGCCTTTGCCGGCAGCACGCCGGACCTGCGCGACCTGGGTAACCTTGGCGAAGCCGCGTTGCTGTTGCTGTTTGCGTATGCCGGCTTCGAGAACATCCCTGCCGCTGCAGGCGAGTACCGCAACCCGCGCCGCGACGTGCCGTTCGCCTTGATCACCATGATCGTCACCGTGACCCTGATCTATGCCGCCGTGCAGGTGGTGGCGCAGGGCACCCTGCCCAATCTCGCGGCATCGCCCACGCCGCTGGCCGATGCCGCCAGCCGCTTCGGTGGCGAAGCCCTGGCGCTGATCCTCACCGTGGGCGCCACCATCTCCATCCTGGGCACCACCAGCAACACGGTGATGTTGGGCCCGCGGTTTTTGTTTGCACTGGCCCAGGACGGCTACGGCCCGGCCCTCCTTGCACGCGTCCACCCGCGCTTCCACACCCCGGCGGCAGCCGTGCTCACGCAAGGCGTGCTGTCGCTGGCGCTGGCTTTGTCGGGCTCGTTTACGCAGCTGGCACTGCTGTCGATGGTCACGCGGCTATTTGCCTATATCGGCACGGCGGCGGCGGTGATCGTGCTGGCACGCCGTTATCGCGCGCGCACCGATGCCTTGCGCCTGCCCGGTGGCCCGCTCATTCCCATCGCCGCCCTGCTGTTGTCGCTTGGCCTGTTGGCGAGCGCCAGCTGGCAGAACCTCGCCGCCGCCGGGCTGGCCTTGCTGGTGGGCTGCGTGTTCTACCTGTTCCCGCGTAAGCCGGCCTGAGCACTTCGCGCCGCGCTCGCGTAGCGCTCACGCACGACTAACTGCGTGCGCATGACGCTGCCACGCACAGTCCTGCGGGAGGTTGCGATGAAGCTGCGCCGTGTCTACAGCACACCGAATGTCGACAGTGCCCAACGCGTCCTGCAGGCCGCGCGCGGCGCGGGGCTCGACAACGATGCGCTTTCACTGATTGCACGTTCGGATATCGAAGTGGAAGGCGTTCCCGACGAACGCAAGGACGCCAAGACCGACTTCCTGCCCGCCGCCGCCCGCGGCGCTGCCACCGGCGGTGCCGCGGGCCTGGTCGCAGGATTGGTCGCCATCGCGGTGCCGCCGATTGGGCTGACTGTCGCCGGCGCCGGGGTCATGGCCCTCGCGGGCGCCTTGGTCGGTACGTGGTCGTCCGCGCTGGTGGGCGCCACCGTGCCGGATCCGGTGCGGCGCCAGTTCGAAGACGAGATCGAAGCCGGCCGTGTGCTGGTGGTGATCGATGCCGAAGAACAGGAACTCCGCAATGCGGAATCTGCGCTGGTGAGCGCAGGGGCAACGCCACTACCGTATGAAGCCGCGTCAGCGGCGACCTGAAGCACGGCGCGAATGCGATGTGGCCGCAATCGCATCTTTCCGAGCAAACCATTTCAGCTTAGACAACGACCCACGAGCACCACAGTTTGATCTACCCATCACCCGGCGTGCCATGCAGTTAACAACCGCCACCCTAGGGTATTTCGCACATTCGAATGACGGAGACGCGCATGAACGTGCCCTACCAGATTCCCGGCCGTGCCCCGGACGAAGGCCGCAACCAGAACGTTTCGCAATACTGGCGCGAGCGTTTCACCGAGGAGCCGTATTACGCCGAAGGTGATCGCTACGAAGATTATGAAGCCGCATATCTTGCCGGCCACGATGCACGCGTGCGCGATATGGCGCGCGCCTACGATCAGGTGGAAGCCGAGCTGCATCGTGACTGGGATGCCAATCGTGGGTCTTCATCGTTGAGCTGGAGCAAGGCCCGCCATGCAGTGCGGCGCGCATGGGAAAGCGCTGCAGAGTTTGTCAGCGGCGATGACCACGCCAAGAACGCAGAACGCCACCGTTGAGGTGGCGTTTCGCTTTAACGCTTACCAGCTGGTGCAGTGTCAGTCCAGCGCAGGCGGGACGGCGCGGCTCGTTGACCCCGCCGGGCCATCCATCGCATCACGCGTGTTCTTCTGCACCGCGACCGCGCCAAACAGGCTCAGTGCGTACGCCATCGCATAGAAGCCCTTTTCGCTGAGCAACAGTGTTGCGTTGAACAAGCCGATGGTCAGCAACAACAGCGCGGCAATCAGCGAGAACCAGCAGATGGCGTAATACAACCCGGTGACCGGAATACCATCGACACGGTCGCGCACACTTTTTTGCAGCGACACCGATGCAAACAGGCCGAACAACAGCAGGGTGAAGTAATAGCCCTTTTCGTTGAGCAGCATTTCGGCATTCCACAGGCCGACCAGATAGGCGCCGCCACCGAGCAGCAAGGCGGCCCACGATGCGGCGACAAAGGCAAACGAGGTTTTCTGCGTGACAGCCATGGAAACTCCTTTTCATGGTGAAGCATCGAGAGGGGACCCGGCGGTCTCGCAGATGGTGATCTACGACAAGGGCGGCCTGGACGGCGTCGTGTAAGGTACTTGAAAACCCGACGCGGGACACGTTGTGGGAGGGCTGCGACGTGACCGTGCCTCATCCCCTGGAGGACCTCATGTCAGTTCGACGTCTGCTTGCCCTGGCCTGCACGGCCAGCTTGTTTGCCACCGGCGCCGCACTTGGCGCACCTGCCACCGCGCCGGCAGCGTCCATTCCCAAGGCGCAATGGCCGTTCCAGGCCACCACCGTGGCCGATTTCGATGAGCCATGGGCCATGACGTTCCTGCCCGACGGCAGCCTGCTGGTCAGCGAAAAGCGTGGCGCGTTGATGCGCCTGGACCTGAAAACAAAGCGCAAACGCGCCATTACCGGCATCCCCACCGTCGCTTACGGCGGCCAGGGCGGTTTCGGCGATGTGCTGGCGCATCCGCGGTTCGCCCGCAATGGGCTGGTGTACGTGAGCTACGCCGAACCTGGCGAGGGCGACGTGCGCGGCGCGGCCGTGGCGCGTGCCAAGCTGACATTGGACGCAAACGGCGGCGGCAGCCTGTCGGACCTGAAGGTGATCTGGCGGCAGGACCCGAAGGTGACCGGCAACGGCCACTTCGGTCATCGCCTTGCCTTCGGCCCGGACGGCAAGCTGTGGATCAGCTCCAGCGAACGCCAGAAGTTCACGCCCGCGCAGGACATGCAGGCCAACCTGGGCAAATTGATTCGTCTCAACGACGACGGCAGTGTGCCTGCCGACAACCCCTTCGCTGCGCAAGGTGGAGTTGCCGCGCAGGTGTGGTCGCTGGGCCACCGCAACATCCTGGGCATCGCGTTCGACAGCAAGGGCAAACTGTGGGAACACGAAATGGGCCCGCTCGGTGGTGATGAGCTCAACCTGATCCAGCGTGGCGCCAACTACGGCTACCCGGTGGTGTCCAACGGCGACAACTACGACGGCACGCCCATCCCGGATCACAACACGCGCCCGGAGTTCGCTGCGCCCAAGATCAGCTGGACGCCAGTGATTTCGCCGGCGGGGTTTGTGATCTACAGCGGCAAGCAGTTCCCGGCATGGCGCGGCAATGGCTTCATCGGCGGGCTGTCGTCGATGGCGTTGGTGCAGGTGTCGCTGGACGAACAGCCGCGCGAACTGGCCCGTTACGACATGGGCGCGCGCATCCGCGAGGTGGAGCAAGGTCCAGATGGCGCGCTGTGGCTGCTGGAAGACGAGGCCAGCGGCAGCACCGGCCGTCTGCTCAAGCTGACACCCAAGCGCACCGGCGCTGTCGAGGAAGATGCGTGAACCAGCGAGTTTGAGTAGGGGAGTCATGCCATCGCCACGCACGCATCGCGTGCTGGCGATGGTCATGATGCGAGGCGAAGCGCCGAGCGATCGGCGCTTTTTTCTGCGACCCGCACTTCAGCAGCATGCATGTCTTTCAACAAAAAGTTGGGCGCAGCGGCAAGCACATTGACGCTAGCGCTGATGGGCCGCCACGGGTTCGCATGCAAACGACGCGTGTGATCGTCACCTGACCTGAGTCACAGGTCGCCCATCCTCAGACCCGCGTTTCATCCACACAACCGAGTGACCTGCACTGCGGCAGGCCACGCCCACGGCGGTACCTCAGCGATCCAGCAACTCGAACGACACCGGCTCGCCACTCTTGGCCGACGCGCACACCCACACATCGAACAGCCCCGGCTCGGCGCCGAACACGCCCTTGTGGTTGGTAAACGCCAGCGCATCGCGCTGCAGGGTGAACACCACCTCCGCACTCTCGCCCGGCTGCAGCAGCACCTTGCGGAATCCCTTGAGCTCGCGCACCGGGCGCACGCGGCTGGCAACCCGGTCGTGCACATACAGCTGCACCACTTCTTCGCCGGCTACCGTGCCGGTATTGGTCACACGCGTGGTGATGGTCAGCGTCTGCTCCCATCCCAGCTGCGTGGTGCTCAGTTGCGGCGCCGCATACGCAAAAGTGGTGTAGCTCAAGCCGTGGCCGAACGGGTACAGCGGCTCGTTGGGCATCTCGCGCCAGCGCGCCTTGTACTCGGACAGTGTGGGCAATTCCGGGCGGCCGGTGCGCAGATGGTTGTAGAAATACGGCTGCTGGCCGGTCACCTGCGGGAAGCTGATCGGCAGGCGTGCCGATGGGTTGTAGTCGCCAAACAGGACGTCGGCCACGCCGGTGCCGGTCTGGGTGCCCAGGTACCAGGTCACCGCAATCGCATCGGCATCGCGCACCGCACCGCTCAGCGCCAGCGCGCGGCCGTTGCGCAACAGGATCACCATCGGCGTGCCGGTGGCGGCCACCGCTTCGGCCAGCGCCTGCTGTGCCGGCGGCAGCGTGATCTCGGTCCGCGACTGCGCCTCGCCGCTGAAACGCTGCGGCTCGCCCAGCGCCAGCACCACCACATCGGCAGCTTGTGCGGCATCGATTGCTGCGGAAATGCCGCCCGGCAACGGCTCTTCCAGCCCGCAGCCGGCCACCACGCTCAGGTTGTCGGCCGCCACCACCGCGCGCACGCCCTGCTCGAGCGTGACGTACCGTTCCTTGTCGCCGAACAGGGTCCAGCAGCCTTCGATGTTTTCGCGGTCCTGCACGAACGGGCCGATCAGCGCGATGTTCTGCCCGCTCTTCTTCAGCGGCAGCAGGTCGCCTTCGTTCTTGAGCAGCACGATCGAACGCCGCGCCGCATCGCGCGACAACGCATCGTGCGCAGGCAGATGCGCGGTATCGGCTTCGCGTGCGGGATCCAGCGAGCGATACGGATTGTCGAACAGGCCGATCGCCTCTTTCAGCTGCAGGATGCGGCGCACGCTGGCGTCCAGCGTGGCCATCGGCACCTCGCCGCTTTCCACCAGCGACGGCAGATGCGCGGCATAGAACCCGCTCTGCATGCTCAGATCCAGACCGGCCAGGAACGCCTTCTTGGTGGCGTCGCGCTCATCGGCCGCGTAGCCGTGCGCAATCAATTCCATGTCGGCGGTGTAATCGGAAATCACCACGCCCGGGAACTGCCACTCACCGCGCAGGATCTCGGTGAGCAGTTCGTGGTTGGCGCTGGCCGGCACGCCGTTGATGTCGTTGAAGGACGACATCACCGTCAGCGCGCCCGCATCGAACGCCGCCTTGAACGGCGGCAGATGCACATCGCGCAGCGTCTGCGGGGCGATATCCACCGTGTTGTATTCCATGCCGGCCGCCACCGCGCCGTAGGCGGCGAAATGCTTGGGCGTAGCCAGCAGGCAATCGTCGGCTTTGAGATCGCTGCCCTGGAAGCCGCGCACGCGCGCGGCGGCAAACGCCATACCCAGCACCACGTCTTCGCCGGCGCCTTCCGCGCCACGGCCCCAGCGCTGGTCGCGCGCAATGTCCACCGCAGGTGCATAGGTCCAGTGCAGGCCGGCAGCGGTGGCCTCGATCGCCGTGGCCCGCGCGGTGCGCTCGGCCAGCTCCGGCTCGAAGCTTGCCGCTTCGCCCAACGGGATCGGGAACACCGTGCGCATGCCGTGGATGACATCGGCGGCCAGGATCACCGGAATGCCCAGGCGGCTTTCTTCGACCGCCACTTTCTGGATCTGCACGCCCAACGCAGCGCCCACACCATTGAACAGCGAGCCCACCCGGCCCTGGCGCACCTGTTGCAGCACTTCGTCGGCGTTGAGGACATTGGCCTCGGGATTCACGTCCGGCGCGAACGGCCGCACCATGTCGGCGAATACCCCGAGCTGGCCGACCTTCTCTTCGACGGTCATGCGGGCAATCAGGGAGTCGATGCGATCAGCAGCCATGAGATCCTTGAGAAAACGTTTACATGGCCGGCAATTCTAGCCTGATGCGACCATGATGGTGAAAGTCCCCACCCCGGTTCAGCCTCGGATTCAGCTGTTCGGGGCGGCAGTGCGACGCAGTTCGCGCAGCCGGCGGCGGACGGCGTCCCCAGCAGCGCCAGCGATCCCGGCAGTTGGATGAGCCCGGTTGCCGGCGGATCGGCCACCGCTCCAACTCGATACACCAACGTCTATTGCGCCAGTGGGAGCGCCAGATCAGCTACGGCTGCGCTCGATGATGACGCCCACCGCCTGCGCGCCGCGCACCGCGCCCGGCTTGCTCAACTTCAGCCGCAGCCACTGCACCTGAAATTCGTCCAGCACGATCGCCGCACACCGCTCGGCCAGGGTCTCCACCAACCCGAATTCCGACTGCTGTACGAACTCGATCAGCCGCTTGCTCACCGCCTTGTAGTTGAGCGTGTCGGCGATGTCGTCGCTGGCGGCCGGAATGCGGTTGTCGAACCCCATCTCCAGGTCGAACCGCAACGTCTGCCGGATCCGCCGCTCCCAGTCATAGATGCCGATCAGCGCATCGATGTCGAGACCTTCGATAAAGACTTTGTCCATTGAATAGGGAATCGGGAGTTGGGAATAGGGAATAGGGAATGGTGAAAAGCAAGACCAGCAACAGCGCGGCACAGAATGGACCGGAGAACGGCGTTTACGATTCCCGATTCCCGATTCCCGACTCCCGCGCCGCCGCCAGCGGCGGCAAGCTCGCCATATCCCAACGCGGCGTCACCTGCACCGCGGCATCGGCGTGCTCGCCGGCTTCCAGGCGCAGCGCGCCGGCGAAGGCAATCATGGCGCCGTTGTCGGTGCACAGGGCCGGGCGCGGGAAGCAGACCCGGCCGCCGCGGCGTTGCGCGGCCTCCTGCAGGCGGGCCCGCAGGCGCTTGTTGGCGCCCACGCCGCCGGCCACCACCAGGGTGTTGCAGTCGGCGGTGTCCAGCGCGCGCAAGCACTTGATCGCCAGCGTCTCCACCACTGCGTCCTCGAACCCGCGCGCGATGTCGGCGCGGGTGGTGTCGGATTGGTCGCTGCCGCGCCAGGCCAGCAGCACCTGGGTCTTGAGCCCGCTGAAACTGAAGTCCAGCCCGGGGCGGTCGGTCATCGGCCGCGCGAACTTGTAGCGCCCCGGCGTGCCGGTTTCGGCCAACGCCGCCAGCTGCGGGCCGCCCGGATACGGCAGCCCCATCATCTTGGCAGTCTTGTCGAAGGCTTCGCCGGCGGCGTCGTCCAGCGTTTCGCCCAACACTTCATACGCGCCCAGCGCCTTCACCGAGACCAGCTGGGTGTGGCCGCCAGACACCAGCAGTGCCACGAACGGCGGCTGCGGCGGGTCGTCTTCCATCAACGGGGCCAGCAGGTGGCCTTCCATGTGGTGCACGCCGATCGCCGGCACCTCCAGTGCCCAGGCCAGCGCGCGCGCTACCCCCGCACCTACTAGCAAGGCACCGACCAGGCCCGGACCGGCGGTATAGGCCACCCCGTCCAGCTCATCGATGCGCAACCCGGCCTCGTCCAGGGTCTGACGGATCAGCGGCAGCAGCTTGCGCACATGGTCGCGGCTGGCCAGCTCCGGCACCACGCCGCCGTATTCGGCATGCAGCGCGATCTGGCTATAGACCGCATGGGCGCGCAGCGCCGGCACGCCGGACAGCGCGGTGTCGTACACCGCCACCCCGGTCTCATCGCAGGATGATTCGATCCCAAGCACTTTCATGACAGTTCGGCAGGCAGGTTCATGGGCTGTATTTTCGCAGCTTTTGCCGCGCGCAAACCGGTCTCCGCAGGTATGCTGCGCAACCGCAGAATGGCCCGCCAACTGCGGCAGCACGCACGTTCCGGCGCCCTCGATCCATTCGATTGCGCCAGGGGCTTGCAGGCCGTTCCCAAGTCGTTATAATGCGCGGCTCGCCGGGGCAACCCGGAAATTCCGTCACGCGAGTCCGCTCGCACCCGCCCGGGGCTCCCGGACGGAAATCCCATTATCTGGAGAACCCATGCCCAGCGTTAAAGTCCGCGAGAACGAGCCCTTCGAATTTGCGCTCCGCCGCTTCAAGCGCACCTGCGAAAAGGCCGGCGTGCTGGCCGAGACCCGCAAGCGCGAGTTCTATGAAAAGCCGACCCAGGAGCGTAAGCGTAAGGCTGCCGCTGCTGTGAAGCGTCAGCTGCGTCGCTCCTCGCGCGACGTCACCAAGCGCCAGCGCTTGTACTGATCGATCGCGGTTCTTCGCCGGTGGGCAGGCGCTGTAGGCGCGGCCCCTCGGAGTCGAACCTAAGAGCCGGCACGCGCAAGCGTCGCCGGCTTTTTGTATTGGCCTGACGCGGCCGTGCGTGCCGAGGCAGTTGGCCCGGCGTACCGCGTCGCTGTACGCACGCCGGTCACCCGCCATCTTGGCGGCGCCTGTCGGCGATCCCCCTTACGTTACCCAGGAGTACAGCATGTCCCTCAAGCAACAGCTCACCGAAGACATGAAGGCTGCGATGAAGTCCGGCGACAAGCACAGCCTGGGCGTGATCCGGCTGATCAATGCCGCGATCAAGCAGAAGGAAGTGGACGAGCGCGTCGAAATGGACGATGCCGCCGTCATTGCCGTGCTCGACAAGATGGTCAAGCAGCGCAAGGACTCGGTGACCCAGTACGAAGGCGCCGCCCGCGAGGATCTGGCACAGATCGAGCGCGAGGAAATCGTAGTGATCGAGCGCTACCTGCCGGCAAAGATGGGCGAAGCCGAGATCGTGGCCGCGATCCAGGCGGCCGTCGCCGAGACGGGCGCCAGCAGCCCTGCCGATATCGGCAAGCTGATGGGCGCACTCAAGCCCAAGCTGGCCGGTCAGGCCGACATGGGCCTGGTGTCCACGCTGGTGAAGAAGCAACTGGCCGGCTGAGGCCGATCAGCCGACCTGCCCTGCGCCGATGGCCGGGGCATGCAGGCGGCGGGTGCGCTGCTGCTGCCGCGCGCGTCGAGCCCGCGTGGTGCGATGACGACGCGCGCCGGTGATGGGCCTTCGCCTTCCGAGGTGGATCGCAGCTTGGCGGTATGTGTGGCCCGATGTGTCGCACAGGTACGTCGGTCGCAGCGGCGAAACCATTGCCTCGTTGCTGCGAACGCAAGCTGCGCGCTGCCGAGTCCGCGCACATCGGTACGGCGCCGCACGTCTTCTAAGCCGCACGGCATCATCGACGCCGCAGTGCTGCTGGCACATCGTTGATCACTGATCCGTACTGCTGTTGCCACTGCCTTTTCCGTTCCGAGAACAACGGCGCGCAAGCGACGATGTGGCTCCGGCTCAAGCAAATGGCCAATGCACACTGCATCTGCGCGCCTCATACCGTTGGTTCGCCGTAAGTCCGACACTGCGCTGCAGTGTGGCAAGGCTCGCATCGATTCTTTTTCTGTCATACGCCTGCGCGCTATCGCAGACAGGAATCAACGCTGCGCGCTGAGGTCAACCAGGCATCGCGCGGCAGGCGCCGCAAGTGATGTGCAGCACTCAACGATGCGCAGATATTGGCCCAGCCGGCAGCGCGCCACCGGCACATGTCCGCACCTGATCTCGCAGCCATCGCTGCACGACATCCTCCAGCATCGATTTTTTCACCATGCCTTCGATCCCGCCCTGCTAGAACGGTGATGCCAGCGCAGGCGCAGGCCAGGCACCCCGCATACCGGCCTGGCCCTTGAATCCTGCACACGCCACGGTATGCGCCAAGGATTCTCCGCCGGTGACGACATTCTCCACCGAACACCTGCAAAAGCACCTGACCCGCGTGCAGCGCAGCCTGCCCATGGCGCTGTTCAACCGCTTTCTCGAAATCGACGTGATGACCCAGGCCGCGTCGTTGTCGTTCTATGCGCTGCTGTCGCTGGCGCCCTTGCTGGTCTTGCTGCTGTGGCTGACGGCCTCGCTGTATCCACCCGCGCAGGAAGCGCTGGTGCAGCAGATCGCGCAACTGGCCGGTGGCAGCGCGGCGGAGGTGGCCGATACGGTGATCCGCAATGCCACCGACCAGCCCGGTGTGGGCTCGCTGGCCGGGCTGTGGAGCACGCTGCTGCTGTTCATCGGTGCCACTGCGGTCTTTGCGCAGCTGCAGAACGCACTCAACCTGATCTTCCGTACCGACAAGCAGCGCCTGGACGGCATCATGGCGTGGCTGAAGAAGCGGGTGTTTTCCTTCGGCGTGATCCTGGCGCTGGGCTTCCTGCTGATCGTCTCGATGATCGCCACCACCGCCTTGCAGGTGGTCTTTGCCAGGCTGCCCTCTGTACTACCTGCTGTGGGCTATGTGACCACGCTGGCGTTGTATTCGCTGGCGTTTGCGTTCCTGTATCGCTACCTGCCCGATCGCACCGTCAATTGGCGCCAGGCCTTCGTGGGCGGCGTGATCACTTCGCTGTTGTTTGCCCTGGGCCGCTACGCGATCGGCGTGTACATCGCCAAGGCTGCGCCCGGCAGTGCGTACGGCTCGATGGGCACGCTGGTGATCCTGCTGGTGTGGATGTACTACGCCTCGGTGGTGTTCTTCATCGGCGCGCTGCTCACCGCAGTGATCGATGAGCGCGTACGCTCGCACCGCAAACTGCGCGACGCCGGCGTGGACCCGGAGCATCCGCCCGAGATCGTTGCTGTGCCGGCCACACCGGCTTCCACCGAGACGCCGTTGCGCAGCTGAGCCCAACCGTGGGCGCTCGGCTGCGGATGAAGACGCACTGAGACAGGCCCGAGCCGGGCGCGAGGGATTATCCTAGCGGGATGGCCCGCATCCCAGACGCGTTCATCGACGAACTGCTCGCACGCACCGACATCGTCGAGGTGGTGGGCGGTCGCGTGCCGCTCAAGCGCCAGGGCAAGGAGTATTCGGCGCGTTGCCCGTTCCATGACGAGCGCTCGGCCTCGTTCACCGTGTCGCCGACCAAGCAGTTCTATCACTGCTTCGGCTGCGGCGCGCACGGCACCGCGATCAGCTTCCTGATGAATTACGACCGCCTTGAATTTCTCGACGCGGTGGATGAGCTGGCCAAGCGCGCGGGCATGGAGATTCCGCGCGAGACCCAGCAGCGCACCCCGCAACAGCAGGATGACAGCCGCGAGTTGTACTCGGCACTGGAGGCGGCGACCAAGTTCTTCCAGCGTCAGCTCGAAGGCAGCGACCGTGCCCGCGACTATCTGGATGGGCGCGGCGTGGATGCGGAAAACCGCGCGCGTTTCCAGATCGGCTACGCACCGGATGGCTACAGCGCCCTGAAGGACACGCTCGGCACCGATGCGCGCCGCATGAGCGTGCTCGAACGTGCCGGGCTGTTTTCCAAGAACGACCGCGGGCATGTCTACGACAAGTTCCGCGACCGGGTGATGTTCCCCATCTTCGACCGCCGCGGCCGCGTCATTGCCTTCGGCGGGCGCATCATGGGCGCGCCGGCCGATGGCCGCGACCCGGGCCCCAAGTACCTCAATTCGCCGGAAACCGCGTTGTTCCACAAGGGCCGGGAGTTGTATGGCCTTTGGCAGGTGCGCCAGGCCAACCAGAAGATCGAACGGCTGATCGTGGTGGAGGGCTACATGGACGTGGTCTCTCTGTTCCAGTTCGGCGTGACCCAGGCGGTGGCCACGCTGGGCACGGCGACCACGCCGGAACACGCCGAGCTGTTGTTCCGCAATGCGCCAGACGTGTACTTCTGTTTCGATGGCGACAACGCCGGGCGCAAGGCCGGCTGGCGCGCGCTCGAGTCGGTGCTGCCGCGCATGAAGGACGGCCGACAGGCGTTCTTCCTGTTCCTGCCCGACGGCGAAGACCCGGACACCATCGTGCGCAAGGAAGGCGCGCAGGCCTTCGATGCGCGCCTGAAACAGGCCACGCCGCTGTCGCAGTTCTTCTTCGACGAAATGGCGCGCGACATCAACCTGCACACGCTGGATGGCAAGGCACGCCTGGCCGAGCGTGCCAAGCCGATGCTGGCGCAGATTCCCGAAGGCGCGTTCGGCGATCTGATGAAGCAGGAACTGGCGCGCATGACCGGCGTTGGGGCGAGCATGTCCGCGCAACAGTCCCCGCCAAAAGCGCGGCCGCCCGCGCGCATGGGTGCGCCCACGCAGAAACGCAGCCTGGTGCGTGCGTCGATCGCCATCCTGTTGCAACAGCCGTCATTGGCGATGAGCCTGGAAGGCGACCACGATTTCTCCGGTCTGCGCCTGCCCGGCATCGAGTTGTTGATGGAGCTGCTCGCGCTGGTACGGCAACGGCCGGAAATCAGCACCGGCGCGCTGCTGGAACACTTCGCCGAGCGCGAGGAACTGGTCGCGCTGCAGAAGCTGGCCGCGCAGGAGCTTCCCGGCGACGAGCACAGCTGGGCGATCGAGTTGCACGACGTCGTCGCCCAGCTCGACAAGCAATTGCTGCGTCAGCGCGTGGAAGAACTGCAGGCCAAACAGCGCGCGCAGGGCCTGGACAACACCGACAAGTACGAAATGCGCGAACTGCTCAAGGCGCTCGCAGCGTTGTGATGCCGCTACGCCTGCGCCACGCGGTCTGGATGCTCCTGCTGCTCGCTGGCGGCGCGCTGGCGCAATCAGCACCGCCCTACCGCCCGCGCGCGGTGCTGAGCGCCGGCCAGCCATCGCAGGCGCAATTGCGCGAGGCAGCCGCCAACGGCGTCACGACCGTGATCGACTTGCGTGGCCCGGACGAAGCGCGCGGCTACGACGAAACCGCAAGCGCGCACGCCCTGGGCCTGCGCTATGTGCGCCTGCCGATCCGCACTGCAGCCGGGCTCACGCCCGACAACGTGCGCGCGTTGCAGCGCGTGCTCGACCAACAAGCCCAGGGCAAGGTGTTGCTGCATTGTGCAAGCGGCAATCGCGCCGGCGCGTTGCTGGCGCTGCTCGCCGCACGCGAGGGCGCCAGTGCCGAACAGGCCCTGCAAATCGGGCGCGATGCCGGCCTGCAACCGTCACTGGAACCGGCGGTGCGCGAACGCCTGCCGCCACCGCCGCCGCAGTGACGCATCTGTTGCGCCGGCATCGGCCGGTGCAGCAGTGCATCGTAGAATGGTCCGCGACAGGCGCCTGCGCGCCGCCCCTGGGACCTCGATGAAGAAGCTGCTGGCGCGGTTGCGCATTGATCCATTCACCCTGGCGCTGCTGTGCACGGTTACGCTGGCATCGCTGCTGCCGGTCACCGGCACCGCGGCCGCGATCATGGACGACGTCACCGACGTGGCGATCGCCGCGCTGTTCTTCCTGCACGGCGCGCGGCTCTCGCGCGAAGCGGTCAAGGCCGGCGCGCTGCATTGGCGGCTGCACTTGGTGATTCTGGCCTGCACCTTCGTGCTGTTCCCGCTGCTGGGCCTGTTGTTCAAGCCGCTCGCGCATCTGGCACTGACGCCGGAGTTGTACATCGGCGTGCTGTTCCTGTGCGCCCTGCCCTCCACCGTGCAGTCCTCGATCGCGTTCACCTCGATGGCGCGCGGCAACGTGCCGGCTGCAGTATGCGCAGCCTCGCTTTCCAGCCTGTTGGGCGTGTTCCTCACGCCATTGCTGATGGGCCTGTTGGTCGGTAGCCAGGGCGCGATGGCGCACCCGGCCGAGGCGATCGGCAAGATCATGCTGCAGTTGCTGGTGCCGTTTCTGGCCGGGCATTTCCTGCGTCCGTGGATCGGCGGCTGGGTCGAACGCCATCGCGCGGTGCTGCGCTACACCGACCAGGGCACCATCCTGTTGGTGGTCTACACCGCCTTCAGCGCATCGGTGAACGAAGGGCTGTGGCAGAAGACGCCGCTGCCCGCACTGCTCGCCGTACTCGGTGCGGCCGCATTGCTGCTGACCGTTGCGATGCTCTCGATCACCTTCGTCGCGCGGCGCCTGCATTTCAGCCGCGCCGACGAGATCGCCATCGTCTTTTGCGGCTCCAAGAAAAGCCTGGCCACCGGCGTACCGATGGCCAAGGTCATGTTCGCCGGCGGCGGCCTGGGCGCGATCGTGTTGCCGATCATGCTGTATCACCAGCTGCAGCTGATCGTCTGCGCGTTCGTGGCTGCGCGTTATGCGGTGCGCGACCAACAACAGGATGCCGGCCACCACTGAGCCCGTCTCCCATGGCGACGAGGCGGCACTGACCGATCGCGTGCGCACGCATGTTCGGCCGTGCGCCGTCAGTCCGACCCATCCGGGCCACTGCGCTGCGGGTAACACAAGTTCGCATGGGCACCCTTGCCGTGTCCTCGGCAGCGCTACAACGCTCAGGACGCCTCTCGGCGCGGACGCCTGGCCGTTCGCCGGAGTGGTCGATCCTTTTGCCCACTGGTGAGTTCCCATGAAACTGTCCTGCCGACGCCCGCGCCCGCTGTCGATCGCACTGCTGGCGGTACTGGCAACCCTGACCGCCTGCGACAAGCCCACGCCGTCGGCGCACGCGCAGGCCAGTCCCACCGCCGCGCCCGCAGCGCACGCCGGCATTGCCTGGCGCGAAGGCGGGCTCGAAGCGGCGTTTGCCGAAGCCAGGGACAGCGGCAAGCCGATCCTGCTGTACTGGGGCGCGGCATGGTGCGCGCCGTGCAACCGCCTGAAGGCCACCTTGTTCCAGGATCCGGCGTTCATCGCGCAGACGCGGCACTTCGTGGCAGTGCATCTGGATGGCGATGCGGAAGGCACGCTGGACTGGGGTGAACGCTTCGGCATCAAGGGCTACCCGACCATCATCGTGCTGCGTTCGGACCGCAGCGAAGTCACCCGCCTGGCTGGCAACAGCGACACCGCGCGCCTGGCCGATGTCCTGCGGGTGGTCGCCACCAGTACCACCACCGTCAAACAACTGCTGGACAAGGCGCAGCATGCCCCGCAGGAACTGAGTGCGGACGACTGGGCCGTCCTCGGCAACTATGGCTGGGGCATGGACGACAGTCTGGTCAAGTCCGGCGAGCTGCCTGCCCTGTTGGCACGCTTGTCCGAAAGAGCGCCGCAACCGAGCTTGCGGCGCCGTTTTGCGCTGGCGGCGATCGTCGCACCGGAGGACCCGCCCACTCCCAGTCCTGCCAATCGCGCCGTGCTGGAAGCGATTCTGGCCGATCCGGCCGAAGTGCGAGCCAATCTGAGCACGCTGAATTACGTGCCCGCATGGCTGGTCAAGGCGGGCAGCACCGATGCCGGCCAACGTGCCAGCTTGTCGGCCAAGCTGGATCAAGCATTGGACGCGGTCTATGCAGATCCCGGCGTGCCGATCAACGACCGGCTGGAAACCGCCTTTGCGAAAATCGAGCTCGCGCGCCTCGCCCAGGGACAGCCGACCGAGACCGCGCCGAAGGAACCGCAACCACCGCTACCGGCGGCGGTCGTGGAGACGGTGCATCAGCGTGTGCAGACGATAGTGGCTGCAGCCAGGACCGCCGAGGAGCATCAATCCATCACCGACAGCGCAGCCGCGTTGCTGAGCGAGGTGGGCGACAGCAGCGGCGCCGAGCAATTGCTGCTGGCCGAAGTCGGACGCAGCAAGACCCCGTATTACTACATGCCACGCCTCTCCCAGCTCGCCGAAGAACGCGGCGATCGCAAGACCGCGTTGTCCTGGCTCAAGAAGAACTACACCACTGCCAGCAGCCCCGTCGCGCGCGCGCAGTCGGGCGCGCGGTATGCAGATGGGCTGATCCGGCTCAGCCCCGAGGACAGTGCCGCCATCGAAGCGGTAGCCACCCAGGCGATCGGCGCGCTGGCAGCACAATCGGATGCCGACCGCCAGCGCAGCCGTAAGCGCTTTGCCCGGCTTGGGAGCGCGCTGAAGACCTGGAGCAAGCAGCATCAGCAGGAAGGCACTGCAGTGCTGGCGCGATTGCGGCAGAAAATGCAGGCCAGCTGCGGCGGCAAGAACACCAGCGAGTGCACCAGCTGGCTGAGTTGAGCCGTCGCAACGGTCGCGGCTAGCGCACCCACGGCAGCAGCAGATGATCCACCATCAAGAACGCGAACAACGCCATCAGATAGACCACGGAGTAGCCGAACATCTTCATCGAAAACAGTTCGTCCGGCGGGTCGAGCATGCGCCACGCGTACCAGAGAAACACCGCGTTGAGCACCACCGCACCGCCGAGGTAGAACACCCCGCTCATGCCCACGGCCACCGGCAGCAGCGTCACGATGGCCAGCAGCACGGTGTACACCAGGATCTGCTTGCGCGTATGCGGCACGCCATGGGTCACCGGCAACATCGGGATCGCCGCCTTGGCGTAATCGGCACGCCGAAAGATGGCCAGGGCCCAGAAATGCGGCGGGGTCCAGATGAAGATGATCAACACCAGCAGCGAGGCATTGATCCAGTCGGCGCTGGTGGGCAAACCGGTCACTGCCGCCCAGCCCAGCATCGGCGGCGTGGCACCGGCCAGCCCACCGATCACGATGTTCTGCGAGGTCGCGCGCTTGAGATACACGGTGTAGATCACCGCATAGCCGATCAGCGAGGCAAAGGTGAGCACGGCGGTGATGACGTTCACCCAGACCACCAGGATGGTCATCGAGATCACGATCAACACGCTGGCGAAGGCCAGCACCTGCGCGGGCCGTACCTTGCCCACCACCAACGGGCGCCAGGAGGTGCGGGCCATCTGCGCGTCGATCTTGGCGTCGAGTAACTGATTGATGGCCGCCGCCGCCGATGCCGCCAGCCAGATACCCAAAAAGCCGAGCGCGCCGGTGCGTACCTGTAGCCAGGTCGGCATGCCGGGAATGGCCAGGAACATGCCGACCAGCGCGGTGAACACGATCAGTGCCACCACCTTCGGCTTGGTCAGGTCCCAATAGTCGCGTGCGCTGACAGCCATCATCACTCCGGCGCGCGCAGCCGCGCCAACAGCGAGACCAGCACGAACAGCAACGCGACCGCGCCACCGTTGTGCAGCACCGACACTTCCAGCGGCAGCGCCAGCTTCACGTTGAGCATGCCCAGCGTCACCTGCACCACCACCAGCAACGCCAGCGCGCCGGCCCACACACGCATGCCGGGCGAACGCGACAGACGCCATGCCAGCCACCACAGATACAGCGCGGTGGCGATCGCCCACAAGCGGTGTGCCATCTGGATGGCGATGCGCGCCGCGCCGTCCAGCACGCCGCCCTCGTAGTCCACGCCGATCCCGCGCCAGAGCGTGAAGCCTGCGCGGAAGTCATGCGGTGGCCACCACTGGCTCACGCACTTGGGAAAATTGTCGGCAGACCAGCTGCCACCGCCACACGCCAGCGCCGCGTAGTTGGCACTGACCCAGCCGCCGAGCGCGATCTGCAGGCCCAGCACCGCCACGCCCAGACGCAGCAGCCATTTCAGGCGCGAAGCGTCGGCCAGCGTGATCGGTAGATGTGTCGCGCGCCAGGCCATCCACACCAGCAGCGAGAACATCAGCATGCCGCCGAGCAGATGCCCCATCACCACGATGGGTTTGAGCAGCAAGGTCACCGTCCACATGCCCAGCAGCGCCTGGAAGATCACCACCGCCAGCGTCAGCACGGCAGCGCGGGCCAGATCGATATTGCTCCAGCGCAGCGCCGCCAGCAGCAGGATGGCTTCGCCAGCGGCCGCCACGCCCATCGCCAGCCCGTGCCAGCCGGACATGTACAGCGGGATCGACAGCGCGACCAGCGCCGCGGCGGACACCACCTGCGCAATGCCGGCACGCCGGCGACGCGCCGCCAGTAGCGTCAGCACCAGCACTTCAACGCCCAGCGCGCCAGCCAGGAAGCGGTGCACCTGCTCACGCCAGGCCTTGTTCGACTCGAGCGGGCGGATCTTGCTGGCTACGTGCGTATTGGCTTCGTCGCTGGTCTGCGGCCAGGTGACGCGGCCATAACAGGTGGGCCAGTCCGGGCAGCTCATGCCGGCATCGGACAGCCGCACGAACGACCCGAACAGGATCGTGCTGGCCGTGAACAGGGCAGCCAGCCAGGCCATGCGGTGGAAGTGCCGGAACAACGCCGGTGGCGCAAACAGATTCATCGAAACGGGCTCACATCAGTTTCAGCAGCTTGACCAGATCCGCACGCAGACCGGCCGGGTCGAAACCCGGGGCGTAGCGCAGGATCACGAAGCCGTTGGGGTCGATCACATACACCGGCACGCCGGCGGCATCGTTGGCACGGGGCAACGCCTGGCGCAGGCGCGCATCGTCGCGCAGCACGCGTAACGCCGGCATCGCCGGTAGCCCGACCGGTGGCGTGCCGATCCACAGCACTTCCACCTTGTCCGCGCGGTGCCCGAGCAATTGCCACACCTTGTCCAGTTCGGCCGCCAGCGCCACGCACGGCTGCGTGCAGCCGGCAGGCGGCGCCAGGGCGATCCGCCACATGCGCTCGCCCGGTGCCCATGCGTACGCGCTGCCGTCCGCGCGCAGCGGCGTCAACGCGCGCAGGTCCGCGGGCGGAGCAAGCAGTTCGCCATGGTTACGCATCGCCGCCGGTTGCCAGCCAGAGAAGCGCAGCACGCCGGCCAGCAACATCGAGCCGAAGAACAGCACCGCCAGGGCGATCAGCATCCTGCGGCCGCGATTGACCGACTGCGGCGTGGCCGATGTGGATGGGGTCATGCCCGCGATTTTCTCATGCCGGGGGCGTCAGTGCCCGCGTCGATGACGGCGACGCGCACGCCACGACAACAGCGCCGCGGTGATCAGCACGGCCAGCGCCAGGCCGAACCATTGCACCGCGTAACCCAAGTGCCGCGCGGGTGGAAGCGTGTTGACCAGTAACTGCAGATCGCGCACATAACCAACCGGAACGGCAGGATCCAGGCGCAATACCTGCGACGAAATGTCGCGCCTGTGCAAGGCCTGCTGCAACGCCTGCGGCTCCAGGCGAACCGCCAGCCAGGTCTGTGGCTGGGCAGTGCTGGCCAGTGCCGCGCCAACCGCAAGCCCGGCCGACGGTGGCGCAGTCAACAACCCCTGCACTGCCTGGCTGCCGTGCAAGGCGGTCACGGTCGGCAATTGCCGCGTGGCAGGCACGGGTAACCAGCCCAGATCCACCAGCACCGTTGCAGCGCTGCCTTCCGGCGCGGCCAGCTGGTAGACGCGCACACCGGCGCGCCCTTCCTGCAACTGGTTGTCCAACAACACCTGCTGCGGTAGAAAGCGCACGCGCCCGCTGACCCATGCCAGCTCCCGCGGCGCAGCCAGCGCCTGTGCCAGGGTTGTTGGCGTCTGCCGCACATGGGCGGCACGCTCCAGCAGCTGCTCCTTGGCATGCATGCGCTGCAGCTGCCACTGCCCCAATGCGGCAAATCCGGCACTCACCGCCAATGCCAGACACCAGCCGAGCACGCCCGTGTGCTTGCGCATCATGACAATCGGCGCAAAAAGGCGTGCAATGCCGGCACCACGTCGACGACCACCGGGGCTGTTGTGAACGATTCGCTCAAGACGCTGCTGATTGTCGCCTTCCTGATCGTCATCCTATGGAACCTGGGCGCCGGGCTCTACTACCTGCTCACCGACCGCGGCCAGACCAAGCGCACGGTCAACGCATTGACCTGGCGCATCGGCTTGTCGGTGGCATTGATCGCGCTGGTGATCCTGGGCATTTACACCGGCTGGATCAAACCGCATGGCGTGGGGCGCTGAAGAGCCGGGAATCGAGAATCGGGAGTTGGGAATCGTGCAAAGCAAGTGCGCGACCGCTCGTGCGATTCCCCATTCCCCACTCTCTATTCCCCGCCCTCAAAGCACATACACAAACAGGAACAGCGCCAGCCACACCACGTCGACGAAGTGCCAGTACCAGGCGGCGGCTTCGAAGGCGAAATGATTGTCGCGGCTGAAGTGGCCCTTTGCGGCGCGCAGCCACATCACCGCCAGCATGATCGTGCCCAGCAGCACATGCATGCCGTGGAAGCCGGTGAGCATGAAGAAGGTCGAGCCGTAGATGCCCGAGCCCAATGTGAGATTGAGTTCTGTGTAGGCGTGGATGTATTCCTCCGCCTGCAGGAACAGGAACACGCAGCCCAACAGCACGGTCAGCCCCAACCACAGCAACAGCGCGCGGCGTCGGCCGCCTTTCAATGCGTGATGGGCAATGGTCAAGGTCACGCCGGAGCTGAGCAGGATCAGCGTGTTGATCAGCGGCAAGCCCCAGGCCGGAATGGTCTGGAACTGCCCGCCGATGGTGCCCGGGCCATTGGTCGGCCAGGCTGCGGAATACCCATTCCACAGCAGTTCGTTGGTCATCACGCCATCGCCCTCGCCGCCCAGCCAGGGCAGTGTCAGCACGCGCGTGTAGAACAGCGCACCGAAGAAGGCGCCGAAGAACATCACCTCGGAAAAAATAAACCACACCATGCCCATGCGGAACGAGCCGTCCACCTGGCGGTTGTAGTGGCCGGCGTTCGACTCGCGAATCACGTCGCCAAACCACATGAACAACGTCGCCAGCAACATGGCCACACCGGCGAAGAACGTCCAGCGCCCCCATCCGGCGTCGTTGAGCCAGCTGGCCACGCCGATCATCATCACGAACATCGCAATGGAGCCGACAAAGGGCCACTTGCTTTGGGTCGGGACGAAATACGCGTCGGCGTTGGGACTGTGGTCGGCCATGGCGTTGCTTCCGTGTCGGTATGAGTGGGCGATCGATTACGGCGCTGCACGCGGGGCGCTGGCTGCGCCGCCGCTTTGCAGTTCCGAGGTCAGCGTGTCATTGCGATAGAACGTGTAGGACAAGGTAATGGTGGTCACTTCCGGCGGCAGCGCCGGGTCCACGATGAAGCGCAGCGGCATGTCGCGTGTTTCGCCGGCCTGCAGCGTCTGCGCGGTAAAACAAAAACATTCGGTCTTGTTGAAGTAGCCCGACGCCCGCGACGGTGCCACCGAAGGCACTGCACTGCCTACTACTGCCCGTGCGCTGTCATTGCGCGCGAAATACTGCGCTTCGTTGAGTTCACCGGGCACCACGTCCATGGTCATCTGCTCGGGATGGAAGGTCCACGGCAGTTTCGAATTGACGCCGGCATCGAACTCCACCCGCACCGTGCGCTTGCCGGCCGCCACCGCGCTGGACGCGCCTTCACGGGCACTACCCGGTGCACGCTCCATGCGGATGCCGAATACTTTTTCGCAGGCGATGCGATACAGCGGCACCAGCGAGAACGTCAGCACAAACACACCCAGCACCACGCCCAGCAACTTGAACAAGCCGGCAGTAGGCGTGTGCGTAGGCAGACGCGTACTCACCGGCCAATGACTCCCGAGGCGATGAAGCCGGCATAGATCAGCAGCGCAATGATGCCCACCGTGATGGCGGTACGGCGCACCGCGCGCCGCTGTTGCGCTTGCCGTTCGGCAGCGGAGAGCATGCGTGCCACCGCGGGTGCCGGCGTCGACTCAGTGACCGATGTCTTCATGCGCAAGATCTCCAGGCTTGATGACAGGCGGCACGGTGAAGGTATGCGCCGGAGCGGGCGACGGGACCGTCCACTCCAGTCCCTTGGCCCCTTCCCACGCACGCGCGTCAGCCTTGGCACCACTACGCAACGAGGCGAACAAGATGCCGGCCATCAGGAACGGGGTGGCGAACATGCCGAATGCGCCAATCGAACTGATCAGATTCCAGTCCGCAAACACCACGTTGTAGTCAGGAATACGCCGCGGCATGCCGGCCAGGCCCAGGAAGTGCTGCGGGAAGAACAGCAGGTTGACGAAGATCATCGTCCACCAGAAATGGAACTTGGCCCAGGCCTCGTTGTACATGCGCCCGGTCCACTTGGGCCACCAGTAATACACCGCCGCAATCAGTGCGAACACCGCGCCAGTCACCAGCACGTAATGGAAATGCGCCACCACAAAGTAAGTGTCGTGGTACTGGAAGTCGGCCGGCACGATCGCCAGCATCAGGCCCGAGAAACCACCGATGCTGAAGAGGATCACGAACGCCACCGCCCACAGCATCGGCGATTCGAAGGTGAGCGACCCCTTCCACATCGTGCTGACCCAATTGAACACCTTCACCCCGGTCGGAATGGAGATCAGCATCGTGGCGAACATGAAGTAGATTTCGCCACCGAGCGGCATGCCCACGGTGAACATGTGGTGCGCCCACACGATGAAACTCAGGAAGGCGATCGCCGCGATTGCGTAGACCATCGCCTGGTAACCGAACAACGGCTTGCGGCTGAAGGTGGGGATGATTTCGCTGACCACGCCGAACGCCGGCAGGATCATGATGTAGACCTCGGGATGCCCGAAGAACCAGAAGATGTGCTGGTACATCACCGGGTCGCCGCCGCCGGCCGCATTGAAGAAACTGGTGCCGAAAAACTTGTCGGTGAGCAGCATGGTCACCGCACCGGCCAATACCGGCATCACCGCGATCAGCAAGAAGGCGGTGATCAGCCAGGCCCAGCAGAAGATCGGCATCTTCAGCAGATCGATGCCGGGTGCGCGCATATTGAGCACGGTAGCGATGATGTTGATTGCGCCCATGATCGAACTGACCCCGGCCACGTGGATCGCAAACACGCTGAAAGCCACGTTGTAACCACCTTGCAGCGAAAGCGGCGGATACAGCGTCCAACCAGCGGCCGGCGCGCCGCCGGGCAGGAACAGCGTCAGCAGCAGCAAAGTGAACGCCGCCGGCAGCAACCAGAACGACCAGTTATTCATGCGCGGCAGCGCCATGTCCGGCGCGCCGATCTGCAGCGGAATCATCCAGTTGGCCAGACCGACGAACGCCGGCATCACCCCGCCGAAGATCATCACCAGCGCGTGCACGGTGGTCATTTGGTTAAAAAATTCGGGTTTGACGAACTGCAACCCGGGCTGCATCAATTCAGCGCGAATCACCACGCTCATCGCCGCACCGATGATGAACATGACGAAGGAAAACAGCAGATACAGCGTGCCGATATCCTTGTGATTGGTCGAGAAGAACCAGCGCTCGACGAAACCGGGCTGGTGGTGTCCGTGGTGATCGACTGCGGTGTGCGCCATGACGGAACGACCTCTGCGAAGCGATGCGGTTGCGTGCGATTAGAGAGCGGCGGACGGTGCGGCAGATGCTGTGCCGGCCGCCTGTGTGGCCTCTGCTGACGGTGCGGCGGCCCCCGGTGCGTCCGCTGGCATCGCCGGTGCTGTAGGTGCTGCAGGCGCTGTCGGCGTTGCAGCGGGTGCTGCGGCCGGCACGCCTGCCGCGCTACGACGCGATGCGAGCCAACGTTGGAATTCCGCCTTGGGCAGCGCTTCGACCACGATCGGCATGAAGCCATGGTCCTTGCCGCACAACTCGGCGCATTGCCCGCGATAGACGCCGGGCTTTTCGATATTGGTCCAGGCTTCGTTGACGATTCCCGGAATGGCGTCCTGCTTCCAGCCCAGCGCCGGCACCCACCAGGCGTGAATCACGTCATCGGCGGTGATCACGAAGCGGATCTTGGTATCGACCGGCAACACCAGCCTGTTGTCTACATCCAGCAGATAGTGCGGCTGCGACGCGGCGGTAGGGCGCTCGCCACTTTGGCGGATCCGATCGGATTCACGCGCAAGACGGCTGGTGAACTCGACGCCCTGCCCCAGGTATTCGTACTTCCACATCCACTGATAACCGGTGACCTTGACGGTCATTTCCGACTCGCGGGTGTCGTACATCGCAATCAGTTTGGCGGTCGCCGGCCATGCCATGGCGATCAGCACCAGCACCGGAATCACCGTCCACAGCACCTCTGCCTTGGTGTTGTGACTGAATTGCGCGGCCACCGCGCCCTTGGATTTGCGGAACTTGAAGATCGCATAGCCCATCGCGCCGAACACCAACGCGCCGATGACCACGCACACCCACAACGCCACCATGTGGGCTTCATAGGCCATGCGCGCGGTCTGGGTGACCCCACGGCCCATGTTGAGCTGCCATTCCTTGGGATCGGCTGATTGCGCCCAGGCAGACGGCGCACCTGCAAGCGCCAACACGGCCGAGCCACATTTCATGTAAGTCGCGTTCCAGCTGCTGCGTTGCGTCATTGCCTAGACCCTTACGTCATCGGTGACGGCCATTGGCGGCCGCGAGCAAGCGTTTCAGCGTATCTGCCAGTTCCACACGTTCGGCCGGCCCGAGAAAGCTCCCGATCTCGATCTGCCTGCCGCTGCTCACCAGCAACACCCTGTCGTCGCGTTCCGTGCGCAACCGCACCCAGTGCGGATGTGCCTGAAACGCTGGTGGCGCATGCCCGGAAGGAAACACTTCAACTACTGCTTCCCCCACCCGGATCGCTTCTACACGCTCGCCGCTTCGCCACAACTGCCGCAGCGCCAGCGCCACCACACCACTGTGCAACAGGGCGAACACCGGCGCGAACGCATTGCCGGTCCACCACCCCAGGCCTGCAAACAACCACATCGTTCCCGCCAACACCGCAAACAACTGCATGAATTGCCTGGCACTCATTGCCCGCGGAGGCCGTAACCGCACCTGCGTCCCAACCCCTTCGGACATCAACGGCAGTACTTCGATCATGGCAACACGCAGCGGACTGCGGGAATGTCCCGATGGTAGTCCCGGGCGAACGCATGCGGCAAGCGTTTCGCGCGAATCAGCAATGCTGCACTGCAGCTAAAAACTGTGCGAAAAATCAATCACTTCCCGCCGGCTGGGGTTTTATCGCGGCGCGCGCGTGGGTCATCACGGCGTTGCGCGACGGCATGCACAAAACGGCAGAAAAGCTGCCGCTTCCACACAAGTGCACAGCCGGGCGGGCTCTCTAGAATGAGCGCGGATTCCCAGGCACCCTACGTATGAACGCCCAGCCAGACACGTTTGCTTCTTCCCACCTCGCGCGCCCGCTGTTGGCGCCCGAACTGCCCGCCGCGCCCGGCGCCTTGCGTGCCGCCATCACCGCTGCCTGGCTCAAGGACGAAACCGAGCACGTCCGTGAATTGCTGGAGCAGGCGCGCCTGCCGGCCGCAGAGCAGGCCAAGGTGCAGGCGCTGGCCGCCGACCTGGTCACCCGGGTGCGCGCACGTGCCCAGGATCAGGGCGCGATCGAAGCCTTCATGCGCCAATACGATCTGGGCAGCGAAGAAGGCGTGCTGCTGATGTGCGTGGCCGAAGCCTTGCTGCGCATTCCCGACCAGGACACCGCCGACAAGCTGATCCGCGACAAGCTGGGCGAGGCGGACTGGAAAAAGCACGTGGGTGGCAGTGATTCGGTGCTGGTCAACGCATCCACCTGGGGCTTGATGCTCACCGGCAAGCTGGTGCAGCTCAACGACCTTACCCGCGCCGATGTGCCGGGCGCCTTCAAACGGCTGATCGGCCGCGTCGGCGAGCCGGTGATCCGTTTGGCCGTGCGCCAGGCGATGAAGATCATGGGCCACCAGTTCGTCATGGGCCGCACCATCGGCGAGGCGCTGGCGCGTTCGCGCAAGGGTGACAACGCCAATTACCGCTATTCGTTCGACATGCTCGGCGAAGGCGCGCTCACCATGAAGGATGCGCAGCGCTATCTGCAGGCGTATCGCGATGCCATCCACGCGATTGGCCGCAGTGGTAGTTTCGTGGGCACAGACGTGTTCGCCGCGCCCAGCATTTCGATCAAGTTGTCCGCGCTGTATCCGCGCTACGAACACGCCAAGCGCGCACGCGTGATGGCCGAGCTGGTTCCCGGCGTGCTGGAGCTGGCACAACTGGCCAAGTCCTACGGCATCGGCTACACCGTCGATGCCGAAGAGGCCGACCGCCTGGAGCTGTCGCTGGACATCATCGAAGCCACGTTCTCCGATCCATCGCTGGATGGTTGGGAGGGCTACGGGCTCGCAGTGCAGGCGTATCAGAAGCGCACGCCCTACACGATCGATTTCCTTGCCGATCTGGCGCGTCGCGTTGGCCGCCGCATTCCGGTGCGTCTGGTCAAGGGCGCGTATTGGGACGCTGAGATCAAGCGTGCGCAGATCGACGGCCACCCCGGGTATCCGGTGTTTACCCGCAAGCAGAACACCGACGTGTCCTATCTGGCCTGCGCACGCCGCATGTTCGCGCACAGCGACGCGCTGTACCCGATGTTCGCCACCCACAACGCACAGACCATCGCTGCGGTGCGCGCGATCTCGGCAGGAAAGACCTACGAGCACCAGAAACTGCACGGCATGGGCGATGACCTGTATGCCGAGGTGATTCCGGCCGATCGGCTGGGATTGCCGTGCCGGGTGTATGCGCCGGTCGGCTCGCACGAAGACCTGTTGCCGTACCTGGTCCGTCGCTTACTGGAAAACGGCGCCAACTCCAGCTTCGTCAATCGCATCACCGACGAAGACGTCGCCATCGAAGACCTGATCCGCGATCCGGTCGAGGCGGTGTCCTCGTTTGCGTCCATCCCGCACCCCAAGATCCCGCTGCCGGCCGACCTGCTGCGCAGCCAGAACCAGAACAGGAAGAATTCCATGGGCGCCAACCTCGCCAACGATAACGATCTGCGGCAGCTGGCCGACCAACTCACCGCCGCAATCAAGCCGTGGAAGGCCGCGCCGCTGGTGCCGGGTGCCGTGATCACCACGCCAAGCGAGGCCGTGTTCAACCCGGCCGACCGCCGCGAGACAGTCGGTCACTGGCAGCCCGCGGACCCAGCCACCGTGCAGAAGGCATTGGCGTCTGCCGCCGCCGCTCAGCCAGCCTGGAATCGCACGCCCGCCGCCAGCCGCGCCACCATCCTCGAACACGCCGCAGACCTGCTCGAGGCCCGCATGCCGGAGTTCATGGCGATCTGCGTCAAGGAAGCAGGCAAGACCCTGCCGGACGCCGTGGCCGAGGTACGCGAAGCCGTGGACTTCCTGCGCTATTACGCTGCCCAGGCGCGTGCGCAGTTTGGTGCGCCTGAGCGCCTGCCGGGCCCCACCGGCGAATCCAACGAGCTGCAACTGCATGGCCGCGGCGTGTTCGTCTGCATCAGCCCCTGGAACTTCCCGCTGGCGATCTTCCTGGGCCAAGTGGCTGCGGCGCTGGCGGCAGGCAATACCGTCATCGCCAAGCCGGCCGAGCAGACCAACCTGGTGGGCTTTGCGGCGGTCAAACTGTTGCATGAAGCCGGCGTGCCGGAAGCCGCTGTGCAGTTCCTGCCCGGCGATGGCGCCACGGTCGGCGCCGCGTTGACCAACGACCCCCGCGTTGCCGGCGTCGCCTTCACCGGCTCCACCGATACCGCCCGCATCATCAATCGCACGCTCGCCGCGCGTGACGCCGCGATTGGCGTACTGATCGCCGAGACCGGCGGCCAGAATGCCTTCATCGCCGATTCGTCCTCGCTCCCGGAAGCCGTAGTCAAGGACGCCATCTCCAGCGCCTTCATCTCTGCTGGTCAGCGCTGCTCGGCCGCCCGCGTGCTGTTCGTACAGGACGACATCGCCGACAAGGTCATGACCATGCTCGCCGGCGCGATGGGCGAGCTGAAAATCGGCGACCCGGCCCTGCTCTCCACCGACGTTGGTCCCGTAATCGACGCCGATGCCCTGAAGATCCTGGAAGAACACGCGAGCCGCATGGACAGCGAAGCACGCCTGATCGGCACGACCACGCTGGACAGCGCCACGGCACATGGCAGCTTCTTTGCTCCACGTGCCTACGAATTGAAGTCCCTGGCGCAGCTGCAGCGTGAGATTTTCGGCCCCGTGCTGCACATCATTCGCTGGAAAGCCGACCAGCTGGATTCGGTCATCGATCAGATCAACGCCACCGGCTATGGCCTCACCCTGGGCGTGCATTCGCGGATCGATGAGACCATCGATCGCATCACCTCGCGCGTGGCCGTAGGCAATGTCTACGTCAATCGCAACCAGATCGGCGCTGTGGTCGGCGTGCAGCCGTTCGGTGGCCAGGGATTGTCAGGCACCGGCCCGAAGGCCGGCGGTCCTCACTACCTGCTGCGCTTTGCCACCGAAAAGGTCGTCACCGTGAACACCACCGCAGCCGGCGGCAATGCTTCGCTGCTGACCTTGGGTGACTGAGGCCGGTAGTGCCGCATCTTGGTAGCTAGCTCTGCGATTAGTCCGTGGGCGTGGCAAGGCAACGCTCCCGAACGATCCTTGCAGGAACCTAGATGTAAAGAAGTACGAGTTCCATGACATCCGTAACTACTGGGAAAGCCCCAATTGTTATCGCATCACTAGAGCGCAGAAAGTTCGACTGCAGATTTACGCTCGTTGAATTGAGCGCTTGAAACAAGAAAACCCCGCAGAAGCGGGGTTTTCTTTTGGCGCAACGGATAGGCTCCGCCGAGCGCGAAACGGCCGTGGACCTATGCGCAACCGATGCCTGAGCACATGATTCAAAATTTAATGTGGCTCAGCAGTGCACCAGACACCGCGATGCAACGCAATTGGCTACCTACCCGCGGGATCTAAGCAGCTTCCGGGACAGCACTGCATCTAGCGAATCTGCGCCGTACCAAGTAGCCAAGTAGCGTCACTTTTTGCTAACTCAACCATCTAGACCACTGGCTATCGCATAGGCCGAGCGCGCATTCGGGTGACTACATCCACCTAGGCCAGCGCCTCGCTGATCGCCAGTACTGATGCTGGATAACGACTTCATTGGTGGCTAGTAATACGACAACACTTCAATAGGGCTTGTAGGCTTGTAGGCTTGTAGGCTTGTCGGCAGTGGTGCTGGACGACTGACCAGCAAGTGGACGCGCCGACTAAACTTACAAACGGTGTCGTCTTTGAACACTTACATGAGCCCCAACCTACTACGGGTGTATCGCCTCGCGCTGGCCTGAGCCTTTGCTCCACCGCTTACGACATCGCTCTTTAAGAAAGGCTAGAGGCTACCTCATAGCTATACGTTCCACGGCTCTTCCTTGAGGCAACGCAACAGAAGAGAGTCATATCAGGAATGTGCTCAGACATCGCATGTGACTAGCGGCATGTCAGTAAATGCCTATTACCCCGTGCCGAAGAGGCCAATGTTTTACGCATAGTGCCTACGCATAACGCCGGGCTGATCAGCTAAGCGGACTAAGAAACGGTCGATCCACGCGGCCTCACCACATGCATTCTGTCGCTGGACGCTGCGCACCAATACCAAGACCAACACCTAAAGCAAACGTGTCCAAGCCGAGTCAGCATTAAAGCGCTAGGACCGAGCGCGTCCAGCTGCGGTCATCTTCTCGCCCATGGATATGTCTTTGGTCAAATTGCAGGCAAAAAGAAACCCTCAGTCCTGTTGGACTGAGGGTTTCGGGTAAAGCCCCTGGCGATGACCTACTCTCGCATGGCTTGAGCCACACTACCATCGGCGCAGCTGCGTTTCACTTCCGAGTTCGGGATGGGATCGGGTGGTTCCACAGCGCTAATTTCACCAGGGAGACGGTTGGAGCGTCGCCATCCAAGAAACGGATTAAGGCGCCCAGTCTCGCATAGTTAACTTGTGACGTAGCTTGCGTTTGGGGATCTACCAACGTTCGTTGGGACCAAGGCAACTTGAGGTTATATGGTCAAGCCGCACGGATCATTAGTATCAGTTAGCTCAATACATTGCTGTACTTACACACCTGACCTATCAACCACATAGTCTATATGGTTCCTTTAGGGGGCTTGTGCCCCGGGAAGTCTCATCTTGAGGCGCGCTTCCCGCTTAGATGCTTTCAGCGGTTATCGCTTCCGAACATAGCTACCCGGCAATGCCACTGGCGTGACAACCGGAACACCAGAGGTTCGTCCACTCCGGTCCTCTCGTACTAGGAGCAGCCCCTCTCAAACTTCCAACGCCCATGGCAGATAGGGACCGAACTGTCTCACGACGTTCTGAACCCAGCTCGCGTACCACTTTAAATGGCGAACAGCCATACCCTTGGGACCGACTACAGCCCCAGGATGTGATGAGCCGACATCGAGGTGCCAAACACCGCCGTCGATATGAACTCTTGGGCGGTATCAGCCTGTTATCCCCGGAGTACCTTTTATCCGTTGAGCGATGGCCCTTCCATACAGAACCACCGGATCACTAAGACCTACTTTCGTACCTGCTTGATCCGTCGATCTTGCAGTCAAGCACGCTTATGCCTTTGCACACAGTGCGCGATGTCCGACCGCGCTGAGCGTACCTTCGTGCTCCTCCGTTACTCTTTAGGAGGAGACCGCCCCAGTCAAACTACCCACCATACACGGTCCCTGATCCGGATAACGGATCTAGGTTAGAACGTCAAGCACGACAGGGTGGTATTTCAAGGTTGGCTCCACTGCAGCTAGCGCCACAGTTTCATAGCCTCCCACCTATCCTACACAGACGAACTCAACGTTCAGTGTAAAGCTATAGTAAAGGTTCACGGGGTCTTTCCGTCTTGCCACGGGAACGCTGCATCTTCACAGCGATTTCAATTTCACTGAGTCTCGGGTGGAGACAGCGCCGCTGTCGTTACGCCATTCGTGCAGGTCGGAACTTACCCGACAAGGAATTTCGCTACCTTAGGACCGTTATAGTTACGGCCGCCGTTTACTGGGGCTTCGATCAAGAGCTTCGCCTTGCGGCTGACCCCATCAATTAACCTTCCAGCACCGGGCAGGCGTCACACCCTATACGTCCACTTTCGTGTTTGCAGAGTGCTGTGTTTTTGATAAACAGTCGCAGCGGCCTGGTTTCTGCGACCCTCTTCAGCTATAGCTCGCATGAGCCACCAAAAAGGGTGCACCTTCTCCCGAAGTTACGGTGCCATGTTGCCTAGTTCCTTCACCCGAGTTCTCTCAAGCGCCTGAGAATTCTCATCCTACCCACCTGTGTCGGTTTACGGTACGGTCTTCGTGAGCTGAAGCTTAGGAGCTTTTCCTGGAAGCGTGGTATCAGTGACTTCGCCATAAAGGCTCGTCTCGGTGCTCGGTCTTAAAGGATCCCGGATTTGCCAAAGATCCAAACCTACCGCCTTTCCCCGGGACAACCAACGCCCGGTACACCTAACCTTCTCCGTCCCTCCATCGCACTCACGCGAGGTGCAGGAATATTAACCTGCTTCCCATCGACTACGGCTTTCGCCCTCGCCTTAGGGACCGACTAACCCTGCGTCGATTAACGTTGCGCAAGGAAACCTTGGGCTTTCGGCGTGCGGGCTTTTCACCCGCATTATCGTTACTCATGTCAGCATTCGCACTTCCGATACCTCCAGCAGACTTCTCAATCCACCTTCGCAGGCTTACGGAACGCTCCTCTACCGCGCATAAAACCGAAGTTTTACGCACCCCAAGCTTCGGTTCACTGCTTAGCCCCGTTAAATCTTCCGCGCAGACCGACTCGACCAGTGAGCTATTACGCTTTCTTTAAAGGGTGGCTGCTTCTAAGCCAACCTCCTGGCTGTCTATGCCTTTCCACATCGTTTTCCACTTAGCAGTGAATTTGGGACCTTAGCTGTGGGTCTGGGTTGTTTCCCTTTTCACGACGGACGTTAGCACCCGCCGTGTGTCTCCCGGATAGTACGTACTGGTATTCGGAGTTTGCAATGGTTTGGTAAGTCGCGATGACCCCCTAGCCATAACAGTGCTCTACCCCCAGTAGTATTCGTCCGAGGCGCTACCTAAATAGCTTTCGAGGAGAACCAGCTATCTCCGGGTTCGATTAGCTTTTCACTCCTAATCACAGCTCATCCCCGTCTTTTGCAACAGACGTGGGTTCGGGCCTCCAGTACCTGTTACGGCACCTTCACCCTGGCCATGACTAGATCACCCGGTTTCGGGTCTACTGCCCGCGACTATGCGCCCTTATCAGACTCGGTTTCCCTTCGCCTCCCCTATACGGTTAAGCTTGCCACGAACAGTAAGTCGCTGACCCATTATACAAAAGGTACGCAGTCACTCTTGCGAGCTCCTACTGCTTGTACGCACACGGTTTCAGGATCTATTTCACTCCCCTCTCCGGGGTTCTTTTCGCCTTTCCCTCACGGTACTGGTTCACTATCGGTCGGTCAGGAGTATTTAGCCTTGGAGGATGGTCCCCCCATATTCAGACAGGGTTTCACGTGCCCCGCCCTACTCGTCTTCACTGGAGTGGCCCTTTTAAATACAGGGCTATCACCTTCTATGGCCAATCTTTCCAGATTGTTTTTCTAAAGCCATTCCAGCTTAAGGGCTGTTCCCCGTTCGCTCGTCACTACTCAGGGAATCTCGGTTGATTTCTTTTCCTCCGGTTACTTAGATATTTCAGTTCACCGGGTTCGCTTCAAGCAGCTATGAATTCACTGCAAGATACTGCCGAAGCAGTGGGTTTCCCCATTCGGATATTGCCGGATCAAAGCTTGTTGCCAGCTCCCCGACACTTTTCGCAGGCTACCACGTCCTTCATCGCCTCTGACCGCCTAGGCATCCACCGTGTGCGCTTATTCGCTTGACCATATAACCCCAAGTTGCCTCGGAGTTACATGCCGTGTTGTGTGGGGTACAAAGCCACCAACGCGAACATACGACTCAATTATTTAGGGACTCGAAGTCCCCGCCTTAGCCTCAACGACACGTTTAGATAGATATCTCAAACGCTCGCTACGTCACAAGTTATAAAAGAACATGTCTCAGCCTCAACGCTGATCCATATAAATTCTTAAGTGTGCACTACATTCAGAGTGGTGGGTCTGGGTAGACTCGAACTACCGACCTCACCCTTATCAGGGGTGCGCTCTAACCACCTGAGCTACAGACCCGAAGTCTTTTCACTCAATATGGTGGAGCCTGTCGGGATCGAACCGACGACCCCCTGCTTGCAAAGCAGGTGCTCTCCCAGCTGAGCTAAGGCCCCAAAAGGGACTTCGCATACCGACCTGTGCCGGTATGAATCTCTGAATGCAGGTAATTTGTGAGGACGCCCGACAGGACGAATAACGTCATGCTCAAAAGGAGGTGATCCAGCCGCACCTTCCGATACGGCTACCTTGTTACGACTTCACCCCAGTCATCGGCCACACCGTGGCAAGCGCCCTCCCGAAGGTTAAGCTACCTGCTTCTGGTGCAACAAACTCCCATGGTGTGACGGGCGGTGTGTACAAGGCCCGGGAACGTATTCACCGCAGCAATGCTGATCTGCGATTACTAGCGATTCCGACTTCATGGAGTCGAGTTGCAGACTCCAATCCGGACTGAGATAGGGTTTCTGGGATTGGCTTACCCTCGCGGGTTTGCAGCCCTCTGTCCCTACCATTGTAGTACGTGTGTAGCCCTGGTCGTAAGGGCCATGATGACTTGACGTCATCCCCACCTTCCTCCGGTTTGTCACCGGCGGTCTCCTTAGAGTTCCCACCATTACGTGCTGGCAACTAAGGACAAGGGTTGCGCTCGTTGCGGGACTTAACCCAACATCTCACGACACGAGCTGACGACAGCCATGCAGCACCTGTCTCACGGTTCCCGAAGGCACCAATCCATCTCTGGAAAGTTCCGTGGATGTCAAGACCAGGTAAGGTTCTTCGCGTTGCATCGAATTAAACCACATACTCCACCGCTTGTGCGGGCCCCCGTCAATTCCTTTGAGTTTCAGTCTTGCGACCGTACTCCCCAGGCGGCGAACTTAACGCGTTAGCTTCGATACTGCGTGCCAAATTGCACCCAACATCCAGTTCGCATCGTTTAGGGCGTGGACTACCAGGGTATCTAATCCTGTTTGCTCCCCACGCTTTCGTGCCTCAGTGTCAGTGTTGGTCCAGGTAGCCGCCTTCGCCACGGATGTTCCTCCCGATCTCTACGCATTTCACTGCTACACCGGGAATTCCGCTACCCTCTACCACACTCTAGTGACCCAGTATCCACTGCAATTCCCAGGTTGAGCCCAGGGCTTTCACAACAGACTTAAACCACCACCTACGCACGCTTTACGCCCAGTAATTCCGAGTAACGCTTGCACCCTTCGTATTACCGCGGCTGCTGGCACGAAGTTAGCCGGTGCTTATTCTTTGGGTACCGTCAGAACAATCGGGTATTAACCGACTGCTTTTCTTTCCCAACAAAAGGGCTTTACAACCCGAAGGCCTTCTTCACCCACGCGGCATGGCTGGATCAGGCTTGCGCCCATTGTCCAATATTCCCCACTGCTGCCTCCCGTAGGAGTCTGGACCGTGTCTCAGTTCCAGTGTGGCTGATCATCCTCTCAGACCAGCTACGGATCGTCGCCTTGGTGGGCCTTTACCCCGCCAACTAGCTAATCCGACATCGGCTCATTCAATCGCGCGAAGCCCGAAGGTCCTCCGCTTTCACCCGTAGGTCGTATGCGGTATTAGCGTAAGTTTCCCTACGTTATCCCCCACGAAAGAGTAGATTCCGATGTATTCCTCACCCGTCCGCCACTCGCCACCCATAAGAGCAAGCTCTTACTGTGCTGCCGTTCGACTTGCATGTGTTAGGCCTGCCGCCAGCGTTCACTCTGAGCCAGGATCAAACTCTTCACTTAAAATTACATGTCCGAAGACAAATACTTTAGCTGCAGAAGTTCAACCACTGACAACTTATCGCTTGCAAAGCAATTAATATGTTGCTTTTTGATTAAACGTCTGCAAGATGGACAATCATCCTTCCTGCAGGCGTCCGCACAAATTACCTGCGCACACTGTCAAAGAACATTGGGAAGTGGCCTCAGCGCCGTTCCCGTCAGCTTCGTCGTTTCCGTCGAAGCGAGCCGCCCATTATAGCGGGCTTTTTCTTGCCGTCAACACCTTGTTTCCGAGGTGGTTGACGCTGCTTCGTTTCGACCCGAGGGTTTTCTGCGAAGCGAGCCGGCCATATTAGCAGGCTTTTCATCCTCGTCAACCCCTCGTGAAGAGGACGTTGCCGCCGCTACACCTCAATCCGCCGTAGCGGCTTTCCGTGTAGCGAGCCGCACATCATAGCCGGCTTTTCCGTTTCGTCAACACCCTAATTTCAGGCTGTTTTCGAGCCCTTTGCGCTGGTTCCGCGTCTGCGGGGCCGTTGCGTCGGGGGAGGCGAATTATGGGCCGGTCAAACGCATTTGGGAAGGGGTTTGTAAAAAAAAATTTCACTGATCCTTGCCGCGAGTTCGGAAGCGTGCGCGGGCGCACGTTGCTAGCCGCCTGACGCACGTTTCCTATCTATAGAGACTGCCGATTTGATCAATTAGCTCATCAAACGCTGAGGCGCTGACGACGCTCTATATAGATAGCCGCGAGCGGCACAGATCAGTTGCCTGCATCATCCCTGTTCGACCCAGGCAACTCAGCTGGTTACCAACGCAACGCGGGCAAAGTTGCGCTTGCCCACCTGGATGACGCCCTCAAAGCCGGGGCCGAACTGGCGAGCGAGGTCGTCGACCACTTCGCCGTCGATCTTGACTGCCCGCTCCTTGAGCTTGCGGGTGGCTTCGGAGTTGCTGGGTGTCAGCCCGGCCGCAGTGAGCAAACTAGCGATCCGCAGGCCTTCTGCGGGAACGCTGACCTGCTGGAGCGGCAACACGCTGGTGTCGCCCTGCCCGGTCACTACGGCATGCCAGCCGGCGATGGCCTGCTCGGCAGTGGCTGCATCGTGGAACCGGGTCGCCAGCTCGCGCGCCAGGCGCAGTTTGACGTCGCGCGGATGCAGGTTGCCGGCGGCGACATCTTCTTTAAAACGGGCAGCCTCGGCAACGCTGATGTCGAAGGAGAGCAAGTCGATCCAGCGCCAGGTCAGCGTATCGCCGATCTTCATGGTCTTGGTGACGATGTCGATGGCCGGTTCGTTGATGCCGATGTAGTTGCCCAGGGATTTGGACATCTTGGCGACGCCGTCCAGGCCTTCCAGCAGTGGCATGGTCAGCACGACCTGCGGCGCCTGACCGTAGTGCTCCTGCAGACCGCGCCCCATCAGCAGGTTGAATGTCTGGTCGGTGCCGCCGAGCTCGACGTCCGCCTTGAGGGCCACCGAGTCATAGCCCTGCACCAGCGGATACAGAAATTCGTGGATGGCGATCGGCTGCTGGCCGGCAAAGCGCTTGGCGAAGTCGTCACGTTCGAGCATGCGCGCCACGGTGTGCTGGGCGGACAGCTTGATCATGTCCGCCGCACTCATCTGGCCGAACCATTCGGAATTGAAGCGCACCTCGGTCCGCGTGCGATCCAGGATCTTGAAGACCTGCTCTTCATAGGTCCGTGCATTGGCGAGCACGTCCTCACGGCTGAGCGGCTTGCGGGTGACGTTCTTGCCGCTCGGGTCGCCGATCATTCCGGTGAAGTCGCCGATCAGGAAAATCACCTGGTGCCCCAGCTCCTGGAACTGGCGCATCTTGTTGAGCAACACGGTGTGGCCGAGGTGCAGATCCGGCGCGGTGGGATCAAAGCCAGCCTTCACCCGCAACGGCACACCGGAGGTCAGGCGCGCTTCGAGCTGCTCAAGCTTGAGGATCTCCTCGGCACCGCGGCCAATGAGCGCAAGGGATTCATCGATAGTGGCCAACCACAGACTCCAGCGGCGTTCGCCGTCAACAACATGAATTAAGTTAAACGCAGGTTAATACCGCGCCAAGTGAAAATAATGAACAGGCTCAATGGTTTGACGCGCTGTTGATCGCTGTCTATGGTACCGGCGTTTGGGCTCGCACTTCGAGCCGTCCCGGAGACTTCCAACGATGCAGAACTCAGAGCAGGGCCGTGCACGCAAGCGGCGCTTCCAAGAACGCCTCCACGTCCTCCACGACACTGCACTGCATCGCAAGCTCAAGGAACACCTGCCGGCGGCGTTCAATGACCGCTGGACGCGCCGCCACTGGATCCATGCCAGCCTGTTCGCGACGATCGGCGCGATGGTGGCGACGATCGTGCCGGGCTTTTCCAATGCCATCGATGCGCCGCTTTCCAGCCATGCCACCTTGGCACTGCCGCTGCCGCCGCTGGTACCCAGCCGCAAGGCACTGGGGCCGGGCACCGATTGGGAGATCCTCAAGGTTAAGTCCGGGCAGACGCTGAGCACCCTGTTCGGGGAGTTGGGCATTCCGACAACGGTGATGTACCAGGTGCTGGCGCATCCGGGGACCAAGGAGGCGCTGACCAAGCTGCGCCCCGGCACGGAAATCGCCTTCGACATGCCCACCCCCGGTGAGTTGCGGGCGCTGCGCTTCGATCGCGACGACAGTCACCGGGTGGAGCTGCGCCTGCTGGGCGACAGCGTGCGCGAGAACGTCACCGAGCGGGCGACCAGCACCCGCACGGTGGTGGCCAGCGGCGAGATCACCAGCTCGCTGTATGCCTCGGCCAGCAAATCCGGGCTCTCCCCGGCGGCGGTCGCGGTGATGACCGACGATATCTTCAAGTACGACATCGACTTCGATAAGGATCTGCAGCCTGGCGACCGCTTCAGCGTGGTGATGGACGAGACCTGGCGCGAAGGCGAGCGGATCAGCACCGGCGACATCCTGGCGGCCACCTTCACCACCGGCGGCAAGACCTATACCGGCTTCCGCTTCGAGCGCGCGGGCAAGCCGGCGGAATATTTCGACATCACCGGGCGCCCGCTGAAGAAGAGCTTCATCCGCATGCCGGTGGCCTATAGCCGGATCAGCTCGACCTTTGGCGCACGCAAGCACCCGGTACTGGGCACGATGCGCATGCACAAGGGCGTGGACTACGCGGCCGCTTCCGGTACGCCGATCATGGCGGCGGGCGATGCACGGGTGGTGTTCGTGGGCACCCAGCGCGGCTACGGCAACGTGGTGATCCTGGACCACGGCAAGAACTACAGCACGCTGTACGGCCATATGTCGCGGTTTGGCAAGGTCAAGGCCGGCCAGCGCATCAACCAGGGTACGGTGATCGGGTATGTCGGCATGACCGGCTTGGCGACCGGGCCGCATCTGCATTATGAATTCCGCGTTGGCGGGCAGCAGCGCAACCCGATGTCGGTGACGATGCCGCCACCGGAGCCGCTGCAGGGCGCGGAGCTCGCAGCCTTCCGCGCGCAGACCGCGCCGGCGATGGCACGTATCGAAGGCATGGAAAAACTGATCTACGCCGACGCCGGCAAGCCTGCCAAGGGCAAGCCGCGCAGCTGAGGGCGGCCTGCCCTGGTGACCGATTGATCAGCGCTTGCGGCGCGCTTTAGCTCCCGCGAGCGCGGCTGCCCAGGCGCAGACGGTGGTGCACTGCGGCCGACACCTGGCCTCCAGACCCGAACCACCGCGCTTCGACCAACACCCGGTTGACGGCCCTGCCCTCGCTGCACAAGCTGCCTGACCGCTCCGTATCTGGCTCCGGCATGTCTGCTCCGACACACACGCACTCCCCGCTCTATCTCGGCTTGATGTCAGGCACCAGTGCCGACGGCATCGATGCGGCGTTGGTGCGCTTCGACGACGCCAGCCACCGCCGCTGCGAACTGGTCGCTGGGATCACGGTGGGCTGGGAACCACAGTTGCGCGAAGCGTTGGTCGCGCTCGGCCAGGGCGCCGAGCAGATGGCGATCGACCGCTTGGGCCGTCTGGACGCGCAGGTCGGGCTGGCCTTTGCAGACGCGGCCAATCAGCTGATTGCCGAGGCCGGCGTGGCGCGCGAGCAGATCCGTGCGATTGGCTCGCACGGGCAGACCATCCGCCACCGGCCACAGGCCGACCCGGCCTTTACCTGGCAGATCGGCGACGCCAGCCGGATCGCCGAACACACCGGCATTACCACGGCGGCCGATTTCCGCCGGCGCGATGTGGCGGCCGGCGGCCAGGGCGCGCCGCTGATGCCGGCCTTCCACCTGGCGATGCTGGGTGCCAGCGACGAAGACCGTGCGGTGCTCAACCTGGGCGGCATCGGCAACCTGACGCTGATCCCGCGCGACGGCGCGGTGCTGGGCTTTGACACCGGCCCGGCCAATGCCTTGCTCGATAGCTGGTGCCAGCAGCACCGAGGCACGCCGTTCGACGCCGACGGCGCGTTTGCAGCCAGCGGCAAGGTAGATGCAGCGTTGCTACACGCGCTGTTGGCCGACCCGTGGTTCGCACTGCCGCCGCCCAAGAGCACCGGCCGTGAGCAATTTCACCTGGCGTGGGCACTGCAGGCCATGGGCACCGCGACGCTGCGCCCGGCCGATGTGCAGGCCACCTTGCTGGAATTGACGGCGGCCACGGTGGCCGATGCGTTGCTGCGCCACCAGCCGACAACGCGCCGCGTACTGGTCTGCGGCGGCGGCGTGCGCAACCCGGTGCTGCTGGCGCGGTTGGCCGCGCGCCTGCCTGGCGTGGTGGTGGAGTCCAGCGCGCGCCATGGGCTGGATCCGGATTACCTGGAGGCGATGGGCTTTGCCTGGCTGGCCGCCGAGCTCCTGGCCGGACGGCCGGCCAATCTGCCATCGGTGACTGGTGCGGCGGGGCCGCGGCTGCTGGGGGCGATTTATCCGGCCTGAGGCCGTGCAGCCGGAATTGGCGTCGTGAGCGGAAGCAGCTGGGCGCGATACCGGTCTACTCGTCGAACCTCTAGCTGGATAGCTATGGCGCGACAGCACTAGCCACAGATGGAAGATATGCAGTCGCACCGCTTGCTGCTGATGCAGATCCGAGCAAACAGCATCTGGCCGGCGCGCCTGGACGGTGTCCCCGCACTCAGCGCTCGCAGAAAAAAGCGTAGTTAAACTGCTATCAGGGGGTGTTGCCCGCCGGCAGTGCCTTGAGCGCGGCAATGGCTTCGGCCAGCGCATCGACTTCCGGGTGTTGCAGGCCGCCGGTGACTTCGTACTCGCTGGCGAACAGGCCTTGTTCGAGCAGATGCATGACCGTCTGGTGCTGGGTCCAGCCCCGTGCGACGGAAATGCGGCGGATCCGGTCCACCAGCACCGGATCGATATCACGCAACACCAGATCGGTCATGCCCTTCCTCGTGCAATGCCCTGCCCCGCTGGCATCATCGGCAACCTTGGCAGCGGTTTCAATCCGGCCGCCGGTCATGGGTCTGCAAGCGCGGCCATAGCCAGGCGAGCAGCGCCAGGGTGGGCACGACGGTCAGCGCGCTCAGGATGAAGAAGGTGCTGTAGGAGGTGGCCTCCACCAGAAAGCCGGAGACACCGCCGGCGAACTTGCCCGGCAGGTTGGCCAGCGAGACCAGCAATGCGTATTGGGTGGCCGTGAAATTGCGATTGGTCAGCGACGACATGAAGGCCACCAGCACGGTGCCGGCAAATCCCTGGAACAGGTTATCGGCACTGAGCGCGGCGTAGAACGCCCACAGCTTGCCGGGGTTCTGCGCCATCAGCAGAAAGGCCAGGTTGGACAGCGCCACACCCAGCGCGGCAACCAGCAGCATGCGCCGGAAGCCGAATGCCGCCACCGCCGCACCGCCGGCAAACGCGCCAACAATGCCCATCCAGACACCGAACAACTTGGACACGGTGGCGATGTCGGCCTTGGTATAGCCCGAATCCAGATAGAACGGCCCTGCCATCACGCCGATCACCTGGTCGGGAAATTTGAACAGGCCCACAAACGCCAGCAACATCAGGCCCAGCGCCAGCCCATTGCCCGAGAAAAAGCTGGAGATGGGCTGCCAGAATGTGCCCACCACATCGATGCGGCGCACCACCGTGAGCTCTGGCCGCTCCGGTTCGCGGCACACCAAGGTGGTGATGATCGGCAACAGCATCAGCCCCGCCATGGCCAGATACGCCCAGGTCCAGTTGAGGTATTCGGCCATGTACAGCGCGCCGGCGCCGCCAAGGATCAGCCCGATGCGGTAGCCCAGCGTGTAGGTTGCCGCCAGCGCGGCCTGCGCGGTATCGGGTGCGATTTCAATGCGGTAGGCATCCACCACCGAGTCCTGGGTGGCGCCCCAGAACGAGGCAAACAGGACCCACGCGACCAGGCCGGTGACGCTCATGTCCGGGCGCGAGAACGCCAGCGCGAACAAGCCGATGCTGACGCCCACTTGCGAGACCAGCAGCCACGAGCGGCGGCGGCCCAGGAACGCCGTGATCGGAAACGCGTAGCGGTCGAGCAGCGGCGCCCACAGAAACTTCAACAGGTAGAAGAAGCTGGCCAGGCTGATCAGGCCAATGCTGCCCAGATCCAGGCCCACATCACGCAGGCGCGTGGATAGCGTCTGCGAGGCGATCAGCAGAAACGGCAGCCCGCTGCCGAAGCCAAGCAGCGCCATGGTGGCGGCCGATGGGGTTGCGAAGGCGCGCTGGATGCCGCTCAGGCCTTTGTACGTGGATGCGGGCGGGGTCATAACGGCGTCCGGTGAAAGTGATGGGAAGCGCGACGGCCGCCATTGTCGCCGCTCACCGCTCGGACCGAACTGCCGAAGACGAACCTTCGCCTCAAATGGAACGCGCAGCGGCCACCTTCACCGCGCTGCTGCAACTGGGACGGCATGCGGCTTATCCGACCCAGCTTCTAGCAGTCGTCGTCCGGGCGATCCACCGCAGCCCGGCGATGCCGCCGCCGCTGCGATAACCGCCGCGCGAGGCGGCACCACGCCATGGCTGCCACTGGCTCACTCCGCGTAATCCACGATGTAAGGGGCGTGGTCGGAGAAACGCTGCTCGCGGTAGATCGAACAAGCCTGCACCTTATCGCGCAGCCCGGGGGTGACCAGTTGGTAGTCGATGCGCCAACCCACGTTATTGGCGCGGGCAGCGCCGCGGTTGCTCCACCAGGTGTAGTCCTCGCCCTGCGGATGCAGCACGCGGTAGCTGTCCACCCAGCCGCGCCCGTTGCTGGCATCGGCCTCGTCCAGCAGGTCGGCGCACAGGCCGTTGAGCCAGTCGCGCTCGGGCGGCAGGCAGCCGGAGTTCTTCTGGTTGGACTTCCAGTTCTTGATGTCCAGCGCCGAGCGCACGATGTTCCAGTCGCCGCACAGCACGTACTGCCGGCCGCTGGCCAGCCATTCGCTCAGGATCGGGCGCAGCCATTCCATGACCTGGAATTTGTAGCCCTGGCGCAACTCGCCCGAGGAGCCGGACGGGATATAGAAAGAGACCACGCTGAGGTTGCCGAAGCGGGCCTCGATGTAGCGGCCTTCTTCGTCGAACTCCGGCCAACCGAGCGCGGTGCGCACCTCGTCGGGTTCACGCTTGGCGTAGATCGCCACGCCGCTGTAGCCCTTCTTGGTGCTGGCATCGCGAAACCAGGCCTTGTAGCCGGCGGGCAGGAATTCCGGCCCGGCCAGCTGATGTTCCTGCGCCTTGGTCTCCTGGATGCACAGCACATCCGCGTCCTGGGTGGCGAACCACTCGAAGAACCCCTTACTGGCGGCCGACCGCAGGCCATTGGCGTTGAAACTGATGATGCGCATAAGAGCTGGAATGGGGAGTCGGGAATGGGGAATCGTAAAGCCTACTCCAGCGCCGCCAGGAAGGCTGCCGCGCTGCGATGCGTTTACCATTCCCGATTCCCTATTCCCCATTCCCGCCCAATGACCGACCACCGCACCCGTTTCCTGCAGCTGGCCCTGGATGCCGATGCCTTGCGCTTTGGCGAATTCACGCTCAAGTCCGGCCGGCTCAGCCCGTATTTCTTCAATGCGGGGCGCTTCGATTCGGGCGCAAAGACCGCGCAGCTGGCGCAGTGCTACGCCGATGCGATCGATGCGGCGGGGGTGGAGTTCGACCTGCTGTTCGGGCCGGCCTACAAGGGTATTCCGCTGGCGACGGCGTTGGCCTGCGCCTATGCCGGGCGGGGCCGCGACCTGCCGCTGGCGTTCAACCGCAAGGAAGCCAAGGACCATGGCGAAGGCGGCACGCTGATCGGGGCGCCGCTGCAGGGCCGCAAGGTGTTGATCGTCGATGACGTGATCACCGCCGGCACCGCGATCCGCGAGGCGTTGGGCATCATCCGCGCCGCTGGCGGCACGCCGTCGGGCATCGTGGTGGCGTTGGACCGGCAGGAAATCGCCTCCGAGCAGGACCGCCGTTCGGCTGCGCAGGCGGTGGCGGCCGAGGCCGGCATTCCGGTGATCGCGGTGGCCAACCTCGCCGACCTGCTTGCATTCGCGGCAGGAAACGCCGACCTTGTGGGCTTCCGGGAACCGCTGCTGGCCTATCGTGGCCGCTACGGAACCGACACCACAGGCTGATAGCAGGCGACAGGGGGCTGCGCTGATGCCGATACACACACGTTTGGCGTTACTGGCCGCCGTTGCGGTCGCCGTGGTGGCCGCACCCGGCGTTGCGCAGGACAAGCCGGCCGCGAAGAAACTCTATTGCTGGAACCAGAACGGCGCCCGGGTCTGCAGCGATACGCTGCCGCCGGAGGCGGTGAACCAGGCGCGCGACGAATTCAACGTCAAGAGCGGCATGCGCAGCGCCGAGGTGCAGCGCGCGATGAGCAGCGACGAGCGCGCCGCCGCTGCGGCCAGCGAGCAGCAACGCCAGGCCGACCTGGCCGCCGAACAGATGCGCAAGCGCACCGACCAGGCAATGCTGATGTCGTACCAGAGCGAGGACGACCTGCGCCGGGTGTTCAATGAGCGCATCGCCATTGTCGACAACAACATCCACACCGCGCGCTTCAACGTGACCAGCCTGCGCGAGGGCCTGGCCAGCATGCTGCGTGCCGCCGGTGACCGCGAGCTGGCCGGCCAGGCGGTGGCCGACAAGCTGGCCGGCGATATCCAGCAGCGCCATCGCGAGCTGATGGCGCAGTTGCGCCTGCAGGGCAGTTTCGAGCAGCAGCGCACCGCGCTGGACGGCGAAATTACCGACATCCTGCAGCGCTACCGGGCCATGAAGGGCGCGCAGGGCACCGCCACGCCGGCAGGCTGAGCCAGCCGGACGCCGCCCGCAGGGGTGGCGCAGCGCCGTCGGGGCGCATTTCCCGATCCGGCGCCCAGCCCGCATAATGGCCGGTCTTACTCCTTGCCCACGAGGCTCTCCCGCATGGCCCGGATCATCGCCATTGCCAACCAGAAAGGCGGCGTCGGCAAGACCACGACCGCGGTCAATCTGGCGGCCGGCCTGGCGCGCGCGCCCAAGCGTGTGTTGCTGGTGGATCTGGACTCGCAGGGCAACGCCACGATGGGCAGCGGCATCGACAAGCGCGAGGTCGCCGCCTCTACCTGCGACCTGCTGCTGGGCGAAAACACCGCCGCCGAGATCCGGGTCACCGCGCCGGAAGGCTTCGACCTGCTGCCGGGCAACATCGACCTGACTGCCGCCGAGATCCAGCTGATGGACCAGGGCGAGCGCGAACAGCGGCTCAAGCGCGCGTTGGCGCCGATCCGCGACGAATACGACTTCATCCTGATCGACTGCCCCCCGGCGTTGTCGCTGCTGACGCTCAACGCGCTGACCGCGGCCGATTCGATCATCGTGCCGATGCAGTGCGAGTACTACGCGCTGGAAGGGCTGACCGCGCTGCTGGAAACCATCGAAGCGCTGCGCGCCAACCTCAATCCGGCACTGGAGATCGAAGGCGTGCTGCGCACGATGTTCGACATCCGCAACAACCTGGCCAATGCGGTGTCGGCGGAGCTGACCGAGCATTTTGGCGACAAGGTGTTCCGCACCATCGTGCCGCGCAACGTGCGCCTGGCCGAGGCGCCCAGTCACGGGCAGAGCATCGTGGGCTATGACCGCACCTCGCGCGGCGGGGTGGCCTACCTGGGCCTGGCCGGCGAGATCGTGCGCCGCCAGAACGACCGCAACAAGGCCGTCCGGCCCATGGAGAGCGTCTGATGAGCAAGCCGACCCCTGCCAAGAAGCGTGGACTGGGCCGCGGCCTGGAAGCGCTGCTGGGACCCAAGGGCGCGGCAGCCGCAGCGGCACCGACCGGCGCCGATGAAAGCACTCTGCAGCCCGGCGATACCTTGCGCCAGTTGCCGGTCACCCAGCTGCAGCCGGGCAAGTACCAGCCGCGCCGGGAGATGGACGAGGTCAAGCTGGCCGAGCTGGCGGAGTCGATCAAGGCACAGGGCGTGATCCAGCCGATCGTGGCGCGCGAACTGGCGCCGGGGCAGTTCGAGATCGTCGCCGGCGAACGCCGTTGGCGCGCCTCGCAGCTGGCCGGGCTGAGCGAAGTGCCGGTGGTGGTGCGCGAGCTCGACGACCGCACCGTCATCGCGATGGCGCTGATCGAGAACATCCAGCGCGAAGACCTGAACCCGCTGGAAGAAGCCCAGGCGCTGCAGCGCTTGATCGACGAGTTCTCGTTGACCCACGCCGAAGCCGCCGAAGCGGTGGGCCGTTCGCGTGCGTCGGTATCCAACCTGCTGCGCCTGCTGGAATTGCCGGTGGCCATCCGCGTGCTGCTGGAAACCCGTCGCCTGGAAATGGGCCACGCGCGTGCGTTGCTCACCCTGGCGCCGGAACTGGCCAGCAAGCTGGCGCAGGAAGCGGCCGACCAGGGCTGGTCGGTGCGCGAGGTGGAACACCGCGCGCAGCAGTTCGCCGCTGGCAAGGTGCCCGGATCGCTGCGCAAGGGCAAACCGGCCGCGGTTGCGCCGCAGGCCGATATCGCCTCGCTGGAAACCGAACTGTCCGAGTCGCTGGGCACCAAGGTGGTGTTCAACCACGGCCGCGGCGGCAAGGGCAAGCTGGTGATTCACTACACCGACCTGGACACCCTGGACGGCGTGCTGGAACGCTTGCGCGCCCGCACGGGGTGATGCGGCCAGCGCAGGAGGATCAGCGATGCATCCCGCCAAAGTGGACCGCGCGCATCTGCTGCGCCTGACCGACCTGCCGAATGTGGGGCCGGCCTGCGAAAAGGACCTGCAGCAGATCGGCTGCCGCATGCCGGCGCAGCTGCACGGCCGCGATGCCTACGATATGTACGCCCAGCTCTGCCTGCGCACCGGCGTCACCCATGACCCGTGCGTGATCGATGTGTTCCTGTCACTGGTGCGCTTCATGCAGGGCGAGCCGGCACGCAATTGGTGGGATTTCAGCGCTGAGCGCAAGGCAACCCTGGCGGCTGAGCGCACGGGTACGCGGGCAACCGCGCCGCCGCCGGGGCGCCGTGTCGCCAACACCAGCACCAGCACCGGCGCCAGCAGCGACGGCAAACACCGCCCATGAGCCACGCCGACGAGACGATCAGCCCGTCCGGCAGCCCGATCCTGCATCACGCGCAGGCCAAGGGCTTCGAGCCGGCACGCGGCGAAGAATGCCTCGCGCAGATCAGCGCGCATATCGAGCAGCACCTGGGTCCGATTGCGAGTGTGTTCCACGAAATCCTCTCCGATACCGTGCATCTGGATGTGCATATCGTGCCGCCCAATGCGCACTCGCCGCATCTGCGTCTGGTGACCTCGGGCATGAGCGATCTGCCGATGACGCTGCCCGACGGGATGGAGGCGCCGCGTTACATGGAGCTGATGCTGAGCCTGCAGGGCGATTGGCCGGTCGACCAGCGCGACTTCGACGACGAGCGCCACTACTGGCCCATCCGCCTGCTCAAGAACCTGGCGCGGCTGCCGCACAAGTTCGACACCTGGCTCGGTTTCGGCCATACCGTTCCCAATGGCAACCCGGCCGAGCCGTATGCGCCGGGTGTCGCCTTCGACGGCGCGATCGTGCTGCCGCCGGTGAGCACGCCGCAAGCATTTGCCCAGCTGCGCATCGATGCCGACAAGACCATCGCCTTCATGACGGTGGTGCCGTTGTATCCGGAAGAAATGGCGCTGAAGCTGAGCCACGGCAGCGATGCACTGCTGGATCGCCTCGATGCCGGCAACATTCGGGACGACATCGACCTGCGCCGCCGCAACGTGGCGAAGAAGCGCTTTTTCGGGCTGTTCTGAGCGCTGTTGTCTCCTTCCCTTTGACGTTTTCAGGACCATTGCCATGACCATTCTCGTCACCGGCGCCGCCGGTTTCATCGGTGCCTACACCTGCCGCGCACTGGCTGCGCGCGGCGAGAACGTGGTGGGCCTGGACAACTACAACAGCTACTACGACCCGCAGCTCAAGCACGACCGCGTGGCCGCGCTGTGCCCGCAAATCGACATCCGCACGCTGGATCTCACCGACCGCGAGGGCCTGGCCGCGCTGTTCGACGAGATCCAGCCCACCCGCGTGGTGCACCTGGCCGCCCAGGCCGGCGTGCGCTATTCGCTGGAAAACCCGCATGCCTATGTCGACAGCAACCTGGTCGGCTTCGTCAACGTGCTCGAGCTGTGCCGCCACCGCGGCGTGCAGCACCTGGTGTATGCCTCGAGCAGCTCGGTGTACGGCGATTCGGCCACCCCGCCGTTCTCCGAAGACCAGCGCGTGGACCAGCCACGCTCGCTGTATGCCGCGACCAAGGCGGCCAACGAGTTGATGGGCTACACCTATGCGCAGCTGTACGGCCTGCGCGCCACCGGGCTGCGCTTTTTCACCGTGTACGGGCCATGGGGCCGGCCGGACATGGCGCCACTGATCTTCAGCCGCGCGGTGTTGGCCGGGCGCCCGATCGAGGTGTTCAACCACGGCAAGATGCAGCGCGACTTCACCTTCGTGGCCGACATCGTGGCCGGCGTGCTCGGCGCGCTGGACACCCCCAGCACCGAGCCGGTGCCGCACCGCGTGTTCAACCTGGGCAACCACACCCCGGTGGAACTGGAATACTTCATCGACGTGATCGCACAGGCAGCCGGCAGGCCGGCCGAAAAGGTCTACCGGCCGATGCAGCCGGGCGACATGATCCGCACCATGGCCGACACCTCGCGGGCGCAGGCGGCATTCGGCTTCGATCCGGCCACGCCGGTCGAGCTCGGTCTGCCACAGGTGGTGGAGTGGTGCCAACGTTATTTCGCCTCGCGCGCCTGAGCTTCATGCCCGGCTCAGATGGTCAGGGCACAATGCGCGATCTTTTTTGCTCCGCCTGCATCCGGGCCATCACGATCCCATGAGCCAACCTCAGCTTTCCGTCATCGTCCCCGTGTTCAATGAGCGCGACAACGTGGCGCCCCTGGTCGGCGAGATCGTGGCGGCGTTGCGCGGCGTGGTCGCCTTCGAGATCGTCTATGTCGACGACCATTCGCGCGATGACACGCTGGCGGTGCTGCAGGAGCTGAAAACCCGCACTCCCGAACTGCGCGTGCTGCACCACGTCACCCAGAGCGGGCAGAGCACGGCGGTGCGCAGTGGGGTCAAGGCCGCGCGCGCCAGCTGGATCGCCACGCTCGATGGCGATGGCCAGAACGACCCGGCCGACATCCCCAAGCTGCTCATCGCGCGTGCCGAGGCCGAGCCGCAGGTCAAGCTGTTCGCCGGCTGGCGGGTCAACCGCCAGGATTCGGGCTCCAAGCGCTGGGCCAGCAAGTGGGCCAATGCGATCCGCTCGCGCATGCTGCAGGACAACACCCCCGATACCGGCTGCGGGATCAAGCTGTTCGAGCGCGAGGCGTTCCTGGACCTGCCCTACTTCGACCACATGCACCGCTACCTGCCGGCGCTGATGCAGCGCGCCGGTTGGCGCACGGTGAGCGTGCCGGTGCATCACCGCCATCGCACCGCCGGCGTGTCCAAGTACAACAATCTCAACCGGGCGCTGGTGGGCATCCGCGACCTGCGCGGCGTGGCGTGGCTGATCACCCGTAGCAAGCGCACCGCGGTGGAGGAGCGCTGATGGAGCTGCACTGGCTGGATCAACCGCTTACCTGGCTGTACTGGACCGGGCTGCACGTCACCGGCTGGAAGCTGATCGGCTATGTGGGCGCGCTGATGTTTGGCGGCCGCTGGCTAGTGCAGTTCGTGGCCTCCAAGCGCGCCGGCAAGCCGGTGATCCCGCGCATGTTCTGGTACATGAGCGTGGTCGGCAGCCTGATGACGCTGAGCTACTTCGTGTTTTCGGCCAAGCAGGACTCGGTGGGCGTGCTGCAGAACATGTTCCCGGCCTTTACCGCGTTCTACAGCCTGTACCTGGACATCAAGCATCGCGGCTGGAAGCGCGAGCGCGCCTCGCACTGAGTACTGCACAGGCTTGCTGCGCCTGCTGGCGCACCGCCAGCGCGCACCTGAAACGGCGCCTCTTCGGACACTGCACTGCCGGGTTTGCCTAATCGCGCGTGGGTGCCGCACTGATGCGCGGCGACGTTGCTGCCACGCAGGCTGTGGACATGTCCAGCGCCCAGCCCCTGCCCGCTCTACCTCCGCCGTCCAACGCTGCGCGGCATTGGCATCTACAGGTGCACACCCATCAGCAGGTAGCGTTGTTCGCTGACTGGCGCTGCGCACGCGCCGCAGCGGCGTGCCTGTCGCGTAGTGGCCATTGGCATGGCACGCGACTGCTGTGCTGGGTGTTGCTGCCCGATCACTGGAGCGCGCTGTTGCAGGCGGATCAGCCGGCGCTGCTGCTGCACCGCGCCGGCAGCGCGTGCCAGGCCGCGGCAGAGGCGGTCAATCGCGCACGCGGGCGCGGCGGTACGGTCTGGCAACCGCACCCCACCCTGACGCCGTTGGCTGCGCCTAACGACCATCGGCACTTCGCGCGTGCGCTGGTGGCCGCGCCGGTGCGCGCCGGGCTGGCCGCGCACGTGGGCGCCTATCCGTACTGGGATGCGGTCTGGCTGCCGCACGAGGCAGGTGGCACAGCGGTGCCAGGCATCACGGCGATGACGCGGCGGGCCGGGTGACTGTGCGGTGCAGATCAGCGCGACGTGGATCAGCGAATGCAAGAGGCCTGCGCTCGCGGCCAGGGTGCCCGGCAGACCGGGCGGGTGCTCTTCCCCATGCGTCTTGAGCTGCGGAATCAGCGCGAGTGCGCTGGGAAAGCCGCGCGCAAACACGTCAGTGCTGCGTCGCGGCGGGGTGGCTACTCCTTACCGCCGAGCAACGCACGCGCAGCCTCGCGCGCGGAGACTGCGGAGCAGAACGCGGCTTGGCCAGGACGCCAGCGCGCTGGCCGCGGCCGATGCGGCCAGCGCAGTGGCTCGGCGGCTGCCGTGCTCAGAATGCGAGCGGGTGATCCGGCAGCAGCGCCTGCAGTTCGCTGCGGAACAGCGCGCGGATGCGTTCCAGCGCCACAGCGGTGTCGGCTTCGAAGCGCAGCACCAGGATCGGGGTGGTGTTGGACGCACGTACCAGGCCCCAGCCGTCGCCGAAATCCGCGCGCAGCCCATCGATGGTGGACAACCGCGCGGCCTCGAACGGCGACTCCTCGCCGGCCTGGGCACGCTCCACGAACCGGGCCACCAGCGCATGCGCATCGCCGTCCAACGGTACCTTGATCTCCGGCGTGGACACGCTTTCGGGCAGCTCGCCGAGCACGTCGGACGGGGTCTCTTCGCGCTGGGCGAGGATTTCCAGCAGGCGCGCGGCGGCATAGATGCCATCGTCGAAGCCGTACCAGCGCTCCTTGAAGAAGAAGTGCCCGCTCATTTCACCGGCCAGCTCGGCATCGGTTTCGCGCATCTTCGCCTTGATCAGCGAATGCCCGGTCTTCCACATCAACGGGCTGCCGCCATTGCGCAACACGTAGTCGGACAGCTTGCCGGTGCACTTCACGTCGTAGATCACCAGCGCGCCGGGATTGCGTTGCAGCACATCGGCGGCAAACAGCATCAGCAGGCGGTCGGGGAAGACGATGGCGCCTTCCTTGGTGACCACGCCCAGGCGGTCGGCATCGCCATCGAAGGCCACGCCGATATCCGCATCGAAGCGCTGCACCATCTGCACCAGATCGCCGAGATTGTGCGGCTCGCTCGGGTCTGGATGGTGATTGGGAAAAGTGCCGTCGATTTCGCAATACAGCGGCACCACTTCCGCACCGATGGCCTCCAACAAGCGCGGCGCGATCTCGCCGGCCGCGCCATTACCGGCGTCCACCACCACCTTGATCGGGCGGTCCAGCTGCACGTCGTCGGCAATGCGCTGGATGTAGGCATCGCTGATGTCGCGCTGCTCCAGTTCGCCGGGGCTGGCTGCGGTATGCAGGCGGCCTTCGGTGATGCGCTGGTGCAGCTCGGTGATCGCTGCACCGGAGAGCGTCTCGCCGCCGATCACGATCTTGAAGCCGTTGTAGTCGGGCGGATTGTGGCTGCCGGTCACCGCCACGCAGCTGCCGGCGCGCAATTCGTAGGCGCCGAAGTACACCACCGGCGTCGGCGCCAGGCCGATGTCGGTGACGTTGCAACCGGCGCGGCGCAGGCCTTCGATCAGGCCGTTGGTCAATTCCGGGCCAGACAAACGGCCATCGCGGCCAACCACGATGTCGCGCAGGCCTTGCGCCTGCATCACGCTGCCGATGGCCTGGCCGATCAGCGCGGCGATGCCGGGGTTGAGATCCTTGCCCACCACGCCACGGATGTCGTACGCGCGGAACATTTCTGCGGCGACCTGCACAGCCGGGACCAGCGCCGCAGGCGCCGGCGTGGCAGCGTCCAGCGCGCGGGGCTCGCCGGCCACGCTGGCGTCCTGCTGCAGGCTCTGACGGAAGGTCGGCTCGTCTGCGGCCGCATCACCGGCCACCCGGCGGCGCGGCAAGGCCACCTGGCCCCGGCTGGCCAGCACCAACAGCACCGCGATCACCAGCAGCAATGCCGCCACGATCGCGCAGCCGAGCGCGCCCAGCCCCAGCGGGCCGCTGTCGCTTTGCGGCACTGCCGCAGCGATGCGCAGGCCGCTGTCGCCCAACGGGCGGGCCAGGGTTTCGGCGGCGTCCGCCAGCGCGGTATCGCCCTGCTCCACCACGTTGAAGCTGCCCTGGCGCAATGCCAGATAGGCCTGCCCGGGCACGGCAATGGCATCGAGCGGGCCGGTCAGGCGAAGCAACGGCAGCCGTGCGTAGGCCACCGCCGGCTGGCCGCCCAGGGCGACCGCGGCGGCCACGCCCAGCCGCACCTGCTTGGCGTCGCGCACCACGCGCACCTGGGCCCGTTCGCCGAGCAGCGCCGACTCAAGCAAGCTCAGCCGCGCATAGCCGAAGTCTTTGGGGTTGTCGTACGCCGCGCTGAGGTCGCCGCGCAGCACCTGCACATCCTCGGCGCCCTTGAAGCGCTCGCGGATCGCCGAGGCGGCGGCGAGTGCATCGCCGCCGGCCAACGCGGCCACCACCTGAGGTTGCTTGAGCACGGCGTCCAGCTGGCCGGCCTGCGAGGTCATGGCCTGACGCACGTCCTGCACGGCGCGGTCGCGCGCCTGCTCAAGCGTCTGCGCGATCGCGTCCTCGCGCCATTGCGCGTAGCTGTTCCAGCCGAACCAGGCGGCCAACAGCAGCAGCATGCCGCCCAACACCGGTCCACTCGTCCGCACGCCCGACATCCCCTGCCTGCGCTCGTTCGCCTTGCTCATCGTCAAGCTCCCCTGTCAGCGCACGCCGGTGTGGCCGAATCCACCCGCTCCCCGCGCGCTGTCCACGAAAGTATCCACCACTTGCAAGCTCACGCGCACGATCGGCAGGATCACCAACTGCGCGATGCGATCGCCCGGCTCGATGGTGAAGGCCTCGCGGCCGCGGTTCCAGGTGCTGATCAACAGCGGGCCCTGGTAGTCGGCATCGATCAGACCGGTGCCATTGCCCAGCACGATGCCGTGCCGGTGGCCCAGGCCGGAGCGCGGCAGGATCACCGCGCAGACCTGCGGGTCGTCCAGATGGATGGCGATGCCGCTGGGAATCAGCGCCGCATCGCCGGGCTCCAGCGTCATCGGCGCCTCCAGTGCCGCACGCAGGTCCATGCCCGCACTGGCCTCGGTGGCATAGGCCGGCAGCGGCCACAGATCGCCGAAACGCGGGTCGAGCAACTTCACCTGCAAGGACTGGGTCATGCCTGCAATCTCTCCGCGATCAGGGCCAGCAATTGCTCGGCCAGGTCCGTCTTGCTGCTGCTGGGAAACGCACGCTCGCCGCCCTGCCAATAGGCGGTGGCGGCATTGTTGTCGCTTTCAAAGCCACCGCCGGCGATCCCCACCTGATTGGCGATGATCAGGTCCAGCCGCTTGGCCGCCAGCTTGCCACGGGCGTAATGCTCCACGTCGTGCGTTTCGGCAGCAAAACCGACCACCAGTTTCAGCGCGCCGGTCTGCGCGGCGACCTCGGACAAGATGTCCGGCGTGCGCACCAGTTCCAGCGTGAGCGTCTCGCCGGTCTTCTTGATCTTCTGCGACACCACCCGCTTGGGCGTGTAGTCGGCCACCGCGGCTGCGCCAATGTAGATGTCGGCCGGAAACGCGCCCAGCACCGCATCGCGCATCTGCGCGGCCGAGCGCACATCCAGGCGCTGCACGCCCTCGGGCGTGGTCTGGTGCACCGGCCCGCTGATCAGCACCACATCGGCGCCCTGGCGTGCGGCCGCCGCTGCCAGCGCGTAGCCCATCTTGCCGCTGCTGCGGTTGCCGACGTAGCGCACCGGGTCCAGGTCCTCGAAGGTAGGGCCGGCGCTGATCACGATGCGCAGGCCTTCGAGTTGAGCACTGCTGGGAACGAACACCGGGGGCGACGCGGCGGCGGCGTCTTGACGCAGACCGTCACCGGCCAGCGCCGCGATGATCGCGGCCGGCTCGGCCAAGCGGCCGGGACCGGATTCGCCCTCGGCCAACGGGCCGTCATCCGGGCCGACCACCGCCACGCCGCGCGCGCGCAAGGTGGCGATATTGGCCTGGGTGGCCGGGTGCAGCCACATGCGGTGATTCATCGCCGGCGCCACGGTCAGTGGCGCAGTGGTGGCCAGGCACAGGGTGGTGACCAGGTCATCGGCCAAGCCGTGCGCCAGGCGCGCCAGCAGATCGGCGGTGGCCGGCGCGACGATCACGCGGTCGGCCCAACGTGCCAGTTCGATATGGCCCATGGCCTGCTCGGCAGCGCTGTCCCACAAGGTGGTGCGGGTGGGCTGGCCAGACAGCGCCTGGAAGCTGAGCGGGGTGACGAATTGCTGCGCGCCGCTGGTCATGGCGACCTGCACCTGCGCACCGGCGTCGCGCAGGCGACGGACCAGTTCGAGCGATTTGTAGGCGGCAATGCCTCCGCCGACGCACAGCAGCAAGCGCTGTCCGTCCAGGGGGCGGGCCTGAGTGGAGCCGGTCACGTCGGGGTCGTCCTACCGTTACAAGGACAACTAGATTAGCCGATGCCCCCGTTCGGCCTGATAGGCGTCGGCGATGAGCACCGGCAATCTGGCCATATGCACATCAACGACTGGCCCACCGACGAACGCCCGCGCGAGAAACTTCTGGCCCGCGGCGCCGCTGTTCTCTCCGACGCCGAGCTGCTGGCGATCTTTGTCGGCTCGGGGTTGCGCGGCCAGGACGCGGTGCGCACCGCGCGCGACCTGCTGCACCGGCACGGCCCGCTGCGCTGCCTGCTGGATCGCCCGGCCAAGGCGCTGGCCCGCCTGCCCGGGCTGGGGCCGGCGTCGGCCTGCAAGCTGAGCGCTGCGCTGGAGCTGGCCAACCGGCACCTGCTCAGCGACCTGGAGCGCGGCGAGGCCTTGAGCGATCCCAGCAGCGTGGGGCGCTACTTCTCGCAGCGGCTGCGGGCGCGCAACTACGAAGTGTTCGCGGCACTGTTCCTGGACAGCCGCCATCGCGCGATCGCCTTCGAGGAGTTGTTCACCGGCACCATCGATGCGGCCGAGATCCATCCGCGCGAAGTGGTGCGGCGAGCGCTACTGCACAACGCGGCGGCGGTGGTCGTGGGCCACAACCATCCCTCCGGCAATCCGGAGCCGTCTGAGGCCGACCGCGCGGTCACCCAGCGCCTGCTGCAGGCCCTGGGGCTGGTGGATATCCGGCTGCTCGACCACTTCGTGATCGGGGATGGCCGGCCGGTCTCGCTGGCCGAGCGCGGCTGGGTGCCGTGAGCCTGCGCGCCGGGACCTGAATCGTCACTCGGACCTGCGGCCGCGCGGTCGGGTAAAATCGCTGGTTTCGTTCCAAGCAGATCCCACGTGAAAGCCCAACTCCGCGCACTGATCGGCCAAGGCATCGAAGCCTTGCGCGCCAATGGCACCCTGCCCGCCGACACCCTGCCGCCGGATTTTGTGGTCGAGCGGCCCAAGACCCGCGAGCACGGCGATTTCGCCACCAATGCGGCGATGCTGCTGGCCAAGGCTGCGCGCAGCAACCCGCGTGCGCTGGCCCAGGCGCTGCTGGCCGCATTGCCGGCCAGTGACGATGTAGCGCGCGTGGAGATTGCCGGCCCGGGCTTCATCAATTTCCATCTCACCCCGGCCGCCTACCAGCGCGAAGTGATTCATGTGATCAAGCAGGGGCACGACTACGGCCGCGGGCTGGCCGGCAACGGCCGCTCGGTGGGCGTGGAATACGTCTCGGCCAACCCGACCGGCCCGCTGCATGTCGGCCACGGCCGCGCGGCGGCGATCGGCGACAGCCTGGCGCGCGTGCTCGATGCCAATGGTTGGAACGTCAAGCGCGAGTTCTATTACAACGATGCCGGCGTGCAGATCGAGAACCTGGCGTTGTCGGTGCAGGCGCGCGCGCAGGGCCTCACCCCGGACAGCGCCGGCTGGCCGGAAAACGGCTACCGCGGCGATTACATCGCCGATGTCGCAAAGGCCTACCTGGCGGGCGACACCGTCGACCTGGAAGGCCACCTGGTCACCGGCACCAAGGATCCGGCCGATCTCGAATCGATCCGTCGCTTCGCCGTGGCCTACCTGCGCAACGAGCAGAACCACGACCTGGCCGCGTTCCGCGTCGATTTCGATATCTATTTCCTGGAAAGCTCGCTGTACAAGGACGGCAAGGTCGACGAAGCCGTGCAGAAGCTGATCGCCTCCGGCCACACCTACGAGGAAGGCGGTGCGCTGTGGTTGAAGTCCACCGACTTCGGCGACGACAAGGACCGCGTGATGCGCAAGTCCGACGGCACCTACACCTACTTCGTGCCGGACGTGGCCTATCACCTCACCAAGTGGCAGCGCGGCTATGAGCGCGCCATTACCGAGCTGGGCGCCGACCACCACGGCTCGCTGACGCGCGTGCGCGCCGGCCTGCAGGCGATGGAGCTGGGCATTCCGCAGGGCTGGCCGGAATACGTGCTGCACCAGATGGTCACGGTGATGCGCGGCGGCGAGGAAGTGAAGCTTTCCAAGCGCGCCGGCAGCTACGTCACCTTGCGCGACCTGATCGAAGAAACCAGCGCCGATGCGGTGCGTTGGTTCCTGATTGCGCGCAAGCCCGATTCGCAGCTCACCTTCGATATCGACCTGGCGCGTGCGCAGAGCAACGACAACCCGGTGTTCTATGTGCAGTACGCGCATGCCCGCGTCTGCAGCGTGCTGCGCCAGGCGCAGGAAAAGGGCCTGAAGTACGACCAGACCCACGGCATGGCCGAGCTTGCACGCCTGGACGACGAACATTCGCTGGCGCTGATGCTGGAGTTGTCGCGCTACGCCGAAGTGGTGGAATTGGCGGGCCAGACGCTGGAGCCGTACCAGATTGCGCAGTACCTGCGTGAATTGGCGCACGCCTTCCACACGTGGTATCACAACAGCAAGGTGCTGGTGGACGATGCCGCCGAGCGCGACGCCAAGCTCACCCTCGCGGTGGCCACCCAGCAAGTTCTCGCCAACGGCCTGGAACTGCTCGGCGTCAGCGCCCCAGAAAAGATGTAATCAGCGGCCGCATGGCCCGCAATGACGTGATTCGGAGAAGTGGTGAATGGCAGCACGACGCGGTAAGAGTCAGGCGCGACGCAATACCAGCAATGGCACACCGGGATGGGTCTGGTTGGTCGCCGGCGCAGCGATTGCGGCCGTGATCTTCCTGGCGGCCCCCAACCTGTTCAAGAAGGACGGCGACGGGTTCCTGCGCGTGGGCCCGCGACCCAATCCGGATGCGCAGCCCGCTCCGGTGGCCGACACCGATGTCGACACACCGGCCGAGTTGCCCAAGCCCAGCGCGCCGCCGGCCAAGCCGGCGGTCAAGCCCGGCGATGCGCAGACGCAGTATGACTTCTACACCCTGCTACCGGGCAAGGAAGTGCAGATGTCCGATGCCGAACTGGCTGCCAGCGCGCGTGCCGAAGAGGCCGCGCGTGCGCGCGCCGCGCTGGAAGGCAAGCCGGTGGCGCCAGCGGCCAGCGTCGCGGCCGCCACACCCACGACCAGCGTGCCGATGCCCTTGAACGAAACCGCCGCAAGCGCGCCAAAACCGTTGCCGGAAACCGCGCCCGCGCGGCCGGCCGCAACGCCGGCACCGGCCAGCACCGCTGCGGTCACCACGCCGGCAGCCGCAAGCGCCGCCAAACCGGCGGCCAGCGCGGCCGCTGCACCGGCCGTGGCCGACACCACCCGTTACATCCTGCAGGCCGGCTCGTTCGGCGCCTCGGGCGATGCGGAGTCGACCAAGGCCAAGCTGGCGATGATGGGCCTGGCCGCACGCGTGGAGTCGGCCGACATCGCTGGCAAGACGGTCTACCGTGTGCGCATGGGGCCGTATGGCAGTGCCGGCGAATTGGCCGAGGCCAAGCAGAAGCTCACCGGCAGTGGGCTGCCGGCCATCGCCATCAAGGCGCAGTAAACACCGGTGATGCGCCGGGTCGCTGCGCTGCTGCTGTGGGGGCTGATCGGCACGGCGCAGGCCACCGAGCAGATTCCCGACCGCATCCAGATCGATGGCCGCGATGCAGCGCTGCTGGCCGAACCGTTATCTGCGGTGCTCGACGACCAGGCCACCTGGCAGCGATTCGTCGCCCATGTGCGCCAGGCGCTGGGCGGTTGCAGCGCCAACTGGCGTGGTTACCAGGCCTATTGGCGACTGGATGGCGTGCGCCTGCTGCTGGATCGCATGGTGATCGGCGCCTGTGCCGACACGCCGCCGAACTTGCCGCTGCAGGTGCTGTTTCCGCAGCGCCAGGCGCCGCTGTTGCCAGACTGGGGCGACGGCGAACTGCTGATCGCCCTGCCTGATGAGCACGCACACGACGCAGCGGCGGCTCCTGCACAGGCCAGTGCGAAGTCGTTGCCGTATCTGCTGTTGCACGTCCAGCACGGCCAGGTCACCGCACGCGAACCGCTCAGCGCGGCGATGTTGGAGGCGCGGCGCGCCGCCGCCGATGCGCAACGTGCCGCTCCCCATCCCTGATCCACGTCCCCCAGGAGTTCCCCCATGTCCAAGACCGTCCTGATCACCGGCGCCACCTCCGGATTCGGCAGTGCCGCCGTCCGCCGTTTTGCCGCAGCCGGCTGGAACGTCATCGCCACCGGCCGGCGTGCCGACCGCCTGCAAGCGCTGGCCGCTGAACTCCCCGCCGGCCAGGTGCACACCGCCGCCTTCGACATGCGCGATGCACAGGCCCTGGGCGCTGCCATCGACGCGCTGCCGGCGGACTTCGCCGACATCGACGTGCTGGTCAACAACGCCGGCCTGGCGCTGGGCACCGCACCGGCGCAGCAGGCCGACCTGAGCCAGTGGCAGCAGATGATCGACACCAATGTCACCGCGCTGGTGACGCTCACCCATCGCCTGCTGCCGGCGCTGATCGCGCGCCGCGGCGCCATCATCAACATCGCCTCGGTCGCGGCGACCTACCCCTACACCGGCGGCAATGTGTACGGCGGCACCAAGGCGTTCGTGCAGCAATTTTCGCTGGGCCTGCGCTCGGATCTGCACGGTACCGGCGTGCGTGTGACTTCGATCGAACCGGGCATGGCCGAAACCGAATTCACCCTGGTGCGCACCGGCGGCAACCAGGCCGCCTCGGACACGCTGTACCGCGGTGCCACACCGATGACGGCCGAGGATATCGCCGAGCAGATCTTCTACGTGGCCAGCCTGCCGCCGCACTTGAACATCAACCGGCTGGAGATCATGCCGGTGACGCAGTCGTTTGCAGGCTTCCAGGTGGCACGCGACGCGCAGTGAGGCGGTGATGCGTGCGGGCAGGCGAGCGTGGTTGCATGCCAAGCGCATTGCCGGTGATCACGCTGCCGCACTGCGCTGCGTGGGCAGAACGAACGCCGCGTTTGCGGGCGTGTTGAAGCCGTGCCGGTGCATGGCCGTGGCTGCACATGCTCTCGTCCATGAACGCGACTGCTGAAGTCAGAAGGCCGCGCATTGCGCGGCTTTCTTCATTCGCGTCGATACGTCGAGAGATCGGTGGGTTGGTCGATCGGTAGCCGCTGCTTGTTGGCGCGATGTGGACAGACACAGCGCACGGCTGCGCGCCTGTTCGGCCAACAAGGGTGTAGCGCATACCCAACGCAGGAGCCAACGCCGAGCGCGCTACGCCGGCTCGGCCACCACGGCCGAACTGCGCCGGCGAAGCACCCTGCCGCGCAGGCGCAGGAACGGCCGCTCCACTGCGTAGTGCAACAACGCCCCGGCCAGCAGTGCGCAGACGCCGTAGACGGCGAACGCGAGGATGCCGCGCCCGTCCAGCGCCGCTCCCAGCCAGGTCTGGGTAACGTGGAACACCGCCTTGTGGGTCAGGTACAGGCTGTACGAAATGCATGCCAGCCAGGCCGCGCCCGGTACACGCAGCCTGCCGAGCGCGCTGTTGGTGGCGGTACCGGCCAGCACCAGGCATGCCAGGCCCAGCGACAACACCGGCCAGCCCACTGCATTGCCGAGCAGGCCGGTTCGGTCGCGGAACAGCCACAGCGCCAGCGCCATGACCGCCACGCCGGCCAGCGCGAAGGCGTTGCCGCGCTGCTGCAGGCGCTGCCAGGTGTGCGGGCGGAACACCTTCACCACCGCCAGCACCACGCCGGCCAGCAGGCAGTCCAGACGGTTCCAGGTGGGGTAATAGATGTCTTCGATAAACCAGTTGCGTTGCAGCCCGGCGCCGGCCGCATCCAGCGCGCTGTCATGCAGCCACACCCCCGCACGCAGCGCGATGCCTGCCACGACCACCGCGACGCACAGCACGCCAAAGCGCAACGCCGACGGACGCCGCAGCAGTACCGTGGCCAGCAGCGGAAACAACAGATAGAAATGCTCTTCCACGCACAACGACCACGCATGCGAAAACGCGGCGTCACGGCCGTAATCGACCAGCAGATTCAGCGTAAAGGTCACAAACATCCACCACGGCGCCAGGCCCGGCGACTCGCGGAATCCCGGCCAGGCCAGGTACACCGCCAGCACCACCAGGAAGGCCGGCAAGATGCGGAAAGCGCGGCGCAGGTAGAAGTCGGTGAAATCCAGACGCTGCCCACTGGCCAGCGGCATCAGCACCTGCGTGCCGATCAGAAACCCGCTCAGCACGAAGAACAGATCCACGCCCATCCAGCCGTAGCGCGACAGCCATGCCCATTCCGGTCCCAGACCACCGACCACGAACGCGTGGAACAGCATCACCCACACGATGGCGATACCACGCAACAGATCGAGAGCCGGATAGCGCATGCGGGTAGAGGCAGTCGGGAGAACTCCGATTGTGCCCTAACCATCGCGGCGTTACGGATGGGTGCGCGTGCATTACGTGCAGGTGTCGCAGGCGCTGCGAGTAAACAATGCCGGCGTCAGCAGCGCACGTGCATGTGGCAATGCGCCGCAAGTGCACGCATGCCTGGATCAGAGGAAGCCTGTGCACGCATGAAAGACATGCCACTGCGCAACCACGCTGCCAGCGTGCATGCGATTCTGGCGATCGCGCGCCAACTGGCCGCCCCGCATGACGGGCGAATGATGCAAAGCAACGCAGTGCCGATGTCAGCGGCGCACGTTTGCTTGAACACTGTCGCGAGCGCATGCATGGAGCAGACGGCGGATACAGAAACGTACTCCACCGCCGCATCACGCGGCCAATCATGAAGACGCAGCCAGTGGCCCGATGAACCCTGGTGGCTCGCAGTGCTCTCACGTTAGATGGCCTTGCCTGCGCGTAGATCCAGCACGCAGCGCAGGCATACCTCCCACATGCAACAAGGAACAGACCGCGTCACACGGTGGCCAGTTGATGCGTGCGCTATAGCCTTGCGCCCAGCACCGGCGCTTCAGCGACCAGACAAACGTGCCTGCTGCGGCAATGCATCGCGGCGCTGCTCACCTCAGCGCCGCCACATGCCAAACGCCATCGCGCCTCAGGCCATCGCCGGCTGCGTGCTCCGCGCATCCACGCTGACGGGCGCGCCGGCCTCCAGTAACGCCCAGGCCTCCAGCTGGTCCACGGCCCGGCGGATGCCGTCTTCGTCGCGAATGCGTTGGCCCAGCGCAGCTGCGGCCGCACGCATGGTCGGCGTGCTGGCCTGGTCGATGGCATCGGCCAGGGCCTGCGGCAGCAACCCGTTACGTGACAACGCCGGCGGCGCCACACCGCGCTGGGCCAGGCAATGCGCCCAGAACGGTTGGTCGTAGCCGAACGGCAGCACCACCGACGGGATCCCTGCGGTCAGCGCCGCACCGGTGGTGCCGGCGCCACCGTGATGCACGGCCACCGCCACGCGTGGGAACAACCAGTCGTGTGGCGCCTGCTCCAGATGGAAAAAGCGCGTGGCATCGTCGTCGGCGTCTTCCCCGGCCGCCAGCCCGCCCCAGCCGCTGGCCAGCAGCGCACGCTGGCCGGTCAGGCGCACCGCCGCCTTGACGGTGGCAGTGAGTTGCGCGGCATCGTTACTGGTCATGCTGCCGAAGCCGATGTACAGCGGCGGCGGCCCGGCTTGCAGAAACGCCTGCAGCGCCGCCGGCGGTTGCCACTGCGGCTGCGGCAACTGCCAGAAGCCGCAGACCTGCGCACTCTCCGGCCAGTCGGGCGGACGCGGACACAGATGCGCGCTGTAGCCATATAGCACCCGCAATGCACTGCGATCGGGCCCGCTCCACGGGTACGCCGGCAACCCCAATGCCGGGCGCACCACCTCGTTGAGCGCCGGGCGCATCAACTGCCAGCCGGCAAAGCGCATCACATGATGCAGCGCCACGCTCACCAGCCCGGGCAGGCGCACGGTGGGCATCACCATCAACGGCAGATGGCGCGAGGCGGTCAGCGGCTGCAACTGCGCGAACACCACCGGCAGGCCATACCGCTGGCCCAGGCTATGAGCCAGGAAACTGGCGCTGCCCACGCCAAGAATCAGGCCGGCATCGGCGCAGGCGGCGCGGCCCTGGTCGGCCCAATCGCGCGCCCACTCCATCAGCTGAGCACGCAATTTGCCCCAGATGCCACGCCAGCCGCCACGCATCTCGGCGATGTCCGGATGCCCCTGCAACAGCTTCTGGTGATCGCCGCTCAGCGGGTAGAACTCCAGCCCGTTGGCAAGAATCAACGCGGCAAAGTTGGCGCTGGTCAGCACACGTACCCGATAACCACGCTGCTGCAGGCCACGGCCCAGCGCGATGATCGGGCGAACATCGCCATGCGTGCCCAGCGTGGCGATCACCACCGGGCGCTGGGATGACGCTGTGGAGGACTCAGGCATATTCGGCCACCCCGTCGCTGGCGGTGGTGATGCAGCCGTCGGTGCGCGCGGTTTTCGAGGTCGCCGCATGCAGCAGCGTGCTGAGCGTGGCCGAGTGCGCAGGCGACAGCATCGAGTGGTGGTCGCTATCCAGGGTGTGCAGCTGCAGGGTGCGGACATACGGGCGCCATGCCTGCGGCCGGTAGTCCACCCACAGCGCATCGTCGCCACCGGAGGTCATGCGCACGCTGGCTTCGACGAACAGCACATCCTGCGCCAATGCACGCGGCTGGTAGCGCCGTGCCAGGTGCAGGTGATGCTGGGTCACCGCGCCCAGATCATCCAGCAGCGTGGGGCGTTGATCGAGCAGCTGACGCACCGCCGGCAACGACATCAGCCCGTAGTGATCGCACAACAGGCTGGCGAGTTCGGCCACCGTGGTCGGCATGGGTTGTCCGTGCGCCAGGTTCAGATTGAGCGCATGCACCGAGGCACGCACGCCTTCGGATTCCGGCAACGCCGCGGCCTGCTGGCGATGCGGGTAACTGTCGAGCATGGCCAGCACCTCGACTTCCTCGCCAAGCGCATGCAGCTCGGCGGTGATCGCATGGGCGATCAGCCCGCCCAGCGACCAGCCCATCAGGCGATAGGGCCCGTGCGGCTGCACTGCGCGTAGCCGCGCCAGGTAATCGCGCGCAATCGCCTCGATGCTGTCCGGGCGGTGCAGCGGGTCGCTCAGGCCAGGCGACTGCAGCGCATACACCGGCCACTGCGGGTCGAGCTGCCCCAGCAAGGTGAGATACGACCAGCCAAGCCCCACCACCGGGTGGATGCAGAACAACGGCGTAACGCCTGCGGTGCCGGCACGCAGCGGCAGCAGCACGCCCAGTGGATCGTTCGGCGTATGGGTACTGCGCCGGACCACCTCGGCCAGCCCGGCAATGGTCGGCGCATGGAACAGCGTCCCCAGCGGCAGTTCCACCCCAAACAGCTGCGGAAAGCGTGCCGCCATTTCCGCAGCGCGCAGCGAGTCGCCGCCAAGCTCGAAGAAGTTGTCGTCCACGCCCACCACGGCAATGCCCAGCACGTCCTGCAGCATCGCTGCCAGCTGCTGTTCGAGTGCATCGCGCGGAGCCAGATGCGCACGCTGCGGCACAGCGCCCGGCGCCGGTAACGCGCGGCGATCGAGTTTGCCATTGGCCGTGAGTGGCAGCGCCTGCAACGGCATCCACAGCGTGGGAATCATCGATGCCGGCAGGCGCTGCTGCAGATGCGCGCGCAGCAGCTCGGTGGACGGCGCGGTGCCGTGCTTGCCAACCACGTAGGCGAGCAGCTGCAACGCGTTGGCACCATCGTGATGCCCCACCACCACCGCCTGTGCCACCTGCGTATGCAGCAGCAGTGCGTTTTCGATTTCCGCCGGCTCCACGCGGTGGCCACGGATCTTCAATTGCCCGTCCGCACGGCCGATGAATTCCAGCAGGCCGTCGCGGCGCTGACGCACGCGATCGCCGGTGCGGTACATGGTGCTGCCGTCATCGGCAAACGGGTCGTGCACAAACCGTTCGCTGGTGAGCTGCCGCTTGCCGCGATAGCCCTTGGCCACGCCCGCGCCCCCGATGTACAGCTCGCCGACCGCGCCGGTCGGCAACGGCTGCCGCTGCGCATCGAGCACGTACACGCGTGTATTGAGCAACGGCCGGCCGATCGGCGGCGCCGCCGCGTCGCTCAGCTGCAGCGGCATGATGGTCGACCAGATGGTGGTTTCGGTGGGCCCGTACAACTGGGTCAAACGGCCCACGCGGCTCAGCAGTTGCGCGGCCAGTTCGGGCACTAGGGCCTCGCCGCCGACCAGCGCATGCACGCGGTCCAGCGCCAGCTCCTGGTTGGCCAGCAGGATGCGCCACAACGACGGCGTGGCCTGCACCACGCTGATCTGTTCGTTGGCGATCAGGCGCGAGAGGCTACGTGGATCGTGCGTAATCCCCGCAGGTGCAATGACCACGCGCGCGCCGGTCAGCAGCGGCAAATACAGTTCCAGCCCGGCGATATCGAAGGTGATGGTGGTGACCGCCAGCACGCGATCGCGCGGGCGCAATGCCAGTTCCTGCTCCATCGCATGCAGGAAATTGGCCAGGTTGCGATGGCTGACTTCTACACCCTTGGGCACACCGGTCGAGCCGGAGGTGTACAGCACGTAGGCGGTGCCATCCGGCTGCGCCAGCGGGGCGATCGCGGCGGGCAAGACGGCCGGGCGCGGGTCAAGCCAGACCATGCCGCCGAGCAGATAGCGCTCGCACAGCGCAGGCTCGCAGACCAGCGCGATGGCACCGGAATCGTTGAGCATCTGGCGGTTACGCGCGGCCGGGCTTTCCGGGTCCAGTGGCAGATACGCCGCCCCGCTCCACATCACCGCCAGCAATGCCACCAGCAACTGCTCGCTGCGCGGCAACGCGATGGCGACCACATCGCCCGGGCGCACACCATCGTCCACCCATTGCGCGGCGATGCGCGCGGCCAGCTCGCACAGCGTGGCGTAATCCAGCGTGCGGTTGTCGTACTGCACCACCACCGCAGCGGGCATCAGCTCGGCACGCTGCAGCATGCCGTGCAGCAAGGTGCTCGGCTCCGGCAATGGCGCGGCGGTGGCGTTCCAGGTGTGCAGCAGACGCTGGCGCTCGGCATCGCCCAGCACATCGACCTGACCAAGCGCGCACTCCGGATCGGCGAGCACGGCATCGGCCAGATGGGTCAGACGGCGGCAATGCTCGGCCAGCTCCTCGCTGTCATACAACGCCGGGTTGGCATCCAGATCAAAGCGTAACGCTGCACCGTCGCCACGCTCGTAGCAGAAGATGGTCAGATCATCGGCCGGGCCATTGCACAGGTTATGCGGCACCGCGTAGGCCTCGCCAAACCGCAGTACATAGTCGAAGGCTTCGATATTCACGGCCAGGCGTGCGAACTTCTGCTCGATGCCGAACAGGCCCAGATCGCGGCGCACATCCTCGAAGCGATATTGCTGGTGCCGCAGTGCACTCCTGACCACGGAGGCCACCTGCGCGAACAGTGCATGCACCGGCTGCTGCGGGTCCATCTTCAGACGCAGCGAAATGACATTGGCCACCAACCCGGCGGCCTGCCGGTAGCGTGCATTGATCCGGCCAGTCACCGGCATGGCCAGCACCAGGTCTTCTGCGCCGGTGCAGCGGTAGTAATACGTGGCAATCAGCGCAATCAACATCTGCGGCAGGCTGGCACCGTAGTGCTTGCCCAGCGCCCGCAGCTGCACCACCTGCTGCGGGGAGAATTCCCCGGTGCCACGCAACAACCCGGTGGACAGCTGGTTGCCCGGGCGCGCCAGGGTCGTCGGCGGTGGCAGGTCGGCCAGCTGCTCCATCCAGTAATTGCGATCACGCTGAAAGCGATCAGAGTCGCGGTACTGCTGCTCCAGCTCGATCAACGACAGCGCGCTGCCGTACTCGGCAGGTGCCGGCTCGCACCCGGTGGCGTAGGCGGTATACAACACCGCCATGCGCTGCATCATGATCGAAGCGCAATAGCCGTCCATCACCAGATGGCTCACACATTGCACCCACATGTGATGGTCTTCACCCAGACGGAAGACTGCACATCGCCACAACGGCCCGTTCTGCAGATCCTCCGGCTTGCGGATCTCCTCTTCCACCCAATGCTCGGCCGCATTCCGTGGCGCAGGATCGTCGCTGAAGTTGAAATAATGGATCGGCGCGGTGTATTCGGGCATCACCACCTGGCTGGGCACGCCGTCGTGCTCGACGATGCATAGCCGCAGCGTGTCGAACTCGCGCGTGAGCTGCAGGCTGGCACGGAGCAACACTTCAGGATCGAGCGGGCCGAACAACTCCAATGCTTCGGACAACATCAAGGTGTTGTCGGTATGCAACTTACTGGCCACCCACAGCCCGCGCTGCGCTCTGGTCAGGGGATGTGTCGGGGAAGAGTCAGCGTGCATTGATGTGCGTTCCTTGTTGTTGGCGTGCAGTGATCCAGCGCGTTCCCACCGCATTGCAGCATCAGGATGCAGGCGAGACCTTGCTGCCTTGTAAGATCATGGGGGTGAGCAACACCATCGATCACCGACATCTTCCGGCAATACGCGATGGAAACGCACAATGGAGACGCACACGAACGCGACGCACAGTCGACTGAATTGCAGTTGACTGTTAAAAGCCCCTTGCGTCGATACAAGTTAATAAACACTAACAATCTGTGCACGCAATAAACCGTGCAAAAATCACGGTTTTCGCGTCGTGCGCAAATATTTTTACCGAAGCGTGATTTGAACTAGTGTTATTGATGCATAGGTCGCGCGCGCGCACTTCGCGATCGCAGCTGCCGCAGAAGCGCCTGATAAAGGCTGCATTCGTGCACTCAAGCCTCCACGCATACTCGGAGTCTTCATCCATCGCAACGCATCGGATGGAGGCTCGAGTAAGACCACTTTGCGTAACGCTATTGGTATAACTGCGCCGCAGAGCGAATCACTTACCGAAATCGGACGGGCTCCAGAGAGCGGCGAACGTTTTAGCAAGCATGGCGTGTCCTCGCACGATCATCTGACAGTCGCCGAACTGTCATCGGCGGGTAGCAACCTTCGGGAACAACGCGCAGCGATTGCCTACGCCTTCTCGGCACACGCATGCGGCCAATGGCAGGCCTTACGCACAAGAAAGTGCGGCGTTGGTCACTCTAATCGGTCGATGCGCATCGCGCGTGGCGCGGGCGTGTGAATGCATTACCCGGCTTGGAGAAGGCTGACAAGTGCACCCTGCTCCGTGGCAGGCATGCGCACACACCACCCCCACTGCGCTGCGGCACTTGCCGCAGCGCAGCTGCCCATCAGCCCAACGGCTCGTCGGACAGATAGGTGTAGCCGGTCAGGCCGGCTTCCAGGGCGTCGTGCAATTCCTGCGCGCGCTCGGGCGGCAACTGCGCCGCGGCGATACGTTCGGCATAGGTAGCACGCAGGGTGTCCAGCTGATAGCCCACGTAGTCGAGCATCACATCGGTGGTGTCGCCGCGACGCTGCTGCGCGATGCGGTAGCCGGTGCCGTCCACCGCCACTTCCACCGCATCGGTATCGCCGAACAGGTTATGGATGTCGCCCAGGATTTCCTGGTAGGCACCCACCAGGAAGAAGCCAATGCGATAGCTCTCGCCGGGGTTCAAGCCATGCAATGGCAGCGAGCTGTCCAGGCTTTCGTTCTCGACGTAGGTCTTGACCATGCCGTCGGAATCGCAGGTCATGTCGGCGATGATGCCGCGCCGCTGCGGCGCCTCGTTCAGGCGCTCGATCGGCACGATCGGGAACACCTGATCGATTGCCCACACATCCGGAATCGATTCGAACACGCTGAAGTTGACGAAGTACTTGTCCACCAGCCGCTCGTTGAGCTCGTCCAGCACCGGGCGATGGCTCTTTTCGTCGAAACTCAGGCGCGCACGCACGCCGTGGGCGATGGCGTAGAACAGGTCATCGATGCGCGCACGGTGGGTCAGGTCGATCTGGCCCAGCGCGTAGGCACTCAGCCCTTCGGCATGGAAGTGCTGCGCTTCCTGGAACAGTTCCACCGCCGGGCGCACATCGAGCTCGTCGTGGATCTCGCGCAGGTGACGGATCGCCGCCGGCTCGTCGTCGTGCGCATCCGGCACGCGGCCTTCCGGCGCCTGCTCCACTTCCGAGACGTTGGCGATCAACACTGCGTGGTGCGCGGTCATCGCGCGGCCGCATTCGGTGACGATGCGCGGCGGTGGCAGGCCGTGCTCTTCGCAGGCACTGGCCAGCGGCTGCACGATGTTGCTGGCGTACGAATGCAGGCCGTAATTGATCGAGCAATAGCTGCGCGAACGCGTGCCTTCGTAGTCGATGCCCAAGCCGCCGCCGACATCCACATGGCTGATCTTCGCGCCCAGGCGCGAGAGTTCCACGAAATACCGGGTGGCCTCGCGCATGCCGTTGGCGATGTCGCGCACGTTGGAAATCTGCGAGCCCATATGGAAATGCAGCAGGTTCAGGCTATCGGCGTATTCGGTGTCGCGCAGCGACTTCCACAGGTCCAGCACCTGGCGCGGCGACAGCCCGAACTTGGCCTTGTCGCCACCGCTGTTCTGCCACTTGCCCGCGCCCAGCGACGCCAGCCGCATGCGCACGCCCAGGCCCGGCTTGACGTCCAGCGCGCGCGCCTCTTCCAGCACCAGGTTCAGCTCGGAGGGCTTTTCGATGACGATGAAGGTCTGCAGGCCGAGCTTGCGCCCGATCAGCGCCAGGCGGATGTACTCGCGATCCTTGTAGCCGTTGCAGACGATCAGCCCACCCGGACGCGACAGTGCCAGCACCGCCATCAGCTCGGGCTTGCTGCCCGCTTCCAGGCCGAAGCCCTCGCCGTGGTGGCTGGCCAGCGTGCCGGCCACGCCACGGTGCTGGTTGACCTTGATCGGGTACACCGCGGTGTAACCACCGGCGTAGTCCCAATCGGCCTGGGCCTGGGCGAACGCCGCCTGCAGCTTGCCCAGGCGCTGGCCCAGGATGTCCGGGAAGCGCACCAGCAGCGGCAGCTTGGCGCCGGCCGCACGCGCGGCATCCACCACTTCGGGCAGCGACACCGCAGGGCCGTCGGCGGTCGGTCTGACCACCACATGGCCGGCGTCGTTCACATCGAAATACCCATCGGCCCAATGCGGGATCGAGTAGGTCTTGCGGGCTTGGTCGAGGGACCAATCGCTCATTTCGTTGTCTCGGCTGGGGCAAAAGGGCGTGAATTGTAACGCCTGGCATGCCGAGGGTCCGTTACAATCCGCGCCGATCTGACGCCCTGTTCCCGATGGAAACGGGGCTGACGAGGGCTCGGACCTGGCCGTCAGCCGCATGGCTGCACCAGGCTGCGCCCCGACCCTCACCTGGCGCCGTGCGCCACCTTCTCCCGCCGGGAGCAGGAACAGCCCGTTTCTTTTCGATTAGGACGTCCGCATGAGCACCAACGACAACTGGTACATCGAACACTTCCAGCCCACCGGCTCGGCCATCGGCTACCGCATCAGCGGCAAGCTGGACGAGGTGCAGTCTCCGTTCCAGAAGATCGAGATCTACCAGACCACCGATTGGGGCAAGCTGATGATCATCGACGGCGCGGTGATGCTCACCAGCCGCGACAACTTCTTCTATCACGAGATGATCAGCCACCCGGCGCTGTTCACCCATGCCGCACCCAAGCGCGTGGTGATCATCGGTGGCGGCGACTGCGGCACGCTGCGCGAGGTGCTCAAGCACCCCGGCGTGGAAAGCGCCACCCAGTGCGACATCGACGAGCAGGTCACCCGCATGTCGGAGAAGTACTTCCCCGAACTGTGCGATTCCAATGACGATGCGCGCGCCGAGCTGCTGTTCGACGACGGCGTGGCCTACATGGCCAATTGCCCGGCCGGCAGCGTGGATATCGTGATCGTGGATTCCACCGACCCGGTGGGCCCGGCCGAAGGCCTGTTCAACAAGTCCTTCTACGAGAGCTGCTTCAAGGCACTCAAGGACGACGGCATCCTGGTGCAGCAATCCGAATCGCCGCTGGCGCTGCTGGACCTGATCAAGGAAATGCGCACGGAAATGGGCAAGGCCGGCTTCCAGTCGTTCAAGACCCTGCCGTTCCCGCAGCCGTGCTACCCCACCGGCTGGTGGAGCGTGACCATGGCCAGCAAGCAGGCCAACGCGGATTTCGCCTTCCGCCAGGCCGACGCGCAGGCCAAGGGCTTCGACACGCTGTACTACACCGCGCACCTGCACACCGGCGTGCTGGTGGCACCGCCGTTTGTGGCCAAGGCGCTGGGCGAGTAAGCGTGAGAAACGCCGGCAGTGGAGTACGCGCTTGCCGGCGTCGTGTGAAACGAGAACGGGGCGGATGTTGTCATCCGCCCCGTTGCCACATCTGCAGTTCCGACGCGCGTCTGATCAGAAGCGCACTTCGGCACCAACGTTCAGCACTTCTGCGCGATTGATGGTGATGTCTTCATCCGAGTAGTAGTAATCGTTGGCGTACACATAGTTCGTATAGAGCACGCTCAAGCTCGCGTGCCGGCCGAGGTCGACGCCAACGCCCGCACCGGCATAGCCGCCGGAAACGCGCTCGTTCGAGTCGCCTTGTGAATTAGCCGACCAGTATCCCAGCCGCACGACGGCAAACAGTGGGCTGTCGCCGAAGTTGAAGCGCGCCATGCCGCCCAGACTGCCGAATTCCACGCTAGGAACGTAGTAGCCGTCGTGATCACTGATACGGGCCAGCTTTCCAACTGCGGCCTCGAGGCCGATCAACGTCACCGGACCTGCCCGCCACCGATAACCGGCGTTGAGGCCAAGCATGTCCTGGTCGATGCTTTCGTACACCTTGCCCTGGCCGCCCTGCACACCGATAAACGCGCCACTCTTCAGGCGTTGTTCTTCCTGGCGTGGTGGCGGTGGTGCATACGCTGGTGCTGGTGTCGTGTCCACGACCGGGTACGGCGCAGTGGCGGTAGTCATTCCATCGCTGGCGGTCCCGCTCGCATCTGTAGACTGCGGCGACGTGACGCGTGTTTGCTGCGTACTTGAGGCAGGCGCCTCCGCCCCCTGCGTACCGGCCTGCTGCTTTTGCTGCTGGCGGTAGCTGTCCCAGCCGCGCGATAACGATTGCGCCGAGGCCTGTGCCGTGACGCCAAGCGCCGTGCAGGCCAACAGCAGTGTTGCGGTCCTTTTCATCGCATCCCCATGTGTGGAACTCCATCGTCTTCCGCATCCTTGCGCGCGCAGGCATGGCCCAACGGCGTCCGGAAGTGGCGCAGTTGCCGTCAGTAGCTGGAGGCGTTCCCCACATCACCGTATGGCACGCGGCGCGCACGCCTTGGCACGCGCGCGAGTGATGCAGCCCCCTGACCGCAGCGGCACAGTGCCTGGAGTCTCATGCGCGGTCAAGACGTTAAGTGACCGGTTTCCGATGGACGGTTGAGGCGCGATGCCTGGTCCTTCCGGGCTGTCAGCCGTGCCTCGTCTCAACATAGCCGTTGTGCTGCGCCACCTCGGCATTTACCTCCAGCAACCGCCTGCCCCGGCACGATCGCCCAAGTGACTGATCTGGCAAAACGTTCCACCTCCGGAACATTTCATTTTTTTAACAAATCTAATTTCAGAATTTGAAAGTTCTAAAATTAGTCGGTCCCGATCCTTGCGATCACCGTGGACCTGCAGACGCGTGACCACTCCCGCGCCCCCAGAGTCCGGAGAGCCGTCATGCACTACCAAGCGCTGGATACCGCCAGCCTGACCCTCGCCACCCCCGTGCTGCTCAAGCAAGGCACCCGCCTGCTCGAGCCCACCGTCTACCGCATCCATCTGGATGGGCAGCTGGCGGTGGTCAAGGACTACAGCCGCTACCGGCGCACCCTGCTGGCGCCGATCGCGCGGCTGATGGTGCGCCACGAGGCCAACATGCTGCGGCGCCTGCAGGGCTGGAAGCATGCACCGGCCTTGCTCGGCACCTTGGGCGGCCTGGCGCTGGGCATGGAGTTCATTCCCGGCGACACGCTCAGCGCCAGCGCGGTGGTGGGGCAGGAAGTCTTCCAGCAGCTGCAGCACGCCTTGCGCCGCCTGCATGCGGTGGGCATCACCCATAACGACCTGCATGGCACCAACGTGGTGGTCAGCGCCGGAGTGCCGGTGCTGATCGATTTCACCTCGGCGTGGCGGTTCCCGCGCTGGTTACGCCGCAGCACGCTGTCGCGGCAGCTGCAGCGCAGCGATGTGGCGAACTTCCAGAAGATGCGTCGGCGCCTGGTCGGCATCGCGCCCAGCGACGCCGAAGCCGCGCTCACCGCCGAACCAGGCTGGGTGCGCGGCGTGCGTAACGGCTGGAAGCGGCTGTATCGGTGGCTGAAGGGTGGCGCTGCCTGAGACCCGGCAGGGGTGGGCTTGCGGTGCGTTGTTGATCGCAGGCTGGTGGGATCAACTGGACTGCGGACTGCGGACTGCGGACTGCGATAAGTCTGTGCCCGTAGTAAGTCGGGCTACTGCGGTCGTCCGCAGACGATCACATCCAGATGCACGTGCATGCGCGCATGGCAGCGCCGTCGATCACGTCGTGGCGAGGTCCACCAGCGTCTCCACCCACTGCCCAGCACCAAGCACTACCTGGGAGCGTGTCATGCATCCCACGGACGAACGTGCCTTACAGCGCGTCGCCGTCCAGTTCGCCGGTGCGGATGCGCACCACGCTGCCCAGGTCGTAGACGAACACCTTGCCGTCGCCGATCTTGCCGGTGCCGGCCGCCTTGACGATGGCTTCCACCACCTGCTCGGCCTGGTCGTCGGTCACCGCCACTTCGAGTTTCACCTTGGGCAGGAAGTCGACCACGTATTCGGCGCCGCGATACAGCTCGGTGTGGCCCTTCTGGCGCCCGAATCCCTTGACCTCGGTCACCGTGATGCCCGCGACGCCGCAGCCGGCGAGTGCTTCGCGCACATCGTCCAGCTTGAACGGTTTGACGATGGCCATGATCATTTTCATCGGGGGCAAGTCCCAGGAATGACGGGCGCGCAGCATACCGTGGACCGCCGCAACACTCATCCCATCCGATGGCAGGGGCCGCCACGGCCGACAGCCGAATGGGACTATCCTTACCACCTGCCGACTGCCCCGCCGATGTCCCGTATGTCCGGCCTGCACTAGGCTTCCTACGGACCTGCGGAGAACTGCCATGATCGATTTCAATCAACTCGACGACCTTGCCCGCCGCCTCAGCGACCTGGTGCCGCCGGGCCTGCGCCAGTCGCGCGAAGAACTGCAGAGCACCTTCAAGGGCGCGCTGCAGGCTGGCCTGGGCAAGCTGGACCTGGTCACCCGCGAAGAGTTCGATGTGCAGCGCGCGGTGCTGCTGCGCACACGCGAAAAACTCGACGCGCTGGAGCAGACGGTCGCGGCGCTGGAAGCGCGCAGCGGCAACGCGCCGCCCACCTCTCCAACCCCCTGACCCAAGGCCGCCCCCATGAGTCTGGCGCTGGTGCACAGCCGTGCCCGCGTGGGAGTGCACGCGCCTGAAGTCCGGGTGGAAGTGCATCTCTCCGGCGGCCTGCCTTCCACCCAGATCGTGGGCCTGCCCGAGGCCGCGGTGCGCGAGTCACGCGAACGGGTCCGTGCCGCCTTGCTGTGCGCACAGTTCGAATTCCCCGCACGCCGCATCACCATCAACCTGGCGCCGGCGGATCTGCCCAAGGACGGCGGCCGCTTCGACCTGCCGATCGCGCTCGGCATCCTTGCGGCCAGCGGGCAGATCGACCGCCAGGCCCTGGCCGACTACGAATTCCTCGGCGAGCTGGCCCTCACCGGCGAGCTGCGCGGCATCGATGGGGTGCTGCCTGCGGCCCTGGCCGCCGCGCAGGCCGGGCGGCGCCTGATCGTGCCGCTGGCCAACGGCGCCGAGGCGGCCATCGCCGGACATGTGCAGGCCTTTACCGCGCGCACCTTGCTGGAAGTGTGCGCCGCACTTAACGGCACCCAGCCGCCACCGCCCGCCGAACTGGCGATCGTGGCGCTCGGCGCCCGCGCGCTACCGGACATGGCCGACGTGCGCGGGCAACCGCATGCGCGCCGGGCGCTGGAGATCGCCGCGGCCGGCGGCCATCACCTGTTGCTGGTCGGCAGCCCTGGCTGCGGCAAGACCTTGCTGGCCTCGCGCCTGCCCAGTCTGTTGCCGGACGCCAGCGAGGCCGAGGCGCTGGAAACCGCCGCCATCACCTCCATCAGCGGACGCGGCCTGGACCTGGCGCGCTGGCGGCAACGTCCTTATCGCGCCCCGCACCATACCGCCAGCGCGGTGGCGCTGGTGGGCGGTGGCACCCATCCGCGCCCGGGTGAGATCTCATTGGCGCACAACGGGGTACTGTTCCTGGACGAGCTACCCGAATGGCAGCGGCAGACCCTGGAAGTGCTGCGCGAGCCACTGGAGTCCGGCGTGGTCACCATCTCGCGGGCCGCGCGCAGCATGGACTTCCCGGCGCGGTTCCAGTTGGTCGCCGCAATGAATCCCTGCCCGTGCGGCTGGGCCGGCGACGCCAGCGGGCGATGCCGCTGCAGTGGTGACGCCATCCGCCGGTATCGCAGCCGCATCTCCGGGCCGCTGCTGGATCGCATCGACCTGCACGTCGACGTGCCGCGCCTGCCGCCGCAGGCACTGCGCAGCGGTGCGACCGGCGAGGACAGTGCCAGCGTGCGTGCACGCGTTGCCGCCGCACGCGAACGCCAGCAGGTACGTGCGCAGGTGCCCAATGCCCGGCTGGACCAGGCCGCCACCGACCGCCACTGCCGGTTGGGCAATGACGATCAGCTGCTGCTGGAACGCGCCATCGAACATCTGCAGCTGTCCGCACGGTCGATGCACCGCATCCTGCGCGTTTCGCGCACCATCGCCGATCTCGACGACAGCGCCGACATCGCCACCCGTCACCTCACCGAAGCCATCGGCTACCGCAAACTCGACCGTGCCCTTGATACCTCCAGCGCCGCATGAAGGGTCTTGGTTGATGGCTTATAACGGGTCTTGGTTGACGGCTCTGGCAACGCAACCTGCGGCAGACGCATGCGGGGGTCATGGTGCAGGCAAGACACATGGCCGCTGTGGTGTCACCGCAGGACTCGTAGCCAGGCTGCTCTGCGCTGCTCGATCAACACACTGCGTGTGCCGTGCGCTGCGTGGCCGCACGCCTGCGTTGCACCTGGCTGCGTTAATCTGCTCGGCACGCGCACTGCGCGGCGCCTGCTCGAAACAGCCCGCTGTGGTCAATCGCAGGAGCCCACAACCAGCGCGTAACGCCACCCCGCACCACATGCCGACACCCGATTCATGGCGGTGCGCGTACAACTGCGGCGATCCCACTGCACAGAGGCCGCCATGAGCCGACATCCCGACCTGTCCACCGTCGCATCATTGGACCTGAGCCGTTATCTCGGCACCTGGTACGAGATCGCCCGCCTGCCGATCCGTTTCGAGGATGCCGATTGCACCGATGTATCTGCGCATTATTCGCTGGACGCCGACGGCGGCATCCGCGTGCAGAACCGCTGCTTCACCGCCAAGGGCGAGCTCGAGGAAGCGGTTGGGCAGGCACGCGCGATCGATGAAACGGGCGCACGCCTTGAAGTCACCTTTTTGCCGGAAGGCTTGCGCTGGATTCCCTTCACCAAAGGCGACTACTGGGTGATGCGCATCGATAGCGACTACACCGCTGCGCTGGTTGGCAGCCCGGATCGCAAATACCTGTGGCTGCTGGCGCGCTTGCCGCAGCTGGACGAAAACATCGCGCAGACCTATCTGGCCCATGCACGCGAGCAGGGCTTCGATCTGGCGCCGCTGATCCACACCCCGCATACGGGGCGGCTGACCGAGCAGCCGCTCCCGTAGCGCGGCACCGCTAGTTGTTGAGGGTGCCCAGGTCCTTGGCGGCGGCCTGCGCGCCCTCCAGGCTGTCGAAGGCGACGCCGGTGTCGCCCACCACGTACTTGGTCACCTCGCCGTCGCGGGTGGCCTCCTGCATCTTGAAGATCGGCACTGCATCGGTGCCGCCGACGCGTTCTTTCTGTTGGGTCATGGGTCGTTCTCCATCGAGGGCGCCAGCATGGCGCCGAGGTGTCGGATCAGTGCAGCACTGCCGACGACCTGACCCTACCCGCTGCCCCGACGCGGGTGCGTGAACCTAACAGGGCCGGACCTTTCAACACCGACACAAGCGGCCGCGAGCATAAAAACGCGACCGCTTCGCCGAAACGCTGCCCGCAATGCACGTGTGTGTCGTACATTCGTGACGTGCAGCCTCATCTGTCACCGCCGCCCGCCATCTCCGTCCCCATGCGGCGGTGCTGCGTGGCCGAACATACGCCACAGCGCAGACCACTCTCGAGCGCGCCGTGCGCGGCTGCCCACCCTGCCATCGGCCAGCCGGCAATGCTGGCCACCCATGTCAGGATCTGAAGTGAAGCGGCACCGCATCATCAGCGTCACCGTGCTGCTTGCCCTGCTGTGTGCGGCGCTTCCCACCGGCGTGTCGTATTACCTGGCGTGGCGGTTGGCGCTCACGCGCGAGCAGGCCGAGTTGAGCCGGCTGGCCGAATTGTCGATCCGCCGCACCGACACCGCCTTCGACGAGGCGCATGGCGCGCTGCTGAGCATGGCCGCATCGACGCTGCCCTCCTGTTCGCCCGCGCACCTGGCGCAGATGCGCGCGCTGGTGCTGAGCAGCCACCACATCGTTGAACTCGGCCATTTCCAGCAAGGTCAGCTGCGCTGCACCTCGTGGGGCACGCTGGACGCGGCAGTGCCACAGACGCCTGCGGACTTCACGGTCGCGCGCGGGATCGCCGTAACCACCCGCCTGCTCACGCTGGCCAGCCCGCAGCACCCGGTGATGGCCCTGCACCTGGGCGACTACAACGTCCTGATCAACCCCTCCACGCTCACCGACATCAATGTTCCGCCCGGCCTGCAGTTGGCGATCGGCACGCCGGCCGGGCAGATCCTCAGCAGCACCGGCACCGCCGCCGAACAGTTGCTGCAGGGGCAGGCGCTGGCGGCCACCTCGCATGCCGCACCGGCCTCGGAAGTGCTGTCCGGGCGGGCGCGGCGCGGCGATTGGGTGGCCGTGGTCACCGAGCCGGCCGCCTATCTGCGCGGGCCGCTGGCGGCCTTGCGCCTGCAGCTGCTGCCGGTCGGCATCCTGGTGGCGCTGTTGCTGGTGGGCGCGGTGGTGTGGGTGTCGCGGCGGCGCCTGTCCCCGCTGGCGCGGCTGGAGATCGCCGTGCAGCGTGGCGAGTTCGTGGTGCACTACCAACCGATCATCGCGCTGGACAGCGGCGACTGCGTGGGCGCCGAAGCCCTGGTGCGCTGGCAGCAGCCCGGCGGCGCGCTGGTGCCGCCGGATGACTTCATCCCGTTGGCCGAGCACAGTGGGTTGATCCTGCCGATCACCGACCTGGTGGTGGCCGAAGTCATCCGCGACCTCGGCCCGATGCTGGCGGCCGACCGCTCCCTGCACGTGGCCATCAATGTCTCGGCCGGCGATATCAAGAGCGGCCGCGTGCAGAGCGTGCTGGCCGATGCATTGGCCGGCACCGGCGTGGACAGCGGGCAACTGTGGGTAGAAGCGACCGAGCGCAGCCTCATGGATATCGATGCGGCGCGCACCACGATCATGCATCTGCGCGGCGCCGGCCACACCGTGTCCATCGACGACTTCGGCACCGGCTATTCGAGCCTGCAATACCTGCAGGGGTTGCCGCTGGACGCGTTGAAGATCGACAAATCCTTCGTGGACACCATCGGCACGCACTCGGCCACCAGCGCGGTGACCTCGCACATCATCGAAATGGCCAAGACCCTGCAGTTGCGCACCATCGCCGAAGGCGTGGAGCGGCAGGAGCAACTGGATTATCTGCGCGCCCACGGCGTGGACCTGGCGCAGGGCTGGCTGTTCTCGCGCGCCTTGCCGGCTGCGGGGTTCATCGCCTATCGCAATGCGCTGCGGCGGACTGGCTGAGCGTCGGATCGCTGATCTGCTAGTTGAGTCGTTGAGTCGTTGAGTCGTTGGGTCGTTGGGTCGTTGGGTCGTTGGGTCGTTGGGTCGCCAATCAGCAGACAGGCTGCGCGCTGCAAAACTACCTCGTGCGTCTCATGCACTTGCATGCGCTCCGCAAGCATCGGTTCGTGCCTCGCCATACCCATCACGCCGTCGCTTCCAGCCAGTCACCAGATGACGGTGACGGCGCAGGGCTGGCTGTTCGCGCGCGCATTGCCGGCGGCGGATTCATCGCCTACCGCAATGCACTGCAGCGGACTGGCTGATCGCTGTAGCGCTAATCGGCTATTCGGCTATTCGGCTATTCGGCTAGTTGGATCGTTGGATCGTTAGGTCGCGATCAGCGGACATGCTGCGCGCTGAAATAGCGACGCAACAGTTGTTACGCATTACCGCATGCACTCCAACGCAACCGCCCTTCCGTCCCGGCGACATCGCATCACATCGCGGTTCCAAGCAAAGCCGACAGCGATGGCGCGAGCCCTGCCACACCTGTTTCTGTTGTACGTGCCAACGAGCGCAGCTGCTCCTCAATACGGTCAGCCAAACAGTTGCGCACCCCACAAACATGATCGGCCTGCCGCACGCGCGACAGGCCGATCATCTGCATCAGGTCGCAAGCCTCAGGCGCGTTGCAGTGCGCCGTCGCTCTGGCGTACCGGTGCCGGGCGGCTCGGGAAGGCGTGCCGCACGATCCGCCACATCACCTGGCCGAACTGACGCGGCAGCGAGCCGGTGTTGTAGTGCTGGCCGTAGCGCGCGCAGATCTGCTTCACTTCGACCGCGATCTGCGCATAGCGATTGGCCGGCAGGTCGGGATAGAAGTGGTGTTCGATTTGATGGCTCAAGTTGCCCGACAGCACATTCATCAGCTTGCCGCCGGTAAGGTTGGACGAACCACGCAGCTGACGCAGATACCAGTGACCACGCGACTCGTTGCGGATCGATTCTTTCGGGAACACTTCCGCATCGGCGGTGAAGTGGCCGCAGAAGATGATCACGAAGGTCCAGATGCTGCGCAGCATGTTCGCGGCCAGGTTGCCCAGCAGCACGGTCAGGAAGAACGGGCCGGCCAGCAACGGAAACACGATGTAGTCCTTGAGCATCTGGCGGCCCATCTTGCGGCCGACCGGCAGGAACGACGCGCGCAATTCGGCGGCCTTCATCTTGCCGGCGAACCAGCGGCCCAGGCGCAGGTCCTGGATCGCCACGCCCCATTCGAACAGCAGCGCGAACACCACCGCGATGAACGGCTGCAGCAGGTAGAACGGGCGCCAGCGCTGCTCGGGGAAGATGCGCAACAGGCCGTAGCCGATGTCGTCATCCATGCCACGCACGTTGGTATAGGTGTGGTGCTTGAAGTTGTGGGTCTTGCGCCAGTTGTCGCCGGTGGCAACGATGTCCCACTCGTAGGTGTTGCCGTTGAGCTGCGGGTCGCCCATCCAGTCGTACTGGCCGTGCATGACGTTGTGGCCCAACTCCATGTTCTCCAGGATCTTGGACAGGGTCAGCAGCACCACGCCGACGATCCACGCCGGGATCAACACGCTGTGTACGAAGGCGCCCAGGAACAGCAGCGCCCGGCCGGCCACGCCGGTCCAGCGCACGGCCGCGACGATGCGGCGGATGTAGCGCGCGTCGGCGGCGCCGACCTGGGTCAGCACGCGGGCACGGACGGCATCGAGCTCGTCGCCGAAGGACTGCAATTCGGCGGCGGACAGGGCGCGGTTATGGACTCGGCTCATGAGGGTTCCTTACAGATCCAGGATCAGGTCGGTGCTGGCGGCGCTGATGCACAGGCGTACCTGTGCGGTGGGTTCGCTGCTGCGCTCGCCGGTCAGCAGGTGCCGCGTGGTGCCGGACTGGCGCGCACACGCGCAGCTGTTGCAGATGCCCATGCGGCAGCCGTGTTTGGGACGCAGGCCCTGGGCTTCCAGCCCTTCCAGCAGCGACTGGCCGCGCGAAAGGGTCAGCGTACGGCCGCTGCGTGACAGCTGGACCTGCACTTGGCCGGCTTCGCCGTCGTCCAGTACCGGCACGCTGAAGGCTTCGGCCTGGAATCGGGCAACACGGTCCTGCAAGCGCGCGCGCGCGGCCTGCACGAAACCGCCCGGCCCGCAGGCCATCACATGCCGGTCCTGCAGGGCGGTGACCTGCTCCAGCGGGAAGCTGTCGATCCGCGGCGCAGGTGCGGCGCCTTCGCGGGTGGTGAGCAGTTGCGCGCGCAGGCGTGGATGCGCGGCCGCCAGCGCTTCGAATTCGTCCAGAAAGCAGGCCTCGTCGCGCTGGCGCACCCAATACAGCAGGTCCACGTCCATCGGCATGCCTGCCGCAGCGGCGGCCTGCAGCAGCGCGCGCATCGGCGTGATGCCGCTGCCAGCTGCCAACAGCAACAGAGGTGCGGGCGTTGTGGGCAGCAGCATGTCGCCGAAGGCCGGATCCAGCGAGACCACCGCACCCAGCGGCGCCTCACCGGCCAGATACGTGCTGACCAGCCCGCCGGTGATCGCCTTGACGGTGATCGCCAGGCGGCCGTCGGCCAGCACCGTGGGGCTGTAGCTGCGCAGCAGGCGGCGGCCGTCGATTTCCACGCCGATGCTGACGTGCTGGCCGGCCTGCAGGCCCTGCCAATGCCCATTGGGCTGGAACAGCAAGGTCACTGCATCCCGGCTGGCTGGCGTGCGTGCGACCAGCCGCGCCATCGGGCGCTCCAGGGTCCACAACGGGTTGATCCGGGTCGCCCAGAAGTCGAACAGCTGGGGCGACACCAGCCGGCGCGCCAGGCGCGTGGGCAGCGGGGACTTGGGCATGCGAGCAGGAGCCGAGTTCATGGGGTGCACTATACGCACGCATGCACAGACGTGTATACAGTTGTATATCGACCAGAGGGGCTATGATTCAGGCCCACGCCCGGCTGCTGCCTCATGACCTCCATCGCCCTGCCATCCCACGACGCGCCGCCGTCACGCAAGCCGGCGATTTCACGCGAGGACCTGATCGCCGCGGCGTTGTCATTGATTGGCCCGCACCGCAGCCTGTCCACGCTGAGCCTGCGCGAAGTGGCCCGTGAGGCCGGCATCGCGCCGAACAGCTTCTACCGCCAGTTCCGCGACATGGACGAGCTCGCCGTGGCGCTGATCGATCTGGCCGGGCGCTCGCTGCGCACCATCATCGGCCAGGCACGGCGGCGGGCGACCTCCACCGACCGCAGCGTGATCCGGGTGTCGGTGGAAACCTTCATGGAACAGCTGCGCGCCGACGACAAGCTGCTGCATGTGCTGCTGCGCGAGGGTGCGGTGGGCTCGGATGCCTTCAAGCAGGCGGTGGAACGCGAGCTCAGCTATTTCGAAGACGAGCTGCGCGTGGACCTGATCCGCCTGGCCGCTGCCGATGGCGCCACGCTGCATGCGCCGGCGCTGGTCTCCAAGGCGATCACCCGGCTGGTGTTTGCGATGGGCGCCACGGCGATGGACCTGCCGCCGGAGAAAGATCCCGAGCTGGTCGAACAGATCTCGCAGATGCTGCGCATGATCCTCACCGGCGCACGCACGCTGGGCTCGCACGGCCACTGAGTTTGCGGGACGGCGGGTGATTCCTTGTCGGCACGCTGGAGTGCGTGCGCCATTGCCGCTGTGGTGCGCCACGGGTATCCCTGCGCGACTGCGTGCTTAGTCGCCTACAAACCGTTGATGCGTACTGGTGCATGCATTCAAGCGGCACCGCGACGCGTTGCTCACAGTGCGACCAGCTGTCGCGATTGGGCTGCGTTGAGCGCGCGCCCAGCGCGTCTCTCGCACGCCTGCCGAGGTCGCCGTTGCATCAATGGCCAAACACGCATGCGCACCGTCGCCACCCAGTGAGCATGCCCGCACATACCACTGCGTGATTCACGGCGTCTCGGCGGGCCGCGCCCTAGCGTCGGCTACCCGCTTGCCTTGCCGCTGCCCATGCCTGCGCACCGCATCCCTTCTGCGCCCACCACTCCATTGGCCAAACCGGTGGACACCGTGCCCAGCGGCACCTTGACCGCGCTGCGAGCGCAGGCACAGGACTGCCGTCGCTGCGATCTCTGGAAGCCGGCCACTCAGGTTGTATTTGGCGCCGGCCCTGCCCGCGCGCCGTTGATGATCATTGGCGAACAGCCCGGGGACCAGGAAGACCAGCAGGGCCGCCCGTTCGTGGGCCCGGCCGGCCAGTTGCTGGGCACGCTGATGGCCGACGCGGGCCTGGATCCGGCGATGGCCTACGTCACCAACACGGTCAAGCATTTCAAGTTCGTCCCGCGCGGCAAACGCCGGCTGCATCAGCGCGCCACTGCCGGCGAACAGGCCGCGTGCCGGCCATGGTTGGCCGCCGAACTGTTGCGGGTACGCCCACGCATTGTGCTGGCGCTGGGCGCGATGGCGGCGCAAACCCTGTTCGGTAACGCGTTTCGATTGACCACCGAACGCGGGCAATGGCGCGCGCTGGATGGCCGCACCACTGCGCTGGCAAGCTGGCACCCGTCCGCCATCCTGCGCATGCGTGAGCCCGATCGCACCGCCACGCGCGCGCTGCTGCGAGAGGATCTGGCCCAGGTCGCGGCCGCACTGGATAACCTCCGATGATGCCCGGAGATAATCGGCTCGATTATTTTTTTGCATAAAGTCCTTGCACAATAAAAACAACACGGGTAATGTTCGCGCCCTCGGCAGGTACGTCCTGCACTTTTTGGATTCCCGCGCAGATGACCATTCATCTCCCCAGCAAACAGGACCGACTGCAACGCGCCAACCGCGTTCCGCAGACGCGTGTCGCCGTGCTGGCAGCGCGGATGCACACCTTCGATTGATCTTCAGCCACAGGAGATCGGTCACCCGATCTCCGAGGCTTGCGAACGCCCTCGGATGCTGCATCCGGGGGTTTTTTCGTTATGCGTTCGCTCAACAGGTTCGTGCGGCTGATCGCCAAAGACACCCGGGCAGGGAACGCCCGGCAACACGGAAGTTGCAGTGCTGCGAGGCGCGCAAGCGCTGTGCCCAGGTGTCGGGCACGGGCGGCAGACGATCATGCGTACACATGGATTATCGTTCCTAAAGAACGGTAATCAGAAACGATGCAGAACGGTTTCCAGCGGTCTGGAGTTTATTCCAGCTGGTGTGCGCGGCGTGCCGTGGCATATACCGGAAACCCCGATGCAGTTTCTGACACCGGATGTCGGCTCCTGGTAGGAGCGGTGGCGTCAGCCACAGGGTCGGTTCGATTCCGGCACATCCACCACTGGATAGCTCAGTTGGGTAGAGCAGCGGATTCACCTCCGTGAGTCGCGGGTTCGAATCCCGCTCCACCATGACCTTTCACGTCATGCACCACGGGACGCATGTCCCAACTCCAGGAAACGCCCTTGCCTGGTGTAAGCGCACACCCGTGCGCGGCCACCAGACAGCGGCGCTGTCGCCGGGCCTGTGGCCTGACGCTGCCTTCCCTGCAGTGCGCCTGGCTGTGCGGTTCGCCGTGTTGGTCATGCGCGGTGCGGCGGCAGCGCCAGCCCACCGTGCTCCGCCACCGCGCTGTCACGGGCGTTTCCTTCTTTTTCTTGCTTGCGCCGCGTTGCATCGGCAATGGCTTCGTCCCGGTTCCGATCCGGGGAACGAGGCGTGCGTGTGTGCCCGGATCGGATCACCAGAGCCAACCCAAGGAGACATGCCATGTTCTGGACCAAGAAGGTCGTGATCGGTGACGGCGACCGCGGCCTGGTGTATCGCGACCGGCGCTTTGCGCGCCTGCTCATGCCCGGCGTTTATCGCCTGTTCGACCCGTTGCATCGCCTGACCATCACGCTGCATGCGGTGGGCAATGGCGCCCCGGTAGGGGCCGAGGCCGAGCGGCTGATCGAGGCGCTGGGCCCGCAGCTGGAGACGCACTGCGTGCTCGCCGACATCGGTGCGCACCAGGTCGGCCTGCTGCTGCGCAACGGCGTCCTCGACGGCGTACTGCCGCCGGGTTCGCGCACGCTGTACTGGCGTGGGGCCACCCCCGTGTCCGTGCAGGTGCTGCCGCTCAGCGATGGGCTGCAGGTGCCAACGGATGTGCAGCGCCGGCTGCGCCAGCTCGGCACACTGTCGAAGGTGGCGAGCTGCGTTGAGGTGCCGGCCGATTCGGTCGGCCTGGTCTCGGTGGATGGCACGCTCGCACCACCGCTGCCACCCGGGGCGTATGCGTTCTGGAATTTCCAGAACACCGTGGTGACCGAAGTGGTCGACCTGCGCGTGCAATCGGTCGAAGTCTCCGGCCAGGAGCTGCTGACCCGCGACAAGGTGTCGTTGCGGGTCAACCTGGCTGCCAGCATGCGCATCACCGATGCGGTGGCCATGCGCACCCGCGTGGCCAAGGCCGGTGATTTGCTGTATCGCGAACTGCAATACGGGCTGCGCCGTGCGGTGGCCAGCAAGACGCTGGACGAGTTGCTGGGCGACAAGGCATCGCTGGACGCCGACATCGTGGCGCATGTGCGTAGCAGCGTGCACGGCTTCGGCATCGAAGTGCTGGGCGTGGGCGTCAAGGACGTGATCCTGCCCGGCGAGATGCGCGCCATCCTCAATGCCGTGGTGCAGGCAGAGAAGCAGGCGCAAGCCAATGTGATCCGCCGGCGCGAAGAAGCCAATGCCACGCGTTCACTGCTCAACACTGCAAAGTTGATCGAGGAAAGCAGCGTGCTGATGCGGTTGAAGGAACTGGAGGCCTTGGAAAAGGTCACCGAAAAGATCGACACGCTCACCGTGTTCGGCGGCCTGGATGGCGTGCTGAAGCAGCTGGTGACGCTGCGCTGATGATCGTCGTGTGCGGTGGACGGATCCGCCGCGCACGGCCCCAAAGGAATGAGAACAATGAACACACACACCTACGAATTTCTGCATGCCGATGGCACCTCCACGCCGATCAAGGGCTGGGTGCGCGGCGTACCGCTGGAAGAACAGGCGCTTGCACAGCTGCGCAACATCGCCGCCGTACCCTTTGTCGGGCCGTGGGTGGCGGTGATGCCCGACGTGCACCTGGGCAAGGGCGCAACCGTGGGCTCGGTGATCCCGACCCGCGGCGCCATCATCCCGGCTGCGGTCGGGGTGGACATCGGCTGTGGCATGGCCGCAGTGCGCACCACGCTGCGTGCCAAGGATCTGCCCGACAACCTGGCCCAGCTGCGCTCCAGCATCGAGCGCAGCGTGCCGGTGGGCAATGGCCGTGGTGGCGAACACCGTAACCTTCCGGACAGCATCGCCACGCGCATTGCACAGTCCGGGCTGGTGCAGCGCCTGGAGGCGATCAAGCAGACCCATCGGCGCATCCGTACCGACAAGCTGGAGTGCCAGATCGGCACGTTGGGCGGTGGCAATCACTTCATCGAGATCTGCCTGGACGAAACCGATGCGGTCTGGGTGATGCTGCACAGCGGCTCGCGTGGCACCGGCAACCTGATCGGCACCTATTTCATCGAGCGGGCGCGTGAGCAGCTGGCCAACCGCGTGCTGGGCTTTCATTTGCCCGACAAGGACCTCGCATTCTTCATGCAAGGCGAGCCGTTGTTCGATGAGTACGTGGAAGCGGTGTCGTGGGCGCAGGATTACGCCCGCGAAAACCGCGAGGCGATGATGGCGCGGGTATTGGCGGAAATGCGCCACCGCCTGCCGAAGTTCCAGCTGGAAAAGCTGGCGGTGAACTGTCACCACAACTACGTGCAGAAGGAAACGCACGGCGGCGAGGAACTGTTGATCACCCGCAAGGGCGCAGTCAGTGCGCGCACCGGCGAGCTGGGCATCATTCCCGGCAGCATGGGTACGCGTAGCTACATCGTGCGCGGGCTCGGCAACGCGGAGAGCTTCCACAGCTGCAGCCATGGTGCGGGCCGGGTCATGAGCCGGACCGCCGCGCGTCAGCAGATCACGCTGGCGCAGCACCGCGAAGCAACTGCGCATGTGGAATGCCGCAAGGATGCGGCGGTCATCGACGAATCGCCGGCGGCGTACAAGTCGATCGACGCCGTGATGGCCGCGCAGCAGGATCTGGTGGAAGTGCTGCACACACTGCGCCAGGTGGTGTGCATCAAGGGGTGAGCGAGGGCCGCGCAAGCGGCCCTTTTTCATTGCGCGCGCGAAGGCAGCGAACTCATCCGGGTCTGCGCGTGCACAGTTCAGTCATGTCGTGGCCGCACTCACATCCACGCACACACGTTTCACTCCTGCGACGCCATCGTGACGCCACATTCGCGGACCTGCAGTATCAGGACGCGTCCTTGAAGCAACCCGGAGGCGACATGCACAGCTACGACAAGCAGGAACGCAAGGCAGAAGCGCAAGATCTCAACCGCGACCCGATCTCCGGCACGCCCGGCTCCCATCCGGTGGGCGTGGGCGTGGGCGGCATTGCCGGTGGTGCGGCCGCAGGCGCGCTGGCGGGCACGGTGTTTGGCCCGCTGGGCACGCTGATCGGCGCCGCAGCAGGTGTGGTGGCTGGCGCTGCCGCCGGCAAGGGCGTCGCCGAACGGCTAGACCCCACGGTGGAAACCGAATACTGGCGCCAGGAGCATCGCAACCGCCCTTACTACAAGGAAGGCACCGACTACGATCGCGACTACGCCACCGTTTACGGATTCGGCCTGCAGGCGCGCGAAACCCGCCCCACCAGCACCTGGGAAGAGACCGAAGCCACGCTGGCAGGCGAATGGCCGCGCAACCGCGGTGAATCGCGTCTGGAGTGGGACGAAGCCCGTTTGGCCTCGCGTGATGCCTGGGACCGTGCGGATCGCACTCACACCGTGTATCGCGACAACGACACCCACTACCAGAGCCGCTTCGACAGCGTGGGTTACCGCGAAGCCGATTACTCCTACGATGACTATCGCCCTGCGTACCGCTATGGCATGCAGGCGCGCCAGCAACACGCCGGCCGCCAATGGGATGACCATCTGGAACGCGACCTGGGCGACGGCTGGGACCGCTTCAAGGCGGATTCGCGCCTGAGCTGGGAAAAAGCCAAGCATGCCGTGCGCGAGGCCTTCGACTCGGATCGTCACGACGGCTCGGTGCGGCACACCGATGACACCCGTCTCTAAGGGAGCGCGCTACGTGTAGCGCAATGCGTTGCACGCGGATGGCTAACAACAACGGGCCCAGTGGGCCCGTTATTGTTTTCAAGTCTTGCGAGCCTGTCTTGCTGCGCGGCAACGCGCGTGTTTTGACCCGCCTCGGCAAGTGCAGCTTAGAGCGGCTAACAAAACGTAGCGAGCAGTCGTCAGGTGGGTGCGCACGGCGCGGAGGAACCGGAATGTACGTGGGTACATGCCGATTCCGAGCACCGGCCGCGCCCGCCTGACGGCTGCGCAGTCGTTTTGATAGCTGCTCTTATGCCGACGTCTTTTCCACCGCACGAATATCGCCACGAAATTCGCGCGAACCCTGCCCCGGCAACGACACCGCATCGCCCTGCTGTTCCTTGAGCAACTGCTTGCGTGCGGCCACCACTTCCTTGGCCAGTGCGATGCGACGCCCCACCACCATCTCGGTCAGCCAATCGATCAATGCACGGGTGTATTCCTGCTGATGCTCTTTCACGCTCAACGCATGATCGGCACCGGCAATGACACGCGAGGTCAGCGAGCGCGCATTGGTGAAGGCATCTGCATAGTTGCGCATCACCGGATGCGGCACGATCACATCGTTCTCGGCCTCCACCAGCAACACGTCGCCCTTGTATTGCGCGCACGCGGCAAGCGCCAGATTGTCGCCGGGCGCAAGCGCACGCCGGCGATAGTCCATCAAGTCCGGGTCGGCATTCAGGCTCACTTTCGGCTGATCCCAATGCGCATCCTTGTAGAGCGCAGGCGAGCGCAGCGCCAGCCATTCCACCGGGCGCTCGCGCGTGAGCAAGGCCGAGAGATACCCCCCATAGCTCAAGCCCACCACCGCAATCGAATGCGCATCCACATACGGCAGGCTTGCCAGCTGATCGTAGGCGGCCTTGATATCGTCCAGGTTCTGCGCACGCGTCACGCTCTGGCGCATCGAGGCATAGCCTTCGTGGCCGCGTAGATCGAAGGTCATGCAGATGCAGCCCAGGCCCACGGCTTCGCGCGCGCGCACCAGGCTGTGATGCTGGCTGCCACCCCACCCGTGCACGAACAACACGCCCGGCATGCCGGTGGGCGTGAGCAAGGTGCCACTGAGTTCATCCTGGCCAACGGGGATTTCGATGCTGGATAGTTTGGCTTCCATCAGTCCGTAGACACCCTCCGGTATTTGATGCGCGGCCCGGGCCCGGGCCGCTGCGCGCGGTAGTAGATCTGTGCATCGTCCGGCGCGTCGCCCTCATACAGTTCATGCGTGGAGGCGGTCACCCACTGCAGCGCCGGGTCCTGCTGAAAGCTGGCAATGGCAGCGAGCTCTGCCGGCGTGGCCCCACCGACGCGCCAGGATTGCTCCAGCACACCACAGACCGGGCCGGCCTGCGCGTCCTGTCCACTCACCACATCGTAATTGCGACGCGAGATCTGCAACGCAGGATACGCGGCAGTGATGAATCGATCGTACATGCAGGCCTGCGCGACCACCTGTTTTTCAAGCGGGGGCAACGCGCTGGCGGCAAGCGCTTCGAGCGAGCCGCGGTAGACGCGCAAGCTGGAACCGCCATACACCTCTGCACCATTGCCATCGCGCACGCTGCATTGAGTGCCGTAGTAGGCGATCTGGATGCCGCCGATGCACAGCTCGCCCACGCTATGGGTGTGCGGCTGCACCACGTTGCGCTCCAGCACCGCGCCATGGGTGGCGAGATACGCAGGCGGCAAGGCGTCCAATGCGGCATCCAGCTGCGCGGCATCGTCGATCCGCCACTGGCCGTTGCCACCCACACCGGTGGGAAGTTTCAATCGCACGCCACCACCTTTACGCAACGCCGCTGCTGCCTGCGTGGCATCTGCACGCGAGAACACCGTGTACCCCGGCAACGTGGCGGGCATCAAGGCCATGGCCAGGGCTTGATTCCAACCGTCCACACGCTGCGCCGCCTCGGTAATCAACGGATGGCCGATGACCTTGGTGGCCAGAAAGGGGTAAGGCACCACGCCGCCCAATACGTCACGCGTGTCCTGGATGCCCAGCGTGCGTGCTTGTGCAATGGTCAGGGTTTCGTCGGGGATATGCAGCGTAGATGGCTGCTCGCGGCCATCCTTCTGAACGCGCTCATTGCTCTCTGCGTGCACGTTGCGCACGCCCAGCAGACGCGCCACTTCCGCGCACACCCAGGCATGGGTGGCACGCTCGTGACCATCGTGAGGTACGTCGCGCAGCGTGTGCCCCAGCACCTGCCGGTAGTGCGTGTGTTGCATGGCATTCCCCTCATGGCAGGTTGTCACTGGCGTGATGCACGCATCGCATGCCATGCCCCGCTGTCTACCGCGCCGTGTCTGCTACTTCAGCAGCAGGTAGAACCCGAACACGATCAGCAGGACAACGACCAGGCTGACCAACATGCGCCCGCCACGTAGCTCCAACAGGGCGTGCCACCAGACGCGTGCTTCGGGGGTGCCGCTTGCGTGATGCGGCTTTGAACTGCGGTTATCGCTGTCCTGCATCCTGAGTGCTCTCTCCATCGCTCCAAGCGTCCACCTTAACGATCAGACGTTACACAGGTGTGGAGCGGTTCAGAATCTTCCGTGAAATGACGCAGTGCGCGCGCCATTTCGCACAATCAATGCAGGCAACCCGACGCTGTTGCTCCACCGCGCGCAGTGCGCAGTTCAGCGATGCGCCGTAACGTGGCTGCAATCGGCACTGAAACGCCGCAGTGCCTGGTGGAAGGTGCGGCACATGTGCACGCAAGGTGTTCGCAGGTGAGTTGCGTTGGCACGCTGTGCAGGCGCGGCGCAAAAAGCTGACTAATTAAGCAAACCCTGGCAAACGCAGCGCTGAATTGTCGCGTTCGATGATCATTTGTTGACATACCTGCAGTTACTCTGCGCGTCAAGTTTGTTTAACCCGGAACATGCAAGTCATGAGCAGAGATCCCTCCGTCATCGATGTACAAGCCGAAATCGCGCATTGGCAGGCGCGGCATGCCCAAGGCAATCTCGGCGCCGGCAAGTTCAGCGAATTGTCGCCGGTTGTGAAGATGGCCTGCGACATCTATCTGCAGGCACCGCGTTCCAGCGACCAGGAACGTTTGAGGCTGTTTCGCGACCGTCTGGAACATCACTTCATTTCGTCGAGCACGCAGTCGAACTACGAACAGTTGGCCACTGACTGCTGGCAGCGTCTGGGCAATCGCACAAGTTGATCGCAATCGTTGAGCAAGACCTGTAATCCAATGGAGATCGTCATGAAAACCCCGTATCAAGTGCAGCAGGAGCTGGAACGACTGGAGCGGCTGGTGCCGCACATCATCAGCGACCAGGGCGACCGCGCGGAGGAGATCCTTGGCTTCCATGTAGCCAGTTTGTTGGGCAGTGCACCGGCAAGCGAACACGCGCTGATCCGTGAGCGCACCGCGCACATGGCGCGGATGTGCCGGACCGGGCAGGCTGCAGCACGTGCACCTGTACGACCTCTGGGCATGCAACCCGTCGCCCAGCCGCAGTGGGCCTGATCCATGCGACACCGGAGCCGCTCAGCGGCTCCTTTGCATTTAGAGCAGCTATCAAAACTACTGGGCAGCCGCTCTTATAGGCCCATCGACGGCCGCCGCCATTCCCCCGCTTCCAGGACTTTCATGAAACTCACGCTTATTGCTGCTTCGTTGTTGGCCATGCTCTCCCTCAGCGCCTGTGATCGCCCCGGTGGCGACGCCTCGCGGACCGCGCCGGCCGTTTCGCCCGAACCCACGGCTGCCCCGGTGAGCGGCACTGGCGCAACCGAGTTGGCCAAGGGCGACGGCGGCGCGCTGGGCGTGCTTGCGGCGATCGACGAGAACGAAATCGCATTGGCCAAGCAGGCCATCGCACAGGATCTGGGCGGCGCCAACGACGAATTCGCCAAGCAGATGCTGCACGACCACGAGGCCAATCTGGAAAAGACCAAGGCCCTGGGCGCAACCGATTCGCCGCGCGCCGATGCAATGCGCGCCAAAGGCAAGGCCGCGGTAGACGCACTGGAAAAGACGCTCACCCTGCCGGACGGCAAGGACGCGTACCGCAACGCCTTCATGCGCACGATGGTCACCGACCACGCCGACACCATCAAGATCCTGGATGCGGAGCTGATCCCGGCCGCGGAGACCGACCCGGTCAAGGCGCACCTGGAAGAAACCCGCCGCGTGGTTTCGGCGCATTTCGAGCGGGCGCATTCGGTGTCGTCTTCGCGCTGACGCGCCAGGCGGTACCTGCATCACGACGCGCCGGCTTGTCCGGCGCGTTTGCGTTTCAGGCGTGCAGCGTTTCTCGTGCAGCGCGCAGCCGCAGTCACAAACACGCCCCCGCACGGCTTCACTCCACTCGCGCCCGCCATCGCCTATGGTGCGGCATCGATACGGCGCACTGGAGCCTGGCAATGCATCTGCTCATCACTGGCGGCACCGGTTTCATCGGCCAGGCACTGTGTCCGGCGCTGCTGGAGGCCGGCCACCAGGTCAGCGTGCTGACCCGCGACCCGACGCGCGCGGCGCGCACACTCCCCGGCGTGACCACGGTCGCCACGCTCAGCAACAGCTTGCGCGCCGATGCGGTGATCAACCTGGCCGGCGAACCGCTGGCCGCCGGGCGCTGGACCGACGCGCGCAAGCAGCGCTTTCGTGCATCGCGGATCGGCACCACCGAGCAGCTACACACCTGGATCGCCCAGCAGCCGGCCGAACAACGCCCGCACGTGCTGGTGTCCGGCTCGGCGGTGGGCTATTACGGCGAACGCGGCGACGCGGTACTGACCGAGGCCGATGGGCCGGGCGATGACTTTTCTGCAGCGCTCTGCCGCGACTGGGAAGCCGCGGCCATGGTGATTGCCGCGCTGGGCCCACGCGTGAGCTGCGTGCGCACCGGCATTGTCCTGGACCGCGATGGCGGCGCGCTGGCGCGCATGCTGCCGGCATTCCAGCTGGGCGGCGGCGGGCCGTTCGGCAAGGGGCGGCACTGGATGAGCTGGATCCATCGCGCCGACATGGTGGGCCTGCTGCAATGGCTGCTGGAGCACGGCCAGGCCGGCGCCTACAACGCCACCGCACCGACGCCGGTGACCAACGCAGAATTCGCGCGCAAGCTGGCAAGCACGCTGCACCGCCCCGCGCTGCTGGCGTTGCCGGCCGGTGTGTTGCGACTGGGCTTTGGCGAAATGGCCGATCTGCTGCTGGTCAGCCAGCGCGTGCTGCCGCAACGCGCGCTCGATGCGGGCTTTCAGTTCCAGTACGTGCGCCTGGACGCGGCCTTGCGCGCCATCCTGCAGCACTGAGCGCGCGTACGCGGCCACACGCGGCACCCAGCAGTGGGCGTCGCGCGTTACTGCGCAGGGGCCAGCGCGCGCGCCAGGGTCGGCCAGAGCTCGGAGACTGTTGGGTGGATCGGCACCGCCCATTCCAGGGTGTCGATCGGCTGGTCGGCGTTGATCAGGTCGATGATGCCGTGGATGGCTTCATCGCCGTGCAGACCCAGAATTGCGGCGCCCAGCACGCGCCGGGTCTGCGCATCGGCGACCAGTTTCATCATGCCGATGGTTTCCCCGTTCTCGCGCGCACGCCCCACCTGCTGCATCGGGCGCTGCGCCACCAGCAAGGGCCGCCCGCTGGCACGCGCCTGGGTTTCGCTCATGCCCACCCGGCCCAACGGCGGGTCGGTGAACAGCGCATAGGCCGGCACCCGCTGGCTGAGCCGGCGCTCGGCACCGTCGAGCAGATTGGCGGCCAGGATCTCGTAATCGTTGTAGGCGGTGTGCGTGAACGCGCCGCGGCCGTTGCAGTCGCCCATCGCCCACACGCCGGGCACGTTGGTGGCCAGTTGCATGTCGACCTGCACATAGCCTTGCGCATCGGTGGCGATGCCGGCGGCCTCCAGGCCCAGATCGTCGGTGTTGGGCTGCCGCCCGAGGGCCAGCAGCACGTGGCTGGCCACGATCTGCGGCGCGCCCTGCGCGCACTCCAGTTGCACGGCCGCACCGTCGGCATGCGCCGCGAAGGCGATGCAGCGCGCGTCGGTGCGCACCGCGATGCCCTCGTCTTGCAACATCTGGGCGATGGCCTCGGAGATGTCGGCATCCTCGCGCCCGATCAGGTGCGCGTGCTGCTCCACCACCGTGACCTGCGCCCCCAGGCGGCGAAAGATCTGCGCAAATTCCAGGCCGATGTAGCTGCCGCCGATCACCACCAGATGCTGCGGCAACGTGCGCAGCTGCAGGATCGAGGTGTTGTTCAACGGACTGATCTGATCAAGCCCGGGCAGCTCCGGGGTGCGTGCGCGTCCGCCCACGTTGAGGAAGATGCGCGGTGCACCGAGTTCTTGCGCGCCCACGCGCAGCCGATCCGGCGCGACAAAGCGGGCATGGCCACGGATCAGCTGCACACCCGGCGTCTGCGCCAGCCACTGCTCCACGCCGGTGCGCGCCGCATCGCTGATCGCGTGCGCACGCGCCATCACCTGCGGCAGGTCGACCTCCACCGGGCCGGCAATGCGCACGCCATAATCCCCCGCGCGCCGGGCCAGGTGCGCCACGCGCGCGCTCGCCACCAGGGTCTTGGTCGGCATGCAGCCGGTATTGACGCAGGTGCCGCCCACCAGGTGCCGCTCGATCACCGCCACCCGCTGGCCCCGTTCGGCCAGGCGTACCGCCAGCGACGGGCCGGCCTGGCCCGCGCCCACCACGATGGCGTCGTAGCGCGTGGCGGTCATGGCAGCAGCACCAGGGCCACACCGCCCAGCAGCAGCGCGAAGCCGTCTTCGAGCAGCCCGGCGGGACGGTCGCGCCCCAGCCGCTGTGCCACGGCGGCGCGTGCCGCAGCGCCGCCATAGGTGCCCAGCACCGCACCAATCACACCGGCCGCTGCGCCGAGCATCCACTGCCCGGCCTGCAGGCCAATCGCCCCGCCGCACAGCGCACCGCTCAGCAGCCGGGTCAGGAACTGCACCGGGACCTTGCGGCTGGGTGTGTTGGGCAATTGGTCGGTGATCAGCTCACCCAGCGCCAGCAACGAGACGACCCAGGGGGTGTAGCGCCAGCCCAGCCAGCCCAGCGGCGTCCCGGCCAGGTGCACGTGGCCCAGGGCCGCGGCCCAACTGAGCAGGGCGGGCGCCAGCATCGCGCGCAGCCCGGCCACCACACCCAGCAACCACGCAGCAGGGAGAAGGTCCATGCAACCACTCCTCGTGAAATCAGCGGGATGCCGCGTCGGGGCGAGCCAGGCTCGGACACGGCCGCGATCGCCGCGAGTATAGGCAGCCCAGGCGCCCTCCCTTGCGGCTGAGCCCGTTACTGCGCACGTCGATACCACTGGCCGGGCCGCCCCTGGTCGGCTGCCCGGGTTGCCCGCGGTGGCGATGCACTAATATTTGCCTAACGACCACAACCGACAGTGCTGCGGAGATCGGACTGGCCCCAGTGCCCGGCGGACCCACCATGCACCTGCTCCTTGTTGAAGACGACACCATGCTTGCCGACGCCATCTACGACGGCGTCCGCCAGCAGTCCTGGACCATCGACCATGTCGGCACCGCCGCTGCGGCCAGGACCGCGCTGGTGGAACACCACTACACCGCGGTGTTGCTGGACATCGGCCTGCCGGGCGATTCCGGGCTCACGGTGATCCGCTACATGCGTGGCCATTACGATGCTACCCCGGTGATCGCGCTGACAGCGCGCGGCCAGCTCACCGACCGCATCCGCGGGCTGGATGCCGGCGCAGACGACTACCTGGTCAAGCCGTTCCAGTTCGATGAACTGATGGCACGCGTGCGCGCCATCGCCCGGCGCAGCCAGGGCCGCGTGGTGCCGTTGCTCACCCAGGGCGAAGTGTCGGTGGACCCGAGCAGCCGCAAGGTCACCCGCAACGGCAAGTGGGTCGCATTGAGCGCGCACGAATACCGCCTGCTGCTGGCCTTGATGGAGCGCGCCGGGCGCGTGGTCACCAAGGACCAGCTCGAAGAAGGCGTGTATGGCGGCCCGTCCGAAGGCGGCAGCAACATGATCGCGGTCTACGTGCACCAGCTGCGGCGCAAGCTCGGCGACGAGGTCATCAGCACCATCTATGGCCAGGGCTACATGATCGGCCAGGCGCCCGAATGAGCTCCCTGCAGGCGCGCATGCTGGCGACGCTGGGGGCAATCGTGGTGCTGAGCTGGGCAGCCTCGATCTGGATCATCGTGGCGCTGATGTTCCATGGCAAGGACAGCGCACTCGAACACGAACTCACCCATTTCGGTGCGCAGCTGCTGGCGGCGCTGCCGGACCCGATCGAACGCCAGATCGCCACTGTCGATGCAGCGCATCTGCGTGCCAGGCGCAATGCCCGCACCCATGACCAAGCTGCCGCCGATGCCGAATCGCCCCGCGCCGAACTGGAACGCACGCTCACCGCGATCGTGCTCAATACCAGCCAGCTGGCGATCCTGGGCCTGCTGATGTGGCTGGCGGTGCGCACCTCGCTGCGCCCGCTGCGCGCCATCTCGCACGCCATCGCCCAACGCAAGGGCCTGGACATGGAGCCGCTGCCCTTGCAGCAGGTGCCCGATGAAATCCGCCCACTCGTGACATCGTTCAACACGTTGCTGGCACGCGTGGAAAAGGCCGTGCAAGCCGAACGCGATTTCGTTGCCGACGCCGCACATGAGCTGCGCACACCACTCTCCGCACTGCACGCCTACGCCGAGGTCGCCCTGCGCGCCACCACGCTGGAAAGCAAGGACGCCGCGCTGCAGCGCCTGCTGGAAACCGCACGCCGCAGTAATCGCCTGGCCGAACAACTGCTGGATCTGGCCCGGCTGGATGCCGGCATCAGCTCGGCGGCGTATCACCAGGTGGAAATGGCCGAACTCATCACGCATGTACTGGACGAATTCAGCGTGCAGGCCGAGGCACGCCATATCAATCTTCAGGTGGAAGCCGCACCGTGCGTGCTGCGCTGCGACGTGGACGCGGTAGGCATCCTGATCCGCAACCTGGTCGACAACGCCATCCGCTACGGGCGCCTGCACGGCACGGTGGAAGTGAGTTGCGGGTATTGCCTGCGCGCAGATCAGCTGCATCCGTTTGTGCAGGTCAGCGACGATGGCCCCGGCGTGCCAGAGGACGCCCGCGCCGCGATTTTCGAGCGGTTTTACCGTGTTTCCGGCAACGCAGTGCAAGGCAGTGGCATCGGGTTGTCGCTGGTGGCCGGCATTGCACGACTGCACGAGGCGCGCATTGAAACCTACGAAGGCGGCGACGGCCGTGGTCTGTGCGTCCGCGTGCTGTTCCCCGCCGGCACCACCAGCGGCCCCGCTGCGCGCTGAACACGCAAGCACGCACGGCGCCCTCGGCGCGCGCACCAATACCGTCCCAAACAGTGCTGCCTACAGTGCCTGGAACCGCTCGCATCCAGGATGCACGCCCATGTTCCACTCCATCCGTTCTACCCCGCCCGCTCCCGCTCCGCTGGTGCTGCACGTCCCCGCAGTTGCCGCCAACGATAGTGCGCCGGCCGCCACCACCGGCATGCACGCGGCACCGCCGTATCGCTGCCCCCGCACCGGCATCTGCAATCGCGACATCTGGAGTGCGCTGCCGGACATCCGCAGCACGCGCGACGCGCGTCGCCTGCAGCACCGCCACTGCGGGCTGCTGTGCCTGGCGGCCACTGGTGTGCTGGTGATGGCTGCGTGCCGGTTGCTGCTGCATTGAATCCGCGTGCCAGCCGCGCTGGTGCTGCTGATCCATTCGTTGTCTCCTTCCAATCAAGTACCCCTGTATGTCGAGCTCTCCTGTTGTTCGCTGGTGCGCAATGGCATCGGTCGTCCTGCTGTTATGCAGCTGCGCCAGCACACGGCCACTGCCGTATAGCCAGTTGCCCTCGTCGAGCTATCTGCGTCCGCATGACGGGAGCCGCGGCGACCGCATGCCCTACGCGTATCAAGGCGATGCGAACTGGAGCCGCTACCGCGCCGGGATCGTGGAGCCGGTCAGCATCTATCGCGGACCGGATGCGCAGTTCGAAGACGTACCCGAGCAGGACAAGCGCATGCTGGCCGAGTACATGCAACAGGAATTCAGCGGCGCCATCACCCAGCGCTGGCAACGCGCCACCACGCCCCTGGCCGACACCGTGCGCATCCGCATCACCCTCACCGGTGCCAAGCCCAACAAACGGGTGATCGGCACCATCATGAAAGTGGATATCGGTGGCGGCTCCTACAACGCGGTGCAGGCCGCACGCGGCAAGGAAGGCGCGTTTTCAGGCTCGGTCAGCTACGCGGTGGAAATCTTCGATGCGCAGAGCAATCGCCTGCTGGCCGCCTACGTCGAGAAGCAATATCCAAGCGCCTTGAACATCAAGGCCAGCCTGGGCGCATACGACGCCGCCAAGGCCGGCATCCGCAAAGGCGCCGACCAGTTTGTGCAAGGCCTGCAGTGAGTGATGCCGTGACTGCGCTGCGCTGCGCAGCGCGAGGCGGCTAACGTCGACGGCGGCCTGCGCAGATGCAGTGGCGTGCCGCATTCAAACGTAGCGCTTACCTAGGCTCCGCGGCCGATGTGCGCGCAGCGTCTTGCACACCGATCAATTGGTGCGCCGCTGTCACCGCCGCCATTGACAATGAAACCAGGCCGGCGCTACTGCAGCGCCGGCCCGTGGTTTTCAGCGCGTGCCGCGCGGAAGGGCCTTCTTGACTGCGGCCTTGCGCGCAACGCTGTTCTTGGCCACCACGCGCTTGGCCGGCGATGCGCTGGCGGTGGCGGCTTTCTTCAGTGGCGCCTTTTTCACCGCCACCTGCCGGGTGGCGGTCTGCTTGGCCGCGGGCGCCTTCTTGGCGATCTTCTTGGCGATCGCCTTCTTCACCGCTACCGACTTCACCTGCGCCTTCTTGGCGGCCGAACGCGTGCCGGCCGTGGCAACCGCCGCCTTGCGCGCAGCCTTGCTGGCAGCGGTCTTGGTGCTCAGTGCCGCCGCTTCGGCCTTGGCATTGGCCTTGGCGGTTTCCAGCTTCAACTTGGTAGTGGCCTTGGTGCTGGCGATCTTCTGCTTGGCCGCGGCCTTGGTAGTGGCAATCTTCTTCTTCGCCGTGGCGGTGGTGCCAGCGATCTTGCGCTTGGCCGTGGCCGCGGTGGTTCCGATCTTGTGCTTGGCTGCCGCCGTGCCGGTCTCGATCGACTGCCGGGTCTTGGCCACGCTGCGCTTCACCGCGCTGGCGGCGGCGCCGGCTTTCTTGACCACGCGTTTTTCGACCTTGACCACGGCCTTGCGCGCCTTGCTGACACGCTGCTTGACCTGCGTCACCGCGCCATCGGCGGCGTCCTGCACGCTGGCGAACGCGTCACTGGTGGTGCTGGCGATGCTCTGCCCCAGTTCGGTGGCCGTACTTTTCACGCTGTCGACGGCGTCGGACAGGGTTGCCGTCACACCATTGCCATTGCTCATAAGCCCTCCTTCGGGGCGTCAGTGTGGAAACCCGAGGCGGTGCGCACAGGCACGCCGTATTGCTGAATGTGGGGCCGTTCGAGCGGACGCTACGCCGGGCTCAAGCGGCTGTCAACGCAATGCCCACAAGGCCTGCGCGCGACTTTCACCAGCGGTTAAATCGCGCACTGGCATCTTCGTTCAGCTTGATTTACGCAGTCAGACGCCCTATTCCTCTTCCACCGCGTAACCCGGAATCCGTTGCATGCGACCGCTGCCCACCCTGCTGTCCCTTTCGCTGGCCGCCGCGTTCGGCGGTTTCGCTGCCAGCGGCATCAATGCCTGGCTGGACAACCGCGCCGAAGCGGCGCCCACTGCCGGTGCGGCGTTTACGCTGCCCACCGCCGCCACGTTGCCGGCGGCGGTCGCCGGGCAGCCGGTGCCCTCACTGGCGCCGATGCTGCAGCAGGCCATGCCGGCAGTGGTGAGCGTCAACACCAAGCAGGTGGTGCGGGTACGCAACCCGTTCTTCAATGATCCGATCCTGCGCCGGCTGTTTCCGGAAATTCCGCAGGACCGCATCAACGAGTCGCTGGGCTCGGGGGTGATCATCGATGCGCAAAAAGGCTATGTGCTGACCAACCACCACGTCATCGAAAACGCCGACGACGTACAGGTGACGCTCGGCGACGGGCGCACGGTCAAGGCCGATTTCATTGGCTCCGATGCCGATACCGACATCGCGCTGATCCGCATCAAGGCCGACAACCTCACCGACATCAAACTGGCTGACAGCAACGCCTTGCGCGTCGGCGACTTTGTGGTGGCGATCGGTAACCCGTTCGGCTTCACCCAGACGGTCACCTCGGGCATCGTGTCGGCGGTGGGCCGCAGCGGCATCCGTGGGCTGGGCTACCAGAACTTCATCCAGACCGATGCGTCGATCAACCCCGGCAATTCCGGCGGTGCGCTGGTCAATCTGCAGGGCCAGTTGGTCGGCATCAATACCGCCAGCTTCAACCCGCAAGGCAGCATGGCCGGCAACATCGGCCTGGGCCTGGCGATCCCGTCCAACCTGGCGCGCAACGTGGTCGAGCAATTGGTGACCAAGGGCGTGGTGGTGCGCGGCACGCTTGGCCTGGAAACCCAGAACCTGACCCAGCAAATGCTGCAGGGCCTGGGTGTGGATTCGCTGCGCGGTGCGCTGGTGACGCGCGTGCTGCCGGGTTCGGCCGCGGCAGCGGCTGGCGTGCAACCTGGTGATGTGATCGTGGCAGCCAACGATCAACGCGTGGACAGCGCGCAGGCGCTGCACAACTACGAAGGCCTGCAGGCAGTAGGCAGTGCGGTCACGCTGGACATCCGCCGCGACGGCAAGCCGCTCAAGCTCAAGGCCACCTTGAAGGAACAGGACCGCACAGTCACCGGCGACATGCTCGACCCGCGCCTGGGCGGCGCCACCTTCGTGGATCTGCCCGAATCGCTGCGCCAGTCCGGTGTCACCGGGGTCATGGTGAGCGAGGTCAAACGCGGCGGGCGCGCGGCTGCCAACGGGCTGGTGAGCGGCGATGTGATCGTGGCCAGCAGCGTGGGCGAGTTCGCCGACCTGGCCAGCTGGCGGGCCAATTTCCAGCGCAAGCCGCAACAGCTGGTGCTACGCATCCTGCGCGGAAACGCCCAGTACGACGCGCTCATGCGTTGATCCGGCGTGCACTGGCGAGCGCCTGCCCTAACACCCCCTACACCCTGCCGATGCTATTGCTACCGCACGACCGCACGCTTTCGCGGCTGCCCTCAACGACCGTAGGAGATATCGCATGAGCCCCACCAATACCGAACAGCTGAAGGACAACCTGAGCGAAGCCGGCACCCATCTGAAGTCCGCCGCCAGCGCAGCAGGTGAAGCGGTCAAGGGTGCCACCAGCGCCGCGGGCGATGAGCTCAAGCTGGGCCGTGCCAACGTCAAGGCCGAACTGTCCGACACCGCGCTTGCGGGCATGGCCGCTGCCGAGTTCGGTGGCGCCGCTGCCAAGGAACAGATGGACGTGCTGGTCAGCAAGGGCAACGACCTGCTCGACAGCGCCACCGACCTGATCCGCGAGCGTCCGCTGGCCGCCTTTGGTGTGGCATTTGCTGCTGGCTGGATCATCGCCAAGCTGGCCCGTAGCAACGACAACTAAGTCGTGAGCGATCAGGCCTCTACTGCTGGCGGCCCGGACACGCACGACGCACGTCCGGAAACGCCAGGATTGGACGAAAGCGTACGTCAGGTCGGTGCTGCCGGCCGGGCGACGCTGGGATCGGCCAGAGACACCAGTCGCGCCTTGCGCCGGCTGGTGTCGGCCGACCTGCAACTGGCACGCAGCGCCTTTGGCCGCGGCCTGGCCTGGGCATGTGTGGCGGTGGTGTTTGGCGCCTCGTCCTGGTTGCTGCTGGCCGGTGCCATCATTGCGCTGCTGCAACGGGCAGGGCTGTCGTGGTTCCAGGCAATGTTCTTCACCGCGCTGGCCAGCCTGCTGGTCACTGGCCTCGCCGCATGGCGGGTGTTCTTCTACTTCGATCACACCGGCATGAATGCCACGCGTCGACAACTGGTGCGCCTGGGCATCTTCGATGACGGCAATGACGATGAGACCGGCCCGACCTCGCCGGCAGCGCCATCGTCCACAACCGGAGGCCGCCCATGAAATTCGGCGCCATGCGTCATCGCGTTGAACGCGCCGAACTGCTGGTCGAAGGCCGCAGTGACGAAACCCGCCAGCATTGGGCGGAGCTGCGTCAGGCCTGGACCAGTGGCTGGTCACCGGTGCGGATTCTGGTCGCCGGTTTCGGACTGGGCTTTGTCGTCGGCCGCAACGAACCCCAGGCTGCACTGGGCAGCATTGCCAGCAAGTTGGGCGGCATCCCCAAGATCCTGCAGATGATCAGCACCATCTCGGCGCTGTTTACCGCGCACCGCGCGCAGGAAGCGTCCGAGCAGGCCGAACGCGCTGCCGACAACGCCGAAGAAGTTGCCGCCGACAACAGCGCAGGTGCCGCCATGGGCCCGGTGCCGGTGGACGAACGCACGCTGGCCACGGCAACCGTGGCGCCAGCCCAGGCGACCTACCCGCGTGGCGCACCGCCCGCGGCAGAGGCCGCTACCGAGCTCTCCGAGCATTGAATTCCCGCGCACAGTTCTGTGCGCGGCGTTGACACGTTCTGCTGATAATGGCCCACCGCCGGCACCTCGCCGGCTGCTGCCAGGGCGCGCATGAACTTCCCCGTTGACTCACTGGATGCCGCCGAACCGGCAGACTCGCTTCCGCCACCACCGGCGCCACGCCCGCGTGCACCCGCCTCGTTGGTGGTGTTGGCCACGCTGGCAGTGGGCTACACGCTCTGGGCCGCGCAAACGATCATCCTGCCGGTGATGCTGGCGGCGTTTTTCGCGCTGATCGGTAATCCCATCCTGCGCGGTCTGCGCAAGCTGTACATCCCGCGCTTTCTCGGCGCCTTGATGATCCTGTGCCTGGGCCTGGCCGGCACCGTGGCACTGGCTGCGCAATTGGCGGGCCCGGCGGCCGAGTGGGTGCAGCAGGCACCGCGGCAGATGCGCCAGATCGCCCGCGATGTGCGCGACTTCACCAAGCCGGTGCAGCAGGCCAATCAGGCGGCGGAAAATTTTGCCCGCGCCGCTGGCGGTGAAGGCGCACGCGGCATCCAGATCGTGCGCACGCAGCTGGATGACCCGTACAAATCACTGACCCGCACACCCAAGCTCGCCGCCTCGGTGCTGGCGGTGGTGCTGCTGACGTTCTTCTTCATGGTGTATGGCGAGAGCCTGCAACGGCATGCGATTGCCTTGCTGCCCAATCGTCAGCAACAACGCTTCACCACCGAAATCATGCTGGACATCGAGCGCGAGGTCTCGCGCTATGTGCTCACCATCAGCGTGATCAATATGCTGGTGGGTCTGGTATTTGCCGGCATTTTGTACGTACTCAAGATTCCGCTGCCCGAAGCGCTGCTGTGGGGCACCGTGGTGGCGCTGCTGAATTTCGCGCCGTACGTGGGCCCGCTGATCGGCGTGATGCTGATGTTGCTGATGGGCTTTGTGGAATTCCGCACCACGTTGTCTTCGCTGCTGCCGGCCATTCTGTATCTAGCGCTGCATACCATCGAAGGCCAGGTGGTCACCCCGATCGTGCTGGGCCGGCGCATGGCGATCTCGCCACTGATGTTGATCCTGGCGTTGATGCTGTTTGGCTGGCTCTGGGGCATGGTCGGCCTGCTGCTGGCGGTGCCGCTGCTGGTGTGCATCAAGATGGTGCTCAGCCGGGTGGAAGGCATGCAGCGCTGGGCGCGGTTGTTGGAGTAGCCGGGAATCGGGAATCGGGAATCGGGAGTTGGGAATCGGGAATCGCAAGAGCAGTGGCTGCGCTCTACCCATTCTCGATTCCCGACTCCCCATTCCCGGCATTACAATCTCGCGATGAGTTTCCAAATCAGCGCCATCACCATCGACCTCGACGACACGTTGTGGCCCTTCGCTCCGATCGGTGCGCGCATCGATCAAGTGTTGTACGACTGGATGCGCGAGCACAGCCCGGTCACCGCAGCGCGGTTCCCGGTGGAGGCGATGCGCGAGTTGCGTGAGCGCAGCTTTGCCGACAACCCGCACCTGCATCACGACCTGAGCGCGCTGCGCAGGCTCACGCTGGAGATGGCCTTGCGCGACAGCGGCGGCGATCTGGCGTTGCTGGAGCCGGCGTATGAAGTGTTCTATGCCGCGCGCAATCAGGTGGAATGCTATCCGGATGCGCTCGATGCCTTGGCACGCATCGCCGCGCACGTGCCGGTGGCCGCGCTGAGCAACGGCAATGCCGATCTGGAACGCATCGGCCTGATGCACCATTTCGCTTTCCAGCTTGGCTCGCGCGAACACGGCAGCGCAAAACCCGACCCGAGCATCTTCCTGGCCGCATGCGCGCGCCTGCAGGCGCCGCCCGCACAGGTGCTGCATGTGGGCGACCACGTGCGCATGGATGTGCTGGGCGCGCTCGATGCCGGCCTGCGCGCGTGCTGGATCAACCGCGAGCAGGCGCAGTGGTCGCACCCCACCCAGCAGCCGGACCTGGAGTTCGACAGCCTGACCGGCCTGGCCGATTGGCTGGACGTGCACCACACACCGGCGGCGCACGCTGGCGTGTGCGTGCCCGGCTAAACCCGGCGCCTTCTTTCCGCAGCTTTCGCGCGGCATGCCGCGCTGCATTCGAGGATTCCCATGTCGCACCTCACCGGTTTCACCGACCCCAGCGCGGCGGCGTTGCCGCTGCATGTCCTCGACCGCGAAGGGTTTGCCAGCTGGTGTGCCGACCAGCCCACCCAGGTGCTGGCATGGGCGCAGGCGCAACGCTTCGACGCCGCACCCGGCAGCGTGCTGCTGCTGCCCGGTGAGCAGGGCCTGGCCGGTGCGGTGCTGGGCATTGGTGACCGCGCTGACGCGTATGCGTATGCGCATGCGCCGATGGCGCTGCCGCCGGCCAGCCGCTGGATGCTGGCCACGCCGTTGAACGAAGCCGAACAGGCGCTGCTGCAGCTGGGCTGGGGCTTGGGGGCCTACCGTTTTGCACGCTACCGCAAGGTGCCGCGTGCGCCGGCCGAACTGGCCGCCGCGCCGTCTGCGCATACCCGCGCGCTGATCGAGGCCTGCCTGCAGGTGCGCGACTGGGTCAATACACCCACCGAAGACATGGGCCCGCAGCATCTGGAAGACGCCGCACGCGCCTTGGCGCAGACGCACGGCGCACAGGTCGAGGCGATTGTCGGCGAGCAGTTGCTGACGCAGAACTTCCCCACCATCCATGCAGTGGGCCGTGCCTCGCACCGGGCGCCGCGGTTGATCGTGCTGCGCTGGGGCAAGCCGGAACACCCGCACCTGATGCTGGTCGGCAAGGGCGTGTGCTTCGACACCGGTGGGCTGGACCTGAAACCGGCCGACGGCATGCGCAACATGAAAAAAGACATGGGCGGCGCCGCGCATGCACTGGCGCTGGCCGGGCTGGTGATGGCGCAGCAGCTGCCGGTGCAGCTGACGTTGCTGATTCCGGCGGTGGAAAACGCCGTGGGCCCGGATGCATTCCGTCCTGGCGAAGTGATCATCACCCGCGCCGGCGTGAGCGTGGAAGTGGACAACACCGATGCCGAAGGCCGCCTGGTGCTGTGCGATGCGCTCAGCTACGCCAGCGAGCAACGCCCGGACCTGATCCTGGATTTCGCCACGCTCACCGGCGCGGCGCGCATTGCGCTGGGCCCGGACCTGCCGGCGCTGTTCGCCAACGACGAAGCAGTGGCGCAGGCCTGGTTGGGCGCTGGCGAACGCACCCGCGACCCGGTCTGGCGCATGCCCTTGTGGCGCCCGTACCTGCGGTATCTCAACAGCCATGTCGCCGACATGGCCAATGCCGGCTCGCGCATGGCCGGCGCGGTGACCGCGGCGCTGTATCTGGAACGCTTTATCGCCCCGGGCCTGGCGTGGGCGCATCTGGACGTCTACGCCTGGAACGACAGCGACCGCCCCGGCCGCCCCGCCGGCGGCGAAGCACTGGCGTTGCGCTCGGCCTTTGCGATGCTGCAGCAGCGTTACGGCGGCTGAGGCACACGGCCGGCGCGGCGCGCGCCCGGCATCGTCGGATACCGCGCTGAGACGTCCGGGACGCAGTGCGGGCGCATGCGTTGCAAGCGCCGGTCACACCGGCACTTGCCCGCGCGTTGCCAACATCACACGCTACAAGCAGCGCCCTGCGGATGATGCGGCGCAGGCGTCCTCTGCCGCGGCGACTGCGCGGCCAACCCGGGCGACCGCCACATCACCTCTCGCATCACCCGGAGCCAGCCATGTCGTTGCCACCTCCCTCGCCACACCGCGCACGCAGCCCTGTGGTGCCCTTGCTGGGTATCGCAGCGATTGCCGGCGGCATCGCCATCGCGTTCGCCTGGACCGCCGGCTGGATTGGCGGCGACCGGCTGACCGCCGCACGCATGACCGACACCATCGAATCCAGCGGGCCGCCGCATCCGGGCTTCCGGCGTGCGCATACCAAGGGCGTGTGCGTGAGCGGGCAGTTCCAGTCCAGCGGCAAGGCCACCTGGGTGTCGTCAGCACGCATTTTCAGCCAGGCCAGCACACCGGTATTGGGCCGCATGTCGATTGGCGGCGGCGACCCGCATGGTGCCGACGGTGCGGCCCGCGTGCGCAGCATGGCGCTGCAACTGCGCAGCGATGACGGGCAGGAATGGCGCACCGCCATGAACAGCTTTCCGTTCTTCGTGGTGGCCACCCCGGCCGGCTTTCAGGCGCTCAACGTCGCCTCCAAGCCCGACCCGGCCACAGGCAAACCCGATCCGGCCAAGCTGGCGGCGTTCGGCAAGCAGTACCCGGAGGCGGCCAAATTCCAGCAGTGGGCCAAGACCGCGCCGTGGTCGGACAGCTGGGCGAATACCCAATACAACGGCGTCAACGCCTTCCGCGCGGTGGCCGCCGATGGCCGCGAGCGCTACATCCGCTGGTCGATGCGCCCGCACACGCCGTTCAAGGGCTTGAGTGCGGAACAACGCGCACAGGCCGATGGCGATTTTCTGGCCACCGATCTGGATGCGCGCCTGGCGCAGGGGCCGTTGCGCTGGGACATGGTGCTGACCGTCGCCGAGCCCGGCGACCCGGTGGATGACCCCTCCCAGCCATGGCCGGCGAGCCGCCGCCAGATCGTGGCCGGCACGTTGTCGCTCGACCATGCGCAGCCGCAGGCCAGCGGCCCATGCCGCGATCTCAACTACGACCCGCTGATCCTGCCCAAGGGCATTGCCGCCTCCAACGACCCGATCCTGGCGGCGCGCTCGTCGGTGTATTCGCAATCGTTCAATCGACGCGAGCGCGAGATCGCCAGCGGTAAAGGCGGCGCCGCCACCGGCCAGGGAGCCCACCCATGAGCAGCCGTACCCACTTCAATCTGCCCGCACGCGTGCTGCATTGGCTGATGGCCGCGATGATCCTGACCATGCTGTTCGTCGGCGTGGGCATGGTGGCCTCAGTGACGCAGCGGCCGTGGTTGATCGACCTGCATCGCCCGCTGGGCATCGCCATTTTGATTCTCGCCGTGCTGCGGTTGATCAACCGCCTGCGCAACCGCCCGCCGCCGCTGCCCTCCGATCTGCCGGCCTGGCAGAAGGCGGCAGCCATCGCCTCGCACTGGCTGTTGTACGCCTTGATGCTGGGCATGCCGCTGATCGGTTGGGCAATGCTGTCGGCCGGCGCGTATCCCATCGTGTTGTGGCCGGGCGCGCAGTTACCGCCAATCGCACCGCATGACCCGGCGCTCTATGCCTGGCTGCGCAGTGCGCATGGCTGGCTGGCGTATCTGTTGTTCGCCACCGTGCTGGGGCATCTGAGCGCGGCGCTGTTCCATGCCTGGGTACGCCGCGATGGCGTGTTTTCCAGCATGGCGCGCGGGGAGCGGTCCGCGCGTTGATGGATGGGGGCTGGGCTCTAAGGTATCCCCACGTTTTACACCGTAAGCGTCATCTGCTCGCGCACTGCCGCAGGCAGTGCGCGCAAGCGCCCTATCCACCGTGAGACGGGTTCCATCGGCCACTGCCTGACCAGCGCTTCTCGGCCGATGCGTAGCGTGGAGTAAAGCTTGCGTGTGCTGTTGCGAGGAGACAGCCACTGGGCGATACCGGTCGCTTCGCATCCCAGCCCCGCCAACCAGCTGGCGAATGCAGCCAACGTATTGATCAGCAGCAGGATCTGCAGTCGCTCGCCGCGTCGGGTCAAACTGTCTTCCAGCGCCTGGCCGTAGCGATGTGATTTCAGATCGCGAAATGCAAGCTCGATCTGCATCCGTCGTGCGTACACATTGACCAACTGCTTTGCGCTGGGCGCCTGCAGCTGCGGGGATGCAACGATGAGCCAAGGCTCGCGCTCGCGCGCTGCGGCCTTCAGACTCGATGACGCACGCGAGACTTTGGCGGGTGAGCGGCGATTGCACTGTTTGCGCCCTTGCCGTGCCTTGGCGTAAATCACCAACCTGCAATCGAGTGGATCGCTGCGATTGGCCTGCATCGGCGGTAACTCGCATGCACGATTGGACGCCAACACATGCAGTTTCCGGCTGTCGATCCACTGATCTGCTTCATCCCGCACGTCCTGCGGCTTGACTTGCGTGCGCCCGCGCAGTCGCCCAACCCAACACCAGCCCATGGCCGATACAGCGCGGAACCACGGTGTCCGGAAGCCGGCGTCAGTGACCAGGATCGGGCGAACATCGTCCGGAACCAGTGCCCTCAGTTGTTGCAAGAAGCGTCTTTCTGCACCAGGCGATCCCTGCTGCTTTCCTGGCACTACCATGTCCAGCAAGGTAAGCGTGCGGCCGCCCACCGGCACCGCTGCGCGCAGCAGACACCACGATTTGTCTGGCTTCAGATCGCTCCAGTCGATGACGATTACCGGCTGCGCGCCGCGCAGCAGCCAGTGCGCCATCTCGTGGTCGATCACTGATCGCTCGACCTGCAAATTGCGATTACTCAACAGGCGATCAACTGCCTTGAGCGGCGCGCGCACCCGCAGTGCGCTCGGCCACGAACGTGCGATGTCCATCAGTGTCAGCCTGCGTCCGTGCAACAACGCCTCGACCGCATGCAGCAACGCGCGTTCGCGCAACGCATGCATCCCGGACAGTGAGTTGGGCAGGCACTTCTGCAATACTTCGCTGGCGCGCATGGTCGTCAACCTTCTCTGGCTTAGTCACCTTGAAGATTGCGCCATGCGCGCACTTTCTTCCAGGCAATTACGTCGCAAGTGATTGATTTGCCAGGAGGAAATGTGGGGAAACCTCAGGGCTGGGCTCCCTTCTCCCGCCGGGAGAAGATGCTCCGCAGGGGCGGATGCGGGTACGGGCGAAGCATCGGGTTCGCCGCCGTCTGGAGTGGCTTTGCCGCGTACCCTCTCCCCAACCCCTCTCCCGACGGGAGAGGGGCTAGCGCTGGCGTTTTGTCTTGGCCTCTGGCGCGGATGCGTCGATGCCCTTGCCCGTCGCGGCCCAGTAAATCCCGCCGTACAGATGCTCCAGATAGCGCGGGTCGTTGTAGGCCTCGGCCAGATGGCCCAATGCCGTGGCGAAGACGCGGCCGCCTTCGAAGCGGTGGTACCACGCCACCGGGTGCTGCCTGCCCATGCCCTTGGCGACCTGGCCGGGCCAGATCAGCGTGGGGTCGTAGCTGGATTCGTCCACCGTCATCAGCGTCACTAACTCATCGCTGTAAGGCGGGTCGTATTCGTACCACTCATCGGTCCACACCCAGCGCGCAGGCAAGCCGGCCGTGGCGGGGAAATTGGCGTCCACCACATCCACCATGGCGGTCTGCATGTACGGATGGGTGCGGAACGACCGCCCGATCAAATGGTCGTACCACTCCCAGTCGCCGCGCTTGATCGCAAACGCCTTGTGCACGGCAACCACACCGCCGCCGTTACGCACGTACTTCTGAAAGTTGGCGCGCTGGGTGGGATCCAGATCGGTGGCCGGTGTGTTGAGCAACACGATCACCGCGTACTGCGACAGATCGCCATCGAAGGCCTTGGCATTCCAGGCCCACACCAGTTCGACGTAATGCTTGCGCGCCATCGCTTCGAACTGCGGCTTGGCGACGGGAATGTAGTCGTGGTGATATTGGTTGGGAATGGCCGCCACCAGAATCTTGAATTGCTCGGCAGATGCGTTGAATGCACACGCCAATAGCAAACCCAACAGCCACAGATGTTTCATGCAATGCGCTCGCGTTGATCACCCATCAACGAGTGTACCTGCGCACGCGTGGCATGCCTTTCCCTGCGTTTTGGAATAGGTGTCCATGCGTGTCCTGCACTGTGGATGTCACCGCAATACATCGCGCGTGCAACCGCGGAACATCGCGCATGCCGTGCACGCGTATCAGCGCATCACTTGCTCACAACCAGCCTTTTTGCCGCGCCAGGCGATACGCTTCGATGCGATTGGCCACGCCCAGTTTGCCGATGCATTCGGACAGGTAATTGCGCACGGTGCCGTGCGACAACTGCAGCTGTTGTGCGATCTCGCTGGCCGAGCGGCCTTCGCCGGCCAGCCGCAATACGGTGCGCTCGCGCTCGCTCAAGGGGTCGGCTTCCACCCAGGCGTCCATTGCCAGTTGCGGGTCGATCACGCGCCCGCCGCGCTGCACCGTGCGCAAGGCGCTCACCAGTTGTTCGGCCGGCGCATCCTTGAGCAGGTAGCCGGCCACGCCGGCATCCAGGGCGCGGCGCAAGAATCCGGGGCGTGCAAAGGTGGTCACGATGATCACGCGCACCGGCAACGCCTGCCGCTGGATGCGCTGCGCCAGCTCCAGGCCGGTGAGCACCGGCATCTCGATGTCGGTGACCAGCACGTCCGGCTGCAGGCGTTGCAGCTCGCGCCAGGCGCTTTCGCCATCGGCGACGCTGCCGACCACCGTGATGTCGTCTTCCAGGCCGAGCAAGGCCACCAGCGCACCGCGCAGCAAGGCTTGGTCTTCGGCCAACAGGACACGGATCATCGGTCGCGCTCGCATGCATGCAACGGCTGCGCACGATAGCAGCCGCACGCCTGGCGTGTATGCGACACGCGCACCGACCGATGCGCCGTCAGTGCGACTGTGGCATCAGCGGCACCGGCAGCGGCGGAGTGGCCGGCGCCAGCGTGGGGCGCGGCAGCGGCACGCTGGCACGCAAGCGCATGCCACGCGGCAGCGCTTCCACATCCAGTGCACCGCCCAGGCCTTGCAGGCGCGTACGCATGCCGTCCAGGCCGTTGCCGGGCACGATCACGCCACCGCGCCCGTCGTCGGTGATTTCCAGCACCGCATGCGCGTCCTGTGCCTGCAGGCGGACCCGCACGCGTTTGGCCTGCGCATGGCGCTGCACATTGGTCGCGGCCTCGCGCACCACCAGCGCGAGCGCGGTCTCGTGTTCGGGTGGCAAGGCCAGCGTTTCCAGGTGCTGCTCCAGCACGATGCCGTCCAGGTCCAGCAACACCCGCGCCGAGGCCAGTTCGGCCACCAGCCCGGCCGCACGGATGCCGGTGACCGCGCGCCGCACCTGCGCCAGCGCATCACGCGAGATCTGCGCCACCGCATCGATCTCGCTGCGCGCCGCCTGCGGGTCGCGCTCGATCAGGCGCGCGGCCAGATCCGACTTGAGTGCCACCAGCGACAAGGTGTGCCCGAGCAGATCGTGCAGATCGCGGCCAATGCGCTCGCGCTCGGCAGTGGCGGCCAGCCGCCGCACTTCATCCTGTGACAGCCGCAGCAGCATGTCCTTGCGCTCGTTGACGCTGTACACCGCGCCGACCGCCGCCATGCCCAGCACCGAGACCGGCAACCACACCAGCGATTGCCAGCCCAGCCCCAGCCAGCGCGCCCAGCCCAGGTACAGCAGGTTCATCAGCACCAGCATGCCGAAGTGCCGCCACAACGCGTGCCGGGTGGAGGGGCGCAGGCTCAGGCAGGCAAACACGAAATAGCTGATGCCGGAGGAATACACCGGCAGCAAGACCGCGCTGAGCACGCCCATGGCCCAGGCGTAGCGATACAACTGGCCGCGCGGGGCGAGCAGCATGCGCGCGTACAACAGCAGGAACACCGGATACGAGAGCAGCGTGCACAGCAGCCAGGTGGCATCGTAGCCACGCGAAGAAAACACCGGCACCACAAAGATCCAGGCCGACCACAGCAGGTGTACGCAATCCATCCAGGGCGACTGCCCTTGCGCAAGGCGTGCGCTGACCTGCGAATTGGCGGCGGGGCGTAACCAGGCAGGAAGCGGAAAGCGCATCTGGATGAGTCCGGTGAGGAAGCTGGAGTCTGCCACTGTGGCGCGCGCAGTGGACTGGAACAGTTGAGCACGCAGCCGGTCTGTAAGGCACGGCCCGCTTGTCGCGTGCGCCAGTGCGTACACCTGCGATGCGACGGGCGCAGCGCTGGCACCGCATGCCTGGCGAACGCGACAGCCTGGCACGCACCCAGCATTGCGTACTGCCACCGCTGCGCCCAGTTGCCGCTGTCATGTGCGGCGGGTGACAGCTGTCACTGGCGGGCACGATGCGGCAGTTGCATGCTGCGCGGCACCCCACCCCGTTGGTCGCCTTCGTATTGGTGACTTCCGGCAGCTTGCGGCACGGCGCCCGGCCGGTCACATTTCGCGCAGCACCCCGTCACGGTCAACGATGAACACTTCCGCCGATCTGCTCAAGCAACTCCGTATCGACCGCCAGACCCCGCCACCGGCCCCGTCCCGGCGTGGGCTGTGGATCGGCCTGGCCATCGTGCTCGTCGTCATCGTTGCCGCCGCGTTGTGGTGGTTCAACCGGCGCCAGGTCATCGAAGTGCAGACCGCACCGGTGGTGGCGATCAGCGCCGGCAGCAGCAGCGCCTCGGTGCTGGATGCTTCCGGTTATGTGGTGGCACGACGCATGGCCACCGTGTCGGCGCAGGTCACCGGCAAGGTGCGCGAGGTGATGATCGAAGAAGGCATGCGCGTGGAAGAAGGCCAGGTGATGGCCACGCTCGATCCGCTGGACGCCGACGCGCAACGCACCTTGTCCGCCTCGCAACTGTCGGCCGCACGCAGCCAGGTGGACAACATGCAGGCGCAGCTGGCGGTGGCCAATGCCGATGCCTCGCGTCTGCAATCGCTGGTAGGGGCGCAACTGGTCTCGCGCTCGCAGTACGAACAGGCCACCGCGCAGCGCGATGCCTTGCGTGCGCAGCTGCAGAATGCGCAGCGCAATGTGCAGGTAGCCTCCAATCAACTGGCGATCTCGGCGATCCGCTCGGACTTCAACGTGGTGCGCGCGCCGTTTGCCGGTGTGGTTACTGCCAAGGCGGCGCAGCCGGGCGAAATCGTCTCGCCGCTTTCGGCCGGCGGCGGCTTCACCCGTACCGGTATCGGCACCATCGTCGACATGGAATCGCTGGAAATCGAGGTGGAAGTGGGCGAGTCCTACATCGGCCGGGTGCAGCCGAAGATGCCGGTCGAAGCGGTGCTCAATGCCTACCCGGAATGGAAGATTCCCGGCGAGGTGATCGCCATCATCCCCACCGCCGATCGCGGCAAGGCCACGGTGAAGGTGCGCGTGGCATTGAAGGTCAAGGACCCACGCATCGTGCCGGAAATGGGCGTGCGAGTGAGCTTTTTGGAACCGGCCAAACCGCAGGAAGCGGCCACGCCGCAAGGCGTGCGCGTGCCCGCCGCCGCGCTGGTGGAGCGCGATGGCGCCACGGTTGCCTTCGTGGTCGATGCGGAAAACCGCGTGCAGGCGCACACCGTCACCACCGGCGTCACCCTGGGCGAGGACAGGCAGGTCAGCAAGGGCCTCGCCGCCGGCGACAGCGTGGTGTTGCAGCCGCCGGCGCAGTTGAAAGATGGCGACACGGTGGTCGAGGCGGCCGCCGAGAGCGAGTGATGCACGCGATGGCGCCTTTGCACTAAGAGCGGCTAACAAAACGTAGCGAGCAGCCGTCAGGTGGGTGCGGACGGCGCGGAGGAACCGGAGTGTACGGGGGACATGCCGATTCCGATCACCGGCCGCGCCCGCCTGGCGGCTGCGCAGTCGTTTTGATAGCTGCTCTAAGCAGACGCAACCTGATTGCAGCGCAGCGCTGCGGCGTTTGTCGAAATCAGCAGCTGCCGAACGTCGTGTGCTGTGTGTCTTGCTGTGTCGTGCCCGCTGTTGAATTGCTGGAGCCCGCTGTGTGTGGCCGTGTTTGCCGTTGTCGCGCTGCATCGAGGCCGCTGTGCGGAATAGCGGCCGGCTGCTGCCCGTAGCCGCGGTGTTGCACCGTCGTCCTGCCATGCGTTGTCGCTTTGCCTTGCCGTTCCATTCCCGCCATTGCCCCGTCAGGAACCGTCATGACCGCCCTTGTCACCCTGCGCAACATCACCAAGACCTACCAACGCGGCCCGGAAAAAGTGCAGGTGCTGCACGGCATCGACATGGAAATTGCCCGCGGCGATTTCGTCGCCATGATGGGGCCCTCCGGCTCCGGCAAGACCACCCTGCTCAACCTGATCGGCGGGCTGGACACACCCAGCGGCGGCGAGATCGAGATCGAAGGCGAGCGCATCGACCGCATGAGTGGCGGCCAGCTCGCCACCTGGCGCAGCCATCATGTCGGCTTCGTATTCCAGTTCTACAACCTGATGCCGATGCTCACCGCGCAGAAGAACGTGGAGCTGCCGTTGCTGCTCACCTCGCTCAACGCCGCACAACGCAAGCGCAATGCGGAAATCGCCCTGACCCTGGTCGGCCTGCAGGAACGCCGCAACCACAAGCCCAGCGAATTGTCCGGCGGCCAACAGCAGCGCGTGGCGATTGCACGCGCGATCGTGTCCGACCCCACCTTCCTGATCTGCGACGAACCCACCGGCGATCTGGACCGCCACAACGCCGAGGAAATCCTGCGCCTGCTGCAGGAACTCAACCGCGAACACGGCAAGACCATCGTCATGGTCACCCACGACCCGAAGGCCGCCGAATACGCCACCCACACCATCCACCTGGACAAGGGTGAGCTGGCCGACGCGCCACTCGCGCTGTAAAGGAGCGCTGCCATGAAGTATCTCTCGCTGGTGTGGGCGCAACTGTTCCGCAGCAAGACGCGCACCTTGCTGACACTGCTGTCGGTGGTGGCGGCGTTCCTGTTGTTCGGCATGCTCGATTCGGTGCGCGTGGCGTTTACCTCCGGTGGCAACGTCAGCGGCGTGGACCGGTTGGTGGTGGCCTCGCGGCTGTCGATCACCCAATCGCTGCCGATCCGCCTGGAAAACCAGATTCGCAGCGTGCCGGGCGTGCGCGATGTGACCTCGGCGATGTGGTTCGGCGGCATCTACCAGGACCCGAAGAATTTCTTCCCGAACTTTTCGGTGGCGCCGAACTTCTTCGATGTCTACAGCGAATACCAGCTACCCAAGGACCAGCTCAAGGCCTTCCAGACCACGCGCACCGGCGCGGTGGTCGGCGAGTCGCTGGCCAAGCAATTCGGCTGGAAGATCGGCGACACCATTCCACTGCAGGCCACCATCTTCCCGCGCAGCGGTAGCAACGATTGGCCGCTGCAACTGGTCGGTATCTTCCGCATGAAGGACCGCACCGTGGCAGCCAACCAGGAACGCCAGTTGATGATGAACTGGAAATATTTCGACGAATCCAACGACTACATCAAGAACCAGGTGAGCTGGTACACGGTGACCTTGCGCAGTGCCGACCAGGCCTCGCGCGTGGCGTTGGCGATCGACGCGTTGTCGGCCAACTCCGATCATGAAACCAAGTCGCAGACCGAATCGGCGTTCCAGCAGGCCTTTCTCAAGCAGTTCGCCGACATCGGTTTGATCGTCACCTCGATCATGGCCGCGGTGTTCTTCACCTTGCTGCTGCTGACCGGCAACACCATGGCGCAGGCGGTGCGCGAGCGCATTCCGGAACTGGCCACGCTCAAGACGCTGGGATTCCAGGACCGCACCGTGCTGACGTTGGTGATGGTCGAATCGGTGTTGCTGATTGGCCTGGGCGGGTTGATCGGCATGGGGCTGTCGGCGTTGGTGATTCCGATGGTGGCCACGCGCAGCGGTGGCCTGATGCCGACACAGACGGTGCCGCTGCAGACCTGGTTGGTCGGCCTGGGCCTGATGGCCGGGATCGGCATCGTGGTGGGTGTGCTGCCGGCGTTACGCGCGCAGCGCTTGAAGATCGTCGATGCCCTCGCCGGCCGCTGACAGGAGCACGCAGATGCAAAGCAAATGGAAGAACCGTCTGGTCAATCTGCTGTCGGTGGTGCTGCTGGCAATCGGCCTGGCTGCGTGGATCGCCTTGCCATGGACGTTGTTGCTGCCGATCGCCGCGCTGTTGGCGGTGTGGTTGGTGGTCACACGCAGCGGCCGGCTGTCGCTGGCGGCGGCACGCATCGGCATTGCGACGTTGCCGCAACGCTGGGGCTCCAGCTCGGTGATCGTGGTCGGCATCGCCGGTGTGGTCGGGGTGCTGGTGGCGATGCTGGCGATGGGCCAGGGCTTCCAGGCCACGCTCAACAACACCGGCGACGACAGCACCGCCATTGTGCTGCGCGGCGGCTCGCAAGCGGAGACCAACTCGGTGATCACCCGCGATCTGGTGCCGTTGATCAGCAACCTGCCCGGCATTGCGACCGATGCCAACGGGCGCCCGCTGCTGTCGCCGGAATTGGCGCAGGTGGTCAACATCGCCTCCAAATCCGATGGCACCGACGTCAACGCGCAATTGCGCGGGGTGGGCGAACAGGCCTGGGCGGTGCACACCAAGGTCAAGCTGGTGCAGGGCCGCCACTTCACGCCCGGCCTGCGCGAGATCGTGGTCGGCAAGGGCGCGTTGAATCAGTTCCGCGGGCTGGAACTGGGCAAGACGCTCACCCTGGGCAGCCAACAGTGGACGGTGGTGGGCGTATTCGCGTCCGGCGATGCGCACGACTCGGAGATGTGGACCGACGCGCAGACCCTGGCCACCACCTACAACCGCAGCGCGTATCAGTCGATCACCGCGCGCACCGCCGGCAAACCGGGATTTGCGCAGTTCAAGGCCGCCATGGCGGCCGATCCACGGCTCAAGCTGGATGTGGACACCACCCGCGCGTACTACGGCAAGCAGGGCGGCGGCTTGAACAAGTTGATCAGCATCCTGGGCACGGTGATCGGCGCGATCATGGCGGTGGGCGCGGTGTTTGGTGCGCTCAACACCATGTATGCCGCCGTGGCCACGCGGGCGCGCGAGATCGCCACCATGCGCGCGATCGGCTTCCGCGGGGTGCCGGTGATCATGGCGCTGATGCTGGAAACCATGCTGCTCGCCCTGCTCGGCGGCCTGCTGGGCGGGCTGATCGCTTGGGCAGTGTTCAACGGCTACACCGTCTCCACGCTGGGCAACAACTTCAGCCAGGTGGTGTTCCAGTTCAAGGTGTCGCCGGAGCTGCTGTGGAGCGGGCTGAAATGGGCGCTGGGCATTGGGCTGGTGGGCGGGCTGTTCCCGGCATTGCGCGCGGCGCGCTTGCCGATCACCACGGCATTGCGCGAGGTGTGAGGCGGGCGGCTGTCCGCCGGGAGTGGGGAATGGGGATTGGGGATTGGGGATTGGGAATGCATGACAGCCAGGGCAAACCATCTGGCTGCGGCTGAACGCCGGGCGGGCTGTCATCGTTTTGTCACCGCACTGCGGTAGATGCGCGCGCCAGGCAGGCCGTAGTCTGCCCGGCCGCTTCGCCCTTCGATGCATTGCCATGACGCGCCTGCTCCTGCTGGCCTGCGCCTGCCTTTGGCTGGCCGGCTGTTCCTCGTCCTCCACCTCGCTGAGCGAGCGCCTGGTCGCGCCCGGCGGCACCTCGCCGTTGCTGGACGAAGAACGCATTGCCGCCACCATCGCCAGCGTGCCCAGCCGCAGCGGGCACGTGGTCACCCGCGACCAGGTGCCGATCTTCTGGCGCGCGATCGACCCGGGCCAGTACGCCATGCGCTACCGCTACCGCGGCCAGCGGCATGACCCGGCGCATGCGCTGGACGTGGATTTCAGCTTCACCGCGCCCACCGCGGCCGCGCCGGCCACACCGCGCGGCACCGTGGTGCTGCTGCACGGCTGGATGATGGATGGCGATTCGCTGCTGCCGTGGTCGTTGGAGTTGGCGCAGGCCGGCTACCGCGTGGTCACCATCGACCTGCGCAACCACGGCCATTCCGGCGGTGGCCCGTCCGGCTACGGCACGCGCGAGTCCGACGACGTCATCGACGTGATCAATGCACTGCAGCCGCGCGGCGAGATCCAGGGCCCGCTGTATCTGTTCGGGATTTCCTACGGCGCGGCCACCGCGCTGTTCACCGCCGACAAACTGGGCGACCGCGTGGCCGGCGTGGTGGCCATGGAATCCTTCGCCAATGCCGGGCGCGGCATTCGCGACATGGTGCCGCACCTGCTCGCCAGCCAGCCCAACGGCTGGCGCGGGCAGGCGGTGGCGGCATATGCGCGCTGGCGCTACGGCGGCCAGGACATCGATGCGGTGATTGCCGCGGCAGACACGCAATTGCAGCTGGATCTGGACCATGTCGACGTCACTCAGGCATTGGCCGCCACACGCAGCTGCGTGCTGCTGTTGCATGGCGATGCCGATCAGCACATTCCGGTGGCGCATGGCCGTGCCCTCGCCCTGGCCAGCCCGCGCGCGCACTACCTCGAGCTGCACGACGAAGACCATCTGAGCCTGCCGTTGCGCCTGGACCTGCTGGCGCAGCCGATCGATGCCTGGCTGGCGCAAACGCAACAGGACCGCGGCACTTGCCCGGCCCCGCAGGCGCTGCCGGCCTCCACACTTGCTGTCGCGGCGGCGGCTGCAACGCCGCCGCGTAGCTGATCGCAGGGCAGGCCGTCGCTTCAGAGCACTGCGCGGGCGCTCGCAAGCGCGCGTAGCGAAACCAGATAGCACATCGAGTCCCGCACGCAGGTACATCAAGCACGCGACCACATTCCGCGCGCACTCTCACACCTGCATGCCTCACGCGTTGCGCTCAGCGCGACGCCGCAGGCCTGCGCGCACGCCACACGCTGTCGCCGACAAACAACAACAAGCCCAGCCAGATCGCGGCAAATCCAATCGCACGGCCCGGGTCGAACGGCTCATGGAAGAACCACACGCCCAGCAGCAGCTGCAGACTCGGCGCGATGTATTGCAGGATGCCCACCAGCGACAGCGGAATACGCCGCACACCGTAGGCGAACCCGATCAACGGCAAGGCCGTGACCACGCCGCCGAAGATCAGCATCGCATCGGTGCCCAGGCTCCAGCTGCCGATAAAACCGCCGCCGTGGCCGTATTCGCCCCAGCCAACCAGCAGCAGTGCCGGCACGAACAGATACACGCTTTCCACGCCCAGGCCGGCCACCGGATCCACCGCCACCAGTTTGCGCAGCAAGCCATACAACCCGAACGAACTCGCCAGCCCCAACGCGATCCACGGCGGCGCGCCCGCATCCAGCGTCAGCCACAGCACGCCCAGCGCCGCGCATGCCACCGCCACCCATTGCAGACGCCGCAAGCGCTCCTTCAACACCACCACGCCCAGCAGCACGCTCAGCAGCGGGTTGATGAAGTAGCCCAGGCTGCTCTCGATCACATGCCCGGCGTTGATTGCCCAGATATACAGGCCCCAGTTGAAGGCAATCGCCACGCTGCTGCCGGCCAGCATCGCCAGCGCGCGCGGCTGCGCGGCGATCGTGCGCCACCAGCGCAAGCCGGAGGTGGCCACCAGCCACGCCACCACCAGCAGCGCACTCCAGACGATGCGATGGCCAATGATCTGCAGCGACGGCACCGCCTTGAGCACATGCCAGTACAGCGGAATCACGCCCCACAACACGAAGGTGGACGCGGTGATCAACAAACCGCGGCGCGCTTCGACCGGCGACACCGCGCTCATCGGCGCGCCTTGGCAAGCGTCACCACCAGCACGCCGCACAGGATCACCGCCATTGCGCCGATATCGTGCGCACTGAAACGTTCGTGGCCAAGCCAGGCGCCCAGGCTCACCGCAATCACCGGGTTGACGTACGCATAGCTGCCGGCCAGCGCCGGGCGCACGTGATGCAACAGCCACACGTACGCTGTGAACGCCACGATCGAGCCGAACACGCACAGGTAGGCCACCGCCAGCAGGCCCTGCGTGGTGGGCCAGGCGTGCGGGCGTTCGCCCAGCAACAGGCCGGTGCTCACCAGCAACACGCCGCCGCACAGCATCTGCCCGGCGGCGGTCATGAACGGGGTCGGCAGATCACGCCCGCGCGACCACACCGAGCCGAATGCCCAGCCGATCGGCGCGATCAGCAACAACACCAGCCCGCCCGGCGTGGCGGTCAGGCTGCTGCCGGCATTGAGCCAGACCACGCCAAGAAATCCGATCACGATGCCCAGCCATTCGCCGCGGCTGGCGTGCTGGCCGCGCAACGCGCCGAACAAGGCCATCCACAACGGCACCGATGCCACCGCGGTCGCCGCCAGGCCCGACGACACGCTGCGCTCGGCCAGCACCACCATGCCGTTGCCCAACAGCAACAGCGCCGCGCCCATGAACGCCACATTCTTCCATTGCGCAGGCGTCGGTGCGGCCACGCCACGCCAGCGCAGCACCGCATACAACAGCGTGCCGGCAACGATGAAGCGCGCGCCGGACACCATCGTCAGCGGTTGCGCGCCGCCGGCCAGGGCGAAGCGGATCACCAGGTACGTCGAGCCCCACACCACGTAGACCAGCAGCAGCGCGAGAACGACCAACCCGTTGCGCGCAGGCGCAGGCGCGGCAGCGTTGTGAGAGGAAGACATCGGACAGGCCAAGTGCAGCGGAAGCTTCAATTCTAGAGCACCTGCACACGCCCTCGTGCCGCATGCGCTCGCCTGCCGCGCACGTTATGGTGCCTACCGACTCTCATCACGATGGAATGCTTATGCAGCGTCGCATCACCTTGCTGGCTCTGGCCGCCCTGAGCCTGCTCTCCACCACTGCAGCGGCGCGCACGCCCGAGCCTGGGAACTCACCGGGCAGACGCTGATCGATGCCGGACTGGACGGTTCGCTGGCACCGGAAATCGACGCACCCGGGCAGCCCGAACTCAAGGTCATGGTCTCGGCCAGCCGCGCTGGCGCGTACGTACTCGGCGTCGCCAGCACCGGCTATCGCACCAAGTGGTGCATGCCCGCAGGCAAGGCCGGCCCGCCAGACTTGCAGGCGATCATTGCCGATCTTGCGGCGCTGCCGTTGAAGCGTCTGGAAGAGCCCGCTCCGGGCCTGATCCTGCAGGCGCTGGCCAAACGCTATCCGTGCAGCGGCGCGCGCGCCAAGGGTGCGGCGGGCAACGCGCAGCGCAATCCGGCAAGCCTTAGAACAGCTCACAAAACGACTGCGCTCACCACCAGACGGGCGTGGCCGGTGCTCGGTGCGGCATGTACCACTCGTCCATTGCGGTTCTGAACGCGCCATCCACGCCTATCTAACGACTGCTCGCTACGTTTTGTTTGGTCTTCGCGGATCAGTTTGGGTGCGATGAAAGTTTTCTCCGGTAGCGGCGGCAGGAAGGCAGGGTGGCACCGGATTTTTAGTGCGAGTTGACAGCGGTTAATATCCGCATTACGTTTTAATTATTGAGATTAGCTAATCTCGGTGCATCAATCCCGTATGCGGCACACGCCGCACCAACCGGCCATTCGACCAATCCGATGATGAAATTTCCTGGATATAGTGAATTCACACCGTGTCAGATATTTGTAATTTGATAACGCTGGAGTCGTCTCATGCGCAAATGGATGCTGCTGCTTGGAGTTGCACTCAGCTATACAGCCAGCCCGGGACATGCCCAGGTATACACGCCAACAAATCTGGGCGATTGTATCGACATCATGGCGTGGAATTCTCAACTTCTGCTTGGCCAGCTTGCTAGCCATACCAAAGGTCGCTACTACGGCAGTCCATCCCGACTAGACCCGGTATCGCTCTCAATCTACGTTGAGCCATACTCTTGCGACGCGGATGCACCAAGCTATTCCGGGGCACCGAAGACCACAGGTATCCTGGCCCATGAGCTGGGTCATTTTGCTGCGGGTATTCCCAACGTAACCCCTCCGCTCACCAAGACCGAGTACGTTGAACGCCTATGCGTGTGGGAAGCGCAAGCGGCCTCCAACAATTTCAAGGCCAGTAGCGAGATTTATCAGGCTACAGCCGGATACCTCGACGTGCCCCTGATCGCGCAGAACGCCTCCGTCATAGAACCATTGATCGCCGGTAACTCGCCGCTGATTGATATCGGCAATGCCTTTTGCGATGGCAACACTAATTCGTCCGGGAAGACGTACAGGAAATTCTATGAGGATGACTACGATGCACGCTACCCCTGGTAACGGCCCAGCCGCGCGGAAGAACGCACTTGTTATGGCTGCAGTTGTGATCGCGCTGCTCATGCAGAACAGAGCATCAGCTGTGGACAAGGACCGTCCTGCTTCAACGGCTTCCACCCAGGGGCAGGCACTTAACTACATTGAAAGATTGGCAGCAACCCGAAACGCTGGAGCAGGCGTCTTGCTCGCCGAAGTGGGTGCAAATGTGTCGGTGGCATCCGCTGACAAGGCACAGGGAGGATATTTGCCGGCAAAGACAAGCACTTTCGGAAACATCCGCTTAAGTACTGCAGTAACTCCGCAATCTGACACGAACCCAACGGTACTTTTGACCTTCGAGGGCGGTTGCGTGAAGCGCGAGCAGGCACGGCAACGGTTCCAGTTCAAAGAGGTTGTGGCATCCCCTGGCCCAGAAGACTTGCATCCGGTTGTCGGTTACGGCTTCTATCTGCAGGGATCTGCCGTCTCGCTGTACTTCGACACCACGCGAAGCAACTGCCTGACTGCGGCCAGGATTGAGGCGCCATCGGCTCTGACTGAGCTGTTCCGCAAACGTGACGAGCAAACACGTCGCCTTGAGGAAAGCAAAGCCTTCAAACGTGCCCAGCAGGGACCCGCGCGTCAATAACAGCCTTCGCCGCAAGCGGTTGGGACTGCCCGAGCGCTTACGGAATGCCGCAGGGATGGTGCCGAGAATGGCCTCTCTTGCATGATATTGCGCGCTAAGGCTTGGACCACGCAGATCCGTCCTTTCTCATGATTGCGGTGCCACTACGATGGCGATCTCAATCATGTGCTGCTCAGCAATCCAACGGCACTTGGTCCCCACTGTGACCCAGCCCGGGCCGCCAAACGAACGTCTGGTACAGCGCTAAGTCGTTTCCGGCGCAGGCCCTGCTTCCAGCGCTCAAAGAACGCCCTGGCACCGCGTTCGCTGCGGTAGCTCCACAATTGGCCGAACGACCCCTTCAGCCGTACGCCGTGTTCAGGCACTTGTAGGCCGCCAGCAGCCTCGCCAGCGCCTCGCGCTCATCCAGGGTCAGGTTCTACCGGCCCGACGGCTGGGTGTAGCGCTGGCCTTGATGTAGCCACGTTCCATGCCCTGCAAGCGCTTGTACTCGTCGCGCCTGATCTGATCCGACGCATCGGACAGGTGGCGCATGATGTGAAACTTATCGACACGATGGGCGCTCCTCAGGCGTTCTGCCCACCGAGGCCCCGGAACGGGCGCCAAATATCCATCACCGCCAGCCCGATGGACGCGGATTTTTCGGCCCCAGATCGGCGAAGAACTGGCCTATGTTTGCCTCCGTGTGACCGCTGCCGCCGAACCAGATCGGCCGGCCGCGTTTCAGGTCGCTGACCACACTCGGTAGTCACGGCCCTTGTGGATAGCGATTTCGTCGATCCCGATGGCCTGTGGTGCATGCATCCCGGCCCGACGCACCTGCTCGGTCATGCAAGCTCACGATCCGAACCTTCGGATCGCCGAACACACCCGTGAGCGTGCTCGGCGCCACAAAGACGGAGAAGGAGAACAGATCACCTAGGGTGCGGCCAGATTTCATGCCTGAATCTACTCCCTCAAGTCGGTACAAGGCGCGTCACCTTTACATCGCAACAAAGTGCTTACTTCCAAGGACCGAGGCTGCATCAACTCGCCGAACACACCCACACGATTCCGCGATGAGCCCGTTCTGTTAGCCGCTCCTCGAGCAGGTCCGTCGGCAGCCATTCAACACCTGAGGGTTGACCGCAACACCGGGCATTCGAATTGCGCTCGGCTGGTCGACGGCGCAATGTCCGCACCACTGCGCGCTTACTTGCGCGCCGCATCACTCTTGCTGCGGATCGCCTTGAATTCCGAACCGTCCTGCCAGCTCGGCCATTGGCGGTTGTTGGCCAGCGCCACGCCCACGTCATAGGCCAGCGTGGTGTCGGCCGCATGGCCGCTGGCATCCCATTGCGGGGTCCAGCGATCGCAGGGTTGGTGATAGCACTGCGCAAAGTAGGTATCGCGCAGCGCCTTGCCGGCAGCCACACCACCGTCGAGCATGTCCAGGCCCGGGCCTGCGGTGATCGCCGGCACACCCATGCGGGCAAACGCGAAATGATCGGCGCGGTAGAAGAAGCCCGCTTCCAGATTCGGGTCCGGCGAATACGTGCGCCCACGCGCCTTGGCCGCCTGTTCCAGATCGCCCTCCAGCGAGACCCGCCCACGGCCCCACGAGGCGATGTCGCGGGTCGGGCCATTCGGGCTGAACATCTCCATGTTGAGCACCGCCACGGTCTTGTCCAACGGCGCCAGCGGATGTGCCGCGTAGTAGTTGGCACCCAGCAGGCCCTTCTCTTCGGCAGTCAACGCAATGAAGTACAGCGTGCGCTGCGGTCTGGGGCCGGCGGCGAATACGCGCGCCAGTTCCAGCACGCTGGCCACGCCGGTGGCGTTGTCCACCGCACCGCGCCGGATCGTGTCGCCGCTTGCATCGGCCTTGCCAACGCCAAACGCATCCCAGTGCGCGGAGAAGATCACCGTCTCATCCGGATGTTGGCTACCGGTGAGCTTGCCCACCACGTTGTGGGTCACCACCCGCTCGCGCTTGAGCTTGAAGTCTACCGACAGGCGCGCATCGCCCAGCGCGATCGGTGCGAAGTCGCGCTGCTGCGCACGCTGCTTGGCCTGCTCGAAATCCAGGCCGGCGCGCTGGAACAACGATTCCGCCAACGCACGCTGCATCCAGCCACGTACCGACACGTGCTGCGCGCGGGCGTCGGCATCGCTGCGTTCGATATCGAACAGCGGCGACAGGCCGGAGCTCTGCACCGTGGCCCAGCCATACGCGGCCGGCGCGGTCTCGTGCACGATCAACACACCGGCCGCGCCGCGGCGCGCGGCTTCTTCGTACTTGTAGGTCCAGCGGCCGTAGTAGGTCACCGCCTTGCCGTCGAACGCGCCCGGCTGCGGCGTATCGAAGTCGGCATCGTTGATCAGCACCACCGCGATCTTGCCGCGCAGGTCCACGCCCTTGTAGTCGTCCCACTGCCGTTCCGGCGCGCTGATGCCGTAGCCCACGAACACCAGCGGTGCATTCTTCAATGCCACCGTGTCGATCGGCCGCAGGCTCTGCAAGGTCACATCGGTGCCGTTGACCAGAGATTGGTCCTTGCCGCCCACATGCAACGTCGCGCGGACCGGCCCATCCACCTGCGCACGCACCAGCGGCACCGCCTGGGTCCACCCGCCCTGCTCGCCACCGGGCTGCACCCCTGCGGCCTTGAATTGCTCGACCAAATAATCCACGGTGCGCTGCTCGCCGGTGCTGGCCGGTGCACGCCCTTCAAAATCGTCGGACGCCAGCAGGCGCACATGCCGCGACAGCGCTTCGGCATCGATCCCGCCGCCGGGCAGATCGTTGGCGGCCTGCGCCACGCCTCCCACAAACAGGCAGGCGGACAACAGCAGGATGCGCATCGGATTCACGGCGTGGCCTTGCAACTCAAAGATGACCGACAGTTTACAAAGCGCGCGCGCAAAACCGTAGCGCTGTGTTGCTGCGTGATATGGGCAAGCGTGCTGCGCAGTGATTCGCACGCGGTTGCCGCCACTTGCAGCGCAACCACACGCCATACGCTGCCTCAGCCCGCGCGCACCGGCCGGTCCAGCCAGCAGGCCAATCCCTGCGCATTGAGTTCGATATCGGTGGCCAGCAAGTGCTCCACCGCGGCATCGTCCAATGGGCAGCCATGCTGGCGTGCGCGCTCCAGGTAGAGCGCGGTCAATGCGGCCACCAGGCAGCGATGGCGGTCGGCACGCTCGGCACAGCCGTGCGCGATCTCGGTCATCGCATGGATCTGCTGCACCAGCGCCTGCGCCAATCGCTGCGGATGGGTCACGCGACCATAGTGGGTGAGATACATCGCCTCTGGCGCCATTGCCATCAGCCGTGCGATGGACTGCAGCATGGTGTCGGGCTCGAACTGCACCGGCGATGAGGTCGGCAGGATGAAGGCGCCCTGCGCGCTATCGAGCTGGCGATACGACAAACCGAAGGTGTCGCCGGTGAACCAGCTGCGGCTGCGCGCATCCCACAGGCACAGGTGATGCCGCGCATGCCCGGGCGTGTCGATGCACTGCAACGCACGTGTACCCAACAGCAGCGTGTGCCCGTCCGGTGCCTGCACCACGCGTTCGGCCGGCACCGGCAGGATCTCGCCATAACTGCGCGCCAGCGCTTCGGCGCCATAGACGGCGGTGGCGCCGGCAATCAGACGCGCCGGATCGATCATATGCGGCGCACCGCGCGGATGCACCAGCACGCGCGCATTGGGCAGGTGCTGCAGCAAGGCACCGGCGCCGCCAGCATGATCCAGGTGCACGTGGGTCAGGATCAACCACTCCACCTGCGCCGGCGTCAGCCCGCCATGAGTCAACGCCGCCAACATGTGCGGCACCGACAGACTGGTGCCGCAATCGACAAATGCGCCGCGTTGTTCGTCGACGATCAGGTAGGCGGCATCGAAGTTCGCGCCGCCAAAGCCGGTGTCGATGGTCTGGATGCCATGCTCGACGGGTTCTGTCATGCCCACCACACGATTGCCATGCGCAGCCTCAAGTGTAGACGCGTGCGCAGCGGGCCGCTGTGGACCACGTCAAGCGGCGACAATCACGCCTCGCGCAGCGCGCGCAATGCGGCAAGCACCGGCGCCGCATCGGCGGGCAGCTGCACACCCGGCAGTTGCAGCTGGGTGGTGTCTTCGGCCTGTTTCAAGCGCGCAATCAGCTGGCCCGCCTCGCGCGGCGATGCAAAGCCATCGCTCTGCAACAGCAAGGTGCCGGCCGCGTCGTGCAACTTGAAATAGAACTGGCCATCGCTCTCGCGGTATTGCTTGAATACCGGTAATGCAGCCTTGACCGCCGTCGCCGGACCCACCGCGCTGGCCTGGCTGGACAGATCGCGCAAGCCCACCGCATCGCGCAGTTGCGCCAGCAACGGCGTGGCATAACGGGCACGCAGGCGCGCACCGCCGGCACGCAGCGTCGCCTCGATCTTGGCCGGCTCGGCCATCAATGCCTCATAGCGTGCGCGCAGCGGTGCGATCTCCAGATCGATGCGTTCGAACAGCTGCTGCTTGGCATCGGCCCAGCTGATGCCATCGGCAAAGGCCTGTGCAAACGCAGCGGTTTCCTGCGGCGTGGCGAAGGCCTGGTACAGCTGGAACAGCGCCGAGCCCTGCGTGTCCTTGGCCTCGCCCGGCGCACGCGAGTCGGTCAGGATCGAGAACACCAATTTGCGCAATTCCTCGCGCGGGGCGAACAGCGGAATGGTGTTGTTGTAGCTCTTGCTCATCTTGCGGCCATCCAGGCCCGGCAAGGTGGCCACCTGCTCATCGATCACCGCATCGGGCAGGGTGAAATAGTCCTGCCCATACACATGGTTGAAGCGCTGCGCGAAATCGCGCGCCATCTCGATGTGCTGGATCTGGTCGCGCCCCACCGGCACCTTGTGCGCATTGAAGATCAGGATATCGGCGGCCATCAGCACCGGATACATGAACAATCCGGCGGTGACTCCGGCGTCTTCGTCCTCGCCCTCGGCGCGGTTCTTGTCCATCGCCGCCTTGTAGGCATGCGCGCGGTTGAGGATGCCCTTGCCGGCCACGCAGGTCAGTAGCCACATCAATTCGGTGGTCTCCGGCACATCGGACTGGCGGTAGAACCACACCTTGTCCGGATCCAGGCCACATGCCAGCCAGCTGGCTGCGATTTCCAGCGTGGAGCGCTGCGTCCGCGCCGGGTCCTGCGCCTTGATCAGGCTGTGCAGGTCGGCCAGGAAGTAGAAGCTCTCGGCATCGGTGGCCGTGCTGGCCTGGATGGCCGGGCGGATCGCACCGACGTAGTTGCCCAGGTGCGGTGTGCCGGAGGGAGTGATGCCGGTAAGAACGCGAGTGGTCATCTGCATAGGCCAGGGAATCAGCCTGCAAGTTTAACGGTTCCGCGCCAGGGCATCCGTTAGCGCCTGGCGCCGTTGCCGCGTACAACGAAAGACGGGCCGCAGTGCGGCCCGTCCCTTGCACACGCTGCTCAGCCGATGGGCGAGCGGGCACGGCGTGCCTTAGCGGTCGTCGCGCAGCGACTTCTCGAAGGCGCGCACCTCGGTCTGGGCGCGATCACGGTCCCAGCCATAGCGCTCCTGGAGCTTGCCTTGCAGGTATTCCGCATTGCCTTCGGCCACCTTGAAATCGTCGTCGGTGAGGTCGCCCCACTTGGCCTGCATCTGGCCTTTGAGCTGGGTCCACTTGCCGGAAATGATGTCAGTGTTCATTGCGATTCTCCGCTGCTTGCGGCCGCGATTGACCGTGGTGCCAGCTTGATTCTGGCCGCGTTCGGCACAGGTCAAAAGATGTCGAGCGCGCACTCACCGCGATGAACGGTTGCCATCGCAACGGCGTGCGACGGAGGTGCCTGCACCCGCACATAGCGCCGCGCGCCATTGCGTCATCCACAAAAAAAACGGGCCTTTCGGCCCGTTTTTGTTCACCGATGCAGCAAGTGGATCACTTGCGCGCGGCGTCTTCCACCTTCTCGCCAGCGCCCTGCACGTCCTTGCCGGCACCTGCGACGGTGTTGCAACCCGCCAGCATTCCAACCGACAACATCGACAGCACCAACAATGCAATTGCACGCTTCATAAACTCACTCCTTCATAGGCACGCGGCGGTCGCCGCAGATCAATCAAGACCAACCAAACAGATCAAACAAAACCGATTAGCACTTACCGTCGCTGCATTTGTCGGCGGTCTTCTCGACCTTGTCACCCGCACCCTGCATGTCCTTTCCGGCACCAGCCATGGTGTTACAGCCAGTCATCATGCCGGCCGAGAACAGGCCCAGCACCATCAGTGTCAGCAGTCGCTTCATTTGGTCTTCCTCGGTTCCGCGTCCGGTGCCGATGCACCCCGCTTGGCGCCAAATCTGACTGCGCGACCGTGGATTTGATGTGAACGCCGGGCCAGACGTTCAGGCACCGATCAATCTCGCATCAGCGTCGACTTGCCGAACAGGCTTTCCACCAGATCCACCGCCAGCTCGGCGGTGGCGTTGCGGTTGTCTAGCACCGGATTGAGCTCCACGATATCCAGCGACCCCATTCGCCCGGTGTCGGCGATCATCTCCATCACCAGCTGGGCCTCGCGGTAGTTCGGCCCACCCGGCACGGTGGTGCCTACGCCCGGCGCAATGCTGGGGTCCAGGAAGTCCACATCGAAGCTCACATGCAGGTGGGTATCGGCGCTCATGCCTTGCAGGGCCGCTTCCATGGTGCGCTTCATGCCGGCTTCGTCGATGTAGCGCATGTCGTAGACGTCGATGCGGTGCTGCTTGATCAGGCGCTTCTCGTCCGGGTCCACCGAGCGGATGCCGATCTGCCGGATCTGCTCGGGCAACACGGCGGGCGCGCTGCCGCCCAGGTGGGTCAGCGCCTGCGGGCCAAGGCCGCACAGGCAGGCCACCGGCATGCCGTGCACGTTACCGGACGGGGTTACCTCGCTGGTATTGAAGTCCGAATGCGCATCCAGCCACAGCACCCGCAGCGGGCGATGCTGCTCGCGGCAGTACTTGGCCACCGCGGTGATCGAACCGATGCCCAGGCAATGGTCGCCGCCCAGCATGACGGGCATGCGGCCTGCGCACAGCTGTGCGTAGCTGGCGTCCATCAACGCCTGGTTCCAGGCCACCACCTCGTCCAGATGCCGGTACCCGGCCTGCGGTGCCTGCCACGGATTGCGCGGGCCATCCAGATTGCCCAGGTCACGCACCTCGACGCCGCGCCCGACCAAGGCCTCCTGCAGCCCGGCGATGCGCAATGCCTCCGGCCCCATCCGGGCACCACGGTGGCCGGCACCGATGTCGGTGGGCACGCCAATCAGGGAAACCGGCACGTACTGCGTTGCCATGCATTGCTCCAGCATCGGGAAAGCCGCGCAGTCTAGTCGTCGCATCGCGCAACTACGCGCGGCAGCGCAGCACGGCACACCGCTTGCATCGTGGTGCGCAGTCGTCATGACTGCCGTGAGCACCGTCATAAGTGACGTTGCGGGGCAGTTTGTGGCACGCGCAGCTTTGCGGACTGTGCTTGTCTGACCGCACAGTTAAGAAGCTGAGGCCGGTATGACTTTGCCCTCATATGCCGATGGTATCGTTCGCCCGCCAGCGCAGGACCGGTGTCACTTATTCGCGCAGGCCGTTCGCAACAGGGGGAAAATTTTCATGCCGCACAACGCCGTCAACCAGGTCGTCAAGGCTGCCGTGGGCGAAGTCGCGCGGGCGTCGCATCAGTACGACCTGCAGCGCATCGGGCGCGAATTTGCGCAGACCATCGAGCGCGAACCGGGGATCCGGCTGCTGATGTTGTCCACCGCCGACGGGCGCGCGATCACCGAGCAATCCAGCCTCGACGCCGATGGCCGCCGGCTTGCCGCCATGGCCAATTCGTTTTTGACGCTGGGCGAGACGCTGGCGCGCGAATCGGGCCTGAGCGAAGCCGATTACGCCACCATCAGCACCCGTGGCGGGCAGTTGGTGCTGATCCGCATCCGTGCCGACAAACCGTTGACGCTGACCGCCGTGGGCGCCAGCGATCTCAATGCCGCCGCGCTGCTGTTCAACGCACGCGATTGCGCGGGCCGGCTGGCCACGGTGCTGGCAACCCCACCGCCGGCCGCCGCGTAGCAGTGCTCGCTTGGCACTGTTCGTGCTTGCGTGTGCGCACGGCATCCGCCCACTCATTTCTCAACGCTGGTAAGGACGACTCGTGTCAAAACTCAATCTGGAACAACTGCATTCGCTGGCCGGTTTCGTTGGCGCCGCGCTGGTCGATAGCGACAGCGGCATGGCGCTGGGCATGACCGGCGGCACCGAGCTCAACCTGGAACTGGCTGCGGCCGGCAACACCGAAGTAGTGCGCGCCAAGCGCCGCATCGCCGAACAGCTGGGCTTGAACGACACCATCGAAGACATCCTGATCACCCTGAGCAAGCAGTACCACCTGTTGCGCCCGCTGGAAAGCAACGGCGCGCTGTTTCTGTACGTGGTGCTGGACCGCGCCAAGGCCAACCTGGCCATGGCACGTCACGAACTGAAGGCGTTCGAGAAGACCCTCGACTTCGGTTGATCGGTTGATCGTTAAAGAACGGCGCCACTGCGCCGTTGCTATTGGCCTGCCGGCGCCCGCCGGCAGGCGTTGCTGCCTCGATGCGCCGCCAGGCGCCAGATCATGACCACACCCATCCACACCATGCGGGTCGCCACGGCCGGCCTGGACCTGCTGCACACCACGCGCCTGAAACTGGCCTGCTCGCTGCTGCTCGCCGAACGCATCGACGTGCAGCTGGGCGAGTGGCCCAAGCACGCCGCCGATGTGGTGGTGCTGGGTCTGGAAAGTGCCGATGGCCTGGCCGCGTGGCAGGCCTTGCAAGGCCAGCCGGTGCGGGTACTGGTGGTCTCGCGCACGCCGGTGGCGGGCGCATGGCTCAAGCACGGGGCCACCGTGCGTGAACTCAACGAACAATTACGCCTGCTGCTGTCCTCGCCGCAGCACGCGCCGGCCGCCGAGCTGGCGCTGTTGCTGCGCCATTGCCGCGGCGAATTCGGTACCGATGCGGTGGTGCTGCAACAGGCGCAGCTGCGCGTGCGTGTGGACCCGGGCAATGGCTGGCTGGAGTTGCCCGCCTCGCTGCCGCTGGCCGCCTTGGTGGCTGCGCTGGATCGCCCCGATTGGCAACGCGCAATGGGCGATATCGGCACCGCCGCCACCCAACGCATCTCACTGGAAGCGCTGTATTTCGCAGTGCCCGAACACCTGCGCCCGGCACTGCCGGCGGTGGAACCGGGCCACGCGCTGCAACTGCGCCAATGGCCGGAACTCAGCGCCGATACCAGCACGCCGTCACAGTTGCTGGCCATCGCGCACCTGCATGCCCGGCCGTGGCGCCCGCAGGCGCTGGCCAATGCTTGCAAGCTGCCGCTGCAAACGGTGGAATGCCTGTTCGCCGCCGCGCTGGCCAGCGGCCTTGCCCAGACTGCGGAGATTGCCGTGCCGTCCACGCCGCGTCGTCAGAACAGCAGCAATTCCCGGTTCTTTTCCTGGGTTGCACGTCGGTTCGGTCTCACTCTCTCCCAGGCGCAGTCATGAGTCTTCCGGCCAACAAATTGGTGTTCGTGGGCGGCATGGGCGCGGGCAAGACCACCGCGGTGCGTGCGATCTCCGACGTGGAACCGGTCAGTACCGAAATGCCGCTGAGCCAGGATGCCTACGGCGACAAGACCTACACCACCGTGGCGCTGGACTACAGCTCGATCGAGCTCGAAGACGGCGAGCTGCTGCACGTCTACGGCGTACCCGGCCAGAAATACCTGGATTTCATGTGGCCCCTGGTGTGCGACGGCGCCCTGGGCGTGATCGTGCTGACCAGCGCGCGCGATACGCAGATGCGCGACACCACGCTGGAGCTGCTGCGCGAATTTTCGCGGATTACGCCAGAGGCCAGCCTCGCCGTTGGCGTCACCATGACCGACGAGGTGCAGGAATTTCTGCTGCCGCCGTTCCGCGAAGCACTGGTGGCCGAAGGCTTCCGCATCCCGGTCATGCGCGTGGATGCGCGCTCGGCCACCCAGATCACCTTCCTGGTGAAAACGCTGCTGTCCTATCGCTACACCTCCGCGCCGGTCTGAGCGGAAGGTGGCCGTGCGCAATCAACGCGCACACAAAGTGAGTCAAGGAATCCGGTCACGACGGTGCCTGCAGAGGGCGTCACGCGGGGGATGCCGCCTCTAGGGTGGCGGCGACGCGTCCTTCATCCTTGAAGTCAGTAAAGCGTCGCTCAAACGCTACACGATTGAGCACCGTGCCTGACTTGTTCAGTATGACAACCGGACACGAGCGGCGGCATCGGGACATTCCTGACACATACGGCGGCGAATGCTGCATGCGCTTGTCGGTGCACTGACCAGCACGCGACTGCACGCAGCAATCGGCGGATTCAGGGGGATCGGCTAAAGTAGCGTGATGACTATCGAACTCACGCCAGGCGGCTTGTTGATCGCGATCGAAGGGATCGACGGAGCCGGCAAGACCACCCTCGCCAGGAGCCTGGCCACACTGTTGGAGCAGGCCGGCGCGCGCGTCGTGCTGAGCAAGGAGCCGACCAACGGCCCCTGGGGCACACAGCTGCGGCAGTCGGCCGCCACCGGGCGGCTGAGCGCCCAGGACGAGGTCGACCTGCTGCTCCGCGACCGCCGCGAGCATGTGGAAGCCTTGATCGCCCCGGCGCTGGCGCGCGGAGAGATCGTGATCCTGGACCGTTATTTCCCGTCCATGGTTGCCTACCAGGGCGCCGCCGGCCTGCCGCTGGATGCGCTGCTGGCCGCCAACGATTTCGCGCCGCGCCCGGACCTGCTGTTGCTGCTCGACCTGCCGCCGCCCACCGGCCTGGCGCGCATCCGCGCACGCGGCGATGCCCCCAATCATTTCGAAACCCAGGACAACCTGGAACGCTGCCGCGCGATCTTTGCGGCGCTGCAGCTGCCGGGCAAGCACGTCATCGACGCCAGCGCCGATGCGGACAGCGTGCTCCGCCAAGCCCACGCCGTCGTCGTTGCAGCACTGGCCGACCGCCTGCGCGTCGGTGCCACCCACACCGACGCCGAAAAGGCCGCGCTGGAACTGCTATCGGCCGGTCGCCCGGCCTGAGTTGCTGCGCGTACTGCGCGCAGACAACAACAAACTGCACAATGCGCTTTGCGCGTACGGCGCAACGTATGTAAAGGCCTCTCCTTGCGGGAGAGGAATTGGTGCGGCCAGCAAGATTTCCAGAAAACGCGCAATCTCACCGTGCGCCGCGGAAACTCCGACAATCAATGCAGAGGCTATTGCATAGCTTTCAGGGCTCAACCGCACACGATGCTGGCCATGTGTGACGCATCAGCCAGGCGGGCTTGAAGAACACAGCGCAGGCGACAGCGCGCTGCCGTGGCATGCAATCAATCCGCAAGCCGATAACGCCGCCGAAAGTCCGAAGGCGTGCACCCCACTTCGCGCCTGAAAAACTTGTTGAAGTTGGTCGCTTCATCGAAGCCCAGCTTCTCTGCGATGGCAGCAACCGGCATCGACGTGTGCACCAGCAGGCGCTTGGCTTCCAAATTGATGCGTGCGGCAATGAAGGTCTTTGCGGTGGTGCCCATTGCCGATCGCACTGCGCGCGCCAGGCTCTTTTCCGTGCACCCAAGGCGATCGGCATAGTCCGCGACCTGATGCCACTGTGCGTGGCGGTCTTCGACCAGCTGCTGAAACCGGTGAAAACGTCGCAGCGCCGCAGACACTGCAACATCCCGCACTTGGGTACGACCGTGCAAAATGCTCAGCCGCGTCAGCAGCGCATGCAGCTGATGGCGCAACAGCGCATGGACGTCCTCTTGCGGGGCCAGCATCAGCGTGTCCTCGCGCATTTGCGCGATCACATCGGTCAGCCGCTTCAGATCATCGCCACCGAGCAGCACATGATCCGGCAACGTGCCCAGATCGAAGGCGAGCTTCAAATCGCCCGGCGTTGTCGCTGCCGGCAGCACGAACTCCTGGCGAAAGATCACATTCCAGCCATCCCAGTCGTCCTTGACGCCATAGCTGTGCGCCTGGCCGGGCCGCACGATCAGGAGCGAGCCAGGCGCGCAGGCGATGGCCTTGAAGTCGACCAGCTGGGTGCACTCGCCATGGGTCACACACAACAGGGTATGGAATCCGTAGCGGTGCGTTGCCTGCACTTCCTCCCTGGTCGCACGGGTTCGCAAATCGGCAACCGTGAAGACTTCCAGGTCGAGACGATAGGGATCTGCGGGCTGGTAGGCCAGATGCAGGATCTGGGAGGTCGCCTGCGCCGCCGCAGCGCGTGCGCGTCTGGTCGTCGTCATTAGCGTAGGCTCTTCAAAACATGTCCGCAAATGATCAGCATGTGTCCACTCTGGACCGCTCGGGCTGGCCAATCAAGTCCAATAATCACTCCTACACCACGTCCCGCCTGATTGAGAAGACCGACCATGAGAGTCGATATTGCAGAGATCACCCAGGCCATTCTGGCCGTGGACGACGGCATCAACGAACGCTGGAACCGCGGCGACGTCGATGGCGCACTGGAGGTCTACAGCGACGACGTGTCGTATTTCGACCCCCTCACCGAGTTGCGTCTGGACGGCCACGCCGCGGTGGAGGCGTATTTCCGCAAAGTGTTTGAGGGCAAGCTCAAGATCCTGCGCAACGACTACCTCCACCCGGTCGTGATGGTCAGCGATGGCGGCGACATGGCCGTGCTGCGCAACATCGTGAGCGACGGCCAGGGCGGTGAAAAGCCGGGCACTCCGTGGAATTCGACGCAGGTCTTTCGCCACATCGAAGGACGTTGGCGCGTGGTTCACGTCAATTGGTCGATCACCTTGCATCCGGGCGCCCTGCAAAGCCTGATGTCCTGACGGATCGCGGCAGATCGCACCGCTCTCTCCCACGACAGATCGGCCAGCCGGGCAGAAGCGCCGTCAAACCTTACGCTCCGACATTTCAACCAACCAAGGAAAGCACCATGAACACCATCGACATCGCCAAGTCCTACATCACCGCAATCCAGACCGGTGACCACGCAACGCTGGGCAGCATCATTTCGCCCGACGTGATCTGGCACCAGCCGGGTAACCATCAGTTCTCCGGCACCCACCGCGGCATGGCTGTCGTCGGGCCGATGTTGGGCAAGATGATGGAGGTCTCCAACGGCACCTTCGCCATCAGCCGTGCAGACGACTACATGGCCAGTGGCGACTGGGTGGCCATCACCCTGGAATTTTCCGGCCAGGCCAACGGCGTCACGCTCAAGCAAGCGGGCGTGGACCTGCTGCGCATCGAAGACGGCAAGATCGTCGAAGTCCGGCTGTTCTCGGCCGATCAAACCCAGGAAGATGCCTTCTGGGGACGCTGAACCACAGCGCGGCCAATGCCTGGAGACATGGACGTTTCCGGGATGCAGCGAAAGACCTTATGGTGCCGGCACCCGGATTCGAACTGGGGACCTACCGCTTACAAGGCGGTTGCTCTACCAACTGAGCTATGCCGGCAAAGGCCAAGCGCGTTGCGCGCCGGTGGGCATTCTAGCGCAGCGCGGTGCAGTCTAGCGATCGTTGCCGGCTCGCGCCCGCACTGCGCTGCAGGCTGGACACCGACGCACTGCTGCGCACGTCGATCCACCAGCGTGACTGGCCGGTGCCACTGGGCACCAGTTGCGCGGGAAAGCCGGCGCTGACCAGGCTGGCCTGGCGCCGCTCTGCACGCTCACGGCTCTGGTACTGCCCCAGCGCGATGCTGTTGTCCTCCCCCTGGGCAATGACGTAGTAATCGCCGATTCCGGCCGCAGCAATGCGCTTGACCAGCGCCTGCGCCGCGGCGCGGTCGCCGACATTCGGCAGCATTACCCGAAAGGTACTCACTCCCGCATCCTTGTCCTCGCGCACGCTGGTCCGGCTGGCCTGCCCGCGCAGTGCGGGCAAGGCCGCATCGGCTTCGGCACGCGCCGCATACGGCCCCAGGCTGGTACAGCGCTCGGCGGGTGCGGCAACGGCGGGCGGCGGGCTTGCGGCAACCGCCGCTGGGGTGACAGCGGCGGTTGCCGCCGGCGTGGGCGGTGGAGTGTTGTCCACCGCTGCGACAGCCGGCTGCGCTGCAGGGGCCGCCGGGGGCGGCACGGGCGCTGCTGCTGGCGCCACCGTGGCAACGGCGGGCGCGGCAGCGGTGGGCGGCGTGGGCAGCAGCTCCAGCCGCGCCACACCTGCCGGTTGCGACGGCGCCGCCGGCGGGACAGCCGCCGGTTGCAGTGCCCACCACAACGCCACGCCGGCGTTGAGGATGATCAGGACAACGATGAGTGCGCGTACGTACATGCGGCCGATTCTACGGCGCGGCCGAATGCGTCGCCCAGGTCGCCAGGCCGTCCAGCACCAGCGCGGCGCGGAACTCGGCCGTGGGCAGCAACGGCAGCAACGGCGGCGCGCCACCGCCGTGCACCAGCAAGCACACCGGCATGCCAAGGGTGCGCGCGGCGTGTTGCAGGCTGCGTTCGATCAAGGCCACCGCCGCGCCATCGCAGCCGGAGGTCAGCGCATCGTCGGTGTCGTTGGCCAGTTCGGCATAGGCGCCGCCGGTGGGCGGTAGCTGCACGGCGCGCGCATGCAGCGCCTCGCGCATTGTGGTCGGCGAGGCAGCGATCCGCCCGCCGTGATGCTGGCCGTCTGCGCCCAGCACGTCGATGGTCAGCGCGGTGCCGACCCCGGCCACCAGCACCGGCGCATCACCGCGCGCGCCGAGCAGGGCCAGGAAGCGGTCCACCCCGAACCGGCTCGGGTCGGCATAGGCAATCCGCACGCCGGCACAGGCAGCGGCGGTGCGCACCACCCGCACCTGCTCAAAGCGCGTGCGCAGGCTGGCCAGCACGCGCTCGGTCAGGCCCGCGGCGGCCACGCTGGCCACGTGCGCAACCTTGCCCGACGGCAGCGCCGACAACGCGGCGGTATCCATTGCCTCGGCCCCGTGCGCCCAGGCCTGCACATCGCCGGCGCGAGTGCCGTCCAGCGGCGCGTATTTGAAACGCGAATTACCCAGGTCGAACAGCCACTCACTCATGCAGGTCTCACGCTCACTTCTCCGGAGTGGAACAGGCGCACATCGCTGCCGATCTGCACACGCAGCGCGCCATCGGCCGCCAGGCCAAGCGCGGTGCCGCGGTGCAGGCTGCCGGCTTCCTCCACCTGCACCGCGCGCCCGCTCAGCAGGTCCAGCGCGGCATAGCGGCTCAGGAACGGGGCCAGCCCCTGCGCCTCGAACAACGCCAGCGCCGGGATCAGCCCGGACAGCACGGCCGCCACCATCTGGTCGCGCGACACCGGCCGGCCGGCCAGGGTATCCAGGTCTACCCAGGGCTGGTCGATGCTGGCAGCCGCAGCCGGCGGCATGTGCACATTCAACCCCAGCCCGATCACCGCGCGCGCATTGCCGGCCATCTCACCGCCGCCTTCGATCAACAGGCCGCCGAGCTTGCGCCCGCGGGCCAGCAGGTCGTTGGGCCACTTCAGCCCAACTTCGTTGAACCCGCAGCCGCGCAAGGCCTCGGCCACCGCCACCCCGACCGCCAGGCTCAACCCGGCCAGCTGCCCGAGCCCACCACTGAAGCGACGCGATGCCGACAGGTACAGGTGCGCGCCCAACGGCGAAGCCCATTGCCGGCCCCGGCGACCGCGCCCGCCGGTCTGCCGCTCGGCCAACAGCACCGCCACGCCCTGCTCGGGCGCTGGCCGCGCCAGCAGGCTGGTGTTGGTGGAGTCCACGGTCCAGGCCAGCTCCAGCGCCGCCAGCCCGGCGGCGGCATCGGCTTGCAGGGCGGCGCGGATGCGCTGGGCGTCGAGCAGGTCCAGCGGCGCGGCAAGCTGGTAGCCCTCGCCGGCCTGGCCGTCAATCGCAACCCCGGCCGCGCGCAGGTTCTGAATGCGCTTCCACACCGCGGCACGGGTGAGCCCGGCCTCGCGCGCCAGCGTGTCGCCGGAGAGCCGGCCAGTCGCAAGTTTGGCCAGCAACGCGCGGTCGTCCACGGCAAGGTCCCCAAATCGATCCGTGAAATTATGCGCCAAGCTCCCCCAGGCGCCCAGCGCGGCTTGCGTGATGGGGTGAAAACCACGTTATGATCGGGGACTTACGCCGCTTGCCCTGGATGTGGACGATGCGCCGACTCACGCTCTGCCTGCTCTTGTTGTTGGCTCCGCTCGCCGCTCTGGCAACGGACCAGCTGGCCGACGGCGATCATGAGAGCTGCGTCAGCAGCAACTCGGCAGCACGCGGCAGAACGCCAAATGGCGAGCCACCCGCCGCGTCGCGCGCACCGGCCCACAAGCCTGCACCCGCCTCCAATGGCGGCGGTGGCGAAGGCGATGCGTTGTTCCCACGCATGCGCATGATGCCGCGTTGGCACAGCTTCCTGCCGGGCATGTTCCGCTGATCCAGTGGGTGTTGCGCTGGCTACGCCGGCCACCTGCTGCCCTTGACGATGCACTTTGGCAGGCGGTCTGCACCGAGTGCGCCTGGGTTACCGCGCTCGATCCGCCGCGGCAACACCGCCTGCGTGCACTGACCACGCAATTCCTGCAGCAAAAGACCATTTCGCCGGTGCATGGGCTGACCCTGACCCCGCACGATGCCGTGCTGCTGGCGGCCACCTGTTGCCTGCCGCTGTTGAACATCGGCGCCGCCGGCTGGCGCGGCTGGTCGCAGTTGATCGTGTATCCGGATGCCTTCCGCGTGCAGCGCACCCACATGGATGCGGCCGGCGTCATGCACGCCTGGGACGACACCCTGATCGGCGAGGCCTGGGAGCATGGCCCGCTGATCGTCAGTTGGGCCGATGTGCAGGCCGATCTGGCCGATCCCACCGCCGGCTTCAACGTGGTGGTGCACGAGATGGCGCACAAGCTCGATGCGCTGGATGGCGCGCTCGACGGCACGCCGCCGCTGCCGGCAGCGCAGTACCGCGACTGGGCACGCGATTTCCAGCAGGCCTATACCGCGTTCTGCCGCCAGGTGGACGCAGGCACGCAGACCGACATCGACCCGTACGCCGCCGAAGCGCCCGAAGAATTCTTCGCCGTGCTCAGTGAGTATCACTTCTCCGCACCGCAGGTGATCGCACGCGAGATGCCGCGCGTGGCCGCACATCTGACCCGTTTCTATGGCGCCTCGCCGTTCGCGCACGCGCCGCCAAACTGAAGTAACACGACGGCCACCGCATCGCTTGCGATCACTGCCGCCGTGCCGGCAACGCACGCGCACCTGATACGCCGTGCCGCAGGTTCTGCATCATCGTGACTGCATTGGTTTGCTGCCTTAGACCAGTGCAAGATTGCGCGGCCTGGCACCAGGGAATACCCGCTCCAGCTGCGATGGCGACAAGCCCCACAGCCGGCCCAACAGGCCACCAAACAGGTCGCGGTAGTTGTTGAGTACCGGGTAGTCGCGGTTCTGCAGCAGTTGCGCCTGCGCCACCGCGACCTGCTCGCCAGCGATGCGCCCACCCTGCACAGCGCCGCCCAGCACCCAGTACGCAGTGCCGTGACCATGATCGGTGCCCTTGCTGCCGTTTTCGCGGAAGGTGCGCCCGAACTCGGAAATCACCACCACCACGGTGTCCTGCCATGCCGGTCCCAGGGCGTCCGCATAGGCGGCCAGGCCCTGCCCGAGGTTACGCAGGTTATTGGCCAGCCCACCTTCGACGCTGCCCTGGTTGGCATGCGTATCCCATCCGCCGACATCCACAAATCCCAGCCGGTAGCGGTCGCGCATCAAGGTCGCCATGCGCCGGGTCTCGTCGGCAAAGGTGCGTGCGCTGGCCGCGCCGCGGCCGGCCTGCTCCATTTCCTCTCGCAGTTGGGTGGTCACCTGCTGCCGCAACGCCAGGCCATCACGCGCGGCCGCGGCCAACGGCGTGGCGCCATACATCTGCGCCAGGATCTGCGCCTGGCGGTCATCAAGGCCGCGCTTGCCAATGCCCTTGAGCGAGACGTTCGGCAGATCGCCAGCGCCCTGGAACGTCAGCGGCAAGGAGTCGGTAAAAGCGATCGCCGGCACGCCGCTGAGCACACCCGACAACCGCGCCATGAAGCCGGAGCGGTAATCGCGGCGCTGCGTGGCCACCTGGCCGGATTCGATATCGTCCTGGGTTTCGAAATGGCTGCGCGACAGATCATCGGTACCGGCGAACGGCACGAACGCCAGTTGCTTGCGTTGCCACAGCGGCAGCAATGACTCGCCCACCACCGGGTTGAGACCCCACTGCGCATCCAGTGCCAACGCGCTGCGCGGATTGTTGGTGTCTGGCCGGGCGATCGCCAGCGTCGGACGCGCCTGGTAGTAGAAATCGCTGCCATGCGGCACCAACAGATTGTTGCTGTCGTAGCCGCCGCGCAGGAACACCACCAGCATGCGGGCGCTGTCGCGTGGGGCAGCAAACAGGCGGCCGCTCCACGGCAGACTCGCAGCGGCAGCGGAGGCCAGCAAAAATTGACGTCGTTGCATCGGTGCACCCCCGCTCAGCGATAGTTGAAATCCGGCGAAGACAGCAAGAACCCATTCCACTCCTGCGGCGTGCACGCCTGCTCCAGCGCCTGGCGCGTCTGCACCGACAGCGACGGTTGCAGCCAGCGGTATGCGGGGCGCGCATCGATGCGCGTTATTGGTGGTTTGCGCGCGTTGCTCAGCTCTTGCGGCACATCGTCACGTTGAAACAATTGCACCGGCGCGCTGCCCAGCGTGCGTGCCACTTCGAAGCGACGCGCCAGCTGCCCGGAACTGGTCCAGGCCTGCGATTGCAGCGACCATCCATCCGGCGTGATCCGTCCGAACAACGGCTCACCGAGTTGCTGCACCCAGCTCACCATCGGCGCGGCATTGGTGATGACTTCCCCGTCGTAGGCAAGCCGCATCGCCGACACCACCAGACGATTCGGGTCCTTGAATTTGCGCGGTTGCGCAGTGGCAAATTCCGGTGCGGCGAGCATGGTCTGCATCACTTGGGCGATGTCGCCGTCGCTGCGCTGGAACGTGGCGGCCATGCGCTTCACCAACGCCGCAGGCGGCTTGTCGCTGACGAAGTATTCGGCGAGCTTGTGCGAGATGAACTGCGCACACGCCGGCTGCCGCACCAGCAGTTGCACAGCCCGCTCGATCTCATCCAGGCCGCCACCGGCAATGCGCTGACCCAGCAAGGTCTTGTCGCCGGGCTGATGACGGGCCGGGTTGAATTCGAACAGCCCCTTGCGCACGACCTGTGCTTGATCCTTTGCGGGCGGCGGCACCAGGCCCTCGCGTTTGACCTGCACCAGGCCGGCGCCAGTGAGTATCAAGGCCAGCTGCTGCACATCCTGCTGCGTGTAGCCGCCATCCACGCCGAGCGTATGCAGCTCCATCAGCTCACGCGCGTAGTTCTCGTTGACCTTGCCCTTGGCATTCTTGGCGTTATCCAGATACTCCAGCATCGCCGGGCTCTGCAGCGTGGCCATCACCAGATCGGCGAACTTACCGGTGGCATTGGGGCGGATGGCGGTTTCCATGTAATCGGCGGCCATCCACTTCACGCGGCCCTTGTCGGCATACACGCTGAAATGATTGAGCCAGAACCACACCAGTTGCTCGCGCATCTGATCCGGCGCATACACCGCGCGCAATAATTGCGCCTGGCGCGCCTGGGTGAGCATCTGCCCACCGCGCGCGCGCCACTGTTTGCTCGCGGCCACCTTGTCATCGCCATCGGGCATCGCCTGCAAACGCGCCTTGTCGGCCTCGTATTGCACCAGCAAGGTGTCGAGCGGGGTATGCAATGCATCGAACTGCTGCAGCTGCGCGCGCACCGGTGCAGGCAACGCTGCATCGTCGCTGGCTTGCAGCAGGGCCGCGCTGTAACGCGCCTGGCCCAGCCGCAGCAACTGCGCCACGTTCTCCGCACTGGCACCGTAGGTAGCGCGCTGCAGCCATTGCAGTTGCTGCGGTGTCGGCGCCGGCGCGGCGGTGGCCACCGCGCTGCAGACAAGCAGCCAGCCCGCGGCAAAAACGCCAACCCAATCGCGGCCGCGTATCACCCGCGCGGACGTGGCAGCTTCACTCTGCATGGCGTCGCTCTCCATCGTGGCGGCCGAATACCGGCCCAGTATGGTCAAGGCAACGCGTGAGGCGTTAAACGGTTGTCGGTGCGCCGCGCGGCAGTCGCAACGGGTTCATGCGACCGTGGGTGTCAGTTACAAGCCTGGCGGCAGGGTGACTTCGAAGCGTGCGCCGCCCAACTCCTGCGAGCGCAGCACCTGCAGCTCGCCGCGGTAGGCCTTGATCAGGTCCTGCACGATCGACATGCCGATGCCATGGCCCTGCACACGCTCATCGCCACGCACACCGCGCTGCAGGATCTTGGCCACATCTTCCGGCGCAATGCCGGGGCCATCGTCTTCCACCGACAGAATCATGCCGGCGCGGCGGCTGCCCGTGGTCGGGCCCGGCTGCGCGGTCAGCAGCACGCGGCTGCGCGCCCACTTGAAGCCGTTCTCCAGCAGGTTGCCCAACAGCTCCTGCAAGTCACCAGGCTCGCCGTGGAAACGCGCATCGGGCGAAATATCGAATTCGCACAACACGCCCTTGGCCGCGTAGACCTTTTCCAGGCCACGCACGATTTCCTCGGCGGTCGGCTCGATCGGCAATGGCGCGGCAAACAGCTTGTGGCCGCTGGAAGCAGCGCGCGCCAACTGGTAGGACACCAGATCATTCATGCGGCGCAGTTGCACGTCCATTTCTTCGTGCAGATCGCGCTCGGAGGCGCCGCTGTCCAATTGGGTGCGCAGCACCGCCAGCGGCGTTTTCAAACTATGCGCCAGATCGGCCAGCGTGTTGCGCTGGCGATCCAGGTTGTCGCGCTCACTTTCGATGAAGGCGTTGATGCTTTCGGTCAGCGGTTCGAGCTCGCGCGGATGCTGTTCGCTCATGCGTTGGATCTCGCCGCGCTGCACCTTGGTCAGCTCGTTGATCACTCGCCGCAGCGGGCGCAGGCTCCACTGCAGGATGAAGGCCTGCAGCACCAACAGCACCACACCGGCACTGCCCAGGTAGAACCACACCGCGCCGCGGAACACGCGCAACTGCGCGCCCATCGAGCGCGCATCTTCCATCACATAAATGGTGTACGGGATCTCGCCGCCGTTCTCGCGCTCGACATAGCTCACGCCCAGACCGTAGCGATAGACCTGCCCAGGGCTGCCGTCGATCTGGGTCATTTCCAGCGGGCCGATGAATTCTTCCTGCCGCGGCTCCAGCATGCGGCCATGCGGAATGCTCGGCCCTTCGGCCGATACGGACGTATAGCTTTCGTCAGGTCGCACCACTTCCACATACAGGCCGCCGCCCGGCACGTCGAAGCGCGGGTCCGGCGGCTGGCCGCCGAGATACAGCGAGCCATCGCGGACGAAGTCGATGTTGTAGGTGTAGGCGTTGGCGTAGTTCTTCAGCCGCTCACGCAGATTCTTCTCTGCGGTGTCGGCGAACGCCACGTCGAGGGCGTAGCCAGCCAAGGCCAGAAAGGCCACCAGACTGAGGCTGGCGGCCAGCAGCTGGCGGGCCTGCAACGAGCGCGGCCGCCAGCGCCGATACCACTTGGAACGTCCCGACACTGGCCGATCGCCGCTGTGCTGACTCAGCCTTCCGTACGCGGGATGGCGAAGCGGTAACCGCGACCACGCACGGTCTCGATCGGCTTCAACTCACCATCCGGGTCAAGCTTCTTGCGCAGCCGGCCGATGAACACTTCCAGCACGTTGGAATCGCGGTCGAAATCCTGCTGATAGATATGCTCGGTGAGGTCGGCCTTGGAGACCAGTTCGCCGGCATGCATCATCAGGTATTCCAGCACCTTGTACTCGTAGCTGGTCAGATCCACATTGGCGCCGTTGACGCTCACCGTCTGCGCAGCAAGATCCAGGGCCACCGGGCCGCATTCCAGGGTCGGCTTGCTCCAGCCAGCCGCACGACGCAGCAGCGCATTGACGCGCGCCAGCAACTCTTCGACGTGGAACGGCTTGACCAGGTAATCGTCGGCACCCTGCTTGAGGCCTTCGACCTTGTCCTGCCAGCTCGAACGCGCAGTCAGGATCAGCACGGGGAATTTCTTGCCCTCGTCGCGCAGCGCCTTGATCAGTTCCATGCCCGACATCTTGGGCAGGCCCAGGTCGATGATGCCGACATCGAACGGCACTTCACGGCCCATGTAGAGACCTTCTTCGCCGTCCTGTGCAGCGTCAACAGCAAAGCCTTCGCGCTTCAGGCGCGCGGCAAGGGTCTCGCGCAGCGGAGCTTCGTCTTCGACCAAAAGGATACGCATGCACTCTCCCTACTTACGTTGTGTGGCCACAGGCCAGGGGATTTATGTCACTGAACGCAGAAGTATCTGCGCTTACTGGTGATCGGCGCGTGGTGGTGGCGGCGCGTCGGACGGAGATGGTGCCGGGCTGCGTGCATTGGCAGGCGGTGGTCCGCCTTGCCCGCCTTCGGGGTGGTAGACGATATGCACGCGGCCGCGTTCGTCCATGTACTTGACGCGCGTCAGCCGGCTATCGCCAAACGGAACACTCTCCGCACCAAGAATCTGTCCACCGGTAGACCGCTGCACGCGGCGAATGGTGTCCGAGAAAGAGCGGCTGTCGCGCGGGCCAACGCCTTCGCGACCGGCCTGCGCCATCGGATATCCCTGGCCCCACGCGGACGGCGCGACCACAGCAACCCAGAGGGCCACCAGGGCGAGACGACGGGACGTGTGGAAGGGCTGGGTCACGGATGAATCCTAGCGGGTTGTTCAGAAACATTCAAAATTCGTGAAACCGGCACCGTGTCACACCAATGCCAGCCGCAGAAATCGAGCCAAATTCTTGATTTTTCGGGGTGAATCCGATCTGAACTTTTTAGCTCGGTGTTAACGCCATTCAGTGAAATGAACATCTAGACGGCAATTCCGGGAAAGGACTGGAGTGGATAGCTGGCGCAATCGCGATGGCGCATGCCGCTGGCATGCCTCAACCGTACAGCAGCTGCCCATGCCCGAAAGATTGCAAAAACCGGGCCGAACTTTCGTCTTGGAGGTACTGACTGTTCAGGCAGCAATACGCCGCGCCTGATCGTCGGTGCGCTGTGACGCCTGTTCCACCAGCTCCCAACCCGCGCCGGGGCGATGGGCGCCCTCGCTCAGCACCTGGCGGAACACCCGGCCGCCGGGCTGCCCGTGGAACAAGCCGAGGATGTGCCGGGTCATGTGCTTCAGGGCCAGCCCCTGATCCAGTTGCGCCTGCACGTAGGGCTGGTAGGCCTGCAGCAGGTCTGCGCGCGCGCGCTCGGGGCGCCCGGACAAGGCCGCCTCCAGCTGATGCAGCACGTACGGGTCGTGATAGGCGGCCCGGCCCAGCATCACTCCGTCGGTGTGCTGCAGATGTGCCAGGGAGGCCTCGACGCTGGCGATGCCGCCATTGAGCACCACCGGCAAGGCCGGACGCTCCTGCTTGAGGCGGTAGGCCCAGTCGTACCGTAACGGCGGGACTTCGCGGTTCTCTTTCGGCGACAGGCCCTTGAGCCAGGCGTTGCGCGCGTGCACCACCACCATGGCGGCGCCGGCGCCGACCACCTGGTCGATGAAGCCGGCAAACACGGCGTAGTCGTCATCGTCGTCCACACCCAGGCGGCACTTGACCGTAACCGGCAGGGCGGTGGCCGCGCACATGGCCGCGACGCAATCCGCCACCAGCGCCGGCTCGCGCATCAGGCAGGCGCCAAAGCGCCCGGCCTGCACCCGATCGGACGGGCAGCCGCAATTGAGATTGATCTCGTCATAACCCCACGCCTGGGCGATCTGCGCCGCCTGGGCGAGCAACGCGGGATCGCTGCCGCCCAGTTGCAGGGCCAGTGGATGCTCGACCGCATCGAAGCCGATCAGGCGCTGGCGATCGCCATGGATCACCGCATTGGCGTGCACCATTTCCGTGTACAGCCGCGCCGACGGCGCCAGCAGCCGGTGGAAGACCCGGCAATGACGGTCGGTCCAGTCCATCATCGGGGCGACGGACAGACGCAGGGAATCGGCGTACGCAGCGGGAGGGGGCAGAGTCATCGACGATGGGCCGCGCAACCGGCGGCCTGGAATGCGGAGCAGGATCAACAGCTTACACGGCAGGCGCTGAATCTGCGGCAGCGCGGCGTGCATGCTGGCGCCCCTTGCTGTCGGGCCCTGCTCGAGAATCAGCTGTTCGCTGCGCTATGTGATCGACCCTACCTGCTGGCCGAGTTCGAACAGTACGCGCGCTTGTGGATCCCGCTGGTGACGCGCTGTGGCGGCCAGCATCATGGCGACTTGCTGCCGTCCGAAGGGCGAACAACAGCGTCGCTTGCCGCGTACGAGCGCTATCGGAGCGCTTCACTAGAGGACGCCGAGTGCCTGGCGGCGTTTGCGTATGCCGAGCACACGCGGTGCATCATCAGTGACGAGCGGAGCTTCTTTCGTCCGCTACCGGGGTGAGCGCTGCGGCGCTCCCCCATCACCATCCGCCTCAGCTGCGGATGCTGGCGCGTTCTTCAACGCTCAGCGGCTTGCCGAGTGCGTGGTACGAGGCGACCAGCGTGATCAGGGCGGTGCCCATCACGGTGTAGAAGCTCCACGACTTGGCCAGCAGATGCACCTGACCGAACACCAGGGCCACGACAGCTGTCGCGGTGCACAGCACCATGGCCAGCAGGGACATCAGAAACGGGATGGAGGGATCGAGCTTCATGGTCCGGGTGTTCCAGGGTGCGATAGCTCCAGCATCGGCGTTCGCCGACCTTTCTTGAAGGATTTTTTGAGGTTTTTATCGCCGCTTTTTTCGCAAGTCAGCGAGCGCTCAGATAAATGTCAAACCCTTGGCGTGCAAGGGTTTGCGCGTCAGAAATTCCCTGACAGCAGCGCAGAAAAACGACCACGCGTGTCGGCATTCCAACGCACGTGCGGCGGAAAACCGACGGTGTTGCTGGTGAGATTTGGTCGGCGGAAATCGGGGTGGTCGACGGGCTGCGCGCCACCGTGGATGTCTATGCCGGAGCGCCAGATCATTGCAACGGTGCAAAGAGGAGCCAGCAGCAGGGACCCTCATCCCTGGCTGTCGCCTGGCGTGTTGCGGGGGCGGGACGACATCACCAACCCCGAAGTCCGCCTGCGGGATCGTTCGGCAAGCACACGAACGAGCGCCCTCTCGCACGCTGAAGCGCTGCTGCGCCTTCAGCGTGCCGGCGCGGTGGCGAATTCGCCGCGTTGCAGCTTGGTCACTTCATTGCCCTGCGCATCCTTGATGCTCAGGTCCGCTCCCTTGGCGGCGAGATCCTTGAGCACGTCGGTGCGCTGGAACAGCGCGGCGTACATCGCCGCGGTCTGGCCGGCATTGTTGCGCTGGTCCGGTGCGCAGTCGGCCTGCATCAGCCGTTTGGCGATGGCCAGCTCGCCCTTGAAGATCGCGCCCATCAGCGCGGTATTGCCACGCTTGTCCTGCGCGCACGGGTCCGCACCGGCCTGCAGCAACTGCTCCACTGCCGGGGCCTGGCCGTGATACGCGGCCAGGATCAACGCGGTGTAACCCTTTTCGTCGCGCGTATTGAGGTCGTAATGCGAGCGGATGAATTCGCCCAGCATGTCCTGACGCCCCTCACGCGCGGCGTCGAAGAAGTAGGTCTGCAGCTGTGTCTTGATCTGTGCAGGCGTTGCCGCCGCGGTCGGCGCCTTGGCCGCGACCGGTGCCGGCGAGGCAGCGTTGGCGGTTACGGCCAACGCCGACCACGCTAGAAACAACAGAGTGCGCATCTCGCTCTCCCGAAACGAAGGACGGCACCGCGGCATGGCGCCGCGATGCCGTCGGGTGGATCAGTCCTGCAGGGTCGACGCGAGCTGCTTCACGCGTGCCAGATCGCCCTTGGCCACGCGGGTGACGCCTGCGCCGTACTCGGGGTCGGCCTTGTACAGGAACGACAGCACCAGGTGCTTGCTCTCGGTGTCGGTGGTGGCCAGCGACTCGCCAAAACTCTGCACCAGATCGGCGCGATCCTTCTTGCTGTAGGACCGATACAACTCACCGGCCTGCTTGAAGTTCTGCTCGAGGGTGATCTTGGCCTGCTGGGTGGTGCCCGACAACGGCAGCTCGCTGTAACGGGCGGCGGTGTCCTGCGGACGCGGTTCAAGACGGCTCGGCTCGTAGTTCACGCCGCTGGTGGTGTGCCCGGTGTTGGCTTCGCCGTCCTGGTTGCCATTGTTGACGGCCACACGCGGACGGTTGACCGGCAGGCTCAGGCCATTGGTACCGATGCGGTACAGCTGCGTGTCGGCGTACGAAAAGATACGGCCCTGCAGCAGGCGGTCTTCCGACGGTTCGATACCCGGCACCAGATTGGCCGGCGCCATCGCGACCTGTTCGGTCTCCTGGAAGAAGTTGTCGACGTTCTTGTTCAACACCATCTGGCCAACCTTCTGCTCCGGCACATCCGGCCAGATCTTGGTGGCATCGAGCGGGTCGAAGTCAAACTTGGCCAGGTCGTCCGGCTTGAGCACCTGCACGTACAGGTCCCACTTCGGGTAGTCGCCCTTCTTGATCGCACCGACTAGATCGTTGGTCAGATGGCTGTAGTCCTTGGCCTGCACCGCGGCGACCTGCTTGGGGTCGAGATTCTTGATGCCCTGCAGCGTCTTCCAGTGGAACTTGACGTAATGCACCTCGCCTTGCGCGTTGACCAGCTTGTAGGCGTGCACGCCGTTGCCATCCATGAAGCGATAGCCGGCCGGGGTGCCTTCATTGGAATACAGCAGGGTCAGCGTGCGGGTGGATTCGGGCACGTGCGAGAAGAAATCGAAACGACGCGAATCATCGTCCAGGTTGGTGCGCGGATCCGGCTTGAACGCGTGGACCATGTCGGGGAACTTGATCGCATCGCGAATGAAGAAGGTGGGGAAGTTGTTGCCGACCAGATCCCAGTTGCCTTCGCTGGTGTAGAACTTGGTGGCGAAGCCGTGCGGGTCGCGCAGCGTTTCCGGCGAATGGTTGCCATGCACCACCGAGGAGAACCGCACGAACACCGGGGTCTTTTCGCCGGCGCTGAACACCTTGGCCTTGGTCAGGTTGGACAGATCGGCAGTGGCGGTGAACTCGCCTTTGACGCCGGTGCCGCGCGCATGCACCACGCGCTCGGGAATGCGCTCGCGATCGAAGCGCTGAAGCTTCTGGATCAGTTGCACGTCCTGCAGCAACGTCGGGCCGGTGGCACCGGCGGTCTGCGAATTCTGGTTGTCGCCGACCTTGGCGCCGTTGTCGCGGGTCAGGACGGATTGGGCGAAGACCGGCGGGGCGATCAGCGTGGGGGCTAGCAGGGCTAGCACCATGAGGGATCCAGGGCGCATGGCGTCAGCTCGAGTTGAAGGTGCTGAATCATGGCTAGCCAGCTGATGCGTGAGAAGTCGTTAGTTCTGATCGCTGCGATAGGGGAACATGATGATGACTGCGTAGCGTGATATGCATCGCCAAATGCATCGGCAGCGTGTTGCAGATCGTCGCTGCATGCTTCGTCTTTGCGTTGAGCATCTCGCGGCGATGGTCGGCGGCTGCCGTGCGTTGCGTGCGCTGCGCGCTATGAATGCTGCGCTGCACGCGCGCGGCTTGGTCAAGACGGTGGCTTACTTGGCAGGCCTGATCAAGGCAGCGATACGCGGGCGTGCGTTCGAATAACGAAGCAGGCACCGCATTTCTCAAACGCGCGACAGCGACATGCGGTGCGCTTGCGAGACGCACGCTCCAGCAGGCTGCTCGCCTCCTGCATGGCAGCAGGCGGTCTCTCCTGCATCACCTCAAGACACGCCTGCCAGCTGCCACTGATGCCACAATGATCACCATGGCTGCACGCGAGACTAGCTCACGTCCACCTCGCCAAGCAGCAGTGTGGGTGCGTGGATGTGCATGTGCTTGGCATCGCGCATCCATCAGGTGCACTGCGCGCTGCGCGCATCCATCAAGCGCGCAGACCGATGCACTTACACCCAGCTCAGCGCCCGATCACCCGCTTGAACGGCGGCAGCGCATCGAGAATGCGTTTGCCATAGCGGCGTGTGAGCAGGCGCGAATCGAGGATGATGACGCGACCGTGGTCGTTGGAACTGCGGATCAAACGGCCGGCAAACTGGGTGAGCGTGCGCAGTGCGTGCGGGATGGCGATCAGGTTGAACGCGTTGTGGCCGCGGCTTTCCAGCCACTCGCTCAAGGTGGAGGTTTGCGGGTCGGTGGGCACGGCGAACGGCACCTGGGTGATCACCACCGTGGTGCAGGCTTCGCCGGGCAGATCCAGACCTTCGCCGAAGGAGTTCAAGCCGAACAGCACCGAGCCCTCGCCTGCCGCGATCCGGCGCAGATGTTCGGTGATCAGTTGCGACTTGTTGCCTTCGCCCTGCACCAGCACGCGGTTGCGCTGGGCCAGCGGCAGCAGGTCGGCAACCTTTTCCATCTTCCAGCGCGAGGTGAACAGCACGATGCTGCCCTTGGCGGCCCAGTCCAGTTCGCGCACCAGATACTTGGCGACTTCCTTCGGATGGCCTTCGCGATCGTCGGGGGTCACCGGGAAATTGGGCACGATCAATTCGGCCTGATTGGGCAGATCGAACGGCGAGGCCAGCGAGGCCATTTCGGCATGGTCGGGCAAGCCGTTGTCGATGGCGAAGGATTGGAAATCGCCGCCGCCGGTCAGCGTGGCCGAGGTCATCACCACCGAATCGACTTCGTTCCACAGCAGGGTGCGCAGCACCTGGGCGGCGGAGACCGGCGAGCAATGGCAGATCAGATCGCCATCGCGCGAGAGCGTGATCCAGCGCGCCATCGGCGGCTGGCCGTCCTTGTCTTCGCGGCGCCAACCGCTCCACAGATTGTGCTGCTGCTCGGCCATTTCCAGCGCCATGCCCAGGCTGCGCTGCAGACGCTCGCGCGCGGCATCGTCCTGCTTGCCCTTGGCCACGGTGCCGTGTGCGGCGTGTACCCAGTTGAACAGCGCGCGGGTTTCCTCGCCCAGTTCTTCGATCGCCGGGCCCCATTGCGGCGGCAGCTTGCCGTTGGGCGCACGCCACAACGGATCGCGCTCGCCGGGTTCGGGCTTCCAGACGCGTTCGACTTCGGTATGAAACGCCTTGAGCAACTTGGACACGCGCGCGGCCACTTCGATGGCTTCGCTGGGCAGCAGGTTGCCGATCTTGTCCTTGTCCACCGCGCGATACGCGGCGGCGATCAGGATCTGCATGCGGCCAGTGCGCTTGGCCATGTCGTCCAGCGGCAGGTTGGCCGCGCCCTGGTCGATCGCCACGCCGGCAATGTGATGGCCTTCGTCGAGCACCAGCAACATGTCCGACGGCGGCGCAATCAGCGGCTGGCCGTTCTCGGCATCGCCCAGCGACAGCGACGACAGCAGCAAGGCGTGATTGGTGACCACGATCTGCGCCTCGCGCACATCGGTGCGCGCCTTGAGCACCGGGCACTGCGCCGCATAGCTGCAGCGACGTCCGGCGCAGCCGGAGGCCGGCGTGGTGACGCGCATGCGCAGCGGCACCGACACCGGCTCGGGGGCGTCGTCCAGGTCACCGTTCCAGGTGCGTGCGGCGTAGGCCTTGGCCAACCGCTTGGCCAGGTCGACGTCGGCCGGGCTGAGCGGGCGGTCGTACAGCACCTGCTCGTCTTCGAACATGCCGTTCTGGCTGGTTTCGCCCTCCAGCTCGGCGGCGTTGCGCGTGCACAGGTACCGGGTGCGGCCCTTGGCCAGCGCGACGGTCGCCTCCAGGCCGGTGGCCTTGAGGAAGGCGGGGATGTCGCGTTCCACCAACTGCGATTGCAGTGCGACCGTGCCGGTGCTGATCACCAGCTTCTTCTTGGTGGCCAGCGCGATCGGCACGCCGGCGGTCAGATAGCCCAGGCTCTTGCCCACGCCGGTCGGCGCCTCGGCCACGCCGATGCCGCCGGAGGTGGCCAGCGCGCGTGACACCAGGCCGATCATCTGGCTCTGCGCGCGGCGGGTGGCGAAGCCGGGTGTATTGGCCTGCAGCTTGGCGTAGGCCTCGCGGATGCCGGCCTTGACCGGCTCGGTCAGGGTGCGCTGGGTAGGAACGGGCGCCGACGGGGCGGCCGGTGTGGCAATGTCACTCATCGCGCTATTTTCGCACGGACCGACGCAGCGCCTGCGACCGCGCCGCGCGCCGGCTGAACCGCTGGGCAAAGTGCAGGGGTGGCGCGATCAGGCACGCGCTGCCGCGGGCCCAAGCACCACGTGCCACCGGGCCGGCGTGCCGCCGGTTCGGGCGCGATCACCTCCTGTGACTGCCGCTCGCCTGACTGCCACTCGCCCGTTTCAGACGCGGCGCGGCCAGGCGTAGCGGGCCCAGACCAGGCCGATCACCAGCATCGCCAGGCCCATCACCAGCATGCCCACGCCCACGCCGTTTGGCCCGAAGCGTTCGTACAGCAGGCCGCCGCGGTTGACCGTGGCCAGCCGCTCCGGGTGCAGCAGCGTCCAACCGCCCTGCCCGGCACAGACCAGCCCCACCAGGATCAACGCGATCGCCTTGAGCGGAATCACTGCAACGCTTCCGGCGTAGGCCGCGCCCGCTGCAGGCTACTGGCCAGGGTCCAGACCAGCACGCCCAGCGCGACACCCTGCACGCTGACCAGCACCAGCCGCGACACGCTCATCACCATCGAGATGCGCGCCACGCTGCCCTGCTGCATCAACCACAACGCCACCGCCTGGATCGTGACTTCGGCCACCGAGCAGGCCAGCAGCAACCACAGCGCCGCCAGCGCGGCCCGGCGTGCCGCCACCGGCGGCGTGCGCCAGACCAGCACCAGGCCCAGCACCAGGGCAATCAGCACCGGCACCCGCGACAGCAGGCTGGTGACGATGGACAACAGCAGATCGGTGGTGGTCATCGCAACGCGCTCAGTCGGCGCTGACCAACACGGCGTCGCGCGCACGCAGCGCGTCGTACACCGGGTCGGTCTGCGGGCGCACGCCGTGCCACAGCGCAAAGCTTTCCGCGGCCTGCTCGACCAGCATGCCCAGGCCGTCGATGGCGTAGCGGCACTGCGCCGAACGTGCCCAGGCAAGGAAGGCGATGGCGGTGGCGCCGTAATTGAGGTCCACCGCCGCAGTGAGGCTGTTGACCAGGCCCAGCGGCAGCGCGAACGCACCGGCGTCGCGATCGCGGCCGGCAGCGGTGGCATTGACGATCAGCTCGAAGTCGCCCAGCTCGCGCAGGTCTTCCAGATAGCGCGACACCACGCGCCCGGGTTCGCCCAGCGCATCGCACAGCGCATCGGCGCGCTCGGGCGAGCGGTTCACCACCACCATCTCGGTGATGCCGGCCTCCAGCAGCGCCGGCGCAACGCCGCGTGCGGCACCGCCGGCGCCCAGCAGCAGCACGCGGCGGCCGCGCAGATCTAGGCCGTGCCGCTCGGTGAGGTCACGCACCAGGCCGGCGCCATCGGTGTTGTCGCCCTGCCACTGGCCGTCGTTGCGCACCAGCGTGTTCACCGCACCAGCCACGCGCGCGCGGTCGCTCAGGCTCGCCGACAGGGCGAACGCGGCTTCCTTCAGCGGCAGGGTCACGTTGGCGCCCTTGCCACCGTCGGCCGCGAAGCGCTCCAGCGCGGCGGTGAATTCCTCCGGCGCGGCGTCGATGGCGGTGTAGTCCAGCGCGATGCCGGTCTGCTTCCCGAAGTCGGCATGGATGGCCGGCGACAGCGAATGGGCGACGGGGTGTCCGAACACGGCATAACGGGATACGGGCATGAAACGCTCTCTGGGTTGACTAGACTGGGCGCGACTCAGGCAGGAACACCCCATGCAACTTCGAGTGACGCTGCTCGCGCTGGCGGCAAGTTTACTCTTCGTCCCGTCTGCTTCGGGACTTGCCGAATTCGGCATCGAGGGCATGGGCGTGGTCTCCACGCCCGCCAACGAGGCACGCGCCACGCTCAGCCCCGACGGCCAGCGCATCGTCTGGGCCAGCGATCGGGCAGGCGGCGCGGGTGGCTGGGACCTGTGGCAGGCGCAGCTGGTCGGCGGACGCTGGCAGCAGGCCACGTCGCTGCCGTTGAACACGGCGCAGGACGAGACCACGCCGGTGTTCAGTGCCAACGGGCGCTGGTTGCTGTTCGCCTCCACGCGCGCCGGTGGCGTCGGTGGGAGCGATCTGTATCGCGTGCCGGTGGACGCGCAAGGGCAACTGGGTGCGGTGCAATCGCTGGGCCCGGCGATCAACAACCGCAGCAACGAGACCGCACCGACACTGTCGCTGGACGGCACCGCACTGCTGTTCGCCAGCGACGGCCATGGCGGTGCCGGCGGCCTGGATCTGTTCGTCGCGCACTGGAACGGCTCCGCCTTCATCGCCCCGGCAGCCCTGGGCGAGGTCAACAGCGCCGCGGACGAACGCGACGCGGCCTGGCTGGGCGATGGCCGCGCACTGGTATGGGCGCGCGGCACGTCCGCAGGCCCGAGTCAGCTGTTGCTGGCTGCCTGCAAGGGCGGCCACTACGGCCAGGGCCAGCCGCTGCCGCTGTCGTTCAACGGCCCGCAGGAACGCACCTTTGGCGCAGTGGTGGACGCAGCAAAGCCCGGCGAACTGCTGGTGACCGGCAGCGCCCGCGCGCCGCGCGCCGGCCAGCTGGATATCTACCGGATGAAGGCACCGGTGGTAGATGGCGAGACGGGGTGTCGGTGAGTTGAACCGGTGCGGTGGTGCGCTGCGTCAGGTGATGCTGCGTTGACCGTCTTGCGGCGAGCTTGATCGGGTAGTCGGGCCGTCGAACTGGCACGGTTTTAGCCAACGGCAAGTTTGGTTGCGCGGCCGCGGCGTCTCGCCACGAGGGCAGGCAGGTTGACACCACCCAACCCTATGCTGGTCGAGAACATCAGGTCGCCTGTTTCCAGGCGTTGGCTTGGTGCGCACGCTGCGTGGGACGCCATCCTCTCAATGCACGTGGGAATGGCGGTGTTGGCTTTTCCGATATCGATGGCGATGGCGATGTCGATGTCGATGTCGATGTCGATGTCGATGTCATCGCCATGCTGCCAGCGCAGATGAGGTTTGCCTGAAGCACGTTCGATCCATCGACGCTGCTCGTCACTTCAGATACCAATGCGCTTGGCCTCCCGTGTCGCCGCGCAAGATACGCCTGCAGACTGCACTCAATACACGTCGCGTCGATACCGGCCGGCGGCAGTGAGTAACTCCAGCCGCGTCTCGCCCAGGATCTCGCGCAGGGCCGCATCCACCTCACGCGCCATGCTGTCCAGGCTGCCGCACACATAAATGACGGCGCCGCGGTCGATCCAGTGCCGCAGCGCCTCGCCGCGCTCGCGCAGACGGTGCTGCACATAGCGCTTGTCGGCCTGGTCGCGCGAGAACACCCAATCCAGTTCCTGCAGGTGTCCGGCGGCCTGCCAGGCCTGCAATTCATCGCCGAACAAGCGGTCGTGCGCGCGATGGCGTTCGCCGAACAGCAGCCAGTGGCCGTGCACGCCCGCCAGCTCGGCGTCGCGCAACAACGCGCGTAATCCGGCAATGCCGGTGCCATTGCCGATCAGCACCAGCGGCGCACCGTCCACACGGTGGAAGCCGGGATTGGTGCGCAGGCGTGCGCGCACCGGTGCGCCCAGCGGCGCATGGCAGACCAGCCAGCCAGAGCCCAGGCCCGGGCTGCCATCGGCGCGCGTGGTCAGCCGCACCACCACCTGCGCGCTGCCATCGGCGGGCACGCTGGCGATGGAATAGTCACGCGTCGGCAGCCACGCGCAGCCATCGAGCCAGGCCTGCGCCACCGTGCCGGGCACCGGCGGCTGCGCAGGCGGCTCGGGCAGCACGCGTTCGGCGGCGGCCTGGTGCAGCGGCAGCAATTGCGCGTCCACATGCACCAGCGCATCGGCCGCCAAGCCCCAAGCTTGCAGGCAGGCGCGCACGGCGGCGTCGGCATGCGCAGGTTGCACTTCCAGGATGTCGCCGGCCAACCACTGCGCCCCTGCCGGCGGTTGCAGGTCCACCTGCCAGATCGGTGCGCCCACGCTGCCTGGATTGAGCTGGGTCCGCGACCGCACCGGCCAGTCCATCAGCGCCGGGCGTGCCAGCGGCACGGCCGCCAGCGGCGCGCCGCTGACCTGCGCCAGCTGCGCGTGCCATTGCGCCAGGGCCTGCGGATCGGTCTGGTCCATTTCCACCGCCGGGAACAGCGCACGTGCGCCCTGCGCCTCCAGCCACTGTTCGATACGCCGCGAAAACCCGCAAAACCGCGCGTACTGCCGGTCGCCCAATGCCAGCACTGCGTAGGCCAGCTGTGGCAATGCCAGTGTCTGCCGCAGCATCTCGCGCTCGAATCCGCGCGCCGCATCCGGCGGCTCGCCGTCACCGAAGGTGCTGATGACAAACAGCGCATGCCGCGACTGCTGCAGTTGCGCCGCATCCAGTTGTGCCAGCGAGCGCACCTGCACCGGTACCCCGGCCGATTGCAGATGGCCGGCCGCCTGCCAGGCCAGCCGCTCGGCAAATCCGCTTTGACTGGCAAACCCGATCAGCCACGGCGCGGCCTGCGAGGCGGGCGGCGCGCTCTGCAGCACCTCGCGCGCTGCGCGCAGCTCGCGCTTCTTGCGCCGGCGATCCAGATACAGCATCCAGCCGGTCACGAAGAACACCGACATGCCCGCACTGGCCAGCAGCACCACGATGCGCCCAGGCAGGCCGAAGAAACTGCCCGAATGCAGCGGGAACATGCTCACCAACAGTTGCTGGCCAAGCGGCAGGCGGGCGTAGTCCTGGCGCCGCAACAGCACGCCGCTGTGCGCATCCAGCTCCAGGTTGTCGTAGGCGCGATCATGCGCAGGCGCATCCGGCAGGAAACGCACGCTCAGCGGCTGACCGGCGCGGGTGGGAATGCGCAGATCCATCGCCGCGCTGCGGGTTCCCGCGATCCCGTCGAGGGTGCGCTGCACACGAGCGAAATCCACCGGGGGCGGCCGGTGCCCGCGTCCATCGCCGCGCATCGCCGGCTCAGTACCCAGCAGCGCCACCATGCCGTCGCGGTACCAGGTGTAAGACCAGGTCAGCCCGGTCAAGGCAATCAGCAGATACACCAGCAGGCACCAGGTGCCGAACACCGCATGCAGGCTCCACAGAAAACTGCGCCCCTGCCGCCGCCATTCCACCGCCCACCAGGTCCGCAGGCTCCACCAGCGACGCGGCCAGCGCAGATACAGGCCCGAGGCGCAGAAGAACAGCAGGACCAGCGTACTGGCGCCGGTAATGGCCTGGCCGCGCTCGCCGGCGGTGAGATGCCGGTGCAGGTCTTCGATAAAGGCGAATGCCCCGCTCAGCCGTGGCGCGCCCACGCGCGCGCCGGTGTAGGGATCGAAATACACACGGCCGCCGGGCTTGCCGGCCAGACGCACCGTGGACGGGCGCCCACCGGTCGGGTCGATCAGCATGCGGGTGATGCCCTGCCCCGGCGCCAGGTCGAGCCGGCGCACCAGCGCATCCACGGGCAGTGGCGCCTGCCCGGCGGCATGCCGCTCGGCCAGCTGCGCGATGGCCGGGTTGGCCAGGCGCACGATCCCGTTCTCGAAGGACATCAGCGCGCCGGTCAGTCCCATGACGGAAAGCACCAGCCCGGCAGTGATGCCCAGCAACCAGTGCAGTTGGAACACAACCGTCTTGAACACGCGCGAGCAGCCTGAAGCAGATGGCTTGCCATTGTAGATGAGAATCGTTATCGCAGTTGCGCAGGCGCGGGAGCGCCGCGCACCGCATTCAACCGCTCACCACATAAAAAAAGGCGCCCGCAGGCGCCTGTTCGTGCACTTAGGGCTGCGCTTAGTCCTCGCGCAGCCAGCGCGCCACCTGCGGCGCGAAGTAGGTCAGCACGCCATCGGCACCGGCGCGCTTGAACGCCATCAGCGCTTCCAGCACGCACTTGCGTTCGTCCAGCCAGCCATTGGCGCTGGCGGCCTTCAACATCGCGTACTCGCCGCTGACCTGGTAGGCGAAGGTCGGCACGCGGAACTCTTCCTTGACCCGCCGCACCACATCCAGATACGGCATGCCTGGCTTCACCATCACCATGTCCGCGCCCTCTTCCAGGTCCAGCGCGATCTCGCGCATGGCCTCGTCGCTGTTGGCCGGGTCCATCTGATAGGTGGTCTTGTCGGCCTTGCCGAGATTGCCGGCGCTGCCCACCGCATCGCGGAACGGGCCGTAGAACGCGGAGGCGTACTTGGCCGAATACGCCATGATGCGCACGTTGAGATGGTCGTCGGCATCCAGCGCGCGGCGGATCGCACCGATACGCCCGTCCATCATGTCCGAGGGCGAAATGATGTCCACGCCCGCCTGCGCATGCGACAGCGATTGCTTCACCAACGCCTCGACGGTGATCTCGTTGAGTACATAACCCTTGGCGTCGATCAAACCGTCCTGGCCGTGGGTGGTGTACGGATCCAGCGCCACGTCGGTCATGATGCCCAGCTCGGGAAAGCGCGCCTTGAGCGCACGCACCGCGCGCTGCGCCAGGCCGTCCGGATTCCAGGCTTCGGCCGCGTCCAGGCTCTTGCCGGCGGGGTCGATCACCGGGAACAGATCGATCACCGGGATGCCCAGTTCCAGCGCGTTTTCCGCCTCGCGCAGCAACTCGTCAAGCGACAGACGTTCGACGCCGGGCATCGAGGCAATCGGCGCGCGCCCTGGCAACTCATGCACGAACACCGGCCAGATCAGATCGTCGGTGGTCAACGTGTTCTCGCGCATCAACCGGCGCGAAAACGCATCGTGGCGCATGCGGCGGGGACGGTAGTGGGGGTGGGCCATCGTGGGCTCCTGTCAGCAGTCGGTAAGTTTACGCCCGCCATCTGTCGCTGGACGTGCTGCGACGCTGTGTCGCAGCACTGCAACGGGTCAGATCACCCCACCGCCCAAGCCCAGGCGGATCACCCCGACCACGATCACCACGGCATTGAGCAGCAAGCCGGTCTTGGCACGCCCGCGGTTGCCGACCGAGGTAAACAGCAGCGCGATCGCCGCGATCAGCGCACCAAAGGCCGCAAACGGAATCAGGAACCAGTTGCCCCAACCCAACAAGGGGATAAAGGCCAGAACCATCCACAGCAGCGCCACAATGCCCCACAGCAGGCTGATCAATCCCACGTGTCACCTCGCCATTCATAGAAGGCCTGAGCTTAGCGCCGCGTTCGCCAAGACGCAGTGGGCAGGTGGTCACCCTGACCAATGGCGGCTTGGCAGCAGCCTCACATGGGCATGGCTAGGGTGCGGCAAAGTCCGGCGCGATTCAGTGCGGGCGCCGGATCATCGCAGTCACTGTCGTTCAACAGGGGGCTTCACCATGAACAAGCATGTCGTCATCGCCGCTGGGCTCGCCATGCTCCTGGCCGGCTGCGCCAGCAGCTCCAAGGTCATGCTGGGTCAGGCGCGTGCACCGATAGACCCGGCGCAGGTCCAGGTGTATTCCAACGCCCCGGTCGGCTCGGTGGAGATCGCCCAGCTCGAATCCACCAGCGCAGCCGGCTTCGGCACCCAGGGCCAGACCGATGCCGCCGTCATGCGGCTCAAGCGCGAAGCCGCCAAGCTCGGCGCCAACGGCGTGATCATCGTCGGCGTAGGCTCCGAACGCTCCGGCGGCGGCTTGTCGGTGGGCGGCGGCAGCTACGGCGGACGCGTCGGTGGTGGCCTGGGGATCGGGATCCCGACTACGCAGAAACGCGCGGCTGGTATGGCGATCTGGGTGCCTGCGGGGACAGGCGATGAGGCGCGACCGGAGCGGCGGCCAGAGCACTGAATCTCTGGCTGCTCGCGGTGCTTTTAAATCAAGGAAATGGCCAGAGTTAGCTAGACGCTGGTCATTTTTAATCGGTTTGTGGCCGACCGCAGACGGTGCGCCAGCCCCTGGTGAAACCCCAAACCGGATGCAGTATCCTCCGCCGACGGACAGGTTGAGCCGGCCAGGCGATGGTTTTGCTAGCGACTTGCAAGACATCACTAGCTTTTGGCAGAGCGCAACCCTTGATCTCAATCACCTAAGGAATAGCCATGAAAAGCTTGATAGGGATGTTGATGTTGGCGGGATGCTTCGCTGGACAGGCAGCAGCGCAGACCAAGGGTGTCACGCTGGTATGCCGCATGGATGATCCTTTCCTTTTCTGCTCAGACGGCTGTGCGGACCCGGACCACCATTGGGCACCGCTGGATCCCATCCAGGCCACGATAAAACCTGTTGTGCCCTATTGCCCGTTTCCGACAACTGCGGATACGAATTACTGCAAGGGTTGGTCACAACGTGCGTTTACGGCTTATTTCCAGTACGTCAATGTCTGCCCGAAGGCAAACAAGACGGGCGAGTGGAAGGGCAAAAAGCCTGCGGACATGGTGCCGTTCAAGCATTGAATCCAGCCCAGGCGGTATGGAGCGGAAACTTCGCCTCGCTAGTCCAGGGACGGCCTCTTACTAAGATGCGCTAACGGGCATCTGCACATGCGCATCTCTTTCAACGGCTGTCGGTTTTTTGCAGTGCTCAGGCACCGAAGCAGTTGATATTCCTGGCTAGCTTGAAGAGCGCACCAGGATATCGAGCAACAGAAAATCAGGGCTTGCTGAATTCTGTAGCGGCCCTGCCTCTATTGGCGTGCGCTGGAATGAACTGCTTTTCCACCGCCTGGGCCAGCTGGTCTGGCGGCAGCAGGCCCTGGTCGAGCAGGAAGTTGTTGAAGGCCAGGCGGTCGAACTTCTTGCCCAGGGCCAGTTCGGTGCGCATGCGCAGTTCCAGGATGCGGGTGTAACCGTAGAAATAACTGCCAGCCTGGCCGGGGGCGCGAACGGTGTAGCGGTCCAGTTCCTGGCGGGTCATGGCGGTCGACAGGCCGACGTCGTCTTCGAGCACCTGGCGGGCGCGTTCGCGGTCGATCAGGCCCAGGTTGAGCATTGGGTCGAGCATGGCGCGGGCGGCGCGCAGCAGGCGGAACTGCAAAGCGATTAGCTGCCCGTCGAGCGGTTCGTACGGCACCATCTCGGCTTCGGCATATAGCGCCCAGCCTTCGACATTGACGGAGTTAAAGGCGAACATGCTGCGCGCCAGCGACACGCCGCGCTCCACCATCGCAGTGAACTGCAGTTCGTGCCCCGGGCGGCCTTCGTGGGCGCTGAGCGTCCAGGCGGCCGAGCCGAAGTTGAAGTCGTCGTACTGTTCCTTCTTGCCACCCTCCGCGCTGGGGTTGCCCAGCGGCAGCACGAACTGGCCCTGCTGGCCGGTGTTGCCGATCAGCGGTGCGGGCAGGAAGTGCGGCGCCGGCTGCGCGGCGCTTTCGGCAGCACTGCCCAGGCGCATCTGCATCGGCCGCTTGGGCACATCGACGATGCGCTGCTGGCGGATGATCGGGTCGATCTGGTCGATCACGCCGCGGTAGTGGGTTTCCAGCTGGTCATCGGCAATGGTGTTGCGCTTGAGCGCGCGGATCACCTGAACGTAGTCCTCACCCTGCACACCTTTGGCCTTGGCCACCAGCGGCGCGAGCTGGCGCATCGCCGAGCGGGTTTCCATGAACTCCAGCTGCGCGCGCTGGATCAGCTGCTGCGGCGCGATGTCGATACCCACCTGCTTGAGCTGGTAGGCATACAGCGGCTCGGGCAGGCGGGTGTCCTTGCGCGCCTTCGGCAGCACGGTGCTGCGGGTCCAGCTGGCGTAGTCCTTGAGCTGGGTGGACATGGCCTTGAGCGCCTCGTCGGCGCCGGCGATCTTGTACTTGGCAAACAACTCGCCGATGCCGGCCACATAGGTGTCCACGTTCGCCAAGGCCTGCTCGACCTCGCGCTCGGTCGGCTGCAGCAAGGTCTTGTTGCCCAGCTGCTCCTCGTAGCGCTGGCGCGCCAGGGTGGTGGTCGGAGTGGTGCCCGGGACCAAGCCCACGTAGCGCTTGAGACGGTCCAGCGCCTTGGCGCGGCGATCCGGCGCGGTCTGGTCGGACAACAACCCGTTGAGGCCACTGAAGACCAGCTGCGGCGCATCGTTCCATGGCAGCAGGTAGCGCTCGTTGAGCTCGCTGCCTTCGATGTTGTCGGTGGCCGCACCGATCATGATCTGCAGGTCCTGGCGCACGTTGGGATCGCGCTCGCTGGCCAGCTTGGCCTGCAGCGCGGTGCGCGCGGTGGCCATCGCCTCGCGGTAGCGCTTTGCGTTGTTCGGACCCAGATCGACCACCTGATCGTCGTAGCCGGGCACGCCGAAGAAACTGGCGTATTCCGGCTGGAACGGTGCCTGGGCGCTCAGCAGGAGTTGCGCGTAGCCGTTGCTGGTCTTGACCCATGCCGGAGTGGCGGGTGCGCTGGTGGTGCCGGTGGTGGCAGGACTGTTTTGCGCGTGCAGTGGCAGGGAGGCGCCGAGCGCCAGGGCGACAGCAATCACGAGAGGCTTCATCGGGCGGATTTCCAACAGGAGATGCGCGACCGTACGCGGCACACGCGGCGCCGGCAACCTGCCGGAGGTCACGGCCGGCGAACTCGGATCAGGCGGCGGCCGCGGCCGTGGGGTGAGATGCAGTGCGCCGTCACAACGTGCAGCGTCGCTACCAAAATGTGAACCGCTACGGCTAGGTGCGTCGCTGAGCGCCTAGCGCGCGTTACCGATGTTGTTCTTTTCCTGGCGCGACAGTGTCGGTCGTTTCAATATCCGGATCAGTCCCGGCATCGGTCGCGCGTGGCCGGCCGGCGGCAGCCGTGACGGCGTCCAGCAATGCGATCGTGTCGCCGACGTCCGGAACCACCTGCACGCTGGTGTAGTGCCATTGCCCGGCATGGCGCTCGGCTTCGATATACAGGGTGCCGTTGCCACGTGCTCCGTGCAGCGACACGCTGAGGGTGGCGTGTCCGCCACCACCGCTGGTCGCGATGTTGCCGCTGGGGAGGAAGCCGTCTTCGATCGGCGCACCGAGTACGGTGGCAACGCGCGGATCGTGTTGCGCCGTCAACACGCCGACACGGTAGGGTTCGGTCGATTTCATGACGCGCGCGATGCCTGCCACGAGCGCGCCGATGGAGACGGCCAGGACCACGATCAACAGCAGCGCCAGCAGCGGCACCGCCCATTTCCAATGCCGTGACCACCAGCCGCGCCTCGCCGGTGGCGACGGTGTTGCGGAATGCGGCAGCGATGGGGGCATGGACATGCGCAGAGCTCCTTATCGACGGCGAACGTGGGGCGGCGTGCTCAGGGCTGCAGGCAACGCGCCAGGAACGCTTCTGCCGTCTTGTAGCGATGCAATGCGGTCTTGCCCGACAACCCATGCTTGGCGCCGGGATAGGTCATCAGTTCGAATGGCGTGCCGCGTTGTTGCAGGCCGCTCATCAGCGCGGTGGAGTTGGTGAACAGCACATTGTCGTCGGCCATGCCGTGGATCAGCAGCAGCTTGGCGCGCAGGCCATCCAGGTGGGTGGCGATGCGTGCCTCGCGATAACCGGCCGCGTTGCCGGCAGGCAGGTCCATGTAGCGCTCGGTGTAATGGGTGTCGTACAGGCCCCAATCGGTGACCGGTGCGCCCGCCACCCCGCAGGCATACGCCTCGCTGTGCTTGGCCAGCAGCATCAAGGTCATGTAACCGCCGTTGGACCAGCCCTGCACGCCGATGCGTGCCGCGTCCACCCAGCGTTGCGCTTTCAACCACGCCACGCCCTGCAACTGGTCGTCCACTTCCACCGTGCCCTGCTTGCCGTACAGCGCGCCACCGAACGCGCGGCCACGCCGCGGGGTGCCGCGGTTGTCCAGCGAAAACACCACGTAGCCACGCTGCGCCAGGTATTGATCGAACAGCGCATCGCCACGACCGGGCCAGGCATCGACCACGGTCTGCGCGGCCGGGCCGCCGTAGACATACACTACGACCGGATAGCGTTTTGACGGGTCGAAACCGGCCGGCTTGATCAGCCGGTAGTGCAACGGCGTGCTGCCATCGGCGGCAGTGAGCGTGCCGAATTCCACCGGGCGCTGCGCCTGGCGGTATTTGGCATAGGGATGCTGCGGGTCGGCCACATCGTTCTGCAACAAGGTGGCGATCTTTTCGCCATTGGCGCGAAACAGTTCGATCTGCGGCTGCGTGGTGGTGTTGGACCACGTATCCACATACACGCTGGCGTTGTTGGCGAAGCTGGCCGCATGCGTGCCGTTGGATGCCGAGCGTTTTTCGATGGCGCCGCCGCCCAGTGCCACCGCGTAGATGTGGGTTTGCGTCGGCGAGTCCTTGCTGCCGGCGAAGTACACCAGGCCAGCCTGCTCATCGACCGCCAGCAATGCATCCACCACCCAGGCGCCGGAGGTCAGCGGCGTGAGCGTGGTGCCGTCCTCAGAGGCAACGTACAGGTGCTCGTAGCCGCTGCGCTCGGAGTTCCAGAGAAAGCGGCCGTCCTTGAGAAAGCGCAGATCGTTGGTGAGCGGCACCCAGGTTGGCGAGGTCTCGGTGATCAGCACACGCTGCTTGCCGCTGGCCAGCGTGGCTTCGATCAGCTGCAGGGTTTTCTGGTCGCGTGACTGGCGCTGGAAGGTCAGCCGCTGCGCATCGCGCCAGTCCACCCGCGCCAGGTAGATGTCCGCTTGCTTGCCGAGGTCGATCCACTGCGGCGTTGCTGACGCGCGCGGCACGATCACGCCGAGCTGCACGGTGACATTCGGTTGGCCGGCTTGCGGATAGCGCTGGTCGATCACCTCGGTGTGGTCGGCGTAGACCTCCGGGCGCTTCTGGATGGGCACGGCGGATTCATCGATACGCGCGAAGGCGATCGCCGAATCGTCCGGTGCCCACCAATACCCGGTGTGGCGATCCATTTCTTCGTCGGCGACGAATTCGGCCACGCCATTGCCGATGGTGTCGCTGCCATCGCGGGTCAGTTGCAGTTGTTTGCCGCTGGCAAGATCGATCACCCACAGATTGCGCGCCCGCACGAAACTGACAAAGCCGCCCTTGGGCGAGAGCTTGGCATCGGTGGCGAAGCCTTCGCCATGCGTGAGTTGGCGCACCGCAGCGCTGCCGGTCTTGCGCAGGTCGTACAGATACAGCTCGCCGCCCAGCGGGAACAGCAGCGCGTGCGCATCCGGCGCCCATTGGTAATCGACAATGCCGGCGAAGGCCGCGATGCGTTGGCGCTCGCGGCGGGCCTTTTCGGCATCGCTCAGGGTCTCGGTGCCGGGCAGCACCACCTTGGAATCCACCAGCAGCCGGGTCTGGCCACTGGCGATGTCGTATTCCCACAGGTCCAACTGGTTACGGTCGCTGTCCTTTCCGCGCAGGAAGGTCACCCGCGAACCATCAGGCGCGACCTTGGGCTTCATCAGCGTCGGGCCAGACAACGGCAACGGGCCGGTGATGGCCTCCAGAGTGAGTTTTTCGGCGTGGGCCATGGGGACGGTGCTGAGCATGAGGGCAAGGGCGGCGAACAGGGCGCGCATCGAAGATCCTGTCTTGGGATAGCGCAAAGGATGCGGGCGCGTGGAGTATTTGAGAAGCACGGTGGTGGTGCGTGTGTGCGATGAGGGGCTGTGTATGCGGCGGTGCGCGAGTGCTGCAGCGTGGTGCTGGGGTGTTGTGGTTGCGCTGCTTTCCGGCGAGCAGGGGTGCCTGTGGGCTGGTGGCTGCAATTGGCGCGCTGCCGATGAGGGGCGCGCTTTTTTCATGCGGCGCACGTTGCGGGAGCGGTGGGTCTGGCGCCACTTGCGTACCCTCACCCCAACCCCTCTCCCGGGGGGGGAGAGGCTCGAGCTGCCGGGTTGTGTCGTGCGCGGTTGATGTATGCGCGTGCCGCTGCCAACCCCTGATGTTGCTTGCTGTTGTTGCTTGCTGTTGTTGCTTGCTGTTGCTACTTGCTGTTGCTGCTTGTCTTTGTTACTTGCTGATGCGGTTTTGCGCTGATTCTTGCTGCGCAGTTGCAACAGTCGCCGCTCTCGCCGCATGTCCTGTTGCGCGACCGCTCCTACCGCTTTGCCTCAGCGCTTGCCGAACAGGTGCTTGCGCTCTTCCTCGCTCAGCGGCTTGCCGGCATCCGGGTTGACCTTGTCCTTCAACGCGTACGCGCGCTGGGCGGCCGGGCGTGCGGCGATGGCGTCGTGCCAGCGCTTCACATGAGGGAACGCGGCATAGTCCGGCTTGAGGTCGCCATACACTTCGATCCACGGGTAGCTGGCCATGTCGGCGATGCCGTATTCCGGGCCGGCCAGGAACGCGTGCTCGGCCAGGCGCTTGTCGAGCACGCCATGCAGCCGGCGCACCTCGGCGTTGTAGCGTTCGATCGCGTAGGGAATCTTTTCCGGCGCATAGACAGTGAAGTGGCCCATCTGGCCGCTCATCGGGCCCAGCCCGCCCATCTGCCAGAACAGCCATTCCAGCGCCGCGATGCGGCCGCGTGCGTCGCGCGGCAGAAAGCGCCCGGTCTTCTCGGCCAGGTACAGCAGGATCGCGCCGGACTCGAACACGCTCAGCGGCGCGCCACCGCCGGCCGGTGCGTGGTCCACGATGGCCGGCATCTTGTTGTTGGGCGAAATCTGCAGGAAGGCCGGCTCGAACTGGGCGCCCTTGCCGATATTGACCGGCTTGAGCGTGTACGCCAGCCCGGCCTCTTCCAGAAACAAGGTGACCTTGTGGCCATTGGGGGTGGGCCAGTAGTACAGGTCGATCATCAGATGCTCCAGTTCGGAAGGAAGATGCACGCAGCGGCGCGCCGGCAACGTCCGATGGTACGGCCAAGCGTAGCCAGGCAACGGTGATCAATGCCGCGCAGGCTGGAACGATGTGTGACGCGATTGGCTCGCGGCCGATGCTGCAGTGCAAGTTGACTTGTTAAGAGCCGCGCTAACAAATGCACGACTGCTTAATTAACCTTGCCTGTCCAGCTCGGACCGGCGTTTTGTTCATTTGGGGAAGAAACACCGTGAGAGAGCCACGCACCTTGCCGCGTACGCGACGCCTGACGTCTGCCTTGCTGTTTGCACTGTCCGCACCGCTGGCCGCGCAAACCGCGCCGGCGCCGCAGTCGGCCTCGACCGTCCCCGGCTCCAGCCAGGCCGACCCCGCCACGCTCGATACGGTGCAGGTCAGCGGCATCCGCGGCAGCCTCACCTCGTCGATGAACGTCAAGCGCGATGCGCAGGGCATCGTCGACGGCATCGTGGCCGAAGACATCGGCAAGTTCCCCGACACCAACCTGGCCGAGTCGCTGCAGCGCATCAGCGGTGTGTCGATCGACCGCTCGCTGGGCGAAGGCTCGCGCGTCACCGTGCGTGGCGTCGGCCCGGACTTCAACCTGGTGCTGTTGAACGGCCGGCAGATGCCCGGCGCCAGCATCGAAGAATCCAATGCCTCCAACTCGCGTGCGTTCGACTTCGCCAATCTGGCGTCCGAGTCGATTTCCGGCATCGAGGTGTTCAAGACCAGCCGCGCCAGCACGCCCACCGGCGGCATCGGCGCCACCATCAACATCAAGACCGCCCGGCCGCTGGACAACCCGGGCATGCATGCCAATGTGGGGCTGAAGGGCGTGCACGATGCGTCCAACGAGAACCTGCCTGGCCGCCTGCAGGGCGATGCGCTGACGCCGGAAATCTCCGGCATCTTCAGCACCACCTCGGCCGATGGACGCTTTGGCGTGTCGCTGAGCGGCAGCTACCAGGAACGCGACTTCGGCTACAGCCAGGTCGGCGTGCCCAATGGCTGGCGTTCGTTCCGCGGCGATTCCACGGCCTACGGCACCATCCCGCAGCCGGGTGCGCCGGGCTCGGAAAACATCACCAACCGCCCGGGCCCGAACGACATCTACTCGGTGCCGCAGAACCTCAACTACCGCGTGGTCGGCGTCGAACGCCAACGTACCAACGGGCAGCTGGTGCTGCAGTACAAGCCACTGGACAACATCACCACCACGCTGGATTACACGTACTCGGAAAACAAGATCCAGCAGCAGCGTAATGAAATGTCGGTGTGGTTCAACTATGGGCCTTCGGCCAGCGCCTGGACCAATGGTCCGGTCGCCGGCCCGGTGACCTATTCGGAAATCGTCAATCCGGCCACCAGCGATCTGGCCACCGCCGGCTCCAATGCGGCCACGCGCAACCAGAACAAGTCGCTGGGCTTCAACGTGGATTGGGCGGTGAACGATCAGTTCAAGCTCAACTTCGATATCCACCGCTCCACGGCCGAAGCCGGTGCAGATAGCCCGTACGGTTCTAGCAATTCGTTGGGCGTGTCCGGCTTCTACCGTGGTACCTCGGTGGTGGATTTCAGCAAGGATTTCCCGGTGTTGCAGCAGCAGTTGGGCTTTGGCCTGAACGGGCTGGACCCCTCGCGCACGCTGGTCACCGGCTCGGCGTTCCGCAACAGCTACATGAAGTCGGAGATCGACCAGGCGCAGGTCAACGGCGACTTCACCTTCGAAAACTATTCGCAGTTGAAGTTCGGTATCGGCAGCACCGAGGTCAAGAACCGCTCGGCGTTCTCCAACGTGCAGCGCGATACCTGGGGCGGCAACGGCACCGCAGCCGATTATCCGGACGATCTGTGGATTCCCAGTTCGTTTGCGCAGTATTTCGATGCGATCGACGGCAGCGGCAACCCGCCGCAGTTCAACCAGCTGTTCCTGTTCGACTTCGAACGCGCACGTCAGGCCGCCGCGCAAGTGGCCGGCGACGATGCGCTGTACCGCATCTCGCCGGTGTTCACCACCGACCGCCGCGTGACCGAAAAATCCAAGAACGCCTACCTGCAGTGGAACAACAGCTGGGACGATCTGCGCGTGCCGATCAGCCTGGCCGCCGGTGTGCGTTACGAAGAAACCAAGGTGGACGCGCAGGCACTGGTGCCGGTGGCAGTGGGCATCGACTGGGTCGCCAACAACGAGTTGCCGATCCGTGTGTCCAACTCGGCGTTTGCCAGCGGCAGCGGCAAGTACGAATACTGGCTGCCCAGCCTGGACCTGAGCTTCAAGCTCACCGACGACCTGGTGCTGCGCGCCAGCTACGGCGAAACCATCGGCCGGCCCGGCTGGGGCGATATCCAGGGCGGGCAGACGCTTAGCGAGATCGCGCGCGTAGAAGGCGGCACCGGCCAGGAAGGCAATCCCGGCCTGAAGCCGCTGCTCTCGCACAACATCGATTTCTCGCTGGAGTGGTACTACAGCGATGCCAGCTACGCCTCGGTGGGCTTCTTCCGCAAGAACATCGACAACTACATCGGCGTGACCACGCGCAACGACACCTCGCTGGGATTGAACACCCCGATTGGCGGCGCGTACTGGAACGAAGCACTGGGCAACGGCTGCGCCTCGGCCGACCTGACCTGCATCCGCAACTACATCTTCCGCAACCGCGGCGGCGCGCCCGGCGTGGTACGCGGGGCCGATGCCACCGGCGTGATCAGCGGCCAGCCCGGCGACCCGGTGGCCAACTTCGCCATCACCGCGCCGGCCAACCAGCGCTCGGCGTCGCTGGACGGTTGGGAATTCAACCTGCAGCACATGTTCGGCGACAGCGGGTTCGGCGTCTCGGCCAACTACACCATGGTCGACTCGGGCCTGACCTACGACAACTATGTGATCGGCGAGCAGTTCGCGCTGGAAGGCCTGAGCGATTCGGCCAACGTGGTGGGCTTCTACGACCGGGACAAGTGGCAGGTGCGTGCGGCCTACAACTGGCGCGACGAGTTCCTGGCCGCACGCTTCGATGGCAGCGGCCAGCCCAATCCGGTCTATACCGAAGCCTATGGCCAGCTGGATCTGAGCATCGGCTACCAGTGGACCGAGAACCTGTCGCTGAGCCTGGAGGCGATCAACCTCACCGACGAGGTGCAGCGCCAGCACGGCAGGCAGTCGAACCAGATCGTCTATGCCACCCAGACCGGCCCGCGCTACATGCTGGGCGTGCGCTACAAGTTCTGGTGATGCGGTTCTGATGCAATTGCTGTGTTGATCCAATGCGTTTCCCGGCAGCCTGGCTGTCGGGAGACGTACATGGCCGTTGCGGCCGGCCCTGCGGCGTTGCGCCATGGGGCTTGCCGTCGCACGGCGATTCGTTGAAGCATGGGCCACGCGCCCCGCGTGCTGTGCCATTCCCCATGACCGATCCCGTGCTGTTGAACAATCTCGATCACCGCGACCTGCGCGTGATCACCACACACGGCGCCGCCTATGGCGACAACGTGATGTCGGCCGCCACTTTTCCGCTGGAATTTCGCCAACTTCAGGCGCAATACCCGATCGTGTTCCATCGCGATGCCGATGGGCAGTTCCAGCCGCTGGCCCTGCTGGGCCTGCGCATGGGCGAAAACCTGTTCCTGGACGGCGCGCGCTGGGATGCGCCGTATGTGCCACTGGCGATCCAGCGCCAACCGTTTTTGATCGGCCAGCAGCCCGACGGGCCGATGGTGCATGTGGATCTGGACAGCCCGCGCATCAGCACCGCCGAAGGCGAGCCGCTGTTCCGCGAGCACGGTGGCACCACTGAGTTTCTGGAGCGCATCAGCCAGGTGCTGCGCACGCTGCATGACGGGCTGCATGCCACGCGGGACTTCATGAGCCGCGTGCTGGCGCACGACCTGCTGGAACCGTTCGTGTTCGAGGCCACGCTGGACAACGGCGTGGAATGCCGGCTTGCCGGCCTGTATGCGGTGCACGAAGAGCGCCTACGCGCGCTGGGTGACGAAGCACTGCTCAGCCTGCACAAGCATGGCGATCTGGAACCGCTGTATATGGCGGTGGCCTCGATCGCGCAGTTCCGCCACCTGCTGGACCGCATGAACCGCCGCCATGCCGGCTGAGCCGCGCCCCATCCCCGAAGTGCACGGGCTGGATCCACTGCAACTGGATCCGGCACTGCTGCGCTCGACCACGCCGCTTGTGTTGCGCGGGCTGGTGCGCGACTGGCCGCTGGCCCGCGCCGGCGCGCAGTCTGCGCAGGCCGCCGCCCAGTACCTGCGCAGGTTCGACCGCGGCGAGGCGGTGGTGGCGCAGGTCGGGCCACCGGAGATCGCGGGGCGGTTCTTCTACAACGCCGACATGAGCGGCTTCAACTTCCGGCCCGAGCGGGTGCCGCTGGCGGTGGTGCTGGAGACCCTGCTGCGCGATCTGGAGGTTGCGCAGCCGCCGGCGATCTACGTGGGCTCCACCACGCTGGACACCTACCTGCCCGGCCTGCGCGCGGACAACCCCATCACCCTGCCGCAGGCCGAGCCGCTGGCCAGCATCTGGATCGGCAATCGCACCCGCATTGCCGCTCACCAGGACCTGCCCGACAACCTCGCCTGCGTGGTGGCCGGGCGCCGCCGCTTCACGCTGTTTCCGCCGGAGCAGCTGGCCAATCTCTACATCGGCCCGCTGGATCTCACCCCGGCCGGCCAGCCGGTCAGCCTGGTGGATATCACCGCGCCGGACCTGGAGCGCTTCCCGCGCTATGCGCAGGCGCTGGAGCACGCATTGGTGGCCGACCTGGAACCGGGCGATGCGGTGTTCATGCCCAGCATGTGGTGGCACCACATCCAGGCACTGGACGGCTTCAACGTGCTGGTCAATTTCTGGTGGCGGCAAAGTCCGGCCTACATGGATTCGCCAATGAACGCGCTGATGCTGGCGCTGCTCACCATCCGCGACCTGCCGGCCGAACAACGCGCCACCTGGCAGGAAGTGTTCCGCCACTATGTATTCGACGCCGATGCCGACACCGCCGCACATCTGCCCGAGGCCGCGCGCGGTGTGCTCGCCCCGATGGACGACGCCCGCGCCCGCGCCCTGCGCGCACGCCTGCTGCAACGCTTGAATCGCTGAGGATTTCCCATGCACGCCCCTGCCCCCTCCGAGTCGCAACGCCTGGTCCGCCGCGTGGTCATTGCCGGTGGCGGTACTGCCGGCTGGATGGCCGCCGCCGCGCTGTCCAAGCTGCTCGGCCGGCAGTTGCAAATCACCCTGGTGGAATCGGACGAGATCGGCACCGTGGGCGTGGGCGAGGCCACCATTCCCAGCCTGGTGACCTTCCACCGGCTGCTGGAGATCGACGAAGCGCAGTTCATGGCCGCCACCCAGGCCACCTTCAAGGTCGGCATCGCCTTCGAACATTGGCGCGATGTGGACCGCCACTACATCCATTCCTTTGGTCACACCGGCACCGATCACTGGAGCGCGGGCTTTCAGCACTTCTGGCTGAAGGCGCGCGCACGCGGCGTGGCGCGCGACTTCGGCGACTACTGCCTGGAGCTGCGGGCCGCGCAGGAAGGCCGCTTTGCGCATCTGCCCAACGGCGGCATGAACTACGCCTATCACCTGGACGCCGGGCTGTACGCGCGCTTCCTGCGCCGCTTCAGCGAAGGCTTCGGCGTGCAGCGCATCGAAGGCCGCATCGGCAGCGTGCAGACCGACGCGCACAGCGGCGACATCGCCGCCCTGGTGCTGGACGACGGCACCCGCATCGAGGGCGACCTGTTCCTGGATTGCACCGGCTTTCGCGCGCTGCTGATCGGCCAGACGCTGGGCGTGGGCAGCGAGGACTGGTCGCGCTGGTTGTTCGCCGACAGCGCGCTGGCCGTGCAGACCGAATCGGTGGGCGCGCCAGTGACCTTCACCCGCGCGCGCGCCGATCGCGCCGGCTGGATGTGGCGCATTCCGCTGCAGCACCGGGTGGGCAACGGCATCGTGTATTCCAGCCGCTACACGGACCAGGACAGCGCCGCCCAGGTGCTGGAACACAACCTGCAGGGCCGCGCACTCACCACCCCGCGGGCATTGCGCTTCACCCCCAACCAGCGCCATCGCGTGTGGGAAAAGAACTGCGTGGCGCTAGGCCTGGCCAGCGGCTTTCTGGAGCCGATCGAGTCCACCAACATCCATCTGATCCAGCGCGGCATCGTCCGCCTGCTGCAGACCTTCCCGCAGGTCATCGACCCGGTGGACATCGCCGAATACAACCGACAGGCAGCCGAGGAGATCGCGCATATCCGCGATTTCGTGATCCTGCATTACCACGCCACCGACCGCCGCGACACGGCGTTCTGGCGCGATTGCGCGAGCATGGAGATCCCCGACAGCCTGCGCCACCGCATGGAGCTGTTCCGCCAGAGCGGGCGCGTGTTCCACCAGGGCAATGAGTTGTTCGCGGAGAATTCATGGATCCAGGTGATGCTGGGCCAGGGCATCGTGCCGCGGCACCACCACCCGGTGGCCGACCTGATGGGCGATGCCGAGCTGAGCCAGTTCCTGGAGGGCATCCGCCAGCGCGTGGAAGCCACCCTGGCCCGCCTGCCGCCGCATGCCGAGTTCCTGCGCCGCTATTGCCCGGCCCCGGCACCGCCCGCGCCCATGCCACAGCCGGCACCGGGCACGCCGCTGGCCGCACCGGCTGCCTGAATTTCGCGGGCATCTCGGCAACCCTTGGCTTAGACCGCCCCAGCAATGCTAGATTGCGGCATTGCCGACCCTTGCGGGAACAAGGGCCGGCGCTCACCGCAGCAACGTTATCTTTCGCACTCGGGGTAAGGGGGACGCATGTTGGATCTGACACAGGGCCGTATGGCACGCCGGATCGCGCCGGTCATTTTGCTGGTTGGCCTGGCCGCCTGCTCCAAGCAGGAAGAAAAACCTGCCGCCACCGCGGGCACCACGCCAGCGGCACCGGCCACCGCGCCGGCACCTACGGCAGCCACTGCGGTCTCCCCGCAGGTGCAGTCGATGGCAGCCGATCAGCTGCGCGAATCGGCCACCAAGGCGCTGCAGGACAACCGCATGTACGCCCCGGCCGGCGACAACGCGGTGGAGTATTACCTGGCGCTGCGCGAGAAGCAGCCGCAGGACGCTACCGTCAACAGCGCGCTGACCGACCTGATGCCGTACACGCTGATCGCCGCCGAACAAGGCATCAGCCGTGAGGAGTTCCCCGAAGCGCAACGGCTGATCGCGCTGATCGAAAAGGTCGACCCCAGGGCACCGGCGCTGCCGCGTCTGAAGAGCGGCCTGGAAGCCGGCATGAAGACCGCCGCCAATCGCACCGAGCAGGACGCCGAACAGGCCAAGAAGCTGGTCGAAGACAAGGCCAAGCAGGCCGCCGAGCAGAAGCGCCTGGCCGAGCAGCAATCGCGCGAGGCCGCTGCGGCCCAGCAGATTGCCGCCCAGCAGGAAACAGCGCGCCAGCAGGCGGCCGAAGCCGAACGCCAGGCCGCCGCCAAGCGCCCGGCCGAGCCGGCGCCCACGCCCGCCGCGCCACGCCCGGCGCCGGCCGCTGCAGCCGCCGCCCCGGCGGCCGCGTCGCTGCGCCCGATCAGCACCCCGGCCCCGCGTTATCCCCCCGAAGCCCTGCGCGCCGGTACCTCCGGCGAAGTGCTGGTGGAGATCACCGTGGGCACCGATGGCTCGATCACCGCCTCGCGCGTGCTGCGTGCCAACCCGCCACGCGTGTTCGACCGTGAAGCCCTCAACGCCGTGAAGCGCTGGCGCTTCGAGCCGGTGGCCGCGCCGGTGACCACCCGCCGCACACTGTCGTTCAACCCGGGCGGCTGAGTGAGTGGTTGGGTGCTTGCAGGGTCTACGCGCGGCTGAGTAACTGCGTTGGTTGGTGATCGTTGCTTGATGCTGCTGATGATTGATGCAATGCACCTCCGGCACATGCCGAGCGCCAAACAAAAAGCCCGCAGCGATGCGGGCTTTTTGTTGGCTGGCCATCCGTACCCTCATCCGCCCTTCGGGCACCTTCTCCCGAGGGGAGAAGGATTAAAGCCCCTCTCCTGCGGGAGAGGGGTTGGGGTGAGGGTACGGCGGCAGATTGGACATCACGAACTGCATCGGCAACAGCCACGTTCAATCATTCAACATCAATAGCTGTAACAGGCATTCGCACCAACAACCCATACCCCCATCCGGCGCTGCGCGCCACCTTCTCCCAACCAGAGAACGAACATCAGCCCGAAATCGCCAGCCGCTCCTGGTGATATCGACGCACCGCGGCGTACCACAGCACCCCCGCCAGACCGAACCCGGCCAGCAGGTACACAGCCCAGGTCTGCAGCGTGATCTGTTCGTGGCGGATCACCTTCAGCAACATCTGGTTCTGCGCCAGGAACGGCACTGCGAAATGCCACAGCTGCGTCTTCAGCGGGTACGCCATCAGCGCATAACCGGGCAGCATTGGTAGCAGCAGCAGCCAGGTCATGTGCGCCTGCGCCTCTTTCATGCTTTTCGCAGCCGCGGCCAGATAGGTCAGCAGCGAGGTACCGATGAACAGCATCGGCACCAGGATGAAGAGCATCTGCAGGATCGGCACGAAGCCCACGTTGAGCTGGCGCCCCAGGTTGGAGCTGGACAACTGCGCGCTGAGTTTGAAGGCCAGCAACGTCAGCAACAGCGACACCATGCCGATCACGCAGGCCGCGGCGATCTTGCCGCTGACGATCGCACTGCGAGGCGCGGGCGTGGCCAGCAGCGGTTCCAGCGACTGCCGTTCGCGTTCGCCGGCGGTGGCGTCCAGGATCAACGACGCGCCGCCCAGGAACGAGGTGATCACCAGCAGCACCGGCAACAGCATCGCCATCATCTGCCCGCGCTTGGCCTCGGCGGTGGCCAGATCCTGCGCGGCGATCTCCAGCGGCCGCGCCACCTGCGCATCGATCCCGCGTGCGAGCAGACGCAACGCACCCACCTGCTGGCTGTAGCCGCTGAGTGCGGCCTGCAGGCGCATCGCCGGCACGTCGGCTTCGCGGCGCGTGCTGTCCTTGATGATCTCCACCAGCGCCGGGCGCCCGGCACGCCAGTCGTCGGCGTAGTGCGCACTGATGCGTAGCGCCACGTCCACGTCCTGGTCGCGGATGGCGGTGGTCAGATCGGCCGGCGCGTCCACTGCGTTGAGCCCTTGCGCGGCGAGAAAACGCACCAGATTGGGCGCGTGCTCGCGGCCAAGCACCGGGATGTCCAGCGGCTTGTCGATCTGCGTGCGCACGCGGCTTTCGCTGAGCGCGCCCATGCCCAGGATCAGGATCGGATACAGCAAGGGCGACAGCAACAACGCCAGTGCCAGGGTGCGGCGGTCGCGGCCGATGTCGCGCAGTTCCTTGCGCAGCACGGTGCCCAACGTGGCGAAAAATGACATCTTGCTCATGCGTGCAGTCCCTCGTCCGAACCGATCGCCTTGACGAAGGCGTCTTCCAGGTTGTCTTCGCCAGTGGCCGCGCGCAGTTCATCGGCGGTGCCGGCAGCCACCACGGTGCCCTTGGCAATGATGACGATGCGATCGCACAGCGCCGCCACCTCTTGCATGATGTGGCTGGAGAAGATCACGCAGCGCCCTTCGGCGCGCAGTTGCTGCAGGAAGCCGCGCATCGCGCGCGTGGTCATCACGTCCAGCCCGTTGGTGGGTTCGTCCAGGATGACGTTGCGCGGGTCGTGCACCAGCGCGCGTGCAATGGCGGTCTTGGTGCGCTGGCCCTGGCTGAAACCTTCGGTCTGCCGGTCCAGGATGTCGTCCATGTCCAGTGCATGTGACAGCAGGCGCGTGCGCTCGGCGATCTGCGTGCGCGACATGCCATGCAATTGGCCGAAGTAGGCGATGTTCTCGCGTGCGCTCAAGCGCTTGTACACGCCGCGCGCATCCGGCAACACGCCCAGCGCGCGGCGCACCGCGACCGGGTCGTGCGCGGCATCGACGCCATCCACGCGGACGCTGCCCTGGTCGGGCGTCATCAAGGTGTAGAGCATGCGCAAGGTGGTGGTCTTGCCGGCGCCATTGGGGCCGAGCAAGCCGGTGATCTGGCCATCGGCAGCGTTGAAGCTGACTCCGTTGACCGCCTTCACCAGGCCGGTCTTGGTCTTGAAGGATTTGTGCAAGCTGTCGACGACGATCATGCGTGCGCCTCCGTGGCGTGGTCGGTGTGGCTCATGGTTCCCATCCGTTGAACGAGGTAAACGCGGGCACATCGGTCAGGCTGTCCACGCAGCGCGCGTCCAGGCCCTTGGCATCGGCGGTCTGCAGGAATTGCCCCAGCACCTTGGGCATGCAGCCCAGCCGGAACACACCGTGGCTCTGCCCGGGCGCGATCAGATGCCGGCCGTTGGGCAGACCTTGCAGCACACGTGCGGCGTAGCGCGGCGGGGTCACCGGATCGAGCTGGCCGGACAACAACAGCACCGGCAGCGTGGAGCGGAACGGCGCAAATGCCGCCGCCGGAGTGGGCTTGGACGGCCATGTCTTGCACGCTGCGAAGAACATCTCCGCCACCTGCGCGCCCAGCAAGGTGTCGTCCTGCGCAGCCGGCGCGCGATAGCGCCCCGCATCTTCGCTGCACAGCACCGACCACTGCATCGGCCGATTCATCTGGTCGGCCATGTCCGAGCCGCTCATCTGCGCCAGCGCCATCAACGACGCGTAACGCCCCGCAGCGGCTTCGTCCAGCACCAGCGGCAGCAGCGAGGCGGTTTCCGGCGCATACGAAAACCCGAACGCCAGGCCGGCTACGGTATCGGCGTTGACCTCCTGGTGATGCAGTTCACCGGTGCGTGGGTCGCGGTAATCCACCGGTGCCGGCGCCTGGCGCAGGCGCTCCACCACCTGCCGCAGCTGGGTGCGCGTGTCCACCGGGAAACGCTTGGCGCAGGCTGGCTGCGCCTTGCATTGGGTGGTCTGCAACGCGATCGCGTCTTCAAAGGTGCGCGCAAATTCGCCGCCAATGACCAGATCGTTGGGGGCCACGCCATCGAGCACCACGGTGCGGGTGTGCTGCGGGTAGCGCGCCGCGTACTGCTGCGCGACACGCGTACCGTAGGAGCCGCCGATCAGGTTGATCTGTTGCGCGCCCAGCGCCTCACGTACCGCATCCAGATCGCCGATGGCTTCGCTGGTGGTGAAATAGCGCGGGTCGGCATCGTTGCGTAGCCCTGCAGCACAGCGTGCCGCATAGGCGCTCAGCTGCTCTGCGGTGGCGGCGCTGTCGTTTTCCAGCACCAGCGGCGTGCCGCCCGCATCGCGGCATTCCAGCGGATGCGAGCCGCCGGTGCCGCGCTGATCGACCAGAAAGATGTCGCGGTGCTTGCGCACTTCGCGCAGGCCCATGTCGACGATCGCCGCCACCTGCGTAGCCGATTGCCCAGGCCCACCGGCGATGAAGAACACCGGGTCCGGCGCGTGGCTGGCACCTGCGTCACTTTCCAGCCAGGCGATCTTGAGCGCGAGCTTGCGCCCGTTCGGCGCGGCCGGATTTTCCGGTACCTGCAACTGTGCGCACTGCGCCTCGATGTTGCCGGCGGCGCTGCCGGAGCTGAGCGTGCATGGCGAAAACTGCAGGCGGCCGTAGGCATTGCCGGCCACCGTGCTGGCCGCGGCCTGCGCCTTGCCCGTGGCCACCACGACGCCCTCGCCCGCGCGCTGGCAGCCGCCCAGCGCCACTGCCAGCGCAAGCACCAGCGTTATTGTCCTAACGTGCTTTGCCATTCCCGCTGATCTCCGTGTGATCCATGGTCCTGTGACGCTGCATCCGGCCAGACGTGACCGCTGCGGCTACTGCCCGTCTTCAAACAGGAAGACGTGCTCGATCGATTCCCCAAACAGACGCGCGATGCGAAACGCCAACGGCAGGCTGGGATCGTACTTGCCGGTCTCCAGCGCGTTGATCGTTTGCCGCGACACGCCCAGCCGTTCGCCCAACTCCCCTTGCGACCAGCCACTGGCCTCGCGCAGTTCCCGCACGCGGCTGTTCATTGATAGCGGCGCGCGTTGACGCCCTTGGTGATGCCGTAGGTGGCGCACAGGATCGGGAACACCCACAACATCGCGACCGTGGCCGGGATGTCGATCAACTGCGCCGCCTGCAGGAACCCGCCGGTCATGTACGCAGCACTCACCAGCCCGGCAGCGATGGCGATCGATTCCAGTTCGATCCGCCGCTGCATCTCGTCGGAGTCACGCACGAAACGCGCCACCGCACGGATCACCAGCATCAACAACAGCGCGGGCAACAATGCGATCAGCGTGCGCGCCCAGTGCGGCCCCACACGCGCCAGCAGCGTTGGCCAGCACAGCATCACCGCTACATACAACAGCATCGGGATGCCGAATTCACGGTAGTAACGCCGCGCCAGCGCCGGCACTGCACTGTCGCGCATGCCGCCGGGTGACAGCCACAGCATCAGCGCCATCAACAGGCCCGCCGCTCCCATACCGACGCACAGGCCAATCAGATACTGGCCCAGCGGCAGCACCCGCCAATACCCAAGTGCACCGCCGCCGAGCAAGCTCAAGCTGATGCCCAACGCCACCAGTGCACTGCGTTTGCAGCCGCTCATGCGCGTTGCGCCTTTCCGGATGTTGCGTGCAATTGCAGTGCATCAGCCTGCGCGTGGTTGCGGCGACGCGGTGCTGCCGGAGGCACTGACGCCCAGTGCGGTGGGAGGTGCTGATGCATGCGACATGCCTGTCAAGTTCACTTGACAGGCACAATGCGCGGCACCGGGCGGACTGTCAAGCGTCCTTTACATGTTGCGCGGCTCGGCAGGCGGCGCATGGGCGTCCTCGCTGCCATGGATCGCGGGCTGGTGGATCACGCGCCAGAGGCTGAGCGTTGCGAGGGTCCGGGCACGCACGCATTCGACGTGGGAGCGCGACGAGGCGATCGTGACGTCCCGAAGACGAGGGAATATCTCCGGAGCCGCCGAGTCAAAACTTTCTGCGCCAGCGCCGCAGCGCGTGCCGGCAGCGGTGCGATTGATGAGTCGTTATTGGCGGCCACGCGATCGCATGCAACGCTTCAATCGCCGCATGCAGCGCGCGCCGCGCGCTACTTCAAATACGTCTTGAGAATCGCCGCCACCTCCTCCACGGCCTGCTCGCGCGTGCCGCGCGCGTCCGGTGCAGCGACATGGTGCTGCAGGTGCTCGGTCAGCAGCTCCACCATCAGGCCTTGCGCAGCCCCGCGGAAGGCAGCGACCTGGGTCAGCAAGGCGGTGCATTCCACATCCTGCGCCAGCGCTTTCTCCAGTGCCTCGACCTGCCCGCGAATCTTGCGGACCCGCGCGAGCAGCTTGGATTTGTCCTGAGTTAGATGCGCCATGCAGATACCCCCCAGGGGTATTTCGGATACCATCGGGGGGGTATCTTAGTCAGGCCGCCTCGCCCATGTCGAACACCCCGCCCCTTCCTCACTGCGCGCAACCGCAGGCCTTTGGCTGTGGCAACCCGCTTGTCGAGCGCAGCACCCGCAAGGCGGTCGTGCTGACCGCGCTGATGATGGTGGTGGAGATCGTGGGCGGCTGGGTGCTCAACTCCATGGCCCTGCTTGCCGACGGCTGGCATATGAGTTCGCACGCGCTGGCACTGGGCTTGGCGTTGTTCGCCTACGCGTTCGCGCGCCGCCACGCCCGCGACGGGCGCTTCGCGTTCGGTACCTGGAAAGTCGAAGTGCTGGGCGGCTACACCAGCGCAATCCTGCTGTTGGGTGTGGCCGGGTTGATGGCGTTCCAGTCGGTGGAGCGGCTGGTCTCGCCCAAGCCGGTGCATTACCCGGAAGCCACCGCGATCGCGGTCGTCGGCCTGCTGGTCAATCTGATCTGTGCATGGTGGCTGCGCGATTCGCATGGCCATGCGCATCACCACGATCACGCGCATGGGCATGGGCATGGACATACGCACGGACATGGATCACATGGCCACGCGCACACGCACGGCCACGGCGATCTGAACCTGCGCGCAGCGTATCTGCACGTGGTGGCGGATGCGGCCACCTCGGTGCTGGCGATCGTGGCGCTGGTGGTCGGCATGCGCTGGGGCGTGACCTGGATGGATCCGCTCATGGGCATCGTCGGTGCGGTGCTGGTGACCGTATGGGCCTGGGGGCTGTTGCGCAGCACCGGCCGGGTGTTGCTGGATGCGGAGATGGATGCGCCGGTGGTGGAGGAAATCCGCGAGGTGATCGCTGCACTGCCCTACGCCGCACGCATTGCCGACCTGCATGTGTGGCGCATCGGCACAGACCGCCACGCCTGTCTGATCAGCCTCGTCACCGAAGCCACCGTCGCCGCAGAGGCCATCCGCGCCGCGCTACAGATCCACGAAGAACTGGTGCACATCACGGTGGAAGTGCAGCGCCCCGAGGGCGCTTCTGCAGCGGTGTAAGACGCGTAATGCGCCGTGCGATCGCGCATGGCAGCAGTGCATCGCCCATCGCCGTACAACGTGCGCTTGAGCGCGCTTTTCAGTGGGCGCAGCAGTACGCACGCATCGGTCACACGTGCACGAGTGCGCTACGCTTGCGCATCACTCATGCTCGGGAGCCGCGATGCGCTTGACCCTGTTACTGGCCACCACGCTGGCATGTTGCACGGCAACCGCGGCCTCGGCGCAACCTGCCGCGCAACGCGAGATCCAGTTGGACATCGCCAGCGCCGGCGCATCGGTGGATCGGTTCTATGCGCTGTCGGTCGGCTCGGATTTTCCAGGCACCTTGATCCGCGACGACACCCAGGCGCATCTGCTGCCCGCCGTGCAGGAACTGGGCTTTCGCTATATCCGCTTCCACGACGTGTTCCATGACGTGCTCGGCACGGTCAAGGAGGTCGACGGCACGCTCGTGTACGACTGGACGCAGCTGGACAAACTCTACGACGCACTGCTGGCCAAGAAGATCCGCCCATTCGTCGAATTGGGTTTCACCCCGACCGCGATGAAGACCTCCGAGCAGACCCTGTTCTACTGGAAGGGCAACACCTCGCATCCGGACCCGGCCAAGTGGACGCAGCTGATCGATGCATACGTGCGCCACATTCGCGCACGTTACGGCGCGGATGAAGTACGCCAGTGGTATTTCGAAGTATGGAACGTGCCCAATCTCAAGGACTTCTGGGAGAACGCCGACCAGCAGGCCTACTTCGATCTGTATGCCAACACCGCGCGCACCATCAAGGCCATCGACCCGCAGCTGCGCGTGGGCGGCCCTTCCACCGCCGGCGCGGCATGGGTGCCGGAGCTGCTTGCTTTCGTGCAGAAAAACAAGCTACCCATCGACTTCGTCACCACCCACACCTATGGCGTAGATGGCGGGTTTCTTGATGAAGACGGCAAGCAGGACACCAAGCTCTCCGCCTCGCCCGAGGCCATCGTGGGCGATGTGCGGCGCGTGCGCGCGCAGATCCAGGCCTCGCCATACCCGGATCTGCCGCTGTTTTTCACCGAGTGGAGCAGCAGCTACACGCCGCGCGATTTCGTCCACGACAGCTACATCAGCGCGCCGTACATCCTGACCAAACTCAAGCAGGTGCAGGGCGTGGTGCAGGGCATGAGCTACTGGACCTATACCGACCTGTTCGAAGAGCCCGGCCCGCCGCCGACGCCCTTCCACGGCGGCTTCGGGCTGATGAACCGCGAAGGCATCCGCAAGCCGGCCTGGTTCGCCTACAAGTATTTGAATGCCCTGCAGGGGCGCAGCCTTGCGGTGGACGATGCGCACACGCTCGCCGCGGTGGACGGCAAGCGCATTGCCGCAGTGGCCTGGGATTGGCAGCAGCCGGTGCAGGCGGTGAGCAATACGCCGTTTTATACCCGCCAGGTGCCGGCGAGCGACAGCAAGGCAATCGTGTTCCGGTTGGCGCATGTGCCGGCGGGCACCTATCGGCTGCAGGTGCGCAAGACCGGCTACCGCCGCAATGACCCGCTGTCGCTCTACATCGACATGGGCATGCCCAAGCAACTTGCTGCAGACCAGCTGATCCAACTGCAGCAGGCCACGCGCGATGCGCCCGAGCAGGACCGCCGCGTGCGCGTGGGCGCCGACGGTGCGGTTGCGGTTACGGTGCCGATGCGCAGCAACGATGTGGTGCTGCTGACGCTGGAACCGGCAACGCGCTGAGCGTTGCCGCCTTCCTGCCCTGGCGCTGCGCGCGCACACACGTTGCAGGCGGCCGCCTCAACGCACCGCGCTCAAGCCGCAGGCTTGGGCGGTGATGAGCTCACGTATTTCTCGCGGCGGATCTGTGCATTCGGCAGGCCGGCCTCGCGCAGCGCCACCGCGCAGGTGTCCACCATGTCCGGGTTGCCGCACAGGTAGGCGATGTCGCCATCGGCCGCCGGCGCGAACTCGGCCAGATGTTGCTGCACGTAGCCATGCCGTACGTCGGCATGCGGCTGTTCGGGCAGAGCGCGTGAGAAGCACGGCACGTAGCGGAACTGCGGATGCGCATCGGCAAATGCGCGGAAGTCATCGCCGTACAGCAGCTCGGCGGGCGTGCGTGCGCCTTGCAGCAGCACCACCTCCAGCCCCCGGCTGGCGATTGCCTCGGCCAGCAGCGGCAGCATCGAGCGATACGGCGTCACCCCGGTGCCGGTGGCGATCAGCAGGTAGCGCCGGTTGTGGTCGCCCGGCAGCAGGCAGAACTTGCCGTAGGGGCCGCTGGCCTGCAGCTGGTCGCCAATCTCCAGGCCTTCGAACAGCGCGGTGGCCGAGCCGCCGGGCACGAAACTCACCGCGATCTCCACCGCCTCGCCCGGTCCCAGCGCGTGGTCGTGGATGGTCGCCAGCGAATAGCTGCGCTTGGCATCGGTGCCATCGGCGTACTGGAAATGGATCTGAATGAACTGCCCGGGCTGGAAATCCAGCGGCTGCCCGTCATCACGCAGGAACTGGCAGTGGGCCACGGTGGGCGCGAGCATGCGCCTGTCGACAAGCTTGAGGGGGAATTGAACGGGCACGAACGGATTTAGGACAGTCTGTGATCGGGGCGAACCCCCACGGGCTTCTATAATAGCGGCTGCAACTCGCTGCGCCGTCACGCTGACGCGAAGGACCATCTTGAATTCCCCATCTCCGACCGCGGCACCCGCCCTGCGCGTGTGCGACCTGCGCAAGACCTACGACAACGGCACCGAGGCGCTCAAGGGCGTGTCGCTGGACGTGGCGCCTGGCGACTTTTTCGCCCTGCTCGGCCCCAACGGGGCGGGCAAGTCCACCCTGATCGGCATCATCAGCTCGCTGGTGAACCTCTCGCAGGGCCAGGTCGAGGTCTTCGGCACCGATCTGGTCCGCCACCGCAGCGATGCGATGCGGCTGATCGGCCTGGTCCCGCAGGAAGTGAACTTCAACCTGTTCGAAAAGCCCTTCGACATCCTGGTCAACTACGCCGGTTTCTACGGCATGCCGCGCGAGCAGGCTGCCGCCCTGGCGGAGGCCGAGCTGCGCCGCGCGCATCTGTGGGAAAAGGCGCAGGTGATGAGCCGCACGCTCTCCGGCGGCATGAAGCGCCGCCTGATGATCGCTCGCGCCATGATGACCCAGCCGCGGCTGCTGATCCTGGACGAGCCCACCGCCGGTGTGGACATCGAGATCCGCCGCGACATGTGGCGCGTGCTCAAGGAGATCAATGCCGCCGGCACCACGATCATCCTGACCACCCACTACCTGGAAGAGGCCGAGCACCTGTGCCGCAACCTGGCCATCATCAACCACGGCCAGATCGTCACCCAGGGCCCGATGCGCGAGCTGCTGGCCAAGCTCGACGTGGAAGGCTTCCTGTTCGATATCGATGGTGAGTTGCCGGCGCAGCTTCCGGTGATCGAAGGCACCACGCTCACCGCAATCGACGGCCATACGCTGGATCTGGACATGCCGCGCGCGATGGACCTCAACCGCGTGTTCGCTACCCTGGGCGATGCCGGCATCCGGGTGCGCTCGATGCGCACCAAGAGCAACCGGCTGGAAGAATTGTTCGTCCGTCTGACCGGGCCTGGCGACACCACCGTTGCCACGCCCCCTGCTGCAGCGGCGCCCGTGCGCCCGGCAGGTCACCCATGAGTTCCCCGGAGCCTTCGATGTCTGCTGTCCCCGCTACCTCCCGCCAGCGCAACTGGGTTGCACTGGGCACCATCGTGCGCCGCGAAGTGCAGCGCATCCTGCGCATCTGGGGCCAGACCCTGGTGCCGCCGGCTATCACCATGACGCTGTACTTTTTGATCTTCGGCGGGCTGATCGGCTCGCGCGTGGGCGACATGGGCGGCTACACGTACATGCAGTTCATCGTGCCGGGCCTGGTGATGATGAGCGTGATCCAAAACAGCTACGGCAACATTTCCTCGAGCTTCTTCGGCGCCAAGTTCGGCCGCCACGTGGAAGAACTGCTGGTCAGCCCGATGCCCAACTGGGTGATCCTGTGGGGCTACGTGGCCGGCGCGGTGCTGCGCGGGGTGATGGTGGGCGCGCTGGTGCTGATCATCGCCATGTTCTTCACCCCGGTGCGCATCCCGCACCCGCTGGTGACGCTGACCACAGTGCTGCTGGGCGCGACGATCTTCTCGCTGGCCGGCTTCGTCAACGCGGTGTACGCCAAGAAGTTCGACGACGTGGCCATCGTGCCGACCTTCATCCTGACCCCGCTGACCTACCTGGGCGGCGTGTTCTATTCGGTGAAGCTGCTGCCCGGCTGGGCCGAAGCCGCCACCCACGCCAACCCGATCTTCTACATGGTCAACGCGTTCCGCTACGGCCTGCTCGGCAGCTCCGACGTGCCGATCTGGGTGGCCTACGCGCTGATGCTCGGCTTTGTCGCAGTGCTGAGCGCGTTGGCGCTATGGCTGCTACGCCGTGGCGTTGGACTACGGAGCTGATGGCGCAATTCAGCGACTACATCGTCTTTGTCGATGAGAGTGGCGATCACGGGATGGCGAGTATTGATCCTGCCTTCCCATTGTTTGTGCTGTCGTGCTGCCTGATCAGCAAGCGCGATTACATGGCAACCGTTGTGCCTGCGATCCAGCGGATCAAGTTCGCGACGTTTGGCCATGACGCCGTCGTGCTGCATGAGCGCGAGATCCGCAGGGATATCGGGCCGTTCGCCGTGTTGCGTGATCGCGACAAGAAACAGGCATTTCTCGATGCGCTGACAGATGCATTGGCGTTGGCGCCGATGACGATCTTTGCCGCTGTGATCGACAAGCGCCGCCTTCAGGATCGCCAGCGCGGTGAAAACCCGTATGAAATCTCGATGCGCTTCTGCCTTGAGCGGATGTATTACAAACTCAGCAAGCAGGGACAGGTGGCGCAAGCGGGAGAGCCGTTGACCACGCACGTGCTGTGCGAGGCGCGTGGGCGCAGCGAAGACCAGGATCTGGAATTGGCGTTTCGCCGGATCTGTGGGGGAGACAATTTCTCTGGCATAGAGCTGCCATTCGATCCGGTGATCTGCGACAAGAAGAGCAATGCGATCGGGCTACAACTTGCGGATCTGATCGCTCGCCCCATTGGCGTGCGGCAGCTGCGACCGGAGCAGCCAAATCGCGCCTGGCAGGTGATTGAGCAGAAACTCGACAAGAATCCGGCAGGTCGTTACCTGGGCTATGGCCTGAAGTGTTTCCCATAAACAAAAGGCCCCAGCGAGTCCGCCAGAGCCTGATGCCGACCGAGAATCCCCGATCCGGCTGAAAGCTTAGCACCGTGTCCGGCATGTACCAAACATCACACTGAACGGAGATCCTATGCGCATTCTGATCCTCGGTGCCGGCGGCACTGGCGGCTACTTTGGCGGGCGGCTGGCGCAGGCTGGCGTGGATGTCACCTTCCTGGTGCGTGACGCCCGTGCGGCGCAGCTGCAGGCGCAGGGCTTGCGCATTCGCAGCCCCCTCGGCGATGCCGATCTGCCGGTGGCAACCGTCACCGCGCAGGATCTGCAGGCGCTGGTGGCGCAGCGGCCATTCGATCTGGTGATTCTCAGCTGCAAGGCCTACGACCTGGACAGCGCGATCGAGGCGATTGCACCGGCGGTCGGCGAGCACACCACGGTGCTGCCTATCCTCAACGGCCTGCGCCATTACGCGGCGCTGGACGAACGCTTCGGTGCGGCACGGGTGTTGGGCGGGCTGTGCTTCATCAGCGCCGCCAAGGGCGAGCACGGCGAGATCCTGCATCTGGGCAAGCCGGCAGCGATGACCTTCGGCGAGCGCGATGGCAATGCCGCATCGGCGCGGGTGCAGGCGTTTGCCGCGGCCTGCGCGCAGGCCGGCATCGACCATGTGGCCAGCACCCAGATCGCGCAGGAGCAGTGGATCAAGTACAGCTTCCTCACTGCGTTGGCGGCGGCGACCTGCCTGATGCGTGCGCCGGTGGGCGCGATTGTGGCCACCGACGACGGCCGCGCCTTGATCAACGGCCTGTACAACGAATGCCTGTGGGCCGCCGATGCCGCCGGCCAGCCGATTCCCGAACCCGCACGCGCCAAGGCGCTGCAGACGCTGCTGCAGGTGGACTCGCCGCTGAAGGCCTCGATGCTGCGCGACCTGGAGGCCGGGCAGGATGTGGAAGCGGCGCAGATCGTCGGCGACATGCTCAAGCGCGTGCGCGAGACCGGGCGCAACGCGCCGCTGCTGATGGCGGCGAATGTGCATCTGCAGGCGTATCAGGTGTTGCGGCATAGCTGAGGTTGTTGGGGTGTGCGGGGCGGTTGTTGGGCTGCGTGTAAACCGTACCCCCATCCGCCCTGCGGGCACCTTCCCCCGATGGGGGAAGGGTTGTAGCGCTCTGGGTCGATGTCGATACGTCGAGGTGGCGTTGCGCATCACTGCACGTGAAGCGCTGCCATGCGCAGCGCGCGCTCAAGATCGGCATTGCCATTGCCTTCGCGCCGCCGCGACGCGGTGCACACGATGCTCTGCGTCCCATCACCCGTCGTGCCCGCCATGAAGCTGCTCAGCCACCTGTTCCGTGCCGGTCACTTCGTGATCCTGGCGTTCTTCGTGCTGTGCGCCTGCGGGCTGGTGGGCATGGCCGCGCTGGAGCTGTGGCATGGCTTCACCCCGGGCGGCGACATGGTGGTCCGCGACCGCTTCAACGTGGTGCTGGAAGCCATCGGCCTGCTCACGGTTGCGCTGGTGACGCTGGAACTGGGCCAGACCATCTTCGAAGAAGAGATCCTGCGCGACGTCAAAGTGAGCGGCCCCACGCGCGTACGCCGTTACTTGTCGCGCTTCTTCGTGGTGATCGTGATCGCGCTGGCCATCGAAACGCTGGTGTCGATCTTCGAGCTGATGCACGACGACCCGGCCAAGTTGCCGTATGCCGCATCGGTGGGCTTCTGTGCCGGGCTGCTGCTGATTGCCTGGGGCGTGTTCGTCAAACTCAATCGCAGCGCCGAAGAGCTGGAGCCCGAAGCGATGGCCGAAACCAAGCGCGAAGACAACGAAGTGCAGGAGTAAGCACGGCGATTACCGCGACTATGCATTCGCCAGATCGGCACGGCTGTTAGGCGTCTAGACCGGCCGCGGGTCGGTGCGGTGCTTGCCGGCGTTCCAGGCATGGTGGCGGTGTGCATCACTCGATATCCTTGTGGAGACACTGCAGCGCGCCGTTGGCTGCATCGCCAACGGCGCGTGGTTCGACGCTAGGCTGCCGGCAGCGCCGGCACCGAGGTCGGCTTGCCATCGTCGCCGAGCGCGATCATCACGAAGTGGCCGCGGGTGCACAGTTCGCGTGCCCCGCTGAGCAGATCTTCGGCGATCAACTCCACTTCCACCTTGATCGAACTGCGCCCCACCGAGACCACGCGCGCGATGGTCTCCACCATCTGCCCCTGGCGGATCGGCAACTTGAAATCGACCTGGTCCGAGCGCGCGGTCACCACGGTGCGACGCGCATAGCGCGAGGCGGCCAGGAACGCGGCCTTGTCCATCCACGCCAACGCCTGGCCACCGAACAGCGTGCCCATGTGGTTGGTGTGGTTGGGGAACACGATCTCGGCCATGCGCGCTTCGATCGGTGGAGGGGTCTGCGGGCTATCGGACATCGTGGGATCCAGAAAGAAGGTGGAACAAACGGCCCGCGCGGGCGATGCGGCCGCGGCGGCTGTGTGGCATGCACGCGTTCGACATGCCTTGCGTGTCGAAGCACAACGATAGCCTGATCCGCGCGATGTGCAGGCGACGGTGCTGCGCAATGCGGGGCATTCGTGCTGCCTGGGGTTCGTCACGGCTGCGCTGCGGCTGGCGGCTGGGAGGACGAACAACCACAAGCGCTGCGTGTCACCACATGCAAAGCCGGGGTGTCGGTGCAAAGGTGCAGCGAATGCAGCAAGGGCGTACGCGGGACAAGCACCCGTCGGCGGCTGCCGCGGCCGGGTCCGCTCCTACGAGAGCGGATTCCCCCACTAGCGTCGGGTCACGCGTTGCGTGCACAAGCACGCGCCGCACCAGAGCTCACTCAGAGGCTGGTCTTGACCGCAGTTTCCACCTGCGCCGGCGACTGGAAGCCGGGCAGGCGTGCCACCTCGCTGCCGTCGCGGTACAGCGCCAGGGTCGGCGTCTGGCGCAGACCCAGATCGCGGAAGAATTCCTCGCCCACCACTTCCAGCTTGACCTTCAACAAGGCCACGCCGGCAGCGGCATCGCTGGCGGAGAACTTGTCCAGCGACATGTCGAGCATCTTGCAGCCCGGGCAATTGTCCTTGTAGAAATCCACCAGCGCGCGCGGATGCGCGGCGAGGACTTCGGTGTAGTGCTCAGGCGACGTGACGGTAATGGTCTGCATCATGGGGATCGTTCTTGCATTGGGCCAGAACCTCGTCGGTCCAGGCGGCGATGGCGTGCGCATCACGCACGCCGTGGGGCATCTGTTCGATGGTCAGGCGAGGAAACGGGCTGTCGAAGAAACGTGCGATGCGATGCACGGCTCCGCAGAAATAGTCCTCGCCCCACTGCGTCTCGCCGGTACCGAACACCGCCACCTGCGGTGGCTTGCCCAGCGTTTCGACCAGTTCGACGATGAAGCGTTTCATCTCTGTGGGCGTGCGCCCGCCGTTGTCGGTCCAGCTCCCGAGCAGAAACAGATCGTACTGCCCCGGCGCATGCGGCACCTGCGCCAGGCGCTGCAGATCGGTCTCCACCCAGGTCACCACATGCCCCGCCGCCTCGCACTGCAGCGCGACACTGCGCGCCACATCACGCGTGTTACCGCTCAACGAAGCCAATGCGAGCAGGATGTTCATGGTGAGGCCGGGAATGGGGAATCGAGAGTCGTGAATCGGAAGAGCGGGGTACGGTTGCTTTTACCATTCCCGATTCCCGATTCACCACTCCCGATCAATCACAGATCGTCGAAGCCGTTATCCGAATTGGTCTTCTTGTAAGACGCATTGCGCATCTCGAAGAAGTCGGTCTTGGTCTCGGTGAAGTTGTCGGCGTAGGCCTTGATCCACGGCATTACGTTGTCGTTGGCGCCTTCGTACAACTTCTCGATACCGAGCATGCCGGCCATCTTGTTGGCGCGGTACTTCACGTAGCGGATCATTTCGTCGACGTCGATGCCGTCGATGCCGTCCAGCACTTCGGCCGTCCACACCGTTTCCAGGTCGATCGCGTGCTCGAAGGCCTTGTGCACGTAATCGGTGAGCTGGTCGCCCTGCAGCGCCTGGTTCTCGCCGATGATGGCGCGGATCAATTCGCTGATGAACTTGGAGTGGGCCAGCTCGTCGCGGTTGATGAAGCTGATGATCTTGCCGGTGCCGGTCATGCGGTTCTGGCGGACCAGATTGTAGAAGTACGCAAAGCCGGAATAGAAGTTGATGCCTTCCAGGATCGAGGACTGGATCAGCGCGCGGATCAGCGTTTCGGCCGTCTTGTCGCGCATGAAGTCGTCGTAGGCGCCCATGATCGGCGCATTGCGCTTGATGATGGTCGGGTGCGTGCGCGCAATCTCGAACACGCGGTTCTGATCGGCCAGGCCGGTGATGGAGGCCAGCACGTAGCTGTAGCTCTCGTTATGGATCACTTCCTGCTGGCCGATGATCGCAGCATTGGCATGCGCGGCCGGGTCGGTGATGTATTCGGCGACGTTGTAGATGAAGCGCGTCTGCGGCGAATCCAGCGTGGCCAGCAAGCCGATGATCGAGTCATAGGCATTCTTCTCGCGCGCCGAGAGCTCGTTGTACTGGCGCGCGTCGCCCTTCATGTCCACCTCGTCGGGGATCCAGAAGTTGGTCGACAGCTCCTTGTACGCCCGATAAAAGGACGGGTACGGAATGTCGTTCCAGTTGAGGATGCCGGAGGTCTGGCCATTGATGATGGCGGTGGAGCGATTGGGGTGACGCGGCTCCAGGATCTTGATGCGCTCAAGCGGTGTTGCGGACATGGGTCTTTACTCGTCTTTCAGGCGTCACGCGTCCACATGGGAACGGCGACAGCAAAATCGTGCTGGAGAAAAGCCCCCCTGAGTCAGGGGGGCGCGCCGAAGGCGCAGGGGTGTGGATGCTAATGAGCCGGGGCCCGCGGTTCGCAGGGCGAACCGTGGGGAGCTAAGCGCGAATGCGCTTAGCTCGAACACCACTCACATTCACTGATGTCGATATCGTTGGAACGCACGTAGTACGTGGTCTTCAAGCCTTCACGCCAAGCGGTCATGTGCAGATCCAGCAACGTGCTCGCACGGATGGTGCTGGGCACATAGAAGTTGAAGCTGATCGACTGGTCGATGTGGCGCTGGCGACGCGCGTTCTGGCGCACGCTGGCGAACTGGTCGACCTTGTAGGCGCCCTTTTCGTAGTACGGCCAGGTGTCCAGCGACAGGCCGGGCGCGGCCACCGGGCGACGGAAGTCCTTCTTTTCTTCGTAGTAGAACGCGCTGTAGATCGGGTCGATCGACGCGGTGGAACCGGCAATCTGCGCGGTGCTCATGTTCGGCGCCACGGCCAGCATCCAGGCGTTACGCACGCCGTTGACCGCCACCTGCGCGGACAGCTCCAGCCACTGCGGGCTGTTGTAATCGCGCGCACGGAAGTACTCACCGGTGTGCCAATCGCTGCCGCGGAACACGCTGTAGGTGCCCTTTTCCTTGGCCAGCTCCATGCTCGCCTGGACGGTCAGGTAGTTGATGCGCTCGTACAGCTCGTCGCTGTAGTCCTCGGCTTCCTTGGCATTCCAGTGGATGGCCTTCTGCGCGAGCAGGTGATGCCAGCCGAAGGTGCCCAGGCCGATGGCGCGGTACTTCTGGTTGGTGATGGTGGCCTGCGGCACCGGCAACTGATTCAGATCGATCACGTTGTCGAGCATGCGCACCTGGATCGGAATCAACCGCTCCAGCACGTCGGCACCCAGCAGATCGGCCTGGTCGGCCTGCACGGTGATCGCGCGGCCCAGGTTGATCGAGGACAGGTTGCACACGACGAAGTCGCCGGCCTTCTTGGTGGTGACGATCTGATTGCCGCTGATGATTTCCTGCATCATCCGCGTGGGGCTCATGTTCTGCAGGATCTCGGTGCACAGGTTGGACGAATAGACCATGCCCTCGTGCTTGTTCGGATTCTTGCGATTGACTTCATCGCGGTAGAACATGAACGGGTTGCCGGTTTCCAGCTGGCTGACCATGATCCGCTTGAAGATCTCGATCGCCTTGACGGTCTTGCGGGTGATGCGCTCGTCGGCAACCACTTCCTCGTACTTCTTGCGGAAGCTGCTGTTGGCGTCGCCCTTCTTCTCGTCATAGAAGTCCTGCAGGTACCAGCCCTTGATGCGCTTGACTTCATGCGGATCGAACAGGTACCAGTCGCCGCGGCGCTCGACCGCTTCCATGAACAGGTCCGGGATGCACACCGAGGTGAACACGTCGTGCGCGCGCAGACGCTGGTCGCCGTTGTTCAGGCGCAGATCCAGGAACGATTCGATGTCGCGGTGGAAAATGTCCAGGTAGACCGCGATGGCGCCCTTGCGCTGGCCAAGCTGATCCACCGACACGGCGGTGTTGTTGAGCTGCTTGATCCACGGCACCACGCCGCCGGACGAGTTGGACACACCGCGGATCGCCGAGCCCGACGAACGCACATAGCCCAGGTACGCGCCCACGCCGCCGCCGTGCTTGGACACGCGCGCCACGTCGGTGTTGGAGTCGTAGATGCCCTGCAGGCTGTCGTCGACGGTGTCGATGAAGCAGCTCGACAGCTGCCCGCCGACCTTGCCGGCATTGGCCAGCGTCGGGGTTGCCACGGTCATGTACAGGTTGGACAGCGCCCAGTAGGCCTCGCCCACCAGCTGCATGCGGCGCTCGCGCGGCTTCTCGTCCTGCATCAGGTACAGGGCGATGGTCAGCCAGCGCTCCTGCGGCAGCTCGAACACGCCGCGCGAGTTGTCGGTGGCCAGGTAACGGGTGGCCAGCAGGTACAGGCCGTTGTAGGCGAACAGCGTGTCGCGCTCGGGCGCAATCATCTTGCCCGCCTCGATGAGCTCTTCCTTGGAATAGCTCTTGAGGATGTCGTTGGAATAGACGTTACGGTCGGCCAGGCTTTCCTGCAGGCCCACGAACGAGCCGTACTTCTGGCCGGCGTCGTAGAAGCGGTTGCGGCTGGCGCGCTTGTACAGGCGGCGCAGGTACAGACGCGCAGCGAAGTGCTCCCACTCCGGGGTGGTCAGATCGACGCGGGCCTCGGCCTCGCGGATCAGGTGGTCGACCAGGTCGTCGGCGTTGACACTGTCCTTGCGCTCGACGAAGCCGAACACCGAGCGCTTGTAGTCGCCCACGTCCAGCTGCGGGAATTCGGCATGGATCTGGTCGATGGCGCGCTCCAGGCGCGCCGGCTCGAACGGGATCTTGCGGTTGCCGGCTTCCTTGGTGATCCAGGTGGAGACGGTTTGTTCTTCGATGGTCTGTGCGTGCATTGCAATGGCTTGGCGGGGGGGCGGCACGACGTCCGACGGGTCACTCAACTCCGGGTGTGCGGGGCTGGGCACGGTCACACTGGCGGGAGCGCTGGTGGGTGCAAGGGTACCGGCGGCGATCGCGGCAAGGGTGTCGTTGGTGGTCATGCGTCCTCCATGCGTAGGCACACGGACCCGCCTGGGGACGGGGTGCGGCCGGATCCGGATTCCCTGGACAGCGATGGCAGTGCAAGGCGCGCAGCACGCAAGACCTGTGGTCCGCGGCGACATCGCCCTCACCCGCCATCTCCTCACCGGAGATTCCACGGCCGCCACCGCGCGGTGTGCTGTCGCGTGGTGGTCGGTGGCGAAACAACCGCAGCGCACCGGCCCCACGCAGCTCGCTCCACGGCACTGCCCTGGATGACTGAATGAAACCGATTGCGGCTGCGGCGAGGAGGCTCATCAATCGCGGGATGCCCGCTGATTGTGCTCTTTCAGGTCCGGCCGCTTGGGGCGGCCAACCACCGACTCCCCCAAGATAGTGGGGTGCTCCCGAGGGGTCAACACATAATGTGGGAAAAACCCGCAAACCCTTGTGGCGCAAAGCGCCGTCTGACGAACGGTCGTTTCGGCGCGCCCAACTGCCCAATCCGAGTGCGCAGTCAAGGCCTGGAGCGGCGTTTTTGCCGACTGGTTGGGTTCGGTTAGGTCAGCCGCGGCACAGGCTGATGCTGAAGCTGGTCACAGTTGGGTGTGGTTATGTCAGGCGTCACCGCAGGCTTGGCGCGACTGCTCTGGCCCCGGCAGCCGCTGCTGCATCCATGGCGGGAAGCGGACTTCTCCCGGGCGTTGCGTTCGAGGGTGCGGTGCCCTCGCCGATCGCGGGACACGCCGTGAACCCGTCCCTGGGGGCTCGTGCAGGCATCCATGCCGCAAAACGGTCCAGCAAGCGGCGAGGACACAGCACAAGAGGGTTGGTCGGTCGCTTCTTTTATGAAAGCCATGCACACCGACGTTCTCGACTGGTCCTTGCCCGCCCACCGTCGCGGGACCTTACGCGGCATGGATGCCGCGTAAGAGCTTACAAGGACGTACTTGCAGCGTGTCCCGCGATGGTGGGCGGGCAAGGACCCTGCAGCCAAGCCACAGAAGGAGCGGCGCCGGTCCGTCAGCAGCACCCATCCGACAGCCACGAAGGCGCTCCGTAGCCGCTCTTAAGCGGAGCGCGGCCCGTGGCGGGATCAGATCTCGGTCGGGCCGATGTGATGGCGCTTGCGGTAGCGGATCGACGACCACACCGAGGCGGCGATGAAGGCCACGCCGATCAGGCCGGTCAGCACTTCCGGCACGTGGTAGACGGTACCCACCAGCATGATGATCGCCAGCACGCCGATGGCGTAATGCGCGCCGTGCTCCAGGAACACGAACTCGTCCAGGGTGCCCTTGTGCACCAGGTAGACGGTCATCGAGCGTACGAACATCGCCCCGATCGCCAGGCCCAGCATGATGATCACCACGTCGCGGGTGATGGCGAAGGCGCCGATCACGCCGTCGAACGAGAACGAGGCGTCCAGCACTTCCAGGTACAGGAAGGCGGCAATGCCCGAGCGCTTGGCCGGGCCCATGCTGCCGTCTTCGCTCTCTTCGGCCTCGAACAAGGCATCCACGCTACCCACCAGCAGATACAGCAGGATGCCGCCCAGCCCGGCGAACAGCACGCTCTGGAACACCGCATCGGGCAGGAACAGCTTGGTGCCCAGCAGCACCGACACCGCCACGATCACCGACATTGCATCGGCCTTGCCCAGCTTGCCGACCAGCCGCTCCACCGGCCCGAGCCAGTGCAGCTTGCGGTCCTGGTCGAACAGGAAGTTCAAAAACACCAGCAGCAGGAACATGCCACCGAAGGCGGCGATGGACGGGTAGTGGTCGGTCAGCACCTGGCTGTAGCGGTCCGGCTCCTTCAGCGCCATCTGCATCACCGGCACCAGGCCCATGCCGGTGGCCACCGACACGATCACGATCGGGAACACCAGGCGCATGCCGAACACGGCGATCAGGATGCCCACGGTGAGGAACAGCTTCCGCCAGAACTCGTTCATGTGCTTGAGCACACCGGCGTTGACCACCGCGTTGTCGAACGACAGCGACACCTCCAGCACGCTCAGCACCAGGCACAGCCATAACGCCTGCCAGATGCCCATCGACGAGGTGTGACCCCACCAGGCGGCCAGGCCCAGGCAGATCGCAGTGACCAAAAACGACATTCTGAAATCGCGAAACATTGACACTCCCAGGCGGGCCGAGACGACAGCCGGACGGCGACACCAGGGCAAGGCCTGGCCGGTCCGGCATGCGGTGGAGGATGGGGGACCGCGGCGTGACGGGGAGTCAGGCCGGGCGTGGCTCGCCCATTATAGGGAGTGTCACCGCCATCAGGGTCGGGTCGTCCGGATCCGGGCGCACGCCGAAGCCCAGGCTCTGGCACATCGCCAGCATGGTGCGGTTCTCGCGCAGCACCTGGCCTTCGATCAGTTTCAGGCCCAGCCAGCGCGCGTACTCGATCATGATGCGCATCAGCTGCCAGCCGATGCCGTGGCCCTTGAGGTCGGAGCGGATCAGGATGCCGTATTCGCCGCGCGCGTAATCGGCGTCGGCATGCAGGCGCACCGCGCCGAGCATGTCGCCGGTCTTGGGGTCGATGGCCACCAACGCGATGGAGCGTGCGTAGTCGAGCTGGGTCAGCCGCGCGATGAATTCGTGGCTGAAATGCTTGACCGACTGGAAGAAGCGCAGCCGCAGGTCTTCGTCGGTGACCCGGGCGAAGAACGCGCGGAACAGGGCGTCGTCCTCGGGCCGCACCGGGCGCACCAGCGCGTGCGCGCCATCGCCCAGCGCGATGCGGCGCTCCCATTCCTTGGGGTACGGGAAGATCGCAAACCGCGGATGGCCACGGCCCTTGTGCAGCTTGCGCACCGGCGCCACCGCCACGCGCGCATCCAGCGCAATCACGCCCTCGCGGTCGGCCAGCAGCGGGTTGATGTCCAGCGCGGTGATTTCGGGGATGTCGGCGGCCAGCTGCGCCAGCTTGACCAGCACCAGCGCCACCGCGCGCTCGTCGGCGGCCGGCACGTCGCGATAGGCCTTGAGGATGCGCGAAACGCGGGTGCGGCCAATCAGTTCGTGGGCCAGGCGCAGGTCCAGCGGCGGCAGCGCCAGCTCGCGGTCGTTGATCACCTCCACCGCGGTGCCGCCACGGCCGAACACGATGGCCGGGCCGAACACCGGGTCATCGGCAATGCCGGCGATCAGCTCGCGCGCCTTGGGCCGCAGCACGGTGGGCTGCACGATCACGCCCTCGATCAGCGCATTGGGGTGCGCGGCGCGGGCACGCGCCAGGATGCCGGCCGCCGCCTCCCGCACCGCCGCCACGCTGGACAGGTTCAGGCGCACGCCGTCCACGTCCGACTTGTGTGCGATCTCGCTGGAAAGCACCTTCAAAGTGACTGTGCGCCCCATTGCCAGCAACGGGTCGGCCAGCAGCGCGGCCTCGTTGGCGGTGGCGGCCACCTGCACCGGCACGATCGGGATGCCGTAGGCGGCCAGCAGGCGGTTGGTTGCGACCGGATCCAGCCAGCGCCTGCCGGCGGCCAGCGCTTCGTTGACCACCGCTCGGCCGATGCCGGCATCGACCACGAAATCTTCCGGCAGGCTGGGCGGGGTCTCCATCAAGGCGGCCTGCGCCTCGCGGTAACGCACCAGGTGGGTGAAGCCGCGCACCGCGTCCGACTCGGTGGCGTAGGTGGGCACGCGTGCAGCGTTGAGCGCGGCAATCGCGGCGTCATCCTGGCCCAGCCACACCGCAAACACCGGTTTCTCGCGCTGGTAGCGGCTGCGCTGTTCCAGCGCGCGGGTCAGTGCCTTGGCCGCATCGGCCGAGGAGGTGAAGGCGGTGGGCACGTTGACCACCAGCAGCGCGTCGTTCTCGGAGTCGTCCAGCAATGCTTCGATGGCGGCCGCATAGCGCTCGCCATCGGCGTCGACAATGATGTCCACCGGATTGCTGCGCGACCAGCCTTCAGGAAGCGATTGATCCAGCCGCTCCAGCGTCTTGGCCGACAACTCGGCCAGGGTGCCGCCGCGCAGCAACAGCTGGTCCATTGCCAACTGCCCCACCCCGCCGCCATTGCTCAAGATCGCCAGCCGACGGCCCGGAAAACTACCCAGGCGGCCCAGCGTTTCGGCCGCGGCGAACAGTTCGTCCAGTGCCCCCACCCGCAACAGCCCGGCCCGTGCGAACGCGGCGCCATACACCGCATCCGAGCCGGCCAGCGCCTGCGCGTGGGTGTCGGCATTGGGATCAATGCGGAACTGCCGCCCGGACTTGACTACCACCACCGGCTTGGCGCGCGCGGCGGCGCGTGCCGCCGACATGAACTTGCGCGCATCGCCGATGCGTTCGACATACAGCAGGATCGCGCGGGTGCGGTAGTCGGTGGCGAAGTAATCCAGCAGATCGCCGAAATCCACGTCCAGCGTGTCTCCCAGCGAGACCACCGCCGAAAACCCGACCGAGCGCGCCACGCCCCACTCCACCAGCGCCGCGGCAATGGCGCTGGATTCGGAAATCAGCGCCAGGTCGCCGGCCTGCGGGCAATGCGCGGCGATGCTGGCATTGAGCCGCGCATGCGGGGCGATCACGCCTAAACAATGCGGGCCGAGGATGCGCATGCCCTTGGCCCGCGCCGTCGCTTCCACGCGTGCGGCCGGCGAGCCGGCACCACTGCCCAGGCCGGCAGTGAGAATGATCGCCGCTGCCACACCACGCCGCGCGGCGATGGAGACGATGCGCGGCACGATGCGCGCCGGCGCGGTAATCACCACCAGGTCCGGCACCCAGGGCAGGTCGGTCAGCCGCGCCACCGTGCGCACGCCGTCGATCTCGCTGTAACGCGGGCTCACCCAGCCGATCTGCCCGGGAAACCCGGCCGCGCGCAGGTTGCGCACCACCGCGCGCCCGGCCGAGCGATCGCGCGGACTGCCGCCCACCACCGCGACGGTGGTGGGGCGGAACACCTGTTGCAGGTGATACGTACTCATCGTGCAGAAGATGCAGAAACCATCGCGCTACGGTACACGCACTGGGGTGCGAGGGCATGCGGCAAGGTTGGCGAACGCAAGATGGCGGGGCGGCCGACCGGTGTGCGTACCCCCTGCGGGCAGGGACTTGGCGCACCCGTCTCGCGGCATGGCCGTCGTCGACAATCGTCGATCGTTTTCGCCGAAGACCGTTCGGGTTGGTGATTTTTTTGGCTGGTCAGTGCACCACTGGCTGCACCGTCGTCATGCCTGCCGGAGCGCACCGCGGTGCCCGGCCTGTCGACGCCAGCCTACTTTGAAAGTGTCGAGGTCGATGTACGGCAACGCTGGGCACCGTAAGCCACCGAATAGGATTCGTCGTAGCATTTGATCAGGCCATCGACGACATCCAGGTTTGGTGGCCAGCGCACCTTCATTTCAGGTCGACCCTTCTGGGCAGGAAACACCATATAGCCATCTTGCAACGGCGGCATGTTCTTGTCGTTCGGATACGGGACCGCCGCAATCCGTGCACGCGCGGCATCCAGACCGGTGCGGTCGCGTTTGAGGAACGCGATCGTCGCATCCACATAAGGATTCCAGCCGGCAAGATCCTCGGCGGCTGGCGTGTACGACTTTTCGAACAGGGCGATCGCCTGCGCCGTTTGACCGGCCTCTGCACGCATCTGACCTTCGTGCCACACCACGATGCCGCCAGTGATCACGTGGGCCTGGCGGTAGTCGCGCAGCAGATCGGCGGCTGCGACGGCGCAACCGGGGCGGTTGGCAATCGTGCGCCAACCGCCCTGCAGGTCCTGATCGAAGGCGTCTTCATCCAGTGCCAGCATCGCCGCACGATCGTAGGTGCACCCTGCGGCCTGGGCCGGTTCGGCCCAGCCTGGCTGGGTCACGGCGATCGACAACATCCCTGTCCACACAACGCACCACAGCGCACTGCCTCGCATCGCCAGCACCTTTCCCGGGAGGAAATCGGACTCTACAACAGCGTGCCACTCAGAATCGCTGCGGCAATGCTGAAATAGATCACCAAGCCGGTGACATCCACCAAGGTGGCCACGAACGGCGCCGAGGCACTGGCGGGATCGAAGCCGAAGCGTTGCAACACGAACGGCAGCATCGAGCCGGACAAGGAGCCGAAGGTGACGATGCCCACCAGTGCCGCGCCGATGGTGAGCGCCACCATTTGCCAGTGCGGGCCGTAGTCGTACAGGCCGGCGTTCTGCCAGATGGCGATGCGCACGATCGCCAGCACGCCCAGAATCGCGCCCAGCGTGAGCCCGGTGGGCAACTCGCGCAGCGCCACCTTCCACCAGTCGCGTAGGCGGATTTCGCGCAATGCCAGCGAGCGGATCAGCAGCGAGGTGGCCTGCGAACCAGAGTTGCCGCCCGAGCTCATGATCAACGGAATGAACAAGGTCAGCACCACCGCCTTGGACAGCTCGTCCTCGAAGTGCTGCATGGCGCTGGCGGTGAGCATTTCGCCCAGAAACAACACGCTCAGCCAGCCGGCGCGCTTCTTGATCATCTGCCCGAAGCCGATCTGCATGTACGGCTTGTCCAGCGCTTCCATGCCGCCGAACTTGTGCACGTCTTCGGTGGATTCGGCGATCAACGCATCCAGCACATCGTCCACGGTGACGATGCCCAGCACGTGGCCGCAGGCATCCACCACCGGGATCGCCAGTAGGTCATGGCGGCGGATCAGACGCGCCACTTCTTCCTGATCCAGGGCCGGGTCTACGGTGACCGGCGGATTGACCTGCGCCACCTCCAGGATCGGTGCCTCGGCTGCGCCGGTGATCAACCGGCGCATGGTCACCACCTGCTGCAGCACACGCGTGTGTGGATCCAGCAGATAGATCGCATACACGGTCTCGCGGCTGCGCTCCACATCGCGGATGTGCTGCAAGGTGCGCCCCACCGTCCAGTCCGACGGCACCGCCACGAACTCGGTGGTCATCAGCGCACCGGCGGTGTTGGGCGGGTAGCGCATCAAGGCCTGGATCGACAGCCGCGCTTCGGCGCTGAGCCGCCACAACAGCGGCTCGCGTTGATCGGCGTCCAGGCCGTGGAAGATGTCGGTGGCGCGGTCGTCGGCCATCTGCCCGAGCAGCACGGCGGCATGCTCGGCCGGCAGCTGCGCAACCAGCGCACTGGCATCGCGCAGCTCGGGTTGTTCGAGCAGCTTCACCGCACGCGGCTGCGGCAACACGGCCAGCAGATGCGCGGCGGCGTCGCGGTCGAGGGTGTTGAGATATTCCACCGCATCGGCCGTGTTGAGTTCGGCCAGGGGTGCGGTCAATGCATCGACGCCTTGGGCAAGGCGCAGGGTTTCGTTGTACATGGGGGTTCGCCTGGTGACGACCGTCGTCGATGACAGCCGGCGAACCTGAAGCCTCAGGCGCTCGTCAGCTGGGTCATCGACCCGGGTCTAGGGTGACTGTCGCTGGACATGAGAGTGAGCTCCGTAAGTGCGGCCGAGCGGATGCTCCGGTCGGTGCGCGGCGCAGTCTGCGCGCATGTGTCCGCCTGGTCAATGCCTCGCGTGCGCCGCGCTTAAGTGGGCGTTTGGCAGGGCAATCGCGTGCTGCACGCAGCAAGCGTTGTCACGCGTCGCGACGGTTGGCAGCGGCGTTTCGCCTGCAACAAAATAGCGACACGCACAGATCCTGCTACGGCGCGCACGCAGGCACGGGACATGCGCAGCGGTAAGGCGCAGCGTTGCCATCGGTTGCCGTTGCATCCTGCACGTAGATGCGCACGCGCTGATCGGCCGCAGTGAACCGGCTGTCGCAAACCTGTGCTGTGCGGCACGGCAATCGGTACAGTTCGCTTCCCGGCATTGCCGTTCCCGCACAGCGTTTGCGGGAGCCGCACCGGCCATAGCATCCACGCCACTCCGCTGCTTTGCCAGGAACCTTTCATGCCGTCTTTCAAGTCGTTTTTGTTACACCGCGTCAGCCCGGTCTGCCTATGCGTTGCCGCTGGTTGGGGCACGGTGGCGATGGCGCAGACCGTGTTGCCCGACGCCACGCCAGTGCACGCGCACGAAACCACCCAGCATGACGGGCACGAGTGGGGCTACACCGGCCCGGAGGGCGCCGAGCACTGGGCCGAACTGGCCAAGGAAAATGCGCTGTGCGGCAATGGGCAGCAGAACAGTCCCATCGATCTGAAGGACGCGATCGACGCCACGCTGGGCAAGCTGCAACTGGACTACGGCGCAGTGCCGCTGGTGGTGCGCAACACCGGCCACTCCATCCAGCTGGATCTACACGCCGGCGGCACGATGCGGGTCGGCGGCAAGCAGTACGACGCACTGCAGCTGCATTTCCATCATCCCAGCGAGCACCTGTTGAATGGCCGGCGCTTCCCGATGGAGGCGCACATCGTGCACCAGGGCCCGGACGGAACGCTCGGCGTGCTGGCGATCTTCTTCGAGACCGGCAAGGCCAATCCGGCCTTCCAGCGCGTGCTCGACGCCATGCCGAGCGACAAGAACCAGACCCGGCAGGTGGCCGATGCGGTCGTGCGCGCTAGCGATTTTCTGCCGCCCGCCAATCAACGCAGCTTCTACCGCTACGAAGGCTCGCTGACTACCCCGCCCTGCAGCGAAACGGTGGATTGGGTGGTCCTGAGTCAGCCGGTGCAGGTGTCCAGGGAACAGATCAACGCGTTCGAGCGCGTTTACCCGTTCAACGCGCGCCCGCTGCAGCCGCTGGATCGTCGCTTCCTGCTCAAGAGCCACTGAGCCTGGCGCGAGCGCGTTGCCTCCATCGCAGCGCGCTGAGCACTGTGTTTGCTCCTAGCTCCGCGTCTCCTCGCTAAACCGACAGCCGACATCCGTTGTGCGTTGGCTGTCGGGTTGGCTGCCTGCCTTGCGTGGCATAGCGGAGATCAGCGCGTTGCACGCGTGCGGATCGCGCGCGGCGGCTTGCGTCGTCGTGCAGGGGTTTGGGAGACGGGCACACTCCGCTTCCACCGCACGTAACAGGAGCACTCGGCCGCCATTGTCTGAGGGCGGGGTCGAGGCTCAACCGTGACGGCCGCTATCAGCGGCCCCGGCACAGGCATGCAAGCCGGCTGCCTGCCTTGCGCGGCATAATGCGCACCTCAACGGAGAGTGCAACATGCATAGCGGCGGCCTCGAACTGGCGTTGGTCCTGATGCTGGCGGCGATCGTGGCCGTGCCGGTGTTCAAGCGCTTCGGCCTGGGTGCGGTGCTGGCGTACTTGGTCGCCGGCGTGGTGCTCGGGCCCGATGGCGTGGGCGTGGTGCAGGATGCCGAACGCATCAGCGGTGCGGCCGAGATCGGTGTGGTGATGCTGCTGTTCGTGATCGGGCTGGAGCTGTCGCCGGCACGGCTGAAGGTGATGCGCCACTCGGTGTTCGGCGCCGGCACCACCCAGGTGGTGATGACCGCGCTGATCCTGGGCGGCCTGCTGATGGCCGGGCAACTGGGCTGGAAAACCTCGCTCATCGTCGGCGTGGCGCTGGCGCTGTCATCCACTGCGGTGGGCCTGCAGCTGCTGGCCGAACGCAAGGCGCTGGGCAGCGATTACGGCCGGCTGGCCTTCGCCATCCTGTTGTTCCAGGATCTGATCGCCATCCCGCTGCTGGCTGCCATTCCGCTGCTGGGCGGCAGCAAAAACGCCACGCTGGACTGGCAGGAGGTGGCCAAGGCGCTGGTGGCGTTGACGTTGGTCATCCTGTGCGGCCGCTTCGTGCTGCGGCATCTGTTCAATGTGGTGGCGCGCACGCGCATGCCCGAGGTGTTCACCGCCAGCGCCTTGCTGGTGGTGCTGGGCACTGCCTGGATCATGCAGGAGGCCGGCCTGAGCGCCAGCCTGGGCGCCTTCATTGCCGGCGTGCTGCTGGCCGATTCGGAATTCCGCCACGAGCTCGAATCGCAGATCGAGCCATTCGAAGGCTTGCTGCTGGGGCTGTTCTTCATCTCGGTGGGTATGGGCATCGATCTGGACCGGGTGGTGTCCGAACCGTGGCTGATCGCCGCCGGCGTTGGCATCTTGCTGCTGGTCAAGTTCGCGCTGCTGGTGGGGATCGGCACCGTTGCGAAGCTGCCGCTGCGCAGCAGCCTGATGCTGGGCGGCGTGTTGTGGCTGGGCGGCGAATTCGCATTTGTAGTCTTCAACGAGGCCGATCGCGTCGGCCTGCTGGACGCCGCCAACCACGACCGCCTGGTCGCCATCGTGGGTGTGTCGATGGCGCTGACGCCGCTGTTGCTGCTCGGCATCCAGCGCGCGCTCAATGGCCCGTTGCGTATCAAGGTGCCCAAATCCGAGCGCCCCTACGACACCATCGACACGCAGACGCCCAAGGTGCTGATCGCCGGCATGGGCCGTTTCGGCCAGGTGATCGCGCGCCTGCTCACCGCGCGGCACGTGCCGTTCGTGGCGCTGGAACACAACCCGGACACGGTGGAGGATCTACGCCGCTTCGGCAGCCAGCTGTACTACGGCGACCCGACCCGCCCGGAGCTGCTGCGCGCCGCCGGTGCCGAGCGCATCAAGGTCTTTGTGATCGCAGTGGACGACCCGGACACCAACATCAAGACGGTGCGGCTGATCCGCCGCCTGTACCCGAACGCCACGGTGCTGGCGCGTGCGCGCAACCGCCAGCACGCCTGGAAACTGATGGACCTGGGTGCCGAGCCGTTCCGCGAGGTGTTCGCCTCCAGCCTGGAGTTGGGCGGGCGCGTATTGACCTCGCTGGGGCTTGGCGAGGCCGACGCGCAGGAGCACGTCACACGCTTCCGCCACCACGACGAAGACCTGCTGCGCCGCCAGCATCTGGTTTATGACGACGAAGCCAAGGTGATCCAGACCTCGCGCGATGCACGCGAAGACCTGATGCATCTGTTCGAAGCCGACGTCAAGGCCGAAGTGGATCCGGAGCCTGCACCGGTCACGCCCGAGCGATAAGACACGCAAGGGCGCATGCGATCACGCGCGCTTGGTCGCAGTTGAGAGAAGCCCGTAGGAGCGCGCTTGCGCGCGATGAGGCGTTACCGCATCTCTATCCGTACAGAAGCCCGAAAACCGGATGCTCCCGTTCCAGAGCGACATCCAAAAAACAACCTCAAGTCGCCATGGTTCCGCATCCCCCATGCACGCTAGTCGCACACATGTAGGAGCGCGCTTGCGCGCGATGCGGCGTTACCGGATGTCTGTCGGTCCATACGCACGAAAGATGATCCCTCTGCTCCAGAGCACCTTCTAAGAAAACATCAAAGCCGCCGCGGACCAAGAACGCTTGTTGATGATCACATAACCCAAGGAGACGCGCCCCCCCCCCCCCNAAGGCATCCCCCAAAAAGCCCCAACGCGCGCAAGAAAGCTCCTACGCAATCTTCTCCCGTCTCTACGAAGCGCTCTTCTTGACGACTTTGGTTGCCGGCTTCGTCGCCTTTTTGGTGGCGCGCTTGGTGACCGCCTTGCTTGCCGCCTTGCTCGGCGACGCCGCCGCTGCAGATTTCCCGGCAACCGCAGCGCTGCGCTTGGCAGGCGCCTTGGCGACTTTTTTCGCAGCCTTTTTGACCGCCTTCTTGGCGCTCTTCTTCGCCGGTGCCGCCGCACCCGCACGCGCTTCAGGCGGGCGACGCGGCGGCGGTTTGCGGCCCGGAGTGAGCGCACGCCAGGCGTGCCCGCCGTTCATCGCCAGCAACGCATCGGCCGCCGACGGGCCGGCACTGCCAGCCGCGTAATTGGGAAAGTCACTGGGCGGTTGCTTCCACGCATCCAGGATCGGCTGCACGATGCGCCACGCGCCTTCCACCATCGCTGCATCCTGGAACAGACCGGCCTCGCCATTCATGCAGTCCTGCAGCAAGCGCTCGTAGCCAACGGTGTATTCCTTCGGGAACCAGTCGCGGTAGCGGAAGTCCATCCGCACCGGCGCCAACGCCACTTGCGCGCCCGGGCGCTTGACGTCGAACTGCAGCGAGATGCCTTCGTCGGGCTGGATATGCAGCACCAGCCAGTCGGGGCCGTAGCCGCCCACTTCGGTGCTGCGGAATGGCGCCAACGGTGCAGGCTTGAAGCGGATCGCAATCTCGGTGGTGCGTTCGCGCAGGCGCTTGCCGGTGCGCAGATAGAACGGCACGCCGGCCCAGCGCCAGGTGTCGACCTGCAACTTCATCGCCACGAAGGTTTCGGTTTCCGACTCGTCCGGTACCGTGTCTTCTTCGCGGTATCCCGGCACGGCGCTGCGATTGACCGCACCGGACGCGTACTGCCCACGCACCACGTCTTCAGGTTTGATCGGGCGCACCGCTTCGATCACTTCGGCGCGGCGGCGATGCATCGCCTCGGTGGTGAACGCGGCCGGCGGCTCCATCGCAATCATCGCCAGCAGCTGGAACAGATGGTTGGGCACCATGTCGCGCAGGCAGCCGGTGGGATCGTAGAAACGCCCGCGCCCTTCCACACCGATGGTTTCGGCGGCAGTGATCTGCACGTGGTCGATCCGGTCGCGGTTCCACACCGGCTCGAACAGGCCATTGGCGAAGCGGAACGCCAGGATGTTCTGCACGGTTTCCTTGCCCAGGAAATGGTCGATGCGGAACACCTGGTCTTCGTGCAGCACGCGCGCAACCGTGGCATTGAGATGCTTGGCGCTGGGCAGGTCGTGGCCGAACGGCTTTTCCACGATCACCCGGCGCCAGCCGGCGCCCTCGCGCTGCTTGACCAGCCCGGCCTCGCCCAGATTCAGCAGCACCGGCTCGAAGAAGCGCGCGGCGGTGGCCAGATAGAACAGCACATTACCGCGGGTGCCATAGCGCTTGTGCAGTTTTTCCAGCACGCCGTCCAGCGACTGATAGGCACGCAGGTCGGTGAAGTCGCCGCGCACGTAATGCATGCGCTCGCGCAACCAGTCCCAGGTGTCGGTATCGAATCCATCGGCCTGGAACTCGGCATCGCGGCTGCTCAGCAGCTCGGTCATCGCCTTGCCCATGTTGGTGCGCCAGGCACGCTCGGTGATGTCGCCGTGGTCCATGCCGACAATGGCGAATTCCTCGCCAAGTGCACCGGCGCGGCGCAGGTTGTACAGCGCCGGCATCACCAGGCGCCGGGTCAGGTCACCGCGCGCACCGAACACCACGATGATGCACGGCGGGGTGGTCACTTGCTCACTCATGGATGCGTCTCCTTCTCGCCCATGCGTCCATGCAGGCGCAATGCCGCATTGACCAGGGCCACGTGGGAATACCCTTGCGGGAAGTTGCCAAGCATGCGTTTGCTGCGCGGGTCGTACTCTTCGGCGAGCAGGCCCACGTCGTTGCACAGCCCGAGCAGGCGCTCGAGCAATGCGCGCGCCTGCTCGGTGCGGCCGAGCAAGGCGTAGTTTTCCACCAGCCAGAAACTGCAGGCGATGAAGGTGCCCTCGCCGGCCGGCAGGCCATCGGCACTGTCGTCGGCGCGATAGCGTTCGACCAGGCCATCGATGGTGAGATCGCGCGCGATGGCGTCGGCGGTGGCGGCAATGCGCGGATCATCCGGCGGCAGGAAGCCGACGATGGGAATCAGTAATAACGAGGCATCCAGCCGATCCGAGCCGTAGCTCTGCACGAAATACCCATCCGGGTGCACGCCTTTTTCCAGCACCTCGGTGCGGATCTGCTCGGCGATGCGGCCCCAATGCGCGCGTTTTTCGGCGCTGGCATTGGTGATGCCGTCGCGGCAGCCGCAATCGAAGGCCAGCCATGCCATGACCTTGGAATGCACGAAGTGGCGGCGCTCGTCGCGCACTTCCCAGATGCCTTCGTCGGGTGTGCGCCACAGGTCTTCGAGCATTTCCAGGAAATGCTCCAGCAACGAGGCCGAAGAACCATCGTCATCGGCCGGCGGCGGGACGCCTTTTTCGCGCGCGTAGTGAAACGCGCCGATCAATTCGCCGTAGACGTCGAGCTGAAACTGGTCCACCGCGCCGTTGCCGATCCGCACCGGCGCCGAGCCTTCGTAGCCAGGCAACCAATGCGCTTCCCACTCCTGCAAGCGACGCTCGCCGGCAATGCCGTACAGCGCCTGCAGCTGATCCGGCGAACCGGCGATGGCCCGTTGCACCCAGTCGCGAAATGCCGAGGCTTCATCGCGGTAGCCGGCCTGCAACAACGCGATCAGGGTGAACACCGAATCGCGCAGCCAGCAATAGCGGTAATCCCAATTCCGCGTGCCGCCCAGGTGTTCGGGCAGCGAGGCAGTGGGCGCGGCGACAATGCCGCCGGTGGGCAGATAACTCAGCCCCTTCAGCACCACCAATGATCGCTTCACCTGCTGCGTCCACGGCCCCACATCGGTGCACCGCCGCGCCCAGCCGTGCCAGAACGCGGTGGTGCGCTGCAGGGCTTCATCCGGGTCGATGGCCGGCGGCACGGTCTGGTGCGACAGGCCGTGACTGAGCAGAAACCAGGTGCTTTCGCCCTCGCGCAGGGTGAAGTCGGTTTCGGTGCCCAGGTCCTTGCCTTGCAGCGTCTGTGGCGTACGCAGGGCCAGCTGATCCGGACCGGCAATGGCGCGAATGCCGCCATCGATGCTGGTCACCCACGGCACCGTGCGGCCGTAATTGAAGCGGAAGGTCAGGCGCATGTGCATGGGCACTTCGCCCTGTACGCAGCGCACCATGCGCACCAGATGCTGATGCACCTCGCCGTCGTCGCTGGCCACCATGAAGTCGACCAGTTCCACCGTGCCGGCGGCGGTGATGAGCCGGGTGCGCAGCACCAGGCTGTCGTCTTCGTAGGCGCGCTCGCTGCGGAAATCGGCGGCCGGTGCCAGCGCCCATTGGCCGTGTTCCGGCGTGCCCAGCAGGGAGGCGAAGACTGCATCGGAATCGAAGCGTGGCAGGCACAGCCAGTCGATGGTGCCGCAGTGGTCGACCAGGGCCGCGCTGTGGCAATTGCCCAGCATGGCGTGGTCCTCGATACGGACGCTCATCGGGTGGGCGCTTCCTTCGTGCGAGTCAAACCCCAGTGTTGCACGCGAGGTGTCGGGATCGGGTTACGAATGCACCGGCAAACGCAGCAGTGGTGGCACCGTGTGTTCCAGCCGGCGGATCAGTTCCGGCTGCATGTAGGCGTAGTCGTCGTGAATCTGCAGGCAGGCCACACGGCAGTGCTGCAGGTGCGCAGCGAAGCGCCGGCGCAACAGCTGCAGATGGCGGCGCTCCATCACCAGCACCAAATCGCTGTCGTGCAGCAGCTCGGGTGTGACCGGTTGCTCGGCATCGGGCGCCAGTCCGGCCGATTGCGTGAGCACATTCGGCCACTGTGCGAAGACGTGCTCGGCGGTGGGGCTGCGCAGCCGGTTGCGGCTGCACACGAACAGCACCCGCAGCGGCGCGAAGGCGCGCTGGCTCAGCGGCCTTCGCGCAGGAAGCGCGCCATCGACGACACCCCCGGCAACGCCGGTTCGAACTGGCCCGCCACGTCGATGAAGCCGCGCATGATCGCAATCTCGCGCGGGGTGCGGTTGAGCGCGTCGCGGCGGTCCGAATCGGCACCGGCACGCAACAGGCGCTGCACCAGCAAGGGCAGCCCATGCAGGGCTGCCAGATGCAGCGGGCCGAAGCCGCGTTGATCGGCCACGTCCAGCGCCACGTCTTCGTCGAGCAGGCGCTCCACACCGGCCAGTACGACCTGCTCGTCGCAGGCGGTGCCAGGTTCGGCGCGTGCGCCCAGCAACATCAGCAGCGGGCTGACCCGCCCGCCGGCCAGGTAATCCGGGTCGGCGCCGGCCAGCAGCAAGGTGTCCAGCAGCGCGAGCAGGCGGATCTTGTCGCGCGCGGTGAAGCCGTACAGTGCGGCGCAATGCAGCGCCGCCAGGCCCTGGTCGTCGTTGGCATGCACGTCGGCGCCAGCGGCGAGCAGGCGCGCCACGATGTCAGGCAGGCCCAGCGCACAGGCCAGCATCAGCACGGTGACGCCACCGGGCAGGCGGTGTTCGATCTGCGCGCCGGCCGCCAGCAGCGCCGCCACGATCTCGGTCTGGCGCATGCTCACCGCCGCCGACAATGGCGTGGCGCCGCTGTTGGCGGCACGCTGCGGGTCCGCGCCACGGCCGAGCAGATGGGTCACCACGGCCAGATGGCCGCTGCCGGCTGCACGCAGCAGTGCGGTGCAGCCCTGCGCGTCCACCGCATCCACCGGCAGGCCGAGGTCGATCAGGCGACGCACCGCATCGGTATCGCCGGTCATCGCCGCGGCCGGCACATCGGCCTCGCGCAGCGTGCGGCGTGGCAGCGACCAGATACGCCAGTCCAGCCAATCGGCCAGATCGCGCCGGCCGATCGACAACGCCACGCCCAACGGGGTCTGCCCGTCGGCGGCGCGCGCTTCCGGCGAGGCACCTTGCTTGACCAGCAATTTGAGCGAGGCCTCGCGGCCCAGCGCGGTGGCCAGATGCAGCGCGGTCATGCCGTGGCTGTCGCGCGCTTCGCGGTCCACGCCGTGTTCGAGCAGCCACTGCTGCAGGCGCAACCAGCCCAGGCGCACCGCCAGCGACAGCGGCGGGTCGCCAGCGGCCGACGGCGCGAATGGGTCGGCGCCGCGTTCAAGCAATTCCAGCGCGAACTGTTCCAGCCCGCGCGAGGCCGCGTCGTGCTGCACGCAGGCGCTGAGCAGGCGGGTCAGCCCGCCGGCACCGGCCGGCGAGACGCCGTGGCGCAGCAACACCTGCAGCGCCGGTACCGCTTCGACACCACGCGAGAGCAGCGCGAACATCGGCACGTCACCGCAGGCATCGCGCACCTCGGCATCGGCCCCGTGGCGCAGCAGCCAGTCGACCGCGTCGGCATTCAGGGCCAGGTGCGCGTCGTGCAGCAGGCCGCCCAGTTCTTCCGGGCCGCACAGCCGCGCCAGTGCAACCAGGCCATCGCGCTGGCCCAGCTGCAGGCCTTCGCGCAACAGCACCAGCGGCGGGCGGTCCGGTAATTGCGTGGTGGGACCGACACCGTCGCCGTGCGCGTCGCTGACTGCCGAGGGCAGCGGATAGGCCGGATCGAGCAGGCGCACGATCGCCCAACGGCCTGCTTCGGCGGCCACATCCACGGCGCGGCGGCCGTGCATGTCCTGCGCATCAGCGGGGACATCCAGCTCCAGCAGGCGGCGGATCAGCGCTGGCGACACGGTGTCGGCAGCGCAGGCCAGCATCACCGCATTGCGGCCGTCTCCATCGATCGCCAGCACGTCGGTCTTGCGCGCCACCAGCCGCTCCAGCACCGCGCTGCGGGCCTGGCGGGCGGCATCCAGCCACGGCGTGCGGCCGAGCAGGTCGCGCGCTTCCAGATTTGCGCCGGCCGCCAGCAGCGCCTCGACGATGTCGCCGTGCCCGGCCAGCGCGGCTTCGTGCAGCGCGCTGCGGCGCTGGCGGTCGCGCGCATCCACGCGCGCCTTGTGCTTGAGCAGCAGTTGGACGCCAGCCGGGTCGTCTTCCTGGGTCCCGGCGGCCGGCAGCAACACCGGCGCACCACCGGCCGGCTCGGACTGCGCGCCGCGTTCCAGCAGGAACTTGGCCAAGCGCCAGTTGCCGACCTGGCAGGCCATCGCCAGCGGCGAGTGGCCTTCGTTATTGAGCGCATCCAGTTCGGCGGCGGCATCGCGCAGCAACGCGGCCACGCCGGGGTCGGAACTGCGCACCGCGTGATGCAGCGGCGTGTCGCTGTCGTTGTCGGTGGCGCGCGGGTCGGCGCCGTTGGCCAGCAGCGTCATCACCGCATCCGGGCGACCATGCCAGCTGTCGCGGGTGGCCGCCAGCAGCGGGGTCATGCCGCGGTGCGGCTGGTTCACATCTACGCGCCGGGTGATCAGTTCACGTAGCAGGCGCAGGTCCGGCAGCACTGCAGCCAGCGCCGGCAGGCTGCGTTGATCGCGCCATTCCGGCAGCGGCAGCGCCTGCGGGTCGGCGCCGGCCTCGAGCAGTTGCAGCGCCCGATCCACGCGCCCGCCGCGGGCGGCTTCATACAGCTCCGGCACCAGCTGGTGCTGGGCCACCGGTTCCAGCGGGCCAGGTTCGGCCGCGGCTTCGGAGAAGAAATCCGCGGCCTGGCGGGGCGCCAGTGTCTCGGTGCGCGCCGGCGGCACGGTGCGCTGCAGCAGCAGGTGGGCAGCCGGCAGCAATACGCTCGCGGCGACCGCCAGGCCCCAACGCAGCCCGCCGGACAGACCGCCCGGCCATGCCAGCGCCACGCCCAGCCCGCACACCGCCAGCACCAGGGCCGCGACCAACAGGCCGCGCCAGGCGTGCAGTTCCTGCGTGGCCAATGCATGCCAGCGTGGCGTCAGCGGGCCGCCGTCGCGTTCCACCTCGCCCCACAGCGGCCAGGTACGCCACAGCCCGAGCAACGCGGCGCTCACCGCCACACTGAGCGCCAGCGCGGCGGCCAGGCTGCCGCTGTCGCGCAGGGCGGTCAGCGGCCAGGTGATCAGCGCGCCCAGGGCGAGCAGCCCAACGCCCCACAGCGTCAGCAAAGGCGGCAGGCCTGGCAGCAGTGCGCGGGGTTGGGACGGCATCGCGCGGGTGCCGCGCAGCCAGGACACCGCCAGCGCGAAGGCCGGTTGCGCCAGCCACAGTGCCAGCGCGGCAACAACGCCGCCCACGCCGCCGAGCAGGGTGAGCACCACGCCGGCCGCAGCGGCCAGCCCCGCAGCGCGCAGCCGCGCGGCTCGCTGCGGCTCAGTCATAGTCGCACTCGCCCGCCAGCACCACCGTCTTCGGCAATTGCAGATAGAAGCCGTGGCTGGCCAGCGCCGCGCGCACAGTGTCCGCGTCGGCCTGCGCCAGGCGGCGCTCCGGCGTCAACGCCGCGTCCAGCACGAACGCGAACGGCGCCAACCGCGCCTGCACGTCGGCGGGAATCACGGAGAAATCGTCACGCGTGGCGAGATAGACGAACGTGTCCTGCTTGCGTTGGCTTTTATAGACGTAGGCGTGCATGCGCGCGTGGTCGCGCTCTAGGTGATGTGGGTCGCAGGATTGTGTCCCAATTGCGGCCATGGCGAAAGCGCGGCACGCGCGGAAAATCCCAGTCGCGTCAGCCACATGACCGTCACGTTCAGTTGCGCCATCAACGGGTGCCCTACCCGCCACCGATATACTGCGGTCACTTTTTGCCAGCCAGACCACCGTGAGCCAAGCGCATCGTTCGTCCCAGATGGCCCCGGTCGCCATCACTGCCTTCACCGCCACCACTGCGCTCGGCGCCGGATTGGATGCCCAGGCCAGCGCGCTGCGCGAACGCCGCAGCGGCATGCGCCGCAACGATTTCGGCCCGCAGCCGCTGGAATGCTGGATCGGCCGGGTTGCCGGCGTAGAAGACGTGGTGCTGCCAGACGCGCTGCAAGGCTGGGACTGCCGCAACAACCAGCTGGCCTGGCTGGCCCTGCAACAGGACGGCATGGCCGCCGCCGTGCAGGCCGCCGCGCAGCGCTATGGTGCCGAGCGCGTGGCGGTGGTGATGGGCACGTCCACCTCCAGCGTGGGCGCCAGCGAAGAGGCCTACACGCGCCTGGTCGAAGACGCCCACGGCCTGCGCTTCCCGGACGACCTGCAGCGCCCGATCGTGCACACCCCGCATTCGCTGGGCGACTTCGTGCAGCACGCTACCGGCCTGCGCGGGCCGGCGATCACCGTGGCCACGGCATGTTCGTCCAGCGCCAAGGTGTTCGCCCAGGCCGCGCGGTTGATGGCGGCCGGCGTGGTCGATGCGGCCCTGGTCGGCGGCGTGGATACCTTGTGCGGCAGCGTGTTGTTCGGCTTCAACTCGTTGCAGGTGGTGGCACCACAGCTATGCCAGCCGTTCGACGCACGCCGGGTCGGCCTGAGCCTGGGCGAGGCCGGCGGCTTTGCCCTGCTCGAACGCCCCGCCGCCGCGCCGGACGCCGCGCAGTGGCTGTACGGCTATGGCGAATCCAGCGATGCCCACCACATGTCCGCCCCGCACCCGCAGGGCCTGGGCGCGCAGTTGGCGATGCGTGGCGCGCTGGACACCGCCGGGCTGGATGCCGCGGCGGTGGGATATCTCAACCTGCATGGCACCGCCACGCCGGCCAACGACAGCGTCGAGGCGGCCGCGGTAGCGGCGATCTTCCCCGACACCTTGCATGCCAGTTCGACCAAGGCCTGGATGGGCCACACGCTGGGCGCGGCCGGCATCGTGGAGTCGGTGATTGCGCTGCTCGCGCTGCGCGACGGCCTGCTGCCGGGCACGCTCAACAGTGCGGTGCCCGACCCCGCCTGCGGCCCGCAGATCCGCTTCGATAACGCCCATTCCCGGATTCAGTACGCAATGAACAACTCCTTTGGCTTCGGCGGCAACAACTGCTCGCTGCTGTTCGGGCAGGCACGCTGATGTTGACGGCCACTATCGAAGGCATCGGTTTCTGGACCCAGGGCCTGCCCACCTGGGATGCGGCGGTCGCGTTCGCGCATGGCGCCGACCTGCAGGACACCCCGGCCCGTCCGTCCCCCCAGTTGCTGGCCCCCAACGAGCGCCGGCGCGCGCCCGACACCGTGGCCGTGTCGCTGGACGCGGCGCTGGCCGCCTGCCACGCCGCCGGCCGCGACCCCACCATGCTGCCATCGGTGTTCACCTCCACCCACGGCGATCTGGCGATCACCGACTACATGTGCACCACCCTGGCCAGCGACCCAACGGCCATCTCGCCGACCAAGTTCCACAACTCGGTGCACAACGCCGCCGCCGGTTACTGGACCATCGGTGCCGGCGCGATGACCCCGACCACCGCGCTCAGCGCCGGCGCCGGTAGCTTCGCGCAGGGCCTGCTGGAGGCGCTGATGCAACTGGGCGCCGGCGCCGAGGCGGTGTTGCTGGTGGGCTACGACGCGCGCTCGATCGGGCCGCTGGGGCGGGTGTCGCCCAGCGAAGGCCTGCTTGGCGCCGCACTGGTGCTGGGTGCGCCCGGCCAGGCCGGCAAGCCGCAGCTGGCGCTTCGCTTCGACGACGGCGTGCCCACGCCGGGCGATGGCCCGCTGGCGCGCTACATGGCCGCCAACGCCATGGCGCCGATGCTGCCGCTGTTCGACTCACTGGCCGCAGGCGGCACCCACACCGCGCTGTACGCCGGCCCGGGGCGCGTGCTGCAGGTGGAGGTGCAGCCATGAGCCGCATCCCGCTGAGCCGCGACGACACCGCCATCCTGGTGCCGGCCTTGAACGAGTCGCTGCGCATCCGCGAAGTGGTCAACGACGCGCTGACCTATTGCTCGCAGGTGATCGTGATCGACGACGGCTCCGATGACGGCACCGCCGATTGCATCGCCGATTTGCCGGTCACCCTGATCCGCCACCCGCAGCGCATGGGCAAGGGCGCCGCACTGCGTAGCGGCTTTGCCGAAGCCCAGCGGCAAGGCATGCGCGCGGTGATGACCATGGACGGCGACGGCCAGCACAGGGCCGCCGATTTCCCGCGCCTGCTGGCTGCGGCGAACCGCCACCCGGGCGCGGTGATCGTGGGCGCGCGCATGCGCAAGCGGGCCACCCAGCCCACCATCCGCCGCATCGGCAACGACTTCGGCGACTGGGGCATCGCCTGGGCCTGCGGCTTCCGGCTGGTCGACAGCCAAAGCGGCCAGCGCCTGTATCCGGCCTCGGTGTTCACCCTGCCCAACGTGCCCGGCGAAGGCTTCGTGTTCGAAGCACAACTGCTGATCTCCGCCGCGCGCCAGGCCGGTGCGCGCGTGGTCGCGGTGCCGATCGAAACCCGGTACGCGGGCACCTCGCCCGGCACCTTCCGCAAGAGCCATTTCCGGCTGGTTCGCGATCTGTGGAACATCACCTCGCACGTGGTCAAGCAGGTGTGGGCTTACGGCCACATCTGGCGCGAATACCGCCGCGTGCGCGCACACCCGGTGCTGATTGACGACCCGGACGGCGAATTTGCTACTGTGCCCGCGGTCACCAAGAGCAATCCATCCACATGAGTGCACAACGCGCAGATGTCGTGATCACCGGCGGTGGCCTGGCCGGCCTGAGCCTGGCGCTGCAGTTGCGCCAACGCGATCCGGCACTGGCCATCACCGTGCTGGAACGCCGCGCACACCCGGTGCGCGAGGCGGCCTTCAAGGTCGGCGAATCGACCGTGGAGATTGGCGCGCATTACTTCGCCGATGTGCTCGGCCTGCGCGAGCATCTGGAAGCCGAGCAGATCCGCAAGTTCGGTTTCCGCTTCTTCTTCTCCGACAAGCGCGACGACATCGACCGCTGCACCGAACTGGGTGTCAGCAAGATCCTGCCGACGCCGTCATGGCAGATCGACCGTGGCCGCTTCGAGAACTTCCTCGGCGAACGCGCCCGCGCGCAAAGCATCGCGTTTTTGGATAGCTGCAGCGTCAAGGGCGTGGACCTGAGCGACGACGATGCCAGCGACCACAGCGTGCGCTACGAACGCGGCGGCGAAGCCGGCACGCTCAACGCACGCTGGGTGGTGGATGCCAGCGGCCGCGCAGGATTACTCAAGCGTAAGTTGGGCCTGGCGCAGGACAACGCGCACGACGCCAACGCGGTGTGGTGGCGGGTGGAAGGACTGATAGACCCCAATGCCTGGTCGCAGGACAGCAGCTGGCTGCAGCGCTGCACGCCGCCGGACCGCTGGCGTTCGACCAATCACATGTGCGGGCCGGGTTACTGGTTCTGGCTGATTCCGCTGTCGTCCGGTGCGCATTCGCTGGGCATCGTCTGCGATGCGGCGATGCATCCGCTGGAAACAATGAACACCCATGACAAGGCGATGGCCTGGCTGCGCACGCATCAGCCGCAGGTTGCCGCCACCCTGGACCAGACCGATTACCGGCTGCAGGACTTCCTGTTCCTGCGCAACTTCTCCTACGGCTGCAAGCAGGTGTTTTCCACCCAGCGCTGGGCGCTCACCGGCGAGGCGGGTGTGTTCCTGGACCCGTTCTATTCGCCTGGCAGCGACTTCATCGCCATCTCCAACACCTACATCTGCGAACTGATCGGCCGCGACCGCGCCGGCCGCTCGCTCAGTCCCTACGTGGAGCTTTACGAGCAGCTGTACTTCTCGTTCTACGAAAACACCTTGAGCCTGTATCAGGACCAGTACGCCTTGTTCGGCGATGCCCAGGTGATGCCGGTCAAGGTGATCTGGGACTACACCTATTACTGGTCGTTGCTGGCGCCGCTGTTCTGCAGCGGGCGCATCGCCGACCTGGGCCTGCTGGCGCGCATGAAGGCGGACTTCTTCCATGCGCGCGACATGAATCTGGCCATGCAGCGCGTGCTGCATGACTGGGGCCAGCACAACACCGCGCTGGGCACGGTTACCGGTGACGGCCGCCTGCTCGATCAATACCTGATCGGCTGGTTCAATGAACTCAACGGCGCACTGCACGACACCCTGGACGACGAGGCATTTGCTGCGCGCATCCACGCCAACATCGCGCGCATGGCGGTGCTGGCACGCGAGATCCTGGAACAGGCTCGCCAACGCCACCCCGCCCTGCCCGACCACGGCCTGGCCGCACTCACCGCCAACGCCGTCGGCGACCCGATCCTCACCGCCGCGTGGTATGCCGACGCGGCGTGACAACTACCCCTCTTTAAGTGACCGTTTTCGATAAAGAGAATTTACGTCAGCTTTAAACTGAGCATAAGAGGGGAGTTGGCAAATGGGTCCTTCTGCATCTATAGCAGAAACTAACCTAGCGCGCATTTTACCGAACAAGTTTTTAAACTTCTTAAGCTTGATTCCCTGTAGTTCGCTGCATTCACATAATGCATCTAGCAGGAGCCTTTTACTATCGACGACGTTCTCCAAAGCTTTAATTGCAGGTACGCAACCGATCTCACCGTAGCTAGCTTTTCCTGCCACCCTACTAATCGCCGTCATATCCACCAATAGCCACGTTTCAAGCATTTTCACTGGCACAACGGGAATCACGGCTTCCGGGTCGAAAATTCCGACGCAGGCATCCTGTATCTCCTGTCGCCTAGCTTTCAGACCCTTAGAATCAGCGTCTCGGTGCACAAATATCACGTCCGCGGATGGATACAGATCGCGTACAGCTAGCAACTTTTCTTTTACTGAATGACCGACATGAAACGGCAACCTTGATGGGTCAAAAGGTGTTCCACTAACCTCTGAGAAACCAGCATTTACCAACAATGTCTCAATGTGGTCAACCAAATTTAAATCTGATGCGCCTTCGCCAGTCAGCACAAACCTGATCTTCATACGGTGGCTTCCAGATTTATCGCTACACCGGTCGTTTTGAGGTTAAGAGATATCTGCCTATCAGGCGGCAATTCAAGATAAGAAATTATGGAGGCGCGATCAATTCCATTACCTTCCTCATCAGAGAATCTCCAGCTTTCGCGCAAACATTTACATCTTATAGTTGTAGCCGGCATTCCATTGGGACCTTTGACCTTAACCACATCTGCAAATATCAAATCATTCGGCTCTTCCAAAGAGACCAGGACAGGCGAGTGTGTTGCTACTACGATCTGCCTCATAGAGTTTGATTCAGACACCTCATCGTGAGGATCGACGGACAGTTCTTTCAACAATGCCAACATTGCTCCAACTCGTGCAGGATGAATCCCATTTTCGGGCTCCTCGAAGCACAAAACACCATTAAAATCAGGATCTTCCGCAATTATTGAGAGTGCTAAGAATCTCAAAGTTCCATCAGAAAGTGCGCGAGCAGGTAAAAACGCGCCGCTCCTTTCTTTGACCTCGACGGTTAAAAGCTGACGGACCTGATCTACATCTACTCGAATGTCAGAGGTGGGCACAATTTCGGATAGTCGACTTGCTACACGGGTGTAAACAGAGGGATCTTTCCTGTGTAGCTTGTAAAGTGCCGCCCCTAGGCGCCCGCCCCCTGAACTGACCGCACCTTCTTCGTGTATTTTATTAGAGCGTCGCATCGCGCTTGGCTCGAGCGACAGAAACCGCCAAGACTGCATCTCGCGCCTAGCCGCAAGAATTGTGGGCCAGACGCCGCTATTAGTGTTGGACACCACCGTCTTAGGCGCATTCCTCGCAGGGAACTTCTGCGGCTGCCCGCTACTTCCTCCATCCTGATGGAGATGGATCTCAACAATTCCATCACGATCCTGATGCGTGGAGATAAAACCTGCACCTTTTCGTTTGTTAATTACAATATTTTCCCTAAACTTTGCCGCACTCATAGGAAAGCGCAACCGATCTACAGCCTCTCCTTTATTAATGTGAATCAAAGTTTCTTTAACTAGATGCAAGCCAAGAGAGCCAGACTCTCGCTCGCCATCATCTCTCGCTAGCTCGACCTCGTAACGCAAGAAAGTTGAAGTTGCTTTTGCACGACGTCCGAAATCATCAATAACGTCGACAGGGACAATCATTTCAACGGCAAGAGAAAGGCGCTCGGATCTAAATTCGCCATTTGTCCAAAAAATATCAAGTGGATCAGTGGAATCAGACTCTCTAACTTCTAAAGCAGCCTCCACTATTGATTTATCTGCTAAAAGAGATAAAAACTTTATTGAGTCAAATATATTTGACTTACCAACCCCATTGAGCCCCGCAACGCAGTTAAAAGGCCCGAAGTTTACTGAAAATCCCAGGAGGTTTTTAAAGCAATTTACTTCAAGCCGCGTTAACATTTAACAGCGCTCCTAAATATGATAAGCATACCTGAGAAAATTCAGCCCATGCCGCCGTTGATGCCAATCACCTGGCCGTTGATGTAACCAGCCACATCCGAGCACAGGAACGCCACCAGCGCGGCAACTTCGTCGGGTTTGCCAACGCGGCCAGCCGGCACCATCTGCTTGATCATCTCCGGCGCGAAGCTGTCGCCGACCATCTCGCTTTCGATCACGCCCGGTGCGACCACGTTGACGGCGATGCCGCGGCTGGCCATCTCGCGCGCGAGCGATTTACTGGCGCCGTGCAGCGCGGCCTTGGCAGCGGCGTAATTGGTCTGGCCGCGATTGCCCAGCACCGCCGCCACCGACGACACGCTGACGATGCGGCCCCAGCGCGCGCGCGCCATCGGCAGCAGCAGCGGTTGGGTGACATTGAAGAAACCGTGCAGCGACACATCGATGACCCGATGCCACTGTTGCGCGTTCATGCCGGCCATCGGCGCATCGTCGTGGATGCCGGCGTTGTTGACCACGATGTGGATCGGCCCGGCCTCCAGCAACGCCGCCAATGCATCCGCACTGGCCTGCGCATCGGCCACATCGAAGGCCACCGCTTCGGCACTGCCGCCCGCGGCCACGATGGACGCCACCACTTCTTCGGCACGGGCGAGATTGCGATTGGCATGCACAAGGACGTGCCGGCCCTGCGCCGCTAGCTGACGGCAGATCGCACCGCCAAGATCGCCGCTACCGCCGGTGACCAGCGCACGGCGCTGTGGAACAGATGTGCTCATGGAAACCTCGTCGGGGCCGCAACTGGCAGCAGCAAGCGCACCATCCTAGCGATTCACGCGCGTCGCCGGAACCGCCCCCCACGTAGGAGCGCGCTTGCGCGCGATGACGCGTTCCCGTGAATGCCTATCGCGCGCGAGCGCGCTCCTACGCGAAGTCAGAACGATCGATTAGGCCCGCGCGGCGCCCAACATCACCGTGGCGCGCCCTTCGGCCAGCAACTGCTCGCCGTGGGTGAGCCGGAAGCTGTATTGCTGGCTGTCCTCGCCCTGCAGCAACACCTGCGCTTGGCAGGTGATCGCATCGGGCAGGTCATCGAGATAGGCCACGTGCAACTCCACGCCGCGTAGCGCCACCAGCATGCCCGGGCGCACCGGTTTGCCCGATGCCTGCCCCAGCAACCCACCGTGCACCGCCATCGCCTGCGCGCCGTATTCGCACAGATGCAGCGCACGCAGGCGGCCATCGGCACGCAATGGGTGCTCGGCGCTGTGATGCGCGCGGCTCTGCACCACGATACGCTGCGCGTCCCAGTCCAGCACCGCTTCCCACAGGCACATGGCGCCCTGGTGCGGAATCAGCGCCGCAATCGCCTCACGTCCGAGCATCGGTCACCTCGCCTGCGGTGCGCTCCAGCGCCGGCTCACGCGACACCAGCAACGCCAGGATGAAATTGAACAGCACGCCCAGTGCGACCGTGCTGCCAATGGCGCGCAACACCGGGATGCTGGAGGCCGCCAGCAACGCGAACACCAGCAGCGTCATCAGGCTGCAGACGATCAGCGCGTGCAAGGTGCGCAATTGATCGGCGTGATCATCGCCGGCATGGTCGAAGAACAGCGCGTAATCCAGGCCCAGCCCCGCGGCAAGGATCAGCGCGATCAGGTGGAACAGGTTGAGCTCCACGCCCATGCCGCGCAGGATCGCCAGAATCAGCACGGTGGTCAGCGCCATCGGCAGCAACACGCGCACGATACGACGCGGGCTGCGCAGCGCAATCGCCACCGTCGCTGCCAGCAACAACGCGGCCAACAGCAGCGCACCGAGTACGCGCCCACGGTAGGCGGCGACCAGCGATTCGGACGCCTCCTTCAGATCGAGCAGCTGCGCGCCGCTGCCTTGCACGGCGCTGGCGATGACGGCCGGATCGCGCAGGCCGGTGAGCGATACCAGCGCGGTGCTGCGATCGCTACGCCCCAGCAACAGCCCGCCGACCGACGTCGCCAGCGGCGAGCCGGCCAGATCCTTCGGCGCCAGCGGCGCGGCCTGCTTGGCGGTCTGCAGATCCTGCAGGAACGGGGCAAACACATCGCTGCGAAACGGCGTGGCTGCCACCGCTTGCTGCAGCAGCGCGCTGGCCTGGGCTGCATCGGGCAACGCGGCCTGGCGTGCCTGCTGAGTCTTGGCGCTGGGCAAATACCGCGCCGCCATGTCGTAACCGGCCAAGGCACCCTCACGCACCAACGCATCCAGACGCGGGCGCAAACGCTCGCTGGCCTGCAGCGCGGCTTCGTCCGATGGCGCGGACAGCGCCAGCACATACCGCACATCCGGTGCGCCCAGTTCCTGGCGCAAATGGGTGTCCTGCGCCAGCGCCTTGGGCGGTACGGGAGTGAGTTTGGACAAGTCGTTCTGCCAGAACTGCCCGGGCGCGAAGGCAATCACCGCGATGCCGACCACCGCAATCACCGCCAGGCTGATGCGCGGGCGTCGCAGCCGCGCAATCGCGCGCCACAGCGTGGCCAGCAGGCGCGAATCGGCATAGTCGCGCGGCGCCGGATCGATCAACCACGGCAGCAGCCAACGCGTGGTGGCCGCCGCAGTGGCCAGGCCGGCGATGGTGAACACCGCCAGCTGGCGCAGGCCGTCCACACCGGAAAACAGGAAGGTCACATACGCAATGCAGGTGGACACCACGCCGGTGGCCAGGGTGGGCCACAGATGCCGCGCGTTGGCGCGTGGATCCAGGCCCGGGCGTTGATGACTGAACAGGTGAATCGGGTAGTCCTGCACCACGCCGATCAAGGTGAAACCAAAGGCCACGGTGATGCCGTGCACGCCTTCGAACAGCAGCGCCACTGCGCCCAGGCCTGCCAGCCCGGCGCTGGCCAGCGGCAGCACGCCGAGCACCGGAATCTTCCAGCTGCGGTAGGCCACCAGCAGCAACAGCACCAGACCCACCGTGTCCAGCGTGCCGATCCACTGCGCCTCGCCCTGCGTGCGCGCGGTGATCTCCACCGCGAACGCACCCGGGCCGGTCAGCGTCATCCGCGTGGCGGTGCCGGCGCTGACCTTGGCAAAGGCCGCCTGCACGGCGTCGTAGGCCAGTTGCTGGCCGGTCGGGTCGAAGCCGGCGGCACGCGTCTGCACCACCAGCAGCGCCGAGGTGCCGGCACGGTCGAACCAGACCTCATCGTGTGTCTGCGGCGCGGCGGCTGGCTGCAAGGTTTCGGCCAGATGCAGCACTTCCAGCGTAGGGTCACGCGGCAGCAGCGGTTCCACCATCGCGCCGGCGGGCGAACCCAGATCCTGCACGCGCGCCTGCAGCGCCGTCTCCAGCGCAGCGGCATCCAGGGGTGCGGCATCGAAGCTGTCGCTGAGCAGGTAGCGGTACGGCAGCAGGCGCTGCGGAATCGCCTCCAGGCCAGCGCTACCGCCATTGCCGACCAGCTCGAACAGGTCCGGCTGCGCGGCCAGTGTGCGATACAGCGCGCGCGACTGCGCCGCCAAGGTCGCCGGGTCGCTGTTGGATAGCGACATCAACAACAGCCGCGAGCCAGGGCCTTCGCCGAGTTCTTCGATCAACAGCTTCTGCGCCGGCGTGCGCGGAGCGGGCATGAATTTACGCAGGTCACCGGAGACCTTGAGCGTTTCGCTCAACCAGAAACCAGCCACCGCCAGCAGCGCCAACCACAGCAGCGCCAAGCCGATGCGCCGGTTGGCATTTAACTCAAACGCCATGTGCCAGCTCCCGCTGCGTGGCCGAACGTGCACTGGCCGCACGCCCGGCATCGGGCAGCAACAGTGCTTTCAGTTTGCTGAGAGCGGGCATGAACTTCCTTAAATCGCCCGACACCTTGAGCGTTTCGCTCAACCAGAAACCGGCTATTGCCAGCAGCGCCAGCCACAGCAGCGCCAAGCCGATGCGCCGGTTGGCATTCAACTCAAACGCCATGTGCCAGCTCCCATGTCATGGCACCACGTGCACCGGCCGGGTGCGACATCAAGAGGTGCTGGCGCTGTGCGCTGCCGATGGGCGCGATCACGCCGCCGGGCCGTGGCACAGGGTGGTGAGCGCCGCCGCGTCGGTCACGGCCGCCGCATCGCGTGCCGCACCGGCCAGCAAGGTGCGCTGCACATCGCCCTTGACCGGCACACTTTCGATGCAGCGCAGCTCATCGCCACGCCCGTACAGGCGCAACTCGCGCACCTGCTTGGCCACGGCCGCATCCTTGGGCTGCAACTGCAGCTGCCAGGCCTGCGGCCGGCCCTGCCCGCTGACGCGGTACTGCTGTTCCAGCAAGGCGCGATCGCCGGACAGCAGCGCACCGAAGCCGGACTTCAAGCCGGCCAGTTCGGGGACGCGGCTCAAGGAAAAACGACGCGGCGATTTGCCTTCGCGTTCCAGCACGCCTTCGTCGCCGCGCAAGGTGGTCGTCTCGCGATACGGCGCGCTGACCTCGCGCACCAGGGTTTGCGCATCCGGGCGGCGGTAATGGCCCTGCACGCGCAGCGGCGACTTCAGCAGCGCCGAGCCACGCAACTCCACGAACTCGGTGCTGACCGGGGCCGGGCGTGCCAGGCGTTGCAGCACCTGGCCTACATCCAGCGCCTCAGGCGGTGCGGCGCATAGCGGTGCGGCGCTGAACAGCAGTATCAGCATCCACGGCAGGGTGCGGCGCATCGGCATGATGGGTGTTCCAGAAATCGTAGAAGTTGAACCAGTTGTACGGCGCGTAGCGTGTGTAATGTTCCAGCCTGGCGGCGTAATCGCGCATGAGCACGGCCAGCACCGGCGCACGCTGGCGACGCGGCACGTCCAACCCTTCGCTGAAGGTCTCGAAGGCCAGCTCGTAATGGTTGCCGCCGCGGTACAGGCCGAAGGCCAGCACCACCGGCACCTTGAGCGCAGCGGCAATCAGCCACGGCGAGGTCGGGAACATCGCATTACGGCCGAGGAACATCGCCGGCAACGCCGGGTCGCCCTCGCGCGGGCGATCGATCAGCAGCGCCACCAGCGCGCCGGCGTCGGTGGCTTCCTTGATCGCCATGACGATCGAGGTCGCATCCATCCCGGCATCGATGATGTTGGCGGCCAGCTGCGGATTGAGCGCGCCCAGCAGATCGGTCATGGCGCGGTTATGCGCCTTGTCCAGCACCACCTTGACCTGCACGTCCGGGCGTTCGGTGGCCAGCACGCGCAACGCATCGAAACTGCCCAGGTGCGAGCCGAAGATCAGCACGCCACGGCCGCGGTCCATCTGCGTGTGCAGTTGATCCAGCCCGGTGATATCGACCTGGAAGCGCTGCATCTGGCCGCACAGCATGTACACGCGGTCCAGGATGGTGGAGGCAAAGGTATGAATATGGCGCGCCACATCGCGCACCGTGGCCGGCCGGCCGAGCACACGCGCCAGGTAGGCGCGCGAGGCGGTGCGCTCAGGCCCGCGCACCAGCAGGAAGTACAGCGTGATCGGATACAGCAGCGCGCGCCCGACCGAACGCCCGGCGTGCCGGGCAATGCCACGGATCAGCCACAGCGCGAACCGGCCGCCGCCCTCGGGGCGTTGTTTCCAGTGATTGCTCATGCCGCCGCCTCCGCCACCAGCTCGCCACTGACCAGCAACTGGCCGTCGCGCTGCACGCGGAAGCGCCAGCGCGGGCCATCGCCTTCCAGCGTCACCGAGGCCGTCTGGCCAGGCAACAACGGTTGCACGAACTTCACCTGCGGCAAGCGTGCCGGCGCACGCGCACCGTGCACCGCTTCCACGGCCTGCAGCACGTGGTCGAGCACCACCACGCCAGGCACCACCGGGCGGCCGGGAAAATGCCCAGGCAGGGAGGGATGATCATGCGGTACGACGAAATCCATAAGCGTGGAACTCAGATCCTGGGTTGAAGCATTGCAGCCACCATACGGTGTGCCTGCTCGGTCAATTGTTGGCGGTCCGGCGCGTCCGGCCCGGTCACCGGGATGGGCGCGCCGATGCGCACGCGGATCACGCCGGGCCTGACCCGGAACAGCCCGTCCACCGGCAACACCTTGCCGCATCCATCCACGGCCACCGGCACCACCTGCACACCAGCATCGATAGCGGCCTGCAGTAGCCCGGCCTTGAATGGCAATAGTGCGCCTGTGCGGCTGCGCGTGCCTTCGGGAAACAGACACAACTGTTGACCATTGCGCAGCAAGGCGGCTGCCTGCCGGCGCACCATCGCACCGGCGCGACGGCTGTCGCGGTCCAGGAACAGCATGCCGGTGGCGCGCGCATACCAGTTCACGAACGGCACCTTGAGCATTTCTTCCTTGAGCAGAAAGCGCAGCGGCACCGGCAAGGCGTAGAACAACGCGCAGATGTCGATGATCGACTGGTGGTTGCTGACGAACAGATAGTTCTTGGACCAGTCCACGCGCTCGCGGCCTTCCACGATCACCTTGGCACCGGCGCCGCGAAACAGCACCGGCGCCCACATCCAGGCGCCCATGCGCAGAAGCCGGTCCGCATCGCGCGTGATCGCCAGCAGCACCAACGCATACACGATCCCGCCAGCGGTAAACGCCAGCGTGAAAGCGAATTGCAGGAGGTTGAACACAGCCCACGCCAAGCGCGACGGCATCCTTGCCAAAGGCATTTTTGTCTTGTCCCCGAAAATGTGCACGTAAGTCGGTGCCCCTGGCTACACCGTCAGCGTAGCAAATCGCGCCAGAATTCCGGCCCGAGCTGCGCCATCTGGCGCAAGAAGTCGGGCAGATTACGATAGGGGCGCTGCGGAAACCAGCGGCCGCGCAACAGATATTCGCCAACGAAGAACCCGCCGACCACGCCATAGGCCAGCAGATTGGCGAACAACGAGGCGCGCGCGTCGCTGATCGGCAGCGGTGAGGCGTAGCCCAGCTGCGCCAGCACGCCACTGGGTTCGGCGCACAGCCCCAGCACCAGATTGACCAGGGTCAGCAGTGACAACAGCACCGCCCAGCCCAGCGTGAGCCGGCGCGTGTAGGTGTATTGCGCAGGGGTGATCGGCATGCCCGCCTGGCGGTACAGCCCTTCGACGATGCGGGTGATCAGCGGCGTGCGCCCGCGGCGCAGGCTGCGGCCGAAGAACCAGGCAATCCAGCCGGTGAACACCACCGGCGGCGCGGCCAGCAGCAGCATGGCGTAGGGCGAATGCCACAGCGCGCCCAGCCCCACCAGGATCAGCGCCGTCAGCGCCCACGCCCACAAACGGCGGCTGGCCAGCGGCTCGATCAACACCATGGCCAGCAGCAGGCCGCCGGCGATGACGGCCAGGTCCGAGCGATGCGTGGCGTTGGCCCAGTGCGCCAGCGGCGAATACGCCACGGCCAGCAGCACGCCCAGCCCCAACACCCACGGCGCCGCTTCGGCAGGCGGCGTGGCCGGGTCTTCAGGTAGTCTTGTTGGCTTCGACATGCGCCGACAATGCGCGCAGCGACGCGAAGATGCGACGGTTCTCGTCGTTGTCCGAACGCAGCTGGAAGCCGTAGCGCTTGCTGATCGCCAGCGCCAGTTCCAGCGCGTCGATCGAATCCAGCCCCAGGCCGGTATTGAACAGCGGCGCCTCCGGATCGATGTCGGCGGGCTGGACGTCTTCCAGGTTCAGGCTTTCGACCAGGAGTTCGGCCAGTTCACGTTCGGCAGCGGTTTGCGAGGACATCCAGGGAGCTTCCAGGCTGAGGGGTGCGGGTAACGATTGCGGTGACCGGCGCCAGGGCATAACTGCCCCGGGCCGCCGGGCAGGCTATCATGACTCAATGACGCTCGCCCGCTGCAGGTTCGTTCCAGGATGACTTCCACTGTTGTTTGCCCCACCCCGTCCGCCATGCCGGCAGCCGGGCAGGCTCCCGGGCCGGAGTGTCCGGATGTATTGATCATCGGCGGTGGCCCCGCCGGTTGCGCTGCCGCCATCGTGCTCGCGCAGCAGGGCTGGGCCGTGACGCTGCTGGAAAAAGAGCAGCACCCGCGCTTCCACATCGGCGAGTCGCTGCTGCCGATGAACATCCCGATCCTCGAACGCCTGGGCGTGCTCGAGCAGGTGCGCGACATTGGCGTGCTCAAGCGTGGCGCCGACTTTCCCAATGACGCCGGCGGCTACAACACCTTCCGCTTTTCGCATGCGCTCGATGCCAAGGCCGACTACGCCTTCCAGGTGCCGCGCGCGCAGTTTGACCAGGTGCTGTTCGCGCGGGCGCGCGAAGTTGGCGTGGATGCGCGCGAACAGGTCAAGGTGGAGAGCGTGGCGTTCGATGGCGAGCAGCCGGTGCTCCAGGCACGCGGCGTGGACGGCGTGCAGCAGTTCCGCCCGCGTTATCTGCTCGACGCCAGCGGCCGCGACACGTTTATGGGCAACCGCCTCAAGCTCAAGCGCGCCAATGCGAAGCACCAGTCGGCGGCGGTGTTCAGCCATTTCCGTGGGGTGACCCGGCGCCCGGGCGAGGACGCCGGCAACATCAGCATTTACCGCCATGCGCATGGCTGGATGTGGCTGATTCCGCTCCCGGACGATGTGATGAGCGTGGGCGCGGTCTGCTACCCCGACTACATGAAGACGCGCAAGGGCGACAGCGAAGGCTTTTTGCTGCGCACGCTGGCGTTGAATCCGGAAGTGGCCGCGCGCATGGCCGATGCCGAGCGCGTGGCGCCGGTGCACGCCACCGGCAACTACGCCTACGAATGCACGCGCATGAGCGGCCCGCGCTGGCTGCTGCTCGGCGATGCCTACACGTTTGTCGACCCGATGTTTTCCTCCGGCGTGTTCCTGGCCATGCACAGCGCCGAACGCGGCGCGGCCATGGTGGATGCGGTGCTGCGCGCGCCGCACCGCGAAGCCAGCCTGCAGCGCGCGCTGTCGCGCGAGTTGGCGCGCGGCCTGAGCGAGTTCAAGTGGTTCATCTACCGCTTCACCTCGCCCACCATGCGCGCACTGTTCGCGCAGCCGCAGAACGTGTGGCAGGTGGAACAGGCGGTGGTGGCGATGCTTGCCGGCGACGTGTTCGACAGCCCCAAGGTGCGCCGCCGCCTGCGCGTGTTCCGCGCCATCTATTCAGTCACCGCGCTGTCGATGCTGCCGCGCGCCTGGCATGCCTGGCGGCATCGCCGGCGCCAGGCCCGGCTCGGCTTCGACGGTGACACCTTGCACAGAGACGCTCCATGACCGCGCCAACGCTCCAGCCCAACCAGACCGTGCGGCATCCGCGCCTGCAGGTCGACTATGTCGCGCAGACCGATCCCTCCACGCTGCTGCAGGATGCGCAGGTGCTGGCGGTGTTCGGTTTCGGCGATGCCGCGCCGCGGCTGGACGACCCACGCTATTTGCGCGTGCCACTGCAGCCGTACGCGGCCGATGTGCTGGAAGTCTGGCGCACCGACGCACCGGTGCGCAGCGGCCGCGACGGCAACATTGCCTGGTCCAGCGACGGCCGCCTGCAGTTCGGCGTGATCGAGATCGACGAGCAGGAGGTCGAGATCGAAGAAGCCGCCGCCAAGGCGTATGCGGAGATCACCGCGTTCGTCTCCGGCAGCCAGACCCCGCGCCTGTTGCGCATCTGGAATTACCTGGATGCGATCACGCTGGGCAGCGGCGACCGCGAACGCTATCGGCAGTTCTGCGTGGGCCGTGCGCGCGGCCTGGGCGCCTTCGATGTTGCGCAGTTGCCCGCCGCCACTGCCGTGGGCCGCTGCGATGCCGAGCGCATCATCCAGATCTACTGGCTGGCCGCGGCGGATGCCGGCACGCCGCTGGAAAATCCACGCCAGGTCAGCGCTTACAACTACCCGCGCCAGTACGGCCCGCAGCCGCCAAGTTTTGCCCGCGCGATGCTGCCACCGGCCGGCGGCGACATGCCGCTGCTGCTCTCGGGCACCGCTGCAGTGGTTGGCCACGCCTCCATGCACACCGGGCAGCTGCTCGCGCAGCTGGAAGAAACCTTCGCCAATTTCGACGCCCTGCTCGGCGCCGCGCGCCAGCACGCACCCGGCCTGCCGGCGCAGTTCGGCGCCGGCACCCGCCTGAAGGTCTACGTGCGCGAACGCGACGATCTACCCAAGGTGGCTCAGGCCCTGGACGCACGCTTCGGCGACGCGGTCCCGCGCCTGCTGCTACACGCGGTGATCTGCCGCGACGAACTGGCAGTGGAAATCGACGGCGTGCACGGCTGAGTCATGGCGCGCACTGGCTGATGCACGTGGTGGCCTGCGCGGCAGCACGCGCAGACGCCTCAGCTACTGAGCAACCCCAACACCAGATCGCGCGGGAGCTTGCCGGTTTCGTTGCGTGGCAGGGCGGCGAGCTTGCGCAGGCGGCGCGGCAGGAATACCGGGTCGAAGCTGCCGCGCAAGGCGGTGAGGATCTGTGCCTCGTCCAGGCTCGGGGCCACCACCAGCGCGGCGATGCGGCCCACCGATTGGCCGTGTTCCGGCGCGAGTTGCACGATGGTGCCGTCGACCACGCCCGGCACGGCGAGCAGGCGGCGGGTGAGATCTGCGAGCGAGGCGCGTTTGCCGGCGATTTCCAGCAGATCGGCCTGGCGGCCACGCACCTGGAAACGGCCATCGGCGGCCACGTCCATCATGTCGGCCAGCAGCACCGGGCTGGCCAGATGCGGCGCGTGCACCAAGGTGCCGGCGGCCTGCGATTCCAGACGCACGCCGGGCAGCGGCGTCCAGGCAGCTTCCACGGCGGTACGCCGCACCGCAAACACGCAGGTTTCGGTGGAGCCGAACATCTCGCGCACTTCCCCGCCAAAGCGCGCTTCGGCGGCGGCCGCCACCTCCTGCGCCAGCGGTGCGGTGGCCGAGACGATGCCTACCAGCGGCGGCAGGTGCACGCCCGATTCGACCAGCGCGCGCAGATGCACCGGCGTGGTCACCAGCACGCGCGGCTCGGGAATCTCCGCAAGCGCACGTGCCACATCGTCGGGGAAGAACGGCCGGCCGGCATGCACCGCCAGTGCGGTGACCATCGGTAGCAGCACCGACAACTCCATGCCGTACATGTGTTGTGGCGGCACGGTGGCCACCACGTGCGGCACCGCGTCGGTGTGCGCCCACAGGCTCTGCAACGCCACCAGATCCTGCCGCGTGCTGGTCAGGAAACTGCCCCAGGTCTTGGGATTGGGTTGTGGCGCGCCGGTGCTGCCGGAGGTGAAGCCGATCGCCACCAGGGCATCGTCGGCCAGCATCGGGACCGGGCCTTCCAGCCGCGGTAAGTCCGCCGGCAATTGCCAATAGCGCGGCGGCGCCAGTTCCAGCGCTAGATCGCCCAGGCAGTACGCATCGGCGTGGCGCGCCTGCACTTCGCCGACCACCGCCGGCGCGCGCGAAGACGGCAGCAGCGACACCTGCCCACGCACCGCGCAGGCATAAAACGCCACCATGAAGCGATAGCGGTCCTCGCACAGGTTCACCGCGTGGCGGCCGTCGGGCAGCAACTGCGCCAGGCCATGCACGTGTGCGATGAAGGTGGCCAGGTCCACCGCCTGCCCGTCGCGCCACGCCAACGGCCGGCCGGGTTCGCCAACGGCCAACGGATGGGACAGCGGAGTGGACGGACTGGGCATGGGCACCGGGGATCGCAAAAGCGCGCTAGCTTGGCGGCCCCCTGCGCTGCTGGCAAGTCGGGGCATTCCTGGCATTGGCTGATAGTCTGCGCTCGTGACGGCGCGTGTTCGCGGCAATGCCGCAACTTCGCTGCTGTGTGCAGCGCGGCTTGGCGCCGGAAAGCGCTGATTGGAAGCATGGAGCGCTTGGCACACGCGCTGATAGGCGCCGCATAAATATGCACGCATCGCCGACGCGTGATTCGTGCAGCAATCCCGCGCTCGTCGCCGGATGAGCGTCAATGCAAGCGCTCTGCTGCTGGCCCACCGAAACACGCTGCGATCGTGAAACGCGGTTGATCGCCACAATTTCCGGCACGCGCGCTTGTCTCAATCGCGGCCGCCTCGCACGACAACGCAGTCCGCCGTGTAGCTCTAGTCCAGCCTGCTTCAATCACAGCAATCACCACCGATGACCCGCGCACAGACGCCATCACGCATGACCTGTGGCCCAGCCCCGTGCGGAAACGAACTGCTAGGCTTGCCCGCTCTTCTTGCGTTTCGATCCTGTCCGATGCCCAGATTGTTGCCGTTGTCCCTCCTGTTGCTGGCCGCCACTGCGCAGGCGCAGTCCACCGCACCGCTCACCATCGAACAGGTGATGGCCGACCCGGACTGGATCGGGCCGTCGGTCGAGCAGGCCTGGTGGCAATGGGACGGCAAGCAGGTGCAGTACCAGCTCAAGCGCGAAGGCAGCCCGGTGCGCGATACCTATCGCCAGCCTGCAGCGGGCGGCACCGCCGCCGAGCGTGTGGCCGACACCGCGCGTGCGGGGCTGGATGCCGCCAACCCGAGCTACGACGCCGGCCGGCAACGCATGCTGTTTACGCGCAACGGTGACATCTTCCTGCGCGATCTGCGCTCCGGGGCGCTGACCCAGCTGACCCGCAGCAACGAGGTCGAATCGCGCCCGCAATTTGCCAGCGATGGCGGTGCGATCTGGCGCGCGGGCAACAACTGGTACCACTGGCGTGCCGATGGCGGTACCGCGCAGGTGGCAGTGGTGAAGGCCGAGCGCGATCCCAACGCCGCGCCCAAGGCCGATGTGCTGCGCGAGCAGCAACTGGCCACCCTGGCCACCTTGCGCCGCGACCGCGAGCAACGCGAGGCGCTGCGCACCCAGGACGATGCCTGGCGCCGCGCCGACAGCACCCGCGCACCGGCACCGGTGTATCTGGGCGATGAGGTGGAGATCGTCGACAGCGCGCTGTCGCCGGATGGACGCCATCTGCTGGTGGTCACCCAGGCCAAGGGCGCCGACGAGGGCCAGGACGGCAAAATGCCCAAGTACGTCACCGAATCCGGCTACGAGGAATTCCAGGAAGTCCGCACCCGCGTTGGCCGCAATGCCCCGGTGGCGCACGCGCTGTGGCTGGTGGACGTGGCTGCCGGCAGTGCCAGAGCGCTGTCGTTCGACCCGTTGCCCGGCATCGCCACCGACCCGCTGGCCGCGCTGCGCAAGGCGGCCAAGAAAGATCCGCTCAAGGGAAACCGTGCCGTGCGCGTGGAAAGCGACGGCGATGGCAGCGGCCCGGCCGTGCACTGGAGCGATGACGGACGCAACGTGGCGGTGGAAATCCGCGCCGTGGACAACAAGGACCGCTGGATCGCCAGCGTGGATCTGGACGATGCCAAGCTGCAGCCGCGCCATCGCCTGAGCGACAGCGCCTGGATCAACTGGGGCTTCAACGAATTCGGCTGGCTGCCAGACAACCGCACGCTGTGGCTGCTGTCGGAAGAATCCGGCTATTCGCAGCTGTACACGGTGGAAGGCAATGGCAAGCCACGCCAGCGCACCCGCGGCACATTCGAAGTGTCCGCACCGGTGCCCAGCGCCGATGGCAGCGGGATGTTCTTCCTGTGCAACCGGAAATGGCCGGGCGATTACGAGGTGTGCAAGCTGGATCTGCGCACCGATCAGCTCAGCGAAGTCACCGCGCTCGACGGCGTGGAAGATTTCAGTCTGTCGCCGAACGGCCAGCAGGTGCTGGTGCGTTATTCCGGCAGCTACCTGCCCCCGCAGTTGGCGGTGGTGCCGGCCGCTGGCGGCCAGGCCACGGTGCTCACCGACACGCGCACCGCTGCCTTCAAGGCGCAGCCGTGGATCGCGCCGCAATACGTGCAGGTGCCTTCAACGCACGGCGCCGGAACGGTGTGGGGCAAGTACTACGGCCCGCAGCATCCCGAGCCCGGCAAGCAGTACCCCATCGTGATGTTCGTGCACGGCGCCGGCTACCTGCAGAACGTGTCGGCGCGCTACACGCCGTATTTCCGCGAGCAGATGTTCCATAACCTGCTGGTGCAGCAGGGCTACATCGTGCTGGATCTGGACTACCGCGCCTCCGAAGGTTACGGCCGCGACTGGCGCACCGCGATCTATCGCAACATGGGCCATCCGGAACTGGAAGACTATCTGGACGGCCTGCACTGGCTGGTCGACACCAAGCAGGGCGATCGTACGCGTGCCGGCATCTACGGTGGCTCCTACGGCGGTTTCATGACCTACATGGCCCTGTTCCGCAGCCCGGGCACGTTCAAGGCCGGCGCCGCGCTGCGGCCGGTCGGCGACTGGATGCAGTACAACCACGAGTACACCTCCAACATCCTCAACACGCCCGACCTCGACCCGCAGGCCTACAAGACCTCCTCGCCGATCAACTATGCCGACGGCTTGCGCGACCATCTGTTGATTGCGCACGGCATGATCGACGACAACGTGTTCTTCAAGGACTCGGTCGACATGACCCAGAAGCTGGTCGAGCTGCACAAGGAAAACTGGCAGGTGGCGCCGTATCCGCTGGAGCGCCACGGCTTCACGCGGGCCGATTCGTGGCTGGATGAGTACAAGCGCATCCTCAAGCTGTTCAACGAACAGGTGAAGCCGTAACGGCAGCGGTCCTGTCAGGGCGATGCGTCGTGTATCGCCATGGCGTGGAGGTAATGCCGGCATTGCGTTCGCCGCCCTCCACGCTGGTGCGGTTACACAGTGCGAGCGCCAGCGCGTTTGATTCGCAGATAACCGCGTGCGTGGGGGCATCAGCGTGCTTGCCAGAGGGTCCGAGTGACGCGACCGTATGTACAAGCGCACCTGGGCGCGATGGGACTTCTCGGTAAAGCCCCATCGCGCCCGGTGCGCTCCTACGACGGAATGCTGCGGCTGAGAGGAATCCGCCAGATCGGACACCCGGGCGCTTGGTTCGCGGGAAATGGCATGTGTGGGGTCTTTTCTCATCGGCGTGCTTGTGCAGAGCGTCCGAGTGACACGAATCACCCGTAGGAGCGCACCTGGGCGCGATGGGAGTTCCCGGTAATGCCCCGTCGCGTCCAGGTGCGCTCCTACGGCGGAATGCTGCGGCTAAGAGGAACAGGCCAGATCGGCTGCCAGCGCTGCGTCGACCCATGATCGGAGTGGTGTATGCCGACCACGTGTGCGCGCACGGCAGTGACGCTGCAACGCACTCACCCCACCCTACGTGTCACGCATTAAGCTTGGTGCAGGATCGGCAGCAGGCATGCGTGTATGCGCCTCGTGCGCCGGTCCGCTGCATGACCGGTGCGCCACCGGCCGCGCGGCGCCATCCATTCCTCAATCGGCGCGTAGAAGGGATCGCGATGGGCCTGTGGGACCGTTTGTTTGGACGCAAGACCCCGGCGACACCGCCGCCCGCTGCAGCGCAAGCGGCGCCCGCCGCGGATGCAGATCCCGCTGCCGACATCGATCCACAGCTGCAACCCGCGCTGGCGCTGTTCCAGCAGGGCGATCACGTCGGTGCGTACAACGCCGCCGTGGCGCATCTGGACGTCGGTGCCGATGCGCACCGCCTGTGCGCGATCTCGCTGAGCGCCCTGGGCCGGTACCACGAAGCGTTTCCGCATTGGCTGGCGTTGTTCGAGGTGGAGCAGAGCGCGCACAACGCGCTGCAACTTGCCACCACCTCGGTGATGTGCAACGAGATCGACCGTGGCGAAGCCTGGCTGATGAAGTTCGACCAGTTGAACGAGCAGGAACGCGCCACCTCGCCGGCCACCGCGCGTACCAATTTCCTCAGCGCGCTGACCCAGGCCGGCCACGGCGAGCATGCATTGCCGCACCTGGAATGGCTGCGCGAAGCGTATGCCGGCATGTCGATCACCGATGGGCATTTCCTGTTCGTCCGCGGGCTGCCGTTCTTCGAAACGTTTCTGGAGCGCAGCACACCACTGTTGCGCGTCTGCCTGCCCGCCGATGCGCTGGCCGACTGGTATCTGCAGATGCAGCCGGCGCTGGATGCACCGGGCCAGGCGGCAGTGGCCGCGCACGTCGCCTCACTGCAATGAACCGCACGCGGTCACCGGCAACGCGCGGCGGGTTCGTCACGCCAATGGCGTGGGTGTCGCTGCTGCTGGGCGTGGCCAGCGCGCTGACCAACCTGCTGCAGATCCTGCTGATCGGGCTGGTGCCCGGCTCCACCACGCTGCCACTGCCCCCGGGAATGCGCATGCCCGCTTCCTGGCAATGGCTGATCGACCATGCGGTGAGCTTGTCGGTGCTGGGCATGGTGCTGTCGGTGGCCTTCGCCTGGATGAGCTGGGCCTTGCTGCAGCGGCGCGAGTGGGCGCGGATCGGCTTCGTGCTGGTGCTGGTGGTCACCGGATTGCTTAATTTCGCTGGCTTGGCCCTGATAGGGCCGCTGTTCGATGGCCTGCAGTCGATGCTGCCGGCCGACATCCTGCACAGCCCGGAGTGGCCGCAGATGCAGGCGCGCCTGCAGACCACGCGACTGATGGCGCTGCTGCTGACCGGCATCGGTGCGCTGGTGATCGCGCTGTTTCAGTGCGCCCTGGCGTGGCGGCTGTGCGCGCCTGCGGTGCGCGCGGAGTTTGCGGCCTCGCCACGGGGCTGATCGTTCGCCTGGAATCACGGCTGGGAGCGGTTGTCTTCAATCGAAGAGACCTCGCGTGCGTGGCGCCCGCACTGCCTGCGGGGCACGGCGCCGATCCAGCCTGGAAAACGCCTTCGCGACCGCCCTGCCGCCCCAAGCCCCTGCACGCAGTGATGGCTCTGCACCTCCACGGTGGATCGGCGTGGTGGCGACAACCTGGCGGCCCTGCACGCGAACGACCAGACGACCCACCGCGTCGCACGCGACACCTTGGCGCGGGTGCGAAATGCACGCAGCGCGGTGCACCGCTTAGAATCGAGGCATGAACGAATTCGACCGTGTACGTGACTATCTGACCGATCTGCAGGACCGCATCTGCGCCGCCGTGGAAGCCATCGATGGCAAGGCGCGGTTTGCCGAGGACCTGTGGCAGCGCGCGGAAGGCGGCGGTGGGCGCACCCGCATCCTGCGCGACGGTGCGGTGTTTGAGCAGGCCGGCATCGGCTTCTCCGACGTGTCCGGCGCGCGGCTGCCGCCCTCGGCCAGCGCGCATCGGCCCGAGCTGGCCGGCGCCACCTGGCGCGCCTGCGGGGTGTCGCTGGTGTTCCACCCGCACAATCCGCACATCCCGACCACACACGCCAACGTGCGCTACTTCCGCGCCGAGCGCGATGGCGAAATGGTGGCGGCCTGGTTCGGCGGCGGCTTCGACCTGACCCCGTTCTACCCGGTCGACGAAGACGTCATGCACTGGCACCGCACCGCACAGGCGCTGTGCGCGCCGTTTGGCGAGGAACGCTACGCCGCGCACAAGCGCTGGTGCGACGAGTACTTCTTCCTGCGCCACCGCAACGAGACCCGCGGCGTGGGCGGGCTGTTCTTCGACGACCTGGGCCAGGACTTCGAACGCGACTTCGCCTACCAGCGCGCGGTCGGTGACGGTTTCCTGGACGCCTACCTGCCAATCGTCGAACGCCGCAAGGACACGCCCTACGGCGAGGCTGAGCGCGCCTTCCAGCTGTACCGGCGTGGCCGCTACGTGGAGTTCAACCTGGTCTACGACCGCGGCACCCTGTTCGGGCTGCAGAGCGGTGGCCGCGCCGAGAGCATCCTGATGAGCCTGCCGCCGCAGGTGCGCTGGGAATATGGATTCCAGCCGCAACCAGGAAGCGCCGAGGCACGTCTGGCCGATTATTTGATTCCGCGCGATTGGCTCGGCTGAATGTCCAAACGCGTCACCGATGAAACACAGTGTTGATTCACGGATTAAATCGGCCCTATTTAAATTTGTGATTGCGGACGAAACCAGTCGCCCCGTCGTTCGATGAACTGGTTATGTTGCGCTGCACGCAGTGACGCGTGCATTGTGGCTGTCAGCACGCTCAGTAAAAGCGCTGAAGAGTGCCATCCGCCACTGCCGCTACGCTGTAGGCGCTGAGTCCGATTCACCGCTGTAGCACTGCGGCATACATGGCCAGCATGAGAAATCGCGGGCAATAAAAAGCCCCGCAGACCAGGGGGAGGTCGGCGGGGCCAGGGAACGGAAACTTGGGGAGGAGTTTCCGCTCCGAGATCTGCTCCAGGGGATGGGAGAGATCTGCCGACAGGCGTTGCGCCCGTCGAGGGATATAACACCATTTTCTACATTGATGGATCGTGAAGATCGCCGTTAAGAATTTGTAGAATTTAGCGGTTATTCAGTGCTGCGGCGCGGTGCGAGTTTCTGAATATTCTGATCTGCGTATTCAGCATACGAGGCATGCGCTGCGCCATCAATGCGCCTCGTCCCAGTTATCGCCCACGCCCGAATCGACCACCAGCGGCACGCGCAGGCTGGCGGCCGCAGACATGCGCGCGGTGACCTCGGCCAGCAGCGTGTCGACGAAGTCGGCGTCGGCCTCGAACACCAGTTCGTCGTGCACCTGCAGGATCATCAGGGCGCGCTGCGCGTGATCGGCAATCCAGCCATCCACGCTGACCATGGCGCGCTTGATGATGTCGGCGGCGGTGCCCTGCATCGGCGCGTTGATGGCCGCGCGCTCGGCGCCGGCGCGTTGGCCCTGGCTGCCGGCGTTGATGAAGTCCAGATACAGCCGGCGGCCGAACACGGTTTCCACGTAGCCCTTGTCGCGGGCCTGCTGCCGGGTGGTTTCCATGAAGTCACGCACGCCCGGGTAACGGCTGAAGTACAGCGCGATGTAGTCCTGCGCCTCGCCACGGCCGATGCCGAGCTGGCGGGCCAGGCCGAACGCACTCATGCCGTACATCAGGCCGAAGTTGATCGCCTTGGCGGCGCGGCGCTCATCCCCGCTGACCGTATCGATGGTGCGGCCGAACACTTCGGCGGCGGTGGCACGGTGCACGTCGGCGCCGGATTCGAATGCGCCGACCAGGCCGGGGTCGCCGGACAGGTGGGCCATGATGCGCAGCTCGATCTGCGAGTAGTCGCAGGCGATCAGCTTGCGTCCGGCCGGGGCGACAAAGGCGCGGCGGATGCGGCGGCCGTCTTCGGTGCGGATCGGGATGTTCTGCAGGTTGGGGTCGGACGAAGACAACCGCCCGGTGGCCGCGCCGGCCTGGTGGTAGCTGGTGTGCACGCGCCCGGACTGCGGGTGGATCATCTCCGGCAGCTTGTCGGTGTAGGTGCTGCGCAGTTTGGCCAGGCTGCGGTAGTCCAGGATCACCCGCGGCAGCTCGTGCTGGTCGGCGATGGCTTCCAGGGCTTCTTCGTTGGTCGAGGGCTGGCCCTTGGGCGTCTTGACCACGGCGGGCAGCTTGAGCTCGTCGAACAGCAGCGCCTGCAGCTGTTTGGGCGAGTCCAGGTTGAAGGTGCGCCCGGCCAGTTCGGTGGCCTTCTGCTGGGCGGCGAGCATGCGCTTGGACAGGTCCGCGCTCTGGCGGCGCAGCTCGGCTGCGTCCACGCACACGCCGTTGGCCTCGATGCGCTCCAGCACGCCCACCAGCGGCATTTCGATGTCGCGGTAGACACTCTCCAGCGCCGGCTCGGCGGCCAGGCGCTTGCCCAGCACCTGGTGCAGGCGCAGGGTGATGTCGGCGTCTTCGGCGGCGTAGCGGGTGGCGTCTTCCAGGCTGACCTGGGCGAACTTGATCTGCTTGGCGCCCTTGCCGCAGATGTCTTCGTACTTGACGGTGTCGTAGCCCAGGTAACGCTTGGCCAGGCTGTCCATGTCGTGGCGGGCACTGCCGGAGTTGAGCACGAAGCTCTCCAGCAGGGTGTCGTCGGCGTAGCCGGCCAGGGCGATGCCGTGGCGGCGCATCACGTGCAGGTCGTACTTGCCGTGCTGGCCGAGCTTGCGCACCGCCGGGTCGGTCAGCAGCGGCGCCAGCTGCGCCAGCGCCTGCGTGCGGTCGAGCTGGGCCGGTGCGCCGGGGAAATCGTGGCCGAACGGCAGGTAGGCGGCCTGGCCGGGCTCGGCGGCGACGCTGAGGCCGATCAGGTTGGCCTGCAGCGCGTCCAGGCTGTCGGTTTCGGTATCGAAGGCGAACTGCCCGGCCGCGCGCAGCCGCGCGATCCAGCTGTCGAGCTGCGCCTGGGTGAGGATGGTCTCGTACTGGCCGGGCGCCGACAGCGCCGGGTCCAGCTCCACCGGAGCGGCAGCCGGCGCCGACACGAAGCCGGTGCCGCGTGCGCGGCCAGGCTCGGTGCGCGCCACCGCCATCGGTGCGGTCAGCCCGCCGGCCTCGGCGGCGGCGCCGCCGAGTTCGCGCAGCGCCTGGGTGAAGCCGTAGCGCGCGTACAGCACCGCCAGCGCTTCGGCGTTGGGTTCGCGCAGGTCCAGCGCGCGCGGACCGCTGGCCAGCACCACGTCGGTCTTGATGGTGACCAGCTCGCGATTGAGCGGCAGCCGCGGCAAGGCGGCGCGCAGGTTCTCGCCGATCTTGCCCTTGATCTTGTCGGCATTGGCGATCACGCCGTCGAGCGAGTCGTATTCGGCCAGCCATTTGGCGGCGGTCTTGGGGCCGCACTTTTCCACGCCGGGCACGTTGTCGACGGTGTCGCCCATCAGCGCCAGCAGGTCGACGATCTGGTTCGGGCGCACGCCGAATTTGGCGATCACCGCCTCGTCCGAATCCATGCGGCTGCCGCTCATGGTGTTGACCAGTTCCACGCCCGGGCGCACCAGCTGCGCGAAGTCCTTGTCGCCGGTGGAGATGGTGACGGCCAAGCCGTCGCTGGCGCCTTGCAGCGCCAGCGTGCCGATCACATCGTCCGCTTCCACACCGTCGATGCGCAGGATGTCGATGCCCAGCGCATGCACGATGTCGCACATCGGCTGCACCTGTGCACGCAGGTCGTCGGGCATCGACGGGCGATTGGCCTTGTAGTCGGCATACAAGTCATCACGAAATGTCTTGCCGGGCGCATCCACCACGAACGCCACATAGGCCGGGCGTTCCTTCAAGGTGGCGCGCAGCATGTTGACCACGCCGAACAACGCACCGGTGGGCTCGCCCTGGGCATTGGTCAGCGGCGGAAGCGCGTGGAACGCGCGATACAGGTAACTGGACCCGTCGATCAGGACTAATCTGCTCATGCCGTAATTCTACGCTGCACGCCCACGCCACACCCGGCCAGCGCATACTCGGTGACGACCTCACACGGACCATCACGATGAAGAGAGCAAGTCTTTTGCTGTTGCCGCTGCTGCTGCTCGGCGGCTGCGCCACCACCGGTGGCGGCGGCGATGTGCCGGCCAACGCGGATGTCACCAGCAAGACCATGGGCAACGGCGACAAGGTCGACGAATACCGCGTCAACGGGCAGCTGGAAATGGTGCGCGTGACCCCCGCACGTGGCGCGCCGTACTTCCTGTACGACCGTGACCATGACGGCCATACCGACGCCGAGCGTGACAAGGTCAACAAGACGTATTGGCAGTTGTATAGCTGGTGATTGGGGAGCGGTGATTGGGAATTCGGGATTGGGGATTCGCTAGGCGAAGAGCTCAGCGATTGCGTCGCCCGGTGCTTGTTTGGTGAGTCCTGAAGGCGTCGTGCGTGGTGTAGATGCTGCGGGCCAAACGGGCCCGCAGGTTTCGGTGCGACGAAGCACTGAAGCAGGCTTGCTGGGCGAGCGGATCCGGCAATCCTGCAGCGCCCGGCGAGCGGCTGGTAGCGCCGCTGCTGTCGCCCTGCGGCAGCTGATAGCGGTGAGCGCGTTGTCAGCTGTTCTCCAGCGGGCCGGTGACGCGTTGCAGTTCATCGATCCCGCCTGGCGCCAGTTCCTTCATCAGCGCCAGGACGTCGCAGCCAACCAGTCGCTGCGCGCGCCGCAACAACATCGGCACCGGGCTGGACGGTTCGTTGCGGGCGTAATAGGCGCAGATCTCCTCCAGCCGCCGCATGACATCGTCCGGGCCGGCGATTCCCCGGTGCGACGCGTCGGGCTACCCGCAGCGGTGGCACCGTCATCGCCTGAATGCTCGGTGCTGTCGGCGGCCTCTCCCGTGCTGCCTTGCCGCGCCTGCCAGTGCGGCAGCACGAAGCGCTCCAGATCGCGCAGGTCGGCCAGCAGCGGACGCAGGTCCGGCGCGGCGGTGCCGAGCTGTTCGGTGAGCCAGGCATCGATCGCCCGTGCGGTGGCGGCGGCGTCGGTAATCGCCTTGGCCGAGGCCGCCAGCGTGTCGAGCGGGCAATCCAGGCAGCAGGCCTCGATCTCGGCCAGGCTGGGCACGGCCTGCCCTTCGGCCAGCTTGAGGCTGCCGTTGGCGGCGCGCAGGTCGCGCAGGCTGAAGCGGCCCAGCCGCGGCGACTGCACGAAGGCGGTGGTGCGCAATGCGCCAAGCAGGCCCATCGGGTCGCTCAGGCCCACCAGCGCGTTGACCCGCGCGGTGGGGTCGTTGTCGTCGTCGGCATCCAGTTGCGGGTGCACGCTGTCCCAGTGCTGGCCGAGCAGGCCGTGGATCAGCGCCAGGGCGTCTGCCCAGCCAGGCAGCCCGCGCAGCCGCAGCCAGGCGGCGCCGAGCTTGCTGGCGATACGCACGTCGCGGCTGCGCCTTGGGCGCTCCTACAATGATCCGCATGCATCACGCTGCGCGTGCCGGTGAGCGCGCTGCTGCCGAGCTACCTCAGACGAATGACCAACTGCACACACCTGCGTAGGAGCGCGCTTGCGCGCGATGAGCCTTCCCGGTAATGCCCATCGCGCCCAAGGGCGCTCCTACGGTGATCCGCACGCATCACGCTGCGCATGCTGCTGAGCGCGGCTGTTGCCGAGTTACCTCAGGCGAATAACGAGCTGCACGCCCTGCGTAGGAGCGCGCTTGCGCGCGATGAGGCCTTCCCGGTAATGCCCATCGCGCCCAAGGGCGCTCCTACAAACGTTCTGCACGACTAGCCTGGACTCGATTGATCATCGCGCTCGCATCAACGCATCAACCCCGATCTCAACGAATCACCAGCACCGGAATCGTGCTGTGTGTGAGCACTTCCACCGTCTGGCTGCCGAGCAATACGCGGCTCATGCCGCGGCGGCCGTGCGAGGTCATCACGATCAGGTCGCTCTTGCACTCCTCGGCGGTCTGCACAATGCCCTCGGCCGCAAAACGGTCAAGCACGTGCCGCGCGGTCGCCTTGAGGTTCGCAGCGATCGCCAACTCCACAGCCGGGCGCAGGATCTTTTCCGCAGCCGCTTCGCGCTCCTTGCGATAGTCCGGGCTGGCTTCGTACCCCACGCTCCAACCCATCGCGTCGTACATGCCCATCGCCCACGGCTCGGAGACGGTGACGATATCGACCTTGGCGCCAGTGGCCTTGGCCAGTTCCAGACCCTGAAACAACCCGCGGTGGGACAGCTCGGACGCATCGATGGCGATCAGGATACGTTTGTACATGGTGGCCTCCTGGAATGCCGGCACATCCACCGGCGGAAATCAGCGTGACAGCGCAGCGCAACTATCGCCTTGAGACAGATCAATGCAGCGGGAAACGCGGTCAATCGGTCGGCGTCGCCTGCGGATCGGTGCGCGCCATGCGCACACGCGCAGGATTCCCCACCGCAGTGGCGCCTGCCGGCACATCGCGGGTGACCACCGCACCGGCCCCGATCAACGCATCGTCGCCAATGCGCACGCCCGGCAGAATGATCGCACCGCCGCCGATCCACACATTACGTCCCACATGAATCGGGCGGCCAAACTCCAGCCCGCTGGCACGATCGGTCGCATCGCGCGGATGGTCGGCCGCGTAGAACTGCACCGCCGGGCCGATCTGCGTGCCATCGCCGATGCTGACCTCGCACACATCCAGAATCACGCAATTGAAGTTGAGAAAAACCCCCGCACCCAAACGGATGTTGTAGCCATAGTCGCAATGGAACGGCGGGCGAATCACTGCACCCGCGCCCACCTCGGCCAGACGTTCGACCAGCAAGGCATGGCGCTGCGCAGCGGGCTGTTGCGCAGCGGCGTTGTAACGCGCCATCCACGCGGCGGCGGCAGCCTGATCGGCCTGCAGTTCGTCATCGGCCGCGTTGTACAGCTCGCCTGCGAGCATCTTCTTTTTTCGGTGCACATCGGGCTGTGTGCCTTCATAAAGTCGGTTCGACCGCAGCTTGTCACGAAAGCTGTGGCGAATGCATCGAGCAGCGCACCACCGCGTTTGGCTGTCTGGATCTTCTGACCTGACTCGTTGCCTGTGCCGTATAGAACCAGTGAGAGATCACTGGCTCGGCCCTAGTAGCGCCAAGGAAGGTGGCGAGCAATTGCCAGGCGGCTGTTAAGGGCGCGCAGAAGCCGCAATATTCGCATCGTCAGATGCAGATGCGTTGTGACGCGGCGGCGGCATAAGTAATACTCGCTCCGACAGTGCCGTTCCACGCTGTGCGCTCTCAAGGATGACCCCATGAAAAACGTTTTTACGTTTGCCTGGCCGCGCTGCTTGCGATCTGCTGCAGCGCACCCGCTTACGCCACCTCAAGCCTTTCCTTCGAAGGCGGCGGCTACGCAATGACATTTGAAGTCGGCAACGACGGCCGCCCTGTTATCGCCAGCATCCATTTCTACGCGCCGGGCGACTGCAAGGGCGTCCCATTGCAGAACGACTTCGAGGTAAAAACCTTCGATACCAAACGCAGAGTATTGCGGTTGATTTACCCGGGTGGCGGCCAGGGAGTGCCACCATTTGCACTAGTTGTGCTCGCGGACAAGTCGACGCTCACCATAGGAGGTAAGCGAATCAACTCCACCTTCAGCTGGGAAATGTCGGCGTACGGCACCAAAGTCGATGCAATGCCATCTCCCATAAGGCTGGTCGTCAAGCGATGAAGCAATCTCGGCGGGCTTGGTGAGCTCCGACATCAGCCAGCCTTTCCGCCCTACCGATAAGCGCCAGCTTGCCCTGATAGCTTCACCCGGGCGACAGGATTGGCGCTGGTAAGGGCTCGCCTACACCACCGTCAGATTCGCGTACGCCATCACCAGCCACTTGGCGCCCACTTCATCGAATTGCACCTGCACGCGTGCATGCGCGCCGGCGCCTTCGTAGTCGACAACCACGCCGCCACCGAACTTGGGGTGTTCGACATTGGCGCCGAGCTTGATCGGCGCGGCGTCCACCACGGCATGTACCGGGCCGCCGCGTGCGGCGCCCAGCGAGGCGGTGCGCGAGACCTGCACCTTGGGCCGCACTTCATGCAGCAGGTCGCGCGGGATCTCGCGCAGAAAGCGCGACGGCACGTTGTAGTTGTCCTGGCCGTGGATGCGCCGCGATTCGGCGTAGCACAGCACCAGCTTCTGGCGCGCGCGGGTGATACCCACGTAGGCCAGGCGGCGTTCTTCTTCGAGCCGGCCGCTTTCTTCCAGCGAGCGTGCGCTGGGGAACAGGCCGTCTTCCAGCCCGACCAGGAACACGATCGGAAATTCCAGGCCCTTGGCCGAGTGCAACGTCATCAGCTGCACGCCTTCTTCGCCGGCCTGCGCCTGGCCTTCGCCGGCTTCCAGCGAGGCGTAGGCGAGGAAGGCCACCAGTTCGGTCATGCCCTGGCTGTCTTCATCGTCCGGGCGGGTGAAGCGCGAGGCCACCGAGACCAGTTCGTCCAGGTTCTCGGTGCGCGATTCCGAATCCAGCCCGCCGCGGCTTTCCTTGGCCCAATGCTCGCGCAGGCCCGAGCGCATCAGCACATGGTCGATGCGCTCGGCCAGGTCCATCTCGCCGGTTTCGGCCTGCAGCTGGCCGACCAGGCTCAGGAACGTAGCCAGCGCATTGCGTGCACGCGCCGCAAGAGTATTTTCCTGCGTGCACAGCATTGCCGCTTCCCACAGCGACAGCGCATTGGCGCGTGCCAGCCGGCGCACTTCATCCAGGGTGCGATCGCCAATGCCACGCGTGGGCGTGTTGACCGCGCGCTCGAACGCCGCATCGTCGCTGCGGTTGGTGAGCATGCGCAGGTACGCCAGCGCGTCCTTGATTTCGGCGCGTTCGAAAAAGCGCATGCCGCCATACACGCGGTACGGCAGTTGTTCGGCAATCAGTGCTTCTTCCAGCGCGCGCGATTGCGCATTGCTGCGATAGAGCACCGCCACTTCGCCATAGCTGCCGCCATCGCGCACCCACTGGCGCGCGCGCTCGACTACATAGCGGGCCTCGTCGACTTCGTTGTAGGCCGCGTACAGATCGATCGGGTCGCCATCGCCGGAATCGGTCCACAACTGCTTGCCGATGCGGTCGGGGTTATGCGCGATCACCGCATTGGCCGCGCCCAGAATATTGGCGCTGGACCGGTAGTTCTGCTCCAGCCGCACCGTCTGCGCACCGGGGAAATCCTTGAGGAAGCGCTGCACGTTCTCGACCTTGGCACCGCGCCAGCCGTAGATGGCCTGGTCGTCGTCGCCCACCACGAATACGTGGCCGCTCTCGCCGGCAAGCACGCGCACGAAGGCGTACTGGATGGCGTTGGTGTCCTGGAACTCGTCGACCAGAATTTCGCGGAAGCGCGCGCGGTAATGCGCCAGCAAGGCCGGGGTGTCGCGCAGTAATTCGTGCGCGCGCAGCAGCAGCTCGGCGAAATCCAGCAGCCCGGAGCGGTCGCAGCGTTCCTGGTAGGCGGCGTACACCTGCCGGCGCACCTCGGTCCAGTCGTCGTTGGGCTCGGGCTGGATGTGTTGCGGGCGGCGGCCTTCGTCCTTCTGCTCGTTGATCCACCAGCCCATCTGCTTGGGCGGATACTTGGTCTCGTCCAGCTCCAGCGACTGCACCACGCGCTTGACCAGCCGTAGCTGGTCGTCGCTGTCCATAACCTGGAAGCCTTCCGGCAGCCGCGCGTCCTGCCAGTGCAGGCGCAGCAGGCGATGGGCCAGCCCATGGAAGGTGCCGATCCACATCCCGCGGCTGCCGTTGCGCAGTTGCAGGTCGGTGCGGTGGCGCATTTCGCCGGCGGCCTTGTTGGTGAAGGTCACCGCGAAGATGCCGTGGTTTGGCACGCCCTGGACTTCATTGAGCCAGGCAATGCGATGGATCAGCACGCGCGTCTTGCCGGAGCCGGCGCCGGCCAGCACAAGGTAATGCCCCGGCGGCGCGGAAACGGCCTCGCGCTGGGCGGGGTTTAAATGATCGAGCAAATGAGAGACATCCACCCGGGCATTTTACCGGTTGTGGCGTCGCTGCGGCTGAGATTGGGATGAAGGGGTTTGGGATGCGAGGCTTCGCTCGGACCCTCATCCGCTCCTTCGGGGCACCTTCTCCCGATGGGAGAAGGGAACAAAGCCCCTCTCCTACGGGAGAGGGGTTGGGGTGAGGGTACGGGGCGAAGCCACTACGAGTGGTGGGTAACACGAAAGCTTCGCTCGGACCCTCATCCGCCCCTTCGGGGCACCTTCTCCCGGCGGGAGAAGGGAACAACGCTCCTCACCGCCCAAGCAATACCAGCACATCCCGCGCAATCGCCGTTGCCTGCTCACGCAGTTCCGGTACCGCCAGGCTTTCCCAGAGCGAGCCGATGCGCAGGCTGCCGATCACCCGCAGGCGTGGATTGGGGCGGCCATCGGCATCGAGCAGCGCGCTATTGGACGCGGTGTCCACGCCGATGCCATGCGGGCCGGGCGTGGCGATGCCCTGGCCCAGCAGCTGCTGCAGCAGGCCGTTGCGCATGGCCTGCACGCGCATTTCCACGCCGGTGGCGTTGATCAGCGTCTGCACATCCAGCTGCAGCGCATGCCCGGCGCCGGCGCTGGCGCTCACCCGCACACAGGCGCCGGCCTGGTACGCCACATCCAGCCGCGCGCGATGCAGTTGCAATTGCCCGCGCGCCTGCATTGCCTGCAGGTGCGCATGCACCGGCGCGGCGATGCGGTGGCGGTGCACATCCCAATAGCGCACCACATGCCGCAAGAAGCGGCGCTGGTCGGCGGCCGACAGCGTCTGCCATAGCGCCTGGCTCAACGGGCGGATGCGCTCCATCACGCTCTGCCAGGGCAGGCCCTGCGCGGCCGCGTCGCGCGCATGCCGGCGCAATGCGCGCATGCGCGCGCGCAGGGGCAGTGCCAGCAGCGGTTGCGGGTCGAACGGTGCCGGCGTGGCGTGTGCGTGCGGCAGCGGCAGCAAGCCGTGCCGCGAGACCACGTGCACCGCGCCGCGGTGCTGCTGCGCGGCCAGGGTGACCACGCTGTCGGCCATGCTCAACCCCGAGCCAATGATGCACACCGCCGCGTCCTGCGGGATCTGCGCCACTGAGGGCGTGTCCCAGGCTTCCACTCGCTGGCCGGGCGCCAGGCCGGCGGCGCCGCGCAATGGCAGCGGCCGCAATGCATTGCCCACCGCCAGGATCACGCTGGCAGCCTGCAGGTGCTGGCCGTCATCCAAATGCAGCAGCGCGCCTGCGGCGTTTGGCTGCAGGTCGCGTACGCGAGCGCTGCAGACAGTGAGTGTGGCGGGGCTGCGCGCGCAGGCCTCTTGCAACCGAGCACGCAGGTACGGGGCATATAGGCAGCGGCCCACGAACTGCTGCGGCAGTTGCGCCGCGTCCAGCGCCGGGCAGGCCTGCGTGGCCTGCAGGTAGGCGACAAAATCGCCTGGCAACTCGGCCAGCGCGCTCATCCGCGCGGCCGGCACATTGAGCAGATGCTCGGGCCGCGCCGTGGCGTAGGCCACGCCTTCGCCCAATGCCGCGCTGGGCTCGATCATGACGATCTGCAGCGGCGCGGTGGCCTGGCGCAGCAGCTGCAACGCCACCAGCACGCCGGACGCGCCACCACCGACGATGGCGATCGCTGCATCGCCGGGTACACGCTGTTCGTTCATGCCGCAATTGTAGGCGATGGCCGCGTCGGGCCCATGACCACGGGTGCGGCGGCAACCGACATGTGAGGTGCTGGATTCGCTGCGCGGCAGCTGACTGCCGGGTGATGTCCGCAGCCCCACGCGGTGGGACTGCACGCAGCACCCAGGCCGGTACCGGCCGGCGCCACGCTGTGGGTGCGCCGCGCTCTATCACCCGTGGCAGCAGCGTGCGTGCATGCACTACGCCAACGCTGTGCGAATCAGGCCACCATGCTGCCCGACGCTTCAATGCCAGGCCTCACCGCGCGACAGCCATCCAGCCGCCCGCTACATCAATGCATCCGCCAGGCGTGCGATGCCTTCGCGGCTTCGCCGCCAGGCCGGGCGGCGGCGCCACTGCGCGATGTCCACCGGCTGCGACTGCGCCAGGTAATCCTGCTCGATCTCGCGCAGGCGTAGCACCACGTTGCGGTCGTAGCAGAGCATGCCGATCTCGGCATTGAGCGCGAACGAGCGGATGTCCAGGTTGATCGAGCCCACCAACGCAATGTCTTCATCCACGCTCAGATGCTTGGCATGCAGAAAGTGCGGCCGGTACAGCGCAATCTTCACTCCACAGCGCAGCAACTCTTCGAAATAGGCCTCCTGCGCCCACGCCGCCAGCCGCTGGTTGTTGTGTTCGGACAGGATCAACTGCACGTCCACGCCAGACATCCCGGCAATGCGCAGCGCACTGAGCATGGCTTCGTCCGGCACGAAATACGGCGTGACCAGCACCACCTTGCGGCGCGCCAGATGGATCACTGCGTTGATTGCATCGCGCGCGTTCTCGAACGGATACGCCGGCCCGCTGGGCAGCAACTGGGTGGCGATGTTGTCGTCGTACACCGGTGCGTCCGGCCACACGTCCAGGCGCTGCCCGGTTTCGGTGAACCAGTCGCTGGCGAACACCGCTTCCAGGTGGTTGACCACCGGCCCGCGTACGCGCGCGACCAGTTCGCGATTGGGCGCGCCGGCGATGAAGCCGGGTGCGGCCAGGTTCTGCGAGCCGACAAAGCCGACCTGGTTGTCGATCACCGCAATCTTGCGGTGGTTGCGCAGGTCCATGCGCCCGCTGCGGCGCCAGCGCAGCCCGCCGGGCAGCAAGGCCAGCACCTCCACGCCACTGGCCTGCAGGCGCTGGCGATAACGGCGCAGGCCACGCTTGGCGCCCATGGCATCCAGCAGCAAGCGGCAGCGCACGCCGCGTGCGCAGGCGCGTTCCAGCGCAGCCACCACCGCCTCGCCCACCGCATCGTCGAACATCAGGTAATACAGCAGATGCACACGTTCCTGCGCCTGGTCGATCGCGGTAATCAACGCCTGCAGCGAGGCCTCGTAGTCGTCCAACAGTTCCACCGCATTGCCCAGCGTGGGCATGAAATCGCCCTGCCGCTCGATCAACGGCACCACCTCGGCGCTGCTGGTGTCCGGCTGCGGGGTCCAGCGCAAGGCGTGCAATGGCAGCTGCTGCTCACGGATCACCTGCGAGGCCGTGGCCTGGCGTTGTACGCGCTGCCGCGATAGCCACGGGTGGCCGAACAACAGGTACAGCGGCAGGCCCACCACCGGCACGAAGCCGATCAGCAGCAACCAGCTGCGCGCCGCCCCAGGCGTGGTGCGGGTGGGGATCCACAGCAGCGCGGCCAGGCGGATCGCCCAGTCCAGCGCCAGCAGCCAGGTCCCTTGCAACCAGTCAGGCAGCATCGGCATCGGGTCTCGTCAAGGGGAGCCCGATTCTGACCGGGCCGCGCATAAACGCAACGGCCCGGACGCCGCCGCGCAATGCCGGAATGGCCCGGCCGCAGTATCGGCCGGCAGCGCGCGGTCGGCGCACACCTGGCGCACGGTCTGCACGAAGGCCGACTGCGCGCGGGTGGGGTGCCAATCAGCGCGTGTGGTCAGGCCAATCTGCCGGCGCAGCTGCGGCACCGCCAGGCCGATCTCGCACAGCAGCCCGGCGCGTTGCTCGAACAGGAACTGGTCGCGCGACATCACGGTCAGCCACTCGTCTTCCAGCAGTAGCCCGCGGATGACCAGCACCGACCCGCATTCGATGCGCGGCGGCGGCGGCTCCAGTTGCTGGTCGCGGAACATGCGCTCCCAGCGCGCGCGCAGCGGCGTGCCCGTGGCCGCCACCACCCATGGGTAGTCCAGCAACTGCGCGAAGGCGTAGGCCTGCCCGGCCAGCGGATGCCCGCTGCGCGCCACGATCACCGCCGCATCGTCGAATAGCGCGTCCTGCACCACGTCGTGCACGGGCAACGGCTCGCGCAACGCGCCGATCAACAGGTCCAGCCCGCCCTCGCGCAGCTGCGCCAGCAACTCGGGATACGGCCCTTCGACCACGCTGACGATGGCGCCGGGGTGGCTGCGTGCGAAGCGCGCCAATGTACGCGGCAGCAATACCGCACGGGCAAGTGGCATCACCCCCACCGTCACCCGCCCGGCGTGCTGGGAGCGCAGCGCGGCCACCTCGTCCAGCCCGGCGCCCAACTCCGCCAGGGCGAGCCGCACCTGCCGCAGCAGCCGCAGCGCCACCGGCGTGGCGTGCACGCTCTTGCCGCGGCGCACGATCAACGGCACTTCGACCACATCGGCCAGCGTCTGCACCGCGCGGTAGATGGCCGGCTGCGAGACCCCGGTGCGCACCGCCGCCAGCGAATAGCTGCCGGCCACGTCCACCGCCACCAGTGCCTGCAGCTGCCCCAGCGACACCCGCCGCTCCAGGCCCGGGCGGGCTGGCAGCCGCAGCGCGCGCCGCGCCACCCGCAGCCCGCGCCCCAGATGCGCCAATGCGCGCACCACCCGCGGTGCCAGCAGGCGCGTGGCCTCGGTGCCGGCCATGCCGCCGGGGTGGCGGTCGAACAGCCGCACGCCCAGTTGCTGTTCCAGCCGCGCGATGGCCTGGGTGAGCGCCGGCTGCGACAGGTTCACCTGTGGCGCGGCGGCGCTGACGCTGCCCGCTTCGGCCACCACATGCATGGCATACAGGTGGCGCAGGTTGATTTCGAAGGGTGTCGACATGCTCTAACTATAAGCAGAACCAATAGACATACCTTAAATTGATCTTGAGCCAGCAGGCGCTCCACCAACAGACTCGGCGCATTGCTAACGAGGATGGATGGATGAGCAAGGTCGTCACCGACATCGCGCGTGCCCCGGTCGCGGTCGTGCAAGGGTTGGCGCAGGCGGGCGTGGCCACCGTGCACGAAGCCATGGGCCGCAGCGGGCTGCTGCATCACCGGCTGCGGCCGATCTATGCCGGCTGCCGCATCGCCGGTACCGCCGTCACGGTGTCGGTCCCGCCGGGCGACAACTGGATGATGCATGTGGCGATCGAGCAACTGCGCGATGGCGACCTGTTGGTGGTCGCGCCCACCAGCGAGTGCTGCGACGGCTATTTCGGCGACCTGCTCGCGACCTCGGCGCAGGCGCGCGGCTGCCGTGGGCTGATCATCGACGCCGGCGTGCGCGACGTGCGCGACCTCACCGCCATGGGCTTCCCGGTGTGGAGCCGCGCCATCTGCGCGCAGGGCACCATCAAGGAGACCCTGGGGGCGGTGAACGTGCCGCTGGTCTGCGCCGGGCAGCTGATCCAGCCAGGCGATGTGGTGGTGGCCGACGACGACGGCGTCTGCGTGGTGCCAAGCGCCCAAGCCCCGGCGGTCCTGGCCGAGGCCCAGGCACGCGAAGCGCGCGAATTGATCAAGCGCGAGCGGCTGGCGCGCGGCGAACTGGGCCTGGACATCTACGCCATGCGTGAGCGCCTGGCCGCGAAGGGCCTGCGCTATGTCTGAGGGCGTGCGCGCGATGTGGATGCGCGGCGGCACCTCCAAGGGCGGGTTCTTCCTGGCTGCGGACCTGCCGGCCGACACCGCCGCGCGCGACGCCTTCCTGCTGCGCGCCTACGGCTCGCCGGACCCGCGCCAGATCGATGGCATGGGCGGCGCCGACCCGCTCACCTCCAAGGTGGCCGTGGTAAGCCGCTCCGCGCGCGAGGATGCCGATGTGGACTACCTGTTCCTGCAGGTCTCGGTGGACCAGGCGCAGGTCAGCGACGCGCAGAACTGCGGCAACCTGCTGGCCGGCGTGGGGCCGTTCGCGCTGGAGCGCGGCCTGCTGCCCGCACAGGACGGCCAGACTGCGGTGCGCATCTTCATGCGCAACACCGGCACCGTGGCCACCGCCACCGTGTGCACGCCGGGCGGCCAGGTGACCTACGCCGGCGACACCCGGATCGATGGCGTGCCCGGCACCGCCGCGCCCATCGCGCTGGCCTTTGCCGAGATCGCCGGTTCCAGCTGCGGCGCGCTGCTGCCCACCGGCAACCCGGTGGACCTGCTGGACGGCATTGCGGTCACGCTGATCGATAACGGCATGCCCTGCGTGGTACTGCGTGCCAGCGATGTGGGCATCCGCGGCGACGAAGACCGCGCCACGCTCGATGCCGATGTCGCGCTCAAGGCGCGCCTGGAAACCCTGCGCCTGCAGGCCGGGCCGCTGATGCGGCTGGGCGATGTGGACACCGCCACGGTACCGAAATTGATGCTGGTCTCCGCCCCACACAACGGCGGCGCGATCACGGTGCGCTCGTTCATTCCGCATCGCTGCCATGCCTCCATTGGCGTGCTGGGTGCGGTCACCGTGGCCACCGCCTGCCTGCTGCCCGGCACGCCGGCGCACGCGCTGGCACAGCTGCCGGGCGGCACCACGCAGCAGCTGGAGATCGAACACCCCAGCGGCGCCAGCAGCTGCCTCATTGCACTGGACGCGCACGGCAACGTGGTGCGCGCCGCTGTCGTGCGCACCGCCCGCAAACTGTTCGATGGGGTGCTGTTTGGCTAGTCAGCGGCCCATGCCATTCATGCCGGCCGATGACGGCACGGCCGGGGGCTTGATGCAGCTGCCGGTGCCGGTGCACTCGGCAGCTCAGGCGGCACCGTCTGCGCGATGTGCCGCCTGCAGCGGCTACCGCCTGCGTAAACGCGCGTATGTAGGCACCTGCCGATCCCGCGCGCCCGGCTGCAGCGGCTGCAAGCAACCGCGCGATGCGCACGTTCCCTCATATCAGACGACCCGATGATCATCGACTGCCACGGCCACTACACCACCGCACCTGCTGCCCACGATGCGTTCCGCAAGGCGCAGATCGCCCATCACGACGACCCGCAGCAACCGGCCCCGCAATACCCGCACATTTCCGACGACGCCCTGCGCGAGAGCATCGAACAGCACCAATTGCGATTGCTGCGCGAGCGTGGCGCGGACATGACCATTTTTTCGCCACGCGCCAGCACCATGGCCCACCACATCGGCAACGAAGCGGTGAGCCAGGTCTGGACGCAGCGCTGCAATGACCTGATCGCGCGCGTGGTGCAGTTGTATCCGCACACCTTCATCGGTGTCTGCCAGCTGCCGCAGTCGCCGGGCGTTCCGATCAGCCACTCCATCGCCGAGCTGGAACGCTGCGTCAACGAACTAGGCTTTGTCGGCTGCAATCTCAATCCCGACCCGTCGGGCGGGCACTGGAACGGCGTACCGCTCACCGACCGTGCCTGGTACCCGTTCTTCGAGAAAATGGTGGAGCTGGACGTGCCGGCGATGGTGCATGTGTCCGGCAGCTGCAATGCCAACTTCCACGCCACCGGTGCGCACTACCTCAACGCCGACACCACCGCCTTCATGCAGTTCCTGGAAGGCGATCTGTTCCGCGACTTCCCGAGCTTGCGCTTCATCATTCCGCATGGCGGCGGCGCGGTGCCTTACCACTGGGGGCGCTTTCGCGGGCTGGCCGACATGCTGGGCAAACCGCCGCTGGCCACGCATGTGATGCGCAATGTGTTCTTCGATACCTGCGTGTATCACCAGCCGGGCATCGACCTGCTGTTCGAAGTGATCGACATCGACAACATCCTGTTCGGCTCGGAAATGGTGGGCGCGGTGCGCGGCATCGACCCGCAGACCGGGCATTACTTCGACGACACCAAGCGCTACATCGATGCGCTGACCATCTCCGATGCAGACAAGCGCAAGGTGTTCGAAGGCAACGCGCGGCGGGTCTACCCGCGCCTGGATGCGCAACTGCGTGCGCGTGGGCTGTAGCGGTGTTCCCTTCTCCCATCGGGAGAAGGTGCCCCGCAGGGGCGGATGAGGGTACGTGCGAAGCCTCTGGCACTCCAACCACTGCGAGTGGCTTCGCCCCGTACCCTCACCCCTACCCCTTTCCCGCAGGAGAGGGGATGTAGTCCGCCGCGGTGTAGTGGCCCAGAACGCCAGGCGGGTCTACCCGCGTCTGGATGCGCAACTGCGTGCGCGTGGGCTGTCGCGGTGTTCCCTTCTCCCATCGGGAGAAGGTGCCCCGCAGGGGCGGATGAGGGTACGTGCGAAGCCTCTGGCACTCCAACCACTGCGAGCGGCTTCGCCCCGCACCCTCACCCCTACCCCTCTCCCGCAGGAGAGGGGATGCAATCCGCCGCGGTGTAGTGGCCCAGAACGCCAGGCGGGTCTGCCCGCGTCTGGATGCGCAACTGCGTGCGCGTGGGCTGTAGGTGTTCCCTTCTCCCATCGGGAGAAGGTGCCCCGCAGGGGCGGATGAGGGTACGTGCGAAGCCTCTGGCACTCCAGCCACTGCGAATGGCTCCGCCCCGTACCCTCACCCCTACCCCTTTCCCGCAGGAGAGGGGATGTAGTCCGCCGCAGTGTAGTGGCCCAGAACGCCAGGCGGGTCTACCCGCGCCTGGATGCGCAACTGCGTGCACGTGGGCTGTAGCGGTGTTCCCTTCTCCCATCGGGAGAAGGTGCCCCGCAGGGGCGGATGAGGGTACGTGCGAAGCCTCTGGCACTCCAGCCACTGCAAGTGGCTCCGCCCCGTACCCTCACCCCTCTCCCGCAGGAGAGGGGATGTAGTCCGCCGAGGTGTAGTGGCCCAGAACGCCAGGCGGGTCTGCCCGCGTCTGGATGCGCAACTGCGTGCGCGTGGGCTGTAGGTGTTCCCTTCTCCCATCGGGAGAAGGTGCCCCGCAGGGGCGGATGAGGGTACGTGCGAAGCCTCTGGCACTCCAGCCACTGCAAGTGGCTTCGCCCCGCACCCTCACCCCTCTCCCGCAGGAGAGGGGATGTAGTCCGCCGAGGCGTAGTGGCCCAGGAAGTATGCGGATTTAAACCATTGTTGCGATCAAACCCCGCAACCCTCCACAAACGCAAAAACCCCGCCTCTCGGCGGGGTTTTTGTTGGAAGCAGATCACGTAATCGGTGGATTACTTGATCTTGCCTTCCTTGTACATGACGTGCTTACGCACGACCGGGTCGTACTTCATCATTTCCATCTTCCCCGGAGTGTTTTTCTTGTTCTTATCCGTGGTGTAGAAGTGGCCGGTAGCGGCCGAGGAAATCATACGAATCTTGTCACGCTTGCCTTTTGCCATGACTGCTTACTCCTCAGACCTTTTCGCCGCGCGCACGCAGCTCTTTCAGAACGGCATCAATCCCGTTCTTGTCGATGGTGCGCAACGCATGCGCGGAAACACGGAGCTTGACCCAGCGGTTTTCGCTGGCGACCCAGAAGCGGCGCTCGTGCAGGTTGGGCAGGAAACGACGACGGGTTCTGTTGTTTGCGTGGGAGACGTTGTTACCCGTCTGCACACGCTTGCCGGACACTTGGCATACGCGGGACATTGCGCACCTCGATAAAGTTTGGTGTCTTCCTTAGCCAGGAAAACGGCGGCCCCGACAGCGCTTGGCTGCCACGCAACGTTGGGAATCAAGTACTTACGCTGGGAGCAGGCCGGCACCCCATCGCGTTGGGTGCCGCCGTCCGGAGCGATCCGGGCACAGCGAGCCGCGCATTATGCACGGCATTTCCTTGTGCCGCAAGCAGTTAGGGCGCTCCACCGGATGGCTACGCCCGGCTGCCGGGGGCGCGGGGCACGGGACTGCATGCGGAGTGGCACGCGCGAACTGGACCAGCTCGCGCGCGCCTGTCGTACAGCGATGCGTCTGCAGCACCCGAGGGAGTGCTACCCGGCGGTGCCCAGCTCGGCCCAGGCGCGCCGGGCCACCTGCCAGGCAGACCGTAGAAACACGACCAGCAAGCCGACCGCGATCAGCAGATCCGGCCAGCCACTGCCCAACGCCCAGACCGCCCCACTGGCAGCAAGCACCGCGACACCTTCGTAGACATCGTTGCGCGAACACGCCCATGCCGAGGCCAGATTGATGTCGCCATCGCGGTACGGCCACAGCAGGCGCAGGCACACCAGGTTGGCGAGGAAGTTCGCCGCGGCCACCAGGCCCATGCTCTGAAACAGCGGCACCTGCGGATGGGCCAGCTTCCAGCCGATCTCCGCCGCCACGGCCAGCGCCGCCAGCAAGATCAAGCCGGCCTTGAGCAAGGCCACGCGCGCCTTGGCCGCCATGCTGGCGCCCACCACCGCCAGACTCAGCGCATAGGTCAGCGCATCGCCCAGGTTGTCCAGGCTCCCGGACAGCAATGATGCCGCGCCGCTGTGCAGCGCACCGGCCAGCATCAGCGCAAAGCTGCCGGCATTGATTGCCAACACCCACCACAGCACGCGCCGCTGACGCGCGTGCATCGCCGCCACGTCCAAGGTTTTTCCGCATCCGCAACAGGGCGCGCTCATGGCGTGCCCCCGTGCTGCTGCGCCGTCATCGCTGAGGTGCGTGGGGCGCGCTCGCGGTGCAGCCAGCGGTACAGCACCGGCAACACCAGCAAGGTAAGCAGGGTCGAGGAGACGATGCCGCCGATCACCACCGTAGCCAGCGGGCGCTGCACTTCCGCACCGGCGCCGACGTTGAAGGCCATCGGCACGAAGCCCAGCGCCGCCACCAGTGCGGTCATCAGCACCGGCCGCAAGCGCGCCAACGCGCCTTCGCGCAGGGCCTGCTCCAGTGGCATGCCCGCATCGCGCAGGCCGCGGATGAAGGCGATCATGACCAGGCCGTTGAGCACCGCCACGCCCGATAGCGCGATGAAGCCCACCCCGGCCGAGATCGACAACGACAACCCGCGCAGCGCCAGCGCCACCACCCCGCCGGTCAGCGCCAGCGGCACGCCGCTGAACACCACCACCGCATCGCGCAACGAACCGAACGACCAGTACAGCAGCGCGAAGATCAGCAGCAGCGTGGCCGGCACCACCCAGGCCAGCCGCTGGCCGGCGGAAATCAGCTGCTCGAAGGTGCCGCCGTAGCCGATCCAGTAACCGGTCGGCAGTGCCACCTCGGCCTGCACACGCTGCTGCACCTCGGCCACGAAACTGCCCAGATCGCGGTCGCGCACATTGGCGGTGATGACGATGCGCCGCTTGCCGTCTTCGCGATTGATCTGGTTCGGCCCGAGCACGCTCTCGATCCTGGCCACCTCGCGCAACGGCACCGTGGTCGGCGCACCGCTGCGCCACCCGGCCGCGCGGCTGGATTCGTCGGCATCGTTGCGCTCGCCATCGCCCTGCAGCGGAATCGGCAGGTCGGCCAGCGCGGTCGGGTCCTGGCGCAAGGCTTCCGGCAGGCGCACCACAATGTCGAAGCGGCGGTCGCCGTCGAACAATTGCCCGGCCGGTTGCCCGCCCACCGCCGCGGCCACGGTGTCCTGCACCACGCCGGGATTGAGGCCGTAGCCGGCCAACGCATCGCGATCGGGCACCACGGCCAGCATCGGCAGCCCGGTGGATTGCTCCAGGCCGACATCCGCCGCCCCGGGCACGCTGCGGGCGATGGCCTCGATCCGCCGGCCCACCGTCACCAGCGTGTCCAGGTCATCGCCGTACAGCTTGATCGCCACGTCCGCCCGCACGCCGGAAATCAGCTCGTTCATGCGCATCTGGATCGGCTGGGTGAACTCGTAGTTGTTGCCGGGCAATTGCCGCACCGCCGCTTCGATCTCGGCCACCAACTGCGCCTTGGGCTTGCGCGGATCCGGCCATTGCTCGCGGGGATGCATGATCAAGAACGTATCGGCCACCGATGGCGGCATCGGGTCGGTGGCCACTTCCGCCGTGCCCAGCTTGCCGAACACGTGCGCCACTTCAGGGAACTGCTTGATGCGCCGCTCCAGCGTGGCCTGCATGCTGATCGCCTGCTCCAGGCTGGTGCCGGGAATGCGCATGGCATGCAGGGCGATGTCGCCCTCGTCCAGGTTCGGGATGAATTCGCTGCCCAGCCGCGTGGCCAGCGCCGCACACAACACCACCGTGGTCAGCGCACCAATGCCGACCCAGCGCGCATGCCGCAACACGCGATCCAGCAGCGGCGCATACACCCCGCGTGCCCAGCGCATGGCGCGATTTTCGTGCTCGGCCACCTTGCCGCCGAGCAACAAGGCGATGGCCGCCGGCACGAAGGTCAGCGACAGCAGCATCGCGCCGGTGAGCGCGAGCACCACGGTGACTGCCATCGGGTGGAACATCTTGCCCTCGATACCGGTGAGCGCGAACACCGGCAGATACACCGCCGCGATGATGCCCACACCGAACAGGCTGGGGCGGATCACCTCGGCGGTGGCCTCGGCGGTGAGGGCAAAGCGCTCGTCACGTTCCAGCACGCGGCCCAGCCGTGCCTGCGCCTCGCCGAAACGGCGCAGGCAGTTCTCCACGATGATCACCGCGCCATCGACGATCAGGCCGAAATCCAGCGCGCCCAGGCTCATCAGATTGCCCGACACCCCACCGCGCACCATGCCGGTGAGGGTGAACAACATCGCCAGCGGGATCACCGCGGCGGTGATCAGCGCTGCACGCACATTGCCCAGCATCAGGAACAGCACCACGATCACCAGCAACGCGCCTTCGATCAGGTTCTTGGCAACGGTGACGATGGTGCGGTCCACCAATGCGGTGCGGTCGTACACCGGCACCGCACGCACACCGGCCGGAAGACTGGCGTTGGCCAACTCCAGCCGCTGCGCAGCCGCCTGCGCCACCGTGCGGCTGTTGGCGCCCACCAGCATGAACACCGTGCCCAGCACCACTTCGGTTCCGTCCTGCGTGGCGGCACCGTTGCGCAGCTCGCGGCCTTCGCCCACCTGGGCCACATCGCGCACCCGGATCGGCACACCTTCGCGCCGATCCAGCACGATCGCGCCGATCTGCGCGATGTCATCCACCTGCCCAGGCACCCGCACCAGGAACTGCTGCCCGCTGCGTTCGATGTAGCCGGCACCAACGTTGCGGTTGTTGGCCTCCACCGCCTGAGCCACATCGTCCAGGGTGAAGCCCAATGCCACCAGACGCGCCGGATCCGGGGTGATATGGATCTGCCGCGCATGCCCGCCGATGGTGTTGACCTCGGTCACGCCAGGCACGTTACGCAACTGCGGGCGCACCACCCAATCCTGCAAGGTGCGCAGATCGGTCGCGGTCCACGCACTGCCATCGGCCTTGCGCGCGTTCGGCTTGGCTTCGACCGTGTACATGAAAATCTCGCCCAAGCCGGTGGCGATCGGCCCCAATTGCGGCTCCAGCTCCGGCGGCAATTGCGACTTCACCTGCTGCAGCCGCTCGGCCACCTGCTGCCGCGCAAAGTACAGATCGGTGCCATCGGCAAACACCGCGGTCACCTGCGACAACCCGTAGCGCGACAAGGACCGCGTGGACTCCAAGCCCGGCAGCCCCGCCAGCACCGTCTCCAACGGAAACGTCACCCGCTGCTCGGATTCCAACGGCGAATATCCCGGCGCCGCCGTATTGACCTGCACCTGCACATTGGTGATATCCGGCGTGGCGTCGATCGGCAACCGCGAAAAACTCCACGCACCGATCGCAATCAACACCCCCGTCAACGCCAGCATCAACCACCGCTGCGCGATCGCAAACCGAATGATCTTAGTGAGCATGGCGGGCACCTCCACAAACGTGCTGCGTACATGGCGCAGGGGTTGCGCGAACAGCACGCCTGCGACTTATCGCGCCAAAAAATCCAGCACTGCCCCAATCACCGTAGCAACCGCTGATGCAGCGAGCGTCTTTGTGATCAGCGTTGTAATTGGCATTGCTATTGTTGGTGTTGCTGTTCTTGTTGCTGCTGTGGCTGTGGCTGTGGCTGTTGCTGTTGCTGTTGCTGTTGCTTTCGATCTTGCCGTTGCCGTACCGGGGCCCCTTCCGCAGCGGCGGAGACGGTGGGCAAACCCCACCGGGGCGGCGCGCACGGATGCGCGACGTTTTCGGCAGGGACAGGATGTCCCTTCCGAAAATTCCCGCCGGCTCCGCGCACCCGAAGGGCGCGTAGGCGGGGTGTGCTTTCTTTTGGTTACGTTTCTTTGCACAAGCAAAGAAAAGTGACTCGCGCCCCAGAGGGCGTGAAAGCCCCTGCCGTTGCACCGTCCGAAAAGACCGAACACCGCGTTCGTTATTGCTAGCGAAGCACGCAACCTCGCACACGCCATGGTTTGAGCTGTCACGAAGCACCGGCAAACCCAACTGAAATGCCAGCGCAGCGGAGGACACCGCAGACACGCAACGATCAATGATCATGCGACGCCCCCGACTTCCCGATATCCGCCTTCACCAGATAACTCTGCTCCACCACCACCACATCCCCCGCCGCCACCCCCGACAGCACCTCCACGTGCTGCGCATCGCGCGCACCCAGCGTCAACGGCCGCACCTCGTAGGTCTCGCCCACCTGCACGAACACCACCTGCCAATCGCGGAACTGCTGCAACGCGCTCACCGGCATCACCAACTTGGCCGGCTGCTGCGCCACCGTCACCCGCGCCTTCACTGCCGACCCTGGCCGCCACAGGCCATCGGTATTGCGCAGCACCGCGCGCGCCACCGTGCTCTGGCTGGCGGTTGCCGTGCCTGGCAATACCCGCTCCAACGTGGTCTGCGCCACCACACCATCGCTGATGCGGGTCACGGTGACCGGCGCGCCGGCGGTGATGTGCCCGGCATCGGCGCCGAAGATGTGCAGGTCCACCCACAAGGTGGAGAGGTCGGCGATTTCGAACAGTGCCTGGCCTTCGCCGGCATTGCTGCCCACGCTGGCGTTGCGTGCCAGCACGGTGCCGCTGATCGGCGCGCTCACGCTGTAGGTGGTCAGGCTCAGATTGCTCTCCACCGTGGCCAGTACCTGCCCGGCGCGCACCTGGTCGCCCACGTTGGCGCGCAGGCTGCGCACCGGGCCGGGGAAGCGCGCGGTGGCCTGTGCCTGCCCGCCTTCGGCCGGCGTCAACAGGCCCTGTACTTCATGCTGGTCGGCAATGCTGCCGGCGGCCACCGGCGCCACGCGAATGCCACTTTCCTTGGCGATCGCCGCGGTGATCGTGGTGCGGCCTTCGTAACTTTCATAGGTCCAGCGATGCGCCTTGCCTTGCACCGTCGCACGCAGCTCGACATCGAACGAATGCGGCTCGGCCACCACGCTGTCGGCCAGCAGGCGGCCATCGGGGCGTGCGCTGAGCCGGTGCACTTCGGTGGCGCCGCCCAGACGGGTCAGCCGCACCTCCACACTGCCGGCGGTTGCCGGCAGTGGTTTGCCATCGCGGTAGAGCCAGGCCTGGTAGGTGGGCGGGGTGCCGTCTTCGGCAATCGCCAGCTCGACGCTGTCGCCGTCCTGGCTCAGCAGGCGCCCGCCATGGCTGCCTTTGGCGGCTTCCTCGGCGTGCGCCTCGCCGCCGTGTTCTGCGGCTTCGCCGGCATGCGCGTGTGCGTCTTCGCCGTCACGGCCGCAGCCGCCCAGCAGCAGCGCCAGCAACAGCGGCGCGATCCAAGAAGTCGTGGTCATGGAAACAGATCCTGTGAGGTGGCCGCGCACTGCGCCTGAGGCAGCAAGCGATGAAGAACAGCGCGTGGCGCTGGTACGCGAGGTGTGCGTCTGCAGATGTGTGCGTGGCAGCACGCGCAGGCGTGCCGTTGCTGCAAGACAACCGGTGGTGATGCATGCAGGCAGCAGTGCGATCAGCCTGCTGCGGCACTGCAGGTGCCAGACGTGCAGGCTCATGGCGTCACCTGCGCGGGCACGACAAACGGCTGGCCGGTCAGGCGCTGGATTTCGATCAGCGCGGTCTGCGCCTCCGATGCGGCAGCCAGTTGCTGCTGGCGTGCGTCGTTGTGCTGCGCCTGCAATTGCGCCCAGTCCAGATAACTGGTGGCGCCGGCGCGGTAGGCGCGTTCGGCAGCAGCATCGGCGCGGGCGAGTGCGGGCAGCACGTCCTCGCGCATGCGGCTGACTTCCAGCTGTGCGGCGCGGTAGCGGCCGTGCGCGTCGGCCAGCGTGGTGTAGAGCACCAGCACCTGCGACTGCCGTTCGATGTCCAGCAACGACAGCTCCGCTTCGGCCGCGCGGATCTCCGGCCGCGCACGTGCCGCGCTGCCCAGCGCCAACGACACGCCGCCGACCAGCGCGGTGGCATCGCTGCCCTGCAGGCGGCGCACGCCCACCTGCCAATCCAGATCCGGGCGTGCCTGGCTGCGGGCCAGCCGCACCCGTGCCTCGCGCACGCGCTGTTCGTTGTTCAAGCGCGCCAGCTCGGGCGTGGCATCGAGCAGCTGCGCCAGCACGTCGAAGTCGGGAATCGCCGGCAGCTGCAGCGGGTCGCCGGTGACTGCGGCGAAGTCGGGCGTGCGTTCACCCCACAACACCGCCAGCTGCCGACATGCGGCCAACCACTCCTGCTGCGCGCGATCGCGCTCCAGTTCCGCCCGGGCCTGCAGCGCCTGCGCGGTCAGCACCACCGATTCGGGCGATGCGCCGGCCTGCAGGCGCTGACGCGCCGCCCGCACGGTGCGCTGCCGTTGCGCCAGCGTCTCCAGCGCCACCGTCTGCCGCTGCGCCGCCAGGCTGATGGCCAGATAGCGCCGCGCCACTTCGGCCAACACGTCCAGCCGCGCCAGTGCGCGTTGGGGTGCCAGCGCGTCGATGCGTGCCTGGGCCAGGGTGCGGCGCGCGTCGAGCTTGCCGCCGCGTTCCAGCACGCCGGCCAGGGTGACGGTGAGTTCGGCCTGGTCCAGCACGCGCGCAGGTCCGGTGCCGAACACGTTTTCGACCTGGGCGCCCAGGCGCAACGGCGGGCGCAGGGCGTCGCGTTCGGCTTCGGCGGTGAGCACCGCACGCTGGCCATCGGCCAGGCGCAGATCGGGATGCTGCCGGGCAACGCGCGCAATGGCGTCGTCCAGGGTCAGCACGGGTTTGGGCGGTACGTCCTGCGCCATGGCGCACGGCACGACCGCGAAGACGGCAAGTGCCGTCAGTCGCAACCACATGAGGGTGTCTCCGGAATCGGGATCGATGGACAGGCCGGCAGCTGCCGGCGATGCATCACGCCGCGATCGGGGGACGCAACAGGGTCTCGATCAGGTGCGACCGGTAGACGCTGGGCAGCGGCGCCGGCTGCGCCTGCGCGCTGGCCGGCAACGGGCCCCACGCTGCGGCCGACAACAGGGCCGGGCTGTGCCCGTGGCAATAGCCGCTGTGCATCAGGGCATGCAGCAGGCCGGCGCCATCCTGGTCGCCGCCCGCATCGGCTTCGTCGGCACCGTCGTGGCCATGCGCGGCGGTGTCGTCCAGATGTGCCTGGTCATGCGCCAGGGCATGCACGTCGCCCAGCGCACAGGCGATGGGCGCGACCAGCACGCCCATCATCAGCACCGCCAGCGCCATCAGGCGCAGCAACGGGTGCAACAGGCGGGCGCGGCGAAGCAACATGCCCGCAGCGTATAGAGGCCGGGGGGGTTACACAATCGCAGTGCGGGTGTCTTGTCGCTTTAGGCGTAGAAACACCGATGCCGGTGTCGGGGTGCGCCTGACGGGTGGACGTCGGTTGGGGATCGGTACGGCTTCGCGGCCAGGGCCGCTCCTACGTGGAGCGGGCCACTGGTGCCGTCTTTCCTGTGCAGGCCGCCGCGTGGCTGCGGGCCCGGGCGATCACGGCGCGGTGGTCGGTGCCGGCTTCTGGTCGGCCGGGCGGGCCTTGCTCTGCGCGATGAAGGCGCGCACCTGCTGTTCCAGCACCGGCAAGGTCACCGAGCCCTGGCGCAGTACCACGTCGTGGAAGGCCTTGATGTCGAAGCGCTCGCCCAGCGCCTGTTCGGCTTCGGCACGCAGTTTGACGATGGCGATCTCGCCGAGCTTGTAGCTCAGCGCCTGCGCCGGCCAGGAGATGTAGCGGTCCACCTCGGTGGTGACTTCGTGCTCGCTCAGCGCGGTGTGGTCGCGCAGGTAGGCCAGCGCCTGGTCGCGGCTCCAGCCGTCGTGATGCACACCGGTGTCGATCACCAGCCGGCAGGCGCGCCACATCTCATAAGTGAGCCGGCCGAACTCTTCGTACGGCGTCTCGTAGATGCCCATCTCCTGGCCGAGTTTTTCGGTGTACAGCGCCCAGCCTTCGCCATAGGCGGAGATGTAGTTTTCGCGGCGAAAGGCCGGCTGCTCGCCCTGTTCCAGCGCTAGTGAGCCTTGCAGCGAGTGGCCGGGCGAAGATTCGTGCAGGGTGAGCGCGGGCAGGTTGTACAGCGGTCGCGACGGCAGGTTGTAGGTGTTGACCCAATAGGTGGTGGCGCCGCCGCGCCCGGCGGTCCAGAACGGGGCGATATCGTCCGGCACCGGCTTGATGGTGAAGCGCCCGCGCGGCAGCGTGCCGATGAACTTGCCCACCTGCCCGTCCACGCGTTTGGAAATCCACGCGGCGCGGTCCAGCAACTCCTGCGGAGTCTTGGCATAGAACTGCGGATCGGTGCGCAGGAAGGTCAAAAACTGCGCAAAGCTGCCCTTGAAACCAACCTGTTGGATGATTGCGTTCATTTGGGTCTGGATGCGCGCCACCTCGTCCAGGCCGATCTGGTGGATCTGGTCCGGGGTGAGATCCAGCGTGGTGTATTCGCGGATCTGCTGGCGATAAAACGCCTTGCCGTCGGGCATGGCTTCGGCGGCCAGGGTGGTGCGCGCCTTGGGCACGTAGTCGTTGCGGAAGAAAGTCAGCAACCTGGCGTACGCCGGGATCACCGCGCCGCTCACGGCCGCCTTGGCCTGCGCGCGCAGCTGCGCCTGCTCGGCGGCGGGGATCTGCGCGGGCAGCTGCTTGAACGGTGCGTAGAAGGTGGACTCGGTGGGGTCGCTCACTTGCGCCACGGTGGCGATGGAGCCATCGCGCCCGTCCAGCACCGCGCGCGGCACGCTGAAGCCGCGGGCCAGGCCGGCGCGCATGTTGGCGACCTGCTGGTCGAAATAGCGCGGCACGTCATTGAGGCGGGCGATGTAGGCGCGGTATTCGGCGGCGGTCTTCATTGGCCGCTGCGCCATGAAGCCCAGGTTGGACCAGAACGAGCTGTCCGAATTGAACGGCATCTCGTAGGCGCGCAGGCGCACTTCGGCGGCGAGGTTTTCCACCTGCGGGCGGTAGATGGCGTAGTTGACCTGGTTGGCCGGGGAGAGCGTGGCCGGGTCGATGCCGTCCAGCTGCTTGAGCACGCCGTCCCAGACCGCCAGGCGCGCCTGCTGCGCGGCCGGGCCAACGTCGGGCAGGCGGGTGTTGTCGCCGGTGGTGTCGGTGTCTTCGTCGGCCTGGCCGGTCTCGGCCTGCCGCCATGCCCATTCTTTCTCGTAGATGGCGCGGAAGCGCGCATCGGCTGGCGCTTCGGCGCGCAGCGTGGCCGGCGCGTTGGCTGCCACCGGTGGCGCGGCATCGGCGCTGAAGGACAGGCCCAGCAGGGCGAACGAAAGTGCGGCGGCAAGGGGAGATGTCACGTGCGGGCAACCTGCGGTCGAATCGAACCTCCGATCATCGCAGGCACCGGGCCGGCTGCCATGGGCCGGAAGTCCCAACGCGTGCGTCAGGCTTGCGGCTGGGCTTGCTTCATCTCATGCAGCGCAGCGTGCGGGGTTACCCCAGCTCAGTCCTTGTGCACCACCACCAGGTGACGCTCGCCGTCCAGGCCGGGCACCTGCAACGGATGCACCTCGCCCACGCGCCAGCCGGCGGGCAATGCGGCGATTTCCTCGTGCGGGTAGACGCCCTTCATCGCCAGCAGGCTGCCGCCCGGGCGCAGCAGATGCCCGCCGACGGCGATGATGCCGGCCAGCGTATCCAGCGCGCGGGCGGTGAGATGGTCGTAGGCGGCCGGTTCGTCCACGGCTTCGGCACGCGCCTCGGCCACGCGGGCATTGCCCAACGCCAGGTGCCGCAGCGCCTCGCGCATGAAACGCGCCTTCTTGCCGTTGCTTTCCACCAGCGTCACCTGCAGCTGCGGGCGGGTGATCGCCAGCGGGATGCCGGGCAGCCCGGGGCCGGTGCCCAGATCGGCCAGCGTGCCGCTGACGATGTAGGGCTGCATGGCCAGCGAATCGAGCAGATGGCGGGTGACCATCTCGCGCGGGTCGCGCACGGCGGTGAGGTTGTAGGTCTTGTTCCAGCGCACCAGCAGCGTCAGGTAACGCAGCAGCGGCGCGGCAAAGTCCGCATCCAGGGATTGGGCCTGCAGGCCGTTGGCCAGTGCGGCAGAGACATCGGGGGGAAGCGCAGCATCGTTCATGCCGCGATTATCGCAGCTGGCAGTGGCGCGGCGGGATTGGGGATTGGGGATTGGGGATTGGGAAGCGGGAAGCGGGAAGCGGCTGTAGCAGCACACGAGCACGTTGCACACCGACGCCAGCCAGCCCCTGATTCATACCGTGTCGGGTGCGACACAGCGGCGCATCCCCGGCGCGGCCTGACGCGTTCGGTGGGGGACGCGCGTCAGGCCGTCCGGATCAGCGTGATCCCGGTCACGCGACTTCCACCAGTGCCCTCCCGCGGACACGCGGCGGTCAAACAGCCGCGCTACACCTGCAGGCAGCCGCCGCTGACTGAAGGACTGCCCATGTCTGCCTCCGATCCCGCCCGCCGCCGCCTGCTGCAAGGTCTGGGTGCCGGCCTGCTGTTGCCGGCCACAGCCGGTTGGTCCACACGCACATTGGCGGCGCCCTCCGGGCGTCCGCTGATCACCGATGGCGTGCAAAGCGGCGATGTGCAGGAGGGCCGCGCGATGCTGTGGAGCCGCTGCGATCGCCCGGCGCGGTTGCGGGTGGAATGGGATACGCGACCGAGCCTGCGCCATGCACGGCGGATCGACGGCCCGCTGGCGCTGCCCACGCAGGATTTCACCGCACGCGTGGACCTGGCCGCGCTGCCGCCGGGGCAGGACATCTTCTACCGGGTGCGCTTCGAAGATGCACACAGCGGCGTGTTGAGCGCACCGGTGCACGGGCATCTGCGCAGTGCGCCGCAGACACGCCGCGATGTGCGCTTTGTCTGGAGCGGCGACACCGTGGGCCAGGGCTTTGGCATCAATCCGGACATCGGTGGCATGCGCATCTATTCGGCGATGCGCGCACGCAACCCGGACTTCTTCCTGCACAGCGGTGACACCATCTATGCCGATGGACCGGTCCCGGCCGAACTCACGGTGGAAGACGGCAAACGCTGGCGCAATCTCACCACCGCCGCCAAGAGCAAGGTGGCCGAAACACTGGACGAATTTCGCGGCAATTACCGCTACAACCTGCTCGACGACCATCTGCGCCGCTTCAACGCCGAGGTGGCGCAGGTGTGGCAATGGGACGACCACGAAACCACCAACAACTGGTCGCCCGACAAGCAGCTGGATGCGCGTTACCAGGTGCGCGATATCGAGGTGCTGGCGGCGCGCGCACGCAAGGCCTTCCTGGAATACGCGCCGATGCGCGGCGTGCGGGCCGACGGCGATGGGCGCATCTACCGCAAGATCAGCTATGGCCCGCTGCTGGATGTGTTCGTGCTGGACATGCGTAGTTATCGCGGTGCCAACAGCGACAACCTGCAACCAACGCCCGGCGCAGATGCCGCGTTTCTCGGCCCGCAACAGCTGGCCTGGCTGCAGCGCGAACTGGCCGGCTCGCGCGCGCAATGGAAAGTGATTGCCGCCGACATGCCGATCGGGCTGCAGGTCCCCGACGGCCAGGATGCGGATGGACGTGCGCGCTGGGAAGCCATTGCCAATGGCGACCAGGGCGTGCCGCGTGGCCGCGAGCAGGAGATCGCCGCATTGCTGCGTTTCATCAGCACCGCGCGCATCCGCAATACACTCTGGCTCACTGCCGACGTGCACTACTGCGCGGCGCATTACTACCACCCGGATCAGGCCGCGTTTCAGCAGTTCGAACCGTTCTGGGAATTTGTCGCCGGCCCGCTCAATGCCGGCAGTTTCGGGCCGAATGCACTGGATGCCACCTTCGGCCCCACGGTGGTGTTCCAGAAGGCGCCACCGGCACCGAACACCTCACCGTTGGCAGGCTTTCAGTTCTTCGGCGAGGTGGAGATCGACGGCCACAGCGGCGTGCTCACGGTGACCTTGCGCGACCTCGATGGCGTGGCGCAGTTTCGCCAGCCGATCCTGCCGCATGGCGCATTGCCGCCTCACACCGCCAACGGGTAACAGGCCAGCGCCGCGCGGCAGTCGGGCGCGGCCAGCCATTCGTGCAGCTGCCAGTGCGCAGCCTCGCCCAGCGCCGGGTCGCACCAGTGCAGCTGCAGCGCACCGGAGGCAACCGGTGCAAACGCCAACCGGTGCAGGCCGAACGACAGCCCGTGGCCATGGGCCTTCAGCAGCGCTTCCTTGGCGCACCACAGGCGGAAGAACAGCGGCTGTTGCGTCTCGGCGGGCAGCGCCGTCAGCCAGGCGATTTCGTCCGGGTGGAAGAACCGCTGCGCGATGTCCAGCAAGCGGGGGCGTTCGCGGATGCGTTCCAGATCCACGCCCAGCCGCACGCCGTGGCCCAGCCCTACCAGCAGATGATCGCCACTGTGGCTCCAGCCGGTGTCCCACTCGGGCAGGGCCGGCTGCAAGGTCGGCCGCCCGCGCGCGTCACGCTGCAGCGGCACCTGCGCCGGGTCCAGTCCCAACGCCTTGCCCAGCAATTCGCGCGCCTGCGGCTCGCCGCGTTCGCCGTGCCGATGCGCACGCCGCCAGACCTGGGTGGTGCCGAATTGCCAGTGGTCCGGCTCCGCGGCTGGCTGCATGCCGGACGCCATCACGTGGCCTGCACCAACCCGAACCGCAGGCCGCGCCGTTCAGCGCGCTGCACAGGCGTTTCACGGCCGGCTGCGTTGAATGGCGCCCACGCACCAGCTCCGGTGCGAACGAACGAGGAGAGTGGGGGCATGGGCATCATCATCTGGTTGATCGTCGGCGGGATCGTGGGTTGGCTGGCCAGCATCATCATGCGGCGTGATGCGCAGCAGGGCATCATCCTCAACGTAGTGGTGGGCATCGTGGGTGCAATGATCGCCGGGTTCCTGTCTGGCAACAGCATCAACCAGGCCATCACACTCATGACATTCGTGTGGTCGTTGATCGGTGCGGTCATCCTGCTGGCCATCGTCAATCTGTTTACCCGCGGTCGCGCGCGCTGATTCCATCGCAGGGCTGTGAACACAACGCCCGGGCAAGCCCGGGCGTTGTTGTTTCAGCTGGCCAAGGGCTCACTGCGGCGCGACGCGATCGGCCGGGTGATGGATGCCGTCTTCCACCGGCACGGTGATGTTCAACGCATACGGGTTGACGCCCTCCAGGCAGCCGACGTTGTAGCCGTATTCGTTGGGATTGGAACGCCGGCGGTGATGCGTGTAGATGCCGCACACCCCGCAGAAATAATGCGCGGCTGCATGCGTGTTGAACTGGTACAGCCGCAACACGTCCTCGCCTTGACGCACGTGCAGGCCTTGCAGCGGCACCGAGGCCACGATGGCCCCGCGCCGGCGACACATCGAGCAATCGCAGCGGCGCGGATCCACCAGGCCGTGCGGCAGGTCCAGATCGATCTGCACCGCCCCGCAGTGGCAATTCAACCGATGCACGGCGCCCAGCGTGATATCGCCCACCTTGTGCGTGCTGCGCCGCAAATGCCGCTCGCTCATGCGCCTGCCTCGGCCAACCGCACCCACGCCGGTGCGTGGTCGCTGGGGCGCTCCCAGGTGCGTGGTTCGCGGTCGATGCCCGCTTCCACCGCGCGGGCGCGCAGCGCATCCGACACCAACGTCAGGTCGATGCGCAGCCCCAGGTTGCGGCGGTAGGCGGCCTGGCGGTAATCCCACCAACTGAAGTGGCCGGCATCGTCGTGATGCAGGCGAAAAGCATCGTGCAGGCCCAGCGCCAGCAGCTTGTGCAGGGCGCCGCGCTCGGCGGTGGAAGTGAGGATGTGGTTGTCGCTCCACACCTCCGGCTCGTACACGTCGCGCGCGTCCGGGGCGATGTTGAAGTCGCCCAGCACCACCAGCTGCGGGTGGCGCTGCAGCTCCTGCGCGATCCAGTCGTGCACCGCCTCGAGCCAGCGCAGCTTGTAGGCGTACTTGTCGGTGCCCACGTCCTGGCCGTTGACCACATACAGATTGATGATGCGCACACCATCGACGGTGGCGGCGATGACGCGCTGCTGCACGTCATCGAACCCGGGGATGCCCATCTGCACCTCCAGCGCCGGCGAGCGCGACAGGATTGCCACGCCGTTGTAGGTCTTCTGCCCGCAGAACACGCTGCGGTAGCCCAGCGCGGCCAGTGCCGCATCCGGGAACTTGTGGTCTTCCAGCTTGGTTTCCTGGATGCCCACCACGTCCGGCGCAAAATCCGCCAGCCACTGTTGCAGGTGCGGCAGGCGCACGTTGAGCGAGTTGACGTTCCAGGAGGCAATCTTCATGGCGCGGACCGTGGTTCAAACCACCAATGGTACCGCGCCCTCGTCCATGGCCCGATCAGTCCATCCATCCACGACGCTCAAGGCTTCCGTCATGGACGCGGTTTGACCACCCGGTATTGGCTGCGCTCGCCGCTGCGTGGCCCGCGCGCATCGACATTGGCGCACAAGCGGTCACCACATAGAACGACATCGCTGTTGGCCACCGCCTGCAGCACCTTGGCATCGAGCCGGTAGCGCGTCAGGTCCCGGCGCGCTTCGGTCAGCAGGTACACACTCGAGGCACAGGCCAGCACCGTCGCAACGATCAACCCGGCGCAGGTGATCCAGGCACGGGTGAGCCACCGCCTGCGCAGCGCTTCGTGCGCGGTTTCCACCGCCTGCAAGGCCGTGCCGGAGCGCGAGATCACCGCATCCAACCGGCGCGCGGCGGGCGCGAGACTGCTATCGAGCGCCTGCTGCCAGGCCTGCTGCAGCTGCGGCACCGCGCCGCCGACCAGGCGATTGATGTCATCGCCGTTGCGCGCAGCCAGGGCGCGCAGCGCTGCCATGTCCCGCTCCAGCGCCGCATGCTGGCGCTGGTCGCGCGCTTCGATGGTGGCAGCCAGCGTGCCCAACGCCCTGGCCAGGTCCTTCAGCTCTTCTTGGTGCATCCGTCGTCTCCGTCACCGTGCATCGCCAACGCGCATCCGCCTTGCCGCACATACCGGTGCCTACCCGCCACCGCCGCCTCCACCACCGCCGCCCCCTCCTCCGCCATCACCGCCACCGCTATCGGCCGCGGCCATAGCCGGCCCCTGGTGCATCAGGCTCATCACGCGTACCGGCCCGTGCGCCATCTGCACATCGGCCGGCTGCATGTCGGCCGGGGTCCAGGTCACCTGGTTGGTCACCGCCTCCTGCTCGCGCTGCTGCATCAACGCCTGCCCCTCCTGCAGCAGCGCTTGCCCTTCGGGCGAATGCCGGATCCGCTCGGCCGCCTTGAATACCCCCGCCTCGTCGTGATTGCGCAGCGCCTGCAGCATCGCGTCGATGTCCGCATCGCCGGTCCGCAGCGCCGTCGGCGCGTGCGGATCCTGCTGCGCAGCCGTGCGGCCCTGGCCCAGGACCTGACGGGCCTGCTGTTCTTCCGCATCGATCCGCGCCTGCAGGCTCGGCACCACCGTCTCGGTCATCAGGTGGCGTTCCAGCGCCTCGTGCAGCGAGCGTTGGCCATGCACCGACAAGGTAGCCGTCTGCGCCACATTGCCAAGATTGTGCGGGGTGCTGGGCGTGAACCGGAGTTGGGTGGCAGCACCGGCGGCCAGTAGCGCACCTTCCAGCGCACCGGCGCTGGGCGCATGCGCGGTGAGGCCGGCGAGCGCATCGCCGCCGGCATCCAGGGTGCGATTCAGGCGACCGCCAACAGCGTCCAGCACCTGTTGCGGCAGCGCCGACGCGGTACGCACCTGATCCGCGGCGGCCGTTGCCATGCCCGCGGCCGTGTGCATCAAGGTCTCTGCCTGCCGCGCGCCATCTTCGCGCAGCCGCGCGGCGTGCTGCTCGGCCTGCTGGCGGTCCGCCTGGGCCTGGCGCTCCAATGCCTTGGCCTGCTCCAGCAGGGCGGCCTGTGCGGTATCGGGCAACCAGCGTGCGGCACCGCGCAGTGCGACCGCGGCGGTGTCCTGCGCCTGCGCCTGGGCCTGCAACGCCCAGCGTTGCGCGCTGGCATCCAGCTCGCCGGCAACCGCACGGCCTGCGGCCAGGCCACGGCCCAGCGTGTCGCCACCGGCTTCGAGTGCTGCGCCCGTAGCGCTACCGCCATGGCGCACGGCCGCACCCCCCATCTGCATGCCGCGCGCCGCGCCGTCGCCGGCCGCATCCAGCGCCGCATCGCCCGCCCGCCCCAGCGCGGCGCTGTGTTCGCCCAGGCCACGTCCGATCTGCGCACCGGCAGCGCCGGCCCGCAACACGCCCAACGCCGGGCCAGCCAGGTACAGGCTCTCCTGCAAGGTCAGCGCCTGCGCGCGGTCCACCAACGCGCCATCCTGGCCCTGCATCTTGGCCGGCAACACCGGCTCGATGCGGCCGGCGGCCAGCGGCAGCTGCTGCAGCAGCTGGGCGGTATCGCCCTGCGCCAGCCGGTCCACGAACGCATGCACCGCCGGCTGTGCATTCACCGGCACATCGCGGGTCAGCGCTTGGTCGAGCAAGGCCTGCCCCTCCGGCAAGCTGCGCATCAGGGTGGCGGTGTCGCCCATCACCGCCGCCAGCTGCTGGCGCCGCGCCGCATCCAGCCGGTGGATGTTGTCCTGGATGCCGTTGTTGAGCATTTCGCCCTGGACTTGATAGGCCACGACGGTGTCGGCGGTGTCGTAGAGCTGTACACCGGGTGTGCTCTTGGCAAAACGCTGCGCAGTCGCCGGATGCAATCCTGCGGCGTTGAACGTGGTTGCCGGCACGCCACTCACCGCAGAGCCTGCCGAGCCCATGCCGCCGCCCAGGGAATGGCCGGCAATTTCGAAGTCGACGTTCTGCAACTTTAATTGCGATGCCAAACGCATGGCACGGTCGTAGTAGTCGGTCTGCATGCCAACCGACTGCGGGAAGTTGTTGGCCAGAAAATCTTCGGCACTGGTATCGCGCAGGCCATTGGCGGTCGCGACCTCTCCCGCTGAGCCTTTGTAGACCACGGTGGGCTTGTAGTCGGGCCCGAGGATTGCCGGATCGGGAATGTAGATTTCGGCACGGAAGCCCGAGTCGTCAGGCTTCAGGTAGTCTTTCAATCTATCCGAGCCAAGCGAGCGCAGCTCAGGAATACGGCTTTGCAGTAACTCGATGTTTTCGCTCCCACGGATCCATCCAACAGGAGAATGGCCGAGTCCCTTGGCCGAATCGTAGACATCGTCTGCAAGCGAAGCCATCTCATGCGCGTGATAGAGCTGTTGCAGCTCGGCAGCACGCGATACAGCCTCTGCTGTGCCGCTGGCACGCAGGTCGTTCAACAGTTGCTCGCGTCGTCTGTGCAGATCTGGCGTTTGCATGCGATCAATCCTTGCGCATGGAGGTCAAAGCAGCGGAATCTCTTTTTCTTCCGAGGGGAAGTGGAACGCCTTGCGCATGCGTTTGTAGTGCTCCGGCATCGCAGGTCGCACATATCCACGCGCGAGCAGCCATTCCTGGCATTTTTTCTGCCAGCGTGGATCCTGAGGGTTTCCCGGATGCCAATATATGGAAGAAATTGTACGCGAATCCATTTTGGCTAACGGAATATCCCCGGAATACTCAATCCTCGGGTCCGCCCCGTGCTCCAACAACCAGAAAACCCGCTCAAATCCGCCGGACCCCGAGTAATTCTCCAGAATGGTTCCACCCATTCCGGCCAATGCATTAACGTCGGCTCCCTTTTTCACTAACAACTGGATGTTCGACCACTTATCCTGCTTGATAAGTGCGTGGAAAAGCAGTGTCTCGCCATTTGAATTGTAAGTATTCGGATCCCCGTCGTGATCGAGCAGCAGCTTGAGGTAAACAGAATCATCTTGCTCGGCTGCCCACACCATTGCGCGGTTGCGGTAACGTCCCTTGAACCGCGTCGTCTCCTGCAAAGGATGCAGTTGCCCAGCATTCGGATCGGCCCCATTCTCCAGCATCGCCTTCAACCCGGTCGGGTTGTGGGTGAAGATCGGCCAGAACAACAGTGGATATCCATCCTTGGAGAAGATCCTGTCCGGATTCACACCCTCCACCTTCATCAGCCGCCGCACTTCCTCGGCATCGCCCTGCTCGGCCGCCAAAGCCAGTGCCAAGGCCTTGGGGTCGCTGAAGTTGCGCTCGGGCGCATAGCGCGATTGCGCGGCAGGCGAACAGCCGGTGATGGCCAGCAGCACCACACAGCAGAACCGGATGAAACAATGCGATGGCTTCACGCGCGCCTCCGTTGCGGCTGATTGCATAGGGACAGGATGGTAAGCCAGTTGGCCGCTTGCAGCGCAGGACCTGCGCTGCATTTCGTGTGCGCTGCGTCTCCTCGGTGCTGCGGTGCCGGCTGGGTGGGCGTTTGCATGCGATCAATCCTTGCGCATGAAGGTCAAAGCAGCGGAATCTCTTTTTCTTCCGAGGGGAAGTGGAACGCCTTGCGCATACTCCGATAATTTTCTGGCAATGGAGGGCGCTCATATCCCCGCTTCAACAGCCATTGCTGGCACTGTCGCTGCCACTGCGGGTCCTTGGGATTGCCCGGATGCCAAAAGATGGCCTCAATTATTCCAGAGTCTTTGAGATGGACAGGGTTGCCATAAGCGAACTCGATGGTTGGATCTGCACCATGCTGCAGAAGCCAGTAGACGAAGTCGAAGCCACCGCGGATTGCATAGGCGGCCGTAATGCTATTTCCCATTCCCGCAACCGCGTTTATGTCCGCACCGCGCTCGACAAGAAGCTTTATGTTGTCCCATTTGTTCTGCTTGATAAACGCGTGGAATAACAGGCTCTCGTTGTTTGCATTACGCGTATTGGGATTACCGCCATGATCCAGCAGCATTTTGAGATAGATCGGGTCGTCCTGCTCGGCTGCCCACACCATGGCATTCGGATTATTGCGAACGCCTCGATCCAGCGTTTGATAAGGCAGCGCCACATTCGGATCAGCCCCATTGTCCAGCATCGCCTTCAGCCCGGCCGGGCTGTGGGTGAAGATCGGCCAGAACAGCAGTGGATATCCATCCTTGGAGAAGATCGTGTCCGGGTTCACGCCCTCCACCTTCATCAGCCGCCGCACTTCCTCGGCATCGCCCTGCTCGGCCGCCAGCGCCAGCGCCAGGGCCTTGGGGTCGCTGAAGTTGCGCTCGGGCGCATAGCGCGATTGCGCGGCAGGCGAACAGCCGGTGATGGCCAGCAGCACGATGCAGCAGAACCGGATGAAACAATGCGATGGCATCCCACGCGCCTCCGTTGCGCCGTGTCCGCTGGCTCGACGCGGTAAGGGTGACCGCTGCACCGCGCGGCTTGCCACAGATTGCTGTGGCAACGAACTGGCGAATGCAAGCGATACTGACGGACGCAGCATAGCGCAGACGGGTGGCCTGGCAAGCGCATCGCGCGCTTACTTTACGGGTATAGCCGCATCGGCAGACCGGTGCGATGGGGCCACGGTGTGCCGGCCGGCACGTCACCGAGGCCGATAAAAGCTTGGCGAAGTCTCACCATGGAACTGCGAACGATGCGGGCAGTCGTGCGTGGACGCGTCATCCACGCCGCGTCCAGAAAGGCGGCCCCTGTCTGGCACCCGCTTGTCAGGTTTTGTCAGTGGCTTTCAGTCAGCAGGCGCGATGCGCACGCCCAGCTGGTTGGCCACCGGGCGCTCGCGGCCCGGGATGCCGGTGTGGATGGGACGATTGAGCGCGCGCACGTCGCCGTCCACGCGTGCGGCCAGGGTGCTGGAGCCGCCCCCATCGAGATTGATCGCCGCATGCGCGCCGAGTTGCTCGAACACGGCGGTGAGCGCGTCCAGTGTCATGCCGGCGCTGTAGCCGGGCTGGCGCCCGTCGGCCACCACCATCCACAGGGTGTGGCCGCTGCGGTCCAGGCCCACGGCGCTGCGCGGTTCGGGGCCATCGTAATAGGCGGCGCGGCTGGCTTCGCGCGGTTGGCGCTTGCCATCGAGCAACAGCAAGGGACCTGCACCCACGCCCAGCCGCGACCCGGCCGGGCAGCTGCCGCGCACGATGCGCACCGCGTCGCGCTGGCTGACGCACAGCGCCGCGTTGACGCGGGGGTCGCTGGTGGCCGCCGCCGAATCGGTGCGGCCGGCCTCGATGGCCAGGCCTTCGGCGGTAACGCCCTGGCCGGCGGCCGGTACGAACGGCTTGTCCAGCAGATGGCCGCCATCGAAGGGCAGGAAATAGTCGGCATTGATCGCCAATGTCAGCGCGCCATCGCGCACGAACGCGGTAGTGGGCGTGGCGCGGAATTCGCCGCCGTCGCTGCGGTCGCCAGGGGTGCCGACCAGCTGCAGGCCCGGCGTGGTGAGGTCGATCTGGGCGATGTGCAGCATCACCGGCTGCGCTCCGCCGATGGCCTGCCGCCAATAACGCACCCCCGGTGCCAGCGTGAGCGGTGCGGTGGGTGCCGGCACCGGCGCGACCAGCGGCTCGATGGTGACGCGCGCACGCGCCTGGGCCTGGTCCAGCGCCGCCAGCACGTTGTCCAGTTGCGCCGGCGGCACGCGCAGCAACAAACGCTGGGTGGGCGCCAACTGCAGTACCTGCAACAGCCCGGCGCAGCGCGCGCCCGTGCACGGCGTGGCATCCATCCCCACCCGCGCCGGGCCGCGCGCGTCATCGCGCACCTGCAACGCCAGGCGGTTGCCTTCGGCCGGTTTGCAGCGGCTCACCGCCGCCAGCACATCCTGCGGCCACTGGCCCCAGCAGTCGCCGCTGACCACGGTTTCGATCGGCACGAACGGCACGCTGGCAGCGGGCACGTTGGTCTCTGCACCGGCGGCAGCGCCGATCGGGGTCAGCAGTGCGCATAGCAGCGCAGCGGCACGCGACGGGTCAAAACGCATAGTCCACTCCAAGGTAATAGGCACGGCCGTTGTCGAGCTGCTCGCGCATGAGTTGTTGCTCTGCACCGATCACGCGGGTGAGCCGCGCATTGCTGAGGTTGCGGCCCTGCAGGGTGAGCCGCAGCTGCGCACTCAGGCGCCAGGCCAGCTGCGCGTCGTAGCTGGTGATGGCGTCGTAATAGCGGTCGTTGACGCGGTTGTCGGTGGCTGCGGAAATCAGCTGCGCGCCGGTGTAGTTGGCGCTGATGCGCGCACTGAACGGGCCCACGTCGTACAACAGCGACGCGTTGGCGCTGCGCTTGGGCGATTCCATCAGCCCGGGCAAGCCGCGCTGGCTGCCATCGGCCATCTGTATCTCGGCCGTGCGCGGGTCGAGCACGGTGAGGTTGAGCATCGCGCCCAGGTTGGACCAACCGCCGGGCAGAAAATCGAAGCGGCTGTCGATGGCGGTGAATTCGATGCCCTGCACCTGCGCGGTGCCGGCATTGATCGCCTGGGTGGTGGTCACCTGGTAGGTGCCGCTCAACCCGCCGGGATCGCGCTGGGTGTCGGTGCTGGTGGTGCGCACGATCTCGTCGTCGATGCGCTTGTGGAACAGCGCCACCGACAGTTGCGAGTCGCGGTCCGGGTACCACTCCAGCGACAGATCCAGGTTGTCCGAGCGGCGCGGGCGCAATTGCGGGTTGGCGATGCTGCGGTTGATGGTGAAGCCGGTGACATCCACCACCGGGCTGCTGTTCTGGCCGATGTCGCCATAGGTGGGCAAGCCAATCGTGCGGCTGCCGGCCATACGCAGCTTGAGTGCCTGGGTGATGTCCCAGGCGAAGTTCGCCGATGGCAGCAAGAAGCGGCGGTCGCTGTCGGCCGATTGCTGGACGTAGTTGCTGGTGCTGGTCAGCGGCTGCGGCACCGCGCTGAGCACGGTGCGCTGCAGGTATTCGTTGCGCAGGCCCAGCGTGGCCTGAGTGCGTGCGCCATGCCAGACACCCATCGCGTAGGCGGCGCCATTGCGCTCGTCGATGCGGAAATCACTGATCGCGCTGTTGCGCGCGTTGGTGTTGGCCAGCACGTAGGCGCCCGGTGCGGCAGCAGCGAATGCGGCCACCTTGCCGGGGTCGATCAGCAGCAGGCAGTTGAAATCGGCGAACGGGCAGATACGCGCGTCATCGGTACCAACAGTGGCCAGCGTCACGCGCCCGGATGGATTGCGGCGCACTTCGTCCAGGTTGTAGCGCTGTTGCAGATCGCGGTACTGCAGTCCTGTGCGCAGCCCCCAGCCTTGCGCGTCGGCATCGGCGTTCTGGCTGTAATCCAGCTTGACCGTGGTGGTGTCGGTGCTGCTCTTCTCAGTACGGGTCAGGAAGTACGACTGCGTATAGTTGGCCGGGTTGGCGTAGTACGCCGGGTCGGCCAGCGTGATGGTGGGCCGCGTGTTGCTGCCCAGCGCATAGCCAAAGCCCAGCCGCGCGGACGCGGCCGCCGCAAAGACGTCTTCGCGGGTGTCCTGCACATAGCGCCCGGTGGCGCGGTTGAGCACCAGATCCACATGGCCTTCGGGATTGAGCCGGAAGCTGCCGCCAAGCTGGGCGTAACGCAGCGTGCGGGTCTGGTCGAAACGGTTGGCATCCACCTGCGCGCTGCCCTGCGCGAACCGGCCGCTGTCGGCATCGGTCACCGCCGCATTGCCGACGCGGTTGATCCACTGCGAACGGCGCTGCTCGTCGTTGCTGTGCTCGAACACGCCGGCGCTGAGCGCAAGTTTCAGGCTGTCGCCATCGTCGTATTCCAGCTTGCCGAACGCGCTGCGGCGCTGGCGCACGTTGTCGTAGCTGAGCGGGCGAAACCGGTCCGGCGCGATCGCCAGACCATCGGTATCCAGTGCCGGGGTGAGGTCCTGGCGCCGGCCGTTGGCGTAGTAGCTGTAACTGTCGATGGCGGTGTTCAACGACGACGAATCGCGGCGGAAGTAGTCCGCAGACAGCACCACGCCGAAGTGATTGTCCGGCCCGAAGGTCTGGCTGAAACTGCCTTGCACCTGCCCGGACGGCGTGCTGCCCTGCAGCTGCCGGCGGTTTTCCCAATCGGCCACATTGGCCCGCACGGTGGCGAAGCTGCCGTCGTGATCGAAGGCACTGCGCGTGCGCAACGCGGCGATGCCGCCAATGGCATTGCTGTCCATGTCGGCGTTGAAGGTCTTGTAGATATCCACCTGCTGCGCGAGCGAGGCGGGAATGACGTCCAGCGATTGCACGCGCCGGCTGGTTTCGGTGGACGGCAGCGCCACGCCGTCGATCAGCACCGTGTTGTAGTCCGGGTTGAAGCCACGCAGGCTCATGAACTGCGCTTCGCCGCGGCCGTTGTTGACCACCATCGACACGCCGGGCACGCGCTGCAGCGCCTCGCCCAGGCCGAAGTCCGGGATCGAGCCGATGTCATCGGCCGCCACGCCATCGGAGACCACCGCCGCCTCGCGCTTGGCGCCAATCGCCTGGCGGATGGACAGGTGCTGGCCGGAGACCTGCACGGCATCCAGCTGCACCGGGGCGGTCTCGCCCCCGGCCGCGGCAACCACGGGTTCGGCGGCCTGCGCGCTCAGGCTGGCCGCGACACCCAGCGCCAGCAGACTGCGACAAGGGCAAAGAAAGGTGCTGAAACGTGACATGGCGCAACCAATGAGGGCAGAAGCTGCCAATTTAATAACTTACTGTGAATTAATTATTTCAGCCGCAGCGGCTATGCTTGCGCGTTGCTCCCCCGCCCTGCTCGCCCATGCCGTCCTCGACCGCCTTCGCCGCGCCCGCGCACCGCCAGCCCTTCGAAGGGCTGAGCCTCAATGAGCGCGACATGCTCAACCGCCTGCGCCTGGCCGGCGTGCTGACCCGCGCCGACCTGAGCCGCGGCACTGGGCTGACCGTGCAGACCGCGGTGCGGTTGATCGAAAGCCTGCAGGCGCGCGGCATGGTGCGCATGGGCGAGGGGCTGGCGCGGCCCGGCCGCGGCAAGCCGGGCATCGCCGTGTCGTTGCGCCCCGGCCACGGGCACACGCTTGGGGTCTCGATTGCCACCGACGCGCTGACCCTGGCGCTGATGGACTTCGCCGGGCAGGTGCTCGGCGTGCAGGAGCTGCCGCTCACCGATCCCAGCGCCGCCGGCGTGCTGGCGCAGCTGCAGGCCGGCGATGCTGCGCTGCTGGCCAGCCTGCCGCACGCGCCCGGCCCGCGCCTGGGCATCGGCGTGGCGATGACCGGGTTTTTCACCGGCCAGGACGGGCGCATCAATCCGCCCGACCCGCTGCGTGCGCTGGGCGAGTTCGCCCTCTGCCCGTGGCTGGCGGAGGCCTGCGCGCAGCCGGTGTGGATGGACAACGACGGCAGCGTGGCCGCCGCCGGCGAGGCGATGCTCGGAGTAGGCCGGCGTCATCGCGACTTCGCCTATCTGTATCTGAGCTACGGCCTGGGCGGCGGCCTGGTGATCGATGGCAAGGTGCTACGCGGCGCGCGCGGCAACGCCGGTGAATTCGCCGGCATGTTGCCCGCGCAGCGGCTGGAACGCGCCACCCTGGAATTGCTGCGCGAGCTACTGGCCGAAGACGGCGTGGAGCTGCCGGATATCCGCGCGCTACTGGCCGCCTACGACCCGCGCTGGCCGGCAATCGAACGCTGGCTGGCGCGCAGTGCCCCGGGTGTGTCGCTGATCGTCTCGGCCATCACCGCGGTCTGCGACCCGGAGGCCATCGTTTTCGGCGGCCGCCTGCCTGCGGATCTGGCACACCGCCTGATTGCCGCGGTCCGCATCGACAACCAGCCACGCCGCGGGCAGGCGCGCCCGATCCCACTGCTGCTGCCGGCCGAAGCACCGGCCGATGCCTGTGCGATTGGCGCGGCGACATTGCCGTTGCAGGCGCGCTATTTCGGTTGAGCCATTGCACCGCGGTTAGGTGCGTCATCGGCTGCACGACGACAGCAGGCATCGAAGATCTCCCACGCCAGGGTGCGTGCCTGCGCGCCCTGCTGTTCGCTCAAACCGTCGAGCAGTTCCTCCTCGCCTTGCAACGCTGTGGAAGCATCGTGCGATGACCCCGCAGGTTGGCGCGCGGCCAGGCGCCAGGCCGCGGCATACACCGGGTCAGGCGCACGCAGCAGTGGTGATGCCACCACCTGCGCCAGGCTCTCGATGGCATCGGGCTGCCCCTGCAGCGCCAGCAACTCCAGCGCGCTGACGATCGAGGCCATCTCTCGTTCGTCATTGGGCGCCAGCCGTGCCTGCTGGCCGGCGGGTGTCGCGGCGGCAGTGGCTTGCATCACCTGCGCGGCACGTTGCGCCAACAGATAGCGCTGCGCGGCCAGGTCGCCACGCGCTGCCGCCGTACGCAGCAGCGCGTCGACCTGTTCTGGCGGCATCGCCGTGCACAGCGCCTGTGCAGGCTGCGCGGTTGCGCCACGGGCGATCTGCGCCGTGCGTTGCTGCAGCCGCTCGGTGCAGGCAAGCGCCTGCATCGCAGTGTCGAACAGGTCGCCTGATGTTGCGTGTCGAACGGGCGCACGAGCGGCGACCTTCACCGCCGCTGGTACGGCCACGACGGCTGCAGCACGGCCCGCGGAGTTCGCCGCACCGTGCATGCACCACGCCACCACCAGCGCGGCGACTGCCAACACGGCCGCCAACACCCAGCGTGATCTGCCGACGGCAGCGCGCGCACCGGGGACGGACATCTCCATCGGTTCCTGCCTTTAGCGCAGCGCCGCTTCCAACGCGGCATGATCGAACTGCAACGGGTTGGCCTGCCGCAGTCGCTCCAGCGCGGCCGTCGCCGCCTGCTCACGCAACTGCACCTCGATCTGCCCGCGTGCAGTCTCCAGCGTGGCGGGGATGCGCGCGTCCACACGGATCAGGTGATAGCCCTCTGGCCCACGCACCGGTGCCGATACGTCGCCCACGCCCAGCGCCTGGACCGGGGCAGCGAAGACATCGGCCACGTTGCGCAGGAAGATCGACGACAGCTCGCCGCCCTCTGCGGCCGTGCTGCCATCGTCGGATTCGCGCTTGGCCACTTCCTCGAACGGCGTGCCGCTGTCCAGCTGACGCTTGAGCTGCTGTGCACGGGCCAATGCCTGCGCATCGCTCAGCGGCGCCCCACGGCGGGCATCGCCTTGCGGCTGCAGCGCCACGAACACATGGCTCAAGCGGACTTCGTCATAGTCGTGCGGGTGCGCGTTGAATTGCGCCTGCACTTGCGCTGCATCGATGTGGGCCGTGGTGCGGGCGCGCCGCTGCATCGCGTCGGCAAGGATGGCGTCAGTGGCCTGGCGGAGCTGCACAGCGACCACCGGGTCGTCTTGCAGGTGCACCTGACGTGCCTGATCCAGCAGCAGCCGCCTGTCGGCAAACGCGCGGACAAATGCCGGGTCAGCCGCACCGGCCGGGTTGGCGCCCCGCGGCAGATCAGCCAGCGCAAGCGCGCGATATTCCGGTGCAGTAAACGCCTGCTTGCCGATCTGTAACACCGTGGTGACGCTGTGGGATACGCCGGAATCGGCGGTGGCGGCCTGCGCCGACGGCACGCCAGCAATCAGACCCAGCGCAAGCGCGCCGGACAAACAAAGGGACTGCAACATGCAAGAGATCTCCGTGATGACAGGCCCCGACGACGGGCGATGCCGGCGTCGGGGCCACTGGCCCGCATGGGCCGGGAAAGGCACCAGTTAGTCGTGCTTGTGGGCTGCCTGCAGATACCGGATCGCGGCCTTCGGATCATCAGTGGTGATCAGGCCGAAGGCCTGGCTGTGGACGATGTAGTCCAGATTGCCGCGGTTGTCTGCGGTATCGCGGCCACCGGAATAGGAGAAATACAGATCCGACAGGGCGTAGCAGCAGGCGCCGCTGTTCTGATAGAACTTGCCGGCAGACGGGCCGTCCGGAATCGCCTGGAACACGCCGACACGATAACCACGCTCGCGGATGAAATCGGCATCGCTCTGCAGCAAGCCACGGAGTTGCTTGACGTTGATCTCCATCGTCTGGTTACCCGCACTCATCCATGCCGAGATCGTCTGGCGCACATTGATCTTGCCCAGCATGTTGGTCGTGAACACTGGAATGCCGACCATGCCGCTGCCATCTGCACGGTAGGCATCGCGACTGGTATACAGCGTCGCATTGACCTTGGCGGCGACGTAGCTTGCGGATGCCACGCCGAACTGGCTCTCGGCGGCCTTGCGCACCGCGCGTACCGTGGCCGCATCCTTGATGTCGAACACCATCGGGGTACGCAAGTTGTGCTGCTTGTAATAGGCGAACAGCTCATCCACGCGCGGCACGTGATAGCCAGTGGCGGTGCGGCGGTCCGGAGTCAGCAGGAATAACTGGCTGACCTCCGACCATGGGGTGACCAGAATGGATGGATTGACGCCCTGGTTGGTGATCGGGTCGTACTTCACCCCCGGATGGTGCTGCCACACAGTGGTGGTGCGGCCCAGGTTGTAGTCATGCAGCAGCACCGGCACGCCGTCACTGGTGAGCTTGACGTCAAGCTCCACGCCGTCCATGCATTGGTCGTTGGCAGTCTGCAGTGAGCCGCGCGAGTTTTCCGGCATGTCGGGGATACCGGCGTATTTGCCCCATAGGCCACGGTGCGCCAGCACAACGGTATTGGAGGAGTTGAACAGGATGCGTTGCATTTTGAGGCTAGAGCTGTCGCTGCAGGCGGCCAGCGCCAGCTGCGGCAGTGCAGTCAGCACGGCCAGTGCGCCGAGCAGGCGGCAGGCGCGGGCCAGCGGATGTGGAGCAAGGATGGTAGACATGGTCTCTGTGTCCCGGTTCGTAGGTGCAGGAAGGGCAAGGGATGGACGAGAGCCGATGGGTCGACGCAATCGGCGAACTCGCTTGCAGCGCACTCGCCAGCCGGTGGATACCGGGGAGAGGCCAAGCCGGGCGTGATCAGCGTTCGGCTTGCGGGCCAATTTAGTCACTCTCGATGACTTAATTTCTTCGCTGGTGTTGCCGTTTTCTACGACCACGCAGCAGTGGCGCGAAAAACGAAGTAGATGACGGCATCACCCGAATCGGCGCGAGATGAGGCGACGCCTGACCGCATGCAGATGCGTGCACATCGGGCATCGCGCGCCGACGTCGACGGTCAGGGGTGTGGTGGTCAGGATCGGGACTTTCGGCCTTCGATCCGCGACAGTCGTCAGATACGTGCATCGCGTGCGCGCTGCGCAGACGGTCGGCTTCTGGAGAAGGGTTCGGCTGCGCCTTTGCACAGCGCAGCCGCCGGTGGACGCGCAGGCGCTCATGAACCCATCGGCGCGAGGTATCGCAATACGCCGGTAGCGTCGGTCGCTCTCATCTGCCCCAAACGCAAGACGCCGGCACAAGGCCGGCGTCTGCGTGACAGCACTCAGTGATGTGGTGGATCAGTGACCGGAGGCGCCGGACGCACCCAGGCCGGTTTCGGCACGGATCTGCTGTGCCTTGAACGCGGCGCGTTCGTTGGCCGCCTGCGGGCTGCGGTCCAGCACCGAGAACAGCCAGATACCGACGAAACCAATCGTCATCGAGAACAGCGCCGGCGAGGTGTACGGGAACGGCGCCGAACCGGCCGCGTTACCCAGCGTGTCCACCCACACCGACGGCGACAGCACCGTGAGCACCAGCGAGGAGATCAGGCCCAGGAAGCCGCCGACCACCGCACCACGCGTGGTGCAGTTCTTCGACAACAAGGACAGGATCAGCACCGGGAAGTTGGCCGAGGCGGCGATGGCGAAGGCCAGCGACACCATGAAGGCCACGTTCTGCTTCTCGAACACGATGCCCAGCAGCACGGCGATCACGCCCAGCACCAGGGTGGTGGCACGCGAGACCTTCAGCTCCGAACCCGGCGCCGGGTTGCCCTTCTTGATCACCGTGGCGTACAGGTCATGCGACACCGCCGAGGCGCCGGACAGGGTCAGGCCTGCGACCACCGCCAGGATGGTGGCAAAGGCTACCGCCGAGATGAAGCCCATGAACACGTTGCCGCCTACGGCGTTACCGACCAGCACCGCCGCCATGTTGGCCGCGCCCTTGCCGCCGTGGATGGTGCCGGTGGCGACATCGGCGAACTGCGGGTTGGTCAGCACCAGCGCGATCGCACCGAAGCCGATGATGAAGATCAGGATGTAGAAGTAGCCGATCCAGGTGGTGGCCCACAGCACCGACTTGCGTGCCTGCTTGGCATCGGGAACGGTGAAGAAGCGCATCAGGATGTGCGGCAGCCCGGCGGTACCGAACATCAGCGCCATACCGAAGGAGATCGCCGAGATCGGGTCCTTCACAAAGCCGCCCGGCCCCATGATCGACAGGCCCGCCTTGGCTGCATCCTCAGGCGATGCACCGCCATTGGCCGCAATCGCGGTCTTCACCCGCACGCCCTCGGCAAACAGCGCCTCGAAGCTGAAGTTGAAGTGCCACATGATCGCCACGGCCATGAAGGTCACGCCGGTCAGCAGCAGCACCGCCTTGATGATCTGCACCCAGGTGGTGGCGGTCATGCCGCCGAACAGCACGTAGACCATCATCAGCACGCCGACCAGGGTGACCGCCACCCAGTAGTCCAGGCCAAACAGCAACTTGATCAACGCACCGGCGCCGACCATCTGTGCAATCAGATAGAACAGCACCACCACCAGCGTGCCCGATGCGGCAAAGCTGCGGATGGCGGTCGGCGCGAAGCGGTAGCCGGCCACGTCGGCAAAGGTGTACTTGCCGAGGTTGCGCAGCCGTTCGGCCATCAGGAAGGTCAGGATGGGCCAGCCGACCAGAAAGCCGATCGCGTAGATCAGGCCGTCGTAGCCGTTGGCCATCACCGCCGCGGTAATGCCCAGGAACGAGGCAGCCGACATGAAGTCGCCGGCGATCGCCAGGCCGTTCTGAAACCCGGTGATGCCGCCGCCGGCGGTGTAGAAGTCAGCCGCCGACTTGGTCTTGGCGGCCGCCCATTTGGTGATCCACAAGGTGCCCAGCACGAAGAAGCCGAACATGCCGATCGCCACCCAGTTGGTGGGTTGCTTGTCGACCTGGCCCATGTCGCCGCCGGCGGCCAGCGCGAGGCCGGCCGGCAGCAGGCCGGCCAAAATCAGGAGAAGGCGCGAAGTCTTGCTCATTTGCGGGCTTCCTCCAGGATCTGCGCGGTCAGCTGGTCGTAGGTGTTGTTGGCACGACGCACGTAGATGGCGGTGATGATGATGGTGAACACCATCACCCCGATCGCGATCGGGATGCCGACGGAGGTCACGCCGTCGCCGATGGGCTTGGCCAGGAACGCCTTGTCGAAGGCGATCAACCCGATGTAGCCGTAGTAGGCCAGCAACATCAGCGCAGTGAGGGTCCAGCCCAGCGTGTTGCGCTGGCGCTTGAGGGCGTGGTACTTCGGATTGGCATCGATCTTGGCGATCAGTGCGTCATTCGAGACGGTCATGGTCAGTCTCCAGTGCTGCAGGGGCGGTACGGCCCCCACCACCGCGGTGGCAGGGGCAACCGATGGGTGAAACTTAGAAGCTGTACTTGGTGGTGAACTGCAGGCGCGAGATGTCGCCGCTGTCGCCGTTTTCGGCTTCGCGGCGGCCATACATCAGCTCTGCGCCCACATCCACCTTGGGCAGTGGCGAATAGAAGACGTTGGCGCGGATGCTCTGCTGCGACTTGCTCGCCAGCGCGCCGGTATTGGCAATGTCGTGGTCGTAGTTCACGCGCGAATACATGATCGTGCTGCGCAGCTTGGCGTTGTAGTCGTGGCGCCAGGCCACCCAGCCGGCAAGCGTGCTGACGGTCTGGATCTTGCCGTCGATGTCGATCTCCACGTCCGAGCCGTTACCCAGGCCCAGATACCGCCCCAGGCCTTCGCCGTAGCTGAGCTGGTAGCGCAGATCGTTGTTGGCATTGATGATCCAGCGGCCGCCGCCGGCGATGGCGCCGCCGAAATCGGTGTCGTTGGTCAGCGCGCTACGCGTGCGGTACTGGCGCGCAATCGCCGACAGGCCGAAGGTGCCCCAGGTGCCCTTCCAGTTGTAGCGCGCGGTCAGGTCCGGCATGGCGCCGTGGTCCGAGGCCAGGATGGTGTTGCCGCCCTGGTAGGGCGTGGTCAGGGTCTCGGGGTTTTCTGCCGACACGCTGAAGGCGCCGCGGGTGTAGCGGATCTGGGTCTGGCGGCTGAACAGCGCGCCGTCGGTCGGCCCGACGATGTCGGCCGCTTCGGGCAGGATCGTGGCATCGACGAAGTTGGACCAGGTCTGGCCGGCCAGCCAGTTGTTCCAGCTCATGTAGGCGTGCCGCAAGGTGCCGCCGTACAGATTGTTGACTTGGTTGGCCAGCGCGTTGCCGAAGAAATCCAGCTCGATGAAGCCGGTGAGCTTGTCGCCGTTCTCGGTGACGGTGTCCACGCCCAGGTTGAAGCGCGAGAACTTGGCATGGAAGTCGGTGTCCGTGCTCGAGGCCTGTCCCCCGACAGGCGTCTGCGTCGGGATATACAGGTACCGCCCCACCGCGCCTTCGGGCAATGCGCCGTCGGAGGTGCGGGTGGTCATGAAGTCGGCCTTGATGAAGCCATCGAAACGAAACGTCGTCCCCGGCAACGCATTCGGCGTAATGCTGGTCAGCTGGATCGGCCGCTTGCCCGCCGGCAGTGCCGGGGCCGCAGGCGCCTGTGCCTGCGCCGCACGCACCTCGCCGACCTGGGTCTGCGTCTGGGTGATCTGGCCCTGCTGTTGCTGCTGGGCGGAGACCAGCATCTGGACCTGGCGTTCCAGATCGGCAATACGTGCTTCCAGCGCCTTTTCCTTGGAGGTCTGCGCGAACGCGACACCCGGCAGGATGGTGGCCACGAACAAAGCGGCAGCCAGCGGTTTGCGCACCAACGGTGCTTTACGGTGTTTCATGGAACCCCCTCCCCGGTGAAGGCATCGCGCATGGACGGCGACGCTAGGCGGAGCGTGCGGCAGGCCACGCTTTGCCGCCTATTCGCCTTTGGTCGTAGCTGCAATGCAGCATTTCGCAAGGCGACCGACTGTCGCAGCGGCAGTTACGACCATGGTCTAAGACTCCGTTGACCGCCGGGACAGAATGGATGCGGCACACTGATTGTCTACGGGGCGCGCGCAAGCGGCCCTCTTCCGACAAGTTGATCGCAAGTGAGGGTGCCATGGCTGATGTTTATCCCGTCGATCCCGCGTTCGCCGCTGATGCGCGCATTACGCGCGAGCAGTACGCAACGCTGTACCGCGAATCGATCGAACACCCCGAGCAGTTCTGGGGCAAGGCCGCGCAGCGGCTGGACTGGTTCAAGCAACCCACCCAGATCAAGGACGTCAGCTTCGCGCTGGACGACTTCCACGTGCGCTGGTTCGGCGACGGCGAACTCAATGCCAGCGTCAACTGCCTGGACCGCCAGCTGGCCACCCGCGGCGACAAGACCGCGCTGCTGTTCGAACCCGACAGCCCGGATTCGCCGTCCTACCCGGTCACCTACCGCGAGCTCTATGAGCGCGTGTGCAAGCTGGGCAACGCGCTGCGCAACCTGGGCGTCAAGAAGGGCGACCGGGTCACCATCTATCTGCCGATGATCGTCGATGCGGCCGTGGCGATGCTCGCCTGCGCGCGCATCGGTGCGGTGCACTCGGTGGTGTTTGGCGGCTTTGCGGCCAACTCCATCGCCGACCGCGTGATCGACTGCCAGAGCAAGCTGATCATCACCGCCGACGAAGGCCTGCGCGGCGGCAAGAAGATCCCGCTCAAGGCGAACGTGGACGCGGCGCTGAAGATCCCCGGCACCAACACGGTCGAAACCGTGCTGGTGGTGCGCCACACCGGCGGTGCAGTGGACATGCAGGCCCCGCGCGACCGCTGGTTCCATGACGTGGTCGATGGCCAGCCGGCCGAGTGCGAACCCGAGCGCATGAACGCGGAAGACCCGTTGTTCATCCTCTACACCTCCGGGTCCACAGGCAAGCCCAAGGGCGTGCTGCACACCACCGCCGGCTACCTGCTGTTTGCCAGCTATACGCATGAAGTGGTGTTCGACCTGCGCGAGGACGACATCTACTGGTGCACCGCCGACGTGGGCTGGGTTACCGGCCACAGCTACATCGTCTACGGCCCGCTGGCCAACGGCGCCACCGCGGTGATGTTCGAAGGCGTGCCGAATTACCCCAACGTCTCGCGTTTCTGGGAAGTGATCGACAAGCACCAGGTCACCATCTTCTACACCGCGCCCACCGCCATCCGCGCGCTGATGCGCGAAGGCGAAGCACCGGTCAAGAAGACCTCGCGCAGCAGCCTGCGCCTGCTCGGCAGCGTTGGCGAGCCGATCAATCCCGAAGCCTGGCGCTGGTACTACGAGGTGGTCGGCGACAGCCGTTGCCCGATCGTGGACACCTGGTGGCAGACCGAAACCGGCGGCATCCTGATCTCGCCGCTGGCCGGCGCGGTGGACCTCAAGCCCGGCTCGGCCACCCTGCCGTTCTTCGGCGTGCAGCCGGCCCTGGTCGATGCCGAAGGCAAGATCCTGGAAGGCGCCACCGAGGGCAACCTGGTGCTGCTGGATTCGTGGCCGGGCCAGATGCGCACCGTCTACGGCGACCACCAGCGCTTCATCGACACCTACTTCCGCACCTACCCGGGTAGCTACTTCACCGGTGACGGCTGCCGCCGCGACGCCGATGGCTACTACTGGATCACCGGCCGCGTGGACGACGTGATCAACGTCTCCGGCCACCGCATCGGCACCGCCGAGGTGGAAAGCGCGTTGGTGTCGCACCCGAAGGTGGCCGAAGCGGCCGTGGTCGGCTTCCCGCACGACGTCAAGGGCCAGGGCATCTACGCCTACGTGACCCTGATCGCCGGCGAGACGCCCAGCGAAGAGCTGCACAAGGAACTGGTGAGCTGGGTGCGCAAGGAGATCGGCCCGATCGCCTCGCCGGACCATCTGCAATGGGCCCCGGGCCTGCCGAAGACCCGCTCGGGCAAGATCATGCGCCGCATCCTGCGCAAGATCGCCGAAAACGCCCCGGATCAGCTGGGCGATACCTCCACGCTGGCCGATCCATCGGTGGTGGATTCGCTGGTCAATGAGCGGCTGACGCGCTGAGGAGCTGGGAGTGGGGAATCGGGAGTGGGGAATCGTGAGAGCGGTTCCCTGGGGGCTGGGGAGTTAGGGCGCGAGGTGGGGATTGGTGAGACGCCGATCCCTGTTCGCGCACCTCCTCTTCGGCGCCCCGCTCCCGCCGCCTTACACGCCCAACGCCAGATCGCACGCCCTTCGCTTTCCGCTGTTGCTTTTGCAATTCCCGATTCCCCACTCCCGATTCCCGGCCCCACAATGACCACCCTGCTGATTGCCGACGACCATCCCTTGTTCCGTGAAGCCTTGCGCGGGGCGGTGCAGCGGGTGATGCCGGGGGTGGAACTGTTCGAGGCCGACAACGTGGATGCGCTGTATACCCTGGCCGATGCGCAGCCCGATGCAGACCTGTTGCTGATGGATCTCAACATGCCGGGCGCGCAGGGATTCAGCGCGCTGGTGCATATGCGCTCGCTGCATCCGCAGCTGCCGGTGGTGGTGGTGTCTGCACGCGAAGAACCCACCGTGATGCGGCGTGCGATCGACCATGGCGCGTTCGGCTTCATCCCCAAATCCGCCGACTCGGACACCATTGGCCGCGCCCTGGCCACGGTGCTCGATGGCGAACGCTGGATTCCGGCCGAGGCACAGAACCTGCCGCCGACCGACAGCGAAGAACGTGAGGTTGGCCAGCGCCTGCGCGATCTCACCCCGCAACAATTCCGTGTGCTGCAGATGCTGGGCGCCGGCCGCCTCAACAAGCAGATCGCCTACGACCTGGGCGTGTCCGAAGCGACCATCAAGGCACACGTCACTGCCATCCTGCGCAAGCTTGGCGTGACCAATCGCACCCAGGCGGTGCTGATGGCAGGCAAGCTCGCCATCGATGCCGACGGCATCGTGCTGCCGCCGCCGGAAGACGACTGACGCCCGCCAGCGTGCGTGTGCGGGCGTTGGGTTGGTCGGGAGAAGGCCGGTCGCGCGCGAGCGCGCTCCTACGTGTGATCCCGCTACCCTTGCCGTCGTTGTCGTTGGGTAATCGATAGAGTTGCTACGCGCGCAACGCAACGCCGCACCAGCGTAGGAGCGCACCTGGGCGCGAAGGTTTTCTCGGCGAAGCCGCGTGTTGCAGAAGAATCCTGATGCGCGTTGGCGCGTACGACTGTGGTGGGCGTTACCGGTAAAGCTCCGTCGCGCCCGGGTACGCGCCTACATGTGGAGCTCTGCCGTCTAGTCAGGCGCGCGCACGAACAAGATGTTCAGATCGCGCATCGGCACGAAGTTGGCCTGCGTGAACTGGAAGGTCAGCGGGTCGATCTTTTTCAGCTCGCCCTCGAAGCACAGGCTGAGGATATCGCTGGCGGCCTGCTTGCGGATGGTCAGCTGGAAGTCCTTGATCGGGCCGTTCCAGTTCTTGCCGGTGGTGAGCACGTAGCGCAAGTTGGCCCAGGCCAGGCCGGACTGGCCTTCGCGGCGTTGCATGCTGGTCTTGGTGCCCGGTTCAATGCAGGTGTCCTTGGCATAGGACTCCAGCAAATACGTGCTGGGCCGCGGCACGCCGGTGGACAGGCTGGGCGCATACGCATGCCGGATCTGCACGCTGCGGCGCGCCGGAAAAGCCTGTTGCCACACGAAGTACTCGTTGAGGGTGAAACGCGGTTGCGCGTCGGCATCGACCCAACGCGCGGGCAGCGGTTTACGGCCCTTGGGTGGGGTGCCGGATTCGGTGAAGGCGGCCACATCGTCCTGGGTCCAGCCGGTGGCGGCGAACGCCTTGGAGATGTCGCTGCCGTCGTCCAGCAACACCACCAATTTGCGCGTGGTGGCGATCGGCCTGCCGTCCGCCCACAATTTGAAATCGGTGAGTTCGCTGTGGTCGGCCATGCCGAAATACATCGGCGGCATCGGGAAGGCCACCGGCACGCTGAGGTCGCGCTCGCTGTTGTTGGTGAACACGTAGTCCACCTGCACGCGCTCCTCGCTCAGGAACAGCACTTCCTTGTCCATGCTGATGTCGGGCTGGTGCAGCAAGCGGATGGTGCCGTTGTCATCGCCAAAGCTGCTGTCGTTGGCCTGCGCGCTGGCGCAGACAAGCACGGCCAGCGCCAGCAGGCGGCGTGCGGAAAAGAGCGTATGCATGGGTCCCCTGGTACAGCGCGCACCGACGCGCCGCAGAGCGCTAGCATGCCACGCCGTCTCCAGGCGCAGCAGACCCAAGCGCCACACCGCAGTCACTGCGCGCAAGCGGGTGCGACACGCTTGCTCACCTTTTGCCGGCCGCCGGCGAACCCACACGTTCTGCAACACGACCTGTTGGCAACGTGTGCAGCGCGCGCCAACCGCGTGCACTTGCGCAACTACCGGCTACGTCACGCTGAAAGACTGGCAAGCCCAAGCGCTGCGGCGTGATCGCTTCCACATCCAGGTGTCGCGCGCCATCGCAGTTGTCGATATCACCATTGACCATCTGCTGATGGCTGGACAAGGCTCGTGCTCACGCGATGCAGCAGGAGCACAGATGGCGCGACGTTTTCCATGGCTATGGTTGGGCTTGCTGGCGGCGTGCATCCTGGTGGCGGTGCTGGCGTGGCAGAACCAGCAATTGCGCACGCAGCAACAGTGGCTGCAGACGCGCGTGACTGCGCCCTACGCCGGCATGTACGTGCCGACCATCGCTGCCCCGGGTGTGGATGGACGCAGCTATACGTTGGGCGCCGCGCAGGGGCAGCCGCAAGTGCTGTTCTTCTTTACCACCACCTGCCCGTATTGCCGGCGCTCGGCGCCGACGGTGGTGCGTGCGGCGCGACAGTTGCAGGCCAACCTGCCGGGCCGTCCGCAGTTGCTGGGTGTCTGCCATTGCGACCCGGCGCAGGCTGCGCGCTATGCGCACGTGCATGGTTTCGATTTTCCGGTGGTCACGCTGACCGACCGCCGCGCGCTGATGCTGTTTCGGGCGCGCAATGTGCCATTGGTGATGGCCGTCGATGGGGAGGGGCGCGTGCGCCATTCCCATGTTGGCCTGTTCGATACCACGGAGCGGGTGCAGGACCTGGTCGCCGCATTGCGCCGCACGGATGCGCCAGCGGCATTGGCAACGGTGAAGGAGTGAGTGCATGAACAAGCGTTGGTTATCTGTACGCAATGCGTTGGTGGCAGCGGCGTTCCTGGCCAGTACCGGCTTCGGCGCATTCCAAGTCATGGCAGGCAGCAACACCCAGCCGACGACCGAGGCCTGCAGCGCATGGCAATGCGCTGCCGAGTGTCCGGAATTCGGCGGCCAATTCGGGCAAGGCAACGTGTGCTATTGCTGCGGCTAAGCCGCCCGGCGGGGCCACGTGGCCCCGCTTTTCCGCACGCGGGAACTGTGCGGCGCACTGCGTGCAAGGCAGCAAGCACCTGGCCGATGTCGCATTAGACGGCGCGCGTGATGTGCGCTGTTTTTCTCGTCGTTGCAATGTAGTGACGTGCGCATGCGCTGAGTGCCTAGGTGATAGCGCTACCTAAACGTGTTCCCGCATGTCCTCGCGCATGCTGCCCACACGTGCGCATGCATCAGCAACGCATCCGCGTTCTCAGCCGCATCAACCCAGCGCGCGATAGCGGAAATCACGCAGCACCACGCTGCCCTCCTGCGCGGCGTAGATGCCCAGCTGCAAGCTCAGGAAGCCGCCGAACACGTTGTGATGCATGCCGGAGACTTCCATGCGGGTGGGATGGCGCAGCCAGTTGCGGCCCTCATCGAATGAATAGTGGTAGGTCACTACCTGCTGATCGTTGGTCAGGCGCAGACGGATGTGGCGCTGCGTGTTGGGCGCGCGTGCCCACACCAGTTCTTCGGAATATTCGTAGGTCTTCATGGTGTCGGCGGTGAAGCCAATCCCGACGAACGCCTTGTGGTTGTAGAACAACAGGATGCCGCCTTCGGCATTGCCGACCAGCTCCAACGTCACCTCGGCTGCGTAGGCGCGATCGGGGACGCCGCAGGTCAGCGGTGCGCTGTCTGCCGGCGATGTGCCGGTGCAGGCCAGCGTGAGCACACGGTCGCCACGTTGGATCCGCGCCTGTTCGCCCGGCTTGGGCGCATGCAGGCTCCACTGGGTGCCGAGCTTGTCGGTGGAAAAATCATCGGACAACGCGAAACCGGTCGCCATATTCGCACTACCGGTGGCAGTGCGCGCCGGCGTGCGCAACGGCCTGGACAGATCACCGCCGGTGGCACGGAACCAGCCATCGGCGGTCCATTCGATCGGCTCCAGCAAGGTCTGCCGGCCCAGCGTGCGGAAGCCGTTTTCGTAGCCGTGATAGACCATCCACCAGTCGCCGCGTGGGCCTTCCACCAGCGTGGCATGGCCGCGCGACCACCACGGCTCCTGCGGTGATTGCGTGCGCACCAGTGGATTGTGCGGGCAGTGTTCCCACGGCCCATGCACCGAGCGCGAACGCGCGGCGATCACCATGTGCCCGGTCACCGGCCCGGCGGTGCCACCGACCGCGGTGACCAGATACAGCCAGCCGTTGTGCCAGTTGAGCTTGGGGCCTTCGGGCGCGAAGTTTTCCACCACCCAGTCATCCGGGTAACGCCACGGCGCGTATGCCGGTTCGAGCGGGCCGTCGGTGGCCAGGCCATCGGCGCGTAGACGGATCTTGCGGATGCCGTTGACGAACAGATAGCGCGCGCTGTCTTCGCCCACCACGTGGCCCGGGTCGATGCAGCCGGCGATCTTCAAATCGATCGGCGCGCTCCATGGGCCACGGATGTCATCGGCCCAGATCACGAAGATCGACCAGCCGCGGTCGTCCGGATTGGCCGGGATGTAGATGAAGTAGCGGCCGTCGTGCTTGCACAGGTCCAGCGCCCAGATGGTGCCGAGCTGCTGGCGCAGGGCCGGGCCGATCGGCGTCCAGTTGACCAGGTCGGTGGAATGCCACAGCACGATGCCCGGGTAGGAGAAGAACGACGAAAACGTCATGGAGTAGTCGTCGCCATCCTTGAGGATGGTTGGGTCCGGGCGGTCGCCGGCCACGATGGGATTGCGATAGGTGCCGTTGCCCAGATCCGCAGTGCGCTGGCCCTCGACTCCGCGCCCCCACTGCAGGAGTTGCCCGCAGGCTGCGGCCGGCGGGGCTGCGGTGGCGCCCAGCGCCGCCGGTGCCACGGCGGCACCGGCACTTGCCGCCAGCAGCTTGAATACGTCCCGCCGGGTGGGGGTTGGCACGCAGGGCCTGTGGCGTCATGAAGACCTGGTATCTAGCCCCAGCACCTGCATGCAGGCAACAGGGATTTGCCCTGCCATAGGAACCTCGACTGGCAGGCACGCCTGCCGGCATATGCTGCACTGCAGCGTGCCCTGTTTACTTATGATTGCGATATTCATATGCGAACAGCCCGGCCCCACCGGCTGCTGGATGTCCCCGATGTCGCATCACCGCTGTGCCGATCACGTGCGCCCCCTTGCCGCCCGCGCCCTGCGCACCCGGTGGCCGGCATGAATGTGCCGCGCCAGCGTGTGGGCAGCACTGCGGTGCAGTTGTCGGCACTGGGCTTTGGCGCGGCGCCGATCGGCAATCTGTACAGCGCAGTCGACGAGGGCGACGCGCTGGCCGCGGTGACGGGCGCGTTCGAGGCCGGCATCCGCCATTTCGATGCCGCGCCCTACTACGGCTACGGGCTGAGCGAAGCGCGCCTGGGCCGCGGGCTGGCCGGCGTGCCGCGCGCGGACTACACGCTGTCGACCAAGGTGGGCCGCTGCGTCTATGACGACGCAACGGCGGTTGCCGGGCGCGACGGCTTTGCGGTGGCCGGCCGGCGCGCCGAGTTCGACTACAGCGCCAATGGCGTGCGGCGCGCGTTCGCCTCCAGCCTGGAACGCCTGGGCACCGACTACATCGATGTGCTGTTGCTGCACGACATCGGTGCGCTGACCCACGGCGACAACCATGCCAACGTGCTGCGCCAGGCCTTGGAGGAGGCCTTGCCGGCAATGGCGGAGCTGAAGGCGGCCGGTGCGTGCGGGGCGATCGGGCTGGGCGTCAACGAGCAGGACGTGGCACTGGAGGTGCTGCCACGGTTTCCGCTGGACTGCGTGATGCTGGCCGGCCGCTACACGCTGCTGGAACAGCACGGCGCCGCTGCGCTGCTCGACCAGGCGCAGCAACGCAACGTGGCGATCCTGTCGGCTGGCCCATACAGCTCGGGCCTGCTGAGCGACGCGCGCGGCCCCGGCGCCACCTATAACTACGCGCCGGTGGATGCGGCCACGCTGGACCACGCGCAGCGCCTGTACGCCGCCTGCGCCGCGTTCGGCGTGGATATCGGTGCGGCCGCGTTGCAGTTCCCGCTGGCGCATCCGGCGGTGATCACGGTGGTGGCAGGCATGCGTAGCGTGGCCGAAGTGCAGTCGGCCAGTGCGCGCCTGCAGGCGACGGTGCCGGCCGCACTGTGGCAGCGGCTGCGCGACGACGGCCTGCTCGACGCGGCGTTGCCTACGCCATGAGCCGGGTCGATGCGCACCTGCATTTCTGGCATCTGGGCCGTGGCGATTACGACTGGCTTACGCCGGAGCTGAGTGCGCTGTACCGCGACTTCGGTCCGGACGATGTGAGCGCCGCGCTGGATGCGGCCGATGTCGACAGCGTGGTGGTGGTGCAGGCCGCCGCCACCGAGGCGGAAACCTGCTACCTGTTCGAGCTGGCGCGCGACACCCCGCGCATTGCCGGCGTGGTGGGCTGGGTGGATCTTGCCGCGCCCGATGCACCGGCGCGGATCGGCGCATTGGTGCGCGCCGGCGGTGGCCTGCTCAAGGGCCTGCGCCCGATGGTGCAGGACATTGCCGATGTGCAGTGGCTGGCCAGCCCCGCGCTGGATGCCGCCTTCGATGCATTGATCGCGCACGACCTGGCATTCGATGCCTTGATCCGCGCCGCGCACGTGCCTGCGTTGCAGGCGCGCCTGCAGCGTCATCCCGGCCTACGCGTGGTCGTCGACCATGGCGGCAAACCGGCGATTGCCGCCGGCGAATTCGTTGCCTGGGCCGCCAGCATCGCGGCGCTGGCGCAGCATCCCGGCGTGCACTGCAAATTCTCCGGCCTGCTCACCGAAGCGGCGCGCGGCGCCACCGCGCAAACGCTCGAGCCCTATGTGGCGCATCTGTTCGCACGCTTCGGCGCGCAACGTGTGCTGTGGGGTAGCGACTGGCCGGTGCTGACCCAGCGCGCGGACTACGCACAGTGGCTGCAGATCGCACAGCAGCTGGTACAGCAGTACGCCGACGGCAATGCCGCGGCGGTGTTCGGCGACAACGCACGCACGTTCTATCGTCTGCCACGGCCGGCGGCCCCCACCCACGGAACCTTATCGGTATGACAGTCTCCATTCCCACGACGCCCAACACCCGCCTGCAGGGCAAGCGCTGCCTGATCACCGCCGCCGGCGCCGGCATCGGCCGCGAAAGCGCACTGGCCTGCGCACGCGCCGGTGCGCACGTGATCGCCACCGACATCGACGCCGCCGCGCTGCAGGCGCTGGCCGCCGAATCCGACGCCATCACCACCCAGCTGCTGGATGTCACCGACGCGGCGGCGATCACTGCGCTGGTCGCGGCGCACGGCCCGTTCGATGTGCTGTTCAACTGCGCCGGCTACGTGCACCAGGGCAGCATTCTGGACTGCGACGAGCCGGCCTGGCGCCGCTCGTTCTCGATCAATGTCGATGCGATGTACTACACCTGCAAGGCGGTGCTGCCGGGCATGCTCGAGCGCGGCCGCGGCAGCATCATCAACATGTCCTCGGTGGCTTCCAGCATCAAGGGCGTGCCGAACCGCTTCGTGTACGGCGTGACCAAGGCCGCGGTGATCGGCCTGAGCAAGGCGATCGCCGCCGATTACGTGGCTCAGGGCGTGCGCTGCAATGCGATCTGCCCCGGCACCATCAAGACGCCGTCGCTGGGCCAGCGCGTGCAAGCGCTCGGCGGCGACGAGCAGGCGGTGTGGAAGAGCTTCACCGACCGCCAGCCGATGGGCCGCCTGGGCGACCCGCGCGAGATCGCGCAGCTGGTGGTGTACCTGGCATCGGACGAGTCCTCGTTCACTACCGGCCAGACCCACATCATCGACGGCGGCTGGTCCAACTGAGCGCGGCAACGCATCAAGGTGGCGCTCACCACAGCGTGGACGCGGCCAGTGCCAGATGCGGTCTGTATCGCGCGTCCGCCCTGATTTGAGCACCCCATCCTTACCCACCCGATGCACGCGCGCTAGGTTTGCTAGCCGCTCCATTCCTCATCTGCAAAGGAAGACTGCATGAAACTCGTACGCGTAGGCGCCCCCGGCCAGGAACGTCCCGGCCTGATCGACAGCGACGGCAAGCTCCGCGACCTGAGCGGCGTGATCAGCGATGTGGCCGGTGAGCACATCACCAACGCCGGTCTGGACACGTTGCGCGCGCTGGATGTCGCATCGCTGCCGCTGATCGAAGGCGAGCAGCGCTACGGCGCGGCGGTTGGCCAGATCGGCAAGTTCATCTGCGTGGGCCTGAACTACGCCGACCACGCCGCCGAATCGGGCATGGAAGTGCCCAAGATGCCGATTCTTTTCATGAAGGCGACCACCGCGGTGTGCGGCCCCAACGACACGGTGATCATCCCGCGCGGCTCGGTGAAGAGCGACTGGGAAGTGGAACTGGGCGTGGTGATTGGCGATGTGGCGCGCGATGTGTCGGTGGACGAGGCGCTGAACCACGTGGCCGGCTATGCGGTGATCAACGATCTGTCCGAGCGCGAATTCCAGCTCGAACACGGCGGCCAGTGGGTCAAGGGCAAGAGTGCCGACACCTTCGGCCCGATCGGCCCGTGGCTGGTGACGCGCGATGAGATCGCCGACCCGCAGAACCTGTCGATGTGGCTGGAGGTCAACGGCCACCGCTACCAGCACGGCAGCACCCGCACGATGGTATTCGGCGTGGCCGAACTGGTCAGCCACATCAGCCGCTACATGACGCTGATGCCGGGCGATGTGATCAGCACCGGCACCCCGCCGGGCGTGGGCCTGGGCCAGAAGCCGCCGGTGTATCTCAAGCCGGGCGACGTGATGGAACTGGAGATCGAAGGCCTGGGTCGCCAGCGTCAGCCGGTGGTGGCCCATCCGCGTGATGCTGTTTGAGGCTGCCTAACTCCCTTCCCGGGATGCTGGTCCCCTGGGAGCGAGCTTGCAGTCAAGACAGGTAATGATGCATCCGCGCGATGCAACTCAAGCCCCTCTCCCCGCGGGAGAGGGGTTGGGGTGAGGGTACGTAGCGACGTATCCGAACAGTTCGTCGCGCTGTCACGATTGTTGTTAGACGTGACGTGTCGGCGCTTGTATTGATACGTCATGCGTAATTTGTTTGCGGTACGGCTGCGCGTTGAATGACTAAGCGCTGTCGCGCGTTGATATCGATGCATCGTGAGTTGTGCAGTAATTCGTCGGTCTGTAGTGCAAACGCTTGAGTGACTGCAGTGCTTCGACAACCTAGGCGCTGCGCGTTCGTACCCTCACCCCAACCCCTCTCCCGGTGGGAGAGGGGCTCTGGCGCCTTTCTCCGCCTCCGTCTCCGTTCCCCGTTTCTGTTTTATTTCGCACGTTTTATCCCCGTTTCCATCGCCAGGACTTCCATGCGCACCATCATCGCCCTCGAGACCCACGACGTCCGCTTCCCCACCTCGCGCGAGCTCGATGGGTCGGACGCGATGAATCCCGATCCGGATTACTCGGCCGCCTATGTGGTGCTCCGCACCGACGGTGCGGAAGACCTGGCTGGCTACGGCCTGGTGTTCACCATCGGCCGCGGCAACGATGTGCAGACCGCCGCCGTGGCCGCATTGGCCGAGCACGTGGTTGGCCTGTCGGTGGACAAAGTGATCGCGGACCTGGGCGCGTTCGCACGCCGCCTCACCAACGACTCGCAGCTGCGCTGGCTGGGCCCGGAAAAGGGCGTGATGCACATGGCGATCGGCGCGGTGATCAACGCCGCCTGGGATCTGGCCGCGCGCGCCGCCAACAAGCCGCTGTGGCGCTTCATTGCCGAGCTCACGCCAGAGCAGCTGGTGGACACCATCGACTTCCGCTACCTCAGCGACGCCCTCACCCGCGACGAAGCGCTGGCCATCCTGCGCGATGCACAACCGCAGCGTGCAGCACGCACCGCCACGCTGATCGAACAGGGCTATCCGGCCTACACCACCTCGCCCGGCTGGCTCGGCTATTCGGATGAAAAGCTGGTGCGCCTGGCCAAGGAAGCGGTGGCCGATGGCTTCCGCACCATCAAGCTCAAGGTCGGCGCCAACGTGCAGGACGATATCCGTCGCTGTCGCCTGGCGCGCGCCGCGATCGGCCCGGACATCGCAATGGCGGTAGACGCCAACCAGCGCTGGGACGTGGGCCCGGCGATCGACTGGATGCGCCAGCTGGCCGAATTCGACATCGCCTGGATCGAAGAACCCACCAGCCCGGACGATGTGCTCGGTCACGCCGCCATCCGCCAGGGCATCACCCCGGTGCCGGTCTCCACCGGCGAGCACACCCAGAACCGGGTGGTGTTCAAGCAGCTGCTACAGGCCGGCGCAGTAGACCTGATCCAGATCGACGCCGCACGCGTGGGCGGCGTCAACGAAAACCTCGCCATCCTGCTGCTGGCCGCCAAATTCGGCGTGCGCGTGTTCCCGCACGCCGGCGGCGTGGGCCTGTGCGAACTGGTGCAGCACCTGGCCATGGCCGACTTCGTCGCGATCACCGGCAAGATGGAAGACCGCGCCATCGAATTCGTCGACCACCTGCACCAGCACTTCCTGGACCCGGTACGCATCCAGCACGGCCGCTACCTCGCTCCAGAGGTGCCCGGTTTCTCGGCGGAAATGCACCCCGCCTCGATCGCAGAATTCAGCTACCCCGACGGCCGCTTCTGGGTCGAAGACCTGGCAGCCAGCAAGGCGAAGGCCTAAGCAGCGTCAACGCACCGCGTGCTGCATCAGTGCGCGGTGCAATGACGGCTTCAATAGCGACAGCCAGTCTTCGCTGAGCCTGATCGCGACTGAAGCCGTTTCTCGTTGGTTTGCAATGGACCCCGCGCGTGGACCGAGCGGTGCGTTGACAAACACAGTTGGGCGGCGCGGGGCACGACTCTATGCGTCACTTATGGAGTGACGTACCTCCGGACTGACGCACCTCCAAAGCGGCAACCCGCGACAACGCGCCGCATTCCACAACACTCCACACCGATCGGCTGCCCAACAGGCGCGAACGGCACTGACAATGCCACAGCAAGAAACGCATGTTCGGTATGCAACGTCAGCACCGAAGCAAAAAGACAACAAGTCCAGGCCAGGCCAGGCACATCGCGTAAACGTCACGACGCAACGTGACCGCCTTCTTCGAGCTTTTCTTCAGCGGTCCCGCTGAACCTGTACGCACTTCCGGCCGGCGACGCGACGCAGAACAGCAACGGTAAGAACCTACTGCGATCGCCCAACGACTGAGCCGCTGTTCTTGCTTTGGTTACTGCTTTGCCTGCTGTTGCTTCGGCTCTTACTGCGCTGCTTGCTGCACTGACTTTTTTGCTCCGAGCATGTCTCCAAGTGCTGCTCTAACCTTCGCGCGCACTCGCTTTTACTTTGGGTCTTGCTGTCGCTCTTACTGTGTTCTTGCTGTTGCTCTTGCTGCTGTTGCTCTTGCTTTGCCATTCCGCTTCCGGGGCCCCATACCGCAGCGGCAAGGCCGGCAGATACAACCCGCAGGGCGGCGCGCATGGATGCGCGACGTTTTTGTAAGGGACACGGATGTCCCTTACAAAAATTTCTGCCGGCCTTGCGCACCCGTCGTGCGCAGCGCGCCGGGCGCGAGGACGGGGTGTGCTTTCTTTTGGTTACTTTTCTTTGCACAAGCAAAGAAAAGTGACTCGCGCCCGCAAGGGCGTGAAAGCCCTTGCCCTTAGAGCAACGAAAACAGCACATCACTCAAAAGCTGCGCCAGCGGAAACACAACTTGGCGCTACACAGTACGAAGCAATCTACGCAGCAGAACCCTGCTGCACACTCACCGCCTCACTCAACGCAAAAATCCGCCCAGCCTCCCGCCACTTCTCCCCAGGCGCACTCCCAGGCAAGGCTTTCTGAAACCGCCACATCAGCGCCTCCCATGCCTGGATGCGGGGATCCCCCGCATCACGCGCCGCCTTGGCCGCCGGGTCGTAATCCTCACCGACCGTCATCAACATCACCAACCGGTCACCGCTGCGAAAGATCTCCAGCTCCGCAATCCCGGCCTGCTGCAACGACGCCACCACCTCCGGCCACACCTCGCTCGGCCGATGCCAACGCTCGTACTGCGCAATCAACGCCGCATCGTCGTGCAGATCCAGCACATAGCACAGCCGCTGCATGCTCATGCCCCCGCCACCACAGGCGCAGCACGACGGGCACGCAACGCGAACAGCAGGATCACGCCGAAGCACACACCGGGCACCACCATTGCCCAATGGATGCCGGCCATGTCCGACACCGCACCCATGAGCGCAGTGAGCAAGGCGCCACCAATGATGGCCATCACCAGCAACGAAGACCCCAGCTTGCGTGCGTCATCGTGCATGCCATCCAGGCCCAGCGCGAAGATGGTCGGGAACATTACCGACATGAACACGCTGGCCGCAACCAGCGCATACAGGCCAGTCCAGCCCGGCAAGGCAATCGCGACTGCGCACAGCAGCAGATTGATCGTGGCAAAGCTGGCCAGCAACTTGGCCGGCGCCAGATAGCGCAGCAGTGCGGTGCCGACAAAGCGCCCGGCCATGAATAGCACCAGCGAGATCGTCAGATAGGTGGCCGCGCTTTTTTCCGGCGTACCGGGGACCGCATCCTGCAGGTAGCGAATCAAATAACTCCAGATGCCGACCTGCGCGCCCACGTAGAAGAACTGCGCCACCACCGAAAACACGAACAGCCGGTTACGCAGCAATTCGCCGAACTTGGCACGCTTGGGGGCCGCCGTGCCCACGCCGGCGTCGCCGGTTGGGAAGCGCACCAGCGCGATCAGGATCGCCCACAGCACCACCACCACGCCGATGATCAGATAGGGCATCTGCACCGCTGAGGATTCGGTGGCGAAGAAGGCCTCGCGCGCGGCCGGCGCCATCGCCGCCAGCTCGGCTGGGGTGTGCTCCACGCCGGAGAAAATGAAATGCTGGCCCACCAGCACGCCGGTGATCGAGCCCAGCGGATTGAAGGCCTGCGCAAGATTGAGCCGCCGCGCCGCGCCGTCGGCCGGGCCCAGCACGGTGACCAGCGGATTGGCGGTGGTTTCCAGAAACGCCAGGCCGCTGGCGATCACGAACAACGCCAGCAGGAACAGCCAGTAGGTGTGCACCTGCGCGGCCGGATAGAACAGGAACGCGCCGCAGGCATATAGCAGCAGGCCCAGCACCACCGCGGCCTTGTAGCTGTAGCGGCGCATGAACATCGCCGCTGGCATCGCGAACACGAAATAGCCCAGGTAGAAAGCGCTCTGCACCAGCCCGGCCTGCAGGTCGGACAGCTCGAAGGCCTTCTTGAACTGCTTGATCAGGATGTCGTTGAGGTTGTTCGCCATGCCCCATAGAAAAAACAGGCTGACGATCAACAACAGGGGCACCACGGCGGTACGCGCCAGGTTGCCGCGCGGTGACGCGGCGGTATCGCTGTAATGCATGCGACCTCTCCCCTCCCAAGGCTGTGGCGCTTGCGCAGATTGTGCAGGCGAGCGTACTGCGCGCCGCAGTGGCATGCAAATATAAAAACTTTGTTTATATTTGCACCGAGTGGCGTTGGCGAGCCTCCAGCCGATGCCTGTACCCTGACGCGCCGCATCGTGCCTGGAGTTGCAAACGGATGAGCATCGAACCCGCCAAGTACCGTGCCCCCGCCCTGGACAAGGGCCTGGACATCCTGGAGCTGCTGGCGCGCCAGGCGCAGCCCATGAGCATGGGCGCGATCTCGCAGGGCATTGGCCGTTCGCGCGGGGAGATCTTCCGCATGCTGCAGGTGCTGGAAGAGCGCGGCTACCTCACCCGCGATGGCGAAGGCGACTACGTGCTGACCAACCGGTTGTTCATGCTCGGCATGCAGCAGCCGCAGGTGCAGACCATCACCGATGCCGCGCTGCCGGTGATGCGCCGGCTGGCCGATGCGATCTTCCAGCCCTGCCATTTGGTGGCGCCCTCCGGCGACCAGATCGTGGTGATCGCGCAGATGGACGTGCCCAGTGACCTGGGCCTGGTGGTGCGGCCCGGGCATCGCCGCCCGCTCGCCCATTCCACCTCGGGCCTGGTGCTGTTCGCCTTTCAGCAGCCGGAGGTGCAGACCCGCTGGCTGGAGCAGCTGGACGCCAGCGACGTGCCCTACAACCGCGCGCAGTTCCTGCGCGATGCCGAGCAAACCCGCCAGGCCGGCTACGCGATGCACGCCAGCGAGGCGGTGGTGGGCGTGGTGGACCTCACCGCACCGATCCTGCAGCGCGGCAGTGCCACCTACACGCTCACCGTGCCCTTCATCGAACGCCGCCCGGAGCTGGTCGGCCCGCAGGCCGCATTGAGCGCGCTGCGTGCGGCAACTGCCGAGATCTCGGCCGGGCTGCATTGACACACCGTTGTTGCGAGGCTGCGGAGATGGCTGCACGCACCTGATGCACCGCGCCGCGGACGCGGGCCTATACTCGGCGCGATCGGCACAGCGGGATGACATGTCCAGCATCAGTTTCGGGATGTGGAGCACCAGCCTGCTACTCGGGAGTGCGCACGGCGTGATCGGCGCGGGACTGCTGCTCTGGGCGCCGCGCAACCGCATCGCCAACCGCTGTCTGGCCGCACTGCTGCTGGTGGTGGTGGCGCTGATTACGCCCTATACGCTCGGCTACGCCGGTGCCTACGACGCCTATCCCGACCTGACCTACGCCCCCTTGTTTTGGGAGCTGGCGATCGGCCCGCTGGTCTGGCTCTATGTGCGCCAGTTGGCGCGCGCGCATCTGCCACGCCGGTGGGCGCTGCACTTGCTGCCGGCACTGCTGCAGGGCGGCTACTACGCCTGGCTGTTCACCTGGCCGCTGCAGCGCAAATGGGCCTGGGACGACGCCGTGCAGCGGCCCTGGATCGCGCCGCTGCAGGACGCGCTGGTGCTGCTCTCGCTCGGCGTGTATCTGCTGATGGCCTGGCGCGAATATCTGAGCTATCAGCGCTGGCTGGAACATCACAGCGGCGCACGCGAGGAACTACGCCTGCCCTGGCTGCGCGGCTTCCTGCTGGCGGCCAGCGCGCTGCTGCTGTTGCGGCTCGGCTTCACGGTCAGCGACCGCTGGTGGCACCGGCTGTCGTACTTCGACGAATTTCCACGCTACCTGGCCACCGTGGCAGTGGTCTATTACCTGGGGCTGGAAGGCTGGCGCCATGCGCGTGCCCGGTATCCGCGCCGCGATCTCCTGCTGAGCGGCGATGCGCTGGCCGATGCGCCGGCACGTGCAGGGTCCGCGCCACCCGTCGTTCCGCTGCCGGAGCACGCCAGCGCCCCGGCGGGGCTGGCAGTGGTCAGCGCGACCCAGGAAAAAGACTGGCACGCGTTTGGCGCGCGTATTGCGGCCGAGGTCGATGCACATGGATGGTGGCGCGAGCCGGACCTGAGCCTGCCGGAACTGGCGCGGCGCATGGGCACCAACAGCAACTACCTTTCGCGCGGCCTCAACGAGGGGCTGGGGCAGACTTTCAGCGGGTTCATCAACGGACTGCGGATTGCCGAGGCGCGGCGTCTGCTTGCCGGCGACCAGGACATCCTCACCATCGCACTGGCGGTCGGCTTCGGCTCCAAGGCCAGCTTCAACCGCGTGTTCCGCGCCAGCCTGCAGTGCACCCCCAGCGACTACCGCCGCTCGCAACGTCCCATCGCCTGAAAATCGTCGCGTCATTGGGCCGTTGAGTCGCCTGCTGCAGCAGCGATCAGCAGGCTGGGTGCTCCCTATCAAGGAGTCGCCATGTCCCGTCGCCTTTGCCTGTTGTTGGTCGTGGCACTGCTGAGCTGGCAGCCGGCTGGCGCCACCCCTGCAGCCTCTGCGCCACCGGTGCGCAGTGATAGCGTCCTGCCTGGCCCCGCCATGCTTGCCGACATCGCAGTGCTGGAGCAGGCGTACGGTGCGCTGCATCCTGGGCTGTATCGGTATTCCAGCGAGCAGGCGGTGGCGCAACGCTTTGCAGCGCTGCGCGCCGAACTCGGCCAGGGCGCCACCCTGGCCCAGGCCTATCTGGCGATCTCCCGCCTGACCGCCAGCGTGCGTTGCGGCCACAGCTTCCCCAACTTCGTTAATCAACCCGAGGCGATCCAGCACGCGCTGTTCGACCACGACCGCCATCTGCCGTTCTACTTCCGCTGGCTGGACGGGCGCATGGTGATCAGCCGCAACGGCTCGAACCAGCGGTCGCTGGTCCCCGGCACCGAGGTGCTGGCGATCGACGGCGTGCCCGCCGCGCAGATCCTGTCGGCCCTGATGGGCGTGGCACGCGCGGACGGCAGCAACGATGCCAAGCGCATCGCGCAGATGGAGGTGCAGGGCTTCGCGCGCATCGAGGCGTTCGATGCCTACCTGCCGCTGCTGTTTCCGCAGATCAGCGCCGAACCGCTGCTGCGCGTGCGCGGGCCTGGGGGTGGCGCAGTGCGCACGCTGCAGGTACACAGCCTGACGGCGGCGCAACGGCAGGCGATGGCGCCGATCCAACCGCGCGACAGCACCGCGCCGGCATGGCGCCTGGAGATGCCAAACGCACGGCTGGCGATCCTGCGCATGCCCGATTGGGCCTTGTACGACAGCCAGTGGGACTGGCGCGGATTTCTGGCGCAGAGTTTTTCCACCCTGGCCGCGCGCAAGGTCCCCGCGCTGGTGATCGACCTGCGTGGTAACGAAGGCGGGCTTGATGTGGGCAGCGTGCTGCAGGGGTATCTGTCCGTGCGTGCGCTCGGTGTGCCGCCGATGCGCAAGCGGGTGCGCTACCGCCGCCTGCCCGCGTCGCTGGCACCGTTTGTTACCACTTGGGACGCCTCCTTTCGCGATTGGGGCGCGCGCGCGGTTGAAGACGCTGACGATGCGCGCTTCTACACACTGCGTGACGCGGCCAGCGACGATGCACCCACCGAGACGTCAACGCAGATCGCGCCGCGCGCGCCGCATTTCGCCGGCAACGTGTTCGTGCTGATCGGCGCCGAGAACAGCTCGGCCACGTTCGAATTCGCCCAACGCGTGCAAGCCAATGGGCTGGCCACGCTGGTCGGGCAACCCACCGGTGGCAATCTGCGTGGCATCAATGGCAGCGCGTTCTTCTTCGTGCAGCTGCCCAACTCGCACATCGAAGTGGACCTGCCGCTGGTGGGCCAGTTCCCTTTGACCGCACAACCGGATCGCGGCGTGCTGCCCGACATCACCGTGCGGCCAAGCGCTGCGGATCTGCAGCACGGTACCGATGCGGAAATGGCGGCGGTTACCGCATTGCTGCCCGGTGCGTGAGCCGGGTCAGTCGCCTTCCGCAGTGCTGCCACATAGCTTCGGCTATAAAGATCAGACCGACCTTCGCGTGCAGGCAAAACGCGCTGATCCGTGGCGCACGTTGGTACACTGCGCGCCCCCTTGGGGAGTAGCCTGCTTCCAGTCGATGGAAGCGCCCGCATCAACATACTCGGCCGTTGCGCCGTGGTGCGGGCAACCACTCTTGGTTTGGCGAGACCAGCGGCATGCGTGCACAACGATGGTTGGGCGCGGGCGCATGCCGTTGTGATCGTGCCCAACCCGAGGTTGTCGATGTCTCCGCTCTCTATCGTGTTGCTTGGTTTTGCGATGTCCACCGACGCATTTGCCGCGGCCATCGGCAAGGGCGCGGCGATGCGTCGGCCGCGTTGGCGTGATGCCGTGCGCGCCGGGTTGGTGTTCGGTTGCATCGAAGCGATCACCCCGGTGATCGGCTGGATGCTCGGACGCGCGGCCTCCGATTACCTCGCCGCCTTCGATCACTGGATCGCCTTCGGCCTGCTCGGCGCGCTGGGAGCGCACATGATCGTGGCCGGGCTGCGCAACGAGTCCGAGGTGGATGAGGCACTGCGCGATACACCCAAGCGCTATGGCTTGCTGGCACTGGCCGCCACCGGCTTTGCCACCAGCATCGATGCGATGGCGGTGGGCGTGAGCCTGGCGTTTCTGGATGTGCACATCGGCGTGGTGGCGGCCGTGGTCGGGCTGTGCACGCTGAGCATGGTCACCGCCGGCGTGATGCTCGGCCGTGCACTGGGCGCGCTGATCGGCAAGCGTGCGGAGATCCTGGGCGGCGTGATCCTGATCCTCATCGGCAGCACCATCCTGTACGAACACCTCAGCGGCGCGGCGTAGGCAGCGCGATTGTCGTGGTAGGAGCGCGCTTACGCGCGATGGGGCGTTATCGGTAATGCCGCGTTCCCGGTAACGCTTCATCGCGCGCGAGCGCGCTCCTACGGTGCCTGCGTGCTCTGCAAGCAGCGCGATCGAGTCAGGCCGCCGCGTATCACGCATCATGTCGTGATACGCACTTAAGACCTGCACACGTCGAGATCAGCGGACTGCTACCTGCGCGCAGACTTTATATCGGCCCGGGCACTGGTAGGAGCGTGCTCGCGCGCGATGGGGCGTTATCGGTAATGCCGCGTTCTCAGTAACGCTTCATCGTGCGCGAGCGCGCTCCTACGGAATTCGCGTCTGCTGTAATCAGCATGGTGCATCCATAAACCCCGCGTATCAGCGGATCATGCGCAATAGGCACTCAGGGATGCGCGCGTCGAGATCAGTGGAAAATTGCCTGCGCGCAGACACCGGTACCGGCCTGGGCACTGGTAGGAGCGCGCTTGCGCGCGATGGGGCGTTCCCGGTGATGTGGCGTTCTCGGTAACGCTTCATCGCGCGCGAGCGCGCTCCTACGGTGTTGGATGTTCTGTAAGCAGCGTGGTGCATCATAGATGCCGCCGTGCATCAACGCATCTTGTCGCGATGGGCGCTCAAGAATGCGCACGGCGACATCAGCGACCGTTGCCTGCGCACAGGCTCCTGGATCAGGGCACGACTCACTCGTAGGAGCGCGCTCGCGCGCGATGGGCATTCCCGGTGATGTGTGGCGTTCCCGGTACGGCTTCATCGCGCGCAAGCGCGCTCCTACGGTGTTGCGTGTTTTGTAAGTAGCGCGATCAAGCTGCAACTAACGCACGTCACCGCATGGTGTCGTGATACGCACTCAAGAACGCGCGCAATGACGCCGGTTTGACCGGTTTGGTGAGCAGGCGGTAGCCGCGTTGGCGCGCCAGTTGCTTGAGTTCATCGCGGCCGTCGGCGGTGAGCAGTGCGCCGGCGATCGGGTCCACGGCGGCGGCCTGCAAGGCGTCCAGGGTGTCCAGGCCATCGAGGCGGTCGTGCAGGTGGTAGTCCACCAGCATCACGTCCGGGCGTTCGCGGGCAAGCTCCAGCGCCTGGTCCACGGTGCTGGCAGTGATCACCTCCACCTGCCAGCGGCCGAGCAGCGCGCGCATGCCGTCCAGAATCTCGCGGTCGTTGTCCACGCACAGCACGCGCAACCCGGCCAGCGAATCGCCGCTGGCCTGCGGGCGCACCGCCAGCACCGGCACCGGTGCGGCCGGCACCGCGTCCACGCGCGGCAGCAGGATCGAGAACATGCTGCCCTGGCCCACCTGGCTGCGCGCGCTCAGGTCGTGATCGAGCAGGCGCGAGATGCGCTGGCAGATCGACAGGCCCAGCCCCAGCCCTTGTTCGCCCCAGTCGAATGGCTGCTGGTAGCGGCGAAATTCCTCGAAGATCTGCCGCATGTGGTGCTCGGGAATGCCCGGGCCGGTGTCCCACACCTGCAGCTCCACCTGCGCGCCGCGCCCGCGCATGCCCAGCACGATGCGGCCCTGGCGGGTGTAGCGCAGCGCATTGGCCAGAAAGTTCTGCATCACCCGGCGCAGCAGGCGGCGGTCGCTACGCACCCACAGCGCGCGGGCGTGCACCTGCAGCCGCAGCCCGCGGCTGCCCGCCACCGGTGCGTACTGCGCGGCCAGCTCGTGCATCAAGGCACTGGCATCGAAGTCTTCGACCGTGGGGCGCAAGCCGCCGGCATCCAGCCGCGAGACGTCGAGCAGGCCGTCCAGCAACTCTTCGGCTGCACGCAGCGAGGCATCCACGCGCTCGGCCAGGTGGCGCTGTTCTTCGTTGTTCTGGTGGCTCTCGCGCAATGCCGAAGCAAACAGCCGCGCGGCGTTGAGCGGCTGCAACACGTCGTGGCTGATCGCCGCCAGAAAGCGCGTCTTGGACTGCTGCGCCAGCTCGGCCTCGCGCGAGCGGTCGGCCACGCGTTGCTCCAGGTTTTCGTTGGCGTCCAGCAGCGCGCGCTCGGCGCGCTTGTAGTCGGTGATGTCGTTGTAGCTGGTGACGTAGCCGCCGCCGGGCAGCGCCTGGCCACGCATTTCGATCACCTTGCCGTCGCTGCGGGTGCGCTCGAACACGTGCGGCGAGCCGGCGCGCATGTGGCGGATACGGCGGTCGATCTGGTCTTCGATGTCGCCCTCGCCCAGCTCGCCGCGCTCGGCGTTGTAGCGGATCAGGTCCGCCACCGGGCGGCCGACGTAGAGCATGCCGTCGGGGTAGCCGAACAGCTGCTGGTAGCGGCGATTCCACGCGGTCAGGCGCATGTCCGGGTCGACCACGCTGACCGCGGCGCTGATGTTTTCCAATGTGGTGGAAAGAATTTCGCGATTGAAGCGCAGCTCCTGGCCGGCCTCGTCGAGCACCGCCACCACCTCGCCCAGCTCCATGCCCGAGCCACGCAACAGGCTGGTCAGCACCAGCCGCGCGGAAGCGGCGCCAATGGACGCGGCCAGCAGGCGCTCGGTGAACTGCACCCAGGCGCGGTCGGCCACTGCGGTGGGCTGCAGCTCGCGTTCCAGCAACTGCGCCTGATCCAGAAACGCACGATGCGCATGCCGCTCGCCCACCACGCGCTCGGCCAGCGCCTGCAGGTCGGCCACATGCACGTGGCCAGGCCATTCGCCGGCCACCGCCGGCCGCTGCGAATACGGGTCCAGGAACGGCGCTGCGCGCAGGCGCTCGTCCACACCGGGCCGCCAGCGCGCCGACACCACCATCATGGTGCCGGTATTGATCAGCAGCGACCAGAACGTGCCATGCGCCAGCGGGTCCCAGCCGCTCATGCCGAACAGTTGCTGCGGCTGAAGCCAGCCGATGCCGAACGGGCCATCCACCAGCCACTCCGGCTGCAGCCAGCCGGCGCGCGTGGCCGCCGGCAGCAGCAGCGTGTAGATCCAGGTCATGAAGCCCAGCACCATGCCGGTCTCCACGCCCTTGCGGCTGGCGCCGCGCCAGTACAGCCCGCCGATCACGCCCGGCGCGAACTGCGCCACCGCCGCGAACGCCATCAACCCGTAGGCGGCCAGCGTGGTGTCGTTGGCCACGCTGCGGTGGTAGCCGTAGGCGATCAACGCCAGCAACAGGATTGCCACGCGGCGGATCCACAACACCCGCGAGGCCACGGTGGCGCGCGCGTCGGCACTACTGCGCCGGCGCAGCAGCACCGGCATCACCAGGTCGTTGCTGACCATGGTGGCCAGCGCGATGCTGGCCACGATCACCATGCCGGTGGCCGCAGAGAACCCGCCCACGTAGGCCACCAGTGCCAGCACGGTGTTGCCCTGGCTCAGCGGCAGCGCCAGCACCACCGCATCGTCCACCACCGAGCTGTCCTGGCCGAACAAGGCCACACCGGCCGAGGCGATGGGCACCACCATCGCCGAGATGATCACCAGGTAGGCGCCGAACAACCAGCGCGCGCGGCGGATGTCGCCGACATCGCTGCATTCCACCACCGCCACATGGAACTGCCGCGGCAGGCACACCACGGCCAGGAAGCTGAGCAAGGTCTGCGAGATGAAGCCTACCGATGGCGTGTGCTGGAACAGTGTGCGCGCCGAATCGGCGATGTGCAGCTGGTGATCACCCAGCCACAGCCAGGCGAACACGCCCACCGCCACGATCGCCACCAGCTTGATCACCGACTCCAGCGCAATCGCCAGCATCATGCCGTGGTGATGCTCGGTGGCATCCACCTGGCGGGTGCCGAACAAGGTGGCGAACAACGCCATCAGCAACGCCACGTATAGCGCCGGATCGGCAAAGATGCCGCGCCCGGCGCTGCTGTGGCCGGTGAGCACTTCCAGGCTCATCGCCACCGCTTTGTACTGCAGGGCCAGGTAGGGAACGATGCCGACCAGCGCGATCACCGCCACCAGCGCCGCCAGCCGCCGCGAGCGGCCATAACGCGAGGAAATGAAGTCGGCGATGGAGACGGTGTTTTCGGCGCGCGCGATCAGCGCCAACCGTTCGATGATGCGCCAGCCAAACAGCAGCAACAGCAGCGGGCCCAGGTAGATCGGCAGGTAGCCGATGCCGTTGCGCACCGCCGAGCCCACGGCGCCGTAGAAGGTCCACGACGAGCAGTACACCGCCAACGCCAGGCTGTAGACCGCCGGCCGCAGCCACGGCCGCTCCGGGTACAGCGGGCGGTGATCGCCCCACCACGCCACCCCGAACAGCAGCGCGGCATATCCCAGCGAGACCAGCAGCAGTATCCAGCTCGAGACCAACGGGCTTCCTAGGCGGGAATGCGAGGGGGGAGTTTACGCAGTGGGGTCGGAAATCGGGAATCGGGAATCGGGAATCGGGAATCGGGAATGGGGAATGGGGAGTCGGGAATCGCAAGAGCGGCTGGCTGGGGCGCGGTGGAGGGTGTTGGCTATGGCGGTGGATGCCGGTTATCCGCGCAGGGCACTGGCCGGCGTCCGCTGGCCGGCTGTCGTAGGAGCGCGCTTGCGCGCGATGGGCTTCACCGGGACGCCCTTCGTGCTCCTCACCCACGCTGCGCCGTTATCCGAGCGCTTAGCGCGGGCAGCCGTATCTGCCGCTGGGCCGTAGCTACAGCTACTAGATGAGGCGCCCTGCCGGACGTGCACGGCCTGGGGGCTAACAGCCGCGGTGAGACGGCGCTATGCGTTCGGCGTATCGGGACAGCTTCATCGCGCGCAAGCGCGCTCCTACAGGGCGTTGTGTTCGTGGCGACTGGCTGGTGGCGGCCTGCGGGGGGCATCGAGAACCGCATGTGCTGTCGTATCGAAACGCGCGTGGCCTATCCGTTGGCGTTTAACGTGACAGCGCGGCCGATGGCGCCCATCCGCACAGGAACGATCTGGCCAACGTCCGCTGCCCCGCTCCCGTAGGAGCGCGCTCGCGCGCGATGGGCTCTACCAGCGATGGGCGTCACCAGGAACCCCATCGCGCACCTCAATCCTCAACACTGCGCCGTCAAACGCTCCACCGTCACCGGGCGCTTAGCCCGGCAACCGTACCTGGAGCTGGTAGGTGCGTCCGGCGACGATGCCGTGCACGCGCTGGTCCGGGCTGACCACGCCATCCACCTGCACTTCCAGCTGCGTGCGGCCCGGCTCGCGGGTCAGGGCCACCTCGAACTGCGCGCCGCGGAACTGCCGGGTCACCTGCGCCTGCGGCCAGTGCGAGGGCAGTTGCGGGCGCACCGCCAGTGCATCGCCGTCACCCACCAGCCCGAACAGGCCCTCGAGCACGCAGCGGTACACCCAGGCCACCGTGCCGGTGTTGAAGAGCTGGCTGGAACGCCCGGCGGTACGCGGATACTGGTGCCAGGCACCGCGGTAGTAATTGGGCAGCGACACCGGCAGATGGCCGCGTTGCAGCGCGTCGGCCATGTCCGGGCCCGGCAACATGGCGCGCAGGATCTCCCAGGCACGATCGGCGTCGCCGATCTGATACAGGCTGTAGAGATAGAACGCCACCGCGTGGTTGTAGACCGCACCGTTCTCCGCGGCGCCCGGCCATTTCTGGGTCAGGCGGCCCACGTCGTCGCGCATGTGCGTGTACGCCGGCGCCAGCATCACCGGCCCGTACGGGGTATGCAGTTGCTCGCGCACCGCGGCCAGCAGTGCCGTGCGTTGTTCGGCATCGGCGGTCCCGGCCAGCAGCGCCCAGCTCTGTGGATTGAGATAGATACGGCCTTCTTCATCGTCGGCGATGCCGAAGCGCACGCCATCATCGGTGATGCCGCGCGCATACCAGTGGCCATCCCACAGCTCGCGGTTGGCGGCAGCGTTGACCTCCTCCACCGCCTGGCCGAACTGCGTTGCCTGCGCGCTGCGCCCGTTAGCGGCGCAGATCCCGGACCACAGCCGCAGCGCATAGGCCGTGGCCACGGTCAGCCAGCCGGACACCCCCACGCCGCGCCAGCCCACCATGTTCATCGGGTCGTTCCAATCGCCTTGCGCGATGAAGCTCAGCCCGCGTGCATCGCGCGCATCCAGCAGCCATTGCATCGCTGCGTCCAGCCGCGCGGCCACGCTGAGCGCCTGCCCGTCGTGCGTGCGCACCACTGCATCCAACACCGCCACATCACCGGTTTCGGCCAGATACGCATCCAGAAAGATCGGCAGCCACACGCAGTGGTCGGTATGCGGCACCTGGTTGATGTATTTGAGCTCGGCGCCTTCCACCAGCAGGATGCCGTCCGGCATCGCACCGCTGGGCTCCTGTTGCGACAACGCATGCAGCAACGCCGCGCGCGCGGTGGCCGGCTGCAGGTAGGCCATGCCCATGTGGTCCTGCAGATAGTTGCGCGTCTGCGGATCGGTGGTCAGGCGATTGACGTCGCCGTGATAGAACACCTGGCGCGGCAGCCAGTGATTGACCAGGTTGTCCAGCGCCGCATCGGGCGTGGCGATCTGCACGCAGCCGCGCCCGGCCTGCAGATACTGCGCATAGTCCTGCGCGGCAGCGGCGAAACCTTCGGCAGACAGGTACCGCGCACGCAGGGCCGCAATCTCCGCATCGTCCTTGGCCGGGCCGAACGCGAAGCGATACACGGTTGCCGCATCCGGCGCCAGGCTGAGCCGGTACTGCAGCGCCGCGGCGGGGTTTTCGTAATGCGCGTCGTGGTTGCCTAGTTGCTCGGCCTGCACTGCCGACGGTGCATGCAACCCGCCCTCGCCTTCGAACGCCATTTGCTGCGCGTCCCAGGCCACTGGCGGCTGCTCATGCAGCAAGAAGGTGCAGTCCTTGAAATCGCGCTGGCGGAAGTAGTCATCCACCTTTTGATACGGCGTCACGCTGCGGCAGACGATGCCACCGAGCTCCGGCGAGTAGCCGCCGCTCTGGTGCATCCACGACATGTAGCCGATCGGGAAATACGGATACAGGCTGAGCCGCCGCGTACGCCCGGACTGGTTGTGCACGCGGCATTCCCATAGCTCCACCGCATCGTCGGTGGGCAACGACACGCACAGCTCCACCACGATGCCGTCGTGGCGCACCCGCCAGCGCACATCGTGCTTTCCGGCGGAAAACTCGAACGTTTCCGCCGGCGCACGCACCGGTTCATGCGGCACCGAATACAGCGCGCCGGTGTCTTCGTCCTTGAGGTAGAAGAAGCGCCCGGGATGATGCGCGTAGTACGGCTGCTCAGGCATCATGAAATTGCGCGCTTCCAGCAGCGGCGCATGCGCGTACTTGGCCGGCTCCGGCTGCATGAATTGCGCGGTGGCGTAACCGCGGCAGGTCAGCTGCACCATCATGCGGCGGTTCCACAGGAAGCCGCCGGCCGTGGGCATGGCGGTGGGGCTGTAGAGCGCATAGCGCATGCCGTCGGCGCTGGGCGCCATCAACGTGGCGAGATCGTCGGGTGCGGGGGAAGCTGCAGACACGGTCAGGGGTGCTCCGGTTCGTCGCGCTTGCGCGCGGCCAGTTCAAGCTGGATGCGACGTAGCAGGCCGTCGTCCAGCGGGTAAAAACGCATGGTCCAGGCGGCCAGCAAGGCCACCACGCCGGGGATCACCGTCAACAGCAGCACGATGCCCGTCAACGATGCTTGCGACTGCGCGCTGTTGGCGACATAGCCCATGCCGGCCAGCACCCAGGCGATGCCGGCCGAGGCCAGCGCGCCGCCAAGCTTTTGCGAGAACGTGGCCGCGGCAAAGGTCATCGCGGTGGCACGCCGCCCGGTGCTCCATTCGGTGTAGTCGGCGCTGTCGGCATACATCGAGAACGCCAATGGCGATTTCGGCCCCAGCGCCACGCCGATCAGCATGTTCAAGGCGAAGATCGCCCACACCATGTCGGCGGGGATGAAGAACATCAGGCAGCTGAGCAGGCCCACGACGGCCATCAGCGCAGTCATCAGCGTTCGCTTGTCCCAGTGACGCGTCAGCAGCGGCGTGATTGCCGCACCCACCGCCAGCGACACCGAATAGCCACCCAGAAACAACCCGGTGAGCTCCGGGCGCTGCACGTAATACTTGAGGTAGTACACGCCGGCACCGCCGCGCATCACGATGGTGATCATGATGATCAACGACAGCACGAACAGCACGCACCACGGGCGGTTGTGCAGCAGGTCGGCGATGTCCTGGCGGATCGGTGAGCGCTGCTGCGGCGGTGGCTGCACACGTTCGCGCGTGGTCAGCGCCACGGTGACGAACAACGCCACCGCCACCGCGCCATACAGCATCATCGTGCGTTGCCAGCCCAGCGCATCGTTGCCGCCGCCGAACCACTTCACCAGATCCATCGTGCAGTAATTGACCAGCGTGGTGCCGGCAAAGGCGGCGATGAAGCGCAGGCTGATCAGACTGGTGCGCTGGTTGCTGTCGGCGGTGATCACGCCCGACAACGCCGAGTACGGAATGCTCACCACCGTGTAGGCCAGCATCATCACCAGGAAACTGATCGTGGCCCACCACATGCGCCCGTTCTGATCCAGCGCCGGCGTGGTGTAGGCGAGCACGCCGGTCACCGCCATCGGGACGGCGCCCCACAACAGATACGGGCGGAACTTGCCCCAGCGGCTGCGCGTGCGGTCGGCCAGCGCGCCCATCGCCGGGTCGGCGATCGCATCGGCGATCTTGGTGAGCAGGATCATCGTGCCCACGGCCGCGGCCGGTAGGTGCATGGTGTCGGTGTAGAAGATCAGCAGGAACGCGGAAATGTTGGCCCAGTACAGATTCAGGCCCAGATCGCCGGCACCGTAACCGAGTTTTTCGCGCAGGCGCAGTGGCGCCAACGGCGGAGGCGTTGCAGGCGATGACGTCATCGACAGACCTTCGGATGCGTTGAACCCGGCGGAGCGCACCGTTACGCTGCTGGACCGCTCACCTGGCAAGGAGCGCCGACGCTACACCACGCATCGGCCTGCCGCCAACGTGAAATCCGGCAACATGCCGAATCGATCCGGAGATATAACCTGACGTGATGGAGACTGCAGCAGCTGCCACGCCCGCGTCCGCTTCGCCCCTGGCCATCGTGGTGATGGGCGTTTCGGGCAGCGGCAAGACCACCATTGCGCAGGCCCTGGCCACGCACTACGGCTTCCGTTTTCTCGATGCCGACGACTATCACAGCGTGGCCGCGCGCGCGCAGATGGCATCCGGGCAACCGCTCACCGATGCGATGCGGCTGCCCTGGGTAGAGCTGCTGTCGGCGACCTTGCGCGACTGTGTGCAGAGCGGTGAATCGGTGGTGCTGGCGTTCTCCGGATTGCGCGGCACGCACCGCCAATTGCTGCGCCGCAGCGGGGTTCCGATGCGCTTTGTGTTCCTGCATGCCGCGCCGCACGTGATCGCCGCACGCCTGAGCGCACGCGCGGGCCATTTCATGCCGCCGAGCCTGCTCGACAGCCAGCTGCAGACGCTGGAACTGCCGCTGGACGAAGCCGACGTGGTATCGGTGGACGTGGATGCCACCGTGCCGGAGGTGGTGCAGGACGCGATCGCGCAGCTGGCATTGGAGTAGCGCAACGCGTTGCAGTGGCAGTGGGATCGATGGGTCGCATGTGTGGGCGGCGTGCGTGCGATAACGCCGCTGCAACGCCAACTCAGGTGCGGTGACGGCGTGATGTGTGGCAGCGCGTGGGGTCCGCCGCACAGCATGTAGCTTCAACTTGCGGATGCGATAGAAATTGCTGCCGCAGAACGCGCTGCTGACGCTGCGGCGCACGGCACGTTGCAGCAAACGGCACCATCGCGTTCGCATTCGGCGACGATGCGCAGCTGGCTGCTTCCGCGACATCCAACTCAGTGCGCCCTCGCATATCCGCGGGCACGCGCCAATACGTAATCGGTGCATGCATCGAACCCCACCGTGACCCGCGCGCGCGTAGACACGCAGCATGCTGCGCCGCTACAGGATTGAACGCATCGCGCCGCTTGAAGCGCGGCGTATTGGTAGTCTGCAGATGCCGCGATGCAGGGCAGCTCACGCGAGTGCCAGGCGTCACACAGGATGCGCAACGTGGCCAGGTTACTTTCAGTAGACCGCTGTTTTACAGGGGTTTGCGTGATCGTCCGATTGAATCATTTTGTCTATCACAGCCCGCGCAGATCGTGATGCATCATCAGTATTTGTGCGAATAACGAACGCGCTGAACAGAATTTTTCCAAGCTGGTACTACCAGACACAACCAGACCCGACCGCGACATGAACACGGCGCCACCGATGGGTTGCACGGTCATCGCAATCGGCGATCTTCACCACGCAGATCCGGGGGGATTCAGCGCTTTCCTTCACCAATGGACACGCCGTGATGACCAATTCTCTTCGCCGCTTGCGGTTTCGCAGTTTGACGCTCATCCCCTGCCTGCTCGCCAGCGCAGTGGCTTTCGCCCAGTCCGGCACAACCGCCCCACCGTCGGTGTCCTCCCTGGATACCCGCGCCTTTGCAGCGTCCGGCCAGATCTGGCGTTCCTTTGGCAGCAATCTTCCGTTTGCCAGCCCCAATAATTGGCCTACCGCTGGTGGCGGTTATTTCAACAGCCGCTTCGCGCCTGGCGAATGGAAGATCAATCGCACTACCGCCCCGACCCTCAAGCCGGCGTGGACCTTGACCACCACTGGCGACATCTCGGCGACGCCGAGCGTAGAAGGCGGCACGCTGTACGTGCCCGACTGGGGCGGCACGCTGTATAGCGTGGACACGCAGAGCGGCAAGCCGAACTGGCAGGCCAAGCTGTCCGACTACACCGGCAACGCCAACTCGGTGACGCGCAATACGCCGGCGATCAGCGGCAAGAGCATCATCGTTGGCGACCAGGCCTCCGGTACGGTGATGGCAATCGACAAGAAGACCGGCAAGTTGCTGTGGAGCAGCGTGGCCGAATCCAACCCGCAGGCACGCATCACTTCTTCGCCGGTGATCTACGGCAACCGCATCTACGTGGGCATTTCGTCGGGTGACTGGGGCAACCTGGCCGCCAACCACACCTTCAGCTTCCGCGGCAGCGTGGTGGCACTGGATCTGAACACCGGCAAGAAGGTGTGGCAGTTCTACAACGTGCCCGAGGGCTATACCGGCGCATCGGTGTGGGGCCAGGTGGCAATCGATCCGATCAGCCGCCGCCTGTATTTCGGCACCGGCAACAACTACAACATCCCCGCTGGCGTGGGCAACTGCGTCTCCAATGCGCGGTCCTACCGCGGCAGCGAACTCACCGTGCAGGATGAGTTGAACTGCATGGCGCCGGACAACTACGTCGACTCGGTGGTCGCCTTGAACCTGGACACCGGCAAGCTGGCCTGGGCCGACCGCGCGCAGGGCTACGACGCCTGGAACCTGTCCTGCATCGTGGCGCCCACCAATGGGCTGTGCCCGAACACGCAGGCCACCAACCTGACCGGTCCTGACTACGACTTCGGCGGCGCCGGCGTACAGCTGTTCACCGTCTGGCGCGACGGCAAGCCGCAGCAGTTGGTCGGCGCCGGCCAGAAGAGCGGCATTTACTGGGCCTTCGACGCCAGGACTGGCGCCAAGGTGTGGTCCACGCAGGTGGGCCCGGGCGGCACCACCGGCGGCGTCGAGTGGGGCACCGCGTTCGACCCGTACAAGTCGCAGGTCTATGTGGCCATCAATAACAGCTCCAACGCCACCTATACCCTGGGGCCGGACAACACCGTCAGCCACAACGGCGGCTCGTGGGCAGCGCTGGATGCGGCCACCGGCAAGATCAAGTGGCAGGTCAAGGTGCCCGGCGTAAACAGCGTCAACCCGAACGTGCCGGCCGGTGGTCAGGGCTCGCTGACCGTGTCGCCGAACCTGCTGTACGCCGGTTCGATGGCCGGCAACATGGTCGCCCTGGATACCGACACCGGCGCCACATTGTGGAACTACAACGCCACCGGTTCGGTGATCAGCTCGCCGGCAGTGGTCGACGGCGCGCTGTATTGGGGCGCGGGCTATGGCCGCTTCAACTTCGGCACCGCCGCCACCAGCAACCAGCTGATCAAGTTTGTGCCGGACAGCGGTGCGGCCAAGTAATCGGCTAGCACGTGCGCTGCGTTGAATGACGCGTAGTGACAGCAAAACAACGACGCCACCTTCGGGTGGCGTCGTTGTGTGTGGCGCCGAGAGACGGGCCGTATCCGATGCGCGTGTGCACATGATCGGCGCCCTCGTTGCTGCACGTCCCACACCGGCCTTGCTTCGAGCGCGAGCACGCCCTACAGCCGCGTGACCTGGCATAAGCGGATCTGCCCCGCTTCCAGCCCATGCGCTTCGGCCGCGCGACGGCGCAACGCGCACACCAGTTCTGCGGCATCGAGCACACCATCGGCAGGCACTTCCACGCTGTAGGCCAGTTGCCCCCACAGCACCGGCCGACCATCGCAATAGCCTTCGTAGTCGGCGAAGTAATGCAGCAGCTGCCGCTCAGGTGCCAACGTGGACATCGCCCTGAATCTCCGTGCAGCCCAGATGTTCCAGCGCGATCTCCAGCCCAAGCAAATAACTCTGCGCGCAATAGCCACGCACGATGGCCACCCGCTGGCCCAGCCCGGCGGGCAAACAACGCTCCGGCCGGTCCGTGCTGTCGTCGTGGGCTTCCACATACGGATACGCCAGCCCGGCGAGCACGCGGTGCAGCCGCACGCTGTCCACGCAGCTGCCCGGATCGATCAGCGCGATCTCCATGCGCGCCTGCCCGGCCACGCGTAAGGCATCCAGCAACTCCTGCTCCGACCCACAGGCGCGCAGCGCCACCGTCTTGCCCGCATCCCTGGCGCAGCGCACCAACTGGGTGATCACCGCACGCGGCAATGCCTGCGGCCCACGCACCAGCGACGATGCCGCTTCCGGCCCACGCAGAATCATGATCGACATGTCGGCGGCCTCAGGCAGCCACGCGCATCAGCGCATGCAGCGCCGGTAAACACCGCGCTGCAATGCCGAGTGACATCGCATACGCACGCGGCGCATCGTGCGGCGTGATTACCACCGCCAGCGGCGCATGCTGCGGATGCAGCCACGGCTCCAGCTCCTGGCCGGCGTCGGCATGCAGCTCGATGTACGGCGTGGGCAAGGCATCTACTGCCGCACGCAAGGCCGTCGCACACGTCCGCTCGTGCAGCGGCAGATCGCCGGAATCCAGCAGCACCAGTTCCACATCGGAATCGCCACCGGCTGCCTGCAGCCCGGCGATCAAGCTCGCAAGGTCAGCACACGCCAGCGTGCGCAGGTCACGCCCGGCACACAGCGGCAGCGGCGCCACCGGTATCGCATCGGACTGCGGGCCACGCAAAATCAGGATACACATCGTCTTCGACTCAACGCACCACGGTGCGGGAGTGCCAAAGTAGGCCTGCCGGGCATAAAGGCGCTATTTGCGCCGAGGCCACAGACCATAAAAAAGGCGTAAGCGGCCAGGTAGGTAGGCGACAGACGCGCGACGATCAGTGTCGTGGGAACAGTCAACTACCCGTCATCACATATGCAGCGCGATGAGATCCATCGCGCCGCATATGTGGTCGGCAGAACACAGCGCGCAGCAGGCGCTCGCCTACTTCTCACGCCGCCAATTGATCGATCCCTTGGTCTCCACCGTGCTGGATTCGGCTTCCACATCGAAGCCGCGGCTGAGCAGGTATTTGAGCGTGAGCACCGAGCCGCTGCCGACCATCGAGACGCCGTAGCCGACGTAGAGTTTGGGCGAGAGGTACTTGCCGAAGCCCACGACCGAGCCGACGGTGCTGGATTCGCTCACGCCGGCTTCGTCCAGGCCGAGCTTGGCGCCGATCTGCGAGGCGATCAGGCTGCTGCCGGCCGAGAGCGCGGCCGAGGCGGCGCTGACCTGCTGGGTTTCATCGCTGCTGGCGGTGGACAGGCCGCGGCCGAGCACCAGGTACGACAGCGCTTCGGATTGCGACATTGCCGGCTCCGACCACACATCCGCACGCGGCGATTCGGCGCGTCCGCTGACGTCGATGCCGGCGGTGACGTCGCCGATCTTGCGTTCGGCGCGCAGGCTCACGCGCGGGTCGGAGACGATGTTGTTGTTCCAGGTCAGCTGGCCGCGGCTGATGGTCAGATCCTGGCCATAAGCCTTGTAGCGGCCGCGCACGTCCAGCCCGCCATTGGCGGTCATTTCGCGGCCCGGGCGCGCGCGGATCTGCATCTGCCCGCTTAGCCCGCCTTTCAGGCCGAAACCGCTCATGTTGACCTTGTCGCCGAGCACGATGGCCAGGTCCATATCCAACGGCGAGGCGGGTGCGGCTTCCGGGTCCACCGGGTCCAGCACCACCACGTCTTCGGACACCGAGGTGCCGCGGTCGAGCCGTTCCAGATCGATGTCGGCCTCGGGCACGGTGACCTTGCCGCGCAGCTGCATGGTGGTGTCGACGATGCCGAACTGCATGTCCGGGTTGGCGACGATGCGCAACTCGCTGGTGTTGTAGGCCAGCACGTTTTCACCGCGGATATTGAGCAGCAGCGGCGTACTGGTGCCGAACCACGACAGCCCGCCATCGATGTTGAGCGTGCCGTCACCGGACTTGGCCGAGGCGGTGATCTTGGCCGAGCCATCCGGCAGCGCGTCGAAGCGGCCCTTGCCTTCGCTCAGGGTCAGGCCCATCGACGGGTATTCGGCGGTGAAATCGCTCAAGGTCGCATCGCCGCCGAGCAGCGGTTTGTCGCGCGTGCCGCGCAGGCTCACGTGGCCTTCGACCAGCCCCTTGGGCCGCACCACATCGGCCACCACCAGCTCCAGCCAATACAGCCGCGACATGTTGAGATACAGCTCGCCGTTGAGCGGCGCATACGCATCCCAGCCGGTGTTGAACTTGGCATCCACAAAGCCATTGCCCTGGAAGCCCACGCCGAGCTTGCCCTGGATCTGTTGCGGGGTGAAATCGGCCTGCACGCTGAACTGGTCGTAGCGCAGCAACTCGCCACGATTGGGATTGCCGGCCACCGCCGCGTAGCGGTTCTCGCCCAGGCGCACGCCGCCTTCTGGCGAAGCGATGCGGAACGAGCCTTCCCAGGCATTGCCGCGTGGCTTGAAGCTGCCGTCCAGGCTGAGGTCACCGCGTAGATAGATCTGCCGGCCTTCCTGCTTGGGCAGCCACGGCTGCACCAGCGACAGCGGCAACGCGCCGCCATGCACCACCATGCCCTCGCGCGGCCAGTTGGCGCTGGCGCACAGCGCACCGCCGGTGGCTGCGCCGAGGCAGGTGTCCGACAGAGTGAAGGCAGCGCCCTCGGTGCTGAACTGCGCCGGCTGGCGCAGCGCCCAAGCATCGCCCTTGGCCGGCACGATGCGCAGCGTGCTCACCTGCCCCTGCCAGCGCGCGCCGTTGCGGCGCACGTCGCCCTGCAGCGCGACGCTGGCCATGCTGTTGGCGATGTCCGCATCCAGCCGCAGCGCTTCCACCGCACCGCGTGCCTGCACGCGCACGCTATCCAGCACCACGCCCGCTTCGATGGCGGTGCCCTGCAAGGCCAACTGCCCGTCGCTGCCGCTCCATGGCAGGCGCCCGCGCAGGCTCACGCTCTGCGCGCTGTAGTCGTTCCAGCGCAGGCCAGTGCCGGCCAGGTCGGCGGTGACAGTCGGCGCGTCGCGGCGGCCGTTGACCTGCAACTGCCCACGCACGGTGCCGGTGGCGCCGGGTAACAGGTCGTCCAGCTGCAGCGGCTGTAATTGCGCGGCGATGTCGAGCTGGTCGCCCACGGTGCCCTTGGCGTCGATGCGGCTGCTGCCCAGTGCCAGCTGCAGCTGACCTTCGCCCTGCGTGCCGCGCAAGGCGAACTTGCCATTGGCCGACAGCGCGCGTTGGCGCAACTGCCCGGTCAGGGTTGGGATGTCGGCGGTGGCCTCGTAGCCCGGCGAGACGCCCCCGGCCGGTGCCGGCAACTGGCGGCCCTTGGAGGCGACCTGGCCGGACAGATTGCCGTTCCAGCCCGGCACGAAATAGCCCGGGTCGAACTTGGCCAGCTGCGCGGTGAGGTCCCACTGCAGTGCGGGCGCCCAGGCCACCTCGCCGGTGAGATCCAGCGAACCGCCCGGGGTCTTGGCCTGCACCTGCTTGAGCTGGGCACGCTGGTCGTTGCCGCGGCTGTCGAACACCAGTTCGGCCTGCTGGCCATCGCGCTGCACGGTGGCCCGCCCGATGGCGGCCCAGGCCTTGAGCGTCCCGGCCAGGCCCAGGCGCGCGTCGGTGAGTTCCACCGGCACCGCCGGCGCATCCGGAGTGGCGGGGTCCGCAGCTGGCGTGAAGCGCAGGCCGCTGGCATTGACCGAAAACCGGAAGCTGGCGTTGTCGGCATCTCGGAAATCGGCGCTGCCGCGTAGCTGGGTGCGGCCTTCGAACGCATCGATGATCAACGGCTCCACCGTGAGCACCTGGTCTTGCAGGCTCACGTGCGAGGGCTGCAAGGTGGCACTCAACTCGCCTTGTTTGACGCTGCCACGCAAGTCGGCCTTGCCGCCCTTGCCCGAGGCCTGCAGGTCCAGCGCGATGGGCGTGGCCGGCGGGGTCTCCTGCCCGGCGGGCGCCGGTATCAGCAGCGAGGTATCCAGAGCCTCGGTCACCGCATTGAAGGCCCAGGTCGGGTCGTCGCGGCCGGTGAACACCAGGCTGGCGCGTAGCGGCGCCGGCGCACGCCCGGCGATCGCCACTTCCATCTTGTCCAGGTCACCGCGTGCCACCAGGCCCAGGCTGGCCGGCGTGCGCCCACGTGCGGCCGGCAACACCGCGGTGGCGGTGAGGTCGGCGCGGTACTCGTCACTGGGCACGTAATCGCCGTTGAGGCGGAAGTCGCCCATGTCGGTATCGACCACCAGATTGCGCGTGCGTAATTCGCCGGTGGCCACTTCCAGGCCGCCCTGTACGCGGTGCAGGGTGATCATTGGCTGTTGCAGCTGGGTGATACGCAGGTTGTCCACGCCGATGTGGTCGGCCTGGATCGCCAGCGGCACATTGATCTGCGGCAGCGACTCCGGCCAGCTCGGCAGGGTGAAGGGCTCGTCGCTCTTGCCCAGGTTCAACGTGGCATTGCTGACCTGCACCGCGTCCAGTTGCAGCTTGCGGCCCAGCAGCGGGCGCAGGTCGGGTTCCAGGTACACGCGCTCGGCGGTGAAGTGGATGTCCTGATACCTGAAGTCGACATTGCGCAGGGTCAGCGGGCCGGCCACCGGGCCTTCGACGCTGCCGTAGGTGAAGCTGGCACCCACCGGCAGGCGCGCGGTGACCTGGGCCAGCAACACATCGCGCCCGGCCACGGTCTGCAGCAACCAGTACAACGCGATCAATGCCAGCAGGCCCAGGCCGAGCACGGTCAGGCCGGAACCCACCCAGAACCGGCGGCGCCGGTAGAAGCGCGGGCGCGGCGCGGGGCTGGTGGGGGGCGTTGTTGTATTCACAGGTTCGCCCCGATGTCGATGTAGAGCTGGAACTGCGAATCGGGGTCGTTCAAGCCGTGCGCAATATCCACCCGCACTGGCCCCACCGGCGAGCGCCAACGCAAGCCGAAGCCAATGCCGGTGCGCCAGTCCGGGGTGTCATCGAAGGCACTGCCGCTATCGACGAACACCGCCCCGCCCCACGGCCCGCCCTTGAGGTAATGCTCGTATTCGGCGCTGGCGGTGACCACGTTCTTGGCACCCAGCGCGAATTCGTCCGGCTTGGGCGTGCGCGGGCCCACTTCGCGGAATGCATAGCCGCGGATGCTGTTTGGGCCACCGGCAAAGAACCGCAGGCTCGGCGGCATCGCCACCAGATCGCTGGTCCAGGTGGTGCCACCTTCGCCACGCAGGATCACCCGCCCATTGTCGCCGGCGCCCAGGAACCACCGTAGCTGGCCGTAGAGCTGACCGAAATTGGTGTCCGACCCGGCGCCCTCGGCGCCGCCGCGGATGAACATCTGCCCGGACACGCCGCTGCGCGGGAACAGCCGGTCATCGACGTTGACGTAGTTGGCCTGCAGCTGCGGATAGATCAGCGTGGAGGTCTCGTACACGGCATCGGTGAAATCGCTGCCACTGCTGAAACGCCAACGCTCGCGCAAGGCGTTGATCGAGGCGATCGCACTCCAGCGCTCGTTGATCTGGCCACTGCGGCTGCCGGTGAGTTTGACGTTGCGCAGGTCGATGTATTCGGTCTGCTCGTCGTACAGGCGCGCCGAGGCGGTGTACCAACCATCCAGCCAGCGGAACGCCGGCACCCGGTAGCTGGTGGTCAGGCTCTTGCGGTTCTGCGCGTAGTCCAGCTGCGTGTCCATCTTGTGGCCGCGCGAATTGACATAGCGCCGCTCCACGCCCCCGCGCACACCGGCGCCGCTCTCGCTGCCATAGCTCAGACCGGAGGTATACACGGTGCGCTTGGCGCGGGTGAGTTTGACGTCCACCGGCACCCGGCCCTGGTCATCGGCTTCCTCCGGCTTGGGCTGGATGTCGATGGTGCTGAAGTAATCGAGCTTGGTCAGTGACTCGCGCAGCCGATCCAGCTTGCCTTCGTGGTAGTAGCTGCCCTCGTCCCAATACACCAGCGGCTCGAACAGCCCCGGGCGGAAATAATCGTAGTCAAAGCGCACGGTGCCCATGTCGTAGCGGCGGCCGCTGTCCCAGTTCAGATCGATGTCGGCGGCATGCTCGGCACGCGTCACCGCCACCCGGCGCTGGGTGAAGTCGGCATCGAAATAGCCGCGTTCGGCCAGGCGGCGGGTGATGCGCACCTTGCTGGCTTCGTACTGTGGATGGCTGAAGACCTGCCCTTCGCGCGGCTCGAACTGCTTGAGGTCCTGGCCCAGATAGCGGTCTTGCTCGGCCCAGCCGGTGATCGAAATATGAGACTGCCGCACCCGCACCGGCTCGCCACGGTTCACCGTGATCACCACGGTCAGGCGCTCGCCGTCGCGCGGCGCGGCGATGTCGATGGTGGGCGAGTAATAACCAAACGGCTCCAGTGCCTCGCGCGTCTGCCGCTCCGCCTGCGCCAGCAGGTACTCCAGCCGCGACTCACCCTGCTCCTTGCCGACGGCCTCATACAGCGACAAGGACACCTCGATGTTCTCGATCATCTCGGCGTCGTCGTCGCCGTCCAACCCCTTGATCTCGATCTTGTCGATGGTTCCGCGGGCAAAGGCAGAACCGGCCAGGATGCACAAGAGCAGAAAAACGGGACGAACCCGGAGAATGAATCGCATCGGCGCAGGATACCGGGAGGACCGCGAGGGTCTGTTAATGGGGCGTCTAGGCGTCGAGAGTGCCATGCCGTGTGTCATATAGGCATGCACATCATGGACATACATGCACAGGTCTTCGCATGGAAGGCGGTCGGGGCGTCTCACCCGGTGCGGCAAATGCCGGGTTTCGGGGTGTTCCGGGCCTGCTGTGTTGGGCGCAAGCGCTGCTGTGGCGTGCAGGCATGCGGCATCTGCAGCGGGAATGGCACAGCAGCCTCGTGGCAGCGGCTACCGATGAACCAGTCAGCATTCGCCAGCCCTGTCCGGCACGCGATAGTTGCAGCGCCATCGCGCGCGGTTCGCATCAGCTGGACAGATGCTCGATGGCGGCCACGCTGCCCAGGCGGTCGCCGAGCTTCTTCAGCAGGGCCAGGCGATTGGCGCGCAGCTGCGGGTCGTCGGCATTGACCATCACGCCGTCGAAGAATGCATCCACCTGGGGGCGCAGGCGCGCCAGGCGGGCGAGCACGGCGACGTAGTCGTGGCGGTGCAGCGCATCGCCGGTATCGCCGATGGCCGCCTCCACTGCTTCGGCCAGGGCTTCTTCGGCCGGTTCGCGCAGCAGCGTGGTGTCAATGTCGCCGGGGATTTCGCCTTCGACCTTGCGCAGGATGTTGCGGATGCGCTTGTTGGCTGCAGCCAGCGCTTCGGCCTCAGGCAAGGTGGCGAAGATGCCGATGGCGTCGATGCGGCGGTCGAAGTCGTAGAGGGATGCAGGCTTCAACTCGGCAACGGCATTGAAGTGCGTGGCCGCGACACCCTTGTCGGCGTAGTAGCCCTTCAGGCGGTCGAGGATGAAGTCGTAGAGATCCGCCCGTACCGTCTCTGTGTTGCGGTCGGCATGCGGTTTCACTGCATCCGGCAACGACGCCAGGCCCACATCAATCAGCTTCGGCAGATCCAAATCAAATCCAGACTCAATCACCGTCCGCGCCAACCCCAACGCATTGCGCCGCAACGCAAACGGATCCTTGTTACCCGTCGGCTTCAATCCAGCCGCAAAGCCACCCGCCAACGTATCCAGCCGCTCGGCAATCGCCAGCACCTTGCCCAGCGGCGAGAGTGCGATGTCATCGCCGGCAAAACGCGGCTGGTAGGCCTCGTCGATCGCCAGCGAAATTTCGCTCGGCTCACCGGCAGCCTTGGCGTAATGCCGGCCGGCGATACCCTGCAGTTCCGGGAATTCGTTGACCATGCGCGACTGCAGGTCGTTCTTGGCCAATTCCGCGGCGCGACGCGCCTGCACCGGATCGGCACCTACTTGCGGCGCAATTGCTTCCGCAAGCGCGGCCACACGCGCAACCTTGTCGGCCACCGTGCCCAGCTTGGCCTGATACGTGACGCTGGCCAGGCCCGCGCCCATCGCTTCCAGCCCCTGCTTGAGGTCTTCGTCAAAGAAGAACTTGGCATCGGCAAACCGCGGACGGATCACGCGCTCGTAGCCCTTGGCCACTTCGGCGACATCCTTGGAGACGATATTGGCAATCCCGATGAACTGCTCGGTCAACTTGCCGCCGTCGTCCAGCACCGGGAAGAATTTCTGGTTGATCTCCATCGTCTCGATCAGCGCTTCCTGCGGCACCGCCAGGAACGCGCGCTCGAAACTGCACAACACCGCCGACGGCCATTCGACCAGGTTGACCACCTGCTCCAGATTGTCGTCGCTGATGCGTGCGCTGCCGCCGGCCTGCCTGGCGGCCGCATCGACTTCTTCGACAATGCGCGCACGGCGTGCGTCCGCATCCACCAGCACGTGCGCGGCGCGCAGCGCGTCGATGTAATCGCCCGGCGCCGCCAGCGCGATGTCGCCGTCATGCATGAACCGATGGCCGCGGGTGATGCGGTCGCCACGCACGCCCAGCAGCTCGGCCGGGATTACCGTATCGCCGAACAACAGCACCAGCCATTGCACCGGCCGCGCGAACGCGTATTCGTGCGCGCCCCAGCGCATCGGCTTGGGGATCGGCATGGCGGCAATTGCTTCGCGCAGGATCTCCGGCAGCAGTGCGGCGGCCTGTGCGCCTGGCGTCACCGCACGGTGCACGAAGCGCTCGCCCTTGGCGTCACTGGTGCGCTCCAGCGCGGTCCAGTCGATCCCGGCCTTGGCCGCAAAACCGGCCAGCGCCCTGGTCGGCTTGCCTTCGGCATCGAGCGCGATGTTGAGATACGGGCCCAGCACTTCGGAGCGTTGCTCGGGCTGCTCGGTGGCCACGCCGGGCAGCAGCACCGCCAGGCGCCGCGGTGTGGACAGCGGCTTGGCATCGCCACGGGTGACGGCGACGCCGCGCTTTTCCAGCCCGGCCAGTACGCCGTCGAAGAAGGCCTGCGCCAGGCCCGGCAGCGCCTTGACCGGCAGCTCTTCGGTGCCCAGTTCGATCAGCAGGGGAAGTTGTTCGCTCATAAGACGTGGACCTTGACGTGTTCCCTTCTCCCGTCGGGAGAAGGTGCCCCGAAGGGGCGGATGAGGGTACGGGCGAAGCTTTGCGGAGTTTGGATGCACGAGGGCTACGCCCCGTACCCTCACCCCAACCCCTCTTCCGGTGGGAGAGGGCTTGCTGGTCCATTCTCCCATCGGGAGAAGGTGCCCAAAGGGCGGATGAGGGTACGGGCGAAGCTCTGTGGAGTTTGGGTGCACGAGGGCTACGCCTCGGACACTCACCCCAACCCCTCTCCCGGTGGGAGAGGGGCTTTGAGTTACTTCTTCACGCCGGGAAAGCCCAGCTTCTCGCGTTGTGCGTAATACGCCTGCGCCACGCCCTGCGCCAATGCACGCACCCGCAGGATGTAGCGCTGGCGCTCGGTCACGCTGATCGCACGGCGCGCATCCAGCAGATTGAAGGCGTGGCTGGCCTTGGTGACCTGCTCGTACGCAGGCAGCGGCAGGCCCACCTCCACCAGATGCTTGGCTTCGGCCTCGCAGGCGTCGAAGCGGTGGAACAGCTCTTCCACATTGGCATGCTCGAAGTTGTAGGCGCTCTGCTCCACTTCGTTCTGGTGGTACACATCGCCATAAGTCACCGGGGTGCCGTCCGGGCCGTAGGTCCACACCAGGTCGTAGACGTTGTCGCAGCTCTGCAGGTACATGCACAGCCGTTCCAGCCCGTAGGTGATCTCGCCGAGCACCGGCTTGCACTCCAGCCCGCCAGCCTGCTGGAAGTAGGTGAACTGGGTCACCTCCATGCCGTTGAGCCAGACTTCCCAGCCCAGGCCCCAGGCGCCCAGCGTCGGCGATTCCCAGTTGTCTTCGACAAAGCGCAGGTCGTGCACCAGCGGGTCGATGCCCAGCGCCTTGAGCGAACCCAGGTACAGGTCCTGGATGTTGTCCGGGTTGGGCTTCATCGCCACCTGGTACTGGTAGTAGCGCTGCAGCCGGTTGGGGTTTTCGCCGTAGCGGCCATCGGTGGGACGGCGCGAGGGCTGCACGTAGGCCGCATTCCACGGCTCCGGTCCCAGCGCGCGCAGGAAGGTGGCCGGATGGAACGTGCCCGCGCCCACTTCCAGGTCCAGTGGCTGGATCAGCACACAGCCCTGTTCGGCCCAGTACTGGTTGAGGGTCTGGATCAGGCCCTGGAAAGTGATTGGAACGCGCCGGGAATCGGACATGCAGCAAAGGCCGTGCGGAAGGGGTGCGCTAGTATACCGGCCGACCCGCAGCGCTTTGCCGCGGGAGCACCGCCGCAGGGGACTACAGCAGATGGAACAGCGGCGCCCGGCCGATCCCAGCACCTCCGCACCGCTGCCGCGCGGACGCCTGATGTTCGATCCGGTGGCCGCCGCGCTGCTGGCCGATGGCATGGTGGTGCCGCACGAACACGAGCGCGTGCAGTTCTCCGCTGCCGGCGTGCGCAACGCCAGCGAAGTGCATCCGCTGGTGCTGCTGGCCAACCTCAAGCTGCACGCCGCGCAGCCGCCGGCCGGTGAATTGGGCCTGGAGCGGCTGACCGAATGGCTGGCCACCCGCACCGGGCTGCGCTACCTGCGCATCGACCCCACCCGCATCGACGTGGCCGCGGTCACCGGCGTGGTCTCGCATGCGTATGCACGCCGCCACCGCATCCTGCCGCTGGCACTGGACGCCGAGCGCGTGCTGGTGGCCACCAGCGAGCCGCTGGCGCTGGACTGGCTGGCCGACGTGCAGCACCTCAGCCGCCGGCGCATCGAGCTGGCGCTGATCAACCCGCTGGATCTGCACCGCTACACGATGGAGTTCTTCGGCGTCACCCAATCGGTGCGTGGCGCGCGTGGCGATGCGCGCAGTGCCGAACCCGGCTCGGGCCTGCCCAGCTTCGAACAGCTGGTGGAACTGGGCCGCGCCGGCGACGTCAACGCCGACGACCACCACATCGTGCATATCGTCGACTGGCTGCTGCAGTACGCCTACGAACAACGGGCCAGCGACATCCATCTGGAACCGCGCCGCGAAGCCGGGCGCATGCGTTTTCGCATCGACGGCGTGCTGCACAAGGTGCTGGAAGTGCCGCCCACGGTGATGACTGCGGTGGTCAGCCGGATCAAGGTGCTCGGGCGCATGGACCTGGCCGAACGCCGCCGCCCGCAGGATGGCCGCATCAAGACCCGGTCGCCGGGCGGGCGCGAAGTGGAAATGCGTCTGTCCACGATGCCCACCGCGTTCGGCGAGAAGTGCGTGATGCGTATCTTCGACCCGGATTCGGCATTCAAGAGCATCGAACAACTCGGCTTCAGCGCCGAAGAAGCCGCCGGCTGGAGCGCGCTGGTGGAGCGCCCGCATGGCATCGTGCTGGTCACCGGCCCGACCGGCTCGGGCAAGACCACCACGCTGTATTCCACGCTCAAGCGCCTGGCCACGCCGGATGTGAATGTCTGCAGCGTGGAAGACCCGATCGAAATGATCGCCCCCGAATTCAACCAGATGCAGGTCCAGCAGAACATCGACCTGGATTTCGCCAGCGGCGTGCGCACGCTGCTGCGGCAGGACCCGGACATCATCATGATCGGCGAAATCCGCGACCTGGAAACCGCGCAGATGGCGGTGCAGGCCTCGCTCACCGGGCATCTGGTGCTGTCCACCCTGCACACCAACGATGCCGCTTCGGCGATCACCCGCCTGCTCGATCTGGGCGTGCCGCACTACCTGGTCGCCTCCACGCTCAACGGCGTGCTCGCTCAGCGCCTGGTGCGCACGTTGTGCGTGCATTGCAAGCGCCCGCACACGCTCAGCGAGGCGGATTGGGCGGCCATCCAGGAACCGGGCGAAGCCTTGCCGGAGGTGCTCACCGTGCACGCGCCGGTCGGCTGCCTGGAATGCCGCCGCACCGGTTACCTGGGCCGCGTGGGCCTGTACGAACTGCTGCCGGTGACCCCACGCTTGCGTAGCCTGATCCGCGCCGACACCGACCTGGCCAGTTTCAGCCAGGCCGCCCGCGGCGACGGGCTACGCACCCTGCGCCGCACCGGCCTGGAAAAGGTCGCCGCCGGGCTGACCACGGTGGAAGAGGTGTTGTCGGTGTTGCCACCTCGGGAATAGCGGATTGCCGGGGTTTGCACCGTTAACGGCGCAGGCAACCCTCACCCCAACCCCTCTCCCGGCGGGAGAGGGGCCTCGATCGCGCCCCGGCCCGCGTTTGCGACGTGGGCGCCCGAAGGCACGCGCGCCAGTGGCGCGCAAGCCGAGCCCTCTCGCCCGGGCGGTAGAGGGGCTCGCTCCGTTCTCACACCGTTGCTCCCTTCTCCCAGCGGGAGAAGGTGCCCGAAGGGCGGATGAGGGTACGTCAGCACGCACATGTCGCCATCGGCGGGGGAATTCTCACCATTGACCAAGTCCACGGCACGGCCGAGGACGGCCGGATCAGTGGCGCGGCGATCACTGCACAATCAAGTCGGGGACCAACGTGACCACAAACCATCTCAACCATCACTGCTCTTCCCTGCACAGCGCGCGTAGCCAGCCCCCCGCCTAGCCCGGTCTCCAAACCTCATACATAGCCATCCGGCATAACCTTAGCTACATGCGTTGGCACGCCAGTTGAAAAAACCCGGCCGCTGCTGCCTACAATCGGACCCATCCATCGCTGCCGGGTGTTTCGTCCGCATGTCCGCCTTGCCGTTCCTGATCATCGAAACCGGCCACCCTGTGTCGGGGATGAAACAGTACGGGCGATTTCCGCATTGGATCCGCGTGGCGGCCGGGCTGGCCGAGCGTGAGACGGTGGTCATCGATGTCGCCAACGGCGACCGCCTGCCCGACCGCCGCGGCTTTGCCGGCACCTTGATCAGCGGCTCGGCCGCGTTCGTCACCGATCGCGCCGACTGGAGCGAGCGCAGCGCCGAGTGGCTGCGCGATGCCGCCCACGCCGGCATGCCCTTGCTAGGCATCTGCTATGGCCACCAGTTGATCGCACACGCGCTTGGCGGGCAGGTCGACTACAACCCGGCCGGGCGCGAATCCGGCACCATCGCCCTGGAACTGCACCCGCCCGCGCACGAAGACCCCTTGTTCGCCGGGCTTCCGCCGCAGTTCCCGGCGCATGCCACCCATTTGCAGACCGTGCTGCGTGCGCCCGACGGCGCGGTGGTACTGGCGCGCTCGCCGCAGGATCAGTGCCACGCGTTCCGCTGGGGCCAGTCCACCTGGGGCGTGCAGTTCCACCCCGAATTCGCCACCCACCATATGCGCGGCTATGTGCGCGCGCGGGCGGACTGCATCGCCCGCCACGGCCGCTGCGCCCGCACCGTGGCCAGCGAGGTCAGCGCCGCACCGATGGCGCGCAAGCTGCTGCGGCGCTTCGTCCACCACGCACGTGGCTTGCAAACTGTGGCCGGCCATCCCGCCGCGCACACGCAAAAGCAGCGATAATCCCCATTCGCCGGGTGGTCCGGTGCGTATCGATCCGGAATGGGAATGAGCGAAATCCGCAAGGTGCCGGCATCTGCCGGCGCAGAATGGCTGTTGACCGGGTTCTCCCTGCTGAAGCGGGCGCCGCTGGCGCTGGGCACGCTGGGGGTGATCTGGAGTGTGGCCGCCACCCTGGTGGTGTCGCTGTCGGTGCTGGTGCCGTTGCTGGGCCCGGCGCTGCAATTCCTGATGGTGCTGGCCGGCCCGTTGTTCATGGGCGGCCTGCTGTGGGCGGTGCGCGAAGTGGACGAAGGCCGCGTTGCCCGGCCCGGGCACCTGTTGCACGGCCTGCAGGACGGCCGCGCGCCGCATTTGCTGGTCTCGCTGCTGCCGCAGTTGCTGGCCGGCCTGGTCCTGGGCGTGCTGCTGCTGGTGATGATCGGCCCGAGCGGGCTGCAGCAGCTGTCCGAGGTGATGGTCAAGATCAACGAGATCAGCCAGTCCGGCGCGCAACCGGACCCGGTGCAGATCGAGCAACTGGCCGCCAGCTTGCCGGCCGGCCGCATCCTGCTGTGGTTGCTGCTGATGGTGGCGACCTTCGCCGCGCTGACGCTGGCCCTGTTCGTGATGCCGCCGCAGGTGATGTTCGACCGCAGCACCGGCGGCCATGCGTTGCGCGAAAGCCTGCGGGCCAGCCTGCACAACCTGCCGGCGATGCTGGTGTTCTTCGTGCTGGCCTTCATCGCCATCTTCGCGATCTATTTCGCGGTGATGATCGTGGCGCTGATCGTCGGCCTGGTGGCCGGCCAGACCGTGGCGATGTGGCTGGCCCAGCTGCTGCTGATGGCCGTGCTGATGCCGGTCTTCGCCGGCTCGGTATACGCGGCCTGGAAGCAGATGTTCACCCACGAAGGCGCCGTCGCCCGCCCGCCGCCGCCCTCGCGCCCGGACGTGTTTGCTGCCTGATACCGCAGCAGCCGTAGGAGCGCGCTTGCGCGCGATGAAGCGCTACCGGTAAGGCCTCATCGCGCACAAGTGCGCTCCTACCAGAAGCCATTCTGGCGAGCGCGGAGGCTAGCTTCTCTCGACGCCGAAGATTCCCGCCAAAGCCCTTCGCGCCCGGGTGCGCTCCTACGAAGCCGCATCTGCCAGCGCTCTCTCGTCGCGCGTATGGCCGTTGCTTTGGGCGGCTATGGCACGCCCTAGAACCAGATCATGCCTTCACGTCTACTTTTGGATGAGCCGAGCCTGGTAGGAGCGCGCTTGCGCGCGATGCGGCTCTACCGGTAAGGCCTCGTCGCGCACGAGTGCGCTCCTGCAAGCAGCCGTCCTGCGGCGCGCTCTAGCTTGCCTTCGGCGCCACGGCACGTGAGGCGATGATGCCAAGTTCGTAGAGCAGGCACATCGGGATGGCGAGCATCAGCTGCGAGACCACGTCCGGGGGGGTGAGCACGGCGGCCAGGACGAAGATGCCGACGATGGCGTAGCCGCGGCCTTCGCTCAGTTGCTTGGGGCTGACCCAGCCCATCAACACCAGGATCACCAGCGCCACCGGCAACTCGAAACTCGCGCCGAAGGCGAAGAAGATCGCCAGCACGAAGTCCAGGTAGGAATTGGCGTCCGGCGTAATGGCGATGACGTCCGGCTTGAAGGTCGTCAGGAAGTGGAACACCGCCGGCAGCACCAGGAAGTACGCAAACGCACAGCCGATGTAGAACAGCGCCACCGCCGAGGCCAGCAACGGGAAGGCCAGCTTCTTTTCGCGCTGGTACAGGCCCGGCGCCACGAACGCCCAGGCCTGGTACAACAGCCACGGCACGCTGAAGAACACCGCCACGAAAAAGGTCAGCTTGAGCGGGGCGAAGAACGCGCCGGCCGGGTTCATCGCGATCATCGTCTGCCCCAGCGGCAGCTGCGAGATCAGCGGGGCGGCGAGCCACGAGTAAATGGTGCGCGAGAACGGCAGCAACGCGATCAGCACCACACCCAGACCGATCAGCGCGCGGACCAGCCGGCTGCGCAATTCGACCAGATGCTCGATCAGACTGCTTTCGGCCTGTGCGTCGTCGAACAGGCTCACGGCGTCTTCTCCTGGGGACTGGTGCTGCTGGCGGTCGCCGACGCGGTGGGAGCATGCGTCGTGACTTGGGTGGAGGTCAGGCTGCCGTGCGGTGCCGGCACCAAGGTCTGCTTGGGCGCTGGCGCCATCGGTTGTGCCTGGGCGACCACCGGCGCAGGCGCTGGAACAGGGGTGTGCGGCTGCGCGCTGCCCGGCTCCAGCACCACCGGTGCATCGGCCTGAAGCTCGAGCGGTGCGGCAAGCGGCGTGGCGCTGGTGCGGATGTCGATATCGCGGCCGACCTCATCGTGGAGTTCGCGTGCCTGGTCATGCAGGCCGCGGGCGCCGTCTTCGACCTGTTGCTGCGTATTGCGCAGCTGGCCTTCGGCTTCGCGCAGCGAGGCCTGCACATCCTGCAGGCTGCGCTTGAGCTCTTCGGCTTCGAGCTCGCGTTCGAGTTCCTGCTTGACCGAATCCCACTGCATGCGCGCGCGGCGCACCCACAACCCGGCAAATCGCGCGGCCTTGGGCAGGCGCTCGGGACCGAGCACCACCAGGGCAACCACCGCGATCAGCGCCAGCTCGCTAAACCCAATATCGAACACGGACGCTGTTCCGGATCAGCGCGCGTCGCGGTCGCGCTCGGCCTGCGCCTCGCGGGCCTGCTCGGCGCTACGCGAGTCGTCGCCGAGCTTGCCAGCCGGCTTGTCGTCGTCGTGCATGCCCTTCTTGAATTCCTTGACTGCGCTGCCGAGATCCTTGGCACCACTGGTGAGCCGCTTGGTGCCAAACACCAGCAGCACGATCACCAGCACGATCAGCCAGTGCCAAATGCTGAAACTGCCCATGATCCGCTCGCTCGCTTGAAGAATAGGAGACTCAGGATACCCCACCGCACCGCGCAGGGGGATGACAGCCGGTCAGCGGTTGCCGTCTAGTGATTCGGTGCGGATTTCACCATCGGAGACCGGCTGAAAGCCTTGCTGCTGTGGCGGCGTGGCCGAAGGCTGGATCGGCATGGTGCTGGCCTCGTTGCTCGGCGGCGGTGGCGTCGCCGGGGCCTGCGCGGGTGACTGGCTGACCGGGCGCGGCGCGGGCGGCGGCGTGTCGCCATCGCTGCTGCGGTTGGTGCGCGCGGTGTAGGTGACCTCTTCCAGACGGTCGCGGAAGGCGATCACGTCGGTGGACGGGCGCTCGTTGGTGCGGCCTTCGAAGATCATGCGCGGGGTGGCGCCGCCGCCGTAGGCGTTGAGGTCGGCGGCATCGTCGATCTGCAGCACCGCACCGTCCAGCGCCACGCCGGCAAACAGGCCGCGCGCGCGCGACCAGGACCAGATTTCGGCCTTGAGCTGGCCGTCGGTGGCGGCAGCGGCGTTGCGGCCCACCGGGCCTGCGGCCACGCCGGCATCGGCGCCCAGGGTGAACTTGCCGTTGACGATGTTGTCCAGGCTGCGGTCGTTGCGGAACACCAGCACCACATCGGAAGACTGCACGCCGGCCTGGAAGCCGATGCTGCCGCCGGTGAGCTTGACGAACACCGGTTGCGACCAGCTGCCGTCAGCGTTCTTCATCGACATCAGGCCGTGGCCGCGACGGCCGCCAATCACCAGGCCGGCCTTGAGCGTGTCGGGGATGACCACGATCGCGCGTGCCTCATCGAGCAGCTTGTCGGGGATGGCCTGCTCGGGGATGTTCATGATCTCGTTGAGCACCCGCACCGCATTACGCGCGCGCTGGTCCTCTTCCGGGCCCGCCACGGCATGGCCGGCGGCGAAGGTCAGCGACAACAACAGGGCCAGGCGCGACAAACGGGGCATGACAAGCTCCAAAGGGCAATCCGTCAAAGATAAATCAATGGCGCGACGTTAGTCGCGGGGCAATGAATCGGTGGTGAGCGCAACCGGGGCGCAGACGGGCCCGATCGCAGTGATCGGATCGGTGCATTCGGCAGGCTCGCCAAGCTCTGCCAGAATGGTCGCCATGAACACCACTTCCGACACCGCCCTGCTGGTGGTCAACCTCGGCACCCCCGAGTCGCCCACTGTCCCGGCCGTGCGCCGCTACCTGGCCGAGTTTCTCAGCGACCGCCGCGTGGTCGCCATCCCGCCGCTGTTCTGGAAGCCGCTGCTGTATGGCGTGATCCTGCCCATCCGCGGCCCCAAGTCGGCAGAAAAATACGCCAAGGTGTGGCTGCCGGACGGCTCGCCGCTGGCGGTGTACACGCGGCGTCTGACCGAAGGCCTGCAGCAGGTCATGCCCGACTGGCACGTCACCTGGGCCATGCGCTACGGCGCGCCGGCCCTGCGCAAGGCGCTGGACGGCCTGCGTGCGCGCGGCATCAAGCGCATCGTGGTGCTGCCGCTGTATCCGCAGTATTCGACCACCACCACCGCCTCGATCCAGGACGTGGTCGATGCCTGGCGCCCGAGCGCGCCAGAGATCGCGGTGGAGGTGATCCAGGACTATTGCGAAGACGCCGGCTGGGTGGCGGCGATCGCCGATTCCATCCGCACGCACTGGCAGGTGCATGGGCGCAGCGAGAAGCTGATGTTCTCCTTCCACGGCCTGCCGCAGCGTGTGGCCAACGCCGGCGACCCGTATCCGCAGCAGTGCGAACGCAGCGCGCAGGCGATCGTCACCGCGCTGGGCCTGGGCCCGGATGCGTGGCAGATGGGCTACCAGTCGCGCTTCGGTGCAGAACGCTGGTTGCAGCCGTATGCCGAACCCACGCTGTGGGCACTGGCCGAGGGCGGCGTGCGCAGCTTCGACCTGGTGTGCCCGGGCTTTGCCACCGACTGCCTGGAAACTTTGGAAGAAGTGGCGCTGGGCTTTGCCGAAACGCTGGCCGAACGCGGCGCCACGCTGAGCTACATCCCCTGCCTCAACGACAGCACCACGCATGCGCAGGCGTTGGCCGCAGTGGCCCGCCGCGCGTGAGGTTGCAGCCGTTTCACTGCGACCTGCCGATTGGCCGCATCACCGGGCTGCGCACTGCCGAGCGCGGGCCACGCCGGGTGCTGGCGCTGCATGGCTGGCTGGACAACGCAGCCAGCTTCCTGCCGCTGAGCGCACACCTGCCGGCCGATGCGCTGGATCTGGTGTTGCTCGACCTGCCCGGCCACGGCCATAGCGCGTGGCTGCCGGTGGGCGCCGAATACACGCTCAGCAGCGCCATCCACAATTTGCTGCTGGTAGCAGACGCGCTGGGCTGGGAACGCTTCACCGTGCTGGGCCACTCGCTCGGCGGCGGTGTGGCCAGCCTGATGGCCGCGGCCGCGCCAGAACGGGTCGAGGCCTTGATCGCGATCGAGGCGCTGGGCGCGCTGGCCGAGCCGGTGGAGAGCACCGCAAGCCGTCTGCGCGAGGCTGTCAGCTCCACGCGCACGCTGGCGCAGCGGCCGCTGCGGGTGTTCCCGTCGATGGAGATGCCGGTGCGCGCGCGCATGATGGCCAACCAGCTCACCGAGCCGGCGGCCCGCCTGCTGGTGGAGCGCGGCGTGCGCGTGGTGGAAGGGGGCTACAGCTGGTGCTCGGACCCGCGGCTCACCCTGCCCACCGCCATCCGCATGACCGAAGTGCAGATCGATGCGCTGTTGAGCAGTATTGTTTGCCCCACCCAGGCCATTTTCGCCACGCCGGCGCAGCCGTATTTTCCCGACGACCTGCGCGACCATCGTGTGGCGATGGTGGCCGATGCGCGCCTGCATCTGCTGCCCGGCACGCACCATGTGCACATGGAGGCACCCGAAGCGGTGGCTGCGGTGATCAATGCGTTCCTGGCCGGGCTGCCGCCGCCGCGCGTGTAAGAACACACGCTCCGCTGACAACGGCAATCGGCAAACGCGTGCACTGAAAAACGCACCGTCTGTAGTCGTTTGCACGGCGGATCACTGCACATACCATCGAGGTCCCGCGCTGGAGACGCACCTACACGTTGTCACCGCGATCGAAGCGTTCCAGGCGTGGCACACGCCGTGGACATTCTTCGACAGCGTATGCGCAGCACTGCAAGCGCAGGAACGCCCTCTTCTGCAGCAGGTCTGGGCTGCAGCCTGCGACCCGCCGCAGTGGCGCGGCAACGCGCCGCTTGCTGTGATGATTGATGCCGTGCAGACCGCATTGGCCACCCGTTATCCGTGGCTGTCGTCGCGTGCGTGTGGGCAGCTGGCGCGCGCAGCGGCGTATGCGTGGCGGTAGCGAGATGCACGTGGCACCGCACGCACTGCCGTGAGGTCTACGCTGTCCAGCCCGACCCTGCCCGTTCTTTCAGCACTGTCAGGCGTCGGCGAATCAAGACGGCTGGACAGATGGGAGAGCTCGGTGCGGCGTCAGCGCACCACGCGTCCCTTCTCTGGCGCCAGTGACGTTGCGTTCGCCAAGAGTTGCCCAGCACGCGCGCACTTAGCACCGCACGCACGCTTACGCGCCGCCGATCACTCCGCCTGCAGCAACCGCCGCAATTGCGCCTTGAGCTGGCGGCCGTGTTCGTGGAAATAGCTGCGCTCGTCGCGCCAGGCGGGAAAGCGCTGTTCCACCTCGGCCCAGAACGCCGGCGAATGGTTGGCCTGCACCAGATGGCAGAGCTCGTGCACCAGCACGTATTCGAACGCCGACGGGCGGCCGAGCACCAGCGCCAGGTCCAGCGCCAGCGAGCCGTCCGGTGCCAGCGAGCCCCACTGCGAAGACATCACCTTCAACCGCAGACGGGCGGGCGCGCGCGGCAATCCCGGCAGGTAGGTGGGCAGCCAGCGGCCGATATCGGCGCGCGCCTGGGCTTCGTAGAATTCCTTCAAGGTGCGCCGCAGCCCGGCCTCCCCGAGGCGCGCCGGGACGTGGAACTGGGCGCCGTCATCGGTGATGTCGATGCGGGCATAGCGCCCGTCGTGCCAGCTCAACGGCAGCAACGCGCCGCGCAACGGCAGCAGGCCGGGCACGCCACGCTCCAGCGGCGGTAGCGCATCCACCTGCTGGTAGCGCGACAGCTGCGTGCTCAGCCAGTCCAGATGCGCGTACAAAAAACGCTCGCCGGCCACCAGGCTTGCACGCAGCGGCAGGGTCAGCCGCGCGCCGCGCTCATCCACGCTGAGCTTGATGCGCCGCGCGCGCGGGTCGCGCACGCGCAGCACGACGATTTCGCGCCCTTCCAGCTGCAGGCGCACGCAGTCGCGTTCGACGACCTGCGGTGCGGGTGCGATGAGGCGGCGGACAGGCTTGAACATGGCCACAGGATAGCGCTGCGATGTGTCAGCCGGTGAGACCGATCAGGCCTCGGCCTTGCTCAGCTTCAAGGCGTCTTCCAGCAACAGGAACAGGCGTCGCACTTCGGCGCTCATCAGCGCAAAGCGCGCGTCGAGTTCGGCACGTGCGCCGTCGCCTTCGCTGTGCTCGAGCTGGTCCAGTGCGCCATCGAGGAACTTGAGCTTGCGGATCACCAGATCGTCGCCGAGCACGAAGGACAGGTTGTCGTCCATCACCAGCGCCAGCTTGGTGACCTGCTTGCCCGCTTCCAGGTGCTTGTCGATCTCGTCGCCGCGTAATTCCTGGTGCTGGCACTTGACCACCGCACCGCCTTCGATCGGGTCCTTCATCTCGCACTCTTCGCCCAGGCTCAGGCCTTCGGGCAACGGCTCGCCGGCGATCCAGCCGGTGAGGATGGCGCGCGGGGCGACTTCGGCATTCAACGGCAGCGCCGGGAAGCTGCCGAGTGCGCCGCGGATCTCGCTCATCACGTTCTCGCCGCTCTTGCGGCTGGAGGTGTTGACCGCGATGTAGCCGTGCTGCAGATCCAGGATGGCATCGGTACGCGAGCTCTTGACAAAGGCGCGCGGCAGCAGCTCATGGATCAGATCGTCCTTGAGACGTTTGCGCGCCTTGCCTCCGGGGCGACGGCCTTCCTTCTCTTCGATCTCGGCGACCTTGCGCTCGAGCAGGTCGTTGACCACCGCGCCGGGCAGGATCTTGTCTTCGCCACCGACGGTGAGCCACAGGAAATCTTCCAGACGGTGCGAGAGCACGTCCTGCTCATCGCGGCCGAACGGGGAAATGAAACCGCGCGAGCTCATTTCCAGCGGGCCAACCGGCTTGAGCTGCACCTGCGGCAGCAGCGTTTCGATTTCGGAAAAATCCAGGGTGGTCGGAAAGCGGAACAGCGTGAGATTGCGAAAGAACATGCGAAAGACCGAAGAGGAGGAAAGAAGGTGGCGCGGGAGTGAGGTGGTCGGTAACGGCGTCTGCGCTAGTCGCGCGCGTGCTCGGCAGCGCTGCCGGCCAACCAGCCAGCGGCATCGGGCAGCGGTGCATCGGCGCCGCCGCCCAATCCCGGAAAATCAAACAGTGTGCGGTCGGCCAGCTGCTCCGGACGCACATCGCCCAGCGCGCGGGCGATCTGGTCCACGCGGCCGGGCTGCTCGCGGTCCCACTGCTGCAGCATGCGCCCGACCTGCTGGCGCTGCAGGTTTTCCTGGCTGCCGCACAGGTTGCAGGGAATGATCGGGAAGTGGCGGGCCTGCGCGTAGGCGGCGATGTCGGCCTCGCGCACATACGCCAGCGGGCGGATCACCACATGCGCGCCGTCGTCGCTGCGCAGCTTGGGCGCCATCGCCGCGAGCCGGGCGTGGTGAAACAGGTTCATGAAGAAGGTCGCCACGATGTCGTCGCGGTGATGGCCCAGCGCGATCTTGGTCACCCCGTGCGCCTGCGCGTAGGCGTACAGCGCGCCACGGCGCAGCCGCGAGCACAGCGAACACATCGTCTTGCCCTGCGGGATCACCCGGCTGACCACCGAATAGGTGTCCTGTTCGATGATGTCGAACGGCACTTGCTGGGCGCGCAGGTAGGTGGGCAGCACGTCGGCGGGAAAGTCCGGCTGCTTCTGGTCCAGGTTCACCGCCACCAGCGTGAACGGCACCGGGGCACTGCGCTGCAGCTGCAGCAGCATGTCCAGCAAGGTGTAGCTGTCCTTGCCGCCGGACAGGCAGACCATGACCTTGTCACCGGGGGCGATCATGCCGAAATCGGCAATCGCCTGCCCCACCGCGTGGCGCAGCCGCTTGGCCAGGCGCAGCGGCTCGCGCTGCAGCCGCGGGGTGCGCGGCGCGGGATCGGCCAGGGGAAGCGGCAGCGGCAGGACAGCGGTCATAAGCCGGCCATTGTAGCTGGCCGGACCGCCGCTGCCTGAGCGCCGGCCCGCTGGCGCGGTGTGACCGCGCCGATGCCGGCGATGGCCCCCGCGCCTGCCTTGGCGGCGGCCGGCCGCTGGCGGCACCGCCCCTGCGGCGATTGTGTGACAGCGCACGCGGCCACGCTGCGCATCTCGCAGCGCAGCAAGCCTTTCTGGCGCGGGCTGGGTAAAGTCGCCCGGACCGTTCGACGCAGGATCGGCATGACCCACTCGGCTTCGCTCCATGGCGCGGCTTTTTTCAGTCGCAGTTTTGGTAGCGCTAACATTGCGCAATCCCCGAGCGTGCGCTGCATGCAACCCTGCTCCGCGCGCAGCACCGTCACGGCGTTGCGCGCGGCCCCATTGCCCTCTCCCTCTGCAGGAGCTTGACCCCATGAGCAACACCGTTTTCATCGGCGCGAAAGAATATTTCCCCGGCATCGGCAAGATCGGCTTCGAAGGCCGCGATTCGGACAACCCGCTTGCGTTCAAGGTGTACGACGCCAACAAGCAGGTCGCCGGCAAGACCATGGCCGAGCACCTGCGCTTTGCAGTGGCTTACTGGCACAGCTTCTGCGGCAATGGCGCCGATCCGTTCGGCCCGGGCACGCGTGCGTATCCGTGGGATGTGGGCAACACCGCGCTGGCGCGTGCCGAAGCCAAGTCCGATGCCGCGTTCGAATTCTTCACCAAGCTCGGTGTGCCGTACTACTGCTTCCACGACATCGATCTGGCGCCGGATGCGGACGACATCGGCGAGTACGAAAACAACCTCAAGCACATGGTGGGCATCGCCAAGCAGCGCCAGGCCGACACCGGCGTCAAGTTGCTGTGGGGCACCGCCAACCTGTTCTCGCACCCGCGCTACATGAATGGTGCGTCCACCAATCCGGACTTCAACGTCGTAGCGCGCGCCGCGGTGCAGGTCAAGGCTGCGATCGATGCCACGGTGGAGCTGGGCGGCGAGAACTACGTATTCTGGGGCGGTCGCGAAGGCTACGCCTGCCTGCACAACACGCAGATGAAGCGCGAGCAGGACAACATGGCGCGCTTCCTCACCCTGGCACGCGACTACGGGCGTGCGATCGGCTTCAAAGGCAACTTCCTGATCGAGCCCAAGCCCATGGAGCCGATGAAGCACCAGTACGATTTCGACAGCGCCACGGTGATCGGCTTCCTGCGCCAGCACGGCCTGGACCAGGATTTCAAGCTCAATATCGAAGCCAACCACGCCACGCTGTCGGGTCACAGCTTCGAGCACGACCTGCAGGTGGCCAGCGATGCCGGCCTGCTTGGCAGCATCGATGCCAACCGCGGCAACCCGCAAAACGGCTGGGATACCGACCAGTTCCCGACCGACCTGTACGACACCGTCGGCGCGATGCTGGTGGTGCTGCGTCAGGGCGGGCTGGCACCGGGCGGGCTGAACTTCGATGCCAAGGTGCGGCGTGAATCATCCGACCCGCAGGACCTGTTCCTGGCCCACATCGGCGGCATGGACGCGTTCGCACGCGGGCTGGAAGTGGCCGACGCGCTGCTGACCTCTTCGCCGCTGGAAACCTGGCGCGCGCAGCGTTATGCCAGCTTCGACAGCGGCGCGGGCGCGGACTTTGCGAACGGCACCAGCACGTTGGCGGACCTGGCCACGTACGCCGCCGGCAAGGGCGAGCCGACGCAGCTCAGCGGCCGCCAGGAAGCCTACGAGAACCTGATCAATCAGTACCTGACGCGTTGATGCCTCGCTGCTGCTCGCCCAGTGCATCGGGCGAGCAGGCAGCAGTTGCCGTGACGCTGGCGACAGCGTTTACGGCCCGGCGGAGGGCTGCTCTGCCGCGTCGGCTGCCGGTGCAGCCACCGAATCCCGCTTGACCAGCAGGTGTGCGACCACATGATCGACCATCGTCCGCGCGGGCCGCTCCTTGGCGCGAATCGTCTTCAACAAGATGTCCAATGCGGCATCGGCCATGGCGGCGATCGGCTGCTGCACGGTGGTGAGCTCCGGCCACACCGCGGTGGCGGCAGAGGTATCGTCGAAGCCGACCACCGACAGATCACGCGGCACATCCAGCCCACGCCGGTGCGCGACCGAAATCGCAGCGGCGGCCATGTCGTCGTTGCTGGCGAAGATGGCGCTGGGGCGCCGCTTGCGTGCGAGCAATTTTTCGGCCGCAAGCAGACCCGAGCGGTAGGTGTAGTCGCCGGGTTGCACCAGGTGACGATCCAGGCGCAGGCCAGCATCGGACAGCGCGGCCTGGAATCCTTCAAAACGCCGCGTGCTGGCCGACAGGTTCGGGTGGCCGGCGATATAGCCGATGCGCGTGTGGCCCTGCGCGATCAGATGCTCGGTGATTTCCTTGGCAGCGGCGAATTCGTCGATGCGCACGCAGGCCACATCCGGGCTGAAATGGTTGGAGGCGATTGCCACCACCGGCACCTTGGCACGCACCAGTTCCAGCACCGCCGCCTTGGATTCGCACAACGGCGGCGGCAGGATCACACCGGCCACGCCCTTGGCGAGCTTGCGTGCAGCCTTGCGCTCGGCATCGGCGTCCAGATCGTCCCAGCAGTCGATGACCAGCTGGATCGAGGTGCGCGAGGCCACACGCAACACACCGAGCAGCAATTCGCGCAGATACGCACCGCTGGGGTCGCTGTAGATCAATGCGATGCGCGTGCTCTGCGCGGCGGCCAAGGCGCTGGCAGCGAGGTTGGGGGTGTAGCCCAGTTTGTCGACCGCACGCATGACGCGCGCGCGCGTGGCATCACGCACATTGCCGTTGCTGTTGACCACGCGCGATACCGTCATCGGCGAGACCTTGGCCAGCGCTGCCACCTCGTTGATAGTGATCGCACGGCTGGTGCGGCGGACCGATTTCCTGACCTTCTCCAAGCGTGGCCTCTTCAAATGGCTGACGAACATGCGGTATGCAAGCGCACCGCGGCGCTGGTGCAGCGGCGAGCAACGCGCCTGGCTGTGCGTCGCATGGTACCGGGAAGCAGGCAGAGCGGCGACAGGCACGCACATCACGATCAGGCAACCGGATGCAAGGTATGAGCGCACGCATGACCAGGAAATTTGTGCGGCGCACGCAGGCCGCCTGCGCGCATTGGCTGCTGCTGGCGTTGCTGGTGTGCAGCGCGGTGTTGCCGGCGATGACCGCGCATGCCGAAAACGGCTACGATTTATGGTTGCGCTACCATTTATTGCCCGATGCGGCACAGAAGCAAGGCAGCGCGCGCGAATTGGTCGTGCTGGGCGCAACGCCCACGCTGCAGGCAGCCGGTGACGAGCTGCAGCGCGGCCTGCACGGTCTGCTCGGTGTGGCGCCGACGCTGACGCAAGCGGCCACGCGCGATGGCGCGATCGTGCTGGGGACCGCGCAGACACCGCAGATTGCCGCGTTGGGCCTGGCAACCCAGGCGCTGGGGCGTGAGGGTTACCTGATCCGCAGCACGCGCGTGGATGGCCACCAGGCGACGGTGATTGTCGGCGGCAGCGATGTGGGCGTGCTGTACGGCGCGTTCCATCTGCTGCGGCTGGTGCAGACCGGGCAGTCGCTGAGCGCGCTGAATCTCCGGCAGACGCCACGGCTGCAGCTGCGCCTGCTCAATCACTGGGACAACCTGGATGGCGTGGTGGAGCGTGGCTATGCCGGCGCCTCCTTGTGGAACTGGCAGACCCTGCCCGGCTACCTGGACCCGCGCTACACCGACTATGCACGCGCCAACGCCTCGCTCGGCATCAACGGCACGGTGCTCAACAACGTCAACGCCAAAGCGTGGAGCCTGACGCCGCAGTATCTGGACAAGGCCGCGGCGCTGGCCACGGTGTTTCGCCCCTATGGCATCCGCGTGTTTCTCAGCGCGCGCTTCAGTGCACCGATCGAGATTGGCGGTTTGAAGACCGCCGACCCACTGGACCCGCAGGTGCAGCGTTGGTGGCGTGAAACGGCCGATGCGATCTATGCGCGCATCCCTGATTTTGGCGGGTTCTTGGTCAAGGCCAATTCCGAAGGCCAGCCGGGCCCCCAGGATTACGGCCGCAGCCACGCCGACGGTGCCAACCTGCTTGCCGATGCACTGGCGCCGCACGGCGGCGTGGTGATGTGGCGTGCGTTCGTCTATTCGCACGAGCAGCCGGACGACCGCGCCAAGCAGGCGTATAGCGAATTCCTGCCGCTGGATGGCACGTTCCGCGACAACGTGATCGTGCAGGTGAAGAACGGTGCGATCGATTTCCAGCCGCGCGAGCCGTTCCATCCGTTGTTCGGTGCAATGCGCAAGACGCCGCTGATGCCGGAGTTCCAGATCACCAAGGAGTATCTAGGCTTCTCCACGCATGTGGCCTACCTGGGCAGCCTGTTCTCCGAAACGCTGCAGGCCGATACCTATGCGCGCGGCAAGGGCTCGACCGTGGCAAAGACGGTCGATGGCAGCCTGTTCAAGGCCACCACGCGCTCGCCGCTGACCGGGATCGCCGGGGTGGCCAACATCGGGGCGGATCGCAACTGGAGCGGCTCGATCTTCGACCAGGCCAACTGGTATGCGTTCGGAAGGCTGGCCTGGGATCCGGACCTACGCCCGGAAGCGATCGCGCAGGAATGGGTGCGCATGAGCTTTTCCAACGACAGCGCGGTGGTCACGCCGGTGGTGGACCTGTTGCTGCGCTCGCGCGAGGCGGTGGTGGATTACATGACTCCGCTCGGCCTGCATCATCTGATGGGGCGTGGCCATCATTACGGTCCGGCGCCGTGGGATGCCGGCAGCGAGCGCCCGGACTGGGACCCGGTGTATTACCACCGTGCTGATCACAACGGGATTGGATTTGATCGCAGTGCCAGTGGCAGCAATGCGGCTGCGCAATATGCCGCGCCGGTGGCGCGCGTGTTCGGCAACGTGCAACGCGTGCCCGAGCGTTACCTGCTGTGGTTCCACCACGCGCCATGGGACCACCGCATGGCCTCGGGGCGGCCGCTGTGGGACGAGCTGGTGTGGCATTACGACCACGGTGTGGATGAAGTGCAGCAGATGCGTGCAACGTGGCAGCAGCTGCACGGCCGCATCGATGCGCAGCGTTACCAGCAGATCGCAGCGTTTTTGGCGATCCAGCAGGACGAGGCGCAGTGGTGGCGCGATGCCAGCATTGCGTATTTCCAGCAGGTGTCCGGCCGTGCGTTGCCGGCTGGCACGGCGCCACCGGCGCATCCGCTGGCGTACTACCAGGCGCTGAAGTTTCCATACGCACCGGGGAACCCGAAATGAGTGCACGGACACGGGTGGCATTGATCGCGGCGCTGGGCGTGTTGCTCGCACCTTCCCATGCAGCGGCGGCCGATGCGCCATTGCTGCATGCGTTATTCCAGCCGCACATGGTGCTGCAACGTGATGCGCCGATCCGCCTGTGGGGCGATGCACCGGCCGGCGAACAGGTGACGCTGCGCCTGGGCGAGCAGCAGGTGCAGGTGCGTGCCGACCGCCAGGGACATTGGCAGGCACGCCTGCCGGCGCGCGCCGCCGGTGGCCCATACACGCTGAGTGCGCGCAGTGCAGGCGGCGTGACCCAGCAACTGGACGATGTGCTGGTGGGCGATGTCTGGCTGTGCTCGGGCCAGTCCAACATGGAGCTGCAGGTGCATCGCACGCTGGATTCCCGCAGCGAAATCGCCGACGCCGATCACCCCAGCATCCGCATGTTCAAGGTGCCGGCGCAGTCCAGCCCGACCCCGCAACGCAGCTTCGGGGGCGCTGCCGTCTGGCAACCCACCACGCCTGAGACGGTGAAAGATTTTTCTGCGGCTTGCTATTACTTTGCACGCGAACTGCAGAAGACCGTGGCGGTGCCGATGGGCTTGATCAATGCTTCGTGGGGCGGCTCGCAACTGCAGGCGTGGATCGGTGACGCCGCACTGCGCGCGGCCGGCGACGATGGTCCGGCGCTGGACGTGCTGGCGCGTTACGCCACCAGCCCGACCGATGCAGCGCCACGCTGGGGCAAATTGTGGGAAACCTGGTGGCGTGCGCATGGCGATGGCGCGCCGTGGCAGCCGGATGCGCCGGGCGCATGGCAACCCGCGCCGGCCACGCTCGGTGCCTGGGACGAGTGGGGCGTGCCACAGCTGGTCGGTTTCAATGGCATGGTCTGGTACCGCAGCACTGTCGAGCTGACCGCGGCGCAGGCCGCGCAGGACGCCACGCTGCTCCTCGGGCCGGTGGACGAACTGGACCAGACCTGGGTCAACGGCCATGCGGTGGGCAGCAGCTACGGCGCCGACCAGCCGCGCCGCTACAGCGTGCCACGCGGGCAGCTGCAGGCCGGGCGCAACAGCATTGTGCTCAACGTGCTCAACACCTACCGCCGTGGTGGGTTACTGGGCGATGCGTCCTCGCGTGCGCTGCAGTTTGCCGACGGCAGCCGCGTGCCGCTGGACCGCCCCTGGCAGTACCAACGCGTGCCGGCCGCAGTGGGCATGCCGCCCCGCGCGCCCTGGTCGTCGGCGGCCGGGCTGACCACCTTGTACAACGGCATGATCGCCCCGCTCGGCCAGCTGGGCCTGCGCGGCGTGCTCTGGTACCAGGGCGAGTCCAATGCCGGCGATGCGGCGCACTACCCGGCCTTGCTCGACGCCTGGCGGCGCGACTGGCGGCAGCGCTTCGGCGCGCAGTTGCCGCTGCTGGTGGTGCAGCTGGCCAACTACGGCATGCCGCCTACCGAACCGGTGGAAAGCGGCTGGGCACAGCTCCGCGAAGCGCAGCGCCGCTTCGTGGCTGGCGATGCGCATGCCGGGCTGGCGGTGGCCATCGATATCGGCGACCGCTACGACATTCATCCGGCCAACAAACAGGAGCTGGGCCGCCGCCTGGCACATGCGGCGCGGCATGTGGTGTATGGCGAGGCGATTGCCGCTTCCGGCCCGGTACCGCGCGATGTGCAACGCGATGGCGAGGCACTGCGCGTGCGCTTCGATGCCGTGGACACCGCCTTGCAAAGCTACAGCGCCAGCGCGCCGATCGGCTTCGAGGTCTGCGGCGCGGCCAGCGGCAGTTGCCACTACGCGCCGGCCAGCGTGCACGGTGACACCGTGACGCTGCGCGTGCCGGCCGACCTGCAGGCCACGCGCGTGCGCTACTGCTGGGCCGACAGCCCGGTGTGCACCTTGTACGACCGCAGCGGCCTGCCTGCAGGCCCGTTCGAACTTCCCATCACTGCCGCCACTTCCCGATGAGCGAGACCCCGATGTCACAGACCGTCGACTCCCCCTCCCCGCTGCAAGGCTCGGCCCGCGATCGCGAGATCGTCGAGGCGCGCGTCATCGTCACCTGCCCGGGGCGCAACTTCGTCACCTTGAAGATCCGCACCCGCTCGGGCATCACCGGGCTTGGCGATGCCACGCTCAACGGCCGCGAACTGGCGGTGGCGGCGTACCTGCAGGAACACCTGGTGCCGAACCTGATTGGCCGCGATGCCGGGCGTATCGAGGACATCTGGCAGTTCTTCTACCGCGGTGCGTACTGGCGGCGCGGGCCGGTGACGATGAGCGCGATTGCCGCAGTAGATGTGGCGTTGTGGGACATCCTGGGCAAGATGGCCGGCCTGCCGCTGTATCAGTTGCTGGGCGGGCGCTCGCGCGAAGGCGCGCTGGTCTACGGCCACGCCAACGGCCGCGACATCGCCGAAACCAGCGACGAGGTGGGCCGCTTCCGCGAGATGGGCTTTATCGCCATCCGCGCGCAATGCGGCGTGCCCGGCATCAAGAAGACCTACGGCATCTCAAGCGGTGGCAAGCCGTACGAGCCGGCCGAGAGCGAATTGCCCACCGAAACCGTGTGGTCCACGCCGCGCTACCTGGGGGTGGTGCCGAAGTTGTTCGAGCAGCTGCGCGCCGACCACGGCGATGAGATCGAATTGCTGCACGATGCGCATCACCGCCTCACACCGATCGAAGCTGCGCGCCTGGGTCGCGACCTGGAGCCGTACCGCCTGTTCTGGCTGGAGGACGCCACCCCGGCGGAAAACCAGCGCGCGTTCGAAGTGATTCGCCAGCACACGGTAACGCCGCTGGCGGTGGGCGAGGTGTTCAATTCGCTCTGGGACTGCAAGCACCTGATCGAGCAACAGCTGATCGACTACATCCGCACCACCATTGTCCATGCCGGCGGCATCACGCATGTGCGCAGGCTGGCCGATTTTGCCGCGCTGCATCAGGTGCGCACCGGCTTCCACGGCGCCACCGATCTGTCGCCGGTGTGCATGGGCGCGGCCCTGCACTTCGACACCTGGGTGCCCAATTTCGGTATCCAGGAATACATGTTCCATTCCGACGAGGCCAATGCGGTGTTCCCGCACGACTACGTGTTCCGCGACGGGCGCCTGCATTGCGGGGAAACGCCCGGGCATGGCGTGGACATCGATGAAACCCTGGCCGCGAAGTACCCCTACGTGCCCAAGCAGTTGCCGATCGCGCGTCTGGAAGACGGCGCGATGTGGGACTGGTGAGGCGCATGCGTGCCTTACTGCTGGCTGTAAGCGTGGCGTTGGTCGCGCCGCTGGCGGCGTATGCGCAGCCAGCGGCGCCGAAGCAGGCCGTGGCGTTCGACTGGTTCGAGTACCGCGGCGATGACCCGGTGTTCGCAACGCCACTGCCCGCCGGGCATTATCGCAATCCGATCCTGGCCGGGTTCTATCCCGACCCCAGCATCACGCGCGTGGGCGAGCGCTATTACCTGGTCAATTCCACCTTTGCGTATTTCCCGGCGATTCCGGTGTTCGAGAGCACGGACCTGGTGCATTGGACGCAGGTCGGCAATGTGGTCGAGCGGCGTGAGCAGCTCGATTACGATGGCCTGGGCGTGTCGCGCGGCATGTTCGCCGCCAGCATCCGCCACCATGCCGGGCGGTTCTATGTGGTGGGCACCGCGGTGGACAGCGGCGGCAACTTCATTGCCAGCGCGACCAGTGCGGCCGGGCCGTGGTCCACGCTCAGCTGGCTGCCCGGCGTGGACGGCATCGACCCGTCGTTGTTCTTCGATACCGATGGCAGCGCGTACCTGCTCAACAATGGCCCGCCGGAAGGCACGCCGTTGTACGAAGGCCACCGCGCCATCTGGATGCAACGGTTTGATCTGGCCACCCACCAGCCGGTGGGCCTACGCAAGGTGCTGCTCAACGGCGGCGTGGACCTGGCCAGCAAGCCGATCTGGATCGAAGGCCCGCACCTCTACCAACGCGATGGCTGGTACTACCTGTCGTGCGCCGAAGGCGGCACCGGGCCGCAGCATTCACAAGTGGTGCTGCGTAGTCGCAACGTGTGGGGCCCGTACGCGCCCGCGCCGCACAACCCCATCCTCACCCAGCGCGACCTGCCTGCCGGGCGCGCGCAGCCGATCAGCAATGCCGGCCATGTCGACCTGGTGGACACGCCCGACGGACAGTGGTGGGCGGTGTTCCTGGCCAGCCGGCCCTACGCGCACGACCGCTACAACACCGGGCGCGAAACCTTCCTGCTGCCGGTGCAGTGGCGCGATGGCTGGCCGTCGATCCTGCCGCCGGGCGCACCGATTCCCTACGTGGCCAAGGCACCGCACGGCACGCCGGCGCGCATCGACCAAACGCCGCTGTCCGGCAACTTCACCTGGCGCGACGGGTTCGACGCCCCCACGCCGCAGCGCGAATGGCTGTCGTTGCGCGTGCCCAAGCGTGACTGGGCCGACCTGCGTGCACGCCCGGGCTGGCTCACCCTGCACGCCACACCGCAAGGACTGGCCAGCACCGGCAACCCGGCGTTTCTGGGGCGGCGCCAGCAGCACACGCACTTCACCGCCAGCACCGCGCTGGAGTTGCCAGCCCACGCGGGCATCAGCGCCGGCCTGGCCGCGGTGCAGAATTCCAACGCGTGGTACGCGCTGGGCGTACGCCGCGATGGCGATGGCGCAGAGGTCTTCGTGGACAAGCGCGACGGCACGCGCACCACCACCCTGGCCCGTGCGCGCATCCCGGTCACCACCGCCCCATTGCGGCTGCAGATCAGCGGCGATGGCGGGCGCTACAGCTTTGCCTTCGATGCAACCGGGCACGGCTGGCAATGGCTGCAGCGTCACGACGACGCCAGCATGCTGAGCACTGCACAGGCCGGCGGCTTTGTCGGCAGCACGATCGGACCCTTCGCCCAGCTGGACCCAGACCGCACCAAGGAGGATTGAGCATGCATTCCCATCCTGCCCCGCATGCCCGCGTGCCGCACCGTGCCCTGGCGCGGGGCCTGTTGCTGGCGCTCGGCGTGGCCGCCGGCAGCACGCACGCCGCAACGCCACCGCCGCCATATCTGGACCCCACGCAACCGCTGCAGGCGCGCGCCGCCGATCTGGTATCGCGCATGACGCTGGAGGAAAAGGCCGCGCAGATGCAGAACGCCGCGCCCGCCATCCCGCGCCTGCAGGTGCCCGAATACGATTGGTGGAACGAAGCCCTGCACGGCGTGGCCCGCGCCGGCGGTGCCACGGTGTTTCCGCAGGCGATCGGCCTGGCGGCCACGTTCGATACCCCGTTGATGGCCGAGGTGGCCACCGCCATCAGCGACGAAGCGCGCGCCAAGCACCATGCCTTCCTGGCGGGCGGCGAGCACAAGCGTTACCAGGGGCTCACGTTCTGGTCGCCCAACATCAACATCTTCCGTGACCCGCGCTGGGGCCGTGGCCAGGAAACCTATGGCGAGGATCCGTTCCTCACCGCGCGCATGGGCGTCACCTTCGTGCAGGGCCTGCAGGCGCAGCAGGGGCCGTATCGCAAGCTCGATGCCACCGCCAAGCATTACGCGGTGCACAGTGGCCCGGAGGCGGATCGTCATCATTTCGACGTGCATCCCAGCGAGCGCGATCTCTACGAGACCTATCTGCCCGCCTTTCAGGCGCTGGTGCAGGAAGGCCACGTCGCCGCGGTGATGGGTGCCTACAACCGCGTCAACGGCGAGTCCGCATCGGCCAGCACGCGGCTGGAAGGCATCCTGCGCCGTGATTGGGGTTTCGATGGCTACATCGTCAGCGACTGCGCGGCCATCCGCGACATCTGGCAGAACCACAAGATCGTGCCCACGCCCGAAGCCGCCGCCGCACTCGGCGTCAAGCATGGCACCGACCTGGATTGCGGCGACACCTATGCCGCGTTGCCTGCCGCCGTGCGTGCCGGCCTGATCGATGAAGCCACCATCGATCGGTCGCTGACACGGCTGATGGCCGCGCGCCTGCGGCTGGGCATGTTCGACCCGCCGGCCAAGGTGCCGTGGGCGCAGACCCCGGCATCGGCCAATCAATCGCCGCAGCACGATGCACTGGCCCGGCGCACCGCACGCGAATCGCTGGTACTGCTGAAAAACGACGGCCTGCTGCCGCTCAAGCCCACGCTCAAGCGCATTGCCGTGGTCGGCCCCACCGCCGATGACCCGATGTCGCTGCTGGGCAACTACTACGGCACACCGGCCGCGCCGGTCACCATCCTGCAAGGCATCCGCGATGCGGCCCCGCAGGCCGAGGTGGTGTATGCACGCGGCAGCGACCTGGTGGAAGGCCGCGAAGACCCCAACGCCGCCGCACCGATCGACGCGCGCTACCTGCGCCCAGCCGCCGGTGCCAGCCAGAACGGCCTTACCGGTGACTACTTCCGTGGCCGTGCACTGGCGGGCCAGCCGGTGCTCACCCGCATCGACCCACGCATCGCCTTCCGTTGGGACCGCAATGCGCCCACCGACGATGCGGTCGGCCGCGGCGAACTACAGCCCGGCCAGGCGCTCGGCAAGGACGACTTCAGCGTGCGCTGGCACGGCCAGTTGCTGCCGCCGGTGTCGGGAAACTACGAGCTGCAGATTGCCGCCGACGACGGCGTGCGCCTGTATCTGGACGGCAAGCCGCTCATCGACCAGTGGAGCGATGCGCCGCGCATGCGGAGCAGCACCGCCACCGTGGCGCTGCAGGCCGGCAAGGCCTACGACCTGCGCGTGGAATATTACGAAGCCACCCGCGATGCCGGCGTACGCCTGGCCTGGCGCATGCCCGGCGCCAAACCGCCGTTGCAGGAAGCCGTGGATGCCGCGCGCAATGCCGATGTGGTGGTGTTTGTCGGCGGTCTCACCGGCGATGTCGAAGGTGAGGAAATGGACGTCAATTACCCCGGCTTTGCTGGCGGCGACCGCACCGACACGCGCCTGCCCAAACCCCAACGCGAGCTATTGCAGGCACTGCAGGCCACCGGCACGCCAGTGGTCGCGGTGCTCACCACTGGCTCCGCATTGGCCATCGACTGGGCACAGCAACACGTGCCCGCCATCCTGCTGGCCTGGTACCCCGGCCAGCGTGGCGGTACCGCAGTGGGCGATGTGCTGTTCGGCCAGGCCAGCCCGGGCGGGCGCCTGCCGATCACCTTCTACAAGGAAGACGAACGCCTGCCGGCCTTCGACGATTACGCCATGCGCGGGCGCACCTACCGCTACTTCGACGGCAAGCCGCTGTACCCGTTCGGCCATGGCCTGGCCTACACGCAGTTCGCGTATTCGAACCTGCGGCTGGACCGCACCACCGTTGCCGCCGATGGCACGCTGCGCGCCACCGTGTCGGTGAAGAACACCGGCCAGCGAGCCGGCGATGAAGTGGTGCAGCTGTATCTGCACCCGCTCAACCCGCAGCGCGAACGCGCACGCAAGGAGTTGCGCGGCTTCCAGCGCATCACCCTGCAACCGGGCGAACACCGCGAGGTGAGCTTCAACATCACCCCGCGCGAGGCGCTGCGTATTTACGACGAGCAGCGCAAAGCGTACGCCGTCGACCCAGGCGCCTACGAGCTGCAGATCGGTGCCTCCAGCGCAGACATCCGCAGCAAACAACGCTTTACCGTCACCGCAAACTGATCCCACCGCACGCCGCGGAATCAACGCCCCTCTCCCGTCGGGAGAGGGGTTGGGGTGAGGGTACGGCCACCAAGCGAACTTGCATCACCCCACGATTTCAAACAAACACCCATGCCAATTCCAACGCTCTCCATCGCAACACTCGCCCACCTACCTGCCACCGTCCTCACTCCCACCTACACTCCCAAACACACCACCATCGGCATCGTCCACCTAGGCGCTGGCGCCTTCCATCGCGCGCACCAGGCCGTCTACATCGATGACCTGCTCGCCGACGACCCCGCCTGGGCCATCTGCGCGGTGTCGCTGCACAACCCGCAGGTGCGCGATGCGCTGCGCCCGCAGGACGGCCTGTACACGCTTGCACTGCTCGATGCACAGCCACAGCTGCGCGTGATCGGTGCCATCGCCGAAGTGCTCTGCGCCAGCGATGAGCAACCTGCCGTGCTCGCCCGCCTCGCCGATCCGGCAGTGCGCCTGGTCACTCTCACCGTCACCGAAAAAGGCTATTGCCTGGCAGGCGATGCGTTGGACCTCAGCCACCCCGATATCGTGCATGACCTTGCGCATCCGCAGACACCGCGCAGCGCGATCGGCTACCTGGTCGCCGGCCTGTATGCACGCAGGCAGCACGGCCGCGCACCGTTCACCGTGCTCAGCTGCGACAACCTGGCCGACAACGGCAGCCTGCTGCGCCGCGCCACCGTGCTGCTTGCGCAGCAACGCGATCCCGCGCTCGCCGCCTGGATCGAACAGCACGTCAGCTTTCCGCGCTCGATGGTGGACAGCATCACCCCTGCCACCGACGAGGCGCTACGCGCGCAAGTGCACGCACAGACCGGCCTGCACGACGCCTGGCCGATCCAGCGGGAGCGCTACACCCAGTGGGTAATCGAAGACCGCTTCTGCAACGGCCGCCCGGCATTCGAACGCGCAGGCGTCACGCTCAGCGACGATATCGCCGGCTACGCGCGCGCCAAGCTGCGCCTGCTCAACGGCCCGCACTCGGCGCTTGCCTACCTCGGCAGCCTGCTGCAGCTGGAGACCGTGGCCGATGCCATGCAGCACACGCCGCTGGCCAGCTTCGTCGCAACGCTGATGCGCGAGGACATCGGCCCCAGCCTGGCGACGATGCCCGGCTTCGACCCGCACCGCTACAGCGACGCCATCCTGGCCCGCTTCCGCAACCCCGCCATCCGCCACCTGCTGGCCCAGATCGCCTGGGACGGCTCGCAGAAGATTCCGGTGCGCCTGCTCGGCACAATTGCCGACGCACTCACCGCCGGCCGCCGCATCGATCGCCTCTGCCTGCCGGTCGCAGCCTGGCTGCACTTTGTGCGCAGGCAGGCGCACGCAGGTGTTGCGTTGGTTGATCCGCTGGGCGAACAGCTAAGTGCGATCGGCCGTATCGCGACCGGCGACGCACACCGGGATATCGCTGCATTTCTCACAGTTGACGCAACCTTTGCGCCGCTGTCTGCTGACGAGCGTTTTGTAGAAGCGCTACAGCAGGCGTATGCCCTCTTCCAAACTGCGCGGCCGGCAGATGTACAACAGCTTCTGGCAACTGCATAGATCAAGCGCTTACCTCGGTCACACCCAAAATGCATTGCAGGACAGCGTTAGTCCTGACACCTGCGGCCTCATGCAAACAATTCGCTCTCCCCCGACGAGTCCTAGCGAACTGATCCATGCGTCAACCACAAAACTTGTGCCTATTGCGTTCTCGTCGCTTTGCTGTGGTAAAAATTACACAACAGGGGAAGGGAGCGGGTTAGATGGATTTTATTGATCAGTTGCGTGTGCTTGCGACACGCATCAGTACGACACGCGCGTTAATTCAGACAGAAGAGGCCACCAAGAATGCAATGGTGATGCCCCTCATCCAAATTCTTGGATACAATGTTTTCGATCCACTCGAAGTCACGCCGGAAATCGTTGCCGATGTCGGCACGAAGAAAGGCGAGAAAGTCGACTATGCGATTCTTCGCGATGGCAAACCCATCATTCTTTTCGAGTGTAAGAAAGCGGGTGCCGAGCTAAGCATCAATCATGCAGGCCAGCTATTTCGCTACTTCCACGTCACTGCGGCACGCTTTGGTGTTTTGACGAACGGCCTGGTCTACAGGTTTTTCACTGACCTAGAACAGCCGAACAAGATGGATGAAAAGCCGTTCTTCGAATTCAACGTCCTTGATTTCAAAGAACGCGATGTCGAAGAACTCAAAAAGTTTGCCAAGTCGGCGTTTGACCTAGACACGATTCTGACGACCGCGAATGAATTGAAGTACACACGCGCTATCCAGACACGTCTGGCAGAATGGATGCATCAGCCTACCGAAGAATTCGTCAAGCTGGTCTCGGCTGATCTGGTCGGAACAAGACGCTTTACGCCGGCGATCCGCGATCAATTCACAGCGATCACGCGCCGCGCGTTCGATCAGCTGGTCAGTGAGCGAATCAATGAACGGCTTAAAGGTGCCATGGCACCTGAAACTGCCTTGATCGGTGATCACATCTCGCATGTCCCCGCAGATCAGCCTACGGCGGCAGCCTCACTTGCTCCTGATCCACTGATCGTCACAACGCCGGAAGAGATCGAAGGCTTTCACGTTGTCAGAGCGATCGTACGCGAAGCCATTCCTGGAAGACGCGTCTTTATGAGGGATGCTCAAAGCTATTGCGCCATCCTCCTGGACGACAACAATCGGAAGCCGATCTGCAGACTCCGGTTCAACAACCCTCAAAAGCTCCGGCTTGGGCTTTTCAATGCGGCCAAGGAAGAGGAGCAGATCGATCTCGGTTCGATCGACGATATTTATAATTTCGCAGAAAAGATTCGCGCCACTGTCGCAGCGTATTTGCCACAGGAAGACTGTGCTTAGTCGGTCTCAGCACCCCATGCGCCGGGCGTCATAATCTCCCGGCGTGTCACGGCTCGAGCTGTTGGCCGATCCGCAGCAAGTTGCCGCTTTCATCCACAATCGCAAATTCGCGCATGCCCCAGGGCTTGTCGCCGACTGGATCGATCCGTGGGATGCCTTGTGCCGGCAGCGCTGCTGCCCGCATTGCGGCATAGACACCATCCACATCAGTCACGCGCAGATAGCAGCCCGCATAACAGGCCGCCGGGTCCAGATCCGGATGCGCAAAGAAGTGCAGCTCCACATCGCCGCGCTGCAGGATCGCGTAGCCCGCATCATGCGGGTGCGCATCGCCGGCAAAGCCAAGCGCGCGATAGAACGTCAGCGTCTGCGCAATCGAGCGGCGGGGAAGGATCGGGATGGTCTGGTCACCGACATTGGCGCTGGCATTCATTCTTGTCTCCTCTGTCGAAGGGATCAGTGCTGAACACATTACGGCGATCATTGGCGGCGTAACAGCCCAAGCGGTGTGCACGCCACCGCCCTGCGATTTACCTGATTCACCACGCAGCTCAGACCTGCCGGCGGCCCAGACTTCATTGTCACATTGTCGCTTGCAGATAGTGCCGCCCGCTCCCTCAGACCGCCTGATCACTTCGCATGGCGGCGTTCTTCTTCAAAAGACGCATCAGCACCACTGCAAGCAGGATCAGAAAGCTCAACTCCCACACGTAGAACGCGGCGCCCACGTGATCGATCGTGACCTGATGACCGGCCTCGTTCTTGTCGAACCTGGTTGCGCGAAAGGTATCCAGTCCGATTAGGCAGGCTGATACCAGCAAGGCTGCAGCCAACTTGTCCAGTTTGAGGAAGTAACAAAGCCACGCCAGGAAGAACAGTGGGTTGCTTAACCAGGCGATACATTGGCCATCGACCAGCTGGATCCAGCCAAGCAGCAAAATGACGAAACCGCCAAGTTGATCGTTGCCTCCATGCAATGCGGGAAGACAGAGCGCAATGCCATAGAGCAGTGCAGATAACACGAGGAGAGATACTTTCACGACCGTCCTTGTCTGAGACGAAGCCTGCGCTTCATCGCTTGGGGTGGGTCCACAGAGCAGGCGCCTGCCAGCGGCCCCCCACTATAGACAATGGGCCCGAAGTTGTGGCCTGCCAGATGACTGGCCATGTCACCTCGTGAGCGGTTCATTCCCGAGGCATGGCTGCGGTACATGGCTATGACATGCTTGAGCCCTCATCGCCATGCCTCTTGAGTCAGCACCCACATGGCAGCGCCCAAGAAACAACACTTGCCAGAGAAGGTTTGCGTTCAGTGCGGACGACCGTTTCGTTGGCGCAAGAAGTGGGAGCGTGTCTGGGACGAGGTGAAGTACTGTTCCGATCGCTGCCGTCATGCGCGTAAGGCTCAGCCGAGCAGCTGAGGTCCGTTGAGTTTGCGCGGCGCTCCCTGCAACGTGCCGCGTTGTAGCGAGCGAAGGCGCCGGCTTGGCAAGCCGCGTCGGTTAGCGCGGAGCACCGGCACTGCCTGGTGGCCTGCTGCGGTGCAAACCAGATGGATAGATGCTGCGTACTGGCGAGTTGGAGCAGCCATCAAAACGACGACGCAGCCGCCCGCGGCCGGTGCACGGAATCCTTATGCAGCACCGTGCACTCCGCCTCCTCCGTGTCGTCCGCACCCACCCAACGCACACTACGTTGTGTTGGCCGCTCCTACTCCGCGGCTTTCCTGGCTTTCGACTGCTTCGCAACCGCCATGTTGTCGACCAGGTTGGGGTACGGACGGCCTGCAGCCTTGGCGCGGGCCTTGGCTTGGGTTTTCTGCGCAGCCGACAGTGGCCTGGATGTCTTGGCCGGGTTGGACTTTTTCCAGGGTGCAGTCCTCTTGCTGGCGGGTTTCTTGGCAGCCGTCTTGTTGCTTGTTGCTTTTTTGGCAGCCACCTTCTTGGTGGCGCCCTTCCGCACGCTGCTCTGCTGTGTCGCGCGCTTGCTCGTGGCTTTCTTTGCCGTGCCCTTGCGGGGAGTCGCGCGCTTCTTTGCGGCTGTACGTGCTCCGCTGTTCGACGTGGCGGCGCTTGCATCGGTTTTCGCCGCATTTTTTTTTTTGGAGGACGACTTCGTGCTGGCGGCTTTCTGGGTAGCCGCTCCGGTCTGCTTGTTGTCACCCGCCTGCAGGCGGGCATGCAGTCGCTCGGCCCACCGCTGCCCGGCATCGCCGCCCCACAGCAGCCAGGCGATGTAGCCGGCGGATGGCTTGGTGCGATCCGCCCATCCCTTGCCGGTCTTGTCCACGCTGTGGCGAGCGAAGTACGCGTGCATCCGCCGAATGGTCTGGGCCGAGAGCTGCTTCTGGGCGGACAGGTCCCTTGCACGTGCCACACCAATCGCCGTGCCGCCGCGCCTGTGTTGCTCACGCAAGCGCAATCCGCGGGCTGCTGCGTTGGCGACGGTCTTGGGCGGCGTGGTGTTGAGGGTCTTTGTTGTCGAGGTGCGTGCCACGCGGCTCTCCTGTCAGTGCGTTGCCGTAGTGTTCGCATTGCGGGGTACTGTTGGACGTGAAGAGCGTGCGCCCGGGAGCATGCAGCGCTGCCAGTGCGTTGTTTGTGATCCGCTCTCTGGCGTGCTGCGTTGGGCACGCCGTGCGGCGGTTGATAGATGCGTCCACCGGGCTCCATCGACTTGATGCAAGCAGCGTAGCGTGACGTCGCAATAATTTTGCATGGCGTCGCTGCACCACGCGGATCAGCCTGCTTTTGCAGGGTCACAGCGCACGCGCGTGCCGATACACTGGCCAGTCATCGCAATCAGGCAGAGACGTCCATGAGCTCTTTGGCGACTTCGTTCCGCGCAGCCGTGTTCGCTGCCGGGGTCACATGTATTCCTGCGCACGTTGGCGGCACACCCGATGGCAACCGCGCATCGGCTGAAGCCGCACAGGCGGTGCAGCCCGTGCAGTGGCGCACGGTGGCCACGCACAACACACCGCACGCGCGCCATGAGAACAGCATGGTCGCCATTGATGATCGTCTGTACCTGCTGGGTGGGCGCGACGACCGGCCGCTGGAGATCTTCGATACCACCACGCAGCGGTGGTCGCAGGGCGCCACGCCGCCACTGATGGTCAATCATGCCCAGGCCGTGGTGTCGTCCGGCAAGCTTTACGTGGTGGGTGGCTTTACGGGCAACTATCCCGAAGAGGCCTCGCTCACCAACATGCTGATCTACGACCCGAAGACCGACCAATGGCAGGTCGGGCCGGAGATTCCCACGCAGCGCCGTCGCGGTGCCGCCGGCACGGTGGAACATGCGGGGGTGTTGTATCTGGTCGGCGGCAATACACGTGGCCACATGAGCGGCTACGTGCCCTGGCTGGATGCTTTCGACACCCGGACACAGCAATGGACGCAGCTGCCCGACGCACCGCATGCGCGCGATCACTTCCATGCGGTGGTACTCGACGGCAAGCTGTATGCCGCCGGCGGGCGTCGTTCCGCGCATGAAAGCGGCAATACCCTGGCGCAGACAATCGGTGAGGTCGATGTGTACGACATTGCACAGCGCAGCTGGACAGTTGCACCGGCCGCGCTGCCGACGCCACGTGCGGGCACCGCCGCGATCGCGCGCGATGGCCGGCTGCTCGTCATGGGCGGCGAGAGCACGCGCCAGGTGAAGGCGCACGAAGAGGTGGAGGCCTACGACCCGCGTACGGCGCGCTGGACGACACTGCCGACGTTGCCGCAGGGGCGCCACGGCACGCAGGCAGCCGCGGTGAAGGGCGATGTCTATCTCGCTGCGGGTAGCGCAAATCGGGGCGGTGGGCCGGAGCTGGAGGATGTGCTGGTGTTGCCGAAGCTGCAAGACACGCAGTCACTGGATTAGTCAGTGCGCTGCGGGCGCACGCCTAGATGGATCGCCTGTGCATGGCGCGCATCGGCACTGCCCTGTCGCGGCCAAGGCCGCTCCTACGGTGGAGCGGCTATCGCGAGCCTTCGGTGCGTGTTGCGCTTGTCAGCGTGCAAACTCCAACCCAAGCGAGGTCACCTTCACCCGCGCCAGCAGTGCGTGCGAGGTCATGTACAGCGTGTGTCCGTCATTGCCGAAGGCGCAGTTGGAAATGGCGGCACCGGTTTCGATGCGGCCGAGTCTGCGGCCGTCCGGATCGAACACGATGACGCCGCCAGGGCCGGTGGCGAACAGGCGGCCATCTGCCGACACCGCCATGCCGTCAGGCAAGCCGGGCGTGTCTTTGTTGACCAGGTCGGTGGCATCGGCGAACACACGCTTGCCGGTCACCGCGCCCTGCGCATCCAGCGCATACGCCATCCAGATCGGGCGCGCCGGATCGGAGTTGGCCACGTAGAGCGTGCGCTGATCCGGTGACAGCGCGATGCCGTTGGGAAAACTCAGGCTGTCGTCGAGCAGGTGCACGCTGCCGTCGGTATCCAGGCGATACACGCCGTTGAAGCGCAGTTCCTTGACCGGCGAATCGTTCATGCCCTTCAAGCCATACGGTGGGTCGGTGAAGAACACCACGCCATCCTTGCGACGCACCACATCGTTGGGGCTGTTGAAGCGCTTGCCGTCGAAACTGGTGGCCAGCGGAGTTTTCGTGCGCGTGGCAGGGTCCAGCCGCGCCACGATGCGGGTACCAGAATCGGCCAGCAACACGGTGCCGCCCGGTTCGGCAAACAGGCCATTGGCACCGGCTTCGCGCAGCGCGGCGACATCCGTGCCGGCGTAACCGGAAGGCGACAAGAACACCGATAACCCTGAGTCGTCGGACCAGCGATACAGCTTGTTTTCTGGCACATCGGTGAACAGCAGATAGCCGCCCTGCCGCACCCAGGTGGGGCCCTCGGACCAGGTGAAGCCTTCGGTGAGCTTTTCGATGCGTGCGTCGGTTGCAACCACATCGCTGAAGCTCGCATGGAAGCTTTCAAGATGGCCAATCGCCGGGTATCGCGATGGCGGTGCATTGCTCTTGGTACAGGCAGAAAGCAATGCGAGCAGCGGAATGACCAACAGCATCAAAAGTGACAGGCGCATCGTAAATCCCATTCGTCAGTGACACCCATCATGCCACCAAGCGGCCGAGCTCATTACGGTGTTCGCGGCATTAATGCAAACTAACCTTAACCTGTCATGCCGAAACGCAGGAACAGCAGTCAGGCGCTGCGCTTACTATCGAGCACTCATAGCACAGGCCAGAACTGCAAGACCTTTACAGAAACCATCCCGGGAGCTGCCAGCCACGGAGTCCCTGCCCACCTTACTTATATTGCCTATAAAATTTAAATCCATATTGGCAACTAGAGTGTGACCAAAAGCAATAATTTTATCTAAAATCAGTACTAGCTTATTCCCGAGCCAAGCCAATCAGGCACTACTCAAGACGAACCGAGGGGGAAGAATGAAAAACCGAATTGCTCTTTTCTTATCCGCGCTCGCGTTCATCACACCCCTGTGTGCAAGTGCAACCAAGCAGAGCACCCAGGTTGAAGCGAACAGTGCACACGCAGCATCCATTCAAAGCGAGACGCAAAAGATTCGTAGCCGCGACTTCGCATTGGCACCTTTGAAGAATAAGCAAGAGGTAAGGCGCTATCTGGCCAAGAGCCCATCGGATCCCCACTATCAGTGCTGAACCGGAATTCTGCTCAGCGTTTTACCGAAAGCATCGAGTTCAACGAGCGTGGGGTTACGACGTTTTCTTACAAGGAATTGAGCGGACTCAGCATTCGCCAAGCTTATGCAATATTGTCATTGCTTGGCATCCAGGATGCGACAGCTTCCGTTCCCGGACTGCGTGTTGAGAGTGAGGTTGATCGTGCAATCCTATCGGCAAGCTCCTCATTGATTCAGCCTGCTGCTTCAAAGGACCCCGAAGTAGATTACGGCGACTATCGCTGCGCGGGTCGCGGAACTTGCCAAAAGTCCATCGACTTTATATGCACTGGAAATTGCTGATCTACCTGACGGTGCTTTGCTCAACCCTGGTGCAACTTTACGCAGGGGACGCATGCGCAAGCGACGATTCTTCGTCTGGAGTCCTGAAGCTACGTGCCGATATAATCGCAGCTGCCAAGAATCCTGACCAGGCGTCAGAGAGTAAAAGACTGGCCCATGTCATGCAGACATATGCGTTGGCAGGCATCCGCTTGCGGCTCAAGCAAGATGCCCAGAAGCTCTCGTCAACCGACGCACGAGCCCTCTTTGAAGCGGCAAATGCCGCTTCGTTTTATACAGACGATGCAGGTATTGCCAACGACCAAGTAAAACTTTTTAAGGTACTTGAGGGCAAGAGACTGATGCAGCCAAGTGATATCGTCAACACCTATGGTGCATTGGTGGCAGCACGGGACTTCAATGCAGCTCAGGCGTTCTTTCATAATTATTCTTACGCACTACCACGCCGACCACCCAAATTGATTCCGCTCAAAGGTCGCGAAGCAGGAATGGCATCGGAGTTGGTCGTGAATACGGATGGGGCAGTACTGAAGGAGTCGATGGCACGACTTGAACCAACGACAATTCTCGTCGTGGGCGATCCTCTGTGTGCTTACACACAACAGGCCGCTGATGACATCTCCAGAAGCTCGCCACTCAGGAAACTCATGCGGGATTATTCCAGGTGGATAGCACCACCCAGCAGACAACCTGACTTTTCTGTCTACGCGCAATGGAACGCACATCATCCCGACGCACATTTCTCACTTGTTTATCGACGGTCTGATTGGAGGATGATCAACCATTGGGAGACCCCGGCATTCTATTTTTTCAAGAATGGGAGAGTAGTACGACAGGTGACGGGATGGCCACGCGGGGGGCGTCAACAAGAGCTGTTGTCTGCCGCAAAGGCCATCGGGCTGCCTACCGACTAGAAGAATGCTCCGTTACACAACTGGAGTGCGCGTCGTTAGAAGCGATGATCATCAGCCCTCCGCTTGCTTTCCGCTAGCGCCTGCCGGCACCGCCAGCACCGCATCCAGGGCCGGCTTGGGCTGGTGGTTGCGGTCGAACAGCAGCGGGTAGTTGGTGCGGCCGGGCACGGGGTAGTCGTTCTTCCAGGACATGCCATCGCTGACGCCCCAGACGCTGACGCGCGCCAGCTTGTCGCGCTTGCGCCAGAACAGCGCGAACAGTTCCGCATAGCGGTCACGTAGCTGCGTCTGCACCTGTGGTGGCAGGCCATCCGGGTACGGGTCGAGGAAGTGCTTGAATTCGGGTAACTGGAACTGCTTGTGCGCAAAGCCGGTGCCGATCACCTGGCCTTCCTTGGTGACCGGCAGCACGTCGATGTCCAGCTCGGTGATCATGACCTTGACCCCGAGCGCAGCGTAAGCATCGATGGCGGCTTCGATGTCCTGCACGCTCGGGTAGTTCAGGCCCCAATGCCCTTGCATGCCCACGCCGTCGATGCGGATGCCGGCCTGCTGCAGCATCTTGACCATGCGCACGATGCCATCGCGCTTGGCCGGCCGCCAGGCGTTGAAGTCGTTGTAGTAGAGCTGTGCGTCGGGCGCATAGCGCTGCGCGAAGGCGAACGCATTGCGCACCACGGTGTCGCCATCGCCGACGCGCTGCACCCAGTTGGTGGAGCGGTAGCTGCCGTCCTCGTCGATGATCTCGTTGACCACGTCCCAGGCCTGCACCTTGCCCACGTAGCGGCCGGCCACGCGCGCGATGTGCGCGCGCATGCGTTCCAGTTGGGCCTGCGACGTATTCGGTTTGCCGTTTGCATCGACAAAGAACCACTCCGGCGTCTGGTTATGCCAGACCAACGTATGGCCAACGATGAACATGCCACGCCGCTGCCTGTCGGCGACAAAGGCATCGGCCGCGGTGAAATCGAACACGCCCGGCTGCGGCGCCACCACCTCGGCCTTCATCACGTTCTCGGCGGTCACCGCGTTGAAGTGGCAGCCAACCAGCGCTGCGGAGGCCGCATCCTTGCCAGAGACGATGTCCGTATTGACCGCGGTGCCGATCAGAAAGCCGCCTGCATACGCGTCCTTGAGCGCCGTGGTGCCCGGTGCGCAGGCCGCCGAGGCGATGGGCGAGACGGCCATGCCGAGCAAGCCCAGCAACATTGCACATCGAAAGGAGAGTGGGCGAAACAGGTGCATGCAGTGATTCCTGGAAGGGATGCTGTCACAGCGGGTGCAGTTGCGCGCGCGTTGGGCCATGGACGCCTCTGTAACTGAGCGAGCGACCACGGGCAACACCACGCTCATTCCGCCAGCACCTGCACGCTGGCGGACTGCAGCGTGTCGGATTGCACATGCACGGTGATCGGCCCCTGCGCGCCCGGTTTGGCGCGCACGATCACCAGGCACAGACCGTTGAACGCGTTGCGCTCGGGCAGGACGAAGGCCTCCAGGTTGGTCGGGTCACCGTTGTCGGTGGCGACCAGTTCGCCTGCGCCTTCCACGCGGAATCGCAAGCGGTCACCTGCAGTCGGTGCAGGGCGCCCGTCGGCATCAAGCAGGCGCACGGTGATGAAACTCAGGTCCTTGCCATCGCCACGGATCTGGTTGCGGTCGGCGCTGAGCTGCATGCGCGTGGCACGGCCGGCGGTCTGCACACGGTCGCTGGCCCACGGCCTGCCATGTTTGTAAGCCTGCACGCGCAGCTCTCCCGGTTGGTACACCACCGCATCCCAGCGCAGCCGGTACTGCAACGGTGCCTTGCGCTTGCGGCCTTGCGAGACGCCGTTGACGAAGAGCTCGGCCTCGTCGCCGGAGGTGAACACGTGCACCGGCGTCACTTGGCCCTCGCGCCCCGGCCAGCTCCAGTGCGGCAGCAGGTGCGCCATCGGCAGCTCCGGCCGCCAGCGCGCCTGATACAGCCAGTAGCGGTCCTTGGGGAAGCCAGCCAGATCCAGAATGCCGGAATAGGAACTGCGTGAGCTGTAGTACGGCGTGGGCTCGCCGAGATAGTCGAAGCCGGTCCACACAAACTCGCCGGCCACGAACGGATGCCGATCCAACGCGGCAAAGACCTTGTCGGCACTGGAGCCGAAATCCACCGCGTGCAGCTCATACGCACTGACCTGGTGAGCCACCGAATCGCCGCCGCGGCCATCGCGCACCGGCGCGCTGCTCTGCGCACTCACCGGAAACAGGTACACGCCGCGGCTGCTCAGCGCCGAGGCCGTCTCGCTGCTGAGGATGGCCTTGCGCGGGAATTTGGCATGGAAGGCCGGGTACTGCGGCGGCTTGCGGATACGCTCGGTGCCTTCGAACTCGGGCGTATCGCGGATGCCTTCGCCCTGGTAATTGAGGCTGATTACATCCAGCGCCGCCGGCAGCGGCATCTCGGGTGAGGCGTAGTTCATCGCCGCCGTCGCCGGGCGCGTAGGGTCTTCGGCGTACACGATGGCGTGCAGCCTGCGTGCGATCGCGGCGCCCGCTTCGCCGGTGTATTGCTCGCCCACTTCGTTGCCCACGCTCCACAAAATGATGGAGGGATGGTTGCGGTCGCGGCGCAGCATGGCGCGCAGATCCGGCTCGTGCCATTGCGGAAAGATCAGGTGGAAATCCAGCGGGGTCTTTTTCATTTCCCAGCTGTCGAACACCTCATCCACCACCAGCAGACCCATGCGGTCGGTGAGCTCCAGCAATTCCGGCGCGGGCGGGTTGTGGCTCATGCGGATGGCATTGGCGCCCATGTGTTGCAGTAACTGCAGCTGCCGCTCGGCGGCGCGCACGTTGAACGCGGCCCCCAGCGCGCCCAGATCGTGATGGTTGTTGACCCCGCGGATGGGCACGTGTTCGCCGTTGATGACTAAGCCCTTGTCCGGGTCGAAGACCACGCTGCGCACGCCGAATGGCGTTTCGACACGATCGACCACACGCCCACCCTGGCTGACCTCGGTCACCGCGACATAGCGATGCGGTTGCTGTGTCGGTGGCGGACCCCAACGCCGTGGCGCCTCGATCTGCGTACTGCCCTGCACGCGTGCATTGCCACCCGCCGCCACCTGTACCTGCACCGCGGCAATCTGCGCCACCGCCGGGCCACGGCGCAGGCCGCTGGCGTCATCCAGCGCGTACAGCGCGGTGCTCACCTGCGCCTGCACGGGGGCGGCACCGGCATTGTCCAGCTGCACCGCCAGCTGCACCTGCGCCCGCTCGGCCGACACCTGCGGCGTGCTCAGCTGCGTGCCCCACTGGGCAACGCGGAGCGGGCCGGTCTTGGTCAACCAGACATTGCGATACAGGCCACCGCCGGGATACCAACGCGCCGAGTCGGGCGGGTTGTCCAGCCGGATCGTGAGCTGGTTGTGCCCGCCGGGCACCACATACGGCGTGAGATCCACGCGCCAGCTGGTGTAGCCATACGGCCAGCCGCCCACCAGCTTGCCGTTGAGCCAGACGGTGGCGTAGGACATCGCGCCATCGAGATCGAGAAACAGCGAGCGGCCGCGGTCGCTGGCCGGAATCTGCAGCGCCTTGCGATACCAGCCAACGCCCCAGCTCGGCAATCGCCCCATGCCGCCATGCGGGCCATCGGCCAGGAACGGCCCTGCAATTGCCCAATCGTGTGGCAGGTCCACGCGCTGCCACGCGCTGTCGTCGAACATGGGCTGCACGTAGGCCACCGCACTGCCCGGGTGCCCGGGCGGGCGCACATGCCGCTGCGTGGGGTCGGCGATCAGGCTATTGGCAGTCGGCAGGATCCACGGTTTGAGCACGTTGCGCGCGTCGGCGTCGATGCGTTGCGCCTGCTCGGGCCGCGCATCGGCCACCTTGCCGTCTTCGCTGCGAACCACCTCCGGGCGTACGTCGTACTCCAGCCGCACGGTATTGCCAGGCGGGTCGCCACGGCGGAAGCGCCAGTCGGCGTTGAGCGAGATCCGTTCGCGCGGCGCGTTGGTTGGCTCCGCCGCTGTGACCACACCTGCGGTAGTGCAGAGGCAGATCAGCGCCATGCATCCAGCGCGCAGGCTGCGCTGCAGCGGCTGCTGCGTAGTGCCTGGGCGCCCATCGCGTGCACGCCTGCAGAGGCGATACAGCACAACGCGTAGGCGCATGGCACCGGTCATCGCCACACCTACGCCGCGCTCGCTCACGCGCTGTGCGGCCGTGGTTGCCTGCTGCTGCATAACGGCTGGTGTCATCCTCTCACTCCCTCGCTCCCCTCAGGTGCAGGCCGCCTGCAGTGCGCCAGTCCTCGCAGGGCGCACGCAGTGCGGTTGCCCGCTCTCACAATTTATAGGCCTGCTTGGGCAGGCGGTACGCCAGATCGATCGCGACCTCCATGGCCTCGTCTTCGTCCAGCCGATGCTCGGCCACCAGCTTCGCAAGGAATGCACTGTCCACGCGCCGCGCCACATCGTGGCGTGCGGGAATGGACAGAAATGCGCGGGTGTCGTCGTTGAAGCCCACCGTGTTGTAGAAGCCGGCACTGGCCAGCGTCTGCTCGCGGAACCGCCACATGCCTTCCGGCGCATCGTGGAACCACCACGCCGGGCCCAGCAGCAGCGCCGGGTAATGCCCGGCCAGCGGCGCCAGTTCGCGGCTGTAGCTGGTTTCGTCCAGCGTGAACACGATCAGGCGAAAGCGCGGGTCGTTGCCGAACCGGTCCAGCAGCGGCTTGAGCGCATGCACGTAGTCGGTGCGCATCGGGATGTCGGCGCCCTTGTCGCGCCCGTACCGCTCAAACAACTGCCGATTGTGATTGCGGAAACAGCCCGGATGCAGCTGCATCACCAGACCGTCGTCTACGCTCATCGCCGCCATTTCGGTGAGCACCTGCGCGCGGAACAACTCGGCCTGCGCCGGCGTGGCCTGGCCACGCACCACCGTGTCGAACAGGCGCTGTGCCTCGGCGGGCGACAGGTCTGCGGTGGCCGCACTGGGATGGCCGTGATCGGTGGAGGTGGCACCGGCCGCAGCGAAGAACGCGCGGCGCTGCCGATGCGCACACAGATAGCCCGGCCACTGCATGACATCCTCGCCGGTCAGCGCGGCGAACTGCTGCAGCGCGCTGGCGAATTGCTCATGCTCCGGGTCCACCACCGCATCCGGGCGGTAGGCGGTGAGCACGCGCCCGGTCCAACCGCTGTCGCGAATGGTGGCGTGGTGCTCCAGTGTGTCCAGCGGTGACTCGGTGGTGGCGATCACCTCGATGTTGAAGCGCTCGAACAGCGCGCGCGGCCGGAACGCCGGCGTCTGCAGCGCGGCGGTGATGTGGTCGTAGTAGTGGTCGGCGCTGCCGGCATCCAGGCGGATGCGCAGATCGAACACCTGATGGAAGACGTGGTTGAGCCACAACGCCGAGGGCGTGCCACGCAACAGCGCGAACTGGCTGGCGAACACGCGCCAGGCCTCACGCGGGTCCACCGGCGCACGCGATCCATCGGCATGCGGAATGCCGAGTTGATCCAGGTCGATGCCCTGGCTGTACAGCATGCGGAACACGTAGTGATCGGGCACCAGCAGCAGCTCGGTCGCGTTGGCGAACGGGGCATCTGTGGCAAACCAGGCCGGGTCGGTATGGCCGTGCGGGCTGATGATCGGCAACGCCGCGGTCTGCGCATACAGGCGGCGCGCGATGGCACGCGTGGCGGGGTCTGCCGGCAGCAGGCGGTCGTCGTGCAGGATCAAGGGTGTGGGCATGGACTCAGGTCACCAGACAACAAGGGAGAACGGTACAGCCACGGCAGCGCATCACGGCGCACGCACGCCAGGATGCTGGGCCACGTAGTCGCGCAACCAGGCCAGCGCCGGCCGCTCGCTGCCATCGGCGCGGATGAGACAAGCCGCTTCCTTGTCGCGCCACAAGCCAGGGCGATAGCCCCACAGCGTGATGCCGGCCACCGCCGGGTGCTCCCAGAACACCGGAAACACACGCTGGTAGCTGGCCACCTGCTGCGCATCGCTTGGGCCATCCAGATCGAATTCGGTGATGTAGATCGGCAGGCCGGTGCTGGCCAGCGTGTCGAGATTGGCGCGGTGCACCGACATCGCCACGTTGGGTGTGGTTTCGAACGCGTGTTCCTGCACGCCGATCGCATCCACCAGCTGCTCGCGCTGCAACAGCTGCACGATCTGCAGATAACGCTGCGTGGCCTGCGGGCTATTGGTGATGCTGTAGTCGTTGATCATCAACCGTGCACGCGGAAACTGCTGGCGCGCCAGCCGGAACGATTGCAGCACCCACTCCCAGCCGCTGGCACCGTTGCCGCCGAGCGCCTGCAGATAATTGCCGCCGCCGTTATCGTCCTTGCTGGGCGGGTCGTTCAGCGGCTCGTTGACCACTTCCAGCAGGTCGATATCCGGGTAGCGCTGCGCCACCGCGGCAAACCATTGCTCGATCTCGCGGCGCTGCTCGGCCGGCGGCAGGTGCTTGATCCATTCCGGCTGCTGGTTGCCCCACACCAGCACGTGCATCTGGAACGGCATGCCGTTGGCCTTGGCGAAGTTGTAGGCGGTATCCAGGCCGCTCCAGTCCATCTGGTCGCGCACCGCCTCCACACTGCCCCACTTGCCGGCGTTTTCCGGCGTGAGCTTGTTCCAGTACTGGGTAAACCCCGGCGCCTGCTGCGGGCCGTAGGCACTGCCCAGGAACTTGGACGCACCCGCCGCCAGCGGCGCGGCCTGCGCGGCTGGCGCCAGGCCAGCGGTGAGCATCAACAACAGTGCGCATGCATGCGTGGACATGGTCGGCCCTCAGGGGTGCGTGGCGGGAGGTGCGGGTGCATCGGCGGGCAGCTGCGCCGGCTCCAGCCGCGGCACCAGATGGTGCACGATGGCCAGCGCCAGCAGGTAGGCCGAGCCCGCCATCAGGAACACCGGCACGTAGCTGCCGGTGGCTTGCAGCAAAAACCCGATGAAGGTGGCGATCAACATGCCGCCCACCGCGCCGGCAAAGCCGCCGATGCCCACCACGGTGGCCACCGCGTGGCGCGGAAACATGTCCGACGGCAGGGTAAACAAATTGGCAGACCAACCCTGATGCGCGGCAGTGGCCAGGCCGATCAAACCGACTGCCACCCAGAGATTGTCGGCACTCGCGGCAAACACGATGGGCACCACCGACAACGCGCAGATCAGCATCGCGGTCTTGCGCGCGCGGTTGACGCTCCAGCCCCGCGCAATGAAGCGCCCGGCCACCCAGCCGCCGGCGATGCTGCCGATATCGGCCAGCACGAAGATCACGATCAACGGCGCGCCCAGTTGCAGCAGGCTCAGGCCGTATTCGGCGTGCAGGAATTTGGGCAGCCAAAACAAGAAGAACCACCAGATCGGGTCGGTGATGAACTTGCCCAGCACAAATGCCCAGGCCTGCCGGTGGCGCATCACCTGCAGCCACGACAACCGGCGCTGCACCGGCTCGTGCGCATCGCTGCGGATATGCGCAAGCTCGGCCGCCGTCAGCCCCGGCTGCTGCTCGGGTGGGTGGTAGCTGCACCACCACACCACCAGCCAGGTGGCACTGAGCACACCGGTGAACAAGAACGCGGCCTGCCAGCCCCAGGCGGTGGCGATCACCGGCACCAGCAAGGGCGCGACAATGGCGCCGATGTTGGAGCCGGAATTGAAGATGCCGGTGGCCAGCGCACGCTCGCGGCGCGGGAACCATTCGGCCACGGTCTTGATCGCCGCCGGGAAATTGCCCGATTCGCCCAGCCCCAGGAAAAACCGCGCAATCGCAAAGCCCACCACGGTGGTGGCCAGCGCATGCCCCATCGCGGCCAGGCTCCAGATGCCGATGGCCAAGGCATAGCCTGCGCGCGTGCCGAAGCGGTCGATCACCGCGCCGCTGCACAGCAAGCCAAGCGCATACGCGGCCTGGAAGGCGGTGACAATGTAGCCGTACTGGATTTCGTTCCAGCCGATCTGCGTCTGCAAAAACGGCGCCAGCACGCCCAGTACCTGGCGGTCGACATAATTGATGGTGGTGGCCGCCAGCAACAGCGCGCACACACGCCAGCGCATCCGGCCCAGCCGCGCCAGCGGCCCGGTCGCTGCTGCGTTCACCGGCAACTCGCTCACAACGTGCACCGCGGCGGCAGCGCGCAACGGCAACATGCCAATGCCTTGTACGCGTTGCCCCTGTGCGCAATGCGGCAACGCGGTGAACGTGGCGCGGTGGCCGTATGTTCTTCGGTTCGATTCATCGACCACTGCACCTGCACGAGGGTGGCATTGCGCCACGGGTGATAGCGCTACCATTACCACGCGCATCGGCAGAATCCATTACGCAGTGCAGCACGCCAATGCGCACTGCAGTGATGCGACACCTCGTACCTGCCTGTCACACAGCCGCCTTCGCTATGTCTGCCAATCTATGCTGCCCTGCAGCGTGATGTCTGCGATTTGGTAGCGCTAACATCCGGCGCCACCAGTCGCCTGTTGCTCCGCCGCTCCATCGCCGCCCCGCATCCGCCGGTGCCGGCACTCCCTGCGCAGGGGCGATGCGTGGGACATCTGCTCACCTGATAGGGAAGGGATTACGGTGAAGAACAGTTATGCACGTACCACGTTGTCCTGCGCATTGAGTACCGCCTTGCTGGGCATGGCCAGCACCTGCGCCTTTGCGCAATCCACCGATGCAGGCGCTGCGGCCACGACCGCACAGACGCCGCCCACTACCGCCGGCAGCGGCGATGCCGTCACCCAGCTCGATACCGTCACCGTCTCCGGTTACCGGCGCAGCATCCAGTTTTCCACCGATGCCAAGCGCGATTCGGTCGGCTTCGCCGACACCGTGTTTGCCGAAGACATCGGCAAGTTCCCGGACATGAACATCGCCGAGTCGCTCAACCGCATCCCCGGCGTGCAGCTCTCGCGCGACGTCAATGGCGAAGGCCTCAACATCGCCATCCGCGGCCTGGGCACCAGCTTCACCAAGACCACACTCAACGGCGCCAGCATCGCCACTGCCTCGATCGGCCTGAACGCGCAGAACCAGAACCGCGAGGTCGATCTGAACCTGTTCCCCACCGAGTTCTTTACCCAGCTCACCGTGAGCAAGACGCCCACCGCCAGCATGCTCGAGGGCGGCGTCTCCGGCGTGGTGGACATGCGCAGCGCGCGCCCATTCGATCGCCCCGGCGTGCACGTCACCTACCAGGCGCAGGCAGACTGGAACAGCACCAGCGAAAAGACCACCCCGCGCGGCGCGGTGATGGGCAGCTGGACCAACGAGCAAGGCACCTTCGGCGCGCTGTTCGGCGTGGCCTCGGTGCGCAGCAAACTGGGCGTGGAGGGCTTCGAGAGCGTGGGCTGGACCAATCCCGGCCTCACCTACACCCAGTGCGGGCTCACCCCGCCCGCCGGCACGCCGGCGACCAACCAACCCACCGCCTGCAACGTCAACGGCGGTGGCAACTGGCGCATTCCCGACCGCGTGCCGGCCACCGCCGGCAGCGGCCTCACCACGGGCGAAACCATCGACGCGGCATGGCTGCTGGCGCGCAATCCGGGCCTGAGCATCGACCAGATCAGCGATGCATTGATTCCGCGCCTGGGCCGCAGCGTGTACATGACGGGCGATCGCGACCGCGATGCCTCGGTGATGTCGCTGGAATGGCGGCCGTCGGACAGCATGCATTTCTACCTGGACACGCTGTATTCCGAAGCCAAGCGCACCACCGAGCGGATCAGCATGAATCTGATCGGCCGCAACGGCAACATGATCCCGCTCGGCATGCAGCTGGATCAGAACAATGTGGTCACCAGCGCCACCTTCGCCAACGCGCAGTACTTCCTGGAAGCGCGCCCGTACCGCGAAGAGGTCAAATTCTGGAGCGTCAATCCGGGTGCCGAGCTGCTGTTCGGCGAGAACCAGGACATCAAGCTCAATGTGCAGGCCAATGCCACGCGCAGCTGGCTGGCGCGCGAGTCGCCCAGCATCCTGGTCACCTCGCCATTCACCACCGTGGACTACCGCAACGAGGGCGGCGACCGGCCGTCGATCAGCAGCCCGCTGGACCTCAACGACCCCAACCTGGGTTGGGGCTGGGCCGGTGGCCGCGTCAACATCCAGAACGAAAAGCGCGTCACCCAGACACGCGGCGCACGTGCCGACCTGCAGTTTGGCGAAGACAAGCGCAACATCAAGATCGGCACCTCCTACGACCAGGCCGAGCGCACCATCCGCGGCTTCGACAACAGCACCGCGTGGGAACAGGTGATCTGCCGCGGCGGCGGCGGCAACGTGTGCAATGGCGGGCCGGGTTCGGCTATTCCCAATACGGCGTTGTCCAGCTATTTGCGGCCCGGCCCGGGCGGGTTCATCACCGCCGACTTCAACCGCTTCCTCGGCGATACCAACTACTACGCGTTGCGTGATTCCGCACCGGAAACCAACTCCGCCAACACCGGCGCCTCGGCCGGCGGCATCCGCGAAAAGAACCTGGGTTTCTACATCGAGACCAATGCCGAAACCGAAGTGTGGAACCGCACGCTGCGCCTGAATGCCGGCGTGCGCTACGTGACCACCGACCAGACCATCACCGGCCCGGTCACCATCAACGGCATCCGCCAGGTGCAGGTGCTGGATTCGGACTACAAGGAAACCCTGCCCTCGTTCAACGTGGCCTGGGATGTGGCCGACAACGTGGTCATGCGCCTGTCCAGCTCGCGCACGCTCACCCGTCCCGACCCCAGCGCGATGTTGCCCAACACCAACTTCAGCGACCCTTCCGCGCAGACCGCGACGCAAGGCAATCCCAACCTGGCACCGTACCTGTCCACCAACGTCGACTTCGGCGGCGAGTGGTACACCGGCGGCGAAGGCTATGTGGGCCTGACCCTGTTCAACAAGCGCATCAGCGGCTTCACCGTCAACGGCGTGCGTCGCATCCCGTTCAATGATCTGGGCGTGCCGTACGAGAGCCTGCTGCCGATCCAGCAGGCCGGCCTGGACCAGCGTGGCGGCCCGAATGCAGCCACCGTGGACGTGCAGACCCAGGTCAACGCCGATGGCGTGCTGAACATCCGCGGCACCGAAGCGATCTGGGTGCAGCCGCTGGACAAGCTGGTCGACGGCCTGGGCTTCAGCGTGAACTACACCCACGTCACCCAGTCCTCCGAAGGCGAAGGCGTGCCCGCGGTGGCCGTGGGCGTGGCGCCAAACCTGTGGAACGGCACCGTGTACTGGGAAAAGAACGCCGCCTCGGTGCGCCTGTCCTACACCTGGAACGACGACATGGTGATCTCCGGCGCCAACCAGAACGGCATCCCGTATGCACGCCTCAACGCCGACGCACGCGGCCAGCTGGATCTGTCGGCGAGCTACGCGCTGGATTGGCTGCCATCCAAGCCGCAGATCACGCTCAACGTGACCAACCTCACCGACGAACCGCTGCGCACCACCTACGCCTGGCCCAACGCCACCTATGACCTGTACCAGCCGGGGCGCACGGTGATGCTCGGCATCCGCGGTACCTTCTGAGTGTTGCCGTCACCGGTCGCGGGTCCTCCCAACCGCGACCGGTGGCGCACTGCGCGCCGCGGCGTTTCCGCAGCACTCCTCGAGCCTGCCCCACCTCATGAATGATCGGTCACAGCAGCTGTCCTTGCGCGAAAAGATCGGCTACAGCCTCGGCGACCTGGCGGCCAATCTGATCTTCCAGACCCTGGTCACCTTCCTCGCGTTTTTCTATACCGATGTCTTTCGTATTCCGGCAAGCGCGGCCGCCACGCTGATCTTCGTGGTCGGCCTGCTGGGCGCATTTGTGTTCACGCCCATCATCGGCATCCTGGCCGATCGCACGCGCACCCGCTGGGGTAAGTTCCGCCCGTGGATCCTGTGGACGGCGCTGCCGTTCGGCGCGCTCTCGTTGGCCGCGTTCAACACCCCGGCACTGGGCGAACACGGCAAGCTCATCTACGCCTTCGCCACCTACACGCTGTTGATGCTGGTGTACGTGGCCAACAACCTGCCGTATTCGGCGTTGAGTGGCGTGCTCACCGGCAGCATGGAGCAACGCAATAGTTTGTCGGCGTATCGCTTTCTGGCAGTGACCTTCGCGCAGTTCATCATCCAGGTGCTGTTGCTGCCGCTGGTGCTGATCCTGGGCAATGGCGACAAGGCGCAAGGCTTTCGCAACACCATGGCGTTGTTCGCTGCGATCGGCACGCTGTGCTTTTTGATTACCTTTTTCACCACGCGCGAGCGCGTGCTGCCGATCACCGAGCAGCGCACCAGCGTGCGCCAGGACCTCACCGACCTGATACGCAACAAGCCGTGGCTGGTGATGCTGGCGCTGACCATCCTGGTGTTCATCAATCTCGCCATGAAAGGCGGCATGTACATCTACTACTTCAAGTACTACCTGGACGCCGGCGCCTTGGCGCAGTTCCTGGATAACGCCGGCTTCAACCGCTTCATCGGCGCCATCAACAGCGTGCTCACCGGTGCCGGCATGAGCACACTGCAGTGGCCGCAGGATGCGCCGACCTCGGCCTTCAGCGTGTTCAGTGCCGGCGGCATCCTGGCGATGATCGTGGGAATTGGTTTTTCCAAGCGCCTGGCGGACCGCAACGGCAAGCGCAATGTGTTCGGTGGCGCGCTGCTGATCTCCACCCTGTTCCTGCTGGCGTTCTACGTCTACTCGCCCACGGCGATCGGCTGGGTGTTCGCCTCCTACGTGCTGCACGGCTTTTTCTACGGCATCACCATCCCGCTGCTGTGGGCGATGATCGCCGACGTGGCCGACTACTCGGAATGGAAGAACCACCGGCGTGCCACCGCCATCATCTTCTCGGCCATGTTGTGCGGGCTGAAGATCGGGCTGAGCGTGGGCGGCGCCCTGGTCGCCGGCATCCTGGCGTTCTACGGCTATGACGCGGCAATCCCGCAACAGAGCGCCGCGGTCACCGGTGGCATCCGCCTGGCCATCAGCGTGTATGCGTCCATTCCGTTCCTGCTCGGCACCGCGCTGCTGGCGCTGTACGAGATCGACAAGGCGCTGGAAACCCGTATCGAACACGAGCTTGGCACGCGCCGCCAGGCCGCGCCGCTGGCCGCCGGCTGACACCCCTCCCCTCCCTCTCATGCACAGGTACGCGCATGTCCAATGAACTGGAAGCCGCCGCACTGCAGGCCCTGGCGCGCACCGCCATTTCCGCACCGCTGGTCAGCCACGTCTACACCGCCGACCCGTCCGCGCACGTGTTCGACGGCGCGCTGTACATCTATCCCTCGCACGATATCGATGCCGGTGTCGCCTTCAGCGACGATGGCTCGCACTTCGACATGGCGGACTATCACGTGTTCCGCTTGGCGCATCCTGATGCGGCGGTGGAAGACCTGGGCCAGGTGCTGCACGTGCGCGATGTGCCGTGGGCACAGCGCCAGATGTGGGCGCCGGATGCCGCGCAACGCGATGGCAGGACCTACCTGTATTTCCCGGCAAAACGGGCCGACGGCATCTTTCAGATTGGCGTGGCGGTCGGCGATGGACCACAAGGCCCGTTCGTGGCCGAACCCGAGCCCATCGCCGGCACCTACTCGATCGACCCGGCCGTCTTCGCCGACGACGACGGCGCGCATTACCTGTACTTCGGCGGCATCTGGGGCGGCCAGCTGCAGCACTACCGCGACAATGTCTACGCGCAGACCCATCAGGAACCGGCCGACGATGCGCCCGCACTCGGCCCGCGCGTCGCACGCCTGCGCGAGGACATGACGCAACTGGCAGAACCCACCCGCGAGATCGTCATCCTCGACGAACACGGCACCCCGCTACGCGCCGGCGATCACGCCCGCCGTTTCTTCGAAGGCCCCTGGGTCCACCACCACGCCGGCCGCTACTACCTGTCCTACTCCACCGGCGACACCCACCTGATCTGCTATGCCACCAGCGACTCAGCGTACGGCCCGTTCGTCTACCAGGGCGTGCTGCTCGACCCGGTGGTCGGCTGGACCACGCACCACTCCATCTGCGCGTTCGAAGGCCAGTGGTATCTGTTCTATCACGACGCTGTGTTGTCGGGCGGCCAGACGCATCTACGCAGCATCAAGATGACGCCGCTGGAGCACACTGCAGATGGGAAGATCGCGCGCATTTATCCGTATGGAGAAACGGCCGTGTCGCCTTGGTGACATGCTGGTGGAGTGTTGCTGGTTGGGATGTCCAGGAACCGGTCATTTGCTTGCTCGTGACATACACGGGCATTGCTCGCTTGGGTGAAACTGCGCATCGCTTGAACGTCCGTGTGGCGACTGGCTCTTGATCGGGCAGGCACGAACTTGAGGTTCACTACAGCGCTGACTCACACGCAAGCTCGATGCGCTAGCGTTCTCGCCGCAATGCTGAAGCAACCTGCACGGTAGCGTCCGGTCAGCGCGCTAGAGCCCGTCGCATGTCGGTAAACGATGCCCTGCACAAGGTGCATCCAGGCGCATCGTTGTTACGTAGGCCTAGGAACGTATTTCTCTTGGGTGAGGTTGCCATGCGGCAGGGTTCGATGCTGTTCTTACTGACACTCGCGGTCTGCGGGAGTGCAAGCGGCAGCGAGCCGCGTCCCGCACTGCCACGCGCAGACAGCGTTGACGTACCGCGCTTCATGGGCGACTGGTACGTCATCGCGCACATTCCCACCCGGCCGGAACGCAAGGCCTTTGACGCGGTGGAGCGGTACGCGCTGCGACCGGATGGCCGCATCCAGACCACCTTTACCTTCCGCAAGGGCAGCTTCCAGGCGCCGCTCAAGTCCATGCACCCGGTCGGCCAGGTCGCAAAGGAAGGTAACGGCGCGCTCTGGAGCATGCAGTTCCTCTGGCCGTTCAAGGCCGAGTACGTGATTGCCTGGCGCGATGCGAACTACACCCAGACCATCGTGGCGCGCAGCAAACGCGATTACGTCTGGTATATGGCCCGCACGCCGCAGGTCTCCGATGCCGACTATCAGCAGGCCGTTGGGCGCATCGCGGCCATGGGCTATGACGTGACCCAGCTGCGCCGCGTGCCGCAGTCAGTGCGCTGACACCCAGCCGCGCGATGGAGGGGTCTGCACGCTGTGCAGTCCTTCGAACCGGCCGAATGCGTCAGGCGTCTTTCGTGTCCACAGAAAATTCCCATCCATCGTTCAAGCCGCCCAAAGGCTTGGCCTCGGTGGCCAGCTCTTCCTCGAACGCCGAAATCGCCTTGTATGACGGCACCATGGTCGGATACACCGTGACATCCATGGGAAATGCCGTGTTTTCTGCGTAGTGGCAGCAGCGCACCTTCTGCTCGAAGCGCAGCAGCGTCACGGAAAATTCCAATGCCGATTCTTTCGTCGGGAACACCACGGAAAACGCAATCTCCCGCGGCTTGGAGAGATCCACCCCTTGCTGGGCGATGTGCCAGAGGGTGTCACCGTTATCGTCGTTGGGATACAGGTCAGGGTTTCGCTGCATGGTTGCTTCAGTCTGTGAGGCCGGTTGCCGAACGCGCATCGTAGCGCCTGGCTGGTGTGCGGTCTGAGTCAGTGCCGCCAAGCGCCGGGCATTGGTTCGTGCAACCAGCCGCGTCCCGTCTACCAGCCGCTTGCCGCGGCAATGAGTGCAACGCAGGTGGCCGCGCCAGGCGCGACCACCTTGATGACGTTACGGAATCCAGACCAGATTCATCAACTGCGGGTCGGCGGTGACCTTGACCAGCTTGCCGCTGGGGCCGAACTGCACCTGGTATTCGGCGAAGCTGGTGCGCCAGTAGCGCCACAGCGAGGCGTCCAGATTGGGGTTCTCGCTGCTGATCGGGTAGCCGACCGCCATCAGCACCTGTTCGCGGGTCATGCCGCCGGTGAGCTTGCCTTCGGTGATGGCCAGGCGAATCTTGGGCGGGAAGGTGGCCAGCTTGAGCTTGGGGTCGGCGGTGACCACATAGCGTGCGGCGAAGGCGGTGTTGTCCAGGTCGCGGCTGTAGTCATTACCGATGGACTGCTTCTCGCCGGCGACCTTGATGTTGACGCGGTTGCGGCCAAAGCCGGTGACGCTGACCGGGGTGCCCACGGCAAGCACGCGCTTGCCATCTTCGGCGTAGTTGCTGTCGCTGATCCAGCTGCCGTCGGTGCGCAGGTTGCAACACAGGAAGCCGTCGTACTTGGTGACGTCGGCGGCCGTGGCCAGGCCGGAGGCGGTGAGCAGGCTCAGGGCCAGCAGGGAAGAACGCAAACGCATCGTACAGACTCCTTTCTCGACGGCCGTGGCCGCGCGGCAATGATGGGGTGAGGCGCGCCGCCGTTTCCCCAACGGCGCGCCCGCATTGTCGCAGCCTCCGCCGGGTTGGCAAGCCGGGTGACGCAGGTCGCCGGGGGTTGTGTATGCTCGGCGGGTGGAGACGCTCTCACCCGCCGAGATTGCCGAGCAGATCGCCGAGTTGCGACGCGCACACCGCGCGTTGGACGAGGAGATCCAGCGCGTGCCTGCCAATGTGGACGACGAGCTGCAGATGAAGCGCCTGAAAAAGCGCAAGTTGCACCTCAAGGACTGCATCACCCGGCTGGAAATGGAGCTGGTGCCTGACGAGCCGGCGTGAGGTTGGTGCGTGCGGCCGCTTGGGTTTGCTTTGTGGTTGTTGGTATCGGCAGCGCGGGGATAGGCAGTTGGGTCACTAAGAGCGGCTAACAAAACGTAGCGAGCAGTCGTCAGGTGGGTGCGGACGGCGCGGAGGAACCGGAGTGTACGGGCGTACATGAGGATTCCGAGCACCGGCCGCGCCCGCCTGGCGGCTGCGCAGTCGTTTTGATAGCTGCTCTAAGTGATGCAGGCAGCGTTTGTCTGATGGCCACCGCGGGCTTTAGCTGAGGCTCGTCGCGTTGGTCGCTTGGGCCGTACCCTCACCCCAACCCCTCTCCCGGGGGGAAAGGGGCTTTGTGTCCTTGTTTTTGGGGCTAAATGCGGCCTGCTGGCGAGTCGCGCCCTTGTCCTAGCCGGCGCGCAGCAGGATCTTGCCGCTGCGTCCGGGCTTGTCGCTGGCCGCGGCGGCCTTGGCGGCATCGTGCAGGTCGAACACCGCTTCCACCGGCAGCGCCAGGCTGCCATCGAGCGCGGCGGTGAGCAGTTCGCCGATCATGCGGCGCTTGTCCTCGGCCTTGGTGGCCTGCATCACCTTGCTGCCCCAGAAGCCACGCACGGTGGCCTGCTTGAAGATCACATCGCCGCTGGATATCTGCAGCGGCTCGCCGGTCATCGAGCCAAAGGAAATCAGCTCGCCGCCTTCGGCCAGCAAGGCCATCAGCTCACCCGCTGCATTGCCGGCCACCGGATCGATGGCGCGCACGATGGGCGCATCGCCGGCCAGCGCGCGCACCTTGTCCTGCCAGCCTGCTTGCGCAGTGGAGATTGCGTTGCCGATGCCCAGCGCTTTCAGCTCGTCCACGCCGGCGTCGCGGCGCACCAGGTTGATCACGTTGATGCCGCGTGCGGCGGCGAGCATCGCCACCGTCTTGCCGACCGCACCGTTGGCGGTGTTCTGCACGATCCAGTCGCCCTGTTTCACCTGCAGGAATTCGATCAGCATCAGCGCGCTCAGCGGCATGGCGATCAACTGGCAACCACGCTCGTCGTCCAGGCCATCCGGCAACGGCACCACGCCGGAGGCGTCGGCAAGGAAGTACTCGGCCCAGGCCTCATGCACACCGGCGGCGACCACGCGCTGGCCAACCTGCAAGCCCTCGACACCCTCACCCAGCGCATCGATGACACCCGCCGCTTCGCTGCCGCCGATGGCTGGCAGTTCCGGCTTGTAGCCGTAATTGCCGCGCACGGTCCACAGGTCATGGTTATGGATCGGCGCGCGCCGCATCGCAACGCGCACCTGGCCCTTGCCTGGCTGCGGCGTGGGGCGCTCGCCCAGTTCGAGCACCTTGGCCGGATCGCCGAATTGGGTATGGATGGCTGCGCGCATGGAGGTCTCCTGCCGGGCACGCTCTTGCTGCGACGCGCCCGATCGTTGTGAAAGGTGGCGCGATGCTATCGGCAGGGCTGCAAGGAAGGGATGAAGCGAACGGAACTGCTGTGTGAAGTTGTTGGCGTGCGCGCGTAGTGACGATGCTCTGCTGCAGCGCCGGAGGACTGCGTGCAGGCCGACCCTCATCCGCCCTTCGGGCACCTTCTCCCGGGGAGAAGGGAAGCGCCTTGCGCGTCTGCGCCTACCTACGAGTGCCCTGCCATTGGCCCACCCTCACGTACGGCGGAGACGATGGGGTTTGTACCGCCGTCTTACTCCGCCGGCGGCGACACCACATCCGGCTTTGCCGCTTCCGGGCTGACGCGTTCGATGGTGTGGCGCAGCTCGCGGCCGAGGATGAACTTGGCGTCCTTGGCCCACGCGTCCAGGCGCTCGTCGAACATCAGCTTGCTGTTCTCGTCCGGCCACACCAGACGCAGTTCGCGCAGTTTCTGGATGAAGCTGCGGAACAGGGTCTTGTCGAAGAACTCCGGCGCGGCCGGTGCGTACAGCAGGCTCAGGCGTTGCGCGGCCTGCTGGCACAGGCTTTCCAGCTCGCCGGCACCGAGCACGCCGGGGCCGTTCTTCACCAGCACCGAAATGGCGATGTAATAGCGCTCGAACGCCTGCTGCAACGAATGGCCGATCGCACGCAGGCGGAACACTTCGTCGGTCTGCCCGGTGTTGCGCGCCAGGATGCCGCCATCGTCATCGGTGACGTTGAGCAGCAAGCCCTCGCGCACGAACATGTCGATGGTCTGCTCGATGCGTTCGGCGAAGCGGTCCTCGCTCCACGGCAGGAACAACTCGGCCTGCAGGAACGGGTACACCGTGCGGCCCAGCCGCAACAACCCGGCGCGGCTCATGCGGCGGTTGTTCTGGAAGCAGCACGCCACCCACGAGGAGGCGGTAAACAGATGCAGCACGTTGTTGCGGAAGTAGCTCAGCAACACCGCGGTATCGCCACTGACGCTCAGCACATCGCCCAGCGGGTGCGAGACGCGGGTGAGCACGTTGATCTCTTCGGCGTGGGTGATGATGCGCGCCGGCGTGTGCGGCGTGACCGTGACGCGGTCCGAATACGGCATTTCGGCCAGCAGCTTCTTGCACAGTTCGATCTGCGCGATCAAATCGGCTTCGCCCATCGCATGCTTGGGCGTGGACAGCAGCGCCAGCGCGAGCAGGTTGATTGGATTGACGTCGGCGGCGCAGTTGATGCGGGTCTGGATCTGCGTGGCCAACGTGTCCACCGCCGGTGCAAGCCAGGTCGGCTTTTCATCGTCTGGCAGCGGTTCGCCATTCCATTCCGGCGCGTGCTTGGCCAGCACGTCGTTGAGCGCGATCGGCTCGCCGAAGTTCACCACCACCTGGCCGTAGTTCTGCTTGAGCACCTTGGGGATGGACCACAGCAGGCCCCAGATCGATTCCTTTTCCTTCGGGCGGCCGGTGAGTTCGTCGAGATAGCTGTTGCCTTCCATCAGCTTCTCGTAACCGATGTACACCGGCTGGAACAACACTGGCTTGCGCGGCTGGCGCAGATACGCGCGTAGCGTCATTGCGATCATGCCGCCCTTGGGCTGCAACAAGCGCCCGGTGCGCGAGCGCCCGCCTTCGACGAAGTACTCGATCGAATAACCGCCAGCCACCAGCTGCGCCACGTATTCGCTCAGCACCGCCGAATACAGCGCATTGCCACGGATGCTGCGGCGGATGAAGAACGCACCGCCCTTGCGCAGCAGCGTGCCCACCACCGGCAGGTTGAGATTGATGCCCGCCACGATGTGCGGCGGCACGATGCCGCGCTCATACAACAGGTAGCTCAGCAGCAGGTAATCCATGTGGCTGCGGTGGCTGGGCACGTACACCACTTCATGCCCGGGCGCGGCCTGTTTGAGCTTGTCCAGGTGATGCACCAGCACGCCGGCGTAGATGCGGTTCCACACATGAGTGAGCAGGAAGCTGGCCGAGCGCACCACCGGGCTGGAATAGTCCGCAGCGATTTCCCAGGCATAGGCGTGCGCCTTGCGCCAGGCATCGACCGGCTTGGAGTTGTCGCGCTTGGCCTGGGTGGCGATGGCTTCGCGCACCGAATCGGCGGCCAGCACCTGGTCCACCAGCAGACGACGGGTGGACAGGTCCGGGCCGATCACCGCCTCGCGGATGCGCCGGAAATGCGTGCGCAACACGCGCTGCAACTTGCGCAGCGTGCGCTCGGGCGGCAGCCCTTCGGCCATGGTCTGGCGCAGCGAGATGGGCGGCGCGAAACGCACGATGGTGGTGCGGCCATTGAGCAGTACCGAGAGCAGGCGGCGGAAGCGGCCGACCAGCGCCCAGTTTTCCGAAAACAGCACCGCAAACCAGCCGCTCTGCTTGTCCGGCGCACGGCCGACGAAGATCGACACCGGCACCAGATGCACGTCCAGGTCGGCGCGCACGCGGTGCGCCTGCAGCAACTTGGCCAGCGAATCGGAATGCGTCTTGCCGCCGCGTTGTTCGGGAATCAGCGAGTTGCTGCTGCTGCGCCGCGACAACGCCAGGTAGGCGCGCTTGCGCTCCAGCGGGTCGCCCGGCAGCGGCACCAGCGGCGACGGCAGGCCGGCCTCGCGGCAGGCCTTGTCCAGGATCAGGGCATTAGAGAGGCCGTAATCCTCGAGCACATACACCACCGGCTTGCCGTCGTCATAGCGCCCGGGTTGTTCGGGTTCGATGGTCAGGCTCAGCCACGGGTCGGCCAGCCGGCCGAGCAGGCGCGCCCACCACGGGCGTTTGGCCACGCGTGCCGGGGCGAGCACTGGCGCGGCGGGCGCCGGTGCGTCCAGCGCCACGGGCGCGGCAGGCGGCAGCGCAGCGGCCGTTGCGCCGGTCTCGGCGCCGGCAGGGCTGGGCGGGGCGGATTGGCCGTCCGGGAACGGCAGGGGATTCTGTTCTGGCATCGCCGTCATTATCGCCCACCCGGGCCTTTGCCGGTGCTGGCAGGCGGCGCGGGCGTGGCCGCCGGCGCGTCGGGCGCCGCCGCCGCAGCGGGTGAGGAAGCCGCCGGCACTGCGCGCAACACGGCCTGCACGTCGTCCTGGGTCTGCTGCTGATACCAGTGGCCCTCGCGCTTGATCAGGCTGACGCTGAGATCGATGTCGCGCGCGGCCAGTGGGTAGCGCAGGCGCACCTGGGCGCTGTCGCCCTGCTGCTTGACCAGGCCGGTGCGCAGCGCATCCAGGCTGCTGTCCAGCGACAGGTCGTAACGCTCCAGCACCTTCTTGCAGGCCGCCCAGAACGGCCCGAGCCGGCGCAGGCTCTCTTCCATGCCCAGTTGCTGCAGGTCGGCGTCGGACTGGATTCCGGTGGCACGCGCGGCGGCCACCAGCTCGGCGATGCTGGCCTTGGCACGCGGGCGGTCGGCCAGCGGCGCAGTGGCGGCCCAGGCGCTCAGCGCATCGACCAGCTGCACGTAGTGGGCGCGCTGCTCCGGTTGGTAGTCGGTGCGACTGCGCAGGTACTGCACGCCGAACTGGCCCAGCGACTGCGCGGCCTGGCGGATGCCCTGCGCCTGCCCGGCCAGTTGCTGGTCGAAGGCCTGCTGCAGGCGGCGTTCGGCATCCGGGGCCGACAGGTTGCCCAGCAAGCTGCCTACCTCATTGGGCAACGGCAGCTCGGTCAATGGCCAGCGGCTGGCGCCACTGCGCCAGGCCGCTTCCAGTGCGGTGTATTGCGTGGGCGTGACCCGGATGCGCGCATAGGCGACCAGGTCGTTGCGGCGCAACGGCGTGGTCATGGCCTGCATCGCCGCCGCCGGTTCGGCATTGGCGCCTGGCAGCGCGGTGGCGTGGTCGCTGCGCTTGCAGCCGCCCATGCACAACAGCGCAAGCAGCAACCACCCGGCGGACTGGAACCGACCTGGGCGGACGGTGGATAGCGACATGCGCACGATGTTCCCCTGATCGATGGCGCATCTTGCTGTCTGAATGCAGCCGCGGCAAGGCACTGGCCTTCCGTGCGGGCGCGTACGGTGCGCGGCGTGGTGACGCGCGGCGCGCTGCACGATGGCGCCGGATGTCAGGCGCTGACCGGTATTGTCTTCTCGGACAAAGTTGTCCATGCCCGCGCCCGGAGTCCTTGCCGGAGTAAGGATTCGCCCGATGCTGCAATGCATCATGTAAGCGCTTGCAGTTCCTGTTAGCGTGCGCGCCATCTCGCTCTGAGGTCGCCATCGGATGGGGCCGATGTCATTCATGCGCAAGTTCGCCACGAACGCTCTGCCCGTATGGACCGTCCGCCAGCCCCTGGCGCGCGTCGCCTGGCGCATGCTTTGGGGAAACACGCCATGAGCCGGCCACGTTCGGACAGCGGCAGCGTCACCATCAAGGATGTGGCGCGCGAAGCGCAGGTGTCGGTGGCCACGGTGTCGCGCACCATGAACGGGCATCAGCATGTGGCCGAGTCGGTGCGCGAGCGCGTACTGCAGGTGGCGCGCGCGCTGCACTACATCCCGCATCACGCCGCGCGCAGCCTGAGCAGCCGCCGCACCCACACCATCGGTGTGGTGTTGCCGGACCTGCACGGCGAATTCTTTTCCGAATTGATCCGCGGCATCGACCAGGTGGCGCGCGACCAGGGCTATCACCTGCTGGTCTCCAGCTCGCACGGCGACCCGCAGGCGCAGCGCAAGGCGCTGGAACGTCTGCCTGGCCGCGTCGACGGCGTGGTGGTGATGTCGCCGTCGCTGGGCGATTCGGGCGTGCACGAAGACGCGCTGCCCGGCGGGCTGCCGGCGGTGCTGCTCAATTGCGCCGGCACCGCCAGCCAGCGCCCGGTGCTCAACGTGGACAACTACGGCGGTGCGCGGGTGATGACCCGCCACCTGCGCGACAGCGGCCACCGCCGCATCGCCTTCATCGCCGGGCCGGACGACAACTTCGACGCGCACGAACGCCTGCGCGGCTACCGCGACGAACTGGCGCTGGATGCGCAGGCGCAGCCGTGGGTGCTGCCGGGCAACTTCGACGAAGAATCCGGCTACCGCGCCGGGCAGACGCTGGCGCAGCACGATCGCCCGGACGCAGTCTTCGCCGCCAACGACATGATGGCGCTGGGCTGCCTGTTCGCGCTGGGCCATGCCGGGTTGAAGGTGCCGCACGACATCGCACTGGCCGGTTTCGACGACGTGCCGATGGCCCGCTACGTGCTGCCGGCGCTGACCACCATGCGCGTGGACATCGCCGGCCTGGGCGCACGCGCGCTGCGGCTGTTGCTCGGCCAGCAGCTGGTGGACGCCCCGGCGGCGCCGGCCGATGCCGCACCGCCGGCGTTGTCGGAGATGGTCCCGGAGCTGATCGTGCGCGCATCCAGCGCGCCGCGGAGCACACCCGGTGGCTGAGGCGCGTGCGCCGCGTCGCATCTTCACGCGATCTTTGCAGTTTCTTATGGTTTTTTAACTTACGCCGTTTGCTTGATTTGGTTGCCGCTGTTCTTGAAACAACGCATTACACGCGCCACGCCAGCGACTGCCGGTAGGCGCCTGACCCCTGGGAGGGGGACGCCATGAACACCTACCGTACTGTCTCGACCTTGCCGGCGCGCAGCCTGCTGGGCTGCGCGCTCGCCGTTTCGCTACTGGCCACCACCCCGGCCATGGCGCAGTCCAGCAATGCCACGTTGCGTGGGCAGGTGTCGGCAGGCCAGGCCGGAACCACGGTCACCGCCACCAACGTCGCCAGCGGCGCAGTGCGGCGCGCGACCACCGGTGCCGACGGCAGCTACGCGCTGGTGGGTCTGCCGCCGGGCACCTACAAGGTCGACGCCGGCCCCGGCACCGAACAGACCGTCACCTTGTCGGTGGCCTCGTCGGTGAGCCTGGATCTGGGCGGCAGTGGCGCCAATGCCGCGGCGCCTGCCGGCGATGCCACCACGCTGGATGCGGTGCAGGTCACCGCCACCACGCTGCAGGAGGTCAAGACCTCCGAGGTGGGCACCAACATCTCGCTGAAGCAGATCAACACCGTGCCGCAGCTGACGCGCAACTTCCTGGAGTTTGCCGACACCGTGCCGGGCATGCAGTTCGAGACCGATGCCAACGGCAACAGCCGTATCCGCGGCGGCGCGCAGGCCAGCTCGGCCGTCAACGTCTACATCGACGGCGTGGGCCAGAAGAGCTATCTGTTTGGCGGCGTGTCCGGTCAGCAGCAGAGCGCCGGCAACCCGTTCCCGCAGCTGGCCATTGGCGAATACAAGGTCATTACCTCCAACTACAAGGCCGAGTTCGACCAGGTGGGGTCGGCGGCGATCGTGGCGTCGACCAAGTCCGGTGGCAACGAATTCCACGGCGAGATCTTCGGGCGCACCACCAACACCGATTTCCGCGCGCGCCAGGCCGACGAACGTGCCGGTGCGCCCAATGCCGATGGCAACAAGCGCCAGACCCACCAGGACGAGTACGGCATGGCCTTCAGCGGGCCGATCGTCAAGGACAAGGCGCACTTCTTCCTCAGTTACGAGGGCAAGGGCTTCGAGGTCTCGGCCAATCCGGTGTCGGTGCCCGATAACTTCAGCAGCCTGCGCGACGACTTGCCGGCCGGCGTGCAGAGCCGCCTGGGCTCGGTCACCCGTCCGTTCAACGAGGACCTGTACTTCGGCAAGATCGACTGGGACATTGGCGCCAACGATCGCCTGGAGCTCACCGCCAAGTACCGCGATGAAGAAAGCCGCGACAGCGTGGGCGATCGCAACACCGCCATCGCCGCCAAGATCAACCTCAACACCGAAGAACGCTACGACCTGCGCTGGCAGCATTTCGGCGAGAACTACGTCAACGAAGCACGCGTGTCGTACGAAGACGTGCTGTTCAACCCGACGGCCTACACCATCGGCAGCCAGAGCGTGTACACCCGCGCCATTGCCGAAGACGACGTGCTGATCAACGACGACGCCACCAGCGGCCTGGCGATCCAGCGCAAGGGACAAAAAGGCCCGAGCTTCCAGAACGACCTCACCCTCAACAACATCGAGTGGCACGGCAACCACGTGATCAAGATGGGTGTGAAGTACAAGGAAGTAGAGCTGACCCAGAGCGAAAACTCCGCGGCCAACCCGTCGTTCTACTACGCCGTCAACGATGGCCAGGGCACGCAGCCGATCCCCTATCAGGTGCGCTTCAATCTGCCGTTTGCCGGCGCCGCGCCGTCGGTGACCACCACCAGCAAGCAGCTGGGCCTGTACCTGCAGGACGATTGGGACGTCAACGACAAGTTGCAGTTGAACATCGGCGTGCGCTGGGACGGCGAAAAGATTCCGTCCTACCTGGACAACGTGACCCCGCCGGAAGTGATCGCCGCATTGAACGGCCCAGGCACCGACCCGGCCGTCAGCGCCACCTATGCCGAACAACTGGCCAAGGGTGGAGTGAACATCAACGACTACATCAGCAACGGCCGTAACCGCAAACAGGACAACAACAACTTCGCGCCGCGCCTGGGCTTTTCCTACGACTTCCGTGGTGACGAATCGCTGGTGCTGTTCGGTGGTGCCGGGCGCAGCTACGACCGCAACCTGTTCGACATCATGGGCCTGGAACAGGTCAAGTCGGCGCTGTCGCAATACACCATCCGCTTTGTCGAATCCCCCGGCTGCACACCGGCGGCCGGCACCTGCACCAACTTCAATCCGGCCTTTCTCAGCAACCCGGACAGCCTGGGCGGGCTGGTCGATGCGCGCGTGCGCAACGGCGAGATCGACCTGCTCAACAACGATCTGAAAACACCGTATTCGGACCAGTATTCGATCGGCCTGCGCACCCGCGTGGGCGACTGGAGCAACTCGGCCACCGTGTCCTACATCCACAGCAAGGACGGTTTGATCCTCACGTTGGGTAATCGCTATCCCAATGGCGATTTCTTCCAGGCCGGTGCACAGCCGTGGACCCAGCCGCCGCCGGGATTCGGCAACCTGATCATCGGCAACAACGGTGTGGAGACCAAGACCGCGCAGTTGCTGCTGTCCACTGACAAGGCCTACACCAAGGAAAGCGGCTGGGGCCTGACAGCGGCCTATACGTTCTCGCGCGCACGCGGCAACCGCGGCAATGACGATCAATACGGCTTCGATGCCGCCACGATCGCCAACTACACGTTCCTGGATCTGAATTCGGTGCCGCGCCACCGCCTGGTGGTCACCGGCATCTACGACCTGTTCTGGGGCATCAGTGCCTCGGCCAAGTTGACGCTGGCCACGGTGCCGCCGCGCAACGAGGCGGTGTCGTACGACCTCTACGGCGGCCCGCCATCGGACAACATCCGCATCGTGTCGGTGGACGCACCCGGCGGCAAGTTCCTGGCCGGAGGCGACATTTTCGGCACCCGCCAGCTGGACCTGTCGCTGTCCAAGGACATGCACATCACCGATACGGTGACGGTGCAGGTGCGCGGCGATCTGATCAATGCGCTGAACTTCCGCAACTACGATCAGTACAGCATCGATTGGGGAAACAACGGTGTATACAACCCACGCGCGAGCATCAACCAGTACGGCGCGATGACCACCCCGCCCCGCACCTTGTTCATGAGCGCCCGCATCATCTGGTAACTGCTTGAGCAGCCGTTCGACCACGCTGTCGAACGGCTGCTGCTATCGCTACCGGAGTTCCGCTCTTTATTCCCGTGCATGGTCAGCGCTTCGTTCCGGACTGGTAACGGTTACTGGTCCATCGCTGTCGGTGCACCGACGCGCTCGCTGTGCAGCACGCCTCGATTCCGGCGCTGCGTGCGCAGCCCGTTTTTAAGTGTTTTTGCCGTCTTTTATCTGCAATGCCTGTTGTTTGTTGCTGTTGCCGCTGTTCCCGTGTCACTCACATCAAAGTACCAACCTCGACGCGCCAGTCACTCCACTGGTTCGCGCTTTACCCCTGGGAGGGGGAAAGTCATGAAGAAGCACCGTACCGTCTCCACCCTGCCCGCGCGCAGCCTGTTGTGCTGCGCCCTGGCCGCCTCGTTGTTTGCCACCACCCCGGCCATGGCCCAGTCCAGCAACGCCACGTTGCGCGGCCAGGTCGCCTCCGCGCAGAGCGGCAGCGAAGTCGTCGTCACCAATGTCGCCACCGGCTCGGTGCGACGCGCGCCGGTCAATGCGAACGGCAACTACACCATCGTCGGTTTGCAACCGGGCACCTACAAGGTGGAATCCAACGGCATCAGCCGTACGGTGACCTTGTCGGTGGCCTCCAGTGCCACCGTCGATCTGGGTAACGAGACGGCGGCTGCGCCGGCCGGCGATGCGACCACACTGGACACGGTGACCGTCAGCGCACCGATGATTCGTGACGTCAAGACCTCGGAAGTGGGTAATACGGTTTCGCTGCGGCAGATTCAGCAGTTGCCGCAGGCCACGCGCAACTTCCTGGAGTTCGCCGACACTGTGCCGGGCATGGTGTTCACCATCGACCAGGACGGCAACACCAAGTTGCGCGGCGGTGCTTCCAACGCCAGTTCCAGCAATTTGTATATCGACGGTGTGAGCCAGAAGAGCTACGTCTCCGGTGGCGGTATTGCCGGCCAGGACGAGACTCAGGGCAATCCATTCCCGCAGCTCGCCATCGGCGAGTACAAGGTGATCACGTCGAACTACAAGGCCGAGTACGGCCAGATCAGTGGTGCGGCGATCACCGCAGCCACCAAGTCCGGCACCAATGAGTTCCATGGCGAGGCGTTCTATCGCTTTACCAATCAGGATCTACGTGAGAGACGCCCGGACGAAGAAGACGCCAAGGTCGATTCACAGACCAAGGAATACGGCTTTGCCATCGGCGGCCCGTTGATCCAGGACCGGATGCATTTCTTCTTTGCCTACGAAGGCAAGGACAACGTGGCGCCCAAGAGCGTGCAGCCGAGTGCCGAGGCCTCGCCGTTCATTGGCCTGCTGCCGTCCAATCTTCGCGATCAGTACGGCGCGTCCAACATGCCGTTCACCGAAGACCTGTACTTCGGCAAGATCGACTTCGAGCCGACCGATAACGATCGCATCGAACTGGCAACGCAGTACCGTGACGAAACCCAGGTCAGTAATGTCGGCGGCCAGAACGCGCCGGACCGCGCGGTGGACAAGATCAACAAGGACAAGCGCACCAGCCTGCGCTGGCAGCACAGTGCCGACAGCTGGTTCAACGAAGCCATCCTCACCACCGAGGATTCGCGCAATGTGCCGACGCCGCGCGGTGTCGGCAACGGCTCGATCTACACCTACATTGATCGCACGCAGGCCGATCCGCGTCAGTGGGTATTTCTCAACACCGGTGCTGCCAGTGGCGAAGACTTCAAGCTGCGTAGCCAGAAGGGCTGGTCGTTCCAGAACGACCTAACCTTCAATGCGCTGGAGTGGCATGGCGAGCACACCATCAAGACCGGCGTGACCTATCGCGACATCAAGCTGACCTCACGCGAGTCCAGTTCGCTCAACCCGCAGTTCAGCTATGAAGTCGGTCAGAACGGTGTTGCGCCGGTTCCCTTCCAGGTGCGCTATATCCGTGCATTCGACAATCCCGGTCAGGTGCCGGTGGTCGAGTCGCCGTCCAAGCAGTACGGCATCTACCTGCAGGACGACTGGGCGGTGAACGACAAGCTGATGCTCAACATCGGCGTGCGTTACGACTATGAAGACACCCCGGCTTACACCGACTTCGTGACCTCGCAGCCGTTCATCAACGCGCTGTATTCGGACGACCCCGACAACCCGGGTCAGCCGTGGGCCAACCGCCTGCTGCCCAGCGGTATCAACGTGGCCGATTACATCAGCACCGGCAACAACCGCAAGAACTTCAAGGACGCCTGGGCACCGCGCTTCGGCTTCTCGTATGACTTCTTCGGCGATGAGAGCGCGGTGCTGCATGGCGGCGCCGGTCGCTCTTACGATCGCAACCTGTTCGAGCAGCTCGCACTGGAATCGGTCAAGGCTGCGCTTTCGCCGGTGGTGGTGTACTTCAGCGATGCTGCCAGCGGACAGGGCTGCTTCCGCGACGACCGTGCGTGCACGGCATGGAATCCGGCATATTTCACCGGTATTGATCAGCTCAACACGATCGATGGCACCAGTGACAGCTCCGAGCTTTTCATGTTCAAGAACAAGCTCAAGACTCCGTACAGCGATCAGTACAGCATCGGTATCAGCAACCAGGTCGGCGACTGGTTGACCGACGTAACCTTCCAGCGCGTGCTGGCCTATGACGGCCTGGTGATGAGCCTGGTCAACCGCTACCCGAATGGTGCGTACTTCGACGCCACCGGCAGCGTGCCCTGGGGCGAGCCGGTGCCGGGCTACCGCAATACGATCCTGGGCTACAACGGCCTGGAGCAGCGCAGCAGCCAGGTGTTGCTGTCGGCCGAAAAGCCCTACACCAAGGAATCGGGTTGGGGCTTGAACCTCTCCTACACCCATACCAGCGCGCGCCAGAACCGCACGATCGACGAGCCATTTGCTTTCGACAAGGCGACCATTCGCGACTACCCGTTCGTGAAGTCGGATGCCGTGTCGGCGCATCGTTTCGTTGCGTCCGGCTCGATCGATGGCCCGTGGGGCGTCACCTTCGGTGCAAAGCTGGTGCTGGCCACGCCGGAGCCGATCAACACGATCGCCTGCTACGGCTTTACCGATCCGGATGGCGGCACCTGCCAGGCCGTGGGCGTGACCCCGCCGGGCAATGGCAAGTTCCTGCTGGGTGGCAAGATCTGGGGATATCGCACCGTCGATCTGCAGGCGAACAAGGAGTTCACCGTCGTGGGCGACTTCAAGCTCAACGCACGTATCAACGTGCTGAATGCCTTCAACTTCAAAAACTTCACCCAATACCAGTACAACAGCTTCGGTAGCGACGGACGCTTGCAGCCTGATATCACCGTGGTCGACAACGGCGAGATCAGCTATGTGCCGCGCAGTGTCGTCCTGGAAGTGGGTGCAAAGTTCTGATGCAGTGCACATCCATGTGCACGCTGTCGGCGTGTGCATGATCCGAACGGGGCCGCTTGGCCCCGTTCGCCTATCCGCGGTTTCCTCTTTCGTGCAGGATCGAACGCATCATGATCCCCGCTCCACTCCGCAACATCGTCATCGTCGGCGGCGGAACCGCCGGCTGGATGGCGGCCGCCGCGTTCGCCCGCGTGCTTGGTCCCAGCTTCAATGTGCAGCTGATCGAATCCGAGCAGCTCGGCACCATTGGCGTCGGCGAAGCCACCGTGCCGCACATCAAGGCCTTCAACAATCTGCTCGGCATCGATGAAGCCGAGTTCGTGCGCCAGACCCAGGGCAGCTTCAAGCTCGGCATCGAGTTCATCGACTGGCAACGGCCGGGCACCTCGTATATCCACGGCTTCGGCACCCAGATCGGCCATCCGCTCGGGCTGCTGCCGTTTCATCAGTACTGGATCAAGCAACAGCGGCGCGGCAAGGCGCAACCATTGGGTGCCTACACGCTCAATACCGTTGCCGCCACGCGCGGCAAGTTCATGACCTCCGCCGGCGATGTGCCAGCCAATTCGCCGCTGGCCAACATCGCCTACGCGTATCACTTCGATGCCAGCCAGTACGCGCGCTTTCTGCGCGGCTACGCCGAGCAGCGCGGGGTCACGCGTCTTGAGGGCTTGATCGAACAGGTGCAGCTGGATGCGCACACCGGCCACGTGCAATCGGTGCAACTGGCTTCCGGGCAGGTGGTCAGTGGCGACTTGTTTATCGACTGCTCCGGCTTCCGCGGTCTGTTGATCGAAGAGGCGCTGCACACCGGCTACCACGACTTCACCCATTGGCTGCCGTGTGACCGCGCACTGGCCGTGCCCTGCGAAAAGGTCGGCCCGCCCACACCCTACACGCGCTCCACCGCGCGCGCCGCCGGCTGGCAATGGCGCATTCCGTTGCAGCACCGCACCGGCAATGGCTACGTGTATTCGAGTGCACACGTCAGCGACGACGAAGCCGCCGCCACGCTGCTGGCCAATCTGGATGGCACACCGCTGGCCGACCCGCGCCCGCTGCGTTTCACCACCGGGCGACGCAAGCAGTTCTGGAACCGCAACGTCGTGGCGTTGGGCTTGGCCAGCGGCTTTCTGGAGCCGCTGGAATCGACCAGCATCCATCTGATCCAGTCCGGCATTTCCAAGCTGCTGGAGCTGTTCCCACGCGAGAGCATCAGCCCGGTGCTGGTGCAGCGCTACAACGACCGGCTGGCCTTCGAGTTCGACCGCATCCGCGATTTCCTGGTGCTGCATTACCACGCCACCGAACGCGACAACAGCGCGTTCTGGCGCCACTGCCGCACGCAGCCGATCACCCCGGAGCTGCAGGCCACGCTGGACCTGTTCCGCGACAGCGGGCGCTTCTACCGCAATGCCGAAGAGATGTTTGCCGAAATCAGCTGGGTGCAGGTGATGGTGGGCCAGGGCATCCTGCCGCAGGGCTATCACCCGCTGGTGGACCAGGTGCCGGACACCGACGCCGAAGGCTTCCTGGCCAGCGTGGCGCAGACCATCAGCCATTGCGTGGACGTCATGCCGACCCACCAGCAATTCATCGACCGCTATTGCCGCGCTGATCGGGTGCGGTGAGTGCGCGGTGGCAAACCTGGCCCAGCCAAGGCCAGCGTTGCCGCCGCGAGGGGCTCACGCTGCGCCCGCGGCGGCGTGGAGCAAGGCAATGGGGATCACCGTGTGGTGCGACCAACCTGCATGGGGCTGGGCGTTGCCGCGCAGCGGCGCGCCGTGATGGGCGTTGGGCGCCAGGCGGGCGGGCGGGCAGGCGGTGGGTCAGTGCGTGCCTTACGGGTTGCGATGCCGTTACGCGCGCCACCGATGTCGACGACACGGCGTGGTGCACCCACAGCAGCTCCGGCCCGTGCAGGCTTGAGACCATCCCGAAGCTGCACCACGCCCGGCATGGCTTGCCGCCAGCGAGCAGCGCGGCGTGGGCGTACCCAAGGCGCGATGATTTGGGCGGCAGTTCCCACGTGGCCTGGCTCGATGGCTGGCGGCCGCCCGGCCACCGGTCAAAAAAAAGGATCGGGCACAAGGCCCGATCCCTTCAAAAACCGGGACAAGCCCGGTGGACAATGCGTGGCACAACTTCCGACTGACATCGGACGCCGGCATCGTACGTCGACTTTAACGTTAAAGCAACACTTTAAAGATGGGCGCCTAACTATTTGATTTTGCTGGGCACCAAATGTACCGCGCGGCAGCCTCAATCCCGGTGCTGCACCACGGCCGCGCGGATTTCGGCCTGGATGGCGGCGGCGGCGGCGGCGGGGTCGTTGGCCAGGCGGATCGGGCGGCCGACCACAATGGCATCTGCGCCATCGGCGAAGGCCTGCGCCACGCCCACGGTGCGCTGCTGGTCATCGCCGACCGGGCCGCCGGGGCGGATACCGGGGCAGACGATCGAAAAGGCCGGGCCGGTGGCGCGGCGGATCATGCCCGCTTCCTGGCCCGAGGCGATCACCCCGTCGATGCCAGCGGCTTGGGCGGCCAGCGCGCGCTCCACCACCACGTCCACCGGCTCGCGGTCGATGCCCATCGCGGCCAAGTCCGGCCGGCCCATTGAGGTCAGCACGGTCACTGCGAGCAGGCGCATGTCGCCCTGGTTGGCCGCAGCGGCGGCTTCCAGCATGCCGGCGTGCCAGCCGTGCACGGTGCAATAGCTCACCGGCCATTGCGACAGGCGGCGAATGGTGCCGGCGACGGTGGCGGGAATGTCGAAGAACTTCAGGTCGACGAACACGCGCTTGTTGCGCTTGGCCAGCGCATCGAGCACGTGGAAGTACTCGCCCGACGCCAGCAATTCCATGCCGATCTTGTAGAACGCCACCGACTCGCCCAAACGGTCCACCCAGGCGATGGCCTCGTCATGGCCGGGCACATCCAGCGCAAAGATCAGCCGATCGTGCGCGGCCAGCGGTAACGGGGGACGGTTCATCGTGCGAGCTCCAGTGCGGCGCGCTTGGCGCCGTGGCGGGTCTGCCAGGGTTGCGAATAATCGTTGTTGAACTGGGCCGGCTCCCAGCCACCGTAGCTGGGGTTGGGCAGCATCCACCAGCGCTCGCCGAACCAGTCGTGGTACTGCTGCAACAGCGCGCCGCGGGCAGTGCCGGTGTTGGCGGTGACCTGCACGAAGTCGCCGAGCTGGTCGCCGAACTGCATCAGCACGCGGTACTTCTCGCCGGCCAGGCGGCGGCGGCAATTCTTTTCGCTGCCATTCTGCTCGCAGCCGGGCACCACCGTGCCCAGGCCCAGGAAGACGCTGTCATCGGCCACCGGCAGCCCGGCGCTGCGCAGGTTGGCCAAGGTGGCGTCCTTGAGGTGCACGGCGCGGTTGGAGATGTAGATCAGGGTGATGCCGCGGGCGTTGGCCGCCTTGGCGAAATCGACCACGCCCGGGATCGGTTTGGCCTTCTTTTCGGCCACCCACTGGTCCCAGCTCAGTTCGTCGTACTCCTTGCCATCGCGCACCAGGCGCGCCTGGTACGGCGAGTTGTCCAGCACGGTCTCGTCCACATCCAGCACCACCGCCGGCTTCAGGCCGGTGGCGGCATTGCCGCGTTCTTCGGGCACCAGCGCGTCCCAGTTGGGCTGCTTGAGGGCGGCGTCGAGAGTCTCGGCTGCGGCGCGGTAGGTCTGCTCGGCCACGGCGCGGTATTCCTCCGAACGCTGCATCCACAGCACCGCATTGAGGTTGTCATCGCCGGCAAGCGCGCCGGCTGTTGCCGCCGGCTTGCCCGCAGCAGCGCTGGCGGCGGCATTGGCAGACACGGCAGCGGCTTGCGCGCGCTGCGCCGTCTCTTCATGAGTGGGCTTGCAGGCCGCCAGCGCCAGCACGGCGCAGGCAAGCAGGGACATCGGTGCGTGAAGCGAGGGGCGCATGGCATCCACCAGGACAGGAACGGCAATGAAGCGCGCAATTTTAGCCGGTTCGCGTGGTGGCGCCCTGCTCCGCGGCCGCCGCGTGCGCGCCCCCCCCGTGTCGGGTGGGTCTTGCGTGCGGGTGGCGAGGCGGTTTCTCGCTTTCAACCACGGTGCGCCTGGTTTGCATGCGGCCCGCAGCGTGCGCTGGCCTTCTGCCGTCTCCCGCTATCTATGCGCACATAGACGCTGCGTGGCGCACGCACAGCGGCGGCTGACGCAACCACGGCGCACCGTACGGCCCTGCAAGGCGGCAGCGTCGCGGCGAACGAGGCGCAGAACGCCGGCACGGGATCGGCATATCCTTGCGGGCTGATCGCCCAGGAGTCGCCGCATGACAGAGACATTGCCCACGCCCGTTCTCGATACCGCCCAGGCCCGCGTGCTCGGCTGCCTGATCGAGAAGGAAGCGACCACACCGGACGCCTACCCCCTCACCGTCAACGCCGCCCAGGTGGCCGCTAACCAGAAGACCGCGCGCGAGCCGGTGCTCACCCTGCAGACCGGCAAGGTGCATCACGCGCTGCGCCAGCTGGAAACCCTGGGCCTGGTGCGCCAGCAGTTTTCCTCGCGGGCCGAGCGCTACGAACACAGGCTGGGCAGCGCACTGGACCTGACCCGGCAACAGGTCGCGGTCATCGGCCTGCTGCTGTTGCGTGGCCCGCAGACGCTGGGCGAGCTGTTTGCGCGTAGCGAGCGGCTGGCCCGCTTCAACGACAGCGACGATGTGCGCCATCACCTGGAACGGCTGATCCAGCGAGGCCTGGCCGTGCAGCTGCCGCGCGCCAGTGGCCAGCGCGAAGACCGCTACGCGCATCTGCTCAGCGGCGAGCTGGATCTGGATGCGCTGCAGGCCGCCGCCGCACGTGCGGCACCGAGCGCCCGCAGCGGCGCCGACAGCAGCGAGCTGGAAGCCCGCGTGCTCAGCCTGGAAACCACCGTGGCCGAGCTGCAGGACGCGCTGAGCGCGCTACAGGCACGCCTGGATGCGGCTGGCGCCTGAGCGCAGGTTTGCGTGTGGCTGGTCTTATGGTGGCCTAGGAGCGAGTTGCGGGCTTAGCTGGCGACAGCTTGATTGAAATACAGCCCTGGCCGTTTGCAGGCCCGCCTGCCGCCTGAGGATAACTGGCGGCATTGCGCACATTCGGACCAGCCCGCAGCAGGCAGCCAAACTGCTTGCCGCGCTCCAGCCGGCCCGCGCGACGGAGTGCCAGCGGGGCGTTGTGGCCGCCGCGCCGTGCCAAGCCGCTACCCGCAGAACACGCCCTCAAGTCGGCGTATCCACCTCGTCCCAGGCTGCATCTTCGAAATGCAGCAGCCAGTTGAGCGCGTAGTGCCGCTCGTAGACCACGCCGGGCACGACGCCGGCGGGCACCGGCTGCTTGGACTGCCCGGCCTGGCGCACTGCCCAATGCAGGCGCAGGTGCCGGTCCAGCGCATCCAGCAGCTCCGGCAGCGGGCGCAATACCAGCACCGGCGGCGTGTGCGCCTCGGCGTGCTCCAGCGCGCGCCGGGCCACGCCCGGCACATCGCACAGATCGGTTGGCAGAGGCAGCGTGTCGGTCATGCCCGCCGCCCATTGCAGCGTCGCCAGGCTTTCGTAGCGCCAGCCGAAGTTGGCCAGCTGCTGCGGATCCGGTTGCGTTTGCTCGAAAAATTCCAGCTCCTGCGGTGACAGCGCGGCCGCCAAGCCCGGCAGCCGCGCGCCCATCTCGGCAAGCGACGGCGGTGGATCGCCTGCGGCGAGGATCTCTGCACGCAGCGCCACCGCAAACAGCGCGCGCATGCGCTCGGCCACGGCTGTGGCATCGCGCACCCGGGCTTCGGCCTCACCGGGCACCGGTGGCAGGCTGGGCGGCACGCGGATGCCCAGCGCGGCCAACTGATCCTGCTGCCGCGCGCGGCGCTCCAGCGCGTCCGGTGGATACGGCACCTGCGCATCGTCGTCGAGCGGCGGCTCGCCCTGGCTCAGCAGCACGTGCCCGTGCGGGTCGCGCACGCTGCCATCGGCCAGGAAGCACACCGCGTTGGCCTGCTCGGCCCACTTGGCCAACGCACCGAAGGCGGCATCGTCCACCTCGAAGGTGAACTGCTGGCGCACCCGCTGCACGTGGCGCATCAGGTGGTAGCGCGCCTGCGTCATCTGGCCATCGCCGGCCTGGCTCACATAGCCGACAAACCCGTGCAGATGGTTGGTCAACTCCGGGTCGGTGTGGTCGCGGTGCTGCACCGCAGCCTGCGGCAGAAAATCCGGCCACACGGGATCGCGCAGCGTGGAATAGGCATTGACCAACAACGGCATGACGCGTCCTTTGGGCGGCAAGACAGGCCGGCAGCGTGCCGCAGGCCAGCTCAGCTGTCCACGCCAGGGCCAAGATCGATCACGTAATACAGCACGTCATCGGTGCCCGGACTCAGCACCCGCAGCCCCTGCCGCTGCAGCCCGAGTTGTTCCAGCGCACGGATCGAATCGCTGTTGTCGGGCGACACGATCGCGCACAGCTGCGGCAGCCGCAGCACATCGCGCGCATACCGCAGCACGGCATGCCCGGCCTCGCGCACATAGCCCTTGCCGCGATAATCCGGCAACAGCGCAAAGCCGATATGCGGCACCGGCAAGGTGTCGCGGCACAACAACCCCAGGGTGCCTGCGAAGGCGCCTTCGTCACGCGTTTCAACCGCCCAGTGCGCGAACCCGTGGCGCTCCTGATGCGCCTGCGCCCACTCGCGCAGGTGCGCGCGCGCCTGCTCGCGGGTCCGTACGCCACGATCGTTGATGCCGGCGATGAAGGCGGGGTCGTTGACCAACGCCAGCATTGCGTCGGCGTCGCGCTCCGCATCAAGCGTCCGCAAGCGCAGGCGCGGGGTTTCGATCACCACGGTCACGGTGTGCTCCGGCATCAGGAACACCCAGCCTGCCGTGCAGATGCCTCACTGGCAAGCCTGTGCGGGCACAGCGTCGTGGGGTGGCAGGCGTTTACTTGCAAGGCAAAACCGCCTGGCGATAAGCATCAACAAATGCCACACGACAATTGCTGCACACCTCGCTCTACTCGTGCAGTTGGCACGCTGCGCGCCGTGATCGCGTGCTATGCGCACGACCGAGAGTGCCTGCATCGTTGCCATGGTTGAGAAGGCGTCCGCCGCAGCACGCATGCGACCACATGCTGCGGGATTCCAGACGCGTGCAGCACGCGCAAACACCGCGCATCAACTCGCTGCTTGAAGCCCCAGGGACTCATCGTGCAAGCGATGCGCATCGGCGCCGACCAGCGCCTTACCGCCTCTCATACGCACGTGTTGTCAGCGTGCGTTAGTCGAACAACGCCTGGATCGCCGCCAGCCCCGCGTTGGCGCGTTCCTTCTTGCGTTCGGCATCGGCCACCGGGTCGGCGCCGTCGCGTTGCAGTTCGGCCGCCGGAATCTCGTCGAAGAAGCGGCTCGGCTTCAGTCGCACATGCTCGCCGAACTTGCGCGTCAACTTGCTGTAGCTCATCCACAACTGCTGCTTGGCGCGGGTAATGCCCACGTACAACAGGCGCCGCTCTTCCTGCAGGTTGCCTTCTTCCAGGCTGACCTCGTGCGGCAGCACGCCGTCCTCGCAGCCAACGATGAACACGTAGCGGAATTCCAGGCCCTTGGACGCATGCATGGTCATCATGCGCACCTGGTTGCCGCCGTCGTCCTTGTCGTTACGCGACAGCAGCGCCAACTGCGCCGCCAGATCGCTGGCGCTGGCGCCACGCGGGCCGCCTTCGAACCATTCGGCCAGCTCATCGAGGTTGCGCTTGCGGCGCTGGAACCCGGCTTCGTCCTTGGACTGATTGCGCAGGTCGTTGAGCAGGCCGGACTTGTCGGCCAAGGTGCGCACCAATTCGCCGGCCGGCAGCGTGGCCGAATGCTCGCGCATATCGCGCAGGATGTCGGTAAATGCGCTCAGGCCGTTGGCCGCACGCGGCGGCAAGTGCTGCAGCGCGCCCATCGATTCGGCCGCGCGTGACATCGGCACCGACTTGGCACTGGCCAGTTCGGCCAATCGCGCCAGCGAGGTCGCACCGACTTCGCGCTTGGGCGACTGCACCGCACGCAAGAACGCGGCGTCGTCTTCGGGATTGACGATCAGCCGCAACCACGACAGCACGTCCTTGACCTCCTGCCGCTCCAAAAACGCGGTGCCGCCGGTGAGGTGGTACGGCACACGCAGCAACTGCAGCGCCTTTTCCAGTGGCCGCGACTGGAAGTTGCCACGGAACAGGATGCAGAAATCGCTCCACGGCACCTGCTTGGCCGTGCCCAGGAACGAAATCTCGGCGGCCACTTTTTCCGCTTCGTGCTCGCTGTCGCGGCACTCCCACACGCGAATGCGCTCACCGTCGGCCTGGTCGCTCCACAGGGTCTTCAAGTGCTCGTGCGGGTTGTGCGCGATCAAGGCATTGGCCGCACGCAGCACGCGGTTGGAGCAACGGTAGTTCTGCTCCAGCTTGATGATTTCCAGCGCCGGGTAGTCGCGCCCCATCTGCTGCAGGTTTTCCGGGTTGGCGCCACGCCAAGCGTAGATGCTCTGGTCGTCGTCGCCCACGCAGGTAAAGTTGCCGCGCGGCCCGGCCAGCATCTTCAGCAGCCGGTACTGCGCATCGTTGGTGTCCTGGCACTCGTCGACCAGCAGGTAGCCGATGCGTTCGCGCCAGCCCATCACGATCTCTTCGTTGGCCTCCAGGATCTGCACCGGCAGGCGGATCAGGTCATCGAAGTCCACCGCGTTGAAGGTGGTCAGCCGCGCCTGGTAGCGCTCATACAGGCTGGCCGCTTCCTTCTCGCGGTTGCTGCGCGCCGCAGCCATCGCCTGCTCGGGCGACATGCCGGCGTTCTTGGCCCGCGAAATCAGGTTCTTGGCGTCTTCGATCGCATCGGGCTTGGCCCCATGCATCAGGTCCTTGATCTGCGCGGCCGCATCGTCGGAATCGAAGATCGAAAACCCACGCTTCAACCCGGCCGCGGCATGCTCGATCTGCAGGAACTTCAACCCCAGCGCGTGGAAGGTACAGATGGTCAGCCCGTCGGCCCCGTCGCCACGGATACGCTTGGCCACACGCTCGCGCATTTCCTTGGCCGACTTGTTGGTAAAGGTGATCGCGGCGATGCGCTTGGCCGGATAGCGGCCGATGGCGATCAGATGCGCGATCTTCTCCACGATCACGCGCGTCTTGCCGCTGCCGGCACCGGCCAGCACCAACAAGGGACCTTCGCAGTGCAGGACGGCAGCGCTTTGCGGGGGATTGAGACCGTGCATAGGGACTTCCAACAGAGCGGGCCATTGTACCGGCGCGGCTGCGGGCAGGCCGCCGGCGTCGGTTCATGCGGCAAGCCATGACCGCACGCCACCTGACCCGGTAAACTCATCCAATGGCCAAGCTCTATTTCTATTATTGGCGTAAGAGGGTGTTCAGAGGCGTAAGTAAATGGCTGTTTCTTAGCTTATTTTCGGGCCGTCTTCGTAAGTTGGTTTCAGGTTGTATTCGGACGCGATACCGTCGGCATGACACCGGCTGCTTATGCCCAACATCTGACAAACACCGATATCATCAACCCCGGACTCTAAACCAAGCCGCTACTCAGGGCGGGGGGACGTCGATTGGTCCAATCGGCTTTTTGAGTTCTTTCGACGCGAGGCCCGGCGCTTGGGGGATCTCAAGACGCATGGGCTGCCCGCCTATGCGAACCAGCCCCATGGGACCTTGATCGTTCTGTGTTCCGCCGAGCGAGAACAAAGCTTGAAGATGAGCGCCAGAGTGCAGCGCGTTATTGCGGAGGCTTGAAGGCTTGGAGAATGTCCGAAGTGATACGCCCAGGGTTTCCTAGACATCTCAAGGCCATGGAAAATGGTCGATTCGGAGGTGCCTATGAGCAGCAAGCGATATACGGATGAGTTCAAGATCGAGGCGGTCCGGCAAGTGACTGATCGTGGGTTCAAGGTGGCAGAAGTCGCCGAGCGGCTGGGTGTCACGACGCACAGCCTGTACGCCTGGCTGCGCACGTTCGGCAAGTCTGGCGTGGTGCATCGCGCCGAGGTGGACCAGAGCGCCGAGGTTCGGCGGCTGAAGGCAGAGTTGCGTCGAGTGACCGAGGAGCGCGACATCCTAAAAAAGGCCGCCGCGTACTTTGCCAAGGGGTAAAGGCAAAGTACGCCTTCATGCAAGCCCACTGCGGGGAATTCAGGGTGTGTGCAATGTGCCGGGTATTGCGGGTCAACCGGTCGGGTTATTACGCCTGGTTGTGCTCGCCCAACAGTGAGCGCGCCAAGGAAGATGATCGCTTGCTTGGACTAATCAAGCACCACTGGCTGGCCAGCGGCAGTGTCTATGGGCATCGCAAGATCACCACGGATCTGCGCGATCTGGGTGAGCGTTGTAGTCGTCATCGGGTGCATCGGCTGATGCGCACCGAGGGACTGCGTGCCCAGGTGGGCTATGGTCGCAAACCGCGCTTCCATGGAGGAATGCAGTGCAAGGCGGCGGCCAACCTGCTTGACCGACAGTTCGACGTGACGGAGCCGGACACGGCCTGGGCGAGCGATTTCACCTTCATCCGCACGCATGAAGGCTGGATGTATTTGGCTGTTGTGATCGATCTGTTTTCCAGGCAGGTCGTCGGCTGGGCGATGCGCGATCGGGCCGACACCGAGTTGGTCGTGCAGGCGGTGTTGTCTGCGGTGTGGCGGCGCAAACCCAACGCTGGTTGCTTGGTTCATTCGGACCAAGGGTCTGTCTACACCAGCGATGACTGGCGCAGTTTCCTGGCGTCCCATGGCTTGGTGTGCAGCATGAGTCGGCGTGGCAACTGCCACGACAACGCACCCGTGGAGAGCTTCTTCGGCCTGCTCAAACGCGAGCGGATCAGGCGGCGGACCTATCCCACCAAGGACGCCGCTCGCGCCGAGGTATTCGACTACATCGAGATGTTCTACAACCCCAACCGCCGCCACGGTTCAACTGGCGACCTGTCACCTGTAGAGTTTGAACGGCGCTACGCGCAACGAGGGTCTTGAGTGTCTACGGAACCCTGGGCGTATCACCCACTTGTTCATGTCCTTCTTACGGTCTCCCGAAGAGAACCGAGCGAACAACTTGGAGATGCGCTCTATTTCTTCCTGAGCCTTCTTGTGATTGTCCTCATCAACGGGGAGCACTCTTTCGCGCGCTGGATCGTCGATGCCCACGAATTGGGAGTAGCACATGAAGACTTCGCCCTGCGCTTCGTCATCAGCTACTTTTTTGCGCATGATAAGAATAGACGTCTTGACTCTTGCTTCAGATCGCTGGAAGGCGTCGCCTGGCAGCGATACAACCGCTTCTACGATGTATTTTTGGGCTAGCCAGGCACGGGTAGTCGCGAAAGCCTTGCTGCCTAGTACGCTATCGTCTATCACGCTCACCAAACGCCCTCCTGGTTTGAGGAAGTCTAGATAACGCTCCAAGAACATTGCGCTCGACTTAAGTTTGGCTTTCGGAAGGATCTCGGCGGGACCGTCGTACGACAGCTCATACGCATCCAAAACCGACGGTGCGTATGCACGTCCACCACCCCGCTTCTTACGTTCGTAATCGCGCGCAAAGGGCGGATTTGTCAGTGCGACGTCAGCAAAGCCCTCAGCGTTGTCCTTCAGGACACGCTTAAAGTCTCTAAGTTCGGACCTGGACTCTGGGCTAGCATTGTTTTCCTCTGCGAGCCCCTTGTCCAATGCGTCCAACTGATAGATTGCGCTTCCGCCGTCTCCATGCAGATACATGTTCATTCTGGCGATGCGGGCCAGTGCCGGATCTTTGGCCGAGTCAATTCCGTAGATGCACTTAGTTGCGATATCGTTCTTAAGCTCATTCTTTGCAGCCTGCGACAGCTTGGGAGAGCTCTCAACCTTCTTCCACATAGCCGCCAGAGCCTCGATAAGGAACCCCCCACTTCCGCAGCATCCATCAATAACTACATCGCATCCCTGATGCTTGATCCCAACTTGCAGATCAGACATCGCGACCGCCAACTTGACGACGCTTCGCGGCGTAAAGTACTGACCAAGCGACTTGCCCCTCAGAGTGGCATTCAGGAACGTCTCAAATAGACGACCATTGATATCGGCGTCCAAACCGTAGAGATCGGCGGATTCCAGACGCCGGACGATGTCTTTTGTCAGATCTTTGCTCAGGGCTAGCTTCTCGTTTTCCGAGAAGATGCGTTTTTTGTTTTGCTGTTTTATTTGGAGTTCAAGACTCTCACGAAGCTCATCAAATCGGACAGCAATTGGATTATCAATCCCAGCTTCTTCCGCCGCATTGATGGCAGCCACAGAGAACTTCACATTGCGGGCAGGCTCGATCACCTGAAAAACGCCGGATTCAGCCATTTCAGGGTTCTTTTCGTGTACTTCGCGGTCTGATAGAAGCTTGATGAAGATAAGCTTCACAAATTCCATAAACGCAGCAGTGTAGCTGAGCGCGTCTTTTCTATGTATCTGATCATGGCACCAAGCAAAATCAGCGTTTAGATCGTTAGCGCTCTTCCTGCGTATTGTCAGGCTGGGCAACTGTTCGTTGAGCTGAACATTCAGTTTATCGCTATCAGCGGATAGCAGTTCCTTAAGCTGTTTTAGCTTCGGATTGCCCACCGCGAAGTCTTTGAAATCCATCACGAGAAGCGGCCGGCTTGAGTCCCAGTGGTACACGCGGGTTTCTTTGCCATTCGTCAGCATGTAGTAAAGGACGGGGTTCTCACCTGGGCCGTATCGCTCGTTAAGCTCATGGCAATAGCTCTTACATTGGCCGCGCCATTTCTCAATACCCTCTGATGGGCTCTTCGCATCACAGACCCAGCGAACGTGGCCGCCCTTAGTGACAGCGAAATCAGGCCGATACAGTACACGCCGCCGACCAGCGCTAACAGAAAGCGTCTCGATGGTCTCTTTCAGCCGGATATTGGTGTCCTTGTAGCCAAGGAGGTCCTTCAGCATCCTCGCCATGAAGAACGACTCCACTCCGGCCTCGTTCCTAAGGTCCTTGTCCGTGCAAAGGATATTTTTAGTCATGCTGCCCTTAACTCCATCATGTCCTGTACTGTGACCACCAATCACTTTTTGGCTTTTGGTGATCAGTGCACCTGCACGTCTAACTGGCGGTCCAAGTCCACGCTATCGCGTGGGCGCTTGGTCTAACGATCTATGCTAGCTCAGGACAGCCCGAAGACGTCATTGCAGCAGCTTCGAGCCACTGCATTGGCGCGGTACAGTGGCGTCAGGCCATCTCGTATCCTGAGACAGCGCTCATGTTCGGGAAGCTGCGTTGCAACCGATTGCAACAGACGGTCCGTGCTGGACTCGCGGCACCGGCTGCAAGTGACGGTATAACTGTCGGTACTGGTTCACAGTCATGCGTCCGCTTCCTACATAATTCCCATTAAATTCAATACCTTAAGTTGAACCCAGTTGGCCAAGCTCTATTTCTACTACTCGGCAATGAATGCCGGGAAGACCACCACCTTGCTGCAGTCGGCGCACAACTACCGCGAGCGGGGTATGCGCACGTCCATCCTCACGCCCAAGCTCGATCACCGCGCCGGCAGCGGCGTGGTCGCCTCGCGCATCGGCTTGCGCGCCGATGGGCAGACCTTCGACCGCCAGACCGAGTTGCTGCAGTTGATCGAGCGCGACATTGCCGCGCACGGCCCGCTGCACTGCGTGCTGGTCGACGAGGCGCAGTTCCTCAGCAGCGCGCAGGTCTGGCAGCTGAGCGAGGTGGTCGACCGCCTGCGCATCCCGGTGCTCTGCTACGGGTTGCGGACCGATTTCCGCGGCGAGCTGTTCGAAGGCAGCCAGTTCCTGCTGGCCTGGGCCGATGAGCTGGAAGAGATCAAGACCATCTGCCACAGCGGCAGCAAGGCCACCATGACCGTGCGCGTGGACGCACAAGGGCATGCGGTGCAGGACGGCCCGCAGGTGGAGATCGGCGGCAACGAGCGCTATGTCTCGGTCAGCCGCGCCGAGTTCAAGAAGATCATGCGTGGCGAAGGCCGGATCGACCCGCTGCAGATCGCGTTGCCGTTGCCGCCGGCGTAAATCACGCTTCGCCACGACGCGCACGCCGGCGGGGTGCCGGGAATCGTAGTGCATGGGCAGGGACATGAGGCCTGCAACCTTGCTGGCGGCGATCGCCTTTCCGCACTGCCGCTGCCGATGCAGGCGCGCGTGGCAGGTGACGCGCGTGCAGACTCCACACCGCAGCATCGGTAGCTGCCAACATGTCAGCCATCAGCAGGTGACATACCGCTGTATCAGCGCGTTATACCAATCGTCAGACCACCACACGCGATTGCGCCGGCAACGCCGCGCTCTCACAACCGGACGCAACCGGGCTCCTGTAAACTGCGTGCATCACGGTCCGGGAAGAAACGCATGGGTCAGCTTCCTCCCGAATTGCACGCCGATGTCGCGCGTGTCGGCCGGCTGTCGTCGGTCCCCGATGTGCTGACCATCCTCACCCGCCTCACCGGCATGCGCTTTGCCGCGGTTGCCCGGGTCACCGATGCGCGCTGGGTCACCTGCCAGGTGCAGGACACGCTCGCCTTCGGTCTGCAGCCCGGCGACGAACTGCCGCTGGCCACCACGTTCTGCGATGGCGTGCGCCTGCGTAACCAGGCGGTGTCGTTTGGCCATGCCTCGCAGCACCCGGTCTACCGCGACCATCCCTCGCCCAAGTTGTATGGCTTCGAGAGCTATGTGTCGGTGCCGATCCGTCTCGACGACGGCAGCGTGTTCGGCACCTTGTGCGCGCTGGATCCGGAGCCGCGCGTGATGGATGCGCCGCTGGTGGAGAAGATCGAACTGCTCGCGCAATTGCTGGGCGCGCAGATCCAGGCCGAACTCCGCGCCGAACAGAGCGCGCTGGAATCGCGGCAAGCCCGCAGCGAACTCGGACGGGTCGGCGCCTCGGCGCGGCTGCGCGAAGAGTTCATCGGCATCCTCGGCCACGACCTGCGCAACCCGCTGCAATCGATGCATGCGGTGGTGGACATGCTGTCCATCGACCAACTCAGCCAGCGCCAGGGCGGCGCCATCCGCTCGCTGCAGCGCAGCCTGCGGCGCATGGAAGAGTTGATCGACTTCGCCAGCGATTTCGCACGCGGCATCGAACGCGACTGGCTGCAGCTGGACTATGGCAACGGTAGCGACTTGCTCGATGCGCTCTCGCAGGTGGTGGACGAAACCCGCGCCGCTTATCCCAACCAGGTGCTTTCCGCGCACGTGGCCATCGACGAACCGGTGCATGGCGATGCCATCCGGCTGGCGCAGATGTTCGGCAGCCTGATGATCAACGCAGTGGTGCAAGGCCAGCAGAGCTCGCTGATCAAGGCCATCGCGGTTACCGAACAAGGCCGGCTGCGCATCGAAGTCTGCAACCTGGACGGCATCGAACCACGCCGGCTGGACATCCTGCATGCCTCCACGCATGTGCATACCGCCGGGCGTGCCCTGCCCGAGGTCGACCTGGGCCTGCACATGGCCGCACAGATCGCGCAGGCCCATCAGGGCGAGCTGCGCATCACCAGTGGCAAGGACGGCACCTGCTTCCACGTGGAGCTGGCCTGCCAGCGCCCACGTGCGCGGATGCAGCTGGTCGACAACCGCTCGACCCCGGCCTAAGCACGGCCAGGGTCCCGGCAACGCAGGTCAGTAGATCTTGCGTTCGCTCGCCGGCGGCGGCGTCCACTGGTACAGCCAGGTTTCGGTCAACGGCTTACCGTTGGCGCGCAGGAACAGACGGATATCGATCTGCTGGGTGCCCTCATCCGGCGGCACCAGGTCGAACATCGCCCGGTAGCCCTTGAGCTCATGCAGCGGCCGCGCCGAGACGATCTCGGTGGTGCCGCGCGACACCTGCAGCACCGCTTCGACCTTGGCCTTGGGGTCCTTTGCAAGCGCAGCCAGTTCACCGCCAGCAAAATCCACCGCAAAGCGCCAGGAGAAATGGCTGCGTTTCTGGCCCACGATGCCGCCCAGCCCGGTGCGCGTGGCCACGCAATGCGCCAGCGGCGAACTGGCCGGCGGGTGCGCACCCCAGTACAAGCGGTACCCCATCAATAGTTCCTGCCCCGGCTGCGGCTTGGCCTGCGGGTTCCAGAACGCCACGATGTTGTCGAAGGTCTCGTCCACGGTGGGGATCTCCACCAACTGCACCGAGCCCTTGCCCCAGCCGCTCTTGGGCTCCACCCACAGGCACGGGCGCTTCTCGTAGAACACGCCGTCGTCCTGGTAATGATCGAAATTGCGATCGCGCTGCAGCAAGCCAAAGCCGCGCGGGTTCTCGTCCACGAACATGTTGAAACGCAGGTGCGGCGGATTGCATAGCGGCCGCCAGATCCACTCGCCGCCGCCGGTCCACATCGCCAGGCCATCGGTATCGTGGATTTCTGGGCGCCAGTCCCAGTCCATGCGGCGGTCGTTCTCGCCGGTCTGGTACATGCTCGTGCACGGGCCGATGCCCAGCCGCTCGATCGCCTTGCGCGGATACAACGCACTGTCGATATCCATCACCAGTACCTCGCCATTGGTGATGGCAAAGCGGTACGCGCCGGACACGCTGGGCGAATCCAGCAAGCCGTAGACCACCACCGTGTCCGAATCGTCGGCCGGTTGTTCCAGGTAATAGGCGATGAAATCGGGAAATTCTTCCGGCCCACCGGTACCGGTATCGATCGCCAGCCCGCGCGCCGATTGCCCGTACTGGCCTTCCTTGCCCACCGCACGGAAGTAGCTCGCCCCCAGGAACGCGGAGAAATCGCGGTCGGTATCCTTGCGTGTGTTGAGCCGGAAGCCGGCAAACCCCAGGTCCTTGGGCAGCTGTTTGCCACCCAGGCCGCTGCGGCCGTAATCGAACGCCGCCGGGTCGTACGCCAGCTGCTGCGCCTTGCCATCGACGATGTCGTAGATGTGCACCGGGGTGTGGAAGTACAGGCCCAGATGGAAGAACTTCGCCTGGAACTTGCCATTGCCGTCGGCCCACAATGCGTGATCTTGGCGGTAGCGGATCGACTGGTACTGATCCCAGTTCAAGGATTCCAGCGGGCCAGGCAGCACCTGCTTGTGGCTTTTGTAGGGCGCCTTGGCCAATGCACGCGCCTGGCCCTTGAGCCACGCATAGTCGAACGGCTGCGGCTGGCCCAGGCGACGCAGCCCCACTGCCTTGGCAGCCAGCGCCCACGGCGGCAGCGCCGGCAAACCGAGCGCAGCCAGGGCGGCGGCGGCATTCTTCAGGAAGTGGCGTCGTTGCATGCGCTGGATCTGATCGGTGGTGTGGGCTACATCATAGCCACACCAACGCCCGGCACAGACGTTATGCGCTACTCAGGGCACCGCAGGCGAACCGGCGCAGGCATTGGTCAACGCAAGCTCCTGCGCCTTGCTGCACAGGAATTGCCGCTGCGCCTGCCGCTCGTTGGGCCCGGTATAGCGCAGCAGCGTCCATTGCTCCTGCGCCTGCATGTCGGCACCGGGCGCGAGCGTGCGATACGGCGCGTGCACCTCCATTTCCAGCAGACCGTGTTCGGGGTGCTGCGGGGGCGCGTCCAGATACAGTTCCACCTGTCCTTGTTCGGGATGGATACGCGCCTTCGGCTGGTGCGCAAAGCGAATCACCAACACCTGCGTGCCGGCAAAACCAGCCATCCAGCCAGCGGACGGCTGCAGCAGCAGCTTGCCGCGCTGGATCAACGTGTCCGCGCGGGTGTCGGCACTCAAGACGAACAGGCCACCTTCAAGCTGATAACGCGGCGCGACGGTACCGGGATCGCTGGGTGGTTGCAGGCGTAGATCGGCCGCGTCCGCCACCGGCACGAACACCCGCGTATCTGCAGCCACACGTGTGTTGAACCACAGATCCCAGCTGAGCGGCTCGGTGCGGATGTTGCGGGCGGTGGCCTGCACGTCGATGGTGTCCGGGCGCGACGGCGACAGGGCCACACGCTTGCGCAGTTGCACGCCGGTCACCGGGCTGGGCACGCCGTCCATCACCAGCTGCGTCGCGTCATGTATTGTCGCCCGCGTCGTCGCCAGCGAGAGATAGGGGTCCGGCGGCCACACCGCGCCTGCTGCCTTGCGCTGTGGATTGACCTGTTGATGCAGCCACCAGTGGCTTTGCGGGCCAACCCAGACGTCATGCCCCAGGTAGGCGATATCGCCTGCAGTGCCCGATACCTGCGGTGCCCGCTGCTGTTCCACCGCCGCACCGAGCTTGAGCACGCTCGGCTGACCCCGTAGCTGAAATGCCAGGATGCGCCCTCCAAACGACGGCGTGGCCGTCACTTCGATCACCTCGTTACCGAGCGTGAGGCGTTCGATGGCGGGAGGCGTCTTACGCGCTGCAGTGTCTGCGCAGCTGCCCGCCGAGGGCAATACGAGCAGTCCCGTCATGACCGCCACCACAGGAAAGCGCATCACCTTCGCCATGCCCAACTCCGCATCCATCGATCAGCCAATTGTCGCGCGCTGGTGCGCGGCACACCAGCAAGTGCGCTGCAGGAGCGAGCGCTGCCGATGTCTGCAGGTGCAACTGGCAAAGCACCAAATAATGCGAAACGTAGACGCGATGCCGACATGCATCGGATGGAAGCGCCGCTGCACATCTATGCAGAGACTGGCGGTTTTACAAAGTGATGCGATGGAATGCGTTTGGCGAATGCCAACAGGCCTCAGCTGGAAGCTGCTGCATCTACGCCGCGGCTCGCGACTTACAGCGTGGCAGTGGTGAACTTAGAGCAGCTATCAAAAATTACTGCGCAGCCGTCAGGTGGGCGCGGCCGGTGCTCGGAATCGGCATGTACCCACGTACATTCCGGTTCCTCCGCGCCGTCCGCACCCACCTGACGACTGCTCGCTACGTTTTGTTAGCCGCTCTTGGTCGCGTGATACAGACAGGCGTTAGCTGGAAGCCATGCTGCTCTGTTTATGCCGCAGGTAGCGGCTTACAAAGTGACATGGTAGATGCAGTTGATGATTCGACAGATTTCAGGAAGAGTCGAAGCGGCGATGTTTATGCAGCGAGTAGCCGCTTACGAAGTGATGCTTGTCTCCGTCGCGTTACTGCTTGTATTTGAGCGGCAGCTAGCGCTGGCAAGCCGCACACCACACCGTGGCGCGTTGGCCGATTGTGGCGTGCTTCAACTCGCCACCGCAGTGTCTGCAGGCTTCGCCTTCGCGGCCATACACCATCAGTTCCTGCTCGAAATAACCGGGCGCGCCGTCCGGGCTGATGAAATCGCGCAGCGTGGTTCCACCGCGCTGGATTGCATAGGCCAGGATTTCCTTCACCGCATCCGCCAGCCGTCGATAGCGCTCCCGCGACACCTTGCCAGCTTCCCGCAGCGGGCTGATTCCTGCGCGATGCAGGCTTTCTGCCGCATAGATATTGCCAACGCCGACCACCACCGCCTGGTCCATCAAGAAGGTCTTGACCGCCGCACGGCGACCGCATGCCAATGCGTGCAGATAATCGCCCGTAAATGCGGCAGATAATGGTTCGGGCCCAAGGCTGGCCAGCAGCTCATGCGTTTCGCAATCGCGCTGCCATAACAGGCAACCAAAGCGGCGTGGGTCATTGAACCGCAGGACACGCCCGTTCTGCAGGCTGATATCCACATGGTCGTGCGCACGTGGTGGCGTATCGCCCGGCAAAACCCGCAGGCTGCCCGACATCCCTAAATGCAGCACGGCACTGCCGCCTGCATCGGTATCGATCAGCAGATACTTCGCCCGCCGACGCACATCGGTAATCGTGGCGCCTGGCAGCAACTGTTCGATCTGCGCTGCAATCGGCCACCGCAGGTCAGGCCGCCGCAGGATCACGCCATGGATGCGTTGCCCCACCAGGTGCGGGGCCAGTCCACGTAGGGTGGTTTCGACTTCGGGAAGCTCAGGCATGCAGATCGACTCGACTCACGGTAATAGACCGGAGCACACCACATGGTGGTGCACGCAGGCAAACACAAATGCTGTGGCGATATGAGCGGACCTAGAACCCCGCGTGCAGCAGCAGATTCTAGCCGTCTACCGGACCTACCAAGCGATCTAAACGCATGGCGGCTACTACAGGAATGTGCTCAGACATCGCATGTGGCTAAGCGCACCACTCATCTGTGCAGCAGTGTCAGTAAATGCCTATTACCCGTGCCGAAGAGGCCAATGTTTTACGCATAGTGCCTACGCATAACGCCAGGCTGATCAGCTAAGCGGACTAAGAAACGGTCGATCCACGCGGCCTCACCACATGCATTCTGTCGCTGGACGCTGCGCACCAATACCAAGACCAACACCTAAAGCAAACGTGTCCAAGCCGAGTCAGCATTAAAGCGCTAGGACCGAGCGCGTCCAGCTGCGGTCATCTTCTCGCCCATGGATATGTCTTTGGTCAAATTGCAGGCAAAAAGAAACCCTCAGTCCTGTTGGACTGAGGGTTTCGGGTAAAGCCCCTGGCGATGACCTACTCTCGCATGGCTTGAGCCACACTACCATCGGCGCAGCTGCGTTTCACTTCCGAGTTCGGGATGGGATCGGGTGGTTCCACAGCGCTAATTTCACCAGGGAGACGGTTGGAGCGTCGCCATCCAAGAAACGGATTAAGGCGCCCAGTCTCGCATAGTTAACTTGTGACGTAGCTTGCGTTTGGGGATCTACCAACGTTCGTTGGGACCAAGGCAACTTGAGGTTATATGGTCAAGCCGCACGGATCATTAGTATCAGTTAGCTCAATACATTGCTGTACTTACACACCTGACCTATCAACCACATAGTCTATATGGTTCCTTTAGGGGGCTTGTGCCCCGGGAAGTCTCATCTTGAGGCGCGCTTCCCGCTTAGATGCTTTCAGCGGTTATCGCTTCCGAACATAGCTACCCGGCAATGCCACTGGCGTGACAACCGGAACACCAGAGGTTCGTCCACTCCGGTCCTCTCGTACTAGGAGCAGCCCCTCTCAAACTTCCAACGCCCATGGCAGATAGGGACCGAACTGTCTCACGACGTTCTGAACCCAGCTCGCGTACCACTTTAAATGGCGAACAGCCATACCCTTGGGACCGACTACAGCCCCAGGATGTGATGAGCCGACATCGAGGTGCCAAACACCGCCGTCGATATGAACTCTTGGGCGGTATCAGCCTGTTATCCCCGGAGTACCTTTTATCCGTTGAGCGATGGCCCTTCCATACAGAACCACCGGATCACTAAGACCTACTTTCGTACCTGCTTGATCCGTCGATCTTGCAGTCAAGCACGCTTATGCCTTTGCACACAGTGCGCGATGTCCGACCGCGCTGAGCGTACCTTCGTGCTCCTCCGTTACTCTTTAGGAGGAGACCGCCCCAGTCAAACTACCCACCATACACGGTCCCTGATCCGGATAACGGATCTAGGTTAGAACGTCAAGCACGACAGGGTGGTATTTCAAGGTTGGCTCCACTGCAGCTAGCGCCACAGTTTCATAGCCTCCCACCTATCCTACACAGACGAACTCAACGTTCAGTGTAAAGCTATAGTAAAGGTTCACGGGGTCTTTCCGTCTTGCCACGGGAACGCTGCATCTTCACAGCGATTTCAATTTCACTGAGTCTCGGGTGGAGACAGCGCCGCTGTCGTTACGCCATTCGTGCAGGTCGGAACTTACCCGACAAGGAATTTCGCTACCTTAGGACCGTTATAGTTACGGCCGCCGTTTACTGGGGCTTCGATCAAGAGCTTCGCCTTGCGGCTGACCCCATCAATTAACCTTCCAGCACCGGGCAGGCGTCACACCCTATACGTCCACTTTCGTGTTTGCAGAGTGCTGTGTTTTTGATAAACAGTCGCAGCGGCCTGGTTTCTGCGACCCTCTTCAGCTATAGCTCGCATGAGCCACCAAAAAGGGTGCACCTTCTCCCGAAGTTACGGTGCCATGTTGCCTAGTTCCTTCACCCGAGTTCTCTCAAGCGCCTGAGAATTCTCATCCTACCCACCTGTGTCGGTTTACGGTACGGTCTTCGTGAGCTGAAGCTTAGGAGCTTTTCCTGGAAGCGTGGTATCAGTGACTTCGCCATAAAGGCTCGTCTCGGTGCTCGGTCTTAAAGGATCCCGGATTTGCCAAAGATCCAAACCTACCGCCTTTCCCCGGGACAACCAACGCCCGGTACACCTAACCTTCTCCGTCCCTCCATCGCACTCACGCGAGGTGCAGGAATATTAACCTGCTTCCCATCGACTACGGCTTTCGCCCTCGCCTTAGGGACCGACTAACCCTGCGTCGATTAACGTTGCGCAAGGAAACCTTGGGCTTTCGGCGTGCGGGCTTTTCACCCGCATTATCGTTACTCATGTCAGCATTCGCACTTCCGATACCTCCAGCAGACTTCTCAATCCACCTTCGCAGGCTTACGGAACGCTCCTCTACCG